>NZ_JAHKRM010000099.1 GCF_019396345.1 Nonomuraea guangzhouensis | reverse complement strand
GGTCGAGGTGGAGGAGGTCGGTCCAGATGGCGGTGAGGAGTTCTTCGGTGGGGGTGGCGGGTGGCTGGTAGGCGCTGGCCAGCTCGGGTCGGGAGGCGTCCGGCGTAGGTAGCGCGGTGCGGTCGATCTTGCCGTTGGGGGTGAGGGGGAAGGCGGCGAGTTCGATGTAGGTGGTGGGGATCATGTGGTCGGGCAGGCTGGTCCGCAGGTGGTCGCGTAGTTCGTTGACCGGTGGAATGGGCTCGTCGCCTGGCACGAGGTAGGCGATGAGGTGCTGTTCGTGGAGGGTGACCAGGGCGGCGGTGATGGCCGGGTGCTCGGTCAGGGCATGCTCGATCTCTCCGGGTTCGATGCGGTAGCCGCGGAGTTTGATTTGGTGGTCGGTGCGGGTGAGGAAGTGGAGTTGGCCGTCGGCGCGCCAGTGTGCTTGGTCTCCGGTGCGGTAGAGGCGTTGGCCTTCTGGGGCGGCGATGAAGTGTTGGGCGGTGAGGGCGGGTCGGTGGTGGTAGCCGCGGGCGAGTCCGGTGCCGCCGATGTGGAGTTCGCCTGCCACGCCGATCGGTACTGGGTTGAGGTGGGGGTCGAGCACGTGGGTGTGGGTGTTGGGGAGGGGGCTGCCGATGGCCGGCATGCTGCCGGAGGGAGCGAGAGGCGGTGTGGTGGTGGTGATGACGGTGGTTTCGGTGGGTCCGTAGGTGTTGTGCAGGGTGAGGTGCGGTGCCCAGGCGTCGGCGAGTTGGGATGAGAGGCGTTCGGCGCCGAGGATCAGAGTTTTGAGCGACGTCGAGGGTGGGGTGGTGGCGTCTGGTGTGAGGGTGGCCAGCAGGGAGGGGACGATGCTGGCTGTGGTGATGTGGTGGCGGTTGATCAGTTGGGTGAGCTGGTCGGGGTGGGTTCGTTGTTCGGGGGTGGCTAGGACCAAGGTGGCGCCGGTGGTGAGGGTGACGGTGATGTCGAGGATGGCGGCGTCGAAGCTGAAGGAGGCGAATTGCAGGACGTTGCTGGTGTGGTCGATGGCGAACAGGGGTCGCATGGTGGTGGCGAGGTTGATCGCGGAGCGGTGGGTGGCTTGGACGGCTTTGGGACGACCGGTGGAGCCTGAGGTGTAGATGAGGTAAGCGGCCTGGTCCGGAAGGACCGTGACTTCCGGCGGTGTGGTGGGCTGGGCGTCCAGGGCGGCGTTGGTGGCGGGATCGTCCAGGGCCAGGATGTGGGAGAGGCCTGTGACGTCTGGCGGTGTGGTGGGCTGGGTGTCCAGGGCGGCGTTGGTGGCGGGATCGTCCAGGCCGATGGCGGGGATGCGGGAGGGCAGCTCGGTGGTGTGCTCGGTGGTGATGAGGAGGTCGGCTCCGCTGTCGGTGAGCATGTAGGTGAGTCGGTCGGTGGGGTAGTCGGGGTCGAGGGGGAGGTAGGTGCCGCCGGCTTTCCAGATGGCGAGGATGGCGACGATCATGTGGGTGCTGCGGGGCAGGCGCAGGCCGACCACGCCTTCGCGCTGTAGCCCGAGGCCGAGGAGGTGGTGGGCGAGTTGGTTGGCGCGGGTCTCCAACTGGCCGTAGGTGAGGGCGATGTCGTCGTAGACAACTGCCGGCGCGTGTGGCCGGGCCAGCGCGCAGCCGGTGATGAGCTCGTGGATGCCGTTGGCCTGGGGGAGTTCGGCAGTGGCGGCGTTCCAGTCGACGGTGAGCTGCTGGTGCTCGTTCGGAGTGAGGATGGGCAGGGCCGACAGATGCTGATCGGGGTCGGCGGTGATCGCGGTGAGGAGTTCGGTGAGGTGCCCGACCATGCGGCGGACGGTGGCCTCGTCGAACAGCGCGGTGCTGTACTGGATCGACCCGATCAAGCCCTCATCGGACGCGTGTCCCACCGTCAGGGCGACATCGAAGCGTGCGGGTAGCGACTCCACCGACGACGTGGGTGAGCTGTCGCTGGCTGTGGTGGTGTAGTTGAACAGGGTTTGGACCAGTGGTGTCCGTGACCGGTCTCTTGCGACCGCGAGTTCATCGATGAGCTGCTCGAAGGGCACGTCCTGGTGGGTGTAGGCGGCCAGTGCGGTGGCTCGGATCTGGGCCAGGAGCTGGGTGAAGGTGGGGTCGTCGCGCAGGTCGGCTCGTAGGGCCAGAGTGTTGACGAAGAAGCCGATGAGCTGTTCGGTCTCGCCGTGGTTGCGGTTGGCGACCGGGGTGCCGACGATCAGGTCTTCCTGGCCGGTGTATTTGCCGAGCAGGGTGGCGTAGGCGGCCAGCAGGGTCATGAACATGGTGGCGCCGTGGCGGCGGGAGATCTCCTGCAGTCGCCGGGTGATCTCCGTGCCGAGGTGGAAGCTGATGGCGGCGCCGGCGGTTGATCGCACGGCTGGGCGCGGCCGATCAGTCGGCAGGTCCAGGATGGGCGCATCGGCTAGCTGGGTGCGCCAGTAATCAAGCTGCTCGTCCAGGACCGGTCCGGTGAGCCAGTCGCGCTGCCATACCGCGAAGTCGGCGTACTGCACCGGCAACGGGGTGAGCGGGTTTGGCTGTCCGGCCTGGTAGCTGGTGTAAAGCGCCTCGAGCTCGCGGTGGAAGATCTTGGCCGACCACTCGTCGAACACGATGTGGTGCATGCACAAGGCGAGGATGTGCTCATCCTCGCTGAGCCGCAGCAGGCTGCCGCGGATCATCGGCTCCGTGTCGAGGACGAAGGGCTTAGCCGTATCCAAGGCCACCCACGCACGGGCTGCCTGGAACGGATCGGCCTCCGCGGTCAGGTCGATGATGGGCAGGTCGAAGGGCGATGCAGGGTCGATGACCTGCCAGGGCACACCATCGGTGTCAGCGACGAGGCGGGTGCGCAGCACCTCATGCCGCTCGACCAGCGTGTCCAGAGCCGCTCGCAGCGCGGTCACGTCCAGCTTCCGGCTCAACAGAATCGGAGAGGGAACGATGTACTCGGCCGAGCCGGGGTTGAGCTGGTCCAGGAACCAGAGTCGCTGCTGGGCGAAGGAGAGTGGCAGCTTCTGGTCGCGTGGGACGGCAACGATGGGCGGTGCCTGGTTTCCGGTGGTGCTGGCGTCGATGACTGTCGCCAGT
>NZ_JAHKRM010000098.1 GCF_019396345.1 Nonomuraea guangzhouensis | reverse complement strand
CCCAGGCTGGGCTGCTCCCCCAAAGTTGCTGTCACCGCACCGCTCGGCCCTTGGCGGGCCTCCCGCGCTGCCGTTTCCTCCCGGGCGTGAACGTGAACGCCCGGGGTTCCACGACAGATCGCGCTGAAAACTGATGGGACCCCCGCACCGCGAGGGAGGAGTGGCGGCCGTCAGGCGAGCGCGGCGCGCGCCGCGTCGATCCACGGCCGCACCCCCGCCCGCTCGGCCACCGCCAGGGCCTCCCGGTAGTGGGGCTGCACGGGCCGGCCCAGGCAGGCGGCCAGATCGCCGAGGACCTGGGCCGTCGGCCACACGGCCAGGTATCCGGTGCTACCCACCGGCTCGACCGAGACCGGCAGCAGCCGCTCGTACGCCTCCTCGACCCGCCCCCGGTCGCCGATCGCGACCCCGAGCAGCCCGCGCACGGCCGTCAGCAGGTGCCAGAAGTAGTCGGGCCTGATCCGCGGCAGCCGGTCGGCGAGCACGGCCCGCGCCTCCTCCACCCGCCCGGCATGGCAGAGGGCCAGCGCGTACAACTCCACGCACTGCTCCTGCCATGGCCCCTCCGTGGCGAAGTACCGCAGGTCGGGCAGCATCGGGGTGAGATCACCGCGTATCAGGTACATGCCGTAACGGGCGAGCAGCAACAGCCCGGCCTCGTGCTGCCACATGCCGAGGCGTCCCGACAGCTCGGCGGCGGCGCGCCAGCGGGACTCGGCCTGTTCGTAGTCCTCCGCCAGCGCGGCTCGAAGGCCGTGGTAGAAGCCGACTGCGGCGTGGGCCAGCGGTATGTCGTACAGCTCGGCCAGGTGGTGGACCCTGGCGGCCTCCCGGTCGGCGACGCCGAACTCGGCCTGGTTGATGGCGGCCTGCATGAGCATGAGCCGGCCGAGCACCTCGACCGTCACGTCGCCGTCCGCCAAGCTCACCAGCTCCGCGCCGATCTCCAACCGCTCTTCCTGGCCGCCGTACCGGAAGGACTGGTGGAAGCGGCCGTTGAGCGCGAGCACGAGCAGGTGGCGGTCGCCGAGGCGGCGGGCCATCGCCACGGCCTCCTGGGAGGCGAGGTAGCCGCGTTCTGTCGGCTCACCCTCCAGTTCGAACGCCAGCGTGGTCAGGAGCCGGCACCGTGTCCCGCCGTCCCCGGGCGGGAGCCGGGACAAGGCCTCCTCGACGGCGTCGATCAGGTCGGTGTCGAGCGTGCCGTACTCCCTGTTGCTCCAGAACGTCGGCACGTCGAACGACACGATCACCCGGGCGAGCAGGTCGGGGTCGCCGAGCGGCATCGCCTCGCGGATCGCCCGCTCCCGGTGGGTACGGGCCTTGACGAGTTGCCCGGTGCTGGTCAGGGCCGCCACCAGCGACAGCGTCAGCTCCAGCCGTTCACGCGGGTCACCGTCGAACGCGTCGAGCGCCTGCTGCCAGAGCGCCGCGGCCTCGTGGTGGGCGAAGCGGCGCTCGGCCTGCTCGGCGGCGAGCCTGCTGAAGCGTACGGCGCCGGCCGGGTCGGCGGCCGAGGCGGTGTAGTGGTGGGCGAGCGCGGCCACGTCATCCGGATCATGCTCCTCGATGGCCCGGGCCACGCGCAGGTGCAGGCGGGCCCGGCGGACGCGGGACAGATCGTCGTAGAGGGTGTCGCGGATCAGTACGTGCGCGAACCGCAGCCGGCCCGGCTCCGGCTCGGTGAGCAGCCCGGTCACGAGCCCGGCCTCGATGGCGGCCAGCACGGCCTCCTCGTCGGCGCCGCTGACGGCGGTCAGCACGTCGACGTCGCTCTCGCGGCCGATGACCGCGCCGTGCCGCAGGATCGTCTGCGCCTGCTCGGGCAGCCGGGCCACGCGGCGGCGAAGCACGTCCCGTACGCCCGCCGGAATGGCGGTCGCGCCCTCCGCGTCGAGCAGCCGGGCGGTCTCCCGGACGAAGAACGGGTTCCCGCCGGTCCGCTCGGCGATCTCCGCGACCGTCTCCGGCGCGGCCGGGCTGCCGCACGTGGCGGTGACCAGCTCACCCACCTCGGGCTCGGACAGGCCGTCGAGCCGGACGCGGAGCGGTTCGCGGGCGGCGATGGCGGCCAGAACGTCGGCCAGGTGCTCGTTCGGCTCGGTGTGCCGGTAGCTGCCGACGACGAGGATCGGCAGGCCGGCGCTCTCGCCGATCACATGAGTGAGGATGGCCAGGGTCTCGGCGTCGGCCCGATGCAGGTCGTCGAGCACGAGCAGCAGCGGCCGCCCGATCGAGGCCGCGAACGCGCTGACCGCCCGATGCAGCCGGAACCGGGCACCCGGCACGTCCCCGCTCACCGGGACGTCGGACAGCAGCGGCGCGAGCGCCTCCGGGTCGCCGGGCGGGAATCGGCCGGCCAGTTCCCTGAGCAGCTCGGCCCACGCCCAGCCCGCCGGCGCGCCTTCGTGCTCGGGGCAGCGACCCCAGCCGACGGCCCAGCCCTGTACTGTCAGCGCCGCGCGTACCTGCTCGATGAAGGCCGTCTTCCCCGCGCCCGGCTCGCCGCTGACCAGTACGACGCCGCCGCTGAGCGCGGTCACGGCGGCGAGCTCGGCGCGTCGGCCGACGTACGGTTGGGAGATCGCCGCGGGTGTCACGAGGCTGGTGGAGAGCTCGCGCAATGGCTCTTGCCCGTTGAGGATCGCCTGGTGCGCGCGCTGGAGCTCGTCGCCGGGCTCGATGCCGAGCTCGTCCGCGAACTGCCTCCGCACCCGCTGGAACGCCGCCAGCGCGTCGACCCGCCGTTCTGACCGATACAGCGCGGTCAGGAGCAGGGACGCCAGTCGCTCGCGTAACGGGAACTCCGCGACGAGTGCCGAGAGTTCATCGACGATCTCCCGATGCCGCCCCAGGAGCAGGTCCAGCGCGACGCGTTGCTCCACGGTGGCGAGCCGCTCCTCCTCCAGCCCAGGTGCCACGATGTCGGGTAACCAGGACCCCGCGACGTCCGACAGCGCGGTGCCGCGCCACAGTCGCAGTCCGGTGCGTAACAGCTCGTAGGCTTTCGCCGGCTCGCTCTTTTCCGCCTCCCGGACCAACTCCCGGAAGCGGTGCAGGTCCACGGTCCGGCGTTCGGTCATCAGGCAGTAGCCGTGCCGGGAGGTGGTGAGCCTGGCCTCGGCCGGCCCGGCCGTGGCGAGCACGCGCCGGATGCGCGACACGCATCCCTGGACGGCGTTACGGGCCAGGGCCGGCGGCTCCCCCCGCCACAACGCCGTCACCAGCCGGTCAACGGACACCACCCGCTCCGGGTCCAGCGACAACATCGCCAGCACGGTCCGCTGCTGCGCGGTGACCGGCCCCAGTCGATGATCGCCCTTCCAGATGCCCACGGGGCCCAGCAGGCGGAACTCCACACCGTGATCGGTCTCCTGCACGTGTACCCCTGCACGGGTTGGGAGCCAGAGCAGGGCCCATGATTTCACCGTTGCCCGCTCAGCCAAAACTCAGCGCCGTTTCAGCGCGGCGCGGTTGGCTTACCCAGCGCGCGCTGGGCGCTCATCGCGGAGTGGCTGGCGACCGGGCAGGGGATCGGGGCCGGGATCCTGCGGGCGATCGGC
>NZ_JAHKRM010000097.1 GCF_019396345.1 Nonomuraea guangzhouensis | reverse complement strand
ACCTCCACAACCTCCTCACCCACACCACCACCCAAACCATCCACAACCACTACGGACCCACCGAAACCACCATCGGCACCATCACCACCCCCCTCACCACCACACCCCCAACCCCCGACACACCCCCAACCTCCGACACCACTCCACTCACCCTCACAACCCCACCCCTCGGCACACCCCTCCCCAACACCACCGCCCACATCCTCGACCCCCACCTCAACCCCCTACCAGTCGGCATCCCCGGCGAACTCCACATCGGCGGCACAGGACTCGCCCGCGGCTACCACAACCAACCCGCCCTCACCGCCCAACGCTTCATCGCCGCCCCAAACGGCCAACGCCTCTACCGCACCGGCGACCAAGCCCGCCGACACGCAAACGGCCACATCCACTTCCTCGGCCGAACCGACCACCAAATCAAACTCCGCGGCCACCGCATCGAACCCGCCGAAATCGAACACACCCTCACGACCCACCCCACCATCACCAACGCCCTCATCACCCTCAACGGCGAACGCCTGATCGCCTACCTCATCCCCAGCGACCCAACCGACGGCATACCGCCCATCGGGGAACTACGCCAGTTCCTCCACCAAACCCTCCCCGACCACATGGTTCCAGCGGCGTTCATCGAGCTGGCGGCCTTCCCCCGCACCCCCAACGGCAAAATCGACCGCCACGCCCTACCCACACCCGACACCACCCGCCCCGACCTCACCGACACCTACCAGGCACCCACCACCCCCACCCAGCAACTCCTCGCCACCATCTGGACCGACCTCCTCAACCTCGACCAGGTCGGCACCACCGACAACTTCTTCGACCTCGGCGGACACTCACTCCTCGCCACCCAAGCCATCACCCGCATCCGCACCACGTTCGGCATCGACGTCAGCCTCGCCGTACTGTTCGACCAGCCCACCATCGCCGAGCTCGCCACGATCATCGATGCCAGCAGCGCCGGGGAGCAGGTCGTACCGCCCATCGCGACCGTCTCACGAGAGCAGAGGCTGCCGCTCTCCTTCGCCCAGCAGCGACTCTGGTTCCTGGACCAGCTCAACCCCGGCTCGGTCGAATACAACATCGCCACCCCGATTGAGCTCCCGGAGCGGCTGCACATCCCCGCTCTCCAGGCCGCGCTGGACGCGCTCACCGAACGTCACGAGGTGCTGCGCACGCGACTGGTCGCCGATGCCGTCGGTGTGCCGTGGCAGGTCATCGACCCGCTGTCAGGATTCGACCTGCCCTTGGTGGATCTGTCTGATCAGGCCGAACCAGGGCAAGCGGCTCGCGCGTGGGTCGCCGCCGATGCGGCTACTCCGTTCGACCTGGCCAATGACTCGTTAATCCGTGGCAGCCTGCTGCGGCTGGGCGACGACGAGCACGTGCTCGCCCTGTGCATGCACCACATCGTCTCCGACGAGTGGTCGGCCGACATCCTCGGCCGCGAGCTGGCAACGCTCTATGAGGCGTTCCGGGCTGGGCAGTCGAACCCGCTGCCGCCGTTGACCATTCAGTACGCCGATTTCGCCGCGTGGCAGCGCGACTGGCTCACCGGGTCGGTGCTGGAAGGGCAGCTCGGCTACTGGCGTACCCAACTCGCCAACGCACCCGTCCTGGACCTGCCGACCGATCGTCCGCGTCCGGCCGTGCGATCAACCGCCGGCGCGGCCGTCCGGTTCGCGTTGGAGGCGCAAACGGCCGAGCGGCTGCAGGAGATCTCTCGTCGGAACGCGACCACGATGTTCATGACGCTGCTGAGCGCCTACGCGGTTCTGCTGAGCAAGTACACCGGGCAGGACGACCTGATCGTCGGCACACCCGTCGCCAACCGCAATCACGGCGAGACCGAACAGCTCATCGGCTTCTTCGTCAACACGTTGGCCCTGCGCGCCGACCTTGAGGGCGACCCATCGTTCACGGATGTGCTGGGGCGAATCCGCACCACTGCGCTGGCGGCCTACACGCATCAGGACGTGCCCTTCGAGCAGCTGATCGACGAGCTGGCGGCCACCCGTGACAGGTCGCGGACTCCCTTGGTCCAGACCCTGTTCAACTACACCACCGCAGCCAGCGATATCTCACCCACGTCGTCGGTGGACTCGTTGCCTGCGAAGTTCGATCTGAGTCTCACCATGGGATCCACGATCGACGGTGATCTCGTCGGGTCGATCCAGTACAGCACCGCCCTGTTCGACGAGGACACCATCCGCCGCATGATCGGCCACCTCACCGAACTCCTCACCGCGATCACCGCCGACCCCGATCAGCATCTGTCGGCCCTGCCCATCCTCACCCCGGACGAGCACCAGCAGCTGACCGTCGAGTGGAACGCCTCCACCGCCGAACTCCCCCAGGCCAACGGCATCCACGAACTCATCTTCGACTGTGCCCTGGCCCGGCCACACACACCGGCAGTTGTCTACGACGACATCGCCCTCACCTACGGCCAGTTGGAGACCCGGGCCAACCAACTCGCCCACCACCTCCTCACCCTGGGCTTAGAGCGCGAAGGCGTGGTCGGCCTCTGCCTGCCCCGCAGCACCGACATGATCGTCGCCATCCTCGCCATCTGGAAAGCCGGCGGCACCTACCTCCCCCTCGACCCCGACTACCCCACCGACCGACTCACCTACATGCTCACCGACAGCGGAGCCGACCTCCTCATCACCACCGAGCACACCGCTGAGCACACCGCCGAGCACACCGCTGAGCTGCCCTCCCGCATCCCCGCCACCAACGCCGCCCTGGACGCCCAGCCCACCACACCGCCAGACGTCACAGGCCTCTCCCACATCCTGGCCCTGGACGATCCCGCCACCCAAGCCGCCCTGGACGCCCAGCCCACCACACCACCGAACGTGACGGTCCATCCGGACCAGGCCGCCTACCTCATCTACACCAGCGGGTCCACCGGTCGTCCCAAAGCCGTCCAAGCCACCCACCGCTCCGCGATCAACCTCGCCACCACCATGCGACCCCTCTTCGCCATCGACCACACCAGCAACATCCTCCAATTCGCCTCCTTCAGCTTCGACGCCGCCATCCTCGACATCACCGTCACCCTCACCACCGGCGCCACCCTGGTCCTAGCCACCCCCGAACAACGAACCCACCCCGACCACCTCACCCAACTGATCGACCGCCACCACATCACCACAGCCAGCATCGTCCCCTCCCTGCTGGCCACCCTCACCCCCGACACCACCACCACGCTCAACACCCTGATCCTCGGTGCCGAACGCCTTACCGCCCACCTCGCCGACGCCTGGGCACCACACCTCACCCTGCACAACACCTACGGACCCACCGAAACCACCGTCATCACCACCACCACACCACCTCTCGCTCCCTCCGGCAGCATGCCGGCCATCGGCAGCCCCCTCCCCAACACCCACACCCACGTGCTCGACCCCCACCTCAACCCAGTACCGATCGGCGTGGCAGGCGAACTCCACATCGGCGGCACCGGACTCGCCCGCGGCTACCACCACCGACCCGCCCTCACCGCCCAACACTTCATCGCCGCCCCAGAAGGCCAACGCCTCTACCGCACCGGCGACCAAGCACGCTGGCGCGCCGACGGCCAACTCCACTTCCTCACCCGCACCGACCACCAAATCAAACTCCGCGGCTACCGCATCGAACCCGCCGAAATCGAACACACCCTCACCACCCACCCCGCCATCACCGCCGCCCTGGTCACCCTCCACGAACAGCGCCTCATCGCCTACCTCGTGCCCGCAGACTCCACAACCGGGATCCCGGCCACAGGGGAGTTGCGGCAATACCTGCTCCAGACCCTGCCGGACCACATGGTCCCGGCGGCTTTCATCGAACTCGCCGCCTTCCCCCTCACCCCCAACGGCAAAATCGACCGCACCGCGCTACCTACGCCGGACGCCTCCCGACCCGAGCTGGCCAGCGCCTACCAGCCACCCGCCACCCCCACCGAAGAACTCCTCACCGCCATCTGGACCGACCTCCTCCACCTCGACC
>NZ_JAHKRM010000096.1:2766-4595 GCF_019396345.1 Nonomuraea guangzhouensis | reverse complement strand
GCTTTGTGGTCAAGTCCTCGGCCTATTAGTACCGGTCAGCTCCACACGTTACCGTGCTTCCACCTCCGGCCTATCAACCCGGTCGTCTACCGGGAGCCTTACCCACTCTCATGGTGGGAGACCTCATCTCAAGGCGAGCTTCCCGCTTAGATGCTTTCAGCGGTTATCCCTTCCGAACGTAGCCAACCAGCCGTGCACCTGGCGGTACAACTGGCACACCAGAGGTTCGTCCGTCCCGGTCCTCTCGTACTAGGGACAGCCCCTTTCAAGTCTCCTGCGCGCGCAGCGGATAGGGACCGAACTGTCTCGCGACGTTCTAAACCCAGCTCGCGTACCGCTTTAATGGGCGAACAGCCCAACCCTTGGGACCTACTCCAGCCCCAGGATGCGACGAGCCGACATCGAGGTGCCAAACCATCCCGTCGATATGGACTCTTGGGGAAGATCAGCCTGTTATCCCCGGGGTACCTTTTAGCCGTTGAGCGACACCGCTTCCACACGCCGATGCCGGATCACTAGTCCCAGCTTTCGCTCCTGCTCGACCCGTCAGTCTCACAGTCAAGCTCCCTTGTGCACTTACACTCGACACCTGATTGCCAACCAGGCTGAGGGAACCTTTGGGCGCCTCCGTTACTCTTTAGGAGGCAACCGCCCCAGTTAAACTACCCACCAGACACTGTCCCCGATCCGGATCACGGACCAGAGTTAGACGTTCAAAACGACCAGAGTGGTATTTCACCAATGACTCCACCATCACTAGCGTGACAGCTTCCCAGTCTCCCACCTATCCTACACAAGACGTTCCAAACGCCAATGTCAAGCTGTAGTGAAGGTCCCGGGGTCTTTCCGTCCTGCTGCGCGTAACGAGCATCTTTACTCGTAGTGCAATTTCGCCGGGTCTGCGGTTGAGACAGCGGGGAAGTCGTTACGCCATTCGTGCAGGTCGGAACTTACCCGACAAGGAATTTCGCTACCTTAGGATGGTTATAGTTACCACCGCCGTTTACCGGCGCTTAAGTTCTCACCTTCGCCAACTTGCGCTGGCTAAGCAGTCCCCTTAACGTTCCGGCACCGGGCAGGCGTCAGTCCGTATACATCGTCTTACGACTTCGCACGGACCTGTGTTTTTAGTAAACAGTCGCTTCCCCCTGGCCACTGCGACCACCACCAGCTTCGGAGGCACGCTCCTACACCAGCAGAGGTCCCCCTTCTCCCGAAGTTACGGGGGCAATTTGCCGAGTTCCTTAACCGCAGTTCACCCGATCGCCTTAGTATTCTCTACCTGACCACCTGAGTCGGTTTAGGGTACGGGCCGCCACAACACTCACTAGAGGCTTTTCTCGGCAGCATAGGATCATCCACTTCACCACAATCGGCTCGGCATCACATCTCAGGCTTAAGTGCTGCGGATTTGCCTACAGCACGCCCTACATGCTTACCCCAGGACAACCATCGCCTGGGCTGGACTACCTTCCTGCGTCACCCCATCGCTTACCTACTACCCGATCGGATCGAGCGTTCAGCCTCACCCCTAGTCCCGAAGGACATCAGAGGACTTAAGGACTCTTAGCATCACGAGGTTCGATATGGGCGCATTGAAGCGGGTACGGGAATATCAACCCGTTGTCCATCGACTACGCCTGTCGGCCTCGCCTTAGGTCCCGACTTACCCTGGGCGGATTAGCCTGCCCCAGGAACCCTTGGTCATCCGGCGCGAGGGTTTCTCACCCTCGATTCGCTACTCATGCCTGCATTCTCACTCGCACAGCCTCCACAGCTGGATCACTCCGCTGCTTCACCGGCTGCACGACGCTCCCCTACCCATCAAC
>NZ_JAHKRM010000096.1:1349-2676 GCF_019396345.1 Nonomuraea guangzhouensis | reverse complement strand
GNCAATGCCACGACTTCGGCGGTGTACTTGAGCCCCGCTACATTGTCGGCGCGGAATCACTTGACCAGTGAGCTATTACGCACTCTTTCAAGGGTGGCTGCTTCTAAGCCAACCTCCTGGTTGTCTCTGCGACTCCACATCCTTTCCCACTTAGCACACGCTTAGGGGCCTTAGTCGGTGATCTGGGCTGTTTCCCTCTCGACTACGAACCTTATCGCCCGCAGTCTCACTGCCACGCTCTCACTTACCGGCATTCGGAGTTTGGCTGACGTCAGTAACCTTGTCGGGCCCATTAGCCATCCAGTGCTCTACCTCCGGCAAGAAACACGCGACGCTGCACCTAAATGCATTTCGGGGAGAACCAGCTATCACGGAGTTTGATTGGCCTTTCACCCCTACACACAGATCATCCCCCAGGTTTTCAACCCTGGTGGGTTCGGTCCTCCACCCAGTCTTACCTGAGCTTCAACCTGCCCATGCGTAGATCACTCCGCTTCGGGTCTACAGCATGCGACTCAAACGCCCTCTTCAGACTCGCTTTCGCTACGGCTCCCCCACACGGGTTAACCTCGCCACACACCATAACTCGCAGGCTCATTCTTCAAAAGGCACGCAGTCACATCACACAGAAGACGAATCCCCTGTAAGCTCCTACGGCTTGTAGGCACACGGTTTCAGGTACTATTTCACGACCCCTCACCGGGGCACTTTTCACCTTTCCCTCACGGTACTCGTGCACTATCGGTCACCAGGGAGTATTTAGGCTTACCAGGTGGTCCTGGCAGATTCACACAGGATTTCTCGGGCCCCGTGCTACTTGGGATACCCTCCGACAGTCGACAGATTTTCGCCTACCCGGCTCTCACGGTCTACGGCGCCCCTTCCCAGAGGCTTCAACTAACCCATCGATTTATCACTGTCCGAGAAGACGGCAGCCTCCTCAAGAAGGTCCCACGACCCCGAACGTGCAACGCCTGCCGGCTATCACACACGCCCGGTTTAGCCTCATCCGCTTTCGCTCACCACTACTCACGGAATCACTCTTGTTTTCTCTTCCTACGGGTACTGAGATGTTTCACTTCCCCGCGTTACCACCAACCGCCCTATACATTCAGGCGGAGGCAACACCACATGACTGGTGCTAGGTTTCCCCATTCGGACATCCCCGGATCAACGTCTGGTTGGCGACTCCCCGAGGCTTAACGCAGCCTCCCACGTCCTTCATCGGCTCCTGATGCCAAGGCATCCACCGTGTGCCCTAAAAAACTTGGCCACAAAGATGCTCGCGTCCACTATGCAAATCTCAAACAACAAACAGCAACCAGCC
>NZ_JAHKRM010000095.1 GCF_019396345.1 Nonomuraea guangzhouensis | reverse complement strand
ACTGGCGACAGTCATCGACGCCAGCACCACCGGAAACCAGGCACCGCCCATCGTTGCCGTCCCACGCGACCAGAAGCTGCCACTCTCCTTCGCCCAGCAGCGACTCTGGTTCCTGGACCAGCTCAACGCCAGTTCGGCCGAATACAACATCTCGACCCCGCTCCATCTCCCCGAGCAGTTGGACATCCCCGCTCTGCAAGCCGCACTCGACGCCCTCATCGAACGACACGAAGCGCTACGCACCCGACTCGTCACCGACGCTGACGGGGTGCCCTGGCAGGTCATCGACCCGCCCTCGGCGTTCGAGCTCCCGCTAGTGGATCTGACCGGCCAGCCCGATCAGGCTGCTCACAGGTGGCTGGCCGACGACTCGGCCATCCCGTTTGACCTCGCCAACGGCCCGCTGATCCGCGGCAGCCTCCTGCGCCTGGCCGACGACGAGCACATCCTCGCGCTCTGCATGCACCACATCGTGTTCGACGAGTGGTCGGCCGACATCCTCGGCCGCGAGCTGGCGACCCTTTACGAATCCTGCCGCGCCGGGCAGCCCAACCCGCTCACCCCGTTGCCGGTGCAGTACGCCGACTTCGCCGTATGGCAGCGCGAATGGCTCACCGGACCGGTCCTGGACGAGCAGCTTGATTACTGGCGCACCCAGCTGGCCAACCCGCCCGTGCTCGACCTGCCAACCGATCGTCCACGGCCGGCTGTGCGCTCCACCGCAGGCGCGGCCATCCGTTTCCAGTTCGACGCCGAGACCACGCGACGGTTGCAGGAGATCTCACGTCAGAACGCGACCACGATGTTCATGACGCTGCTGGCCGCCTACACAGTCCTGCTGAGCAAGTACACCGGGCAGGACGACCTGATCGTCGGCACCCCGGTCGCCAACCGCAATCACGCCGAGACCGAAAACCTCATCGGCTTCTTCGTCAACACCCTCGCTCTGCGAACGGACCTGACCGGCGACCCCACCTTCACGGGCCTCCTGGCACGGATCCGCGCTACCGCGCTGGCCGCCTACACCCATCAGGACCTGCCCTTCGAGCAGCTCATCGACGAGCTGGCCGTGGCCCGTGACCGCTCCCGCACCCCGCTCGTCCAGACGCTGTTCAACTACAAGGCCAACGACTCGGATACTGATCCTGCCACGCGGGACTCAGGCGAACTCCTGCCCGCGAAGTTCGATCTCAGCCTGACGATGGGCTCCACCGCCGACGGCGCTTTGGCCGGGTCGATCCAATACAGCACCGCCCTGTTCGACGAAGCCACCGCCCGTCGCATGGTCGGGCACCTCACCGAACTGCTTTCCGCGATCACCACCGACGCCGATCAACATCTGTCGGCCCTGCCCATCCTCACCCCGGCCGAGCACCAGCAATTGACCGTCGAGTGGAACAAAAGCGCGGCTGAGCTTCCTCAGGCCAACGGCATCCACGAGCTCATCTCCGGCTCCGCCCTGGCCCGGCCACACACGCCGGCAGTTGTCTACGACGACATCGCCCTCACCTACGGCCAGTTGGAGACCCGGGCCAACCAACTCGCCCACCACCTCCTCGGCCTCGGGCTGCAGCGAGAAGGCGTGATCGGCCTCTGCCTGCCCCGCAGCACCCACATGATCGTCGCCATCCTCGCCGTATGGAAAGCCGGCGGCACCTACCTCCCCCTCGACCCCGACTACCCCACCGACCGACTCACCTACATGCTCACCGACAGCGGAGCCGACCTCCTCATCACCACCGAGCACACCGCTGAGCACGCCGCTGAGCTGCCCTCCGGCATCACCGCCGTCAGCCTGGGCGATCCCGCCACCAACGCCGCCCTAGACGCCCAGCCCACCACACCACCGAACGTGACGGTCCATCCGGACCAGGCCGCCTACCTCATCTACACCTCAGGCTCGACCGGCCGGCCCAAAGCCGTCCAAGCCACCCACCGCTCCGCGATCAACCTCGCCACCACCATGCGACCCCTGTTCGCCATCGACCACACCAGCAACGTCCTGCAATTCGCCTCCTTCAGCTTCGACGCCGCCATCCTCGACATCACCGTCACCCTCACCACCGGCGCCGCC
Source organism: Nonomuraea guangzhouensis (assembly GCF_019396345.1). Lineage (GTDB taxonomy): Bacteria > Actinomycetota > Actinomycetes > Streptosporangiales > Streptosporangiaceae > Nonomuraea > Nonomuraea guangzhouensis. The sequence goes on along the minus strand of NZ_JAHKRM010000095.1, from coordinate 2,789 downwards.
CTGGTCCTAGCCACCCCCGAACAGCGAACCCACCCCGACCAGCTCACCCAACTGATCAACCGGCACCACATCACCGCAGCCAGCATCGTCCCGTCCCTGCTGGCCACCCTCACCCCCGACACCACCACCACGCTCAACACCCTGATCCTTGGTGCCGAACGCCTTACCGCCCACCTCGCCGATGCCTGGGCACCGCACCTCACTCTGCACAACACCTACGGACCCACCGAGACGACGGTTATCACCACCACCACACCGCCTCTCACTGCGTCCGGCAGCATGCCGGCCATCGGCAGCCCACTCCCCAACACCCACACCCACGTGCTCGACCCCCACCTCAACCCGGTGCCGGTCGGCGTGGCAGGCGAACTCCACATCGGCGGCACAGGACTCGCCCGCGGCTACCACCACCGACCCGCCCTCACCGCCCAACACTTCATCGCCGCCCCTGAAGGCCAACGCCTCTACCGCACCGGCGACCAAGCACGCTGGCGCGCAGACGGCCAACTCGACTTCCTCGGCCGCACCGACCACCAAATCAAACTCCGCGGCTACCGCATCGAACCCGCCGAAATCGAACACACCCTGACCGAGCACCCCGCCATCAACGCCGCCCTGGTCACCACCCACCACGACCAACTCATCGCCTACCTCGTACCAGGCGACGAGCCCATTCCACCGGTCAACGAACTACGCGACCACCTACGCGCCACCCTGCCCGACCACATGATCCCCACCACCTACATCGAACTCGCCGCCTTCCCCCTCACCCCCAACGGCAAAATCGACCGCCCCGCACTCCCCACCCCCAACACCGACCGCTCCGCCACATACCAGCCACCCACCACCCCCACCGAAGAACTACTGGCCACCATCTGGGCCGACCTCCTCCACCTCGACCAAATCGGCACCACCGACAACTTCTTCGAACTCGGCGGACACTCACTCCTCGCCACCCAAGCCATCACCCGCACCCGTACCACCTTCAACACCGACATCAACGTGGCCGACCTGTTCGACCACCCCACCATCACCGACCTAGCGACAGTCATCGACGCCAGAGCCACGGCGGATCAGGCACCGCCCATCGTCGCCGTCCCACGCAACCAGAAACTGCCACTCTCCTTCGCCCAACAACGACTCTGGTTCATCGATCAGCTCAACCCCGGCTCGGTCGAATACAACATCACCACCCCGCTCCACCTCCCCGCGCAGCTGGACATCCCCGCTCTGCAAGCCGCACTCGACGCCCTCATCGAACGACACGAAGCGCTACGCACCCGACTCATCGCTGACGCCGACGGCGTCCCCCATCAGGTCATCGACCCGGCATCGCCCTTCGGGCTGCCCATCATCGACCTGACTGCGGAGGCCGATCCGTTCCAGGCGTCCCGCGCGTGGGTGGCCACGGACGCCGCCACACCGTTCGATCTCGCCAACGGCCCGCTGATCCGCGGCAGCCTGCTCCGCGTGGCAGACGACGAGCACGTGCTCGCGCTCTGCATGCACCACATCGTCTCCGACGAATGGTCAGCCAAGATCTTCCTGAACGAGCTCGTCACCCTCTACGAGGCGTTCCGAGCCGGCCAGCCGAACCCGCTCTCTCCGCTGACAGTCCAGTACGCCGACTTCGCGGTCTGGCAGCGCGACTGGCTCACCGGACCGGTGCTGGACGAGCAGCTCGGCTACTGGCGCACCCAGTTGGCCAACCCCCCGGTGCTCGACCTGCCGACCGATCGTCCACGGCCGGCCGTGCGCTCCACCGCAGGCGCGGCGATTCGCTTCCAGCTGGATGCCGACGTTGCGCGGCGGTTGCAGGACATCTCGCGGCAGAACTCCAGCACCATGTTCATGACATTGCTGGCCGCCTACACGGTCCTGCTGAACAAATACACAGGCCAAGATGACCTGATCGTCGGCACCCCGGTCGCCAACCGCAACCACGCCGAAACCGAACCGCTCATCGGCTTCTTCGTCAACACCCTCGCCCTACGAGCGGATCTCAGCGGCGACCCTGCCTTCACCGACCTCCAGACGCAGATCCGCAACACCGCGCTGGCCGCCTACACCCACCAGGACCTGCCGTTCGAGCAGCTCATCGACGAGCTCAACATCGCCCGTGACCGCTCACGCACCCCGCTCACGCAGGCCTTCTTCAACTACACCAGCCAGCCGGAGCCCGATCGCGCCTCCGGCGATCAGCCTCAGCAGCAAGGCATGACGGTCGCCAAGTTCGATCTGCGGCTGATGTTCTTCCAAACCGGCGACAACCTCACCGGCGTCATCGAATACAGCACCGCCCTGTTCGACCAACCAACGATCCACCGCATGGTCGGCCACCTCACCGAACTACTCACCGCGATCACCGGCGATCCCGGCCAGCACGTGTCGGCCCTTTCAATCCTCACCCCGAACGAGCACCAGCAGCTCACCGTCGACTGGAACTCCGCCACCGCCGAACTCCTCCCAGCCAACGGCGTCCACGAACTCATCGCCACACAAGCCACCCTCCGGCCCGACGCCACCGCCGTCATCCACGACGACATCCCGCTCACCTACGCCCAACTCGACGCCCGCGCCAACCAGCTCGCCCACCACCTCCAAGCACTCGGCATCGGCACCGAACACATCGTCGCCCTCTGCCTGCCCACCGGACCCGAAACCATCATCGCCATCCACGCCATCTGGAAAACCGGCGCCGCCTACCTCACCCTCGACCCCCAACACCCCGCCGAACGCCTCACCTACCAACTCACCGACAGCCACACCAGCCTCATCCTCACCACCAC
>NZ_JAHKRM010000094.1 GCF_019396345.1 Nonomuraea guangzhouensis | reverse complement strand
CATGCTCGTGGCTTCTCTGCTGTGATCTTCTTGCCTCGACAACAAGAAGGATCACCGAGAGCCACGAGCTCTCTCAAGCCCTCTGCACTCCGCGGAACCTCAAACCCCGATCAAGTTCGAAGAGCCGCCAACACCGACCCCGCGAGCAGTGCTTTTACCGTTGTTTTCATGAATACGAGTATCACTTGCGGCCAGGTGATGGTCGAGGGCATTGGCAGGGCATTTTAGGGTCATATCAATGGATAGTAAAGATTGCCAAGGGTCGCCCATGGTATTCGTGCATGGCGGATCGGCGTGATTCAGCAGGTCGAGGGACGAGCCATCGCAGCTGTGCTCTGCCTAGGCCAGGGCGATCGGCAATACCTGTTGATCAAGATCTTTAGTGGCCGGCCCGGCCGCGCGTGAGCCCGGCTCTTTGGTGACCTTGGTGCGGTGCCGGACGGTGGCGAAGGTGGATTCGATTACCGCTTGCTGGGCCGAAATTTCGATAAGTTGTTACTCGTTTAACCGACGTCTCAGGAGTTGCTCATGCCACCGCACGGTTCTCAGGACCAGGAGTCGGAGCTTCCCGGTCAGCGGCACGCGCCATACGGATACGCGAACATTCCGCCCGTCGCCGTACCGCGCGGTCAAGGGCTGGCGGTCACCGCGATCGTGATCAGCGTTATCGCATTCGTGGTCGCCTTGACGGCGACCTGGATCGTCGTCGGATGGTTTCTCATGACGGTGCCCATCGCGCTGATCGCCATCATCCTGTCCATTATCGCGCTGGTCGCCAAGCGCCAGGGCGGTAAAGGGCTCGCCGTCTGCGCGCTTCTCATCGCCATAGCCGCCGTGCCGATCTCGGCCGTCATGTTCAAATTCAGCAACCACTATGCAGTGTGTGCAACCCTTGCCGGCATGGAGTCGGACCTGTGCCCGTGAGGCCGTCGTCCACGACACCGGACTCCTTGACACGTGACACAGCATCGCCCGGGGAAGAGGGCCGGACGAGCGCGAGAATGCGCTCGGCGTTGGGCAGCAGTTCCTCGCCCGCCCGGGTCGGCGGTGACGAACGACCGCAGCAGTGCGGTCTCGAGGTCACGTGGCAAAGGCGTTCATTATGCCTGGTCCACTGAATTAGCGACTTACTTGGGTATTGCGGGTGATTTATCATCAAACCGGTGATCAGAATTCGACAGGTGCTCGCGGTGCCGGGGATGACGCCACTGCTGGGCATTTCGCTGGTCGCCCGTGCCGCGATCACGGCGGACGCGATGGCGCTGACGATGTACGTCGTGCTTGCCCTCGGCATGAGTTACGCGGCGGCGGGAGCCGTGGCGGCGGCGCTCACCGCCGGTGTCGCGCTGGGTGGGCCGCTGCTGGGTCGGATGATCGACCGGCGGGGCCTGCGTATCGTGCTGCTGGCCACGGTTGTGCCGCAGATCGTGTTCTGGCTGACCGTGCCTGTGCTGCCGTACGTGATCTTGCTGGGTGCCTCCTTCGCCGCCGGTCTGCTGATGGTGCCGGTCCAATCGGTTACCAGGCAGGCGATCGCCGCGATGACGACGGCAGAGCAGCGGCGGGCAGCGTTCGCGCTGGAGTCGGTGGTGGGCGAGCTGTCGTACATGGTGGGCCCGGCGGTGGTGATCCTGTGCGCGGCGAAGGTGTCCCCCGGCGTGGTGGCGTGGGGGGTGGGCGCCGCGATCGTCGCTGGCGGGGCAGGGATCGCCATGCTCAACCCGCCGCTGCGGGCCGAGGACGAGGCGGACGGCGACGCAGCAGGCCGGCCCCGGCGCCGGGAGTGGCTTGGAGCGCGCATGGTCGCTGTTTTGACGATGGGGTTCGGCGTCGCGATGCTGCTCAGCGGCGTCGACCTGGCCATCGTCGCCACTCTCCAAGAAGCCGGTCAGGTCTCGTGGGCGGCCGTGGTCGTCGTCGTGTTCGGGGTGACGTCCGTCGTGGGCGGTCTGGTGTACGGAGCGCTGCCCTGGGCGATGCCCACCTGGCTGCTGCTCGGCCTGCTGGGGCTGGTGACGATTCCGGCCGGACTTGCCCATGACTGGTCTTGGCTGTGTGTGGCCGTCATCGGTGCCGGACTGCTCACCGCACCGACCCTCTCCACGGTCTCCGACTCGGTGAGCCGGCTGGCGCCGGCCGGTGTGCGAGGTGAGGCGACCGGCCTGCAGGCCTCGGCGGCGAGCGCGGGGTTCGCGTTCGGCTCCCCGGTCGTGGGAGTGGCGATCGACGCGTCCGTGCCGGCGGGCGGCTTCGCGGCGGCCGGCCTGGCCGGCCTGCTCGCCGCACTGACGGGATACCTGCTCTCGCGCCGGTCACCCGCCGCCGCACCGTCTCGGTCGTCCTGATCGCAGGCACTCGAGCCCTGCGACGCCATTACGCTGGCCCCCCATGACGTCAGCCCAGTACGGCTATGGGCGTACGGCGCCGGTGACGAGCCAGGTACGGCCACGGGCACGCAGCCCGAGGGTCGTGAGCCAGGCCGCCATCCGGACACTGACGGGCAAGTCACGGCCAAGTCCTTGTTCCCCCGTTCAGCTTGCCATACGAAGATCACGGAAGGTTGAGACGCGGCTGGATCAGCGGACATTTGGCGGCCATATAGCGGGCATTTAGCGGGCATAGCAGATCATCGTGTTACCGGAGTGGCTAGAGTTGCCGCCGTACATATCCCCGCTCCCGCGAAGAACCATGCACGGGATTTTCATTCCCCATAGACACAGGCAGTACGAAGGGAAAGTTGATATGAGGGCGAGATTTGCCATTCTCGGGATGCTGGCGGCAGTTGTGGTCACCGCCGGATCCGGAGTTTCCGCCGCCCAGGCCGAGGCCGGTCAGCAGGCCGCGCTGGCTACCAAGCCGCTGGTACGCTACTTCGACGGTCTCAAGCACTACGTGACCAGCACTGGACGCCCCGGCCCGGCATATCGCGAGGAGAGCCGGGTGCCGATCCTCACGACGCCCGTGTCAGGCCTCACCAAGGTTATCTACAGTTGCCTGGCGGGCGACGCGGAGCGCGACCAATTCCTGACCGGCGAGGCCGACTGCGAGAACAGCGTCAGGCCCGTGAAGAACAATAAGCTAATACAGCAAGAGGGCTACCTCTACAAGCGCAGGCAACTGGCGGCCACGCAGCCGCTCTACCGGTGCTATGTCCCCCACACCCAGAGCCACTTCGTCTCCGTCCGCAGCGACTGCGAGAAGACTCCTACTTCCAACGTGATATCTGAAGGCGTCCTGGGATACTTCTCGCCCGTCGGCCGGTAGGGGTTCTCATCAAGGGCGGTTCAATTTAGCAGCGAGTTCACGCTCGCCAGAGAGAAGATATTTCGTGAAAGCAGGAAAGAAATCCGCGTGGCCGAAGTCGGCGCCCTGACAGCCGGTGCCCTGGCGGTGGCGCTGCTCGGCACGGCGAACGCCCAGGCGGCCCTGGACCATAAGGGGTCCGCTGGCCTGGCGATCAGCGCGAGCTCCGGTTCAGCATCCACGGCCGCTGCACCCTGCAGCAAACTAGCGAGCGCTAACCGCGACACCGTCCGGGTGTGGTTCTGTGACGGGACGCAGGGGACCGCACGCGGCTACCACGCCCAGGCCTTCATGACTTCAGGAGGTACGCTCACTCTTCGTAGCGCCAGTGGCGCGAATCTCCGCAGCATGAAGGCCACCCATGGGGGCGTTCTTTCGCAGTGGTACAACACCGGCGCTTTCAATACCTCCCGTGCCTCCGGTGGCCTTTATAAGGCCTGCACAGGAGTGTGTACTGCTGCACGTGCGTAGCAGTCCGTCGCGAGGCCCAGGGGAAATCTCACCCTTGGGCCTCCTGCAAAAGTGACAGTGGCCACCCGACCGTATGCGGTGGCTTGAAGCGAACGCCAGGTGTAGATCGTCTGGGTGCTGATGTCCAGTTCGGTGGCCGTGCGGCCCGCTTCGAGCAGGTCCAGCACCTTGCGCCGAAACTCCGGCGGGTAGCCCCGTCGCTCATGCCACTTTCCAGTCCCGTTCGAACGCTATGCCGACGACGCGGTCATGCACCGCGTCAGCCAACGCCAGGCCCGCCTGGTGCGGGAGGCGATTGCCGACAGGCTGTCCCCCAGGGCGGCGTTCGTATAGACAGTCAAATGATCAAGGCCTGGTTCTCGATCTTGAGAACCAGGCCTTGATCTGCAGCAACAGAATTTGAACCCGCGGCCTCTTCGTCCCGAACGAACCTCGGCATGCCGCGTTCCGACTGGACGCCTCAGAGTGACGAGCCCGTGCGGGCTCGGACGCCGTTGGCCAGGGCGACGCGGGACGAAACGCCCAGCCGGGCGTACACCTGGCTGATGTGATACTCCACCGTCTTGACGCTCAGCAGCAGCTCGCGGGCGATCTGCCGGTTGGTCAACCCGTTGGCGACCAGTTGGGCCACGGCGTCCTGCTGCGGGGTCAGGCCGAGCGCGGAGACCGCGTGCTGCTGCCCGCACGCCGCCAGCTCGATCTCGCAGCGTTGCGCGTACGGCACCGCCTCCAGGCGTTCCAGCTCCCGCAGCGCCTCCTTGAGCTGTTCGGCCGCCGCGGCTCGGCGGCCGAGCCTGCGCAGGAACGAGCCGTACGCCAGCAGAGTCCGCGCCCGCTCGAACGGCTCCTCGGTCTCCACGCACGCCGCCTCGAACGCCACCCGGGCCATCTCGATCTCATGCCCCGCCGCCAGCAGCCGAGCCCGGACGCCAGGAGAGCCGGCCGGTACGTCATCGGCCCTGCGCAGGTCGCCCTCCGTGATGAGCGCGTCCAGCAGCAGATCGGCCCAGGGCAGCAACCCGCGCTCGGCATTCGCCATCGCGTCGAGCGGAGCGGGCTGGGCGTGGGCGGTCGGGTCAGGCGATGAGGGAGCGATCGGGGCGTACGCGGTTGGATCGGGTAGAGCGGGCTGGGCGCAGGCGGCGTGGGGTGGAGCGGGCTGGGCGTACGCGATCGGGCCAGGCGATGAGGGAGCGGGCTCAGGGCGGGTGAACAGGTCGAGTAGCGGTGTCAGCAGGGTGATCACCTCGTCTGGCCGGTTCCGGGCCGCGGCCAGGTGGGCCGCGGCGAACGCGGGCCCGATGACCGCGACCGGCGCCGTCGCGTCCCTGGCCAGCCGCCGGGCCGCGTCGGCATGCTGTCCGGCGCGCCGCCAGTCGCCCCTGGCCGCGGGCACGAGTGACGCCACCGCGTGGGCGTGCGCGGACATCCAGCACGGGCCGAGCTCGTCGGCGATCGCGGCGGCGATCTGCCCCCGGGCCGCGGCGTCGTCCCAGCGGCCCTGCCGGTAGTCGGCCAGGCTGCTCATCGCGGCGATGAGCAGCCTGG
>NZ_JAHKRM010000093.1 GCF_019396345.1 Nonomuraea guangzhouensis | reverse complement strand
GTCTTCCATGTGGCGAGGATGGCGATGATGACGTCTATGCCGCGTTCGAGGCAGAGGCCCACGATGGTTTCTGGGCCGGCTCCGAGGGCTTGCAGGTGGTGGGCGAGTTGGTTGGCGCGGGTTTCCAACTCGGTGTAGGTGAGGGAGGCCTGGTCATGAACGACGGCTTCCGCGTCGGGGCGGGCGAGAGCCTGCGCGGTGATCAGCTCGTGAACTGCGCTCCTGCTGGGAAGTTCGGCAGTGGTGGCGTTCCAGTCGGTGATCAGCTGGTGTTCGGCCGGGGTGAGGATGGCCAGTTCGGACAGGTGCTGGTCGGGGTTTTCGGTGATGGCGGTGAGGAGTTCGGTGAGGTGGCCGATCATGCGGTGGATGGTGGCCGGGTCGAAGAGTGTGGTGCTGTATTGGATGGAGCCGATGAGGGCGCCGTCGTGGTTGTGGCCTAGGAGAAGGCTTAGGTCGAACAGGACTTGTTCGGCTGATTCGCTGTCGTCGGGGTGTTCTTGGCTGGTGGTGGTGTAGTCGAAGAGGGTTTGCACCAGCGGGGTGTTGGAGCGGTCTCGGTCCACGGCCAGGTCGTCGATGAGCTGCTCGAAGGGCAGGTCTTGATGGGTGTAGGCGGCCAGTGCGGTGGCGCGGATCTGGGCCAGTAGATCGGTGAAGGTCAGGTCGCCGCTCAAGTCGGCACGGAGCGCCAGGGTGTTGACGAAGAAGCCGATGAGGTTCTCGGTCTCGGCGTGGTTGCGGTTGGCGACCGGCGCGCCGATGATCAGGTCGTCCTGTCCGCTGTACTTGTTCAGCAGGACGGCGTAGGCGGCCAGCAACGTCATGAACATGGTGCTGGTGTTGCGACGGGAGATCTCCCGCAGCCGTCGCGTAACCTCGGCGTCGAGCTCGAAGGTGATCGCGGCGCCGTCCGTGGAGCGCACTGCCGGACGTGGCCGGTCGGTGGGCAGATCGAGGACGGGCGGGTTCGCCAGTCGGGAGCGCCAGTAGCCGAGCTGTTCCTCCAGCATCGGCCCGGTGAGCCAGTCGCGCTGCCACACCGCGAAGTCCGCGTACTGCACGGTCGGAGGCGGCAGCGGGTTCGGCCGGCCGGCTCGGAATGCTTCGTACAGTGCCGTCAGCTCGTTGTGGAAGATCTTGGCTGACCAGTCGTCGGCGACGATGTGGTGGAGGCACAGGGCGAGGATGTGCTCATCGTTGGCCAGGCGAAGGAGGCTGCCGCGGATGAGCGGGCCGGTGGCCAGGTTGAACGGGGCCGCCGCTTCGGCGGCGATCAGCGCTTGGGCGCGATCTGCCTGCCCAGCCAAGTCCACCAGGGGCAGGTCGAATCCGGTTGGGGGATCGATGATCTGCCAGGGCACTCCGTCGGCGTCGGCCACCAGCCGGGTACGGAGAACTTCGTGCCGCTCGATGATGGCGTTCAAGGCTGACCGAAGAGCTGCTGTGTCCAGATGCCCATTCAGCGAGATGGGGAAGGGGATGTTGTATTCGACCGATCCCGGTTCGAGCTGGTTGAGGAACCAGAGTCGTTGCTGGGCGAAGGACAGCGGCAGCTTTTGGTCGCGCGGCACGGCGGCGATGGGCGGTGCCTGCTCGCCGGTCGTCCCGGTGTCGATGAGGGTGGCCAGGTCGGTGATGGTGGGGTGGTCGAACAGGTCGGCCACGCTGAGATCCGTGCCGAAGGTGGCGCGGGTGCGGGTGACGGCCTGGGTGGCCAGGAGTGAGTGTCCGCCGAGGTCGAAGAAGTTGTCGGTGGTGCCGATCTGGCCGATGTCGAGGAGGTCGGCCCAGATTCCGGCCAGTAGCTCCTCCGTCATGGTGGCGGGCGGCTGGTAGACGTCAGCGAGGCCGGGGCGATTGGTGTCAGGGGCGGGGAGCGCCGCGCGGTCGATCTTTCCGTTCGGGGTGAGGGGGAAGCTGGCGAGTTCGACGAAGACGGCGGGGATCATGTGGTCGGGCAGGCTGGTTCGCAGGTGGTCGCGTAGTTCGTTGACCGGCGGGAGTGGCTGCTGGTCTGTCAGGAGGTAGGCGACGAGGCGCTGCTGGTGGGCGATGACGTGTGCGGCGGCGATGGCCGGATGGCTGGTCAGCGTGTGTTGGATCTCGGCGGGTTCGATGCGGAAGCCGCGCAGTTTGATCTGCTGGTCGGTGCGGCCGAGGAAGTCGAGTTGCCCGTCCGCCCGCCACCGTACGAGGTCGCCGGTGCGATAGAGCCGCGATCCGTCAGGGCCGGCGACGAAGCGTTCGGCGGTGAGAGCAGGGCGGCGGTGATAGCCGCGGCTGATGCCCGCGCCGCCGATGTAGAGCTCGCCGGGGACGCCGACCGGGACGGGCTGAAGGTGTGGGTCCAGGACGTGGGTGTGGGTGTTGGTGATGGGGGTTCCGATGGCGATGCCGTGGCTGTGGGTCACGGCGGTGGAGTCGATGGCGGTTTCGGTGGCGCCCATCGTGGCGGTGGCGCAGATGGTGGCTTCGGTGGGGCCGTAGGCGTTGATGTGGCGGTGGTGGGTGGCCCAGATTTTGGCCATGTGGGGCGGGCAGGGTTCGCCGCCGGTGATGAGGGTGCGCAGGTGAGGCAGCGTGGTGGTGTCGAGGTGCTGCAGGAGGGTGGGGGTGGCTTGGGTGATGGTGACGTGTTGCGTGTGCATGAGGTGGTGCAGGTCGGGGGTGGATTGGCGGGCGGTGGTGTCGGCGATGATCAGGTGGGCGCCGGTGGTGAGGGTGGTGAAGATTTCGCTGGCTGCGACGTCGAAGCTGAAGGAGGTCAGCTGCAGGGCGGTGTCGTCAGGGGTGACGTCGAAGGCGGTGATCTGGGCGTCGATGATGGCGGCCAGGTTGCGGTGGCTGACGACCGTGCTCTTGGCCTGACCGGTCGACCCCGACGTATAGATCAGGTACGCGGCCTGGTGCGGATGAATCACCGTGCCTGGGCTGTCGGACGGGGCGGCGTCGATGGCCGGGTCGTCGAGATCGACTGTCGGGATGCCAGGGATGGCGGTGTGCCCGATGAGGAGCCTGGCTCCGCTGTCGGTGAGCATGTAGGCGAGTCGGCCGGCCGGGTAGTCGGGGTCGAGGGGCAGGTAAGTGGCGCCGGCTTTCCAGACGGCGAGCATGGCGATGATCATGTCGGGGCCGCGGTCCAGGCTCAGGGCGATCACGCTCTCGGGCTGGACGCCCAGGGTGAGCAGGTGGTGGGCGAGCTGGTTGGCACGCGTCTCCAGCTGGCCGTAGGTCAGGGCGGTGTCGTTGCAGGTCACCGCCACGCGGTCGGGGTGGGCGGCGGCGCGGGTGCTGATCTGCGCGGGGATCAGCTGGTCCGGAAGAGGACGGTGGGTGTTGTTCCAGCCGGTGATCTGCTCATGTTCGCCGGGCGTGAGGAGCTGCAGCCCGGACAGATGCTGGGCGGGGTCTGCGGTGATCGCGGTCAGGAGATGCTGGAGATGGCCGACGAGGCGTTCGATGGTGGAATCGTCGAACAAAGCGGTGCTGTACTCGATCACGCCCTGGAGGACATCGCCGTTCTGGTTGAAGGCCACCATGAGGTCGCACTTGGCCTGAAGGTCCTCGAGATCAGGCGTCCAGTCGTCCTCGTCTGTTCCAGGCTCAGTGATGACGTAATTGAAGAAGCTCTGGACCAGGGGGGTTCGGGAGCGGTCGCGGGTGATGTTGAGCTCGTCGATGAGCTGCTCGAAGGGCAGGTCCTGGTGAGCGTAGGCGGCCAGGGCCGTGCCTCGGATGTGGGTCAGGAGGTCGGTGAATGTCGGGTCGGCTCGCAGATCCGTGCGCAGGGCGAGGGTGTTGACGAAGAAGCCGATGAGTTGTTCGGTTTCGGCGTGGTTGCGGTTGGCGACGGGCGTACCGACGATCAGGTCATCTTGGCCGGTGTACTTGTGCAGCAGGACCGTGTAGGCGGCCAGCAGCGTCATGAACATCGTGGCGCCGTGGCGACGGGAGATCTCCTGCAGTCGCCGCGCGACTTCGGTGTCGAGCTGGAAGGTGATGGCGGCGCCGTCGGTGGAGCGCACGGCTGGGCGCGGCCGGTCGGTCGGCAGTTCCAGGATCGGGGGATTGGCGAGCTGGGTGCGCCAGTAGCTGAGCTGCTTGTCCAGTAATGGTCCGGTGAGCCGGTCGCGTTGCCACTTCGCGAAGTCCGCGTACTGGACGGTCAGCGGAGGCAGGGGGTTTGGCCGGCCCGCTCGGTAGCTGGTGTAGAGCGCTTTGAGCTCTTGCTGGAAGATCTTGGCCGACCACTCGTCGAACACGATGTGGTGCATGCACAGCGCGAGAATGTGCCGGTCCTTCGCCAGGCGGAGCAGGCTGCCGCGGATGAGCGGGCCGGTGGCCAGGTCGAACGGGGTGGTCGCGTCGGCGGTCACCCACGCGCGAGCCGCTTGAGCGGGATCGTCTTCCGCCGTCAGATCGATCAGAGGCAGGGTGAACGCAGAGGGTGGGTCGATCATCTGCCACGGCACCCCGTTGGCATCGGCCACGAGCCGGGTGCGCAAGACCTCATGCCGCTCGATGAGCGTGTTCACAGCCGCTCGCAGCGCGACCACGTCCAGTTCCCCGCTGAGCGGGATGGGGGAGGGGACGTTGTATTCGACCGAGGCGGGGTCGAGCTGTGCGAGGAACCAGAGTCGCTGCTGCGCGAAGGACAGCGGCAGTGCCTGGCCGCGTGGGATATGCGCGATGGGCGGTGGAGTGGCTCCGGCTGTTCCGGCGTCGATGGCGGCGGCGAGCTCGCTGATGGTGGGGTGGTCGAAGAGTTCGGCGAGGGTGATGTCGGTGTTGAAGGTGGTGCGGGTGCGGGTGATGGCTTGGGTGGCGAGGAGTGAGTGTCCGCCGAGGTCGAAGAAGTTGTCGGTGGTGCCGATCTGGTCGAGGTGGAGGAGGTCGGTCCAGATGGTGGTGAGGAGTTCTTCGGTGGGGGTGGTGGGTGGTTGGTAGGTGCTGTTTAGTTCGGGTCGGTTGCCGTCGGGGGTGGGGAGTGCGGTGCGGTCGATCTTGCCGTTGGGGGTGAGGGGGAACGTGGTCAGCTCGATGAAGATGGCGGGGATCATGTGGTCCGGCAGGGTCTGGAGCAGGTATTGCCGCAGTTCTCCGGTGGTCGGGATGCCGATTGTCGAGTCTGTGGGCACGAGGTAGGCGATGAGGCGCTGCTGGTGGGCGATGACGTGTGCGGCGGCGACGGCCGGATGGTTGGTCAGCGCGTGTTGGATTTCGGTGGGTTCGATGCGGTAGCCGCGGAGTTTGATTTGGTGGTCGTTTCGGCCGAGGAAGTGGATGTGGCTGTTGGGGTTCCAGTGGGCTTGGTCGCCGGTGCGGTA
>NZ_JAHKRM010000092.1 GCF_019396345.1 Nonomuraea guangzhouensis | reverse complement strand
TTCGTTCATTTCGTTGTGTCTTTATTCTTTCAGCCGCCCGATCCGGTGTCAAATTGACCCGATTCGCATCGACCTTCTGGAATAAACACCGCCCCGTTTCCGGGACAACCCCTCTAACTTACCAGCCATTCGGAGTGACGCGAACGCCCGCTGAATGGATCTAGCTGGAGGTGGCCCCCGGGCGAGACCGGCGATCAACGCCGTCCTCGCGGGACTGGTGAACTCTATGTACGCCTCCCGGAACCGTCAAATCAACGGATTCCCGGTGTCATCCCCTGCCCACGGGTAGGAACCTCGTGTGCCCCGAGCCCTCACCATCCTGGCGGGTATCGCCTGCGCGGTCATCGTTCTGTTCGGGATGCGCGAGGTCGCGTCGATCCTCGGCCCGGTCGTGCTCGCGCTCGTCCTGGTCATCGCCGTCGCCCCCGTGCGGAACCGGCTCGCCCGCGCGGGCGCTCCCGGTTGGGTGCAGGTCATCGTGCCCTTCCTCATCGTGCTGCTCGTCCTGCTGGGCATGGTCGCGGTGCTGACCTTCTCCATCACCCAGCTCGCCTCGCTGCTCCCCGCGTACGCCCCGCAGTTCCAGCAGTTGCTCACCGACGCCCAGAACTTCGCCACCACCCACGGCATCAGCAACGCCCAGCTGAACAAGGCGATCCAGAGCTTCGACCCCGCCAAGGTGCTCGGGCTGGCGCAGAGCCTGGCGTCGAGCCTGCTGGGAGTGCTGTCCAGCCTGTTCCTCATCGTGGTGCTGCTGCTGGCGATGTGCCTGGACACTCCGGGCATGGCCCGGATCATCGCGGCGGGCGAGAGCACCAAGCCGCACCTGGTGGCGGCGCTCGCCACGTTCGCCGACAAGACCAGGCGTTATCTGATCGTCTCCACGGTCTTCGGTCTCATCTGCTCGGCGCTGGACGTCATGGCCCTGTCCATCCTGGATGTGCCGTTGCCCGTCCTCTGGGGGGTCCTCGCGCTGATCACCAACTACATCCCGAACATCGGCTTCGTCCTCGGCCTGATCCCGCCCGCGATGCTGGCCCTCCTCGACGGCGGTCTCAAGCAGATGCTCCTCGTCATCGCCGCCTATATCGCCATCAACGTGGTGATCCAATCGTTCATCCAGCCCAAGTTCCTGGGGGACGCGGTGGGCCTGTCGACCACGATGACGTTCCTGTCGCTGATCGTCTGGGCGTTCGTGCTGGGGCCGCTGGGCGCGCTGCTGGCGATCCCCCTGAGCCTGCTCACGCGGGCGCTCCTCGTGGACAGTGACCCCGGCGCGGGCTGGGCGGCGGCTCTCATATCCGGAGCTCCGCCAGAGTCACCCCGCTCAACCGTTTGACCTCGTTGGCCAGGTGCGCCTGGTCCGCGTAGCCCGCGACCACCGCCACCTCCGCCAGCGCCACCCCCGCACGGGCCAGCTTCAGCGCCCGCTGGAACCGGACCACCCGCTGCAGGACCTTCGGCCCGTATCCGAACGAGGCCATGCTCCGCCGCAGCAGCTGCCGCTCGCTGAATCCCAGCGTCCAGGCGACCTCTCCCACGCTCCGCCCCGCCCGGAGCGCCTCGGCGATCGCCGGCGCCGCGGCGTCGGCGGGCGCGGTCGCCCGGAGCCGGGCCACGATCGCCGCCCGCATGACCGCCGGTCGCCCGCCGGGCACGGAGAACCCCAGGTCCGTCACCGGCACCCGCTGATCACGCAGGGCGTGCACGGGGACGCCGAACACGTCCCCCACCCCGCCCGGCTTGAAGCGGATCCCGGTGAAGGCGTCACCCGCCCGCATCCGCACCGGCATCGGCCCGGTATCCGGCCCCGCCACGAACGCCCCCGAAGGCCCCCAGATGAGGTCCACGCATCCGTCGGGCACCACGAGTTGCGTGCTCTCGGCCTCGTTGACCCGCCGCCACACGCAGGCGACCCGGCCGTCGAAGCCGTCCCCTGGAGGCCGCTCCTCGTACATGCCACCAAGGTACGCACGGCCACCGACAAGAAGTCACAGCCGCCCGTACGCCCGGAGCGTCCGCAGCCGGTGCACGGTGAGGTAGCCGCCCCATTCGTGCTCCACCACGGGCGTCCACATCAGCCAGTTCCCGCGCCAGCCGCCGTCCTCCGCCTGGGCCGCGGCGAGCGCGTCGAGGTGCCGGTCCAGGACGTCCCGCGTGAACAGCGGCAGCCGCAGCGGCGACGGCGCGAAGTCGAGCGGGAAATGCGCCTCGCCGGGCGCTCCGGGGTCGAAGGTGACCGTGGCCAGCAGGGCTTCGCGCAGCCGGGCGAACTCCGCCTCGGCCCGCGACCGGTCAGGCACGAGGTCCAGGAACTGGACGACGGCCCGCGCCTCGTACGGGGTGGTGTCCGAGATGCCGGCGATCGCCGACCAGCAGAAGTCTGTGGCGGGCCCGAGCCACGGATGGTCGACGCCGTGTTTGTGCAGGTACCCGGCCAGCGACGCGGTGGGGACGAGGTTGCCCGGCGGCTCGTCGCCGGTCTCCCACCAGGGCGCACGCGGGGTGTCGCGGACGCTCGGCAGCACGAACGGCACGCCGCCGTCCTTGGCCGTGACGCTGACGAGGTAGTCGCAGGCGGCGGCCACCATCGGATCGTCGAAGGCGTTCAGCTCGTCGAGGATCGAGAACGCCACCTCGACCGGTTCGGGCTGGCTGGCCGCTCCGCGCAGGTCCGGTTCGAGCGCGTTGCCGAAGCCGCCGTCGTCGTTCTGGTAGCAGCGCAGCGTGTCCAGCACCCGCGTGCGGGAGGCGCCCCTGAACAGGGCGCCGAACCTGAGCCTGTCGATCAGCCGCCCGTGCAGCAGCACATATGTCTCAGCCTGGGAAAGCATCTCCATAGCGGCGAAGCTACCCAGGCCGAGCCGGGTTCTCTTGTAAGAATCGGACACGTGCGGTCAAGGCGTGGCCAGCGCCTCCGTGGGCGACATGCGGGCGGCCCGTACGGCCGGGTAGAAACCGGCGATCCCGCCGATGACCAGGGTGGCGAGCACGCCGCCGAGCATGGCCCAGACCGGTACGATCGCCGGCCACCCCTGGAAGCCCGCGTACGCGGCGGTGACGCCGATGCCGAGCACCACACCGCCCACGCCGCCGATGGCCGACAGCAGCAGCGATTCGGCCAGAAACTGCAGCCTGATCTGACCGCGCGTGGCGCCGAGCGAGCGGCGCAGCCCGATCTCGGCCCGCCGTTCGAGCACCGAGATCACCATCGTGTTGGCCACGCCGACCCCGCCGACCAGCAGGGCGACG
The DNA here is from genome assembly GCF_019396345.1 of Nonomuraea guangzhouensis. Lineage (GTDB taxonomy): Bacteria > Actinomycetota > Actinomycetes > Streptosporangiales > Streptosporangiaceae > Nonomuraea > Nonomuraea guangzhouensis. The sequence goes on along the minus strand of NZ_JAHKRM010000092.1, from coordinate 2,492 downwards.
CCGCCGAGGCCGAGCAGGAGGGCGTTCAGCGTGGCGTCGGTGGCCTGTTTGGCGGCCAGCACGTCCGACGGCCTGGAGACCTCGACCTCGTTGGGCTTCTCCGGGTTGGCGGTGGGGCCCAGCACGTCGCGTACCGCGACGACGGAGGCCTCCTCGGCCCTGGCGTAGATCGTGGTCGGGTAGCCGTCGAAGTCCAGCCGTTCCTCGGCGACCGGCCACCCGATCAGCGCGGCGGTGTCGAGTTCGGGGGCGAGCGGCGCGGCGCCGAGCACGCCGACGACGGTGAACCACTGCCCGCCCAGCCAGACCCGCTGGTCGGGGCCCGCCCGCACGACGCCGAGCCGGTCGGCCGCCTTGGCGCCGAGCACGGTGGCCGGGTAACGCTGGGTGGCCGCGTTCAGCCAGGTGCCGCTGACGATCTGGGCGCCCACGTCGTGCGGCAGGTCCAGGCGGGCGGCGGTGACCGAGATGCTGCCCGACTCGGCCGCCGGGATGTGGTCGTTGCGGTAGACCTTGGCGGGCGTGGTGCCTGTGGCGGTGACCGAGGTGACGGGGGCGATCTGCTCGATCATGCCCTCCGCCTCGGCGGGCAGGTGGGAGCCCGCGCCGAAGAGGTCCTGGCCGGGTGAGACGGTGAGCAGGTTCGTGCCGAGCGATTCGAGCTGGCGGTTCAGGTCCTCCTGGCTGGAGGCGGAGATGCCGACGACGCCGAGCATGGCCGCGATGCCGATGGCGATGCCGAGCGCCGACAGGAACACCCGCAGCGGCCTGGCCCGCAGGCCCGCCCCGCCGACCCTGACGACGTCGCGCGGGCGCAGCCGGGCTGAGGTGAGGGTGGTGGCGGTCATGCTCTGACCCCCTCCGCCACGAGCCCGTCGAGCATCTCGACCTGCCGAGGGAGCGAGGCGGCGATGTCGCGGTCATGGGTGATGACGACCACGGTGGTGCCGCCCGCGTGCAGCTCGCGCAGCAGGTCCATCACGCCCGCGCCGGAACGGGAGTCGAGGTTGCCCGTCGGCTCGTCGGCCAGCAGCAGCCGCGGTCCGCCGACCACGGCACGGGCGATCGCAACCCGCTGCCGCTCGCCGCCGGACAGCTCGTGCGGGCGGTGGCCGAGCCGGTGCCCGAGCCCGACCCGGTCGAGCGCCTCGTAGGCGCGCAGGCGGCGCTCACGCAGCGAGGGCCCCGCGTACAGCAGGCCGTCGGCGACGTTGTCCAGCGCGGGCACGCCCGCGGCGAGGTGGAACTGCTGGAAGACGAAGCCGATGACGTTCGCCCGCAGCGCGGAGAGCTGCTTGTCGGTGAGTGTCAGCACGTCGTGGCCGGCGATGCTCACGGTGCCGCTCGACGGGCGGTCCAGGGTGCCGATCATGTTGAGCATGGTCGACTTCCCGGAGCCGGACGGGCCGACGATGCCGACGAGCTCGCCGTACTCGATGCTCATGGAGACGCCGCGCAGGGCGGCCACCTCGCCGTACTCCTTGCTCACGTCGCGCAGCCGGACGATCACTTGGGCACCGCCACGGTCGCGCCCTCCTGGACGCCGTCGACCTCCACCTTGCCGTCGGCGAACATGCCGACCTCGACGGCCGCGTACCGGGTGGTCCCGCCCTCGACGACCTGCACGCCGTAGCCGCCTTCCGCGAGGGCCAGCAGCGCTCCGACGGGTACGGCCAGCACGTTCTCGCGCTGGGCCGACACGATCGTGACGTCGACCGGGGCGGCGTCGAACGGCTTCTTCAGCCCGCTCACCGACACCTCGACCTCGACCGTGGTGGTGGCGTCGGCGCCGGTGCCCGTCTCGGTGGCGACCTTGCCCACGCCGGTGATCTTGCCCTTCACGGTGGAGCCGTCGGGCAGCTCGACCGTGGCCTTGAGGCCCTTCCTGACCAGGTGCGCGTCGGCCACGTCGAGGTCGACCAGCACCTGGCGGGTGGTGCCCGTCGCGGTGAGCACGGGTCCCGTGCCGCCGGCGCCGAGCGTGGTCTTGAGGTCGGCGACGCGCAGCGGCCCGCTCTCCACGACCACGTCGGCGGGCTGGACCTCGCCGGTGACGTCCAGGCCGAGGTCCTCCTGCCAGTCCTCGACGGCCTCGCGGGTGGCCCAGGTGTACTCCTTGTCGACGTCGAAGCCGGTGTAGCCGAGCTTGGCCAGGTTCCGCTCCAGTAATTCGACGTCCTTGCCCTCGACGCCGTCCTTGAGGACGCGATAGAGGGGCGTACCGCCGTAGAGCAGGGGGCGGCGGTCGGCGTCGATGCTGTAGACGGCCTTGCCTCTGGTGATGGTGGAGCCCTCCGCGGGGAGCCAGGTGATCGTCCCCTGGGACTTGGCGGTGACGGTGAGGGTGTCGCCGTAGCCGAGCGTGCCGTCCACGGTCTTGGTCTCGGTGAGCGTCGTACGGGTCACCTTGGCGGTCGCCGGGGGCGTGCGGCCGGCGACGGCCGTACCCGAGCCGTTGCCGCCGAAGCCGATGGCGGCGGCCGCGACGGCGG
>NZ_JAHKRM010000091.1 GCF_019396345.1 Nonomuraea guangzhouensis | reverse complement strand
AGACATCCGGGACTGGATCGCTCAGTGGAACGACAATCCCCGCCCCTTCGTGTGGAAGAAGACCGCCGAAGAGATACTTGAATCCCTCGCTAAATATCTCCGGCGAATTTCAGGCGCATGACACTAGTCCTCTATTGGGCTGTCTAGTGGGGAAGCTAGATAGCCCAATAGAGTCATATCCTCATGTCGAGGGTTCTATAGCGCTGTCTAGCGTCAGGCCGATACAGGCGTATAGACCGGCATAGCGCCGCTGTCCTCCGCGTTGACCACGGCCACCCGTACAGCCGGACGCCGCCCGCTGAGATAGACCGCGAACACGACGTCGGCCCCATCCCGCCGCTCGAAGGCGAAGAAGCGCCAGCACAGCTCGCGCCAGCTGTCGTACGGCTCCGCCGCGGTGAGTTGCTCCTGGTGCTGACGCCAGGGGCCGCTCGACCGGAGCCTGGCCAGCGTGACCTCCACGGCCGGGCCCCGGCGCTGTTCGCACGGCGCTCGATAACGCAGCCGATCCGCCAACTCCTCAAGCTCGGGCGACAGTACGAGGAGCACGACCATCCCGGCGGCCACGAACCACGACGGCTGCGCGAAAACCAGCCAACCGGGCTCCTCTGCCCAGAGCGACAGCACGGCCATCCCGGTGAGCACCATGGTCCTGGCGACCGAGCGCAGCCCGACGGGTGCCCCGCTCACCTCGCCGAAGCATCCGCATCCCACGTCGGGCCGGCGCCTGCGTATCTCCAGCAGCACGTACGTACACATGGCGAAGAACGCGACCGCCGCCCACCTGAAGATCGGGGACGTACTCACCAGCAGCCCCGTCGCGATCACCAGCTCACTGATGGCGCAGACGACCAGCATCGGAACCTCGATGCGAGCGGGCACCAGCGCCGCCGGCCCCAGCCGGGCCAGCGAGCCCATCTCCCCGCCCGAGCGTACGGTGAGCACCTTCGCCACCGCCCCTAAGACGAGCAGCACGATCAGAGCAGGCAGCTGCGATGCCAGCACGAGCGTCACCCCAATCCGATCTGCGCGTTGAAGCACCCTTTGACCAGGTCGCCGCCCAGCTCCACGTACGAGAAAGGCGACAGCTCGACGATCCGCCCGCGAGGAGAGGTGTCGCACTCGACGCATCGGTCGCAGAAGCGCCCGGCCACGCAACCACACGCCACGATCGGCACGTTAGCGGATCGATCGGTACAGGCGTTCCGAACCTGCAGCATCGACCCGATGGCCAGGTACGGCAGGCCCACGCACGACACCTCGGCGTCCGGACAGCCCACGTCGGAGCGCTCCACCATGGGGTAGGCGGCCCCCCGATCCTCCTCGTCGAAGGCATCGGACCAGGTCGCGGTCCCGGAGATGCGTGACTGCAGGCCGGCGTAGGCGGGCGGCGGAGCGGGGACGGCCCGCGCCGGATAGGCGGGCTGCGAGGTCGCGGGCAGCAGGGCCAGACTCACCCCGTTCTTTCTGATGCCGATCGCGTCGAACAGGAACCCCGGCTCGAACCGCGCATGGCGTACCAGGATGCGGCCGGTCGCGCGGTAGGGCACGACGATCGTCCGGCGACCCCGGTGCGGCCCGCAGTCGAGCTGGACCGTCATGTCCTTGCGTCCCTCGACGGACAGGATGGTCCCGGTCATCCGGGTGATACCGGCCCACAACCGCTCGACCACCCGGCCGTCGCGCACCGTACGCATGATGACCGTCGAGCCCACCGGCAGATCGCCCGGCACCAGGTCGCCGCCGTGCCAGGCGGTGGCCCACGGCGCGATGACGAGCCGCTCCTCGTCGCCCTCAGGGGTCTCGATGATGACCAGGTGCGGGCTGATGTCGCGGATGTCCCCCATGACCGCGCGCAGCGGATCCCCTTGCTCGGGACCTGGGGCGCCGGCTTCCCGGCCCAGTGCCGCAGCCGCGAGCACCCGGCGGCGTTCCACGCTCGGATACCCCATCTGTCCCTCCCTGGTCGCACTAATAGCGTCACACGACTCCGAGGGCTGCTTCGCCGTACCCGCGCATAGAGAGCAAAATCCGCACCCCTCGGGACAGAAGTTGACCCTCGGCGACATACAAACCGCCACCGACCTTGACCTACCTTTATCGTCGGCGGGCCGAATCCTGAATTCCGGTTACGCCCGATCTCGGCCTTTGGCTGCGATTCTGGCCAGGATGCAGACCTTCAGGTGGGAAGAGGAGTTCCGCGAGTACGTCGTTGCGCGCGGACCCGCCCTGCTGCGCACCGCCCACCAGCTCACCGGACATCCGCTGGACGCGGAGGATCTTCTGCAGAACGCCCTGACCAAGACGTACCTCGCATGGGACCGCATCCACGACAGAGCCGCGCTCGACGGATATGTACGGCGGGCGATGGTCAACATCAACATCTCGCAGTGGCGGCGGCGCCGGCTGGAGGAGTACCCGTCAGAGGACCTGCCGGAGGTCGCCCCCGAGCCCGAAGCCTGCGGTGACGTCCACGAACTCCTGGAGCAGGCATTGCGGCAGCTGCCCACCCGGATGCGGGCCGCGATCGTGCTGCGCTTCTACGAGGACATGACCGAGCCGGAGATCGCCAGAACGCTGGGCATCACCCTCGGCACGGTCAAGAGCACGATGTCGCGCGCCATGGCCAAGCTCAGGACGGAGCTGGGCATTCTTCCTCAATCGCCCCCACCGTAGCGCAGGGCCGTACGACGTCCCGGATCCGGCGGAGAGTGGCCAGGAAGACGTCCAGCTCCTCCGCGCTGAGCAGGCCGGTCAGGCACGTGTCGATGTCCTCGAGGTGGCGGGGCAGCACCGTTTCGAGCTTCTCCCGCCCCGCGTCGGTGAGCGTGGCGTAGGACGCCCGCCGGTCGGTGGCGCAGGCTACCCTGGCGACCAGGCTGTCGCGTTCGAGCCGGTCGACCACCCTGGTCACGCCGCTCGTGGATAGGCCCGTCTGAGCGGCCAGATCGCTCATCCGCAAGCTCTGCCGGGGAGAGCGCCCCAGCCGCAGCAGCGTCTCAAAATCGATATCGGACAGCCCGGCAGCGTTGAACACGGGCTGCAGCCGGGCCGTAAGACCTGCGTGAACCTCCGCCAGCAGGCCCATGGCCGTCAACCGGGGGTCGTCAATGTTGACCACATTCATACTGTAGCCGACGATAGTTGACGCGAGGAATATTCCTCGTGTAGACATTTGTTGCCGCAGACATCCGCACAGCAAGCACCTAACCCCTTCTGAGGAGAACCCCATGACCACCCGCACCTGGGAAGGCCTGACCGTCCCCGCCGCCGGCACCTACAACCTGGACGTCGCGCACACCCGCATCGGTTTTGTCGTCAAGCACATGATGGTCAGCAAGGTGCGCGGCAGCTTCGGCGACTTCACCGGCTCCGTGACGATCGCCGAGAACCCGCTCGACTCGTCCGCCGAGCTCACGATCAAGACCGAGAGCCTCACCACCGGCGTCGCCGACCGTGACGGCCACCTGCGCAGCGACGACTTCCTTTCGACCGAGAAGTACCCGACGGTCACCTTCAAGAGCACCCGCGTGGTGAGCCATTCGGGCGACGAGTTCACCGTCGTCGGCGACCTGACGATCCGCGACGTCACCAAGGAGGTCGAGCTCACGGTCGAGTACGGCGGCGCCGGCACGAACCCGTGGGGCCAGGCGGTGTGGGGCTTCTCCATCACCAGCGAGTTCGACCGCGAGGACTTCGGACTGACCTGGAACCAGGCCCTGGAGACGGGCGGCGTTCTGGTCGGCAAGAAGATCAAGGTCGAGATCGAGGGCGAGGCCAACCCGGCCGCGTAACCCCTTTTCGCACAGTTGGACCCGCTCGTCGGGTCCTTGCGCTATACCTCGATGCTGAGCCCGTCCCTGAACGTCTTGGGGCGGGCTTGCTGTCTGCCGCGTTGTCCACAGGGAGTTATTCACAGGCTGTGGATAACCTTTGGACAGGCTGGGATGGGGAACCGCTTTGCTGCCTTGGCAGAAGGCCGGTACGCTGTCCTGAGCCGCGTGGCTACCAGGAGGATTCGCCTAGTCAGGTCTATGGCGCCGCACTGCTAATGCGGTTTGGTGGCAACACCATCCGGGGTTCAAATCCCCGATCCTCCGCACGTCGAGGGCCCTTCCCTGTTGTAGGGGGGAGGGCCTTTTTCGATCTCTGTGGGGTTGATGAGGTTGCACGCCTCGTCGCCCGGCAGCCGCTTGAACATATGCTTGGAACCTCTCGTGAGTGAGATCAGGGAGAACCCGGGGGCTGCCGGAAGTTGCACCTTCTGGCGACCCCGCCTTGCCGGTGGCCGACGGCTCGGTGTGCAGGCGCTCGCAGTCGGCCAGGTAGCGAACAGCGGCGCTATAGATCTCGCTAGCCAGGGTCAGGTCGGCGTCGGTGATCAGGCCGCCGCCCGTGGTGGAGACCGAGATGTCCGCCTCCGGCGTGCTGAACGCCAGGTACGGGCGGCTACCCGGACGCCGCTGGTGTGGAACGCGGATTCTCAGCCTGAGTCATCGAGAGCGTGACGTAGGTGCACGGCCCGAGGCTCATGCCGCCGCCTCCTTGCCGGCCGAAGCCTGCTTGGTACGCGGCGGGCGCATCCCCGTGGCGCGGAGGGAGTAGGCCATCTTCTGGGACGCCTTCGCCGTCCATGGCCGGGATCTGCCAGACGAGTTCACCGATCGTCTTGTCCTTGGCGTTGACGGGTAGGCCGCGGCTGCCACTCATCCGCACAAGTGGTTAAGGGTTAGCTGTCCATAGCTATGCTTCCGCCATGCAGATCATCGAAGGTGCAGGGGTGTGGACGCCGCTCGCCGACGGAGCGGCCAACGACTGGGTGGAGCACCTGAGGGTGCCGGCCCTGTCGGTGGGAACGTACTGCATCCCGGCCGGCGGGCTCGACAATCAGAGCCCGCACACCGAGGACGAAATCTACGTGGTCACGGCGGGACGGGCCAAGATCGTGACGCCGGACGGTACGGCCGAGGTAGGCCCCGGTTCGGTGATCTTCGTGCCGGCGGGCGAGGAGCACCGGTTCGACGAGGTGACCGAGGACCTGGCACTGCTCGTGGTGTTCGGCCCGGCGTACGGCTCGCGCGCACCGGGCCAGTGAGCCGCTGCTGGGCCAGATCGGGCCAACTCGCCATGAAGTCCGCGGCTGGTGCGGTGACCACGATCGTTCACCGGGTCAGTCGGAGATACTCCCGGGCGGCGAGCTCACGCGCAGGACATGCCCGTCCGGATCGTGCAGCCGCATCTCGTACATCCCCCAGGCTCGCATCTGCGGCGCCTCGGCGATGCTCACCCCCCGAGCTTCCCACTCCTCAAACAGCCGGTCCACCTGCGTAGACGTATGGACATCGAGGTGCAACCACGTCGTATGGACGCCAGTGACCTGCGTCAAGATGATCTGTGCGCGGTCACGCCCGACAAGCGCCGTGCCCGGCTCACCTGGCTCGCAGCGCTCTCCGTCCTGCAAGAACCGGCCTTGACGATCAGACCACTCCCAGCCGATCCGGAATCCCAGCGCGTCCGAGTAGAAGCGCAAGCTGCCACACAGATCGCTGATCAGCAGATTCGGTCTGCATCCAAGGATGGCCTCCGGTTCGAGACCGCTCATGGGCACCTCCGGTATCTCACCCAGCGAGGAACACGTTCACACTCAATCAATCTGCCCAAGAACGTACGTATGCGGGCACCGTACTAGTGTCATGCGCCTGAAATTCGCCGGATAAGTTTCTATTCTTGTGGGCATGGCGCATTCGGGACCGCTGGCGTTGGAGATCCATCTGACCGAAGTCGAGCGAGCTCGGCTGGTCGGCATGTCGG
>NZ_JAHKRM010000090.1 GCF_019396345.1 Nonomuraea guangzhouensis | reverse complement strand
GGTGTGGTGGGGGAGGAGTGTGTGGGGTGGGGTGGTGTGGGTGAGGGCGTTGAGGTGGGTGGGGACGATTTTGTAGTGGTCGATGGGGTGGTCGTTCAGGTAGGCGGCGAGGTGTTGGGGGTCGGTGGTGGTTTGGGCGGGGGGTATGTGGAGGGTTCCGCCGGTGGTGAGGCTGGTGAACAGGATGGTGTTGGCGAAGTCGGTGACGGTGTTTTGGAGGAGGAGGTAGGTGGCGTGTGGTTGGCCGATGCCGAGGCGTGTCGGAGCGACGGTGAGGTAGTTGATGAGGTTGTGGTGGGTGATTTTGACGGCTTTGGGGTGGCCGGTGGAGCCTGAGGTGTAGATGAGGTAGGCGGTTTGGTGGGGGTGGGTGATGGTGTGGGGTGCCGTGGTGGGTTGTGCGGATAGGGCGGTTTGGGTGTGGTGGGTGTCGAGGGTGAGGGTGGGGGTGTGGCTGGCGGGGAGGTCGTCGGCGATGTGGGTGGTGGTGAGGATGAGGCTGGTGTGGCTGTCGGTGAGTTGGTAGGTGAGGCGTTCGGCGGGGTGTTGGGGGTCGAGGGTGAGGTAGGCGGCGCCGGTTTTCCAGATGGCGTGGATGGCGATGATGGCTTCGGGCCCGGTGGGCAGGCAGAGGGCGACGATCTGTTCGGTGCCGATGCCGAGTGCTTGGAGATGATGGGCGAGTTGGTTGGCGCGGGCATCGAGTTGGGCGTAGGTGAGTGGGGTGTCGTCGTGGATGACGGCGGTGGCGTCGGGCCGGAGGGTGGCTTGTGCGGCGATCAGTTCGTGGACGCCGTTAAACGGGAGGAGTTCGGCGGTAGCGGAGTTCCAGTCGATGGTGAGTTGCTGGTGCTCGTCCGGGGTGAGGATTGAAAGGGCCGACAGGTGCTGGCTGGGGTTGGTGGTGATCGCGGTGAGTAGTTCGGTGAGGTGGCCGACCATGCGGTGGATCGTTGGTTGGTCGAACAGGGTGGTGCTGTATTCGATGACGCCGGTGAGGTTGTCGCCGGTTTGGAAGAACATCAGCCGCAGATCGAACTTGGCGACCGTGACGCCCTGCTCTTGCGGCTCGACGTCTGTATTGGGCTGAAGGGTGTAATTGAAGAAGGCCTGCGTGAGCGGGGTGCGTGAGCGGTCGCGGGCGATGGCCAGCTCGTCGATGAGCTGCTCGAACGGCAGGTCCTGGTGGGTGTAGGCGGCCAGTGCGGTGGCGCGGATCTGCGTTAGTAAGTCCGTGAAGATTGGGTCGCCGCTCAGATCGGTACGAAGCGCCAGGGTGTTGACGAAGAAGCCGATGAGTTGCTCGGTTTCGGCGTGGTTGCGGTTGGCTACGGGGGTGCCGACGATCAGGTCGTCCTGGCCGGTGTATTTGTTTAGCAGGACCTTGTAAGCGGCCAGCAATGTCATGAACATGGTGCTGGAGTTCTGGCGCGAGATGTCCTGCAGCCGCTGGGTGACTTCGGTGCTGAGCTGGAAACGGATAGCCGCACCTGCACTTGAACGCACGGCGGGGCGGGAGTGGTCGGTCGGCAGGTCGAGCACGGGCGGGTTGGCCAACTGGGTGCGCCAGTAGCCGAGCTGCTCGTCCAGCACCGGTCCGGTGAGCCAGTCGCGCTGCCATACCGCGAAGTCGGCGTACTGCACCGGCAAAGCCGGCAGGGGATTGGGTTGGCCGCTTCGGAACGTCTGATACATGGTTGCCAGCTCGCGGCCGAGGATGTCGGCTGACCACTCGTCGGAGACGATGTGGTGCATGCAGAGCGCGAGCACGTACTCGTCGTCGGCCAGCCGTAGCAGGCTGCCGCGGATCAGCGGGCCGTTGACCAGGTCGAACGGAGTGGTGGCGTCGGTGGCCACCCAGGCGCGAGCCGCCTGGAACGGATCCGTCTCCGAAGCCAGGTCGATGATGGGCAGATCGAAAGGCGACGGTGGGTCGATGACCTGCCAAGGCACGCCATTGGCATCGGCGACCAGGCGGGTGCGCAGCACCTCGTGTCGCTTGATCAAGCAGTCCAGGGTGGCTTGCAGCGTGGGGATGTCCAGTTCCCCGGTCAAGGGGATCGGGGAAGGGATGTTGTATTCGACCGAGCCAGGATTGAGCTGGTCCAGGAACCAGAGACGCTGCTGGGCGAAGGAGAGTGGCAGTTTCTGGTCGCGTGGGACGGCGACGATGGGCGGTGCCTGATCCGCCGTGGCGCTGGCGTCGATGACTGTCGCCAGTTCGGCGATGGTGGGCTGGTCGAACAGGGCCGCGAGGCCGATCTCGATGCCGAATGTGGCCTCTATACGGGATATGGCTTGGGTGGCGAGGAGTGAGTGTCCGCCGAGGTCGAAGAAGTTGTCGGTGGTGCCGATCTGGTCGAGGTGGAGGAGGTCGGCCCAGATGGAGGTGAGAAGTTCCTGGGTTGTTGTGGTGGGTGGCTGGTAGGAGCCGTTTAGTTCGGGTCGGTTGCCGTCGGGGGTGGGGAGCGCGGGGCGGTCGATTTTGCCGTTGGGGGTGAGGGGGAAGGCTGCCAGTTCGATGTAGGTGGTGGGGATCATGTGGTCGGGCAGGCTGGTCCGCAGGTGGTCGCGTAGTTCGTTGACCGGTGGGATGGGCTCTTCGCCTGGTACGAGGTACGCGATGAGGCGCTGCTCGTGAGCGATGACGTGCGCGGCGGCGATGGCCGGGTGGGTCGTGAGGGTGTGTTCGATTTCGGCGGGTTCGATGCGGTAGCCGCGGAGTTTGATTTGGTGGTCGGTGCGGGTGAGGAAGTGGAGTTGGCCGTCGGCGCGCCAGTGTGCTTGGTCGCCGGTGCGGTAGAGGCGTGTTCCGCCGGGGGCGGCGATGAAGTGTTGGGCGGTGAGGGCGGGTCGGCGGTGGTAGCCGCGGGCGAGTCCGGTGCCGCCGATGTGGAGTTCGCCTGCCACGCCGATCGGTACTGGGTTGAGGTGGGGGTCGAGCACGTGGGTGTGGGTGTTGGGGAGTGGGCTGCCGATGGCCGGCATGCTGCCGGACGCAGTGAGAGGCGGTGTGGTGGTGGTGATAACCGTCGTCTCGGTGGGTCCGTAGGTGTTGCGCAGAGTGAGGTGCGGTGCCCAGGCATCGGCGAGGTGGGCGGTAAGGCGTTCGGCACCAAGGATCAGGGTGTTGAGCGTGGTGGTGGTGTCGGGGGTGAGGGTGGCCAGCAGGGACGGGACGATGCTGGCTGCGGTGATGTGGTGCCGGTCGATCAGCTGGGTGAGCTGGTCGGGGTGGGTTCGCTGTTCGGGCGTGGCTAGGACCAGGGCGGCGCCGGTGGTGAGGGTGACGGTGATGTCGAGGATGGCGGCGTCGAAGCTGAAGGAGGCGAATTGCAGGACGTTGCTGGTGTGGTCGATGGCGAACAGGGGTCGCATGGTGGTGGCGAGGTTGATCGCGGAGCGGTGGGTGGCTTGGACGGCTTTGGGCCGGCCGGTCGAGCCTGAGGTGTAGATGAGGTAGGCGGCCTGGTCCGGAAGGACCGTCACGTCCGGTGGCGTGGTGGGCTGGGCGTTCAGGGCGGCTTGGGTGGCGGGATCGTCCAGGGCCAGGGTGTGGGAGAGGTCTGGCGGTGTGGTGGGGTGGGCGTCCAGGGCGGCGTTAGTGGCGGGATCGTCCAGGCTGACGGCGGGGATGCCGGAGAGCAGCTCAGCGGTGTACTTAGTGGGCTCGGCGGCGTGCTCAGCGGTGTGCTCGGCGGTGGTGGTGATGAGGAGGTCGGCTCCGCTGTCCGTGAGCATGTAGGTGAGTCGGTCGGTGGGGTAGTCGGGGTCGAGGGGGAGGTAGGTGCCGCCGGCCTTCCAGATGGCGAGGATGGCGACGATCATGTGGGTGCTGCGTGGCAGGCAGAGGCCGACGACGCCTTCGCGCTGTAGCCCGAGGCCGAGGAGGTGGTGGGCGAGTTGGTTGGCGCGGGTCTCCAACTGGCCGTAGGTGAGGGTGGTGTCGTCGTAGATGACGGCTGGCGCGTCTGGTTGGCCGGTGATGAGTTCGTGGATGCCGTTGGCCTGGGGGAGTTCGGCGGTGGCGGCGTTCCAGTCGACGGCGAGTTGCTGGTGCTCGTCCGGAGTGAGGATGGGCAGGGCCGACAGATGCTGATCGGCGTTGGTGGTGATCGCGGAAAGCAGTTCGGTGAGGTGGCCGATCATGCGGCGGATGGTGGCCTCGTCGAACAGGGCGGTGCTGTACTGGATCGACCCGGCCAAAGCGCCGTCGGCGGTGGAGCCCATCGTCAGGCTGAGATCGAACTTCGCCGGCAGTACCTCAGCCGAAGTCGCAGTAGCCGAGTCGTTGGTCGTGTAGTTGAACAGGGTCTGGACCAGGGGGGTCCGTGATCGGTCGCGGACCACGGCCAGCTCGTCGATGAGCTGCTCGAACGGCAGGTCCTGGTGGGTGTAGGCCGCCAGCGCGGTGCCGCGGATCTGAGAGAGCAGCTCCGCGAACGTCGGGTCGCCCCTCAGATCGGCGCGTAACGCGAGAGTGTTGACGAAGAAGCCGATGAGCTGTTCGGTCTCGCCGTGGTTGCGGTTGGCGACGGGGGTTCCGACGATCAGGTCGTCCTGCCCGGTGTACTTGCTCAGCAGAACAGCGTAGGCGCTCAGCAGCGTCATGAACATGGTGCTGGCGTTCTGACGCGAGACTTCCTGCAGTCGCCGCGTGATCTCGACGTTCAGTTGGAAGCCGATCGCGGCACCCGCAGTGGAGCGCACGGCCGGGCGTGGCCGATCGGTCGGCAGATCGAGCACGGGCGTGTCTGCCAGCTGAGCACGCCAGTAGCCGAGCTGCTTGTCCAGGACCGGCCCGGTGAGCCAATCGCGCTGCCACGCGGCGAAGTCGGCGTACTGAACGGTCAGCGGCGGAAGTGGGTCACTCTGACCGGCGCGGTAACTCGCGTACAGAGACTCGAGCTCATGCTGGAAGATCTTGGCCGACCACTCGTCCGAGACGATGTGGTGCATGCACAGGGCGAGCAGGTGCTCGTCGTCACCCAGCCGGAGCAGGCTGCCACGGATCAGCGGACCGCTGGCCAGGTCGAACGCAGTGGCCGAGTCCTTCGCGATCCAGGCACGTACGGCCTGGTCGCGGTCGTCGTGAGCCGTCAGATCGACAACGGGCAGGTGGAACCCGGTGGGTAGGTCGATGACCTGCCAGGGCACGCCTTCGGCGTCGGCCACCAGGCGGGTGCGCAGCACCTCGTGCCGTTCGGTGAGGGTGGCGAGCGCGGCGTGCAGGGCGGGGATGTCGAGTTGCTCAGGGAGCTGAATGGGGGTGGCGATGTTGTATTCGACCGAGCCGGGATTGAGCTGGTCCAGGAACCAGAGTCGCTGCTGGGCGAAGGAGAGCGGCAGCCTCTGGTCACGTGAGACGGCGACGATGGGAGGCGCTGCCTGCTCCGCAGCAGTGGTGTTGTCCACGATGGTGGCGAGGCCCGCGATGGTGGGCTGGTCGAACAGCGTGGCAAGGCTGAGGTCGACGCTGAACGTGGCCCGGATGCGGGAGATGGCCTGGGTGGCGAGGAGTGAATGTCCGCCGAGGTTGAAGAAGTTGTCCGTGGTGCCGACCCGGTCGAGGCCGAGGAGGTCGGTCCAGATGGTGGCGAGGAGTTGTTCAGTGGGGGTGCTGGGTGCCTGGTAGCTGCCCGCGAGGTCGAGGCGGGTGGTGTCGGGTGCAGGCAGGGCGCGGCGGTCGATCTTGCCGTTGGGGGTGCGAGGGAATGCCGCCAAAGCGATGTAGGTGGTGGGGATCATGTGGTCGGGCAGGGTGGCGCGTAGGTGGTCGCGTAGTTCGGTGCTGGCTGGGATGCCGCTGTCCTGGTCAGCTGGCACGAGGTAGGCGATGAGCCGGTCGTGGTGGAGGGTGATGAGGGCGTTGGTGATGGTGGGGTGGGTGGTGAGGGTGTGTTCGATTTCGGCGGGTTCGATGCGGTGGCCGCGGAGTTTGATTTGGTGGT
>NZ_JAHKRM010000009.1 GCF_019396345.1 Nonomuraea guangzhouensis | reverse complement strand
GGAGCTGCTCGAGATCAGCCAGCCCCCGATCGGTCAGGCGGTCACCGAGACCGGCAAGCTCCTGGCCGCCCGCAAACTCAAGATCGACCCCACCGTGCTGCGCTTCTCCAGCGCCGGTGCGCTCCGCAACTTCCTGGACAGCAACATCGTCCCGACACGGCCGAACCGGCTGGCGCTGCTCGGAGATCCGGCGCTGACCGGGATGAGTCGCCCGGAACTGACCGCACTGATCGAGCGGCTGTCGCTGCGGCAGGCCGCCGAGGCCGAGCGGCGCAAGCATCGCCAGCGCGGCGGTGACCGGCAGGCCGGCGCCCGCGGAGGCATCTTCCAGGAGAAGATCACCGACGCCGAGCGCGTCCTGGCGGTCATCCTCGGCATGCGCAAAGTCTGCACCTGGCAGGTCGTAGCCGAACTGTTTCAAGTGAGCCGACGAACTATCGGCAACGCCAAGATCTGGGTCCGCCCACTGCTGGAGGAGGCCGGCTACGCCGTCACCCGATCCGCAACCCGATACTCCAGCGCCGACGCGCTCCTGAACGCCATCACACCGCACCACGACATCCCACGTGTCACAGAATCGACACCTTGATTCTTGACGGCTCCCTAGGGTTGGGCGCCTTTGCCAGATCCTGTCCGCTCGTGCCCGAGGGTGTGCCCGTGCGCCGCTATCGTTTCGGCAGAATCGCCGCGCTGTTCGCCGCCAGCTATGTGGCCGCGGTCGTCGGGTCCGGCGTCCTCGCGCTGGCCACCGGCGACCCCGCGCTGCTGCGCGAGATCGTCACCAGCGGGTGGGACCCGGAGTTCATGCCCTACACCTGGTGGGTGGAGCTCCTCATGGTCGCGGGCGGAGTCCTGCAGGGGTGGGCCTACTGGCAGGTGCTGCGCGGGCGGCCGACCGGCGCGGCGGCGGTCAACGAGCGGCCCGTCCGGTTGTTGCGGGCGGCCCTGTACCTCAGTGTCGCCTGCACGCTGCTGTTTCGGCTGCCGATCCCGTACCAGTGGTGGCTCGGCCTGCCTTCCGACCTGCTCCAGGGCGCCATCGTCGGGCTGTTCTTCGTGGTGCTCGCCGGGAGCCTGCCTCGATGGCTGCGGCTGCTCGGGCTCGTGGCGGGGCTGGCGAACGCCGCCATGGACACGGCCGACACGTTCGTCTACGGCCTCGGCCTGTGGGACGTCGCGCCGTTCGTCTCTCCGTACCGGCTCGGCAATGTCGTCTACCTGCTGTGGCTGGTGCCAGTCCTGGTCGGCCAGGCCAGAGACGCGCGCTGGACCCGAGGCACCGTGCGGATGGGCGGGGCCGCGGCGGCGCTGTCGCTGCTGTCGTCGGGAGGTCATTCGATCGTCTCGTTCGGCGGTTCCGGCGTTGACTACCACCTGTTGCTGCTCATGGCCCTGAGCATCCTGGGCGTCTTCGGGACGGTGTGGCAGGCCCGCTCCGCCCACGACCTGGGCGGCCCGGCCCCCGTGCCGTCGCCGGCGCCTCCTGTCCAGGTCGCCCCCGCGCGGGCGTGGCCTCTCGCGGGTGTGGCGGTGGTGCTCCCGCTGATCCCGGCGGCCGTCAACCTCGCGGACGGCATGCCTGTGTGGATCGGCCCCAGGGGCGCGGTCGACGACCTCTTCCACGGGTACCTGAGCTACCCGGCGACGGTGCTCTGGGTCGCCGTGGACCTGCTCGTCGGGGTCGGCGCCCCGGCGGTACTGGTCCTGATCGCGGTCGTACGCAGGACCAGGCGGCTGCTGCGGGTCACGATGCCGGCCCTGACCCTCGCCGCGGCGGCGGGCGTCGTCACGGTGCTCACCACGAAGTCCGAGGCGGACTGGCGGATCATCCCCGAGATGGCCGAGGAGCGGCTGGCCCTGTACCCGGACGGGCTGTTCGAGCCGGACGACAAGGGCGACATCCTCTTCGGGCTCTCCCCGCTGTGGTACAGCCTCGCGCTCGCCGCCTCCGCCTTCGTCCTGCTCCTCCTGTACGGCGCCCCGCCCGCCGCCCGCCTGCGCCACCACGTGCTGGTGACGGCGCTGGCCACCTCCGTGGCCCTGTGTTTCCTGCCGGCCGCCGACCAGTCACGCGGCCCGATCACCACGGCCGCGAGTTGTTCACCGCCCGAGCCCTGGGAGAACGGAGTGGCCGCGGAGGAGCCCGCGCCGCTGACCGGTGCGCGCGCCTTCATCTGCGCGGTACGTCAGCACAATGCCCTCGATTTCGCCGCCACCACGCCCGACCAGGTGCTGCTCGCCCACGGCCGTCGCCTGTGCGCCGCCTACACCCGCGACGACCCGCGCGAGCTGGCCCGTCTGCAGGGCAGGGAAGTGGCGAGCGACCTGGGCTGGGTGCTCGCCGGGATCTGCCCGGCCGCGAACGCTAAGGTCTCGGCGAAAGCGGCCGCAGAGGAGCGCGAATTCGACGAGATGGCGGCCGAGGAGCGCCGCAAATGCGCCGCCACCCCACGACACCACCCGCTCATCAAGCCCGCCAAGGCGATCCGCCTCAAGGAGCCGGAGTGGCCCGAGGCGGGGCTGGACCTGTACGACGAATTCGCCGTCGAGGGCAAGAGCACGACAGCCGGCCCGGTCACCGCCGAGCCCGGCAGGGTGACGGTGAGCACGGATTCCGACTCCCACGTCTGTGTCACGCTGGAGACCTACCCGCGCCGCCCACCGGTCGAGACCAAGGGCTGGGACGACGTCGTCGAGGTCGGCTACGCCAACCAGAGCGGCGAGATGATCTTCATGGACGGCCTGAGCGGCACCGAACTGCCCGACCTGTCGCTCAACGGCCGCAAGGGGCACTACCGGATCCGCGTGCACTTCGCCTGGTCTCCCTGGAAGGGCGAGGAGTACGGCACCCAGCGGCTGCTGATCATGGCGTACCCGGGCCCGGGCGACCAGGTCACCACCTACCGCAAACCGCCGAGGCGCTGAATGCTGCCGGAGTACTAGTCCCAGAAGAGGAGAGCCAGACGAAGTACGGACCGTGGGTGGATGGCGGCGGCGGCGCGTTCTTGAACACTTGGCCAGGCCAGTTCCCCGAAAGAAGGTCTGTCCGTGTTCGAACAGCTCTCCGATCGCACTTCGTCGATCGTTTTCATCGTCCTGACGCTCACGATCTCCCTCGGCACCGCCAACATCGCCGGAGGGCTCATCCTCGCCGTGTCACCGCTGCTCGTCGTGCTGGCGATGCTGCTCCTCATCACACGAGAGGGCTACTCCAGAGACGGGTGGCGCCGGCTCGGCATGGGGCGGCTCGGCCTGTGGACCTGGCCGCTCGCGGTCGCCACCACCGCCGGCGTCTGCCTGCTCGCCACCGGGGGCGCCGTCGTGCTCGGCTTCGGCCGGTTCTCCGCGCCGCAGGGTGACTGGCTGCAGTCGGTGATCGCCGTGTCCATCACCGGGCCGATCCTGGCGTTCGCCGAGGAGATCGGCTGGCGGGGCTATCTGCAGCCACGTCTCGCGTTCCTGGGCGAGCGCTCGGCGATGCTGGTCGTCGGGCTGGTCTGGATCGCCTGGCACCTGCCGTACATCCTGCTCACGCCGTACTACCACACCGAAGGGAACCGCGGCCTGGTGCTGCTGCTGTTCGGGGGCTCGGTGATCGCGTTCTCGTTCCTCTTCGGGTACCTGCGCGTCATGTCCGGCAGCGTGTGGCCGGTGGTGCTGGCGCACTTCGCGCACAACGCCACTTTCGCCCTGTTGCTGGAGTACGCGGTCTCGACCGAGCAGCCCGTGGTGATGCGCGAGTACCTCGCTGGTGACACCGGGTTGTTCGTGCTCGCCGGCACGGCGGCCTGTGCCCTCGCGATCGGGATCAGTCGGTCAGCCCGTGTGTCTGCGCGAGGATGACCGCCTGCACCCGGTCACGTAGTTCGAGCTTGCGCAGCACCGAGCCGAGATGCGTCTTGACGGTCGACTCGGCCAGCTGCAGCCGCGCGGCGATCTCCGCGTTGCTGAGTCCCAGGCCGACCGAGGCGAGGATCTCGCGTTCGCGGGTGGTCAGACGCCCTAGCCTGGACGCGGCGGCGGGCGAGTGCTCGGCGGATGGGGTCACCGGCGGCGCGAGGACGAACGAGTCGATCAGGCGGCGTACGAGCCTCGGCGCGACGGGCGCCTCCCCGGCGGCGGCGGCCCGGATCGCCGCCAGCAGGTCCGCCGCGCCCGCGTCCTTGAGCAGGTAGCCGGCCGCTCCGGCTCGAAGGGCGGCGATGAGCAGCTCGTCGTCGTCGAACGTCGTCAGCATGACGACGCGTGGCGGGTCGGGGGTGGCAAGCAGCCGCCGGGTGGTCTCCACGCCATCGAGCCCCGGCATCCGAACGTCCATCAGGACGACGTCCGCACGGTGCTCGGGCCGCCGCAGGGCGTCGAGGGCCGTCTGCCCGTCGCCGGCCGATCCGACGACCCGCAGATCCGGGGTGGCGTCGAGGATCATCGCGAATCCGGTCCGAACCAGCTCCTGGTCGTCCACCAGGAAGACGCGAGTCATGGAGTGGCAGGCGACAGCGCGGCGACGGGGATCGTGGCGTCGACCACGAATCCCCGGCCGGAACGCGGACCCGCCTCCAGCACTCCGCCCATGGCGCGCAGGCGCTCGCGCATTCCGTCGAGGCCGTAGCCAGGTGGGGAGGCGGTCGCGTCGGCGCGACGGCTGCCGACGCCGTCGTCCTCGGCTCGAACCATGATCCCTCCTGGTGTCCTGGCGACGACCACGTGCGCTGTGGCGTGCGGGCCGGCGTGCTTCAACACGTTCGTCAGCGCTTCCCGTACGACACGGAGCACAGTGAACCGTATCGCGGGGGGAACGTCGTCGAACACGCTCGGCTCGGCCTCGACCTCCACGGCGAGTCCCGTCGCCCGTACCGAGTCCACGAGCTGCCGGAGCTCGGCGATCCCCAGCCGGGCCCCGTGCGCCTCGTCGGGCCCGTCGGCGTCGCGGAGCACCTCGATGACGCCACGCACCTCGGCCAGGGCCGATCGCGCGGTACGCCCGATGGTGGCGAAGACCGTTCCCGCGTCCCCGCGCTCCCAGGGTCGCGCGTGCTCGGCGGCGTACTCGGCACCGTCGGCCTGCACGATCACCACGGTGAGGCAGTGGGCCACGATGTCGTGGATCTCCCGCGCCGCGGCGACCCGCTGCCGCTGCGCGACGAACCGTTCGTGCTGCAACCGGCCCTCCTCGAGCCGGGCACTCGCCGCACGCAGGGCGCTCATGTTGGCCTGGCGGCCGCGGACGAGATTGCCGATGACCCAGACCAGCACGAACAGGATCCCCAGGAACACCGCGTTCTTGAAGACGTTCGCCTCGTACGCGGGCGGGGTGCTCCACCGGAAGCCGGCGAGCACGCTGCCGGTGAGCGCGGCACCGAGGGCGAGCAGGCGGATCGGCACGGAGGCGACGTGCGCGGCGACGGTGTAGACGACGATCGCCTGCGCGATGTCGGCCGGCAGCGGAATCGGCACCACCACGAGCTGGACGGCGAAGGCCGCGGCCGACCAGGCCAGAACCGTGGCCGGGAAGCGTCGCCGTACGGCGAGCGGGAGGATGGCCGCGGTGGCGACGAGAAAGGCGGGCAGCCCGGCGAGAGCACTCGACAGGCCGAAGACCAGCCACATCGAGCCGGCCATGATCAGATCGAGCAGCCTGGGGTGCTCTCGTGACCACTGGTCGATGCGGGCCGCGAGGAAGTTCCGCTGTTTCAAGAGTTCTCCGTGACCGTCCGGCCTGAGCGGCACCCCAGGATAGAGGCTCAGGCGGTTCTGCGACCGACGACCACGTCGTAGGGACGCATGGCCGTCACACCGCTGCCGTCGGGCGCGAAGTCGAGGATCATGCGCCAGAGGAGCCGCACCCGGTTGTCCGCCCACAGGGCCGAGATCGGGTCGATCCGGAAGAAGACCTGCTGGCTGTGGTCCTCGGGGGTCTTCACGTTGTCGTACATGGAGGTGTCGGCGAGCCAGGGGAACTGTTCCGTGCTGACCTGGACGGCGCGGCCGATCTCGGCGGCGTCGGTCAGGAGCGTCGCCCGGCCCTTGACCTGGAGCGAGTACACCTGGAACCGCTCCTCGTAGCTGCTGAGGTGGGCCACCGTGTAGCTGACGCGGGGGTCCTTCAGCATCTCGGTGTATTTGCGGTTGTAGGTGAAGGTGTGCATGTAGACCGAGAGCCCATCGGAGGCGATGTGCATCGTCGAGGCGGACGGGCTGCCGTCGTCGTCGATGGTCGCCAGTGTCGCGATCTCTTCCTTGCGCAGCAGGTCGGCCACCGACCGGGAGACCTCCCGCAGGCTCGGCTCTTTCATCTTTCGTCCTTCCAGTCGTAGGCGGCCAGGTCGATGGCGGGGTGGATGGTGCCGCACGTGCCGCAGGTCCGGGCCTGGAGGTCGGCGTTGAAGCGCGCGCAGGCCTGGGCGTAGAAGCCGGCGGCCGGAAGATCGTTGACGTGCTCCCATTCGTAGCGCTCGAGCTCGATCCCGCAGCCCGGGCAGTACCACGCCGTCCCCACCAGCCCGGCGTCGAGCGGCATGTAGCGCAGGCAGACGCCCTCGTCGGTGGGGATGATCTGGTGGGGGGTGCCGGCGGGGATGTAGGCGATGTCGCCGACGCTCATCTGGAAGGTGTTGACGGAGCTGTCCCGCAGGGCGATGCGCGCGCCGCCGCTGAGCTGGGTGATCACGGTGTCTTTGGCGCACACCAGGTGGAAGGGCTGGGGGAGCAGGTTGCGCGACAGGTAGAGCTGCGGATCGACGGCCTCTTGCAGGACCGCGGCGTCGGTGTAGGCGCCGACCTCCTTGGCGGCCTTGAAGGCGTGGAGCATGCGGCGGCGGTTCATGCCTGATCCTCCTTGATCAGCGCGTGGTAGGCCCTGTTGACGGCATCGGTCTGGGCGACCTGCCGCAGCCACCCCCACTGCGCGAGAGGGAAGACGGGGTTGACGTGCCCGCACTCCGTACAGGTGCGCCCCTCGTCGCTGTTGCGCAGCCGCGCGAACTCTCGCGACCCGGCGATGGTGGCGAACTGGCGGACCCGGTCGTCCGCGGAGCCGAACCGGGTGGGATCGTGACCCGCCACCCCGTGCGGGGTGGCGTCGTAGTCGATCCGGGCCAGCTCGGCCTTGCACTTCTGGCAGCGCGCCATCAGGGTCTCGTTCTGGTCCCCCGCCTCCGACTGGTGCTGCGTGATCGTCATGACCGCGAACGCCGAGGGATCCTTCTCATCGCGCAGGAACGAGTTGACCCCATGCAGCGGCTGAGTGGCGAAGATCTGCCCCGAGGACAGCAGCGACTGGTGCGAGCCGTAGACGACCACGACTTCGGCGACGGAGTTGCCGTGGAAGAAGTGCCCGTACTCCTCGTCGGGGCCGCCCCACAGCACCGCGCCGCAGGGCACGATCGAGCCGGCGTCGTCGTACGGGAACAGCGGCATCAGCTGGGCGGCCGCTCCCGACATGCGCTCATAGACGTTGACCTTGAGCGGTTCGCGGGTCGGATCCGGCGGTGGGATGCGCCGTGAAGACTGCACGGTGTCCTCCTAGGACAAGGCGGCGAGTACGAAGAGGGTCAAGCTGACGACCGCCACGACGGTGCGGCCGAGGTGCAGCCATGACCAGCGGACATGGAGGTCGGCGGCATCGGGCGGGGGAGCGCCCTCGGGGAGCCGGCGGAAGCGGGAGTTGATCGGTTCGAGCAGCAGGATGGAGCCGACGACGACGAGCGCGATGCCGCCGACGGCGATCCAGGCCAGCGTCCGCGCCAGGCCCTCGTGCCCCAGGGCGTGGGTGACGCCCAAGCCGATGACGATCACGGCGATGATCGGCATGGTCGGGTCCATGCGGTGCAGTGACCTACGGAAATCGACGGCGCGCGGCACCGGGTCGAGGCGGCGCCAGACCGGGATGCGCTCCCAGGCGATGGTGGTGATGGCCCCGGTCCAGATCCCGCTGAGCACGAGGAGTGCGGCGGTTACCAAGGTTTCTAGCATGCGACATCCCCTAGATGTAGCGCCATGCGGAACAGTGAACCGCATTGTGCTACTTGAATATCGAGCTTGGCAAGCGGAGATGACGAAGGCCGGACCCCGTGGGGATCCGGCCTTGGTGGGCTGTCTTGCGTTAGACGATGTAGCTGCTGAGCTCTTCGGCCGAGCGCATCGCGGCCTCGGACACCTTGGCGATCCACTGGTCGTCGACGCGCGAGCGCGGCCCGGTCACCGCGAGGGCCGCGCGCACGCGTCCCTGCAGGTCCTTGACGACGACACCCACGCCGCCGACGTCGTTCTCGCTCTCGCCGACGTTGACGGCATAGCCGCGGGCGCGTACCTCGGCCAGCTCCGCGCGCAGGGCGGGCAGCGAGGTGACGGTCCGAGCGGTGGTGGCCGCGAGCACGCCGCTCGGATAGAGGTCCGACAGCTCACGGTCCGGTAGCTCGGCCAGCAGGGCCTTGCCCGACGAGGTCGCGTGCGCCGGCAGCGTCCAACCCACCCGGGAGGACGTCTTGAGCGTCTGCTCGCTCTCCACGCTCTCGACGAACAGCACGTCGGTGCCGCGCCTGGTGCCCAGATGCACGGTCTCGCCGGTGGCGTCACGCAGCCGGACGAGCACGCCGTAGGAGCGGGCGCGCACGTCCATGTTCTGCACCACGGCCAGGCCGATGTCGACCAGCGCCGGACCGGCGCGGTAGCCGCGCGAGTGCTCGTCCTGCTCGACGAAGTGGTGATGGCTGAGGGTGGCGAGCATGCGGTGCACGGTCGAGCGCGACAGGTTCATCTCCCTGGCCACCTGGTTGACCCGGAGCAGCTCGCGGCTCTCGAAGAGCCGCAGCAGGCGCAGGACGTTGTCGACCGCGCCGATCAGCCCGCGGGGGCGATCGGGCTCTGGCGCCGCCTCGGAATCCACAGAGAGCAGGTTATCGCGCACGAAACAACCCCTTGAACTCTTCACAGCTTAGTTGCATAATCCGGGACAGTGTTCCGCATCATGACACATTGGAGCTCGGCAATGTCACTGTTTCTCGGCCTGCACCAGGCCCCCGGCCTGTCCCCGGAAGAGGTCGCCGGATACGGCCCCGAGGTCGCCAAGAACGTCCATGCCACCTTCCAGCGGCTCTTCGTCAACACCACCGACGGCTTCATCGTCACCCTCTACGAGGCCGCCGACCGCGACAGCGTGGAGCAGGAGTTCGAGCGGGTCGGTTTCCCGTTCGACTCGATCACCGAGATCGACTTCAGCCTGGACGCCGACGGGCTCACCCGGATGGTGGACGGTGCCTGAGGTGCTGAACCGCCCGGTCACCGTGCACTTTCGCGGTGATTGGGGGCAGGCCAACATGCACCGGATCTGCGGCTGGCTGGCTCAGGAGATGGGCGATCGCGTCCCCGAGGGCTCGCGGTTCGCCATCTGGTCCGGGCGAGGGGGCCACGATCAGGTGGCGGCCCTCCTGGCCGGTGCGGCGGACATCGCGATCATCACCCCGACCGCGGCCGTGCGCGAGCTGTACGGCGACGACGACCGGCTGCGCTGCCTCGGCGTGATCGGCCAGCGCGACCGCCTGGTCGTCGCCGTGGACGCCGCTCTGTCCGCGGAGACCGTCGCGGACCTGGACGGCGTGACCGTCGCCACCTCGCCGGATGACGGCGTGAACCTGGTCGGTCATCTCGCGCACCGTGTGCTCCAGCGGGCGGGCAAGCTCACCTTCCTCTACGAAGAGCGTCCCTTCCCCGCCGTCCACCGCTTCGCCCGCGGCGAGGCCGACGTGCTCGTCCACGAGGCGATCATGATGCCTGCCTGGCAGCGCGTCGCGGACCGCCGCCCGGTCCGCTATCTCCCGCTGGACGAGCCCGGCTGGCCCGCCGCCACGGTCGAGGCGGGCTACCTGCCCGGTCTGACCGAGGATCTGCGCACACTCGACTTCTCCGACTTCGCCGTGCTCTGCCGCAGCGACCTCGCCGACGATATCGCCGGCCTGGCCACCTGGTGCATGGTGAAGACCCGCCGGGCGCTGGAGGTCCAGTACGCGCACATCCCGGCCGACCGCTCCCCGCTCACCTATCCGCTCGTCCCCGCCGACATGGCCCGGACGCCGATTCCGCTGCATCCCGCCGCGGCGGCCGTCTACGCGGAGCCGGACGACGCGCTGGACGACGCGCTGATCTGGAGCTGACGGTGCCCGACACGGAGCTGCTGATCGTCGGTGCGGGGCCGGCCGGGCTGTTCGCCGGGTTCTACGCCGGTATGCGGGGCCTGAGCGTCACCCTGCTCGACAGCCTCCCGCACCTGGGCGGGCAGGTCGCGGCGCTCTACCCGGACAAGAAGATCTACGACATCGCCGGCTTCCCGGCGGTGACCGGCCGCGAACTGACCGAGCGCCTCGTCGAGCAGGCCCACACCGCCCACCCGGACATCGTCCTCGGCGAGCAGGCCGCCCACCTGGAGAAGGACGCCGACGCGGTCACGGTGACCACCTCCACCGGCCGCCGCATCCGCGCGGGCGCGCTGCTCATCACCGCGGGCATCGGCAGTTTCACCCCCAAGCCCCTGCCCGCCCTCGACGGCTTCCGCGGCCGGGGCGTGCACTACCTCGTCGAACCGCCGCAGTCGTACGCGGGCCGCGACGTCGTCATCGTCGGGGGCGGCGACAGCGCCGTCGACTGGGCCACCACCCTGGTCGAGCACGCCCGATCGGTGACGCTCGTGCACCGGCGGCGCCGCTTCCGCGCCCACGCCCGATCCCTGGAGCGGTTGTCCGGCTCGCCGGCCGACGTGCTGGTCGACTGTGAGGTCACCGCCGTACACGGCGACGACGAACTGGAGGGCGTCACCCTCACCGCCACGGGATACCGCAGGGCCGACATCCTCATCCCCGCCCTCGGTCATACCGCCTCCCTCGGCCCGCTCACGGACTGGGGCCTGACCCTCCGCGATCGGCAGGTCGAGGTCGGCACCGACATGGCCACCAGCCTGGACCGGGTCTATGCCGCCGGTGACATCACCGCCTATCCCGGCAAGGTCCGGCTGATCGCGACCGGGTTCGGCGAGGCGGCCACCGCCGTCAACAACATCGCGGTACGGCTGCGCCCCGGCGAGGAGCTGTTCCCCGGCCATTCCACAGAAAGGGCCGCGCCATGGCCTACGTGATCAACGACGCCTGCATCGACGAACTGGACGGCGCCTGCGTCGACGCCTGCCCGGTGGACTGCATCTACGAGGGCCTGACCAAGCGCTACATCAACCCCGGCGAGTGCATCGACTGCGGCGCCTGCCTGCCCGAGTGCCCGGTCGACGCCATCACCGCGCCCAAGGCCGGCGACCCCGTCTGGGCGAAGGACAACGCCGAGTTCTTCGCCCTCCCCTTGCCCGGCCGGGCACAGGCGCTCGGCGATCCGGGCGGCGCCTATGGCACCGGGGCCATCGGGGTGGACACTCCTCTGGTCACCTCACGGACGAAGGGATGACCATGTTTCTGATCATCGGGGGTGGTATCGGCGGCATGACGACCGCGCTCGCCCTCGCCCAGGCCGGGTTCGACGTGCACGTCGCCGAGCAGGCGCCGCGATTCGGGGAGATCGGCGCCGGTATCCAGCTCGCCCCCAACGCGATGCGGATCCTGGAGCGCCTCGGCCTGCGCCCCACACTGGACGAGGTCTCGGTACAGCCGCGCAATCTCGTCTTCATGCACGCCGACACCGGCAAACGGCTCGGCGTCGTCGACCTCGGCCCGGCCTTCCGCCGCCACTTCGGCCAGGCGTACACGGTGCTGCACCGCGGGGATCTGCTGGAGGTCCTGCTGGCGGCCTGCCGGGCCAACCCCCGGATCACGCTGGAGACCGGCCGCGAGATGGTGGCGGTGAGCGCGGACGGCGAGGTGCGCTTCGCCGACGGCACGCTCTACCGCTGTGACGGTGTGGTGGGCGCGGACGGCCTGTGGTCGCGCACGCGGAAGCTGATCTGTGACGACGAGCCGATCTGCGCGCAGTACGTCGCCTATCGCGGCACGCTGCCCACCACCTCAGCCGTCGAGCAGGACGACGAGGTCATCTGGATCGGCCCGGACAAGCACCTGGTCCAGTACCCGATCCGGCGCGGCGAGCTCTACAACCAGGTCGCGGTCTTCCGCAGCCGCCGTTTCCGGCCCGGCACCGACGACTGGGGCACCCCAGAGGAGCTGACCGAGGCTTTCGCAGCTTCTTGCGAGGAGGTGCGGTCCTCCGTCGCGTTGATGCCCACGGATCGCCGATGGCCGATGTACGACCGGCTGCCGATCGCCACCTGGACCAAGGGAAGGGTGACGCTGCTCGGCGACGCCGCCCACCCTATGCTCCAATATCTCGCCCAGGGCGCCTGCCAGGCGATCGAGGACGCCGCGTGCCTGGCCAGGCACCTGGCCAAACACGGCGGGGACGTCGCCGAGGCGTTCGCCGGATACCAGGCGGAGCGTGGCCCCCGTACCGGGCAGGTGCAGACGGTCGCCCGCGCGTGGGGCGAGATCTGGCACGCCGGCGACCTGGTGATCCCGGCGCTGCGCGACCGCGTCTTCGCCCGCCGCGCCGCCGACGACTACACCGACCTCGACTGGCTCTACCAGGAGGCGCTGTGAGGGAGCAGGTCGCCGAGGCGAGCCGGGCGCTGGCCGCCGCCGGGCTGAGCGACATGGTCTGGGGTCACGCCTCGCTCCGTGATCCCGAGGGCCGCGGCGTCTGGATGAAGGCGTCCGGCTGGGGCTTCGAGGAGATCGACGCCGACCGGGTCGTCCTGGTCACGCCGGACGGCGAGGTGCTCGACGGCGAAGGCAAGCGGCACCTCGAGTACCCCATCCACACCGAGATCATGAACGCCAGGCCCGGCGTCGGGTGCGTGGTGCACACGCACGCCCCCGCGCTGGCCGCCTTCGCCTCGCTGGACCAGCCGCTCCGGCCCATCTCGCACGACGCCGTGCCCTTCCACGACCTGCCCCGCTTCACCGTGACCGGCGCGTTGATCGCCACTCCTGAACTGGGCAGAGCATTGGGCGAAACCCTTGGCGCGGCCAACGCCGTCCTGATGCCGCGGCACGGCGCCGTCACCGCGGGGCCCGACCCCGCCGCCGCGGTGATGTACGCGGTCCTGCTCGAACGCGCCTGCCGTACCCAGCTGATGGCGATGGCCGCGGGCGGCCCGCGGATATGGTCCGACGAGGCCGAGACGGCCTTCAAGAACGAACAGGTGTGGAACCCGGCCCAGCTCGAGGCCGGCTATCGCTACCTGACCAGGAAGAGCTGACGGAACAGCTGTACCTCCCTACCACCTTGGCTGTGACACATGCAGATCACCCACTTCGGCCACGCCTGCGTCCTGGTCTCCGGCGACCGGCGACTGCTGCTCGATCCCGGCACCTATGCCACCGGCTTCGAGGACCTGCGTGACCTCGACGCCGTCCTGGTCACCCATGAGCACCCCGACCACCTGGACACCGACCGGATCCCCGCCCTGCTGGCGGCCAACCCCGCCGTCCGCGTCGGCGACGTGCCCGACGGGATCGAGACCGTCGAAGGCGAGCACGCCGTCATTCACCCGCTGCTGCCGGGCATGGCCAACACCGGCTACCTGCTCGACGGCCGGATCTTCCACCCCGGCGACGCCTTCACCCCGCCACCGTGGCCGGTACGCGTGCTGCTGCTGCCCGTCGGCGGGCCATGGCTGAAGATCGGCGAAGCCGTCGACTACCTGCGAACCATCGAACCCGAACTGGTGATCCCCATCCACCAGGCCGGCCTCGCACCCGTCCACCAGGCACTCCACCACCAGCTCATCCGCAACCTGGCGCCGCGTCGAACCCAGGTCGAGGTGCTCGAACACGGCGTGCCGTACACCCTCTGATCGAAAGACTCCATCTCTTGCCGGCGGCAGGCCCCGAAGCCGGGAAGGTGACCGGCCGCCGGCACTACAACTCCGGCTCCTGGCACTCCACCTGGGCCGTCGTCGGCGTCCCCTCCGGAAGCCGCGCTTGGAAGGAACAGGGGAACCAGGCGCGCTGGGGCGGGCCGCCGTTGACGGAGATGTCGGCGTGGCGGGGGCCCAGGAAGCCGGAGGTGGTGTTGCCGTCGGCGTGCATGACCGTGGCCAGGTCGATCGCGGCCGTGGTGCTGCCGATGGCGGCGCCGGTGGCCGATGAGGCGGGGATGTCGAATCGATTCGACTAGACGATAGGCGGATCTGGTCCGATGGTCAAGACCCGTCAGGCGCGTGGCCGGGCGGGCCCGGTCGTGCTGCGGAGCGAGATCGGCGGGGCGGCCAGGAGGTGGCGGTGCGGGGTGCCGGGGTCGGCGATGCGCTGGATGAGCAGCTCGACGGCGCGGGCGCCCATCTCGTCCGCGGGTACGTCGGCGGCGGTCAGCGGGGGGTGCAGGCTCTCGGCCCAGTGCTGGGCGGCGACGCCGGCGACGGAGAAGTCCCCGGGTACGGTCAGGCCCGCTTCGGCCAGCGCGCGGTACATGCCGAAGACCGCCGCCTCGTTGATGGTGGCGATGGCGGTCAACTCCGGGTGCTCGGCGAGGAGTTGCCGAAGGCAGGACTGTCCGGCCTGGGCGTCGTCGCCGCAGCAGACCCGCACACCGTTCAGGCCGCGTTCGGCGATGGCCCGGTCGAAGCCGGCCTGCGCGCGGTGGCCGGGGCCGTATCCGGCGGCGACCAGCTCGGCGCTGCGATTGACCAGCGCCACCTGCCGGTGGCCGAGGTCGGCCAGGTGGTGGACGCATTTGGCGATGAGCGTCTCGTAGTCGATGTCCACCCAGGACATGTCCTCCGGGTGGCGGGTACGGCCGATGCCGACGAACGGCAGGCCGCTGCTCAGCAGCCGGGCGACCCGGTCGTCCTCCAGCCGGATCTCCATGAGGACGACGCCGTCCACGCGCCGGCCGGTGACGACGCGCTCGAAGGAGCGGTCGTGCTCGCCGCCCGAGGGCGACAGCAGGACGTCCAGGTCGGCGCGGGCGGCGGCGTCGACCACGCTGGCCACGAAGCCGAGCTGCATGTCGGTCAGGCGCTGGCTGGCCGGTGGGATGACCAGGCCGATGGTGCGGGTGCGGCCCTCCTTCAGCGCCCTGGCGGCGGCGTTGGGCCGGTAGCCGAGCTCGTCGATGACCGTCTGGATGCGGCGCTTGGTCTCCTCCGACACCGGGCGCTTGCCGGTGAGCGCGTAGGAGACGGTGCTGCGCGACACGCCCGCCCGCTTGGCGATCTCTCCGATGTTCACCCGTGCTCCTCGTCCGATCCGCCGCTCGGCGACCATCGTAGGTCGAATCGGTTCATGACGTGGTCGTCCGTGCCGTGAAGGTGCCGCCGCACACATCCCCATTGACTCCTGTGCTGGAGCGGGCCTATGTTCGGTCGAACCGATTCGGCGAATCGATTCGACTTCGTTCGGAGGTCAGTTCAATGAAATCAGCGGCAAGGAGCCGGCGTGCGGCCGGCGTGGGTCTGGCGGTCCTGGCCGTCCTGGGCGGGCCGGTCGCCTGCTCGTCATCGTCCGGCGGCGTCGACAGCAGTGCTTCGACGAGCGCCGGTCAGGCCGCCGGGGGCGGGACGACGTACACGATCTGGGACCCGTACCCGCAGTACGACAAGAGCTCGGAGTGGGTGAAGCTGCTGGACAAGTGCGGCACCGACGCCGGGGTGAAGGTGGAGCGCACCGGCTACGACACCAGCGACCTGACGAACAAGGCGCTGCTGGCGGCTCAGCAGGGCAACTCGCCGGACGTGCTGATCGTGGACAATCCGGTGGTCTCCACGCTGGCCGAGGCCGGCGTGCTCACCACCACCGAGGAGAACAAGCTCGACGTCTCGGCCATCGCGCCGAACCTGCTGGCGGCCGGCCAGAGCGGCGGCAAGACCTACGGCGTACCGATCGGCGCCAACACCCTCGCCCTGTACTACAACAAGGACGTCCTGAAGAAGGCCGGGGTGGACATCTCCTCGGTGAAGGACTGGGCCTCGCTGACGGCGGCGCTGACGAAGGTGAAGGCGGCCGGCAAGAAGGGCATCACCTTCTCGGCGATCGGCACCGAGGAGGGCAGCTTCCAGTTCCTGCCCTGGCTCTGGGGCTCGGGCGCGAACCTCACCAAGCTCGACTCACCTGAGGGCGTCTCGGCCGTGGCCCTGTGGGCGGACTGGCTCAAGAAGGGGTACGCCCCCAACTCCGTCATCAACAACACCCAGACGACCAGCTGGCAGGAGTTCGCCACCGGCGACTTCGCCTTCGCCGAGAACGGCACCTGGCAGCTCGCCAACGCCAAGAAGGCCGGCTTCGCCTACGGCATCGTCCCGGTTCCCGGCAAGGACGGCGGCACCGCGCCCGCTCCCACCGGCGGCGAGTTCGTCAGCATCCCCGTGCAGTCCGACACCGGCCGCTACGCCACCGCCCAGAAGCTGGTGGCCTGCCTGACCAGCGCCGACAACTCGCTCACCACGACGACCACCCTGTCCTACATCGCGCCCACCGAACAGGTGCAGGCCAAGCAGGTGGCGGCCACGCCCGACCTGAAGGTGTGGGTGGAGGCGGTCAAGGCGGCCAAGGGACGCACCAGCGACGACCTCGGCACCAAGTACCCGAAGATCTCCGAGCCCCTGTGGGGCGCGGTGCAGGCGGCGCTGAGCGGGTCCAAGTCTCCCCAGGAGGCCATGGCCGCGGCGCAGTCGGCCGCGGCGAGCGCGATCCAGTAGCGGCATGAGCCGAATCACCCAGACGCAGGCGCGTCCTGCCGCCCGCGGCTCCGTACCGGCGACGGGACGGAGCCACCGGGGGGCCCGCGCGCGGTCCGGCCAGTGGGCGGCATGGGCGTTCCTCGCCCCGGTCGTGCTCTACCTGCTGGTTTTCTACGCCTATCCGCTCTACCGCAACGTCGAGCTGAGCCTGCGCAATTACACCGTGCGCTCCTTCGTGCGGGGCGACGCCCCGTTCGCCGGGTTCGCCAACTACGCCAAAGTGTTCGCCGATGCCACCTTCTGGCCCGCGCTGTGGCACACGGTGGTGTTCACCCTGGTGTCGCTGGCCTTCCAGTTCACCATCGGGCTCGCGCTGGCGTTGTTCTTCCTGACGAACTTCCGGCTGTCGGCCACGCTCAGGGGGTTGTTCCTGGTGCCGTGGCTGCTGCCGCTGATCGTGTCCGCCTCCACCTGGTCGTGGCTGCTCAACAGCGAGTCCGGCGTGGTCAACGCGGTGCTGTCGTGGATCGGGATCGGCCCGGTGAACTGGCTGACCTCGCCGGACTGGTCGCTGTGGTCGGTCATCATCGCCAACATCTGGATCGGCATCCCGTTCAACCTCGTCGTGCTGTACTCCGGGCTGCGGGCGATCTCGCCGGCCATCTACGAGGCCGCCGCGCTGGACGGGGCGAACGGCTGGCAGCGGTTCTGGCGGGTCACCTTCCCGCTGCTGCGCCCCGTGTCGGCGATCACGCTGCTGCTCGGCCTGGTCTACACGCTGAAGGTGTTCGACATCATCTGGATCATGACCAAGGGCGGGCCGAGCGGGTCCTCCACCACGTTCGCCACCTGGTCCTACCGGCTCGGGTTCGGCAACCTCGTGCCCGCGTTCGGGCCCGGAGCCGCCGTCGGGAACCTGCTCATCGTGGCGGCGCTGGTCTTCGGGCTGATCTACATCCGCGCACAGCGCAGGCAGGCCCTGGCATGAGGCGCCTCAAGACCGCGATCGGCCTGGTGCTCACGGCGGTGATGCTGTTCCCGGTCTACTGGATGATCAACGTCTCGTTCACCCGCGACCAGGACATGCGCAGGACCCCGCCGAGCTGGTTCCCGGTCGACGGCACGCTGGACGGCTACCGGGCGGTGCTGGACCAGCAGCTGCCCTACCTGGGTGTGAGCCTGGTCGTCGGGCTCGGCACGGTGGCGCTGACCCTGCTGCTCGCGGCGCCGGCGGCGTACTCGCTGGCCAAGCTGCGCCCACGTGGCGGCGGGGCACTGAGCTTCGTGCTGCTCATCGCGCAGATGATCCCGGGGATCATCATGGCGATGGGTTTCTACGCCATCTTCCTCACCACCGGCGTGCTCAACACCGTGCCCGGGCTGATCGTGGCCGACTCCACCCTCGCCGTGCCGTTCGCGGTGCTCATCCTGACCGCGTTCATGTCCGGCATCCCCGACGAACTGCTGCAGGCGGCCCGCACCGACGGCGCCGGCGTGGTGCGGACGTTCACCTCGATCGTGCTGCCGGTCAGCCGTAACTCGATCATCACCGTGTCGCTGTTCGCCTTCCTGTGGGCGTGGTCGGACTTCATCTTCGCCGGCACCCTTGACCAGGGCGGCGACCACCAGCCCATCACGCTGGGCATCTATCACTACATCGGCAACAACAACCAGGAGTGGAACGCCATCATGGCCACCGCCGTGATCGCCTCCATCCCGGCTGCCATTCTGCTCGTCGTCGCCCAGCGCTACGTCGCGGCAGGCGTCACCGCCGGTGCCGTCAAAGACTGAAGGGACCCTCTTTTCATGACCGTCGCCGCTTCAGGCCCGGTGTTCTCCCTGCGGGAAATCCCGTTCAGCTACCGCGGATCCTGGTTCGGGTTCTCGCCCGTGGTGGCGGAGCAGACCTATGCCGAGGATGTGCATCTGGTCTCGCACCAGACCGGCATGCACGCGGTTCTCCGGCTGGTCCCCGCCGTCGAGACCACCATCACCGCCACCCCGCACCAGCTCACCTGGAGCCGCGACGACGGCCGGATCGACCTGGTCTACGACAATCCCGACACCGTACGCGTCAAAGGCCGCGGCCTCGGGCTCCACCTGCTGGCCGCCGACCCCGTACTGACGCCGTTCAGCGGCCCGTACTTCTACCAGGACCCCCGCGACGACTCCTACGTCTTCACCGTCTACCAGACCGGCCGCCGCTACCGGATCACCCTCATCAGCGGGCGGGCCGACCACCTCGGCGCCCAGGCGCTGGGCACCGCCGAGCGCGGCGTCGTCCTGCCGGACGACGAGGCGTGGGAGATCGCCATCGAGGAGTACGAGACCGCGCGCGCCCCCTACGCGAGCACGGACGCCTTCGAACAGGTGGCCAAGGCGGCGCGGGCCGAGTTCGACGCGTTCGCCGCGGCGGTCGCGCCCTGGCGCGGCGACCGCACACCCGCCGCCGAACTGGCCGCCTACGTGCTGTGGTCGGCCACCGTGCGCCCCGCCGGCTTCGTCACCCGGCCGGCCGTGCTCATGTCCAAGCACTGGATGGACAAGGTGTGGAGCTGGGACCACTGCTTCAACGCCCTCGCCCTCGCCGACGGCCTGCCCGAGCTGGCCTGGGACCAGTTCCGGCTGCCCTTCGACCACCAGGACGCCGCGGGCGCGCTGCCCGACTCGGTCACCCACTCCGAGATCCTCTACAACTTCGTCAAGCCGCCCATCCACGGCTGGGCCCTGCGCCACCTCCCGCCCGCGCCCGATCCGGGCGAGACCTATCGGCTGCTGGAACGCTGGACCACGTTCTGGCTCGACGCCCGCCGCGCCCCGGGGCGAGAGCTGCCGCACTACCAGCACGGCAACGACAGCGGCTGGGACAACGCCACCACCTTCGACCACGAGCGGGTCGTCGAGACCGCCGACCTGGCCTCCTTCCTCGTGCTGCAGCTGCGCCAACTGGCCAGCCTGGCCCCCGACCCGGACACGTCCGCCCGATGGAGCGAGCAGGCGGACCGGATGCGCGACGCGCTGCTCACCGAGCTGTGGGACGGCGAACGGTTCCGCGCTCGGGGCGTGCGCTCCGGACGTACCTGGTCCAGCTCCAGCCTGCTCGACCTCATGCCGATCGCGCTGGGGGAGGAGCTGCCGCGACCCGTCCGTGCGGCGCTGGCCGCCCGGATCGAGCGGCACCTGACCGCGTTCGGTCCCGCCACCGAACTGCCCGACTCTGAGCACTACCAGGACGACGGCTACTGGCGCGGGCCCATCTGGGCGCCGTCGACCGTCCTGATCGAAGACGGCTTGCG
This sequence comes from Nonomuraea guangzhouensis, assembly GCF_019396345.1. Lineage (GTDB taxonomy): Bacteria > Actinomycetota > Actinomycetes > Streptosporangiales > Streptosporangiaceae > Nonomuraea > Nonomuraea guangzhouensis. The sequence continues at coordinate 406,805 of NZ_JAHKRM010000009.1, read as the reverse complement.
CCGCGCCGGATACCCGGACCTGGCCGACGAGATCAGCGCCCGCTTCCGCGCGCTGTGCGAGAAATCGGGCTTCGCCGAGAACTTCGACGCCCGCACCGGCGAGGGCCTGCGCGACCGCGCCTACACCTGGACCGCTGGCGCCTACCTCATCCTCGCCGCCGCCCACGAGAGACGAACCAGACCGTGATCCTGCGGACGGGTGCGCACGCCACGAGGCGCCCGTGCCGCCAGACCGGTCAGGTCTCCCGGACCGCGTCGGCCGCCTGATGGAGCAGCGCCGTCAGCCGTGTGGTGCTCTCGGGGCCGAGCTTCTCGGTGATCTGCCGTTCGATCTCCGCGACCACGGCATCGGCCAGGCGCAGCGTGTCGCGGCCGGCGTCGGTGAGGTGGAGCTCCTGCACGTGGCGGTGGCGCGGGTGCGGCCGGCGTTCCAGCTGGCCCCGGTCCTCCAGCCGGGCCACCAGGGAGGCCACGGCTTGCGGGGTGACGTTCAGGCGGCGGGCCAGCTCCGCTCCGGTCAGGCCGGGATCGGCATGGACGCGGATCAGCAGGGAGTAGTGGGCCGCCGCCATGCCCAGTGGTCGCAGCCGCTGCTCCTTCAGGGCCTGCACGGCCATCTCCGCCTGCCGTAGCGCCCAGGTCACCCGGTCCAGTGCGTCGGCGGCGACCGGCCCTACGTCTTCCTGCGTCACGCCAAAAGAGTACGGCAGTGGACGACTATCAAGCGTTTGACAGTCAACAAGCGCTTGAGGAACCATGGGCTCATGTCACGCACCCTTGCTCTCATCACCGGTTCCTCGTCCGGCATCGGCGCCGCGTACGCCCGCCTTCTCGCGGCTGACCACGACTTCGTGCTGGTCGCCCGGCGGGTCGATCGGCTGTCCGAGCTGGCGGACGAACTCCGTACGGCCGGTGCCACGGTCGAGGTCCTGCCCGCGGATCTCGCGACGCAGGAAGGCCTCGCCGCGGTGACCAAGCGCCTGGCCGTCGGCGATGTCCGGCTGCTGATCAGTAACGCGGGGGTCGGCGGCTACGCCCCGCTCGCCGACATCGACCCGGACGAGATCGGGCGCCTGCTCACCCTCAACGCCGTCGCGCCCGTCCAGCTCGTCCGCGCCGCCCTCCCCGGCATGCTGGCCGCGGGCGACGGCACCGTCATCACCGTCGCCTCATTGCTCGCCTTCAGCGCCGGCCAGACGGACCCGCGCATGCCGCTCCGCACCCTGTACGCGGCTTCTAAGGCCGCCACGGTGGCCTTCACCCGGACTCTGGCCCACGAGCTCGCCGACACCGGTGTCCGGACCCAGGTGGTCTGCCCTGGTTTGGTGGCTACGGAGTTCAACGACGGTTCCGGACGCGACGCTCCCTTCGCCATGACCGCGGAAGCCGTGGCCCAGGCCGGCTTGGCCGGGCTGCGCCTGGGCGAGACGATCTGCGTGCCCGGCCTGGAGGATCGCACGGCCGCGCTCGATGCCCTCCTGGCCGCGGAAACCGCCCTCCTGGCGGGTGGCAACCGCCCGAACCCCGCCACCCGTTACAGCCAACCGGAGGCCCACTGAGCGTCAGGTGCTGGGGGAGGGACGCGGCCATGCGGCCACGACCACGGCCCGCTCGGAACGCGGGCGCGCGGCGGCTCGGCCGGGAAGCCGCCGCGCGGGCGGGCTGAAGGGGCCGCTGCCGCGTAGGCCGGCCTGGTCGCGATCGCCGTGGCCGCCGGTGCCACGAGGAGACGGGATAGGACTGGCAATTTCATGACGTACCGCGCCTTACATAACGGAGGTGCAGGGAAACGACGCCGGGATGAGGGGTGGCCGGACGGCGACCGATGCCGCCGTCCGGCCAGACCCGAGGAAGTCACAGCGCAGGTTTACGACTTGCTCGCGCCGTTCTCAGGGGTTGCCGAATTTCAGGACAGCCATGTAGTAAACCGCCGCGATCTTTCTACAGGCGCCCCGCACCAGGATGAAGTAGCCCCCGCACACCTTGTCCTTCAAGGTGATGTAGAAGCGGGTGTCCACGTCGACCTTTCGTGCGTGAGTGGGGTCGAGGTAATAGAGATATCCCATTTTCTTGTTGTGTATCAGGCCGTACCCGTAGTCATGGGAGTCACAGGCCGGTCGGAAGTCGAAGCCGGTAGGGCGGTCCGGTCCCGGCTTCGTGCAGTGGTCGTAGACGATGCCCATGACCTTGAAGCCGCTGGCGGTCCGCTTCCAGTCCGGGTAGCGCCATGTGCCGCCGTGGTACGCCCAGGCCTTGCAGCCCTTCTTCGTGTACCACATCCAGGTCTTGGCGGTGTTGCACTTCTTCGGGTAGGACTGCGGGGGATCCACGCCGTCCGGCGGGAAGTCGCTGGCCGGCGGCCCGCTGGCGTCGGGGTCGTCCGGCCCGCCGCCCTCGGTCGGCCCGCCGTTGACCGGCATGTCGGTGCCGGTGGCGGTCACCTGCGGAGCGGCGACGCCCGCCGGGAAGCTGAGCTGCCATGCGCCGTTGCTCGCGGACTCGATCGACGACAGGCGTCCCACCGAGTCGTAGGCGTAGGTCGCCTGGGTGTCGCCGACGCTGGGATCGGTCACGGCACGCAGGAGGCCGTTCTGGTCGTAGGTGTAACTGGCCTCGGTCTGCGGCGATTCGGTTCCGTAGGTGACCGTAGCGCTCTTGAGCCGGCCCGCGAAGTCGCCGAAGGAGGTGCCGCCGGCCGTGGTGGCCGTGGCGTAGGTGAACGTGGTGACGGACGCGGGGTTCTCGCCGCGCGCCGGTTCCTTGACGGTGCTGACCCGGGCCTGGGCGTCGTAGGTGATCGCGGTCTTGCCCAAGGCGGTGGTGCCCACGCTGGTCACCCGCCAGGGGTCGGCGCTGGGCGCCCCGGACTGCCGTGACCAGGTGTAGGTGAGCTGGATGTCGGCGTCGCTGACGGGGGTGCCGTCGGGGTTGGTCATGGGCTCGTCGCCCTCATCCAGGGGACCCAGATCTGTCTTGAACGTCTCGGCCGTCGTGGTGCGCATCGCGCTGACGACCGGGTCCCACTTGGTGGTTTCGGTGATCTTGGATCCGTCGGTGGCCTCGTATGTGTTGATGCCGCCGCCGTCGGGAGTGGAGACGCTGCTCTTCAGGGGGTAGCTGGTCGACGTCCCTTCTTCGAGCTCCGTGGCGACGAAGGTGCCGTTCTGGTTCTCCAGTTTCCGGTTGATCTGCCCACCTTCGAACTCGGCCTGCCAGCCCGGCCCGAAGACCGCCAATTCGGGGCGGGTGGCCGGGGCCGACTGTGGCCGGGCCAGGTCGCCACTGGTCAGAGCCACACCGTGCCTGCGGCTGATCGCGCCCGCGGACACGTCCAGCTCGGTGAGCTGGAAGGTCTTGGTGTCGGCGGAGTACTGGCCGGGGCCGATCTCCTGAACGTCAGCCGGTGGCGGATCCGCGAGCACGGTGGCGGGGGTGGCGACCGCGATCTCAGGCGCGAGGAAGGGGAAGAGCATTGACGCCGTGAGGGCGACAGGAAGCGCTAATCGGCGCAAGTTGTGCCTCCAAGTAAAAAGCGAAAATGATCTGATCACTTGGAGAGTAAGTGTTGGTAAATCGTTTTGACAAGAGCCCTTTCGAGGTGAGGTTCAAATCGCTTGTGAGGCCATGTCCCAGGGTTTCTCATTCCTGAGTACCCGCAGGTTGGAAGGGTTTATGGTCAATTTATGGAGAATTTATGGCGATGGTGTGGAGGCTTTGATAATAATGAGGGGCAGGTGTCCGGTCGGCTACTCCGCGCTCGCGAGTTCGCGCTCGAAGCGCTTGCGCAGCGCGTCCTTCTCGGGCTCCGGCAGCCAGCACGCCTCCACCCCGGCCAGCGCCATCGCGCGCAACCGCTCATCCGGTACGCCGAGCTGGTCGGACAGGATCCGATACTCGTTCGCCAGCGACGTCGGGAACATCCCGGGATCGTCGGAAGCGGGAATGACGTTCAGCCCGGCCTCGAGCATCGCCGCGATCGACGCCCGCCGCCACGGCCGCCACGAGCGCCGCGAGGTGGTCGAGATGACGGTGAACGGGACCTGCTCGTCCCTGACCCTGGCGACGACCTCGTCGTCCTCGAGCACGAAGTAGCCATGGTCGATCCGGTCGCACCCGAGCACGTCGAGACAGGTGAGCGTGTTGACGGCGACGGGCGCGTGCTCGGAGGAGTGCGCGGTACGACGGAGCCCGGCCGCACCGGCGAGCCGGAAGGCGGCCTCGAACCGCTCGGGCGGCCCGGCGGTCTCCAGGTTGTCCAGCCCGATCCCCGCCACGTACTCGTGCGGGTTGTCCACGACCGTGCGGATCCAGGAGAGCGCCTCCTCGCCCGACCTGCTCCGGTCGACGGCCGCGATGAGCCGACCCGACATGCCGAAGTCGCGTTCCGCCATCTTGATGCCCTCGGCGTACGCCTCGATCACCGTGGCGTAGCCGAGCTTCTCCTGATGCCCGGTCAGCGCGTCGAAGGAGACCTCGAGATGCCTGGTCGCGCTGGTCCGGTGGGCGTTCTCGAACGCCTCGTAGGTGATCCTGGTGAGATCGTCAGCCTCGCGCAGGACCTGGAGAACCCACGAGGACACCTGGAACAGCGAATAGGACACCTCGGGCTCGTCCGCGCTCCTGCCCTGGGGCACCGGGATCCGGGTGTTCAGGTAGAGCGCCGGGTCCGGCGGCAGCGAGTTCACATCCGCGTAGATCCGCTCGGGCGTGTCGGGCAGGTCGAGCCCCTCCCTCCTGGCCAGCTCGGCGAACGTCGAGGCCCGTACGGTGCCGATGAGGTGGCAGTGCAGATCGACCTTGGGCATCCGGTCAAGGTTCACTTGCCGGCCACCTCGCGGGTGAAGCGGTCGACCCAGGTGGTGCGGGTGTCGACGAGCTGGGCGGGGTCGAGGGTCTTGAACCCGGCGGCCACGGGGTCCTTCGCCGCCTCGCCCGTCACCTTGGCGATGTCGGCCGGGATGTCGGCCTTGAGGTTCGTGGGCAGGTCACCGACGGCCTTCGCCATGGCGCTCTGCGCCTCGGCCGACAGCATGTAGTCGATGAACTTCGCCGCTCCCTGCTGGTTGACCGCGCCCTTGGGGATCATCGCCCGGTTGGTGGCCATGTAGCGGCCCTTGGCGGGAGCCGTCCAGGCGATCGGCTCGCCCGAGGTGGCGAGCTTGGTGGCGAAGCCGCTCAGCGCGTCGGCGGCGACGATCTCGCCCTGGTTCAGCAGGTTCGTGACCTCGGTCGAGGAGGTGTAGAACTGCAGGACGTTCGGCGCCCAACCGGCCAGGGTCTTCAACGAGGTGTCGATGTCGTAGGGGCCCTTGCCGTACGACTCACCCACCCCCGAGATCATGAGTTGCCCGGCGGTCACCGAAATATCGGGAAGGGCGACCTTTCCCTTGTTCGCCGGGTTCGCGAACAGCGCCCAGTCGGCGGCCTGCTTCTGACTGAGCTTGCCGGTGTTGTAGATGATCCCGTTGAGCTGGTGCGTGTAGGCCGGCCCCTCGTAGGCGCCCTCGGTCGCGAACGGCGCGAGCTCCTTGATGTTGGGTACGTCGACCTTCTGGAAGAGGCCGTCCTTCTGCCCGAGCGCGGCGAAGTAGTCGGAGATCAGCACCACGTCCGCTTCCGGCTTGCCCTTGGTGAGCTTCAGCTTCGACAGCCGGTCGGAGTTGGACCCGGTGTCCAGCTCGACCTTGATCCCCGTCTGCTTGGTGAACGGGGTGACGACCGCCTGCTCGAACTCCTTCACCCCGAAGGGGAAGGTGCTGACGACGATGGTGTTCTGGTCGGCCTGCTTCTCAGCGGAGCCGGAGCCGGAGCATCCGGCTGCGGCGAGCACCGTCAGAGCAGCGGCCAGTACGGCGCGGCGCGTGGGCATGGGGTTCCTTCTTTCACGGAATTCAGCGGAATTCAGCGGAGCTCAGGGAGCTCAGCGGGGGAGTGAGACGAGATGGTCGTCCGGCGCGATCACCGTGACGCTCGATCCGGGTGTCAGGGTCGTGCCGCTGCGTACGTCGGCGAGCAGCCTCACGGTCGCGCCCGACGGGTCGACCACGTCGAGCGAGACCAGCAGGTCGACGCCGCGGAAGGCCACGTCGACCACGGTCGCGTCCAGGCCGTGGCCTTCCTCGGCGAGGCGCAGATGCTCGGGCCGGATGGTCAGCGGGGTGCCGTCGGCCGCGGTGAGGAAGTTCTCGTAGCCGAGGAACTCGGCGACGAAGCGGTCGGCCGGACGGGGGAAGACCTGCTGGGGAGAGCCCTGCTGCACGATCCGGCCCTCGTTCATGATGACCATCTCGTCGGACATCTCCAGCGCCTCGTCCTGGTCATGGGTGACGAGGATGACGGTCAGCTTGGTCTCGGCCTGGATGCGCCTGATCTCGGCCCGCATCTGTACGCGCAGACGGGCGTCGAGGTTGGACAGCGGCTCGTCGAGCAGCAGGAGCTTGGGCCTGATCGCGATCGCCCTGGCCAGTGCCACCCGCTGCTGCTGCCCGCCGGAGAGCTTTTTCGGCTTGCGGTCGGCCAGGTGCGCGAGCCCGACGAGCTCGAGCGTCTCCATGACCCGCGACCGTCTTTCCGCGGCCGGCACCTTGCGCAGCTTGAGCCCGTAACCGACGTTGTCGGCCACCGTCATGTGCGGGAACAGCGCGTACGACTGGAAGACCATCCCCAGGTTCCGCTTCTCCGGCGGCGTGCGGGTGCTGTCGATCCCGTCGATGCGGATCGTCCCCGACGTCGGTGCCGAGTAGCCGGCGATCATCCTGAGCGTGGTGGTCTTGCCGCAGCCGCTCGGCCCCAGCAGTGTCGTCAGCTTCCCTGACGGCACGGCGAGGTCGATCTCATCGACGGCGGTGAAGGAGCCGAACCTCTGGGTGACTCCGATCAGCTCGGCGGCGGCGGTCATTGGTTGATCCCTCCGAAGATCTTGGCGAATCCGACCGTGCGCTCGGCGATCACCGCGATGACCACGGTGGCGGCCAGGATGAGAGTGGACGCGGCGGCGACCATCGGGTCATAGGACTGCTGCACGTAGTCGAGCATCGTCACCGGCAGCGTCCGGAAGTCGCGTCCCTGCAACAGGAGCGACAGCGGCACGTTGTTGAACGACGTGACCACGCTGAGCAGCCCGGCGGAGAAGATCCCCGGCCGCAGGACGGGCAACGTCACGTTGAAGAACGCGCGCAGCGGCGAGGCGCCGAGGCCCCGGGCGGCCTCCTCCAGCACGGGGTCGGCCAGCGCGAGCGAGGCGCCGGTCACGCGTACCGCATAGGGCAGCATCAGCGCCGTGTGCCCGACCAGCAGCGTGCTGAAGTTGTCCAGGCCCAGGCCGACCATCAGCTGCTGGAACAGCGCGAGGCCGACGACCAGCTCAGGGACGATGAGCGGCGACAGGAACAACCCCTCGACCAGGCCCTTGCCGGGGAGCTTGCCACGGTGGACGGCGAGCGTGACCGGCACCCCGAGCAGCAGCGCGAGCGCGGTGGCGAGGACGGCGAGCTCCAAACTGGAGATCGCGGCCTCGATGAACGGCTCGTAGCCGAGCGCCTCGTCGAACCAGCGCAGCGAGATCCCGTCCGGCGGGAACCTCAGAGTGCTGCCCGCCGTGAAGGCGGTGGCGACCACGAAGATGATCGGCACGATCATGATGACGTAGCCGATGACCGCGAGCGCCGCCGTGATCGGCCGCTTCATGAGGTGGCCCCCTTCCGCCCGATCAGCGAGGACAGCCCGGAGACCAGGAAGACCAGGACCGTCATGATGAGCGCCGTCGCCGAGGCGGAGGCCCAGTCGACCGTGGTGCTGGCGTAGTTGAACAACTGCGTGGACAGCATCCGCTGGCTGGACCCGCCGAGCAGATAGGGCGTGGTGTAGGCGGTGACGGACCCCGCGAAGACCAGGGTGGCGGCCACCACGATGCCCGGCATGGTCAGCGGGATGACGATGTTCCACATCGTGCGGATCCGGCTCCCGCCGAGCCCGCGCGAAGCGTCGTCCAGGCCGGGATCGACCTGGGCGACGGCCGAGTAGCAGGAGATGATCGCCAGCGGCAGGAACAGCTGGGTGAGGCCCAGGACGATCGCCAGCTTGGTGTAGAGCAGTTGCGGCGCCACATCGACGACGCCGAGCTGGACGAGCAGCCGGCCGAGCGCCCCCTTGGAGCCGAGGATCACCAGCCAGCCGAACGTCCGCACCACGTTGCTCAGCATCAGTGGGAAGATCGCCACTGCCAGGAAGACCCCGCTCCAGCGTGACGGCGAGCGGGCGAGCCAGTAGGCGATCGGAAAGCCGAGGACGACGCAGATGATCGTGACAGCCAGGGCCAGCCCGACCGTGCGCCCGATCACCTCCAGGTCGTAGGGATCCGTGAGCATCTCGCCCAGGCGTGCGAAGATCTGGCTGGTCGGCACGTCCGGCGGCGCGAAGAGCATCGCGGCGGAGGGGATGAGGAAACCTGCCACGAGAAGGACGAGACCAGGCACCAGGAGGAAGGCCGATGTGCGGGAGATGTCGGCGTCCTTTCTCAGTGGCGTACGCTTGTGTGGAACCGGTTGCGGAACCGGTTCCATGAGCCTGACCATAGATTATGAGCGGCCCCGCGCACAAACCCCTGCGTGAATTCCGTGTTACGACGACTGACTGAAGGAGGATGGGTGCCGACACTCGCGGACGTCGCCGCGCTGGCCGGGGTCTCGAAGGCGACGGCCTCCCGCGCCCTGGGCCGGCCGGATCTGGCCGCCCCGGAAACGGTGGCCCGCGTCCGTGCGGCCGCTGAGCAGCTCGGATTCGTTCCCAACCGGGCAGCCACCCAGCTGGCCCGGGGGCGGACCGGCGTGGTCGCCATCGTCGTGCCGACGCTGGACAACACCTTCTTCACCCCGATCATCGGCGGTGCCCAGGCGCGGGCGGCCGACTCGGGCATGCAGCTGACCATCGCGGTGCACTCTCTGGAGCACGCGGCCCAGCTCGCCTCGGTCGAGCAGCTCGCGCACCAGGTCGACGGCTTCCTGCTGACCGCGCCCCGGGGCTCGGACGAGATCGTCCGCGCCGCCGCGTCGTACAAGCCGACCGTGCTCATCGACCGTGAGATCGACGGGATGACCTCGGCGGTCGCCGACACGGCCGCCGCCTTCGGGGCGCTCGTCACCTGGTTCGCCGAGAAGGGCCACGAGCGCATCATCTACATCGGCGGCCCGGCGGGCTCCTGGCAGGATCGCCAGCGCCAGGCGGCCATCCGCGCCGCGGCGGAGTCGAGCGGCGCGACGCTGACCATGCTCGGCCCCTACCCTTCGACGTTCGCCGCCGGAGTGGAGACGGCGGAGGCCGTGCTGGCCGCCGGCGCGACCGCAGTCGTCCCCTACGCGACCTCGATCGGCCTCGGTGTCATGTTCGCCCTGCTCAACCGCGGCATCCGGGGCGTCGTGGTCAGCTCGGAGCGCATGATCGTCGAGAGCCTCGGCCTGGGCGACGTCCCCTCGATCGACGTGGACGGCGAGAAGCTCGGCGAGGTGGCCATGGACCAGCTCATGACCCTCCTCGGCGAGCGCAAGGAGGCACCACCCAGCAGGCGCCGCCTCACCGTCCCGATCAGCTAGCCGGGCCAGATTTCGGTGCCGCGCGGACGTGCGCGCGTTCGCCTTGTTTCCCGATGAGACTCAGGAACTCGACGGGACCGGCGCTGGTGGCCCCGAACCAGTGCGGGGTGCGCGTGTCGAACTCCGCGGCCTCTCCCGGCTTGAGGATGAGGTCGTGTTCGCCGAGTACGAGGCGGAGCGTTCCGTTGAGGACGTAGGCCCAGTCGTAGCCCTCGTGGGTGCGCAGGTCGGGCTCGGCGTCGTCGCTTCCGGCCGGGAGGACGAACTTGTAGGCCTGGATGCCGCCGGGCCTCCGGGTCAGCGGCAGGATGACCGAGCCGTCGGCGCTGGGGATCGGACGCAGATTGACGCGGGGGTCGCCGGTCGGCGGCGCGTCGACGAGCTCGTCGAGCGTGACGCCATAGGCGCGAGCGAGCGGAAGCAGCTGCTCGAGCGTGGGGCGTCGCAGGCCCGCCTCGAGCCGGGACAAGGTGCTGACGGAGATGCCGGTCTCCGCCGCGAGGCCGGCGAGCGTGACGTCGCGCCGCAACCGAAGGCGTTTCAACCTCGGCCCGACAGCGTCAAGAGTGCGATCTATGGCTTCGTCCACCCCGCCATTTTGCCATTCGGCAACGACGTTTGCACATCCGCCTCCTCGATCAGCACCATGAGGCGCGAACCGCGAACGAAAGGGACGATCTATGACGCACGACTTCGACAAGGACTTCTGGGAGCGGCACTGGCAAGAGGGCCCCGGATCCATGGGCGGCAACCCGCCGAACCCGTACCTCGCTCGGGAGACCAGCGGACTGACACCAGGTACGGCATTGGATGCGGGGTGCGGCGGCGGCGCCGAGGCGATCTGGCTCGCCTCCCACGGCTGGCACGTCACCGCGGCCGACATCTCCTCCGAGGCCCTCGCCCGCGCGGCCGAGCGCGCAGCGACGAGTGGGGCGCCTGAGCACTTGCGGTGGGTAGAGGCGGATCTGAGTGCCTGGAGCCCGGGCGAGCCTTTCGACCTGGTCATGACCCACTATGCCCACTCGGCGATGCCCCAGCTGGAGTTCTACGACCGCATCGCCGAATGGGTGGCTCCCGGCGGCACGCTGCTCATCGTGGGACACCTGCACACCCCGGGATCGACCGGCCACGGGCACCACCCTCCCGCCGAGGCGTCGGTCACCTCCGCGGCCATCACCGCGCGGATGGACGGCGCGGAGTGGGAGATCGTCACCGCGGAAGAGCACCTCCGCACGGTCACCGGCCGAGCGGTCCCCCTCCACGATGTCGTCGTGCGCGCCACCCGGCGGAAGGAATCCCATGCGTAGGAACACCCCCGCCCCGATCATCGACGACCCACGGCAACGACGTACGATCTTGGTCGCGGTCTGCATCGCGCTCATGGCGGTCATCGCTTCGGTGTCCGGGCTGAACGTCGCCCAGCCGGAGCTCGCCGTCGCGTTCGACGCCTCGCAGAGCGAGGTCTTGTGGTTCATCAACATCTACACCATCACGCTGGCCGCGGCGCTGCTGCCGCTCGGCGCGATGAGCGATCGGTGGGGCCGCAGGCCGGTGCTGCTGGCCGGCCTGCTCGTCTTCGGAACAGCGAGTGCGGCGGCCGGACTTGCCACGTCATCCGAGATCATGCTCGCCGCGCGGTTCCTGAGCGGCATAGGAGCGGCGATGATCATGCCGGTCACCCTCGCCGTCATCACCTCGACCTTCCCGGACGAGGAACGCTCCAAGGCGATCGGCGTGTGGACCGGCGTCGCCGGCGGTGGGGGCATCGTGGGGATGTACCTGTCGGCCGTCCTGGTCGACGTGGCGAGCTGGCGATGGCTCTTCGTCCTGCCGGTCGTGCTCGTCGTCGTCGCCGTCGTCATGGCGCTGCGATCCGTCCCGAACTCGCGCGAGGAGTCAGGGCACGGGTTCGACGTCGTCGGTTCGCTGTCGTCCGTGGTCGCGGTGGTCGGGCTCGTCTTCTTCCTCCACGAGGGCCCCGAACGAGGCTGGACCGCGCCCGTGACGCTCGTGAGCCTCCTGGTCGGCGTCATCGCCGCTGCCGGGTTCGTGGCCTGGGAACTGCGCCGGCAGGCTCCGCTCCTCGACGTCCGCCTGTTCCGCGAGCGAGGTCTCGCGAGCGGTTCCGTGTCGCTCCTGGCGGTCTTCGGTGTGCAGGCAGGGATCTTCGTGGTCCTCTTCCCGTATTTCCAGGCGGTGCTCGGCTGGTCCGGCCTTCGCTCCACCCTGGCGCTCATGCCGATGGCGCTGCTGATGATGTTCGCCTCGGGCCTCGCTCCGCGGGTGGCCGCGCGCATCGGCAACCGCGGGGCGATGGCCTCAGGGATCTTCCTGGGCGGCGCGGGGCTGGCCCTCATGGCCACCTCCGTCTCCGTCGACGGCGGCTACCTGTCGATCCTGCCCGGCATGCTCGCCATGGGACTCGGCATGGGTGTCACGATGACGCCCTCCACCGAGGCCATCACCACCGCCTTGCCGCGTGAGCGTCAAGGTGTCGCGTCCGCGCTCAACGACGTCACCCGGGAGCTGGGCAGCGCGCTCGGTGTCGCGCTGCTCGGGGCGGTCCTGACCGCCGGCTATCGCGGCGCCATCGGCTCCCGGCTCGACTCCCGGCTCGATGGGGTGCCGTACGACGCCGCCGACACCGCCCGCGAGGGCATCGCCAACGCCCTCGCGGCCGCCGACGGGCTCGGCCCCCAGGCGCGGGCGCTGACCCGAGCCGCCCAAGAGTCCTTCGTCGACGGCTGGCAGCAGGCCATGTGGGCAGGCGCGGTCGTCATGGCCGTCCTGTTCGTCTACGTTCTGGCGCGAGGTCCGCGGCAACGGACCTCGGGTCACGCTGCCGAGGGGGGCAACACACAGAACTCGTTGCCATCGGGATCGGCCAGCACCACATGACCGACCCCGTGCTGGCCGATGTCGATCCGAGTCGCTCCAAGTGAGACGAGACGGTCGACCTCCGCTCGCTGATCACCGTCCGCGGGTGGGGCGAGGTCGAAGTGCATCCGGTTCTTGCCGGTCTTCGGCCTCACCGGCGGGCCGCCCCACGTGATCTTCGGACCGCCGTGCGGCGAACGGATCGCGGTCTCCTCGTCCTGGTCCCAGACCAACGGCCAGTCCAGTGCCTTGCTCCAGAAGTAGCCGACCTCCTGCGAACCGTCGGACGCGAGCGCGCCGATGAATCCGCAGTCGGCGAGGAAGTTGTTGCCCGGCGGGATGACGCAGAACTCGTTGCCTTCGGGGTCGGCGAGCACCACATGGCCCTCCTCCGGCAGTTGCCCGACGTCGATGTGCCGGGCGCCGAGTGCGAGCGCCCTCTCCACCGTCCGTTCCTGGTCCGCGTGGTTGCTCGTCATGTCGAAGTGGATCTGGTTCGGTTCGGTCTTCTTCTCCTCGGTGGGAAGGCAACGGATCCGGAACCCGGTGTCATCGTTCGGCAGGAGCGTGATGCCCTCGTGGGGGTCGTCGGTCATCTCCCAGCCCAGGAATCCGGCCCAGAAGCGCGCGAGACCGAGGGGGTCGTTCGCATCGAAACAGAGCGCGACAAGCTGAGAAGTCATAGAGCATCCCCAATCCGCTGACCCACCTGCGCAGACAGGACACGTCCTCCTGGCGCATGACCCAGCAACGCTAGCCCGCTCAAAGACGGCGACGCCAACGATTTTGCGGCAGAAGGCGGTGCTTTCGGGTGAAAACCGCAGGCAGGCTGGGACTACGACGACGGGCCGGGCGACTGAAGCTTGCGGCGCAGGTCGCCCGTCTGGGGGTGGCCGAGCTCGCGGAGGATCTCGTACGCCTCCAGCCAGCGTTCGCGGGCAGTCTGCCAGTCGCCGATGGCCTCGCTCACGTCGCCGAGATGCCCGAGCAACTGGGCGCGCAACCCCGGGCTCTCCATCGTGCCGATCCGGCGCAGACCGCTCTCGTAGTGCCTGATCGCCGTCTCCGGGTCGCCCAGCCGCTGGTGGAGCACGCCCAGCGTGTCCCAGGTGACCACCTCGTTGGCCAGGTCGCCCGCCCGTTGTTGCAGTTCGAGCGCTCGTTCGTGATACGACAGGGCTTCCTGGCAGGCGCCGATCTCGGAAAGGTACCAGCCCACGGCGAGACTGGCCTTGCCCGCCCAGAGCGGGTCGTCGAGCTCGGTGAAGAGCGACAACGCCTGCTCGGCCTGGTCGAGCGCCTGCTCACGGTCGCCCTGGAGCCAATAGACGTAGGACAGCACGAAACGGCTCTCCGCCTCGCCTGCCCGATGTCCGGCGGCGAGGCTCAGGTCGAGCGCCTGCCGCATGTGGTCGTGCGCGTCGTCGAACCGGTCGAGGCGGCCGTGCACCGCACTCAGGAAGCGGTGCGCGTGCGCCGCCGCGGGCCGGTCGGTCAGGGCGGTCGCCGCGCGCAGCGCCACCGCCCACGCCGCGCCCTCGTCCTGCCAGCGCCGCTGGTCGTTCAGGAACGTGTCCAGCGCCCAGCTCAACTGCCAGGCGTGCCGATGCATGCCCTCCTCCTCGGCCTGCCGCAGCGCGGTGAGCAGGACCGCCTGCTCGGTTCTCAGCCAGTCCAGAGCGGCGGGCAGGTCGAACACGCGTTTCGGCTCGACGCCGTCCGTGGGCGCGGCGAGGGTCATCGGGATGGGCGCGCGCACCGGATTCAGCACCAGCTCGGCGTGGTACGCGGTGTGCGTGTAGTGGTCGAGCAGCCGCGTCAGCGCCGCCTGCCGCGCGGCCTCGGACTCCTCGGCCATGGCACGTTCACGCGCGTAGGCGTGCAGCAGGTCGTGCGTCCGGTAGCGGCCGGGCGCGTGCTCGATGACCAGGCTGGCGTGGGTCAGTTCGGCCAGCGTCCGCCGTACCTCGGGCAGCGCCCGTCCGGCCACCGCGGCCACCGCCGCCACCGCGATGTCGGCGCTGGTGGCGAGCCCGAGCAGCCGGAACAGCCGGGCGGCGGCCGGGCTCAGCGCGTCGTAGGACCAGGAGAACACGGCGTCGATCTCCAGGGCCGCGAGCCGGCCGCCCGGGTGGCGCAGCTCGGCGGCGATCGCCGAGGGCCGGAAGCCGGTCAGCCGTGCCCGCGCGCCGACCAGCGCCAGCGCCAGCGGGAGCCGTCCGCACGCGGCCACGATCGCCGTCACGCCGGCGGGATCGGTGTCCGTGCCCAGCCGGCGGCTGAGCAGTTCGACCGCCTCATCGACCTCCGGTATGTCCAGGCGCAGCGCGGCGGCGCCGGTCTCGGCGACCAGGGCGGTGAGCTGACGGCGGCTGGTGACCACGGTACGGGCGGCCGGGCCCCCGGGCAGCAGCGGCCGGACCTGGTCGGCGTCGCGGGCGTTGTCGAGCACGACCAGCAGGCGGCGGCCGACGGACCGGCTGCGGTAGAGCGCCGCCTGCGCGTCGAAGCCGGACGGGATGCGGTCGGGCGGCACCCCGAGCGCGTCCAGGAATCCGCGGATCACCTCGGCGGGATCGACCGTCGTGTGGTGTGAGAAGCCGCGCAGGTCCACGTAGAGCTGGCCGTCGGGAAAACGCGGCGCCGCCAGGCGGGACCAGTGCACGGCGAGCGAGGTCTTGCCCACGCCCGCCGGGCCGGAGACGGTGACCACTGCGGCCGTGGCCGCGTCGAGGGCGCGCAGCGCCGCGTCACGGCCGGTGAAACCGTCGACGTCGCCGGGTAACTGCGCGGGCGCCGGCGGATGACCGGCGTCCGGTTGCGCGGCGAGCTGGAAGGCGGCGCGGTCCGCCGGGGACAGTTTCAGCGTGTCGGCCAGCACCCGGACGGTGCTGGCCCGGGGAACCGTGACGCGGCCGGACTCGATCTCACGAATCTGCCGCTCGCTGACGCCGGACAGCGCGGCCAGTTCCTCCTGTGTGAGCAGTGCCCGAACCCGGAACTCGCGCAGTGCGTCGCCGAACATCGATCCCCTTCCGGCCGGTTCACAGTACGCGATCATGTCCGCGCGCCCGCAGCCTAACCGCCGGTCAACCGCCGGTCGAGCGCCTGCCGTCCGGATTGCCACGACTGGTTCCCTGAGGGGGTCTCACCCACCGGCCTGACGGGATGCCATGGGCACTATTCGGATGAGAACCATCACGCTTCTGCTCCTGTTCATGTGCGCGCTGCTCGCGGCGCCGGGCGCTGAGGCGTACACCACGAAGAAGGACAACGGCTGCGATCACATCAAGGACCGATTACCGTCCCTCGCCCGCCAGGGCAAGAAGAAGGTCCTGTGCGCCGCACCGGTGACCCAACCGCTCTCCAAGTCGGCCCTGACCACGGCGAGCGCCGCCGCCAATCCGCCGCCCCTGCCCGCCTGGTGCATCGACCCCCCTGACGACCAGACGAAGAGCGCGTGGAAGACCAGGCGATTCGCCTCCTGCCTGATCAACTACGCCACGGTCAGCCTCTACGACACCGCGACAGGGTCCCTGCTCGGACGCACCACCCTGAACTACATCCATTACATCGCCATGTTCTACGACAGCCTCGAACTCACCGACGTCTTCGCGATCGTGCGCTTCAACTCCGAAGGAGCGCTGACCTCGGATGATGCCATCAGTTTCCGTCTCGCGGTCAGTTGCTCCCACGGCTGCACGGCGGGCGACTTCGGCCCGGCGATCACGCTGCCGGAGAACTCCCCCCAATACCTGACCCCGCCCGTACCTCATCTGGTGAACGTGCCCGAGAACGGGGAACGCACCGTTCACACCACCTACGACCCGCAGGTGACGCATCCGGGCGGCGACACGGAAGTCGTCAACGTCTTCCCGCCCGAGAAGGGCCCCTACCCCTCGCCGGACATTCGCTGCGACAAGATTCTCAGCGGCGCCGGCTGCGTCATACCGACCTTCTTCCCCACGCTCAACGGGCTGACCGACTACCCGCAGGTCAGGGCGCACATCAGGACGGCGCAGGCCAGCGGGCTCCCCGGAGCACCGGGGACCACCCCGCTCCACCGGCTGGCCAACGAGGCCAAGGCCGACGAGAACCGGCGAATCGCCTGCCCCGACTGGCGGCCCCGCCCCACGGGATACACCTGCGACGAATATCCCATGGCGCGTACGTGGGAGGGCGCCTCCACGAGCGGCGGCGCGTTCAGCTGGGCCATGGTCCCCGAGAAGGAGAACGAGGGCGCCGGAGGGAAATACGGAGCGCTCGTCCGCTATCAGCGGCTGCTGGACCGGGACGGCTTCTGGGTTGATCCCAACTGATCACGCACATTTCTACCAATGAAGGGACAGTCATGAGTGCTGGAAAGTCAACGACCTCCAACCGGTTCGCGAAGATCCTCCTCGCCGTGATCGTCGGCGCGGCGGCCGGGGCCGTCGTTCCGGTCTCCGCCGCGAGCGCCACCCCGTCCGAGTGCGACCAGTCCGGGATTCCCGACTACTACCAGGTCGTCGTCGGCTCGAGCCCCGATCTGGGCGACCGCAGACTCCAACTGTGGAACGGCGGCGCCTTCAACTACAGCTACGCCAGGCTCTCACCTCGCTATTCGGGCGAGCAGGTCTGGGCGGACCGCAGCCTGCGGGGAATGCCCAGCAGCCTGCCCATGTATCCCACCACCGAACAGGTCAACGCGAACGGCGGCTGGAAGCAGTGCGGCCCCTTCTCCAGTTCGGAGAGCAGTCTCGTCCTGAACTGGAACACCAGCCAGCAGCGGCACTACGCGGTCCGGGCCTGCGCGCGCACCGCGATACTCGGTAGCTTCTGCGGCAACTGGTACATCGACCGGAGCTGACCGGCCGGCCCCGGTCGCCTGGTGTCGTTCACCTGGCGCAAGTGACCTGTCTTGCTCCACGGCCTCGTTCCCGCTCCGGGAACGGGGCCTTTCCGTTGGTGGCCGGGCGCCTGCCGCAGCGCTCAGCTGACGGCGGCGCCGAACCACTTGGGCAACTGGCCGAGCAGCCCCTGCTGATCTTCACCGGCCCATGCCACGTGACCGTCCGGCCGCAGCAGCACCGCGGGCACGTCCAGTTCCTCGCCGGCGTCGACGACGTGGTCGACCCGGTCCGCCCAGCCCGCCACCGAGAGCCGGCCGGTCTGGTCGAGCAGCAGCCCGCGCCCGCCGTGCGTCAACGCGTAGAGGCGCCCGCGCTTCAGCGCCACGTCCCGCATCCGCCGGCCGAGCAGTTCGTGCCCCTCGCCGAAGTCGTAGCGAATCCCGATCCCCGTGATCTTCTCGACCAGATACCGGTTCACCTCCTCGAAGTCCATCAGTTCCGACAACAGCCGGCGCACCGACCGGGGACCCGGCTCCAGGGACAGCAGCTCCATCCCCGCGCGGGTGTTGTTCAGCACGTCGGCGGCCACCGGGTGCCGTTCGGTGTGGTAGCTGTCCAGCAGCCCCTCCGGTGCCCAGCCGGCGACCTCGGCGGCCAGTTTCCAGCCGAGGTTGAACGCGTCCTGGATGCCGAGGTTGAGCCCCTGCCCGCCGACCGGCGGGTGGGTGTGCGCCGCGTCGCCGGCCAGCAGCACCCGGCCGGTCCGGTAGCGCTCGGCCAGCC
This sequence comes from Nonomuraea guangzhouensis, assembly GCF_019396345.1. Lineage (GTDB taxonomy): Bacteria > Actinomycetota > Actinomycetes > Streptosporangiales > Streptosporangiaceae > Nonomuraea > Nonomuraea guangzhouensis. The sequence continues at coordinate 388,726 of NZ_JAHKRM010000009.1, read as the reverse complement.
GGGTGGCGTCGCCGAAGCGCGAGAGCCAGCGGGGTGAGCGCGCGCCGAAGTCGGTGCCCGCGGTGGCCCGCAGCTGCCGCTTGAACTCCTCGAGGGTCGGCGGAACCGTGCGGTCCTCGGCCACCCCGTCGGCGGGCACGACGACGCGGAACACCCCGTCCCCGAGAGGTCCGGCGCCGAACCGCAGCTGGGTCTTGCGGATCTCCGCGACGATGGCGGCGATCGTCGCCGGATCCTCGGTCAGCTCCATCTCGCCGAGCAGCGTCTCGACCTTGGTGGGCTCGCCGGGGAAGCCGACGCCGAGCAGCTTGCGCACCGTGCTGCGGCCGCCGTCGCAACCGACGAGGTAGCGCGCGCGCAACCGCGTGCCGTCGGCCGGCTCGACGGTCACCCCGTGCTCGTCCTGGCTCAGCCCGACCAGCTCGCAGCCGCGCCGGATCTCGACGCCGGCCTCGATGGCGTGCTCGGTCAGCAGACGCTCGGTGGTGGTCTGCGGGATGCCGAGGGTGTACGGATGCGCGGTGTCCAACCGGTCGGGCCACGGCTTGGCGATGCCGGCGAAACCACCGCCCACGACCTGCTTGCCGAGCGCGAGGAACCGCTCCAGCAGACCGCGCTGGTCCATCACCTCGATGCTGCGTACGTGCAGACCGAGCGCGCGGACGTACGTGGTCGGCTCCGTGTCCTTCTCCAGCACGAGCACGTGTACGCCGTGCAGCCGCAACTCGGCGGCCAGCATCAAGCCGGTCGGCCCGCCTCCGGCGACGATCACGTCAATCATGAACCCCCCTGATTTCCGCAGATTCCGGCCTCGGCCGCCGATTGTGCAGCACGACCTGGGCCTTGCCGCAAGCCCCCGGGTGCGCTATAGGTTGAGAGTGGCAGGGAGTTGCGTAACTCCTTGCCTTTCGCTTTTGCCGTCCGTTGCTGACGCTGTCATTCCTCGACGGTGATCTTCACAAGGTTCTCCTTGATGTCACCAGGTGATGGGCAGCTCGTAGGCCCCGTAGACGAATCCGTCGTGCTTGAAGGGGATCCGCTCCAGCCCGGCGGCGAGCGTCCATCCGGGCCAGGGGCTGTCCCAGGCACTGGTGCACCCCGTACCCGAAACTCACGTGGAGCCGAGCGTTGCGCTGCAGGTCCAGCAGGTCCGGGTCGGGGAAGACGTACGGGTCGCGGTTGGCGGTCTCGTCGACGACGATGATCCCCTCGCCGGCCCAGATGACCTGGCCGGCGATCTCGATGTCCTCGAGTGCCACCCCCCGTGGGTGATCGTCAGATTGCGCAGCAGCTCCTCGACCGCCGAGGCGACCAGCTTCGGATCGTCGCCGTCACGGAGGAGGGCCAGCGCGGGACTGGGTCGTCGCGGAGGAGGGCCAGCGCGGGACTGGGTCGTCGCGGGCTATGTGAAGTCCCGGTGCGGTGAGAGACGATGATCAGCAAGTGAGACGAGACGAGCAGGTCAGCGCGACGCGGGAGGCGCTCCTGGCCGCGGCCGAGCGGCTGTTCGCCGAACGCGGGGTGCACGCGGTCGCCAACCGTCAGATCAGCGAGGCCGCCGGGCAGGGCAACAACGCCGCGGTCACGTACCACTTCGGGGCCAAGGCCGACCTGATCCGCGCGATCGCCCGCAAGCACGCCGGGCAGATCGAGCGCATCCGCGAACGCATGATGGCCGACATCGCGGACTCCACCGACCTGCGGGACTGGGTCGCCTGCCTGGTCCGCCCGTTCACCGAACACCTGGAGACCCTGGGCAGCCCCACCTGGTACGCCCGGTTCACCGCTCAGGTCATGGCCGACCCCGCGTTCAGTGCGATCATGGTCGAGGAAGCGCTGACCGCCGCCCCGATGTTGCGGCTGTTCCAGGACGGCCTGGCCCGGTGCCTGTCCGACATGCCCGCTGAAATCCACCTCGAACGCGCCAGCATGACCCGTCACCTGGTCGTGCAGATGTGCGTCGAGCGGGAACGGGCCCTCGCGGAACACGGCCCCACCTTCCGCCCCACGTGGGACGCCACCGCCAACGGCCTGATCGAGGCGATCGTCGCGATATGGCAGGCACCCGTCCTGCGCCCATCGTGACCCGGGGTCTTCACGCGTCCTCGCTCACGAAGATCGCCGCTCCGGGGCAGACGTCGGCGGCATCACGACGACCGGATGGAGTTCCGCGGACGGCCGTTCGTCCAGCAGGATCACGATCCCGTCGTCGTCTCGCTGGTCGAACACGTCCGGTGCGAGAAGCACACACGTGCCGGCCCCACAGCACTTGTCGTGGTCAATGGTGATTTTCATGGGTTAGCGCCATCCGCCCTGCGTGCCACCCGGGAAATAAACCGTACGATTGACTCAAGTAAATCATATGATTGAATTGGGCAGGCGGGGAGGTTCCCGACGATGCGATGAGGGTCGAGATCGAGGAGACGGTGATGGCGGGTAGGACGGTGCGGCCCGAGCGGGGCAGTGCGACCCGGGAGTTGATCCTGGCCACGGCGGAGCGGTTGTACGCCGAACACGGTGTGCACGCGGTGTCGAACCGCCAGATCAGTGAGGCGGCCGGCCAGGGCAACAGCGCCGCCGTGGGCTACCACTTCGGTACGAAGGCCGATCTGGTCCGCGCGATCGCCCGCAAACACGCCGACCAGATGGAGGAACTGCGGGTGTGGATGGTGGCCGACGCCGCCGGTTCCACGGATGTCCGCGATTGGGTGGCCTGTCTGGTGCGCCCGTTCATCCGGCATTTGGCGGCTCAGGGCAGTCCCACCTGGTACGCGCGGTTCCGCGCCCAGGTGATGGCCGATCCGGCGCTGTATGAGATCACGATCGAGGAGGCGCTCCCGTCGCCCTCGCTACGGCTGCTCGTGGACGGCCTGAACCGGTGTGTCTCCCATCTGCCGCCCGCCGTGCGCGAGGCACGCTGGGCCATGGCGCGTCATGTGATCGTGCACATGTGCGTCGAGCGGGAACGCGCCCTCGCCGATGGCACGCCCACCCTCCAGCCGAGCTGGGACGACCTCGCCGCCGGCCTGATCGACGCGATCGTCGGACTGTGGCTGGCCCCGGTGACACATCGTTCGTGAACGGCCTGCTACCACGCTGCCGATGCTGTCGAAAGAGAAGGATTCGAGGCGCCGTTCGCCGACAAGATCGTCGGTCGCCGCCCGTACGGGGTCCTGACCGGTCCGCTACTGGCCGCGGTGATCCACTTCGCGCCGATCGTCGGTGCCGTCTATCTGGGCATCGCGCAGGGTGCGTACGACGAGGCGCTGCGGGTCGTCGCCGGCCGCGCCGGTGAGCCGGCCCCGGCGGCGGTACGCGGCCTGGGTGAGATGTCCGCCCGCCTGCGGGTGGCCAAGTGGGCGCTGCTCGGCGCCGTCGACGAGGCCGGGGAGGACCCGTCGGCGGACGAGCGCACACTGACCACGCTGATGGTGGCCAAACGGCACGCGGTGTGCGAGGCGAAGGCGATCGTGGACCTCGCCCTCGACGTCGTGGGCGGCGCCGCCTTCTTCCGGACCTCGCCGCTGGAGCGGGCCTACCGCGACGTCCGGGGCGGGCCGTTCCATCCGATCAACCCGGAGGCGACCCTGGCCATGGCCGGGACCGGCGCCCTGGCGGACGCCAAGCGCGTGTCCTGGTGAGCCGACCTGGCCAGGCTGCCACGGCTGTGACGCGCACGGCCTCGCCATCATCGGCCAGGTCGTGTGCTCGATACCAGGTCCTGTGCCTGGCCGCCTAGCATGGAGGCATGGGCGCTGACCTGGTGACCCTGTTCCTCGGTGGCGACGTCATGCTCGGCCGCGGCGTGGACCAGGTTCTGCCGCATCCGGGTGATCCCGTCCTGCGTGAGCCGCACGTCGACGACGCGCGCACCTACGTCGAGCTCGCCGAGGCGGTCAACGGGCCGATTCCGCGTCCGGTCGACTTCTCCTGGCCGTGGGGCGACGCGCTGTCGGTCCTCGACGCGTACGCGCGAGACGTCCGGGTGGTGAACCTGGAGACGAGCGTGACCAGGAGCGATGCGTTCGCCGCGGGCAAGGTGCTTCATTACCGCATGAACCCCGACAACCTTCCGTGCCTGGCCATGGTGCGGCCCGACGCCTGCGTACTGGCGAACAATCACCTGCTGGACTTCGGGCCCGCCGGGCTCGCCGAGACGCTCGACGCGCTGGCCGCGGCTGGGCTCGCGGCGGCCGGGGCGGGGCGGGACCTGGACGAGGCGCGCCGCCCAGTGGCCGTGCCCCTGCCGGGAGGCGGGCGCGTGCTGGTGTTCTCGTTCGGCATGCCCTCCAGCGGCGTGCCACCGGACTGGGCGGCGGCCGCGGACCACTCCGGCGTCGACTTCGTGCCGGGGCCGTCGCCGGCCGCCGCGGCCGCGATCGTCGAGCGGGTGCGGGAGGCGAAGCGACCGGGGGACATCGTGGTGGCCTCCATCCACTGGGGCTCCAACTGGGGGTACTGGGTCTCCCGGGAACAGATCCTCTTCGCGCACGCGCTCATCGACGGGGGCGTCGACGTGGTGCACGGGCACTCCTCGCACCATCCGCGCCCGATCGAGGTGTACCGCGGCCGGCTGATCCTGTACGGCTGCGGCGACCTGATCGACGACTACGAGGGGATCAGCGGGTACGAGGAGTACCGCGACGACCTGCGGTTGCTCTACCTCGCCTCGCTCGATCCGGACTCCGGACGGCTCGCCGCCCTGCGCATGGCGCCCGTGCGGGCCCGGCGCATGCGGCTCTGCCACGCCGACCCCGGCGACGCCGAGTGGCTGCGCGCGACCCTAGACCAGGCAGGCCGCGGTTTCGGGAGCCGGATCCGCAGCGAGCCGGGCGGCATGCTCGTCCTGGCGGAGGCCTGACCGTGGCGGGCTCCCCGTGGACCCTGGCGGACGACCTCCGGACAGAGGGCGTCCGCGACGAGCGCCTGCTCGACGCGGTGCGGACGACACCGAGGGCGGACTTCGTGCCCGCCGACGCCATCGGTACGGCCTACGAGGACGCCCCGCTGCCGATCGGGCATGGCCAGGTGACCACCCAGCCCTCGCTCACGGCCAGGATGATCGAAGGGCTGGCCCTGTCCGGCGACGAGCACGTGCTGGAGATCGGCACGGGGCTCGGCTTCCAGACGGCGCTGCTCGCGCGCCTGGCCGCCGACGTCGTGTCCGTCGAGCTGTGGCCCTGCCTCTCCGAGCAGGCCCGGCGTAATCTCGCCCGCCACGGCATCGGCAACGTGGCGCTGCTCGTCGGGGACGGCAGTGGTGGCGTGCCACAGCGCGCCCCGTACGACGCCGTCCTCGTGTCGGCCGCCTTCCCGCAGGTCCCGGCGCCGCTGGTCGAGCAGTTGGGGGTCGGTGGCCGCCTGGTGCAGCCGATCGGGCCCGGCGGCCGGGAGGAGGTCGTGCTGTTCGAGCGGGTGCCCGCCGGGCTGGAGCGCCGCGAGATCCTCACCTTGGCCCACTTCGTCCGCCTCCGCGGCTCGTACGGGTATCCGCTCGCATGATTGATCTACAATGTAAAGGCGGCTACCTCAGATCGGCGAGCAGATCATCAAGTGCCTTACTGAGAGCCTTCGAGTTGGTGGAGTCGAACCAGGTGGTGCGGATGCGTTCGTTGCTGCCGTTCGGGGTCTCGTGGTCGGCCGCGAGCTGGTGCAGGGTTCGGGTCTCGTCGCTCAGGGAGCGTCCGACGCCCTGGAAGAGGCTGCGAACGTAGCGGTCCGCCTCGCCGGAGGGGATGCCGTGGCCGGCAGCCCACGACGTGAGTGTGGCGAGGTAGGAGTAGTGGGCGGTCAGCGTCGCCGACAGGGCGGAGAAGACGTCGAAGGCCGCCTCGTCCGCGACCGGGAGCGACCCGCCCAGGCGCTCGAAGAGCGCGTTCGCCACCGGGTGCGACGGGTACGTCACCGTGACGCAGCGGCGTTCGCGTACGGTGGGCAGGGGGATGGCGCGTACCAGCGGGGCATCGGTCGCGAGTGTCTGGCGCAGCTCGTCGATGCCGACGCCGGCCATCACGTTGACTACCAGCTTGTCGTCGTCCACTCGCAAGCCGGCGAGTGCCTCGTGGCGGTCGGGGCGGCGAACGGCGATGATCACGATCTCGGAACGGTCCACCACCTCCTGGTTGCCGGCGCACACCCGCACGCCCTCATAGCGCTCGGACAGCTCCGCGGCCGCGCGGGCTCCCCTGGGAGAGAGGAACACCTCTGGCGGCGTGTCGGCCCCGTCGCACAGGCCTGCCACGAGGGCCCTGCCGATCTCGCCTACCCCGATGATGCCGATGCGCTTCACTGCGTCTTCCTCCATGGTGCGTGGTGGTCCTCGATGGGTCGGCGTCGTGCGAGGGTTCAACGGCCGGGCTGGTGTCCCTCGGCGTCGCCGGCCGGGTCGATGGCGTCGAGTAGCAGGTCGAGGCCGGTGTCGAAGGCGGTGGCCGCGCTGGGGTGGGTGGCGTCGCCGACTACCCAGGCCAGGGTGGGATAGCGGCCGGTGGCGAACATGCGGGTGAGGTACGGGCTGGTGGCACGCTGCCACTGGTGCTCGGTCAGGCCGCTGGCACGTTCGACGCGCCGCTCGGCGATCTCCATGCGGATCGCGCCCACCAGGTAGGCGCGGACGGCGCCGACCGCGTCGCGGACGGTGCCGGCATCCTCGAACCCCGGGACGCCGTGCAGCGCGGCCATGGACGCCTCGAGGTGGGCGAGCGCGTACGGGCCGAGGTGCGGGCGGCCGCCGAGCAGGTCGGCGAACCACTCGTGACGCAGCGCGGCCTGCCGGGTGCGGCGCGCCAGGGTCCGCAGCGCGGCCCGCCAGTCGCCGCCCGGGCTGGGCGGGTGGATCTCCGCGTACACGGCGTCGACCATGAGGTCGAGCAGTTCTTCCTTGGTGGACATGTAGCGGTACAGGCGCATCGGGCCCGCGTCGAGCTTGGCGGCGACCTTGCGCAATGACACCGCGGCCAGCCCGTCGGCGTCGGCGAGCGCGATCGCCGCGCGCACGATCAGGTCCCGGTTGAGCCAGACCGGAGCCGCCCGATCGGTCGGCTCCGGCCGCTCCCACACCAGCAGCGGCTCGCCCGTCTCATCCCGTACGTCTTCGGGATCGCCGTGGGCCTGGTTGCCTTGCGCGTCGTCCTCCGCGGGATGGCGGCCGGTCGTCGAGGCTCGCCCTCCCGTCCTGTCTCGTTCGGCCATTGCGTTCTCCGTCTGTCGGTCATTACGGCCTCTTCGATCGATGCAGTGTATCGAGCAATACGATGTATGCTGAGTCGGCCGCCTGGACTGACGTGTGCTTCGACGCCGCATCGCCGACGACTCGACGATCCGCCCGACGGATGCGATCCCTAGCGCTCGGCCACTTCGGCTCGGGGTGCGCCCGACAGCCGCGCGCTGGCCTCGGCCGCGGCGCCCATCACGGCGGGAACGAGCGCATCGTCTGCCTTGACGCCCAGCTGGACCACTCCGAGGCTCGCCGTAGCCCAGTCCGACGCCTGGATGGGCGCGGCAATGCCGACCGCGCCGGGCTGAAGCATGCCCACCGTGACGGCGTAGCCGCGCTCACGCGCCAGCCGGACGTCTTCGGTGTCGCCGGCGCTCGGTGGCCGACCGGCGAGGATCGCCACCCCGTCGGCGCCGACGCCAAGGGGGTGGCGCGTCCCTTCCCGCATCGCCAGGTGGAAGGTGGTGTTCGGAGGCTCGGCCGTCACAAGGATGAGCGCGTGATCTCCGTCGGCGACGCTCAGCAGCGCGGTGCTGCTGGTCTGCTCGCTCAGCTTGCGCAGAATGGGCCATATCGTGCTCTGGAGGCGTGGTTGGAGGCGTCCGGCCAGTTCGACGACGCCGAACCCGAGGACGTACCTCGCGCCTTCCCGGCTCACGAGATCGTGGGCCTCCAGAGTGCGCAGCAAGCGGTAAACGATGGCCCGGGCAGTGCTGAGCCGTTCGGCGAGGTCGGCGGCCGTCAGGCCGTCTTCGCTCCTGGCCAGCAATTTGAGCACGGTCAAACCGCGGTCGAGTGTCTGAGATGTCTCCCCGCCGGGTGCAGCCACGACAGCTCCTCACCCTCCTCTCCAGATCTCGCACATGGTGTCACATGTCGGCGTGCGGTGCCGTCTTGACGGTCCTCCGGCTCCGTGACTATCGTGCGCGTACGACTATCGGCCAAAAAGAACGGTAATCGAACATGATAGTACGTGCTGAAGCCGAACGGCTGGCCCTGAAGGTGCCCACCGAGCCGTATTACGCGGGACGGTGGGGTGTCACCCGAGGCGTGGGCACGTTCGACGTGGTCGATCCCGTGACAGAGCGACGGCTCATGACGGTTCAGGCGGCCGGCCCCGCCGAGGTCGACTCGGCCGTCTCCTTCGCGCGATCGGCCTTGGACGACGGCGCGTGGGGACGGACGGATGGCGCCACCAGGGGCCGGTTGCTCAACCGGGTGGCCGACCTGCTCGAGGAGCGCAGCGAAGAGTTCGCCGCACTGGAGTCGCTCGACGTCGGCAAGCCGGGCTTCGAGCCCCGCGCGATCGATCTTCCCCAGTCGGTTCGGACCTTCCGTCACTTCGCCGGCTGGGCGGACAAGGTGGAGGGACGCTCCATCCCGACGTCCGGCTACATGGGACGGCCCACGGTCAGCTACACGGTCCGTGAACCGGTCGGGGTCGTCGCCGCGATCACGCCGTGGAACTCGCCGACGATGATCGCGGCATGGAAGATCGCACCCGCCCTCGCCGCCGGGTGCGCGGTCATCCTGAAGCCTCCGGAGGAGGCGCCGCTGACATCGCTGCTGCTGGCGTCACTGATCGAAGAGGCCGGATTCCCTCCAGGGGCGTTCAGTGTGCTTCCCGGCCAGGGAAGCGTGACCGGCCAGCTCCTCATCGATCACCCGGGCGTCGACAAGATCTCTTTCACCGGAAGTCCTGAGACGGGCTACAAGGTGGCGGTCGCCGCGGCGAAGGGGTTCCGTCGCATCACTCTCGAACTGGGCGGGAAGAGCCCGCAGATCGTCTTCGCGGACGCCGGCCTCGACGCGGCGGCCGAGGGCGTGGCCGTCGGCATCTTCGCCAACCAGGGGGAGGTGTGCGCCGCAGGCAGCCGCATTCTGGTGGCCCGCGCCGTCTACGACGAGGTCGTGGAGCGTCTGGTGACCAGGGCGCGCGGCGTGCAGCTCGGCGATCCGTTCGACGAGGGCACGACGATGGGGGCTCTCATCAACGCGCGGCAGCTCGAACGCGTGTCCCGGTACATCGAGGCGGGCGTCGCGGACGGCGCGCGGTGCGTCGTCGGGGGTGGCCGGCCGGGACGTCCGGGCTACTTCGTCGAACCGACCCTGTTCGCCGACGCGACGAACTCGATGACCATCGCCCGAGAAGAGATCTTCGGCCCAGTCGGCACGATCATCCCGTTCGACTCCGAGGAGGAGGCGATCGCGATCGCCAACGACTGTGACTACGCGCTGTCCGCCACCTTGTGGACCTCGGACGTCGGCCGCGCGCACAGGGTGGCGCGCGGCGTCAAGGCGGGTGCGGTCGCGGTGAACGGCTGGTCTCCGCTCGACCCCAGCCTTCCCTGGGGAGGTTCCAAGCTCAGCGGTCAGGGCCGCGAGCTGGGGTGGGCGGGCATCGAGGCGAACACCGAGGAGAAGACCGTGACGATCGTTCTCTGACCTGCGCGGGCCGCCCTGCCCGGAAGGGAAGGCAGGCGGCCGCTCCTTCCCACATCTCACCGCTGATCCCACACATCCCCCCCGCCACTGAAAGGTTCGTCATGTCACCACGTATTCTCGTCGTCTACTACAGCGCCACCGGATCGGTGCACCGCCTCGCGGAAGCCGTCGCCGAAGGGGCCGAATCAGCCGGCGCCGAGGTCCGGCTGCGCCGGGTCGCCGAACTCGCCCCGCCCGAGGCGATCGCCTCGAACGAGGACTGGGCCAAGCACCGTGAGGACGTCGACTCGGTCGTCGACGTGGCCACGCTCGACGACCTCGAATGGGCGGACGGGTACGCCTTCGGGACGCCGACCCGCTACGGCACACCGGCGGCGCAGCTGAAGCAGTTCATCGACTCGGCCAGCAGCATGTGGCATGCGGGTAAGTTGTCCGACAAGCCCGTCACCACGTTCGTGTCCTCGGCCGAGCAGCACGGGGGGCAGGAGTCGACGATCATTTCCCTGAGCAACGTCTTCTACCACTGGGGAGCCGTCATCGTTCCGCTCGGATACACCGACGACGTCGTCTATGCCGCCGGCGGCAACCCTTACGGGACGTCCTGGCCGGCCGGCTTCCCCTCCTCTCCTCCCGACGAGGTGACATTGAGCTGCGCCCGCTACCAGGGCGCACGGCTGGCGAGATTCGCGCGACTGCTCGCGTCGGAACGGATGGAGCTGTCCGGCGCGTCAGAGGGGAGCGAGATGGGAGATCGGGTTCGGTGACGCGGCGAGTCGACATCTGGTCGGACATTCACTGTCCCTGGGCCCTGATCGCGGTCCACCGGCTGCGGCGGGCCCGGGCCCGCCTGGGCGCCGAGGTCGTCTTCGTCCCGCGGGCGTGGCCACTGGAATGGGTCAATCGCCGCGGGACCCCCAGGGACATCCTCTCGGTCGAGGTCGCCGCGCTTGCCTCGCACGAGCCGGAGCTGTTCAACGCCTATGCGGGGGAGTCGTGGCCTTCGACGTTCCTGCCGGCGTTCGAACTGGTGGCGGCGGCCGCCCGGACGGGTGGGGCCGAGCTCGCGGAGCATGTCGACTACGCCCTCAGAATCGCGTTCTTTCGGGATTCGGTGGATGTCAGCATCGAGGCCGGCCTGCGCCGATCCCTGGACATCGCTCTCGAGTACCGACGCGACTGCGACGTGGAAGGCATCATGTCCGCCTGGCGTACGCAAAACGTCCGAGCGGACGTCGTGCGGGACTTCACCGAAAGCCAGGGCGTGCGAATCCAGGGCAGCCCGCAGATCGTCTGGCCCGATGGAACCTCCGTTCACAACCCTGGAATGACCGATCATCACTGGAGTGGCGGGCTGGTGCGGATCACCTCGACGGATCCGATGGAGCCCGGCCGCCTGTTGGCAGAGTCCCTTTGCCGCGACGCGGCAGACCCTCCCGGGCCGCCGCGCCGATAGCCGACCGCACCGGACGGCTGCGCCGCTCTTGCCATAAAGCTCACCTATCTTCGCGATATAGGCTTAACGCGACAATTCGGGCGAGGTGTGACGTCGTCCGTTATCCGCACCTGCACCTGGTGGATCGCGAGGTGCTCGAACTCTTTGCTCCGCCACCCGCCGCGGCTGACCCGCACGAAGCCGCACCCCTGGAAGCCGCACCCCTGCTCCGGCATGCGATGCGTGCGGCTCGCGAGGCGGCCTTGGCCGATTTCTCATCGCGATTTCCAGGGGTTGACACCCTCTGGCCAGCGGGCGCACGATACGTCCAGTAATCGAACAATCTGCACGATTATCGGACAAATCAGGGACTCATCCTTCCGCGTGAAGACGCACGATCCCAAGGAGCTGCTCCGGATGACGCCAACCCCTGACAACACCCAGCTCGCGCAGGGACACCTCTCCCTGCTCGGCGTGCTCACCCAGTCCATCGGATTCCTTGGCCCCGTCTTCTCCATCGCAGCGCTCATGCCCCTGGTCGTCGGGCTGTCGGCGACCGGCCGCGGTGCCGGCGTCGCGACCCCCGCCGCCATCCTGATCGCCGCTGTGGGCATGGCGGGAGTGGGCTGGATCATCGCCCAGTACGCCAAGCGCATCCACCTGTGCGGCTCGCTCTACGACTATGTCAGTCTCAGCGCCGGTCCCCGAGCCGGTCTCATCGGCGGCTGGCTCTACTACGGCGCGATGCTGGTCCTCGCGGCCGCGACCTTCCTCCTGCTCGGCGGCCTCACGCAGGATCTCCTGCACGGCCTGCTGTCGGTCGACGTGCCGTGGTGGCTGCTGTCGCTCGGCTACGTGGCGATCGTCGTGGCCGTGCTCGTGATCGGCGTCCAGATCTCGATCCGCACGCAGCTCACCCTCGCGTTGCTGTCGATGGCGGTCGTGCTCGCCTTCTCGGTACGCATCATCCTCGCCGGCGGCCAGGGCGGGCACAGCCTGTCCGCGGCCCCTTTCAACCCGCTCTCCGTGGGTGGACTGGACCTTCTGTACGGCGTGCTCTACGGCATCAACATGTTCATCGGGTTCGAGTCCGCGGCCAACCTCGCCGAGGAGACGGCCGAACCGAAGCGGCACATCCCGCGGGCGGTCCTGCTGTCGCTCATTATCGCCGGGGCCTTCTACCTGGTGACCGCGTATGCCCAGGACATCGGATTCGGCCTGGACGCGGCGGCGTGGAAGAACAGCGTCTTCCCCCTGCAGGCTCTGGCGTCGGGCACCGAGTTCGGCTCCACCGTATTCGGCAACCTCGTGTCGCTCCTGGTCATCCTCGACGTCGTCGCGGTCGCGATCGGAGTGGGCGTCGCGGTGACCCGCGGGATGCTCTCGATGGCCCGCGAACAGCGGCTCCCGAAAGCCCTCGCCGTCGTCCACCCCCGATACCGTACGCCGGCCCGTGCCGCCGCTCTCCTCGGCGTCGTCTCGGTGGTCTGTGTCGTGGTGGTCGTGATCGGTGACGGACTCTTCTCCCGGGCGACCGGACAGCCGGGCGTCCTCCAGCCGCAGTGGGCTCCGATGTTCGGCTGGATGGCGGGCTTCGGTGGGACGGGCCTGGCCCTGATGTACCTCGTGGTGAGCGTGACAGGTGTCAAGGGCCTGTGGGGCCAGGTCAGCAGGGGCAGGCTGGTGGTCGCCGCCGGTGCCGGAGTGACGGTCGCGGCGGGCGCGGTGTTCGGCGCCTTCTACAAGGCGGCGAGCCCGCTGGACACCATCCCATGGGCTCTGCTCGTGTGGATCGCGCTCGGCACGCTCTGGTCGTACGTCGCGCTGCGCCGGCGGGCCGGGGTGGTCGAGGTCGATGGAGGGGTCGCCCAGGCCGCCCCCGCAGGAGAATGACGGTCCCGGCGCCACATGAGGCATCGCACCGTCGCCACGACAATGAAGAGGAACCGGTGATGACGACAGCGCGCGCCACGGCGCACCCCTACGACCCGCTGACCGCCGAGGAGATCGAACGGGCCGTGCACGCCGTACGTTCGGACCGACCCGATCTCGGCTCGCCGAGGTTTCCGCTGGTGCGGCTGGACCCTCCGGACAAGGAGGCCGTACGGCGCCATGACCCGTCGCGGCCCGTCGCGCGATCGGCGTTCCTGGCCGTATACGACCGCGACGCCGGGGCCACCTACGAAGCCCGTGTGGATCTCGCGCGGAACGTCGTGACCTCCTGGAAGCACGTGCCGGGAGTGCAGCCGCCGATCATGATCGAGGAGATCCTCGCCCTCGAGGACATCGTGAAGAACGACGACGCCTCGATCGCCGCGCTCGCCCGCCACGGGGTCGACGATCTGTCCCTGCTTCAGCTCGACCCCTGGTCGACGGGCACCCTGCCGATCGAGGGCGTGGACACCCGGCGCCGCGTCATCCGGGCCAGTGCCTACGTCCGGCGCTTCAAGGAGGACAACGGCTACGCGCGTCCCGTCGGAAACCTCGTGTTCGTGATCGACTGCGACGCCCGCTCCGTCGCCGCGATCATCGAAGGAGAGCCCGTTCCGCTGCCGCCCGAGAGCGGCAACTACGACGTCGGCAGCGTCGGCCCGTTGCGCGACGACCTGCGTCCCATCGAGATCGTCCAGCCGGAGGGCCCGTCGTTCACCGTGTCGGGCAACGTGATCGAGTGGCAGCGCTGGCGGCTCCACGCGCACGTCGACGCCGTGGAAGGCCTGGTCATCAGCGACGTCTCCTACCAGGACGGCGATCGGCGGCGATCTGTCCTGCACCGGGCGAGCATCGGCGAGATGGTCGTGCCCTACGGCGACACCAGCGAAGACTTCTACTTCAGGAACGTCTTCGACGCCGGCGAGTACAACCTGGGCAAGACCGTCGGGTCACTCAGCCTGGGATGTGACTGCCTGGGCGAGATCCGTTACCTCGACGCGGTGCTCGCCGACGAGTCCGGCAGCCCGCACACCGTGACCAACGCCATCTGCCTGCACGAGGAGGACTACGGCATCCTCTGGAAGCACTGGGACTTCCGCTATGTCGAGCGGGCGGAGGTCAGGCGCTCCCGCCGGATGGTCGTGTCGGCCATCCACACGATCGGCAACTACGAGTACGGCTTCTTCTGGTACTTCTACCTCGACGGAACGATCCAATTCGAAGCGAAGCTGACCGGCATCGTTCAGACACGCGCGATCGCCCCGGGCGAGGTTCCCGGATACGGCACCCTCGTCGCGCCGCAGCTGGACGCGCCCAACCACCAGCACCTGTTCAACATGCGTCTGGACATGGAGGTCGACGGCCCGGGGAACTCCGTCGTCGAGGTCGACGCCGTCGGCCTCCCCGTCGGACCGGACAATCCTCACGGCAACGCGATCGTGGCCCGGCAGAGATTGATCGAGAACGAGCGGGACGGGCGGCGCATGTGCGAGCCTCGCGCGGCCCGGACCTGGAAGATCGTCAACCCGGACGTGCGGAACCGCTTCGGGCAGCCGGTCGCGTACAAGCTGGTGCCCTTCGTCGGGCCGACGCTGCTCGCGGCCCCGACGAGCGATCTGGCCCGCCGCGCGGAGTTCGCCCGGGCGCACCTGTGGGTGACCCGCTACAGCCCCGACGAGTTGCACCCTGCCGGTGACTACCCGAACCAGCATCCCGGGGACGGGATCGGGGAGTGGGTCAAGCAGGAGCGAGACCTCGTGAACACCGACGTCGTGCTGTGGCACACGTTCGGCACCTCTCACCTGCCCCGGCCGGAAGACTGGCCGATCATGCCGTGCGAATACGTCGGCTTCACCCTCAAGCCCGCCGGGTTCTTCGACCGCAACCCCGCGCTGGACGTTCCACCGCCGTCGGGCCATGGCGCGGCACACTGTCACCCGTCGCCGGGCCAGGCTGCTCACGGTGCCACATGACCGGCGGGATCTGGTACGCGGTTGAGCCCTCTCGCCGCCGTCGCCCTCGTCACGGTGGCCCTCCTGGTGTGGGGGCCCACCGTGCCCGAGCGGCGTCAGCCGAGCGGATGACGCCGCCGGCCCTGGCCATCCTCACCCGGGTCGGCTGACCCAAGCTCCGCCAAGGGTTCCTCCAGGCCCTTTCGCGGGCTATGCTTTCCGATAAACGTGCAAAGTGTACGATAATCAGTAAAAGATGGTGAGTGTCAGTGACGATCGACCGCCACACCGCACACGAGAAGCCCACGGGAGCACAGGTTCTCCTGGACGCGGCCGCCGGACGTGGCGTGTCGGTGTGCTTCGCCAACCCCGGGACCACCGAAATGCCGCTCGTCACCGCGCTCGACCGGACCCCCGGGATGCGGGCGGTGCTCGGACTGCACGAGAACGTGTGCACGGGCGCCGCCGACGGATATGCCCGGATCGCCCGACGAGCCGCGCTGACCCTGCTGCACCTTGGGCCGGGGCTCGCGAACGGCCTGGCGAACCTGCACAACGCGCGTCGCGCGCACAGCCCGGTCGTCAACGTCGTGGGTGACCACGCGAGCTGGCACCTGCCCTTCGACGCGCCCCTGACCTCCGACATCGCCGCCCTTGCAAGCACGGTCGGAGCGCACCATGAGATCGTTGATCGAGTCGCGGTCGCCGCGGTGACGCGGCGGGCGATCGATGACGCACATGAACGCCTGGGCGTGTCCACGCTGGTCGTGCCCGCCGATCTCCAGCAGCTGACCGAGCAGGAGCCGCCACAGGAGGAGAAACGCTGTGCCGTCCCCCGGCCCGGCGTCGAAGGGGAGGCCGTGGAGCAGGCCGCCCGCCGCTTGCGGGCCGCCGGCTCCCAGGGTGTTCTCCTCCTGGGCGGAGAGGGTCTGAGCCGCCTGGGCCAGTTCGCCGCGGGCCGGATCTCGGCCGCCACCGGAGCCCGTCTCTACAGCGAGACGTTTCCCGCTCGGGCCGAGCGGGGCGGTGGGCTGCCCCCGATCGACCGCCTGCCGTACTTCCCGGAGACCGCGGTCGAGGCGCTCCGGGACGCCGCAGTGGTGGTGCTGGCCGGGGCCCCCGAACCGGTCGCCTACTTCGGATACGAAGGAATGCCCAGCCGCCTGGCACCTCAGCGGACACTGCACCGGCTCGCGGACGTGGGCCAGGACGTCGAACAGGCGCTGGTCGCACTGGCCGAACTCGTCGGCGTGGAGGATCGGCCCGCGGGCGCGCAGCCGTTGGCCGAGCCCGCACCCGGTGCCGCGCTGACCGGGCAGACCGTCGGCGCCGCCCTGGCGAGCCGGCTGCCGGAGCACGCCATCGTCTCGGTCGAAGGTGGGACCTGCGGCTACCCCTTCTACTCGGCATCGGCCGCGGCAGTGCCCCACACCGTCATGACCAACACCGGTGGCGCTATCGGCCAGGGACTGCCGGCCGCGCTCGGCGCCGCCATCGCCGCACCCGAGCGTCCGGTCATCGCCCTGCAGTCCGATGGCAGCGGCCTGTACACCGCGCAGGCGCTGTGGACCATGGCGCGCGAGTCGGCCGACGTCGTCGTGCTGATCGCCGCCAACCACACCTACAACGTCCTGCGCACCGAGCTCGCCCGCCATGGCAGCACCGAACCGGGTCCCCAAGCCGCGCGGCTGACAAGCCTCGGCGAGCCCGCGATCGACTGGGTGTCGCTCGCGCGGGGTTTCGGAGTCCCGGCGAGCGATGCCACCACCGTCGGCGAGTTGTGCGCCGCGCTCGGCGACGCTCTCCGGGCGCGAGGCCCGCACCTTATCCAGATGACGATGTGAGGATCGCGATGTCGTCCGACACTTCCCTCTCCCAGACAGTGCGGCGGTTCGTGAACCGGCCGCAGCGCATGCTCATCGGCGGCGCATGGGTGGAATCCCGAACCGGCGCGACCTTGGAGTCCATCGACCCGGCGACGGGCCGGAGGCTGACCACCATCGCGCGGGGTGACGGCGCGGATGTCGACCGGGCCGTTCGCGCGGCGCGCGACGCCTTCGAGTCGCCGGCCTGGCGGGACCTCTCCCCACTGGAGCGCGGGCTGCTGCTCAACACCCTGGCGGACCTGATCGAGGCGCATGCCGACGAACTGGCGCTGATCGAGGCGCACGACAATGGCAAGCCCGTCAAGGTGGCCAGGGCCGTGGACGTCGGCTCCAGCGCGAAGCTGTTCCGATACTTCGCCGGATGGCCGAGCAAGTTCGAGGGCAGCACCGTCCCGGTGTCGCCACGAGGCGGGCTGAAGATCCTCAACTACACGGTGCACGAGCCCGTCGGTGTGGTCGGCGCCATCGTCCCGTGGAACTTTCCCATGTCGATGGCCTGCTGGAAGCTGGCCCCCGCGCTGGCCACAGGTAACACGGTGGTGCTGAAACCGGCCGAGGAGACGTCGCTGTCCACGCTGCGACTGGCCGAGCTCATCCAGGAGGCGGGCTTCCCGGACGGGGTCGTCAACGTGGTCACCGGCACCGGTGCCGAGGCCGGCGCCGCGATCGCCGGCCATGCGGGTGTCGACAAGATCGCCTTCACCGGCTCCACCGAGGTCGGGCGGCTCGTCGCACGAGCCGCCACGGGCAACCTGAAGAAGGTGTCGCTGGAGCTGGGCGGGAAGTCGCCGCACATCGTCCTGCCGGACGCCGACCCCGCGCAGGTCGCGGAGGCGGCGGCGGACGCGATCTTCTTCAACCAGGGGCAGACGTGCACCGCGGGGTCGCGCCTGTACGTGCACAAGCGCATCTACGACGAGGTGATGGCCGCGCTGGTCGAGCGCGCCCGCCGCATCGTGGTGGGGCCCGGCACCGATCCGGGCACCGAGATGGGCCCGCTGGTGTCGGCGAAGCAGCTCGCTCGGGTGGGGGAGTACATCGCCTCCGGCCGGCAGGAGGGCGGCGCGCTGGCCACCGGTGGCGGACGCCCGGACGGGCTCGGCGAGGACCACCGCGACGGTTTCTTCCTGCAGCCGACGATCTTCGTCGAGACCGACCATTCGATGCGGGTGGTGCGCGAGGAGATCTTCGGCCCGGTCCTGGTCGCGATGGAGTGGGACGACATCGACGATCTCGTCGCCAAGGCCAACGACACCCCCTACGGCCTTTCCGCCGGAGTGTGGACGCACGACCTGAAGTCGGCCCATCGCATCGCGGCGGCGATCCGGGCCGGAACGGTGTGGGTCAACTGTTACAACCTCACCGATCCAGGCTCTCCCTTCGGCGGCTACAAGCAGTCCGGCTGGGGACGGGAGATGGGCCGCGAGGTGCTCGAGCACTACACCGAGACCAAAAGCGTGTGGGTGAACCTCACGTGAGAACACCGGACCAGGAGAGGAACGTCGTGGATCTCGAGCTTCGCGGGAGGGTCGCCGTCGTCACCGGCGGCGCGCTCGGCATCGGCAGGGCCGTGGCCCGTGAGCTGGTGAGGGAAGGCGTCACGGTGGTCATCGCCGCTCGGCGGCGGCACCTCCTCGAGGACACCGCCAAGCAGATCGAGGCCGAACTCGGCGGACGCGTCGTGCCGCTCGTCGCCGACACCACCAGCACCGAATCGGTGCGCGCCATGATGGACGAGGCGGCCGGCGAACTGGGCCGCGTCGACATCCTCGTCAACGGGGCCGCCGCGCCGTCGGGCCTGGTGCGCAACTCGGTCGACGAGGCCGACCCCGACCTCCTGCTGACCGACCTGAACACCAAGGTCGTCGGCTACTTCCGGTGTGCGCAGGCGGCCGCGCCGCACATGCGGAAACTCGGCTACGGGCGCATCCTCAACATCGGCGGGCTGACCGGCCGGTCCAGCCACGCCCTGTCCGGAATGCGCAACCTCGCCGTCGTGCACATGACCAAGGCCCTGTCGGACCAGCTCGGCCCGTTCGGGATCACTGTGAACACGGTGCACCCCGGGGTGGTGGAGACCGAGCACATCCACGAACTGTATGCGAAGGAAGCCGTCAAACAGGGCATCACACCGCAGCAGGTCGAGCAGAACTTCATCGATCGGACGCCCATCCGCCGGGTCCTGACCGCGCAGGAAGTGGCCCGCACGCTGTGCTTCCTGGCCTCGCCGCAGGCCGGCGGCATCACGGGTGAATCGCTCGGCATCGACGGCGGGCTCACCCGCGGCATTTTCCTCTGAACCCTCGACCAAGGAGCATCGCCATGGAAGGAACGATTCTCGTGGCAACCGCCGGACAGGGCGTGCTGTCCAGCGCGGACGACGGCAGAACCTGGTACCGGATCCCGCCGGGGCAGGAGGTGGAGTTCGACGCGGTGGTGCGGTGCCTGGCCGTCCACCCCGCCGATCCACAGGTGATCTACGCCGGGGCCGACGTTGGCCTGGTCCGCAGCGACGACACCGGCGTGACGTGGCACCGTGTCGACTCCCCGATGAACGGCATGCACATCTGGTCGCTGGCCATCGACCCCGACGATCCCGACCGCATGCTCGCCGGGACCGGCGCCCCCTCCCGCGCGGCGGTGTTCCGCACCGCCGACGCCGGGAAGAGCTGGGACCGGCTCCCCCCTGAGATTCCCGAGTTCTGCGCCGGCGTCAACCGCCCGCGCATCCTCACGGTGGCGTGGGATCACGTCGACACCGGGGGTGCGTGGTTCGGCGTCGAAGAGGGCGGCTTGTGGCGCACGCACGACCGGGGTGACACCTGGCAGCGCGTGGACGGCACCCCCGCGTCGCTGCCTGACGGGGTCACCAACTCCGACATCCACTGCATCGTGGTCCTCGCCGGTCCGCCCAAGACCATCGTGGTCGCCGTCGTCAACGCGCTGTTCGTCAGCCAGGACGACGGCCGGACCTGGACCCGGCAGGACACCCGCCGGAAGTACGGAATCTATTACACCCGCCTGGTGATGCCGATCCCCGGTACCGACGAACTCCTGCTCGGCATCGGCGACGCGACACCCGGCACGATGACGAAGATCCTCTACTCGACCGACCTCGCGCAGACCTGGACCGAGGCCGAGCTCGACACCCCGGCCAACTCCACGGTGTGGGCGTTCGGCACCCACCCGGCCGACCCTTCGACGGTCTTCGCCGGCACCAAGTACGGCCACCTCCTGCGGTCCACCGACGCCGGACGGACCTGGACCAAGGAATGGCGCGAGTTCCCCGAAATCACCGACGTGGCATGGACCCCGGCCGTTGCCGCGGGTCCCGGTGCCCACTAAGGAGGCAACGTTGACGACCAAGAACGACGCATCGCAGTCCACGAACGACGCCGTGAAACCACGCGTGCGGCGCACCCACCTGTCGCTGTTCGTCGCCGACCCCGAGGCCTCGGCGAAATGGTACGAGGACGTGCTCGGCATGGAGGTCACCGCACGAGGGCCGGAATGGGTCTTCCTCTCCTACGGGCTCAAGCACCACGACATCGCGCTGATCCGCGCCGAGGACGGTGCCCGGCCCGGCGGCATCGGGCTCCAGCACTACGGCCTGGAGATCGACGGTGACCTGGACGAGTTGCGCCGCCTGTACGGCATGCTGCTCAGCAAGGGTGTGCCCGTGGTGAAGACCACCGACCACAAGGTGGGTTTCGGGGTGTATTTCACCGACCCGGACGGCAACCGCTTCGAGTTCTTCTGCGAAACCGTGCAGGACGACGAGGAAGGCAAGCGGATCCTCGGCGCGCACAACGCGCCGAGCGAGACCGTCGATCTCGATCCGCTCTACACCTGATCACTGGAGAGACCTCATGCGCGACCCGAATTTCGAGGGTTACCACATCCGTAAGTGGTTCACCTCCATCGAGGACACCCTGGCCACCGAGACCGGCGCCCTCGCCGACGGCGAGCCGGTGCGGAAGATCGTCATCGCCGCGGCGATCCACAACCCCTACGCGGGCCGGTACAGCGAATCCCTCGACGAGATCGTGGGCCGCTCGGCCGCGCTCGGCCTGGAGTTCGGCCGCCGGGTCAAGTCGGGGGCCGAAGGCCGGCCGATCGAGAGCTACGGCAAGGCCTGCCTGGTGGGCGTCAACGGCGAGTACGAGCACGGCAACGCCTTCCTCACCCAGGTGTTCGCCGACCCGGTCCGGGAGGCGGTCGGCGGCGGGAAGTCCTGGGTGCCCTCCACCGGCAAGCGCGCCGCTCCCGGCACGAGCATCGACGTGCCGCTCGCGCACAAGGACGCCCTCTACGTGCGCTCGCACTACGACACCGTCACCGTGACCTTCACCGACGCGCCCGCTCCGGACGAGGTGGTGGCGATCTTCGCCTTCGCCACCCGGGGCCGGCTGCACGCGCGCCTCGGCGGGCTGACGGCCGGTGCGATCGAGGGCCGAGACGGGCTGCGGTGAGCGTGGCCGTGCCGACGAAGCCGACCGCGGGCGCCGACCGGTTCACCACGCTGAACGGTCTTCGCGCGCACTACGTGGAGTGGGGCGAGCCGGACGCGCCCCCGATCGTGCTGCTGCACGGGCTGCGAAGCTATGCGCGGACGTGGGAGGCGGTGGCGGCGGCGCTGGCCGATCGCCATCGGCTCATCGCCCTGGACCATCGGGGCCGCGGCGACAGCGCCTGGGACCCGGCGGGGGAATACGTCACCGATGCCTACGTCAGCGACCTCGAACAGCTCGTAGACGCGTTGGACCTGCGGCGCTTCACGCTCGTCGGTCATTCCATGGGCGGCACCAACGCGATCGTCTACGCGGCACGGCGCCCGGAGCGGGTCCGGCTCGCGCTGATCGAGGACATCGGGCCGGGTTCGTCGGCGTCCGGCGCGGGCGCGGAGCGGATCAGGCGTGAACTCGAGCGGACGCCGCGTGCGTTCGCCGGACGGGACGAGGCGCGCGCGTACTGGCGGAGCGTGCGCCCGGACGTCTCGCAGGCCGCGCTCGACTCCCGCGTCGACAACACGGTCCATGCGGCCGCCGACGGCACGTGGGTGTGGAAGTTCGATGTCGAGGGCATCGCGCGAGCGCGGCTGGATCCCGAACCCGGCCGCTCGGTGGACCTGTGGCCGCACGTCGAGGCGCTGCGGTGCCCGACGCTGGTGCTGCGCGGTGCGCGGTCTGACTTCCTGCCCGCCGAGACGTGCGCGGAGATGGCCGCCCGCCAGCCGCTGATCACCTGGGAGGAGATTCCCGAGGCCGGGCATTACGTGCACGACGACAACCCGGCCGGCTACCTGGCCGTGCTGCTGCGGTTCCTGGACCGGCATCGGGGCCTGCTGTGACCCCCACACTGCGGACCCAGGTCGCCGTGGTCGGCGCCGGCCCGGCAGGCGCCACCCTCGCGAACTTCCTCGGCATGTACGGCGTGGACGCCCTGCTCATCGAGCGCTCCCCTGAGATCATCGACTACCCGCGCGCGGTCGGCATGGACGATGAATCCCTGCGCAGCTTCCAGGCCGTGGGCCTGGCCGACGAGCTGATCAAGAACATGATCCAGAACGTGCCGCTGCGGTTCTTCGACGCCCGCAACCAGTGCTTCGCCGACGTTCGCCCGGCCACGCGCGAGTACGGCTGGTCCCGGCGCAATATCTTCATGCAACCCACCTGCGAAGAAACGCTGCGCCGCGGCCTGGACCGGTTCCCCTCCGTGCGGGTGCTGCTCGGGCATGAGGTCGTCCGGCTGGAGCAGGACGGCGACGGGGTCGAGCTCCACGTCCACGCTTCCGGAGACGAGACCCTGCGCGTCCGCGCCGAGTACGTGGTCGGCGCCGACGGAGGCCGCAGCACCGTCCGCGAACTGCTGGGCGTGGAACTGGAGGGCGACACACATCCGCACAAGTGGGTGGTCGTCGAGTGCGACAACGACCCCCTCGAGGCCCAGTACACCGGGTTGCACTGCGATCCGGCACGGCCGTACGTCTGCGTGCACCTACCGCACGACTTCCGGCGCTGGGAGTTCATGCTGTTCCCCGGCGAGGACGCCGATGAGATGCTCAAGACCGACAAGGTGCACGAGCTACTCGGTCACCATGTCGAGGACCCGACGCGGCTGAACATCATCCGGGCACGCGTCTACACCCACCACTCGCGCATCGCACGAAGGTTCACCGTCGGCCGCGTGTGCCTCGTCGGCGACGCCGCCCACCTCATGCCGCCCTGGGCGGGTCAGGGGATGAACACCGGCATCCGCGACGTCACCAACGTCGCCTGGAAGATCGCCGCGGCCGTCAGGCAGCACGCCGATCCCGGCATCCTGGCCACCTACGACACCGAGCGGCGCCCCCACGCGCAGGCGATGATCGACCTGTCGACCACGCTCGGCCGCATCCTGTCACCCACCAACCGCCTGGTGGCGACCGCGCGCGACCTGTTCTTCCGCGCCGTCGTGCGAGCGCCGGTGATGCGCGACTGGGTCCTGCAGATGCGGTTCAAGCCGATGCCGCAGTACACCGACGGCGTCGTGGTCCCCGACGGGCACGGCCGTCGGTCGCCGGTCGGGCGCATGTTCATCCAGCCTTTGGTCGAGAACGCCGAGGGTGACGTCCTGCGCCTGGACGACGTGCTCGGCCCCTGGTTCGCGCTGGTCGGCTTCGGCGCCGACCCGGCCGAGCACCTCTCCGGCGCCCAGCGCGACTACCTCATCCCGCTCGGCGCCACCTTCGTCAAGGTCGTGGACTCGCGCGCCGGGCTGGCGCGGCGCGCTACCGTCCACCCACGGACGCAGGTCGTCGAGGACCTCGAGGGGCACCTGCGCGAGTGGTTCACCCGGCACTCCACACGCTTCGTCGTCATCCGCCCCGACCGGTACGTCGCGGCGACAGCCGACCGGGCCGGACTCGGCCAGGCCGTGGACCGGCTACGCCGGCTGCTCCGACCACCCGGTACCGGTACCGAGAAGGAGGAATCGTGATCGTGGAAGAGCTCACTGACCCTGTCCCGCGTTGCCTCAGGACATGTCGGCCCGGGGGCCTTCCGGCGGCCCAAAGTCCGTACAGGCTCTAGCCGATGAGGGCCTCGGTGATCTGACGGGTGGTCTGCGCGGCGATCCTCGGGCTGACGGCGGCATAGGCGGTGTAGGCGTTCAGGCCGGTGGCGAGGGCCCAGCCGCGGCCCCGGGTCCAGGTGGCGTCGTCCACGCCGAGCGTGGACCGGAAGACGGCCCGGCTGCCGGCCGACATCAGGGTGAAGGCGATGGTCAGGTCACAGGCCGGATCGCCGATGCCGAGCTCGCCGAAGTCGATGACCGCGCTGAGACGGCCGTCGACGGTCAGCAGGTTGCCGGTGTGGAAGTCGCCGTGGAACCAGACCGGAGGGCGATCCCATCCGGGGGCGTTCAGGGCCGCGTTCCACAGTTCGGTCATGGCGGTGGCGTCGAACACGCCGCCGACCTCCGCGATGGCGGCCCGCGTCGCGCGGTCCCGGGCGGCCAGCGGCCGGCCGGTGAGGTCCTCGCGAGCCTCCAGGGGCTGAACGTCCTCGGGCCTGAACCGCTGAAGGGCGGCCAGGAACTCCGCCAGTTCGACGGCGGCCGTGGACGAGTCGGCCAGTGCCTCGACGGTCGCCACCTCGCCCGCCAGCCAGCGGGACACCGCCCACCGCCACGGATAGCCGAAGTCGGGCTCACCCACTCCCACCGGCACCGGGACGGCCAGGGGCAGTCGCGGGCCGAGCCGGGGGAGCCACTCAAGTTCCTTCGCGGCCTGCCCGACGGCGCCGGCGTGGCGGGGCAGCCGGACGGACAACTGCTCGCCGAGCCGGTAGATCACATGGTCCGAGCCGGCTGGATCGAGCAGGTCCAGAGGCAACGAGGCCCACTGCGGGAACTGCGTGTCGACCAGCCTCCTGGCCAGTGCGGCATTGATCGTGGGGCGGGTGTCCGCGGTCCTCGAGGTCGCCAAGAGCAGCTCCTGCGATCGGCCCACTCCGATGCGGCGGGCGGCCGGACCATCACAGTGCATCGTGGGTTCGCTTGTCGACCAGATTTCAGCGCCATGGCTCTTCAGGTGTGCCGGTTCGTCCGTTGTGGTGATCCAACAGCTTCGACAGCAGCTCGGTCAGCCGCTGGCGCTCCTCAGGTGACAGCGGAGCCAGCAGTTCGTCCTGGCTTTCTGCCAGTTGCTTCTCCAGCCGCCGCAGTTGCCGCTTGCCCGCTGAGGTCAGCGAGACGATGTTGCGCCGCCGATCGGAGGGGTCCGGGGCGCGCTCGACCAGTTGGTGATCGGCGAGCTCGTTGATCGTCGCGACCATGTCGCTGAGGTGGATGCCGCTACGGCGGCCCAGCGCGGCCTGGCTGGCCGGGCCGAGCTCCTCCAGCGTCGCCAGCAGGCGGTAGTGGTAGCCGCGGGCGCCGACGGCCGAGAACCCGTCGCCCACCAGGCGGTGCGCGTGGTTGGCGGTCTGGCCGAGCAGCCAGCTGGGCAGGTTCTCCCACCTGGCGGGCGTCTTTTCGGATGGGTTCTCCATGGGACAAGTCTAACGAATCGTTTGGAGCACTAATGATTGTGCTATCGTTTGGCGAGTAAACGTTAGTCGTCCGAACGTTTGGACGCCGAATGAGCCCCTCTGGAGTCAAGACCATGATCACGCCGTTCCGCATCGACATCCCCCAAGCCGATCTCGACGATCTGACCGACCGCCTCTCCCGCACCCGCTGGCCCAACGAGGTCGCCGACGCCGGGTGGGACTACGGTTTCCCGCTGGCGCGGCTCAAGGAACTGGCCGAGTACTGGCGCACCGGCTACGACTGGCGCGAGCACGAGGCCGAGCTCAACGAGCTTCCGCACTTCACCACCGAGATCGAGGGCCAGAACATCCACTTCGTCCACGTCCGGTCTGCGAAGCCGGACGCGCTCGCGCTGGTCCTCACCCATGGCTGGCCCGGTTCGTTCCTGGAGTTCCTCGACATGATCGAGCCGCTGTCGCGCGACTTCCACCTGGTGATCCCGTCCATCCCCGGCTACGGCTTCTCCGGGCCGACCCACGAGCGCGGCTGGGACGCCGTCCGGATCGCGCGGGCGTGGGCCGAGCTGATGCGGCGTCTCGGATACGAGCGCTACGGCGCGCAGGGTGGCGACTTCGGCGCGGGCATCTCCTTGGCGCTCGGCGCGGTGGCACCCGAGCAGGTCGTCGCGGTGCACATCAACTACCTGCCGACCCGGCCGGACCCGGACGCCGGCATCGAGCTGTCCGAAACCGATGAAGCCCGGCTGGACAAGGTCCGGCAGCTGATGGCGAACCGCCCGCCGTACCAGAGTCTGCAGGCCCTCACCCCGCAGACCATCGGCTACGCGCTGACCGACTCACCGGTCGGCCAGCTGGTCTGGATCGCCGAGCGATTCGCGCAGTGGACCGACCCGCGCACGCCGGTCAGCGACGATCGGATGCTCACCGACATCTCGCTGTACTGGCTGACCGCCACCGCGGCCTCCTCGGGGCGGCTGCACCACGACGTTCCCCGCGGGCAGGGCGTGCCGTGCCCGGTGCCGGTCGGCGTGGCGGTGTTGCCGCACGACATCACGCAGTCGGTGCGACCGCTGGCCGAGCGGCTGTACGACATCAGGCACTGGTCG
The DNA here is from genome assembly GCF_019396345.1 of Nonomuraea guangzhouensis. Taxonomy (GTDB): domain Bacteria; phylum Actinomycetota; class Actinomycetes; order Streptosporangiales; family Streptosporangiaceae; genus Nonomuraea; species Nonomuraea guangzhouensis. Next base: position 362,226 of record NZ_JAHKRM010000009.1, on the reverse strand, counting down.
GAGTTCGAGCGCGGCGGCCACTTCGCCGCGATGGAGGTGCCGGAGCTGCTCGCCGAGGATGTCCGGGACTTCTTCCTGTCCTATGCGCGAAATGTCAGATGATCTCGAGGTTGGCCATCATGCCCATGTCCTCGTGCTCGGCGTTGTGACAGTGGAAGAGGTACCGGCCGCGATATCCGTCGAACCGCGTGATGATCTCCACCGACTCGCCCGGCCGCAACGAGACGGTGTCCTTCAGACCCGCATCGTGCGGCAGCGGCGGCCGGCCGCTGCGCGAGAGCACCCGGAAGCCGACCAGGTGCAGGTGGACGGGGTGATGGACGTCGGCGACCAGCCGCCACACCTCGACCTCGCCCAGACCGACGGTGACGTCGGAACGGCCGGGGTCGAACGGCAGCCCGCCGATCAGCCACCCGTGACCACCGTTCATCCGCCCGGTGCGGAAGGCGAACTCGCGCACCCTGACGGCATCCGACCGGCGCCAGGCCGGCAGATCGGCGGAGAGCGTGCGCGGGACGCGGCTGCCGTCGGCGGCGGCGCGCGCGATGCGGAAGGCCATCACGTCGCGGGTACGGCCGGAGCCGAGCCGGTTGACGACTCGGACGCGGCTGCCGATCGCGACGCCGGAGAAGTCGACGATCACGTCGTAGCGTTCGGCCGGTGCGATCGGCAGGACGCGGTGGGTGACCGGCGCCGCGAGCAGTCCCTGGTCGGCGCCGACCTGGACGAGGTCGAGCCGGCGGCCGTCGTCGGTGACCGCTTCGAGCTCGTAGTGGCGGGCGTTGGAGGCGTTCAGGACGCGCAGCCGGTAGCGGGCGGCGTCGGCCTCGTGCTCGGGCCAGGGGGCGCCGTTGACCAGGATCACGTCGCCGAGGACGCCGCCGAGGTACGGGTCGGTCACGCCCGGTCGATCCCGCAGGGCGGGGTAGGCGAGGCTGCCGTCGGCCGCGAACGCCCGGTCGGCGATCATCAGGGGCAGTTCGCGTGGCCCGGCGGGCAGGCCGAGCCCGTCCTCGGCGTCGTCGCGGACGATGTGCAGTCCGGCCAGGCCGCGCCAGATCGCGGGGGCGGTGAAGTCCATCCGGTGATCGTGGTACCAGAGCAGCGTCGGCCGCTGGTCGAGCGGGAAGGTGTAGTCGCGGGTCAGCGTGGTCACTACCGCGCGCGGATCGTGCATGCCGTGCCCCATGTGCATGGCGGTCTCCTGCCGGCCGTCGGGCAGGAGGAGGTCGGTCGGGTAGCCGTCGGAAGCCGCCGGGGTCCGCCCGCCGTGCAGGTGCACGACGGTCGGCACGGGCAGCTCATTGCGGTGCGTCACGGTGACCGGCCGGCCGCGGCGCGACTCGATCGTCGGCCCGGGGAAGGTGCCGTCATAGGTCCACAGCGGCGTCCTGACACCGGGCAGGATCTCCGCGCTCGCTTCGCGCTGGGTGATCGCGTAACGGTCGGCGCCGCCCGAGGCGCTGACCGGCGCCAGTACGGAGGGAATCGGCAGCGGCACCTGGAAAGGCGGCGGCAGCGGTACGGCACTGCGCAACTCGGCGCCGGTGAACGACGGCCTGCGCGCCAGCGCCGCCGAGGCCGACAGCCCGGTGGCCGTCATCAGCCCGAGCGCCCCGCCGATGCCCAGTACCCGCCGCCTGGTCATGTCGCGCTCACGCATCGCGGGCCTCTCGCACTCGCCGGAGCAGGGGTTGGCGCCAGACGGCGATGAACAGCACGACGACCGCGACGACGGTCATCACCCCCAACGGGATGTGCAGCCACAGCGCGCCGTCCAATCCGGCGAAGTACTGCACGGTCTCGGCCGCCACCACCGCCATCGTGGCAACGAACGGCCAGACCTGACGTAGCCGCAGCCACACCACGATCGCCACGATCACCTGCAGGTAGCCGATGGAGGTGACCACGTCGGCGCCGACCGCGTGCGAGCGCAGGCTGTCGAAGTCACCGGTCAGGTACGCCCCGGCGAACACCGGCTGGCCGGCGATCGCCACCACGTGCGCGCTGACGACGGCCCGCAGTGTCCACCCCGTCCGATGCGCGGCAACGGTGAGCATGAGGGATCCTCCTCACTCTGTCTGTCTCATTCGCAAGCGCCTCGACACTATGGCTTGTGCGTTATCTTGCCTAAGATCAATATCGCTATGGTGTTATGTGCTGGGAGGCATGATGGACCTGCACACGCTCAGGCAGTTCCTGGTGGTGGCGCGGCTGGAACACCTCAGCCGCGCGGCCGACGAGCTGCGCGTCGCCCAGCCTTCGCTGAGCCGTACCATCGCCCGCCTGGAGAGTGAGCTGGGCGCGCCGCTGTTCGAGCGGAGCGGCCGGCTGCGGCTGAACGACACGGGCAAGCTCTTTCGCGGTTATGTCGAACGCTCCCTCGGTGAGCTCGACGCGGGACGGCGCGCCGTCGCGGAGGCCACCAGCGAGGGTGCGGGCACCGTGCGGCTTGGGTCGGAGACCTTCCTCACCCTCACCGGGCCGCTGGCGGCCTTCAAGGGAGCTCATCCCGCCATCGAGGTCGAACTTCTCTGGACGCCGGCCGAGGACATGGCCCGCCGCCTGCGGGCCCAGGAGGTGGATCTGTGCGTCGCCTCGCAGCCGATCCCCACCGAGGGCTTGGCGGCGACGCGGTTGCTGGATGAGGCGGTGGGGGTGGCCACGCCGTTGGATCATCCGCTGGCGGGCCGTACCTCGGTGAGCATCGACGAACTCGCCGATCAGCCCTTCATCACCGCCCGCCAGGGGCACTGGCAGCGCCGGCTCCTCGATCAGCTCTTCGCCGCCAGAGGTCTGACGCCGAAGATCGTCTGCGAGAGTGACGAGCACAGCGCCATAGCCGATCTCATCAGCGCGGGACTCGGCATCGGTCTCATCCCGGCCATCGCCCGGCGGGCCACCACCCGTGCCCCGCTCGTCTGGACCGCCGTCGACAGCCCCGACTGCCGTCGCGCGCTCACCCTGTTCTGGGGCGCCGACAGCAACCTGTCGACCGCCGCCCGCCTGATGCGTACCACGATCACCGGCTGGAACTGGATCACCGGCGAACCGCAGTGATCGTCCCCGTGGCGACGCCTCACAATCCGGGGGGCTGTCTGGTCGTAACTACCGAGACGCTGCTTTCACCACGATCCAAGGAGAGACGTCATGTCAGCAGGCCAGGAAGTGCGGAACAAGGAGACCTACCACCGCTTCCACGACGCCGTCAACAGCGGCGATCTGGAGATCATCTCGAAGGCGATCGACGAGTTCATTCACCCGGACGGGCGCTTCCACACCGCGGAGCCGACCGACATGCCCGCGGTGCAGGCGCAGAAGCGCATCTGGGGGGTCCTCCTGCGCGCGTTCCCCGACATTCACGTGACGATGGAGGATCTGCTCGCCGAGGGAGACAAGATCGTCGCTCGGCAGACGGTCACCGGGACCAACTCCGGTGAATACCGGGGCATGCCCGCGACCGGCAAATCCGTCATCTACCAGGAGATCTTCATCGCCCGCTTCGCCGACGGCCAGATCATCGACATCTGGGGAGTGGTCGACCTCTACTCACAACTGCGGCAACTCGGCCTCATCCCGGCGTAGCACCTCGCCCTTTCCGGGCCTTGACCCGCTGGTAGTGCCGGGCGGTCGCCGTGCCGCCCGTCGTGGCCAACGCGGCCTACCGCACGCTGTCGTTCGGCGTGCTCCCGCTGGGCGCCCTGATCGGCCTCCCCCCGCACTGCTGGCGGGAGGCATCGGGCTCGCGCCGGCACCGGTGTGGGTGCTGCTGTCACCCGTCCGCCACCTTCGCACCGCCGAGGACGCCCGCTCTCGCGAGGCCGAAGTCAGCGCCTGAAAGCTTGGCGTCCGACCAGGTCGCGGTGGTGGATTCCACGGGACCGTGACGTCCTCGAACAGCACGTGCCGTTCGCGTGCCGCGGCCCGGTCGGCCACGGCCGTCACCACCGCTCGACCCTCGTACGCTCCCCGGTGCGGGCCGAGGTCAGCGCGGCCTCCAGCATCGCGACGCTGCGCGCGTTGTCGGCGGCGGGCGAGGTCGGCGCGCCCGTGCCCGCGACCGCGTCGATGAACGCCCGCAGCACCCCGGCCCGCTCGAACAGCGGCAGCTCGGGCACCTCGACCGGGGTCACGTTCCCGTCCCCGTCGGTGATCGACACGGCCCGGTGGTCGTCCGGCGCGGCGCCCCACCTGAGCAGCCCGTCGTCACCGGAGATCCGCCACACCCCGGGCCACGGCGTCTGCGCGTCGACTCCCTGACTCGACAGCACGTAGTCGATCGTGATCCCGCCGTCCAGCTCGACGATGAGGCTCGCTCCCGGCGTACGGTCCTGGGCCGAACGCACCGGCGTCACCGGTACGCACGTGATCGCCACGCCCTCGCGCCCGAACAGGTGGCGCATCAGGTCGAAATGGTGGATGGCCAGCTCGATCAGCGCATTGGAGTCCCTGACGCCCTGGTGGATGCGGTGCCATTCGAGCGAGACCCGCCGGATGGTGCCGACGGCCCCCCGTTCGAGCAGCTCGCGGACGATCGGGACGCCGGGGAAGATCCGGTAGTTCTGGTCGATGCCGAAGACCAGGCCGCGCTCGGCCGCGAGGTCGGCCAGCTCCCGGGCGGTGGCCGCGTCCAGTGCGAACGGCTTCTCCAGCAACAGATGGGCGCCGGCCTGGAGCACCTGCCTGGCGACGGCGACGTGCGCGCCGATCGCGACCGGCGCGATCGCGGCCACGGCCCCGGTCGCCTCCAGCGCCTCCTCCACGGTGGCGAACACGGTGCCCGGGTCGGCGCCGGTCGCGGCGACGAACGCCGTACGCGCGTCAGGGGAGGCGTCCACCCAGCCGGTCACGTGGGCGTCGGGCAGCCGCGGGAGGATCTTGGTGGCCCAGTCCGTCCCCCACGGGCCGAGGCCGATCTGGATCAGGTTGGTGCGGTGGTCGCCGGTCATGCCTGGACCCACCAGTTCTTCGGGTACTCGCCCTGCCTGGCGGACCTCGGCTGGGGCTGGGCGGGCGGGGCCGCCCAGCGTACGGCGTTGGCCAGGATGCGCCTGATCTCGGGCTGGAAGTAGATCGGGGACTCCTCGTGCCCCGGGGCGAAGAAGAAGATCCGGCCCCGGCCCCGGTGGAAGCCGCAGCCGCTGCGCAGCACCTCGCCGCCCTGGTAGGAGCTGATGAAGACGAGCTCGTCCGGCGCGGGGATGTCGAGCGGCTCGCCGTACATCTCGCCAGCGGGGATGACGACGGGGTTGGGAACGCCGCTGACGATCTCGTGGCCCGGCAGGATCGTCCAGAGCAGCTCGCTGTCGCCGTGACGCCAGCCGGTCATCTGGCCGGACGTGCCGAGCAGGGCCTTGGCGATCTTCGAACCGATGGCGGAGTGGAGGATGAGCAGGCCCATGCCGTCGAGTACGCGCCGTTTGACCCGCTCGACCACCTCGTCGCCGACCTCGTCGTCCTTGAGATGGCTCCACCACAGCAGGACGTCGGTGGCCTCCAGCACCGCCTCACTGAGACCGTGCTCGGGCTCCTCCTGAAGCGCGACGCGTGTGTCGGCCTCGGGGCCGAGGTGTTCGGCCAGCGCCTGTTCGAGCACCACGTGCAGACCGTCGGGATACACCGACGAGACGCTGGGAAACTTCTTCTCCTCGTAGAACTCGTTCCACACGGTCACGTTCATCGTTCTCGCACCCATCGGATGTATGGCGGGGGGTCGTGCTCACTTATGCAAGCTCTGTCCACAATAGGAGGCGATCTCACGGAAGACAATGGGCGGCTTCAGCATGGATTACGTCCCAGATGGTGAGATCACGCGGCTCTGTGAGCGTCGCCGACTGTGAGATTGTTTGCTTGAGACATCCGATGAAAATGGGCTTTGGTCCAAACTGTAGGTGACGAAGGAGAATGGCCGAGGAACGCCTTTTCGCCAACCTCTCCCCAACCCCCAAACCGGCCACGGTCTGACCGGCTGCCTTCGCCGCGACACTTCCGGCCACCTCCTTCGGAGAGACGGCCGAGGTGACGGCCACCCGCACGTCCCTGGCCAGGGGAGGGGCTGGTGATACGGCGGCGGGTGCTCCAGGCGGCCATCGGATTCTGTCCCGACGGCTTCTGTCGGGGACGATCTCTATGGTCTGCGTCATGACCACCGCTCTGTCGGCGCCTCACGGCGCCCGCCTTCCGCACTCCCGCTCCCCTCGGCGTGACGGCCTCGTGGGGGTGGGCGCGTGAGCGGGTGGGAGCGTGTGGCGCGGGCCATCGACGAGGGTGACGCGTCCAGGACGGCCGATGAGGTGTTACGCCTGGATACGGCCGGGCGCCGCGAGACGGCCCGTCGGCTGCCCCGCCACATCGGCGCTGCCCGGCAGTCCACGCACGAGCGCTTCGACCGTTTGCGGGCCCAGGCCACAGCCGAGAAGGAACAGGCTCGCAAGACGTTCATCGACGCCGAGGTGGCCCGCGGCGTGCCCGAGGAGGAGGCCTTCCACCGGTGGTGGTCGACCGGCTCCCATCGCGCCCACCAGCACCGCCACGTCCCCTGGACGATGCGCGACGACTGGATCGCCCCCATGCTGATCGCGGGCGCGGGCACTCTGGGTGGCGCGGCAGCGGTCGCCGCCTGGATCTTCCGGCGCGACTTCGCCGGCCGGAGCGCAGGCCTCCCCCTGGAGCCGCTGTTGCGGGTCATCGCCGCGCGCCCACCCGAGTGGCAGGCCGACCTCGCCGTACGCGTGGCAGGACGCCTGCGCGGCACCCGTCGGCAGCTTGAGGACAGCACCGTCGCGCTGGCGCTGGAACTGCTGCGCCGCACCGCAGCTCCGCTTCCCGACCACGAGCCGCTGGTGGTCGCCTGGGTGTCCACCACGCCCGACCTCGAAAACGACCCCCTGGCCGAGCACCTGATCCCGCGCCTGTTCGAAGCCGAAGGCGTGGGCCGGGTGCTGCGCGACGACCGGGGCGCGGAGGGGCAGGAGGGCCGCCGGTCCTGGCTGTACGCGCTGCGCGACCTGGCCGAGGCCGGGCGTGTCGAGCGGGAGGCACTGGTCGACGGGTGCGTACGCCGGTTCCTGCGCGGCGGCAGCGCGACGGACCTGCGGTTCTTCGTCCGCCTGCACGATCTGCTGGAGCCCCGGCACAGCCCGGAACGTGTGCGCGACTACCTGCGGCTGCTGCCCGCCGCTCCGGGTCCGGTCGCCGAACTGGCCCTGCGGCAACTGCGCGGCGCGGGCGGGCCGAGCGGCGGAGACGGGCCGAGCGGCGGACTTGGGCCGAGCGGCGAGGACGGGCCGAGCGGCGAGGACGGGCCGAGCGGAGCGGGCGGGTTGAGTGGCGAGGACGTCAACGAGGCGGTGGCGGCGCTCCTGTTCCGCCCCGAAGGCAAGCTCGTGCGCGCCGGGCTCACCCTGCTCGACCAGGCCGCCCGTGCGGCCGGCGGTGACCTCGACCATCTGGCGCCCGCGCTGGCCTCGGCGTTCCTGTGCGAGTCCTACGAGGTCAGGCAGCGGTCCGTCCGGCTGGCCGTCAAGCACGCCGGACGGTTCACGCTGGCCGGAGCCGAGGCGGTCCGGGAGGCGGCGGGCGTTCTGCCCCCGGATCTGGCGGCCCACCTGACCGAGGCCTACGGCACCACCGCGCCGCCTCCCGGCGCCTTCGATTCCGACGGCTTCGAGGCCGTCGGGCTGCCGGCGTTCAGTGTGCCGAGCCGCCGGTCCTTCCCCGGCCCGATCGACGACCTCGCCGGCACCTTCGACCAGTTCCACCACGAATACGCGCTCGATCGGTGGCTCGACGGCTTCGTCCGCAACCCCCACAACAGGAAGCATCCACTCCGCTCGACCGACCTGTACGCCCGAAAGGAGTGGCCGAACCTGACCGACTGGACCGAGGCGCTGCTGCGCGAGTCCACCAACCCCGGACAGGAACCGCGTACCACTACCCGTCCCACTCCTCTGACTCCGGGCGTGCTCCACAACCTCGCAGCGAGCCTGGGAGAGTTGGGCTTCCCCCTTCAGGACGCCGAGAGCCTCACCGCGCCGCAACCGGAAGGGGAGCGCGTCTTCCTGGCCACGGTGCGCCAACGCGAACCGAGCCCGCGGGAGGCCGAGCCACACGAACGGCTGCCCCGCCGGCAGGCGATGTCACCGCCGTACTGGGCCATGCTCCTGCGCTGCGCCGAGATCCACAGCGCGCTGAAGGAAGAGACGCTGCCGCCGTACCTCCTGGCCACCCCGACGCGCATCTCCGGCCACATCGACCCCGCCGAGCTGGCCGACCGCATCGAGGGCTACCAGAACGCGGACGTACGGCCCCTGCCCGCCGACCTGCAGCAGGCGCTGCTGCGGCTGCCACGCGAGGTGGATCCCGAGGTGCGCGCCCAAGCCGGCCGGCTGGCCCGCCACTCCGAGGCGGGCGCCGCGCTGGAGCGCTGGCTGAGGCAGCGGCCCGAACCCGAGACGCGGCTGGAATGGCCGCCGGCCGATGCGCCCCTCGGGGCTAGGGGATGGCCGGCACCTTTCCCGCGCGCCGTCGTCCGGCTGGAGCCGACGGGGATGCCGCTGGTGGACGCGCTGCTGTCCGACCCGCCCCACTCGATCTGGAGCGTCCCCGCCGTTGGTCCGGACTCGGTGCGGCTGATGCTGCCCTCCGACCGGGAAGCGGCGGCCATGCACCTCGTCCCGCAGATGGCTCACAGCTGGCAGCACCCGGGCTACCTGCACACGTACGTGACCGCGCTCTGCTACCAGGACGGCCCCGTGGGCGAGGGGATGGCCTTCCTGCTCGGCATGCTGCTGGCCGAACACGGCTGGCACGCCGAACACTGCCGCGAACTGCTGCTGCGGGCAGCCGCCGCCAAGTGTCTGCCCGCCGAGGAGTGCGGCCGGCAGCTCGGCCTGTGCCTGCGCAGGATCGGGATCCCCATGAGCCAGGCCTGCGCGGGCCTGGAGGACGTGGCGCGCAAGGGAGCGCACCATGAGGCCTGGGCGATCATGCGCGGGTTGCTGCCGGTGTTCCTGCCGGAGCCGGGGGAGCGGGGCAACGCCGCCCACACCCGGGCCCTGGAGCTCGCCGTCCGCCTGGCCCGCTGGGCCGCGGCGCGTGGCCCGATTCCCGAGGTCGCCGGGATCGCCGCCCGCAAGGGGTCGAGCGGACTCATCCGCGCGGCCCGCCACCTGGACGAGCACCTCGGCCGGGCGTGACGCCTCACCACCCGCTGGGCCGAATCATCCGCAGAACCCTTGCCCGTCTCGCCGGCAGCGATTCCCGCGCCAGTTTCGGCGGTGAGTCCAGCTGGAACACCGAAAAGATGGCGATGTCGCCGGACGGCGACTGGCTGGCCACCGGCAGCCAGGACGGCCGGGTGCGCATAGGGGATCCGGACGGCCGCGAACGCGCCCGTCCGACCCCTCACCGGAACCGGGTCAATGCGCTTGCGATCTCCCCCGATGGTGCCTGGCCGGCCACCGGCGGGCAGGACGGGGTCGTCAAGCTGTGGAACGGCTCGCGAGAGCTGGCCTGCCAAACTGCCGAGGAGATCGCCGGCCTCGCCTGGCCGGCGGACGGAAGCGCAGTGTGCGCGGAAGGCGCCCAGAGTCTGTACGTCCTGGGCCGCCCGCGTTCGATCATGGAACGATGAGTGCGAGCAGACCCCGGCATGGCCCGGACCGCCGCGAAGGTATCCGAGCGCGGTGGGCACCGATTGATCAGCGATCGGCCGTCGCGATGAGGCGTCGCAGTGCGGCATGGGCGGGTGGGCCCCACGTGGCCTTGCCGCCTGGGCGGCCGCGGACGCCGGCTTCTCCGATATGAATGCCGCCGAGGGCGCGGCGTGCCGCCCATCCGCGTGCGCGGCGCAGGGTCGCGGCGTCCGGGGTCGGTTGGTAGGCGTCATAGAAGCGGTCGGCGGCGCCGTCCGGCAGCAGGCTCCAGGCGGCGGCGAGGTCGGCGGCCGGATCGCCCGCGAACAGGTCGCCGAAGTCGATCACGCCGCAGATGGTGCCGTCCGCGGTGAGGACGTTGGCCGGATGCAGGTCGCCGTGGAGCCATAGCGCCGGGCCTGTCCAGTCGGGCGCGGCGACGGCGTCGTCCCAGACCGCGCGGACGGCGTCCGGGTCGGGGATCAGCCCCATCTCGGTGGCCGAGGCGAGCCCCTTGACGAACCCCTCGGAGTAGTCGGCCAGTCGCCCCCCGCGGTCCCGGCCGGCGGGCGCCTGTTCGGGGGCGGGTTGGTGCAAAGCCGTCAGGAAAGCGGCCAGGACGTCGGCCGCCTCCGCGGCGCGCGTGACGGGGGCGCGGTCGGCGGGCTCGCCCTGCACCCAGGTGGTGACGATCCAGGGGTGCGGAAACAGAGCGGAGGGCTCGCCGAGGCGCTGCGGGACGGGAACCGGCAGCGGAAGGCGCGGGGCCAGGACGGGCAGCCAGGTGTACTCCTTGCGCAGCAGCTCGTCCGCGGATTCCGTCGCCCAGGGCAACCGGACGGCGAGGTCGCCGCCGAGCCGCCACAGCTGGTTGTCCCAGCCACGCGCACCGAGTCTCACAGGGTGATCAGCCAGGTCGGGGTGCTGGTCACGCAGCAGATCCCGTACCAACTCCGCGGTGATCTCGATCTCCGTGTGCGTCATGCGGAGCAACAGTAGCCGGACGGCGGCGCGGTCACAGCCTTGGCGCCGTTCAGGCGCGGCTCGGTGCCGGCTCCGGCTCGGGGAGAAGGGCGGCCGGGCGGCGGGGGAGGAGCAGCGGGGTCGCTAGCAGGAGCACGCCGGCCAGGCCGATGGCCGTACGCGGGCCGAGCAGGCCGCCCAGCACGCCCCAGACGGCCGTCAGCAGCGCGGTCGAGACCTTGATCGTCACCGACCAGGCGGACAGCATGCGGGCGACCCGGTCGGTCGCGGTGCGCTCGAGGCGGTACGTGGCGCAGACGGGGTTGAAGACCCCGCAGCAGAAGATGAGCCCAAGCTCGACGCCCATCACCAGCAGCAGGCCTCCGGTGCCCGGCCCCACGAAGACCAGGCCGATGGGCCAGAGCGCGCGCAGCGCCCCGGCCACGACCAGGACCCGGGGCTGCCCGAGCCACGTGACGAGCGGCCGGGCCAGCCGCGAACCGAGCAGCCCGCCGATCGAAGGCACGGCGAAGGCGAGGCCGTACTGCCACGGTGCGAACCCGAGTGGGCCGAGCATCAGAACGGTCAGCAGCGGCTGGGTCGCCATCACCAGGCCGTTGAACAGGGCGGTGTCGCACAACAGCCGACGCAGCGTCGTGTCGGCGAGGATGTACCGCCAACCGTCGAGCAGGTCCCGGGCCCGCATACGCGCGGCGTCCCGGCGCTGGGGCCGCGGCTCGTGCCCGCCCATCGCGCCGATGCCCAACGCCGAGAGCAGGTAGCTCACCGCGTCGGCCACCACCGTCGCCACCGGACCGAGGAGCCCGATCGCCGCGCCGCCCAGCGGCGGGCCGATGATCGTGGTCGTCCAGGACGTGGACTCGAATCGGGCGTTGGCCACCAGCAGGTCCTCGGCCCGCAGCAACGTCTTCAGGTACGCGCCGGAGGCGGCGCGGAAGGTGATGTCGGCCGCCGCGACGACGACCGAGACCAGCAGGAGCTGAAGAAAGGTGAGCACGCCGAGCGCGAACGCGGCGGGGACCGTCAGCAGCGCCCCGAACCGCACCAGGTCCATCGCGATCAGCACCGGCCGCTTGCGGCGGAACTCCACCCACGGGCCGAGCGGCACCGCCACCGCCGCACCCACCAAGGCCCCCACGCTGGAGAGCGCGGCGACCTCGGCCGGTCCGGCGTGCAACACCTGGACGGCGATCAGCGGGAACGCGCCGAAGGCGAGCCACGTACCCAGCGCGCTGGTCCCGTACGCTCCCCAGAGCCACCCGAACCGCCGCCCCAACCGGTGTCCGTTCCTCATGCCCGATGCTCCTCGCTACCCATCCGTACAACCGATCCGCGATCGGAAGCATCAAAGCGCGCGCCATATCCGGTGATCAAACAACTGCAGGGCCGTCAGCCACAACCAACGGTTGTGCCCCTAGAGTGTCGGCATGGACCTCGACACCGTCCGGACCTTCGTCGCCGCCGCCGACGCGGGGCAGTTCCAGGAGGCCGCCGCCGAGCTGGCGGTCACCCAGCAGGCCGTCTCCAAGCGCATCGCCGCGCTGGAGCGCAACCTCGGGGTGCGGCTGTTCACCCGCACCCCGCGCGGCGCCGAGCTCACCATCGATGGGCAGGCGTTCCTGCCCCACGCGCGCGAGCTGCTGCGCGTGGCCGAGCGCGCGGTCGCGTCCGTGCGCACCGGCCGCCGTCCGCTGCGCGTCGACATGCTCGCCTCGCGTAGCGCGGCATCGGGCCTGATGCGCGGCTTCCACCGCGTGTATCCCGAGATCGAGCTCGATGTGGTGATGCTGTTCGATATCGAGACGGCCATCGCCGCCATTCGGTCCGGTGCGATCGACGCGTCCTTCCGCGCCGTCGCCGTGCCCGGCCGGCCCCTTCCCGAGGACATCGACTCCGTCCGGGTGCTCGACGAGGCGCTCCAGCTCCTCACCGGACCCGCTCACGCGCTGGCCGGCGCCCGGTCGGTGACCGTCGCTCAGCTCGCCGGGCACCGGATCTGGATGCCCGGCATCGTTCCCGGAACCGAGTGGGCCGCCTATTACGACGATCTCGTCGCCGAGTTCGGCCTCACCATCGAGGCGACCGGCCCCAACTTCGGCTCCGACGCGCTCCTCGACACCATCGCCGACACCCCGGCCTTGGCCACCTTCATGGGTGAGCAGACCCGCCTGGTCTGGCCCGCCGGCCATGGCCTGCGCCGCATCCCGGTGACCGACCCGACGCCCGTCTACCCGCACTCGCTCCTATGGCAGCGCGACAACCCCCACCCAGCGCTGGCCACCCTCCGTACTCACCTCGCCGCCACAGCGACCGGCCACGACGCCGCCGGGACTTGGACGCCGAGCTGGACGATTCCGCACTGAACGCCGTTCGGGCCGATCCGCCGATCAGTCGTCCGCTGGATCCGAAGCCCCCGCACGCCGACATCGCTGCGTGGTCTAGCGGCTGGCCGCGAGGAGTTGGTGGGCGTATTCGGCGCGCAGGTCCTCCACGATGCGTCGTTGCCAAGGACGGCGGATCACGGCGTGGGTGAGTCGCCGTGAGGTTCGGGGCGTGGCCGCGATGGTCGAGGTGGCGACCACTTCCAGATCCCCACCGTCGGCGTGGCCGTCGACCCCACCTACCTCCAGCTGGACGATCCCGCGGTCCAGGCCGTCGTACGAGCCCACCGGCGCGCCCTCCAGGTGATCCAGAACGAGCCCGACATCACGGTGCGGCATATGCGGACGTTCCTCGGCGGACATACCGCGGACGAAGTCCGGGCGCATTACGAGAAGTTCATCGGACCGTACTTCACGTCCGACGGCCAAGCCGACCTCGCCGTCGGCGCCAGCGCCATCAGCGCGGTCGCCACCGAACTCGGCGTCCCCGCCACGTTCACCGCAGCCGAGTACTACCGCACCACACCCTAGGAGCCCGGCGCCGCCGAGATCCGCGTTCTGGCTTCCCCGTGATCTTGTAGGATCCGCTGACGCATCCGAGCCTGCCAGGAGCAGACATGATCATGAACTTAGCCGCCGCCATGGCCATGACCGCCGCGCTGGGCACCGCCCTCGCCCAGCCGCCGGTCGGCAAGCTGCCGGGCACCTCGGCCAAGATCGTGGCCAAGATGGCCGGTCGGCCGATCCAGCTCACCTCCTACTCGACGCCGTCGACCAGGCCGCCCTTCGCGATGCGGGTCTGGGATCCGGCCAAGCGCGCGTTCGTCGAGACCGAGGGGGACGTCGCCGTGTCGCCCGACGAGCGCTGGACGGCCACCCTCGCCCGGACCAGGCCCCCCGGCAAGCCGACGATGACGTTCGTGGACCGCGAGTCCGGCGACAGGACGAACGTGGAGCTGCCCGTCCCGGCCGATCCCGCGCAGGAGGGCCAGTACCTGCAGACACTCTGGCCCACCTGGTCCCCGGACGGCCGCCACCTGCTGCTCAACGTGTTCGAGGCGGGGTCCGAGCCCCGTTCGGAAGGCATCGTCCTGATCGACGTGCCCACGTTGAAGGCCCGTTTCGTCCGCATCGAGAACGCCCTCATCACCGTCGGCGGCTTCCAGTGGACCCGCGACGGCAAGGGTGTCGTGGTGCGCTGGGGCAAGAACGGAAAATCCGCCATCCGCCAGTACGACCTCACCGGCGCCGTCAAGCGGACCTGGCACGTACGCGGGCGCCCGGCGGATCAGGGCCAGGGGACGTTCACCCCGTCGGGCCGTCGCTTCGTCACCGCCTGCATGTCGCTGGAGACGTCGGCCTGCGTGTGGGACACGGCCACCGGCAAGGCCGTCACCAGGATCAAGCTGGGCTTCAGCCCTGTCTGGAGTCCCGTGCTGGGCTGGTACGACGAGCGCCATCTGCTCGCGGCGACCTCCAAGGGCGTGGGCATCGTGGACCTCAAGGGCAAGGTCGTCGAGACCTTGCTCACGGTGCCGAAGAAGCAGGGCCTCTATCTCCGGTTCGAGGCGCGCGGCAAAGGCTGACAACCCTCGCGTCTTATGGGCTCAGGTGTTGATCTGGAGGACCCAGATGGAGACGTGATCCGCGCTGTGGGTGTAGATCACGCGGAAAGTGTCGGTCCGTAACTCCCATGCGCTGGGAATGCCGCCATACGGTACGGCCGCGAGTGGCTCAGGATCCTCGGCGAGGTCGAACAAGGTGTCCGCGATGATGGTGCGCAGGCCGGGCGCGGCATGGCCCAGGATCTCGCGGACCGGGACGTCAACGTGGAGGAGCCGTTTCAAGAGCGCTCGCCGGGGGCTGGGAGGTCGAGGTCGGCGTACAGGGCGGCCTTGCTGTCGTACGTGATCATCTCGCGCTCGCCTCGCTCGTGGGCGGCGATCGCCTCCGCCACGCGGCCGGCCTCCAGCTCGCGGTGGGCGCGTAGGAGTTCCTGGTAGTCCTGCTCGGAGACGAGGACGGCGCGCTCGCTGCTGGAACGGCGGATGGTGGTGGGCTGGTGGCCGTGCACGGCGCGTGATACCAGGGTGCCGAGTTGGCTGCGGGCTTCGGCGATGCCCAGCGCCTCAATGGTCATGTGGATCCTCCGAGGTGTTCTCCTGCTTCGGACGGTTCTACGATACGCGGCTGGCGTGAAAAGTTGTACAACCTGAGCAACTTGTACAACTTTACCTGATTCGCACAACGCGTTGATCGCTGGAGCCCCTCAGGCCGAGCGCGGACTGCCGATCAGGGCGTCGCGTTGTGCGGAGCTCAGGCGGTCCGGCCTCGGGGCGATGGCGTACGCGCCGCGCCCGACCTGCTCCACGACGAGCGGGTCGGTGAGGATCGGACGACGGCTGATCGCGTCCAGGGCATCGGCCGCCCGCTGGACGGGCCAGTCCAGTGCCGTGGTGAGTTCGTCCACGGTGAGTGGCCGAGCGGCGTACACCAGCGCGGCCAGCACCGTCAGCACGTCGCGCATGACGGCGTCGGTGAGGCCGCTGCCGTTCATCTGCTCGCTGATCCAGGCGAAGAACTGGGCCATCTGGCCCAGCCGGGTGCCGGCGGGCGTGCCGGCGCCGAAGATCTCGATCCCGTGCCGCGCGGCCGCCGCGACCTCGGCGTGTGCCCCGGTGTCGGCTTTGAACGCCCGGAGCCAGACGTCGTCGTCGATGACGTACCGCTCGCGGCGGCCGGCCTCCTGTGTGCGCCTGACCAGCTCGATCGGCTCGAGGTAGCCGATGGCCTTGGACACCGACGCCGGGCTGACCTGGAGCCGGCGTACGAGCTCGGCGGACGTCAGGCCCCCGGAGTCGGAGGTGAGCAGGCAGACGAACACGCGAGCGGGCATCCGGGGAAGGCCGGTCTCGACCAGCAGCGTCGCGAACCGCTCCACGAAACCGCGCACGGACTCGTCCGGCCGGCCGTCGGCCGGTGACTCCGGGGCCTGAACCGGTCTGCGGCGGCGGGCGCGCTGCCCGGCGGCCTGCTGGGCGCGGTCGGCCAGGTATCCGTCGCGCGCGCTGTTGCGTGCCACTTCGCGGCTGATCGTGGACGTGGGCCTGCCCAGCCGCCGGGCGATCTCGGCGTATCCCAGCCCGTCGGCCAGCCAGATCGCGATCTGCCGGCGATTCTCGTGGGTCAGCCTGCCTCCAGGCATCGGCTCTCCTCCTCCACGGGTGCGTTCACCAACAGTACATTGCAACGACTGGTTGGCATGGGTTGCATTCATCGACAAAGCTGTTGCAACGATCTGTACGAATGACCAGTATAAAGGCGCATCATAAGGGATTTCTCGTTGACCGCATTTGAAATGCAACGTAGCCTTTTCTCGCTTGGAAAGGAACGAGGAACACCTATGACAAGAGCGTTGGATGTGGCCCGGATGCGGGCTCGCGTCTCTGAGCTGCTCGCGGAATACCGGATCCCGAGCGCCGTGATCGGCGTCCTCCGCGACGGAGAGATCACCGACTTCGCCGTCGGCGTCAAGAACATCTCCACGCGGGAGCCCGCCAGGACCGACACCATCTACCAGTGCGGCTCCGTATCCAAGACCTGGACCGCCCTAGCCTTCATGCGGCTCGTCGACGAGGGGAAAGTCGCCCTGGACGAGCCGGTGCGGACCTACCTCCCTGACTTCCGGGTCGCCGACCCCGATGTCAGCGCCAAGGTCACCTCCCGCCATCTCCTCAACCACACCAACGGCATCGAGGAGAGCTTCGGGGACCCGGGCGAGGGCGACGACGTGTACGAGCGCATGGTGGCGAACATCGCCGGCGCGAGCCAGGTCCACCCCTTGGGCCGCACGCACGGCTACAGCGCGGCCCTGGGCTACGCGATCCTCGCCCGCATCATGGAGGTGATCGACGGCAAGGGGTGGGACGACATCATGAAGGATCGCCTGTTCGACCCCTTGGGACTGACCTCGACGACCAGCCGGCATGAACACGCGGACCAGAACCGGGCCGCGACCGGATACCTGATCCGATCCCTCGAAGAGGGGCCCATCCTCTCACCGCTGGATCACCTGCCGCGCTCCTTCGGCCCCGGAGGCAATGTCAATACGACAGCCCGGGAATTGCTCACGATGGCGTACGTCTTCCTCAATGAAGGAAAGGCGCCGAACGGGACCAGAATCGTTTCACCCGGCATCATCCGCGAGATGATGGAATCACGGGTCCCCGTACCTGACCCGTACATGTTCGGGCCTGAATGGGCACTCGGCCTCATCGCGTGCGACTGGCACGGCCAAACCGTCTACGCCCACGACGGCAGTGCGGTCAGCCAGAGTGCCCGCCTGCGGATCCTGCCGGAATCGAACATCGCCATCTCGATGCTGGCGAACGCCGGCCCGCGCGACAGTTTCTACCGGAAGGTGTTCAACGAGATCCTGGCCGACCTCGGCGCGGTCACGATCCCCGACCTACCGGAGCCCGACCCGACCCTGGCCCTCGATCTGTCCAGGTACGAAGGCTCCTACGAGCGCCCCGGCACCCGCTACGACGTGGCGGCCGAACACGGGAAACTCCACCTCAGATTCACCCTGAACCCTATGGAGGCCCAACTCCTCAACAGACCACAACAGCTCGACTACGAATTGCTCCCGATCAGCGAGACCCACTTCTTGATGCCTTCTGACGATCCGCTCGAAGACCCTCAGACCGTCGCGATCTACGATTTCAAGAATGGTGCCGCACAGTATCTTCACATCAATTGCCGAGTAAGTCCGAGAGTCAATGAGGAGGATGCCACGATGCACGTCATGGCTGTTTCCACGATTTCCGACATCGATGGTTTCTGGGATTCCCTAAAGGTGGCGTACGGTCAGCTTCCCAAGGGTGCCAAGTGGACGCTGGCGGTGTCGAGCACCGACGGGACCAAGGCGGTGAACGTCATCGTCCATGACTCGATCGACGGCGTCAGGAGCTTCTTCGAGGATCAGGCCGGCGCCTTCGCCACAACGGAATACTTCGAGGCCGACGCGGCCAACGCGGTCGGCCTCCCGGCGACGTAGCCGCTCGTCGCACTGCCGTCCGCCCAAGCCCGCGCAGGAAAGATCTGTCATCGTGCGTCGCGGATCCCGAGAATGTAGGTCGCGGTGAGCGCCACGGCACGGTCTTCGTCATGTGACAGATCCGCGAGGGCCCGTGACGCCCTGGTTCCCGGGATGTCCGCGAGCGCCTGCGTCAGCCGTCGACGTGCGGACGATTCAACGCCGGCGTGGGTGAGACGATCAACGAGCCCGGTAGCGATGTGATCCGCCAACGCGGGACGACTCGCCAGCGCGCTCAGGGCGTCGGCGGCATCGACGTCATTCGTTCCCTCGACGACGATATCGATGAGCGTCGGGATCGCGTCGGCCACTCCACGGGCCCCGAGTTCCAGAGCCGCGTACCTGCGGACCACGGTGTCGGGGTTCGTGAGGGCGTCCTGCAGCAGGGTGGTCGCCGCACCGTTCGGAATCTCGGCGATGGCTTGAACGGCACGTTTGCGCACCTCGGCCGTTGGTGAGCCGAGGCCCTCCGCCAGCAGCGCGAACCCGTCATCGCCCGATTGCGCCAAAGCCCATCGAAGGGCTCCGGCGACGTTCGGGTCCGTCTCGCTCAGCACCGCCTCGACCAGTGCTTCCACCGGCATCGGAGCCTCCCCGACCGAGGACAAGGCCGCGCGCTGGCGTTTGTCGGCGCTCTTCGACCCCAACGCCTGAAGGAGCGCGACGATCTGGAGGACGTCCTCCCAGCCGCCGGGTTCCACGGCGTCGATCCGGCGCAGTCGCGTGAGCAGCTCCGTCTCAGCCGCGATGCGTTCTCGCGTCTGGCGGATGAGGTCGTCGACGAGCTCCGAGGGCGTGAAGCCGGGATCATCGAGCGCGCGCCCGACGTCACGCAGCGACAGCCCCAAGGACCGCAGACTCTCGATCTGGAAGATCCGCTGGATGTCCTCGCTGGAGTACTCCCGATAGCCGGCGTGGGTACGGCCCGTCGGTCGCACCAGGCCGAGCGCGTCGTAATGCCGGAGCATGCGGGCGCTGACCCCGGACCGTCGGGCCACATCACCGATCAACACTGCCCATCACTCCTCCTTGCCGGTGCCGCCGAGGGCCACGACGCGCTTGGCCTCCTCGATCGCGAACTCGAATCCGGCATCCGGGTCGTGCAACAGCCGTTCCGTGGCGATCGCGTGGGCGCGCACGCGCGGGTCGAGATCCGTCATCGCCACGCTCAGCGTGGGCACGATCACCTCACCGAGCGCGACCATCGCCCGGCTGAGGCTCAGCTGCGTCTCGCGTTCGCCGCGCCCGAGCTGTGTCGACAGCACCGCAGCCAAGGCGGGTTCTTCACCTTCGGGTACGAGCACGACCGCCGTCCGCCAAGCGCTCCGCGCCACCTCGTCGTCGGCGTCGCACAGAAGCGCCCGGGTGATCGCCGGCCACGCTCGCCGATCCCCGATCTTGGACAGCGTGTGCAACGCCTGACTACGTGCCTGCGCATGCTCCGAGCGGAGTTCCTTGAGCAGCTCCGGAACCGTCATGGATGCCGCGTGCCGGGTGAGTGCCCACGTCAGCATATCGCGCACATGGAACGCGGGTTCGATCGCGCAACGTTCGATGAGCTTGTCGATGAACCGCGGGTCAGGGGTCGTACCGACCGCCATCGCCGCCCGCAGCCGTACCGACGAGCTGCTGTCCTCCAGCGCCTGAAAAGCTCGAACCGTATCCATGTCTTTGCTCTGCATGGTCGACAGTGAAGACCTTGTCACCGTGTCAAGGTCAAGCGGGGAGCTGGGAGTCCAGTTCGTCTGCTCGCCGGAGGTCCTTGGGGCGGCCCAGGGCGCGACGCATCCGGATGAGGTCCTGCCGGGAGACGTAGTGGACTTCCAGGCCGCCCGGGTCGACCGCGGTGATCGCGTGGTCGAGGAACTCCTGGACCTGAAGGTCGCCCCAGGGGAGCGCCGGGGTGCAGCAGTCGCCACTGGCCCCGGGCGAGGTGAACTGCGCTTTAGGGCGGAGGAAGGAACCCGGGTGATTCGGTACGGGGTTGCCCTTGTCATCGATCAGCTGGGCGTCGGCGGAGGTGAACGCGGCCGCCAGGGCCGGGGCGTGCGCCGGGGTGCCATCCCAGAGCAGGTCCAGGTCGCCGGTCAGCTCCGTGGATCCATGCATGATGCCGGCGACCTGCCCGATCACCACGACCCGGACGCCGCTGCGATGGAGGGCTTCGAGCAGCGGGAACGGGTCGAACCCGATGGCATCGTCCGTGCCGATCGTGCCGACGACGTCGGCGTCCTGGTGGCTCAGCCCGGTGCTCGGCCGGTTCAGGGCCAGTTCGCGGGTGCGTCGGGCGGCGGCGCGGAGTCGGTCCAGCGGTTCGTCGATCATCTGATCCATGTAACACCTGGCCGCATTCATGGCGCACGCGAATTTCGCATCGGCGCGGATCAGCGGTGCTGGGGCATCGCCGAGAACGGGGGAACGGTGTTCACGCACCGGCCCGCCGCGTCGAGGATCCGTCCGCTGTGCTTGATGACGCGCAGGGTGATGGCGCGGTCGTCGACCGCCATGCGGGGCAGCCGGGCGGTGAGCCGCTCCTCGAAGCGCACCACGTCCGACGTGGTACGCAACCACGCCTCCAGATACAGGTTCTGTGGCCCGGCGGTGAGAAAGGCGACGCGGACCTCGGGGATCGCGGCCAGTTCCTTGTTCGTCTCGGCCAGGGAGTCCATCGGCACCCGCGCCCAGAAGCAGGCGGTGACCGGCCAGCCCGACAGCGTCCGCGCCATGTCGCAGCGCAGTGTCAACTGTCCGCTGCCCAGCAGCGCGTTCATCCGGCGGCGTGCGGTGGCAAGGCTGGTGCCGATCTCCGCGGCGAGTTCGGCCAGGCCCAACCTGCCGTCCCTGGCCAGCGCGCCGGCCAGGGCATGGTCCACCTCTCGCAGCGCGAGGGGCGGGGCCGGTCGCGGGCGCGCCGCCTCGCTGAGGCGGGCCGCCGCGGCGGGCTCCAGGTTGCGCAGCCGCCAGCGGCTGCTGGCCCGTGCGTCACCGACCATCAGGTAGCTGCCCATGCGCGCCACGCCAGGTAGCCGGCCGGGGCGTTCCAGCAGGTAGTGCGAGAGATCTTCCAGGTTCCGCGCCACGACCAACGCGACCAGGTCCCGGCGTCCGCTCATGAGCTTGATGCCGTACGCCTGCGGATCCGCCGCCAGGGTCTCGGCGACCTCGACGACGCGTCCTGGATGGCAGTTGATCTCCAGGATCGCCCCGCATTCCTGCGTGAACCCGTTGGTGAGGAAGCCGGTGACCCAGGCCTGGCTGCCGGACCGCATCCGGCGCCAGCGTCGTGACGCCGTGGCCGGGTCGACCTGCAGGACCTCGCCGACGAGCGACCATGGGGCGCGGGGGTGGATCTGCAGGGCGTTGACGATCGCCAGGTCGAGTTCGTCGGGCAGCTGCGCGGCGGAATCTGGCCGGTCGGCCATGTCATATCCCTGCATCTCAAGGTTGGGCGTAATCCGGCATTCAGCCGACCGTGGTGAAAAAATCCGGCGAATTCCCGGAGTTCGGCGAATGTCGTACCGAGACTACCGGCCTAAGGGCTCCACACCACCGGCGCGAACTCACCCCTGGAGACAGCCAATGACCTGGGCTCCGGCCTGCGACACCTCCCTGCGGTTCGAAGGCGCCGTGCTCATCGACGGCTCCGGCGCCCCGCCCGTTCCGAACGCCACGGTCATCACCGATGAGCACGGCCGGATCAGCTACGCCGGCTCGGCCGCCGAGGCACCGGCCACCTCCGAGGCGGTCGTGATCGACGTGACCGGGCACACCCTGCTGCCAGGGTTCTTCGACTGTCACGTCCACATGGCCATGACGCCCGGCCGCCGGCTGACCGAAGGGCTCGGCGCCGACCCGGTGGTGGACGTCTTCGCCACCGCCGGTCGGCTGCGCGAGACCCTGCACGCGGGAGTCACCACCGTCCGCGATCTGGGCGGCACCCCCGCCGGCTTCCGTACGGCCATCGAGCAAGGCCTCATCGAAGGACCTCGCCTGCAGGTCGCCGTCAAGGTCATCGGGCATACCGGCGGCCACGCGGACTGCTCGCTACCCAGCGGGATCAACGCCGCTCCCTGGCTCACCGAGCTCGCCGACACCCCTGATCAAGTACGCGTGGCCGCTCGCAGGATGCTCCGGGACGGCGCCGATGTGATCAAGGTGTGCGCCACCGGGGGCATGGGCAGCCCACACGACGATCCGGACGACGAGGGGCTGACCATAGAGGAGATGCGGGCGGCGGTCACCGAGGGTCGCCGGCATCGTGGCCGCAAGGTCGCAGCCCACGCGCAGGGAGCCGCCGGAATCCGCAACGCTCTGCTCAGCGGAGTCACCAGCGTCGAGCACGCCTACGGCATCACCGATGAGCTGTGCGACCTCGCCCGTCAGCAGGACGCGTTTCTGGTGCCGACCCTGGCGACCGCGTTCCGGCCGCTCGACCCGGCCGCCATGCCCGAATATCACTATCGCAAGAAGTCCCGCTGGGCGGGCGTGACCAAGGAGAACATCGCCCGCGCCATCTCCCATGGCGTCAAGATCGCCGTAGGTACCGACGCGGGAGTGACACCCCATGGGTTCAACCTGCGAGAGCTGTCCTACCTCGTCGAACTCGGCATGGAGCCGATGGCGGCCATCGTCGCCGGCACCCGCACCTCGGCGGAGCTGCTCGGCCTCGCCGACACCCTCGGCACCGTCGAGGCAGGCAAGATCGCCGATCTCGTCGTCGTGGCCGGCGACCCGCTCGCCGACATCTCCCTCCTCGGCCGTCCGCAGAGCGTCGTCCTGGTCGCTCAGGCCGGAGTCGTACGCAAGAACCTGCTCTGAAAAGGACCAGATATGAAGATCAGCCGAAATCGCATCGCCATCAACCCCCTGCAGTGGGTGGCCAGTCCTGATGGCTGGATCGACCCTTCGCTCGCGCCACCGTTGGCGGAGCAGCTGCGGACGATCCGTGAGGCCGGACTCACGGCCGTGCACAGCTCCGTGCCCGCCGGCGTGACGGTCGAGGACTACGCGAAGGCGCTCGCCGATCACGGGCTGAGCGCCGCGCCGGGGTACCTCCCGGTACGGCTCAGCGACGACGCGACCGAGAAGGCGCAGGCGATGGAGAGCGCCGCCCGAGCGGCCGAGCAACACGCGGTGCTGGGCGTGCCGACGATGTTCCTGGCCATGGGCATGGCCAAGGACGCGCCACGCGTGGCCCGGCCGGCCGTCGGTCACCTGGCCGACCAAGACCGTCTGGAACGGGTGCGGGACCTGCTGGCCGAGGTGGCCGGCGTCATCAGGGCCGGCGGGATCATTCCGGCCTTTCACCCGCACGTGGGCACCTGGGCCGAGACAGAGGAGGAGACCCGGTTCGTCCTGGACACCGTGGACGCCTCGCTGCTCGCCTTCGGCCCGGACATGGGCCACCTGGCCTGGGCCGGCGCGGATGCGGCGCAGCTCGTCCGCGACTACGCCGACCGGGTGGCGAGCGTCCACATCAAGGACCTCCGGCTGACGATCGCCGAACAGGCCAGGAGCGAGGGCTGGGACTACCGCAGGACCGTCCTGGCCGGCCTGTGGTCCGAACCGGGCCAGGGCGACGCGGACGTCGACGGTTTCCTGCGGGCGCTGCCGGAGGACTTCGACGGCTGGCTGATCGTCGAGGTCGACCGCGGCGCCCAGGCGACGCCGGAGGACAGCGTCCGGCTGTGCGGAGCATGGGCTGCCGCGCATACGTAAAAGTTCCTGCGACCAGAGCAGGAGGAGCGGGGGAGAAGGAACCAGTGGAGAAGCCATGCACAAGACAGCAACGCTCATAGGAGCGGGAATTCTGATGTTCGGCGCGGCGGCCTGCGGAAGCGGGGGAGCGTCCGCGTCCGGCGGAACGAGCGGAACGAGCGGAACGGGCAGCGTGCTCACGCTCGCCCAATCGGTGCCGGCCAAGCCGTGGGACCTGGCCAAGGCCAGCATCGGCCCGGAGGCCTACTACTATCAGCCGGTCTACGACACACTGATCCGCCTCGACGCTCAAGGCGCCCCGGCCCCGAACATGGCTCAGTCGTGGAGCTACGACGGCAAGCAGACCACGCTGACCCTCAAGCTCCGCCCGGGCCTGAAGTTCACCGACGGCACCGCGGTCACCGCTCAGGTGGTGAAGGACAACCTCCTGCACACCAAAGGCGGGGCGGACACGGCCGCCGCGCAGTTGGCGGACATCGCGGGAGTCGAGGCCGTGGACGACACCACGGTCGCCATCAAGCTCGACCACCCCAGCCCCTCGCTGCTCCCCGCGCTGGGCCAGGTCTCCGGGATGATCGCCGGCCCCAAGGCGCTGACGGACCCGCAGACCCCGATCGGCTCAGGCCCGTACCGGCTGGACACCTCGGCGACCATCGCCGGCCAGCAGTACACCTACGTGCGCTACCCCGGCTACTGGAACGCCCGGGCCTTCCCCTACGACACCATCGTCATCAAACTGCTTCCTGACCCGACGGCGAGGACCAACGCCCTGCTCGCGGGCCAGATCAACGGCACCCTGGTCAGCCCCCAGAGGGTGAAGACCGTCCAGGACGCCGGGATGAAGACCGTCGTCTACTCCTCCGGTGACATCGAAGGCCTGTTCATCTGGGACCGTGCCGGTAAGAAGGTGCCCGCGCTGGGCAACGTCAAGGTCCGCCAGGCGCTGAACCACGCCTTCGACAGGCAGAGCATCGTCAAGACCGTGAAGCTGGGCCTGGGCAAGGCCACCACGCAGGTCTTCGACCCGGATCAGCCGGCGTACGACGCGTCCCTGGACGACAGATATCCCTACGATCCGGCGAAGGCGAAGCAGCTTCTGGCGGAGGCCGTTACCCGGACGGCTTCTCGGTCACCATGCCGGACATGGCGTCCCTCTTCCCTCAGCAGCAGGCGGCGCTGACCCAGGCGCTGCAGAACATCGGGGTCAAGGTCACGCTGCAGAACCTGCCCACCAACCAGATCTTCACCACCATGCTGTCCGGCAAGTACCCGATGTCGTTCTTCAAGCTCGGTGCCCCGAGCGACTGGGGAACGGTTCAGCTGCAGCTGAAGAAGGACGCGACATGGAATCCGGCCAAGTATGAGGATCCCAAGGTCGACGCCCTCGTCTCGCGGATCGAGTCGGCGACCGGGGCGCCGCGGGCGGCCCTGATGAAGCAGCTCAACGCCTACGTCGTCGACCAGGCGTGGCACGCGCCCTGGGACGTCATCCGGTACGTCTACGCGACCACGAAGGACGTGACGGTGACGCCGCAGCCGGGCTTCCAGTATCCGCCGATCTACAACTTCAAGCCCGCCCAGTAGCGGACGGCGGCGGGAAGGAACGCACAATGGCTCTGTTCTTGCTCCGGCGCCTGGTCGCTGGAGTGGTCATGGTGTTCGTCGTGGCCACGGGCACATTCGGGCTGCTGAGCCTGGCCGGCACCGAGGTGGCGCGCAACATCGTGGGCGAGACCGCCACCCGGGCGCAGGTCACCGCCAAAGCCCACGAGCTGGGACTCGACCAGCCACTGATAGTCCAGTACGGGCGCTGGCTCGGCGACGCCGTACGAGGTGACCTGGGACGATCCTGGTTCACCGGTGCTTCCGTCGGCCAGTCCCTCGCGACCACGCTCCCGGTCACCATGTCCATCGTCATCGCCGGACTGCTGCTCTCGGCGGTCGTCAGCGTCGCCCTCGGCGCGACGGCGGCGCTTCGAGGCGGCTGGATCGACCGGATCCTCCAGATCGGCGCGGTACTCGGCACGGCGCTGCCGAGTTTCCTGATCGCGCTGGTGCTCGCCGTGGTCGTGGCCGTCAAGCTGCGGTTGCTGCCCGCGACGGGATACGTCGCACCGACCCGATCCGCGGCGGAATGGCTGAGCTCGATCACCCTGCCCGCGCTCTCCCTGGCGATCGCGGCGACCGCGGCGACGGCCATGCAGGTACGCGGCTCGCTGATCGACGTGCTCCAGAGCGACTTCGTACGGACGCTGCGCAGCAGAGGCCTCGGCAGGGGCAGCGTGGTGTTCCGGCACGCGTTGCGCAATGCCGCCCCGCCCGCGCTGACCGTCCTCGCCCTGCAGTTCATCGGCCTCATCGGGGGAGCGGTGGTCGTGGAGAAGGTGTTCGGGCTGCCGGGGATCGGTTCGCTGGCCAACTCGGCCACGACCCAGGGCGATCTGCCCGTCCTGCTCGGCACGGTCACCGTGACCGTCGCCGTGGTGGTGCTGGTCAACCTGCTGCTGGACATCGCGTACGGCTGGCTCAACCCGAAGGTGCGTGTCCGATGACCGAAAAAAGTGCGCCACCACCCTTCGCCGCACCGCTCAAGCGCGACCACCTCATGCGTCGTACCCTGCGCGACCCGGCGGCCCTGGGGGGCCTCGCGGTGCTGGTGCTGGTCGCCGCCGCCGGTGCGGCCGCCCCGCTGCTCTCCCCGTACGGTCCCGACAGCAGCGCGTTGTCCGCGATCCTGGCACCACGTTCCGCCGCCCACCCGCTCGGCGGAGACGGGGTCGGACGGGACGTGCTGGCCAGGCTGCTCTACGGAGGCCGCACCAGCCTGATCGGCGGGGCCATCGCGGTCCTGGTCGCCTTCGCGATCGGTGGCCCGCTGGGCCTGGTCGCCGGCTTTCACCGGGGCTGGGTGGACGCGGCCGCCCGGTGGGTCAACGACGTCATCATGGCGGTCCCCGCCATCATCGTGATGCTGGCGGTGATGGTCGTCATCTCCCAGGATCTCAATGTGGCGATGGCCGTCCTCGGAGTGATCGTCGCGCCCTTGGTCTTCCGCCTGATCCGCGCCTCGGTGATGGCGGTCCGTGAGGAGCTGTACATCGACGCGGCCCGCGTCTCCGGGCTCGGCGAGGCCCGTATCCTGCGCAGGCACGTGCTGCCCATGGTGATCGCGCCCTCGGTGAGCCAGGCCGCCCAGCTCTTCGCGATCGCGATCGGCATCCAGGCGGGGCTGGGCTTTCTCGGGCTGGGCAAGGCGTCCCAGGCCAGCTGGGGGGCCATGTTGAATGATGCCTTCACCAACGTCTACAACGCCCCGATTCTGCTGCTGTGGCCGGGCGTGACGATGGCGGCGACCATCGTGGCCTTCGGCCTGCTCGGCACGTCCATCCGTGACGCGATGGGCGGCGACGACACCGTCATCCAGCCCGTCCGGCGCGGGCCGCGGCCCCACACCGCCGCGCCGGTGTCCGCGTCGGTGTCCGAAGGGGAGCGGCCCCTGCTGGCGGTCGATGATCTTCGCGTCACCTACGCCCGGCCTGACGGCGACCGTACGGTCGTCGACGGGGTGAGCCTGACGATCCACCGAGGTGAGGTGCTCGGTCTGGTGGGCGAGTCGGGATCCGGTAAGAGCCAGACGGCGTTCGCCGTGCTCGGCCTGCTGCCGCCGCAGGCGCGGGTCGGCGCGGAGCGGCTGGAATTCGACGGAACCGACCTGACCCGGCTTGGCGACACCGCCTACAACCGGCTCCGGGGCAGGCGTGTCGGCTACATCCCGCAGGAACCGATGTCCAACCTCGACCCCAGCTTCCGCATCGGATTCCAGCTGGTCGAGCCCATGCGCCGGCATCTGGGCCTGTCCTCGGCCGGCGCCCGCGACAAGGCACTGGCGCTGCTGGAGCGGGTCGGCATCCCCGATCCGATGCGGGTCTTCCGCTCCTACCCGCACCAGATCTCCGGTGGGATGGCCCAGCGCGTGCTCATCGCCGGCGCCGTCTCCTGCGACCCCGACCTGCTGATCGCCGATGAGCCGACGACCGCGCTCGACGTCACGGTCCAGGCCGAGGTGCTCGACCTGATGCGCTCGCTGCAGCAGGAACAGCGGATGGGAATGCTCATCGTGACCCATGATCTCGGCGTGGTCGCCGACATCTGCGACCGCGTGGCGGTCATGCGGACCGGCAAGGTCGTGGAGACCGCCTCGGCGCGTGAACTGTTCCACGCTCCGCGGCACCCCTACACCCGCACGCTGCTCGACTCCACGCTGGAAGGGGCCGAACCGCGCAAGGCGCTCTCCGCGCCGAGCCAGATCAAGGACGGAAGCCGATGATCCCGCGACCGCTGCTCGAACTCGACGAGATCGTGGTGGAATATCCCGGCAACGGCCGCCTCAAGCCCGGATTCCGGGCCTTGCACGGCGTATCCCTGTCCGTCGCGCCGGGGGAGACGCTCGGCCTGGTCGGGGAGTCCGGCTCGGGCAAGACCACCCTCGGGCGTGCGGTGCTGGGACTGGCCCCGGTGACCGCGGGCGACATCCGCTACGACGGCCGGTCCATCGCGCACCTCACCAGACGCGCACGGCGCGCGCTCAGCAAGGACATCCAGGTGGTCTTCCAGGACCCCTACACCTCGCTGAACCCGGCCATGACGGTGATGGACATCCTCACCGAGCCGCTCCTCGTCACAGGCGTCTCCCGATCCGAGGCCGAACGCCGCGTACAGGCTCTGCTCGACCAGGTCCACTTGCCGGAAGACGCCGCCCGGCGGCTGCCGCGGGAGTTCTCCGGCGGCCAGCGCCAGCGGATCGCGATCGCCCGGGCCCTGAGCCGCGGCCCGCGGCTCATCGTCTGTGACGAGCCGGTGAGCGCCCTGGACCTGTCCACCCAGGCCCGCGTACTCGACCTGTTCGTGGAGATCCAGGAGGCGACCGGGGTGGCGTACCTGTTCGTCACCCATGACCTGGCCGTGGTGCGGCACATCAGTCACCGGGTGGCGGTGCTCTACCGGGGCGAGGTCGTGGAGACCGACGAGGCCACCAAGATCACTGAGAGCCCGGACCACCCCTACACCCGACGGCTGTTGCTCGCCGCCATGGTGCCCGACCCCGACCGCCAGGCACAGCGGCGCGCCGAGCGGCGATCAATGGGATGACCGCGCCCACAGGATCAGGCTGATGAGCGGTGCGGAACCGGTCGTGCACATCGTGGACGACGATGACGACCTGAGGCAGTCGCTGGCCTTTCTCTTCGAGAGCGTCGGAATCCAGGCGCTCACCTATCCCGACGCCGTGACGTTCCTCGCCGAGTACGACCCGGCCGAGCCGGCCGTGCTGATCGTCGACGTCCGGATGCCTGGCGTGAGCGGGTTCGAGCTGCAGGAGCGGTTGCTCGGGCTCGACTATCCCGCCCCGATCGTCTTCTGCTCCGCTCATGGTGACATCGCGATGTCGGTGCGGGCGCTGCGACGGGGAGCGGTCGACTTCCTGGAGAAGCCGTACAAGCCGCAGCAGATGCTCGAGGTCGTTCAGGAGCAGTTGCGGGAGGCCGGGCGGCGCTTCACTGAGCACGCTCACCGGCGGGCCGTCCGTGAACGGGTTGATTCGCTCACCGCGCGGGAGCTCGAGGTGCTCAGACTGGTCGTCGATGGCCTGCCCAGCCGGCTCATCGCCCGCCGGCTCGGCACCAGCGTGAAGACCGTCGATGTGCACCGTGCCCGGATCAGGGCCAAGACCGGCGCCGAGAGCCGGGGCGCGCTGGTGCGTGATGTGCTCCAGCACCGGATCGAGCCGTGACGGCTCGGACGCTCGCCAGGAGGAGTCAGGCGCTGAGCGACGTGGCGGAGAGAGCGTGGAAGCGGCGCTGGAAGTAGACCAGCGCGCCGCCGTCCACACGCGCGGTGACCGCGTCGATCTCGACGAAGGCCACCGTGTGCGAGCCCTGCGTACGCCTGGTGACGATGCGTCCGACGACCGAGGCGAGCGCGTCGCGCAGGACGGGCACGCCATGGGTGTCGAAGTCCCAGGAGCCCGCGCCGAAGCGCTCGGAGGTCGGCACGTTCGTCGCGCCGGCGAAGTGCATCGCCAGCTCCTCCTGGTCGGTGCCGAGGACATTGACGCAGATGCGCCCGTTGGCGAGGACGATGTCGTGCGAACTGCTGGAGCGGTTGACGCAGACCAGCATGGTGGGCGGGGTGTCGGTGACGGAGCACGCCGCGCTCACCGTCACGCCTGCTCGGCCGTGCCGGCCGTCGGTGGTGACGACGTTGACGGCGGCGGACAGGTTCGCCATCGCGGTACGGAAACTGCGCTGGGCCTCGGTCTGGTCGTCCACGGCTACCTCCTGAGGGTGAGCGGGTGCTTCCGAAGCTAGGCCGCGACCGTCGGGCGCCGATAGTGAGACTTCATCCGCACCGGCTGAGGGTTTCCCCTACTCGCCGGGTTGCGCGAGCGGTAGGGCGAACCCGAACCGCGATCCGCCCTCGTCCCGTTTCGCCGCCCAGATCGTGCCGTGCTGACGGGTGATGATCCGGTAGCTGAGCGCCAGGCCGATTCCGCTGCCGTGCTCCTTGGAGGTGAACGACTCCGTGAACGGGTCGCGCGGCAGGCCCCGGCCCCGGTCGTCCACGGTGAAGGTGCCGTCAGCGGCCGTGGCGATGGCGATCGACTTCGCCGCGGACGGTGACTGCGCCATCTCGTCGACGGCGTTGAAGGCGAGGTTGAGCACCACCTGGCCGGTCAGCACCCGTTCGCAGCGCACCGGCACCGGCTCGGGACAGAGCCGGACCTGGACGTCGACGCCGAGCGGCGCCGCCCGCAGCCGGACGAAGTAGAGGCATTCCTCGACGATGTCGTTGAGGTCCGCCACCTGGCCCACCTGCTCCAGGTGGCCGACGAAGGCACGCACCGAGCTCACGATCGCGGCGGCGCGTTCGATCTGGTTGACCGCACCGGTGATGCCTTCCTGTAGTCGCCCCCGCTGCTCCACCTGCACCCCGGCCAGGAAGTTGGCGGCCGCCGCCAGCGGCTGGCCGAGTTCGTGGGCGATCGCCATGGCCATGTCGCCCATGGCGTTGTAGCGGGCCAGGTGGTTCTCCCGGTGCAGCTCGCGGCTGCGGCGGACCTGATCCTGGACCCGGTCGGAGACGTCGTGCAGGATCATCAGCAGGGCGTCGCCGTCTTCCTCCCGCAGCCGTTCCAGCGACCCTTCCAGCCACACCCGCTCGCCATGGGGGTAACACACCTCCAACTGGACCGGCGTGACCGGGGTGGCGCGGGTGAGGACGTCCGGCCAGCTCGCCTCGCGGCCGTCGAGCCGCAACCGGGCGAACGCGGTCAGCGGCCGCATCGGCTCGTCCGCCTGCTCGTTCACCGGTGCGCCGATCGCGCTGAGCGCGGTGTCGGTCGCGAAACGGATCATCCCTGTCGCGTCCAGCATCAGCGCGAGGGTGGAGGTGTAGTGGGCCAGCGCGTCGACGTACGACGTGGTGAGCCGCAGCTCGCGCTCGACCCGCTGCTCTCGCTCGATGTCGCGGAACTGCACCATGACCGCCGGCCCCTGGGCGAGCTCGACCCGCACCGCGAGGGCGTCCGTCGGGATGACCCGCCCGGACTTGGCGCGGTAGTGCCATTCGATCCGGCTCGCGCCCTTCTCCACGGCGTCCTGCAACCAGTCCCGGCCGATGATCCGGTCGTACTGCCGTGCCGGGCTGCTCATGTGGTTGGCCTTGAGCGGCCGGATCTCGTTCAGCGTGAATTCCAGCAGCTCGCAGGCGGCCGGGTTGGCCCACAGGATGTTCTTGGTCGCCGCGTCGTGCACGAGGACGCACATCCGGGAGGCGTTCATCATCGCCACGAAGTCGCCGGCGACAAGCTCGGGAGCCTGCGGATCCACTGACATCACCACAGCGTAGGTCCCGGGCCGGAGAACGGGTGTTAAAGAAATCCCCTACGTCAGCCCGAGGAAATGACGACTGACGGATCGGGAGCGCTCTTCTTACTCTGGATCACATACCGAACCTCATAAGGAGCTGTGATGGCGCAGAGTCAGGGGACCGAGCCCGAACGCGCGGCGCACAACAGTGCCACCGCGTTCGACGAGATGCTCGCCGAGCTGGCCGAGCGTCGCCAGGAGTTCCGCGAGCAACGCTATGTCTCCAAGGACTTCGTCCACCGGCTCAAGGGGCTCGGCCTGTACCGTTCCGCGACGCCGGAGCGGTTCGGCGGGCAGACGATGCCGCCCGCGGAGTTCCTCAGGAAGATCGAGCGGATCTCGGCCGTCGACGGCTCCACCGGCTGGGTCGCGAGCTTCGGCTCCCAGCTGGTCTATCTGGGCTCGCTGCCGCTGGAGACCCAGGCCAAGCTGTACGCCGACGGCCCGGACGTCGTCTTCGCCGGGGCGCTGTTCCCGATCCAGCAGGCCACCCCCACCGACCGTGGCTTCCTGATCAGCGGCCGGTGGAAGTTCGCCAGCGGCTGCATGGCCGCCGACATCATCTGCGTCGGCATACCCGGCGACGACTCGACCTCCGGCAAGCCCCGTGGGGCTCTGGTGCGTCCGGAGGATGTACAGATTGTGCAGGACTGGGACGTCGTCGGCATGCGGGGCACCGGCTCCTTCGATGTGCTCGCCGACAATGTCGAGGTCGATCGCGAGTGGACGTTCATCCGCGGCGGGGAGCCGGTGGTGGACGAGCCGCTCTACCGCTATCCCGCGATCACGTACGCCGCCCAGTCGCTCTCCGTCGTCTCCGCCGGCGTCGCCCGGGCCGCCCTCGACCACGCCAAGGAGGTCGGCAGCGGCCGGGGCAGCATCACCGGCGCCCCGAAACTCGCCGACCGCGCCTATTACCGCGCCGGCATCGCCGAGGCCGAGGCCGTGCTCCGCTCCGCCCGCGCCTACTTCTACGAGGCCGCCGACGAGGCGTGGCAGACGCTCGTCGCCGGCGGCCTGGTCAGCGACGAGCAGAACGCGCATCTGCGCCTGTCCGCCGCCTACCTCGCCCGGACCTCCTCGGAGGTGGTCCACAAGGTCGTCTCCCTCTCCGGCACCGCCGCGATCTACCGCGATCACCCGCTGCAGGCCCTGCTCGGCGACGCGCTGGTGCCGCAGGAGCACGCCTTCCTCAGCCCGGCGATGTACGACGCCGCGGGCGCTGTCCTCATGGGCCGGCCACCAACCGTCCCCGCCTTCCGCTGAGCCAGTCCCGTGCCTTTCGACGTCCGGTCCGGTGCGACGCCGCCGGCCAGGGCGCGCATGGTGTGGATCACGGTTTCCGGCCTTCTCGGTCTGGGTGGGTCCAGGTGAAGACGGGCGGTCGGTGTTCGAGGAGGCGGTGATGCCCTCGGCGGCCTCATCGCTGGTGAGGACCTGTTCCTGCCAGAAGCGGTCGGCGGTGAGGATCGCGATGGTCAGGTGGTCGAGAGGAGCATCGCCGGCGCCGAGCAGGACGGCGTTCTGGCGGATCCACTCGCGGCTGCGGAGTTGACAAGGGGCACAGAACTCGGGGGATGAATACTCCTCAAGTACGGCGGCGCGCCTGCTCGTACAGGGTCGGATCGTGGGCGTTGATGATCACCAGGTCGGGGTCCGCGCGGCGGTGGAGCTCGGCGAGGCGGGCGTGGTTCTGCCTGACCTGCTTCAGGTCGAAGGCGATGAGGGTCTCCATGGTCCGCAGCGCGGCAGGGACGCGCGAGCGGCCGTCAATCGTAGCGGGATGGTAGAAGGCGTCTCCCGCATGGAGTAGCCACCGGTCGCCCGCGTCGACCGCCACGCACGCATGTCCGCGGGTGTGGCCGGGCAACGAGACCAGGACGATGCCTGGAGCGATGCCATCGAGCTCCTTGGCCGCGGCGAATCCCCGCCACCGCTCCCCGTCCGGCTCGTGCTCGACGATCGTGGGTCCGTGTGCCCACTGCGCCGCGTTGTAGCGGATCTTCTCGCGCCACGACGGCGACCACATCGCCCCGGAGGCCTCCGCCACCGTGACGTGGACCTGGGCCTGCGGGAAGTCGGCCAGGCCACCGATGTGGTCGGCGTCGAAATGGGTCAGGACGATGTGCCGGACGTCGTCCCGGCGGAAGCCGAGCCGTTCGACCTGGCGGGCGGCGGTCTCGTCGGGATTCAACACCGGCCGGATGACGTGACGGAAAGGCCCGATGCGCTGGGCGGGATCGGCGATGTCCTCCAGCCCGAAGCCGGTGTCGACCAGGACCAGGCCGTTCTCGGTTTCGGCCAGCAGGACGTGGCAGACCATGTGGGCGGTGGGCATCAGCATGGTGCCGCAGTTGAGGTGGTGGACCTTCATGGTCATCGCGTGAGCAGGACAGCGTCGCGGTGTGACCACTCCTGGCCCTCGGCCGCGTGGAGCAGGAATTCGGCGACGTCGGCGCGGCTGATGCGATCGCCGACCTTGCGGGTGGGTTTGTCCACCGCGCGGTAACGTCCGGTGTGCCGGCCGTTGGTGAGGATCGCCGGGTAGACCAGGGTCCAGTCGAGGGCGCTGGCGCGGATGAGGCCGTCGGCCACGGCCTTGTCGGCGAAGAGCTTGCTCATCAGCAGCTTGATGGCGAGCTTGGGCAGGGCGGCGATGTCCGGCTCGGTCCTGCCGGAGCCGAGCGCGGACAGCACGACGACGCGGGTCACGCCGGTGGCCTCGGCGGCGGGGACGAGCGCGCGGGCGGCGCGGCCGGCCAGATCGGACTTGAAGTCCTTGCCCGCGCCGAGCGCGGAGATGAGCGCGTCGCTTCCGTCGAGCGCCCGCTTCAGGTCATCGGTCCGGGTGGCGTCGCCGGTCACGACGGTGACCCGCTGGTCACCGCGCTGGGGCAGCTTGGCGGGGTCGCGGACCAGCACGGTGATCGTGTGCCCGGCTTTGAGCGCCTGGGTCAGGACCTGCTGGCCGGTGGGGCCGGTGGCGCCCAGAAGAGTGAGATGCATGAACGTGCTCCCTTGTAACGGTGTGGTGTGGTTTACGGGTTGAGGTACGGCGCGCAGGCGTCGACCAGGATGCGGGTCAGGCGGGCGCGGACCTCGGTGTCGGGGTAGTCGAAGCGAGTCGGCGACTGGGTGCCGAACAAGAGTTCTTGCTGGGCCAGGCTGAGCAGAGTGCGCACGGCGAAATCCAGGTCGCGTTCGGCCTGTGCCATCCGGTCGGCCGGGATGTGCTCCGCCAGCCGCCCCGCGATCGCGGCCGACAGCGCCCGCCAGATCTCGGTGGCTCTGCCGTACATCACGGGGTTGTCGGACAGGAGGACGCTGCGCAGCAGTCGGTGATTGTCCCGGTAGACGGTGACGAGTTCGCCGACGGCATAGGCCAGGAACTCCTCGGGCGGTAGTTCCACGCTGTCGATCGCATCGATGATCTTGTCTAGGGTCCGTTCTTTGAAGCGCTCGTGTACGGCGAGCAGCATCGCGGTCTTGTCGGAGAAGCGCGCGTAGATCGCTGTTGGCGCGCTGGCCGAGCGGGCGGATACCTCGGCGATGGTGATCTGGTCGAAGGGCTTTTCGGCCAGCAGTTCCTCCAGTGCCGTCAGGATTCGCTCCATCGTGGCCCGGCTGCGCGCCTGGCGTGGCTTGACGACTCGCAGTTCGTTCATGGTTCCAGTCTACCTCTTGACGGTAATGGTAGTATCGTTACTATTTCGATTGTGAAGCAGATCTCACCCGTGACCGTGCTGGGTGGCGGCCCTGTCGGATTGGCCGCCGCCCTGGAGCTGGCCCGCTTCGGCGTGCCGTCAGTCGTCCTGGAGCAGCGCTCGCAGACCTCCTGGCATCCCAAGACCCGTAACTTCAACACCCGCACGATGGAGATCGCCCGCGGCTGGGGGCAGGCGACCTACCAGCGGCTACGCGGCATCGACACCCCGCCCGGCTGGAAGAGTCCCATCCGTTTCTTCGACACCCTCGCCGGCAAGCAGGCCGGACAGATCGACTCACTCGGCTTCCTCGGCCCCGGACCGGACATCAGCCCTGCCCTGCCCGTCATGTCCTCCCAGGACCTCATCGAGAAGATCCTGGTAGACGCGGCCGCCGCCACCGGCCTGGTCGACTTGCGCTTCGGCCACCGAGCCACCCGCGTGCTCCCGGAAGAGCCCGGCCTAGAGGTGATCGACCCGCAGGGTGACACTTACCCCGTCACCGGTAGCGCCCTGGTCGCCGCGGACGGCGTGGACAGTCTCGTCCGCGCGCAGCTCGGGATAGGCCTGGACGGCGAGCAGCGAGCCGCATGATGGATCTCTTTGATGGTGTTGCGCTTTCACGGGGCGTCCGGGGTCAGAGCTCGATGATCGGTTTGGTGCCGTCCCAGGTGGCGGTCGCTTCACGGACGAAGGCGAACAGCTCGCCCTTGACGCTGCCGGTATCGGAGATCTCGATCATCGTTCCGGGGTCGTGTTCGGTGTCGAGGTAGGCGAACCGGCCGCCGCCCAGCAGCCCCTCCTGCGCCACCCGATAGCCCAGTGAGAGCGCTTTGTCGTAGAGGGTCTGATAGTCGCTGGTCCAGTAGGCCACGTGTTGGGCGCCCTCGCGTCCGGCAGTGAGGAAGTCGCGATAGACAGAGGGGGCGTCGTTGCGCTGCTGGATCAGCTCGATCTGGATGCCGCCGGAGTTGGCCACGGCGGCACTCATCTCCAGTGGGGAGTCGGCGCCCCGGTAGCGGAAGTAGTCCAGTTCGACCTTCTCCAGGTAGAACCAGGGGCCGACGCCATGGCTGATCCAGTGGTCCATCGAGGCCCTGATGTCGCGCACGACGTAGCCGATCTGGGAGATCTCACCGAAGACGCGACTCATGCCGTCACCTCGAACACGACCTTGCCGACGGCCTGGTATGACCGCATGTACTCGATGGCCGCCGTCGCGTCGTGGAGGGGGAAGACACGGTCGACGACGGGGCGGACGCGGCCGTCGGCGACGGCCGGGACGGCCTCCGGCACCAGCGCGGCGCAGACGTCGGCGAGTTCGTCGGGGGTGCGGACGCTGAAGGTGGTGCCGAGCACGCGCAGCCGCCGGAAGGCCAGGTCGTTGAGGTCGATCGTGGACTCGGCGCCGGCGAGCCGGCCGATGTTGACGATCGTCCCGCCGATCCGGGCAGCGCGGAAGGTGTCGGCGAACAGCCGGCCGCCGACGTGGTCGAGGACGACGTCGACGCCCACGCCGGCGGTCGCGCCGCCGACAGCTGCGGCGAGGTCCTCGGTCGCGGTGTTGACGACCAGGTCGGCTCCCGCCGCCTTCACGGCGTCCGCCTTGCCGGCCGATGAGGTGGTGCCGATGACCTGGGAGGCGCTGAAGGCCTTGGCCAGCTGGACGGCGAGCAGGCCGATCGCCGAGGTGGCACCGACTACGAGCACGCTCTGCCCGGCGGTGAAGCCGCCCTGGGTGATCAGCGCGTCGTGTTCGGTGGCCAGGGCGACGGGTAGCGCGGCGGCGCCGGTCCAGTCCAGCGACGGCGGCATCGGGATCACGTGCCGGTGGTCGACGATCGCGTACGGGGCGAACGCGCCGAGCGTCAACCCCATCACCTGATCCCCGACCGCCGGCGCCGTCACGCCGTCGCCGACCGCGGCTACCAGACCGGCGAATTCGAACCCGGCGGTGTAGACGCTTCCGGTCTTTGAGTTCGGGTTGTAGCTGCCTTCCAGCATGTACAGGTCGGCGCGGTTGATTCCGGCGGCGTGGACGCGGACGAGGATCTGGCCGGGGGCAGGCGTGGGCACCGCGACGTCGCGCGGCTCCCAGTCGGCGGCGACGCCTCCGATGAGCGCGCGCATGGTGTCGGTCATGGGTGGTCCTTACAGTTGGCCATGGCGGAGGGCGCCATGGGTGAACGTCGGTTTGGTGCCAGGGCTCAGCCGGTGCGCGGTGAGCTCGCTGGAGGGGAAGAACTGGGGAAAGCGCGGGTCGGCCTGGGATCGGTCGACGAGGGTCTTCTCAAGGACGAGGGAGTTGTACTGGTCGGCGGTGGTCTCGATGGTGTTGGCGTTGAGCACGACCTCCTGCTGCCATCGACGTGACCAGCCCCGCAGACCCGGAAGACGGCTGTGCTGGGGGACGAGGCACTCGGCGGCGATGGCGTTCTCGCTGCTCGCCCAGATGCCGGTGCCGGAGTTGAGCACCAGGGTCTGGTTGCCGAGCACGTGCCCGGGGGTGGCGAGCAGGGCGATGCCCGGGCCGAGCAGGACGTCGGCGTCGATGGCCAGGACGGCGTCGGTGCGCAGGTCGCGGTAGGTCTCCGGCTGATACCAGGGGCGTTGCATCGGATGCAGGTCGGCCATCGCGGCGAGTTCGTGCCGCTGGGCGATCAGCTTGGCGTTGGGAAACAGCGGTTCGACGGGGCGGTCGGGGTTGATGTCCGGCTGCGGGCGGGTGGTGCCGATCCAGCGCCGTACGTCCTGGGTGTGCAGATGGTCGAAGACCAGGTAGTCGACCTCCGCCGGGTCGATGCCCGCAGCTGTCAGATGACCCGGCACGGTGCCGTGCTCGGCCACGATCGCCTTCCGCAGCACGGCCGGGGTCTTCGCCGTCAGCGCCGCGAAGTACGGGGTGTTGCGGCCGAGCGTGACGTCGCTCGGCTCGAACAGCAGCGTGCGGCGGCGGCCGTCGCTGTCGTGCCAGCGGACCAGCAACATCCGATTGGTGATGCTCAGGAACGGGGCCGGGCTGAGCGGGGCGCGCCAGAGCCCGAACCGGGTCGGATACGGCAGCGACACCAGGTCGAACGTGGCCACGACGTCGGGTGCGCCGGTGGCGGCGAACTCGGATCGGAAGGCTGTGGCCCGGTCGCGTACCCAGCGCAGCCTGGCCCCGAACCCTCCAGGAATGTCCGCGGCGCCGCGCAAGGTGTCGATGGTGGTGCCAGGTGTGGCCGATTCCAGGGACGCGACGGCGAACGTCGCGGGTGTGGTCATAGCGCCGGCCCCGGGAGGATGCCCAACTGGGTGGCGATCGAGGCGGAGTCGAAGTAGATCCGCTCGCAGGTGATCAGGTCGCCGTCCTCGCCGTCGAAGAAGAAGAACGCCACCATCGGAACCCGGAAGGTCTTGCCTGTCGGGGGGATCCCGAAGAGGTCGCCCAGGTGCGTGCCCAGCAGTTCGAACTCGGCGATCACGGCGTCCGCGGCGTGATGCAGCCGGACGCGGTCGTGCCGCAGGTCTGGGAACGACGTTCGCGACCTGCGGTGATAGGCCAGCACCGCCTCGGCGCCGTCGAACGTCTCCCCAGTGCCGACCAGCTCGTAGCGCGGATGGTCCATCGTCGCGAGCGTCGCGTCGAAGTCCTGCCTCACCTCCGACTCGAAGTGGGCGTGCACGAGCGCCTCACGCGCCTCACGCAGGATGACCGTCGCCGTCATGATCTTTCAACCTCCTGAGACATTGCCGATACACTCGATACAGAAACGTACTCGATACAAGCATGTATTCAATACGCGAGTGTATTCATCTGGGAGCGAGTCATGTCAACACCTCACGCGGTCCCCGAGCGCGTACGCCGCCGGCCGCGCGCCGAGACGAGGGCGCTCGTGCTGGAGGCCGCCATGCGCGCCTTCGGTGAGACCGGTTACGCCCAGACCTCCCTGGAGCAGGTGGCGGCCATGGCAGGGCTGAGCCGCGGCGCGGTCTACTCGAACTTCTCCGGCAAGGACGAGTTGTTCCTCGAGCTCCTGCGCGAGACGATCGCGCAGCGGATCCGGCAGATCGCGCAGGCCATGGCCCCGGCTCCGACCCGGGCCGCCCAGACGCGGCAGGCCGGCGAGGTGATGGTCGGGGAGCTCCGCGAGCACCCCGAACGCCACCTGCTGTTCATCGAGTTCTGGATGCGGGCGGTCCGCGACCCGGGCATTCGCGAGCAGTTCCGTCTCCACCGGCAGGAGACCCGCGACGTCCTCGCCACGGCGCTGCAGGAGCAGGCGACCCGGTGGGGAGTGGCGCTGCCGATACCCGCCCCGGAGCTC
The DNA here is from genome assembly GCF_019396345.1 of Nonomuraea guangzhouensis. Lineage (GTDB taxonomy): Bacteria > Actinomycetota > Actinomycetes > Streptosporangiales > Streptosporangiaceae > Nonomuraea > Nonomuraea guangzhouensis. Next base: position 322,471 of record NZ_JAHKRM010000009.1, on the reverse strand, counting down.
GCCATCGGGCTGATGAGCCTGTTCAACGGGTTCGGGTTGGAGCACCTGGTCGACCCCGACGTGGCGACGTCCGAGTTGTTCGACAAGCTGCTCTCGGCCCTGCTGTCAACACCTTCGGGGCAGGGCGCGCCGCCGGGATGAGGGATCTGCCCGCGACCGCCGAACTGGTGGCCGACGCGGCTTTCGCTCCGGGCGGCGAGACCGTCTTGTACGAGCTCGCCCCTTTCTGGGGGCGAGATGCCGCAACCGCACTGTGGCGGAGCTGATGCAGGATCCACCCCTGGCGGTGCGGGTCGAGCTTGGCGGTGGTCTGACGAGACGGCAGATGATCTTTGGCGGGCTACTCTCGTGTCTCGAGGAGTCGTGCCACAGCCGTCTTGGCGGCGGACTTGGTGAGCGCAGAGTCGAATTCGCCGACGTTGCCATCGTGCTCCAACACCATCAGGGTGTTCTTCACCCGAATGATCACAACGTCGATGGCGACCATCATGCTGCTCGCCAGTTCGGAGTCCCGCTCCAGATTGCTGTTCGGGAACCCGCTACGGAACTTGATGCCATATGTGCTGTCACCGAGCCGGCCGATCGACAACTGGCGGATGATATCTCGCGAACCGTCCGTCTTGACGGTGATCTTGCGGCAATGACGGACCATGGCCTTGGCCGCGCGCTCCAGGGTGGAGATCTCGCTGGAGGTGCCGCTCACGATGTATTCGCTGATCCCCTCCCACCGCTCCTGGTGTTTCAAAGCCGTCGCGATCTTGGTGCGATAAACCGCGGTGAGGCGCTTGGAGGCTTTGCCGCACGCTGTTGAATGGGCGAAAGTGGAGTTCCGCAGCCCTGTGGTGCGGTAGTCGCGACGGCTGAAGTCGCTCCCGAGATCCTTCGGTACGAGGAGGGCGGCCTTGAGCGGATCGGCGGACCGCTGGGCCGACACGTTCTGCGCCAGTCCGGGACTCGACGTCAGCAGTGACCCAGCTAAGACACCTGCCAGAGGAAACGACCACTTAGCGATCACCCCAGCCACTCTAGGATCATCCTCCCCGAACTTTGGGGAGTGCCCCCATAGCGATCTGAGAACGATCCACGTCCGCGATCGCCAACATGCCGTCAGGGCGCTGTTGTTTTCTGATCGACACCTTGGCCGGTTCAGGCACTAGGCGGAAGCGTGGGGTGCGATATCGCGTCTAGCGCCGTTCGAGCGTGAGCAGTGGCTCAGCGAACTCCGGCGCCGGTGCGTCGGGATCCGCGGCGACAGCCTGCTCCAGGCGGCGGAAGCCGGCCTCCAGTTCCTCGGGGCTCAGCTGAGCGAAGAAGGAAAGGGTGCGCAGGCGCAGCCGTTCGAGCATGTCACCGCACGTGCCGGAGGACGGCTCGGTAACCGTGCCGAAGCCGGTGACGCGCCAGCCGGCCGACGTGAACATCTCGATGACCTCGTGCAGCGGCTGAAACAGCGCGGCGTCCGCCTCGTAGCCGCGGGGGAAGTGCTCCAGCCACCACGGCCTGGGATGGTGGTCGCGGAAATTCGCGCGCAGGAGCAGCCGCCCGCCGGGCCTGAGCACTCTGGCCAGCTCCCGCACCGCCCGCGGCTTGTCCTGGACGTGATGCCAGGACAGGAACAGGAGAGCGTAGTCGGCGCTGCCGGACGGCACCGGCAGGTCCTCGGCGGAGCCTGCCAGATACCGCACACCGGGATGCGGGGACTGCGCCTGCGCCACCTCACGCATGCGGACCGACGGCTCGACGCCGGTGACCGGCCCGAACGTCCGCGCCAGCGCCGGGGTGAACCTGCCGGTCCCTGAGCCGACGTCCAGCCCCGCCAGCGGACGCCGCTCGGGCATCACCGCTTCAAAGGCAGCGATCCATGTCCGCAGCTGCTGCTCGGCGAGCGCACGGCCACGCGCGTAGTCCTGGTACTGCTCCGTGTCGTAGTCGATCCGCCTCATCGCAGCTCCCGTGTCCGGTCAAACTGACGGCCCGATATATCAACTTGATACATCGGTGCGATATGCACTGTCACGTCATGCTGCAAGGCGGGCATTGCGGCCGGACCGCTCTTGAGTGGAGTGACACGTGTCGCGTCATGTCACGTCTCAGCGATCCGAGGTGTCCTGAGGTCGCAGCGGATCTCCAGGTCGGGCTCGCTGCCACCCAGTTCGTCGGGAGTCACCAGGACGGGGCCGACCGGAGTGGTGGCCTCGAAGGTCTTGCCGGACAGGAACTCCCTGGTGCGTCGCTGGTAGTCGCGAACGGTCACGTCATTGACGACGGTGTAGCCGGCAACGTGGTCCAACGCCTTCTCCCTGGATACGTGCCGTCCCGTGCGGCCGATCACAAAGCCCTCTCTTGTCGACATAGAGAGCCCCATCGTATCTTTGTATCGAAATACAGGATAGACATCCTGCAAAACGAGACATCGGAGAAGAGATGGCGATCGCGGAGCTTGGCCACACAGGGCTGTGGGTGTGGGACCTGCCGCTCATGCGTGACTTCTACGAGCGCGTGCTCGGTCTGACCGTCACGGATGAGGACGCCGACCTGGGGATCGTCTTCTTCAGCTCCCGGCCGGATGAGGAACATCACGAGTTCGTGCTGCAGACGGGCCGGACGGCGGAGCCCGGTGCCAAGCAGCAGCACCAGATCTCTTGGCGGGTGGAGAGCCTGGACGACATCATCACCTTCCACCACCGTTTCCGTGAGGAGGGAGTCGAGGTCCAGCAGGAGGTCACCCATGGCAACGCCTTCGGCATCTACTTCTTCGACCCGGAGGGCAACCGCAACGAGGTCTATCTGCGTATCGACCGAGACGTCCGGCAACCGTTCCGCAAGACGCTCAACCTCGACCTGGCCCCGGAGGAGATCTACGCCGAGGCCGAACGGCTGCTCGCCGAGGGCGGGCCCGTGTATCAGCCGGCCCAGTAGCCTTTTCGCATGTCAGGAATCGACTCTCAGGCATCGGGATACCGCAGCCGCAACTCCACTGCGGATCGAGCACTGGACATCCTGCTGCTGTTCGACGACGACGTTCTTGTCCTGTCGGCGAGCCGCGTGGCCGAGCACCTGAACGTGGCGCGCTCCACCGCCTACCGCTACCTGCAGAGCCTGACCTCGACGGGATTCCTGGAGGAGAACGACGGTGGGTCGGGCTTCCGGCTCGGTCCCCGCGTTCTCGATCTGGCTCGGCTCGCCCGTAAGGGCATCGGCCTGTCGGATCTGGCACGGCCGATCATGCGCGGACTGGTTCGGGAGACCGGCTTCCCGGTCCTGCTCACCCGCCGCACCGGCTTGTCCGCTGTCTGTCTCGAACGCGAGGAGAGCGGTCAGGCTCTGCGGCTGTCGTACGAACGTGGCCAGGTCCTGCCGATCAACGCCGGCGCGGCGGCGCTCTCCCTGCTCGCCTGGGCGCCCGACGAGGTGGTCGAGGAGATCCTGCGCCGGCCCCTCGCCCGCTTCACCGACGCCACACTGATCGACGCGGGGCTGCTGCGTGAGCGGTTGTCGCAGATCCGGGAGCGGGGATATGCCGCCTCGCGCGGCGAACTGGACCCCGACGTGCTGGGCGTCGCCGCGCCCGTGTTCGGCCAGGACGACGTGGTGGTCGCCGCCGTGAGCATCGCCGCGTTGTCGCACCGTGTCGGCGATGCTCAGGTGGTCGACGTCGCCCAGGCCGTGATGCGGGCCGCGCGCGAGCTCACCGCCCAGGTCACCAGGCTCGAAGTCGCCACAGCCTGATCGCGTCCACGGATCCAGGACCATCCGGCTGCGTTTCTGTGAGGTGAAGAGCGTCGCGCGGCCTTTGGGTTCGCGCGTCAGGCGGTGACGTTGTGCGCGTGAATGAGCCGGATCGCCTCATCCCGGTCGCGCCGTTCGAGCGCGTCGATGAGGCCGGCATGCAGGGCGAGCCGCTCGTTGATGTAGTCCGGCAGCGGCTTGCCGTCCCCGGGCAGCACCGACAGCGTGTGGGATTCGATCAGGTCGAGCAGGCTCAGGTAGAGCGAGCGCAGCAGCGGATTGGGGCTGATCTCGGCGATCGCGGCGTGCAGTTTCCAGTTCGCGTGCACGAAAGCCGCCGCGTCGCCGCCCTTGGCCGCCTCGGCCATCACGCCGAGCCGGTCCCGCAGGCCGGCGAGGTCGGCGGGGGAGGCGTGCCACAGGGCGTCCTCGATCAGCAGCGGGTCGAGTGCGTCGCGGATGCGGACGGCGTCGGCGACGTCGGTCTGCTGGGCGTCCAGGGCCAGAACGGAGTTGCCCAGTCGCACCATGGGCGACTGCTCGGCGGCGAACAGCCCCCCGCCAGGCCCGGGGCGCACCGTCACCAGCCCACGGGCCTGCAGGATCCGCAGCGTTTCGTTGAAGGTGCCGACCGACACGCCGCACCTCGCGCGCAGCTCTTCCCGGGTGCCCAGCCGCGCCCCCGGCTCGGTCGCCGCGACGAGCTCGGCGATGCTGTCGGCGGCTTGCTGGGCTCGGCGCAGCGCGGGCTTGTCCCAGTCCGCGCGCCGCAGCGCCGGATCGTTGCCTACCACGAGATCTCCTCTCAATCCTTCATGAACAATACCGCCCATCGTCCTTGACGTGCCCTGGACTTCGGTTGCAATATGCCCGTAATCATCATGAACAATTGGAGCGAGCATGGTGACAGACCGCGAGTTCCGCGACCTCATGGCCGGAGTGTGCGCTCCGGTGACGGTCGTGACCGCCGCCGCCCAGGACAAGACACCGCACGGGACGACCGTGAGCGCGTTCGCCTCGTTGTCGCTTCGGCCGCCGATGGTGACGGTCGCCCTCGATCGCTCCTCCGCGGTGCTCGGTCTCATCCTGGCGAGCCGGCGATTCGGCGTGAACGTGCTCGGCCAGGCTCAGGACGACCTGGCGCTGACCTTCGCCCGGCGCGCCGCCGACCGTTTCGCCGGTGTGCCGTGGCACGTCGAGAACGGCCTGCCCTGCCTGGAGGAAGCGCCGGGCTGGCTGGCCTGCCGGCTGACTCAGGCGGTCGAGGGCGGTGACCACCTGCTGCTTCTCGGTCTGGTCACCCATGCGCGTACGGTCACCGCCGCGCCGCTGGTGTACGGCCACCGCACGTTCGGCACCCACTCCGGCTTCGCCCGCCGCCCACGGCGGGCCATCACCGATCACGTCGACGCTTTGAGGAGATGACGATGGAAACCACTGACGAGCTGGTGGAGCGCGCCGAAGCGCTGCTGCCGCTGCTGCGCGAGCAGGCGGCCAAGACCGAGGAGGACCGGCGGGTCCCGGACGAGGTGATCGACGCGCTGGGCGCGGCCGGTCTGTTCCGTCTTTCGGTGCCCAAACGGTACGGTGGGCTCGGTACCGACATGCGCACCATGCTGGAGGTCTCGGCGAAGGTGGCCGAGGGCGACGGGTCCACCGCGTGGGTCGTCACCCTGATCAACGTATGCAACTGGCTGACCTCGCTGTTCCCCGCGCAGGCTCAGGAAGAGGTCTTCGCCGACCCGCAGGTCAAGGTCTCCGGCGTCCTCACCCCCTCCTCCAGCGCCCGCCGGGTCGAGGGCGGCTGGCGGGTCTCAGGCCGCTGGTTCTACAACTCCGGCTCCTGGCACGCCACCTGGGCCGTGCTCGGCGTCCCCCTCACCGATGACAGCGGCGAGGTCGTCGACCAGGCGCTGGTCCTGGTGCCCAGAGCCGACTTCGAGATCGAAGACGTCTGGTTCGTCGCCGGCATGCGCGGTACGGGCAGCAACTGCCTCATCGTCGGCGACGTCTTCGTACCCGAGCATCGCGTGCTGTCGGTTCCCTCCGCGATCGAGGGCGATTACGGCACCCAGCACACCGACGAGTTGCTCTATCGGGCCGCGTTCGTGCCGGTGTTGGCGCTGGTGCTGGCAGCGCCGCAGATCGGGCTCGGCAGGGCCGCGCTGCGTTACGTCACCGAGCGGGCCGGTCGCAAGGCCATCTCCTACACCTTCTACGAGACCCAGGCCGAATCGACCGCCTTCCAGCTGCAGATCGCCGAGGCCGCCAACCGCATCGACACCGCGTACCTGCACGCCGTACGTGCTGCGAGCGACATCGACTCCTTCGCCGAGCGCGGCGAGTATCCACCGACGCTCCTGCGGGCACGCGTGCGCTCCGACACCGGCGTCGCCGTGCAGAACGTGGTCGCCGCCATCCAGACCCTCCTCGACGCGCATGGAGCGGGCAGCTTCGCCGAGGTCAACCCGCTGCAGCGCATCTGGCGCGACGCCAACGTGGCCGCCCGGCACGCCGTCGCCGTCCCCCAGATCGGCTTCGAGGTGTACGGCAAGGCATTGCTCGGCGTCGACGACCAGATCACCCCGCTCATCTAGGAGACTTCATGAGAGTCGCCAACCTGTCCGGTCGGCTCGTCCTCATCCGGCACCACAGAGCCGTTGACGTCGCTGAGGCCAGCGACGGGCTGTTCGCTTCGGACCCCCAGGCCGTCTATGACCGCTGGCAGGAGTTCACCGCGTGGGCGGCCGCGGCCGAACTGCCCGACGGCGCCGCGTTCGACGAACGGGACCTCGGCGCACCCGTGCCCGCGCCGCGCCAGGTGTTCGCCATCGGGCTCAACTACCGCGAGCACGCCGCGGAGTCCGGCTTCGCCGTCCCCGACACCTTGCCGCCGGTCTTCACCAAGTTCGCCTCCGCGATCACCGGACCGGTCACGGAGGTGGCCCTGCCGCCGGGCGGGCACACCGACTGGGAGGTGGAACTGGTCGCCGTCATCGGCAAGCGCGCCCATCACGCCGAACCGTCCTGGGAGTATGTGGCCGGACTCACCGCGGGGCAGGACCTGTCCGAGCGGATCACCCAGATGGCCGGACCCGCACCGCAGTTCGGCCTGGGCAAATCCTTTCCCGGGTTCGCGCCCATGGGGCCCTGGCTGGTTTCGCTGGAGGAGTTCGCCAACCTGGACGAGCTCGAGCTCGGCTGCTCCATCAACGGTGCGGAGATGCAGAAGGGCCGTACCCGGGACCTGGTCTTCTCCGTTCCCGCCTTGATCGCGAAGCTGTCGGCGGTGCTGCCGCTGCTGCCCGGCGACGTCATCTTCACCGGCACACCGGCCGGGGTCGGCCTCGGCCGTAATCCGCAGCGCTGGCTGGCGCCGGGCGATGAGCTCGTCTCGTACGTGGAAGGTATCGGCGAGCTCCACCAGACCTTCATCGAAGGAGGCCACTGATGTCCCTGCACCGCCTCAGCTCGATCACCATGGGCGTCCCCAACACCGCGGAGACGGGCGCCTACTACACCGACTTCGGCCTGAAGCCCGAGGACGACGGCTGGTTCTCCACCCAGGATGGCGGCCGGCAGCTCCGCATCGTGCCCACGGCGACCCGGCGGCTGGTGGAGATCGTCGTCGGAGTCGATCACCCCGACGATCTGGCCGCCGTCGCCTCGCGACTGGAGGTTCCCTTCGACGGCGACACCCTCACCGTCCACGAGCCGGTCACCGGAATGCGCGCCGTGCTCCGCGTCGAACCGCGGATCGAGCAGCAGGCGGTCCTAGCCACCCCGTACAACGGGCCCGGACGCCAGGAAAGGGCCGGCACCCGCGCGCCCGGCGTGCTGCGCGAAGGGCGGGTCCGGCCCCGCAAGCTCGGCCACGCCGTGCTCGCCACCACCGACCTGGCCGTGACCAGCGCCTTCTTCATCAAGGGGCTCGGCTTCAAGGCCAGCGACTTCATCAAGGACGCGGGGGCGTTCCTGCGCTGCTCGACCGACCACCACAACATCCTGGTGCTGCGGGCCCCGGTCACCTTTCTGCACCACACCTCCTGGCAGGTCGACGACATCGACGAGATCGGCCGAGGCGCCTTCGCCATGCTGGAGGACCACCCCGAGCGGCACGTGTGGGGCCTGGGACGGCACCACGCCGGATCCAACTTCTTCTGGTACCTCAAAGATCCCGCGGGCAACTTCAGCGAGTACTACTCCGACATGGACTGCGTCATCGACGACCAGCTGTGGACCCCGGAAACCCTCGAAGGCGCCAAAGGCCTGTTCAACTGGGGGCCGCCTCCGCCGCCGAGCTTCCTGCACCCCGAAGACCTCGCCGCGCTCATGACCGGTGCGCACAGCCCTCGATAGGACCACGATCAGGCGTGGTCATCGGCCCCAGAGCGCCGCGTGCAGGTCCACTGGTGGACGGGAGCCCGGGCAGCGGTCGAGATGCCGCTGACGTCGACGCACTTGCCGCTGTGGCGGGCGACGAGCTGGTAGTCCTGGGGATGTTCCGGCCCGGCGGCGAGGTGCTCCGGACGCGGCCGTGCGCTACACGGAGGTGTTCGCCCGGTTGATGGCCGAGCCGACCGACGTGACCGTCGCTCCGCCACTGCCGAAGGGGAGCGCGGTGTCGCGAGTGGGGATCGTGTTACCGGTGGTGTCGTGGCGTGCCAACTTGACCAAGGCGAGGAAAGCCACGAAGACCACGGTGAACAGGTTGATGGTCATCATCGTCTCGTTGAGCGCGTGCGCGTTCCAGACCGTTCCGGTCGCATCCGTGATGTCCTCGCCCGAGGCGGCCGCGAAATAGGGGATGGTGCTGAGCCCGAGCCCCGCGTAGACGAGAACCGACTGCAGCGACGGTTCGAGCCCGGTGCTTCGCACGGGTGCCTGGCGGCGGGCCAGGTAGAGGGCGAAGATCTGGAAGAATAGGTAGGTGACCAGCCACCAGCCGAGGTAGTTGGTGTAGGGGACGCCGAACACGCCGCCACCCCGCTCCCAGATCCACAAGTGGTTGACGGTCGAGGCGATCGAGTCGCTGCCGAGGTCGAACATCGTCATGATGGCTGCCGCGGTCATGGGCAGGGCGACCACGTTGACGCGGTGCCCGGTGCCCGCCCGCCAGGAAAGCCGGGTGTCCGCCTCGTCGAGCAGGACGTTGGCCACCTGCCAGCACAGGTAACCCAAGCCGAAGTAGATGGGGCCGATGAAGATCGGCACATCGATCAGCTTCGGGCTACCGGTGTAGTGATAGTGGCCGAAGGGAAAGCCCGTGGAGATGCTGAGGTTCTCGAAGAAGTTGCTCACCACGAAGGTCACGGCGAAGAAGAGCAGCAGCGCCTTCGCCCCGTAGCGACGCACGCCGCAGATGAACGCCAGCGGAATCGACAGCAGCAGAACGAACATGTAGGGCGCCGACCCGGAAAGCGGTGCTATCAGGGCCACAGCCAGCGCGGCCGCCGTCATCACCCAGGTGATCACTCTCCAACCGTCGAGCCCCGACCGGCGCGGTAGCCCGCCGTGGGTGCCGGTGGCAGTAGTGGTCATTGTGGAACTCCTTGGTTGGCTGAGTCCCCCCGGCGGAGAGGGGGACGGTCAGCGGGAGGTAAGAGGGGTTTCGGACTCAACGCGGGTGAGCTTCTCGGGGTTGCGGACGTAGTAGAGGCCTGTGACGCGGGCGTTCTCCACGCGGAAGGCCAGCACGCCGTCGATCACGCCGTCCAGGCGCAGAATGAGTCCGAGGTTGCCGTTGATCGTCGTGGGCTCACTGGTGAAGGTGCCGCCGGCCTTGACGAGGCTGCCGGCCATGTAACTGAGCACCTTGTCGGCGCCGGCGACCGGCCGCAGGGCCGCCAACTTGAGGCCGCCGCCGTCGCTGACGAAAACAACGTCCGGGGCGAGTACGTCGAGCAGCCCCTGCAGGTCCCCGGTCACCAGCGCGGTCTGGAACGAATGCAACGCTGCCCGGGCTTCTTCCGGGGAAGCCGGTGTGCGCGGCCGGCGGGCGTCGACGTGCCGGCGGGCGCGGTAGGCGAGCTGGCGTACGGCGGAGGGGCTCTTGCCGATCGCGGCCGCGATGTCGTCGTAGTCGATGTCGAAGACCTCGCGCAGCACGAAGACGGCGCGTTCGGTCGGTGAGAGGGTTTCGAGGATGAACATGAGTGCCAGCGACAGGTTCTCGGACAGCTCGACGTCCTCGGCCACGTCCGGCGCGGTGAGCAGCGGCTCGGGCAGCCAGGGGCCGACGTAGGCCTCCTTGCGTCGTTTGAGGGTGCGTAGCCGGTTGAGTGCTTGCCGGGTCGTGATCCGTACCAGGTAGGCGCGCTGGTCCTGTACCTGCGCCAGGTCGACCTTGACCCACCGCAGCCAGGCCTCCTGGAGGACGTCCTCGGCGTCCGCCGCCGATCCGAGCATCTCGTAGGCGACGGTGAACAGCAGGTCGCGGTGGGCGACGAAGGCCTCGGTCGCGGAGTCGGGGTCGTTCATGTCGTGCGTTTCGCTCTCTCGCGGTTGTCCCACCTGCCGGAAGGCGGCCGTGGATATGTACCCGGTACGAAGATGAGCCTCGCCACTGATCAGGCCCCGCGTCGGGTGTCGGACGGCGTCGTGCGGGGTTTCGGCTGAGGCGTTTCCAGGCGAGCGGCGCTGTCGCCGTGGGATGCGCGGGAACTGGCCTTGCGTGCCCCGGACGCCAACTGGTTGAGGGGGAACCGGCAGGCGAACTCCTTGACCTTGGCACCGAGCCGCCCGCTGATGCGAAGCGGGTTCGCCCTGTCGTTCAGGTAGGAGAACTGGGTGACGCCTCCGTTCCGACCGAGGCTGATGCACTGCCCGGCGAACATCAACCGGACGGGCGCGGGTGTTCTCCCCGCGATCCGGCGCAGGATCGTAGCGGCGGCCCCCGCGCCCAGTTGCACGGCGGCCTGGCAGCTCATCCGGAATGGCCGGTCCGTCATCGCCGCCGCGTCCCCAGCGGCGACGATGCGTACGTCGTCCACACTGGTCAGCGTCGCGTCGGTGAGCAGGCGGCCTTCGGTGTCGGTGCGCAACCCGCTGCGGGCGGCCAGGTCCGGGACCCGGAATCCCGCGGTCCAGATCGTCACCGCGCTCGGCAGCACGCGGCCGTCGTCGAGCTGTACGGCGTCGCGTGTCACTTCCGTCACCCGCGCGCGCGGACCTTCGAGGACGGTCACACCCAGCTCGGCGAGCCGTCGGGCGACCGGGCGGCGGCCCCGGGGATGCAGGTAGGGGCCGAGTACGTTGCCGCAGACCAGGGTGACCTTGCGGCCCAGTTCCGCCAGCTCGGCCGCGGTCTCTATACCGGTCGGGCCGGCCCCGACCACGGTCACCGGAGCCGTCGCGGGCGCCGCGGCCAGCGCCGACCGCAGTCGTTTCGCCCCCTCGAGGTCCGACACCGAATGAGCGAACTTCGCCGCTCCGGGCACGCCGGGATCGGCGGCGCCGCTGCCCACCGCGTAGATGAGGTAGTCGTACGAGACCGTGCCGCCGCCCGCCAGCGACACCCGGCGCGCGGCCGCGTCGATCCGGGTCGCGGCGTCGACCACCAGCCGGACGTTCCCGCCCAGAACCTCGCCGAAGCCCTCGACCGCGTCATCGGAGCCGGTCACGAGCTGGTGCAGGCGGATCCGCTCGACGAAGTCGGGACGTCGATTGACCAGGGTCACCGACACGCCATCGCGCCGTGCCAGGCGGTTGGCCGCCATCACGCCCCCGTACCCGCCGCCGACCACGACCACCTCGACGTTCGCGTTCATCATGTCTCCCTTGTGCGATGGACTCGGCATGGAGACACCGGCCACGCACCCCGCGTAACGGCCCGCGGATGAGACATAGCGCACATCGGACTCGGCGGGCCGCCCCTTCCGCCTCGAGTGCGTGACCGGCCCTGATGAAGTCGGGCCGGGGGAGCGGGCGCCACCTTCGTCGAGAGGTATCCCGGATGGGCGGTCGACGTGTGATCGACTAGGTCGTTATTAATCTACAATGTAAAGGCGATGGACCAGGATCTGATGATCGCGTGCCGAAAAGCTCATACGGTGTGGCTTCGACGCTGGCGGGCGGCCTCGTACAACACCACGGTCGCCGCGCTGGCGGCGTTCAGCGAGCTGGCTGAGCCGGCCATCGGGATGCGTGCCATCGTGTCGCACGCCTGCCGCCATCCCGCGCTCAGTCCGGTGGTCTCGTTGCCGATGACCAGCAGGGTGGGGGCGGTCAGGTCCAGGTCGGCGACGTCGCAGGTGCCGTTCTCGTCGGTGCCCACCACCGTCAGCGGCAGCCCCTGGGCGCGCAGCCGCTCCACCCACGCCAGCACCTCCCGGTGAGAGTGGAGCCGCACCACCGGCAACGCCAGCAACGACCCGGTGGAGGCCCGCACCGATCGGGGATCATAGGGGTCGGCGGCGTGGCCGGTGACGATCAGGCCCGAGCCGCCGAACGCGTCCAGTGAGCGCGCCATCGTCCCGATGTTTCCGGGGTTGTTCGGCCGGTCGAACACCGCGCCCAGGAAGGACGGGCCCACCTGGATGCGGGACAGCTCATCGTCCGGCAGCCCGGCCACCGCCACCAGCTCGGGTATGTCCTCGTCCTTGCCGCCCAGCTCTCGCAACAGGTCGGGGGCCATGGCCACCCGCTCGCCGCCGGCCGCCTTCAGTATCTGCTCGGCCCAGTTCGACAGCGGCCGCTCGGCGTCGTAGATGAGCGCATGCACCGGCCAGCCGAACTCGACCACCAGGCTGATCGGGCGTACGCCCTGGACCAGGAACTCTCCGGCCCGCTGCCGCTTGGCCCGGTTGCCCAGCAGCGCCTGCCACTGCTGGAAGCGCGCGTTCGCACGCGTGATGCGTACGTCCCCCGATGCCGGATGCCCTCGATTCACCACGGACTACAGAATAGGGGGATCCTTCTCCCACGTTCCGTCTCCGCAGTCCTGTCAGGGGCAGTGTCGGGGACGCGTGGGCCCGATCAACCTCAGGTAGCCTGACCACACTAGATCAACTTTACCTGTCAATGTGAAGGTGACACCGATGTTGGACTATGGCCTTGACCTGTCCGGTGTAGAGCGCGATCGGGCTCTGCCCGACTTGGTGGCTGAAGGTGATGAGCTTGACGCGCTGGTATCAGCGCAGGCCGATTGGTCGAAGCCTACGCCGGCAGCGGGGTGGACGATCGCCCACCAGATCGCTCATCTCGCCGCAGCTGATGCGAACGTTCTCATCGCTGTTCGGACTCCGGAGGCGTTCGACGCTGTGCTGAAGCAGGCGGAAGCCGCAGGCAGCCAATACGCTGATCTCGACGCCGCAGCGGGAGCGGCCAAACCGCGATCGGTGCTGCTGGAACAATGGCGCGCCGGTCGAACCGAGGTGGCGGCGGAGCTCCGTGACCTTCCCCTGGACCAGGGGTTTCCGTGGTACGGCTCGCAGTTGACCGCAGCGCTTATGGTGCCGCTTCGACTGATGGAGACGTGGGCTCACGGGCAGGACGTTTTCGACGCGCTGGGTGTCTCGCGGCGTCCGACGGGTCGGCTCCAGCATGTGGCCTCGTTGGGAGTGGTCGGGCGAGAGCTGTCGTTCTACGCTGCCCAATTGCCTGGTCCGGCAGAGCCGTTCCGTGTCGAGCTGACCGGTCCCGACGGCCAATCCTGGGCATGGGGGCCAGAAGATGCCAGGCAACGGGTTCAGGGGAGTGCCTTGGACTTCTGCCTTCGAGTCACCCAACGCAGGTCCCGAGCCGAGACCGACCTCACAGCAGTCGGTGAGGACGCGGACAAGTGGCTTGACATTGCTCGCGTTTTCCTCTGAAGAGGCACCTTCACTGTCAGGCGCACCGTCCGTGCCCGGCCTCAAGCGGTCCTCGAATGCGGCCGATGAGCCTTACTATCGCCAACCGTTGATGGTCAGGTCGGGGTCGGCGGCCGCGTTCAGCAGCCGCCGGCCCCAACCGTAGGTCATCGGTAGCCAGTTGAAGTCGTGATCCGGTCCGACGATGTCGGCCAGCTCGATCAGCTTCATCAGCTCCACCACCGCGGAGAGCGGCTTCGCCACGCGCCACGCACCCCGCATCCGTTCCGGAGCGACGATGTCGGCCCAGGCGGCGAAGCAGGCGTCGAGGTAGGTCGCGGCGTCCGGCTCGGACGCGTCGTGCAGCCATGAGGCCAGATCGAACAACGGGTTCGTGACGGTGGCGAAGCTCCAGTCGTGCAACAGGATCCCGTCGTCGCGCATGACCACATTGCCTGGGTGGAAATCGCGGTGGACGATCGTCACCGGGATGCCCGCCTCGTCCAGGCGCTCGGCGCACTCAACCAGATACGGCGTCAGTGCCTGCAGCCGGTCGGCCTCCTCGTCGGTCAGCGCCCGGCCCAGGTTCTTGGCAAGCCTGGGTGCCCGCCAGATGTCGTCGCGGGCCAGGATGGATCGCACGCCGTCGGCCAGCGAGGCCGAAGTGAGCGTGACACACCCCGCGGCGATCAGCTCGTCCCCGCGATGAACGGTCTCCTTCTGCACCATGACCAGCTGGGTCAGGCATGCGCGACGCTGCTCTTGGGAGAGGGCCCGACCGTCCACACCACCGAAGTCCTCGGCGAGCCACCAGCGGTCACCGGGTGAGATCGCGGTGATGGTGGCGAATGGAGCAGTGCGTAATGACGCCAGGTACCGAGTGATGTCCGGTTCGCGAGCCAGCCTCGGCAGAACCGCTTTCAAGTACATGTCACCCCGGTCGGTCGGCGTGCGGAGCACGGCGGACATGCTCCAGTGCTTGATCTGGCGGCTCGGACCGAGCCGCAGGCGACCGGCAGCCTTGATCTCCCCGTCGATGTAGGACTCGGCTCGCTCGAACCAGCCGGGCCTGAACCAGTCGGGGGCGGGCGGCCGGGATCGCGCCGTCCGGGCGTCGAGTACCAGGCTCTGCCCGGTCACCGCATCATGCCCGTGCCACGCGAACCCATCGGCGGATACCGGCCGCGCCCCATCTGCCGCGAGCAGTACCACTGTCGTAAAGTCCAACGGCTCCAGGACCACCGTGGTCAGCTCGAGTTCGCGACGAACGCGATCGGTCAGCTCGCTGTCCATCGGCGGCAACCTGACGTCGAACCGCATCCGCGGCAGCGCCGGACTGCCGCCGGCCATGTCACACAGCAGGGCACCGTCCTGGTCGACGATTACCAGCACGGCTTCCGCGGATTCGGACGACGTGATCAACCCACCAAGTATCGACGGAGTTTGGGCTTTGGAACGCAGGAACGGGGTCTTGGGAGTATCCGGCCGGAATTGAACGATAAGCCTCCGCCGCAAGTCAGGGAGGTTGCGAAGGGGCGTGGGTGGATGGGGGGCGCCCACGATGCGCCTGTCCCTATCTGATAGGTCATCGGCCTGGAAACGACCGGTACGATCGGGAGAAGATCACGAGCTGTTGCGCAGGCGTGGCACGAGGAGACCGGTTGAGTGACAGTGGGGCCGCCGATGGATGGCCCGCGTCTCGCACCGCTGTTCTCGTCCGTGACGATCGAAGGGTTCGGCGGGGCAAGGTGATCCACGACAAGTGGCCCGGCTGCGAGCCGCCGTCAACGCGGCGTGCCGGTCGCGGCAGGCGATCGGCGGACCAGCTGATGGAGACTTCGGTCAGGTTGAAGGTGGGCCACCAGCCGGTGTGCAGGTAGCTCGTGACCACGCCGTCACCGGCACGGTCGATCAGGTTGGCCATCGCGGCGCCGAGCACCGCGTCGGCCATGTTGTCAGCCCAACTTTAATATTACACTCATACGACCATATGGTGGAAGCGCGTTGGGGGGCAAGGGCTGCGCAAAATTAAATTATGATCGTACTCTTTGGGGTCCGGGGCGGCGGGCTTGCGACCGGCCGGACGAGTGAAGGAGTGCGTGGTGCGGTACGGGCAAGAGCACAAGCAGGCGACGCGACGGCGGATCATCAAGATGGCGGGCCGCCGGTTCAAGGCCGCCGGCATCGACGGCTCGGGGATCGCCGCAGTCATGGCCGAGGCGGGGCTGACCAACGGCGCGTTCTACGCCCACTTCGACTCCAAGGACGACCTGGTGGCTGCCGCGGTCGCCGATCAGCTCCGCGAACAGTGCGAGGCCGTGGGCGCAGCGGCGCCCGGCCGCGTCGGGGTCGAGCAGATCCTGCGCACATACCTCTCGGTTCAGCATCGCGACGGCCCCGAGTACGGCTGCCCGTCCGCCGCCTTACTCGACGAGATCGCCCGCTGCGCGGACGCGACCAGGCGCGCGTACACCGACGGCGTGCTCGCCGTCATCGACGACGTCGCCGCCCGGGTGGCGCCGCACGATCCGCAGTCGGCGCGGGTGCAGACGTTCATCGTCTACGCGCTGATGGTCGGGACGCTGCAACTTTCCCGCGCGCTGGCCGACCGGCAACTCGCCGACATGATCCTTGAGCAAGGCATCCGGAGCGCTCTCATGCTGCTGAGCGCCGAGGGCCCCTGAAGCCTCGAAGTGAAATTACGAGCATAATCTAATCATCGGGAGAGCCTTGCCCCCGAATCTTCCCTCAGGCTATGGTCGTATGATCGTAATATAAAGCCTTGTCGAAGGGACTTGATCGTCATGTCCGAGCAGACGCTGCCCACCATCGGGCGCGCATGGTACCTGCGGGCCCGCCCGCAGGGCTGGCCGCAACCGTCCGAGTTTGCCCTGCGCGAGGTGGAGATCCCCGCGCCAGGCGCGGGGCAGATCCTGGTCGCCAACGAGTATCTGTCGGTCGACCCCTACATGCGCGGCCGGATGGGCGACAAGAAGTCCTACATCGAGCCGTACGAGGTGGGCGCGCCGATGGACGGCCCCGCAGTCGGCCGGGTCCTGGCGTCCAACGCCGAGGGCTTCGCGCCCGGCGACCACGTGGTGCACGTCCTGGGCTGGCGCGACCACGCGATCCTCGACGCGGCGGCCGCCGTGAAGGTGGACCCGCAGCTGGCGCCGCTGCCGGCCTACCTGGGCGTGCTCGGCGTCCCCGGCTTCACCGCGTACATCGGCATGACGCGGTTCGCCGAGGTCAAGGACGGCGACACGGTCTTCGTCTCCGGCGCGGCGGGCGCGGTCGGCAGCGTGGCTGGCCAGGTCGCCAAGCTCAAGGGCGCCGCCCGGGTGATCGGCAGTGCCGGCTCGGACGACAAGGTCAAGCTGCTGGTCGAGGAGTACGGCTTCGACGCGGCGTTCAACTACAAGAACGGGCCGGTCGCCGAGCAGTTGGCGCAGGTGGCGCCGGACGGCATCGACGTGTTCTTCGACAACGTCGGCGGCGAGCACCTCGAAGCGGCGATCGGCGCTCTCAAGCTGCACGCCCGGATCGTGCTCAGCGGGATGGTCTCGCAGTACAACGACGAGAAAGTGGTCGGGCCCCGCAACCTGTGGAACATGTCCGTGACCCGGTCGCGGATGCTGGCGTTCATGGTCACCGAGGAGATGGACCTGCAGCCGGAGTTCGTGCGTGAAGCCGGAGGCTGGATCTTCGCCGGCAAGCTGCACCACCGGGAGACCGTCGTGGACGGCCTCGAGAACACCCTGGACGCCTTCCTCGCGTTGATGCGCGGCGAGAACGTCGGAAAGATGATCGTCCGGCTCTGAGCCGCCGACAGGGAACGCACTGCGAGGTACGGCGTGCGCACGGCCCCGCGCGGTGCCCCGTTGCCCATGCTCGGGACGCCGTCCAGGTCCTGCAGGTCGCCGCGCGCGGCCATCTGATCACGCACGACCGCGAGCGCGTGGATGGGTGCGTTGAAGCGGCCCGCGCCCTGGTAGTGGTCTGGGTGCGCGTGGGTGACGATGAGCCGGTCCAGCGGCTTGCCGAGCCCCTTGGCGTATGCGACGACCTCCTCGGCGTCCGCGACCGTGACCTGACCGTCCACCGCGATGAGTCGGCTCGGGGTCTCGATCAGTTGGGTGGTGACGTTCAGGCTGCGGGCGGGCGCCATGTAGCTGTGCACCCGAACGTTGCCCTTGTCGATGACGGTGACTGTGCCTCTCATTGTTCTGCTCCTTCTCGTGGTTCATCGGATGGGGAATCGGGTTGGCCGGCCGGACCGACCGGACGTGCAGGTCGGCCTGCGGTGTGGTGACGGGTGAATGCAGACGGTGGTTTGGGCACCGGCCGGCATGTCGCCGGTGGCCGGCTGTGCGGTGGCCGACGCGACGGTGAAGATCCCGAGCCCGATGACGAACAGCCGTCGGCGGCCGAAGCGGTCGCCGAGCGCGGCGCCCAACATCAGCAGGACCGCGAAGTGAGCGTGTAGGCGCTCACGGTCCTGAAGCGGACGGACGCCGACAGAACCCGAACCTATTGAATTATGATCATAATCCGGGCGACACTCGTTCCATCATTAAAGTATGACCGTAAGTCCATGTAGAAGTGCCCATGTCGGCGTCGAGCTAGTCCAGCGTGACGACGACCTTGCCCTTGGCGTGGCCTTGTTCGACGTACGCGAGCGCCTCGAGCGTCGCGTCGAACGGGAACATCCGGTCCACGACCGGGCGCACATGTCCGGCGTCGATGAGGGTGGTGAGCTCTCGCAACTGCGGCCCGCTGGCCCGCATGAACAGGAACGAGTACCGCACGCCCCATCGCTTCGCCTGCCGCCGGATGCGGCGACTGAGCAGGGTCATGGCCACGCGCAGTACCGCTGAGGCTGCGATCTCCTTCGCGAAGCCGGGATCCGGCGGGCCGGCGACGCCGATCACCAGCCCGCCGGGCTTCACCACTGTCAACGACTTCGCGAGCGTCTCGCCGCCCAGCGAATCCAGGACGACGTCGTAGCCGGAGAGGACCGCCGCGAAGTCCTCATGCCGGTAATCCACGACGATGTCAGCGCCGAGGCTCTTCACCCAGTCCACGTTCGCGGTGCTCGTTGTCGTCGCGACGGTCGCGCCCAGATGTTTGGCGAGCTGGATCGCCATTGTCCCCACGCCACCGGAGCCGGCGTGGATGAGGACCTTCTGGCCGGCGGTCACGTTCGCCCGCTCGACGAGCGCCTGCCATGCGGTGAGGCCGGCCAGCGGTACCGCGGCCGCTTCCGACATGGACAGTGAGGCCGGCTTGAGCGCGACGTCGTCCTGGTCGATCGCGATGAGCTGCGCGAACGTTCCGATGCGGTCCTTTCCGGGCCGGGCGTAGACCTCGTCGCCCACCTTGAGCCCGCGCACCGCAGGGCCGACGCGTGTGACGACGCCCGCGACGTCGTTTCCGAGCACGAACGGCCGACGATACCGCAGGATGAGCTTGAACTCGCCGTCGCGGATCTTCGAGTCCAGCGGGTTGACGCCGGCGGCGCGGACCCGGACCAGGACGTCACCGTCTCCCAGCCGGGGTTCTGGCACGTCGGCGGCCCGAAGGCCGTCCTTGTGGTAGCGCTCGACGACGAAGGCCTTCATGTGCGCCTCCTCTGCATCTCGTGGGGTCCGCGGGCTTGCGGAGCAATCATATTACGACCATACTTCAATCGACGCCAGGGCGCGGCGAAAGGCCCGACCGCACGCGACCCACCCCGTCGCCCCGCTTGAAGGGCTCGCACACAAGGCTCACGGAATCCCACCCAAAGAGGAGTTAATCGTGAATAACAGTCAAGAAGCACGAGACGGCGTGGTGACGTCATACAAGAACGCACCGAACCGCACCGTCTCCGCCGGTGGCGTCGATTTCGCCTACCGTGAGCTCGGCCCGAAGACCGGCGTCCCGGTGGTGTTCGTGACGCACCTGGCCGCCGTCCTCGACAACTGGGACCCCAGGGTCGTCGACGGCATCGCCACGAAACACCGGGTCATCACGTTCGACAACCGGGGCGTCGGTGCCTCCACCGGCTCGACGCCGAACACCATCCAGGCGATGGCGAAGGACGCCGTCACGTTCATCCGGGCGCTCGGCCTGAACCAGGTCGACCTCTTGGGCTTCTCCATGGGCGGCATGATCGCCCAGGTGATCGTGCAGGACGAACCTCGGCTCGTGCGCAAACTGATCCTCGCCGGCACGGGGCCGGCCGGCGGCGAGGGCATCAAGAACGTCACCAGGCTCTCGCACCTGGACACCGTCCGGGCACTGCTCACCTTCCAGGACCCGAAGCAGTTCCTCTTCTTCACCAGGACCCGCAACGGGCGTCGGGCGGGTAAGGAGTTCTTGGCCCGGCTGAAGGAGCGCACCGCCAGCCGGGACAAGGCGATCTCCCTCACGTCCTACTTCACACAGCTCGCCGCCATCCACCGCTGGGGCCTGGAGCGGCCCCACGACCTCTCCGTCATACACCAGCCCACACTCGTCGCGAACGGTGAGAGCGACCGGATGGTGCCGACCACGAACTCAACCGACCTGGCCCGGCGCCTGCCCGACAGCGAGCTGGTGATTTACCCCGACGCCGGGCACGGCGGCATCTTCCAGTTTCACCGGCAGTTCGTCGGCAAGGCCCTCGAATTCCTCCAGCGGTAACGACGGAAGGGGCGGCTCCTTCGCTCCCGGCAGCCGCGGTCGAGGTGGCCGGCCGTGCGGCAATCGCACGATCGGTGCTCAACCCGCACGGCTGAGCCGCGCGTGTTGCTCAGCGAAGGAACGCACGGGCGTTCTGGATGCCATGTTCGAGGACCTCGTCGGCGAGCTTCGGGTCGGACAAGGCACGGGACAACTGCAGCGTTCCCACCGCCATCGTGAAGAGCCCGAGCGCCTTTCCGTACGTGGACTGCGGATCGTCCGGAGCCAGGCGGGCGGCGATCTCGTCCACAATGGACCGCGCGCCGTCGGTGTAGGCATCCTTGGTCGCGGTCTCGCAGCGCCCGATCTCGTCGAGCAGGGCGGCGGAGGGGCAGCCGGCGCCGGGGTTGTCCCGGTGCTGCGGCGACAGGTAGTCGTGGAGGAACTCCTCCAGCCCCGCTCGGCCGGGCGCCAGCGCGCTGAACGTCTCGGCCTGGGTGCCCAACTGGTCGGCGACGACGTTGGCGACCAGGTCGTCCTTGGATGCGAAGTGGGCGTAGAACGCGCCGTTGGTCAGCCCCGCGTCCGCCATCAGCGTGGCGACGCCGGAGCCGTCGATGCCGTCCTGCTTGAACCGATGGCCGGCGGTCTCGATGATCCGCTGCCGCGTCGCCTGCTTGTGCTCCTTGTCATAGCGCGCCACAGGAACGCCTCCATTCGCTCAACAAGGCCAATACCCCTTACGCAAGCCTAGCCCATAGCCTGACGTACGTAATATTACGATCATGCAAGGTGGCGGCGACGCCTACCCCGCCGAACCACGGGACGCCTGGGTTGAGGCGCTGCGGGTGCGGCTGATGTCGGCGGGGTCGTCGGCCCGGGCGGCGTCTTTGGCCGGCCACCACGAACTGCGCTCGGAGCGCTTCCACCGTGTCGGGCGCGCGTCGCCAGTCGGCGCTGTACGTCGATGGGAGTCGTCGGGATCCGGCCCGGGAACAGCGCGTCCGGCTGTCGCGACGCCCCCGCGGCCGTCAGTACATCGTGTTGTCGTTGGCGGAGTTCTCCGGCACGTCCTGCGAGGCGTCCCAGTGTTCGACGATCTTGCCGCCCCGTACTCGGAAGAGGCCGATGACCGCCCGGCCGCGTTCGCCCGGTGTGTCGATGTAGTGGCCCTTCGCCGCCCTGCTCCTGCTCCACCTCGAGCAGCGCCTCAACCTGACGACCGCGACCAATCAGACCTCCTGCTGGCTCTTCCCGGGCCGTCGCGGCGGCCAGCCCATGACCACCGACGCCGTCGAGCAGCGGCTGCGAACCCACCAGATCGCCACCCTCAACAGCCGGGCCGCTGCACTGCGGCACCTGGTCCTTCAAGCACCAGCACCGGTCATCGCCCGAATGCTCGGCCTTCGCCGGCGGCACGTCGCTACGGGAACACCTGCACGCCGCGATCGGTGTCTCACCGCTCGCCTACCGGCGCACCTTCCGAGGCGTGCTGGCAACGCGAAGCTGAGTCCGCGAGCTCGAACAACTCCATGGGATGCACCAGGCTGGTCCGTACGATCAATGTCCTCATGCGCGAGGACCGGAAACTGCGCGAAGCACACGAACAGACGGACCAACTGTCGCGCCGTTCCGACCCCGGAACACCGGACAACCACCGCCACCGCCACCCGGGGTCGAGGAGCACGGTGGGCCAGTGGCGATGATCTCCACCCGACACGCCTCACGGAGCCGGACGTCGCACGCGGACTTGCTTGTCTCGCGCGAACAGCGCTCCTGCGAGCGCGTCGGCCGCGTCTCGGCCCGCCCGCGAGCTGACGGGTCCGAGGCGCGGCGAACGTAGAGCTGGTTGGTGGCGCCGGGAGGGCGCCGTGAGTCAGCGACCGAGATGGCGGCGGAGCCACTGACCCATGTGCTCGATGGCCTCGTCCACCTCAGGGACGCGTCCGGCCCCGAGGATGAACGAGTGCTGGGTCTGCGGCAAGGAGTGGACCTCGGAGGTGACTTTGAAGTCCGAGAGCCGGCGCCCGAGCTCGGCGTCCTCTCCCGCGAGAAGCTCGTAGTCGCCGTAGAGGAGGGCCGTGGGCGGCAGTCCGGTCAGGTCCGCGGACAGGATGCTGATTTTGGGGTCGGTGAAGTTGAGCGTGGGATCCTGCAACCACGCCGATCGGAAGAGCTCGAGACTCTGCCTGCTGAGCGTGATGTCCTTGTCCGCGTTGTCGTTGATCGTCGGGTTCTGGATGGTGAGGTCGCACCAAGGGGAGATGCTGACGATGGCCCCGGGGGTCGGCTCCCCTTTGGCGAGGAGCCGCAGCGGCGGCATCACCGCGAGGGTGCCCCCGATCGAGTGCCCCGTGCTGCCGATGTTCTGGGGCTCGTAGCCCTGGGACAGCAGCCACCGGTAGGCGGTCTCGGCGTCGTCGAGCTGCGCCGGGTAGGGGTTCTCGGGTGCAAGCCGGAAGTCGACCACGAGCGAAGTGCAGCAGCGCCCGGTCGGGGTCGGCGCCCTGCGGGATGCACCAGATGGCGGGAACGCCGCCGGCGTCCACCTCGGCGTAGGTGACGCCCTCCGGCTCGGTGGACGCACGCTGGAGCGAATCCACGATGTCTCGCGCGATGGCCAGGTCGAGGCCCGGCTCGGACGACCTCGCGCTCACGCTTCCCAGGAACTGCTCGAACTGCTGCGACTGCGGACTGATCGCCATGCTGACTTCCCTTCTGCGCTTCTGCGAGAATTGAATTATATTCATAATTTAATGTGGGAGCGCGTAGTGAACGGCGGGCGGTCTGTGATCTTGGGCCTGCGGGACGGACACCGGTCCGGGGACATCTTCGTGCCGGGATCGCGCCGGTTCGCTGACCCGTCGACCTACCTGTACACACCCGAGCAGTGGCGGCCCAAGCAGGCCGCGTTCTGCGCGCTGGTCGGCAGGCCAGCCACGGCCGCTGACGCCCTGGCCCAGGGTAGGAGGAGCTGCACGCCGCGCTGGCGGAGCTGGAGAAGATCCTGGCCGGCGCGGCGCGGCGCGGTCCGGTTGGACGGTGATGACAATTTGGTGATCCCCAAGCTCGCGGCCGAGGATGTCCTGCCGAGGCCGGGGAGCTGAAGGACGAGCTGGCCGGGATGCTGCCGTTCGCCTCGTTGCTGATCGAGCTGGACGTACGCACTGGCCGTGTTGATCGCGATGGCCACCAACCTGGGCGTGGCGCGCATGTCGAGGCATGCGGCGTCCCCTACGACGTCTTGGCCTGGACGATGGAGTGGTACGTACGCGAGGACACGCTGCGCGAGGCCAACACCTGCATCATCAACCACCATCACGGTCTGGAGCCGGCAGGAGTGTTCGGCGGCGGCACCATGTCCTCCTCCCGACGGGCAGCGTTTCCCCGTGCGCGGCAAGTCGACCACCGCCCGGGAGATGCCCATCCACGGCGGGAAGGTGCTGTCCACCTACACCCACGTGTCCGACCAGCACGTCACCTACGGCACCAAGATCCTCATCCCGACCCAGCGGGAGGCCCAGTTCGTACTCGATGAGCTGCTGGGAAACGCCACCGACCCCCACCGAGACGGCCAAGCGCCACCCGCACGCCGGTCCGCAGCTGGGCGCCCGCTGGAACGAAGCACTGGTCGCCGACTGCTGGCCCGACCTGCTGCGCATGGCCGGATCGCTCAAGTACGGGCAGGCGACCGTGTCGCTGGTGGTCGGCAAATGGTCGGCCGCCTCCCGGCAGAACACCCTGGCGGCCGCGCTGAAGGAATGAGGCACCTTGCGCCGCACGGTCCACGCCGCGAAGTATCTGTGGGATCCCTCCTATCGCCGGCGGATCGGGCGACAGTTGAACAAAGGCGAAAGCCTGCACGCGCTGCCCCGGGACCTGCACTACGCCCAGCAGGCCACCATCACCACGCCGCACCTTGCCGACCAGAGCGAACAAGCGTGATGCCTGACGGTGCTGACCAACGCGGTCATCACGTGGACGACCGAGTACTACCAGCTCGCCGTCAAAACCTGCGCGAGCTCGCCAAACTCGACGGAGGCGGCTGGTGCTCCTTGCGCCCGGCCGCTGTTGAGCCGAGCCTGCGCCCATGACGGGTTATTGGGGGCTGGGTAGGGTTCCGGGTCCGGCCGAACGCCGAGCCGCCATGTGCGTGGGCTTGGAGGAGCGAGGCGGGAGAGGAGTGGGCCCGCATTCAACTGCCGAGGGCGCGCTTTTGTGGGTGGATCGCTTCGCCGCGGGCGAGCATGTCAACGAACTGGGTTATGCGGCGGGCTCGGGTCTCGGCGCGTTTGGCGTTCGCGATCCGATAGAGAATGGCGTAGCGGTTTTGGGAGGTGAGGATGTCGAACATCGCTTGTGCCTGGGGTTTCGCGGCCAATGCGGCGGCCAGGTCGGCTGGTACCTCGATGCCGGCTTGTCCCGCGTAGGCCGTGTCCCAGCGGCCGTCGGCCTTGGCGCGTTCGACCTCGGTCATTCCGGCCGGATGCATCCGGCCCTCGCTGATCAGACGGGTGACGATGGAAACATTCCGCACTGACCAGAGACTTTGCCTTCCGCGAGGGGTGAAGCGCCGGCAGAAGGTGATCTCATCCCGCCGTCGTAGCCGACCATCGATCCAGCCGTGGCACAGGGCCTCGTCGAGTGCCTGGTCATAGGTCAGGCTGGTGGGCCGGGTCGTGTTCTGCTTGGCGAGGACCAGCCACACCCCTGCCGAGCTGTCGTGGTGCCTGCTGAGCCACTCCCGCCAGGCTCGGGCATCGGTAACGGTCAGTTCCAGTAGTTCGTTGCTCATCGTCATGTGCCCCTGATGATCATCAAAGGGATGGTTGTCGGCGGTCACCCGAAGGTGGGAGCCCAGGATAGGGGTCTGCCAGAAGTGGCGTCGGATCGGTCAGCGGTGGAGCTGGCCGATCACGTCCTTCGCCACGTCGCCACTGCGGCCTCTGGACGGATGACGCCCGCCCGCCTTCACCAGATCTTGCCGGCCTGCTCCCGGATCGTGTGGTTGATCCGTTTGAACAAGTTGGTGATTGCGATGTTCTTTTCGTGATCTCGGACTTCTGGTTCTCGTCGAGGTGGGTGGCAGCAGTGTCCCAGATCTCGTCGTCACGCCCGGCGCGCCGTCCTGGATCCGGGTGGCGGCCTCGGTCAGCGCGAGCGCTGCCCGCTCCTCCTCGGTGAAGAACGGGGTCTCGCGCCAGGTGACCACGTTGTGCAGCCGCTCCTCGGTCTCTCCATGCTTCTTCGCCGACTGGACGCCTAGGAACACACACGGGCTGCAGCCGTTGATCTGGTCGGCCCGCAGATGGACAGCTCGACCGCCGGGCCTTGTGCGACTCCGCTGGGGATGGTTCTGATTGCTCTCGAGGTAGTATGGGCATGTGCCCACCTAAGTGGGCGCATGCCCACTAAGCAGCGGATGTCAGCGGGTTGACGCACGAAAGGATCTCTGAGTGCCGACTGGAGTGCACCTTCGCGACGCGCGGCAGCAGCTGTTCGACGCTGCCGAACGCGTGCTTCTGCGGGACGGGCCGAACGGGCTGACCAGCCGGGCCGTCACCGACGAGGCGGACTGCGCCAAAGGCGTCCTGCACCGGTACTTCACCGACTTCGACGCCTTCCTCACCGACCTCGTACTCGACCAGGCCGCACAGCTCGAGACGCGGGCGAGTGCGCTGCGCGAGTCCGTCGGCACCGGCACGGTGGCCGACAACCTCACCAGCGCGCTGACCATCCTGTTCGGACCGATTCCGATGGCCATCATCCCGCTCATCACTTTCCGGGATGAGCTGCGCGCA
Source organism: Nonomuraea guangzhouensis (assembly GCF_019396345.1). Taxonomy (GTDB): domain Bacteria; phylum Actinomycetota; class Actinomycetes; order Streptosporangiales; family Streptosporangiaceae; genus Nonomuraea; species Nonomuraea guangzhouensis. Next base: position 296,505 of record NZ_JAHKRM010000009.1, on the reverse strand, counting down.
CGGCTGCGGCAAGCCAGACCTGGAGGCGGCATGGCGATCCTCGCCCAGGCCACGGCCGCGATCTCCGGCTATCTGGCTGACGAGCGTGAACTGGGCCGCATCGCGGCCGACGCCGACATCGACTCACTCACCCTCTCCCTGGTCGGTGGCGGGCATCTCCTGTTCGCCGACCGCGACCCCGGCCCGCCGGACACGGCGGTCGTCAACAAGTTCGTGACGGCGGCCATCGCCGACGCCGTGCAACGACGACCGGCGTAGGACCCTGAGTGACGGCAAAGGACCGTTAGCCGGGCGGGTCTCCACCCATGACCAGAACCCCGGCAGCCGGCGCGTCCGTCTCACCGACGCCGGATGCGAGCGCGTCTACATCGACACGATCAGCGGAACGCTGTCCAGCCGGCTTGAATTCGACACGGCCATGGACGCGCTCCTCATGGCGGCAGGACAGAGGTCACCCTTCGGCTCGTCGCTGGTGCAGGTACCAGGCTGCGACTGAGTACGGCGGTGCGGCGGCCTGGGAGCGGGCGGCATGCTCGACGATCGCGTCCTGCATGAAGCGCAAATCGGCGGGTCGGGGGTATGTGGCGTAGATCGGCTGGAGCATCGCGGCGACGAGGTCGGTGAAGTGGCCGGCGTCGGTGAAGACACCTTTGTGGGTCAGGTAGGTCAGCAGTCCGCGCCGGTCGGCAATGCCTACGGAGGAGTGCAGGGCGATCGCTTCCCACACCCGGTCGACGTCCGCCGCGGCGATGCCGTGCTCGGTCAGCACGGATGCCGCCAGATCGGCGCCTTCCACCTCGAACCGGGCCTGGCCGGCCGCGAGGGTGCCCAGCCCCAGGTCGTGCATCACGCAGGCGGCGAAGAGCAGGTTCTCGTCGTAAGCCGCGTCGTTCAGGCAGCCTTCCTGCTCGGCCAACAGGCGGGCGAACAGGAAGCTGCGGATGCTGTGGTCGGCGATCGGCGTGCTCTCCGTCTTCTGTACGAGGGCGAGGCTCGCGTCGGCCAGCAGCCCCGTGGGCAGGGCGAGTAGGTCGTTCATGCCTGGAACGTATGAGGGCGGAGCAAGAAACGAAAAGAGGGCCGAGTGCCGTGCATCGCCAGGATCGGGTCATGATCAGCGCCTTTGCCCGGTGTGCCGGCGATTCTCAGTGATCGCGCCCAGAGAGCGCACCGCGCCTCGTCCTTCGTGGACGGCGCCGCTGCTGCCGGCGTGAAGGAAGGTACGTCTGGCGGCTTCAGCGGGCGGCCCGGGCCGGGCGGTACCGGCTACGGAAGGTGGCTGGTGTGGTGCCGGTGCGCTGGATGAAGTATTTGACGAAGTTGCTGGTGTCGAGGAAGCCGAGGCGGACCCCGATGCTCGCGACGGGTTCGTCGCCGTGGGCGAGGAGGCGTTTGGCCTCCAGGACGACGCGACGGTCGATGAACTCCTTGGCGCCGACGCCGGCCGCGGCGAGCGCGGCCCGGGTCAAGGTGCGCGTCGAGTATCCGAGGACACGTGCGTAGTGTCCGACGTCGCGGGCCCGGGTGAAGGTGGTTTCGACGGCGGCGCGGAAGCGCTGGAAGGTCTCCGTGTGCTCGGCGGGCAGGGTGCCCACGGGTGCGGTCAAGTGGGTCAGGCGCAGCAGGAGTACGGCGAGCAGCCGCTGGAGGATGGCAGAGCGGGTGGGGGCCGGCATGTGCGTGGTGCCGTATTCGTGGGCGAGGTGGTCGAGGGCCCGGCGCAGGGCGGGGGCGTCCTCTCCGGTGATCTGCCACAGGGTGCGTCCGAAGGGGTCGTCAAGGCGGACGTCGGTGGCGGTGGCGGGGTCGAGGAAGTCGGGCTGGAACAGCACCAGAGTGCCGGTCGCCGCGCTGAGGTCGCCGAAGCGCTGTACCTGGCCGGGGCGGACCCACAGCCAGGTGCTGTCGGTGACGGCGTAGTCGGCGAAGTCGACCATGTGCCACAGCAGCCCCTGTTCCACCGTGAGAAGCAGGTGGAAGTCCGGGCGCTGGGCGCCGCCGGCTCCCTCGGCGTCCTGGGCGCCGTCCGCCCCGCCGTGGTGATGCATGCGGCGGCGCAGTTCGGCGATCGGCATCACCTCGACACCGACCGCGCCGGCCGCCGGCGGGACGTACTGGATCTCCGGGATCGCTTTGTGTCCGTTTTTCACCACGATGAGTCCTCACCGTACCTGGGCGGAACCTTTCGCAGCTCCTATGTTTGACATCAGTCGAGAGCATATGCGACGGCAAGGACGTCGCGGCTCCCGGCCGATATCGATGACTGACTTCTACCAATGTCAGGAGGCCCGGAATGGCAGACCGTATCCGTCTGACGTACGCGTTCGACGCCTACTGCGGCTGGTGCTACGGCTTGGGCCCGGCGCTGCGGCAGTTCGCTGACGGCAACGCGGACCGTATCGATCTGCGGGTGTTGTCCGGGGGTCTCTTCTCCGGCCCGCGCGCCCTGCCGGTGGCGGCGTATCCGCACATCCCGGACGCCAGCCGGCGTATCGCCGCCGCCACCGGGGTCACCTTCGGTGAGGGCTACCATCGCGCCGTGGCCGAGGGGACCCTGGTGCTGGACTCCACCGACGCAGCCGTCGGCCTGGTCGCGCTGAGCCGCCAGGCTCCCGGACGCATCCTGGAACTGGCGAGCGCCCTCCAGCGCGTCTGGTGCGTCGACGGCCACAGCCTCTCCGACCTCGACGTGTACCGGTCCATCGCCGCCGGGTACGGCCTCGACACCAACGCCGTGATCGAAGCCTTCCTCGACCCGGCCACCCGCACCGAAGCCGAAAGCGGCTTCCGGGAACTGCGCCGGCTCGGCGTCGACGCCTACCCGACCCTGCTCCTGCACACCCCCACCGGCATCCACCGGCTCGGCGGACCGATCTCCAGCGCCGTCCAGCTCACCGAGGCCCTCGACCGGCACCTGGCCCCCGACTCCGCCCACCTGACTACCACGACAAGATCATGAAGGAGAACACTGCCATGACGAACATCGCTGTCTTCGGCGCCAACGGCACCATCGGCTCCGCCATCGTCCGCGAGGCCCTCGACCGCGGCCACACCGTCACCGCCGTCGTCCGCGACCGTGCCAAGGTCACCGAACGCCAAGCGAACCTGGCTGTCACCACCGGCGACGTCCTCGACCCCCAGTCGGTCGTCGCCGCCGCGAAGGGCCACGACGTCGTCGTCAGCGCTGTCGGCGGCGGTGACGGCCCCGGCCACATCGCCACCATCAAGCCTGCCGCCGTCGCCCTCACCGAAGGGCTGCGGACCCTCGGCGAGCAGGCACCCCGCCTGATCACCGTCGGCGGCGCCGGGTCCCTGCGCACCCCCGACGGCAGGCAGGTGTGGGACGCTCCGGGCCTGCCCGACTTCCTGCTGCAGATCATGCACGCCCACGGCGACGCCCTCGACTACTACCGGACCGTCGACGACGTCGACTGGACCAACATCAGCCCCGCGGCCATGATCGAGCCCGGTGCCCGTACCGGCAGCTACCGTACCGCCCTGGACGACCTCATCACCGACGACGACGGCAACAGCACCATCTCCGTGGAGGACTACGCGGTCGCCCTCCTCGACGAGATCGAGCAGCCTGGCCACCGCCGGCAGCGCTTCGCCGTCGGCTACTGACCGACAGGCGCGCAGGCGTTCCAGGGGACAGGACCATCAGCAGAAGTTCTGCTGATGGTCCTGAGGATTTCAGGCGGTGTGCGGGTCGAAGGCCGCCCGGTTCTGGGCGACGAAGCTCTCGACATCGAGGGGGTCGGTGCCGCCGATCTTCTTCACGATGTCGTTCGTACCGGCGAAGATGCCGTTGCGGTAGTCGACCGCGACCGCGAGAAGGTGCTGGATCAGGTGCTCCGGCGCGCCGCGGTTCTCGAGGATGGTCCTGAACTCGTCGAGACTGATGGGCACGTAGGTGACCTGACGACCGAGCGCCTTCGACATCTTCTCGGCGATCTCATAATGGTTGAGCTCCACCGGCCCGTACAGCGGGTAGATCTTGCCGGCGTGCGGGGCGGGGTCCTCCAGGATGGCCGCGATCACCCTTGCCTGGTCGCTTTCGGCGATCGGGGCATGGCGTCCGTCGGCGAAGGGCAGCCGCAGTTCGCCGGTCCCATCGGCCCAGGTATCGATCAGCCACTGGGCGAAGAAGGTCGGCCGGATGTGGGTGACGGCCACCGGGAAGCGGTCCAGTACACTCTCGGCGACCCAGTGCTGGCGCGCCGCGTTGCTGGCGGAGTCACGGCGAGCGGAGATCTGCGACATGTTCACGATCGCCTGCACCCCGTTCTCCTCCGCCGCCACGGCCACGTTCGCCGTGGCGTCCATCAGGCCATTACGGATCGGGTAGGTGAAGTACAGGGCGTCGATCCCCTTCGTCGCCTCCGCCAGGGAGTTGAGGTCCTGGACATCGCCTTCCACGATCTGCGCTCCGAGGCCGGCAAGCCTCTCGGAGCGCTCATCGACTCGGCGGACGAGCGCGCGGACGTGGTGGCCGTGCTGAAGCAGCAGGTTGGCCGTGTGGCCGCCGGTCTTGCCGGTCGCCCCGATCACCAGAAGATTGCGTTCCATGATGATTTTCCCGTTTCTGGAGAAGAGCCGGTGCGGGGGAGTGAGTCCTTTGAGCGGCCCCGCACGGGCTTAGAGAGAGGTTGCGCGATGTCCGTCGGGCAGGCGGAACAGTTCGAAGAACAGCCGGGCGGTGTCAGGCTCGCCGTCCACGACGAGTCGCCCTGAGGCCACCGCGTCGTCGATGGCCACCTGCCCCTTCGCGAGGACGTAGAACGTCTCCTTGTCGCAGGTCAGGCGCAGTTTGGGCCGGTTTTCGCCTGTACCCGCTCGCCGTCGCCCTGCAGCCACAGCGTCTCCTCGCCGACCACCAACTCCGTGAGCGTGTCGAAACGCGCCGCCTCTTCCGGAGCCGTGAGGCGCACCCGGCAGCGTGGTGCGACGCAGCACGTCATGTTGCTCGAGGTGCTTGAGACGTGCGGCCAGCGTGAGCGCGGGTCGATCATCGGGTTCGCGTCGATCCGGGCGTCGGCTCATCGTGCCGCCTCGGCTGGCGATATCACCGAGCATGCGGAGGGCGTCGGCATCGCGGCGGGTGCAGGAGCGGACAGCCTGACGCCGTCCATCGGAGAGAAGCACTCAATGATCACTCCCACCCCAGAGCGGGGCGCTGGCGGATCCTCTCGCGGGAGATGCACCCGCGCCAGCAGGATGTCCCCGCAGGCCCCGGAGCTGGGGAGGATCCGCACGGCCTGGTGCCGGGAGATGGGGCTTTCTCGCCAACGCGGTCCACGCGAATGCAGCCTTGGCCGCGCTCACTCACCTGTTCGCCGCTGCTTTCCAGGGCGGCATGCCGCTGATTCCGCAGCCAGAAAGTGAAGTCAAGTTGCAGGTGCGGCGGACATGGATCAGATTCTCCTGCCGGCCGCACCTGCACTTGGATTATGGTGCGGCCTTGGCGGGAACGTCCCGGACGACCTCTGTCAGTTCGCCGGAATCGATGTTGTAGAAGAGGCCATAAATCTCAAGGTGCTTCGGCGTGCCTGGGTTGTTGCGGATCAGGCTCACGTCGTAGTTGAGTGACTGCTCGAAGTCGGCGATGCGGATGCCATCCCAGTCGTACAGAGACGAGATGTCCCTGTGCTGTTCACGTTTCCACGAATCGACGATCCCCTCCTCGGAGAAGGAGCTGGCGCCACAGAAGGAGTGGTGTACGACGACAACCCGCTCGAGTCCGAAGAGGTACTGGGAGACGGTGATCGAGCGAAGAGCGTCCGCTGCCCGGCCACCCCCGATGACGAGAGGGAACACCGTCGCTGTAGCACCTACCATCTGGCCGTCCTCGTTGAGGATAAGATCACCGGGGTAGACCTCGTCACCGAAGTAATCGGCCACTGCTTTCGGAATGCCGGCCGCCCGGGGGTCAAAGCAGTGGATGGCAATCGTCCTGACAGGGATGGAACCGGTGAGGAGCTCGCGAGCCGCCGGTTCGCTGTAGCCCGGCTGCGCTCTGAATGTGAATTCGACAAATTTCGACATGCTTGACTCGATTCTCGCAGTACGGTCAATATGAGAGAGGGCTTTCCTGGAACAGGAAACGGGGCGCCGGTCGATCGCTGCCGCTACTCGCCCCACGGGCCATTGGCGACGCCACGCTCCATGATGGTGACTCCATCTGCTTCCCGCTCGCGCGCGAGGTGATAGGCGATCGCGTAGGGGGGCGCGGCCGTTTCGGAGTGGGCTCCGTGGGCGAGGACTTCGTCGGTCAGATGACGGACCATCTCAAGCCGTGGGTAGGCGGCATGGATCTGCCTCTGCTCCTTGGCCACGACGTCGAAATGTTTGCCGAAATCTATCCAGACTCCTTCGTAGGTGAGGTAGGTCAGCAGTCCCATTCGTTCGGGGATCTGCGGAGTGGTGTGAAGAGCGATCGCCTCCCAGACCCGGTCGACGTCCCGGGCGGGGGTGCCGAGACCGGTCAGCACTGTGGCGGCAAGATCGGCGCCTTCCATCTCGAACCGGAGCCGGCCCGGTGCGTCGGGGCCTGTTCCCAAGTCGTGCATCACGTGGGCGGCGAACAGGAGCTCCTCGTCGTAGTCCGCGTCGTTCAGGACGCCTCTGTGGGCGGCGAGCAGACGGGCCCAGTAGAAACCGCGAATGCTGTGGTTCAGCACAGATGGATGCACCGCAGCCCGTGCCGCGGCGAGGCTCGCCTCAGCCATGGGTCCAGTGGGACGAGCAAGTACCTCGTTCTGCAGCCCTCCCGAGAGGGCGAGGGTGTCGTTCATGGCTCAACGGTACGAGGCCGGCCCTCCTCCCAAAAGTGGCACGGATGCCAAGCAGCGCTAAAATCGTGCCACTATGACAAACAGACACCACGTTGCAGTGCTCGCACTGCCCGGTGTGCTCCCGCTCGAGTTCGGTACCGCGACGCAGATCTTCGGCATGGACCCCCACTATGAGCTGACCGTGTGCGCTGACACCGAGACCGGACAGGTGCCAGGGCCCGGCTTCGCGATCACGGTCGCGGCCGGCCTCGCGGCGCTGAACGACGCCGACACTGTGATCATTCCGGGGTACGACGACATTGACACGGCCCCGTCAGCGGAGCTTCTGGCGGCGCTACAGGCGGCTCACGCCCGAGGCGCCCGACTCGTCTCCATTTGCACCGCGGCCTTCACCCTTGCCGCGGCCGGGCTGCTCGACGGGCGCCCCGCGACCACGCACTGGCGGCACGCCGAGCAATTGCGTCAGCGCTACCCACGCGTCGATGTCCTGCGCGATCAGCTCTACGTCGACGACGGTGACATCCTCACCTCCGCCGGCGTGACCGCGGGAATCGACCTGTGCCTGCACCTGATCCGCACCGACCACGGCGCCGCAGCGGCGAACACACACGCACGCGCTCTCGTCGCGCCGCCACGACGACGGGGAGGCCAAGCACAGTTCGTCGACCAATTCCGCCCCGAAGCGAGCGGAGACGAACTTGCTCTGCTGCGTGAGTGGATGCTGGACAACCTTGCGAAGCCCCTGACCGTCGACGACCTCGCAGGACGCGCCCACATGTCGCGGCGGACACTGATCCGCCGCTTCCGCAAGGAGACCGGCACCCCGCCGATGACCTGGCTGACCGACGCACGCATTGACCGAGCACGCGAACTGCTGGAGGCGACCACCGTGCCCATCGAGCAGATCGGCCGCCTCGCCGGGCTCGGCGCTCCCGCTTCCTTGCGGGCCGCGTTCCATCGGCACCTTGGCACTTCTCCTCAGGAATACCGGACCCTGTTCCGCCACAAGGACGAGATGGTGAACGCATGACCGCCGCATCTTTGCCGAAGGTGACGGCAGCTGTAGTTCTTGATCGGTAGGGCATCCTTGCCGGTCAAGCGGTCGCGGTGGCACCAGGACGGTCCATCAGGAGCGGCCGGGCGCGGGGGCCTTGGCCGGGAGGCGGTGCGGCAGCGTGCCGAGGTTGGCCTGCTCCTCGGCGTCCTCCTCCGCCACACGGTGGTACCCCGCCCGGAGACCCCGGCGCCCGTCGGTGGGGCCGGGGTCTTGGGGCGTCCGGGGGTCAGCGGGCCATGGGGAACACGCTCTGACCGGGGCTGTTCTGGATGGTGATGTTGAAGTACAGCCCTTTGTTGCCCCGCGCGTACATGTGGATCGCTGAGGCGCGGTTCGAGTGTCCCAGGTACACGGGCCGGACGTCGTAGTACACCTGCTCACCCCTGTCCACCGCGTTCTTGACCTTGTACTCGTAGCTTTTCATGGCCGAGTTGTTCATCTTCTGGTAAATCGTGAACAGGTTGCGCGGGTCCTTGCCGTTGCCGCCGAGCTGGTTACCGATGAGGTGGCCGCGGGAGAAGGTGTTGCCGGGGTTGGTGTACTTGCCGGTGACGGGGTCCTTCGGCCAGCCGGACGGGTGGATGCTCTTCTTCGCGCCGGAGCCGCCCTCCAGGTCGGCCGGGCTGCAGTACTGGGCACGCGCCTCGGTGGTGCGGCCGGCGCTGTCCAGAGGCATGTACTGCTTGTACGCGCGGCAGTCATCGTCGTCGTCATCGGCGGAGCCGGAGGGCCGGGAGCTCGGGTTGGTCCAGGTCGGCGCCGGATATCGGAAGGTCTGGCCGATGTCGATGGGCAGGTTGATGGGCCGGGGTCGGGGAGCGCCGGCCGTGACGGTGGTTCCGGGGGAGGAGGGCGGGGTGCGGCCGGCGGAGAAGTCCGGCAGCGGCAGCGCCTCGGGCGGCGGTGAGACGGCGGCCCTGGACACGGGTGTGACGACCGGGCCCGCGGCGCGTACGGCGTCGTTGTGGATCTTCCGCAGCGTGGCCACCGTGTCGCGGACCACGTCGACCTTGCCGTTGATGGCGCGCGGCGGACGCTTGGCGCCTTCGGAGATGTTGTCGTTCGGACTGGCGTAGCCGGGATCGGTCAGATCCGGGTCGATGCGGAACGGGTTGCGCCTGGCCTGCTCTGATTGGCGGCGCTTGGCCTCCTCGGTGCGGCGGCGGGCCCGTTCGATCGCGGCCCGGCGGGCCCGTTCGGCCAGTTCCTCGGGGGAGGGGCCGGTCGGGGCGCGAACGCCACCACCACCGCCGCCGCCGGAGCCACCGTTGCTGTCGCGGCTGGTGTCGCCCGGGTCGATGGGGACGTATTTCTCGCCCTCCGGAGGCCCGATGTGCGGGCACGGGAAGGGGATGAGGATCGGGCCGGCCCAGCCCCAGCAGATGCAGGGTGCGGCGGCGCCGGGGCTGATCATGTCGATCGGCGCGCCGTGGCCGTAGGTGTAGCGGTTGCCGTTGATCGACTTGGGGGTCGGGTCGGGGTACTGGTCCTCGGGCCGGTCGAAGGTGGCGGTGCCGGGGGCGTACCAGTTGTCGTCCAGCCGGACCTGGCCGGTGGCGGGGTCGGTCCAGTCGCCGTGGAAGCCGGCGTTCGGCATGCTGCCGGTCTCCGCCGTGACCGTGCCGAACGGGTCATAGGTGGCCGAAGCGGCGGGCTTGCCGTCCGGGGTGAGGGCGGCGATGACGTCCTTGCGCCGGTCGGACAGGGCCAGGCGAGCCTCGCCGTCCTGGTCGAAGGAGAGCAGGTCGCCGGCCGGGCTGCGGGTGTAGTGGTCCGAGCCGTCGGACACCGGCTTCTGCTGGGTGCCCGCGTAGCCGAAGCCGGTGCCGTTGCGGGTGGCGGGCCGGTCGAGGCTGTCGTAGGTGAAGGTGGAGGTGCCCGCCGTGGTCTGCCGGTCCAGGGCGTCCGACGTGTACGCCGTCTGCTGCCCGCCCGGCCCGCTGACCTTGGCCAGCGTGCCGCGCGGGGTGTAGGAGTACGTCGAGTCGCCGGCGGTACGCAGCCGGTCGCGTTCGTCGAAGGTCCTGGTGGAGGTGCCGGCGGTGGTCAGGTTGCCGGAGTCGTCCCACCCGTACTTCGTGGTGGAGCCGTCCTTGGTCCACGAGGTGATGCGGCCGGCGTAGTCGTAGGTGTAGGTGTTCTGGGCGGTCCCGGCCGTGTCGGTGCTCTTCTTGCTGGTGGTGCGGTTGCAGTTGTCGTAGGCGTAGGTGTTGGAGACGACGCCGGGCAGGGTGTCGCTGGTCAGCCGGCTCATGTCGTCGTAGCCGAATGAGCGCGCCCGGCCGCCGCCGAAGTCGACCTTCGAGGTCATCCCCGCCGCGTCGTAGCCGAGCGTCTGGGTGGCGGCGGTGATGCCGTCCTTGAGCGTGTCGAGCCGGCCGCCCTTGTAGCCGTAGGTGGTGGTGCCCGCCGCGTCGCTCTGCTGGGTGAGCTGGCCTTCGTCGTTGTAGGCCATGGTGGACTGCCCCGACGGGCCGGTGGCCGTGAGCAGCAGGCCGCGGTCGTCGTAGGTGTAGGCGTCGTCGCCGGCCTTCAGCATGCGGCCGGCTAGGTCGTAGGCGAACGTGCGCTTGCTCGTCGCCGCCTCCGCCCCCGAGCCGCTCTCCTCGACCAGGCGCTGGGCGGCGTCGTACACGCGCGTCCTGGTGACCCCGCCGGGGGCCAGCAGCGAGACCGGATTGCCGCCCTTGTCGTAGGAGGCCGTCCAGGTCCTGTCGGCGGCGGCCGGATGCGCCGCGGTGGCCGGTTCGACGACCGACTCGGGCAGTCCCAGGCTGTTGACCGTGTACAGGGTGGCGTTGCCACGGCCGTCGGTGTAGCGGGTCTGGTAGCCATCCGCGTCGTACCCGAACGTCGTGGTGATCGCCGAGGTGTCGCTGACCTCCTCGACCTGCTTGGTCAGCCGGTCGAGCGCGTCGTAGGCGAACGTCGTGCGATGGCACTCGCGGTCGATGCTGACTGTCGGGTTGCCGGCCGCGTCGAAGACGAACTCGCGTTTGCGCAGCTCCGCGCCCGACGGGCTGAGGTCGGCCAGGCCGGTCATCCGGCCGAACCCGTCGTAGGTCATCTTGCTCGTACGCCCCAGGCCGTCGGTGGTGCGGACCTGGCGGCCCATCGCGTCGTAGCCGTACTCCGTCTTCACGCCCGCCGGGTCGGTGGACCTGACCTGCTGATGCAGGCTGTCGTAGGCATAAGTGCTGGTCAGGCCGCTGGGTGAGGCGATCGACGTGGTGGCGCCCGCATCGTCGTAGGCATAGCGGGTGACCAGGTCGCGGGCGCTCGGCCGGCGCTCGACCTGGGTCGCGGTGACCGGGCGGCGCAGGTCGTCGTACGTCGTCTCCGACCTGGCGCCGGTCGGGTCCGTGACCGACAGGACCTCGCCGGTGCGGGTGTAGGTGTAACGCCACTCGGCCCGCTCGTCATTGGTCGCAGCCGGGCGGTCCTCGACCTGGACGCGGCCGAGCCGGTCGTAGGTGTAGCGGGTGGAGCCGCCGAGCGGGTCGATCAGCTCCACGAGGTTGCCGTCACCGTCGTACCGGTTCTGCATGGTCGGCGTGAGCGGAGTCGTCGATCCCGGCGGGGTGTAGGTCGGCGAGATCTGTTTCACCGCGCGGCCGAGCCGGTCGTACTCGGCGCGGGTGACGTCGCCGCGCGCGTCCTTGACCTCGGTGGTGTCGTCGAAGGCGTTGTAGCCGGTCACCTCCTGCGGCCGGACCGTCGTCGCCGGTCCGCCGCCGGACTCGGCCGCCACGGGCGGGCCCGTCGTCCTGATCGGGCGGCCGATCTCGTCGTAGGCGTACGTGGTGGTGAACGCGGCGGGGTCGGCCCCGGCCAGGTTGCCGCGCGGGTCCGTGGTGGCGATCGTCAGATCCCGCTGGTCATAGGCGTACGACGTGGTCAGCGACGCGGAACCGTCCGTGACCGTCTGCCTGACCGGCCGGCCTGGGCCGTCGTAGGCGAGGTCGACCGTCTCAGCCGTCGCCGGCAGCGCCCAGCCGACGTTGGACGGCTGCCCGGTGCGGGAGATCTGCGTGATGTTGCCCGCCGCGTCGTACCGGAAGACCGTGCGCCTGGCCAAGCCGCCGGGGTCGATCGTCGAGGAGGTCATCCGGCCGGCCGCGTCGAAGCCGTTCTCGGTGACGCTCGCGCCGTTGTCGGCCACCTGTCGCGTGGGGTTGCCGTCACCGTCGTACTCGTAGGAGGTGATCACGTAGTCGCGCTTGGTCCCGTCGGGGCGGGCGACGTTCTTCTGCGTGACGCTCTTGAGCAGCTCGTCCGGGTAATACTCGTACGTCACCGTACGGCCCATCGCGTCCGTCTCGCGGACCAGCCGTCCAGAGAAGTCGTAGGCGTAGGAGTTCAGCACCAGGTACGGGCCCGCCTCCGGGGCGCCCTCGGGATCGCCGTCGAAGTCGCGCAGCCGGATCTCGGCCAGCAGGTTACGGGTGGTGTAGCGGTACTCGTAGCGGTTGTCGTTGCCGTCGATCCTCGCGATCAGGTTGCCGAGCAGATCGTAGTCGTAGCCGCTGTCGTTGCCTTCGGCGTCGGTGACCCGTTCGATCCGGTTGTGGTCGTCGTAGGCGTAGGTGGCCACCCGGGGCGGCGCGTCCGAGGCCAGATCGGTGAGTGTGATCGAGGTGAGGTTGTCGTCGGCGTCGTAGGTCGCCCTGGAGCGCTGCTGCTGCTTGGCGCCGGTGACGGCGTTCGTGCCGGCGGCGCGGGTGATCGTGGTCAGCCGGGACAGGTCGTCGTAGGCGTAGGTGGTCCTCGCGCCCGCCGGGACGCTGTCGGATACGTCGGTCTCCGACGTCAGCCGGCCGAGCCCGTCGTAGGTGTAGCTGGTGACCATGCCGGAGGCGGTGGTGAGCGTGGCGAGGTCGCCGTTGCTGAAATAGGCGTATTTGGTCACCGCGCCGCGCTCGTCGGTGATCGTCAGCGGCAGCCCCGCGGGCATCGCGCCGCCGCCGGGCGCGGGCTCGGTGCCGGTTGTGTAGGCGTACTTGACCAGGCCGCCGTCGGGATGGGTCTCCGTCAGGACGTTGCCCGACGCGGTGTAGGTGTAGGAGGTGCGGAAGCGGTTGTCCGTCGCGCTGGTGGAGCGGCCGTCGCGATACTCCGTGGGCCGGTCGTTGCGCGGGTCGGCCGGGGTCGTCACCGCCGGGTAGGCGGTGTAGGCGGTCTGGCAGTTCTTGTCGGCTCGGCAGGTGGTCCGGGAGGTGATGTTGCCGCGCTTGTCGTAGGCCAGTTTGACCGGCTGGCCGTTCTCGTTGGTGAGGGTGGTCAGGTAGCCGTGGTCGTCGTAGCCGAACGTGCGGATCGCCACGCCGTCCATGTACTGCTCGATGAAGTCCGGCGTGTCGCCCTGGTTACCGGGCAGCGTCGTGCAGAAGGTCGGATCTCCGGGGTCCGGGGTGGTGCACACGTAGGTGGGGGAGGGTGTCGGGCTCGAGCTCGGCGGCTCCTCCGGTTCGCCGGTCGCCTGCCCGGCCGGCAGGCCCAGGCGGACGATCCAGCCGGACAGCGCGTCGTACTCGTAGAAGTACGGGTGCCCGGCCGGGTCGCGCACCTCGACGGCCCTGCGCAGGTCGGCGTCGCCGCCGTACACGACCGGGGCGCCGATCCGCCAGGTGCCTCCGTCGGCGTCGGTGTACTCGCTCACCCGGTCCAGCCCGGCGTCGTAGGCGACCTCCGTGGCCACCTTGCCGCTGGGCAGCGTGGTCCTGGTCAGCGGCCCGGCCGCTGCCAATCCCTCGCGGTAGTGGGCGGCCACCGAGTCCGGGCCGAGCGGGTGCGGGTAGATCGCCACCTCGTCGATGGACCCCGCGTACGACCTGCGCGTCTGCGTACCCCAGCCCGGCCACGAGGCGAGGCTCGTGACGGCGGCGGCGCCGATCTGGTTGTGCGTGAGCGTGAGATGGCTCGGGGTCTGGCCGGTCAGCGTGCCGGCGGCCTTGCCGTCCAGGTACAGGGTCTGCGTGGAGCCCATGGCCGAGAGCACGGCGTGGTGCCAGCGGCCGTCGTTCACCGCCGTCGGGGCGGTGATCGGCTTGATCGTGCCGCCGCTCCAGAACTGGCCGTGCAGCAGCCCGTCCGTGCCCGTGTACAGCAGCGGCACCCCGAGCGTCGGCGTGGAATCGAGGGGTTTGTCCTGGTAGCCGAGCAGCGGGCCGCCCGAGCCGGTCGTGCTGTTCCTGAACCACAGCTCGACCGCCACGTCCCTGGTCTTCTTGACCGTGCCCGGGGGCAGCTTCACGTATGACGTCGTGCCGTTGAACGACGCGGCCGTGTCACCCGTCCCGGCCAGCGCGCCCTGGGCGGCCAGCGTCACGTTGGAGTGGGTTCCGGCGTCCTTGCCCAGGTTGACGGTGATCTCGCTGGAGGCGGTGACGCCGTCGTCCTCGCCCAGCCGGTAGTACGCCTGCGGGACCGAGTCCAGCACCGCGCTGCGGTAGTGCGAGCCGGTCCCGTACTCGTAGGAGGTGCAGACACCGCCCGGCCCGCACGCTTTGGCCAGCAGATCGCCGGTGTAGGCGTACGACCAGGTCGCGGTGTCAGTCGCAGCGTCGGCACGCACGCTCGCCACGTGCGCGCCCGACCAGGTGAAGGCCAGCGCGCGGCCGCCCGGCTGGGCCGTGGCCCTGGACAGCTTGTTGCTCAGGTCGTAGGTGAGGGTGAGGGAGTGGCCGTTCGCGTCAGTGATCTTCGACAGCTTCGTGCTCGCGAACTCGTACACCGTGCCCGCCTTGTCGGCGAGCTTCCAGCGGCCCGAGGAGTCGACGCTCAGCGTGGCCTGCCGTCCGGGCGGCGGCGAGAACGTCCCGTCCGGATTGCGGCCGTAGCGCACCTGCTGCCCGTCGGCGTAGCTGACGACGACGTTGTTCGAGCCGTCCTGGTCGGGCGTGACGCGCATGTCGTACTGCGTGGTCCAGCCCGCGCCGAACGCCGCGTCACGGCGCGGGTCGAGGCTGTTGTAGGTGCGCGTCACGCTCAGGTCCGGGCCCGCCGTGTTCACCGACAGATCCGTCACGCCGGTGGTGTAGTTGCCGACCTGCGGGTCGAACTCCTTGTCCTGGCCGCCCTGCGGCGCGCCCGCCACCCGCGAGGTCAGCTCCGGCTGCGGCACCCAGGTCAGCAGCGTCACCCAGGGCGAGGGGACCTCGGTCGTGCCGTCCTTGACCAGCGCCCGCCACTGGTAGGTCTTGCTCCACGACAGCTTGCCCGCCGTCACCGCCCACGCCTGCGCGGGACCGTACCCCGAGTCGAAGCAGCCCGTCGTGCCGCCGCCGTCGGTCTTCTCGCAGACCTCGAACTTGTACGACAGCGCCGACCCGGCCGGCGCGTCCAGGTCCACCGCGCTCGCCCACAGCTGCGGCGTCAGCGTCGGCGCCTGGTAGCCGTTCGGCGGGTAGACCTCCTGCAGCACCGGCGGAATGTCGATGATCTTCAGGATCAGCCGGATCGGCCGCACCTGGTCGTCGGTGAAGACCGGGCCGCCGGTGTGCACCATCGTGAAGTCGATCGAGTACGTGCCCGGCTTGAGCGCCTTGATCTCGGCGTCCAGCTTGACCTTCGCGTTGCGCGCGACGCTCTGGGTGAGGTTGGCCGAGCGCTGCTGGGTGACCAGCTTGCCTTTGGTGTCGTAGACGCGATAGCCCAGGTAGTAGGCGCCCGGGGTCCACGCCTCCGCGCCGAGGTTGGTGACGGTGATCTTGATCTTGCCGTTCTGCGCCTGCGTGACCGGCGGGTTCGGCACCGCGTTGGTGATCGCGTACGTGGCGTTGTACGGGCTGTGCGTCACGAACAGCCGGGGCGGGTTCTTCGTGTCGTGCCCGGTGAACTTCTTGTCACCCAGGGCGTCGGAGGAGGCGTCGCGCACCGACAGCCCGTAGTTGGGCTGCGTGCCGTTCACCCACCGCTGGACCAGGTCGCGCCCGGCCTTGCCCAGGTCGAACACCACCGGTTTGAACGGGCACTTCGACTTCGTCGCCCCGAACGCGATGTAGCCGTGCGAGAACGACTTGCGCGCCAGCGCCCCGCCCACGCTCGGCCCCGGGTACGACTGCCCTGACCACGCCTGCGTGACCGGATGCACGCTCACCGGGCGCGCCTTGCAGGTGTCGGCCTCGTAGTTGACCATCCACAGGCCGGCGCCGAAGATCCGGTGGTACTTGAGCTTCTCGTCGAGCTGCGAGAACGCCAGGTAGGCCGCCGACCGCTTGCCGATAGTCAGCACCTGGCCGCCGCCCGTCGTGCCGCCCTCGGTGGCCGACATGCTGCCCGACGCGTCGGACTGCTCCACACCCGGCGTGACCGCGAGGACGCGCGGAGCCGACCTGACGCCGGGTCCGGCCGTGAACTCCGTGGTTCGCACGCCCGACCAGCCGGCCTTGCCCTGGGTGACCCGCGCCACGTTCGGCTGCGCGGGCCGCCCGCCGACCTGGATGAGCGGGTACGTGGAGCGGACCGTACGCGGCCTGCTGGTGTTGCCCGCGGCGTTCACCACGTGCTCCAGCCCCGCGGCCGACCCCCATTCCTGCGCCGGCGGGCTCCCGGGTGGGACGGTCAGCACGACCGCCCCACCGGACAGGACCAGGAGCAGCACCAGCAGGCACCTCGACGCCAGCCTCATGATCGGCTACCGCCTCGGGGGAGCGGGCAGGTCGTGACGCTCGAACGCGACCGCGTCGTCCTCCGCCAGGGTCTTGGCGAGCGTGATCGGCACCTGATAGGCGTGGAACAGGTTGTCCAGATCGCGGAAGACGAACACCCAGGTCCGGCCGTTGTCGTTGGTCACCTGGAACGCGGTCGGGTCGGTGGCCGCCGTGACCGGCGCGAACGTCACCTGCTTCCAGTCTCGCCACACCCCCGAGCCCTGCACGGTCTCACCGGTGCTGTAGATGAAGCCGTCCAGGCCCCGCGCGACGATCTCCGTCTTGCCGGTCAGCGGGCTGACCACCGCCGACGGAGCGCCCGCCGAGCTGAAGCCCGGCACCTGCTGCCAGGCGGCGGGGAAGGCGCCGCCGTCGTCCTGCACCTTGGTCAGGATCGTCCCGTCGCCGCCCCGCACGAACAAGCGGCTCTTGCTGCCCGGGTACGTCACGACCGCGGGCGTGGCGGTGGCACCGGGGTCGCTGATGCCGGTGCAGCCGGTGACCGCGCCGCCCGCGTACACCATCGTCCGCAGGACCCCGCTGGTGTCGGTGACGAACACGCGGATCCCGCCGCTGACCGTCGTCACCGCCGGCGTGCCCGCCAGCCCGGCGATCCCGAGGCTGATCCAGGAGGTGTACGGGCCGGTCGCCGCGGTCTGCGGCAACGCCCACAGCACGCCCCCGGTGTCCACCGCGAACGCCACCGGCCTGCCGTCCTCCAGGTGGCCGATCGCCACGCCGGAGCCCATCGCGACGCCACCCGGCTGCCAGTCGCCGAAGACGGCCGGGTCCTTGGTGACCTGCGCCGTGGCCCAGACCGGGCCTGCGGCGTTGTGCGCGGCGAGGGTCAGCCGGCCGTCGCCCTGCTCGCCCAGCGCGGGCTGCCCGCTGTAGGCCTGCAGGCCGCCGACCACGGTCCACTGCACCGAGTCGAAGTTGCCGGGGTCGAGCTGGTGTCCCCACACCAGTTCACGGATGTTGTTGGTGTAGGCGTACTCGATCCTGCCCGCCGTCGCGCTCGGCAGCGGCGAAGCCTGCAGCACGGTCGTCGCCGCGTAGTCCTCGCGCGGCACGGTGCCCGTCACGGGCCTGACCAGCTTCGACAGAGCGACGGCCGTGCCCGAGGCCGGTTGCCCGCTCGGGCCCTCCCCGGCCGCGCCGATCACGGCCTCGGCGTTGCCGTCGCCGTTGACGTCGCCCAGCGCGACGGCCGAGCCGAAGTTGTCGCCGCCCTCGTTGACGTCGCCCGCGTCCACCTGCGTGAGGCGGCGGCCCGTCGTGAGGCTCACCGTCGAGTTCGCCACGCGCGGCGCGCCCCTGAACAGGAACGCCACGCCGGCCCCCGCCGCGCCATAGGGCTTGCCCGGAGCGCCGACGATCAGGTCCGCGTACCCGTCGTGGTCGGCGTCCCCGGTCGCCAGCGCCGCGCCGAACCGGTCACCCGCCGTCAGCGGCTCCGCGCCGGCGTTCTCGTGGATCCAGTACGCCGTGCCCAGCTTGGTCGCCGCCCCAGGGAAGACCACGAGCGCGCCCGCCTTCGCCTCCGCGCCCGGCGCCTCGCCCGGCACGCCCACGGCCAGGTCCGCGTACCCGTCCTTGTCGAAGTTGCCGACGGCCAGGGCCGCGCCGAAGTTGTCGTCGGCCTCGTTCCCGCCGCCGTTGCCCGCTTGCGTCAGCCCGAACCCGGCCGCCTTCCCCGCCGCCGCGCCCGGAATGACGTAAATGCCGCCGCTGCCCGCCGGGTCCGAGCCCGGAGCCTCCGCGGGCGCGCCCACCACCAGGTCGGCGTGCCCGCTGCCGGTGATGTTGCCTGCCGCCAGCGAGGCCCCGAACCGGTCGCCCGCCTCGGTCGAGCCGCCCGCGTCCTCCTGCTTGGCCGTCCACCCGGCCACCACGCCGCTCGCGGAGCCCTTGTAGACGTAGATCGAGCCGCCCTTGGCCGTCTCCTGGTACGGCACCTCCCCGGGCACCCCGATCGCCAGGTCGGCGTAGCCGTCGCCGTTCATGTCCCCGGCCGCCAGGGCCGCGCCGAAGTTGTCCCCGGCCTCGTCACCGCCGCCGCCGGTCGACTGCCCGTACCACTTGCCGCTCGACAGCCCGCCCGAGCCGCCCGCGAACACCGACACCGAGCCCGCGCCGGCCGCCGACCCGACCGCCTCGCCCGGCGCGCTCACGGCCAGGTCCGCGTACCCGTCCTTGTTGAAGTCGCCCACGGCCAGCGCCGCCCCGAACCGGTCGCCTGCCTCGACGCCGCCGCCCCCGTTGGCCTGCGTGAGTCGCGTCCCCGGCGTCACCAGGCCGCCGGCAGACCCCTTGAACACCGTCACGCTGCCGCCGGTCAGCCCGCCCACGGTATCGTTCGGCGCCCCCACCGCCACGTCGGTGTAGCCGTCCTTGTTGAAGTCCCCGCTCGCCGCCGTCGCCCCGAACCTCGCCCCGGCGCTCGCCGGCGCCGGTGCCACGACCCGCTTGGCATACAGGTCGGCGGCCGCGCAGGGGGTGGCGGCGTACGCGATGGCGGGCGTCAGGCCCACCACCGTCCCGGATGCGATCAACGGCAAGACGCATAACCAGCGATACCGGGACACGAGACCCTCCGCGTATAAGACGGAACTAATCTCGGCGAAGGTATCCGGAACCGGACGGTCAGGGCGTCAGCCGCAGGGTGGAAACCGCCTCCACCGATTCACGTACGCGCCGTCAACCAACGCAGTAGGACGCCTCGGTCACGTCACATCGAGCGGCAGGCGCGTTCGATGACCTCCTCCTCGGTCAGCGGCCCCTGAGCATGGTGGCTCAGGCACATCGAGGTCCGGATCTTCCGGAAGGGCACTGCCTCGATGGCGAGGTAGAACTGGCCGGTACGCAATGCCCTGATGTCGGTCAGGTCCCCGCCGCTCTGGCCGCGGGCGAAGCCCCGGGCCGCCTTGATCTGCGTCAGGCTCCCGAGGGAGCCCACGAACTGCGTGGTCGCGTTGCTGGGGATGTGGTTGTGCACGCCGCGCGGCCGCTGGTTGGCGGGGTTGCGTGTGAATCAGGAGAACAGCGCCATCTGGAGCCGGTTGACGAACCCCTGCCGCTGCTCCTCGTTGACGAGGCCGATGAAGCTGATCACGGAGATCCTGGCTCTCTTGCCCTGAGCCGGGGTGAGGAGCGTCGCCGGATCGGCGGGCGGGTCGTTGCCACGGTCTTGCCGGACCCGGCGCCCGCGAAGATCGCCACGTGCCGCCGCAGCGTCGGCCCTGGACACTCCGAGGGCCGAAACCCACGTCGTCACTATGGCGACCGATCCGCCAGCACCTCACCACCCCCGACCGCCTGGATCTTCACGAGGCGTTCGCCGAGCACTGGCCGGCCCGATTCCCCTTATCAATGAAGTCCACAGCTCGGAGGCGGTTTGGCGGCTACTTGTCGGCGAGCTCCCGCACGGCCTGGACGACGCCGTGGATCGGCAGGAGGAACGGCTCGATGAGGATCAGCTCCGTGCCCATCTCGGCGAGGGGCGCGAGCGGGCGGTTATAACCGGCTTCGAACTCCTCGCCCGCGATGCGCAGCGGGTGGCCGAACCCGAGGCCGTCTTCGCTCTGCAGCCGGTGATCGAATCGCCGGTGAACATCACAGTGCTGCCCGGTCGGAGGGTGATCGGCATGTGTGCTCCTTGAAATCGGTTCGGAGAAAGGGAGGTGCACCGGCGAATGGAGTGCTGCTCGGCACTCCGCAGTGCCGTGGGGCCTTCGCCGGTGGGGGGTGTCAGGCGTCCTGGGGGACGGTGTCGTCGATGGGGGCGGCCGCCTGGTCGCCGGCGGCGTACCGGGTGCGGGCGATCCCCCAGCCGACGAGGGCCGCCGCGACGGTGGTGAGGGTGAGGCCCGCGATGGTGACGGCCTGGTGGAACTCGCCGGTCTGCTGCGGGCTCCAGTGGGAGGTGGCGATGTCGCCGGTGAACAGGGTGGCCAGGATGGTGCCGGTGACGGCGATGCCGACGCCGGAGGTGACCTCGGTGGCAGTGTCGACGAGCGCGGTGCCGATGGTGGTCCGGTTCTCGGGCAGGCCGCGGACCACGTTGAACCCGGCGACGACGCCGACCACGCGCATCCCGGCAGCCACCAGGACGAGCGCGATCGCGACCCACAGGTAGCCGAACCGGCCGAGCAGGCCGTAGACGGCGAGGCCGGACACGACCGCCGAGGTGCTGATCCATGCGGCCCGGTCCAGGCCGACGCGCCGCACGAACGGATCGACGAACGCGCTGCCCGCGATGAGGACGACGACCTGCGGCAGCATCCCGATGGCGGCCAGTGCGGGCGTCCAGCCCCAGTCGAGCTGCAACTGCAGCGTCACCAGGTAACCGAGTCCGGCGGTCGCCAGTCCGGCGGCGGCCTTGTAGGCCAGGCCGCTGGAGACCAGGGGGAGGGTGAGGAGCTTCAGGTCGAGCAGCGGATGGCGGGCCAGGCGCTGGCGCAGGACGAAGCAGATCGCCGTCACGGCGGCCGCGGCGGTGGCCGCCCAGGGCGCCCAGGAGCCGGCGCCCTCGTTCACGAACAGCGTCGGCGCGAGCAGCGCGAGCACGATCGTCGCCGTGCCCAGCAGCATCCCGAGGACGTCGAGGGGGTCGCGGTGGAGGCCGGACGGGTCGTCGGCGGCGACGCCGGACCGTACGCCGAGGAACGCGAGCACCGCGATCGGCGCGTTCACCAGCAGCAGGACCTGCCAGGGCGCGATCGCCAGCACCAGGCCGCCCGCCGTCGGGCCGATCGCGAGCCCGACCAGGCCGACGGTCGAGATGAGGGTCAGCGCGCGCACACGCAGGCCGTCCTCGTCGAACAGCCGGAACGCCAGCGCCATCGATCCCGGGGTCGTCATCGCCGCGGCGATCCCCATCGTCGCCCGGACGGCGATCAGTTGCCCGGCGGTGGTGACCACGGCGGTCGCCAGGCTCGCCACGGCGAGCAGGACCAGCCCGATCAGCATGATCCGCCGCCGGCCGAACCGATCGGCGATCGCGCCGAACGCCAGCATCAACCCGCCGAACACGACCGCATAGGCGCCCGTCACCCACTGCAACGCGGTCGTGGAGGCGTGCAGCTCGCGTCCGATCACGGGCAGAGCGACGTTCAGGATCGAGTTGTCCAGCATCTCGAAGAGGAACACCGCCGACAGCCCCGCCAACGCGACCCACGCCTCCCGCAGCGACCGGGGAGTGCGACCTGGCCGGC
Organism: Nonomuraea guangzhouensis; assembly: GCF_019396345.1. Taxonomy (GTDB): domain Bacteria; phylum Actinomycetota; class Actinomycetes; order Streptosporangiales; family Streptosporangiaceae; genus Nonomuraea; species Nonomuraea guangzhouensis. The sequence continues at coordinate 274,787 of NZ_JAHKRM010000009.1, read as the reverse complement.
CCGCGGCCATCTCATTCATGGCGGGCCGCCTTCAGGTCGTGATCCTGGCGGGGACCCTGTTCGGTGCGGCCGGGCACGGGGCGATCCGGCCGCTCACGTGGGCCGGTCACCTCCATCCCCGCACGGGACGCGGTCGCGGTGGCGCGCGGCCCGCTGGGGCCCGCTCCGGCGACAATGATGGGTGTCTGTTCGAAGGACATACGACTAGGTTATGCGACTAAGTTAAGTGACACAAGGAAGTGGAGCCGGAATGCCCAGGACCGGAGCGCGAGGCGGACCGCGGACGCGCGCGAAGATCTCAGAGGTCGCGACCCGGCTGTTCCTCGAACGCGGCTTCGACACGGTCACGGTCACCGAGGTCGCGCGGGAGGCCGGGGTCTCGGCCGTGACGGTCTTCAAGCACTTCCCGCGCAAGGAAGACCTCCTGCTGGACCGCGAGGTCGACGCCGTCGGGCTCCTGCGCTCAGCGGTACGCGACCGCGCCCCGGATGTCGGCGTGCTCCAGTCCCTGCGCGATACGGCGTTCCGTCTCTTCGAGGAGCGGCACGCCCTGTCCGGCCTCAAGGACGACTCCGTCCCCTTCTTCCGGACCGTCGCCGCCTCGCCCGCGCTGGTCGCCCGCACCAGGGAGATCGCCTCCGACCTCCAGCAGACCCTGGCCGGCGAGCTCGAACACGACCCGGCCTTCGACGGCGACGCCCCGCTGCTCGCCGCCTTCTTCATCGCCGGCTACGCCGCCGTACTGGTGGAGACCGCCCGGCTCCTGATCGCCGGAGAACCGGCCGACACCATCGCAGACGACCACCGCGCCCGCCTGGAGCGCCTGTTCGACGCCCTCAGCAGCGGATTCGTGCCCCGGCCGTGAAAACCGCCGCCGCGCTGCGCGCGGTGGCGGGCAAGGCCACCGCGCGCAGCGGACCGCCTCGTTATGCGAACGCGCGGACGCTGCTGGCCGGTCCGATCATCCTCATGGGCCTTTTCGGTTGCTCAGGCGACATCAGTCGGCGGGCTTGCCGAACCAGCGGGAGAGCTGGTCGTCCAGGTCCTGCTGATCGTCGCCGATCCAGGCGACGTGGCCGTCGGGGCGTAGCAGGACGCACGGAACATCCAGTGCCGCAGTGGGATCCGCGAGGTAATCGACCCGGTCTGACCAGCCGCCGAGGGTCAGGCGTTCGGTGCGGTCCAGCAGCAGGCCGCGGCCGCGATGCAGCAGACCGTAGAGGTTGCCCTGTTTCACGTCGATGTCGCGCAGGCGGCGGCCGAGCAGGTCGGGGCCTGCGCCGAAGTCGTAGCGGATGCCGATCGCGGTGATCTTCTCGATCAGGTGGCGGTTCACCTCGTCGAAGTCCATCAGTTCGGTGAGCAGCCTGCGTACGGCCTGCGGGCCCGGTTCGGGGGAGTGCAGTTCCATCTGGGCGCGGGTGTTGTCCAGCACGTCCTCGGCGACCGGATGCCGTTCGGCGTGGTAGGTGTCCAGCAGTGTTTCCGGCGCCCAGCCGCGGATCTGTGCGGCCAGTTTCCAGCCGAGGTTGACCGCGTCCTGAACGCCCAGGTTGAGGCCCTGTCCGCCGGTGGGTGGATGGATATGTGCCGCATCGCCGGCCAGCAGCACCCGCCCGACCCGATAACGTTCGGCCAGCCGGGTGGCATCGCCGAAGCGGGACATCCAGCGCGGGGAGTGGACGCCGAAATCGGTTCCGGCGATGGTGCGCAGCTCTTGCTGGAAATCCTCGAGGGTGGGCGGTTCCGCGCGATCGCTGACTCCCGCCGCGGGGACCACGACGCTGTAGACCCCTTCGCCGAAGGGCCGGAGCCAGAATCGCTGATGGGTCCCGCTGATTTCGGTCACCTTGGCGGCGATCTCCTCCTGCGGCACACCCACTTTCATCTCGCCCATGAGCGTGTCGTTCCGTGAGGGCTCGCCGGGGAAGCCGACGCCGAGCCGTTTGCGTACCGTACTGCGCGCGCCGTCGCAGCCGACGAGGTAGCGCGAACGCAGCTGTTCCCCGTCGGCCAGCTCGACGGTCACACCCTCGTCGTCCTGCTCGAAACCGGCGACCGCGCAACCGCGCCGGACCTGCGCACCAAGTTCGGTCGCATGTTCTTCGAGGAGACGTTCGATGGTCGGCTGCTTGATACCCAGCAGATAGGCGTATGCGGAATCCAGGCCCTTGGGCGCGGGTTTGGGGATGGCGGCGAAGAAACCGGCGGCCGGACGCTGTCTTCCATGCTGGAGCAGGCGATCCAGCAGTCCGCGCATCGCCATCAGCTCGAGACTGCGAATATGCAGACCGACTATGCGGACGAACGACGTGGGCTCGGTCTCCTTCTCCAGAACGAGTACCCGCACATCGTGCAGCCGCAGTTCGGCGGCCAGCATCGCACCGGTCGGTCCGCACCCGGCAATGATCACATCGAAGATGAGGGGCTCGACACTGTCGTTCGACGGCGGCTCGGCGGTGACCTGCTGAGAGTGCATGTGTGTTGCCTTTCGGGAGTGCCTTGTTGGCGAGGCGCTCCCGGCGACACCTACGTCAATCGCCCGGCCGTGACGGGAAGGGGGAGCACCCACATCGATACAGCGTTCATGGGTCTCACCTCCTCGGGCGGCGTCACGGTCAGCTGCAAGCTACAAGCCCGATCATCATCCGGTCCAATCCTTTTCCAGCAATCCGGTAAGAAATCTACATTGTAAAGGCGGGGGCTTTTTGCAAAACACACCACTCCCAATCAACAAACCCCCAACGATCCGGAGCACGGCGGGTCGGCGCCCCGTGTGGTGAGCTGGGAAGCACGGGTGCGCGCGGGCCCGCCATCGGCTCGTCCGCGCCGTGGGAAGGCGAGTACTACAGCAGAGCATGTCCCCGCTGAGGCGGTTCGCCTGAGCGCTGGTCCACCGCGCCCGGCCTCACAGTCGGCGCAGCAGCAGGGCGAGGTCGGCCCGGGTCTCGTCCGGCAGGCCGGCCCCCAGTGCCTCCGCCAGTCGGTCGACGAAGGCCGCCGACGCCTCCTCGTCTCCGTTGGGCATGGCGCTGAAGGTGGGCGGGATCGGTGGCGGCGGTGCGTCGGCGAGTTCTTCTTCGGTCAGCATCCGGAAGGTCGGTTCGTCGCGGTAGCCGCCCTTGCCTATCGGGAACCACGAGAACTGGACGCCCGAGTTCACCTGGTTCTGGCTCGACTGGGTGACTGCGAAGTAGCACTTGACGTTCGCCTGGACCGGCACGGTGAGCACGTTCGGGTTGAAGTCCATCACCTTGCTCCAGTTGCTGCCGAAGGAGCCGACGGTCCCGCCCTGCACCTGGAAGGTGATCCCTCCGGTGGTGATGGCGGCGGTGGCGAACGAGCACTTGGTCTTGTCACTGGGGGGGACCACCTGGGCCAGCAGGAAGCCGTCCGTGGTGAAGGTGACGCCGCCCGAGATGCCGGCTCCCGCGAAGAGGACGCTTCCTTGGCCGAGGAGGGTCACCGTGCCGGACAGTGCGGACAGTCCGTTCGCGGTGAGGTTGTTGAGTGAGGCCGAGTTGGTGCCGTTCAGTGTGCCGTTCACGGTGGTTCCGTTGAGCGTGCTGGGGCCGTTCACGTTCAGGTTTCCGGTCACGGTGGCGCCGGCCGTGGTGAGCGGGCCGGTGCTCGTGGTGCCGAGCGTGCTGGTGCCGTTCACGGTCAGGGACGTTTGCTGGGCGGTGGTGCCGACGGTTACCGGGCCTTGGAGTGTGGAGGTGGTCAGTACGGTGAGGTCCGTCGCGGTCAGGCTCGGGTCGGCGACGATGACCGTGGTCGACTGGTAGGCGGTCACGGTCTCGCCCTGCTGCTGCAGGGATGCCTGGAGCAGGAAGGTGGTGTCGCCGGTGAGACGGCATGAGGTCCAGGTCCTGGTGTCGGTGACGTCGTAGGCGTGGCCGCCGGCGAACATGGTGTAGATCGGCCCGTCGGAGCCTGTCCAGGTGAGGTCGACTGACTCGTGGTACTGCACGAGTGGGGCGCTGGGAGCCAGGTCGCCGAAGAAGAAGCCGTAGGGGAACTTCGCGAGGTCGAAGGTGCCGGTCTGGATCTGCCAGTTCGAGTCGTCCAGTGACGAGGTTTCCTGCACGGTGAGGGTGAAGGTGCCGACTTGCTGGTTGACGACGATGTTGTAGATCTGGAAGACGAGCCCGTCGGTGGTGATCTCTTCGTACTGGGGTGCGGTGGGTAGTGCGGTGAACACGCCGTCGGAGGTCTGGGTGAGTTGCCAGTTCCCGCTTGGTGTGGCTGCTGTGAGGATTCCTGTCGTGACGTTGGTGAGGTCTTGGGCGAGGGTGCCGATGGGGAGGGTGAACTGGATCTGCCGGCAGTAGATCGCCTGGGAGGTGTTGTTGGACACGACGATCGTGAGCCCGCCGTAGGAGGGGTTTCCGGAGGCTGGGCTTACTTGGAGCGGGTCGGGGTCGGTGGTGACGGCGTAGGCGAGCAGGGTGGTGTTGGTCGCGTCGATGATCATGTGGTCTCCTCAGGTTCGCTGGACAGGTCGGTGGTGAGTTGGAGCCATCCGGTTCGCAGGGTCGGTGGGTCGGTGGGCAGGGTGGCGGCCTGGTCCGCCGGGGTCACGCCGTAGGTGGTCGGCGATCCGTTGGTGCCGGTTTCGATCCAGGACCAGGTGCCGTTCTTGCTCGCGGGCGTTGGAAGGACGATCTGTGTGCCGTCGCCGGTGGCCGGCACTACGAGGTCGGTCGGTAGCGGGCCGGCGCGGAAGGTCACGGCCATGGCGCTGAGTGCCGACTTGACGTAGTGCTGCGGCAGGGTGAGCGAGGTGACGGGTAGCAGGTCGGTGGTGGCGTGGATCGCGGCGCGGGGGTCTACGAGCATGGTCAGGTACGCGGTGCTGGCGGGGTCGAAGCAGAGGGTGAGGAAGTTGCCGGGGCCGATCTGGTGGACGTAGGAGGAGTCGGTGGGTGGCGGGGCGACCGAGTCGAAGCGGGTGTAGTCGGTGCCGGTGAAGTAGCCGATGAGCCCGTCCTGGCGCATGGTCAGGTCTCCGAGGCGGATGTCGAATCCGTATCCGGGCAGGTCGGAGGGCTGGGGGGTGAAGGTGAAGCGCCAGCTCGGGTCTGTCAGGGCGGTCGTGTCGAGTTCGAGGGCCACGCGGGTGCGTATGAGGGCCAGTGGGCGGCCGATCAGGACCGACAGGAACTGGTCGTCGCGGGCGCCGGCCGGGTCGATGGACCACAGGGTGGTGTCGATGGTGTGCAGGAACTCCGCGAACGCGGCGGGGCCGCCGGCCTGGACGCCGGTCAGGACGGCGGCGAGGTGGGGGTATGCGGGGGACAGGGATGCGATCGTGGGGTACGGGCTGCCGGGGGCGGGTGACCAGTCGACGACGCGGGTGGCGGTGTCGTCGACGACGACCCGGATGTCGCCGAGTGCTGGGCCGGTGGGGCCGTAGCAGCTGATCGCGCGGTCGAGGTGGTTGGGCAGCAGCCAGCCGCAGAGTGGGTTGTGCAGGTCTGGGTCGAGGGGGTGGGTGTCGTCGGTGGCCGAGACGAAGTCAAGGCTGACCTGGCCGGGCTGGAGGAGTCGTGGGGTGAGCTGGACGAAGCGGTACGGTTCCTGCTGGAGCACGGTGTCGTCCGGGATCATGCCGTCGGCGATGATCGGGGTGAACTGTTCGGCGGTGGTGGAGTTGACGATCTCCAGTGACTGGCCGAATCGGTCCACGACCATGACGCGCAGGAACGCGAACTGTCCCGAGCGCAGCGGTTGGAAGCCTGAGGGCGGCCAGGCTTGGAATGGCGGTTGGGTGGCGGGGCCCGGCATCGGCATGGCGGTGGCGCCCGGTGTGGCGAGTTGCGCGAGGGTTGTTCCGTCGGAGGGTAGCCAGAGGCTGGAGGGGTCGCGGCAGGTCAGCGAGGCGCCGAAGCCGGTGAGTGACTGTGACAGGAAGTCCCAGTCGTCGACGCTGGTGACGAAGTCCTCGACGGCCGTGAGGTCGGCGTCGGGGTTGGTGCTGAGGTACTGGTCGAGGCGGGCTTTCATGTTGAAGGTGGCCTGGGGGGTGAGGAAGATCTGGCCGCTGAGTTGCAGGAGGTTGTCGGTGTCGGCTCCGTTGCCGGTCCAGGTGTATTGGGTGCCGTCGAAGGTCCAGTTGGGTGTGTCGGTGCTGCCGTACGCGATGGGGTAGTAGGTCACTTGCCACAGCAGCCATAGGGGTGACCATGGCTGGGTCCAGGGGCCGGGTTGGATGGCCGGGACGGTTCCGATGTCGGCCTGGTAGCCGGCCATCGTCTCGTTCAGTGCGGCGATGACGGCTGGGTCGGTGGTGCCGAGGGCGTGTGCGGCGACGAGGGTCGCGTTGTCGGGGTCGAGGAAGAAGAACTCGTCGATGAGGGCCTGGATCACCTGGGGGGTGCCGGTGAGGTCGAGTGAGGGCAGGCCGGTTCCGATGTCGGCGATGTGGATGGGGGTGCCGTCGTAGGTGATGCCGGTGACGGTCTGGTCGGCGAGCCGGCATGCGAGGGTGGTGGGGTCGGTGGCGATTGAGGCTGATCCTGTTGCGGAGATCACGACGACGGGGTCGTTGGCGCTCCAGAGTGGTGGTTGCTCTATGCGCTTGAGTTGCCGGTCGGTGGGCAGGTCGTGCGCGGTGGCGTAGGCGGTGATGGATGCCTGTAGGTCGTCGGGGGTGGCGCCCCAGGGGATCTGCGCCTGAAGTGCTTGGATTTGGTGGAGTTTGTTCTGGACGGTGGCTGCGAGGCTGGTCTGGGTGGTCGGGTCGAGGGCTTGGGCGAAGAGCGCCGGGGTCACTCCGTCGGGATATTTCGGCAGTGTGGCGGCTTTGCCGCTCTTCCACCAGGTTTCGTATAGCTGGCGGTGGAGGTCGGCGAGTTCGCGGACGGCGCTGTCGTAGGCGGTCTGTGCGGTGTTGAGTGCCGGCAGCCAGGACGGCGCGCGGGCGGCTTCGGCTTGGTGTCGGAGGGCTTCGGTGGAGTCGTGGGTGGGGGTGCGGACGACTTCCCAGGTCGAGCCGGACGGGTGCTCGCCGAACCACGCCTGGTGGATGCGTTGTTCGAGCACTTGCTGGCCGTCCTGTTCGTCCAGCAGCCGCAGGAAGTCGTATTGGAAGGCTTCCAGCAGTTCGGCGTCGATGTCGCTGTTGTCCTCCTGGGCCTGCTGTTTGATCATCGCGGTGAGGGCGTCGATCGAGGTGCTGCCGACGGCGAGGCGGGGGGTGGTGTCGGCCGGCATGTTCGGCGGGTTCGCGGGGTCGGTCGTGGACCAGGGCAGGCCGTGGACCATGCCGTGGTAGAAGGACGCCGTGGCGGTGTCGTCGGTGCTCACCGTCCAGCCGAGGGTGGTGTCGAGCCATTGGGCGAAGTCGCCTTCGCCCGGGTAGCTCGCGAGGACGTCGGCGGATGGTTGGGAGTACCAGCCGGCGACGAGGTAGCTGAGCACCTCGCCGTCGGTCACGTCGGTGAGCGGATCGTGCATCGAGAACACGTTCGCCACGTACGGCTGGTAGGAGGCGAAGGTGATGTTGCCCGGCGCGACGGCGGTCAGGAACGGCTGGTCCGAGCCCGGTTCCGACCAGCCGCTCAGTGGCAGGCAGCGTCCCAGCAGGGTGGGTGTGGGGGTGGAGGCGGTCGGGTCGAGGTAGGGGCTGGTGCCGTCGTTGACGTCGACGTAGTCGGATTCGATCACCCAGCCGGTGGCGACTCGTGCCTGCGGGTCGGGGCCGCTGTAGCGCACGACGAGCCAGCGATTCGGGACGTACGGGAAGGTGGTGGTGCCTGTCGCGGTGTCATGGTCGCCGCGGCGCAGGGTGGCGGGCAGCGTCCAGTGCAGGTAGATGCCGTTGTGTGAGGGGTCGGTCGGCCAGGAGGTGTCGGTGCCGCTGAACGGCGGTGGCTGCGGGCTGGTGTAGGTCGGCAGGTTCTGGTAGTCCATCTGCCAGCGTTGGAAGCCGCGCTGGCGCACCAGGTCGTTGACCAGCAGGGCTTTGACGTCGATGGGCACCAGGAGCGGTGGGACGGCGGTCATTGATCTGCACCTCCGAGGGTGGTGGCCGGGGCGAAGGTGAGTCGTTCGGGTGCCTGGACCATCTGGGTGGCCAGCAGCGCGGGGCCTATGCTGTCGCCGACTGGTGTCTGTCCGAGCGCGGTGACGAGCTGGTCGAGGTCGATCACGCGTTCGGCGGGCTGCCCTTCGGGTGCTCGCAGGTACTGGCTGAAGCCGCCGGTGGCCGGGAAGGTCTGTCCGAGCGGTGTCCCGTCGGGCTTGCGGAGCTGGATCACGTCGCCGTCCTCGACTCCGAAGCGCAGGCCGTGCCAGGGTTCGCTGAGGCTGACGGTCTGCGGTACGGCGTCGAAGAGGACGAGCAGGACGTCCGGCGAGAGGATGTCCATGCGCAGGATCGCGGTGGCCCCGTCGTCGGCGTCGACCACGAGTCCTGGCCAGCCGGCGATCAGCGCTGAGCGGATGAGCAGGCCGGCGCTCGCGGGGGCCGGGTCGCCGGCGGTGGGTACGGCGAGATCGGGTCGCCTGCGGCGTCGTGCGCGTACCTGCCCGGTTTTGGCCTGGACGGCGGCGAGCAGGGGCGCCCGCCATGCGGCTTGCAGGGCGGCGTCGCGGCTGCTGTGGACGGCGATGCTCAGCGCGCCGTCGAGGAGCACGTCGATCCAGGACTGGTCGATGTGGAAGAAGCGGATCGACTCGACGGGCAGCAGTCGGGCGTCGGGGACGAGATGGTTGAACGGCACGTTGTGCAGCAGGGCGAGCTCGGCCAGCCAGTCGGTCACCTGGTCGAGGCGGTCGCTGACCTGCTGGGCGAGCATCTCCCGCACGTCGTCCCGGCCGAGCAGGGCGCGGGTCTCCTCGACCGGGTCCGGGCGCCGCCGGTCGGGTCGCGGGGTGCGGGGTGTGGTCGTGCCGCCGGGCAGGCGGGCGAAGGTCTGTCGCAGGTCGTCGCCGAGGCCGGCGTTGACGTGTGCGGCGAACTGTCGGCGGTGTGTGTGTCGGTCGGTGAGCTCGGACAGGGGTGCGGCGTCGAAGCGGCCGGTGGACAGCCGGTCGCCGATTCTGGCCAGTTGTGTGTAGGCATGGCGGCGGGCGTTGAGCAGGGCGAGGGCGAATGCCCGGTCGGACAGGGCGATCGAGCGGCCGGTTTCGAAGGCGGCGGCGTAGCTGTGGTCGAACACGCCCTGGTCGGGCAGGTAGATCGTCACCTGTGACGACGACCTCCAGTGGGCGCCGTCGTCGGCCGTGCCGCTTCGGGACGGGTTCGGCAGGGGCTGGGCGACGGTGGGGGTGAACGGGCCTCGGTACCAGGCGAAGGTCTGCTCGCCGACGGGCGTGTGGAAGGTCAGGGGGAGGTATCCCTGGCGTAGCCGGTCGAGCGCGGCGGACGCGGGCGGGTTGTCGGGCAGGGGGATGCGTGGCAGGAGGTTGTCCGGATCGCCGGATTCCTGGGTGACGAATCCTTCGACGAGGTCGGCGAAGTTCTCGGCGGCGGCCGGGTTGGAGACGAATGTCCAGGAGGTGAGGACCGCGAGCTGGATGCCGGCGGGCTGCTGCTCCTGCTCCTGTGACGGCGCGGACGGCAGGTACGACGTGAGTCCCTCCAGGGAGACCAGGCAGGCCAGGTTGCGGGTGCCGGCTCCGTTCACGAGGGAGGAGTCGGGGAACCGGTTGGACCAGACGATGGCGTACCAGCCGTCGTCGGCACCGTTGGAGTCTGCCTGGGCGGCGGTGTCGGTCTGGCGGACGTGGGTGAGGTAGCGCAGCTCGTCCAGGCGTGGCGCGAGCGCCTGGAAGGTGGCGGTGGGCAGCAGGATGCTCTGCATGGTGGCGGCGAGCACATCGGGGTCGACGCCCGGCGGGTCGATCGCGGGCTTGACGACGCCGTCCTCGGGCGTGAGGAATTGGGCCACGGTGCTGGTGCGCAGGCCGGTCGGTCCCGCGCCTGAGTCCATCACCACGTCGTCGGGGCCGAGGGTGAGCAGGGCGAGCCAGGGGACGGTCTTGGGTTGGCCGTCGCCGGCGAGGCGTTCCCAGGGCAGGACCCGCTGGTTGAGCACCAGGCTCGGCAGGACGCTGCCGTACTCGCCGTTGCTGTCGGACGGCGGGTACATCTCGCCGACGTCGCGCGCGTCGAGGAAGAACTGCGGCGCGCGGACCTCGAACCCCTGCGTCACCGGTTGGAAGTAGTCGCCGGTGTCGACCCCGGTCATGCCGCAGGTGACCGCCACGTCGTAGGAGCCGGGCTCCAGCGAGGGCAGGTAGTTGTCGTAGAGCTGGATGACCCCGCTGGGTAGGGGGCCGTCCCCCTGCTGGTCGGGCATGTCAGGGTGCTCCCGTGGTGGTGAGCGGTTCGTGGGTGAACAGGTTCTTGACCGCGGCCGCGTAGGCGTTCAGCGGGTCGTTGGCCGCGGGCTGCGCGTTGAGCGCGGTGAGGGCGTTGAACAGCGCCTCGCGGCCGGTCGAGCCGGACCCGGTGAGGCCGTCCTCGATCTGCTCGACGACGTTCGCGCCGGTCACCGGGATGTCGCCGGTCGGGGGGTCCGAGGCCGCGATCGGCGTGCTGCCCGAGGGCGACAGCGGGTCGAATCCCAGGCCGGCGGCGATGTCGATCTGGCCGCCCGTCCAGCCCAGCTCGGGGGTGGGGGCCTGGAGGGTCAGGCCTACGTACTGGCCGGTGACGAGCTGGTCGTCGCCCTGCTCGAGTGATGTGCCGTCGCCCTGTCCCCACAGGGCCTTGGGGACGCCGGCCGTCAGCGGCTGGATGCTCCAACCGTCGGCGAGAAGGTCTTGTTCGGTGCCGTCGAGGGTCATGCTCAGCCGCTGCGTCGATGTCAGGCCGGTGAGCTGCATCGGGCGGATGTCGAGCTTGTCGCCGGTGTACAGCGGTGACTGGCTGGAGGAGCCGGTGTACAGCTCGGTGGCGGGGATCGCGGAGCGGGCGGTGAAGGAGAACGCCGCGCCGCGTACGAGCCACGAGGCGTCGCCGTCCGCGCTGCCGATCTGGCCGGTGGCGGCGGACAGGCCGGTGATGGCGGTCAGTTTGACCACGTCCGTGGCCGGCGGCAGCAGTGGTGCGAAGTCCTGCCAGGTCTGCAGCGGGCCCGGTTGCGCCGAGAGGGCCGCCCCGAAGGTGACGGTGAAGGAGATGACCCACCAGTGCACGTGGGCGACGCCTCTGGTCGGCGGTCCGCACAGGGTGAGGTCGGCGCCGAGTTCGACGCTGAGGGTGACGCTGGTGCCCAGCATGGTCATCCGGTAGGAGACGCCGATGCTGACGCCGATGGTCGTCTGGAAGTGGAAGGGCCGCCACTGGATGAGGAAGTCCGCCCAGGCGGTGAGCCAGGCTTTGAGGTTGCCGTCCTGGAAGGTGACCGACAGGGCGCCGCCCGCCATGATCGCCGATGGGGTGAGTGCGAGGTAGGCGCTGCCGTTGACGCGTACCGCGGAGTCGAGTGACCAGGTGAAGCCGAGTCTGGGTTCGTCGGGGTAGTACGACGGCGGGTCGAAGGCGGGGTGGTATCCGCCGAGCGTGACCACGAAGTCGCCCGACTGGTTGCTCGGGTCGAACCAGACGTAGAAGGCGAAGCCGCCGGTCAGGACGCAGGCCGGGTCGAGCAGGAAGGAGTTGCGGGTGAGGTCGGCGGTGATGCCGAAGAATCCGCGCGCCGGCTGGAACAGCGCCTCCAGCTGGAGCTGGACGGTGGCGTATGCGGGCGATGCCGTTTCGGGCGGGAAGCGGGCGGTCGACATGCCGAGTAGCGCGATGGTCAGTTCGGTGCCGAACTCGGCGACGAGCAGGGCGGCCGAGTGCAGCAGTTCGTAGGTGGTGAAGGTCAGGCCGGCGGCGATCCACGTTTGTCCCAGGGAGTGCGACACCCAGGGGTTGCTGCCGCCGGTGAGCGCGGCCAGCGCTCCGACGGGTGTGGCGCCCTGGCCTCCGACGGCGGCGGGGTCGCTCAGGCCGGCCACGAGCGGGCAGGTGCTCACTTCGTTCTGGCCGGGGATGCGCAGCGTGCTGTTGTAGCCGAAGCCGCCGACGATGCCGGTGACCAGGAATGCCGGAGGGCCGCCGAAGGTGCCCTGGTACTGCAGGAACGCGAACATCGACGGTGCGCCGTCGAGCTCGGCGTAGGAGCCGTACGCCGTGACTCCCCAGCCCGTCGAGGTGACGATCAGCGTCCCGTCGTACTCGAACGTCGCTCCGCCGGTCGGCGGGACCTTCATGAAGCCGCCGCCGATCTGCAGGGGCGCGTTCGCGAAGTCGATCCCGAGCCCTTGCAGGTCGAACTGGGGCTGGAAGCTGGTGATGGGGGAGCCGATCGAGGCGCCCTGGAGGGTGATGGTCAGGCCGCCGGTGCTCAGCGAGCCCGCGATCGAGAACCACAGCACGCCTTGGCTGTAGCGGGCGCCGACCTTGTCGAGCCGCAGCGGGCCGAAGCTTTTCTGCACCTGGAACCATGTGGTGCCGTCGGAGGCGGCGGCCGCGGTGGTCGGTACCGGTGTGCCGCCGGACTGCGAGCCGACGATGGTGTTGCCCGGGTTGCTCTGGCCGCCGCCCTGTGTGACGTCGCCCATGCCGAGGCTGATCGGGATGGTGGTGTCGCCGAACTGGACGGTGGCGGCGAACCCGAGCATCGAGGCCGCGCCGGTGACCGGCAGGGTCGGGTAGCCGTCGGCGATGCCCTGGTTGAGCGTCGCGGCGGTGGCCGCGTCGATGTCGGCGGAGGACAGGACGATCCGCAGGTCGGTGATGCTCGCGCACTGACCGGGGGACAGCAGTTTGTCCAGCAGGGGCAGGTCGGACAGCTCGACGCTCTGGCCGACGGCCAGGCCCGCGAACCAGCGTGTGGTGCCGGTGGCCGCGTCGGCGAGGAAGATCGCCTTGCCGTACGTCGCGGAGTCGGCCTCGATCGTCAGCACCGACGTGCCGCTGCCCCACTCGTAGGTCAGCGTGGCGCCTTGGAGCGCGAGGTCGAGTCCGGCGGGCAGCTGCGGTGGTGGCAGCGCCAGCGCCTGGGCGATGTCGGCGAACTCCAGCTCGTCCTGTTCGGTGGTGGCGCACCAGGTGGCCGACAGGGTCGAGCGCTGGTCGGTGTCGGCGAAGTCGATCTCGAAGTACGACTGGCCCACCCACAGCAGCCCTTGGAAGGTGTCGTTCGTCACCCACAGCCCGGTCTCGACGGTGGTCGCGGCGATGGTGAGCGAGGTCGCGCAGCGGAACTCGAAGGTGTGGGTGGTGGTGTCGAAGGAGAAGCTCACCGCTGTCAGGATCAGCGCCGGGGTGTGGTCGGGGAGTGTGAGGCCCAGCAGCGCCAGAATGTCGTCGGCGAGGTCGGTGAGGTCGATGCTCACCGGCAGCAGCGTGCCGACGTCGAACGACCACCCTTGCGTCGTGGCGTCGTAGCCGGCGCTGCCGTACAGTTCGGCCCCGGCGATGTCGAACCGGCAGGCGATCTGGCCGCCGAAGCCGGACGGGCTCTTGCTGAGGTCCATGCTGATCTGGGTGAGGGCGAGCGGCTGGTGACCGAGGTCGAAGGTCCAGTCGTCGGTCACCGTCGCCTGGAAGCGGTACTGCCCGGCGGTCACGTTCCCGGAGAGGTTCAGTACGGAACAGCCGATCTGTGGCATGTCGATCGATGAGCCGACGGCGTGGTCCACCAGTTCGGTGATGTCGATGGTGGTGCCGGGCTGCAGCCGGCAGAGGAAGGTGAGGTCGGGCAGGAGGATCTCGGCGTCGAGGCTGCCGCCGGCGAGCACCCCCGACGCTGTCCCGCATGTCGTGACATATCCGGCGCTCCCGTTCGGCAGCGGGAAGCCGTCCGGCAGATAGGTGAAGGTCACCGCCATGTCCTGGAAGGTGATGAGCCCGCCGAAGACCGGGTACGGCTGCGGCGAGACCCAGCCGATCGTCACGCTCACCGCGGTGAGCGGCCGGCCGGCCCCCGGGGTCAGGACCAGCTTCACCTCCTCGAGCTGGATGTCGTCGAGCGCGGGAAAGCCGTCCGGGATCTGGCCGTCGAGTGACGTCACGCCGATGAGCGTGGCGATCTGGGCGAGGGTGAGCCCCTGGCCCGGCGGCGGCTGGCTGAACACGGTCAGCGTCGGCTCGGTGCTCGAGGCCACGCGCGCCACCAGCGGGATCTTCAGCGGTACGTCCCCGCCGACGTCCCGCTCGACCTCGGCGTCGAGCCGCATCGTCGAGGTGACGAACGTCGCCTGGCTCGAGTCGCCCGGCTTCGACTGGATCGCGACGGCGGCCAGACTGAGCGTGAACGGGATCGTGAACCCGCCGATCGCCAGCCCCTCCTGCGGGCTGGTGGACAGCACCATGCTGAGCTGGTCCTGCGGCGTCACGATCGGCCCTGACACCGCCCAGGACGACGATCCTGACAGCAGCCATTCCAGGGGCCCGGCCTCAGCCGACGGCGTGATGGTGGCCGACAGGCTCAGCCCCGGGGTCATGGCGGCCTTCATGGCGGCGGAGTAGTCCGGATAGCCGAAGGTCGCGGGATACCCGGCCGGCAACTCCGGGGCGCCGGTCGAGTCCAGCCGCAGCACCGGGTCGGTGTAGGTGAAGTCGTCGAAGACCGACCCCGTGAGCGCGGGGAAGCTCGCCGAGGGCGCCCACCCATCGGGCAGCCGGTCGAGCGTCAGGTGCAGCTGCGCCACGGCGTCGAGGAGGGTGAAGGTGACGGTCGCGTGCTGGCCGGTCAGGCCGAGCACGCCGCTGGTGGTGCCTTCGACGACCACCTCGGTGTCGCTCTGCTGGAGCTGCGTGGCGTCGGTCAGGACGAGGCCGTCGCCGCCGAACAAGCCCGTCAGAACCGCGGTGACCGGCGGCGATTGCAACTGCGCGCCGGAGACGGTGAACGGCTGCGACGCGAGCGCGGCCTGGATGATGCCCTTCAGCGCGGTGATGTCCATGAGTGCTCGCCTAAGGGCAGGTGAAGGTCAGGACCACCGGGAGGTGATCGCTGAGCAGCCGGGCGCCGATGAGCCGGTCGGCGGCGCTCAGGGCGGGCCCTCCTGGCGCGAGTTGGAGGTTGGGTGCCAGGGCGGCGTTCTTCTTCGCCTTGCCCGTGTAGTGGGCCGCCACCGTCGCCAGGCCGATCTGGCCGGCGGCCGCTGCCACACCCTGGACAACGTTGGCCGGGACGTTGACGACCTGTCCGGCGTCGGCCGCTCCCACGCCGTAGGCCACGGCCGCGCTGGTGAGGCGGGTGCCGCCGTAGAAGAAGTTGTCGAACGCGGCGGAGGCGTACGGTGCCGGAGGCGGGCCGGCCGGAAGGGGGTTCGGCAGCGGGTAGGCGCGCTGGATGGTGCCCTGGGTCGTGACCGCCGCGCGAAGGATCTGGTCGGGCATCTGGCTGGCTGTCGGCGGAGGTGGCAGGGCCGCGCCGTAGGGCAGTGCGGGCACCGCCCCGGGGGCGCCGGCAGGTGCCGGGGGCGTTGCCGAGCCGCCGCGCTGCGGGGTGGGTGTGAGCTTGCCGAGGGCGGCGTTGTTGGTCCGGGTGAGCTTGTTGCCGGCCGGGAGGTTTCTCAGGAAGTTGATGTTGAAGTCGCCGGTGAAGCACACCTCCTCCACCTGTTTCGCCTGGTGCGCATTGGTGGCGTCCAGCACGTCGAGGTAGCCGCTGGTGCCGGCTCCGGCCGGGTTGTCATTGAACAGTTGCGCGATGTGCAGGCCCTTCAGCTGGGCGAACTGGGCCTGTCCGAGGACGTTTCTCATCGCGGCACCACGGACTGCCGCGTAGTGGCACACGACGAACGGCACCAGGTAGTCGCCGCCGGCGGTGTGGATCCAGAACATCGCCAGAGCGGGCAGCCTGAAGCCGTTGCCGAGCGCGAACCCGCCGTTGGCGATCGTCTGGCCGGCGAAGCGCGCACGCTTGGCGGCCCGGCCCGGCGTCACGAACACGTCGCAGATCGGCAGGGCGGGCCGGGCGGCGGCCACGGGGTAGGCGGTAGCGGCCCAGTTGGCGCTGGGCCAGAGCGTGAACACGTTGTGCCTGAGGTCCTCCAGCGGCTGGTTCACCGTCCCGGGGGGTCCCGTCGAGACGACCACCGGCCTGATCGCGTCGAGGTCGCGGATGAGAGCCGCGTAGTACTCGCTTCCCGTCGGCTGAGACAGGAAGTAGCCGCGCCAGTTGTTGCCGGCGGCGCCGGGCTCGGCGGCGTTGAGCGCGTTGGACAGGGTCGCCATCGCGGTGTTGACGTTCGCCTGGCGTACCTCGAGGAGCAGGACGATGTCGACATCAGCGGCGGCGATGGTCCGGGCGATGGCGGTGGCCATGCCGGCGATGGTGAGCTTCTTGTCGCTGAGATGCTCGATGTTCCAGTTCATGACCCGGATGTTCACCATGGCCGCTCACCGTCCCGGGGCCGGGTGAGGTGTGCCCGGCGGCCACGCGTCTCGATCACAAGACGTAGGTAGCCCGGTCCTGGCATCGCCCAACCGCGATACCGGCAAAAAGCGTGTCATGGGGACGCGTGAAAGTATCCCGGCCCATCGGGCAAACAGAGGTGACGGCGTTTCCGGATCGAATGGAGAGCAGTGCGTGACCCTCTTACGGATGCCAACGGGGCGGCTGGGATGAGCGTTCCGACCCAGCTGGGCATCGACCTCGATCGGATCTTCGACGCGCACTTCGCCGAGATCCACCGCTACATCGCCCGACGCCTCTCCATTGACGACGCCGACGACCTGGCGGCCGAGGTCTTCCTCGTCGCGGCCAGAGGCGGATACGAATCCTCGCTCGGTCAGGTCAGGCCCTGGCTGTACGGCATCGCCACGAATCTCGTCTCCCGGCACCGCCGCAGCGAGATCCGCAGGTGGAAAGCGCTCAGCCGGACATCCGAACGCGAGGCGCACAGCCACGAGGACGCGACGCTCACGCGTGTCGCGGCCGGAAAGCTCAACGGCAGGCTCGCGGGGGCGCTTGCCGGTCTGAACCGCGGCGACCGGGACGTGGTGCTGCTGGTGGCGTTGGGCGGATTGACCCACCAGGAGGTCGCCGCCGCCCTGGAGATCCCCTACGGCACCGTCGCGTCCCGGCTCAACCGAGCACGTAAACAGCTTCGCAAGGCATTAGGCGACGTCAACCCGCTGAAGGAGGCGCACGATGGATGAGGTCACGCTGCTCGCCCAGGCGGTACCGGACGTGCCGCCGCCGTCAGCCGAGACCGTGGCCAGGGCCCGCGCGCGGCTGGCCACTCGCCAGGCTCCCGCCCGGCGGCCCCGCACGCGCCGGCACTGGGGCTGGACGGCAGGAGCCGCCGTCGCCACGATGGCGGTCGTCACGTCCGTGGTCATGCTGGTGTCGAACCTGGCCGGCGTTTCCGAACCCGCGCCTCGGCCCGCGGCCTCCCCTTCCTCCCCGGCCTTCGAGCAGGCGCCGCGCGTCTACAAGGGGCTGGGTCGTCTGGCGGGAGCCAGGATGTCGCAGTCGGCGACGAAGGTGGGCCTGCGGTTCCGTCCCACGAGCAAGAAGATCGCGATCGTGGTCTTCTGCCAGAGGCCCGGCTCGATCTTCTTCAGCAGTGAGGCAGGCAGCAGTGCCGGCGGGGTGTGCGGTCCGGACGGTGCGCTCAGCAGGCTCGCGGACAAGGCGTACGAGCCGGGCTGGCTCGGCCGCGAGCACGACATCACGTTCTGGGTTTTTCCTCCAGATGCGCCTGTCGCGCGCGGCCGCGCCTCGTGCCCGCCCGGGGGTGCGTGCGGGAAGAAGTACGACCTGTCCAGCCCGAAGACGGCCGACCGGCTGGCCGCCGAACTGGGTAAGCGTCCGGGAGCCTGGTCGGTCGCGGCCTACGACGTCCCGTAGGTTCCCCTGAGCGCGGCCTTGTCAGCGGACCTTGCGGATGGGGATGACGGTCAGGGCGCCGAGGACGGCGAAGACCAGGGCGGCGGTGAAGGCGGCGGGGTAGTTCTGGTCGCCGCCGCCGATGGTCAAAAAGAGCGGGGCGATCAGGGGCGCCAGCGACTGGGGGAGTGAGTTGGCGATCTGGAAGACGCCGAGGTCCTTGGCCGCGTTGTCCGGGTTGGGCAGGACGCGGACGACCAGGGCCATGTCGACGGCGAGGTAGGTGCCGGTGCCCAGGCCGAGGATCGCCGAGCCGATCAGGTACTGCGCGTAGGAGGTGGTGAATCCGAGGGTCAGCAGGCCGGCGCCCATGATGAGGGAGGCGAGGAGAACGAAGACCTTGCGCCGTCCCGTCCGGTCGGACAGCCAGCCGCCGAACGTGGCGGTGAGCAGGGAGGCCGCGGTGAAGACCAGCGTGGCGGTGAAGACGAGGGCCACCGCTTCGGCGGGGCTGTAGCCGAGCCGGTCGGTGATGACGTAGAAGCCGAAGGTGAGCTTGAAGGCGTTCCCGGTGAAGATCAGGAAACGTCCGGCGAAGGCCCAGCCGAAGTCGCGGTGGGCGAAGGGGTTGACCCACAGACTGCGTAGCAGGTCGAGGGGACGGAAGGGGCCGAGCTGGCCGCGGTCGGCGGGCTGGTCGGGCAGGAAGGTGATGAGCAGCCCGATCGCGGCGAAGGTGAAGACGCCCGGCAGCAGGAACATCAGGGACGTGCTGCCGACGACCATCGTGGTGAGGAACGTGCCGACCAGGATGCCGATGTTGCTCATCGGGCCGAGGATGCCGGACACCCGGCCGCGCTGCTGTTCGGGCACGTGGTCGGGGATGATGGCGTTGAGCGCGGCCTGCGCGGCGTTGTAGCCGGCCTGGGTGACGCACCAGCCGAGCAGGATCGTGGGAACGTTCTGCGCGACGGCCATGATGAGCAGCCCGGCGGCGCCGGCCAGCGCTCCGCCGGCCAGCCAGGGGCGGCGGCGGCCGAAGCGGCTGGTGGTGCGGTCGGACAGGTTGCCCCAGATCGGGGTGATGGCCATGGACAGGAACGCGCCCACCGACAGGATGAGCCCCAGGCTGGCGGCCTTGCCCTCGGGGTCGATGGCGCCGACCTTGACCGAGAGGGTCACCACGATCGGGGTGAGCAGGCCGGCCCACAGGCCGAGCTGGCCCAGCGCGTACAGGGCGATGAAGCGGATGCCGACGGGCGTGGCCGGCTCGTCTTGGGCGGGGACGCCGTTCAGGGCGGGGGATGGCGAAGCGGACATGGCGGCCTCCAAGGGAGGAAAGGGGGTTCTGTTCGTCTGTGTGAAGGGGGTTCAGAGGAGGCGGAGGTCGTCGGCGAGGTCGTGCAGGCCGTACGGGGGCGCGGCGCCGGCGGTGACGGCGGCGTGCAGCGCGCGCCAGGAGGCGCGGACCGGGTTTTCGAAGCGGGTGGGCAGCCGGTGTTCGCCGTGCGCGTCGGTGCGGACGACGTCGGCCGGGCGTGCGGTGGCGGGGTCGGGGAAGGACACGCGCCACTGGACGGCGGGCCCGAGCAGGCTCAGCCGGGCGCGCGCGGTGCCCCATGGGGAGATGGCGGCGGCCAGGTGAACGGGCACGTGGCCGAGCTGGGCGTGCGCGGTGTGGCCGTGGTCGTCTGCTTGGTGGAGTTCGACGTTGGTCGCGGGGCCGAGCGCGGTGCGCAGGAGTGCGAGCTGCTCCAGCAGGATGTCCGCCGCCTCCCGCCCGGGCGGGAGGGTCGCGGTCAGTTCGATGAGTGCGGTCTGGGCGAGGTCTTGGCGCAGGGTGCCAGCGGCGGCGGGGATCGCCGGGTTGAGTGCCCAGGTCGCGGCCACGACGACGGGGATGCCCGCCGCGGCGGCACGGTCGGCGAGGTCGTGTACGCGGTGGGCGGCAGCGGTGAGGTCATGCCTGCGATCGGCGTCACCGGTGGGTGCGCCGGTCGTCACGTCGGTGAGCAGGATGCCGCGCGGCCGGTCGGTGAGGGCGGTGGCCAGGGCGTCGAGGTCGGCGACGGCGACGACGGCGCCGCCGGTGGCGACCGGGCGGAAGTCCTTGGGCAGTGAGGCGAGGGCGGCGTGCAGTGCCGGACGGTCGGCGTCCAGGACGAGGGTCACCGGGAGGGGGCCGGTCATGGGGTGGCTCCTTGGCGCAGCAGGGCGGTGGCGCGGTCGGCGAGGTTCAGCGCGTAGGCCAGGTCGGCGACGAGGTCGGTGGTGCCGTAGCGGACCGGTTCGGCGCCGGTCGCCACGGCTGCCAGGTGCCGCCATTCGCCGGCGTAGCCGTTGCCGGGGTAGGGCCCGAGCAGCCGCGTGCCCGCGCCGGTGCGCAGTTCGGCCGTCGCGGAGCCGGCGGGTACGTAGGAGGGGGTGAAATCCAGCCGTAGCTCGCCGTCGTCGCCCCAGGCCTCGAAGGTCCATTCGGTACGCCAGCCGCCGTGCAGGTAGCCGATCAGCTCCGCGGTCCGCCCGCCGCCCCGCAGGGTGAGCACGTAGCCGAACGGTTGGAGCGGCCGGACGAGGTCGACGCTTTCGATCTCCGGCAGGAAGCGCCGTACCAGCGGCAGGTTGTGGATGGCCAGGCCGAGGATCGCGCCGCGGATGGCGGCGGCCGGATCGCCGCCGCGCGCCGGGAACACCGGGTCGGTGTGCAGTTGGGTGGCCGCCGATTCGAAGCGCGCGTTGGGCGGCAGGATGATGCGCGAGCGTACCCGGTGGACGGTTTCCGGTAGATCGCCCCAGGCTCGTTCGGCGGCCAGCCACGCGGGGTCGTAGGTGTGCATGGCGCCCACCACGACGGGTACGCCAGTGTCTCTGCTCGCCTCGGCGATCGCGTGGGCCTCGTCCAGGGTGGTGGCCAGCGGCTTTTCCACCAGGACGCCCTTCTTGCCGGCGCGGCAGGCGGCTGCGGCCTGTTCGGCGTGGAACGGGTGCGGGCTGCACACGGCCACCAGGTCCACGGCGGGGTCGGCGAGGAGTTGCTCGACGGTGGTGCTGTGCGCGGCCCCGGCGCGGGCGGCCACCGCCGCCGCCGTGCCGGCGTCGACGTCCATGACGTGCGTCACGCGCAGCCGGTCGGACAGCCCCGCGATGGTGGGCAGGTGGATGGCTTGAGTGACCGGGCCGGCTCCGATGATGCCGATGCCGAGTGTCATCGGCGTCGTTCCTTTCCGAGGTGGGTGAGCGTCCATTGGCGCGACAGGGCGGCGCTGTCCTTGGCGGTTCTGCGGTCGGGTACGTCGACCTCGATCACCATCCATCCCGTGAAGTCCTCGGGCAGGGCGGCGAGCGCCGCCTCGAGATCCACGTCGCCTTGGCCGGGTTCGGTCCACAGGTGCCGCTCGAAGACGGTCTGCCAGAAGTCCGCTCCGGCCTCGCGAGCCTGCGCGGCGACGGCGGCGTGGACGTCTTTGAGGTGCGCGGCGCCGACCCTGTCCCGGTAATGGGTGATCAGGGCGGCGGGGTCGGCGCCGGCCCACCGCAGGTGCCCGGTGTCAGGGCCGAACGCCAGCAGGCCGGGCGCGATGGCGTCCAGGACCGCCCGGGTCTCCCGTTCGGTCTCTATCCAGGTGCCGACGTGGGGGTGCAGGCAGGGACGCAGGCCTTCGGCGACGATGACCTCGCAGGTCCGGGTGAGGTTGTCGATGACGGTGTCCAGTCGCGCCGGGTCGGACGCGGCGCCGACGGCCGGCGTGGCGATTCGCTCGGCCGTCAGTGCGGAGGCGATGAAGACTTCGCTCATGCCGAGCGCGGCCTGGGCGCCCGCGTGCTGCCGGGCGCTTTCGAGGAGGGCGGGCATCGCTGAGGGGTTGTCGTAGGCGCCCTGGAAGTAGCCGGGTGCCGGGGTGAGGCCGTACTCGTGGAGGAGGGCGAGGTAGCCGGCCGGGGTCAGGCCCGGGGGGATGTCGGCCTGTACGGCGGTGAAGCCGGTTTCGGCGATCTCGGCGAAGGCGGTGCGGAGCGTGGCCACGTCCAGGGTGAAGCCGGACGGGGTGAGCAGCCAGGGCAGCGGGTTGATGCCGAACCGGGGACTTGGTGAGAGGGCGTGGGCGGGTTCGTGAGATCGCATGGAGAGATCCGTTCCTCTGAACAGGCAGGCGGGCGCTCCCATGCAGGTGGCAGGGTGGGTAACGCCGACCACGGTCCAAAAGTGATCGGTTGTTTACGTTTCGGCAAACGTAAACGCCTGATAGCTTTTGCGCAAGAGAGCGTCTGCGGATTTCTCGGGAGGCTGCCAGTGGCGAACGGCGCAGGAAGCCCGCGCGGGCCGTACCGAAGCGGCATCAAAAGGCGCGAGCAGATCGTCAACGCCGCGGCCAAGGCGTTCACCGCGCACGGCTACGACGGGGCCTCCATGCGGCAGATCGCCGCGGACGTGGGCGTCTCACCCGCCGCGCTGCTGCGTCACTTCCAGGACAAGGAAGACCTGCTCGCCGCCGTCCTGGAATGGTGGGCGAGGGAGACCGCCGCGCTCGGCACGGGAGAACGGAGCGGGCTGCGGGGGTTCAACGATCTGCGTGCTCTCATGAGGTATCACGTCGAGCATCGCGGTCTGCTGGAGCTCTTCATCCGCCTGACCGGAGAGTCCGCCAACGAGAAGCACCCGGCGCGGGCCTTCATCCAGCAACGCTACGGGAAGATCGTCGACATGCTGGTCGAGCGGCTGCTCGGCGTGGCGCAGGCCGGAGAGATCCCGCCCATCGCCCATGACCAGGCCGCATCGGAGATCCGCGCCCTGTGCGCCACGATGGACGGGCTGGAGATCCAGTGGCTCCTCGACCCCACGGTGGACCTGGTCGGCCTCTTCGACCAGCATCTGGACCACACCCTGGAGCGCTGGAGGCAGGGCAGGTACGTGCCTGGTACGAGCTGAGAGGCGGTGTGCCGGTCAGGCACTGATCGGTTCGAGCCGCGCCGGGACGTGCTTGTGATACGGGGTGCCGGCGATCGGATCGCGATGGTCGCTGGAGGTGAGGTCGTTGGGCGCCACGCCGACCGAAGCCGCGTCGGGGGTCTGGGTCACCCCCAGGCCGTTGGGCAACGCGATATGGCCCCGGCGCATCATCGGGCTGATCTCCACGAGGACCTCGGCGCTTCCCCGCTGGGTGGTGATCCGGGCCCGGTCGCCGTCGGCCAGGCCGAGGGCGTCAGCGTCGGCCGGCGAAACGCGAAGGGCGCCGTCCCGGTCGCGCCTGCGCCATTCGGGGCTTCGGAAGATGGTGTTCGCGGTGAATGATCGCCGTTCGCCGGCGGACAGGACGAGGGGGAACTCCGGGTCGCCGCCGGGCGGCCGCGCGCCGGCCAGCTCGGCGAGCGCGTCGAGCATGATGGCGTTGTCGAGGTTCAGCAGCCCGTTCGGGGTGCGGACCCGGGCCCAGTTGTCGGCGGGCTCATCGACGCTGAAGATCACGCCGCTGGGGTGGGTGAGAATCGCGTCGAAGAGCGCCTCGGCCAGCTCGGCGCCCTCACCCTCGAAGCCGGCCCGCTCGATGCTGGGCCGGATCTGCGCCGCCACCCTGTTCGCCGCGCCCCACAGCAGCGCCGCCGACGCCGCGCCGTCGGGCAGCGCCGGGCCGAGCGTGCGGTAGAGGATCACGCTCAGAAGCGGTGCGGCCTCGGGATGCTCTCCCATGAGCTGGAGGAACCGCCCGCCGAACGCGGCGCGGCTGTGCCGCGCCGCCTCGGCCAGCGGAGCGAGATCGAGCGCGTCGAGGGCGCCGAGGGCCTCGACGATCCGCGCGTGGATCTCCGGCTCGGGCAGCGTGCCGGGCAGCGGCTCGAGAACAGGACGACGCAGGTGGAAGTAGTTGTGCGGGAACTCGAAGTTGAAGAACGTCGCTTCCCACTTCTCGAACTGCGACGCCGCCGGGAGCACATAGTCGGCCAACTGGGCGGTCTCGGTCATGGCGACATCGATGACGACGGTGAATTCCAGCGCCTCGATCGCCTCGCGCATGCGGGGGCTGTCGGCGAGTGAGTGCGCCGGGTTGGCGGACTCGATGATCATCGCCCGATAGCGGTCGGGGTGATCGGTGAGGATCTCCTCGGCGATCACGTTGCACGGGACGAGTCCGGAGATGATCCGCGCCCCCGCGACGGGGGATCGCCGGTCGCGGCCACCGTCCTGCGCCCGCGCGCCTCCGCCGCCGCCGCCGCTTCCGCCTCCGGCGAGGTTGACGATGCTGGTGGGCACGTAGTGGCCGCCGGGGTTGGCGAAGTTGCCCGTCAGCACCCACAAGAGCTTGTTGAGGTAGCTGGACAGCGTGGAATGCAGGCTCATCTGCACCCCCAGGTCCTCATACACCGCCACGCTCGAGGCCGCCGCGATGCGCCGAGCCGTGCGCCGGATCAGATCCGCGTCAAGGTCGCAGATCGCCGCATAGGCATCGATGTCGACCGCGGCGAGCAGGGGTTCGAGGCGGTCGAGGCCGGTCGCGTGCTCGGCGAGCCAGTCCCGGTCGAGCAGGTCCTCCTGGACCAGCACCGCGGCGAGCGCGGCCAGGCACCAGGCATCGGTGCCGGGGCGCAGGGCGAGGTGGTGGTCGGCGAGTTCGGCGGTCTCGGTGGTGCGGGGATCGAGCACGACCATCGACCGGTTCGGATCCCGGGCGATCTCCTTCAGCGTCGGACGGGCGCGCGGGATGCTGTGGGACTGCCACGGGTTCTTGCCGACGAACACCACCACCTCGGCGTGCTCGTAGTCGCCTCGTGTGTAGCCGCCGAGCAGCTTGGCGTTGACCCAGAATTCGCCGGTCTTCTCCTGTGCCAGCGCGTTGGAGCGGTACTTGCTGCCGAGCGCGGCTCGGGTGGCGGAGGCGTAGGCGCCGTTGAGGTGGTTTCCCTGTCCTCCACCGCCGTAGTAGAAGATCGTCTTTCCGCCGTGGGTGTCGCGTACCCGGGCGAGCCCGGCCGCGACCTCGGCGATCGCGGTGTCCCAGTCGACGGGCTCGTACGTCCCGTCGGGGCGGCGGCGCATCGGGGAGGTCAGCCGGTGGGGTCCGTTCTGGTAATGGTCGAGTCGCAGCGCCTTCTGGCAGGTGTAGCCCTGCGACGCCGGATGGGCCTTGTCACCGCGGATACGGTCGAACGTCCGCCCCTGTGGCCCGCCAAGACGCACCTCGATGCCGCAGTTGCACTCGCACAGGATGCACGCGGTCGGACGCCACGGCGTCGTCTGCTCGTCGGTCATCTCATCACCCTTCGAACGGGGCCAGGCTTCGCCTGCCTGGAGGTGAGGTGACGATCGGCTCGCCAACCCCAGCGAGTTCCATGATGGAACGGACGCTAGGACAATGAGTTCCAACATGCAACCCTCCAGGCTAGGCTGATCCGCATGCGGCGTACCGACACTGCGGACTGGCCTTGCACGATCGCCCGGAGCGTCAGCGTGCTCGGCGACCACTGGAACCTGCTGCTCCTGCGGCAGGCCTGCCTCGGCACCCGGCGTTTCGACGACTTTCAGGCCGCTCTCGGCACCGGCCGCAACATTCTCAGCCAACGCCTCGGCCGCCTCGTCGAGGAAGACCTGCTCCGCAAGGTCGAGTACCAGCCCAACCCGCCCCGCTACGAGTATCGGCTCACCGACAAGGGCAGGGAGGTCTACCCGATCCTCGCCGCCATGGCCGCCTGGGGTGAACGGTGGCTCACCGGCCCCGAGGGCACGCCGCTGATCCTCCACCACACCGCCTGCGGTCATGACATGCACGCGGTCGTCGTCTGCAGCGAGTGTGACCAGCCCATCGACGTCCGCGAGGTCCGCGCCCATCCCGGCCCCGGCTTCCCCGAATGAATTACCCTATAAACCAGTAGGAAATATTGACTTATAGGGAGATCGCGGCTTAGTTTCGTTGGTATGAGCCAGGGCTTTCTGCTGACCAGGCGCTCTCACGTGGATTTCTGCCACGTCGCCAGCGCACAGTGTCGTTGATCACGGACCCGTAGCCGCCGAATCCCCCTCTCGTGCTCCCGGCGTGGCCGCCTTTCCCGCCGCGCCCCGGCAGCCCGCGTGAGCACGCCTTCTCCGTGAGGAACTTCTCGTGATCATGCCATCACCCACATCCGGCCACCCCACCGTAGGCCCGCACCAGCCCGGGGCACCCGTATGACTGACACGCTGCCCGATCGGGCCATCGCGGCCGAGCAGTTCAAGCAGGCGCTCGCCGTGCACGCCAGCGGAGTGGTGGTCATCACCGCGCAGAGCGACGGCATCCCCGTGGGTCTCACCGCCACGTCCTTCTCCTCGGTCAGCCTCGAGCCGCCCTTGGTCTCCTTCTACGTGGACCGCTCCTCGACCACCTGGCCCCAGCTGGGCGGCGCCGACCACTTCGCGGTCAACATCCTGACCAGCGACCAGGCCGAGCTTGCGGCCCGCTTCGCCCGCAAGAGCATCGACCGGTTCGCCGCGCCCACCCGCTGGCGCCCCGGACCGCTGGGCGCTCCGTTGCTGCAGGACGTCTCGGCGCACCTGGTCTGCCTGCCCTACGAGCGGGCCGTGGTCGGCGACCACATCCTGGTGGTCGGCCTGGTCGCCGAGGCGGACGTGCGGCGGCCCGGCCGCCCGCTGCTCTACCACCAGGGCCGCTTCGGCCGCTTCCTGGCCCACCCCGACTCCTGAACCCCGGAGGACCCGTGTCCATCTCCACGCAGACGGCGCTCCACGCGACCCCTGTCGACCATGCCACCTACGGCCTCTACGGCCCGGGCCGGCTGCACCTGTCGCCGGACTGGAACCGCCCGGTCTACCCCTTCCAGGGCCGCATCACCGCCGACGGTTCCAGCGGATTTCGCGCCGAACCCGGCCGCTACCACCTCTACCTCGCCTGGGTCTGCCCGTACGCCCACCGCGCCGCGATCGTCCGCAACCTCAAGGGCCTGCAGGACGTGGTCTCGCTGTCCTATGTGGACGACGAGCGCGACGGCCGCGGATGGGCGTTCAGGCAGCGCCGCGGCGCCGACCCGGTCAACGGCTTCACCCTGCTGGAGCAGGCGTACGAGGCGACCGAGAAGGGGTACGGCGGCCACATCTCGGTCCCCGTCCTCTGGGACCGGCGGACCGGCACGATCGTCAGCAACAACTTCCCCGACATCACGATCGACCTGGCCACCCAGTTCGAACAGTGGGCCGGCACCTCCGTCGACCTCTACCCCGACGAGCTGCGCCCGGAGATCGACAAGCTGAACGGGTGGATCTACTCCGACGTCAACACCGGCGTCTCCCGCGTGGCCCGCGCCGCTACCGAGGACGAGCGCGAGCAGGAGCGCCACCGGGTCGTCTCCGCGCTGGAGCGGCTGGACGAACGCCTGGCCGAGCGGCGGTTCCTGACCGGCGACACGATCACCGAGGCGGACGTGCGGCTGTGGGTGACGCTGGCCAGGTTCGACTCCGGGGACAACCGCGGCCATCTCATCAGCGAGCGGGAGCTGTCCGACTTCGAACACCTTTGGCCGTACGCCCGCGACCTGTACCAGCGCCCCGCCTTCCGGGAGACGACCGAGGGCCTGCCGGCCACGTGGGAGGTTCCGCACGGGCGGGGGCTATGACGCGCACGCAGGTCCGCTTGGCGAAAAACACCACGATCTGGACCGGCCCCCGCTCTGTCCGGCAGTCAGATCGACTTCGCCTCGTTCGCCCACCTGGCCAGGACGGCCGAATACGGCCTTAGGAGCCGACTGCCGAGGCGCGCATGATCGTCTGGACGACGCCCGCCCCGAGCCGTCGGCGGCTGTCGCGCGGAGCGAGGCGTGGCCCGCGCGGGTTGGTCACCACCGCGATCCATCCCTCGCCGGTGCGTACGACGGATAGCGCGCGCCACGTCGCCACGTCGCGCCGTCGTCGGCGGAGACCTTCAGCGCGAGCTTGTCCACGGCAGGCTCAGGCGCGCCCGGATGGCGTTCCGCCCGGAAGGGTGCATCCGGCGAGCGGCGCCCACATCACGACCGTGTCTTCACGGGCCGGCGTCAGCCACCGGTGGCAGCGTCCATGCCGGTGCGCCCCGCCCCGGCGTCGGCGAACAGCCGCGCCGCGGGGTAACAGCGGCTGTTCCGTCCCGGTAACCAGGGGCGCGGTTGAGTGCTTCTCGACACCGACCCGGCGAGGAGGCATCTCATGCTCGCACGACCACCGCGTCTGGCGTTCGCCGCGACCTGCGCTGTCACCGTGACCCTGAGAAGAGGAGAATCCATGACCGTTTGCACGACCAGACGACGGGTGGCGATCGTGGCCGCCGCGCTCGCGGCAGGGATGACCACGTTCCCTTCCGCCGCGCGCGCCCAGGGCTATGACCAGGCGCAGTTGCGGCGGGACCTGAACGCCGTGAGCGCCACCGGCGTGGTGGGGACGCTCGGTGAGGTGGTGACCCCGTCGGGCCGCCTGCGGGCACGGGCCGGGGTGAGAGAGCTGACGTCCCGCGCCCCCGTTCCTGCCGACGCCCGCTTCAGGATCGGCAGTGTCACCAAGACGTTCGTGTCCACCGTGGTGCTGCGGCTGGTCGGCGAGGGCAGGCTGTCGCTCGATGACACCGTGGAGAAATGGCTGCCCGGCGTGGTCCGGAGCAGCGGCAACGACGGCCGCGAGATCACCGTACGTCAGCTCCTGCAGCACACCAGCGGCCTGCACAACTACCTGCCGAAGCCTCCCGGCTCAGCGCGGGCGTGGCGGGAGGAGCGGTTGCGGTCCTACCGCGCCGAGCAGCTCGTTGCGCGGGCCGTACGGCACCGGCCCGACTTCGCACCGGGGACGAACTGGCGTTATTCCAACACCAACTACGTTCTCGCCGGAATGATCATACGGAAGGTCACCGGGCACACCTGGCAGCGGGAGGTCCACGACCGTATCCTCAAGCCGCTGGGCCTGCGTCACACCAGCGCGCCCGGCGCCGATCCGCACATGCCCAGGCCGCATGCCAGGGCGTACATGCGGTTCCAGCGGGGCGGGCCATGGGTGGACGTCACGGTCAAGAACCAGACGTTGGGCGACGCGGCCGGCGCGATGATCAGCACCACCGGCGACCTGAACGCGTTCTTCCGCGCGCTGATGGACGGCAGGCTGCTGGCCCCCGCGCAACTGGCGGAGATGAAGAAGACCGTCCCGGCCAAAGAACTGCAGGCGATGGGGGTGCCGGGCGCCCGTTACGGCCTCGGGCTCCTCTACCGCCCACTGAGCTGCGGTGGCGGCTACTGGAGCCACGGTGGCGACGGCGACGGTTACCGCACCAGGCTGGGCGTCTCACCGGATGGCCGCCGTGGCGTCGTGGTCTCGGCCACCTCCCGCTCGCTCGCCGACTTCAAGGCCGAGCAGCGCGCCGACCGGGCGATGGCCACCCTGGTGGACCACGCACTGTGTGCAACCGGCTGAGGCGTCGGGACGATAGAACAAATTTAAAATGGGTTACCCCGTTTACTGGACAATTCCCGCGCACTATGGCCAGCGGTCGAGCGAATAGTCAGTGCCGGAGAGAAACAAGATGAGCATTGAGACATCTATCTCGTTGCGCGAAGCGGAATTTCATGCCCTTACCAGTGGAGTCGACTCGCCGCCGACCATGCTGACCTGGGGTAGGGCATCTCAGGCGGCAGAATGAGTGCGTGACTTAAGCCCACCAAAGGAGTCGTTTAGACTTTTCCGGCCGATGCGGGCGACTTGTGGGGGGGAGAGCGTCCGCCGCAGGCCGTTAGAGTCGAATTTATGGAATGGAATTTTCAGTCGGCCGAAGAACTCGCGGCTGCCTTGCGTGCCGGTGAAGTGAGCTCAGTGGAACTGACCGACGCGGCGATCGCCCGTATCGAGCGGGAGGACAAGGTGATCAACGCGATCTGCGTGCCGGACTTCGACCGTGCGCGGGCCGCCGCGCGCGATGCCGACCAGGCGCGCGCCCGCGGTGAGGACCGCCCGCTGCTGGGCATTCCGGTGACGGTCAAGGAGTCCTACAACATCGCCGGGCTGCCCACGACCTGGGGCATGGCGCCGCAGGCGGACTTCATGCCGGCCGAGGACGCGGTCCAGGTGTCGCGGCTGAAGGCCGCGGGCGCGGTGGTGCTCGGTAAGACCAATGTGCCGGTGGGGCTGCAAGATATCCAGAGCTTCAACGAGATCTACGGCACCACCAACAACCCGTGGGATCACGCTCGCACGTCGGGTGGGTCCTCGGGCGGATCAGCGGCGGCTCTGGCGTCCGGGTTCGGCGCGCTGTCCATCGGCTCCGACCTCGCCGGCTCGTTGCGCACCCCCGCGCATTTCTGCGGCGTCTACGCGCACAAGCCGACACTCGGGCTGGCGGCGACCCGCGGCATGGTCGCGCCACCGGCACCGCCGTTGCCCGTCGACCTCGATCTGGCCGTCGTCGGTCCGATGGCGCGCACCGCCCGCGACCTCACGCTCCTGCTCGACGTCATGGCCGGACCGGACCCGCTGACGCACGGTGTGGCGTACGACGTGAGGCTGCCGCCCGCGCGCCACGAGCGGCTCCGCGACTTCCGGGTCTTGGTGCTCGAGGAGCATCCGCTCATTCCGACCGGGTCCGCCGTGCGGGCGGGCGTGAACCGGGTGGCCGACGCGCTTGTCGACGGCGGAGCCCGCGTCGAACGGCACAGTCCGCTGCTGCCCGATCTGCCCGAAGCCGCAACGCTCTACATGCAGTTGCTGATTTCTGGCTCCGTTGCGCGTTTTCCCATCGAATCGTACGAGCAGCTGCGGACCCGCGCCGCCGGACTGAGCGCGGACGACCAGAGCCTTGACGCCGTGCGGCTGCGCGCCATGGTGTTCAGCCACCGCGACTGGATGGAGGCGAACAACCGTCGCGAACTCCACCGCCACGGCTGGCGGCAGCTGTTCGCCGAGTTCGACGCCGTGGTCTGTCCGATCACGCCCACTCCCGCGTTCGGCCACGACCACAGCCCCAATCCGCTGGAACGCCGGCTCGACATCGACGGCGTCGAGTACCCGTACTTCGACCAGCTCGTCTGGGCCGGTCTGGCCACCATGCCCGGCCTGCCCGCCACCGCCATACCAGCGGGCCGGTCCCCCGAGGGCCTGCCGGTAGGGGTGCAGCTCATCGGTCCGATGTTCGAGGACCGCACCCCGCTGCGGCTGGCCGAACTGCTCGAGCAGAAGATCGGCGGCTTCCAGGCACCGAAGTACCCAGGCCGATCGTCCGCATGCTTGGCACGCTAGTGCGCCCGCGGCGTACCGCGCGATGCCGCCGGCGCGGTACGCCGCCTGCTCCAAGCGCATGACATCCGTCATACGGGCCTGGCTGACGTACGGCACTATCTCCGTCACCACCCCGGCGACCAGGCTGGTCGCATGGGAAACGCACTGGAGATGGAGGCCGTGAGCAAGAACTACGGCCGGATTGCCGCGCTCGGCGGCGTGGATCTGGACGTGGGTGAGGGAGAGACGGTGGCGGTGCTCGGCCCCAACGGGGCGGGCAAGAGCACGCTGCTGTCCATCGCGCTCGGGCTACTGGCCCCCGGCGCGGGCTCGGTCCGGGTGCTCGGCCGCGCGCCGCTGGAGGCGCTGCGCACAGGCCGGGTCGGGGTGCTGCCGCAGGAGTCGGGGCTGCTGGAGGACGTGCGGGTGGCGGAGCTGGTGAGGGCGGTGGCGGGAATGTATCCGCGGGCGATGGCGCCTGAGCGGGCGATGCGGGCGGCGGGAGTCGAGGAGTTCGCCGGGCAGCGCGTCGGCCGGTTGTCCGGCGGGCAGCGGCAGCGCGTCAGGTTCGCGTTGTGCGTGGTCGGCGATCCCGAACTGCTGGTGCTGGACGAGCCGACGGTCGGCCTGGACGTGGAAAGCCGCCGCTCGCTGTGGCAGGAGGTACGGTCCAGAACCGCCGCGGGCCGTACCGCCGTGTTCGCCACGCACTACCTGACCGAGGCCGACGATCACGCCGACCGGATCGTGCTGCTCGCGCAGGGCAAGGTCGTCGCCGACGGCCCAGTCGCCGCGGTCAAGTCGCTGGTCGGCGGTCTGGAGGTGCGTTGCGCACTGGACGGCGCGAACCCGGCCCTGCTCGCAGCGCTGCCCGGCGTGCTGCACACCGTGATCGAGGGCCACGCGGTCACCCTGCGCACGAACGACTCCGACGCCACACTGCGGGCCCTGTTCGCCACATACGAGCAGGTCCGCCAAGTGCGGGTGGAGAGCACGGACCTGGAGAGCGCGTTCCTGAGCCTGACCGAAGGAGGACGGGACTGATGGGTGCCTACGTGCGGCTGGAGCTGCGGCGCGGCTTTCGCAGTCCGGTCAATCTGGTCATGCTGATGGCGTTCCCGGTGGCGCTGTACCTGCTGTGGACCAAGGTGCTGAACCTGGCGCCGCAGGGGCGGCAGGGCGACCTCGCCGCGTACACGATGGTGTCGATGGCCACGTACGGTGCGATGGCCGGCGCGCTGTTCATCGGAAACACCATCGCGCTGGAGCGCGGCAAGGGCTGGCTGCGGCAGCTCGCGGTGACGCCGCTGCCTGCGCACGGCTACGTGACGGCCAAGCTGCTCAGCGGGGCGGCCGGGGTACTGCCGAGCATCGTGGCCGTGCTGGCCGCCGGGGCGTTCCTGTCGGACGTGCGGCTGTCGCTTGGCACCTGGCCCGCGCTGGTGGCGCTGATCTGGGTGGGCGTGCTGCCGTTCGCGGCGCTGGGCATCGCCTTCGGGTACACGTTGCAGGGGCAGGCGGCGACCTTGGCCATGACCGCC
The DNA here is from genome assembly GCF_019396345.1 of Nonomuraea guangzhouensis. Taxonomy (GTDB): domain Bacteria; phylum Actinomycetota; class Actinomycetes; order Streptosporangiales; family Streptosporangiaceae; genus Nonomuraea; species Nonomuraea guangzhouensis. The sequence goes on along the minus strand of NZ_JAHKRM010000009.1, from coordinate 242,253 downwards.
GTCTACTTCGGGCTGTCGGTGCTGGGCGGGCTGTGGGTGCCGGTTGAGATGATGCCGGAAGGGATGCGGGTGCTGGCCGAGTACAGCCCGGGCTACCAGGCGGGGTCGCTGGGGTGGCGGGCGCTGGACGGCCTGCCGCCGACCTGGTCTGGGCTGGGTGTGCTGGCGGCGTGGACGCTGGGCTTCGTTGCCCTGGGGTTGTGGCGCTACCGTCGATCATTGTGACGGTCCCTGTGATGTCGCTGGCGCGGGAGCCCGCCGTCCGGCGGGGCGCAACGCTGGCGCGTGCGATCTGCTGCGCCTGGTTGCTGCTGGCGCTCTGGCCGCTGTGGGTGTTCCTGGCCTCCGGGCCTGGGCTCGTGGCCGTGGAGGCGGCGCTGGCGCTGGTGGCGGTGTTCGCGGCCTGCTGGCTGGCGATCATGTGGCGGATGCTGGGCGGGCGGGCGCCGAGGCTGCGGCCGTGGGCGCTGGCGGGCATGACCGGGTCGGGGCTGGCGCTGCTGCCGTTGTTCGGGGCGCCGTGGGCGTACGCGTCGTTCGTGTTCACGATCAGCGCGTTCGCGGCCTCGCTGGGCGATCGGGCGTTCGCGGCGGCGGCGGGTGCGACCGCCGTGGTGGAGGTGCTGGTCCTGGTGGCCGCCGAGGTTCCGCTCGGGCAGGTGTGGTGGGTGCCGCTCGTCGTAGCGGCGCAGGCGGCGACCTGCTACGGCATGAAGCACATGGGGTTGCTGCTGGTCCGGCTCCAGGCGGCGTACGCCGAGGTGGAGCGGCTGGCCGTGGAGAACGAGCGGCTGCGCTTCGCCAGGGACCTGCACGACACGCTCGGGCACACGCTGACCTCGATCACCATCAGGAGCCAGCTCGCCGCCCGGCTGGCGACCGCTGACCCCGCGCGGGCGGCGCGGGAGATGGGCGAGGTGGAGGGGACCGCGCGGCGGGCGCTGGACGAGGTGCGGCACGCCATCGCGGGCTATCGTACGCCGTCGTTGTCGGTGGAGTTGGAGACGGCCACCCAGAATCTCGAGGTGGCCGGGGTGGAGGTGCGGGTCTCGCCCGCTGACGGGCCCATCCCGGCCGCCGCTGAGGTGCTGCTGGCCTGGGCGGTACGCGAGGCCGCCACGAACGTCCTGCGCCACAGCCGGGCTCGGCGGTGCTGGATCGAGCTGGGGGTGAGTGAGACGGCGGCCAGCCTGGAGGTCCGCGATGACGGCCGGTCGGCCGGACCCACGGACGACGGGGACGCTCGCGCTCCGGGGAACGGGCTCGCCGGGCTGGCCGAGCGGGTCGGGGACGCTGGCGGGCGGCTGGAAGTGGGGACGCTGCCAGACGGCGGCTACCGGCTCTGCGCGCGGATTCCGCTGGAGGTGCCGTGATCCGGGTGCTGATCGCCGACGATCAGGATCTCGTCAGGGGCGGGCTGGCCGCGCTGCTCGGGCTGGAGGACGGCATCGAGGTGGTGGCCGAGGCAGGCCGGGGGGATGAGGTGGTGGCCGCGGTCGAGGCGCACTGCCCCGACGTGATCCTGCTCGACATCGAGATGCCCGGGATGTCGGGCTTGGAGGTGGCCGAGCGGCTGCCGGGGCGGCGGGTGATCATCGTGACCACGTTCGGGCGGCCCGGCTACCTGAGCAGGGCGATGGCGGCGGGCGTGGCAGGGTACGTGGTCAAGGACGCCCCCGCCTCCGAACTGGCCGCCGCCGTGCGCAAGGTGATGGCCGGTGAGCGCGTCATCGATCCCAAGCTGGCTCTGACCGCCCTGACGACCGGCCCCAGCCCGCTCACCCAGCGGGAGGCGGAGGTGCTGCGCGTGGCCGCCGGTGAGGCGACGGTGGCCGGGATCGCGCGGCGGCTGTTCCTGACCGAGGGCACCGTGCGCAACTACCTGTCCTCGGCCATCCGGAAGACCGGCGCTCGCAACCGCGCCGAGGCCGCCAGGACGGCCGAGTCGCGCGGATGGCTCTGACCCAATTACAAGATCATCGAAGCCATGTCGCCCCGTACTCAACCTCTGTGGTCAGTACAGCTAGACCACATGGTCATCGTCCCTGCCATGTTGTCCATGGCCCTGCACCTGCGCGAGCAGGACCTCAGTCTTCGCGAGATCGCCGCCCGCCTCGTCATCGCCCAAGGCACCAAGAAGTGCCGGCACCCGTCATGCGCATGCTGCGCGATCACCGCGGCGGCATCGAGGATGCGCGCCTTGGTGCGCTCGGCGTCGCGCTGCCGCCCGGCCGGTTCCTGGTCCTGCGGGTGATTCTGTCATGCGTTCGTACGAGTTAATCAAACAAGAATTTGACTATTTTATGCGAGAGATTGATACTGCTCCCGGGGCCGCCGATCCGACGGTGTGCCCTCCATGAGGGAGTGGTCATGTCCCGTGCGAGTGACGGAGGGGCCGGGTCCGCGGCCATAGCGCCGGTGGCGTATCCGAAGCGGTGGGCCGCCGCGTTCGTCATGATGATCGCGGCGCTGCTGGATCTGATCGACGCCTCGATAGTGAACACCGCCCTGCCGTCCATCGGCCGTAGCCTGCACGCCGCACCGGCCGAGCTGGAGTGGACGGTATCCGCCTACATGCTCGGGTTCGCCGCGACGCTGATCATCGCGGGGCATCTTGGCGACCGGTTCGGCCGCAAGAGGCTGTTCCTGACCGGCGTGGCCTGCTTCGCCCTGGCGTCCGCGGGCAGCGCCATCGCCGCCGACCCGGGCCAGCTGATCGCCGCCCGTGCGGTGCAGGGAGTGGCCGCCGCGGCCCTGCTGCCGCAGGTGCTCGGTTCGCTGCGCACCATGTTCGACGGCGCGGCGCGCGCCAAGGTCTTCGCCCTGTTCGGGGTCACGGCGGGCGTCGCGAACGCCGCGGGCGTGCTGCTCGGCGGGGTACTGACCGACTGGGACCTGTTCGGCTGGGGCTGGCGCACCGTCTTCGCCGTGAACCTTCCCATCGCCGCCGGGGTTTTACTGCTGGGCGCGAAGTGGATCCCCACCTCACGGGAACGCACCGGCGGACGCATCGATGTGGCCGGAAACCTGATCCTCGCGCTGTGCCTGGTGGCGATCGTGCTGCCACTGGTGGAGGGCCGCTCGAACGACTGGCCGCTGTGGGGCTGGATCTGCCTGCCCGGCGGTGTCCTGGCCCTTGCCGCCCTGGTGGGCTACGAGTCCTGGCGCCGGATCGAGCACCCGCTGCTGCCCGCCGCGCTCTTCCAGCGGCCGGCTTTCGGCGCGGGTCTGCTGGTCCAGCTGCTGCTCGGTGCGGGTATGTCCGGCTTCTTCCTGGTCTTCACCATCTGGCTGCAGGCCGGTCAGGGCTACACACCCAGCCAGGCCGGAGTGCTGATGATCGCCATGAGCGCCGGCGCCTTCATCTCCGCCCCCGTCGTCGTCACCTTGGTCGCCAAGATCGGCCGAAACATCCTGGTCATCGGGAACCTGCTGATGGCCGGCGGGCTGCTGTGGGTCCAGTACGCCCTGAACGACGCGGCCCCCCGGCACACCGGGGCCTGGCCGCTGGTGCCAGGCCTGCTCGTCGCCGGCATCGGCCTCGGCTTCGTGGTCGTACCGCTGGTCGACATCGTCCTCACCGCGGTGCCCGAGCGCCTCGCGGGCGGCGCCTCCGGCATCTTCTCCACCGCCCAGCAGTTCGGCGGCGCCCTGGGCGTCGCCATCATCGGCAACCTCTTCTTCACCCACACGAGCCGGGGCCTGACCGGTGCCATCGTCCACGCGGCCCCCTGGGCGATCGGCGCCTTCCTCATCTGTGCCGTGCTCTGCCTGGGCCTGCCCGGCAGGAACCGCCCCCGCCGCCTCGCCGACAGCTCGAGCGCCCTCGACGCCGCCTGACCCCCACCCCCCGACACTGCCCCTCCACATCAAGGAGATCCGTCATGGCCCACCTCGCCTTCATGAGCCTCGCCGAGTCCGGTCACCTCAACCCCCTCCTGCCGATCGCCCGGGAACTGGTCGAGCGCGGTCACCGCGTCACCTTTCCCGCCGATGAGTCGATGGCCGAACGCATCGGCCCGACCGGAGCCGAGATCATCTCCTATGAGCCCCGCCCCGCCGAGTCCATCGTGATCGACGGCATGGACGCCGCCGCACGCGCCACCCTCGCCGTGCTGCGGCAACTGGAGTACGTTCTGCCGCAGATCGAGACCGGATACGCCGACGACCGGCCGGATCTGATCGTCAACGACTGGCTCGCCTGGGCCGGCCCGATGCTCGCCGCCAAGTGGCGTCTCCCCAGGATCCAGTCCTGGTCCGCCCACGCCGCCAGCGAGGGCTACGACTTCGGGAAGTTCATCGTCGGCATGTTCGCCGCCAGCCCCGTCAAGGCCGAGTTCGACACCCTGTTCGCCGCCATTCTCGGCCGGCACGGCGTCCCCCCGCTCCAGCTGCATGATTTCTACAAGCCCGCCGAGTTCAACCTCGTCTACCAGCCCAAGTCCTTCCACGTGCACAACGAGACCTTCGATGACCGCTACGCGTTCGTCGGCCCCACCCGGCTGCCCGCCGCGCAGGACTGGACGCCCCCGGGACGTCCGCTGGTCCTGGTCTCGCTGGGCACGATCATCAGCCGCCCGGACTTCTTCCACACCTGCGTCCAGGCGTTCGCCGACGAGCCCTACCACGTCGTGATGTCCGTGGGCCGCGGCATCAGCCCCGCCGATCTCGGGCCACTGCCCGCGAACATCGAGGCCCACCAGCACCTCCCACAGCCCGCCGTACTCGCCCACGCCGACGCCTTCGTCACCCACACCGGCATGAACTCCACGATGGAGGCCCTGGCAGCGGCCGTGCCGATGGTGGCCATCCCCCACACCCCCGAACAGCAGACCACCGCCGAACGCGTCGCCGCCCTCGGCCTCGGCTCGACCCTCGCTCCCGCCGACGCCACCGCCGAACGCCTGCGCGAAGCCGTACGCGACCTGCTCGACGAGCCCGCCACCCGGCAGCGGCTACGCGCCATGCAGGACGACGTGCGCGCGGCGGGCGGCGCACTCCGCGCCGCCGACGCGATCGAGGCCCGCCTGCCCAGGTGAGGTCGCGGCCCGGGGCACACGCCCCCAACCCGGCACCGGCCGAGCGCGACCTGATCAAGCTCGCCGACATCACCGGCGCGCGGGCGCGGGCGCTTGAGCGCTGCGGCGTCGAGCCCGGCGAGGCCCGCTTCATCATCGACCACCGCTCCGGGACCGGTCCCCGAGGAATGGGCGCATACTGGGCGCGCTCAGGACGTTTCGTCCCATCCGCAAGCGGAACTCAAGGAGGATCATGTCCGCCACGATCAGGACCGCCGCCCTGGCGGTGGCCGCGTCCCTCGCTCTCGTCCCCGCCGTCGCTCCCGCCGCCTTCGCCGCCGCCAAGCCCAACCTGCGTGCCTGCTACGACGGCAACTGCAAGATCACCATCACCAAGAAGGTCTCGTTCCCGGTCGACCCCAGCTTCGGCATCACCAGGCTGACCCTCTCCTTCAAGGCCGGCCGCGTCTACGTGAAGGACAGCGGGCCGGGCGTGCGAGGCTCGGGGTACTTCGACGAAGGTGGATCGAGCACGATGAACGGCATTCTCATCTACGCCCTGTCGGTGTCCAAGAAGAAGGCGGTGCTGGTGCTGACGACGGGCTGAGACGCCCCGTGCCCCGGTGACCGTCCGGCTGGAACATCCGGGACCGTCCGTTCGTCATCTGAGAGGTGCGGACGGGCGGGCGATGGAGGCGCCTACCAGGCCGCGCAGGCCACACTCCACGCGCTGCCGCCGACCTGATCGCGCTGTCCAAGCACTCCGCGCGAGTCGTCAAACGCTTCGGCCGGCCGCAGGCGCGGCTGGACATGGCACGGCACGTCAACGTCGCCGTTCTGCTGATCTTCCCCTCAAGTGGGCCCGCCAGATCAGCGGGATCTCCCCGGTCAGCGTCCCAGCGCCTTGCCGCACTCCTCGCGAGACAGCAGTCGCGCGATGAGCCAGGCCCCTCCTGCGCCGCCCGTCAACGACGGCGGAGCCGCCCTGAGGTGAATGTAGTGGGCGAATGCCGGCTTTCTTGGCCGGCGACGGAGGCGCACCACCTGACGCCGGCCCGACCGCAGCGAACATGACGCTGCTGTACGACATCGCGGCCAGGCGCGAGTTCGTACCGGCCGGCCCGGTGACGCTGCCGGCGCCCTGGGCGTCGCTCAGCGGCCGCCACTGGCGGCGCGCTCCCGGCGGTCGAGGGCGGCCTGCATCTGGGCGAGCCACTCCCGGCCCCTTCCGCGCCCGTCGGGGAGTTGGTCGTCGCGGTCCCAACGCCAGGAGACCACGAGGGCGAGGCTGAGGATCCGGCAGTCGGCGAGCAGCCAGGGGTCGGCGCCCGGGTAGTGCGCGGCGACGTCCTCCGGAGCATGCGCGAGGTCGAACTCGACGGGTCCGCGGCAGGCGGTCTCCAGGTCGATGAAGAGCGGTCCGTCCGCGGTGGCGAGCAGGTTGCCGGGGTGCGGTTCGCCGTGCAGGAGCTGTTGCCGCGTGCCGCGGTCAAGGATCGCGCGGCTGATTCCGTGGAGGGTGTCAGTCAGCAGGGCGCGTTCCGCGGCGCCGAGGTCCGGGCTGACGGCGGGGTCCTCGACCACCCGGAGGGCGTCGGCGACGCGGTCGGTGAAGTGCGGCGCGGCGAGGTTGATGCGGCGCAGGCCGGCGTGCAGCCGGGCCAGGGCGTCGGCGTAGGGGGCGGGCGGGTGGTTCTCGGGTGCGGCGGTGGGTTCGTAGTAGGTCCAGAGGGTGACGGCGAAGCCGTCGCGGACATGGACGCGGGGCTCGGCCCTCGGATCGAGACCCGCCACCGGGCTGCCGGTCCCGGCGAGGTGCCGGGCGATCTCAACCTCGAAGTCGAGGCGGTGCGCCAGGGGCGCGACCCGGGCGAGCACGCCGCTGGGCCGCAGCCGGACGGCGATCCGGTTCGAGTTGTGCAGCACAGCGGCGTCGTCGGCGCCCAGACCGTAGTCGGCGGCCGTGTCGACGGCCGCGGCCACCGCCCGTGGGATCTCGGTGTCCTTCATGTGTTCGGTGCCTCTCCCTGCCGGAGTTGATGTGTGGCGCAGGCCCTTGGGCCGGCCGGGCGTCTGACGCGTCGTGACTCGGCCGCTACTCCTTCCAGCTTCCCGACTTGCCCGGCGATCTGCGTCCGCTTCGCGACAAAGACGCGATCGATGCGGCGAAGGCGGCGGATGCCCGCGTTCTGGCAGACGGGAGCTACTCAGCGCAGTACGGCCGCCAGCAGGTCGGCCCCCAGCGCCGTCAGATCCGGCAGATTGAGGGTGTAACGGACGTAACGCCCCTGCCGCCGGGTCGTGAGCAGGCCCGCGCGGCGCAGGACAGCGAGGTGGCGGGAGACCTCCGGGGGCGAAAGTTCCCAGGCGTGGGCCAGCTCACCGGTGGTGTGCGAGCCGCGGGCCAGGGTGCGCAGCAGCCGCAGCCGTACCGGATGCGCGAGTGCCTCCAGCCGTAGCGTGACCGTTTCCAGCGATACCGGCTCCGATGGACTCGCCTCGGCCACGGGGTACTGCACCACCGGCTGCCACCCGGGCGCGTGGACCACCACCAGGTGCGGGCGACCGAAGACGCTGGGCAGGAAGGTGACCCCGGTGCCGTGGGCGGTGGTCGCATTGTCCTGCAGTTTGTCCACGATGATGCGGTTGCCGTCCGGCGCCAGGGTCACGGCGCTGGAGACCGACGCGAGTGCCGCCCCGATGCCCTGGCGCTTCAGCAGGTCGTTCTTCAGGCGCAGGTCGGTGGCGAGTTGCACGGCGACGTCCGTCCAGGCGGCGTCGAAGAAGGCTTCGGCGCACTGTTCGAGGGTGTGACGCACCCGCGCCCGTACGGCGGCCGGGTCCGCGAGCAGCCGTTCCGCGAAGGACTCTTGGAGCGCGCCGCGGGCCTGGGCCAGGTCCAGGGCCCGCTCGCGCGCCGTCGCGTCGGCGAGCGGCGATGGCGCGGCGAAGTGGACCCGGTTGCTGCCGCACGTGGTGATGAGCGCGGCGGACACATAGGTTTCATCGTCGATCCGGTCCACATCGTCCAGCTCCTCGGCGAGGGTCGGCCGGGGACGGGAGGGGACCAGGAAGTCGGCTCGTGAGGAACGCCAGAGGAACTCCGCCTCCCTGAGCCGCTCGGCCAGCTCCGGCCGCAGCCCGGCCCAGACGTCCCCGGCCCAGCCGGCGAGCTGCGGGTGATGCCCGGGTTCGGCCAGCACGTGCAGCATCGCGGTCAGCTCGGCCAGCGGGGAGGCAGCGAACCGCAGTCGCCCGGACGGCAGGCCGCCGATGTCGATCCTCAACGTCACCCCCTCATCATCGCTGGTCGGATGGCCGACGACCGCGTCGATTGACGGTGTCCGTCAACCGACGCGGTCGGCCCGGCGGCCGAACGCATCGTTGACGCCATGGCAACCACCACCAAGATCCAGCCGCGTGCCCTCGTCCGTGCCTCCGGAGGCCCCCGCTATGCCGTCGCCCTGGTCGTGGACGCGCTCGGCACCGGCTTGCTGCGGCCCTTTCTGCTGCTCTACGGGGTGACGGTGCTGAGGCTGTCCGCGTCGGCCACCGGCATCGCCATGACGGCCGGCATCGTCGTGGGTCTGGCGTGCATGCCCGCTGTCGGCCGATGGCTGGACCGGGGCGCACGCAGCACGGTCGTGGCAGCGTCGATGCTGGTACGGGTGCTGGGCGTGGCGTTGCTGCTGGCCACCCCGGCAGGGCACGTCTGGCTGTTCGCGACGGCGGCACTCTTCCTCGGCATCGGCAACCAGGCATGGCCGGCCGCCCACGCCGCCCTCGTGGCCACGGTCGCCCACGGCCGCGAACGCGACGCCGCTCTGGCGGCGGGCCGCGCCCTGCGCAACGCCGGGCTGGGCGTCGGCGCCCTCCTCGCCACCGCATGCCTGGCGGGCGGCACCACCGCATTGCAGGCGCTGGCGGCCGTCACCGGGCTCGCCTATCTCGCCGCGGCGGCCTTGGCATGGTCGGTCCACCTGCACGCGCATCCAGCCACTGCTCCAGCCGCTACTTCGGCCGCTACTTCGGCCGCTACTTCGGCCGCTACTTCGGCCGCTACTTCGGCCACGGACAGGGCCGGCGGGCCCGCGCCTCGGATGCGCGCGCTGCTGGCCGCCAACGTGGTCTACGTCTTCTGCCTCAACGTCCCCGAAATCGCGATCCCCCTGGTCCTGGTGACACAGTTGCACGCATCCCCGGTGTGGTCGGCAGCCATCTTCGTGGCCAACACTGTGCTGGTGGTCACCCTGCAGGTTCCGGTCACCGTCCTGATGTCCCGCTTCTCCCGGCGGACCGTGCTGGCTCTCGCCGGCGTGGTACTCGCCGCGTCCTACCTCGGCTTCCTCGCGGCCACCTCACTGGGACCCGGCTGGAGTGCCCCGGCGGTCGCCACGGTGTCCGTGGTCTGCACCATCGGCGAGATCATCTATGCCGGCAGCGCCACCGCACTCGTCACCGCCCTCGCCCCGGCCCATCTCCTGGGACGCGCCCTCGCCCGCTTCCAGCTCTCCACGGGCTTCGGCCTCGCCGTCTCCCCGGCGGTCATCACCGCTCTCGCCTCCCACGGCCCGGCCGCCCTCTGGGGCAGCCTCGCCGCCGCGACGCTGCTGTCCGCCTCCGCCGTCGCCACCGAGAAGGATCAAGGAACGCGGCTCAGCGGTCGCTGACGCCAGGGGGAACGGCTTGAAGTAGCGGCGTAGGAGAGACGAGCCAGGCCGGTGCCCGGGCACACGTCGCGGGGGCTGACGACCTTGCCCGGCCCCGGGCGGCCGTGGGTGACGAACACCGGCCGCCGGTAGGTCAACCGGTCGCTTCCAGCCGACGGAAACGGCTGCCGTGGAAGATCAGCGGTGCGCCGCTCGTCATGGTCCGCAGGTCGTGGATCTCCAGCAGCGCGATGGCGTGGTCACCTGCCGGCACCTCCGCGTGGAGCGAGCATGCGAACCAGGCGACGGCGCCATGCAGGAACACCCCGCCCTGCGCGCCGTTCTCCCAGGGGAGGCCGGCGAAGCGGTCCCCGCTCTTGCTGGACAGTTGGCGGCAGGCGCGGTCCTGGTCTTCGGCCAGCACGCTGAGGCCCAGTCGCGGCCGCGGGCGCAGTCTCGGCCAGGTGATCGAGGAGGCTTGTACGCAGATCGAGACCAGGGGCGGATCGAGGGAGACGGAGGTGAAGGTGCTGCAGACCATGCCGAGCGGTTCCTTCTCGACGAGTGCGCAGACCGCCGTCACTCCGCTTGGGAAGCTGGCGAATGCCCGCCTGAGCAGCGTGGAATCCATCATGCGTGGACCACCTCGGATCGAAATGATGTCGTTTCGATAGTAGGATGACTGCCATCGAAACGCAATCGTTTCGATAGAAGGCCGTCGCGTTGCTTTGAGCTTGACCGCGAACCGGCCTAGGATCGAAACGCCTTCGTTTCTGTTTCTGACGCTGCGGATGGAGCCGATGCCCACCACGGAGAAAGCCGGCGACGTCCGCCGTACCCGCCTGAGCGCCGAGCGGGAGGCCGAGCTGTACGGCGCGGTCGTCGAGCTGCTGCGCGAGGTCGGCTACGAGGCTCTCACCATGCCCGCCGTCGCCGCACGTTCCCGCTCCAGCACGGCCACGCTCTACCGGCAGTGGGGCGGCAAGCCGGGGCTGGTCCTCGCGGCGCTCAAGCATCACCAGCCGCCTCCTGACGTGCTGGACGTTGACACCGGCAGCCTGCGCGGCGACCTGCGGGAGATCACCATCCGGGTGACCTCGGACGCCCCCGCCGAGCACGAGCTGATGGCCGGGCTGTCGCATGCGGCGCTGGGCGATCCTCAGCTGGCGCAGACGATGCGTGAGCAACTGGCCGTACCGGCGCAGGAGGCCCTGGGCCGGGTGCTACGGCGGGCGGCCGACCGGGGCGAGATCCCCGCCGACGGCCCAGCCCAGGCCTACTGCGCCCACCTGCTGATCGCCGTCAGCGTGATCATTCCTGTCATGGAGGGGCGCCCGGTCGACCAGGGGTACGCGCTGGACTTCCTGGACGCGGTCATGATCCCCGCGCTGCGCCGGCCCGCCTCCTCCGGCTGATCAAACCGACCCGGCAGAGACCTTGCCGTCTTGGGCGCGCCATTCGTCGTTGTCGGCCAGGGGCTTCTCTTTGAGGGCGAGGGCCAGGACGAGGCCGGCCGCGAACACCGGCACCAGATACAGGAAGATCGGCACGAGCGCGTCGATGTAGGAGGCCACGACGATCTGCCGCAGGTTCTCGGGCAGGGCGCGGACCAGGGCGGGGGTGAGGGAGCGGCCGTCGCCCAGCCCGTTGACGGCATGCGCGGCCAGCCGGTCGGTGAGGCGGCCGGCGAAGAGGGCGCCCACGGCGGCGGTGCCCAGGGTGGCGCCGATCTCGCGGAAGAAGTTGTTCGCCGAGGTGACAGTGCCGACTTCGCGGGCGGGGAAGGCGTTCTGCACGGCCAGTACGAGGGTCTGCACCATCAGGCCGACCGCGGCGCCGGCCAGGCCGATGTAGACGCACACCTGCCACAACGGGGTTTCGACGGTCAGCTGGGACATCAGCGCGGCGACCACGATGAGGATGACGGTGCCGGTGATCGGGAAGATCTTGTAGCGGCCCGTCCTGCTCATCAGCGCTCCTGACGACATGGCGGTGATCGTGATGCCGGCGACCATGGGGATGAGCAGCAGCCCGGACTCGGTGGCCGTGACGCCGTAGACCATCTGCAGGTAGGTCGGCATGTAGCCGATGATGGCGAACATCCCCACCCCGATCACGATCATGCCGAGCAGGGTGGCCACGTTGAAGATCGGGCTGCGGAACAGGTGCAGCGGCACGATCGGCTCGGCGGCCCGCCGCTCCACCAGGACGAACGCCGTCCACGCCGCGACAGCTCCGCCGGCCAGCCCGATGATGATCGGGTCGGACCACGCGTACTGGTTGCCGCCCCACGAGGCGAACAGCACGGTGCAGGTGACGGCGGCGGCCATCAGCGCGGTGCCGAGGTAGTCGATGCGCACCCGTACGACCCGGCGGGGCAGGCGCAGCGCCACGGCGGCCACCGCGATGGCCAGCAGCCCGAGCGGCAGGTTGATCCAGAACGCCCACCGCCAGGAGTGCGAGTCGGTGAGCCAGCCGCCGAGCAGCGGCCCGACGACCGAGGAGAGGCCGAAGACGGCGCCCATCGGAGCCATGTACTTGGCGCGTTCCCGTGGCGGCACCAGGTCGGCGACGATCGACTGCGAGATGATCATCAGCCCGCCGCCGCCGAGTCCCTGTACGGCGCGACCGGCGATCAGGGTGGTCATGTCGCCCGCCAGGCCGCAGACCACCGAGCCGGCCAGGAACAGGCCGATGGCGGTGATGAAGACGGTCTTGCGGCCCAGCGCGTCACCGAGCTTGCCGTACACGGGCATGCCGATGGTGGCCGCCAGGATGTAGGCGGTGGTGACCCAGGCCATGTGCTCCAGGCCGTGCAGCTCGCCGACGATGGTCGGCAGCGCCGTGGAGAAGATGGTCTGATCCAGGGCGCCGAGCAGCATCGCCACCATGAGCGACACGAAGACCAAGGCGAAGTGGCGGGGTCTGGTCGTGATGGATGGGTGAGACATGGCAGCTCCAGGAGCTCGTCAATAGCGAAACGGTTGCATTTCGCTGAGGTCGCGCATAGCCTACATCGAAACAACTCAGTTTCGTTTCGATGGAGGGCGTCCCGTGACCCCGGAGAACCTGATCAAGAACGCGGAGGGCCTGCGCGAGCTGGTCCGCGACCGCGCGGAGGAGGCCGAGCGGCTCGGCCACTACCCGCCCGAGGTGCACCAGGCGTTCCTGGACGCGGGCTTCTACCACATGCTGACTCCGCGCCGGTACGGCGGGCACGAGGTGGACCTGCGGACCTTCGCCAAGGTGATCATCGAGATCGGCCGCGGGGACCCGGGTACCGCCTGGTGCCTGTGCCTGGGGCACGGCCATACGCTGACCACGGCGACCAGCTGGCCCGCCCAGACGCAGGACGAGGTCTTCGACAACGAGCACGGCTACTACCGGGCCTCACACAGCCTCAACCCCGCCGGGACCGCGCGGCGCGTGGACGGCGGCTGGCTGGTCAACGCCAAGTCCCGCTACCAGTCAGGTGTTCCCTACGCCACCCATGCCACGGTGGCCGTGCAGGTCGTCGAGGATGGGGACGCGCCCGACGCGGCCCCTCCGATGGGACCACTGGGCCTGCTGCAGGTCCTCATTCCGGGCGGGCAGTTCACGATCCAGGACGACTGGGGCGGCGACGCGGTGCTGGGCATGCGCGCCAGCGGCTCCAACAGCATCGTGGTCGACAACGTCGTCGTGCCCGAACACTACGGGATCATCTTGGGGATGGACTTCGGCGCCTCGCCGGGCGTGCGGCTGCACGGCAACCCGATGTACCTCGGCAGCCCTGGGGTGTTTCCCCTCCTTGAGGTGATTCTGCCCGTGGTCGGCGCCGCCCGTGCCGCCCTGGACGAGTTCGAACATCTCGCCCGGACCAAGAACGCCGCCGTCCTGGGCGGCGGCCCGCGCGTGCAGGACCCGTTCTACCAGCGCGACTTCGGCGCGGCACGCATCAAGACCGACAGCGCCGAGGCGATCGTCATGCACACCCTCGACACCTACAAGTGCTTCTGCCAGGACGTGGTCGACGGCGTCCGGCCGTTCTCCATCGAGACGGAGCTGGCGCTCGGCTCCACACTCCTCCAGGCCGGCGAGCTGGCCGGCGAGGCGATCGACATCCTCTGGCGCTCCTCGGGCACCTCCGCCGCGGCACGCGGGCAGCGCATGCAGCGCTACCTGCGGGACGTGTCCATGTACCGGACGCACTACGTGGCCCAGTACAACGCCAACGCCCAGCGGCTCGGCGCACTGCTGTTCGGCCAGTTCCCCATGCCGCTCTAGCCGCATCACGCCCGATCCGTACCAGCGCACCGGAAGGAAGAACTGTCATGACAAGCACGCCCACGGGGGGCCGGGCGCTGGTGGTGGGCCTCGGGATCGCGGGCATCGCCACCGCGCTGCGGCTCCGCCAGATCGGGTGGGAGCCGGTGCTGGTGGAACGGGCTCCCGCCCGCCGCACCGGCGGGTACTTCATCATGCTGTTCGGCACCGGCGTCGCCTCCGCCCGGCGGCTGGGCGTCCTGGACGCCATCGGCGATCGCGGCGGCCCCGAAGCCGTCACCTACAACGTGAGCCGGGCGGGACGCCGGCGTCCCGGCATCAGCCCGGCAGGCATCGGTGGCCCCGTCGGCCCCCGCGCGCTGCTGCGCGGCGACGTGGAGCAGGGACTGTTCTCGGCGCTGCCGGACGACGTGGAGATCCGCTACTCCACCGTCCCCACCCGCATCACGCAGAACGATTCCGGCGTGGAGGTGACCCTGAACGACAAGGTCACCGAGCGCTTCGACCTGGTCGTCGGTGCCGACGGCATGCGCTCCACCGTGCGCGGGCTGGCCTTCGGCCCAGGGCCGTACCTGCACCCGCTGAAGTACATGATCGGGGCCACCGTCCTGGACCGGCCCATCGACGGCTTCGGCCCCGCCGAGGGGCTGACCCTGGCCGAACCCGGCCGTTCCGCGTGGGCCTTCCCCTTCACCGACCACGCCCCCAGCCTGCTGTTCTCCTACCGCACCAACGACGTCGACGCCGAATTCGCCCGCCCGCCGGTCGACTCCATCCGCGCCGCCTTCGGCCCTCGGCCCGCGGGCGCCATCCTGGAGAACCTGTTCACCCGCTACGAGCAGGCCACTGACGCGCTGTTCGACTCGGTCCAGCAGGTCAAGATGCCGTCCTGGCACCAGGGGCGGGTGGTCCTGATCGGCGATGCCGCCTGGTGTCTGACCCTGTATTCCGGCATGGGCGCCTCCACCGGCATCGCCGGTGCCGAGCTGCTGGGCACCATGCTGCAGCGGTACGACGTGCCCGGCGCCCTGCGTGCCTGGGAGGAGCAGATGCGTCCCTTCATCGAAGGCCAACAGGCCGCCGCCCTGACCGAACGGCTCATCTTCACCCCGCACAACCGCAAGGAGCAGCTCCTGCGCGCCGGGATGATGCGCCTGATGAGCTCACCGATCATCCGCAAGGCCATGGGCAAGGTCATGGGCGGGGCGCCGATCGGCGGCAAAGGCATGCAGGCCAAGAACGTCGACATCGCGCTGATCAACGATGCCGTACTCCCCATTACCAGAAAGAACAGCCCGTGACGATCAAAGTCGTGCTGGCCGACGACCAGGCGCTGGTCCGCGCCGGTTTCCGGGTGCTGCTTGACGCCGCGCCTGACCTGGAGGTGGTCGGCGAGGCCGCCGACGGTCACGATGCCGTACGGCTGGCGCGGGAGACCATGGCCGACGTGGTGCTGATGGACATCCGCATGCCCGGCATGGACGGACTCGCCGCGACACGTGAGATCACCTCCGACGAGGCCATGGCCGGCGTCCGGGTGCTGGTCCTGACCACGTTCGAGATCGACGAGTACGTCTTCGCCGCGCTGCGGGCGGGCGCCAGCGGGTTCCTCGGCAAGAGCGTGGAGGCCGGGGAACTGCAGGAGGCGATCAGGGTGGTGGCCAGGGGCGAGGCGCTGCTGTCACCGTCGGCGACCAGAGGACTGATCACCCGCTTCCTGGCCGGCCACGGCGCCTCGGTCGAAGACATGCCCGCGGACCTGGCCGTGCTCACCGAACGCGAAAGGGAGGTGATGATCCTGGTGGCCTGCGGGCGTACCAACGACGAGATCGCCGACCTGCTGGGCATCAGCCGGATGACCGCCAAGACGCACGTCAACCGGGCCATGACCAAGCTGAAGGCGCACGACCGCGCCCAACTGGTGATCATCGCCTACGAGACCGGCCTGATCCGCCCCAGGCCCACCGACCGGCCGGACACCGCGCACACAGGAGACCCCGCCCACGCCTACCACGATCGCCGCGGCTCAGAACCCTCCTTGTGATGGACGTCAGCCCGGGAGAAGTTCCTGTACATCTTCGTGGTCCCGCCCGTGGCAGCCATCGTCTTCGTCGTCAAGCACCGCGGCCGACGCCGGAAGAAAGAAACCGCGACCATCTCTGAGAGGACGTCCGATGCCTGGTGACATCAATGGCAAACCCATTCCGCGTAGCATTCTCATTTTCGGCGCCACCGGTCACATCGGCGGGCCGCTGGCAGGCTTTCTCCACCGTGAGGCGCCACAGATCCAGCTGCGCCTGGCCAGCAGCAAGCCGGAAGGCGTCGAGGACCTCCGCCGCGATTTCCCCTACGCCGAAGCGGTCCACGCGGACTACTTCGATCTGCCCTCCCTCGAGTCCGCCGTGCGGGGAATGGAGGGGGTCTTCGTCATCACCACCAACGGAACGGACGAGCGTCCCGCCATGACGAACCTGGTGGCCGCCCTCAAGGAGGCGGACACCGCCCTCCATGTCCTGCGCCTCGTCGGCCTGCAGCCGGAGGCCAACCAGCGGCGCATCCCGCAGTCCATCCGCGACGTGGGTTTCCTGCTCCCCACTCAGCATCCCATCGCGAAACAGATCCTCGACGAGAGCGACCTGCCGGTGACCTATCTCAACATCGGCGCCACATTCATGGACAATTTCTTCCTGATGAAGGAAGGCCTGCGCCGCGAGCGGAAGCTCATCTGGCACAACCGCCTCATTCCCTTCATCGACCCGAGGGACATATCCGAAGTCGCGGGACGCTTGTTCCTCTCGGACAATCATCGGCATATCGGCCAGTTCCACACGTTGAACAACGGCCAAGACCTCATGCGCTTCAGTGAGGTCGCCGAGCTCATGAGCGAGGTCTTCGATGAGAAGATCACTCACGACGGGAGCAGGGAGGGCTTCTTCCAGGCGTATGCCCAGATCGGCCCGCTCCGCTCGGCCCTCTGGGAGTTCTTCGAATACGAGAAGGAGAACGAAGTCGTCTGGGCCAGAAACGATTTCGTCGAACGCATGCTCGGGCGTAAACCACTTACCGTGCGGGAGTGGTTGCAGGAACACCAGCACCTGCTGCTGACGTAAGCAGTCACCGACACCGAGACGCCTTTCTGGACACCTTTGCGACCACTCGATGGCAGACTTACGGCCCATGCCCGCACAAAGTCCGCGCATCCACCTGCAGCAGGCCGGCCGGTCGCTCGCCGAATGCGAGTTCCTGCTTCGGCAGTTCAGCGGCGAAGGGGCGGTCCCTGACCTGATCGCCCAGGCTCGCCACCACTGCGACCAGGCCGAGCAGGAACCGCACGAAGACACCGAGACCGCCGCCACCCTCGCGATCCTGCGTGCGATGGCCTCGACCTTCGCCCTTCGGCACGTGGTGCTGTCCGACGTGTGCTGCGATTTCGACGATAGCGACGGAACGCTGCTCAACGGGCTGGGAAAGTATGACAGCAAGGGCGTGAGCCGTCCGCTCGCCGAGGAAGCCGTCCTTACCGCGGAGGCGGCCCTTGTCGCAGACCCCCACGACGCCCTCATACCGCTCTACCTGGGCCATGCCCTCACCTGGACGGGCGACCAGGACGGCGCGATCGCCGCCTACCAGGAAGCCCTACGCCGCGCGCCCGACGACCATTGCGCCCGTTCCGCCCTCTCCTACCTGCATGCTCGGCCCGCCAAAAGGCCTCAGAGCGAGACGAGCCACCCCCGCCACGCCTTCGCGCTGCTGCGCTGCGCCTACTGGATCAACAACAACGAATGGGAGGACGCCCTCGTCCTGTTCACCTCTGTCGCCGATGTTCGCACGCACCTGGCCGCCGTCCTCGGCCCCCGCCCCGACAGCGGCTCCCGATCCAACTACCTGATCGGTGAAGACCTGGACGATGAGGGGGCAGAGCTGGCCTTGCACATCCACCACCCCGGCCGCCCCATTACCAGGTACGACCTGAACGCCCGCCTCCGCGAGGACATCGACTGGACCGGCGTCCCAGTGGACGAGCCGCTGGAACCGCCTCTTCCACCCGGCCGTCCCCTTCGCCTCTACTCCAGAGTCTGCTTCCCTCACGACTGAACCAGAGCCGCCGGGAGGCGAAGGACGCCGCGCTCCCGGGGTGCCACGAGCGGCACCCCGGGAGCGCTCCGTCAGACGAGCTTGTGGTAGATCCGCGACGGGACCGCCTGGGCCGCGCCCTCCCGGCCGAACTCCTGGTAGACCCGCGACGTGATCTCCATGGCCTTGGGGGAGTAGGCGGGGTAGAAGGCCTTACCGCACTCCAGGTCCTTCAGCGCCGCCTTGATCTCCTTGTCCAGGTACGGCCTGGCCTCGGCGGGCTTCAGGTTCGGCAGGAAGATGGCGGTCTCGATGTTGCCCTTGGGCAGTTCGCCCTTCCACGCCTTCTTGGCGACGTCCGAAGCCTGCCGCACGATCTTCGTGTGGCTCAGCCCGTCCAGCGCGGTCGGCTCGGTCCGGCTGACGCCCAGGCACGCGGCGAACTGCTTGCCCAGCTGGACGAGCTGCTTGTCCTGGTCGAGGACGCTCAACGACTTCCGCACCGCCGCTTGGAGCTGGTCGTGGTAGTCCTCCTGGGAGGTGACGGTCTTGCCCAGCACCTGCTTGACCGCCTGGGAGAAGCAGGCCTCGTCGGCGGTGCGCCACTTCTTCAGCCGGTCGGCCGACAGCGACATCAGCATCTTGTTGTTCGGGCTCTCGTGCTGGACGGGGTTGACGACCTTGTCCTTCGGAAAGACGTTCGGGGACCAGACGCCGAAGCCGTACTTGGCCCGGTAGGCCCGCAGCGCCTCCAGGTCACCCGCGAGCCGCTCCTTCTCCCCGGGCTGCCAGGTGTAGTGAGGATCCGGCGAGGCCACGTACTCCAGGCCCCGCTCCATCATGCAGGCGACGCGCTTGGCCTCCAGTTGCGTCTGCTTCTCGTACGCGGCGGCGTCCCCCGACGGCGGCGAGGTGAGGCCGCCGAACGAGCCGGCGAGCAGGGTGGCCGCGACCGCCTTGGCGATGAACATGGATGTGCTCCTTCTTCCTTGAGGGCATGCCGGATCGATCTGAGGGCATGCGAAACAGAACTCACGGCCGGAAAGGCCGGATCAGGGGGAAAGTCTCAGCAGGGGATCTTCATGCGGGACGCCTTGGGCGACACCTCGGGCAAGCCGCGGGCCAGATCGACGGCGAGCACGGCGGTGCCGGTCACCGTGCCCTTCTTCTCGGTGTACTCGTTGCCGGGGGACGCTTTCACCTTGCGGTCCCTGGTGTTCACCGTGCGCTCGCCCAGGTAGCGGTAGGTCGTCCGATCGAAGATCAGCTCGGACCGGGTGCCGTTGCCCTCGTCCATGGCGACGGCCAGGCCGGGGCGGCCGCCGGCGTCCACGGCGTCGTGGACGAGCACGATGCCCTCCAGCCCAGCGGCGACCTGGTACAGCGCGGCGCTCAGGCTGGGCCGTATGACGGACTCGCGGACCAGGTTCTGCAGGGAGCGCCAGATGCGCAGCGGCTTCTCGCCCGCCTCGGCCACGATCTTCGCGCGTACCTGGGCGGGATCCGTCGGCCAGGCGCCCAGCCGCGCGTACGCCGGCTGGCCGGGACAGGCTCCCGGCTCGGACACGATGTCCACGACGCCGCGGTCCCAGTACGCGCGGGGCGCCGGTCCCGTGGCCGACAGGTTCTGGCTGCGGCTCAGCCAGGGCTTGCCCACATCGGCGGCCTCCCAGCGCTCCTCGCTGACCAGCACCTTGGTGTACTGCATCGCGCCCGACTTGTCCTTGGTGTACAGGCTGTGCTGGGCCAGCATCTTGGTGTGGACGTACTGGCCGAGGGACGGCACTGTGCCGGGCCGGCCGGTGGCGGCCCGCGCGGCGAGAGTGAGCAGCGCCTGGGCGTCGGCCGGCGGGGCCGCGATCAGAGAGCCGGGGGTACGCGGGTCGGAGCCACCCAGGCCCACCTGGGTGGCGATGATGGCGCCCGTGAGCATCACCGCCATGGCGCCGACCAGGGCGACGCGCCGGACCGGCGGCACGGACGGCCACCTGCGGCGCGGACGGCGAAACCGTGATGCCCGTGCGGTGCGCAGGAGGCGCTCACGCCCCTTCGCCGCCGCCTCCGGCGTGGGCTCGGGCTCCGCGAACACGGCCTCGATCAGCTTCAGCTCGTCCATCACCATTCCCCGATCGGGTTGACGTCGCCCAGTGTCTTGCGCAGCTTCTTGCGTGCCCTGTTGATCCGGGACCCGACGGTCCCCACCGGTATATCCAGGGCGGTGGCGATCTCCTCGTAACCCAGCCCGCCGAACACCAGCAGGAACACCACGTCGCGATCGCCCTTCGCCAGGCCCTTCAGCCCCCGTACGAGCTCCGGCCGGCTGGCCCGCGCCGCGAGCTGCGAGGTCACCCGGTCCTCGTGCCCGTCGGCCATGTCCTCGGCCGCGATCTTGCTGAGCGCGTTCAGGCGGCGGCCCTCCCTGCGGCGGTGCCGGGCCACCACATTCGTGGCGATGCCGAATAACCACGACCGCACGGTGCCCAGCTGCGGGTCGAAGCCGTGCCTGCCGTTGAACGCGAGCAGGAAGGCGTCCGCGACCAGGTCCTCGACCTGCTCGCTGCCGAGCCGGGCGGCCAGATAGCGGTAGACCTCCTTGAAGTACCGGTCGTACAGGAGGGCGAAGAGCTCGGGGTCGTCCAACGACTGCTCGACCACGGTGACGTCTTCCATCACATCGCCGGCGTCAGGTGGTGCAGTCATGGCGTCCTTCCGAAGGCAACTGTCGCTCAGTGTTCGCCGCTCGGCAGGTTTTCTTCACGCTGATTTCCAGACAGAATTCTCTACTATTTAGGTAGGTTATACTGGCTTTGACATCGACTCCGAAGGCTGACCAGTGACAGAACCACAGCTCGACCACCTCGTTTACGCGGTGCCCGACCTCGCCGCGGGAGTCGCCGAGTTCGCCGAGCGGACCGGAGTCCGCCCGGTGCCCGGCGGCCGCCATCCTGGCGGCACCGCCAATCACCTCGTCCGCTTCGGTCCCTTCTCCTACCTGGAGATCATCGGGCCCGATCCTGAGGCGTCCGTACGGCCGCGGGCCTTCGGCCTGGAAACCCTCACCGAGCCGCGGCTCGCCGCCTGGGCTGTACATCCGGGCGACCTCGACAAGGCGGTGCGGCAGGCCCGCGAGCAGGGCTACGACCCCGGCGACATTCAACCCCTGTCCAGGCACACCCCGGCAGGCGAGCTGCTGGAATGGCGGCTCACCCGGCGCGCGGACCCGGCGGCGGTCAGGCCGGTGCCGTTCCTCATCGACTGGGGCACCACCCGCCACCCCGCGGACTCCGACCTGCCCCTGGTGAGCCTGACCTCCTTCTCCGCCGTGCACCCGGCCCCGGACGCGCTGCGGCGCGACCTGGCCGCCCTCGGCGTCCGGCTCGACATCTCCCAAGGACCCGAAGCGGCGCTGCGCGCCGTGATCGACACCCCACTCGGCCCCGTGACCCTGCGCTGACCAGGAAGAGAAGACCATGAGCACCCTACGCGAGTACCTGTCGCACAAGCGCACGGCCCTGCTGGCCCGCCGGGAGGCGCCCGCCGCCGGGCCGGTCCCGCTGCACGCCCACGTCACCGCCGAGGGCCGTAGCGGAATCCGGCGCGTCAGGATCCGGGACTTCCAGATCATCAGCGACAGCGGCCCCGACTTCGCCGGCTACGACCTCGGCCCCACCTCGCCCGAGCTCCAGACCGGTGTGCTCGGCAGCTGCGTCACCCACATCTTCCTCATCAAGGCGGCCGAACTGGCGGTGCCGATCGACGCGCTCGAGGTGGACGTACACGCCGACTACGATCCTCGAGCCCAGCAGCCGGGCGACAGCGGCATTCCGGTCTACCCGCACAACTTCCGCTACGAGGTGCTGATCGACTCGCCTGCCACGGATGAGGAGCTGGCCAGGCTGCATGCCGAGGTGGAGCGGGTGTGCCCGATACTCAACCTGATCCGCAACCCACAGCCGGTCAGCGGAACGGTGGTCCGCACCCGGCGAGACTCGGCAGCCGTCGGCTGACGTCCTCGCGGTCAGCTCCGGCGCAACCGTGGCACGCTCGCTGTCCTTCACCAGGGAGCTAATTTCATGTATATCCAGTAGGTAATAAAGATTATGTGGTAGCTTCATGATCGATCCGGGGCCGGGCCCCGGTGCGCGCTCTTTCCGGCGTCCGACGGCCGGAGTGGCGGCGGGAAGCGACATATGCGGGGAGGACGCGCATGAGCGCGGTCGTGGTGGTCGGCGCGGGGCCGACCGGAACGTGCCTGATGGAGCGGATCTGCGCCAACGCCGCGCGAATCGGCCGGGGAGGCGGGCTGGACCTGCACATCGTGGATCCGTACCCGCCGGGTGCGGGCCGGTTCTGGCGGATCGGGCAGCCCGACGCGCTGAAAGCCGACTCGGCGACCGAGGAGCTCACCGTCTTCCCCGTTGGCGCGGGCCCCTCGCTGGCGGACCGGCTCGGCGGCGGGTTCGGGCGCTCTGCCTCGCGGTCGCAGGTGGGCGAGTATCTGGCGGCCGCGTTCGAGCGCACGGTACGCCTCGCGCCCGGCGGCGTCCGGGTACGCGTGCACAAGGCCAGGGCGGTCGGTCTCACCGAGTCGGCGGGCAGGCAACAGGTGGCGCTGTCCACCGGCGGGTCGCTGGAGGCCGACGCGGTGGTGCTGGCGCACGGGCAGCCCGAGGCGCCGCACACGACGGCGGACGCGGCGGAGATCGCCTTCGCGGCCAGGCACGGGCTGGCCTACCTGCCCGCCGGGCACGCCGCCGACCTCGATCTGGACGTCGTCCCGGCCGGTCAGCGGGTGCTGGCGCGCGGCACGGGACGGGCGTTCGCCGACCTGGTGGCGCTGCTCACCGTCGGACGCGGCGGACGGTTCACCGAGGGAGAGCGGGGCGAGCCGGTCTACCTGCCGAGCGGGGCGGAGCCGCTGCTGTACGTGGGTTCGCGACGCGGCGTGCCGCACCACGCGCGGCCCGCCTACCGCCTCGCGGGCCCGCCTCCTGGCGTGGACCGGTTCGCGACCAGTAGCGGGCAGGACGCGGCCGGCGGTGGGCGGGACGCGGCCAAGAGGCTGGCGTACGCGTACTATCACGAGCTGTTCACCCGGCATCCAGACCGTACCCGGACGACGTGGACCGCGTTCGAGAGCAGTTTCGAGGCGGCCGAGTGGGGTGGCAAGGAGATGCGCGCCCTGGTCACCAGGTCCGTGCCGCGCTTCGCCGACCGCCTGCGCCTCGACCGGCTGGAACGCCCGCTGCACGGCATGCGCTTCGGCGACCTCGCCGGTCTGCAGCGGTGGATGCACGGCTATCTCGCGGCCGACCTGGAGCGGAGCGCCGACCCGGCCTTCAGCGCCGACCTGGCGGTGATCCACTGGCTGCTGTCCGCGCGAACCACCCTGGCGGACGACCCCTGGCTCCAGGGGCTGGTCGGCCTGCTCGCCGATGGCCCGTCGCTCGCCCGCCAGGCCGAACTACGCGCGCTCGCCCGCGCGGGCGTCGTCACGTTCCTGGGCGCCGACCTGCGCATCCACCAGGATGAAGAGTCCGGAACGTGGCGCGCGACCAGCTCGACCGTTCCAGGCTTCACGGCGGCGCGAACCCTCGTCGAGGCCCGGCGGCCCGTGGCCGGCGTGCGCCGCGGCTCCGACCCCCTGATCGCCGGGCTGTACGCCACGGGCGAGTGCCGGGAGACGGGCGGCCTGCTGGACGTGCGCCTCCCGGACCGCAGGCTGGTGACCCGGACCGGCGCCGCGCACGACCGCCGGTTCGCCCTCGGCTCCTGGACCGTCGGCGGCGCCCCCGGTTTCGACCGCCCCGGCGGTCCGGGGGAACTGCTGCGGCAGGCCGACGCGCTGGCCCGCACCGTGCTGGCCCAGGTCGCCGGATCCTGGCTGCACGCCGCGGCATGAGCAACCTCTGCTGCTGGGGGTGTGCGCGATGATCGTCTCGCTCCTCGGGACTCGGGGAAGGTGACACCCGCCTTCTAGGGCCGGGGCCGCCAGCCCAGCTCAGGGCCGAGGCGGGTGGCGATGTCGGTGAGGATCTGCACGTAGTCCTCATGCTCGAACGTGAACGGCAGCGCGAACGCCACCTCGTCGACCTCCTGGAAGGCGGCATGGGCGTAGAGCCGTTCGGCGATCTCGGCGGAGTCGCCGACGAGATCGGGCGCGAACATCATCCGCGCCGGCCCCTGGGGCGCGGCGGTCCTGGGCGTGCGCTTCTCGGCGTACTCCTTGTACCTGGCACGCTGCTCGGACGAGGCGGAGTCGGTGGGGATGACCACGAGTCCCTGGGAGACACGGGCGCGCTCGCCGTCGGGGTGGTGCGCGCGGAACTCCCGTACGTGGGAGAGCTGGATCTCGGCGAACTGCTCAGACGTCTCCGCCTTCACCACGCTGCTGGTCAGGAAGTTCATGGCGTGCTCGCCCGCCCACCGGGCCGAGCGCAGGCTGCCGCCGCCGTACCACATCCGGCTGCCGAGGCCGGGGGAGTGGGGTTGGACCCGATGGGAGAAGACCTCGAAGCCCTCGACCCCGCTGAAGTCGGTGGCCGGCTCGCCGCGTACGAAGCTCAGCAGCCGTCGCACGCGTTCGTAGCCGAAGTCCTCGAGGTCGCCGGTGCTGGGATAGAGCGCGTCCTTGACCTGGTCGTAGTGCATCGGCGGGCCGACGCTGACGCCCGGATTGAGCCGGCCTGCGGACAGGACGTCCACCGTCGCCAGGTCCTCGGCCAGCCGCAGTGGATTCTCCCAGCCCACGGGGATGACCGCGGTGCCCAGCTCGATGCGGCTGGTCCGCTGCGAGGCCGCCGCCAGAACGGCGACCGGGGAGGAGATGCCGTACTGCAGATGGCGGTGCCGCACCCACGCGCTGTCGAACCCCAGCCGCTCACCCAGCTCGATGACACCGAGCGTCGACTCGTGGCCGCGGCCGGGATCGGCCTCGTCGAACAGCCCGATCGTCAGGAAACCCAGCTTGCGCAACGGTTGCGAGGGCAGCGGCATCTGCATTACTCCTTCGGCTACGTTCCAGGACACCACATGAAAACCTACTAAACAAGTAGGCCTTGACGGTTTTAGGGCGGGCGTGTCGGCCGCGTCCTCGGCCGAGCCGATCAGCCAGGTGGCACCCGCGCCTCGTCCAGCAAAATCCCTATCAAATTAATAGGAAAGGCATGAAATCGGATACGGGATGTGCCATAGTCCCGGCCATGAGCTTGGACGAGATCCGCCCGAAGAGCGCGCGGGCCGCCTCTCCGCTGACCGCCGCCGTCTCGACGGCGCGCTGGATCAGATCCGCCGGGATCGATGGCGAGCACGGCCGCCACTGGGTGGCCAACCCCGACCCGCACGGCAGATCGGCGGTCGGATCGCAGCCTCGGTCCCTGTACTCGGGTGCGGCCGGAGTCGTGCTGTTCTTCCTGGAGCTGGCCGGCGCCACCGGGCAGGAGGCGTACCTGGAGGACGCGCGGGGCGGGGCCGAGTGGCTCGCGGCCACCTGGCGGCGCGACGACGATCTGTCGCTGTACCACGGGCTGACCGGCACGATGATCGCGCTGATGGAGGCCGGGTGGGTGCTCGGCGACGACCGGCTCACCGCGGAGGCGGCGGCCATCGCCGAGTTGATCGTCAGCAGAGGACGCACCGGCGCGGACGGCTTCGGCTGGACGCACGACCCGACGCAGCGCGGCGACGGCGGCATCATCCTGGGCCTGCTGAGAGCCGCCACCCAGCTGGGGATGCCCGCCTACGAGGCGGCGGCGGTGGAGGCGGGCCTGCGCATCGCCCGATTGCCCGTGCCCGGCCGCCGGCTCGGCGACGTCGACGGCGCGCCGCCGGACGCGATCACGCCCGGATTCCTGGCCGGCACCGCCGGTACGGTGTTCCTCCTCGCCCGCTTGTACGGAGTGACCGGCGACGAGCGCTTCCTGGGTGCCGCGCGCAGCGGGGCCGGCTTCGTCCGCGAGGTCAGCGTGGTCGGCGACCGATGGGCGATGGTCCCGCATCACGTGCCGCAGGCGCGCGAACTGCACTACGCCGGCTTCTGCTCGGGCGCGGCCGGGGTGGCCAGGATGTTCTACGAGCTGTACCGGGTGACAGGCGACCCCGGCGACCTGGACTGGCTGGAGCGGCTGGCGCACGGCGTGGTCGACAGCGCCGCCCCGCCGCGAAGGACGAACGGCTACTGGAACGTGGCCTGCCAGTGTTGCGGCACGGCCGGACTGGTGGAGCTGTTCGTCGGGCTGTGGGCGGTCACCGGGAGGGCCTCCTGCCTGGAGTTCGCCCGTACCCTCGCCGCGGACCTGGTCGCCCGCGCCACCGACCACGAGGGACGCGGCTACCGCTGGTACCAGGCGTACCGGCGGTTGCGGCCCGGCGAGGTGAGCGCGGACACCGGCTACATGGTGGGCGCGGCGGGCATCGGCGCGGCCCTGCTCCACCTGGACGCGGCCGGGCAGCCGGACCGGCCGCGCCGGGTCCTGCTCCTGCCCGACAACCCCTTCCCCGCGATCCCCGTACCGCCGACCGCGCTGCTCCAGACCCCGTAACCCGAGTCGGTCCGTGCGGCTGGTGGGCTAAAGGAGCACCTGGGTGCGCCGGGACACGCCGGGATAGACGATGACGAGGAACGCCTGCCGGGCGTCTCCGTCCTCGGCCAGGGCCGCTTTCGCCCCCCGCATGTGCACCCGTACCCGGTAGCGACCGGCGCCGTGGATGGCGAGATCGGGTAGTTCCTCCACCACTTCGCCCTCGTCGTCGGTGAACACCATTTCTCCGGTGGTGCTCTGGTATCCGACCTCGACGACCTTCTCCCAGCCTTCGACCTCCACCGGCGGGCGCTTGTTGTACGCCTCGACGGCGACGCAGATGTGTTTGTCGGTGTCGGCGGTGAGAATGGTGAGATCACCGGGTGTGGCCCCGACCACCTTGTTGGCGGTCGCCCGGTCCAGAGCGGACGGATGGACGGTGGCCGGTTCGT
The DNA here is from genome assembly GCF_019396345.1 of Nonomuraea guangzhouensis. Classification (GTDB taxonomy): domain Bacteria; phylum Actinomycetota; class Actinomycetes; order Streptosporangiales; family Streptosporangiaceae; genus Nonomuraea; species Nonomuraea guangzhouensis. The sequence continues at coordinate 215,275 of NZ_JAHKRM010000009.1, read as the reverse complement.
CCTCCTAGAGATTGAGCATGCCCGTGTACGCCACCCACAACGTGGCCCTGGCCCGCAGCGAGGGGCGCACGCGCGGCTGGTGCTCGGGAACAGCGGCGCACCGCCGCTCGGCCGTCGCGATGACGTCGTGCTCCCGCTTCCGCTGCGCCTCCTCCTCAGCGGACCGGCGTCGGTTGAGCGCCGGACACAGATAGCCGAGCGCCGTGGTGTTCGCCTCCGTGTCGACCACGAAACCGCGGGTCTCCATGACGGTGTGCATCTCCCGTGTGCCCTTGCGCAAGGACACCGCGCACAGACTCCGGCCGAACTTGAGCAGGTGCGCATCGGGGATGTGGGCGAAGCGGCCGTTGAAGGTCCTTGGCGGTAGCGACGAGGAGGAGCACCGCGACCGCGACCACTGTCACCGCGCGGACCGCACGGTACACCCGGGCCCCGGCGGCCGGGGCGGGAGCCGGCAGTGATGATCGAGGTGATGTGGACACGGGTGATTCCGATCGGGGGAGGAGGAAGGCTGTTCCTCCCTATCTGATCTTGCACCCGATGTCCAGGCAAACGCTTGCTTCACAGGCGTCGCCTGGATCACGATGGGCCTTCGGTGGGGAGCTGGACGCGGCGGAAGATCCGCCACAGGGTCAGGTCGTAGAGGCTCTTGGCGGTCCCGGCGATCAGGAACGGCCAGGCCAGACCGAGGGGCAGCAGCAGCCCGGCCAGCGCGGGACCGGCCGGGCGCGTCAGGTAGCGGGCGGTGTTGGTGACGGCGGCCGTGGTGGTGCGTTCGGTGGGCGGGACCATGGCCATGACGTACGCCTGGCGGGTGGGCACGTCCATCGAGGACAGGCAGGCGCGGGCCAGCAGCAGCCCCGCCGCCACGGGGAACCCCGGGGCGAAGGCGACGCCGACGAGCAGCAGGTTGCTCGGCAGGTGGGTGAAGACCATCGTGTTCAGCAGCCCGATCCTGGCCGCGATGACCGGCGCGAGCAGGAAGGAGGCGGTCTGCAGGACGGCACAGCCCGCGAACAGCAGCCCGATGCTCGCCGTGTCGGCCCGGTAGCTGACGCCCAGCCAGTAGGCCAGGTAGGCCTGCACGACGAAACCCCCGGCCAGGCTGTCCACGGCGAACAGCGCCGCCAGCCGGACCACGACCGGGCGGGGCCGGACCGGCGCGGAGACCTGCACCGAGGCCACCTCGAGCGAGGCGGGCAGCCGCAGGGCCAGCAGCGCACCAGCCACACCCACGGCCAGCAACACCCCGCCGAGCAGCGACCGCGAGGGCGGGAGCGCGCCCAGCAGCGCACCGGCGGCCCCGGCGATGGCGGCGACGGCGTTGTAGAGGCCGAAGCCGCGCACGGCCACGCCGCTGCCGTCCAGCATGACCTGTTCCACGGTGGTGAACGGCCCGGACTCGACCACCTCGACCGACAGCGCACCGGACAGGGCGGCCAGGCTCAGCAGCCACACCGGAGCCCCGACCGCGATCAGCGACCCGCACAGGGCCAGGGCCAGGTACAACACGGCGTAGGAGCGGCGACGGCCGAACCGGTCGCCCCAGCGGGCCAGGGCGATGCTGGCCAGCGCGCCCCCGGCCATCACGGCGGCCAGCACGAGACCGACCCCGGCGGCCCGCAGCCCCTCGGCCCGCAGCAGCGTGGCGAACTGGACGGCGGCCAGTCCGTACGCCAGACCGCGCAGGGCCTGCGCTGCGAAGATCAACGGTGCGGCGCTCATGAGGGCTCCCCTTCCAAGGTCGCCACCATGGCAAGGGGAAACCGGTCGACCTCAAGACAGAGCGCGACGTCATCGGGATGGACTCCTTGACGCACCTCCTCCGCCAGTTCGGCGGCGGCACGCGACTCGGCCGCAACGGTCCGCCCGCCAAGGTCGATGGACCGCAGCAGGCCCGGCGAGTTGACGGTGTCGAACCCGGGCGCGGGCGGACCGTCTTTGGAGGAGGTAGCCATGATCAGAGTGGGTCGTTCCCGCCTGCGTCGCGGACGAGCAGCGCGATCTGCACCCGGTTGGCCAGGCCCAGCTTGGCCAGCGAACGGCTGACGTGCGCCTTGACCGTGGTCTCGGTCATGTCCAGCTCGCGGGCGATCTCGGTATTGGACAGCCCTCGAGCCACGACTCGCGCGACTTGGCGCTCGCGCTCGGTGAGCCTGGACAGACGCTTCCTGGCGGCGGCCGAGTCCGGGGTCTCCCACCTGGCGAAGGCATCGAGCATGCGCTTGGTAACCGTCGGTGAGAGCATGGCGTTGCCCTGAGCCACCGCGCGCACGGCGGCGATCAGGTCGCGGGGCGCGGTGTCCTTCAGCAGGAAGCCCGCCGCCCTGGCCCGCAGGGCGCTGTAGACGTACTCGTCGCGGTCGAAGGTGGTGAGCATGACCACCTTGGGCGGCTGGAGGGAGCGGTTGATCTCCCTGAGCGCTGTCACGCCGTCCATGACGGGCATCCGCACATCCATGAGGACGACGTGCGGCCGGTAGCGGGCGGCCTCGGTCACCGCCTCGGACCCGTTCTGGGCCTCGGCGATCACCTCGATGTCGTCGGCGGCCTCCAAGATCGCGCGCAGGCCCGCGCGTACCAGCGCCTCGTCGTCCGCGATGAGTACTTTGATCATGTCGGTAGCCTGACGCTGACCAGGAATCCGCCGTCGGGTTCCGCCCCGGCCGCGAACTCTCCCCCCAGCAGTTCCACGCGCTCGCGCAGCCCCAGCAGCCCGGACCCGCCGCCGGGTAGGTCCAGGGCCGGATGCGGCGGGGCGGCGTTGCGTACCTCGATCTGCAGCCCGGCGGGCCGGTGCCGCAGGACGACCTGGGTCGCGGCCCGGCCCGCGTGTTTGTGGATGTTCGTCAGAGCCTCCTGGACGACGCGGTACGCGGTGTGCTGGACCATGACGGGCAGCGCGCCAGGATCGCCCTCCTCATGCCGTTCCACCGGCACGCCGGCCGAGCGGGACTGCTCCAGAAGCCAGTCGAGATCGGCCAGTGTCGGCCGCGGGTGGTAATCTCCGCCCTCCTCGTCAAGGACCCCCAGCACCGCTCTGAGCTCGGTGAGCGCGTCCTTGCCCGTTGCGCGAATCAGCTCCGCCTCCGCCGCGGTCTTTTCGTCAGTGGCGTTGATCTCCAGCGCTCCCGCCCGCAGGACCATGAGCGAGACCCGGTGCGTCACCACGTCGTGCATCTCGCGCGCGATCCGGGTGCGCTCCTGTGCACGTGCCTGCTCGGTTCGCGCCGACTGCTCGCGCTCCAGCCGCTGGGCGCGCTCGCGCAGCCCCGCGACCACCTGCCGGCGGGCGTCGGCCCACAGTCCGAGCGCCAGTGGGAGCCAGACGAACAGGGGCGCGCCGCCGAGCGCGGAGACCAGTCCGGCGCCGGGCTGCGGGATGACCGCGACCAGACTGGCCGGCACCGCGTACAGCGCGAGCGGGGCTGGACGCCGCAAGGTGGTCGCGGCGACGTACGAGGCCACGGCCAGCAGCAGCCCCGGCGTGCGAAGCACCGCGTCCACCAGCGCGAGCACCAGCAACAGCCACGGCCGGCCGAACGCCGTCCTGGCCGCCGCCGCGGCCAGGAGCCCCACTACGGCGGCAGGAACGTAGGCGGTCAGCCCACCGACGGCCGGTAGGTGCGCGGGCAGCCCAGCCAGCGTGGCCGCGTACCCGAACGCCTGCGCGCCGGAGAGCGCCGCCGGCACGAAGGCCCCGCAGAAGGCGGCCGCGGGCAGCACCCACGACAAGCCCCTGGCCCGCACACCCTTCACCCACCACAGCGTAGACACCGTCAAGGAGCGGCGTGTCACCAGCTGAGCACCCGCAATGAAGCCCTGTCCCCGGCAGGCTGAGCTTGCGTGCGCAGCTCCGGCATGGCATCGCGCAGCACCTTGATCCCGAGTGGTACGAGCACCAGGCACAGGGCGGCACCCGACAGGACCCCGTCGACCAGCTCACTTCTCTTCAGCACGCCGGTCCACAGCCATCCCGAGAACAGGAACAGCACCAGCCGCCCGGTGCCGAACGTGCCCGAGCGGAAGGCGGCCAGACCGAGGATCAGTGTCCCGATATAGAGACCGAAGGCCGCCGAAACCGGCACCCGCCAGGGCCCGTAGGAAATGTCCACGTACAGAGCCATCACGATCTCGGTCGTCCGCTCCAGCCCAAGTTTCCCGATGAGCTGCAGGGCCGTCTCGTCCACACCCGCCCAGTACAGGCGCGAGAACAACCCCACGACCACCATCGCGCCGCCCAGGCGGGCCGGCCAGGGTGAGCGCGTGGCAGCCACCCGGGCCAGGGCGACGATGGCCAGGCACAGCACGATGACTCCCGCCGTGTAACAGGCATGGCCGGCCGTGGCCAGCCCCGGGTTCACGGTGTAAGCGGCCAGTTGCTCGGGCACGGCGAACGGCTGCGCGGCGAAGTACGCCCGCTGCTCCGGTGTGAACTCCGCGGTGCTCGCCGCCAGGTGACGCAGCGTCAGCCCGGCGAACCACAGGAGCGGCCCGACCACCAGGGCGCCGCCTCCGAGGAAGCGCCCGGGAAACCAGGCGTTGTGGTGAACCGACGCGGGAGCGATGTTGGTCAGTAACATGCCATCACCCTGACGTGCGGGAGAAGGCCGCCACAGCTGCCGTTCGGCACGTACGGATGTCTCTTTAGTTGGTCACGGAGCTGTCGGGCCGGCGCTGCGGGACCTACGCCCGGATGAACCCGTGGCTCCGCTCCACTTTCGCCACATGCAGCGTGTAGCTCTGGTACCACTCGGCCTGCCCGCGCTTCTGCGCCGCGCGGTGCTCGGCGTTGCGCCGCCACTCCGTGAGGGCGTCGGCGTCGCGGAAGTACCCGACGGTGATGGCCAGCCCGCCAGGAGTCTGCGCCAGGTCCATCCCCAGGAACCCTGGGACGTCCTTCACCAGGTCTTCCATGCGTGCGGCGGTCTCGCTGTAGCCGCTCTGGTCCTGGGTTCGCACCGCCGTGAAGACAGCCATGTAGTAGGGGGGTTCAAAGGCCTCGACGGGCGTGACAGGCGCTTCGGGGTGATCGCTCATGGCGCCACTGTAAGGCAGGATGCGCGACTAGGTGAACCGTTTGGTTCAATATAGTCGGAACCCTCACCCCCCGAGAGGACAGCGATGTCGAACGAACACACGCCCGAGTTTGACCTGGTCGTCCGCCATGGACACATCCTGACCATGAACGCGGCCCGCGCCGCCTTCCCAGACGGTTTCCTGGGGATCAAGGATGGACGGATCACCGCCGTCGAGGATGACCGTGAGTGCCTCCGCTACCAGACCGCCCACGAGATCGATGCGACCGGCTGCGCGGTGCTTCCCGGGATGATCAACGCCCACACCCATCTGGCGATGACGCTGTTCCGCGGGATGGCCGATGATGTGGCGCTGGAGGAGTTCGTTTCCCGGCTCACCACCGAAGAGGCGAACGTCCTGACGCCGGACACCGTCCGCCGGGGCGCGGCGTCAGCGGCGGCCGAGTCCATGCTGGCGGGGACCGCCGCGGCCCTGGACATGTACTGGTTCAGCGAGGCGACGGTGGCCGCATCGGCGGATTACGGGCTTCGTGTCGTCAGCGGACCCACCTTCGCCAACTTCGCCAACCCGGATCCGCGGTCCTTCGCCGAGACGCTCCGGGACGCGGAGGAGCAGCTGGCCGGCTTCCCGGCTGGAGACCCTGCGGCGCCGGCGCTGATGCCGCACAGCACGTACGCCCTGACCAGGAAACAGCTGGAAGAGGTGGCCGGACTCGCACGACGCCATGGCTGCCGGGTGCACGTCCACGCCGGCGAGAGCAAGCGGGAAGTGGCGGAAGTCCGCCGGCTGCACGGCGCCACCCCCATCCAGGTCTTGGATCAAACGGGCCTTCTAGGGCCCAAGACCGTGATCGCGCACGCCGTCGAACTCGATGACGGCGACATCGAGACGCTGGCGGCCACGCGCACTTCGGTCGCGCACTGTCCGTGGTCCAATCTCAAACTCGCCTGCGGGGTCGCTCCCGTGGGCGAGCTCCTCGAGGCCGGCGTCACGGTGGCTCTTGGCACGGACGGCGCGGTGAGCAGCAACGGGCTGGACGTGTGGTCGGCGGTCAAACTCGTCGCCACCCTCCACAAGGGAGTCTCCGGCGACCCCGCTCTGATCACGGCGGAGCAGGCCATCGACATGGCCACCGTTCACGGCGCCCGAGCCCTGGGTCTGGCCGGGGAACTCGGGACGCTCGAGGTCGGCAAGCGCGCCACGCTGCAGGTGGTCGACCTGTCACGGCCGCATTTCGAGGGCTGCCGAGATGTCTGGTCCGCCTTGGCCTACTCCGCGCGGCCGTCCGACGTACGTGACGTCATCGTCGACGGTGTTCAACGTGTCTCCTCCGGCGCTCTTGTCGGAAAATGACTATGTACGTGTGCGCAAGGGCTCGGCCCGGTTGGCGATCGCCTCTGCCGCGATGTCGTGCACGGCGGTCACCTCTTCCATGTCCCCGGTGGTGAGCAGATCCAGTTGCAGCCCACGCCACAGCGCCACGATCTCTTTGGCCAGCCGTCTCGCCGGGCCGTCCGGCAGACCGTCCTTGATCAGGGCGTCGGTCGCGGTGTCCACCCAGTCGTGGCCGAAGTGCCGCAGCAGCCCCGGTATGCGTTCGGGCTGGTGTACGGCCAGCCCCACGGACTCGAAGAGCAGCCGCAGGTAGGGCAGATTCTCCTCGCGGCAGAGGGCGCGCCAGGTCTCGTCCAGCCGCGCCTTCAGCGGAATGTCCAAGCGCGCGATATGGCGATCGGCATCCTTCAACAGCGGATACCGCAGCAACGCTACGTCGAGGGCCTCACGGACCAGATCCTCCTTGGAGCCGAAGTAGTACAGCATCATGCGGTTGTTCGACCCCGCCGCCCGTGAGAGATCACGCAACGTCGCCGCCGCGGACCCTTGCTCCAGCATGTAGTTGACGACCGAGTTCAACAGCTCCATCTTGCGTCCGTCGTTCTTGTCCGGAGGTGCCTGGCGAGCCGGTGCACGCTCCGCCACGTCATCCACGTGGACCTCCCGCCCTTTCGCCGCGGCGGCACGCCAGAGCGCCTGGAACACGGCCGTCTGCCGGTCCGGGTCGAGCGGGGGGTTGTTCCACGCCGCGAGCACGCGCACCACCGGCTCCAGCTTCGACCAGCGCGACAGCCCGTTCCCGCGCAGCATCGCGGCGACCTTTTCATGGCTGATCGTGTCGAGGAAGTCGCCGTCCATGACCGCGCCGGCGATCCGCCGCACTCCTGGCATTCCAGCACCTTGGTAGAGCTCGTGCAGAGCCTCGACCAGGTCTCGTGCCGGACCGGAAGGCAACTGCTCAAGTCCAGGTAGCGCTATGCCGACCACAGTGTTCGCATCCCATCGCCGTCAAGGAACGTCAATAAACGTCAGAATACGCGGCCGCCCGGCGCTCCGCCTGCACTTTTACTCCGTCAACTAACGTCAAGTAGCGTCAATTGCGCCGGGAGGCGGGCTCGGGGCATCACGACATCGGCGCTTCCAGGGTCGGATGGCCCGTCTGATGTCGGCTTTCTTCCCTTTCGATGCCACATCTTCCGTTTCGGGGGACCGCTCGCTATGGTGAACCAAATGGTTCAGCCATGCCGGCGGCCTTCGCTCCGGAAGCGCGCGATGCGCCCTGTCCGGCTCACCTTTCTCGTTGGATCAGGAGGCGCACATGCGTCATGCATTGGCACGGCTTCTTCCGCTGCTCGCGGTGGCCGCGATGGTCACCGGGTGTGGCGCGGAACCGGCCCCGGTGGCCCGCGAGGGGCTGCGGGTGGGGCTCGCGTACGACATCGGCGGGCGTGGCGACCAGTCGTTCAACGACGCCGCCGCCAAGGGCCTGGACAGGGCGGCCAAGGAGCTGAAGATCGCCAAGGCGCAGGAGCTGGAGGCCACCGCAGGGGAGTCCGACCAGGCCAAGGAGCAGCGGCTGCGGCTGCTGGCCCAGCAGGACTTCGACCCGGTCATCGCCGTCGGCTTCGCCTACGCCAAGCCGCTGCAGAAGGTGGCCGGAGAGTTCCCCGGAACCCGCTTCGCCCTCATCGACAGCTCCGAGGCCACCGGCGCCAACATCGCCAACCTGGTCTTCGCCGAGAACGAAGGCTCCTACCTCGTCGGTGCCGCCGCCGCGCTGAAAAGCAGGAGCGACTCGGTCGGCTTCATCGGCGGCACCAACACCCCTCTCATCCAGAAGTTCCAGGCCGGCTACGAGGCCGGCGTGGCACGGATCGACCCGAACAAGAAGGTGCTGGTCCAGTATCTGAGCCAGGCGCCGGACTTCTCCGGCTTCAGCTCGCCCGACAAGGGCCAGGTCGCGGCCAAGGGCCTGTACCAGCGCGGCGCGGACGTCGTCTTCGTCGCCGCCGGAGCATCCAGCATCGGTGTCTTCCAGGCCGCGCACGACCTCGGCGAACGGGCCATCGGCGTCGACTCCGACCAGTACCTCCAACCGGCTCTGAGCGCGGTCAAGGACGTCATCCTCACCTCGATGATCAAGCGCGTGGACACGGCCGTCTTCGAGTTCATCCGTGACGCGGGGCGGAACGCGTTCAAGCCCGGCGAGCAGAGCTACGACCTCAAGCGCGACGGCGTCGCCTACGCCACCTCCGGCGGATTCGTCGACGACATCGGCCCCCGCCTGGCGGAGCTGCGCCGCGGCATCGCGAACAAGGAGATCACCGTGCCCACCACCCCGAAGGCAGGAACATGAGCGCGCCACCGGCCCTGCGGGTCCGGCACCTGCGCAAGCAGTTCCCCGGCGTCGTCGCGAACGAGGACGTCAGCCTCACGCTGCGAGCCGGCACCGTACACGCGGTCGTGGGCGAGAACGGCGCGGGCAAGTCCACGCTGATGAAGCTCCTCTACGGGATGCACCGGCCGGACTCCGGCGAGATCCACCTGGACGGCGAGCCGGTCCGCTTCACCTCGCCGCGCGACGCGATCGCCGCTGGCCTCGGCATGGTCCACCAGCACTTCATGCTGGCCGACAACCTGTCCGTGCTGGAGAACGTCGTCCTTGGCGCCGAACCTGGCCGGGCGGGCGTGCTCGACCTCCCGGCCGCGACACGCAGGGTCGAGGAGGTCTGCGCGGACCTCGGCGTGACGGTCGACCCGCACGCTGAGACCGGCGCCCTGAGCGTGGCCGACCGCCAGCGGGTCGAGATCGTCAAGTCGCTCTACCGGGGCGCGCGGATCCTCATCCTCGACGAGCCGACCGCCGTCCTGGTGCCCCAGGAGGTCGAGCGGCTGTTCGCGAGCCTCGACCGGCTCAGGACACGCGGGCTGTCGATCCTGTTCATCTCGCACAAGCTGGACGAGGTGCTGGCGGTGGCCGACGACGTGACCGTCATCCGGCGCGGGGTCACGGTGGCCGACTCGCTTCCCGCGAACGAGGTCTCCTCTCGCGAGCTGGCCCACCTCATGATCGGTGCCGAGCTGGTGAGGACAGAACGGCCCGCGCGCCCGGCTGGGCGGCTCGCGCTCCGCCTCGAGGAGGTGTCCCTGCGCCTGGCCGACGGCAGGCAGGCCCTCGACTCGGTCTCGCTCGACGTGCGAGAGGGCGAGGTCGTGGGTATCGCCGGGGTCGAGGGGAACGGGCAGACCGAGCTCATCGAATGCGCCGCCGGAGTACGCCGCCCCGACCGTGGCAGGCTGACGCTGTTCGGTCAGGACGTCACGGGCACCAACCTCAGGTGGCGGCGAGCCGCCGGCGTCGCGGTCGTCCCCGAGGACCGCCACCGCCAGGCCCTGCTCCTGGAGGCTCCGCTGTGGGAGAACCGGATGCTCGGCCGGCAGTCGGCGCCGCCGAACAGCAGGCGCGGGTGGCTCACCCGCAGGGCCGCCCGCCGCGACACCGAGCGCCTGATGCGCGACTACGACGTTCGGGTGCGCGACGCCGGGGTCGCCGCCGCGTCGCTGTCCGGCGGTAACCAGCAGAAGTTCGTCATCGGACGCGAGCTCGCCGGCGGGCCGAAGGTGCTGCTCGCCGCGCATCCGACGCGGGGCGTCGACATCGCGGCCCAGCAGCAGATCTGGCGGCGGATCGAGGACGCGGTCGCGGCAGGGGCGGGTGTGCTGCTCGTCTCGGCCGACCTCGACGAGCTGCTGACCAGGTCGGACCGGCTGCTGGTGATGCTGCGCGGCGGGCTCGTCGCGCGGGTCGATCCCCGGCGGACCAGCGCCGAGCAGCTCGGCATGGCCATGTCCGGAGCGAGAGAGGTCGCGGGATGAGCCGGTCGTCCAATCCGCGCGGCCTCTCCCTCGGGCTTTTGACCTCGTTGCGCGGCGTGGCCGCCGGCCTCCTGGCGCCGGCGGCGGCGCTCGTCCTCGCCGCCGGCGCGGCCTCCCTCATCCTCGCCGCGACCGGCGCCTCCCCGCTCGCCGCGGCCGAGGCCATGGTGACGAACGCGCTCGGCGGTTCGAGCGCCGCCATCATGCTGAACTCCGCCGCCGCCTACTACATCTCAGCGGTCGCCGTCGCCTTCACCTTCCGGCTCAACCTGTTCAACATCGGCGCCGAAGGCCAGTACCGGATCGCGGCCCTGTGCGCAGCGGCCGTCGGGGCCGAGCTGACGCTGCCGCCCATCGCCGGGCACGCGGTCGTGCTCCTGACGGCCATGGCCGCCGGGGCGATCTGGGCCGGCATCGCGGCGGCGCTCAAGGTGATCAAGGGCGTCAACGAGGTGATCTCCACGATCGCGCTGAACTTCATCGCGATCGGCCTCATCTCCTACCTGCTCGTGCCAGGCAGGCTGGGCGCTGGCGGCGGGGGCAGCAACAACCTCGGCACGGCCCCCCTGCCCCCGAGTCTGCGCGACCCCGGATTCACCACTGTCGCGCACGGCGCCACTCTCTACTGGTCGTCGCTGCTCGCGCTCGCCGCCGGGATCGCCTTCTACGTCCTCCTGGAGCGTACGGTCTTCGGCTTCGACCTGCGTGCCATCGGGCGCTCGCCGGACGCGGCCCGCTTCGGCGGGACCTCGACGGCGCGCGTCACCGTGATCACCATGCTGCTGTCCGGGGCGACGGCCGGGCTGGCCGGCATGCCCGCCCTGCTGGGCGATGCGGGCGGCTTCTCGCTCAGTTTCCCTTCCGGGCTCGGCTTCATCGGCATCGCGGTCGCCCTCATCGGGCGCAACCGCGCGGCGGGGATGGCCTTCGGCGCGCTGCTGTTCTCCTTCCTCGACAACTCCTCCAACGTGCTCCAGCTACTCGACATCAGTAACGAGGTCGTCCGCATCATGGAAGGTCTGATCGTCCTGGCGGTGGTCATCGCGTACGAGCTGAGCGCCCGCTGGCGCGCCCGCCGCGAACGGCAACAGACGCCCGGCCTGGCAGCGCCGCCGGCCGTCGCGCGGCCCGCCCGCGGAAAGGCGGCGACATGATCGTCATGGCGGGTTCCCCGCTTCCCCTGGGGCGGCTCTGGCCGCTGCTCGCCATGGCCGGCGGGTTGCTGGTCACGGTGCTGACCCTGCCCGAGGGCATCGGGCTGATATCCGGCGGCACCCTGTCGGCGGCCCTCGCGCTGACCTCGCCGGTGGCCCTGGCCGCCCTCGGCGGCGTCTGGGCCGAGCGCGCGGGCGTGGTCAACATCGGCCTCGAGGGCATGATGATCCTCGGCACCTGGGGCGCGGCCTACGGAGCTCTGCGGTGGGGACCCGCCGCCGGCCTCGTCCTCGGCGCCGCCTGCGGCGCGCTCGGCGGGGCCCTGCACGCGGTCACGACGGTCACCTTCGGGGTGGACCACATCGTCGCCGGCGTGGCCATCAACCTTCTCGCCCCGGGAGTGGCCAAGTACCTGTCCTCGATCACGTTCACGAGCATGCCGGGCGGCGGCGCCACCCAGTCGCCGCCCGCGCCCCGGCTGCCCGACGTGCCGCTGCCGTTCGGGCTCGGCGGGCTGTCATCGGGCGTCGTGCTCACGCTCGTCCTGGTCCCGCTGTCGTGGTGGCTGCTCTGGCGCACCTCGTACGGGCTGCGCCTGCGCTTCTGCGGCGAGAACCCGGCCGCGGCGGCGAGCATGGGTGTGCGGGTCACCGCGCTGCGCTACGGGGCCGTCGTCTCCTCCGGCGCGCTGGCCGGTCTCGGCGGCGCGATCCTCGTGCTGGTCGGCGCGGGGCTCTACCGGGACGGGCAGACCGGCGGCCGGGGCTACATGGGCCTGGCCGCGATGGTGTTCGGCAACTGGCGGCCCTCCGGTGCGCTCGCGGGGTCGTTCCTGTACGGGTACATGGACGCGCTGCAGCTTCGGGGAGGCAGCGCGGCCGTCCACGCGTTGCTGCTCGTCGCGGCCGTGGCCTGTGGGCTGATGCTGCTGCGGGCCCCGGCTGCGGCGGCGCGGACCCGGCGGCGTGGGATCGCCGTTCTCGCGCTCGCCGCCGCGGCACTCGGCACCGCCTTCGCCGTGACCGACACGCTGCCCGAGCAGGTGGCGTTCGTCGTGCCGTACGTGGCGGTGCTGGTCGCGCTCTTGGTGTCCGGCCGGCGGCTGAGACCGCCCGCGGCCGTCGGCAGGCGCTGATGCTTTTAGACACGAAAGAGGTGGATGGTCAATTGCGTGTCCTGGCAGACATGGATACCGGAATGGACGACGCGCTCGCCCTCATCTACCTGACGAGCCGGCCGGACGTCGAACTGTCGGCGGTGACCTGCGTGAACGGGTGCGTCGACGTGGACGCGGTCGCCCGCAACACGACCGGGGTGCTCGCCGCGCTGGACCGCCGCGACATCCTGGTGGGCAAGGGGAGCGATCGGCCCCTCACCTCCGGCGGCCCCGGGGCGCAGTGGGTCTTCGGCCCGACGGGCCTCGGCGACGTCAGGCTCCCCGAGGCAGCCGTCCCGGGGGACCTGCCTCCGGCGCTCGACGTCATGCGCCGTGTCCTCGCGCGGCCCGGCCCGCGCACCACGCTCGTGTGCACGGGACCGCTGACCAACGTGGCGCTGCTGCTGCGCGCCCATCCCGAGGCCGCCCGGCAGGTGGCGGCCGTCTACGTGATGGGCGGCTCGGCCGCGGCGGGCGGCAACGAGACGCCCGCCGCCGAGTTCAACATCCTGCAGGACCCGGAGGCGGCCGACATCGTGCTGCGCAGCGGATTGCCCGTCGTGATGTACGGCCTCGACGTCTTCACCCGCGTGACCGCGACCGACGCGGACATCGCCGCCCTCGACGCATCCGGCCGGCCGGGCGCGGTGCTGGCCGGCCGGATCCTGCGGGAACTGGCCGCCCGCTTCGCCACGCGTGGCGCCTTCCTCGGGGACGCCGGCGTCGCCGTGGTCGCCACCGAACGACGACTGGCCGAGCTGCGCAGGCTCAAGGTCGCCGTGGAACTGCGCGGCGGCTACACCCGCGGAGCGACCGTCGTGGACCGCCGCGTGACCAGGCCGCCACATGGTGACCATGCCGACGACTGGCCCTACGCGGAGATCGTATGGGACCTGGATGCCACGGGGGTCGCCGCGCAGTTCGTCCGATCTGTGATCACCAAGGAGTCATGAAATGAACAAACTCGGAGTGCACGCCGCCGTCTTCGCCGGTGGCTGGTCGCCCTCGGACTGCGACAGTACGGTCCGCAGGGCCCGGGCGTGCGGGTTCGACGTCGTCGAGATCCCGGTGTTCGAGCCGGACACGCTCTCGCCCGCCGCCACCAGGCAGGCGCTCGAACGGCACGGCATGGAGGCCACGTGCTCCGTCGGCCTGCCGTTCGACGCCGATCTGGCCAGCGACGACGGCGCCGTCTCGGCGGCGGGCGAACGCTACCTCCTCGCGGCGCTGGACTTCGCCGCGGCCGTCGGAAGCACCTATCTGGGTGGCGTCATCTATGGCGCGTTCGGCAAGCACAGCGGCCCGCCCACCGCCGCGGGCCGGGACAACGCCGCCGGCGCGCTGCGTCGGGTGGCCCGGCGCGCGCTCGACCACGGGATCACGCTCGGCCTGGAGACGGTCAACCGGTACGAGTCCAACCTCCTCAACACCGCGGCGCAGACGAGGGCGTTCATCGCCGAGATCGGGGCCGCGAACATCGCCGTGCACCTGGACACGTACCACATGAACATCGAGGAGGACGACCTGGCCCGCGCGGTCGCCGACAGCGCGGGCGTCCTCGGTTACGTCCACATCGGCGAGAGCCACCGCGGCGCTCTGGGCACCGGGACGGTCGACTTCGCCGCCGTCTTCGGCGCCCTGCGCGAGATCGGCTACGACGGTGTGATGACGTTCGAGAGCTTCTCTTCGCGGGTGGTCTCCCCTGGACTCTCCAGCACGCTGGCCGTCTGGCGCGACACCTGGGACGACCCGGATGCGACGGCGGCGTCGGCCCGGCGCTTCATCGCGTCGGCGCTCGCCGGGGGAGGAGCCTGACCAGGTCGTGGGCGACGCGCGTCAGCAGGGGCGTTCCAGGCGTCCCTCCGCGTCGTAGGTGTGCCGCACGCTGATCAGCGTGTCACGGTGTTCGCGCAGATGATCCTCGAACGACCAGGCTCGCGGGCCGTACGGGCCGCCGTGGATCTCCCACTGGATCACCTGGCCGCGGCTTCCGTTGGGTGCGGGCGCGAGGTCGACGCAGAGCAGGTTGCCACCGCTGTCTTCGGCGAACGGCAGCCAGCCAGGATGCCACCACACGCACCGCACACAGCCGTTGGCCGGGTCGAGTTCGTGGGGGACCCGGTCGTCGAAGATCCCCTGATCGTGCGTGTCCTTGAGGCTCTGCCACCGGCTCAGCATCCGCTCGACCGACATCCCCGCGTACTCGTAGTGGTCCAACCCGCCACAGCCGCCAAATAGCCGCAGGTACGCACGGAAGTCGCTGGGCAGCGGCTCCCCGATCGCGGCCTCGAGCCCGGCCACCGCCGCCGGGTCCGCGGCGCCGCGAGCCCTGACCAGCGACGTGTGGTCGGGACGCGCGTGCTCGGCGAGCCACGCGGAGATCTCCGACACCAGAAGGGTCAGCCGCGCGGCGCACAGGTCGACCGGGTCGGCCGCGCCCAGCTCGCGCAGCACGCGTACGGCATCGCCGTGCCCCCATCCTTCGGCGACGCTGACCGGCGTGACCTTCCCGTCGTCCTTGGACGCGAGCACGTCGGCCCCGGCCGCCACCAGAGCCTGGATCACCTCCACGTCCCCCTCGTAGGCGGCCAGCATCAGCGGCGTCCAGCCGTCCGGCCGGGACAGGTTCGGGTCGGCGCCCGCGCGCAGCAGCACCGACACGATCGCCAGCGGCTCCGCGAGCTCCAGGGCCAAGGTCAGCACCGTGCCCGACTCCGTCCCGCGCCCGATCCGGTTGACGTCCGCACCTGCGCTGATCAGGAACTCCACCAGCGGCAGGCGGCCGACGCCGACCGCGCACATGAGCGGCGTCCATCCCATCAACACGTCCTCGGTGTCGACCGACAGACCTGCGTCGAGGAACGGCCGCACCAGATCGACCTCGCCGGTGTCCGCCGCGTCATGGACCACGGGATGGCCGTCGCTGCTCACGGCGGGATCGACACCTTCTGCGAACAGTCTGACGAGAGCGGCTGAGTCACCCCTGGAGACGGCGTCGAGCACCGCACAGACCGCATCATTCATGATCGAATGATAGGCACTTGGTTCTCTCAGGTTGCCTGGACGGCTGCGACGCCGGCGGCGTACACCCGGTGCGCCTTGCCAGAACCGGGCGCTTCTCAGGCTCCGTGCGGTGAGTTCGATGAGCGTTGTTCTTCTTGCGGGGGAGCCTCCCAGGTGGCGGTGATGTCGCGGGCGACGTCACGTAGGAGGTCGATGAGCGTGTCTGCGAGTGGTGTGAGGCCGGCGTCGGTTTTGGTCACGGCGTAGAGCCGGCGGTAGGGCCTGGGGTGGGCCAGTTCGCGATGGGTGGTGCCAGGCGCATGGGTCAGGGCCAGGCGCGAGACCAGGGCCACTGCGATGCCTGTGCCGACGAGGGCCTGGGCGACGTCGTAGGACTCGGTCTCGAACCGTACCGTGGGAGTGAAGCCGGCCTCGCGGGCAGCGTCGTGGAACTGTCCGCGGGCGGCGTGGCCGGCCAGGATGGAGACCCACGATTCGTCGCGCAGTTGTTCCAGGTGAAGTTCGCTGTCCGCGGGCTGCCCGGTGGCCAGTGGATGGTCATCGGGGAGAACCACGACCATCGGGTCCAGCAGGAGCGAGTGGGCCCGTACGTGTGAGGGCGGCGCGAGCGGCCTGCCCCAGGACGCGACGATGGCCACGTCCAGGCGCCCCGCGCTGATCTCGTCCGCTCCACGTCCGGACACCACGTCTACGACGGAGACGTCGGCGTCCGGGTGGCGGTGGCGCAGCGCCGTCAGGGCCGGTGGCAGCAGGTGCAGGGCAGCCGCCTGGAACGTCCCGATCCGCAGACGGAGCGAGAGGTGACCGAGCAGTGCGGCCAGTTCCGCCTCGGCCCTGTCCGATGCCTCCTCCACAGTTCGGCCGTGGGAGGCCAGCAGCGCACCGGCCGTGGTGAGCGTTGCCCCGCGAGGACCACGGATGACCAGCGGCACCTGCCAGTCGCGCTCGGCCTTGACCACCTGCTGGGTGACCGCCGCGGGCGTGAGCCGGAGTGCGTGAGCCGCCGCCGTCAGGGAGCCGTGCCGCTCGATCAACGCGAGAAGCCGCAGCTGTCCCGGATCCACCACCATTCACTAATGCTAATGCTGCACCCTCCTGTTTTAACTTCTCTTAGGGGCGCGGGACGGGAAGGCTGGTGGGACACCCATCGGCCGCGATCCCCGGAAGGGGTTCTTTCCCATGCCCACGCATGTGCCCGTTTTCATCGCCACCACCTTGCTGCTGGCGATGCTGCCAGGCGCGAGTCAAGCCCTGATGATCCGGCAGGTTCTGGAAGGCGGCCAACGTACGCTCCAAGGCACGCTCGCGGGCAATGCCAGCGGCTTCCTGCTGTGGTCCACGGCCGCCGCGGCCGGGCTGTCCGCCGTCCTGCTGGCCAGCCCCACCGCGTACGCGGTGCTCCGGATCGCGGGCGGCATCGTACTGATGATCCTCGGGGTGAACACGCTGCGGACCGCGCTCACCACCGTCTCCACCCGCCCTTCCCGCGAGGGCGGGCGGCGCACCGGCTTCGCGGCCGGATATCTCACCGGCCTGAGCACCAACCTCGGCAACCCCAAGGCGGGCGTGTTCGCCGTTTCGGTGCTACCCCAGTTCGTGACCGCCGAAGGCCCGGTGTTCCTGTCGACCGTCGCCCTGGGAGCTCTGTGGGCGCTCGTCAGCGCCTCTTGGTACATGTTGCTCACCTGGGCCGTCGGCCGAGGGCGCGCCCTGGTATCGCAGCCGACCGTCCTGCGGGGACTCAGCGTGACCACCGGCGTCGTCCTGCTGGGGCTGGGCGCCGCGGTGGCAGCAGGCTTCTGATCTTCCAGCGCGCGCGACCGCCGAATGCGGCACGCTGAAGGTGCCCATCGACTGGGACACCCCCGGCGGCGCCACCGTCGACTTGGCGCTGGCCCGGCGCAAGGCCGCCGACCCGGCCGCCCGGGTCGGCTCCTTGGTCGACTTCGTGGTGCACGGCAGCAGCTTCTTCAGCGCCGAGCTTCGCGGCCGCTTCGACATCGTCGGGTTCGACCCGCGCGGGGTGGGACCTTCCAAGAGGGTCGGCCGGATGGTGGCCGGTGGGTTTCTGCGACCCCCCTGGGGGCGAAAAGGCCATCGCCTGGCTGATCCGCGAACCCCGCTGCGGACCAGCAGCCCCGACGGCGACATGGCCACCGGCAGCGTGCGACATCGTCGACCTGCCGGCTCTCTCCGTTGCGGGGCAGGCACGAGACGATCCGGGCTGCCGGACGGTGATCGTGTTGGCATCGACGTCGAGGCCGGCCGATAGGGTGATCCAGTGAAACTCACGCATTTCGGGCACGCCTGTGTGCGCGTCCAGGACGGCGATCAGGTGCTGGTGATCGATCCTGGCACCTTCTCCGACGCGGAGGCGGCACTGCGCGGAGCCTCCGCCGTACTCATCTCCCACGAACACCCCGACCACGTCGACGTCGAGGCACTCAAGGCCGCCCGGGCGGGCAACCCCGCGCTGACCGTCCACACCCATGCGGCGCTGGCCGCCGAACTCGGCGAGGGAGCGGTCGCGGTCGCCACGGACGAAACCTTCACCGCCGCCGGCTTCACCGTGAAGGCCGTGGGCGGCGTACACGCTGAGGTCATCGACGGACTGCCCGGCTGCCCGAACCTCGGATTCATCGTGGACGGCCTCTACCACCCGGGAGACTCCCTGTTCGTCCCCACCGACGAGGTCGACACCCTGCTGGTCCCGGCGGCCGGCCCCTGGGTGAAGATCGGCGAGGCCATCACCTTCGTCCGAAGCGTCCGGCCGGCCCGCGCGTTCCCGATCCACGACATCCAGCTCAGCGAGGTCGGTCTGGAGTACTTCGACGCGTGGCTTGAGGAGGAGACCGAATACGCCCGCATCCCGGTGGGCGATTCAGTCGATCTCTAGACCAACGCGGTCGCCGGGGTCGATCATGCGGCTTGGCGAACACGTCGAGGTCTCCGCGCTGGCCCTTCACCTGGTCCAGGCCGCGATCGTCTACCGGAACGCCAGGATGCAAGCCGACATCCCTGAGTGGGGAATGTCCGGTAAATGTCCGGCTTCAGCCCTCGACCGGGCTTCAGTTGTATTCGACACTTAACCCTGCGGTGCCGCCTGAATGCGCGGCGCCTCGTGTTCGGTCCGGCGGGAAGGGCACGATGAAGCATCTGAGAAGGCTGGCGGCGCTGGTCCTGCCAACGCTCGCCGAACAGCCCAACCCCCGAGGTACGGATACCACGGGTAGCCCCTGATCACCGATATCGGCATTGAGTGACCTGGCCCGCGAACTTCGGGAAGATCACAAAGTACTTGGAGGTGCAACGATGGACACATCCGCGTATTTGACGGCCGTTGTCGAGCAGACGAGCACGTTTGCCGATTGGGTGCACGGCAGGGATGCGGCGGCCCCGGTGCCGACATGTCCGAAGTGGACGCTGACCGATCTTGTCGACCATGTCGGCGGGACACAGCGTATGGTGGCGATGCTCGTGGGTGCGCAGATGACCGAGCCGAGCAGGGCGTACGCCGGCTACGTTCCGGGTCCGACCGATTCGGGCCAGTGGCGCGCCTGGCTGAGCGACGGCGCGGCCGAGGCGCGACAGGCGTTCGCATCGGTTGCGGATGACACGCCGGTGTGGGATCCGTCGGGCGGCGGCGCAGGCGTGCCGTTCTGGTCACGTCGGCTGTTCGGCGAGGTTTGCGTGCATCGCGCGGACGCGGCCGCGGCGCTCGGCATGCGGTACGAGCTGGCACCGGAGCTTGCCGTTGCGGCCCTCGAGGACTGGCTGGACACGATGACTTCCCGCGGCTATTGGGAGAACAAGCCGGGCTTCGCCGATGCGATGCGCGGGGACGGTCAGACTCTGCATTTCCACGCGACCGACGCGCCCGGGGAGTGGGTGGCCCGCCGGGAACCGGACATGGTCGTGCTGGAGCGCACGCACACCAAGGCGGACGTCGTGGTACGCGGCCCAGCGGTCGAGCTCCTGCTCGTGATCAGCAGGCGTCGCCCACTGGAGGCGGCTCCCACGCTGGAACTGCAGGGGGATCGGGCGCTGCTCGAGCACTGGATCGGACACATGGACTGGGTCACCGATGGCTGATCCGCGCTTGGATGCAACCTCGCGCCGGTGGTGTGGCCAGGGTGTGCGGGACGCACCTGCAACGCCGCTTCGTACGGCAAGCGCCTTCCCGCAGGCCAGGGCGGACACCTGACGGGGGCCCGCAGGGGCCGTCAGCGTACGTTCCCGTTCCAGCGCAGCTCGCCTGTGACCGCGAACTGCCTGCTGGCGACGAACGGCGTCCCAGAATCGGTCCCGAAAGACCCCTCTTGCCGGGCGATGGGCGATGGTGTCAGGCGGCCCGTTCCGAGACCTCAGCGTCTCTGTCTCAATGATCAACCTGCGCACGGAGCACGAGCCAGCGGCGACCGTCGAAAGATCAGGTGGAGGTTCGAGGTCCGGACCATCCAGCCGATCATTGTTGTAGGCGCCGACGTGGAGGGACTGCAGCGCTGGGCCGAGTGTGCCGCAAGGAATGATCCTCCCGTCCGCAGCCAGGTGCACGCATCCGCTGCTTGGCCGGTCAGCCCAGCAACGTGTGCAGCTGGTCCAGCGCCTGCGTGGCGCGGGTGTAGCCAATCCACCGATCCGCCCGAACCCGGCCAGCCGCTCGGCGGCCGGGAGCTGTGCCACCGGCCGGGCGCTTTTATGCAGATGCGACAGATCCGCTGCTGGCTCCGGCTCGCTGCTCACCACTGCTCGATCACCTCGAACGGCTGCACCGGCGTGTCATCCGCGCATTCCTCTGCCGGCGGCGGGGGCGTCGGTGCAGCTGATCGCGGGGCGGGGGTCGCCGAGCGGCGCTCGACCTCCCGGCGAGCCCGACGAGTCTTGGCCGCCGCGTTCTCGGTGATTTGCCGCATCTGCTCCACCATGGCGAACAGGGCGTTCTCATCGACCTGGGCGCGGCCGCTCTCGCGCAGCCGGGCGATCGCGGCGCGTTGCTCCCACACGCTGATCGGCGGGCGCGACAGCGTCCGGTACGGCACCGGCAGGTAGGCGTGCCCGTCGGGGTCCAGCACCCAGATCCGGGAGATGTTGCGCGGGTCGCGGCGGAGCACGAACTTCTCCAGCCGGTCCCGGCGGGCGATCCAGGGCTTGAGCATGTCGCTGTGGTACTGCACGTGGTCGACCGTGAAGCCGGTCCGCCTCAGTGTCCGGCGGATCACCGGCAACCCCGAACGGCCCGGCGGGAGCACCGGCACGGTCATCGACAAGAAGTGTGACCAGCTGTTCCCGCCGAACAAGCCCCAGTTCGCCATTCGCAACGTCGCGTGCCACCAGATGTACGGCTCAGGCTGACTCGGGAGCCCAGGTGGGGTCAGGGTCACTCGGCGGCCATCAGGCCGCCGGCCCGCGGCGGGCGACGCGAACGTCGCGCGGTGCTGACCACCTGGGCGCGCGGCCTCCTGGATGACCATGCCACGGCGGTGGTCTGGGCCCGGGTGCAGCCCTCGACACTACGGCCGCCGCCGGGCGAAGATCAGAAGAGTTCGGTTTGCCTTTCTATCGGGAGGAAGAAGTGAGCGAGTACCCCCAGGATCGCCTGTACGCCGGTGAGCTGCACATGTGGGGCAACGGGGAGTGGTTCAAGCGCAACAGGAAGCTGGACACGCCTGGCGACCGGGTGAGGATCGGCTTCACCACCTTCTTCATAGGTCAGATCCCCGACAGAGGGCTGCGGGTGCGGTTGCCAGAGGTAGGTAGCTACGTCGAGTTGGGTGACTACATCGGTCGGGTCAGCTGGAGTGAGGCGGGGGATGCTGATTCTGCCGAGGACTGGGAGGAGGGGAATGCTGATTCTTACGAGGAGGGGAGCGATTTCTGCGCGCCAGTCGACGCGAAAATCGTCGCCGTCAACACCGAGCTCGCCAACACTCCGGAGCTACTCATCAGGGACCCCTACGGCGAGGGCTGGCTGTTTGAGATGGAGATCCATGACCACAAACCGAAGTCCGATTTCAATTGGGACGCGGACGGTTACGCCGAGTTCATCGCCCAGGTCATCGACTAGATCGGCAATCTCCAGGGGTACCCCACGTATATGAGCCTCCAGGAGGGGGCTCCTGTCCCATGATCGCGTTCGCGCCCTCGCTGCGATACCGCGCCGTCGCCCCCAGCCTGCTTGACCGCGTCGGCTCGTCCACCAGCCAGCGCATCATCGCCATCACCTGGGGGAGGCTCGGGCTCGACTACTGCGAGGCCAGCCCCCTCTCCCACCCCGCCATGCTAACGGCTGTTGATCATCACAGGGCCTGGGACTTCCAGAGCCGACGTCCGCTCGGAAGAATTGTCGTCAGGCCCTGGGGGGGGCTTCGGTGACGTTCATGGGCGTGCGGCCCGCAACGGTGCTCAGCACGGTACGCCGATACTCGTCCCGCCGGAGGGTGCCAGATCCGCGGTTGAACCTGTTCTTCCGGGTGAGCCCGATGAAGGATCGGAAGCCGAGGACGTGGCGGCGGTGCGCGAGGTCCCTGGTGTGTGGCTGGACTTCCTCAACGTTGTCGGGACGACATCGCGTCGCAGTCCGCTCTCGGTGATCAGCTCGGTGCCGGTGAGCTTCTCACCCAGTACTCCCAAGGGTGGCCGCAACGATGATCGACGTGAGGGCCGAGACCGAGCGGGAAGCGATTCGCGAGGCGACGCTGGAAGGCTGGACGCCGCAGCCCGCAAGGGCAACCACGGCGGCCGTCCCGCTGTCATCACCGACGACATGATCCATACCGTCCTGCGGCGCCGCGCGGCCGGCGAACCCGTCGACAAGATCCGCAAGGATCTGATCATCCCTACGGGCAAGCGGCGGACTGGACCGAATCCAGTGAACCTCACCGGTTGTAGAGCCTGCGTGCCCACAGATAACTGACCAGGGCGATGCCCGCGCTCCACACAGCCGCCTCCAGAAAGCTGGACCCGGCCGGACGCCCGGCCAGCAGCGCGCGCAGCGTCTCGATGACAGGGGTGGCCGGTTGGTGCTCGGCGAACCACCGCAGACCAGCCGGCATCGACTCGGTCGGGACGAAGCCGCTGCCGAGGAACGGCAGCAGCATCAGCGGCATCGGCAGGTTGCTGGCCGTGGCCACGTTCTTGGTGACCATGGCGAGCGCGACCGACAGCCAGGTGATCGCGAAGGTGAACATGGCCAGCACACCGACCACGCCGAGCCAGTCCAGCACCGAGGCGGACGGGCGGAACCCGATCAGCAACGCCACCACGCTCACCATGGCGATCGCGAGGAACGTCTGCACCATCGCCCCGAGTACGTGCCCGGTGAGCACCGAGACGCGGGCGATGGCCATGGTCTTGAACCTGGCGATGATGCCCTCGGTCATGTCGGTCGCCACCGAGATCGCGGTCCCCTGCGCGGCCCCGACGATCGTCGTGATCATGATGCCGGGGGTGAGGTAACCGACGTAGGCGGCGCGGTCGGCGCCGATGCCCGCGCCCATGGTGCCGCCGAAGACGTAGACGAACAGCAGCAGGAACACCACGGGCACGGACGCGAACGTGAGGATCAGCGTGGGGTAGCGCCAGATGTGTTTGACCTGGCGCCGCAGCATCGTCGCCGAGTCGGTGATCGCTCTCATCGGGAGGGCTCCTTGGTCGATGGCTTCTTGGTCGAGGGCTCCTGGGTCAGGGTGAGGAAGACGTCGTCCAGGTCGGGGGTGTGCACCGACAGCTCGGCGACGTCGATGGCATGCGTGTCCAGCCATTCCAGGAGCTTCCTCAGCGTCCTGACTCCGCCGGAGTCGGGGATCTGGACGGTGAGCGCCGCGTCGTTGCTGGAGATGGCGCCGACGTGGCCGGCCGCCCTGCGGTACCCGTCGGGGTCGGCGAAGCGTACGACGATGTGGCCGCCGGGGACCATTCGCTTGAGCTCCTCAGGGGTGCCTTCGGCCACCAGCCGGCCCTGGCTGAGCAGCGCGATGCGGTCGGCGAGTTCGTCGGCCTCCTCCAGGTATTGGGTGGTCAGGAAGATGGTCACGCCGTCCTGCTGGACGAGGTCCCGGACGATCTGCCACATGGTGCGACGGCTGCGCGGGTCCAGGCCTGCGGTCGGTTCGTCGAGGAAGATGAGCTTGGGCGTACCGACCATGGTCATGGCGAGGTCGAGCCGGCGGCGCATGCCGCCCGAGTAGGTGACCGCGGGCTTGCGCGCGGCGTCGGTGAGGTCGAAGCGCTCCAGCAGTTCGCGGACGCGCCCGCGGCCTTTGGCGCGGCCGAGGTGGAGCAGGTCGGCCATGAGCCGCAGGTTCTCCTCGCCGGTGAGGAAGCTGTCGACCGCGGAGAACTGGCAGGTGACGCCGATCGCGGCACGCACGTTGTCGGGTTCCTTGGCCAGGTCGTACCCGGCGACCTGGATCTCGCCCGCGTCGGCCTTGATCAGGGTGGACAGGATCTGCACTGTGGTGGTCTTGCCCGCGCCGTTGGGGCCGAGCAGCGAGAAGACGGTGCCCTGCGGGATGGTGAGATCGATGCCGTCCAGGACGCGGTGGGCGCCGTAGGACTTACGCAGCCCCGTCACCGAGACGAAGGTTCGCATCGCGTTCAGCCCTGATCCCAGGTGACGGGCAGGCTGTGCACGCCGTACACCTGCGAGGGGTCGGTGCGCAGCGACAGCTCCTCAGCCGGTACGGCGAGCCGCAGCGTCGGGAAGCGGATGAGCAGCGCGGGAAACGCGACCCGCATCTCGATGCGGGCAAGCTGCTGACCGAGGCACTGATGGACGCCGTGGCCGAAGGCCAGATGCCCGGCGGCCGAGCGGCGCAGATCGAGCACGTCGGGGCCTGCGAACCTGGCCGGGTCCCTGTTGGCGGCGTTGATCGCGATGACGACCGTGTCGCCCGCCCTGAGCTGCCTGCCGCCGAGCTCCACGTCCTCCAGTACGCCGCGCATACCGGTGGCGGCGACGGACAGGTAACGCAGCAACTCCTCCACGGCTCCGACGGCCAGGTCGGGGTCGCCGCGCAGGGCGGTGAGCTGGGCCGGGTTGCGCAGCAGGGCGAAGGTGCCGAGCGCGAGCATGTTGGCGGTGGTGTCGAGCCCGGCGCCGAGCAGGAGCGCGGCCACGCCGCCGAGCTCCTCGTCGGTCAGGTCTCCGCCGGTGGCCAGGTCGCTGAGCAGGTCGTCGGTCGGCTTGGCCCGCTTGGCGAGCGCGAGCTCCCGCAGGTACGTGCCGAGCTCGACGAAGGCGGCGTACTGCGCCTCAGCGGTCCCGGCCTCCGGCAGGGCCCGGGTGGAGCTCTGGAACTGGTCGCGGTCCTCGTACGGTACGCCGAGCAGCTCACAGATCATCAGCGCTGGAACCGGCTGCGTGAAGACCTCGACGAGGTCGGCGGGCGGCCCCTGCCGCTCCATCGCGTCGAGCCGCTCACGGGTGATCTCGGTGACCCGCTCGGTGAGCAGGTTCATCCTGCGGACGGTGAACTTGCCTGCCAGCAGCTTGCGGAACCGGGTGTGCTGGGGTGCGTCCATGCCGGTCAGGTCGCCGGCGGGTGCGGGCGGCAGGTGCCCGCCCGCCAGGGGGTGGTAATGGGTTTCGTTGCGGGAGCTGAACCGCGGGTCGGCGAGGATCTGGCGGACCAGGTCGTATCCGGTGATCATCCAGACGCCGGGGGCGCCCTCGGGCGCGGCCAGGCGGGCGATTGGCTGCTCTGCGCGCGGGGCGGTGAGCGAAGGGGCGGGATCGAAGGGACAGGCGGGTGCGCGGTCGAGGGACGGAGTGACCGGCTCATCGCGATAGTACGTATTCATCACGATTGAAAGCTACGTTGCTTTCAGAAATTATGTCAATCAATCGATGCACATAGGTGCAGGTAAAAGTGGATAAATTGATGCGTTGGCGCTGAAGCTGAATGCAATGAAACGTTGCATTGTGTGGCGTCGAACGCAATCATGGTGTCATGTCAGAAGGAAGGTTGACCCAGCAGGACCGCCGGCGCATCGCGACCGGCCTCGCCGAAGGCCGCTCCTACGCCGAGATCGCCAGGCGGCTGGACCGGCCGACCTCGACGATCAGCCGCGAGGTCGGCCGCAACGGCGGCCCCAGCGACTACCGCCCCGAGCGGGCGCACCAGGCGGCAGCGCGGCGGGCGCGGCGCGGCACCCCGGCACGTTCGCCCGAGGCCGAACCCCAGGACCGCAAGGTCTTCGAGATAGAAGAGGGAGCCGTCGAGATGGCGGTCGGGATGGGCCTGCCGAAAATGATGGCGCGCGTGCTCATCGGGCTGTGGCTGAGCGAGGACGGCAGGCTCACCGCGGCCGAGCTGTCGCGCGGGCTGAAAGTCAGCCCCGCCTCGATCTCCACGGCGGTGGGCTACCTGACCCAGCAGGGGCTGATCAGGCGCGAACGCGATCCGCGGCGGCGGCGCGACATCTACGTGGTCGACGACGACGCCTGGTACCACTCGACGGTGATCAGCTCGCGGCAGACGCTCGCGGCGGCGGAGATCGCGAAGGCGGCGGGGCAGACGCTCGGGCTCGACACGCCTGTGGGACGCCGCCTGGCCAGGGGCGGTGCGTTCCTGGAGCGGATCAGCCTGGACGCTCTGGCGTCGGCCGAACGCTGGCGCGACCTCCCGCCATGATCAGACCGCCCGAATGCGGGCTGCAGCTTTGTCCAGGCCCGCAAGCTACGGCCGATCAGGTTCTGCGCGAGATGACCATGATGTATTCGCAGGGGGCGTTCGTTCGGTTGGCGAAGCCGTGGTCCGCGTCGGCCTGGAAGAACAGGGAGTCGCCTGTGTTCAGGGTCTCGCTGATCCCGCCGATCGCGACGGTGAGGGTGCCTCCGAGCACCACGAGTTGTTTCTCCGTACCCGGCGGATACGCGGGCAGCAGCCCGGTAGAGACCTGCGCGGGGAGGTAGTGGACGACCATCTCGGCTCTTCCCGCGCCCGGGGCCGCTGACACCATGTGCCGCTCGAAGCCGGTTTCCGGGTCGCGGAAAACGGGGCGATCGTTCTTGCGCATGGCAATGGCCACACCGGACGCGGCAGCAGCCGGCGCACCGATCAGGTCCGAGAGCGACGCGTCGAGGGCGTGGGCGATCCTGGATGCGACGCCGATCGTCGGGCTCTTCTCGCCGCGTTCGACCTTGGACAGCATCGCCCGGCTGACCGACGACTGTGTGGACAGCTGCTCCAGCGTCAGGCCCGCCTCCTCGCGGCGTCGCCGCACGTTACCGCCGAACGCGCCGGCCAGGTCGTCACCGTGCTCAGGTTCGGCCGCGTTTCCGTCTTGCTCGACCACCGTGCTCCTCGATCGATGGGTACCTTGCTGCCCACAGTGTAGGGTTTCTTCTAAAGAAGATAGAGTCTTCTATCGGAGACGCGCGATGTGCGCCCAACACGATGGAGGTTCCATGCGTTTGATCTCGAGTGGCCGGCACCATGCCACGTTCGAATTCGGCGATCTGCAGGTGATCTCGTTGCGAGACGGGTACATCGACATGCCGCCGACACGGCTCCGCGACGAGGATGGGCGCACGCTCGATGAGCTGCCGGCCGCCGTCCCGCTGGCCGGCGACAACCTGCGGCTGTCGGTCAACGCCTTCTTCGTCACCGACGGCACGCGGTCGGTTCTCATCGACACCGGCGCGTCCAACGCCTGGCACGACCCCACCATGGGATTGATCTACGACGCGCTCGACGAAGCGGGAGTCGACCGCGCGCATGTCACCGATGTGGCCATCACCCACAAGCACGAAGACCACGTGAGCGGCCTGATCGCGCCGGACGGTTCAGAGGCGTTCACCAAACTCGAGCGCGTGTGGATCGGCGCGGGCGACACCTCGGTGTTCACGGGGCGGCTCGAGCCGATCCGCGGCCGGGTCGTACCCGTGTCGGAGAAGGTCGCGATCAACGACTGGACCACCGCAATCCCGACACCGGGCCACACACCCGGTCACACCGTCTACGACGTCAGGAGCGGCACCGGCCACCTTCTCGTCTGGGGCGACACCGTTCACGTTCCCACGCTCCAGTTCGATCAGCCGAACGTGTCCTGGGAGCTCGACGGCAACCAGTCCCAGGCCCGCGCCGCGCGAGCGGCCCTCCTCGAACAACTGACCCAACCACACCACTTCGTAGCCGGCGCCCACCTCGACTCACCCGGCATCGCCCGCGTAACCCCCTCCGGCGAGGGTTATGCGCTGGAATACCTCGCACCACCGATCGGCTGATCGAGCCTGCCGGCTCCGGGCCGCGCTCGCGACGGTGGCCAAGGAGGGCAGGCTCGTCTGGCCCGGCTCCATCTCCTATCCGGCGCTGCTGTGATGAAGAGTCCCGTCCTCGCTGGTCAGACGTCGGCGGCAGGCAGTTGACGTGATTGGTCGATTGCCTGGCCTGATCGGGCAGCAAAGGAGAGCTGTGCTGATGCCGCGTGAGAATCTGACAGACCTGATGCGGGCAGCTGGGATCGTTCAGGAGGGTGATCCCATGTTGCTGGAAGCCGCTCGCCCGTTCGTGTTCCCGGCCGAGGTAGAGGAGGCATCCAGAGTCATCCGCGAGCTCACCGCGGCCGCCGACCGCGTAGCGGCCGTCCACGACTTCACGAAAGGCCTGGGCATCGCTGCTCCCCAGATCGGCGAGGGACGGGCCGCCGCCATCGTCCGGCCACCAGGGCGGGAGCCTCTGGTGCTCCTCAATCCCGTGGTGCTTGAGAAGTCGACGGAGACCGACGAGCAGTTCGAGGGGTGCCTCAGCTTCTTCGACGTCCGCGGGCTCGTGCCGCGTCCATTGGCCCTTCAGGTCGCGTACGACACCCTTGAGAGTGTCCGTTGTGTCTCCGTGTTCGAGCGGGGACTTGCCCGCCTGGTAGCGCACGAAGTCGATCACCTCGGGGGGACGCTGTATCGGGCCAGAATGCGCCCTGGTGTATATCCGATCTCGGTCATGGAGTATCGCGGTTCCGGGGCGGCCTGGAACTATGACACCTGATCGCCGCGAAGTCGGGGTTGATAGCAGCTCGCCTCTGATCTTGATGTCGAGTGCGGGGTAGGCGTCAGCGGCGTGCACCCGTTCTGGGATGTCACTGGATCCAGGAACAGGCCCTCAACGCGGCGGACACCGACGATACCGACGACGATGAGGACGACTTGGAGCCGCTGTACTGATCGGCAGTGGTAGGACCGAACGGTCACTGATCGCGGCCGCGGTCGACGACCATGCTGGTGCTGTCGGATATGGTGGCGCCATGGGTTGCTTCGCCGCTATGAACATCCGCGCCGCCGCTTAGCGGCGGTATCGCGGTTGTCGTGAACCGCGGCCTCATTGCCTGCCCCCGCTGGGGTCAGTGCCGGGGCGTACCGCCGGATCAGTGTCCCGCCGGCAGCCCGATCGCGTGTCTCGCTGTGCTGCCGGATCGTCCTGCGTGAACCGGGGAGCACATCCATGTCGCAGCAGTTCCATCAGACGCACCAAGATCCTTTCCCTCGTACGTCCGAGGCATTCCTCGCCGTCGCCGACGAGCTGGCCGCAGCCACCGCGAAGGCGAAGCCGAACCATGACGTGCAGACCGAACCCGCCAAACTTCTCCTGATGGTCGGGCTCCCCGGCGCTGGAAAGACCACCCGGGCCGAAGAACTCGCCGCGGCGCACCGCGCGCTGCGGCTGACCCCGGACGAGTGGATGATCTCCCTGTTCGACGGGTCGCAGCCCGACGGCAAGCGCGACATCCTGGAAGGACGGCTCATCGCACTAGCGCTGAAAGCGCTGCGACTGGGCACCAACGTCGTGCTCGACTTCGGGCTCTGGAGCCGCGACGAACGGTCGGCACTGCGCTGGCTGGCAACATCGGCCGGGGCAGCCTGCCACGTCATCTACCTGCCCATCGACAAGGACGTCCAACGCGCCCGGATCGCACACCGCCAGGCAACCGCACCGCACACGACATTTCCGATGAGCGAGGCGGACATCGACGAATGGTGGAAGCAGTTCCAGGCACCAGATGCCGCCGAACTCGGCGGCGGCGACATCCCCGGTCCGCCACCGGGGTGGCTGGGCTGGCCGGAGTGGGCCGCGGACCGATGGCCCTCGCTCGCGCACGGCAACGCCTCCGAGACACGGAGGTGACATCGACCGGCGGCCGAGTGACGGATCCGTCGGGTGTGTTCGCCGGCGAGATCGGGGGCATGCGCCCAGGATTTGGTCTCAAGAAAAAGCTGAGGCTAGAGACTCGCTATTTATTGGTCGAGGTCTGGATAGTGCCAGTTGAACTTCGTGTTTGTGTCTGGCACCACATCCCGGGCCGCTGCAGCAACTTGCTCCTCAAATTCGGAACGCCACAGATGAGCACGCGTGATACTCAGCGGCGAGCTGGTCTCTCCAGTGACCACTATCTCGTCGTCCAGCATGGCGCTTCCGAACCCCACGCCTTGATCGTGGATGAGTTCGTCGCGCATCACTTCAGCGATTGCTTCGACCACTAGGTTCGCTTGGTCAAAGTCGGTGAAACCGGTGATGATGAAATCAAACCCGAGATTAACTGACATGGCGTGCAGCTTACAATTGGCCACCGGCTCACCCGCCGCGCCGCCTGGATCGCCCACGACGGCGAGCTGCCAATCATCGAGGGAACGCTCATCCGGCTGACCGTCGAGTACCTGCCCGGCGACGCCCGCCCCAAGCCGACCCGGCTGACTTTCAGTAGTCAGCCATGTGCGATAAGTAGGATTGGCGCGTACTTGCCACACAGATATACAGGGTCTTCAGTCATGTCAGGTGCACTGCCTAGGTACTTCCGGCCTGAGTGGGTGGTGGTCTTCGATGAGGACCTCGGGTTGAATGTCGAGGCGTGCGCGTACCTGGCGGGGCTGCACGCGGCGGGCCGGGCGTTCAACACCGTGAAGACGTACGCGGGCCGGATCGCCTTGTAGATGGAGTACTACCTGGGGTACGGCGTGGACTGGTCGAGCCCGAATCTGGCGCAGTTGATGGCGATTGATGCGCTGGCTGGTGGACGAGCCGATGCGGACGCGCTCGCGCAGGCCGAGGGCGACCGCAGCGAGGGCATCGCGAACGCGATCATGGGGACGGTCGGAGAGTTCCTGTCGTGGTGCCGCCTGCAGGGGTGGGTGCCGCCGGCGCTGGTCAACGCATTGAGCCAGCCGAAGTATCTGCGCTACCTGCCCGGGGGATTCGACACGGGCGAGGACGGCCAGAACCGGACGGTGATGGTCCGCACGAGCAAGTTCCGGGTCGCGGTCCCGGGCTATGAGGGGCTGTCGGATGAGGGGATCGGTGTGCTGCTCGGCCTGGCACGCCCGTGACGTCTTCCTGATTCAACTGCTTGCGGAGACCGATACCTTCTCCGGGGGTTGCTACGCTCGCCGGAGATTTGATCCTCACGTTTGTGCAGCTCAGAGGCTGTTGGGGAAGACAGTAGCGACTGCGACACGTGTGGTGCGATGACCTTGCTGCGTGTCGGAAGCGAGGCGCGGGAGCAACGGCGATGGCGCAGGCATGGTGGTTACATTGAGGCGGTCTCGGTCGTGATGAAGTCGACGTAACCGACGGGAGGCGTCACCCCGCGCGACAGCATCCAATGGATGCGACCGGCTCCGGTCAGTGCGAGCGTCCCCCGGTAGCCCAGCTCAACGTCGCTGGCATCGAAGCAGCCGGCCAACCCGTCGAGGTAGTCGGCCATATGGCGCCCGAGCGTGGTCAGCGCCAGTGATGCGAGATCGGCGCCCACCGGGCCCACCCCGAACGTCGCCCAGTCCAGCACCACGGTGTCGCCACCGTCGTTGGCGGCGATGAGGTTGCCGCAGGAGAAGTCGCCGTGCACGAGCACTCGAGGGACCTGGTCCAGCCGCTTCAACAGTTCCCGGCGTCGCTGCCACAACGCCGGGAAGTGTGGATGCACGTCCATGCCGGTCCAGCTCAGCTCACTGACCGCGATCCGCTGGACGAGTTGGTGCCCTGACAGCCACGGCACGTCGGGCACGGTGGCGTAGGCCTGCCAGCGGCCGAGCCGGTGCGCAGCCACGTGTGGGGATTGCGGGGTGGTGCCGACGTCGGCGAGATAGACGATGTCGTCAATAACGCCATAGCAGCGTGCGGCGGCCAGACCTGGTCCCCTCGGTAGCAGTCCGCTGGCATAGGCGAGAGGTTCCCGCCGCCAGTAGGCCCAGTGCCGGGGGTCGACGGCACCGGCGGCGTGGCGTCCGGTGGTCACTGGTCGGCAGGCTTTGCGGATCATGGTGAAGGAGACCTGGTCATGATCGAGCTGTGCCAAGCCCGACAGTCTGGACACAGCGCCGGTGGCGGCCCCGGAACTGCCGATGATCGGTTCGCTTCGGCACCACACGAGCGAGCCTCCGGGGCGGCCCAGTACCGCATCCAGAACTGCTTGGGGAATGTGATCCTTCACTCACGGCACGGTAGGTCACCAACCCGCTCGCGAGCCTTGCATTTTCCGCATGGCAGGCGGCACCTGGTGCTGCACCCTGTCCGATGTTCCGACCATCAGAGTCGCCCTTCGTCCTCGAGGTCCTCAGTGCGCTGACTCACAGGCGACGTTCAGGAGTTCGCCCAACGACCGGGTGAATACAGCGATTGTCCTGTCACTGGCGTGCGTCCGATTGGTTGAGCTGGGCCATGAGTTCACGGTTGGTGGCGCGAGCGGCGACGAGGTCGTCGTCGCGTTCTTCGAGTTGGAGGCGCAGTTCTATGGCCTGCTGCTCCAGATGAGTGACCTGTTGGTTGAGGGCGTCGATGTCGGTGGGCGCGCCGAGCCCGGACTCGCGCCAGACATGCTCGCCGAGCAGCTCGGACAGGCGTTTCTCAAGCTGTTGGACGCGGACGTTGAGTCGGACGGCGCGTTCGTGGGCGGCAAGTAGGTCGACTTGCAGCGATGCTCGGGTGACGGCCGCCAAACACGGCTGGACCGCCCGAGATGAACCCCGCTGACCTGCGGCTCAGCGCTTATCGAGAAGTCTCGTTGGAATATGACCACGATCCCAACACTGGGCTGGCGCGCGAGGGTGATCTCGATATAGTGTTCGATCTAGTGGCAGCATAGATCCTCAAGTCCATAAATCTCGCGTCTATCTATGAAGATGTGTTCGATACTTATATCGACCACTCCGCCCAACGGGTCGCCATTCTGAGAAGGCGTGAACGATCAAGGATCTTGTCGCCTCCATCGAATCTGTCCGCTACGAAGATCACGAGAAAGGAATCCCTTTGGGTTTATCGACTTCGGCACGACGTCGCCTGGGAGGGCTGGTAGCCGTCGTGGCCCTGGCTCTCGGCCTCCTCGCTACGGGGGCGCAGGCCGCCGCGACGAACGCGGTAAGCAAGCTGGACATCGTCTTCGAGCGCACCACCGCGTCGAAGTGCCCGGTCACCTTCGACGTTCACGGCTACTTCGAGGGGCTGCCCGCGGGCGCGCAGACGATCGAGTACCGCCTCGTGGGCACCCAGGAGTGGAAGACACTCACCGTGCCCGCCGAACGCGGCCTCGTCTACCAGGCCGTACTGGAGACAGTCTCGTGGGAATGGACGCCGGACTCGCGGGACTACGCGGTCCAAATCGAGGTCAACCAGCCCGACGGCCTGCGGTCCAACGTCCTCTACTACTTCAAGTGCGGCACTCCGCCACCCGGTGAGACGTTCGGCGTCGCCGCCGAGGACATCACCCGCACGGCGAGCGGCGGCCCGCTGGCCGAACTGGCGGCCGATGCGCAGCTCGCGTCGGTGCGGGCCCGGTCCGGCGCGCAGGTCGCGCTCGTCAACAGGTACGACGTCAGGGCGGACCTGCCGGCCGGACCGATCGGCTTCGAGCAGCTGTCGAACGCGCAGCCCGCGGGGCTGGCCATCAACGTGCAGACAATGACCGGCGGCCAGCTCAAGAAGCTGCTGGCCACACCAAACCCGGCCGGTTGGGTGCTGACCCCGTCGGCCGGGCTGCGCTACACCCTCGGCAGCGGGAAAGTCCTGTCGATGACGCTCGACGGGGCTCCGGTGACCGACACACAGGAGATCAGGGTCGCGGGCGGCTGGAGCCTTATCGCCGGATTCGACGGCTGGCCGCGCTGGGAGGGGACGACCACGTACACGAGCGGTCCCGACGACACCGGGGCGCTCGCGACGTACCTGGTCGCCCACTCGCCGGTGTCGGCGCCGCCGGGCGACCGCGTCACCGTCCGCTAGCCAGGGCCCGGCCGGTGCGCCAGTGGGGCGCACCGGCCGGGCTGTGCGGCTGACCCAGGCTGGTCAACACCGAGACCGCCTGGAACACAACCAGCAGCCATCCCACCGCGGCCGCACTTACCCCACTGTCCTGGGAAACCTGGCCTTCACGTGTGTGCCGCGACTCCCGACGTCAAGGAGACGGCATGGTGATCGAGGAACAGCCGGGCGATCAGGTCGCCGCGTGAACCGGTGCCCGACTTGGCGAAGATCGACTTCAGGTGGTCCTGCACGGTGTACGACGACACGTGCAGCCGACCGGCGATCTGCTTGGTGGACAAGCCCTTGGCCACCAGCTCGGTGACCCGGCGCTCGCTGTCGGTGAAGCCGTAGGCATCGACCATCAGGGGCGCCATCTCGGCGGGGCGAGCGACTTCCAGCATCACCGCGACCTGCGGTTCCGGACCGTCACTCAGCAGCGAGCCTCGGACGATCAGCCACTGACCGGCCCGGGTGCGCGCTCGGGCCCTGGCCGGCCGGAGATCGGTCGGCGCAGGTGCCGTACTCGTTGCCGGGCCGCAGAGGGAACGGGCCTGGCGGGCGACAGCGGAGACCACCAGCGGCAGCCGAGCGCCCGCTCTGTCACCGGTGCCAAGCTCGTCCAGCCAACGATCCGCTGCCTTGTTGGACATGCGCACGCCGTCATCGGCGTCGAGAACCAGCAGACCGACGTCGTCGTCGGCGGCCTGTGCGTCACCGAGCAACAGGCCGCGCCGTAGTCCATCGGTGATCAGGGGGGCGATCGACGATACGAACTCCACCTCGGCCAAGGAGAAGTACGGGCGCTTCGCCTCCCGGAACACGGTCAGCTGCCCCCATGTCCCCGTGCTGCCGGCGAGCACCACCCGCAACTCGTCGGAGAATCCTCCGGGGCGACGGATCTCCCGCTGGCGCAGGCTACGGTCGAGGTCACCGGCGGTGGCTTCGCTCAGACTGCCGGCCGGGCGGTCGGCCTGGGCGAGCTGTACCCACGTGTTGAAGTCCGGCTCACGCACCTCGATCTCCACGAGCCGGAGCAGCTCTGCCGCGGGCAGGCCGTTCTCCACGAACTCGGCGGTCGGGAGCATGGTCGCCGGGTCGGTCGTCATCAGGCAGGTGCCTTCGGCGGGCACGGCCCGGCCCAAGGCGTCGCCGACGGCCCGCGAGAACTCCGGCACGGACAACCCTCGGTGAGCCAGCCTGACGATTTCTTCGCGGACGCGCGCATGCGCCGCCATCGCGTTGACCATGGTCGGGATTTTATGACGGTCGGCGGCATCATCCCAGAAATCTGGGATTCAACCCCGCTGGACAATCTCGCATGCTGGGCGCATATCAGTATTCGCCCGGGCAGGCCGGGCCGTACAAAGGGAGTCCAACGCCATGATCACCGTCGATAGCACCCTCACCGCCGGCACCTGGGTCGGCGATCCCGTTCATTCCGACATCTCGTTCAAGGTCCGCCACATGGGCGTCGGCAAGATCAGGGGGAAGTTCGCGCTCGCCTCGGCGGCGCTGACCGTCGGCGAGGGCGGCGGCCGGGTGACCGCCCTCATCGACCCCGCCTCGGTGCACACCGGGAACGAACAGCGCGACCAGCACATCCGGTCGGCTGATTTCCTGGACGTGGAGAAGTACCCGCAGATCGAGTTCACCTCGACCGAGGTCCGCGGCTTCGACGGCGAGACCTTCATCCTGGTGGGCGAGTTGACCCTGCACGGTGTCACCAGGACCGTCGAGATGGAGGCCGAGTTCCTCGGCGTCGTCGACGACCCGTCCGGCGCGGAGCGGACCGGGTTCTCGGCGACCACCACCATCAGCCGCGCCGCGTTCGGCGTCGACATTCAGCTCGCCTTCGGCGCCGGCAACGTCGTGGTCGCCGACACCATCGAGATCGCCATCGAGATCGAGTTCACGACCACCGAATCGGACCCGCGATGACTCCCGTGGCACCCCGTTGGACGTACTGAAAGGACCGGAAACGTGAGTAAGGCCGTGCTGTACATGTCGATGTCGGTGGACGGGTTCATCGCCGGGCCGAACGTGGCGCCGGGCAACGGGCTCGGTGACAAAGGGCATCGGTTGCATGAGTGGTTTCTGCCGGATGCCGACGCCGATCACAGGAGAGACCTCGACCAGCTGGCGGGCGTGAACCGTGAGGTCATGGACGAGGTCATGGCCACCGGGGCGGTCGTCGTCGGCCGGCGGACGTTCGAGCTCGCCGACGGCTGGGGCGGCGACCATCACGATGGCGTGCCGATCTTCGTTCTGAGCCGTCATCAGCCCGATCCCGAGCTGCGATGGCCCGGGGTCACCTATGTGAGCGATGTAACGGCCGCGATGAACATGGCCAAGGACGTGGCCGGCGACAAGGACGTACTGGTCCACGGAGCCCGCACCGCTCAACTGGCACTTGCCGCCGGCGTCCTCGACGAACTGCAGATTCACCTGGTCCCGGTCCTGATCGGACAGGGTGAACCGCTCTTCGAGGACATGCCGCCCGACCACATCGAGCTCGAACTGCTCCGTGCCGCGGACGGTCCGGGCGTGGCGCACCTGCGCTACCGCGTGAGGACGGGGGGCTGACGCGATGGCGCTCATCCGGCTGTACATGACCATGTCCCTGGACGGTTACGTCACCGGGCCGCAGGACAGCCCGGACGCCCCGATGGGAGTCGGCGGGTTCCGGCTCTTCAACTGGCTTGACCGGCGCAACGCCCCGGGACCCAGCGGACAGGTCTACACCGAGGTGCTGGCCACCCGCGCCGTCATCGCCGGCCGCCGCACCTACGAGCACGCCGACCGCTGGCAGGGCGACCATCACGACGGCGTCCCCGTCTTCGTCCTGACCCACGACGTCCCGGACGACCCGCCGCCGGGCAGCGTCCGCTACGTCACCGACGTCCACGAGTGCGCCGCACAGGCCCGCGCGGCGGCCGGGGACGGCGACGTGATGGTGCACGGTGCCGGGGCGGCGCAGGCGCTGCTGCGGGCAGGGCAGCTCGACGAGCTGGAACTACACGTTGTACCGGTCCTGCTCGGGCAGGGCCGGCGGCTGTTCGACGACCTGCCGGCCGAGCACATCGAACTCGACCCGGTCCGCGTGTTGACCACGCCGCAGGTCGAGGACCTCACGCAGCACGTCACGCACCTGCGCTACCGCATCCGCCGCCCGTGACCCGCGACCTCCCACTGACGCGGAGTCCCGGTCGAGATCAGGGGTTGTCGAGAAACGATCACATCAGGCGTACGGGCCGATGACACTCGCGACGAAGTATCGCAGCCATGACCAACAGCGCGCGGGACCATCGCGTCCCTCCACGAGCACTCGCCTCCTGCCTCGCGCGGGGAGGGCGATGACATGGACTCGGATTCCGTCCGTGGTGTCGAGCGGCGGCGGCTGCTCGGATGGAGCGGGCTGGCCGCCGCCGGTGTGGTGGCGGTCGGCACCCCGCTGTTAGGCGCCGGCACCGCCCCCGCCGCCGCGTCCGAGACGGCCGGGCAGGACCGGATCCCGCCGGACACCCTGCCCGGCGGGGCCTACGACCGGTTCGTGACGAAGCTTGCCGCACAGGACAAGTTCTCCGGCGTGGTGCTGCTGTCGTACCGGGGCCGGACGGTGCTGTCGCGCAGCTACGGCATGGCCGACAAGGAAAGAGGGATCCGCAACCACGAGAACGTCGCATTCCATCTTTCCTCGGCGGGCGGGCCGTTCCTGCCTGTGGCGGTCCTGCAGTTGGTGCAGCGCGGCGAGGTGAAGCTGTCGGACACGGTGGGCACCTACCTGGACGGCATCGCCACGGACATCGCCGAGAAGGTGACCATCCACCACCTGATCATCGGCACGTCCTGGATGGACGCGCCGGAGCTGGACGTGCATCGCGTCTTCAACAGCCGGGAAGAGGTGCACGAGTACAACCGGCAGTGGGCCCGGCAGGCGAGGCTGGTGGGGGTCCCCGGCGCGGGTTCCAGCGGCCACACCGCCGGCGGCGCCGTCGCCGGCGCCATCGCCGCGCAGATCGTGGAGGCCGTGACCGGCACGACGTACTGGGACTACATGCACGAGCACGTCTTCGGACGCGCCGGCATGCGCGGCTCGGCGTACTACACCAGGACGCAGTGGCTCACCGACGAGCACATCGCGCATCCGTACATGCGGCAGCCCGACGGCAGCCGGGTGGACGCCGTCCGCAACCTGGACAAGGACAGCCTTAGCCAGCAGGGACCGAACGAGAATCCGGGCCGCGGCTTCATCCACGATGTCTTCGCCACCGCTCCGGACCTGGCCCGGTTCGCGCACGCGCTGAGCTCCGGCACGGTGCTGGACCGGCCCTACGCCGACCTGTACACCGGGGCCAAGCTCCCCGGCCCCGGTGACCGACTCGGCGCCCCGGCGTTCAAGGCGTACGTGGGTCCGCTCCACATCGTCAACGGCCAGTGGGTGTTCAACCGCGGCGGCGGCAGCGGCGGTGTCAGCGCCAGCTGGACCATCTACCTGGACTCCGGTTGGGTCGGCGTCGTCCTCAGCAACTACGACGACCTCCAGGAGTTCGGGGCGATCCTCCAGCGGCAGGATCAGGCCATCACCGGCCGGCCGATCGACTCACCAGGCGGGGGCTGACGCGCGGCCACGATGCTCCCGCCGCCGTCACAACGGGCGCAGGTGCTCGATCGTGACGTGGTGCTGCTCGGTCAGCCGCTGGGCGATCAACGAGCGGTGGCAGGCCTCGGGGTCGCGCTCGACACAGAGCAGCGCCGCGGTCCCGCTGCTCGGCAGCTCCGACACGATCGGCGTGAGGTCGGCGCGGTCGAGGATCTCGGTGGTGTAGCGGCGGGCGAACTCGGCGGCGAGTTCGCGGCGCGTGCGCTTGCCGACCCCTTGGCGGTCATCCTCGGCGTACTGGAGCTGGCGTAGCTCGGTGGTCGGGGCGAGCTCGGGGTGGTGTTCGTAGGCGATCCGGGCATGGGCGAGGGCCGCCTGCAGCCGGCGTGAGTTCGCCCAGGCGTACTCGGGTCCGCGGACACCGCGGCGCTGGCGTACGTCGAGCAGCAGACGAACGTCCGCGTGCCGCAGTCGTCGCAGGAAGGACTCGTCGTCGAAGCCATAGACGCCGATTGTCACCACCCGGAGCACCGGAAATCACCTACCCGCCTACTGCTCGTGCCGCCTCCGGCAGGCCTGCCGGAGGCGGCGAGGTCACATCACGCGACGGCGGTTCCCTCGAGCTCCACCATCAGGTCGGGGATCGCCAGCCGGGTCACCCCGAGCATCGTGGTGGACGGTGTCACCCCGGCCGCGCCCAACCGCGACGCCAGCACCCCGTAGTGCTCGAAGAGCCGATCGACGTCGGTGGTGTAGACGTTGAGCCGGACGAGGTTCGCGAAGGACATGCCGGCCTCGCCGAGCACGGCCTCCAGGTTGTCAAGGCTCAGCGCCAACTGCGCCGCCATGTCGTCGGCATGCTGCGGCTTGCCGTCGCCACTCATCGCGGTCTGCCCGGAGCAGTACAGGGTCCGGGTGTTCCCGGAGACGATCTCACCCTGGTTGTACCCCATCTCCACCGACCATGCCCACGGGTTGACCGCGGTTCGCTCTATTGCCACATTCGCTCCATTCGGTTCGGTCGTGCAGCTGAGAGCCTCCCAACAAATCACGACATCCTGTGTCGTGTATTTCTGTAGGGTTTTCGTATGCGCGCCGACCGGTTGGTCTCACTGGTGCTGCTGCTGCGGCAGCACGGTCGGCTGTCCGCGG
The DNA here is from genome assembly GCF_019396345.1 of Nonomuraea guangzhouensis. Classification (GTDB taxonomy): domain Bacteria; phylum Actinomycetota; class Actinomycetes; order Streptosporangiales; family Streptosporangiaceae; genus Nonomuraea; species Nonomuraea guangzhouensis. The sequence goes on along the minus strand of NZ_JAHKRM010000009.1, from coordinate 175,713 downwards.
CCGCGCTGGCCCGCGAGCTGGAGGTGTCCACGCGCACCGTGCTGCGCGACATCGAGGCGCTGTCCGCGGCGGGCGTCCCGGTCTACGCCGAACGCGGCCGGCACGGCGGTTTCGCGCTGTTGCCCGGCTTCCGGACCGAGCTCACCGGACTGAACCCCGACGAGGCCCTCGCTCTGCTGGTCGCCGGATCGCGGCGCGGCGCGCAGGCATTCGGCCTCGGCTCGGCGCTCGCTTCGGCGATGCTCAAGGTGGTTGACGCGCTGCCCGAAAGCTATCGGGACACCGCGGCCGGGGCGGCCGAGCGATTGCTCATCGACCCGGAGACCGACCTTCTTTCGCGTCGGCTGGTCGATGAGGAGGTGCCTGACGCCATCGCGGCCGAGGTCCTGCGCGCGGTGTTCGCCGGGCACAAGCTGCAGATCCACTACGCGGCTGCGGACCAGACCCCGGAGTGGCGCACTGTGGACCCGATCGGCCTGGTCACCGTACGCGACCGGGGCTACTTGCTGGCCACGAGGGCCGGCGAGGACCGCACCTACCGGCTGTCCCGGGTCCTGGCCGCCAAGGAGCTCGCCGAACCCGCACAGCGACCAGACCGGGTCGATCTGGACCGGACCTGGCAGGAACGCAGCACGCGGTTTCGGGCCGGCGGCGACCAGGTCACCGTGCTCGTACGGATGAACCCGGCGCGGCGGGAGGACCTGGTGGGCACCGCGCTGGCCGTCCTCGCCGAAGAAGCCGACTCAGACGGCTGGCTGCGGCTGGAGGTGACCTTCCAAGATCCGAGACATGCCGAATGGGCGCTGTGGCAGCTCAGCACGAACGCCGAAGCCCTGGGCCCGCAGTGGTTGCGCGACTCCCTGCGCCGCCGCGCCGCCGCGGTCGCCACCCGCTACGGAGTGTCACCCTGAAGACCGCGGAACCCGTCAGAGGGCCCGGTAGCTGATGACAAGGCCGACGTTGAGCAGCGCGGCGGGGTCGCCGTCGGCCACCAGGGTCAGCGGGCCGGCCCGGAGCCCTGGGGTGCGCAGCGGTCTGCCGTCCTCCAGCGGCAGTCGCTGGTCGCCGCCGAGCAGCAAGCGGACCTCCTCGTCGCCGTCCAGCTCGTATGTCGCGTAGAGGCCGGCGATCTGGCTGCCGGTGATCCGCGGGAGCTTCTCCGCCGTGATCGGCAAGGTGAGCTCGCCCTCCTCTCCCGTGAGGAACGCCGCCCATGCGCCGGGGAACTCGGCGGCGACGTCGATGTACCGGGACGCCTGGTACGGCATCCGCATCCCCTTGACCGCGTTGGCGAACACCGCGCCACCCTGCTCGGCGACGTACTTGATGACGATCGTCACGTCGGCCAGGTCGTCGGCGGGCAGGTCGGTGGTCTCCAGCCGCCAGGTGGACACCGCGCCCGTGCCCTCGAACGGAAGGTACCGGTCGTCGTCGTAACGCAGCTCGAACAGGCCGCGGTTGTCGCGGCCCACCTCCAGGCCGGACAGGGCGATCTGCTGGCCGGCGCGCCAGTCGAACCGTACGGAGCCGGGCGGCTCGCCCTTGCCGTCCATCAGGTAGCGCACGGCCTTGAGGTCGGGGGAGAGGATCGTGAGTTCGGCGGGTACCAGGCTCAGCCGCAGTTTCTCGGCTTCAGGGACTTGGACCAGGCCGGGAGTGCGTCGGTGATCTGCGGACGGGTGATGGACCAGACTTCACGCCCTCGTCCCGGCACGAGTTCCTGGCCGCCCAGGAAGACGTAGGAGGTCTTGTCGAAGATGAAGGATTCGCGGGAGATGGCACCCCCGCCGCCCAGGTTGTCCACCCGGGTCACGGCGATGCCCGTTTTGCCGGTGGCGTCCTTGAGCTCTTCCGTCTCGATGCCCGGCAGGGTCGCGGCGATCTTGAAGATGGCCGCCTGCAGCTTGGGCGGCATCGGGCGGCCGAGGACGCCGGTGCCGGCGCGCCAGATCTGGGTCGCGGTGTCCTTTTTGAGGACCATCTTCCTACCGTATTCGGCCAGTTTGTGCCGGAGCTGCTCCTGGTCGGTCGGCCACCCACGCAGGTCGGCGTAGGTGGGGCCGCCGAAGCCGGAGCACCGGGTCTCGAGTTCCTTGTACGCGCCGCGGCCGGGAAGGGGGTTGGACTTCTCCGGCTTGCCCCAGCTGAGTCTTGGGCGGGAGCCGTCCACGGAATCCCAGAACTCGCCGTTGATGCGGCGCGTACCGGGGTCGGGAACCCCCTTCTCGGGGCGCGACTCCGCGATCTGCTCGTAGTGGAGGTACTGGTCGTCGCGGGGTTCCGGCCACGGGGTGGCGCTCGCGGCCTCGGCCGCCAGCCTCAGGACCTCGGCGGCGCTGGCGGGCGCGGCGGGCTTGAACGTCTGGACGGCGATCATTCCTGCGGTCATCGCCGCGACCAGGCCGCCTGCCAGTACCAAGCGCCGCAGGCCGACTGCCCGGGCCCGGGGCCGGCGCTTCGTGCGGGCTTCGGTCAGGAGGGCGGTACGGGCGGGGGAGAGGCGGTCCGCCGTGGGGCGCGCCTTGTCGGCGAACAGGTCGCGAAGTTCCGTCAGGTCGGTCAGTTCGTTCATGAGGTCTGCTCCGTCGTGGGGTCGGTGCTGCCGAGGGTGTCGCGGACGATGGCCCGCGCGCGGTTGAGGCGGGAGCGGACTGTTCCGATCGGGATGGACAGGGCGTTGGCGACCTCCTCGTAAGTGAGGTCGGCCCAGGCCACGAGTAAGAGGACGTCTCGGTCACGGGCCTTCAACGAGGCGAGCGCCTGGGTGAGAGGGCGGCGTACGGCATGCGCGCTCGCCCGCTCAAGAGCTTGTTCCGCGGCGTCGTCGGCGTCGGGAAGCACGCCCACTTTCGAGTACGCCTTGTAGCGGTGTATCTCGGCGCGCTGATGCCGCCGGATGAAGTTGGTCGCGAAGCCGTACAACCAGGGGAGGGCCTCCGGCCGGGCGGTGTCGTAGTCGCGACGCTGCCTGAACGCGGCGAGGAACGTCTCGGAGACGACGTCATCGGCCGTGTCGTCGCCGAGCCTGCGGGCCACATAACGGTGGATGTCTCCCGCGTGCCTGTCGAACAGCAAGGCGAAATCCTCGGGATCTCGCCACGACCGTTCGATCAGGTCGGCGTCACACAGGGTCGTACTGAGCGGCATGTGGTTGGGCCTTCCCAAGGAAGAAGTGTCGCCCGTCTTTCACCCGAGTCAGGAAACGAGTTCACGGGACGCTGCCGACCGCGCTGGAGACCGTCTAACTCGGCGTCGATCACCTCGACACGACGCAGTTCTAGGCCCGGCGCTTGGGTCGCCGTCCTCAGGGTCCCAGTAGCAACGGAGCAGAATCCAAGGAACCCGCGGCGTCGTACTACGCGTCCTGTCCAACTTCCACGACCTGGCAGCCGACGACGACGCTAACGCCCTGATCATCAACGTCATCACCGCCGTCGGCCAGTTCCAGCGCGACCTCCAGAACGAGCTCACCGCGGAAGGGATCGCCGCCGCCGAAGCCGAAGGCCGCTACCCCCGCTGGGCCGGGTCGAAATGATCGCGAGCCAGGCCAGGCGGCCTACCTCAGCTCGGCGATCGCGTCGTCATCTCCGGGGTTGCCGAACCAGGTGGAGAGTGCTTCGCGTAGCGAGGGTGCGGCGGTGTCGGCGGGTTCGTCGATGGTCGCGGCCCAGGCGATGTGGGCGTCCGGGCGGATCAGCAGGGCGTCGGCCGGTCGATCATCGGTTTTGGCGGTGTGGATGTCGACGCGATGCCGCCAGTCTTGGGCGGTTTCGCGGAGGTCCGGGCGGTCGGCGAGGACGAGGAGGATGGGCCGGGCGGGGTGCAGGAGGTCGGCGACGCTGGTCATGCCCTGGTCGGTGTGCAGGGTGAGGTCGGGGGCGAAGGTGCCGGCCAGCGGGTGATGGTCGGAGCCGGGCATCGGGTAGCGGATGTCGGAGCCGGCGACCAGCGCGCCCATGCGGCGCAGCGGCTGCTCATCGGTGAGCAGTTCGGAGAAGACTTCCCGCAGTGCTTCGGCGGCTGCGTCGTGCCCGCGCCGCAGGGCCACCTGGGCTCGGGTGTGCAGCATGGTACGGGCGCCGGCGAGGTGGCGTTCGTCATGGTAGGTGTCCAGCAGGCCGGCCGGGGCGTGGCCGAGGAGGTCGGCGGCCAGCTTCCAGGCCAGGTTGACCGCGTCCAGCATGCCGGCGTTGATGGCCACCCCGGTGGCCGGGAACAGATGCGCCGCATCACCGGCCAGCAGGATCCGCTCGTGCCGGTAGCGTTCGGCCTGGCGGGCCTTGAAGGTGAACCGCGACAGGCGGATCGCCTCGGCCACCGGCAGGTGCGCGCCGAGCACACGGCGGAGGCTGTCCTGGAGTTCGGCGACGGTCATCGGGGTGTCGTCGTCGTATTCGGTGGTTTCGTCTTCGATGGTGTAGAGGGAGACGACCGGGGAGGTGGGCGAGGCGCCGATGCCGAACAGGCCGTGGTCGGTCCGGGTGAAGCCCGCGTGGATCGTGCCGAAGCCGGGGACGTCAAGGCCGCCGTTGCCGAGCACGGTCACCGTGTCGGGCAGGGTGACCTGCGCCAGCCGGTTGACCTCCGGATAGACGGTGCCGGGAAAGCCGATGCCGGCCTGGTCGCGGATTCGGCTGCGGGCGCCGTCGCAGCCCACCAGGTAGCGGGCGCTCACCTGGTACGGCCCGTCCGGGCCCCGCACGTCCACGGTCACCGCGGCATCGTCCTGGCTCACCGCGGTCACCTCATGTCCGCGGCGGAGGTCGACATCCAGTTCGCCGGCGCGTTCATCCAGCAGCCGCTCCAGCAGCTGTTGCGGCAGCGGCAGGGCGTGCAGCGGCGGGTCGGCCAGCTGGGTGAAGTCCAGGTGCACGCCGCCGAACGGGAACCGGGGCGGCGGGATCGGGTCGGTGCAGGCCGCTTCGAAGCGTTCCCGCAAGCCCCGGTAGCGCAGCAGCTCCAAGATCTGCCCGCCCAGACCACCGGCCTTCGGGGTTTGCCGGCGTTGCGGCTGCCGCTCCAGCACCAGCGGCCGTACCCCGGCCAGCCGTAGTTCGGCGGCCAGCATGAGACCGGTCGGGCCGGCTCCCACAATGATCACGTCGGCGTTCGTCACTGGTCACTCTCCTCGTAGGTTTTCGTCGCGTCCTTGCGCGATCTGATCGTCAACAACATGTCCGACCGGTGACCGTGCGGCGCGACCGGACGTGTCGGCCACGGTGGAGGTCGGGGTGCTGAGGACGGCGTCGAACGCCTCCAGCACGGGAGTGCGCAGATAGGCGCTCTGGATCCGATAGCGGTCGGGGCCGGGGATCTCGCGAGGCGCCTGGCGGAGATCGGCGATGCTCAGCCCGAGCCCAGCGTCGGCGAAGGCGGCCTCGATACTGCCCGGCTCGGGCGGCTGCAGCGCGGTGTCGTCGATGGCGAAGCCGAAGCGCGCGGTCTCGTCGGGGCGCATGTCGGCGGTGTACCCGCCGACGCTGGACAGGGCGAGGGCGACGTAATCGTCGCCGAGGGCGTTGTGCAGGTGCTGTCCCATAGGGAGCCCGGTGAGGTGGCCGTTGAAGGAGACCGGTGTTTTCTGGATGTGGGCGTTGTGGGCCGCCAGGACGATGCGGGTTCCGGGTTCGAAGCGCTCCAGGTGCCACAAGACCGACCCGGCCATGTAGACGTCGCGGGCCGAGGTGTCGGCGGTCAGGCCGTTTCCGGCGTACAGACCGGCCATGGCGCGGAAGCCGTAGTCGGCGTGGCAGGCGGCTTCGAGGCGACGCAGGGCGATGTCATAGCTGTGCCGGTCGGCGCGGGAGACGTACAGCACCTCGACGGCACGGAACCGGATGAGCAGGCGCATCAGGATCGCCGTGAGAGCGTCCTGCTCGGCGGCGGCCAGGCGGGCCCAGGCCGGTGCGGCCGAGGCCGCGGAGGCGCCGGCGAACGATTCCGCGATCTGCATCGCCTGCTGGATCGCCGGCAGGACTTCGGGGTCGACCTGACGCAGGTAGTCGGCAACAGGAGCCAGGGCGGGAAGTAAGGACCCACCGGCCGCCGGGATGTCGATCCCGGCGAAACGCACCGGCTGGGCGGCTGTGGCGTTGTGCCGGCGCATCCAGCGCAGCGGCTCATCGACCCCCACCGGGATCGCCGCGGAGAGATGGGCCGACAGATCGTCGTCGGTGCCTTCCCCCTGGGCCCAGGTGTCCAGGGAGAAGCCTTCGCTGAAGCCGTACTCGAAGGCCAGGACGGTGAAACCACAGCGTTCGACCAGGAAGCGCAGGATACGTCGGCGCATGAGCGAGAACTCGGTGATGAAGTGGGAGCTCTCACCGATCGCGACGACGCGCGCCGCGCCGATGAGCTCGCGCAGCGGCTCCAGATCGTCGAGCGGCGCCTCAGGGTCGAGGTGGGTGAGCGGCGCGGCGTGGGCGCCAAGCCAGCCGGCGAACGGGCTGGGGTGGGACGAAACAGACATGCTGATGGCTCGATTCCGAAGCGCTGGAACGTTGAAACGGGAGTCAGGTCCGGCTCGAGTGGTCTCACACCGTGTAGACCAGCGTGAGCACTTGGAACTCGCGCTCCATCGCGCGACCGGCGATCCCGGCGAGTTCTCCCGTCCCGGAGTTCGGGACGATGCTTCCTTCGCTGCTCTGGTCGGCTCCATCGGCCAGCCCCCAGTGCTGGATGACGAAGGTGCCCTGGCGGCCGTCGAGCGTGCCTTCGATTCGCTCCGAGGCGACGTAGCCACCGCCGGCGCTGCCTTGGGCCGTGAGCACCTCGGCGACACCCGTTCCTTCGATCACGCCCTGGTAGCGCTTTCGGATCGTGACCCTGGTTAGCTTGGGCCCCTCGGCGTGCTCGTCATACACGCTCTCGTCGAACTCGACGATCTCGAACTTCACCTTGACGGTGCTCGGGCCACTCATGATGACTCGATTCCCACGTGCTGACGCATCGGAGCAGGCGCCGCGTTCTCCAGGTCGTCGATGCTTCCGGACATGATCGTGCGGACGTGGTCGGTGATGTCCTGGAGCGGCCAGTCCCACCAGGCCACAGCGAGAAGGCGGTCGATGTCGGCGTCGCTGTAGCGGCGGCGGATGAGCCGGGCGGGGTTGCCGCCGACGATGCCGTAGTCCGGGACGTCGTCCACGACGACCGAGCCGGAGGCGATGATCGCGCCGTGCCCGATGCGGACGCCGGGCATCACCATGGACCGGTATCCGAACCAGACGTCGTGGCCCACCACGGTGTCACCCCGTCCGGCCAGGCCGGTGATGAGGCCGAAGTGGTCGGCCCAGGACCCGCCCATGATCGGGAAGGGGAACGTCGAGGGGCCGTCCATGCGGTGGTTGGCGCCGTTCATGATGAACCGCACCCCCTCGCCCAGGGCGCAGAACTTCCCGATGACCAGCTTCTCCGGCCCGTAGTGGTACAGCACGTTGCGGGTCTCGAAGGCGGTCGGGTCGTCCGGATCGTCGTAGTAGGAGAACTCCCCGGCCTCGATCAGCGGCGACGTGATCAGCGGCTTCAACAGCACCAGACGCGGCTGCCCGGGCATCGGATGTACCACGGTCGGGTCGGCAGGAATGGGCATTACAAATCGCCTTCTTTCGGAGAAATGGGGTTAGAGAACGTCAGGTCTCGTCGCCTCGACATCGTGCACGTTGAGGCAGAACACGCCGCCCTTGGTGGGTGTCGCCCTCTCCATCACATCGGCACGGACCGTGCCGATGTGATGATGCCCAAACAGGCTTTCACTGTCAAGTACGGCACGTGCCGTACCGATAAGGTGTCGGCATGACCCACACGCCCCATCGTCGCGGCGCCGACCGGACCGAAGCCATCATGCGGACCACGCTGGAGCTGGGCCAGGAGATCGGCTACGCCAAACTGAGCATTGAAGCGGTCGCGGCCCGCGCCGGTGCCGGCAAGCACACCATCTACCGTCGATGGTCATCCAAAGGAGCCCTGCTGCTCGACTCGCTGCTGTCGCTGAACGAGCCTGGCCTGGACTATCCCAACAGCGGCGACATCGTCGCCGACCTGCGCGCGCAGATCTACACGGCCGTCGACCTGCTGGCCAGGCCACCCTTCGGTCCCTTGTTCCAGGCCCTGATAGGCGAGGCCCAGCACGATCCCCAGGTCGCCGCCGCGCTCAACGAGCGCTTCATCACCCCGCAGGCGGACAAGACCGTCGCCCGGCTGAAGGCGGCCCGCGACCAGGGCCAGCTGTCATCTGGCTTCGACCTCGACCTGGCGATGGCGATCCTGTCCGGCCCGCTGTACTTTCAGCTCCTGATCACTCAGGAACCACTGACCCATGAGTATGTCGACCGGATCCTCCACGCCCTCTTCGCCGGCATGGGACCTCAACCACAACCCTGAGATACGAGTGCTTGCCAGGGCCTGCCGAGTGGCTTGGCCGGCCACCGCAAGTCCCAGCCGTGCTTGGCCACGAGAGGGCCGAGCACGGCGCGCGGTCTGGCGTCGAGGTCACGTCCGTGCCGGCGCAGGCGAGGGCGCGCAGTCTCGGCGCCCAGGCCGGAGGAGGCCCCGGACAGCGACACAGCAAGCAGACGAAGAGACAAAGGACAAGGACGATGGCAACAGATACTCAGACCTCGCGGACTGTGGCCGAGAAGTTCGTGGAGCGCCTCGGCAGGCAGAACCCCGACGGCATCCAGGAACTGTTCGCCGAGGAGATCGACTGGCACGTCCCCGGCAGTGACGCGCTGCCCTGGACCGGGCGACGTACCCGCCGGGAGGAGGTCGCGCCGTACTTCACCACGATGTGGCCGTACTTCGCGCAGGGCAGGAGCAAGGTCGTGCTGGAGCGCTTCATCGTCGACGGTGCTGACGTGGTGCTGCTGGCGGTCTTCACGCACACCGTCGCGGCCAGCGGCAAGGAGTTCACCACACCGGTGGCCATGCACCTGGCGGTCGAGGGCGGCCGGATCGTTCGCATGCACCTGTACGAGGACACGCTGACCGTCGCCGAGGCGTTCAACGCCGGCTGAGCGGAGGATGCTCAGGGGCCCGCGACCACGGCGTCAGCCGTACCGCCGTCGCCGACCTCCTGCCCGAGTACACAGCCGCCGACCCGGACGCCCCGGCCCTGGAAGCGCCGGTCGCCCTCGACATGCCCGGCAAGGTCGCCGACTTCCTCCGCACCGCCGACCTGGGACCCGCCGAGCGCGCCACGCTCGACCAGGGCGTGACCGTACGGCGCGGCCAGGGCTACACCCTGCGCGTCACCGCCGACTCCTCGACCTCTGCCAGTCTCTCGACGGCACCCCCGGGGAACACGGCGGTCCCGGCACAGCGCAAGGCCCGCCGCGAGTACGCGCACCGCATCAGCACCCTCGATCAGTAACCGGGTTTCTGGCGTATCCGGGTCATGCCCCTTGCCCTTCGCTTGGTCGGTGATCAGAGGCTGGCGGGGAGGGCGGCGCCGGTCAGGCGCTCGGCCTCGGCCCACAATCGGGCGGCGACGACGCGGTCGAGGCCCTTCTTCGTGGGCCGCGCGATGGCCGGGGCACCGACCAGCCCCCAGCGAGGGCCGTAGTAGCCGCCCTGGGCCACGCCGGGCGCGGTCGCGGCGTACAGCATCGGGTCGGCGCCGGCCTCCGCGCTGTGCTGCGGGGTGATCTTCAACGCGATGCGGAACAGCAGGCTCGGCTCACCCCCGAGCCTTGGGCCGGAGGCGGCGATATTGGTGGCCGCGGCACCGGGATGCGCCCCGGCTGACAGCAGCGGCCAACCACGCTCGGCCGCGAGCCGGGCCAGGTGTTGGCTCAGCAGCAGGTCCGCCAGCTTTGAACGCCCGTACGCCCCGGTCGGGTCATAGCTCTTCTCCCAGTTCAGATCGTCGAAGTCGATCTTGCCGCGGGCGGCCATGCCGCTGCTCATGGTCACCACGCGCGGGGCGGGCGCTTTCAGCAGCAGCGGCAGCAGCCGCACGGTCAGGGCGAGCGGGCCGAGGAAGTTGCTGCCCAGCTGCAGCTCGAACCCGTCGACGGTCTCGTGCCGCACCGGGGGGAACATCACCCCGGCGTTGTTGAGAAGGATGTCGACCGGGCGCCCGTCGGCGATGAGGCCGTGGGCGAACTCCTTGACCGAGGCCAGGTCGGCCAAGTCGATCCGCCGCACCTCCACCTCTGCTGCCGGGTGGGCACTGAGGATCTCGGCCCGCGCCTGTTCGCCCTTGGCGACCGTGCGCACCGCCATGATCACCCGCGCGCCGGCCGCGGCCAGCTTGGTCGCGGCCGCCTTGCCGGTTCCGCTGTTCGCGCCGGTCACCACGGCGAGCTTTCCCTGCTGGCTCGGAACCTGGTACATGAGACACCTCTTAAGTACTGCCGGTATTTTGTCTCTTGCCACGCTAACGCACCACCGGTATCTTTGCAAAATACCAGCGGTATGTAAGATGGGCTCGTGAACTTCAAGCGCGCCCGCAACGAGGAGCAGCGGACCGAACGACGCCGGCAGATCTTGAAGACCGCGGCCGCGATGCTGGCCGAGATGCCGGTCGCGAAGCTGAGCCTGAACGAACTGAGTCGGCGCGTCGGCCTGGCCAAGGTCAATGTGCTGCGCTACTTCGACTCGCGCGAGGCGGTCCTGCTCCAACTACTGGACGCCGAGGTCCAGGACTGGATCGCTGAGCTGGAGCGGTCGTTTCAGCCCAGCGAGGGCGCGCCGCGAGAGCGCGGTGACCGGCTGGCCGAGATTCTGGCCGAGTCGATGGCGCGGCGGCCGGTGCTGTGCGACCTGATCAGCGCGCAGGCCGCAGTGCTGGAGCACAACATCTCCACCGAGGTCGCCATCCGGCACAAGTACGCCGCCAAGCACTCCATGCAGGCGCTGGTCCAGCTGGTCCTGCGGCACGTGCCCGAACTCGGCGCCCACGGCGCGCCCCGGGTGGTGGAAGCGACCCTGCTGATGGCCACCGCGGCCTGGCCCTGCGACCGGCCATCAGAGGCGATGCTGGCCGCCTACGCCTCCGAACCGGCACTGGCCGCCATGCGACTCGACTTCACCGAGGTGATGCGCAGGACGGTAGAGGTGACCATCTCCGGGCTCCTCGCCCGCCAAAAAGAGCCGACGAGCGCGAGCCCGCGTCCCTGAGCGCCGGCAGACGTCACGACGGGATGCGTCGGGCTGGACGCAGGCCGAAGATCAAGCTCCAGGGCCGAGAGGCTCCACCGCCGCCATCATCTTCGGGATCGACGTCGGCGCGGCCTCATCGCCGGGGCGCTCCCGCAGCACCACCGCCCAGGACGCCGCCATCCGCGCGGCCGCCGTCTTCAGGGAAACACCGCTGGTGTCGGCACGGTGCGCTGATCGTTCCGCGAGGATGTGCGCGGTGAGTTCGTCCGGAGCCGTTCCGCCAGGGCTGCGGCGGCCCCCTGTGAGATCGTCCCGGGTTATGGCGGTGCTGCGAGTTGTCGACCGTGCAGGCTGGTGTACGCCCTCGTCAGTCGCCCAGCACCGCCAGGGCGTCGACCTCCACGAGCAGTCCCGGCGGAAGCTGCATGTAGACGGTGGTGCGGGCGGGGAAGGGCTCACCGACCGCCGCCGCGTACGCCTCGTTCATCTCGGCCAGGTGGGCGGGATCGGTGAGATACACGCGGAGCATCACGACGTCCGCCAAGCCCGCCCCGCCCGCCTTGAATACGGCGGTGACGTTGCGCAGGGTCTGCGTGGTCTGCTCGGCGACCGTGGTGCCGACGACCTCGCCGGTGTCCGGATCGAGCGGGAGCTGCCCGGAGACCTGCAAGAGGGGACCCTTGCGGATGCCTTGGGACAGCGGGGCGGCCAGGGCGGGGGCGTTCTCGGTGGTGATGACGGTTCTGGTCATGGTGTGTCCTTCAAGGGTGAGCTCCACGCCTGTCGTTCCTGGCCGCGGGGGTCCTCGACCTGGGTCCATTCGGCGTCTATGCGCATCGTGGCCCGGCGCTCGTCGTCGTACGGGTCCCAGCCGGGGTCGCCGGTCCTGGCGAACCGGACCCAGGTCTCGTGCATGCGGGCGGCGAGATCGGCGGGCGGCTGGTCGGGGCCGAGCAGGGCGGCGGATCCGTGCAGCTGGGGGAGGTGCGCGAGGTCGAAGACGAAGGGCAGCTCGACCGCGTGGGTGGCGCCGAGCTCTCCGTCCAGGGCATGGGAGCGCCAGGCGAACTCATAGGCGTACGTGGCGGACTCGGGGTGGGCGGCATGCGCGCCGGCCAGCGCCCAGCTGCCCGCGCCGAACAGCGCGTCGCCCATGATGGCGGAGCGCAGCTCGCCGAAGGACGCTTCGGGGAGTGCCTTCCGGTACGTCTCGACGAGGTGCGCCGGCTTCGGATGCGAACGCGCCGCCGCGTCGTCGACGTCCCTGGCCGTCGAGGTGGCGTACTTGCCCACGGGGACCAGGTAGAGGTTCCCCTCTTCGGTGTTGGTCCCGATGAGCAGGTCGATGTCGGCGCTGAGGCCGGCGGCGACCGATTCGGCGGGCTGCGTGTCGAGGACGATGCTGAAGGGGCTGAGTCCGATCAGCGGGTCGCCGTGGGTCTCGGTCCGCAGGTCGATGCCCCCGAGCCGGGCGGCGGCCTCGACCAGGCGCTCGTCGGAGATGTCCGCGAAAGCGTCCACGTGGGGCTCGATGCCCAGGGCTTGGGCGGCCGCCTTGGTGACGCGGGTGGCCTGCTCGGTGGTGAACGCGCCCAGGCCGCTGCCGCGTCTCTACAGCCGCCGCAACCCGGCGCCCCCAACCCTGCGCCGTTGCTCGGCGAGAAGGGTCGGCGTCTGAACATGTCCATAGCGCAGCGTCCGGCCTCGCCTTTCATAGTGCGGTCCTCAAACGCGGGCGCTACCGCAGTTGGTCGCGGCGGCGGGTGAGGTAGGCGGTCTCGCCGGTGTTGCCTGCCAGCTCGATGGCCCGGTCGTAGGCCGCGCGTGACTGCTGACTGTGGCCCAGCCGGCGCAGCAGGTCGGCGCGGGTGGCGTGGTAGGCGTGATAGCCGGCCAACGCTTCGGCGAGACGGTCAACGATGGCCAGCGCCACCTCCGGGCCGTCGAGCTCGGCCACGGCGATGGCCCGGTTGAGGGCGATGATCGGCGAGGGGTCGAGGCGGACGAGCTGGTCGTAGAGGGCGAGGACCTGTGACCAGTCGGTGTCGCGGATGTCGCGGGCGGAGGTGTGCACGGCGTTGATCGCGGCGAGGATCTGGTAGCGGCCCGGGGCCACCCCGGCGGCGGCAGCGGCCAGGCGCTCGCGCACCAGCCGGTGACCTTCGGCGATCAGCGCCGCGTCCCAGGCCCCACGGTCCTGCTCGTCGAGAGCGACCAGCTCGCCGCCGGCCGAGACCCGGGCGGGGCGGCGGGCCTCGATGAGGAGCATCAGCGCCAGCAGGCCGGCCACTTCTCCGTCGTTCGGCAGGAGGACACGGATCAGGCGGGTGAGCCGGATCGCCTCGGTGGTCAGGTCGTGTCGTAGGGGATCGGTGTCGGGGCTGGTGGCCAGGTAGCCCTCGTTGAAGACGAGGTAGAGCACGGCGAGGACGCCGGAGACGCGTGCCGGCAGATCGTCGGCGGACGGCATCCGATAGGGGATGCGCGCCGCCTTGATCTTGGCCTTCGCGCGGGTGATGCGCTGCCCCATAGTGCTCTCGGCCACCAGGAAGGCGCGGGCGATCTCGGGCATGGTCAGGCCGGCGACCATGCGCAGCGTCAGCGCCACGCGCGCTTCCATCGCCAGTGCCGGGTGACAGCAGGTGAAGATCAGCCGGAGCCGGTCGTCGTCGATGGCGCTCAGTGGCTCGGGTGGGGTGGTGTCGTGCAGCATCTGAGCCTCCTTGTGCTTGTCGTCGCGTTTGTTCTCGCGCCGGATCCGGTCGATGGCCTTGCGGTTGGCGGTGGTGGTCAGCCACGCGCCCGGGTTGGGCGGCAGGCCGTCGGCCCGCCACCGCTCCACGGCGGTCGCGAACGCCTCGGCAGCCGCCTCCTCGGCGATGCCGAGGTCACCGAAACGCCTGGTCAGGGCGGCCACCACCCGCGCCCACTCGTCGTGGTGGGCTCGGGTGATCGCCTCTTCGACGTCGCTCACAGGAACGGCCGCACCTCGATCTTCCGATCGCAGACCTTCGACGCCTCGGCGGCGAGCTTGAGCGCCACGTCGAGGTCGGGGGCCTCCCACACCCAGACGCCGGCGAGGTACTCCTTCGACTCCACGAACGGCCCGTCGCTGAACACCGCCTGCTCGCCCCGGTTGTCGATGACCGTGGCCGTGTCGGTGTCCGCGAGTCCGCCGGCGAAAACCCAGTAGCCCTCGGCGATCAGTCGTTCGTTGAACGCGCTGATGGCAGGCCGCCTGTCCGTGCTGCCGGGATTGTTCTTGTCGTCGATCACGGAAACCAGATACCGCATCTGAAGATCATCTCCTGTGGTGTCAAGTCGGTGGTCAGGGACTTCAGGCCGTTGCATACCGCGGACGCCCGGCCGGCCGATAGGCCTGGATCGTCAGCTTCATGATCGCGGTTCCTCTGCCTCGGCGCCGCCCCCTTGCGGGCGGCCTCACCCCTGCTACGAACACCACCGCCCCGATCCGACACCTCTTCCCGGACTACTTTGCGGAATTTTCCGGGACGCCGCTCGTCAGCGATCCGACCGCGCTCCACCTCCTCACGCGCGCCCCAGGTAGGGGTCGAGTTGGAGGTCAGCGTGATTCTAGAGGGCGAGGGTATCCAGGTTTACGGCGTTGGCCATGGCTTGGGCGCCTTTGTCGTTGAGGTGCATGCCGTCGCCGCTGTCCAGGTCGGGGTGGATGTGGTCGGGGGCTTCGGGGTTCTCGACGGCTCGGGCCACGTCGAAGACGGCGTCGAACGTGTCGGTGGTACGGATCCAGTCGTTCACCTCGCGTCGGGCGGCGAGGCCCTCGGGGGTACTGATCCCGGGGTAGACGGCGCCCGCGAAGGGGCCGATGGTGGCGGCGAGGATCTTCAGGGCGGCCTCGTGGGCGCGGCGGGCCAGGGCCTCGAAGCCCTCGATGAGGGCGTCGGAGGTGGCGGGAGGCTCGCCGGACATGCCGGGGAGGCCGAGGTCGTTGATGCCGAAGTGCACCAGGACGTGGGTCAGGCCGGGAATCGAGAGAACGTCATGGTCGAAGCGCGCCAGCCCGTGCTCGCCGACCTCGTCCCGCAGGAGGCGGTTTCCGGCGATGCCCTGGTTGACGACCCATCCCCGCTTGAGGCGCCGGTTGAGGAAGTCCACGGAGCGGTTGTTCGCGCCGGTCGTGGAGCCGACCCCTTCGAACCAGGAGTCGCCGAACGCCACGGCGATCGCGGTGGCGTCCGGGGCGAGCACGTCGACGCCCGAGACGTAGAACCTGGCTTCTACCTGCTCAGCATCAGGGAGTGAGTGAGACGCGACGTGGTTACCGCCGACTATGTGCGCGGTCTCCATGGGCATGTGGGAATAGGTGGCCAAGCCTGTCTCCTCAGGGAGATAGAGGCTGAGGAACAGGTCGGCGCCCGGAGCGACGGGCAGATCGATCGGGTCACCGGCGGCCTCCTCTCCCGGCGGGATGACGAGCCGCTCGGCGCCGTCGAAGGTGAGGGCGGCCTGCCCGTGCTCGGTGGCGACCCTTGCGGCGGCGATGGTCAAGGGGGTGCGGCCGTAACGGTTCGTCAGGCGTACGCGGAGGCGTTCTCCGCCACCGGCCATGTGCAGCACCTGACGCACCGTCTGGTCGGCGAAGCCGCGCGGTTCGGTGAGCTGGATCTGCTCGTAGGGATTGATCACTGCGGTGCGGAACCCGGCTGTCCAGATCATGCTCGCTCCATTCGTTGCTTTGGGATTGGTCGGCGCCTCGTGGCTTGTGTGCGACGGCTGGCCTGCATCACTATGGGTCGGTAGCTCTCCAGCGGGAAGTACGCACCCAGAAGTGCGTAAGTCACCGCCCGGTAGGAAGGAATGGTCGATGCCGACGACGACGGCGGCCCAGAAGCGAGCAGAAGCGAAGGGCGACTACGACGCCTTCCTGGCGATGTGCCCAAGCCGCCAGTTGCTCGACCAGATCTCCGACAAGTGGGTCGCGCTGATCCTGGCCGCGCTCGGCGGCGACGGCCCGCACCAACCCGGAGGAGACCGCGCCGGCGAGTCACGGCCGATGCGCTACTCCGAGCTGTCCCGCAGGCTGGCCGGGGTCAGCCAGAAGATGCTCACCCAGACACTGCGCTCCCTTGAGCGCGACGGGCTGGTCACCCGCACCGTGACGCCGACGGTGCCGGTCACGGTGACGTACGAGCTGACCGACCTCGGTCACTCGCTCCAGCACATGATGCGCGGCATCAAGATGTGGGCCGAGACGCACATGGCCGAGGTGCTCGCCAATCGCGAGGAGTACGACACCCACATCGTCTGAACGCTCACCATCAGCGCGACTCGGGCGTCTTACGCGGACTGATGTGACCGCTCTGTGGTCCGCTCGCTGGTTGCGCAGCTTTCCTACGACAGTCAGCCGCTGCCCGCGCGTTGGGATCCAGCTCACCGGTGCGACTCATTTGGTCGCGGGCCATATCTCGATGGGGCTCATCCGCGCGGGATCGCGATCGTTGGCGTCAGGTTCCCTGGCCGTCGTCGGTGAGGAGTTTCCGGATGAGATCGACGGCCTTGCCGAAGAACAGGTGCTCGGGCGGACGGGTGAGGAAATCGGCGAGGGCGAACAGATCAAGGGCCTGGCTGATCTGGCGCCAGTTGTCCGACAGGTCACCTCCGGCCCTGACATATCCGGTGATGAAACCATCGGCGAACGCCGGTGGCAGCTCGGCGGGGAAGCGGAGCATGTTGCCGATGTCGAACAGCGGAGAGCTGCTGAAGGCGAACTCCCAGTCCAGGACGGCGGTGACGGTCCAGTTCCCGTTATGCCGCGCGGCGAGCAGGTTCTTGGGGTTGAAGTCGGCATGGATCAGTTGATGGGCGCCGCGCACGGTATGCAGAGCGGGTGCTGACGCGGCCGCGTGCCGGCATAGGGCGTCCTGCTCGGCAGGAGTGAGTGCATGATGGGCGTTGCCGGTTCGCAGGCAGCGGTCGACGAAGCTGGGCAGGTCGGCGGTGGGCTCCATGCCATCTGGCCCGGGGACCAGGTCGGGGCCGTCGAAGAAGCCCGGACGGGGGAAGGTGACGGTGCCGATCGCGGCAAGGACAGCGCCGACCGAGCGGCCGAGGGCTCCGGCCTGGCCCGGCTCAAGTTCGGGGAGGATCGTGCTGACCATGTCGCCTGGCATGAACCGGGACACCATGACCGGCTGGCCCGCCACCGAGCCGTCGGTGTCGGCGGCGATGACGTCGGCGACTGGCACGATGCCGGCGAGGCGTCCGACCAGGGCGGCTTCGACAGCGCAGGTGTTGTGGTCGAGGTAGCGGCGCAGGACGTACTGATGGCCGGTGTCGGTGATGAGCAGGGTGTTGGCATTGCTGTACCCGCCGGCAAGGGCCTTGGCGTGCTGGATCTTATGGCCGGGAAGGGCATCCCGGGACAGCCATCTGCGGATCGGCTCCTCGACGTGTTCACCACCGGTCATGCCCGGGTGGGTGTTCACGGCGTCCTCCATGATTGACAGTAATGATCAAGAATCATCGTCGACGGCGTCGATGTGGATGCCGAGACGAGACGTTCCTGATCAATGCTTCATCGTGCTCGTGTTCGGGGTTCCCTGGCCTGCCTTCTGTCGTTCGCGGTATGCGCGCATGGTCACCTGGCTGCTGCAACTGGGGCTGCAGTACAGGCCTGAGGAGTTGCGCGTCTTGTCGAAGAAGCCGACGTGGCAGGGGAGGTTGCGGCACATCTTCATGCGTGACCACATGTTCCGCTGGGCGATGTCAGCGATCGCAGCGAAGATCGTCCCGAACATCCCTGGTACGCCCTGCTGTGCGGAGACGAACTCGCATCCATCAGCGGTGATCACCGGCTGGAGAGGGTGCAGTGCGGCCGCCTGGCGAAGGCGCTGTTCCGCCTCGGACAGCGCCCCCCCGGATTCCCGCACGTCGACATGGGCGAGCAGGATGGTGACGAGCGCCTGTCGAAGGTCGCGTGCGGATGCCGCGTCCGCGTCGGAGAGCACCCAGTCACCCAGGTCGATGACGGCCTCTTCGGCCCAGGCTCGCAGGGCGTGGGCGTCACCCAGCCGCTCGGGATCCCCGTTGCCTGTCGCGCGCGTGTTGACGAACCCCAGCACCAGGCCGGCGGTGTTCGGCGCAGTCAAAGGGCCACGGGTTGCCGTTGTCTCCTGCACTGCCCATCCACCTCCTACTGCCGTAGCAGCTTACTTCGGCTCCGATCTGCCTGCGGTGAGTGAACAGAGATCACGCATAACGAATTCCCCCAGGCTCAGGAAATCGTTAGCAGCTAAGCACTAACGCCATCGGAGCAAACCGACTCCAAGGTTGTTGCTGCGGACAACTACCAGTCGGTCGCCACGTAAGTGGTTTCCAGATAGGCGTCGATGCCGTCGTAGCCGCCTTCTCGTCCCAGTCCGGACTCCTTCACGCCCCCGAAGGGTGCTGCCGCGTCGGACACGAGACCACGGTTGAGGCCGACCATGCCGGCTTCGAGACGTTCGGCGACGCGCAGTCCGCGGGCGAGTGAGCCGTAGACGTACGAGGTGAGGCCGAACTCCGTGGCGTTGGCGAGTTGGACGGCGTCCTCGTCGTCCTTGACGGGGATGATCGGTGCGACGGGGCCGAAGATCTCCTCGGTTGCCACGGCGGAGTCCCGGGGGACGTCGGTGAGGACCGTCGCCGGGTAGAAGAAGCCGCTGCGGTCGAGGCGTGCCGCACCGATGACGGCTCGGGCGCCCACGGCCACGGACCGGTCGACCTTGTCCGCGATCCCGTCCACGGCTCGCGCGTTGATCATCGGACCGAGTTCGGTGGCCGGGTCGGTGCCGGGCCCGATCCGCAGGGCGCCCATGCGCGCGGCAAGTCGCCGGGCGAACTCGTCGGCCACGGTCTGGTGTACGAGGAAGCGGTTCGCCGCGGTGCAGGCCTGGCCTCCGTTGCGGGTCTTGGCGAGCATCGCGCCCTCCACTGCGGCATCCAGGTCCGCGTCCTCCAGGACGATGAAGGGCCCGTTGCCGCCGAGCTCCATGGAGGTGTTCACGACATGGTCGGCGGCCTGCTTGAGCAGGGTCCGGCCGACCCCGGTGGAGCCCGTGAACGACAGTTTGCGCACGCGGCTGTCGCTCAGGGCTGTGGTGACGAATTCGCCGGCCTTGTCCGTCGTCAGGACGTTCACCACGCCGGGTGGGGCGCCGGCGTCCTGCAGCAGCTTGGCGATCAGCAGCGCCGTCAGCGGGGTGTCGGAGGCCGGCTTGAGTACCACCGCGCACCCGGCGGCGAGAGCTGGGGCGATCTTGCGGGTCGCCATGGCGGCGGGGAAGTTCCACGGCGTGAGGAGCAGGGCGACGCCGATCGGCTTGCGGAAGGTCAGGATGCGATTGGTGCCCGCCGGGGTCCGGCGCAGTTCGCCGCCGATGCGGACGGCTTCCTCGGAGAACCAGCGGAAGAACTCGGCGGCGTAGGCGGCCTCGCTGTGGGCGTCCTTGAGGGTCTTGCCCATCTCCAGGGCCATGACGAGGGCGAGTTCGTCCTGGTGTGCGACCGTCAGTTCGAAGGCGCGGCGCAGTACCTCGGCGCGCTCGCGGGGTGGGCGGGCGGCCCATTCGGCCTGGGCCCGCGCGGCCGCGTCAACAGCGCGGGCGACGTCATCGGGGGAGGCGCGCGGCACGTGGGTGATCGGTTCGCCGGTTGAGGGGTTGAGGACGGGGAAGGTGCCGGCGCCGCCGGTCCACTCTCCGTCCAGCAGCATCCGGGTCGGTGCGGCTTCGGGCAGGTTCATCGTTGGCTCCCAGGTGATGGTGGGGCTGACGTCCACCGCCGCGGCGCCGGACGCCCGTGCAGGTCACGTCGCTCTGGGTGGCGACGCGGTGGGTGCGCGGGGCGGCGTTGGGCGGTGTGCTGAGGGCCGGCCTCTGTGTGGTCGTCCGGCCCTCAGGCTTGGTCACAGGCCGGTGGTGAGGACCATCCGGAAGCGGGCGTCTCCGGCCAGCATCTTGCTGAAGGCCTGCGGGGCGTCATCCAGCGGTACGAGTTCGACCATCGCGCGGACGCCGGACTGTGCGGCGAAGCGCAAGGTCTCCTCGACTTCCCGGGAGGTGCCCGATGCGTGGCCCCGGAGCGTCTTTTGGCCTGAGATGAGCTGGTAGGGGCTGACTTCGAGCTTCTCCGGAGACGCGCCGACGACGACGAACTCGCCGCGTGCCCGCAGTCCGTCGATGGCCGGACTCATGGCCGAGGGCTCGGTGATGGTGGCCAGCACGACCTTCGCGCCGCCGAGGGCCTGCAGGGCCTCCGCGACGTTCTGCGCGGTGCTGTCGATGTAGTGGTCTGCGCCGAGTTCCCTGGCCAGGGACTCCTTGCCGGGGCCGCGGGCGATCGCGGCGGTGTTGAAGCCCATCTTGTGGGCGAACTGCACGGCCAGGTGCCCGAGGCCGCCGAGGCCGAGGATGGCGACCAGATCCCCGGGCCGGGCGGAGGTACGGCGCAAAGCGTTGAAGACCGTTACGCCCGCGCAGCCCATCGGCGCGGCGTCGACGGCGGACAGCCCGTCGGGGATGCGCGCCAGAGCGCTGACCGGGACGACCAGGGCTTCGGCGTAGCCGCCCTGGTAGGAGACGCCCGGGACCTGCCCGTTGACGCAGTTGATCTGGTCCCCCTCCCGGCAGGCGAGGCAGTCACCGCAGTTGCCGCCGAACCAACCCACGGCGACGCGGTCGCCGCGCTCCCAGCCGTCAACGCCCGTGCCGACGGCGTCGATGCGGCCCGCGATCTCGTGGCCGGGAGTCAGCGGGAACGGTCCATCGCCGAAGTCACCTCGGGCGATGTTGTGGTCGGTGTGGCAGATCCCGCAGGCCTCCACGGTGATCCGCACCTGACCAGCCCCAGGCTCAGGCCTGGTCAGGTCGGTGAGGCCGAGTGGGCCGTTGATCTCGGGAATCCGTACCGCGCGGATGGTGCTGGACATGGCTCTCCTCATGACGGACAGGCGCCGACGGCGCCGCGCTGCACGGAAACGCTGCAGCGATTTGCGTTATGACAATACCAGGTTAGCAACTAACATCCATGGTGCGCACCCGCATGGAAATCGCATGTAGCAGGGTACGCTTGCCGATGGATGTTATCTGTGTCTACGGTTAAGACATAACGCCGGGCTTCCGGATCTCAAGAAAGAGGATCACCATGACATCAGTCCTGTTGGTCGTGTCGGCCGCATCCAAGTGGACTCTCAAGGACGGCAGCGCCCACCCCACCGGGTTCTGGGCCGGCGAGTTCATCCACCCGCACCAGGTGTTCACCCAGGCCGGCTACGACATCACCATCGCGACGCCCGGAGGCGTGACCCCCACGGTCGACGAGGCCAGCCTGTCGCTGCCGATGAACAACAACGACGAGTCCGCGATCCAGAACCAGCGCGACTACCTCGCCGGCCTCGCCGACGCTCTCGCCTCACCCGCCCGACTGGAGGATGTGGACCCCGACCGCTTCGACGCGGTCTACGTCTCCGGCGGCCACGGCCCCATGGAGGACCTCGCCGACAACCCCACCATCGGCGCGATCTACGCTGCGCTGACCCCGAACCCGCACAAGGTCGTCGCTGCCGTCTGCCACGGCGTCGGCGCGCTCCTGCCGGCCAAGAAGGCCGACGGCAGCTGGATCTTCGCCGGCCGTAGGCTCACCGGCTTCACCGACGAGGAGGAGACGGCCCTCGGCTTCGGCGACAAGGCACCCTGGCTGCTGGAGAGCCGACTGCGCGAGGCCGGCGCGCTCTTCGACGGCGGACCTGCCTTCGCCCCCCAGGTCGTCGTCGACGGCAACCTCGTCACCGGCCAGAACCCGGCCTCGGCCCAGCCCTCGGCCGAAGCTGTCGTCCAGTTGCTGACGGCCCGGACGGCCTGACCACTCCTGACCGGCCGGGTACGCGCCCACCCCCGAGCGCGCACCCGGCCACGACTCGGCTGGAGCTCCTGCGCGGCTGCCGCGACCGAGGGTGTGTCAGTCGGCCAGCGCGAAGCCGGCCGCTGCCTCCGCGTGCAGCCGGGCGCTCGGCAGCACCGGGATGGCGGTGTCCTTCTCACTGATCAGGAGCTCGATCTCCGTGCAGCCGAGGATGACGCCTTCAGCGCCGTCGTCCGCGAGATCGGCGACTATCCGGGCGTACGCGTCCCTGGACGATTCCCGGATCACCCCGCGCACCAGCTCCTCGAAGATCACGCGATGAACCAGTTCCCGCTGCTCCCGCCGCGGGACGATCACGTCGAAGCCGTGGGCGGCCAGCCGATCCCGGTAGAAGGGCTGCTCCATGGTGAAGCGCGTGCCCAGCAGACCGACCTTGCGCATCCCCCTGGCGCGGACCTCCGTGCCCACGGCGTCGGCGATGTGCAGCACGGGCACGCTCGTGGCCCGCGCCACGTCGTCGCTCACCCGGCTGAAGGTGTTGCTGCCGATGAGCAGGATCTCGGCGCCGAGATCCTCCAGTTTCCGGCCCGCATCAGCCAGCAACGTACTCACCTCGTCCCAGCGGTCGGCGAAGATGAGGTCCTCGACGGTCGTGTAGTCGACCGACCAGATGAGACTGTTGGCGGAATGGCTGCCGCCGAGTCGCTCGCGTACGCGCTGGTTGATGATCTGGTAGTAGATCACCGTCGATTCCCAGCTCAGCCCGCCGATGATACCGATAGCGCGCGTCGAACTCCGTTTCGCCGGCCGGCGCCCCCAGGCCCCGCCGGGCGGGATGTCCGGCGGGATCCGGTCCACCAGCCGCCGCCGGTCGATATCACGTACGGAATCCGAGTCCATGATCACGGTCCTTTCCTGAGTGATGGGCTGTCGCGATCACCAGCGGCGATGCGCCAACGGTCAGGCGTCGGCCAGCGCACGGGCGCAGACACCGAGCCCGATCTCGCTGGAGGCCTTGACGAACACCACGTCTCCCGGTTCGACAAGGTCGGTGGCCAGCCTGAGGGCCCCGGCCACGTCCTCGACGGTATGGACGGTCACGCCCTGGTTCGAGGACGCCGCTGCCCACGCCATCGCGAGGGGATCCCCTGCTCCGACCGCGATCAGCACGTCGAAGCGGAGGTCGGCGACGAGCCGGCCCATCTCCGCGTGCCGGGCGCGGGAGGCGTCCGCCTGCTGCCCCATCGCGCCGAGCACGGCGACGGTACGACGGGTACCGGCCAGGGCCTTCACCGCCCGCAGCCCGGCCCGCATGGATTCGGGGCTGGCGTTGTAGGCGTCGTTGACGATGGTGATGCCGTCAGGTCGTTCGACGATCTCCAGCCGGCCCGCGGAGCGCCGCCGTGCGGCGTTCAGCCCATCGGCGATCTCGGCGACGCCCAGGCCGAGTACGGTGGCCACGGCGGCGGCGGCCAGGGCGTTGCTCACCTGGTGCTCACCTATGAGGTCGAGCTCGACCGGGGCGCGGCCGGCGGGCGTCACCAGCTCGAACGCGGTTCGCGCGCGGTCGCCCATCCGCACGTCTTCGGCCCGCACCTGCGCCTCCGCCGACCGGCCGTACAACAGGATCTGGGATTTGGCGCGGCCGGCCATGCCCATGACGTACGGGTCGTCGGCGTTGAGCAGGGCGAACCCCGCCGCCGGAAGTGCCTCGACCAGTTCGCCTTTGGCCTCGGCTATGTCGGCCGGCCCGCTTCCCATGCGCTCCACGTGCGCGGTGCCGACATTGAGCACCAGCCCGACCTGTGGCGGCGCGATTCCGGTCAGGTATGTCAGGTCGCCCTTCCGGCCCGCACCCATTTCCAGCACCAGGTATCGGGTGGTGGCATCGGCACGCAGCACGGTGAGCGGCAGCCCGAGCTCGTTGTTGAACGACTTGTCGGTGGCGACCGTCGCGGCGTGCCGTTCGAGCACCTGGGCCAGCAGGTCCTTGGTCGTGGTCTTGCCCACGGAGCCGGTCAGGCCGATCACGGTCGGGCTGATGCGTTCGAGCAGGTGCCTGGCCAGCAGGCCGATCGCGAGCTGGACGTCCTCGACCACGAGTGCGGGCACGCCGACGGGCCTCGAGCCCAGCACGGCGACAGCACCGGACGCGATGGCACCGGCCGCGTAGTCGTGACCGTCAACGCGGGCGCCGACCGTCGCGGCGAACAGGCCGCCAGGCACCACTTCGCGGGAGTCGACCGCCGAGGGCGCCGTCACCAGCGCCTGCGGGTCGCGTACGTCATACAGGCTTGCGCCGACGACCTGCGCGATCTCGTTCAGCGTCATGGGGATCATGAGCCGCTCCTGGCGAACGCGAGGTCGATGAGGCGGCGCAGCAGGTCCGGGTACGGGACACCGCTTGCGCCCCAGGCCCTGGCGTAGACGGAACGGGAGGTGAACCCCGGCATGGTGTTGATCTCCAGCACGTAGAGGCGTCCCGTGTCCTCCTCATAGAGGAAGTCGACACGGGACAGGCCGTAGCCACCGATCGCCCGGAAGGCGCGCAGGGCCAGCTCGCGTACGTCCTCGGCCACCCGTTCCGGCAGCACGGCAGGGATGATGGCGATCTCGGCCTGGCTGAGGTACTTGGCCTCATAGTCGAGCCAGTCGCCGGGCACGATGAGCTCGCCGGGCACGGAGGCATCCGGGGTGTCGTAGCCGCCGAGCACGCCGCAGATGACCTCGCGCGCGGTCACGCCCTGCTCGACGAGGACGACCCGGTCGTGGGCGAGTGCCAGCTCGACGCCCGCGCGCAGTTCCTCGATGGAGGTGACACGTGAGATGCCGATGGAGGAGCCCATGCCGGCCGGTTTGACGTACATCGGCCAGTCGAGCGACTTCACCAGACCCCAGTAGTCGGTGGTGGTGCGCCATTCGTGCTCGGTGAACCACACATGCGGGGTGACCGGAATGTCCTCCGCCAGGAACGCGCGCCGCATCGCGACCTTGTTCATGGCCACGGCGGAGGGCAGGACGCCGCAGCCCACGTACGGGATGCCCAGCGTCTCCAGGTGCCCCTGGACGACGCCGTCCTCGCCGAACGGCCCGTGCAGCACGGGGAAGACCACGTCCGCCAGATCGCGTCGCAGCTCCACCGGCCACCTGCCCTGCCGGTCGATGATGACGGCGACGGGCTCGTACAGATCCCTCGGCAGAGCATCGAGCACAGCCTGCGCCGACTGCAACGACACCTCATGCTCGGCGGACGGCCCACCCGCCAGCACAGCCACGCGTACGCGTTCAGCCACGATCAATCAGCCTTCCTCAGCGGCACGGAGACAGCCGGACACCGCCAGGGAACAGGCGCCGGTCAACCCATCTACTGTCGGGCGACCGTGTCCCCGCCTCGTCAGCGCCGTGTCATGGTTGTGTCATGGCCGCGCCGAGCCGCACGATCGTGATCGACTGGGCGACGCCCACCCGGCAGGTTGCTCGGGAACGTCTGTGGGTGCGAGGGCCTGTCCGCTTGTGGCCACCCGGCCATTCCGGCAAGCGCCCGGCGTGAGGCGCGGCCGTCCATTGTCCAGAGCAACCCGCTATTGAGTACGAGGTACTCAGGCCATGCCGGCCCCACGCCCGCACGCTGGGTCACATGAAGTCCCACATGCTTCGCACAGCAGCCGTCATCGTTCCCCTTCTCGCCCTAGGCGCGACCACCGCCACCCCGGCATCCGCCGCGCCGTCGTCCACGGCCGTCTGGGCCGCGTCGAACGTCCAGCTCGTGAACTGGCAGACCGGCAAGTGCCTGACCATCGCCGGCGGCGTCAGCACCGAGAACAACGTCCACGCCGTCCAGTACACCTGCGACAGCCACCCCTCCCGCCGCTGGGACGTCTGGGGCTACTCCAGCGCGTACCTGCAGGTCAAGAACCGCCAGACCGGCAAGTGCCTCACCATCGCCGGCGGCGTCAGCACCGAGAACAACGTCGTCGCCCTCCAGTACACCTGCGACACCCACCCCTCGCGCTACTGGGCGCTTGGCACTCAGGTCGGCCAACACTTCGAATTCCGCAACGTCCAGACGGGCAAATGCCTCACCATCGCCGGCGGCGTCAGCACCCAGAACAACATCGAGGCCGTCCAGTACACCTGCGACGGCCACCCTTCCCGCTTCTGGGAAATCCGCGACTACAACGGCTGAGCCCCCATTTCCGGACCTGTGCTGCGCTGTGACCTTGTCCGCTTGAGGACGGGTTCTTGGCCGATATCCGGGCGTGTACGTCGCCGGGCGACCGCCGCGTTTCTGCCGTGGATGACCGTCCGGTGCGTGGGACCGGGTCGCCGACATGGCAGGCTCCCCGCTCGGGTCCGCGCCACCAGCCCCGAAGCAGCTCTGCGTAACCATCGCTACTGTTAGTGCACGCAGAAATGGTCAGTTCTGCGACATGACTGAGCTCGCTTCATGTTGGTACCCCAGCTGCGCACCGAGTTGGAGGTACGTACTCCCGCCGACCGCGGGCCCGGGCGCGCCTGGCAGGCGGGCCCGGTGGTGGAGGCGATGGCTCCGGCGGCCGCGGTCAAACCGACTCGGGTCGGCTACGCCCGCTGCAGCACCGCGCAGCAGGAGCTGGACAGCCAGCTCGACGCCTTGAAGGCGGATGGATTATGCCCGAACCATCAAGCGGGCCGTCCCGCATCAGCGGGTGATCGTCACGGTGCATGAGATGAAGCGTCTGGGCCGGGGCGCCGCCGAACTGCTCGCCATCGTCGAGGAGCTACGCCGTTACGACATCGAGCTGGAGCTGCTGAGCGGCCCGCTGCAGGGCATCTACGATCCGTCGGGGCACGGGCGGCGTTGTTCGCCTTCTTCGCCGGTATGGCCGAGTCTGAGCGGGAGTACATCCGGGAGAAGTCGTTGGAAGGCCAGGCCTCGGCGCGCGAGCGCGGCCGCCACGGCGGCCGGCCGAAGGTGTTCGACGACGACATGATCGCCTACGCCCAGTCGCTGCGTGCGCGCGGGGTGGCCGTGCCCGACATCGCCCGCAAGCTGGTCATCCCGTCCGGCAAGAACAGGGCGAGCACCCCTCGGTGGCCAGCGTGTACCGGGCGCTCGCCGACGGCGAGAGCTGCGACGATCGCGACGTCAGTGCCCCCTCCACCGTGCGATAAGTGGGTATTCCGCCAGTCGTGACGCGCCCGGGAGACGAGCTGAGCCCTCGCGAGGGGATCCTGGTGGTGGCGACAGCTGTTCACCGTCCAGGGCTACGCCGCCACCACGACGATAAGAGCACTGGCGGACGCTGGGTGCGGCGGGTGGGTCGACGCGGGCTTGCGCCTTCCGATCAGCGAATGCCATCGTGGCCGAATTCGATGATTATCTTGGCTCTTTTCCTCTTCTCGGAGGTCAGAGTGCGACCGGGTGGTAGTCCGGGAGTGGCCAGGTGCCACCACGGTCTTCTTTGGCGAACCGGGCCGCGATCTCAGGGAGCTTGAGGAAGCTGGCTGCCGCGCCGAACGCGTGCAGGGCACTGATCCCGAGTCGTCCTTGCGGGAAGCCGACGCGCAGCAGCTTCGGGTTGACCTCGCCTTGGACAGTGTCGATGAACGGACGCAGCGTGGCGTGGTAGTTCGCGAACGCGGCGGGGATGTCCTCGGCGTTGCGGTTGATCTCTCCGGCCAGGACATACGCGCCCACCAGGCCGGCTGAGGTTCCCATGCCGCTGTACGGGGAGGAGCAGTAGCCCGCGTCTCCGACGAGGGCGACCCGGCCCTTGCTCCAGGTGCCGGTACGGACCTGCGTAACCTCTTGGGAGTAGAAGAAGTCGGTGTCGCGCATGCCGGTGAGGAATCGTTCGACCTGCCAGCCCGCGTCGCGGTACCGGTCGGTCCAGAACTGTTTCTGGCGCTCTACCGGCCGGCGGTGGATGGCGGTGGCTTCCTCGGAGGTTTCCCACAGCGCGAAGTAGACCTGGGTGTCGGTGCGGTTGTGGCTGCGGCGCATGATCATCCGGCCGCCGGGGGCGCTGTAGGTCTCGCGGATGTCGCTGTCGGTCTCGTCACGCGGGATGAACCAGTACGCCATGTGGATGCCCACCGGCCAGTACGGGTCGGGTTCCCCCTCGGGCAGGATGTCCCGGCGGATGCGTGAGCCCTGGCCGTCCGCTCCGATCAGCAGGTCGAACTCCTCCGAGGTGCCGTCGGCGAAGTGGGCGAGCACGCGGTGTTCGTCCTGCTCGAAGCCGTCCACGCTGGTGCCGAAGACGTACCGTACGTCCTGCCGGGTCGCCTCGTGCAGGATGCGCACCAGGTCCCCGCGCATGAGCTCGTACTCCGAGGTCATGGTCTGGCGCCCTTTGCCCGAGGTGTTGGCCATGACCGTTCCCCATCGTCTGCCCTTGGAGTCCACGAACGCCACGCCAGGCTCGTGCACGAGGTTGTTGCGTACGGTGTCGAGCAGGCCCATCCGCTCGATCGCCTCGATACCCTGTCCGCGCAGGTCGATCTGCGCGCCGGTCGCGCGCAGCGCCGGGAATCGTTCGGCCACCGTCACCTGGTGGCCGCCGCGGGCCAGCCAGAAGGCTGTTGCCGGGCCGGCGATGCCGCCGCCGCAGATGAGGATCTTCAACGATGTGGCGTTCATGGTGATGCACTTCCTGTCAGCGATAAAAGAGGTTGAAAAGGGTCGATGTGTGGTCACGATGGCTGGCGCACGGGCCGGTCGGGGACGGCCAGCATGTGGTCGAGGCCGTGTTTGAGCCTGGCCGCGATGGCGTTGGCGCGAGGGAGCATCGTGGCCTCGTAGCTCCGGACGGCCTCGCCGGTGGTGGCGTGGCCGACGATCGCCAGGGCGAGTTCGCTGGCGTCGAGCATGGCGAGATTGACGTCGGCGCCCAGGGGAGGCATGAGGTGGGCGGCATCGCCCAGAAGCGTCGCGCTGGGTGAGTACCGCCAGGTGTGGGGCACCGGCAGGGCGAACAGCGGCCGGTTCACGTAGGCGCCGTCGTTGTCAGTGATCATGCGCATCATGGATGTCGACCAGCCGGCGAACTCCCGCACCGGTATACCGGGGTGTGGCTGCCGAGAGCGCGGGACGGACGCGAGAGAAGGCGCCGTCCGCGCCGATCACGAGATCGGCTTCGACGGCAGGGCCATGGGTGAAGGTCAGCCTGCGGCGTCCGCCCTCCGATCCGCTCTCAGGCCCGCTCACCGACGCCAGCGCGTGCCCCCAGCGGACGGTTCCCCGCTCCAGCGAGCGCAGCAACAGACCGCGCAGCTGCCCGCGGTCGATCTCCGGGCTGTCCTTGTCCCGGGCTGCGGGCAGGTGGTGGGTGAGCAGGCGCCCAGCGGGGTCGAGCCCGCGCATCTCCTGTCCCTCGAACCTGGCCAGGGCGAAAAACTCCGTCAGCAGCCCGGCTCGTCGCAGGGCGATCTGTCCGTCGTCTTCGTGCAGGTCCAGCGAGCCGCCCTGATCGCGGGCGTCCGGACCTGAATCGCGTTCGTAGACCGTCACCCGGACGCCGTGCTGCTGCAGAATCCGCGCACAGGTCAGCCCGCCTGGACCGGCGCCGATGACGGCGACGCTGGGGATCGTGGGGAGCACTCGAACCTCTCTTCTCCGAACGTTGTTCGCAGTACGTTGTTGGTACGCTACTACCTCGAACGTTGTTCGCACAAGCGAGGTGGGAACGGTGAGCAACGACCAGCCAGAGGACACGCCGGGGGCGCACACCGTGATCTGGGCCCGGCCGGAGCGGGCGGCCAAGGGGCCCGCGCCCTCACGCAGCCGCTCCCAGATCGCCGCCGCCGCAGTCGCGCTGGCCGACGCCGAGGGCCTGGAAGCGGTGTCGATGCGCAGGGTCGCCGCGGAGCTGGGGATCGGCGCGGCAAGCCTGTACCGCTACGTCGAGCGCAAGGACGAGCTCTACGACCTGATGGTCGACCACGCCGAGGGCGAGGACGGTGCTCCGCCGCCGCTGACCGGCGACTGGCGTGCCGACCTGACCGCCATCGCCCACCGCACCCGCGGCATGATCCACCGCCATCCCTGGATGGCCACCCTCGCCCCGGGACGCCTCCCGTACGGGCCCAACTCCCTCAAGTGGGCCGAGCACAACCTCGCCGCCGTGGACGGGATCGGCCTACGGATCGACGAGATGCTCATGGCGGGCGAGATCCTGCAGGCCTTCGTACGCGGCTTCGTCATCGGAGAACTCGCCGAGCAGCAGGCCTTGCAGCGCGTGGGCCTGAGCATGGACGAATGGCTCGACGCGCTGACCCCGTACATGACCACGCTCATGGGCACCGGCGAGTACCCGCTCCTGATCCGGGCCAGCGCCGAAGCCGACAGCCCGCACGCCGAGAATCGCGGCGACCTGGTGTTCACCGCAGGGCTCAACCAGATCCTCAACGGACTTCTGCCCGAGCGGCAAGAGCCGGACCAGGGCTGAGCGTGGTCATCGGAATTTTGACGATCAGCGACAACTCATCCCCGGCTGCTAGGCGCGGGCGGGGACGTGTGGTTCTCTTCTGTGGGCCGATCTCGGCTGCCCGAGTCCCTTCCCTGCCGCGTTCATGCCGAGCTATTCAAGATCGCCCTAACACCACTTACCGATGGACCGGAATCCGACGGCAACCACGTCTGGAAGAGCGTGCCCCACCTGATGCTCGATCCACCCCAGATCTCATGCGAGCCACGCCGAGTCAATCAGCTCAGCCAGCTTGCGTCGTGTGCTGGGCACCCCGCAGGTACTCGCGCGGGGAATGCCCATAGGTGGCCTTGAACAGGCGGGCGAAGTACGAGGCGTTGAGCAGCCCCCAGCGGGCGGCCACCGCGCTGACCGGCAGCGTTGCGAGTTTCGGGTCGGCGAGGTCGAGCCGCCGGGTCCGGATCCAGCCGCTGACGGTGTCGCCCTCGCTCTCGAACAGCTTTTGCAGGTACCGCACGGCTTCGCGCGGCAGGCGCCTCCCGTCGCCTGGGGCTCGGTGGAGATCCGCCCCGGCGCGGTCCACGTCGTCGACGACGCCTGGCAGCGTTCCCGGCCGCCCGGGCACTTGGTTGGGGGGCGCGGGCGGTCGCGCGGGATAATCGAGGGATGGACGAGGCTGCGCGGCTGCGCATCGACCTTCTGGGCGGGTTCGCGGTCTCCCGTGGTGGCGAGGCCCTGAGCGTTCCCGGTGCGCGGTTGCGGTGCCTGGCCGCCCGGCTGGCGCTGGCCGGCGGCCGGACCGTCGGCGCCGGCGTCCTGGTCGAGGCGATCTGGGGCGCCGAGCCGCCGGCCGAGCCCGTGCACGCTCTGCAGACGCTGGTGTGGCGGCTGCGGAAGGTCCTCGGCTCGGCCGACGCGGTCACGCAGGTGGCCGACGGGTACCGGCTGGCCGTCCGGGACGCCGACGTCGACGTGCTGCGGTTCGAACGGCAGGCCGCCGCTGGCCGCGAGTCCCTGCAGGCCGGCGACCCGCGGGCCGCGGTGGACGTGCTGGGTGCGGCGGTCACGCTGCCCGGGCTCCGTCCCGGTGCCGAGCCGGCGCTGCTGGCCGCGGTGGCCCCGGCGGTGGCGGCCGGGCTGGCCCATGCGTCGGTGGACGCCGTCACCGATCTGGCCGAGGCCGAGATCGCGGTCGGGCACGCCGGCGCGGCCGCCGCCCGCCTGACCGCCCTGCTGGCCGGGCAACCGGTCCACGAGCGGGCGGTCGCGCTGCTCATGGACGCGTTCGCCGCCCAGGGCCGCACGGCCGAGGCCTTGGCCGTGTACGAGCGCTTCCGCGGCACCCTGGCCGAGGCGTTGGGTGCCGACCCCGGTTCCATGCTGCGTGACCGTCACCTGCGACTGCTCCGCGCGCAGCCGTCCGGCCCGGTGCCGGCCACCCCGGCCGAACGGCTCGGACCGGGCAATCTGCCGGCGCCGCTGACCAGTTTCATCGGCCGCGACGACGAGCTCGCCCGGATCGCCGCGCGCCTGCGGACCGACCGCCTGATCACCTTGCTCGGTCCCGGTGGCGCCGGCAAGACCCGCCTCGCCGTCGAGGCCGCCCGCCGCCACCAGCGGGACTTCCGCGACGGTGCGTGGCTGATCGATCTCGCCTCGATCGCCGAACCGGCCAAGATCGGCGCGGCGGTGCTCGCGGGCATCGGATCGCGGTCCGGGACCCTGCTCGACCGCCGCGAGCATCGCGGTGCCGGCGACGTCGACGTCCTCGTCGACCAGCTCGGCGGCCGGGAGATCCTGCTGGTCGTCGACAACTGCGAGCACCTCGTCGATGCCGCCTCCCACCTGCTCACGGCCCTGCTGACCCGCTGCTCCGGGCTGCGGGTGGTGGCGACGAGCCGCGAACCGCTGGCGGTCGACGGGGAGGCCCTGGTGCCGCTGGGTCCGCTCGCGCTGCCGACCGGTGACCTCGACCTGGGCCGGGCCCGGGCGGTGCCGTCGGTGCGCCTGTTCACCGAGCGCGCGGCCGCGGTACGACCGGGATTCGACGTCGACCCGGCCACCTGGCCGGACATCCGGCGGGTGGTGTGCGACCTGGACGGGATGCCGCTGGCGCTCGAACTGGCCGCCGCGCGGCTGCGTACCCTCTCCCTGCCGGAGCTGGCCGACGGGCTGACCGACCGGTTCCGGTTGCTCACCACCGGCAACCGCACCGCGCTGCCCCGGCATCGCTCGCTGAGCGCGGTCATCGCGTGGAGCTGGGACCTGCTGACCGAGGACGAGCGCACGCTGGCCGAGCGGATCTCGGTGCTGCCCGGCGGCGTCACCCGTGCCTCGGCCACGGCGGTGTGCGCCGGCTCGTCGATACCGGCCGGTGCCGTCCCCGGCCTGCTCGCGGGCCTCGTCGACCGGTCGTTGCTGCAGCTGGGACCGGCACCGGGCCGCTATCGCATGCTGGATACCATCCGCGAGTACGGCGCCGGGCGCCTCGCGGCCGGCGGCGACCTCGACGCCGTCCGCGACCGGGCCACCGGCCATTTCGCTGAGCTGGTCGCCGGCCAGGACCCGGGCTTGCGCGGCCCTGGTCAGCTGGCGGCCATGGAGGTCATCGGGGCCGAGTACGACAACCTGCAGGCCGCCCTGCGCCACCTCTGCGCGACCGGCGACAGCACCGGCGCGGTCGGGCTGGCTCTGGCGCTGAGCTGGTACTGGCAGATGTCCGGCCGGCGCTCCGACGCCACGTACTGGCTGGGCGAGGCGCTGGCGACGCCGGGCGGGCCGGCCCCCGGCCGCGACCGCGCCCTCGTTATCCACCTGTTCAGCCAGGCCGGCATCTGGTCACGGGTGCCGGGCGCGCCGGCCGGCGAGGACCACCGGGCGATCTGTGAGCTGAGCGACCGGCTGCTCGCCGGCCCCGCGGTGCCGGGCCCGCAAGCCGCGCTGGTTCTGCTGCCGCTGGCCTTCCTCCGCGACGAGAAGGCGGTGACGGCGGTCGTCGAGGAGCTGACCGCCGGCGACGACGTATGGCTGTCCGGCTACGCCTACCTGTTACGCGCGCAGTTTCTCGAGAACGTCAGCCGGATCGGTCAGATGTGCAGCGATGTGGAAGCGGCCTTGGACTGCTTCCGGCGGGCGGGCGACCGGTGGAGCCAGGCCTGCGCGTTGTCGTTGCGGGCGCAGTTGCGTCTGTACGACGACCTCGACGGCGCGCTGGCCGACCTGCGCGAGTCCCGGTCACTGGCTGCGAACTTCGGATCGCCGACGCTGGGCGATCGGATGGACGTCGACCTGCGGTGGATCGAGCTGCATCTGCGCAGTGGCGACACCGACCGGGCCATCGCGACCATCGAGGCGGCCCGGGACCGAGCCGTGCGGGTGGCGTCGAGCTGGACGCTGGCCGTGCTCGACGTGCGCGAGGCCGGCATCCGGGTCCGGCGCGGCGAGCTGTCCCGGGCGGCGGAGCTGCTCGACGCCGTGCCGCCGGGACTGTCCGGCGTGACGGCGACCCCCGGTGACCTGGTGCGCGCGCTGGCCGGATGTGCCCGGGCCGGCCTGTGCCTGCGCCTGGGCGACGGTGCCGGTGCGGCGACGGCGTTGACCGGGGCCTTCGCGGCGGCCCGGCGGAGCGGGGACCTGCCGATTCTGTCGGCGGTGACGGTGCACGCGGCGGAGCTGGCCGCCGCGCGCGGACGGCCGGGGGAGTCGGCGGTTCTGCTCGGCGCGGCCGCCGGGCTGCGTGGAACCGACGACGACACCGATCCGCTGATCCGCGAACTCGCCGGTCAGGTGCGGGCCGAGCTGGGCCGGGAGGAGTTCGCGGAGGCGTACGCGGAAGGTCGGGCGCTGGACCGGGACACCGCGGTCCGGCTCGGCGACCCGGGGTCGTAGCCCGCACCTCTCACGCGACTCACGCGACACGCACACGCCGCTCACCGGGCCCGGCCGGGGCGCGGTCCCGTGCGAGCGCCGTGTGCGTCCCGTGAGAGGCGTTCACGCGAGTCTGGATCCACCGTACGAACGAGGGGATCTGTGTCGTGGATGACGTGCTGATCGTTGGTGGCGGGCCGGTCGGCCTGCTCCTTGCCGGTGAGCTGGCCCGGGCCGGCTGCACCGTCCAGGTGCTGGAGCGGGAACCGGGTCCGGACGCCGCGTGGAAGTCATTGCCGCTGGGGATGCGGACGCTGTCGGCGGGTTCGGTCGAGGCGTTCCACCGCCGGGGGATGCTGGCCGAGATCCTGACCGCGTCGGGCTACGGCGAGAATGTGATCTTGCCGCGCAGCCTTCACTTCGCCGGCATCCTGGTCGACCCGGACGCCATCGACGTCGGCACCCTGCCCTTCCGGCTGCCCAGCCCGGCCCCGGAACGCATCGTGACCAGTCTCGAGGCGGTCGAGTCGGTGCTGGGCGAGCGCGCCGCCAAGCTCGGCGTCACCATCCGCCGCGGTGTCGCGGTCTCCGGCGTCGAGCCGCACGACGACCATGTCGTGGTCCGGGCCGGCGCGGACGAGCACGTGGCCCGCTGGGTCGTCGGCTGCGACGGCGGGCGCAGCACCGTACGCGTCGCGGCGGGTTTCGGCTTCGAGGGCACCGATCCGACCTTCACCGGCTACACCACGCACGTCACCATGGACGACCCGGAGAAGCTGCGCCCTGGGTTCAATCTGACGCCCGAGGGCATGTACCTGCGGACCCATCATGAGGGACACGTCGGTATCAACGACTTCGACGGCGGAGCCTTCGACCGCTCCCAGGCGTTGACGCTTGAGCACCTGCAGGAGGTGCTGCGCCGGGTGTCCGGCACCGACGTGACGCTGACCGGCGTCCGGGTGGCGTCCACGTTCACCGACCGGGCGCGGCAGGCGACGACGTACCGGCGCGGGCGGGTGTTGCTGGCCGGGGACGCCGCGCACATCCACTCGCCGCTGGGCGGGCAGGGGCTCAGCCTCGGCATCGGCGACGCCCTGAACCTGGGCTGGAAGCTGGCCGCGACGGTCCACGGGCAGGCGCCGGCCGGGCTGCTGGACACGTACACCGAGGAGCGGCACCCGATCGCCGCGCGGGTGCTCGACTGGTCCCGCGCCCAGGTGGCGATCATGCGGCCGGGCCCGCTCTCGCAGGCGGTTCAGGGAGTGATTCGGGAGCTGATCCGGACCCCGGACGTGGCGACCTACATCTACGACCGGCTCTCCGGGCTGGCTCTGCACTACGACCTCGGCAGTGACCAGCCGCTCGTCGGCCGCAACGCGCCGGCCTTCCGGCTGGCCGACGGCACCGCGCTGGCCGACCTCCTGCCGGACGGGAAGGGCGTGATCCTCGATTTCGCCGGTTCCCTGCGGGACGTGGCCGCACCCTGGCACGACCGCGTCCGGTACGTGAGCGGCCCGGCCGAGAACGACCTGGGTTTCGACGCCGTGCTGATCCGGCCGGACGGCATCGTCGCGTGGGCCGGCGGTGACGTGCCGTCGTTCACGGAAGCGATGAACCGGTGGTTCACCGCCGGGGTCCGATAGTCAGTACGGCGCGGATGGGCTGCTCGGCCACGGCGGCCGTGCCGAGGGCGTCGACCGCGAGCAGCGCCGCGCCGACGGGCCTGCAGAACCCCGCCGCCCAGCACCAGGGCGTGCGGGGCGGCGAGCAGGTCGAGCCGCCCGGCCGCGACCCGGTGCTGGCCCAGGATCTCCCCGGCCTGCCGCCGGATCAGGTCGCCGGAAGTGCGCCGCCACGGCCGCGGACAGGACGGTCGGGGTGCCCCGGCCGTCCTCGCCCCGGGCGGCCAGCCGCAGCGTGTGCTCGGCCAGGTCGTGGCCGCCGCCCCAGTCGCCGGAGATCGGGCCGGGGGCGGGGGAAGCGGGCGGTCCGGCCGTCCGCCGCCCGGCCCACGCAGTTGGTGCCGGCGCCGCAGACCACAGCGACGGCGTCGGGCCGTGAGGTGCCCGCCCGCAGCAGCGCGAAGCAGCCGTTGTCGACCAGGGCGCGCTCGCCCGTCGACGGCGAGGAAGAGGCCGGTCACCGCACCCAGGCCAGGTGCTGGGCACCGGCGGCGATGAGCTGGTCGGTGAGCGCGTCGGCCTTCTCGTGCTGGGCGAGCAGGGGGTGGGCGAGCAGGGCCCGGTAGACCCGCTGACGGCCGTCGTGCAGGGCCGCCTGCAGCGCGAGTTCCTCGTACCCGGAGACGTGCCCGATGAGCCCGGCCATCTCCGGCGGGACGGGGGCGGTGGGCAGGCCGACCGCCGCCTCCGAATAGTAGGCGCCACCGCGCTCGCCGAGCAGGGCCGGCTTCTCCACCAGGGCCGGGTCGCGGTACAGGTCGAGCAGCGTCGCCTCGAGCTCGGCCACCCGCTGGCCGCGCGTCGGCTCGCCCCGGGACGCGCGCACCACCCGGTCGTCGTGATAGCAGCTCTTTAACGGTCGTCTCAGGTTCGCCCGGTAGGAAGTAGGTATCCAGATAAGCGATGCAACCCGCATGTAGGAGGCTAGTGATGGCTGACCTGAAGTCCATGGGACGCCGCGGCTTTCTAACCGCCGCCACGGCACTTGGCATTGGTGCCGGCTTGTCCACGCATGCCATTGTCTCAGCAGCGAACGAGAACGAGACTTCGGACAAGACTTCTGACATTTCACTGCGAGACCAGGACCTGCCCTTCATCGGCACGGAAGAGACCTTTTCCACCCGTGAGTTGATGGTGCTGAACGACAGGCTGTTCCTCGAGGATACTGGTCTTGCCGAGCTCGGCCCGCGCCGCATCGGTGCAATGGATGAGGCGGGGATCAACGTTCAAATCCTCTCCGCACATACGCCAGGTGTGCAGAATGTCAAAGGTCAGAAGGGCATCGATTTTGCGTATCGTCTCAACAAGTTGCTCGTCGATGGACCGATGGCCACCTATCCGGGGCGGTTCAAGGCATTTGCAACCTTGCCTCTGCAGAATCCAGAGGCCTCGGCAGACGAACTGGAACGCACAGTTCGGGAAGATGGCTTCCTGGGATGCTTGACCAATGGAATCATCGGGAAGAAATTCCTCGACCATCCCGACTTTGAGCCCCTGCTGGCGCGCGCCGAAGCCCTTGATGTGCCGATATACATCCATCCGGGCCTGCCGCCTGACGAGGTTTTCGAAATCTACTACAGCAATATGCGGCCGAAATATCAGAAGGAGTTTCAGGACCAGGTTCTCAGCATCTCTGCATATGGATGGCACCAGGAAGTCGTTACTCAGTGCCTCCGAATGATCACCTCAGGAGTATTCGACAGGCATCCCAAGCTTCAGATTATCATCGGCCATATGGGAGAGGGTCTTCCGTTCTTCTACAAACGCATCGTGGAGAAGATGGGCGAAGTGACCGAGAAAAGCCTGGAGAAGCCGTTCGAGCAGTATTTCCATAACAATTTCTGGTTCACAACCAGCGCATTCCCCCAGACTGAACTGCTCGATCTCCTGCTGAAGTACATAAGTGTGGATCGAGTGATGTTTGCAACCGACTATCCGTTTGCAAATATGAAAACTCAAACCGACTGGTTCCGGGCAGTCGATTTGCCACGCGAAGCCAAGGAAAAAATTGCGTTCCGAAATGCGGAAAAACTGTTCGGAATAAAAGCGCTCGTGAAGTGACGCGCCAGCGTCGGCAGAAGTGAGAATGCTTTGGCTGTAAGGCGAGAGTACAGCCAAAGTATGCGATGCGCGGCTGCCACATCACGAGTGTCGCGCGCCGGCGCTCGCCAAGGCACTCAATGTCCCCACCCCGGCCCTCCGCAAGCCGGGCACGGCCTGGATCGAGCTACCCCGCCCGGGCGCGGTCGGCGCCGATCCGGTCGGGCACGCGCGGATCGGCTACGCCCGCGCCTCCACCCGCCCTGAACTCGACAAGACCGTCACCCTGGCCCGGGAGCGCATCGTGGTGGCGGTGAACTCCCGCTCGAACAGTGCCTCGGCCGCGCCGGCCAGTCGCTCGATCTGCTTGGGCGTGGGAGGCTCAGTGCGATCCTCCCGGCAGCGGGTCAGCAGCGCGGCGCGCAGCCGCTCCCGCGAGGTCTCCACTGGGCAGATCTTGTCGGCCAGCCAGAACGTCAGCTTGTCCTCATCGGCGACCGTCGGCTCGCGAAAGCCATGGAACCGGCGGATCTGCGCCCGGTGATACTCGATCGTGCTGCCCGACCAGCGGTACTCGGCGAACAGCGCCGCATCGACCTTCACCTGCCCCGCCACGTAGTCCACCGCTGCCTTCGGCACGTCCTCCCGGCGCGGAAAGCGGCCCTCCAGCTCGAAGAACTTCAGCATCAGTGCGAATCCGAGACGGGTGGCACCGCTCTTGTTCGCCAGTAACTCCGCCTCGGCCTCATCCAGTGTCCAGCACTCGATGAGGTCCTCCAGCTCCCACTCTCTGCGCATCGGCAGGGATCCTTTCTCCCCCGATCGCTATAGATGCGCAAAGCGCTCTGCTCCGCACAGATGCCGCTACGGTCCGGTACCGCCCATCTGTGACCACTACGTAGCGCTTCTGGGAAATTACAGAGAGATATTTTGGGGCTGGTCGCGTCGACCCGAGTGGTGGGCCTGGTACGTCGAGTCGCCGCTCCGCTGAGGACAGCCTTCCCCCGAAGGCGTGAACGTGAAGCACAACACAGGCGAGGCCGCCGGGCAGGATGTCTTCCACTGCCACGTGCATGTGGTCCCGCGCCGGCATGGCGAGGGCCTGCGTCTGTCGTGGAGTTCCCCGCTGGCCTCGTCCCGTGACCTGGAGCGGGTCTTGGAGCAGGTCGCTGAGGGTGGGAGCGCTGAACAGCTGGTTCTCCCCTGAGAGCGGTGGAGGATCTAGGGTGCCTGCATGAAGATCCGCGCCGCCGCAGCAGAGGACGCCAGAATCCTGGCCGTGCTGAACCCTCACGTTCATGCGATCCACGCCGCTCACCGGCCCGACTTATACTGCGTCGACCCGCCCGAAGAGGAGTTGACCGACTACTTCGCGTCTCTCCTGACCAAAGACGTCACGCGTGCGTTCATCGCCGAGATTGATCGTCCAGTCGGGTATGCCGTGGCTGTCATCGTGCGTCGCGAGGAAAACCCGTTCCTCCAAGCCGAATCCTTCATCGTTCTCGATCAGCTGGCGGTGGATCCCGAAGCCGCCAGACGCGGGGTTGCGAGTCAGCTGATCGAGGCCGTGCGGGATGCAGGCAGGCTGGAGGGCTGCCGGAGGCTGCTAACCGACGTGCTGGACTTCAACGAGGGCGCCAAGGCCTTCTATGCGGCGGCCGGATTCGCTGAGTTGAAACACGTGCTGGAGCAGCCGCTTTGATGCTTGCGTGGATTTGCTCCGCCCCAGGTGAACAGCGATTCAGCCGACCTGTCCACTGACGGGCGTCGAAACTCATCGACACGTCCGAGACGACGATCATCCAGGAGTACACCGAGCATTCGCAGCCCTCGGCCCGTTACTCCATACCGCATATCTGCTCACCAGGGACTGGGCCTTGGCCGAGGACCTCGTGCAAACGGCGTTGCTGAAGGCGTGGGTGGCCTGGGTCGCCCTGCGCGGACCCGCCCTCGGAGCGCGGTGTCAGCTTCAGTTGCCTGGGCACGGTCAAGCCCGGAGCCGACGGCAAGGTGACCATCCGCATGAGGGTCTCTACCGCCAGGATCACCGAGTACGAACGCCGCCCGGGCGCGCTTACCCTCGCCGTCTACCACTGAGATGAGCGCGGGTCTCAGGGTCAAGTGCGGGGCCTAGACTTCACCGTATGATCCGGCCGCAGCGGGGGACGTCGCGTGACGTGCGGCGTACCAACAAGGCCGTGCTGCTGCGGACGCTCTTCTTCGACGGCGAGCGCAGCAGGTTCGAGCTCGCCAAGGCGACCGGACTGAGCCCCGCCACGGTGAGCAACGTCGTCACCGGCCTGCTGTCCGACGGGATCGCCGTCGAGGTGGGCAGGGTCGAGTCGGACGGCGGCCGGCCACGCGTCCAGCTCCGCGTCAACGCCGACCACGCGTACGCGGTCGGCGTCGAGGTGGGGGAGACCCGCGTCGGCGTGGAGCTGTTCGACCTGTCCATGACGCCACGGGCCAAGGCCGAGACCCCGCTGCGCCCGGGACAGCACGCTCCCGACCTGGTGGCCGGCCACATCCGCGAAGGCGTCGCCGCGGTGATCGCGCAGGCGGGGGTGGACGCCGGCCGCGTCCTCGGCGTCGGCGTCGGTGTCCCCGGCATGGTGCGGGGCTCGGTCGTCGACTCGCCGACGTTCGGCTGGAGTGGGGTACGGCTGGCCGAGATGCTTCCCGGCCTGCCCGTGTTCGTCGACAACGGCGCCATGACGCTGGGCCTGGCCGAGCACTGGTTCGGCGCGGGACGGGACAGCGACTACATGATCATGGTGTTGATCGGCAGCGGGGTCGGCGCCTGCATCATCACCGACGGCATCACCGTCCGCGGCGTGTCCGGTGGGGCGGGGGAGTGGGGCCATACCACGGTGGTCGTCGACGGCCGCCCCTGCCGCTGCGGTGCGCGCGGTTGCCTGGAGGCCTACGTCGGCGCCGAGTCGGTCCTCGCCAGGGCAGGGATCGACCTGGCGGGCACCGAGGAGGAGAGCGCCTTCGCGGCGCTGCTGGCCGACCCGGGCGCGCGTCCACTGTTCGACGAGGCCGTCGGCCACCTGGGCGCGGGGCTGGCGAGCCTGATCAACCTGCTCAATCCCGAGCGCATCGTGCTGGGCGGCTGGGCGGGCCTGCTGCTCGCCCGCGACCACCTGCCCGCGATCCTGGCGGCCACGGAGCGCTCCGCCCTGCGCTGTTCCTACGACCGCGTCGCGATCGAGGCTGCTCACCTGGGGTCGGAGGGCGTCAAGCTCGGCGCCGCCATCCTGGTGGTGGATCAGTTCCTGGGCGGCTGAGGGCCCACTCTTCAAGGTCTTACGTAA
This sequence comes from Nonomuraea guangzhouensis, assembly GCF_019396345.1. Lineage (GTDB taxonomy): Bacteria > Actinomycetota > Actinomycetes > Streptosporangiales > Streptosporangiaceae > Nonomuraea > Nonomuraea guangzhouensis. The sequence continues at coordinate 134,415 of NZ_JAHKRM010000009.1, read as the reverse complement.
ACCCTTGAATTAAGTATTGACGCTCTTATGGGGCGACCGTAAGGTCACCGTAAGGTCACGACCGCGAATTTCTCTCAGCCATGGTGCTCACTTACGCCCGGCGGCCGGCCACCGGCGTACACCCCCCACAGAAAGTGACACCCCCATGAAAAGACGAGGAATCATCCTTGCCTCCGTGACGGCTTTAGCCGTGGCGGGCCTCGCCGTCCCGGCCTCGGCCGCCACCGGCCGGATCACCGGCTACGGCGGCAAGTGCGTCGACGTCGCCGGCGCCAACAGCGCCAACGGCACCCAGGTCCAGCTCTGGACCTGCAACGGCTCCACCGCCCAGTCGTGGACCACGCAGTCCGACGGTACGATCCGCGCACTCGGCAAGTGCCTGGACGTGGCGGGCGCGAGCAGCGCCGACGGCACCAAGGTGCAGATCTACGACTGCAACGGCACCGCCGCGCAGCAGTGGACGGCCGCCTCCGACGGCACCCTGCGAGCGCTCGGCAAGTGCCTGGACGCCACCAACGTCAGCTCGGCCGACGGCACGCCCCTGCAGATCTGGAGCTGCGGCACCGGCGCCAACCAGAAGTGGACCCTGCCCTCCGGCGACGGCACCCCCACTCCCGGCAAGCTGCCCGGCGCCCCGTACCTCTACATGGGGTGGGGGAGCCCGCCCAACCCGGGCACGGTCATGGACGCGACCGGCGTCAAGTCGTTCACGATGGCCTTCATCCTGTCCGGCGGCGGCTGCACGCCCCGCTGGGACGGCTCGCGTGCGCTGACCGGCGGCGCCGACCAGCAGGCGATCAACACGATCAAGTCCAAGGGCGGCAGCGTCCAGATCTCCTTCGGCGGCTGGTCGGGCAACAAGCTCGGCCCCAACTGCGCTACGCCTGAGGCGTACGCGGGCGCCGTGCAGCAGGTCATCAACGCACTGGGGCCCGCGGCCGTCGACTTCGACATCGAGAACACCGACGAGTACGAGAACTACACCGTCCAGGACCGCATACTCAACGGCCTCAAGATCGTCAAGGCGAACAACCCGAACGTCAAGGTGGTCGTCACCTTCGGCACCTCCACCAGCGGCCCGGCCGGCGCGGGCACCCGGCTGATCAACCGGTCGAGGGAGCTCGGCGTCCCGATCGACAACTACACGATCATGCCGTTCGACTTCGGCGGCGGGTCCAACATGTACCAGAGCACGGTCAACGCGGCCGAAGGGCTGAAGAACGCTCTGAAGTCGGCGTTCGGCTGGTCGGACGCCACGGCGTACGCGCACATGGGCATCTCCGGCATGAACGGCCTGTCCGACCAGTCGGAGGTCACCTCGGTCGCCACCTGGACCCAGATCCGCGACTACGCCAACTCCCATGGCCTGACCAGGCTCGCCTTCTGGTCGGTCAACCGCGACCGCCCCTGCTCCGGAGGGCTGTCCGAAACCTGCAGCGGCGTCTCCCAGAACGCCTGGGACTTCACCCGACTGACGGCGGGGTTCTGATGCGTACGCTGGTCGTCCTCATGCTGATCGCGGCCGGGTTCGTCCTCATGCCGGTCGCGCAGGCAGCCGTCCCCACCGGCCTGACCACCGTGGTCGCCAAGAACAGCGGCAAGTGCGTCGACGCCCGCTCCGCCGCCACCGCCAACGGCACCGTCGTCCAGCAGTACGCGTGCAACGGCAGCGGCGCGCAGCTCTGGCAGTTCCAGGCCACCAGCGGCGGCTACTACCGGGTCAACAGTTCGCTCAACGCCGCGCAGGCCTGGGACGTGACCGGTGTCTCGACCGCCGACAGCGCGCCGGTCCAGCTGTGGGCCTACGGCGGCGGCAACAACCAGCAGTGGCTGCCGGTGGAGGAATCCGGCGGCACGTACCACCTGGTCAACAGGAACAGCGGCAAGTGCCTCGACGTGCCGGGCGCCTCCACGGCCGACAGCGTGCAACTGGTGCAGTACGCCTGCAACGGCACGGCGGCGCAGTCGTTCACCCTGTCGGGCGGCGGCGGTGGCCCCGATCCCGACCTGGGGCCGAACGTGCGTGTCTTCGACCCGTCGATGCCCGCGTCCACGATCCAGTCGCAGCTCAACTCGGTGTTCAGCCAGCAGCAGTCCAACCAGTTCGGGGCCGACCGGTACGCGCTGCTGTTCAAGCCGGGCACCTACAACGTGGACGTCAACGTGGGCTTCTACACCCAGGTCCTTGGCCTGGGACAGACGCCGGACGCGGTGACGGTCAACGGGGCCGTGCACGCCGAGGCCGACTGGTTCGGCGGCAACGCCACGCAGAACTTCTGGCGTTCCGCCGAGAACCTCTCGGTCACCCCGGCGGGCGGCACGGATCGGTGGGCGGTCTCGCAGGCGGCGCCGTACCGGCGCATGCATGTGCGCGGAAACCTGCAGTTGGACGACGGCGGCTGGTCGAGCGGCGGGTGGATCTCCGACTCGCGGATCGACGGTCAGGTCAGGTCCGGGTCGCAACAGCAGTGGATCTCCCGCAACTCGGCCTTCGGGTCCTGGAGCGGGTCGAACTGGAACATGGTCTTCGTCGGGGTGTCCGGCGCGCCGGGCAACGCCTTCCCCAGCCCGCCGTACACGACGGTGGGGCAGACACCGGTGGTACGGGAGAAGCCGTTCCTCTACATCGACGCGGCGGGGGCCTACCAGGTGTTCGTGCCCGCGCTGAAGTCGAACTCCACCGGAGTGTCGTGGCCGGGCGCGGGCACGTCGCTGCCGATCAGTCAGTTCTTCGTCGTCAAGCCGGGCAACACCGCTGGTGACATCAACGCGGCACTGGCCGCGGGCAAGGACCTGCTGGTCACGCCGGGCGTCTACCACCTGAACGACACGATCAGGGTTACCAGGGCCGACACCGTGGTGCTCGGTCTCGGGTTGGCGACGTTCGTACCCGACAACGGCATCACGGCGATGACCGTCGCCGACGTGGACGGCGTCAAGATCGCCGGGCTGCTGATCGACGCCGGGACCGTGAACTCGGCGACGCTCATGCAGGTCGGCCCGGCGGGCTCGGCGGCCTCACACGCGGCCGACCCCACCTCACTGCACGATGTCTTCTTCCGCGTCGGCGGCGCCGGGGTGGGCAAGGCGTCACAGAGCCTGGTGATCAACAGCGATGACGTGATCGGCGATCACACCTGGATCTGGCGGGCCGACCACGGCAGTGGCGTCGGGTGGAACACCAACACGACCGTCAACGGGCTCGTCGTCAACGGCGACAACGTGACGTTCTACGGGCTGTTCGTCGAGCACTTCCACCAGTACCAGGTCATCTGGAACGGCAACGGCGGGCGGACCTACTTCTTCCAGAACGAGATGCCCTACGATCCGCCCAACCAGGCGTCCTGGATGAACGGCTCCACCCGGGGCTGGGCTGCCTACAAGGTTGCCGGTTCGGTCACCTCGCATGAGGCCTGGGGGCTGGGCAGCTACTGCTACTTCAGCGCCAACCCCGCGGTGGTGGCCGAGCGGGCCTTCGAGGCGCCGAACACGCCGGGGGTCCGCTTCCACCACATGGTGACGGTCTCCCTGGGCGGCACCGGAACCATCGCTCACGTCATCAATTCCACGGGAGGCCCAAGCAACTCCTCCACGAACGTCGCCAACCTCACCGAGTACCCGTAACCCAGCAACGTGTCCTCCCCTTTACCGAAAGGGGAGGACGCGCCCGCGTCGGCTGACGTACAGGGCGGCCAAGACGCTCAGCCTGGCAGCAGAAGCTGACCGACGCCGACAAACGCGACCTTTCGTGGTGTTGTCGGTCAGGATGGCTGGACTTCGTCGAAGACGGCGAGGGCTTGAGTGGGGTCCGGGCTCACGAGGCGTTCCAGACCGGCCGTCGTGATTTTCGCCCATCTGCCGGCCCGTTCCCACATCTGCTCCTCGAAGGCGCGGACGGCCTCGTCCAGATCTCCAGGGCCGGAGGCGGCGGCGATGGACTCGGCGAGTTCGGCGCCTTCCAGCATCGCGAGGTTCGCACCCGCCCCCAAGGGGGGCATCAGGTGGGCGGCGTCGCCCAGCAGCGTCACCCCGGGGACGTGGGCCCAGGTGTGGGACACGGGCAGGACGTAGAGGGGGCGGTGGACGAAAGCGGTGCCGTGGCGGAGGAGGTCGAGGACGGGAGCGGCCCAACCGTCGAAGAGAGCCAGCAGGCTTGATCGCATGGCGTCGGCGTCGGCCAGAGCCAGGTCCAGGTCCAGGTCCGTGTGCCAGTCCAGCGGCGCGCGGAACTGGGCGCCCACCTTGACGTGGCCGCCGCTGTTGCGCTGGGCGACGAGGTTGCGGTTCACGCCGTACACGGCCACGGAACCGTCGCCGATCAACCGGGCGAGGTCAGGGTGGCGGGTGTCGATGTCGTCCAGGGAGGTCTCGACCCGGGTGACACCGGTGTAGTGCGGCGTCGCGGACGAGATTGCCGGGCGGACTCTGGACCAGGCGCCGTCCGCGCCGATCACGAGGTCGAACGTCTCCTGCCGCCCGTCCGCGAAATGGACGAGCACGCCCGCATGGGCCTGCGGCACCACCTCCGTCACGCGCCGCCCCCATTGGATGTCGAGGGGGCCGAGCAGCAGGTCGCGGAGTTGCCCGCGGTCGATCTCGGGATTGGCCCGTTCATCCGGACGGGGTTTCCAGTCGCGAAGGACGGTCCCGTTCGTGTCCAGGATGCGCATGGCCTGCCCCTCGGGACGGGAGAGCTCTTCGAACTCCGCCAGTAGCCCCGCCTTCTCCAGTGCGAGCTGACCCATCCCTTCGTGCAGGTCCAGGGTGCCGCCCGGGGGGCGGGCGTCGGGGGCGGGATCGCGTTCGAGGACGGTGACGGGGTGACCATGGTGGTGCAGGACGCGGGCGAAGGTAAGGCCGCCGGGACCGCCCCCGATCACGGCGATACGGTGTCTCATGTCGATACACTGTATTTTATTGTGACGATGTAACGCAACAGCACGATGTATGAGACCGGCCAGACGCCGGGCAGCTGTTTCGCAGGTGAGGGTCTATGAAACGGCGACGATGTCGGCTTGCCGTGTTGGGCGGCTCGGGGCGCCCGTGCCGGGGCTCACTCGCCTGAGGAGCCGCCGACCAGTCAGGACGTGGGGCCAGGCTGCGCCGCGGGACCATGGATGATCTGTTCCAGGCAGTCGCGGAACAGATCATCGACGGTGCGGCCGGACTGGAAGTACTCTGTCACGCCGGCCATCACGGTGGGGTGCGCCGCGGCGTACGCGGCCATGTCGAAGCCGTCCAGGGCGTCCGCGTCGGGGCGGCCGGCCTGTTCCTCCAGGACGTAGCCGACGGTGAAGCGCAGCACCGCCAACACGATCAGGCGAGCCTGCCGCAAGGGAATGCCCCGCCCGACCAGTGTGCTCATCGCCAGTTCGGAGATGGCGGCCATCTTGAGGGACAGCTGGGAGGCCGCGATGATCCGGGCTCCGTCCGGGTGGGCCAGCAACGCGCGCCGCAGCCGCTCGGCCAGGCCGATCAGCCAGTCCTGCCAGCGCTCCTCCGGCGCGGGCGACACCGGCTCGGGGAACTGCTGCTCAAGAATCGCCTCGGCGATCGCGGTGACCAGCGCCGCCTTGTTCGGGATGTGCCAGTAGAGGGTCGGCGACTGTACGCCGAGCCGGGCGGCCAGTTTGCGCGTGGTCACGCCGTCGAGACCCTCGGCGTCCAGTAGTGCGACGGCCTCGGTGATGATCCGCTGCTTGTCCAGAGCCAATTCCAGCACCTCCCTTCCGCACTCTATCACCGATAGAGTACTCTATCGGTGATAGAGACTTGTACGCGCCAGAGGAGGCAACGATGAGCCACCGGCACTCACTCCGCGACCTGCTGCACTGGACGACCCATCGCATTCCGGGGGTTCCCGCGCACACCGAGCGGCCGACCGGCCACCAGGGCCAGGCCCGCCACGGCCATGAGCAGCGGCACTCGCTCACGCACCACCACGGGTTCAACCACTCTCCGGCCCGCCCGCCTCGCGTCCTGGCGGCGTGGCAGACACGGATCGCCCGCCTGTTCGGTCAGGAACCGGCATGAAGGCAGCGGTGCTCCACGAGGTCGGCGGCATCCCGCGGTATGAGGACTTCCCCGATCCGGTGGCCGGCGACGGCGAGGTGACCATCGACGTCAAGGCGGTCGCCGTCGAGAACGTCGACAAGGCGATCGCGGCCGGCACGCACTACGCCGGCGAGAAGTACCTCGGCCAGTTCCCGGCGATCCCCGCCTTCGACGGCATCGGCGCCCTCCCGGACGGCACGCTCGTCGGGTTCGGCAACATCCGCCTGCCCTACGGCGCGCTCGCCGAGAAGGCCGTGGTGCCCCAGGGCTCCTACGTGCCGATCCCCGACGGCATCGACCCGGCCGTGGCGACCGTGATGGCCTCGGCTATCACCGCGATGTCGATGAAAGCGGCCGCAGGGTTCGTTCCCGGGGAGACGGTGCTGGTGCAGGGTGCCACCGGGGTCGCCGGGCGGCTCGCGGTCAAGGTGGCCCGGCTGCTGGGCGCCGGTCGGATCGTCGCCACCGGCCGCGACGACGACCAGTTGCGCGAGGTACGGGCCATCGGGGCCGACACAGTGATCAACACCGCGGTCTCCGACGAGGCGCTGGCGCAGGCGTACCTCGACGCCAGGGGGGACGGCTACGACGTCGTGGTGGACTACCTGTGGGGAAGGCCCAGCGAGATCCTGCTGCGCGCGCTGGTGCCGCGGTCGTTCGCGTTCGGCAAGCCGACCCGGGTGGTCCAGATCGGCGAGTCGGCCGGCACTGAGCTCGCCCTCGCCGGGTCGAGCCTGCGCACCTCCGGCGTGGAGATCTACGGCGCGGCCAAGGGCCTCGACCCGCAGACCATGGACGAGGCGTTCCAGCAGATCGTGACGTGGACGCGGTCCGGCGAGCTCACCTTCGACGTGGAGAAGGTCCCGCTGAGCGCCATCGAGACCGCCTGGCAGCGAACCGACCTCAAAGGCAGGCGACTCGTCGTGCTGCCATGACCGGCCCGCGCCGGCCAGCCCCGCGGTGCAGGCGAGATCGACCTCGATCGCCCGCGCACTCCCTTCTGCGGCACGGTCCGCAGCGTTGACCGGTGATGGCGATCAACGCTGCGGATCGCTTTCAGCTCGGCTGAAGGTCGTTCCTGGTGAGCCAGGTCAGGCAGGCGTCGGCGACCTCACGCCAGCCGTGGTCGATGGTCAGGGAGTGGCCGCGGTCGGGGAACTCCTGGAAGTCGGTGATCGCGGTGGAGTCCCGGTACTGCTTGAGGGTCGCCTTGGTGACGGTCTCGGGGACGGTGTGGTCCTTGCCGCCGGCGATCAGGAGCAGCGGTCCCCGGGCGTTGTTGCCGGTGTCGACCTTGGCGGGTGAGTGGGGGGAGAAGTTGGCGGCGGCGGCCTCGAACAGCGGCTTGCCCGGCGCGGGGATGGTCCAGCGTTCGTACAGTTCGGCGCCCTCCTGAGCCGGGATGGCGTTGCAGAACGAGTAGGCGAACTGGTCGAGGGTGAGGGAGACGGCCCGGTGTTTGTTGGCCGGGTTCTTGAACACCGGCAGGGTCGAGCGCAGCGCCGACAGCGGCAACGGCAGCACCCCCTTGATCTGGGCGGCGTCGATCGCGATCGCGGCTCTGGCCAGGTCCTGCCCGAGCAGCTTCTCCGCGATCATGCCGCCGAAGGAGTGGCCGATCAGGATCGGCTTGACGTCCAGAGCGTTGATGATCTCCGTGTAGTGGGCGACGACGTCGTCGATGCCATGGTCGGCGATGCTGTCGGGGTTCTTGCGGGACAGTTCGACGCTTTCGCTGTCTCCCGGCCAGCCAGGGGCCGTCGCGTTGTAGCCGGCGGTCGTGAACAGCTCGATCCAGGAGGACCAGGAGGTGGCGTGCAGCCACAGGCCATGGATGAAGATGACGGGAATGGTCGATGCGGTCATCGGTTGCTCCTCAGGAACACGGCTGTCATGCCGGATGGGTGTGCGTGACCGCCTGGGTCGCGGTCGCGGCAGTGCGGATGTGGCCGGCCACGGCTGCCGGCTGCGACAACGCGATCGCGTGTGAGGCGTCGACTTCGATGGTGTCGGCCCCGGCGCGCTGGGCCATGAAACGCTGTGCGGCGGGATGGATCGCCCGGTCGGCGGTCGCCACGACGTACCAGGACGGCAGGCTCTTCCAGCTCGCGCTGGGAGATCCGTCCTCGAACGCCACAGCGGCGATGGGCCGCTGCGCGACGGCCGCCACCGAGGTGAGGCGCTTGGGCAGGTCGGCGGCGAACACCGCGGGGAACTGGTCGTCCTTGAGGTACAGCTCCACGGCCTCCTCTCCATCGCCCGTACGGAAGACGGCCGGCCGCAGCGCCGGGCCCAGCAGGCTGTCGGGGAAGCGGCCGGTGACGTCCAGCACGCTTTCCCCTGTCTCCAGGGCGAAAGCGGTCACGTAGACCAGCCCGACCACGTTGCCCGACTGGGCTCCTGCCCGGGTGATGACCACCCCACCGTAGGAGTGACCCACCAGCAGGACCGGACCGTCGATCGCGGCGACGACGCCGGCGAGGTAGGCGGCGTCGGTGGCCGGTCCGCGCAGCGGGTTGGCCACCGCGATCACGGGGATCCCGGAATCCTGGAGCTCGGCGATCACGCCCGCCCAGCTCGACGCGTCCGTGAAGGCACCGTGGACCAGCACGACGGTCGGCGTACTGCCGTTCTTGAAGGAGCTCGCTGTGCTCATGGCCTCACCGTAGGAAGCCCTCGGCGCGCCTCGCGAGCGTCACATGACTGCGTCACCGAGCGTCACCCAAGCGAAGCGGTGAGGTCAGGATGACACGCGCAGGGCTGTGCTCAACGCCGATCGCGAGGTGATCCCCAGCTTGGGGAAGATCCTGTAGAGGTGGGAGCTGACGGTTCGATGAGACAGATAGAGCTTCTCGCCGATCTCCCGGTTCGTCAGGCCATCGGCCGCCATCTGGGCGATCTGGAGCTCCTGCGCGGTCAGCACGTCGCGCGCTTCACTGCTGCGCCTGCGGCTGCTCTCGCCGGAGGCCCGCAGCTCCTGGCGCGCTCGCTCGCTCCAGGGGATCACCCCCAAGGCGTCGAACGTCTCGCGAGCCGTACGCAAGGGTGCCCGCGACTCGGCCGTACGCCGCTGGCGCCGCAGCCATTCACCGTACGCCAGCTGCACCCGAGCCCGTACGAAGGGCCATCGCCGCAGGTCGGTCCCGAGCGCGGCATCGAAGAAGGGCTCTGCCGCCGTCTCATCGGCCAGAACAGCCCGGGCGTAGCGCAGGTCGGCGTCCAAGGACGGCGACGGCGTGGTGAGCGCCACCGTCTCCAGTTCCTCGATGATGCCGGCGACCGCGCGGCTTTGACCGCTGTGCACCGCGGCGTCTGCGAGTTCGGCGATGGAGAAGCAGCGTAACGCCAGGTGGAAGGCCGGATCGGCGGGGTCGTGCATCCGTCGCAGATGGTCGAAGGCGTCGGCGTACCGTCCCTCGCCCAGCGCGGCGAGCCCGCGCGCGAGCTGTACCGTGGCCAGCACGGGGCGGGCTCCGATGGGCAGGGCCACCTGCTCGGCCGCCACCGCGAGGCTCTCCACGCGATCCTGCTCGCCGCGTAGCGCGGCGAGCACCGCGCCCGAGGCCTGAGCGATGGCGTGCATCAGCGGCTGGGATGTCTCGTGCGCCAGACGGGCGGCCTCCTCGGCCGCGGGGATCGCCACGCTCAGGTCGGCCAACCGGGCCGCGCTCCACGCCTGTGCCCCGAGGTCTCGTGCCAGGAGGCTGAGCCGGCCCTGCGCGCGCAGGGCCGGCAGCGACGCGGCGCAGAATTCCTCCGACAGGTCGAACGCCCCCACCATCAACGCCGAACTGCCGAGCAGGCGGGCCGCCGGCCGACCGCCGGTCGGGTGGGCGGCCAGATGGCGTAGTCGCTCGATCACGACCTTGCCACGCTCGATCGGAGCCGCGAACGCCAAGACCGTCAGCAACCGCCCGTCCAGATCGTCGACGGGCAGACCCTCGGCCACGGTGACGACGCGTTGCCGCGACCGCTCGTCAGCATGAGCCCAGAAACATCGCAAGGACGCACTGGACAGGAGTTTCAGCGCGAGATCGACGTCCCCCTGCGCCGCCATCGTCTCGGCGAGATCGGCCAGAGAGTGCGCTGCCGCGCTGTCGTCACGGATGCCGTCCTCGAAGCTCTCGCGGATCCACACGATACGGGCCCGCTGTTGGGCCGACAGCCGCAACCGCTCGCCTTCGCCCAGCAGCCGCACGACGATATCGCGCCGTCCCATCTCAGCCGCGTACTCGGCGGCCCGCACCAGCCGTTCACACCGGTGAGCGGGATTCTCGCTGAGCCTGACCGCGTGCTCCAGCGCCGCGACGGCCGACAGCAGGTCGCCCCGACGTCGCACGCTTTGGGCCGTGGTCTCCAGTTCGGCGGCGATGCTCTCATCCGGCCTGGGGGTGGATGCCGCGCGGTGCCACAGGCGACGGTCGGGCTGGGCGGTGATGACGGCGGCCAGGGCGGCGTGCACGGCGTGTCTCTGGGAGATGCTCGCCCCCTGGTAGATCGCCGAGCGCATGAGCGGGTGCCGGAACGACACTCCGGCTTCGTGCACGTCGACCAGCCGTACGGTGACAGCGGGAGCCAGTTCTTCTGCCGTGACCGGTACACCGGTGATCAGCGCAGTGGCGTCGAGGGTCTCGGAAAGGGCGGTGCTGTCGTTGAGCGCGGCCACCAGCAGCATGGCCCGAAGGGTTGACGGCAGCCCCGACATGCGGGCGGTGAAAGTCTGTTCCAGCCGGGTGGTCAGCGGGAGCCACCCCGGCGGCAGAGGCCCCTTCCCACCTTGCGTATGTGCGGCGATCGGCAGCTCGACGAGGGCCAAGGGGTTTCCCGCGGCCTCCCGCAGCAACCGTGTGCGCACCGCCGGCGTCAGGGTGGGGCTGCAGGCGTCCAGCAAGGCGGTCGCGGCGGTGTCATCGAGCCGATCAAGAAGCAACTCCCGCAGCCCTGCCCCGTCAAGAGGACTCGGGAAACCATCGCGTATCGCGGCCAGCAGCACGATCGGTTCGGAGTCCAGCCGCCGCGCGACGAACGCGAGCACGTCGGCGCTGGCGCGGTCCAGCCAGTGAGCGTCCTCGACAAGGAGCAGGACAGGGGAGCGGGCCGCGGCCTCGCCGAGGAGGTTCAGCGCAGCCAGGGCGATGAGGAACGGGTCCGGCACCAGGGCGTCGGTCAAGCCGAACGCCGCTCCCAGCGCGTCGCGCTGCGGGGCGGGCAGTTCCCCGATCTCGGTACGAAGCGGCAGCAGCACCTGATGCAGACCGGCGAAGGGCATGTGCGTCTCTGATTCCACACCAGCCGTCCGCAAGATGCGCATGCCACGCGCGGCCGCGATCCCCGCCGCATCGAGCAACAGGGCCGACTTTCCGATCCCCGCCTCGCCGCGCACCAGCATCGCCCCGCCGCTCTTGCGGACGCCGTCCACGAACTCACCGAGACGCCGCTGTTCGGACTCCCGCCCGAAAAGTGCTATTGCTTGCTGCTTCGCTGGCATATGAAGTCATGGTCGCGTGCACTCGGGGTCCCGTCCAGGGACGTTGGCCTCCGGGTAGGAGCGGACCGGTGAGCCGACGGTGCCGCCGGAGGTCGGCGGCCACCTCGGCCCGCGACCGGGCGATCACGTCCCGGTCGAACGTTCCAACCGCCCGCGACGACATACCGGTGCCGGAAGCCTCCCAGCAGCCCACTTGGACGCCCTCGCCGCAGCAGTCCGCCAAGCCGAGGGCGGCTTGCGCGCCCTCGAAGCAGAGGCCGGTGCCCTTCGCGTTTACGCTCGTGCCGGTCGTGACGCCTGGAACAAGGTCACTTGGCGACGGTCTTGGGGTTGGGCGTTTTGATCGACGCCTTGGTGCCCCAGCCGGTGTAGCGGGTGTCCACGACGACGGTGCTGTCCTCGAAGTTTTCGTAGCCCTTCGAGACGCCCTTGGCCGTGTAGGAGCTCCACAGTTTGCTGACCAGGCCGGCCGTGTTGAGCGTCAGCTTGTAGGAGACCTCTGTGTCCGAGGCCCAGGAGCGGAGGTCCGAGCGGGAGAACCAGGCGGACGCCTTGCGCAGGTCCTTGAAGGTGATCGTGCCGGTGACCGTGTTCCCGCTCTTACTGCCCTTCTCGAGCAATGCCGACAACGTGGTGGGCTCGGTGGGGTTGAGGACCTGGTCGTACTCGCTGGGCATGCCGCCGCCGCCGGACGCCTTGAGCCAGGTCTTGCCCTTGGGCAGGTCTCCGGCGAGGGCGCCGGAGTAGTACGTGGCCTTGCCGTTGTAGATGACGCGGTCCTTCTCGTCGTCATACGCGGTGCTGGCGATGTCGTACGCGGCCAGCCCCTTCTTTCCGAACTGCAGGACGCCCTTTGTGTTGTATGCCTGTGAAGTCTCGGTGCCGTCGGACCAGTTGGCGATCTCGGTGTACCGGACACCGTGACCGGGGATGAGTTTGCTCTTCAGCGCGCGCACCGGGTCCTTGGGCGCGGTCTGGGCCTGGGCGGGGGCCGCGCCCACCAGGAAGGCGCCGCAGACGACTAAGACAGAGATCGTTTTCCTCATGCGGGAAGATCATGCCGCAATCGGATCACGGTGAGGCTACGACCGTACGGAAAGAGACAACAACCCAAGATAACGATCGGCGCACCGTCCCATCGTCGCCGCCGACCAGCAGAGCGCGGGGCAATGGGGGCACTACCTTAAATAGGGGAGACGCATATCCAATTTATGGCGGGGCGTATCGCGGCTTTTCCCGAAACGCGCAGTATGCATTTCTCGGAGGCAGATGCTCAGTAATGATGGCTGACCGCCATCGTCGTCGCGGCGGCCACCGTCATGTGTCTTTCTCCCTCCCCGGCAGGGGCATCGACGCAGATGCTCGGCCCCATCCCCACCAGCTCGATGCCGACGGCCTACTTCGACTGGTACCAGTGTGGCCAACCCGGCACCATCTACTACAACACGAGAACCATCCAGGTCATCAGCGACACCTCCGCCGGCGGCACGGTGACCACCTGCATCACACCTCCGGCCGCACACTCATCATCTGCGGCGTCCAGTCGGCGCCACCCGGCTGGACCGTCGTCGCCGTCGTACAGACCTACCTGTGCGTGTACGCCCGAGGCGGCGGGATCGGCGACAACGCCGTATCGATCCGCAAGCTCTGAGACCGACACGGTCACCGAGCTGACAGCCTAAAGAGGAACGCGGCTTCGGCCAGGCCGGCGTGCACGGCCCGATAATGGCGTGTGCCCTTCACTGTGAGCCATATTGCAGCGATCTTGCCGGTGCGGCGATGGCTGCCGTCGTCGGCGCTGGCCATCGGGGCCGTGCTGCCCGACGCGCCGTACTATCTGCCGCTACCGTTCTCGTCGGCGAGCACGCACGCGTGGTGGGGACCGCTTGTCCTGGGCCTGCCGGCAGGTGTGGTGCTGCTGGTGGTGTTCCACCAGGTGCTGCGGGCGCCGCTGACCGCGCTGGCTCCCGCCGGGCTGCGTGCCCGGCTGCCGGAGCCGACGCGGCCGACGCCCGCGGCGGTGGTGGCCGCGCTGCTCGCCGGGATGGCCACGCATCTGCTCTGGGACGCATTCACGCAGGTCGGCGGGTTCGCGGTGCAGCACTGGCAGGCCTTGCGGCAGCCGGTCATCGGCGCGCACCGGGTGTTCAACATCCTGATGTACGTCAGCTCGGCAGGCGGCCTGGTGATCCTCGCCGGATGGCTCGTGCTGTGGTACCGGCGCGCGCCGGTCTGGCCTGGGCGGGCCCCGGGGGTGGTGCTGGGCCGGGCGCGCGGCGTGGTGCTGGCTGCGGCCGTGCTGGCCATGGCAGCGGGCGCCGCTCGCGGGGCGGCCTCGGATCGTGCCGCGGTGAGCGACTACGACCTGGTACGAAGCACGATCTTGGGTGGGGTCGACGGAGCAGCGTTGATACTTGCCTGCTACGTGCTCGCCTGGCACGGCTGGACGGCGTTGCGAGGCCGGAGGTTGTCGCGTGGTGAGGCGGTGACCGCCGACCAGCCCGGCAGCGGCCGGTGAGGCCGTCGTCGGCTCGCCCTGCCGGTCTCGGCTCATGGTCGCGGTGAGCCATGTCCCTGTTCGAATAGGCGAGACCGCTGCCATCGCCTATTCGAACAGGGACGTGTCTCCCGCGCCCCGGCGGAGAATCTCGGGTTCCTCCTGCGAGAAGTCGATGACGGTCGTCGGAGTGGCGCCGCATTCGCCGGAGTCGATGACCGCGTCCACCATGTGGTCGAGCCGCTCCTTGATCTCCCAGCCCTGCGTCGAAGGTTCGGTCTCGCCGGGCAGCAGCAGGGTGCTGGACACCAGCGGCTCGCCGAGCTCGGCCAGCAGCGCCTGGGTGACGACGTGATCAGGGATGCGAACGCCGACCGTCTTCTTCCGGGGATGCAGCAGCCGCCGCGGCACCTCCTTCGTCGCGGGCAGAATGAACGTGTAACCGCCGGGAGTCGCCGCCTTGACCTGGCGGAACAGCGCATTGCTCAGATGAACGAACTGCCCGAATTGGGCGAAGTCCCGGCATACCAGGGTGAAGTGGTGGTCGCTGCCAAGGCCGCGGATCTCCCTGATCCGGTCAAGGCCCTCCTTGTTGCCCGGTCGGCATCCAAGGGCATAGCACGAGTCGGTGGGGTAGGCGATGAGCCCGTCCGTCCGCAGGATCTCGGCGATCTGGCTGATCAGGCGAGGCTGGGGATTGTCCGGATGAAGATCGAAGTATCTGGCCACGTCTCGGATCCTAGGGTCCAGCACCATGGCATGACAGGCGGCCCCCTGGCGATACGGTCTCGCCGTAACGATGAGTGGTCGTCGATGACAGCCCAGGCGGCCAGATTCTGCCCGGCCGAGGCCGCCCCGTTGGAGCCGACGGGGCGGGTGCCGTCGAGGTGACCGGCGAGCTCGGAGCCGGAATGAACTGCTCGCACGAGTCGTGGTCGCCGGGGGAGTAGCGGCTTCAGGGGCTTCCGGCCGCGGTGGTGAGCCGGGGGCGATGTCTCCGTCGCACGGACTCGGCCGAGTTGGCACGTGCGAGATACTGGGTCCATGGCGACCGGAGTAGGTGGCGCGCAGAAACGTCGAGCGGGCAGCGGCACGGGCCGGCTCCCGACGATGAAAGATGTCGCGGACCATCTAGGGGTTTCGCGGCAGTTGGTCTCGCTCGTGATGAGAGGCGTTCCGGGGCCGAGTGAAGAGTCGAGAGAGCGGATCCTGGCTGCGGCTGATGAGCTTGGCTACCGGCCGAATGCGTCAGCGCGGCTGCTGCGCCAGAACCGTACGCGGCTGATCGGTGCGCTGTTCTGGATGCGCAATCCGTTCCAGGTACGCGTTATCGAGCGCTTGTTCATTCGTGCCGCGGAACGAGGTTTCGGGCTGGTGCTGGGGCCGGCGACGTCGGACCGGCCGACCGACGTGGTGGTCGCGGAGCTGATGGAGGAGCGGGTCGAGGCGCTGGTCGCGTTCAATCCAGATCCGACGTCGCGCGTCCTCGCGGATGCGCGCGAGCTTGTGCCTGTGGTGTGGCTCGGGGAGTGGGTGGACGAGCTCGATGTCGACAACGTCCATGTCGATGAGATCGAGGGGCTTCGTCTGGCGGTCGAGCACCTCGTGGAGCTCGGGCATCGCGACATCGTCTATGTCGGCGGACGAGGTGGAACTGTGGGCCATGTTCGTGCGGAGGCCTACCGGAGTGCGATGGCCGCAGTTGGGCTCACGGAGCGCGCCGAGGTGCTCGAGAGCGACTTCTCCGAGGAAGACGGTGCCACTGCCGCGCGGCATATCTTGGGACGAAGCCACCGGCCGACTGCTGTGGTGTGCTGCGGTGACCAGTGTGCGGCGGGTGTGCTGGCGGTGTTCGCGCGGGCGAACGTCAATGTGCCCGGCGAAATCTCGGTGGTCGGGTTCGATGACAGCTATGTGGCATCGCTGTCGTATCACCAGCTGACGTCCGTGCATCAGGATGTCGAGGCGACAGTCGAGGCGACCTTGTCGTCGGTACTGGATCGGCTGGAGGGTCATGACAGGCCGCGCCGTGTCAGCGCGACGCCGACGAGGTTAGTGGTACGGGAGTCGACGGGCAGAGCCCGGACCGGCCCGTAGCCGGGTCGGTGGGCGCTTCGCTCACGCTGGGAGCGATCTGTGGTTCTGGGCGGCGGTGTCACGCAGGAGAAAAGTGATTGCCCCGGGACCAGGGCTCATGTTGGCTGGGCGGCATGTCTGAACTGCGTACCGATCGCCTCATCTTGCGCCGATGGCGTGACTCCGACCTCGAACCGTGGGCGGCGATGAATGCCGATCCCGAAGTCCGGGAGCACTTGGGCGACCTGCTCACCCGCGAACAGAGCGATGCCTCGGTGTCGCGATTTCAGGCCGAGTTCGACCAGCGAGGCTACGGGTGGTGGGCGGTCGAGGTGGAGGCCACGGGCGAGTTCATCGGCTTCGCAGGCTTGGATGCAGTGGACGACTACATGCCGTTCACGGGAGTGGAGATCGGCTGGCGGCTCGCCCGCTCGGCCTGGGGCCAGGGCTACGCTACCGAGGCCGCGCTGACAGTCCTGGCCCACGGCTTCGACGCTCTTGAGCTTCCTGAGATCCTCGCTGTCACAACGGCCACCAACCTTCGTTCCCAGGCGGTGATGCGCCGGATCGGCATGACCCGGGACCCGGCCGACGACTTCGACGACCCCACCGAGCCCGAAGGGCCGCTGCGTCCGAACGTGCTGTACCGCATCGCCCGTAGTGCGAGGATCTGACGTTCTCCGCTGGGATCGTTTGATCAGGCTACGGCGGCGACAGGCGTCCGCCCCAGCGGACGACCGCCACCACGGCGAAGCCATGCGGTCAGAGCGCTAGCGAACGCCTCGGATGGGGATGACGACGAGCGCGCCGACGAGCGACACGATCCCGGCGCCCCACAGGAGCGCCGGGTAGTTGTCGCCGCCGCCGATGCCGAGCAGGAGGAGCCCGCATGCGGGCGCGAGGGATTGCGGCAGGGAGTTGGCGATGTTCATGACGCCGAGATCCTTACCTGGATTGTCGGCGTCGGGAAGGACATCGACGACGAGGGCGGTGTCGACCGCGGCATAGATGCCGAACGCGAGGCCCATGACCACCTCGGCCATGTAGAACCCGCCGACGCTGTCCACGAAGGCGAGCATGACCAGGCCGACGCCGAACACGAAGGTGGAGCCGGCGACGAAGATCTTCCGGTGGCGCAGCCTGTCCGAGAGCCACCCCGAGACGGCGGTGCCGATCATGAGTGCGATCGTGTAGAAGAGCACGCCGTTCGCGACCGCGGGGACGGCCTCCTCCGCCTTGAGGCCGAGGTGGTCCTGCATGTAGAGGAGCCGGTAGGTGGCGAACAGCATCGAGGCGAAGATGATCAGGAACCTTGACCACCACGCGAGCCCAAAGTCGGGGTGCTTGATGGGGTTCGTCCAGAACATGCCGATGATCCGCGCGAACGAGAACGGGCGGGGCGGCGTGTCAGGGATGCGATCCGGCGAGACGAGTACGTAGACGACGACGCAGACGACACCGACGATGCCGGGGACGACGAACAGGACCGGCAGATTGTGGACGAGCAGGACAGCGCCGTAACTGCCGACGAGGATCGACACGTTCTGAGCGAGTGCGAACACGCTTGAGGCGCGTCCTCGCTGCGCCTCGGGGACGTTGTCGGCGAAGCTCGCGATCAAGGCCGCCGAAGCGGCGTTGGAGGCGAGCTGGCACACCAGCCAAGCGAGGGTCAGCATCAGCACGCTCGTGCTGGCCGATACCCACGCCAGGCCGGCCAGAAGTGCGCTGATGCCGCCGACGAGCCACGGCTTGCGCCGTCCCCATCGAGTCTTCGTCGCATCGCTGAGGGCCCCGAAGACCGGATTGGCGATGAGAGCACCGAGCGCGCCGATGGGCAGGACCGTGCCGACCACCGATGCGGGGTCGGCCGGGTTCATCTCCTGCGCTTTGAGCTGCATGCTGATGAACACGGGTGAGAGGATCGCCACGAAGATCCCGAACTGCGCGAGCCCGAGAACGCCGAGATACCAGGTGCGTACCGGCTCCGCTGGGATCGGGGTCGTGGACGGGTGAGCCGGCAGATCTGTAGCCACCGACGCCTCCTTGAGAAGGACTGGAGCCCTCAGCGACGCAGTCAACCATGACCGATTTAGCTCGTTTAGCTCGTGCTAACCTGAAGGCCGTCCTTACGTTAGCTCGTGCTAACTCCTTTTTCTATAGTGTGGTGAATTGGAGCGTGGGCATGCTGCCTTCCCATCTGCCCGACCCAGATCTCTACCTTCCCGGCAGCGGCGAGCCGTCGCTGCGGTGGGGCATCGTCGGGCCGGGTTGGATCGCGGGCGAGTTCGCCAAGGCTCTGCGCGCTCACACGGCGCAGCGGCTGGTGGCGGTGTCGTCGCGCTCGGTCGAGCGGGCGCAGGCGTTCGCGACCGAGCACGGAATCGAGTACGTGCTGGGTTCCACCGAGCAGCTCGTACGCCATCCGGAGGTGGATGTCGTCTACGTGGCGACCCCGCAGAGCGCGCATCTCGCGGTCGGGCTGGCGGCGATCGCGGCGGGCAAACACGTGCTCATCGAGAAGCCGATCACCGTCACCGCGGCGGAGGCGCGCACCCTCGCGGAAGCGGCGCAGACTGCCGGCGTGCTGGTGATGGAGGCGATGTGGAGCCGGTACCTGCCGCAGACCTCGGTGATCCGCAAGCTCCTCGCCGACGGAGTGCTCGGGAACGTGCGGGCGGTACTGGCCGACCACGGGCAGGCGATCACCGCGGATCCGCAGCACCGGCTCTACCGTCCCGAGCAAGGTGGCGGGGCGCTGCTGGATCTGGGCGTCTACCCGGTGCAGCTCTCCTCGATGGTCCTCGGCGCCCCCACGCGGGTCGTCGCGGTCGGCGGGATGACGGATACCGGAGTGGACGCGTACTCGACGCTCGTGCTCACGCACGAGCGGGGTGCGCTGTCGACGCTGTACTCGTCCCTCCAGGCGCGCACCGCGATGACCGGAGTGATCGCCGGGACCGAGGCGACGATCAGCATCGACGGCGCCTTCTACACGCCGACCTCGTTCACCCTGTCCGGTGCTGACCACTTCTCGCCGACGCTGCGGTGGAGCGACCCGACCGGGCTGCGCGGCTTCGCCGGACTCTCCTGGGAGGCGACCGCCCTGGCCCGATTCGTCGGCGAGGGCCGCACCGAGTCGCCCGTGCACACACTGGAGGAGACCGTCTCGATCATCGCCACCATCGACCAGGCCCGAGCCCAGCTCGCCGGGTCCTGAAACCATCCGCGACCCGAGGGAGAGCCTGCCCATGACGAATCTGATCACCGCGCTGGAGCAGCAGGAACAGGAGCTGGCTTTCGACGCGTTCGACCACGCCGACGCCTGGCGGCTCGGCTCCCGCATCACCGCGATCGCCCAGGAGGCCGGGCACAAGGTCGGCATCGACATCCGCCGGCCCGGTCTGATCCTGTTCCGCGCCGCACTGCCGGGCATCACCCCTGACCAGGACGTATGGATCGCCCGCAAGGCCGCGGTGGTGCTGCGCATGGAGAACAGCAGCGCCCTGGTCGACGCTCGCCTGTCCGCTGCCGGTGTGGACCCCACAGCGGTCGGATGGCTGGGTGCGGACTACGCGGTCACCGGCGGATCCTTCCCCATCCGTGTCCGTGGCGTCGGTGTCGTCGCCGCCGCGACCGCGTCCGGCCTGTCATCGATGGAGGACCATGACCTCATCGTCGCCGGGATCCGGGCTCACCTGGCGGAGGAGGCCGGCAAGTGAGTGAGGAAGAGATCCCGCAGCGTGTGCTGCGGCCTGGTCAGTCCGCGCGCATCCGCGTCTGGGACCGCGCGACCCGTACCGTGCGCACCGTGTTCGAGTCCCGCGACCGGCTCTACGAGGCGCCGAACTGGACCACGGACGGGCAGTTGCTCGTCAACGGTGACGGCAAGCTCTGGCTCGTGCCCGCCAACGGCCCCGCTGACTGCCCCGCCCCGCCACGTCAGATCCATGCGACGGGCCTGCCCTACGTCAACAACGACCACGTGCTCTCCCCTGACGGCGCCACAGTGTTCGCATCCGCGAACGACTGGCACATCTGGGAGGCCCCTCTCGCCGGTGGGGAGGCTCGCCGAGTGACCGTCGAGGACGGAGGGATGCACTTCCTGCACGGCCTCAGCCCTGACGGGCAGCGCCTCGGCTACGTGCGCCTGGAACCGGAAGGCGACAACTGGTGGGCGTCGGCCACCATCCACACTGTCGGGCTGGATGGGCAGGACGACGTCGCGGTCACCACCGACCCGGGCCCGGCGGACGGGTGCGAGTGGACGCCCGAGGGGGAGTGGATCGTGTTCAACACCGAACAGTTCTCCACCACCCCAGGGCACGCGCAACTGGCCCGGGTACGGCCGGACGGGACCGGGCTGGAGCAGCTCACCTTCGACGAGCGGGTGAACTGGTTTCCGCACGTCGCGCCCACCGGCGATGTCGCCGTGTACCTCAGCTACCCGCCCGGCACGACCGGGCACCCCGCTGACCTCCCCGTCGAGCTGCGGCTCGTGTCCGTCGACGCCTGGCAGGAGCCGACGACGCTGGTGGCGCTGCACGGTGGGCAGGGCACGATCAACGTCCCCAGCTGGGCGCCGGACGGGTCGGCGTTCGCTTTCGTGGACTACCCCCACGACCTGGTGGCGGAATGAACGACAAGGAGAACCTGTGAGCACCACCCTGAAGCATCGAACCGCGATCAACCCCCTGCCGTGGATCCTCGGCGACGGCGGCTACCGCTTCGACCGCAGCATCCTTCAGGAGGCGATGACCGCCCTCTCCCAGGTCGGGTTCACCCATCTCACCATCGAACTGCCGCCGGACATGACCCCCGCGGAATACGGTGCGCTCCTGTCGGAGCATTCGCTCGCCGCGGCACCGGGGTACTTCTCCGCGCCCTTCCATGACCGGCAACGGCATGCCCAGGCTGTCGAGGACATCAAGCGGCACGCGCACGCGCACCTGGAGCTCGGCGCCGACAGCGCCTTCATCGCCGCCGACCTGATCCCTGACCGCATCGCGCACCCCGCCATCGGGCTCGCCCCGGACGCCGACCGCACGCTCGTGATCGCCGAGGGGCTCGCGGCGGCCGCAGAGGCCGCCGCCGCCGAGGGTGTCCGGTACGGGCTGCACCCGCACGTCGGTTCCACCATCGAGGTCGAGGAAGAGGCGCGGGCCGTGCTGGACGCCACCGCGGGCAGCGCGCTGTGGTTCGGCCCCGACACCGGCCATCTGCGCTGGGCCGGCGCCACCCCGGAGAAGGTCATCGCCGACTACGCCGACCGGGTCCTGAACGTCCACCTCAAGGACGTCGACGCGACCGCCGCCGCCGGGGCCCGGCAGCGCGACGAGGACTACATGACCGCCACCGGCCGGTCCAAGGTGTGGATCGAACCGGGCCGCGGCGTCATCGACTTCGACGCCGTCCTCACCGCGCTCCCAGAGGGCTTCGACGGCTGGTTCGTCATCGAAGTGGACGTGCCCAACCTCCCGACCCCCGTTGAGAGCAGCGCCGCGTCCCTGTCGTTCCTGCGCCGGCACCCTTACTTCGCCACGGCCACCGGCGGTGCCGTATGACCGCCGCCGACGACGGCTTCGTCCCGCTCTTCGACGGGAGCACGCTGAAGGGCTGGCATGCGGCGCCGCGTGTGTACGGGAGCCTCTACCCGGGCGGACCGCACGTGCACGAGGTCTTCGCTGAGCGCGGTATCGAGCCTCCGTACGAGCCGGAGAAGCACCCTGCCGTATGGACGGTGGAGGACGGCGCAATTGTCGGACGGCAGGACGAACCCGGCAGCGGCTACGGCGGCTACCTCGTCAGCGACCGCGCGTTCGGCGACTTCGAGCTCTCCCTCGAAGCCAAACCCGACTGGCCCGCCGACACGGGCATCATGATCCGGCGCCGGCCGGACACCTGGGAAGGCTTCCAGGTCCTGCTCGACCACCGGGAGTCCGGCGGCATCGGCGGGTTCTTCGGCAACGGCCTGGCCAGCTTCTCCGCCGTCCCCTTCGCGGTCCGCTCCCGGCGCGACGCGAACGGGGATGTCGTCGGGCTCCAGGCGGACGATCCCGCCACCAGCACAGAGCCCGTCACGCCCGACAAGATCGGCAGGCTGGGCCATGCGGCCGATGTCGAGGACTTCCTGAGCGTGTGGCGATGGGGCGACTGGAACGAGCTGCGTATCCGGGCCGTCGGCGCCCTACCCGTGATCACCACCTGGGTCAACGGGCTCAAGATCGCCGAGCTGGACACGGCCACCCTCGAGTCTCCCCACTACGACCCCGAAGCGGTGCTCGCCACTCTCGGCAGCAGCGGCCACATCGCGTTCGAGGTGCACGACAACGACGCCGTGTTCGGCGAGGCCCGCTGGGGACACGGTGCGGCGTGCAGATGGCGAAACATTCGGATCAAGGAACTCGGCTAGCGGCCTTCCGGTCAGGCGTCGCCGGGCTCTGCGGTTCGCTCCCACAGCGACTTCATCTCGGCATACCCCTGTTCCAGGGTCTCCACCATGGCCTCCCGGGCCCGCTCTCCGTCGCGGCGCTGGATCGCCTGGGCCACGTCGATGTGCAACTGCAGCGCGTGCTCGTCCGGATGATGAGGCATCAGGTGGTGGTGATGCCGACCGGCCAGCACCTCGGTGACGATCAGTTGCAGTTTCGCGAACATCTCGTTGCCGGAAGCGACCAGCACCCGCCGGTGGAACTCGATGTCCAGCTCGACGAAGCGGGCCACGTCGCCGGCCTTCCCGGCGGCCCACATCTTGGCCGCGAGCCCGACCAACTCGCTCGCCTCGTCGTCGTCGACCCGCTCGGCGGCCAGCCAGGCGGCGTACGGCTCGACCGCGGTCCGTAGCTCGGTGATCGAGCGCATCTGCGCCATCCGCCCGTCCGAGGCGAGCCGCCAGCGGATCACCTGCGGATCGAAGACGCTCCAGACCCCGGGGGGCTGGATCATGATCCCGACCCGTCGCCGGGTCTCGATGAGCCCCATGGACGCGAGCACCCGCAGCACCTCGCGGATCACCGAGCGGGAGACCTGGAAGCGGTCGACCAGGTCTTCGATGCTCAGGACCGAACCAGCGGCCACGTCGCCGCTGCATATGGCGGTGCCGAGGTGGTCGAGGACGCGCGCGTGCAACCCAGCCTCCGCAGGAGCGGGCCGAGCGGGGGCGGTCCCCAGGGCGGACTGATTCACGGGAAAGAGCATATCAGTTGAAGACTGACTCTTGAATAAGTCTGCTTTTTTGGCCTAGCATCCCGACATTAAGCAGATGTTAAGAGAGTGTGGCGCTCTTCCGGGGGAGGTGGCGGCCATGACAGAAAGGTGGGATGACGTGCGACGTCGATCGATACTCGGTACATCTCTGGCCATGATCGCCGCCATGGGCCTGACCGCCTGTGGCGGTGGCGGCGACAGCGGCGCGTCCAAGACGGTCCGCATCACGCTGACCAACCACGTGTGGACCGAGAACATCAAGCGGGCCCTGCCCGAGTTCGAGAAGCAGACCGGGCTCAAGGCCGAGGTCACCCAGCTCGGCGAGGACCAGCTCTCCGACCAGTACAACGTCAAGCTGAACGCCGGCTCGTCCGACATCGACGTGATGATGTACCGCCCCCTTCAGGAGGGCAGGCTCTTCGCCAAGAACAAGTACCTGGCCGACCTGTCGGAGCAGGTGAAGGCCAACAAGGACTGGGACTTCGGCGACTTCCAGGCCGGCCCGGTGGAGGCCACCACGTACGAGGGCAAGCCGGTCGGCGTCCCGATCATCACCGAGCAGGAGGTCCTCTACTACCGCAAGGACCTGCTCGAGAAGGCCGGCCTGAGCGCCCCGCCGAAGACCCTCGACGAGCTCAAGGCCGCCGCCGCCAAGATCAAGGCGGCCGAGCCGGACGTCGCCGGTTTCGTCGCCCGTACCGGCAAGTCGGCGGCGGTCACCCAGTTCTCCAGCTTCCTGTACAGCTTCGGCGGCGACTTCGTCGACGGCGGCGGCAAGGCCGCGGTCAACAGCGAAGCGGCCAAGCAGGCGTACGCCTACTACGGCGGGCTGATCAAGGACTCCGGCCCGGCGAACGTCAGCACCGACATGAGCTGGTCCGAGGCGATGGCCATCTTCACCCAGGGCAAGGCCGCCTTCTACACCGAGGCCAACTCGCTCTACAAGAACGCCACCGACCCGGCCAAATCCAAGGTCTCGGACAAGGTCGGCTTCGCGCCGTTCCCGGCCGGCCCGAGCGGTTCCAAGCCGTACAACATCCCGGCGTGGGCACTGGGCATCAACGCCAACTCGGAGAACACGGGCAACGCCTGGAAGTTCATCGAATGGGCCACCAGCAAGGCGCAGACGCTCGCCCAGCAGAAGTCCGGCGTGCCGGGCGCCCGCAGCTCGGTCTGGACCAGCCCGGACGGCACCTCGACCTTCCCGAAGGACATGGTGGAGGCCATCGCGGCCAGTACCAAGGACGGGGTGGGTCATGACCGGCCGCAGGTCGTGAAGGTCGCCGAGTCCCGGGAGATCGTGGGCCAGCCGATCGTCGACGCGATCACCGGCAAGGACGCCGCCGCGGCCGCCGACACGGCCAATGCCGCGTTCCAGAAGTTCCTGGACGAAGAGGCCAAGTAAGCGGCATCCGCCGACCCCTGGAGTCCCCATGGCAACGATCACCACAGCCACCACCGAGGCGCCGCGAGGCGCCCCCGCCGCCCCCGACACGCCCGGCTGGCTGCGCTGGGCCGACGACCACCGCAAATGGCTCTTCGCCGCGCCCGCGATGGTCTTCGTCGCCGCGCTGCTCGTGTTCCCGCTGGCCTGGACCGGCTATCTCAGCCTGACCGACGCCGAGGGATCCGTCCGCGCGGAGAGCGAGTTCGTCGGCTTCCAGAACTACCTCGACGTCCTGTCGGACACCGACCGGTTCTGGCCCGCGGTCGGGCGTACCGCCACGTTCACCGTCGTCGCGCTGCTGTTCGAGGTGGTCCTCGGGATGGCGATCGCGCTGCTGCTCTGGCGGCCGTTCAAAGGGCAGCGGTGGGTCCGGGTCGCCATCCTCATGCCGCTCGTCGCCACCCCGGTGGCGGTGGGCATGATGTGGCGGCTCATCTTCGACCCGAACATCGGCCTGGCCAACCAGCTCCTCGGCTGGTTCGGCATCGGGCCGCAGCCGTGGCTCGCCGGCCAGCACTCGGCCCTGCCCACCACGATCTTCATCGACGTGTGGCAGTGGACGCCGATGGTGGTGCTGATCCTGCTCGCCGGGCTCACCTCGCTGTCGGAGGAGCCGCAGGAGGCGGCGCGCATCGACGGCGCCAGCACCTGGCAGCGGTTCCGGCACGTCACCCTGCCGCTGCTGATGCCCACGCTGACCGTGGCGGTGCTGCTGCGCGGCATCGACGCGCTGAAGACCTTCGACATCCTCTACGCCACGAAGGGCCGCGGCGGCGGTTCGTTCCACGAGGTGGAGACGCTGAACGTGTACGCGTACGGCCTCAGCTTCGACTACAACGAGTACGGCGTCTCCTCCACCGTCCTCATCCTCTTCTTCCTCATCATCGTCGGGGCGATGTGGGCCCTGACCACCCGGCGCAAGGAGGCGCAGCGATGAAGCCCCGGTCCGCGTACCAGGTGTTCCGGGTGGTGGCGCTCACCTTCGTGGTGCTCGCACTGGTCGCGCCGCTGCTCTGGATGATCACCGCGTCGTTCAAGACCAACGTCGACATCTACGACACGGGCAAGGCGCTGGCCTTCTCGCCCACCGCGGACAACTACGCCAAGGTGCTCCAGCAGGCGAACTACGTCGAGTTCATCGTCAACAGCCTCTGGGTGGCGTTCGCCGCCACCGTGGCGTCGCTGATCCTCGGCGTGCCGGCCGCGTACTCGATGAGCCGGTTCAACATGCGGAAGTCCGCGCTGGTGGTGCTGATGGCCCGGGTCATCCCAGGCGTCTCGCTGCTGGTGCCCTGGTACTACGTCTTCTCCAACCTGAAGATGGTCGGCGGCTTCGGGGTGCTGATCATCAGCCACATGTTCGTCTCGATGCCGCTGGTGGTCTACATCATGATGGGCTACTTCGACAGCCTGCCCGAAGAGCTGGAGGAGGCGGCACTGGTCGACGGGCTGACCCACGTCGGCGCGTTCCGCCGCATCACCCTGCCGCTGTCCGTGCCGGGCATCGCCACCGCCGGGATCCTGTCCTTCATCTTCTCCTGGAACAACTTCATGTTCGCGCTCGTACTCTCCGACGCCGACACCAAGACCCTGCCCGTGGCGATCTTCGACTTCGTCGGCTACGCCAGCATCGACTGGGGCGGCCTGATGGCCGCGGCCACCGTGGTCACCGTGCCGATCATGGTGATCGCCCTGTTCGTGCAGAAGTACGTGGTCTCCGGCCTCACCGCCGGTGCGACGAAGGGCTGACCGGCATGACGACCATCACGCGCATAGAGACGTTCCTCGTCGCCCCCCGCTGGCTGTTCGTCCGGGTGGAGACCGACTGCGGGATCGTCGGCTGGGGCGAGGCCACCTGTGAGGGGCGCTCCGAGACCGTACGCGCCGCCGTCGACCAGCTCGCGGAGCTGCTGATCGGCCGGGACGCGCTGCGCATCGAGGACCACTGGCAGGTACTGACCAAGGGCTCGTTCTACCGGGGCGGCCCGATCCTGGCCAGTGCCGTGGCGGGCCTCGACCAGGCCCTCTGGGACATCGCCGGCAAGCACTTCGGCGCCCCGGTGCACCAACTGCTCGGCGGGCCGGTCCGGGACCGGATCCGGGTGTACGGCTGGGTCGGCGGCGACGAGCCCAGCGAGGTCCGCGACCACGTCGCCGCCCAGGTCGAGGCCGGGCTCACCGCGGTCAAGATGAACGCCTCCGGCAGGATGAGCCCGGTCGCGTCGGTCGCCGAGCTGGACGGCGTGGTCGCCCGGGTGGCCGCCGCCCGCGAGGTGCTCGGCGACGACCGTGACGTCGCGGTCGACTTTCACGGGCGGTTCACGCTGGCCAACGCCCGCCGGGTGGCGCCGCTGCTGGAGCCGTACCGGCCGCTGTTCCTGGAGGAGCCGATCGTCCCGGAGAACTCGCACCTCATCGGCGAGCTCGTCCGCTCGACGACCATCCCGGTCTCGACCGGGGAGCGGCTCTACAGCCGGCAGGAGTTCCTGCCCGTCCTCCAGGCCGGCATCGCGGTCGCCCAGCCTGACCTCTCGCACGCCGGCGGCATCACCGAGGTACGCAAGATCGCCTCGCTCGCCGAGGTGTACGACGTGCAGCTCGCCCCGCACTGCCCGCTCGGTCCGATCGCCCTCGCGGCCTGCCTGCAGGTCGGCTTCGCCACGCCGAACTACCTGATCCAGGAGCAGAGCATCGGCATCCACTACAACCTCAGCGCGGAGGTGCTCGACTACTGCCTCGACAAGACCCCGCTGACCTTCGTGGCCGGGCACGTCGAGCGGCTCACCGCGCCCGGCCTGGGCATCGAGATCGACGAGCAAGCGGTCCGCTCGGCCGACAAGAGAGGGCACGCCTGGCGCGGCCCCATCTGGCGGCACCCGGACGGCTCCTTCGCGGAATGGTGACCATGACCTGCGACCTCACCGAGACCCTCGCCTTTATCCGGCTCCTGGCGATCATCCGGGGCACCGGCACCGCGCTGCTCGGCGAGGGCGCGTCCTGGAGGTGGCCCTGACCACGCCCGGCGCGCTCGACGCCATCGCGGCGAGCCGGCCGGACACCCCGGCCGGCTCGCTGGTCGGCGCCGGCACCGAGGCCGACGTCGCCGATGTGGTCGCGGCCGGTGGGCAGTTCGTCGTCACCCCCGGCGTCATGGACTCCATCGGTGCGGTGATCCTCCGGGGCTCGCGTTGCCCGCCGAGTCGCCCGGCTACCTCGCCGCCGGCGCGATCGCCGTCGGCGTCGGGGGGCCGCTGATCGGCGACGGGGCGGCGTAGTGTGGCCAGTTCGGCGGGGCCGATGACGCGCGGCCGGCCGGTCTTCTTCTTGCCGGGCAGCATGGCACCGGTGGCTTCGCGGCGCTTGGCGGCGGCGATCCCCTCGGCCTGGCGCTCGGCTCGCAGCTCCAGCTCGTACTCCGCGCCGGTCGTGCGACACCGCGCTTGCCCGATTCCTTCTCCGTGACCAGCTCGTCGTAGCCGCCGGCCGCCAGGGCGTCGAGCTGGAGCTGCGGGTTCTGGTCACGCGTCGAGACTCGTCCGTACGCCTCTCGGCGGGCCTCAGGGCGGTCCGACCACGTCCGGGGTGATCAGGGCGCAGGCGGCGGCGGCGAAATACTCCCCAGGGGCAGCGTCAGCGAGGCCAAGGATGACACCCTGGCTCAGGCCGACCAGGAGCGCACGCAGCGCCGTGGCCAGGCGTTGCGCCTGCCGCGATGTGAGGGCGTTCCCGTTGTGGGATCTGCCGGACAGAAGGGTGGTCAGGCGCTCCTCGTGCGCTCGTACGGAGGCGGCGAGTTTGGGCCGTAGTTCGGGGTCGCGTAGCGCCAGGTCCTGCAGGCTGATCTCGAACGACAGGTGGCGCAGCGCGTCGGGGTCGTCGCACAGGCGGCGGTAGTGGCGGGCGAAGACCTCCACCGCCTCGACCAGTTCGAGACCGGGGGAGACCGCCTGTTCGATGCCGTCGTAGTGCGGGCCGAGATAGTCGGTGACCAGGGCGATCAGCAGGCCGTTCTTGCTGCCGAACAGCGAGTAGACGGCGCCGGTGGTCAGCCCGGCCTGCTCGGCGATCTCCTCCAGCCTGGCCCGGTGGCCGTCGCGGGCGACGATCCGACGCGCGGCCTCCAGCAGGGCCTGCCGGTTCCGGTCCTTGGCCTCCGCCCTTGTCATTCTCATAATCTCATTATTACAGTAACCCCGTTATGAATGTTGCAGAGTACATGAGCCGGGTTCCCGGCTATGCCGCGTTCCCATCGGTCGACGCCATGCAGGCCGAGCTGGAGGAGATCGCCGCCGCGCATCCCGATCTGGTACGGCGGCGCCGCATCGGCGCCTCGCGGCTCGGCGAGCCGCTGTGGGCCCTGACCATCGGCGACGGCCCGGCGGACGCGGTGATCATCGCCGGGCCGCATCCCAACGAGCCGGTCGGCGCGCTGACCGTCCTCACGCTGATCAGGCTGCTGTGCCAGGACCCGTTCTCGCTGGGCTTTCGCTGGCACATCGTGGCGTGCGCGGATCCGGACGGCGCACGGCTGAACGAAGGCTGGTACGCCAACCCGGGCGACCGGCGCGCCTACGCCGAGCACTTCTACCGCCCGGACCTGGCCGACCAGGTCGAGTGGACCTTCCCGCTGGTCAGCGGCGACTACCGGTTCGACCGGCCGCTGCCCGAGACGGCCGCGCTCATGCGGCTGATGGACGAGGTTCGGCCGTCGCTGGTCTGCTCGCTGCACAACGGTGAGTATCAGGGCGCGTTCTTCTACCTCAACCGCCGCGATGCCGTCCTGGCCGAGCGGCTGGCCGACCTGCCAGGCGTGGAGGGCCTTCCGCTGCACCACGGCGAGCCGGAACTGCCCGGCGCCGAGCCGATCGCGCCCGCTGTCTTCCTGACGCCGGACGGGGCGCGGGTGGGCGCGGCCTTCGGCGCCGGCGGCAGCAGCGCCGACTACGCCGCCAGGTTCGGCGCGCTCCACCTGGTGACTGAGGTGCCCTCGTGGGCTGATGAGCGGGTGGCCGACCAGAGCGCGGCCGGCCGTACCTATCGAGAAGTGGTCGCCGAAGGGGCGGCGGCCCGGCGAGAGCTGATCGAGACGCTGCAGGCGGGCATGCGGGCCGTCGCCGGCGACCTGACCGTGCGCTCGCCGTTCCGCCGCTCGACCGAGAGCACGCTGGAGACCTTCCGCAAGCTCGCCGAGCTCGAAGAAGAGGCAATGCCCGCGCTCGATCGGCCGGCCACGGTCGCCGAGGAGTTCTCCCACCGCCAGACGCTGCACCTGCTGCGGCTGCGCCTGCTGGGGGTGTTCCTGCGCATGCTGGACGCCGAGCTGGCCACGGGCAACCTCACACCGGCCATCCGGCAGCAACACCACCTGCTCGCCGAACGCTTCGACCAGTGGTACGGACAGGCCGAGGCCGACGGCCCCGGCCCGCCGATCGAGCCGCGCAGGATGGTCGCGGTGCAGCTGGGCGCCATCCTGACCGCCGCTTCCCGCCTGACAGAACGAGTGGCGTCCTGATGAACGGACTCCCGTGCCTGTCGATCGGCGCTGATCGTCCTGCCCTTCACCCCCGAGGCCGCCATCCCGACCGGCTTCGGCCGCCGCTAACAGCCGCCGTCACCATGCTCAACGCGGAAGACGGCTTCGACCTGCGCCCCCGCCTACGCGACGTTCCCGCACCCACGCTGCTGATCCAGGGCGAAAAGGGACGTGGCCTACCCGCTGGAGCTGGCCCGCCAGACCGGATCCACCCATCTGACAAGAAAGAACACCGCATGGACATCACCTCCGCCATCGCCGCCGAACGCACAGAACTGGCGGCGCTACTGGACGACCTAGCGCCCGCCCAGTGGGACGCGCCGACCCTGTGCGCCGGATGGCGCGTACGGGAGGTCGCGGCGCACATGTCGATGGGATTCCGATACTCGCTGCCCAGGATGGTGCTGGAGCTGGTCAAGGCAGGAGGCGACATCAACCGGATGGCCGACCGGCGGGCCCGCCAGGACGCGGCCACCCTGTCCACGGCCGAGCTGGTCAGCGCGATCCGCGACAACGTCCTCCATCCCTGGAAACCTCCGGTCGGCGGCATCACGGCGGCGCTGGGCCACGACCTGATCCACGGCCTGGACATCACCGTCGCCCTCGGCCTCGGCCGCCGTGTCCCCGAAGACCGCGTGCGCGTCCTCTTGGAGCACGTCACCCCCCGGACCCTCAAATTCTTCGGCGCCAACCTCGACGGTGTCGAATTGCGCGCCGACGACCTTGACTGGTCCTTCGGCACCGGCGCCCCCCTGATCGGCTCAGCACAGGATCTCCTCCTGCTCGCCTACGGCCGGAAGTTGCCGCCCGGGCATCTGCGCGGGAAGGCGAGCGATCGCTATGTCGCCGTATGAGCAGACCAGCCGATCACGGCACACCGGAGGAACGGCGAGCCCGGATGTCGGCGTCTGGAGTGTCTTGACCCGGGCCATGACCTGTGTCCGGTCTGCCGCAAGCTGATCTACCCCGGTGAACTCTCGATGCGCTGGTCGTCGAGGGCGTCGTGGATGGCTGACACTTGCCGGTCTTGCGGTGCGCGTAGGTTGTCGCGGCGCTGTCGTTCGGCGGGGGTGAGGTGGACGCTGCAATGTACCGAGCCGATGCCGGTGACGATGGTTTTGGCGCCGCGTTCCTTTTTTTGAGGGGGTGCTGGCTTTGAGGGGGGTGCCGGCGCACTGGGCGTTGGGGTCGGGGTCGTCGCGCATGGCGGTGTCCACGTCGTGGATGAATTGGGGGTCGATGGGTGGGTGCACCATGACCCGATCTTGGTGGTGCTTCCCCGCAGGTCGACGCCGGTTTCTGGTCAGGTAATGCTGCGCGGGTGAGAAGCTCAGGGACTGATAGCCAGGAACTACAGTTTCGTGTTCGCGGCCTCATGAACCTCAGGTGCCAGGGGATCGGCAGTCAACTCCTGCAGATGCGAGCGGACTGCGGCCGTATCTGGCGCTGCCTCACACGCGCGCTGCTGAACCGTTGGCTCGCAATCGTCAAGTGCCTCGACCCTGACGGCTTCGGCTTCATGCGGCGCACATCCCTGAAGCCCGTCCAGGAACGCTTCCCGGGCAAGTGAATGAACCGTGCCTACCCACGCGGCCATGAGCTCGCCCGCGGCTTCATGGATCCCCAACCGGCCCAGGCCTCGTGCTGGAACCTCGGCAGCGCACCATTCCCCAGCGACGACTGTGCGGTGCAACGCGGCCAGCAACACCGGCGCATCGCCCCGGTCACCGACCTCTGCCACCACACGCTCCCCGAACGCGACCAGTGTGTCGTCGCCGCTGCCGATCCACGTGCGGGCGCGTGGCAGCGCGTCTGGCCCAAGGTGGTGGAGCGCCTGTGGGATACCCGGCAGCCACCCGGCCGCGTTGCGTAGGCCGGGGTCTTCGGCGAAGTCGAAGACGATGCGATCGCCGCGCCTACCCAGTTCCTCCAGCGCCCGCCGCCGCTCGGAGCCGCCGGCAGCGACAAGCCCGATCAGGTCTTCGTTGTCGATGGCGACGATTTCGGGTCGTAGCCGAGTGTCTGCATCACATCGTGTGGCAGGCCGGGGCAGGCCGCCACCTTCTCCCGCGTCTCCACCAGAGGATCGGCAGCGAGAAGTCTCGCCCACTCCGGCCTGCCGGAACGTTCTTCGAGGAGGGCGAGTGCGACACGTGGCTGGGCTGCCGGATCGACGTCGTCGGCTGTGAGCCGCCCTTCGTGGGCGAGTCGTATGGCGGCTCCCTCGAAGCGTGACAGCGCGGCTAACTGCACGCGGCTGAGATCCGACCGGCAGGCCACGGCCTCGGCGACGTCCGCGTCCGCAGTCGCGATGAGCTGATCGATCAGTTCGGGCGGTAGCGCCGTGTTCTCGGCCAGCCCGAGGAGAGCATGTTGCACAGGAGGAATCCTGCCCGAGCAGGAATCGAACGGCCATCCGAATACGACGCTTGCGCGGACGTTCCGCACTGCGAGCTCCCGTGTCCGGGCGTCCAGGTAGTCCGGTAGGAATTTCCGTCGGATATGGCCCTGAGCTGGGGTTAGGTAGGGGTCGGTGATCGTCTCTGGAGGCACTGCCGCTACGTTCGGACCGTCTGTCCTGGTTCGTGCGTGGAGTGGGGTCTCGTGTCGCAGAAGATGTTCACGGCCGAGCAACTGGAGCAGTTGCCGTCATTCCCGGAGATGTCACGCTCCACGCCTCGAAATCCGGGCGGGGCTCGACGTTGAGGTGCAGGCCGCTGTCGAAGACCAGCCGCAGTCCGCCGGTCTTGAACGGGGGCAGACCAAGTACGGGAGAAGGGGACAGCGGGGCTGCTGAACGGCTAGTCAGAGGGGGTGTTCCTCGGATGATGTGGCCCTCTGCTTGGGCTTGATTGCGGTTTGGTGAACAAGGCATCTGCTGGAGTTGGTCGTCGCTACGGTTTCGGCGTCTGGACGCCGGGATCGAGGCGAGGGACGGCCTTGGATGACGTGGATCGAGCGGACCGCCTATCCGCAGTTCAAGCGGCTGACGTCGGCGCGGGTGCTGCATGTGTTCTTCACGCCGTCGCCGGAAGAGGTGGATTGGGCTGAAAAACGGACCGGCAGCCCGGAGTCGTGCTTCGCGCTGGTGCTGGCGTTGAAGTGCTTCCAGAAGATGGCGCGCTTCCCGTCCCCGGACGAGATCCCCGAGGTGGTGATCGACCACGTTCGGCGCTGCCTGGAGTTGGCCGACGATGTCTGGCCGGACCATGGCTCCTCCGGCAGCGCAAAGGCGCAGCGCAAGCTGGTGCGCCAGCGTCAGGGCGTGAAGTACGACGCGGGCCGGGCCCGGGCGATTGCCGCAGTGGCGATCCGGCAGGCGGCCCAAGCCAAGAACAACCCGGCAGACCTGATCAACGTCGCGATCGAGGAATTACTCCGGCTCCGGCTGGAACTACTCGGATACACGACGCTGGAGGACCTGGCCACCAGCATTCGGGCCGAGGTGAACACCACCATCTTCGCCACGATCCTGCAGCGGATGGGCGAGGCCGGCCGGGCCCGGATGGAAGGTCTGCTCGTCGTCGGGCCAGATGGCAAATCGACGTTCAACCGGCTCAAGAAGCCCGCCCAGCGGGCCACCTGGTCGCGATTCCGCGAGCAGGTGAGATGGCTGGACCAGGTGGACGCGCTCGGCGACACCGACGCCTGGCTGGACGGCATCGCGCCGTCGAAGATCGCCGACTTCGCTGGTGAGGCCGACGCCCAGGACGCCGATACCTTGTCGCGCTACGACCCGGTCAAGCAGGTGGCGTTGCTGGCGTGCCTGACGCACACCGCCCGGATGCGGGCCCGCGACGACCTGGCCGAGATGCTGTGCAAGCGGATGGCCTCCCACGTCAAGCGGGCCAAGGCGGAGCTGGAGGAGATCCGCGCGCGGCAGCGCGCGACCAGCGAGCGGCTGATCGGCACCTACCGTCAGGTGCTGGAACGTCTCGACCCCGGTAGCGAGACTTCGGCCGCCGGACGCGAGGCGGTGGCGCGGGCCATGGAGGCGGTGACCTCGTGCGCCGGTAATGCCGGGCAGGTCTAGGCGCTGGGTGAGATGCTGTCGGCGCTCGTGGTGCAGACCCACAGCGTGCAGGCGGTGCGGGCGGCGGTGGAGCAGGCCGGCGGGTTCGCCGCCCAGCTGGCCGACATCGAGGAGGTCGCCGCCTTCCACGGCGACGCCCACGAGCTGCTGGTGTACCGGTTCTACAAGAAGGACCGGCCAGCGTTGTTCGAGCTGGCGGGCAAGCTGCGGCTGAAGGCCACCTCCAACGACGATTCGGTGCTGGCCGCGCTGGCGCACGCCCGCGAGCACTCACCCAAGCGCCGCGACTTCATCCCGCTGCCGCCACCGGTGGAGGAGGATGAGCCGGAGTCGGGCATCGCGTTCGCCTCGGGCAACTGGCGACGCGCGGTGACCGACCGGCGCCGTCCCGGCATGGTGGCGCGCCGGCACTTCGAGGCGATGGTGTTCTGCTACCTGGCCGAGGAGCTGCGCACCGGGGACGTGGCCGTGCTTGGCTCGAACGAGTACGCCGACTGGGGCGCCCACCTGCTTCCCTGGGAAGAGTGCCAGCCACGGCTGGCGGCGTTCTGCGAGAAGGTCGGGCTGCCTGACACCCCCGCCGGTTTCGTCGCTCACCTCAAGGATGCCCACCTGAGTGCGGCCGCGCATCTGGATGCCGGCTACCTCGACAACGCCGACCTGATCATCGACGACAATGGCGTGCCCACCCTCAAACGCCGCCGCGGTAAGGGCAGCGATGCCGAGGCCGAACGGCTGGCGGCCGAGATCGAGCGGCGCATGCCCGAACGCTCACTGCTGTCGATCGTCGCGCGCACCGCCCACTGGCTGAGCTGGTATCGCCACTTCGGCCCCGCCTCCGGCTCCGACCCCAAGATCAAAGACAAGCTGGGCCGGTACTCGCTGGCGGTGTTCACCGGCGGCATCAACATCGGCCCGTACGAGGCGGCCAAGCACATCGCCGGCGTCACCGCCCGCGAGCTGTCCATGGTCCGCAACCGGCACATCACCCTGAAGAAGCTGAACGCGGCGATCGCCGACGTGGTCAACGCCTTCGCCGAGCTGGACGTGGTCAAGGCATGGGGGGATGGCAGCACGGTGGCCGCCGACGGCACCCAGGTGGACACCTACATCGATAATCTGCTGGCCGAGACCAGTATTCGGTACGGAGGGTTCGGCGGCATCGCCTACCACTACATCTCCGACACCTACGTTGCGCTGTTCTCCCGGTTCATCCCGTGCGGGGTGTGGGAGGCGGTGCACCTGATCGAGGGGCTGCTGGCGAATGCCTCAGACATCCAGCCCTCCACCGTGCATGCCGACACCCAGGGTCAGAACTTCCCGGTCTTCACCCTGGCCACGTTGTTCGGGTTCGACCTGATGCCGCGTATCCGCAATTTCAAGGACCTGATCTTTTTCCGCGCCTCTGAGAAGATCGCCTATCCGCACATCGATCAGCTGTTCGGGGAGAGCGGCCGCAACGTCATCGACTGGAAGCTGATCGACAAGCACTGGATCGACCTGATGCAGGTGGCGATCTCCATCAGTGAGGGCCGCCTCAGCTCGGCCACGCTGATGCGGCGGCTGCGGTCCAACTCCCGTAAGAACCGCATCTACAAGGCCTTCCGTGAGGTCGGCCGCAGCGTGCGCACAGTGGCGTTGTTGCGGTATCTGGCCGACCCGGCGTTGCGGGCGCGGGTGACCGCGGCGACCAACAAGGTCGAGTCCTACAACGGATTCTCCAAGTGGCTCGGGTTCGGCGGGGTGCTGGCCGACAATGACCCCGAAGAGCAGGAGAAACTGATCAAGTTCAACACCCTGCTGGCCAACCTGGTCGTCTTCCACAACGCCTTGGACATCTCCGACGTCGTGCGGCAGCTTGTCGCCGAGGGCTGGAGCATCACCGCCGACCACCTCGGCCAGATCGCCCCCTACCTGCGTGCGCACATCAGCCGCTTCGGTGCGTACGCGACCGATGAGCTTCGTCACCGGCCCGATCCATTCGATCCGCTGCTGAAGGAGGTCGACTTCAGCGACGTCGAGCTGGCCGCTTGATCATGGAGGCGTTTGGTGCTGGCTGGCCGCCCCGCGATGACAGCCCGGACATGACAGGCACCGCCCGCCTAGCACTTGCCGCGAAGAGTCCAGGCATGTACGTGATAACAGCCTATTCTCCGGTA
The DNA here is from genome assembly GCF_019396345.1 of Nonomuraea guangzhouensis. GTDB lineage: Bacteria > Actinomycetota > Actinomycetes > Streptosporangiales > Streptosporangiaceae > Nonomuraea > Nonomuraea guangzhouensis. The sequence goes on along the minus strand of NZ_JAHKRM010000009.1, from coordinate 97,925 downwards.
CATGACCCTCCCGGCCATCCCCGCGACCTGCGTCCGAGCATTCGTTCGACGAAGTTGCGGGGCCAGACGACCTCGTTCTCCCGCTCGTATTCGAGGAACTCCACTCACGCTGCAGCGGCGGCGATATCCAGACTTTTCATCCGCGCCCTGTTGGTCATCATCTTGGCGAGCAGCCGGCCGGCGATCGGCAGCCGGGCGAGGCGGATCATCACGGACCGAAGCAGCAACTCGGCGCGGTTGCCTGGGGTGAAGAAACCGCGCATGCTCACACCGCTGCCGAGGTGGTGGTCGATGAACGGGCGCAGGTGGTCCTCCCAGTCCTGCAGCGCTCGTGGCACGTCGTGCGGGTGGCGTTCCAGCATGGTGCCGAGCAGGTCCGCCCCGGCCAGGCCGGTGGATGCCCCCATGCCGGAGTAAACGGTCAGGCACCACGCGGCGTCGCCGACGAGCACGACTCGGCCGCGGTGCCAGTGGTCGAGGTGCACCTGCTCGGCGGAGTCGAACAGGTGGTCCGGGGCCTTCTCGAACTGGTCGAGCAGCCAACCGAGCGTGGAGCCGGTGGGCTCGGGGCCGTAGGCGGCGCGCAGCGAGTCGATGGCCGGCCGGGTGAACTCGGCGTCCACGTCGTCGGTGCGGTAGGAGAACAGCACCGACGGCGGACGGTCGGCGAACGAGAACACCCACACCGATCGGCCCGCCTCGGCCATGTACAGCCCGTCCTGTAGGCGGTAGCCGGGTACCGGCTCGGGCAGGCTGTACACGGCGATCATGTAGTTCAGCCGACGGATCGGGCTCTGCTCGGGCTCGAACGCAAGCCGGCGCACCGTCGAGCGCAGTCCGTCTGCCCCGACCACCAGGTCGAACCGTTCGACGGTCGTCGTCTCCGTCGTCAGGTCGCGGATCTCGACGTCCACCCCGTCGAGGTACTGGTCCAGCGCGATCGGCACGCTCGAGTACCGGATCTCGACCTCGTCGGGCAGGGCGGTGAAGGCCGCGTCTTCGATGTCGCCCCGCATCACCATTCGAGACCCGCCGAACACATCGGCGTAGCCCACACCGCGACGGCGCCGGCCCGTGCGGTCGACGTCGTAGCTCACGCCTTCCGAAGCGAAGCGATTCGGCACCGCATCGGCGATGCCCAGCCGTTCGGCGGCGGCGAGCCCGGTCCCGAACAGCGCGATGAAGTATCCGCCGCGGCGCCGCTCGGGGGCCTTCTCCAGCACCACCACGTCCCAGCCCGCGCGATGCAGTCGCAGCGCGGAGGCGATCCCGCTGATCCCAAGGCCGACCACCAGGGCCCGCTGTCGCGATGTCGTGTTCTTGTCCACGGGATTGCGCTCCGTCATTGTCGTGTCTTTCATCTGATTGGGATGGGTCGGCCGTTGGGGAAGCCGAGGATGTGGAGACGTCGAGGCGGGCGAGGAAGCCGAGGAGTGTGGCGTTGACCTCGGCGGGACGCTCCTGCTGCTTGCTTGCTGGGCATGGCTGAAAACCGTCTGGAAACTGATCGGTTTCCACCTGGGAAAACAGATCGGTTCCTCGCCAACGAAGGTGAGGCGAGCGGGTGACGGGCTGAGATCTCAGGGCTTCAAGATCATCCCGTGGCCCCTTTTGGGCCTACCTCGACGATCCCCTGCAGGGCCGCGTCGGTGTCCGCGATGGCCAGCACCTTGTTGATGTCGGCGCCGGCCAGCGCGCCGGCCGCTGCGGAGGCTCCGACCTGGGCGACCGGATCGGTGGCGTTGCCGGCCACCCACACACCCGGCACCTCGGTGATGCCGGCCGCGCCGGAGGCGAAACCGCGGGCCATGTTCGGCAGGTCCTGCACCGGCAGGCCCAGACCTTCCAGGCCCTGGGTGCGGGCCTGCATCCGCGGGCCGACCGCGAGGACGCGGCGGGCCACGACCTGACCATCGACCAGGCGCACCCCGGCGAGGGCACCGCCGGTGTCGTTGACGACCTCGGTGACCGGGGTGTCGATGACGCGGATGCCACGGGCGGCGAAACGGGCGCGGCTGTCTTCGTCCAGGTCGGTGCCGTGGGTGAAGTAGGTCAGGTCCTCGGTCAGCTGACGGAACAGCAATGCGTGGCCGATGGAGGCCGGGCCGGTGGCGAGGACACCGATGGGTTCATCGCGCACCTCCCAGCCGTGGCAGAACGGGCAGTGCACCACGCTGTGCCCCCAGTGCTCGGCGAGCCCGGGCACCTCCGGCAGCACATCCGTGAGGCCGGTGGCCACCAGGATGCGGCGAGCGGTGACGCTGCGGCCGTCGGCCAGGGTGACGGTGAACCGCAGGTCCCCGTCCGCCGACGGAGCGGCAGGCTCGGCCGAGACCACCTCGCCCTGGACGACGCGTCCGCCGTACTGGCGCACCTGCTCGCGGCCCCGTCGAAGGATCTCCGACGGCGGAGTGCCGTCGAAGACGATGAAGCCGTGCACGGCCTCCGCGGGCGCGTTGCGCGGGGAGCCACTGTCGATCACGACGACCGAGCGGCGGGAACGGGCGAGGATCAGCGCACCGTTCAGCCCCGCGGCGCCCCCGCCGATCACCACCACGTCGACGGTCCCCTCGGCCAGCGCATCGCTCGCGGAGTCCTCGCCGAAGAGCGGCTGGGCCACCTGTGTCATGAGTTCAACCTCCAAGCCGCCTTCGCGGCATCACGGTCCCGCAAGCCCGGACCAAGCCGGTCCGGCGAGCCCAGGACGGTTGTGTACTGAACTGTCAGAAACCTATGCGGTTCTGTACTGACTTGTCAAAGTACGGCAGGTCGGCCATACGATCAGACTGGTCAGGTCCACGAAGGACGCTCGCTGTGGTGGTTGGGCACGGCGGCGATGGCCGTGGCGAGAGTTGAGCCCAGGGAAACGGAAGTCGGGGCCGACGCCGGCAAAACGAGCGGAGAAGAATCGTGACCGGAGTGATTCGCCTGCCAGACAAGGGAGAAGCATGAGCATCATCCCCGTGCCGGACGAGCTGACCCATTACTCGTCCCGTCGGCTGGGCGAGGTCGATGAGGTGGCCTGGCCGGTGTTGAGCCAACAAGCCCTGGACCTGTTGCGGTCATCCGGTGAGGAACTGCACCCCGCGCCCGGCGAGTTGCTGTGGGACGCCGGTGATCCCACCGACTTGCACCTCGTGCTGACCGGTGGCGTGCTCCTCGTGGACCGCCGGGAGGACCGGGTCGTCTTCGTGATCGAGGCCGGTGACTTCGTCGGCGAGCTGGGCATGCTGATGGGACAACGCGCCGTCTTCCAGGGCGTGGCCATGGAAGACACCGCGGTCCTGCGGGTTCGGGTGGAGGAACTGCGCCGGCTGGTGGAGATCTCGGGGGAGCTGAGCGATGTCCTGCTGTCCGCTTTGGACGCCCGGCGGCGCTTCCTGAGCAGGAAGGGCGAGGGTGGTCTGGTACTGGCCGGAGACGACGACCGCGACCTGCACCGCCTCCAGGACTTCGCTGAACGCAACCAGATTCCCTACCGGACGGTGCTGCGCTCGAACCCGTCGGCGTGGTCGGAGCTGGCGCAGACCTGTGCCTTGCCCGAGACCGGTACGGCCGTTGTCACGGCACAGCGCCGCGTCATGACGGCGCCTACCACGCGTGACCTGGCAACCGCGCTGGGAATCGACCTGTGGGGCATCGCCGACGATTCCCGGTGTGACCTGCTGGTGGTGGGCGCCGGACCGGCGGGGCTGGCCGCTGCCGTGTACGGGGCGTCGGAGGGACTGGACGTGGTCGTCGTCGAGGACGTCGCCATCGGCGGCCAGGCCGGCAGCTCGTCGCGGATCGAGAACTACCTCGGCTTCTACCGCGGCGTGTCCGGGGTTGAACTGGCACGGGCCGCGATGCTGCAGGCGGTCAAGTTCGGGACCAGGCTTCTATCACCCCGCTCAGTCACTGGGCTGTCGGAGGTGCCCGACGGGTTTCGGGTGCGGCTCGACGACGAGCACGACGTCCTCGCCTCAGCGGTGATCATCGCCAGCGGCGTGCGCTACCGGCGCCTGGACCTGCCTGGCCTGGCCGACCTGGAGGGCCGTGGCGTCTACTACGCCGCAAGCCAACTGGAGGCCAACCAGGTCTCCGGGCGGAACGCCGTCGTGGTCGGGGGCGCCAACTCCGCCGGCCAGGCGGCCCTGTTTCTCGCGCGGAACGCCGGCCACGTCCACGTCCTGATCCGCCGCGATGACCTGCGCGACACCATGTCGAACTACCTGGCGCAGCGCCTGACCCACCACGAGCGGATCACCGTGCACCCTCGCTGCGAACTGACCTCCGTCCATGGCAGCAGCCGGCTCAGCGGGCTGACCTGGCACGACCGCGCCCGCGACCGGGACGTACGACTCGACGCGGCCGCACTGTTCCTGATGATCGGCGCGGACCCCTGCACGCCCTGGCTGCACGACATCGGCGTCGACCTCGACGCCAAGGGTTTCGTGCTCACCCACGACAGCTTCGCCACCTCGATACCCGGGCTGTTCGCCGTCGGTGACGTACGCGCAGACTCCGTCAAGCGGGTGGCATCGGCCGTCGGCGAGGGATCCGTGGTCATCTCCGCAGTCCACGCCTACCTCGCTAGCAGAAGGACGTTCTGACCCGAGCCTTACGGCGAGCCATGGTTGAACAGCTCCGGATGCCGGGTCAGCTCGACCCCGGTCCGGCGGATGCGACCGGAGCGCAATCGCGCTCGACGTCCACCGGGCCCCAGCGCCGGATCGCATCCAGGAGCAGTCGATGCTCCTCGCGGGGCCTTGCCGGTTTGATGCCGCATTCTTTCTGAGTTGGAAGGGATGCATGTCATGCCGAAGCGGTTGGATCCCGAGCTGGGGCCCGAGCTGTCCGGCTGGTGCTGTAGCACCGTGCCGAGTACCCGACCACATACCGTGGCGGTGCTGGCGGTGTCCAAGAAGGTCGCGGTAGGCAGAAGTCGTTGTGGCGCTGGGTCGCCCAGGCCGAGATTGACGGCGGCGAGGCGCCCGGTGTCACGATCGAGGAGAACGAGGAGAACCGTCGGCTGCGTGAGGACGCGATTCTGAAGGCGGCCACAACTTTCTTCGGGGAGCTCGACCTCTGCAACGGCGGATGGTCGCCGTCATCGACGAGCAGCGTTTACCTGACGGTTCTGACCGAGCGGGTTGAAGGTTGCATCGCTGGTCATCGGGCGGAGATCCGCCCCCTCCCGCCGTCGGCAGCAACGCCATGTCAGAGTCCGCCGCGCGCCACCGATCCCGGTGGTCTCGCCGCGAGGGTCGAGTGATCCGCTACTGGGCCCATGCCGCGATCCGTTCCGCGATCGCCTCGGGGGCCTCGATGTGCAGGAAGTGACCGACGTCGGGGACGACCTCCAGCGCGTGCGGGGCGGCGAACCGATGTCGGTCGTCGACCTGCGGGGGGAGGATGCAGCCGTCGTCGGCACCGTGGAGCTGCAGCAGGGGCACCGTGATCGGCTGAGACAGGCGGCGCGTCGCCCCAAGCATGCCGGGTCGCAGCATCGCCCGGTAGTACTTGATGGGCGCGGGCATGCTCGCCCGCAGGTGCTCGTGTAGCTCCGCCTGCAGAGCCGGATCGAGCGAGAGGCCGGGCGACCACTGACGCCAGAGGCGGTCGATGAGGGCGAGATCGCGGGCGGCGACCATCAAGCCGCTTCCCGGCAGTTGAAAGAGCCCCATGTACCAGCTTCGGCGTAGCTGAGCGGGGCGCGGCCAGCTCAGGAACGTGAGTGGGTGGGGGAATGCGAGCGTGACCGCGCGTTCGATCCGCTCCGGCGCGGTGACGCAGGTATGGTATGTGATCGCGGCGCCCCAGTCGTGACCGATCAACTCCACGGCTCGCCCGGGAGACCAGCGGTCGATCAGCGCGAGCACGTCGCTGGTGAGGGCTGCGAGGTCGAACGGCCCCGCGGTTGGGGACGGCGCGTAACCGCGAAGCCAGGGTGCGACGACGTGACGTCCGCGGCGGCCGAGCTCGGCGAGGAAGGGCGTCGCGGTCGGCGGATGGTCCGGGAAGCCGTGCAAGACGAGCGTCGGTTGACCATCGGGATCACCACCCTGCAGCGCGTGAAAGGTGCCGTGTGGCAGGTCGAAGGCGACGCGTTCGAACTCCATGTGTGTCAGCCTTCTCCACGAGCGGTCGGACGACAGATGCTGATGCTGGCTTCGGTGTCTCTGGTTTTGGACATGGGCGTCTGCTCAGGCGCCGGGTGTCCTGCGCGGTCAGCCGGCCAGCCGGTTGAGCTTGCGGATTTGGTTGTCGAAGGCGCGCGAGGGCACGATCCGGCGCAGGAGGCTGACGCGTGCGGCCATCGAGCCGGCGGTGTAGCGGAGCTTGGGCTTGGAGTCGGTGGAGGCCGCGACGATCACCTTCGCGACAACGTCCGGGTCGTCGGCGGTGCGCACGGCGGTGGCCAGCACGTCTCGGGCGATCTCCCGCTGCGCGGCGTAGACCGGCAGGGGCGAGTCGGGTGCCATGCTGCTCGCCTCGAAACTCGTGCTTGTGTAGGCCGGCTCGATCAGCAGCATCCGGACGCCGTGCTCGCGAAGCTCGTGGTCGACGGACTCGGAGTAGCCCTCGACCGCATGCTTGGCGGCGGCGTAGACGGCCATGAAGGGCGCTGGGATCAGACCGAGTACCGAAGAGACGTTGACCACGCGGCCACTGCCCTGGGCGCGCATGTGGGGCAGCACTGCGTTGGTCATCCGCATCAGACCGAAGACGTTGATGTCGAAGACCTCCTTGGCCTGGGTGATCGAGCTCTCCTCGCCGGCGCCGACCGCGCCCACGCCTGCGTTGTTGACCAGGACGTCGATCCGACCGAACCGCTCGATCACCTCCTCGACCAGGGAGCGGACCGACTCGTCGCTGGCCACGTCGAGATCGAGGAACGTCACCCCGGCCTGCGGCCCGGCGTTCGCCGCGTTGCGGCTCGTGCCGACCACCGCGAAGCCGGCGTCCACGAGGGCGAGCGCTGCCGCCCGCCCGATTCCGGAGGAGGCGCCTGTCACAAGGGCCACTGGGGGAGCTGTCTGCATGGTGGTTCCTTCGGTTGCGGCATGACTTCGTCGTGCCCAGTGCGGGGTCGCCAGGACGATTGTGTACTGAACAGTCAGAAACCTAGGCGGTTCTGTACTGAGTTGTCAAGTACGGCGGGTCGGCATTACCTTCGGTGTATGGCGAGACCACGAAGCTTCGACCGCGACCACGTCCTGCATGCCGCCGAGCGGCAGTTCCGCGCCTCTGGCTACAACGGCACGAGTGTCGACGACATCAGCTCTGCTACCGGCCTGGGCCGCGGCAGCCTCTACGCCGCGTTCGACGGCAAGCACGGCGTGCTGCTGGAGGCGATGACCGGCTACTTCGCCCGGCTGAGCCAGGGGCCGCGGAAGATGCTCGCCGGACCGGACGAGGGTGCCCTGGAACGACTGCACCAGTACTTGCTCCGCGCCGTCCATGGGGTGCCACTCGCCGCCGACGTACCCCCCGCCCCTGACCGGGCGGGGGCGGCCTGCTTCGCCGCTAAGATGGCCTTGGAGGTCGGCGCCTCCGACCCCGAGGTGAAACGCCTGGCCAAGGAGTGCTTCTCCGTGGTCCGGACGGCGGTGGCCGAGTGTGTGCGAGCGGCCCAGCGCAACGGCGACATCGACCCCGACGCGGATCCCGACGACCTCGCCTACCTTCTGCTGACCATCATCCGCGGGACCGATGTCGTCGGCGCGTACGGCCACAGCCCCGCCCGCCTGACCTCGATAGCGGAGAGCGCGTTCGCCTTGTTGCCCCGCCCGCACCACCGCTGAGAAGGGCACGGCCGGCCTCGCCGCACAGGCACCTGATCCGGTCGGCCCCCTTCGACGCCGCGGCGGCACAGCCCGTAGGTTCACGCGCCGCCGGGCGGTCGTCTGGGCGGTTGGCGAGGAACTGCGCCCGCCTCCAGTCGAGTTGCTCCACCGCATGCGCGGGGTCGCCGGGCTTGAACTGCGCGGTCAGTCGCCGAACGCCTCGCAGCAGCAGACGGTGGTACTTCGGCCGCCGCTCCGCCAACTCGGACCGCGTTTGCAGGAAGGAGCAGAACCTGCTGGACATCGACATACAGGTCCACCGCGTCGACCAGCTCGTCCGGGTAAGGCTCACTCATAGCCACGATCTTTATTCCCGCGCGACCAGGGCGGGGCCGACTTCGCGACGAGATCTACGCACGACCACGTGACCTGCGGATCGGCACCTTCGCCGAGTCGATCGCGATCGACGCCGACGACGTCGCGATCAAGCCCTCCTCGCTCTCCTTCGCCGAGGCCGCCGCCGTACCCCTGGTGGCGCTCGCCGCTCAGCAGAGCCTCGTCGACCTCGCCGACGTCCGCCCCGGACAGAAGATGCTGGTGCACGCCGGCGCCGGCGGCCTCGGCTCGACCGCCATCCAACTCGCCAAGCACCTCGGCGCGTACGTCGCCACCACCGCCCACACCCGCGACATCGACAAGGTCCGAGACCTCGGCGCCGACGAAGCCATCGACTACACCACGACCGACTTCGCCGACGTCCTCAACGGCTACGACGTCGTCCTCGACTCGCTTGGGCCCGGCCAGCCTGAAGAAGTCGCTGACGGTCCTGAAGCCCGGCGGACTGGCCATTAGCGTGGTCGGCCCACCCGACCCGGCCTTCGCCGCGCAGCTCGGCCAGCCGCTCCTCAAGCCGGTCATGGCCGTGCTGAGCCGCAAGCTCCGCAGCCGGGCGAAGCGACTGGGCATCCGGTACTCGTTCTTCTTCATGCGCGCCGACGGTGCCCAGCTCAAGGCCTTGGCAGCCCTGTATGACGCCGGCACGCTGCGCCCCGTGCTCGACCGCACCTTCGACTTCGACGAAACCTCGACGCCCTCGCCTACGTCGAGCAGGGCAAGGCCAACGGCAAGATCGTGATCACCCATTGACCAAGACGACGGTGGACCCCCGTTGCCTTTTGACCGTCCCCAGCCGGGACGGCTCGGTGGGCACCAGGTTCCCGAACGTCGTTGCCCCGGTGCGGTGTAAGGCGCGGGTGGCGCTCTGTGTCGGGTCTGGGGGTAACCATCTGCCAGGCGCTGGCGCCGGTGGCCAACGTGCTGGCGAGCCATGCGGCACGCTGGGTGGGGCCGTGTGATCGCCCTGGTCAGCGACATGACTATCCCTTTCTCTCGTACTTGGTCTGCCCCCCTTGAAAGCGACCGAGGACAACACTCGGGTTCCGAACAACTCCAACGCCGCGGCGACGTCCTGCTGCTCTGATCCTGTCTCTTACCGTCCAGCCGGCCTACCGCCCCGACCCGGCACGTCGACCGGCGGTGCTGCGCAGGAGCGCCCGCGAGGCGCCGGGGCTGACGAGCTTCCTGTGACCTGCGAAGATGACACTCGTCTGCCCGCACGCGGTGCCCACCGGCGTCGTGGGCGCGAGGATGCCGTGGTCGAGAGGGCCGGAGCAGGTGGTCGCGCTGACCGGCTGGGCTGGGGTGTCCGGCGCCATCGCGCTCGGCACCGGACTCAACCTGGTCGCCGGGCACGGCACCGACCTGGCGGTCAGCGGTGTCCTCGCAGGGCTCGCGGCCGTCCTGGCGCTGGCCCTGCGCCAGGGGAGACCCGACCAACTGAGGGGCGCGGGGCCGAGCGGTGACACCGGGACCGCCGCGTCGGGACCAGCCTCCTGACCCGATCCGTCACCGCCCGTGGGTTGGCGGTGTCCGCCGGCATCAGCCACCCCCCGATCGGGCGGATCCTCGACGGTGAGATGCTCCCCGGCCTCGGCGCCATCGCCCGCCTTAAGCGAGTCCGCAACACCGATTCACCCGGCGGTCCTGCACCGGCAACTTCCACTCGCCGAAGGGCTTTACACGGATACCTACTGTCGAAGGTCCTGTCGAAGGTCGGTCGTCGCGGGACCGGCTGGGACGGCGGGGGTTCGAGGCCATGTCCAGGCGGAGCGCAAGATGAAGGCCAGGAGCAGCACCTCGATTCCGATGGAGAGGCCGTAGAAGGAGGCCCAGTCCCAGGACTCCCCTACCGCGTTGAAAACCGAGTAGGGGATGTAGAGCGATGCAACGACGAGGTTCGTGGCGCGGTTCACCCGGGCGGGCAGCGTCATGGAGAGCATCACCATCAGGGCCGGGATCGCCACGGACGCGAGCATCATGGTCAACAACGTCGGGCTGATGTCGAACTCGAAGACGACGCCGGCGCGGAGGTTGTCGATGACGCCGGGCTTGTGGAGGTGGAAGTAGTCGACGTAGATGTAGAGGAACATGAAGCTGGTCCATGCGGCGGTGATCTTGACCTGCACGGGGATCGGCGGGTTGTCGAGCAGGTTCAGGGTTTTCGTTCGGATAGTCATCGATTCCTCTTTCTCGAGGAGCGGGCTCTCCGCCAGAGTGGCGGCAGGTCTGGGCGTACGCACGGGTTGGGTCGTTCTCGTCGGTCCGGTCGTCAGATGGTCACGACGACCTTCCCTCTGGTGTGGCCGGCCGCGATGTAGCGGAGGGCGTCGGCTGCTTCGTTGAGGGGGTACGTGCGGTCGATGGCGGGCGTGACCTGCCCGCTCGTGAGCAGGTCGGCCAGGGTGAGCAGGTCCTGACGCTTCCCGACCGACGTGAAGGGCTTCAGCTGCTGACGGGTGAACCCGGACAGCACGCGCGCTTTGACGATCCGACCGAGGGGGCCGAGCCAGCGGCCGCCGCGTCCGCTGTTGGGGATGAGGGTGCCGGTGGGCGTCAGCGCTCGGCGGACAGCCGCCAGGGGCTGGACTTCCACGTTGTCGAGGATGACGTCGTAGCGCTTCTCGGTGCCGGTGAAGTCGGTCTCCGTGTAGTCAACGACGTGGTCGGCACCGAGCGACCGGACCAAGTCGACGTTGCGGGTGCTGCACACACCTGTCACCTCGGCGCCGAACGCCTTGGCGATCTGGACCGCGAACGAGCCCACACCGCCCGACGCGCCCGTGACCAGCACCGTCTGGCCCGGTCGAACGTTCGCGATCTCACGCAATGCCTGCAACGCCGTCATACCCGACGTGGGCACCGCTGCCGCGTCCACGACCGACACGTTGGCAGGCACGGACACGAGGTGGTCCGCCGGGACGCAGGCGTACTCCGCGAGCGTTCCAGCGGTGCTCCAGCCGAACACCTCGTCGCCGGGGCGGAGAGTGGTGACATCGTTCCCGACCGCTGCCACCACGCCAGCGAGGTCCCTGCCGGGGATGCCGTGGCGCGGCCGGCGGAGCCCGAACACCAGGCGCACCACGTACGGCTCACCGGTCATGACGAAGTAGTCGCCAGGATGCACCGAGGCTGCGCCGACCTGGACGAGTACATCGCCTCGACCGGGCAGCGGTAGCCCGACCTCGGACGACTCAAGCACTGAGGGCGGGCCGTAGCGGCGCTGGACGGCGGCCCGCATCATCGCCGCCTCGGCCCGACTCGCTCCCCGCACCAGGCCTGCTCCGGCATTCGATCGCTGTTTTCTTCCCACAGAAGCCCCCTCATCCGAACCGCGTCTCTCGGCAGTTCGTACACCGTACGTCGTACGCTGTACTATGGTCGTACGGTGTACGATTGTCAAGCCGTTCGAGCGAGCGAGGAGAACCGTGTCTGTGAGAGAGCAACGCCAGATCGCGTCAGACGCGGGGCTGAGCAAGCAGCGGGTGGTGGTCGAGGCGATCCGGCTGGCCGACAGCGAGGGGGTCGACGGACTGAGCATGCGCCGGCTGGCTGGCACGCTCGGCGCGGGCGCGATGTCGCTCTATCACTACGTGGCGAGCAAGGAGGAGTTGCTGGACGCCATGGTCGACATCGTGTTCGAGGAGATCGAACTCCCGCCCGAAGGGACCGACTGGCAGTCGGCGATGCGACGGCGTGCGGTATCCGCCCGACAGGTTCTCGCACGCCACCCGTGGGCGAACGGCCTGATGGAGTCGCGGACATCGCCGGGGCCCGCGAACCTCCGGCACCACGAAGCGGTCACCGCTTGCCTGCGGCAGGCTGGCTTCTCGGTCTTGATGGCGACGCACGCCAACTGGTTGCTCGACAGCTATGTCTACGGTTTCGCCCTGCAGGAAGCCGGCCTGCCGTTCGACACCGCCGATGAGTTCGCGGACGTGATCGAGGACGCCTACCTGCCCCAGCTTCCTCCTGACGAGTTCCCCTACCTCAACGAGTCCGCCGCGGCGCTCGTCGCTGCCGGCTTCGACCCGGCGGAGGAGTTCGTCTTCGGCCTTGACCTCATCCTGACCGCCCTCGAGCCCCTGAGGGCCTCCGCATAGCGACGCTCACGGACCGTCGCGCGGCCCTCCGCACCGCAGCTCCGATCCATAACCGCCGTGTTGTAGTGGGGCTCGTAGCGGCCGTGCGCCTGTGGTGCCTACGTGAATTCGTCGATTGCCTCTGCTGCACTGAACAGCAGCCACAGCCAGTTGTCCGCATCCAACAACACCCGCTGCCGAACTCAGCAGCGGGTGAGATCGTGCGGCTCGCTGCGACGGCAGGGCCGGGCGTCGGAGGCCAGATGGGCTTCCCTCCGGATGACCCTGTGCTGGCGCGCCGCCGACCACGAACCCGAAGTAACGCGGGCCCGCGCTCGCGACCAGGCCGGGCTCGGCCGCGGCGACCAGGTCCGTCAGCACCTGCTCCGGTGGGGAAGAAGCTGAGGGCAGCGGGCCGCCGAACGCCTCCAGCGACGCGACCTGGTCGATCCACGCCCCGACCGGCCGGTCCGCCAGCGACCGTCGGTAGGCGGCCGCGTTGTCGGCGGCCATGCGGAACAGGTGGCTCAGTTCCTCCATCGACTCACCCTTCACCCGTACTCACCTGTACGTTTCGAGTCGGCTACCCGAGGCGCCCGGCAATGCTGACGTGACCGGGAGCCGCAGTGCCCGGTCGACGGCCGTCTCGACATGGATGCTGGTGGAATCGAACATCGGCAACAGGCTGTCTCCTGGCCTGATCAGCAAGGTGATCTCGGTGCATCCAAGGATCACCGCCTGAGCGCCTCGTGCCGCGAGCTCGGCGATGATGCGCCGATACTCCTCGCGAGAGGCGCCTTCGATCCGGTTCTGCGTGAGCTCCTGATAGATCACGTCGTGGACGAGCGTGCGGTCCGGTTCGTCCGGCACCACGATCTCCACACCATGCTGTCGCATCCGCGAGCGGTAGAAGTCCATCTCCATCGTGAAACGGGTGGCCAGCAGCCCCACCGTGGTGAGGCCCGCGGCGGCGACGCGGCGCGCCGTGGCGTCGACGATATGCACGAAAGGTACGTTGATCGCCGCCTCGATCTGGTCGGCCACCTGGTGCATGGTGTTCGTGCACAGCAGCACCATGTCCGCGCCCGCCCGCTCCAGGCTCTTGGCCGACTCGGCCAGGAGCAGCCCGGCCCGTTCCCACTCCCCGCTGCGCTGCAGGGCCTCGATCTCGGCGAAGTCGACGGTCAACAGCACGCTCCTGGCGCAGTGGTGCCCGCCCCGTCGCCGCCGCACCTCCTCGTTCAGCAGCCGATAGTACTCGGCGGAAGATTCCCAGCTCATTCCGCCGATCAGCCCGATGGTTCGCGTCATGGCCCCAGCGTGCCGGGCCGCCCAGCTCATAGGTAGTCCTGGCTTTCTTGGCCGACCGCCAAGCAATACTTATGGCATGGACGTCCAGCGGCTGCTGATCTTCCGGGAAATCGCCCGTACCAAGTCGATCGGCGGCGCCGCCCGGTCGCTCGGCTGGACCCAGCCGGCGGTCAGCCAGCATCTACGCCACCTCGAACGTCAGGCGGGCACCCCCCTGGTGCTGCGCCGGCCACGCGGTGTCCAGCTCACGGAGGCGGGACAGGCGCTGCTCCGTCACGCCGACGCCATCGCCGCTCGCATGCAGGCCGCGACCGAAGAGCTCGAAGCGCTCGTCCATCTGCGCGCGGGCACCGTGCGGCTGGCCGCGTTCCCCTCGGCGGGCGCGACCCTGGTCCCCGCCGCGATGAGCCTGCTCGCCCAGCGGCATCCTCATCTCGACGTACGGCTGCGCGAAGCCGAACCCCCGCAGGCCCTCGGCCTGCTCGCCGTCGGCGACGTGGACATCGCCCTGACATTCACTCATGCCGGAGAAAGACCGGTCGACACCGACGAAATAGAGCGGATACCGATCGGCGAGGACCCGCTACGGCTCGTACTGCCCCGTTCGCATCCATGCGCACAACCATCGGCCATACCACTGGACCTGCGGGAATTGGCCCAGGACAAATGGACCGGAGGCTGCGAACGGTGCACAGACCACCTTCGACAGGCGTGCGAGGCAGCCGGTTTCACGCCGGACATCCGCCACGGCACGGACGACTACGTGCTGACGCAGGCGCTCATCGCCCGTGGGCTGGCCGTCGGGCTGCTCCCGCAACTGGCGCTCGACGCGGCCCGCGACCCGGGCGTCGCGGTGCGCCCGGCCGCAGGGGTACGACCGAGAGTCGTGTACCTCCTTCACCATCGCGAGGCCGACCAGATCCCCGCCGTCCGCAGCGCCGTCCAGGCCCTGGCCGACATCGCCGCCCGCGCTTCCCAAGGCGACCATGGGGGTTCGAGTCCCGCCACCGTTCCAGGAATCAACCTCGTGGGATAGATCATCTGGTCAGAGCCGGCCGCTTCGACGCCGGCCTGGAAGCGGCTCGTCGCGTCCACCTGTGCGGTGAGAGCGGTCATGACGCGTTGCACGCTGCGCGTGGAGATCGCGAGCCGGCGGCCCGCCGGCTCGTCGGTGTGGCCGTCCGCCAGCAGGCGCTCGTCGCCGTGGTGCGGCTCTGCCCGCCCTGTCCCGCCATCCGCCGGGCGTGAGCCAGCGTCGCGGGATCGTTGTGGTAGCTCTCCAAGTAGACGTCGCGGATGACCACGCCGCGGCGGATCGCTGGTGTACGACGCCGACCGTCACCGGAGCGGCTGCGTCGTTGCCAACTTTCGTGCGGCGTGTTCGGCTCGTTGGGCGATCAGGCTCCTCATGATGCAGTCGATGTGCTGGCGTCCGTGCTGTGGCGCTCGGGTAGCCAATCGCGGGTGGGATCGTGTTCCAGCCACCGGTTGTGCTCGGCCTCCGTCACGAAGGCGCTTGTCAAGGTGTCCAGCAGTGAGTGGCCGCCGTTGCCGCGCCAGAGCAGTGACCAGGCGTACAGCGGTGTGGGGTCGATCAACGGGACCGAGCGGATCGCCGGGTGCGGCGGGAGGGGTATGTCCGCGGGCAGCAGGCTGAAGCGGTGCGGGTCGGCTGCCAGGTCGTCCAGGAAGTGGTCCAGTCCCAGGTTCGCGCCTTCGGCGTGCTGATGGATCCCGAAGGCCATGGCGAAGCGGTGCAGGAAGTTCAGCCGGTGGAGCGCGCCGGGCGTCCACAGTACGCTGTCGCGCAACTGCGCCGGACGGATCGCGGGCGCGTTCGCCAGCGGATGATCAGCGTGGAGGATCGCGTCCACGGGTTCCAGCCGTACCAGGCGATGGGTCAACCCGGTGGGCGGCGGCGCGTGGACGCGACCGAAGGCCGCGTCGATGTCGCCGTGCAGCAGCGCGGTGATCACCGAGGGCAGGTCACGGCCGTGCCCGAGTTCCAGTCGCAGCGACTCGCCGGCCGCCACCTGGGCCAGGGTGCGCATGGGCGCGTACAGGTGGCCCCACACGTCGATCCGCAGCGGGCGGTGCGTGTCCAGCACAGCCGCCACGGCCAGGTCGGCAGCGGCCAGCGCCTGCCGGGCGGGCTCCAGGAAACGGTGTCCGGCCTCGGTGAGCCGCACCCCCTGGCCGCCGCGGTCGAGCAGGCGCCTGCCGAGCGTGGACTCCAACCGGGCGATCCGCTTGGACAGCGCCTGCTGGGAGATCGACAGTTCCTCGGCCGCGTGGCCGAAGTGCAGTTCGTCAGCCGCCCGTACGAACGCGCGCACCTGCGCCAGATCCAAGTCCACGCCCGTCACCATAGGCGACAACCAATAGTTGTCGGCCTGTCGCAGTCGTTGTTGGATCATGCGATCCGCTCGCCGGTTTCATAGCCGCATGCGTAGATTGATCCCAACGGGAGATGCCTCGCGGCCGGTGGAGTTCGCCGAGGCCGCTCAGCCCGTGCCCGCCGCGGACGAGGTGCTGATCAAGGTTGAGGCGTTCTCGCCGAATCGCGGGGAGACGTTCCTGCTGGAAACGCCGGAACAGGGCCTGCTGCCGGGGAAGGACGTCGCCGGCCTGGTCGTGCAGGCCGCCGCCGACGGCTCGGGGCCGCAGGTCGGCACCCGCGTGGTGGGCCATCCGCCGATGGGCGGCTGGGCCGAGTACGCGGCGGTGCCCACCCACTCGATCGCCGTCCTGCCCGACGAGCTCAGCACCGTTCAGGCGGCCGCTCTGCCATTGGCCGGGATCACCGCGCTCCGGCTGCTCCGCGTGGCCGGCGCCGTGACGGGCAGGCGGGTGCTGCTGACCGGCGCCTCCGGCGGTGTGGGGCACTACCTGACCGAGCTCGCCGCGGCGGCCGGGGCGGAGGTGACCGCGGTGACCGCCACGGCGGAGCGCGGTGCGCGCCTGCGTGAGCTGGGCGCCGAGGCCATCGTGCACGACGTGGGCGAGGCGGACGGGCCGTTCGACGTGGTGCTGGAGTCGACCGGCGGCAGCGCACTGGCGGCCGCGCTGGCCAGGTTGGTCCCGGAGGGCATGCTGGTGTGGTTCGGGCAGGCCAGCCGTACGCCGGCGACGGTGAACTTCTTCGACCTGCTCGCCGGGCCCGAGAATGCTGTGATCCGGCACTTCCACTACGCGGGCGCGCCGTACGGTCGCGACCTGGCCACTTTGGTACGTCTGGTGGCCGGCGGACGGCTGCACCCGGAGATCGGCCGTACCGCTGGCTGGAGCCAGACCGCCGACATCCTCGTTGACCTGCGGGAACGCCGGATCCGCGGCAAGGCCGTCCTGACGATCGGAGCATCACGATGAGCGCCGCGGAATTCGCCGCCGCCAACCTGTCGCGCGCCACCGGAGCCGGGCTGGACCCGCACGAGTACCTGCGCGTCACCGGCGAGCTCGCCGACCTGAACCAATGGGGCGAGGCCTTCATGCGCGCCGCGGATGGGCATCTGACGCGCGCCGAACAAGCGGCCACGGCGATCTCAGCAGGCGAGCACCTGCGGGTGGCGGCGCGCTGGTTCCACTTCGCCACACTGGGGCCGAACCGTGAGAGCGCGCTCGCGTCGGCCGAGGCGGACACCGCCATGGGCCGTGCGCTGGGCCTGCTGGAGCCGCAGGCGCGACGGATCGAAGGGCCGGGTTTCACCGGCTGGCTACGCGGCCCGGACGATGCCGCGACGGCGGTGGTGGTGCCCGGGCTGGACTCCAGCAAGGAGGAATTCCACGACGTCGTGGCCGCCCTGCTGCGCCGGGGCATGGCCGTGTTCGCCATGGACGGGCCGGGCCAGGGCGTGCTCGCGGCCACCACCACGGTCCGCGCTGACTATCACCATGTGATCGGCCAGGTCATCGACGCACTCGGCGCGGGGAGGGTGGGACTTGTCGGGCTCAGTCTCGGCGGCTACTACGTCGCCGAAAGCGCCGCCAGGGAAACCCGCGTCGCGGCCGCCGTCACCGTCAGCGGTCCCTTCCGGCTCGATTGGGAGATCCTGCCGGCTCCCGTACAGGACCTCCTCATCCAGCGTGCCGGCGGCGAGGAAGCTGCCCGCCGCTTCGCCGGCCAGGTGGACCTGTCCGCCCTCAGCCCGCAGATCACCTGCCCACTGCTGGTGATCGACGGCGGCCAGGACGTCATTCCCGGCGTGACCAACGGTGCGGCGCTGGCCCGCCTGGCAGCACACGGGCGCTACCTGTCCCTGCCGCATGGCGACCACCTGCTCGGCAACGCCCGCCCCGACTGGCTGGCCACAGCCGCCGACTGGATCTCTGGAGCACTCGCATGACACGCTTCACCGACAAGCTACGCCGGGCTCGATCTGCACCAGCTGCGCCACAACGCCGAGATCTCGCTGCAGCTCATCATGGGCAAGACCCGCCACAAGAGCCCTCGCACCGCCATGCGCTACGTCAAACCCGGCCCTGAGGCCATCGCCAAGGTCACCGAGGTCCTGGCACCCCGTCGCCGTACCCATTGACGGTCGTGGCGCACTGACGGCGTTACCTCCTCTACCTGCGCCAACACCACTCTGCTGATGGCCGAGCGGGTTGAGGCAGCGGCCCGTGGCGGAGCTGGTCACGAAGGTGCTGAAGCCGCTGCCCCGTCCTGTGACTGAGGAAGCATCAGCCGGGGAGCGGCTGCTGAGCGGCCAAGATATCGGCGCAGGGCCTCTCGCCCACCTGGAACGAATGGCCCTCGATTGACCACCTTCCGCAGTTCGAGCTCCGTGAGCCAGGCATGCCACGCGATCTCGGACGGATCTGGAGCCAATGGCTCGGCGATCAAGGCCTCGTGCACCCCGAACCAGACAGGGCTGATCCCGTCCTGGCACAGGAACTTGAACAGAAAGCCGACCGGGACGCCGGCGCCCAGTTCCTCGACCAGTTCGCGGGCCGCCGCGTCCTCATACGATTCGCCTACGCCCACGGCGCCGCCGACCATCACGTCATAGTGGCCGGGAAAGCGAACATGCCCCTCGGCTCGGCGCAGCACGAGGATCCGCCCCATCGGATCGCGGCAGATCGTCGTCGCGATCCGATGCATCCACCGCCGACGCTCCGCTTCTGCGCGCTCCACGACTTCCAGCACGCGGTCCTGTTCATCCACCCGCTCGATCAGCTCACCCATGCGGTACACGGTCGCAGACGCCACTGACAACCTGGCTTGGGATCACCCCACTACGTGGAGCGGTTGCGACGGCGCTCACCGCTTGATCATGTCCGCGCTCCTGCAGCGTCTTGAGCGTGGACCCCGATCCCGGATCACGGATGCCGCGCCCCTCCAGCAGCACCTGCGGCCGGCCCCGGTCCGCCGCAGGGTTGCCGACCGGCCCATAGTCCAGCCATCTCCACACGCCGTCGCCGCGCTCCCATGAACGCGGTGGAACGCGGTGGAACGCCTTCCTAGGTAAGGCGGCTCTCATGCCATCGCGGAGCCGCTGGGGGTTCATGCCGGCCGCCGGGGTTCGTGGTCGGTGTCGGCTCGTCCACTCCAAGGAGGATGCAGTGATCGACCGTGTCCAAGACCGGTCCGGCCGAGGCTCATGGATCGAGTCCGCGGCCGGAGAGCGGGATGAGCGATGACGGGGGAGCCCGTCCCGGGTGTGCGGGATTTCCGGCTGATGGTGGCGCCGGAGCCGTTCGACCCTGCGGCAGTGGAGCCGTCCTATCAGGAACTGTCCCCCAGTGAGCCGTCCCACCGCGAGCGGCCCGCCGCGGCGGGCGCGGCGCGGGCGACGGTCGTGCAGTTCGCGGCGTTGCTGAGCGAGCCCGACATCGCCCGCCTCAAGGCGTCGTACGGCCTGCGCCTGGACAAGTTCATCCCGAACCTGGCCTACCTGGAACGTCTGGACACCGCGACCGCCGACCGGGTACGCGCGGACTTCCTGGTCCGGGCGGTCATCCCGTTCCCGCAGGCGTCGAAGCTGTCGCCCACGATCCCCGCCACGGGGCCGCTCGACCTGACGATGGTGCTGTTCGAGGACTCGGACCCCGTCGCCGTCACGGCGAGTCTGACCGCGCTCGGCGCGCGTGACGTCGCCACGACCGATGACCGGGAGAGCGGCGGGCGGCTGCGGTTGCACCTCACGCTCGACGATCCGTCCAGGGTCGCCCAGGCCGCGGCGCTCGACGACGTCATCTGGATCGAGCCCGAGCCCGAGTTCACCCTCATGGACGCCGGGGCGGCACGGGTGATCCAGTCGGGCGACCCGTCCAGCGGCCCGGTCTGGATCCACAACCTGCACGGCGAGGACCAGGTGATCGGGATGATCGACGCGGGCGGCGTCGACCTGAACCACTGCTTCTTCGCCGACAACCCGCCGAACAAGCCCGGTCCGAACCATCGCAAGGTGGTCCGGGCATTCAACGAAGGCGTCGTCGGCACCCACTTCATGTGGATGGCCGGCATCATCGCCGGTGACCAGCTCGGCTTCTCCGGCAATCACCCGAACCGTGGCGGCGCGTGGGCCGCCAAACTCGTCACCCGCAGCCTCGGGGACCTGAAGCGAGAGAAGATCAATACGGGTTTCGCGGTCTTCAGCCTCGAGACCCTGCTGAATGCGGCGAGGAAGGAAGGCGCGAGCGTCCACAACCTGAGCTGGGGGATCGGCAAGGCGGCCTCCTACGACGTGCTCACCCAGGACGCGGACAAGTTCAGCTTCGACCACGAGGATCAGTTGCTGGTCGCGGCCGGCCAGAACGTGCAGCAGGGGAGGGAGAACCTGCCGCCCGGGATCGCGTTCAACACGCTCTGCGTCGCGGCCACGAAAGCCTTCCCCGACCACATGTCGCGGGGCAACGGGGTGGACGGGCCGACGCCCGACGGCCGCCGCAAGCCGGACCTCATGGCGGTCGGCTGCGGCATCACCACGGCGGCGCTCTCCAGCAAGCCTCCCGACGTGCCGTTCTGCGACGTGGAAACGATCGCGTGCGGCTGCAGCAACGCGACGGCGAACACGTCGGCCGCGGCCGCGCTGGTGCGCCAGTACTTCCAGAGGGGCTTCTACCCGGCCGGCGAACCGCAGCAGGACAAGGTCATCAAGCAGCCGTCAGGAGCGCTGATCAAGGCGGTGCTGCTCAACTCGACCGTCCGCATGACCGATCATCCCGGCTACCCGAACGACAGCACGGGCTGGGGGATCATCCAGCTCGACCGGACGCTGTTCTTCAAGGACTCCTCCACCCGCAGGCTGATCGTCAAGGATGTCCCGAAGAGCGCCGGCCTGCGGATGGACGAGACGCGCACGTCCCAGTTCTTCGTCAACAGCGGCACGGAGCCGCTGAAGATCACCCTGGTGTGGGTCAACCGGCCGTCGTCCGACCAGAACATGCCGCATCCCCGGGTGGACGCCATCAGGTTCGAGGTGGAGGACTCCCAAGGCAACTTCTACATGGGCAACGACTTCGACGGGATCGCCGGGGTCTCGCGGAAGCTGGCGACGACCCCGGCCAACCCGCCGGACGCGATCAACAACGTCCAGATGGTCATCGTGAATCAGCCCACTCCAGGGACCTGGAGGATTCGGCTGCGCCAGTCCGGGCACCGGGAGAAACAGCGCTACGCGCTCGTGATCTCCGGTGACGTCCTCGTGGACGAGCTATGACGAACCGGAGCCCCGACTTCCGGCTGATGGTGGGGCCGGAGCCGTTCGATCCCGTGGAGCTCGTACAAGAGACTGCCGCGGCGGCGGGCCCGCAGGCGACGGTCGTGCAGTTCGCGGCGTCGCTGAGCGATCCGGACACCGCCCGGCTCAAGGCGGCGTACGGGCTGCGGCTGGACCGGTTCGTCCCGAATCTGGCCTATCTCGAACGGCTGGACACCGCGACGGCCGACCGGGTACGTGCGGACTTCCTGGTCCGGGCGGTCACCCCGTTCCCGCAGGCGTCCAAGCTCTCGCCCGACATCCCGGCCACCGGGCCGCTCGCTCTGACGGCGGTGCTGTTCGACGACTCGGACGCCGCCGCCGTCACGGCGAGTCTGACCGCCATCGGCGCGCACGACGTCGCGACGAGCGACGCCCGCGAGTTCGGCGGCAGGCTGCGCCTGGTCTTCGGGCTCGACGACGCGACCAGGCTCGCCCAGGTCGCGGCGCTGGACGACGTCACGTGGCTCGAACCGGTGCCCGCGATCGAGAACCAGGACGTGCAGTCCGCCCAGACGATCCAGTCCGGCGACCCGGCACGGGGCACGGTCTGGGATCAGCACCTGCACGGCGAGGACCAGGTGATCCAGATCGTCGAAGAGGGCACGCTCGACCTGAACCACTGCTTCTTCGCCGACGCCGCCCCGAACAGGCCAGGCCCGGGTCATCGCAAGGTACGCGCGCTGTTCAAAAGGGCCAACACCGCGCTCGACAGCCACTTCATGAAGGTCGCGGGCATCGCGGCCGGGGACGAGCTGGGCAACTCCGGCCAGCACCAGGACCGCGGCGGCGCCTGGGCCGCGAAGATCGTCGGCAACGACAGCGCCGCGCTGCGCGACCTGGGCCCGAATCACCGCAGCGTCCACCAGTTCCTGGAGGACGGGAGGGGCGTCGGCGCGACCATCCACAACTTCAGCTGGGCCAACGCCATCACCGTCCGCTACGAGTCCACCGCCCGGGACGTGGACGCGTTCTGTTTCGCCCGCGAGGAGCAGGTGGTGGTCGCGGCCGGCCAGAACACGCGGCCGAACGCGAAGAACCTGCCGCCCGGCATCGCGCTCAACGCGATCTGCGTCGCGGCGGCCAGGGCTCACCCCGGCCACATGTCGCGGGGCAGCGGCGTGGACGGGCCGTCGTTCGACAGCCGCCGCAAGCCGGACCTGATGGCCGTCGGCTGCGGTATCAGGACCTCCGTCCTGCCGCCCGCGCCGTCCCAAGGCTTGTACTGCGACACCGCCCTCCAGACGTGCGGCACCAGCTTCGCGACGCCGAACGCGGCGGCCGCGGCCGCCCTCGTACGCCAGTACTTCACGCAGGGCTTCTACCCGAACGGCAAGCCCGAGCAGGACAAGGCCGTCAAGCAGCCGTCAGGCGCGCTGATCAAGGCGGTGCTGCTGAACGCGACCGTCGACATGACCGGCCACCCGGGCTACCCGACCGACACCGAGGGCTGGGGGTTGATCCAGCTCGACCGGGCCCTGTTCTTCGAGAACGGCACGCGCAAGCTGATCGTGCACGACGTCCGGCGCACCGCCGCCCTGGGGACGTCCACGACACGCTCGTACGGCTTCACCGTCGACAACGCGGGCGAGCAGTTGAAGATCACCTTCGTCTGGACGAGCAAGGCGATGACCGAGGTGGCGCCGTTCACCCCGGACCCCATCCGGTTCGAGGTGGAGGACCCCGCCGGGGGCTTCTACATGGGCAACGACTTCGACGTGCCCAACGGGGTCTCGCGGAAGCTGGCGGCGCCGCCGAAAGCGCCGCCCGACATCGCGAACAACGTCCAGATGGTCGTCGTGAACAACCCCGCTCCCGGCGCCTGGACGATCCGGCTCCGCCCCGTGCTCACGCGGGCGCCGCAGGGCTTCGCGCTGGTGATCACGGGGGGTGTGCGATGAGAAGTGAGGGACAGGACTTCCGGCTGCTCGTGGGGCCGGAGCCGTTCGATCCCGTAGACCTCGCACCAGAGAGCGCGGCGGCGGGGCCGCAGGCGACGGTCGTGCAGTTCACGGCGTTGCTCAGCGGGCCGGACATCGCCCGTCTCCGGGCGGCGTACGGGCTGCGGCTGGATCGGTTCGTCCCGAATCTGGCCTATCTCGAACGGCTCGACGCGGCGACGGCCGACCGGGTGCGCGCGGACTTCCTGGTCAGGGCGGTCACGCCGTTCCCGCAGGCGTCGAAACTCGCCCCGGACATTCCGGCGACCGGGCCGCTCGACCTGACGGCGGTGCTGTTCGACGACTCCGACGCCGCCGCCGTCACGGCGGCGCTGACGACGCTCGGCGCGCGCGACGTCGCGACGAGCGACGCCCGGGCGTTCGGCGGCCGGTTGCGCCTGCGCCTCAGCCTTGACGTCACGACCAAGCTCGCCCAGGTCGTGGCGATCGAGGACATCACCTGGATCGAACCGGTGCCCACGATCGTGGACGCGGATGTGCCGTCCGCCCAGACGACCCAGTCCGGCGACCCGGTACGGGGCACGATCTGGGCCCGCGACCTGCACGGCGAGGGCCAGGTGATCCAGATCATCGAGCGGGGCACGCTCGACCTCAACCACTGCTTCTTCGCCGGCACCGCTCCCAACAAGCCCGGCCCGGGTCACCGCAAGGTGCGTGAGCTGTTCAATCCGACGAGCGCCCCACCCCGCGACCACTTCATGAAGGTCGCGGGCATCGCGGCCGGGGACGAGCTGGGCAACTCCGGCGGTCACCAGGACCGCGGCGGCGCCTGGGCCGCGAAGATCGCCGGCAACGACGCCAACCTGTTCCTCGCGCCGCCGGACCGGAATCGGGGCACGCGAACCCTCCACGACCTGCTGGAGGATGGGAGGGGCGTCGGCGCGACCATCCACAACATGAGCTGGAGCACCAATCTCCGCTACGACATCGCCGCCCGGGACGTGGACGCGTTCTGCATCGCCCGCGAGGAGCAGGTGGTGGTCGCCGCCGGTGAGAACACGGGTGTCCATCCGAAGAACGCCTCCCCGAGCGTCGCGTTCAACACGATCTGCGTCGCGGCGGCCAAGGCCCATCCCGACCACATGTCGCGGGGCAGCGGGGTGGACGGGCCGTCGTTCGACGGCCGCCGCAAGCCGGACCTGATGGCCGTCGGCTGCGGCATCAGGACCTCCGTCCTGCCTCCTGCGCCGTCCACGGGCCTGTACTGCGACACCGCCCTCCAGCCCCGGTGCAGCACCAGCTTCGCGGCGCCCAATGTGTCGGCCGCGGCCGCCCTCGTACGCCAGTACTTCACGCAGGGCTTCTACCCCCTGGGCCGGCCGGTGGAGGGGAACCGCGTCCTCAGCCCGTCAGGGGCGCTGATCAAGGCGGTGCTGCTGAACGCGACCGTCGACATGACCGGCCATCCCGGCTATCCGACCGACACCGAGGGCTGGGGGCTCATCCAGCTCGACCGCACGCTCGTCTTCGACGGCCCCGGCACCCGCTCGCTGATCACGATCGACATCCCGAGCCGGGCCGGTCTGCGCCTGGCCGAGACCCGCTCGTACCGCTTCGGCGTCAGAGACTCGGCCGAGCCGTTGAAGATCACCTTCGTGTGGGCGAACCGGCCGCCGTCCGAGCACGTGGTGTCTCCCACCGTGCAGGCGATCAGGTTCGAGGTCGAGGATCCCGCCGGGAACCTCTACTCGGGCAACGACTTCGACGTGCCCAGCGGTGTCTCCCGGCAACGGAAGGCCAGCCCGCCCGTTCCGCCGGACATCACGAACAACGTCCAGATGGTCGTCCTGCCGAGCCCCGTCGTCGGCCCATGGACGATCCGGCTCCGCCCGTATTTGAACCTGGAAACCCAGGGCTACGCGCTGGTCATATCCGGCGGCGTGACCTAGACCGGAGGTATCCGCGATGGCATTGTCCGTCGAATCTTTGCTGCTCGAGGTGGGCAAGGCGTTCGCCCCTCTGGAGCAGCGGCTGCGCGGTGACGAGATCCCGCTGCTGTTCGCCGAGATCGGCCTGCCGGCGCCCGGCGTCGTGCTGGCCGCGCAACCCGTACGCACCGCCGTGGAAGGCGCCGCCACGGCGCTGAGCGGGCTGCCCCGCTCGCTGTCCGACCTGGCCGCGGCGATCGAGGCCGAGGACGCGGACCGGATCGCGGAGAGCGTGGCCGCGATCGGCAAGCTGGTCACGACCGTGGCCGACGCGGTCGGCGTGGTGGCCGGCGCGATCCGGGCGGCCGCGGCGGCGGCCGGGCCGAACCGGGCCGAGGTGGAGGCGTTCGCCGGTGAGCTGGCGGAGCGGCTGTTCGGCTTCGCGCTGATCACCTACCTCCAGGACAGGAAGCCGATCGTGGCGAACGTGCTGGAGCTGATCGGCGTCCTGGAGTCGACCCCGATCGCCGCGACCCCCGCGGCGCCCACGCACGTGCGCCGGGTGCTGCGCCTGGACCGGCTGAGCGGCTTCCTGCGCGACCCCGTCGGCACCCTGACCGAGCTCTACCGCTGGGGCGGCCCGGACTTCGACTGGGACCTGCTGCTCCAGCGCCTGTCGATCTTCCTCACCACGGTGTCGCACTTCGCCTTCCCGCAGCCGGGGCCGCCGCCGTTCCTGCGGGTCGTCGGCGTGGACATCGGCAGGACCGATGACCAGATCCCCGGCGTGGCGGCCACCCTGCGGCTCGACGCCAAGGACCATCTCGAGCTCGTCGTGCCGGTCAACGACTCCGTGGCGCTGGTCGCGACGTCCGACGCGGCGATGGAGGCCGGGGCGGCCGTCGAGCTGCTGCCGCCCGCCGACCTGCGGGTCGTGCCGCCGTCCGGAGAGGTGCGCGGCTCGGTGCGGTTCGGCGTCCAGGCGCCGCCCGCCGCCGGCGGCCCGCCGCTGGTCATCCTCGGCACCGCGGGCAGTTCCCGCGTCGAGGCGCGCTCCCTGCGCATCACGGGCGGGGCGGACCTCGACTGGAACGCCGCCGCCGGCCGCGCCGAGGGCGAGCTGGTGCTGGAGGCCGCCGTCGACGGCGGCAAGATCGTGCTGAACCTGGCGGACGCGGACGGCTTCCTCGGGACGATCCTGCCGTTCGGCTCCATCGAGCTCGACGCCGACGTGGGACTGTCCTGGTCGAGCGCGACCGGGCTGCGCTTCCGCGGCACGGGCGGGGTCGAGGCCGACATTCCGGTCGACCTCCAGGTCGGCCCGGCGGAGATCCGCTCGCTCCACCTCGGCCTGCGCCTGACCGACGACGGGGTCGCCCTGGAGGTGTCCGGCACGGTCGGCGCCCGGCTCGGCCCGATCGCGGCCGTGGCCGACAGGATGGGAGCGGTGATCAAGCTGTCGCGCGAGGACGGCGCCCTCGATCTCGACGTCGGCTTCAAGCCGCCCACCGGGGTCGGGCTGAAGATCAGCGCGAACGGCGTGTCCGGCGGCGGGTTCCTGTCCTTCGACCCCGACCGCGGCGAGTACGCCGGCGCGATGGAACTGGAGATCGCCGACTTCCTCGCGGTCAGGGGCATCGGGCTCATCACCACCCGCCAGCCGGACGGCTCGCCGGGCTTCTCGCTGCTCATCGTGCTCACCGCGGAGTTCCCTTCCGGCATCCAGCTCGGCGCCGGATTCACGCTGCTGGCCGTCGGCGGGCTCCTGGGACTCAACCGCAGGATGGACCTGCAGGCGCTCATCGAGGGCGTGCGGACCGGGGCGATCGACTCGGTCGCGTTCCCGAAGGACGTGGTCGCGAACGCGCCGCGGATCCTGTCCGACCTCGGCCGCTTCTTCCCCGCCCAGCAGGGAACGTTCCTCATCGGCCCGATGGCCAAGATCGGGTGGGGCACGCCGCCCCTCATCACCGCCTCGGTCGGACTGATCATCGAGGTGCCGGGCAACATCGCGATCCTCGGCGTCGTACGGGCCGCGCTGCCCTCTCCCGAGGACCCGCTGCTGCTCCTGCAGGCCCAGTTCCTCGGCGCGCTGGAGCGGGACAAGGGACGGCTGTGGTTCTTCGCCAAGCTCGTCGAGTCGCGCATCGTGGGGATGACCGTCGAGGGCGGGATGGGCCTGCTGGTGGCCTGGAGCGGCGACCGCGAGCTGATCGTGACCATCGGCGGCTTCCATCCCGGTTTCCGGCCGCCGCCGCTGCCCTTCCCCACGCCGGCCCGGCTCGCGGTGGACCTGCTCAACCGGGGCAGGCAGCTCATCCGGGTGACCGGCTACTTCGCGCTCACCCCCAACACCGTGCAGTTCGGCGGCGGTGTCGAGGTGCGGCTGGGGTTCAGCTCGTTCGGGGTCGAGGGCCATCTCACCCTCGACGGGCTGATCAACCGCGACCCGTTCCGGTACAAGGCGCACAGCTCGGGGCACGTCTCGCTCAAGGCGTTCGGGGTCGGCGTGTTCAGCCTCAGCCTGGACCTCACGCTGGAGGGCCCGGCGCCGTGGCGGGTGCACGGGCGCGGCTCGATCGGCTTCCTGTTCTTCTCCATCTCCGCCGACTTCGACTTCTCCTTCGGCGAGGAGCTGGCGCTGTTCGTGCCGACGGTTCTCGGGCTGCCGCTGCTGGTCTCGGAGATCGCCAAGAACGAGAGCTGGGAGACCAGGCTGCCGGGAGGCGGCGTCCGTACGCTGGTATCCCTGCGCAGCCTCCCGGCGGGCGACGACCTGGTGCTGCACCCGCTCGGCACGCTCGTCGTGCGGCAGCGGGCGCTGCCGCTGGGCGTCCGGGTGGACCAGGTCGGCGGGCAGCCGATCACCGACGGGCGGCGCTTCAGCCTCACCACGCCGGAGAACGGCGGGTTCGCCGAGAAATCGGTAACCGGCGAGAAGTTCGCGATGGCCCAGTTCCAGAAGATGTCCGACGCGGCCAAGCTGTCGCGGCCCTCGTTCGAGACGCAGGACGCCGGGCTGGAACTCACCTCCGACCAGGGCAATCTCGCGACCGCCCGGGTCGTGCGGCGCGCGGTCCGGTTCGAGCTGCACCTGATCGACAGCGCCGCCGCGCAACCGGCCGGAGTAGCGCTCGCGGCCGCCACCGGCGCGCCGGTGCAGCGCTTCCACAGCGTCAGCGAGCCGGTGTTCGACGAACTGCTGCGCGGTTCGAGCACCAGCCGGTCGGGGCTCTCGGCCCGGCAGGCCAGGCAGCGGCAGCCGTTCCTGGCCGAGGACACCGTGCGGGTCGACGAGCAGCGGTTCGTGGTCGCGTACGTGAAGAGCAACCGCCAGGCCTTCCCCCCGAGCCGCCCGGGCACGACCACGCGCCGGGTGCCCTCGACGTTCCGCAGCCGCGCGACGGCCGAGGACGCGCTCGCCGGATTCGTGACGCTCGACCCGAACCTCGCCGGGCAACTGCACGTGATTCCCGCGGCCGAGGCGGCCGTCACGCCGGGCGTGCCCGGCACTTGGTCGCCCGCGGGCGTGCTTCCCACACCGGTGTCCGAGGTGGATCTCGTGCCGCTGCAGAACGGCCGCGTCCTGATC
Organism: Nonomuraea guangzhouensis; assembly: GCF_019396345.1. Taxonomy (GTDB): domain Bacteria; phylum Actinomycetota; class Actinomycetes; order Streptosporangiales; family Streptosporangiaceae; genus Nonomuraea; species Nonomuraea guangzhouensis. The sequence continues at coordinate 69,246 of NZ_JAHKRM010000009.1, read as the reverse complement.
GCCGGGGGCACCGCCCCCGACGGCTCGCCCATCCAGGTCACCCAGTTGTTCGACCCGGCGGGCGACTCGTGGGCCACCGGGCCCGCGCTCGGGGCCGCGCGCCGCAGGCACGCCACCACGCGCCTGCAAGACGGCCGCGTGCTCGTCACCGGCGGGCAGGGCGGCGGGCACGCGCCGCTCGCGTCCGCCGAGCTGTTCGACCCGGCCGCGGGCCGGTGGACCCCGGCTGCCGGCATGGCCGTCGCCCGCCACGGGCACTCGGCCACGGTGCTGGGCGACGGCCGGGTGCTGGTGGCCGGCGGCAGCGGTGCGCGGGACGGGCAGGAGGACGGCGCGCTCGCGTCCGCCGAACTGTACGACCCGGCGACCGCCACGTGGAGCACCACGGGCACGCTGAGCAGCGCCCGCACCGGCCACCAGGCGGTCCTGCTGGACGACGGCCGGGTCCTGGTCACCGGCGGCCTGCTCCCCACCGGCGCGGACCGCGCCGAGCCGCTGGCCTACTGCGAGGTGTTCGACCCGGCCGACGGGGAGTGGAGCACCACCGGCAGCCTCGGCACGGCGCGGGCCGGGCACCAGGCCGTCCTGCTGGCCGACCACCGGGTGCTGGTGACCGGCGGCGACCCGGTCGTGGCCGCCGACGGCACGCTGGACCCGCACAGCCTCGCGAGCGCCGAGCTGTACGACCCGGTCAGCGAGGTCTGGAGCCCGGCGCGGCCGATGCCAGACGGCGGCCGCTCCGGCCACCGCGCGATCTCGCTGCGCTCCGGCGAGGTGCTGGTGACCGGCGGCACCGGCGCGCCCGAGCGGAGCGCGGGCTTCCGGTCCGTCATCTCCTACGACCCCCGGTCCGGGACCTGGCGCACGCTGGGCGGCCTGCTCCTGGGCCGTAGTGCCCACGCCGTCGCCGAACTGCCCGACGACCGGGTGCTGGCCGCCGCGGGCGTGGCCGGCACCGACCCCACAGGCACCGGCGAGGTGCTGATTCCATGACTGACGAAGGACTGACCATCATGCCAAAAGCCACCGAGCCACCCGCCGGAACCTGGAAAACCGCAGGCGACCTGCCTACCCCCGCCGCCTGGCACGGCCAGCACGACGGGCCGGTGCTACTCGCCGACGGCACCGTGCTGGTGGCCGGCGGCGCCGACGCGGCGGGCGGCTCGCTCGCCGACGCGGCCCTGTTCGGCAAGAAGCAGGGAACCGATCACGACACTTGGGACCGGGCCGACCCGATGGGCACGCCACGGCGGCTGCACTCGCTCACCCGCCTGGCCGACGGCCGCGTGCTCGCCGTCGGCGGCCTGAACGGCAGCACGGAACAGGGCTCCGCCGAGCTGTACAACCCGGCGACGGGACACTGGACCCCGACCGGCGGCCTCATCGCCCCCCGATGGGGACACAGCGCGACCCTGCTGGACGACGGCAGCGTCCTGATCGCCGGCGGCAGCGCGTCGCGCCCCTCGGGCGGCACGGTCGCGCTGCGCTCGGCCGAGCGGTTCGACCCCGGCAAGGAGAAGTGGCGCTCCGCGGGCTCCATGAGCGACGCGCGCACTGCCCACACGGCCGTACCGCTGCACGGCGGAATCGTCCTGGTCGCGGGCGGCACCGCGCCGGTCGGCGCCCCCGACGACCCGGCGCTGGCGTTCTGCGAGCTGTACGACCAGGCACGCGACAGGTGGACGCCCACAGGCAGCCTGATCAGCGCCCGCAGACACCACCGCGCGGTCCGGCTGTCGGACACCAGCGTGCTCATCACCGGCGGCACCGCGCCGGGCTCGCCGGGCACCGCGCCGTACGACCCGTTCAGCCGGCGCACGGCCGAGGTGTTCGACCTGGACACCGGCAAGTGGACGGAGGTGACCGCGATGCCCTCAGGGCGCGCGCTGCACCGCGCCGTCCTGCTGCCCGGCGGCCAGGTCATGGTCGCGGGCGGCGCGTCGGGCGACCGCGACGAGTCAGGTTTCCGCAGCGTGCTGGCCTACGACGTCACGGGTGACGCGTGGGCGTCCGTGCCGGGCCTGGTGACGGGCCGCTGGTCGTTCGCGGCCGTCGTGCTGGACGACGACAGGGTGCTGGTCGCGGGCGGCGTCGCCCGCGCCGGGCTGGCCGCCGCCGACCCGGCCGCCGTCGAGCTCACCGCGACCTCCGAGGTGTTCGGGGAGACCTCGTGACCGCCAACGCCTACACCTTCCTGCCGTGGTTGCGTGCCGGGATCAACACCCGGATCACGGCGGACCCGGGCACGGCCGCGCGGGCCAGCGTCCAGATCCCGCTCACCGTCTCCGGCGAGGGGCTCGACGGCGGCACGATCACCCACGACGCCGGGCGTCCCGTGCAGTTGTACGGGCCGGGCGACGTGGTCGGCGTGGACCCGCGGGCGATCTCGCGGACCGAGCCGCGGCCCGGCACCGCCAACGTGGAGCCGAACTTCCTCGCGCACATCGAGTTCGTGGAGGAGGACTTCGCCTGGCGCTACAGCCCCGCGCCGTCCGGCCCGTCGACCGCGCGCCTCACCCCGTGGCTCGCCCTGGTGGTGCTGGCCGCCGGCACCGAGTTCGCCGACGGCCCCGGCACGGACCCGCTGCCCGCCATCGACATCATCGACCCGGTCCGTACGATGCCGCCCGCCGACCAGCTCGGCGCCTGGGCGCACGTCCACGTGAACGGCTCGCTCGCGGGTCCGGTCGTCACCGACAGCACGGCCGGCCCGCTCACCGCCCTGGACACGGTGCTGACCGCCGACCCGGACAGCGCCTGCTCGCGGCTGATCTGCCCGCGCCACCTGCGGCCTGAGACCGCGTACGAGGCGTTCCTGGTGCCGGCCTTCGAGACCGGGCGGCTGGCCGGACTCGGCTTCGACCCGGCCGGAGCGCCGGGCGCGCTGTACTCGAGCTGGGGCCCGCCGTACGCCAACCGCCCGGTCGGCAACCGCATGCCGTACTACCACCGGTGGGCGTTCCGCACCGGTACGGCCGGAGACTTCGAGTTCCTCGTACGTCAGTTGCAGCCCCGCCGAGCCGACGCCCGGGTGGGCATCCGGGAGATCGACGTGCACGCCGACCCCGGCTTCGACCTGGGTGGCATCCCCGACCAGGGCGGCGTGCTGCCGCTCGGCGGCGCGTTACGCGTGCCGGAGAGCGTCGACCCGAGGGAGAACTGGGACCACTTCGCCGACCCGCCGTCGCCGTCCCCGCTCTACCCGCACCCGTTCGAGCAGAAGCTGGCCCGGCTCATCAACCTGGCCGACGACTTCCAGCACCGCACGTCGGGACCGGACCCGATCGTCACCCCGCCCCTGTACGGCCGGTGGCACGCGCTCACCCCGCGCCTGCTGTTCGGCAGGGACGACACACCGGTGTCCACGGAGGAGAGCCACAACTGGATACACCGGCTGAACCTGGACCCGCGCTTCCGCGTCGCCGCCAACCTCGGCGCGCAGGTGGTGAAGGACCACGACGAGGAGCTGATGGCGGCCGCCTGGGCGCAGGTCGGCGACGTGCTGGCGGCCAACGGCCGGATCCGGGCCGCCCAGCTCGCCCGCGAGGTCGGCCACGCGCTCCAGACCCGCCACCTCGAACTGCCGGCGGGCACGGCGCGGACCGCGGCGGCCGCCGCCCCTTCGGGACGCGCGCTCACCCTCACCGCCCCGGCCCACTCCCGGGTCACCACCCCCGTCACCGCCGCGAACTCGCTGGTGGCGGGGCAGGACAGCGAGGTCGCCGTCGGGTTCCACGTGGCCGGCAGCCGGATCGCCGCCGCGCCCGTCTCGCCCGCCATGCGGCGGATCATCCGCCCCGGCTCGCGGCTGATGCGCTCGCTGGACTTCCCGGAGGGGCGGCGGGCGGACGGCCTGCTGTTCCGCATGGACGACCCGGTCACGCCGGTCGTCGCCGCCCCGGTCAAGATCACTCCAGGCGCGCTGGTCACCCCGGCCGACGTCAACGCCGCGCTCCACCCCGAGCGGCCGCCCGGCACGGACCCGGTGGACGTCCTCGCGCACAGCCCCGACTTCGTGCTCCGCGCGCCCGGCGACCCGGTCACCCCGCACCCCGGCACCGCCGACAGCACCGAGGCGACCCGGTTCAAGACCGCGCTGCGCGAGCTGCACCAGGCGATCGACGCCGGTGTGGCGGTCGGCCGGACCCCGCCGCCGAACGCGCTCGACCTGACCACCACCACGACGGCCACGCTCACCGGCCTGCGCTCCGACACGACCGTGCCGCGCGCGCTGCTGGACGGCTCCGTCAGCCTCCCGGAGCGCCTGCGGCCGTTCGCGGAGGCGTTCACCGAGGCCATGGCGTACCCGGTGTTCGACACGCCGATGTTCCGGGCGCTGCTCGACAGCTCGCTCGACGCGTTCGTGCCGAACCTGAACCTGCTGCCGCAGAACACGCTGACGCTCCTGGACAACAACCACGAGTTCATCGAGTCGTACATGGCCGGGCTCAACCACGAGATGGCCCGCGAGATGCTGTGGCGGGAGTTCCCGACCGACCAGCGCGGCACCCCGTTCCGCCAGTTCTGGGATCCGGTCACCGCCCTGCCGGAGCCCGGGGTGTCGCCCGCGGACCGCCGGGAGCGCGACTACGACATCCCGCCGATGCACCGCTGGCCGCTGACGGCCAGGCTCGGGGAGAACGCCAACCCGCACGACGGGATCGTCCTGGTCGTCAGGGGCGAACTGCTCAAGAAGTACCCGACCACCGCCATCTACGCGCACCGGGCCGAATGGCCGCCCGGCCCTGACGGCCTGCCCGACAAGTCGCAGCAGCGCCGCCTGGTCACGATCACCGGTCAGCCGATGACCGAGCAGATCCAGCTTCCCCGCTTCGAGGCCACCGTGGACCCGGACATCTACCTGATCGGGTTCGCCCTCACCGCCGACCAGGCGATCGGCGGTCCCGACGACCCCGGCTGGTTCTTCGTGCTGAAGGAACGTCCGGGCGACCCCCGCTTCGGCCTGGACGACCGGGACCCCGGCGCGCCCGCCGGGCCCATCGAGGTCTGGAACGACCTGACCTGGAGCGACGTCGACCCCGCGGGACACGGGTTCCTCACGCTCGACCCCGCCGTCACCGTGCCGCTGGCCGGGCTGGACGGATCCGACGACGCGGGCAAGCTCGAACAGCACGACGAGGACGAGAACCTGCCGTTGTGGTTCAGCGGCCTGGGTTCGGCCGACCTCGCCTACATCCTCCTCCAGGTGCCCGTCATGGTCGCCGTCCACGCTCAGGAAATGGTGCCGCGATGACCGCGCTCAGCGACGCGTTCCCGGTTCTGCTCGCGCCGGTGCGGGTCGAGACCCGGTTCACCGCCACGGAACTGCTGGTCCGGATCTTCCCGGACGAGTGGGCCGTGGACAAGTTCGAGTCCAAGCCCACCGACGCCGAGATCACCGCGATCGACGCGTACTGGACGGCCCGCTGGGCGGCCGGCGGCCGGGCCGCGCGGCTTCAGGCCGCCTGGCAGGAACTGGCCACCCGGATACCGCCGGGCCGCGCGGCGTGGCTGCTGCGCGGCCGTACCCCGGCGAACCCGGCCGAAGAGCCCACCGGGGCGGCCGACGACGCCGTGGTGCTGGTCATCCGGTCCGCCGCGGCCCCGGCCGCCAACAACCGGCAGCCGTCGATCGTCTACTGGAGCGCGGTGTGGCGGGCGCACGGCGACCGGCTGCGGCTGCGCCAGGCCGACGCCGCGCTGGTCGCCGCAGTCGGAACCGCCCGGGCGAACACCATCCGCGCCAACCGGCCGTTCGGGCTGGACGGCGCGCTGACGAGCCCGACCGACAACGTGATCGTCGCGTTCCTGGTGATGAAGCCGCCCGACACCGGTACGACGGCGACGGACGCCTGGACGCAGGGCGCCAAGGCCGGCCTGCTGCCCGGCCGGTTCCAGGTGCTCGGGTTCAACGGCACCCGCCAGGTGGCGTCGGTGACCGGCGCCACGGTGCCGGCCACGCTCGCGGTGAGCCCGGACCCGGGCTCCGGCGACCAGATCTCCGTCAACGAGCAGACCGGCGTCCTGCACGTGCCGGACGCGCTGCGCTGGCTCGTCGACTTCGACCGGGCCGTGGCCGTCGGCATGGGCGTGCGGATCCCGCTCACCGACGAGATCCGCGGGGGAGTGGAACGGCTCGTCGTGCTGGGCCTGCGCGAGCAGGCGGCGCCCACGCAGACGGCCGCCGACCTCACCGAGCTGATCAAGCGCCACCTGCGCGGCCCGGACGGGTTCGCCCTGCTGCCGCAGGGCACGCCGACCAACAACTCCGATGTCCGGCCGGCCGGTCAGGACGAGGAGGACGAGGCCGCCGCCGCGCTGCGCTCCTCCCTGGGGATCGCCGCCGCGGCGGCGCAGGACTGGACGACGAGGACCGACGGCAGGCAGCTCACCGACCTGCTCGGCATCGACCCCGGCGTCCTGTCCGGCATGCCGAACGCGGACGGAACGGACCAGCGCGACGCCCGCGCGGCCAACACCGCGCTGTGGCCGGCGACGTGGGGCTCCTTCCTGCAGACGGCTCTGCACCCGCTGCTCGGCCCGGACGCCGTCGCCAAGACCCGCGACTTCTTCCAGAAGTACGTCTCCGGCCGTGGCCCGCTGCCCGTGGTGAAGATCGGGCGGCAGCCGTACGGGATCCTGCCCACCACAGCCTTCTCCCGGCTCGCCTTCCCGGACTCCGCGGGGCACCGGCGGGCGCTCAACCGCGTCCTCACCGAGGCGGGCAAGGACTGGGCCGCCGCCGCCGCTCAGGTGCCGCACCTGGCCGACGGCGCGAGCGACGCGCACCAGCAACTGCTCGACCTGGTCGCGCTGCACCCGACGTCGGCCGAGTACCACCAGCGGTACGCGCAGAGCCTCGAGGACCTGTTCAACCGGGAGAACCTCGCCGGGCTCGGCGCCACCGTCGTGTCCACGGTGGAGCAGCTCGGGCTGGCCGCCCCCGTGCGCGCCCTGCTCAGCCGGTTCGGGGCAAACACCGGCCCCGGCCGGGACCCTGACCTGCTGCGGCGGCTGTTCACCGACTTCCACCAGCCGATGCTGGCGCCGCTGGTGGACGACCGGCCGCTGTCGGAGACCGCCCGCATCCGGCCGTACACCACCGACGGGCGCGACTATCTGACGTGGCTGGCCGCGCTGGCCCGGACCAGCCTGAACGGCATCCGGCTGGAGTCGGGCTTCGCGGAGGGGCAGCGTCCGGCGACGCTGCTGTACCTGCTGCTGCGGCACGCGATCCTGCTCGGCTGGGACGAGGCCGCCCGCGCGCTCACCACCGCGGCCGGCCAGCCGACCGGGCCGCCTGTCGATCCGCCGTTCATCCACGTGCACCTGCCCGGGCCCGGAGAGGACGCCACCAGCGAGAGCCGCTTCCGGCTGCTGTACTCGCCCGCCCCGCTGGTCACGGGCAGCCCCGACCAGCTCCTGGTCAACTTCATCCCGTCGGCGCTGAGCAAGCAGGCGCCGGACCAGCCGGGCCCGACGGCGGCGCTCGCCGACCAGGCCCGCGCGCTGGACGTCCTGGCCACCCTGCCGACCGCCCGCCTGGAACGGCTGCTGGCCGAGCACCTCGACCTGGCCACGTACCGGCTGGACGCGTGGCGGCTGGGCCTGGCCACCGAACGGCTCGCCGAACTGCGGTTCGCGCCCGACGGCACCGCCCGGCCGGGGCTGCACCTGGGGGCGTACGGCTACCTGGAGAACGTACGGCCGCACGCCGCCGACCTGGAGCCCGTCACGCTCACCGGCCCGCTCGCCCAGGTCTTCACCGGTGCCCAGCCGCTGCTGCACGACCCGGAGAACGAGGGCTTCGTGCACGCGCCGTCGCCCGGCCACGCCCGTACGGCGGCCGTCCTGCGGGCCGGGTACGTCGCCAACGCCGACCGGCAGAACCCGGGCCCCTTCGCGGTCAATCTCAGCGCGGACCGGGTCAGGCTCGCGCTGTCGATCCTCGACGGGATGCGGCGCGGCCAGTCGCTGGGCGCGATGCTGGGCTACCGGTTCGAGCGTGGCCTGCACGACCGGAGCAGCCAGGCCGAGGTGGACAAGTTCATCGGAGGGCTCAGGCTGGCCTTCCCGCTGCGGTCGGGCAAGATCCCGCAGTCTGTGGATGCCGATCAGGACAAGCCTGACGAGATCGGGCAGGTCGAGGCGCGCAACGTGATCGACGGCCTGGCCCTAGCCCGCCATCTGACCAGGAACGGCGCGTCGCGCACGTACCCGTTCGGCCTCAGGGGTCTGCCGGAGGCGGACCCCGATCAGACCAACGCGATCAGCGAGGAGGCCGACCGGCTGCTGGCCGCCAACGACGCGGTCGCCGACCTCGCCGTCGCCGAGGCCACGCACCAGGCGCTGGGCGGCAACCCCGAGCGCGCCTCCGCGACCCTCGACGCCTACGCCAAGGAAGGGCTGCCGCCCGAGCCCGAGGTGGTCAGGTCGCCGCGCAGCGGCACCACGCTCACCCACCGGTTCGGGCTGCGGCTGAAGGCAGGGCTGCACCCCGGGAACGGCGACACTCCCCGCGCGCAGGCGGAACCGGCCGTGGACGACTGGCTGCCGAGCCTGCTGCCGCGGGACGAATCCGTCGCCGCGCGCGTCACCTGGACCGACCCGGTCAACGGCCGTGCTCACGAGAGCGTGGTCACCCAGGACGACGTCGACCTCGCGCCGATCGACCTGCTGTGGACGGTACGGCCGACCGACCAGGCGGCGATGACCGACCTGGACGACCGGATCATCGGCGTCGTCGTGAACAGGGAGGACCCGCGCCCGGACGCCGAGCTCACCATCCGCTACACCGACCGTGTCAACGGCAAGGTCACCTTCTTCGAGCTGTCGCCGCTGATCGCCGCGCTGCGCACGCTGCTGACCACGGGTCGGCCGCTCAAGCCGACCGACCTGGTGCCCGCCTCCGGTCCCGTCACGCTCGACCGTACGCTGGACGACGCCGTGTCGGTGCCCAGGCAGCGCCCGGTCGCGGTCCGCGAGTCGCTCGACGACCTCGGCGACGACGTGGACGACCTGCTGCGCGACCTCGTCCGGCTGTACCCGCCCGCTCCCGCGCAGCCGCGGCGCGGCGACATCGTGGAGGACATCGACACGCTGCTGACCCGCTACGCCCGGCTGGTCACCACCGCGGCGGGGTTCGGCATGGTGCGCAGCGGCTGGGGCGAGGTGACCGCCTGGCGGCGCGGCGTGTTCTCCGAGGTGCTGGCGGCCGTCGCCGTGACGGCGGCCCGGATGGGACGCACGCTCGCGAAGGCCGACGCGCTGCTGGCCGCCTACGACGCACTGCCCAGGCGCACCCCGGACGACGAGCGTTTCCGCAGGTTGCACGAGGTGGAGCCGCTGCTCACGACCACGCCCGACCCCGACCCGCCGGACCGGCCCGACCGGTTCCGCGACGCCATCGGGCGCCGGCGCGACATCTTCGCCCGGCGCCAGGACGATCTGGAGGACGTCGCCAGGACCGACCGTACGAAGCTGAGCGAGCTGCTGGAGGAGGTCGGCGACCTGCTGCCGCTGAGCGGACTCGACCCGGCAGGGCTGGACCTGACCCCGGCGCTGGACAAGGTCGTCGCGTTCGGCGCGGAGCTGCTGTCCAGGACGCGGGCGCTGTGCGAGGAGATCACCGCCCGCCTCGCCGCCGCCACCGCCGCGCTGACCAGCGCCGACAACGCCGTCACCGCGCCCGACCGCGCGAAGGCGACCATCGAGGCGCTGCGGGCGCTGCTCGGCCCGGACGCGCTGGTCGTACCGGAGTACACGCTGCCGAAGGGTCTCGGCGACGACCTGCATGACGCGTTCGACGACAGCGACGACCTGGTCAGGCACCTCACCCGGGCGCCGATCTCGCGGGACTTCCCCGTCGACGACTGGCTGCACGGCCTGGCCCGCGTACGGGAGATGCCGCGGTTGTGGGAGCGGGTGACGCTGCTCAGCGACGCGCTCAGGAACGACGACCTCGAGGACATCGAGGACCGGGAGCCGCGGCTGCGGCCGATCCAGTTGCCGCTCGTGAACGGCGACCACTGGCTGGCCATGGAGCTCGCGTCGGGCGCCACGATCGACCAGGACCGGCTGCTGTTCACCGCGCACTACGCCGACGACCCGCCCGACGGGTCTGGGCCCGCCAGCGGCCTGCTGTTCGACGAGTGGACCGAGGTGCTGCCCACCGACCGGGAGACGACCGGCATCGCCGTGCACGCCGACAGCCCCGACTCCGAGCCGCCGCAGAGCATGCTGCTGGTCGTGCCGCCCGTGACCACCGGGTCGTGGCGGGCCGAGGACCTCGTCGCGGCGGTCACCGAGACGTTCGACCTGGCGCGTACGCGGCTGGTGGAGCCCTCGCAGCTCGACGGCACCGGGTACGCCCAACTGCTGCCCGCGACCCTCCTGTCCGCCACCCGCCAGCCCATCACCATCAGCACCGATCTCGCCGTCGCCAACGCACGATGGAAGGCCGACCATGAGTGAGCCCCGAATCGCCGACCTCCCCGCGGCGCTGGCCCATCGGGACTTCCCGACGGTGGGCCTGTGGAACCGCCTGGAGGGGCGTCCCCGTACCACCGACTTCGGCAGGGCGCTGCGTGCCGAGGTCCGTGACCCGCTGTGGCTGCTGGCGCGGCAGTGGCAGCTCGGCGAGTTCCGCGCCACCGACGGCGGCTCGCCGGTGACGGCCACGTACTCGGTGGTGGCCAGCCCGCTGACCCGCTTCCGCCCCGACACAGACCCGGTGAGCCCGCCGGGCGCGTTACCCGCCGGGCGTCCCTTGGAGACGGTGGCGGAGCGGCGGCCGCTGCCGTTCGCGTTCGGGGCCGAGCCGATCTCGTTCGACCTGCGGCTGTCGCTGGGCCGCCGCTGGCTGAAGCTCGTGGCGCGGGCCTCGCTCCAGCACAACCGCGAGGTCGCCAAACAGTACGTCGCCCGCTACCGCATCACCCTCCCCGACCCGGACGCCGAGGCCGACGCCCAGCGCGTGGCCCACCCGGAGGTCTGGGCGGGCACGCAGGCCGTGGCCGGCCGCCGGATGGACGGCTACCTGCTGTACCAGCACGTCAAGGGTGGCGGAACGGCCGCAGACGGGATCACCGGGCTGCGGCGGCAGGACCGCGACGCGCTCAACGCCCTCGGCCCCCGCCTGATCGCCTGGTTCGACCAGCTCATCGACCAGCCGGGCGCGGTCAGCCCCTGGGACCCGCGACGGCTGGAGCACCGCTTCTCGGTCGCCGCGGCCGGGCCCGGCGGTGAGACGGTGCTGTCCGCGCCCGAGTACCCGGGCGGCGAGCTGGACTGGCACGCGTTCTCGACGGCCCACGACGACACGCTCGGCGGCGCGGGCGCCACTCCCGCCGCGCTGAACCGCACCGTGTTCCCCACGCCCGCCCGGTTCACCGGCATGCCGCTGCCACGCTGGTGGGCGGTCGAGGACGGCCGTACGAACTTCGCCGCCGTCACCCCCGACAGCACCGACCTGGCCCGGCTGATCTTCCTCGAGTTCGCGCTGGTCTACAGCAACGACTGGTACATCCTGCCGTGCGACGTCCCGACCGGCACGTTCGCGGCCATACAGGGGCTCGCGGTGACCGACGTGTTCGGCGCCCGCCGCTGGATCACCCCCGCCGGCGCGGGCGCCGCGCACGACTGGCAGCAATGGTCGATGTACGTCCACGGCGACGCGCCCGGCCTCCTGCTGCCGCCCGGGACGCCGAAGGTGACCGACGGCCCGGCGCTGGAAGAGGTCCTGCTGGCCCGGGACGAGAACGCCAACATGGTGTGGGGCATCGAGCAGACCGTCCGCATGCCCACCGGCGACCCGCGCCCCGGCGCGGAGGCCGCCGCCGAAACCCTCGCCTTCCGCCGCCGGCTGCGCCCGCCGACGCGGCCCGACGACCCTCGGGCAGCGCTCGCGTACCGGGTGATGAGCTCGGTCCCTGAGCACTGGATCCCGTTCGTCCCGGTCCACGTCCCCGGCGACAGCCGCAGCGTGCAACTGCAGCGCGCCACGATGCCCAGCGAGGTGGACGGCAGTCCCGTACCGGCCAGGACCGCCCTGCTCCGCGAGGGGTTCGACGCCGGGAACTCGTACTTCGTCAACGAGGAGGAGGTCCCTCTCACGGGCACCCGCCTGACCGCCGCGTACAACCGCACCCGCACCCGGACCGGCCAGGTGATCGTCTGGCTCACCGTGCGACGGGACACCGGCCGCGGCGGGCGCTCCAGCGGGCTGGCCTTCGACCTGCTGACCGACACCGCACCCCAGTGACGTACGGGCCGCGGACGGTCGCGCCGGAATCAGCGGATCCTTCTCCTTGGGAGCGACGTTGAGCTGAGAGTTCACTGAACAACTCATCGCGGGCACCATGCGGGAAAGCGATCGGGCGGTTGGGAGAAGTTCAGGTGAGTATCGCCGATCCCGAGAGGTGCCCGCATGACGGAGACCCGCACGTGACCCCTGGACCCGGCGCGGTCGAGGACGTCATAGATGCCCAGCTTGCCGCCCAGGCCGGTCGTGATCCCGCCGCTTTCTCGGCCGTCTACGACCGGCACTTCCGAGACATCTACCGGTACATCGCCGGACGGCTGGACGTACAGGCCGCCGACGACCTGGCCGCCGAGACCTTCCTCATCGCCCTTCGCGGAAGAGAGAAGTTCGACCCCAAGCGTGGCGGCCTGCGGCCCTGGCTGTTCGGGATCGCCACCAACCTCGTGGCGCGACACCGCAGCAAGGAGGCCCGCCACTACCGAGCCCTGGCTCGCACCGGGACCGAGCCGGACGCCGACAGCCACGAGACCCGGGTGGTCGACGCGGTCAGCGCCCAACGGCTGCAGCCTCAACTGGCCAAGGCACTGATGAAGCTGACCCGAGGCGAACGGGACGTGCTGCTGCTCATGGCGCTCGGCCAGCTCAGCCACGAGGAGATCGCGCAGACCCTGCGGATCTCGTACGGCACCGTCGGCTCCCGGCTCAGCCGGGCCCGAAAGAAGCTCCGCACCGAACTGAAGGACATCGAACCATGAACGAACTGGAGATGATCAGCAAGTTGCTGCACAAGCCTGATCCCTCCGACACCGTCGTACGCGAAGGACGGCGCCGGCTCCAGAACGCCCAGGCACGACCGAGGCGCAGGAGCTTCGTTTGGCTGACCGGAGGTATGGGCCTCACGGCGGCCGCGGCTGTGGCCGTGGCCGTGGTGGTCACCACCAGCGGAACGCCTGTGACGGTGACCACCGGATCGCCGAACGGAACGCCCCACAGCGCGTCGGCGGTGCCGACGCGACTGTCCAGCACTCAGATCCTGCTCGCGGCCGCCTCCACCGCGCAGAACAGGTCTGACTCAGGGACCTACTGGCATATCAAGGCCGACCACAGCGTGCGCGCCGGCAAGAAGACACTTCCCACGAAGTCCTCCGAAAGCTGGGTCAGGCGCGACGGGCAGGCATGGGTGCCCTCCGACGAGGGCGACACCGTCTACGAGGCCAAGGGCCCCAAAACCTTCTCCCTGGCCGACAGCCACGTCAGCTTCTCCCAGATTGAGCGACTGCCGACCGATCCGGAGGCGCTGAAGGCGTGGATCGCCGACAAGGTCGACAACGGTGACGGCGATGCGGACCCCACCGCACACGAATGGTTCGTGGCCAACTCCCTGGTCAACCTGCTGGGCGACTTGCCGGCTCCACCGGAGGTTCGCGCCGCGGCCTTCCGGGCGCTGGCCACGATTCCCATCGTGAAGAGCATCGGCACCGTGAAGGACGGCCTGGGCCGTACCGGCGACGGCCTGGAGATCTCCGACCTCGGCGTGGACCTGAAGGTCATCATCGACCCCGAAACCTCGCTCGTCGTCAGCCGCAGCTACCGCAGTGGCAAGGACGGCAAGATCTACAAGGAGGGGACGACCACGGTCCGAGTTTCCGAGTGGACCGACACGCTGCCTCCCGTGGTCCCCGAACCAGAGCGAACCGGCCCCGCCCGCGGCTGAAACTCGTGCGGTCAGCTACGTAGTGACATTTCCCCGATGATCGGATAATTGAGTGCGAAGAACGACAAGGTGGGCTGGTGTTGCCGTGCTCGCTGCGGCCATGACCGTCCAGCCGACCGCCCCGCCACAGGCCGTCGCGCAGGCCGGAGGACAGACCGAAGAGCAGGCCGGCGCGCGTACGGTCACGCTGATCACCGGCGACAAGGTGACCGTGACCGGCCCCACGAGCGCGGCGGTCGAGCCGGGCGAGGGCAGGGAGCGGGTCACCTTCCTCACCGACGTGGCGCGGGGACGGCTGCGTGTCTTACCCGACGACGCCGCGCCGCTGGTGCGGGCCGGACGGTTGGATCCTCGGCTGTTCGACGTGACCGGGCTGCTGGAGCTCGGGTACGACGACAGCCGCAAGGAGCTCCCGCTGCTCGTGACCGGGGCCTCCGGTCCCGCGACGGCCGTCCGCGCGATGAGCGGGTACCGGTCGCTGGCCGCGGTGCGCGGCTTCGCCGTACGGCAGCGCAGGGGTGAGGCCGTACGGACGTGGCAGACGCTCGCCGGCGGGACGGGCAAGATCTGGCTCGACGGGCGCCGGCGGATCACGCTCGACGTGAGCGTCAAGCAGGTCGGGGCGCCGCAGGCATGGGAGCGCGGGCACACCGGCGCCGACGTCAAGGTGGCGGTGCTCGACACCGGGATCGACGCGACCCATCCCGACCTCGCCGGGCGGGTCGCGGCGCGGGCCGATTTCACCGAGATCCAGGACGAGCGCGACGTGATCGGGCACGGCACGCACGTGGCCTCCACCATCGCGGGCAGCGGCGCCGCCTCGGACGGCAGGTACCGTGGCGTCGCGCCCGGCGTGACGCTGCTGGACGGCAAGGTGTGCGAGTCGACCTACTGCGCGGACTCGGCCATCCTCGCGGGCATGCAGTGGGCGGCCGAGCAAGGCGCGAGAGTCGTCAACATGAGCCTCGGCGGGCCCGACACCCCCGGAACCGACCCGCTGGAGGAGGCCGTACAGACGCTCAGCGACCGTTACGGCACCCTGTTCGTGACCCCCGCCGGCAACTACGGGGCCGATCGCACGCTCATCTCTCCCGGCACCGCCGACGCCGCGCTGCAGGTCGGCGCCGTCAGCAAGACGGGCGAGCAGGCGGAGTTCGCCAGCCGCGGGCCGCGCGCCGGCGACGACGGCCTCAAGCCGGACATCACCGCCCCCGGCGTCGACATCACCGCCGCCCATGGCAAGGACAGCCCCGGCGACGGCTCCTACGTCGCCATGTCCGGCACCTCCATGGCCACCCCGCACGTCACCGGCGTCGCGGCGCTGCTGGCGGGGGAGCACCCCGACTGGAAGGGCGACACGCTCAAGGCGGCCCTCATGAGCGCCGCCCGGCCGCTGCCCGGGATCGGGGTGTTCGCGCAGGGCGCGGGACTCGTGGACGCCGACCGCGGCACGCGCCAGGCCGTGACGGCCGAGCCGCCCTCGCTGAGCTTCGGAAAGCAGGCGTGGCCGCACGACGACGACCAGCCGGTCAGCAAGACGATCGTCTACCGCAACCAGCAGCAGCAGCCGGTGACCCTCCGTCTGGAGGTGCCTGGCGACAGGGCCTTCAGCGTCGCGCCCGCCACGCTGACCGTCCCCGCGGGCGGGCAGGCCGAGGCCGTCGTCACCGCCGATACCGGCACCGGAGGGCCCGACGGTCTCCTCGGCGGGCACGTCGTCGCGACCGGCGACGGTGACCTGGCCCTCAGCACGCCGGTCGGGGTCGACAAGGAGGAGGAGAGCTACGACCTCACCCTCAGGTTCACCGGCAGGAACGGCGGGCCGGCCACCGAGGCCTACACGACGCTGTTCCGCCTGGACGTCGACCAGACGCCGATCGACGTGGAGAACCCCGGGGGACCGGTCACTCTGCGGCTGCCCAAGGGCCGATGGCTGATCAGGACCACCATCCGTGACGGCCAGAGCAGGACGCTCCTGGTCCACCCGGGCCTCGACCTGGACCGGTCGCAGAGCGTGGATGCCGACGCACGGCTGGGCAAGCCGATCACGCTGACGCTTCCCCGCGCGGACGCCGTCCCTGTGCAGGCCGAGATCGTCTACCAGTACCAGAAAGCGGACGGAACAACGCGTCACTGGGGCTGGCTGGGTGACTCCTACGAGGAGACGTTCACCGCCCAGCTCGGCCCCGCCCGCGCCTATGCCGGCGTACGTACCAAGGTCGCTGGGCGATGGGCCGCCGCCCAAGTCGGCAGCCCGTACGCCTACAGCCTGGCCTGGTTCCACTCCGGGGGCATGGTCAACGGATTCGAACGGCGCGTGGCCCAGCGCGACCTGGCCGCCATCCACACCGACTACGCCCGTCACCTGCCCGAGGCGGAAGCCCGCGCATACAGCCGCGCCTGGCCGCGCGACGGCGCCGTCTTCGGCTTCCTGGCTCCCACCGCGTTCGGCACGCCGTTCAAACAGGTCGAGTACGTCAACACCGATGGCGGCATCCGCTGGCAACGCTTCCTGTTCGAGTACGGCTCCGACGGCCGGCTCAACCGGTTCGACTCGCCCTTCACGGTCTACCAGTCCGGGCGGGCGTACACGGAGGCCTGGAACCGCGGCGTCTTCTCGCCCGCGCTGCCCTGGGCGGGCGCGGAGAAAGCCGACGGCGTCAGCCGCACCGGCGACGTCATCTCGACCGACCTGCTCATGTACGGCGACGGCCGAGGGGCGCTCGGCTACTCCACCCGGGCCACGCAACGGACCGCCCTCTACCGCGACGGCACCCTCGTCGGCGAGCAGCCGGAGACGAGGACGAGCTTCACCGTGCCCGGGAAGGAGGCCGCCTATCGGCTCGTCGTCGAGAGCGAGCGCGGAGCACCCGCGACGCTGTCCACCCGTGTGTCCGGGGTGTGGACGTTCCGGTCCGGGCACGTCGCGAGCGACATGCCCGCGCGGCTGCCCGTGTCGGTCGTGCGCTTCAGCCCCGCTCTCGATGCCGAGAACTCCGCCCCGTCCGGGCGGCGTTTCACGGTGCCGGTGACCGTTCAGCCGTTGGAGGGCAGCGCCGCCCGTCCCGTCAGGCGGCTGTCGGTGGAGGTCTCCTACGACGACGGCGCCACCTGGACCAGGGCCGAGGTCCACGGGTCGGCGGCCGTCCTGCGCCACCCGGCCGGCGACGGATTCGTGTCGCTGCGCGCCCGGGCGGTGGACGGGGCGGGCAACACGGTGGAGCAGACGGTCATCCGGGCCTACCGCGTCCGGTGACCCTGAAGCCGCAACTCCCGCCATGAAGACGGGCCCGCAGGACCGGGTGGGTCCTGCGGGCCCTGTCTGTCAGGAGGGCTTGGATCTGACAGTCCGCGCTGGTCAGGCGATGCTCAGGACGATGCGGCCACCCGCTGTGCCTGCCGCCTGCCGTTGCCACGCCTCTCCGGCCGCTTCCAGGGGCACCACCTCGTGAGCCACCGTCAGCCGTCCCAGCGCCGCCTGTTCCGCGATCATGGTGATGGCCGCGGCCCGCTGTTCCAGGGTCAGCTCGTTGTTGGTGTAGCCGAGCACCCGCAGCGACCGGCTGCGTAGCGTGGCGGAGTCGAGCGGGCACGTCTCCGACGCCGAGCCGCCGAGGTTCACGAGCCTGCCGCCCTTGCCCAGTGTGCGGGCCGCCGCGGCCGCGGGGACGCCGAAGAGTGGGTCGAGCACCAGGTCCACCGGCCCGTCGCAGGCGGCGGAGAAGCGGGCGGCCAGCTCGGCCACGTCTTCGGTGCCGCGATCCGTGCCGAGCGACACCACGGCGTCCGCCCCCGCCCGCGTCGCCCGTTCCCGGCCACCCGGGGATCGGGCGCCCGCGACGACCCGGCGAGCGCCATTGAGTCGGGCGAGCTGGATGGCCGCCTGCCCCACCACGCCACCGCCACCGAGCACCAGCACCTGCTCTCCGGCCACGAGCTCACCCCGCCAGGTCAGCGCCAGGTAAGCGGCGACGGCCGACAGGCCGAGGGCGGCGACCGCGATCGGCGAGGCGCCGGCGGGCAGCTTCACCAGGTCCTCATCGCGCACCAGGGCCAACTCCGCCATGCTGCCGTCCCCGGGCGCCATTCCCGCCGTTGTCGCGAACCACACGGGCGTGCCTCCGGCGGTCCCGACACCCTGGACGCCAGGTACATAGGGGACGGCAGGCATGCCGAAGTAGGAGGTGCCGCCCGCGCAGAGCAGGTCCAGCGGGGTGATGGGGGCGGCGCTGACCCGCACCACCTCAGTGCCGGGCCCCGGCACGGGTGCGGGCCGGTCGGCCACCACGGGCGGCCGGCCGCAGGTCTCGATCCAGGCCGCGCGCATCAGGTCGCGATGTCCGGGTACGGCAGCCGCATGTGCGCCAGCCGCCGCGCGTACTCGGTCTGGAAGCCCAGCGGCGGATGGTCGCGCTCGAACATCGCGATGAACAGCGTCAGCGTGAGGAACGGGTGCGCGCCCAGCTCGAACAGCTTCGGATAGTCGTGGGCCGCCAGCGCCTCGCGCTCGACGTCGTCGAAGCGCAGCCACGTGGACGACTCACCGGAGTGGCAGCCGAGGATGCGGTTGGCGTATTCGGACTCCCACCAATCGACGGTGGCGCGCGGCTCCTCGCGGTAGCGCTCGACCAGCTCGGCATCGCGGTCGACGGTGAAGAGGAACTTGTTCAGCAGGTATTTGCTCACGATCGACCGCCTCCGCTCGGATACCAGGTGAAGTACGCCTCCATGGTGTGGAACAGGTCGTACGTGTCCACGTAGTCGGCCTTCTGGCCCTCGCCCGCCACGCCCATCATCAGCATGAAGTCCATGAAGCCGTGCGTGGCGTTGCCCGGCAGGTGGAGGCTGTCGAGGGTGACCTCGGCCAGGCAGCCCTCGATGTCGCCGGAGGAGATCCATTCGACGGCGCGCCGGTCGAACTCGGGGTCGGGCCCGTGCGGCCCGAACTGGCGTGGCCCGCCCAGCTCCAGCGACAGATGCCCGGTGCCGATGACCGCGACCCGGCGGCCGGACGGCCACGACTCGACGAGCTGCCGGATGGTCTGCCCGAGCTGCACGAACCGCTTCGGTCGCGGTAAGGGAGGGGCGAAGATGTTGGTGTAGACGGGCACGATCGGCAGGTCGTTCTGCGGGCGCAGGGTGATGATCGGGCACGTGA
Organism: Nonomuraea guangzhouensis; assembly: GCF_019396345.1. Lineage (GTDB taxonomy): Bacteria > Actinomycetota > Actinomycetes > Streptosporangiales > Streptosporangiaceae > Nonomuraea > Nonomuraea guangzhouensis. The sequence goes on along the minus strand of NZ_JAHKRM010000009.1, from coordinate 50,112 downwards.
TCGAGTGGTCGATCCGCAGCTCGTTGGAGAAGGCCAGGTCGAAGCCGGCGTCCAGCCCTTCACGCAGGATGTGGGAGGACAGGTCCTCCTGCCCCGTGAACAGCATCCTGGGCAGCCCGAACTCTCGCTCCTCGTTGTAGAAGTTCGCGTCGTAGAAGGGCGCCTTCCCGACCAGGAACTGCGGCATGTTGTCCAGCCACAGCTGGTGGAAGTGGTCGGAGCCGACCATGACCAGCACGTCCGGCCTGGCTCTGGTCAGCGTCTCCCTGAACGCCTCCACCTTGCGCACCCACTCGTCGGCGAACGGCGGTCGCTCCTCGCCGGTAGCGGTGCTGGCTCGGTAGTAGAAGGGGTGGTGGGTGGATGCGATGACCGCGACGAGTTCAGCCATGCGGACCTCCGTCAGCGAAGGGCTCGGGCGGGATGGACAGGTTGTTCAGGTCCACCGAGAGGAAGATGTCGTTGGCCACGGGGCGCCGCAGTTCCTCGGCGAGCTGCCCGATCAGCCCGGCGGTCCTGGCCAGCAGCGCGAACCCGCGCAGCAACTCCAGCGGCAGCCCCAGATCGGCCAGCACCGCTCCGCAGGCGCCCGCGCCGTTGAGCGGCAGTGTCCTGCCCAGGACCTGCGGGTGCACGCGGCCGACGGCGGCGAACAGCGACAGGTGCGGCCCGAACAGGCCCTCCTCGGCGGCGATCTCGAACAGCCGGGGCGTGCGAGGGTCGCCCTCCTTGTGCACGTGGTGGCCGAGCCCGGGGAACAGCTGCCGAGCCTCCCGCCGGGCCCGCACGGCCTCCAGGGCGAGATCGTCCCAGCCGGCGTCGTCGGCGGGGAGCTCCTCCCGCGCGGCCAGCACGTCGTGGAGGTATCGGCCGCAGTCCTCGGTGACGCCGAGGAAGCGGGAGCCGCCGCCGAGCAGCCCAGCGGCCAGCGCCCCCTGCACGGAGTCCGGCGCCGACAGGTACGTCAGCCGGGTCACGATCGCGGTCGGCGTGAACCCGTGGTCCGCCAGCGCGGCCAGCACGGCCTCGAACAGGCGTACCTCTCCCCGGGAGGGACGGCGCTGGGTGGCGAGCCAGAAGGCCAGCTCGCCGAAGCCCACCTCGCCCATCACCTCCGAGGCCAGGTCCCGGCCGAGCAGGGTGATCGACGTCGGCGACGACGCCCCGAGCGCGGTGGGGTACTCCCGCTCCCGCGTCACGTCCGCTCGCCTTCCCTGGGGCCGGTGAGCCACTTGCGCAGCTCCGCGCCGTGCTCGTCCAGCTCCGGTGGCGGCAGCGTGTAGGCGGCCGGCGTCTCGGAGAACCGGATCGGGTGCCGCGTCGTCGGCATCGCCCGCTCGCCCTCGCCCACCACCACGACGGGATCGAGCCCGAACCGCTCCGCCGCGGCGAACCCGCCGTCGATGGTGTTGATCGGCCCGCTCGGCACCCCGGCCTCCACCAGCAGCTCGAACCACTCGTCCGCGGAGCGCCGGACGAGCCGCTCGACCAGGATCGGCCGCAGCTCCTCGCGGTTGGCGGTGCGGCCGGCGTTCCTGGCGAAGCGCGGGTCCTCGGCCACCTCCGGGATGCCGAGCACCTCGCACAACTTCCTGAACTGACCGTCGTTCGCGGCCGCGACGATCAGCTCGTGGTCGGCCGTGGGCAGCGGCTCGTACGGGAACACGCTCGGATGCGCGTTCCCCATCCGGTACGGCACCACGCCCCCGGCCACGTACGCGGAGCTCTGGTTGACCAGCCCGGTCAGCGCCGACGACATCAGGTTCACCTCGACGTGCTGCCCGCTCCCCGTGGCCTCGCGGTGGCGCAGCGCGGCGAGGATGCCGATGACGGCGTGGTTACCCGCCATCACGTCGAACACCGAGATCCCGGCCCGGTACGGCGGCCCGTCCGGGTCACCGGTGAGACTCATCAGCCCCGACATGGCCTGCACCATCAGGTCGTAGCCCGGCACCCGCGCCCCGGCCCCGGGGCCGAACCCGCTGATGGAGGCGTACACGACCCCCGGGTTCGCGGCCCGCACCGAGGCATAGTCGAGCCCGTACTTGCCCAGCCCGCCCGGCCGGAAGTTCTCCACCAGCACGTCCGCACGCCCGGCCAGCTCCCTGGCCACCCCGGCGTCGGCCTCGTCGCGCAGATCGAGCGCGATCGACCGCTTCCCCCGGTTGATCCCGAGGTAGTACGTGGACACCTCGCCGCGCGAGGGTGGTGTCCACGTCCGGGTGTCGTCCCCGCCCGGGCCTTCGACCTTGACGACGTCGGCGCCCAGGTCCGCCAGCAGCATCGTGGCGTACGGGCCGGCCAGGATCCTGGAGAAGTCGGCCACCAGCACGCCGGACAGCGGCCCTGGCACGGTGTCTGTCATCAAGCTCCATCCCTACGTCCGTACAACGGACGGCTGTCCGCTAACGCGATCCCAGCATCTTCATGAGCTCGCGTCAACACTCTTGACACGGCCGTAGACGCTCATCACAGTGGCGTTGACCGTATGGCGGACACATGTTCGCAGGCGAGGAGCATGCCATGAACGACTTCGAGGCTGGACGGCCCGTGGTGCTGCGCGGCGGCACGGTGCTGCCCATGGACGAGCGGCAAGGGGAGGGCAGGCGGATGCTGCCCCGCACGGACGTCCTCGTCATCGGGGACAGGATCGCCGCCGTCGGCCCCGGGTTGGCGGCGCCGCCGGACGCCGTGGAGATCGACGCCTCCGGCGGCATCGTCATGCCCGGCATGATCGACACCCACCGGCACATGTGGCAGACCGCCCTGCGCGGCTACGGCGCCGACTGGACCCTCACCCAGTACTTCGTCTGGTTCTACCTGGAGCACGGCAAGCTGTTCCGGCCCGAGGACGTGCACGCGGGCAACACGCTGGCCGCGATCGAGGCGCTCGACGCGGGAGTCACGACCGTCGTCGACTGGTCGCACGGGCTCCAGACCGTCGACCACGCCGACGCCGCCGCCGACGCGCTCCAGTCCGTGCCCGGACGGTACGTGCTCGCGTACGGCAACCTCCAGCAAGCGCCCGCCGAGTGGACGGCCGCGCCGGAGTTCAGGGACTTCGTGCGCAGACGCGTCACCGGCGACGACCTGCTCGGCTTCCAGCTCGCCTTCGACGTGCTCGGCGACCCCGCCTTCCCGGAGAAGCCCGCCTTCGAGGCCGCCCGCGAACTCGGCGCCGCGGTCACCACGCACGCCGGCGTGTGGGGCGCCACCGGCGACGACGGCATCAAGCTGATGTACGAGCACGGCTTCATGACCCCCGGCACGATCTACGTGCACGCCGCCTCGCTGTCGGCCGACTCCTATCACCGCATCGCGGCCACCGGCGGCTCCATCTCGGTCTCCACGGAGAGCGAGCAGAGCGCGGGCCAGGGCTACCCGCCCACCTGGTCGATCCGCGCCCACGGCATCCCGGTGTCGTTGTCCATGGACACCAGCGTGTGGTGGAGCGGCGACCTGTTCTCCGCCATGCGCGCCACCCTCGGCGCCGACCGGTCGCGCGAGCACCTGGAGGCGCACGCCAAGGGCGACACCGTCACGCACTGCGGCCTGCGCGCCGACCAGGTCGTCGAGTGGGCCACCCGCGGCGGCGCCCGCGCGCTCGGCCGCGACGACCTCGGCAGCCTGGAGCCGGGTAAGAAGGCCGACCTCGTGCTCATCAAGAACGACCTGTCGCCGGTCTCGTTCCCGCTGCTCAACCCGTTCGGGCACGTGGCGTTCCAGGCGCAGCGCGGCGACGTGCACACCGTCCTGGTCAACGGCCGCGTGGTCAAGCACGAGCACCGCCTGCTCGGGATCGACCTCGCCGCGGCCCGCCGCGAGGTCGAGGGGACGGTCGAGTACCTGCGGTCGGAGATGGGGGAGGAGGCCTGGGAGCAGGGCATGAACCCGGACATCCCTGCGACAAAGCTCCTTGATAACCCGTACACGTACACCGACTATCGCAGTGACTCCACCCACCGCCTGTGATCGGCCGCTGTGCGGACGTACGACCGCGCCGACCGTCTAAAGTCGGATCAACGGATCCGAGCGAGTGAGGGCGTTCATGACACGTGGCGACACCGGACCTGACTTCATCGAGGCGCTGGCCCGCGGCCTCGATGTGATCAGGGTCTTCCGGCCGGGGCGCCCGGTCATGTCCCTGACGGAGGTGGCGGCCGCGGCCGGCCTGGCCAGGCCGACGGCCCGCCGCATCCTGCTCACCCTTCAGGAGCTGGGCTACGCCAGGACCGAGCAGGGCGGCTTCGCCCTCACGCCCCGGGTGCTGGAGCTGGGCGTCTCCTACATCCGTTCCATGGGGTTGTGGGAGGTGGCCAGGCCGCACCTGGAGCGGCTGGTCACGCAGACGCACGAGTCGTGCTCGATCGCCCAGCTCGACGGCTCCGACATCGTCTACGTCGCCAGGGTCGCCGTACCGAAGATCGTCGCCCTCTCCGTGCAGATCGGCACCCGCTTCCCCGCGCTCCAGACGTCGCTGGGCAAGGTGCTGCTGGCCGCGCTGTCGCCCGCCGAGGTGGATCGGGTCCTGGCCGAGCCGAGCCGCTCGGGCATCGAGCCGCGCTGGCAGCCGGACGCCAAGGAGCGCGAGGCGGTGCTGCGCGCGGTGCGCGCCAAGGGGTGGGCGATGACGGACGAGCAGCTCGCCTTGGGGATCCGGTCGGTCGCGGCACCGCTCAGGGACGGGCTGGGCAACGTCATCGCGGCCGTCAACGTCAACGCCCACGCCGCCGAGACCTCCATCGAGAAGCTGACCGAGGAGCACCTGCCGCTGCTGCTGAAGACGGCGAGCGCGATCAGCGCCGACTGGGCCCTGTACGAAGCCGTACCGCACGTCACGGCTTCCTGATCCGGTCTTGTTTCAGGACTTTGACCTGGCCGGTGTTGGATCTGCGAGGCCCAGGCGCCACACGCCCTCATCTCGTTGGCGTTGCCCCACGGCAGCAGGCCCGCGCGGCAGGAGGGGCTGCCGGGGCGAGCTTCGCGCCAGCCCTGCGGGCGATCGTGGCCCCGCCAGGGCTAGCCTTTCCCCGGTCTCCCTCCGCGCTGGTCCGGCTCCATAACCTGGATTCATGACCTTCGCCGCCAACGAGATCGAATATCTGAACAGCCGACCGCTCGGGCGCCTGGCCACGGTCAGCCCCGAGGGCCGGCCACACATAGCCCCCGATGTCGCGTTCGCCGTCGACGACCTGGCCTCTGTCGATCCCTCGACGCCGCGCGGCAACGACACAAGGGACATCACGTGATGCGCTATCGGCTGCTCGGCTCGACCGGGTTGCGGGTCTCGGAGCTGTTCCTGGGCGCCATGACCTTCGCCGGGCCGGACGAGGCACGCAGGATGGTCGAGCTGTACGCCGACGTAGGCGGCAACGTCATCGACACCGCCTCCGCCTACGGCGACAGCGAGGAGGTGCTCGGCGGTCTCCTTCAGCAGCGCCGTGACCAATTCGTCCTGGCCACCAAGTACACACTGACCCGGAACTCCTCGGACCCGAACGCGGGCGGCAGCCACCGCAAGAACCTCGCCCTGTCCCTGGAGGCGAGCCTGCGACGGCTGCGCACCGACTACATCGACCTGTTGTGGGTGCACGACTGGGACCCGCACACGCCGATCGAGGAGACCATGCGGGCGCTCGACGACGCCGTCCGCGCAGGGAAGGTCCTCTACGTGGGCGCGTCCAACCTTCCCGCGTGGCTCGTCTCCCGTGCCAACACCCTTGCCGAATGGCGCGACTGGACCCCGTTCGCAGGCATCCAGGTGCCCTACAGCCTGCTCGAGCGCGACATCGAGCGGGAACTGCTCCCCATGGCCGAGGCTTACGGAATGAGCGTGGCCACATACGGAGCACTCGCCGGCGGCGTGCTGTCAGGCAAGTTCACCGGCCCCGGCGATGCCCCGACCGGCACCAGGATCAACCCCGCGTCCCTCACCCCGCGCGACCATCACGCCGCGCGCGCCGTGCGGCAGGTCGCCGACGAACTGGGGGTGCCCGCATCCCAAGTCGCGATCGCCTGGACGCGCACCCGATCGCCCGCGGTGCACCCGATCATCGGCTCGCGCAACGCCGAACAACTCCACGACAATCTCGGCGCCCTCGACGTCACCCTGCCCGCGGACGTCGTAGGCCGCCTGGATTCGGCGGTGGAGTTCGACCCGGGCTACCCGACCAACATCAGCACCGGGCCCCGCCCCTGGCTCTTCGGAGACACCCAATCCCGGCTGGACAGCCGAGGCCTTTCCCAGCCACTCAGCTGATCAGTGGGTACGGCCGCTCGTTTGGGCCGTGTGGCGCGATTCCTACCAGCAGGCCATCTAGCCAGGTGGGCTCAGCGGTCGGTTCGGAGTTCGGGGAGCAGCGGCCAGAGTCTGGCGGGGTGTGCGGCGGGAGAGTCTGTTGCCGGCAGGAGCCAGCACATTCTCATCGGACGTTCATCACGCTCCCAATAAGGGACAAGAATCCGCTATGTACGTTCTGCCACATGAAACACGACGACGCTCTCCTCAGCAGGCGATCTTTCATGAACCGGGTTCTGCTGTCCGGCGGGGTGACCGCGGTCGCCCTCATGACCGGCGGCTGCGCATCCGGCACGACCTCCTCGGGAGCCGCGTCCGGTACGTCGACGGGCCCGCCGAGCGGGGGACCCGCAGGCGGCCCTAGCGGCAATATGGTGAAATATGCGGATTTCAAGGGTGTCACTACGGATGGAACAGTGATCCCCGACCTGTTCGCCGTGCACTCCACCGGCGTCAGCACCGCCGGTGTGATCTCGGCGGGCGCCGCCTTCCTGGCCGCGCTGTCCACGGAACAGAAGCAGCAGGTTCTGTACGAGGTCGAATCCGATCAGTGGCTGAACTGGAGCAACATCCACAGCTTCCAACGCAAGGGCATGCAGCTCAAGGGCATGACCGCCGCACAGCAAAAGGCCGCGCTGGCGATGCTGGCCGCCGGGCTGAGCGCCAGGGGCCTCACACTGACCGAGAACATCCGCAAGCTCAACCACGTGGCCGGCCGGCTGCTGGGCAAGCTCGAGGAGTTCGACGAGACCCTCTACTACTTCACCGTCATGGGCACACCCTCGGACAGCGCGCCATGGGGGTTCCAGTTCCAGGGCCATCACCTGGTCGTCAACTACTTCGTCCTGGGCGATCAGGTCGTCATGACCCCCAGCTTCTGGGGATCGGAGCCGACCAAGGGCTACTACGACGACGGCACCGAGATCGAACTGTTCACCACCGAGATCGAGACCGCGCTCGGCCTGGTCAACGCCCTGGACGACGCCCAGAAGGCCAAGGCGATCACCTCGGACACCAAGGAGGGCAGCAACGAGCAGGCCGGGGCAGGCCAGGACAACGTCGAGGTGCCCTACACCGGGATCCAGGCCACCGCGCTGAACGCGGCGCAGCAGGCCAAGCTGCTCGCGCTGGCTGAGGTCTTCGTCGGCAACATGGCCGAGGGGCACGCGAAGGCGAAGCTGGCCGAGGTCGAAAAGCATCTGGACGACACCTACTTCGCATGGGTCGGCCCCACGGACGCCGACGCCGTCTTCTACTTCAAGCTGCAGAGCCCTGTCATCCTCATCGAGTTCGACTGCCAGGGCGGCGGCCCGGCCTCCGGCGCGGTCGAGCCCGCCCTGGTCGCCGCCAACGCCACCGCCACCGCGGTCGCCAGCCGCGGGGGCGGCCAGGGCGGTGCGTCCCGCAACCACATCCACTGCGTCGTGCGTACGCCCAACGGCAACGACTATGGCTTCGATCTTCTCAAGGAGCACCTGGCCACCGCGCACGCCACTTCCTCCACCGGCTGATAGACGTTGAAGTACAACCGGTCGATGGACTCGATTGAACTGGACGCCGCCTGGAAAGGTTCATGCCCACCCCGCCCAGCACCAGGGTCTGGGTCACCCGCTACATGCGCTGCGGACACGGCGATGAGTTCGGCGCCCGCGACGCCATGTCCGCCGCACGAGCGGCGATGACGGCGGCGCAGGACATGCACCGCGCCACCACCTTCGAGGCCGGCAACCCCCATCCGATCGCGCGCAAGAAGTACACAACGATGGCCCAAGCCGCCGATGAGCGCATCACGAAGGTCGCCGGCATCGATAAACTCGGCCCGCAGGCGGTCCGCTACAAGAACTGGATGCCCGGCTCACCGAGCCGGCGGCAGGCCGACCAGATCGCTCTTGGGCTGAGAACACAACTCACTCCGAGCTCGCAGCTCGCAGCATGCGAAGCTGGCCAATTTCGCTGACATTCTTCATCAGCTCGGAATTGACCCAGGCGATCGTGTGGGCGACGGTGTGCTCGGAGTCCTGCGGCCAGGGGAAGGGGGCCGCCGGGGCGTCCAGGTCGGCGTCGGTGAGGCGAGCCAGCACGGTCAGCCAAGTGGTGCGGAGGCCACGCAACCACTCGACGGCGCTCGTTCCATCGCCCGGCCAGGTGATCTCGGTCCTGTCCCGAGGTTCGCGTCCCTGAGCGTGATCGATGGTCACGCTCCACCACCAACCGATATGCCAGCTCAACCAGCCGATGGTGGGAACCGGGACGGGATCGGGCTCGGTCTCCGCCCAGTCGGGCACCCATGTTCCCGTGGCGTCAAGGCGCACAGTCCAGCAAAGACTGGCGGGTTCCCACAGAAAGTCCGCAGGTTGCAGTCGTTCCAGGTGGTAATCGAACAACGACCAGGTGAAGTCGAACTGCCAGCGCAGCAAATCACATCGAGATCCATGCATCCGGACATGTTGCCAGACCCCGCCAGCTTCAGCGAAGATCACGGGTCGATGCCGAAGCACCGGGTGAAGCGGTTGATGACGTCGTCGGCGTGGATCCTTCGGCCTGGTGGGTCAGCGCGGAGTGCCGCAAGTGCTGCTCGAGTTCGCCGGGGTCGGTGAGGCCGGGTGAGCGTCTCGAACAGTTCCGCCGCGCGCCCACCGGGCTGATCGAGCCCACGGACCTGAACGAGGCCGGCCACCGAATGTACAACATCCACGCACGCCGTCACCCGGCAGGGCCCCGACGCTCTCACGATCGATGCGAAAACGCTCGCTAGCGTTCGATTCCAGCCGGATGGTCCCAGCAATCCTTCTTGACGCACAGCCGACTTGTAAAGATATGCTTTACAAGTGCAAGAAACATTGACGGAGGCGCTGCAGGCCTTGAAAGCGCGTATGGAGGCGTTCCTCGCCGCACGTGTCCTGACGAGGAGCGACGACTGGGCCGACTCGATAGGGCGCGCCGTGAGCATGCAGGCGGCCGCCGATGACGTCGTGCGTGCTGTCGTGCAGCAGGCACGACAGCACGGCGCTACGTGGCAGGTCATCGGTGATGCGCTCGGCGTGAGCCGGCAGGCGGCGTTCCAGCGCTATGGCAAACCGATCGATCCAAGAACAGGAGAACCGATGAACACCACGCCGCTACCCGGCGTCGCCGAACTGGCCGCCTCGGTGATCGAGGACCTCGCATCCGGGCAATGGACGCGTGTCACCGAGCAGTTCGATCCGAGCATGCGCGATGGCTTGTCGGAGGATGCGCTCGCGGCCGCGTGGGCGCAGATCGTCGGCCTGTCGGGAGCTTTCGAGGGGCTTGGAGAGCCTGAGATCACCCGGGCCGGCGACCTGACGATCACGAACACGCCGCTCGCGTTGGAGGCGGGCGACTACACGGCACGGATCGCGTTCCGCGACGACCGCACCATCGCCGGTCTGCACATCCTCGAAAGGCAGACGTCGTGACCATCGAGTCTCCGGGCGGATCGAAGACGGCCACGACCCAAGGCGGACCCCGCATGAGCAGTCGTGATCTGCGATCCATCGGCGTGTTCACCACCTTGGCGTTCGGGCTCGCCTGGCTTGTCGCGCTTCCGCTCTGGTTCGGTGACGGACTCGCCAGCTCCTGGTTCACCGTCGTGGCCGCCGCCACGATGATGACCCCCGCGATCGCCGCCCTTGTCGTCGTGTTCTTCGTGGAGCGGCCGCAGCAGAAGGTGTGGACGCTCGGGCTGTGGCCGTTACGACCGGTCCGGAGACTGCTCGGCTACGGGGCGGTGGGGATCATCGTGTCCATCGCGCTCGTCCTGGTGGCGCTCCCGGTCGGTGCGCTGCTGGGTGTCTTTCCGGCCGATTTTGTGAACTTCTCCGCGTTCCATCAGGTTCTCGACGAGCAAGCGGGCGCCGCAGGAGTGGCCGAAGTCCCGATACCGATCGGCGCGCTCATCGCCATCCAGCTCGCCGCACTCCCTTTGGCGGCGTTCATCAACCTCATCCCGGCGCTGGGGGAGGAACTCGGGTGGCGAGGGTGGCTGCTGCCGAAACTGATGCCGCTCGGTACACTCCCAGCCCTCCTGATCTCGGGCGTGATCTGGGGCCTTTGGCACGCTCCGCTCATCCTCCTCGGGTATAACTACCCGGATGCGCCGGGCTGGCTAGGCGTGACTGCGATGGTCGGCATGTGCATCCTGGTCGGCGCGGTCTTCGGTTGGCTGCGGCTCCGATCGGGGTCCGTGTGGCCCGCGGCCCTCGCGCATGCCGCGTTCAACGGCGCGGGCGGGACCTACCTCCTGTTCGCCAAGGCCGGCGAGCACGTCGACACCACGCAGGCGACGATCCTCGGCTGGAGCGGGTGGATCGTGCCGCTCGCGCTCGTCGTGATCCTGATCGCCACGGGACAGTTCGCTTCCGCGAAGCACCCATGACCGTGAAGCTCGTCTCACCGAAACCACAGGCTGACCAGGAAACCCTTGGCCCCCTGCCCCACGGGACCCTGACTCCCGGGCAGTGATCTTTCCCTGGTCACGAATCTCCTGCAGCGCGGGGAGCATGATCCCGCGCGCGGGCGTCGACCGCGATGACATCCATCTGGGCAAGGCCAGTGGTGCCAAGCGAGCTGATCGTGGCCAACGCAATGGACGGCCTGGCCTCCGCCCGTGCCCGCGGCCGGGTCGGCGGACGTCGGCCCAAGCTCACCGCCGACCAGGCCGCCCTCGCCCGGGAGCCGTACGACACGCGGGACAAGACCGTCCAGACTTGTTCGGGGTGCCGCGCTCAACGGTGTACGGGCATCTGAAGGGCGACAGCGTAGGGCCCGGTATGGGTGTCGGCCAGGTTGTCCGCCCCGGCCCGCAGCAGGTCGGCCAGGTGGTTAGCCACCAGCATTGCGGGCTGGAGGACCATCGTGACGTCCGTCCGCTCAGCCGGGGTCGGCGCAGAGTTGGGAGGTCAAGGTGGTGCGGGCCCACTCTTCCCACGTGTCCGGTGACCAGTCGCGGTCGCGGACGAAGATCAGGTAGAGCTGCGGGCTGAGCAGGCCGAACAGCAGGTCCGCCGCCATCTCGACGGAGAGGCCGGGACGGGTGTCGGGCTTGCGGGCCAGGGCTTCGGCCGCTGCGTACTGCACGGTGTAACGCGGGTCGGGGCCGTCCGGCCACTGTGCGGCGATCTCAGGGTCGGTGGCCGCGGCAGCCGCGATCAGCGGCATGATCGGTGCGACCCGGCCCAGGATCTCGCGGGTGCCGTGGACGTGCGCGCGCAATTGCCCGGCTGCGGTGGGCTCGGCGCACGCGGCGCGAAACCACTCGCGATCCATGGTGGCGACCGGCTCGGTGTCCCCGGCGATGGATGTGTCGACGACGTCCTTGAACAGCGTGCGCTTGTTGCGGAAGACGAAGTAGACCGTCTGGACGGCCACGCCCGCCCGGTCCGCGACCTCCTGCAGGTTCGTCGCCCCGTAACCCTGCGCGACGAACAGCTCGCGAGCCGCCTCGACGACCTTTTCACGGGTGCGGCGTGAGCGCTCGGCTCGCTTGTCCGGCCGTTTGACTTTGTCCATATTGCGAGTATATCTCTAGAGTATGTCACTAGAGTTCAACTCTAGATTCTTGGAGGAGACGATGGACCAGCCCAGCACCACCCAGAAGCCGGAACCGGACCTGGGCTCAACGCAGCGAGACCCGGAGGAGGAGTCTGTCCACCGCGCGCTGGAGGGCTACTACCGCGCCGGTAAGCCGCCGTGGGACACCGGCGTGACGCCGCCCGAGCTGGTCGCCCTGGTAGAGGGGCACGGCGCGCTGCCGCCCGGCCGCGCCCTCGAACTCGGCTGCGGCACGGGGACCAACGCCACCTACCTCGCACGGCACGGCTGGGAGGTGGCGGCCGTCGACCTGATCGACCGCGCCGTCGACCAGGCCAGGGAGAAGGCCGCTGCGGCGGGAGTGGCGGTACGGCTGCTGCACGGAGACGCCACCCGCCTCGACGAGTTGGACGTGCCGGGCCCCTTCGACCTGTTCTTCGACCTGAGCTGCTACTGCGGGGTCCCGCTGCACCGCCGCGACGCCTACGCCGCCGGGCTCACCCACCGCGCCGCTCCCGGAGCACGGTTGCTGATGTTCGGGTACGGCCCCGAGCCGCTCGGCAATCCGATCCCCGAGGTCACGTCGTGGGCGGCGGGCGTCACAGCCGACGAGCTCCGCGCCAGGTTCGCCGGCTGGGAACTACTCGACGTCACACCGGGCACCAACTCGGTGCCGACCTTCTGGTTCACGCTGCGCCGCGACGCCTAGGAATCTCCGGTCGCGGGCTTCTGTAGGTCTGTGGCAAGTTTCACGCCGCCCGAGCAAGTCGAGCTTGGGCGGCGTAGCGGTCGACGTGCCGGGTGATGGCCCTGAGCGCCGCTCGTAGTCCAGGTGGCGTTTGAGGCTGATCGGTCGCGGTGAGTGGCGCCGGTCAGCGCCACGGCCAGACGTCGTCGCCGTGCTCACCGGCCTCCCGTCCGGTCTGTGCCTCAGCTGCCGCACGCGTAGCCGGCGGCGGCCTTCGCCTCGGCCAGGCTCTGGGCCGGGTCGAGGGCTTCCTCGTCCGGGGTGCAGCAGGCGGTGGTACCACAGCAGGCGCTGTCGGTGCTCTTTTCTCCGCGGTGGTGAGGGTCCGCCCGCGATGGCGGCGGTGAAACTCGATGTCCGATTGTCGGAAAAGCAGTGATAGAGATTCAGGGTGACAATGACACTCGAGTTCCCCGTTCTGCTGCGACTGATCGACGAACGGTCGACCGCCTTCCGCGCCGCGGTCGCCTCCGCGCCCAGCCTCGACGTACAGGTGCCGACCTGCCCCGAGTGGACGCTGTTCGATCTGGCGCAGCACATCGGCGAGGGTCGTCGCGACTGGGCCGCCACCGTCGCCGCAGGGCCTGCTCCAGCCAAGTCCGCAGCGGAGGGCGCCCCGGCTGTGCCTCGGGAGCGCGAGGCCCTGCTGGCCTGGTTGGCGGAGTCCACGGAGCAACTGCTGGACGCATTGCGGAAGGCCGGCCCGGATCGCGGTTGCTGGACGTGGTGGGGGACGTCGCAGTCGCCGCCGACCTCCGGTGCGGTAGCTCGGCACCAGCTCCAGCAGATGGCAGTGCACACGTACGACGCCCAGATCACCGTAGGTGCCCCGCAGCCGCTGCCGGACGAGGTGGCGCTCGACGGTGTCGACGAGTTCCTGTCCACCTGCGTCGCAACGACAAGTGCCTGGCCGCACAAGCCCGCTGCCATCGACTTCCACGCCTCCGAGGGCCGCTCCTGGCGCCTCTCGCTCTCCGCCGACGGCGCACGGACCGCCCGCCTCCCCGAGCCCGGCACCATGCCGGCCACCGCTGCCGGCCAGGACCCGAACGCGGCCGCCGCCTTCTTCTCCGCCTGGGGCACGGCCAGCGAGCTGGTCCTCATCCTGCACAACCGTATCCCGATCAACTCCCTGAAGCTCGACGGCGACCGACGTCTCTTCGAGCAGCTCAGCGCCTGGGACCCGGATGAGTAGGACGTGACGATGCGCCACCTCGTACGCCCCGGGGCATGCCTCCCGCCAACGGCTACAACCACGCCGTGGTGGCCTCGGGGCCGCGGGGGGCAGGCGCAGCCGGGCCACGTCCTCGTCACGGATCTCATGACTCTCCGCGCGAAGCTGGACGGCGGCGGCGTCGATGTAGCGGGTCGTCCAGAGCACCACGGCGTTCAGGACCAGGCCGAGTGACCCGAGCGGGGCTGCACATGACTCCCGAAAGCGCCATCACCACTGGAGAAGCCGTCGCCGCCGTCGAACCGCGAAGGCCGTGCGGGCTTGGGCGGCCGGCGCCTCCCGCTCGCGGCGCTGGGCGTCGTCGTATCTGCTTTGCCGCTGCCTGGTGCGGCGGCATCGGCGGAGGTCTGGCGGACGTCGAACTCCTGCGAGGACCTGTCGCGCCTCCTCCACGGCATCGAGCTCGGTGGATTCCTGCGGCCACATGACGATCAGGGCTATTCGGCGCCGGCAAGGATGCCGGTCAGCGCGGCGATCGCGTCGTGGGCGTCGGGACCGGTGGCTCGTATGGTCACCGTGCTTCCGGCTCTGGCTCCCAGCCCCATGACGCTGAGAACTCCGGTGGGATTGATCGTCTTGCCGTTGTAATCCAGCTCGATGGTGCTGGAGAACTGATGTGCGGCGCGCGCGAGGTGGCCCGCGGGGCGGGCGTGGAGATTGGCGGGAAGCACCACGGTTGCTTCGTGGCGAATGGTGGGGGCGTCAGAGCTTGCGGACATTGCGGGCCTCCTCCGCGGAGTTGGCGACGGTTCGCAGGTCGGCACCGGATGCGGCGGCCACCACCGCGGCGACGGCGCCCTCGACGAAGGGAGCGTCGACGATGACGACGTCGGGGCGGGGGTGGTCGTCCAGGACGGTGCGGGTGGTCAGAACGGAGCTGCCGAGGTCGGGAAGGATCAGGACCCCGGCGCCCCGGTCGGCGTCCTTGATCGCGTTGAGAACGAGGTCGTAGCTGGTGCCGAGCCTGCCGTCGTCGGTTCCGGCCGCGGTGACGACAGGAACGGCGTCGGAGCCGATCTGCTCGACCAGCAGGCGCAGGCCTGCGGCAAGCTCGGCGCTATGGGACACGAGTACGATGCCGACGGGTGTGCTCATGAACTGCAACATTAATTGTCGGAACGCTGTTCAGCAATACTGAATCGGAGATCTCATGGTCCAGTCCGTGCACAGAGCAGTGCAGATCCTGCGGGAGCTCGCCTCAGGCGGTCCCCGGCTGGGCGTGACTGAGCTGGCCGACCGGTTGGGCGTCGCAAAGCCCACGGTGCACGCACTGCTGCGCACGCTGGAGATCGAGGGTTTGGTCGCACAGGACCGGGAGAGCTTGAAGTACCAGCTGGGGCCGAATCTCGTGCAGTTGGGCAACGCCTATCTGGACACACACGAGCTGCGGACGCGGTCGTTGACCTGGGCGGACGGGCTGGCCGGCCGAACCAAAGAGGCCGTGTGGGTGGGAGTCCTCATAGGCGACCACGTACTGATCGTGCACCACGCGTTCCGCCCCGAGGGCGCGGTGCAGATTCTCGAGGTGGGCGCGAGCATCCCGTGGAACACCTGCGCCCTGGGCAAGGCCATCGCGGCGTCGTCGCCGGCGGCCGTGCGGGAACGCCTGCTCGCCGGGGAACTGGCGGTGCTCACCGGCGCCAGTATGACCGACCGGAAGGAACTGGGGGACCACCTGCGGGAAGTCCTCAAGGCCGGTTACGCGATCGAGGACCAGGAGTCGGCCATCGGGGATGCGGGCATCGCCTCGCCGGTGTTCGACCGTTCCGGCGAGGTGGCGGGTGCCATCGGCATCGTCGGCCCGGTGGAGCGCATGCTGGGCGAATCGACGCGCCAGGAAATCGCCGTGGCGGTGCGG
This sequence comes from Nonomuraea guangzhouensis, assembly GCF_019396345.1. Taxonomy (GTDB): domain Bacteria; phylum Actinomycetota; class Actinomycetes; order Streptosporangiales; family Streptosporangiaceae; genus Nonomuraea; species Nonomuraea guangzhouensis. The sequence goes on along the minus strand of NZ_JAHKRM010000009.1, from coordinate 34,424 downwards.
GAAACCGCCCGCAACCTCTCCCGGGACCTGGGAGCCCCGCGCCGGGCCGCCTACACCCCGGGCGCGTAGGCGCGCAGCCTCGCATCGCGGGCTCGTCCCGGCGCGGCATGCGGCCGACCGAGTGGCGAACCTCTTGACAGGCATGAAACGTGGGCTTAACTTCCGAAACAACGTTCATCAATGATGAACGGCTGCCGGAGGGTGGATCGTCCGGTTCCCACATGGCCGCCGGATTCCGCCCGAGCAGGACGACCCGGCGACCCCTCCCTTCACTGCCCGCCCCACACGGAGGAGGTGAAGCGCCCGTGCCGGCGTCGGCACCGGGCGCCGTCAGATGGAAGAGAACTCCTACCCACAAAAGCTCCTCGCCGAGACGCTGGGCACTGCCGTGCTGGTGTTCATAGGCGTCGGGTCCGTCCCCGCGGCCGCGATCATCGGCGGCGACGCCCCGTTCACGATGGCGCAACTGGGCATGATTTCGCTCGCGTTCGCCACCGCGGTCATCGCGATGGTCTATGCCATCGGCCATGTCTCCGGCTGCCACATCAACCCGGCCATCACGCTGGCGCTGGCGGCCACGCGGAACATGCCCTGGCGGGATGTTCCCGGCTACATCGCGGCTCAGGTCGTCGGGGCCGTGCTCGGTTCACTCGCGATCGTGGGGGTGCTGGGGCACAAAGCGGTCGACGTGGGCCTTGGCATCGCCGCCTACGGTGGGGGAGTCGGGGCCGGTCAGGCCTTCTTCGCCGAAGCGGTGGGGACGTTCATCCTTGCCCTGGTCGTCTTCGGCGCTGTTGACCGTCGCGCGGCCGGTGGCTTCGCGGGCCTGGCCATCGGTCTCGGCGTGTTCGCCATCATCATTCCGGTGGCCCCTGCCACCGGGGCCTCCATCAACCCGGCCAGGACGCTCGGCCCGATGATCACCGGCGAGCTGTTCGGCGGCACGGTCGACTGGGCGCAGTTGCCCGTCTATCTGGTCGCCGAGGTGGTGGGTGCTGTTGCGGTCGGCGTCGTCTACACCGCTCTCAAGGCCCGTCCCGTAGCAGCCGCGACCCCGGCGGCCGCACCTGTCGTTTCCGAAGGAGTGCCGTCGTGAAGAAACTCATCAACACGCCCGAGTCCGTTCTCGACGACGCTCTGGCCGGAATCGCGGCCGCACACCCCGAGCTGGCCGTCGATGTCGAAGGCAGGGTGATCGCTCGAGCGGGCGGCCCGAGACCGGGCAAGGTCGCCGTCATCTCCGGCGGCGGCTCGGGACATGAGCCCCTGCACGGCGGTTTCGTCGGACCGGGCATGCTGAACGCCGCATGTCCTGGGGAGGTGTTCACCTCACCCGTGCCGGACCAGATGCTCTCCGCGGCCAAGGCCGTCGACAGCGGCGCCGGGGTGCTGTTCATCGTGAAGAACTACACCGGTGACCGCCTCAACTTCCAGATGGCAGCGGAACTCGCCGAGGACGAAGACATCACGGTGGAGACCGTCCTGGTCGACGACGATGTCGCGGTGCGGGACTCCACGTGGACCGCGGGCCGACGCGGCACGGGGGCCACGGTCTTTGTCGAGAAGATCGTCGGTGCTCTGGCCGAACAGGGCGCTGATCTCACGACTGTGGCGGAGATGGCCAAGCGGGTGAACGCCGCGTCGCGATCGTTCGCCGTGGCGCTGACCGCCTGCACCGCTCCCGCCGCCGGAAAGCCCGGCTTCGACCTGCCGGACGACGAGATAGAAGTCGGCGTCGGCATCCACGGCGAACCTGGCCGTAGCCGCGAGAAAATCCGCTCCGCCAAGGACATCGTCGCCAGCTGCATGGACGCTCTCCTCGACGACCAGCCTCTGGCCGCCGGTGAGGAGACCATCGTCATGGTCAACGGTCTGGGCGCGACCCCGCTCATCGAGTTGTACGTGGTGTTCAACGAGGTGGCAGCCGTACTCGCCGCGAAGGACGTGACCATCGCCCGCAGCCTGGTGGGCAACTATGTCACCAGTCTGGACATGGCGGGTGTCTCCATCACGGTGTGCAGGGCGGATGCCGACATGCTGTCTCTGTGGGACGCGCCCGTGAACACCTCAGCCCTACGCTGGGGGGCTTGAACCGGGTCGGGGGCGGGGCCACGCATGAGGCGCGACCCGGGGGAGGCAGCCGTCGTGAACCGCGCCCCGCCTCCGACCCTTCCAGCCACCGACCCCGTACGCACCGATCATTGAACGGAGACTCCCCATGGATATCGACCTCGCCCGTGCGTGGGTGCAGGCCATCGCCGTTGCCGTGGGCCGGCACAAGGATCACCTCACCCAGCTCGACTCGGCGATCGGCGACGCCGACCACGGGACCAACCTGGATCGCGGCTTCACCGCCGCTGCCGCCGCCGTATCGGACCTCACCCCCGACACGGTCGGAGCCGTCCTCACCAAGACCGGCACCACCCTCATCTCCAGCATCGGGGGTGCCTCGGGACCGCTGTACGGGGGCGCGTTCCGCGCACTGGGCAAGGCCCTGGACACCTCTCTCGCCGACCCGCTCGCGTTCGCTGAGGCACTCGCCGCCGGCCTGGCAAGCATCCAGAAGCTGGGAACGGCCGCACCCGGCGACAAGACGATGATCGACGCCTACGCACCCGCCCTGGCCGCCTTCGAGGAGCAGGCTCGCCAAGGAACCGACTTCGCCGGCGCAGCCGCGGCCGCCGCCGACGCCGCCGAAGAGGGCATGCGCGCCACCACTCCCTTGCAGGCCCGCAAGGGCCGCGCCTCCTACCTCGGGGCACGCAGCATCGGCCACCAGGACCCGGGGGCCACCTCGACTGCCCTGATCTTCCGTGCCCTCGCCGACACGACGGCGAAGCCGTGACCGACCGCCGCACCTACACAGGGCATCAAGCGGCTCCCGGTATCGGCCTGGGATTCCTGCATCGCACCGACCGCCCCGTGCTGGAGGCTCTGCCCAGTCAGCCGGACGACGCCCCCGACCGGCAGATCACCGATGCCTTCGACGCGGTGGCGGACGGCCTTCTGGCACTGTCGGCCTCGCTGCGGGAGCAAGGCAAGCGCGATGAAGCCGACATCATGGAAGTCAATGCCTACATCGCGCAGGACGGCGATCTGCGCAAGCAGGCCATCGCTCGCGCTCAACACGGTGCACCCGTCTCGATCGCGATCCACCAGTCCGTCGAGACCTACGCCCGCACCATCGCCGAGCTGGACGACCCCACCCTCGCGGAACGCGCCGCCGACGTGCGGCAGGTCGGCCGACGCGTGTTGGCCCACCTTCACGGAGACACCGGTCCCGCGCCCGACCAGCCCCTCATCCTGGTCGCCCACGAAATCGGCGCAGCCGACCTGCTGGAACCCGGACGGACTGTCATGGGCGCCGTCTCCGTCACCGGCGGGCCCAATTCCCACGCCGCTATCGTGGCCCGCGCGCAGAACATCCCGTTCCTGCTCGCCGTCGATGCCGATCTGCTCGACCAGGCCGACGGTCAGGAGATTCTCCTGGACGGCGAACAGGAGCAGGTCGTCGTCCACCCCGTGGAGGGAGAACGTGCCAGTGCCCTGGCGGCAATGAACAGCGCGCGGATCCGCCGCGAGGCTCTGGCGGCCGAACGCGATCTGCCCGCTGAGACCTTGGACCGTCACGGTGTCGGTCTGCAGGCGAACGTGGCTACCGCGGCCGACGCCCGCGCGGCCGTGTCGGCGGGAGCCGACGGCATCGGCCTGCTCCGCACCGAGCTGCCCTTCCTGAGTCATTCGGCCTGGCCCACCCAAGAACAGCACACGGCTGTCCTGGTTCCCGTCATGCGCGCGCTGGTCGGCCGGACCGTGACGGCCCGGACGCTCGACTTCGCCGACGACAAGCTCCCGCCCTTCCTGCTGCCGGGCGCTGAGCACGGACGCATCGGCCGCGGCCTACCGCTCATGCTCGCCCAACCCGATGCCTTCGCCGATCAACTTCGCAGCCTGCTGCGCGCCGGAGCAGAGACGGACCTGCGCATCATGATTCCCATGGTCGCCGACCTGCAGGAGCTGCGAGCCTGCCGCCGGCTTCTGCACCGGGCCGCCGACGACACAGGTGTCGCCGCCCCGCCCCTGGGCATCATGGTGGAACTGTCCGAAGCCGTGGCCGCAGCCGACGACCTCGCTCGCGAGGCCGACTTCTTCTCCATCGGCAGCAATGACCTCACCTGCCAGATCCTGCGTCTGGACCGTCGCAGCCCCGACGCCACACCGGCGATGGCCGCCCATCCCGCCGTTCTGAACGCGATCGCCACTACCGTGGCAGCCGCTCACCGGCACGGTAAGCGGGTCTCGGTATGCGGGGACGCCGCCGCTCACCCCCTTGTTGTTCCTCTTCTCCTCGGCCTCGGCTGCGACAGCCTTTCCGTCGCGCCCTCTGCCCTTGACGAGGTGCGGGCCCGCATACGCCGTCTCAGCTCCGCCGCCTGCAGCGAGCTGGTCGGCAACGCCCTCAGCCGCGAAACGGCGCTGGACGTCTGGCAACTCGTACGGGATCAGTGCATGCCCTCACTGCCCTGACCCTCCCTTGCCCGGCGCCCACTGCGGCCTCCATGCCCCACCGCCTGAAGGTCACTGATCCATCAACCCTCGTTTGCCGACGGAGCTTTCCTCGATGACGTACTTCCTCCCGCGAACCGACACGGTTCTGCGCGCCGCACGCGGTCTCGCCCTGGCTCATCCCGGCCTGATCGAAGTGAACAGCAACCCTGTGTACCTGCGGGCCCGCACCAGCAACCCCAACCGCACCGTCGCGTTGGTCTCAGGAGGCGGCTCTGGACATGGCCGGCTTCTCCATCACCCTCACCCAGATGAAGGCGGAGTGGGCCGACTTGTGGACGGCACCCACCGACACGCCGCTTCTCCTTCCTTCCCGCACCCTGGCCCCGGACACCGCGACAACCGTCGTTGCCGAACCCGCCGCCACCCAAGTACACGTGAGTGCTGCCCCGGCCAGCCGAGCCGTTCTCGACCGCTATGCGATGATCGTCTCCCAGGTCCGTGACAACCTCACCGCCCTCGACCAGCTCGTCGGCGACGGCGACTTCGGCGACAACCTTGCCGGCGGCGTGCGCCGGGCGGTCAGGCTGAACGAATCGGGGACCGACGGCGTGGCTGCCTTGGCCCGGGCCTTCCTCAACGACGTCGGCGGCACCAGCGGTCCGCTCTTCGGGCTCCTCTTCCAGCATCTGGCCACCGTGTCCTGGTCCGACGACCAAGCGCCTGACGCGCTGGCCGTCGCCGACGCAGCCAAATCGAGCCTCGCCGCCATCCACCGAGCCGGCGGAGCCGAGGTCGGCGACTGCACCCTCGTGGACGCACTCGCTCCCGCCATCGATGCGTTGGCCGCGGCCGCCCGCGATGCCGCCGGCAGTCCTTTCACCGCTGCCGCCGAGGCTGCCATCCAGGGCGCCCTGAGCACCGCGTCCCTCACCCCCCGGCGGGGCCGCGCCAGCTACGTGGGAGAGCACGCCATCGGCGTCCCCGACCCCGGAGCTTTCGGCGTGGCGCTGCTGTTCACCGCGCTCTCCAGCGTCTACGAACCGGCCACCGCCACGGGCCTACCCGACCCCCAGCACATCACCTCGCGCTGACCCGAACCGGCGGGTCGCCAGGCTCCGGGCCGAGGGGCACGACATCACGGACGAGGACGTCGCCCGGCTCTCCCCGCGACCCGAACGTGCCTGAGGACTGCGACGAGGGCGGTGAGTGAGCCGCCCCAGGCTTACCGCCGGGCCCGGGTCGGTGGCGCGCTCATCGCTGCCGTCAGGAACGTGATTGCCCAGCGCCGGGCCTCCTCGCCTGCCATCGCCGGCGGGCAGGCAGGGGAGGGCCGGTTGTGGACCTCGACGCGGTCCACGGCCGTCACGGCGAGGATCCCCCGCATCCGGAACCACAGCTCCTGTGGGGCAAGGCCGGGCAGTGCGCGCCCGAAAGCCGCCAGGTAGCGCTCGCGGACCGTGTCCTCGTCCGGGCCGGTCCAGCTACGCGCCTCCTCGGCCGGGTCGCTGAGGATCGTCATGATCAGCCGGGACGTCCGGGCTCCGCTCTCATTGCCTCCGGGCATCTCGTCGAAGAGCGGCCCTGCGAATGCTTCCACCAGTTCGGCGACCGGCGGGTCCGGGGTCCGGGCGAGCAGTTTGTCGAGCCCGGCGTACTGGGCGGCGGTGATGGGCCCGATCACGCGGCGGGCGACCGCGGCCAGGAGCTCCGCCTTCGAGCCGAAGTGATAGCCGACGGCGGCCAGGTTCGCTCCGGCGAGGTCGGTGATCGCGCGGACCGAGGTGCCGCGGTAGCCGTGCTCGGCGAAGAGGTGTTCGGCCGCGTCGAGGATCTTGGTCCGGGTATCGGGTAGCGCCATGTGCCATACTATACAGACGTTCGATTAAAACGAACGTTTGACTCACGCGAGAGAGGTTGTCATGAAACTGCTCGTGTACGGCGCCGGGGTCTGCGGCAGCCTGTTCTCCGCCCGCCTGCATGAGGCCGGGCTCGACGTCTCGCTCCTCGCCCGGGGCGAGCGCCTGGCTTCCCTGCGCCGGCACGGTGTGCAGCTCGCCGAGGAAGACAGCCCGGCCGTCAGGCGGGTACCAGTGCCGGTGGTCGAGCACCCGGCCGACGGGTACGACCTGACCGCCGTCCTCGTCCGCACCCATCAAGTTGACGCGGTGCTGGCGTCGCTCGCCGACCTCGAAGGCGACGTGCTGTTCTTGCACAACTGGGCGGCCGGCGCGGAGCCGCTGGGCGCGGCGATCGGCCACGAGCGAGTACTGCTCGGCTTCCCCCCGGCACAGGCCGGCGGCACGATGGACGGCGACGTGGTCCGCTACCGCGCGACCAACTTCATGACCGGCCGGGTCCCGATGCCGATCGGCGAACCCGACGGCCGAACCACCCCGCGACTGGAACGGATCGTCCGGGAGTTCCGCACCGCCGGGATCAACGCCAAGGCCGAGCCGCGGATGGACGCCTGGCTCAAGACACACGCCGCGTTCGCGCTGCCACTCGGGCAGGCGGTGCACGCGGCGGGCGGCCCGGTAGCGCTGGCCGGCGATCCCGACGCGGTCCGCGGCATGCTCCACCTCATGCGGCAGTACCTGGCCGCCATGCCGACGCCGCCAGTTCCCCACGCGTTCGCTGCACTGCGGACCCTGCCGGAAGGGCTGCTCGTGACCCTGCTGAGGCGCTTCCTGCGCAGCCCGACGGCCGTACACAGCGGGCTCAGCGACGTCTCCCCTGCGACGGCGGCCGAACTCGGGCGGCTGGCCGAACAGATGCGTGCCCATGCGAAGGTCCGGTAGGCCATCGGCGGCTGTGACTCCTCGGCCGCACTTAGCGGAAACCTTGCGTCTGGAGTTCCTCCTCATCGAGGCCCTGCACGACGAAGCGGAGTGGCTGCACGCGCGGTCTCACCCGGTTCCAGCCGGGTCAAAGTCACAGGCGCCAGTAACCACCGCCTCCTGCACCTGGGCCGCGAACTTTCCCTGGAAGGTGTTGCAAAGGATGAGGTCTACGGTGCCTGAGTGGCTCCTGTGGATGTCTCGTCCGAGGCCGTCTCCGACGCGTACCGAGGTCAGTGGGATCTGTACTGGACCTCTCGCGGCACTGTGATCCCGCGTGGGTTCCTGCCGTTGCTGGATGAGTGGCAGGACATCGACGCGCGTGAGCGCCGGTTGAGCATCGAGAGCCAGACGCCGATCCTGATCGACCCGCGAAGCAGGATCGGCCCGCGGCTGGCCGCCTTCTTCCGCCGATCCCGCTTCGCCCGGCTGGCGACCGGGCAGGTAAGGCACGATGCCGAGCCGGGCAGCCATAAGCGCGAGGTTCGCGGCCCGGTCCCTCAAGCGCGGTGAGCACCAGGAGATGGTCGGCGTTCCCCGGCAACGGCAGCCGTGGCGCCGATCACCTCGTCGGGGATGTAGCGGCCGGCGGGGCTGTGCTCGTCTTTGACGCTGCGGGCGCGCTGGTAGCCCTCTCAGGTGATGCCGCCCAGCCGCCAGGATTCCTCCAGGACGCGGCGCAGGGCGCTCAGATGCTTGTCGACGTAACTACCGAAATACGGCAGAAACGGGCCGCGCGGTGGTTGCTGGTCAGCGTCGTTGGCGTTGGGCGGCGCGGGAGTGGTCAGGTGCCGAGCGGCGTGTGTTGTCGGGCGGCTGTGATGCGGCGCGGTGGAGCGGGAGCGGGGCGGTGATGGGACCAAGTGGCCCTGGCCGCGGTTGGGGAGTAGGACGCCAAGCCGCCCGAGCTAGCTCGGCCGTGGTGCCAGGGTGCAGGACCAGCGGCCGTCGTGCCAGCCGCAGGTCTGCTCGTAGCCGGAGCGGAACGACCCGAGCCAGGGGATGTCGTCCTCATAGCGCGTGGGCGGCGGTGTCGGTGCGAAGTTCGCCGCGTCGTCGATGCTGCCGTTCCCGTCGTAGCGTGCGACGGTCGGATAGGGGTAGACCGGCCGGGTCCGTACGACGGTGTCGTCCTGGCGCTTGGTGGCGATGAGCCGGTCGGGTGCGACGCCGTTCTCGACCCAGGCGACGGTGGGGGTGAGCGCGTCGATCGCGTCCGGTCCCTGACCGTCTCCGCAGTGGGCGACGCCCGGCAGCATGAACAGGCGGGCGAACTGCTGCGTGGCGTCCGTCCCGCCCATGCGCTCGGTGAGGGCGTGGTAGTAGGCGATCGTTCCGTACGGCGAGATTGCCTGGTCTGCCCAGCCGTGCCAGAGGAGGAGTTTCCCGCCCGCGGCGCGGAAGGCCGTCAGGTCGGGGTTGCTCGCGTCGTAGATGCCGGCCTGCCGGTGGATATCGCGGAACGTCGCCGAGTCGTAGTGCAGGTTGTGCAGTGTCGCCGTCGGCCGGGCGGACGGGTAGGCGAGGTACTTCAGCGCGTTCGTCCCGTTGCCCTCGGCGACGGCCGGGGCGCCGGTGGCGGTCGGGGTGACCCAGCGGGCCCAGTTCGCTTCCGAGCCCACGGGCTCGCCCCCCGGGTACATCCGCCGGCCCCGCTCGTCGCGTGGCCCGTCGTACAGCTTGCGTACGGCATCGACCTGCGCGTCGGTGAGGCAGTCCGCGCTGTCGGATCCTGTCGCGCAGCGCAGGCTCCGAGGATCGAACGTGCAGGCACGCGGGTCGTCGATCTGGCCGTCGGCCAGGCCGTCTCGTGCGTCGCACTCGCGCATAACGGCGGCGTGCAGCGCGGGAAGCTTGGCAGCGGTCATGATGGGCCGGCCCCGCGCGTCGGTGTTGGCCGTGGCGTGCCAGCCCGTGGACCACACGATGAGCGAGGTGAGCAACGACGCCGGGGCGCCGGCGACGATGCCGTCGAAGTCACGCGGGTAGCGCTGCGCCTCGGTCATCCCCTCGTGGCCGCCCTGCGAGCAGCCGTCGAAGTAGGAGTAGCGCGGGCCTTGCCCGTAGTAGAGCGCGATGAGCCGCTTGGCGACGAGCGCGACGACGTGGTCGGACCGGTAGCCGAAGTCGACCCGGAGTTGCGGATCGGCACCGAACGTGCCGTCGAAGCCGGAAACGCCGACGTGCCCCCCGTTGCCGGTGGCTATGGCGAAGTCGCCGCGGGTCAGCGGCACGCACCCATCCGTCGCGTCGGCGAAGATGTCGACGCTCCCGCAGAACGCCCCGCACCCGGTCTGCAGATACCGCTGCCGCCACGTCGTGGTCGGGAGGAGCACGTCGAACTGGATCTGCGGCGCCGCGGTTCCCTTGACTTCGCAGGCCGCCCAGCCGACCGGCGAGATCGTCTCGGTCGCGGACCCGATGACCGCCGGAGCGCCGGGCGTCCCCGACAGGTCCTGCCCGGCGAGGGCCGCGCAGTCCATCCTCGGCAGCACCACGGGAGGGCCGGAGGACGAATCGCGCGCCTCGGCGGGCACCCCGGCCACGGCCGTACGGGACGCGGCCTGGCCACCGCCGGCCATCACGAAGACGGCGAGGACAGCGAGCACAACCGGTAGCGCCCGGACTCCAACGGTACGGGCGGCGCGGCCCGGCATCCGGCCCCGTACACAAGCGAGCAGTTCTTGCGTCATCGCCATACTTGATCATGACGGAAGGCGGGGATCGGCGTAAAGGCTTTTGGGCCCGCTTCAGGTTGAGTTCGGTCGACCCGCATTATCCGCGCGCGGTTTGATCATGCCAAAGAGATAACCGCAATCGTCTTACTCCGCTATCTGGCGGCTGGGGACGCTGGTGGTAGGTAAGCCGGTCCCTTGCCGCGCCGCCAGGCACGACATTGCGGTTGTATCCGATGAAGAATTCGCGCATCGGATACGAAGGGTTTCGGCGCAGGGCCGTGACACGGCGTCCGAGACCGAATCAGCATCGGCGGCTGTGTCATGACGTTGACCTGGCACGATGCGCTACGCCTGACAGGACGGTATGGAGATTCTGTCGGCGTCGGCCCGTACAAAGGTGCCGCCGTAGGGTGAAGGCGCGGCGTCTCTCGACGACCGCGCCTTCACCTGGGCCGAATGCCGGCCACACGCGGCCGACGGGTTCAGTCCAGCCAGCGGCCGACGCCGCGTACGGTGACCTCAAGCAGTTCCGCCGGATTGTCCGGGTCGGGGTAGTAGATGATCATGGTCGTGCCTGCCGGGAGCAGCAGTTTGATGGCCTGGATACACCCTGCCACGACCTGTCGCTCCGCATCGGGTCCTGTGCCCTTGATCGGCACCGCGTCGCAGACGCCGCCACGGTTGTTCATGACAAGCCGGAGCGTGTTGTCGCGGAGCGCCACTTCCCGTGTGGCGACGCGAAGAGCGAGCTGCGTCTCGAGGTGCCACGCCGGGGGCGCCATGGGCACCCCGAACGTCTGCCTGTACAGCAGCGCGAGGCGGTCTTCGAGGGCCGCCAGGTCGTCGTGCAGGCCACTCTCGACCGTGTATTTCGCCCATGCGTCGAGGTTGTCGATCGGTGGCAGATTCGCGATCGGCAGTCCGTTCGCGTCGAGCACCCGTCCGGACGCGTCGACCAGATAGCCCTGGTTGTTCTCGGGCTTGATCGACTCGCTCAGGTTCCTGAGCTGTTCCGCGGCATCCTCGTAGGGGCATTGCCCGCCCTGAACGCATTCGATCGGAAGAATGCGCAGCAGTGATGTCGCGAGATCGCTCTCATAGATGGCCCAGATGATGGTCCGGTCAGCCTGGTGATGCATCAGGTACATCGGCCCCCAGATCGAGTTGTATTCGGCGAACCGGAGTTCTTCTGGGACGAGCGAATCGACGAAGGTTCCCCTCCACTCCTTCGAGTATTTGTTCCAGTCGGGGTCTTCGCTCAGGTCCAGCGCTCCGCTGATGCAATCCGAGAACGCCTGCCCCGCGTCCAGGATGTTTCCCTTGAGGGCGCCCCTGCAGTCATTGACCAGCGAATACTGGGAGCCGGCGTTGATCAGGTCCAGTGCGAACAGGCTCATGTACTCCTCGGCGAGACGATGGGTATCGCTCTCCCGGTCGGCGATCCCCCTCGCCGCGAAGGTGAAAAGCGGGCTCATGACGAGGGACATGCAGGCGTCCTGAGCCTTGCCGACGAACTGGCTCCTGCAGTGCTCGATTCGGTCCTTGGCGTAGCCGTCCGGGTCGTGAAGAGGCCCCTTGGGATCGTTGAGAATCTTCTCCGCGTAAGCGTCGCAGTCGTGGTACCCAGGCAGACCGTCCTCGGGCCCCCACTTGCAGTGTTCTTTCCACACGCTCTTGAGCTCGCGCAGACGGATCTCGGCATCCTCCCGATAGTCTTCGAATATCTGGGCAGCGATGAGAGCCGCGTTCGACGCGCTGTTGCCGGCCCGGATCTGCGCGGCGTACGCGGTGTCGTAGGCGGCGAAGGCGCTGGCCGCGTCCTGTGCCGCCGAGACGGCCGAGGCGCGGGCCCAACGAGCCGAGAGGGACGCCTTCCTGGCTGACTGCTGGGCCTGCTGGGTCGCGGCGGCGGCAGTGCGGACGGCCGCCGCGGCTCGTTCCGCGGACGTGGCGGCTGACTGTGCGGCGGCGAGGGCTTCCTTGGCGAACCCCTTCGCCTGGTCGGCTGCCTTGCCGGCGGCGTTCGCGTAACCGATGGCCTCCTCCGCCGCGCCGCGGGCCCGTGCCGCCGCCGCCTGCGCGGTGCGCGCGAAGTCGACGGCGCGCTGCGCGATCTGCGAGGTCTCGATCATCAAGGATGAGGCGATGTAGTTGTGCGTCGCGGTCGCGTAGTCGCGTTCGGCCGCACGGTGCCGTTCCACCTCCAAGAAGTTGACCTGCATGGCCGTCGTGCCGGCGAGAGCGACCTGGGCGCCGTTCCGCACCTCGGTGCCGTTCGATGCATCGCCGGCGATCGCGCCGACCTTCGCCCGAATGTCGATCGTGTGCGCGGTGTTGTACGTCGAGTCCAAAAACTCATCGAGGGCGTCCGGATCGTCCGAGCGCAGGGCGTTGTTCGCCGCTTTTTCGATCTCCGCGTTGCCGGCGCTGCGGGCATCGGCGAGGATCCGCCCGATCCGCTCTCGTAGTTCGGCGGCCCGCTCGGGGTAGGCCGGGTTTTCGAGAAACTCGACGACGTCTTGCCGCCCGCGGTCGAGGGCGCCCTGAGCGGCGGCTCTCATGGCCGGGGAGCCGGTGACCAGGAGTCCGGTCAGCGTTGTGCGGTCGTCCTGCTCCTCCGCGGCCGCGAGCCCACGCTTGACGAAATCGAGGACAAGAAGGTCCGCCTCCTCGCCGAGAGCGGACACGGCCGCCGAACTGGTCCACGTACCGGGCGAGGTCGCGAAGTATCGAGCCACTTGGCGCGCCTTGCTGACCGCCAGTGCCGGATCAGTCTGCGTATTCGCGGCCTCGGCGATCAGCGCGTCGATCTGCGGCGTGTGATACTGACGCATCGGCGCGCCGAAACTGCGAGCGTCCCCCAATTTGGCCTGGGCGGCTTCCGCACTGACGTGCCGGGCGAAGGACAGCTCGAGTTCGAACTCATCCCGCAGTCGTTCGGCGTCCGCCTCACGCGCCGATTTGTAGACGATTTGGGCCGTTTCGGCAGCCTGAATCGCGTCCTCCGCCGCACGGAAGGAATTGTTCGCGTGCTCTGTCGCCAGCTCGGCCGCGTTGACAGCAGAGCCTGCGTGCTCGGCCGCGCTCGCCGCCGCACTCGCCGCCGCCTCCGCGTACGACACCGCGCGCGTTGCGGCGTCTCGCGCCTTGCCGGCCGCGTCTTTGGCGATGTCCGCGTGACGCACCGTTTCCGCGGTGGCGCGCTTGGCCTCTTGCGCGCTTGCTCCCGCACGCGCGGCCGCCGCGAACGCGGCCTTGGCCTCGGCGCTCGCAGCCCCCGCATAGCGGCCGGCGGCCTCGGCCGCGCGCCCGGCCGCCTCGGTGTTGGCCCGCGCCGAATCGGCGGCGGCGACCGCGGCGAACGCCTGCTGGTTCACGGCGATGATCTGGTTGATGGGCGAGATCCAGGCGGAGATCTGCGGACCGATCTGTTGCATGACCCGGTTGTGATTCTCCGCCGCGGCGGCGGCATCCGCATTCAACTCTGCCGCCGATGCGGCCGCCCACGCCTCGTCGGACTTCGTATGCGCCCGCGCCGCCGCGGTCGCCGCGCGAGCGGCGGCCCCGGCCGAAGCGCGCGCCGCGTCCGCCGCTGCCCGCGCGGCCCGTACGGCGACACGGGACGCCGCCTCGGCGCGGTCGGCAGCCTGAGCCGCACGTAGTGCCTGCGCCTTGGCGACCGCCGACTCCTGCCCGGCCGCCGCGGCAAGGCGTTCCGCCTCCTGCGCGTCGTTCTTGGCCGCCAGGGCCTCGGCCTCGGCGCGGTCGGCCTGTGCGACCGCGGAGGTCGTCTCGAGTGCCGCACGCACAGTCGCCTCGGTGGCGCTCGTCCGAAGATCGTTCAAGGTCTGGTTCTCGTTGTCGCGAGCCTGGGCCACACCCCAGTCGATCTGAACAAAACGCTCCTGCATCTCCTGACTGCCGTCCTGAAGCGCCCGGTTCGCCGCGGCCTGCACCTGCGGGCCGCCTTCCGCCATCGCACGATTGACGACGGCCCGCAGGTCCATCCTGTACGGCACCCGCCATCCGGACTCGATGAACCGCCCCATGGCTTCACGGGTCCCGTTGCGCAGCACCAGGTTCGCGGCGGCCTTGACCTCCGGTCCGCCGGCGGCCTTCATCTGGTTCACGCTGGCGCGCAGATCGATCTCCCGAGCGGTCTCCCAGCCACCGTCGAGGAACTTCGTCACGGCAGCGGAGTCGTCCGAGGTCAGGGCGGCGTTGGCGGCGGCGGCCACCTCGGGGCCGCCACGAGTCTTGATACGGCCGACCTGTTCACGGTCGTCTTGCGCCGCGAGCCGGGGAAGCCTGCCGAGGAAGGCGCAGACCGCCGCTCTGTCTCCGAGCAGAGCCGCCTCCGCGGCCGGACGGACGTTCACGCCGCCCGTGACCCATGCGTCCAGAACCGTCTGGCGTTCACACGCCGGGGCGGCGGGTGGATCCGCCACCGTCGCCGCGGCCCGTGCCCCACCCATCGGGCTGCCCACGAGAAGCAACAAAAGCACGGTGCCGATGACACTTGCCTTCTGCCATGGACCTCTGCCGCGTAACGCGCGCATCACATTCATCGCCGTCACTCCCATAATTTCGGCCGATGCTTGAAAAATGAATCGGCAGAACGGCCGGCCGGCTCTCATATACCGGCCGGCCGTTCTGTCCTCAGTTGACGACCCGCAGTTCCAGCAGGGTCTCTCTGCAGTTGTCGGGGTAATCCGGGTGGCTCTCGTCGCACGTGACATCCGTACGTCCGAACTGCTCGCTCTCGTCCCGCTCGACGAGCTTGGTCCGCTCCACGCCGGACGACATGTTCACAACTTTCGCGTCCACGTCGTGGCCGGCCCCCGGTGAGCGGCCGTCGCCCTGGACCTCGTAGACGTTCGGGATCCGGAGCTTCACCATTCCCGTCGGTCCGAGCACCTTGAAACACACCGCCGTCACGCCGAGGTGCGGCTCGCCGACCTCGGTGTCTCCGTTCAACAAGCCCGGGAACACCTTGATCACGCCGACCCCGTTCTCCGCGGACACCGTGCACGAGACCCAGATGATCCCGCCGTTCCCGGAGATCAGTTCGAAGTTCTTCGCCTCGGCCTCGTCCGTACCCCAATCGGCCTGACCGGAGGTGCCCGCGAATTCGTGCCGGAAGTTCAAGGGATAGACGAATCTCTCCACGAGGGAATCCGGGCCGATGACGGGCGACACGGTGACCGGAACCACCCGTACAGGCGGAAGAGCCCGTCCCGCGAAATAGGTGATCCGGTCGCCTGGCCGGTAGAGGAACAGACTGCTCTGCCCGCCTGTGCTCCTGTAGTCGAAGGCGATGATGCGGTCCTTCGCCAGCTTCAGGTCATAACCACCGATGCCGGTCGAGCTGTGGAAGACCGCTGTGAACGCATTGCCCGCGCCGTGTTGCAGAATCCAGGCCGTCTGCCCGCCAGGACGGTAAAGCAGCAGGTGATCCAGCCTCCCCGACTGCTCGTAGTCGAAGGCGATGATCCGATCCGCCGTGCTCTTCAGGTCATAACCACCGATGCCGGCCGAACTGTGGAACACCGCTGTGAACGCATTGCCCGCGCCGTGCTGGAGAACCCAGGCCGTCTGCCCGCCAGGACGGTAGAGCACCAGGTGATCCTGCTTACCCGAACTCGTGTAGTCGAAGGCGATGATGCGGTCCCCGGCATCTTTCAGGTCGTAGCCACCGATCCCACCGTCGGCCGTGGCGAAGACCTGCGTGAACGTGGCGCCGCCGCTGCGCCGGAGAATGTGGGCCATCCCGGTCCCCGGCCGGTACAACAGCAGATGATCCAGCTTCCCCGAATGCTCGTAGTCGAAGGCGATGATCTGGTCCTCGGCGCTGTTCAGGTCATAGCCGCCGATGCCGGCCGAGCTGTGGAACACGGCTCTGAACGAATTGCCCGCGCCGTGCTCGAGAATCCAGGCCGTCTGCGCGCCCGGACGGTAAAGCAGCAGATGGTCCAGTTTCCCAGAACCCGTGTAATCGAAGGCGATGATGCGGTCCCGGCTGTCTTTCAGGTCGTAGCCACCGATACCGGAGGTCGAGGAATAGACCGGAGCGTAGGTGCCGTCCGTATTCCGCTTGACGATGAAGACGATCTCCGAGCCCGGACGGTAGAGCAGCAGATGATCAAGCTTGCCCGAATGCTCGTAGTCAAACGCCACCACCTGATCACGGTTGTCAGCCAGGTCATAACCACCGATCCCGCTCAGACTGGACCCGTACTGAGTGAAGGACGTGGTGGGCTCGATCGCGACCGGGCTGATCCAGCTCGCCAGGTCGTCCACCCGCACCGCGTCGCCGCCGCGCGCCCCGTCGTCGGCCGCACCGAGGCAGCCCCCCTGCCCTGCGCGGGAGCTGAGCCCGACGAGCTCCGGGCGGCTCCCGCTCGTGCGGAGCACCGGCGCGCCCGCGTCACCCTGGCAGGCGCTCACGTCGCTGCCGTTCGCTCCGGTCCAGTTGAACGAGCCTGCGGCCACGGCTCCGGCCACGACCGGCGCGGCATGCAGCCGGTTGGGCGCCCACTGATCAGCGGTCCGGCCATAGCCGGTGACCTGCAGCGCATCTCCCGTGGCAGGAACGGCGGAGCCGACCGCGACAGGCGTGATGCCGACGGCCCGCAATGACAGCTTGACCAGCACGACATCCCGGTCGCGGTGCGGGTGGATCCACTCCACGGGCAGCACCCGCCCGCCCGAACCGGACAGGTCCGTCCTGCCGACCGTCACCGTCGTCGCGATCTTCGGCGCCCCGCTCGTGAGGGACTGCCCCTGAGAGGCGAAACAACTGGCGGCAGTGAGCACCCACTGCGGGCTGACCAAGGCTCCGGTACAGCCGTGAGTCTCGCCCACGTTCACCTTCGCCACGAAGCCCCATGTGCCATCGGCCACCGGGCTTCCGCTTTTCACCGCTTGAGCCGGCGTCGCTCCTGCCCAGAGCAGCACCGAGGAGACAACCATCAATAACGAGACGGTTGCGATTTTTAATGACCGGATGATTCGTTGAAGGTTCACGGACTGATTGTGAGGATCACGCATTCTGCGAACCAGGGCGTTGGCCGGACATAAGGCGGACATATGTTCGCCGAAGTCACCTGCCGGCAACTCGCCGAGATAACGTGCGCCGGCTCACCACGTCGCCCGGTCACTGCGGCACAAACAGTGGCGATGCCGGTCCAGCCGAGCAGGCGGGCCAGGCCGGCGGCCAGGTGACGGAGGTCGGCGCCCCGCCGACGTCGGCGCGCTCCGTGATTTCGGATGCGGAACAGAACCCGAACGCCGATCTCTCGCTTTTCAGCGGCGATTGAACCCGGGCACGCAGCGAATTGTCATGTCTCATACGCGTACAGGTTTTCGCTCACCTCGGCATTCCCACCGCTCCGCCGTATCGCGGCCAACGCCATCGCGTTCAAGTGTGCTGTACGAGCGCCGTACCGGCCGCAGCGACCGTTCGACCGAATTCAGGACGTTGGCCGCTGGTTCGCCCCCAGTAAAGTCATCGATCGGGGCCGATGGCGCGCGGCCGGCCGGTCTTCTTGCCGGGCTGCATGGCACCGGTGGCTTCGCGGCGCTTGGCGCGATTCCCTCGGCCCACTTGGGCGGCGCCAGGAGCGCCTCCCACGCCGTCCGCGCGACACCGTGTTTGCCCGACTCCTCTTCCATGACCAGTTCGTCGTAGCCGCTGACACGCGTGGGCACGCCGTACAGACGAGGCCTGTTAATCACGACATAGCATGACCTGATGGGCATTTCCTGGCTCTCCACAAATGCGCGGCAGCGGCGCAGTTCCGAGATGCGCGCATTCCTCCGGTCGCGGCGAGCCCGGGTGACGCCCGCTGACGTGGGCATGCCGGCAGGCGAGGGCCGCCGTACGCCCGGGCTGCGGCGGGAGGAGGTGGCGGTGCTCGCCGGCGTAGGAGTGTCCTGGTACACCTGGCTCGAGCAGGGACGCGACATCAACGTCTCCGCCGACGTCCTGGACGCCATCGCCAGGGTGCTGCGCCTGGAGCCCGCCGAGCGCGAGCATCTCTACCTCCTGGCCGGCCTCAATCCGCCGCAGGCGGCGCCGTCCGAAAGCCGGGTCCCCGATGCCGTGCGGCGACTCCTGGAGGGCTGGCTGCCGCGGCCCGCGTACGTCATCGACCGGCACTGGAACGTCCTCGCGGTCAACCGCGCGGCGGAGATCGTGTTCCAGTGCAACGAGTACGACCACAACTGCCTGGTCAGCTTCTTCACCAACGCCCGCTACCGTGCGGCAGTCGTGGACTGGCACGACGCGGCGCGAGCGATGATCGGCCTGTTCCGGGCGGACGCCGCCCGCTACCCGGACGATCCCGAATTCGGCCGCCTGTCCGCGGACATGTGCGCCGCGAGCCCCGCCTTCGCCGAGATCTGGGCGGAGCTCCCCGTGGGCGGCCCCACTCACGGCACCAAGGCCCTGGAGATTCCCGGCCTGGGGACGCTGACCTTCGAGACCACCACCCTGCCGCTGCCCGAACTGCCCGGCCACCGCCTGTCGCTGCACACCCCCGCGCCCGGGACGGGAACGGAGGCCCTGCTGGAGCGCTTGGTGGTGGTGTCAGACCCAGGTTCAGCCAACACTGCCGCGTAGGCTCGCACCGCTCGAGGATCGTCGGCATGAAGCGATTCACGAACAGAACAGTTTTGATCACCGGCGGCACCAGCGGCATCGGCTTCGCGACCGCGCGCAGACTCCTCGACGAGGGTGCGTACGTCGTCATCACCGGCCGCGACCAGGCCCGCCTCGACACCGCGGCAGAACGCCTGGGCTCCGAGCGGGTCCTGCCCGTCCGCGCGGACGTCAGCATTGACGCCGACCTCGACCTCCTCGTGCGACGCGTCGAGACCTGGCGCGGCGCCCTCGACGCGGTCTTCGCCAATGCCGGAATTGCGGACTTCAGGCCAGAGTTCACCCCGAAGGACTTCGACTACACCGTCGGAATCAACTTCAAGGGAGTGTTCTTCACGATCCAAAAGGCGCTGCCGCTGATGGGCGACGGAGGCGCCGTCGTCATCAACGCCTCCTGGACCCTGCACCGCGGCCTCCCGGTGGCCTCGATCTACGCCGCCAGCAAGGCGGCCGTGCACAATCTCGCCCGCACGCTCGGCACCGACCTCGCGCCGCGTGGCATCCGCGTCAACTCCGTCAGCCCCGGCTACATCGAGACCGAGATGTACCGGTCCGCCATCGACCCCGACGCGGAGACCCGCATCACGGCGGAGGTGCCGCTCGGCTCGCTCGGCCACCCGGACGATGTCGCCGCTGCCGTCGCCTTCCTGGTCTCGGACGACGCGTCGTACATCACCGGTCAGGACCTCGTCATCGACGGCGGCCTCGTGGCAGCGGCGCCCCTCGGGCTACGCCTTTGACCGCCATGCAACAGCCGTAGCAGGCCCACCGCTACGCCACCTCGGGCAGGTCGGGGTCGAAGTCGTCGGGACGCAGACATAGCACGTGAGTCGCGTACAGGCCGAACCGGCTGATGCGCGCGATCAGGTAGGGCGACAGCTGTGCGACGTCCTCGGCTCGGCCGGGTCGTTGTCGGCGATGACGCCGTCGTTGCCGAAGCGAAGCCAGGCGGAGAAGCCGTTGGAGCCTTCGACCTTGTTGGTGACCGCGGTGATGCGCCACCGCAGGGCCGGGTCGGCGAGGAAAGGCAGGAGCGCCACGGTACCTACACTGCGGCCGACCTCCCGAAAGGCCCGGTAGATCTCGTTCTTGCGGGAGAGGGAGCGGGAGCCCAGCCGGCGCAGCAGGGTGACGGAGTTGAGCCTGCCCTCGCGGATGGAGATTGGAGTTGGCCGTTCGCCAGCCGGTCCACGGCCTCTTCCATGGCGGTCATCGCTCGCCCACCGCGGTGGCGACGGCGAAGCCCGCGATCCATTCGGGGATGGCGCGGTAAAAGCGCGAGGTCATCTGGTACTTGCCGGTCGCGGCCAGTGAGGCGAACGCGGCGATCCACGTCCGCACCTCGTGCGCCGAGCCACCGCCTTCGGCGCCCATCCACTCCACACTCCAGTCGTCCACATCCTCCGGCCGGCCGCTCGCGAGGGTATCGAGCACGAGGTTGTCCCAGGTCGGATTGATGGGAATCATCGCGGTCGAACCGGCGGCGTAGTCACGCCCGGCCTGGACCACCCGCTGCTCCCCCCGCGCCCGCTGCTCCGGCGTGGGCGGATGGCCCTCGATGAGGGCGTCGGCGACGCGGGGCGGCGCGCCCTCCAGCACCGGGACGGGCGGGTCGTGCGACAGCCCGCCGGAGCCGAGGAACAGCACCCGCCGGTCCAGCGCGGCGGCGGCCTCGCCGATCGCGGTGCCGAGCGCGCGGATGCGGCTGACCGGGCCGAGCGGGGTGGCCACGCCGTTGACGAAGACGGGTACGACGGGGACCTGGTCGATGCCGCCGAACAGGATCTCCAACGGCTGCACGAATCCGTGGTCCACGGTCATTCGCGCCGAGATCGTCAGATCGATGCCCCGGTCGAGCACACCGAGGGCGATGGCGCGGGCGGCCTCGGTGTCCACTGACAGGGGTCCGGCGGCCGAGCCGAAGTCGCCGACCGCGTTGGCCTCGGTGGCCAGGCAGAAGGGCGGCATCTCCTTGTAGAAGAAGCCGTTGTAGTGGTCGGGTGCGTACAGCACGACCAGCTCGGGGTCGAAGGAGCGGATGAAGGCGCGGGCCTCGTCCACGGCGGTGTCCACGGCCGCGATCACGTCGGGCGCAGGGTCGTTCTTGCCGATGAGCGGGGAGTGGGACAGGCCGACGGCGACGGCACTCATGAGGTGATCTCCTTAATGACGAGCTTGCCGGTGAGCCGCCCGTCGATCATGAGCTGGAAGCCCTTGTGGATCTCGTCCAGTGGGAGCGTGCGGTCGATCACCGGGCGCAGGCCCGTGGCATCCATCATGTTCAGCAGCGCGACCAGCTCGCCGCGGGTGCAGCCGGTGGAGCCGAGGATGCGCTGCTGCAGGTAGAAGATGCGGCCGAGGTCGGCGGGTGGGTTGGTGCCGCTGGTCGCGCCGGCGATGACGACGGTGCCGCCGGGGCGCAGCGACCTCAGCGAGTGCGACCAGGTAGCCTCGCCGACAGTCTCGATCACGACGTCCACACGTTCGGGCAGCCGCTCGCCGGGTGCCACAGCGGCCCGCGCGCCCCAGGAGAGCGCCTGGGCACGCTTGTCCTCACTGCGGCTGGTGGTGTACACCACGGCGCCCGCGGCCAGCGCCAGCTTGATCGCAGCAGAGGCGACGCCGCCGCCCGCGCCCTGCACCAGCACCCGGTCCCCGGCCTTGATCCGCGCCTGGGTGAACAACATCCGGTACGCCGTCGTCCAGGCGACCGGCAGGCACGCGGCCTCGTCGAAGGACAACCACGACGGCTTGGGGATCAGGTTGCGGGTCGGGACGGTCAGGTACTCGGCGAACGCGCCGTCGTGCTGCTCGGACAGCAGGGCCCGGTTCGGGTCCAGGGTCTCGTCGCCCCGCCCGGCGTCCGGGTCCGCTATGACGGGGTGCACAATGACCTCGTTGCCGTCCTCGTCGTAGCCGGCGGCGTCGCAGCCGAGGATGATCGGCAGCCGCTCGGGCGGGTGGCCGACGCCACGCAGCGTCCACAGGTCGTGCATGTTGAGGGAGGACGAGACGACCCGGACGGTCGACCAGCCGAGCCTGGGCTCGGGCTTGGGGACGTCGCCCAGGACGAGACCGGACAGCGGGTCGGTCGCGCTCTGAGAGACGGCGGTGGCGGCAAGCATGCTCCAACGCTGACCGATGAACGCCGATCTCCGACAGCTCGTGTGCCGCCGTACGGAACGACCGTTGGAAGCTGGCGTATCCATGGCTGTTACCTGGGCACATGACCATCGAAACCCCGCGTGGGGCCTTGCGGCGCCCGGCCGAGCTGGCGCCGACCATCGACGTCCGCGGCCTCGTCGACAGCGAGGGCGGGCTGGTGGATCGCGCCGTCTTCACCGACCAGCAGATCTACCGACAGGAACTGCGCCGCGTGTTCGCGCCGAGTTGGCTGTTCCTGGCGCACACCGACCAGTTCCACAAGCCCGGCGACTTCTTCACCACGTACATGGGCGAGGACCCGGTCATCGTCACCCTGGACCGCAACCGCCGCGTGCGCGCGTACTTGAACTCCTGCCGGCACCGCGGCGCCCGCGTCTGCCGTGCCGACTACGGCGCCACTCGCAACTTCACCTGCACCTACCACGGCTGGTCCTATGACCTGGAAGGCAAGCTCGTCAGCGTCCCGAACAAGGCGGGCTACCCAGAGTCGTTCGACACGGGGGAGTGGGGCCTGGTCGAGGTGCCCAACGTCGACAGCTATCTCGGCCTGATCTTCGGCACCTGGAACCCGGCCCCGGTGCCGCTGCGCGAGTCGCTGGGCGACATGGCCTGGTACATGGACGCGATGCTCGATCACGACGACCAGGGCACGGTCGTGGTGGGCGGCGTGCACAAGTGGGTGCTGGAGGGCAACTGGAAGCTGGCCGCCGAGCAGTTCGCCACCGACTGGTACCACGTCAACATGAGCCACGCCTCGGCGCTCATGCTGCTCTCGCCCACCGGCAAGGGCCCCAAGGACGAGATCGTGCACCGCACCGGCCGCCAGTACGCCAGCCCAAACGGCCACGGCGCCGGATTCCCCGTGCACCCCAAGAACCGTTTCGACGCCAAAACTGTCCACCAGTGGACGGACTACGCGGCGCTCCGCGAACGTCTCGGCGACGCCCGAGTCGAGGGCCCGCTCACCAACGGGCACGCCACCGTCTTCCCGAACTTCTCCTACTTGCCGGTCAACGGCTCCATCCGGATCTGGCACCCCAAAGGCCCGGACCGGATGGAGGTGTGGGCCTGGACCATCGTCGACAAGTCCATGCCGCCCCAGGTGCGCGAGGCGCAGCGGCTGTACAACCTGCGCACGTTCGGCCCCAGCGGCATCTTCGAGCAGGACGACGGCGAGAACTGGAGCGAGGTGCAGGCCGTCTCGCACGGCTTCGTCACCAACAGCGTGCCGCTCAACTACCAGATGGGCCTCGGCTCCGAACGCGACGACGGCCGCCATCCCGGTTCCACCAGTGAGCTCTACAGCGACGCCGCCGGCCGGACCTTCTACGCCCGCTGGCGTGAGCTCATGACCACCCCCGCCTGGCACGAGGAGGGCAAATGACCGACGGCATCAGGGTCGCGGCGCTGGACGACATCACCGAGGGCGAGGGCATCGCCATCGCCAAGGCGATCACCGGCACCGACGACGACATCGCGCTGCTGCGCGACACCGACGGCAGCGTGTGGGCGCTGGACGACACCTGCACCCATGAGGACGCCTCTCTGGCCGACGGCTGGGTCGAGGACGGCTACGTCGAATGCCCGCTCCACTCCAGCAAGTTCTGCCTCAAGAACGGCGAGGTCCAGGGCCTGCCCGCCACCCGCAGCACCTGCCCGCACCGGGTTGAGGTCCGCGACGGCGAGGTCTACCTCTTCCCGAACCAGGCACCATGAACGTCGTGATCGTCGGCGGCGGCATCGCCGGCGTCAGCACCGCCGCGGCCCTGCGCTCGGGCGGCTTCGACGGCGACCTCACCCTGATCGACGCGGGCGAGTTCCCCTACGACCGGCCGCCGCTGTCGAAGGACTACCTGACCGGGGCCAAGGACCTCATGCAGATCGCCCTCCAGCCCTCACAGTGGTACGACGAACAGTCCATCCGGCTGATCAACCAGACCCGCGTGACCGCGCTGCGCTCAGGGCGCGTCGAACTGCAGGACGGCACCCTGCTGCCCGCCGACCGCGTGGTCCTGGCCACCGGCGGCGGAGCGGCACGCCCGCCCATTCCGGGCTGCGAGCGCGCGCATGTGCTCCGGACGGCCGAGGACGCCGACCGGCTGCGTGCCGCTCTGAGACCGGGTGTCCGGGTGCTGGTGGTCGGCGGGGGCCTGATCGGCGCAGAGGTGGCGTCGAGTGCCGTCGATCTCGGCTGCGAGGTCGTGCTCACGGATCCGGTGGCCACGCCGCTGGCCGCTGCGGTTGGCGCCGAGCTGGCTGCCTGGCTCCACCGACAGCACACGACCCGCGGTATCAGCACCGTTCAGGCCGGAGTGGAGTCCCTCGACGGAGCCGAGGCAACGCTCGCCGGTGCACGCCGGGTGTTCGACGTCGTGGTGCTCGGCGTCGGCATGGTGCCCGAGACCGCGCTCGCCGAGGCGGCCGGGCTGAAGGTCGGTCGCGGCATCGTCGTGGACGGCGGACAGGTCACCTCGAATCAGGCGATCCTCGCCGTCGGCGACTCCGCGCGCAGCCGCGACGGGCACTGGGAGGCCGCCCAGCACGACGGCGCGCGGGCGGCGGCCACCATTCTCGGCGCGCCACCTCCCGCGCCCACCGCCCCCTGGTTCTGGACTGACCGGCACGGCCGCCACGTCGAGGCAGTCGGCCACATGGCGGCGGCCAGCTTGATGGTGGTCCGCGGATCCTTCGACGACCCCGCGTTCTCGGTGTTCGGCCTGCGCGACGGGCTGGTCGTGGCCGCCGCCGCCGTGGACGACTCCAATGCCGTACGGGCCGCCCGGCGCATGATCGACCGCCGGGGCCCGGTTGACGCGGCACGCCTGTCAGACCCGTCCGTGAACCTGCGCTCGTTGCTGCGCGGCTGACGTGCCGTCCTGCGGCACAGCCCGTTCCACTCGACCCTGAGGAGGGATCCAATGACGTCCGTGAGCATGCGTGCCGATCGTGACACCCACTTCGAGGTCGAGCAGTTCTACTACGAGGAGGCCGACCTCCTCGACGCCGGCCGCTACGCCGACTGGCTCGATCTGCTCGCCGACGACCTCGACTACTGGATGCCCACCCGCACCAACCGGCTGCGCCGCCAGCAGGCCCTGTCGGTCGCCGCCCGGGGCGAGGCCGCCTTCTACGACGAGAGCAAGGAGAGCCTCGCCTGGCGCATCCGGCGCTTCGACTCCGGCATGGCCTGGGCCGAGGATCCGCCCTCACGTACCCGGCACCTGGTCAGCAACGTGATGGTGCGGCATGTCGATCCCGCTGAGCACCCCGGCTTCACCGCCGACGATCTGCTCGTCCGCTCGGCGTTCCTGGTCTATCGCAACCGCCTGGAGCGCGAGGAGAACGTCTTCGCCGGCACCCGCACCGACGTTCTGCGCCGCACCGCCACCGGCCTGCAGGTCGCCCGCCGGACCATCCTGCTCGACCAGAACATCCTGCTGGCCAAGAACATCTCCACTTTCTTCTGATCGGAGCCCCTGTGAAGCACCACAGCGTGACCACCACGCTCGGCGAGATCGCCGTCGCCGAGGCAGGCGAGGGCCCCGTTCTGGTGATGCTGCACGGCGGCGGCCCCGGCGCCTCCGGAGTCAGCAACTACCGCCAGAACCTGCCCGCGCTGACCCGCCACTTCCGCGTCGTCCTGCCGGACCAGCCCGGTTTCGGCGGCAGCTACCGCCCCACCGACGAGGATCTGGACAAGCGGTCCATCACCGAGATCACCGTGGACGCCGTCTTCCAGGCGCTCGACGCCCTCGGCATTGAGACCTTCCACCTGCTCGGCAACAGCCTCGGCGGCGCCGCCGCGATCGCGATGGCCCAAGAACGCCCCGACCGTGTGGCCAAGCTCGTGCTCATGGCGCCCGGCGGCGGCTGGCTGCCGTTCGGTCCCACCCCGACCGAGGGGCAGAAGGAGATGTTCCGCTACTACAACGGCACCGGCCCCAGCGAGAAGAAGATGGCCGCGTTCATCCGCACCATGGTCTTCGACCACAAGCAGTTCGGCGAGGACGTCGTCAAGGCCCGCTACGAGGCCTCGCTCGACGAGAGCCACATCGCCTTCTACCACCGCTACAACGCCGCCTTCGCCAGGCGTGGCGGCATGGACCCGATGTGGAGGGACCTGCACAAGATCAAGGCGCCGACCCTGCTGCTGTGGGGGCGCGACGACCGCACGATCACCCTCGACGGCGCGCAGCTCATGCTCAAGCAGATCCGCGACGTGCAACTCCACGTCTTCGGCCGGTGCGGCCACTGGGTGCAGCTGGAGCGGCAGCGCGAGTTCGAGGACCTCGTCACGGGGTTTCTGGCATGAGCGGCTGGCTCGACGGCCACGCCGCGCTGATCACCGGAGGCGGCTCCGGCATCGGCCGCGCCGTCGCCGAGCGTTTCCTCGCCGAGGGAGCGTCTGTGACCGTCCTCGGCCGCGACCCGGCCCAGCTCGACCAGGTCGCCGGGGACCCGTCCAGAGTGCACAAGGTGACCGCCGACGTCCGCGACTCCGGCGCGCTGCACGCCGCCGTCGCCGAGACCGTCGAACGCTTCGGCAAGCTCGACACCCTGGTCGCCAACGCCGGCGTGTGGGACTATCAGCGCCAGCTCACCCGCCTGTCCGGCAAGGAGATCGACACGGCCTTCGACGAGGTCTTCTCCATCAACGTCAAGGGCTATCTGCTGGCCGCCGAGGCGGCCTGGCCGGAGCTGGTCAGGACGCGCGGCAGCATCGTCATGACGCTGTCCAACTCCTCCTTCTACGTCAACGGCGGCGGCCCCCTCTACACCGCCAGCAAGCACGCCTGCCTCGGCCTCATGCGCGAGCTCGCCTACGAGCTGGCCCCCAAGGTCCGCGTGAACGGCGTCGCCTGTGGCGGCATGAACACCGACCTGCGCGGCCCCGAGGCGCTCGCGCTGGGCGATCGCTCGATCGCGGCCTCCTTCGCCAAGCGGCAGGGCGCCCCGCCCATCCCGCTGCACGACTCCGGCACCGACCCGCGCGACTTCACCGCGCCCTATGTGCTGCTCGCCGCCCGCGAGCAGAGCGGCACCATCACCGGACACGCCATCTCGGCCGACGGCGGCATCGGGGTTCGGGGGTTCGCCCGCGCCGCCGGCGGCGACCACCTCTGAGGAGCTGACCGATGACTCACCCTCACACCCCGAACTCGGGCTTCAACGTCGACGTCAACCCCGCCGCCGCGGTCGTGCGCAACGCCCGCCATTTCGGCGAGGCCGTCCCCGTCCGCTACGCGGGCGGCGACCTCACCTACACCCAGCTCGACCTGAAGGCGGCGCGGCTGGCGACGGTCCTCGCCGAGGGCGGCATCCGTGACGGCGACCGGGTCGCCTACCTGGGACTCAACAGCGTGTCCTTCCTGCTGACGATGCTGGCCTCGTTCCGGCTGGGCGCCGTCTTCGTCCCCATCAACTTCCGGCTCGCCGAACCGGAGCTGCAGAGCGTGCTCCAGCGGAGCGGTGCCGCCGCGCTCGTCTGCGAGGAAGGACATCGGGCGAGCGCGGAGCACGTGCGTGCGGCGACCTCGCTCACGCGCTTCCTCCTGGTGGATGACGACCCGGAGGTGCCGGCCACCGAGGGCGTCGCGGGCTGGGAACCGTGGTCCGGCTTGATCGCCGCGGCCCGGCCGTTCCCGTCGGTGGCCGCGAAGACCTTCGACGACGCGGCGATCCTGATGTTCACCTCGGGCACCACCGGCCTGCCCAAGGGCGTGGTCCTGACCTACGGCAACGCCTGGTGGAACTCGGTCAACGTGGACACCATGCTCGACGCCCGCCGAGGGGACGTGACGTACGCCGCCGCCCCGCTCTTCCACATCGGCGCGCTCAACAGCTTCGTGCTGCGGACGCTGGTGCGCGGCGGCACAGTGCTGGTGCGCCGCTCGTTCGATCCGGTCCGGTTCCTCGACGACCTGGTCACCTACCGGGTCAACTCGATGTTCGCCGTACCCGCCATGCTCGCCGCCCTGAGCCGCGTGCCCGGCGCCTTCGACGCCGACCTGTCTCACCTGCGCTCGATCGTCGTGGCGGGCGCGCCCGTGCCGCCGTCCCTGATCGAGCTGTACGCCTCCCACGGCATGCTGCTGCAGCAGGCGTGGGGGCTCACCGAGACCGCGCCGTTCGCCACCCACTTGCCCGCCGAGCACACCCTGTGCAAGCTCGGCTCCGCCGGCATCCCCATGCCCTACACGCAGGTCCGCGTCGTGGATTCAATGACCAACCAGCCGCTCAAGCCCGGCGAAGCCGGTGAGATCGTGGTGCGCGGCCCCAACGTCACCCCCGGCTACTGGGAGAACCCCGAGGCGACCGCGGCCGCGTTCGACGAGGAGGGCTGGTTCCACTCCGGCGACGTCGGTTATCTGGACGAGGACGGCTGCCTGTTCATCGTCGACCGGCTCAAAGACATGATCATCAGCGGTGGCGAGAACGTCTACCCGGCCGAGGTCGAACGGGCTCTGGCCGCCATGCCCGGCGTCGTGGACGTCGCGGTCGTCGGCAGCCCCGACGAGCAGTGGGGCGAGACGGTCATGGCCGTGGTGTCCCTGGCCGAGGGGACCACGGCCACCCTCGACGACGTCCGCGAGTACGCCGCCACCCAGCTTGCCCGCTACAAGCTGCCCCGCAAACTGAAGATCGTCCAGGACGTGCCCAGGAATGCCTCCGGCAAGCTGGACAAGGTCGTCATCCGCCGCCTGGCGGACGAGGAGGGCTGAGATGTTGCCGGTGATCGACGGCGTCCGGTTGGCGCGGTGCGTGACCGGCCGCCTGCGCGAGGCGTACCCGGCGGGCGCGCACGACGTGGAGGTCATGGTCTCTCCGGCCTTCACGGGAGAGGCCATGACCCGGCTGCTCCGGGACATCGCCGACGCCGTGATCACGGCCGATCCCCGTTGCCGCCGCCTGGTGTGCGCGGTGCCGGAAGGCGACCTCGACCGGGTGGCGGCGGCGGAGTCCGCCGGGTACCGCTACGTCGTCGACGTCGACCTGCCCGGCGAGCAGCTCAGCCTGCTGGTGCACGAGCCCGGCTGGGTGACCAGGACCGACATGGACCTCGACCACGTGCCGGGGAGCTGATCGGGTCACGCGGTGGCGCGCAGGCGGTGGCCGCGCGCCAGTGCCAGGGCCGCTGCGGCGCTCACCCGTCGCAGCGCCGGCGCCTGCGCCCGGGTGTCCAGGCGGCCGGTGGGACCCGAAACCGACATCGCGGCCACAGCCTTGCCGCTACGGCCCATGACGGGGACGGCGACGCAGTGCAGTCCTACGGTCGACTCCTCGTCGTCGAAGGCGACCCCGGTGCGGCGGATCTCGGCGATCGAGGCCGCCAGCCTGCCGGGGTCGGTGATGGTGTGCGGCGTGAACGCCCGCAGGCCGGAGGCAAGCACGCGCTCCAGGGCGTCATGGTCGTAGGCCAGCAGCACCTTGCCGACCGCGGTGCAGTGGGCGGGGACCCGGCCGCCGATGCGCGAGGGCGAGCGGACCTGGCGGTGGCCGTAGAGCTTGGACAGGTAGACCACGTCGGTGTCGTGCAGGGCGGCGAGGTGGACCGTCTCGCGCGTCAGCTCGTACAGGTCGGTGAGGAAGGGGATGAGCAGGTCGCGGATGTGGTCGTGGGCGGGGACGTAGACGTGCCGGCCGAGCTCGTGCAGCCGCTGACCCAGCCGGTACTTGCCCGCGATCTTTTCCACGACGCCGTTGCGCTCCAGCATGCCGAGCACGCGGAACGCGGTGCTCTTGCTCAGCTCGGCGCGGCGGGCCAGTTCGCTGACGCCGAGCCCGGTCCCGGCCTGGTCGCCGAACGAGATCAGGAGACTGACCGCCTTGTCGATGGCAGCGCGGTCATCGCGGATGGCGGCCGTACCCATGGTTGACCTCCTTTGTCACTTATGAGTGACGATTCGGACCTTGCAGTGGACAGGATGCAAGAGCGGATATCGGTCTGTCAAGATGGACGAGGAGTCATTTATAACTGACAGGGGACATGATGGATTACAACGAGCTGGTCGCGCGCAACGTTCGCAGATTTCGGCGGGAGCGCGGCCTGTCACTCGGCGAGCTGTCACGCCGCTCGGGCCTGTCCAAACAGACGCTCTCCAAGGTCGAGCAGGGAATCGGCAACCCCACGGTCGAGACGCTGTCCGCGCTGGGCAACGCGATCGACGTCTCGCCCAGGCGCCTGCTGACCGAGTGGGGGAGCGCCGTCTACGTTCAGCGCGACGCCGCCGGGACCTGGCAGCGGCAGGACGGCCTGGCCGAGCGCGTCCTCGACCAGGTCTACGGCTCCGGCTACGTGCACACGAGCCTCCTGACCTTGGACGAGGAGGGCTGTGTGCGCTCCTTCCCCGGCCACTCGCTCGGCACCCTCATCCACCTGTACGTCATCGCCGGCGCGTTGCGGACCGGCCCGCTTGAAGAGCAGGTGGACCTCGCGACCGGCGACTTCGTCCGCTTCCCCGGCGACATCCCCTACCGGCACACCTGCCTGTCCGACCAGATGCTCGCCCACGTCGTCATGACGATCCCGCAGGCCGGGCAGTTCGGCCCACCCGCGCGCTGACCTCGAGCAGCAAGCAGGACCTGACCACCGGTCAAGGTTACGGTGACGTGCCGCTGTGCGGCACAGGAGCGTGCCCTCCGCCTCCGGCGGCTCTTCCATGCTCTTGTACCCCAGTCCTCAGCGGAGGAGTCCTTCCATGTCCGAGACCGCCGTACCAGCCGGGACAGCCACGGGCGCACCAAGCCGCAGCGTCTCGCGCGTCGCCGCCGCCAGCCTCATCGGCACCACCATCGAGTACTACGACTTCGCCGTCTATGGCACCGCCGCCGCCCTGGTGCTGGGCCCCGCCTTCTTCCCGGCCGGAACCCCGGCGGCGCAGACCCTGGCCGCCTTCCTCACCTTCGCCGGCGCGTTCCTGGCCAGGCCCATCGGCGTGGTGCTGTTCGGCACCATCGGGGACCGGCTGGGCCGCAAGCCCGCGCTGGTCATCTCACTGCTGCTGATGGGCGCGGCGACGGTCGGCGTCGGCCTGCTGCCGACCCATGCCAGTGCCGGGCTGCTGGCGCCGGTACTCCTGGTGGCGCTCCGCCTGCTCCAGGGCGTGAGCATGGGCGGCGAGTGGGGCGGCGCGGTGCTGCTCGCGGCCGAGCACGCGCCTCCTCGGCGGCGGGCGATGTACGCCTCCATCCCGCAGGCCGGTCCGCCGCTGGGCTTCCTGCTGTCCAGCGCGGTGATCCTGCCCACCCTGGCCATCGCCGGACGTGATGGCTTCGCCGCCGGAGCGTGGCGCATCCCGTTCCTGCTCAGTGCCGTGCTCATCGTCATCGGCATCTGGGTGCGCAGCCGGGTGGAGGAGTCGCCGGTCTTCGCCACCAGGCCGCGCCAGGCCGCCGCCCGCTTCCCGCTCGGCACGCTGCTCAAGGAGCACCCAGGCCGGCTGTTCCTCGGCGTCGGCGCAGCGGTCGGCGGTTCGTCCGTCTACTACCTGACCACCGTCTACAGCCTGCAGTACGGCCCCGCGGCGCTCGGCATCCCGCAGAACACCATGCTCGCCGCCGCCAGCATCGCCGCGACCGCAGGCGCCCTGGCCACCGTGCCCTTCGCCCGTCTGGCCGACCGGATGGGCCGGCGTCCGGTGATGCTGGCCGGTCTCATCGGCTGCGTGCTGTGGGCACTGCCCATGTTCGGCTCCCTGCAGACCGGGAACGGCCTGCTGATCACCGGTGCGCTCGCCATCGGGCTGCTGCTGTTCACACTGAGCTTCGCGCCGATCGCCGCGTTCCTGCCGGAACTGTTTCCCGCCCGGCTGCGCTACACCGGAGCCTCGACCACCTTCATCCTGGCCAACACCCTGGGCGGAGGCTTCGCGCCGGTCGTCGCCACCTGGCTGAACACGCAATGGGCCTCGCCCTTGGTGCTCGGCGTCTACACGGGCACACTCTGCCTGGTGAGCATCGTCTGCGTGCTCGTCCTGCCTGAGACCCGTGAGCGGGAGTTCTCGTCCTGACGGTGTCGTTCGGTAAGGCGTTTATGTGGACAAATGGTCTTTATGGTGGACTCGCGTCCAATGTAGATAGTGGAGACCTCCATGGCCACGCCCTACCGCGACCCCGGTCCCAGCGCGCGCGAAGCGGGGCTGTACCGGCCAGACCAAGTCCACGACGTTCCGGATCGCAGCCTGGGCTACCCGCGCGCACCGACCACACCCTGAGTGACCCCGGGCCCTTCCGGGCCGCCCCCCGAGCCGCACCCGCCAGGAGGGCATCGCCTACGATCGGCAGGAGGCAACCCGGGCTGTGCGGCGGGTGTGAACCAGCGGCTCAGAGGGCGCGCTCACCATGGGTGCGGGACACCCGCATGGCCCCGGTGCCCGGCTGCACACGCGGGACGCTGACCACGACGTGCACCACGCTCTCACAGTCCAGCGACTCGTACACGTGGGGACGGTCGCCCGGATAGCGCACGAAGTCGCCGGTGCTCAGCTCCACCGCGGAGTCGATCGGGCCCACCCGCACGCGGCCGCTGATGACGTACAGGTGCTCCAGCGTGCCGACCGGATGGGGAGCGGAAGGCTCGGTCGGGCCGTCACCGGCCGCAGGCGCGATGCGCAGCAGATAGTTCTCGATCACGCCGGAGCCGTAGATGTGGTCGAGTGAGCGGGACTCATAACCGCCGTGCCGCTGCCACACCACCTCGTCGCGGCGCTGCACCACCATCACCTGCTCCCGCTCGGCCACCAGCCGGGTGACCGGCACCCCCAGCGCGTCCGCGACGGAGAACAGCGTGTCCACCGTCGGATTGCCCACCCCCTGCTCGATCGTGGACAGGGTCTGTTTGGCCAGCCCCGCCTGCCTGGCCAGCTCGGCCAGTGACATGCCCCGCTGCTCCCTGAGCAGGCGCATATTGCGCGCCACAACGGCGTTTCCCGACGACACGGCACCACTGTAGGTCCAACGCGCCACTCACGGCATACCCGCGATCTTGTGCCCGTGTCTGCGGGTCGACCCGTAGCGTCATCCTAAAGCGATCGACGGGCGTCGAGTATATGGAACATTTGATCGTCATAAAGGCTGCTGAAGTTGGTTTCCATGCATGCCAGTCGCAAGCTTGATGAGTGATAATCTGTTAGACGTTTTAAGCTGCGATGAGTGGGGGCCAAGCCGCGTGAAGCCTCGGTCGATCGTATTCGATCTCTACGGTGACTACTTGCGCTATGACGACGGCGCGGCCCCGTTGCAGACTCTGACCGATCTGCTGGTCGGCTTCGACGTCCCCGAGGCGACGACTCGGGTGGTGATGACGCGGCTGCGCAAGGAGGGGTGGTTCGACACCGAGAAACGGGGGCGAACCACCGTCTACCGGCTGACCGACAAGAGCTGGCGCCTGCTCGACGAGGGCCGCAAGCGCATCTTCCAGCGCGAGCGTGAGCCCTGGGACCGGCAGTGGCGCGTCGTCATCTACCACGTTCCCGAGACCGATCGCGCGGCTCGGGAGCGGGTCCGCAAGAAGCTCAGATGGCTCGGCTTCGGGCCGCTGGCGCCTTCCACCTGGGTCTCTCCGCACGAGCGGCTGCAGGAGGCCGCGGAGGGGCTGGCCGAGGAGCCCTCGGTCCGGCTCGACCTGCTGATCAGCCGGTCGATGGGCGCCGCCAGCGACATCGATATGGCGGGCAGATGCTGGGAGCTGAAGGAGCTCCACCGCGCCCTGCTCGCCAAGCGTGACTCCTACCGGGCGCTGCTGGCCCGTTTCGGCTCGGCCCCGCCGCGCGGGCGCGACGCCCTGGTCGAGCGCACCCGCCTCGTCCACGACTATCGCATGCTGCCCTTCGACGACCCCGACCTGCCGATGGAACTGGTGCCGGCGGGATGGGTCGGTCGTGACGTGCACGACCTCTTCCTCGACCTGCACGAGCGGCTCGCCCCTGAGGCCGAGGGATTCTGCTCCTCCTTGGGCATCGGCCCGTTGAACAAGACGTCCGTGCACGCCTGACGTGCCCAGTCTCGTCGAAGTTGAGTGACAAATTATTGACGGTCGTTTGATGAATGTGTAGCGTCGGCGGCATCTGCCCGGCCGTATGCCGGGTTTTCGGATCTCGCTCTGTGGAGTGACCATGGACGCCACCGCCCAACGCCCGTCCGCCCCCCGAGGGAACAGCCTCCCCGTCGTCGCCATCTGCTTCGCCTCGATCGTCTTCGACGGTTACGACCTGATCGTCTACGGCTCCGTGGTGCCGAGCCTGCTCGCCGAGCCGTCATGGAATCTCACTCCCGCGCAGGCCGGCGCCATCGGCAGCTACGCGCTCATGGGCATGCTCATCGGTGCCCTGGCCGCGGGCGTGATCACCGACATCGTCGGCCGCCGCAAGATCGTGATCGCCAGCGTCGCCTGGTTCTCGATCGCCATGGTCCTGTGCGCCCTCGCGCCCTCACCGGAACTGCTGGGTCTGTTCCGGTTCGTGGCCGGGCTCGGCCTCGGCGGCGTCGTGCCCACCGCCATCGCGCTCACCGTCGAGTACGCGCCCGCACACCGGCGCAACCTGTACAACGCCCTGATGTACTCGGGCTACTCGG
>NZ_JAHKRM010000089.1 GCF_019396345.1 Nonomuraea guangzhouensis | reverse complement strand
CCCGAGAAGTCCTCGATGGGACTGATCTCTTCGAAGATCTCTTCGAGGCCCGACTGGGTCGGGACGTCCTTGCGCCCGGCCTGACGAGCCGCCTCTACCCGGGCCTTCCATTTCTCGTTACCGAGCAACCAGTCGAATGACTCGGTCTGCAGGGCGAGAAGGTCAGGAACTTCGAGAGGCTCCTGGATGCGCGAAAAAGAGACGCGACGGGGACCAGCGGGTATGGCCGAGGCGTTGCGCGAGGCTGCCAACAGATGTCCTTCCGGAGGGCGCGGATGGAATCGAACTGCGCGCACGCCAAACGCCCCGGCGAAATCCGGGGGCGTTGCAAGGCAGCGCGAGGGGCAGCATAACGCAAATAGGAAACGTGTGTCCACACTTAATTAGTGTGTCAACCTCGTTCCCGGGATCAGTTTCTCATAGCCGGGTGGACTCGTCAACTCGCCGTCATTCCTCGCCTGGCGTCATCCGCGGGCCAGCACCACCTTGAGCGCTCCGGTCGCCGTCGGGTCGGCGAACGTCTCGTAGGCCGCGGCCATGTCGTCCAGCGCGAAGCGGTGGGTGATGAACGTGCCGGGGTCCAGCCGTCCGGCGGCGATCATGTCCAGGAGGGTCGGCGTCGCGTAGGTGTCGACCAGGCCGGTGGTGATGGTGAGATCGCGGATCCACAGATCTTCGAGGTGCAGGGTGGCGGGTGCGCCGTGCACGCCGATGTTGGCGACATGACCGCCGGGGCGTACCAGGCGGGTGCACAGCTCGAAGGTCTCCGGGAGTCCGACGGCCTCGATGGCGACATCGGCGCCCAGCCCGCGGGTCAGCTCGGCGATCGCGCCGGCCGGGTCGTCGCCCGCACCCACGACCAGGTCCGCGCCGAGCCGCTTGGCGGCCTCCAGCCGTGCGGGGGCGGGATCGACCGCGACGATGTGGCTGGGCGTGAACAACCGCGCGGTGGTGATCGCGGCCAGGCCGATCGGCCCGGCTCCGACGATCACGACCGTGTCGCCGGGCTGGACGCGGCCGTTCAGCACGCCGACCTCGTAGGCGGTGGGCAGGATGTCGGCGAGCATGAGCGCGGCCTCGTCGGTGACGCCGTCGGGCAGCGGATGGGTGGAGGTGTCGGCGAACGGCACACGTACGTACTCCGCTTGGGTGCCGTTGACCCGGTGGCCGAGGATCCAGCCGCCACCGCCCAGGCACTGACCGAACATGCCGACGCGGCAGTAGCGGCACCGCCCGCACGCCGAGATGCACGAGACCAGCACCCGGTCGCCCGGCTTGACGATGCCGACCGAGCCTCCGGCCGCCGTGACGGTGCCGACCGCCTCGTGGCCGAGAATCGTCCCCGGCGCCACGGTGGGCACGTCGCCCTTGAGGATGTGCAGGTCGGTGCCGCAGATGGTGACCGCGTCCACGCGGACGACGGCGTCGGTCGGCTCGATCACCCGCGGAGCGGGAGCCTCCTCCCAGGAGCGCCGGCCGGGGCCGTGGTAGATGAGCGCCTTCATCACGCCTCCTCGTGCTGCTCACCTCTCACGCTCGCCGGGACGGGCCGATCCGACCAGGGACGAAGGTCCCGTCGCCTCGATGCCCTTCGGCCGCGCTCACCCCGATCACGCGTTACCAGGGCCGATGGTCCCTGGTAAGGCAGGACCTCGTCCTCTGGAAGCCGCAGGCCGGTGGGTGTGTGCTGAAGGCGAAGGCGCCGGGGCCACATCCGGGCGGAGAGGTCCGAGGGAGGATGACGATGAGCAGAGCGATCGTGGTCGGCGTGGACGGATCGCCATCGGCCGGATCGGCGCTCGGCTGGGCCGCCGACGACGCCTCACGCAGAGGGCTTCCCCTGCGGATCGTGCTCGTACGCGAGCCCTGGGCGGCGGAGCACCCGCCCACCGCGGCCAGTGACCGGCAGACGCTGACCGAGCGGTGCACGTACGTGCTCGACCAGGCGGCCGACCAGGTACGCAGACTCATCCCCAAGCTCGAGGTCTCCACGGCTGTGATCACGGGCGCGGTGATCGAGCGGCTGAAGAGCGAGTCGGAGACGGCCGACAGCGTAGTGGTGGGCAGCAGAGGGCTCGGCGGGTTCGCCGGACTGGTGCTGGGATCGGTCGGGCTCGGCCTGGCCGGGCACGCGCACAGTCCGGTGGTCATCGTCCGGATGCCCGTACCCGGCAGCCATGGCGAGATCGTGGTCGGCTTCGACGGCTCCCCGTTCGCGGAGTCGGCACTGGACTACGCCCTGGAACAGGCCAGGGCGCGGCGCACGCCGGTCCGTGTCGTGTACGCCCAGCGGACACCGATGCTCACCCCGCATCCCGTGGGATACGGCCCGCTCCTGACCGGGGCGCTGGGCGACGAGGCGGCCGAGATCCGGCTGCGCCTGGCGCCGTGGCATGAGAAGTACCCGGACGTCGAGGTGATCGAGTCGACCGTCCCGGGGCACCCGGTCCCGGTCCTGGCCAGGGCGTCCGAGACGGCGGCGCTCGTGGTGGTCGGCTCGCGCGGACTGGGCGGCTTCGCCTCGGCGGCACTCGGGTCCGTCAGCCACGGTGTCCTGCACCGGACTCGCTGTCCGGTGGCCGTGGTGCGGCCTGCGTGGAGGCCGTCATGAGCGTCATCGTCGCCCCGCCGTACATGACCGAGACAGCCCGTCACGACTGGGACCTCCTGCAGACGCAGACCGAGGACGCCCAGGAGTTCGACCCCGCACAGGCCGGCCACCTGCCGGAACCGGCGCGCCGCTGGGTGCTGCACGCCATCGCTCCGGGGACACCGCTGCTGCGTGCGGTGGTGCTGGATACGCACGGCTCCATCCGGCTCCGCACCTGGCGGGACTTCCGCGCCCAGCAGGTACTCCTGCCGATGGAGGGCTTCGTGTGGTCGGCCACCGCCTACCTGGGACTGCTGCCCGTGCACGGGTTCGACCGGTATCGCGCTGGTCAGGGGGAGATGCGCTGGCGGCTGCTGGACGTCCTCCCCGTGATGTCGGGTGCCGGTCCGGACATCACCAGAAGTGCCGCCGGACGGCTGGCGTGTGAGTTCGTCATGGCGCCCGCCGCCGCGCTCGACCCGAGGCTACGGTGGAAGTCGATCGACGACCGCCAAGCGATCGCCAGCGTTCCCGTGGGCACCGAGGATCACGACGTGACCCTGACCATCGCGCCCAGCGGCGCGCTGGAGCGTGTCACCATGTCCCGTTGGGGTGATCCCGGGGAGGGCCGCTACCGCGACCACGTGTTCGGGGTGGAGTGCGGGCGCGAGATCGAATGCGACGGGTTCACCATTCCGGCCTACCTGGCGGGTGGCTGGTGGCCCGGCACCGATCGGTGGGCCGAGGGCGAGTTCATCCGCTTCACCGTCGACGACGCCCTGTTCCGCTAGTCCGAGAGACCACATGAGAGGCTGGGTGCATGGGGCAGCAGGAGGGTCGTGTCGAGGCACTGGGCCGGGAGGCCTGCCTGGCGCTGCTGTCGACGGTCGTCATCGGCCGGGTCGCCTGGTCGGCGGCCGGCGGTGATCTGAAGGTCGTGCTGGTCAACTTCGTGCTGGACGGTGACAGCATCGTGTTCAGGACCGCGCGGGGCGGCAAGCTCGACGCCATCCAGCACGGCGTGCCGCTGACCTTCGAGGCGGACGATGTGGAGCCCGCGCTGCGCGTGGGCTGGAGCGTCGTGCTGAGCGGTCGGGCCGACATCGTCACCGATCGTGACCAGGTCCGTCGCCTGGAGCAGTTGGGCGGGGCTCCGTGGGTCGAGCTGAGCGAGCCGGTGTTCGTGCGGTTGCCGCTGCGTGAGATCAGCGGTCGCCGCCTTCCCGTGCACGCCGGCGGTGTCTTCGTCCAGCCCGTCGAGGAGACCTGATTCCACGTCCGCGGGATCACCTCAGGTGTCTGACCCGGATGATGCCCGGCACCGTGCGGGCGAGCACGTCGGCGATGTGGTCGGCGTGCTCGTGCGGCGACCCGCTCAGCTGGGCCACGCCGTCGCGGACGGTGACCTCCCAGCTGGGCCCGAAGGGGTAATGCTCGCGCAGCGCGGCGATCACGTCCTGGCGCAGTTGCTCGTCCGGCCTGGCGAGCATGGCCAGCAGGTCGCGGCGGCTGACCATGCCCACGATCCGGTCCCCCTGTACGACGGGCAGGCTCTTGATCCGCTTGCCGATCATGAGGTCGATCGCCTTGGTGACGTCCGTCGTCTCGGTCACCGTGACGGCCTCGCGGGTCATGACCTCCATGACCCGGCGGGGCGGCGGTTCGGCGGCCGGGCCGATGGGCCGTACCGAGGCACGGGGGTCGGGTTCGAACTCGCCGCGCAGCAGGTCGAGTTCGCTGACCACACCGACGAGCCGGTCGGCGTCGTCCACGACCGGGGCGGCGGTGATGTCATGGCGGTGCAGTGTGCGGATGGCCTGCCGTACCGGGTCGGTACGGCGTACGGTGATGGGCGGGCTGCTCATGACCTCGCGCACGAGCATGTCTATCGGGCCTCCCACTTGGAGTCGTCGTGCTTCCAGGTGAGCTCGTCGATGACGTCGACCACGCCGTCGACCCGGCCGGTCATCCGTACGGCGATCGCGGTCTCGGTCTTGCGGTCCATCTGGCCGCTGAGCGTCACGATGCCGTGGCGTACGTTGACGGCGACGCCGGAGGCGTCCACCCACAGCCCCCGGTCGAGGACGTCCTCGCGGACCTCGGCGGCGATGTCGTCGTCGCCGCGCAGGAACACCTTGATCAGGTCCCGGCGGCTCACGATGCCGGCCAGGTGACCGTGCGCATCGACGACGGCGAGCCGCTTGACGTCGTGGGCGTCCATCACCCGGGCGGCCGAGACGGCCGAGGCCTCGGGCGAGACGGTGATCGGCGGGCTGGTCATCAGCTCGCCCGCGGTGTCACCGGTGGCCTTCTCCTTGCCCTTGGGGTGACGCAGCCGGGCGCGCAGCGGTGGCCGGTAGCCCTCACGGTAGAACTGCTCGCGGAACTCCTCCTTACGCAGCAGGTCGGCCTCCGACACCATGCCGACGACGTGGCCGGCGTCGTCGACCACCGGGACGGCGCTGATGCCGCCGGCGATCAGGGTCTCGGCGATGTCCTTGAACGGGGTCTTCGCGGTAACCGTGACGACCTTGGCGGTCATCACGTCGGCGACGGTTCTGAGCTTCACGGGTCAGCCCTTCTCGTCGGCTGTTGTCCTCCCTTCATCACAGCTCCGAGGCAGTGCGCCTGGTAGGGCCGGAAGTCCCGAACGGGCCGGTCTTTCGGCGAAGGTCCCGCTCATTCCCGCCGATCTGCCCGCAACCGTGCCGAGAGCGCCGCGGCCTGGGTGCGGCGCTGCATGTCGAGCTTGGACAGCAGGTTGGACACGTAGTTCTTGACCGTCTTCTCGGCCAGGAACATGCGCTCGCCGATCTGCCGGTTGGTCAGCCCTTCACCGATGAGGTCCAGGATGTGCCGTTCCTGCTCCGACAGCGCCGCCAGCGGGTCCTTCCTGGCGGCGTGCTCCCGTAGCCGTTGCAGCATCGCCGCGGTGGTCTGCGGATCGAGCAGCGACTGTCCCGAGGCGACCGTGCGTACGGCGCCCACCAGGTCGGAGCCGTGGATCTGCTTGAGCACGTACCCGGACGCGCCAGCCATCACGGCGTCGAACAACGCGTCGTCGTCGGCGAAGGACGTCAGCATCAGGCAGGCCAGCTCCGGCAGCCTGGAGCGGGCCTCGCGGCACACGTCCACGCCATTGCCGTCGGGCAGACGCACGTCCAGCACCGCCACGTCCGGCTTGAGCGCCGGAATGCGGGCGATCGCCGACTCCGCCGTCCCGGCCTCGCCGACCACCTCGATGTCCTCTTCGGAGCTCAGCAGGGCGGCCACGCCCCGCCGTACCACCTCATGGTCGTCGACGAGAAACACACGAATCATGCTCTGACGCTAACCGGCCGGGACCAGCACGGGAAAGGGGCGAAAGTCCCAAAGGGGATTCGCCGCGTTGGAAACGGCTCAGGCTTCAGGAACGGTGCAGGATCCGGTCGAGGCGGACGGCGGCGTAACCGAGGGTGGACAGCGCGGTGACGATCAACAGGTCGCCCAGGGGCAGCGGTTCGGTGCCGAGCAGCTCGCGCAGCGGTGGGACGTACAACCC
>NZ_JAHKRM010000088.1 GCF_019396345.1 Nonomuraea guangzhouensis | reverse complement strand
GGTGTGGTGGGGGAGGAGTGTGTGGGGTGGGGTGGTGTGGGTGAGGGCGTTGAGGTGGGTGGGGACGATTTTGTAGTGGTCGATGGGGTGGTCGTTCAGGTAGGCGGCGAGGTGTTGGGGGTCGGTGATGGTTTGAGCCGGCCCTATGTGGAGGGTTCCGCCGGTGGTGAGGCTGGTGAACAGGATGGTGTTGGCGAAGTCGGTGACGGTGTTTTGGAGGAGGAGGTAGGTGGCGTGTGGTTGGCCGATGCCAAGGCGTGTCGGAGCGACGGTGAGGTAGTTGACGAGATTGCGGTGGGTGATTTTGACGGCTTTGGGGCGGCCGGTCGAGCCTGAGGTGTAGATGAGGTAGGCGGTTTGCTGAGGGTGCACGGTTGTGTCGGGTGCCGTGGTGGCCTGCGCGGACAGGACGGCCTGGGTATCGGAGTCGTACAACGTGACGACCGGTACGTCTCCGACAGCAGGAGCGTCGGCACCTGTGATGACAGCGGCGGCGCCACTGTCGGCGAGTTGGTAGGTGAGGCGCTCGGCGGGGTGCTCGGGGTCGAGGGTGAGGTAGGCGGCGCCGGTTTTCCAGATGGCGTGGATGGCGATGATGGCTTCGGGTCCGGTGGGGAGACAGAGGGCGACGATCTGTTCGGTGCCGATACCTAGCGTTTGAAGGTGGTGGGCGAGCTGGTTGGCGCGGGCGTCGAGTTGGGCGTAGGTGAGCGGGATGTCGTCGTGGATGACGGCGGTGGCGTCGGGCCGGAGGGTGGCTTGTGCGGCGATCAGTTCGTGGACGCCGTTAAACGGGAGGAGTTCGGCGGTAGCGGAGTTCCAGTCGACGGTGAG
Organism: Nonomuraea guangzhouensis; assembly: GCF_019396345.1. Lineage (GTDB taxonomy): Bacteria > Actinomycetota > Actinomycetes > Streptosporangiales > Streptosporangiaceae > Nonomuraea > Nonomuraea guangzhouensis. The sequence continues at coordinate 5,384 of NZ_JAHKRM010000088.1, read as the reverse complement.
CTGCTGGTGCTCGGCCGCGGTGAGGATCGAAAGAGCCGACACGTGCTGGCCGGGGTCGCTGGTGATCGCGGCGAGCACATGGGTGAAGTGGCCCATCATGCGGCGGATGGTGGCCTCGTCGAACAGGGCGGTGCTGTATTGGATTGAACCAATGAGCGATCCGTCGGGATTGTGGCCCATGGTCAGGCTGAGGTCGAATTTCGCGGGAAGCGCGTCAGCCGACGATTCCAGGGATGACGTGGGAGAAACGACGGTGACGGCCGTCGTGTAATTGAAGAAAGCCTGGAACAGCGGGGTGCGGGAGCGGTCACGGGCGATGTTCAGGTCGTCGATGAGTTGCTCGAACGGTAAGTCCTGGTGGGTGTAGGCGGCCAGTGCGGTGGCGCGAATCTGGGCCAGCAATTCGGTGAAGGTCAGGTCGCCGCTCAAGTCGGCACGGAGCGCCAGGGTGTTGACGAAGAAGCCGATGAGTTGTTCGGTCTCCGGGTGGTTGCGATTGGCGACGGGTGTGCCGACGATCAGGTCGTCCTGGCCGGTGTATTTGGTCAGCAGGACGTTGTAGGCGGCCAGCAGCGTCATGAACATGGTGCCGGAGTTCTGCTGGGAGATTTCCTGCAGCCGCCGGGTCGTCTCCGCATCGAGTTGGAAACGGACGGCCGCGCCGGCCGTCGAGCGGATGGCGGGACGCGGGCGGTCGGTGGGCAGGTCCAACTGCGGCGGATCGGCCAGTTGGGTGCGCCAGTAGGCGAGCTGTTCGTCCAGCACCGCATCGCTCAGGCGTTCGCGCTGCCAGACCGCGAAGTCGGCGTACTGGATGGTCAAGGGCGGCAACGGGTTCGGCCGCCCGGACCGGAACGCCTCGTACAGGGCCTGGAGCTCGCGGCCGAGAATGTCGGCCGACCACTCGTCGGAGACGATGTGGTGCATGCAGAGCGCGAGCACGTGCTCGTCGTCGGCCAGCCGGAGGAGACTGCCGCGGATCAGCGGGCCGTTGGCCAGGTCGAACGGCGTCGCCGTATCTGCGGCCACCCACTCGCGCGCCGCCCGGAAGGGGTCGGCCTCATGAGACAGTTCGATCATCGGCAGGTGAAAGGCCGATGGTGGGTCGATGACCTGCTGAGGAATGCCGTCGTTGTCGGCGACCAGGCGGGTGCGCAGCACCTCGTGTCGCTCGATGACGGCGTCCAGAGCCGCGCGCAGGGCGGCCACGTCCAGCTCACCGCTCAGCGGCATGGGGGACGGGACGTTGTACGCGACCGACCCCGGCTCCAGCTGGTCCAGGAACCACAGCCGCTGCTGAGCGAACGACAACGGCATCAACCGGTCACGCGAGACGGCCAGGATGGGCGCAGGCCGGTCAACGCTCGCCGCGATCTCCCGCTGCTGGAGAATGTCCATCAACTCCGAGCGGTGCTGGGCGACCTTTTCCCGGAGTTCCTCGGTCAGCGCGCCCTTCGGCGCCAGAATGCGCAAGCGGTCATCAGCCAGATAGAGATGTACGCCTCTTAGTTCGAGCTCATCGAAGAGGTCGGCAGGCGAAATCGTCATCTCGAATCTCCATCCCGGTCGTAGTTTTCCGGCTCCGAAAGCGCGTCCAACACTTGCGCGATCTCGTCGCTCGGCATCTGTTCGATCTCCAGCCAGACCTGTTCCTCGATGTGCGTGGCGAGATCGCGAATGGTGGGGTGGTCGAACAGGGCGGCGAGCGTTATGTCGGTGGTGAATGTGGTGCGAATGCGGGTGACGACCTGGGTGGCGAGGAGTGAGTGTCCGCCGAGGTCGAAGAAGTTGTCGGTGGTGCCGATCTGGCCGATGTTGAGGAGGTCGGCCCAGATCCCGGCCAGTAGCTCCTCCGTCATGGTGGCGGGCGGCTGGTAGACGTCGGCGAGGTCGGGGCGGCTGAGGTCGGGAGCGGGCAGGAGGGCGCGGTCGAGCTTGCCGTTGGAGGTCAGCGGGAAGGCGGCCAGCTCGATGAAAGCCGCCGGGACCATGTAGTCCGGCAGGCTCTGGAGGAGGAACTGCCGCAGCTCACCGACGGCCGGGACGCCGGCGGTCGGATCGGCCGGGATGAGGTACGCGATCAGCCGCTGATCGTTGAGGACGATCAACGCCGCGTTGATGGCGGGGTGTGTGGTGAGGGTGTGTTCGATTTCGGCGGGTTCGATGCGGTTGCCGCGGAGTTTGATTTGGTGGTCGTTCCGGCCGAGGTAGTCGATGGTGCCGTCCGGGTTCCAGCGGGCTTGGTCGCCGGTGCGGTAGAGGCGTTCGCCGCCTGGGGCGGCGATGAAGCGTTCGGCGGTGAGGGCTGGTCGGTGGTGGTAGCCGCGGGCCAGGCCGATGCCGGCGATGTAGAGGTCGCCGGGCACGCCGATGGCCGTGGGTTGCAGGCGGCGGTTGAGGATGTGGATGTTCGTGTTCGCGATGGGGGCGCCGATGGGCGGCGCGTCGGCGGTCGTGCCCGGCACGCAGGTATAGGCGGTGACGTCGATGGAAGCTTCCGTCGGGCCGTACAGGTTGGCGATGGTGGTGTCGGGGTGATGGGTGTGGAAGCGGGCGACGTCATGGCCGTTGAGAGCTTCACCGCTGCAGATGATCAGGCGCAGGGGGGTCTTGGGTGGTGAAGTGTGGTGCTCGGCGAAGTGGTGGAAGAGCGAAGGGACGAAGTGGGCCACGGTCACCGTGTGCTGATGGATCACGGCGGTCAAGTACTCGGGGTCGGCGTGGCGGCCGGGTGCGGCGAGGATCATGCGGGCGCCGGTGGTGAGGGGCCAGGTGAGTTCCCAGAGGGAGACGTCGAAGGTGGTGGGGGTTTTGTGGAGGATGTGGTCGTGGGTGGTGAGTTGGTAGGTGTTCTGCATCCAGGTGATGCGGTTGATGAGTCCGGTGTGGGGGATGAGGACGCCTTTGGGGCGTCCGGTGGAGCCGCTGGTGTAGATGAGGTAGGCGGCCTGGCCAGGGAGGGTCGCCACCTCGGGTGGGCTGGTGGGACGATCGTCCAGGTCTGCCTGGGTGGTCGGGTCGTCCAGGTCGAGGGCTGCCACGCCGGTCGTGGCGGGCGTGTCTTTGCCGGTGATGAGGAGGTCGGCTCCGCTGTCGTCCAGCATGTAGGCGAGGCGGTCGGCGGGATGGTCGGGGTTGAGCGGGAGGTACGTGCCACCGGCTTTCCAGATGGCGAGCATGGCGACGATGAGGTCGAGGCTGCGGGGCAGGCAGACGCCGATCACGCTCTCTCGGCGCATGCCGTGGGCGTGCAAGTGGTGGGCGAGCTGGTTGGCCCGGGCTTCGAGTTCGCCGTACGTGAGGGTGGCGTCGTCCAAGGCGACGGCGATGGTGTCGGGGTAGGTACCGGCGTGCGGGGTGATGAGTTCGTGGATGCCGGTGACGGCCGGCGTGGGGCTGTCGGTGGTGTTCCAGACGGCCAGGGACTGCTCATCCGCCGGCGGTAGGGAGGGCAGGCAGGAGAGGTGGGTGGCCGGCTCGTTGATGATCGCGATGAGCAGCTGGGTGAAATGCTCCGCCAAGCGCTCGATGGTTGCCGGGTCGAAGAGGGCGATGCTGTATTGGAACGAGCCGATCAGCCGGCCGTCGGTGGTGGGCTCCATGGTCAGGCTGAGGTCGAACTTGACGGGCAGCGGCTCATCTGACGAGGTCAGCGGTGCTTCGGCCGGGGTGGTGGCGTAGTCGAAGAGGGTCTGGACGAGCGGGGTGCGCGAGCGGTCGCGGGTGATGTGGAGCTCGTCGATGAGCTGCTCGAAGGGCAGGTCCTGGTGGGTGAAGGCGGCCAGGGCCGTGCCTCGGATGTGGGTCAGGAGGTCGGCGAACGTCGGGTCGCTGCTGAGGTCGGCTCGCAGGGCGAGGGTGTTGACGAAGAAGCCGATGAGTTGTTCGGTTTCGGCGTGGTTGCGGTTGGCGACGGGCGTTCCGACGATCAGGTCGTCCTGACCGGTGTGTTTGCTCAGCAGGACGGTGTACGCGGCCAGCAATGTCATGAACATCGTGCTGGCGTTCTGACGGGAGATCTCCTGCAGCCGTCGGGTGGCTGCGGCGTCCAGGTGGAAGGTGATCGCGGAGCCGTCGGTGGAGCGCACGGCTGGACGCGGTCGGTCGGTCGGCAGGTCGAGCACCGGCGGATCGGCGAGTCGGGTGCGCCAGTAGCCGAGCTGCTCCTCCAGCACCGGCCCGGCGAGCCAGTCACGCTGCCACTTCGCGAAGTCCGCGTACTGAACCGTCAGCGGTGGCAGCGGATCGGACCGCCCGGCACGGAACGCCTCGTACAGAGCCGTCAGCTCGCGACCCAGAATGTCGGCCGACCACTCGTCGAACACCACGTGGTGCATGCACAGCGCGAGGATGTGCTCGTCGTCGGCCAGGTGGAGCAGGCTGCCACGGATGAGCGGGCCGGCGGCCAGGTCGAACGGGATGGCCGAATCGGCTGCCACCCACGTACGGGCCGCATGCGGGGGCTCCGCGTGCTCGGCCAGATCCACCACGGGTAGCTCGAACGATGACGGCGGGTCGATGACCTGCTGAGGAATGCCGTCGGCGTCGGCGACCAGGCGGGTGCGGAGCACCTCGTGCCGCTCGACGATGGTGTCCAGAGCTGCCTTCAGGGCGACCACGTCCAGTTCCCCGCTGAGCGGGATGGGGGAGGGGACGTTGTATTCGACCGAGGCGGGGTCGAGCTGTGCGAGGAACCAGAGTCGCTGCTGGGCGAACGACAGCGGCAGCGCCTGATCCCGGGGCACTGCCACGATGGGCGGCCGCATCGGGTCGGCGGTGGCCTGGTCGACGACTATGGACAGCTCGGCGATCGTGGGCCGGTCGAACACGTCCGCCAGGCTGATCTCGCTGCCGAACGTGGCCCGGATGCGGGAGACCGCCTGAGTGGCGAGGAGTGAGTGTCCGCCGAGGTCGAAGAAGTTGTCGGTGGTGCCGATCTGGTCGAGGTTGAGGAGGTCGGTCCAGATGGCGGTGAGGAGTTCTTCGGTGGGGGTGGTGGGTGGCTGGTAGGCGCTGGCCAGCTCGGGTCGGTTGCCGTCGGGGGTGGGGAGTGCGGTGCGGTCGATTTTGCCGTTGGGGGTGAGGGGGAAGGCAGCGAGTTCGATGAAGATCGCGGGGATCATGTGGTCGGGCAGGGTGGCGCGTAGGTGGTCGCGTAGTTCGTTGACCGGTGGGATCGGTTCTTCGCCTGGTACGAGGTAGGCGATGAGGCGTTGTTGGTGGGTGGTGATGAGGGCGTTGGTGATGGTGGGGTGGCTGGTCAGCGCGTGTTGGATTTCGGTGGGTTCGATGCGGTAGCCGCGGAGTTTGATTTGGTGGTCGTTTCGGCCGAGGAAGTGGATGTGGCTGTTGGGGTTCCAGTGGGCTTGGTCGCCGGTGCGGTA
>NZ_JAHKRM010000087.1 GCF_019396345.1 Nonomuraea guangzhouensis | reverse complement strand
AAACGCTGGATCACCCGCTGGAAAGCCGCTCTCAACGCCTTCGCCATCACCTTCGAAGGCCGCCTGAACCCGACCACCCCATAGAACTAATTCAAGATCGAGTTACACCGTTTACTGGACAGGCCCTCCGGCTGACCTGCGGCGGAGGCTTATCGTTCAATTCCGGCCGGATAGTCCAGGACCCGGGTTATGCCCGGTGGGTGAGGTATGCGCATGGTGGCGGGCTGAGCGCCAAGGAGCGCGAGCGGCGGGAGCGATTACGACTGCAGGCGGTGAAGCTGTTCGCTCAAGGGGTGTCGCCGGAGGTGGCCCGGCGGTTCCGGATTACGCGGATGTCGGCCAGCCGGTAGCATCGAGCCTGGCAGCAGGGTCGTACGCAGGCGTTGGCGTCCAAGGGACCGGGCGGGGAGAAGTGCCGGCTGGATGAGCGTCGGCTGGCGCGGCTGGCGGCAGAGTTGGAACGTGGTCCGGCGGCGCACGGCTGGAGTGAGGATCAGCGCCCCCCGGCCGCCAACGCCCGGCCGTAGCGTAGGAACTCCTGCTTGGCGCGCAGATAGCCGATGCTCGCCTCAGCCCCGCAGCGTCGCTCAGTGTCCAGGTCCTCGGTATCGGCCTGAGCCCGGATCTGGCCGGCCGCCTCGGCGGCACGCCCGGCCAGCAGCACCAGCGCCTTGACGGCCACCCACTCTTCCGCCGCCGGATCGTCGGCGGCATGGCAGCAGAACGTGGCCTTCCACAGATACTCCAATGAAGAGCCAAGGTTCATGGCGGGTGCCGGCGAGAAACAGGTGGGTGTGAGCGACGAAGGCTCCGTGAGGCTGGATCGGTACAGCATCCGTTTGAACCGGATGAGGAACGTGGACTGTTCTGCCCATTACGCCGACGCACGTAAGATCACGAGAAGCACCACCAACGCCAGCACCAGGACGTCGATGGATATCATCACCACCGAGTCGGACACCCGGATCCGGCTGATGATTGCACCCGCCATCAACATGACCAGCCCCATCGACGCGGCCACGCCGAACAACGGCACCGCGAGCCCGGCGAGCAGCCCCACACCACCGGCTGATTCGCATACGCCGATCAATCGCCACAATCTCGGCGGGAGCCCGAGATGATCGCGAATAGCCAGCGATTGCGGCAGACTCAGCACCTTGACCCCGCCGGTCCCGATGAAAAGCAGGCCAAGCAGGATCGACAACACGATAACGACGGTGCTCATCAAGGGCGCTCCAAAGATCCACATGGCAGCCAACTGCCGAATAACTTGCGCTATCGCGGCGACCGGATCACGATGAGTATGCCAGCAGTGCCCGTTGCGTCCCCACGGGGTGCGGCTCTGCTGGAGGGATGGACTTACGGGCGCGGCGCGAGCGGCAGGCGTTCCTGACCGCCCGCCGTGACGGTGCCGGGATAGCCCTGGAGGCGACCGGGATCGACGGCGCGCTGCGCCGACAGGTGGAAAGCAGGTATCACTGTCCGTTACCTGGATGTGTAACGAGCTCATCGAGGCCGTCACCCACCTCGCCTTCTATGTGGGCTGGCCGAAGGCCATGACGGCGATCATGACCGCGAAGCAGGTCATTTCGGCCTGAGCACCCGGGAGGAGCCGCCCGGACTCCAACGAACAGCCCCATGCGAGGAGGAGTCACGCACGTCGCCGACGACGCCCGGCACGAACGTACCCCCATGCGCTCAACGGCGGACCACACTCCTGGCGGCGGTTCGCGCCCCGCTCGCCCCTGGAGCCGTGGCGTCCGCCAGCGCCTTGGCGCGCCTGAGATTCGACGGGCGTCCCTCGCTTGCCGGGGTCGACGGGCTGGGTGACAGCGCGCCCTCGGCTCAAGCTCCACCCGGGTCACCACAGCGGGCGGGGCGGCCGGCGTCAGCTCCTGGGACGGTTCGATGAGCAATGCCTTGGGGCAGGCTTGAGTGTGACTCGCATCGCTGAATGGGTCTGGTGCGTTTGATGGGGAGCCGTAACGGTGGGTGATCTCGAGGGCTCAGTTCAGCAGTGCCAACTTTCGGAGGAGGTCATAGTTGGCCCGCCCGAACATGAGCCGCTTCAAGAATTTGTAAGATGCTCAAGCGACAGATGCACGGCCGCGCTAACCCCGATCTCCTGCGCATTCTCTGAACTTGTTGTCGATCTTGAAGGGGCGGCTTCAAGGAGTCAGTTCTCGCGACGGATGGTGGGGGTTGGAAGGTCCACGACGGCGGGTGCGCGACGGCGGTCGATCTGGGTGAGCTTGTCGTTGGCGCCGGCCAGGCTGATGCGGAGTCCTTCGACTTCGCCGAGCCATCCTTCTCGCTCGGCCTCGGTGATCCGGGCGATGAGGTTGTCGCGGATGTCGACGATGCGCGGTCGCTGTGCGGGGTCCGGCCAGTGCATGGGGCAGCGCAAGCAGGCGTGTTCATGGACGCAGGGTGTTGAGTAGGCTCGGGCGCAGATGCCGGTGGAGACCTTGCGTCGCTCGAAGTGGCCGAGGAATTCGGCCCATTCCTCGTCGGTAGGGACTCGATATTCCTCGCTCGGGCGTAGGCTGCGGCGCCGGGCCAGGAATGCCAGGTGCGCTTGGATCGATTCCTCGGGATAGATCGCCTTATAGCCCATCGTGACGTTGATGTCGCGGTGCCCGGCGATGACTTGGGCGATATGCGGTGGCAGGCCGTTGAGGATGGCGTCGGTGATGAACAGTCTGCGGAAGTCGTGGGGCGTGTAGTTGAGTGGCCCGCCATCGACCGGGTCGGTCAGGCCGGTGTCGGCCAGGGCTGCCTGGATCATCTTGCGGATCGTGCCGTGGCTGATCGCCCGGTTTTCGGTGCCGAACCTGCGCTGGAACAGCACCGGGGCGGGTGGCCTCCAGATGCACTCGTGCCAGTCGTAGGCCGGGACCAGTGGAACGGTTCCGGTCTCGTCACGGACGCGGACGATGATGGCGGACAGCACGTCGGCCAGCTCAGGGCTGACCACCAGCAGCCGTTCGGCGTCGGTCTTGGATGGTGCGATCTGCAGCAGGGGCACGAGTTCGCCGGTCGTGGGCAGGCGGTATTGGATCAGGCTGTGATGGGTGGCCTCCATCAACTCCTCAATCCGGATCCCGGTCAGGCGCAGCACATTGACGGCGGCCCATGCCCAGAAGGCGTATTCCTCCTCGCGTCGCAGGTCGCGCCGGTGGTCGGCAGTGTCTGCCACCAGCAGCTTTCCCGCCCAGGGCCGCAGACGGGTCAGATGCTGGCCGGCGACGGTGAAGCTCTGCCCCGGCTCTGTCCTCTGTGCCACCGCCAGCAGTTCCGCGGACGCCAGTCGTCGCTGCTCGACCGTGGCGACCAGCACCGGCAGGACCGGGAGGCGTTCGCGAGTGCGGGCGTCCATGCGTGCCTTATGGCGGCGCTTGGCTTTGCGATGCTCGACGTCGTCGCGTCCGACCGGACACGGCGCGACCCATGGCGCCCAGCGCGCAGGATCCTCCAGCGCCCACTGGGACAGATCGAGGTAGAACGCCCGAACCTTGACCAGGCATTCGCGGTATGAGATCCGGGGGATCGGCTCACCGGCGTCACTGCCGGGCGGCGGCTTGGTCAGCAGCCGCTCCCGCCACGCGGCGGCGACCTCCGGCGCCAGGCGCAGCGAGTCGATACCCGGATGGTGCACTTCGAGATCTCGCCAGAAGCGCCGGGCCAGGTAGTAAGCCAGGTCTCTCAAGCTGTTGTAATCCAGGCTCGGCTGGCGTTCGTGAAGATAGACGACCAGCAGGTCCCGGATCGGGCGGCACTGGAGCCCGTAGCGGTCGACCAGCTGCTCGGGCGTGAGCTGACCGCCGGTGCGCAGTTGCCGGAACCGCAGCGGAGCCTGCTCGCCAAGGAGCTCGAGATCGCGAAGCACTTGATAGAACACCGGAACGGCACGAGGCCAGGCCGCCAGCGTCTCGGTCTCGGTGTCCACCAACTCCAGTACGTCGCCGACGGTGATGTCGGCCAGGGTTCCGCCTTTAGCTGCGACGATCACCGCCGCGCGTTGTGCTGTGAGTCGCGCTGCCTGCTTGGTGATCCCCGAGTGTGTCCGGCAGTGCTCGCGCAGCCGGCCGAATCCGCCGGGATCACGCTCCAGGGCCAAGCCGTCGGCCAGTTCGGATTTGATCGAGGGCACGCAGACGAGCCAGCGCAGCGCTGGTCGCACCACATCGGCGAAGATCAACGCCAACAGCGCTGAGGACAGCTCCGATGGCAGCCAGGCCGACCGCAGTCCCTGTTCTGCCAGCCAGGCAACGGGCTTCTGCCTCCACCTCGGGCCCAGAGTCTCGGCGCCGCTGCTGGTCCACCGCTGCTGCCAGGTGTCGCCGGGCTGGCCGGCGAGCCAGTCCAGCAGGTGCCGCAGACCCCGGACACGCTTGGCCTGGACCACTGGGTTGCTGATCACGAACGGCGCAACAGTCGCCCACCGAATCGCCGTCTCGCGGTCGCATTGCGTGGTCGACCAGGTCGCATCGATGGGACGGGGCGGGAATCGCGTGCGCACCGCCTCACGGCCCAGCCTCGGCCCGGTCGAGCGCGTCGGTGACGCCGACACGGCCGCGGCCGCGCTCACCATGCTCTGGAGCCGAACAGCACGTCCAGGGACTCCGGCCGATAGCCCGGCGCGGGAGGCGCAAGCGTGCGCGCGGCCGACTGCCGGGTTTGCTCGGCGTGATGGGCCAGCACCCTGCGGATCACGTCCTCCTTGCGAGGCGTCAGGTAGATCTGCGTGGTCGTCAAGTGAGCGTGCCCTAGGACGAACTGGACGTCGGTCAACGGCAGTCCCGGGTCCTCGGCCATCCGATAGGCCGCGGTATGCCGCAGGGCGTGGAGCCTCGCCGAGGTCCCCGCCGCATCGTTGACCCGCTCGAACATGCGGTGCGCTGCGTGGTAGGTCAACGGGCGGAACGGCCGGCGCAGCGTCCACCACAACGGCAGCCGTCTCCCCTTCGGGATCAGGCCATCCATCTCCACCTGGTAGAGCCGCAACCACACGAACGCATCCGTGGAAGCCGGAAGCTCCTGCAGTTCGCCGGTGCCCTTGCGAACCACCGAGATCAGCTGCCGTCCTGGATCGACACCGCCCTGCATCGTCGACAGCAGCTCCGACGCCCTCGCCCCGGTCGAGACGTAGCACGCGACCAGCGCCCGATCCCGATGCGACGGCAGCCGGGCGAAGATCTCGTTGAACTCCTCATCCGGGATGGAGCGCGGGACCCGCTTCGGAACCCGCGGCCGATAAAGCCCGGCCCGCTCATTGGGGAACGGCTCCATCGGATTGTGGTGCGCATACGCCCGACCGCCGTGTCGTGACCGATCCAACGGAAACGGGTTCATCAGAATCGGGCTGCCATCGATGCCCAGGTGGAAGCCGTAGAAGCAGCGCAGCACCGTCTCGCTATGCGCCCGCACCGACGCCGCGTACGGCTCCCCCGACGAGGTCTGCGACGAGGAGTCGGCACTCCGCCAGTGCGGGCGTGTCGGCTTCCCAGCGACCAGCAGCCAGCGACAGAAGTCCCGCGCCTCCACCCGCGTGGCCCGCTCCCAGGACATGTCGATCGCCCAGAGAAACCGAAACCAGCGCAGAAGGTCCAACCCGTAGGAGCGAACGGTTGCCTGGCTGCGTCCGGCCGCCTGCAAGTCGCGGAAGTACGAAGCCACCGCCTCAACCGGAATGCCGTCGGGATCGACCAAGCGATACGGCTCCCACTGGCTGCCGGTCGCCACCAGTGCCCCCACCGCCGGAACACTCAGGGACGCTAAATCCCGTTGCGCTTCCTCATCTGAGATCACGGGCAGTGACCGTAGACCCACAAGCTTTGACCTGTCTCCTGAACTGCAAAAACAGCCCTCGTAGTTCAGTCAATAAGTAAACGAATCCTGCTGGCCAACTGACCAGGGGTTTCGATCACGGAAAGTGTGCCTGATCCCGAATTCGGCCGTCGTTGACACTCGAACACTGCGCCTGCCGAAAATTTCATTCATGCAGGTCAAGTGGCATCAGAAACCGCGACGGCAAGTCGAAAGGCTTCGCCTGCCCTATCGACGCGGGCAAGAGCCGGGTCGTCCTGCGCGAGGACACCCTGTAGCCCTACCGCTTGACGACCACCGGGCTCACCGAGTCACGCGCGACGATGTGGGTGCCGCCACCATCTCGGTGCCGGACCCCTTGGGCGCCTGTGTGGATGCCGGTGGTTCCTGGCCGCTCGTCAGGGTGTGGGTGTCAACGGCGCCACTCCACGGGGTCCTCCCGGTAGCTGTCCTGGTCGAACTTCGCGCCGATGATGTCGATACCGGAACGGGCGGCCGCGAGCCGGCAGGTTTCGAAGCTCGGGCGCTCACGGTCCGGCAGGGCACCGGCTGGTTCCTGCGCAACCCCGCCGACCTCGACCCTGAGGAAGACCGCCAGATCCAGGCGGCACGGCCGGGGCGGTCGTCGCCGGGCGCCTGCTCGAGAACTCGTCCCTGTCCGTGGTGGTGGTCGAGGCCGGGCCCGACTATGGCTCCTTCGACTCGGGACGGTGGCCTCGCGAGCTTCTCGACAGCTCGACGCTGCCGGACACGCACGACTGGGGCTATCGCGGCCCCGGCGCACATCCCGGACAGGAGTTGCCGTTCGAGCGCGCGCGTGTCATCGGCGGCTGTTCTTCCCACAACGGCTGCTCTCAGTGGGTGTTCTGTGAGCGTTCGTCAGGTCTGAGTCTGGGCAGCGCTATCTATTCGTGAGAGCTCGGTTGGGGCAGCGCGAAGAGGCCCGGTTCGGGTTCGACGACGATGCCCCGGGCGACCATGCG
>NZ_JAHKRM010000086.1 GCF_019396345.1 Nonomuraea guangzhouensis | reverse complement strand
GCTCCAACGCGCCGGCAGCCCCGTCGGCGGACCCGGCCGAGGTCTCCGGCACGTTGCTGGAGACCTCGGCGGGTGCGGCCGGGGACTCCGGCAGGCCGATGGAGACCTCGGCGGGTGCGGCCGGGGACTCCGGCAGGCCGATGGAGACCTCGGCGGATGCGGCCGAGAACGCCGGCACGTTGCCCGAGTCCTCGGCGGGTGGGGCCGTGCCTCGGGGGAGGTCCTTCGCCGAGGCGTTGAGCGCCGCGGGGACCGGCCGCGAGGGGGACGACATGTGGGACAGGGCCGTGGAGGTCCTGGCACCCGGATGCGAACCGGAAGCGGTCCGCCGCGCCGCCCTCGGCGTCGGCTGGGCGTTGCGCCGGGACGCCGTGGCGGCAGGCGGCGTACCGGCCATAGACCTGGCCCGCGAGGCACACATGCGCCGCGTGATCACGGGCGCCGCGGCCAACGGGCGGCGAGTCGTGGCAGTGGTCGGCGCCTTCCACGCACCCGCGCTGACCGCGCCTGACGCGGACGGCGCCACCGGTTCGTCCAAGGGCGGCGACGACAATGTCGCCTCGTCTTCGGGCGATGGCGTCACCGGTCCGGTCGCGGGCGACGGTTCGTCGTCGGTCACCTCGCTCGTCCCGTACGCCTTCGACCTGCTCGACTCCCGATCCGGCTACCCGGCGGGCATCCGCGACCCGCGCTGGCAGCAGGCGGTGTTCACGGCGGGCGGCGATCCCGAGCGGGTCAGGGACGGCGCTGCCCGCGCCATCACCGACCTGTGCCGGGAGCTCCGCGCGGCCGGGCACACCGCGGGCACCGGCGAGGCCGTCGAGACGTTGCGGCTGGCCTGCGACCTGGCCCGGCTGCGCGGCCTGCCCGCCCCTGGGCGGGGTGAGCTGCTGGAGGCGGTCACGACCGTGCTTGGTCAGGGCGAGCCCCTGGGCCGGGGACGGGCCTTGGCCAAGGCGCTCGACACCATGTTCGTCGGCACCGAACGCGGCCGGACCGCGCCGGGCACGCCACGTTCCGGGCTCGGGCCGGCGGTCGAGGCGGATCTCGCCGCGCTCCGGCTCCCGTGCCCGGACGACCCCGAACGCCGTGAAGTACGCCTCGACCCGCTCCGCTCCGACCTGGACGCGCGCCGTGAGGTCCTCCTGAAGCGCCTGCTGGTCTGCGGCGTCGGCTACGGCGAGCCGATCGAGGTGGTGGGTACGGGCGATTCCACCGCGCTCACCACCAGGTGGCGGCTGGCCTGGACCCCGGCGGTCCCGGCCCTGCTCGACCTGGCGGGCGTACGCGGCGTGACCCTCGCCCAGGCGGCGGCCGGTACGTTGCGTGAGACCTTCCGCCGCGAGTCCGCGGAAGGCGGGCCCACCTGCGGCCTGATCCTCGGCGGCCTGCGTGCCGCGGCCGGTTGCGACCTGCCCGACCTGGTCGCGGACCGCCTCGCCGACGCCGCCGTCACCCTGCCCGCCACCGCCACGCTCGCCGAACTGCTCGAAGCCCTCGACCTGCTGGAGGCGTTGCGCCGCCGGCATCTCCCCGGCACCACCCCGGAAGGCCGCGAGCATGCCGCCGAACTGGCCGGCACCCTGCTGGAGGCCGCGGTCCGCGCCCTGCCCGGCCTGGCCGGCAGCGACCAGCCGGAGGACGCGGTCGCCCTGGTCGCCCTCGCCTCCCGGGTCGGCGAAGAACGACTCGGGCTGCGGATGGACGACGCCCTGGCGGTGCTGGCGCGTACGGCGTCGCCGCTCATCCAGGGCGCGGCCCTGGCCGCCCGCGTGCTGCTCGACCTGGACGGCCCCGACTCGCTCGGCGAGCGGGCCGCCGGCTGGGTCGACACCGCCACCGGCCCCGACGGCCGCCTCCGCCTGAGCCGCCTGCTGACCGGCGTGCTCACGGCCGCCGGGCCGCTGCTCCAGTCGGCCCCGGCGGCGCTCGACCCGCTCATGGACCGGGTCGACGGCCTGGCCGACAAGGAGTTCCTCGACCGGCTGCCGGCGTTGCGCGGTGGGTTCGACACGCTCAGCCCGGCCGGTCGTACCCGGTTGCTGGGGGCTGTGTCCGAACGGCTCGGAGACCGGCTCGACCTGGCGCTGGACGCTCCGGCCGCGCTCGTCGCCCTCTGGACCGCCGCCGACTCCGCCGGTCTGGACGCCTTGCGCGCCCTCCGGCTCCCCATCCCCGCGCTGACCACATCCGGCGAGCCGGAAGTACGGGAAGTCGATGCGGCGCGCACCGATGGCCGGCCCCTGCCGGACGGGGAAGCCCGCACCGAGCGCCGCTCCTCACTGGACGCGGGACTCCCCGAGCACCGCTCCTCGGAGGACGGGGAGGCGGACGCGGCTCGCGCCGAGCATCGGTCCGAGGTGGACGGGGACGGTCGTGTCGAGCGGAGGCTGCTGCCGGCTGACCGGTGGCGGTTGCTGCTCGGGCGGGAGTCGGAGCAGCTTCCGGCCGGTGCCCGTGCCTACGCGCGGGCCCTGGACGAGCTGTACGGATCGGGGCGCGGAGAAGGCGCCAACGACTTCGGCACGGGCGGCGACGCCGGCGGCAGGGAGAACCCCTTCCCCACCGCCCGTGAGTGGGGAGAGGAGCTGGAGAACCTCTTCGGGACCGAGGTACGCGAGGAGGTGCTGGCCCGGGCCGCCGACGCCGGACGGATCGACGTGCTCAGCGAGCTCGATCCCAACTCGGTGCGGCCATCCGTCGACCTGCTGACCTCCGTACTGTCCCTGGCTGGTGGCCTGCCGGAGCAGCAGGTCGCCAAGCTGCGGCCACTCGTACGCCGCCTCGTGGAGGAGCTGACCCGGGAGCTCGCGACCCGGATGCGGCCCGCCATGACCGGGCTGGCGACTCCGCGCCCGACCCGCCGTCCGGGTGGGCGGCTCGACCTGCCGCGTACCCTGCGCGCCAACCTGTCGCACACGCGCCGCCTCGACGACGGCCGGCTCGTGGTGGTGCCGGAACGGCCGGTGTTCAGCACCAGGTCCCGGCAGGAGGCCGACTGGCGGCTGATCCTGGTGGTCGACGTGTCCGGGTCGATGGAGGCGTCGGTGGTCTGGTCCGCTCTCACGGCCGCCGTCCTGGCGGGCGTGCCGACGCTGTCCACCCACTTCCTGTCGTTCTCCACGCAGGTGATCGATCTGACGGACCGGGTGACCGATCCGCTGTCCCTGCTGCTGGAGGTACGGGTCGGCGGCGGCACGCACATCGCCGCGGGCCTGGCTCAGGCCCGGTCGCTGGTCACGGTGCCGAGTCGTACGCTCGTCGTGGTCGTCAGCGACTTCGAGGAGGGCTACCCGATCGGGGGCCTGCTCGGTGAGGTACGGGCGCTGGCCGGATCCGGTGTTCACCTGCTGGGGTGCGCGGCCTTGGACGACAGCGGCGTACCCCGTTACTCGATCCCCGTCGCCCAGCAGCTCGTCGCGGCCGGAATGCCCGTCGCCGCCCTCAGCCCGCTCGCCCTCGCCCGATGGGTCGGCGACCGCCTCCGGGGAGAGAACCGATGACGTCCGACGTTGTTCCCGGGACCGGGCAGTTGCCGCCGGTGGCGCCGCAGGTGGTCGCCGCCGCCGTCGAGGGCCTCACGTCCCGGCTGCGTAAGAAGCTGGACGCGGCGATCGAGCAGTACGCCGCCGTGCCTGTTGCCGTCGACGACGAGGGCATCCGGATCAGCTGTGGCGAGGACGCGGTGGTCACGCTCTCGCCGGGGTCGTCCGGTGCGATCGTCGACGACGGCCAGGCGCGGTGCAGCTGCCTCCTGGCGCCGCGCTGCCTGCATCGCGCGGCCGTACTGAGTGCCTGCCCGGTGGCGGACCCGGAGCCCATCGGGGCCGCCGAAAGCTCCGGCGCGGGGGATGACCCCGATACGGTCGTAGGGGCCGCCTCTGACGGGACGGCCACCGACCCCGCTGCGGCGCCTGCTGCCGCGCAAGGGACTGCGGGGGCCGGCAACGCCCAGACGACGATCGCTGGGTCAAGCGCCAACCAGGCCACAGGGCAGGACGCGCCGGACGTCGCGCAGGCGATTGCCGGGCCGGCCGCCGGACAGGTGGCGACTGCTGGGAAGGCGGCGGCTGCAGGGCCGGATGTCGCGCAGGCGCCGAGTGCCGCGCAAGTGGCGGCAGCGGCGAGTCTGTGGCGCGCCGCCGCGGCCATCCTGTCGACCGGGGCGCCCGCGGCCGGTGCGGTGCCCCAGGCCGAGCTGCTCAGGGCCGCGCACACAGCCAGGCTGGCCGGGTTGCCCAAGGCCGAGGCCGCTGCTCTGCGAGTGGTACGCGGGCTGCGCGCGGCCCGGGCCCGCCACGACGGGCATCGCCTCGCCGACCTGGTGTCCGCGCTGCGCGAGCTCCTGCTCACCGCAGGGCGGCTGGCCGGGGCCGATCCCGATCCGGCGCTGGTCGGCAGCGTGCGCCGGAACTATCAGCCGGGTGGGAGCCTGCGCGTGTACGGCGTCTTCCGGGAGCCGGTGATCAGCGCCACCGGCTACGGCGGCGTCGTCACCCACCTGGTCACTGACGACGGCCGGTGGTTCTCGGTGGCCGATGTCAAGCCGGGCGGTCCGGCCCGTGCCCGTGGGGCCGCCACCGCGCCCGTCTCCATCAGCCCCGCCATGCTGAACCACGCGCAGCTGGCGCGGGCCGGGCTGCTGATCACCGGGGCGACGATCTCGCCTGACGGGCGTCTGGGGGCGGGAGGTGGGGTGCGGGCCACCCCGGTCTCGGGGATGTCGTGGACGGCGGGGCCGATGGCGGCGCTGTTCGCCCGCCCGCTGGCTGAGGCGGTCGGTCCCCGGCTCTCCGGGAACGCCTGGAGCGAGTCGGACACAGAGGATAAGGCTCGCGAACCTGTTGGATGCGACCTGGTGATCGTCGGCGCCGCGGGCGACCACGTACTCGCCCGCGAACTGCTACCCGCGCACGACCAGCCGGACGTCCTCGGACAGCAGCCCGTCGACGATCAGCTGCCGTCCGCTGGGGTGGCGCAAGCCGATCCGCAGGTCCCGGTACGCCCGGTCGGCCCGCTGATCCGGCTCGTACCGGCGGCCCATCACCCCGACCTGGCTCACGTCGCCAACCTGCGGCGGCTGGCGTCCCGGCCCGGTCTGGTGGTGCGGGTGGTGGGCAGGGTGGATCCCGATCGGGCGGCCACCCTGCGTCCGCTGGCGGTGGGGCCGGTGCCGGGGGCCGAGGCGACGCTGCGGCTGCCCGCCGAATGGCAGGACCGGGCCGACCTCGGGTACGACCGGCTGCAGGGCTCCCACCTCCCGCCGCCGGAGGCGTGCCTGCCCGGGCAGATGGAGGCCGGGACCGAGGTGGACCCGGTGGCGAGCGCACCGCTCTGGCGGGTTCGCCGGCTGGTCGAGCTGGCCGTCTCCGGCGGGCGGCGGGCGGTCGCCGAATCGGCGCGCAACGGCGACTCCCACGCCTCGCTGCGCCGGGCCGGGTTCCGTACCGCCGCCGAACTGGCCGCCACGCTCACCGCCGAGGCCGACCGCAGGACGCGTGACGTGTTCGGCCGGTTGGCGGACTCCGGCCCCGACCGGTACGCGTGGGCGTGGCTGGCCGCGGCGACCCACCTCTCGGCCACGGAACGAGCCATGATCCACTCCTCCTGGCAGGCGGACCATCTCCTGTGAAGGGCGGGCCCCTGTGAAGAGCGGGCCTCCGTGTACGGCGGGTCTCCCTCCGTGAACGGTGGGCCCGCTTTTAAGGGCAGGTCCGTGACCCCAACGAGCTCACCGTGTTCGCTGCTCCCGGCTCCGTCGCGGACATGGCGTCCTTCTCGCAGGTCAGTGCGCTGTCGTGCGCGGATGGTGCACCCAGCCATGCGGGTCGGGGGCACAGCCGGTCTGTACGGCCACGAGCTCCTCGCGTAATCGGAGGGTGAGGGGACCGGGCCGGCCGTCGGCCATCTGCCAGGCGGTGGTGCGGGTGCGGGCCCGGCCGACGGGGGTGATGACAGCGGCGGTGCCGCAGGCGAAGACCTCGGTGATCGAGCCGTCCGCCGCGCCCGTTCGCCACTCCTCCAGACCGATGCGGCTCTCGCTGACGGGGTGGCCGAGGTCGCGGGCGAGGGTGAGGATGCAGTCGCGGGTGATCCCGGGCAGCAGTGAGCCGGTGAGGGCCGGGGTGGTGATTTCGGCGGCAGGGCCGTGGCCGCGTACGAAGAAGAGGTTCATGGCGCCCACTTCCTCGATCCAGCGCCGCTCGATCGCATCGAGCCAGACCACCTGGTCGCAGCCGTGCTCGGCGGCGTCGTTCTGGGCGAGGAAGGCGGCGGCGTAGTTCCCGGCGAACTTGGCGGCGCCGGTGCCGCCCGGGGCGGCCCGTACATAGTCCTCGGCGATCCACACCGACAGGGGCCTGATGCCATCGGGGAAGTACGATCCGGCCGGGGAGGCCATGAGCAGGAACAGGTACTCGGTCGAGGGCCGGACACTGAGCGTGCTCTCGGTGGCGAACATCAGCGGCCGCAGATACAGAGAGTGCTCAGCGGCGTCGGGAACCCAGCACCGATCCTGACTCACGAGCAGCTCGCATGCCTTCATGAACAGCTCGACGGGTAGTTCCGGCATGGCCATCCGGCGGGCGCTCGCCTGGAAGCGGCGCGCGTTGGCCTCGGGCCGGAACAGCGCGACCGTACCGTCCGGCTGCCGATACGCCTTGAGACCCTCGAAGATCGACTGGCCGTAGTGCAGTCCCGTGGCGGCCGGGTCGATGGTCAGCGGCGCGTATGGGCCCAGCGCGGCGTCATGCCAGCCCGCCTCGCCGGTCCACCGGATGGTGACCATGTGATCTGTCATGTACCGGCCGAAGCCGGGCGCGGCCAGAATCTGCTGCCGCTCGCTGTCAGAACGCAGGTGAGGATGCGGTTTGATGGTGAACTGAGGGAGCGTGAGGGGCATCGGCGTTTCCCTAAAGGGCGAGTGCTCACCGTGATACGCGGTCAGCGGGTGTGGACCGGGCTTCGGAGGACTGGCTACGGGCCAGGTGGTGCGGGCCGTCGAGGAGCCTGCGCAGGGCGCGGCGGAACTCGGTGAAGAAGCGCACGCGTGTCTCGGCGGTGGTGCAGCCCAGTAACAGGCCGGGGTCGAGATCTTCCAAAACCATGAGCAAGCAACTGCCCGTCGCCCGTGCGTACAGCGTAGACCCACTGGATGCCGGGGTGAATGGCGTCGACGAAGGAGAACGGCACCCCGTACCGGATGACGGCGATGATCGCGAGTTGACCTCGAGTTCGGTTGAGGTTGCATGCTGAGGGCGACATCAACGGAACAGGGGAGAGAGCAACGTGCGCGCGGTGTGGTTGAAGGAGTTCGGCGGGCCCGAGGTGCTCGTAGCCGGAGATGCCCCCGACCCGGTCGCGGGGCCTGGGCAGGTGCTGATCGACGTCGTCTACGCCAACATCACCTTTGTGGAGACCCAGTTCCGGTCGGGCGCGCCGTCGCCGTTCACGCGGGAGCTGCCGATGATCCCGGGCAACGGCGTCGGGGGCGTCGTCACGGCGGTCGGCGAGGGCGTCGGCTCCGACCTGGTCGGCCGCCGGGTGGTGACCTCCACGGGCGGCTCCGGCGGTTATGCCGAACGGGCGGCGGTGGACGCGTCCGGGCTCTACAC
>NZ_JAHKRM010000085.1 GCF_019396345.1 Nonomuraea guangzhouensis | reverse complement strand
CGATCAACCTCATCCGCCTGGACGCCTGGCTCACCCAGACACCCCTCGGCGCGACCCGAGTCTCACACTTCGCGCGCCTCGACCTGACACTCACCGCATGACCCACCGAATTGGGCAACGGAGTCCTGAAGAGCCGAGGCTTTCTGCGGACCTTCAGTAAGCCGGTGCTCCTTCTCGCCGTGCCACTCGACGCTCAGCACCGTGGCGTCGTCCTGGAGGCGGCCGTGCTGGTGTTCGAGGATGGACTGGATCAGCCGTCGCAGCGTCTCCGGCGCCGACATCCCGTCGGCTTCGCGGCGTACGACGAAGTCGATGAACCGCTCCAGCCCGAACACCTCCCCTTCCGGGCTGTGCGCCTCGATGATGCCGTCGGTGTAGAAGAGCAGGCGATCGCCGCGTTCGAGCTGGTAGTGCTCCAGACCGGCGGACAGGCCCAGGCGGAAGCCCATCGGCGGCGACGGCACGCTCTCCAGGGTGGCGACGCGGCGGCCCCGCCGGATCACCAGCGGCGGGTGGTGCCCGCGATTGACCCAGGTCAGCTCGCCGGTCTTGAGGTTCAGGTCGGCGAGGATGCCGGTGGCGAACCGGGTGGCGCCGAACTGTTCGGCGATCGCCTCGTCGATGGCCTCGCTGGCCGCCAGCAGGCCGGTGCCCCGTAGCCGGTTGTTGCGGCAGGCGCCGACGGCGATCGTCGCGGTCAGCCCCGCGGAGGTGTCGTGCCCCATGGCGTCGAAGATCGACAGGTGCAGCGTGTCGCCGGAGAGGGCGAAGTCGTACACGTCGCCGCCCACGTCATAGGCGGGCTCCAGCGCGGCGCCGACCACCACCTTGTCGTTGGCGAAGCTGCCGCTCGGCATCAGGTTCCACAGCACCTCGGCCGACAGGGTCATCGACTCCACGCGTACGAGTGAGGCGTAGGTGTCGCTGAAGTTGCGCTTGCTGATCAACAGCAGTGAGACCAGGCTGGCCAGCTGCTTCACCCGCCAGTCGATGTCGTCATCGCCCGCGGGAACGGTCACCCCCAGCATGCCGACCCGTTCTGTGCCGTCGAGCAGCGGCACCCACAGCCGCCGCCGTCCCTCGTCGGCCGGCGCCTCCGGCTCCCCCTCGACGACGTGCTTGGCCTGGACGACCTCCACATTGCGGTAGGCCCGCCCGGCGAGCGTGGCGTCGATGCGGATCGGCCGCAGCGGCTCGCCCGCCGCGTCGTGCTGGCCGGGCAGCGGGACGAGGTACTGCTGCTGCAGGTCGACCACGTAGATCATGGTCTGGCAGAACCCGAGCGGCTTGGCATGCTCGGCGACCAAGTCCGGCAGATCCTCGATGGCGGCCTGGTGGCTCGCGCCCAGCAGGCCGCCCAGCATGCGCTCACCCTCACTTCGCATGCGCGCGCCTCCTACGTCTCCCAGTGGGTCATACCCCGATAGCGGCCTCTAGACCTGCGGGTTCATCGTTCACGGCCTGTGTCTGCCAAGCCGTTGTCCGCGTCGCGTACTACGCTGCCAGCCATGCCCAGTGACGCCCTCATGGCCTGGCTCACCACGCGCGCCCCCGAGCAGTTGGCGCTCCTGGCCGATCGCGGCGCGCTACGGGTCCGCGGTCGCGAGCCGTCGCTGGAGGACTACGCCCACCTGCTCAGCCAGGACCATGTGCTGGCCCGGTTGATGGGCTTCTGCACGCTCCCGGAGCTCCAGGCCCTGGGCGCGATCGCCTGGCTGTCCGCCCAGCGGCACGGCCCAATCCCCGACGACTACTGGCGCGCTCCCGACCCGGACGAACGCGCGGTCTCCCGAGCCGAGGTGCTGACCCTCCTCGCGGGTCAGGACCAGGACCTGCGGGCAGAGGCGCAGGCGGCCCTGGAACGGCTGGCCGACCAGGCCCTGCTCCAGCCACCCCACGGCGAACGGTGTGTGGTGGCCCCCTACATCCACCGGAACCTGGCGGACGGCATGGGACTGGGCCGCCCCGCCGCCCACCTCATCGCCCGCTATTTCAACGCGCCGGAGGTCCATCGGCTGGCCGCCGCGCTGGGGCTGGACAAGGCGCCGGGCCGGGAAGCCGCCGAACGGAACGTCGTGGCGTTCCTGACGGATCCGGAACGGCTGCACGCCCTGCTCGCGAAGGCGCCCGCCACGGCCACGGAGCTGCTGGACCGGCTCGCGCACGAAGGGCCCCTGCTCGAGGTCCGCAGTTTCCAGCCGGCGGGCCTGTACGGCACCAACAAGTACGTCTACTTCGCCGATGGCGCGGAGCAGGCCGGCGCGGACTGGCTGGCGGCGCGCGGGCTGCTGCTCCCGGCAGGCGTTCCCCAGGTGGCCGAGCTGCCGGTCGAGGTGGCGATCGCGGTCCGCGGCGAGCTACGGGCGACGTTCACCCCGCACCCTCCTCAGCCCCGCGACCTGCCGCGGGCCGAGAACATCGAACCCCCCGCCGAGGCCGCGGCCGGCACGCTCGCCTGGCAACTCGAACGGCTGCTCGCCGGCTGCGCCGAACAGCCGCTCACCGTACGCAAATCCGGCGGGGTCGCGATCCGCGACACCAAACGCCTGGCCAAGGGCATCGCCGAGCCCGAGACCGTCCGCTTCCTGCTGGAGCTGTGCTTCCGCGCCGGCCTGCTGGGCCTCGTGGCCGAACCTGCCGAGCCCCCCGCGAACCGCCGTGCCAAGGTGCCGCCGCCCGCCCATGTCGTCCTGCCCACCCGGGCCTATGATCGCTGGCTGTCGTACGCGCCGGCCCAGCGGCTGGTCCCGATCCTCGCCGCCTGGGCCGTCTGCCGCGACATCCCGCTGTGGTGGCCCGACCCCGACCAGACGCCCGTCGCCCTGGCGGGCCTCGACGACTCCGACGCGGTCAGCCTGCGCTACGCGCTGCTGGAGGCCCTGGCCGCGGCCCCCGCCCAACGCGCGACCGACGCACCGCCGTACCTGGTGGCCGCCGCGACCTGGCACCGCCCCGCCCGGATCCCGCAGGGCCCGGCCGGCGCCCAGCGCATCGAGGCCACCCTCCGCGAGGCCGCACTCCTCGGCGTCATCGGCCAGGGCGCCTTGACCCGGCTCGGCCACACCGTGCTCGACCTGCTCCGCACCGGCCAGGCCTGGAAGACCCCCAACGCCGCCCTCTCCCCCGTCCTGACCGCCATGCTCCCCCCGCCCCGCACCACGGCCCGCTTCCAGACCGACCTGACCGCCGTGGTGGCCGGCGCCCCGGAAGCGAAACTGGCCGCCCTCCTGAGCACGGTCGGCGTCCGCGAATCGGAAGGGCACGCGGTGGTGTGGCGCATCAGCCACGCCTCGGTACGGCACGCCCTCGACGCCGGCCACAAACCGGACACCCTGCTCTCCCGGCTCCGGGCCGTGGCGGAAGGCGACCTCCCGCAGCCACTGGAGTACCTGATCAAGGACGTGGGACGGACGCACGGCCGGATGCGGGTGGTGCGATCCGGCTGCTGCATCCGCTCCGACGACGAGGCACTACTGGACGAACTCGTCCACGCCAAACCGCTCCGCGCACTCGGCCTGCGCCTGATCGCACCGACCGTACTGATCAGCGCGAGCCCGGAACGGGAGACGATGACCGCGCTGCGCGCCGCAGGCTACGCCCCGGCCCTGGAGGCGGAGACGGGCGCCACTTTGGTGGAAAAGCCCTCCGCTCGACGGGCGCCCTGACACCCAAGGTCCTCGCTTTCGGGGCGCTTCGGGCTGCGTCTTGGGGGGGGCTCGGCGCCCCCCCACGCCCCCGGCCCTAAGAACTCCTCACGGAATGAGGCAGCCCTCTTCCGAGACCGGTGCGGCGAGAACCCAGCCACGCCCCGGCGGTACCGCCCCTGTGGCGGTACCGCCGTACCCGCGTCAGGGGAGCGGGCGCACGTCCATGCCGTAGCTCTGACGGTCGATCCACCACGGTCCACAGCTCGCTACGCTCCACTGGCCGCTGTTGGTCGTCACCCAGCCGCCGTCCCTCCGGCCGTTGATGCACTGGACCCACGCTTGGAACTGGTAGACGGGACCGTTCGTCGCGCACCAGGCGGAGAACGAGTTCTGACCGAGGACGTACTCACAATCACCGGCTCCCGCCGACGCTGGGCTCAGCACACCCGACAGGACGGTAATGGCTCCCATCGCGAGCGCGGTCGCAGCGAGGGCGCGCAGGATTCTTCTCATTCCCTCTCCTGGTACTAGTGAAGGATGTCCGTTTCACGTTCCGTACGCCCCGGTTCAGGTCTCGCTCCGGGGGATGTGCGACAGAGAGAATTTTAGGAAACTTTCCTAAGCAAAAGATATCTGCCTTTCAGGGGGCGTCAACCCGCGTGTACCGACAACCTCGCCCGCCGAGTCGGTGCCGCAGGCGGCCGTACGGGAGGTGGAGGAGGAGACCGGATACGACGTCGAGGTGACCGGAATGGTCGGCCTTTACACAGACGCCCGGCACATCATCGCCTACAGCGACGGAGAAGTACGCCGCCAGTTCAACATCTGCCTGACGGCTCATGTCGTCGGTGGAGCGCTCGCGATCAGCGACGAGTCGACCGACGTCCGCTGGGTCAGCCCGGATGAGATCGAGGACCTGCCCATGCACGACACCCAAAGGCTCCGGATCGAACACTTCCTCCAGGGGAAGACAACACCCCACATCGGGTGAAGCAGGGCCCTGAGAGCCGCTCCGGACCTTATAGCGCGCTTGGCCGACTTGGTCGAGGGTTCGGGCGGTTGACCCCGGGGACCTACCGGAGCCGCCTCCTCCTGCGGGGTCGCGGGCTTGACGCCGAAATCCTGCCGGATGCGCCAGTCGGCCGGCTCCGGATCGGTCCATCCGTGACACGTCAATGCCCGCCGCAGCAGCGGATTCGCCCCTGCGCGCGTCACCGGCCCGTCGTTAGTCCGGGCGCTGACCAGGCTGCTGTGGCGGTGGCTCTGGGGGCTGCGGGCTTGGCGGCTGCTGGCCCTGTGGCTCGCCTCCGCCGTAGCGGCGCTGCACCTCGTCCACGCCCTTCTCAATGTGCTGGTCGTACTTGTGGCCGGTCCGCTCCTTGGCGAACCGCTCGGCGCGATCCAGCACCTTGTCAGCCTGCTTGGAGTGCCCTCTCGCCAGGTCCTCGGCCTTCTTCAACCATTCCGCGATGCGGCTCATGAGCGTGCCCCCTTTTCTTGCCTTACAGTCGCCCCCTACCCGGAGTCGGCGCGAGGTCACACCTCGCGGCGGTCGCCGGCACGACCGCGACCGCCGCTTGCCGAGAAGCCCGTCCTCGGCAAGCGAACGAAGCCGCATCAGAGAGCCCTGGCTCTCAGCGCCGCAGTGCGACCAGTTCGCCCTTGCCCACGTTGATCGTGGTGACGGTCAGGCGCGGCTCCCCTTGGAGGAGGTCGTGCAGTGGGGCGATCTCCTCGGGGTGGGACAGGGCGTTGTCGGCCACGAGCACGCCACCCTGCCGCAGCACCCGGTAGGGGTGCGGCCACCAGGAGGGGTACTCGACGCGTTCGGCGTCGAGGAAGAGCAGGTCGACCGCGCCGTCCGGCATGCGGGCGAGTGCCGCGCCCCCGTCCTCGACGCGGAACTCGACGTGGTCGGTCAGCCCCGCCTCGGCCACCGTGCGGCGGGCGTGCGCCTGGGCCTCGGGGTCGGTGTCGAGGCTGAGGACGTGCCCGCCGACCGCCCTCGCGGCGTCGGCCAGCCACAACGTTGACACGCCCCGCGAGGTGCCGATCTCCACGATGATCCGGGCCCCAGAGCTCTGGGCCAGGAACCACAGGAACTCCCCGGCGTCGGGCTCCAGCACCCGCCACCGGTCCAGCCGGTCCTCCTGGCCGGCGTCGTGCTGGGCGGCGGCTGCGTTCAGCTCCGTGATGATCTTCCGTAATGTGGCATCCATAGCAGGATTCTGCCCGGGGCCCGTTGGACGGTTACCGGCGCCACCCCTACTCCCGGTAACCGGTGTCCCTCAGGCCAAGAGGCCTCGCAGGACGTACGGCATGATGCCGCCGTGCCGGTAGTAGTCGGCTTCGCGGCTGGTGTCGAGGCGGACGGTCACCTGGAAGGCGATGTCGCCGGCAGTAACGGTCAGCGTGGGCGGAACGAGGCCGTCGCCGATCGGGCCTAGGCCGCCGATCGTGATGGTCTCCCGGCCCGTCAGTCCGAGCTCGTCGGCCCCCTGGCCGGGCAGGAACTGCAGCGGGAGGATCCCCATGCCCACCAGGTTCGAGCGGTGGATGCGCTCGAACGACTTGGCGATGACGGCCCGCACGCCCAGCAGCGCGGGCCCCTTGGCGGCCCAGTCGCGGGAGGAGCCGGCCCCGTACCCCTCCCCGGCGAGCACCACGGCCGGGACCGACGCCGCCCGGTACGCGCAGGCGGCCTCGTAGACGGTGGTGATCGTGCCGCCGTCGAGGAAGTTCGGGGTGAACCCGCCTTCGGTGCCGGGGGCGAGCTGGTTGCGCAGCCGTACGTTGGCGAAGGTGCCGCGCATCATCACATCGTGGTTGCCGCGCCTGGAGGCGTAGGTGTTGAGCTGACCACGTGGCACGCCCAGCCCGGTGAGGTAGCGGCCGGCGGGACCGGCGGGCGGGATGGCCCCGGGGGCGAGATGTGGTCGGTGGTGATGAAGTCGCCCAATTTGACCAGTACGCGGGCGTCGGCGATGTCGGTGACGGGCGGTGGTTCGAGGGGCATGCCCGCCACGTAGGGGGCACGGCGCACATAGGTGGATGCGGGGTCCCAGGGGAAGGTGGCGGAGCTCTGGGTCTCCAGCCGCTGCCAGCGTTCGTCGCCGGCGAGCACGTCGGCATAGGCGCGGGTGAACATCGACGGCTGGATCACCTGCTCGACCACGCCGCGTACCTCGTCCGCCGTGGGCCAGAGATCCCGCAGGTAGACGGGCCCGCCTTTGGGGTCCGTACCGAGGGGTTCGGTGGTGAGGTCGAGGTCCATCGTGCCGGCGATGGCGTAGGCGACGACGAGCGGGGGCGAGGCCAGGTAGTTGGAGCGGACCTCCGGCTGGATGCGGCCCTCGAAGTTGCGGTTGCCCGACAGGACCGCGGCCACGTCGAGGTCGTGCTCGGCCACCGCCCTGGACACCTCCTCGATGAGCGGCCCCGAGGCGCCGATACAGGTCATGCAGCCGAACCCGGCCAGGTGGAAGCCGAGTTCCTCCAGGTAGGAGGTCAGACCCGCCACACCGTAGTAGTCCATGACCACGCGCGAGCCGGGCGACAGGGTGGTCTTCACCCAGGGCTTGGCACGCAGGCCGCGCCGTACGGCGTTCCTGGCGAGCAGCCCGGCGGCGACCATGACCGAGGGGTTGGAGGTGTTGGTGCAGGAGGTGATAGCGGTGATGGCGACGGCTCCATGGCCGATCTCCTCGCCGCTCTCCCCCAGCCTGGCCCGCACCTCGGGCCGTGCCTGAGCCCGGAACGCGGCCTTGGCGGCGTCCAACGGGACACGGTCCTGCGGCCTGCGCGGCCCCGCGATGGACGGCACGACGGTGGCCAGGTCGAGTTCGAGGTCAGCGGTGTACCGAGGTGTTGTACGCGATCGACAGCGGGTCCACCGACATCGCGTAGACCTTCGGCAGCGGCTCGGCGAAGTCCGGAAGCTTGTCCTTCTCCGGCGAGGCGTAGTCCAGCAGCGTGCCGGGCCGGCCGGCGAAGTCGGCCCACGCCTGGGCGGCGTTGGAGACCGCCAAGTCCGCGGGCGAGTTGCCGGTGGCCTGCTCGCTCAGCAGGCGCTGGAACACCTCGTCGCTGTCCAGGTTGTTGGCCGCGATCTTGGTCACCCAGGGGTACTTCTTCTGGAAGTCGCGGAAGATCGGCGCCCAGTTCTCGTTCTCCTGGTCGGTGTTGGATTGACGTGCTCCTCCACATGAATGTGGAGGATTCCTGTGCTGCTTACGCAGCAGCTCGCAGCGCGGGTGCGGGCGAGACTGTGGGACAGGATGCTTGACGCTTCACAGGCCCCGCTATCGCGGAGTCTCCACGTCCTGTGACCGCCCATCCGGCGGCAGAGTTGTACCGATGAAGCTGGTTT
>NZ_JAHKRM010000084.1 GCF_019396345.1 Nonomuraea guangzhouensis | reverse complement strand
CTGTGATAACCACCGTTGCTACCGGAAGGTCGCTCTATGTCGCAGAAGATTCGCTCTACGTCACTATTTCGCCCGATTATCGTCCCACGCGGCGGGCTCAGGGATCAGTTTGTACACGGGCACTCAGGTCGTGTCGTCGGCTGTTCATGCGTCCGACTGGGCTGCCAGGCGGGCGGCGATGTCCGCGCGCAGGGCCTTTTTGTCGATCTTCCCGACCTTGGTGGAGATCAGCTCGTCCACGATCACCAGGTGTTCGGGGATCTTGAAGCGGGCGACACCGCTGCGCTCCATCGTCGTACGGATCTCGTCCAGGGTGATGGTGGCGCCGGGGTGCGGCACGACGTACACGCACACGCGTTCGCCGAGAACGGCGTCGGGCATGGCCACGGCGGCGACCTGGCTGACCGTGGGGAGCTGGTAGACGAGGTTCTCGACCTCTTCGGCGGAGATCTTCTCGCCGCCGCGGTTGATCATGTCCTTGTCGCGTCCCTCGACGATCAGGTTGCCTTCGGGGGTGCGGCGGCAGATGTCGCCGGAGCGGTACCAGCCGTTGGCGGTGAAGGCGCGCGCGTTCTGCTCGGCGGCCTTGTAGTAGCCGCGAGGGGTATAGGGGCCGCGGGTGAGCAGCGAGCCGGGTTGCCCTTCCGGGACGTCGTTGTCGTACTCATCCACCAGGCGTACCTCGTCGGCCGGGGACAGGGGACGGCCCTGGGTGGTGCAGATGACGTCGTCGGGGTCGTCGAGGCGGGTGTAGTTGAGCAGCCCTTCGGCCATGCCGAACACCTGCTGCAACGTGGCGCCCAGCGTGGGTTCGACCTTGCGAGCCAGTTCGTCGGCGATGCGCGCGCCGCCGACCTGCAGGACCCTTAGCGTCCGTACGTCGTCCGCGCCGTACGTGGCGGCGTGCTCCAGCCATCGGACGGCGATGGCGGGGACCGCGGCGGTGTGGGTGACGCCTTCGGCCCGCATGGTGGTGAAGGCGCGGGCGGGCTCGGGGGAAGGCAGGGTGACGACCCGGCCGCCTTTGAGCAGCGTGCCGAGCAGGCCGGGGCAGGCGAGCGGAAAGTTGTGGCCGGCGGGCAGGGTCACCAGGTAGACGGTATCGGTGCCCATCGCGGCGATATCGGCGCTGGCGCGGGCGTTGTAGGCGTAGTCGTCGTGGGTGCGGGCGATGAGTTTCGGCAGGCCGGTCGTGCCGCCGGACAGCAGGAAGACGGCCACGTCCCGGCCGGCGGGGGCCTCGGCGTCCAGGCGGGCGCGGTCGGACTTGAGGTCGGCGGGCGGTGCGCACAGCGCGCGCAGGTCGGCGCTGCCGGGGGCGAGCTCGTCGCCGGCGACGAGGACGTGCCAGCCGGCGCCGGTGGCTGCCCGGACGTCGTCGGCCAGCTCGTGTCCGAGCGCTTGGTGGTCGAAGTCGCGCATGCGGTCCGGAACGGCGATCGCGACCGCCTCGGCGTGGGTGGCGAGGTAGGTCAGTTCGCTGCGCCGGTGCCCGGGCAGGGCCATCACTGGGACGATGCCCGCGCGCAGGCAGGCGAGGGTGAGGACGACGAACTCCCATCCGTTGCCGAGCTGCACCACGATGCGGTCGCCGCGGCCGATGCCCAGGTCGAGCAGGCGTACGGCTGCCGCGTCGGCGCGTTCGGCCAGCTCGGCGTGTGTGAGCCGGAGCCCGGCGACGGGATCGGCGAGTGCGGGCGCGTCGGGGGTGCGGTCGGCGACCTCGCGCAGCAGGTTTCCGAGCGGGATCCCGGCCCAGTAGCCTTCGGCGGCGAAGCGCCGGGCTTCGGCCTGCGGCCAGGGTACGACGTGGTCAGAGATGGGGCTGGGCATCGTCGGCCTCCAGGGGGATGATCACGGCGTCGAGGGCGACGAGACCGTCGGCGGTGAGTCTCAGCGGGTTGATCTCGATCTCGTCGATCAGCGGGTTGGCGGTGAGCAGGTCGCCGAGCGCGGCGACGATCCGGCTCAGCTCGCCGGAGTCGAGGACAGGCCCGGAACGCCACCCGGTGAGCAACGCGTGCCCGGTCAGCTCCGACGGCATGGAGACCGCTTCGGCGGGGGTAAGCGGGGCGAGCCGGACGGCCACGTCTGCCAGTGCCTCCGCCACCGTCCCGCCCAGGCCGACGAGGACGACGGGGCCGAAGACCGGGTCGCGGCGGACACCGACGATGAGGTCGACCCCGGCGGGGGCCATCTTCTCCAGCAGGTAGCGTCGGGCGCCTGCGGCGTCGAGCCGGTCCAGTGCCGCCTCAAGTTCGTCGCGGGTGGCGACGTTCAGGTACACGCCGCCGATTTCCGTCTTGTGCAGCACCTCGGCGTCGAGCAGTTTGACCGCAACGGGCCCGCCGAGTTCCGCCAGCACGGCACGGGCGTCGGCGCGGGCGTCGCATGCGCGGTGCGGCATGGTTCGCACGCCGATACGGGCGAGGAGGTTCTTGGCCTGGTGCTCGTCGTGGCGGCCGCGGACATCTGCCGGCACCCGGCCGCCCTCGGGAGAGGGGGCGGCGGTGTGCGCGCGGGCGCGGGCGTCGGCGAGGAGGGCGGCGGTCGCGGCGGCGACGCCGCGCGGGTCCGTCGTGACGGCGACCCCGGCCTCCAGCAGCTCACGCCGCTTCCGGACGACCTCCTCACCCGTCCCGCCGAGCCCCAGCACCATCGGGGTGCCGCGGGTGTGGCCCTCCTTGACGGCGGTGACGATGTCGACGGCGTCGGGCTCGTACAGCGTGTACGCGGCGATCATGTCCACGCCCGGATCCGCGCCGACCGCGGCGAGGATGCGTCCGAGCGCCGGGCCGGGACGCCCGGTGTCGACCGGGTTGGCCTGGTAGGTCAGCGGCGGCAGCAGTTCGGCCAGAGCGTCCCGCGTGGCCGTGGTGAGCTCGGGGATGTTCGCCCGTCGGCCGCGCAGGTCGTCCAGGAGCAGCAGGCCAGGGCCGGCTTGCGCGGTCACCACGCCGACCCCCGCGGTCCTGCGGGGCCGCATGCGGGTGACCGCGAGGGCGCCGACGGCGTCGACCAGCTCGCGCTCGTCGTCCACCAGTACGGCGCCCGCCTGGGCGAGGGCGGCCCTGGTGATGCGCCACGACGTCGCCAGCGCGCCGGTGTGGGAGGCGGCGAAGGCGCCGACGTCGTTGCGGCCGACGACGAGGGCGACGACGGGGCGGTGTTCGGCGAGCCGGCGCACGCTGTCGACCAGGCGGCGGCCGTCGGCCACCGATTCGATGTGCAGCGCGACGGCGCCGGTTGCGGGGTCGTCGGCGAGATGACCGAGGATGTCGGGGGCGCTGAGGTCGACGGCGTTGCCCAGCCCCACGGCCAGGCTGATGCCGTGCCCGGCCTCGGTCAGCAAGAACGCCAGGGCGTGGTTGACGCCGCCGCTGGCGGCGACGACGGCCACCTTGCCCGGCCGCACCCGGGCGGCGCCGGGCACGAAGGTGGCGGTGAGGCCGGCGTGCGGGGCCAGGAAGCCGCTCGTGTTGGGGCCCAGCAGCCGGATGCCGGTCCCGGAGACGATGTCGGCGAGACGATGTTGGTGGGCCGCACCGGCTTTCCCGGTCTCGGCGAATCCGCCCGAGTAGATCACGGCGGCGCGGGCGCCGCCGGCGGCGGCCTCGGCCAGGGCGTCGGGGCAGGCGGGGGCGGGCACGCAGATCATCGCCACGTCGATCGGGCCGTCGGCGGCGGCCTGGGTGACCGATCCGTACATGCCGTCGTCACGGTCGTTCACCAGCGCCAGGTGTCCCCCGGCGGAGGCGAAACCGGACAGCGAGCGCGCGAGCGTCGCTCCGAGCTTGTGCGGATGGCGGGATGCTCCAATGACAGCGATGCCGCGGGGCGCGAATAGTGCCGACAGATCCGCCGGGGTCGTCGTGGTGGCGGTGTCGCTCACGCGGCGACCCCCACCAGGTCGGCGCGGCCGGACAGCACGATCGTGTGGGCACGGTCGTGGTCGAGCGCCGGTTCGATCATCAGTGTGGGAAGACGGTGCCGCAGGCGGGCCTGCTCGCACACCAGGGTCCGGGTCAGCGGCGTGCCACCGGCCACCGCGACCAGGACCGGCCGCTCACCTGTTGCCACGAGGTCGGCGAGGCGTGCGTAGAGCTCCGGCAGCTCTGCCTCGGAGTCCGGCGCGTCCACGAGCAGACCCCACGCCTCCTGCGCCGGAATGGCCGACAGCGGCAGGTCGTCCACGGCTGCCGGTGTGCCGCCGGCATCGGTGACAACGTCGACGAGCCGACTCGCGGCCTGCCAGCCGCCGCTCTCGAACGGCGTGCGCAGCGGCTCGGCGCCGTGGATCTCGACCCACCTGTGCAGGCTGGCCTGGGTGAACTCGGGGGCACGGCGGGCCAGCCGCGCGTCGGTGATGCTGCGTGACAGGAAGTGGTAGGCGAACTGCCGGGGCTCGAAGGCGTCGTAATAGCGGCCGAAGTGCTCCCACCACGACAGGCTCGGCCGCGCGGCGTCCTGGATCTGCCGGACGGACGGCTGGGCGGCCGACTCGTAGGCCTCGAGCGCGGCGGGCAGGTCGCCGCCGTGCTCGGACAGCGCGCGTGCCAGCGCCACCGCGTCCTCCATGGCCATCTTCGTCCCCGAGCCGACCGAGAAGTGCGCGGTGTGCGCGGCGTCGCCGAGCAGGACGACCGGTCGTGGCGTCAGGGTATGCCAGCGTTTGGTGCGGCGCGTGCGGAAGCTCCCCCAGCGGGAGTTGTTGGTGAGCAGCCGCTTCCCGTCGATCTGGCCGGCGAACAGCTCCTCCAGGTACGCCTTGGAGACCAGGTCGCTGGGGCCGGGCGGCTGTGTGACGTCGAACGCGTCGAGCCCTGCCCGCCGCCACGAGGCCTCGTCGGTCTCCACGATGAACGTGGACGCCTTGTCCGAGATCGGGTAGCCGTGCACGGCGAAGACGCCGTGCGGACCGCGCTCGTGCAGGAAGGTGAGCCCGTCGAAGAGGTGGTCCGTGCCGAACCAGATGAACTTCGCGCCGGCGGTCTCGACCTCGCTGCCGAAGCCCAGCCGGTCGCGGATCTGCGAGCCGGTGCCGTCGGCGGCCACGACGAGGTCGTAGCCGGTCAGGTCGTCGAGCGTCACCTCGGTGGAGAAGCGCAGGTCGGCGCCGAGATGGCGGGCGCGGTCCTGCAGCAGCGCGAGCAGCGTGCGCCGGACGATGGCGGCCATGCCGTTTCCGCCGCAGCGGACTCGCTCCCCCTTGAGCCGGACCTCGATGTCGTCCCAGTGCCTGCCGTGCTCGTCGAGCGCCTCCCGCAGCACCGGGTCGGCCTCGTGGATCCCGGCCAGCGTACGGTCGGAGAAGACGACGCCGAAGCCGAAAGTGTCGTCGGCACGGTTGCGCTCGAACAAGGTGACCTCGGCCGCCGGGTCGAGCCGCCTGATCATGGTGGCGAAGAACAGCCCGCCCGGGCCACCCCCGGCGACAGCGATGCGCATCAACTCCCCCTGACCATCGTGTTGCAGATCTCGCCGACGCCATCGACGCGCGTGACCAGCTCCGATCCTTGCCGCAGGTAGCGCGGGGGCTTGCGGGCGTGGCCGACGCCGCCCGGCGTGCCGGTGGCGATGATGTCGCCGGGGCCGAGGGTGATGATCTGAGAGATGTACGCGACCAGCTCGGCGGGACCGAAGACGAGGTCACCGGTGTCCGCCTTCTGCACGAGATCGCCGTCGACCTCGCAGGAGATCTCGCCGGGCTCGGCATCGGTCACCAGCCACGGCCCGACCGGGGTGCTGCGCTCGAATGTCTTGCCCTGGAGCCACTGTACCGAGCGGTACTGGAAGTCCCGGGCGGTGACATCATTGATCACGGTGTAGCCGGCGATCGCCGCGGCGGCCTGCTCCGGTGCGGCGTGCCGCACCTCGGCGCCGATGACCACACCGAGCTCCGCCTCCCAGTCGACCTGCTCCGAGCCGCTGGGCAGCTCGACCGGGTCGAAGGCGCCGACGAGCGCACGCGCGAACTTGGCGAACAGCGCCGGATAAGCGGGCAGTTCGCGGCCCATCTCCAGGATGTGGGTGCGGTAGTTCAGCCCGACGCAGATGACCTTCTCCGGGCTCGGGATCAGGGGGGCGTAGTCGAGCCCGTCCAGACTGTGGCGAGGCCCGTCTGCCTGCTCGGCCGCCGCCTTCCAGCCTGGCCGCGCTAGCCACGCGCCGAGGTCGGCGGCGCCCAGCTCGACCGCGCCGTCGTCGTCGACGCGGACCGCGGCGGTGCCGTCATGGGTGCGGATGGTCGCCAGCTTCACTGTGGCAGTTCCTCTCGGTGAACGCGGGAGAGGCCGAGAGCCTCGAAGACAGGGTCATCGCCGAAGCGGAAGGCATCCAGGCCGGTCTCGGTGGTCAGGGACAGCGCGGCCCAGGACGGGACGGCGAACAGGTCTCCCTTGCCGACCTCGTAGCGCTCGTCGCCGACCCGGACCAGGCCGGAGCCCTCGAACACCTGCCAGACCGAGGAGCCGGCCGTGCGGGTGACGGCGGTGCGGGCGCCGGCCCGCAGCCGGTGCATCTCGCAGCGGATGGTGGACAGGCAGTCCCCGGCGGTGGCCGGGTTGGTGAAGCGGACGACGGCGTGACCGGGCTCCACGACGCCGGAGTGGCCTTCCTCTTCCAGCTCCAGCTGGGCCGCCAGGGCGGCGTCGGTGTGCTCCCAGCGGTAGGCCATGAGCGGGGACGCCTTGGGCGGCGGCGCCCCGATCGGGGTCAGGCCGGGGTGTGCCCAGAGCCGCTCATTGCGGGAGACGGCGGGCGTCTCGCGGGTGCCCAGCTCGTCGGGACCGAACTCGAAGAACCCGGCGTCGAGCTGGCGGACGAGCGGGATATCCAGCCCGTCGATCCAGGCCATCGGATGGTCGGTGGTGTTGTGGTGCTCGTGGAAGTGCATGCTCGGGGTGAGCAGGAGGTCTCCGCGGCGCATCGCCACCGGGTCGCTCTCGACGTTGGTCCACACGCCCTCGCCGTCGACCACGAACCGGAACGCGGTCTGGGTGTGGCGGTGCGCGGGCGCCTCCTCGCGCGGGCCGAGGTATTGGATCGCCGCCCACAGGGTGGGCGTGGCATACGGGGTGCCGGGCAGGCCCGGGTTGGCCAGCGCGATCGCGCGGCGCTCGCCGCCCCGCCCCACGGGGACGAGCTCACCGGCACGCTCGGCCAGGGGCAGCAGGGTCGACCAGCGCCACAACATCGGCACCGCGTCCGGCTGCGGCGTGACCGGCATCAAGCCGCCGATCTGCGTCCACAACGGCGTCATGTGCGCCGCGGCGAAAGCCTTGTAGAGCTCCTGCAGCTGGGCTTGCTCCTCCGCCGTGATCTCAGGGAGCTGAACGTTCATGCGATGGTCCTCCCGATCGTCCTGCACTCGCGGTCCGGCTCTGCCCGCGGCAGCGCTGTGAGCGACGATCCGCTCCGCAACCGCGCGCACATTGCCACGCTACAACAAATTTAGGACGGCCGTCTATAGAATGAAATAGATAGGAGAGTCGCCCTTTCGCCTGACAGCTGCCGCAGCCCCGCCCAAGTTGGGTCCGCCTCCGGTCGAGGCGTTCGGCTTCAACCGTTCGGAGTTGCACACCCGCATGGGCCTCGCCGATGGGGCGACCTTCCCACGCGTGCCCGGCATCGAGGCCACTGTGGTGATCGACGCCCCCCGGCAGCGCCCTCCGGCTCGGCGGGCAGGTGGTGACCATGATGGGCGGGATGCGCCGGACGTTGCTGATCCGCGGCGGCACGTCCTCCGTGAGCCTGGCGGGCGTCGCCATCGCCAAGGACATGGGCGGCGACCGTCCTGGCGACCATTCGCTGCGCCGACCGCGCCGACGAGCTCGCAGAGCACGGCGTCGACCACCCGATCGTGGACACCGGACACGTCTCCGCCGCTGTCCGCCAGATCGTGCCGGACGGCGTGGACGTCTCTGTAACTGGCGTCCATCCCCACCGGCGTGCGGCTGACCACCTACTCTGGCGGAGCCTCCGACCTTGCCCGCTGACGTCCTGCAGCGGATGCTGGAGCAGATCCGGCAGGCTCATTCCGACGTGGAGAACGACGCCGCCGTCGACAAGCTCGTGCTGCGTGTCCACCATCCGTAATGGCTCACACCGCCTCAGACTGATCGACGCCGGCCGCTTTCCGGCTGGCGCGCACCCGCGGCACCGCCGCGATGAAGATCGCGCCCGCCAACGCCGGCAGCACGAACGCGTAGAAATTCCATTCCGCGCCAAGACCCGACCCCAGGATCCAGCCGCCGAGCAGCGGGCCGAGGATCGCACCCAGCCTTCCGACGCCAAGGGACCAGCCGAGGGCCGTCGCGCGTGCGGACGACGGGTAGTGCGTGGCGACGTAGCCGTTGACGAGGATCTGCGTGCCGACGCTGCCCAGCCCGGCCACCGCGACGCATGCCATGAGGACGGCCGTGTCCAGGTGGAGGCTGAGCAGATACAGGCACAAGGTCGCGGCGAGGAAGGCGCAGGCGGTGACGATCTTCGAGCCGAAACGGTCGGCGAGGAAGGACACCATGATGGTGCCGACGATCGCGCCCAGGTTGAGCACGAGGAGGAACTGCAGTGAGGAGCCGAGCGGGTAGCCGGCCTGGCGCATGA
>NZ_JAHKRM010000083.1 GCF_019396345.1 Nonomuraea guangzhouensis | reverse complement strand
GCACCCCGCACCCCGCACCCCGCACCCCGCACGGCGGCGGTCTTGGCGGCTGGCTAAACCTCATTTCTATGCAATTTCACCATTTGTCACTCCAAGGGTCGGCACAGCGGCACTGATGAGGCGCAATGCAGCGTCCGGTAATTGCACACGGCCCCGCACCTAGATAACGGGATAAAAGACGTTATAGAGCGTTATGTCTGGTGGGTGAGTGCACTGCGCGGTCCTGGCAGGATGGACCCATGAGGGAAACCCGAGTCTCAGCCGCGGGCCTGCGTGAAGCGATCGAGCGCAGCGGCTACTACCCCGACCTCGTCACCGATGCGGTCGAATCCGCGCTGGGCAAGGAGGCTGTGACCGCGTTCGTGGTCCATCATGAGGCCACCTTCGATCCCGCGATGGAAGTCCGCAGGCACGTCACCGTCCTGGTGCTGTCGACGACGAGGCTGCTGGTCTGCCACACCGACGAACACCCTGCGGTCGAAGGCGTCTCCACCTCGCACGCCTCCACGACCACGGAGGCCGTACGCCTGAGCCGCGTCCAGTCGGTCGCGGTCACCCGCGTCGTCCCCGACCCCGCCTCCTACGTCCCCGGCGTCCCGCCCACGGAGGCCACGCTCACGATCGGCTGGGGAGCGATCTCCCACGTCGACCTCGAACCAGCCACCTGCGGCGACGAGAACTGCGAGGCCGACCACGGCTACACGGGCGCCATCACCGCAGACGACCTCTCGCTCCGGGTGAGCGAGGCGGCCGACGGCCCCGAAGCGGTCACCCACGTCCTCGCCTTCGCCAAATTCCTCTCGGAAGCCACCGCCCGCGCCACAACCTGACAAACCACTCCCAGGCGCCCGCCCTCTCGGTGCCACCAGGGCAAGACCCATGCACACCACGCGAACCTCGGCACACCGACTCCACGACATCGCGCCCACAAGGGCACCTCTGCGACAGACCGGTGCTCCTCTGGGGTGGCAATCGCTGGTGCTCATGCGGTGGTGTTCTTGCGGTCGTGCCCACGCGACCGTGTCCTTGGGATTGCGCTCAAGCGGTGGCGCCCCACCGGAGACCCCTCGCGCGGCACTGTCCCTTCGGCTGCGTCTGCGGGACCGTGCTCATGTGAGAGCGTCCCTGCGTTGGCGGCCCCGTGATCGTGCTCATGTGAGAGTGTCCCTGCGTTGGTGGCCCTGTGATCGTGCTCGTACGGCGGTGTCCCTGCGGCGGTATCCGCAGGACCGCTCTCATGCGGTCGTTCTTACGTGGGCGTGCCCACGCGACCTTTCCCGCCCAACCGCGCACACCCGCCGATACCCCCGCGGCCGTGCTTGTGCGCTGACACACCGGCCGATCAGTCTCCACGAACGGTCCCGCACCATATGCGCGGCGCCCAGCCGATCAAGCGAAGAAGACGGCCAAGAATACGCACGTAACGACGCCCAGCCACGTGCGGGTTCAGCGGCCGTATTCCTGGAGGCCCTCAGCCACGTACGGCGAGTGGCGCTCACTTGGCCGTGCCGTACAACATCGGTGGGGTTCAGGGGTTTGGCGGCGATCAGCGGTGTACGGCGGGAGCGTCATACAAGATCGAATAGCCGGGGTTTGGCGATGATCGGCCGCATACGGCGGGAACGTCATACAAGATCGAATTTCTCGGGCGACGAACGGAATGGAGCGTCATGGGCGGAAACGCGCCGCTGATTCCCAGTTACGGCACCGCGTCGTTGGCGGAGCTGCCGAGTGCGTTGCTGGCGGTGCTCGGGATGGACGAGCCGAACCCCCTCCAGCTCGCCCCCGCCGACCGCGTCTGCCTGTTCCTCGTGGACGGTCTCGGTGCGGAGTCGCTGCGCGCTCACGCCGACCGGGCGCCGTTCCTCGCCGCCGCCGCCAAGACCACGCTCACCGCCGGGTTCCCCGCCACCACCGTCACCAGCCTGTGCTCGCTGGGCACCGGTGTGCCGCCGGGTGAGCACGGCATGCTGGGGCTGATGCTGGCGGTGCCGGGCACCGGGCAGTTGTTCAACTGCCTGCGGTGGACGCTGCCCGGCGGGGCGTTCATGGAGCCGGGCCGATGGCAGCCCGCCGAGACCGTCTACCAGCGCGCCGCCGCCGCGGGGATCGTGGCGGGTTACGTGGCGCCGGCCCAGTTCGAGGGGACGGGGCTGACCGAGGCGGTCTACCGCGGCGTGCGCTACCTGGCCGCCGAGACCGTCGACGAGCGGGTGGCCCGAGTACGTACGGCGATGGCCGAGCCGCGGGCCCACGTCACCGTCTACTACGGCGACCTCGACGCAGTGGGCCACATGACCGGCTGGGGCAGTGCGGAATGGCTGACTCAGCTCGAAATCGTGGATCGGATGGCCGAACGCCTGGCCGCCGACCTGCCCCCGGGCTCCGCCCTCTACATCACCGCCGACCACGGCATGGTCAACGTGACCGAGAAGCTCGACGCCGAGACCGAGCCCGCGCTGAACCGGGGGGTGGCGATGCTCGGCGGGGAGGCAAGGGCGAGACACGTCTACGCCGAGCCGGGGGCCGCCTCCGAAGTGCTCGACGCATGGCGTGAGACCCTGGCGGGCAAGGCCTGGGTGGTGTCGAGGCAGGAGGCGGTCGAGTCCGGCTGGTTCGGACCGCGGGTGCGGCCGGAATGGGCGGGGCGCATCGGCGACGTCGTGGCTGTCCCGTATGCCGGGCTGGCCATCACGGCGCCGCGCGCGCATCCGATCGAGGCGCTGTTCACCGGCTACCACGGCTCGATGACGACGGCCGAACAGTACGTACCGCTCTTGGAGGTAAGCACCCGATGAGTCCGTTGATCACACCCGAGGAACTCGCCGCGCTGGACGGTGTGACCGTGCTCGATGTGCGGTGGCGGCTCGGTGGCCCTCCGGGGATCGAGCTGTACCGCGAGGGGCACCTGCCGGGCGCCGTCTTCTGTGACCTCAACGCCGACCTCGCCGCGCCCGCCGGAACCGCCGGCCGGCATCCGCTCCCGGAGGCGGACGACTTCCAGAGCGCGATGCGCCAGCTGGGGGTGTCCGGGGGACGCCCGGTGGTGGTGTACGACGACACGGGGTCGACCGCCGCGGCGCGGGCGTGGTGGGTGCTGCGTTACTTCGGGCACCAGGACGTCCGGGTGCTGGACGGCGGCCTGCCCGCCTGGGCCGACGCCGGACTGCCGATTGTCAAGGAGACGTCCGAGGCGGTGTCCGGTGACTTCGTCGCCAGGCCGGGTGGGATGCCGCTGCTGAGCGCCGCCGAGGCGGGGGCGCTCGCGAGGTCGGGGGTGCTGCTGGACGCGCGGGCGGGTGAGCGTTATCGGGGTGAGGTGGAGCCCATCGATCCCGTCGCCGGTCATGTGCCCGGCGCGGTGAGCGCGCCGACCACGGAGAACATCGACCCCGGCGGCCGGTTCCGTCCCGCGGCCGAGCTGCGCGACAGGTTCGCCGCGCTCGGGGTGGGCGAGGGTGTGCCCGCCGGAGTGTACTGCGGCTCCGGCGTCACCGCCGCGCACGAGGTGCTGGCCCTGGAGGTGGCGGGCCTGCCCGCGGCCCTCTACGTGGGCTCATGGTCCGAGTGGATCGCCGACCCCTCACGCCCGATCGCCACAGGCTGAACCCCGCTTCGCGACCCGCCCGACCGCGACAGGCCAAGCCTATGAGTGGTGCGCGCCGGATAGCGACGGGTCGGCCCTGAGCGGCGCGCCTACTGGATCACTGAGAGGCCGAGCCTCCGCTGCCTGAGCGGCCCGCCCACTGGGTCAGCGCCGCACCGGCACCCCGCATGGCGAGCGCTACGGGGTCGGGGGCCGGTCGCGTCTCCGGGTGTACGGCCGGTCGCCCGCGCCGAAGCAGACGAAGCCGAGCGCTCCCGTCTTGGCCGAGGCCGAAGCCAGGGCCGAGGCGGGGGACTGGCCGTCGGCCAGGAGGCCGTGGAACGCGGTCATCACGGCCAGCGCCTCCTCGTCACGCACCGGCACCATCCCGGCGACGACGCAGGCCGTACCCCTGGACAGGAACGTTCCGGCCAGCCCGAGCGGGGCGCCGTCCGTGGGCGTGTGCGCCATCCCCGAGTCGCACGCCGACAGCACCACGAGCCGGGCCGTCCGGGACAGCCCGAGCAGGTCGTACGCCATGAGCTGCCCGTCGGCGAGCGTGATGCCCGACAGCAGCGGGCTACGCGCGTGGAACACCCCGTGCGCCGCAAGATGCAGCACGTCGGCGCTGGTCAGCGCCGCGAGCACGGCACCGGAGCGGGCGGGCACCTCGCGGGCGCCGGGATGGCAGGCGAGCACCTGCTCGACCTCCGCGCGCGCATGGGCGAGCCCGGGCCCGGCCGCGGCGATCACCACGGGCTGTTCGGCGGGTACGGCGGCGCGCTGCCCGGCGTCCAGCCAGGCGGACGCGCTGGCGGCCACGGACACCGGACGATCACGCAGGCACGGCAGGGCCGCCCACGGCAACGTGTGCAGGGGACCGGTGGGCACCACGATCAGCGGCCGGTCGCCGAGCCCGGCCTGAAGCGGCTGGAGCAGCAGGCGTTCGAGCTCCGCGGCGGCCGGCTCGACCTGGGCCTCAGCGGGGGCGGCGCCGTCGCCGAACCCGGCCCGGCGCAGTGAGTAGCGCAGGCGGATGAGCGCCTCACGGATGGGCCGCAGATCGCCCAGCCGCCGCAGCATGAGCCGTTCGCCGGTGATCAGTACGGCCAGCAGCGAGGAGCCGTCGATGACGAACTCGACCAGCGCCGCACCGCCCAGCCCGGCCCGCACGGCACCAGGATCGGCCAGCCCGCGGGCGTGCGCGGGAGCGGCCACCGCCCGCCAGCGTTCGGCCCAGTCGAACACCTCCTCGGCACACCCGTCACGCACCGCCATCTCCAGCCCGAACGCCGCCAGCCGCTCACCGGCCCGCGCCGCGTGCGCCCGCAGCGAGGGGTCGTCGAACGACTCCATGCTGCCGCCCATCTCGGTCAGCCCGTCGTGGACCGCGCGGAACGCCTGGGTGACGTCCTCCTGCAACGCGGACTCCAGGGCGAGGGCGTGCTGGCGTACCAGCACCGGGATCTGTGACGTCTGCGCGAGGTGCCTGGCCTGCAACTCCGAGGCCAGCGACGTGAGCTGGGTCCCGGCGGGCACCCAGCGCTCACCGCGCCGCGCGTGCGCGGTCAGGCGGGCCAGCTGCGCCGACGCCGCCGGATGGTCGTCGAGCGCCAGCGCGGCCTCCGCCGCCACCAGGCGCAGCGCGGCGGCGCCCGCCAGGTAGGCGGGGCCGTTCTCGAGGTCGTCGGCGCACGCGACCAGCTCGTCGAGCAGCTCCGGTGAGGAGCCCTCCAGCGCCAGGCGGGCACGCAGCACGACCTCCCTGGCCAGCGGCAGCCAGGACACGCGGTCCTGCTCGGCCAGCTCGACCGCCGCCTGCTCGGCCACGGCCAGCGCGCGGCGGGCGTCGCCGGTGAGCAGTTCCACCTGCGCCAGTTTCAGCCGCGCCTCGGCCAG
Organism: Nonomuraea guangzhouensis; assembly: GCF_019396345.1. Taxonomy (GTDB): domain Bacteria; phylum Actinomycetota; class Actinomycetes; order Streptosporangiales; family Streptosporangiaceae; genus Nonomuraea; species Nonomuraea guangzhouensis. Next base: position 3,894 of record NZ_JAHKRM010000083.1, on the reverse strand, counting down.
CGCCACCAGCGCGGCGGACGACTCCAGATCGGGTACGGCCAGGCTGAGCAGCGCCCTCGCCTCGCCGGGCAGGTGCGCGGCCAGCAGCGCCCCGGCGAAGTCGGCCCGCATCGTGGCCAGCCGCTCGGGGAAGCCGAACAGGGTGTGCTCGGCCGCCCGGTAATGGGCGAAGGCACCGGTGATGTCGCCCCGGCGTACGGCGAGGAAGGGCAGGTTGGCGGCGGCCAGGCGGGCCAGGTGGTCGAGCCGGGCGTGACGGGAGATCTCCAGGCAGGCGGTGATGTCGCGGGTGGCGGCGTCCCAATCGCCCCGGTAGGCGTGGACGAGGCCGCGGTTGAGCAGGCCGCCGGCCAGGAAGCGGCGGTCGTCGATGGTGCCCGGCGCGACCACCAGCACCCGGAGCGCGCGGTCGCACGAGGCGATGGCCTCCTGGTAGCGGCCCAGGTGGGCGAGCGCGACGGCCCGCTGGGTGTCGAGCTTGGCCCGGTCGAGCGGGGAGAGGTCGGCCCAGGCCAGGGCGGCGACCCGGAGCGCCTGGAGGGGATGGCCGCGTTCGGTGCGTACCGTCACCAGGGAGAGGCGTGCCTGGGCCATGCGCTGGCGCGGGATGCCAGGGGTGGCGATGGCCTGCCGGAGGTGGGTTTCGGCGGCTTCGAGATCACCGAGCTCGCGGGCGGCCAGCGCCATCGCTCTGAGGGCGACCACCGCGGCGTCGACGCAGCCCGCCGCCTCGGCGGCGGTCAGGACGGTGCGGCCGGCGTGGAGGGCCTGTTCGGGATCGACCACCGAACGAAGCACCGCCATCTCAGCCGCCACCACCAGCGGGCCGCCGGGTGTGGCGGGCTCGTGGGGGGCGATGAGATCGGGAGCGGCCGTGCCCCCAAGCCCGATGGCGTCGGGAGTGGACCGGTCGTCCTGTGTTGCGATCATGGCGCCTTGGGCTTCGTAGGGGAGGAGTGGGAGCCAGGGGGTGGGACGCGGTGCCTGGCTCCCTGGTGATCATGGGCGGATGCGCACCCACCTGGTTTGGACGGGTGCGAGACCGGGCCGGTGGCAGACCACGCTGAGCCAGCCCGGAGGCAGGCCGGTGACCGCAAACTGGCCGGTACGCGCAAGACGCCTGGTGAGCGTCAGATGCGGGGTCCTCACATCGACGTGGCTGCCCTCGCCAGGATGCGGGAACACTTGTCCCGCGACGTCGATGAGCCCGTCGCCCACCGTCACCTCCAGATCGAAGGTGAGGCCGGCCGCGACGAAGCGGACCATGCCGGGACCGTCGCCGCCTCGTACGCCACGGGTCGCGGCGCAGTCGGCAGGCGCGGCGGTCACCGCTTGAGAGACCCGGAGTCCGAAGGCATCACGTGCGGCGGCGGAAACATGCCCAGGGATCGGATCACTCCCGGCGGCGAGCCGGAGAGCCGCCAGGAAATACTCATCGTTGATCATTGCACCGTCTCCTGTAGTGAGATCAGGGTGCGCAGTTTTTCCAGGCACCGGATCCTGGTTGGACCCACGGTGCCCACGGGCATGCCGAGCCGCATCGCCACCTGCTGGCTCCCCATATCCGTCGCCACCAGCTGGAGGAGGGTGCGGCAAGGCTCGTGCAGAGCGGAGACCGTCTTCCACAGCAGGCGGCTGCCGTCGGCCTCCAGGACGGCAGTAGCCGGATCAGGGTCGTGCACGACGTCGAAGGAGGGAAATCCGGGTGGTTCCTTCCTGATGATCAGAAGCGCCTCACGACGCGTGGTCGTCGCCAGCCACGCGCCGACGCCTGATGGTTCCCTGATGGTGTGCAGGTTTTCGAGCAGGCGCAGCCAGGCACCCTGGACCGCGTCCGCCGCGTCGGTGGCGTTCAGCCCGCACGCGCGGGCGACTGCCCACATGCGCGGCCCGAACCTGGACTCAAGCTGGTCCCAGGCCGTCTGGTCGTCTTCGGCCGCGGCCTTGAGCAGCTCCGCCGGATCGCGTGGCTCGTGCATGCGGCCTCCTTCGCCGTGACGGACGAGGAGGCCACCCTGCCTCCTCGTGATTGGCCGAGGACTGAGCGTAAACTCTACAGACTCGACCTGATGAGAACTCCCAGATCGGGAATTTGCCGGGTCGTCTCAGGGTCAAGGACTCGCCCGGCGGCCTCCTTGGCCGGAAGGTCCTTCGCGGCGTCGGCGATCGCGCCCGCGACCAGGGCCGTTGCGAAGGAGGTGCCGCTCCAGACGGCGTACCCGGCGAACTCGTCGCGCTCCAGGAAGCTGCTGGCCAGCCACTCGCCACGGGCGCACGCGTTGACCCAGGAGCCGTAGGCGGAGAACGGCGCCCGGCGCTCCTGCGTCGCGTCGACCGCGGCCACGCCCACGACGTCGGGCAGCGCGGCCGGCCAGAACGGCCGGTCGGTCGCGGTGTTGCCGGCGCAGGCCACCGTGACGGTGTCGGGCAGGGCCCGCAGCGCGTCGTCCAGCAGGGGAGGCGGCCGGTCGTCGAAGGTGTGACAGCCGAAGGACAGGTTCAGGATCGGGGGTGGGCGCTCGCGCAGCCGGTTCAGGGCGCGGACCACGCCGGCCTCGTCGCCGACGCCGTCCCCGTCGAGCACCCGCCACACGCGCAGCCCCGCGCCCGGCGCCTGCCGCAGCAGCAGGCCGGCGAGGAACGTCCCGTGACCCGCCTGGCGACCTTCGAGCAGTTCGGCATCGTCCCTCGGCTGCTCCTCGTACCAGTCGCTGTCGGCCCACCACGGGTGCTCGGCGATCCCGGTGTCGAGCAGCCCCACGACGACGGGCGAGCGCGCTCTGCCCGGTTTGTACGGCACGGGCGGCGAGGGGAACGGCCGGGACGCCGGCCCGCCCCAGAACAGCGGCTGTCCGGCGAGCACATGGTTGGGGGAGGCCCGGAAGCCGTGCTCCCGCAGATCCATGGTGATCTCGATGGGGTCGACGCCGGGCGACAGATGGATCACGCAGACGCCGTCGGCGTCGGCGACGGCCTGGGTCCAGCGAGCCGCGACGGACAGCGCGCTGCGGTCGGTCAGTATCTGACCTGGCCGGATGAGCGACTCACCGACAGATTGGAGGTCCATGAGCGGGTATCTTTCCGCGCTCACCCGTGTGTCACACGCCCCTGCCGCACCAAGTTGGTATGGCCCCCCTCTGGTGCCAGGTTGCGACCGACGGTAGTCTCTCCCTAGTCACTTGTGATCATCCCGGGGCGAGGCCGTTGGGGAAGGCGCACCTCGTACCGAATCGGGAGGTCCGGTGTCTGCTTGTGGCGTGCTTTACGTCCACTCAGCTCAGCCCGCGCTGTGCCCTCATATCGAATGGGCGGTCGCGGGTGTTCTTGGCGTACCCGTGGACCTTACGTGGACGCCGCAACCCGCCGCGCCCAACGTCCTGCGGGCGCAGGCGGAGTGGGAAGGCCGCCCGGGCATCGCGGCGGCCATCACCTCTTCCCTCATGGGCTGGCAGCGCATCCGGTTCGAGGTCACCGAGGACGCCTCAGCGGGGGTCGACGGGTCCCGTCATGCCTATACGCCGACGCTCGGCGCCTTCAGCGCGGTCGTCGGGGCCGCGGGCGACATCATGATCCCCGAAGACCGGCTCCGCACCGCGATGCTGATGGCCGCCCAGGGACGCGCGGTGCTGGAGGACGAGCTGGACAAGCTGCTCGGCCGGCCCTGGGACGAGGAGCTCGAACCGTTCAGGTACGCCGGCGACGGCGCGCCGGTCCGCTGGCTGCACGCCGCCGTCTGAGACCCGCGTCGCTGAGGCACGTGGAGCTGAGCCACGCTCCGCTCGCACGCGTGAAAGCCGCCTGGGCCGCATGAAGGCCGCCCAAACAATGTGAAAGCCGCTGAACACGCGAAAGGGGCCCCGCACCCATGAGGTGCGGGGCCCCCTTTCACACGAC
>NZ_JAHKRM010000082.1 GCF_019396345.1 Nonomuraea guangzhouensis | reverse complement strand
GACCTCGCCCTCGTTCACCTCGACGGTGAAGTCCTCGAGCTTGCCCTCACCGCCCTCACCGCGCCACACCTTGAACTTTGCCTTGTAGCTCATGACTTTGCGATCCCGTCGAACTCGGTCATCTCTTGGCTGAGGGCCAGGAACGTCGGCAGCGGGGTCAGGCACCATCTGTCGGTGCGCAGCGTGCGCGCCTCAATCTGCGCACGTCGCTTCCGTGTCCTAGCCGTCGTTTGGGTCACGTCTGACCTCTCCGGGCCCGGCATGGTCAAAGTCGGCAGGCCCTTTCCCCATCCCCCGACGCCACGTTGTTGCGCCCGATGCCGGGTTTACGGTTCCGATACCTGGGTGAAGGAAAGTAGAACTACAAATTGATGATCTTAGCAATTGCCAACATGGTTGGTATGTTAAGCCTATAAGGGGTGGACGGCCTGCACCAGGCCGAGGGAGGCAGATGCATGGACGACTTCGCCGTTGAAATTCACACGGTGATCAGCGTCGCGGCAAAGAAGTTGGACGACGCTCGCACCGTGGGCGACGATCACGGCGTACAGGTGTACTCCGAACGTGTGCGCTACCTCCTCACCGTCGCCCAACGTCATGGAGTGGACACCGCTTTGTTCTCCGAGGTACGCGAGCTCCTCGAGGCTGGCCAGGCGTAACTGTGGCGATCCCGCTCGCGCAAGCCGAGGCCGACCTGTTCCGCGCTTTGGCGCATCCCTTGCGAATCCGCGTCCTTAGGCTGCTTGCGGATGGTCCACGTCCGGTGCGGGAGTTGCTGGCCGAGGTCGACGTCGATGCATCATGTCTCTCCCAGCAGCTGGCCATCCTCCGGGCTGCCGGGGTTGTCACCGCCATCCGTGGCGGCAGAAAGGTGGTGTACGCATTGAGCAGCCCGGACACTCCGGAGCTGCTACGCGCAGCGCGACAGGCACTGTTCGCGATCCTCACCACGACAGATTCCGCTGGAAAACAGAGCGATCACGCTCGCTGAACGGGGGGCCATGTCGAAGAGCGTTTCCGGACTCGAGCAGGCACGCCTGAGCCATCCCGGCTTGATCGAGATGAACAACTGGGTAGGAGAGATCGCCGAGCTCACTCAGCCCGATCGGATCTCCTGGTGCGATGGCTCGCAGGCCGAATGGGAGTACCTCACCGAGCTGTTGGTCGAACAGGGGACCTTCACCCGGCTCAATCCGACCAAACGGCCCAACAGCTTCTACGCCAAGTCCGACCCCAGTGACGTGGCCAGGGTTGAGGACCGGACGTTCATCTGCTCCGAGCATGAAGAGGACGCCGGGCCGACGAACAACTGGGTCGCGCCCGCCGAGATGCGCCGGACGTTCGGCGAGCTGTTCAAGGGCAGCATGCGCGGCCGGACCATGTACGTCGTGCCGTTCTGCATGGGCCCGCTGGGCGGCGAGATCTCCCAGCTCGGTGTCGAGATCACCGACTCGGCCTACGTCGCCGTGTCGATGCGGATCATGACGCGTATGGGCGCTGACGCACTCCGGCTCATAGCCGAGCGCGGCGAGTTCGTCAGGTGCGTCCACTCCGTCGGCGCGCCGCTGGCGGCCGGCCAGGACGACGTGCCGTGGCCGTGCAGCTCGACCAAGTACATCAGCCACTTCCCGGAAACCCGCGAGATCTGGTCCTACGGGTCCGGCTACGGCGGCAACGCGCTGCTCGGCAAGAAGTGCTACGCCCTGCGCATCGCCAGCGTCATGGCCCGCGACGAGGGCTGGCTGGCCGAGCACATGCTCATCCTCAAGCTGACCCCGCCCTCCGGCGAGACCCGCTACATCGCGGCCGCCTTCCCGAGCGCCTGCGGCAAGACCAACCTCGCCATGCTCCAGCCGACGATCCCCGGCTGGAAGGTCGAGACGGTCGGCGACGACATCGCCTGGATGCGGTTCGGCGACGACGGCCGCCTCTACGCCATCAACCCCGAGGCCGGCTTCTTCGGCGTCGCGCCCGGCACCGGCGAGAGCACGAACGCCAACGCCATCAAGACCCTGTGGGGCAACAGCATCTTCACCAACGTCGCGCTGACCGACGACGGCGACGTGTGGTGGGAGGGCCTGACGGGCACCCCACCGGTGTACCTGAGCGACTGGAAGGGCCGCGACTGGACGCCAGGTGGCGGCGAGCCCGCCGCGCATCCGAACGCCCGGTTCACCACGCCCGCCGCGCAGTGCCCGATCATCGCGCCGGAATGGGAAGACCCGCGAGGTGTTCCGATCGATGCCATCCTGTTCGGCGGCCGACGGGCGACAACCGTACCCTTGGTGGTGGAAGCTTTCGACTGGCAGCACGGCGTCTTCCTGGGAGCAGGCGTCGCCTCGGAGAAGACCGCCGCCGCCGAGGGCAAGGTCGGCGAGCTGCGCCACGACCCGTTCGCGATGCTGCCGTTCTGCGGCTACAACATGGGCGACTACTTCGCCCACTGGCTGGAGATCGGCCGCCGCAAGAACGCCAAGCTGCCGCGCATCTACTACGTGAACTGGTTCCGCAAGAACGCCGACGGCACATTCATCTGGCCCGGCTTCGGCGAGAACAGCCGCGTGCTCAAGTGGATCGTCGAGCGGCTCAACGACCAGGCGCAAGCCGTACCCTCACCGATTGGACTGCTTCCCGATCAGCTCGACATCGAGGGTCTGCAGATCAGCGAGGAGGACCTGCGCACGTTGCTGTCGGTCGAGCGCGAGATCTGGACCGACGAGGCCGCGCTCATCCACGCATACTTCCGCAGCTTCGGCGACCGGCTGCCCAAGGAGTTGTGGGAGGAATACCGTGCCCTGCTGCAACGCCTCAATGTCCCGATGCTCGCCTAAACGCGATGACCTGGTGAATCAGTGAAGAAAACGCGCGTGCGCGACACCATGACAACCGACGTGGTGACCGTCGGGCGGACCACCCCGTTTCGTCGGATCGTGGCGTTGCTGTATGCCCACGGCGTCAGCGGGGTACCGGTCCTGGACCGCTCCAGGCGAGTGTGCGGGGTGATCTCCGGAGCCGACCTTGCCGTGAACAGAACAGGTGGCGGTCCCCGAGACCCCGCCCACATCACGATCACGGCGCGGGAGCTGATGACCGCTTCCGCCCACATGATCGGTCCGGATGCCACCGGGGATGAGGCGGCTCGAGTCCTGAGGCATTATCGCATTGGACGGTCGCTCGTCGTCGGCCCGCGAAATGGTTCTGCCACGACTGCTGCGCCTGGACCCTCTCCAGTTCACCGTCCATGTCCGTGCCGGCGTCGTCACGATCTTCGGGCAGGTCGCCCGCAGATCCGTCGTGCCCACTCTGGTGGAGATGATCCGGCAGGTCGAGGGCGTTCTGCGCGTCATCGAGCGCATCGCTTATGACCTGGACGACCGGCTCTCGGCACCAGCGATCCACTGGGGAGGCCGGGCATGATTCGCAACAGGAGCCGCATATGGTTGCTGAAGTTAGCAATTGCTTACAATGATGGGCAGCGACTGTGGTTTGGTAGCAATCAAGGTCGGCGGTCACACGATCCGCTGGGAAGCAACCATGATGGGGAGAGAGCACGGTGGCCCTGCCGCTGTATCAGCTGAAGGCGGAGTTCTTCAAGACGCTCGGGCATCCCGCCCGCATCCGGATTTTGGAGCTGCTCAGTCAGCGCGAGCATTCGGTCGCCGAGATGCTCCCCGAGGTGGGCATCGAGCCTGCGCACCTGTCCCAGCAGCTCGCGGTGTTGCGGCGGGCCAACCTCGTGGTCTCCCGCAAGGAAGGTGCCAGCGTCTACTACGCCATCACCAGCCCGGAGATCGCTCACCTGATGGCCGTGGCCCGCACGATTCTCACCAGCGTGCTGAGCGGGCAGGCCGAGCTGTTGGACGACCTGCGCGCCTCCACCTCATAGACCGCGGGCGCCCGCCAGGTCTCCGGTAGCCGCTCGGCGGGCACCCGCTCACCACATGCAGACCTCGGAGGATCGACATGCGCGTTCCGCTCACTCTCGCGGTTGCCCAGCCGCTCTGCGTTGCGGCCGATGTCGCCGCCAACGCCGCGATCCATGTCGCGATGGTCCGCACTTGCGGCGCCCGCGTCGTGGTCTTTCCGGAGCTGTCCCTGACCGGGTATGAGCTGGCCGCGCCCTCGATCGTCGCCGATGACCCGCGGCTGACGCCCATCGTGCAGGCGTGCAAGGAGGAGAAGGCCGTCGCGCTGGCCGGCGCCCCGGTGCGCGGACCGGACGGCCGGGACTACATCGCCACGCTCGCCATCGACGGTACGCAAGCAACGGTGGCCTACCGCAAGATGTGGTTGCACCCCTCGGAGCTGGACCGGTTCACCTCCGGCGACGAACCCGCTGTGGTGGAGGTCGATGGCTGGCGGTTGGGCCTGGCGATCTGCAGAGACTCCGGGGTATCTGAACATGCCCGGGCAACCGCGGGCCTGGGCATCGATGTCTACGCCGCAAGCACCCTGTTCTCCTTGAGCGCGGGCAACCGCCGCGATGCCCGCATGCGCGCCATCGCCGCCGAACATCGCATCTGGGTCGCCACGGCGAGCTTCGCCGGGTCGACGGGCGGATATCCGAAGACTTCCGGCGGGTCCGGGATCTGGGCGCCGGACGGGTCGCTCACGGCTCAGGCGGGCTTGCGAACCGGCACTTTTGCGCAGGCGCCCCTCATCTGAGCCGAGCCGCCTTTCTCTTTGCCACAGTCTTAGATATATTGTTAATTGCTAACTTTCGCAAGTAAGAAGATTGGTATACGTTATGGGAGATCGGTCACCGGTTCTGCTCTGCCTGGGATGTCGGCGCCACCATCGCCCGACGGCCCTGTGCAACGGCACGTGCCCGGCCTGCGGCAGTTTGCGGCTTCTGGAGTTCAGAAAGACGGGCTTCAGGATCGGGGTGCCTGCCAAGGCACGTCTTGAGGCCAGGCCTTCGTCATGACCTTCCATTGGCGCCATTACCGACGCGACCCGATCGAGATCCTTTCGCTATCGGGCCATGCCGGGCTCAGCGTGTCTGACCTGGTCACCGCAACAGTGGCGGAGAGGCTGACACATGGTGATCGGCTGCTCGTCATCGATCTCACCGAGATGGCGGGCTGGGGATACACCGGGCGCGCGGCCATCGTCGAGGCCGTTCGCCACCTGTCGGCACATCGCCGGGTCATGCTCTGCCCACCGCGCGACAAGCTCACTCTGTGGGCGTTGCAGCACAGCGATCTGACAGTTGAGATGTGCGCCGATATCGACGCCGCACTGTCCCGGGCCGAGCAGGAGCCGGCGGCGAAGGAGGGATAGGTCGGGCAGCCAGCTTGTCATTGCCAGGGAGGGTGACGCATCCACGGCCTGCGCAGGCGCCGGCCGATGCGCCCCGCAGGGAGACCGGGATGGTCCGGGGCCGAGGCTGGTGGGACGACAACCAGCGTGGCGCGCGCGTTGCGGGTGCAGTACCGGCGCGTGGAGACCAGGAAAAGACGGCTCAACCAGTGGCGCCTTCCCCTGCCGAGCACCAGCAGATCACCTTGGCGGGCGAGTCCAACGAGATGATGCCAGGGCTCGCCCAGCCGAGCGACGCACACGACCTGCAGGTCGCCGGGGACCCCTCCCGCCACGTCGTCGAACAGCGCTGCGATCAGCTCTGTGCTCCTAGCCTCCTCCTCCAGACACGCGTCGTAATCGTAGGGCAGCGCCTCGGCGATCGGGTGGATGGGGGCGCGGCTCACGTGCACCGCGAGCAGCGGTGCACGACGCAGCCGCGCCTCCCCGATCGCCCAGGCCAGCGCCCAGCGCGAGCCAGGAGAGTCATCGACACCCACGACCACGCGCGGGCCGGAGGGTAGCGCCTGGTCCATGGCATCCTCCTCGAAGGACCCTGCCTCTATGGTGTGCCTTGGCCCATCCCCGCGCAGGCGTGCGCGGGGATGGACTTATGTCGTGACCGCGACAGCCGCCTCAGCAGCTCCTTCTGAGGCGAGCAGTATGTGTGCCCGGGCGATGGCAGCCGGGGTGTCCGGGAAGATCTGACCGTCACGGCGCAGGTGCTCGGCCACGCCGAGCGCGGCCAGAACCTGGCCATGGCGGGGCTTGATGCCCGACAGCAGCACCGTGATGCCGCGCTGTTCCAGCCGGGTGATCGCATCGCCGAGAACGTGGGCGCCGGTGGCGTCGATAGTGGTCACCCGGGACAAGCGCAGGATCACCACCCGCACGTCGGCGACCTGCGACAGCTCCAGCAGGAAGCGGTGCGCGGCCGCGAAGAACAGCGGGCCGTCGAAACGGTAGGCGACGATGTGCTCGGCCAGCAGTCGACGCTCCTCCTCGGTGTGATCCCCGGCCTCGAGAGGCACCTGTTCCACCTGGACCGTGCGGGCCACAGCCCGCAGCGCCAATACGATCGCCACCCCGATACCCAGCGCCACGGCCGTGACCAGATCCAACGCCACGGTGACCACGAACGTCAACGCCATCACCAGCGCATCGCCCCGGGTCGAGCGGGCGATCGCGCGCAACGAGCCTACCTCGACCATCCGCACCGTGGTGGCCAGCAACACCCCGGCCAACGCGGCGAGAGGGATCCTGGCGACCAGCCCGGAGGCGGCGAACACGATCACAGCGAGCACTACCGCGTGGATGATGGCCGCCACCCGGGACCGGGCGCCGGAACGCACGTTGACCGCGGTACGGGCGATCGCCGCGGTCGCGGGCACGCCACCGAACAGCGGCGCCACCAGATTCGCGATGCCCTGCCCGAACAACTCCCGATCCGGGTCGTGCCGCTCATTGACACTCATCGCATCGGCCACCGACGCGCACAGCAAGCTCTCCAACGCGGCCAACGCCGCCACGGCCAACGCCGATGGCAGCAACGCGGCCAGCGCTCCAGCGTCGAGGAAAGCCAGGGAGGGGGCAGGCAACGTGGCGGGCAGCGCGCCGATGCGGGCGACCCCGAGCCCGGCGACCTCGGCCACCACACTCGCCAGCACCACCCCGACCAACGAGAACGGCACGCCCGGCCGCCAGCGCGCACCAACCAACATCAAGGCGGCCACCGCCAGCGCCATCACCAGCGGCGCCGGGTCAGGCTCACCGGCATAACGGGCGAGCGCCGCCGCGGCCACCTGCCAGACCCGCTCGCCATCCATCCCGGTCACACCGAGCGCGGCAGGAACCTGTTGCAAGGCAATGACCACGGCGATGCCCGCGGTGAAACCTTCGATCACCGGGGTAGGCATGAACTGGGCGAACCTGCCAACCCTGGCGACCGCGAGCACGATGAGCACCACCCCGGCCAGCAACCCGACCATGAGCACCCCACTCGCGCCGAACTGGTGCATGATCGGCACCAGCACGACGGTCATCGCGCCGGTCGGCCCGGACACCTGCAGGTTGCTCCCGCCGAACACGGCGGCCAGCACCCCAGCCACGATCGCGGTGGCCAGCCCGGCCTGGGCGCCCAGCCCCGAGCTGACCCCGAAAGCCAAGGCCAGCGGCAACGCCACAATCGCGACCGTCACACCTGCCAGCAGGTCACGACGAGGATGTCGACGCGCCGCTGCCCAGTCCGAACGACGCGGAAGCAGCCCGAGAAAACGGGTGCGCAACTTCACCCCCGCCGAGCCCATACTCATCCGCGTGACTCCGCCCGCAACTCCGCCAGCAATCTGTCCTGCCCGCCCAGCATCTGGGCAAGAAGCCGCCGAGCGATGAGCAACAGGTCAGCCACATCCGGGGTCGGCAGCGCATACATCACCGTCGTCCCCTCTCGAGTAGCGTTCACCATCCCGGCACGGCGTAGCACCGCCAGCTGCTGGGACAGATTGGAAGCCTCGATATCGATCGCAGCCAACAGCTCGCGTACCGGCAACGGCCCATCCCGCAGCAACTCCAGCACCCGAATCCTGGCCGGATGCCCGAGCGTGCGAAACAGCTCGGCCTTGGCCTCATACAGCGGCAACGACATGATCAATCGGTCCGATTAGCGGGGTACCGGACGTCGACATCGTGCTGAGCAGCGATGCGCAACAGGCTCTCCAGCCGCGCGGTAAGGGCGTCCACAGCATGGTCGTCACGCACCTCACGCGCGCGCAACAACTCGGCGTCCGCCTCATCGATGCGTGCCCGAAGCTCTGCCACGAACTCGCTCACGTCCTGCCTCCCGATCCCCGACCACCGTCCAGCACCTGCCAGCAGGCGCATCGTCCCCATGATGTTGCAAATTGCAGGATTGTTCAAATTGTAAGTACGTAAGGTACTGTCGCGACCAGGACCGGGATGGCATCCATCCTCAAGTGGCGACCACGAACTGGTCGGGCGCGAGGGGGACCAGATACCATAAAGGTCGCAAATCGGTAGTGGCGGCAGGGCTCATGCGGGCCAGGGGCAAGGGAGGCAGTCAATGGGGCGGGGTCGCGCCAAGGCCAAGCAAACAAAAGTGGCTCGCGAGCTCAAATACACCAGCCACGACATCAACCTTGAACAACTCCGAGATGAGCTCATCTCCAGCGACGAGCACGAACGAGACGACCAGCGCGACGACTTGACCAAGGCTTAATGCCACGAAGAGAGGTGAGGCCTGATGCAAAAGCGCTGGTCGCAGCCATTCGGCAGCGGAGCGCAACCTCCGTGTAGACACGCCCGTCGCCCGTGCCGCGTACGTCTTCGATGACGCCCACGTTCGGCCTGCTTGCCGTCGTCTTGAATCCGTAGGTCCGGTGTGGTTATCGGCCGTCGACACGATGATCGAACGGACAGATAGCAGGGGCTGTGGCTGGAACGCTCTGCGCGCAGACGTGAGAGGTCGCCGAACGGTGTTCAACGTCGGCTGGCGATTGCCACCAGCCCTACTCCCTCGGCCGGGATGAGAGCCCCCACACCCTGATATCCGCGCCAGCCCCGCCGACTCAAGGTTGGTCACCTTCGCGACGAATTCGCGATCGGCGGGGTAGATCTCGCCTACCTCCGACCGTGACGATGGCCCGCCTGACGTGCCACTTTCCCTTATTGGCGCCGCAGGCGTCCAGGAGGGCTCGCCTGGCGCAGCCTGGGTTGACCGTCAGCCCGACCAGGGTGCGGGCGTTGTGATTGACGGGTGGCTGCCCGCCTCTGAGGCCCGGCGCTCGGTCGCCGCCACCGGGGCAAAGTAGCTCTGCGTGACGGTGGTCACGTTGTGTGGCTTGCAGTAAAAGCGAGTTGCGCGCATGTGTCTCTGCCGGTTCGCCGGGGCATTAGGCCTCCCAGACTGGTAAAAGCCGCTGATCAAGTAGTCGGTGTTCTCTTCGCGGTGGAGCAGCGGGACGAAGGCCTTGGAGAAGGCGGCCGAGGCGCGTACGGCGCGTGGCGCGCTGTTGGCCGGGGTGAGGTCCGGTACGACCAGCGCGGCGGAGGTGTTCGACCGTCGCGGTGAGGAGCTGGTGAAGAAGACCCGGGTAGTGCAGGTGCTTCGAGCCGTGCCTGGTTACGGGCCGGCGAGGGTCGCGGCGCTGATGGCCGTTTCAGGGGTGACTGAGAAGCGCCGGGTCGGCGGGCTGACCTCGCAGCAGCGGGAGCGTCTGGTGCAGGCGCTGGCCAGCTGATCGTCGTAGATCAGTCTGAGTGGGTGTTCTGTGAGCGTTCGTCAGGTCTGAGTCTGGGCAGCGCTATCTATTCGTGAGAGCTCGGTTGGGGCAGCGCGAAGAGGCCCGGTTCGGGTTCGACGACGATGCCCCGGGCGACCATGCG
>NZ_JAHKRM010000081.1 GCF_019396345.1 Nonomuraea guangzhouensis | reverse complement strand
CCCAGTCCCGCCGCCAGGCCGGCCGCGGCCGGCGTGGGCCCCGGCGGCTACTTCGGCGACGGCCCGGTCTCCCGGCCGCCGCCGTCGTCGCGGCTGCCGGTGGTGTTCGCCATGGTGCTGCTGACGGCGGCCATGTCGGCCCGGGTGCTCGTACGGCACCGGTGTCGCGGGAGGGATGTAACCTAGCAAGCGCTTGTGTGATACTCCTGCCTATGAGCCTTGCGATCGACGGCTGGTTCGCCATAGAAGAGGACGGCACCCACCTGATCGGCACCCGGTGCGCGGCGTGCGGCACGGTCTGCTTCCCGCCGCAGCGCGGGTTCTGCCGCAACCCGCACTGCGACGGGGAGTCCATGGAGGAGACCAGACTGCCGAGGCGCGGGCGGGTCTGGTCGTACACGAGCGCTTCCTATCCGCCGCCCGAGCCGTTCGTGGCCGCCGATCCGTACACGCCTGTGACGCTGGCGGCGGTGGAGCTGGCCGGCGCGGGCATCGTGGTGCTGGGGCAGGTCAAGGACCTCACGGCGGACGAGCTGGAGGTCGGCATGGAGGTCGAGCTCACCCACGGCCCGCTGGCCGACGGACCGCTGGTGTGGATGTGGGGTCGCGCCTCGTGAGCGTCGTGGTGCTGGGCACGGGCATGCATCCGTGGGGCAAGCAGGGCAGACCGTTCGCGGAGTACGGCGTGGCGGCGGCCAGGCAGGCGCTGCAAGACGCCGGGATCGCCTGGACCGACGTCCAGTTCCTGGTGGGCGCCGACACGATCAGGAACGGATATCCGGGGTTCATCGCCGGAGCCACCTACGCGCAGGCCCTCGGCTGGTCCGGCGCCCGCATCGCGTCGTGCTACGCGGCGTGCGCGTCGGGGGCGCAGGCGATCGACATCGCGCGCGCCCGGATCATGGCCGGGCTCTGCGACGTGGCGCTGGTGGTGGGCGCGGACGCCACACCCAAGGGGTTCTTCAAGCCGGTCGGCGGCGATCGCCCGGATGATCCGGATTGGCTGAGGTTCCGGCTACTCGGTGCCACCAATCCCGCATATTTCGGGCTCTACGCGCGGAGGCGGATGGCCCTGTACGGCGAGACCGCCGAGGACTTCGCCGCCGTCAAGGTCAAGAACTCCCTGGCCGGTTCGCTGAACCCGATGGCCCGCTACCGCAAGGCGGTCACGGCCGAGGAGGTTCTGGCCTCGCCCATGGTGGCCGACCCGCTGCGGCTCATGGACATCTGCGCGACCTCGGACGGCGGCGCCGCGCTCGTCCTGGCCTCGCCGGAGTACGCCCGCCGGCTGGGCATGACGGACCCGGTGCGCATCGCCGCCGTCTCGACGGTGACGCCCACGTTCCCCAACACGGTTCTGGAGCTGCCGAACTTCGCGACCGACTCCTCCGCCGCCGTACCCCCTCCGGAACGGCCCTTCAGGGCCGCCATCGCGCACGCCGCCTACGAGGAGGCGAGCATCGGGCCGGGTGACGTGTCGTTCGCGGAGGTGTACGACCTGTCCACGGCCCTCGAACTGGACTGGATCGAGGACGTGGGCCTCTGCGCCCCCGGTGAGGCCGGCAAGCTGCTGCGGGCGGGCGACACCGCGCTCGGCGGGCGCGTGCCGGTGAACCCGTCCGGCGGGCTCGCCTCGTTCGGCGAGGCCATCCCCGCCCAGGCCATCGCCCAGGTCTGTGAGCTGACCCGGCAGCTGCGCGGCCGGGCGGGCGAGCGCCAGGTCGAGGGCGCCAGGGTCGGCCTGGCCGCCAACCAGGGCCTGTTCGGCCACGGCTCGGCCGTCATAGCGACCCGTTGACCAAGACGGACAGGAAAAAGCCCCCCGCGGAAAGTTCCCGCGAGGGGCCTGGGGCCGGTGGTCAGCCGATGTGGACCACGTCGTGCGTCTCGGCGAAGTGACAGGCACTCTCGTGCGCCGTCCCCGGCCTGATCTGCAGCAGCGGCTCCTCCTCCGCACAGATCTCCTGCGCCTTCCAGCAGCGGGTGCGGAAGCGGCAGCCCGACGGCGGGTTGGCGGGCGACGGCGGGTCGCCCTGCAGGATGATCCGCTCGCGCTGCTCGCGGCCCTCGGGGTCGGGGACCGGCACGGCCGACAGCAGCGCCTGCGTGTACGGATGGGCGGGCTTGTCGTAGATCTCGGTGTCCTTGCCGAGCTCGACCATCTTGCCGAGGTACATCACCCCGACCCGGTCGGAGATGTGGCGCACCACCGACAGGTCGTGGGCGATGAAGATGTACGCCAGGTCGAACTCGTTCTGCAGCCGCTCCAGCAGGTTGATGACCTGGGCCTGGATCGACACGTCGAGCGCGGAGACCGGCTCGTCGCAGACGATGATCTCCGGCTGGAGCGCCAGCCCTCGGGCGATGCCGATGCGCTGGCGCTGCCCGCCGGAGAACTGGTGCGGGTAGCGGTTGATGTGGTCGGGGTTGAGGCCCACGACCTCCAGCAGCTCCTGCACCTTGCGGCGGCGCTCGCCCTTGGGGGCGACCTCGGTGTGGATGTCGAACGGCTCGCCGATGATGTCGCCGACGGTCATCCGGGGATTCAGGGAGGTGTACGGATCCTGCATCACCATCTGGATGTTGCGTCTCATCCGCTTGAGCTCAGGGCCCTTGGCCTTGGCGATGTCCCGCCCGCTGATCTTCACCGAGCCGGAGGTCGGCCGCTCCAGCGCCATGAGCACCTTGGCCAGCGTGGACTTGCCACAGCCCGACTCGCCCACGATGCCCAGCGTCTCGCCCCTGCTGAGGTCGAACGAGACGCCGTCGACGGCCTTGATCGCGCCGATCTGCTTCTTGAACAGGATGCCCTGGGTCAGCGGGAAGTGCTTGACCAGGTCCCGGACTTCGAGAATCCGCTCACCCTTGGTCGCCATCGAGGACCTCCCTCCAGTAGTGACAGGCGCTGCTGCGCGTGCCGCTGATCTCGTAGAGCGGGGGGTTGTCCGTCACGCAGTTGTCCTGGCGGTACGGGCACCGCGGGTGGAAGGCGCAGCCGGTCGGCATGTCGAGCAGGTTGGGCGGCAGGCCCTTGATCGCGTACAGCTCCTGGCCCTTGAGGTCGACCCGGGGGATCGACTCCAGCAGCCCCTTGGTGTAGGGGTGGGCCGGGGACTTGTAGATGTCGTGCACGCTGGCGTTCTCGACGATCCGCCCGCCGTACATGACCGCGATCTTGTCGGCGACGTCGGCGACGACGCCGAGGTCGTGCGTGATGAGGATCATGCCCATGTTGCTCTCACGCTGGAGCTCGGCGAGCAGCTCCATGATCTGGGCCTGAACCGTCACGTCGAGCGCGGTGGTCGGCTCGTCCGCGATCAGCACCTCGGGGTCCAGCGCGATCGACATGGCGATCATGATGCGCTGGCGCATGCCCCCGGAGAACTGGTGCGGATAGTCGTTGACGCGCTGCCTGGCGGCCGGGATGCGCACCTTGTCCATCAGCTCGATCGCCTTGTTGTAGGCGTCGCGCTTGGACAGGCCACGGTGCACCCGGAACATCTCGCTGATCTGCCAGCCCACGGTGAACACCGGGTTGAGCGCGGACAGCGCGTCCTGGAACACCATCGCGATCCGCTGGCCACGCACCTGGGTGCGTGCCTCGTCCGAGAGCTTCAGCAGGTCGGTGCCGCGGAAGCGGATCTCACCCTTGGGGATGCGGGCCGGCGGCATGTCCAGGATGCCCATGATCGCCTGAGCGGTCACGGACTTGCCGGAACCCGACTCCCCCAGCACGGCCAGAGTCTCACCGGGGCTGAGCGAGTAGCTCACCCCGTTGACCGCACGCACGACGCCCGCGCGGGTGGCGAACTCCACGTGCAGATCTTCCACGGCGAGCAGCGGCTCGTCGCCCAGCCCTCCCTCGGCGGGCAACACGTCCGTTGATGCCTTTCTCACTTGAACCCCCTTCCTACCTGAGCTTCGGGTCGAGAGCGTCGCGTACGGCGTCGCCCAGCATGATGAACGCGAGCACCGTGATGCTCAGGAACACCGCCGGGAAGACGAGCGGCAGCGGCGCCTCCAGGAACCGGTTGCGGGCGTCGGCGATCATCAGGCCCCAGGAGATGTCCGGGGACTGGACCCCGACTCCCAGGAACGACAGCGCCGCCTCGGCCGAGATGAACCCGCCGAGGTTGATCGTCGCGATGACGATCACCGGGGCGACCGCGTTCGGCAGCAGGTGCCCGAACATGACCCGGCTCTGACTCGCGCCCAGGGCACGGGCCGCGACCACGAAGTCCTGGTTTCTGGCGGTGATGACGGCGGCCCGCATGATGCGGAACGTCATCGGCCAGGCCAGCACGGCCAGCGCGATGACCACGATCCAGATGCCCAGGTCCGCGTCCCTGAAGGTGGCCGAGATGAGCAGCGCGCCGAGGATCCACGGAATCGCGAAGAAGACCTCCGTGACCCGGGACGTGACCGTGTCGACGGCTCCGCCGCGGGCACCCGCGAGGAGACCGAGCAGACCGCCGACGATCGCCGTGATGATGGTGGTGCTCACGCCGATCACGATCGAGTTGCGCGCGCCGTAGATCGCCCTGGCGTAGACGTCGCAGCCGAGGCTGTCGCGGCCGAAGATGTGGCCCGCGCTCGGTCCCTGCCTGGCCGTGGCCAGCTCGCAGGTCTTGGCGTCGAAGGGGTTGATCGAGGTGAACAACGACGGCCAGAACGACATGACCAGCAGGATCGCGATGAGGACGCACGAGACGATGAACATCGGCCGACGTCGCAGGTCATAGAAGGCGTCGCTCCAAAGACTTGCCGGCTTCGCCTCCTTCTTGAGCTTGTCCGGAGGGGTCGGCGCGGTAGCGGTCTGCACAGGTCCGACCTGTGGGTCGTTACTCATAGCGAATCCTCGGATCGAGCACGGCGTACAACAGGTCCACGACCAGGTTCGCCACGATGTAGACCAGCACCAGGATTGTCACGATACCTACGACGATAGGTTGCTCTCGTAGGTATACGCCTTGATAGATCTGGAGGCCGATACCCGGGATGTTGAAGATCGTCTCGGTGATCACCGCACCGCCCATGAGCGTGCCGAGGTCGGCGCCCAGGTAGGTGACCAAGGGGATCAGCGCGTTACGCAACCCGTGCCGGCCGATGACTCTTCGTCTGGACAATCCCTTCGCGGTCGCTGTTCGGATGTAGTCGGATCTCAGCGTCTCGACCAGGCTCGTTCTGGTGAGCCGGGTGAGATACGCGATCGACGTACCCGCCAGCACGAATCCGGGGAGCAAGTACGATTTCAGCCCCGCGTTGATTCCCGCGATCGGGAAGATCTCCGCGCCCACGGCCTGCTTCAGCCAGACGCCCAGCCACAGCTGCAGCACGAAGCCGGTCACCAGCGGCGGGACGGAGATGAGCAGCAGCGTCGCGGCCAGGATCATGGTGTCGATGGCCTGACCGCGGCGCAACGCCGCCCACAGGCCGAGCAGGACACCGATGATCGCTTCCATGACGAGGGCGACGAGCGCCAGGTTCAGCGTGACCTGGAACTTGCCCGCCATCAACTGGGTGATGGGCACACCGGCGAAGGTCCTGCCGAAGTCGCCGTGCAGGAAGATGTTGCTGATGTAGTACCAGTACTGCAGCAGCAGCGGATCGTTGAGGTGGTACTGATCCCGCAGGATCAGCACGATGTTGGGATCTTGCCTCTTCTCGCCGGCCAGCGCCGCGATGGGGTCGCCAGGGAGCGCGAAGACGATGGCGAAGATGAAGAGGGTGGCGCCCAGCAGGACTGGTATCGCCTGGATCAGGCGCCTAATAACGTAACGGCCCATTCAAGCCTCCCGTACATGCCAAGAAGGCAGTCGCCGGGACCCGGGGTTTCATGGCCCCCATGACTGCCTTCGTGGCGGGCTCTCGAGAGGTGGGCGGCTAACCGCCCACCCCCGCGAACAGCGTCAGGCCTTCTCGACGTCGGCCCACTCAACCTGGTTGAGCAGGTTGATCTTGACGTTCTTGACCTTGGTCGAGTATCCCGAGTTGTTACGGTAGAAGTACACAGGGATGTACGGAAGGTCCTTGATGAGGATGTCGTCCGCCGCCTGGTAGAACTTCAGCCCCTCCTCCGGAGTCGGCGCCTGGTCACCCTTGGCGACCGTCTCGTCGAACTCCTTGTTGGAGTAGCCGGCGTAGTTGGAGCCGGTCTTGATGGCGCCGGTCGAGAAGATCGGCGTCAGGTAGTTCTCGGCGGACGGGTAGTCGATCGCCCAGCCCATCCGGAACATGCCCTTGTATTCCTTCTTGTCGAGGGCGTCAAGGATGCTCGCGAACTTCTCGAACGGCTTGACCGTCACCTCGACGCCGAGGTTGGCGCGGAGGTTGTTGGCCGCGGCCTCGATCCACTCCTTGTGGCCACCGTCGGCGTTGTAGCCGAGCTCCAGCTTCGTCGGGCCCTTGGCCGCGGCGTACTGCTCCTTGGCCTTGGTCGGGTTGTACTGGCAGGCCTGGCAGGCGCCCTGGCGGTAGCCGTCGATGGCCGGGTTGATGAAGTCGTCAGCCGGCGAACGGGTGCCGGAGAAGACCGTCTCGGCGATGGTCTTCCTGTCGATGGCCATCGAGATGGCCTCGCGCATCTTGACGTCCTTGTACTCGTCGTTGTACTTCAGCGGGAAGCCGATGTACCCGACGCCGGCGTCCGGCTGGTCCTGGTAGCGGTCACCGAGCGCCGTCTTGGCGCTGGAGATCGCCGAGGCGGGCAGCGAGTCGTGGATGTCGACGTTGTCGGCCTGCAGGTCGTTGTAGGCCGTCTCCGAGCTGTTGTAGAGCTTGAACTGCAGCTTGGTCCAGCCGGTCGGCTTCTTGGCCGGGTACTTGTCATAGACCGTCAGGTCGATGGTCTGGTCAGTGCCCTTCTTGTAGGGCTTGTCCAGCTTGAACAGGCCCTGACCGACCGGCTTCTCGCCGTACTCCTGCGTCACCTTGCCGTCGGGCCCGAAGGCGCTCTTGGGCAGCGGGTAGAACGCGGTGTAGCCCAGCATGGTCTTGAACTGGGAGAACGGCGCGGTGAGCGTGACCTGCAGGGTCGAGTCGTCGACCGCCTTGAGGCCCTTCATCTCCTTGGTGGCGACCGTCTTGCCCTCACCGGGGTTGAGGTCGGCATAACCGTCGACGCGGCCGAAGAAGTAACCGGCGCCCTGGGCGTTGTCCTGGTTTGCCGCGTAGTTCCACGCGTCAACGTAGTTCTGCGCGACGACCGGCTGGCCGTCCTGCCACGTGTAAGGCTTGAGCTTGATCGTCCACACCTTGTTGTCGGTGCTCTCGATCGACTCCGCCGCTGCCAGGACGACCTGCTTGTTCTCGTCGTAGTTGACGAGCGGCTCGAACACCGAGGCGAGGACTTCAGCGCCCTCCGACTCCGTGGTGTTCGAGGGGACCAGCAGGTTCTGCGGCTCGCCCAGTTCCATGCGGACCGGAGTGTCGCCGGCTCCGCCCGACGCGGGGTTGCCGGTCGTGGCTCCGCCGCCGCCACACGCGGCGACCGCGAGGGCTAGCAGCGCGGTACCGGCGACGATCTGTGCGCCCTTAGTAACACGCATGGTAAAAAGATTCCTCCCTCAAACAGGTGGGCGTAAGCGCTGAGCTGCGATGATCGTGAGCAGCCTGACGGGGGTGCCTTGTCGTCCCCCGGGTTTGGCTGACCTGGTCAAACCAGCCGACGCCCTGCCAGTCGATCGCGACTATCCCTTACTACTTGCCACCAGCGAGTCTCTGGTGCGTTGCAGTTCGGTCACACGTGCGCTTATCCAACGTCACAGTCATTTCTCGCATGGAGCACCAAATCCATCGAGAAACCCCTAAAGCGGACAGTATGGGACGTGAACAGCTGATGAAAAATACCTCCTTGCCGCCACTGGTCACGCCCTAGCCGCGATCCCGCGTGTCGCTGAGTTACGGTTGGGCAAGTCTTGACATGCCCTGGGACCAGCCTTGGAACCGGGCAGCGCGGGACACCGTCCAACAGTCTGTCGCGAACCGCCGCGACAGACACCTCACCGAGCCGGATCCAATAGAGTCCTTGCCATGAGCCAGCCGGAATCCGCTGTAGCGGACGCCCAGGCGGGCGGCCGAAGCGGGCAGGAGCCGCTGGCCAAGCTCGCCGCGAGATATGGGCTTCGTCGTGCCATCGCACGGCCGAGGTTTCCTGTCTATGTGCGCCAGCTCTGGGAGCGGCGTCACTTCATCCTGACGTACGCGACCTCGCGCAACGTCTCGAAGTACTCCAGCTCGGCCCTGGGCCAGCTGTGGCAGGTCCTGACCCCGCTGCTGAACGCCGCCATCTACTTCCTGATGTTCGGCCTGATCCTCGGGGGCAACAAGAACATCGACAACTACCCGGCCTTCCTGCTGACCGGGATGTTCGTCTTCACCTACACGCAGCGGACAGTGACCGCGGGCGCCAAGTCGATCTCGGGCAACCTGTCGCTGATCCGGGCGCTCCACTTCCCCAGAGCCTCCCTGCCACTGGCCTACACGATCCAGGAGCTCCAGCAGCTCGCCATCTCCATGGGCGTGCTCCTGGCGCTCGTGGTGGCCACCAAAGAATGGCCTACCTGGTTCTGGCTGATGATCCCGGTCGTGCTGCTGTTGCAGACAATGTTCAACATCGGCGCCGGTCTGGTGATCGCCCGGCTCGGCTCCTCCATGCGCGACCTCAACCAACTACTGCCGTTCATCACCCGCACCTGGCTCTACGCCTCGGGCGTCTTCTTCTCGATCCAGGACAAGGTGGTCAACGCCGCGCATCTGCCCCAGTGGGTGGCCAACGTGATGTACCTCAATCCCGCGGCCTCCTACATCGAGTGGATGCGCGACATCCTCATCGAGACCTACCATCCCGAGAACGGGCACAACCCCCCGACGATGGTGTGGGTGTCATGCGTATTCTGGGCAGTGTTCGCACTCGGCTTCGGCTTTTGGTACTTCTGGCGGGCTGAGGAGAGGTACGGGCGTGGCTGAACTGACCAAGGAGCTGTCACAGGTGAAGGGCCAGGAGCCCGCCGTCCCCGACGAGGCCGTCCCCGGCAAGGACGAGCCCAGCAAGGACGTCAGGGTGCACCCCAATCCGGCCCCCGCCGGCAAGCGGCCTCTGGACGTCCCCACGGGGACTCCCACCGTCATCGTCGACGACCTCCACATCGTCTACCGGGTCTACGGCGCGGCCAGCGACAACGAGAAGGGCAACGCGGTCAACGCCCTCACGCGCCTGCTCAAGCGCCAGGGCCGCCCGCAGATGAAGGAGGTGCACGCCGTCAAGGGCGTGTCCTTCGTCTCCTACCACGGCGACGCGATCGGCGTCGTGGGCCGCAACGGCTCGGGCAAGTCCACGCTGCTGCGTGCCATCGCCGGCCTCCTGCCGCCGCACGAGGGTGCCGTCTACACCGACGGCCAGCCGTCGCTGCTCGGCGTCAACGCGGCGCTCATGCGCGAGCTCACGGGCGAGCGCAACATCGTGCTCGGCTGCTACGCGATGGGCATGTCCCCGAGCGAGGTCAGAGAGAAATACCAGGAGATCGTCGACTTCTCCGGCATCGATGAGTTCGTCCAGTTGCCGATGTCGACCTACTCCTCCGGCATGGGCGCCCGGCTGCGCTTCGCCATCTCCTCGGCCAAGACACACGACGTGCTGCTGATCGACGAGGCCCTGGCCACCGGCGACCGCGAGTTCCGCAAAAAGAGCGAGGAACGCATCAAGCAGATCCGCGAGTCGGCCGGCACGGTCTTCCTCGTGGCCCACGACCTCAGGGTCATCGAGGAGACCTGCAACCGGGTCATCTGGCTGCACAAGGGCAAGATCAAGATGGACGGCGATCCGAAGGAAGTCCTCGCCGCCTACAACAAGGGCTGATCCCCCGCCGCACTCCGCGAACGCCGCGTTCCGGCGTTCGCGGATCTGTCATGCCCGGGGCGACTCGCGGGGCAAATGACTGACAGCGTGGCCGGTGTTCCGATATCATTCGAACGTTGTTTCGATACGAGGATGCCGATGGAGCGGGAGCGTGCGATGGGAGAGCTTGCGGCCGCGATCGACCACCTGGCCGTCGAGGACGTGGCAGACGTTCCCTGGGCCCAACTGACCGAGCAACTCGTCGACCTTCACTGGCAGATGGCCAGACTGCAGGCCCAGATCGCCCGCCGCACCGGCGTACGCCTGCTGTAGACATGACAATGCCGCCGGCCCCGGAGATCCGGGGCCGGCGGCGGGTGCGACTCA
>NZ_JAHKRM010000080.1 GCF_019396345.1 Nonomuraea guangzhouensis | reverse complement strand
TGGGGTATGGCATGCGCTCGCCCATAACTGTCAGTTGAGCGCACTCACACTGAACGTCAACCTATTTGCCGAAAATCCCTATCGAAACGCAGGGATTAAAGGCCCATACCGTTGCAGAACGTCCTCTCAGACTGTGGGCCACGTCTCCGACTACCGCTCGTGGGGACTCTCCTGGACCGACGTATCGCTCATCGGTCTGATGAAGGAAGGCGCGGCCAGGCTGCTCGTCAGGCACTACTCCGACGAGGAGCTCACCCCCTTCCAGTCCGCGGCGATGGAAGCCATGATCGAGTGTGGGATCCCGCGGACGGACGACCTGGACGACCTCTTCGGTGGCTCCGGCTGCGGCCCGT
Source organism: Nonomuraea guangzhouensis (assembly GCF_019396345.1). Taxonomy (GTDB): domain Bacteria; phylum Actinomycetota; class Actinomycetes; order Streptosporangiales; family Streptosporangiaceae; genus Nonomuraea; species Nonomuraea guangzhouensis. Next base: position 10,498 of record NZ_JAHKRM010000080.1, on the reverse strand, counting down.
CACCCGTGAACAACCCCAGCGGCGTGCGCTGGAACACAGGTTTCGCCTACCTCGATCCGGTCCGGGACAAGAGCAGGCTTCGTATCGTCGACCAGGCGCTCGTCGACCGGCTCGAGCTCCCAGGCTCGGCGGTCCGCCGCGCCCATGTGCTGCGAGGACGAGAACGGCTCGTCGTGGAGGCCGACCGATTCGTGCTCTGCGGCGGCACTTACGGCACCCCTGAAGTGCTCCTGCGCAGCGGCGTGGGCCCGGCCGACGAACTGCGCGCCCTCGGTGTGCGCCTCTGCCTCGACCTTCCGGGCGTCGGCCGCAACCTGCATGACCACCCCATGCTCGAACTGCGCTTCGCGGCAAGTGACGAACTGGCGCGACGGCTCGCCGACTATGAACGGCTGCGCCCTCTGCCAGACGAGCAGGTCATGGGCAAGGCCCGCTCGACCGGCGGCAGTGCCCCCTACGACCTCCATCTCCTGCCGTGGACCACCCGCACCGCCAACGGCTGGGCCTGCGTACTCCCCGCCGCCTGCCTCACTCCCCGCTCCCAAGGCACGCTCCGGCTCTCCTCACTCGACCCCACGTCCAAGCCCATCGTCGACCACGCCTACCTGACGGATCCGGAAGGCGCCGACCTGGGCGTGCAACGGGAGGGCATCGACCTGTGCCGGCGCATGGCCGCTTCTCCGGCGCTGGCACCCCTGCTCGGGGCACCGCTCGACGAGTTCAGCGCCCGCCCAAGGGGGAACGCGGCAGCGATGCGTTCTTCCGCCGCCCACTACTGGCACCCGGTCGGCACCTGCGCGATCGGCCCCGATCCGGCCGCGGGCGCTGTGGTCGACAGCACGGGACGCGTGCACGGCAGCGACAACCTCTGGGTCATCGATGCCTCGATCATGCCCGTGATCCCTCGCGCCACCACCAACCTGCCTGTCGTCGCGCTCGCCGAGCACCTCGTCTACGATCTCGCCTGAATCACGGGACTTCAGAGGGGGAAACAGTCCCTCCACTGGGTGCGATGGCGCTGGGCTGTTGGAGCTGAGCCATTCGATCCGAAAAGATCTCGATTCTCTTTGTTTATGTCGATATCGAACGATCGCTATGGTGATTTTTATATCCATCACCCGCAGCCAAAAGGAAGCGATCATGTTCATGCACCGCGTTCAAGAACCGTCACTCCCAGGCCCCATGCGAGGTCCGGCATGAACGCGACAGATCCTGCCTATGTCAAGCCCGCGAACGGCCCGCTCGAGACGCCCTGGGCCGTAGCCGCATCCGTGGATGATACGCCCGCTGAGGCGGACTACCTGTGGTCGGCGTCCTGGACGTTGCCGTACAACTCCGTCTCCGCGCCCGTGGCCCGCGTGCTCGTGCGGACGCAACTGGCCGACTGGAGCGCGGATGAAGTCTCCGAGGTCGCCGAACTCCTGGTCAGCGAGTTGGTCACCGATGCGCTGCATCACGCGACCGGGCCGGTGCGGCTCACCGTCTGGCTGGTCGACGGGCTCTTGCGCTGTGAGGTCGAGGGTCGGCACCCGGTCGCTCCCTTGCCGCGCAGGCCGCTCGAACGCGGCGAGGGCGGCTATGGGCTGCGCCTGCTCGACGCGCTCGCCTGCTGCTGGGGCAGTGCCGCCACCCCGGCGGGCAAGGCCGCCTGGTTCGAGCTCCCCGCCACCGTCCGACAAAAAATCCCGGTTTCACATGCTTGACACATATCGAACGATCGATATGGTTCTAAGCATTGAAATACAGGAGGTCCCATGGACATCACCGGGACATGGCGTCGCGCCTGTCTGGCCACCGCCGCGAGCACATGCCTGCTCGCTCTGACAGCCTGCGGGGAGTCCGCCGGCGACGCCTCCGCCGACCGGCCCCTGGTCGCGGCCAACTACGGCGGAGTCACCGGCAAGGCGCTCAAGCAGGAGCTCGAAGACCCCTACACGAAAGCGACCGGTACGACGTTCCAGCAGGTCAACGTCGGCACCGGGTTCGCCGCCAAGCTTCAGGCCCAGGCTCAGAGCGGGAACGTGAGCTGGGATGTCATCGAAGGACTGGCCGGTGCCGACGCGGCGCAGCTCAACGCGCTGGGGCTCCTGGAGCCACTGCCCCGGGACGTGAAGGCCCGGCTGGAGAAGGTCTCTCTGCCCGGGACGGTCACCGGCTACGGCGTGGGCCTCGCCGAGACCGGCTACGTCATCGCGTGCAACACGGCCAAGGTGGCCAAGTGCCCGGCCGATCCGGCGCAGTTCTGGGACACTGCGGCCTTCCCCGGCCGCCGCGCCCTGCCCGACAACGCCGCCGCCATGCTCGCCACCGCGCTGGTCGCCGACGGCATGCCCGCGAAAGACGTGTTCCCGATCGACACCAAGCGCGCCTTCGCGAGCATGGCGAAGATCAAGCCACACGTCGACGTGTGGACGACCAGCGGTGACCAGCAGATGCAGGTGATGCGCGACCAGCAGGTCGATATGTCGATCATGTGGAACGGGCGGGCCAAGGCGCTCATGGACCAGGGCGTGAAGCTGCGGCTCGAATGGTCGGGCTCGCTCGTCAACCCCAACTACATGGTGGTGGTCAAGGGCGGGCCGAACGCTGCGGAGGCGATGCGCTACCTGGAGTGGTACGCCACCCATCCCGAGGCGCAGGCGGGGCTGGCCAGGCAACTCGCGTACGGGATGTCCAACGTCGAGACCGCGCGTCATCTCACGAGCGGCGAGGCGGCGCTGCTGCCAGCGGCCCACGCGCGGGACAATCAGGTGCGGCTGGACCCGCAGTGGTGGGTGGACAACCGCAAGGCGGTCGAGCAGCCCTGGCGAGAGCTGGTCGGCGGATGACCGGCCCGCTGAGCGTGCTGCGGGCGGCACGCCCCGGCCGCTGGCAGGCCCAGTCCTCCGCGGGCGTCGGGCTGGTGCTGACGGCGCCCGCGCTGATCCTGGTGGGCGGGCTGGTCGCCTACCCGCTGACGTCCCTGGTCATCGACACGCTGGGGCCCGAGGGCCGGGCCGCGCTGGTCTCGGTCCTGACCGCGGGCGCCTCCCGGCAGGCGCTGCTGCGCACGCTGTGGGTTAGCTTCGAGGTCACCGCGCTGGCGGTGGTGCTGGGGGCGTTCATGGCGTGGGCGTTGTGCACGGTCCGCAGCCGCCTGTGGCGAGTGGTGTTGTGGATCGCCGTGCTCGCGCCGTTCTGGATGAGCGTCGTGGTCAAGAACTACGCGTTCGTGCTGATCCTGCGCCAGGGCGGGCCGCTGAACCGGCTGCTGGTCACCCTGGGCCTGATGGACTCGCAGCAGAGCCTGCTCTACACGGAGGGTTCCGTGATCGTCGGCATGCTGTACGCGATGCTGCCGTACGCCGTGCTGCCGCTGTTCGCGACGTTCTCGGGCGTCGACCGCTCGCTCATCAGCGCCGCCGAGACGCTGGGAGCCGGCCGGGCCAGGGCGATCACGAGCGTCGTGCTGCCCCTCGCCGCGCGCGGCATCGTCGCGGCGGCGACGCTCGTCTACGTCATCTGCCTCGGCTTCTACGTGACTCCGGTGGTGCTGGGTGGACCCGGGACGCCGTTCGTCGCGACCATGATCGGCAGCTACGTCTTCGAGTACTTCGACATGCCGGGCGCCAAGGCGTTCGCGCTGGTGATCCTGCTCGCCGCGCTGGCCGCAGTCGTCGCCGGCCAGGCGCTGTCCCGGCTCCTGCCATCGGCGGGTGACAGATGAGGCGGCTCGGCACGGTGGCGTTCCGGACGCTGGTGGGGCTGACGGTGCTGTTCCTGCTGGCGCCCGCGCTGGTCATCGTCGCGATGTCCTTCTCGGAGACCTCCTACCTGTCCTTCCCGCCCCAAGGGCTCGGGCTGCGGCAGTACCGGTCGCTGCTGACCTCCGACGTGTGGGGCGTGGTAACCCTGCGGTCGCTGGTCATCGCCCTGCCGGTGGCGATGCTGGCGGTCGGCGCGGCCGTGCTGCTGGTGATCGGGCTGCAACGCACCCGCCTGCCGTACAAGAACGCGCTCGTCGCGGTCAGTACGCTGCCCATGCTGGTGCCGGGCGTCGCCCTGGCCGTCGCCGTCTACGGCCTGCTGGCCGGGATGCACGCGCTGGACACGTACGCGGGCGTCATCCTGGCGCATACGGTGGTCACGCTGCCCCTGGCGGTGCTGATCCTGTGGCCGGCCATCCGGGCGATCTCCAGCAACCTGGAGCTGGCGGCCATGACCCTGGGCGCCGGTCGGGCCCGCGCGTGGTGGGACACCACCGTACGGCTGCTCGGCCCGGCCATCGCCGCCTCCATGATCACCGTGTTCCTCACCAGCTTCGACGAGGCGGTGCTGGTCAGCTTCCTGTCCGGGCCGCGGACGACCACGCTGCCCAAGGCCATCCTCGACTCGGTCGTCACCGGGGTCGACCCGACGATCACCGCGGTCGCGGGCCTGCTCATCCTCCTCACGGCCGCGCTCATGACCGCCGGTGAAGCGCTCCTGCGCAGAAGTGGACGCCGATGACTGTCACGATCTCCCAGACCCGCGCCACCGCCGTCCCGCGGCTCGAACTCGACCGGATCACCAAGCGCTACGGCCAGGTCATCGCGGTCGACGACGTGTCGCTGTCCTTGGCGGACGGCGAGTTCCTCACCTTCCTCGGCCAGAGCGGGTCGGGAAAGACCACGGTCCTGAAGATCGTCGCAGGGTTCGAGAGCTGCGACGACGGCGCGGTGCGCATCGCGGGCTCGGACGTGGCACGCAAACCCCCACGCGAGCGGGACATCGGCATGGTGTTCCAGAACTACGCGCTGTTCCCGCACATGAGCGTCGCCGACAACATCGCCTACGGCCTGCGCCGGCGCAAATGGCCAGCGCAGCGCAGGCGAGCCCGCGTACAGGAGATGCTGGAGCTGGTGCACTTGGCCGAGCTGGGCGGCCGGACGCCGCGCGAGCTGTCCGGCGGCCAGCAGCAGCGGGTGGCCGTGGCCCGGGCGCTGGCCTGCGAGCCGCAACTGCTGCTGATGGACGAGCCGCTCGGCGCCCTCGACCGGGCGCTGCGCCTGGACCTGGAGCAGGAGATCCGGCGCATTCACCGCTCCACCGGCTGCAGCGTCGTCTACGTGACGCACGATCGGGACGAAGCGCTGGCCCTGTCCGACCGGATCGCCGTCTTCCACGCCGGCCGGCTCGTCGGGCTCGACGCGCCCGCGCGGCTCTACGAACGGCCCCCGACAAGCTACGTCGCCCGCCTGCTCACCGACGCGAACCTCACCGCGCTGCCCGACGGCACCGCTCTCCACGGTGAGGTGGCCGAGCTGTCCATCGGAGAGCGGCGCGTACGGATCAGGTCGACGGCCACGCAGACCACGGGCGCCCGGCTGGCGGTGCCGCGCACCGCGATCTCGCTCCAGCCTCCGCCGGGAGACCACGTCACCGTAGAGGCCAGGGTGAACGACATCGTGTTCCTTGGCGAACACGCCCGCGTCGACCTCGGCACCACCGCGTTGGGCGCCCTCATCGCCCATGTCCCCATCCACCAGACCGACGACCGAACCGTAGGAGAGACGTTGCACGTTCACATCGACCCCGCCAGATGCCAGGTGGTGATCTGACATGGGAGTGGACCTCGCACCCCGCGTCGTCACCGCCCAGGACTTTCTCATGGGGTCGATCTGGGAAGGTACCGGCGACGAGCTGCACACCAACCGCCTCACAGCCCGCAAGAGCATGTTCGGGCAGCGCATCCTGTCGGGCGTCACCGGCATGCTGCTGACGATCGACGCCTACCGCCCCGAGCTGATCTGGACCCCCATGTCCCGCCTGCGGTGGTCCTTCGACGCCCCGCTGTTCGAGGGTGCCCGAGTCGACGTACGGGGGGCCTCCTCAGGCGACGAGCACACCATCAGCGGCACGGCCGGTGACCAGGTCGTCACGCACGGGACTGTTGTCGCCGGGCAGCCCAAGCGCCTGCCCGGGCGTCCGGGGCGGGCGTCGGCGGGCCGCACCATGACCGAGGCGGACGCACTGCTCTTCCACAGCTGGCTCCCCAGCGACCAGGCGGATCCCGACCACATCCCGTGGCCGCTGATCGTGCTGACCGCCTCCGGCCTGATCGTCCGCGGCCGGCACCTGGGCGACTTCCACACCGTGCTCAACCGGGCCTTCACCTGGTCCTTCGGGCCTCCGCTCGCGCTGGAGGAGACGATCCACTGCGAGCTGGGTGAGGTGGAGCGCCGTCCGAGCGTCTCCCGCCCGGGGCTGGAGGTCGTCCGGTTCGAGGCGGGCGTGGTGGCCAGCGCCTCCGGAGATCACGTCGCGAGCGTCGAATGGGTGATGATATGCCAGTGACCCCCGCCCACCAGCCGCTCCTGCCCGGCACCGACCCGATCCGCCTGGCCGGCGCGAACCTGGCCGGACTGGCCCGCTGGGCGGCGCGCACGTGGCCCGACCGCCTCGCCTTCGAGCACGAGAACGGCGAGCGGCTCACCTTCGCCCAGCTCGCCGCCCGCGTGGCAGGCCTGGCCGGGCAGCTGAGCCAGCGCGGCGTCCGGCAGGGCGACGTCCTCGCCGTGTCGCTGGACAGTGGCTCCACCCTGCCGCTGCTCGTGCCGGCGGCGGCCCATCTGGGCGCCGCGATGGTGCCGCTCAACCCGGGCTTCACCCCGCCCGAACTGGACCACATCCTCGGCCTCGTCGAGCCCTCCCACGTGATCGCCACGCCCGAGTTCTGCCACGCACACGCCGATACGCTCCGGCGGCACGGGCCCGCCGTCGTCCCCTACCAGCGGCCCGTGCCGGGCGCCGAGCCGCTACTACACCCGGACGACGCACCGTTCGACGACCTGGGCCGTACCGACCACCTCGATACCCGAGTCCGGTTCGGCCTCACCTCAGGATCCACCGGCGTGCCCAAGGCGGTAGCCAAGACTCAGCGGCAGTGGCTGCTCGACGGCCGGGCCCTGGCGACCGTCATGGAGCTCACCGAGGACGACCGGGTCATGTCCAGCCAGCCCCTGTACTACGGGGACCCGTTCATGCTGCTCATGGCCGCCCTGCAGTCGGGCGCGACGGCGATCTACCTGTCGCGGTTCCGGTCGCAGACATTCATGGAGAACGTCGCGCGCAGGTCGATCACCAAGTTCATGACCATCGGCTCCATGCCGGCGATGCTGCTCAACACGCCGCCCGGCCCGCACGACACCGGGCACCGCGCCGTGGCCGCGTGGAGCGTGGCGGTCCCCCGCCACCTGCACGCCGAACTGGAGCGCAGGTTCGCGCTGCCCTGGCTGGAGCTGTACGGCACCTCGGAGATGGGCGTGACGATGGGACAGCCCCTGTCCGAGGCCCGGTCCGGTACCCGCGAGATCGGAGCCGGCTGGCTGGGCCGCCCGATGCCGGACGACGAGCTCCGGCTGACCGACGAGGACGGCCGGGTCATCGAGGGCGACGGCGTCGGCATGCTGGAGGTCCGCGGGCCGACGGTCACCGACGCCTACCACCGCCGTCCCGACGCCACCGCCGAGGTGTTCCTGCCGGGCGGATGGTACCGCTCGGGCGACATCATGGAGCGCCAAGGCGCCGATTACCGCTACCTGCGGCGGATGAAGGACATCGTGCGCCGGGCCGGCGAGAACATCTCGTGCCAGGAGGTCGAGGCCGCGCTGCGCGATCTGCCGGGCGTGGTGGACGCGGCGGTCATCCCGCGGCCTGACCCGATCCGCGGCGAGGAGGTCTGGGCGTTCCTCCAGGTGAGCGACGTGCCGACGCAGGAACCACTGGTACGCGAGCGGGCCGAGGCCGTGGTCGCCGCCGCCCGGGCGTCGTTGGCGCGGCACAAACTGCCCCGGTACGTGTCCTTCGTCGACCGCTTCGAACGAACCCCGACCGAGCGGATCGTCAAACGCCGCCTGGCGGAGCTGGGCGGCCAGGTCCCCTTCTGCGATCTCGGAGAGCGACGATGAACAGCAGCGGAAAAGCAGCCAAGAGCCCCGACGCAGGGCTGGCGCCGACCGAGCAGCGGCTGATGGACGCGGCCAGAGCCCTTTTTGCGACCAAGGGATACTCGGCGGTGGGCATCCGGGAGATCGCCCGCGAGGCCAGCCTGACCATCGGCTCCCTGTACCACTATGCCTCCAGCAAGGAGGACCTGTTCCTCAAGCTGATGCGCCGCAACTACGAGAGCGCCACCAGGAGCGCCCGGGAAGCGGCCACGAGCGGCTCGACCCCGGCCGAGCGCCTGGCCAACCTCGTCCGAGCGCACGTCACGCTGGAGGTGAGCGACAGCAACGTGTGGCGGCTGAACCGCTCCGAGCTCGAGGTCATCAGCACCGAGGCACGCGCGGAGCTGGTGGCGTTGCGTGACGAGTTCGAGCAGATCTGGCGGCAGCTCATCGAGGACGGCGTCGCCGACGGCAGCTTCACCCCCGACGACCCGGTCCTCGCCCGATTCTCCATCATCCAGATGTGCAACGGCGTGGCACTGTGGTACCGCCCGGACGGGCGGCTGTCACTGGATGAGATCGCGGCGGTCATCTCCCGCCAGGCATTGGCGCTGTTGCACGTCGCCTGAGCCGCTGACCCGCCTCATGAGGCAGTTGTCGCTCAGCGCTTTTCGTGTGCCCATTAGAGCAAGGGGGTGAAACAGTTCAGACACGGAGTCGGGAGTTGAGGAAACGCCCGTGTCAGATCGTGCGCTAAGCGTTCTGAATCTCTTGGGTGGTTGACCAGGGATGATCGTCCGCTACCTATGGCGAGTGGCACCTGCGTGTAGTCCTCGCCGAGTACGGACGCGATGTCAACCATCATCGCCCACATCAGGGCCGTTCGCTCCGCCCGCCGTTGCACGATCCCAGCGAGGTGATCGACATAGCTTCCCCGATCCACCGACAAAGGACCGTCACTGGACTGATCAGCGAGTACCGTAGAGCGGCCTGATCGCCCCCGCCAACCCCCCCAGCTCAGCAAGAGTATCCGCGTTCTGGCACCGCACACGCCTTCGAGGCATCGCAACCTCGGGCTCCCACGGAATCCCCGGTGCGACGGGGCCCTTCCTCCACAAGCGAGCCTTCGTCGCCCTCACTGTCAAACAGCACCTCGACCCCGAGCACCTATTTGGCCACGTGCTGCTGGACGAGTTCGTCTGCGGCGCGCCCAGCGACAGTGTAGCGATGCTTCGATCACTGTCCAAGCGCGCGATTTATATGCTTCAACCCATGAACCCCCCATCCCACGGCGTTGCGCTGGAGAGCCGGTGAGGCACCCTCTCGACGGAAGAACAGGACAGGTATGACAGTTGGAGAGATGCTCGGCGTTCTCGCGGCGGGCGTCGGTGCCGGTGCCATCAACACTGTCGTCGGCTCTGGAACGCTGATCACTTTTCCGGTTCTCCTTGCCACCGGTTTGCCGCCGGTCACCGCCACGGTCTCAAATGCGCTCGGCCTGATCCCCGGCTCGATCAGCGGGGCCATCGGCTACCGCGAGGAGCTCCGCGGCCAAGGCCGGCGCATCCTGAAACTGAGCGTCGGCGCCCTGGTCGGCGGCCTCACGGGTGCCACACTCCTGCTGGCGCTGCCCGCCTCGGCGTTCGAGAGGATCGTGCCCGTTCTGGTGGCGTTCGCTCTCGTTCTGATCGTCCTTCAGCCTTGGATCAGCAAGAAACTGCGCCATCGTGAGAGGTATGGCGACTCCGACGGCGGTTTGCTGCTGTTCGCTGGGCTAACGCTGGCCAGCGTGTACGGCGGATACTTCGCCGCCGCCCAGGGAATCATCTACGTGGCCCTGATGGGCATACTTCTCGATGAGAGCATGCGACGGCTCACCGCCATCAAGAATGTGCTTGTCGCCGTGGTCAACACCGTCGCTGCGATCTTCTTCCTCATCGCCGCAGAATTCGACTGGACCGCCGTGGTACTTCTCGCGGTGGGTTCCGCCGTCGGCGGCCAGATCGGGGCCACGGCAGGTCGACGTCTCAGCCCCGCAATTCTGCGGACCCTCATCGTGGTGGTGGGTACCGTCGCCATTGCCCAGCTGATGCTCCACTGAAATGGCTTCTAGTAGGAATGTCCTGAAGATCTTGATGGGTGGGTCGGCATGAGCCGGCTCACCCTCTTGCTACGCAGTGATCGGTTTGAGAGTCCAGATGCCGCTGGTATGGGTGAGTCCGAGGTTGATCAGGCGGCGGAGGTTGAGAGCGGCGGCGCGGTGGTGGAGCCAGCGGTCGTTGGCGTAGGCGCCGCGGTAGCGCAGGCGCCAGTTGCCGCGGGCGACCAGCCAAGCCACGGCGCGTTCGACCATGGGCCGCCAGCGCCGGTAGTCCTCCTGCCAGGCGGGATCGGTGGCGGCCTGGTGGCGAGCGGCGGCCTGCAGATCATGGTGCGGGCGGATCGTCACCACACGGCCGGTCTTAGTGCCCGTGTACAAACTGATCGTCAGTTCGATTGGGGAGATGCGGATCGCGCGAGCCGTCACCCCATGACGATGATCATCGCCCACAGGACCATGGCCTCGTGATGCTCGGATAACCGCTCATAGT
>NZ_JAHKRM010000008.1 GCF_019396345.1 Nonomuraea guangzhouensis | reverse complement strand
GCCGCAGCGACGGCAGTGCGGTCAGCAGTTCCCGCTCGCCGGCCAGCCGCTCGGCGGGGATGGCGCAGATCTCCGAGTGCGTCACCGTGTTGACCTCGGCGCACCACTGGCGGGCGGTCACGTTGGCCACGGTCAGGTCGTCGAAGGGCGCCTGCGGCACGACCAGATCACGTTTGGCATAGCCGACCAGGTGCTCCACGATGCCCTTCGATTCCGGGTCGGCCGCCTCGCACCAATCGGGCCGGAAGCCGTAATGGGTGGCGAAGCGCACGTAGTCACCAGTGGGGATGACCTTGTTGGCCACCACGCCGCCCTTCAGACAGCCCATCCGATCCGCCAGCACCACCTTGGGCACCCCGCCGAGTTCCTCGAAGCACTCGGCCAGCAACGCCAGCGTGGTGGCGGCCCGCTCGTTGTCGGCGAAGCGCACGAAACGAAAGCGCGACCAGGCCAGCACCGCGCAGAACACGTGCAACCCGCCGCCCGCATCGCCCCAGTCGATGACCAGCATCTCGCCCGGCGTCCAGACCGCCGGCCGCCGCCCGCGATGATGGCCGCGCCGCCACGTCTTCTTCGCCTCGGCCACCAGACGCCGGAAGTTGCGCGCCGATCCCGCATACCCGGCGGCCTGGGCCAGCGGCAGCAGCCGTTTGGCCGACATCTTCCCGGCCGTGCTCTGGACCTTCTCGGCCACCAGATCGGCGACCGCATCGAAGTTGTGCTCGCGCCGTCTGCGGCCCGGCGGCTTGCCCCCGGCCAACGCCCGCTCGATGATGCGTCTGACGGTCTTGTGCGTGGTGCCGCACATCTCGGCGGCCCCGCGATAGGTGCCTACCTCACGGTAGGCGGCGATGATGTCCATGACTTCCCCCGAAGACTTCATGGCCGGGCAGACCCCCTGAGCGGTGATCTCGTGACTGGCTGACACCGTCACGATCACCGCTCAGGGCACACCCCTCCTCACGACACGCGAACAGCACGAAGAAGAAGCGGGGACCTAAACCGGCCATCAGTGGTGACCTCGAACTGGCCACCTGTGGGGACTTTTACATGGCCACGGACACCACGGACCATACCGTTTAGCACGACCGACGACGCCCAACCGCCGACCGATGAGACCCGTCAGCAGCGACCGCGCGGTCATTCCGGGCCGACGTGCTGGAAACGCCTGTCTCATCTCAAATGCACGGGTGGGTGCGCAGCTGCATGCCAGTGCAGCCCTTACTCTTTGGCGCCTCCGAGAAGCAAAACACGGTGAGATGGCGGCGACGCCGTGCGGAGACCGCCGGCGCCCCGACCCGGCGTTGACCGTCGGATTCGGCTTGACCGTCGCCATCCAGGTGGGCGTCGATATGCCCTGTCCGGCACGGCCATCGATGCGGCGGGTGACGACCACCGGCGTGCTCGCCCGAGCATGCCACCGCATCGGCCACGCCGGCCGGGAACACGACGACCCCGGCGCTCCACGCCGTACAGACGGCGGCACGGGCGACAGGACCGGCGTGCACCCGTATCCAGCGATCACCGGGGCCATGGCTGAACGGGATATCGCGGGATGAGCGCTCGAAACAGGACCTAGTAAAGGCACGCCCTTCGATCAGGGCCAGCCCTGCTCCGGCTGCTTCGGGACTGGGCGCGCAGCACCCCCTGCGCCAAGCGCCACTCCGCTCCCCACCACACCAGCGCCCCCAACAGCACCGAAGAGAAGAGGACAGGCACCACGATGGCCGAAGGACTCACGTTCAAACGCTGTTCCTGCCGCGACAGCGACGGCAAAGCGCTCGGGCAGAAGTGCCCCAAGCTCCGCCGCGCCGACGGCGGGTGGAGCTACCGGCACGGCATCTGGAACTACCAGATCGAACTTCCGTCCGGCCCCGACGGTAAGAGGCGGGGGCCGCTGCGCCGCGGCGGCTTCGCCACCCAGGACGCAGCCAAGGACGAACTCGGCCACGTGCGCGACCTGCTCGCCTTGGCAGACCCGCGCGAGCCCGCGACCCGTACCCAGATCGCCGACCTGATCAACCGCACGCTGGCCGAAACCGAGACCCTCCCGAATGCGGAGACGGTCCGTCGGAAGATCAAGTCTGGGCAGCATCTGACCGAGGAGATCACCGTCGAGCAGTGGCTGGCGGAATTCCTCAACCGCAAGCGGAAGATCGAGGAGACCACCCGCCGTTCCTACGAGGGCCACATTCGCCTCTACCTCACTCCATACCTGGGGCGGCTCAGGTTGGATCAGCTCAAGGTTAGCGACATCGCGTTGATGTTTGAGCAGATCGAGGAGTTCAACGACACCATTGCCGAGCGCCGCGCCGACACCGACCCGCAGGTTCGGGCGACCGTCAAGTAACGGCGGCCGATCAGCATCGCCACCATGCACCGCATCCGCGCGACCCTCCGCCACGCGCTCAACATGGCCATGCGGCAAGACCGTCTGATCGACTTCAACCCGGCCGCGGTGCTGGAGATGGCCGCCCATGTCCGGCCCAAGCCGCTGCTGTGGATCGATGACCGGGTCTGCGCGTGGCAAGAGGACTTCCGCGCCTACCGGCAGGCGGAAAAGCAGCGCCGGGGTGGGCAGCGGGTCGATCCGATCGACGCCTACACCGGCGTGCCGCGCCCCTCCTCGGTCATGGTGTGGACCCCAGCGCACACCCGCCTGTTCCTCGAAGAGGCGCAGCGTCACCGCCTGTACGCGCTGTACCGGCTTATCGCGTTGCGCGGCCTGCGCCGGGGCGAAGAGCGGGTTGCGCTGGAAGGAGGTCGACTTGAACGGCCATACCCTGACGGTGAATTGGCAGCTCGTGCAGCTGGCCTGGCAGGTCCACGAGGGCACTCCGAAGACCGACGCCTCCGTACGCACCATCGCCTTGGACACCGATACCGCCCAGATCCTGCGCGCCCACCGGCAGCAGCAGCTACAGGAACGTTTGGCCATGGGTGAAGCCTGGACCGACAGCGGTTTCATCTTCACCCAGCCCGACGGCAGCCGCCTGCATCCCCAGCACGCCTCCGATCAGTTCCTCTGGCTGGCCTACCTGGCCAGCCTGCCACCCATCCGGCTCCACGATCTCCGCCATGGCGCGGCCTCGTTGATGCTGGCGGCCGGGGTGGAGATGAAGGGCGTGCAGGAAACACTGGGACACACCTCCAGCGCCTTCACCGCCGACACCTACACGTCCGTCTATCCGCAGGTGGCCACGGCGGCAGCCGAGAAGACCGCAGCCCTGCTGTTCGGCAAGGAAGACCAGGCCGAGCCCGGGAAACTCATCTCGATACGAGGCTGACAGTCGGATTAGGCATCCGGCCCCGCGATCGCCGCCTCTTCGCGGCGAGGCGGGGCCGCTGCTCTTCCCACAAGACTGGAGACGGCGAATGGATCATGGGATGTGCGGGGTTGGTGCGGGCGAGCACGCAAGCGCTAGACGAAAATTCTAGAACGCATCCGATCCCGCATAAACACAGGTCAGGACATGATCAAAGCGCGCCCTGCAGGATTCGAACCTGCGACCGTCGGATTAGAAGTCCGGTGCTCTATCCAGCTGAGCTAAGGGCGCTCGAATTCGGCGTCTGACCAGCACGTCGGCTGACCAGGTGAGACGGTAGCATAATCATACACCGATCGAACAGTATCGGATTTGGAGAGGCCCATGGCGCGATCCCGAAGACAGCTGCCCCCTTCGCCTCCCCTGCTCGACATGGTCCCCTCCTGGGAATTGTCCCTTCAGGCGGCCGACAAGTCACCCGGAACGATCCGCAGTTACCTCGACAGCGTACGCGTCCTGGCCCGGTTTCTCTCCGAGCGCGGGTTGCCCGTGGAGGTGGAGGCGGTCGAGGCCGCGAACGTGCGGGCGTTCCTCGATGCCAGTACGGCCACGACCAGTCCGGGGAACGCGCACAAGCATTTCCGGAACCTGCGGGTGTTCTTCAACTGGCTGATCGCGGAGGAGGAGCGGACCGCGGGGACGCCCATGGCCGGGATCGATCCGCCCAAGGTGGCCAGTCGTACGGCCGAGTTGCTGGCTGATCGGGAGCTTGAGGCGTTGCTGGAGGTGTGTTCCGGGGGGTCTTGGGTGGATCGTCGGGATACCGCGATCGTGCGGGTGCTCATGGACAACGGGATGCGGCTGTCCTGGCTGGCTGGGCTTCGGCACGGTGTCAGCGACGAGAGCGGCGACGTGTGGTTGGATCGGCGGCTGCTGCGGATCGTCCGTAAGGGGGAGGACGCGCATCTGGTGCCGATCGGGCCGAAGGCCGCCGCGGCGATCGATCGGTATCTGCGGGCCCGCGCGCGGCATCCGCACGCGGCGTCGCCCTGGCTCTGGCTTCCGGTACGCGGCATCACGGCCGAAGGTGGGGAGCGGCGGCTGACCGCCACGGGGATCCAGCAGATGCTGGAACGGCGGGGGCGGCAGGCGGGGATCTCGGGGCGGCTGCATCCGCACCGGTTCCGGCAGACGATGGCCGACGACTATCTGGACAAAGGCGGCGATCCGCTCGATCTGATGCGGATCACCGGGTGGAAGAGTGTGGAGATAGTGCGCCGATACCTCCAAGCTGGCGCAGACCGCCTCTGACCAGCCGCCCGATCGGCGTCAGTCAGTCGGTCAGCGCGATCACCACCCACATGAACGCCGTCCCCGCCACCGTCGCCAGCAGCGTCGGAGCGGCCGCACGGCTCGTGGTGTGGGCCTCGGGCAGGATGTCGGACGTCGCCAGATATAGCAGGAATCCGGCGAACATCCCCAAGTACGCCCCCAATATCCCGGCCGGAATCGCGATCAGAGACGTCAAGGTCGCCCCCGTCATCGGTGCGAGCGCGTCCAGACCCAGCAGAAGCACGGCCCGGCGGCGCGCGTTCCCGTACAGGGAAGTGATCGTGTACGTGTTGAACCCGTCCGTGAAGTCGTGCGCGATGACGCCGATCGCGACGGCGACGGCGAGCGTGGCGTCGGTCTGGAAGGCGGCGCCGATCGCGGCACCGTCGAGGAAGCTGTGGACGACGAGCCCGGTGCCGGCGACGAGGCCGACGCCCGCGTGCGAGTGGCGGTGTGAGGCGTAATCGCCTTCGTGGGCGTCGTGCATGCCCATCGAGCGTTCGACGGCGTGGATGCCGAGGAACGCCAGCGCGAACATGAGCATCGGCACCGGCACCCCACCGAGCTCGGCCGGTTCGCGCGAGAGCGCCTCAGGCAGCAGGTCGAAGGCCACCACACCGAGCATGACGCCGGCGGCGGCGCCGAGGACGAGGTGACGGCGTTCCTTGACCCGATGCGCGACCAGCCCGCCGAGCAGCGTCATCAAGAATGCCGCGAACGACAGCAGGATCGGCATGACGCTCCAGGCTACGGCGCGCGTATGCGCCGCAGAGTCGCGACACGCTAAAACACCAGGCGGGAGGGTTATGAAAGGGTCTAAGCTCTCTTGGCATGGTCGCGACGCTCCTGCATGAGATCCCCCTGCAGGGCGGGGATGTGACAGACGGGGTGGTCCGGGTCGGAGACACCGTGCGCAGGCCGGTGAGCCCGTCGACGCCCGCCGTGCACGCCCTGCTCCGCCACCTGGAAGCTGCCGGGTTCGACGGCGCGCCGCGTGTGGTGGGGATGGACGGGCTCGGGCGGGAGATCCTCACCTATGTTCCGGGTACGACCGGGCTCGGCCTGGTGACGGTCACCGACGAGGCTCTGGTACGCCTGGCCGAGCTGCTGCGCGACTTCCACGACGCGACGGAGGGCTTCCCGCTGACCCGCGACGGCTGGGAAGGCGGTTCGAACGACGACGCCGCCCCCGAGGTCATCGGTCACTGCGACTTAACCCTCGAAAACGTGATATTTCGTGACGGAAGGCCGCGGGCGTTGATCGACTTCGATCTGGCCCGGCCGACGACCCGGCTGTTCGACGTCGTCACGACGCTCAGGCACTGGGCGCCCATCGCCGACCCCGTCGACCTGGCTCCGCTCCAGCGCGGGCTGGACGTGGGGGCGCGGCTCCGGTTGTTCTGCGACGCGTACGGGGTGCCGCCCCGTGATCGCCGACGGCTGCTGGAGCTGGCCAGGCTCCGGTTCCAGCGCTCGTACACGGTCATGCGTGGCCGGGCGGCGGCGGGCGGGAGCTGGGCCAGGATGTGGGCGGGCGGCGCGGGCGAGCGCATCCGCCGGGCGGCCGCCTGGCTGGACAAGCACGAAGATAAGCTCCATGCGCATTTGGTCAGCTAAGTCCCACCCAACCAGGCCGCTCGGCATCGCGTTGGGCGTCGTGCTCGACGCCGTCGTCGGCGATCCGCGCACGGCCCACCCCGTCGCGCTGTTCGGCCGCGCCGCCACCAGGCTGGAGCAGGCCCTGTACGGCGACGCCAGGCCGAACGGCGTCGCCCACGTCGTCGTCTGCGCGGGCACGGCCTTGGGCCTCGGCGTACTGGCCGAACGCGTGACGAACCCGGTCGTCCGTACGGCGCTGACGGCCGTCGCCACCTGGGCGGTGCTCGGCGGCACCACGCTGGCCCGCGAGGGCGCCTACCTGGCCGAGGCGCTGGAGGACGACGACCTGACCAGGGCGCGCGCCCGGCTGCCGCACCTGTGCGGACGCGACCCCGCCCGGCTGGAGGCGCCCGAGATCGCCAGGGCCACCGTCGAGTCCCTGGCCGAGAACGCCTCCGACGCCGTCGTGGCCCCTCTTTTCTGGGGCGCCGTGGCGGGTGTCCCCGGGCTGCTGGCCTACCGGGCGATCAACACGCTCGACGCGATGATCGGCCACCACTCGCCGCGCTACGAGCGTTTCGGGTGGGCGGCGGCCCGGCTCGACGACGTGGCCAACTACCTGCCGGCCCGGCTGACGGGTCTGATCACCGTACTCGTCGCCCCGAACCGGTCGCGGGCGCTGGCCGTACTGCGAAGGGACGGCCACCGCCATCCCAGCCCGAACGCGGGCAGGTGCGAGGCCGCGTTCGCCGGTGCGCTCGACCTCACGCTGGGCGGCACGAACGTCTACGGCGGCCGGACCGAGCACCGCCCGACCATGGGCGACGGCCCCAAGCCCGAGGCCGGGGACATCCGGCGCGCGGTACGCCTCACCCGCGCGGTGAGCCTGACCGCCGCCGGCCTCGCGGTGCTGGCCGCCTGGGGCCTGCGCCGCCGGGGTTGAGGTTCTAGGTCAGCATCTGCAGGTTCGTCACGAACCAGAACGCGATCACCACGACCACGCCCAGCCCGAGCATCACCTTGAATGAGCTGCCCCTGGACTGCCGCCTGATCGGTACGGCCCGCATGGAGTGCCGCCAGGCCTGCCGGGCCGAGACCATCGACTGGAAACGGCGTCCCGCGACGAACACGGCTAATGCCACGATGATGAATAAGACGACTACGCGGCTGTCGGACGTGTCCATAGAGCCGCTCCTCCGTAAGTCAAAGGAGTTGTGCCCCCGCACAAGCTGAAAGTCCCAGAATACTCAGCTGTGCCGCTTTGTGAAGTTGTTAATTCCGGGGGTGCCAGAGCAGGAGAAGGGCCGGCAACCCGGCCAGAGCGGCCATGAGGACAGCGGTCAGCGTCAGGTTCCCGGCGGCCAGGAGCGGGGCGACGGCCGCGGCGCCGAGGGGCGGTGTGGCCTGCATGAGCGTACGGAGCACGCTGAACGCGCGGCCGCGCAGGGCGGGCGGGATGAGCTCCATGCGCAGCGACTGGGCCCAGACGGTCATCACCACTCCCGCCACCCCGATCAGCAGGAAGCCCGCCGCCAGCACCCACCGGTCGGGTACGGCCAGCACCGCCAGAAATCCGGCCGCCGCGACGAGCTGCGCGAGCCCGATGGCCCGCATCCGGCCGGTTTTCGGCTTCCATGATCCGGCCAGGAACCCCCCTGCCAGTTCGCCCACCGACAGGGCGCTCAGCAGCAGCGCCAGCGTGGCCGGTCCGCCGGGCAGCCGGTCCTTGGCCAGCCACGGCCCGGCGACCAGCACCAGGGCGCCCTCGGCGATGTTGAACGCCATGAACGCCAGCGTCGTGCGTACCAGCGCCCGGTCCCGCAGCAGGTGGGCCAGTCGCGGCCGGCCCGTCTCCGCCGTCACGTGCGGCCGCAGCGGCGTGCGGACCAGCAGCGCGGCCACGGCGAAGCACAGATAGCTGGCCGCGTCGAGCGCGAGCACGTTCACCGCGCCGATGGCGTCGATCAACGTGCCGGCCAGGGCGTAGCCCACGATTCCGGACACGGCGTACGCCAGGGACTCCAGCGCGTTGGCCTTGTCGAGCTCGTCCGGCTCGACGAGGTCCGGGATGGCCGCCGGGACACCGGCCATGGGCACCATCTTGAGCAGGCCGTGCAGGGCGGCCACCACGAACGGCAGCCACCCCGGCACCCCGCCCAGCACGGCCGTCAGCGGCACAGTGGCCACCGCGACGCCTCTGACCAGGCTGTCTGCGGCCAGCACGTGCCGCTTGTCGAAGCGGTCGAGCAGTGGACCCACGGCCAGCCCGCCGGCCAGCACCGGGGCGGTGTAGCAGGCCGCCAGCAGGCTGAGCGCGGCGACGCCGCCGGGGCCGTTGAGCACCAGCCAGGACAGGGCCACCAGCGTCATGCCGTCGCCGACCAGCGAGATGGACGAGCCGATCCACAGCCGGCGGAAGTCCCGCGTGGCCAGAACGGTGAGCGTCATGCCGCGGCCCACAGGTGGTGCAGGGCGTAGGAACGCCAGGGGCGCCAGCTCGCGGGCGCCTGCCGTACGTGCTGGGTGGGCAGGAAGACGTCGGGGTCGGCGAGCGCGCGCATGCGGATGTAGGCGGCGGTCCGCTCGTCCACTCCGGGCACGGTACGCAGCTGCCGCTCGGCCGCGTCCCGGTCGGCGCCCGGATCGAGCGTGAGCCGCCCGGTGGCCAGCGCCTCCGCGAGCGGGGTTGCCTCGGCCAGCGCCGCCACCGGTGGGAACAGGCGGGTGACGGTGCCCACCGGGCTGGCGAGCGGCTCGCCGAACCGTTCGACCAGCTCCGCGAGCTCGTCCCCCGGCCCGCACACCGCGCGCACGGCCAGCTCGGCGGGGTCCACGTGGCCGGGCGCGCGCAGCCCTGGACGGGCCGCGACCAGCGGGGCGAGCATCGGATCCGCGCCGAGGACCTCCTCGATCTCGCGCGGGTCGGCGTCGAGGTCGAGCAGCACCCGGCACCGCCGCACGGCGACCGCCAGGTCCCTGACGTCCGCCAGCAGCAGCTCGCACCGCATGTGATCGCCGCCGTCCGTTACGTCCACCACGCCTGTCCCGTACGGCAGGCGCAGCGACCTGCGGTAGAACCCGGCCCCACCCTCCTCGACGCCAGGCAGGGCCCGCGCGGCCAGGTAGCCGAACAGCGCGTCCGCGTCCAGCGGCGGCCGATAGGCCAGCCGCACCTGGACCCGCACAGCCCGCGAGCTCAGCACCCTCGCCGGGCGCGGCGCGGTCGCTGGGCGCGGCTGGTTCCCGGCTTTCCCGGCGACGCGGGACCGTAGCTCAGTGGGCGTCAGTCCGTACAGCTGCCGGATCGTCTGGTTGAACTGCCTGATGCTCGCGAACCCAGCCGCGAACGCCACCTCCCCCGCCCCCAGCCCCGTCGACTCCAGCAGGATCCGCGCGGCCTGCGCCCGCTGCGCCCGGGCCAGCGCCTGCGGCCCGGCGCCGAGCTCGGCCAGCAGGAGCCGGTGCAGCTGCCGCTCGCTGTAGCCGAGCCGCGCGGCCAGCCCCGAGACGCCCTCCCTGTCCACCAGCCCGTCGGCGATCAGCCGCATCGCCCGCCCGGCCACGTCGGCCCGCAGGTTCCACTCGGGCGAGCCGGGCGACGCGTCGGGACGGCAGCGCTTGCAGGCCCGATGTCCCACCTGCTGGGCGGCCGCCGCCGAGGGGTAGAGGCGGAGGTTCTCCGGCTTGGGCATGGCCGCCGGGCAGCTCGGCCGGCAGTAGACGCCCGTGGTGGCCACCCCGACGAAGAACCGCCCGTCGAAGCGCCGGTCGCGGCTCCTGAGCACCGCGTACAGGTTGTCAGCATCCATCACCCGACCCACTGTGACGTGCGCCGGGGCGCGGCGGCTAGCCACGATCGGACGCCAACGGCGACGCCCTACAGGAGCCCGGTACGGCGGGCCAGGGCCGCCGCCTCGACCCGCGAGCCCACGCCGAGCTTGGCCATGATGTTGGACACGTGGACACCCGAGGTCCTGGCCGAGATGAACAACCGCTCGGCGATCTGCTTGTTGCTCAGCCCCTCGGCCACCAGCTCCAGCACCTCCAGTTCCCGCGCCGACAGCCCCGGATCGGCCGTCAGGCTCACCCTGCCGCTGGCCGCCGCGGCCTCGACGTCGCGCCGCAGCGGCTCCGAACCCAGCCGACCGGCGATGGCGGCGGCCTCACGCAGCAGTTCGCGCGCCGTCTCGGGGTGCTGTTCGGCCGCTCTGACCAGGGCCTGCCCCAGCGCGTACGGCTGGCCGACCGTCCGCCACGCGGCCACGGCGGCCGCCCACGAGCCCCCGCACTCCGCCTCGAACGTCGCCCGGTACGCCTCCTGGACCCGGCCCGTCGTCTCCATGCCCGGAGGCGCCTGCCGTACCCGGCCCGTACGCGCGGCGATCACCAGCAGCGGCCAGGCATAGCGGCGGCTGAGCGTCACGTCGTGCGCGGACAGCACGTGGTCGGCCAGCCGCCCGGCCCGCTCCACGTCACCGGCGGCGACGGCGAGCCTGCCTTCGAGCAGGTCAGGCTCCAGGCATGAGTCATAACCCCGCGAACGCCCGCGCATCAGCGGCCTGGCCCGATCCAGAACATCGGCCGCCTCCTCCAGCGAACCCTCCCAAACCGCCACCGTGCCGAGCACCATCAGCAGCCAGGCCCGGTGGATCGGCGGCGGCTCGAGCGCCAGGGCCGCGTCGATGACCTCGCGCGCCTCCTTCCAGCGACCGAGGGAGGCCAGGGGTTCGGCCAGGTTCGCGGCGATGTGGGCGCCGCGCGAGCGGGCCATGCCCACGCGCCTGGCCTGCGCCATGCCCCGGCGCGCGACCGCCTCCGCCCTGGTGTGCTCCCCCGCCGCCTCCAGTACGTCGGCCTCGCCGGCGTACGCGACCAATACCGTGTCGTCGTCGGGAGCGGCGGCCCGCGCCTCGGCGTGCAACCTCGACGCGGTCGCCAGGTCACCTTCGAGCGCGGTGAGCGCGGCCAGGGTGACGAGGGACCTGGCATCGCCGAGCGCCAGCGCGTCCTCGGCGCGGGCACGGGCCTCGGCGTCCTGGCCGTTCCAGGCGAGCGTGTTGGCGAGGGAGCCGATCAGCCGGGCCTCACGCGGCGCCAGCCGTACCGCTTCGCGCAGATCCGCCAGGCCGTCCTCGCCGAGCAGGTCACGGATCGCCACCCGCAGCTCCAGCAGATGGGCGGCCCGCAGCGGATCGCCGCTCACCTCGTCGAGCGCCAGACTCGCCAGCTCCTCGGCACGCTCGGCGTCCCCCACGTGCAGCGCGTCCTTGGCCGCCAACTCCAGCACCGCGGCGTGATCCATGCCACCGACCGAATCCATGCCGCCGACCGAATGGTCCTTGTCGCCCTGGTGTCCTCCGTCGTCGGAGTAGTGGTCCCACAGTTCCAGTACGCGGTCCCAGCGGTGTGCCCGCCAGGCCGCCTGGAAGGCGCGGCGTCTGTCGCCCGCCGCGTACCAGTGGTCGGCGGCCAGTTCGGGCCGCGCCTCGGCGCAGCGGATGTGCAGCCGGATGCGCTCGCCCGGCAGCAGATCGTCATAGACGGCGTCCCGGATCAGCGTGTGCCTGAACACGTAGCCGTCACCATCGACCAGCAGCAGCCGAGCCCGGACGACCGGCCGCAACGCCTCGTCGAGTGCCAGGTCGTCCAGTCCGGCCACGGACCGCAGCACCTCGTGCGGCGTCCTGCTCCCCTCGTACAGCGCCGAACGCGACACAGAAGACGACACGGCGGCGATCCGCAGCACGTCCAGACTGGCCCGGCCGAGCCGCTCCGCACCGGCGAGCAGCAGGTCACGCAGCGAGGCGGGCGTGGTGGTGCCCGCATCGGCCAGCGCCTCAGCGAACAGCGGGTTACCCTCACTACGCGCCACGATCCGGTCGATGTCGGCACGGGCAAGCCCGGACGCCACGCTCTGTCCGCCGTCGGTGCCGCCGAGCAGGCGCGCCACCTCATCGCGGCCCAGCGGCGGGACCTTGAGTACCTCGGCCACAGGCAGGCGCAGCGGCTCACGCGAGGTCGCGATCACCAGCACGCCGGGCCGCGTCAAGTTACGCACCAGGAACGCCAGCAGGTCGCGAGTGGCCTGATCGGCCCAGTGCAGATCCTCCAACACGAGCACGACGGGCCGCCGCTCCGCCACCCGCTCGACCAGCAGCAACACCTCTTCGAACAGCCTGGCCCGCCCCAGTTCCGGGTGTTCCTCCAGCTCGCCGAGCTCGGGCAGCAGCCGCGCCAGCCCCATCCGGCCACCGCCGGGGATGAGCTCGGCGCCGTACTCCCGGACCAGGCGGCGCAACACCGGCACGAACGGCGCGTACGGCATCACACCCACCTCCAGGACCGTCCCCGGGTCGGCGCCACCCTCGGCCACCAGCGCGTCGACGTCGCGCGCGAACTCGCGTACCAGGGCCGATTTGCCGATGCCCGCCTCGCCGACGACGAGCACCGCGCCCGGCGTGCGCTCCAGGGCGGCCGCCAGCGCGGCGAGCTGCTTCTCACGTCCGACGAACACACCCACACACTATGAAGAGGCGGCTACGCATCATGCCCGATGTGCCTGAGGCGGTCCTCCGGCACTGTCGGAATTATGCTGACTCACCCGATGCCGTCACCTTCTGGTTCGCTACTCACCCGCCCGCTGCTCCTGGCCATGGCCGCCGCGGCCAGTGGGCTGCTGGGGTTCTATCTGCTGTTCGCGACCATGCCGCTGTACGCCGCGTCGGGTGGCGCGGGCGAGACCGGTGTGGGCTTGACGACCGGCGCCATGATGCTGTCCACGGTTCTGCTGGAGCTGGCCGTCCCGTGGCTGCTGTCGAGGTGCGGCTACCGTGCCGTGCTGGCGCTCGGGCTGGTGCTGCTCGGCCTGCCCGCCTTGCTGCTGCCCCTGTCCGCGGGGTTGCCGCTGGTCATCGCGGTGGCGCTGCTGCGTGGTGGCGGGCTCGGCATCCTGGTCGTCGCGGGGACCGCGCTGGCCGCCGAGCTGGTGCCGGCCGAACGGCGCGGCGAGGGGATGGGCCTGTACGGGGTGGCGGTGGGGGTTCCGTCGGTCATCGGGCTGCCGCTGGGGCTGTGGGCGGCCGGAGTGCTCGGCTTCACACCGGTGCTCGTCGTGGGCGGCCTGATCCCGCTGGCCGGGCTGGTCACGGTGCTCGCGCTGCCCGCCATAGCACCCGAAACCGGAAAGACCGGAGACACCGAAAATGCTGGGACGTTCGAGCTGCGTGTCCAGGTGCGGCCCACGCTGATCTTCGCCGCGGTCACGCTGGCGGTCGGCGTGCTGGTGACGTTCCTGCCGTTGGCCGGGTCGCCGGGGCTGGCCTCGGCGGCGCTGCTCGCCCAGTCGCTCGGCACGCCGCTGGCCCGCTGGTGGGCGGGCCGGATCGGGGACGGGCACGGCTCGGAGCGGCTGCTGGTGCCCGGCATACTCGTGACCGCCGCCGGGGTCGCGCTCCAGGTCTGGGCCGGCGAGCCGGTCGCGGTGGTGGCGGGGATGGCGATGTTCGGGGTCGGGTTCGGGGTGCTGCAGAACGCCACGCTGGCACTGATGCTCGAACGCGGTCCTTCGGGCCCGGTCAGCGCCCTGTGGAACCTCGCCTACGACGCGGGGATGGGCGTGGGCGCGATGGGGTTCGGGCTGTTCATCGGTCACACCGGCTACCCCGTAGGATTCGCCGTGACCGCCGCGCTGGTCGCCGCCACCCTGCCGCTGGCCCTGAAGCGCACCCGCCCCATGGCGCACCGCTGAACCCGGTCCGCGCAACACGGGTCGGCCAGTCCGCTCGACACCCGCTCGACGCGGGTCAACCGGTCCGCTCGACGCCCACCGTGATCTCGTTGCCCAGCTTGTGGTCGCCCACGAGGTCGAGATCGTCGCCGCTCCAGAACCTGCCCGGGTCGTACCAGTTGGGCCGGCGCCCGCCAGGCAGCAGCCCCATCTCCTCGTACGTGACCGCGACGATCTCGGCGCAGTAGGCGCTCTCCAGCGTGCGCTCCCCCATCCCGCGCCGCAGCTGCGGGACCCGTCCCCTGGCCCAGCGGGCGGCCAGCCTCGCGGTGGAGGGGAACGGCGTGCCGTCGAGCCGGGCCACCGCGCGCAGGGCGGCGTCCTCCATCTCGGGTGTCGCCTCGGGTTCGAGCTGGCGGAGCCAGGCCCGCTGGCCGTACCGGTTGGCCCAGACGGTGACCGCGTCGCGCAGGTCGTGGAGTTGCACCCCGCGCTGGTGGGTGCCCGTCCAGAGGTCGGGCAGCGACCTGCCGAGCTCGGCGTGCCACATCATGGGCGGCAGGTCCTCGACCACGATCGCCATGCCGACGTGGTTGATCGGGCTGTTGGTCATCGTCTGGATGGCGCGGTCCGGCACCGAGCGCCCGCGGAAGACCCACACATCACCGGTCCTGGTCAGGCTCACAGCCTCGTCGAGAGTCAGCACCCCGCTAGCGTCTTCGGCTCTCTGTGTTTACGCAAGTAAAACGAACATCAGCGTAGCCTCATCGCGCGCCGACCGAGGCCGGGTAGCGATCTGGTGGAAGCCGATGCCGCGTCCGCCCAGCGAGCCGGGTAGACCGTGGTGGAGAGCCGCGTTGTCGGGGCCTGACTCCGCATTCCTGGAGGGAGTGCGGCTCTTGGGCCACCGCCCCGCCGGACGCTGTCCCGTCGGTGCGGACACCAACGGGGGCGGGGACCGGGCGCACAGTCAGGCACCCGGCTGTTACCGAACATTATCGCCTGATCACCGTCAGTCGCAGTCGATCGGCCCAGAAAAACCAACCACAATTCTTCGGGCAACCACAAATACGCACAGCGAGCGCCGACAACAGTTCATACCCTAGACACATGCGCTGGTGGAAAGTACTCGGATTGGCCGGGGTCGCGGGAGTCGCGGCGACCGGGGTGGCGATCGCGCGGGCCGAACGCCGCCGCCGCGCCTACACCCCGGAGGAGATCAAAGAACGACTGCGCGAGCGCGTCGAGGGAGCGCCGTCGTCTGGAGGAGGAGCCGGCGAGGGAGTGCCGTCGTCTGGAGGAGGAGCGCCGGGAGCGTAGCGACCAGAGCGACGGGGGAAGACGGCGGCATTGGGCGACCGAGACCGCCTCACGGAGTGAGGCAAATAAGCACGGAGCGTAGCGACCAGAGCGACGGAGAAAGACGGCGGCATTCAGACGACCGAGCCCGCCTCACGAAGTGAGGCCATGAAAACGCGGGTCAGCCCGCAGGTCGCAAGTCATAGACGAAGACCACGTCGGGATAGGCCGGGTTGTCGTCATAGCCCTGGATGCCGCCGAGATAGGCGCGCTGGTAGTTGACCACCCAGGGCAGCGCGCCGGCCACCCGCTGGTCCAGCACCCGGCTCGTGGCCTGGGCGAAGCCGCGCTGGGCGGCGGCCCTGTCGGTCACCGTGAGCTCGGGGAGCGTGTCGAGCAGGGCGTCCGTCCGCTTGTCCTTCAGGTACGCCAGGTTGAAGACCGGCGGCTCAGCACTGTGGAAGACGTTGCCGAACCACGAGTAGCCGTCGGCGTAGTCGGGCCACCAGTACATGACGAAGATGTCCTGGCCGTGCTTCTTGCCGAGCTCCCATTGGGCGTTCCACGGCATCGCCCGCGCGTCCAGCGTGACGTTGAGCGTCTTGAGCGTGGCCTGCAGCCTGGTGACGAGCAGCCGCTCGTCGTTGTCGCCCTCGGCGTAGGTGAGCCGCAGCCGCAGGGGCTTGAGGCCGGGACCGTAGCCCGCGAGCTGGAGCTGCCGCGCGGCCTCCACGAGGTCCTGCTGCGGTACGCGCCCAGGGGTGTGGCCGGGCAGCCCTTCCGGCACGATGCCGCTGGCCGGTGAGGCCGCGCCCTTGAGCGCCCGGATGATGCCCTGGTAGTCGACGGCCTTCTGCACCGCGCGCCGTACCCGTACGTCGGCCATCGGGCCCGCGGCCGTGTTGAACAGCAGCATCGCCGTCTGGAACGAAGGCCGGGCGGACGTGCGCAGGCCCGGCGTGACCGACGCCCTGGCGAACAGCCGCGGGTTGAGCCGGTCCACGAAGCTCACGTCGCCGCGGAGCAGCATCTTCCAGGCCCGGTCGGGGTCGGGCACGACGCGGAACTCGACCGTGCGGTAGTGGGGCTGACTCCAGCCGCCCCAGTAGCCGTCGTACGACTTGAGCGTGAGCTCCTTCTCCTTGCCCTTGCGCCAGCTCGCGACCGTGTACGGACCCGAGCCCGCGTCCCTGCCCGCCTGGAACCACTTGCCGAGGTCGGGAGCGGCCTGGGTGTCGTAGATGTAGGCCGCGTAGCCGGAGGAGGCGACCAGGTCCAGCGGGACCGGGTACTTGAGGGTGAAGGTCACGGTCTCCATGTCGTCGGCCCGGATGGCGGACACCGCGTCCCAGATGTACGACGCCCCGGTCCCGGTCTTGATGGTCCGCTCGATCGACGCCTTCACCGCCGCGGCGTCCAGGGCCCTGCCGGTGTGGAAGGTGACGCCGGACCGGAGGGTGAACGTCCACGTCTTGCCGTCGGCCGACGAGCGCCAGGAGGTGGCCAGCCGGGGGCTGGACTTCTTGGTCACCGGATTCCAGACGGTCAGCGTCTCGTAGATGTTCTGCAGGGCGATGAGCTCGTTGGAGTACGAGCGGCTGGGATCCCATTCGGTGATCACGTCCAGGTTCTGGACGTAGACGAACGGCGACTCGCCGGCCGGTGCCTGCCGTACCACCTCTGACGGGGTCGAACACGCGGCGATGGAGAGCACCAGCGCGGCGACCGCGGCGATACGACGGCGCAACGCAGCTCCCTCTCTGGCGGATGTACGCCGAAACCTACTGCACGATGCCTGTCAAAAGTCCAAAAGTCCCGAAAAATTAGCCATTCCAGAGATCGAATTGCTATCCTCTGGGCTTGTCCCGTCCGGGGTTGCCAGCAGGGGACCGACCGGAATGAGGTGCCATGGGTCGTAGCCGAACGATCCGCATGAAGATCATCGGTCTACTGCTGGTTCCGCTTGCCTCGATGGTGGTGCTCTGGGGAGTCATCACCGCCGTCACCGCGAGCGAGAGCCTGGAGCTGCGCCAGTACAAGACGCTCTGGACCAACCTGCGACTGCCCGCGTACAAGCTCATCAACCAGATCCAGCTCGAGCGCCTCGCCTCGGTGAAGCTGCTGCGTACGGCGAGCCCGGCCGACCGGTCGGCCACCGCCGCACAGCGCACCAAGACGGACGCGGCCGACGCGGACTTCAAGAAGCTCTCCAGCACGTCCATGAACGCGTCGGAGACGATCCGGACGCAGGTGGACGCGGTGCTCACGCAGATGGACCGGCTGGACGCGGTCAGGGCCGAGATCGACGCGGGCCTGTCCGACCGGCTGCGCACGGTCGAGTCGTACAACGCGATGACCGACGCGCTGTTCGGCCTGCACCGGCGGGTGGCGTTCATCGACGACATCCCGATCTATGAGCAGTCGCGCATCGTCATCGACATGGGCTACGCCAAGGAGCTGCTCACCAGGGAGCAGGCCATCGCGGTCGGGCCGACCACGGACGCCGAGCGCAGGCTGTTCACCCAGTGGGTGGGCAACCGGCGCTTCATCATCGATCAGGCGCTCGGCGAGCTCGACCCGCGGCTGCGCGACACGCAGGTGTCGCTGATCACCTCGCCCGCCTACCAGCGGATGCGGCTCATGGAAGACCAGATCATCGCGGGCGCCGCCCCGAAGTCCTGGCTGACCACGGCCGACACGCTGGCCAAGTCATTCCAGAACGCCCAGATGCAGGCGAGCGAGATGCTCTCCGAGCGGGCGGAGCCGGTGGCGGACTCGGTGCTCTACCGGGCGTTCCTGCTGGCCGGGACGTGTTTCGTCCTGGTGATCGTGTCGATCGCGTTCTCGCTGCGGATGGGCACGCGCCTGTCCAAGGAGCTGGGCGCGCTCCGGCTGGCCGCGCTCGAAGTGGCCCGGGAGCGGCTGCCGGAGGTCGTGGCCAAGCTGCGCAAGGGCGAGACGGTCGAGGTGCCCGAGCTGTCGGTGGCGAGCACGACCGCCGAGATCGCCGACGTCGGCCAGGCGTTCTCCATCGTCCAGCAGACGGCCGTGGAGGCCGCGGTCGGGCAGTCGCAGCTCCGCGACGGCGTCGGCTACGTCTTCCGCAACCTGGCCAGGCGCAGCCAGACGCTGCTGCACCGCCAGCGGATCCAGCTCGAGGGCATGCAGCACCGTACGACCGACACGGACGCCCTCGACGACCTGTTCCGCCTCGACCACCTGACCACGCGCATGCGCCGCCACGCCGAGGGCCTGATCATCCTGTCGGGCGCCACCCCCGGCCGCGGCTGGAGCAAGCCCGTGCCGCTGCTCGACGTGGCGCGCGGCGCGGCGGCCGAGGTCGAGGACTACCAGCGGGTCACCGTCGAGCCGATGCCCGGGCAGCGCCTGGCCGGGCCGGTCGTCGGCGACGTGATCCACCTGATCGCCGAGCTCATCGAGAACGCCACCGTCAACTCCCCACCGCACACCACGGTCATCGTGCGCGGCGAGGCGGCGGCCCGCGGCTTCGTCTTCGAGGTGGAGGACCGCGGTCTCGGGATGAGCGAAGAGGAGCTGGCCGACTTCAACGAGCGGCTGGCCAGCCCCCCGGAGTTCGACCTGGCCGACAGTGACCGGCTCGGCCTTTTCGTCGTCTCCCGCCTGGCCGCCAGGCATGACATCCGCGTGACATTACGCGGTTCACCATATGGAGGGACCACCGCGATCGTGTTGATCCCGGCAGAACACGTGAGCGACCCGCCGGCCGAGCCGGAGGACCGCGCCCAGGAGCCCGCCCCACGGACGATGCGGGTGGTGCCAAGTGAATGACGAGCGGTGGCTGGATGAGGACGCGGGTCCCATCGTCCCCGCCTACTTACTGACCCGGGGCCGTACCGTCCCCGCGAGCGAGGCCGTCGACCTCCTCGCGGTGATCATCACGGCCGGTGGCCTGGCGCCGCCCGCCGGGCTGGGCCCCGAGCATCTGATCATCATGCAGAAGTGCACGAGGCCGACCCGGCTGGTGGACGTGGCCGCCGAGCTGAACCTGCCCATCGGTGTGGTCAGGGTCCTCTGCGGCGACCTGCACGCGCAGCAGCTCATCCAGGTCGAGCCGCCGCGCTCCGCGCCGGACGCCACGGTGCTGCTGGAGGTGATCAGCGGCCTGAAGGCGCTCTGAGGCGCTCTCAGGCCGCTGATCACGCCCCTGAGCGGCGCCTTACGGCGTCGCGATGGCGACGCGCCGGTTGAGCAGGCCGAACACGGCCGCGAACACCGCGGCCACCCCGCCCGCGACGGCGGCGACACCGAAGACCCACTGGTACCCGAGTACGCCCGGCTGGGCGGCCAGGACCGCGGCGATGACGGCGCCCGCGGTGCTGCCGCCCACGATGCGCACCAGTGCGTTGACCCCGGCGGCCAGCGCCGTCTTGTCCGGGCTGACGTGCTCGACCGCCATGGTGCCGAGAGCCGCGTAGCCCACGCCGAGCCCGATGCCCAGCAGTGACGTCGCCACGTAGATATCGCCGCCGGTCCGGTGGGCGAAGACCAGCCAGAGCGCCGCGAGCCCGACGACGCCGCCACCG
The DNA here is from genome assembly GCF_019396345.1 of Nonomuraea guangzhouensis. Classification (GTDB taxonomy): domain Bacteria; phylum Actinomycetota; class Actinomycetes; order Streptosporangiales; family Streptosporangiaceae; genus Nonomuraea; species Nonomuraea guangzhouensis. The sequence goes on along the minus strand of NZ_JAHKRM010000008.1, from coordinate 412,345 downwards.
GCCGCCACCATCGACGAGGCCGAGAACCGGCGCATGAACTGCCCGGCGAACAACGAGATCACCAGCATGAACAGCGTGCTGGGCAGCAGGTAGAACCCCACCTGCAAGGTCGAGGCCCCCAGACCCGAGGCCGGCGCCTGGGTGAACCCGGACACACCCGTCATGACGGTGAAGAAGGCGAACCCGAGCAGCATCGAGGCCACCGTCGCGCCGATCGTGCCCCGCTGGACCAGCATCGACATCTGCACCAGCGGCTCGGCCACCCGCCGCTCGACGGCCACCCAGGCCAGCGCGGCCAGCACCGTGACCGCGAACAGCCCGAGCACCCCCGGCGAGCCCCAGCCCCACGAGCCGCCTTCGCTGATGGCCAGCAGCAACGCGACGAGCCACACGGTCAGCAGGAACGCCCCGGCCAGGTCGGGGCGCCCGCCGCCGCCCGGAACCCGGTCGCGCACCAGGAGGGCGACGATCACCGCGGCGACCACCGTGACCGCGGCGGTGATCCAGAACACGGCGTGGTAGTCACCCGAGGCAAGCCCCGCGAGGATCATCCCGCCACCGCTGCCGAAGCCCATTGTCGCGCTGACCACCCCGATGCCGGTGGCCAGCTGCTCCCTGGGCAGCAGGTCACGGACCACTCCGATGGACAGTGGCACCAACGCCGCCACGAACCCCTGCAGGACCCGGGCCACCAGCAACATCGGCAGCGAGGTGGCGAGCCCGGCCAGGACTGAGCCGATCACCAGGAGCGCCAGCGCGCCGAGGATGATCGTCCGTCTGCCGTACATGTCGCCGAACCTCGACAGCAGCGGCGTGGACACCGCGCCGACCAACAGGCTGAGGGTGAGCGTCCAGCTCACGGCCGAAAGCGAGGTATGCAGCTCGCGCTGGAGCACGGGAAGCAGGGGAACCACCGCGGTGTTCTGCAATGCGGCGATGGAGGCCGCGAGCGCCAGCGCGACCACTGCGGGCCACGGGCTCTTGTTCGAGATCTCACGCTGAGGGGGAGCGACCACTGTCGCCATGACGGCTCCTTTAGATAACTTGGGTAAGTAACCGAGAGACGATAATACATACGTAAGTTAGGTAAGCAAAGCGATGGGCGAAGACCTCAACAAGACCGTGGCGGCCTTCAGACGGTTGGTGACCACCCTCAACCGCGCCAAGACGCACGAGCGGCTGACCGAGGCGGCGGGTATCCGGCTCGACCGGCCCGACGTGCAGATCCTCGTCTATCTGCTGGACGCGGGCGAGCCGCGCAGGGTGGGCGCGATCGCCGAGGGTCTGCAGGTGGAGAGCCCGCACGTGACCCGGCACGTCTCGTCACTGGAACAGCGCGGGCTGCTCTCCCGGGTCAAGGACCCCGACGACGGCCGGGCCTGGCGGATCGCGCTCACCGACGAGGGCGCCGCGGCGGCCGCCAGTTGCCGCCGGGTCACCACGCAGTGGTTCGACGCCGCGATCTCCGACTGGCCCGACGCCGAACGGGCCGAGCTGGGGCGGCTGCTGTCCAAGCTCTCCGACGACCTGTGCACCCATCTGCAGGACCGCTACGCGGACACCGCCACCAGGTGAACGGTCCCGTCGTTCAGCCCACCAACACGTCCTCGGCGCGGTGGCAGGCCACCTGACGGCCGTCGACGTCCCTGAGCGCGGGCGCCTCCTCGCACTCCGGCACCGCCAGCGGGCAGCGCAGCCGGAACGGGCAGCCCGTCCCGGCGGGCCGCGCCTCGGTCCTGCCCGTGGTCACGGGCGGCTCGCCCCCGAGCTTCGGTACGGCGTCACGCAGCGCCAGCGTGTACGGGTGCGCGGGCTTGGCCAGAATGTCGGCCGTCGGGCCCGACTCCACGACGCGGCCCGCGAACAGGACGTGCGAGGTGCGGCAGAGCCGGCCGACCACGGCCAGGTTGTGGGTGATGAGCAGGCGTTCGGTGTCGAGGCCGGCCAGCAGGTCGAGGATCCTGGCCTGGACGGTCACGTCGAGCGCGCTGGTGGGCTCGTCCAGGATGAGCAGCCGCGGGCCGACCGCGAGCGCCCTGGCGATGACCACGCGCTGCCGCTGACCTCCCGAGAGCTGGTGCGGGCGCCTGGTGGCCAGGTCCGGGGAGAGGCCGACCTGTTCCAGGAGTTCGGGGACGCGGTGCCTGGCGTTCCTCGGCAGGGCTTCGGCTATGGAGCCGCCGACGCGCATCCTGGGGTCGAGGGCTTCGGCTTGGAAGACCGGTTGGACGTCCTTGCGGAACGCCTTCATGTCCGCATTTTTCAGGGTTTGCTGGCCGTACCAGATATTTCCTGATGTGGGGGTGAGCAGGCCGAGGAAGGCCCGCGCCAGCGTGGTCTTGCCCGAGCCGCTCTCGCCGATCAGGCCGACGCCGCCCTCGACGAGGTCGAGCGTGACGTCGTGCACGACGGGCGTCCGGCCGTACCCGAGCGTCACCCCCTCCGCCCTGAGCATCGTCACGGCAGCGCCTCCAGCAGCTCGCGGGTGTACGGATGGGACGGCGCGGCGAGCACCTCGGCGGCCGGGCCGCTCTCCACGACCGCGCCGTCCTTCATGACCAGCACCCGGTCTGCGATCGTGGAGACCAGGGCCAGGTCGTGGGAGACGAGCAGCAGGGCCAGGCCGCGTTCCTCGCGCAGCCGCCGCAGCACGCCGACGACCTCGGCCTGCACGGTCACGTCGAGCGCGCTGGTGGGCTCGTCGGCCAGGATCACCTCGGCGCCGAGCGCGATGGCCAGCGCGATCGCGAACCGCTGCGCCTGGCCGCCCGAGATCTCGTGCGGATAGCGGCGCAGGATGCCCGGGTCGAGCATGACCGCCTCGACGGCCTCCACCATGACCCGGTCGCCGCCCAGGCCGTGCAGCTTCAGCGCGCGGCGCATCAGGGTACCCAGGCGGGTCGTGGGGCTGAGCGCTGCCTGGGGCGACTGCATCACGAGCGCGACCCGGGCGCCCCGGATCTCGCGGAGCCGCCGTTCCGGCGCTTGGAGCACCTCAACCCCACAGACCCGGATATTTCCGGATACGTGGGCGCCTTCGGTGAGGCCCAGCAGCGAGAGCAGCGTGGTCGACTTGCCCGACCCGCTCTCCCCCACGATCGCCACGCACTCCCCTTCACGCACGTCCAGCTCGGGCACGTCGGCGACCAGCCGCTCGCCGTACCGCACCTGAAGATCCCTGACCTCGATCACTTCACGACCCTTCGTGGATCGAGGGCGTTGCGCAGCCCCTCGCCCAAAACATTGAAGGCGAAGGCCGTCACCAGGATCGCCAGCCCGGGGAACGTCACGACCCACCAGTTCGTGGTGAACAGCGTCTGCCCCTGCTCCACCATCAGCCCCCACTCCGCCGTCGGCTCCTGCGCGCCGAGCCCCAGGTACGACAGCGCGGCGGCGGTGAGGATCACCCCGCCCGCGTCGAGGGAGATCTGGACCAGGACGGGGGTGAGCGAGTTCGGCAGGACGTGTCTCAGGATGATCATGGGCGCGGGCACGCCCAGGCAGCGGGCCGCGTCCACGTAACTCCGGGTGGAGATGGAGGCCGCCACGGAGGCGGCCAGCCGGGCGTACCAGGGCCACCAGGTCACCGCGATGGCCACGATCGCGGTCGTCACGCTGGGCTCCAGCACCACGGCCAGGGCCAGCGACAGCAGCAGCGCGGGGAAGGCCAGGAAGACGTCGGTGACGCGCATGATGACGTCCCGCAGCCAGCCGCCCGCGTAGCCCGCCACCACGCCCAGCGTGACACCCACGACCGCCGACATCGCCAGCACGGCCACGGCGATGGTCAGCGAGGTCCGCCCGCCGTAAAGGATCTGCGTGAGCACGTCCCGCCCGACCTTGTCGGTCCCGAACCAGTGCGCGCCGCTCGGCGGGAGCAGGCTGTGGACGGGATCGAGCCGGTCCACGGGGTACGGCGCGAGCCACGGCGCCAGGACCGCGGCCAGCAGGATGAGCACGATGAGCACCGCCCCGGCGGCGGCGAACCGGTCGGTGACCTTCGGCAGCGTCCGGCGCGGCCGCACCGGCTCCTCGGCCACCCGCGTCTCCGTCATCGGGCCCTCGCTCTCGGGTCGACCACGCCCTGAAGGAGGTCCACGATCAGGTTGGCCAGCACATAGACCATGGCGACCAGCAGCGTGACGCCCGCGATGGCCGGAGTGTCGCGGCTGGAGATCGACTGGACGGCGTAGCGGCCCAGCCCCGGCCAGTTGAACACCGCCTCGACCAGGAACCCGTTCACGATCGCGTACGCGAAGACCAGGGCGATCAGGGACAGCACCGGGTTCAGCGCGGGCCGCAGCGCGAACCTGGTCAGGATCGACGTCTCCCCGAAGCCCAGCGCCCGCTCCAGCCGGGCGTGGTCCTGACCGGACTCCTCGATGAGCGCCGCCCTGGTCATCTGCGCGATCACGCCCGTCGGGTAGGCCGCCACGACCAGGGCGGGCAGCACCAGGTGTTCGAGCGTGCTGGTGAGGATCGGCCAGTTGCCGGTGATGAGCGCGTCGACGAGGGTGATGTTGGTCCAGAGCGTCAGCGGGCTGGTGGTGTCGAGGGTGCCGTCGTACTCGCCGGCGATCGGGAACCAGCCGAGGTTGCTGGCGAACACCGTCTGCATGGCCAGGCCCAGCCAGAACACCGGCACCGAGACCGCCAGCATGCTGGTGATCCGCACCCCAAAGTCCGGAAATTTCGTCTTATAGCGGGCGGCGAGCACCCCGACCGGAATGCCCACCGCGATCGCGATGAGCAGCGCCGTGCCGACCAGCTCCAGCGAGGCGGGGAAGGCGAGCAGCAGATCGTCGCGGACCGGCTGCCGGGTACGCAGGCTGGTGCCCCAGTCGCCCGTCACCAGATCCCTGACGTAGTTCCAGAGCTGCACCGGGATCGCGTCGTCCAGCCCGAACCGCAGCCGGGCCGCGGCGAGCTCCTCAGGAGTCGCCTTCGGCCCGGCGAACGCGACCGCCGGATCGCCGGGCACCAGCCGCATGACGGCGAACGTGAGCACGATCACGCCGGCCACGACCAGGAGAGCCTGGCCGAGGCGGCGGACCAGATAGCGCGGCATGGGTCAGCTTGCGGGCTTGAGATCGTAGAAGAAGACCACGTTGGGATAGGCCGGGTTGTCGACGTACCCCTGGACGTCCGCCGTCAGTGCGCGCTGGTAGGTCTGCACGTACGGCACCGCCACCGCGGCCTGGTCCTGGATGATCTGCTTCTGCAGGGTCGCGTACGACTGCTCGGCGGCGAACCTGTCGGTGGCCGTGAGCTGCGGCAACGCGTCGATCTCCTTGTCGATCTCGGCGTTCTTCAGGTAGGAGAGGTTGAACTGCGGCTTGTCCGCGCTCCTGAACACGTTGAGGAACCACGAGTACGCGTCGGCGTAGTCGGGATACCAGTACATGACGAAGATGTCCTGACCCTGCTTCTTGCCCTGGTCCCACTGCGCGTTCCAGGCCATCGGCTTGGCCTCCAGGCGCACGTTGAGCTCCTTCAGCGCCGAGCTGAGCAGCGTGACCAGGAGCTTCTGGTCCTCGTCGCCCTGGGCGTAGGTCATCTTCAGCTTCAGCTCGGGCAGGTCGCGGCCGTAGCCCGCCTCGGCGAGCAGCGCCTGCGCCTTGGCCAGGTCCTGCTTGGGCTCCAGTTGGGCGGTGTAGCCGATGAGGCCCTGCGGAACCAGGCCGGTGCTCTTCCGGCCCGCGCCCTTCAGCGCCGCGATGAGGCCGTCGTAGTCGATCGCGAGCTGGAGCGCCTGCCGGATTCTGACGTCCTTCATCGGACCCGTCGCGGTGTTGAACAGCAGGAGGAGGTTCTGGAAGGACGGCGTCTGCGAGGGCTGCACGCCCTGGGTCGCGCCCGCCTGCTCGTAGAGCTGCGGGTTCATGCGCGGAACGAAGTTCACCTCGCCCTTCTGCAGCAACTGCCAGGAGGTGGTGATCTCGGGGGTGACCCGGAAGGCGATCTTCTTGTACTGCTCGGGCTTCCAGCCGCCCCAGTAGCCCTCGTACGCCTTCAGCGTGAGCTCGGTCTCCTTGCCCTTCTGCCAGGTGTCGATGGTGTACGGGCCGGTGCCGGCGTCGGTCTTGCCGTCCTTGAGCTTGTCGGCGGCGGCCGTGTCATAGATGTAGGCGGCGTAGCCGGAGGAGGCGATCAGGTCGAGCGGCGCCGCGTACTTGAGGGTGAACTTCAGCGTCGCCGGGTCGGGCGTCTCGATCGTCTTGACCGAGCCCCAGATGTAGGCGGCGCCCGCGTTCATCTTGATCGTGCGCTCGATGGCCTTCTTGGCCGCCTCGGCGTCCACACTGGCGCCGGTGTGGAACTTCACGCCCTGGCGCAGCTTGAACGTCCACTGCTTGCCGCCCTCGGCCGACGTCCACTCGGTGGCCAGACGCGGCTCGGGCTTCTGCGACTGGGTGTTGTACCTGGTCAGGCCCTCATAGATGTTGGACATAGCGATGATCTCGTTGGAGTACGAGGTCGCGGGGTCCCAGTCCGTCACCACGTCGAGATTGGGCGCGTAGACGAAGGTGGCGTCGTTGGCCTTGGCGGCGGGGACGGCGGAGTCGCTCGTCGTGGCGCTCGGCTTCGGGCTTCGATCCGCACCGCGCACCTGGCCGCCCGCGCACGCGGATGCGGTCATGGCCACGGCACCGGCGACCCCGGCGACGAGCAGACGCTTGTGCCAGCGCATGGGTGGGGAGTCCTTTCGATCTGTCACCGGGAGAGAGGTCCGGCGGCTTTGACGTGTACCCGCACCGCGGGCTCGGAAAGGTAGCTCAGCGGCACCTCGAGCAGGTCGACGATCTCCACCCCGGCCGGATCCGCGCCTGCGGCCACGGCACGAGCCGCCGCTTCCTCCTTGGCTCTTTCGATCGCCTTTGACCGGCTTTCGCCCGCCGGCAAGATCGTATCCACTCTGCCGCTCGCCAGGGCGATCGCTGCGCCGACGGCGTTGGCCACCTCGGCGTGTTCCGGGCGGATGACGCGGCTCACGCCGGGGATCTCGGCGGGCAGCAGGAACGCGCCGCCACCCACCGCCACCAGCGGACGGTCGGCCCGGCCGAGCGCCATCCGGTCCACGGCGTCGATCACCATCGCGTCGGCGACGGCCAGTGCCCTTTGCAGAGTGTCTCCGAAAGTTTCCGACATGTCGCCCTTGCCGTGCGCTGCCGTTCGCGCGGCCTCCACAGCCTGGTCGGCGTGAGCCTCCCGGACGGCTGTTTCCAGCCGTTCGCGCCAGCCGGCCGCGTCCGCCGGGACGCGGCCGCCCGCCACGGCGGCGTCGGTGACCGTCATCGTGGAGCCGCCGAACACCAGCGCCTCCTCCGCGATCCGGTACCCCACAGAATCCGGCCCCACATCGGCTGCTCTGACCACGGTGCCGCCGCCCAGCGCGATGGCCAGGATGTCCGGCATCCGGAAGTTCGTCAGCACCCCGCCGATCTCCACCGCCGCCGCCGACTCCCTCGGGAACCCGCCGGCCAGCACGCCCAGGTCCGTGGAGGTGCCACCCACGTCGGCCACGACCGCGTCGCGCACCCCCGACAGGAAGGCGGCCCCGCGCAGCGAGTTCGCCGGTCCGGAGCCGATCGTGGACACCGGCAGCCGCGCGGCGTGCGCCACCGTCATCAACGTGCCGTCGTTCTGGGCGAGGTACGGCTGGGCGCCCAGCCCCCGTTCGGCCAGCGCCGTCACAAGGGCGTCGGTCACGTGCGCCGCCACGCCGTACAGGGCGGCGTTGAGCACGGTCGCGTTCTCGCGCTCCAGCAGCCCGAGTGAGCCGATCTCGTGACTCACCGAGACGGGCAGCCCGTACTCGTTCCCGACCAGTTCCTCGACGACCCGCTCCTGGTCGGCGCTGGCCGGGCTGAACACGCCGGTCACCGCCACGGCGTCGGCCCGCACGCCGTCCAGGAACCGGCGGATCGCGCCGAGGTCGAGCGGGCTGATCTCGCGGCCGTCGACGTAGTGGCCGCCCGGCACGATGGCCTCGCCCGCGGACACGACCTTGCGCAGGTCGTCCGGCCAGTCGGAGAGCGGCGGCACCGACGTGGTCGCGGGCGCGCCGAGCCGCAGCACCGCCACCCGGCCGAGGTTCCTGCGCTCCAGGATCGCGTTGGTAGCGTGCGTGGTGCCCAGCATGACCCGGGTGATCCTGTCCCACGCGACCACCTCGGCGAGCACCGCGTCCAGCGCCGCCCGCAGCCCCGCGGTCACGTCCGGCGTCGTCGGCCGCTTGGCCTTGGCGACCACCCGGTCGGCGGCGTCCAGGACGACGGCGTCCGTGTTCGTGCCGCCGACGTCGATCCCGATCCGTAACGCGCCCTCAGCCACGCGGATCCCCCTTCACCAGCTCCTCGATGGGCACGTACTCCAGGTCGTAGCCGAACGCGCGCGGCCCCGCCGTCTCCAGCCCCTTGGGCGTCCGCCACAGCGGGTCGCACGGCCAGGCGAGCACCGTGACGCGCTGGCCGTACCGCAGGCCCTCGGTCTGGACGGCGGCGGCCGTCTCGGTGTCGACCACGGTGATCAGGTCCGGAACCATGGCTCTGGGCCGGCCGTTCTCGACGGCGACGAGGTTCTCGTTCTGGAGCTCCAGCGTGAGCGTGCGGCCCCGGTCGTCGCCGGTGCCCTCGATCGTGGCCGTGCCCCTGACGAACCCGCCGGTCGTACGCCGTTCGACGTCCGTCAGCTTGCCGGTGATCAGCCGGGCCGCGCCGAGCCGTTCCGTCAGCGCGCGCAGCGGCTCCGCCGCGCCCTCGGTGGCGCGGCCGATGGCCAGCGCGCGGGTGACCGTACCCTCGATGACCGCGCCGCGCGCCTGCGCGGCGGTGAGCACGTAGTCGGCCATCAGGGCGGTCGAGCCCGCCGCCACGCAGACGGCGCGCGCCAGCCGCTCCGACCAGAGGCCGTCGACGGGGCGGATCGTCACGACGTTCCCCACGACGTCGGACATGACGACGAGGTCGGCGGGCAGCCCAGCCACGTACATCGACACCATCTGCACCTCGGGGAACGCCCGGCCCATGGCGTCGGCGTCCAGCAGCGGCAGGCCGAGCTGGGCGGCCCAGGCGACGGGTGCGACACCGTTCGACCCGCCGATCTCCGACGACATGACCGCGGCCGGCGGGCGGCCGAAGATCCGCTCGATCTCCTCCGCGATCCGCTTGGCCTCGTCCTCGCTGTGGATCATCTCGTGGCTGACGGTCGGCGCGCCGATGCCGGACAGCGGTACGACCAGCGCGTCTCCGGGCAGCTCCGCCAGCTCCACGAGCGGCACCGGCCCGTACGTCTGGATCGCCCGGATCGCCGCCAGCGACCCGGTCCGCACGTCTCCGCCGCCTCCGGTGCCCAGCACGGCACATCCCCGGGCGAGGGCGGGAATGTCGCTGATGTCGATACTCATATGGCGACACAACCAAGCACATAGCCACCCGTTGCGCCAGTCAGGCCTGTCAGGTCTGTGCGGCGAGGCTCGCGTGGGGGCAAGCTTCGGTGTACCGGCAGATACGGAAAGGTGAGCGTGAGCATGCGGATTTCGGTGGCGACCGACAGCCTGGACGGCGTGGCCGAGCGCGTCGTGGAGCTCCTGCGCACGCGCGGCCACGAGGTGCTCACGCACGGTGCGCTCAACCCGGAGGAGCGCGACGACTGGGCGTGGGCGTCCGAACTCGCCGCGCGCGACGTGCGCGAGGGACGCGCCGACCAGGCCGTCGTGTGCTGCTGGACCGGCACGGGCGCCTCGATCGCGGCGAACAAGGTGCCGGGCGTACGGGCGGCGCTCTGTGTCGACGCCTACACGGCCGGCGGGGCACGTAAATGGAACGACGCCAACGTCCTGGCGCTGAGCCTGCGGCTGACGTCCGAGGTGGTGCTCGAGGAGATCCTCGACGCCTGGCTGGCCGGCGCGCCGAGCACGGACGCCGTCGACCGGGCCAACGTCTCCCACCTCGACGCGATCTGACGGCGAGACCGCCGCCAGGAAATGACCTTCGGCGGAAGCGCGGAAACGTCGGTGCCGCCCTTTAGGGTGCTGGGCATGACCGACGTGCTCCTCCGTGGCGGGCAGCTGTGGGGTCTCAAGATGCCTACCGACATCCTCGTACGGGACGGCCGGATCGAGCGGGTCGCGGCCACGATCGAGGCGCCCGCGGCGCGCTCGTTCGACATCACCGGCCAGCTCGTGCTGCCCGGCCTCGTCGAGGCGCACTGCCACCTCGACAAGACCCTCTACGGCGGGCCCTGGGTCCCGCACTCCGCCGACGACACGCTGGCCGGTCGCATCGGCAACGACCTGGGCCGCCGCGCCGAGCTCGGCGTGCCGAGTGTCGAACGCGTCGCGGCGCTGCTGGCCCGGATGAGCACTTTCGGCACCACGCATGTCCGCACCCACACCGACATCGACCCGCTGGTCGGCCTGCGCGGCGTGGAGGCCGTCCAGGAGGCGGCGGCGGGCTCCCCCATCGACGTGCGCCAGGTCGCCTTCCCCCAGCACGGCGTGCTCACCAACCCCGGCACGGCCGAGCTGCTCGAAGCGGCGCTCAAGAGCGGTGTCGAGGCGATCGGCGGGCTCGACCCGGCGGGCATCGACCGCGACCCGGTGCGCCACCTCGACATGATCTTCGGGCTGGCGGCGCGCTACGGCGCGCGGCTCGACATCCACCTCCACGACGGCGGCTCGCTCGGCGCCTGGGAGCTGGAGCTCATCATCGAGCGCACCAAGGTGCTCGGCCTGGCGGACAGGGTGGCGGTCAGCCACGCCTACGCGCTCGGCCAGCTCGACGACGCCTACCAGGACCGCCTGGTCCAGGGCTTCGCCGAGGCCGGTGTGGCGGTGGTGACAGCCGCCGTCTACAGCTTCCCCGTGCCACCGATCAAGAAGCTGCGGGCGGCAGGCGTCACGGTCGCGTGCGGCCACGACGGCATCCGCGACCTGTGGGGCCCCTACGGCAGCGGCGACATGCTCGAACGCGCCATGCACGTCGCCTACCGCAGCGCGTTCCGCAGGGACGAGGACATCGAGCTCGCGCTGGAGGCGGCGACCGTCGGCGGTGCCCGCATGCTCGGCCTCGACGACTACGGCCTGGCTCCCGGCGACCGGGCCGACCTCGTCGTCGTCCCCGCGAGCGGCCCGGCCGAGGCCGTGGTCGTTCACCCAGCGCGCACTCTGGTCATGAAAGACGGCGCAGTCCTGCACAATTGACCGGCGGGACCATCGAAAGGCAGGCAAGTGCTCTCTATTCACCAGCGGATCGCGGAAGAGCTCGGCGTACGCGACGGGCAGGTGCTGTCGGCCGTCGAGCTGCTCGACGGCGGCGCGACGGTGCCGTTCATCGCCCGCTACCGCAAGGAGGTCACCGGCGCCCTCGACGACGCCCAGCTGCGCACGCTCGAAGAGCGGCTGCGCTACCTGCGCGAGCTGGAGGAGCGCAGGGCGGCGATCCTGGAGTCGATCGAGTCCCAGGGCAAGCTCGACGACGAGCTGCGGGCCCAGATCATGGCGGCCGACACCAAGGCCCGCCTGGAGGACATCTACCTCCCCTACAAGCCCAAGCGGCGCACCAAGGCGCAGATCGCCCGCGAGCTGGGCCTGGAGCCGCTGGCCGACCAGCTGCTCGCCGATCCCTCGCACGACCCGGCCGCGCTGGCCGAGACGTTCCTCACCGAGGGCGTCGCCGACGCCGCGGCCGCTCTGGAGGGCGCGCGGGCGATCCTCATCGAGCGCTTCGCCGAGGACGCCGACCTCATCGGCGGGCTGCGCGAGCAGCTCTGGGGCCGTGGCCGGCTGGTCTCCTCGGTCCGTGAGGGCAAGGAGGAGGCGGGGGCGAAGTTCTCCGACTACTTCGAGTTCGGGGAGCCGTTCACCAAGCTGCCCTCGCACCGGATCCTGGCCATGTTCAGGGGCGAGAAGGAGGAGATCCTCTCCGTCACGCTGGAGCCCGACGACAGCCCCGAGTACGAGATGCGCATCGCCTCCCGTTTCGGCGTCTCCGACCAGGGCCGGCCGGCCGACCGCTGGCTCAACGAGACCGTGCGCTGGGCCTGGCGCACCCGCATCCTCGTGCATCTGGGCATCGACATCCGCATGCGGCTCTGGCAGGCGGCCGAGGACGAGGCCGTGCGGGTGTTCGCCACCAACCTGCGCGACCTGCTGCTGGCCGCGCCCGCCGGCACCCGGTCGACCATGGGCCTCGACCCCGGGCTGCGCACCGGCGTCAAGGTGGCCGTGGTCGACGCCACCGGCAAGGTCGTCGACACCGCCACCATCTACCCGCACGAGCCCAAGCGGCAGTGGGACCAGTCGCTGGCCGTCCTGGGCGCGCTCGCGCAGAAGCACGGCGTCGAGCTGATCGCGATCGGCAACGGCACCGCCTCCCGCGAGACCGACAAGCTGGCCGGCGAGCTGGTCCAGCACATGCCGTCGGTGACCAAGGTCGTGGTGTCGGAGGCGGGCGCGTCCGTCTACTCCGCCTCGGCCTACGCCTCCGCGGAGCTGCCCGACCTCGACGTGTCCATCCGTGGCGCGGTCTCCATCGCGCGCCGTCTCCAGGACCCGCTGGCCGAGCTGGTCAAGATCGACCCCAAGTCGATCGGCGTCGGCCAATACCAGCACGACCTCGCCGAGACCAAGCTGTCCCGCTCGCTCGACGCGGTGGTCGAAGACTGCGTCAACGCCGTGGGTGTCGACGTCAACACCGCCTCCCCGCCGCTGCTCACACGCGTGTCGGGCATCGGCGCCACGCTGGCCGAGAGCATCGTGCGCCACCGCGACACCAACGGCCCCTTCAAGACCCGCTCGGCCCTGAAGGACGTGGCCCGCCTCGGGCCCAAGGCGTTCGAACAGTGCGCGGGCTTCCTGCGCATCGCGGGCGGCGACGACCCGCTCGACGCCTCCAGCGTGCACCCCGAGGCCTACCCGGTGGTCCGGCGCATCCTCGGCTCGGTCCAGACCGACCTCAAGACGCTGATCGGCAACACGGCGACGCTGCGGGCGATCAAGCCTGCGGAGTTCACGGACGACAAGTTCGGCCTGCCGACGGTCACCGACATCCTGCGCGAGCTGGAGAAGCCCGGCCGTGACCCACGGCCCGCGTTCAAGACCGCGACCTTCAAGGAGGGCGTGGAGAAGATCTCCGACCTGCTGCCCGGCATGATCCTTGAGGGCGTGGTGACGAACGTGGCGGCGTTCGGCGCGTTCGTGGATGTCGGCGTCCACCAGGACGGCCTGGTCCACGTCTCCGCCATGTCCCGAAATTACGTGACAAATCCGCGCGACGTCGCCAAGCCCGGTGACATCGTCCGCGTCAAGGTCCTCGAGGTCGACATCCCCCGCAAGCGCATCTCTCTGACCATGCGCCTGGACGACGAGACCACTTCGGAAGGCCGCGCCTCCCGCGGCGGCGTCGGCCGTGGCCCGGGCGACGGCAACCGCGGTCCGGGTGGCGGCGGTCGCGGCCCGGGCGGCGGCCGTGGTCCAGCTGGCGGCGGCCGTGGCGCGGGTGGAGACGGTCGTGGTGCGGCCGGAGACGGCAACCGTGGCACCGCCGGCGACGGTAGCGGCGGCTCGGCGGGCCGTGGGACGGCCGGTGCCGGCGATGGCGGTCGCGGATCCGGCGGACGCGCCGACGCGAACCGCGGCGGCGGCGCTTCTGGCGGCGCACGTGGTGACGGTCGCGGAGACAGCGGTCGCGGCGCTGGTGGCCGTGGAGACGGCGGTCGCGGGGACGGCGGTCGCGGCGGTTCCGGCGGGCGCGGAGACGGCGCACGGGGTGGCGGCGGTCGCGGTGACAGCGGTCAGCGCGGTAGGGGCGACGGCGCACAGCGCGGCGACGGTGGCCAGCGGGGTCGCGGAGACGGCGGCCAGCGCGGCGGCGGTGCCCGCCGCCCGGCCCCCTCGGGCGCCATGGCCGAAGCCCTCCGCAAGGCCGGCCTGACCGGAGACGACCAGTAACTCCTGGCTGTCGGCCGGCGCGTTGGGCAACCAACGCGCCGGCCGACGGTCGCCTTCACCCGTCCGACGGGCGACACCACAGGCGGCCTCTGATTCCGATGTCCTCCGCCCCCGACTCGCCCTCGAAACCCGAGCGCCCCACCCCAGGCGCCCCCGTACCCTCGCGCCCCAACACAGCCGGGCCCCGACACCCGGGCGCCTCGACATCCGCGTGCCCCTGACACCGGCGTGCGTCTGTCACCAAACACTCGCCCACCGCCGAGAGGCCCCTGGCACAGACGTCCCCCTGACGCTGCCTGCCCCTGCCACCGGTGTACACCCATCACCAGCCGCTCCCCCACCGTCGGGCGGTCCGCTGCGGGCGGAATCTCGGCGAGTCAGCCGTGCCCGCGGGAGCGATACGGTCGGAGAGTGAGCACAACTGCGTTTACCACGGCGATCACCCAGGCCCGCGACCTGCTCAGGTGGCGCTCACCACTGCGCACAGAGCTCTGGGCGGCCCGCCTCACGGCGACACTGCGCCCAACGGAGGTCCGCCCGCTCATACGGCAGCTGACCGAAGCCGGCAGCCCAGAGGCACACCTCACCCTCGCCGCCCTGGCCGTCGTGGACACCGCAGCCCTGGACGACGACGAGGCGCTCTACGACGACTCCCTCGCCGAGCCACCCACCGAAGACACCTGGGCCCACACGAACACAGATCCGCAGACCGGACTCCCGACCACGCAGGAGCCAGGAAGCAAGAGCCTTCAAGAGGTCCTGCGGGATGCCGGGAAGGAGGCCCTGCGGGCGCTGCCCGAGTGGGCCGGGCGGATGGGGCAGGTGGTGTGTGAGCAGGCGTGGTACGGCAAGGCCGACCGCTACGGCGAGCAGGCCCTGGCCGCGCTGCGGTTCCGTTACCCCGACGGCAAGGAGCCGCACGTCCTGATCGTGGGCATCGACCAGGTCAACGGCGGTCTGGCGGTCGATGCGGTGGTCGAGGAGCCGAAGTTCCTCGACGACCTGGACCTGCGCCCGGCGGATCCGGCGGTGGTCGCGGGGCGGGTGCTGGACGCGTTCGAGATGACGGACCTCGTCCTGGGGGCGCCGATCGCCGAGAGCCTGCCCGCCGTCCGCCCGCTGGCCCTCGCCCGCGCGCGGACCGTCCCCGATCCGGTACGACAGGCGCCCGACGACACCGTGTCCCGGTTCCTGGATCTGCCGGATCTGCCCGGAGCGCAGGAGGCGTTCGGGAAACTGGTCGAGTTCGTGGGCGATCGGCCCCTGTGGTGGAGTCCGGCCCGGGTCTCGCGGTTCCTCACCTCATGGTTGCCGCGCGAGGCGATCCTGACCGAGGCGGCCATCTCGGCCATGCCCGACGTGGTCCGCGCCTGGAGCCGCTTCCACGGCGGCGACCCCGAGGTGCTCCAGCGGATCGAGGCCGATGCGCCGCGCCTGCCCGCGCTGATGGCGGACGACTCACTCGCGGGCCTCCGCAAGCGCATGGCCCAGCACGATCACTGACACCGGGCACGCCACACACCCGGCGGCGTGGCCGGTGCCGATGTCGAGGAACAGTCGTACGGCCGATTTGGCATAGCCGGTGCTCCTGCCACCCTCAGAGATCCGGCACGCCTCGGTCGTGGTTCAGAATCCGGGCGGCGGAGTCGCGTCCGGGCCCGGCACGACGTTCAGGACGATCACGCCGTCGTTGTAGGTATCCGCCGTCTCCACCGCCCAGCCACGATCGATGCGGGAGGCGGGCACGTCCGTCTCGGTTCGGAAGCCTTTCTCCCCGTTCCGCAGCGGCCAGTTGAGCGCGTAGGCCACCTTCAGCTTGTGCTCGCGCACGACCTGCACCGCCTCGGCCACCGAACGGCCCTGAAGCTTCACTCCGGCCAGCGCCTCACCCGGCCAACTGGCGTCGGCGGGGAAGCCGTACTTCTCACCGGGTTTCGCCGGGCGGCCCAGGCCGACCTCCGCGGGCCCCTTGATGTCCGCCGTGACCCGGAAGGCCGTAATGCAGTCTTCGACCCGCTCAGGGCAGCTGTCCCCGGCGAACGTCGCTCGTGCGTTGGGGTCGGACTTCTCGAATCCGAAGACGGAGCCTGCTGGCATTCGCGGCGAAACGGGGATCAGCCTCACCGTGAGGTTGTCCAGGCCGACCTTGTGGAAGGCCTTCTCCAACTCGGCGGGATCAGGATCACCTTCGGTGAAGTAGAAGGCGTACTCGTCGCCGTCGCGGTCGATCGTCACGGCCTGGCTGGCGTACACCTGCTCGGACGCCCTGAACAAGGACGGCCCGACGACAAGGGCGCCCGCCAGGACGGCGGCCGCGGCCAGTCCGAGCAGGGCGCGGCGAGGAGACGGCATGAGCCGCCGCCGGACCGGAGCCTGCTCCAGTGCGACGATCTCCGCCAGCAGCGCGTCCGCCCCCGCGGTGGACGCCCGGCCGGCCAGGTCCTCATCCAGCACTCTCGCCCGGTTCCTCAGCAGCTGGTCATTGTTCACCTTGACTCCTTTTCGATGAGCGGCCGCACTTCGAGGTGGGCGATCGATGGGCGGATCTTCTCCAGGGCCTTGGCGAACCGCTTGCGGGCCCGGTACAGGCGGATGCGGGCGGCATTGCGCGAGCAGCCCAGCACCTTGGCGATCTCTCCGGGGTCGAGCTCCTCCCAGACGGCCAGGGCCAGCAGCTCGCGATCATCCTCGGAGAGCAGGTCCATGGCCTCGCCCACGTCGTCGGGCCCGGTCTGGGGGGAGGGAGTGGTGTAGAGGGCTCTGGCCTCGGCCGTGAGCTCGGCATGCCGGGTGGCTCTGCGTCGCTCGCCACGTCGGTGGTTGGCCAGGACCCGCCGCGCCACGCCGTACAGCCAGAGCCGGCCGGCCTCGCCATCGGGAAACTCCGCCATCCGCCGCCAGGCGATCACATAGGTCTCTGCCACGACGTCGGCCGCGTCCTCGGGAGAGGAACACCTGCGTATGGCGTACCCAAGGAGCTGTTCGTACGTTTGCCGGTACATCGCCGAGAACCGGTACCGGTTGTCTGTCTCATCCACGCGTCATCCTCTTCGGACCTTCCGCACGTTTCGGGGTGTCGATCGCTACGTGTCCGCAGGCGACGGCAGAATTTCCGGCCAGTCGCAGAACGTCCGAGCGGATCGCCGAGATCGAACCCGGCCGAAGGCCGGTGGCGGAGGAGTCATGAAGTAGGACGGAGTCGTGGGTGGGGGCGGCTATGCTGCGCAATGAACGTTTTACCGCCGCCCCCGCACGGGCGTCTCAAGGGAGATCTACGCAATGTACAAGGAGTTCGCCGCAGAGGCCGTGGTCTGGCTAGTCCCGGTTGTGGTCCTCATCGGCCTCGCCCTGATGGTCACCTCCTGACGGCCTGGGGCCGGACCGGGCGCGGCCCCTGGCGTCCTGGTCAGCGGTAATACTCGTAGTGGACGACCGTGTTGACGTCACGGTCGAAGCGGATCTCGCCGTCGAGCCACCGGTTCCACATGTTCGAGAGCGTACGCGTCCTGACGGTGCACCCTCCCCAGCGGGAGTGCTTGGCCCGGATGGTGCCGACGTAGTCGTAGCACGACCCGACCTTCTTGCCGTTGACCTTGAGCCGGGCGTTCAGGCTGACGGCGTAGAGGGTCGTGCGGGAGATGTTGGTGATCCGCACCTTGACGCGGCAGGTGTCCTTGCACCGGCCCCAGTAGATCTTGTACTTGATCAGATGCGGCTTGGCGGTGCTGGAGAGGGTGGCTGGCGTGTTCGCGGCCACCACCGCGAGGGCGGAAGACGGAGCCGCGGCGTTCGCGGCGGACGGCGCCGCGACCACGGCCCCTGCCACCGCCACTGCCGAGGTGACGGATAAGAGCGTGCCAACGAGACCCTTGACCATGTTGCCCCCATAAGCAACGACGTGCTGCCGCTTCCCCCTGTTGAAAGCGACGTCAGGCTCCCGATTAACCGTCAGGAAAACGGCCGAGTCAATCGGTTGTCCGACCACATCCCTATTACCCCGTTATGCGGCATTAGGAAGCCCAGGAGAGCAAGCGACTCCCCTGTCGCAGGCGTTTCAACGCCTGTTTCTCCAGTTGCCTGATGCGCTCTCTGGTGAGCCCGAGGCGTTCCGCTATTTCGGTATAGGTCCACGTTTCCTGGCCGGCCAGGCCGTACCGGAGCCTGAGGATGAAAGCCTCTCGCGGCGGGAGTGAGGTGAGCACCTGGTGCAGGTCGGCGTTGAGCGCGCGGCGCTCCATGACCTCCTGCGCCTGGAGACCGTCCTCGTCGGCGATCATGTCGCCGATGTTGCCCTCGCCGTTCTCCCCGACGGGCACGTCCAGGCTGACCGTCTCCTGGGCGAGTTGCCGCAGCACGGCGACGTGGCCGAGTGAGCGTTCGGCGGCCTTGGCGAGCTCGCCGTCGCGTGGTTCGCGTCCCAGGTCGACGGTGAGTTGCCGGGCGATCCTGGTCAGCCGCGACAGCTCTTCGGCGACGTGCGTGGGCAGCCGTACGGTGCGGCTCTTGTCGTGGATGCCGCGTTCGATGGCCTGGCGGATCCACCACATCCCGTACGTGGAGAACTTGTAGCCCCGTTTGTAGTCGAACTTCTCCACAGCCCTGATCAACCCGAGATTGCCCTCCTGGATGACGTCGAGGAGCGGAAGCCCACGGAAGGCGTAGCGTCTGGCGGCGGCCACCACCAGCCGGAGATTGGACCTGATGAGCAGGTCCTTGGCGCGCTGCCCCTCGCGGCGGACGCATTCGAGCTCCGGAGTGCCCTGGCCACGACCGATCAGGTAGCCCGAGTAGAGCCCCGCCTCGATCCGACGTGCCAGGTCCACCTCGTCCGCGGCGGAGAGCAAAGGTGTCTTTCCGATCTGCTCCAAGTACATGCCGAGCAGGTCGGGCTCTTCGGCCGACATACCACGGCGACTACCCGGTAAACGGCGGCGAACTCCCCGGTTCGTTGAGTTCTGCAATGGCGAGTTCGGCGGTGGTGCGGATATCGAAGAACTTGTCCAGCGCGGTGATGGCGAACAGATGCTTACACCTGCCGTTGAGCCCGGAAAGGAGCAACCGGCCGCCGGACGCGGTCACCGCCTTGTGCAGATAAACGAGCACAGAAAGGCCCGAAGAATCGCAGACGCTGACCGCCTGCATGTCGATGACGAGTAGGGGTGGCTGGGTCAGATCCAACGCCTTGGTGACGCGATCACGCACCTCGGCCGCGGAGCCGAAGTCGAAATCCCCCGTAAGCCTGGCGATGACACACGGTCCCTGGAGCCCGAGGCTGATCGACAAGGCCTGCTCCGAAGTCACCCAGTTCCACCTACCCGCATTGCTTGTCCGATGTCACCACTTTACGAGAAGTAGCGTCTCGGGTTGGACACCAGCATCTGCTCGATCTGATCGCCGGTCACACCCGAGTCCAGGAGTGCGGCCAAGACCTCGTCGTGGATGTGATCGTAGCGCCAGTTGGGCGCCATCGTGCTCAGCGCCTCATCCCAAGCTGTCCCAAAGTAGTCGTAAAAGCACCCGGCGTCGTGGCTGAGGACCATGCGGTCAGCGTATCCCCGCTGGCAGAGGGCGGCGATGGTGGCCACTCGGTCGGAGGTCGGGTTGTAGACATCCAGCCCAAATCTATCCATGCCTAGCGTGGCGCCCGTGTCGGCCAGGCGCATCAGGTAGTCGAGATCGTTGGTGTCGCCCGCGTGCCCGACGACGACCTTCGTCAGGTCCACGCCCTCCTTGGCGAAGAAGTCGAGGGCCAGCAGCCCGCTCTGCGTGAAGGAGTTCGTGTGGACGGTGATCGGCGCGCCGGTGCGTACGTGAGCCTGCGCGACGGCCCGGCAGATCCGCTCGACCCCGGGCGTCAGGCCCTTCTGCTCGACCACGCACTTGAGGAACGCCGCCTTGACCCCCGTGTCGGCGATGCCCTCGGTGATGTCCCGGACGAAGTCGTCGATCATCGGATCGGGTATGTCCAGGAGCAGGCCGGGACCGCGGAACTCGTACTGGTGCGGCAGCTCGTCGAAGCTGTACATGCCGGTCGCGGCGATGATGTGCAGGTCCGGCACTTCGGCGGCGATGCGCTGGATGCGGGGGATGTACCGGCCGATCCCCCACACCGTCGGGTCCACGATCGTCCGCACGCCCTTCGCCGCCGCCGCGTTGAGCTTCGTGATCGCGTCCGCGACCCGGAACTCCTCGTCCCACCAGGCACCTTTGCCGTAGTTGTCCAGATACTCGGTGGAGAGGACGAAGACGTGTTCGTGCATCAAGGTCTGACCGAGCTCATCGACGTCGACAGGGCCGCGAACGGTGTTGACGGTGGGCATGCGCGCCTCCATACCGGCTGGTCGGTGCCGCCAACGTAGGCCGCCGCATACCCACCGTCAATGGGCCAGCCGCGGGAACAACGGCTCGGGCTCGGCCAGCCGTTCCCCGTCCACCGCCGCCGCCACGCGCGCCGCCGCTGTGGGCAGGAACGGCGCCAGTTGTACGGCCAGCACCCGGCACGCGTGCACAAGCGTCGCCAGCGAGGTCTCCCGGTCGCCGGGCTCCTGCCGCCACGGCTTGACCTGTTCGACGTACTTGTTCGCCTCCTCGACGATCGTCCAGACCGCGGCGGTGGCGCGGCGGAAGTCGAAGTCCTCCAGCGCCTCGTGCACCCGCCCCGGCGCGCTCTCACAGGCCTCGACGAGGGTACGTCCGGCGACCGCGTCAACGGCGACCGCGGGGACCTCGCCGTCCCGGAACCGGTGCACCATGGTGACGACCCGGTTGACCAGGTTGCCGACGCCGTTGGCCAGATCCTCGTCGGCCCTGGCGACCAGCCGTTCCACGGTGAAGTCGGCGTCGCCGACCCGCGGCACCTCGCGCAGCAGCCACCACCGCACCGCGTCGGCGCCGTAGGCCCGCGCGATCGCCTCGGCGTCCGCGGACGTACCCGATGATTTGCTGATCTTGCGCCCGCCGGCGGTCAGGTAGTCGTGGACGAAGATCTCGGCAGGCAGCGGCAGGCCCGCCGCGAGCAGCATCGCAGGCCAGTAGACCGCGTGGAAGCGGATCACGCCCTTGCCCATCAGGTGGACCTTGCGCGGCTCCGCCACCCACCAGCGGTCGTAGTCGCCGCCGTCCAGCGCGGTGACGTAGTTGGCCAGGGCGTCCCACCACACGTACACCACCTGGGAGGGGTCTCCCGGCACCGGTATGCCCCAGCCGCGGGCCCGGTCCGCGGAGCGCGAGACGCTGATGTCGGACAGCCCGGCCTCGATGAACGCCAGCACCTCGTTCCGCCGCGCGGCCGGCTCGATCCTGAGCCATCCGCCGCAGATGAGGTCCAGTAACGCGTCCTGGTAACGCGAGAGGCGGAAGAACCAGTTCTGCTCCGAGACCCGCTGCAACGGCGCCTCGTGCTCGGGACAGGGCCCGTCGTTGTAGAACTGCTCGCAGCCGACGCAGTAGAGCCCCTCGTAGTGCCGCTGGTAAAGGTCGCCGTCGATCGCCCGCCAGATCCGCTCGACTCCCGGGCGATGCCCCGGATGACGGCTCGTCCGGATGAAGGAGTCGAAGGACAGGTCGTACGACTCGCGCAGCGCCTCGAAGG
This sequence comes from Nonomuraea guangzhouensis, assembly GCF_019396345.1. Classification (GTDB taxonomy): domain Bacteria; phylum Actinomycetota; class Actinomycetes; order Streptosporangiales; family Streptosporangiaceae; genus Nonomuraea; species Nonomuraea guangzhouensis. Next base: position 390,803 of record NZ_JAHKRM010000008.1, on the reverse strand, counting down.
CGGCCGCGTTCCGATCGACGAGCTCCCGCACCGGGACGCCCTCCGCCTCGGCGGCCAGCACGTTCTTCAGCGAGTTGTCGTCGGTGCCGGTCTGGAAGCGCACGGGCTCGCCCCGCCGCCGGTAGTGCCGGGCCAGCACGTCGCCCTGCACGATCTCCAGGGCGTGCCCCAGGTGCGGGCGGGCGTTGACGTAAGGGATGGTGGTCGTGATGTACATCGGGTGTCTCCCAAGGGGCCCCGGACACGACAAGAGGCCCCGGTCGCAGGGCCTCGAACAAGACGTCGTCGGTGGAAGCCCCTACGGGGCCATCATCACCAGTCGCGTCGTCATGCGCTCATCGTAGCGTTCCGGCTGATACCGACGCACTCTTGACCTGCTCTCCGTCCTGAAGGGACGGGGATTCCCGTGCCGCTATGCGGCAGTTCGTGCCGCTTGCGCGGCTCGTGCTGTGGAACGGGATGCTTGACGTTTCTCGGACCCGGGTGGGTCTCCACGCCCTGAGACGACCAGCCCGGCCGCCTGTCCTTTGGCCTTGATGTTCCTCGCCGCGACGATGTCGGCGTGCTCGGTGTGCCCGCAAGACGTGCAGGAGAAGACCGCTTGGCTCTTGCGGCTCTTCTCCTCCACCTTCCCGCACGCAGGTTCCGGGCACGTCTGGGACGTGTACGCGGGGTTGATCTTATGGATGACGCTGCCGGTGTAGCGGGCCTTGGAGCGGAGGGCGACTTCCAGGCCGTTCCAGCCCTTGCCGAGAATCGCCTTGCTGAGCCCGGATTTCGCGGCCGCGCCGTTGCGCAGGAACCTGCCCGGCCGGTCGGGGTCGGGCTTGGGCTTGACGGCCGCGCTCATGCCCTTGGTGTTCAGGTCTTCGATGACCACGTGCCCGTACCTGCGGGTGAGTCGGTGCGCGGCTTGGGCGTTGAAGTCAGCGCGCCGCCACCGCACCCGCCGCATGATCTCACTCATCGCGGCCACGACCCTCTTGCGCCGCTTCGACCCCTTCTTCGTGCGGGCGAGTCGGCGTTGCAGCCGCAGATACCGTTCCGCTTCGCCGGGCGTGAGATACCCGAGGTCGTCCTCCCGGTTCCCCCGCTCCTCCCGACCCCTTCTCCTCTCCGGTGGGAGCTCCCTCGAGGAAACACCGTCAGTTCCGGCGTGACGGCGGTCGAAGAACTCCCCATCCGAGGTCACGGCGGCCGTGACCACCCCCCGGTCCACGCCCACCCACTGAGGGCACGCATGCTGCTCACGCTCGGCGATCCCATCGTCGACCAGGAAACTGATGAACCAGTGCCTGCCGTCCCGCGACACGGTCGCGGACTTGACGCTCCCCCCAAGCGGGCGCGACATCCGAAACCGCGCCCACCCGAACTTGGGCAGGAACACCCGCCCCCACCTGCGGCCTACCCGCTCAACGGGCAGGTGTTTGGCGGTGGGGAACCGAAACGACGGCCGCCCCCTCGCCTTCGACTTCCAGCCCACCTTCCACGTGCCATGCTTGCGACACGCCTGGTCCAAGTCCTTCAGCGTCTGCTGGATCACCTGGGCAGGGGCGTCCGCGAGCCAGGCGCAGTACGGGTCCTTCTTCGCTTCGGCGAGCTGCTTGCACTGCTGCTCATAGTTGATCCACTGCCCGCGCCGCCGATAATCCCGCCGTTGTTCCAGACCGGTGTTCCACACGGCCCGGCAGATCCCGCCCAGCCTTTCGGCGAACGCCCGCTGCCCGAAGTCGAACTCCAGGCGGTACTTCCGGCCCGCCAACATGCGCAACACCCCCTGCCCCACGGGACGCTTGCATCTCACCGACTCGAACACATTATCATCTGGTCTATGAGCCAGAAAGTGGAATATCGACGAGGCAGACACGTGGTTTCCGCGATGCACGTCCATCTGGTCTTTGTCACCAAATATCGCGGAAACGTGTTCGACGACGCGATGCTACGCCGCTGCGAAGACATCATGATCGAGGTATGCGACAGCTTCGAGGCCGAACTCCGCGCGTTCAACGGCGAACACGACCACGTCCACCTGCTCATCCACTACCCGCCCAAGATCGCGATCAGCAAACTCGTCAACTCGTTGAAAGGCGTCTCCTCGCACTACCTCCGCAAGGAATTCACCAGCCCGGACAACCCCGCCATCATGCACGGCCCCTTCTGGTCACCCAGCTACTTCGCCGCCTCCTGCGGCGGAGCCCCACTATCGATCATCAAGGCGTACATTGAACAACAGCGCCGCCCCACCTGAGGTTCCGGCTCCGCGCTCCGGGATGCCCGGCCTCAAGAGCCGAGGCTTTCTGCAGACCTTCGGTAAATCACCCACTCCGGACAGAGCCCCCGCGCTTGCCGAGCACCCCGCGTCACGGAGGCCCGCGATGGCGGACCTTCCAGATGATCAGGCCGACCGCGAAGACGGCGAGGCCCGCGAGCACGGACGTCAGTGGCAGGGTCGCGGCCAGCAGCAGGCAGAGGGCCAGCCCGAGCGCCGGTACGGCCTTGGGCGGGGCGCCCTCGTCCGGCCCGAGGGTGAGCGCGCAGGCGTTGGCGATGGCGTAATAGACCAGGACGCCGAACGACGAGAAGCCGATCGCCCCGCGCAGGTCCGCCACCAGCAGCAACCCGACCACCACCACGCCCACGGCCAGCTCGGCCCGGCGGGGGACCTCGGTCGCGGAATGGACCTCGGCCAAGAGCCCAGGAAGATCGCGCCTGCGCGCCATGGCGAGGACTGTGCGAGAGACACCGAGAAGGAGGGCCAGCAGCGCCCCCAGCGCCGCCACCGCCGCGCCCGTACTGACCACCGGCCGCAACCAGGCCGCGCCGGACGCGGTGGCCACGTCGGCGAGCGGGGCGTCGGACGCGCCGAGCGACGTGGGGCCCAGCACGGACAGCGCGGTGACGGCGACCAGGGCGTAGACCACCAGCGTGACGGCCAGAGCGGCGGTGATGGCGCGGGGGATGGTGCGTGCCGGGTCGCGGACCTCTTCGCCGAGCGTGGCGATCCTGGCGTACCCGGCGAAGGCGAAGAACAGCAGGCCCGCGCCCTGGAGAACATCCCACGGGGTGGGGTGGTAGGCCTCTTCGACCTGCACCGCGATCGCGTAGAACCGGGCGACCCCGTCGTTCTCGGGGACGAGAGCGGCGAGCTTCTCGGGAGAGAGGTCGATCCTCTGGTCCTTGTCGACGATGCGCGCGTTCGACGGCAGACCGTCCGCCGAGAGGGCGCCGTCCTCGGAGCCGTCCGCCGAGAGGGCGCCGTCCTCGGAGCCGGTCGCCGAGATGGCACCGGCCTCGGAGCCGATCGCCGAGGAGGCGTCAGGGCCGTTCAGCAGCCCGACGGCGACCACCGCGACCAGGACCGCCAGCACGAACGCCACCATCACCCGGGCCACGACGGCCGAGCGCTGAACCCCGAACAGGTTGAGCGCGGTCAGCGCCACCACGGCGGCGATGGCGAGGGGCCGGGCCAGACCGGGCGCCACGTACGAGCCGAAGGTCAGCGCCATCGCCGCGCAGGAGGCGGTCTTGCCGACGGTGAAGCCCCAGCCCGCGAGGTAACCCCAGACCGGGCCGAGCCGCCGCCTGCCGTAGACGTAGGTGCCGCCCGACTCGGGATAGAGGGCGGCGAGGCGTGCGGAGGAGGTCGCGTTGCAGTAGGCGACGACGGCGGCGAGGGCGAGGGCGGCGAGCAGCCATGAACCTGCGGCCGCCGCGGCGGGCGCGAAGGCGGCGAACACCCCGGCGCCGATCATCGCGCTCAGCCCCACGACCACCGCGTCGGCGGTGCCGAGACGCCGTGACAGCTCCACCCCTGCCCTCCTCGTTCCACTGGCTGGCAGCCACTATGCACCACGCCGCCGACAAAAGAACCACGGGCGAAAGGCGGCCCGGCGAACGGCGGCCCGGCTAATCCGAGTAGCCCGGCTGGTCCGACTGGTCCGCAGGTCCGGCCGGCCCGGCTGGTCCGCAGGTCCGGCTGGTCCGCAGGTCCGGCTGGCCCGGCTGGTCCGCAGGTCCGATAGGTCCGCGGGTCCGACAGGTCCAGTTGGTCTGCGGGCCCGGCTGGCCCAGCTGGCCCGGCTGGCCCGCGGGTCCGCAGGTCCCGACAGGGCTGCAGGTCCCGACCGGGCTGGTTAGTCCGGCAGGTCTGACTTATCCGGCGCGGGCACCACCAGCACCGGCCGGCGCGCGTGGTGCAGGACCCGGTCGGACGTGCTCCCGAGCAGCAGTGACTTCACCCCGCCCAGCCCCCGCGTACCGGTGACGATCAACGTGGCCCTGACATCGTCCGCCACCTCCACAATGCTCGACCACACGGCGAGCGCGCCCGGCTCGCATCGCGGCGTCGCGTCGAACCCCACCTGCCTGGCCAGCTCCGCGCCCTGCTCGGCGAGCTGCCTCATGGCCTCTCCGACGGCTTCATCCGCGACGGGCGAATCATCGATGGTCATCATCAACCCGGCCGACGCCCGCGCCGAGGCCATCCCCTGGGGTTCCCATACGGTCAGCACAACGGCGCGCCGGCCGGCCAGCAGCGTGCCCGCGAAGGCGATCGCCGCCTTGGCGTCGTCCGAGCCGTCGTACGCGATCAGAATGGTCGTTTCAGCTGCTTCCATAGCCGAGGTCTTTCCTGAGCGGCCCGTTTCACGCCCATGAGCCGGGTAGCCAGCGGTTATGACAGTCACTCGATTCAAGGACCTGCCTCTGGCCGACCGTGACCGCGAGTGGGACTCGGCGGCGGCCGACAAACGAGTCCGCAAGTGGGCGGGCGCCGAGGACGGGCCCGACGAGAAGTACCGAGAGGCCTTTCTCTGGTACGACGGCGACAACGCCGACGAGTTCGGCAGCTTCAAGCTGCCGATCGCCGACGTCGTGGGCGGTGAGCTGAAGGTCGTCCCGCGGGCCGTGATCTCCGCCGCCGGTGTCGTCGACGGCGCCAGGGGCGGGGTCGACGTACCGAAGGGCGACATCGATCGGATCAAGTCGCACCTGGCCAGGTACTACGCCAAGATGGGCGACACGCCACCCTGGGAGCGCTGAATCGACGGCTTGAGCAGCGACAACCCGGCCAGGGCGAGCACCCCGATCTCGGTGACGACCACGACCCGCTGGGTGAGCCCGGCGGGGATCTCGTCGTTGGACAGCGGGATGCCGAACATCCGCACGACGTAGGGGATCACGACGAGCAGCAGCGCGCCCAGCGCCACCGCACTCAGGACCCGTACGGCCCTGGCGTACCGGACCCGCGCGTTGGCCAGCAGCATCCCCGCGGCCGGCATCACCAGGAAAGCGGCGAAGGCGGCATACCTATGGATGCCTCCCGACAGCGACAGCGGCACGCCCGGGCGGTCCGTAGGAAAGGCACCGATCAGGAACATGCTCCCGCCCCACGCCAGCAGCAGCAGGACGACCCACAGGCTCGCCCCGGCCCGGCGCAGCGACTCGGCGATCAGCGCCGAGCCGAACGCGAAGAGCGTCAGCGAGGTCGGCAGCAGCCACCCCAGGGGCTGGAAGGCGTACTCGCTGATCACGCTGTGCAGCGGGTCGAGACCCGATTCGGTGTGCAAGGTGAGCATGGTGCCGGCCCCGGTGCCGATGGCCGCGAATCCGCTGAGAAGCAATGCCTTCATGCTTCAAAGCTCGTGGAATACGGGCTTCCGGAGTATCGGAGATCGACCCGAAGGGGCCCTGAACGACCCCTTAATACCTTGGTCGTAGCGCCTCGGGGGGATGCCCGCTGACCTGCGGAAAACCACCCCTGGGTAGGGCGGGCCCCCTCAGGGTGGGTACCGTCGGCGGTAGCCGGTTTGACTTAGAGCGCGCTCTAAGGGCCAGTCTGTAGCTCTACCCGGTAAGAAGCCTACAGAGGATGGACATGAACGAGCGCACTCTCGGCACCGGTGGCCCGCAGGTCTCCGCCCTCGGACTCGGCTGCATGGGCATGTCTGAGTTTTACGGCCAAGGCACTGAAAACGAGTCGATTGCCGTCATTCACCGCGCACTTGAGCTTGGTGTGAATTTTCTGGACACCGCTGATATGTACGGCAGTGGGCACAACGAGGAGCTCGTCGGCCGGGCCATCAAGGACCGCCGCGACCAGGTGGTGCTGGCCACCAAGTTCGGCATCAGGCGCGAGGGCGGCAGCCGCTCCATCGACAACTCCCCCGAGTACATCAGGGCCGCCTGCGACGCCTCGCTCCAGCGCCTCGGCGTCGACCACATCGACCTCTACTACATGCACCGCCGCAACCCCCAGGTGCCGATCGAGGAGTCGGTCGGCGCGATGGCCGAGCTCGTACGGCAGGGCAAGGTCAGGCACCTGGGCCTGTCGGAGGTAGGCGCGCAGACGCTGCGCAAGGCCGCGGCCACGCACCCGATCGCCGCCCTGCAGAGCGAGTATTCGCTGTTCACCAGGGACATCGAGGGCGAGATCCTGCCCACGGCCCGCGAGCTGGGCATCGCGCTGGTGGCGTACTCGCCGATCAGCCGCGGCTTCCTCACTGGCACGCTCGCCCCCGCCGACCAGCTGCCCGACGACGACTTCCGCAAGTGGTTGCCGCGCAACTCGGGGGAGAACGCCGAGCACAACGCCCGGCTCACCGCCGAGGTCCTGCGGATCGCCGCGGCGGCCGGGATCACCGGCGCGCAGCTCTCCCTGGCCTGGCTGCTGGCCCAGGGCGACGACATCGTGCCCATCCCGGGCACCAAGCGGCTGAAGTATCTGGAGGAGAACACCGCGGCCGACTCGATCACGCTGACCGCGGAGCAGCTGGCCGAGCTGGCGCGGGCCGTACCGGCTGACGCCGTGCGCGGCTCCCGCTATCCGGACATGTCATCGATCGAGTCGTGAGCCCCGCAGGTCAGCGAGCCGGGCAGGTCAGTGATCGGCCCGTGAGCCGGGCAGGTCGAAGTAGGCCCTGATCACGGTGGTGCCGGCTCGCGTGTGGACCCGGACCAGGTCGCTGAGCAGGTTGACGATCAGCAGACCGCGCGAGCCGGGCGTACGCGGATCGACCGGCACCCGCCCGGCCAGCGGGTCGATGATGTGGCCGGTGTCGCTGATCTCGCACACCAGCCGGTCGGCTTCGGTCCAGATCCTGATCAGCCCGGAGCCGCCGCCGTGATCGAGGCTGTTGGCGCCGAGCTCGGCGACCGTCAGGCGGATGTCGTCGAGCTTGGCGCGGCCGAACCCGAGGTCGGCGGCCCGCCTGGCGGCCAGGCCACGGGCGGCGGTCAGGTTGGTGTGGTCGAAGCGGAGCGAGAGGAAGTCGGCGGGCTCGCCCAGCGGCTGGTTGTGCCCGTCGACCACCTTGTGGGGCGCGTAGTCGCCGCTGTGCCACTCGCCGGAGCCGTCGCGGAGCACGGGATGGGTCAGCTCGGCCTCGCGGATGACCTCAGGATCGAGCCCGTCGAGGTCGTAGGGGCACAGGATCGTGACGTGGCGGCCGGTGAAGGCGTAGTTGATCAGCGCCTCGTGCTGGGCGCAGGCCGGATATTCCGTCACGGTGCGGCCCGGCCAGATGGGCTCGCCGATGATCCGTACGTGACCACCGAGATGGCGGTCGGCGAACTCGCGGAGCACGGCGGGGATGATGCGGCCCGGGTTGCGCCCCGCGCTGGTCATGTCGAGCAGGAGCACCTCGTCGGCGTCGGACCCCAGATCGGCCCGGATCAAGGCGAGATTTTTGGGCGGCACGGCGACCGCGACAGGCTCTCCCAAATTCAGCCCTTCACGGACAAAAGCCGTGGTGGCAGCCACATACTCCCGATCTCCTCGGTAGAAGAGCGCCGGGTGCACGAACGGGTCATCCGCCATCACAATTCAAGCTACCTCGCGATGAGGTCTTTACGGCAATCCGTTGGGTATCCAGGTGTTATGAAGAAACTCCAGATCGTGCGGCCCACGAAGCCCTCCCCCCGGCCGCTCCCTCTCGATCTGCGTACGCCCTCCGGCCGACGCCTCCCGTTCTGACCCAGGCGAACTTATGCTCGTGACATGTCGGATTTGCAGATGCGCGTCTCTGATGAGGATCGCGAGCGTGGCGCGCGAAAGCTGCAGGAAGCGTTCATGGAAGGCCGCCTCACCCAGCTGGAGCTGGAGGATCGGCTCGAACTGGCCCTCACCGCGCGAACCTACGGCGACCTGCTCGGCCTGATCGCTGACCTGCCGGCCGACGCGCCGGCGGTCGACGAGGTGGTGGAGCTGGCGTCCAAGAACGGCCACATCCAGCGCTCAGGAGACTGGGCGGTCCCCCGCAGGCTCAGGGTCGCCTCCAAGTACGGCAGCGTCGAGCTCGACCTGTCGGAGGCGGTCATCCCCCATCCGGTCGTCGAGATCGACCTCGACCTCAAGTACGGCTCGGCCAAGATCGTGCTGCCCGACGGCGCCGCCGCCGACATCGACAGGTTCCGCGCGGACTGGGGCAGCACGGTGACGACGAACGTACCGGGCCGGGCCCAGCCGGGCGCGCTCTATGTCGTGGTGAGCGGCGAGACGAAGTACGGGAGCCTGACGATCCGCTATCCGCGCAAGCGCTGGTTCACCCACTGATCGAAGATCGCCTGCTGGCTGCCCGCTTTACAACGACTTGATACCTAAGGTGCTAGTGAGGTGCAAGCGAGGATCAAGGGTTGCTCCATAATGTCGCTTCGTCACTGAACGCAACGAAGGGCATTACCAATGACTCCCCCTCGTCGTCGGATCGCCATCGCGGTCGCGGCGCTCTCCCTTGCCGGCCTCACCACCGCCTGCGGTGCCATCGGTAACGCGGTGGACTGTAACCAGGTCGGAACGGAAGTCACGAAGATCATGACCGAGTTCAACGGAGGCTTGAGCTCAGCCGCGACCGACCCCAAGTCCTTTGAGAAGGCCGGGGATGAGGCCGCCGCCAAGGTGAAGACCCTGGCCGGCAAATACGACGGCGACCTCGCGTCCGCGCTCAATGATCTTTCCTCCGGGCTCGATGGCATCAAGATCGATGCCAAGGACCCCACCAGCTCGATGGAGTCTGTCCAGAAGTTGCAGGGCTTCGTAACGAAGATCCAGAGCGCCTGCAGCTGAAGTCTCCGATTCGCCGGACCGCCTGTGGTGGCGGGGCGCGGCGAATCGATCTATACCTGTAGGCGATACTGAGGCCCTTAGCAGGCAAACGGGTGATTCGGATTGAATCCCGGTTTCAGTGGATACCGTGGCCGGATCGCCCGGGGGAATCTCACCCGGGTCCCACCAAGTGAAGTCGGCCGCCGGCGAGGGTCTACGGCCGGGTCCTTGTCCGTCGGTCTCTTCCAGAACGGGACGTGCGAGTTTCCCCGCACACGCTCTCCAGTGATCATTTCGGATAAAGCTTGGTGGCCCGCCCGGCGTGGATGTCCTCATGGCAGCGTCGGCAGATCATCAGGGTCTTGCACCGTCACATGGCCATTAGATGATCCATACGGGTTTCTCCCGGTATCCCGGCTGGTTGAGGTCGGCGAGTTCGCGGATGTGGTGGACTACCAACCCCTCCGTGAACTCGCAGATCTCGCAGCGTCCGACAAGAAGCCGATGGATCAGCCCGTTGCGCTTAGCACCGGTCGATGAGGACGGCTGCGCGTGCCCGTTTAAGCGGGATCCCGCCGAAGTGGACGACCAGTGGCTTCCTGCCCCGATCACGTTCGACGGTGACCTGGAAGACCGTGCGCGGTCCCGCTGGAGTCCCGATTGCGACCTTATGCTTTCGAGTCATCGCGTTGACCGCGCAGCGGTGTTTCCTGGCCGGCGTCTTCAGCATGGGCATTTCCATCACCCAGCGGAGCTTGCCGAGGCGGAAGACGTCCTGGGCGAGCAGGCAGTACTGGACCAGCCCGGCGTATTCGGAGCCGTACCTGGCGACGATGGCGAAACCGTCGTCTCGGATCAGAGCACCGCGCTGGGCTGGTTTCCCCTGCACAGCAACGCTTCCGTTGGCTGCAACGGACACGCCTCCTTCAGCATTCGTGGCGCACGACCCGCTGAAATACCTCCCGCACCATCGACTTGGGAATGTCAAACGACTTGATGTCGGCGTACTACCTCACATGTCGTTTCCCGTACGACCTGACATGTAGGTGGGCTCCGGTGTGATCATTCTGTCACAGATGGTGATATAGGTGTTGGATCGGGTGCGGAGAGTCGCTCTTTGAGTCGCCAGCTCGGGCCGTTGATGGAGATCACGTCGCAGTGGTGGAGGAAGCGGTCGAGGATCGCGGTGGCCAGGACCTCGTCGGTGAAGACCTGTCCCCATTCGCTGAAGGCCTTGTTGCTGGTGATGATGATCGAGCCTTTCTCGTAGCGGCGGGAAACGAGTTGGAAGACAAGGTTGGCGTCGGCGCGATCGAGGGGCAGATAGCCCACCTCGTCGACGATCAATAGCGAGGGGCGGAGGTAGGAGCGGATCTGCCAGCCGAGTTTGCCCTGGGCAGAGGCCAGGCGGAGCTTGGCGACCAGGTCGTCCAGGCTGGTGAAGTAGACGCTGAACCCGGCTTGGCAGGCCGCGACCGCGAGGGCGACGGCCAGGTGGCTTTTGCCGACGCCGGGCGGGCCGAGCAGCGCGATGTTGGCGCGGGCCTCGACGAAGGCCAGGGTGGCCAGGTCCCGGATCTTGCGGACGTCCAGATCGGGCTGGAAGGTGAAGTCGAAGTCGTCGAGGGTTTTGTGGTGCGGCAGCCCGGACAGTTTCAACGCGTTGCGGAAGCGGCGGCCGTCTTTGACGCCGGCTTCCTCGCCGAGGGCCAGGTCGAGGAAGTCCAGGTAGCCCATGGTGGCATCTTCTGCGCGTTTGACGAGATCGGGGACGACCTCGGCGAGGTGGAGCAGGCCGAGTTTGGTGGCGGTGTCGCGGATGCGGGTGGCGATGAGCTCGCTCACGATGGTCTCCTTGCCGGTGTTGCTGGCGGTGTTGCTGCTGGTGTTCGGCGGCCAAGCCGGGAATAGGGTGGTGATGGGATGCGCGTTGGTCGCGGTCGCGACTGTGCGCGTCGGCGGGTCAGGCGGCCGCGCGGGCCAGCCGGTGCAGCTTGACCGACTGCGTGCCGAGCTCGTCGATGAGATCGGCGGGCGGCCGGTGGTGCAGGAAGCGGGCCAGGTCGGCCAGGACGTCGTCACCGCTGTGCAGCAGCCAGTCCTCCACCAGCGTCAGCAGCTGGGCCAGCTCCTGCAGTTCGCCGTGATGCAGGGGCAGGCAGCTGGTCAGGTCGGTGGCCGTGAGCCAGGCCCCGTCGCCGGGGCGGATCAGCACGAACCCCGTCGTTGTCGTTGTCGTTGTTGTGGTGGTTGGCTTGCTCATCGTCGTGTCTCCCGGTCTCGGTCGGTCAGGAATGCGGCCCGGTCGTAGTCGGCCAGGCAGCGGCGGGCCACGGGAGTGGCTGCGGCCGGGTTGTCTGCCAGCATCGCGGTCAGCGGGTTCGGTTCCGGCCGCTCGACGTGCCCGCCGCCCGACCCGCGGCCGGACCCGCCGCCGAGGTCGGTGCGCTCGAGGAGGGTTGCGCGGGTGTGTCCGTCGGGCAGTCCGTCCCAGTGGGCGGCATCGACCATCCACGAGCCGCGCCGTGGCGCGCGGGCGTGCACCGCGAGCAAGGCCACCACCATCGATCTGCAGGGCGTGCAACGCGATCATCTCGGCGCACGCGCGGATCTGGACATGCTGTCCGGCCCGCACCAGCCGGGCGGGCACCGAGTAGAGCGACGCCTCGAAGCTGACCAGGCAGTCCTTGCCCACGCGCCGCAGGTGGTGATCGGCTACCACATACGGCAGGTCGGGGAGCGGCGACAGCGCCGCGTGGTCGGCCAGGGCGCGTTCGCCGATCGGCCGGCCGTGGGTGCGGTGAACCTGGCCGCGGCGGATCGGCACCCACGCGGCGAACGCGGCATCCAGATCGGCCAGGTCCTCCAGACGGCGTCCGGCCAGCACGTGCTGACGCACGATCTCCACCTGCCGCTCGACCCTGCCCTTGCCCGTGGGCCGGTAGGCGACCAGCGGGTCGACCTCGAAGCCGTAGTGCGCAGCGAACGCGGCCGCCTCGGGATGCAGCGGAACCGCCTGACCGGGCCCGACATGCCGTTTGACCACGGTCTTGGTCCGGTCGTAGACGATCGAGCCCGGCACACCGCCGAAATGCGCGAACGCCCGCCGGTGACAGTCCCAGAAGGTCACCAGATCCATCGAGGTGGTGAAGCAGCAGAACGGGTCCCGCGAGTACGACAACACCATGTGGAAGGAGTAGACCTTGCCGATCCCGGCGTGGGCGAGCAGGTCGCCTTCTTCGCCCCAGTCCACCTGGGCTTGGGCGCCCGGCGTGGTCTCGAACCGGCGGTGCAGCCCGCGCATCCGCTCACTCGCCACCTCGGTGCCGGCCTCGGCGGCCAGACGGGGCCGCGCCTGCGTCACATACAGCTTCACCCGCTGGTAGGAGCGGTCATAGCCGTGCTCGGCGACCAACCGTTCGTAGATGACCGACGCCTTCATCATCAGATCAGCGCGGAGCATCGCGTCATCACTCCCGTGTACGGGGTGACCACCTGCGGCTGACTGCCCTTACGCGAAGGCGCTGCCGGAGGCGTCGCCCCGGCTGGTTCGGTGAGGTACTTCTTGACGGTGCGCCAGTCCACACCACATGCCTCGGCGATTTCTTTGTAGGTGGCGCCCGCCTCATGCAGGGCGCGGAAACGTCGTATGTTCATCCAGGACTCCGGATCCAGGATCATGAAGATGGTCATCTTTCGGGTTGTCTGCTTGGCCGCCGACAATCCGAAAAATGATCAACTTCATGGCGAGTAGTCAGGTCAACTCGCCGGAGCCCCACCGACACGTGAGGTCGTACCTTCAGCTACATGTGAGGTCGTACGCGGACACTTGACTCCGGTCAGCGGCCTCGATCCGTTCACCCGGCTCCTCCCGGGGTCTCCGCTTGACCATCAAGCACGATCGGGACAACCCGCCCCCTTGGCTCGCATCGGGTGGCCCGGAGGAATCTCACCCCCGGGCCACCCAGCGCCTTGGCTCCACTCCCATTACAGAGGCTTCATCACTCCCACGAGTCGGTTCGTCCCCCTGCCACGCACTGGTGCTGAGCTTCTCACAGTTTCAGTTGTTTGAGGTTTCTTTTATCGCCAACCGTCCTTCAACTCGACCGGCGGCAGCATCGTTGTGCGGGATTCCACGGTCGCCGCAACCGAGCTCGCTCCACCTTTATGCCGGGCACCACCCGGCCAGGAGTACAGGAACCCGTCAGATTCCTCTTGGGGCAACAACTGGCCCTCGGCTTCGGTAACCGTTCATAGGCTTTCGAAATTCGTCGGCGGTTCACTCTCGTTCGCCTTCTCCGGCCGCGCAACTCCCGAAGCAGGTGCCCGGCGGAGGCGCCAGAACCGCTGGCCACCACAATGAGCTGTTGTCTGTAACTGTTCGTCGCTCTGGGTAGTGTTCGACGGCTTCGACATGCCGCGGCCCGGTGATCGACATGCGTAAAACCCCTGATAGAGGTGGTCTTTTCTAGATATCAACTTCATAAATCAAGGGCTTCACGTGTCCACAAGCGTCACATACTCGGCGACTCTCGACGTACGCCGGAAGACCGTGCCGTTCCTGTCCGCTCTGCTGCATGCCGAACACCGTCGCCGGGGCACCCGGCGCGACCGCCGAACGCTCGACTGCTTCGCCCACCCGTGCTCATCCTGCGCTGGTTTTGCGACGGCACCCACATCCGGCAACTAACAGCCGATCACGGCATCAGCAGCACCACCGCCTACCACTACCCGCACGAGGGCATCGAAGCCCTGGCCGCACATGCCCCGGACCTGCACCCGGCTCTGAACGCGGCCCAGCGGGCGGGCCTGACGCATGTCAACCCCGACGGCATCGTCATCGCCGCAGACCGTGTCGCTACCCCCGGCCTATACGGCGCCGACTTGTGATGGTCCGGAAAGCACAAGCACCACGGCGGCAACATCCAGGCCATCTCCACTCCCGACGGCTGGCCGCTGTGAGTTTCTGACGTCCAACCCGGCTGCGAACACGACATGACCTGCGCCCGCCGTCACGGCGGCCGTGACGGCCCTGGCCACCGTCCGCGCCGACCCGCCGAGGCTGGCCGACCTGGGCTACGAAGGCGCCGCCGACATCATCCACGTCCCGGTCAAGAAGAAGGCCGGCCAGCACAAGCTGAGTGACGATCAGCACCCCTACAACAAGCTCCTGCGCGGAGTCGGCGAACGCGCCAACGCCCAGCTCACCGCCACATTCAAGACCCTGCGCCGGTTCATTCTCAAAACCCCCTGGAACATCGGGAAGATCACCCAGGCAGCTCTGGTCCCGCTCTACCGCGGGAACAATCGGACCCCGCCACCATCACACAACGTGACCTTCGATTGCTGACAACAGCTCGGTGGCCGGGAAGCATACCGACCACGGTGTCGCCGGGCCCGTCGAGGCCACTCTCAACGCTTCTCCGCACCCACGATCTCACGCCCCGTTACACGCAGAACTTCTAAAAGGCGCTTAGTAGCCATAAACATTCATTCCGCGATTATGCAACCACTCAGAGTAGTAAAAACCAGCGACGGACAGCTATTCCCACAAAGAATTTAAATAAACATCTTTTAAAGAATGGACGTTGATGATAGGGAGATAATAACGTTTTGATATCGCTGCCCATAGGAGGCTTGATCACTGCGCTCATGACTGAAATGCTCTTATTGAGTCAAACAAGAGGTCACCAAATCGAAAGGATGAGAAAATGAAGGGTGCTGCTATCTACACCGGACTCGCTGGAGCCATTACGGCGGGGCTTCTATTTGCCACTCCAGCCCAAGCCGCAAACGCCTCGCCCGAAACTAGTCCGCCTACGGCTGGGGCCGAAACTTCTACCGTTACACCCCAGGCGTATGTCCTCGACAAGACATACTATTTCACACCCGGCAATGCAGCGAGCCAGGAAGCCGCCTTGCGTCAAGCATTATTGCGAACCAGCTACTGGGCTTTGCAGGGAATCGATAGCTTCGTTACGGAGTATTCGAACCGATACACAGTTAATCGAGAGGTTTGATTATCCCAAAACTAAACATCCCAAAGGAGCGGCGCATTCAATTGAACGCATCCGCCCACCTTTGATTTGAAGAATTGCCCGACTAGGGGCATCTAATCAACCAAGTGCCCCTAGTACGGCAGTCGCTATTAGCTGACCTGTATGTATGCGGTGGCCAGGCGAGTTCGGTGATGGAACCAGCGAGCACGTGCTTGATGACGGCGTCTCCAAGTTGACCAATGCGCGGCGTGTTCCGGCGACGATGTGCGGGTGGCGGCGTTGAACAGGTGCTTGATCTCGGCGACGGCCAGCGGGATCAGGCCGAGGTCTTGGGGCGGTTATTCGTCGGGGTGGCTGGGGCACATTGGCGTGGGTGTCGGTCCGGTGTCGGACTGCCGCGGCGCTGTCCACACCGACCGCCAGGGCGGCCATGACCAGCACGAGATGTCGCAGGAAGCCTCATAGAGGCGGACCTGGGACTCATCCGGGCCGAACAGGCTCTTGCCGACCTCGAAACTCTCCTTTACCGGCCATCTCAGCCCTGCGGCGGCGATCAGGCGGGGCAGCGTGATGGGCTGGCCGTCGAGAACGAAGCAGTAGCAGAGGGCCAGTTCGCCGGTGGTGCGGTACTTGCGGATGATCAGGTTGTGGGCGGGGCTGGCGGCGGCGAGCAACGCCCAGGCGTATGAGCGTTCGCCTTTGGAACCGTCACCGGCCGAACGGATGGTCCACTTGCGCCTCTGTTTCAAGTACTCGGCCACGGCTTGTTCGCAGGTCAGGCAGCTACCTCCGCCGAGGGTGAGGGCGAAGACGGCGCGGATGCGCAGGACGTAGGCCTGACCACGGCCTTCCAGGAAGGCCCCCAGCTTGGTGCAGGCACGGCAGACCTCGTCACCGGCCACGGAGTCCAGGCATGCCATCGGCGTAGGCCGTTCTCAACAGGTCGATGGCCAGTTCGCCCTTGGTGGCGAAGGTCAACTTTAAGGGCAGGCCGGTGATGATCGCCGTGACCGGGTCGCTGATCTGTTCGGCGGGAATCCATCGCCGTGCACCGATCAGCGCGTGTGCCACGCCGTCGCGGGCTTGGGCTAGGTAGACGGTGTTGATGCCGCCGGCCAAGCGCATGAGCTGACGCTTGAACCCGCCGTGGCCGTGCCCTTCTTCTCCTGACCGGGCTCATCCGGTACGCCTGCGGTCAGGCTGCCCGGCCAGACCGCAGCATCGAGCAGGGTGACGGTGAAGCGGCGGATGGTGCTCATCACGCCCGCAGCGTCCCACCGAGTATGGTTCAACAGCCGCTGAGTGGCGTCCGGACGGCGGTCGCCGATCCATTCGGCGAACGTCCAGCCGTTACGTCTGGGCAGCTCGGACACGACGACCCGAACGTACTTGGCAGCCTGCAGTCGAGGCTCGATCCGGGTGAAGAACGGTGCCAGCGCGCGCAGTAGTCGCAGTCCGTTTCCTGTTCCCGCTCGTCAAACCATGCCCGTCCCATGCGACGGTCTAATGTTGCTGCCCGTGATGCGCGACACGATTATAGCCGGGTCCAAGGTTGGCGTCGCCCGTTGGACGGCCCGGATCACGCCGAACCGCCTGCGCGTCGGGCTGATCGCCGCGGTCTCGGCCGCCGTCTACGCCGTGCTCGGCCTGGTCAAGCTGGCCACCTATCGCGCCAGCACGTTCGATCTGGTGATCGTTGACCAGGCCGTGCGCAACTACGCGCACTTTCGGCCTCCGTACATCCCGATGGTCGGCGCCTTCCACGGCCGGGGGCTCGACTACCTCCAGATCGCCGACCACTTCTCGCCCATCTACGCGTTGCTCGCGCCGTTCTACTGGATCCATGACGGCCCGGCCTCGCTGATCGTGGCGCAGGCGCTGCTGTTCGCCGGCGCGATCCCGTTCATCTGGCTGTTCACCAGGCGGATGCTGGGGACCGCCCCGGCCTATCTGGTCGCCCTGGCCTACGCGCTGTCGTGGCCCGTCGCGCAGGCGATCGCGTTCGACGCGCACGAGGTGATGTTCGTCCCGCTGCTCACCGCGATCATGATCGAGCGCTACCACGCGGGCCGTTTCCTGCCCGCCTTCGCGGCGATGGGCGCGCTCCTCCTGGTCAAGGAGGACATGGGGCTCACGGTGATCGGCTTCGGTTTCTACCTCTTCGTCACCGGCGACAGGTTCCGCGGGCTGTGCTGCGCCGCGATCGGCCTCGGCGGGGTCATGCTGACCCGGGGCGCGCTGATTTCGCTGGCCGGCGGCGAGAGCGCGGACTTCTGGGCCTATGGCCACTTGGGGCCCGACGTGCCCAGCGCGATCCTGACACTGCTGCGCGACCCGGTGGCCGCCTTACTCCTGCCGTTCAGCGAGGAGACCAAGGTCGACACGCTCTTCCTGCTGGCCTGGCCGACGCTGCTGCTCTGCCTGCTGTCGCCGCTGTCGCTGGTCGCGCTGCCGCACCTGCTCGAACGCATGCTGTCGGACCGCGAGCTGTGGTGGCGGGCGGACTTCCAGTACAGCGCCTTCACGGTGGTGATCCTGTTCTGCGCGGGCGTCGACGGGCTGTGCAGGCTGCTGCGCCTGCTCAAGCGCTCGGACGACCGCTCGCTCAAGCTGGCCTGGTCGGCCGGCGCGTGCGTGGTCGCGCTCACCCTGGTGCCGAGGTTCTCCCTGGACCAGCTCTACCATCCGAGCTTCTACAAGGCTGAGGGGATCGCCACCGCGTCGGCCGCCGAGGCGGTGGCCAAGGTCCCGCGGGGCGTCACCGTCGAGGCGGCCAGCTCCCTCGGGCCCGCCCTGACGTCCCGCACCACGGTCCTGCTCTGGACGGGCCAGTCGCACGGCGCCGACTGGGTGGTGGCCGACACGGCGCGCTGGCAGTACCCCTTCGGCTCCCCCGACGATCAGCGCGCCCAGGTGGACCGGCTGGTGACCGAGGGCTACACGAAGGTGTACGACCACGATGGCTATGTGGTGTTACGTCGTACGTGATGATCCAATAGCCTCCGCGTACGCCTGGTCGAACCCCGCCAGGACGGTCGGCCAGGAGCCCGCCGACGGGGGCACGGCGCGGTTGTGGGCGATCACCCGCTGCCGCAGCTCGGGGTCCGTGGCCAGGCGGGCCACGGCGTCGGCCAGGTCGCCGAGGCTGCGGCCGAGCAGCCCCTCGGTGCCGTGCCGGACGAAGTCGGCCACCCCGCTCTGCGCCCGCGCCACCACGGGGAGCCCGGCGGCCCGGGCCTCCAGGGCGGCGATCCCGAACGACTCGCGTGGCGCCGGCGCCACGAACACGTCGGCCGACTCCAGCACCTTGGCGATCTGCTCGCGCGTGTAGCGTCCCGGCAGCGAGACCCAGCCCGTCATGCCGTGCCGGGTCAGATACCGCTCCATCTGGGCGCGCGCCGGCCCGTCGCCGATCACCGTGGCACGCAGCGGGACGCCCTCCGGGACCCGAGAGCGAGCCATGTCGAGCAGCTTGAGCAGCCGCACCGGCTGCTTGCGCGGCGCGAGACGCCCCACAGCCACGATGTGCACCTCATCCCGCACCTCCGACGCCGGCCCCGCCGTGGTGGCCGCGAAGTGGCGCCAGCCTGACAGGTCGAGGCCGTTGGACACCACGTGCACGGGCACCCCCTCCCCCGCGACCGACCGGATCGGCGCCGCCGCCGCGTTGCTGACCGTGGTGCCCACCAACCCCCAGCTCTGCCAGCCGTACGCCAGCCGCAGCAACCGGTAGACGCCCCGCGTGACGGGATCCCACATGCTGTGCACGGTCACCACGCACGGAATTCCGGCCCGCCGCGCGGCCCGCACCCCCATCCAGGCGAACGGCGAGACCGCGCCCATGTGCACATGCACCACGTCGGGCCGCGACGAGGTCAGCCGCCGCGTGAGATGCCCCACTCCGAACGGGTGGACCGGCAGGTCGAAGGGCATCCTGGCGACGATCCGGTGGACCCCGGGCAGCGGCTCGCCCTTGGTCGCGGTGGCCACATCGACGGCGTGGCCGGCCTCGCGCTGCGTACGCACGAGGTCGGCGACCTGAACCTCGATGCCCCCGAGTCGCGGCAGGTAACAGTCACTCACGTGAAAGATCCGCACCCCTCCCAGACTAATCTGGGCCTTGTGCCTCCACGTACCGCTGTGTTCTTTCACGCCCATCCCGACGACGAGGCCCTGCTGACGGCCGGCACGATGGCGATGCTCGCGGCCGAAGGTCACCGCGTGGTCCTCGTGGTGGCGACCGCCGGCGAGCGCGGCCTGGCCGAGATGGGGCCAGGGGAAGAACTGCGCGCCACCCGGCTCAAAGAGCTGTACGAATCCGCCGCGCTGCTCGGCTGCGCCCGCGTCGAGTGCCTCGGCTACGGCGACTCGGGCCTGAGCCCGCAGGGCGGGAGCGCCGAGGAACGGCCCGACGACGCCTTCATCGACGCCGACTCCGAGCAGGCGGCCGGAAAGCTGGCCGCCATCCTTGAGGAGGAGAAGGCCGACCTGCTGTCGATCTACGACCCGGCGGGCGGCTACGGCCATCCCGACCACGTCCAGGTGCACCGGGTGGGCCGGCGGGCGGCCGAGATCGCGGGCACGCCGGTCGTGCTGGAGGCGACGGTCAACCGCGATCCGCTGGTCAGGCTGCTGAAGCTGGCGGGGAAGTTCTACCGGTTCCCGCCCGAGTTCGACGTACGGACCTTCGAGAGCGCCTACTCGGCGAGCGAGACGATCACTCACCGGGTCAATGTCCGGAAATATGCGAAACAGAAGCGGGCGTCGATGTCCGCGCACGCCTCCCAGGCCACCGGCGGCGACAGCGACCGCACGCTGGCCGTGATGCTCAAGGTGCCCGGCCCGATCTACCGCCTCGTCTTCGGCACCGAATGGTACGTACGCCGCGACCTTCCACCGGGCACCCGCCTCAGTCATCCTCTGGACCAGTGGCCGAAATGAGTCCCCAGTATGATCCGGGCCGCCCCCGCGACCGGCAGACTGTACCCCGATGAAGAACAGATGGCTCCAGATCACGCTGTCCGCGCTGTCCCTCGCGCTGGCCGTGGTTCTCGTCGTTTACCTGCCGCAGATCGTCCACGCGCTGACCGGCAAGCCCGTGTCCTGGCACGAGATCGGCAAGCTCTTCGGCACGCTCAGCGTGGGCACGATCGCGCTGATGAGCGCGCTGTGGCTGCTGAGCCTGCTGGCCTACACCTTCGTGCTCACCAACTCGCTGCCGGGCCTCAACAACCTGCAGGCGCTCGCGCTCAACGCGGCAGGCAGCGCGGTGAGCAACCTGCTGCCGTTCGGCGGCGCGGCCGGGGTGGCGCTGACGTTCGGGATGACCAGGGGCTGGGGGTTCGCCAACCGGCCGATCGTGGTGATGACCCTGGTCAGCGGCATCTGGAACACTCTGTTCAGATTCATCCTGCCCGCCGTCGGCATCATCGCGCTGCTGGCGGCCGGCAAGGCGCCCAACCCGACGGTGGCCAAGGCCGGCTGGGTGGGCGCGGTGTCGATCCTGGCGCTCTGCGCGGTGGTGGCCGCCGCCCTCTACTGGGACCGCGCCGCCGCCCTCCTGGGCAAGGGCCTCGACTTCCTCGTACGACTGCTCAGACTCAAGTTCCACGCCTCCGACGCGCTCAACCGGCTGCGCAAGGACACCGCCGAGATCGTGAAGTCGCGCTCGATCGCGCTGTCGCTGGCCATGATCTTCTTCCTGGGCTTCCAGTGGGCGATCATGGTCATCTGCATGCACGCCACCGGCGCCTACCCGGGGCTGGCCCAGTCGATCGCCGTCTTCGCCCTGTCCCGCGTGCTGACCAGCGCCCTGGTGACGCCGAGCGGCGCCGGCATCATGGAGAGCGGTGTGGTGGTGCTGATGACCGGCGCCTTCGGTGTGGCAGCCGCTCCGGCGACCGCGACCGCACTGCTTTTCGGCTTCTGGACTTACACTATCGAGATCCCGTTCGGCGGCCTCGCACTAGGCGCGTGGGCGCTACTGCGCAGGCGCAACGCCAGGAACGCCGACGCGGAGCCCCCGTCCGCGATCTCGAAGGCCCCTCAGTGACAATCCCAAACCCAACCGGCGTTAATCAATCACGGCTCTTGTGCGTGATTCGGAAGCCCGCATAGCGTGGCGGCTGACATGGTGGCGTTCCGAGTTCTGGGGCCAGTCGAGGCGTACGAACACGACGACGAACTCGACCTCGGCGGGTTGCGGCAGCGGGCCGTCCTCGCCCGACTTCTCGTGGCCAGAGGTCAGGTCGTTCCGGTTGACACACTCCTTTACGACTTGTGGGATGACGACACGGCCAAGGGAGCCCAATCGGGGCTCCAGGTTTACATCTCCCGGCTGCGCCGGGTGCTGGAGCCGGGCCGTCCGCGTGGCGGGCCCAACCGCCTGCTGGTGACCGTCGCCTCCGGCTACGCGCTGCGGGTGGCGCCCGACCAGGTCGACGCGCTCAAGTTCGAGCAGTTGGTCAGGGCGGCGGGCGAGCACCTCGAAGAGGGCGATCCGCAGTCGGCCCGCGCCCGCCTGGAGAAGGCGCTCGGCCTGTGGCGGGGCACCCCCTACTCCGACTTCGCCGACCAGCAGTGGGCGGAGGCCGAGGTCAACCGGCTGACCGAGCTGCGGCTGGTGGCGCGCGAGCGGCACGCCGACACCGGGCTGCGCCTCGGCATGCCCGCCGAGACCGTGCCCGACCTGGAGGCGCTCACCACCGAGCACCCGCTGCGCGAGGAGGGCTGGCGGCTGCTGGGCCTCGGCTTCTACCGCTGCGGCCGGCAGGGTGACGCGCTGGCGGCGCTGCGCCGGGCCAGGAGCATCCTGGCCGACGAGCTCGGCATCGACCCCGGGCCCGCGCTGCGCAAGCTGGAGTCCGACATCCTGGCCCAGTCGCCCGAGCTGGAGCTGAGCGTCGCGCCGCGCCCGTCCAGGCCCGTGCAGCAGCCCACCGACACCTGGCCGCCCAGGCCCGCCGCCCCGATCGAGCCGCCGCCGCTGGAGCCCGAGCCGTTCGTCGGCCGCGACGCCGAGCTGGCCAGGCTTACCACGGCCGCCGCCCGCACCGGCAGGTTCCAGGTGGCCATCGTCGCGGGCGTCGCGGGCGCGGGCAAGACCACGCTGCTGCGCCAGCTCGACGGCAAGCTCACCGGCGACGGCTGGATCACCGCCTCCGGCGCCTGCCCGGACTCCAGCGCGACACCGCCGGGCTGGGCGTGGGTGGAGATCCTGCGCAGCCTGGTGGGGGCGACCGGCGCGGGCGAATACGCCCAGTTGCTGGCGCCGCTGCTGGACGACGCCGACCCCGATCCCGACGACGACGAGGCGTCCGGCGGCTTCCGGCTGCACCGGGCGGTCGGCGGCTACCTCGCCGGGGTGGCGCGGCGCGCGCCGGTGCTGCTCACGCTCGAGGACCTCCACTGGGCCGACGACCAGACGCTGGCGCTGCTGCGCGCGCTGCCCAGCCTGCTGGCCACCAGCCGGGTGCTGCTCGTGGTCACGTGCAGGGAGAGCGAGCTCGACGACCGCCAGTCCGACGTGCTGGCCGCGCTCGCCCGGCTCGGCCCGGTCCGGGTCGGGCTGTCCGGCCTCGATCCGAAGGCCGTGGGCGAGCTGGTCAGGGCCACCTGCGTGCGCGAGATCGACGAGGACGCGGTCGAGTCCATCGTCGAGCGCACCGGCGGCAACCCGTTCTTCGTGCGCGAGACCGTACGCCTGCTCGACTCCGAGGCGGCGGCCGACCGGGCCAGCGCGGCCGAAGTGCTGTCGCGGGTGCCCACCGGGGTCCGCGACGTGCTGCGGCGGCGCATCTCCCGGCTGCCGGCCGGGGCCCAGCAGATCCTGCTGCAGGCGGCGGTGATCGGCCGCGACGTCGACGTCGACGTGCTGGTCGACGTGGCGGGCGACGAGGACGCCGTGGTGGAGGCGGTCGAGGCGGCGCTGCTGGCCGGGCTGGTGACCGAGCCGGGGCCGGGGCTGCTCAGGTTCGATCACGACCTGGTGCGCGACACGATCTACTCCGACGCGTCGCGGCTGCGCCGCACCCGGCTGCACGCGGCGGTCGCGGCGGTCATCGAGCGGCGCACGCCGTCCGACGTGGCGGCGCTGGCGCACCACTACTTCCTCGCCGACACCGCCGAGAAGGCCGTCCACTACGCCGGGCTGGCCGCCGAGCAGGCCGAGCGCAGGTTCGCGCACCGCGAGGCCGCCACGCTGTGGGAGCAGGCCATCGCGGCCTTCGACCGCGCCGGCGGCGACACCAAGGAGCGGCTGCAGCTCATGCTCCGCCAGATCAGGGCCCTGGCCCTGTGCGGTGACATGACGGCGGCCAGGCTGCTGCGCCGCCAGGCCATGGACGCCGCGCTGCCGCTGGGCGACCTGGAGATCACTGCGCGGGTGGCGGCGTCGCTCGCCGTGCCGCACAAGGGGATGGCCCGCGACTTCACCCGCACCGCGTGGGAGATCGTCGACGTCACCGAGAAGGCGCTGATGGAGCTCCCCGAAGGGGAGCAGACGCTGCGCGCGAGCCTGCTCACCACGCTGGCGCTGGAGCTGGAGGGCTCGTCGTCGCCCGAGCGGGGGCGGCAGGCGTCGCTGGAGGCGCTGGAGCTGGCCAGGCAGAGCGACGACCCGACGCTGCTCGCGGCGGCCCTCAGCGGGCGGCTGCGCCAGTCCTACGACATCCCGGCGGTCGACACCCGCGAGAGCATCGGCCGCGAGCTGCTGGAGGTCGCCCAGCGCTCCGGGCAGATGGCCACGCAGGCGCTGGCCCACCTGGTGCTGCTCGAATGCGCGGCGGCGCGCGGCGAGTTCGCCGTCGCCGACGAGCACGCCGCCGCGGCCGACCGGCTGGCCAGACAGTACGACCTGTCGGCCCCGGCGGCCGTCTGCGCCTGGTACGCCGGCCAGCGCTTGATGATCGCCGGCGACTACCGAGGTGCCGAGCGGGCCTACGGCGAAGCGGCCAGGATGACCGAACGGGCGGGCATGCTGGAGGGCCGCCAGGACCTGCCGCTGATCACCACGTTCTGCCTGCACCTGGTCGACGGCCGGGCCGCCGAGACGGTCGAGCTGCTCTCCGGGGCCCACCGGCGCGGCGCGAAGTGGACCCTCGACGCCTACGCGCTGGCGCTCGCCTCGGCGGGTCACGTGTCCGACGCCAAGGCCGTGGCCGCCGTACGCCCGCCCGTGCGCCCCGACTTCCTGTACGAGCTGGCGATGACCTGGCGGGCGCTGGCCGGGATGCTGCTCGACGACCGCGAACGGATGATCGACTGCTACGACAAGCTCAAGCCCTTCGCGGACCGCATCGCCGGCGCCGGCACCGGGGTCGTGGCACTCTGGCCGGTGGCGCTGACGCTCGGCGACCTGGCGGTGCGGCTGGGCCAGCCGGACGCGTCGCGGGCCCACTACGAGAAGGCGCTGGAGGTGGCCCAGCGGATGGGCGTGCCGCGCTGGGTGGAGGCGGCGCAGCGGTCGGTCAGCAACTCACCTGGAAGCGGTCGCTCTTGACGGTCCTGGTGCCCTCGACGTTGAGCTCGATGCGATACCAGCCGGGGTTGGCCGAGATCCTGGGCCGCCAGTCCACGGTCCTCTCGTCGCCGGCGAAGCCGTCGTAGTCGACGAAGTAGGTGCGCCAGGTGTGGGTGTCGGCGCTCCAGCGAGCCAGCCGCCAGTCGTACATGACGGTCCGGTCGGGGTCGGGATTGACGACCACGCTGCGGGCCACGAACGTCTTGACGCACCCGGTGTCGCTGCCCGGCAGCGCGCTGACGCTGACCTTGCCCGCCTTGGCGGGCTGCGACGTCCGGGGGCTGAGCGAGGAGGTGATGGGCAGTTCGCGGGCCGACAGGGTGACGGTCTGCGTGGGCCGCGGCGCGGAGCTGGCGGTGTCGTAGGCCGAGAAACCGACATAGGCTCCGGTGAAGGCGAGAGCCGCCACGAAGAGCTTGGCCGTGTTGGCCGTGCCGGAGACCAGAACCGCACTGCTTCTCGTCGTTGCCATGATCGACCCTCCTTCTTGCTCACCTACAGGTGTATGCGAAGGTGGTTGAACCCTGGTTGTCGGCGAGTTGCACCCTGCTATGGCGACGACTTGCCCCTTGAACTAAGGTAAGCCTGACCTAAACGCGCGACGGGGTTGTGGGGGTCCTGATGCGACATCTGGCGATCACCATCGATCCCGTGGGGCCGATCTGGCTGGGCGTCGTGCTGATCATCGCCCTGTTCGGCGCGTTCCAGGCGTACTACTGGATCGGCCGCAAACTGGGCGAGCGGCTGTACGACTCGCGCATCGGCCTCAAGCTCGGCCGGGATCGGATCGCGAAGGTCGAGGGCGTCGTCGAGAAGTGGGGGGCGTTCGCGGTCTACGGGTGCTTCTGGGTGCCCATGCTCCGGCACACGCTGCCGTGGGTCGCCGGGGCTCTCCGCGTCTCATACCCCTGGTACGTCGTGGCCAGCGCGCTGGGCTGTCTGACCTGGGCGCCCATCTGGTGGTTCGGCCTGACCGCGCTGATCTGGGCCTGGCTCCAGGTCGCCGCCCGGTCACCGATCACGGCGGCGGTCCTGGCCGTGCTGATCGTCGGCGGGGCGGTCGGGTTCGTCGTGTGGCGCAGGAAGAAGCGGGCCGACAAGGCACTGGCCGCCTGACACTGGGGATTTCGCGGCTTGAGTGCGAGTTCGGCATACTTAGCGATGATCACCTGCGACCATGTCAGGCATGCATATTGGGGGTTTCATCGGCTCCACCGCACTCGCCGTGGCCGTCGGGGTCTTGTCGCCCGCGACTGCCGCGCAGGCGGCGGACGCACCCGTAGTAGCGGCTAAGTCCGCTTATGTGATCGATTCGGCGGGAACGATCCACTTCAGCAAGCGCGAGACGCGCCGGGTGCCGGTCGCCAGCCTCGTCAAGGTGATGACGGCCTACGTGGTCCTCCGCGAGGCGAAACTGGGCGACACCATTACGATCACCGCGGCCGACGTCAAGCACGCGACCGCGAACGACGGCACGACCGCCTCCCTGAAGAAGGGCGAGCGGCTGACGGTCAGGGACCTGCTGTACGGGCTCATGCTCCCGTCGGGGGCCGACGCCGCCAGCGCGCTGGCCAGGACGTACGGGCCGGGCAACGCGGCGTTCGTGGCCAAGATGAACGCCGCGGCCCAGCGGCTGAACCTGGCTGACACCCGCTACACCAACCCCGACGGCCTGCCCACCCCCGCCAAGGGCGGCTACTCCACGGCCGTCGACCAGGCCAAGCTGGCGCAGGTCGCGCTCGGCGACTCGACGTTCAGGACGGTCGTCGGGCAGACCGTGCACAAGGTGGCCAAGACGGCATCGCACCGCGCGCACACGTGGCGCAACACCAACAAACTGCTCAAGCAGGCCGACGGCGTGCTGGGCGTCAAGACCGGCTACACGAGCGCGGCGGGATTCTGCCTGCTGTTCGCGGGAGAGCGCGGCGGCCGGCAGGTGGTGGGCGTGCTCCTCGGGGACCAGGACGCGCGCCGCTTCAGCACGGCCGAGAAGCTCCTGGACTACGCGGGCGAGCAGATCGCCGGGAGCTGACCCGGCTGGGCGATGACCTGGCGACCGGCCAGGTCATCGCCGGCCCGTGACCGCTTCCGGCCAGGCGACGGGGTCGAGCCGGTCGGCGGTCCGGCGCAGCGTGTGCGCCACCCGGACCCGGACCCTGGTCTTGTCGGGTGACCGCTTGATCGGCGCCCCCGGGAGTGCCTCCGCCAACCTGTGCCCATGACCCATCGCGGTCTGATGCGCGAGGACCTGCATGGCATCCATGTACTTCCCTCCTTAATCAATTAAGACCTTAATCGATTAAGAGGAGTCCGGCAAGACCGAGCGATACGGTTGGCGCATGGCCAGAGTCACGCTGCAGACGATCGCCGACAGGTTGGGCGTGTCCCGGGCCACGGTCTCCTACGCCTTCTCCCGGCCCGACCAGCTCAGCGACGGGCTACGGCGGCGGATCATGGAGGTGGCCGACGAGCTCGGCTACGCCGGGCCCAACCCGACCGCGCGGTCGCTGCGGCTGGGCCGGGCCGGGGCGTTGGGGCTGCTGTTCAGCGAGACCCTCGCGTACGCCTTCGCCGACCCCTACGCCATCGGCTTCTTCCAGGGGCTGGCCACCGCGGCGGAGGACGCGGGCGTGGGGCTGCTGATCCTGCCGCTGCCGCACGGCGACAGGCGCACCGAGACCGTACGCGACGCCGTGGTCGACGCGTTCTGCGTGGTCTCGCTGCCCGACGGGCATCCCGCGCTGGCCGAGGTGCTGGGCAGGAAGCTGCCCGTCGTCGTGGTCGACGAACCGTACGTGCGCGGCCACCCGTTCGTGGGGATCGACGAGCCCGCCGCCGGGGCGGAGGCCGCGCGCCACGTGCTCGGCCTGGGGCACCGGCGCATCGGCGTGGCCATGGTCGGGCTGCACGACGACGGCTACACCGGCTGGGCCGACGTCACCAGGCAGCGGAGTGCGGCGTTCGAGGCCATGCGCGCGCGGCGGTCCGGCTACCAGGCGGCGTGCGAGGACGCGGGCGTCACCTGGGCCGAGGTGCCGTTCTACGAACTGGCCCGCAACTCCCGGGAGGCGGGCAGGAAGGCGGGCCACGCGCTGCTCTGCAGGGACCCGCGGCCCACCGCCATCCTGACGAACACCGACGTGCTGGCGCTCGGCATCCTCGACGCGGCGGCCGACCTGGGGCTCGACGTGCCGCGCGAGCTGTCGGTGGTCGGGTTCTCCGACAGCGCCGCCGAGGAGGCCGGTCTCACCACGATCCGGCAGCCCCAGCAGGAGATGGGCGAGGCGGTCGGCCACCTGCTGCTGGCCGGCGCCGGACACGGGACACCTCCGCCACTCGCCGAGGACGGGCGGTTGCTGTTCGCACACCAGCTGGTGGTCCGCGGCTCGACCGCCCCACCCGCTCCCTGATCTCGTGTACGGCCTCAGTCTCGAAGGAATCCCCGGTAGCCGTTGGCCGCCACCTCCGCGCATATATCCCGATATACGCCTACACCGCCGACGTACGGCATGAAGACCCGAGGCTTCCCGGGGATGTTCGCCCCCATGTACCAGGAGTTCGCCCGGGGGAACAGCGTCAGCCCCGCGATCTCGTTCACCTGCTCGACCCACGCGTCCTCAGCCAGCGGATCCGCGTCGAGCGCCCGCCCGTCCAGCCGATCCAGGCACTCCGCGATCCAGTCCACATGCTGCTCGATCGAGACGATCATGTTGCTCAGCACCGACGGGCTGCCCGGCCCGGTGATCGTGAACAGGTTGGGGAAGCCGGCGCTCATCAGCCCGAGATAGCTCCTGGGCCCCGCCCGCCATTTCTCCCTCAGCGACAGCCCGCCCTTGCCGCGGATGTCAATGGCCAGCAGCGGGCCGGTCATCGCGTCGAACCCCGTGGCGTACACGATCACGTCCACCGGATGCTCGCGGTCGGCCGTACGCACGCCGCCGGGTGTGAGCTCCCTGACGGGTGCGGTCCTGAGGTCGGCGAGCGTGACGTTCGGGCGGTTGTAGGCGGCGTAGTAGCCCGTGTCGACGCAGACGCGCTTGCTGCCCAAGGGGTGGTCGCCGGGGAGAAGCCGGTCGGCCACCTCCGGGTTCCGTACGGTGGCGCGGATCTTGCCGCGGACGAAGTCGGCGGCCGTCCTGTTCGCCTCCTCGCTCATCATCAGATCGGAGAACGCGCCGAGGAAGGCCAGACCGCCGCGCTCCCAGCGCGCCTCGAACTCGCGTACCCGCTCCTCGTCCGTCACCGCCAGGGCGGAGTCGGGGTTGGGGCTGGTGAAGAGGCCGCTGTGTGAGGTACGGAGCTGGTGACGGAGCTTATGGTGGTTGGTCTTGAACCACTGGTCGTCCTCCGGCCGCAGCGGCCCGTTGTGCGCGGGGACGCTGAAGTTGGGCGTCCGCTGGAACACCGTCACGTGCTCAGCGCTCTCCGCGATGACCGGGATGGACTGGATGCCCGACGAACCGGTGCCGATGACCGCCACCCGCCGCCCGGCGAGGTCCACACCCTCGGCCGGCCACCGTCCCGTGTGGTAGGTCGGCCCCCGGAAGGAACCGGGCAGCCGGGGCAGGTTGGCCGCGGACAGGCAGCCGACGGCGGTGACGAGGTAGCGGGCCGAGAGCCGTTCGCCGCCCTCGGTCTCGACCACCCACGCCCCGGTCGCCTCCCAGGAGGCGGCCGTGACGCGGGTGTGCAGCTCGATGTCGCGGCGCAGGTCGAAGCGGTCGGCGACGTGGTCGAGGTAGCGGAGGATCTCGGGCTGCGTGGCGTACCGCTCGGTCCAGGTCCATTCGCGCTGGAGGTCCTCGGCGAAGGAGTAGGAGTACTGGAGGCTCTCGACGTCGCAGCGGGCTCCGGGGTAGCGGTTCCAGTACCAGGTGCCGCCGACGCCGCCGCCCGCCTCCAGAACGCGAGCCGACATGCCCAGGCCGCGCAGGCGATGGAGCATGTACAGGCCCGCGAAGCCCGCACCGATGATGATCACGTCGTGGTCGGTCGATCCTGGGGGCATCGCTCCTCCATCGGCGATCGAGGTGGTCCTCCCCTATAGGAGAACACGACCGTCACCCGCGTCTGAGGGTCAGCCGTCCCACACCGCGGCGACCTCGGCGGCGAGCTCGATGCCCCGCTCCCGGCCGGCCCTGGCGGCCGGGGCGCGGCGCTGTGGATCGACCAGGTTGCCCATCGACCGGCCGGCGATGGAAGGCCAGGTCTTCGGATCGGGCTCGACCAGCATGACGCGCGACCGCTCGCCCAGCGCGGCGATCTGCTCCTTCACGCCTTTCATGATGCGCCCGCCGCCCTGGGTCATCGGCGCGATCACCACGACCCGGTCGTAGCCCGTGGCCAGGTCGGCATTGGCCGCCGAACGCATCCCGCCGTCGATGTAGCGCCGCCCGCCGACGGTGGCGGGCGGCCGGAGGCCCGGTGCGGCGGTGCTCGCCGAGACGGCCGAGACGATATCCACACCACTACCGCTGTCGAAGTCCATGGGCTCCCCCGACTCGGCGTCGACCGCGGTGATCACCAGCCGGGTCCGCGGCCAGTCGCGCACGTCGCCGAGCCACGTGGCGATCTGCGACCGGCGTTCCTCTTCGGACACGGTCCTGGCGGCCAGCGCGATACGGCCCATCCGGGCGCCGAAGTCCTTGGCGTCCTTGGCCCTGCTGAGCTGCCATAGCAGGCGGAACACCCCGAAAGGTGACACCTTCGGGGTCGGCTCGCCCGCCGGAGGGGCGATCTGGCTGCCGTACAGGTGCTCGGGGTCCACCCCGCCGGCGAACTGGGCGCCCACGAGCGCCCCGGCCGACGTGCCGACCACGAGGTCGGCGTCGCGCAGGTCGACGCCCTTGGCGGCGAGACCCGCCAGCACCCCCACCTCCCAGGCGACCCCGACGACGGCGCCACCGCCGAGAACCAGCGCTCTACCCATCAGCACGCTCCTTCCGGTCCGTGAACACCAGGATCCTGGTACAACTGTATCGGGTACGTTTGTACCAGGTCTAAAAGGGAGTTTCGAGATGGCCCGCAAGGATGACCGTGAGCAGCGCCGGCGCGAGATCGCGGAGGCCCTCTTGCGGGTGGCCGGGACGGGCGGGCTGCACGCGGCCACGATGCGGGCGGTCGCCGCGGAGGCCGGGGTCTCGCTGCACCTCGTGCAGCACTACTTCACGACCAAGGAGCAGCTGATGGCCTTCGCCCTGGAGCACCTGGTCGCGCGGATGGCCGACCGGCTCAAGGGGCGATTCGCGGCCACCGGCTCCAGTCCGCGCGAGGTGATCGAGGCCGTCCTGGTGGAGGCCCTGCCGACGGATCCGCAGAGCCGGACGTTCCATCTGATCTACACGTCCTATGCCGTGCTCGCCATGACGGACCCGGCACTGGCCGCCCTCCCGTTCCTGGCCGCGCCCGACGCGATGGAGGAGTTCATCGCCGGGCAGCTCGGCAAGGCCGGCGTCGCCGAGCCCCGGCTGGAGGCGGTCGCCCTGCTCGCCATGTCGGCCGGGCTGGGCTCCGGCGTGCTGGCGGGCCAGCGCTCGGCCGACGACGCGCTGGCGGCGCTCCGCCACCAGCTTGACCGCCTGTGCCCGTCCTGAAGAGCCGGCCTAGGGGTATCCCTTGGCCGAGCCCTGAGGTGCCCGGTCCGTCCTCGATCTACGCTGAGTCCCACCTGCGGCCCAAGGCGCGCATGGCGGCTTCCTCCATCGAAGGCGGGGGGCTCGATGGCTCAAGCGCCATTCGCCCAAGGAACCAGTCGGCAGGTAGGCGATCACTGGCTCGGCAGACGGCTCGGCTCCGGCGGACAGGGGGCCGTCTGCGAGGTCTACGACGGGGGTGGCAGCCGAGCGGCCATCAAGCCGCCCAGGCTCGGCCGAATGGAAAGGGAGCAGGCCAGAGCCCGTTTCGCCAAAGAGGGAGCCGCCACCCGCCGGGTGGCGGCCTTCTGCATGGCAGGGTCACCATGGCCGCTGGTTCACCGCCGTGTCGGCGTACCTTCCGGGGCACCGGTGGCGGGCCAAGTTCAGCGGGCCGCCGTCCTGCTGGAGCGGGTGGTCGAAGATCAAGCGCTGGGTCTCGCGCCGCACCAGGACGGTGTCCCCGTCACCCGCGACCGCGTACGAGATCGCCAGGTCCATGAGGCTCATCGCCACCAACGCGCTGCCATCCCCGGACCGGGGGTTCTCACATGTGGAGTGATTGCGGGGTCGTGCCGGTCGGCGGGCGCAGCTTCAGGCGGCCCGGTGGCCCGACAGGCGGCTGGGGTGGCTCGGCCGGGGGCCGTCCCGTAGGCGCCGGTGGCTTGTCCGCCGCCGCCAGGCAGCCCCGGCACGGCACCCAGACGAAGCCCGACCACGCCGAGGAGCCGTTCCACGCCGATCCGGTCCACTGCCAGGACCAGGCGGTCGTCGCGTAGTAGCGGCTCTCGCCACAGGCGCCGCCCCAGCCCCATGTGGGCGCGAACGTGAACGAGGACGAACCCGACACCTGCCCGGTGCCGCCGCACTGCACCCAGGTGCTGCCGTCCCAGTAGTAGAGGAGGTTCTCGCTGATGTGGGTGGTGCGCCACCGGCTGCCGTTGCGGTAGGAGAAGTCGTCACCCCCGGTGTGGACGCCGTCCGGCAGGAACTCCATCCGCGACCGGGTGCCGTGCTCGTAGCTGCCCGTGCTGGAGGTGGCCCAGCCGTAGCTGAAGATCCAGTAGTTGGGCGGTCCCAGTTCCTCGAACTCGGGTTTCCAGATGTAGTCGTCGATGTCCCCGTCATAGCCGCAGATCCAGGTCTCGCCGCTGACGGTGACGATGTCGTCCTGCGCCGCGTCGTCGCACTGGTTGCCGGGGTAGTCGGCGTACGCGGAGCCCTGGCCTATGACCAGGGTCGCCGCCACGAGTAAGAACGTCGTGAGCACATGCCGCCAGCCGCGAAACGGCGCTTTCATAACGTACGCTTCCATGAATTCTTCGTGATCATGCGCACAAAGTAACTTCGGCCCAGGACTCCGTCAAGACGCACCTTACTCATCGTTACCGATGAGCTGAAAATTCACCGCGCATTCCAGATGATATAAATCCGCGAGTAATCCGGCCGTCGGTCAGGAAGTAGCCGAACTGCCCGGCAGACGCACGCCGATCCATTCGCCGACGGCCCAGGAGTCGTCGAGTTCCGTCCCTGTGATGGCTTCGGCCAGGGAGAAGGCGGCCCCTCTCGGGTGCTCGCTCCACTCGTCGGCCTCCACACCGAGGTCGTTCGCCCAGTCGCGGATCTCCCGCATCTCCGGGTCGTCCTCGCCGATGTCGTCAGCGTCGAAGTCATGGGTGATGCGGCCCTGGACGGCGTACGTGAGGTACGTGCTCCGCTCTCCAGCGACGATGTTGAGCGCCTGCCCTCCCTGGGACAGTGCGATGAGCACCGCGTCTCTGGAGCCGCGGCTGCTCCGTACCTCCAGCACCGCTATCCACTCCGAGATCTCGCGGACGAGCAGGCGCACGCCGACGGGGTCCGTCGCGAAACCGTCTTCGGCCTCATCCTGGACGGTCACCGCGCGAGGATGGGTCAAGTCCTCGCTCCGGGCGTCGAAGGCCTGCACGACCTCCTCCACCGTGGCGCCGGAAATCCAGGTGGCGCACATGAACTCGTCGAGCTGCGCCCAGGAATCACGGGCAGCGTACACATGCGCTCCTCGATTGCTGGTTCTCCGCTGATACCGAATTCGTGATCTTTTACCCCGATACTGGTGCCGCTCGCAAGACACGGACGGCCGAGGAGGAACCGGGTGGAGGCCAAAGGTCGTACGGCTGAGATCATGATCGCGGAAGCCCGCAAGGCGTTCTGGGTGATGGTCGGATTTCTCGCTGTCATCTGGCTGCTGCAGATCGTCAACTGGGCCTCGGGCTACGCGCTGAGCTACGACTACGGCGTGCGGGCGTGGGATCCGGCAACCCTGCCGAACATGGTGTCGTCACCATTCCTGCACTGGAGTTGGGACCACATCGAGGCCAACTCGGGGCCACTGTTCATCTTCGGCTTCCTGTCCGCCTACCGGGGCGTCGCCAAGTTCCTCAGCGTGACGGGGCTCATCATCGTGGTCAGCGAGCTCGGCGCCTGGTTCACCTCTGATCCACGGGGGGTCGGCGTAGGCGCGAGTGGCATCGTCTTCGGCTATTTCGGCTACACCCTGGTACGCGGCATATTCGACCGGCATCTGATCGACATCGTGGTGGGCGTGGTCATGGCCCTGTCCTTCGCCTATACATTCACCGGGCTGCTGCCCCAGGAGGGCATCGGGTGGCAGGCTCACCTGTTCGGCTTCCTCGCCGGCGTGGTGGGCGGTTGGCTGTTCCGCGACCGTGGCAGCCGTAACCGGCCGGCTCAGGCCGCACCCGAACAGAACCCCAGATCCGCGCTGCTGAAGGAACTGGACGACCTCGGGCTCTGACCGCGTGTTCAAGGGCAGCCCGTGCGAGTCGGGTAGACCCGTACCGTCTTGGGCTCGCCGCCGAGTCGTCGCGGTTCCCGTAATGAAAGAACCGCAGGCAGAATTTATTTATCGGGATACATAGAGAAAATAGCTCACACTCCTTTTAGCCCTTCTGTTAGCGCACGGTCAGCCCTTCTGGCGGGGGCACGTCCGCCGGGCAGACAAGATCATCACCGAGCGCGCCCGTCCGCTTTGGAACGTTACAGAGTGATATGCAGGGTAAAGCGAGGGTTGACCGTAGATGACTGGTAGTAGATAACGGTATTCGGCACGGGCACGAAACCCGACCCCGGGAGACGCCGATGACGAGTGTCGCCAGCCCCGCGATGGTCGGACGTGAAGCACCGTTGCGAGCACTCCTCGACGCGATCACCCGACCGCCCGCTGTGGCCCTGGTGGAGGGCGAGGCGGGGATCGGCAAGACCCGGCTGGTGCGGGCGGCCATCGACGTCCTGCGCGACGGCGGCCGCACCGTGCTGCTCGGCCACTGCCACCAGCTCAGGGAGCCGTTCCCGTACGGCCCGGTGCTCGACGCGCTGCGCCACGTCGCCGCCGCCCTGCCCGAGGCCGCGGCGCTCAACCCGGTGACCGGGGCGCTGCGCGGCTACCTCCCCGAGCTGGCCGGGCACCTGCCGCCGTCGCCACCACCTCCGCCGGTCGACGACCCGCGAGCCGAGCGGCACCGCCTGTTCCGCGCGGTGCACGCGCTGCTGGACGCCGCGGCGCCCGCCGTACTCGTGGTCGAGGACCTGCACTGGGCCGATGACGGCACCCGGGACCTGCTGCGCTTCCTCACCCACCAACCGCCCGAGGGCCTGGCGCTGGTGATGACCTTCCGGCGGGAGGACCTGCCCGTGCCCGGGCTGCCGCTGGGCCACGCCTACCGGCATCCGCCGGGCGCCAACAGCCTGGTGATCTCCCTCAAGCCGCTGGACGTCGAGGCCGTCAGGACCCTGACCAGCGCACTGCTCGGCCGCTCCCAGGTGACGGAGGGCTTCGCCGCCAGACTGCGCGAACGGACCGCCGGCGTCCCGTTCCTCATCGAGGAGGTCGTCCGCTCGCTGCTCGACGGCGACGGCCAGTTCCCCGGCGGCGTGGAGGAGCCGGAGTCGCTCGACCGCATCGCGGTGCCGCTGCTGCTCCGCGAGGCGATGGCGGAGCAGCTCGCCGGCCTGTCGCTGCCCGCGCTGCACGCGGTGCACGCCGCCGCCGTGCTCAAGCTGCCCGCCGACGAACGGCTGATCGCCGCCGTCGCCGCCGCCCCCACCGGGGCGGGCCTGCTCGAGGTGCTCAAGGCGGGCGTCCTGCTGGAGCACCCCGACGGCCAGTACGGGTTCCGCCACGCGCTCGCCCAGCAGGCCGTCTACGACGCGATCCCCGGCCCCGACCGGCAGCTCACCCACAGACGGGCCATGGCGGCGCTCACCGCGCTGGACCCGCCGCCACTGGTACAGCTCGCCTACCATGCCAGGTGCGCGGGCGAGTACGAGGCGTGGCGGCAGCACGGCGGCGCCGCCGCGGACCAGGCGGCGGCCCTGGGCGACGTCCCGCTCGCGGTCGAGCTGCTGGAGGGCATGCTGGCCGATCCCAAACTGCCACGCGAGGCCCGCGGCCCCCTGGCCCTCCAGCTCAGCCGGCTCGCGGCGATCGGGCTCTCCCACCGGCGCGCGGTGCGGATGCTCCGCCACCTGCTGTCGGACGACTTCCTGTCCAGGGAGGTCCGCGGCGAGGCCCGGCTGAACCTGGGCGTACTGCTGGCCAACCAGGCGGGCGCCATCGCGGAGGGACGCCAGGAGGTCCTCGCCGCGCTCCCCGACCTGGAGGGCAGGCCCGGCATCGCCGCCAGAGGGCTGGCCCTGCTGGCGATGCCGGCCTACGGCGCCGAGCCGATCGCCACCCACGAGAAGTGGATGGACCAGGCCGAGAGCCTCCTCGGCACCGTCGCCGACGAAGACCGCGAACTGACCGCCACGGTGCACGCCAACAAGGTCACCTTCGCCATGCTCGTGGGCTCGCCCGACGCCTTCGCGCTGGCCGGCACGCTGCCCGTGAACGACCCGTCGGCCGCGGTACGCAGGCAGGTCGCGCGCGCCTACTCCAACCTGTGCGACGCGGCGATCGCGCTCGGCCACTACGGCCCGGCCGACCGGTTCGCGGGCGAGGGCAGGCGGATCGCCGAGGAGACCGGCGCGCTGTACCCCGCGTACCTGGTGGAGGTGTCGTCGATCAAGCTCGACTGGCTGACCGGGCGCTGGGACGGCCTTCGGGAGCGGGCGGCCGCGGTGGTCGAGGTGGTGCCCGAGGCGCCGCTGCTCACCGTGGACGCCCGGCTGGTCCTCGGCATGCTGGCGCTGGCCAGGGGCGAATGGGAGGAGGCGGAGGAACGCCTGGCGGCGGCCGGTCCGCGCGAGCTGGACTCGGCCTTCCTCCCGGTGGCCGCCGCCGCCTCCGGCGGGCTGGTCGAGCTGCACCTGATCCGCGGCGCCGTGGACGCCGCGCTGGCGGAGGCCGACAGCGCGGTGACCAGGCTCCGGCGCAAAGGCGTGTGGGTGTGGGGCGAGCAGGTGGTGCCGGCGGCCGTCACCGCGCTGCTCAAGGCCGGACGCTCCGACCAGGCCGCCGAGCTGGTGGCCGAGTTCGCCGCGGGCATCGAGGGCACGGACGCGCCGGCGGCCGAGGCGGCGCTGGAGTCGGCGCACGGAGCGCTGGCCGGCGCGGAGGGCCGGTTCGAGGAGGCCGCCCGCCGCCACGGCCGGGCAGGGGCCGCCTACGAGGCGATGCGGCGGCCGTACGGGGCGGCACGCGCGGCGGAAGCCGAGGCGGGCGCGCGGCTCGAACTCGACGACAGGGAAGCCGCCGCGGAGATCATCGCCCGCGCGGCCGAGCGGTACACCGCGCTCGGCGCCACCCACGACGCCGCCCGCTGCCGCCATCTGCTGCGGGAGATCGGCGCGGGCAGCCGGCCACACGGGGGCCGGAAATCCCGCGCGGGCAGGAAGGCCAACGGGGTGCTGTCGCCGAGGGAGAGCGAGGTGGCCAGGTTGGTCGCGCTCGGTCAGACCAACAGGGAGATCGCCGTGGTGCTGTTCCTGTCGCGTCGCACGGTGGACACCCACGTGGCGCGGGTGCTGCAGAAACTCGGCGTCCGCACCCGCTACGAGGTGTCCTCCTCCATGAGCGAAGCCCCGGCCGGATGACCGGCCGGGGCTGTGGTGCCGTGTGTCAGACGGTGATGCTCCAGGAGTTCAGGTAACCGGTGTCAATCAAGTAATCGTCGGTGACTTCGAGCACCCAGGTGCCCGCCGCCTGCTGGCTCACCGGGACCGAGTACGTCCTGGTGCCGTACGAGGTGCAGCTGGTGCCGCCGGAACTGTCGACCTCGTACCACGTGCCGTTCGGCCCGCGGAGCCGGATGTGGAGATCCTCCGCGCAGGTGTGGACGATGGTGACCGACAGCCTGACCGGCGAGACCGCCGAACCCGTCGCGGTGGAGGTGATCGGGCTCTGGATCGTGCTGTAGTCCCTGATGGTGTAGTCGGTGCCGTTGGTGAACGTCCTGCCGCCCGAGGTGCCCTGCACCGTGAGCGCGTAGGTCGTGGTGTGCGTCGCCGTCACGCCGGTGCCGGTCACGGTCACGGTGTACGTGCCGACGGGCGTGGTCGCCGCGGTCGAGATCGTCAGGGTGGACGAGCCGCCCGAGGTCACCGAGGCCGGGTTGAAGGTGGCCGAGGCGCCCGTGGGGAGGCCGCTGGCGGCCAGGTTCACGGCCTGCGCGGTGCCTGCCGTCGTGGTGGTGCCGATCGTGGTGGTGGCCGCGGATCCGGCCGTCACCGTGCCGGAGGCCGGGCTGGCCGAGATCGAGAAGTCACGGGTCGCGGTGCCGACCTGGAGGGTGAAGGTCGCGGTGTGCGTGAGCGACCCCGTACCGGTGACGGTGATCTGGTAGCTGCCCTGCGCCGTCGAGGAGCCGACGGACAAGGTCAGGGTGGAGGAGTTGCCGGAGGTGACCGACGAGGGGCTGAAGCTCGCGGTGACGCCACTGGGCAGCCCGGACGCGGTCAGGTTGACCGTCTGGGCACTGCCGGACGTGGTCTGGGTGCTGACCGTGGACGTCACCGACCCCCCAGGCTGGGCGCTGCCGGTCGATGGGGTGAGTGAGAGCGAGAAGTCGTTGGTGGCCGTGCCACAGGCGGGCTCGCCCGTCGCCGCCGCCACGCTCACCGCGCTCCACGCCGCCTTGGTGGTGTTGCACTCGGCGCTGTTGGCGCCGAACAGCTCGATCGCGGCCGCGACCGAGGCCGCGCGGACGTTGGTGTAACGCCAGGCCGAGGTCTTGCGGTTCAGGGCGCCCATGTAGATCTGGCCGGCCTTCTGCACGCCGACGCCGGTCACCGAGGACGGGCCGCCGGAGCAGATCGGGCTGGAGGGCTTGCCGCCGCCGGGGTTGTTGCCCTCGGCCAGCAGGTAGAACCAGTGGTTCAGCGGACCGGCCGCCGCGTGCACCTCGGTGCTGGGGATCGAGGAGGAGTAGCAGTTCGGGTCGCCGAGCGCGCTCGGGTTGTACATGTTGCGGATCGGCCCGTCGCCGACGAGGTCCACCTCTTCGCCGACCAGGTAGTCCGGCGGGTCGTTGGGGTTGTTGGCGTAGGCCTCGGTCAGAGCGCCGAAGATGTCACCGGTGCCCTCGTTGATGCCGCCGTTCTCGTTACCGGAACCGGCGCCACCGGGCGTGGTCTGGAAGATGGCGTGCCCGAACTCGTGCGACACCACGTCGATGTTGCTGGCCTGCCGGGCGTTGTCCTGGCTGTGGCCGAAGTTGGTGTAGCTGCCGTTCCAGTAGGCGTTGACGTCGGCCAGGCCGACGCGCGCGGGGAAGCCCCGGCCGCTGCCGTTGATGCCGTTGCGGCCGAGCCAGGCACCCAGCATGTCCCACTCGCGCTGGACGGAGTAGAGCGCGTCGACGCAGGCCGTCTCCAGGTTGGTGCCCGAGGCGTTGCCCCACGCGTCGTCGGTGCCGGTGTAGGCGGTACCGCCCTGCCCGCCGCACTGGATGCCGGGCCTGGTCGTGTCGGTCATCGAGTACGAGCTGCCGGAGCCGCTCGTGTTGATGGTGACCTGCCCGTAGTAGTAGCCGTTGCCAGTGCCCTCGCGTACCTGGTCGTAGGAGTCGGCGATCTTGCCGGTACGGGCGTCCACGAACACGTGCTGGATGCTCGGCCGGCCCTTGACCAGGCCGCTGACGACGGCCTCCCAGGTCAGCGCGGGCTTGTCGCCCCAAGCGAGCACCACCAGGCGCGGGGCGGCGGAGTCGTCGACGCGCGAGAGCCGGGTCTTCGCCACCTCAGTGGCCTTCTCCGCGCTGATCCTGGCCTGGGTCTGCACGTCCGGGCTGCTCGGTCCGGCCGCCGCGACGGTGTCGCGGACGTGGCCCGCCGAGTCGGTGACGACGACCGCGTCCCCGCCGATCACCGGCAGGCCCTTGTAGGAGCGCTCGTAACCGACGAAGAACATGTCGCTGGTGCCGCGGGTGACCGACACGCGGCTGTACGCCTCGTCAGGTCCCTTGGCCAGTTTGTCGAGCCCGCTGGAGACGGCCTTGTCGGCGACCGCCGCCGCGAGCGAGGCCGGGTCGGCCGCCGCTCGTGCCTGCGCGCTGGAGGAGTCCTTGATGGCTCCGGGTGGGGCGGCGTGCGCGGAAGGAACGAAGACAGACATCGAAGCGGCCGTGGCGAGTCCCACGGCCGCGGCGGCTAAGGCGGTGCGTTTCACGCGTCGTGCTCCTTTCGGCATTTCCCGGGCGCCACGACGTGCGCGCACGCCGACCACCGCGCCGCAGGGATCGCCTGGGCCACGGAGCCGACCGGGAAAAGGGGGGTGGGCGAGCATGCCGTTTCACCTTGCTGCCGCCAGACGCTAGGCGCTGCGCTCGGGCCTGCAAATCCGTATGTGCATCAGTAGGCATACCGATGTTTTCGGAACGCGCTGGCCACGGACCACCGGACGGCCGTCAGGCTCCGTCGACGCGCGTCAGACTGTGGCAGGCGATCGCGGCGGCGGCCACCACGTTGAGGGAGTCCACTCCGGCGGCCATGGCCGCCGGGCTCATCGGGATGCACACCGACTCGTCCGCCTCGCGCATCCAGCGGGACGACAGACCGTCCCCCTCGGAGCCGAGGAGCAATGCCGCCCGCTCCCCCATCTTCACCTTGTCTATGGGTGTCACCCGCTGATCGGGCGTCAGTGCCAGCAGGGTGTAACCCGCCGTACGGATCCGCTCCAGGCCGCCGTACCAGTCGTCCATCCGCCCGTACGGGATGGAGAAGACCGCCCCCATCGACACCTTCACCGACCGCCGGTACAGCGGATCGGCGCACCGAGGCGACAACACGATCCCCTCCACCCCCAGGGCGGCCGCGCACCTGAAGATCGCGCCCACGTTCGAGTGGTCCACGAGGTCCTCCAGGACCACCACGCGTGACGTGCCCGCCAGCACCTCCTCCACCGGCGGCAGTGGCAGGCGTTCCATCGACGCCAGTGCCCCCCGATGCACCTGGAACCCGGCGACGCCCAGCATGGTCTCGTCGCTCACCACGTACACCGTCGCGTCCCCGAGTACGTCCGCCAGCGGCTCCAGCCAGCGGGGAGTCGTCAGGACCGATCTGATCGGGTAGCCGGCGGCGATCGCGCGTCTGATCACCTTCTCGCCCTCGGCCACGAACAGGCCGCGCTCCGCCTCCAGGCTCTTGCGCAGGTCCACGTCCCTGAGCCGGGTGTAGTCGGTGAGGCGTGGGTCGGCGGCGTCGGTTACGTAGTCAGGCACCTTCAGATACTGCCACGACGCGCATGACCTGCCAGACCACCGCGTAGCAGGTGAGCACCAGGCAGAGGCCCACCAAGGTGCCCGCGCCCACCTTGGTGACGACGCTCGCCAGGCCGAGACGGGGGTTGGGCTCGTCGACCAGGGGCCAGAGGAAGGCGCCCGCGACGGTGCCGACCGTACACAGCACGAGGACCACCCGCCGTAGCGCCGAGTGGATCCGCAGCCGGGCGGGGACGGTCGCGGCGGACATCCGGGTGAGGCCGCGCCAGGCCCACCACACGACGACGGCCAGGCCGATCACCGAAGAGGTGTACTGGAGCAGGCGGAACAGCCGCACCACCCCGAACACCGACACCGAGAGCCAGGAACCCCACTCCTCGGGACCGGTGGAGTGGGTGAAGGAGTCCCACAGGACGTGGGAGGCGGCGCCGATCACGGCGCCGGACACGACGGACGGCAGGTCACGAAGGCGCGGCGGGCTCAGGGTCGCGGCCCGGCCCGCCAGGGCGGGCGGCAGCAGGGAGATCAGCGGTTCGCGGAAGAGCAGGTGGAACAGGCCCAGCAGGATGACGACGGCGGCCAGGTCGATGGTGACGACGCCGTAGTAGGAGTGCCAGTCGCTGTAGTCGGGCAGGAACGGCAGGAAGATCGGGAGGTCGGGGACCATCGCCCCGATCGCCAGCGCCCACGGGTTCGCCAGGCGGCGGAGCAGCGGCGACGACATCAGCGGGAGCACCGCTGCCATGTGACTGGGCGTGAACGGCACCGGCTCCAACCCCTCCCCCGTGGCTGATCTTCGTAGATTACCTCGCGAACCTTGAACAAGCTTTGCCCGTAACCCCTAAAGTCACGATTAGTAATGGGTAGCTTACGTATCGCTGTCGACGGCCGGGAGTCGGGATTCGGGGGTTCGAGGTGCCTGAACAGCGCGTTCACGCTCATCCGGCCTCGTCAGCCGACTGGCTGCGCGCTGCGCGCGTGGCTCGCTCGCTCTCGGTGGGGACCCTCGTCTGGCTGGCGGTGGAGAGCTCGCTCGGCCTGGCCGCGGGGCTGTCGGCGCATTCGGTGGCGCTGATCGGCTGGGGGCTGTCGGCTCTCGTGGAGGC
The DNA here is from genome assembly GCF_019396345.1 of Nonomuraea guangzhouensis. Classification (GTDB taxonomy): domain Bacteria; phylum Actinomycetota; class Actinomycetes; order Streptosporangiales; family Streptosporangiaceae; genus Nonomuraea; species Nonomuraea guangzhouensis. The sequence continues at coordinate 348,847 of NZ_JAHKRM010000008.1, read as the reverse complement.
GGCGGCGAGCCTGATCGTCGTCTGGCGCTTCACCGGCTCGCGCACGCTGTCGCCGAGCGCGGAGCTCAGGGCGGGACGGGCGGTGGCGGTGAGTTTCTGGCTGCTGGCGCCCTACCTGGTGATCCATGTCGCCCACGATCTCGATGTCGGTCACCGGGCCGTGCCGACCCTGCTGGGCATCGTGGTGACGGCGGTCAGCCTGGTCAGCATGCCCATACTGGGGCTGGCCAAGCGGCGGCTCGGCCGGCGGCTCGGGTCCCCCGCGACCTCCGGGGAGGGCACCCAGAACCTCATCTGCGCCGCGATGGCGGCGGGCGTTCTGACCGGACTGTGGCTGAACACGCTCGGCTGGTGGTGGGTCGATCCGGTGGTGGCGGTGGCATTGGCGGGAGTCGCCGCGAGGGAGGGGACTCGGGCCTGGCACGGTCACTCATGCTGCCACTGACCGTCACACCGGGTAATCGGCGCACCAAACGGGCTGTTTTGCCACAGTAAGCGCACCGAGTATCGTTCCGGAAGTATTGCGGAGCATCTCCCGCTAGGGTCTCCGGAAGGTCCCGACACACCGAAGAGGACATCGTGGGGCGACACCGCACAGACGAGCTCGATGGCGGCTACCAAGCCCAGGAACCGACTCCCCGAAAGCGTGGGAACGGTGGTGGCCGCGGCAAGGTGTTCGTCCCGCTCGCCGGAGCGGTCGCACTCGCTGTGCTTCTGGGCGTCGCGGCATTCGTGATCTTCAACCGCGACCATGACTGTTCGAACGGCAAGCTGGCGCTGCGCGTCGTCGCGACCCCGGACATCCAGCCCGCGATCAACAAGATCGCCGGCAACTACAACAAGGCCATGCATTCGATCGACAGCCGCTGCGTCGAGGTGACGGTGGCCAAGGAGGCCGCGGCACGGACCGCGAACTCACTGGCCGCCGGCAAGGTCAACGCCGATCTGTGGGTGGCCGACTCCAGCCTGGTCGTGTCCAGGCTCCGCGGCCAGGCCGCGGGCGCCACGGTGCCGGAGGCCACCGGCTCGGTCGCCACCTCGCCGGTCGTGCTGGTGGCCGCCAAGGCCTCGGCGGCCAAGCTGGCCAGCAGCCTCCAGCCGAGCTGGGCGGGCGTCATCGCGGCGGCGAACGTCGCCAACCCGGACGGACCCGGCAAGAAGATCCGCGTGCTGGCCCTCGACCCGCAGAAGAACTCGGCCGGGATGGCCGCGCTGCTGGCCGCCGCGGGCCAGGCCCAGCAGGCCGGTCAGGGCAAGGCGCTGGTGGGCGCGCTCAAGGAGCTGTCGGGCCAGCTCGTCGCCGACCCGACCGCGCTGCTGGCGAGCCTGACCGTGAAGTCCGGGAGCAAGGTCCCGATCGGCGTCACGTCCGAACAGACCATCTACCTCCATAACACGAAAAAGCCGGACAGCCAGGTGGTGCCGCTCTACCCGGCCGAAGGCACGCTCAGCCTCGACTACCCGATCGTGATCGTCACCAAGGACCCGGCGATACAGAAGGCCGCCACGGCGTTCCAGCAGGAGCTCGGCACCGAGTCGGCCCACCGGACGCTGCGCGACCAGGGCTTCCGCACGCCTGACGGCAAGGCAGGCGACGCCCTGTCCAAGGACAAGGGCTTCAATCCGGCCAAGCCCGAGGCGCTGCCCGCCCCCGACGACAAGACGGTGGTGAGCATGGCGCAGACCTGGTCCCGGCTGAACCTCGGCACCCGCCTGCTCACCCTGGTCGACGTCTCGGGCACGATGGCGCTGCCGGTCCCCGGCACGAAACTGACCCGCATGCAGGCGATCGGCAAGATCGCCGTCGAGGGGCTCGGGCTGTTCCCCGCTGACGCGGAGATCGGGGTGTGGACGTTCTCCACCCACCTCGACGGGCAGGGGAAGGACTGGCGCGAGCTGGTCTCGGTCGGACCGCTCAGCGAGACCGTCAACGGCGTGCTGCGCAAGGAGGCCATGGCCAAGCAGTTCGCGACGGTCCAGGCCAAGCCCACGGGCGACACGGGGTTGAACGACACGCTCAAGGCCGCTTACGCGGACATGACGAAGTCGTACCAGGAAGACAAGATCAACACGATCGTGGTCCTCACCGACGGCGCCGGCAACGACGATCCGGACGGCGGGCTTTCGAATAAGCAAATCCTGAATTATCTCAAGAAGACGTATAACCCCAAGCGCCCGGTCAGCATCCTGCTCATTGCTTTCGGCCCTGACGCGCCGAAGGGCAAGCAGCAAATGGACGCCGTCGCGCAGGCGACCGGCGGCGAGGCGTATATCGCCAAGAACGTGCTGCAGGTGCGCGACTTCTTCCTCCAGGGCATGCAGCGCCGCCTCTGCGCCCCGCGCTGCGACGGCTAATTCCCCTTTTCTGTTACGGCCAGCATGGGCCAGCCCCACCCACCGACCGGGGCTGGCCCCTGTCCAGGGACACGCTCCTGAGGTTCACGTAGCTGGGCGCCGTGACGTGCGCCCCCTTGACCCTTGCCTCTCTTTTCTCACCCCGAGTCACATCTGACCCTGTTTCCCCAGCTCATGCCTGTTAGGCATGGACCCGCACACGGTGGTAACCCCCCTTGACCGGGGAGGCGTCCAACCCGCCGTGGAGGCTTTCGCCTTCGATCTGCGGGGAGGAAACGTGTCTGGATGGCCGGCTGTTGACCGCGGTGACGATCAACAGGTGGTTGACGCGCTTCGGTTGGGTGCTGTCGAAGGCGCTGCCAAGCTCTATGACGCTTATGCGGAGCGATTGCACGATTACGCGTGCTCTCTTACCGGAGAGCGCGACGCCGCGGCCGATTCCGTGCATGACGCGCTGGTCACCGCGCACGGATGCGTATTCCGGTTGAAGGAGCCCGGCCGGCTCAGAGCCTGGCTGTATGCGTTGACCAGGTTCCAGGCCGCCGCCCGGCTGGCCCACAGGAGCGGCTCGGCGAGGTCCGGCAGCGTGCCGTTACCGGTTTTCGACGAGCCGGACGACCCCGAGCTCGCCGAACTCGTGCACGAGGCGCTCAGCGAACTGAAGCGGAACGAGCGCGAGGTTCTGGAGCTGTCGCTGCGGCACGGGCTCGCTCCGGCCGAGGTGGGGGCGGTGCTCGGTCTGACCTCCCGCCAGGCCGTCACCCGGCTCGGCCGGGCTCGTGATCATCTGGAGAACGCCGCCGCCGCCGTCATCCTGGCCAGGACCGGACGGGCGCACTGTCCGGACCTGTCGGCGATGCTGGACTCCTGGGAAGGGCCGCTCACCCCGCTGCTGCGGCGGCGGTTGTCGGGGCACATCTCCGGGTGCGAGGTGTGTACCGAGGGACGGCATCGGCAGGTGGCGGCCGCGCGGCTGCTCGACCTGGTGCCGGTGGCCTTTCCCCCCATTTCGCTGCGCCGGCGGGTGGTCGACACCTGCGTGAACCCGGAGCGGGACCAGACCCGGACACTGATCACCGACCGGGGCGACAGCTTCGACCGCACGGGGTTCCCGGTGGCGGCCGAGCGGCGGTCGCGGCGCCGCAGGCCGCGCAGCCTCGCGCCGGTGTTGCTGGCCGGCGCGGCGGTGCTCGCGGCGACCGGGGCGATGGTCGTGATGAACACCGGAGACCCCGCCAAGACCGCGCTGCGCGTGACCCCCACCCCCTCGGTCTCGCCCTCCACCTCCCCTGATGAGCTGACCGGCAGCACGCCCGAGCCCGCGCTGGAGGACGACACCACGCCCGCCCCCGATCCGTCGCCCACGTCCTCCCCCACCGGCGTGCCGAGCACGAGGCCCCCCGCCACCTCCGCGACCACCAGGCCGGCGGCCGCTCCGACGGCCACCCACCGGCGGACCGCGCGCGGTGCCCGGTTCGCCGCCTCCTGCCCGGGGAGCGTCGACGAGGCCGCGAAGATCGGGCTGACCGCGCGCAACGCCACCGTCAGGTGGAGCGCGACCGCGTCGGCGGGGCTGGAGGTGCTGCCCGTGAGCGGGTCGATCAAGGCGGGCGGCTCGGTGGCGATCTGGGTCATGGTCAACGACCCGGCCACCAGTGGCAGCGGCTCGGTCTCGTTCAGCTCCAACGGCGGCAGTGCGAAGTGCTCGCTGTCGTGGGAGGGCGGTCCGGAGCAGACGCCGGAACCGCCAACCGACCAGCCGACGGCCGGCCCCGACCCGACCGAGACGCCCAGCGGCCCGACGCAGAGCGCGTCCGTGGACAATGTCCAGGTGGACCCGGCCCACGACTCCTGACGGCCATTCCCCCCACGCGTGACAGGCCACCGGTATCCGGCCGATGCAGCCATACGGCGTGACATTCCGCCTGATAGGGCGCAGAAATCCTGACTGCCGGCCGTCGAATCGCCTCCCCTGGATCAGCGCGACCGGTGGGCCACGAGTACACTTACGTTACAAATGGGGAGAAACCGGACCTTAGCTCGAAGATCTTGCGGCATATAGGGCATCCTTGGGGTTTGGGGACCGCGACGGAGGCCGGATTCAGCTGGGCATGTGTTGAACACCACATGCGGAATATTTGTCTGCCGGTAAACCAGAGCGCGTCGCCAAGCGTCGGCATTGACGTGTCCACGGGCGGATTGGTCCCATGAAATGCGATCAATCGCGCCTTTACCCAGCTAGATCCAGGAGAGAGACGGTAGATGCTCAAGCACCGCAGAGCGTTGACGTGGCTCCTCGCGCTCGCCTGCATCGCGGGAGCGGTGATCGCGCTGTTCGACATCCAAACACCGCTGCGCCCGTTCCTCATCTCTCTTTTCCTTCTGGTGGTGCCAGGAGCGGCAGTCGTAGGACTGTTGCGTGATCGTGACCCACTTGCCGCACTATCAGTAGGCGCTGCGGCAAGTCTCGTGCTTAACGTGCTACTTGCTCAAGCCATGCTGCAGTTCAACGCATGGTCGCCCCGGGCGGGGGTGGCGACGGTCGCCGTGCTCGGAGGCTTCATGTACGTGCTTCGCGTGTTGTACCGGGGGAAGAACATGCAGACCGAACAGGGGGCCAGGGCAAGGTGAAGATCACAGTAGTCCGCCCCGGAGACCTCGGCGAGTCCGAGCGGGCCCGTTGGCGCGCGCTCCAGAAGGCAGACTCGAGCCTGGACAATCCCTTCCTGTCCGTCGAGTTCGCCTTGGCGATGGATCGCCTGCGGGATCGGGTGCGGGTCGCGGTCATCCAGGACGAGACCGGCATCGCCGGCTTCTTTCCCTACGAACGGCACAGCTTCGGCATCGGCAAGCCGCTCGGCGGCTTCCTCACCACCTGCCACGGCCTGATCTCCGTCCCCGACCTGCGGTTAGAGGCCAAAGCCCTGCTGAGGGCCTGCAAGCTGAGTGTCTTCGATTTCGACCACCTGGTCGCGGGGCAGCCGACGTTCGCGCCTTACGAGAGCGACGTGCGCCCGGCGCCGGTCATGGACTTCACCCAGGGCTTCGACGCGTGGCTCCAGCAGGTGAAGACCAATTCCCCCAAGAACCTGAAGACCGTGCGCTACAAGGAGCGCAAGTTCGGCAGGGAGCAAGGTGGGCTGCGCTTCGAATGGGCTTCGGCCGATCCGGAGGTGCTGCGCACCCTGCTCGCGTGGAAGTCCGACCAGTACAGGCGGACGGGCCGGGTCGACCGGTTCGCCCAGCCCTGGATCGTCGAGCTGATCGATCTGATGTTCGCCGAGAATTCAGCCGACTTCTCGGGTGTCCTTACCATGCTGTACGCGGGAGACGTGCCAGTCGCCGGCCATTTCGGACTGCGCACGGCCACCACGCTCGTCGGGTGGTTCCCCGCCTACGACACCGAGTTCGCCCGGTATTCACCGGGCATCGTGCACCATCTGCAGATGGCTGAGGCTGCCGCGGCGGCCGGTCTGCACATGGTGGACATGGGCAAGGGCGGCAAGGAATACAAGGACTGGCTCAAGAGCGGGGTGCTGTACGTCGCCGAGGGCCGCGTCTCCCGACCCTCCGCTTCGGCGGCGGTGCACTGGATGGGCAGAACTCCTTTCAACAAAGCCCGAACAATTGTCATGGACCGGCCGTCTCTTTATAGGGCAGCCGATCGCGTCCTGAAGGGCTTCGGTCGGGTGCGCAGCTCTTTGCACCAGGAGTCATCGAACGCAGTCGTCAAAGAACCAACGGGAGCGCGCTGAGCGCTCCCACCCCCACAGCACAGCAAGCCCCGCGCAACCCTCGCTCTCAGAGGACCCTTCATGCACCGTTCGCAGCACCGCCATTCCTCCCGGCACCCGGGAGTGGCTGCGCCCGGCCCGCATGGTGGGGTCTCGGAAGGAAACTCCCTCACCATGAGTCCCGACATCAAGCACAACGGCAAAGTGCAGGTCGCGCCCCTGCGATCGATGCCGCCGATTGAGCGTTTCACACCTGTCACCCCGCACCTGGCCATCTCTCCGACGGTGAGCGTGGTCGTCCCGGCCATGAACGAGGCGGACAACCTGCCGCATGTCTTCGCCACGCTGCCGCAGTGGATCGACGAGATCATCCTCGTCGACGGCAACTCCGTTGACGACACGGTGGCGGTGGCCAGACGCCTGCGACCCAACGTGAAGGTGATCGCCCAGACCGGCAAGGGCAAGGGCGACGCCTTGGCGGCCGGCTTCGCGGCGGCCAGCGGCGACATCATCGTGATGATCGACGCCGACGGCTCCACCGACGGCCACGAGATCATCACGTTCGTCGGCGCGCTGGTGACCGGCGCCGACTTCGTCAAGGGCTCGCGCTACGCCGCCGGTGGCGGCAGCGACGACCTGACGTTCGGCCGCCGGTTGGGCAACCGAGTCCTCACCGGCATAGTCAACGTGATGTACGGCACCCAGTACACCGACTTGTGCTATGGCTACAACGCCTTCTGGGCCCGCCACCTGGAGGCGCTCGACCTCGACTGCGACGGCTTCGAGGTGGAGACCCTGCTGAACGTCCGCGCCGCCAAGGCCGGATTGAAGGTGCACGAGGTGCCGAGCCACGAGCGCAACCGGATCCACGGCGAGAGCAACCTGCGCGTCGTGCGTGACGGCATGCGTGTGCTGACGACCATCCTGCGAGAGTGGCGCCGCCAGCCCGCCCCACCGCAGCCCAAGCCCGCCACTGCTCCGGCCGCGGACCGGGGTGTCGCGTAAGAAGGTCCGTTGTGAAGACGTCTGTTGTCATCTGCGTATACACCGACGAGCGGTGGGAGGACATCAGGCAAGCCGTCGAGTCGGTCGAGCAGCAGCGATGCCGGCCACACGAGCTGATCCTGGTCGTCGACTACAACCCGGACCTGCACCTGAGACTCAAGCGTGCCTACCCACAGGCCATTGTGGTGGAGAACACGCACGAGCAGGGGCTGTCCGGCGGCAAGAACACCGGCGTGGCCACGGCCACCGGTGACATCGTCGCGTTCCTCGACGACGACGCGGTCGCCGATCCCGGATGGCTGGAGGCTTTGGAGGAGGGCTTCCAGGATCCGGGCGTCGTCGGCGTCGGTGGTCGTACCGATCCGCTGTGGGCGTCCCAGCGCAGGCCGCGCTGGTTCCCGTACGAGTTCGACTGGACGGTCGGCTGCTCCTACCGCGGCATGCCCGCGGTCAAGGCGCCGATCCGCAACGTGATGGGGGGCAACGCCGCCTTTCTGCGTGAGGTCGTCTCCGAGGTGGGTGGCTTCCACAGCGGCATCGGGCGCAGCGTGCAGGGCCGCAAGAGCCGGCCGCTGGGCTGCGAGGAGACCGAGTTCTGCATCAGGCTGAGCCAGCGCAAGCCCGGCTCGGTCATGCTGTTCGAGCCGCGCGCGCTGATCGGGCACAAGGTGTCGCGCCAGCGCGAGGGCTTCGCCTACTTCAGGTCCAGGTGCTACGCGGAGGGACTCTCCAAGGCCCTGGTCACCAAGGAGGTAGGCACCCAGGACGGGCTGGCCAGCGAGCGGGCGCACGCGCTGAAGACGCTGCCGCTCGGCGCGCTGCGGGGCGTCGGCGAGGCCTTCCGCGGCGACGTCGGCGGGCTCGGCCGGGCCGCCGCGATCGTGGTCGGCCTGGCCTGGACCACCTGGGGGTACGTGGTCGGTTCGGCACGGTTGAAGGCGGTGCGCGCATGATCCGCGTACCGATCCTGATGTACCACTCCGTCGCCGACAACCCGAACGACGAGACGCGCCCCCACTCGGTACGCCCGTCGGATCTGGACGAGCAGCTCGCCTACCTGTCGGAGAGCGGGTTCACCCCGCTCACGCTGGGCGATCTGGTGGCCTCGCTGAACAACAACAACGGCAGGAGCATGCCGGCCAAGCCGATCGTGCTGACGTTCGACGACGGCTACGCCGACTTCCACAGCCACGCGCTGCCGATGCTGGACCGCTACAAGTTCCCGGCCACGGTCTTCCTGACCAGTGGCTGGGTGTCGGACGCCGGGGACGACGCCGCGGGCCGGCCGCTGGACGACATGCTCACCTGGGGCCAGGCTCGCGAGGCCGCCCAGACCGGCATCGAGATCGGCGGCCACAGCCACAGCCACCCGCAGCTCGACCAGCTCCGCACCGACGAACTACGCCAGGAACTCCGCCGGAACAAGGGTCTTCTGGAGGACATGATCGGCACGCCCGTCGCCACCATGGCCTATCCCTACGGCTACTCCAGCGCCCGCGTGCGCCGGGAGGTGCGCAAGGCCGGCTACTTCGCCGCCTGCGCCGTGAACAACACCATCGCCGCCGACCGCCACGACATGCTGGCCATCCCCCGGCTGACCGTGGCCCGGCACACGTCCATCAGCATGTTCAAGCGCGCCGTCGAGGGCAGCGCCGTCCCCCTCATCTACCTGAAGGAGCGGGTCCTCACCAAGGGCTACGCGATCGTCAGGCGCACGAGGTACGGCCTGCAGCGGGTGCGTGGCCATGTCTAACCTCTGGGGGAGAGTGCTGCGCGACCTGCGTAGCCCGCTGTTCCGTAACGGTTACGCGCTGATGGCCAACACGGCGATCACCGCGACGCTCGGCATGGGCTACTGGCTGCTGGCCGCCCACTTCTACACGCCCGAGGAGTTCGGCCGCGGCCAGGCGATGATCACCGCGATGCGGCTGTTCGCGTCACTGACCGCGCTGGGCCTGGTGGGCGCGCTCTCGCGCTTCCTGCCGCTGGCGGGCCGCCGCATCCCCGAGCTCATTCTGCGGGGGTACGGCCTGGCGGCGGCGACCGGCGGCGTGGCGGCACTCGGCTTCCTGCTGACCCTGCCGCTGTGGGGGCAGACCTACTCGGTGCTCGGCGGGTTCGGGCCGGGGCTGTTCTTCCTGGCCTCGGTGCTGGTCTGGTCGGTGTTCACGTTGCAGGACGTGGTGCTGACCGGGCTGCGGGAGGCCACCTGGGTGCCGCTCAACAACCTGGTCTTCGGCCTGGCGAAGATGGGGTTGCTGGTCGCGATGGCCGGCGCGCTGCCCGACGGCGGCATCTTCACCTCTTGGATGGTGCCGACGGCGCTCGCGCTGATCCCGGTCAACTGGCTGATCTTCGGCGTCATCGTCCCCCGGCACATGAAGCGGACCGAGACCGTCCAGGAGCCGCCGCGCCTGCGCGAGATCGGCCGGTTCCTGGCCGGCGACTTCCCCGGCACGCTGTCGATCCTGGCGATCGTCTACCTCGTGCCCACGGTCGTCGCGACCCGGGTGGACGAGGCCACGTTCGGCCGCTTCTCCATGGCCCACACGCTGGCCAGCATGATCGAACTACTGGCCATGAACATGGCCGTGTCACTGACCGTCGAGGGCTCCTTCGACCGATCACAACTGGCCGAGAACTGCCGCCGGGCGCTGCAGCGGGCCTTTATGATCATCGTACCGATCATCGTGGTGGTGCTCGCGGGCGCGCCGCTCATCCTGAGCGTCTTCGGGGACGGCTTCGCGGCGGTGGGCACGACGCTGCTGCGGCTCATGGCGCTGGCCGTGCTGCCGCGGGTGCTGATCGAGGTCTATCTGAGCGTGCTGCGGGCGCAGAGTGACGCGCGCAGACTGGCCGGCGTGCAGATCGGGCTCGCGGTGCTCGTGGTGGTCTCGATCCTGGGGCTGTTCCCGTTCGCCGGAGTCAACGCGGTGGGGTACGGCGTGCTGCTCAGTGAGACCCTGATGGCACTTTTGATCTTCAAATCTCTACGCAAAATACTCATTGTTGGCGATATGCGACCGGCGAGCGTCACTCAGGGGTCGTCCGGGGCCGCATGATGGTCAACGTGAGGCAACGTGACGGCGATGGCATGACAACGGGGATCACGGGCACATCCGAGCCCATGGGTGACTCCACAGACGGCGCGGAGGAGGAAACGGGCGTGGCCTTCGATCCGGATGCCACGGGCGTCATCCCGCGCCTGCCGCGCCTGGACGGCTCTTCCGCCGAGGTCACCGACGGTGACGAGGAGGAGGAGGAGCCGGGCACCCTGCCCGCGATACGCCTGCCTGCCACCCTCCACATCGGCTCGCCGCCGAAGGCACCGGAGGACACCGAAGACACCGCCGCAAAAGATGCGAAGGGCTCCAAGGGCGCGAAGGACACCGCGCCCGAGCCCGCCGCGGCTGCCGACGCCGCAGGGACCGTGCCGACGAAGGTGGCCGTCCCGGAAGCAGCCGTCCCGAAGGCCGCTGTGCCGGAAGCGGCCGCCCCGAAGGCCGCTGCCCCGAAGGTGACCACCCCGGAGGCCGCTGTCCCGGAGGCGGCTGTCCCAACGGTGGCCGCCCCGGTCGCGCGGATGCCGGTGGAAGCTCCCCCGGCTCCCGCGAAGGCACCCGTCGAGCCTGCCGCCGAACCCCCGGCCAAGACCCCGGTCAACTCCCCGGCCAGGCCGCCGGTCGAGACCCTCACCAAGGCCCCCACCAAGACCCCTGCCAAGGCGCCCGCCAAGCAGCAGCCCACGCCGGCCAAGGCGACGGGGCTGGGTGGACGAGTGGGCCAGTTGGTGCGGAGCGCGCCCACGTGGCTCCCCGCGCTGCTCACGGTCGAGGGCCTGGTCATGTACATCCTGGCCCTGCGCGTCGCCCCCGGCCCGCTGCGCGGCGTGAACCCGGCCGACATCAACGGCCTCGGCCTGATCGCCGCCCTCCCGGCCAGCGCGTTCGCCGCGATCCTGATCATGCTGGTGTCGTTCTTCGTGACCGTCGCCCAGAGCACGGACCGCAAGTTCCTCCTGCTGTTCCAGATCGCCGTCATCACGTTCGCCCTGCACGGCGCCGGTTCGCTGGTGGCCAGCGAGCCCAGGTTCCCCACGGCGTACATCCACGCGGGTTTCGTCGACTTCATCGGCCGGACCGGCGAGACGGCGATCAACATCGACGCCCGCATGGGCTGGCCGGGCTACTTCGCGCTGTTCGCCTTCGTGACGAAGGCCGCCGGCATCACCGACATGACCACGATCCTCCAGTGGACGCCGCTGCTGACGAACCTGCTCTACCTGCTGCCCTTCGTGCTGATCCTGCGCCAGGTGGTGGCCACCACGCGGGCGCGCTGGTTCGCGGCGCTGCTGTTCGTGCTGGTGCAGTGGATCGGGCAGGACTACTTCTCGCCGCAGGGCTTCACCTTCGCCCTCTATCTGGCCTTCGTCGCGATCCTGTTGCGCTGGTTCGGGCGGGTGGAGCCGCGGACCAAGCCGATCGCGCCGAAGGGGCTGCGTAAGCTGCTCGGCCGCCTTGACGCGATGACGCCCGGCGAGATCGCCAACACCGGCACGTTCCGGGCCGACCGGCTGCTGATGCTGATGATGCTGCTCGCGCTGTTCTTCGCGGCGACGGCGTCGCACCAGATCACGCCGTTCATGATGCTCGGCGTGCTGACGGCGTTCCTCATCTTCAAGCGGACCAAGCTGACGTGGGCGCTGCCGTTCTTCCTCGGCCTGGCCGTGCTGGCCTGGATCAGCTACGAGACCGTGGGGTTCTGGGCGGGGCAGATCAACGCGATCTTCGGCGGCCTGGGCAGGATTCTGACGAACCTGCAGACCAACACCGGCGACCGCATCGCGGGCAGCGACCCGGCGCACGCGCTGGTGTTGCAGGCGCGGCTGGGCATCCTGGCCGTGATCCTCCTGCTGGCGGCGGTGGGCCTGCTCAGGCGGCTGCGGCGCGGGGTGTTCGACCGGGCGGCGCTGATCCTGCTCTGCGTGCCGGTGCTGGCGCTGGGGCTGCAGAGCTACGGCGGCGAGATCGGGCTGCGCATCTACATGTTCGCGCTGCCCGGCGCCTGCCTGCTGGCCGCGTACGCGTTCTTCCCGAACCTGCCCGCCGACAGCGCGGACGTGCGCGATGAGACCGTGCCCATCCGCAAGCGCAACGTGCGCTTCAACCCCGAGTTCACCAGGAAGCTGTCGGTCGTGCTCGCGGCCTGCTTCGCGGTGCTGTTCGCGGGGGCGTTCCTGGTCGCCCGCTACGGCAACGAGAAGTTCGAGCGGGTGACGACCGGCGAGGTCGCCGCCATGCACTACATCTACGCGCACGACAAGCCGAGCGCCAAGGTCCTCTACCTGACGGCCAAGGAGGGCCCCGAGGTCACCCCGACGCTGCCGTGGGGCGAGAAGGACATCGAGCTGGTCAACTTCAACGGCCAGGCACTCGTGTACAAAGATCCGACGCAGATCGCCAAGGCGGTGGCGACGCTCAAGGCCAGCCCGCGCAACACCTATCTCGCCGTCAGCACCGGTCAGATCAGCTACCTGCAGCTCAACGAAGGCTTCCCGGAGGACTGGGGGGCCAAGTTCCGGGCCGCGCTGGACGCCTCGCCGGATGTGAAGAAGGTCTACTCCAACAGCGACGCCGCCCTGTACACCTGGAAGAAGTTTGTCAAGGGCACCGAGATCCCCGATCCCCAGCCGTACAAGGGGCGTGGCGACCCCACCTCGCCGTGGACGCCGGTCGGTCTCGCGGCACTGGCTCTGACCTGGGCGAGCATGTTCGGCTACGAGGTGATCCGGCTCAACGGGCCGAACCGGGCGGTCAGGGCGCGCAGGCTGTTGCTGTGGGTGTCCATACCGGCGTTTGCCGTGGCAGTGGCCGTGATCATCGAGCGATTTATCTATATCGCATCAAAAAACTAGATTCACAGGAAACACTCAGGTTTTGCGGAATGATGTTCGCTGATGAGGACACATCCCGCTATTTCACCCGAGCGTTCCGTGACCGCTGCGCGCATCACCTCCGTCGATGCCCTGCGGGGCTTCTCGCTGCTCGGCATCCTCGTGGTGAACATCGCCTTCCTGGCCTCCGGCTACCGGATGGCCGGGATGGCCGAGCCCGCGTTCGTCTCTCCGCTGGACTGGGCGGTGCGGTGGACCGTGACGCTGCTCATGGAGAACAAGTTCTACTTATTGTTCTCCTTCCTGTTCGGCTACAGCTTCACACTGCAGGTCGACTCGGCCGTGCGGCGGGGCAAGGCGTTCGTGCCGATGTTCCTGCGCCGCCTGGCCGGGTTGTTCCTGCTCGGGCTGGCGCACGCGGTGCTGCTGTTCCCGGGTGACATCCTCACCACCTACGCCGCGGTCGGCCTGGCCCTGCTGCTGTTCCGCAAGATCTCGCCCAGGACCGCGGTCATGCTCGCGGTCGTCTTGACGTCCCTGCTGGCCCTGGGGTTCGTGCTGCTGGCCGTGCTGGCGATGGTGGGTCTGGACAAGACGGGGACGGTCTCGCACGGAGTCGCGGAGGCGGTGCACTCGGACGCGGCGCTGCGCGGCTCCGGCTTCCAGATCATCGGCGAGCACCTGCGCAAGCTCTCCCTCATCGTCGTGCTGCGCGTGCTCTTCCAGGGGCCCGCCGTACTGGCCGCCTGCCTGATCGGGCTCGCGGTCGGCAAGCTCGGTGTGCTGCGCGACCTGCCGGCGCACACGGCCACGCTCCGCAGGCTGCAGTGGGTCGGGTTCACCATCGGACTGGGCGGCGCGTTCGTCTACACGCTGTCGGCCTGGCACGGCAGCGTGAACAAGTTCCTCGGCGAGGCCGTGGACCTGGTCACGGCTCCCCTGCTCGCCGCCGCCTATGCGGCGACGTTCCTGCGGCTGCTGCCGTACCTGCCCCGCATCGGGCGGGCGCTCGCGGCGCCGGGCCGGATGGCGCTGTCCAACTATCTCGGGCAGTCGCTCATCTGCTCACTGATCTTCACCGGGTACGGCCTGGCGCTCGTGGACCGCGTCAGCCCGCCGCTGGAGGTGCTGATCGCGGTGGCCGTCTTCGTCGCCCAGGTCTTCCTCAGCCACTGGTGGCTGCGATCGCACCGGTACGGGCCGGTGGAATGGCTGCTTCGCGCTCTGACGTACTGGAGCCGGCCGGGGCGGGGCGCCCATCAGAGGACAGGGCGCGCCTGAGGTCCCCGGTAGGGCAGGGTGCGGCTGTAGACCAGGTTGGTGGTGGTGCTGCCGAACTGGGCGAGGTCGTCGACGACCTGTTCGAGGTGGGACATGGAGGTCGCGGCCACCTTCAGCAGGTAGCAGTCGTCGCCCGTCGTACGCAGGCATTCGAGGATCTCGGAGCGCTCGCCGAGCAGCCGGTGCAGCGGCTCGTGCCGGTTGCCGGGGTATTTGAGCCGCACCACGGCGAGCACGGCGAACCCGACCTTCTCCAGATCCACCTCGGCTCGATAGCCGGTGATGACACCGGCCGTCTCCAGCCGCTTCACCCGCTCGGTCGTCGCGGACGGACTGAGATTGACCCGTCGCCCCAGCTCGGTGAGGGCGATGCGCCCGTCTCTCTGGAGCTCGGCGATGATCGACCAATCGGTCATGTCAAGGCTTTCGGCCATCCCCCCAAAATACCGGCAATTCCCCGGCCAATCGTGCCGTACGCCGGGAGGACTCCCTTCCTGACGCAACGGAAGATTGGCTAGCCTGCACGGGTGCGTATAGGCGTTAATGTCCCGAACTTCGGTCCAGGCACCAACCCCGACGTGCTGCGCGACTGGGCGCGGACGGTGGAGGGCCTCGGCTTCGACCTGTTGATGATCTCCGACCATGTGGTGGTGACACCCGACGTCGCCAAGCAGTATCCGGCGCCGTTCTACGAGCCCTTCACCACGCTGGCCTGGCTGGCGGGCATCACCGAACGGATCAGGCTCGGGACCACGGTGCTGATCATGCCGTACCGGCATCCGCAGCTCGTCGCCCGGATGGCCGCCAACCTCAACGACCTCAGCGGAGGGCGGCTGGTCCTGGGTGTGGGCGTGGGGTGGGCGCGGCAGGAGTTCGAGGCGCTCGGCGTGCCGTTCCAGCGGCGCGGGGCGCTGACCGACGAGTACCTCCACGCGCTGCGCGCCGCCTGGGCGGACGGCGAGGACTACCGAGGCGGGCCGGTGCCGATCTGGATCGGCGGCAACAGCGACGCCGGCCTGCGCCGGGCGGTGCGCCTCGGCGAGCCGTGGCACCCGCTCCGGAACACCCTGCCCTGGCTGCGCGAGGCCGTCGGCCGCCTCGAAGCCCTGGCCGGCGAGCACGGACGCCCGGTGCCCGCGGTGATGCCGCGCATCGTCCTCCGGCTCACGACGGCCCCGATCACCGATCCCGACCGGCTCGCCGGCGCGGGGACGATCGAGCAAGTCGTGGACGACCTCGACCAGCTACGCCTCCTCGGCGCGGACACCGTCGTCCTCGATCCTTTCGGCGGCGACCCGCAGGAGACCTGTCACCCGGAGGTGGCCTGGCACGCCCTCGCGGCCGTGGCCGCCTCCTGGGACCTGCACGCCAATCACCCATAGAACGGAGCGATCATGACGCACGACGACGAGCAGTTCCTGCGCAGGGCCATCGGGCTGGCCGCCAAGGCGCGGGCGACGGGCAACCCGCCGTTCGGGTCGCTCCTGGTGGGGGCGGACGGCGACGTGCTCGCCGAGGACACCAACACCTCCATCAGCGACGCCGACATCACCGCGCACCCCGAGCTGAAGCTGGCCCGCTGGGCGGCCCGCGAGCTCACCCCCGAGGCCGCGGCCACCACCGTCATGTACACCAGCTGCCAGCCCTGCGGCATGTGCTCGGGCGCCATCGAGCGGTCGGGGCTCGGGCGGGTGGTGTTCGCGCTGTCCGGCGAGCAGCTCGGCGGGCTCAAGCCGCCCGCCGGGAGCCCCGGGGCACAGCTGGACGGACCGGCGTTGTACGACGAGGCGCGGGTGCCGGTCGAGGGCTATTACGTCTAGTCCGGCTCCGGCTTTTCACCAACAACCTCAGTAAAACCACGCAAACCGCGCTGTCGGCCGACAGGATGATCGATGGGAACCCATGGATGCATCAGGAAGGACCGATAGTGAGGTTACGGTTGTTCACCGCGGCACTGGCCGGTGCCGCACTCGTGTCCCAGCTCGCCGGGGTGGCGTCAGCCCAGACCGCCGCTCCGGCCGAGCGGCTGGCGGCGGCGCCCAAGGCGATCGGCTGGGCGGAATGCGGCACCACGTACAAGGGTGAGTGCGCCACCATCAAGGTGCCGCTGGACTACGCGAAGCCCGGCGGCCCGACGATCGACCTGGCCATCGGCCGGTTGAAGGCGCTCGACCCGGCCAAGCGGCAGGGCGTGCTGTTCGTGCACCCGGGTGGTCCCGGTGGTTCCGGCCTCAACTCGTACATCATGGGCCGTGGCATCCCGGACGACAGCCCGCTGCGCCAGTACTTCGACATCGTCAGCGTGGACCCCCGCGGCGTCGGCCGCAGCACGCCCATCCTGTGCGGCGAGGACGTGGTCGACGAGACGCCGGCGACCTACCCGGCCAACGAGGCGGAGTACCAGAACTGGCTGGCCTTCAACGCCAAGCTGTCGAAGGACTGCCGCGAGCGCACCGGCCCGCTGTTCGACCACGTCGACACCACCAGCGTGGCGCGTGACGTGGACTCGATCCGGGCGGCGCTCGGCGAGCGCCAGATCAGCTTCTTCGCGATCTCGTACGGCACGCAGGTCGGCCAGCAGTACGCCGAGCTGTTCCCGAAGAACCTGCGCGCGATGGCCATCGACTCCAACATGGACCACAGCATCACCTCGGCCTACCAGTACATGGCGACGGCCACCGACGACCTCGAGGGCTCGTTCCTGGCGTTCGCGAAGTGGTGCGGCGAGACCGCCGCCTGCGCGCTGCACGGCCAGGACGTCCCCGCGCTCCTGGACGACCTGCTGGCCAAGGCCAGGGCGGGCACCCTGAAGGACCCGGAGACCGGCGAGCCGCTGTCGGACGAGAACGTCCGGATCGAGGTGTTCGAGCCGATGTACAAGCCGTCGGCGGGCTTCTTCCCGCTGGCCGAGCGGCTGAAGGCGCTGGTGGCCGGCCAGGCGGCCAAGAAGGCCGCCGACCAGCCGACGACCTCGCCGTCCGCGTCGGCGTCGGCATCGGCATCGGCATCGGCATCGGCATCGGCATCGGCATCGGCGGAGTCGAAGACGACGGCCAG
Source organism: Nonomuraea guangzhouensis (assembly GCF_019396345.1). Lineage (GTDB taxonomy): Bacteria > Actinomycetota > Actinomycetes > Streptosporangiales > Streptosporangiaceae > Nonomuraea > Nonomuraea guangzhouensis. Next base: position 331,522 of record NZ_JAHKRM010000008.1, on the reverse strand, counting down.
GGCCGCCGCCTCGGCTTCTGCGTCGGCCGCCGATGGCGTCAACTACGCCTACCCGGCCATCTGGTGCTCCGACTGGAAGTGGAACGTCAAGAGCTTCGCCGAGCTCGACCGCTACAAGCGTCGCCTCAAGGCCGTCGCCCCGCACACCGAGTTGTCGCCGTTCTGGAGCGACGTCCTGACCTGCCTCAACTGGCAGGGCAAGACGTCCAACCCGCAGCACCGCCTCAAGATCAGCGGCACCCCGCCGACCCTGGTCATCAAGGCGAAGGACGACGTGGCCACCCCCGCGGCCTGGAACTACGCCGCCGCCCGGCAGATCCCGCGCTCGGTCGTCCTGGAGTACGACGGCGTCGGCCACGGCCAGTTCCGCAACAGCACCTGTGCGCGCGACTACATCGAGAAGTATCTGATCAACCGCACGATGCCCGCGGCGGGAACGCACTGTCCCACCCAGTTCCCGACGGAACCGCCCGCGACGACGCTGTCCACGCAGGACTCCCCGTTGTCCATCACGGGCCGCCCGGTCCACTGAGGTCGAGCTGACCGGTTGTGTGTCCCCTGAGACATCGGGGACACACAACCGGCCGTTCTAGCCGACGCCCCTGGCGTAGCCGGGCGAGAACTCGACCGGCAGGGACGACAGGGCGCGCAGCCGGAAGGACGTCCGCCAGACCAGATCGTGGGCGGGCACCGCCAGCCCCAGGTCCGGGAGCCGGTCCAGGAGCACCTCGACGGCCGTGTAGGCGATGACCTCGGCGAGCTCCGGCGCCGGGTGCGGGCAGCCGTGCTCGCCGTGGCCGAACGACATGTGCGCGTGGTTGCCGGCGGAGCCGTTGTAGGAGTCCGGCCGTACCTGCGGATCGGCGTTCGCGGCGGCGAGGCCGATGACGAGCGCGTCGCCGGCCCGGATGCGCTGCCCGCCGAGCTGGGTGTCATGAACCGCCCAGCGGCCCAGGCTGTTCTGGGCGGGCGACTCCTCCCACATGACCTCGTTCAGCGCCTGACCGGCACTGCGGCGACCGCCCGACAGGGTCACGGCGAACCGTTCGTCGGTCAGCATCAACCGCAGGGTGTTGGCGATCCAGTTGGCCGTCGGCTCCTGACCCCCGCTCAACAATATGACCATGTCCTGGATGAGCTCTTCGTCGGTGAGCCCCGCGGGATGGGCGAGCAGGCGGGAGGGCAGGTCCGGACCGGGGCGCTCGCGCTTGGTGTCGAGCAGCCGCTGCATCGTGGCCTGGATTCGCTGATGCGCCTCCATGACGTTCGGACCGGTGTTCAGCAATTCGGTCACGTCCGCCACCAGCTGTGGCGTCTCCGCGTCGGGCAGGCCGAACAGCGTGGAGATGGACAGCAGCGGCATCGGCTGGGCGTACTGGGCGATCAGGTCGGCCCGGCCGTGGCCGGTGAACGCGTCGATCAGGCTGTCGGCGGCCCGCTCGGTGCGGGATCTCAGCTCGAACTGGTCGACCGCGGCGAGGGCGTCACTGATGGCGCCGGCCCGCCGCTGATGCTCGGCGCCCTCGGTGAACAGAATGGACGGCTGGTAGCCGACGAACGCCATCAGCGGCCAGTCCGGCGGGATGCGGTCCCAGGCATTCCACCGGCGGGAGTCGCGGGCGAAGAGCTGCGGATTGCCGAGGACGTAGCGGAGCTCGCGGTAGCCGATCACCAGCCAGGCGAAGATGTCGCCTTCGAGCAGGACCGGGACGACCGGCCCGAACTCCTTCCTCATGTCCCGGTACAGCTGCGCCGGATCGTCCTGGAACCGGGGCCCGTACATCCTCACGGGCTCGGGGACGAAGGTCATCGGGTAACCCCCTGGGCGGAGGACAGCGTATGGAGGTGGTTCACGAGGGCGATCAGCACGGCCTTGCTGGAGTCACGCTGGCGGGCGTCGCAGTCGATCAGCGGAACGTCGTCGGAGAGGTCCAGTGCCTCCCGGATCTTCTCCAGGGGATGCGTCGGCTCGTCGAAGTTGTTGCGCGCGACGATGAACGGCATTCCGTGGTGTTCGAGCCGGTCGATGGCGTACCAGGAGTCGGCCAGGCGGCGGACGTCCACCAGGACCACCGCCCCCAGCGTCCCCGAGAACAGCCGGTCCCACAGGAACCAGAACCGTTCCTGCCCCGGGGCCCCGAACAGATAGAGCACCATCTGCTCGTTCAGGCTGATGCGGCCGAAGTCGAAGGCCACCGTGGTGGTGGACTTGGTCTGTACGCCGCTCGCGTCGTCGATCCCCATGCCTGCCTGGGTCATCGTCTCTTCGGTGCTCAGCGGCCGGATCTCGCTGACCGAGCGGACCATGGTCGTCTTGCCCACGCCGAACCCGCCGACGACCACGATCTTGAGCCCGGTGGTCATCGTGTTCCGCAGCGGGGTGCGGAGGGGTGGGTCAGAGGTTCTGAAGTCCAACAAGCACCTGCTCCAGGATGTGGGGATCGGGCAGTTGCGCCTTGGCGGGAGCCTTGGGCGGATGGCGGGCGGTGACGCGCCCGGTGTCGAGCAGGTCGCACAGCAGGATCCGTACGACGCTGATCGGCAGCTTCAGCTCCGAGGAGACCTCGACGACCGCCATCGGCTGGCGGCACATCTGGAGGATCTTGACGTGCTCGGACTGCATGCCCGGGGTCGGATCGCATTCGCTCACGATCAGGGTGACCATGTCCATGGCACTCTCGTCCGCGTGGCTGCGCCCCCCGGTGACCGTGTACAGCCGGTCCGGGTTCTCGCTCGCCACTCGCCGAGAGATCATAGGGCCCGGCTGCTCTGGTGAGGTTCGCGCGGCGGGGCGGTCAGGTATTCCCCGATCTGCTCCACCAGTTCGTTCATGTTGTGACCGATGATGCCGGGATCGGCGTCATCGGTCGCCACGACGGCGAGATGGGCGCCCTCTCCCGCTTCCACGATGAACAGCAGCCCGCCGTGGAACTCCGTCATCGACTGCCGCAGCCCGCCGGAACCGTCGCCGAACTCCATGGACGCGCCGTGGGCGAGGCTCTGGATGCCCGAGGCGATGGCGGCCAGTTGATCGGCCCGGTCCACCGAAAGCGCGTGGGTGTGGGAGAGCTTGAGGCCGTCCTTCGACAGCACCAGGGCGTGCCGGGTCTGCGGCGTCCTCTCCAGGAGGTTCTCCAGCAGCCAGGCGAGGTCGCGATCAGTGGTTCTCATCATCGAGATTCTGGGACGGTCATCCGGCATCGGCGCCGGAAGGACAGCCCTCCCTCCAATCTGTTGGTCGGTCACAGGGTGTCGTCCTCTGCGCTGACAGCAGGTGTGTCGGCAGGTGTTGCGCCGCCACCGGTCCCCCGGCTGGCCTGGCGGAAAGCGCTGAATCTCGCTCCGGCGTCGGAGAGGGACGGCCTGGGCCGCGTCCTCGCCGGAGGCGCGGGTTCGGGCGTGGGCGCCGTGGACGTCGCCGCCGCGAGCGTCTGGCCGCGCCGGCGCCTGGGCAGATCGCCGTCCGCGCCGGGCTCGGCGGACGCCGGGGCGACCGCCGAGACGGGACGGCGGGCGGCCGGAACGCTCGGCGGACGAGGCGGGTCCGGCGCGGGGGGTGGCGGCGGCTGGGTGACCAGCTTCTGCGGGATCATGACCACCACTCCGGTGCCTCCGCGTGAGGACGGCCTGAAGGAGACGGTCAGGTCGTGCTTGCGGGCCAGGCAGCCCACCACGGCCAGCCCCAGGCGCGTACCGGACAGCGTCGTCAGGTCCAGCGGCTCGGACGAGACGGCCTGCCGGGCGCGGCTCAGCGCGGCGGCGCTCATGACGAGACCGCAGTCCTCGATGGTGATCACGACGCCCGTGCTCACCTCTTCCACGTACACGTGCACCTCCTCGGAGGGAGGCGAGAAGCTGGTGGCGTTGTCCATCAGCTCCGCGAGGGCGTGCATGACGCCTTCGGCGGCGTGCCCGGCGATCGCGACGGTGCTGGCCGAGTGCACCCGGACCCGCTGGTAGGCGCTGATCCGGCCGACCGCGCCGCGCATGATGCTCTCCATCACGATCGGCTTGGTCCAGCGCCGGCCGGAACGCGCGCCGGTCAGCACCGCGATGCTGTCGGCCAGCCGGCCCGCCTGCGCGGTGCTGTGGTCCAGCCTCAGCAGGTCGCCGAGGACCTTCTCGTCATGCCGGTCCTCCATCTCCCGCAGATCGGCCAGCATGCTGGTCGCCAGCGCCTGAACCCGGCCGGCGGCGTTGGCGCAGGCCGACATGGCGGCCGCGCGCATGCGGTCACCCCTGCCGACCTCCTGCGCCAGTGTCCACAGGATGCGCTGCTGGGCCAGGTCGGCGGGCCTGTGCACCTCGGCGAGCGCGGTGTCGACCGACGCACCGTCGCGCAGCCGCTTCACCAGCGCGGGCAGCGTCTGGTCGGCGAGCTGGGCGATGTCGGCGTCCATCAGCTGGAGACGGTCGCGGAGCTGCTGCGTCTGCTGGCGGCCGTACAGGCCGAACGTGATCGCGGCGCACACCAGGACGGCGGCTGTCCCGAGGCACCAGGCCATGAGGGTGCGGCCCTCAACCGGTGCCTCGGCCACCGCCCACACACACGCGGAGCCGGCGACGATCGCGACGGCCAGCGGCACGAGCAGAGCCCGACGGTGAACAGGTATATGAGCTGGCATCAAGCGGTTCCTCGTCGGAGGTCGGAAACGTTGAACCTGAAAGATCTTCGTCGGAGTGTAGTGGAATCTTCGCTTTGTGTGGGCGGTTGGTCACCAATTGCTGCTGTTCTTGCTGGTAGGTCCACTAACAATTTCCGGCGGCGTGCACCCCGAAGTGATGACGCCGGAGCCGGATTCGATCCGAGCGTCGTACCGGTTCCAGCTCGATCCGCCGCACGCCTTCTGGCACGTGCCGCAAATCATGCGTAATGAGCAGCGTGGTCCGTCCTTCCATCAAACGGCGCAGCGGCTCCATCACCCGCTCGGCGGTGGCCACGTCCAAGCCGGTCATCGGCTCGTCCAGCACCAGCACGGGCGCGTCGCGCAGGATCGCGCGGGCGATGGCGAGGCGCTGGCGTTGGCCACCTGACATGAGGCGGCCTCGCTGGCCGATCGGCGTGTCGTACTTCTGAGGCAATGTCTGGATGAAGTCGTGCACGTCGGCCAGTTTGGCGGCCCGCACCACGGCGGCGTGGTCGGCGTCCGGGGAGCCGTAGGTGATGTTGTCGCGGATGGTGCCGGAGAACAGGAGGTTCTCCTGGTGCAGGAGCGTGATGCTGTCGCGCAAGGACGATCGGGTCAGGTCGCGCAGGTCCGCGCCGTCCAGCGTGATGCCGCCGGTGTTCGGGTCGTAGAAGCGCAGGAGCAGCTTGGCCAGCGTGGACTTGCCGGAGCCGCTGGGTCCGGTGCAGACGACGAGCTCCCCCGGTTCGATCACGAACGACAGCTCACGCAGGGTCGCCCTGATCCGCTTGGGATAGGTGAAGCCGACTCGCGAGAACTCGATCCGGCCCTCGCTGCGCCCCCGCACCGGTGCGGCGGTGGGGCGGTCGACGACGGCCGGGCGTACGGACAGGACCTCCAGGACGCGGTCCGAACCGGCGGCGGCCTGCGAGACGGTGAGGGCGAGTTCGCCCAGGCTCTGGACGGCGGGGTACAGATACGCGAGGTAGGCGGCGAAGGCGAGCAGGCCACCCAGAGTGAGGCGGCCTTGGGCGATCTCCCAGGCGCCGAAGCCCAGGATGACGATCAGGCAGATGGTCTCCAGGACCTGTACGGACGGACCGTAGAGGCCGGAGAGCCAGGCTTGGGACAGGTTCGCGCGGAGCCAGGTGCGGCCTTCGCGGTGCAGGTGCCTGGCCTCGGTCTGCTGCTGGTTGTAGGCCTGGACGAGCGATTGGTTGGACAGGCTCTCCTCGATGACGCTGTTCATGATGCCGTTGCTGGTGCGCTCGCGGGCGGCGGCGTTCCTGAACCGGGACGCGAACAGCTTGGAGACCACCAGAAACGCGGGGACCAGCGCGAACGTGACCAGCGCCAGGTCCCATCTGATGACGAACGCCGCGCCGGCGAAGAAGATCACGCTCGCCACCGTGGTGAACACCTTGACCAGGCCCGAGCCGACCAGTTCCTCAATGGACTCGATGTCGTCGGTGAGCCTTGCCATCAGGTCGCCGAGGCGACGGTTCTCGAAGAAATCGGGTGTGAGCGTCTGTACGTGGCCGAAGACGCGGTCGCGGAGCTTGAGGAGAAAGCGTTCCGCGCCCGCGGCGGTCACGTACGCGCCGGCGAAGGAGACGAGACCGGCCAGCACGGCCAGGCCGAGCCAGGTGGCCGCAGGCGCCCAGAAGGCGCCCAGATCCCGTTCGCTGAGGACCCGGTCGGTGATGTAACCGAACAGGCCGATGGCGGCGACCTCACAAAGAGCGGCCAGGATCGCGAACACGATCCCGGCCACGAACAGCCGCCTGACGCCGCGTGTGTCCGGCCAGAAGGCCCGGAAGGTGTTCCGGATGGACACCGTCGGCGCCAGGGGCTGAGCGGTGAGTGAGAGCCGTTGGGAGACCCGACGGCTCTCAGGTGGCACCTCTTCTACCACCACCACCGCCGACGCCAGCCGCCGCCCCAGCCCCAGCCGCCGCCGCACCCGCCGCCGCAACCCCAGCGACGACGACGGCAACCACCGTGGCCCCAGCCCCACCAGTCAGTGCGGTGAGCCGGGAAGAGCTTACCGAGAGCCATGATTCCCCCCTGTGCACTAGCACCATTTCTGCTTTCAAAATAGGACGCTAGCACCCAAAAGGTGAGAAAACAGGGGTTGGAGGGATATTTGGGGGCAATTTGACGATCATCGCGGGAAAGGAATGTGGGCGGGCCCGATGTAAATTGGCGATAAAGCGCCTGTATCGAGCGCGATACCTGAGCGCCGCTGGAGACGGGGCAAACCCAAGCGGATGCATCGATGATCACAGAACTGGCAATTCACCTCGATGTCTTTCCGAACGGCGCAAGCCACCTTTGGCAATGGAATTCCGGGCGATGGTAAACATTGATTCGAAGAATGGCGAGGACAGCGGCTCCGGCAGGCGTCCGGACACGCGAACAGGCCCCCGACCGGTCTCCGATCGAGGGCCTGCGACAGTCCTGGAGCCCCGTCAGGTCCCGCGGCCCGCCCACTGGATCTCGTACGGCTTCAAGGTCACCCGCTTGCCGTCCACGGTGGCGGTGACGTTCGTGTCGGCCGTGTTCACCATGACGATCTGCCGTTCCTGCCCCAGCACCTTGATCCGCTGGTCGGAGCTGGTCACCGGGTCCAGTTGCACCCCGGCGGGGAACCACTTGGCGAACCCGCTCAGCAGCCCCGCCATCGGCATTTCCTGCCCCGACTCCGACGACCAGAGGCAACCGGGGCACTGCGCCCCGCCCTTCTGCTCCGGGTTCCAGTAGAGGGCCGACGTCACGCCGCTCCTGGCGAACTCCATCAGCGTCGTGGCCTGTACGGCGATGCGCTTCTCCTCGGTCCAGCCGGAGTTGGCGGGCTCGACGTACCACTCCGCCCACCACACCGGCATGTCGTTGCTCTTCTTCTTGAGCCAGGTGGTGACCGCGCCGAACTTGGCCTGGGCGGCGAAGTCGTCAGGGACGTTGGCCTTGTCGTTGGTCATCGAGGCACCGTCGACGACGATGAAGTCCGCGCCCTTCTTGTGCTCGATCCAGTACTCGATCGCGTCCAGCGCGCGCTGGTCGACCGTGCCCCACGGGCCGCTGAGCTCCGAGGGAGCCTGGCCGGAGTTGGTCTCGACCGGGATGTACGGACCGCCGACCTGGATGTCGCCGTTCACCTTCTTCAGCGCCGTGTAGACCTTGTTGTACAGCTCCGTGTAGCCCTCGGCGTCCCAGCGGTTGGTGGACGGGTTCCAGAAGCCCTTGAACTCGTTCCACACCATGAAGTATTTCACCGTCGGATACTGCTTGGCGATCTTCACCGCGAGCTTGGCGTAGTCGTCGTAGTGCTCGGGCAGGGGTGCGACCGTGTGGTTCTTCGACCAGTCCGTACGGCCGGCCTGCCCGCCCTTCATCCAGTCGGGCGCGCAACACAGCGTGATGACCGGGACGGCCCGCGACGAGGCCATGAGCTTCAGCCGCCGGTCGAGATCCCGCAGGTTGAACTGCCCGGGGCTCGGCTCCGGATTGCCCACGCCCCAGCCCATGATGTGCTGGTTCTGCAGCATGGGGACCCGGCCGAGGATGCCTTTGGCCTGCTCGGTGATCTCGCGGGGCACGTTGTCGGCGCTGTACTGGGTGTGGGTGACGCCCCAGCGCGGCCAGTCGTCCAGGGTGGGCGGCTGCTGCAGCGTCGGCGGTGGCTCGCTCGGCTGGACCTGGGCGACCTCGCCGCCCTTGTACGTGTCGCGAGGGCCGCTCCGCGTGCCCGCGTACACCATGATCCCCGCGACGAGCACTATCGCGAGGATTCCTACACCTAACGCGATCGGCCATGGCGGCCGTCGACGTGCGTGTTTGCCATCGGTGGGTATCACGGAGCCTCCACCCTCGCGCGTGGACAAGGACCGGGACACCTCTCCCAGCCCTACTCACGGTATATGTCAGTACTTGCAAGGGACTTACGGTCGATCAAGACGCTGGTGGGAGCTGACCTCCAGCCGGGCCGGGAACGCCCGCATAACGGTACGCTACCGGCTGCCTGCCTGGTTGCACGATGAGCAGCGTGCCCGGCTCGTCGGCGTAGAAGGCGCTCTCGACGGCCGCGGCGACGTCGGCGGCACTCAGCAGCGGGAACCCGGCGTTGACGAACATCTCCCGCGCCCCCGCCACCAGCGGCGTGTCCGTGAACCCCGGGCAGACGGCGCCGATCCTGACCCCCTCCTTGGCCAGCGGCCCGGCCAGCGCCCTGACGAGCCCGACCACGGCGTGCTTGGTCATGGTGTAGATCGGGTCGCCGCCGAAGCCGACGAGCCCGGCCAGCGACGAGGTGACCACGATCGCGCCGCCACCCGAGCGCCTGAGCAGCGGCAGGCAGGCGGCGACGCCGAAGACCACGCCGTCCACGTTCACCCCGACGACCCTGCGGTACCGCTCGACGTCGAACGCCGCCACGTCCACCCCGCCCGAGATCCCGGCGTTGAGGTGCACCAGGTCGAGCCGGCCGTAGGTGTCCTCGGCGAGCGCGACGGCCGCCCGCGAGGCCTCCTCGGTGCTGACGTCACCGGCCAGCCACACGCCGCCGACCTCCTTGGCCAGGCGCTCGGCGCCTTCGCCGTCGAGGTCGAGGATGACGCACTTGGCCCCGCCGGCCGACAGCCGCCGCGCCACCGCGGCTCCGATGCCACTCGCCGCTCCGGTGATCAGTGCCACAGTGCTCATCTGCGCTCCCTCTATGGCTGGTCCAGAATGCGGTGCGCGCGGGCGATGAGCGTGGGTACGGCGGAGCCGATGTTCTCGAAGCCGTCACCCACGGTCTTGCCCTGCCGGAAACGGGCGTGGATACCTTCCACTATGACGGCGAGCTTGAAGTTCCCGAACGCCACGTAGAACGGAAGGTCGGAGATGTCGCGACCGGAGACCTTCGTGTAGTGGGCGGCGAACTCGGCGGCGTTCAGGAACCCGGGGGCGATCGTCACGTCGCCGGCCACCGGGATCCCGGCCCGCTCCTCGTCGCCGGAGTCCTGCCAGTAGGTGAGCGTGAGCCCCAGGTCGGCCAGCGGGTCGCCGAGGGTGGACATCTCCCAGTCGACCACGGCCAGGATCTCGGGCGGGCCGGGCGCCAGCCGTACGAGCGTGTTGTCGAGCCGGTAGTCACCGTGCACGAGCGTGCTGGCGGAGCGGGCCGGCATGCGCTCGCCCAGCCGCTTGACCAGGCGGTCGTACTCCGGCAGGTCGGCGGTCTTCGAACGGTCCCACTGCTGGCACCACCGGGCGAGCTGCCTGGCCAGGTAGCCGTCCGGGCGGCCGAAGTCGCCGAGCCCGACCTCCCGGTAGTCGACGGCGTGGATGGCGGCCAGCACCTCGGCGAGCCGTTCGGCCAACCGGCGCGTCTCGGCCGGCGAGGGGTCGCCGAGCTGCTCGCGGGTCCTGGCGGCCAGGCCGTCCACGTAGCCCATGAGGTAGAACGGCGCTCCGATGACCTCCTCGTCGGCGCAGAACGCGACCGGCTCCGGCACCGGAACCGGCGTCGGGGCGAGCGCGGAGACGACCCGCCACTCGCGCCGCATGTCATGCGCGGTGGGCAGCACGTGGCCGAGCGGCGGACGGCGCAGCACCACGCGGCGCTCACGGGCCTCGATGAGGTACGTCAGGTTCGACTTGCCGCCGGATATCAGCGAGACGGACAGGGGCTCGCCCGCGTCGGGCACGTTGGCGCCCATCCAGCCGGTCAGCCGGGGCCAGTCAATCCCAGGTACGGTCATGGACACACATTAGAACGCCACTCGGTCCTGAACGCTACCTGAGAGTTATGTAACGTTCCGGAGCTGCGCAGACGACCATCATGTAAGACCGCTTACCCTGGCTGTACAACAGCTACCTCCAAACTGACTGAAGGTATGCCGACAGTAGGAGCCCATGCGCGTCACACTTGCTCACCCTCGCGAGCTGGGAGCACCTGAGCTGAGCCGTTGGCGGGCTCTCCAGGAGGGACACGCGGCATTCGACAACCCGTTCCTGTCTCCAGAGTTCACGATCACGGTCGGTGAGCTACGAGACATGGTCCGTGTCGCCGTGCTCTACGACGGGCCCGACATCGTGGGCTTCTTCCCGTTCGAACGCCACCCGATGGGCATCGGCAAGCCGGTGGCCGCCGGGCTCACCGACGCGCAGGGCTTAGTCCACGCCAAGGACCTCGAGATCGACCCGCGCCGGTTGATCAAGCAGTGCGGGCTGTCGGTCTTCGAGTTCGACCACCTGGTCGCGGGCCAGCCGATGATCTCCGGGCGGCATGAGCGCCACCCGTCGCCGATCATCGACCTGCGTGAGGGGCACGGCCCCTACACCGAGTATCTGCGTGAGCACTCCAGCAAGACCTACAAGACGACCCTGGCCAAGTCGCGCAAGCTCCAGCGGGACATCGGGCCGATCCGGCACGAGTACGCGACCACCGACCCGGCGCCGCTGCACACGCTGCTCGGCTGGAAGACCGACCAATACCGGCGTACGGGGCGCACCGACCGGTTCGCGCACCAGTGGATCGTCGAGCTGGTCGAGCGGCTGCTGGCCACGCAGACCGAGGGCTTCGCCGGGGTGCTCGACATGATCTACGTGAACGACCTGCCGATGGCCGGCCATTTCGGTCTGCGCACGCGCACCACGCTCGCCGGCTGGTTCCCCGCGTACGACACCCAGTACGCCAAATACTCCCCCGGCCTCATCCACCATCTCGCGATGGCCGAGCAGGCCGCCGGGGCCGGCATCCAGGTGATCGACATGGGCCGGGGCGAGAAGGAGTACAAAGAGAAGTTGAAGAACGGCGAGTTCCAGGTGGCCGAGGGCCGGGTCGCCACGATCGGCGCCGCTTCGGCCGTCCACTGGCTGGTGCGGGTGCCGGTGCGCAAGACCAGGGCCACCGTGCTGGCCAACCCGCTGCTGCACAAGACGGCCGACCGGGCGCTGAAGACGTTCGGACGACTCCGCACGGCCCTCCAGTCGTGACGGAGCCCACCGCGACCGAGCCGGTCGTGAAGAGGATCGCCGAGCGGACCGGCCGCCACTGCCTGCTGCTCCCGTCCAACCGCCTCGGCCTCTACCTCGCGCTGCGCCACTGGTGCACGCCGGGCCAGCGGCTGCTCATGTCGCCGATCTCCGCCGACGAGATCCTCTTCCTGGTGCTGGCGGCGGGCCTGCGCCCGGTGATCGCGCCGCTGTCGCGCCGTGACGGCAACATCGACGTCTCCCGCGTGAACCTCGGCCAGGTGGACGCCGTCCTGACCACCAACCTGTACGGCCTGCCGGACGCCGTTTCCGCCTTCACCGGAAAAATCCTGATCGAAGATGTCGCCCACGCGATGGAGACCACCGTCGACGGCCGGCCGTTGGGCACGTTCGGCCAGGCCGGGGTGTTCAGCCTCTCCAAGCATCCCGGCGCCGGGTCGGGCGGCGTCCTGGCGGTGGAGCGCGTGGCGGACCTGCGCGCCCTCACAGAGGCCCGTGACGCGCTGCTGGAGCCGGGCGCCCTTCGTGCCGAGCTGCTGGCCGTGGCCAGCTCGATGGCCCGTCAGGCCGCGCTCCGGCTCGACCTGGTCCGGCCCGCGCTCCGGCTCTCGCGGCTGCTGGGCATGGAGGAGTCGCGCGAGGGCTACCGGATCCCGCTGCGGCCCGACGAGCTCGAGGCGGCCATGAAGCAGGTGCCGTCGCTGCCGCCGTTCGATCCGTGGGTCCGGGCCGACCTGCACGACTACCGTGCCCGGCGCGGGGCGCTGGCCCGCTGGTACCAGTCGAGGCGGCTGGCCAAGGTGCCCGGGGAGCGGGCGCGCCGGCTGGCGGGCGTGCGCCGGCTGGCGGAGCTGCCCTCGGTGGCGGCGGGCGTACGGGATCAGCTCGACCAGCCGCTGTTCCGGGTGCCGCTGCTGGTGCGCGACCGTGACGCGGCGATCGCCGCGCTGGAGCGGCGTGGGGTGGTGACGGGCTACCTCTACGACCCGCCGTACGACGACTACGCGGCCGCCTTCACCGATCCCTCCCCCGATCCGGCCCCGGCCCGCTGGTGGGCCCGCCACGCCCTGCCCGTCGATCCGGTGTACGCCGCCCGCTCCCTGCCGATCCTGCGCGAGCTCCAGCCCGCCTGAGACGGCCCAGCCTGAGATGGTTACGCCTCGGCGCGGACCAGGCGGAGGAAGGCCTTGAGCCCGGAGATCACCTCCTGGTTGTCGCCGAGCCCGTCCACCGTCTCGTCGAAGCGGCGGGTCATGCCGGTCATGCGCCGGTTGAGGTCGTGGTCGGCCGTCTCCAGGGCGTACCGCATGGCGGCCATCTCCTCGCGCAGGCGTGCGAGGTCCCTGCCCAGCTCATCGGTCTTGATGGTGAGCTCGTCGGCCAGGCCGGCCAGCGTGACGACGTCCCTGCGCGGGTAGCGGACCTCCTCGGCCAGAGTCGTGACCCGCCGGCGAAGGTGCGACAGGTACGCGCCCACCGGGCGGAAACAGGTGGCGAGCAGGTAGAAGGCCGCGAAGTAGTAACCCACCTGCGCGCCGGAGAAGAACGTGATGCCCGCCAGCAGGGCCGCCGACACGACGTGCCCGGCGATCGCGAGCCTGAGCATCCGCCGGGCGATGTCGCGCGCCTCGTCCTCGCGGCCCTGCGGCACCTCGATGCCGCGCTCGCGCGACTCGGGGATGTCCTGCGCGACCCGGCGGGCGGCGAAGTACAGGTTCCACGGGACGGTGAGAAGGACGACCAGCCAGATGAGGCTGATGGCGCCCAGGCCGAGGGAGAGCAGCGTCGAAAGCGGCACCCCCGCGTAGAGGATCAGCCAGGCGGTGATCAGGATGCCGATGACAGAGGCCAGAAGTAACCACCATTTCATGCCTTTCACTCTGACTGAGGAGGGCGGCTCGGCAGCACCGCTCATCTACTCATTCAGGGCTGAGCACATCAGGCCGGCCACGATCCGGCAGCCGTGCCTGACGTCGGCCAGCGTGGCCGAGCCGTACCCGATCACCAGGCCGTGCAGGCGTTCGGAGCCGTAGTGGTGGCGGGCCGTGGAGTCGAGCAGCACGCCCTTCTCCCGCGCGGCGGCGACCAGCCCGGGGACGGTGTCGCGGGGCAGCTCCGCCAGCACGTGCAGGCCGGCCGTGTCGCCGCGCAGGCGGCAGAGCGGGCCGAGGATCTCGACGATCGCGCCGCGCCTGCGGGCGTACTCCAGGCGCATCCGGCGCAGGTGGCGGTCCAGGTCACCGCGCTCCAGGAGGGTCGCGACGGCCTGCTGGACCGGGCCGCTGGTGCGGTCCGACAGGGAGAGGCGGATGGCGGCGATCCGGTCGAGCAGTTCGGGTGAGCCGACCAGCCAGCCGACGCCGACGTCGGGGGCGAGGGTCTTCGAGAGCGTGCCGAGCAGGACGACGCGCGACGGGTCGAGGCCGTAGAGGGCGGGCAGGGGCGCGACGTCGTAGCGGAACTCGGCGTCGTAGTCGTCCTCCACGATGATCGCGCCGGTGCTTCTGGCCCAGGCGAGCAGCCGTTCCCTGCGTGGGATGGGCAGGCGGCCGCCGAGCGGGTACTGGTGGGCGGGCGTGGTGTAGAGGACGCGGAGGTCGCCGGGGAGCGCCTCGACGATCACGCCGTCCTCGTCGACCGGGCACGGCACGACCTTCGCGCCCCTGGCCGCGAACACCGTACGCGCCACGTGATACCCGGGGTCCTCGACGCCCGCCCGGCCGCCCTCGCCGAGCAGGGCCAGCGCGCACAGGTCGAGGCCGTTGCCGGTGCCCCTGGTGACCAGGACGTTCTCGGGGCCGACGGTCACGGCCCTGGCCCGCCGCAGGTGGTCGGCGAGCAGTTCGCGCAGGTACGGCAGGCCGTACGGGTCCGGGGAGTCACCCGGAGGCAGGTCGGCGGCCTTGCGCCAGGCCCGCTTCCAGGCGGCGTGGTCGTAGTCGCGCACCCAGGGCGTGCCGGGGGTCAGGTCGATCGTCCGCTGGGCCGGTGGGCGAGGCGGCGGCTCTGGGGCGGGCGGCGCCTCGACGGCGAGATGGGACGCCTCCAGCGCGGCCACGAACGTGCCGGAGCCGTGCCGCCCCTCCAGCCACCCTTCGGCATACAGCTGCTGGTACGCCTCCGTGACCACGGTCCTGCTCACCCGCAGCTGGCCGGCGAGCCCGCGCGAGGACGGCAGCCGCTCCCCCGGCGCGAGCGTGCCCGCGAGCATGGCCCGGCGCAGCCACCCGGTGAGCTGTGCCGAGAGCGGGACGGCCGACTCCCTGGACAGGGATATGGGCAGGTCGACGAGGGTACGCACGAAAGTGGTCTCCGGGAAGCGGGCATTAGTGGCCATACAGGCTATGTCCACTTTCTCATTACCGTGGTCGCATGCTCTCCACCACACCCCGCACAACGCTCGGCCGCGAGAAGCACCGTGGCAGCAACGACAGGAACGACCTGTACGAGGTGCTCGACACCGGGCTGTTCTGCCATCTGGGTGTGGTGGTCGACGGCCACCCCATGGTGGTGCCCACCGGATACGGGCGCCTGGGCGAGACCCTCTACCTGCACGGCTCCACCGGGGCGCGGTCGCTGCGCGCGGGCAACGGCGCGGAGGTGTGCGTCACCGTCACCCACGTCGACGGCATCGTGCTGGCCCGGTCGATCTTCCACCACTCCGTCAACTACCGCTCCGCGATCATCTACGGCCACGCCAGACTGCTGACCGACCCGGAGGAGCGGCTGACCGGGCTCCGCGTCCTGTCCGAGCAGCTCGCGCCCGGCCAATGGGACTACGTCAGGAAGCCGTCGCCCAAGGAGCTGGCCGCGACCGCCGTGCTGGCCCTGTCGCTCGAAGAGGCGTCGGTGAAGATGCGGCGCGGCGGGCCCATGGACGAGGAGGACGACTACGCGCTGCCCGTCTGGGCCGGGGTGCTGCCGCTGGTGACGTCCTGGGGCGAGCCCGTGCCGGATCCGGCACTCCCAGAAGGTATCGACGTACCTGTTCACATCCGCGGCCGGGAGTAGTTCCATAAATCAGGAACCACCTGGCAAACTTCTCTCCTTGATCACGCGTCTCATCAGGTGGGCCCTACTCCTGATGGGGGATGGCGATGGAGTGGAACGCTCCTGGTTATACGGAAATCAAGCAGCTCGGGGCGGGCGGCAGCGGCCGGGTCGTGCTGGCGGTGCACGATGAGACGGGCGTCAAGGTCGCGATCAAGTACCTCTCGCAGAGGTTACTGAGCGATCCGGTGGCCCTCGCCCGGTTCCAGTCGGAGGCGCGGCTGCTGACCACGCTGCGCGACCAGCACATCGCCACCCTGTGGGAGTACATCCAGGACGGCTACGGCGCGGCCATCGTGATGGAGCTGGTCAACGGCGTGTCCCTGCGGGCGCTGCTGCGCGAGCACGGGACGACGGGGCCGGAGGCGGCCCTGGTCGTCCTCAAGGGCTCGCTGCTCGGCCTGGCCAGGGCACACTCGCACGGCCTGGTGCACAAGGACTACAAGCCCGAGAACGTGATCGTCCGCGACGACGGCGTCAGCAAACTGGTCGACTTCGGCATCGCCGTCCACCAGGGGACCGCCTCGCGTCCCGAGGGCACGCCCCCGTACATGGCGCCCGAGCTGTGGGAGAACGCGCCCGCCTCCCCCGCCACCGACGTGTACGCGGCGACGGCGGTGTTCTTCGAGTGCCTGACCGGGCACCGGCCGTACCGGTCGACCGAGCCGAGCGTGCTCGGTTACCAGCACATGCACGCGCCGATCCCGGTCCACGACGCCCCCGAGCCGGTACGCGAGCTGATCACGCGCGGGCTGGCCAAGGACCCGGCCGCCCGGCCGGTCAGCGCCGACGCGTTCGTCATCGAACTGGAGGCGACGGCGCGGGCCGCGTACGGCGAGGACTGGGAGGAGCGCGGCAGGCGGCGGCTGGCCGCGCTGGTGGCCCTGCTCGCCCTGCTCCTGCCCGTACCGCAGACGCCGCCCGCCGAGGTCACGACCTCGCTGGCGCAGACCGTCTTCCGCTCGACGCTCCGGACGGCCAAGCGGCACTCGGTGCGGCTGGGCATGGGCGTGGGGCTGGTCGCGGTCGCGACCATCGCGGTGATCGTCGCGCTGTCGAGCCGCGATCGGGGGACGACGCCCATCGACGTGGCCCTGGTGGGGCCCTCGCAGTCGCAGGGGCCGGCCGAGCAGGCCCCGCCAGCCACGCCGGTCGCGGTGAGCCAGGAGCCCCCGGCCGAGCTGCCCAGCGGCGGCGATCCGTCCCCGCTGGCCGTGCCGTCCCACAGCCCCGAGCGGAAGACCGCCGAGCCCGTGGTGGCCACCACGCCGCCGAGCACCCCTTCGGTTACCAAGCCGGCTGAACCGACCCCTACCAAGACGCCCAAGACGAGCAAGCCCACCCCCACGAAGACGCCCAAGACCACCACGCCGACGCCCGTGGTCACCGTGACCACGCCGACGGTGACGCCGCAGCCGGTGACCTCCGTCGCGGGGCTCACGCTCGGCGGGCTGACGATCGACGACGACAACGTGGCCGGCTCCTCGCTCTCCGTCCTGACCACCGGCACGGGACCGGTCACCGCGACCGCCGCCTGGACCGTGGCCGGCGCCCCCGTCCACAGCCAGACCCTGCGGCTGACCGGCGGCCGGTCCTATGACCGCTCGCTCAGCTTCACCATGGACGAGCGCCCGTGCGGCAAGAGCGTCACGCTGACCGTCACCACCTCCCCCGCCGCTCCCGGCGGGGCGCGGACCGCCACGGTGAACGTGCCGCCCTGTCCCACCCGGGTGACGGGCCTGCGGGTGTCGCTCGACCTGGCCGCCTCGCCGGGCCGTACGGCTCAGGCCCAGGTCAGGGTGACCACCAGCGGCACCGCCGAGGTGCCCGTGGAGGCCGCGTTCGCGCTGAACGGCGACCAGGTCGGCACCCGCTCGGCCACCCTGTCCGGCCGGACGGCCTACTCGCGGACGTTCGCCCACGCCTTCAGGTCCCGCCCGTGTGACTCCACCGTCTCCGTGGTGGTCCGCGCCGGCAACCGGACGGCCACCGCCCGGACCAGGGTGACCTGCCCGCCGAGCGTACGGAAGGTGTCGATCGTGCGGGCCTCGCTCAGCCCGCGCGGCGCGGCCACCGCCGTCGTCTCGGTGACCACCGGCAACGACCAGCCGGTACGGCTCGCCGTCTCCTTCTCCCTCGGCGGCCGGATCGCGCACACCGAGACCCTGACCCTGTCCGGCCAGACCTCCTACACCAGGACCGTGAGCTTCACCTTCGACAAGGTGCCCTGCGGGACGTCCTGGCTCGTGACGGCCGCCACCCGGCCCAGCGCGGCCGGCGGCGGCGACAGCTCGGGCGGCACGACCGCGGCCTGTCAGGAGGACCCACCGAAGGACGACGACGACACCGACACCGACGAGCCGAAGAACCCGGACACTCCGGACACCCCCGCTCCTGACACCCCGTCGTCCGACGACTCCGGAACCATCGGCTGACCTCCAGATTCATCACGGTCTGGAGATAACGCGTGAGAAAGCGGTTACGTCCGGTTAAGCTACGGTCCGTCTGATGAGCGTGGGGGCCCAGAGGACTCCAGAGGAGACCGCATGTACGACGATGGCCGGTGGAGGGTCCCGGGTTATACCGAGATTCGCGAGCTTGGCGCCGGATCGGCCGGGCGGGTCGTGCTGGCCCGGCGGGACCATGACGGCGTGGAGGTGGCCGTCAAGTACCTCTCCGAGGAGCTGCGGTCCGACGTCGGCTTCGTGGCCCGGTTCAGGCACGAGGCCAGGCTGCTGGGCACCATGCGCAGCCCGCACAACGCCCGCCTGATCGAATACGTCGAGGCAGGCGCGGGCGCGGCCATCGTCATGGAGCTCGTCAACGGCGTCTCGCTGCGGGAACTGCTCAGGTCGGAGGGCCCCACGGGCCCGGAGGCCGCGCTGCTGGTGCTCAAGGGCTCGCTCCAAGGTCTGGCCGCGGCCCACGCGATCGGTGTCGTGCACCGCGACTTCAAGCCCGAGAACGTCATGGTCCAGGGCGACGGCTCCAGCAAGCTCGTCGACTTCGGCATCGCGGTCAGGAACGGCGAGGACGCCAGCGCCGCCGGCACCCCGCCGTACATGGCGCCCGAGCAGTGGTCGGGCGCCTCCGCCGCGCCCACCACCGACGTGTACGCCGCCACCGTCGTGTTCTTCGAGTGCCTGACGGGCGCCCGCCCCTTCCGCTCGCCCCACCTCGCGGCGCTGGCCCGCCAGCACCAGAGCTCGCCACCGCCCATCGAGGAGGTTCCCGGGCCGCTGCGGAACCTGGTCGAGCGCGGCCTGGCCAAGAACCCCGTCGATCGCCCATCGTCGGCCGAGGCGTTCCTGACGGAACTCGAGGCGGTCGCGGCCAGGGCGTACGGGTCCGATTGGGAGGAGCGCGGCAAGCACCGCCTGGCCCGGCTGTCCGGCCTGCTGCTGATGCTGTTCCCCAGCCCGCCGGAGGCTCCCGCTGAGGGGCAGACCTCGCTCGCCGAGAACCAGTTCGCCGAGCCGGGCAAGGTGCTCGGCAAGCGCTCCACGAAGATCCTCATCGGCGCCGCCTGCACCGGCCTGCTGATCGGCATCGCGCTCGTCCTGGTGAAGACCGCATCCGGCGAGCCCGCCCTGCAGGCGCGGACCACGCAGGTGACCCCCTCCACCTCGGAGCCGGCGCCGTCCGCCGCGTCCGAGGACGAGGAGCCTTCCGAGGAGCCCACTCCCACGGTCGAGGAGACCACGCCGGAGCCGACGCCCTCGACCTCGAAGACCACCGCGCCGCCGCCCGTCTCCAGCCGCAGGCCGACGCCCACACCGACCCGGACGATCACCAGGACTCCGAAGCCCAGACCTTCGAAGACCGCCACCAAGGCCGTCGTCAAGACCGCGCCGCCGACCGAGCCGGCCGACTCCGAGATCACCAGCAAGGTCGACGACCAACCGGCGGTGGCCACGTCCACCGCGAAGCAGCCCACGAAGCCGCCCACGACCGCGCCCCCGACCGCCAGGCCGACGCGTACCCTGAGCAGCCCGGAGCCCAGCTCCCAGTCGCCGAGGCCCTCCCCCGAGGGTGGTGAGAACAGCGGGTCGGCGTACACACCGGCACCGG
This sequence comes from Nonomuraea guangzhouensis, assembly GCF_019396345.1. Taxonomy (GTDB): domain Bacteria; phylum Actinomycetota; class Actinomycetes; order Streptosporangiales; family Streptosporangiaceae; genus Nonomuraea; species Nonomuraea guangzhouensis. Next base: position 311,792 of record NZ_JAHKRM010000008.1, on the reverse strand, counting down.
AGGGCGGGGCGCTCCTGGGGCTCGTACTGGTGACGTCCGGCGCGCTTCCCGTCACACTTGCGGTAAAGCGCCGTATGGCGGGGCGACACCGGAGGAAGCGCTAGAAAGGCGTCGGGGGGCATACGGCGATGGAAAACCCGAGACACGGTATCGCCGGCTTCCGGCTCACCGAGAACACCTGGATCACCGAGCTGGGCAACTGGATCGACGCGATCTCACCTGACGGGCGCAGGGCCGGAGCCCTGCTGTTCGACCCGAAGATCATCGGGCTGCCCGGTGTGCGTGAGCGCGTCGTGGCGACGGTGCTGACGGACCAGCGGCTCGTCCTGGGCGGGCTGACCGGGCTGATCCCCGTGGCCGACGTCGTGGCGGCGGGCGATCAGGTCTGGCTGCTCACCGCGCAGGCCGTCAGCCCGACGCTGTCGGACCTGCTGGCCGCCGGGCCGATCGACGCGGGCGGCGCGGCGGCCGTACTGACGGAGACGGCGCAGACCCTCCTCGCGCTGCACGCGGCCGGGGTCACCCACGGTTCGGTGCATCCCGGCACCGTGGTCATCACCGCCGAAGGCGCGGCGCTGCTGTCGGAACGCGGCCTGTCCGACGCCATCCGCGGGCAGGTCTCCCCGCCGGAGCGGGACGCGGCGGCGTGGGCGTCGCTGGCGCGGGCGCTGGCCGCCTCGGTCCTGCGGAGCGCCCCGCGGGCGGCGGCCCTCTTCGAGCGGGCCGCGGTCATCGTGAGCACGCACGGCCTGGGCGCCGCCAAGTCCGTCGTGCTCTCCGAGCCCGCGGCACTGCCGGGCGGGGCGATCAGGCACGACCGGCTGGCGCAGGCGGCCCGGGGCAGGTCGGCGTTCGCGCATCCGCCCGTGGAGACGCAGCCGCCGCTCGACGAGGGTGACATCGTCACGTTGCTCGCCGTCCCCAGCCCTCATCAGGCGCAGGTGCACTTCGGGCCGGGAGTGAGCACGCAGTCGCCGCAGGCCGGCACCACGGCCGAACGGATCTGGCGGGAGGGCCGGGACCAGGTCGGAACGGTCCAGCACGGCGGCGGCAGACCGGCCAGGGCGGCGCGGGCGAGGCGGTGGCGGACCATCCTCGCGGCGACGGTGTTCGCGATCATCATGGGCGGGGCGATCATCGCCTGGCTCAAGCTGGGCGCCGCCCCGGACCTGGCGATCACGTCGATCGACGTCGTCGCGCCGAAGAAGACCCAGGGCTGCAACAGCGCCGTCGTCGTCACAGGCAAGATCGTCACGAACGGTGAGGCCGGCGAGATCACCTACGAGTGGCGCAAGAACCTGGACAAGGAGGTCGTCAAGCAGACACTCCGCACGACCTCCGACCAGACCGCCTACAGCGTGCCGCTCCGATGGACGCTCAAGGGCAAGAGCACCGTCAAGGCCACGGCAACCCTGCGGGTGCTGTCTCCCGGCCCTCTCAAGACCGACAAGGCGAGCTTCACGTACAAGTGCTGAAGCCGAGCCAGCAATGCATATCAAAGCTGTTGTTACTACGCTGACGAATATGACCACGCAGACCCCCGCGGGCTGGTACCCCGACCCGTACGGATCGCCCCAACTCCGTTGGTGGGACGGCGGCCAGTGGACGGACGCCACCCACCCGCTGGAGCAGGGGACGCCAGCGCAACAGCAACCGCCTTCCGGACCGCAGCAGCAGTCGAGTCCCGACTGGTCCGCCACACCGGCGAACCCCACGCAGCAGTTCGGCCAGCCGACATATGGGCAGTCCGCGTACGGGCAACCCGCCCAGAGCCAGCCGTCGTACGCGCAGCCCACCCAGGAGCAGTCGGCGTTCGGCCAGCCCTCCTACAGCGCGCCCGGCCAGAACCGATGGGGTGACACCCCGCTGCCCGGGCCCGGTTACGGTCCGCCGCCGAAGGAGAGCAACCCGTTGCCGTGGGTGTTCGGCGGGCTGGCGGCGCTCGTGGTGGTCGGCCTGATCGTGGTGGCCGGGATCTTCTTCGTGAACCGCAACACCGACGGCACCCTCGCCGAGTCCCCGACGCCCACTGAGACGGAGCAGTCGCCGGAGCAGGGCCCGACCACCCAGCCGCCGTCGCAGGCCCCGGCAGAGCTGCCACAGCCGCAGGACGGCCGTGTCTCCGACCCGCAGGCGGGCCTGTCGTACCAGGTGCCCGAAGGCTGGAAGGTGCCCGAGTCCAGCGCCATCAACGACACCGACCCGCGCCACCAGGCCTGGTCGAGCGGCGTGGAGGCGATCTCGCAGGAGAAGTACAACGGCAAGGACACCTGGCGCGGCAACGTCTTCACCGGCCTGCTCAACCCGCTCTTCCCCTACACGGGGACGGACGGGCTGAGCAACACGGCCAAGTCGGTGTTCGTGGACTTCGCCTCGTACTACCCGATCACGCACACCAACAAGATCATCCAGGACAAGGCGCTCAAGATCGGCGACAAGGACGCCTGGGTCCTCCAGTTCCAGCTCGACTTCTCGAAGGAGTCGAAGGCCAAAGGTTACAAGTGGAACAAGGAAAACGGCGCGATCGTGCTGATGGATCGCGGCCAGGGCCAGCCTCCAGCCCTCCTATACACGTCAGTTCCGGACAATCTGGGCACCGACGTGGTCAATCAGGTTCTCAGCTCGCTCAAGCCCGCATAACCGGTGGCACTAGGCTGATGGGGTATTCAGGCGGGCGGATGACTCCGAGCCGCTTGGGCGAGGAGATCGAATGAGTGACTTGCTGGTCTGGATCGACTGCGAGATGACCGGGCTCGACCTGAGTCGCGATGCGCTCGTCGAGGTGGCGTGCATCATCACCGACAGCGAGCTCAATCAGCTGGACGAGGGCGTCGACGTGGTCATCAAACCGCCGCCCGAGTCGCTGGAGCAGATGTCGCAGGTGGTCCGCGAGATGCACACCGCCTCGGGCCTGCTGCCCGAGATGGCGGGCGGGGTGACGCTGGCGGAGGCGGAGTCGCTCGTGCTCGACTACATCCGCCGCCACATCCCCGAGCCGAAGAAGGCGCCGCTCTGCGGCAACTCCATCGGCACCGACCGCACGTTCATCTCGCGCGACATGCCCGTGGTCGACGGCTATCTGCACTACCGGATGATCGACGTGTCGTCGATCAAGGAGCTGGTCCGCCGCTGGTACCCCCGGGTCTACTTCGCGGCCCCGGAGAAGCAGGGCGGACACCGCGCGCTGGCCGACATCACGGAGAGCATCAGGGAGCTCCGCTACTACCGGGCGGCCATCTTCGTCGGCCAGCCGGGCCCCGACTCGGCCACCGCCAGAGCGGTGGCCGAGCGTGTCACGGGCTAATTGGGTGGCGTAAAGACTCCCGAAGACCGCTACACTTTTCCTGTGCCGCCACGTCGGCGGTTCATGGTGGGTGTAGCTCAGCTGGTAGAGCGCCAGGTTGTGGTCCTGGATGTCGAGGGTTCAAGTCCCTTCACTCACCCCATGCACGCGGCCGGTCCTTCGGGACCGGCCGTTTGTCGTTTTCTACGACAACGTCCCCAAAACATGACAATGCGAGTTATGCTCGCTGTCTACCGCTTACGCCGGATGCGCGGGGGCCTCGGCGATCTGACCGTCTGCGCGCGCCCCCGGAGGCCGGATGAGAGTCGAAGACGCAGCGTTCGATAGCGTGTTCACGTCCTTGAGCAAGCGCGAAACCGAGGTCATGGATCTGATCGCGACCGGGCAGTCGAATGGGCAGATCGCGCAGCGGCTGTTCCTCAGCGAGAAGACGGTCAAGAACCATGTCAACCGCATCTACGCCAAACTCGGCGTCGACTCGCGCGTCACCGCGATCGGCCTCTGGCAGTCGCGTCCCCCGTCTTGATCGCGGTGTCCTGATCGCGGTGTCCTGATCGCGGTGTCCTGATCGCGGTGTCCTGATCGCGGTGTCCTGATCCGGCGGATCTCCGCGCACGCGGGTCTGTCCTCGCGTGGCGGGGGTTCTCGTGGGCCGAGTGTTCTCGCACCTCTCGCACGGGGCCCTGGCGGGTCTCCCTGTGTGCGGGCGCCTTCGTGTGGCGCGCCGTCTTCTGTGCCGGCCCATTCACCGGTCCCCCGCGCGTGCCAGGCCTTCTCGCGTGCCGAGCGTCTGGTGCCTCTTGCGTGGGGGCCTGGGCGGGTCTCCCCATGTGCGGGCGCCTTCGTGTGGCGCACCGTCTTCTGTGCCGGCCCATTCACCGATCCCCCGCGCGTGCCAGGCCTTCTCGCGTGCCGCGCCTCTCAAGGTCATCTCCCGCGCCGGGCCATCTCTGGGGCCGGATCTCTGGGAGGCCTTTCTTTTACGGCCGGCATGGGGCACCCCCACCCGCCACACGGGGCTGGGCTCTCTCCAGGGGGACGCTCCTCCGGTGGAGGTGGTCAGGCGCCGTTACGAGACGGTGAGACCGTCTCAGGGGCATTCGTGAGCCCGTGTCATTCCCTGCGGGGAATCGTGCTCCGTAACACGCGTGGGCTAGAAAGGGAGGCGTGGAACGATTCGCGAGCGAGCTACGGCGGTGGCGTAGCAACCGGCGGGTGAGCCAGCTGGAGCTCGCCAACCGGGCCGGCACCACCCAACGCCATCTGAGCTTCATGGAGCGCGGCCGATCCCGCCCCGGGCGGGCCATCGTCGTACGCCTGGCCGAGTCGCTCGAGCTGTCGCTCCGCGAACGCAACGGCCTGCTGCTGGCGGCCGGGTACGCTCCCCTGTTCCCCGAGTCAGGTCTGGACGACGCCATGCTGCGCCCGGTACGCCAGGCTCTGGAGAGCATCCTCGACGGCCACCTCCCCTACCCGGCGGTCGTGGTGCGGCCCTACGGCGAGCTGGTGGCGGCCAACGCGGCCTTCGACGTGCTCACCGAGGGGGCCGCGGCCGAGCTGCTCGAGCCGCCGATCAACGTGTTGCGGCTCGCCCTGCACCCCAAGGGCATGGGCCCCCGGGTCGTCAACCTCGCGGACTGGGGCCGGCACATCACCGAGAGCCTGCGGGCCGACTTCCTCCGCAGCCGGGATCCGCGGCTGGACGCGTTCATCGCCGAGCTGGAGTCCTACGTGCCCGAGGCGGTGCCGGGGAGCGATCATCTGGGGTTCGCGGTGCCGCTGCGGTTGCGTACCGGGGATGCCGAGCTGCGGTTGCTGACCACGCTCACCTCGTTCGCCACCGCGGTGGACGTCACGCTGGCCGAGCTCAAGCTGGAGGCCTTCCTGCCCGCTGACGCCGCCACTGCGGCATTCCTCCAGTCCCGCCACCACCTCGGCTAGCGCCGAGACGGCGGGTGAGGCACTGGGGTTTCGCGTCGCTGACGGCGGCCCCGTGCTCGCGGGCCTGCCGGACAGCGCGGTGGACCTGTTCTTCCTCGACGCCGAACGGCCCCCGAGTCAACCGGTCTTCAGCGTCGTCGCGCGACCAGTTCGCCCTTGCCGACGTTGATCGTGGGCGGCTCGCCGCAGCAGGTGCCGAGGAGCGATCTTCTCGGGGTGGGCAAGGCGTTGCCGGCGGCGAGGGCACGGCTCCGGCGGTAGGGGCAGGACCACCAGGACGGGTGCTCAGGGCGTTCGGCCCGACGCAGCACCTGGTAGGAGTGGGGGCAGACCAGGGCGACGGACGGGAGGGCGTGAGGGCGGGCTCGACGTCACCGGGAGCTCACGACAGCAACTGGGCGAGCTCAGCGTAGGCGGTGCTGGATCACCCTGGCCCGGTGAGATGGGCTTCGGCGCATTTGCGGAAGGCCGCGACCAGGCGGCTGCGGTCGTCGGCTCGGGTGGCCAGCACGACGTGGCTGGGCTCGACGTCCACCAAGGGGATCGTGGTGAGGTCGGGACGCACGTTGCCGACGCGGGCGGTGGCCGGGACGATGACGACAGCCTGCCCGCTGGCGACGAGTTCGAGTTTGTCCTCGCCCGCCTCCATGAGGGGACCGTCGGGCGCCGGGCTTCCGTCGGGCCGTGGGTCGGCGCGCCAGAAGGCGTTCCAGACCGGGTCGAGTGCCCGGGGCATGGGCTCGTCGGCGATGTCGTCGAGGGTGACCGATGCCTTGCCCGCCAGGCGGTGATCCACGGGCACCAGCAGCGCCCGGGGTTCGTCGTAGAGGACCGTGACGTGCAGCTCGTCGGTGGGGAACGGCAGCCGGGCCACCGCCGCGTCCACCCGGTGGTCGAGGAGCGCGGCGCGTGGTTCGTCCCAGGCCAGGTGAAGGATCCGCACCTCGGCGCCGGGATGCCGGTGGCGCAGCTCGCGCACCGCCGGGGTGAGGACGAGGTTGCCGATGTAGCCGATCACGATCCGGCTGGGCTGGGCGGCGCCCCGGGCCCGCGAAACGGCGCGGGTGGCGGACCGCAGCAGCGCGAGGGCGAGGGGGAGGAAGACCTCTCCGGCGTCGGTGAGCCGGCTGCCCTGCGGAGTGCGGTCCAGCAGGCGGGCGCCCACCTGCTGTTCGAGCCGGGCGATCTGCCTGCTCAGCGAGGACTGGGTGAGATGGAGAGCGGCGGCGGCGCGACCGAAGTGCCGGTGCTCGGCGACGGTGGCGAACGAGCGCACCAGCCGCAGATCCAGATCCTCCGGGGGCAGTGGCGAGTCGGGCATGCGCCCAGCGTAGGCCTCATCCTCTGGAGCTGCGGTGATGCGCGAATCGAGATGCGCCTTGCGAAACATTCATTGGACCCTGAGCGCACCGTGGTCCCAAGCTGAGAACCCCAGCACAGCAGTCCAAGGAGCATTCTCATGAGGACCACCGTGGTCGACGCGGCCCGCCGGGCATTGGGGCCGGTCGGTTTGACGCTGCCGGTCTCGTTCACCGACGCCCTGTCCATCGACCTGCAGCGCGAGGCCGTCGAGCGGCTGGAAGGCGCCGGCTACCACGCCGTCTGGACCAACGAGGTCGTCGGCGGAAAGGACGCTCTGGTGCAGCTGGCCGTGCTGCTGGCGGCCACGCGGCGGATGGTGTTCGGCACCAGCATCGCCAACATCTGGGCCCGGCAGCCGCAGACCATGCATGGCGCGGCGGCCGTACTGGCCCAGGCCTATCCCGGCCGGTTCGTGCTCGGGCTGGGGGTCGGCTATCCCCAGCAGGCGGCCGACACCGGTCGGGAGTTCGGCAGTCCGCTGGCCATGATGCGCGACTACCGCGACCGGATGGACAGCCCGACCTCGCCACCCGCCCCCGACGTGGCCTATCCGCGGATCATCGCCGCGAACGGTCCGAAAATGCTCACGTTGGCCGGCGAGATCGCCGATGGGGCGCTGCCCGCCGGAGGGCCACCCGAGTTCACCGCGCAGGCCCGGCAGGCACTCGGCCCGGACAAACTGCTGGTCGTCGGGCTCTCCGTGATCCCGGGCGGCGACCGTGACCGGACGCGGGCTCTCGCACGGGAGTGGGTGTCGGGCAGCCTCCGCCTGACCTGGGTCGCGGCCGCCCTGGCCCGGCTCGGCTACTCGGAGCGGGAGATCTCCGAGGTGAGTGACCGGCTGGTGGACGCGATCGTCGCCCATGGCGCCCCTGCCGACATCGCCGCCAAGGTACGCGAGCACCTGGCCGCCGGTGCGGATCACGTGACGCTCATGCAGCCGATCGGCACCGACCTCTCGGTCGGCGTGGATCAACTGGAGCGGCTCGCCCCGGCGCTGCGCGACGTCACCTCCCGCGGAAATGATCACCGGATCGGGTGATGGGTTCAGGCCGCGGGTGAGAGGGGTCGGCAGCGCCGGTGAAGGTGTGCCCGTGCCGTCAGCGCAGGGCCGCCGAGATGGCCGTGAGGCCGTGGTCGAGGTCGGATTCGGGGATGTTGAGCGCGGGCCTGAGCCGTACCGAGCGCGGACCGCAGGCCAGGACCAGCACGCCCGCCTCGTCCCGCAGTCGCGTGACCAGCGCGTCGCGCGCGGCTCTGTCGGGCAGGTCGAAGGCGCACATCAAGCCGCGGCCCCGGGGGTTGGAGACCAGGTCCGGGTGCTCCACCTGCAGTTTGGTGAGGCGTTCGACGAGGAGTGTGCCGAGGGTGGCGGCGCGCGGGATGAGGCCGTCGCGTTCGACGATCTCCAGCATGCCGCGCGAGCGGACCATGTCCACCAGGCCGCCGCCCCAGGTCGAGTTGATCCGGCCGCTGACCTCGAAGACGTTGTCGGGGACCAGGTCCACCCGGCGGCCGGCCATGATGCCGCCCACCTGGACCTTCTTCGCGAAGGCCACGATGTCCGGCGCCAGGCCGAGCTGCTGGTAGGCCCAGGCGGTGCCCGTGGTGCCGCCGCCCGTCTGCACCTCGTCCAGGATGAACAGCGCGTCGTACTCGTGACACAGATGCTGCATGGCCTGCAGGAACTCCGGGCGCATGTGGTTGTCGCCGCCCTCGCCCTGGATGGGCTCGGCGATGAAGCAGGCGATGTCGTGCGGGTGCGCCTCGAAGGCCGCGCGCGCCTGGGCGAGCGCGTGCTGCTCGGCGGCCTCGACCTCGCCGAGGTGGATGGCGGGTACGTCGATGCGCGGCCAGCGGAACTGGGGGAAACGGTCGGTCTTGCCCGGTTCGGTATTGGTCAGGCTCAAGGTGTAGCCGGTGCGGCCGTGAAATGCCTTCGTCAGGTGCATGACCTGGGTGCCGAGGTCGCGGGACCGGCCCGCCGCCTCGTTGCGGCGGCTCTTCCAGTCGAAGGCGGTCTTGAGCGCGTTCTCGACGGCCAGCGCACCACCCTCGACGAAGAACAGGTGGGGCAGGTCGGGGTCGCCGAGGACACGGGTGAAGGTGTCGACGAAGTCCGCGAGGTGTGCGGTGTACATGTCGGGATTGGCGGGCTTGTTGCGGGCGACCTCGCCAAGGAGCCGGACGAACTCCGGCTCGAAGGGCGGGTTCACGCCGAGGGGCGCGCTCGCGAAGAACGTGTAGAAGTCAAGGTATCGGCGGCCGTTTCGGGCGTCGACGAGCCAGGAGCCTTGGCTGCGCTCCAGATCGAGCACAAGCCGGTATCCGTCGACGAGCAGATGGCGGGCAAGGCGGTCGTGTACGTCCATGTCTCCTCCACGTTGAACCAGACATGGCATACGTTTCCCTGCCCAGGCCCGTTATATGCGGAAAATTTCCGGGCTTCAGGCCGTAGGCGCAAGCTTCTTCACCCGGAACGACAGCACGATCATCGTGATGCCGTACAGAATGGCGAAGATGCCGACCAGCCAGACCAGGGTGAGCGCACCCGCACCCGGCCAGATGAGCAGCAGGACGCCGAAGATCACGGACAGGATGCCGCCGATGATGAGCATCCATTCGTCCTCGATCACCTTGCGCATCTGGATGCCGGCGATGATCTCCGACACTCCACCGAAGATCGCCCAGAAGGCGATCACGAAGAGCAGTGCCAGCGACGTGATCCCCGGCCAGACGAACGCCACGATTCCCGCGAGGATCCCGATGATTCCGGAGATGATGAGCCAGGCGCGGGACTTGACGTCGTGCCGGAACCCGGCGAACAGCGAGAAGATCCCGCTGACGATCGCGTACGCCCCGAAGAAGATCACGAGGACGTACAGCGTGATCGCGGGCCAGATCAGCGCCAGGATGCCGAAGATCACCGCGAGAATGCCGCGTATGAGGACGAGCCACCAGGTGTGTGCTATTTGCTCCATATTGGGGTGATCTCCCGATCGATCACGAGAGCAGACCACCACTCGGTCAAAAGTCAGTAATTCGCCAGCTACACGTGGGAGTAGACCACGATCGACACCGCGATGTACTGCACCACGTAGGCGGCCACCGTGAACGCGTGGAACACCTCGTGGTAGCCGAACCAGCCGGGCGACGGATCCGGGCGGCGCAGCCCGTACACGATGGCTCCGGCGGTGTAGAAGGCGCCGCCGACGGCGACCAGCACGACGGCCGCCACACCCGCGCCTTCGAGCAGCTGCGGCATCACGAAGATCGCGGTCCAGCCGAGCGCCAGGTAGAGGAGCGTGTAGAGCCAGCGTGGCGCGCTCATCCAGAACACCCGGAAGAGCACCCCGGACAGCGCGCCGCCCCAGATGACCGCCAGGACGGCGACGCGGGCGGCCCCGTCGAGCGCGAGCAGCGCGAAGGGGGTGTAGGTGCCGGCGATGATCAGGTAGATGTTCGCGTGGTCGAAGCGGCGCAGCGCCTCGGCCAGGCGCGGGCCGAGCGTGCCACGGTGGTAGGTGGCCGAGATGCCGAAGAGCAGGCCCGAGGTGATCGCGTAGATCGCGGACGCGAGACGGGCCTGCAGCGTGGGGCCGAGCGCCACGAGCGCGAACCCGGCGACCAGCGTCACGGGCAACGCTCCTGTGTGCAACCAGCCTCTCAGCCTCGGCTTCGCGGAGATGGTCGTCATATAACCTACGGTACCGTAGGTTATGGTGAATCCCTCAACGGGGTCATAGCCCGTTCAGGAAGCGGGCCGCGACCGGCAGCGCGGCGCTCCGGCCCGACCCGCCGCCCCGGACGAAGACGCTGAAGGCCAGGTCGTCGCGGTAACCGATGAACCAGCCGTGCTCCCGCGTCCCCCCGGCCTCGGCCGTCCCCGTCTTGCCGGACACGCCCGCCGGGAGCCCGGCGTCAGCAGCCGTGCCGTGGTCGACGACGGCGGCCATCATGTCCCGCAGCGCTGCGACCGTCCCCTCGTCGAGTTCGACCGGTTCGGCGGGCGGGCCGTCGATCTGTTCCACGGCGTCCTTCGACAGGATGCGCGGCACGCGCAGTGAGCCGCTCTCGACCGCCGCCGCGACCATCGCCATGCACAGCGGGGTCGCCTCGACCGAGCCCTGGCCGAAGGAGTCCACCGCCAGCTCGTCCACGCTGTCGGGCGGGTCCATCCGGCCGCAGTAGCCGCCCAGGCCCGTATCCAGCTCGGCGCCGTTGAACCCCCACTTCGCGGCGGTCTCGACCAGATCGTCAGCCGATAATCGGCTGACGGCCTCGCGCACGAACGTGGTGTTGCAGGAGTACGCGAACGCGTCGGCGAACGTCACGGTGCCGTGCCCCTGCTCGCCCGCGTTCTTGATCGACCTGGAGTTCGGGATCGTGTACTTGCCGGGGCAGTCCACCTCCGCCGCCGGATCCAGGCCCGCCTCCAGTAGCGCCGCCGCCGTGATCGTCTTGAACGTGGACCCGGGCGGGAAGAAGTCGCGGAACGCGCTGTAGTTGTTCTCCAGCCGGTCGGCCACCGCGAGCACCTCGCCGGTGCTGGGCCGTATCGCGACGATCGACGCGTCCCGCACCCCGTCGAGCGCTCGCGCGGCCGCCGCCTGCACCGAGCGCGACAGCGTGGTGCGCTCCAGGCTCACCTTGGGCTCGACGGTCATGAGCCGCCGCGTCTGCTGTCCCGGCAGCGCCGACTCCAGCGCCCACCCCTGCCCCACCTCGTCGAACTCCGGCTTGAGCTCGGCGAGGTAGGACTCGGCGTAGCTGTCGTTGGGGATCTTCTCCCCCTCGCTGGTCACCAACTGGACCGCGGGCCCGTCGAACTCGGTCAGCCGCACCGTGCCCCCGTCCTTGAGCAGGGGATCCAGCGTCTCGGGCGCCCAGAGCACCTTCCAGGTCCTGTCGCGTACGGCCAGCCGCAACGTGCTGCTGAACGGCCACGCCCCGAACTCGCTCAGCGTCCTGCTCCCGCTGAACGGCACCTCGGCCGACGTCTCCCCGGTGCTCTTCACGGCCCCGGGCCGCAACTGGATGTTCTCGACGTGCAGGTCCTCCGAGAACGACCGGTGCCGCGTGATGAAGTCCACCGGCGGCTGGTAGACCAGGGTCGCCATGCCCTGCAGGTCCCCCCGCTTCCACGCCGCGAAATAGGCGGCCGAGGTCTGCGCGGCACTGCCCTTGACCCTCGTGGACGCCACCATCGCGAAGGCACCTGCGCCGACTACCGCGACAACGGCGATAAACAGCACAATCAGCCTTCGTCGTCGCATACGGTTTACTCCCAGGAGGGGATCAGCGTGGCACGAGGACAGCGGGAGCCGATGCCCGGCCTGTACCCGGTGACGTTCGGCGAGATCGAACTACTCCGGGACCTGGACAGGCAGGACGGCTGGGTGCTGTCCAAGGATGGCGTACCTCAGTCGTACGTTGACTTACAAGACCCTACTTATCTGGAATTCGAGTACGTACGCCTCATGGCAGACGTCATCGATCTTCTTCCGGAAGGCGCGCTCGCCTGCGTCCACGTGGGCGGCGGGGCGTGCACGATCCCGCGGTACGTCGCGGCCACCCGCCCCGGCTCCCGGCACATCGTCCTCGAACCCGACGGGCTGCTGGTCAACCTGATCCGCGAACAGCTCGACCTGCGATCCGTGCCCCGGCTGAAGGTGATCGTGCAGGGCGGCCGCGAGGGCACCGCCAAGGTCTGGGACGACTCGGCCGACCTGCTGGTCCTCGACGCCTTCTCCGGCGCCACCATGCCGGTCGAGCTGGCCACGACGGAGTACATGGGCGACATCGCCAGGGTGCTGCGCCCGTCGGGCACGTTGCTGATCAACATGGCCGACGGCAAGGGGCTGGCCTTCGCCAGGCGGCTCGTAGCGACCGTTCGGGGCACGTTCCGGCACGTCGCGCTGCTGGCCGAGCCGGGCGTGATGCGCGGGCGCCGCTTCGGCAACCTCATCGTCGCCGCCTCGCGGGCGGAGCTGCCGCTCGACCTGCTGACCCGCCGCGCGGCCGGTGGCCTCACCCAGGCCAGGTGCGTGCACGGGGAGGCGCTGACGAACTTCGTCGCGGGCGCCTCCCCGATCAAGGACGGCGACGCGGTGCTGGCCCCGGTGCCGCCGCCCGCCGTCTTCGGCTGAGCCCCCCCCCAACTCCGGGGATGTCAGGACGACGACTCATCGGGTGGGGTATGTAGGACGGGGCCGGTTGACCGGGGGCACGTGTTCCGCCGAGTCCGGGCCCGAGCCTGAGTCCGAGTCGAAGGAGCTGCCATGTTCCGCCCGTCTTTTGCCGTCGCGGTGACCGCCGTGACCGTGTCGCTCTCCGCGTGCGCGGGAGGGGCCACGACGAACGTCGCCGCCACGAGGCCGCTCACGGCGTCTCTTGCGGGCTCCTTCGATTGGAACGTTCCACGATCGCTCCCGGCGACCACCGCGCCGCCCGTGGAGATTCCCGGCACGCCCGTCGGGCAGCAGTTGCGCTGGCTGCTCGATGCCCCCGCCAGGGCGCCGATCGGGCCGGCCGAGCTGGCCGAGCACCTCGCTCCGGTGTTCCTGGAGCAGGTTCCGGCGGCCAAGTTCAACGAGACCCTGGCCTCGCTGCGCGGGATCCGGCTGGAGCGGATCCTCGGCGCCGCGCCCACCGCCCTGATCGCCCACGTGCTGGTCGGCACCCAGAGGCTCAAGCTGACGCTCTCGGTGGACGCCACCGGCAAGATCAACTCCGCGCTGTTCGCCGTACCGGCGCCTCCTCAGCCCTCGCCCACGAGCTGGGACGAGCTTGACCGGCGGGCGCGCAAGGCGGCGGCCCAGGTGGGCTTCCTCGCCGCCGAGGTGAAGGCCGACGGCACCTGCCGCCCGGGCCACGCCGTCGCCGGTGGTGTGGCGCGCCCGCTCGGCTCGATGTTCAAGTTGTACGTCCTGGGAGCCGTCGCCAAGAAGATCGAGCAGGGCCGGTTCTCCTGGGGCACCGCGATGACGATCACACCCGAGCTGAAGAGCCTGCCGAGCGGCCAGCTTCAGGACCGTCCCGACAACAGCCAGGTGCCGGTGCTGGAGGCGGCCAAGCTGATGATCGCCATCAGCGACAACACGGGCGCGGACCTGCTGCTCCACCAGGCCGGCCGGACGTCGGTCGAGCACACCGTACGGGCCTGGCACGGCCAGGCGAAGCGGAACACCCCGTTCCTGAACACCAGGGAGCTGTTCACGCTCAAGGGCAGCGACTACCCGCGGCACGCCAAGGAGTACCTGTCACGCGACACGGCCGGGCGGCGGGCCTACCTGTCGGAGGTCATCGACAAGCTCCCGCTGTCCAGCGTCACCCCGTGGGTCGCGCCGCGCGAGCTGGACTCGGTGGAGTGGTTCGGCTCCCCCGCCGACATCTGCCGTGCCTACGCGGAGCTGGCGAAGAGCCGGGACAAGCGGATCGGCGAGGTGATGTCGCAGAACACCGGCGGGATCAAGCTGCCCGCCAAGGAGTGGCCGACGGTCTGGTACAAGGGCGGCTCCGAACCGGGCGTGCTCGACCTGAGCTACCTGGCCCGCACACCGTCCGGACGCACCTTCGTGGTCACGGCCATGGCCTCCGACCCGTCAGCCGCTCTCAACGAGGACCAGGTCTACGAGGAGCTCGTCGCGCTGGCGCGGGGCGCGTTCACACTGCTCAGGACGTCCTGATCCGGCGGTCCAGTCGTCGGCTTCGCAGGAGGGGCGAATCCTGGAATAGTTGAAATCTCAACTTGGTTGAGCAGAACAGATTCCGCCGAAGGGAGCCCGACATGCCCGCCGTCACCGTAGAGAACCCGCTCAGCCTGCCGCGCCTGCCAGAGCCGGTCGCCGAGGTGCAGGGCCGCAAGGTGCTCGCCGTCGAGACCGCGCCGAGCGGCTTCGAGGGTGAGGGCTTCCCGGTCCGCCGCGCTCTCGCCGCGATCAAGCCGGAGTACCTCGACCCGTTCGTCATGATGGATCAGATGGGCGAGGTCGACTACGCGGCCGGTGAGCCCAAGGGCACCCCGTGGCACCCGCATCGCGGCTTCGAGACCGTCACCTACATGATCGACGGCGTGATGGAGCACCTCGACTCCAACGGGGGCGGTGGCACGATCACGAACGGTGACACCCAGTGGATGACCGCCGGCGCCGGCATCCTGCACAAGGAGGCGCCGCCGGAGTGGCTGGTGCAGCAGGGCGGGCTGTTCCACGGCATCCAGCTGTGGGTGAACCTGCCGGGCGCCAAGAAGATGATCGCACCGAAGTATCAGGACATCGGAAGCTCCAGCGTCGCACTGCTCAGCAGCCACGACGGTGGCGCCCTGGTCCGCCTGATCGCGGGCGACCTGGCCGGGAACACCGGGCCCGGCAGCACCCAGACACCCATCACCCTGCTGCACGCCACGATCAGCCCGGGCGCGCGGCTGACGATGCCGTGGCGCGGCGACTTCAACGCGCTCGCCTACGTCCTGTCGGGACGCGGCACGGTCGGCACCGAGCGGCGTCCGCTGGTCAGCGGCCAGCTGGCCGTGTTCGACGGCTTCGGCAACCGTCCCGGCCTGACCACGGCGGGCGAGACGATCACTCTGTCGGCGAAGGACACGATGGAGGTCATCATTCTGGGCGGCCGGCCGATCGGCGAGCCGGTGGCTCATTACGGTCCGTTCGTCATGAACACCCGCGCGGAGCTGGTCCAGGCTTTCGAGGATTATCAGGCGGGGCGGCTGGGGTCCATTCCCGCCGCCTGATCGTTCGGCAGCGGAAATGGCAGCACGACGGTGAGCCGCCGTAATTCACGGCGGCTCACCGTATCTTTTTTTACCGGCGGACTACCGTTTTCTTCGCCCAGCAGTAGTCGAATTTCACCATTGTTCGATCGTGCCGTGCGGCATGCGCCTGGTCGTCTGCTCGACGCAGTCCTGGTTCTTGTAGGCGTTGACGTACTGGTAGGCGTGCCCTTGGTACCTGACCTTGGCCATCGCGTAGCGGTGGTCGGTGCTGCGGATCTTGTTGTGGCACCAATTCTGCGTCGGCGAGTACATTCCCGTGCCGGTCGGTCAGATAAGCACTGGGACTCGTCCGGGCTGCCGCCGAAGCGGCAGTGGCGCCCACGGTGGCGAGCGCGATTCCGGCGATGGCGATGGCGAACCTAGATGAGTTTCTGCGCCTTGCGGGCTTCCGGGGCCACTCCGCCGTCGGCATCGGCTGGATGTTGCCCGCCGACGGCTCGCCACACCAGTGCGGCCGTGCGTTGCGGCCAGTGCTCCGGTGGTTGGTCGTGGGCGAGAGCGCGGGCGTACCAGTTGCCTGTGCACAGGGTGACGGCGACCTCCAGATCGGCGTCGGCGTCGATGAGGCCCCTCCGCCTGGCCGTGTCAAGGATGGCGTGGAGCCGGCGGCGCCTGGGGGCGATCACCCGGGCGCGGTAGCGTGCGAGCACGTCAGGGGTGGTGGTGTCCTGCAACATGGTGCCGACCAGCGACATTCTCCCTGGCCGGGAGACCGCGTTCTGGAAATCGGCCAGCTCGGCGACCAGATCCGCGAACGGATCTCCGGTGGGCGCGTCCTGCCCGGGTTCTTCCAGTGTGGCCACCGCGGCTGCTGCCAGCTCGGCTTTGCCCGGCCACCTGCGATACAGCGCGGGACGGCTGGTGCCGGCCTCCTCGGCGACGGCGGCCAACGACATCCGCTCATACCCGTACGCCGACAGATGCCGCCGAGCGACTGCCAGGATCCGGGCGTCGATGGAGGCATCCCGCGCCCGCCCGATCTTCCGGGTCATGGTCATCCCAATCCATTACATTGCTGTAATGTAATTAAAGTTACAGCTAGCCGAAGAGGTCTGTCGTGGTCATCGAATACATCAGGTATACCGTCCCTCCCGCCCGCGCCGAGGATTTCGAGCAGGCATACCAGGCTGCAGCGGGCGTCTTGGACGAGGACCCCCACTGCCTGGGCTACGAGATCGCCCGAGGCGTCGAGGAGCCCGAGCACTACACCGTACGGATCGAATGGGACTCGGTGGAAGGGCACGAGCAGGGCTTCCGCCGCAGCGCCCGTTTTGGGGAGTTCTTCGCCGCGGTGAAGCCCTTTTTCCCGCTCATCCAGGAGATGAAGCACTACACCACCCGGTTCGGAGCACGCGGATGAGCATCTCGATGTCCATCGCCGGGCTGCTGGCCCGGGCCCGGCTGCTCAACCGCGACCTGGCACCCGGCGAGCCGCTGGCCGAAACGGTGATCCGGCCGCTGGCCGCCCTGCCCGAAGCCGCCGCGGAGCCCGAGCCGTACGCCACCGAGAACGGCTCGCCGACCGACCGGTTATGGGAGCTGGCCAGGGATGCGACGCGGTTACGCGCCCAGCCCGGCGCCACGGAGGGCCTGATCGAGGCGACCGCCGCGTTGCAGCACCTGGCCTGCCTGTTCGCCGAGGATGCCGATGCCTTGGCGGCCCGGATCGCCGAGCTGGCCGACATCCAGGCTGATCTGGAGACGCGGATCGACGGCGCCCTCGACGGGCCGTATCTGGTCACCAACGCCACGAAGATCACCAACTGGCTTGGGGAGCCGATCCAGACGTTCCCGCAGATGGCGCTCTGCCGATGCGGCCAATCCGCGACGAAACCGCTGTGCGACGGAAGCCACGCCCGCCACGGGTTCAGCGGCGCCAAAGATCCCGACCGGGTGCCCGATCGCCAGGACACCCATGAAGGCGTGCAGGTCACCGTGCTGGACAACCGCGGCATATGCGCGCACTCGGGGTTGTGCACCGACCGGCTGTCCACCGTGTTCCGGCAAGGCGAGGAACCGTTCGTGGCGCCCAGCGGCGGCCGGTCCGACGAGATCATCCGCGCCGTACGAGCCTGCCCATCCGGTGCTCTTCACTATGCGATCGACGGTCTAAAGGGCCCCGACCCCGTACGCGAACCCAAGATCGAGGTGTCCAAGGACGGCCCGTACCGGATCAGCGGCGGCATCCCGCTCGACGGCGACGACTCCCGGGAGCACTACAGCCTCTGCCGGTGCGGCCACTCACGCAACAAACCGTTCTGCAGCGGCATGCACTACTACGTCGGTTTCGTCGACCCACCGCTGTCCGACGAACCCACGCTCTTCGAGTGGGCGGGCGGGCTTCCCGCGCTGACGCGGATGACGCACATCTTCTACGACAAGTACGTCCCGCAGGACGACCTGCTCGCGCCGCTGTTCGCCCGGATGTCGCCCGACCATCCCGAACGCGTCGCCGCCTGGCTTGCCGAGACCTTCGGCGGCCCCAAGCTCTACACCGAGCAGTACGGCGGTTATGACCACATGATCGCCGAACATGCCGGCAAGTCACTGACCGAACAGTGGCGGGCCCGCTGGGCGCAGCTCATCGGACGAGCTGCCGACGACGCCGGGCTGCCCACCGATCCCGAGTTCCGCGCCGCGTTCGCCGGCTACATCGAATGGGGTTCCCGAATCGCGGTGGAGAACTCCCAACCGGGCGCGACACCGCCACCGCACATGCCAGTGCCCCAATGGTGGTGGGTGTGCGAGGCGAGACCGGGCTCCCGCGTCTCCGCCCTGTCCCCGGCCGCCGACCAGACACAGATACGGCTCCCGGCACCGGACGAGCCGGTTCGCTTCACCGACCACATCAGACCGCTGTTCCGCGAGATGGACCGCAAGTCGATGAGCTTCGCCTTTGACCTATGGTCGCACTCAGATGTCACCGAGCACGCCGACGCCATCCTGGACAGGCTCCGCGGGGGCAAGATGCCGTGCGACGGCGCCTGGCCCGCCGAGCACATCGACCTCTTCGCACGCTGGATCGCCGAAGGAACCCCGTCATGAAGGGCCGCCGCTCGGGTCGGTGAGTGGATTCCCATGAGTAGTGGATCGACAAGTCGTGAAGTACGTACTAATGTACCAACTCATGATGAAGGACGTACATAAATCCGACTTTGACAGTGATCCTGATGGAAACCTCTTCGATCCCGAGACCAGGGCCGCCATGCGGCAGTTCACCGGCGGAGGTGACACGGCCGCGTTGGAAGCCGCGGCCGCCATCCGCACCGCCTTCCACGCCATCGAACGGATGCGTGCCCATGGCAGCCAGGGCAGGGGGTTGAGCTCCGGGGCGATGGACCTGCTGATGCGGCTCGGCGCCGCCGATGGCGACGGGGTGAGCATCGGGGATCTGGCCCAGTCCGCCGGTGTCAGCTCGCGGAACGTGACCGGGCTGGTCGACACGCTGGAGCGGGAGGGGCTGGTGCGGCGGGTCCCGGACCAGCGGGACCGGCGTTCCGTGCTGGCCCAGATCACCGCTGAGGGGCGGGGATGGATCCAGGCGTTCAGCGAGCCGTCGCAGCGGGCGATGGCGGCGATGTTCCGGGATTTCACCACCGACGAGCTGACCCGGTTCCGGCACCTCTGCCTCCGGGTGGCCGACAATCAGCACCGGCTCGCACAGTACCTGGAAGGTGCCTCTTGAGCAGCGAGAGTCAGGCGCGCGACGGCCTGCACGACGAGAGCCGGACGCGGGACGTCGTTCGGGGTTACCACGAGGCGCGGTTCCGGGGCGACGTGCCCACCGCCGCCGCCCTCATCGGTGACGAGTTCAGCTTCCGGAGCCCGCTCATGACCTCTGACGACGCCGCGGGCCACCTGGCCGGGATCGTCGGCTTCGTCCAGGTGGTCACCGGGGTCGACCTGATCAGCGAGCTGTACGGCGAGTCGGAGGCCACGCTCGTCTATGACGTCCACACCGCGACGCCGGTGGGCACCCAGCGTACGGCCGAGCATTTCAAGCTCGTCGACGGCCGGATCGCCTCGATCCTGCTGATCTTCGACGCCACGCCATGGCAGCCGATGAGGCAACTGATGGGTTGAGGTGACGGGCTGAACTGACCGACTGTGCGGGGCCTGGCTGCCCGCTGCCGACTGTGCGCGGTTGGCGGCGGGCGGCCATGAGCGGCCAGCGGGGGGTTACGCGGACGGCACGCCGGCGGCGGTCTGGCGCCAGATCTTGCCATCCCTGATCACCAGCGTGCCGAACGTGGTGACCTTGTTGCCGGCGATGGTCATGAGGGCGCTGTAGAAGATGACGTCCTCCACCACCTGGAGCGACGTGACCTCGACCACCTCGGGCTTGGCGGCCAGATAACCGGTGAACAGCTCGCGGACCTCAGCGGCCCCCCTGGCCACGCGGTCGAAGCGGACGACCATGGCGTCGTCGTGATACTGCGCCAGCAGGGCCTCCAGGTCTCGGTCCGCGATCGCGGCCAGCTGGCGGTCGAACAGGTCCATGAGGGTCATGCCTCTCCTCCGGGCAAGGGCCGGCGAAGGTCGAAGGCGACCTGCGCCGCGCCGTACAAGAGAATCAAGGGGAGCGCCAGCGCGGCCGGGAGCGCGGACGTGACAAGCGTGAGCGCGCCGGCCGCGAGGCGGACGCCGGCGGCGAGCCGGTCGCCGGAGCACAGGTGCTGGAGGCCGAGGGTGGCGAAGACCACCGCGGCGGGTACGCCGACGGCCCAGCCCGTGCCCGGATGGGCGATCGCGTGCTCGATCCCGATGCCGAACGCGACCAACCCCAGCGACAGCGGCAGATGAGAGTAGACCCAGACCTGTCCCGCTATCTGGGTACGCAGCACCACGGACTCGTCGATGTGGCCGAAGTACAGCCACCAGAAGGCCATGGCGATCGCGATGCCCGCGAGGGCGATCAGCAGCGTGGCCGGTGTGACCGCGTGCCCCTTCAACCCGACCACCACGGCGGCGACGACCTCGCCCAGCACGATCACCACGAACAGCCCGAACCGCTCGGGCAGGTGCTCACTCTGCGGCGGCAGCGTGCCCTGGTGCCGCCGCGCCAGCAGCGGCGTGACGAGATCGATCACCATGGCGACGCCCCACAGCACATAGCGCTGTGGCGGTTCGACGGCCAGCGACGCCACCCAGATGACCGCCGACACCGTGAACCCGGCCACATAACGGCTGGTCAACGGCCGTCCTTCGGGCACGTGCCGCCCCGCCCGCAGGTAGGCCACGATCAGCAGGACCCGCACGGCCACATAGGAGAGCGCGAACAACGCGGATCGCTCCCCGATCTCGCCCACGCTCGCGGCCATCGTCCCGATGGCCAGGATCTGCGGCAGTACGAGCAGGCGATGGCTTACGTCATCGGTGTCGAACCGATTCGCGTAGAACACATATCCCGCCCAGGCCCACCAGACGGGAACGAACAACCCGACGAACGCCAGAACCTGCCCGACCTCGGTCCCTTCGGCCAGCACATCGGCCAACTCGGCCACGGCCACGACGAACACCAGGTCATACAGCAGCTCCAGCCAGGTGGCCCGCCGCTGCACCCCCTCGAACAGCCGTAACCGAGGCGGCTGCCAGCTCCTACTCACCCGCACCTCCCACATGTAATCGTGTAATTATGCCGTTCTGGAGGTCAGGTGTGTACGGGTTGATGAGCCCAGTTGGCAAGGATCACCGACCGCGCTCGGGCTGGACGAGCCAAACCACTTCCTGCGGATGACTCCGAGATCGGCCCACGAACGGCGACGCTATCGTCCCACGAACCGCACCGCGGAACCGGGCCGCAGAACCGGCTCGCGAACAGCCGCGGCATCGGCGTCACGTTTGCCTGAAGAGTGGTACAAGGTGAGCGGGGCGCACGGCATCGGTTGAGTAGGGGGTACTCACGACACAACACCCATTCAGTCCTACCTTCACGAAAAGGACGGACGATGGGGGACACCATGCACTTCGTTCCATTAGCGCCAGACGCTCTGGCCAAGTTGGAGACCCGTTTCTACGAGCTGAAGGCGACCGGGCTCCTGCCCGAGCACCTGACGTTCGAGGACTACTACGCGATGTGGCGCTCCGAGCGGCGCGGGCCGCGCTCGGTGGGCCTGGATGACGACAACGTCACCCCGATCGCCCCTGATGTGAGCCTGATCAACCGGCCGCCGAAGAAGCTCAAAGGTGTCATCAAGACCCTGGTGCTGCTGGTCGATTTCGAGGACCGACCGCACGATCCGGCTCACGACGCGGACCACTTCAGGCGGCTGCTGTTCGGCACTCAGCCGGGCAGCATGCGTGACTTCTACCGAAAGGTCAGCGGTTTCACCGGCGACCACGGCATCGATGTCCAGGGCGAAGTGTTCGGCTGGTTCCGGCTGCCGCAAACGCTGGCCTTCTACGCCAACAACAAGTCGGGGCTGGACGAGCTCAACTTCCCGCGCAATGCCCAGGGCATGGCGCACGACGCCGTGCTGGCCGCGCAGGAGGCGGGCGTCGAGTTCGACCCCTCCTTCGATGTGCTCGACGAACACCGGGTCACCGCGCTGTTCGTCGTGCACGCCGGTCCGGGCGCCGAGACCTTCGCGGACGCCGCCGGGCTGCAGTTCATCTGGAGTCTGAAGTGGACCGTCGGCGAGCAGCCGATCACGGTCGGGCCCGGTCTGCAGGTGAGCACCTTCCTGACCGTGCCCGAGGACTGCAAGGTCGGCGTCTGCGCCCACGAGTGGGGGCATCTGGCGGCACGCTGGGCCGACTACTACGACACCGATCGGGCGCAGACCGGCGCCAAGTCGCACGGGCTGGGCAACTTCTGCCTGATGGCGGCGGGATCATGGGGCAATGGCGGCGCCACGCCCGTCTTCCCGACCAGCATGCTGCGGATGTTCCATGACTGGGTCACTCCGCGCCTGGTCACCACGACCACTCGCGGCATCACGCTCCGGCCGGCGGCCGAAGGCGGCGACTTCGTCCTCGTCCACAACGATCGGACGATGAAGGACACGCAGTACATCGTCGTCGAATACCGCCGCCAGCAAGAGCAGGACAAGTTCCTTCCTGACCAGGGCCTCGCGGTCTACGTCGTGGACGAGGCCATACCCAACGTCGACGACGAGCGCCGCCTGGCGATCGAGTTGATGCAGGCCGACGGCCTGCGTCAGCTCGCCAGGATCGGCAGCCTGGGGAACAGGGGCGACGCTGACGACCTGTACCCATCCCTGGGCAACGCGAGCCTCGGCAGGGACACCTCACCCGCGCTGAATCTGCCCGGGGGCGGATGGACCGGCGTGACCATCGACATCTCCGGCACACCAGGCGATGCGGAGATGACGATCGACGTCATCATCAACCCGTAGGGAAACGGCGGCGTCGGTATCCGGGCACGTTCTCAGGCTGGGAGGCGAGGACCCGGAGCCGGCGCCGCACCGGACCGGAGCTGGTCGGCCCACGAATTGACCACGGGATCGGCCAAGAGTGCGCGCGTCACGGCGCCCAGCCACGTGAACCGGAGGAGCGTGCCCCTGGAGGGAGCCCGGCCACGTGTGGCGGGTGGGGCCGGCCCATGCGGGCCGTAAAAGAGACTGCTCTTCAAACAGACGATAGAGATACGTCAGCTCAGCGTGAGGCAGGCGATGCGCGGCGCGGGCGGGGCGGACGGGGCGGTGGCGCTGGCGTGGAGGACCAGGGAGCGGGGCAGGGCGCCCGCCAGCGGCCAGTCGTGGTGGGCGGTGGCGCGCCCGGCGCCGGAGTTGTCCGTCTTCAGGTCCAGCCACACCTCGCTTGACGCATCGGCCCGACCGGCTACGTGCTGGAAGTGCGCGCCCGCGTCAGCCGGACGGGCCCCGCAGGGTGCGACGTGGAGGTGGGCGCCGTAACGATGGTCGGGCAGCAGTCCTTCGACCACCAGCGAGGTGACCGTCTTGCCGCCGGTGGACTCGGCGGTCAGGCTCGCCTGCGCACCCTTGGGGACCAGCTTGCGGTTGTAGACGATGGCCGCCGTAGTGCGCCGCTTGAACTCCCCCGCGCCCGTGAGCGAGGTGGGCGCCGAAACGACACTGGGGCTGGCGCTGTGGGCGGCGTCCTTGTCCGCCGCTGGATCGGACGGGCTCTGCGCGCAGCCCGCGACCGCGAGGACCAGCACCAACGCCGACGCGCGCGCCCTCAGCCGACCGGGCCCCCGGACGGATCCGCGTGCCGCGCCGCCCTGGTCGGCCGACTTCTCTTCGACGACGAAGCCGGGGTATCCGGGGCGCGGTGACCGGCCGGGCAGGCGGACGGATGCGGGCATCCTCGGTGCGGTGGCGGGTGTGGGCAGGCGCATGGGAACCCCCGGAAGCGGTGACGAGCCTGGGCCAGGCTCACGGGGCCACCACTCTAGCGAGTAACCAACTCACTACGCACCGTGTTTGGCGGCGATCCCGTCGATCAGACCGGCCAGGGTGAAGTCGTTCTCCGTCAGAGCCCCTTTGTCGTGGGTGGTCAGCGAGAGGTGGAGTCTGCGCCACCGGATGTCGATGTCGGGATGGTGGTTCATCTCTTCGGCCTGGACCGCGATCTCGTCGACGATCCGGATGGCCGTGGGGAAGTCGGGCGCGGTGATCGTGCGCCGGATCTCGTCGCCTTCTCTACGCCATTCGGGCAGGTCGTTGAGCTTGCTGTCGACGTCCATACGCTCACGTTACTTCAGCGCCCCCGCGCCGAGCCCGGATTGGATCTGGCGTTGGAAGATGATGTAAACGATCATCACGGGGAGGATCGCCATGCTGAGGGCGGCGAACAGGCTCGGCCAGTCCGCCTCGTAGCCGGCGATGGTGGAGATGTCGGCGATGCCCTGGGTGATGACCCACTTGTCCTTGTCGTCGGTGAGGAGGACGAGGGGCAGCAGATACTGGTTCCACTGGCCGAGCACGTTGAAGATGGTGATGCTGATCAGACCGGGCTTGGCCATCGGGAGCATGATCTGGAAGAACGTGCGCGTGTGGGAGGCACCGTCGATCGACGCCGCCTCGGCCACGGTGTCCGGCAATGTACGGAAAAATGCGGCCAAGAAGAAGACCGTGAACGGCAGCGAGTACGCGATGTAGACCAGGATCAGCCCGAGGTGGGAGTTCAGCAGGCCGAGCTGGAGGACGACGAAGAACAGCGGCCCCAGCGCCAGGAAGATCGGAAACGCCATCCCGGCCACGAAGAAGTAATAGATCACCTTGTTGCCGAAGAACTGGTAGCGCGCCAGGACGTACGCCGCCATCGAGCCGAACAGCATCGTCCCCAAAGTGCTGAAAAATACGACGATAACGGTGTTGAACATGTACTGCCCCACGTGGGCCTTGTCCCAGGCCCGCCCCCAGGCGTCGAGCCGCAACTGGCCGGGCAGTTGAAGCGCGTCCCCGAAGATCTCCGTGTTGTTCTTGAAGGACGCGAGGAACGTCCAGAGCAGCGGCAGGATGATCAGCAACGCCCAGATGAAGAGCGCCACATGTGAAAGGCCGCCGAGCACGCTGGGGCGCGGTCTGGCCGGACGAGGCGTGGCCATGTCAGAGTTCGATCCTCTCGCGCCGCGTGGTGCGCAGGGTAAGCACCGCGAACGTCACGGTGAGAAAGAACAGCACGACCCCCATAGCCGAGGCGTAGCCGACCTTGGAATAGGTGAACGCGGTCTTCCAGATTTCCACCGGCAACACGGTCGTGGCCCCGTCGGGCTCTCCTTTGTCCCCGGCGAGCACGAGGATCAGCGCGAACCCGTCGAACGCCGCGATCCCCAAATACACCCAGCCCACCTGGATGGTGTCGCGCAGCAGGGGCAGCGTTATCGAGAAGAACAGCCGGGCCCGCCCCGCTCCGTCGAGCGCCGCCGCCTCGAAGTAGTCCTTCGGGATGGCGGCCATTCCGGCCGAGAAGAGCACCACGTAAAATCCGACGGCCTGCCAGATCATCACCGCGAGTATCGCCCAGAGGGCCAGGTTCGGTTCGATGAGCCAGCCGACGGGATCGAGACCCAGCTTGATCAGGACTCCGTTGATCACCCCGCTCTCGTCGGGCCGGTAAACCGCCTTGAACAGCACACCGACCACGGCGACGGCGAGCACCTGGGGGAAGAAGAACACCACCCGATAGAACGTCGACCCCCAGATACCCTTCATTCCCGCGCCCCGTGAGCCCCCGCCCAGGTTCAGCAGGAACGCGAAGAACAACGCGAGGACGACGGTCACGAGCGGCAGCACGAGCAGCAGGATTCCGTGATTACGCAGGGCCCGCCAGAAGACCTCGTCCCCGAACAGCCGGGTGAAGTTGTCGAACCCGACGTAGTGCAGCCTCGACTTGTAGCCGTTCCAGTCCGTCAGAGAGATCTGGAACGCCTGGATGTAGGGACTGATCACGAACACCGAGTAGAGCGCGACCGGAACGGCGAGAAACCCGGCGACGAACCCGTACTTGCGCAACCGCTGCATGGTTTACTGGCCCCGCGTCTGCTTGGAGACGGACGAGTCCTTCTTGATGGCGTCCGCCTTCTTCTGCATGTTCTGGCAGAACTTCTCGGGCGTGATGCGCCCGGCCATGACCACGTTGATCTGCTGGGTGCCGTAGTCGAACAGTTCCTTGTACCAGCCCTCGAAACGGGCGTCGGTGATGATGTTCTGGCCGGCGGTGTCCTGCGCCTTGGCCGCGCTCTTGAGGCCCGGAGTGAGGTCCAGCCCTTCGGCCGCGCCGTTGACCACGGTGAGGTTCAGCGTCTTCTCGGTGAAGCCTTTGGCGCCTTCCTTCGACAGCATGATGCGGAGATATTCCAGGCCGCCCTGCGAGTTCTTGCCTTTGGCGGAGACGAAGAAGTTCTCGCCGACGCCCACCTGGATGGCTCCGTACGGCATCTTGTCGGCGGCGGTGACGTCGGGAATCGGGGCGATGGCGTACTCGAAGTCCTTGGGTTTGTCCTTGGCCATCTCGTTCTCGATCCACGAGCCGACCGGGTAGAAGAGCAGCTTGTTCTGGAGCTGCTTGACCTGGGTCTGGGTGTGATCAAGGCCGAAGTACGCTTTGTCGCCATACAGCGTCTGGATCTCCACCCAGGCGGTGACCGACTGCTTCATCGCCTCGGCGTTCCAGGCGTTGTCGACCAGGTTGTCGATGTCGATGATGACCTGGTTGCCGCCGATCTTGGCAGCCGTGTAGAGGGCGTTCCAGAGCTGGTAGTACGGACCCTTCTGTCCGGGATAGGCGAACAGCAGGATGCCCTCCTGCTTCGCCGTCTCGCCGAGCGCCTTGAACTCCGCCCACGTCTTCGGGAGCGTCCATCCCTTGTCGGCGAAGAGCTTGGCGTTGTACCAGAGCGCGCGATGGGAGACGGTGTAGTTCAGGACGAGGTCCTTGCCGTCGATCTTCGCGTTGTCCAGCACGGCCGGCGTCACGGTGTCGCGGACCTTCTTGGCCGGATCGTCGAGCGAAGGCGCGTCGAACAGCGCGGTCAGGTCGGCAAGCTGGCCCTCGGTGGCCATGGCGGCCAGGTCGAGTGCCGCGGGGCCCGAGTTGTTGACCACGTCGGGCACGTCGCCGCTGACGAAGCGCGAGCGGAGCTGGGTGCCGATCTCCTGGGTCGCGTTGTGCTTGACCGTCACTCCGGGGAACCGCTTCTTGTACATCTCCTCGTGCAGGTCTTTGGCGTATGCGTCGCCGTACCCGCCGCTGAAGATCGTGACCTCCAGCGGCTTCTTGGCGTCGACGCCGAACGGGTTCTTGGGGTCGGCGGAGACCGCGATCGTGCCGGTCGGCGTCGCAGTGGGCTCGTCGCCGGCGCCGCCGGTGGCGCAGGCGCTCAGCAGGCCCGCGCCGGGACCGGCGACGAACGCGGTCAAGCCGATTCGGCGCAGCAGCTGACGACGAGTGATCTCTCCCGGGTGGGTCATGGGGGCTCCTGAAGAGGACGGATTAGGAAAGTTTCCTAACCGTTTGCCCGAAGGTACGAACGGCTACCCGCGCACGTCAAGGGGTGTGTGCAATCGAGATGTAAACTTTTGCCACGATCGTCCTACATGAAGGACAGTAGAGGGCCGCCGCCCAAACGGCCACCCGTAGCCGTACCTGTACTCGTACCTTTACTCGTATTCAGCTACTTGCGCTCGCCTCGCTCAGCCCCCCATGCTCGCTCAGCTACTCGTGCTCGTTTCGCTCAGCTACTCGTACCTCAGCCGAAGTGCGCTCGGGTCTCGGCGAAGGCCAGGTCGGTTCCCTCCAGGGCCCGGGCCACGTCCTCCTCCGTGTGCGCCGCCGACATGAACCAGTTGTGCCACGGGTGGATGTACACGCCGTGCCGCAGGCAGGCGTCGCTCCAGTACAGGGCGGTCGACAGGTCGGCGTCGCCGTCGAAGCTCAGCCACGGGATGGTCACGGGCCCCGTCTGGTTCACCACGAACCCGTGCGCCTTGGCCTGGCCATACAACCCCTCACGCAGCTGCGTCCCGGCGCGCTCCATGGCCGCGATGCCCTCGGTGTCGCGCAGCGTCTCGATCGTCGCCTTCGCCGCCGCCATCGCCACGGCCGAGAACCAGAACGATCCCGTCGAATACAGCGACTGAGCCGGCCCGCGCAACGCGTCCGTGCCGGTCACGGCGGCGATCGGGTAGCCGTTCGCCATGGCCTTGGACCACGCCGTCAGGTCCGGCCGTACGCCATAGGGCTCCCACGAGCCCCGCAGGTCGATCCTGAACCCCGCCCGCACGTCGTCGATCACCAGCGCGGCCCCGATCCGGTCGGCCAGCGCCCGCGCGGCCCGCGCGAAAGCAGGCTCTACCAGTTCCTGATCCTCGAAGGAGTCGTGTTTGAACGGCGTCACGATGATCGCCGCGACATCCCCCTCGACCGTGGCCGCCGCGGCCTCCAGCGACTCGATCGAGTTGTAGTCGAACTCCACCAGATCGGCCCGCTCGTTCGGCGTCGTCCCGGCGAGCGACGGAGTGCACCAGGGGTCGGCTCCGTGGTAGGCGCCGTGGGCCATCAGCACCTTCGTCCGGCCGGTGGCCGCCCGGGCGACCATGAGCGCCTGGGTGGTGGCGTCGGTGCCGTTCTTGGAGAACATCGCCCAGTCGGCGCTGGGCACGGTGTCGACCAGCAGCTCGGCCAGCTCGACCATGACCGCGCCCGGCCCGTTGAGACAGTCGCCGAGAGCGAGCTGCCGCGCGGCCGCCTCCTCCACGCGCGGATGCCGGTGCCCGAGCACGACCGGGCCCCAGCTGCACATGAAGTCGATGTACTCGCGGCCGTCCACATCCCACTGCCGGCAGCCTTCGCCTCGCTCGAAGAACTGCGGGTATCCGGGGGCGAAGATCGCCGCGTTGAGGTGCCCGTACATCCCGCCGGGCACGACCTTCAACGCCCGCTGACGAAGTTCAGCGTCTGTCATCTGAAATCCTTCTTTCCAAGTTCAACACACCGGAGCTTGAGCACAGCGGGGTTGGGTGCGCCCGGGGTTGGGGCGCGCCCGGTACGACCGGAACCCATACGACCGGAGTTCGGCGCGACCAGAGTTCGGCACAGCCGGAGTCCGGTACGACTGCGGTCCGGAGGGACCGGCATCGTGGTCACGTCAGGAGGGCGAGGGTGGATGCGAGGTCGGTGAGGCCGGCGTCCGAGCCGAGCCCGGTGGCGACTCGGGCGGCGGCGGCCGTGCCCCAGCGGGCGGCGCCCAGCACGTCCTGCCCGTGCAGCAGACCGGTGATGAACCCGGCACAGTACGCGTCCCCGCACCCGGTCGTGTCGCTGACCTCGACCTTGAGCGCGGGCACCTGCTCGACCCCCGCCTCGGTCACCACCAGGCTCCCCGCGCCTCCCATGGTCACGAGCACCCCGCGCGGCCCTTCCGCCAGCAACGCCATCGCCGCCGCCGACACCTCCGCGATCGATCCACCCGCGAAGGCAGCCGACGACCCCTCCGAGACCGACCCGCCCACAGAAGCCGTCCCGTCTGAGACCGACTCGCCCACAGAAGCCGTCCCTTCCGAGACCGACTCGCCCACAGACCCCGCCCCGTCCGAGACCGACCCGCCCGCTGACGGAGTTGTCGACCCAACCGTGGAGGTAACCGTCGTGTCCGTCCCGGGCGATCCGGTCGCCGGCCCTCCGGTGGCGTCTCCGGTTGGCGAATCGCCGCCGGAAGTGGCGGCGTCCCCCGCCGGAACGCCGGGGGTGAGGCCGGCCGCCATGAGAAGGGCCTGGGAGTCGTTCGGGAGTACATAGTCCACATGCGGGAGGAACGCCCGTGCCATCCCCAGCAGGTCCGGCATCTCGGACAGCAGGTCCATTGTCACGATCACCCCGTCCGCCCGGAGCGAGTCCAGCAGCGAGAAGAACGCCGGATCCCCCAGCCCGAACGTCACGTCCATCCCACCCAGGTGAACGGCCCGAACCTCACGCAGCAGCGCCACGTCCAGGTCCGACGACGTGACCCCGAGGTTCGCGCCGGGGACGTGGAAGCTGGGGCGGCCGCCGTCGGGGCGGATCGGGAGGATCGAGGCCGCCGTCTGTTCTCCGGCCTTGCGGGTGAGCCGGGAGACGTCCACGCCGCGCTTGGTCATCACCGCCACCAGGAAGTCGCCGAGTTCGTCGTCTCCGATCGCGCCCATGGAGACGACCTCGTTGCCTAGTTTGACCAGGTCGACCGCCGTCCCGGCCGCGGATCCCGCGGCGGTCAGCCGGATCTGGTCCACCAGGGCGGTGTCCTGCCCTTCCGGGATGTGCGAGACGGGCCTGGCGAGGATGTCGACGATGTGCACGCCGACAGTGGCGACGGTGGGGACGATGGGCTCGGTCATGGGTCTAAATAGACAGACGTCCGAATAAAAAGTCAATATGCTCAGAACAACACCGAAGGGGGCCGCCGGATGCCGAAGATCGTTGACCATGACGAACGCAGGCGCGAGGTGCTCTCAGCCGCCCGCCGGGTGATCGTCAGGGACGGCATCGACGCCGCCACGACCCGCGCCATCGCCAAGGAGGCGGGCTACTCCAACGGCGTGCTGGCGCACTACTTCGCCGACAAGGACGAGATCCTGCTGTCGGCGCTGCGTCAGTCGCACCAGCGGATCCGGGAGCGGCTGACGCGCAAGATCGAGGGCGTCACCGGCCTCGCCGCACTGCGCGAACTGCTGCTGGACAACCTCCCCCTCGACGCCGAACGTACTCAGGAGACGCGTCTGGAGGTCAGCTTCTGGAGCCGCAGCCTGGCCTCGGAGCACCTCGCCGAGGTCCAGCGGGCCGAGGCCGCCGAGCTCCGCACCGCCGTGCGGCGGCTGCTCGGTGAGGCGCGGGCGGCGGGAGAGCTCGCCACCGACGAGAACCTCGACGACGTCGCCGAACGCCTGCTGGCGCTGGTCGACGGGCTCAGCCTGCACCTGCTGCTCTATCCCGGCCGCCTGGCCCGCGTGGACCTGGAGCGCCTGATGCTCTCCACCCTCGACCGGCTCTGATCTCTTTTAGAAGAGTTTTCATCCTGTACGACCAAATGGCGGGCGCCTGTGCAGGGAGACGCCCGCCGACGGGGCGCAACTCTTTGAAAGACCTTCCATCCTGTACGGCAAGCCACCCCACCCGCCAACCACCGCAAATGGCGGGCCTCTGTCCAGGGAGACGCCCGCTGACCGGGCGCAACGTCCCGCCGCAACGGCGCTTGGTCACCCGATTCGGGCGGCATCCTTGGCCAGAGGCGCCCCGGCCACCCGATTCAGCCCTCGGGCAGGGCAGCCCCGTCACCGATTCGCTTCTCGTCCTCGATCAGAGCCACCCTGATTCCGTCCTCGTCCTCGGTCAGAGACTCAACGTGAATGCCCCCAATTCCTCCATTCGCCGGAGGAACGGTTCGGCGGGGAATGCCTCTGCCGCGCTGAGGACGCCGGTCTTCTGTGGTCCTTCGCCCCTTGTCAGGCGGATCGCCGCCTCCACCGAGGCCAGGGCGCCGACCCACCAGATGTCGCTCCCCCGCACGTGACCGTTGCGCCCGCCGCCGCCCGGTGCGGTGATCTGGACCGCGATCATGAAGTTGGTCCTGGCCCGGTCGGCGGGTGTGGCGTCCTGGCTGGTGAAGATCTGCTCCTCCTCGAACGTACTGGCCGTGAGCTGCGACTCCACCACCCTGGCGGGGACGTGCCGGGGGATCGTGACCACCTCGCCCGAGGGGAAGGGGGCGATCATCGTGCGCGGTCCGAGCGGCGGCGGGAACGGGAAGACCGTGTTGCGGATCTCCACGGGGCCGACCCGCTGGGCGCCGTCGGCGTACGTGACGCGGTCGATCTCGCCGATCAGCAGTTCGGCGGTCTTCACCGCCGCGGGAGTCATCCGCCAGCCCGTCACCGAGTAGCCGACCGTCACCCGGTCGACGCCGGGCAGCCCGTCGGCCACGGCGGCGGCGAGCAGGTCGGCGAGGGCGCCGTAGAAGCTCATCTGCGGGATCATCACGATCCCCGCCTGCTGGGCCGGGGCCTGCACGGTGTCGAACAGGTACTTCACCGGATGCGGCTCAATGGCGTGGTCGATGTAGTGGCAGCCTGCCGCGACGGCCGCGGTGGCGATCGGCTCGCAGGTGTGGGTGAACGGCCCGGCGCAGTGGATCAGCACGGCGGCGCTCTCGGCCAGCTCGCGCAGGGCCGGCGGGTCGTCGAGGGCGGCCGGATGGGTCCGTACCCGATCCGGTGCGTTCAGCTCGTCCGCGAGCGAGCGCAGGGCCTCCGCGTCACGTCCGGCCAGCACGATCTCCTGGCCTCGCGAGAGGAGTTCGGTGGCGACCAGGCGGCCGGTGTGTCCGTTGGCTCCGTAGACGGCGATGAGCGGTGGCTTCATGACCAGCTCTCTTCCATACCGAGGGTATGCAACATTTCGAACATAGGTTCAGAGCCCGCTGTCGTCAATGGCATTGCCGCAAATCGGACGACCGACTACATTGCCCGCCATGAGCCTCCGCGAGCAGCTGTGCGAATACGGGCAGAGAGCCGTCGAGCAGGGCCTGGTCATCGGTACGTCAGGCAACCTGAGCGTCCGTCAGGGCGAACTGGTCGCGGTCACCCCCTCGGGAGTCGCGCTCGACCGGCTGACGCCGGAGATGTGCCCGATCGTGGACATCGAGGGCTACCTGGTCGAAGGCGACCTGCAGCCGTCCTCCGAGACCCCGATGCACCTGGCCGTCTACGAGACCACCGCCGCGCAGGCCATCGTCCATACGCACTCGGTGTTCGGGACGGTGGTGGCCACCACGATGACCGAGCTGCCGCCGGTCCACTACAACGCGCTGCTCCTGGGTGGGGTGGTGCGCGTGGCCGAGTACGCGACGTACGGGACGCCGGAGCTGGCGGCCAACGTACGGGCGGCGCTGGAGGGCAGGCAGGCGGCGCTCATGGCCAACCACGGCGGCGTCACCATCGGCGCCACGCTGGAGCAGGCCTTCGAGGCCACCCGGCTGCTGGAATGGCTGTGTGAGGTGTATGTGCGGGGGCTGAGCGTCGGCAAGCCCACGATCCTGACCGACGAGCAGCTCGCGGCCGTGGTCGACCGCGCGCTCAACCCCCCGGCCTTCCCCCGCCGCACGCCCTGACGAGGCCCCCGGTCACGAGCCGGCCGTGACGAGCTACAGGTGCGCCGCCTGTTCCGCCAGTCCCAGTGGCAGCCCGCCCGAGCCCGCGATCTTGTCGTGAAACGACTTCAGCGACCCCTCGTACGACTCTCTGATCCGGTCGATCTCGATCGCCCCCGTCAGGTACGACGGCGCCTGCGTGGGCCAGGCGCAGTACCGGCTGACCTCCCCCTGCGCCGTCCCGGGAGACAGCGACGCCTTCGTCGCCATGAACGTCTCCGCCTCCTCGATCGACATGTCCTCACAGTGCAGCGCCGTGTCCACCACGATGCGGGCCGCGCGAAAGATGCGGCAGTCCAGGTGCGCCAGCTCGGTGGCGAGCGTGTCGAAGTAGCCCTGCTCGTGCAGCAGCTTCTCGACGTAGAGGGCCCAGCCCTCGGTGAAGTACGGGGTGCGGAACACGTTGCGCACGGTCCGGGTGTTGCTCGCCATGTGCGACAGGTGCCAGTGGTGGCCGGGGTAGGCCTCGTGGACGGCGATCGACGGCATCTGGGCCCGCGAGTTCGTCCGCAGGCGCTGCCGTACCTGCTCCTCGGTGAAGTCGTCGGGCGTGTACGGCACGAAGAACACGCCGGTGCGCGAGCTGCTCAGCGGCGGCGGCGCCAGGTAGTGGGCGACGGCGAGGACCGGCCTGGTGTATTCGGCCGAGGGCAGCACCAGGCACTCCTCCCCCTCGGGGAAGGTCACCAGGTCGCGTTCCTTGACGAACTCGCGGGCCCGGCAGGTCTCGGCCTCGTACTCGGCCCGCATGTCGGCCAGCGTGGCGGGATGGTCGTCCATCAGGGACTCCATCGCGGCCCGCCAGTCCTCGGTGCCGTTGAGCCTCAGGGTGACCTCGCGCATCCGCGCGTCCAGCGACGCCCAGGCCGCCTCGCCCTTGCGGTGCAGCTCGGCGGCGTCGTACCCGAGCAGCTCGCGCTCGCGCAGCAGCGTGGAGTAGAGCCGCTCGCCCATCCGCCAGGTGCCGCCGCACTCGAACCCCTCGAGGAAGGCGACGAACGCGTCGAACGCGGCGGCGGCCGGCTCGGCGGCGTCGGCGAGCTTCGCGCGTAGTTCGGGGTCCGTCACCATCGACGGGATGGTCCTGGTGAGGAAGTTGCGTCCGGTGCGCGCCTGTCCGAGCCCGCGCTGGACGAGCAGCGGCGCGGCGAGATCGGCGTCGAGGTTGGTACGGCAGGCGGCCAGCACGTCCGGCACCTCGGCCAGCCGCGAGACGGCGGCGGACACCAGCTCGGGTTCGGGCTTGAGCCGCCGCTGGAACGGCGTGAACATGGAGGTGAAGATCGCCGACAGGTAGACGGCCGGGTCGCGCCGCCAGTCCGGCCAGGAGGCCAGGGCGATCGAGCCCCGTAACTGCGACAGGACGAGGTCCCTGTCGATGGCGTCGTCCGGCGTCGCGGTCTCCAGCCTGGAGAGCCGGTCCAGCCAGAGGATCTCTTCGCGTTCGCGGGCGGCGAAGGCGGCGGCGGTGAAGTCACCGAGCGTGTGATCGTAGCCGTCGGCTCCCAGGTAGCTGGCGACGACGGGACGACCGGAAAAGTACCACTTGAGAAACTCGTCCACGTTCGCACATTATCCTGAGCTTTATGCCCCTTCAGATCACCGGCGCGCTCGGTGACCCCGACCTGATCCGTCTGCCATGGGATATCCCTCTCACCGACTGGCCGTCGCATCATCTGGTCGACCTCCCGCGCGGTATCTCACGGCACGTGGTGCGGTTCGTCAGGCTGTCCGGCAAGGTGTACGCGATCAAAGAGATCAGCGAGCGGTACGCCAAACGGGAGTATCAGCTGCTGTGGGACCTGGCCAGGCTCGACGCGCCGTCGGTCGAGCCGATCGCCTACGTCACCGGCCGCGACGAGGGGCTCGACGCGGCGCTGATCACCCGGCACCTGCAGTTCTCGCTCCCCTACCGCGCGGTCATGTCGGGGACGCTGCGGCCCGACACGCTCACCCGGCTGCTGGACGCACTGGCCGTGCTGCTGGTGCGGCTGCACCTGACCGGTTTCTACTGGGGTGACTGCTCGCTGTCCAACACGCTGTTCCGCAGGGACGCGGGCGCGTTCGCCGCCTACCTCGTGGACGCGGAGACCGGCGAGATGCACCCGATGATCAGCGAGGGCCAGCGGCTCGCCGACATCGACGCCGCGCACACGAACATCTTCGGCGAGATGCTCGACCTGGAGGCCGGCGAGCTGCTGCACCCGTCGATCGACCCGATGGACACCGCCGAGGACATCGTGACCCGCTACCACCGGCTGTGGAACGAGATCACTCAGGACGAGATCATCGAGGAGGTCGACTGGCACCGGGTGGAGCAGCGGATCAGGCGGCTCAACCTGCTGGGCTTCGACGTGGCCGAGATGATGGTCCGGCGCAAGGTCGGCACCGGGCGGCTCATCGTGCGGCCCAAGGTGGTCGACTCCGGGCACCACCAGCGGCGGCTGCTCCGGCTCACCGGCCTCGACGTCGAGGAGAACCAGGCCAGGCGGCTGCTGAACGACCTCGACGGGTTCCGGGTCGCCAAGGGCCTGCGGCACGAGGACGAGGCCATCGTGGCGCACCGGTGGCTGGCCGAGGTGTTCCAGCCGACGGTCGAGGGCATTCCGGCCCGGCTGCGCGGAAAGCTGGAGCCCGCGCAGCTGTTCCACGAGGTGCTGGACCACCGGTGGTACCTGTCGGAGGCGGCCGGGGCCGATGTCGGCATCGCGGCCGCGGTGAAGTCGTACGTGGACAAGGTGCTCGTCCACAAACCAGACGAGAAGGCGCTGCTGCCCGAGGAGCCGGGCGGACTCGCCGAGGAGCCCGCCGGGCTTCAGTAGGCGACCGTGATCCGCCGGCGCGGGTGCTCGCCCTTCTCCACCTCGTCGGCGATCGCGACCGCGTAGTCCTCGGCGGAGATGCGGCTGTTGCCCTCGTCGTCCGCGAGGAGCTGGTCGCCACCGACCCGGTAGTGGCCGGTACGCTCACCGGGCTCGATCTCGACGGCCGGCGAGATGTACGTCCAGTCGAGGTCGTCGACCTCGCGGTAGAGGCCCAGGGCGGCCCGCTGCGCCAGCGACTCCTTCTTGTACAGCTCCGGGAACCCGGGCGCGTCGACCAGGTCGAGGCCGGGCGCCACCTGAAGGCTGCCGGCGCCGCCGACGACGATGAGCCGCCGCACGCCGGCGGCGCGGACGCCGTCGATGAGGGCGCGCTGGGCGTCGAGGAACGGCCCCTCGGGCTCGCTCCCGTCGCGGGGCGGAGCGATCGCGGAGATCACCAGGTCGTGGCCGCGGGCGAGGGTGGCGGCGTCGTGCACGTCTCCCTTGACCGGCCCTGACCTGCTGACACCGGTCACCTCGTGGCCATGGTTCGTGAGTTCGGTGGCGATGCGCTGACCGATCATGCCGGTCGCGCCAAAGAGAAGGATCTTCATGTCTCCAAGAGTATCCGTTGGATACTGGTTACTTCATCGTGCTATAAGTACCTAATGGATACTGGCGATGTCTTCGATGCGAATTGCCCGACACGGATCGTGCTGGACCGGATCGGCGATAAGTGGTCCGTATTGGTGCTGCTCAGTCTCGCCAAGGGCCCGATGCGCTTCACCGGGCTCCGCGGCCGCATCGGCGGCGTCACGCCCAAGGTGCTGACGCAGACCCTGCGGAGCATGGAGCAGGACGGGCTGCTGACCCGCGAGGTGTTCGCCGAGGTGCCGCCGCGGGTGGAGTACACGCTCACGGACCTGGGCCGCTCACTGCACGAGCCGATCTCCATAGTGGCCGCCTGGGCCGAGGATAATGTGAACGAAATTCTTAAATGTCGCGAGCAATACGCGTGAATTCAGGAAATCTCCGTCGCGGTTAGGTTTTTTTCCACCCTGGCCGTAGACATCTTCAACTTCATACATATCTCGCTTTATGCGATCACCCCGCTGCCATCCATCGCTCCTACGCTGTCTCAGTCCTCACGACGGCGTGGGAGGGTGCACGTGCTGGGACTGGACGACTGCCTGACCGAGGTCATGGCGATACCAGGGGCATTGGACGCGATGCTCCTCGACCAGACGAGCGGCATGGCCGTGGCCATCAGCGGGCCGCCGCAGGGTGTGGACGCCGAGCGCTCCGCCGCCGCCCTGACCGAGACGCTGCGCGCGACGATGGACGGCCTGGCCCGTTCCTGCCCCGGCGAAACGGTCCGCATTGACGACATGTTAGTCACGACGGACAAAGGCCATCATTTACTCAGGATGCTGGAAACGGTATTCGAGGGGCCGCTCATCATTTACCTGCGCCTCGACTTGGAACGGTCGAACCTCGCCCTGGCGCGCTACCGCCTGCAAGCCATCTCCAGCCAGTTTCTGACCTGAGCCATGGCACCGCTGGACACGCTCCTCGCCGGTCTCGCCCGTGAACGTTCCACGGGCGCCCTTCGCGTGGGCCGGGCCGGGACGATCTTCCTCAGCGAGGGCCGCGTCACGTACATGGAGTGCGCCCACACGCCCGGCGTCGAGCGCGTGCTGGCGGCGCGGGGACGGCTGCCGGAGACCGCGCTGCGCCGGTTGCAGGCCGACGGGGGCTGCGCCCGGCTGCTGGAAGAAGGGCCCGTCACGCTGGGCGAGCTGCAGTACTGCGTGCTCGCGGCGGTCCTGGACGCCGCGTTCTTCCTGCTGCCGGCCGGGGGGAACCGGCCGAAGTTCCGGCCCGGTGAGCAGCACTGGCTGGGCGGGCAGTGGTACTTCGACGTGGCGGGGCTGATGCGCGAGTGCGCGCGCCGCCGGGCTTATCTCGCGCAGATCTGGCCGTCCGCCCAGCTGGACACGGCTCCGGTACGACCGCTGCCGCGGCTGCCGGGGAAC
Source organism: Nonomuraea guangzhouensis (assembly GCF_019396345.1). Classification (GTDB taxonomy): domain Bacteria; phylum Actinomycetota; class Actinomycetes; order Streptosporangiales; family Streptosporangiaceae; genus Nonomuraea; species Nonomuraea guangzhouensis. The sequence continues at coordinate 273,946 of NZ_JAHKRM010000008.1, read as the reverse complement.
GGGGTGACGCTGGACTCGGTCCAGTGGGAGGTCGTCACCGGGGCCGATGCCGAGGCGACACCGCTTGACCTGGCCAAACGGCTCGGCAGGTCGGGCTATTCGGTGCTGCTGGCCGTACGGAGGATGGCCGCTGCCGGGCTGCTGGCACCACCCCAAGAGCCCGCCAAAGACGGCCCGTACAAGGGCGCGACCACCGCGCGGGCCACCAAGGAAGGCACGGCACGGCACGCGGCAGGCGCCCCGGACGACGCGACAGGAGCCCCCGAAGACGGCGCGGCGCAGGCCGTCGGGGACCGGCAGGGGGCGCTGCCGCGGCGGGTGCGTGGCGCGGCGGATCAGCGGCCGCCACACGATTCCCATGGCCGGGGGCTGCCGCTCGGCCCGCCGGTCTCGGCGGACCCCACGGACCTGGCCCTGCTGATGCGCCTGAAGAAGGCATTGGAGGAGCTGACATGAGGTTCCTCCGCCCGCAAAGGAGGCCACCGGTGAAGCTGTGTGAAGAGGTGCTGAGGGAGATGGTTCTCCTGCGCGAGCGCACCCCGGACATCAGCGGGAGCGTCGCCTGCACGGTCGACGGCATGACCATCGCCTGCGACAACGGCGGCAAGGTCAACGGCAGCAGCGAGCAGACCGCCGCGCTGTCGGCGGCGCTGCTCGCGCTGAGCAGGCGAATGACGATCATGACGTGCCAGGGCGTACTGGAGGAGACGCTCATCTCCGGCACCGCCGGCTTCGCCGCCTTCTACGCGGCGGGCCCCACCATCGTCCTCACAGTCCTGGCTGAGCCCGGCACCAATCTCGGGCTGCTCCGGCTGGAGGGCCGCAAGACGGCGGCCAGCGTGGCCGCCATCGCAGCACGGATTCACTGACCTTGAACGGAGGAAGGCATGGCCAGCATGGACGTCTCTCTCAAGGAGATGATGACGATCGACGGCTCGATCGGAGCGGCGATCGTCGACCACGGCAGCGGCATGGCGCTGGGCGCGCTCGGCGGATCGAAGGACCTGGATCTCCAGGTCGCCGCGGCGGGTAACACGGAGGTGGTCAAGGCCAAGCTGCGCACGATGGACTCGCTGGGGCTCAAGGAATCCATCGAGGACATCCTGATCACGCTCAGCGGCCAGTACCACATCATCCGGCCGATCACCGGCCGCGGCGGCAAGGGGCTGTTCCTCTATCTCGCCCTGGACCGGGGACGGGCCAACCTGGCGATGGCCAGGCACCAGCTACGCGGCATCGAGGAGAAGCTGGAGGTCTGACAGACCCGGTGGCTCGCGTACGGGCGCGGCGAACGCGAGCCACCGTCCTCCAGTACGTCAGCCGGTGGTGAGCTTGGTGATGGCGTCGATGATCTCCGGCCAGAGCGGTTTGGGCAGGTCGTGGCCCATGCCGGGGAAGGTCATAAGCCTGGAGCCCGGGATCGCCGCCGCCGTGGCCAGGCCGCCGGCGACCGGGACGAGCTGGTCGGCCTCGCCGTGGATGACCAAGGTGGGCACGCCCACGGTGCCGAGCTGTTCCGTGCGGTCACCGGAGGCCAGGATCGCGGCCAGTTGCCGGGTCGTGCCCGGCGGGTCGAAGCTCCGGTCGTACGCCTGGCCGGACATCCGGACGATGCGGTCCTGGTCCAGGTCGAAGCCGGGCGAGCCGATCACCGACCAGGTCTTCAGTGCCTGGGCCTGGACGCCCGCGCGATCGGGCGCGGGTGGTGCGAGCAGCACCGCGCTGGCCTCCGGCGTGGGCGGGGCCACGTCCGGGCCGGGGGTCGACATGATCGAGGTGAGGGTCAGCACGCGTTCGGGGTGCCGGATGGCGAGCGTCTGGGCGATCATCCCGCCCATCGAGGCGCCCACCACATGGGCGGCGGTCCAGCCGAGGGCGTCCATCAGCCCGGCGGCGTCGTCGGCCATGTCGTCCAGCAAATACGAAGAGGACGTCCCCAATGCGGGAACGCCCTCGTCGTGCAGGTGCGTGGAGAGTCCGGCGTCACGGTTGTCGAACCTGACGACGCGATGGCCCTGCTCCGCCAGGAGCTCGCAGAGCTCGTCGTCCCAGTGGATGAGCTGGGCGCCGAGCCCCATGATGAGGAGCAGGGGACGTCCGTCGGACGAGCCGAAGGTCTCGTAGGCGATCTGGATGCCGTTGGCGACTGCATGCTTGGTCACGGGATCAGAATGACATTCTGTTTCCCGCGAAGCAAAGACCGACAGACCGTCAGACCGTTCAGCGCTTGAGGAGCTTGCGACCGACCGTCACGCCGCCACCGATGATGGCCAGCCCGGCCCCCACCACGGCGCCGTTGAGAGCGTCGCTCGACTCGGCGACCTTCTTGTCGGCCACCGACACCGCGGCCGCCGGCACGTTGGCGCCCGGTGCCGGCTTGGGGGCAGCCGGAGCCGGCTTGGGGGCCGTCTCCTGAGCCGTGACGACCTGCGGGGGCTTGGCGGGGTTGTGGTCCACGCGGGCGTAGGCACCGGTCGAGAAGGCGACCGGGTAGTTCTTCTTGCCCGGGCCGTTGCCCCACTTGGTAATGATGTAGTCGACCTTGATGTGGCCCTGGCCGCCGTTGCCGTCCACACCCAGCGTGCTGGAGTTGAAGCGGCCGCCGGTCAGGTCGGCGAAAGTCTTGGCGTCGAGGTCGAGCATGACGCCGCTGGAGGACGGCGCGCCCGGGCCGCGGTCACCGACGAAGAAGGGCATCTTCTTGCCCTTGTAGACAACGTAGCCCTCTGTCATGAGCGGCCAGCTCGGGCTGGCGGCGAGACGCTTCTGCATGGGCTTGCCGCTGGCCGGCAGCCCGGTGTCCCCGGCGCGACCGGAGGAGTCGTCCCAGAAGTAGGACGCCGTGGTCGAACCCTTGAGCAGGACCTTCTTGTCAGTGCCGGAGTCGGCGTGTGCGGCGGTGGCGGCTCCGATGGACAGAGCGCCGACGAGGGCAGCAGTGAGCATGGCAGAGCGAACAGACATGAAGCAGCAAAGTCCTTTACTGGGGAACAGGGGGAGAGAGCGCTCGCTGAAGAAAGGGCGTAGCCGGGCGGAAGGCCTAACGGTCGCTACGCGGAGCGCGAGAAGTGCTGGGGGGGAAGGTGCCGGTCAGTCGTGGGCGGACGACAACACGCGGACGGGCGGCACGGCAGGAAGGTAACGCATACGGTAGGTGTCCTCTCCATCTCGCCTACCGGGTTAGCTGACGGGTTCGGGCGTGGAGATGCCCTACCGACCGACGGTGGTCGGATTCACCCCTAAGGAACGGTGGTTCCCCGGTTCTCGCCTGAGCGGGATTCGGCGCCTGCCGGTCGGCACCTCTCTGCTGAAGCGCCTGGTCACCGGCTGGTAACTGTCATGGACTATATGGAGATAATCGGACAAAGGCAAACATAAGCCCATGAATCGGGCGAAGATCTACCTGGCAGGTCAAGAAAAAAGAGGGGTACGGCATGCCGTACCCCCCGAAAAGCCCTTGTCAGCCGCCGCTCTTCCGCCTGAAAGAACGCTTACTGGCGGCGGGCCCGTGAGCGCCGTGAATCTTGGAAGGGTCGTTGCCCCTGCCACCCGCGCTCGAGTCGGCGTGCTGTCCGCGCTTGCGCTCCAGCGCCTCGCGGAACTTGCGCTTCATCTCGTCCTCGGGAGTTTCGTCGACTTCCGGCTCCGGTGTTTCCGCCATGAGGACCTCCTGGTGTTGGGGACAAGGACAGCTTCGCATGACGGCGCTCAGGACGCGAAACCAGCCTCTACCTTGGGCTGTGGAGCTTCCCGGTCAAGACGCGCGCCGGGCATGGCGATCAGGGCGACCAGCGCCACGAGGGCACCCGCGACACCCAGCGAGGGAATGACCAGGGCCGCGGCCGAAGCGTGCGCGGCGGCCAGCCCGTGCAGCGGCGCCTCGGTGGTGATCTCGGAGGTGTACGCGGTGCCGGCGAGCGCCAGCGCGACCGAGCCGCCGATCTGCCGGAAGAAGGTCAGGTTGGCCGAGGCCGTGCCGATGTACTGGGGCGCCACCGAGGACTGCACGGCCACGGTCAGGCCGGAGAGCATCGGGCCCATGCCGAGGCCGATCAGCGCCATCCACCCGACGAGCACCCAGGGCGGCGTGTCCAGCGTCAGTCCTGAGCACAGCAGCGCGCCCACGGCCAGCAGGAACGGCGCCGCCACCAGCCACGGCTTGTAGACGCGGGTGCGGCTCATCAGCGCGCCCATGAGCACGCTGCCCACCACCATGGCCAGGGTCAGCGGGTAGATCCGCAGCCCCGACTCGGTCGCGGTGGCGCCGAGCGCGTCCTGGAAGTAACGCGGCAGGAACACCACGCCGGCGAACATGCAGAAGGCGGTGAAGAACGACGTCACGTTGACCAGCGTGTACGTACGGTTGCGGAACAGGTGCAACGGCATGATGGGCGCCTCGGCCCGCCTCTCCACCACCACGAACACCGCCAGCAACGCCACAGCCAGCACGATCGGCCCGACCACCGGCACGCTGGTCCAGGTGTGGCCGTCGAGCCCCTTCTCGGTCAGGCCGATGAGCAGCGCGCTGATGGCCACCGTGAACACCCCGATGCCCAGGTAGTCCGGCCGCCCACCACCATGCCCCGCCTGTCGCGGCAGGCGCAGCACGATGATCCCGATCAGCAGCAGGCCGATCGGCACGTTCACGTAGAAGGCCCAGCGCCAGCTCGCGTGGTCGGTGAAGAGTCCGCCCAGGAACGGCCCGGCCAGGTAGCTGAGCGCCATCACCCCGCCCATCGCCCCCTGCACCCGGGCCCCGCCCTTGTCCGGCGGGAACAGCTCGATCACCAGGGCGATCGACAGCGGCAGCAGCGCACCCGCGCCCAGACCCTGCAGCGCGCGGAACAGGATGAGCTGGGTCATGTCCTGGGCCACCCCGCACAGCGCGGACCCCACGAGGAACACGGACATGCCGGTGAGCAGCAGCGGCTTCCTGCCGTGCTGGTCGGACAGCCTTCCATAGAGGGGCACGGTCACGGTCGAGGTCAGCAGATACGCCGTCACCACCCAGGTGTAGAGATCAACGCCGCCCAGCTCCGCGGTGATCCGGGGCAGGGCCGTGCCGACGATGGTCTGGTCGAGCATCGCCAGGAACATGCCGCCGAGCACGGCGACCAACAGGAGGCCATCGCCTCCGCGCTTCGTGTCATTATTCACGTGTGGAGATTGACATGTAAGATCTGACATGTCAAGACTTTGATATGCTCAGGTACATGTCCCTACGGATCGCGCTGCTCGGGCTCCTCGACGCCACGGGGCCGGCCAGCGGTTACGACCTGGCGAAATCATTCGAGCGGTCGCTCAATCACGTCTGGCAGGCCGGGCACACGCAGATCTACCCGGAGTTGGTGAAGATGGCCGCCGACGGGCTGGTGGCGGTCGAGTCGGAGGGGGCACGTGGGCGGAAGCTCTACGCGATCACGCCTGAGGGCGCGAGCCAGCTCCGCTCCTGGCTGGTCGAGCGTGAGCCGAGCTCCGCGACGCGCAGCGAGGTGGCGCTTCAGGCGTTCCTGCTCCCGCTGCTCGACCGGGAGTCGGCGATCGCGGTGGTCGAGCGGATCAGGGCGCGGTTCGCGGAGCGGCTGGCCGTGCTGGAGTGCAAGCCCAAGGACACCCCGGGTTTCGGCAGGTACGCGCTCCGCCTGGGCCTCACCCAGGGCCATGCGGGGCTCGCCTGGGCCGACGAGACCCTGGCCGAGCTACGCGGCCTGGAGCCGGCCCCAGCCGAGCTAAGCGGGCCGGCCTCAGCCGCGGTTGACGACGCCGTCGGACGCGACTGACAGCCGCGCCGGGGCGCGTCCGACGGCTGTCAGCGGTCGTCAGGCGAGAAGGGCCAGCTCATCGGCGGTGAGGACGATGTCGGCCGCGGCGGCCGAGTCCACGATGGTCTCCGGCCTGCTGGCGCCGGGGATGGGGATCACCACCGGGCTGCGCGCCAGCTCCCAGGCGAGGCAGACCTGCTGCGGCGACACGCCGCGCTCCGCCGCCACCCTGGCGAACGCCGCGTGCTGCCCGCCGAGCTCCGACGCCGAGCTGATGCCGCCCAGCGGCGACCACGGCAGGAACGCCACCTCCAGCTCCTCGCACACGTCGATCTCCGGCTCGCTGGAGCGGAACCGCGGCGAGTACTGGTTCTGCACACCGGCCAGCCGCCCGCCGAGGATCTCGTGGGCGAGCCTGATCTGCTCCGGGTTCGCGTTGGAGATGCCCGCCATCACGATCTTCCCGGCGTCGAGCAGGTCGCGCAGGCCGCCGAGCGTCTCCTCGTACGGCACCGCGGGGTCGGGCCGGTGGTGCTGATAGAGCCCGATCGCCTCCACCCCCAGCGCCTTCAAGGAGCGATCACACGCCTCGGCCAGGTAGTCGGGCCGGCCGTTGACCTGCCAGCCGCCGTCCACCGTGCGGGTGTGGCCGCCCTTGGTGGCCACGAGCACCCCGCTGGTGTCACCGCTCCAGCTCGCCAGGGCCTTGGCCACGATCCGCTCGTTGTGGCCCACCTGGTCATGCGACGGCGTGTAGGCGTCGGCCGTGTCGATGAGGGTGACTCCGGCGTCGAGCGCCGCGTGGATGGTCCTGATCGACTGTGCCTCGTCGGGCATGTGCCCGTGTACGGACATGGGCATGGCGCCCAGCCCGATGGCTCCAACATGAGTCTGGCCGATAAGTCGCGTATTCATGCCCCCTATCCTCCCCAGGTGCGGAGACGACGTCGCAGCGGGGGCCACTAGGTGCCGGTGAAACGGATGGTCACGTGCGAGCCATCGCAGAACGGCTTGTTACGCGAACCGCCGCACCTGCAGAGCGTGACCCGGTTGCGTACCTCGTAGTCGCCGCCGTCGGCCGAGGTCACCGTGATCCCCCCGCGTACCCAGATCGGCCCGCCCACGCCCGCCACCGGATCCTCGACGATGCCGATGGACGCCGGCAGCTCGGGCTCGATCGGCGAGCCGGACGCCCAGGCGACGAGCCGTCCCGACGGGCAGCGCGCGGCCTCGCGGGCGACCACGTCGGCCTGTCCGGGGATCTCGACGAGCTTCCATGCCTGCCCGTCGGCATCACAGAACCTGGCGAAAGCACAGAAGGCCGGGGCGTCGGTGAGCGTCAGTTCGGGCCCGGTCTGCTCCTCCGCCTGCCCTTCGTACGGCCGCCGCGACGCGGTCTCCGTGCCGTCGAACCGCACGCGCTGGTGGCTGCCGTCGCAGTAGGGCTTGTTCGCCGAGTGGCCGCACCGGCACAGTTCGTACGACTCTGCGGCCGGATAGTCCTCGCCCTCGCGCCAGTCCATCGACTGGCCCCTGGCGTCGGCGGCGATGGACTGCCTGGCCATGGGCACCGACCCGGTCACCACATAGGGACCGTCGGGCGTCACCTCGATGCGCATACCTCTCCACCTCATACGGGTGGGGGGCCGTGACCATGTTTCCCAGCGGGGATCAGCCGAAACGCCGCGCCCTAGCCCTCAGTCGCGGACGTTCTCCGCCAGCCGGGTCAGGACCTGCTCGAACGCGGCGATCTGCTCCTCACTGAGCCCGGCCCGCAGGCGCGCGTCGAAGGCGATCGCCACCTCGCGCAATCGGTGGAACAGCAGCTCCCCTTCCTCGGTCAGCTCCACCACGTGGACGCGCCGGTTGGCGGGGTCCCGGCGGCGGGTCAGCAGCCCGCCGCTCTCCATCGCGTTGAGGTGGTGGGTCAGCGTCGCCCCCTGGATGCCCACGGCCTCGGCGAGCTCGCGCTGGTTGCCCAGTTGCCGGGACTTGATCGAGATGAGGATCTGCCAGATCGGCGCCGACCCGCCGACGGCGGCGAGCGCGTCGTCGAACGCTCGGCTCGCCGCCCTGGCGGTGTTGGTGAGCCGCAGGCCGATCGGTGCCCGGAAGGGTGACGTCATGCCGCCTACTTTAGCAGTGGCATCTAATCGTTTGACATCTAATGCTTCGATATCTATCGTCAGAGGCATGCAACCAAACTCTTCGCTCAGTGGCAAGGTCGCGGTCGTGGCGGGAGCCAGCCGCGGCATCGGCGCGGTCACGGCTCACGCTCTGGCCCGGGCGGGCGCCGCCGTGGTGCTCGGCGCCCGCGACAAGCAGGCGGTGGAGCAGGTCGCCGCGGACATACGCTTCGACGGCGGGCAGGCGCTCGCCGTACCCCTCGATGTCGGTGACGTGGCGTCGAACGAGCGGTTCGTGCGGCAGGCGCTGGACAGCTTCGGCCGGCTGGACGCGGCCTTCAACAACGCCACCGACGGGCCGATGCCCGCACCGCTGGCCGACATCGATCCGGACGAGTTCGACCGGGGCATCCGGACGAACGTACGCGGCACCTTCCTCGGCATGAAGTACCAGATTCCCGCCATGCTGGCCTCCGGCGGCGGCTCGATCGTCAACATGGCCTCGCTCGCCGGGATCCAGGGCCACTCCGGCCTGTCGGCGTACGTGGCGGGCAAGGCCGGGATCATCGGGCTGACGAAGGTGGCCGCGCTCGACTACGCCGACCAGGGCATCCGCGTCAACGTGGTCGCCCCCGGGCCGATCCTCACCCACCACCTGGAGGCGGCGGGCGCGGAGGCGCAACGGCTGGCGGGGCTGTCGACGCCCATGCGGCGCATCGGCCGGTCCGACGAGGTGGCCGCGGCCGTCGTGTGGCTCTGTTCCGACCAGTCGTCGTTCATCACCGGAGTGACACTGCCCATCGACGGCGGGCAGGCGGCGGGCAGCAAGCCGCAGCGCATGTACCGCCAGGGCGAACCCATGGAGAGGCAGGAGGCCTGATCATGACCATCGACCAGCAGCTCGACGAACTCGGCAGGCAGTGGATGGCGGCGGAGCTCAGCGGCGACGCCGAAGCCCTCGACGCGCTCGCCGCCCCCGGCTTCACGCTCGTGGGGCCGCTCGGCTTCATCCTCGTCAAGGACCAGTGGGTCTCGCGCTTCCGCGAGGGCGCCCTGGTCATGCACGAGATGAGCTGGACGGACGTCACCGTACGGGAATACGGCGACACGGCCGTGGCGATCGGCGTGCTGACGCAGCGGGCCTCATATCAGGGCGCGCCGGCCGACGGGCGGTTCCGCGTCACGCAGATCACGGTCAGGGACGGGGATCGGCGCCGGCTGGCGGGCCTCCACTACAGCCCGATCGCCGCCCCACCAGCACGCCCCTGACCCACGCGACGTCCACCGTCCTCGAAAAGCGTCTGGGTGGCGGCGAAGGTCTGGGCACTCACGTCCTCCTCGGCCTGCCGGGCCGCCTCCATCAGGGCGTCGGACAGCGCCTCGGAGCCCAGCCGCATCGCGCGCGGCGCGATGCGTACGCTCGCCAGTCCCCCGCTCGGCAGGACCTCGACCGTCACCTGCCCGTCCGCCGCCACACCGCGCCCCCTGGCCGTCTCCAGACGGCGCCCCACCTCCTCAAGGTGCGCCGTCTGGGCGGCGAGCTGTGCCAGCGCCCGGTCGATCTCCGGATCGCCGCTCGTGGGTATGGTCATGCCGGCTCCTTATCGGTGGAGGATGAACGCCCGGGGGGCGTGCGCCATGGCGGATCGGAGCGACCCCTGGACGGACATCTCCCCGTTGGCGACCAGGGCGTAGAGGGTGGCCGCCGACGTGGTCCGCCGGAAGAAGTTGCCCATCGGACCGGTGCCGAGCATGGTCTCGGTGAACCTGGTGGCCGGGATGAACTTGCGTACGTCGCGCAGGGCCTTGATGCCGCCGTCATAGGCCAGCTCGGCGACGAAGTGCTTGCCCGCGTACTCCCACAGGTTGCCCATCGGCTGGCCGGTGGCGGCGGAGCTCGCGGCGTGGACGCCGGTCTTCACCGTGGCCCACACGACCGAGTCGGCCACGGCGTCGAGCCCCTCGCGCACGGCGTACGTGCCCACGTTGAACTTGCCCACCTTCGCGGCCAGGACGGTCTTCATCATCTTCTGGAAGATCGTCTTCTCCAGCCTGGCCCGCGCCACGAGCCACTTGAACACCCCCTCGGCCGCGATCCTGGCCCCCGGGTAGAGGTAGCCGAACATCATGGTGAACGCCATGGCGGCGAGCTGGGTACCGATGATCATGAGCTGGTCGCGGTGTTCCTCCACCGCCTCGGCGTAGTCGTCGCAGCCGTCGGCCATCTCGTTCAGCGCCGCCACCATGGCGGCGTAGCGGGGGGCGAGCTGGTCGGGCCACACGTCCGCGAAGCGGTCGACCGACCGGCTGTCGTTCGTCTCGCGTACGGCCGCGACCCCGCTCGCCGTGTGCTGCGCGAGCGTGCCGATCGCCTTGGCGAACTCACGCAGCTCCGTCGCGCGGGCCCGCAGGTTGGACACATCCGCCACCGGAACGTGTACCTGGGCGAAATAGGCGAGCGCCTGGAACGGATCGAACATCAGGCACCTTCCCTGGCCGGTGGGGTCACGGGGATCGGGGCGTCGGGAATATCCAGGACCGCGGGCAGAGTCGCGATGATGTCCTGCTCCAGGTAATGCCAGAGTTTCCGGAAATCGCGGAGGTTGCCGGCTGTCGTGAAGTTCTTGTCGGCTATGGCGTCCATGTGATGGGTCAGGGCGGTGTAGCCGGAGTGGTACCACTCGGCGAAATCGCGGCCCTCGTCGTCGCCGCCGACGAGGCTGGAGGTGTCTGCCAGCTTCCAGGAGTTCAGGCGGCGCTCCACCACGTCGTCGCCCAGCTTGTCGAAGAGGCCGGCCAGCTCGCGAATGGACACCCAGTCGATCTGCACCCGGTCCGATGCGCCCGGGCGGGTCGGGGGCGGAGCAGGGGTGTACGTCGGGGAGGGTCTCGGCGTGGGGATCGGCGTGTAGGGAGGGGCGCTTGACGTCGGGCTCGACGGCGTGGGGGTGCCCGGCGGAACGGGCGTGGAGGTGTCCGACGGAGTCGGCGTAGGAGTAGGAGTCGGGGTCGGGGTCGGCGTGTCCGACGGGGTCGGGGTCGGGGTGTCCGACGGGGTCGGGGTCGGCGTGTCCGACGGGGTCGGGGTCGGCGTGTCCGACGGGGTCGGGGTCGGCGTGTCCGACGGGGTCGGGGTCGGCGTGTCCGTCGGAGTGGGTGTTGGCGTGTCCGACGCGGTGGGGCTGGGAGTGCCCGTGGGACTGGGCTCCTCGGTTGGATCCGCCATGACGCTCCCCCATTACAAACACGTTAATTTACGGACATAAGCACCTTAGTGATGTAAAATTACTCACACGTTAATAAATCCGTCGCCGTGGTTAATTTGTGCGCGCAATAAACCGCCCAGCCGGTCCACCCATTCCCGTTCGGCGACGCCACGTACGGCCGATGCCTCGACCCGCTCACACACCTCGGCCGCGTCGGTGAGCCCGACGGTCGCGCAGCTGCCCCTCAGCCGGTGCGCGAGCGAGGCGACCCGGGTCAGTTCTTCCCCGTGTACGGCCTGGAGGAGCTCGTCATAGACGCCCATGGCCGTCGAGCGGAACGCTTCGGCGATCGCCGTGATCTCCGCCCGCGACAGTCCCGCCAGCTCGGGCGCGACGGCCCACAGCGGTATCTGGGTCAGGACGTACTGCCAGTCCACGGGCTTGGCGAGGTGGTCGTCCATGCCCGCCTCCAGGCATCGGAGCCGGTCGTCCGGCATCGCCGCCGCGGTCATCGCGATGATCGGCGTACGCGGCTCCTCGCGCCGCCTGATCTCGGCGGTCGCGGCCAGGCCGTCGAGCACCGGCAGCTGGCAGTCCATGAAGACCAGGTCGTACCCGCCCGAGAGCACCGCCGCCACGGCCTGCCTCCCGTCGGCGACGGAGTCGACATGGTGGCCCGCCTTCCGCAGAACGAGCACGGCCACTTGACAGCTCACCTCGTCGTCCTCGGCCACCAGGATCCGGACCGGCGCCACCCCGGCGACCGGCGCACCCGGTGACTCGGCCGGCACGGGGGCCAGCGCCGAGCCCGGTGCGGGAGTCAGTGCGTTCTCCACGGCGGCGAGCAAGCGGCGGCGGCTGAGCGGCCGGGTCATCGACTGCACGGTCCGCTCGGCCACCGAGATCGGCCAGGCGCGCCCCGGCCGCCCCGGCGTGACGAGCACGACGACGCTGACGTCACGAAGCAGCGGATCGGCCAGCAGCCCGTCAGCCGGCACTCCGTCGGCCAACGCCCCGTCGGCCGGCGCGCGATCGGCGTTCGTGGCGCACAGGTCGAGGTCGATCACCGCCAGGTCGAACGGCCGGCCCGCCTCGGCGGCGGCCCGCAGGGCGGTCAGCGCGGCCGGGCCGTCGGATGCCGTCTCCACCACCAGCCCGGAGTCGGACAGGATGCGGCCCGCCAGGGCGAGGTCCTCGGGTCGGGCGTCGGCGACGAGCACCCGCCGTCCGCGTAGTGCCGGCGCGGCCGGGGCCGACCAGGTCAGTACGTCCACCGGCAGCGTGACCCAGAACCGGCTGCCCACCCCCTCGACGCTGTCCAGCCCGATCTCGCCGCCCATCAGCTCCGTGAGCTGCCGGCTGATGGCCAGGCCGAGACCGCTGCCGCCGGTCCGCCGGGTGATCGGGGAGTCGACCTGGCGGAAGACGCCGAAGACCCGCTCCAGATCGCCCGGCCCGACGCCCACACCGGTGTCGGTCACCGTGAACCGCAGCGTGACCCGGTCGTCGCCGGGACCGCCTTCGTCGAGGGTCACCTCCAGGTCGACGCCGCCCTGGACGGTGAACTTCAGCGCGTTGCCGACGACGTTCGTGAGCACCTGCCCGAGCCGTACCGGATCGCCGGTCACCTGTTGGGGCAGGCTGTCGCCGAGCCGCGAGGTGAGCCAGAGTCCCTGCTGGTAGGCGTGCGGCGCGAACGGGGCCACCACCTCGTCGCAGAGCCGCGGCAGGTCGAACGGCACCGACTCCACCTGCAGATGCCCCGCCTCGATCTTCGACAGGTCGAGGAAGTCGTCGAGCAGCCGGAGCAGGCTCCGCGCGGACTCCTGGGCGGTGCTCGCGTAGTGGCGCTGCTCGCCGTCGAGCCCGGTCTCCAGCAGCAGGGAGTTCATGCCGAGCACGCCGTTGATCGGGGTGCGGATCTCGTGGCTGATCTTGGCGAGGAACTCGGACTTGGCGCCGGACGCGCTCACCGCCTCGTCCCGGGCGGCGGCCAGCTCGGCCGCGTACCGGGCGAGTGTCCGCTGCGCCCGGCGCCGGCCGCGCGTGGCGTGGATCTGCAGGCCGAGTCCGATGAGGATCAGCAGCGCCAGGACGGCGGCGATCGACAGCACCCGTACCCGGAGCTGATCGGCCGAGGCGAGCGCGGCGTCGGCGGGCACCTCGGCGGTGACCGTCCAGCCGAGGTCGGGGATGGGCTCCGACGCCGACAGCACCTTGCCGTCGGGGCCCTGGTGGGTGGTGAAGAGGGTACGGCCGGCCAGCGCCGCGTCCACCCTGGGGTCCTCGCGCAGGGAGGTGAGGGCGTAGAGCTTCCTGCCGGGGTCGGCGACGAGGACGCCCGACTGGTCGGTGATCAGCAGCCGGATCCCTTGCGCCTCGGCGGCCTGCGAGGCGAAGTCCTGGATGGCGTCCAGGCTGTAGACGACGGCCAGGACACCCAGCACGCTCTTGCCGTCGGCGCTCGGGATCGCCGCGGCCGCCGCGACGGCCCTGGACACGCCGCGCATCGTGGGCGTGTACGCCTGGGAGACGTACGGCTGCAAGCGGTCGCGGACGGAGACGTACCAGTCGGTACTGCTCACGTCCTGGGGCAGTACGCTCGTCGGCTCGGCGCCGGCGATGTCGCCGCGCGGCCCGATCACGATCACGCCGCCGACTCCGGCGCGCATCCTGGCCAGCTCCTCGCGGAACCCGATCATGGTGTCGCGGCCGGCCGGCTTCCCGGAGGTCACCGCGGCGCGTACCGCGGGCTGCTGGGCGAACGCGCTGACGAGCTGCTTGAGCGAGCCCAGCTGCTGCTCCACCACGACCCGGCTGACCGAGGCGGTGGTCCGCACCCGGTCGCCGACCTCGTCGCCGACGGCGTCCGCCGACAGCGTGATGCTGGACGACGTCAGCAGCGCCAGCGGGAGCAGGCCGAGCAGGATCCACAGTGCCGTCACCGCCAGGAGCCATCCACGGTCTCTCACTGGCGTCACCTCCCCCTGCGGTTCGCGTACACAGTAGGAGGCGAGAGCTTGGCACGAAGCCCCGCGCTGAGCAAAAGGAGCAGAATGCGATTTGTTGTAACACAACGTCCCTAAGATGCCCGCGTCGATCACAGTCGAGCTAGGAGTGTGGCGATGCCTGGAGCGGCGGACATCACCGTTCTCATCGTGGACGACGACCCGGTCGTGACCGCCGCGCTGCACGCCCAGGTGAACCGCGTCTCCGGCTTCAAGGTGGTGGGAATCGCGCACACCGGACAGGTGGCGCTCGCCGCCGCCCATCGGTTCGCGCCGCGGCTGGTGCTGCTCGACCTCCACCTGCCCGACCTGCCCGGGCTCGAGGTCGCGCACCGGCTGCGGCGCCCGGACCAGCCGCCCACCGACGTGATCGTGATCTCCGGCCACAAGGAGTCGGCCGCGGTGCGCGCGGCCATGCAGCGCGGCGCCCTGTACTACCTGGTCAAGCCGACCAGGGCGGGGATTCTGGAGCAGACGCTGCTGCGGTACGCGGCGACGGTCGAGCAGCTCGGCTCGACCGGCAGGTTCGTCGAGCAGCAGGAGATCGACCGGATCTTCCGCTCGCTGCATCTGGACGCCTCTCCCCGGGCCAAGAGCATCTCGGCGGCGACCGAGCAGGCGGTGCTCGACGGGCTGGCGGCGGTCGAGGACGATCTGTCGGCGTACGAGCTGGCCGAGGCCATCGGGATCAGCCGGGCGACCGCCCGCCGCTATCTGGAGCACCTGGTCGAGCGGGGGCAGGTCGAGGCCCGGCTGAGATACGGGCCGACGGGCCGCCCGCAGCACCGGTACTGGGTGCGGTGAAGCCGGTCCGGGCGCTGCTCGCCGTACTCGCCTGCCTGGCGCTGGCGGCCTGCGGCTCCTCCGGGGAGCCCGCGTTCCCCGAGGGCTCCACGATGGCCCGCGTCCAGCGGAGCGGCATGCTCACCGTAGGGATCAAGTTCGACTATCCGCTGTTCGGGTTCAAGGATCCGGACAGCGGGCGGATCACCGGGTTCGACGCGGAGATGGCCCGGCTGGTCGCCAAGGACCTGACCGGCAGCGAGCGCAACGTCCGGTTCGTCGAGACCCTGCCGGTGCAGCGCGAGGACTTCCTGCGGCAGGGGGTGGTGGACATCGTGGTCGCGACGTACTCCATCACGCCGGCCAGGAGACGGATCGTCGGCTTCACCGCCCCCTATTACTACGCCGGGCAGGACGTGCTGGTCAGGGCCGGGGACAAGCGCATCGGCGGCGTGGCGGACCTCGACGGGCGGGCGGTGTGCACGACCACCGGCTCCACCTCCCTGGATCGGCTGCGCGAACGCGTGCCCGGCGCCCGGCTGGTGATCGTCGACAACTCCAGCGAATGCGTGCCCGCGCTCACGGCCGGGCGCATCGACGCGATCAGCACCGACGACACGATCCTGCTCGGCCTGGTGAAGCGGCGCCCGGGCGCGCTCCGGCTGGTCGGCAGGCCGTTCGGCCGCGAGCCGTACGGGATGGGCGTCCGCAAGGAGGACGTCGTCTTCCGCGACTATCTCAGCGGGCTGATCGGGCGCTATCTGCGCGACGGGCAGTGGGACCGGGCGTTCAGGGACACCATCGGCCTGTCCGGCGCGACCGCCACGCAGGCCAAGCCGCCGGTCGATCGTTAACCGGCCCGCCGATCACTGAGCAGAACGCGCACAACCCTCTGCGTGACACATGCCGTTCCTACCGTTGCGCCAACGCGGACGGAAGGAGCGTTACCCGTGTCCGAGCAGGGGCTGGTCGTCCTCGACCAGGTCAACAAACGCTTTGGCGATCATCACGTACTCAGGGACGTCGACCTGAGCGTACGGCGGGGCGAGGTCGTGGTGATCATCGGCCCGTCGGGCGCCGGCAAGTCCACCCTGTGCCGCGCCATCAACCGGCTGGAGACCATCGACTCCGGCACCATCCTGATCGACGGCACGCCGCTGCCCGAGGAGGGGCGGCAACTGGCCAGGCTGCGAGCCGAGGTCGGCATGGTGTTCCAGTCGTTCAACCTGTTCGCGCACAAGACGGTTCTGGAGAACGTCGTGCTCGGGCAGGTCCACGTGCTGAAGAAGAGCAGGGCGGACGCCGAGAAGAAGGCGTACGAACTGCTGGAGCGCGTCGGCATCGGCGGTCAGGCGGCGAAGTTCCCCGCGCAGCTGTCGGGTGGCCAGCAGCAGCGCGTCGCGATCGCCCGCGCGCTGGCCATGGAGCCGAAGGTGCTCCTGTTCGACGAACCCACCTCGGCCCTCGACCCGGAGATGGTCAACGAGGTGCTGGAGGTGATGACGGCGCTCGCCCGTGAGGGCATGACCATGGTCGTCGTCACGCATGAGATGGGCTTCGCCCGCCGGGCCGCGGACCGCGTGGTGTTCATGGCCGACGGCGAGATCGTCGAGCAGAACGCCCCCGACGACTTCTTCGGCACCCCGCGCAGTGAGCGCGCCAAGTCGTTCCTCGCCAAGATCCTCACTCACTGAGACTCACTAAGGACGCGTCATGTTTGGAAGATCCCTTTACGCGATGTTCGCCGTCGTCGCCCTCACCGCCACCGCGTGTGGGAGTGGCCAGGCGAGCTACGACTCGGTCGTGGACAAGGCCAAGAACGACAAGAAGCTGGTCATCGGGGTGAAGGCCGACCAGCCGGGGCTCGGCCTGCGGACACCGGACGGCACCTTCACCGGGTTCGACATCGAGATCGCCAAGTACGTGGCCAAGTCGCTGGGCGTCGAGGCCAAGGACATCACGTTCAAGGAGACGGTGTCGGCCAACCGGGAGGCGTTCCTGCAGCAGGGCCAGGTGGACATGGTGGTGGCGACGTACTCCATCAACGACGCGCGCAAGCAGAAGGTCTCCTTCGCCGGGCCGTACTTCGTGGCCGGTCAGGACCTGCTGGTCAGGGCGGACGACGCGACGCTGACCGGGCCCGACGCGCTGAACGGCAAGAAGCTGTGCTCGGTCGCCGGGTCGACGTCGGCGCAGAAGGTCAAGGACGGCTACGCCAAAACGGTGCAGCTGCAGGAGGAGCGGACCTACTCCGCGTGCGTGGACCGGGTGCTCGGCGGACAGCTCGACGCGATCACCACGGACAACGTGATCCTCGCCGGGTACGCCGCGCAGCACACCGGCAAGCTCAAGGTGGTCGGCAAGCCGTTCAGCACGGAGAAGTACGGCATCGGGCTCAAGAAGGACGACTCGGCGGGCCGCAAGGCCGTCAACGAGGCGCTGACCAAGATGTTCGCCGACGGTAGCTGGAAGAAGGCGCTGGAGACCAGCTTCGGCGGCGCCGGCTTCACCGTCCCGGAGGCCCCGAAGCTGGAGCAGTACTGATCATGGACGCGCTGCTCCTGGAGTGGGACACCGTCGTCGCGGCCTTCTGGATGACCGTGCGGCTGACGGCGGTGAGCGCGCTCGGCTCACTGGTGCTCGGCACGCTGCTGACGGCCATGCGCGTCGCGCCGCTGGCGACCCTGCGCCGTACCGCCACCGTCTACGTGGCCGTGGCCCGCAACACCCCGCTGACGCTGGTGCTGCTGTTCACCGGCCTCGGCGTCGGCGCGAACCTGGGCGTGGAGCTCTCGTCCGACATCGCGACCAACAACTTCTGGCTGGCCTGCGTCGGCCTGACCGCCTACACCTCGGCGTTCGTCTGCGAGGCGCTGCGCTCGGGCATCAACACGGTGCCGGTCGGCCAGGCCGAGGCCGCCCGCTCGCTCGGGCTCGGCTTCCTCCAGACGCTGCGGCTGATCACGCTGCCGCAGGCGTTCCGCGCGGTGGTCGCGCCGCTGGGCAGCATCCTGATCGCGCTGACCAAGAACACCACGATCGCGCTCGTGGTGGGCGTGAGCGAGGCGTCGGTGCGGATGCGGGAGATGATCGAGACGTACGGGGACCAGGTGATGCAGATCTTCCTCGGGTTCGCGGCCGGGTTCGTGCTGCTGTGCCTGCCCATGGGCCTGCTGTTCGGCTGGCTGTCGCGGCGGCTGGCGGTGGCCCGGTGAGCTACGCCAACCTCTACGAGCCGCCGGGGCCGCGCGGCGCGCGCCGCAACCGGGTGCTGGCCGGGGTCATCGCGCTGGTGCTGCTGGCGCTGGCCTATGTGATCTATGTACGGTTCGACGCCAAGGAGCAGTGGTCGGCCGCCAAGTGGACACCGTTCCTGCGGCCGGAGGTGTGGACCACCTTCATCCTGCCGGGACTGGCCGGAACGCTGGCCGCGGCGGTGGCGGGTGTCGTGCTGGCGGGCCTGTTCGGGCTCGTCTTCGCGACGGCCCGCCTCTCGGACCACCGGTGGATCCGGTGGCCGGCGGCGGCCGTGGTCGAGTTCTTCCGGGCCGTGCCGCTGCTGCTGCTCATCTTCTTCGCGTTCTTCGGCTCCTACGTGCTCATCGGGGTGAACGTCTCGGCCTTCACGGCCGTGGTGTTCGGGCTGACCTTCTACAACGGGTCGGTGATCGCCGAGATCATCCGGGCCGGGGTGCTGAGCCTGCCCCGCGGCCAGGCGGAGGCGGCCTGCGCGATCGGGCTGCGCAAGGGGCAGGTCATGCGGCTGGTGCTGCTGCCGCAGGCGTTCCGGGCCATGATGCCGGCCGTGATCAGCCAGTTCGTGGTGCTGCTGAAGGACTCGGCGCTCGGGCTGATCGTGGGTTACGACGAGCTGGTGGACCGCGGGCTGAACGGGATCGCGGCCAACTTCTCGAACATCATCCCGGCGGCCATCCTCATCGCAGCCATCTTCATCGGCATCAACCTGTCGCTGGACCGGCTCGCCCACCGGCTCAGCCGGACCAAGCGGTGATCGGCTGAGTGATCACCCCAGATTCCGCAGGTAAGTCGCCACGCGGTGCTTGCCGCCGTGCTCGGCCCAGCCGAGTGGGGTCGAGTCGTACGCGGTGTCCTTGATCGTGGGGTCGGCGCCGAGCTCGATCAGTGTCCTGGCCGTCTCGACGTCGTCGTTCCAGGCTGCCGCGTGCAGCGGGGTGGATCGGTGCAGGAGGTTCACGTCGAAGCCGAGACCGGCGAGCAGTCGCACCGCCGCGGGCTTGCGCTGCTCGGCCGCGCTGGTGATCAGTCCGGGGGATCGGGCGAGCGCTCGCGCCAGCGGTTCGGGGCCGAATCCGGCCACCGCGTCGGCATCGGCGCGCATGCAGGCGGCGGTGAACGCCTCCATCTCGTCCAGCGTCGCGGAGGCGCCCGCCGCGGCGAGGGTCTCCGCGACCTCGGTGTGTCCGTTCAGCAGGGCGAGCTCGTACGGTGTGCGTCCGCCGTACGCCGGATGCCCGCCCAGGCCGTTCACCTCGGCGCCGTGCGCCAGGAGCAGCCGGGCCCGTCGCGGGCAGCCCCGCAGCGCGGCGGTGGCCAGTTCGTCACGCATGAGCTGCCGCGGGGACTGCAGCGTCGGTCCCATGCGGGCATGCCACGGTCCGCCGTCACCGCGGCCCAGTCCGTACTCCAGCAGCAGCTCAAGGTGGGTGGTGTCGTCGGGGCAGGCGCCGCCGAGCCCGAGGTTGTACAGGGCCTGGCTGTCGTTGGGGTCCGCTCCGGCCTCCAGCAGCAGTCTGGCCAGCGCCAGGCCCTGCGGATGCGGCGGCTGGTGGCCTTCTCCGCCGCCGAACGCGCCGGTGAGCGCGGTGAACGGCGAGGGCAGCCCATCCCACAGGAATCCGGTGTTCGGGTCCGCGCCGTGCTTGAGGAGGAGCCGGGCCGCGGTCACGTAGCTGCCGAGAGTGACGAGCCGCGCGTAGGCCAGGTACAGCAGCGGTTCCCACGCGAACGGGCCGCCCTGCGTCCGGGCCAGCCCCGGATTCTCGGCGAGGACGTCGGCCAGCGCATCGGCCGAGCCGGTGGCCGCCATCGTGAAGACGTTCGTGGTGGGCAACTGTGGGTGTTGGGCCAGCAGTCGGTCGGCGTCCTCGGTCCGGCCCGGGTAGTCCGTGCCGTAGGTGAGGCAGGCGAGCCGCAGGAACTCCTCCGGCAACTCCTCCCTCGGCGCGACCCGGTGCGGCGACCGGGAGTAGTGCTCGATGGTGCCGATGTGCTCTTTCAGCCTGGGCCAGGTCGCGAAGCCGTACATGCGGGCGGTGACGAGTTGCGCGTCGGACAGCTTGAGCGTCTCCGGACTTCGGGGATGGAACTCGTTGACGAGCCCGAGCGCCTCAGGAACTCCCGCCCGTACGTCCCGCAGGAGTGTCTTGGCCTGCTTGCGGAGCTGTTCGATGCTGGGGTTGTCGGGCAGGCGATGGACAGGCATGAAAGCCTCCTTTCCGTCTGGCCTGAGGTCCGCATGATCAGGCTGGAAAAGAGGTCGGGCCGGGTCGTTCGATGAGCATCAGGTGGGCTTAGCCCTTCCCGCGGACCGGTGGCGCCCTGAGCGCGCGCCACCCAGCCTACTCCTCATCGCGCTCTCGGAGCCGAGTCATCGCGCCAGCCGCCCCAGCAGGCAGGACGCCGCCGTGATGCCGATCGTCGAGGCCGCGAGCAGCACCACGAAGTCCAGCGGCAGGTCCGAGGGGATGCCGAGCAGCAGCCCGCGCAGCGCGTCGACCTCGTAGCTGAGGGGGTTGATCACGCTGATGTACCGCAGCCAGTCCGGCATGGCCGTGGTCGGGTAGAGGGCGTTGGACGCGAAGAACAGCGGCATGGTGATGGCCTGCCCGATCCCCATCAGCCGGTCGCGGGTCAGCACGATCCCGGCGATCGTCACCGACAGGCAGGAGAAGAACGCCGAGCCGAGCAGCACGACCACGATCACGCCGGCCAGGCGCAGGGGGTTCCAGGTCATGCTCACGCCCAGCAGCGCGGCGATGAGCACCACGACCACCGCCTGGATCATCGCCTTCACCCCGGCGGCGAACGCCTTGCCGGTGACCAGCGCGACCCGCGGGGTCGGCGTGACCAGGAGCTTGGTCAGGACGCCCGAGTCGCGTTCCCAAATGATCTGGATGCCGTAGAAGATGGCGATGAACATGGTGGACTGGGCGATGATCCCGGGGGCCAGATAGTCCAGGTACGGGATGCCGCCGGTCGGGATCACCTTGATGCGGGTGAAGGTCTCGCCGAAGATCAGCAGCCACAGGGCGGGCTGGATCGCGCGGGTGTACAGCTCGGTGCGATCGTGGCGCAGCTTCTGCAGCTCCACCACGCACATCGCGGTGACCCTGGCGGGCAGCACGCGCCACCCCGTACGGGGGCGGGGCGGAACGAGCAGCAGGTCAAGACCGCCGACACCGGTCATTTCAGCCGACGCGGGAGGCGGTGTTGCGGGTACGTCGGACATCGCGGAACTCCCCTCCTCCGTCTTCGAGGCCGCTGCCGGCGACGTCACGGAAGACGTCCTCCAGCGTCGGCACCGAGCCGTCGCCGAGGCGGGCGCGCAGGTCGTCGGTGAGCTGTTCCGGCGTGCCGAGCGCCCGTACGCGTCCGTGGTGCATGAGCGCGATCCGGTCGCAGTACTGGTCGGCCTCGTCCATGTAGTGCGTGGTGACCAGGACGGTCATCCCGGTGGCGGCGCGTACCGCCATGATGTGCTCCCACACGCTGGTGCGGGCGATGGGGTCGAGCCCGATCGTCGGCTCGTCGAGCATGAGCAGGCGTGGGGCGCTGACCAGCGCCTGGGCGAGTTCGAGGCGGCGTACCATGCCGCCGGAGTAGGTGGCGGCCAGCCGGTCGGCGGCGTCGGCGAGCCCGACCGCCTCCAGCGCCTGGCCGACCCGGGCCACCCGCTCACGCCGGGGGACGTCGAAAACGCGGGCGAACAGGGAGACGTTCTCGCGGCCCGTCAGGCCCGCGTCCGCCGACAGTTGCTGGGGGACGTAGCCCAGCAGGCGGCGCACCGCCATCTGTTCGGTGGCCGCGTCGTGCCCGAACACCCGCACCATCCCGGTCGGGACGGGCAGCAGCGTGGTCACGCAGCGGATGGCGGTGGTCTTGCCCGCGCCGTTGGGACCGAGTAGCCCGAACACCTCGCCGGAGACCACCGTCAGATCGAGGCCGTCCACGGCCTTGGTCTGACCGAAGGCGTAGCTCAGGCCGGTACAGCTGACCGCCGGCGGGTCGTCCCTCATGCCATCTCCATCTCCTCGTGCAGTCCCTCGGCCAGCCTGCGCAGCGCAGGGAGCGCGACGCTCAGCGCGGCCCGGTCCTCCTCACTGAGCCGTTCGATCTGCTCGCGAACGAGCGCGGCGCGCCGCTCCTCCCAGGCCCGCAGCCGCGCCTCGGCCTCGGGGGTGGGCAGCAGCCGGGCGGAGCGGCGGTCGTCATGGCCGGTCTCGCGGCGCAGTAGCCCGGCGGCCGTGAGCTGGTTGACCAGCGTGGACACCGAGTTCCCCGCCAGGTAGAGCTCCTTGGCCGCCGCCGAGACCCCGATGCCGGGGTTGGCCGCGACCAGCCGCAGCAGCTCGACCTGGGCGCCGCGCAGCCGCGGCCCGGTCATCCCCTGGCGCAACCTGCGCCGGACCAGCCGCTGAATGCTGGTCAGGACGCCGACGAGGGCGTCGGGAAGGTCCGTTTTGTCCATACGAAAAATATTAGCTCTGCTCACGAGCTAATGAGAAGTCCCTCGTACGTAGTAGGAGTTGACCGCAGGCTGGCCGGTGTAGTTGGGACCGGCCTGATCGTCAGAACCCTGGTAGCGGTACGGCAAGTCGATGAGGCGCCGGCCCGTCCAGCTGATCCGCCGGGTGCGGCCGTCGTACCGCACGCCCTGCGAGCGCAGGGACGTGGTGAGGTGGCGGCCGGCGGGTGTGCCATCCCCGAGACGGATCGAGCGAACGTCGAAGTTCGCGATGAACAGGCCGTCATCGGCGAGCCACGTGCCGATCCTGGCGAGCACTCCGAGCTTGTCCCCGATGTAGTGCAGCCCGTGAACGCAGGTGATCAGGTCGAAGTGCTGCTCGGGCTCCCAGGTGACGACGGAGGCGGTGATCAGTCGCAGGCGCGGCGGGCTCGGGGAGCGGGCGAAGAAGTCGACCAGGTCGACGCCGACGATCTCGACATCGTCATCGTCCTCGTCATCATCGCCGTCGCCGTCGCCGTCGCCGTCGCTGAGAAGGTCGGCGGCCTGGCCGAGGGCGTTCCCCGTCCCGCAGCACAGATCGAGCCAACGCACCGGCCGCTGCCTGGAACGCAGCGTGTCGAGGACATTGATGCCCAGCTCCCGGTCGTAGCCGGGCAGGCGTCGTTCGCGATTCATCCGGCAGTTGGCCACGACGGAGGAGCGTTCGAGCGCGTCGTCGTCAAGCAGATCCACGGGACCATAGTGCCCGGATGATCACGCCTCGCGTGCGCCAGGCCAGGGCTGCCGGGGGCGGAACCTGCTCCGCCCCGGAACAGCGATCTTGTCGACGCCGTGGAACGGCTACTCTCGGGGGTTCCGTCGCGCTGCTCGGTGTTCGGCGGCCGCGATCATGCCGAGGATGTAGCCGTATCCCTGCGCGTAGGCCTGCGACTTCGATGGGTCGGCGTCACTCGGAGGTACGTGGTCGGGGTCGATCGCCCCGTCGTATCCCGCGTCGGCCAGGATGTTGATGATCTCCGCGTGGTCGATGTCACCCTCGTCGCCCCAGGTCTCGACGAAGTCGTTGCGCCGCCCCTTGATGTTGCGCAGGTGGATGTTGAACACGCGCTTGGTGGCGGCCAGCTTCTGGACGATGGGGTAGATCTCCCGCTTCGGGTTCCACAGCATCTCCGCCAGCGTCCCGCAGCAGAGGTTGAGGCCGTGGTAGCGGTTGCTGCGCAGGTCCAGGAACCTGAACAGGCCCTTGCCGCCGGGGACGCTGAGGACGTTCTCGACCACGCCGCGGTACCCGCCCGGCGGCGTTCCCGGATCCTGGGGGTGGCAGGCGAGACGCACTTTGTACTGCTCCGCCACCGGGACGACCCGCTCGAGGAAGTAGTCGATGCGCTCCCAGTACGTGTCGGGATCGACCTTGCCCGCGATGGTGTCCGGCAGGTTGTAGTCGAGGTCGCTCGCCCGGAACTGGCGTAGCTTCGATCCCCCGCGGCCGGGCACCTCACCCGTGGTCATCACACCCAGGATGCTCATGTTGTATTTGATGGTTCCGACGCCGGCACGGCCACAGGCCTCGATCATCCGCTGAATGTCCTCGATGTCCCGGTCCCGCTCAGGACTCTTGCCCATCATGATCGCGGGACGGAAGTCGGTGTCGATCAATGATGATTCGAGGAACGGCAGGGCGACCATGTCCATCACCAGGCCCTGGCTCTCGATGCGCGCCTTCTCCTGCTCCACCTCGGACACGAGCCAATACCCGCGATCGCCGGTCTTCTGGTCGTAGGGCGGGTCCACCGGGTAGCCGCACACTCGGGCGACGCCGTGGCGCTTGAACTCCAGGAGCGCGGCCTCAGACGGCGAACGCCTCTGGGTGCCCAGCACCATGCGTGGCTTGGCGGTGTTGCCCTGGTCTTGGGCGTCGGCGGATGCTGCCGCGGCAGGGCCTGGCGAGGCCATCATCGATGCGAGGCCGACCCCGGCCGTCGCGGCGCCGGCGCGGAACAGTGATCTGCGATCCACGTTGCTCGATTCCATGTGCGGTGTCCCTTCTGGGGGGTTGGACCGAAGCGTGATGCCGAAACCCCGGTATGCAACGAGATGGCTGAGGGGAAGGACGCCGCGTTGTCATGAGTTCGGGCTCACCAGAGGAACCGCACTCCGAGCACCATTTCGACACCTCGTTGACGATGTCCACTCACTCGCAGGTCCGCGCGACGCGAATCGAACCACACCTGGCCCAGCCATGCCGAGTTCCGCCTCGGGGTTCGTCGCCGACGAGTCGATCGTCAAAGTGGGTGGGTCACGGGGAACGCGAGCAGGCCGGTGGTCAATCGGCCGGCCGGTTCGGAAGGGGGGTCAGCGCCACGCCGTCACGCTAAGGAGCATTGATGATGCTTGTCCAAGAGCATTTCCGCATCACTTGATACCGTGATGGCATCATCGGCGGCGGCGCTCAGTGAACACCAAGGTCACCGCGTGGGCGGACCATCGGGGCAACCGCTCCTCAGGGCGTGCAGCACCCGGCTGAGCGCTGGGTTACGCGAGTGCCGCGACCACAGTAGGTGCAGTTCGACAGGTTCGGGATGGCGAGTGGTCAGGGGTACGTACTCCACGCCCGGGACGTTGTTCAGGGCGGCGGAAGCGGGAACGAAGGCGATACCACGACCGGCGGACACCAACCACAGCATGGTGAGCACCTGGCTCACGCTGTGCACCACTCGTTCCTGGGCCAGCGGCACAGTGCTGACCACCAGGTCGTAGAAGTAGCGAGCTCGCTGCTGCCCGTGGAAGATCAACGGCTCGGTGCCGAGGTCGTCGGCGTGCGCGGGCCGATCGAGTCGGGTCAGCCGGTGCCCGGCGGGCACCGCCAGCAACAGTGCCTCGCGATACACCAAGAGGGAATCGAACAACTCGGGGTCGAACGGTGGGCGTGCCAGGCCGAGGTCGAGGTCCTCGCCGGCGAGAGCTGCGACCTGCTCGCGGGTCACCATCTCAAACAGTTCGATCTGTACGTCCGGCAGTTCGTGTTCGAGCCGGTTGAGCATACGGCCAAGGACACTGAACGTGGCCGTGGCCGTGAAGCCGAGGCGAATCAAGCCGCAGGTGCCGAAGTGAACGCGCTGCGCCAGATCGGACGCGGCTTCGGCGATGGCCAGAATGCGCCGCGCCTCGCCGAGGAAGGCCTCACCGGCCGGCGTGAGCGCCACGCGCCGGTTGTCACGTTCGAGCAGTTGCACACCCACGGCTGATTCGAGTTTCCGGATCTGCCGACTCAGCGGCGGCTGGGTCATGCGAAGCCGCATGGCCGCCCGACCAAAGTGCAGTTCCTCGGCTACGGCGACAAAGCCTCGGAGTTACTCAAAGGTGTACATCATCCAGGGAAGATATCTCTCCCTACACAAAGGGGGTTAACGCGGCCATAGGCTGTGCCCACTCTCAGTCAAACAGGTTCCGGTCCTGTGTACGACGAGGCGCGGCCATCGACCTGGTGCTCGACCGGGCCAGGGAGAACCGCTGGCCACGTGGACCTACCGGTTCCTGGTCGCCGCCTTTCCGGACGGCTCTGGCACCCGATGACTCGGTGTCTCTGATCAAGGACGCGACGAAGGCGAGGCGATGACTGACGAGTGCGTCCAAATGAAGCCAAGTGGCGCAGGCGTCGCCTTACATGATTCGAAAAACCCCTTCGGTCCCGAATTTCAGGCAGGTGCAGATACCTGGAGGCCATTCCTCACCGGGGCCAAGAGCGACTACTTCGAGTTACCAGCGCCCCCATCCGCAGTAACGGGCCGGACGACGAGACGCTCATCTTCACCAGCGCAGAGTGGCAGGCATGGTTAGACGGCGCCAAGGACGGCGAATTCGACCATCTGGCATAAGCCGTGCGACGTTGGCGGAGACAGGTCTCGTCGCCGAGCACGAACATCAGCAAAGGCGCGAGCTGACGCCAGGCGGGGAGACCTCGCGATCGGCGATACGCCGCAGGTCGGCGTAACGGCATCCCACAGCTCTGGCGAAGGCCTATGTCTTTGGCCGGCCGGTAATGGCCGCACACCGAATCTCCGATTGGCGACCGTTTTACCGCGCTGTCGCGTAGTTCTCCTGTGGGCGTTCCGGCTGGTGCAGGCCAATCTCACAGTCATGCCAGCGACAGAATACAGAGCGTCATGCCCGACATGAACCCTCGGTATATTGCAGCATGTTTTTTCATCCGTCATTGTTGCAGCTGATGTCCGTATTCCGGGCTGCTCCGTCCGCATGGAGCGGACGCCGGGCCGAGGCGTGGATTGGTGTCGAAACGGCGTGATAGCCAAGAGAAAGCTGTCAGAAATTGTGTACAACGAGGCGGGTGGGATAGTTTATGGTTCGCTTGTCCAAGCCCGTGACATATTGGGCGGAGTCCATTTCCACGAAGTGACCTCCCTGCCCGCGCCGAGCCAACTTCCCCCGCGCCCGCGCCTGGTCGACCGCGAAGCCGCCATCGCCGAGTTGGAGGCCCTGCGGGAGGACACGACAGATGCACCGATCACCGCGCTGATAACGGGTTCTGTGGGCGTGGGCAAGTCCGTGCTGGCCCTGAGCTGGGCGCACATGATCCGCTCGCACTACCCGGACGGGCAGTTGTACGCCGAACTACGTGGACATTCGGACGGCGCCCCGGCCTCCCCCCAGGAGGTGCTGGGCGACTTCCTGCATGCCCTCGGCATCCCGGCAGAGCTCATACCGGGTGATACCGCCCAGCGTGCGGCGCTGTATCGGACAGTGACCCATGACCAGCGGCTTCTCGTCGTGCTCGACGACGCGTTCACAGCCGCTCAGGTGCGGCCGCTGCTCCCAGCCTCACCGGCGAGCATCACCGTGGTGACCAGCAGGTACCGGCTGGCAGGTCTGGTGGTCCAGGGAGCGCGTGGGGTGTACATCGATCGCTTCGACGCTGCGGCGAGTCTCGCGCTTCTCCGCGACGCGCTGGGGAGCGACCGGCTGGATCGGCAACTTGAGGCAGCGGCCGAGCTGGTCGAACTGTGCATGCGACTGCCGCTGGCCCTGAGCGTCGCGGCGGCCCGACTGGCCGGGAGGCCAAGCTGGCCGATCCGCGCCATGGTCACCGCGCTGGCCGAGGAGCAGCAGGCGTTGACGATCGGAGACGACGTGGCACTCCGCTCCGCGCTCGACCTCTCCTACCGGGCGCTCCGCCCTGAAACTGCTCGGCTGTACCGGCTCCTCGCCCTCGTACCAGGGAGCACGTTCGGCGGGGACGCGGCGGCCGCGCTCGCCGGCATCCCCCGGGTGGAGGCCAGGCGGCTGCTCGGCGAGTTGACCGACGCGAACTTGCTGACCGATATCTCTGACGGCCGCTGTCGCTTCCATCACGCGCTGGTTCGCTTGCACGCAGCGCAACTGGTCGAAGCCGAAGACCAGCGTGAGGGCGCCGAGGGGCGGCTGCTCGCGTGGTACCTCGCCACGGCCGCGCGCGCGGAACGTCAGCTGCGGCCGTACCGTACCGGGCTGCCTCGCGATGCCGAGCCGTCTCCCGCCGAGCCGACGGACTTCGGCGGCCCGCAGGACGCGCTCGGCTGGCTGGAGTCCGAACGCACGAACCTGAGCGCCGCCGTCACCCTGGCGCACGCGCGCGGCCGGGAGGTGATGGCGTGGCAGCTCGCCGATGCCATGTGGCCGTTGTTCCTGTACATGGGCCATCACGTGGAGCGAGTCGGGGTGGAGGAGACGGGACTGGCGGCGGCGCGCGCGGCCGGGGACCTCTACGGCGAGGCGAAGATGCTGAACCGCCTGGGGCTGAGCCTGAACGACCTGGGGCGGTATGACGACGCCGTCGCGCGGTTCGACGAGGCGCTGGAGATCTGGCGCCGACTTGGTGAGCGGGAGAGGGAGGCGGGGTCGCTGCGGCGACTCGGGCTGGTCGCGGCGGGGCGGGGCGACCGCGATGCGGCCATTGCCGGGTTCACGGCCTCGATCGGCATCTTCCGAGAGTTGGGGGCCGACCGGAAGGCGGCGCTTGGGTTGATCGATCTTGCTGGGGTCCTCGTGACCCAGGGACGAGGACCTGATGCGGTGATTCACCTTGAGCAGGCACGAGGGCTGCTGCGCGGAGTGGACGACCTCTATAACCGGGCCCGCGTTGGGATCCTTCTCGGGTATGCCCAAGTCGATCACGAGCAGGCGGATCGCGAACTGCGCTCCGCGCTGGAGATGATGAATCGGCTGGGATCTTCGGTCGGCCGGGCCGCGGCCCTGGAAGGCCTGGGCGAACTGGCCCAGCGTACCGGCCGACCGGAAGAGGCGTGCCATTGCTATGAGATGGCGCTGGAAGTGCTTGGCGAAGCCAAGTCCGCGACGTATCTCCGGCTCAGGGGCCGCCTGGACCACCTCTCTTGAGGGCCCATCAGCTGCTACAACCCAACCAACCACATAAACATGTAGTGCATTCTTCTTACCTTTCGTAACTTCATGCTCTTACGGCAGCAAGTGAAGCATAGCCCCCAAGAGGCAAGAAGACCGGCTGGTGCCAGCTTTCTATCCTGCCGCATCGTGGTCATTCAGGCGATTTCGCAGGATCGCCGCCTCCGGCGTACCTAACCGCTCAAATATCCCCAAAGCTTCCCTCCACGCCTCTTCCGCCGCACTCCTCCCATGAATCCGCAAGAGACTCTCACCGAGACGCTGAAGGGAACCAGCCACCAGAGAGGGATCCGCCACATCCCTAGCCAAAGAGAGCGCCCGCCCATAAGTATCCCGAGCAAGGACAAACTGCCCACCAGCCTGCTGGGTGTCACCAATCCTCTGGAGCGCACGCGCCGTTTCATACTGATCCCCGATATCACCCGAGATAGCAAGCGCTTTCTGGAAATGGATCAGCGCTTCAGCGGTCAGTCCCATGTCCAGATACATCGACCCAATACTGCTCAACCCGTCGGCTTCGTTCCGGCGATCACCGGTCTCTCGGTAAATTGACAAGGCCTCACGATAGAAGTGCAGGGCCTCGTCGCGGCGCCCCTCAAGGACCATGACGCTGGCCACGTTGTTCAAGGCCACACCCTCGTTCTGCCGCCATCTCGCGTCCCGCATCATGGCGAGCGCGTCCCGGAACAGCCTGAGCGCCTCCCGATAATCACCACGTTTGAGGTGCAGTTCCCCGAAATTGTTCAACAACATCGCCTTGGTGGCAGCATCCCCGAGCTCCTCCACGATCTCCAGCGAGCTCTCGAAGACGGCCACCGCCTCCTCCGTACGCCCCAGGGACGAAAGCGCGATCCCCGAATGCTGCAATGCGTTCCCTTCCCCGTACCGGTCCCCCACGGCACGGAACAGCGCGAGCGCCTCCTCCGCGTACGCCAGTGCCTCGCGGTTGCGCCCGGACAGCCAGCACACGTGGGCGAGGTGGTCCAGGGCGTCAGCCTCGCCGCGCCGGTCATCGAGGGCTCGGAAGGCACCGAGACCGTTGACGGCGTGCTCGAAGGCCTCGGCGTAGTGGCCTGTGCGGCTGCGTACCAAGCTCAGTTCGAGCTCCACGCCGGCCTCCCCCTCGCGGTCACCCATCTCCTGACAACCCCGGCGAGCGAGCTCATGGATGCGGGCGGCGTCCTCCCAGTGCGCCGAACGTTCGAGGTACGTCGCGACGGCCTGCGAGAGCTGAACCGCGTGTGCCGGGAAGCCGTGGTCGGCGGAGTGGCGTACACACATCACCAGATTGACCCGCTCGGCGCGCAACCACTCGGCTGCGGAGCGCGGATCGCTCACAGACGATAGATCAGGGGTCGGATGGGCCACGTCCACGGCGGCTCTGCGCCTGTGCGGGTAGAGGATGCGGTCGGCCTGGTCGGCGGTGTAGAGGTAGAAGTCGAGCAGCCGATGTACGGCTCGCCGCGGTTCCTCCGCAGGCTCCTCCTCAGCAGCGCGTTCCCCCGCATACGCGCGGAGCAGATCGTGAAATCTGACCCGGCCGGAGTCCGGCTCCTCCACGAGGTGCCGGTCGATCAACTCCTCCAGGACGCGCTCGGCCCGCGCGAGGTCACAGCCGATCAGCGCCGCGGCCGCGCCCGCGGTGAGGTCGGCGCCGACGTGCAGGCCGAGGCGGCGGAACGCGTGCCGCCGGTCCGGAGACAGGTCCCGGTACGACAGTTCGAACGCGGTGACGAGGTCCCTGTCTCCCGCGTGCATCTCGGCCAGCCGATCCCTGGATCGGGACAGCTTCGCCACCAGGTCCCCGACGCCGCGCGCCGGCCGGTGACGGAGCTTGTTCGCCATGATCGTGACCGCGAGCGGAAGGTACCCGCACAACTGGACGAGCCGGTTGACGTCACCGGCGTCGAGCTGCCGGTCCTGGCCGACGATCCGGCGGAAGAGCAGCGCCGCCTCGGGGGGCGCCAGAGCGTCCAGCGGAAGCGGTCGCGCCCCTTCGAGGCCGGCCAGCCGCCGCCTGCTCGTGACCAGCACGAGGCAGCCGGGCGCCCCGGGAAGGAACGGCCGCACCTGGTCGGCGCCGGCCGCGTCGTCCAGCACGATCAGTATCCGGCGGTTGGCGAGCCACGCCCGCCACAGCGCCGCGCGCGGCTCCAGCGCCTCGGGAATCCGCCGGGGATCCTCTCCCAGAAGCCGCAGCAGGGCGTCGAGACCTTCGGCGGGGTCCAGTGGCGGCTGGTGGGGATCGTGCGCGCGGAGATGGAGGTACCACCGGCCGTCCGGATACCGGTCCTTCAGCCGGTGCGCCGCGTGGATGGCGAGCGCCGTCTTGCCGATCCCGGCCATGCCGTCGATGGCCTCGATCACGACCGCTGAGGGGGAACGATCCAACACGGCGTACAACTGGTTCAGCTCCGTCTCCCGCCCGGTGAAGTCCTGGACATCCCTGGGCAGGTTGTCGGCGAGCGGCCCGCCGAGGGTGCGGTGGCGGGCGGGCGGTGCGGCCAGTTCCGGATCGCCGCGGAGCATGCGGTCGTACGTACCGCGAAGGGAGGGGCCGGGTTCGGCTCCGAGGTCGCCGAAGAGGCGGTGGCTGGCTCGGTGGTACGCCTCCAGCGCGTCACCCTGACGCCCGCAGCGATACAGAGCCACCATCAGATGCTCGACGAACGACTCGTCATACGGATACTGATCGACCAGCCCGTACAACTCCCCGACCAGTTCGGCGTGCCGACCCGCGTCGAGCTCCATCGCCAGGCGCGTGCCGATCGCCGCGCGGTGCTCGCTCTCCAAACTCGTCCTGAACGTCGTCACCCATTCTCCGGGTAGGCCGGAAAGCGGATCGCCCCGCCACAGATTCTCCGCTTCGCGGAGCAGGCGGAGGGCGTCTTCCGGGTTCCCGCTGTCCGCTATGGCCCGCGCCTGCACGTTAAGCTGCCGAAAACGATGCAGGTCTATCCGCTGGGGATCGACCTCCAGAACGTAAGCCCCGGAACGGTAACTCAGCCGCGCCCGGGTATCGCCGAAGCGCCGATTCAGGCGGCCGCGCAGCCGGGCGATATAGCTGTGGACGCTCTCCCGCGCCTTTGCCGGCGGCGCGTCGCCCCAGACCCGGTTGATCATGGTCTCTATGGACACGGGCTGCCCGGGCGACAGGAGCAGGATCGCCAGCACGTACCGCTCCTTGGCAGATCCGAGCTCACATGCCTCCCCGTCTGCCCACAACTCCACGGAGCCGAGTATTCGGAACTCCATGAGTGTCCTTTCACCGCTAAAGGCTCACGTGTCGCCAGTTTCCCGCGTATTCGCTTAATGGTCCATACGCACCTTTGATCTGACTCTTCAACTTCACGATTGTTGCAAGGTTTTGTCCAGGAATGCGGTCGACTCTTGGATTGAGCCGTTAAGACGGGGATTACGGCCGGGGCGAATACGGCGACAGG
Source organism: Nonomuraea guangzhouensis (assembly GCF_019396345.1). GTDB lineage: Bacteria > Actinomycetota > Actinomycetes > Streptosporangiales > Streptosporangiaceae > Nonomuraea > Nonomuraea guangzhouensis. The sequence continues at coordinate 241,475 of NZ_JAHKRM010000008.1, read as the reverse complement.
AAACCGCGCCGTACACGAAAAATGGGGGGTTCGAAAGCCCGATGTCCTGTTCAGAGGGGTACCGCGTGCCAGTAGGGCCAGATGCGGCGCGCTGGGTGACGCGCCGCGGCCTGCGGACTGTACTCGTGATCGTTCACACGGTCACCGCCGGGCAGCGTCTGCTGGACGTCGTCCGTCTTCTCGCCGCCGACCTGCGCGTCCAGGTGGTGTTCACCATGGGCCCGGACGTCTTCGGCAACGGGGTGAGCGAGTTGCTCGGACGCATCGGCGGCGTGGTGATGCCGTGGCAACTGGCCATCCGCGAGCGCTTCGACCTCGCCGTCTCCGCGGCCTACGGGGGGATCGAGGACATCCACGCGCCGCTCGTGGTCATCCCGCACGGCGCGGGCTACAACAAGCGGGTCAGCCGCCGGCTGGGCGGCGGCGCCGTCGCGGCCCGCGGCGTGTACGGGCTCAGCGCCCAGGAGTTGGTCCGGGACGGCATGGTGGTCCCGTCGGCGATCGTGCTCGCCCACGACGCGGAGCGCGGGCGGCTGGCGCGGAGCTGTCCGGAGGCGGTCGCGGTCGCCGAGGTCGTCGGCGACGCCTCTCATGACCGGCTGGTCGCCAGCGCGGGCGAGCGACGCGCCTACCGCCAGGCCCTCGGCATCCAGGACGATCGCGAACTCGTGGTGGTGACCTCGACCTGGGGAACGCGGTCCCTCTTCGGGCAGCGTGCGGAGCTGATCCGGCGGATGCTGGCCGAGCTGCCCCGCGACCGTTACCGTGTGGCCGCGCTCTTCCACCCGAACGTCTGGTTCGGGCACGGCATCTGGCAGGTACGAGCTTGGCTGGCCGACTGCCTCCGTGACGGGCTCGCCCTGATACCGCCCGAGGCGGACTGGCGCGGGGCGCTCGTCGCGGCCGATCACGTCGTGGGGGACCACGGCTCGGTCACGGTGTACGGCGCGGTCTGCGGCGCCTCGGTCCTGCTGGTGGGCGGTTCGGGAGACGATGTGGACCCGGAGTCCGCCGGGGGGCTGCTGGCTTCGGCCGCGCCCCGGCTACGGCCCGATCGGCCACTGACCGCGCAGTTGCGCGCGGCCGCCGCCTGCCATCGTCCGGGGCTGCATGCCGCGGTCGTGGCGCGGCTCACTTCGGCCCCCGGCCGCTTCGACCGGAACATGCGACGCCTGATGTACCGGCTGATGCGGATCACGCAGCCGCTCACCATCCCACGGACCGATCCGGTCCCTCCGCCCCATCTTTGAAGGAGAAACAATGGGCAGCAAGATAGTCGTAGCCGGTGTCAGCAGCCTCTACATGGCCATGCCGGTCGCGGAGTTCCCGCTACGGTACGCCTCGCTGCGCTTTCCCGACTGGATGCGAGCCGAGGTGTCCGGGGCCGCGTGCCACATCGCCGACACCCTGCGCGCCCTAGGCGACGAGGCCCGCCTGTGCACCTTCGTGGGTGAGGACGTCGCGGGCGAGGCGATCAACGCGTCGTTACGCACCCGAGGGCTGTTCGGTCCTGGGGTGGTGACGGCACCGAGCTCGTCGCTGGGCCTCGTGCTCGTGGCTCCGGACGGACGGCGCTCCGGGCATCCGTACGTCGCCGCAGTCAACACCGTCGAGTACCCGGTCGACGTGTTCCGCCGCCTGCTCCGCGGCGTCGATCTCGCCGTACTCACCAACACCGCGTTCGTCCGTCCCCTGCTGGGGCACGCGCGGGCGTCGGAGGTGCCGATCGCGGTCGACGTACATCTGATCACGGACGTCGAAGACGCATACAACCGTCCTTGGCTGGAGGTCGCCGACATCGTGTTCTGCAGCCACGAACGGCTGGCCGGCCCGCCGGAACAGTGGGTGGCGGGGGTCTTCGAGCGCTACCCCGGATGCGCGATCGCCGCCGTCGGACTCGGCGGGCGCGGGTGCCTCATGGGGCTACGTGATGGCACCCTGCTCGAGGCGGCGGGTGTCGCACCGCGCGGGGTGATGAGCACCTCTGGGGCGGGGGACGCGCTGTTCGCGTCGTTCCTGCATGGCTGGCTCGCCACGCGGAACCCCATCACCGCGCTCAAAGACGCCGTGCTTCATGCGGGGTGGAAGGTGGGTGACACGTTTCCCTCCGCGACCTCGCTCACGGAGGAGGAGCTGGCCCGGCTACGAGAGGACCACCCGATCACCATGTCCCTCGATCGGTGGGACACCGCCGCCTGAGGAAGGCGGGGCATCCATGAGCAGGCCGACAACGAGGTCGCGGGGCAGGCCATGGGTCTGGTGCAGGTAGTCGTAGTCCTCCTGGCGCAACTTCCCGCTGAAACCCTCTCGGGTCAGCACCTGCCGGCCTCGCCTGAGGAGCGTGGAGAACCGTCGCTCCTCATCGAGCAGCACCTCGCGCACCTGGCCGACCTCGGACGGTTGCCGGAAGTGCTCCAGTGTGTGCCCGATGAGCTCCCGAGGAAGGTCGGACAGGAGCCGGGAGGAGTCGTCGCGCCACAGAGTGGTGAGCACCCGCCGGATGAGCCGGCGCAGTACGTAGCCTCGCCCGGTGGTGGACGGCATTACCCCGTCACCGATGACCACGATGCTGGAACGCAGGTGGTCCACGATGACGCGTAACGACGACTCGTCCGTGCTCCACAAAGGCGGGATGGTCGTCATCCACGGCTGGAACACATCGGTCTCGAAGATCGACGGCTTGTCTTGCAAGATCGTGAGGAGCCGTTCCAGCCCCATCCCCGTGTCGATCCCGGACTGCGGCAGGGGTTCCAGGCTGCCGTTCTCGTGGCGGTGGTAGCGCATCCGTACGTGGTTCCACACCTCCACCCACCGCTGGTCACTGGTCGGGGTGCCCTGGGGCGGGCCGTCCCCGGTCCATACGAAGATCTCCGAGTCGGGACCACACGGACCAGTCGGGCCGTTGGACCACCAGTTGTCCTCACCGGTCAGCTCCACCGGCACGCCCAACTCGCCCCATGTCCGCAGCGACTCGGTGTCGGGCCCGACCTGCTCGTCGCCACCGAAGACGGTGACGTACAGCCGGTCCGGGCGGAGGCCGAAGCCGTCGCGCAGCAGTTCGTACCCCCATTGAATGCTCTGCTGGTGGTCGTAGTCACCCAGCGACCAGGAGCCCAGCATCTCGAACACCGTCAGGTGGGTCCTGTCACCGACCTCATCCAGGTCGGTGGTGCGCAGGCAGCGTTGCAGGTTGACCAGGCGCCGGCCGAGCGGGTGCGGGCGGCCCTCAAGGTACGGGGTGAGTGGGTGCATGCCGGAGGTGGTGAACAGCACCGAATCTCCGGAAGGCGGCAGGAGCGAGCTTCCGGTGATGCGTTGGTGGCCACGCTCCCGGAAGAAGTCGAGGAAGGTGCTGACGGTCTGATCGACGTTCATGGCAATAGGCCCTTTCGTGGTCATGAGGGACCGGAAAGGACCACGAGCACAGGGACGACGCGCCGGCGGCCGTTCCCGGTCGCCGGCGATGAAGAAAGAGGTCAGGCAGCGGCAACCGACGAGCTGGTAGCTCGTGCGGCTGCGGCGAGAGTGCGCTTGGAGACCTCCATGGGCCCGATGGTATCGAAACGACCGGTGAGTATCCCCTGAAATTTCCGGCCGACAAGGGAGCGGGAGGTCCACTCCTCATCGGACGTCACCGGCGCCCCGGGGCTACGAAGGTACCCAGGCCGCGCACCGAGAGTGGCAACCAGATCAACTGTTCCGCCAAGCGCCGCGACGTACGCACGAACGACTTCGATCCCAGATACTTCACCGCTTTCGATCCGGGAGACCCTGCCCTGGCTCACCCCGAGCGCTTTGGCGAGTTCGGCCTGTGTGACCCCTACGGCCTTGCGCATTTCGCTCAACTGATAGCCGCGCTGATATGCCTCTCGACGAGCCCGCGCCGCCAACTGGCCCGCCTCACGCTCGGCGTCATCGCCGCCCGGCTGACCGGCCCGCTGCTGCTGCGCGATCACGGCGGCGGCTTCACCCCCGCCACCGTCCAGTTGCACCGCATCTCCGCCGAGTACGCCGCCGGTGATGTCGGCGCCGCCATCACCGCGGCCCGCTGCACCCGCCCGGCCAGCCTGCCCACCACCGAACGCCGGGCTCGCTACTACACCGACCTGGCCCGCGCCCACGGACTGTCCGGCGACCGGGATCAGTGCCTGGCCGCGCTCCTGGCCGCCGAACGCCAGGCACCGCAGGAGACTCATACCCGCTCTGCCGTGCGTGACCTCGTCCAGTCGCTGCTGATCTCCGGCCGGACCAGCCCGGAACTGCGCGGTCTGGCCCTGCGCTGCGGTATCTCCTGACGTTTGCTCTCGGTGCGTCGAGGAGAGCCGGCAACTCGCTGATCACCGTGCGGAGGCGACCCGGCAGCTCATGGAGAAATAGTGCCGGGCTCTATCTCGGCCATCTGGACTGAGTCCACCAGCAGGTCCGTCATCTCGTACCTCGATCGTTGAGACCTGACGAAAGATCGCTGAGCAGGACGGGTAGGACGAGCTCCTCCTCCACTCGCACCGCGCGGCGCGCCATCGCCTCGGCCAGGGCGGGATCCCACGGCGTCGGGCACGGCCGTTCGGTCAGCCCTGCCTGGGAGGCCACCGTCTGGGAAGCCGCCGCCTCGTAGGCGGCGGTGTCGAAGCGCCACGGCTCGAAGCCGTACCGGTCGTGGACGGCCGCGGCGATGGCGACGCCGCCCCAGTCGAAGTCGCCGTGGTACACAAACCGGCCGCCGCCCTCCGACAGCAGGTCGAGCAGGCGCCAGACAGCCGCCGAGGGCCGACCGCCACCACATACCAGCGGCGGGCAAGACGGCCCCAGCTCGTCGGCGGCGGCAGCCACAACTACGGGGTTCTCGCAGATCCGCACCAGCCCGGCAGAGGGCAGGGGCCCGTCGTGGCGGCGGAGTTGGCGCAGAGTCAGCACGCAGGGCTCTCCTGCGGCACGGGCCGCCGCCAGCATGCGCCCGGTCGGCGTCCGATCGTCTCCTGGCAGGCCGAGGCAGAGCACCAGCGAGGACAGGTCGTCGAGGTGAACGCCCACGGCCGCCCACGCGGCGCGGCGGGCGTCCGCGCCGCCTTCCCCGGGGTATGCACGGCCGGTGAGCGCCTTGGCCGCCGACAGCGCCAGTGTCCCCAGTGGCCTCCCCTCGTCAAGGGCGTGCGCGTCACCGGCGATCTGCGCGGCCAGGCGGCCGATGGGCAGGCCGGGCGACGGCAGTCGCGCCACCACCCCAGCCAGTTGGTCGAGCAGGTGCCGCGCCTGGGCGGGGTCCGGGACGAGCCGTCTTACCAGGCCGGTGGACTCCAGCCAGGCCCGCCATCCGGTCAGCTCGGGGCGGGCGGCCGTCGCGGCGTCGAGGTTCCCGAACGCCGCCCGCCAGGCCGACGCCGACGCCTCCCGTTCCCCGGCCAGGTCGCGCAGAGGGCCGCGGAGCCGTACCACTGCCTCATGGAGCCCTCCGGGGGCGGCGCCGCTGGTGCGCAGGACCCGGTCCACCTCCTCCAGGGAGACCGACAGCGAGGTGCCGGTGCCCGCGCGGCGGCCGAGCAGCAGTTCGGCGGCGCGGCGCTGCGCCGCGGAGGCGGTGCCGAGGGTGACCGTGCCCGTGAGCGGCCGGCCGCGTTCGAGCCGCTGCCGGGCGCGTTCGACGAGCCACGCGGTCTCCTCACTGCCCAACAACCGCCGCAACCGCTCCTCGCCGGTCGAACCGTTGCCGGTCAAACCCCGGCCCGCCGCATCTCCGCCCGTCAAAGCAGACTGTCCTGTACGGCGGAGGCAGGGGCGGGGTCGGGCTCAGGCGCGGGATCGGCGACGGCGGCGGCCATCGCCTGCGGCCGTTCGGCCCGGGTCCGCTCGCGCCCATCCCACCGCCACGGCGTCACCAGGACGGCGTCGATCCCGTCACGCCTGGTCAACTGGCAGATCGCCAACCCCGGCACCGACGGATAGCAACCCCACTCACGTTCGCTGGTCATCACCACATCCATGTCGAACGTGGCCAGCAGCCCCAGGCACTTCGCCCGTGAATCATCATCGACCCCGGCAAAAGCCTCATCCAGCGCGACCAACCGCGGAGTGTACGGGTTGCCCGCCGACTTGTAGTGCGCCGACGCGGCGGCGAACAGCGGCACGGAGGCGGCCAGCACCCGCTCCCCACCCGAGGCGGGCCCGGTGGCCGGCCGCCACTGCCCGTCCTGGAGCCGCTGGATCGCGAACTCGTGCCAGATCCGATAGTCCAGCGCCCTGGTCAGCGCCTCGGTCCAACCCGCCGCCGGGTTGTCGGCGTGCTCACGGGCGATCCGCTCCTGCAGAAACGCCCCAACCGCCGCCCGGTCATCCAGCGACCAGGCGTCGACGATCTGCCGGAGTTTGTCGCGTACCCGATCGAGCCCTTCCGGAGCGTTCCTGGCCTGCTTCCACAGCAGGCGCAAGCGCATTCCGGTGGACGTGGGGCGGGCGGCCAGCTCGGCGTTCATCTCGCGTACCTCGGCCTCGGCCGCGGTGATCAGCTCCTGCAGGGTGCCGGCGACCTCGTTGAGCAGGTGGTTCTCCAGGATCTCGCGCTCCTTGGCCGACAGCAGCCGGGCGCGGTGCTCGGTCTCCTCGCCGAGCGCCGCCACCAGGCCGGGCACTTCCCGGGTACGGCCCTGGAAGTGCACGTCCACCACCATGACGCCTTCGCGCAGGGTCAGCCCGACCGAGTGGCCGTGCCTGGCCATGGCGTCGGAGAGCAGTTTGTGTTCCTCTGCGACCTTCTTCTGCACCCGGTCCCAGGGCCCCTCGCCGTCGTCGACGCTCTCAAGCGAAGCGTTGACGGTCCTGGCCAGGTGCACAGCGGGGGTGGCCGCCCATTCGGCGGCCGGATCGGGGATGTCGAGCTCGGGCAGCGCGACCCGCATCAGCCCGGTCGCCGCGAACGCTCGGAACTCGCGTACCTCGTCATCGCGCGTGTCGGCCGCCTCCTTGATCTGGCGGCGCAGGCCGGCGCTGGTGGCCTCGGCCCGGCCCCGCTCGGTCAGCGCCTGCTGCTGGTCGGTTCGGGCCTGCTGTTCCTGTTTTGCCCGTTCGCGCAGCAGGAGCCGTACCTCTTCGAGGCGGCGGAACAGCTCTTCCACGGCGGCGCCGGCCGTGGCAGTCAGCTCCTGGTAGGTCTCGGCGGCGGCCTGCGCCTGCTCGCGCGCCTCGGCCGCCACCACGGCCGCCTCCGTCAGCGATTCGCGGGCCTGCGCGAGGTCGTCGGTGGCCTCCCGCGCGGCCTCCTCGGCCGTCCGCGCCGCCCGCGCGGCGGGCCAGAGCTCGGCCAGCGCCAGCCGGTACGCGGCCAGACCCGCCTTGACCTCGGCCAGCTCCGCGGCGGCAACGGGCAGGCCGACGTCTCCCGCGAACTCCGCCGCCCGTTCCCGCGCGCCGCCCAGCTCACCCTGCCGGTCCTGCGCCAGCCGCTCGGCCACGCCGTGCTCGGTCGCCAGTTGGCCGCGCCGCTCGTGCTCGGCCGCCAGCTTGACGTGCGCCTCGCGGACGGCCGCGTCCGGCGGCAACGCCCGCTGCTCCGCGGCCAGGTCATCCTGGCGTACGACCAGCGCGGCCAGTTCGTCGCCCAACGCGGTGATCTGCCCGTCGACCTCGGCGAGTTCGGCGCGGAGCGCGGTCAGCCTGGCCCGCCGGGCCGCTTCCCGCGCGCCTTCGCCGATGTAGTCGGCGCTGACCTTGTGCCAGGACCCGGCCAGCACCCCGTTGCCCCACCGCCCGTCGACCGCGACCCACGTCGCCGCGCCCGGCCCCAGCCCGATCGCCGCCAGTACAGCGTCTACGGCGGCGTCCGGCAGCACGGCGGCCTGCGGGTCGGCCCGATCCACAGCGGGCCGCAGTACGACCGCGCAGGACGGACCGGACACCGACGCCCCCGCCACGATGGTCGTGTCGTCCTCGGCCAGGAGGGTTCCGGCGGGGGTCAGCCACGCGTCGAGGATGCCCGCCCCTTCCAGCGCGGCCTCCAGCCCGGCCCGGTGTTCGGCGGGTACCGCGTCGGCGAAGTCCACTGCCCGCCACAAGGGCGCGCCCGGGCGGCCATCGCGCGTGGCGCCGCGCGTATGCGGGACGGGCGGGGCGTCGTGGCCGCCGGCCTCCAGCCTGACGATCTCCTCCCCCAGTCCCCGGGCCTGCCGTCGAGCCGAGGCCAGCGCCGCGTCCAGCTCGGCGCCGCGGCGGCCGAGTGCGGCGGTGGCGTCGCGGACGGCGTCGTTGACGGCGGCTTCGGCTGGATTGGCCCCGTCCGCGGTGTTCGCCCAGCCGGCCAGCGCGGCGAGCACGCCGTCGGGGTCCGCCAGCCGCAGCTCGGTCAGTCCGGCCACGTAGAGCGTGTACGCCTGAACCAGCTCGGTGATCCTGGTAGCCGTGACCTCTTCCGCCGCGGCGATCCGTACGGCCGACGCCTGGAGTTCGCCCGTGAGCCGGTCCACCTCCCTGCGGGCCACGGCCAGCCGGGCCTCGGCCTGAGCGACGGCGTGGAGCAGCCGTTCAAGCTCGGCCACGGCGTGCTCCTGCCGGGTGGCGAGCGCCTCGGCGGCCGACCGGTCCAGCGGCTCGCCGGGCAACCCGGCTTCCTGTGACTCGCCGGGCAACCCGGCTCCACGCGACGTGCTGGGCAGTCTGGCCTGGCGCGCCGCCCGCGCCGTCCGCTCCTGGGCGGCTGTCAGCCCGGTCACCGCCTGGTCCGCCTTGAGCCGGGTCATGTCCGCCCGCCCGCGCATCTTGTCGACCTGCACCGTCAGGCGGTCGCGATCGCGATCGGCGCGGCCCGCGTGCTCGGCCAGCCGACGGGCCTCCTCGCCCGCCTGCTTGAGCCGCTCGGCGGAGCGCATCTCCGGGCTCTCCTGGAGGGCGTTGCGGCGGGCCTCCAGCTGGTTCTGGCGGGTGGCCAGGTCCGAGAGCAGGTCGTCGAGCTCCTCCAGCCTGGTCTCCGCCGCGGCCTGCCGGGTCTCCGCCTCGCCCAGGTCGCGGCCCAGGTGCTCGTACCGGCTGTGCGCCAGGCGGGGGCCCGCCGCCTTGCGCTTGGCGGCGATGGTGGCGTACCGGCGGTAATAGGTGAGGAACGCGGACGCGGCAGCGCGCGCCTCCTCCAGACCGCGCAGGGCGTCGCGCTCCTCGTCGAGGCCCCGGAAGGCCTCGGCGACGGTGGCGATGAGGGCGGGGCTGAGCGGCGGCAGCGCCTCGGTGAGTGCCCTGGACAGCAGCTTCTCGTCCGGCTTCTTGGACAGCTGGGGCTGGCGCAGCTGGATGAGCAGGTTGACCAGCGCCTCGTAGCGGTATTCACCGAGCCCGAACATCGCCTCGTCCACCGCCCGCCGGTAGTCGGCGGCCCGGTCGTACACCATGCCCTGACCTTCGATCGCCTCGCGCAGCTTCTCCCTGGTCAGCACCACTCCGGTGGCGGACAGCAGGTGCAGGTCGAGGCCGAGCCGCTGGGGCGTGACGAAGAACCAGTGCCGGACGATGCCACGGTCCTTGACCGCCTTGAGCCCGCAGCCGATCGTACGGAACTCTTGGGTGCCGTCGGCGGCGCGACGCCCGAACTCCAGCCAGGCGTAGCCCAGCCGCTCGGCGTGCGGGTGCTTGCCGCCGAGCAGGAGGTTCCACTCCATCCGCTTCTGCCGGTCGCCGTCGGGTTCGACCCGGTGCGGGGCGAGTTCGCCGTCCAGCAGGAAGGGCAGCGTCAGGGCCAGTACCTTGGACTTGCCCGTGCCGTTGTTGCCGCGCAGCAGCAGCCGCCCGTCGTGGAAGTGGAACTCCTCCACGTCGTAGTAGAACAGGTCGACCAGGCCGGCGCGCAGCGGCTTCCAGCGCTCTGAGGTGGGCTCGGGGAGCATCACGTTCCTTTGACAACGGGGGCGTCGAGCGCGTAGCGGGCGATGGCCGGCAGCCCGGCGACGGTGTCGTGGCGGACTTCGGCCAGGCGCAACGCGGTCAGCTTGCCCAGCGCCGTGGCCAGCAGGCCGTCCTCGGCGCCCGGCTCGGTCACGCCCTTGCGCCAGAAGGACGTGTGCTCGCGGGCGGCCTGCCGGACGAAGCTTCTGAGCTCTTCCATGCTCTGCGCACCGCGCGCGGCGAGCAGCTCGGCCACCAGCAACGTGACATGGCCGTCGGTACGCTGCTCGGGCATCCGTACGTCGGTCAGCTCGTCGTCGGGGTCGGCCATCGCGATGCCCTCGGCCCGGACCTCGGCGACCAGACCGGTGGCCTCCTCGATCCGGCGGGTGATCGCGTGCCGTTGGGAGGTCAGGTAGGCGCGCTCGGCCTCGTCCAGATCGGTGTAGTAGACGACGGGATCCTCCAGGAGCCGCCGGGTGAGACGGCGGCGCAGCGCCTGGTTGCGCAGGTCGTCGGTGTCGGCGACCGGCTCGGCCGCCAGCTCCGCGATCCGCTCGCCGAAGGACTCGGCGGTGATCGTGGACGGGCCGCGGGTGCCGGTGAGCAGGGCGGCCAGCACCGGCCTGCGTACGTCGTACAGGACATCGCCGGTGGCCGACAGGTAGGCGTCCTCGTCGCCCGCGACCTTGCGCAGCACGCCCCAGTCGATGAGCGTGCGCACCACGGCCACCAGGTCGGCGCGCTCCTGGCGGCTGTCCAAGGTGAAGGCGAAGTCCAGCTCAGGCTCCGCCGCCGCGTTCAGCACTTCTTCGGCGAGCCCGCCGAGCGTGGTCTGCGCGTCGGCCCGCTCCAGCATGGCCAGGGCCAGGCAGAGCACCACATACCGCCGCCTTCCGTACGGTTCGCCGGCCCGGCCGCGCGCCGGATGTGTGGCGTCGGCCGGGTCCGGCGCTGTCTTGAACAGCCGCGCGCTCTCGGAGTCGACGGCCAGCCGCCAGCCCGTCTCGCGGGTCAGCCAGTCGCGCAGCTCACTCAAATGGCGCCGGACCAGCACCAGCTTGTCCGGATCGCGCAGCAGCGGGGCGGCCAACAGGGCGCGTAGCGCGGTGCGCCGCTGGGCCTGCTCCTCCTCCGGCGTCACGGCGCCACCATCAGGTCGGTGATCTCGATGATGTGCTCCGGCCCGGTCAGTACGCCGTCGTCGGTACGGATCTCGACCAGGTCGCCGCCGGGCACCAGCGCCAGCCGTACCTCAAGAGAGCCGTCGCTCGTCACGGTCTTCACCTCGGCGTCGTCCGGGTGCCGCGCGGCCAGCGCGTCGCCCAGCAGACCGAGGAAGAGCCGGAACGCGCGCGGGTCGAGCACCTCCAGCTCCGACAGCAGCACCGGGCCGTCCGTACGCAGCCGCGCCCGCGCCGCGGCGGTCTCGGCCGCCTCACGCTCGGCCTGCTCCAGCAGCAGGCGGCGGGCCCGCGTGCGGTCGGTCACCTTGTTCGGCTTGCCCCGCCGCTCATACGAGCCGGTACGGCGCAACTGCGGCGAGATTCTGATCGGCGGCGCCTGCGCCCAGGGCGTGGCGGCCGGGACGTCCTGCCATTCCTCCAGCGTGGACGCGGTGACGCTCAGGTGCCGGGCCGAGGTCAACCCGAACGCCGCCCGCCACAGCCGGTGCATGGACGCCTCGTCGGGCGCCTCGGCGAACCAGCGGGCCAGCGTACGGAAGTCGGCCGTACGATCGGAGCGGCCGGCCCGCCGTTCGTTGAGCAGCCCGACCGTGTCGATGAGCTGCTTGATCGCGGTCACCGCCGCCTGCCGCAGCAGCCGGGCCTGCGAAGGGTGACCGGCGTCCTGGGAGACGAACCAGTCCGTCAGCCCGCGCCAGCGGTTCCGCCACGAGCCGAGCGCCTTCTCCTGGGCCTGCCCCTGATCCGCCCCGTCCGGCACCGCGTCGGCGGCCTCACGCTGGGCGGCCAGCACCAGGAGCCGCTCATGATCGCTGCCTTCCAGCTCGACGAGCAGCGCCGCGATGCGCGCACCCGAGTTGGCCAGGTCGGCGATGAACCGGTTGATGTAGTCGATCAGCCGCTCCTTGTAGGCGACGAACCCGTCCACGTCGCCGTCGGAGAAGTCGATGGCCCGCCGCAGTGACGCCATGAACGCCTGTGCGTTGTCGGCCAGCGAGGAGAACCGCTCGGCCAACGACAGCAACAGCAGGTGGACCCTGGCGGGGTCGGGCTCGTCCTCCCCGGCAAGCAGGGCCAGCGACTGCAGTTGCTCGGCGATGTCGGCCAGCGCCACCGACTGCAGCGAGCCGCGCCGCCCGATCGCCTCCTCGTAGAACGCGATGGCCTGCTCGGCGGCCTGACCGGCCTGGGTGAGCTGGAACAGCAGCCGTTTGCGGTGAAACTCCTCGACCGTGGTGACCCGGCCGGTGTCGGCGTCGGCGCGCAGGTTGCCCCACTCCACGAGCTTGTCCAGCGCGCCGGCCAACTGCTCGTCACTGTCGCGCCGCAGCTCGACGGCCACGTCCTCGGGCCGCAGGTGCACGATGAACCGCTCCTTGGCGCTGACGAAGGTGCGGAGCACCTCGCGGTAGAGAGCGGCGTTCGGCGCGCTCAGATGCGCGAAAGGCTGGGGCTCCTGGGTCGGCGAGGACATGAGGCCAAGTGTCCCTCATGTCCTCCGCGCCAAACCGGGATTTCCGCTGTCGGTCGTGTCTGTCTCCGGTCAGGCCGCGTGGGCCTCGAACCATAGGGAGCCGAGATCGTGCCCAGAAGTGAGCCGGACATCCGCGTCGAGAGCAGCGGCGAGAAGCCGGAGCAGCGCGACCGTGGGCGCGGTGCCGCCCTCCTCGATGCACTCGATCTCATCGACGGTCATGCCCGCTCGCTGGGCGAGTTCCGCGACGGTCAGGCCGAGGGCGGTCCGCCGGTCGTACAGAGCCTTGCCGAAGACCAGCGCCTCGCGGATCGCGATCCGCTCGGGATCGTCCGCCTGCGGCTCAGGGCGCACCCAGCGGGTGTGGTAGCCGGCCATCACACCTGCCTTTCGAAGCTCTTGGCGCTCCTGTTTTCAGTGCACGGCCACAACATCACGAAGCCGTACCCGTAGTTTCCCAGGTGGTCTGTCCACGGCGCCGAGTTACTCCTCGCCGGGCTTGTCTGAGGGTGCCACGAAGGAGCCGAGGCCACGTACGGAGTAGATGATGCCCTCTCCACGGAGACGTTCCAGAACCTTGCGGGCGGTGCCGCGGGCGACGCCGAACTCTTGAACGATCTGATGCTCGCTGGGCACCGGCGTATCGACCAGGTACTCGCCGCCGGCGATCCGTTCCTTGATGATGTCCGCCACCTGAAGCCACTTGGGCTGATTGAGACGCCACTCGATCACAGTACAGAACGGTAGATCCCCGTACTGAACCGGAAATACCCAGGGTGAACCCTGATTCCCTATGGTGAGGTATGGGGAAGTGACACGGCGCAACCTGGTCGAGATCTTTGAGGGACGGACGGCCTGACATGGCCGAACTCTGGCCCTTCCACGGGCCGATCCCGCGCCGCTGTCGGCCGTACACGAGCACTTGACCTGGTATCCACCGGCGAACCGCACTCATCGCGTACGGGTGACCCGGCACAGCTGCGAGTGCCGGTTGACGCTCTTCGAACTCTGTCACGCGGCCGGACAGGCGTTCATCCGCAGGACCATCCGAGGCAACGACGATCCGGTCATGCATGAGACCGACTGGCTGCTAACAGCTGCCGCCGACTGCCTCTTCCAACGGATCCTGCTGGGCCAAGCACGCTGAGACCAGCACGACGGACAGTGGCGCCGGTCCGACAGGGATTGTCGGCCTCCCTGCCTAGGGTCCAGGCTGTGATCACCTATCTCACGGGCGACGCGACCGACCCCGTCGGCAACGAGCCGCGCATCATCTGCCACGTGTGCAACGACATTGGCGGCTGGGGCCGCGGATTCGTCCTGGCCATCTCCCGCCGCTGGCCGGAACCCGAGGCCGAGTTTCGCGCCTGGCACCGCTCAGGTGCGGGATTCGAGCTGGGCCAGGTGCGACTGGTTCAGGTCGAGGAGTCCTTGTGGGTGGCGAACATGATCGGCCAGCACGGCATCCGGCCCACCACAGATGGGCCGCCCATCCGCTACGACGCGGTCGACCGCGGTTTGGAAGTTGTCGCCGCCAACGCCATCGAACTCGGCGCGAGCCTGCATATGCCACGGATCGGCTGCGGTCTGGCCGGCGGGACCTGGGACCGGATCGAACCGCTCATCGCCAACCGACTCATTGCGCAAGGCATCCCCGTGACCGTCTACGACCTGGAAGGCGCTCCTATCGTCGATCACTCACCGTGACAGGCGCGGCGCTCCTTCCCCGCAGACGAATGTCCAGGGAGACGAACCAAGATGTGCTCAACCGAGTGAGCAGCTCACCTGGGGCAGCGCGTTGGTGGTGTTGTTCCAGGTGGCGGTGAAGCCGAAAGTCGTGGACGCGCCGACCGCCAGGTTGCCGTTGTAGGTCGCGTTCCGTGCGGTGACGGTGGCTCCGTTCTGGGTGAGTGTGGTGTTCCAGGATTGGTTGATCTGCTGGCCGTTGGCGAAGGTGAAGGTGGTCGTCCAGGCGGAGGAGGCGGTTGAGGAGTCGTTCTTCACCGAGATCTCGCCTTGGAAGGCGCCGCCCCACTGGGAGATCACCTTGTAGGTGGCGGTACACCGGGCCGGCGGCGGGGTCACCGACGGGGTGGGGGAGGTCGGCGGGGTCACGCCGTTGAGCACCTGCGCGAGCGGCGGGTACCAGCGGTCGGCCATCTTCTGGAAACCGGCGTCGTTGGGGTGGACTCCATCGCCGGTGTCGGTGGCCGCGTTGAAGCCGGTCCACAGGTCGGCGACGACGATGGGTGACTGTGCGGTGGTGAGGCCGGCGGCCCAGCCCGGGATCGCGTTGTCCAGTGCCACCACATCGGCCGCGCAGGTGGGGCAGCCGGACGGGTCCATGGGGATGATCTTGGCCACGATGATCTTCATGTTGGGGTTGCTGGCCCGCATCTGGCCGACCAGCTTGGTGTATGCGGCGAGGACGGTAGCGGTGGGGATGAAGCCGCCCCACATGTCGTTGGTGCCCAGGTGCATGAGGACGATGTCGGGTTTGGCCGCGTTCAGCCACGGCGGTAGTTGGTTCTGGTCGGCGATGCCGGTCGCGGCGTAGCCGCCGTGGCCCTCGTTGTCGCCGTCGTACGAGTACCCGTAGTTGCAGCCGCCGTCGGGGACGCTGCCGACGAAGTCGATGTTCGTGTATCCGGCTGTCTGCAAGTGGTGCCAGAGCTGGGCGCGCCAGCAGCCGGGTCCGGCGGTGATGGAGTCTCCGAGCGGCATGATGCGGACGGGCGCGGTCGCCGACAGCGCGGGCAGGGCGACACCGAAGGCGACCGCCACGAGGAGCGCGACGAGGACGGCGTACAGGTGGGATCTGCGGCGCATGAGTGGCTCCTGGTAGAGACGACCGACGGAATCCGGCTTGGCCGCCTCGACGCGTGGACCTGTTCCAGTCTCCCGGCGGCGCGGCCGGGCCCGCCAGATGACGGACCCGGCCGGGTGGTTCTAAGAGAGCGGGTTCTGGGTGAGCAGGTGCGCTTTGAAGCCCTCGCCGTACGTGCTGGTGGGGGTGCCGTTGTAGTCGGTGATGAGCACGTTGCCCTGGCTGCAGCCCCATGGGTTCCAGGTCCAGGCCGTGTACCCGACGCCGTGCGCGTCGGCCCAGCTCATCACCTGGTCGATGTAGTCGTGGGCGCAGGAGTTCTGGCCGATCTCACCGGCGTGCACCGGGACCTGTGCCGCGACGGCGCCGACCTGGCTGTTCCAGCAGGCGGTGTTGGAGCAGGTGTTGAAGTTGTAGGTGTGCCAGGCGGCCATCAGGTTGCCGGTCGAGTCGGTCGGCTTGTACGTCAGCCACTGGCTCAGATCGTTGGACCACGCCAGCCCGCCGAGCATGATCACATTGGTGGCGCCGGTGGCGCGTACCGTGTTGACCAGCGACTGCATGCCGGCCACCGGGTAGCCGATGCCGGTGCAGGTGCCGCCGTCGCGCCAGCACTTCCAGCCGGCGGTGGCGTCCCAGTTCGCGGCCGCGTCCGGGTAGGGCTCGTTGAACAGGTCGAAGACGACCGCGTTGTTGCCCTTGAAGGCATTGGCCACCCCGGTCCAGAACGTCGGCGCGTACTGGGCGTCGGGCATCGGCTTCTGACAGGTCGCCGTGGTGTCCGAGCAACCGGCGCCCTGGCCGGTGTACAGGCCGTAGTTCCAGTGCATCTCCACGATCGGCGTGATGCCGTTGGCGACCAGCAGGTTCACGTAGGTTTTGACGTTCTGCTGGTACGTGGCGCCGCTGGGTGTGCCGTTGGTGCCGTTCCAGCACTCCTCGTTCAGCGGGATCCGGACCGCGTGGATGTTCCAGGCCTTCATCGCGTCGACCGAGGCCTGGTCCACGGGGCCGCTGTCCCACATGCCCTTGCCCTGCACGCAGGCGAACTCGCCGCTGGCCCGGTTGACGCCCAGCAGACGGTAGGTGGCGCCGGCGGCGGTGACCAGGCGGTTCCCGGAGACGTGCAGAGCGGGTGCCGCGCCCCCTGTGCTGCCGTCGTTGTCGGCCTCGGTGGCGTTCACCGTCACCGACGTCAAGCCGCTGGACGCCACGGTGATCGGCCGGGTGCCGTTCGTGGTGTCGCTGTCCTCCGAAGCGCTCAATGTCACCGTCTGCGGGGTGTTCCAGTTGGACGAGGTGAAGGTCAGGGTGGCGCCGCCGGTCACGGTGATGTTGCTGTCGCCGGTGCCCGCGGTGCTGGTGACCGTCACGTTGCCGGTCGGCTGGGACTGCAGGCGGACCGTGAAGCCGCCGGTCCCGCCCTCGGGCACGTTCACGCTGGTGGAGGAGGCCACCAGAGCCTGCTGCGTCCCGCCGGCACCGTTGCCGGTGCACGAGACGCTGGGCGGGTTGTTGTTGACGCCCCCGGTGTAGGTGCCGTTGAAGCCGAGAGTCCAGGTCGCCCCGGTGGGCTTGCCGGCGTTGTACGAGACCGGGTTGATGGTGATGACCGCGCCCGCCGGGGTGGGCGTCGCCGGGGTGGGTACGCCTTCCCACATCTGGGTGATCACCTGATTGTTGGGGAAGTCGAAGCTCAGCGCCCAGGTGGTCAACGGGTCACCGGTGTTGGTCACCGTGATGGTGGCGCCGAACCCGCTGCCGCTGTCCCAGCTCTTGGTATAGGTGGCCGAACACGACACGGCGGCGTCGGCCGCGCTCTGGACGGTGGCGAGCCCGAATGCGGCCAGCAGTACGGCGGCTGCGGCCGTCAACGCTCTGCGCCACAGGTTCCGGCGGAATGGCATGGGGGGTCCTCCGTGACGAAGCCGATGGGTACATCGCCTTCTTGAAGCGGCCGTTTGGGAGCGCTCCCAACAATCTGCTGAACCGGTTTACCTCGCAAGAGCGTCCCAGCGCCTGGAAGCAGGCACCCACCCCGACCTTGGACAAAGCCGAGGACCCTGCTGAAACTTTCAGCGGGGTCCGCCGACCCGAAGAAATGCACCTCTGACATTCACCGCAGACGAGCGCCCGACTGCCGTCCGACAGGAATTGTCGGCGCCCCTACCTAAGGTCCAGACCGTGATCAACTATCGCACTGGCGACGCGACCGACCCCGCCGGCAACGAGCCGCGCATCATCTGCCACATTTGCACCGACGGCCACGGATCGGCTGCGGCCTGGCCGGAGGGACCTGGGACCGGATCGAACCGCGCATCGCTCACCGGCTCGTCACGCGAGGCATCCCGGTGACCGTCTACGACCTGGAGCAGCGAGTGCCCGCAAGCACCATTACCAGGTGACCGGCAGGGCGGACACGCCGTAGATGGTGGCCCGCGGCCGCAGCGGCACCTCCTCGGCCGGTACGGCCAGCCGCAGCGTGGGGAAGCGGCGCAGCAGCGCCGGGTAGGCCAGCCGCATCTCCAGCCGGGCCAGCTGCTGGCCCAGGCACTGGTGGATGCCGTGGCTGAAGCCCAGTTGCTGCCCGGCCTGGCGGGTGACGTCGAGGCGGTCGGGGTCCGGGAAGCGGGTGGCGTCCCGGTTGACGACCGGGAGGCAGAGCGTCACGGTCTCGCCCGCCTTGATGGTCCGCCCGGCGAGCGGCACGTCGGCCCTGGCGACCCGGATCGGGCCGACGTGCGTGATGCTGAGGTAGCGCATCAGCTCCTCGACCGCGCTCTCCGCGACGCCGGGATCCGTGCGTACGAGGTCCGCCTGCTCGGGGCGGCACAGCAGCAGGAACGCGCCCAGGCTCAGCATGTTCGCGGTCGTCTCGTGCCCGGCGGTCAGCAGCAGCGTGGCCACCCCGGTGAGCTCCTCGTGGTTGAGCTCGCCACCGGTGACCAGCTCGCTGAGCAGGTCTTCGCCGGGTTCGGCCCGCTTGCGCCCGACCAGCTCGGAGAGGTAGCCCATCAGCTCGGCGCCCGCGGCGCCCCGTTGTTCGATGGAGTTGTCGAGGTTCACCGCCTGCGCGGTGGTGTCCTGGAAGCGCGAACGCTCGCCGTACGGGACGCCGAGCAGCTCGCAGATCACCAGCGACGGGACCGGCAGCGCGAACGCCTGGACGAGGTCCGCGGGAGCTCCCACACGGGCCATCTCGTCAAGCTGACCGTCGATGACCTCCTGGATCCTGGGCTCCAGCCTGCGCATCTTCCGCATGCTGAAGTGCCCGGTCAGCAGCCTGCGGTAGCGGGAGTGTTCGGGGTCGTCCATCGCGATGAAGAAGCCGGGCGGGATCACCAGATCCGCCAGCCCCTCGGGGGGAATCAGCTCCTTGATCGGCGGCGCGGCGCCCTGCCAGGTGTTGCTGAAGCGCGGGTCGTCGAGCACCGCGCGTGCCTCGGTGTAGCCGGTGACCAGCCAGCCGGGCCGCCCGTCGGCGTAGGTCATCGGGTGCAGCGGTCCGTGGAGCTCTTTCAGTACGGCAGGCGGCTCGAACGGGTCCTCCCGCTCGAGCGGCAGCGCAGCTAAGGTTTCCATGCTTCCCAGAAAAGCGCACAGACTGCGAAATTGCAACCAATGCATAAACGCATAGCATGCGGTATGGTGGCCCCGTGGAGGGTCATCGCGAACGCAAGAAGGTCCGCACCCGCCGCGCGCTGCTGCAGGCCGCGGTGCGGCTGTTCGGCGAGCAAGGCTACGAGCGGACCACCGTCGCCGAGATCGCCGCGGCGGCCGACGTGGCGCCCAGGACCTTCTTCGCGTACTTCGCCAGCAAGGAGGACGTGCTCTTCCTGGACGTCGAGGTGCGCTGGCAGGTCATGCTCGACGTGATCGCCGGGCGGAAGCCGGGAGAGCCTCTGGGGGATCTGCTGAGCCGGATGTTCGAGGCCCTGGTGGGCAGCCTGGCCGAGGACGACGAGTTGGACTTCGCGCTGTCGCCGCTGCGGGCGCAGCTGATGTTCGCCGAGCCCGCGCTGCGGGCACGCGGGCTGACGCTCATGCTCGAGGGGCAGCCCCTGCTGGCCGCGGCCCTGTGCGAGGTCTACCCCGGGCTGGATCCCGTGGCGGCGGGCGCGGCGATCGGCGGCTTCATGGGCGCGCTTTCCGTGGCGGGGCTGGTCGCCCAGCAGCAGGGCGGCTCCAACGAGGACGTCCTGATCGCCGGTCGGCGAGGGATCGAGATCGCGGTCAACGGGCTGTCGAGCCTCGACGGTTCCTGACGTGTGCTGCGCCTCCGCGTCCTCCCAAAAGGTCAGGAGGCGAGGACGCGGGCCAAGGTGTGCAGGGTCTCCAAAGACGTGCCGAGTGGCGGGGAGACGCGGAGCACGGGTTCGCGCAGGTCCAACGGCGCCCTGCTGGTCGGCACGACGCTGACCAGCAGGGACGCCTCCGCCGCCCGGGCTGCGGCGTGCTCGGCCGTGTCGCCCGGCGGGGGTCTGAGCGTGACCAGGGCGGACGGCTCGTCGAGCGGTTCGGCCACGCGCCAGCCCCCGGCCCCGTCGAGCAGGCCGCGCGCCGTACGACCGAGGTCGGCCAGAGCCGCCTGAACCGTGGACGGGCCGAGCTCAAAGTGCTCAAGTACGGCCACGCCGAGCCCGACCCGTGCCGCGATCGCCGCCTCCGAGCTCTCATACCGCACCGCGCCGGGCTGTGGCACCGGCGTCGGTTCGCTCCAGAGGTGCCCGCCGAGGGTGGGGACGGCGGCGTCCATGTCAGGGGTGAGGTCGGGCACGATCAGGAAGCCGACGCCGCGCGGCCCGGCCAGCCACTTGCGCGAGGTCCCCACGTACGCGCTCGCGCCCGCCCCGCGCACCTCCACGTGCCCGAGCGACTGGCAGACGTCCAGCACGAGAGGGATCCCCGCTTCGCGGCACCGCGCCCCGATCTCGGCCGCCGGTTGCACGACGCCGCGGTGGGAGCCGATGTGGGACAGGACCATCAGGTCCAGTCCGGCCCGCACGCCTGCCACGTCGAGGCGGCCGTCGTCGTCCACCGGCAGCTCGACGAGCTTCCAGTCGCGCTGTTCGGCGAGGCGGCGCAGCAGCATCAGCGTGCTGCCGTACTCGGTGCGGGTGTAGCCGACGCCGCTGCCCGGCGCGAGCCGCCACCCGCCCAGCAGCGCCGCCATCGCCGCCGTCCCGCTCTCCAGGAAGGCCACGTCCTGCGGACCGGCGCCGACCAGCTCGGCCAGCGCCGACTTCGCCGCGGTCAGGTCCGGGACGGCGGCGTAGCCGCCGCGCTGCCGTTCCAGCCGCAACTGCGCCACGACCGCGTCGAGCACCCGGTCGCTGGGCACGTTGCAGCCGGCCGCGTCGAGATGCCCAGGCGGCGCAGTGCCGCGCGCGGCCCGCCACTGGGTCCCAACGCTCACACGCCGGCCAGGACCAGGGTGAAGTCCCCGGCCGGGTCCGTGTAGCGACGGCGTACCTCGAACCCCGCGGCCGCGAGCTCCGCCCGCAGCCCCTCCGGCCGGAACTTGGCGCTGATCTCGGTCCGCGTCTCCTCCCCCTCGGCGAAGTCGGCGACCAGTCCCAGTCCGCCGATCCGCACACGCATGTCCCGGCTTGCCCGCAGCCGCATCTCGATCCACTCCTGCCGCTCGTCGAACAGCGCCACGTGCTCGAACGCATCCGCGTCGAAGTCCGCGTCCAGCTCCCGGTTGATCACCCGCAGCACGTTCCTGTTGAAGGCGGCGGTCACCCCGGCCGGGTCGTCGTAGGCCGCGACCAGCCGCCCGGTGTCCTTGACCAGGTCCGCCCCGAGCAGGAACGTGTCCCCTGGCCGGAGCGTGGCCCGCAGTTCTTTCATGAACACCGCGCGGGCGGCCGGTTCGAGGTTCCCGATCGTGCCGCCGAGGAAGGCCACCATCCGCCGCCCGGTACGCGGCAGCAACGCCAGATGGCGCTCGAAGTCGGCGCACACCGCCCGCACCCGCAGCCCGGGGAAGAGCCCGGCCAGCCGGTGCGCCGCCGCCGACAGGGTGACCGCGTCGACGTCGACTGGCGTGTAGACGCGCGGGGCGAGCGCCTCGAGCAGCAGGACGGTCTTCTCGCTGGTGCCCGAGCCCAGCTCGACCAGCGTGTCCGCACCGCTGGCGGCGGCCAGGTCCGCGGCCCGCGCGCGCAGGATGGCGAGCTCGCGCCGGGTCGGGTAGTACTCGGGCAACCGGGTGATCTGGGAGAACAACTCGCTGCCCGCCGCGTCGTAGAACCACTTGGGCGGCAGCCACTTGGGCACAGCCGTCAGCCCCGTCCTGACGTCGTGTTCCAGCGCCTGGCGTAGATAGCCGCGGTCAAGATGATTGATCACATGCACGGTGGACTGGCTGACGGGCATGAGGCCTCCCCGAGTGGATTACAACGGCTGGACGCGTACGTCGTCGCGGGTGACGGTCAGCAGACTGCGCTCAGGTACCACCTGCCATCCGGGCAGGTCGTCGAGCGGCTCGCTGGCCACCAGCACGCCGTCGTGAAGTCGGTGATGGAAGAGGGTGTCGCCCCAGACGGTGGCGGCGATGGACGCGCCGTCGCAGGCGAGCAGGTTCAGGCGGGCGCCGGGGTCCTTCTCCCCGGCGTGGACGACCACCTCGGCGAGCGCCTCGCCCAGGCCGAGCCCGGCCTGGGCGCGCTGGAACACGGCGGCGGCGACCCAGGCGGAGTCGCACGCGCTCTCGGCGTCGTCGGCCAGGTCCCTGACCGCGTCCCGGACGACGCGGCCGTTGTGACTGAGCAGCCACCGCCCGTCGCTGAACGGCGCCGTGGCGCTCTCCTCGATCGGCATGCCGACGGTGGCCGAGCGAACGGCCACCAGCAGGCAGGTCGAGCGGGCGATCCGCGCGAGCCCGGGCAGGTTGGCATCGGTCCAGATGGGCACGGAGCGGCGATAACGCACCGGCTCGCCACCAGCCTGGTCGTACCAGCCCATGCCATACCCGTCGGCGTTGATCGTGCCGTAACGCTGCCGCCGCGGTGCGTACGACTGCGTCAACAGGCCGTGCTCCGGCTCGTGAATGAGCCGGGCGAGCGAGCGGGCGGCGCCCAGCCAGGCCGCGTGCCTGCACATCAGACCAGCTCCGAGCGGGCGCAGCGGAAGCCGGTGAAAATCTGCCGGCGGATCGGGTAGTCCCAGTTCCGGAACGTGGTCCGCACCGCCGCCGGATCGGCCGCCCAGGAGCCACCGCGCAGCACCCGGTACTCCTGACCGAAGAACACCTCGCTGTACTCCTTGTACGGAAAAGTGCGGAAGCCGGGGTAGGGCTGGAACCAGGAGGCCGTCCACTCCCAGACGTCCCCCACCATCTGCTCGGCCCCATAGGCGCCGGCCCCGGCCGGGTAGGCGCCCAGCGGCGCGGGATGGGCGGCGCGGTGCCCGAGGTTCGCCCGGTCGGGCCCTGGGGCATCCTCACCCCACGGGTACCTGTGCGCCTTTCCGGCCCGAGGGTCCCAGCCGCAGGCCTTCTCCCATTCGGCCTCGGTAGGGAGCCGCTTGCCCGCCCAGCGGGCGTAGGCGTCGGCCTCGTACCAGCTCACGTGCTGGACCGGCTCATCCATCGGGACCGGCTCGGTACGGCCGAAGCGGGTACGCCACCAGGCGCCGCCTTCCCTGACCCAGAACAGCGGCGCGAAGACCCCGCTCCGCTGCCGCCACTGCCAGCCCTCCGCCGACCACCAGCGCTGGTCGTCATACCCGCCGTCCTCGATGAACGCCTCATAGGCACGGTTGCCCACGGGCAGCCGGTCGATCCAGTACGCGGGCAGGTCCACCCGTTGGGCCGGCCGTTCGTTGTCGTAGGCCCAGGGCAGGGTGTCGGTGCCCATGACGAAGGAGCCCGCGGGCACGAGGACCTCTTCCGGACCCTCGCTACGGCCCGGCGGAAGGTCGCCGTCGCGCACCAGCCCGGGCTGCCCGGACAGTTGCAGGGTGGCCAGCATGGTCTCGTCGTGCTGATGCTCGTGCTGGATCACCAGACCGAACACGAAGCCGTCGCGGTGCAGCGGGGCGGGTCCGTCCAGGTCGATCGCGTCGAGCACGTCGAGCACCCGCCCGCGCACGCCCTCGATGTAGCGGCGGGCCTCGGCCGGACCCAGGAAGGGCAGGCTGGGGCGGTCCTTGCGCGGTGTCTTGAACGCGTCGTAGATGTCGTCGATCTCGGGCCGCAGCGGGTCGATGCCCCCGGCCGCGCGCAGCACCCAGAGCTCCTCGTAGTTGCCCACGTGCGCCAGGTCCCACACCAGTGGCGACATCAGCTGGGAGTGCTGGCGTACCAGCAGGTCGTCGTCCGCCGCCGTGTAGGTGAGTGACCGGTCGCGCACCGCGATGAGCTCGGCCGCGATGCGTTCCTTGAAGTCGTTCATTCCCATCCCTCGTCGCTCGGCCAGTTCGGGACATCCAGCAGGTCGGACGCAGGTGAGCGGCCCGTGCTCACGTGCCGGTCGGCGAACGCGGCCACCTCGCGGACCAGACCGGGGTCCGCGCCGCAGCGCGGCAGCGCCTCCAGCGCGGCGCGGAAGCACGCCTCGGCGACTCGGCGCAGGTGCGGGTCGGCCAGCCCGCACCGCGCCGCCACCCCCCACATCCGCCGGTACGGCTCCGCGGCGGCCATCGCGGTGTCGGCGGCGCGGTCGTCGATGATCAGGGCATGGGTCACGGCCACACAGACCGGCCAGATCGCCGGGTGCTGGGCGTCGAGGTAGCGGATCTCCAGCCAGCCCCGGGGCCGCACCGGTGGAAACAGCGTCGTGGCGTGGTAGGCCAGGTCCTCGGCGGTGGGCCGCCGCCCGCCGTCGGCCGTCAGCCAGTCGCGGAACGTCGAGCCGTCACGGACCGTGCGATAGCTCTGCTCGTCCTCTCGCACCAGCATGAGCCGGGCATCCAGCAGGTATTCCGCCCAGTCCTCGACAGGATCGCCCGAGGCGGGCACGGGCGAGGTCCTGGTGGGGTCGAGGTGGTCCCAGACGGCCTGACGACCCGACATCCAGCCGCACGGCCGGCCATCGCTCAGCGGCGAGTTGGCGAAGGCCGCCATCAGCACGGGACCGAGCGCGTGCGCCCGGTCCCAGCGCGCCGCCGGTCGCTCCCCCAGGTCCAGGTTGACCTGGATCGACGCGGTCGAGCACATCATGAGCTGCCCGTACGGCACGCCGAGGAACTCGGCCATCGCCTCGTACCGGGGCTCACGCAGCTGGCGGCGGGCTGGGCGTACCGGATCGAGGCCGATTCCGGTCAGCACCATCCCTGACGCTCGCAGGGCGGCGCGTACGGCGGCCACGTCGCCGGCCAGGCGGGCCAGCGCCTCCGGCAGCGGGCCCGCCGGACCGGACAGTTCGAGCTGTCCGCCGGGTTCGAAGGTCACCCGGCTGCCGCCGGTCAGTTCGGGCAGGGCCCGCTCGATCCGGGCCAGCGAGACCTGCCTGGCCGCCGCCGTACGGTCGAAGATCAGGAATTCCAGCTCCACGCCCACCCGGTCCGCGGCGGCGGGACGGAAGCAACCACGCGCGAAATCCGTCACCTCTGAGGCGTCCCGCAGCGGCGTACTCTCGGCCGTAAGCCCGATCATCATCTCCCCTTCGCGTGGCGCATGGGTCTTGATGGTCCGCATCCAGCGATCCGCCGCAGGCAACGGCGTCCCCATCTACAGACCCGCGAAGGGCGTGAGCGTTACAGATGGATTTTTCGGGTTTTGGAGGCAGCGTGACCAGCCGCTACGTCACATGAAGGGCGTTGTTACCGCCGCCGCCCGCGGAACGCGGACATGAGCCGGTCGCGCACGTCGGTGGCGAGTTTCTCCGGGGGTGGGTCGCCTAAGGCGACGATGGTCGCGCGGAACTGTTCGAAGTAGCGGCCGCACCCCTGGCAACAGGCCAGATGCGTGTGCACGCCCTCGCGCTCGGCCGGATCGAGGGCGTCGTCAAGATAGGCGGTGATGAGACCCACCAGCTCGTCGCATGTGAACCGCTTCACGACGTCGACCGCCTTGTCTCCTGGATGAACCGTTTCACCTATTGTGCAGCCGCGCGGAGCGGACGGAACTAGTCCGGCTGTCCCACGGACTCGAAATAGTCCGCGAGCCAGCCGCGCACCGCGACACGGGCGCGATGCAGCAGGACCCGCTGGTTGGCGGCGGAGATCTTCAGGATCTCGCACACCTCGTCGGAGGTGCACCCCTCCACGTCCCGCAGGGTGATCACGATGCGCTGCCGGAGCGGCAGCCTGGCCAGGACCTCGCCGATCAGGCCACGCACCTCCGAGGCCAGCGCCTCCCCCTCGGGCGTCGGCCAGGCCGCGGGCGGATCCGTCCAGCCGCCCGGCGGCACCGGGTCGAGGTGCTGGTCGGCGGCGTTGCCACCGTCCCCATCGAAGGCGCTCCACGGCAGTGTGCGCCGCTCGCGGACCCCGCGCTTCTTCGCCATGTTGACCACGATGCGGAATATCCACGTCTTGACCGAGGAACGGCCCTCGAAGCCGTCGATCCCGCCGATGACCGCCAGCCAGGTGTCCTGGACGACCTCTTCCGCGGAGTGGTCGGTGGACACGTACGACCTGGCCACCCGCAGCATGCCCCGGGACCAGGTGTCGAGCAGCGCGGCGAACATCGCCTCGTCGCCCGCGCGCAGGGCCTGGACAATGACGTCATCCGAGGGCAACCCTCCGCCCGCGAAAGACCTCACGATCGCTTCCCTCCGGTCAGACGTCGGGACATCCATGACATCCGGGCCGACCCGCGCCCCGCATCTACCCAGGCTAATCTGCCCACCACCGCGCCCCGGAGGCTGGGCGGCATCCTGCGTATTCTCAGAAGATGAAGTCTCCGGCGAATCGATGAGGAGCATCCCATGCGTCGGTCGGAAAGGCTGCTCTACGCGGCGAACGGCGTCGATCTCCGCGTCGTGGACCTCGAACTGACCGACGGCGAGCACGTTGAGCAACCCTTCGTCCGTACGCCGCAGGCCGCCGGAGCGGTGGTCTTTCATGGCGGGCGCGCGCTGTTGCTCTGGCGGCACCGCCCGATCACCGACACGTGGGGGTGGGAGATCCCACTCGGCGAGATCGGCCCGGACGAGGACCCCGAGAAGGCCGCGGCCCGTCTCGTGGAGGAGCAGACCGGCTGGCGACCCGGGCCCCTGATGCCGCTGATCCGGATCCGCACCGCCGAGGACGTCGCCGACAGCGACCACGTGATCTTCGTCGCCTACCAGGCCACCCTCATCGCCGCGCCGGCCGACGACGAGGCTCACGAACGGGCCGAATGGCTGCCCGTGCTGGGCATCCAGCGGCTGATCAGCGAGCAGGCCATCACGTCCGCGACCACGGCGGCGGCCCTGCTGCACCTCCTGGCCGACCTCCTGCAGGCCCGCGCGTCGCATTAACCGTCAGCCGCGACCGGACTCCAGGCGATAGATCGCGTTCAGCAGGGGCCAGGTAGCGGCGGCCATCTCGGCCGGGGGCCGCGGGCATCCGCGCTGGAGCCAGTCGACCGCCACCCCGATGAGCGCCCCGGCGGTGAACGCCGCCGTGACATCGTGCGGAACGGGCGAAAGGTCATCGAGCAGGTGGTCGCTGGTCGCCTCGGTGATACGAGCGCGAATGTGGTCGATGACCCGCGCGCTGCCCTGTGCTCCCAGCAGCGCGCGGAAGAGCCCGGCGTGCTCGGCCAGGCTGGCGAAGAAGGCGGTCAGCGACTCGGTCGTGTCCTGGGCCAGGTCGTCGGAGTCGAGCGAGGGCGTGGGCACCGCCTCGAGCAGGTCGTCGATCATCGCCGTGCAGGCGTCCTCGGCCAGCTCGTGCACGTCGCGGTAGTGGTCGTAGAAGGACGAGCGGCTCACCTCGGCGAGCTCGGCGACGTCCGAGACGCTGATCCTGGCCAGCTCCTGCTCCGCGACCAGCTGGATCAGCGCGCGGGCCAAGGCCGCTCGGGTGCGGCGAACGCGCCGGTCGCTCGATTGGGTCTTGATCGTCGCCACGAGGTAAGCCTATCGTATGCCGACATGTGTCGGTTTTCCTACGGATGTAGGCTAACGGCGTGACTCATCCAGAAGGAGTAGCCGCATGACCCTCGCCTACCCGATCCCGAACGACGCCGCGCTGGAACCACCCGCCGAATGGGCGGAGCTGCGCGGCGAGTGCCCGGTGGCGCACGTGAAGCTGCCCAGCGGCGACCAGGCGACGCTGCTGACCCGCTACGAGGACGTCAAGCAGGTGCTCGCCGACCCGCGCTTCAGCCGCCTGCTCAACGCCCCGGACGCGGCCCGGCTGTCGGACACCGACGACGGCGGCCTGTTCAGCAGCGAGATGGCGGCGATCATCCCGGACAGCGGCGAGGAGCACCAGCACTGGAGGCGTCTGGTCGGCAAGTGGTTCACCGCCAAGCGCATGTCCGCCCTGCGCCCCCAGATGGCGCGGATCGCCGAGCAATTGATCGACGAGATGGTCGAGCGCGGCCGGCCCGCCGACCTCAAGGCGTCGCTGGGCTTCCCGCTGCCGGTCTACGTCATCTGCGACATGCTGGGTGTGCCCGCCGCCGACCGCGAGCGGTTCTCCTACTGGTCCGACACCCTGCTCAACCTGACCAAGTACGAGAAGGCCGAGATCGACGCCGCGCAGGCCGAGTTCTTCCAGTACATGTCAGACCACCTCGCCGCCAAGCGCGCCGAACCCGGTGACGACCTGCTCAGCGAGCTGATCGCGGCGGGCGGGCCGGAGGACGGCGGGCTGACGGACCTCCAGGTGCTGGTCACCGGGATGGCGCTGCTGGTCGCCGGGCACGAGACCACCGCCAACATGATCGGCAAGATGGTGGCGATGCTGCTGGCCGACCGTACGCGCTGGGAGCGGCTGCTGGCCGACCCGTCGCTGATCCGTACCGCGGTGGAGGAGTCGCTGCGCTTCGACGCCAACTCCGGCTTCGGCCTGCCCCGCTACCTGCCCGAGGAGACCGAGGTCGGCGGCGCGGTGTTGCCGAAGGGCACCACGGTGATCTGCAGCATGGCCGCCGCCAACCGCGACGAGAGCGCCTTCGCGGCCGCCGACCAGCTGGACCTGACCCGCAGCCCGAACGCGCACCTGGCCTTCGGCTCCGGCGCCCACTCCTGCCTCGGCCAGGCGCTGGCCCGCACCGAGCTGCAGGTCGTACTGGAGGTACTGCTGCGCAAGCTCCCGACCCTGGACCTGGCGGTGCCGGTGGAGGAGTTGGAGCGGTTGGACGGTCTGGCCGTCGGCGGGCTGCGCGAGCTTCCGGTGAGGTGGTAGCGATGAAGATCACTGTTGACGAGGAGAAGTGCTGTGGCGCCGGTCAGTGCGTGCTGATCGCGCCAGAGGTGTTCGACCAGCGCGACGACGACGGCATCGTCATCCTGCTGGACGCCGAGCCCGGCGCGGACCAGCATGCGGCGGTCCGCGAGACCGCCGCCGTCTGCCCCGCCGGGGCCATCTTCCTGGACGAATAGACAGCCGGCTGGAGCCGAGCGGGCCCGACGGCATGAGGCCGAGCGCGTCTGCGCCGAGCGGCTCAGGCCAGCTCGGCGCGCCGAGCGGCTCAGGCCAGCTCGCGTGCCTGCCGAGCCACCGCTGAAGCGAGCTCGACGTCGTCGGCCAGGCCGAGATCGGCCGGCGACGCCCCCGGTGTGCGCAGCAGCCAGGCCGCGAGCACGCGGATCGCCCCTTCGGGCAGTCTGCCCTGCTCGCGTTCGGCGCGCAGGACGGGCAGCACGCGGGTGGTGATCTTCTGGTGGCCATTCTCCGCGATCTTCGCCAGCGTGTGCCTGATCCTCGGGTTCGCGAAGCGCTCCAGCAGGGCGTCACGGTAGGCGGCCAGTTCCATGTCGGGAAGCCCACGGGAGGCCTCCTCCCACCACTGCGCCAGCCAGGCGCGGCAGACAGGATCGGCCACGGCCTCGGCCACGGTTTCGTGCCCGCGGAGCGGCCCGGCGTAGGCCAGCAGGGAATGCCCGCCATTGAGCAGGCGCAGCTTGCGGTCCTCATACGGCGTGACGTCGGCCATGAACCGGGCGCCCGCTTCCTCCCAGGCCGGTCGGCCCGCCGGGAAGTCGCCGGCCAGCACCCACTCGGTGTACGGCTCGGTGACCACCGCGGTCGGGTCGTCCTCGGTGGAATAGGGGGTGATCCGGTCCACCATCGTGGAGACGTACGCGGCGTGCCGCACCGCGGCTGAGTGCCCCGTGGCCTCGGCCAGCTCGGCGAGCACGCGTTCGATCAGCTCGCCGTTGCCCGGCAGGTTGTCGCAGGGCACGATCGCGACCGGTCCGTGCCCGGCCTCCCGGCGGGCCACGAGCCCGGCCAGCAGCCGCGCGGCGGCCGTCGCCACCGGTGCCCGGGGGTCGGCGCGAAGGGTCTCGGCATCGGACGGCGTTCCGGGAACGTCGGAGGAGGTGCCCGGGACATAGCCCGCCTCCGTGATCGTCAACGTGACCACGGCCGGCTCGGGCCGCCGCCAGTAGTCCAGCCACACGTCGTGGTCACTGCCCGGGTGGGCGGCGACCAGGGATTCGATGACCTCACTCCGGTCGCCGTCGGGCGCGCGGGTGATCAGGGTGTAGCGCCCCTCCCGCGCGGCGAGCCGTGCCGCCAGGTCGGTGCCACGGTGGCTGAAGGCGGCGATCCCCCACTGCTCGGCGTCGGGCGCGTGGTCGGTGTACCAGGCCTGGTGGGCACGGGCGAACCCGCCCAGGCCCAAATGGAGGATGCGCACCGGACGTCTCACAGTTTGCACGGCCTTTCGCGGGTTGACGATGGAGAAGGGCCATCCTCCTCCCCACCCCGGCTCGGCGAGCAGCGCACCCCTGACGTGCCGCGCGATTTGCCAGGCGGGCCGCGGGCATGGTCGGCTGCAGCCATGACCCAACAGATCGGCGGTCCCGGCGTCGTCCTCACCGATGATCAGGTGCGGCGCTTCGTGACCGAGCGGCTCATGGCCGAGGATCTCGACGGCCGCAGCGTCTGCGTGGTGGTCCCCGACGGGACCCGCACCTGCCCGCTCCCCCTCCTGCTCTCCGCCG
Organism: Nonomuraea guangzhouensis; assembly: GCF_019396345.1. GTDB lineage: Bacteria > Actinomycetota > Actinomycetes > Streptosporangiales > Streptosporangiaceae > Nonomuraea > Nonomuraea guangzhouensis. Next base: position 211,076 of record NZ_JAHKRM010000008.1, on the reverse strand, counting down.
TACGCGACGCGCTGGAGGGCCGGGTGAGCCGCCTGACCGTACTCATCGCGCTGGGCACCCACGCCCCGATGGACGACACCGAGCTGGCCCCGGGGGTTCATGCGGTCAACCACGCCTGGTGGGATCCGGCCACGTTCGTCTCGCTCGGCACGATCTCCGCCGACCGGATCGGCGAGCTGTCGGGCGGGTTGCTGCGGCACGAGGTGGACGTGCGGATCAACCGCGCGGTGGTGGAGCACGACGTCGCCCTGGTCCTCGGGCCGGTCTTCCCGCATGAGGTGGTCGGTTTCTCCGGGGGCAACAAATACTTCTTCCCCGGCGTCGCGGGCGCGGATGTGATCGATCTGTCGCACTGGCTCGGCGCGCTGATCACCAGCTCGGAGATCATCGGCACGCGGGGCATCACCCCGGTGCGCGCCCTGATCGACGAGGCCGCCTCGCTGATCCCGACCCGGCGGCTGGCGTTCTGCCTGGTGATGCGCTCGGGATCGGACAAACTGCACTCGATCGCGTACGGCACGCCGCAGCAGGCGTGGGCGGCGGCGGCCGGGGTCTCCGCGGAGACACACATCCGCTACCTCGACAAACCCATCAAGCGCGTCATCTCCATCATTCCGACGAAATATCAGGACATGTGGACGGGGGCCAAGGGCTTCTACAAGCTCGAACCCGTGGTCGCCGACGGAGGCGAGGTCATCCTCTACGCCCCGCACATCTCCTCGATCTCCGAGATGCACCCCGAGATCGAGGAGATCGGCTACCACTGCCGCGACTACTTCACCAAGCAGTGGGACCGCTTCAAGCACCTGCACTGGGGCGTCCTGGCCCACTCCACCCACCTGCGCGGCTCGGGCACGTACTCGCCGGAGGAGGGCGAGCGCTGCCGGGTCCGGGTCACCCTGGCCACCGCCATCCCCGAGCGGACGGTCCGCCGTGCGAACCTCGGCCACCTCGACCCGGCGAGCGTCGACCTCGACGCGCTGGCCACCGATCCCGAGACCTTGGTGGTGCCCGAGGCGGGCGAGGTCCTCTACCGGTTGCGCTCATGAGGCAGGCCTGGATCGACGCCTCGGCCGGGATCGCCGGAGACATGCTCCTGGCCGCGCTGCTGGACGCGGGTGCCGACCTGGAAGCGGTCCGCGCGGCCGTGGCGGCGGTCATCCCGGATGAGGTACGACTGACGCCGCACCAGGTCACCCGCGCCGGGCTGCGGGCCACCCACGTGCGGGTCGAGAGCACCGACCACCACCCGCACCGAACCTGGGCCGAGATCCGCGACCTGATCGACCGCGCCACCCTTCCCGAACGGGTGCGCGCGGACGCGCTGGCGGTGTTCGAGCGGCTGGCGCGGGCCGAGGCCCGGGTCCACGGCGTGTCCGTGGAAGACGTCCACTTCCACGAGGTCGGCGCATGGGACTCGATCGCCGACGTGGTGGGCGTATGCGCGGCCCTCCATGATCTGGGCGTGCGGGAGCTGAGCGCGGGTCCGGTGGCGGTCGGCTCGGGCCGGGTGCGGACCGCCCACGGGGAACTCCCGGTCCCGGTCCCCGCCGTGGCCGAGCTCGCCGCCGGTCGGCGGATCCTGGCGGGTGGGGAGGGCGAGCTGGCCACCCCCACCGGCATGGCCCTGGTCACCGCGCTGGCCCGCGAGTGCCCCGAGCTGCCGCCCATGCGCCTGGAGGCCACCGGGGTCGGCGCGGGCGGCCGGGACGTCCCCGGACGCCCCAACGTCGTACGTGTCCTGCTTGGCACTGGAAGGCAGCAGATGGAGGAGTCGATCCTCCTGGAGGCCAACATCGACGACCTCGACCCCCGGGTATGGCCTTCCGTCCTGGCCGCACTGCTCGAAGCGGGCGCGGCCGACGCCTGGCTGGTGCCGATCCTGATGAAGAAAGGCCGCCCGGCCCACACCCTCTGCGCGTTGGCAGCCACCTCGCGGGCGGATCCGGTGCGTACGGCGATCTTCCGGCTGACCACGACGCTCGGCGTGCGCGAGCGGGCCGTGCGTAAGACCGCGCTGGAGCGCGGCTGGGCGCACGTGGACGTTCTCGGCGCCCGCCTCCCCATCAAGGTCGGGTACCGCGAGGGGGTGATCGTGCAGGCCACGCCCGAGTTCGAGGACGCCGCCCGCCTCGCCGTACAGGAAGATCTCCCGGTCCGCGCGGTGCTGGACGCGGCCCTGGCGGCCGCCCGCACGGCCCGGCTCGCCCCCGGCGAGCCGGTTCCTTCCCACCTGGAGGACACATGCTCCCCGCACTGACCGGCCCCGAAGCCGCGCTCGCCGACCGGGCGGGCGCCCTGCTCCGGATCGACGGACGGCTCGGTGTGGCCTTCTCCGGCGGCGTGGACTCCTCGGTCCTGCTGGCGCTGGCGGTCCGCGAGTTGGGCGCCGACCGGGTGGTGGCGATTCTCGGTGTGTCGCCGAGCCTGGCCGCCGACGAGCGCGCTGCTGCCCACCAGGTCGCCGCGTACATCGGCGCCGAAGTGATCGAGGTGACCACGTACGAGGGCGACCTGCCCGCCTACCGCGCCAACGGCCCGGACCGCTGCTTCCACTGCAAGGACGAGCTGTTCACCCGCATCTCCACGGCCGGGCTCGGCCTGGCCGCGGTCGCCTACGGTGAGAACGCCGACGACGTGCGCCGCCCCGACCGCCCCGGCAGCCGCGCCGCCGCCGACCACCGGGTGCTCCGCCCCCTCGCCGACGCCGAACTGGACAAGGCCGCCGTCCGCCGCGTCGCCGCCGCCCTGGGCCTGCCCAGCGCCGACAAGCCCGCCGCCCCCTGCCTGGCCTCGCGCGTCCCACACTTCGAGGAGGTCACGCCCGAGAAGCTGCACCAGATCGAGCAGGCCGAGCACGCGCTGCGCGCGCTGGGCCTGCGCGAGTGCCGGGTCCGCCACCATGGCGAGATCGCCCGGATCGAGGTGCCCGTCGCCGACCTCCCGCTGCTCGCGGGCGAGCTCCGGCAGCAGGTGCTGTCCGCGGTACGGCAGGCGGGCTTCCGCATGGTCGCCGTCGACCTGGCGGGCATCCAGTCGGGGGCTTTCACGCTCCCGTTGGTGGAGGTACGGGGTGGCTGACGACTGGCGGCCGCCCGCCTCCTTCGCCCGGCTCGACCACGACCGGGTGGCGCGGCGGGGCTATCCGGAGGCGGTCCATTGCGAGGGCAAGACTCCCGAGCAGGTCCGCGTGGTGGCGTGTCCGCCTCCACCGTCTCGCGGGCCTTCTCCCGGCAAGGGCTCCCCGGTGCTTCGCGTGGCAGAATCCGCCCCGATATCTGGGACACCTGGTGGTCCGCTCAGACTACGAAAATGTAGGCCAGAACTTGGGCGGATTCAGCGCAGGATCGATCACCCCCAGCCGACTCGCTACCGTGGGATCCACGCCTCACATAGTGATCAAGCGTGGTCCGCTGGATTCTTCCAGCAACGCCAGTGCGCTCGGCAGTCCAGCGGCGACCGTCGCGATCGCGATGCCCATCCCGATCAGCCCAGGGTGCTTGTGCGGGTATTCGATCCGGTGGAGGCCGGATGCGGCGATCGCAGCCACTTCCCGAGGTCGCTGCATCTGACGACCATCATTGGTGAGAACCACGTGGAACCCCTCATCCGCGGCTCGCGGATATAGGTCTCGTCACGTGTGCCCGACCAGCCAGGAAGATCCAGTAGATGGACGATGTCGTGGTTCAGCACGAAACTCATCAGGACCTGGTGCAGCGGGCGGGGGACGTTCTCATCCAGCAGCAGCCTCACGCTGCTCCCTGGGGGGTTCGTAACTGTCGACGTAGTCGGCGAAGTCGGCAGCGTCCAGCGCCGCGGTAGCGGACACACTCGGGTAGTACTCCGCGATCCGCTCAGCCGGAACACCATCCCGCAGCCGCGCCGCAATCTCGTCGTACGGCACGCGGGTCCCTTCGATCACCGGGATGCCACCGCGGACCGCCGGGTCGACCATGACGTGCTCCCGGGGACGTAGCAGGTCCGGAATGTGCCGTCCATCGCGGTAGAACGGCCGTAGGACCTCGACCATGTCATGGATGACGATGTTGGCTGTGCGATGCACCAGATCGGTGGCCTGGCCCTGCTCGACCAAGTAAATCGTGGAGCCATCGGTCACCAGCTGGTATGTCGACAGATGCTCACGCTCCTGCAGATCGTCGCGGAGCGTGTCCAACGCTCGACGAATCTTCTGCAAGGACGCGTCGTTGCGCAGCTTCACACAGGTGCGCAACGCGACCAGGTCCCGAAACGAGTACAGCACCGGACGCACTGGCGAGATCTCCGGCACCAGCACCGCGCCACGGCCAGAACCGGCCTTACGCCAGTGGGCGAGCTGGCGAAGCGTGGCACCCGACAACGCCGCCGCCAGCTTCGGTGTGTAGGACACCTGCTTCACCTCCCGCGCTCGACCCGGCCGCTTCATCATCGCAAACATCCCCATGATTCACTCACCGTCACCCCATCTTGATCGGAGATCGATCGCGGACGAAGAATCGGAGCTCATCCCCGTCGCCCCGACGCGTCCGTCCCTCTCCTCGCCCGCCTACGGCACGCGGGCCATCTGCGGGTACGGCTGGGCGTACCGGACCCCGTGGGCCAGGGTCACCTGGTCTGATCCCTGGATGCCAGCGTGTGAGTCTTCATGCCTGGACGAGGGTGACGGCGTGACCGCGCGGGCTGGTGAGCTGTTCGATGGCGGTGCGCTCCAGGAGGGGTGGGGCGGTGGGCCGGCGGTCGAAGACGATGAGGGTGCCGTGGCTCAGGTCGAGGTGATCGAGGTAACCGTCGAGCTGGTGCAGGCCGTCTTCGACGGGATCGGGCTGCCTGGGGCGATGGACCTTGAGTTCGATGGCCTCCCACTGCCAGGCGCGCTTGCCGTCGGCGTCTTTGTAGGGCCATTGGACGCAGATGTCCATGCGACCACGGCCCAGGGCGTACTCACGGTCGATCACACCGCCGCCGTTGACCACCCGGTGCAGCCAAGCCATGAAGATCAGGTGACAGGCGGCCTCGTGATAGGTCTCGCGGCTCTGCAGGATCTCGCCGTTACGCCGCCAGAAGGTGAGGAACCTCTGCAGGATCGTGGGCATGTCGAGCCGCCCGTCCTGGGTCAGGAAGGCTGAGCGGTCAAACTGGATCTCAGCCTCGACGTCCTGGCTGAGGACGCGCAGGATGACTTCCTGATAAATCGGGTTGGCGACCTGGACCGGCGGTTTCTGGGTGACGAGGCCGAGATCGCGGGTGTAGGCGAGGTCATCGTCATAGACGTTCTCCCGCACTGCGCCGGTGAGCAGTGGCTCGATGATGCGCTGGACGCGGTCCTCACGCAGCTTGGCGGCCAGGGAGTCCAGGTGGACGGCGCGGGCGACGATGAGCCGCTCGACCGCCTGGTTCATGTGCTCGTCGGTGATCGACTGACTTTCCGGGATGCGCATCTCGCGGATGATCTCGTGGGCGAGGGCGTTGACCAGCCACGGCTGCCCCTGGCTGGCGTGGAAGGCGCGCTGGATCGCGTGCGCGGTGAACTCCTGGCCGGTGGCGTCGGTGTGCTGGCCGTACAGCTCGGCCACCTGCTCGAAGGTGAAGTCCGCCGGCCGCATCGACTCGGCGAGGATGTTGAACGGCACGGGGTCGACCAGCCTTGACGGGTCGCCGTCCGAAGGCGTCATGCAGTCGCGCACGTCACGCATCCCGCACAGCGCCACACTGTGCGGGAACGGCACCGGGAAACTGTTGTGTCCCTGGCGGAGCTGCCGGAGAACACTGATCAACTCATCGCCCTGAATCGCGTCGATCTCATCCATGAGCAGCACGACCGGGCGCGGGCAGCGGCGGGCCCATGCGGAGAGTCCTCTGAGCAGTCGGTTGCCTCCAGGAGCCTCCGGCCACGGCTCCGGCGGCAAGCACTCTTGTGGCAGCCCAGAATCCCGAGCATTGGCCGCGATCACGGAGAGAATCCGCACCTCAGCCGGAGCGGCGTGATCGGGCCGGGTGGAGGCACTCTCGCAGGAGATGTACACCGCCGCGTACTCGCCCTCGTCCCGCAATTCGGCGGCCAGGGCCAGGAGCGAGGTCGTCTTGCCGCTCTGGCGTGGCCCGCGGATGACGAAGTATTTCTCCTCGTCGATCAGCTCCCTCGCCTCGGGGATCCGGGCAATCGGGGGGAGCATGAAGTGCTTGCCCGGTCGGCACGGGCCCGTCGTGTTAAAGGACTTCACTCTCTGTACGGTAATGGTTACCCATCTATGGCGCATGTCGTAGGCCGTCGGCAGACTGTTGTCCATGGCACGTGGTCTGGGTCTGAAGAAGGTGCGCGAGGTGCTCGGCCTCGCCGTCTGGGAAGTCGAGCTCGCAGTCGAGACCAACCTGCTCCGCCGCCTGCCGGACCGCACATTCGACCCCGTCTCGGTCAATGCGGCGAAGGCGGACGCCGAGCGCTTCCAACGCCTGCTCGCCGCCGAACATCGCTGCAACGCCACCCAGGCGGCCACCAGGCTGGGCATCTCCCCTCAACGTTTCAAATGCCTCGCCGACCGTCTCACACCCGTCGCCGTCGATGAGATCCGGAAGTACGGCCGGACACTCACCATCCGCTACTACCGCGCCGCCGACGTCGACGCGCTCGCCGACCTCGCCCGGGCCGACACCGAACTGCGCGCCGCGGCCCGGACCCTTTCGCGGTCCGAAGCAGCGCGTAAGGCAGCCGCGACCCGCAAGCTCAACAGCGAGCGGGCGGTGGCAGCACGTGCGTGGCTGCAACGGGCCATGCCCGGTCACGACGGGGACCCGATTCAGGTGCTCATCTGGGCGGCCGCTCTCATGGAGGCCTCCGGCACCAGACCGCGTCCGCTTCGTCGCCTCGCCTGTCTTCATGACCCTCGTATCACCGAGCTCCTCGCGACGCTGCGCACGGCCCGGCTGTCCAGCCCCGACCTCGATGCCATGCTCGGCTCGCTCCTCCCCCTCGCAAGCGAGGTGGTCACCCTGCTGACCGAGCCGACGGATGCCCTCGGCGTGCCTGTTGATGCGTTCCCCGCCGATTTTCCGCGCCTCGGCGACCACCTGTTCGCTCCGGCCCTGCATGAGCTGCTTTCCTCACCACCGGCCTGGTTCCTGCACGCCCGAGCCGATGAGGAGCTACGCCGAGCCGCCCAAGCGGCGGCACGCCGTGCCGCGGCGGATGCGGCCCGGCGCCACCGCGCCGAGCAGGCAGCCGTCGACGCGGCCAACCGCGCAGCCACCCGGCTCTCCGACGCATCGGTGGCCGAGCTGTTCAGCCTGCCGGTCGATGTGATCCGGCAGCTACGTCCCGGTAGCGGCCGCTGGTCGGCCCAGCATGTGGCAGGTCTGTTGCGAAATCCGCCGCCCTGGCTCCGGTCGGAGAGCGCGGCCCGCACCGAAGTCGAGCGCCGCCGCCGCAAGGCTCAAACCCGCGTGGAACGCAGGGCCCAACGACAACTCTCCTGGCGTCGGCATTGGGCGGAGGCGCTGGGAATACCGCTCGAAAGGGTTCCGCAGTCTGCTGGACGGCCCACCCCGAAAGCGATCTCGGCCGCGCGGGACAAGCCACCTCCTTGGGCACAGCTAGACCGGTCGGTAGACAAAGAAACCCCGGCTCAAGATAGATGAGCCGGGATTTCACTGTGCGCCGCCGGGGACTCGAACCCCGGACCCGTCACCTGAGGCAGGTCTGCGCGGTCATGACCAGGGTGACGCCGAGGACCATCCTCCTCGACGAGACGAAGACGTAGATCGCCTTGGGGTTGCCCGGCACGGTGACGTAGGTGCCGTACATTGCGTTCTGCTTGAGGTGGGGATAAGTGGCTTTCAACTGCGCGGGGGTGGAGCCCCAGCCGATGCCCTGAGGCGTCTTGACCTTGCCGGGCGCGGAGATCGTCACCACGCCCTGCTTCTTCGAGATGAACAGTCCCGCCCGGTTGCCCTCATACCGATGGTTCGTGAAATCGTAGGCCGAGCATGTGATGTCGGCCTTGATGGTCTTGCGCACGATCCGGCCGGTTGCTCTGGCCTTCGCTTCGGTCATCCCGAGGCGTATGTTGCCGTACCCGAACGGCCCTAACGTCGCTTTCCCGGTGGCGGCGGCGTTCGCGGCGGGCGCGGCTCCCGTCAGCGCGACGGCTCCGGCCAGGGCCGCCGCCACCAGCGCCGAGCGGCCGACTCGCAGGGTTGTCGTCTGGGTCATCATGCTCCTTTTGGGGATCATGAACGTGCACCATAGCCGATGGCGAACCCACCGAAACGTCATGTCGGGGACGTTCAACCTGTCCTGCCGAATGACAGCGGCGTCACGAGGCCCGGGTCAGGGGCGGGTGGCGGGCCCAGGTGGCCCAGCGCCAGAGCCATGCGACCGGCCCCTGGCGGAAGCGGCGCACGTCCGGACCAACCACCCGCCCCAGCGCTGCCACCACCGCTGAAAGGACGCTCCCGGGGCCCAGTCAGGGGCCGCCGGGAGCGAACGCACCGCTACGGCGCGGTGATCCGGTAGGCGCGGATCACGCTCTGCTCCACCTTGTTGCCGTGAACGTCGGCCGAGCTGGCCCGAAGCGACACGAACCCGCTGCGCCGAGGATGGTCCAGGACGACCTTGGACCCGGCGACCTTCGCCCGGCTCCAGGTCACGCCGTCGTCGTAGGACACCTCCACGACCACCTCACGAGCCGGGCCCGCCGCGCTTCCGGCCAGCCGCTGCACGGTGAACGGCACCACGAAGCGCCGCCCGGCCGGAGCGGAGTTCCGCACGTCGAGGTCCGGGGTGAACCGAACCACGGACAGCGGCAGCCGGGTCGGCGAGTTCGTGCTCTCCGACCGGAACGTCCACGTCGCCGAGCTGCGCGTGGACAACACCGCAGACTCTCCCCGCTCCGCGCGGGCGACCAGCCGGTACGTCCCCCCGCCCGGCGGTACGGTGAACCGCTCCCTCAGCCAGTCGCTCTCGCCGACGAGCTCGCCATCGCGGTAGAGGGATACGTGCTCGGTGGCCGGCCCGGAATCCCCGATCGACCCGCGCCCGTCACCGAACATCGGCAGATCCACCGCGATGACGTCACCGGTGCGGCTCGCGGGCTCGCGCGGCTGGTCCCCTGACGGGAGTGAAGGGCCGAACACGCCACGGTTCCACAACTCCGTGGTGACGCTGCCCGGCCGCAACCGCACCGGAGCGGACGAGAACGCGGTGGCCTGGCCGTCGGCCCCGAACTCGGTCACGGCGGCCCGCCAGCGGATGCCGTCGTCGGTGTTGACGTACTCGGTCAGCGTCGACGGCGGGGTGAGCTCGTTCAGGCTGGCATGCGTCAGCATGACGCCCTGGCTCGGCGCGGCCTGACGGCCCATCAGCACGTGGGCGCCCGGCAGATGTTCCGCGACGTCGACACGTACGCGCGCCAGATTCTTGGGATCCACCGCCCGGTCATAGCCGGTGATCATGCGGTCCCGCTCGAACCAGGCGAGCTGGTAACTGTCCTGACCCGCCTGGTAGTGCGCGCTCACCCGGGTGAGCATGCCTTCTTCTGTCTGCTCGGGGCCGAGTTGCGCGGTGAACGCCCTGGCGAAGTTCATCGAGTACCAGCCCCTGGTGTTCAACCGGTCGGGCGTCCTGAACGAGTACGCGACGCTGCCCTCCTTCAGCACCGCGCCGGGTGTGGGCGGGCGGATCGACGTGGGCCGGCCCAGCCGGGCGTCCGCCTCGACGGTCCGCGCCCTGTCCAGGCGCAGGCGTGGCTGCACCAGCAGCGCCACGCCGTCCTCGCTCAGAATGGTGGTGTCCAGCAGGTACTCGCCCTTGGGCAGGCGGAAGGTCATCGAGCTCTCGGTCGGCCAGAACACCTGGGGCGACGGTCCCTCGGCGTCCAGCCGCCAGATCACCATCTGGTAGTCGGCCGTCGGCTTGCCCGACCGGTCGGTCTGGTTGACGGTCAGGTCGTAGCTCTCGATCTCCTTCTCCACTGCGGCGGGCGTGCTCACCACGACGCCGCCCGGTCCCTTGGCCTCGACGAAAGCGCCGAGGAAGCCGTCGGGCTCGCCGGTGCGCGTGTCCGCCGTCACCGTCGCCTCCGCCTGTCCGCCCGCGGGCACCGTCAGCGTGGCCGGGCTCACGGAGAAGGTCGTGCCCGACGTGACGCCGAGGTCGAGGGTGACCGGCGTATCACCGTGGTTGTGGTACGTGAGCTTCTTGGTGAGCACCTCGTCGTCGGCGTGTGGCCAGCGCTGCAGGCCGAACCCCAGGCCGGGTGGGTTCGCGGTCACCGCCTGCGTGGCTCCCCGCTCGGCGTCCACGCGTCCCGCCCCCTGGGAGAACACCCCCGTCTGTGGCTGGGGCTTGGCCGAGCCCATGAGCGCGGCCTTCAGCTCCGCCGCCTTCCAGCTCGCGTGCGCGCCCGCCAGCAGCGCGGCCGTTCCCGCGACGTGCGGGGTCGCCATCGAGGTCCCCGACATGGCCACGTACGGCCCGCTGCCCGGGCTGTCCTTGCTCCGCGCGGCGGTGATCTCCACGCCCGGCGCGGTGATCTCCGGCTTCAGCCCGGAGTCGCCCACGCGCGGGCCCCTGCTGGAGAAGTCCGCCAGTCGGTCCGTCCTGTCCACGGCCCCCACGGCCAGAGCGGCGTCCGCGCTGGCGGGGGAGCTGACCGAACGGTCCGCCCCGTCGTTGCCCGCCGCGATCACGAACAGCGTGCCGTGGCTCTCGCTCAGTCGCTGAACGGCCTCCTCCAGCGGGTCGAGACCAGGCTCGTCCGGGCCGCCCAGGCTCAGGTTGACCACCCGGGCGCCCTGGTCGGCGGCCCACTGCATCCCGGCCAGAATGGCGGAGTAGGTGCAGAAACCCGGTTCGCACACCTTGCCGTCCAGCAGTTGGGCGTCCGGCGCCGCCCCACGATACCTGCCGCCGGAGGACGCTCCGGTGCCCGCGATGGTGGACGCCACGTGTGTGCCGTGCCCGGCCACATCCCGTTCGTCGGGCGTCTCGGTGAAGTCCGCCCGCGCGACCACCTTCCCGGCCAGGTCCGGATGGGCACTGTCGATGCCGCTGTCCAGCACCGCCACCTTGACTCCCGCGCCGGTCAGCCCTTTCGCCCAGGCCGCGGGAGCGCCGATCTGCTTGATGCTGGTGTCAAGGGACAGCTTGACACGCGCGTCGAGCCATATCTTGCCCCCGACGTTCCGCAAGTCCTGCCAGAACCGGACGGCCTGTGCCCTGTCCTGCCGCACGGCGAAGCCGCCGACTGCGGCCAGCGCCCGCTGCCCCGCCCCGCCGCGCAACGATCTGAGCGCGGGGGCGCCGGTGACGACGAGCGGCAGGTCCTGACGCCGGTCGTCGTAACCGGACTTGGCCAGCGCGCTCACCTCGAACAGGCGCGGATCCAGGCGCCCCTGCCGCAGGGGCTCGATCGCGTCACCCGGCACGACCCGCAACCGCCCGCCGCTGCCGAAGGTGTGGAAGTCGATACCCTTCCTTCCCTCGCCCGGCGTGATCAGGGGACTTCCGTCCGGTGCGAGGACCACCCGGTCGCCGGTGATCAGGGTGACACTGCGGGCGTTCCCCGCTGCCCCGGCGCTCGCGTGGGCGGCGGGTAATACGATGATGGACGAGGCGACCAGCAGGAACGCGCCCGCCGCTCTCGTCGTCGTCTTTCGCACTCCGTCTTCTCCCGTTCCGATTCCGTTGGCGATGATCACTCGCTATTACGCTCGGGAGGTCGTTCCAGGTTGCCCGGCGCCGGCGAACGGTCGGAACACAGCTCGCCGAACACGGTGCTGGGTTGGTCGTCCTGAATGGCCGGAACCGGCGGGGACGCGTGGCGATTGTCGACGACGGCCGAACGGCGCGCCTCGGTCTGTCCAGAGAGAGGCGGATGTCCGCCAAGAACCGAGAAACCCTGGCTCAGCGCACTGAGCCAGGGATTCCATCGGGTGCGCCGCCAGGGACTCGAACCCCGGACCCGCTGATTAAGAGTCAGCTGCTCTAACCAACTGAGCTAGCGGCGCTTGCAGAGAGGAATATACCGGCACTCCGCATGTTGGTCGAATCGGTATCACCTGCCTGCCAGCCGCTAGAATAAAGTTCGGCATTCAGACAGGAGCATCGATGTTCAACTCGCCCGCCGCCGTGACCGAGCGGCTCGCCGCCGTTGACTATCTCTCCGACGACGCCATCTCCACCTCGGTGTTCCTCGCCGCCGCCCTCGGCAAGCCGCTGCTGGTCGAAGGCCCCGCGGGGGTGGGCAAGACGCAGCTGGCCAAGGCCGTGGCGCTGGCCACCGGTTCCGAGCTGATCAGGTTGCAGTGCTACGAGGGGCTCGACGAGGCCAGAGCCCTGTACGAGTGGAACTACAAGAAGCAGCTCCTGCGCATCCAGGCCACGAGTGCCGATGACGACATCTTCAGCGAGGAGTTCCTGCTGGAGCGGCCGCTGCTCAAGGCGATCCGGGCCGGGGTGCCGACCGTGCTGCTCATCGACGAGACGGACAAGGCGGATGTGGAGGTCGAGGGGCTGCTGCTGGAGCTTCTGTCGGACTTCCAGGTGACGATCCCGGAGCTGGGCACCATCAGCGCGGTACGCAAGCCGTACGTCGTGCTGACCTCCAACGCGACCCGTGAGCTGTCCGAGGCGCTCAAGCGGCGCTGCCTGTACCTGCACATCGAGTACCCGACGCCGGAACGCGAGCGCGACATCGTGCTCAGCCAGGTGCCGACGATCCGCGCGGACCTGGCCGAGCAGCTGGCCAGGACCGTCGCCACGCTGCGGTCCCTGGAGCTGAAGAAGGCGCCGTCGGTGGCGGAGACGGTCGACTGGGCGAACACGCTGCTCGCCCTGGGACGCGACGAGCTGGACGAGGCGACGGTGGCGGGCACGCTGGGCGTGGTGCTCAAGCACGCCTCCGACCACGCTCGCGCCGTCAAGGAACTCGGGCTGCCGCATGAGTGACACGTCGCTGGTCGACAGGCATGTCGGGTTCGTGCATGCGCTGCGGGAGGCGGGGCTGCCCGTGTCGCTGGCCGAGGGGCTCGACGCGGTGCGGGCGCTGCGGGTGATCGACCTGACCGAGCGCGAGTCGCTGCGCGCGGCCTACGCGGCGACGCTGGTCAAGAAGCCGGGGTACCGTCCCGGGTTCGACATGCTGTTCGATCTGTGGTTCCCGTCCTCCACGACTGGTCTGGGCACCATCGAAGATGACAGCGCGGAGCTCAGTGAGCTGCGCGACCACCTGGCTCGGCTGCTCACCCAGGGCGGTGAGGCCGAGATGCGGGAGTTCGCCAGGGCCATGGTCGGGCGGTTCGGCCGGCAGCCGGCGGGTCCGGGCCGCCAGAACTGGTTCTCCTACAGCGTCCTGCGCGCGCTGTCCCCCGAGACGCTGATGGCGCGCATCCTCCAGGAGGTCCTGGCCGGTCAGGAGCGCGGCGGCCTGGCCGAGAAGACCGCCCGGCAGCGGGTGAACTCCGGCATCAAGCGCTTCGAGGACGCGGTCGCCACCGACGTACGCCGCCGCATCGCCGAGGACTCCGGCGTCGAACGCATCGCCCGCTCGGCCGTCCGCCCCCCGCTCGACCAGCTCGACTTCCTCCGCATCACCAAGGCGGACCTGGCCAGGCTGCGGCGAGAGGTCTACCCGCTGGCCAGGCGCCTGGCGGCCAGGCTGACGATCAAGCATCGCAAGGGCAGACGCGGCCGGCTCGACTTCCGCCGCACCATGCGGGCCTCACTGCAGAGCGGCGGCGTCCCGCTGACCACGCACTTCAAGCCGCCCCGGCCGCACAAGCCCGAGCTGGTGATCCTCTGCGACACCAGCGACTCGGTCTCGTCGTTCGCGCACTTCACACTGCTGCTCACGTACGCGCTGAGGGAGCAGTTCACCAAGGTACGGGCGTTCGGGTTCGTGGACACGGTCGACGAGATCACCCGCTTCTTCGTCCCCGGCGCGGACGTGGTGGAGGCGATGACCCGGCTGGCCAACGAGGCGGACATGGTGCGCTTCGGGCGGACGAACTACGGCCATTCCTTCGAGCGGTTCGCCGAGCGCTACGGCGACGCGATCGGCTCCAAGACGTCGCTGCTGATCCTCGGCGACGCCCGCTCCAACTACCAGCCGGCCGCCGTCGACACGCTGCGCGCCCTGGCCGCCAAAGCCCGGCACGCCTACTGGCTGAACCCGGAGCCCCGCCAGCAGTGGGACACGGGCGACTCCATCGCCACCGACTACGACGCGGTCGTGCCGATGTACGAGTGCCGCAACGTCGCCCAGCTCAGCGCGTTCATCCAGGACCTGGCCTAGGCACGCTGGAGTTCGCGGGCGGCGGTGCGGGTGAGCAGCTCGATCTGCTGCTCGTCGAGCACCTCTCCGGCGGTCGCCTTGATGCGCCTGGCCACCAGGCTCGGCTTGAGCAGCGTGAGGCCCTCGGCGGTGACCTGGCCGCCGCGCGGCAGCAGGCCGCAGTGCACGGCGAGCAGCGGGGTGATCGTCACCGGGATCCCGGTCTCGCGGGTGAGCAGCTCGGCGAAGGCGTTGGAGGTCTCGACCAGCGACTTGGCCACCTTGCTGCCGTACTTCTCGCCGAAGAAGAGCCGCCCGTTGTAGGTGGCGATCTCGGTGTCGGGGCTCCATGACTCGTTGTCGATGGCCCAGACGCCGCCGGGGCCGATCACGAGGTGGTCGATGGACGCCTGATCCCTGATGGCCCGGCCGTCGAGGACGCTGTAGCCGTGCTTGCCGAGCGAGCGGCGGAGCAGCCGGCCGGTGATCACCTCACCGCGCCGCCGGCCACGCCAGACCGCGGTCAGGCGGAAGGAGCGCCAGGCGACATACCAGTCGATGCCGGCTACGAGGCCCGCGAACGCGAGGCCGTAGAGGGCGGTGAGCCCCAGGTCGAAGCGGAGCGCCAGGCCGATGCCCGCCGCGAAGCCAACGGCCGCCTTGATCATCCTTGATCGCTTGCGGTTGTTGGCGTCCTCGCGCCAGAACTTCTCGTAGTACCACTGCGGCGATGCCCCAGTGAACTTCTCGTCCTGCTGCACGTAAATAGAGCCACCGGGCACGGCAAACTCCCCCAATGAGTCGCTGCATCCATCAGGATCTGCCACGCCGAAGATCCTCGCCGAGTTAATTAATACCCCACGCGCCCCCAGCGGAAGCAAGGGGACCCTAAGGTGACGGAAATAGCACCTGTCGGAACGTCATCAACCGACCAGTCGGTATGCTGTGCGACGTGAAGGACGAACCGGTACGCAGGAGGCTGCTGGGCGAAGCGACCCGGCTTTTCGCGGAGCGGGGCTTCGAGGGCGCCTCGGTACAGGAGATCGTACTGGCCGCTGGCGTCACCAAAGGCGCCATGTACCACTATTTCGACTCCAAGGATGATCTGCTGCACGAGATCTACGGCCGGGTGCTCCGCCTGCAGATGGAGCGCCTGACCGAGATCGCCGACGGCCCCGGCACGGTCGCCGAGCGGCTGCACGCGGCGGCGGCCGACGTCATCGAGACCACCACCGCGAATCTCGACGACTCCAAGATCTTCTTCCGGTCGATGCACCTGCTCGCGCCGGCGACCCGCAAGACCGTACGAGCCGAGCGCCGCCGCTACCACGAGCGCTTCCGCGACCTGGTGATCGAGGGCCAGCGCGAGGGCGTGTTCAGCGACCGCGTCCCGGCCGAGCTCGTCGTCGACTACTTCTTCGGCTCGGTGCACCACCTGGGCACCTGGTATCACACGGATGGACCGCTGACCGGCGCCCAGGTGGGCAAGCACTTCGCCGACCTACTGCTGACCTCTCTCGGGGCCGGGCACGTCGGCGAGTGAGGCCAGCGCCTCCCGGTGGTCGCCGGGTGTGCCGAGCGCCATCTCGCAGGCTTTGGCGCGCTTGAGGTAGAGATGCAGGGGGTGCTCCCATGTCATCCCGATCCCGCCGTGCAACTGCAGGGCCTCTTCGGCCGCGTGTACGGCGACACCCGCGTTCCACGCCTGGGCCACGGCGACCGTCACGGCCGAGTCGTCACCGGCGGCGGCCCGCGCGGCGGCCCGCGCCCTGACCACGTCGAGCCACAGATCCGCCAGCCGGTGCTTGATGGCCTGGAACGAGCCGACCGGGCGGGCGAACTGGTGCCGTTCCTTCACGTACGCGAGCGTGGTGTCCAGGCACCACTCCGCCACCCCGAGCTGCTCGGAGGCCAGCAGACCCGCACCGAACCGCAGCACCTCGGCCAGATCGCACGGCCCCAGCAACCGCGCGGGCGCCTCAACGATGCGGACCGTGGCAACCGGACGGGTCAGATCCAGCGACGGCACGACCTCGACGGCGGCGTCCGCGGCCTCGACCGCGTACAGCTCCCCGCCGACCGGCACCAGCAGCACGTCGGCCACCTCCGCCCCCGCGACCGCGGACACGGTCCCGGACAGCGTCCCGCCGTCCACAGTCACCGACGAACCCCGCCAAGGCTGGTACGGCGAGGCGGCGAACGACACCACCAGGGCCGCGGTCGTCCGGCCCTCGGCCAGCTCGCCCAGCAGCTCCGCCGAGCCCGTCGCCAGCAGCGCGTGGGTGGCCAGCACGGCACTGGTGAAGAACGGGACCGGCGCGACGCCCCGGCCGAGCTCTTCCAGCACGACAGCGGCCTCGCGGGCCGAGGCGCCCGCGCCGCCGTACTGCTCGGGGATGAGCAGGCCCGCCACGCCGATCTCCCCGGCGAGCGTCTTCCACAGGTCGAGGTCATAGGGGTCGGACTCCACCCGCTTGAGCACCGCGGCGGGCGGGCAGCGGTCGGCGAGCAGGCCGCGCACGGCGGCGCGCAGCTCCTCCTCGACCTCGGAGTACAGCAGGGTCATCGGGGCAGGTCCTTCCACGGGACGTCTTTGTCGACGCGGGGTTCGGAGGGCAGGCCGAGCACTCGTTCGGAGATGATGTTGCGCAGGATCTCCGAGGTGCCGCCCTCGATCGAGTTGCCCTTGGCGCGCAGGTAGCGGTAGCCGGCGCCACGCCCGTAGAAGTCGACGTCCTCCGAGCGGCGGAAGGTCCAGTCGTCGTAGCCGAGGTCGCGCTTGAGCTCGACGTCGAGGCCCGACAGCGCCTGGTTCAGCTTGGCGAACGACAGCTTCATCCCCGACCCCTCCGGACCGGGTTGCCCCGCGACGAGCTGCTCGCGCAGCCGTACCCCGGAAAGGCGGGTCACCTCCGACTCCACCCACAGCGACAGCAGCCGCTGGTGCAGGTCGTGGGTGCGCAGCTCGGGGTGCTCGCGCCAGGTGTCGAGCACGGGGCCGATCATGCCGCCGCCGCGCCGTACGGGGGCGCCGCCGATCGCGACGCGCTCGTTCATCAGCGTGGTCTGGGCGACGCGCCAGCCGTCGCCGACCTCACCGAGCCGCAGGTCGTCGGAGAGCCGCACCCCGGTGAGGAACACCTCGTTGAACTCGGCCTCCCCGGTGATCTGCCGCAGCGGGCGCACCTCGACGCCCGGCGCGTGCATGTCGCAGATGAAGTACGTCATGCCGCGGTGCTTGGGCACGTCCGGGTCGGTACGGGTGACGAGGATCGCCCACCGGGAGTGGTGCGCGCCGGACGTCCATACCTTCTGGCCGTCGACGACCCATTCGTCGCCGTCCCTGACCGCCCTCGTGGCGAGCGTCGCCAGGTCGGACCCGGCGCCCGGCTCGCTGAAGAGCTGGCACCAGATCTCCTCGCCCGTCCACAGCGGCCGGAGGAAACGGCGCCGCTGCTCGTCCGTGCCGAACGCCAGGATCGTCGGCGCCGCCATGCCCAGGCCGATGCCCTGCACGCCGGTGTTGAGCTGCGGCGTGCCGGCGAGCTCCCGCTCGACGACCTGCTGCAGCTCCCGCGAGACGCCCAGCCCGCCGAGCCCCTCGGGGAACCACACCCACGCCAGCCCGGCGTCGAACCTGGCCCGCAGGAACTCCAGCCGGTTGTCTGGGTCGTTCGCGCCTCGGAAGGCGTCTATGTGGTGCTTGATGTCCGCCTCGTTCACATGTACCTCTTCAGTTCGCGGTAGGCGAGTGAGCGCTTGTGCACCTCATCGGGACCGTCGGCCAGGCGCAGCGATCTGGCTCCCGCCCAGAGCGCCGCCAGGGGGAAGTCCTGCGAGACCCCGCCCGCGCCGTGCACCTGGATGGCCTTGTCCAGGATCCATTCCACGGTGATCGGGGTGGAGATCTTGATGGCCTGGATCTCGGTGTGGGCGCCCTGGTTGCCGACGGTGTCCATGAGCCAGGCCGTCTTGAGGACGAGCAGCCGCAGCTGCTCGATCCGGATGCGGGACTCGGCGATCCACTCCTGGATGACGCCCTGCTGCGCGACGGGCTTGCCGAACGTCGTACGCTCCAGCGCGCGGCGGCACATCAGCTCGACGGCGCGCTCGGCCATGCCGATCAGCCGCATGCAGTGGTGGATGCGGCCCGGCCCGAGCCTGGCCTGGGCGATCGCGAAGCCGCCGCCCTCCTCGCCGATCAGGTTGTCGACCGGCACCCGTACGTCCTCGAACACGATCTCGGCGTGGCCGCCGTGGTCGGCGTCGCTGTAGCCGAACACGTGCATGCCGCGCTTGATCGACATGCCGGGTGTGTCGCGCGGCACCAGCACCATGCTCTGCTGGCGGTGCTTCGGCGCGTCGGGGTTGGTCTTACCCATGAGGATGAAGATCTTGCATTCGGGGTTCATCGCGCCGGAGATGAACCACTTGCGACCGTTGATGACGTACTCGTTGCCGTCGCGGGCGATGGAGGTGGCGATGTTCGTCGCGTCGGAGGAGGCCACGTCGGGCTCGGTCATCGCGAACGCCGAGCGGATCTCGCCGTCGAGCAACGGCTGCAGCCACTCCTTGCGCTGCCACTCGTTGCCGAACATGGACAGGACCTCCATGTTGCCGGTGTCCGGCGCGGCGCAGTTGGTGGCCACGGGCGCCAGGCTCGGGCTGCGGCCCATGATCTCCGCCAGGGGCGCGTACTGCAGGTTCGTCAGCCCCGCGCCGTGCTCTCCCGGCAGGAACAGGTTCCACAGGCCGCGCTTCCTGGCCTCGTCCTTCAGGTCGGCGACCAGGGGCGGCGAACTCCATCCGCTGGTCGCCGCCTGCTCCTCGAAGGCGGCTTCGGCCGGGTAGACGCATTCGTCCATGAAGCGCAGCAGGCGCTCACGCAGGTCCTCGGTGACGGTGTCGAAGGCGAAGTCCATACCCGTGACCCTACCGACCGGCCGGTATGAGTGTCGACAGGTGGTCTCTCGCAAAATCGGCCAGGTGGCCATAAGGGGTGACCCCAATCCTCTTTTAGGGTGACCGTCATGACCGCGATTCTGCCCGCCCCTGTGGTGCTCGAGAACGACGTCGTCCGCCTTGAGCCGCTCACCATGGAGCACATCCCCGACCTGTTCCGCGCCGGAGGCGGGGACGAGGAGGTCTGGCGCTGGCTGCCCGTCCCGCCGCCACGTACCGAGCAGGAGCTGGCGGAGATCGCCCGCGGCCTCCTCTCGGACGACAGGCACGTCGCTTTCGCGGTCGTGCAGAAGTCGTCGGGGCGGGCCGTCGGCTGGACGACGTACATCGACGTGCCGGGGTTCGAGATGAGCGTCGAGATCGGCTGGACCTGGTACGGCCGGGCGGTCTGGCGTACGGCGGTCAACACCTCCTGCAAGCTGTTGCTTATCGACCACGCCTTCGACAAGCTGGGCTACAACCGCGTCATGCTCAAGACCGACGTGCTGAACGAGCGGTCGCAGAACGCCATCAAGCGCATCGGTGGGGTGCACGAGGGCACACTGCGGCGCCAGCGCAGGAGGCCGGACGGCACCTGGCGCGACACGGTCTATTTCGGCATCCTCGAAGAGGAGTGGCCACACCACCGCGCTCGCCTGAACCGTTAGCCGAAGGGGCCGCATGACTGACCGGCTGGGGGGCTACTGGTTAGGCTCCCGGCTCGGCGGCGCCGTCCATGACGCTTACGACGAGTCGGGCACTCGGTATGCGCTCACCCTCCTCCCCTCGCGGCCGTCGTTCCAGGTCAAGGCCGCCATGCAGGTGCGGTCGCGGTCCGTCGCGCGGGTGGTGGACGTCTGTCTCGACGGGCAGGTGCCGTATCTGGTCAGCGAGTACGTCCCCGGGCCGACGCTGGGTGAGGTGGTCGGGCGGCGTGGGCCGTACGAAGGGGATGATCTGTACCTGCTGGCGGCGGCCACGGCCACTGGGCTGGCGGCGATCCATGAGGCTGGGGCGGTGCACGGGGGGCTCACGCCGGACCGGGTCGTGCTGGGGGTTGAGGGGCCGCGGCTGGTCGGGCTCGGCCTCGGGGGTGATGGGAGCGGGCCGCCGGGGGATGTGCGGGACTGGGGCAGGCTGCTGGTGTTCGCGGCATGCGGCCCGTCCGGGCTGGACCGATTACCTGATCAGCCCGATCGGCTGCTGAACCGGCTTGATCGGGCGCTTCGGGAGCTCGTGCTGGCGGCGCTCCGCCGGGACCCGGATCGGCGGCCGAGCGCGCATCAGCTGCTGCTGTCCCTGCTCGACGTGCCGCAGTCCCAGCAGGGGCGTCTGCTTCCGCCGGAGCCGGTGGACGACCCGCCGCTGGGCGCGCGGGCGGAGAGCCTCTATCTCCAGCTCAGCCGGGCGGACCAGGACGTGGTGCCGGAGGTGTTCCTGCGCCTGGTGGGGATGGACCCCGACGGCACCGACACCCGCCGTGGCGCCATCCGTACCGAGCTGGTCACCGGCCGTCCTCCGGAACAGGCCGCCCTGGACCGCGTCCTCAAGGCGTACACCGAGGCGGGCCTGATCACACAGACCCACGACCCGAACTCCTCCGCCACGAACTCCCCCACCGCGAACTCCCCCACCGCGAACTCCCCCGCCGCGCCGAACCACAGCCCCAGCACGCCCGCTCCCCACCCGAGCCTGGCCGCGCAGAGCTCATCTGGCCTCCACCCCAGCTTGGCCGCGCCGAGCCACGCCCCGAGCTCCCCCGGCCCTCGCGCGACCTCCGCCGCGCAGAACCCTGTGCCGGAGCCGGCCGACCCGGGCGACGGCGTGATCATCACCCATGCGGCGCTCCTGCGGGCCTGGCCGCGCCTGCACGAGTGGCTCGACGCCGAACGCGACGGCCTCGCCGTACACCGGGACCTGACCAGGGCGGCGCGGCGGTGGGAGGCGGGCGGGCGGCGGGAGACCGACCTGTTCCAGGAGGACGAGCTGGACAGGGCGCTGGCGTGGGCGGCGAGCGGGCGGCGGCGGGTGACGTTGAGCGCCGCCGAGCAGGCGTTCCTGGACGGGGGGCGCGCGCTGGTGCGCGGCCGGGCCCGCGGCCGGCGCCGGGCCATGATGGTCCTGGCCTCGGTGACACTGGTCGCGGTCTTGGCGGCGATCGTCGTCGCCGTCTGGCAGAACGGCACGGCCGACGGACGGCTCGACCAGGCCATGGCGAGGGTGGCGGCGTCCAGGGCGCGGGCGCTCCGGGCGGCCGACCCCGTGACGGCGCGCAGGCTGAGCCTGGCCGCGTGGCGCCTGGCTCCGGTCGCGGAGGCCCGTGCCGCGCTGGCGGACTCGGCGGCCGATCCGGCGGTGGACGTGTTCGCCGCTCCGTACGGTGGCGCGCGTTCGCTCGACGCGCTCAGCGACGACGGCACCCGGCTGGCCGCGCTGACCGACGGGACACTCCGGGTGTACGACACCATCTCCGGCAGGCAACTGGCCACGACCGCCGGTCCTGACCAGAGCGTACGGGCGATGGCCTGGTCCCCCGACGGCCGGACGCTGGCGCTCGTCGGCGTCGACCGGTCGTACCTGTGGGACACGACCTCGGGCGCGGGCGTGGGACCGCCCTTCGGGCGGGGGCTGGGCGCGCCGGGGCAGCAGTCGGCCTGGTTCAGTCCGGGGGGCGGGCTGCTGTTCGCCGCGGCCCGCCAGTCGGGCGAGCGCTGGGCCTGGAACCTGCGGACCGGCCGGGCCGCGTTCGTCGGCCAGTATGTGGTGGTGGGGCCGCGGGACAGGGTGGCGCTGGTGTTCGCGGGGACGCGTTCGGAGGTCGTACGCCTGTCCACGGGCGTCCGCACCCCGGCGCCGTGGCTGGACAGGATGCCGTGGGAGTACGCGGTGTTCAGCCCCGAGGGCGAGCGGGTGGCGATCGCCGAGGAGACCGGGGTGCAGGTCTACGCGCTGAACGGCGTACCCGTGCTCCCCGTGCGGCTCCGGCCGTCACCCGGTCACCTGCGCTTCAGTACCGACGGTCAACTGCTGGCCAGCACGGACACCGACCGCGTGCGGGTCTGGCGCGTCGCGGACGGCACCCGCCTCACGGACCGCCAGGTGCCGGCCACCGGCACCGACCGCCCCGCCCAGGCCGCCCTGGCCCCGGACGGGCGCTGGCTCCGCGTACTGGCCGACCACGGCACGGTCCTCACCATCGACCTCGCCCACGCGACCCCACCACCCGATCCGGCCCGCGCGGCGGCGTCGATCTGCGGCCGGTACGGCGGGCTGTCACAGCCCGACTGGAACCAGTACCTGTCCGAGGTGCCGTATCGACCGGTGTGCTGAGCTCGCGGGTCCTGTGAAGCGGGGACACACCCACCACCGCACAGGTTCCACGAAACATTGATCAGCCCATCACGTCGCAAGTCCCGCGAAACGCACGGCCCATCACCTTGGAAGTCTCGCGCAACACGCTGACACGCCCACCGCCTCGCAAATACCGCTAAGCGCACGGGCAGGCCCAGAACCTCGCAAAGTACCGCAAAGCACACGGACAGGCCCAGCACCTCGCAAACACCGCACAAACCCGAACACAGACGCCCCGCCACAGCCGCCCGATGGCGCCACCTCAGACGCCCGCCCCCAGCATCCCCCGCAGGAACTCCCGTACGGCCTCCCGCAAATCGTCGAGGGAGGGCGCATCACCTGCCCCCGCGATCGAATCGAACATGATGCCCTCGCCGAACGCCACCAACTGCCGCCCATGCCGCACCGGATCCGGCGACCCGACCGCGGCCAGGAACCCAACGACAGGGTCACGGAAGCGCCGCCCCGCCGCGTCGTAGATCTTGCGCAACTCGGGCCGCCTGGTCGCCTCCAGCGCCAGCTCGTACCGGGCCAGAGTGCGCCTACGATCGGCAAGCTGAACGTGCAGCGCCTCAGCCACCAACCCCGGCAAATCGGACTCCAGAATCGCTTCAGCCGCCCCGTCATACGGACCGGACTCCGCAAGCGAACCAGCCGCCCCACCCGACGAACCAGACTCCCGGAACGCGTCCGACGACCGTCCCCAGGCGTTCGAGCCCTGAAACGCCTCGGACGACCGGGCCGAGGCGGTCGAACCCTGGAACGCCTCGGACGGACGGGCCGGGGCGGTTGAGCCCTGGAACGCCTCGGACGGACGGGCCGGGGCGGTTGAGCCCTGGAACGCGTCGGACGACCGGGTCGGGGCGGTTGGGCCCTGGAAACGATAGACCGAGGCCAAGGCCTGTTCTTCCAGGTCCGTGAGGCGGGAAAGCGTCAGTTCCAGGAGGGCCGCGCGGGTGCGGGCCAGGTTGGAGGTCGATCCGGGCGGGAGATCGGCGGCCTCGTCGACGGCTCGGTGGGTGAGCCCGCGCATGCCACGCTCCGCCAGCAGGGTGATTGCCGCGTCCGCGACGACCTCAGAGCGCTTCACGAACGCCAAGACTACACCGGTAGTGCCACCGAACTACAGACGTAGTATGGTGAAACTACAGGCGTAGTTGGGGAGGCGGGCATGGCCAGAGCCGTGGTGATCGGTGGCGGCATCGGCGGGCTGACCGCGGGGATCGCGTTACGTCGCAAGGGCTGGGACGTGCTCGTGCTCGAACGCGCGCCCAAGCTGGAGCCGGTCGGGTCCGGCGTGGCCGTCGCCGCCAACGCGTTGAAGGCACTCGACGTGATCGGCCTGGGCGACCGCGTGCGCAAGCTGTCCAGGATCCAGGGTCAGGTCGGCGTACGACATCAGAACGGGCGCTGGCTGACGCATACCACCGAGGACAAGGCTCAGAAGCTGTACGGCGACTCGGTCGTCATCCTGCTCCGTGCCGACCTCGTGGAGGTGCTCGTGGAGGCTCTGGGCCACGAACACCTGCGCTTGAACACCACCGTCACCAGCGTGGACGCCGACAGGGGCATCGTCCGTACGGGCGATGGTGACATGGAGGCCGATCTGATCGTGGCCGCCGACGGCATCCACTCGGCGACGCGCGCCGCGCTGTTCCCTGACCATCCCGGTCCGGTGTATTCGGGGGTCACCGCCTGGCGGGGGCTGGTGCCCGCGCTCGACCGGGAGATTCAGAGCACGGAGACGTGGGGCAAGGGCCTGTTGTTCGGGGCTCATCAGATGACGGACGAACTCGTCTACTACTACGCGACGGACCTGTCACCCGCCGGAGCCGTACACGCGGACGAGCGCGAGGAGTTGTCGCGCAGGTTCGGGGGCTGGCACGATCCGATCCCCGCGTTGATCCGCGCGTCGGACAACGCGCGGATCCTCCGCAACGACCTCTACTACTTCGACACCCCGCTGCCCGCCATGCACCGAGGCCGGGTGGCGCTCATCGGGGACGCGGCCCACCCCATGACCCCGAACCTCGGCCAGGGCGCCTGCCAGGCCATCGAGGACGCCATCATCCTCGCCCTCGCCGCCAACGGGGAACTCACGGTCGGGGGCGAGCTCCGGGCCAGAGGTGATCTCCACGCGGGTACGGTCTCGGCAGGTGGCCGCCGCCTGAGTGGGGATCTCGCACGGCCCGCCCCCGAAGTCGCCACCGATTCCCCTTCCCTAGGGGACCGGCCAAGTGTCGGCCTCGCAGATGGGGACAGCCTCGGCGGCCGCATCAATGCGGCCCCAGACCTCCCCTACGGCAATCCGTCACGCGCGGACCCTCCAGCCAGGGACATCCCCAGCGACCGCATCAACGCGCACCGGAACCTCCCAGACGCGAGGCCCACAGACGAAAACCTGTCAGGCGCCGACCGCCCACACAGGGACAGCCGCAATGGGCACGTAGATGCGGATCCGGGCCTCCTAAGCGCGCGCCTAGGAGGCGGAAACCTGGCAAGTGGGGGTCCAGCAGCCGAGGGCTCAGCAGCCGGGGGTCCGGCGGATGCGGATCCGGCAGATGCGGGCCCAGCAGGTACGGACCCGGCAGATGCGGGCCCAGCAGGTACGGACCCGGCAGATGCGGGCCCAGCAGGTACGGACCCGGCAGATGCGGGCCCAGCAGTCAGGGGCCCAGCAGGTGCGTGGCTAGCGGGTGGGCGCGTCGACGTGAGAGACCGGCTTGCCGCTTATACCGCTGCGCGGCTGGAGCGGACCGCAGGCATTGTGCGCATGGCGATGACCCTCTGCAAGATGACCAAGCTGCGTAACCCGATGGCCGTCGCACTTCGGAACGCGGGAGTGGCGGTGGCCTCGCGGCTCACACCAGATCTGATGTTGCGGTCAATGAACGAGATTCTCGGGTGGCGTCCACCTGCACAGGATGTGAATGATCAGGGGACAACCGGCTGAGTGTGATCGTTCCGCCGATGGTCAGCGCCGCCGCCAGCACAGCGGGGATCGCGGTGGAGGGGTTGGTCGGGAGGGGTTCGCCGAGGAGGATCGCGCCGGCGAGTACCGAGGTGATCGGGTCCACGACCTGCACGCCCGCGTACGCGACGCCGAAGTAGCCCACCGCGTACGAGCGTTGCAGCAGCACGACCGCGCAGACCAGCAACACGGGCACGGCGAGTGTGAACCAGTGCAACAGCCGGCCCCAGTCCCCCTGCATGCCACCCCCGACCGCCCGGACGAACGTCGACACGCTCGCGGTCACGGCGCCGGCTCCCACGGACAGGATGAGGGCCTTGCCGGGTCCGCGCAGTCTGTTGGCGATCAGTTCGGCGGCGAGGACGATCACGCCGATCACGGCGATGAACCCGATCGCGGCCCCGTCGCCGAGCTTCGGTGTCACGTTGTGCGTCGGGAGCAGCACCATCAGCCAGAGCAGCCCGACCGCCACCGCGATGGAGCCAAGTATTTCCGCTTTGTACGGGCGGCGGCCGTACATCAGCGCGGCCAGCGGCACGGCGAACACCAGCGTGGCCACGCTGATCGGCTGTACGGCGACCAGCGGCGCGAAGCTCAGCGCCACGGCGTGCAGGCACGCGCCGGTGAAGCCGATGACGCCGCCGATCCACCAGCGAGGGCGCCTCACCAGTCTGAGGGAGGCGCCCTCCGCCACGGCTTCGAACTGTTGCAGCGCCGCACCGAACGCGTATCCGAGCGCCCCCGCCAGCGCGATCACGAGGCCGACCCAGGTCATCGTCGCCCACGCAGGGACATGGATCCTTCCAAGAGCATTGCACCAGCTTATGAGGGAAGCTAAGTGCTGCAATCATCCTTTAGGCCAAACATCCCTCTCATCACGGACGTACCTGCCGTACCGGTACGGTCCTCCGCAAGACGGGTCAGGACTGCTCAGGACAGACGCAGAACACGTGCCCCTCCGGATCCTGCAGCACGATCCAGCCGACCTTCTCCTCCGTCACGCCGGGCTGGAACGCCGGCTTCGTGGCCCCCAGCGCAATGTACTGCTCCACGGCCCGCTCCACGTCCGGCACCCGGAAGTCGAGGTGGAACTGCTTGTCCGCGCTGGGCCACTCCACCGGCTTGCGGTCAGGGACGCGGCCGAAGTAGATGTTCGTCGTACCGTCGCCCACGGCGGCGTACTCGTCCTCCGAGTACTGGATGTCCAGCCCGGTCACCTGGTGCCAGAACTCGGCCATCCTCTTGGGCTCCGCGCAGTCGATGGTGACGGCCAGGAGCTTCGCGTTCGTTGTCATGGTTCGAGGGTGACAGGCATACCTGCCACCCTCTGTCAGGTACGGCTAGCCGCGACGTGTGGCGGATGTCACCCGCTTGAGGATCCTGTCCCACTCCGTGCCGAACGGGTTGTCCTGCACCAGATAGGTCCAGGTCGCGGTGGGGCGCTTGAGGTCGGGCTCCGGCGCCTCGAACGACTCCATCGAGCGGCGTTCGACCTCCGTCAGCAGCGCCTTGTACTCCGCCACGGCCTCCCGATGGAACTCGTCGATCGGGCTCATCCGGCCGAGCGCCCGCAGGTGGATGCCTTCGCGCAGGTCGGTCAGGAACGCCAGGTGCTCGGTCCAGCAGCGGTCGATCGCGTGCAGCACGATCTGCCTGGCCGTCTCGTCGCGGGTGTCCTCCGGCAGCGCCTCCCAGCGTTCGGGGTCGGCCTCAGCCAGCGCCTTGGCCGCCGAGTCGCTGTGCAGGACCTTGTCGCGCCACTCCAGGATGAGCTCGCGCTGGTGCTCCAGCAGCCGGGTGTAGCGCCAGGTGTTGCGGTGGATCTCCAGGTTCACGCCCTCGGCGACCCGCTGGGCGTGGCCCACGAGGTAGGCGCCGCGGCGGTGGCGTACCAGGCCGTCGGCGTCGGCCGCGGGCGGCCGCTCGTCGGGGACGAACTGGGTGATGAGATCATCCTTCATGCTGACGAAGAACACCGAACCGCCGGGATCGCCTTGACGGCCCGCGCGCCCGCGCAACTGGTCGTCGAGGCGGCTGCTCGCGTGGCGGCCCGAGCCGATCACGTACAGGCCGCCCAGTTCGGCGACGCCCTCGCCGAGGCGGATGTCGGTGCCGCGGCCCGCCATCTGCGTGGAGACGGTGATGGCGTCGCGCTCGCCGGCCTTGGCGATGATCGCGGCCTCTTCGGCGTCGTTCTTGGCGTTGAGTACGACGGGCTCCATGCCGCGCCGCTGCAGGAGCTTGGCCAGGTTCTCCGACTCGGCCACGTCGAGCGTGCCGATGAGGATGGGCCGGCCGGTGGCGTGCGCCTCCTGGATCTCCTCGACCAGCGCCGCGTCCTTGTCCGGAACGGTCGGATAGATACGGTCCGGCGCGTCCTCCCGGACACACGGCCGGTTGGGCGGGATCACCGCGACCTTGAGGCCGTAGAACTCGCCGAGCTGCTCGCTGACCGCCACCGCCGTGCCGGTCATACCGGAAATCTGCGGATAACGCTTGATCAGGCCCTGGACGGTGATCGAGTCGAGGATCTCGCCCTTCTCGCTGGGCGGCAGCGTCTCCTTGGCCTCCACGGCCGCCTGCAGGCCGTCGGGCCAGCGCTGGAGCACGGCCACCCGGCCGCGCGACGGGTTGATCAACTGGACCTTGCCGTCGCGCACGATGTAGTCGACGTCGCGGGTGAGCAGGGCGTGGGCGTGCAGGGCCAGGTTCAGCTCGATCAGCGTGCCGGGCTCGTTCTCGTCGTACAGCTCGACATCCAGCATGCCCTCGACGCTGTCGGCGCCCTTGGTCGTCAGGTAGACGTTACGCGCCTGGTCGTCGATCTCGTAGTGGTAGCCCCGGATCAGCTGCCTGACCAGCGCCGCCATCTCGGGCACGGCGCTGCCCTCGTCGGCCGCCCCCGCCATGACCAGCGGCACCCGTGCCTCGTCCACGAGCACCGAGTCGGCCTCGTCGACCAGCGCCACCTCGGGCGCGGGCACGATGATCTCCGCCGCGTCGGTACGCAGCCGGTCGCGCAGCACGTCGAAGCCCATCTCGCTGACGGGTCCGTACGTGACGTCCTTCGCATAGGCCGCGCGCCGCTCGTCGGGTGTGGAGTTCTGGTCGATCCAGCCCACCGTGACACCCATCGCCTCGTAGAACGGCGCCATCCACTCGGCGTCGCGCCTGGCCAGGTAGTCGTTGACGGACATCACGTGCACCCGCTTGCCCTGCAGCGCGTACCCGGCCGCGGCCATCGCCCCCGACAGCGTCTTTCCCTCACCGGTCGCCATCTCGGCGATCTGCCCGTCGAGGAGGGCGAGCGTGCCCAGAAGCTGCACGTCGTACGGCCTGAGCCCGAGCGTCCTGTCGGCGGCCTCCCGCGCTACCGCACAGAACTCGGCCAGATCATCCATTTTCGGCTGGGGCAGCTCCTCGAGCGCACCGATGCGTTCGGCCCGTCCGGCCGCCGCCTTGACGATCTTTTTGTACGGGCCGAGATTCACCCCGCCCGGACGATCCAGGAGGTTTCTCACTATTCCGGAAATCGACGCCACAATCCCTCCAACGCATGCTTTGTCAGCGCCGTTCCCATTTAGTGTCAAGTGTGCTCAATCGGGGAGCGGAGCGACGGTACGGCAAGCATCGCCGTACCGGACCCTAACTCATAGGACGACCGCAATCGTCACCCCGCTCCGCGACCGCTAATCCTTATCGGTCATACGCCCTGCTTGTACGGCCAGCACCACCACGGCCGCCAGCAACAACGCGCACCCGCACCATGCCAGGAGCGCGAGACGCTCGCCGAACACCACCACCCCGAGCACCGCCGCGCCGACGGCTTCGCCGAGCGAGATGATCGAGACCGTGGTGGCGTTGAGCGCGGTCAGGGCTCGGAAGAACAGCGCGTAGGCGAGTGCGGTCGGCACCGCGCCGAGATAGAGCAGCAGTGCGACCGGGGTCACCCCGGCTGCCGGCAGCACCCCGCCGGCCAAGGCGAACGGAGCGAGGCAGGCGGCCGCGACGGCGAACCCGCCCATGGCCGTACGCCGGGGGTCGTCGTGATGGCGGCGCGAGTAGAGGGTCACGGCGGCGTACCCGGCGGCTGACACCAGCGCCAGCGCGATCCCGGCCGGCCGCCCGCCACCGACGTTCCCGGTGTCCCCGGCGGAGATGGCGCTCTCGCCGGTGAGAAGGAACAGACCGCCCAGCGCCGTCGCCAGCGCGGCGAGGGCGGCGCGGCCCAGGTGCTCCCGCAGGAGAAACCGGCTTCCCAGAGCGGTGAACACGGGCGTGGCACCCATCGTGACCACCGTGGCGATGGCGACACCGGACTGCGCGATCGCGCCGAAGTAGGCGGTCTGATAGATGGCCATCCCGACACCGACGACCAGGACCCGCCGGTTGACCCGACCCTGCAGGGAACCTCGCCATCCGCCGACCCGGCCCGGCAGAGAACCCCGCCCTCCGCCAACCCGGCCCGGCAGAGAACTCGGACGCCACCACGCGCCCACAGCACTCGGCAGAGAACCCTGACACTGCCCCCCGCCGACGCCACTCGGCAGAGAACGCCGACGCCCCCACCCGCCGACATCACCCGACCGGACGACGTCCGACGTAAGGCCGTTAGTGGCTGCCGTGGACTGGATGGTGGCGGACGTGATGGGGGCAGCGACCGCCCTCAGGCGGGTGATAACCGACCTCAGGCGGGAAACTGCCGCCGCCCAGCGGGTGATGGCCGACCCAGGGCCGGCCGTGGCCGACCCAGGACGGGCGGCGGGTGACGTCGGGCGGGTGAGTGCCGACCTCAGGCAGGCGGCGGCGTACAGGAAGGCGGCGCCCAGGAGGTAGCGCCAGAACGAGACGTCGACCGGGTCGAGCCCGCCCGACTGGAAGAGCAGGGACCCGGCGGCACCGCCGGTGCCCCAGGCGGTCGCGGCGACGGACACGTAGAAGGTGCCCCGCCGCGCGGAGACGTGCGACATGACTGATCTCTCCGGATGGAGTGGTGGGAAAGGGCCCGGTAGGCGGGCAGCAGCCACTCCCAGACCTGGTCAGATCCGGAAAAATCGGGAAAAGCCGCCCGCTACTTGGCGGGCGGAGGGGAACAGATCAGTCGATGCGGCACGACGACCACCCTAGCGCCGACGAACCACCCAATTCACCCACGTTTCCAGCAACAAGGAACTCAGGCCGGTTTGCGCGCCACGCCCCCCAGCAAAAGCGCTTCCCACGTGGCCAACGGCCCAGGCAACCGCTCGTCAGGCCGCCACTCCGGAAAGTGCACCACCCCGGGCTCCTCCAGCACCAGCCCGTCGAAGAAGCGCTCGATCTCCGCCCGCGGCCGGAAGTGCCCCGTCCCCATCGTCACGTGCAGCATGGCCTCCAGCGCCTGCGCCTGCGGGCTGACCGAGGCCAGCATGTTGGAGGCCGCCAGGTAACTCCCGGGCGGCAGCGCGGCCATGTAGCGCTTGACCAGCCCGTGCGGGTCTTCCTTGTCGGAGAACAGGTGCAGCAGCCCGATCGCCATCAGCCCGACGGGCTGCGAGAAGTCGATGAGCCGCGCCACCCTCGGATGCCGCAGCACCGCCTCCGCGTCCCTGGCGTCCTCGGTGATGGCCAGCGCGTGCTCGTTGCCGTTCAGGATCGCCCGGGCGTGCGGCTCGACCATGGGATCGCAGTCGACGTACACCACCCGTACGTTGGGGTCGGCGAACTGGGCGACCTCGTGGGTGTTCTCGATCGTCGGCAGCCCGGCGCCCAGGTCGATGATCTGCCGGATCCCGGCCTCGCGGACCAGGAAGTCGACGACCCGGCCGATGAAGGCCCGGTTGCACCAGACGAGGTTGACCACTTCGGGCACGGCCTCTTTCAGGCGGCGGGCGATGGCCCGGTCCACGGCGAAGTTCTCGGTGCCGCCCAGGAGCGCGTCGTGCACGCGGGCGACACTCGCCGTGGTGCTGTCCACGCCGGGAGGCGCCCACTCGGACCCGAGACTCACCTGTCCCCCTTCTTCCGTGACGCGGATGTTATCCGCTACCTGGCCATTCCGAAACCTCTGACCAGCACCGCCGGCTGCCGCCGGGGAGCCATCACGCGCTTGAGCGCGGGCGCCAGCGGCCGTTCGACGAAACGGTGCACCGCGTACGCCGCCGCGCACATCACCGCGATGAGCCCGAAGAGCAGAACGTACTTGTCGACCGCCCCACCGATCCGCTCGAACACGATGAAACCGACGTGCGCGTGCAGCAGATACAGCGGGTACGTGAGCGCGCCCGCGGTCGCCAGCCACGGCATGGCCAGCGGCGCCGTCACCCGGAGCGCGACCAGCGTCATCACCGCGAAGAGCGCCATGACCACCAGGGCGATCACCACCGGGCTGTACTCGACCGAATAACGTTCCCCCACCGCCGTCGCGTAGCCGATGGCGCGGTAGACGGCGTTCCCCAGGCAGAGCGGCACCAGCACCAGCACCTGCTTGCTGGGCCCGAACTTGTACAGCATGAACAGCGCCATCCCCGCGATGAAGTAGTGCGCGAACTCCGACTGCACCACCAGGTCGATCATCGGCGGCAGCACCCCCGCCTCGACCGCGAGCGTCAGCCCCAGCCACGCCCACAGCCCCGCCAGCACTCTCCCCCGGGTCATCCCGATCCAGGCGAACACCAGGATGAGCAGGTAGAACCGCATCTCAGCCCAGAGCGTCCAGTAGACGACGTCGACGTTCGCCACGTCCGGCACCGCCTGGAACATCGTGAGGTTGGCCAGCACCTGCCCGAAGGAGACGGAGAAGACCCCCGCTCCCAGCGTTACGGTGACCAGCGTGGTGACGGCGATGCCCACCCAGTACGCCGGGTAGAGCCGGATCACCCTCGACACCGCGAACTCGCGCGGGGTCCTGCCCCAAGCGCTCATCAGCACCACGAATCCGCTGATCATGAAGAACAGGTCCACACCCAGGTAGCCGTACTTGGACCAGACGCTCTCGGCCTGGAAGACGACCGGGCTGTGACCACCGGCCCACCCCGAGAACGTGTAGTGGAAGAACACCACGCAGAGCGCCGCCAGCAACCGGAGCCCGTCGAGTTCGTACAGTCTGTTCCGCATGAATCCGTCCCCCTTCGTCATGAGGAGGGTGACGGAGCCGGCTTGACGCCCCATTGAAGGCCGCTATACGAGAGCGCGGTGTTTAGCGGAGACAGTGTTTAGCGGAGACAGGCGGGGTAGCGGAATGCCTGCCCGAGAAAGACGAAAGACCGAGAGAGGATGAGCCATGGAGCTCTGGGACTATCAGTCTGATGTCTACAACCGCGGCCAGGCCCTGGACCTCGTGGGTTACCACGTGCAGGCGACGGACGGGAAGATCGGGTCCGTCGATGAGGCCACGTACGAGGTCGGCGAGAGCTACATCATCGTCGACACCGGACCGTGGATCTTCGGCAAGAAGGTCATGCTCCCCGCGAAGGTCGTCACACGTATCGACCCGCAGGAGCGCAACGTCCACGTCTCGCGTACCAAGGCCGAGATCAAGGACGCGCCCGAGTTCGACGAGGGCAGATTCAAGGAGCCCGAGTACAGGACGCGGCTGGGTGACTACTACGGCCGCTTCCCGCACTAAGCTCCCCGCACGAATCGAGAGCCGCGTCCCGACCGGGGCGCGGCTCTCGGCGTACGAAGCAGGGAACGGGGATCAGGGCCAGTGCGGGTCGCCGTCGGCCCGCACCGGTGCCTCCAGTACGGCCAGGCGTTCGAGCAGCGTGAGGAACGTGGTGGCGTACGGCGATCCGGCCACCACCGCGGCCACCCTGGGCCAGTTGACCTGCTCGCGCAGGGCCCGCACCTGGGGCAGCAGCGCTCCGTAGTCGCAGGCGTGCTCCGACAGCGGCAGCAGCCAGGAGATCACCAGGTCGGTCGCCTCCAGCACCGGCACGATGACCGCCGACGCCGTCATCGGCTCGGCCCGGTCGAGCAGTTCGTCAGTGATCGGCTGGTCGGACACCCGGAAGATCAGATCGACCAGCCGGTCCTCGTCGTACGCCTTGACCAGCCAGTCCTCGGGCGGTTTGGCGGTGGTGAAGCCGATCCCCCGCAGAGCCTCGAGCGCGGCCGGCACATCGTGCTCGGTCAACACGAAGTCGACGTCGTGCAACGAGGGAGCCGCGCCTCTCGCGTAGGCGGCGCACCCGCCCGCCAGGGCGAACTTCACCCCGGCATCCTTCAATCCAGAGCTCGCACGCTTGAGTGTGTCGAGGATGGCATCGGTGACCGCATGACTATGGCTGCCCATGTGCTCTGGCTACCCGCACGATCGCCGAGTAGACCCAGTGGCCGAGAGTAGAGCCTGCCTGCTGCGCGCCCCCTTCGCCCGCTACGAGGGCGTGAGCGGGCCCGCCGAGCTGGATGAGACGCCCCGCAACACGATCGGCGAGCTCATCAAGGCCACCGATTAGCGAAATAAGGCTATAGACCCCTTCTAACCTGGCGTTTCACTGGAAGGCACGTTAAAGGCCGATCGCTGAGGGCAGAGGCGGCTCATGGCTACTTTGCTCTGGATCATCGCCGTAATACTCGTCATCTCCGGGATCTACGTGATCCTGGCCCGGCGCGACCTCCTCTGGGGAATCGTCCTCATCGTTCTCGGCTTCCTGGTGGGTCCCGGTGGGGTCAGCATCTTCAATGTGTAAGGGGCCAGACGCCCCGATTCACCGTCCCCTCCACTGGGCCGGTCTCCGAGTTCGGCCCAGTGGACCGTCTACTTTTTGCTGAAATATCGCAACGTATGCACCTCTTTCCCGTCCTCTGGTAGGGAATGGGAAGGATGTGAGCAATTACCCGCCGTTCGGCGGCCGCTATGACTGTGGCGCGGCGGCCGCCGGGATTCGCGAGCTGCTGACGCGGTTGCGTCGCCGGATGCGCAACGAGGCGATCGTCGACGAGGCAACGGCCCGGCTGGCGACCCGGCTGAACATCAGGCCCGCGGAAGCGGCCGACCAGCTCTCCCACATGGCCCAGGACAGCGGGCTCGCGCTGGTCGAGATCGCCAGGGGGATCGACAAGCCGCCCGATCGGGCGATCGAGCCGCCGGTGCTGCCCGACTGGATCACCGGGGTCCTGGAAACCGTGCACATCTCGGCGTGTTTCCTCACGCCCGTCCGCGACGCCGCGGGCCGCGTCGTGGACTTCCTGATCGCGGCGGCCAACCAGCACGCCGGTGACGTGGCCGGGCGGACGGCCGCGGAGCTGCGCGGACGCCGCCTCATCGAGACCAGCCCCGGCGCGGCCGGCTCGGGGCTGTTCGACGACTTCCTGAACGCCTTCGAGACCGGTGAGACGCTGTACCGGGGCTCGCTCGAGTTCGTCGAGGTGCGGCACCATCAGCTCTGGCCGGCCACGATGAGCGTCCGCGCGGTACGCATCGAGGGCGGGCTGCTGGTCACCTGGTCCGCGCTCGACGACGAGGAAGTGCTGGTCGCCGGCTGGGAGCGGGCGCAACGACTGGCCGAGCTGGGCTGGGGCGAGTGGAACCTGGCCACCCAGCAGACGCTGTGGACGCCGCAGATGTACGAGATGTTCGGCAGGGAGCGCGGCGAGGGGCCGATGCCCCTTGAGGACCTGCCTCTCGTGGTGGTGCCGGACGACCTGCCCGTCGTGGACGACCAGTTGCGCACGCTCCTGGAGCACAGCGAGGCGGTCGAGACCGAGTTCCGCATCCAGCACCGGCACGGGCTGCGGCATCTCAGCGTGGTCAGTGAGCCGGTGCTCGACACCGAGGGGCTGCCCGTCAAGGTGCGCTTCCTCGTCCAGGACGTGACCAAGAACCGGCGCAGGGAGCGGGCCCTGGCCGTGGCCCACGCGCAGGCCTCCCTGCAGCGGGAGCGGGCCGAGGAGGAGCACCGCGTCGCCGTGCAGCTCCAGAACACGATCCTGCCGGTACGCCGGGGACTGATGCAGCTGCCCGGCCTGTCCATCGGGGTGCGCTACCTGCCCAGCGAGGAGCTGGCCCGGCTGGGCGGCGACTGGTTCAAGGCCCGTCCCATTCCCAACGGCCGGGTGCTGCTGGGCATCGGCGACGCCATGGGCCACGGGCTGGCCGCGGCGGCCCTGATGCTGCAGATGCGCTCGGCACTGGCCGGCCTGGCCTACACGCAGGCGCCCGCCAACCAGATCGCCACCTGGCTGAACGACCTGCTCGTCCACTCCAACAACGGCGTGACCGTGACCGGCACCGCGATCGTCGGCCACTTCGACCCCGCGGACCGCACGCTGACCTGGACGAACGCCGGCCATCCGCCGCCGCTCCTGATCAGGCACGGCCGGGCCGAGCTGCTCGAAGGCGTGCCCGGCACCATGCTGGGCGCCTTCGAGAAAGCCGAGTACGGCCTGGCGACGACGCAACTGGAAGCCGACGACGTCCTGGTGCTCTACACCGACGGCGTCATCGAACGGCGTGGCCAGGACCTCGACGCCGGGATCACCGCCCTAGCCCAGGCCGCGGGCCAGTGCGGCTGCGCCGACCCGGAGAAGGTGATCGACTGCGTGCTGGCCCACCTGGACGGCCGGGGCACCGACGACGACGTCTGCATCGCCGCCGCCCGGGTCCTGTAGCCGATCAGTCGCAGTCGTCGATGCAGTAGACGCCGTAGGCTCTGCCGAGCACCGGCAGGGCCACGTTGCGTACCCTGATCCCGCCCGGCGTCATGCCCTTCTCGGTGCCCTTGTGCGCGTGCCCGTGCAGGAACAGGTCGGCCCCGGCGGTGTCGACGGCCTCGGCCAGCAGGTAGCTGCCGAGAAACGGGTAGATCTCGGGCGGCTCACCCTCCAGCGTCTCCTTGACCGGCGAGTAGTGCGACAGCACCACGCGGTGGTCGGCCTGGACCTCCTTCAGCGCCACCTTCCACGCCTCGGCGATGTAGCGGGTGTGCGCCACGAAGTTCTTGATCTCCCGCTCGCCGAACTCGCTCGCGCTCTTGCCCGCGAACCCGCCGCCGAAGCCCTTGCCGCCGACCACGCCCAGCTTCGTCTCGCCGCACTGGAGCACGGCGCCGTCGTCGTCGAGCACGGTGATCCCGGCGTCGCGCAACTCCCCGGCGATCTCGTACTGCAGGTCGGAGTGGTAGTCGTGGTTGCCGAGCACGGCCACGACGGTCACCGGCAGGTCGCGGAACTCGTCGGCCACCACCCGGCCCTCCTCCAGCGTGCCGTGGCGGGTCAGGTCGCCCGCCAGCATCAGCACGTCGGCGCGCTCCTCGATGCCCTCCAGGTGTTTCCGGTATCGGCCCTTCAGGTCCTCGCCCAGGTGGATGTCGCCTACTGCCGCTATGCGGAGGTCAGTCAAGGTGCTCATCCTCTCCGGGCTCGGTGATGTCGACGACCCTGATCTCGTTGTGCAGGTGGAGGGCCGGCGCGGTCTCGTGGGCCACCGCCCCGAGCCGCTCACGCTGTTCGGCCCCTTCCACCTGGCCGCGCAGGAACAGCTGATCGCCTCTGATGTCGACGCGGATGCCGAGCTCGTGCGTGCGCGCGTCCTCCGCCAGCGCTCGCTGGACCCTGGCCGCGACGTACTGCGGAGCTTCCATCGCAGATTCCTCCTTCTCCGAGGCCGCTACCCGGGGCGTTAAGTGGCAAACGGCGAGGGCAGGTGAGCGGCATGCCAGAGAACACCAACGACGATTGGGAAGAGAGCCGGGACGAGCGATCCCACGCGATGGTTCCCGCGACACCGCGCGATGTGGCGCACATCATGGTGGGCTCCTTCATCCTGGTGTTCCTGTTCGCGTTCGCCGTGCTCGGCCTCGTCGCCAGAGCTCCGGTGATGACCGGCATCGCCGTCGTGGCGGCGATCGCCGTGGTCATCGACATCGTGCTGGCCATCCGACGGCAGCGCCGCGGCAGATCAGAAGAGGCGGGTTGACCCTCATGGCGCCACAGAGTGCCGAGAATCTCATGACAAAGACGGACATCACCGACGACCTGCGCGGACGCGTGGTCGTGGTGACGGGCGCGAGCGGCGGGGTGGGCCGCGCGGTGGTACGCGAGCTCGGCGCGAAGGGCGCCAAGGTCGCGCTGATCGCCCGCGGGACGACCGGCCTGGGCGCCGCGGCCGTGGACGTCGGCGCCGCCGACGGGAGCGGGCAGGTCTATGAGGCGGACGTGGCCGACTATGACCAGGTACGGCAGGCGGGCGAACGCGTCGAGGCGGAGATCGGCCCGATCGACGTGTGGATCAACGTGGCGTTCTCCTCGGTGTTCGCCCGGTTCGCCGACATCTCCCCCGAGGAGTTCGAGCGGACGACTCAGGTCACCTACCTCGGCTACGTCTGGGGCACCAAAGTGGCCCTTGAGCTGATGCGTCCCCGCAACCGGGGCGTCATCGTACAGACCGGCTCGGCCCTGTCGTATCGGGCGATCCCTCTGCAGTCCGCGTACTGCGGGGCCAAGCACGCGATCAAGGGCTTCTCCGAGTCGGTGCGCGTCGAGCTCATGGCGGACCACAGCAACATCAAGATCACCATGGTGCAGCTGCCCGCGGTGAACACTCCCCAGTTCGACTGGGTGCTCAGCAAGCTGCGCCGCCACCCGCAGCCGGTCCCGCCGATCTACCAGCCCGAGGTGGCGGCCCACGGCATCGTGTACGCCGCCGAGCACCCGGAACGCAAGGAGTACTGGGTCGGCGTCACGACCGCGGCCACCCTGCTCGCGCAGCGGATCGCGCCCGCCCTGGTGGACCGCTATCTGGCGCGGACCGGCGTGGAATCCCAGCAGACGGACGAGAAGCCGCGCAGCGGTGTGGCCAACCTCTGGGAACCCGCGGACGAAGACCTTGACTACGGCGCGCACGGCGGCTTCGACCAGCGCTCGAAGACCCACAGCCCGCAGCTGTGGATGTCGCAGCACCGGCGCCTGGTGCTGCTCGGCCTGGCCGCCGCCGCGACGGCGACCGGCCTCGCGGCCTTCTTCCGCCGGGCCAAGACCTGAGGAAGCCTCGGGCCGGTCAGCGTTAAGCACCCCAGAAGGGGTAGGCGGCGGGGCAACTACGAGGAGGACCTGATGTCCGAACGCGATCTGCGTTTCCTGTCCGAACTCGCCGCCCAGCTACGTGTGGACTCCGTACGCAGCTCGGCCGCCGCCGGGTCCGGCCACCCGACCTCGTCGATGTCGGCGGCCGACCTGATGGCCGTCCTGTTCGCCTGCCATCTGCGCTATGACTTCCAGGCTCCGGACAACCCCGGCAACGACCACCTGATCTTCTCCAAGGGTCACGCCTCGCCGCTGCTCTACTCGCTGTACAAGGCCGCGGGCGCGATCAGCGACGAGGAGCTGCTGTCGTTCAGGAAGCGGGGCAGCCGGCTGGAGGGCCACCCGACGCCCGACCTGCCGTGGGTGGACGTGGCCACAGGCTCGCTCGGCCAAGGGCTGCCCGTCGGGGTCGGGGTGGCGACGGCCGGTCGGCTGGAGCGCCTGCCGTACCGGGTGTGGGTGCTCTGCGGGGACAGCGAGCTGGCCGAGGGGTCCATCTGGGAAGCCGCCGAGCACGCGGGGGTCGAGGGGCTGGCCAACCTGACACTGATCGTGGACATCAACCGGCTGGGTCAGCACGGCCCCACCAGGCACGGCTGGGACACCGGCGCGTACGCCCGCAGGTTCGGCGCGTTCGGCTGGCACACGATCGAGATCGACGGCCACGACCCGGGGCAGATCGACTTCGCCATGAACGACGCCTGCAACACACGCAGACGGCCGACCGCGATCCTCGCCAAGACCCGCAAGGGCGAGGGCGTCCTGGAGGTGGAGAACCGCGAGGGCGCCCACGGCAAGCCGCTCAAGGACCCGGACAAGGCCATCAGCGAGCTGGGCGGCGCGCGGGACCTGCGGGTCGAGGTGCTCCCGCCCGAGCCCACCGGCGAGCCGTTCCGCTTCCACGACGGCGAGCTGACGCTGCCCGCGTACAAGGTCGGTGACAAGGTGGCCACCCGGACCGGGTTCGGCGCGGCGCTGGTCGCCGTGGGCGCGGCCCGCGGCGAGGTGGTCGTGGTCGACGGCGAGGTGGCCGACTCCACCAAGGCCGAGGCGTTCGCCAAGGAGTTCCCCGAGCGCTTCGTCGAGTGTTACATCGCCGAGCAGCAGCTGGTCGCGATGGCGGTCGGCCTCCAGGTACGGGGCTGGATCCCCTACGGCGCCACGTTCGCGGCCTTCTTCACCAGGGCGTACGACTTCATCAGGATGGCCGGGGTGAGCCGGGCGTCGATCAGGCTGGTCGGCTCGCACGCCGGCGTGTCGATCGGCGAGGACGGCCCCTCGCAGATGGGGCTGGAGGACCTCGCCATGATGCGCACGGTCTACGGCAGCACCGTGCTCTACCCCTGCGACGCCAACCAGACCGCCGCCCTGACCGCCGCGATGGCCGACATCTCCGGGGTGTCGTACCTGCGCACCACCCGTGGCGACACGCCGGTGATCTACCAGCCGGGCGAGCGCTTCCCTGTGGGCGGCTCGTCCGTGCTGCGGCAGTCGGCGGAGGACCGGGCCACGATCGTGGCGGCCGGGGTGACCGTGCACGAGGCGCTGGCCGCGGCCGACGAGCTGGGCCGGGAGGGCATCCAGGTGGGCGTGCTCGACATGTACTCGATCAAGCCGATCGACACGGCCGCGCTGACCGAGGCGGCCACCACCACGGGCACCCTCATCACGGTGGAGGACCACCGGCCGGAGGGCGGGCTGGGCGACGCCGTGCTCGACGCCGTCGGCGAGCTCGGGCCGCGTGTGGTGAAGCTGGCCGTCCGGGACCTGCCCGGGTCGGCGACACCGGAGGAACAGCTGGCAGACGCCCGCATAGACCGCCACGCGATAGCCGAGGCGGTCAAGCGGGTGCTGTGAAGGGTCGGGTCAGCCGCGGGCCTTGGCGGTGGCCCGGCGGTTGGCCTTCTTGATGGCGTCCACGAGCTCCTGCTTGGTCATCCTGGACCGGCCGCGCACGTCGAGCTTGGCGGCCACGCCCATCAGGTGCTCCTTGGTCGCGTTCGCGTTGACGCCCTCGGCCGTCCGGCCGGACCGGTCCGTGGCGCCCTTGTCGGACGGCCCCTTCTTCGACTTCGGCTCCCAGTGGTCGCCGACCTTCTCGAAGGTGTGCTTCAACGCGGAGAAGGCCGTCATGTGAGCGCGGCGGCCCTCCCCGTACGTCTGGACAGCGGAGTCATGCGCCTTCATCCACGTGTCCCGCGCCTTCTTCGGTGAACGGCGGATGGTCGACGGCAGCTCTTCGCTGGCTGGCATGTCGGTCACCTCCTACGACGGTGTCGTTATGGGGGTTTGTTACGGGGGTTCATCGCTCTACAGGGGCGGCTCGTCGTAGCGGCGGGCGCGCTCCTCGTACACCGTGGTCCGGCGAGCCTCGGGCTCGTCGTAGACCTCGTGACGGTGAACCGGCTCGTCGATCGGGGCCACGGCCCTGCGGGTCACGCTGATCCGGTAGATCCCGAACAGCAGCCCCACCACACCCCCGAGCATGAGGATGACGCCGACCACGTTGATGTCGAGCCCGGCCAGATCGAATTCGACGGCCCAGGTCAGGATCGCGCCGAGCATGATGAGGATGATGCTTCCGGCGATGGTCATGATTACCTCCTTGACGAGATGAACCTCTATCCCCAGGTCGGAAAACAAACCAGTCGTCAAGGCCAGGCTGTTGGAGTCCCCCAGGATGGCCATGAGTCGCCTGCTCAGCGGCCTGCTCGGCGCCCGCGCCGCGGAATTGGGTTTGCCGTGGGCTGATCAGGGTTGATAGTCAGAGGGAATGTTCGCTGACAAGCCCACCCTCCAGGGCGACCGAGTGACGCTGCGCCCGGTCGGCCCCGAATACGCCGACGACCTGTTCGAGCTGGTCACCGACCCCGAAGTACGGCGGCTGACCGGCTCGCACGGTGAGTTCGACCGGGAGGCCAGCCGCCACTGGTACGCGACGAGGAGTCAGCACGCCGACCGCCTCGATCTGGCGATCATCGCGAACGGCGCCTTCGTGGGCGAGATCGTGCTCAACGAGCTCGACGAGGGCAACCTCGCGTGCAGCATGCGCATCGCGCTGATCGGCGCCCGCGCGTTCGGCAGGGGCTACGGCACGGAGGCCATCGACCTGCTGCTCCGCCACGCCTTCACCACGACACGGCTGCACCGGATCGGCCTGGAGGTCTTCGCCTTCAACGACCGCGCCAGGCACGTCTACAAGAAGGCGGGATTCGTCGAGGAGGGCGTGCAGCGCGACGCGCTGCTCTGGGACGGCGAATGGCACGACGCCATCACCATGTCGGTGCTGCGACCTGAGTGGCGGCCACTACATGGAAGCCTGACATAATGATCATGACGCACGGGTCCTCCGTGGCGCGCGGGGGACCTGTGACGTCTTGCAACCAAATCACGATTTCGTGCATCTAAGCAGCAGTGACGATGCGCTTGGTGCCCGGTGACCCCGAGAGACTTGGCGGCTACTGGCTGGCCGGGCGGCTCGGCGCGGGCGGCCGCGGCGTGGTCTACGACGCCTACAACGACGAAGGCCGCCGGTTCGCGATCAAGGTG
The DNA here is from genome assembly GCF_019396345.1 of Nonomuraea guangzhouensis. GTDB lineage: Bacteria > Actinomycetota > Actinomycetes > Streptosporangiales > Streptosporangiaceae > Nonomuraea > Nonomuraea guangzhouensis. The sequence goes on along the minus strand of NZ_JAHKRM010000008.1, from coordinate 168,998 downwards.
CCGCGCGGCGAGGTCACCAGGCAGCTCGCCGAGGCCGTCGGCCTGGTAAAGCCGCGTTATCTGGCCCGGGTGGTCGGCGTCGGGCTCGACAGCGAGAGCCCGTACATCGTCAGCGAGTTCGCCGACGGGCCCGACCTGCGGCAGGCGGTGGCCGTTCATGGGCCGTACGCGGGCGACGAGCTGCTCGCGCTGGCGACCGCGCTGGCGACCGCGCTCAGCACGCTGCACGAGGCGGGCATCGCGCACCGCGACCTGAAGCCCGAGAACGTCCTGCTGGCCCCGGACGGGCCGCGGGTGATCGACTACGGCATGGCGGCCGGCGACCCGGTCGGCGGGCGATACACCTACCTGGCGCCCGAGGTGCTCACCGGGCAGCGGGCCGGGGCAGCGGCCGACGTGTTCGCCTGGGGCGCGGTCGTGCTCTACGCGGCCACCGGCCGCGACCCGTTCCAGGGCGAGAGCCTCGGCGGGATCATGCACCGGCTGCTGACCGTCGACCCGGACCTGGGCGACCTGCCGCAGCCGCTGCGCGACCTGGCCGGACGCGCCCTGGCCAAGAACCCCGCGGACCGTCCCTCCGCCGCGGAGCTGCTGGTCGGCGGCCGCACCGAGTTGCGCCCGCCCGCCGGGATGACCGGGCCGCGCTCGCTGGGCGAGGTGGCCGAGGAGGCGTACGCCGCACTCACCCCGGCGCAGCAGGGCGAGCTGCCCGGCCTGCTGCTGCGCCTGCTCGACGGCGAGGAGGTCAAGGACGACGGCGACGAAGGCGGCGTGCTGACCCGCCTGGTGGCCGCCGGCCTGCTGGTACGGCTCAGCGTCCGGGTCGAGCCCACCACGACCGAGGTGGGCAAGCTGGTGGCGATCAGCGACGACCGGGTCGCCCCGGCCAGCGCCGCGCTCTTCCGCGCCTGGCCACGGCTGCGCGGCTGGTCGGCCCAGGACTCGGCGGCCCGGCAGCACTCAAGCGGCTCCCCCGCACGGCGATCGCACGGCTCCCTTGCCCGGCAACCGGACGACTCCTCCGCACGGCGATCGGACGACTCCGCTGCCCGGCGACCGGACCCCGCGCCGGCGCGCGCCGTACAGAAGATCCCCGCTGCCGCCACCCGCGAAGACGGCGCGCCCAGCCCCGACCTCACCTCCATGTACGTCATCCACCGCGCCATGCTGACCGACCTGCGGCGGCTCATCGAGCTGCTGGCCCGGCCCGCCCAGCTCGGCGACCCCAGGAGCAGGGCCGTGCGCGGCTACACGGCCGCGCTGCTGACGGAGATCGACCACCACCACGCCAACGAGGACGACCTGCTGTGGCCGGTCATCGAGCGCGCCGCGGGCCAGGCCGTCGACCTGACCCCCTACACCGACGGCCACCAGGCGCTCGACCCGCTGCTGGACCGCTGCCGCGCCGCGCTGACCGGCGACCTGGGCGCGCTCGGCCGGCAGCTGGGCGAGCTGCTGGGACCGCTCGACGAGCACATCACCCAGAAGGAGTCCGAGCTGTTCCCGATCGTCTTGCGGTTCGTGCCGTTCGATGCTTTTGTGCGGGTGGAGAAGCGGGTCGCCAAGCGGGCCATGCGGCGCGAGCTGACCTTCACCGCACCATGGCTGCTCCGCCACGCCACGCCGGAGGAGGCCGCGCGGCTGCTCAAGGGCTGGCCGCTGCGCCTGATGGCAGCCGCCACCAGGCCGGGCTACACCCGGCGCGAGCACCAGATCTTCGGCTGATCCCTTACTCCCGAAGATCGCTCAGCCGGCCGATCAGCGCGGTACGCGAGGTGATGCCGAGCTTGGTGTAGATGTGGCTCAGGTGGTACTCGACGGTCTTGACGCTGAGCACCAGTTTCCGCGCGGCCTGCCGGTTCGTCAGCCCGCGGCTGATCAGCACCGCCACGGTGTGCTCCTGCGGGGTCAGCCCGAGCCGCGCCGTGTCCCGTGGGCGCGGCGCCGACCGGCCGCTCGCGGCCAGCTCCAGACCGCACTGCTCCAGGTACGGCAGCGCGCCCAGCCTGGAGAGCGTGACCTGGGCCGCCTCCAGTTGCTCGGCCGCGGCGGCCCGGCGCCCCCTGCGCCGCAGGAACGTACCGTAGGCGAGCTGGATCCTGGCCTCCTCGAACGGCATGTCGACCTTGGCCGAGTGCTCGAGCGCGGTCTGGAACGCGGACTCGGCCTCGACCGAGGCGTGCCTGGCGGCCTGCAGCGCGGCCCTGGCACGGGCGGTGGCGGCCAGCGCGCTGCGCCGCTCCTGGTCCCTCGCCTGCCGCTCCCACGGCCCGAGCACGTTCTCGGCCTCGTCCGGGTCGCCGGCATTGACCAGCGCGTCGGCCAGGAGCCCCGGCCAGAACGCCATCGCCGGTTCCCAGGGCAGGTGCGTCCTGGTCAGCGGGGTGAGCGCGGCGATCACCGCTTCGTGGTCGCCGCGGGCCGTGGCGGCCAGGCCGTCGGCGCTGGCCGTACTGAGCTGGGCGATGAGGTTGTCCGGGTGGCCCGCGGCGCGGGCGGCGCGTACGTGGGCGGTGGCGCGGTCCCACTCGCCACGGGCGGCGGGCACCAGCGCGGCCACGGCGTGCGCGTAGGCGGCCAGCCAGAGCTGGCCGAAGTCGTCGGCGGCCAGCGCGCCGGACTCGGCGTGCATGACGGCCTCGTCCCACCGCCCCAGCCGGTAGTCAACCTGGGCCAGCGCGGTCTCCACCAGCAGCTGGAAGGCCGCGGAGCGGCCGTTTCCCACGGCCAGCACGCCGGCCAGGTCCTCGTGCGCTCCTGAGAGATCGTCACTCCACAGGCGCAGCATGCCCCGGCCGAGCAGCGCGTCGAGCTCGCCGGAGTCGCTCTGCGCGGCGGCGGGCAGATTGCCGGAGCGCGCCAGCCCCTCCTCCACACGACCGGCCAGTCCCAGCCCGACGAGCTCGGCGAACCGCACCAGGTCGCCGCCGGCCTGCTCGGCCCAGCGCACCGCGTCGGCGCCGCGCCCGCCCGCGAGCGCGGCCATGGCCTGCCGACCGGCGATCCCGGCCGCCAGCCCGCACTGCCGCTTGGCGTGCGGCCAGGCGGTGTCGAGGTGCCTGCCCGCCTCGTCGAGCCGCCCGTTGACCAGCGCCACGGACCCGAGCGCGTAGTCGCGCACCCCGGGATCGGCAGCGGGCGCCACCTGCGCGGCCAGCTCGGCCGCCTCACCCGGCCGGCCGGCCGCGACGAGCGCCTCCACGGCCTCCGCGATGAGCCGGTCCCGCTCGGTCCCCTCCTGGGTGAGCTGTACGGCCCGCGCCAGGCAGCCGCAGGCGTTCGACCAGAGCCCGGCCGCGGCCTGGCTGCGCCCGATCTCGGCCACCTCGCCCACCAGCGCGTCGTCCACCCGGTCTGCGGCCGAGAGCCGGTGATGCAGCCGGTGCACCACGTCGGCGACGAGGTCGGCGGCCAGCAGGTGCAGCCGGCGCCGGGTGGCCGGGCCGAGATCGTCGTAGATGGCGGCCCTGACCAGCGGATTGGGGAAGCCGAGCGACACCCCGGCGCCGGTGCGCCATTCGACGAGCAGGCCGACGGCGACGGCCTGCTCCAGGGCGGGGAGCGGCTCGTCCAGCTCGGCCATCCGGGCCACCAGGTGCAGCGGGGCCGAGGTGCCGAGCACCGCGGCCGCGGTGACCAGCCGCTGGGCCGGCGGGCCGCACTTGGCCAGCCGGCCGCGTACCAGGGCGGTGTAGGACCGGGGTGCGGGCAGCGGGGCGTCCACGTCGGCCAGGGTCTCCGGGCGTACCTGCTGGAGCAGCGCGCGGACGTGCAGCGGTACCCCCTTGGTGTGCCGGTGCAGCCGCTCGGCCGCCTGGGGCGTCAGGCGCACCGGGCCGAGCCGCCCGCTCAGCGCCTGCAGCTCACGCACGCTCAGCCCGCCGAGCGGCAGGCGGAGCGCGGAGCTGCCGCGCAGCAGCCGGCGCAGGCCGTCGGGCAGCCGGGGATGGTCGCTCTCCCTGGCGATGACGATGGCGAGCACCCGGTCGTTACGCAGCCTGCGCAGCGCGAACGTCAGCGCCTGCAGCGACAGCAGGTCCGCCCAGCCGCCGCCGTCGACCACCATGACCACCGGGGCCACCCGCTGGAGCTGGCGGAGCAGGTCGAGCAGCGCCGCCCCGACCACCAGCGGGTCGGGGTGCTCGGGCTCGCCCATGGACGGCAACTGGGCCAGCGGCTCCGGTACGGGCTGGGCCTGGGCACCGAGCTGGCCCAGCACCCCGTACGGCAGTTCGGCCTCGCTCTCCTCTCCGCTCACATCCAGAACCAGCGCTCTTTCGACGTTGGCGAGGAACTCGTGCACCAGCGCGGTCTTGCCGATCCCCGCAGGTCCCTCCACCACCACCAGACCGGACCGGCTCTCGAAGGCGCGGCCGAGCTGGGCGTGAAGGACCGCCAGCTCCCGGCCTCGGCCGACGAACTGCTCGTCGCGGGAGCGCTCTGGTCCGGTGAGTACGGCGCGGGCTGTCATGGACTCACCCCCAGACCAACTCATGGTGAGCCTTAGGCCGCCGAGCGTCTAGTCACTGTTTGGCCTGAGTCACCCGATTCGATCCCTAGGGAGGAGCCCCGGGGTTATCCCCAGGGCGTTCCCGGATGTCCGAAGTGACCACCGTTCATAGCGTCCAACGAGGACGAATGCCGCCAAAGACGCCGGGAGATGACATGCCGTCCTACATCGCTGAGGAGCAGCGGGGAACGGAAGCACGGATGCTCAATGTGCTCCTTCCCACCATCCTCCAGAACCTCCAGCTGACCTATCCGGCCGCCAACCAGTTCGGCGCGCCCCCGATCGCCACGCCGCCGATGCCGGCCTGGCCCGTCGCGGAACAGCGGAACCTCACGCAGCAGAGCCCCTTCTTCCCCATGCCGTCGCAGTTGGCGACGGACCGGTCGTTCATGGATCTCATCTCCGTGGCCGTACCGACCGTACAGGCGCTCATGCCGCCGCTCGTCGAGCAGCTGCTCTCGTTCGGCCCGCCCAAGCCGGACATCGACCAGAACGAGGAGGACCGCTTCCTCCAGTTCGCGCCGCAGCTCGTCGGCACGCTCGCGCCGATCGTCGTGCAGCTCCTGCCTGGCCTGCTGCAGAACATGGCCGGCCACCGCGGCGAGCAGCCGGTACGCGTCACCGACCGGGAGCTCAACCAGCGCTTCTTCGGGCCGATCACGCAGGCCGTGCTGCCCGCCATCGTGTCCGCGCTGCCCGAGCTGCTCGCCATCGTGCACGGCGACCAGCGCTCGCCCGTCCGCTACGAGCGGATGCCCGGCCGCGGCCTGTTCCAGCTGATCCGCATCAGCAGGAACGACCTGCTCAACGGCCACCGCATGCACGACGGCGACGTGATCTACCTGACCGAGACGCCGGCGCCGCCCGGCACCACCGAGGTCCGCGTCAGCACCGCCCCCCACGGCCTGTGGTGGAAGGGCGTGCAGGTCACCGACGACACCGATCGGCAGATCTGCTTCGTCGAGACCGGCGGCGCGGACCAGGCCGGGTTCGACTCCAGGTCCGTCCAGACGGGCGGCAGCATCGTGCTGTGGAAGGCCAAGATGTTCGGCGTCCACACCCCGATGTACGTCATCCCGACCGGCGACCTGTCGCCCGACGCCAAGTGCTTCACCTTCCACTGGGCAGCCGGCTGATGGCCGAGACCCCGCTGCGGCTCGGCAGCAGAGGAGAAGAGGTCCGGCGGCTCCAGGAACTGCTGCGCAGCCGCGGCTACCGCATCCAGGCCGACGGCTACTTCGGCGGCTCGACCTACGGCGCGGTGCTCGGCTTCCAGCAGCGCCATCGGATCCCCGCCGACGGCATCGCGGGTGCCGCCACCTGGCGGGCGCTCGGGGAGACCCGCAGCGACCCCGCCGAGCAGGAGAGCACGCCCCGGGGACCGGCCCCGTGGACGTTCATGGTCTACATGGCGGGCAACAACAGCCTGTCCGACGCGGCCGGCCGGGATCTTGAGGAGCTGCGCGCCCTCGCGTCGTACAACGGCGTCCGGGTCACCGCCTTCGTCAAACGCCATGGCATCCAGGGCCGGGCCCAGCACATGGAGCTCAGCCCGGGAGGCACGCGGGACCTGGTCGAGGAGCTCGCTCCCCCGGTCGACTCCGGCCATCCGCAGACGCTCGTCGACTTCGCCCGCTGGACCGTCAGGCGCGCGCCCGCCGAGCGCTACGCGCTGGTGATCTGGAACCACGGCGGCGGCTGGGGCCCGGACGACCTGAACCAGCTCTACACGCAGGTCAGGGGACGGGCCGTGCGGCGCGACGTCGAGCAGGGCTACATCCGGCGGGTGCCCCGCGCCGCCCCGGCCGAGGGCGAGCCGTCGTTCTCCGAGCTGGCCCGGCTGACCGAGACGCCCGAGATCAGCAAGTGCGTGTTCTCCACGTCCCTGCGCCGGCTCCTGACCCTGCCCACCGGCCACGCCCGGGCCATCTCCAGCGACGACGGCACGCTGCACTCGATGGACACCGTCGAGCTGTACAACGTGCTGCGGCAGCTGCACACCGACCTGGGCCGGCCGATCGACCTGCTGGGCATGGACGCCTGCCTGATGAGCTGTCTGGAGGTGTGCTACCAGATCCGCGAGCACGTCGGCGTCGTGGTGGGCTCGGAGGAGACGGAGCCCAACGAGGGCTGGCCGTACACGGAGATCCTCACCACGCTCGCGGGCAACCCGCGGATGGACGCCAGGGACCTCGGCCGGACCGTCGTCGAGGAGTACCTGCGGTCCTACCGGGCCAGTCCGACGACCGTCACGCAGTGCGCGGTGGACGCGACGCGGATCGAGGAGTTCATGCGGGAGTTCGAGACCCTCGCCGAGTCCCTGCGCGGGCAGGTGCACGCCAACCGGTCGGTCGTGGACAGCGTGCAGTCGGTCGCCACCCGGTTCCACACCGACCGGTCGCTGATCGACCTGCGTACGCTCTGCCTGGCGCTGATCGCCGACACCCGGACGGACCCCACGCTGGCCTCCGTCGCGGACAAGATGATCGCCCTGCACAACCCGGGCGGTTTCGTCATCCACGAGGACCGGCAGGGCGCCAAGGTGGAGGACTGCGGCGGGCTCAGCGCGTACTTCCCGATGGAGCGGACGATCTCCCCGTACTACGCGGACCTGCAGATCGCCCGGGACACCGAATGGGACAGGTTCCTCAAGGAATACGCCGACGCCCGGGGCATCGGCGGGAGGAGACCACGCCGACCATGATCCGGCGACGGTGCCGGTGACATCGGGGCTATCGCGGCCAGGGACCGGCCGCGATAGCCCCTACCTTGTGTCGCATGGACCCCCTTCTCAGCCGTCGGGCACTCAACCGGGCCACCCTCGACCGGCAGTTGCTGCTCCGCCGTACGGACCTGCCCGTGCTCGACGTCGTCGAGCGCCTCGGCGGGCTCCAGGCGCAGACCCCGCACACCTGGTACACCGGCCTGTGGAACCGCGTCGCGGGCTTCCAGGCCAAGGCCGCCTCCGACCTGCTGGCCTCGCGGGCGCTCGTCCGCATCGCGTTGCAGCGCTCGACGATCCACCTGGTGAGCGCGCGTGACTGCCTCGCCATGCGGCCGCTGGTGCAGATCGTCACCGAGCGGATGACCAGGAGCACGTTCGGCAAACGCCTGCGCGGGGTGGACCTCGACGAGCTCGCCACAGCCGGCCGGGCGCTGCTCGAAGCCCGGCCGATGACCTTCGCCCAGCTCGGGAAGGCCCTGGCCGAGCGGTGGCCGGACAACGACCCGCACGCGCTGGGGCAGGGGGTGCGGTGGCTGGTGCCGCTGGTGCAGGTGCCGCCCCGCGGGCTGTGGGGCCAGGCCGGCCCGGTCGCGCACACCAGCGCCGAATCGTGGCTCGGACTGTCGGTGCCCCCGATGACGGCGGCCGAGCTGGTGGTGCGCTACCTCACGGCGTTCGGGCCGGCCTCGGTCATGGACGTGCAGACCTGGTCGGGGCTGACCCGGCTGGGCGAGGTGGTGGAGTCCATGGACCTGGTCCGGTTCCGCGACGCGTCGGGCCGGACGCTGTACGACCTGCCGGACGCGATACGGCCCGGCGAGGACACGCCGGCGCCGGTACGGCTGATGTACGACTTCGACAACCTCTTCCTGTCGCACGCCGACCGGTCGAGGGTCATCACCGAGGCGGCGGCCACGGCGCTGGGCGGCTTCATGGGCACGAACGTGGTGCCGCGCATCATCCTGGTCGACGGGTTCCCGGTGGGCGACTGGACGGTGCGCCGGGCCAAGGGCATCTCGACGCTCGGCATCCACCGGTGGGGGCCGATCTCCGACTTTGACGCGGTGATCGAGGAGGGGACCCGGCTGCTGGAGTTCCTGGCGCCGGAGGACCAGCACGATCTCGCGATCTTCGACAATCCGTCCAGGACCTGAGAGCCCGTGAGGTACGCTGCGCCGGTCCGCCCGCACCGCCCGGAAGGCTGGCTTATGACCGATCTGGTGACCTTCGGTGAGACGATGGCGCTGTTCGCGGCCCGGCGCACCGGTCCGCTGCGGTTCGCCCGCGACTTCGACCTGGGTGTCGGCGGCGCCGAGTCGAACGTCGCCATCGGCGTCACCCGCCTGGGCCACAGCGCCACCTGGATCAGCCGGGTCGGGGCCGACGAGTTCGGCGAGCTGATCCGCTTCACGCTCCAGGGTGAGGGCGTCGACGTCCGGGCGATCACCGACCCGGACGCGCCGACCGGGCTGATGATCAAGGGCCGGCGGACGGCCGACCTCGTCGACGTCCGCTACTACCGGGCGAAGAGTGCCGCCTCCCGACTCACGCCCGGCGACCTAGACCCCACGCTCATCGAGACCGCCCGGGTGCTGCACGTCTCCGCGATCACTCCGGCTCTGTCGGCGTCCGCGCGCGAGACCGTACGGCAGGCGATCGCCGTGGCCCGGGCGGCCGGGGTGTTCGTGTCGCTGGACATCAACTACCGCCGGGCGCTGTGGACGCCCGAGGAGGCAGGCGCCTGGCTACGCGAGACGGTCGGCGACGTGGACGTGCTGTTCGCGACCGTGCCGGAGGGCCGGCTGATCGCCGATGTCGAAGACGCCGCCGACCTGGCCAAGGCGCTGGCCTCGCTCGGTCCCGGGCACGTGCTGGTCAAGTCGGGTGCCGAGGGGGCGCTGGAGTTCTCCGGCGGCTCGGTGCGGCAGGCTCGGCCGTTCCAGGTGACGGAGGTCGACCCGGTGGGCGCCGGGGACGCGTTCGCGGCCGGGTGGCTCGCTGACTGGCTGGCCGGCGCGGACGCCGAGCAGCGGCTGCGCACGGCGTGCGCGGCCGGGGCGTTCGCGGTGACCTCGCAGGGCGACTGGGAGAGCCTGCCCAGCCGGGCCGACCTGAACCTGCTCCAGCGCCCCGCCGACGGCGTCAGCCGCTAGCCACCCCACCCCACCCCTGCACGGCCGCGCCCGCGCCGGTCGGTCACCTGATCGGTGTGACGTCCAGTCGGCCCTGGTCGCACACGCGGTCGGTGACGAACGGGATCTCCGTGTGCGCCCGCTCGTCCGGCGGGATGATCATCAGCCGGGCCGAGCCGGGACAGGTGGTCTCGGTGCCGGTCTCCACGACGGTCCAGTGGAGGTTCGCGCGGGCGCTGCCACCAGGCTTGAGCGTCACCTTCGGCCGCGCTCCCGGCGTCCGGCGGACGCGGGTCCGCAGGGCGTCACCCTGCTTGTCGAACATCACCAGCCCGGGATAGCCCTGCAGGGTGCACGCGGCCCGCGACCGGTTGGTGAACACCAGCGGCACGTTGCGGTTGCCCGCCCCGGCGTCCACCCTGCCCAGCCGCACCTGGAGCTGCGACGTGGTGCAGCGCCCCGGAGCCTGGGCCGGCTGCGCGGTCTCCTGCGCCAAGGCGGGGGCGGCGCCGCCGGCCAGCAGCAGCCCGCCCACGAGTACGGCGATCCTCAACTTCATCATGTGTGTTTCGACGCGTGAAACGCGACAACAGTTCTACGCCGGATTTTCTGGCATTCGCGCCGGTATTGCCGCTGCCCGACCAGTCTCCACAGGACCCGGGCGGCCATCGGCATCAGAGCGAGAAACGCCTCCTGCTCCCACGGCGTGGCGTCCTCCAGCAGCGCGCCGAGCTGGATCAGCAGCCGGTCCTTGGGCAGCTGCGCGCGGGCGTACTCCGACAGCGTGTCCCACTCGGCCTTGGTCAGGTGCTCGGCCACCAGCGGCAGGATGCGCTCCTCCTCCTGGTCCAGGTGGACGAGCAGCTCCTCGTGCAGGTCGAGCAGCGTGTCGGCGAGCCGGTCCCGGCGGTCGGCGTCGGCCTCGGCGCGCCAGGCGGGCAGCAACTCCTCCAGCGCCGAGATGTGCCCGGCGACGCGCTCGTGCTGCTCCTCCATCGTGTGGATGAGGTCGCTCTCCAGCCGCACCCGGCCGAGCAGCACCGGCCAGAGCAGCTTGTCCTCGGCCTCATGGTGGTGGTGCAGGCCGGTCAGCATCTCGCTCAGGTACGCGGCCAGCGTGCCGGCCCGCTCGGTGTCGCCGGGGGCCACCTGCCGGATGAGCTCAGGGGCCAGCCTGAACTCACGGCGGAACACGCGGTGGACGACCACCATCTCCCAGATGGCAGGACTGTTGTCAATATTCACGAGGACAGGATGAGCGACGCCGATTGCCAAATGATTGACCGCTGATCCAAGCCGTAGCATGTGCTCATGAACCGCGGCCTGGGAGAGCTCGAGTCCACCATCATGGACAGGATGTGGTCCTACCGCAGGCCCGCCTCCGTCCGGGAGGTGCTCGAAGACCTGCGCGGAGAGCGGGAGATCGCCTACACCACGGTGATGACCGTGATGGACAAGCTCCACACCAAGGGCCTGCTCAAGCGCAAGCCCGTCGGCCGTGCGTACGTCTACGAGCCGATCGCCTCCAAGGAGGCCTACACGGCCGACCTGATGCGCCGCGCCCTGGCCGGCAGCGGCAACCAGGCCGCCACGCTCGTGCACTTCCTCGAACGCCTCACCCCGGAGGAGGCCACCGCGCTGGAGGCGGCGCTGCAGGTCTTCCCGCCCAAGGACCGGCGCGCGTAGGGCCTGCCGGATCGTTACAGCAGGCCCGCGGTGGCCAGGTGCTTGCCGATGCGAGCGGTCTCCTCGTCGTTCAGCGGGACCTGCGGCAGCGCGGTGGCCGGGTGGTCGATGACGCCGCGCAGGTGCAGCGCGGCCTTGAAGGCGCCGAGCCCCGACGAGCTCCCGCCCATCCGGCCACCGCCGACCGTGACGATCTCGAACAGCCGCACCAGCCGCTCCTGCTCCAGCCGGGCCGCCTCCCAGTCGCCCTGCCGGGCCGCCTGATAGAGCCGGACGTACCCGTGGGGATCCACATTGCCCAAGCCGGGCACCACGCCGTCGGCGCCCATCCACAGGGCGGAGTCCACCGTCACCTCGGACCCGGTCAGCACGCTGAACGGCGCCTCGCGCCCGAGGATCACCTGCCGCAGGCCGCCGTCGTCCCCACTCGAATCCTTGACCCCGGCCAAGACCCCTTCGGCGGCCAGTCCCAGCAGGAGTTCGGCGGTCAACTTGGTGTGTACGGCAACCGGCAGATCATAGGCATAGACCGGCAATCCACTCTCAGCACTGATGGTCCGGAAATGGGTGCGGATCTCGGTGGGATGGGTGCGCGTGTAGAACGGCGCGGTCGCCACCAGTCCCGACACCCCGGCCTCGACGGCGACACGCACGTGTTCGAGCACCCGCGGCGTCGTCATGTCGATCACCCCCGCCAGCACCGGCACCCGTCCGCCCACATGGCCGGCCACGGTGTCGAGCACCACCCGGCGCTGTGCGTCGGTGAGGTAGGCCACCTCTGACGACGACCCGAGCACGAACAGCCCGTCCACCCCGCCCTCGATCAGGTGGTCGACCAGCCGGATCAGCGAGTCGGCGTCCACCTGGCCATCGGAGGTCATCGGGGTGCAGACCGGGGGAATCACACCGGTCAGCTTCGTCACGGACTTCTTCGTCATGCACGCTCCTGGATCAGTTCGAGATCGGTGGCCCCCGCCGCCACCGGGTGGTGGCAGTGGTAGAGGTGGTCGGCGTCGCTCCGCGCCGCGGGCCAGGCGGCGCCGCACTCCTCGTCGGCCCGCCAGCACCGGGTGCGGAACGGGCAGCCGCTCGGCGGCCTCGTGGCCGAGGGCACGACGCCGACCAGCGGGATCGGGTTGATCGGCGAGATCAGCCCAGGCGTGGCGGAGAACAGCGCCCGCGTGTAGGGGTGCCGGGCGTTCAGGGGTACGGCGTGCGCGGGGGTCTGCTCGACGATCCTGCCCAGGTACATCGTCACCACCCGGTCGCTCATCCGCCGGACGGTCTGGATGTCGTGCGAGACGAACACCAGCGCCAGCCCGAGCCGCTCCTTCAGATCGAGCAGCAGGTTGAGTATCTGCGCCCGCACCGAGACGTCAAGGGCGCTGGTCGGCTCGTCGGCGATGAGCAGGCCGGGTTCGAGGGCGAGCGCCCTGGCGATGGCCACGCGCTGCCGCTGACCGCCGGAGAGCTGGCCCGGCAGCAGGTCCGCCGCGCCGGCGGGCAGGCCGACGAGGTCGAGGAGCTCGCGCACGCGGGCGTCCCGCTCGGCCGGGGTGCCGCGGCCGTGCACGTTGAGCGGGTCACGGAGCACCTGCCTGATGGGCAGCCGCCGGTTGAGCGCCGTGGACGGGTCCTGAAATATCATCCCGACGCTCGACCCGATCATGTCCCGCCGCTCGGCGTCCTTGAGCGCCCACAGGTCCTTGCCGCGGAAGGTCACGGTGCCCGACGTCGGCCGTTGCAGCGCCACCAGCACCTTGGCCAGCGTGGACTTGCCGCAGCCCGACTCCCCCACGACGCCGACCGTCTCGCCGGCGCTGATCGTGAGGTTCGCCGCGGTCAGCGCGTGGACGCGGTCCCGCGAGAACAGCCCGCCCGAGCGGGCCTTGTGCACGACATGAACGTCCTTGAGCTCAAGCACGCTGATCACTCCCCACGAGGACGACAGCGGGATGGTGACACGCCACGGCGTGCTGCCGGGCGTCCCCCTCCAGCTCCGGTACGTCGGTACGGCACACGTCCGTGACCATCGGGCACCGGTCGGCGAAGCGGCAGCCGGCCGGGAAGTCCGCCGGCGCGGGCACCACGCCGGGAATCTGGGTGAGCCGCTCGGCCCCAGACTCCAGCGACAGCACGGAGCCGAGCAGCCCGCGGGCGTAGTGGTGGGCGGGCGCGCCGACCAGCGTCGCCGTGGCGCCGGTCTCCACGATCTGCCCGCCGTACATGACGACCACGCGGTCGGTGACGTCGGCGATCAGCGCGAGGTCGTGGGAGACGAGGATCAGCGCGAACCCGAGCTCCTCGCGCAGCTTCAGCAGCAGCTCGATGACCTGCGCCTGGACGGTCACGTCGAGCGCGGTGGTGGGCTCGTCGGCGACGATCAGCTTGGGCTCGCGCGACAGCGCCATCGCGATCAGCACCCGCTGCCGCTGCCCGCCGGACAGCTCGTGCGGGTAGGAGGACAGGGTACGGCGGGCGTCCAGGCCGACCAGTTCGAGCAGTTCGGCCGGTGACCGGCGGCCACCGCGGCGGGTGACCTGCTTGAGCTGGGACTTGATGGTCATGGCCGGGTTCAGCGACGAGAGCGCGTCCTGGTAGATCATCGCCATCTCGTGGCCGAGCAGGCGGCGGCGGGCGCGGCGCGGCAGCGCGAGGAGTTCCTGCTGGTCGAAGCGGACATGGCCGCTGACGCGGGCGTCGCGGGGCTGCAGGCCCATGATGGTCAGCGCGGTCAGCGACTTGCCGCAGCCGGACTCGCCGACCAGCCCGAGCACCTCGCCCGGCCGCACCTCGAAGGCGATGCCGTCGACGATGTCCACGCCCTCGGTGAAGCCGATCCGCAGCCGCTCCACCGAGAGGATCGGCGGGCCCGAGGGCAGCGGGCGGGCCCGTTCCGCCAGCCTGCGGGCGGCCTCGGCCAGTCCCGGCAGCTCGACGATCTCGCCGGAGCCCGGCCGGGCCGCCTCGAAAGCGTCGTCCTTCTTGATCGCGGCCTTGCGCGTGGTGGGCGCGGCCCAGGCGTCGGAGATGCCCTCGGAGAGGATGTTCAGGGCGAGCACGGTGATCAGGATGAGCAGGCCGGGGAAGACCGTGGCCCACCAGCCGCCGAGGAGCACCATGTTCTTGCCGTCGGCGATGACACTGCCCCACGACGGGTTCGGCGGGCGTACCCCGGCTCCGATGAACGACAGCGACGCCTCGAAGACGATCGCGTCGGCCACCATCACCGTACAGAACACCAGCACCGGCGCGGCGCAGTTGATGGCGATGTGCCGGAGCAGGATGTGCGGGGTGCGGGCGCCGATGATCCGCTCGGCCGCGACGTAGTCCTCGCCGTACTGGGCGATCACGTTGGCCCGCACGACCCGGGCCACCGACGGCATGTAGAGGAAGGCCATCGCCATCACCAGCACCGGAATGCTGCCGCCGAACACCGCCACCAGCACGGCGGCCAGCGCGATGCCGGGGAAGGCCATGATCACGTCGAGCAGGCGCATGATCGTCTCGTCGACGGCCCGGCGGGAGGTGGCCGCGACGGCGCCGATGACGGCCCCCACGACCAGGGCCAGGCCGGTCGCGCCGAGGCCGATGATCAGCGACCAGCGCGCGCCGTACAGGAGCCTGGACAGGATGTCGCGGTTGGCGCTGTCGAGTCCCATCCAGTGACTCGCGGACGGGCCGCCGCCGGCGGCCTCCTGGAAGAGCGGCGAGTGCGGCGAGATCAGCGGCGCGAGCAGCGCGGCCAGTACGACCACGGCGACGACGCCCACGGCGACCCACGACATCGGCCGCAGCCGCTTGAAGGCGACGCCCGGCTTGGACAGGCGTTCCGTCAGTCCACGTCTCATCAGGCGGCGCTCCTGAGCCTGGGGTTGACCAGCAGGTACAGGACGTCGACCAGCAGGTTGACGACCATGAAGCCGATCGCGACGGTCAGCACGACACCCTGCACGACCGCGGGGTCACCGTCGCGCACCGCGTTGATCATGAGCTGACCCATGCCCGGCAGGCCGTAGATCTGCTCGATGACCACCGCGCCGCCGATCAGGTAGCCGATGCGCAGGCCGAGCACGGTCAGCGGGTTGATCAGTGCGTTACGCAGCACGTTGCGACCGACCACCACGATCGGCGGCAGCCCGCTGCCGATCGCGGTGCGTACGTAGTCGCGGTCCAGCTCCTCGACCATCGACGTACGGATGATCCTGGTGAGCTGGGCCGCGACCGGCAGCGACAGGGACAGGGCGGGCAGCGTCATCGAGCGCAGCCAGCCGCTCGTCGAGTCGGCCGGATTGATGTAGCCGCCGGTCGGGAACAGGCCCTGCCCCACGGCCAGCCACTGGATCATCAGCAGCGCCAGCCAGAACGCCGGAGCCGCCACCCCGACCAGCGACACGACGCGGATCACCTGGTCGGGCCAGCGGTCACGGAACAGCGCCCCGGCGACGCCGAAGACCAGCGCCAGCACGACCGCGATGAGCAGGCCGAGCAGCGTGAGCTGGAGCGTCAGCGGCAGCGCGGTCGTGACCGATTCGAGCACCGGCTTCTTGGTGAGCACGCTGGTGCCCAGGTCACCCCTGGCCAGGTCGCCGATGAAGCGCAGGTAGCGCAGCGGCAACGGGTCGAGCAGGCCGTTCTCGACCTGGAACTGGTGGATCTGCTCGGGGGTCGGGTTCGCGCCCTGGAAGTAGGCGTACTCCGGCTTGCTGTTGGAGAAACGCATCACGATGAACACGAACGCGGCGACCCCGAGCACCAGCGGGACCAGGACGAGAATCCGCCGGAGGAGCATTCTGGCGATGACGACCATGTCAGGTGCGCTTGGCCTGGAGCAGGTTGATGCCCGGGTAAGCCTGCGCGCGGATGCCGGACAGCTTCTTGGGGTCCCAGGCGGTCATCAGCTCGGTGTGGACGACGGGGTAGAGGACCGCCTGCTCCGCGATGAGATCCAGATATTTCTGGACCTTCGCGGTCTTGGCTGCCTTGTCGGGCTCTTTGGTGGCCTCGTCCATCTGCGCGAACAGGGACTTGGCGTCCTTGCTCTCGCCCCAGTGGCTGTACTTCATCCACAGGCCGCCGGGCACGAAGTTGTAGCGCATGATCAGGTCGGCGTCCATGCCGAACTGGTTGGGGTTCGAGGCCGCCGCGACCACCTGGTAGTCCTGGAACTGGTCCATCTTGGTGAACAGCGCGGCCGTGTCCTGCGGCTCCAGCGTCGTCTTGACGCCGATCGCCTCCCAGGAGGCGGCGAGGGTCGGCAGGCAGTCGGCGATCCAGCTCACGTTGACGGCCATCAGGTTGATCGTCAGGTTGGTCACGCCCGCCTCTTTGAGCAGGGCCTTGGCCTTCTCCTGGTCGTAGTCGTAGACGACCGAGGCCCGCTTGTGGTCGGGGTGGCCCTCGTTGAGGAAGGAGCTGGAGGCGGTGCCGTGCCCCTTGAGGGCCACGTCGATCAGCTTCTTCTTGTCGATCGCGTAGTGCAGCGCCTGCCGTACGCGGACGTCGTCGAACGGCTTGGTGGCGGTGTTGAACATCAGGAACATGTGGTTCATGCCCGCGCCGCCCTCGACGGTCAGCCCCTGCTGCTTGAGCTGGTCGACGTTGGCGTACGGGATGTTGTCGGCGATCTGCGCCTCGGCCGAGCCGCCGGAGATCTTCGCGACGCGGGCCGCCGCGTCCACGATCGTCAGCCAGTTCATCTTCTTGACGGTGGCCGGGCGCGGCCCGTTGTAGTCGGCGAACGCCTCGAAGGTGGTGTTGCTCTTGGGGTTGTGCGCCGTCTGCTTGTACGGCCCCGAGCCGACGGCCTTGCCGGTCTTGGCCGCGTCCCAGGCGCCGGGCTGGCTGAAGACGTGCTTGGGCATGATCTTGGCGATGGTCAGCCGCGGCGCCGCGTCGGGGAAGGCGAACTTGAAGACCAGCTCCACGTTCTTGTCGTCGATCTTCTTCACTTCCTGGAGCCAGGACCTGAAGAAGTTGCCGGTCAGCACGTTCGCCTGGGGGTCGAGGATGCGCTCGAAGGTGAAGACCACGTCGTCGGCGGTCACCGGCTGGCCGTCGTGCCACTTCGCGCCGTCGCGGAGGGTGAACTTCCACGAGGTGGCGTTCAGGTCCGTGGGCAGCGCGGTCGCCAGGGCCGGGAACGGCTCGCGGGTGATCGGGTCGGTGTCGAGCAGGCCCTCGTACATGTGCTGGATGCCGGCCATCGCGAAGGCCGAGGCCGTCTGCGTCGGGTCCCAGCTCCCGTCGTTGCCATAGCCGATGACCGCGGTGACCAGGTCTTTGTTGGATCCGGCGCCGACCGAACCGGTCGAGGCCGGCCCGCCCGAGCAGGCGGACAGGGTGGACGCGATTAACGCCGCCGCACCCGTGGCCCCGCTGTAGCGCAGGAAGTCACGGCGGCTGAACTCAGAGCTCACGGATGCCTCCTGGAACTGGAACGTAGGACGTCCCATGTCCTATGTTGTGCGTAGGGTGGACGCTATGGGCCGGGCCCGGTTGAGGTCAACAGGAGATTTCCGGAATGTTACCTAAGCGCATACTTAGAAGGGATCATTCATGACCACTGTCCCGCGCTCGCGGCCCAGCCGCGCAGTCGAGGCCCAGGAGGGCGTCAAAGAGCTCATCCTCCAGCGCGGGCTCGTGGCGGGTGATCCCCTGCCCACCGAAACCGAGCTCATGGAAGAGCTCCAGGTCAGCCGCAACTCCGTCCGGGAGGCGCTCAAGGCGCTGCAGGCGGTCGGGATCGTCGACATCCGCCACGGCTTCGGCATGTTCGTGGGCCGGATGTCGCTGGCCGGGCTGGTCGACGAGCTGGCCTTCCACAGCCGCATCACCCTCCAGGACGGCAAGAACCACCTCGCCCACCTCACCGAGATCCGCGAGATCCTGGAGGCCGGCCTGGTCCAGCGGCTCATCGATCTGGGCCCGGAGGCCGACCTGACGCCGGTCGCCGACGTGATGGCGCGCATGGAGAGCGAGGCGCTGGTCGGCGACGTGTCACCGGAGACGGACCGGCTCTTCCACGACCTGCTCTACCGGCCGCTCGGCAACCCGCTGGTCAGCCAGCTGCTCGGGGCGTTCTGGGATGTGTACCACCAGCTGCGCGACCAGCTCGGCGCGCCGGACGAGCCGCCGGCGGACGTGGCCAAGCGGCACCGCGACATCTACGCGGCCGTACAGGCCGGGGACAAGAGCGCGGCGGTCGCGGCGGTCTACGCCCACTTCGACGGCGTCCGCAACCGCCTGGCCCGCCTGCCCACCCGCTTCTCTTGACCGGCCCTTACTCGAACGCCCGGTAGTCGTCTCTCCATTCGGCGAACCAGCGGGCGAACCACGGTGACGCCGCCGCCAGCGGCACGACGTGCGCCACCGTCTCCCGGTGGTATCGCCGCTGGAACTCCACCGGCATCCGGTGCAGTTCCTGGACGTTGCTCACCCGGTCGGCCAGCTTGACGAGTACGGCCTGCTCCGGCGCCCCCGCCAGCGCCCGCAGGTAGGCCGCCTTCACCGCCGCCTTGTCCTGCCCGGGGGCCACGCCGGGCTTGGTCACCCACGCGACCAGCTCGGCGACGTGCTCCCCGAACCGCTCGGCGATCTCCGCGCGCGTGCACGGGGTGTCCTCGACGACGTCGTGCAGCACGATCGCCACCAGTACGTCGGGATCACGCATCTGCGCCCCGATCACCGCGATCTCCAGCGCCTCCAGCAGATGCTCCACGTACGGCACACCGGTCGGCCGCCGCTGATCACCGTGCTGCCGTACGGCGAAGGCCACGGCCCCTTCCAGCGCCTCGACCGTCTCCTCCGGCAGCGCCGCGGCGAGCGGCCGCACGGCGTCCTGCCAGGACTTCCAGCTCGTGAAGACCTCAGTCACGCTCCAGATGCTAGTGGACATAGATAGTTTGACGTCGTACTATCTGCGGTGCGTCTAGTTTGATGTCGAATCAAATTCAGGAGTGACATGCGTACTCTGATCAATAACGTCCGCGTCTTCGACGGCGAGCGGACCATCCCCCGTGCCGATGTGCTGATCGACGGCGACCGCATCGGCGAGCCGGGCGGCCCCGCCGACATCGAGCTCGACGGCACCGGGAAGACCCTGCTCCCCGGCCTGATCGACGCGCACGCGCACGCCTTCGCCGGAGACCTCGCCGAGGCGCTGCGGTTCGGCGTCACCACCGAGCTCGACCTGAACAACCTGCCGCCCCTCCTGGCCGAGCAGCGCCGGTTGGCCGCCGACCGCGACGACGTCGCCGACCTGCGCAGCTCAAGCGTCATCGCCACCGCGCCCGG
Source organism: Nonomuraea guangzhouensis (assembly GCF_019396345.1). Lineage (GTDB taxonomy): Bacteria > Actinomycetota > Actinomycetes > Streptosporangiales > Streptosporangiaceae > Nonomuraea > Nonomuraea guangzhouensis. Next base: position 149,650 of record NZ_JAHKRM010000008.1, on the reverse strand, counting down.
CGGGCACCCGACCCAGATCATGACCCCCGATGTGCTGAAGATGCTGGGCACGGACGCCACGATCGACACCGTCGCCGACTCCGGCCAGGCCAAGGCGTTCGTGGAGGCCCGGCTGGCGGAGGGCGCCGACTACCTGAAGATCGCGGTCGACGACGGCGCCTCGGGCGGGACGCGGCTGCCCGTGCTCAGCCCGGAGCTGGCCGCCGTCCTGGTCGAAGCGGCGCACGCCGCCGGGATCAAGGCCATCGCGCACACGGTCACCGCGCGGGAGGCGATGATCGCCCTGGACGTGGGCGTCGACGGGCTGGCGCACCTGTACGCCGACACCGGTCCCGGCGAGGCCGAGGAGATGGCCGTCCGGATCGCGGCGTACGACGCGTTCGTCATCAGCACGATCACGTACATGGAGGCCGTCACCGGCGATCCCGGGGGCACGGAGCTCCTGCGTGACCCGCGGGTCGCGGCCCGGATGTCGGAGCGGTCGAAGGCCACCTTCAACCGGGAGTACAGCGACATCCCCCTGCACTCCGAAGGCGTGACGAACGCCTCGCACGCGGCCCTGGCTCTCTTCCGCGCCGGGGTACCGCTGCTGGCGGGCACCGACTGCACCCCGTTCGGGCCGCCGCACGGCGCCGGCCTGCACCACGAGCTGTTGCTGCTGACCGAGGCCGGACTGACGCCGGCGGAGGCGCTCGCGGCGGCCACCAGCCTCCCGGCCCGCCACTTCGGGCTCTCCGACCGGGGCAGGATCGCCCCGGGCCTCCGCGCCGACCTGCTGCTCGTCGACGGCGACCCGACCCGGGACATCACCGACACCCGCGCCATCGCCGACATCTGGCGGTGCGGCGTACGACAGACCCAGACCTCGGCCTGACCCCCCGGGCTATTTCGCGCGCTGGGCGATCAGCAGCTCCAGGCCGTCGAAGATGCGGTTCAGCCCGAAGTCGAGCGCGTCGTCCTGGGCGGACCCGGCGGCGGCGGACGCGACGGCGGTCGTGAGGGCGGGGAATCGCTCGCCGTGCACCTCCAGCAGCTCGACCAGAACCGAGATCAGCTTCTCCTCGGTGCCGCCCGCCCGCACGCCCGCCGGCGTCACCGTGGTCAGCGCCTGCTGCGCGAGGTTGCGAACGTGACCCGTCACGAGGACGACCGCGTCCAGCTGCTCGGCCCCGTCGAGCCCGGTCGGGGCGAGCGCCTCGACGGCGTACTCCAGCCAGCCGAGCTCGTTGGGGCCGACCGCCCGCTGGCCCACGGTGACCTGGAGCAGCCAAGGGTGCTGCTGGAGGACCGCCCAGAACCGCCCCGCCCACTCCCTCAGCTTGGCCCGCCAGTCCCCCTCGCCCAGGGCGGACGGCTCCCCCAGAGCCGTGTCGATCATGAAGGCGATCAGCTCGGTCTTGCCGGGAAAGTACCGGTACAGCGACATCTTCGTGAAGTCGAGGTCGGCGGCGACCCGTTGCATGGAGACCATCGCGAGCCCTTCGGCGTCGGCGATGTCGATGGCCGCCCGCGCGATGCGTTCGGGGCTGAGCGCGGGCTTGGGCCCCCGGGTCGGCCGGCCGACCGCCCCCCAGAGCAGCCCCAGGGCGCTCGCCTGATCCCTGGGCCCCGACTCGCCGTCCTTCTTCGCCGCCATCCCAGCTCCCCTTCGCATTGCGCCATTCTGAAACTGTGTCTATCGTACACCGCGTGTCCGTCGGACACAGTTATCGAAAGGCGCCCCCTATGCCCATCTCCAACGCCCGAAAGTGGGGCACGCTGGTCATCGCCTGCCTTGTCGCGGTGATCCCCAACATCGACATGACCGCCCTGAACCTGGCCATCCCCAACCTCAACCACGACCTGCGCCCCTCGGCCACCCAGATCCTGTGGATCGCCGACGCGTACGGCTTCGCGCTGGCCGCCCTGCTGGTCACGATGGGCGGGATCGGCGACCGCATCGGCCACAAGAAGCTGCTGCTCATCGGCGCCGTGGGGTTCGCCGCCGCCTCCGCGCTGACCGCGTTCACCCCGAACGCGGAGCTGCTGATCGCGGCGCGAGCGCTGCTCGGCGTCGCGGGGGCCACGCTCATGCCGTCCGCGCTGTCCCTCATCCGCCGGGTGTTCACCGAGCCGAAGGAGCGTACGGCGGCGATCGGGATCTTCAGCGCGGTCGGCGGGCTCGCGGTCGGGCTCGGCCCGGTACTCGGCGGCGCGCTGCTGACGCACTTCTGGTGGGGCGCGGTGTTCCTGATCAACGTGCCGATCATGGCCGTGGCGTTCGTCGCCGGGCTGGTCGTGCTGCCCGAGGCGCGCAACCCCCGGCCCGGCCGCCTCGACCTGCTCAGCGTGCCGCTGTCCGCCGTCGGCGTGCTGGGCATCGTGTACGGGGTCAAGGAGGCCGCCCTGTACGGCCTCGCCGAGGCGCACGTCGTCATCTCCGTCGTCGTCGGCGTCGCCGGGCTGGTCCTGTTCCTGATGCGGCAGGCCAGGGCGGCGGACCCGCTCATCGACATCAGCCTCTTCAGGCGGGCCGCGTTCACCGGCTCGATCAGCACGAACCTCTTCGCGATGTTCGCCCTGGTCGCCCAGTCGCTGATCTTCTCCCAGTACTTCCAGCTCGTCCTCGGCTGGACGCCGCTGACCTCGGGCCTGGCCGGGCTGCCCGCCGCCCTGGCCTCGATGGTCGGCGGGGGTGTTCTCGCACCGGTCCTGATCAACGCGCTCGGCCGGGCCCGCGCCGTCGCCGTCGGCCTGATCGTCGCCGCGGCGGCCTACTCACTGTTCCTGCTGGCCGGCGTGGAGTCGAACTACCCGGTGCTGCTGATTCCGATGCTCCTTTCCGGCGGCTCCATGGGTCTGGCCCTCACCATCACCAATGACACGGTGCTGGCCTCGGTGCCGAAGGAACGCTCCGGAGCCGCCTCGGCCATCTCCGAGACCGCAACCGAGCTCGGCGGCGCACTGGGCATGGCCATACTCGGCAGCATCCTCAACGCCGTCTACCGCGCCACCCTCGAAGCCCCCGCTGGACTCACCGCCGAGGCTCGGAGCGCGGCCGGCGACTCCCTCGGCGCCGCGCTGCAGGTCGCCGCCAAGCTGCCTGGAACGCTCGCGGGGCAGCTCACCACGGCCGCCAGGGACGCCTTCGTGAACGGCATGCACGTCGCCCTGCTCGGCAGCGCCTGCTTCGCCGCCCTGGTGGCGATCGCGGCCCTCGTCACATTGCGCCAGGTGCCCAAGGTCATCGACGACCGAGAACCGGCCGTCGCCACCCACTGACCTCGTACAGAACAGGTCGATAATCGCTGCCATGTGGTTCGGTGTCCTGGGCGCGGTGGAGGTGCGGTCCGACGACGGCGGGCTGATGACCGTCGGCGGCCCGCGCGTACGTTCGCTGCTGGCGATGCTGCTGCTGGACGCGGGCCAGGAGGTGAGCGTGCGGCTGCTCGTCGAGGGCCTGTACGGCCGGAGCGATTCCGCGCACGCGCTGCAGACCCAGGTGTCCCGCCTGCGCCGCGGGCTCCGGGCGGCGGGTGGCGAGCTGGTCGAGTTCGGTCCCGCCGGTTATCGGCTGGCGGTCGATCCCGAGGACGTCGACGTTCACCGGTTCGAGCGGCTCGCCGCCGAGGGACGGCGGGCGCTCACGGCCGGGGACCACGCCAAGGCCGCGTCGTCGACACGGGCGGCCCTGGACCTGTGGCGGGGACCGGCGCTGAACGACGTCATGACCGCGCCCTTCGCCGAGCCGCAGGCCGCCCGCCTGGAGGAGTTGCGGATCGCCGCGCTCGAAGACCACATCGAGGCGCGGCTGGGCCTGGGAGAGCACCATCACCTGGCGGCGGAACTGCCGGGGATCATGGCCGCGCATCCGCTGCGGGAACGCCTGCGCGGGCAGCTCATGCGCGCGCTGTACGGGAGTGGCCGCCAAGCGGAGGCGCTCGAAGTGTACGAGGACGCACGGCGGACACTGGCCGGCGAGCTCGGCGTCGATCCTTCCCCGGAGCTGCAGAACATCCACCTTGCGGTGGTCCGCGCCGAACGCACGCTCGCCGAGGTCCCGCGAGCCAGGGTCCCCGCTCAGCTCACCAGTTTCGTGGGGCGTGGGGAGGAGCTCGGACGGGTCGGCGAGCTCCTCAGAAGGGGCCGGCTGATCACGCTCACCGGGCCGGGCGGCGTCGGGAAGACCCGGCTGGCCATCGAGGCGGCCGCGCGGGAGCCGGGAGAGGTGCGATTCGTCGACCTGGCCCCGGTCTCCGACGTCGCGCGAGCCCTGATCGGCGCGCTGGGCCTGCGGGAAGCCGGGCTGGTGCCATCGCTGTCCGGTCCGCTCGACGCAGTCGACCGGCTGGTCGCGGGGCTGGCCGGGCAACGGCTGCTGCTCATCCTGGACAACTGCGAGCACGTCCTGGACGAGGTCGCCCGGCTCGCCCGCCACCTGCTGGCCGCCTGCCGTGGCCTGCGGATCCTGGTCACCAGCAGGGAGCGGCTCGATGTCACCGGTGAGACGCTGTGCCAGGTCGCGCCCCTCGCCGTCCCGCTGCCCGAGGCCGCGGTCTCGGACGGGTTCGGCCTTCCGGCGGTGCGGCTGTTCGCCGACCGGGCCGCCGCCGTCCGTCCCGGTTTCGCGGTCGGCGACGCCAACATCTCCCTGGTGCTCCGCGTCTGCCGGACGCTCGACGGGCTGCCGCTGGCGATCGAGCTCGCCGCCGCCCGGCTGCGTTCGCTGACACTCGACGACGTCGCGGTACGGCTCGACGACCGGTTCGGGCTGCTGTCCCGCGGCGACCGTACGGCGGCGCCCCGGCATCAGACCCTCCGTTCGGTCGTGGCCTGGAGCTGGGACCTGCTCAGCCGGGACGAGCAGGCGCTGGCGGCGCGGCTGACGGTGTTCAGCGACGGCGCCACTCTCCACGCGGCCTCGCAGGTCTGCGGGCTGCCCGATGCCGAGGTCGTCGAACGGCTGGCCGACCTCGTCGACAAATCCCTGGTCGAGACCGGCGACGGACGCTACCGCATGCTGGAGACGGTCCGCGAGTTCTGCGCCGAACGGCTCGCTAGCACCGGGGAAGGCGAGCGGCTGCGGGCGGCGCACGCGGCGTACTTCCTCGACCTGGCCCGGACCGCCGAACCCCACCTGCGCGGCCCGGACCAGCTGCACTGGCTGGCCAGGCTCGACGCCGAGCGCGGCAATCTCGACGCCGCGCTGCGCTGGGCCGTACGCGCCGACCCGATGCGCGCCGTCCAGCTGATCACCGCCCTGTCGTGGCACGGGCAGTTGCGGGGACTGAGCGGCGGACGCGGCCCGATGGCCGCCGAACTCCTCAAGGTGATCGGCTCCCCTCCTCCCGCCGGTCTGGAGGAGGAGTACACCCTGTGCCTCGCGCACGCGGCGGCGGCGTGCGGCGGCTACGACCGCGAACTACGCCTGTGGCTGGACCGCCTGCCGTCGACCCTGACCTCGGCCGGGCCGCGATACCCGTTCCTGGCCGTACTCCGGTTCATGGTGCTCGGACCTCGCCAGGACGAGGTGTTCGGGTCCGATCCGTGGTCCCGGGCCTTCGCCCGGTTGGCAGCGGGCACCAGGGGGCTGCTCGACGGAGATCAGGCAGCGGCGGAGCGGGCGTTCCGCGCGGCGCTCGGCGGCTTCCGCGCGGTCGGCGACCGCTGGGGAATCGCGACGGCGCTGGACCACCTGGCCTGGCTCACCGGCTCGCAAGGGGACGAAGCGGCTTTCGTACCGCTGATGGCTGAGGCCCTGGACTTGGCGGGCCAGTTGGGCGCGGTGGAGGACATGACACGGATGCTCGTCAGGAACGCCGACGCGCTGGCCACGGCCGGCCGGCCCGCCGCCGCGCGGGCGGACTACGAGCGGGCCGCCGAGCTCGCCCGCGGGACCGGCCTGCCCGAGGCGCAGGCGGACGCGCAGCGAGGGCTCGCCGACCTCGCGCGTCTGGACGGCGACCTCGCCCGGGCCCGCGAGCTGTACGAGCTGGCGATGGACGGGTGCGAACGGGAGTCGATGAGCACCCGATGGACGCGGTGGCAGATCCTCTTCGGGCTGAGCCGGATCGCCCAGAGCGAGAACGACGCCCGCCTGGCGCAGTCGTACAGCCACCAGGCCCTCACCGCCGCACTCGTTCACGGGAACCTGCCGGCCGCGACCATCGCGGCGGAAGCCATGGCCGCGGCCTTTCTCGGCCCGCCGCGAGCGTGACTGCCAGCGGATGGAGAGCGTTCGGTGAGTGGCCGCGTCGAGGGTGGGGGCACACACCGATCACTGACTGACTGGAGTTCACCTTGCCGAACCTCACCGGAAAGACCGCGCTGGTCACGGGCGCATCGCGGGGCATGGGCCGCGCCATCGCCCAGCGCCTGGCCGCCGACGGCGCCCGGGTGGCCGTCCACTACGCCACCAGCGTCGACGCGGCCAAGGAGACGGTGTCCGCGATCGAACGGTCCGGCGGCAGCGCCTTCCCGATCCAGGCCGAGTTCGGCGTCCCGGGCGACGTGGACGCGCTCGTGACGGGCCTGGGCGGGCAGCCGCTGGACATCCTGGTCAACAACGCCGCCTGCGGGAACCTGGACACGCTGTTCGCCGGCTCGATCGACCGGCTGACGCCGCGGCAGTTCGACGAGGTCTTCGCGATCAACGTCAAGACGCCCTTCTTCCTCGTCCAGGCCGTACTGCCGCTGCTGCGCGACGGCGGGCGCGTCATCAACATCTCCTCGCCGTCCACCCGGATCGCGATGTCCACCCAGATCGCCTACGCGATGAGCAAGGGCGCTGTGGAGGTCATGACCCGAACGTTGGCCAACACCCTCGGCGCACGCGGCATCACGGTGAACGCGGTGGTCCCTGGCGCGACCGACACCAACGTGAACGACGCCCTGCACGCCCCGGAGACCAGGGCCGCCATAACGTCGATCACCGCACTAGGCCGGATAGGCCGACCGGCCGACATCGCCGACGCCGTCGCCTTCCTCGCCTCGGACGACGCCCGCTGGATCACCGCGAACGTCCTGGACGCCACCGGCGGCATGTTCCTCGGTCCGCTCGGATAATGGAAGAAGCCCCAGCTCACATACATGAGCTGGGGCTTCCTTGTGGGTGCGCCGCCAGGGACTCGAACCCCGGACCCGCTGATTAAGAGTCAGCTGCTCTAACCAACTGAGCTAGCGGCGCCCGCAACAGAAGTAACTGTAGCAGCCGCCACGCACCCCCCAGCACATCATCCGAGCCGCTCCCCCAGCCCCTCGTACGCCCCCAGAACCATGTCCCAGAACCGCTTCACGTCCAGCGACGTCGCCACCTGGGCGTTGGGCCGGCCGTCGCGGAGTTTGAAGTCCGTGACGGTCATCCCCGAGGTGTACCGCCCGGCCGTCTCCACGTTCACCCGTGCCGGTACGCAGGTGAACAGCGAAGGGTCGATCACGTACGCCACGGCACACGCGTCATGGATGGCCGGTCCGCCGTCCGCCGTGACCAGGCCATAGAACTGCGCGGCGGGCACCAGGAGCTCGGACAGACGGCCGAGTGGGCGCATCCGGTCCAGGAGTTCGCTGGTCACCATGGCCGTGAGGGTCACGTCGAGGCCGAGCATCTTCACCGTCCAGCCGGCGTCGAAGGCGATCGCCGCCGCCTCCGGGTCGGCCAGCATGTTGAACTCCGCCGCGGGATTGGTGTTGCCGCGGGTGAAGGAGCCGCCCATGATCACGAAGTCGCGGGCCCACTCCACGACGCGTGGCTCCCGGCGTACGGCCAGCGCGATGTTGGTCAGTGGGCCGATGGCGACCAGGGTGATCTCGCCCGGCGCGGCCCGCAGGGTCTCCACGATGAAGTCCACCGCGTGGCCGTCGGAAACGGGGCGGGTGGCCGGTGGGAGGACGGCGTCGCCCAGGCCGGACAGGCCGTGGACGTCGGCGGCGCGGACCGTGTCGCGCACCAGCGCGCCCGCGCTGCCCGGAACGACCGGAACGTCGCCGAGGTCGAGGAACTCCCTGAGTGCCAGCGCGTTGGCCGTGGTCAGCGCGAGGTCGACGTTGCCGCCGACCGTGGTGATGCCGACCAGCTCCAGGGCCGGGGTGCCCGCCACCAGCGCCAGGGCGAGCGCGTCGTCGATGCCGGGATCGCAGTCAATGAGGACCTTTGTCACAGAACCGAACAATACGCATGAATCGGGGCCGGACAGTCCCCCAACTGTCCGGCCCCGACCGAGGGCGGTCCAGGCCGGCGATTTCCCCCAAAAACGCCGGCGGTCCCGCACTGCGAACAGCGGTCCCCCTCCGCGTCCGCTTCGGTAAAAGTCTGCAAGTCAGTCGCAGGACTCTTGACCTGCCTCGACACTACCGAGGCGAATGCAACGAACGTGCCATAGCGGGGTCGAATGTCCGCCTAATCCGGCTAAGGGATCTCCAAACGGACCTCCGTCCCTTCCTGGAGGGAACGGCTGACCGTGCAGTACTTCGCGTGCACCCGATCGGCCACCGCCCGGAAGACCTCATCCGCCTGCTCGGACGGGACTTCGACGTCATAGGTCACCGTGACGGGACCCAGCAGGTTCGGCTCGATCTTCTCCGATTCGACGGTCATCGCCAGGCGGATCAGCCTTTGCCCGCGCTTGGCGGTCAGCGGCTCCACCGTCACGATGTTGCACCCACCCACCGCCGCGAGCAGCAGCTCGACGGGCGTGAACACGCCCTCCTCCTCGCCGCCTCCGATCCGCACCTCCGCGCCACGGGCGTTCGTGGCCCGGAAGCCGCCATCTTCGGTCCGCTCAACTCGTACGTTAGCCATGTTTCAGACACTACTCAGACGCCTCTCATGTTCGGCGCGCATCGTCTATCCCATGGCTAGCGAGGCAAAGGCGAATCAGCCTCTCATCGTGTTCTGGTGCGGTGTCGCGGTCGCCGAGTTCGGTGCGATCCAGCCGGGGTTCGGGTACCCGTGGCATCTCTCCGCGTGGGCCGTCGCCGGGTTGCTGGTGGCGCTCGGGCTGCTGTCGGTCAAGGTGCCGGAGATCCTCCGGTCGGAGCAGGCCAGGCAGCGCCTGCGCCTGGCCGGATACGTGGTGGGCACGGTGCTGGTGACACACCAGCTCAGCTCCACCGCGTACGTGACCACCGCGAGCCGCGCCGGCTCACTCCTCCTGTACGGCATCGCGGCCGTGATGGCCGTCTGGCACCACGCCGTACGGGCCACGACCAGAGGCTCCCTGCTCATCGTCGCCGACCTCGAACCCGCCGGGCTGCGCGACCTGCTCGCCACCCACACGGGCGACACGGTGACCGTCTACCGGACCGACCGGGTGACCGACGAGCTACGCGAGCTGGAGGCCGAGCACGGCCTGGTGGTCGTCGCCGGCCGGGAACACGACCCCCGGGCCAAGGAGCGGCTCAGCGCCTCGGGGCTGAGCCGTCAGGTGCCCGACATCGCCGAACGCACGGTGATCGTCGCCGGCCCGCGGCCCTTCCAGCGGTACGTCCGGGGCGCCCTCACCCGCTTGTCCGTACCGAAGGCGCAGGTCAGGACAACTCGCTTCAAACGTAGGCCGTTCGTTTAACAAGGCATTACGCGCGCCGTGGGACGGTTGCTGCGAACAAGGAGGCAAGGTGACGACTTTCCCCGGAAGCGCCCGTGTCGAGATGGTCATGGGCATACCCGTCAGCGTGGATATCCGTACGGCCCTGCCGCGGCGGGAGCTGGCTCCCGTACTCGACGACGCCTTCGCCTGGCTGCGCTGGGTGGACGAGACGTTCAACCCCGCCAGGGAGGACAGCCAGATCAGCCGGCTGAACCGCGGCGGGACGATCAGGCAGATCCCGGAGCTCATCGAGGTGCTGCACCGCTGCGACGAGCTCAGCGAGGCCACCGGCGGCTGGTTCGAATCCCGGATCAACGGCGTCATCGACACCTCGGGCTACATCAAGGGCTGGGCGCTCGAACGGCTCTCCCGCGCGCTGGCCAGCGCGGGCGCCGTCGATCACCGCATCACCGCCGGCGGGGACATCAGGGTGCGCGGCTCGGCCGCCCCCGGCAAGCGCTGGCACATCAGCGTCCGTGACCCGCGCACCGGCCTGGTACGCAAAGTCGTCTTCACCCACGACATGGGCATCGCCACCTCGGGCGGCGCGAACGTCGTCGACCCGCGCACCGGCGTCAAGCAGGACAAGCTCGGCTCGGTCACCGTGCTCGGCCCCGACCTGGGCGCCGCCGACGCCTACGCCACCGCGATGTACGCCATGGGCCCGGTGCTGGCCAGGCGCTTCGCCATGGAACTCGCGGAGGCCGAGGAGTACCAGACCATGATCATCAGCCGTGACGGGCAGGAGATCAGCACGCCCGGCTTCGCCCACTACGGCGCCGAAACCCAGCTGGCGGGCTGACGCGCGGGTCAGGCGCGGTCAGGCACAGGTCAGGCGTCGGGATGTTTGCTCAGGTATTCGAGGTAAACCGGTCGCAGCGCCTCGCCGAGCTCACCCTCGCCCGCCGCGAGGGCATCGCTGAGCAGTGCGGACACCCGGCTGAGGTCGTTGGCGGTTTCTGTGTCGTGACCGCTGGCGGCCTCCGCCGCCGGGATCACCCTCAGCAGGTTCCACAGGAAACCCAGATCGCCGTGGCGCACGGCATAACTGACGGCTCGGTCGTGCAATTCACTGGCCGACAGCGATTCGAAACCCTCGGACTCCATCTCGCTCCCCTCCCCCGCACGTCTCTGCCCATCGTTGCCCATCGATAACGCCTATCACAGTGCGTGGCCGGAATGCACATATCCGGTCATCACGGTGAGCCTCTATCGGACCACCGATGGGTAATGGGAGGATCAACCAGCGTGAGATTCATCATCAGAACCCTGGCGGCCGCGGTCGCCCTCTGGGTAGCCATCCAGTTCATCGATGGCATCCAGATCACCGGCCCCCAGAACACCCCCACCTACTGGGGCACCCTGCTCATCGTCGCCCTGATCTTCGGCCTCATCAACGCCATCGTGAAGCCGATCGTCAAGGGGCTCGGCTGTGCCCTGATCGTGCTGACGCTGGGGTTGTTCCTCCTCGTCATCAACGCGGCCATGCTGCTCCTGACGAGCTGGATCTCCGGCCAGCTCGACATCCCCTTCCATGTCAGCAACTTCTATCCGGCCGCCTTCTGGGGCGCGATCATCATCAGCGTGGTCAGCTGGCTGCTCGGCCTGTTCATCCCCGACAACGACTGAGCTCGATGGAACTCCACGGTGCCGGTCTGACCTGCGCGCAGGTCCACACGGTGGCGTACGGCACGGCCCGGGTCACGATCGCCTCACTGGATCGGGCCCGGGCGGCGTGGGGGGCGGTCCAGGAGCTGACCGGGCCCGTCTACGGGCAGAGCACCGGAGTCGGGGCCAACAAGGACGTGGGTGTGGCGGGCGGCGGGCTCGACCTGCTGCGCAGCCACGCGGGCGGGGCGGGGCCACTCCTCGCGCCCGAGCGGGCCAGGGCGATGCTGGCGGTGCGGCTCAACCAGCTGCTGGCGGGCGGCTCGGGCGTCGATCCGGGCGTGCTGCCGGTGCTGGCGGGGGCGATCAACGACGGCTTCACTCCCCCGATCCGCACCTACGGCGCCATCGGGACCGGCGATCTGACGGCTCTCGCCACCACCGCGCTGTGTCTCCTGGGGGAGATGTCCTGGCAGGGGCCGACTGCGGGCGGGCCCCGATATCCGCTGGCGTCCGGTGACGCGTTGCCGTTCATCAGCTCCGGGGCCGCGACGCTGGCCGACGCCGCCATCGCCGTGCACCGGCTGCGTGTCCTGCTGGAGGCCGCCGTCGACGTGGCGGCGTTGAGCTTCGTCGCGGTGTCCGCCTCGGCCGAGCCGCTGGCCGCCGTCGTACAGGAGGTCCGGCCGCAGCCCGGCCAGGCCGCGGCGGCCGCCCGTCTGCGCGGGCTGCTCTCGCGGGAGTTCGCCGCCCGCCTCCAGGACCCGTACGGCTACCGCGCCTTCGCCCAGGTGCACGGCGCCGCGCTGGACGCGCTCGACCGCGCCGAGCGGGCCGTCGAGACCGACCTGAACGCCGCCGCCGAGAACCCGCTCATCGCCGACTCGCTGGCCTGGCACAACGGCAACTTCCACTCGGCCCCGGTCGCGCTGGCGCTCGACGCGCTGCGCGCGGCGCTGGTGCCGACGGCCCAGCTCAGCACGGCCCGGCTGGCCACGCTCATGGAGCCCGCCTACACGGGGCGGCTGCCGTTCCTGGCGGCGCGGCCGGGCGGGTCGGGGGCGATGATCCTGGAGTATGTGGCCCAGGACGCGCTGGCCGAGCTACGCCACCTCGCGAACCCGGTCACGGCCGGGACCGCCGTCATCTCCCGGGGGACCGAGGACCACGCGGGCTTCGCGACGCAGGCCGCGCGCTACGCGCTGCGCTGCGTGGAGCCACTGGAGATCGTGCTCGCCTGCGAGCGCCTGGCCGCCACCAGAGCCCCCGATGTCCCCGACCGTCCCCTTACGGATGATCTGGACGCCACGCGTGCGCTGATCTCCAACAATTTCCATCTTGTACGGCAAGCCGTGGGCACCCGCCACCCGCCGCACCGGGCTGAGGGCCTCCAGGAGGACGGCCGCTGACCCGCACGGGGACCCCGCCGCCACGGCCCGCCCTATTTCTCCACCCTGCCCACCGAGCCGCGTTCGCGGAGCGTCGGCTGTTGCACGACCCGGCGGCGCCGCGTCCCCCCGTCGGCCGCCGCCGACATGAGGCGTACGGCCGCCCGCACGATGCCGTCGATGTCCCAGTCCACCGTCGTGAGCCCGGGCGTGATCAGGCCCGACATCGGGTGGTTGTCGTAGCCCATGACCGAGACGTCGCCCGGGATCGACAATCCCAGCTCGGCCGCCGCCGCGTAGACGCCGTAGGCGATCGAGTCGGCGAAGCAGAACACCGCGCTCGGCCGGTCGGCGCCCAGGGTGCGGTGGGCCGCCTCGGTGGCCGCCGCCAGCCCGTGGGACGCGGTGGCCAACTCGACGTCGAGGCCGAGGCGGTCGGCTTCGGAGGTGACGAGCACGTCGGCCGGTCGGTCGGGGGTGCTGGTCAAGGTCGGCGTCAGCACGGTGATCCGCCGGTGGCCCATGGCATGGAGGTGTTCGAGGGCGAGGCTGACGCCGCGGCGGTTGTCGAAGACCACTTCTCCGGCGGTGCCGGCCAGTGAGTCGCCGATCGCCACCACCGGCAGCGACTCGCACAGGTCCGCCCAGAACGGCGCCGCCGGATCGACGGGCTGCACGATCATGCCGTCGACCCGCTGGTCGCGTAGTTGCTGGGCGAGGGCCCGCTCGCGGGCCGGGTCACCGACCGCGTCGAGGATCAGCGCGTAGCGGTCCTTCTCCCGCAGGCCCCTGCTGATGCCGACGGCCAGCGACTGCTGCCAAAGGTCTTCGAGGGAGCCGCAGAGCAGCCCGATCATGTTGGTGCGCCCGCTGGCCAGCGCCCTGGCGATGGGGTCGGCCTCGTAGCCCAGCTCGGCCGCGGCGGCGCGCACGCGCTCCATGGTCTCCTCCGAGACCTGCATGCCACGCAGCGCGTAGGACACAGCGGCCGGCGACAGCCCGGTCGCCTGCGCCACTTCCCGGATCGTCGCTCTCTTCCGTGGCATTAAGCCAGCCTATTGCTTGCCACCGACAGAAGCTCGCATGCCGAAGGAGCCGCTGGCGTGGTTCATCCCCGTCCGGGGGCTAGCGGCCTGCCGTTGACATTTGTCTTGTGAAGCGGTTCACTGAACCGTATCACTGAATCGCTTCACAAGCTCGAATCGCCAGCGTGATAGGTTTACCTGCAATACTAGTAGGAAATAGAGGGAGGTGTGGCCGTGAGCATCGACATCCATCAGCATCTGTGGACCCGTTCGTTCGTCGAAGCGCTCCGCGGCCGGACCGTCTCTCCGTACCTCGACGGCTGGACGTTGATCCTCGACGGCGAACCGCCCTACGAGGTCGACCCCGCCGACCACGAGGACCGGGACGTCACCGGGCTGGAGCTGGCCCTGGTCTCGCTGTCCAGCCCGCTCGGCATCGAGTTCCTGCCTCCGGAGGAGGCGTGGCCGCTGCTCGACGCCTATCACGAGGGCGCGCTCGCGCTGCCCGCGCCGTTCGGCGCGTGGGCGTCGACCTGCCACAGCGAGCCCGATCCCGAGCGCCTGGCCAAGGACCTCGACCGCGGGTTCGCCGGACTGCAGATCCCGGCGACCGCCCTGCCCGACGACCGCCTGCTGGACGTGCTCACGGAGCGGGACCTGCCGCTGTTCATCCATCCGGGCCCGGCCGCGCCCGCCCCCGGCACACCGTCCTGGTGGCCCGCGCTGGTGCCGTACGTCCAGCAAATGCACGCGTCCTGGCACTACTTCCACGCGGTCGTCAGGCCGCGCCACCCCCGGCTGCGCGTGTGCTTCGCGCTGCTGGCCGGGCTGGCCCCGCTCCACTCGGAGCGACTGATCGCGAGGGGCGGCACGGGCCGGGGCCTGGTGGACCCCGGCTGCTTCGTGGAGACCTCCTCGTACGGCCCGCGCGCGATCGACGCGATCGTCCGCGAGCTCGGCGTCGACGTCGTCGTCAACGGCTCCGACGCCCCCTATGCCACCGCACCCGACCCGGGCCTCGGCGAGGCAGCCGCCCACGCCATCCGGGTCACCAATCCCCGTCGTCTACTCGGCCGAAAGGAGACCCGTAAGTGAGCGAGCAGATTCTCGAACACACCGGCACGAATCAAACCCAGGACGGGGGGGCCTGTGCTCGGCTCCCGGAACGCACACTGGACCGGCGCGAGCTGCGCGAGCTGGTGAACGAGCTGGCCGCCAACCCGGCCGAGTGGCGGGAGCAGGTGGAGTTCCCCGCCGACGGCGGTCGGCACTACGCCTCGCTCTACCGTGACGCGTACGTCGACGTCTGGCTCCTGTGCTGGCGGCCCGAGGACGACACGGGCTGGCACGACCACGACATCTCCTCCGGCGCGGTCCACGTGGTGCAGGGCGCGCTGGCCGAATGCAACCCGCGCATCGGCGGCGAGCACCTGGAGACCGTGGTGACGGAGGGCCAGTCGTTCTCGTTCGGCCCGGACCACATCCACCGGCTCAACGGCGCCGTGGACAACAGCGTCTCGATCCACGCCTACTCGCCGCCGCTGTGGCGGCTGGGCCAGTACTCCATCGACGACACCGGCGTCATGCGCCGTGTCTCGGTCAGCTACGCCGACGAGCTGCGTCCCATGGACGACGCCGCAGTGGCCTAGGAACGGTGTGGCGGGGGCCTGAGTACGCAGCAGC
This sequence comes from Nonomuraea guangzhouensis, assembly GCF_019396345.1. Lineage (GTDB taxonomy): Bacteria > Actinomycetota > Actinomycetes > Streptosporangiales > Streptosporangiaceae > Nonomuraea > Nonomuraea guangzhouensis. Next base: position 134,383 of record NZ_JAHKRM010000008.1, on the reverse strand, counting down.
TCGCGCAGGGCTCCACATCGGGCAGCACGATCCACAGGCAGCAGGTCCGACGGAAGTAGCCGTCGTCGGCGGGCTCGATCAGCCCGTCGACCGGCTTGCCGATCTCGGCCAGCAGCCTCATGTAGTCACCCGCCACGAACTGCGTCAACGGGTGGGCGAACGCCTCCGCGGTCGACCCCCAGAGCGTCCGCTCACCCACCTTGACCATCCGGCTGATGACCCGGACGAGCGGCTCCTGCGACTCGGCCAGCGCCTCCCTGATCGGCGCGGCGCCGGACCCCCAGCTCACGCGCGTGGCCGCGATCGTCACGCCCGCCCCTGAGACCTTGAAGTAAGTGTCGGCCAGCCGCATGGTCGGCACCCGCCCGTCGAGCGCCCAGCCGAGCGCCATCGGCATCGTGTGCCAGTAGCCGTAGGTCTTCCAGAACAGCGCGGCGCCGACGTGCCGCGGAGCGTTCCAGCGCGCCGCCGTCTCGTCGACCAGCTCCCCCAGCAGTGTGTACGGCGGGCGCAGCAGCTCCGAGGCGGCCGTCCAGGTCTCGTCGGGCTCGATGACCAGGCCAGGTTCGACCCCGATCACCCCGCCGCGCCCGTCGGCCAGCCGCTGGAGCGCCTCGGTCAGCACGTGAGTCCCTCCGCTACCGGTAAGCCTTACCAACCGTAGCAGGGCGCCCGGCGAACCAGCCGGCCAGCAACTGCGCCCCCAGCGCCCCGAGCCCCGCCAGCAAGGGCACCGTCCACCCGCCGGACACCTGCCTGAGCAGCCCGAACAGCACCGGCCCCAACGCGGCCACCGCGTACCCCACCGACTGCGCGACCGACGAGAGCGCGGTCACCGACGCCGGGTCGGGCGCACGCAGCGCGATCAGCAGCAGCGCCAGCGCGAACGAGGCGCCCTGCCCGATGCCGAGCACGACCATCCACAGCCACGGCGCGGCGACCGGGGCCAGCAGCATGCCGAGGTATCCGGCCACGGTCATCAGCCCGGCCCCCATCACGAACGGCACCTGCGACGGCCGCCGCCCGGCCAGGATCGGCACCGCGAGCGTGGCGCCCACCTGGACCAGGTTCGTCACGCTGAGCAGGTAGCCGCCCTGGTCCGCGGGCAGCCCGGCGTCGTGGAAGATCGTCGGCAGCCAGGCCAGCATCACGTAGAAGGTGAGCGACTGCAGGCGCATCAACGCGGTCACGTACCAGGTCACCCGGCTGCGCAGCACCACCCCGAACGGCCGCGGCCCGTTCTGCGGCCCCGCCTGCCCGCGCAGCGCCTGCGGCAGCCACAGCAAGGCGGCCAGCAGCGCGGGTACGGCCATCAGCGCCGAGACGCCGCGCCAGCCGTAGCCCGTGGCGTGCTCGATGGGGATCACCAGCGCCGAGGCGGTCGCGGCGCCGCCCACGATCGCGGAGCTGTAGACGCCGGTCATCAGGTTGACCCGGTCGGGAAAGTACTGCTTGGTGATGCCGGGCATGGCCACGTTCATCACGGCGATGGCGACCGCCGCGATCGCCGAGCCCGCGTAGAGGGTGGGGACGCCGTCGAGGCCGCGCAGCACCACGCCGGCGGCCAGCACGAGGAGCCCGGCGAGTAGCGTACGGTCCAGCCCGATCCGGCGCGCGAGCAGCGGCGCGATCGGCCCGAACACGCCCAGGCAGACCACCATGACCGTGGTGATCCCGCCACCGCCGGCGGGCGTGAGGCCGACGTCCTTCATGATCTCGTCGAGGAGCGGGGAGATGCCGGCGATCGCGGGCCGCAGGTTCAGCGCGGCCAGCACGAACCCGGCGACGAGCAGTGCGGATCTCAGGGACATAGAACCCCTACTCTCGCATAACGCTCTGACAACGTTGTCTGGCCGTCCTACATGGGAAAGGATCCAAGAGTGAGACCGACGATGAAGGACGTCGCCTTGGCCGCCGGCGTGGCGCTCAAGACGGTCTCGCGCGTCGTCAACGGCGAGCCGGGCGTCAATCCGGCGACGGCCGAACGGGTGCGCGAGGCCATCGAGCGGCTGGGCTACAGCCGCAACGAGAGCGCCAGAGTGCTGCGCAGGGGCCGCACCGCGACTGTCGGACTGGTCATCGAGGACGTCGCCGACCCGTTCTACGCGGGGCTGAGCCGGGCTGTCGAGGAGGTGACCATCGTCGAGGGCTGCCTGCTGCTGAGCGGCTCGTCCGGCGAGAAGCCGGCCAGGGAGCGCGAGCTGGTCCGCACGTTCTGCGCCCGCCGGGTCGACGGGCTGATCGTGGTGCCCGCCGGTGACGACCACTCCTACCTGCGCCCCGAGCTCGACGCCGGGACGCCCGCGGTGTTCGCGGACCGGCCGCCCGGGCCCGGGCTGGACGTCGACACCGTGCTCAGCGACAACGCGGGCGGCGCCATGGAGGCCGTCGGCCACCTCCTGGCGCACGGCCACCGCCGGATCGCCATGCTCGGCGACCATCCGTCGATCTTCACCGCGGCCGAGCGGCTGGCGGGCTACCGCTCGGCCCTCGGCCAGCTCTTCGACCCCCGGCTGGTGGCGATGCGCGCCCCCACGCCCGAGACGGTCCGTACGGACCTGGAGCGCATGCTGGCACTCGACTCGCCGCCGACCGCCCTGTTCACCGGCAACGGCCGTCTCACCGTGACCGCGCTGCGCGCGCTCGGCGGGCGGCGGATGGGGCTGATCGGGTTCGACGACTTCGAACTGGCCGACCTGCTGTCGCCCGGGGTGACGGTGGTGGCGCAGGACCCGGCCGGGATGGGGCGGGTGGCCGCCGAACTGCTGTTCCGCCGCCTGTCCGGGGACGGCGGGCCGTCGGAGCACGTCCAGCTGCCGGTGCGCCTCATCCCCCGGGGCTCGGGCGAACTGTCTCCGTGACCTCCGGGGCCGCATCCGCACGCGTGATCTCCGAATGAACGGCGGCCGACCGGCCGTCTCCGCCAGACACGAATGGAGCGTCTCCGCCTGAGACCGGGCGGGCGTCCGGGCGTAGGGTGCCTGACAGGGCCAGGGCGGCGAGGACGCCCGCGAGGCCCGCCGCGACGATGGCCGGTCCCGGGCCGATCGACTCGCTCAGGGCGCCGATCGCCGCCGCACCGATCGCCTGCCCGGTCATCAGCCCGGCCGACAGCAGCCCGAACGCCTGCCCGCGCACCTCCTCCGGCACCGACTCGACGAAGCGCCGCTGCAGCCCAAGCTGGTAGGACAGCCCGGCGGCGGCCACGGCGGCGATCACCGCCGCCCACGCCACGCCGGGCGCCGCCAGGAACGCCAGCCACGGCAGCCCGACCAGCACCGCCAGCGGCAGCGACAACCGCTCCCTGAGCACCGGAGCCGCGAACCGCCCCACACCGAACTCGCCGACCGCCATCCCACCCGCCGCCAACGCCAGCACCACCCCCGCCTGCCCCTGCCCACCCAGATAGGGCACGATCATCGCCTCGGCCCCCGCCAGGCACATACACGGCAACCAACTCGCCAGCAGCAGCCCTCGCACCCGCCGATCGACCAGCAGCAACCGATTCACCCGCAACGTCACCCGCACCGCTCCACCGCGCACCACCGCACGCCCAACGGCGTCCTGGGCAGCCGTGTCGTACGAGGGCACGCCATCTGAGGGCGTGTCACGAGCGGTGGGCGTCCCGTGCGTTGCCGCGCCTCGGGCGGGCCGGTACGGCAGGCCGTACCGGAGCACCAAGGCGGCCACCGCCGAGAGCGCCGCCGTGACCGCCAGCGCCCCGCGCGGTCCCGCCATCGCCAGGAAGGCGCCCCCGACCGCGAGCCCCGCGATCTGGGCGCTCGCCGACGTGACCCCCATCAGCGACCGGGCCAGCACGAACGCGTCCCCAGGCAGCACGTCAGGCAGCAACGCACTCCGCGCCGCCCCGAACACCGGCGCGAACAGCCCCGTCACCAGCACCAGCCCGAGCATCACCGGCACCGACAACCCGGCGAAGGCCAGCAGCAGGCAGACCACCACCCTGACCAGTTCCCCCACGACCATCACCGCCCGAGGCGGCAGCCGGTCGGCCAAGGAGAGCAGGAACATCCCGCCCACGATGTACGGCAGCCAGCCGGCCATGTACGCCGCGGCCGAGAGCCCGGGCGACCCCGTCTCCGCGTACACCAGCACCGACAGCGCCAGCATCTTGATCGAGTCACCGGAGATCAGCAGCGCGAAACTGCCGAACAGCACCCGGAACTCCCGCACCGCGAACACCTGCCCGAAGGTGGCTCCACGCTCCGTCAACCCGCACCCCCACGTAAGAAAGGGCGATCCCGAAGGGAGGCCTCGGGACCGCCGGACACGATGCTGCGGGAACGCTCCCGGCGGAGGCGACACTTTCGGATATAAACGAAAGGTGTTCAGGATCGAGGTCACTCCGCAGGACATGGTGGCCAGCCGGTTCGCCATCTCGCCGCTGATCGAGACCATGCACGCGCAGTGGGTGATCGAAGGCCGCACCGCGGCGGGCGCGCATCGCCGCTGGGCCGACAAGTGGCGCGAACCGTACAAGAAGCTGGTCGACCACCATCCGGCACTGCGCGCCCTGGCGGCGATCACCGGCAACAAGGGCAGCGCCAACGTCGACTTCATCGCCCCGCCGCCCGCCGGGATGAGCGTGCCGTTCGAGACCGAGCTGGCCACCATGCGCACCACGCCGGTCGGGCAGGCGCACGCGGAGATCGCCACCGTCCTGGCCGCTCGGCCGCCCGTGCCGGAGTGGACCAGGGCGCTGCTGCTCGGCCCCGACGTCGTCCAGGTGCTGGCCGACGCCTATGAGGCGCTGTGGACGGAGATCCTGTCCAAGGACTGGCCGCGCTTCCAGGCGATCCTGGAACGCGACGTGGTGCAGCGGGCGGGCCGGCTGGCGGCGTACGGCTGGGCGGCGGCGCTCGACGACCTGAGCGAGCAGGTCCGGTGGCACGGCGACGGGTACATCGAGGTCCGGATGGGCAAGGGCGAGGAGCGGCGCCGGCTGGGCGGCAAGGGGCTGCTGTTCCTGCCGTCGGCGTTCGTGCCCCGCGTGGGCGCCTACCTGGAGGACGCCTGGCCGTACGCGCTCACGTACCCGGCCCGTGGCACGGGCGCCGAGCCGCCCGTGACGGGCGCGGGCCTGGCGGTGCTGATCGGCCGCACCCGCGCCCGCATCCTCACCGAGCTCGCCGTGCCCGCCACCACCACCCACCTCGCCGCCCTGCTCGGGCACAGCCTCGGCACCACCGGCGGCCACCTGGCCGCCCTACGCGGCACCGGCCTCATCACAGGCACCCGCACAGGCCGCACCGTCTTGTACGCCCGCACTCCGCTCGGCGACGCGCTCGTCGCCGGCAACTTGTGACGCTCTCCACAAACCCTGCGCTGGTCACCGGCCACTTGTGATGCTCTCCGCAAACCCCCACCATCCTGTACGGCAAGCACGGGAAGGCCCATCCGCCGTCGTGCGCGGACGACATTCCAGGGTCACGCTCACCGGCCGCGCCACCACCCCGCCGTGACGCGCGCACGGTCACCGGCTACGTTCCCGCCCCATGGCCGGAGCGAAAGGGCCCCAAGAAGGCAGCCCGAGCGACCGCAGCGGGAGCGCGATCGCCCCGATACGGCCCCATCCGGCCCGCCGCGCCCGTGGGGCAAGACGGTGGGGGCCTGAGACACGGCCCGCTCAGCCAGAAAGGACCTCAACCGATCAGCGGCAGCACGGGCCGATCGGTGGGACGTTGCCCCTGGGGCGATTTTTGTTCGGCGAGCTTGATAGCCGTCCAGCCGGAGGACGCGGAGGTATAGTCACATCCGTCCAGCACAAGTGTTCAGGCCGAGGGAGTGCGCGCATGAAGGCCGCCGAGGACGCGCCGGAGGCGCAGGCCCGTTTCCCGCACGATCTGATGTACGCGGCGGCGTCGCAGTACTACCTCGATGACGCCACCCAAGCCGACATCGCCAAACGGCTGGGCGTCAGCAGGGCGACCGTGAGCCGGCTGCTCACCGAGGCCCGCAGGCAGGGCATCGTCGAGATCCGGGTGCACCGGCCCGCCACCCTCGAGGAGGGCCCCCTGGCCGCCGAGGTGGCCGAGGCGCTCCGGCTGAAGCGCGTGCACCTGGTCCCCAAGGTCAGCGGCCCGGCGCTGGGTCCCTGGCTGGCTCCCGGGCTGGCCCGCGCCCTGGCCGGGGTCGGGCTGGAGTCGGGCGACGTGGTGCTGGTCTCGTCCGGCAGCACGGTCTACGAGTGCGCGCGCGAGGGCCTCGGGCAGTTCCCCGGCGTCACGATCGCGCCGGCCGTGGGCGGCCAGGAGGAGCCGCAGCCGTGGTTCCAGACCAACGAGACCACCCGCATCCTGGCCGAACGCGTCGGCGGCGTGCCCAGTTACCTGTACGCGCCCGCGCTGCCGGGACCCGAACTGTTCTACTCCCTTCAGCACGAGCCGTCGGTGCGCAAGGTCATGGACCTGTGGGCGCACGCCAAGTGCGCCATCGTCGGCGTCGGCTCCGCGCCGCTGATGCGGCAGGTCGTGCCCGCGTTCATGCCTCGTGACGCGGAGAGCCTGCGCGAGGCCGTGGGCGATGTCTGCATGCGGGTGTACAACCGTGCGGGGGAGCCGGTCTCCTACCCGGGCAGCGAGCGCCTGGTGGCCCCCGGCCTGCAGCAACTACGCAGCATCCCGACGTCGATCGCGGTCGCGGTGGGCGCCGAGAAGGTGCTGTCCATCATCGCGGGCGCCCGGGGCGGCTACTTCAACCAGCTGGTCACCGATGTCCTGACCGCCGAGGGCCTCCTCGCCGCGGCCCGGCGTTCCTGACGAACACCCGACGAACCACAGACGAACGGCAAACGACTACTTCTTGACCAAAACCAGGCACCTGCCCTGAACATTTTTGCTGGACAATTATTCTGAACTCGCGCTAGCGTGAGCCGCACCACAGGACGTGACCGGTTGTGAGTGACATGTCTCCCGTGGTGTTTCGGGGGAGCGACGCGATCAGCGAGTCCGTGAGGACGTAGCGAGTGAGGAAAGAACCCGTGAAGAGAGTTCAGATGCGGACCTCCGCGTTCGCCGCGGTTGTCGTCATCGCAGGGTCGGCGCTGGCCGCCTGCGGCTCCGGTTCCACCGGCGGTGACAGCGGCTCCAGCAGCAGCAGCGGCGGCGGAGGCGGCGCGGAGAACGCCAAGGTGGCCTTCCTCATGCCCGACCTCGCCTCCACCAGGTACGAGCTGGCCGACAAGCCGCTCTTCGAGGCCAAGATGAAGCAGCTCTGCCCGAGCTGCACGGTCATCTACCAGAACGCCGACTCCGACGCCGCCAAGCAGCAGCAACAGGCCAACTCGGCGATGGCCCAGGGCGTCAAGGCCATCGTGATCGACCCGGTCGACTCGGCGGCCGCGGCCACGATCGTCAAGACGGCGCAGTCGCAGCAGATCCCGGTCATCGCCTACGACCGGCCGGTCCCGGCCACGCCCGCCGACTACTACATCTCGTTCGACAACGAGAAGATCGGCAACATGATCGCCCAGTCCCTGGTCGACCACCTCAAGAAGGAGAACGCCAAGGGCGGCATCCTGGAGGTCAACGGCTCGCCCACGGACGCGGCGGCCGGCCTGATCAAGAAGGGCATCCACAGCGCGATCGACCCGAGCGGCTTCAAGCTGCTGGCCGAGTACGACACCCCCGACTGGCAGCCGGAGAAGGCGCAGACCTGGGTCAGCGGCCAGATCACGCAGTTCAAGGACCAGATCGCCGGCGTGGTCGCGGCCAACGACGGCACCGGCGGCGGCGCGATCGCCGCGTTCAAGGCGGCCGGTGTGAAGGTGCCGCCGGTCACGGGCAACGACGCCGAGCTGGCCGCCGCCCAGCGGATCATCGCCGGCGACCAGTACAACACGATCTCCAAGCCGATCAAGATCGTGGCGGAGGCGTCGGCCGACGTCGCCTACCAGTTCATGCAGGGCAAGAAGCCCGCGGGCAAGACCACGCTCTACAACACCCCCTCGCAGCTGTTCGTCCCCACGGTCGTGACCAAGGAGAACATCAATGAGGTGCTGTTCCAGAGCGGCATCATGAAGGCCGCCGAAGCGTGCACCGGCGAGTACGCCAAGGGCTGCGCCGAGCTCGGCATCAAGTAGCGGGTCCTCAAGCAAGGCTCAATCAAGTAGGGCTCAACGAATCGAGTAGGGCGAGGGAGGAGCCGTCTTGTCGCCTACAGAGCAAGCGGACAGCGTGCTGTCCCTGCGGGGGATCAGCAAGACGTTCGGCGCGGTCGCCGCGCTGACCGACATCGAGCTCGATGTCGCGGCCGGTCAGGTCATGGCCATCGTCGGCGACAACGGCGCGGGCAAGTCGACGCTGGTCAAGATCCTGTCGGGGGTGCACCCGCCCGATTCGGGGACGATCACCTTCGAGTCGCGGGAGATCCAGATCCCGACGCCGGCGGCGGCGCACAAGCTCGGCATCGCCACCGTCTTCCAGGACCTCGCGCTGTGCGAGAACCTCAACGTGATCCAGAACCTGTTCCTGGGTCAGGAGGTCCGCCCGCTCCGGCTGAACGACGTGGCGATGGAGACCCGCTCCTGGGAGCTGCTCCGCCAGCTCTCCGCGAAGATCCCCAGCGTCCGCGTGCCGGTCGCCGCGCTCTCCGGCGGCCAGCGGCAGACGGTGGCCATCGCCAGGTCGCTGCTCGGCGATCCCAAGGTGATCATCCTCGACGAGCCGACCGCCGCCCTGGGCGTCGCCCAGACGGCGGAGGTGCTCAACCTGGTCGAGCGGCTCCGCGAGAACGGCCTCGGCGTCATCATGATCAGCCACAACATGGCCGACGTGCAGGCCGTGGCCGACACCGTGGCGGTGCTCCGGCTCGGCCGGAACAACGGGGTGTTCGACGTGGGCGCGGTCTCCACCGAGGAGATCATCGCCGCCATCACCGGCGCCACCGACAATGCGGTCTCCCAGCGCCAGGCGCGCCGCAAGGAAGGGCTCCCCTCATGAACAGCACGCTCACCACGGACCGCCAGGACGAGCGGCTGAGCGGGCGCGAAGGGCTGCGCGGCGCGATCGCCGACGTGCTCGAGCGGGCCCGCGGCGGCGACCTCGGCGTGATCCCCGTCGTGGTGGGGCTCATCGTCATCTGGACGGTGCTGCAGATCCTCAACCCGATCTTCCTGTCCAGCGCGAACCTGGTGAACCTCACGCTGGAGTCGGCCGCGGTCGGCATCATCGCGCTGGGCATCGTCTGCGTGCTGCTGGTCGGCCAGATCGACCTGTCGGTCGGCTCGGTCAGCGGCCTGTCGGGAGCCGTGCTCGCCGTCCTGTTCGTCAGCAACGGGCTGCCGGTGTGGCTGGCCATCCTGGCCGCGGTCATCATGGGCGCGGTGATCGGCTGGGTGTACGCGCAGCTGTTCAACCGGTTCGGGGTGCCGAGCTTCGTCATCACGATGGCCGGGCTGCTGGCCTTCCTCGGGCTGCAGCTGTACGTGCTGGGCAGCAAGGGCTCGATCAACCTGCCGTTCGACTCGGGCCTGGTGAACTTCGCGCAGCTCGACTTCGTGCCGCCGTGGCTGTCGTACTGCTTCGCGGTGATCGCGGCCATCTGGCTGTTCGCCAGCGGCTACCTGCACGCCCAGGAGCGGCGGCGCGCCGGGCTGTCGGCCAGGAACCTGTCCACGCTGCTCATCAGGAGCGTGGCGCTGCTGGCCGTGCTGGCCTTCGTCGTCTACTACCTCGGGCAGACCCGCGGCGTGGGCTGGATGTTCATGTTCTTCGTGGGCCTCGTGCTGATCATGCACTACATGCTGTCGCGTACGAAGTGGGGCCGGGCCGTCTACGCGGTCGGCGGCAACGTGGAAGCCGCGCGCCGGGCGGGCATCAACGTCAAGGCCGTCTACACCTCTGTCTTCGTGCTCTGCTCGACGTTCGCGGCGGTGGGCGGCATCCTGGCCGCGGCCCGGCTGGCGGCGGCGAACCAGAGCAGCGGCGCGGGCGACGTCAACCTCAACGCCATCGCCGCGGCCGTGATCGGCGGGACGAGCCTGTTCGGCGGGCGCGGCACCGCCTTCGGCGCGCTGCTCGGCATCATCGTCATCCAGTCGATCTCCAGCGGGCTGACGCTGCTCAACCTCGACTCCTCCATCCGGTTCATGGTCACGGGCATCGTCCTGCTGCTCGCGGTCGTCGTCGACTCGATCGCCCGCAAGTCGCGGACCTCCCACGGACGCGCCTGATGGCGGTCATCTGCGTCGACGCGGGGACCACGGTGATCAAGGCCGTGGGGTACGACGAGACGGGCGCCGAGGCGGCCGTCGTCCGGCACGGGACCAGCGTCTCCCGGCCCGCCCCCGGCCAGACCGAGCAGGACATGGACTCCGTCTGGGACGCGGTCGCGCACACGGTCCGCGGCGTGGCGGCCCAGCTCGGTTCCGCGCCCGACTTCGTCGCCGTGACCGCGCAGGGCGACGGCTGCTGGCTGATCGACGCGTCGGGCCGGCCCACCGGTCCGGCGATCCTGTGGAACGACGGCAGGGCCGCCGCGACGGTCGACGGCTGGAACCGCTCGGGCCTGGCCGCCGAAGCCTTCCGCGTCAACGGCTCCTCCGCCGCCTCCGGGCTCCCCCACGCGATCCTGACCTGGCTGAACGAGCACGACCCCGACCGGTTGGCCCGCTCGGCCGCCAACCTGTCGTGCGGCGGCTGGATCTTCTCCCGGATGACCGGCGAGTTCGCCGCCGACGAGTCCGACGGCTCGGCCCCCTTCATGGACCTGCGCACCCGCGCCTACTCCCCCGCCCTGCTGGCCATGTTCGGCCTGGAATGGGCCGAGCACCTGCTGCCCGAGCTCCGCGACGACGGCCGCCGGGTGGGCGGGCTGACGCGCGAGGCCGCCGAACTGCTCGGGCTGCCCGCCGGGACGCCGGTCGTGATGGCGCCCTACGACATCGCCTCCACCGCGCTCGGCGCCGGCACCGTGGGCGCCGGCCAGGCGTGCAGCATCCTGGGCACCACGCTCTGCACGGAGACCGTCGTCGAACGGCCCGACCTGGACGGCGAGCCCGTCGGCATCACGATCGCGATGCCCGGCGGCTACCTGCGGGCCTTCCCCACCTTCGCCGGGACCGAGGTCCTCCAGTGGGCCTGCCGCCTGCTCGGCCTGGACGGCCCGGCCGAGCTGGGCGAACTCGCCGCCACCGGCCCGCCGGGCGCGAGCGGGTTGTCGTTCCAGCCGTACTTCTCCCCCGCCGGCGAGCGCGCGCCGTTCTCCGATCCGCTGGCCAGGGGCGCCTTCCTTGGCCTGTCCTTCGAGCACGGGCGCGAGCACGTCGCCCGCGCCGTGCTCGAAGGACTCACGCTCGTCATCCAGGACTGCCTGGCCGCCTCCGGCGACCGGCCGCACGAGCTGCGGGTGTGCGGCGGCGGCTCGGCCAGCGCGCTCTGGCTGCGGATGATCTCCGACGTCACCGGCCTGCCGGTCTTCAGATCGGGCGACGCCGAGGTCGGCGCCCGAGGCGCCTACCTGGTCGGCCTGGTCGCCACGGGTGCGGCCACCGGCATCGAGGCCGCGGCCGAGCAGCATGTACGGCTGCGCGACGCCGTACGACCCGAGCCCGGCGCGTACGACACGGCCTACCGGGACTTCCTCGCCCTGCGCGAGACCAGCGCCCGATCGTGGCCCCTGCTGGCGGAGATGCGCGGCCGCCGAAAGCGGGGTCGCGCGTGAGTGTCTGGATCGGAGTGGACCTGGGCACGCAGAGCGTCCGGGCGATGGCCGTCACGGACTCCGGCGAGCTGCTCGGCTCGGCGAGCAGGCCGCTGACCAGCCACCGTGACGGGCCCCGGCACGAGCAGGACCCGGAGCAGTGGTGGCGCGAGCTCGCCGCCGCCACCACCGAGGCGCTGCGCGACGTGCCGCCGGAGCGGATCCGCGGGGTCGCCGTGGCCGCGACCTCCGGCACGATCCTGCTCACCGGCCCTGACGGGCAGGCGCTGACCCCCGGGCTGATGTACGACGACCGGCGGGCGACGGCCGAGGTGGAGCGGGTCAACTCGGCCGGGGCGGCCGTCTGGGAGCGGCTGGGTTACCAGCGCATGCAGGCCAACTGGGCGCTTCCCAAGCTGCTGTGGCTGCTGCGTGACGCCCCGCCCGGTGCGCGACCGGCCCATCAGAACGACTTCGTGAACCGGCGCCTGGTCGGGCATGAGGTGGCCACCGACCTGGGCAACGCGCTCAAGACCGGCGTGGACCTGATCGACGAGCGGTGGCCGTACGAGGTGTTCGACGAGCTGGGCGTGCCCACCGGGACGCTGCCCGGCGTCGTACGGCCGGGCAGCACGCTCGGCACGGTCTGCGCCGAGGCGGCCGCGATCACCGGCATCCCGGCCGGCACCCCGGTGATCGCCGGGACCACCGACGGATGCGCGGCGCAGCTCGGCGCGGGAGCCATGACGCCGGGCAGCTGGAACTCCGTCATGGGCACCACCCTGGTGCTCAAGGGCGTGACCAGGGAGCTGATCCACGACCCGCTGGGCGTGGTCTACTCGCACCGCGCGCCGGACGGCTCGTGGCTGCCGGGTGGCGCGTCGAGCACGGGCGCGGGGGTGCTGACCCGCGAGTTCGCGGGCCGCGACCTCGACGCGCTCAGCGCCCAGGCCGCCACCCGCTTCGGCCACGCCGCCGCCCATGTCGGCCCCGCCGTCACCCGCGACATCGCCGCCACCGGCCGTGGCACGCCCGGCACCGCCGGGACCGCCGGCGAGCCGGCCGTCACCTATCCGCTCGTGTCGCGCGGGGAGCGGTTCCCGTTCGTCGCGCCCGAGGCCGAGGGGTTCACGCTCGGCGATCCCGCCGACGACGTCGAGCGCTACGTCGCGATCCTGCGCGGCGCGGCGTTCGTCGAGCGGCTCTGCTTCGACTACCTCGACCTGCTGGGTGCCCCGGTGGACGGCGAGATCGTGCTGACCGGCGGAGCCACCAGGAGCGCCTACTGGACCCGGCTGCGCGCCGACGTCCTCGGGCGTCCCGTCACGCTGCGGGAGAACGCCGAGCCCGCGCTCGGCATGGCCGTACTCGCGGCGGGAGACGCGGGCGACCCGGCCAGGATGATCCGCACCCGCGAGGTCGTCGACCCTGCCGGGCCCCGCCTGGACGAGGCATATCTACGCTTTGTCGCAGAACTGGAGAGACGCGGCTGGCTGCCCGAGAGCGCCGCCGGCCACGCCCGTGAGAGGACCGCACCATGACCCACATCGCACTGGTGCGCCACGGAGAGTCCGTCTGGCATGCCGAGAACCGTTACGCCGGGCTCAGCGACATCGAGCTGACGCCGCGCGGCCACGACCAGGCCGGGCAGCTGGCCTCCTGGGCCGCCCGGGCCGGGCTGTCGGCCGTCTGGGCGTCCACCCTGAGCAGGGCGCGGCTCACCGCCGCCGCCAGCGCCGAGGCGGCGGGTGTCGAGCCGCGGGTGGACGGGCGGCTGCGGGAGCTCGACTTCGGCCAGGGCGAGGGGTTGACCGCAACGGAGATGCGCGAGCGGTTCCCCGAGGCCCGTGCCGCCTTCGAGGCCGACCCCGCCGTGAACCCCCTGCCGGGCGGCGAGGACCCGAAGCTGGCGGCCGACCGGTTCACCGAGTGCCTGCGGGACATCGCCGCGGCCCATCCGGACGACCGGGTGATGGTCGTCGCGCACACGACCATCATCAGGATCGCGCTGTGCCGGCTCATGGGCGTGCCGCTGGGCGAGTACCGGCGGCTCTTCCCGCGCCTGGACAACTGCGCCATCACAGAGATCCGCCCGCGGGACGGCCAGGTGGCGATCCTGCGGTACAACTCCCCGATTGGAGCTCTTCGTTGACCATCCGAGTCCTCGCCGCCGGCGACCACTTCGTCCAGAACCGCCTCTTCATCGACGCCATCAGGCGCGAGGTTCCCGGCGACGTGGAGATCCGCGAGCTCACGCTGCCGTGGCCGGTGGTGCCGTTCGGCCGGGTGGGCGAGGTCGATGAGGCGTCCGACGTGGAGGACGAGCTGATCGAGGCGCTGCGCGGTGTCGAGGTCTGCGTGACCCAGATGGCCCCCCTGACGAAGCGGGTGCTGGACGCGTGCCCGGAGCTCAAGCTGTTCTGCGTGAGCCGGGGCGGCCCGGTCAACGCCAACCTGGACGCGGCCTCCGAGGCCGGGGTCGCGGTCACGTTCGCGCCGGGCCGCAATGCCGTGGCCACCGCCGAGCACACGCTGGCCATGCTCCTCGCCGCCACCCGCCGCATCCCCCAGACGCACGCCGACCTGGCGGGCGGCGTCTGGCGGGGCGACTACTACACCTACGACAACGTCGGGCCCGAGCTGGAGGGCGCCACGGCGGGCCTGATCGGCTACGGCGCGATCGGCCGCCGGGTGGCCCGGATGCTGGAGGGCTTCGGCGCGGAGGTCCTGGTCTACGACCCGTACGTGGAAATCTCAGGACAGGTGGAGTTGGCTGAGCTGCTCGAACGCTCCCGGTTCCTCTCCCTGCACGCGCGGGCCACCCCCGAGACCATCGGCATGATCGGCGCACCGCAGATCGCCGCGATGCCCGCCGGGTCCGTCATCGTCAACTGCGCGCGCGGCTCGCTGCTCGACTACGACGCCCTGTGCGACGCGCTGGACTCGGGCCACCTGTTCGGCGCCGCGATGGACGTCTTCCCCGAGGAGCCCATCCCGGCGGGGTCGCGGCTCCTCACGACCCCGAACCTGGTCATGACCCCGCACCTGGCCGGCGCCAGCAAGGAGACGGCCATGAACGCCGCCACGATCGTCGCCGGGGACGTGGCCCGCTACGTTCGCAAGGAGCCGCTCAAGCACTGGGCGAACCCGGCCGCACTTATCTCTTGAGGCTCCATCGCTTGATGGCTCATCCCTTGAGCGCGCCGGCCATCAGCCCGCGCATGAAGAACCGGCCGAGCAGCACGTAGATCAGCATCGTCGGCACCGACGCCAGGATGGCCGCCGCCATCTGCTGGCTGTACGGGGTGGCCTGGGCGCCGGCGATGTTGTTGAGCATGACGGTCGTCGGCCAGCTCGTCGGCCCGGTGAGGAAGACGGCGAACAGGAAGTCGTTCCACATCGAGGTGAACTGCCAGATGATCACCACCGCGATCGCCGGCGTGGACACCGGCAGCACCACCGACCAGTACGTACGCAGCATCCCCGCGCCGTCCACCCGCGACGCCTCGATGAGCTCGTCGGGGATGGTGACGTAGTAGTTGCGGAAGATCAGCGTGCAGATCGGGATGCCGTAGACCACGTGCGCCAGCGTCAGCCCCGGGATGCCGCCGTAGAAGACGCCCTGCAGCCCGGTCAGCTCGTTGAGGTTCACCAGCAGCTGCACCAGGGGGATCATCACCCCCTGGTACGGGATGAACATGCCGAACAGGAACAGCGTGAACAGCAGGTCCGCGCCCGGAAAGCGCCATTTCGACAGCACGTAGCCGTTCAGGGAGCCGAGCACGCACGACAGCAGCGAGCCCGGCACGGCCAGCAGGACGGAGTTCCACAGGCCGGGGGCCAGCTTCTCCCACGCCACCCGCCACGCCTCGAAGGTCCAGGTCCGCGGCAGGTTCCACGCCTGGCTCGGATCCGCCTCGGTGAGCGGCTTGAAGCTGGTGACCAGGAGGACGTAGATCGGGATCAGGAAGATCACCACGAAGGCGATCAACAGGGCGAGGCGTACCCCGGTGGACACCCGCCTCCGCCCGATGACCGCGGTCATGAACGCCTCTCCTTACGTACGGACCAGATCAGGTACGGGATGACGAAGACGGCCACGCTGAGCACGATGTACGAGGCGATCGTGGCGCCCTTGGCCGGATCGTGCGAGTCGAACACCGCCACCCACATGAACACGGCGGGCACGTCGGTGATGATCTGCTTGCCCGACACCGCCACGATCAGGTCGAACACCTTGAGCGAGATGTGCCCGAGGATGATCAGCGCCGACAGCGTCACGGGCCGGAGCATCGGCAGCACGACGTACCGGTAAACACCCCACTCGTTGCACCCGTCGACGCGCGCCGCCTCACGCAGCTCCTCCGGCACGCCACGGAAGCCCGCCAGGAACAGTGCCATGACATATCCGGACATTTGCCAGACTGCCGGGAGAGCCATCGCGGCCATCCCCCAGTCCGGATCCCGGAACCACTGCCACTGCGGCAGCCCGATCCAGTCGAACAGCCGGTTCAGCCCGACCGCCCGCTGCTCCATCCCCGAGTTCATCAGCCACCGCCACACGATGCCGGTCGCCACGAAGGAGATGGCCATCGGGAACAGGTAGATGGCCCGGAACGTGCCCTCGCCCCTGATCCCCTTCTCCATGAGAAACGCCAGGAACCAGCCGAGCACCAGCGCACCCAGCACGAACACCAGCGTGAACATGATCGTGTGCTGCACCGAGATGTGCCATCGCGGCAGGTCCCAGATATCGACGAAGTTCTTCAGCCCGACGAACTTGCCTTCGGACACCTCGTCGTGCTTGTCGGTCATGGCCAGCCGGAAGTTCCAGCCCAGCATGCCGTACACGAACACGCCGATCGCGATGATGGACGGCGTGACGAGGAGTAACCCAGGCAGCCAGGTGCGTGCCCGCCTCACAACTCATTCCCTCCAAAAGGTACGGCAGGCGCGAAAACGCCTGCCGTACCCGGATGACTGACTTACTGAGCGTTGGCCGCCGCGGCGTCCACGAGCCCCTTCTGCAGGGCCGCGACGTCCTTGCTGCCGATGAACAGGCCGACCGCCTCGGTGATCGAGGCCAGCCACGGCTGGTTCACCGACACTCCGTGCTGGATGGAGCCGGCCAGCTTGTTGCTCGACCAGTCCTTCAGAGCGTCCGCCAGGTAGTCGGTGTAGAGCGACTGGTCGGCGTCCTTGCGGGCGGGGATGGAGCCCTTCTTCGGGTTGAAGGCGTCCTGCCCCTCCTTGCTGGCCGCGACCTTGAGCCAGGCGAGGGCCCCGTCACGGTTCTTCGCGCCCTTGGGGAGCGTGAAGCTGTCCGACAGCCACAGGTAGGTGCCCTCGGTGCCGGGAGAGGGCGCCCAGTCGAAGTCCTCCTTCGACTTCTTGCCCAGGCCGCCGTCCGGCGGGTTGTGGAAGTAGCCGTAGGCCCAGTCGCCCATGACGTTGAACGCGGCCTCGCCGTCGGCCACCTGCTTGGCCGCGGGCTGCCAGTCGTCCTGCGGGTCGCCCGCGTACGTCATGATCGTCTTGAAGCTGTCCAGCGCCTTCTTCACCTCGGGGCTGCCCCAGTTGGCGCCCGGCTTGAACAGGGCGTTGTAGGCGTCGGTGCCGAGCGAGCCGAGCAGCACGCTCTCCATCAGGTGCACCACGGTCCACTCCGAGCCGATGGACAGCGGGATCTTGCCCTTGGCCTTGACCTTGCCGAGGTCGGCGATGAACTCGTCCACCGACTTGGGCGCGGCCGCGATCCCCGCGTCCTTCAACACCTTCGGGTTGAACCACAGCACATTCGACCGGTGGATGTTGACCGGCACCGAGTAGATCTTGCCGTCCACACTGATCTGGTCGATGAGCTGGGAGGGGAAAACGTCCTTCAGTTTCAGCTCGTCATAGAGGGCGTTGAGGTCTTCCAGGTCACCGGCCTTGATGTAGCCCTGCAGCTCGGCACCCGCGTGACCCTGGAAGGTGTCCGGCGGGGTGTCCGCCTGAAGCTTCGACTGCAGCAACGCCTTGGCCTTGTCGCCGGAGCCACCCGCGACCGCCGCGTCGAAGAAGGTGTAGTTCGGGTTCTGCTTCTCGAAGATCTCCCGCATCGCCTTCAGGCCGTCGGCCTCACCCGGCCCTGTCCACCAGGAGAACACCTCGACCTGCTTCTTGTCGCCGCCACCCGTGGCCTGCGGGCTGGCCGTTCCGCCGCCGCTACCACCGCAGCCGGCCAGGCCGAGCACGCTCGCCATAGTGATCGCGACGGCCGCTAACCACCGTCGTCGCATCGCACACCGTCCCTTCGAAACCCCGAGTGGTGAAGGTTGACAACGTTGTCAGTAGGGCAATCAACCCACTTCGCACTCGGAGCCGTCAAGGCATGTGCTGATAACAGGTCCGCATACGCAGCCGCCGAGCGCGCGGCGATCGGCCGGCGGTGGGCGGGCCCGAGCCCTGCGCGGCTCGAGCCCGCTGTCACGCGTCCGGAGCCGGGCCCCCACCCCTCCGAGGAGGCCTAGCCCCGCATGGACACGCGACGCCCCGGCGGATCCGGCCACGATGAGTGGCCGATCACATGCAGAACGCTAGACAGCCAGGCCGGAAGCCACATGCGTCGAGATGGCCATTCGAGGATGTAATCGCGTGACGGCGGTGATGTGTAGAGAGGTATGTGCAGCCCTGTATGCAGACGTAGAAGAGTGCTCAGGTCTCCAACCACCCCGCGCCCAGGCAGCAAAATAAAGCGAGAACTGTCGTACCCGGCGGGCACACTCTCTGTATGGCCGACGAGCCCCTCGAACTCGGCGAGGTCTCCGCCTCCGACTGGCACGCCCACACCGACAAGATGGCCGAGGTCGGCTTCCTCGCCATCGCGAAGCGGCTGCCGTCCCTCGTGGTCCAGGCGATGCGGATGGCCTGGGAGGCCAGCCCGCGCGACACTGTGGCGACGGTCGCGCTCAACCTGCTCGGCGGCGTGTTCACCGCGTTCGGGCTGCTGGCGACGACCGGCGTGCTGGGCGCGCTCTTCCAGGAGGGGCCGACGCCCGACCGGGTGATGGCCGCCGTGCCCAGCCTGATCATGGTGGCCACCGCCGCGGGGCTGCGCACCGCGATGCAGGCGGGCGCCGGCTGGGCGCAGGCCCGCCTCGACCCGCAGGTGACGCGGCAGACCGAGGAGCGCCTCTACGACCTGACCAGCCGGGTCGCCCTGGTGGCCTTCGACGATCCGGAGTTCCACGACGCGCTCCAGCGGGCCCGGCTGCGCGGCGTGGCCATGGCCGACTCCGTGGTCTCCTCGGCCATCAACGTCGTGACCGCCGCGGTCGGCATCGCCGCCGTGGCCGGGGTGCTGAGCGTGCTCCACCCAGTGCTGCTGCCGCTGCTCCTGCTGGCCGTGCTGCCCGACGCGTGGGCCGCCGTACGCAGCGCCAAGATGCGCTACACGACGCTCTACTCGCTCATCCCGGCCGTCCGGCGCAAGTGGATCATCGCCGAGTTACTGGCCGACCGCGAGCCCGCCGCCGAGGTCCGCTCCTTCACCATGCGCGGCTTCCTGCTGCGCATGTACGACGCGGTGGCGCGGGCCGAGCAGCAGGTGATGCTCAGCCTGGCCAAGCGGCAGATGTGGGCCCGGCTCGTGGGCGAGGCGCTGGGCGGGCTCGGCAGCGGCCTGGTCTACCTGGCGCTCGGCATCCTGCTCGCGATCGCCGCGATCCCGCTGGCCGTCGCGGGCACCGCCGTGCTGGCGATCAGGACGGGCCAGGTGTCGCTGTCCAACCTGATGTTCGCCACCAACCACCTCTACGAGGAGGGCCTCTACTTCACCGACTTCCTGGAGTTCTGCGCCGACGCCGAACACCGTCTGCCCGGCCCCCGACCGGCCGCCGCCCCGTCGAGCTTCCAGCGGATCTCCGTCTCGGATGCCACGTTCACCTACCCAGGCGCCGACGAGCCCGCGCTGCGCGGCGTCTCCATCGAGATCAAGCAGGGCGAGGTCATCGCGTTCGTCGGCGAGAACGGCTCGGGCAAGACCACCCTCGCCAAGATCCTGTCCGGCCTGTACGAACCCGACAGCGGCGCGGTCCTCTGGGACGACCTCGACCTGCGCGACGTCGACCCCGAGGAGCTCCGGCTGCGCACCGCGGTCATCGCGCAGGACCACACCCGCTGGCCGCTCACCGCCCGCTACAACATCACCATGGGCACCGACAAGGGCGAGCCAGCCCTGCACGCGGCGGCCTCGGTGGCCGGCGCCGACGAGGTCATCGCCGAGCTGCCCCACGGTTACCGCACGCTGCTCGACCGGCGCTTCAAGGACGGCCACGAGCTGTCGGGCGGCCAGTGGCAGCGCATCGCGGTCGCCCGCGGCTTCCACCGCGACGCGGCCCTGCTCATCTGCGACGAGCCCACGGCCGCCCTCGACGCCCGCGCCGAACACGCCCTGTTCGAACGCATCCGCGGCCACTCCGACGGACGCACGGTCCTGCTGATCACCCACCGGCTGGCCAGCGTCCGCTACGCCGACCGCATCTACGTGCTCGACCACGGCAAGGTCATCGAGCACGGCGACCACGCCGCCCTGATGTCGCTCAACGGCCTGTACGCCGACCTCTACACCCTGCAGGCCTCGGCCTATCGGTAGCGGCCCGCTAGGAGAGAGCGGCCTCCAGGACGGCGCGGGCGATGGGACCGGCGGCGGACGGAGCGGCGTGTTCCACGACCACACCCACGGCCACCTCCGGCCGGTCCGCCGGGGCGAACCCCGTGAAGAGCGCGTGATCCTGCGCCGCCCCCGACTTGGCCGCCACCGCCACTCCCCGGGTCGAGGCCGCCGTCCCGGAGCCGCCGCCGGGCGCCGTGAGCATCATCGACGTGAGCTGCCTGGCCAGGGTGGCCGGCATGGTCACCCGGTACGGCGTCGGGTTGGCCCGGTCGATGAGCGAGCCGTCCGGCAGCCGTACATCCTCCACCAGGTACGGGCGCATGAGGACGCCGTGATTGGCGACGGCGGCCGACAGCATGGCGATCATCAGCGGAGTGGCCCGGTCGTGGTAGCGGCCGATGGCCGACAGGGCGGTCTGGGCCCGGTTCATGTTCAGGGGATAGGTGCTGGCGGTGACCCGCAACGGGATGGTGAGGTCGCCGGCGTTGAAGCCGAACGCCTCCGCCTGGTCGCGCAGGATGTCCTGCCCCAGTTGGAGGCCGATGCCGGCGAAGGCGGCGTCGCAGGAGGACCGGAAGGCGTCCGGCAGCGTCGGATGGGCCTGTCCGCAGAGCCCGGAGCCGGGCAGGCCGGCCACCGTGCCACCGCGGAAACGCAGCCGGGCGGGGCCGTCGACCCGCGAGGTGGGTGTGTACTCGCCCGACGACAGCGCGGCGGCCGCGGTGACCAGCTTGAACGCCGAGCCCGGCGGGTAACTCTGGTTCACCGCCCGGTTGAGCAGCGGCCTGCCCGGGTCACCGCGCAGCCGCCGGTCCGTATCAGCCAGCTCGGCGAGGTCGGTGGTGGTGTAGACGTTCGGGTCGTACGACGGGTAGCTGGCCAGGGCGAGGATCGCGCCGGTCGCCGGGTTGATGGCGACCGCGGCGCCCGGCCGGCCCGCCGCCCTGAGCCCCTCGTACGCGGCCCACTGCGCGCGCTCGCTGATCGTGAGCCGGACCGCGGCGCCCTGGGCGCTGCCGTGCCCGACCAGCGAGCGGACCTGGATCCTCGGGTCGTCGCCGGACAGCACGCCGTCGGCGGCCTGCTCCATGCCCGTGGTCCGGTTGAGCGACGCGTCCCCGGTCACCGGCGCGTACAGTTCGCCGTCGGTGTAGACGCGGCGATAGGCGTACGCCTCGCCGTCCGTCTTCCGGTTCGTGGCGATGATCGAGCCCTCGTACGTGAGGATGTCGCCGCGCGGATGATCGAACCTGGCGATGACCGAGCGCTGGTTGCGCGGATCGGCGTTGAGCCCCCGCGCCCCGAACCCCTGCACGAGCGTGATGTCGGCCAGCAGCACGAACAGCAGCGCCGCGCACATCCTGGCGACGCGGCGCAGTGGGATGTTGAACCGTTTCGCCCTGGGTCCGGCCATAGTGCCGGTCTAACAACCGGACCCCCAAGGCAGGGCTAGACGACTCTGCGGTAGTAGGAGATCTTGTTCTGGATGTAGCGCTGCCGCTCGGTGAGGTTGGCGATCTGCTCCCGGACGCGGCCGTCGTGCTCCTCCAGGAGCTTGATCCGGTCCGGGATCGTGTGATCGCCCGCGCGGACCAGATCGGCGAAGCGGAGCATCTCGGCGATCGGCATGCCGGTGTCACGCAGGCACCGGATCGTGCCGAGCCAGCCCACGTCCTGCTCACTGAACCTGCGCTGCCCGGCCGCGTTACGGCCGACGGGTTCGAGCAGGCCGATCTTCTCGTAATAGCGCAACGTGTCCAGGGTGAAGCCGGTCTCCTCGACCACTTCGGCGGGTGTGTAGACGCTCACGGCAGAAGCATCGCACCTGGAGCCCACTCCAGGTCAACCGATCTCAGCGACTTGACATGGACCGAACTCCAGCTTCCACAGTCGTGGCCATGAACATCGCACTCGGCACGATCGCGTTCGGCACCGCCGTCGCCGAGAAGGACACCTTCGCCATCCTGGATTAAGGACGGACTACATCGATGTGTATTGGTCGCACATCGAGGACCGCTCCGTCCCCGTGGAAGAGACTCTGGGAGCGTTCGACGATCTCGCCCGGCCGAGCAGGATCCGCAGCTCGGGCGCCGGCAATCTGGCCACCTGGCGGCTCGAGCGGGCCAGGAACCTGTCGGCGGCGCAGGGCTGGCTGCCGTACACATATCTGCAGCTCCGCCACACCTACCTGCGCCCGCGACCGCTCACCCGGCTCGCCGAGTCGGGCCACACGCTGGCGACGGACAAGACGCTGGAGTATGCACGCGCCGAGCCCGACGTGACGCTGTGGGTCTACAACACGTTGATGGCAGGCGCCTACACACGGGCAGACCGCCCGATTCCAGAGATTTACCACCACCCGGGCACCACCCGGCGGCTGGCCGTGCTGCGCGAGGTGGCGGCGGAGGTGGGCGCGACGCTCAACCAGGTGGTGCTGGCGTGGCTCATGGCCGACGGGTACGTCCCGATCGTCGGCGTCTCCACGATGGCCCAGCTCAACGAGGCCATCGGCGCGTCGGATGTACGGCTGGACGACGAACTGCGCGCCCGGATGGACGCGGCGTGCTGAGCCCGAGCATGTGGCTCAGACGATCAACGTTGTGGCGGTCTCGGGAGCGCTCCCGTGGAGGGCCGCGGGGACGACTGATGCTGGCGACCGGCGGCCTGTGGCTGGTCGAGGACATCCCCCAGACCGACGGGCCCGGAGGCGGTCAGGGCAGGTGGTTGGCCAGGTAGCGGTGGACCAGTTGCTTGCACTCGACGATCAGGTCGGGATCGCCGTCGGGGCGCATCCGGAACGCCAGCTTGAGCACCGCGTCCGCCGCCTCGACCGCCACCAGCAGGGCCCGGTCGAGCCCCGGCCCGACAGGCGCGTCGAGCAGGTCGAGCGTGAGCGCCCGCAGCCGGTCGGCGACGATGACGTTGTTCTCCAGCGCCTCGTCGAGCATCCGGTTGGTGCCCTCGATCGCCGGCCCACCCGGCGCCACCAGCACCTCCCCGAAGTCGACCACCGCGAACCCAGGAACGGTCCGCTTCATCTCGACGAACTCGTCGATGGACAGGTCGACCAGGTCGGTCCAGTGGTCGAGATCGGCCTCGGCGATGCGTTCGGTGAGGCGTTCGGTGACGCGGTGGAGGAAGGCGTCGAGGTTGCGCAGGGCCAGCGCTCGCACCAGGCCCTGCTTGTCGGAGAAGAACTGGTAGAACGTGCCTATCGGCACCTCGGCCCGGCGCGCGACCTCTTTGGTGGTCAGTGCCTCGTAACCGACCTCGTCGAGCAGGTGTGCGCACTCGTCGAGCATCCGTTCGACTCGCTCCACGCTGCGGCGTTGGGCTGGACGCCGGCGCAGGGTACTCGTCATGCCCCCCATCTTGGCGTATTACCGCCAGGTAGGGTTCCGGAGTCCTCCGCCAGTTAACATGAGTGGCACTCGGATGATCGCTAAGGAGCGGATATGTTCCTGTGGGGTACGGCCACCGCCGCCTACCAGATCGAGGGCGCCGCCAAGGATGACGGCAGGGGCGCCTCCATCTGGGACACCTTCACCCATGAGCCCGGCCGTACCCGCGACGGGCACACCGGCGACGTCGCGTGCGACCACTACCACCGCTGGCCCGAGGACGTCGCGCTCATGGCGGACCTCGGCGTCAACGCCTACCGCTTCTCGATCTCCTGGCCACGGGTGCTGCCGCTCGGCACGGGCCGGGTGGAGCCGAAGGGCCTGGACTTCTACGACCGGCTGGTCGACGGGCTGCTGGCGGCGGGGATCGCGCCGGTGCCGACCCTGTTCCACTGGGACCTGCCGCAGGCGCTGCAGGACGTCGGCGGGTGGATGAATCGCGATATTTCCTATCACTTCGCCGAATACGCGGCGATCGTGGCCGAGCGGCTCGCCGACCGCGTCCCCATGTGGATCACGCTGAACGAGCCGTTCGTGCACATGGCCTTCGGGTACGGCATGGGCGTCCACGCCCCCGGCCAGGCCCTGCTGTTCGACGCCCTGCCCGTCGCCCATCACCAGTTGCTCGGCCACGGCCTGGCCGTACAGGCGCTGCGCGCGGCCGGGGCGCGGCAGGTGCTGATCACGAACAACTGCACCCCGGTCTGGCCCGCCTCCGGGTCGGCCGAGGACCTGGCCGCGGCCGACGCGTACGACACCCTGCACAACCGCCTCTTCAACGACCCGATCCTGCTGGGCGAGTATCCGGACCTGAAGGCCATCGGCGCCCTGGACGACGTGGTCCGCGACGGCGACCTGGCCGTCATCTCCGCGCCCCTGGACGGCCTGGGCATCAACTACTACAACCCCACCCGCATCGGCGCACCCGCGGACGACGGCCTGCCCTTCACCGATCTCGGAATCACCGGCTACCCCACGACCGCCTTCGGCTGGCCGGTCGTGCCCGACGGCCTGCGCGAACTCCTGACGGGCCTGCGCACCAGGTACGGCGCCGCGCTCCCGCCGGTGTACGTCACCGAGAACGGCTGCTCCCAGGAGGACGTCCCCGGCCCCGACGGCACGATCGACGACCAGGGCCGCATCGCCTTCCTCGACGGCCACATCAGGGCGGTCGAGCAGGCGGCGGCGGAGGGCGTCGACGTGCGGGGCTACTTCGTCTGGTCGCTGCTGGACAACTTCGAGTGGGCCGAGGGCTACCACCAGCGCTTCGGCCTGGTGCACGTGGACTTCGACACGCTGCGCCGCACCCCGAAGGCGTCGTACGCCTGGCTGCGGGAACGCCTGACGGAGTTGCGGAACCCCTAGAAGACCGACACGTGCACGTGGTCGTAGTGGTTGGCGGTGACGCCGCCCCGGTCCGACATGGGATCCCAGCCGCCGCCTGACCGGATGTCGTAGTAGCGCTGCTTCCAGATGATGTACATCACGCCGATCCGAGGCCCGTTCTTGATCAGCCACTCGGCCAGCGCGTCGCCCCGGTCGGCGTCGGCCCCGGCGGCCGCCCTGCCGCCGCTCGACATCATGAAGTCGCAGGCCCGGCCCTTGCCGTGCTCACCGGGGTCACCGGGACGCAGGCAGCCCACGCCGTACGGCATGGGGAAGTTCCGCATGATCTCGGCGCGTACCGCGATCAGGCGCGGCGTGAGCCCCGAGGAGCCGCCCGGCTGCTGGAAGCCGTACTTGGCGAGCAACCGCTCGATCTCGCGGCGCTTGCCCTGCATCTCCTTGATCTCTTTCCGCAGCTTCTCGATCTTGCCGGCGGCGGTCCGCTTGGCTTCCTTCGCCTTGTCGATCAGCGCCTGGATGCTCTGCATCTTGCTGATGCGCTGGTTGGCCAGGTAGGTCATGTTCGCCGCCTGGCCGAGCGCGATGTACGGGTCGACCGTCGGGATCAAGAGTTGGGCGCCGTCGATCGGGCCGGCGATGTAGGTGTTCTGGGCGATCGACGACACGTCGGCCTTGGCCCTGGCGAGCCGGGCTTCCAGGTCGCCGGAGTTGTCGGTGGCCTTCTTCGCCTGGATCCGGACCTCTTCCAGGCTCTGGATCTGGCCTCGATAGAGCTCGTTGAGCTGGGACGCCTGCTTGGTCAGCTTGCGCAACTCGGCCGGGTCAGGAGCACCGACGGCTGGGAGAGGGAACGCGAACAGCCCCGCCAAGACGATGGCGAATAGGGCGAAGCGACTGATTTTCACGTCCGTCCTCCCCTCATAGACGGAGCGAAACTATAGAAGATGATCTTGATTTCTGTCACCTGAACGCCACAAGTCACGCCCCCTTGGCGAACTATCGAGCTGTTTGTCCGATCTAAGCGAGAGATAAAGATTGGGCCTTGTCGGGGGCGACGGATCGGTCTGAGATGGCGACGAAACTCGTCTCTGCGAAGGGGCAGACCCGTGTCTCGATTACTGGCCCTGTCCACGGCCGTCATCCTCGGCCTCGGCACCTCCCTCGTCGCCCTGGAAGCCCAGGCGACGGTGGACCCATTACCAGCCCGCGACCGGATCGAGCTCTACCAGCTCGAGAGCACTCCCGGCACCGGCCAGGCGCTCAGGGAGAAGGGCTTCGACGTCGTTCAACAGGACGCGCGGGGCGGCCGGGAACACGTCGAGGTGACCGCCGCCCAGACCGACCTCGACGGCCTGCGCAAGCTCGGCTACCAGCCGGAGCCCGTACGCAACCCGCAGGGCCAGAGCCAGTTGGAGGCGGCCAAGGCGCAGGCCGCCGGCGGCTACACCGTCTGGAGGTCCTACTCCGAGCCCGGCGGCATCGCCGACCAGCTCAAGGCCCTCGCCAACGCGAACAAGGACATAGTGAAGATCCAGTCCCTCGGCAAGACGCTGAAGGGCCAGGACATCCTCGCGGTCAAGGTCAGCACGCTGGCCAGGGTGCTGCCCGACGGCATCAAGCCGGCGACCCTGTACTCGGCCACGCAGCACGCCCGCGAGTGGATCGCCACCGAGGTCGACCTGCGGCTGCTGAAGTACGTGATCGCCAACAGATCCTCGCTCAGAGACCTGCTGAACAGGACCGAACTCTGGTTCGTGCCGGTCGCCAACCCCGACGGCTACGACTTCACCTTCACCGAGGGCAACCGCCTGTGGCGCAAGAACCTGCGCGACAACAACGGCGACGGGCAGATCACCACCGGCGACGGCGTCGACCCGAACCGGAACTACGCCACCAACTTCCACTACGACGAGGAGGGCTCCTCGTCGATCCCGAGCAGCGAGACCTACCGCGGCACGGGGCCCGCCAGCGAGCCCGAGACCAGGGCGCTCGACGGGCTGCTCAGGCGGATCAGGTTCAGGGGCCAGGTGAACTACCACTCCTTCGGCCCGCTGCTGCTCTATCCGATGGGCTGGCAGATCGCCACGAAGACCGCGGACAACCCGATCTACGAGGCCATCTCCGGCAATGACGCCAACCCGGCCATCCCGGGCTCCGACCCCGACCTGGGCGCCGAGCTGTACACGACCAACGGCGAGACGACCGACCACGCGCACAGCACGTACGGCACCCTGGCCTGGACGCCGGAGCTCGACGAGGGCTGCGACGGCTGCGGATTCGTCTTCCCCGACGACGAGGCGCTGGTGCAGGCGGAGTTCGCGAAGAACATCCCGTTCGCCATGGACGTGGCCAGGTCGGCCACCAACTGGTCCGAGCCGGTCAACCACCTCGGCAACGCGACGGCCGACTTCGTGCTCGACCCGTTCGAGGTCAGCTACGGCAGGGACCAGGTGGTCCAGGTGGACGCCAAGCGCAAGCTCGGTCCGGTCTTCCTGAACTACCAGGTCAACGGCGGCCGGACCAAGACCGTGCCGACCGGCGAGTGGCGGGGCGGCGAGCGCTACGGCAAGGGTTACAACACCTACTACCACTGGCTGCGCGGCAAGATCACCGGCACCCGGCCGGGAGACAAGGTCAAGGTCTGGTTCAGCTCGATCGGCAAGAGGAGCGGAGACTTCACCTACCAGGTCGCCGCCGACATCGGCGGCAAGGTGCTCGTGCTGGCCACCGAGGACGTCACGGGCCTCAGCCCCGTCCAGGGCGTGACCGAGGCCAAGTACGCCGACGACTACGTCAAGGCGCTCGACGAGGCCGGTTACAGCTCCGACGTCTACGACATGGACAAGCTGGGCCGCAAGGCTCCCCACCCGCTCGGCGTGCTCAGCCACTACAAGGCGGTGGTCTGGGAGACGGGCGACGACATCATCCCCCGATCGGCCGGCCAGGTGCCCGGCACCACCTCCAAGGGCGGCGTCGACACCGAACTGGCCGTGCGCGACTACCTGAACGAGGGCGGCAAGCTCCTGCACGCGGGCAAGTACCCGTCGTACGCGGCCAACAACAACGGCGCGTACTACTACCAGCCCGACCAACCGGCCCAGCCGGAGTGCACGGATCCCAACGACCCGCCGTGCATCCAGGTGTTCAACGACTTCCAGCAGTACTGGCTGGGCGCGTACGTCTTCTTCGACGACTCGGGCACCGACCCGGCCACGAGCCTCCCGTACGCGCTCGACGGCGCGAGCGGCCGCTTCCAGGGCTTCCACGGCACGCTGGAGCCGAGCCACACCAACTCGTTCGTGGCGACGTCGGCGATCCTGCCGGCCGACCGGTTCCCGCGGTTCGCCAGTTCCGCGCCCGTCAAGTGGGCCCGGCCCGGCGGGCCGTTCGACCCGCACACCGGTTCCTGGGACGTCTACAGCGGCATCGCCGACGTCTCCTGGAAGCGGCTGACCAGGACCGTCGACCTGACCGGCAGGACCAGCGGCGACCTGTCGTTCTGGACCTCCTACGACACCGAGGCCGGCTGGGACTTCTTCACGGTCGAGGCGCACACCGTGGGCGGCGACGACTGGACCACGCTGCCGGACGTCAACGGTCACACCACGCAGAGCACGGGCAGCAGCTGCGCCCCGCCCGGCGGCGGCGCGGGCTGGCGCACGATCCATCCGTTCACTCAGCGCTACCAGGGACCGGGCTGCGAGCCGACCGGCACCTCCGGCTCGTGGAACGCGGCCACGGGCAACTCGGCCGGCTGGCAGCAGTGGAAGGTTGATCTGACCCCCTATGCGGGCAAGCAGGTGGAGCTGTCGCTCTCGTACGTCAGCGACTGGAGCACCCAGGGCGCCGGCGTCTTCCTCGACGACTTCACCGTCACGCTGAACGGCGCGACGGCGGAGCAGACCTCGTTCGAGTCCGACCTGGGCGGCTGGACCGTGGCGCCGCCACCGGCCGGCACCTCGCCCTCGATCAACAACTGGGCCCGTACGGACCAGGTGTTCGAGGAGGGCGGCGGCATCACCACCAAGGACACCGTCTACCTCGGGTTCGGCGTCGAGAGCCTGACGACCCAGGCCATGCGCACGGACCTGATCAGGCGGTCCTTGCGGCACCTGCTCGGCTGATCCGCCGGAGGGGTCCGGCACGCGGGTACGCGTGCCGGACCCCTCTTGCGCGCGTGGACAGAACATGGTTCGGTCAGCTTGAGGAGCTTGTAGGCAAGCAAGCATTCGGTCAAGCAGGAGGCTCACGACATGCGCCAGCACGACACGCTGTTCATCGGGGGCGAATGGGTGGCCCCGGCGGGGACCGGCACCATCGAGGTCATCTCCCCTCACACCGAAGAGGTCGTCGGCCGCGTGCCCGACGGCACCCCCGAGGACATGGAACGCGCGGTGGCCGCGGCCCGGCAGGCGTTCGACCACGGCCCGTGGCCGCGCATGACGTTCGCCGAGCGGGCCGAGGTGATCGGCAGGCTGGCCGAGATCTACGCCGCCCGGCAGGGCGAGATGGCCGCGCTCATCACGGAGGAGATGGGCTCGCCGATCACCTTCTCCAACCTGGCGCAGGCGCCGCAGCCCCTCGGCATGCTGCAGTACTACGCCGACTACGGCAAGACGTTCGCCCAGGAGGAGCAGCGGCCCGGCCTGTTCGGGCCGACGACCGTGCGGCGGGAGCCGGTGGGCGTGGTGGCGGCCATAGTGCCGTGGAACGTGCCGCAGTTCGTCGCGATGACCAAGATCGCGCCCGCGCTGCTGGCCGGGTGCACGATCGTGCTCAAGCCCGCGCCGGAGACGCCACTGGACGCGTACCTGCTGGCCGAAATGGTCATCGAGGCCGGGATCCCGGCCGGCGTGCTCAACATCGTCCCCGCAGGCCGCGAGGCCGGCGAGCACCTGGTCTCCCACCCGGACGTGGACAAGGTGGCCTTCACCGGCTCGACCGCCGCAGGCCGCCGCATCGCCGCCATCTGCGGCGAACAGCTCAAGCGGGTCAGCCTGGAGCTCGGCGGCAAGTCGGCGGCGATCATCCTCGACGACGCGGACCTGCCCGGCAGCATGGGCATGCTGGCGATCGCCTCGCTGATGAACAACGGCCAGGCCTGCGTCGCCCAGACCCGCATCCTGGCCTCCCGCAGCCGCTACGACGAGGTCGTGGACGCGGTCGCGAACATGGTCACCTCCCAGCCCGTCGGCGACCCCGCCGACCCCGGCACCGGCATCGGCCCGCTGGTCGCCAAGCGGCAGCAGGACCGCGTCGAGGGCTACATCAAGGCCGGCATGGACGAGGGCGCCAAGGTCGTCGTCGGCGGAATGGACCGGCCGATGGACCACGGCTGGTACGTCGCCCCGACCGTCTTCGCGGGCGTCACCAACGACATGCGCATCGCCCGCGAGGAGATCTTCGGCCCGGTGCTGGCGGTGATCCCGTACGAGGACGAGGCGGACGCGATCCGCATCGCCAACGACAGCGACTACGGCCTGGCCGGCACCGTCTGGACCGCCGACACCGACCACGGCATGGAGGTGGCCCGCCAGGTCCGCGCCGGCACCTACGGGGTCAACTGCTTCATGCTGGAGTCGAACGCGCCCTTCGGCGGCTACAAGGCCAGCGGCGTGGGCCGCGAACTGGGCCCCGAGGGCCTCAGCAGCTACCTGGAGTACAAGTCGATCGCCCGCCTGGGCTGAAAGAACGAGGGCTCCGGTACGACGTACCGGAGCCCTCGTTCAGCAGGATGTACACCCAGCGCGCCCCCGCAACGCTAGGTGCGAAACCCGCTACTCCACGAAGTATGTCCCATGGTCACCGCCTCGACGGTTTCCTTCCCCAGGGACTTTCTCCCGGCGGATTTCTTCCATCCGCCCTAGATAGACGTCTATTACTCAGAAAAGGTTCGAACCGATCCACTTTCCGATGCGACGAATGAGTTCCGGGTTGGCGGCGGACTCCGCGTGGCCGTACCCCTGCTCGATCCAGAGCCTCTTGGGCTCGCGCGCGCCCTCGTAGAGCTGGTACGCGTGCTCCAGCGGGAAGAACGTGTCGGCGTCGCCGTGGACGACCAGCAGCGGCGTCGGGGAGATCAGCGCGGCGGCCTCGTGGGGCGGCACCGGGATCGGCTCCCACCGGCCGCGGGCGATCCTGGTGCGCTTGGCCATCCTGGCCGCCCATCTGCCGATCGGCTGCTCGATGGCCCAGTGCACCTGGCGCATCGGCTTGGTGCCGCGGTAGTACCAGCGGGCCGGGCCGCTCACCGACACCACCGCGTCGACGCCGCCGATCAGTCCGGCGTGCCGTACGGCCACGGCGGCGCCCATGGAGAAGCCGACCACGGCGACCTTGGAGTAGCCGATCACCCGCGCGTGCCGTACGGCGGCCTCGACGTCGAGGATCTCCTTGTCGCCCACGGTGGACTCGCCGCCGGACCGCCCGTGCCCGCGGAAGTCGAACGCGATCACGCCGCCATGATTGCTCAGCACGTGCACGATGCGCCTGGTGGCACGGTCGCGCCACCCGCCGGTGAACCCGTGCGCCACCACGATGCCGAGGTCGGAGCGGGTGGAGGGCGTGTGCGCGGCGTCTATGCGGACGCCGTCCTCGGTGCGGAGCATGACCGGGAAGTTAGGGGCGAGCGGCATGCTTCCGAGCTTAGGGTCACCGGTTGTCGAGGCGGCGTTCGGCCGCCCAGACCGCGATCTGGGCGCGCGAGCTGAAGCCGAGCTTCTCCATGATGTTGGCCACGTGCCTGGCGACCGTCGCGGGGCTGATCACCAGTTGCGCCGCGACGGCCCGGTTGCTCAGGCCCTCGGTGAGCAGCCCGGCGATCTCCCGCTCGCGCACCGTCAGCGTCGCGTTGCGCAGCTCGCGGACGGCCGGGCCGGACAAGGACACGAACAGGGAGGCGGGCAGGGAAGGGGTAGGGAGGGCGGCCTCGTGGACGTCGGCGGCATCGCACGCCCCGCCATCGCACGCCCGACCGTCGCACGCCCGGCCCTCGCACGCCCGGCCCTCGCACGCCCGGCCGTCGGACGCCCCATCGGATGCCCGGTCGAGGATCCGCCGGGCCACCGCGCCGGGTTCCTGTTCGGTGCCGCTCGCCCACAGCAGCGCCACGCGCCCCTCGCCGAGCTTGTCGCGGGCGAGCGAGAGCAACTCCTGGGTGCGGGCCGGGGCGTCGTGCTGGCCGATCGACTCGCGCAGCGCGTTCGCCGCCGCGGCCGCGCGGACCGCCCCGTCGAGATCACCCTCGGCCTGCGCCAGGACGGACAGGGCGACCAGCGCCCGGACGACGCCGCTGCGCCGGCCGGTCTGCCTGCTCAGCACCAGGCTGGCGGCCAGACTGCGCCGGGCGGCGGGGAAGTCGTGCAGCCGGGCCGCCACTCTGCCGACCTTGGCCTGGCAGCGGGCCAGCTCGACCCGGTTGTCGAGCTCCTCCAGGATGGGCAGCGCCGCCGCGTGGTGCCGCATGGCGGCCTCCAGGTCGCCCCTCGCCTCGGCCACCGCGCCCAGGTGGGTCAGGGCCCTGGCGAGGGTCCAGTGGTGACCGGCCTCCATTGCCAGGGCCAGCGCCTCCTCACCGAACCGCTGGGCCTGGCGCGGCTGCCCCTGGAACAGCGCCAGGTTGAGCCGGGCGATGCGGGCGGTCGTCAGGTTGAACAGGTCGTCGTGCCCGGCCGCCGCCGTTTCGAGCTCACGCAGGTAGCGCAGGGCCGTGTCGCTCTGGCCGGTGCGGAAGAAGACGGCGAGGGCCGCGCCGTAGGTGACGCCGAGCCAGTGCGTGTAGGGGTGCCGCTTCTGCTCCTCGATGCTCTCCTCGATGAGCCCGGCGGCCCGGTCCAGCTCGTCACGCGCTTCGAGCCCGAAGGCGAGCCCGCCCTTGGCCACGCCGATCAGGTCGGCGGGCACGTCGGACAGGTCGAGACCCAGCAGCCGCTCGTACCAGCCGACGGTCTCCCTCAGATCGCCGCGTACGGCGAGGATGGCCAGTGCCGCGTGGGCCAGCCGCAGCCCCAGCTCGGCGCTGCCGGACTCGACGGCCCAGTCGATCGCCGCCCGGCAGTCGTCGAGGAGCGTGCGGCCCCTGGCGAAGTGCACGGCGCGGGCCGGCCACGACAGCCGGCGGTCGAGCGAACCGGCCTCGTAACAGCGCTCCATCTCGGCGCAGATCACCTGGAGGTGGCCGCCACGCAGCCGCGCCTCCTCGCCGGCCTCGCGCAGCCGCTCGGCCGCGTAGTGCCTGATGGTGTCCAGCAGGTGGTAGCGGCCGCCGTCGCCGTGGTGGAGCACCAGCGACTTGTCGACCAGGCCGCTGAGCACGTCGAGCACCTCGCTGCCGCGCAGGAGGCCGCCGTCGGCGCACACCTGCTCGGCCAGGTCGAGGTCGAAGCGCCCGGCGAACACCGACAGCCTGCGCAGCAGCACGCGTTCCTTGTGGTCGAGCAGGTCATGGCTCCACTCGACCGTGGCCAGCAGCGTGCGCTGGCGGGCGTGGGCGGTGCGGTCGCCGGTGGTCAGCAGCCGGAAGCGGTCGCCGATCCGGTCGGCGATCCGGCCGGGGCTGAGCAGGCTGCTGCGGGCCGCGGCCAGCTCCAGCGCGAGCGGCAGCCCGTCGAGCGCCCGGCACAGCCGGATGACGTCGGGCATGCTGTCGGTCACCGCGCGGGCTCCGGCCGCGGCCGCCCGCTCGACGAAGAACAGCACGGACTCGGCGTCGGGGTGACACTCGTCGGGCAGGTCGAGCGGCGGCACCCGCCAGATCAGCTCGCCGGGGATGCGCAGCGGCTCACGGCTGGTGAGCAGGAATCTCAGCTCGGGGCAGTCGGCGATCAGGCCGGCGACCAGCTCGGCGCATGGTTCGACGAGGTGCTCGCAGTTGTCGAGCAGGAGCAGCGTCCTGGTGCCGCGCAGCCGGACCCGGAGGCCGTCGAGCAGCCGCTCGGAGCCCTCCTCCCGGACGCCGAGCACGTCGGCCATCTCCTTCACGATCAGCTCGGGGTCGCTGACGCGGGCGAGCTGGACCAGCCACACACCGTCGGTGAAGCCGGGCAGCGCCCTGGCCGCGACCCGCAGCGACAGGCGGGTCTTGCCGATGCCACCCACTCCGCTGAGCGTGACCACGCGCTCACCGCGGACCAGCGCGCACAGCTCGGCCACGTCGCGTGCCCGTCCGACGAAACGGTTCGGTTCGGCGGGGAGGTTGTGCTGGACTTGTGCGGTCATGAGGTAGGTCCAAGTGTTGGCGGGGGGATCACACTCCCTCACAGTCTCCCTTGGTTCGCCACCTGGCGCGATCACTTTCCGTACACAGTTCGCGACTGGCCGGATATGAGTGAAGATCCGCGACGCTCACCACCATGCGGACCCATGACTCTTTCGCCGCGTCCATCGCCTGCGGCAGGTCGGAGATCATCAGCCGGGCCCGGCTGGCGATGATCCGATCTCGCAGTCTGCCCGCGTCGAGCTCCGGCGGGATCGGCCAGACGACCCCGCCGGCGGCTATCACCGCGTCGGTCGCCACGAGCAGATCGGGACCGACGGTCAGGCAGATGAGCACCGTGTCGCCCGCGCGCACACCCCGGCGGCGCAGCTGGACGGTCGCGGCGGCCGACCTCTCGTCCAGCTGCCCCTCAGTGAGACACAGACCGGTGCCAGAGTCCACCATCACGATGCGCTCCTCCATGGCGCCCACGCTATGGAGGGCATCTCATGCACACATGGGGCGGAATATGCAGATCGCTATGCAGAACCGCGTGGTTGTTCGGCGGCCCACACCGCGATCTGAGCGCGCGAGGTGTAGCCGAGCTTCTCCATGATGTTGGCGATGTGCCTGGCCACCGTGGCGGGGCTGATGACGAGCTCCTCGGCGATGGCCCGGTTGGACAGGCCCCTGGTCAGCAGGGCCGCGATCTCCTGCTCGCGGGCGGTCAGCAGCGAGTGCCTGACGGGCTCGGCCACCAGGGGACCCGCCTGGACCGGCCGTTCGCCCGCGAGAACCTGGCGGGCGGCGTCGTCGGGGCTCATCGTCCTGCCCCGCGACCAGAGCGCCGCCGTGCGGCTTTCGCCGAGCTTGCCGCGGGCACGGGTGAGCAGTTCCTCGATGCGGCTCGTCGCGGAGAGCTGGCCCATCGACTCGCGGAGGGCGGTGGCCGAGGCGGCGGCCAGCACGGAGCTCTCCAGGTCGCCTTCGGCCTCCGCCAGCACCGACAGGCCCACGAGGCAGCGGGCCACGCTCTGGCGCTGCCCGGTCTGCCTGCTCAGCGACAGGCTCGCGGCCAGCCGTTCCCTGGCCACCCCGAACTCGTGCAGCAGCGCCGCGACCCGGCCGATCCTGGCCAGGCAGCGGGCCAGCTCGATGGTGCCGTTGAGCTCCTCCAGCCACGGGATCGCCAGTTCGTACTGGGCCAGCGCCTTCACCAGGTCGCCGCGCGCCTCGGCGACCGCGCCGAGCTGCGTCGCGGTCCTGGCCAGCAGCCAGCGGTGCCCGTGCTGGCGCGCCTTGGCCAGGGCCTCCTCACCGTGGCACTGGGCCTCGCGCAACCGGCCCCGGGTGAGTGCCACCGCCGACAGCCCGGCCAGCCCGGCCGCCTGGTTCCACTGGTCGCCGGAGGCGGTGGCCACGGCCAGGCCGGTCTCGGCGTGGTGCAGCGCCTCGTCGACCAGGCCCATGCGCAGCAGCAGTATGACGACCAGGCTGTGCATGACGCAGGTGGGGAAGACGTTGTCGTCGCCCAGGCCCGCCAGGCTGGCGCTGGCGCACTCCAGCGAGCGGGCCAGCTCGTCGCGGCCCTCCAGCCCATAGGCGAGGTACGCCTGGGCGTGCGCGATCTGCTCGTCGGACACCTGGGTCAGGTCGAGTGCCAGCAGGCGCTCGACCCAGCCGACGATCTCGGCCGGGTTGGCGCTGCTGACCGGGAGCAGGCTGGTGCTGTAGGCGCACAGGCGCAGGCCCAGCGGCGCGTTGCCGGACGCGATCGCCCAGTCGAGCGCGGCCCGCTGGTCGTCGACCAGGCTCCGGCTGGCGGTCAGCGCGGCCAGCCGCACCGGCCACGGCAGGTCGGGCTCGACCATCTCCGTGGCGAAGTGGCGCAGCTGCAGCTCGCACAGCACCTCCAGGTGCCGGTCGCGCAGCACCTCGCGCTCGGCCGCCTCCGCCAGCCGTTCGGCCGCGTAGTGCTTGATGGTCTCCAGCAGCCGGTAGCGCCGGCGTTCCTCGTCGCACAGCACGAGGGACTTGTCGACCAGGGCGCCGAGCAGGTCGACGATCTCGGCCTCGGAGATGGGCCGGTCGGCGCAGATCTGCTCGGCGAGTTCGAGGTCGAAGGACCCGGCGAACACCGACAATCTCCGCAGGAGCACCTGCTCCTTGGCCGACAGCAGGTCGTAGCTCCATTCGACCGCGGCCAGCAGCGTGCGCTGGCGGGGCGGAGCGGTGCGGCCGCCCGTGGTGAGCAGCGAGAAGCGGCCGTCGATCCGGTCGACGATCTGCCCGGGGCTGAGCAGGCTGGTGCGGGCCGCGGCCAGCTCCAGCGCGAGCGGCAGCCCGTCGAGCGCCCGGCACAGCCGTACGACGTCGGCCCGGCTCGCCTGGCTCAGCCTGGTGCCCGCCGCGGCGGCGCGGTCGACGAACAGCAGCACGGACTCGGCGTCGGGATGCCGCTCGTCGGGCAGGTCGAGCGGCGGCACCCGCCAGACCAGCTCGCTGGCGATGCGCAGCGGCTCGCGGCTGGTGGCCAGGATGCCGAGACCCCGGCACGCCGCGACGAGCTCGGCGGCCACTTCCGCGCACTGGTCGATCAGGTGCTCGCAGTTGTCGAGCAGCAGCAGGGCGTGCGTGTCGCGCAGCCGGGCCGTGACCGTGTCGAGCAGCGGGCGGGTGCCCTCTTCGTGGATGCCGAGGGCGTGGCCGATCTCCTGGAGGATCAGCTCGCCCCGGGTGAGCCTGGCCAGCTCGACCAGCCACACGCCGCCCGGATAGGAGGGCACCAGCCGGGCGGCGACCCGCAGGGCCAGCCGGGTCTTGCCGATGCCGCCGACCCCGCACAGCGTGACCACGCGGGTCTCGCCCAGCAGCCCGCACAGGTCGTCGACGTCGCGTTCGCGACCCACGAACCTGTTGGGCTCGGCTGGAAGATTGTGCCTGGGGGGCTCGGACATTGTGGTCACCCTGCGTCGCGGAAGGATCACACTCTCCCACAGTGTCGCAGATTTCACCGGGTGAGCGAGCTGACGACGGCCCTTTCGTCCACAACCCGCAACGTTGGATCACCGAGCAGGCGCCTGACCACCTCGTTCGGCGCGATCACAAGGGTGGCGTCGTGCTCGTGGGCGAGCACGCGGCAGCCGATCAGACTCGGCTCGTGCGCGATGATCACATGGGCGCCCGACATCAGCGCCAGGTCGAGCACCCGCAGTCCTTTGAGCGGATCGCTGACCGCCGCGAGCACGACGTCGTCCTGCCTGACCAGCACCCGCGACGACAGCTTGCGCAGGTCCGTCGCCAGCTCGTCGTGGTCGTAGACGTGTTCGCCGTCGACGCTCAGCGCGGGGCCGGCCAGCGGGCCGAACTCGACCGTACGCTCACCCAGCAGATCGCCGAACGAGAGCTCCCCCGGCGTCGGCTCGAAGGTGAAGACCTTCTGCACGTCCACCGCGAGCGGGTCGTAGTCGCGCTGGGCGATCATCATGCGGGCCGTGCCGGTGGCGCCGAGCACCGCCACCCCGCCGGACCAGGCGACCGAGTGCACCGCGACGGCGAACCCCGCACCGAGCGGCATGTCGACGATCACGCGGTCGCCGTAGCGGAGACCGTGACGGCGCAGCCCCGCCGCCGCGTGCGTGACCTTCCGCGCGAACGCGGAGTACGACAGCACCTCTCCGGTTCTGACGTCGCTCACCGCGGGCTGCTCGCCCTGTACGGGAGAGGCGCCCAGCACCAGCTCTGTCCAGGTCATGCCGCCAATGTAGGCATCCGGGCGCACAGGGACATGCGCAGAATTGTGCAACCCGCTATGTACGTACGGCGCCCGGGAGAACCCGCCCATAGTCTTGATCCATGCGGGACGACTCCACCGAGGCGACCTCCACGGAGCGCATCCTCGACGCGGCCTACGCGCGGATGCTGGAGCATGGCCTGCGCCGTCTGACCGTCGACGACGTGGCCAGGCAGGCGGGCCTGTCGCGGATCACCGTCTACCGCCGCTTCTCCCGGAAGAACGACCTCATCCAGGGTGTGATCCTGCGCGAGCTCGCCCGGTTCCTGAGCGCGTTCGAGCAGGCGGTCGGGCCGCTGCCGACCATGGCCGACCGGGTGACGGAGGGGTTCGTGGTCACGCTGCGCCTGGTGCGCGGGCATCCGCTGCTGAGCAGG
This sequence comes from Nonomuraea guangzhouensis, assembly GCF_019396345.1. Taxonomy (GTDB): domain Bacteria; phylum Actinomycetota; class Actinomycetes; order Streptosporangiales; family Streptosporangiaceae; genus Nonomuraea; species Nonomuraea guangzhouensis. Next base: position 95,955 of record NZ_JAHKRM010000008.1, on the reverse strand, counting down.
CTGCTGGCGACCGAGCCGGAGCTGATCCTGCCGCACCTCACGCTGGAGGCGGGCGCCTATCTCGCGGTCGCCAGGGAGTATCTCGCCGCCCACCTCGACACCCCGGACGCGGAGGCGGTGGCCGAGATGTTCATCCGCATCGCGCTGTCGTTCGTGCTCACTCCGGACAGCGCGATACCGCTGGACAGCGACGACGAAACCCGTGCTTACGCCAGGCGTCACCTCGTCCCGCTCCTGCCATCAGAGGGGATCAACTAGACTTATAACGCCGCGACTTCGCGCGGTCGCCCCCACGATCACAGAGCGAGACGTCATCATGCCTTTGAACAGCCGCGACGACCTGCGGAACATCGCGATCATCGCGCACGTCGACCATGGCAAGACCACACTGGTCGATGCCATGCTCTGGCAGTCCGGGGCGTTCCGCGCCAACCAGGACGTCGACGACCGTGTCATGGACTCCAACGACCTCGAGCGCGAGAAGGGCATCACCATTCTCGCGAAGAACACCGCCGTAAGTCACGGCGGCATGACCCTCAACATCATCGACACCCCGGGCCACGCCGACTTCGGCGGCGAGGTCGAGCGCGGCCTGTCGATGGTCGACGGTGTCGTGCTGCTGGTCGACGCGTCGGAGGGGCCGCTGCCGCAGACCCGCTTCGTGCTGCGCAAGGCGTTCGGCGCCAAGATGCCGGTCATCCTCTGCATCAACAAGGTCGACCGGCCCGACGCGCGCATCAAGGAGGTCGTGGACGAGGTCTACGAGCTCTTCATGGACCTCGACGCGACCGAGGAGCAGATCGACTTCCCGATCGTCTACGCCTCCGCCAAGGCGGGCCGCGCCTCCATGAACCGTCCCGAGGACGGCGGCATGCCGGACGCCGAGGACCTGGAGCCGCTCTTCGACATCATCAAGTCGACGATCCCGGCGCCCACCTACGACCCCAGCGCCCCGCTGCAGGCCCACGTCACCAACCTCGACGCCTCCTCCTACCTGGGCCGCATCGCGCTCTGCCGGGTCCACCAGGGTGTGCTGCGCAAGGGCCAGCAGGTGGCCTGGTGCCGTACCGACGGCACGATCCAGCGGGTCAAGATCACCGAGCTGCTCATGACCGAGGCCCTGGAGCGCAAGCCGGCCGAGGAGGCGGGCCCCGGCGACATCATCGCGATCGCCGGCATCCCCGAGATCATGATCGGCGAGACGCTGGCCGACCCCGAGGACCCGCGTCCGCTGCCCCTCATCACGGTCGACGAGCCCGCCATCTCGATGACCATCGGCACCAACACCTCGCCGCTGGTCGGCAAGGCCAAGGGCTCCAAGGTCACCGCCCGCATGGTCAAGGACCGGCTGGAGAAGGAGCTCGTCGGCAACGTGTCGCTGCGCGTGCTCCCCACCGACCGGCCCGACGCCTGGGAGGTGCAGGGCCGCGGTGAGCTGGCGCTGGCCATCCTGGTCGAGCAGATGCGCCGTGAGGGCTACGAGCTGACCGTCGGCAAGCCGCAGGTGGTCACCAAGACCATCGACGGCAAGGTGCACGAGCCGGTCGAGCGCCTCACGGTCGACTGCCCGGAGGAATACCTGGGCGCGATCACGCAGCTCCTGGCCGTCCGCAAGGGCCGCATGGAGCACATGACCAACCACGGCACCGGCTGGATCCGGATGGAGTTCGTGGTGCCGGCGCGCGGCCTGATCGGCTTCCGCACCGAGTTCCTCACCGAGACGCGCGGCACCGGCCTGGTGCACCACGTCTTCGACTCCTACGAGCCGTGGTTCGGCGAGCTGCGCACCCGCAACAACGGCTCCCTGGTGGCCGACCGCTCCGGTCCCGTGACCGCCTTCGCCATGCTCAACCTGCAGGAGCGGGGCACGCTGTTCGTGTCCCCGACCACCGAGGTCTACGAGGGCATGATCATCGGCGAGAACTCCCGGTCCGACGACATGGACGTCAACATCACCAAGGAGAAGAAGCTCACCAACATGCGCTCCTCCACGAGCGAGGAGACCGAGAAGGTGATCCCGCCGCGCAACCTGTCCCTGGAGCAGGCCCTGGAGTTCATCCGCGAGGACGAGTGCGTGGAGATCACCCCGGAGCACGTACGCATCCGCAAGGTGGTCCTCGACGCCTCCGCGCGTGGCCGCTCCGCCGCTCGCGCCAAGCGCGCCTGATGGGTTGACCGTCAGGTGTGACCACACCGTGACCGGACTGGATGGAACAACTCCCGCCGCGAGTGAATCATCCACTCTGTGGGGAAGCTCCGGATGTTCATCGCGTTCGGGCTGGCGATGGTCTCGGCGGGAGCGATTGTCTGGTGCACGGTGGCGGCCAGGCCCGTGCCGCAGGTCGCGCGGGCCGCGGAGCCCGCTGTGCCCGATCCGTGGGAGTTGCTCGGCCCGAACGACGAGCCGCGCGTAGATCACGACCGGCAGGCCACGACCGAGGTCAAGGTGGCCGGGGCCGGGCCGGGTGATCTACGCGCCGTGCCCGAGGGCCGGCTCGACGAGCGGCAGCGCCAGGTCAAGGTGACCATCGTGCACCGGCTGCGCATGAACGAGGTCGACAAGCTGGTCGAAGTGCTGCGGCAGGGCAGCAGCTTCCCCGACGGGATCCGGCGGTTCACCGACGAGGGGTTCGGGGCGATCAAGGTGGACGGCACCGTGCTGGCCCCGACCACCCGGCCGGCGCCGACCCTCACCACGAAGGCCGGGGTGACGACGGCCGAGTTCCAAGTGACGTTGCTGCGCCAGTTCGCGCCCGGCGCGCTGATGACGCTCGACTTCAACGCGCCCAGCGCCAAGCCGCTCCTCGTGCAGCAGCGCACGGTCAGCCTGCTGCCGGGCGCTTGGACCGTGCTCCAGTCCGAAAGCATCAAGCCCGACCTGGAGGAGCCGGACCACCTGCAGTTCAGGGTCGGGTCGTATCTGGTGCGCGTGACGCTGGCCCAGGATTCCTACGGGTTCCCGGACGCGATGGAGGAGAACGACTTCTCGTGGACGGCCGGGCTCGGCGTGCTCACCGCGATCGCGCTGGTCGCCTTCCTGGCGCGCTCGCTCGGCATGGCCTGGTGGAACCGGCTGCACAACCGTGAGCTCGTCCTGGGGCTCGTCCTGATCGCGCCCCTGGTGTTCCTCCCGCTCCTGGCGCCGAGCTGGCGGCCCCTGGCGTACGTGGCCCTGTTCCTCGCGGTGCCGGCGCTCACGGCGCGGCACGCGAGCCGGGCCCTGCCGACCAGCCCGCCGTGGACCACCCGCGACATGCTCGTCGTGACCGGGCTCGGCTGCCTCGTCGGCATCGGCATGCTGTCCTGGTCGTGGCTGCATCAGCAGTTGCCCGGCCAGACACTGCTCATCGGCGCCGTGGTCGCGGCCGTGGCGGCCGCGGCGGCGGCGGTGGTGTTCAGCGTGGACCTGGGGGTCCGCGTGGTGATCGTCCGGCTGGCGGTGCTGGCGGCCGAGGCGGCGATCGGCCTGCTGGCGCTGGCGCTGTGGGGCCGGGCGCTGCTGACCGGGGTGTACCCGCCGGACAGCATCCGGCTGGTGCTGGCCCTCGGCTGGGCGATGATCCCGATCGCCGCCATCGCGGTGGCCACCAAGACGTGGACCCGCACGGCGGTCGTGGGCGCGCTGCTCGTGAGCCTGCTGGTGCAGAGGTGGCCGACGGAGTGGCTGGACGCCGGCTCGTGGGACATGCCCTCGACGAGCTCGTCGAACCTACCGATGATCGGCATCCTGCCACTCGACCCGCTCGTACGCGGCGTGCTCGGGCTGTTGCTGCTGGCGTTCGCGCTGCTGGTGCTCCGGCTCAGGCGGCTCGGCGGCTCGCTGGCCGCGCTCGACCACCCGGCGACGCACGCCACGGTGATCGTCTGCCTGATGGTGCTCTATCTCACCCCGCGGGGCAGCACCACGTTCACCGCCGTCAACGTGGCGCTGCCCCAGCTGTCGATCACCTCGATCGCCGCCTGGGTGACGGCCCGCTGGCTGCTCGTACGCCCCCACCCGGCCGTCGTCGAGCCCACCTCCGCCGAGGAGCACCGGCAACTGGTCAGGGCCGCCCTGCACAAGCGGCTGCTGCTCATCTCCGAGCAGGAGCTCTATCGCATCGGCCGGGGCAAGCTGGGCGCCGGCGAGCTGTCGATGGCCGAGTTCGACACGCAGCGGCTCGAACTGGAAGCCGCGCTGCACGAGCACGGGCGGCACCCCGAGACGGCCCTCGCCACCGCCGCCGGCTGCACGCCCTGGCACAACGGGGTGCACGCGTTCGTGATCAGCCTGCTGCTGAGCACGCCTTTCGTGCTCGTGTTCGGCTGGCCGTCGGGGGCCGACCTGAGCAGCTTCGTGTTCGACTCCCGTTACCTGCTCACCCTGCCCGCCTTCGGATTCCTGTTCGGGTATTTCTATCCGCGTATCCGGGGCACCCAGCCGATGACCAAGGCGCTCCACCTGATGGCGGCGGCGTTGGTCACGGAGCTGTCGGCGTACCTGCCGACGCTGTTCGAGCCGGACGTCGGGGTGGCGGACAAGGTGCAGGTCACGGCCATCGTGGTGGGCGAGGTGGCGCTGGTCTGCATCGGGCTCGGGTTGTACTGGGAGTGGCGCATCATGCATCTGGCCGGGGAGCCGTGGGCGCGGGTGCGCAACATCCGCAGCGTACGCAGCCTGGCCACGCCGCTGCTGGCCGTCGTCATCGCGGCGGGCACCACGGCGGCGACGTCGGCGGCGGGCCAGACCGTGGACCGCATCCTCAAGGGAGACCAGGTGTCGTCGTCGGACTCCCCGTAGCCGCCAGGACCACGTAGCCGTTCTGGGAGAACCGGACCTGGTAGCCGCTGCCGACCAGGAACCGGACGCGGTCCTGCTGTTCGGTCACGTTCGCGAACGGGAAGATCCGCCGCCCCACGTCGGCCACGATCCATGGGGCCCCACGGTGCGTACGGTCCCACAGCAGCACCCTGCTCCGCCCGGACAGGGCCGGCGCCAGGTTGTTGGCCGCCTCCACGAGCACCCCGTCGGGCACCACGGCGACGGCGGCGGCCGCGGCCCGCTCCCGGGCGTCGTGCTGGTAGGAGCCGGGGTCGGCGAGGCCGGCCAGGGAGAAGAACGGCACGGAGGCCAGGGCGACGCCGGCCACCCCCAAGGCCCAGACCCGCGGCAGCCGGTCCCCGCCGATGGCGCCGCGGGAACGCAGCCGCTGGACGCCGTCGACGCCCGCCGCGAAGACCACCACCACGATGAAGGCGTTGTAGTGGTAGCCCGGCACCCACCAATTGGGGAACGAACTGGCCAGCATCCTCTCTGCGAGCAGCGGAACCGCCATGATCAGCAGCGGTGAGAGCGGCGCCGCCATCAGCGTGACGCCGAGCAGCAGGGCCAGTGTGACGAGCTTGACCGGCGGGCTGCCGAGCTGGGCCAGCACCGCCAGCGGATCGGTCAGGGCGGTGCGCGCGACGCCCCCCATGTTCGGCCCGAGCGCGCCGTACGCCCAGTAGTAGTCCGCCCGTCCCCCGAACAGCGGGATGAGCACCTGCGAGGCCAGCCATGTGTAGGCCGCCCCGCCCACCACGAACGCGCCGCCCAGGACGCGCCAGCCGCGCTGGGCGAGCAGGACCGTCCCGAACCCCGCGACCAGCAGCCCCATGTCCTCCTTGACGCACAGCAGCGCCAGGGCGGCCAGTATCACGGCGACGCGCTTGCCCGCCTGGCGGCGTTCGAGCAGCACGGCGGTGAGCAGGGGCGCGAACGCCGCCTCGTGGAAGTCGAACGCCACGGTCTCCACCACGGGCCACGACAGCGTGTAGGCCACGGCGACCAGGTGCGCGGCGCCCGGCCCGAGGGCCCGCCGGGTGAACACCCACAACGGGATCGCCGCCGCGGCCAGCAGCACCGCCTGGGCGACCAGCAGCGTCTTCGGGCCGTCGAACAGCCAGTACAGAGGGGCCAGGAGGGCCAGGATGGGCGACCAGTGATCGCCGAGGGTGGAGAAGTCGGGGCCGAAGCCGTTGTGGACGCCCTTGACGATGGCGATGGGCAGGCGGAACTGCGCGTAGGAGCGGACGGCCTGGTCGAAGATCACCAGGTCGTAGGCACCGGCCTTGAAGTTCGCGAGCCGGGTCAGGGAGAGGGTGGTGTAGAGGGCGGCCGCCGTGGCGGTGATCGCCGCCAGCGTGACGCGGTCGCGGCGCGTCCGACCGCCGGGCTCGGGGGTCTCCGGCGCCGTGACGGTCGTCACGGCCTGTTCGCTTGCCATGGTCGGGCGGTCAGCGGCGGGGCTGCTCGCTGGCCCGTACGTGGGCGCTGAGCCAGTCCACCAGGGGCCCGAAGGCACGCCAGGTGTCGCGGACGCGGCCGAGGACCTCGGCGGTGTGCACCCACGGCTCGGGCTCCCACTGGCGGCCCGCGTAGAGGGACCTGTGGCGCAGCAGGTCGAGGCGCGGATGGTCCTCCGGAATGCCACGCGGCCGGGTCTTGAGCCGGTCACCGCCGATGACGTAGCCCTCGGCCAGCAGGGCCGTCACCATGTCCGCCAGCGGCTTGCCCGTGAGGTCCTCGTCGACCGCGGCGCGGTAGCGGGCCACCTGGTCGGACGCCTGGGTGTAGATGCCGCCGGCCACGTAGACGCCGTCGGCGCCGAGCTGGACGTAGAGGCCGATGCCGGGCGTGAGATCCACGAAGGCGCCCTGGTGGGTCTTGTAGGGCGACTTGTCCTTGGCGAAGCGGACGTCGCGGTAGGGGCGGAACAGCTGGGCCTCCCCGAACTCGGCGGCCAGCTCACCGGTGAGGGCGAGCATCGGCGCCCGCACCGCCTCCTCGTAGAGGTGCTTGTGCCGGGTGAAGTACGTCTTGCTGTTGTCCGCCTCAAGGCCCTCGTAGAACAGGAAAGCCTCGTCGGGAAAACCGGTGAACCCCATGCACTCAAGAGTGCCACGGCCGGACGACGGTTTACGCGGGACCGTTCATCGGCCCATGTACGTCCGGCCCGGTTGGGGCGTCCTGCCGTACAGCTCCGAGATGGTCACCGGCGTGCAGCCCTTCTTCTCCAGCACATTGAGCAGGGTCGGGACGGCCTGGACGGTGGTCCGGTGGACGTCGTGCATCAGCACGATCGCCCCCGCCCGCGCCCTGCTCGCCCGCCTGGCCACGATGGCGGGCACCGGGTCGTGCCAGTCCAGGGTGTCGATGCTCCACAGGATCTGCGCCAGCCCCTCGCGCCCCGCTTCGTCGGCCACCCGGCGGTTCGTCGCGCCGTACGGCGGGCGCATCATCCGCATGCGGACCCCGGTCACCCGCTCCACCAGCTCGTTCGTCTGCTTCAGCTGGAAGCGCAGCCTCCGGTCCGCCAATCCGGTGAGCGGCGGATGGTTCCACGAGTGGTTGCCGAGCTCATGCCCGTCGGCCACGATGCGGCGCACCAGGTGGCCGCCCCGGTCGGCGGCGACCATCTGCCCCAGGACGAAGAACGTGGCCCTGACCTGCCGGGCGCGCAGCAGGTCGAGCAGCTTGCCGGTGTAGGGGCCGGGCCCGTCGTCGAAGGTGAGCGCGACGCACTTCTGGTGCCTGCAGTCGACCCTGCGGGCGACCGGCCAGCCGGGCTGCATGGCCGCCAGCCGCTTGGCCAGCGACTTGGGGTCGATGGGCGCCGGGGGGCGAGCCAGCTGAGGATGGATCACCGGCTGGGTGCCGCATCCCGCCATGATCAGCAGTGCCAGCGACAGAGCCCAGGCCCGCATGCCGCCCCCGAGAGCGTCCGGCGGGGTTACGGATATTCCTGCGCCGGATTCCCCCGCAACTCCTTGGCCAGGTCGTCCCACCACAGTGGGATATCCGCCTGGAGTTCGGTGTAGCGACGCGCCACGCGTATAGCGCAACCGACCGGATCCGTACCCAAATGCCGACGTCGCACCGCCCCTTCCTGCCAGCGGTAAAACCCGTCCCTGTAGTGCACGACCAGGCCGATCCACACCGCGACGGTGGCGTCGTCGCCTATCTCGTAGGCGCTGGTGACACCGAGGCCGTGCAGCTCCGCGTGAAGCTTCTCCGTCGCCGTGCGCCCCTCGGTCACGCGCCACCCCCAGCTGACGTTTCGTCGCACACACCGGGATGTACCCACCATCCGGCCTCAGCCGTCAAGGACATGGAGTAATCATGAAACTCCAGAAGGTGATCCGGAGGGCGTTCGGCGTTATTGGTCGGGCGCCTCTCGGGGCTCGGCCACGACCATGACCAGCCGGAGCTCCTCCTGCCCCTGGTTGGCGTAGCGATGGGGTCTGTCCGCGGTGAAGAGCACGGCGGCGTCGGTCTTGACCACGTAGCTCCTGCCGTACACCGTGAGCGTCAGCTCGCCCGCCAGGACGGTCAGCATCTCGCGGGTGCCCGGCGGGTGGGCGTCGCCGTCGTGGTGCTGGCCGGGCCCCAGCCGCCAGTCCCACAGTTCGAGGATCATCGGCGCGTCGGCCCCGACGAGCAGCTTCGCCTGCACCTCGCCCTGGTCGAAGGTGACCACGTCCGCCTTGTCGACGATCCGCACCACCGGCACGTCGGAGACCTCCACGAGCCTGGCCACGGTCACGCCGAGCGCGGAGGCGATCCGGGTGAGCGTGGACACACTGGGGTTGGTCCGGCCCTGCTCGACCTGGACCAGCATGCCCCTGCTCACTCCCGACCTGGCGGCCAGCGCGTCGAGCGTGAGCCCGCGGTGCGCGCGCTGGGCGCGCACGTTGTTGGCGATGGCCTGCGTGATCGTCTCCGGATCCTCCATGCGGTGCAGTCTAGTGAATTTGATTTGCAGTGTATTGCACCTATTGTGTTGTACTAGGAGTTCACTCTGATGGACTGGACGGTGGAATGTGACTGCGGTGATCCTCGCGACGGCCTGCGCGATGGTGTACGGGACGGCTGACTTCTTCGGCGGCCTGGCCACCCGGCGATCGCGCGTGTTCTCGGTCGTGGCGCTGTCGCAGCTCGCCGGCCTGGGCGTGATCCTCGCCCTGCTCCCCCTGCTCCCCGGCCGGCTCAGTGCCGGGGCGATGCTCTGGGGGCTGGGCGCGGGCGTGGCGGGTGCCACCGGGCTGGTGCTCTTCTACCGGGCGCTCGCCACCGGCGTCATGTCGGTGGTGGCGCCCACGACCGCGGTCACCTCGGCGGCGCTCCCCGTCATGTACGGTCTGGCGACCGGCGAGCGCCCCCAGCCCGTGGCGCTGGTCGGGGTGGCCCTGGCCCTCGGTGCCGTACTCCTGGTCAGCCAGGGCAGCTCCGACGGGAAGGGCGGCTCGGCGGGTTCGGTGCTCATCGCCCTGGCCGCTGGGGCCGGGTTCGGCGGCTTCTTCATCCTGCTCGCCCTGGCTCCCGTCGAGGGCGGGCTGTGGCCCCTGGTGGGGGCCAGGCTCTCCTCGGTGGCGCTGGTGGTGCTCCTCGCGGTGGCGACGCGGCGCACGCTCAAGCCGGGCGGGGGGTCGCTGCACATCATCGTTGCGGCGGGCGTGCTCGACATGCTGGCCAACGTGCTGTACCTGCTGGCCAAGCAGGAGGGCCTGCTGAGCCTGGTGGCGGTGCTGGTGTCCCTCTACCCGGCGAGCACGCTGCTGCTGGCCAGGCGGGTGCTCGGGGAGCGGCTGCACACGATCCAGGTGGCGGGCGTCGCGTGCGCGCTCGGCGCGGTCGCGCTCATCGCCGTCGCCTGACGCGGCCGGTTGGCGCGCCGATTCCACCGTCGGGCGCGGGGGCGCTCGCAGCCGTTGCGTAGATTGCAAGCAATTGTTACGTTTCGGCCGTGCGCCCCGATCGGGCACCTCCAGCCCCCGAGCCGTTCAAGCACGTCGCGGTGCCGTACGACTCGGATGACGCCTTTCTCGCACTGATCGTGCCCCGCGTGCGCGCGGCGCTCGCCGACGACAGGCGGGTCCTCGTGGTGACCTCGGCCGGCAGGCTCCGGCTGCTCGAAGAGGCGCTCGGCGACGAGGCCGGGCAGATCGACCGCAGGGACTCCCGCACCTGGTACCACCACCCGCACCGCACGCTGGCCGCCTACCACGAGTACACCCGGGGACGGCGCACGCTCGTCGTCGGCGAGGCCACCTGGCCCGACCGCAGCGAGCGCGAGATACGCGAGTGGATCCGCTACGAGTCGGTGCTGAACGCCGCCTTGGAGGACGCCAGGGCCGTCGTCCTGTGCCTCTACGACCCACGGACGGTCCCGGCGCCGGTGCTGGAGTATCAGCCGGTGATTCACCCCCTGCTGCTCGGGGCCGGCGGCGAGACGGCCAGCCCGGACTTCGTCCAGCCGCACGAGCTGGTGCTGAACGGCGACCTGGCACCGCTGCCCGCGCCGAGCGGCCAGGTGGCGACGGTGACCTTCACCGCGCAGCAGATCAAGGGGCTCAGGCACCGGGTCCGCGACTACGCCAGCGCCGCGGGGATGGACGTCAACCTCATCGGCTCCCTGGTGCTCAGCGTCTCCGAGATCGCCGCGAACAGCGTCGAGCACGGCGCCGGCCACGGCCTGATCAGGATGTGGGTGAGCGGAGGGGAGATGGTCTGCGAGATCGCCGACCCGGGCGGCGCGCTCGATGACCCCTTGCCGGGCTACATACCACCAGAGCCCGAATCCTCTCGAGGATACGGGCTCTGGATCAGCCGTCAGCTCTGCGACTTCGTCGACCTACGGGCTGAGGACGGAACACTCCGCGTGCGGCTCCATATGGGGTTGGACGGCTAGGCAGCGCTCTGCGCCGGGACGCGTACCGCGCCCTCTTCGCGGGCATAGCCCTCGAGCATGCCGCGCAGCTGACGGCGGCCCCGGTGCAACCGGGACATGACCGTGCCGATCGGCGTGCCCATGCGCTCGGCGATCTCCTTGTAGGCGAACCCCTCGACGTCGGCCAGGTAGACGGCGACGCGGAAGTCCTCCGGCAGGGAGCGCAGCGCGTTCATCACGACGTTGTCGGGCAGCCGTTCGATCGCCTCGGTCTCGGCCGACTTCAGGCCGGTCGAGCTGTGGGACTCGGCGGCGTGCAGCTGCCAGTCCTCGATCTCCTCGGCGGCCGCCAGCTTCGGCGAGCGCTGCTTCTTGCGATAGTCGTTGATGAAGTTGTTGGTGAGGATCCGGTGGAGCCAAGCCTTGAGGTTGGTGCCCTCGCGGAACTGGTGATACGAGGTATACGCCTTGGCCACGGTCTCCTGGACCAGGTCCTCTGCGTCGGCGGAGTTACGGGTCAGACGCATGGCGGAGGCGAACAGCTGCGACGTCACGGGCACGACATCGCGCTCGAACCAGTCTTGTCGCTGCTCATCGGTCATGGTGATCAAATCATTCCCCCTTGCGATCTATCCCCCATCTCGGCCAAGCCGCTGACCTTGGTACCAGTTTCGCAAACCCTACGTAAGGACTGCGTTAACGGTTCCGCCAGGTCAGGGAGGTGAAAGGTCCACAGGCTCGCGGCATGCGTCATCAAGTCCACGGCCGGACCAGTCTCATTAGCATAACACTATACCCCCAATATCACGATTAATGTGGTCAGAGTCACATGGGATAGCGTATAGGGATGATTTTTGTGGACCGTCATGACATGGAGGAACGACTCTGGGTGACGGAGGCCATCCGTAGGGTCGAAGCCGACGCCAACCGGAGCTGCGATACGCATCTCCATGTCTTCCCGCTTCCCTCGCATTGGGGAGTAAACCTCTACTTGAAAGACGAGTCAGTCCACCCCACCGGTTCACTCAAACACCGACTCGCCCGATCTCTTTTCCTGTACGGCCTGGCCAACGGCTGGATCGGCCCGGCCACCACGGTCGTCGAGGCGTCGAGCGGCTCGACGGCGGTCAGCGAGGCATACTTCGCCCGGCTCCTCGGTCTGGCCTTCATCGCGGTGATGCCCGCCTCCACCTCACCGGAGAAGATCGCGCTGATCGAGTTCTACGGCGGCAAGTGCCATCTGGTCGACGACCCGGGCACCATCTATGACGAGTCCCGGCGCCTGGCGGCCGAGACGAACGGCCACTTCATGGACCAGTTCACCTATGCCGAGCGGGCCACGGACTGGCGGGGCAACAACAACATCGCCGAGTCCATCTACGCCCAGATGGCCATGGAACCCCACCCGGAGCCCACCTGGATCGTGGTGGGCGCGGGCACGGGCGGCACCTCCTCGACGATCGGCCGCTACATCCGTTACCGCCGCCACCCCACGCGCCTGGCGGTGGCCGACCCGGAGGGCTCAGCCTTCTACCCGAGCTGGGTGTCGGGCGACACCTCCGTCACCGCCCGGGGCTCCCGCATCGAGGGCATCGGCCGGCCGAGGGTGGAGCCCTCGTTCCAGCCGATGGTCATCGACCGCATGATCGCCGTACCGGATGCCCGGTCGATCGCCGCCATGCACTGGGTCCGCGAGGTGACGGGCCGCGACGTGGGCGGCTCCACCGGCACGAACATGGCCGCCTGCGTGGACCTGATCCGCGAGATGCGCGCGGCCGGCGTCCAGGGCAGCGTCGTCACCCTGATCTGCGACGGGGGCGAGCGCTACCGGGGCACCTACTGCGACCGGGACTGGCTCTCCGCCCAGGGCCTGGACCTCGACCCGCACCTGGAAGACCTGCGGACATTCCTCTCAGCAGACTGATCCCTCAGGAGACGGTCCTGGCGGCATCGACGGCGAAGAACTTCGCCACGTCGTCGAGGATCGCGTGAGCGCCCTGGATGCCGACCGCGGTCATCCAGGTCACATCGCTGACCTCGCGCTTGACTCCCTTGAGCTTCCCCCACAGAGGATTGCCGACGAACTTCTCCTTGGGCGCCTCAGCCGACGGGTCCGCATATGTCGCCACAAAAAGCTGGTCCGCGTCCAGGTCTCCGATGCGCTCCTGGCTCACGTCCACCGCGATCGCGTCCTGCTTGGTGGGCTGGCCCTCCGGGCGCGGGAAGCCGATGTCCTTCAGCACGATGCCGGAGTAGGACTTCTCGACGTACAGCCGGACCGTCGGCTCACCGGCGAACCTGACGACGGAGATGGTCGGCAGCTTCCCGTCCTTCGCCTTGATCGCGGCGCCGATCTTCGCGGCCCGCTCCTCGTACGACTTGATCGTGGTGTCGGCGAGCTGCTCCTTGCCCAGGGCCTGGCCCATGAGCCGGACGTTGTCCTTCCAGATGGCGCCGGTGGTCTCGCTGAAGACGGTCGGGGCGATCTTGGACAGCTTGTCGTAGAGGGCTTCGTGGCGGACCTTGGCCGAGACGATGAGATCGGGCTTGAGCGCCATGATCTTCTCCAGGCTGGGCTGCTCCAGGGTGCCGACCGGGGTGGCCTCCTTGCCGTACTCGGCGGCGACGGAGCCCAGGTAATCTGGCAGCTTCGAGTCGATGGACCGGTAGGTGGTGTAGCCGACCACCGGCGTGCGCAGCGTCAGCACCGCGTCGACGAAGCTCTGGTCCAAGGCCACCACCCGCTTGGGCTGGGCCGGGATCGTGGTCTCGCCCATCGCGTGCTTGATGATCCGAAACGGTTCCGTCAGCTTCTGCGCGACGGGCGTCGAACCACAGGCGGCGAGCACCGCCACGAGGACGGCACCCACCAGGGCGCGCAACGGTCTCATCCGATCCCTTTCCATGAACCTTAGGTAACCCTAAATTAGGTTAGGCCTGCCTAACCTGGCATACTTCACCAGGGTCGAGCAACAAGCAGGGAGGACCGCGTGACCACCGCTACGGCTGTGACGCCGCGCCCGCACGGTGTTCAGCAGCGGCGGCTCTCCGTCCTCCTGGTTCTGCTCGGGGCCGTCCTGATCGGCGTGGTGCTGAGCATCACGATCGGCGCCAAGTCCGTGCCGCCGGCCGACGCCTGGCACGCGCTCACCGCCCCGAGCGGCACCGAGAACGACATCGTCATCCGCTCGCTGCGGATCCCCAGGACCGTCCTCGGTGTGCTCGCCGGATTAGCACTGGGCGTCGCGGGCGCGCTCATGCAGGGCCACACCCGCAACCCGCTCGCCGACCCCGGCCTGCTCGGCGTCACGCAGGGCGCGGCGTTCGCGATGGTGGCCTCGATCATCCTGCTGGGCGCCTCCAGCCTGCTCGCCTACATCTGGTTCGGCCTGGCCGGTGCCCTGATCGCCAGCGTCGGCGTGTTCGCGCTCGGCATGGTCGGCGGGCGCGGCGGTCCGACGCCGGTCACGCTCGCCCTGGCGGGCACCGCCGTGAGCGCCTTCCTGTACGCGCTGACCTCGGCCATCGTGCTCCTGGACGAGCAGGCGATGGACGTGTTCAGGTTCTGGCAGGCCGGCTCCATCGCCGGCCGCGGCCCCGACGTGGTCTGGCAGGTGCTGCCGTTCATCCTGGCCGGGCTGCTGCTGGCGATGGTCAACGCCCCGGGGCTGAACGCGCTGTCCCTCGGCGAGGACGTCGCCCGCAGCCTGGGCCAGAACATCGCGCTCACCCGGACCATCGGCGTCACCGCCGTCACCCTGCTCTCCGGCGCCTCGGTCGCCGCCTGCGGGTCGCTCGCGTTCGTCGGGCTGATCGTGCCGCACCTGGCCCGCCCGCTGTCCGGCACCGACCACCGGTGGCTGCTGCCCTACTCCGGGCTGATCGGCGCGGCGCTGCTGCTGCTCGCCGACGTGATCGGCCGCGTCGTCGCCCCGCCGGGCGAGCTGGAGGTCGGTGTGGTGCTCGCGCTGCTCGGCGCCCCCTTCTTCGTCGTCCTGGTCCGCCGCAGGAAGCCGGTGCGACTGTGATGACGACGTTCCCGCTGCGGGTGGCGGGCCTGTCCTGGCAGGTACGGCTGCGCGGCGTCGCCGTGACCCTCGGCGGCCTGGCGCTCCTCGCCCTGCTCATGGTCCTGAACATGCGCATCGGCGACATCCGGATGACCGTGGCCGAGGTGCTGGCCGGCACGTTCGACGTCAACAGCGCCAACCACTTCGTGATCATGGAGCTCCGCCTGCCGCGCGCGCTGACCGGCGCCCTGGTGGGCGCGGCGCTGGCGCTGTCCGGCGCGATCATCCAGTCCATCGCGCGCAACCCGCTGGCCAGCCCCGAGATCCTCGGCGTCACCACCGGCGCCTCCGTCACGGTCGTGGCCGGCGTGGTGGCCAGCGGCAGCGCCGTCGGCGGAGCCAGCGGGCTGCTCTCGACCCTCGGCATCCCCGTCCTGGCCCTGCTCGGCGGCCTGGGGGGCGCCGCGATCGTGTACGCGCTGGCCTGGCGGCGCGGGCTCGACGGCTACCGGCTGGTCCTGGTCGGCATCGGCGTGGCCGCCGTGTTCACCAACGTCAAGTACTGGCTGCTGACCGTCGGCGACGTGAACGACACCGGCCGGGCCATGGTCTGGATCAGCGGCTCGCTCAACGGCCGGGGCTGGGAGCACGTGGTGCCCGTGGCGCTGGCGCTGGCCGTACTCGTGCCGCTGACGCTGCTCGGCACCCGCTCGCTCGACGCGCTGCGCTTCGGCGACGACACGGTCACCGCGCTCGGCGTGCGGATGAACCCGGCGCGGGCGCTGATGATCCTCGCCGCGGTGCTCCTCGCCGCCGTGGCGACGGCCTCGGCGGGCCCGATCGCGTTCGTCGCGCTGGCGGCGCCGCAGATCGCGCTCCGGCTCACCCGCTCCGGCCAGCCGCCGCTGCTGTCGTCGGCGATGGTCGGCGCCGTGCTGACCGCCGTCGCCGACCTGATCGCACGCACCGTCTTCTCCCCCATCGAACTCCCCGTCGGCGTCGTGACCGCGGTCCTCGGCGCCCCGTACCTCATCCACTTGATCTGGAAGGCGCGCAAATGAGGCTCCAGGCCGTCGACGTCAAGCTCGGGTACGGGGACCGCACCATCGTGGACGGCCTCGACCTCGGCATCGAGGCCGGCACGGTCACCACGATCATCGGCCCGAACGGCTGCGGCAAGTCCACCCTGCTGCGCGCCCTCGGCCGCCTGCTCCGGCCGCAAGGCGGCGAGGTGCTGCTCGACGGCAAGCGCATCGACCGGATCCCCACCCGCGAGGTGGCCAAGATCCTCGGCGTGCTGCCGCAGGCGCCCACCGCGCCGGAGGGCCTGACGGTCGCCGACCTGGTCGCCAGGGGCAGGCACCCGCACCAGACCTGGTACCGGCAGTGGTCGTCGGACGACGAGGCGGCCGTGGGCGAGGCACTGGCCATGACCGGTCTGGCGGACCTGGCCGAACGTCCCCTGGACGAGCTCTCGGGCGGGCAGCGGCAGCGGGCCTGGATCTCCATGGCGCTGGCCCAGGGCACCGACCTGCTGCTGCTCGACGAGCCGACCACGTTCCTGGACCTCGCGCACCAGGTGGAGGTTTTGGAGCTGGTACGGCAGCTGCACCGGGAGGCGAGCCGGACCATCGTCATGGTGCTGCACGACCTCAACCTGGCGGCCCGCTACGCCGACCGGCTGGTGGCCATGCGGGACGGCCGGGTGGTGGCCGCCGGCGACCCGCACGAGGTGCTGACGGAGGAGCTGATGCGAGAGGTGTTCGAACTGGACGCCAAGATCATCACCGACCCGGTGGCGGGCACCCCGCTCGTCATCCCCATCGGCACCCACCGCTGACGGGGATCAGCCGAGTTCGGCCAGCGCCCGCCGTACCTCCTCATCGTCCGGGGCCAGCTCGCGCGCCCGCCGCAGGTCCGCCCGCGCCCGCTCGGCACGCCCGGTCATGCGCAGCGCGAGCGACCGGTTGAACAGGGCCTCCGCGCTCTCCTCCAGCTCGATCGCCCGGGTGAGGTCCGCGATGGACGTCTCGTGGTCGCCCTCCTCGAACGCCAGCGCCCCGCGCCCGGCCCAGACCGCCGCCAGCCGGGGGTCGCGGCGCAGCGCCGAGTCATACGCCTTGCGGGCCTTCACCCGCTTCCCCTGCGCGGCCTCGACCTGGCCGAGCACGCACAGCAGGTACGGGTTGTCCAGGTCGCGCTCGGCGTCGGCCCGGGCCCTGTCCAGCTCGTCCAGCGCCACCAGCAGCCCGGCCCTGTTGACGTAGGCGTCGGTGAAGCCGGGATCGAGCTCGATCGCGTGGTCGAGGTCGGCCAGCGCGCCCGCGAGGTCTCCCCGGGCATAGCGGATCTCCGAACGGTTGTAGTACGGCTCGGGGAAGGGCGGCCCCACCCGCATGGCCGTCTCGTAGTCGGCCAGCGCCTCCTCCAGGCGGCCGAGCCGGTGCAGCAGATTGCCCCGGTCGAGGTAGGGATCGGGATATCCGGGATCGGCCGCGACGACCGCGTCGAGGTCGGCCAGCGCCCCTTCGGCATCACCCAGCAGGGCGGTCAGCTGGGCGCGGTTGGCGCGCAGGACGGCCTTGTGCACCGGGTGCCTGCCGGGCGCGAGGTCGCGTTCGGCCAGCTCGATGGCCTGCTGGACGAGCCGCAGCGCGACCTCGGTGTTGCCCCTGCGTACCTCGATGAGCGCCTTGCCGTTGAGGTCGAAGCCCAGGTGGAAGGCGCGCTCGCGGCGGTCGGGCAGCAGCGAGGTCAGGGCGACCGCCTCGTTGATCCAGGCCATCGCCGCCTCCGGGTCGCGTTCGCCCGGGTCGTGGTGCCTGACCAGCAGCATCGCGGTCGCGTAGGCGGCGGTGGCGCGGTGTTTCGGGTGCGCGCTCACCCGCCTGGCATGATCGAGCAGCGCGCGGGCCTCATCCTCCCGGTCGAGGGCGGCCAGCGCGGTGGTCGTGCGGTGCAGCAGCCGCCACCACTCCTCGCCATCCTCGGCCAGCGTGGGCAGCAGCGCCGCACCGGCCTCGGCCATGGCGTGATGAAACCCCTCGTCGCGGTAACGGTCGAGATCCGCCTCTCGTACGGGCACCCCGCCCGGGCCCGGCACCACGAACGCGGGGTCCTCGAGGGTGATCGTGAGCAGTTCGGCGGGCACCCTGCGACGGAGTACGGCCACCAGCTCGGTGTCCGTCGGGTCCGCTTCATGCGTGTTCGTCACCCGCACGGCCAGGGGACCACGGACTCTCAGGTGGTCGCGGACGAACTCGGCGAGCCCGTTGGCCAGCCGGAGCGTACGCAGCCGGCCCGGCACCAGGATGCGCTCGTCCTGCGGCAGCCGGTCCACCGGCGAGACGCGGCCGGCCGGGACCGAGGCACGCAAACCGGGAGCCGCCGCGAGGATCTCGATGTCGTGTGCCGCGACCAGCTCCGGCGCCGCCTGCGGGACCAGGAGGCCGAGGAGATCGGCCGCGAGCGTGTAGGGACCATTGCGCCGGCGATCGGCGTCAAGTGTGATCTCTGTCAAAGTCGTCCCCGGATCACCCGCCGAGGCCGGAGTCTCCACCCAGACACCGGCCCAGCCCGATGACAGATCAGGCGGCGTGCTTCGGCGTCGCGGCGCCGGTCAGTTTGACGGTCCCGGGTCTGTGGACGACTACCTTCTTCATGGGTGCTCATTTCGATCTATAGCTGAGGACCGCTCAATATCAACACGGCCTCGGTCAAACGACAACCCATTCCCCGGTAAGCCACATTTCCATTTCATTTTGCGTTTTCGTCGCCGAGAATCGCGTCGACGAACACCTCCGGATCGAATGGCGCCAGGTCGTCGGGGCCTTCTCCCAGCCCCGCGAGCTTGACCGGCACCCCCAGCTCACGCTGGACCGAGATGACGATGCCGCCCTTGGCCGTGCCGTCGAGCTTGGTCAGAGCGATGCCGGTGATGTTGACCACCTCGGCGAACACCTGGGCCTGCCGCATCCCGTTCTGGCCGGTGGTGGCGTCGAGGACGAGCAGCACCTCGTCGACCGTGGCCTTCTTCTCGATGACCCGCTTGACCTTGCCCAGCTCGTCCATGAGGCCGGTCTTGGTGTGCAGGCGGCCGGCGGTGTCGATGATGACGACGTCGACCTTCTCCTCGATGCCCTTGGCCGTGGCGTCGAAGGCGACCGAGGCCGGATCGCCGCCCTCGGGCCCGCGTACGACGTCGGCGCCGACCCGGTCGCCCCAGGTCTGGAGCTGTTCGGTGGCCGCGGCCCGGAAGGTGTCCGCCGCGCCGAGCACGACCTTCTTGCCGTCACCGACCAGCGAGCGGGCCAGCTTGCCCGTGGTGGTGGTCTTGCCGGTGCCGTTGACGCCCACGACGAGCACGACGGCGGGCCGCTCGCCGTGCTTCTGGACGTGCAGGGTGCGGTCCAGGTCGGGGTTGATCTGGGTGAGCAGCTGCTCCCTGAGCAGCTCGCGCACCTCCGCGGGGGTGCGGCTGCCGAGGACCTTGACCTTCGTGCGCAGCTCCTCGACCATGGCGCGCGTCGGCGCCACGCCGACGTCCGCGGTGATCAGGCTCTCCTCGATCTCGTCCCAGACGTCGTCGTCGAGGCGGTCGCGGGACAGCAGCTCCAGCAGGCCGCGCCCGAGCGCGCTCTGCGAACGGGCCAGCCGGGAACGCAGCCGCACCATCCGGCCGGCGGACGGCGGCGGCACCTCGATCTCGGGCACGACGACAGCGGGTGGCGCCGGAGGCGGGAGCGTGGTGGTCGCCCCCTCACCCTCCTCCGCGCTGGGCGCCGGACGCTGCTCGGGGAGCGTGGGCGTCTGGGGCGACTTGGGCGGCTCGACCGGCGGCGCAGCCTTGCCACCCGGCCTGAACAGCAGGAAAAGGCCACCGGCCGCCAACAAGGCGACGACGACCACGATCACTATGACGCCGAGATAACCATCCACAACAGGTCAGTTTTCCAGATCGACCGGCATGCTGATGACCCGCGCCGCGCGGTCGGGGCCCATCGGGCCGGGACGGGGTCAGGCGGACTCGCGCTCCCGGAGCCGCTGGCTGACCACCTGAGTGACGCCGTCGCCGCGCATCGACACGCCGTAGAGGGCGTCGGCGATCTCCATCGTCCGCTTGTTGTGGGTGATGACGATCAGCTGCGAACTCTCCCGCAGCTCTTCGAAAAGTCTCAGCAGACGCTGCGTGTTGGTGTCGTCGAGGGCCGCTTCGACCTCGTCCATCACGTAGAACGGGGAGGGCCGCGCCTTGAAGATGGAGATCAGGAACGCCACCGCGGTCAGCGACCGCTCACCGCCCGACAGCAGCGACAGCCGCTTGACCTTCTTGCCGGGCGGCCTGGCCTCGACCTCGATGCCGGTGGTCAGCATGTCGGTGGGCTCGGTCAGCACCAGACGACCGTCGCCGCCGGGGAACACCCGCGTGAAGATCTGCTCGAACTCCCGCGCCACGTCCTCGTAGGCCGAGGTGAACATCTGCTCCACCCGTTCGTCGACCTCCTTGACCACCAGCATGAGGTCACGCCGGGTCTTCTTGAGGTCTTCGAGCTGCGAGTTGAGGAAGGCGTGCCGCTCCTCCAGCGCCGCGAACTCCTCCAGGGCGAGCGGGTTGACCTTGCCGAGCTGGTTCATCTGCTTCTCGGCGATCTTGGCGCGCTTCTCCTGCTCCTCGCGTACGTAGGGGGTGGGCGGGTCGCCGGGGACCGGGGCCTCCGGGCCGTACTCGGAGATCAGGGACTCCTGCTCGACGCCGAACTCCTCCAGGGCGCGCTGCTGAAGCTGTTCGAGGCGGAGGCGCTGCTCGGTGCGGGCGACCTCGCTGCCGTGGACCCGGTTGACCAGCCTGTCGAGCTCCTGGCCGAGCTCGCGTACGTGCAGGCGGACCTGCTTGAGCTCGGCGTCGATCGCGACTCGGGCCAGGTCGGCCTCGTCGCGTTCGCGGGCGGCGCGCTGGATGGACGTCCCCAGGGCCCTGAGCACCTGCTTGGCGCCGCTGCTCACGGCCTCGGCCACCGTCGCCTGCTGGCGGCGCCTGGCCCGCTGGGCGGCGGCCTGGGCGCGCTCCTGGCGCTCGCGCTGGGCGGCCCTGACCAGGCCGTCGGCCCGGCCCTCGATGCCCTTGACCCGCTCCTCGGCGGTGCGGACTTGCAGGCGGGTCTCCATCTCGCGCTGCCTGGCGACCTGGCAGGTGCCCGCGAGGTCGTCGCGGAGCTCGGTGGTCGGCTCGGTCTCCAGCTCCTGCGCGTATTCGGCCTCGGCCAGCCGGATCTCCAGCTCGGCCAGCTCCTCCAGGCCCTCGGCGCGGGACTCCTCGGCCGTCGTGACGTTCTTGGCGAGGCGCTGGGCCTCGTCGCGGGCGGCGTCGGCGGCGGCCTCGAGCTGGGCCAGCCGCTTGGCCGCCGCGGCGTTGCGCTGGTCGGCCTCGCGCTGCCTGGCCCTGACCTGGTCGAGCGCGCTCTGGGCGGTGTTGACCCCGGCCTGGGCGGTGCCCGCGGCGGACTGCGCCTCGTTGACGTGGGTCTGGGCCGACTCCAGGGCCAGCTGCGCGGCCTGCTCGGCGGCGGCGGCCTCGTCGAGGGCTTCGGCGGTCTCCTCGGCCCGGCCCTCGGCCTCCTCCAGGTCCGCGACGGCGTCGTCGAGCGCCGCCCGCACCTGCAGCACGGAGGTGCCGCCCTCGGAGCCGCCGCTGGCCAGATGGGCACCGACGAGGTCGCCGCCCCTGGTCACGGCACGCAGCTCGGGATGGCTGTCCACGATCGCACGGGCGGCACCGAGATCGTCCACGACGACGACGTCGGCCAGGACGTGGTCCACGGCGGCCCTGAGATGCTCGGGCACCGTCACCAGCGCCGCGACCCACCGACTCCCCTGCGGCGCCGCCCCCCGAACCCGATCCACGGCCTGCCCGTCGGGACCCGCCACCGCGGCGTGTCCGTTGGAGTGCGCCACCAGGAGCGTCGCCTGGCCCGCCTCCTTGACCCGGAGCAGTTCGAGCGCGGCGAGCGCGGTGTCCACCGTCTTGACGGCGATGGCGTCGGCGATGGGCCCGAGCACGGCCGCGACGGCCGGCTCGGCGCCCGTGGTGACCTGCATCGACGCCGCCAGAGGGCCGAGCACCCCGGCCAGGTCGGTCTCGAGGAGGGCCGCGCCGCCGTCGCCCTTGGCCAGGCCGAGCTCCAGGGCCTCGCAGCGGGCCCGGAGAGCGGCCACCGTCTGCTGGGCCTTCTGGTCGGTGGCGCGAGCCGTGCCGATGCCCGATCGGGCGGCCTGGAGGGCGGCTCGCGGCGCGTCGAGCGCCGACTTGGCCTGCTCGACGGCGGCGCGGGCCTCGTCGGCCGCCGCCTTCGCCTCGTCGACCAGCGCCTGGGCGGCGGCCAGCTCCGCGGCCAGCGCGGGATCGACGGCGGGCTCCTCCAGCCGCCGCGACTCCAGGTCTTCGCGGGCCTGGCGCTCCCGCCCGGCGGCCTCGGTCACGGCGCGGGTGAGGCGGCCGATCTCGTCCTCGGCGGCGCGCGCCCTGCTGCGTACGGAATCGACCTGGCCGCGCAGTCTGGCCAGGCCCTCGCGCCGGTCGGCGGCGGCCCGGGAGGCCATGGCGAGCCGCTGCTCCTCGGCGCTCAGCTCGGCCTCGGCCTCGGCGCGCCGCTGGACCGCCTCTTCCAGCAGGTCCTGGGCGTGCTCCAGCTCGGCCTGGAGGATCAGCTCGTGCTCGCGGACCTCGGCCGCCTCGCGTTCGAGCTCCTCCGGATCGCGCCCGCGCCGCTCGATGGCGGCCGCGTCGAGCGCGTGCCGGTGCCGCTCGGCGGCCAGTTGTTCGAGGCCGGTGATGCGTTCGCGCAGGGAGGAGAGCCGGAAGTAGGTCTCCTGGGCGGCGGTCAGCCGGGGCTGGGCCTCCGCCTCGGCCGTCTCCAGGGCGGCCTCACGCTGCTGGCCCTCGGCCAGGTCGGACTCCACCCTGGTGCGCCGGGCCAGGATCGCCGCCTCGTCGGCCGCCTCCCGCTCCAGGGTCACGCGCAGGACGCACACATCGTCGGCGAGCAGGCGCAGCCGGGCGTCGCGCAGGTCCGCCTGGATGACGGCGGCCTTGCGGGCGATCTCCGCCTGGCGGCCGAGCGGCTTGAGCTGGCGGCGCAGCTCGGTGGCGAGGTCCTGGACGCGGGTGAGGTTGGCCTGCATCGCGTCGAGCTTGCGCAGCGCCTTCTCCTTGCGCTTGCGGTGCTTGAGCACGCCCGCGGCCTCTTCGATGAACGCGCGCCGGTCTTCGGGCCCCGCGTGCAGCACGGCGTCGAGCTGGCCCTGGCCGACGATGACGTGCATCTCGCGGCCGATGCCCGAGTCGGACAGCAGCTCCTGGATGTCGAGCAGGCGGCAGGTGTCGCCGTTGATGGCGTATTCGCTCTGGCCCGACCGGAACATCAGGCGGCTGATCGTGACCTCGGTGTAGTCGATCGGCAGCGCGCCGTCGGAGTTGTCGATGGTCAGCGTCACCTCGGCCCGGCCGAGCGGCGGCCTGGAGGAGGTGCCGGCGAAGATGACGTCCTCCATCTTGCCGCCGCGCAGCGACTTGGCGCTGTGCTCGCCCATGACCCAGGCCAGGGCGTCGACGACGTTGGACTTGCCGGAGCCGTTGGGGCCCACCACGCAGGTGATGCCGGGCTCGAAACGCAGGGCGGTCGCGGAGGCGAACGACTTGAAGCCGCGCAGGGTGAGGGTCTTCAGGTACAAGACCATCCCCCTCTCCCTGGACCGACTCGGAAAAGACTACTGGTGTTCACTGCCCCGTGAGGGCGTGTGCAGTCCGGGCCGCGCCGATTGGGCAAAGGAGGGATAAAGTTCGCCGAATATCCGCAAAATAACAAGGGACGCCTCTTCGAGACGTCCCTGGGTCGTGCGCTCCGGCACCCTTAGGTGAGTGCCGGCTCGCGCTCTTGCATACGGCTGAGCGCCTCGTCGCGGGTTTGCGCCGCAAGAGCGTCATTCGTGGCCTGGAGTCGGATGAGTTCTGCCTCCAAATCCCGGATCCGCTGTTGCAGACGGCGCATCTCCGAGACCATTCGAGGGTCAGGACCGCCGACGTGGCCGAGTAGAGCCTTCGCCATGGTAAAGGGTCCTCCACGCTGAGTGACCAGACTGGTTCGCGCACTTCTTATTCCGCGGGAGGGGTGCGCGTGGTACCTAACAAGAGTCGCACCGGCAGTGTGGGCGGTCAAGTCGAACCAACCGCGTAGACCGTCCCCCGGGCACTCCCGACATACAACTATACCCTATTTGGGCGGTTAAACGAAACCTCTCACCGCTCAACAAACCCACCCAAACTACCTCGGGCTTCGCTCCAACGTTCTACCACTCCATCAACTCTGCCCGGCGTGTCGCAACCTCTGAGCAGCCCCAGGAGCTTGACGCAGGCCTCCTCGGAGCCTTCCATCACGACTTCCACCCGGCCGTCGGGCGTGTTCCTCGCCCAGCCCGTGAGCCCGAGCTCCAGCGCTCGCGCGCGGGTCCACCATCGGAAGCCCACGCCCTGCACCCTCCCCCTCACCCACACCGTCAGCCTCACCATTGGGATCTCCCCTTTTTCTTTTGCGACTCCGTGACCGCCGCACGGGGCTCCCGGCGTGGCGGACTGGACGCCGTACCTCATTCTCCAGACCATCCATTACGGCCGGCCCGGTGGGCCCCACCCGCCGCACGGGCCGGGGCCTGTCCAGGGGCACGCTCCTGCGGTGGAGACGGCCGGGCGCCGCTACGTGCGCGCTCTTGACCGTCTTCTTCGAACTCGCTCAGCGGGGCTTGCGCTGGCAGGTCGGGCAGCTGTAGGACGAGCGGTTCATGAACGGGTCGCGCCTGATCGGGGTGCCGCAGCGGGAGCAGGGCTGGTCGCGTCTGCCGTAGACCTCCAGAGAGCGGTCGAAGTAGCCGCTCTCTCCGTTGACGTTGACGTAGAGGCTGTCGAAGGACGTCCCGCCCTGCACGAGGGCGGCGGCCATGACCTGGCGGACGGCGGCCAGGAGCTCGGCGATCTTGGGGCGGGTGAGGGTCTGGGTGGGTCGCGCCCAGTGGAGTTTGGCCAGCCAGAGGGCCTCGTCGGCGTAGATGTTGCCGACTCCGCTGATCAACGACTGGTCGAGCAGGGCCCGTTTGATCTCGGTCTTCTTCTTGCGGAGGTTCGTCGCGAACGCGTCGGCGTCGAACGACTTCTCGAACGGATCGGGGGCGATGTGCGCGATGGGCGCGGGAATGCCCTCGACCAGGGGGCTCAGCATGACGTGGCCGAACGTTCGCTGGTCCACGAAGCGGAGATCGGAGCCGCCGTCGGCGAACCTGAGCCGTACTCGCAGATGCTTCTCCAGCGGCGAGTCGGGCGGCACGATGAGCAACTGGCCACTCATGCCCAGATGGGCCAGAAGCGCCTCCTCGTCGCCCGAGAGCGGCAGCCACAGGTATTTGCCGCGACGCTCCGCCGAGAGCACCGTGCGGTCTCTCAGGCGCGCGGAGAACTCCTCCGCGCCCGGCACGTGGCGTCTGGTGGCACGGGGATGGAGCACTTCGGCCGAGGCGATCTCCCGGCCGGCCACCCATTCGGCGAGGCCGCGGCGGACGACCTCGACCTCCGGAAGCTCTGGCACCTATCCCGCCGGCTGGCTCTCGCGCTGCTCACGACGGGCCCTGATGCGGGTCCACGCCGCCTCGGCCGCCTGCTGCTCGGCCTCCTTCTTGCTGCGTCCGGTGCCCGAGCCGTAGGACTCGCCGCCCACGCGCACCTCGGCGGTGAAGGACTTGGCGTGGTCGGGACCGCTCTCCTCGACGTGGTATTCGGGCACGCCGAGGGCCTCGGAGGCGGTGAGCTCCTGCAACGAGGTCTTCCAGTCGAGGCCGGCGCCCAGCGACGCCGAGCGGACGATCAGCGGGTCGAACAGCAGGTGCACGACCCGGAAGGCCTCGTCCAGGCCCTTGTCGACGTAGACGGCGCCGATCAGCGCCTCCAGCGTGTCGGCCAGGATCGACGACTTGTCGCGGCCGCCCGTGCCCTCCTCGCCCCGGCCGAGCCGCAGGAACCGGCCCAGTCCGAGCGTGCGGGCCACGTCGGCCAGGGCACGCATGTTGACCACCGCGGCCCGCAGCTTGGCCAGCTGGCCTTCGGGCAGGTCGGGGTGGTTGCGGTAGAGGGTGTCGGTCACGACGAGGCCGAGCACCGAGTCGCCGAGGAACTCCAGGCGCTCGTTGGTGGGCAGGCCGCCGTTCTCGTACGCGTAGGAGCGGTGGGTCAGCGCCCGCTCCAGGATGTCGGCACCGAGGCCGACCAGCAGCACCCGCTCCAGCTCTTCTCTGGCGACCTCGACGGCCACCGGCTTAGGACCTGCGCCCACGTGCTTCCTCCTCGGACATCTTCACAAGGCGCGACGGCTGCGGAAGATGCCCGAAAACGTGGTGGGCGTCGGGGGGACTGACCCCGGCGTCCACCACGGCCGCGGGCGAACCGCCACCGCACGCGTCAGACGGTAACGCCGACCGGGGCACCATGGCACCCGGTCGGCAGTGCGTCAACCCTTTGAGCGGTCACGGTCCGCTCACCAGGTGGTGCGATCAGGCGGACGGCTCGATCACCTGACGGCGGTTGTAGGTGCCGCAGGTCGGGCACGCGATGTGCGGCTGCTTCGGCGAACGGCACTGCGGGCAGCTCACCAGGGCGACAGCAGTCGTCTTCCACTGGGAGCGACGGGCGCGGGTGTTGCTCCGCGACATCTTTCGCTTCGGGACGGCCACGTCACTTCTCCTGATCGTTATCGTTCTCGGTAACCAGACCTTGCAACGACGCCCATCGGGCGTCGATCTTCTCGTGCCGGTGATCGTCGCCGGCCTCGGCCAGCTTGACCCCGCATTCCGTGCAGAGACCCGCGCAGTCTTCGCCGCAGACGGGACTCAGCGGCAGTGCGAGCACCGCCGCGTCGCGGAACGTCGGCTCGAGGTCGAGCAGCTCGCCGTCGAGCAGCGAATCCTCCTCCGAGGCGTCCTCGTCGGAGTAGAAGAACAGCTCCTGCAGGTCGACCTCGATCTCCGAGGTGACCGGGTCCAGGCACCGCACGCACTCCCCGGCGAGCGGGGCCTGCGCCGTGCCCGAGACGAGCACGCCTTCCATCACTGCTTCGAGCCGGAGATCCAGCTCGACTTCGGCGTCCTTGGGGACGCCGATCATGTTGACGCCGAGATCCACCGGTGCCGGGAGGGACAGGGTCATCCGCTTCATCGATCCCGGTCGCCTACCCAGGTCGTGAGTGGAGATCACCCAAGGGGAGCGGGGGTCGAGGTGCTGAGTCATCTGCTCTCGCTAGGCATGGCGAAATTATCGCCGTCGTACAAGGCCGAAATGAAAGGATAGCAGGTCGGCATCAGCTCCTGAGCCGCTCGATGAGGAGCTCGTGGACCAGGTCAGGCACCAGTCCGGACACGTCACCACCGTATCGGGCGATCTCCTTGACCCGGCTGGAGGACAGGAAGGAGTATTCGGGATTCGTCGGCATGAACAGCGTCTCAACCCCGGACAGCCGGTAGTTGAGCTGCGCCATCTGCAGTTCGTAGTCGAAGTCGCTGACCACCCTGATCCCCTTGACGATCGCGGGGATGTCGTTCTGCTTGCAGAAGTCCACGAGCAGGCCATGGAACTTCTGGACCTTGACGTTCGCGTACTCCTTGGTCACGGTGTGCAGGACCTCGATCCGCTCGTCGACCGTGAACAGGCCACTCTTCTCGAGGTTGATGAGCACTGCCACGGTCACCTCGTCATACAGCCGGGCGGCCCGGCCGATGATGTCGAGGTGACCGTTGGTGATGGGGTCGAACGACCCCGGGCAGACAACGCGGCGCAAGACGCCT
This sequence comes from Nonomuraea guangzhouensis, assembly GCF_019396345.1. GTDB lineage: Bacteria > Actinomycetota > Actinomycetes > Streptosporangiales > Streptosporangiaceae > Nonomuraea > Nonomuraea guangzhouensis. The sequence continues at coordinate 68,384 of NZ_JAHKRM010000008.1, read as the reverse complement.
CCCCAGGTCTACGGGTTCCCGGCGGCGCGACCGTACCAAACGGACGCTTCGCCGTAGCGACGGACCCTCTCCTCAACGTAGCCTTCAGGCCACACGAGGGACTTTCCCCTGCTTTCCCGCTCGAACGCCACCAAAGCCCCCTCGGCCAACCAGCCGTTGTCGCGCAGGGACTCCAGGACGCGTGTGACCTCACTGTCGGTGACGGCATAGGGCGGATCCGCGAAAACTATCCCGTATCCACCGTCCTCGGGCTTGGCCAGGAACCGCTCCACCTTGTCGGCCACCACCCGGGCCCCGTCCAGCGCCAGGGCCTCGACGTTCGCCCTGATCGTCCGGACCGCCTTCGGGTCGGACTCCACGAGCACCGCGCAGTCCGCCCCCCGGGACAGCGCCTCCAGCCCGACGGCCCCCGAGCCCGCGTACAGATCGATCACCCGGGCCCCTTCCAGCCCGTACAGGGAGTCGAGGGTCAAGAAGATCCCTTCTCGGGCCCTGTCACTGGTCGGCCTCGTCCCGCGCCCCGGCGGCACGGCCAGCCGCCTGCCACCCGCGCTCCCCGCGATGATCCGAGTCATGCGGGCCATTGTCCCGCATGTCCGCGCAGGTCAAGAGTGGACAAGTGTCGGCCTCGAGTACGCAAGGGTGATTCCCATCGCGGGGAGGGTCTCGCATGATGGGTCCTGCGGCCTTCAAGGTGACCCAGTTGAAGGCCGACCGGCGTGATCGTGAGCCCTTCCGCACGCCGGTTCCCTCGGCACCTGACCCGAGGGTGGGCCCAGCCGGGGACGGCATTCGGGGGGAGGCCGTCCCCGCGGCTGGGCTTTTCAACATCAAGGGCTTTTCCTGTTTTTACGGCACGGCCGGGTTGGCCGCCACCCGCCATACGTGGCTGAGGGCCTCCAGGAAAACGGCCGCTGAGCCCGCACATGGCCGGGCGCCGTTACGTGCGATCCTTACTCGGATTCCGTGGACTCAGGTCTTCTCCAAGTACTCCGCTTTTTCGTCCGCCAGTAGGCGATCTATCTCCGCGCGCAACGCGTCGTTCGAGGTCAGTCCTGGGTCGTCTGCCAAGAGGGCCGAAGCGTCTTCTCTCGCTGTCTCTATGACGTCCTCGTCGCGAAGGAGTTGGAGCAGCTTCAAGGACGAGCGCTTGCCCGACTGAGCCGCGCCCAGGACGTCGCCCTCGCGGCGTTGTTCCAGGTCGACGCGGGACAGCTCGAAGCCGTCCAGGGTCGCGGCCACTGCCGACAGGCGGGCGCGGGCGGGGGTGCCCTCGGGGAAGTCGGAGATCAGGAGACAGAGGCCGGGCAGGCCGCCGCGGCCCACTCTGCCGCGGAGTTGGTGGAGCTGGGAGACGCCGAAGCGGTCGGCGTCCATGATGATCATGACTGAGGCGTTGGGCACGTCCACGCCGACCTCGATGACCGTGGTGGCGACGAGGACATCGAGCTCGCCGCGGGTGAAGCCACGCATGATCGCGTCCTTCTCCTCCGGCGGGAGCTTGCCGTGCAGGACGCCCAGCCGGAGATCGTGGAAGGGGCCCCCCGAGAGCAGCTCGGCCACGTCGAGGACGGCCAGCGGCGGGCGCCGCTCCTCGTCGGACGGCGGCGGCGCCTCCAGGTCCCCCTCGTCGCCCTCCAGATCGCCGATGCGGGGACAGACGATGTAGGCCTGTCTCCCAAGTGCCACCTCCTCTCGGACCCGCTCCCAGGTGCGCTCCAGGAAGTGCGGCTTCTCGGCGGCGGGCACGACGTGGGTGGTGATGGGCGCCCGGCCCGAGGGCAGCTGCGACAGCGTCGAGACCTCCAGGTCGCCGAAGACCGTCATCGCGACCGTGCGCGGGATCGGGGTGGCGGTCATGACCAGCACGTGCGGCCGGCCGCCGCCGGCCTTCTCGCGCAGCGCGTCACGCTGCTCCACGCCGAACCGGTGCTGCTCGTCGACCACGACCAGCCCCAGGTCGGCGAACTGGACGTGCTCCTGCAGCAGGGCGTGCGTGCCCACGACGATGCCCGCGGTGCCGGACGCGGCGTCGAGCAGCGCGGACCTGCGCGCGGCGGCGCCCATGGAGCCGGTGAGCAGGGTGACGGCCGTGCCGCCGAACATGCCGCCCTGCGCGAGATCGCCCAGCATGCCCCTGATCGAGCGGTGGTGCTGCTGGGCCAGCACCTCGGTGGGCGCCAGCAGGACGGCCTGGCCGCCCGCGTCGACCACCTGCAGCATCGCGCGCAGCGCCACCACGGTCTTGCCCGCGCCCACCTCGCCCTGCAGCAGCCGGTGCATGGGGTGCTCCAGCGCCAGGTCGGCGGCGATCTCCTCGCCGACGAGCGCCTGCCCCTCGGTCAGCGTGAACGGCAGCCGCCCGTCGAAGTCGGCCAGCAGGCCGTCGGCGCGCCGGGGGCGCGGCCTGGCGGGCCACGCGGTCGCCGCCTGCCTGCGCTGCAGCAGCACGGCCTGCAGGACGAACGCCTCGTCGAACTTCAGCCGCTTGCGCGCCCGCTGCATGTCGGCGAAGTCCTTCGGCCGGTGGATGGCCACCAGCGCCTCGCCCAGCTCCTCCAGCCCGCGACGGGCCCGCAGCGAGGCGGGCAGCGGGTCGTCGAGGGGCCCGAGCGTGTCGAGGACCACGCCGATCGCCCGCCTGATCGCCCACGGCGTCAGATCCTTGCCCGCCGGATAGATGGGAACGGGCGCCGCCGCGAAGTCCTCCGCGCTCGCCTCACCCTCCTCGAACAGCTCGAACTCCGGATGCGACAGCTGCCAGCGCGGGTTGGTCCTGGACCCGAACATGCCCACCTTCCCGGCGAACATGCCGCGCCGCCCCGGCTTGAGCCGCGACTCGGCCACGTGCGAGCCCTTGCCGAAGAACGCCAGGTAGATCTTGTTGCGCCCGCCGTCGACGACCTCGGCCTCCAGCCAGGTGCCACCCCGGTTGCGCATGGGCTTGCGCATCAGCCTGGTGACCTCGCCCACCACGGTGACGTGCTCGTCGACCTCCAGCGCGTCGAGCGAGGTCAGCTCCCCGCGCTCGGCGTAACGGCGTGGGTAGTGGCGCAGCAGGTCGCCGACCGTCTCCAGGCCGAGCACGCTGTGCAGCAGCTTGGCGGTCTTGGGGTCGAGCGCTTTCGTCAGGGGCTCGTCGAAACGGCTCACGGCACTATGTTCTACCGCTTGCGGCCGACAGGAATCATTCGACACCGATGAGCAGCGGGTAACCGCCCTGTTCTCCGTCGTAGACGACCAGGTCCACGTCGGGCCTGCCGGCCGCGAGGTGCGCTTCGACGTGCCCGGCCAGCCGTACCGGCGCGTCGGCGCCCGTGACCAGGGTGACCAGTTCGCCGCCGCCCGCCACCATCCGGTCCACGACGAGCGTGGCCACGTCCTCCAGCGTCTCGCCGATCACCGACACGTCGCCGTCGATCAGCCCGAGCACGTCGCCGGGACGGCACACGCCCGCGCTCGTGACCGCCTCGCGGTCGGCCACCACCAGGTGGCCGTGGCGCGTGTGCCCGGCCGCGTCGGTCATGGCCACCACGTCGTCGTCGAAGCGGCGCAGCGGATCGTGCACGGCCAGCGCGGCCAGCCCCTGCACGGTCGCCCTGGTGGGCAGCACGCTGACCACGACGCCGTCCTCACGGGCGATCTCGGCCGCGGCTGTCGCCACCGCCCCGGCGCCCTCGTCGTTCGGCAGCACCGCCACCTCGCTGCCCGCCTCCCGGATGGCGGCCAGCATCGCGGGCAGCGTGGGCCGCGTACCGGGCTCGCGGCGCACCACCACCGCGCCGCACTCCTCGAACAGCGCCGCGATCCCGTCGCCCGCCGCGACCGACACCACTCCCCTGCCCGCGCTGGCTCGGTGCGTACGCTCGGCCAGGTAGGTGATCCTGATCCGGTGCGGCCGGCCCGCGCGCAGCCCCGCCTCGACCGCGGGACCGGCCTCGCCGACATGGACGTGGACGTTCCACAGGCCCCCGCCGCCGACCACCACGAGCGAGTCGCCCATCGCGTCGAGCTCCGCGCGCAGCTTGGCCACCGCGTCGTCGTCGGCGTCGAGCAGGTACATCACCTCGTAGCCGGCGCCCACCTCGGTCATCGGCGAGATCCGCGCGGTCGGCGCGGGCACGTCGTAGCGGTCGCTGTGGGAGTCGGTGATCACCCGTTCGAGCGACTCCAGGATGATCGCGAGCCCGGCGCCGCCCGCGTCCACGACGCCGCTGCGGGCCAGCACGTCGAGCTGCTCGGGCGTGCGCCGCAGCGCCGCGCGCGCCGCCCCGGCCGCCCGCCGCGCGACCGCCGCGAGGTCTCCCGTCACCTCCTGTACGGCCCGCGCCGCGGCCTCCAGCACGCTCAGCACCGTGCCCTCGACCGGCCTGGCCACGGCCTCCCTGGCCAGGCCGGCCGCCCGCAGCAGCCCGGCGCGCAGGTCGGAGCCGTCCTTCAGCACCTCCGCGAGCCCGCGCAGCGCCTGGCTGACGATGACCCCCGAGTTGCCCCGGGCGCCGATCAGCGCGCCGTACGAGAGCGTCTGCCACATCACCGCGGCGTCCACGTCCTCGGGCAGCGCCTCGACCGCCTCGGCCGCGGAGAGCATGGTCAGGTGCAGGTTGGTGCCGGTGTCGCCGTCGGCGACCGGGAACACGTTGAGCGCGTCGATCTCCGCCCTGGCGCCGCCCAGCGCGTCGGTGGCCAGGCGGGCCCAGCGGCGTACGGCGGGCGGGTCGAGAACCTCCATCTGCGCGCTCCGACCTCCCAGCATGCGCTACCGTTCATGCAGGAGGATATCGCCGCATTTGGGCTCGTCTAGTGCTCGGGTTCGCGCCCAGTGGTGCGGATCGGATATTCTCGTCTGGCTGGCCGGTTGTCCCGGCATGCCCTTCGCCCGGAAAGCATCAAGCGGACAGGGCTACATCGACTGTTTTAAGGAGCGATACCGTGGCTTCCGTCTGCGATGTCTGCCGCAAGGGGCCGACCTTCGGCAACAACGTGTCCCACTCGCACCGCCGCACCCGTCGTCGTTGGAACCCCAACATTCAGACGGTCCGCGCGGTCATCGGCGGCACGCCGAAGAAGCTCAACGTGTGCACCTCGTGCATCAAGGCCGGCAAGGTCACCCGCTAGCCGGTTCCGACTTTCGCCAAAGCCCGCCTGCTCGATTCCGAGCGGCGGGCTTTCGCCATGTCCGGGGCGCGCGAACTCAGCGCCAGCGCCAGGCGTGGTCGACCGGGCCGATGCCGTCGCCGAGCGGGAAGCCACGGGCGATGGCGCCCGTCACATACTCCTTCGCCTTGCCCACCGCCGTCGGCACGTCGTCCCCCAGCGCGAGGCGGGCGGCGATCGCCGAGGCGAGCGTGCAGCCCGTGCCGTGCGTGTGCCGGTTGTCCAGGCGCGGGGCGGAGAAGCGATACTCGCTCGTGCCGTCCGTGAGCAGGTCCACGGGCTCGCCGGGCAGGTGGCCACCCTTGATCAGGGCCCAGGTGGGGCCCAGCTCCAGGATGGCGTCCGCGGCGCGGCGCAGGCCGTGCTCGTCCTCGACCTTGACCGAGGTGAGCTGCTCGACCTCCCACAGGTTGGGCGTCACGACGGTGGCGACCGGCAGCAACCGCGTCCTGACCGTATCGACGGCCTCGGGCGCCAGCAGCGGGTCTCCGTGCTTGGACACGCCTACCGGATCGACCACCACCGGCGCCGGGTACGCGCCGAGCGCCTCCGCCACGACTTCGACCAGTCCCGGCGAGGCCAGCATGCCGGTCTTGACCGACTGCGCGCCGATGTCGCCGAGCACCGAGTCGAGCTGCGCCCGTACGGCCTCGGGCGGCAGCTCCCAGTAGCCCTGGACGCCCAGCGAGTTCTGGGCGGTCACCGCGGCGATGACGCTCATGCCGTGGACGCCCAGGGCGAGCATGGTCTTGAGGTCGGCCTGGATGCCCGCGCCGCCGCCGGAGTCGGATCCGGCGACGGTCAGCACGCGTGGAGGGGTCGTAACCGTCATATCGCCCATCCAACCACCTGGCCGATTAGTTGACGGCGCACTCCCCACCGACCAGGCCGCAGTTCGCCGGTGCGGCGCCGCGGCCCGTGGCCGAGATCGTCAGCTGGGTGGAGCCGCCCGTGTCGAGCGACTGGGACAGATCGATGATCAGCTGATCGCCGTCCTGGGTCCACCCGGCGCCCTTCACGTCCAGCACCCGGCCACGGATGGGCAGGGAGACCGTGAGCGCCGGCAGCGCCTCCGCGGAGGCGTTGACGACGTCCAGGTGCGCGGTGTACCCCACGAGCCCCTGGTTGACCACGTCGAAGTTCAGGCTCACCGACTGGCCGCCGGCTAGGGGGTTGGCCGTGACGGAGGACTGGGGATCCACGGGAGCGCCCGTGTTGGGGTCGTTGATCGTCGTGGACTCCTCGGTCGGCTCCTCTGTGGGGCTCTCCGTGGGGCTCGTCGCGACCGGCTCTCTCGTGGGCCGGACCGGATCCTTCGTCTTCGTCTTGGTCGGCGTCGGTGTCGGTGAGGCGCTACGGCGCGGCGTACGCACGTTGACCGTGGCCGACGGCCTCGGGGTGTCGGCGGGCTTGCTCTCCTTCTTGGTCGGCTCGTCGGAGGGCTCCTCCGTGGGCTCCTCCTCCGGGGCGGACTCGGTGACTTTCGGGCCGGGCTGGTTGGAGACCTGTACGGCCGCGCAGGTGGTGCCGGAGCACTTGGCCGGGTCGTCCGAGGAGCTCATGAACTTGACGCCGGCGACGGTGCCGCCCAGGACGACGGCCACGGCGGCGACCGAGAGCAGCGCCACCTTGCCCCGCCCGCCACTGGGTGGTGCGGCGAGCACGTCGGGGTCGGCGGGCGGCTTCTTGCGGCCACGGCGCCTGCGCGGCTCCGGCTCGTCGATCGGCTCGTCCGACGACCAGCCCGAGCCGAGGAAGCCGTTGTCGGCGTTGTCACCGCTGTCCGCCCAGGCGGGCGTGGGCGCGTCGACCATGGTCGGCGCGCCGTACACCTTGATGTCGCCCGGCGCGGGCGGCTCGTTCGGCGGCGGCCCGAACGCCTCGTTGGAGCCGAAGACCTGGGTGGCGCCGAACGGCTCGTTGAAGTCCCGCGTCTCGTTCGAGGAAGGCTCCCCGGCGGGGCCGGGGACGTCCCACTGCGGACGCGTGAAGGCGCCGGTCGTCTCGAACGGCCCCTCCTGGCGGTTCGGCCCGCCCGCTGGAGGTTGCTGCGGTTGGTTGAACACGCCTTCGGGGGGTAGGAAGGCGCCCGTAGTCTCGGTCGGCCCTTCCGGGAACGCGCCCGGCCCCCCAGGGGGCCCTGCGGGCCGCGTGAAGGAGTCTTCCGGGCGCATGAACGCAACCGGAGCCCCCTCGGGCCGGGTGAAGCTGCTTGCGGCGCCTTCCGGGCGCGTGAACGCGCTCGGGGGTTCGGCGGACGACTCCGGAGGCCTGCCCGCGGCCTTCGACCGCGGCGGCGGCGCGAACGCGCCCGTCGTCTCGAACGGGTCAGGGCGTGCGTCAGGAGCCGGTCCGGCCGGGGCCGGTCCGCCTTCCCGTTTCGGCATCGGTGCCCACTGACCCGTCACCTCGACCTGGTCCGGCGGCGAGGGCCAGCCTGGCGGCTCGGCACCTTGCTCGTCCGGGCCCCAGAAGGCGCTCTTGGCGGTCGGATCCGGGACGGCGGCCCACCTCGCGGCGGGGTCGGTGGTGGACCTGAGGTCCAACTGAATGTCGTCGGAGCCCTCGTCCCCCCAATCATCCTCGTCGTCGGATCCACCTGTGCCGTGGCGGCCCATATGGCTGCCCTTTCTGCCGGTTACAGTGGCCGCCAATCTTCATAACACCTTTACTACGGCTTTGTCCCAGCATTCCCGGTAGTCACACCCCAAATCCGCCAAACCTTACACAAATCGCGGCGTAATGTCACGCAAAGTGATCCCATCCGGCATGGCCAGTTTCGCGACCTCGGACGACCACGCCCTGACCTGCGACGACGTCTCCCACGATCCGCCACGAAAGCGGGAGCGCCACCTCGGCGGGGAAGACCGCCGCGAGCGCGTGATCCTCGCCCCCACCGAGGATCCAGTCCAGCGGATCGGCCCCCAGCTCCTTGGCCGCCGCCGCCACCGGCTCCCCCACGACGAACGCCGCCGGGTCCAGCTCGACGCGCACGCCACTGGCCGCCGCGATGTGCCCGAGGTCCTGGAGCAGCCCGTCACTCACGTCGAGCATCGCGGCGGCCCCCAGCTCCGCCGCCTCGGGTCCCGCGGCGTAGGGCGGGCACGGGCGCCGATGCGCGGCCACGGCCTCCCAGAGCGCCTCCTGCGGCCGGGAGAGAGGCATCCCCTCCGAAGCCGCCCACCCGGACTCCAGCAGCGCCAGCCCCGCGGCGGCGTACCCGAGACGCCCGGCCACGGCCACCACCTGCCCCGGCCGCGCGCCCGACCGGGTCACCGGCCTCCGGCCGCCCAGGTCGCCGAGCGCGGTCACCCCGATGACGACCAGCTCGCTGCGCGCGATGTCGCCGCCCACGACGCTCGCCCCCACCACCGCGCACTCCTCGCGGAACCCGTCGGCGAGCGCGTCGAGCCACTCGACGGGCAGGTCCGGAGGCATCCCCAGGCCGACCACGATGGAGGTCGGCACGGCCCCCATGGCAGCCACGTCGGCAAGGTTCTGAGCTGCGGCTTTACGCCCTACGTCGTACCCGCTGGACCAATCGCGGCGAAAGTGCCTACCCTCGAGTAGCAGATCCGTAGACACCACTACGCGTCCGTCGGGCGCACTGACCATCGCCGCGTCGTCGCCGGGACCGAGCAGCACCGTCGCACCTTGCGGCAATCGTCCAGAAATACGAGACACCGCTCCGAATTCGCCGAGATCTCCGACTGTGATGACGCACCTCCTGACGCACACAGGGTACGGTGGCCCTTCGGCGTGATCGAATCGCCCGGGAGGACGTAATGGTGCAGGCCTACATCCTTATTCAGACCGAGGTCGGCAAGGCCGCGAGCGTGGCCCTCGAGATTTCCGGCATCCCGGGAGTCACACAGGCGGAGGACGTCACCGGCCCCTACGACGTGATCGTGCGCGCGGAGGCCAACAACGTCGACGAACTGGGCAAGCTGGTGGTCGCCCAGATTCAGGCCGTGGAGGGCATCACACGCACTCTGACGTGCCCGATCGTGCACATCTGAGGTAAATCTATTTCATGCGCCGCACCACTGTCCTGCTCGCCCTGCTGACCCTCGCCGGGTGCGGCGGTGCCGTGCGAGTGGAGCCGCCCACGCCGGCGGCCGAGGCGGCGGCGGCCTGCGTGAGCCTGGCCGGGCGGCTGCCCAAGACACTCGACGGCGCCGCACGCGGTGAGTCCACGCCGGCGTCGCCGTACGTGGCGGTCTGGGGGGAGGCGGAGATCGCGCTTCGGTGCGGTGTGCCGCGCCCCGCGCGGATGGCGCCGACCGACACGCTGCAGGAGATCGACGGCGTGGGCTGGTTCGCCGACCCCGACCGGCCGACGCTGTACACCGCGATCGCGGACCCCGCCTATGTCGAGGTCACGATCGCGGGCACGCACGAGGCCCCTTCGGTCCTCGCGGACCTGTCGGGGCCGATCGGCAAGATGTCAGCGCAGTCCGGGTGACCGGTTCAGCGCGAGCTGGATGAGCCGGTCGACCAGCGCCGGGTAGGACAGCCCCGAAGCGGCCCACAGCTGCGGCGCCACCGACAACGAGGTGAACCCGGGCATGGTGTTGATCTCGTTGAAGACCAGCTCTCCCTCGGGCGTGTAGAAGAAGTCGACCCGCGACAGCCCCTCGCAGTCGAGCGCCTCGAACGCGCGCACGGCCATCGCCCGCAGCTCCTCGGCCACCGCCTCCGGCAGGTCGGCGGGCACGGTGAGCGACATCTGGTCGGGGTAGTACTTGGCCTCGAAGTCGAAGAACTCCTGACCGCCCTGGACCGTGACCTCGCCGGGCGTCGACGCGATCGCGGGCTCGTCGCCGAGCGATTCGAGCACCGCGCACTCGATCTCGCGCCCCTCGATGGCGGCCTCGATGAGCACCTTGGGATCGTGCTCGCGGGCGAACTCGACGGCCCGCTCCAGCGAGCCCCGGTCGTGCGCCTTGGAGATGCCCTGCGACGACCCGGCCCTGGCCGGCTTGACGAACACCGGCCAGCCGAGCCCCTCGGCCTCCTTCAGCACCCGGTCCCGGTCGAGCCGCCAGTCACGCTCGCGCACCACCACATAGCGCCCGATCGGCAGCCCGGCGGCCGCCATGACCGTCTTCATGTGGGCCTTGTCCATGCCCACCGCGCTGGCCAGCACGCCGGAGCCGACGTAGCGGACCCCGGCCATCTCCAGCAGGCCCTGGATCGTGCCGTCCTCGGCGAACGGGCCGTGCATGACGGGGAAGACCACGTCGACGGCGCCCAGCTCGACGGGGATGCTGCCCGGGTCGTAAGCCACCAGTGAGGCGTCGCCGGACGGCAGCGCCAGGGCCGCGCCGGTGGTGTCGACGGCGGGCAGCTCGCCGGCCTCGATGGCGAACCGCTGGTCTGCCGCGGCCAGCACCCACCTGCCGTCCTGGGCGATCCCGATGGGGATCACCTCGTACTTGCTCCTGTCGATCGCCTCCAGCACGCTGCCGGCTCCCATGAGGGATACGGCATGCTCGGAATTGCGACCTCCGAAAACGACGGCGACGCGTGGCTTGCTCATGAGGTCCGAATCTACCGGCGCGTACCCAGGACAGCGAGTCAAGCGCGCGGTCATGTGCTCAAACGCCGTAGCGCTCGGGCTTGGGCGAGCGGGACATGAGCAGCATCCCCGCCTCGCTCGGCGACATGCCGTCATGCACCACGCCCACGACTACCTCGGTGATCGGCATCTCCACGTCGTGCTTCCTGGCCAGTTCGAGCACGGACTCGCAGGACTTGACGCCCTCGGCGGTCTGCTTGGTGGCGGCGATGACCTCGGCGAGCGTCATGCCGCGGCCCAGGTTCTCGCCGAACGTGCGGTTGCGCGACAGCGGCGAGGTGCAGGTGGCCACCAGGTCGCCCATCCCGGCCAGTCCGGCGAAGGTGTGCGGGTCGGCCCCCAGTGCCGCGCCCAGCCGGGAGATCTCGGCCAGTCCCCTGGTCATCAGCATGGCGCCGACGTTGTCGCCCATCCCCATGCCCGCGGCCACGCCGACGGCCAGCGCGATCACGTTCTTGACCGCGCCGCCCAGCTCGACGCCGACCACGTCGGTGTTGGTGTAGGGGCGGAACCACGGCGGCAGGTGGCAGACGTCCTGCAGCCGCGCGGCGACGCCCTCGTCCGCGCTGGCCACGACGGTGGCGGCGGGCTGGCGCTGGGCGATCTCCTTGGCCAGGTTGGGGCCCGAGACGACGGCGACCCGGTCCTCGGACACCCCCGCCACCTCGCGGATGACCTCGCTCATCCGCTTGGTCGTGCCGAGCTCGATGCCCTTCATCAGGCTGACCAGGACCGCGTCGCGCGGGATGTGCTCGCGCCAGGCGGCCAGGTTGGGCCGCAGCGACTGGGACGGCACGGCGAGCACCACGAAGTCGGCGCCGTCAAGGGCCTCGGCCGGGTCGGTCGTCGCGCGCAGCGAGGGCGGCAGCGCCACACCGGGCAGGTAGTCGAGGTTGGTGTGGCTGCGCTCGATCGCCGCGACCAGCTCCGGCCGGCGCCCCCACAGCACGGTCCTGCTGCCGGCCTCGGCCAGGATCATCGCGAACGTGGTGCCCCACGAACCGGTGCCGAACACGGCCACCTTCGTCATGCCGTCACCGTCCGGCGGGGTCGTAGGGAGCCTCAGGGGCCTTCTGTCCGCGCAGCTCCGCGAGCTGAGCGGTGATCGCCATCATGATGTCGTGGGTGGCCGCGCGCAACACCTCGGCCTCCGGCGGCTTGCCGGCGTATGACGACAGGTCGACCGGCGGCCCCACCATCACGCGGAACGTCTTGCGCGGGAACAGCCTGAGCCGTTTGTCCCCATAAGGCAGCAGTTCCTGCGCGCCCCAGTGGGCCACCGGGATCACCGGCGCGCCGCTCTCCAGGGCCAGCCGCGCCGCGCCCGTCTTGCCGACCATGGGCCACAGGTCGGGATCCCGGGTGCAGGTGCCCTCGGGGTAGAAGAAGATCGCGGCGCCGTCCTTCAGCCGCGCCGACGACTCGTGCAGCGACCTGGCCGCCTCGTTGCTGCCCCGCTCGACCGGGATGGCCCGCAGGGAGCGGATGGCGTGGCCGAGGAGCGGCACCTTGAACAGCACGGACTTGGCCAGGATGACGGGCCAGCGCCCGTTGTTGTAGAGGAAGTGCGACAGCAGGACGGGGTCGGTCCAGGAGAGGTGGTTCGCCGCGATGATCACGCCGCCGGTGCGGGGGATGCGCTCGCCCTTGCGCCAGTCCTTCTTGATCAGGAGCCATGACAGTGGTTTCACGATCACTACGGCCAGGGTCTCCCAGAAACGCGATGGGCGCGTGGGGCGGCTCATGATCTCCTCCTACGGTCTGCGCCCCAAGTCTCCCGGTTGGCCGCATGGGATGTCGAGGCGCGATGCTTAACCCTATGAGCATCCGCTGGTCACTGGTCATTCCGGTGAAGACGCTGGTCGCGGCCAAGACGCGGCTGGCGGCCGCCACGGGCCCCCACCGCACCCGGCTGGCCGTCGCCGTCGCCTGCGACACCGTCGCGGCGGCGCTCTCCTGCCCGCTGGTGGCCCGGGTAATCGTGGTGACCGCCGACCCGGCCGCCGCCGGGCCGCTGACCGCGCTGGGCGCCGAGGTGGTGCACGACCCCGACCGGGGCCTCAACACCGCCCTGCGCACGGGCGCGGCGCACGCCGTACGCCTCGCGCCCGGCGACGCGGTCGGCGCCCTGCAGGCCGACCTGCCCGCGCTCCGCCCGGCGGAGCTGGCCACCGCGCTGGCCTGCGCGGCGGAGTTCGACCAGTCCTTCGTGCCGGACGCGCTCGATGTCGGCACCACCTTCTACGGGGTACGACCGGGTCGCCCGTTCACGCCGCGCTTCGGCGGGGAGTCGCGGGCCAAGCACCTGGCGGGCGGCGCCAAGGAGCTGTGCCCGGAGGGCATCGACTCGGTCAGACGCGACGTGGACACCCCCGACGACCTGCGTGCCGCCATCGCCCTGGGGCTGGGGCGGCACACCGCGGCGGTGGTCGCCGAGCTGTGGCCGCCTTCGTGACGCCTCGCCGCGCCGATCCCCACCGTTTACGCTGGTCCACATGCAGGCGACGGTACGCAGTTTCGATCCGGTGACGCGTTCCGGCACGGTCTTCCTCGATGACGGGACCGTGCTGGAGTTCGGCACGCCCGCCTTCGACGCGGGGCCGCTGCGGCTGCTGCGCTCGGGGCAGCGGGTCCGCCTCGCGATGGCGGATGACGAGATCACCTACATAACGCTGTCGACCTTTCCGCTGCCCGCATAAGGAAACGCCCGGCCCCACGACGGGGACCGGGCGCCCGGCTGCCTCTTTGCCTTACTTCTTCTTCGCGAGCTTCTTGCCGCCGACGTTCACCAGTTCCTTGAAGTCCGAGCCCGGACGGAACTTGGGTCCCCAGCTCTCCGCGACCCGGATTTCGGCACCCGTTGACGGATTGCGAGCGCTCCTGGCCGGCTTGTGGACCATCTCGAAAGCGCCGAAGCCGGTGATCGAGACCTTGTCCCCGCTGGCGACCGCCTTCTGGACGGCGTCGATGATCGCGTTCACGGCCTCCGTGGCCGTTTTCCTGTCGCCCACCCGATCTGCGATGGCATCGACGAGTTCTCGCTTGTTCATAAAGTTCTGCTCCCCCAGTTACGGCTCGGGGTTCCAGCTCATGAGTTCTTACGTAGAAACCCCTTACGCGCTCGAAAGTAGGCGGGATCGCGAGGGAACTCAATCACCGAGCGTGTTTTCGGGTGCGCGTGGCGTGTCGAAATCGCTGTCGAGCGCTTCGAGAAACGCCTCGAGGCGGGCGGCCGCCCTTTCCGGATCCCGCTTGGCCAGATCGCAGATCGCCACATAGCGGCGGGCCAGCCGTTCCTTTTCGGCTGCGGGCAGCATGCGGACGCGGCGGTGCGCTTCGCGCAGCCGCCGCGCCAGTGCGTCGTCTTCTAGACGGTCGTCGGCAGCCATGGCTGCCGACCATTCTCGTACGTCGCCACATCATCGGCATGACGCAGGGTCAGTCCGATGTCGTCGAGGCCCTCCATGAGGCGCCAGCGGGTGTAGTCGTCGATCTCGAAACCGACGACCTCATCGGCCCAGCGGACCTGGCGATCGGCGAGGTCGACGGTCACCGCCAGCCCCGGCTCGGCCTCGACGGCCGCCTGCAGGGCCTCGACCTTCTCGCCCGGCAGGATGACGGGGAGCAGGCCCATCTTGGTGGAGTTGTTGCGGAAGATGTCGCCGAACCTGGCGGCGATCACGACGCGGAAGCCGTACTGCTGCAGAGCCCACACGGCGTGCTCGCGCGAGGAGCCGGTGCCGAAGTCGGGACCCGAGACGAGGATCGAGGCGCCGTCGTAGGACGGGTCGTTGAGCACGAACGTCGGGTCCTCGCGCCAGGCGGCGAACAGGCCCTTCTCGAACCCGGTCCGGCTGACCTGCTTGAGCCAGACGGCCGGGATGATCTGGTCGGTGTCGACGTTGCTGCGGCGCAGCGGCACCGCCGTACCGGTGTGGGTGGTGAAGGCGTCCATCGGAAGGCTCTCCTAAGCGAGGTCGGCGGGGGCGGTCAGATGGCCGGTGACGGCGGTCGCGGCGGCGACCTGCGGCGACACCAGGTGGGTGCGGCCACCCTTGCCCTGACGGCCCTCGAAGTTGCGGTTGGAGGTGGAGGCGCTGCGCTCGCCCGGCTTGAGCGTGTCGGGGTTCATGCCGAGGCACATCGAGCAGCCCGCCTCGCGCCACTCGGCGCCCGCGGCCTTGAACACCTCGTGCAGGCCCTCCTGCTCGGCCTGGGCCTTGACCATCATCGAGCCGGGCACGATCAGCGTGCGGGTGGCCACCTGGCGGCCGCGCAGGATCTCGGCGGCGGCGCGCAGGTCCTCGATGCGGCCGTTGGTGCACGAGCCGACGAAGACCGTGTCGACCTCGATCTCGCGCAGTGGCGTGCCGGCCGTGAGGCCCATGTACTCGAGCGCCCGCTCGGCCGCCGACCGCGCGATCGGGTCGGCGAAGTCTTCAGGACTGGGCACGGACGCGTTCAACGGCAGGCCCTGGCCGGGGTTGGTGCCCCAGGTGACGTACGGCGTGAGCGTCGAGGCGTCGATCTCGACCACCCGGTCGAACTCGGCGTCGTCGTCGGTGCGCAGCGACTTCCAGTATTCGACGGCCTGGTCCCACGCCTCGCCCGTCGGCGCGTGCCGGCGGCCCTTGAGGTAGGCGAACGTGGTCTCGTCGGGCGCGATCAGGCCCGCGCGGGCGCCGGCCTCGATCGACATGTTGCAGACCGTCATGCGGCCCTCCATGGAGAGCTTGCGGATGGCCTCGCCGCGGTATTCGACGATGTAACCCTGGCCGCCGCCGGTGCCGATCTTGGCGATGATGGCCAGGATCAGGTCCTTGGCCGTGACGCCGACGGGCAGCTCGCCCGTGACCTCGATGGCCATCGTCTTGGGCCGGTAGGCCGGCAGCGTCTGGGTGGCCAGCACGTGCTCGACCTCGGAGGTGCCGATGCCGAACGCGATGCCGCCGAACGCGCCGTGCGTGGAGGTGTGGGAGTCACCGCACACGATCGTCATGCCCGGCTGGGTCAGGCCGAACTGCGGGCCGATGATGTGGACCACGCCCTGGCCCGCGTCGCCCATAGGGTAGAGCCGGATCCCGAACTCGGCGGCGTTCTTGCGCAGCGTCTCGACCTGGGTCTTGGACACCGGGTCGGCGATCGGGCCGAGCACGGTCGGCACGTTGTGGTCTTCGGTGGCGATGGTGAGCTCAGGCCTGCGCACGGGCCGACCGGCGAGACGGAGACCGTCGAACGCCTGCGGGCTGGTCACCTCGTGAATGAGGTGCAGGTCGATGTAGAGGAGGTCGGGTTCGCCGTCGGCGCGGCGCACGACATGCTGCTCCCAGACCTTCTCCGCCAATGTGCGGGCCATGATCTCCTCCTGGTTGATTCCGACTTGCCTTCTCATATGTCGAGACGGCAGTATCGGTGTATGGACAACTCTAGCGGAGTCGGCGTACTGGACAAGGCCGTTCTGGTACTCAATGCCCTCGAAGCGGGTCCCGCTTCGCTGGCTCAGCTGGTCCAGGCCACCGGCCTGGCCAGACCCACGGCCCACCGGCTCGCCGTCGCACTCGAGCACCACCGCATCGTGACCCGCGACACGCAGGGCAGGTTCGTGCTCGGCCCGCGGCTTTCCGAGTTGTCCACCGCGGCGGGCGAGGACCGGCTGCTCGCGGTGGCCGCGCCCGTGTTAATGCAACTGCGCGACCTGACCGGCGAGAGCGCGCAGCTCTACCGGCGCCAGGGCGACGAGCGGGTCTGCGTCGCCGCGGCCGAACGGGCCAGCGGGTTGCGCGACACCGTGCCCGTGGGCTCGGCGCTGCCGATGACGGCGGGTTCGGCCGCCCAGATCCTGCTGGCGTGGGAGGAGCCCGACCGCCTGCACCGGGGGCTGCGCGGCGCCAAGTTCACCGCGGCCACGCTGGCGTCGGTGCGGCGCAGGGGCTGGGCGCACAGCGTCGGCGAGCGCGAGCAGGGAGTGGCCAGCGTCTCCGCGCCGATAAGGGGCAGCGGCGGCAAGGTCATCGCGGCGGTCTCGGTTTCCGGACCCATCGAACGGCTGACGCGAGCCCCTGGCCGACTGCACGCCGTGCCCGTGATGGCAGCGGCTGAGCGCATCACCGAGGCCATGCGTCGCACGTCATGATCAGCAAAAGCGCTTATTTGGGGAGCCGAGTGCCTCGCGGGCGCACTAGCCTGAGTGCGTGACAGATCGCATCGAGGTAGCCGCCACTGAGCTGCGACCCCTGCTCGAAGAGTTCATCATGTGGGCACGTGCCAACGCGCCCGAGAGCGACCCCGAGCTCGTGGGACCAGCGGCGCTGTGGCACCGCCTCGCCTTCTCCCAGGATCTCGGCACGTGGAAGCGTGCCGACCTGCGCAACCTGCTGCTCGACCGCATGCCCAAGGTCGTGGAGGACCCCGACGCCGCCGCCGACGGGATGCTGCCCGCCGTGGACGCGTACCTGACGTTCCTCTCCCAGACCGGACGGCTCACCGAGGGTTCGGACTCCCTCTCCGACCTGCAGGCCGAGCTCGACGACGTCGAGGACGACTTCGTCGAGCTGATGGAGGACCTCCTGGACGACGACGCCGAAGGCGACGACGAGGAGGAGGAGGAGGAGATCGGCGACCTGGGCGACTTCGAGCCGTTCGCCGACGCGCTGGCCGACCTCGACACGATCAGGCTGCGCCCCGACTCCGAGCTGGCCGCGGCCGCCCGCACCGTGCCGCTGATCGCCCAGGCCCGCGACCTGGCTCTGTGGGTGGGTTCGGGGCGCCGGGTGGGGGAAGACACCCTGCTCTCCGACGACGAGGTGGCTGAGGCGCTGGCCGCCGTCGGGCTGCCCAGGCCGGAGACCGACGGCTCGCTCGCCGAGGCCGTCCCGCAGCTGTGGAACGTCTGGAACCTCGCCGTCGACCTGGAGTTCCTGGAGCCGGGTGACGCCAACACCGTGGGCGTCCAGGACGACACGTCCGAGTGGCCGTTCGACGACGACGAGGACGTGCTCGACGCCTGGATGCTCGGCCTGCACTCGGTCGACTACGGCGACCCCGAGCTGCCCGACGAGGACCTCACGATGGCCCTGGCGGGCCTCACACGGGGCGTGCTGGTCCGGCTGCTCCTCGGGGGCGGCTCCCGCGACGTCGGCGAGCTCGGCCAGGAGCTGTCCGAGGCCGCCGCCGAGCTCGACGAGCTGGGCGCCGACGCCTGGGAGGCGGCGGGCGACCCGCTCGCCGGGGCGATCGCCTGGCTGACCGGCTACGGCATGGTGGAGGCCGACGGCCAGACGGTCAGCCTCACGCCGCTGGGCACCGAGGGCGTCGTCCATCTGGTCGACGACTCCGACATCGAGGTCGACGCGCGTCCGGCCATCGACTCGATGAGCGCCCACGAGCTGCTCGCGCTCAGCGCCGAGCTGCCGGAGGAGGAGGCCGACGCCGAGTTCGCCGACTGGATGCGGCTGCGCGAGCCGGGCAAGGCGGCCGAGGAGCTGCTGGAGGCCGCCGCCCAGGACGAGTCCGACGCGCTCATCCGGGTGCAGGCGGCCAGCGTGGTCGGCACGCTCGGTGAGGCGGCCATCCCGGCCTGGCAGGAAGCGCTGAAGCAGTCGTCGCTGCGCCCGTACGCGGCCACGCACCTGAGCCAGCTTCAGGTGCCGGACGCGCCGGAGCCGACGCAGGACGACACCCACTGGCTGATCCTCGACATGTGGACGATCTCGGCCGGGCTCGGCAGGTCGGAGTTCGTCGGCAGCCTGCGGGACATCGGGCCCGAGCTGCTCAACAACCTGCTCGAGGTGATCTGGAAGATCCCGCACGCGCACGTCGAAGAGCTGCTCGACCTGATCTCGCAGGTCCACCCCGACAAGCAGGTCGCCAAGGCGGCGCGGCGGGCGCTGTTCAAGGCCCGCTCCAACTCCTAGGCAGTCGTACGGATGGCGCCGCTCCAGTTGCTGGGGCGGCGCCATTCGCGTGCTTCACAGCGGGGCCAATAAAAAAGCCCTCGGCGCTGTGCGCGACCGAGAGCGGTGAAAAAATGTAGTCCCGACCGGATTCGAACCGGCGCTACCGCCTTGAGAGGGCGGCGTCCTGGGCCACTAGACGACGGGACCTTCGTGAGCTTGTGTGACAGTGGTAGTCCCGACCGGATTCGAACCGGCGCTACCGCCTTGAGAGGGCGGCGTCCTGGGCCACTAGACGACGGGACCCTGTCCACAAGCGATGGTGCCGGGTTTCCCCGGCAACGCAGGTAACTCTACCGCACCCTCGGAGCACCTCCAAACCACTATCAGGCCAGCAGATCGGGCCTTTGGCGGCGGACCCAGTCGCCCATCGGGCCGCGTTCCCAGAGCGGGTCGATGGCGCCGAGCGGGATGCCGAGCCACTGGAGGCCGGTCCGCGGATCGACGGGCCCCGCGGCGAGCTGGGCCCGCATCCAGCGGGGCACACGCGGCGGCACCTCCCGGGTGCCCCAGCCGATCAGCCCGGCGGACCGCAGAGCGCCAGCACGGACCCGGACGCCGCCGAGGCGCCCGATCGTACGGGGACTGGCCATCCGGCTCTCCACGACGTCAATGCGCTCCATCCGGGCCCACTCCAGCCGGAGGCGGAAGCCGTAGGCGTCCGCCAGCTCCACGCCCTGCGGGGAGAAACGTACGACGGTGCCCGCCACCATCCGCCGATGCTTGACCGCCAGAACGCCGAGGAGCGCGCAGGCGCCGAGGAGGCCGATCAGCACGCCGGCGATCGAACTGCCCGTCAGGATGGCGCCGAGCAGCAGGCACACCGCGAAGAAGAGCACGAGGGGCATCAGGAGCGGGGCCACGAAGGCGAGGAACGACCCCCGCCGGATCCGGAACTCATCCATAAGCAAAAAACGGATGTCTCTGCGAGACATCCGTTGAACGCTGGGGTACCAGGACTCGAACCTAGACTAACTGAACCAGAATCAGTCGTGCTGCCAATTACACCATACCCCACCGGCCCGAACCCCGTGGGGCGCGTTTTGGCGACGTCCGAAAGAATAGCCCAGCTTGGGGTGCAAGACCAAAACGATTGCCGAACCGCCTTCCTCCGGGGGGCAGGAAGGGTCCGATCGTGCCAAGCTGAGGGGGACAAAGCACCACGTGGAGGAGCCCAAGCGTTGTCAGAGAACCCCTTCTTCGCCCCCAGCGACCTGCCGTACCAACTGCCGCCTTTCGAGGAGATCCGCGAGGAGCATTACCTCCCGGCGTTCGAGCGCGGGATGGCGGAGGGGCTGGCCGAGGTGGACGCGATCGCGGACAGCACCGAGCCGCCCACCTTCGACAACACGATCGCCGCGCTGGAGCGTTCCGGGCGTGTCCTGGAGCGCGTGTCCACGGCCTTCTTCAGCATCGTCTCCTCCAACTCCACCGAGGGCGTCCTGGAGCTGGAGAAGCAGATCTCGCCCGCGCTGGCCAAGCACAGTGACGCCATCCGGCTCAACCGTGCGCTCTGGGCCCGCATCAAGCAGGTGGCCACCGACGACCCCGAGGAGTCGTGGCTGCTGGAGAAATACCGCGAGGACTTCGTCAGGGCCGGCGCCGACCTGTCGGAGGCCGAGCAGGGCGAGCTCAGGCGGCTCAACGAGGAGCTGTCCCGGCTGTCCACCGAGTTCGCCCAGAACCTGCTCAAGGCGCTGAGCGAGTCCGCGCTGGTCGTCGACGACGCCAAGGACCTCGACGGCTTCGACGAGGCCACGATCCAGTCGCTGGAGAAGGACGGGCGCTACGTCCTGCCGCTGCTCAACTACACCAACCAGCCGGGGCTGGCCCAGCTCACCGACCGTGAGGTGCGCCGCAGGCTCTACACGCTGAGCGTGGAGCGGGCGCCGCGCAACTTCGAGCTGGCGATCAGGATGGCGACGCTGCGGGCCGAGCGGGCCGCGCTGCTGGGCTTCCCCAGCCACGCCGCCTACACGGTCGCCGACCAGACGGCCAAGACCGTGGAGGCGGTCGAGGGCATGCTGGGGCAGCTCGTCGGGCCGGCCGTACGCAATGCCAAGAAGGAGGCGGAGGCGCTCGCCGAACAGGCCGGGTTCGCGATCGAGCCGTGGGACTGGTCCTACTACTCGGAGAAGGTGCGCCAGGCCCGCTACGACTTCGACGCCGCGGCGATGCGGCCCTACTTCGAGCTGTGGCGCGTCTTCCGGGACGGCGTGTTCCACGCGGCGACCCGGCTCTACGGCGTCACGTTCACCGAGCGGCCCGACCTGAAGGGCTACCACGAGGACGTACGCGTCTACGAGGTGTTCAACGAGGACGGCGGCCCGCTCGGCCTGTTCCTGCTCGACCCGTACGCCCGGCCCAACAAGCGTGGCGGCGCGTGGATGAACAACCTGGTCGACCAGTCGGGCCTGTTCGGTGAGCAGCCGGTCGTGATGAACAACCTCAACATCACCAAGCCGGCCTCCGGGCCGACGCTGCTGACGTACGACGAGGTCAACACGGCCTTCCACGAGTTCGGGCACGCGCTGCACGGATTGTTCTCCGAGGTGCGCTTCCCCCGCGTGTCGGGCACCAGTGTGCCGCGCGACTTCGTCGAGTACCCGTCCCAGGTCAACGAGATGTGGGCGACCTGGCCGGAGATCCTGGCCAACTACGCCAAGCACCACGAGACGGGCGAGCCGATGCCCGCCGAGCTGGTGGAGAAGATGAAGGCCGCGGAGAAGTTCAACCAGGGCTTCATGACCGTCGAATACCTGGCCGCGACGCTGCTCGACTGGGCCTGGCACAAGCTGGCCGCGGGCGAGGCGGTGGCCGACGCCGAGGAGTTCGAGTCCGCGGCGCTGGAGACGGCCGGGATCGCCCTCTCGACGGTCCGGCCGCGCTATCGGACCAACTACTTCGCGCACATCTTCGCGGGGGGCTACAGCGCCGGCTACTACTCCTACATCTGGAGCGAGGTGCTCGACGCCGAGAGCGTCGAGTGGTTCAAGGAGAACGGCGGGCTGGAGCGGGCGAACGGCGACCACTTCCGCCGCGAGCTGCTGTCCAAGGGCGGCAGCCTCGACTCGCTGACCGCCTTCCGCAACTTCCGCGGCCGCGAGCCGAGCATCCAGCCGCTCCTGGAGCGCCGCGGCCTGCTCTGACCGCCCGCACGGCTCAGGGGTGCGACGCTGTCGCACCCCTGAGTTCAGCCCTGGAGTCGCGTCAGTGCGGCGCGGATCCGCTCCTCGGTACGCTCGCGGCCCAGCACCTCGATCGACTCGAACAGCGGCAGACCCACCGTCCGGCCCGTGACGGCCACGCGCACGGGCGCCTGGGCCTTGCCGAGCTTGAGGCTGTGGGCGGCGCCGACCTGCTCCAGCGCCTCCTTGAGGGACTCGGGGTCCCAGTTGACGGTCTCCAGCCGCTCCAGGTAGCCGCTGAGGATCTCCACCGGGGAATTCTTCATCGCCTTGTCCCAGGAAGCCTCGTCGAACACGGGCTCGTCCAGGAAGAGGAAGTCGACGTTCTGCCTGATCTCGGCCAGCACGGCGATGCGGGTCTGCGCGAGCGCCGCGACCTTGCTGAACATCTCCCGGTCCCAGTCGTCCTCGAGGTAGGGCGAGCAGCGCTCCTCGAACGTCTCGACGGGCAGGGCGCGGATGTACTCGCCGTTGAAGGCCCGCAGCTTCTTCTCGTCGAAGAAGGCGCTG
Organism: Nonomuraea guangzhouensis; assembly: GCF_019396345.1. Taxonomy (GTDB): domain Bacteria; phylum Actinomycetota; class Actinomycetes; order Streptosporangiales; family Streptosporangiaceae; genus Nonomuraea; species Nonomuraea guangzhouensis. The sequence goes on along the minus strand of NZ_JAHKRM010000008.1, from coordinate 45,996 downwards.
GCGGAGTTGACGTCCGCCAGCGCGAACAGCGGCACCATCTCCGCCCACGGCATGATCTCGCGGTCGTCGCCGGGCCCCCAGCCGAGCAGCATGAGGTAGTTGACCATGGCCTCGGCCAGGTAGCCATCGGCGCGGTAGTCCTCCAGCGCCACCTTGTCGCGGCGCTTGGACAGCTTCTTGCGCTGCTCGTTGACGATCACCGGCAGGTGCGCCCAGACCGGCGGGTTGGCGCCGAGCGCGGGCCACAGGAGCTGCTGCTTGGCCGCGTTGCCCAGGTGCTCCTCACCGCGTATGACGTGGGTGATGCCCTGGGTGATGTCGTCGACCGCGTTGGCCAGCACGTAGAGCGGCGAGCCGTCGGTGCGGGCGATGACGAAGTCCTCCTGGGCGTCGTTGGGGAACTCCACCCGGCCCCTGATGACGTCCTCGACGACGGTGACACCCTCGTCGGAGGTACGGAAGCGGACAGCGCCCTCGGTCAGCCCCCGGTCACGGCAGAAACCGTCATAACCCTTGTGCTCGGAGCCGGTGCGGGCGACGAGCGCCTCACGGGTGCAGTCGCAGAAGTACGCCTTGCCGTCGGCGAGCAGCTTGGCCACGGCCTCGCGGTGCTGCGGCTCGTAGGCCGACTGGAAGTAGGGGCCCTCGAACACCGGGTTGGTGCCGTTGATGCCGATCCAGTCGAGCGCCGAGATGATGCCCTCGGTCCACTCGGGGCGGTTGCGCGTCGCGTCGGTGTCCTCGACGCGTAGCACGAAGCGGCCGCCGGACTGTTCGGCCAGCGCCCAGTTGAACAGCGCCGTGCGGGCGCCGCCTACGTGGAACATGCCGGTAGGCGACGGGGCGAAACGCACCCGTAGATCAGTCACGGGAGACCACCTTGTTCGTCAGAGTGCCGATGCCTTCGATGCCGACGCTGACCTCGTCACCGACCTCGACCGGGCCGACGCCCGCCGGGGTGCCGGTGAGGATCACGTCGCCGGGGATCAGCGTCATGACCGCGCTGACGTAGGCGACCAGCGCGGGGATGTCGTGGATGAGCTGGTTGGTACGGCCGCTCTGCCGCACCTCTCCGTTGACCGTCGTCGTGAGCGCCAGGTCGGAGGGGTCGAGGTCGGTCTGGATCCACGGCCCGAGCGGGCAGAAGGTGTCGAAACCCTTGGCCCTGGTGAACTGGACGTCCTTCTTCTGCAGGTCGCGGGCGGTGACGTCGTTGGCGCAGGTGTAGCCGAAGATGACGTCCTTGGCCCGCTCGACCGGCACCTCGCGGCAGAGCCTGCCGATCACCACGGCCAGCTCGCCTTCGTAGTCGACGCGGTGAGACAGCGTCGTCGGGTAGGCGATCGGCTCACCGTGACCGATCACGGAGGTCGACGGCTTGATGAAGATGAGCGGCTCGTCCGGGACCTCGTTGCCCAGCTCGCGGGCGTGATCGGCGTAGTTTCTGCCGATGGCCACCACTTTGCTGGGCAGCATCGGGGCCAGCAGCCGGACCTGGGACAGCGGGAAGCGCTCGCCGGTGAACTGCACGTCCCCGAACGGGTGGCCGGAGATCGCGGACACGAACTCCTCACCTGGGCCACCCTCGACCACGCCGAACGACACGCCTTCGCCTGTGGAGAACCTCGCTATACGCACCTGACAAGGCTATCGCCGCCGTCCCGCGCTCTGCCCGCCTAATAAATCGGTCACAAACGCACCTAAAGTCCGTTTTGCCGCGCATCGTCAGTTGAATGGAGGTTACGGGGACTTTAAGAGCACATCGAGTGCGGGAGGTGACGGATCGTGGCTGACACGGTAGCCAATCAGCAGGGCACCGTACCGCGGGCCAGGACGGTGGAGGAAAGCCAGACCAGCTCACTGGTGACCGGCAAGGGCACCACCACCATCGACGACGCGGTCGTAGCGAAGATCGCCGGACTCGCGGCACGCGAGGTGCCGGGCGTCTACGACATGGGCGCCGGCGCCGCGAGGGCGTTCAGCACCATGCGCGGCATGGTCGGCGCCGACAAGAGCTTCGCCCAGGGCGTCTCGGTAGAGGTGGGCGAACGGCAGGCCGCCGCGGACCTCGACCTGGTCGCCGAGTACGGCATCGCGATCCCCGAACTGGCCGCGGCCGTGCGCCGGAACGTCATCAACGCGATCGAGCGCATGTGCGGGCTCGAGGTCACCGAGGTGAACATCAGGGTCGACGACGTCCACCTGCCCATGCGGGACACACCCGCGAAAGAGATCGGCGGTACGAGCGGCACGGGCGACATGGGTGCCACGGAGCGGGAGCCCAGAGTCCGATGACCGGTGCCCGGGCGAGCGGCCCTCAAGTGTCTGCCGCTCAGACGACCGACTCCCAGGTGGTCGGCCCTGAGGCGGGCGGGCCTGAGGCGGGCGGCGCCCAGGTGACCGAGGTACGGCTGATCGGCGAGCGGGCCGTCGCCTGTGCGGGAGTGGCCGGGCTGTCGGGCGGTCTCATCGACACGGTGGCGACCTATCTGCCCGGCGAGCGCCTCACGGGCGTGTCCGCGGACGATCACGAGGTGAACATCGCCATCGTGGCGCGGCTCGACCGCCCCCTCCCCGAAACGGCCGAAGAGGTACGGCGGGCGGTGGCCGACCTGGCCGGCGACCGTCTGGTGAACATCCGGATCGACGACGTGGTGCCCGCGGACACACCTGCGGCACCCGAGGACGCGGTGAAGGAGACCTCATGAACAACATCTCGTGGCTGCCCGTGATCGGCATGTCGGTAGGCATGGTGCTGGGCATAGTCGGAGCATTCGGCGGGCTCGGCGCCTTCCTGCTCGTGGTCGTCCTGGGCGCGATCGGTCTCCTGGTGGGCCGCATCATGGAGGGCGGCGAGGTGAACCTGTCGAACCTCACGTTGAGGCGCAGATGACCACCGACCTGCCCGCGTCCGAGACGGCCGTCGTAGTGGTACCGGAGCAGCGCCCCGCTCCGGTACCGCCCGAGCGGCGTGGCCGTACCGAGGTCGCGGACCGCGTGGCGGGCAAGATCGCCGGCCATGCCGCGCGCGAGGTGGCCGGGGTACGCGAGGTGAGCGAGCGCGGCGGGCTGCGCCGGACGCGCCCGGCGAGCGCGACGGTGCGTGGCGGCGACGTCGAGATCGGGCTGACCGTGTCCGTGGCCTACCCGGTGCCGCTGCGCGCGGTGGCCGGCCAGATCAGGAACCACGTGGCGGCCAGAGTCGCCGCGCTGACGGGCCTGCGGGTGTCACGCGTGGACGTCACGATGACCGAGTTCACGATGACCGACTTCACATCCCCACCAACGGCCACATGGGAGGAACCGCGCGAAACGCCGGGACAAGCGCCGCAAGGCTCCTCATGGGAGGCGACACGCGAGGCACCGCAGGAAGGACCGCGCGAAACAGCGGGGCGAGCACCGCAAGGCTCCTCATGGGAGGCGACACGCGAGGTTTCGCGAGAGGCGACACGTGAGGCACCGCAGGAAGCACCGCGACAGACCTCGCCAGAGGCACCGCAGGAGGGACCGCGGGGGGTTTCGTCATGAGTACCGGTGCCGACCGAGCGGGCAAGCCGGTGACGAGCCTCGCCGACGAGGCGACGGACGCCCCGCTGGCCGGGGAAGGCGGCTGGATGACAGACGGCCGCACCGTGACCGGCGCCTCCGGCCGGGCGGCTGATCGGGCGGCGCTGCGGGCGTTCCGGCCGCGGCGGACCGTGCCCGCCGTCGTGGTGGCCGCGCTGCTCACCGTGCTGGGCGCGGTGGTCGCCGCCGAGACGGTCTCGGCGCTGGCGGGGCGGCCGCTGCGGTGGGTGCCCCTGGACCGGCTGCTGATCTGGGCGGCGTCGACTCCGTGGAACGACCCGCTGTTCCTGCTCGGCACCGCGCTGGTCACGCTGATCGGGCTGGCGCTGGTGGTGACCGCGCTGGTGCCCGGAAGGCCGAGATTTGTCCCGGTACGTACCGGAGACGCCGACCTGATCATCGGCATGCGGCGCAAGAGCTTCGCCAGAGCGCTGGCGCACGCCGCCGAAGGGGTTCCGGGCGTGCACTCGGCCCGCGCCTCGGTCCACGGCAACACCGCCGCCGTCACCGCGACCACCTCCGGGTGGGATCGGGAACGGTTCGGCGAGGCCGTACGGGCGATGGTGCTGTCGAGGCTCGCGGCGCTGAACCCCGTCGAGCCGTACCAGGTGAAGGTCAACGTGAGGGAGCGCAAGTGAACCGCAGAACCAGCCGAGGCAACCGGTGGGGACTGGCCCTGACCGGCATCGTGCTCGCCGTACTCGGCGGCTGCGCGCTGGCGCGTGGCATGGGGGCGTTCGGGCGGGACGCGGCGGGAACGGCGATCGCGGACGCTCGCGTGCGGTTCTTCCTCGTGGCCTGGAGCCCGTGGATCTGGTGGGTCGTCGCGCTGGTGGCCGTGATCGTGGCGCTGCTCGGCCTGCGCTGGCTGTTCGTCCAGGGCCGCCGCGACAGCCGCGACTCGCTGCGGATGGAGACCGGCCCCGGGGGCGTCACCGACGTCACCGCGAAGGGCATGGCCGCCGCGGTCGCGGCGGACGTCGCGACCAGCCCCGCCGTGCTGAACGCCGGGGCCGACCTGGGAGGTTCCGGCAACCGGCTGATGGTACGGCTGCGCCTGGTGGCCGACGAGCAGGCGTCGATGAGCGAACTCAGGGACCACCTGGCGGGCGTGGCGATCCCGCACATGCGCAGCGCGCTGGAGGCCGAACACGTACCGGCGGTGGCCCGCGTGACCCTGGAACCCGCCCCGGCCTCACACCGCGTCGTCCATTGAGACGCTAGGCGTCCAGCGGGTTGCGGGCGATGCGGTCCGTGATGCCCGCCCGGACGAACCTGCCCGCGAGGCTGGCCGGCTTACGCGTGCCCTGGTCCGTCACGCAGGCCGCGAACTCCTTGGCGATCTCCAGCCGAGGGTGGCGGGCGAGCACCTCCTGCTGGAGTTCCGGCGGGATCTCCTCGGTACGGCGGCCCGAGATGTCCATCCCGGTCGAGAGCTCCAGCAGGTGCCCCTCGGGGTCCTCCGCCACCGGCACCTCGTCCCACATGTGGCGGATGATCACCTCGGCGGCCCGTACCCTGCGCTCGACCGGCCACCCGGCTCCGGCGGCGAACGCCCAGGCCACATGCCCGCCCGCCTCCTCGTACGGCACCGTGTGGCTGTCGAACTCCGCCGCCAGCCCGATGTCGTGCAGCATCGACGACACATAAAGGAGTTCGGCGTCGAACGCGATCTCGTGCAGCCCCGCGTAGGCCGCCGCCCACAGGTAGGCGCGGACGGAGTGGTTGAGCAGCGAGGGCGAGTGATACCTGGTCGCCACCTCATGGGCACTCCGGCAGACGGCGGTGTCCGGGATCACGATGTCGTCGAATCTCATGCGTCCAGGATGTCGTGAATTGACCGGTCCGGAAACCGAGCCGCATCGAGCCGCTAACGATCCGGCACCCAACTTGACCAGTTGATCGAGATTCGGTCAGCATGTTCCGCCCCCATCTTTTGGCCCGGAAGGAACCGGCGTGCGCCGCCTTGCGATCCCCCTTGCTCTCATGCTCGTTTCAAGCGGGCTGGTGAGCACAGCGCACGCCGACACGTCGGTGAAGCGCACCGCGCAGTGCCAGGGCGACTGGCTGCCCGGCACGCCCACGGCGGACGAGGTCATGCGGGGTGAGCTGCCCCTGGTCGAGCAGCCTCCGGTGAAGATCGGCACGAAGATCAACTGGGCCATGAGCCCGTACCACAACCGGTCGTGGGAGTTCGTCTTCCAGTCGCTGCGCTGGATGGGCACGCTGGTCGTCGCGTACGAGAACAGCGGCGAGGAGCGCTACCTCGACCGGGCCAAGGAGATCACCAAGGACTGGGTCGACCACAACAGGCGCGGCGCCCGTGGCACCCCGTCCTACGCCTGGAAGGACCACCCGGTCTCGCTCCGCTCCCAGGCGCTGGTCTGCCTGAGCATGCACGTGAAAGACGCCTGGCTGAAGCAGACGCTGGCCGAGCACGCCAAGCTCCTGTCCGACTCGCGGCTCTACAAGAAGGGCCACAACCACGGGATCGACCAGGACATCGCGCTCATGGCCATCGGCTGCCGCTACGGCCGCAAGGACTGGACGGGCCTGGCCGTCAAGCGGCTGACCGGCACGGTCAAGCTCGACGTCGACTCCCAGGGCGCGCTCATGGAGCAGGCGCCGCGCTACGCCGTCTACGTGCACAGCAGGCTCATGGTCGCGATGACCAACATCAAGGACTGCGGTCGCAAGGTGCCCGGCGAGATCTCCAGGCGGGCCGACGCGCTCAAGGCGTTCGTCGCCCACTCCACGCAGCCCAACGGCTTCATGGTGCCGATCGGCGACGGCAGCGCCGTGGTCGAGCCCAAGATGGAGACCGGCACGCCCAAGGAGAACGTCAAGGTCTACAAGGCCGGCTACGTGTACGGCCGGACGGACTGGGGCAAGCCCGAGTCCGCCTTCTACTCGATCAGGTTCGGCCCCGGCCTGAAGTTCCACGGCCATGAGGACCACCTGGGCGTGACCTACTACGCGCAGGGCCGCGACATCCTGGTCGACGGCGGATTCAACTCCTATGAGAAGAGCTCCTACCGCTACTGGACGCTCTCCCCCGAGGCGCACAACGTGCCGTCCGTGGTGGGCGCGCGCTTCCGCCCGCGCACGGCCAGCAAGCTCGTCAAGACGTCGTACGGCAAGGACCGGCAGGCCTTCAAGCTGACCGACAAGGCCTATGGCGCGAGCCGGACCCGATCGGTGCTGGTGAACCACGGCCAGGACGTGATGGCGGTGCTCGACACCGCGTCCGGCGGCAAGAAGGTCACGAACCTGTGGCGGTTCGCCCCGTCGTTCAAGGTGATCTCCAACGGCGGCGGCCGGGTCGTGCTGGGCGACGGGAAGTTCCGGGTCACGATGGTCCAGCTCGCGGGGTGCAAGCCGGTGGGCGGGCAGAAGGTGCAGCGGGGCGGGAAGCTGGGCTGGGTGTCGCCGACGTACCTGTCGAAGCAGCCGACGAACGTGGTCGTCTCCCCGGCGGCCAAGTCGCTGCTGACCGTCATCGTGCCCGACACCGACTCGCCGAAGGTGTCCTGCTCGGGTGGGAAGGTCAAGGTCCAGGGCCTGACCTTCCCCGCCGGTCTGCTCTAACCCTCGTGGCCCGCGCGGAGCAGGCCGTACGTCACCGCCTGCTCCAGCGCCTGCCAGGAGGCGTCGATGATGTTCTCGGCGACGCCGACCGTGGACCACTCGGCCGTGTCGTCGCTGGAGGTGATGAGCACGCGGGTGATGGCGTCGGAGCCGTGGGTGCCTTCGAGTATGCGCACCTTGAAGTCGATGAGCTCCAGTCTGGCCAGCTCGGGGTAGAGCTTCTCCAGCGCCAGGCGTACCGCCCGGTCGAGGGCGTTGACCGGGCCGTTGCCCTCGCCGGTGGCGACGATGCGCTCGCCCTTGGCGTGCAGCTTGACCGTGGCCTCGCTGACCAGCTCGCCGCCCTTGGCCCGCTCGACGATCACCCGCCACGACTCGACCTCGAAGTGGCGCGTGCGCTCGCCGTGGACGGTGTCGCGCAGCAGCAGCTCGAAGGAGGCGTCGGCGGCCTCGAACGTGAAGCCCTTCGACTCCAGGTCCTTGACCCGCTCGACCAGCGTCTTGGTGGCCTCGGGGGTGAGTTCGTAGCCCAGCTCGCGGCCCTTGAGCTCGACCGAGGCGCGGCCGGCCATGTCGGAGACCAGCATGCGCATGTCGTTGCCGACCTGGGCGGGGTCGATGTGCTGGTAGAGGTTCGGGTCGACCTTGATGGCGCTGGCGTGCAGCCCGGCCTTGTGCGCGAACGCCGACATGCCGACGTAGGGCGCGTGGGAGTTGGGCGTGACGTTGGTGACCTCGGTGATCGCGTGGGCGATGCGCGTCATGTCGGCGAGCGACTCCTGCGGCACCAGGTCGAAGCCCCGCTTGAGCTGGAGGTTCGCGACCACGGTGAACAGGTTGGCGTTGCCGGACCGCTCGCCGTAGCCGTTGGCGCAGCCCTGTACGTGCGTGGCGCCGGCCTTGACGGCGGCCAGCGTGTTGGCGACCGCGCAGCCGGTGTCGTCGTGGCAGTGGATGCCGACGCGGGCGCTGGTCTGGACGGCGGCGTGGACGATGTCGGCCAGCTCGTCGGGGAGCATGCCGCCGTTGGTGTCGCACAGGGCGATGACGTCGGCGCCCGCCTCGGCCGCCGTACGCAGGACCTCCAGCGCGTAGGCTGGGTTGGACCTGTAGCCGTCGAAGAAGTGCTCGGCGTCGAGGAAGACTCGCTGTCCCCCCGCACGAAGGTGGGAGACCGTGTCGCGGATCATCGCGAGGTTCTCCTGGAGAGTCGTGCGGAGGGCCAGCTCCACGTGCCGGTCGTGGCTCTTGGCGACAAGGGTCACGACCGGCGCGCCGGATTCGCGCAAGGCGGCCACCAACGGGTCGTCGGCTGCCTTCACACCTGCTCGGCGGGTCGCACCGAACGCGGCGAGCTGCGCGTGCTTCAGGTCGAGCTCTGTTTGAGCGCGCCTGAAGAACTCTGTGTCCTTGGGGTTGGCTCCTGGCCAGCCCCCTTCGATGAAGCCGACGCCCAGGCCGTCCAGCTGCCGCGCGACGGCGAGTTTGTCGGCGACGGTGAGGGTGAGGCCCTCCTGCTGTGCGCCGTCACGCAGCGTCGTGTCATACACGTGAAAGCGGTCGTCGGCCATGGTGTCGTCTCCCTGGAAAACAAAAAGACCCCTCACGGACGTGAGAGGTCTGCGCGCTGGCGGTGTCCCTTTGTCAGCCAGCGCGCCTGCTGATAATGAGCAGACCGTAGAACATGGTGCTTGCGAGTCTGCCACACCTATCCACTGGTCGGCACACCGGTCTCAGTCTTTGGGACAATGGACATCGTTCAGACGGTGACGCCGGTGCCTCCGGTGATGGCCCGCTCCAGGGTGGCCGGGTCGAAAGCCTCGTTGCCCAGCTGCTCGCCGTCGAGGAGCAGGGTCGGCGTCCCGTCGATCTTTATCTTCGCGCTCTCCCGCAGGTGCTCGTCGGCGTACGACTGCGAGGTCACGCACTGGTCGACGGACGCGCCGACCTTCCTGGCCGCCTCGGCCAGGTCCTGCACCTCGAACCCCGACGCCAGCCCGTGCGGCGAGGGCTGCATGGCGTACAGCTCGTCCCTGAACGCCAGCCAGCTCTCCTCCGGCACGCAGCGGGCAGCGGCGGCGGCGCGGACGGAGTTGGACCGCATGGGCTCGTCCTCGAAGACCGTCACCGGATGGAAGACGACCTTGACCTTGCCCTCCTTGGCCAGCCGCTCGATCGTCGCGTTGACCCTGGTGTGCAGCTCCTTGCAGACAGGGCAGTCGAAGTCCTCGTAGAGGTCGAGCACAGGGGCGTCTCCGCCCCTGTCCGCGAGCACCATGGAACCGTCGGGTTGCCGGGTCAACCGCACTCCCTGCGCCGACGAACTGCCTGGCTCGGAGAACGCCACGACAGTCAGCAGCACGACGAGCGCCACGCCCGCGGCCACGACGGCCGCCAACCTCTTGTTCATTTGCCCGCCCTTAGCTCATTGATCGCCGAGACCTTACCCGAAGAGGGCGGGCGGACGTCGTTCAGCCTCCGGGCGAGCCGTTGCCGTTGCCGTTCCCGTTGTGATGGCCGTTCCCGTTCCCGTTGCCATTGCCGTTCCCGTTGCCGTACGCGCGCATGAACGTGCGGACCCCGGCGGCGATGGAGGCGTCGAGTTCGTCGTCCCGCATCGTCGCGTCACCGATGGTCCAGCCGACCTGGGCGTCATAGGTGATCAACGCCAGGAAGTCGCGCGCCGCCTGGTCGGGATCGGCCAGGGAGAGCTTTCCGGCCAGCGCCAGCCGGGCGAACCTGGCGGCCAGCGACCCCGCGAGCTGGTCCTGGCCACGTTGCCGCCACTGCCTGGCGATCTCGGGACGCCGGGATCCCTCTGCCTGGACGAGTGCGCGCAAGGCTCGCGCCCGCTCGTCCATGAGACAGCCACGCATGAGATCACCGGCGAACGCCGTCAGCTCCGCCATGAGATTCGCCGGACGATCGGGAAAAGTCTCGATCATGGCGAATTGCTGGGCATTGACCCGATCGAAGTTCTCGTCGATCAGGGACTCGAACAAGCACTGCTTGTCGCCCAGATGGTTGTAGATGGTCTGTTTGGATACCGCCGCTTCAGCGGCGATGGTTTCGATGCTCGCACCGGAGTAACCATCCCGGACGAACACCCTCATTGCAGCGGTCATGATCGCTTCTCGTTTGGCGATACGCCCGCGCGGAGCAGCCTTCCCGGTCGCCCCTAGGCCCCTCGCCGAGGTCACCGTTTCACCCACCCCGTAAGGGTACCCGTTTGACTTATCGGACGTTTTATGTCTTTAAACATGGGGGATTATGACTTTCCGCATTACAGCCGACCGACTGGCCCTGAGCCGCTCCGATGCTCGTTGGGAATGGAATCATGAAATCCGAATTTCTCGACCCTGCCGTGGCCCGCTACATCGTGGATCACTCCACTCAGCCCGACCCCCTGCTGGAGCAACTGATCACCGAGACGCTCGCGGCGACGGGTGACAGCGCGGGCATGCAGATCACGGCCGACCAGGGCGTGTTCCTCACGATGATCACTCAGCTCACCGCGCCGGAGGTGGCGGTGGAGGTGGGCACGTTCACCGGATACTCGTCGCTGTCCATCGCCAGGGGCCTGTCCGGCGGCACGCTGCACTGCTTCGACGTCAGCGACCAGTGGACCTCCATCGCCCGCCGCTATTGGGAGAAGGCCGGCGTGGCCGACCGCATCACCCTCACCCTGGGCCCGGCGCTGGAGACGCTCGCCGCCTTCGACCTGCCTATCGACCTGGCCTTCCTCGACGCCGACAAGGGCAACTACCCGGCGTACTACGAACTGCTGATCGACCGGCTGCGGCCGGGCGGGCTGCTCATGGTGGACAACACGCTGTGGAGCGGGCGGGTGGCCGACCCGGCCGAGTCGGATTCAGTGACCGTGGGGATGCGTGAGTTCAACGACCTGGTGCGGGAGGACCCCCGGGTCACCGTGGTCATCCTGCCGATCGCCGACGGACTCACCATGATCCGCCGGAACTAGGAGTCGTTCCAGCCGCGGGCGGCGCCATCAGCTTTCTGGGCGCCGCATCAGCCCGTCCAGGGTGAGGTCGAGGAGGCGTTCGGCCTGCTCACGCTGCTCGGGCTCGGCCGAGGTGAGGGCGATCCCGGCGAGCGCGGCGAACATGTCGGTCGCGCTGATGTCGGACCGGATCTCGCCGGCGGCCACGCAGGCGTCCATGAGCGAGGAGAGGGCGGCCTGAATCAGCTCGCGGCTGCGGGCGTAGGGGTTGGTTCCCGAGGCGACGACGGCTCGCAGGGCGTCGGCCATGCCTAGCTTGGCGGTGGCGTAGTCGATGAAGCGGCGCGTCCAGGCACGTAGCGCCGCACGTGGCGGCAGGGTCGCCAGGAGTTCGGGGACGGCGTCGCACAACCGGGCCACTTCGTTGCGGTAGGCCGCCTCGATCAGGATCTCCCGGGTCGGGAAGTTGCGGTAGAGCGTGCCGGTGCCCACGCCCGCTTCCTTGGCGATGCGCTCGAAGTGCGCGTCCAGCCCCTCTTCGGTGAACACGCGCACCGCGGCGACCAGGATCTTGTCCCGGTTGCGCTGCGCGTCAGCCCTCAGCGGACGTTCTGCGTCGCGGGCCATCAGCGGCTCTCCCCTCTCCATTTGCTAAGTGGAGGAGCCGCCACTTAGAGTGAGACGAAGTGGCGGCTCCTCCACTTTTACTTTAAGACACTCTCTGTAAGGACTGCCAATCATGTCGGGTATCGAAGGCAAGGTCGTAGCGATCACGGGCGCCAGCAGCGGCATCGGCGAGGCGACGGCCCTGCTGCTCGCCGAGCGCGGCGCGAAGGTCGTCCTCGGGGCACGCCGTACGGAGCGCCTTGAGGCGCTGGCCGCCCGCATCGAGAAGGCCGGTGGGGAAGCCGCCTGGGCCCGTACGGACGTGAAGCGACGCGAGGATCTGGCCGGCCTCGTCGGGCTGGCCCGTGATCGCTTCGGCAAGATCGACGTGCTCATCAGCAATGCCGGGATCGGCTTGATCTCCCCCCTGGACGACCTCCGCGTCGAGGACTGGGAGGAGATGATCGACGTCAACTTCAAAGGCGTCCTGTACGGCATCGCCGCCGCCCTGCCCGTCTTCCGGGAGCAGGGCTTCGGGCACTTCGTCAATATCCTTTCCACCTCGGGCCTGCGCATCGTTCCGCTCCAGTCGGTGTACGCCGGGACGAAGAACGCCGTACGCGCCGTCTCCGAGGGCCTGCGCCAGGAGGCCGGCGACAGCCTGCGCGTGACCGTCGTCTCGCCGGGCATCATCAAGACGGACTTCGCCGAGCAGATGAGCCCGGAGGTGAAGGCCCAGATCGACGACACGATGAACAAGATCGCGATCTCGCCGGACGCGGTGGCCCGCGCCGTCGCCTTCGCCATCGAGCAGCCGGACGGCGTCGACGTGGGGGACATCGTCGTCCGCCCCACAGCCCAGGCCTGAGGCTCATCTAGGCTCAGGGCGTGCCCGAAGCGATCGCCAAGGAACTGACCATCGGTGAGCTGTCCGAGCGCAGCGGCGTGCCCGCGTCCGCGCTGCGCTTCTACGAGCGGCAGGGGCTCATCGACAGCCGCAGGACCACCGGCAACCAGCGTCGCTATCACCGCACCACGCTGCGGCGGGTGGCGTTCATCCGGGCGTCCCAGAGCGTCGGCATCCCGCTGTCGGTGATCGGCGGCGTGCTGGACCTGCTGCCGGAGGGCGTCCAGCCGACGCGGGAGTTCTGGATCCGGGCCTCGGAGTGCTGGAGCGAGGAGATCAACGCGCGTATCGAACGGATGGAACGGATGCGCGACCGGTTCACGGAGTGCATCGGGTGCGGGTGCCTGTCGTTCGAGCAGTGCGCACTGGTCAATCCCGGCGACACCCTCGCCCAGCAGGGCCCGGGCCCGCGCCGCCTGCTGGAGCCTTGATCAGACGTCCGATGGGATACCGAGCTCGGCGAGCAGCCGGGCGGTGCCCTCCTGCAGCTTCAGCGCGTCGGCCGGATCGACCGGCCGGGCGATCTCCTTGCGGCCCTTGAAGGCGCTCACCGGTGCGGCGGGCGGCTGGTCGACCAGGTCGACAACGGGCGCGATCGCCTTGGCGGGCGGAGTGGCGGCCAGCCTTCCCAGCAGACCCATGATCGCCCTGGTCGGCCGGTTGAAGTCCCCCGCGAAGCTGGTCTCCACGTACCCCGGGTTGTACAGGACGTACGTGATCTCCGGGAAGCACGTCGCGATGAGTTCGTTGGCCCGCCTGGCCTGCCGGTTCGCCTTGAGCGACGTGAACCCCGACCGCAGCCCGAGATCGTCCCACTGGATCGCGTCCCGGGGCGCCCCCGGCACGGAGACGTTCACCACGATGGGTCGTGGCGCGGCCCGCAACCGGTCGGCCAGGCCGATCGTGAGGATGTAGCGGCTCAGGTAGAACAGCGCGAAGGTGTGCTCGACGCCTTCGGCCGTCTCGTGACGGCGGGTACTGACGTACGCCGCGCACATGATCAGCGCGTCCACGCTCGGGAATTCGGCGGCGATCTCGGCGGCTACGCGTTCGCTCTCGCGCGCCAGCGCCAGATCGGCCCGCAGGAAACGCAGCCGCCCGGCGGGGACATCGGCTTCGGCGCGGATCGCGTCCGCCTTGGCGGCGCTACGGCCGATGATGACGACGGTCTCCCCGGCACGCAGGTAGTGCAGGGCCAGAGCCCTGCCGATGCCGTCCGTGCCGCCGGAGATGACGATGGTTCTCATATGGATGACCCCGATGGTTACTTTTTGTGGGTAGCCATATGCTTTGTCACCACTGGCGCTAAGCACAAGACGGCACATTGATGTCAGAAACCCACAAGGATGTAACTAATGGACGCGTCATCCGTGCGGTGGCCCCCGTTCCCCACGGACGGCTCAGCCGAGTCAGGCGAGTCGGACGAGGAGATCTGCCGCCAGGTGCTGCGGATCCTCTCCCTGGTCGGCGACAAGTGGAGCCTGCTGATCATCGGCACCCTCCGCGACCGCACGCTGCGCTTCGGGGAACTGCAACGCGCCGTCACCGGCATCTCCCAGCGCATGCTCACGCTGACCCTCCGCCAACTCGAACGTGACGGCCTGGTCTCCCGGACCGTCCACGCGAGCGTCCCGCCACGCGTGGACTACGCCCTCACCGAACTCGGCGTCACGTTGCTCGCCCCCGTCACCGCCCTGGGCAGCTGGGCGGCCACGCACCGCCGGACCATTTCCGAGAACCGCCGCCGGTACGAAACCGACCACCCACCTACCGCTCCCGGGGGCGGGGCGGCGTTCTGAAGATCATCGGTAAGGTGTCGCGCAAAAAAGGAGGCGCGACTTGTCGCGATTAGCCTTGCTGATCTGGGTGGCCGCTCTGACCGCCGCGGCATATCCCACCTGGGACACGTGGCGTCCTCAAGCCGAGGAGCCAGGGGTTTACTACAGCTGCTTCGGCCACGACTGGGACGAATCCCCCTCGCTGCTCCAGCCGCTGCGCGGCGATCTCGCCACGATGACGGAACTCTCGATGACGTGGGCCGTTCCCGCGCTGGTCGTGCTCGCCGCTCTCGGCCGCTGGAACTCGGCCGCGGCGGGCCGTCGGGCGGCGGCGATTCTCACCCTGATCGCGTTCGTCAGACCGCTCACTCCTGTGTACGCCGGGGACGACCCATGTGAGGGAGGGCTCCCTCTCCTCAGCCTGGACTGGTTCAAGACCGTGGCCTGCGCGTGGGGGCCGTACGAGCTGGCCCTCCTGACAGCCGCCCTGCTGGTGCTCCTCGCGACGCACGTCGTCGGCCCTGCCGAGGAGCCGGTTGTCACCACGTCCTCAAGGCCTGCGTGGCACCGGGGGCTGACGCTCCTGATCGACTACCTGGCCGTGACCGCGCTGGTCACTCTCGCGATCCGGGTGGCCGGGGGCTGGCCGGTCGACCTGACGAGCGGCCTGCTGCAATGGCTCAGTTTCGATCAGGTACTTCACGACCCGGCCCGGCTGCTCGTCTACCCGGCGATGGCCCTCTACATCCTGGTCAGGTGGCGCTTCACTCGCCGTCCCGCCTTGTGGTGAGGTGCGGCGGCTTCAGGTGGTGGCGGTTGAGCGCTGCTTCAGTACGGCCAGGGCCCACTCGCCCCACCGGTGATTCTCGCGTTCGAAGGCCAGGCCGCGCATCAAGGTCAGGTAGGGGCCGATGCGGTCGGCGTGCGCGAGGTACTCCTCCTCGCTGCGGCCGTTCAGCAATCGGGCGCGTAGCCGTTCGTATCGGGCGATCTTGGCCTCGGCCCAGTCCATGCGTTCCTCGATGGCGGCGCGTACGGCCTCGGCGTCGCCCGCGTCCACGGACTGGACCTTGACCATCAGCTCGTCGCGGATCGCGCCCGGGCGGGGTGGCGTGGCGGTGAATTCGCGCAGCTTACGGTGCCCGGCCTCGGTCAGGGAGAACAGTCGCTTGTTGGGGCGGCGTTCCTGCTCGACGACCCGTGCCTGGACCAGCCCCTCGGCCCGCATCCTGTCCAGCTCCCGGTACAGCTGCTGGGGTGTGGCCATCCAGAAGTTGGCCACCGACGCGTCGAACCCCTTGGCCAGGTCGTAGCCGGACGCCTCGCCCTCCAGGAGCGCGGCCATCACCGCGTGACGCAGGGACATCCGCCAACGATATCGCCGGATTGACTAATCAACGATGCGACTGTCGACGCCTACGGACATAGGCTGGCGGGATGATCTACGTACAGACGCCCCTTAGACGTGAGATCCGCGAAGCCGTGGTTCTGACCTGGGGCGTCACGGGAGAGAGTGAGCGGTTGCACGGCGGCGAGGAATCCGCCGCCTACCGCCTCGACGGGCACGTCATCCGCGTCGGCCCGGCGTGGCGCGCCGCCGCCGAGTCGGAGTGGTGCCACGCGATCGCCCGGCACGCCGCCGCGGGCCTCCCCGAGGCCGTCGCCCCACTGCCGACTGCCGAAGGGGCGACGGTCATCCTCGTGGGCGGGCGCCCGATCTCCTGCTGGCCGTATGTCGAGGGCGCCTGGCCGGACTCCGACATCCCAGCCCAACGCGGAGCCGGTGCCCGGCTGCTGGCCAGGCTGCACAGGTCCCTGGCCGACTTCCGCCCCGGCCCGCGCCCGGTGCCCGCCTTCCAGGAGTCCGGCCTGTACGGCGATCCGCCCCAGGACGCCGCCGGACTGGAAGACCCCGACCTGGACCGCTGGCTGGCCGCCTTCCATGCCGAGCATCCCGTACGTCACCCCCTGCACGGCGACTACTACACCGGCAACACACTGGCCAGGGACGGCCAGATCGTGGCGGTTCTCGATTGGGACGAGACCTTCGTCGGCGCCCCTGAGCTGGAGCTGGCCGCCGCCGCCCTGGAATGGGGCGACGACCTGACCGGGCCGAGCGAGGAGTTCGTGACCGCCTACCACGAGGCGGGCGGCACGGCCGCCCGCCTGGACGAGGAGTCGCTCGCTCAGCTCGTCAGGCACAAGCTCCGCAGGGAGTATGCCTACTTCCACAAGGCCGTCCGCTCAGGGGTGACGCACGACGAGGCGGACCTCGAATACCACCGCGCTCGGGTAGAGCTGTTCCACCGGCTGCGTCCCTGACCGTGACCGGCCATTGATTCGTCGGCTGTCAGCGCAGAACCAGGAGGTCGAGCCAATTGGCTCTGGGTTCCGTGCTGGATGTCTCCTCGGCGTCCCGCACGGCGCGGCGGAGCTGTTCCTTGCCCCGTAGGAACTCCTCCTCGGTGAGGCCGCGCATGATGGTGGCGGAGCGGCGGAAGACATCCACCTGAGCCAGGAACTCGGCAAGGCTGAACATTGTCTCGGGGACCGGCTCAAGCGCGTCGAGGTGGAATCCCGCGGTGGCGAACGCCTGGCACGTCTGCTCGAAGGAGGGAAAGGTGTCGGTCGTCCGGGTGGTCTCGGGAAAGAACTCCCAGGGAAAGGTGCGCGTCGTATAGGGCCTGTCCGGATATCCCTGCCGGATCAGAACGGGAGCGCCCGGGCGCAGAACGCGGCGGATTTCTCGCGCGGCGGCTTCCATGTCGGGGATGTGGTGGATCATGAGGGACATCCAGGCGCCGTCCGCCGAGCCGTCCGGAATCGGGAGTGCGCCGGCGTCGCCCTCCAGCACCTGGATGCCCGGGCGGCGCGGAATCTCGGCCCGCATCGCCGCCGACGGTTCGACCGCGAGAACGCTGAGGCCGAACCAGTCGCCGAAGGCGGTGGCGAACGCACCGGTCCCCGCGCCGATGTCGACCACGGTCTTCCCGGGCGACGGGTCGAGGTGACGTCGTATCGCTTCACGCCATTCTTCGAGCCCGTCTCGGGGAATCTCCCGGACCGCCTTGTACGCTGCCGCGGTCTGATCGTCGTAGGCGATTCTGGCCATGTCGCGCCTCCTGATTCACACTGCTTCGAGATTGGGCCGCTGTGCACCGTCGTCCAACTCGATCATGGACGTGAGTGTAAATGCGATCAAGGTCCAATAGCTGGCACCCCTGCTCCCTGGACGACGTTACGCATTGGAGCTACTGTCAAGCGCACATAGTCAACTAATTGAGTAGGGGTAGTCATGCATGCGTTCCGCCAGGCCGTCGAGGCTCATGACATGGCGGCGATCGAGGCGCTGCTCGCCGAGGACGTCGTGTTCACCAGCCCGGTCGCGTACCAGCCGTATCCGGGCAGGGCGATCACCGCGGCGATCATCCGTGGCGTCTCGCGGGTGTTCGAGGATTTCCACTACGTCCGGGAGATCGCCGACGCGGAGGGCCGTGACCTCGCGCTGGTGTTCCAGGCGAAGGTGAACGGCAAGCAGGTCCACGGCTGTGACTTCCTGCACTTCGACGACGACGGTCTCATCGACGACCTGACGGTCATGGTGCGGCCGCTGTCCGGGGCGAACGCGCTGGCCGAGGCCATGGGCGCGCAGTTCGAGCAGATCAGGCAAGAGGCGTCCGGCGTGTGAGGACACCGCCGCTGTCGCTCAGGTGGCGCCGATAGAGCCGACCAGGAGGGTGTCGATGAGAGTGTCCAGCGGAGGCCATGGGACGTAAGGACGGGCCGCTCGCAGCGTGATGATCCCGTGGAGGGCGGCCCACAGGCACAGCGTGGCCGCGTAGGGGTCCGTACGGGGCATGCGGCCGGCCTCGATGCAGTCCTTGATGATCTCGTGGACGGACTCGATGATGGCGGCGCCGGGCAGTTGGTCGTCGGAGATCTCGCGGGGCAGGTCAGGCACGCTGGGCACCATGAACATCACACGGTAGACGTCAGGATGATCGTCGGCGAACGCACAGTAGGCCGCCGCGGTCGCGCGCAGCCGGGCCACGGGGTCGGTCTGCTGGGCGACGGCCTGGTCGATGTGGTTGATCAGCTCGACGAAGTGCCGCTCATAGACGGCCAGCAGCAGCGACATCTTGTCCGGGAAGTGCAGATAGACACTGGTCGCGGCGATCCCGACCTCCCGGGCCACGGCACGCAGGGACAGCGATTCGTGAGTGGCGCCGTCCTCCAGCAGGCGGTTGGCCGCAGTCATCAGATCCTGCCGTAGGCGATCACCCGCACCACGCGGATTACGGGTGTGGCGTGGGGTGCTGTCGGGTCGCGATGGCATCGCTGTTCTCCATCTGCGCGATCGGTTGGACACCCGCCGAGAAGTCTTCAGAAGACCTCTTGACGCCTGTCCCGCTCTCGTTAACACTACATGTAAGGCAACAACATTGCGCTACAGGTTGCCTTACATGATAGGCCATCAGGGGGCTTGAGCGCAGCAGGTGAGCGGGGACGGGCCGGGGTAGCGCCCGCCCCCTCCCCTGCCGAGCGACCCAGAAACTCAGGCCTGTCCACAGGAAACCAACAAGAAGAGAAAGGTGATCAACATGGCTGACAGATCAGTGTGGGGCTGTGTCGGCAGCAACGGTTCGACGATCTACTCGGGGACCGGCTTCAAGGTGGATCGTGTCGCTACGGGTGTCTACACGATCCTCTTCGACGTGCCGTTCGCTAAGTGGCCGTCGGTCGTCGCGACGCAGATGTTCCCCGGCACCATGAACAGCAACGGCGGAGACACACGGGACAACGCCGTCGTCATCGCCATCTCCACGGACCGCTTCCGCGTCACCACCGGTGCCAGCGACGGCAAGCAGGCGGACCGGGACTTCTCGTTCATCGCGATGGGCACGGCGTAAGCGCTCAGCGAACCTGCCGGTTGTCCTCCCCCAGCCTGGGTGGGGGCAACCGGCCTCGCCGCGCAAGGGACGCTCAACCGCTTGGAGGCGGGCCCTCCGCAAATGCCCGTTACACGGCAGAATGATCGTGTGACGGATGCGATCCAGGCCGAGCGCATGCCGGCCGTCGTGCGAGCCGGCCGGTTCATCATGACCATGGAAATGGCCTTCAGCCTCGTGGGGCTCGCCATCATGATCGGTACTGTCGCTTTCGCCTTCAGCGGCCCGATCGTCCTGCTGATGCTCTACCCCGTCGTGATCACAGCGCTCATGGGCTGGTTGCTCTCCCGCTGGCCCTCCCGAAGGAAGCTGGTGCGCTGGGGCGCCATCGGCGTCCAAGTGGTCTCGGCCGGTGGTTACCTCATCATGAACGCGATCGACGG
This sequence comes from Nonomuraea guangzhouensis, assembly GCF_019396345.1. GTDB lineage: Bacteria > Actinomycetota > Actinomycetes > Streptosporangiales > Streptosporangiaceae > Nonomuraea > Nonomuraea guangzhouensis. Next base: position 26,257 of record NZ_JAHKRM010000008.1, on the reverse strand, counting down.
CGACCTCAGCTGGATCAGGCTGATCGCCCCCAGCACGCTCTTCCCGCTCGCGGTCGTCGCCACGCTGCTCACGCCTTCGGCAACACGCTGGTTCGACCGCTGACACAGCGCCGATCGCCGCGACGACCGCGTGCGTGGCCCGTCGCGGCACGCGCTACAGCAGCCGCGTCAGTACGGCCGGCCGGGCCGATCGCCGGCAGCTTGCTCAGTGGTCCCTGCCTGAAGCCCCAGCACGGCCTGGGCGACCTGCTCGGGCTGCTCGGCGATCATGTTGTGGCTGGCGGCCAGTTCGAGTACGCGCAGGTGCGGCCGGTCGGCGGTGAGGGCCAGCAGGTCTCGGCGGATTCCCGCGCGTAGTGCCGGCATGAGCTCGCCGACGCGGCCCGGCAGGCCGGGCAGGTTCTGGGTGGCCAGGACGAACAGGGCGGGACACCGGATGTCGGCCACCGCCGCGAGGCTGTCCTGGAAGTACGGGTCGTACCTGATCTGCCCGGCCAGCGCGGCGTCCGGTCGCAGATGGACGCCACGGTCGGTGGTGCGCAGTGCGCGCTGGGGATACATCGCGGCGTGGGCCTCGGGCAGCGGCTGGGCCATCGCCTCGGCCTGGGCGTCGAAGACGGCCTTCAGTTCCGCCAGGAGCGCGGTCAGCTCCTCTCCCCCGATGCCCAGGTAGTGCTCTGGTGCGGTCTCGGCCGAGCGCAGGCCGTCGAGGTTGACGATCCCAGGGCCGTACGGGTGGCGCAGCGCCCACCGCACCGCGATCATGCCGCCGAGGGAGTGGCCGGCCACCTGGGGAGCGTCCAGGCCGAAGTGGTCGATGACCGCCTCCATGTCGTCCAGGACCTCCTCCCAATCCCATGACCCGTCGCCGGACAGCCCGTGGCCGCGCAGGTCCATCGCGATGACCCGGTGCGCGCCGGTCAGCAGCGGGGCGACCGCGTCCCAGTGCTGGAGAGTGCCGCCCAGGCCGTGGAGCAGCAGAACGGGAGCCCCGTCACCGCCGTGGTCGCGGACGGCCAGAGGGACCGGACGGTTACCGATGATCACGTCTTGTGGTGCCATGGGGTGCTCTCCTGGGGGCGGTTGAGCCGGTCGCGGATGGAGGAGGTGGTGACGCCGCCGTCGGGATGCTTGTCGAGCTTGCCGCGTTTGACCAGGTCGTGGACGCCCTGCCGGGTGATGCCGAGCATCGCTCCCGCCGTGGAGTACGACACCGTCACGGCCGCGGGGTGGCCGGCCGAGCGGGCCACGGCCCGTCCCAACGCGGTACGCCACCACGACTCGGGCGGGTCGAAGGGGCCGTCGCCGGGGAACAGCACCCCGATGAGCCGGGCCGCGGTCATGGTGGCGAGCTCCCGGTCGGTGCCGAGCAACTGGGCGGCCCAGACCTCGGCCTCCACGTGCAACCGTGCCCTGATCGGGCGAAGAAGCTCGTCGGAGGTCAGCAGGATCTCCAGTGGGTCGAGGATCCGGGTCTCCAGCAGCCGGACCAGCTCGGCCACCAACTCGACGTGGTCTGTCGTGGTCGTCACTTGACAGACCATAGCAAGTACTTGCTATTGCGCGTCAAGTAGTTTCGGCGAGACTTCGTGGGATCAGAGTGACCAGTCGCCCGGCCGTTGGCCCTTCAGCAGAGTGACCGGTGAAGGCAGGGGGTTGGCCGCGGCCGGCGTCAGACCCTCGAACATGAGCGCCAGGTAGCGGCGCCAGCCGTCGGTGCCAGGGTCCATGGTCCACAGCGTGCTGGTCAGCATGGCCATGATCCTGGGCAGGTCCTCGGGGGCGAGGTCCGCCCGGAGCAGGCCGGCGTCCTGTGCGCGCCGGGCGAGCAGGGTCAGCGACTCGTAGAACGGGGTGTAGACCTCCGCGGTCAGGGTGCCGGCGTTGCGCGCGGCGGCCAGGGTGTTCAGCTCGCGTGCCGCCAGGCCCATCGCGGCTTCGATCAGGCCGAGAAGCCCGTTCAGCGGGTCGTCGTCGGCGATTGCCCGTTCGGTGGCAGGTGCGAGATCCTCCGCGATGCTCTGGTCGAGGGCGGCCCGGACCAGATCCGCCTTGCTGGGGAAATGGTTGTACAGCGTCCTGATGCGCACGTCGGCGCGGCGGGCGATCTCCTCGAGCGGCACGTCCGGGCCGAGGTCGGCGAAGGCCGCGCGTGCGGTGCGCAGGATGCGCTCGGCGTTGCGCGCCGCATCAGCGCGCAAGCGGCGCTCGGTGTCGGTGACCATCACTACAGATTAGCAACCTGCAGTCGTGTGCAAGTTGTGCTAGCTTCCGCCTCAAGGGAATTTGCAGCAGCATGCAAGATCTTGTTGTCCGAGGAGATCCGATGAAGGTCAGCGTCGAAACCGACAAGTGCGTTGCCGCAGGCCAGTGCGTACTGCTCGCGCCAGAGGTCTTCGATCAGCGCGAGGAGGACGGCGCCGTGGTCCTCCTCGACGAGACACCCGCACCGGAGCACCACGACACCGTCCGCGAGGCGGCCATGGTCTGCCCCGCCGCGGCCATTCACCTGGCCGAGTCCGCGACTACCACTCACCCGTACGGGGCCGGCGACGTGGCCACCGCCTAACTCTCGAGGAGGATTTCCATGACCACCCCCGACACCGAACTCCCGGTCTTCCCGGGCGACCGGGACCCTCGCTGCCCCTTCGACCCCGCCCCCGAGTACACGCAGTGGCGTGCGACGGGCGGTCTGCGGCGGGTGAACTGGCAAGGCCACTCCGTCTGGGCGGTGAGCCGGTACGAGGACATCAAGGTGGCGATGACCGACCCGCGGATCAGCGCGGAGGTCGCCGCGCAGCAGGCCGATGCGGAACACCACGGCGACGCCATGCCCAAGATCTTTCCCCGCATGGACGACCCGGAGCACGCCGTGTTGCGGCGGATGCTGACCAAGGACTTCACGGTCAAGCGGGTCAACGCGCTGCGGCCCGAGATCGAGAAGATGGCGAACGAGTTCATCGATGCGATGGTCGCCGGCGGCAGCACCGCGGACCTGGTCCAGGCGTACGCGCTACCGATCCCGTCCCTGGTGATCTCCCGGCTGCTCGGCGTGCCGTACGCCGATCACGACTTCTTCCAGGAGATCACCGGCGTCCTGATGAGCCGGGTCGCCACCGAGGAGGAGAAGCAGCAGGCCAACGGGAAGATCTTCGGCTACCTGTACGAGCTCGTGGCCCGCAAGCAAGCCGAGCCGGACGACGACCTGATCAGCCGCCTCATCCAGGAGTACCTCCCGAGCGGCGAGCTGACCCGCGAGACCATCGCGATGAACAGTTTCATCCTGCTCAGCGCCGGCCACGAGACCACCGCCAACATGATCGGCCTCGGCACCCTGGCCCTGCTGGAGAACCCCGAAACCCTGGCCCGCCTCCGCGACACCGACGACCCCAAGGTGGTCGCGGGCGCGGTCGAGGAACTGCTGCGGTACCTGACCATCGTGCACAGCCTCGTCGCCCGAGTGGCCAAAGAGGACATCGAGATCGGCGGCACACTCGTCCGCGCGGGCGAAGGGCTGATCATGAACCTGCCCGCCGCCAACCACGACCCGGCCTTCCTCGACGACCCGGGCACCCTCGACATCGACCGCAACGCGCGCGGGCACATGGCCTTCGGCTACGGCGTCCACCAGTGCCTCGGCCAGACACTCGCCCGCGCCGAACTGGAGATCGCGCTGCCCACGCTGCTGCGCCGCGTGCCGAACCTGCGGCTCGCCGTGCCGGTGGAGGAGATCCGGTTCCGTAACGACATGAGCATCTACGGCGTCCACGAACTGCCCGTCACCTGGGAGTAGCCACGACGGACCTTCGATTCTCCGGATCGCTGCTACTTTCGATGACGTGGATGATCAATGCTTGATCGATGTCGGTGGTGTGCGACTTGCCTACCGCACCTGGGGGGATCCGAGCGCCCAGCCGATCATCCTGTTGCATGGTCTCGGCTCGGACGGGTCGACGTGGGACGAGACAGCCGGCGACCTCGCGGATCTGTGGCATCTGTACGCGCCTGACCTTCGAGGTCATGGCCGGATCCCGGCCGGGTGGAGCGATTGGTCCTCGAAGAGGCTCCGCCACCATTTCCGCTCGGCCTCGCGACGCCGCAGCGTCCGGACGGGCCGGTGGCCTTCGACTGGGTGGCGCGTCCGGCGATCGTGGAGCAGTTGAACGCACCCGATCCGGCCTGGTGGGCCGAGATCCCGCAGGTCGACGCGCCCACTCTCGTCATCGCCGGCGGGATGGACAGCCATCTGCCTCAGGACAAGATCGCGGACATGGCCGCCCGGTTCCCCGCTGGACGCCTGGCCACCATCCCTGTGGGGCACCGGGTGCACACCGTCCAGCCGGCCGGGTTCGGTGAGGTTGTCCGAGCTTTTCTCACGGCATCACCCTGAGCTCAGGGTGCCGTCCGCCCTCGCGGAATCAGCCCGCATCGCCGGGTTCTCCGGTTCACGCCGGGTGAGCACCAAGGGGGCGTCCTCGGTGATGGCCACCGTGTGCTCGGAGTGGGCCGTGCGCGAGCCGTCCGCCGACCGAATGGTCCAGCCGTCGGCGTCATAGACGATCCGGTCGGTCGTACGGGCGAACCAGGGTTCGAGCGCGAGGGTCAGGCCCGGCCGGAGCGTGAGGCCGCGCCCTGCCCGCCCCCTGTTCGACACGTGGGGCGCCTCGTGCATGGTGCGGCCGATGCCATGGCCACCGAATTCGTCGTTGACCGGATAACCGTAGTCGCGGGCCACCGCCCAGATCGCCGCAGAGATGTCACCCACGCGATTGCCCGGACGCGCCACCTCGATGGCCGCCTCCAACGCTTCCTCGGTGGCGCGGATGATCCGCAGGTCCTCCTCGGCGGCGGTCCCGACGACGACCGTACGCGCCGAGTCGGCCACCCAGCCGTCGATGCTGACCGCGATGTCCGCGCTGAGCACATCCCCATCGCGCAGCGTGTAGTCATGCGGCAAGCCGTGCAGGACGGCGTCGTTGACCGACAGGCAGATGACGTTGCGGAAAGGGCCCCGGCCGAAGGACGGCGCGTAGTCCCAGTAGCACGACTCCGCTCCGCGCCGTTCGATCATGCCGCGAACATGGCGCTCCAGGTTCAGGAGGTTGACGCCCACGTCGGCGATCCGACCGACCTCGGAGAGCACCTCGGCGACGAAACGGCCGGTCACGTGCATGCGTTGGATCTCCGCAGGCGACTTCAGTTCGATCACGAGTACCTCACACACCTAGAGTATTGGTATTTTTATACCGATACTCTAGCGCTTGCCAGTATATAAATACCAGTCATATCCTGAGGCCATGGTCCGTCAACCGCTCACGCCCGAGCAGATCGAAGCCGGCAGACGTCTCGGTGCCCTGCTGCGCCGCGCGCGAGCCGGGCGCGAGCTCGCGGAGGTCGCGCACGCGGCCGGCATCTCGCCGGAAACCCTGCGCAAGATCGAGACCGGACGACTGCCGTCCCCTGGATTCGGCACGATCGTCTGCCTCGGCGAGGCACTCAACGTGCCGGTTCAGGAGCTGGCGGCCATCTGGCGCGGCAACGACCTACCGCTGGAAGCCGTCTCGTAGCCCCGCGGCTCATCGCTGATCTCAGGCAGCTAACCGCCCAGCCGGATGATGCCGCGGGAAGCGGCGACCGTCACCGCGGCGGTGCGGTCGTCCACGCCAAGCTTGGCGAAGATGTGCAGCAGGTGGGTCTTGACCGTGGCCTGGCTGATGCACAGGTGGGCGGCGATGGCCTTGTTGCTCATCCCCTGCGCGACCGCGCCGAGGACCTCGACCTCCCGGCCGCTGAGAGCGTCGGGAGCATCGGCACGCGCCCATGACAACACTCGGGTCGCGATCGCCGGCGACAGGGCGCTCCCCCCTCGCGCCGCCGCCCGGATCGCGTCGAACAGCTGCTCACGGCCGGTGTCCTTGAGCATGTAGCCGATGGCTCCGGCGTCGATGGCGCGTGAGATGTCGCCGTCGGTGTCGTAGGTGGTCAAGACGATCACCTTGGCGTCCGGGTCGTGTTCGCGGATCCGGCTGATCGCCGTCGCGCCGTCGATCTCGGGCAGCTGCAGGTCCATCAGGGTGACGTCGGGCCGCAGGTCGCGCGCCAGCCGTACCGCGTCCGCGCCGGAGACCGCTTCGCCGACCACCTCCAGGTCGCCCTGGGTGCCGAGCATCGCCCGTATGCCGTCGCGGACCACCGGGTGGTCGTCGACGATCAGCACCCGGACGGTCATCGCGCCCCGCTCAAAGCCACCGCCGGGAGGCTGGCCACCACTGTGGCGCCCGCACCCGGGGCACTCTCCACGAGCAGCGTGCCGCCGAGCTGCTCCATCCTCTCCCGCATGATCGAAAGGCCGTGTCCGGAGGCGGCCCGCCCGGGATCGAAACCGTCGCCATCGTCGTGGACATCGAGCACGACCAGATCCTCCATGTATGACAGGGTCAGCGTGACCTGCTCGGCGCGTGCATGGCGGCGAACGTTCGCGACCGCCTCCTGCGCCACGCGCAGCAGCTCTGCCTGCGCCTCGGCTTCGAGCGGCCGGAACTTGCCGGTGATCACGGTGTGCGCGTCGATGCCGGTCTCATCCGACAGCCGGCCGGACAGCCGCCGCAGGGCCTCCGGCAGGCCGCACTCGTCGAGCTGGCCGGGTCGCAGCGCTCGCACCACCCGGCGGCTTTCGGCGAGATTCTCCCGGGCCGCCTGCAGCGCCTGGGTCAGGTGCTTGTTGTCCGGCAGGGTCGCCTGGGCCGCCTCCAGCAACATCGCCACGCTGGCGAATCCCTGGGTCAGGCTGTCATGGATGTCGCGGGCCAGCCGCTGCCGTTCGGCCGCCACGCCCGCCTGCCGTTCGGCCACCGCCCGCGCCTCCTGGGCGGCCTGCAACTGGTCGATCAGCTCCTTGCGCTCGGCGCTCTGCCGAGCCACCGAATAGAAGTACCCGACCGAGGCGGCCGCGCTGATCGCGATCAGCGCGGTGATGGCGATCTCGGTCCAGGTGATCGACCCGCCTTCGTGGTAGCTGTGCCACAACCAGCCTCCGGCGCACGACAGCACCGCGACCAGCCCGACGCGCAAGGCGTCCATGCAGTACGGCACCAGCACGCTCAGGCAGACCACCATGAAGGACGAGTCGATCGCGATCAGCCCCAGCCAGAGCAACCCGCCGCCGACCACGTACGGCAGGGGCACCTCACCCGCGGGAGGCGTACGCAGCACGAACCACACCGCATACCAGGCGGCCAGCCCGGCCACCAGCACCACCGGGAGTACCTGGCTCACCTCCATCACGGGTCCGGCCGAGGTCAGCACCAGCCATGAGGCGAAGAAGGCGTGCTGCCACCGGCGCCGCGACCGCTCCCAGGACTCCACACCGCCGACGATAATCAACCACCCGTCCGTTCGGCATCAACCAGTCGACTGATCACGTAATCGGCATTCCGCTCGATGCGGGCGCCGCCGTACCGGAACCAGACTCGACGGCGTGACCGCCATCCCCAGCCCGACCCAAGCCGTCTGGCACCTCGGCCCGCTCCCGATCCGCGCCTACGCCCTGCTGATGCTGCTCGCCGTCCTCGTCGGCATCCGGGTGACCCGGCGCCGCTGGGTCGCTCGCGGCGGCGAGCCTGGCGTGGTCGGGGACATCGCCACCTGGGCCGTGCCGTTCGGCCTGGTCGGTGCCCGGCTGTACCACGTGGCCACCGACTGGCAGCAGTACTTCGGACCCGGCAGCGAACCGCTGCGCGCGTTCGCGATCTGGGAGGGCGGGATCAGCATCTGGGGCGCTGTCGCGGGCGGCGCGCTGGGCGCGTGGCTGGCCTGCCGCCGGCGCGGCATCGCGCTGCGCGACTTCGCCGACGCCGTCGCGCCCGGGATCGCGCTCGGGCAGGCGATCGCCCGCTGGGGCAACTGGTTCAATCAGGAGTTGTACGGCAGGCCGACCACCCTGCCCTGGGCGCTGGAGATCGACCCAGCCCATCGGCCACCCGGTATGGAATCCACCGCGACCTACCATCCGACTTTCCTCTACGAGTCGCTGTGGGACCTGGGCGTGGCGGGGTTCGTCGTCTGGGCCGAACGGCGGTTCCGGCTCGACCGTGGCCGGACATTCGCGCTCTACGCCGCCGCCTACACGACCGGTCGCGCCTGGATCGAGTGGCTCCGCATCGACCCCGCTCCCCACATCCTCGGTCTGCGCCTCAACGACTGGACCGCGCTGCTCTGCTTCACGGCTGCCGTCATATACCTCACCGCCACCCGAAAGGCCGCTCCAGCGGATCGACCAGGCGACGGGCTTCCTGATGGACCCGCGTGACGGGACGAAGGGCCCGGCTGGTCGGAACATTTGTGCAAGCCACCAGCGCCCATGGACGGCGACAGTGAGCTTGTGACTATTCCGCCGACGTTCGACGACCAGCTGGACGACCCCGATCCGCGGTCCCCTGACCGGGAGCCGCACGTGGGACGCGAGCCCCTGGGAGTGGGCATGACCGATGACAAGATCGACGGTGCGGCCCTGGACGGTGTGGCGGCCACCTGCCTGTGGACGCTCCGCAACCGCGCCGAGGAGTCGATGCACCCCGGCTCGGCGTTCCACGACCCGCTGGCCGAACGCCTTTGCCGCAGGATCGACTACGACTACGAGCGGTTCGGCAAGCCCAGCCAGACCCATCCGCTGCGCGCCCTCACCCTGGACCTCGCCATCCGCGACTACCTGGACCGGCATCCCGCCGCCACGGTGGTCGCCCTCGGCGAGGGCCTGCAGACCACCTACTGGCGCCTGGGGCGGCCCGGCATCGACTGGCTGTCCGTGGATCTGCCACCCGTCATCGACCTGCGCACCCGCCTGCTCCCGCAGGAGCCGCGCATGACCGCGATCCCGGCCTCGGCGCTGGACCGCACGTGGATGAACGTCCCCGATCCGGCTCGTGGCGTGTTCATCTCCGCCGAGGGACTGTTCATGTACTTCGAACGCGACCAGGTGATGTCCCTCATCGCCGATTGTGCCGCGCGGTTCCCCGGCGGGCGGCTGTTCTTCGACTCGATACCCGCCTTGTTCCGAAACCGGACGCTGAAGGGCTACCGCATGTCGGCCCGGTACACCGCGCCGCCCATGCCCTTCAGCCTGTCGGTGTCCGAGGCCGCCCGCCTGCCCACGCAGATCCCGGGCGTGGCCACCGCCGAAGAACTGCAGCCGCCGCCCGGCCGCAAGGCTTGGCGATCGAGAACGCTCCGGAAGATCGCGGCCCTGCCCGGCCCGCGCGATCTGCGCCCGTCGGTCACTCTGCTGAGCTTCGCCGACCAGCATGGACAGTCCAGGTGAGCAGCTCATCTGGACGAGTGGTATCGCTCAGAACTGCAGTTCTGACCAATCGATCACCATAGGGATCGGGTTGCTGACACTGGGAACCGGCCGCGGTCTTGAGCGCGGCGAGAGAGCTGTCGATCCACGGCTGCACGCTCTGGCACCCCTGCTCGCGATACTCAACGGCTTGAAGGAGACATTCGAGCTTGTCGGCGTCGCGTCGCCAGGAAGATGACAGACTGCGACCATGCGGCCACCACGAGCAAAGTATTTCAATACCACCGGCCCCTGCGACCCGAGGCACCACTACATGCTGCCGCCCACGCCGCAGCTCCCGCAGGTGCGCGAGCTCATCGAGAGGGACCGCTACTTCGTGCTGCACGCGCCCCGGCAAACCGGGAAAACGACCGCGCTGTACACGCTGGCGTCCGAGCTGAACGCCGAGGGCGACATCGCCGCCCTGATGTTCTCCTGCGAACGCGCCAAGGCTGCCGGTGACGACTACGCCGCCGCGGAGGCGATTTTGCTGCAGTCTCTCCGCGAAGCCGCCACGTGGTCGGGATGGACCGAGGCACTGCTGCCGCCGGATCCCTGGCCGCAGGCCGCGCCAGGCAGCCGGTTCGGCGCGGCGCTGAGCGAATGGTGCCGCCGCTGCCCGCGCCGGGTGGTCCTGATCCTCGACGAGATCGACGCCCTGCAGGGCTCCAGCATGGTCAGCATCTTCCGCCAGCTTCGCGACGGCCACAACGCGCGGCATGAGGGCCGTCCGTTCCCCTCTTCGGTGGTGCTGTGCGGGTTGCGCGACGTACCCGAATACAAGGTCACCTCTGGAGGCAACCGCGATTGGTCGAGCCCAGGCAGCCCGTTCAACATCATCACCGAGTCACTGCGCCTAGGCGACTTCACCGCCGACGAGATCGCCGAGCTGTACGACCAGCACACGCAGGCGACCGGCCAGGAGTTCACCAAGGACGCGGTGGACCGGATCTTCGAGCTGGCTCAGGGACAACCATGGCTGGTCAACGCCCTCGCTTACGAGATCACCTTCCGGATGCGGGTGAGCGGCGCCATCACCACCGCACAGGTCGATGAGGCCAAGGAGCGGCTGATCCGAGAGCGCCCCGTCCACCTGGACGCTCTCATGGCGCGACTGCACGAGCCCCGGGTGGAACGGGTGATCCGGGCGATCATGGCGGGAACGATGCCGGGCACGGACGCTTCCTTCGACGATGACGTCTCCTACGTTCATGATCTCGGTCTCATCCGGGGAACCGGAGAAGCGGAGATCGCCAACCCGATCTACCGAGAAGTCCTGCTGCGGCGGCGGCTCCTGGGTGCCGACCTGCTACGCCACCAGGAACAAGACGACCCATTCACCGACGAAGCGCTGGCCAAGGCCTGCCTGAGGATCTTCGGGCACTCGAATCAGCATGATGGCAGAATGTAATCATGCCGCCACCCGGAGCAAGATACTTTAATACCACCGGCCCCTGTGATCCGCAGCTCCACTACATGCTGCCCCCCACACCACGGCTACCCGAGGCGCGGGCGCTCATCGAGATGGACCGCTACTTCGTGCTGCACGCGCCCCGACAGACCGGCAAGACGACCATCCTGGACGCTTTGGCGTCGGAGCTGACCGCCGAGCGCGACATCGCCGCTCTGTCGTTCTCCTGCGAGCGCGCCAAGATCTTCAGCGATGACATCGCCGCCACGGAGACGATTCTGCTGGATTCCCTCCGCAGGGCTGCCGACTTGTCGGGATGGTCCGGTGAATTGCTGCCGCCGGACTCCTGGCCGGAGGAGCAGGCGGGCACCCGGTTCGGTAAGGCGCTGAGCGCGTGGTGCCGCCGCTGCCCGCGCCGGGTGGTGCTGTTCCTCGACGAGATCGACGCCCTGCAAGGCGAGAGCCTGATCAGCATCCTCAACCAACTCCGCGACGGTCACAACATACGATCGAAGGGCTATCCGTTTCCCGCGTCGGTGGTGCTGTGCGGGTTGCGCGACCTGCGTGAGTACAAGGTAGCCTCGGGCGGCGCTCCCGACCGGTTCAATGTGGCCAGCCCGTTCAACATCATCCGCAAATCGCTACGCTTGGGCGACTTCACCACCGACCAGATCGCCGAACTCTACGGCCAGCACACGCAGGCGACCGGCCAGGAGTTCAACAAAGACGCGGTGGACCGAGTCTTCGAACTGACACAGGGACAGCCCTGGCTGGTCAATGCCCTCGCCGATGAGATCATCACCGAGATGGGAGCGACGGGGACAATCGGTGACGAGCAGGTGGAGGAGGCCAAAGAGCGGCTGATCCGGGCGCGCGCCACCCACCTGGACGCCCTCGTGGCGCGGCTGCGCGAACCACGGGTGGAACGGGTGATCGAACCGATCCTGGCGGGAACGTGGCCAGACACGGACTCTTCTTTCGACGATGACGTCTCCTACGTTCACGATCTGGGCCTCATCCGGGGAACTCGGGATCTGGAGATCGCCAACCCGATCTATCGAGAGATCCTCCTACGGGTCCTGGGCAATCGCACGGAGCGGTTCGTGAAGGCCGATCCGCACAGCTTCGTGCTGCCAGACGGCCGTTTCGACCTGCCGCGCCTGCTGCAGGAGTTCGTCGTGTTCTGGCGCGAACACGGCGAGGTACTCATCCGGCAGGAGGGCTACCACGAAGCCGCCTGCCAGATCATCCTCATGGCCTTCCTGCACCGCCTGGTCAACGGCGGAGGCCAGCTCGACCGGGAGTACGCCGCCGGCACCAAGCGCCTGGACGTACTGGTCCGCTGGCCCTACACCGGCCCCGAAGGCGAACGGCTCACGCAGCGCGAGGCCATGGAACTCAAGGTCTGGCGAGCAGGCGAGAACGACCCGCTGCCCGACGGCCTCATGCAACTCGACCGGTACCTGGACCGCCTCACCCTCACCACCGGCGCGCTGGTGATCTTCAACCGGCGCCCCGAAGCCCCGCCATGGAAGGAACGAGGCGCTTTCGAGCAGGCGACCACGCCGTCCGGCCGTCAGGTCACCGTTCTGCGGGTGTAACGGGTTCCTTGCCGTCCGGCTCGCACGCGATTTGATCAACCCGCAGCGAGCGCCGCAAGGCGGAGTAAAGATTTATTGACACCATGTCTGCGCTGCTTTACTTTTGACTATGTCAAGTTTGTTGTACATGGGAGCGGACATGTCCTCCGAAGAGAAGCGCACGTGGATCTACGTCGTGGTCGCGGTTGGCGTAGCCGTGGTCTACTTCGCGACCGTCCTGTCGAAGGTCCCGGGAACGGACGTGGCGACGATCGCCTACGTGTGGCCGATGCTCACCGCGATCGGTGTCGGGGTCGCCGCGAACATCGTCCTGAACATCATGGCCGCGATCCTCTCGCCGAGGGAGGCCGACAAGACCGACGAGCGCGACAAGCAGATCAACCGGCGGGGCGAGTACGTCGGGTTCTACGTCATGAGCGTCGCCGCGATCGTCCCGCTCGGCCTGGCGATGGCGAAGGTTGAGCAGTTCTGGATCGCCAACACGCTCTACCTGGCGTTCGTCCTGGCCGCCCTCGCCTCCTCCATCGTGAAGATCGTCGCGTACCGACGGGGCTTCTAGCCCATGGCCAAGCCCACCAGGGTCACCAACGCGATCCGCGCCCTGCGGTTCGCCCACGGGGAGATGACTCAGGCCGAGCTGGCCGACCGCATCGGCGTAACCCGCCAGACCATCATCGCCATCGAGCAGAGCCGCTACTCGCCGTCACTGGAGATGGCCTTCCAGATCGCCCACGTGTTCGGGGTGCCGCTCGACGACCTCTTCCAGCACCCCGACACCGAGGACTAACCGCCACACCACTACCACCGGCGCGCGGGGACACCGCCCCGCGGCCTTCCTCCTTCACGCCCAAAAGCAAGGGAGAATCATGTACACCCCTCAACGCCTCGCCCGGAACGCAGGCCTTGCCATGGTCGACAGACCGGTGGCGGCCGACACCTTCGTTGAATCGGGGGCCGTCAGATGATCACGGGACCCTTACGAGCCGGCGCAACAGCTGAAGGAGCCGAGCTAGTCCGCACCGCCCGTATGACCGGGCTGTTCTATCTCGGTATGGCCATCACGGGCGTGCTTGGTTTTCTGGTCATCCGGCCGCAGCTTTTCGCGGCCGACGATCCCAGTGCGACGCTGGCGCACCTGGTCGGGAACGAGTCGCTCGCGCGCGCCGGGGTCGTGCTGGAGATGCTCATGGTCCTCACCCAGGCGCTCACCGCCACGTGGTTCTACCGCCTGTTCCGCACCGTGGACGCCTTAGCCGCCGGCGGCATCACCGCCTTCGGCCTGGTCAACGCGGTCACCGGCCTCGGCAGCGCGGCATTCCTGGCGACAGCGGTCGAGATCGCGTTCGGCCCGGTCGGCGACGCGCCGGCAACCGTCCAACTCCTCTACCTGTTGAGCGGCAACCTGTGGGGCGTGGGAGCGATGTTCTTCGGCCTGTGGCTCATCCCCATGGGCTTCTGCGTGCTCCGCTCGGGGTGGATGCCCCGACCGCTGGGCTGGGTGCTCATCGCAGGCGGCACCGGCTATCTGCTCGGCGCGTTCATCGTGTACCTCGCTCCCGAGGCAGGAGTCGTCGCCGAACTCCTCGCGATACCCGCGCACGTCGGCGAGTTCTGGATGGTCGGCTACCTGCTGGTCCGCGGCCTCCGCCGTCGCGCGCTCCAGGAAGCACCGCGAGACGACGCCCATGTGGCGCCACCTGCGGTGGCGTGACCGTCGTACGCCGAAATTGCTGGATGACCAGGTACGAGCCGAGCGCCTGGGTGGAGTGGATCACGTTGGTGGCGACAGCACATGCCCGCTCCACCCCCTGTCCGACAAGGGCGCTGGCTTGGGTGCGATTCCCGAACGCGCGGGAGCGGATACGACCGACGGCGCGTTCGGGGCGGTCGCCAGCCAAGCTCCCGCCTCCCCCATGGGCTGACCGTGGCGAAGCGAGTCGTGTGCTCTACCTGTCCCAGAGAGCGCTGAGGGGCAGCGCTGTCAGCCGGTCTCCGAAGGACAGCGACCTCGCCCCTGTGTAGAAGACGAAACCGTGAATGAAGTCTTCGCCGAGACTCTCGCGTAGAGCTGCAAGGCCCTGGAAATCGTCCTGGTTGACAGAGTCAGTGGCTTTGGCCTCCACACCGACAATCCGCCCATTGTTTCGTTCAAGTACGAGGTCGACCTCAGCGCCCTGGCTGACCCTCCAGTGATGGAGTCCGACTCGAAACGGCGCCCAAGTGGCCTGCTTCGCGATCTCGTTGACGATGAACGACTCGATAAGAGGCCCCCGTGCCGGCGAGACCCTGGCAGCCAGGCCATCCGCGTCAACACCGATCAGATGAGCAGCAAGGCCGGTATCGGTGATGTGCAGCTTGGGACGACGAATCGACCGAGCCACAAGATTCCGAGACCACGCCGGAACCTGACGGATCAGAAAAACTGTCTCCAGCAAGCCGATGTAACGGCTGATCGTGCTGCGATGGAGTTGGAGATCACTGCCGATCTTGACCATGTTCGGCTCTTGAGCCGTATTCGCCGCGGCAATGTTGAGAAGTTGCCGGAGACTGCTCGGCTCATCGACTCTCGCCATCTCCCTGATGTCGGTGTCGATGACCGACTGAACGTAGGTCCGATACCACCTGTCCCGGGTGAACTCCGATCTCATCGCGACTGCCTCCGGATAGAACCCTCGACAGACCAGTTCGAAGTAGTCCCTTCGGCTGTAGTCGCTGGGTGACGAAGAGCGCAACGCACCAGGATCGTGGAAAGCCGTCACAAGGAAGGATTCGCCTCTTCCGGCAAGCTCCTCCTGAGCAAAGGGCCAGACCTCAAGGATGCCCGCGCGCCCCGCAAGTGATTCGCTCAACGACGGCGTGGACAGAAACCTTGTGGAACCCGCCAGAACGAACTGCCCCCGCTCAGTCTTCCGATCGACCTCCGCCTTGATCGCCAGGATCAGCTCGTCTCCGCCCCGCTGGATCTCGTCGATCATCATCGGACGCGGCCCGTCCGCGATGAAGGAACCGGGATCGGCCTGCGCGGCCGCTCTCAACGGGCCGTCATCCAGGGTGAGATAGGTCCCCCCTCCTCCCTTGTTGAGCTGTTGAAGCAGAGTGGTCTTGCCTGACTGCCTCGGCCCATTGACGATCACCACTCTGAAGGCGTCGAGGAACTCCTCGGCGTGGCCGGTTACCTGGCGTGAAACCAACTCGGACATGGCAGCTCCTTCCTGCGGCGATCCAGACCAGCGTAGAGCCCAACCGACATTTGACGGTGCAAAAAACCGACAGATCACGGAGGGCCAACCGACATTTGACAGGCAAAAAAACCGACAGACCACGGGCCACGACCAACATCCGAGACGACGGACGTGGCGCCCGACAGAGCGCCTGGGAGCGTGGGTGGAACTGAGGGTGCGCGGTCGACGACGAGGACCGCACGCTGTGGATCACCCGCGCCGGGGTTGGCTACCTCCACCCCGCAGGCCCCTGTTTCTCACTCAGTCACCGTTGAGGACGCGGGTCATCCACTCCAGCGTCCCCGTGCGAAGAGCCTCCTCCGCGAGCCGCTTCCCGGTCGCGGTCTTGAGCGCGGCAAGAGAACTGTCAATCCACGGCTGCACACTCTGGTGCCCCTGCTCGCGATACTCGACGGCTTGCAGGAGACACTCCAGTTTGTCAGCGTCGCGTGCGCAGACCGCCTCGAGACTGACCTTTTCCTCATACTCGCCGACAGCGTCTCTCACCATGTCGGCCACAGGCTCCGGCACGCCCCGCACCTGGTCGGCCGTGACTTCCTCGTTCGGGGCCGCCTTGAGGTAGCGCTTGCCGATGTACGGGATGTCGGTGATGCGGGTCTCCTGGGTGTCGTGGAACAGGCTCATGAACGCGGCTCGTTCGGGGTTGCCGCCCTCAAGTGCGGCGATCACGCTGGCGATAATCGCCGTACGGAACGAGTGGTCGGCAATGCTCTCCGGGTCATGCACGCCCGCCACGAGCCATCCGGTGCGCTTGTAGCGCTTGAGCAGCCCGATCTCATACAGCAGACCCGTCAGTCCCGCCAGGTCGTCCGCCATGGTCCCCCTCCCGCGCCCTCACGACATTGTCCGGCAGGGAGGGCGAGAAGCTCAACGCGCTTGCCCCGACAGCAGGAGGGCCCAAGCTTCCTCGGCACGTTTGCTGGGCCACCACTGTGTTTCGTGGACGGTGACCCTGTCCGAGTCATGTGTAGTGCGCCGGATGAACATCAGGCCGCCCGAAGCGCAGAGTTCGTACATCTGGTCCTGGCATGCACAGGTGTGTTGCCGCACCCGTACGTGTGCCGATCTGGGGAGTGGCTTCGACCAGGCAAGCTTCTCATGATCGGGCTGTGCGGGCTCGGCATGGATGCTGTGGTAGACCCAAGTCATGAGCTCACCCTAAAGCCATCTTGTCTACCTCGTCTAGGACGTTGCCCATATGCCATCCGTAGGCGACGTACCTAACGTCGGCATTGTGGAAGTGGATAGGTTCGATCCGACGCCGATCTATCAACAGGTGGCGGCGATCATCCGAGAGCAGATCAAGGCTGGTGCGCTGGGGCCACGCGATCGGATCCCATCGGAGTCGGAGATGGTACGAGATCACGGGGTCGCGCGCGATACCGCCCGCCAGGCCGTGGCTCTGCTGCGGGACGAGGGGTGGGTGATGACCTTGCCTCAACGGGGCAGCTTCGTTGCCGATCGCGAGAGTTGGCCAGCGGAGGGCTGACTGTCGCCGACAATGATCGTGTGACGGATGTGACTCAGGCCCAGCGCATGCCGGTCACCGTGCGAGCCGCCAGGTTCATCATGGTCTCACCCGCCAACCCGGCGAAGCGTTCAGAAGACAGCCCGAGCGGAGCGAGGTCCTCCAGGGGGCGGGCGGTAGCCCGCCTGGGAGGACGTCCGGAGCGAAGCGGAGGGCCTTGCAGTGCGCGTAGCGCCAAAGGAAGAGCGTCGAGCTTCCAGGAGCGCGAAGCGCCGATGGTGAGCCCTTTGTAGAAGGGCGGGCGTCAAACGGCCAACCACCCAAATGGGTAACGGGTGGGACGCAGAAAGACGCCCGGAGCGAAGCGGAGGCCCCTTTAAGGAGGCTGGAAAACTAGCTGATCTTGTGGATCCAGCTGTGGGTGTCGGGGCGGGAGCCGTACTGGATGCCCACCAGTTCCTCGCGGATCCGCATCGTCACTTCTCCAGGGGTGCCGTCACCCACCGTCCACGCCCGGTCCGTGCCCTTGACCGAGCCGACCGGCGTGACCACCGCCGCCGTCCCGCAGGCGAACACCTCCGTGAGCTCGCCCGACTCGCAGCCAGCCTGCCACTCGTCCGTGGTGATGAGGCGCTCTGAAGCCTCCAGGCCGAGGTCGGCGGCGAGGGAGAGGATGGAGTCGCGGGTGATGCCGGGCAGCAGGGTGCCGGTCAGCGCGGGGGTGACCAGTTTGTCGCCGAAGACGAAGAACAGGTTCATTCCGCCCATCTCCTCGACGTACCGGTGCTCGTGCGCGTCCAGCCACACCACCTGGTCACAGCCCTGCTCGACGGCCTGCCGCTGGGCGACGAAGGCGGCGGCGTAGTTGCCGCCGCACTTGGCGAAGCCGGTGCCGCCGGGCGCGGCGCGGGTGTACTCGGTGGAGAGCCAGACGGAGACGGGCTGGACGCCGCCGGTGAAGTAGGAGGCCGCCGGGGAGGCGATGACCATGTACCGGTATGAGCGGGACGGGTAGTTGACGCCGAGGCCGACCTGGGTCGCGATGATGAACGGGCGCAGGTAGAGGCTGTGGCCCTCGGTGGTGGGGACCCAGTCCTTGTCGGTCTGGACGAGGAGTTCGAGTGACTCGACGAACGCCTCTTCCGGAAGCGCGGGCATCGCCATGCGCTCGGCCGAGGTGTTGAAGCGGGCGGCGTTGGCGTACGGGCGGAAGGCCACGATCGAGCCGTTGACCTGGCGGTACGCCTTGAGCCCCTCGAACAGCTCCTGCGCGTAGTGGAACACCGAGGTGGCCGGGTCGAGCGAGAGCGGCCCGTACGGCTCAAGGCGGGCGTCGTGCCAGCCCTCGCCCTCGGTGTAGTCGATCGAGACCATGTGGTCGGTGAAGGTCTGCCCGAACCCGGGGTTCGCCAGTACCTGCTCCCGCTCGGCCGCAGTGCGAGCGTGGTCGGATAGCTGCACGTCGAAGCTGAGCTTCTGAGCGATGGTCATGACGAAGGTCCTTCTCTCTACGGTTCTGGGACAGACTCTACGGCTCTGGACGGTCACTGCTTAGAGCAGCCTGTACTTCCTATTGTCTCGCCATTTGGGATTGCAAGCGGCTAATGGGGTGCTTTAGCCATTCAGACGCGAAAAAGCGCCTCGCGGTCCTTGTGCGGACCGCCAGGCGCTTGGGGAGCAGGGCGGCCCTAGCTCGATACTCGCGCGGTGATGTCGTCACCGATCTCGTGTGTCGTACGGCCGGCCCAACCGGCCAGGCGCTCGACGATGTCGTCGGCGACGGCCTGCTCGACCTTGGCCGCCTCGGTGGACAGGCCGAGGTGCTCCAGGAGCATGGCGACCGACAGGATCGTCGCGGTCGGGTCGGCCTTGCCCTGCCCGGCGATGTCGGGGGCGCTGCCGTGCACCGGCTCGAACATGCTGGGCGCGGTGCGCTCGGGGTTGATGTTGCCGCTGGCCGCCAGGCCGATGCCGCCGGCGATCGCCGCGCCGAGGTCGGTGATGATGTCGCCGAAGAGGTTGTCGGTGACGATGACGTCGAACCGCTCGGGCTGGCTCACGAAGAACATCGAGGCCGCGTCGATGTGGCTGTAGTCGGTGGTGACCTCGGGGTATTCCTCCGCCACGCGGTTGACCGTGCGCTGCCAGAGGTCGCCGGCGTAGGCGAGGACGTTGGTCTTGTGGACGAGCGTCAGCTTCTTGCGCGGGCGGGACTGGGCCTTCTCGAAGGCGTAACGGACCACGCGCTCGACACCGTAGGCGGTGTTGAGCGACTCCTGGGTGGCGATCTCGTACGGCGTGCCGCGGCGCATGACGCCGCCGGTGCCGGCGTAGAGGCCCTCGGTGCCCTCGCGGACGACGACCATGTCGATGTTCTCGGTCGGGGTGTCGGCCAGCCGGGTCTCGACGCCGGGGAAGAGCTTGACCGGACGCAGGTTGACGTAGTGGTCGAAGGTGAAGCGGAGGCGGAGCAGCAGGTCGCGCTCCAGGATGCCGGGCGGCACGCTGGGGTCGCCCACGGCGCCGAGCAGGATCGCGTCATAGCCGCGCAGCTCTTCGAGCACGGCGTCGGGCAGTGTCTCGCCCGTGCGGTGATAACGTGCGGCACCCAGGTCGTAGTGGGTGGCCTCGATCTTGGTCCCGACGGCCTCCAGGACCTTCAGCCCTTCAGCGACGACTTCGGCGCCGATGCCGTCTCCGGGGATGACGGCCAGGCGAATATTCCGCGACTCCATGTGCGTACCTTACCCGCTCGTCTCGACTGCCGAGCAACCTATCTCACTTCTTGGACAAGAGAGTCAGCCGCGTCTGGCGTCGAAGATGAGGTCCCAGGCCCTGGTTCTGGCATGGGCCACCGCGCCCAGCAGCACTCCACTGTCTCCCAGAGCACTGGCCACCACCACCGGCCGCAGGGGACCCAGTTCCGCGATCCGGTCCTTGATCGCCGCGCCGAGGAGGTCCAGGTTGCGGCCCACTCCGCCGCTCAGGACGATGACCTCCGGGTCCAGGACCGCGGCCACCGCCACCAGCAGACCGCCGATGCGGCGGCCTTCCGCCTCCACCACCGAGCGGGCCGCCGGGTCGCCGTCCGCCGCCACCGCGAAGACCTCCTTGGCCGTCTCCAGATCCAGCCCGGCCGCGCGGGCCGCGCGGACCACGCTGGGAGCGGCGGTCACCGTCTCCGTGGCGCCGTGGGACAGGGCATCGTCCGTGGGGGGCGAGTCGGTGGGGACGTAGGAGACCTCTCCCGCCGCTCCCCTGGCACCGACGTAGAGCTCGCCGTTGATGACGATGCCCATGCCGACGCCCGTACCGATGGAGACCAGGGCGAAGTTGGACTTGCCGCGCCCCTCCCCGTACGTGTGCTCGCCGACCGCCGCCAGGTTGATGTCGTTCTCGATGACCAGCTCGACGTCGAGGGCCGACCGGAGGCGACCCGCCAGGTCAGGCGGGCCCGGGAGGTTGGGCGCGAAGTCCAGGCGCCCCTGGGCCGGGTCGTAGACGCCGGGCGAGCCGACCACCGCGCAGGCGATCGCCGACCAGTCCAGCTCCGCCTCCCTGGCCGCGGCGTGGCACAGCTCGCCCACGAGGATCGCCAGCTCGGCCGAGTCGCGGGCGGTGTTGCGCCCGTCGCAGCGGCCCGCGAACGTACCGCGCAGGTCCGCCACAGCGACGCGGATCCAGTCGCGGCCGATGTCGATGCCCGCCACGTGGGTGGAGGCCGCGTTCATGTCGTAGAGCGAGGTCACCGGGCCGGGACGGCCCGACACCTCGCCGACCAGGTGCACCAGCCCGTCTTCCTCCAGGCCGGCCAGCGCCGCCGAGACCGTCGGCTTCGACAGTCCGGTGATCTTGGCCAGATCGGCCCGTGACGCCGGGCCGTTCGCGTGGAGCTGGTCGAGCAGCCGACGCTCGTTCAGCACCCGCAGCAGCCGCGGATTACCCAGCCCACCCCGCATCTTCAGCCCTCCTCGCGCCAAACTCTAGCCAACTGCCCTAGTAGTAAACTAGCTTTCTTACCAAACAGCGGGGCGCGCCCACCCGAGAGGACGATGTGCGATGGACCGATCATGGCGACTGATCCCGGCCGCGGCGGTCTTGTTGGCCGCTGCCGCCTGCGGTAACTCCGCCAACACCACTACCGACAAGGGCGCCACGGCGAATGCCGGGGGCGCCTCGAAGACGATCGCCCTCTTCCTGCCCGAGTCCAAGACCACGAGGTATGAGGCGTTCGACCGGCCGCTGTTCGAGGCGAAGGTCAAGCAGCTCTGCGCCGAGTGCAAGATCCTCTACAGCAACGCCGAGCAGGACGCGGCCAAGCAGCAGCAACAGGTCGAGGCGGCCCTCACCCAGGGCGCGAACGTGCTGGTGCTCGACGCGGTCGACGCCAACGCGGTGGCCCCGCTGGTCAACCAGGCCAAGCAGAAGAAGATCCCGGTGATCGCCTACGACCGGCTGATCTCCGGCATCGACTACGCGTACTACGTCTCGTTCAACAACGTCCGCGTCGGCGAGATGCAGGGCCAGGCCCTGCTCGACGCGATGAACGCCAAGGGCACGACGGCCAAGGGCCAGATCGTGGAGATCCACGGCGCGCCCACCGACCCCAGCTCGGCCGACTACAAGAAGGGCGCCAAGAGCGTCCTGGGCGGCAAGGTCAAGGTCGGCAGGGAGTTCGACACGCCCGACTGGAGCCCGGACAAGGCCCAGCAGCAGATGGAGCAGGCGATCACCGCCATCGGCCGGGACAACATCGTGGGCGTGCTGTCGGCCAACGACGGCATGGCGGGCGGCGCGATCGCCGCCATGAAGCGCGCGGGCTACAAGGAGCTGCCGCCGATCACCGGGCAGGACGCCGAGCTGGCCGCCGTGCAACGCATCCTCACCGGCGAGCAGTACATGACCATATATCTGGACATCAGGGCTGAGGCGGAGAAGTCCGCCGAGCTGGCCGTGGCCGTGGCCAAGGGCGAGCAGCCCGCCGCGACCAGCAAGGTCAACAACGGCACCGTCGACATCCCGGCCTTCCTCCTCGACCCCATCGCCGTCACCGCGGACAAGGTCAAGGACACGATCGTGAAGGACAAGTTCTACACGGCCGACCAGATCTGCACGGCCGAGGTCAAGGCCGCCTGCGCCAAGGCGGGCATTCAGTAAATGCTCTCCGCGACAGGCATCTCCAAGCGCTACGGCGCGGTCCAGGCCCTCGACGGCGCGAGCCTCCAGCTGCGCCCCGGCGAGGTCACCGCCCTCATGGGCGACAACGGCGCGGGCAAGTCCACGCTGGTCAAGACCATCTCGGGGGTGGTCGTCCCCGACGAGGGCACGATCACGGTCGACGGCACGCCGGTCAGGATCACCAACCCGCACGACGCGCAGGCGCTCGGCGTCTCGACCGTCTACCAGGACCTCGCGCTCTGCGAGAACCTGGACGTGGTGGCCAACCTGTTCCTCGGTACGGAACGCCGCCGCTGGACGCTTCTGCACCACATAGAGATGGAACGCGCCACCCGCGAACTGCTCGAACAGCTCGACGTACGCATCAGGGACATCAGGGTGCCGGTCGCCATGCTGTCGGGCGGCCAGCGCCAGTCCGTCGCGATCGCCAGAGCGCTGATCGGCGAGCCGCGGCTGGTCATCCTGGACGAGCCCACCGCCGCGCTCGGCGTGGAGCAGACGGCCCAGGTGCTCGCACTGATCGGACGGCTGCGCGAACGCGGGCTCGCGGTCCTGGTCATCTCACACAACCTGGCCGACGTACGGGAGGTGAGCGACCGCGTGGTCGTCCTGCGCCTGGGACGCAACGCCGGTGAGTTCGGTACGGCAGACACCACGCAGGAGGAGATCGTGGCCGCGATCACGGGGGCAGGGCGATGACCGACACACTGGCGCGCAAGCCCTACACGCCGAAGGTCGCGGTCGAGCGGCTGAGACAGGGCGACGTCGGCGCGTGGCCGGTCGTCGGCGGGCTGGTGGCGATCGCGATCGTCTTCAGCGCGCTCAATGACCGCTTCCTCGCGCCGGAGAACCTCACCAACCTGGCCCTCCAGATGGCCGCGACCGGCACGATCTCGCTAGGCATCATCATGGTGCTGCTGCTCGGCGAGATCGACCTGTCGGCGGGCTCGGTCAGCGGCCTCTGCGCGACGATCATGACGATCATGCACGTCAAGCAGGGCTGGAGCGCGCTGGCGGCCATCCTGATCGCGCTGGCCGCGGGGGCCGGGATCGGACTGATCCACGGGCTGATGTTCACCAAGCTCCGGATGCCGTCGTTCGTGGTCACGCTGGCCGGGCTGATGGGCTGGCTCGGGCTGCTGCTGTTCCTGCTGCGGCAGGGCGGCACGATCAACCTGCCGTTCACCGGGTTCATCTCGAAGCTGAGCGACACCTGGCTGCCGTCCTGGCTGTCGTGGCTGCTGGTGGCGGGCCTGGTGCTCGTCTCGGGCGGCGCGGCGCTGCTCACCCGGCGCCTCAGGCTGACCGCCGGGCTGCCCGTCACTCCCCTGTGGTGGCTGCTGGTCAGGACGGGCGGGCTGGCCGTGCTGCTCGCGGTGGGCGTGCTCATCATGTCGGCAGACCGGGGCGTGCCGCTCCTGCTGATCATCTTCGGCGCGCTGGTCGTGGTGTTCGATCTCGTGCTCCGGCATACCGCGTTCGGCAGGCATGTGTACGCCGTGGGGGGCAACGCGGAGGCGGCCAGACGGGCCGGGATCAACGTGACGCGGATCAGGATCCTGGCGTTCATGCTGGCCTCCACGCTGGCGGCGG
This sequence comes from Nonomuraea guangzhouensis, assembly GCF_019396345.1. GTDB lineage: Bacteria > Actinomycetota > Actinomycetes > Streptosporangiales > Streptosporangiaceae > Nonomuraea > Nonomuraea guangzhouensis. The sequence goes on along the minus strand of NZ_JAHKRM010000008.1, from coordinate 2,430 downwards.
CCGGGGGCATCCTGGCGGCCAGCCGGCTGTCGGCGGTCAACCAGCAGTCCGGTGGCAGCGACATCCTGCTCATGGCGATCGCCGCGGCGGTCATCGGCGGCACCTCGCTGTTCGGCGGCCGTGGGCGCGCCTATGACGCGCTGCTCGGCGTGCTGGTCATCCAGTCGATCACCAGCGGCATGTATCTGCTGAGCGTCGACTCCTCCGTACGGTTCATGGTCACGGCCGCGGTGCTGGCCCTGGCCGTGGCGATCGACTCGCTGGCCCGCCGGGGGACCGCCCAGTGAGCCGGGTGCTGGGCATCGACGTGGGTGGAACGAAGGTCGCCGTCGGCGTGTCCAGCTCCGACGGACCGGAGATCATCGAACGGATCCGGCTCGACACCGGCGCCCGCACGCTCGAACGGACGCTCGCGGCGGCCAGGGACCTGGACGGCGCGCCGGCCGCGGTGGGCTTCTCGACGTGCGGCGTCATCCGCGACGGCCGGGTCTGCCTGGCGCCCAACGTGCCCGGCTGGGAGGGGCTGGAGCTGCCCAGGCTGCTGCGGGAGGAGTACGGCGCGATCCCGGTGGCGATCGACAACGACGTGAAGGCGGCGGCGGCGGCCGAACTGCGCTGGGGAGCGCTGCGCGGCGTGTCGGCGGGCGTCTACCTGAACCTGGGCACCGGCCTGGCGGCGGCGCTGGTGGTGAACGGCCAGGTGGTCTCCGGGGCGCACGGCGCGGCGGGCGAGATCGCCTACCTGCAGGCCATCCCGGGCGAGCCCGCCTTCGCCGACGGGCACGTGCCTCTGGAGGAGCGGGTGTCCGGAGCCGCGCTCGCGGCCCGGGGCACGGCCCTGCTCGGCCGCGAGACCACGGCGGCCGACCTGCTGGCCCTCTTCGCCACCGCCCCCGCCGGCGCCTCTGACGGCGCTCCCGCCGGAGCCGATGTGGCGGGGCTGGTGGACGAGGCGCTCGCGCTGCTGGCCATGAGCGTGGCGAACCTGTGCGTGACGTTCGACCCCGAGTGCCTGGTGGTCGGCGGCGGCATGATGGGCGCGGCGGACCTGATCATGCCGCGCCTGACGGCCGAGCTGCGCCGGGCCGTACCCTTCCCGCCCGAGGTACGCCCGGCGCGGTTCGCCGACGACGCCCCGCTGCTCGGCGCGCTGGCACTCGCCCATGCCGCTTCACAGACTTCATGAGTTTGTGAAATAGGTGTAGCTTAAGGAGTATGGCTACCGAGAAGGTGCGATTAGCCGCCGAGAAGGCCACACTCCTCGCCACCCTGTACGGCAGGGCACTGGACGCCCGATCACCGCGTCCCATCCTCGACGACCGCCTGGCCGCGGCGACCGTCGCGCGCATCGACCACGACTTCCGCCAGACCGGCATGGACCGCCGCAACGCCGGCTCGGTCGCGCTCAGGGCCCGCTTCCTGGACGACTGGGCCAGGGAGTTCCTCTCCCGGCATGCCGAGGCGACCGTGCTGCATCTGGGCTGCGGCCTCGACACGCGGGTCTACCGCCTGGCGCCGCCGCCGGGCGTCGACTGGTATGACGTGGACTATCCCGACGTCATCGACCTGCGCCGGCGGCTGTATCCGGAGGAGCACAGGAGCATCGGCACGTCGGTCACCGACCTCGGCTGGCTGGACCAGGTGCCCGCGGACAAGCCGGTGCTGGTCGTCGCCGAGGGACTGTTCTACTACCTCGATCCGCCGGGTGGCCGGGCGCTGGTCAGGGCGATCGTCGACCGGTTCCCCGGCGGCCAGTTCGTCTTCGACGCGGTCAGCCCCTTCGGGCTGCGCCTGCAGGCGATCAACAAACCGCTCAAGAAGGCCGAGGCCACGATGCGCTGGGGCATCGACGGGCCGGACGACCTGCTGTCGATCAGCCCGAAGCTGCGTCTCGTCACCGCCCTGAGCGCTTTCGACCTGCCCGGCTACGGCCGCCTTTCGGCCTCACACCGGATCTCGGCCGGGATCGCCAAGGTCGTGCCGCGCTTGGCGAGGGCGGCCGTCTTCTACCGGCTGGAGTTCTGAGGGGCGCCGCCGTTGTCCCTGCGGTCCAGGGCGGTCTGCAGGGCCTCGGTCGCCTCGTCCTCGGTCTCGTCGGTGGCATTCCAGGCATACATCTCGTACATGGGCGTCTCATCTCATTTCGCGGGGCGTCGTGATGGTGAAGTCGGATCCCGGTCACGAATCCGACCGGGCCTGATCTCGTGGGGTCCGGATCGCGGACCGAACGAAGGGGCTTACCGGCCGACGCAACGCCACACACCGCGGCGAGTCGTCGACCTGCCCTAACAGGCCCCGCCGCGGCAGGTAAGAAGTACGAGAACCTGGCGCATCTTTCGAAAGAATACCTGGCGGTAGTTTGGCTGTCTCGTTGGACGTCCTACTATCTCGCATCCTGAGACAGAAAAACGGCTGCCGCGAGAGCGGCAG
>NZ_JAHKRM010000079.1 GCF_019396345.1 Nonomuraea guangzhouensis | reverse complement strand
GGTGCGCGGGGGCCACCTGTACGTGATCCCGTCCGACGCCAAGCCATTGATCGCCAAGGGCCTGCTCGACAGGCGCCTGTTCGATGTCACCCAACTCCTGCAGTGGGGCTACGGCGACGCCACCAGGACGGACATCCCTCTCATCCTCCAGTCGCCGGAGGGGCGCGCCGCGCCGCTGCGGGCCGCTGGGAACGTCCGGCGGCTCGCCGACGTGGGCATGACCACGCTGCGCCTTCCCAAGACGAGCACCGCCCAGACGTGGCGAGAGCTCACGGGACAGGGCGCCCGCAGGCTGGCCGCGGGGACGGCCAAGCTCTGGCTGGACGGCCACCGCTCCTTCAGCCTCGACCGGAGCGTCGAGCAGATCGGCGCCCCGCAAGCGTGGAAACAAGGCTTCACCGGCAAAGGCGTCAAGGTCGCCGTACTCGACTCCGGGTACGATCCCGACCATCCGGATCTGAAGAGCGCGGTCCAGCAGTCACGCAACTTCAGCGAGGAACCCGACATCCGCGACAACCTCGGACATGGCACCCACGTGACGTCGATCGTCGCGGGGGCGGGTGAGAAGTACAAGGGGGTGGCGCCGGACGCGGAGATCGCCGTCGGCAAGCTGGGCAGCAGGGAATACACCGACTCGGCCCTCCTGGCCGCCATGGAGTGGGCCGCTGTCGAGGTCAAAGCCAAAGTGATCAACATGAGCCTCGGCGCACCCGACACCCCCGAGTTGGACCCCGTGGAGCAGGCGGTGAACGTGCTGTCGGAACGGACCGGCGCGCTGTTCGTGGTGGCCGCGGGAAATGACCCCGCCAACCCGGTGAAAAGCCCCGGTTCCGCCGACGCCGCCCTGACAGTCGGCGCCGTGGACCGGCAGGGCCGGATGGCCCACTTCTCCAGCGCGGGGCCACGCGACGGCGACCACGCGATCAAGCCGGACATCACGGCACCCGGCGTCGGCATCGTGGCGGCGCAGGCCGGGGGCACCCATGTCGAGATGAGCGGCACCTCGATGGCCACGCCGCACGTGACCGGGGCCGCCGCCATCCTCGCGCAGCGCCACCCTGACTGGACCGGCCCTCAGTTGAAGGCGGCTCTCATCGGCAGCGCCGCGCCCGCGGCGGACGCGACGCCGTACCAGCAGGGTGCCGGGCTGGTGGACCTGGTGCGTGCGCTGGCCCAGCCCGTGACCGCCGAACCTGCCAACCTGCATGCCCTCTTCCCCTTCGGCGCGGCCAAGCAGGTGGCGACCAGGACCATCACCTACACCAACTCCGGCGACACCCCGGTCACACTCGACCTGATCGCCGAGGGCGACCTGCTCGACCTCTCCGCCGACCGCGTCGAGGTGCCCGCGCACGGACAGGCGCCGGTCATGCTGACGATCGACGCGCGCGGCAAGGCGACCGGCGACTACCCGGGAACCGTCACCGCCAGATCAGGAGAACAGGTGACCCGGACGCTGGCCGGCGCGTACGTCGAGCCGGAGTCCCACGACGTGACGATCACCGCCGTCGGCAAATCCGGCACGCCGATCGACCCAAGGGCCACCATCTACAACCCGGACACCGGCGCCGAACGCGACCTGTTCTTCGACCAGGGCCGCGCCGACATCAGACTGCCCAAGGGGCAGTGGAACCTGCTGACCGACACCTCCGAACTGGAAGGCTCCACGATCGCCCACACCGTCATCACCGTGGGCGATACCGACCAGCAGGTGACACTGGACGCACGCTTGGGGAAGCAGATCCGCTTCGCGATCGACGACCCGGACGCGGCCCAGGACAACGGATTCGACTTCCAGATGGCGTTCGGGAAGTGGGCAGCGTCCTGGGTCTCGTTCAAGAAGTATCCCGACAGGCTGTTCGTCGTCCCGGCCCGCCAATCAGGGCTGAAGTTCATGATCAGGAACATCTGGGTGAACAAGACCGCCTCGTACGTCTATGACCTCGCCCAGCGCCACATCGACGAGCTCCCCGACGAACCCGTCTACGCGGCCAAGCGGCGGGAGCTGGCGAAGGTGACGGCGACATACCGGGCCTCCGGCGCAGCGGCCCAGGCCACCCCCATCACGGGGGCGCGCCTTGGCGACGCCGCTGACGAGTTCCTGCAGGCACCGCTGCAGGAGATGGACCTGCCCGGCACGCTGACCCATTACCGGACACCCGGCCTTGTCTGGGACAGCGCGCTTCTGGCCGGGACCGCGACGATCGTGGACGAGGGAAGAACCGCACGGCGCGGATCCGCCCAGGAGCTGTGGAACGCCGCGGTGACGGGCCCTTCGCTCGCTGGGGTCGCCGCACGGCGTACCGGTGACAAGCTGGTGCTCAACGCCGGAGCCCTCTTCGCCGACGGTGTCGCTGGGCGGGCCGGGACGGACTCGGCCGCCACGGGTTCCGTCACCGTCGCCAGGGACGGGCAGGTGCTCGCCAGGGCCGACCTCGCCGATTGCGGGATCGACGATCCCGGCGCGTGCGAATTCCGCGCGAACCTGCCGGCCGAGGCCGCCACGTACACACTCAGCGCGTCCCTGCGCCGACCGTCGTCCTCGACGCTGTCCACGGCCGTGGACGCCGTCTGGACGGTGCGGTCCGCGCGCACAGAGGGAGAACGGCCGTTGCCGCTGATGGCGATGCGGTACGCCCCGGCGGGGCTTGACAAGTTCAACCGTGCCGCCGCCGGCTCGCTGACCCGGCTGCCCATGCGGCTCGAGCGGAGTAGCCCGGTCAAGAGCGTCCGGCTGGAGATGTCCGCTGACGACGGCGCCACCTGGCGCCCTGTTCCCACGGTTCGCGCGGGCTCGGAATGGACGGCCAACGTGCTCAATCCGCGCACGCCAGGACATGTATCGCTGCGCGTGCGGGTCGAGGGAACGTCCGGCGCCCGCCTCACCCAGACCGTCATCCGAGCCTACGCCGTGGGATCGGAATAACCGACCACGAGTCGCCACCGAGGCTACGCCACCGTCCGTAGATGCCGATCGGCATCCTCGATGGGGTCTATCGAATGGTCGTCGGCCTGTCGTCGCACATTCGCCTGGCCGGATGGCTGCCGTTCACTTTCCTCCACTTTTTGCCGCTCACGATGTCCGGGTGGGCGGAGCGAGGCATGCGCTCGCCTCATCAAGGGGAGGTGAATCATGGCTTCAACCGTTAGCGAGAGTGCTCAGCGCGTGCGCAAGCCCTGGTACCGGCAGTTGTACACGTGGGTGTTCGCCGGCATGGCCGCAGGTGTGATCGCCGGCCTTGTGGCACCTGGCTTCGCGACCTCGCTGGAGGTTCTGGGGAAGACTTTCGTCGGGCTGTTGACGATGCTGTTGGGACCGATCGTCTTCTGCATGGTCGTCAGCGGCATCGCAGCCGTGAATCGGCTCCGGCATGTCGGCGCGATCGCGCTGCGTTCGATCGCGTACTTCGAGATCGTGACCACGCTGGCGCTGTTGCTCGGGCTCCTCGCCGTAAACCTGGTGCGCCCGGGTGACGGCCTGGCGGTGGAGCCCGCTCAGCTTCAGCTCACCGACGAGGTGAGCGAGCGGGTTGACGCAGCGTCGGAGATGTCGTGGACCGACTACGTGCTGCAAATCTTCCCGAAGAACATCGTGGCGAGCTTCGCCGAAGGCGCGATTCTTCAGATTCTGTTCTTCGCCGTTCTGTTCGGCGTCGCCCTGGCCGTCCTCGGCGACCGGGCTCGGCCCGTGGCCCGGGCAGTCGATCGGATCGGCGAGGTCATGTTCACGATCGTGCGACTCGTCACGTATGCCGCCCCCGTCGGCGTATTCGGCGCGATGGCCTACACCGTGGGCCACTTCGGGATGACGACCATCGGCGCGCTGCTGAAGCTGATCGGCACCTTCTACGGCACATCGATCGTGTTCGTGGTCGTCGTCCTCGGCGGCATCCTGCTGCTGGTACGCCTGAACCCGCTTCACACGCTTCGGTACTTCAAAGAGGAGACTCTGCTGACACTGGGCGCGTCCTCCTCGGAAGTCGCGATTCCCGGTATCGTCGCCAAACTCACTCGCCTCGGCGTCGACAAGGGCACAGCAGGCATCACCGTCAGCGCGGGCTATTCGTTCAACCTCGACGGCACCTGCATCTATCTCACGCTGACCAGCATGTTCATCGCACAGGCGTTGGGGATCGACCTCGATCTCGGCCAGCAGCTTCTGCTCCTCGCGGTGATGTTGCTGTCGTCGAAGGGAACCGCGGGCGTGACCGGAGGCGGTTTCGTGATGCTGTCCACAACGGTGTCGGCGACGTCCGTCATCCCGGTCTCGGGGGTCATGCTCGTCTTCGGGATCGACCGATTCATGTCCGAGTGTCGCGCCGTCGTGAACTCGCTCGGCAACGCGGTGGCAGGTCTGGTGATCGCGCGCTGGCAAGGCGAGATCTCGTCGTCAGCCGCCAACGCCATCATGTCCGGGAAGTCCACGCCTCCCGCCCCACTCTCGGCCGCCGACCCTCTGGAAGCCGAGCCGGAGAAGGTCAGTGGCCGATGACCGGCAAACTCAGTCTTCAACGGGTTCAGGCATTCGTGGCGATCTCCGATCACCGCGGTATCTCGGCGGCCGCGAGAGCGCTCGGTGTCGCGCAGTCGACTGTCTCGTCTCACCTTCAACAGCTCGAAGGCGAGGTCGGTGCGGTGCTCGTCGACCGTTCCGCGCCCTCGCTGAGGCTCACCGAGGCCGGTGAGAAGCTCCTTGAGTACGGCCGTAGTCTGCTCGCCCTCGCGGATGAGACGCTGGATCAGGTCGCGCGCGTACGACGAGCGCCGGTCGCCGGTGTCCTGGCCATCGGAGGCACGACCACCGCGACGGAGCGCCTGCTTCCACGGCTCTTGCGTTCTTTCCTGGACCGCTATCCGGACGTCGAGCTGGAACTCCACGTCGCGAACTCCTCGCTCATCACCCAGAAGGTGCTCTCCGGCGAACTGCCTCTCGCGCTCGTCGCCGCTCAGAGCGAGCAGCCCTCTCTCAATGCGACAGCAGCGGGATGCGAGGAGCAAGTGGTCATCGTGGCCGGCGATCATCCACTCGCCGGGCAACAGGTGGAGCCGCGCCTGTTGCGCGGCACCCGCATGTTGCTTCGAGAAGAGGGGTCCACCACGCGCCAGTACCAAGTTGACATGGCGCAGAGGTGGGGAATCCCACGCACCCAGGCCAGCACGATCGCCAGCACAAGCGCGATCGTCGCCGCAGTGGCCCAAGGGCTCGGCCTGGCCTGCCTACCCAGGGCCGTCGCCGAGGAGGCCCTGCTACTCGGCCGCGTCGCCGAGGTCCATCTCGACCCAGCGCCTCCCGCACGTCCGATCCAACTGATCAGGCTGGCGGCACGACCACTGGCGCTGGTCGAAGAGCTCTTCATCGAAAGCGTCCGCGAAGAAAGGACATCGTGACCACCATTACCGTGAACGATCGCTCGTACACCGTCGCAGATCACCCTGTCGTCGTCATCACCGTCGACGGTGGTGACCCGCGATACTTCCGAGACGGGCTGAACCGCGGCATCATGCCTCGTCTCCAGCAGATGCTCGACGACGGCGGTGTCTTCTCCGTCGGAGCATCAGAGATGCCGAGCTTGACCAACCCGAACAACATCTCCATCGTCACCGGCGTCCCGCCTGCCATCCACGGCATCCCCGGAAACTACTGCCGGCTGCCCGATGGTTCACTGGAACTGCTCAACGATCCTCGATTTCTTCGCGCGCCGAGCATCCACGCGGAGTTCGCCGCCCACGGGATCCCGACGCTGACCGTCACGACAAAGGACAAGCTCCGGCTCCTGCTCGGAAACGGCGGCGTGCCGAGCGTCAGCGTCGAACGTGCGGCAGGTGCCGCACTGCCCGACTACGGGATCGACGACATCGAGGAGCTCGTGGGGACAGCTGCTCCTGACGTCTACGACCCCTCCGCCAGTCACTATGCGATGCGCATCGGTCTGGCTGTGCTTCGAAGGGTTCCCGAGCTGCGCCTCATCTACGTTTCCCTCACGGACCGGGTCCAGCATGCGGCAGCACCTGGGGACGAACTCGCCGACCGGTTCTTCACCGAGTTCGACGCCTTGCTCGGCGCGTACCTGGACGCCGGGTGCACCGTGGGGATCACCGCCGATCATGGAATGAACGCCAAGCACCACGACATCGGTGCCGCTCGTGTGCACTATCTCGGCGACATCCTCACCGAAGCAGGCGTCCCGTTCGAGGAAATCGTGCTACCCATCACCGACCCCTATCCCAAGCATCACGGAGGGCTCGGGGGCTTCGCCTGGCTGTATCTGGCCCCCGAGCATCGCGGGGCCGCTGTGCGTGCTCTCGCGGTACTGCCCGGTATCGAAGAGATCTGGGAGCGTGAAGACGCGGCGACGATCTATGAGCTTCCGGCAGACCGCATCGGCGACATCGGTTGCTCGGCCGCGGCCGACACCGCGCTCGGCCGCCATGCGGTCGATCACGATCTCTCTCAGCTACATGGAGGTCTCCGATCCCACGGCAGCAGGCACGAGCAACTCGTTCCGCTGATCCTCAGCCGCCCCGTTAGGGGGCCGCTGGCGAAGCGGCTACACGCCGGTGTACTGAGGAGTCGAGACATCCACGATCTGACGCTCAACAACACTGTGTAGATCGCGAGACGGCGCCCTTCCTCAATACTGCGATCACGCTGCCGGACAACGTGCCCGACAAGCAAGGGCGAGCAAGCCGGTGTGTGGAGTTGCACCTATTCGGTGAGTGAGTACGCCGGAGTCGGGGCGAGGCGTTGCGGTCATCGAAACCACTTCCTCGACCAGCGGCGCCCCACCCAGCAGCCCCAAAACGAGCCCATCACCCACCGCCACTCCGCAGTCGCCAGCCGGGACCTTCGACAGCACACCACCCGCAGGCCAGACCAGGCCCCCACCCCGTCGCAGCGGCTCGCTCACCGTCGGCTTCGCCATGCCCAACGGCCGGATCTCGCTCCCCCACCAGCGGCCCGACGCCACCCGGGCCTTCCCAGACACCCACTCCGCGGCCCCCAAACCAGGACGACACGATTCGGAAACCCCTGAAACGACAAGATCCCGCCTGATCGCGATGATCAGACGGGATCCCGTCAACCTCAGTCCAGCCGTCTCAAGAACGGCCCTGGGTGGGGTGTTCACGAAGACATCTGACCTGCGAGGCATCGGTGACATTAGAGACCGTTTCCCGCCTACCGGCCAGAAGGGAGGGCCGGCGGTGGGGCGTCGGGGAATGGTTCCCGAAGCACGCGGTGGAGCCGCGTAGCGGAGTTCAACCGTGCCAGTTGCAGCCGTTCGAGGAGACGGGTCGTTGGCCTGGTCATGGATGCGGGGCGGTCCACGAGGTGAGCGGTAGCGGACCGCGGTCGATGACCGTGCGAATGCAGATCGTGCTGCGTGCGTCGCGGACCGGACCAATGACGAGGACCTGGTCGGTGAGTACTTTCTCGAAGGTTCGCAGGTCGGGTACGGCGAGTTCGACGAGGAAGTCAGCATCGCCGGAGACGACATAGCAGGCGACGACGTGCTCGATCTTCTTGAGCGCCTCTTCGACCACCTGCGAGGTGGTCCGGGAGTGCTCAACCTTGAGCGACAGGAACACCGTCAGTCCGAGACCGAGCCGCTCGCGGTCAAGCTCAGCTCGGTATCCGGTCAAGACCCCGTCCTCCTCCAGAGCCTTGGTGCGGCGCAGGCATGAGGAGGGTGACAGGTGTACGGCATCGGCAAGGTCGACATTGGCGGTGCGTCCGTGACGTTGAAGGTGATCGAGGATCGATCGGTCGACGCGGTCATACAGTGGACGTGGCATGATATTCAGCATATCGGCCAGTTGGTCGAACATTGTTGCGCACTGAAGGCATGAGCGGGCCGTTTTCGCCATCCTGTGCCGCTTGAGCCGGTGCATTCTGGCGGCACGCCGGAATCGCCGTCCCTCAGTTATTGGATTGCCTTATGCGTGACTTTCCGCTGGAACCCGACCGTGCCGCCATGACGGAGATGGGTCGGCTCGTCCTCGACCGTGTCGTCGACCGCATCGAGCACCTCGCGGACCGGCCGGCGACCAGCCTCCTGACACCCGAGGCCGAAGCCGAGCTGGTGAGCTCCTTTTTGGCGTCTCCGCCCGCCCGGGGCGGCGACCTGAACACTCTGCTCGCCCGTCTGGATGAGGCCGCCGACTGCGCTCTGGAAACAGCCGGACCCGGCCACCTCGCGTACATCCCGGGCAGCGGGCTGTACTCGGCCGCGCTCGCGGAGTTCTACAACCGAGCTGTCAACCGCTACGGCGGTGTGACCTCGGTGGCACCGGTGTTCGCCGCGCTGGAGCAGGGCGTGATCCGCTGGATGGCCCGCGCCGTGTGCGGGTTCGCCGAGGGTAGCGGCGGGCTGCTGACCAGCGGCGGATCGATGGCCACGTTCACCGCGACGGTCGCCGCCCGCCACCACAAGCTCGGCGAGGACCTCGCCGGCGGCACCGTGTACACCACCGCGTTCGCCCACCACTCCGTGGCCAAGGCCGCCCGACTCGCCGGCATCCGGACCGCCCACATCCGCACCGTCCCGCACACCCCGGACCTGCGCATGGATCCCACGGCCGCGGCGGAAATGATCCGCGCCGACCGGGCCGCCGGGCTACGACCGTTCCTGCTGGTGGCCACCGCCGGCACCACCGACACCGGCACCGTCGATCCCCTACCCCGGTTGGCCGCTTTGGCCCGACGCGAGGATTTGTGGCTGCACATCGACGCCGCTTACGGCGGCTTCTTCCGCCTCACCGCACGCGGCGAACAACGCCTCGCCGGCCTTCACGACGCCGACTCCATCACCCTGGACCCGCACAAAACCCTATTCCTGCCGTTCGGTACCGGAGCCCTGGTCGTCCGCGACATCGCCGCCCTGCACGCCGCTCACAGCGCCACCGGCAGCTACCTTCAGGACTCGGACACAGCGGGCATCGTCCCCGACGCAGGACACCTCGGACCCGAACTGACCCGTGAGATCCGCGGTCTGCGTGCCTGGCTGCCGTTGCACCTGCACGGGGTGGACGCCTTCCGCGAGACGCTGGACGAGAAGCTCGACCTGGCCGAACAGGTTCACGACGTGCTGCGGGGAGTCGAAGAACTCGACGTGCCGCAACCACCTGACCTGTCCACCGTGATCTTCCGCCACCGTCCGGCCGACGACAGCCCGGCCGCCGCCGAAGCGGCCGACGCAGCCAGCCGCCGGCTACTGGAACGGATCAACGGCCACCGCCGCATCGTGCTCTCCAGCACCATCATCGACGGCCGCTACACCCTACGCGTGTGCGTGGTCTCCCACCGTACCCACCAAGATCGCATCGACGAAGCGCTCAAGATCATAATCGCCGAGGCACGCGCCGATACCGCCGTAAACGCCTGACCAGGCATGGCCGATGAGCGCGGCCTGGTGGCCGCGCCCGCGTCGGAGCAGGCCACCACCCATCCCATAAGCCGCAATTCAGATCACCCTGTCGCAGCACCCAGCCCGGCGTCGGCTTCGCCATGCCCAGCGACGCGAACTTCGGCCTCCACCAGCGCCGTGACACCAATCAGACGGGATCCCGTCAACCTCAGTCCAGCCGTTTCAAGAACGGCCCCTGGTCCATCCTGGGAGGAAGGAGGTGCTTAGAAGATCGCTTCCCGAGTTCGCTCTGATCGTTTCCCGGATGGGGCGACGGTCAGCCGCTTGGCGCGCATGGCCGCGACCCCGAGGGCGGCCATTGCCGCGAGACAGAGCCAGGCGAACACGTCGCCGACCCGCGCATATACCGTCGGACTACCGGCGACAGGCACATGCGCGGTCATCGTCTGCTGCGTGGTCGTGAAGTAGTCCGCCGAGGTGAGCGTTCGGCCCTGGGGATCGAAGACAGCGGCCAGGCCGTTGCTCGCCTGACGAACCAGCGAGTACCCGTTCTCCACCGCCCGGATGCCTGCCTTCTCTGTATGCGCGGTGCCGAAGCCGTACCAGTCGTTCGACGGCACCAACATCAGATCCACATCCCCGGCCTGCCTCATCAGCGCGGGGAAGTCGGCGTCGAAACAGATGACGTTGGCCAGGCGGCCGAACGGCGTGTCCGCGGTCGGCACCCTGCCGTCGCCGGGGTTGAACGGATCCAGGCCCGGCACCGGGCGAGCCTTCTGATACGTCCATCGGGCCTTCCCCTTCGGATCGACGAGGACAGTCTCGTTGCGCATGTACGGCGGCGCGGCCGTGATCACGATCAATCCCGCGTTCACATAGCTGCCTGTCCTGGCGGCGATCGCGGCGATCTCGTCGATCAGCCGCTGCCTGTCGGCCTCGCGTGCCGCACCACCCGCCTCCGGCCAGACCACGATCTTGGCTCCGGCTTTGGCCTCCCGTTCGGTGGCGGCCAGCAGGGAGTCGTTAACAGGAGCGAATACCCGCCGAACCAGGTCGGGGTCGGCGCCGGCAAGCTGTTCTGGCGAGGGGTAACCGTTCAAGGCCCTGTTGGACGTCTCCAGGACCGAACGCGCAGGGCTGACCCCAGCCACCCGTACGGTTTCACCAGCGGGCGCCGCGAATGCCAACCGCAGGCTTCCTCCGGCAAGCACCAGCGCGAGCACGGCTCCGAAGGGTGCCACCCGCCGCCAAGCGAAGCCGTCCTGCCAGAGGTGATTGCAGACGGCGGCGAACCATGCGATGAGGAAGCTGACCCCGTAGCCACCGGTCACCGAGACGACCTGCAGCAACGGGAGGTTGTCGTGCTGGGTGGCGGCCAGCGAACTCAGGATGTTGCCGACCGGGCTGAGGCTCGCGAGCGCGTACTCCACGCCGACCACCCCCGCGGGGAAGACCAGCGTGGCCCAAGCACCGGGCAAGCGCGCCGCGATCAGACGGTCCAGAACGTACGGCACCACGCCCGCCAGCGCCATGACCAGAGACAGCGCCAAGACTGGGCTGAATACTGGCAGCCCGCTCTCGTAGAGCCAGAATGTGGTGGCCACCATGGCGGCGAGTGCGATGCCTCCCATTGCCGGTAGAGGCCGGCTTATGCGGGAGAACCGTAATAACAGGATCAGATAGCCCCATGCCGCCCCGGCCACCTCCCATCGACCGTGCGCGGCCACGGCTGAGAGCGCGGTTCCGGCAGCGAGCATTGCCCATCGAGTCTGACGATTCATGCGGCAAATTTAGGCAGCGCGGACCTCACCATCCCATCTCGCACGCCCCCGAACCGGAGTACGGAGGTCACGTCCACGGACGTGGTGTATGAATCGATCTTCGCGTGATCCTGTTTCTGCAGGTTAAGCGGTAAGTGTCTGTGGGAGTGGGTTCGGGGTCGGTGTGTCGCCGACGATGAGCCGGAGGCGG
>NZ_JAHKRM010000078.1 GCF_019396345.1 Nonomuraea guangzhouensis | reverse complement strand
GCGCGGAGCCGGGCGATCTGGTCGTAGGTGCGGCGTTCCCGGTTGGAGACCGGGCCGCCCTTCGTGCGGGTGGCACGCTGACGGGCGCTTTTGCGCTCCAGACGCAACAACCGCTCGCGCTGCCCGCGGGACAGCCACGGGCCGTGCCGAAAGTGTTCCCCGGTGGACAGGGCCAGAGGGACCGCGATGCCCCGATCCATGCCGGCCTTCGGCCCGGTGTGCGGCGCAGGGGCGGAGACGAGTAGCTCGGTACGGAAGGCGATGGTCCATCCGTGGGCGTCTTTCACCAGGCGAGCCCCGGTGACCCTCCCGCAGGGTCCGCCCTTGGTGACGCCGGGCAGATCCTTTGTCCATCGGAATCTCACCCGCCCGACCTTGGGCAGGTTGACCGCACCCCACCTGCGGTTGATCCGGGTGATCTGCAAGTCGCGGGCCTGAGGGACGTCCACGGCCATCCGGGACCGAAACCGGCCCTTGAACGTCGGGCGCTTCGCCGGGTGGTCGGGGTTGAAGAAGTTCGCCCACGCCTGCCGGTAGGTCTTCAGTACGGCTTGCGCGGCCTGAGCGGGCAGTTGCCCCATCCACTCGATCTCGTGGCGGGCCTGGCGAATCGCCGCGTCGCACTCCTTCAGTGACGCGAGGCGGCCCTGGCGGAAGGTCGTGAACTCATGGAGCAGGTTCCACACGGCACGCGCGGCGTGGGCTTGGCCGTCCACAACGGCCTCCTGGGCCGGGTTGAGGCCGAGTCGCGCCACGTGCGCACGAGTCCGCTTCACCGTCTCCACGCACTGATCATATCGTTTGGTCTATGTCACCGCGATGGAATCCGAACCCCGATGTCAGAACGGGACGGCATGTCGTCTACAACCTTCACGCCCATTTGGTGTTCGTGACCAAGTACAGGCGTGGGGTGTTCACCGACGAGATGCTGATCCGCTGCGAGGAACTCATGCGCGAGGTATGCGCCGACTTCGAGGTCGACCTGCGCGAGTTCAACGGCGAGCACGACCACGTCCACCTGCTGGTCCACTACCCGCCCAAGGTCGCCCTGTCCAAACTCGTCAACTCGCTGAAGGGGGTCTCGGCTCGGATGCTTCGCAAGGAATACAGCGCACACGTCCGCCAACACCTCTGGGACGGACATTTCTGGTCTGGATCCTACTTCGCCGGGTCGGTCGGCGGGGCACCGCTCACCGTGCTCAAGCAGTACATCGAGCAGCAGAAACGACCTGTGTGAGTAAAGCCGCCGACAAACCTGAAAGATCAGGACACGCTCGCGCCCTAGCGGGCACTCCCACGTGAGCCTTCACCCCCGGCATAAACGCCAGAGCACTGGCCCACATTCTGGTAGATGGTGAGCGTGCCGCCCTCCTTCTTGGAGGTCTCCACGATCTGGCTGTACGCGCTCGGGTAGTACGAGGGAACCTGCCCCGTCGCGATCGGGTTGGCCGGCGGTTTCTTCGCCGCCTCGCCGCCACCACCGCCGCCGCAGGCCGTGACGAGCCCGAGCGCGAATACGGCGGCACCGATGGCGCGGAAGGTGGGGTGGAAGGTGGTCATGTGCTTCCTCCTAGACGAAGCGAGGCTGGCCGCCGTCGCCTGCGATGGCGGCCACTCTGCTCGTTATAACCTATGACGTCAACCCCTCGTTTCCGGAATGTAACGTTCTCTAGCTGCCATGATGCCTTATATCGGACGCAATCAGGCCCCACATATACCGTGCGCAAGGGGCCCACGACTTGGCGACAAAGATGCGTGGCGGTGTAGGTTATAACCGTCACCGACTGAGACAGGACAGCGATGAGCGAACCAGCGGCAGAGCTCTACACCACCAAGGCGGACTACGCCTATCTGCGGGTCAAGGAGCGGATCCTGTCCGGCGAGCTACCGCCCGGCTCCGTCATCGCGCAGGCCAGGCTGGCCCGCGACATCGGCATCAGCACCACTCCCCTGCGTGAGGCCCTGCGCCGGCTCAAGAGTGAGGGGCTGGTGGAGCTGGACGCCCACCGCGACGCCCGCGTCGCTCCCCTGGCCGCGGAGGAGGCCCGCGACCTGCTGGAGATGCGGCGCTCCCTCGACCCCCTGGCGGTCGCGCTGGCCGCCGAACGCCGGACCAAGGCCGACATCGCCGAGATGCGCGCCGCCGCCGAGGGGCTCAAGCCGCTGCCCGGCAACCCCGCCTACGAGCACCTGGTCGCCCATCGCAGGTTCCACACCGCGCTCTACGCCGCCTCGCACAACGACCTGCTGATCCAGACGCTCGACAGCCTGTGGGACAAGGCCGACCGCTACCGCCGGCTCGCCCTGGAGGTCGAACGCGGCCAGCAGGCCCGCGACCGCAAGGCCGCCGAGCACGAGGCGCTGCTGGAGTGTGTGATCGTGGGTGACGCCGACGGCGCCGCCACCGTCATGCGCGAGCACATCGACACCAGCCTCGGCGCCCAGGCCGCCTGGCGGCTCCGCAAGCATCCATCCGGCGACCAGGAGGACGCGTCATGACCATCGTCACGGCAGACCTGTACGACGAGCACGGCGACCGCCTCGACTCCTGCGACCTGCAACTACGCCAGTACGGCGGGCGCCACGCCTTCTCCGGCCCGATCGTGACCGTCCGCTGCCACCAGGACAACGTGCTGCTCAAGTCCGCCCTGTCGGAGCCGGGAGCCGGACGCGTGCTGGTCGTGGACGGCGGCGGCTCCCTGCACACCGCCCTCATGGGCGACATCATCGCGGGGCTGGCCGTCTCCAACGGCTGGTCCGGCGTGGTGATCAACGGAGCCGTACGGGACGTCGCCGCGCTGCGCGAGCTGGACTTGGGCGTCAAGGCGCTCGGCTCGAACCCCCGCAAGAGCGACAAACAAGGCACCGGCGAGCGCGACGTCCCCGTCACCTTCGGCAACGTCACCTTCCGTCCAGGCGCCGACCTGTTCAGCGACGACGACGGCATCCTGGTGACCCGGGCCTGAACGCCAGACGCGGGCCTGAGCGCCGGACGGCGGCCTGACCGCGCCAGAGGCGTCCCCGCCGGCTCGCTCGGCCTCCTACCATACGGCCCATGACCACGCACGGATTCACGCTCACCGCCGAGGGCCCGTTCGACTTCGGCGCCTCGCTGCGCTTCGTCGAGGACTGGCCGGCCACCAGCGCGCTGCCCTCCGACGGGCGGGCGCTGCGCTTCGCCTACTGCGCCGAGTCCGACTGGCGGCCGATCGGCGTGACCGTGACGGCCGCGCCGGGCGGGGTCGCCGTCGCCACGACGCGGGCCGCGGGGCCGGGGATCCGGGGTGAGGTGGCGCGCATCCTCTCCCTCGACGTGGACGGCGCCGGTTTCGCCGGGCTCGGCGAGGCCGACCCGATACTCGGCGACCTGCAGCGCCTCCGTCCCGGCCTGCGGCCGGTGTGCTTCTGGAGCCCCTGGGAGGCGGCGTGCTGGGCGGTGATCGTCCAGCGCTCGTCGATGCTCATCGCCGCGCGCATCAAGCAGCGCATCGCGGAGCGCTACGGCGCCAAGGTCACCATGGACGGGCAGGTGTACGCGGCCTTTCCGCCGCCCGTGACGCTGCTGGAGGCCGGCGGCCTCGGGCTGCCCGCGCAGAAGGAGGAGTGGCTGCGCGGGCTGGCCGGCGCGGCGATGGACGGCGTGCTCACCGCCGAGCACCTGCGCGCGCTCGCCCCTGAGGAGGCCCTGGCCGAGCTGCGCGCCTTGCCCGGCGTGGGGCCGTTCTCGGCGGGCCTGATCCTGATCCGCGGCGCGGGCGCGCCGGACGCGTTCCCGGGCGACGAGCCGCGCCTGTTCGGGATCCTGCGTGAGGCGTACGGCCTGCCGGAGGACGCGCCGCCGGCCGCGTACCGGAAGCTGGCCGAGGCGTGGCGGCCCTATCGCTCCTGGGCCTCCTTCTTGTTCCGGGCGGCCACCTATGGCGTCATGGACGACCCGGTGAAGGTCTAGAGCGCCGAATCCGGGGCAGTTCGAGGGTCTTTGACGGACACTCGGGAGAATCGCATGAGCGAAGCTGAGGCCGCGGCACGCCGGGCGGCGGACAGTCCGGCCATGGACAAGCTTGCGCGGGTCGGGCTGGTCTGCCGCGGCGTGCTTTATGGGCTGATCGGCGTGCTGGCCGTCCAGATCGCGTTCGGCGGCGGCGGGCAGCAGGCCGACAAGAGCGGGGCCATCAGTACGGTCGCGGCGCTGCCTTTCGGGGCCGTGATCTTATGGGTCATGGTCGTGGGGTTCGCCGCACTGGCACTGTGGCAAGCCTCTGAGGCGATCTTCGGGGCGCACAAGCTCAAGGACCGGATCGAGGCGGGCAGCCGGGTCGTGGTCTACGTGCTCATCTGCGCCGCGCTGCTGACCATGCTGCTGACCGGCAAGACCGGGTCCGATGACAAGATGTCCCAGGATCTGACGGGCAAGCTGCTCTCGCTCCCCGCTGGACAGGTCATCGTCGGGCTGATCGGGCTCGGCATCCTGGGGCTCGGCATCTACTGGGTGCGGTACGGGATCAAGAAGGCGTTCCGCAAAGAGCTCAGGCCGATGCCACCGCGGGCCGGCGCGGTGATGAACCGGCTCGGGCTCGCCGGCTATCTCGCCCGCGGGGTGATCGCCGGTCTGGCCGGGGTCTTCGTGATCCAGGCGGCCATCACCTTCGACCCCGACAAGGCTGGGGGCATCGACGCGACGCTCAGGGCGTTCGCCGACACTCCGGCGGGGCCGTGGCTGCTGGCGGTGGTGGCGCTCGGGCTGCTGCTGTTCGCCCTGTACTGCCTGGGAGAGGCGCGCTGGCGACGCACCTGAGGCTTGGCCGGGGGCCCGTGTGATTTGCTGAGCGGCATGGAAGCACCTTCGGTAGTCGCGTCGTCCAGTACGTCGCACCGCGTCGCCCGGCTGCTGCGCGAGCACCCGCTGATCGACGGGCACAACGATCTGCCCTGGACGGCACGTAAGCTCGCCGGATACGACTTCGACCGGCTCGACATCGGCGGCGACACCTCCGATCGCACCCATACCGATCTGCCCCGGCTGGCGGCCGGAATGGTCGGCGGGCAGTTCTGGTCGGTCTTCGTGCCCTGCCGGCCCGCTGAGGACGCGGTCACCGCGACGCTGGAGCAGATCGACTGCGTGCTGGCCATGGTCCGGCGCTACCCCGACCGGCTGGCCCTGGCGACCACGGCCGACGAGGTGGAGCGGGTCTTCGCCGGGGGCCGGATCGCCTCGTTGATGGGGGCCGAGGGCGGGCATTCGATCGACTGCTCGCTGGGGGCGCTGCGGATGCTGTACGCCCTCGGCGTCCGATACATGACGCTCACCCACAACGACAACACCCCCTGGGCCGACTCCGCGACCGACGAGCCGGTGAACCACGGGCTGTCCGCGTTCGGGGAGGAGGTCGTACGGGAGATGAACAGGCTGGGCATGCTGGTCGACCTGTCCCACGTGTCGGCCGACACCATGCGTGACGCCCTGCGGGTGACGCGGGCGCCGGTGATCTTCTCGCACTCGTCGGCGCGGGCGGTCTGTTCCGCGCCGCGCAACGTACCCGATGACGTGCTGGAGACGCTGGCGGCCAACGGCGGGGTCTGCATGGCCACGTTCGTGCCCGACTTCGTGTCGCAGGACGCCCGCGAATGGAGGCTGGCCGCGACCGACGCCGCCCGCTCGGCCGGTGTCGACACCCATGACTACGAGGCGTTCCACGAGTTCCTGAACGTCAGGGCGAAGGCGCACCCGAGGCCCGCCGTCACGACCGACCACGTGGTGGCGCACCTGGAGCACATACGCGAGGTGTCCGGCATCGACCACCTCGGCATCGGCGGCGACTACGACGGGTGCGACGGGCTGCCCAGCGGGCTGGAGGACGTGACCGGCTATCCCCGGCTGTTCGCGGCCCTGGCCGACCGGGGCTGGTCCGACGCCGACCTGGCGAAGGTGGCCGGCCGCAACGTGCTGCGGGTGCTGCGCCAGGCCGAGGCCACCGCCGATGACCTGCGGCTGCGCGAGGAGCCGAGCACGATGCGGTTCACCGCGACCGAGAACAACTGACCGGTCATACCGCCGGCAGGCAGATCGTGAGCGCGCCCGGGACGGCCTTGGCCGTGATCCGGTCGGTGGCCTCGCGCTCTCCGCCGTCGAGCTCGTACGTCAGCGGCGTGCCGAACCGGGCGGACACCTTCCTGGCGCGGGTGATCCGGACGAACGGGGAGTCGTCGGAGCGGCCGGCGGCCATCCTGCCGATCACCCGGGCCCACTGGACCGGCCCCTTGGCGGTGGAGACCCCGACCTCCAGCCAGCCGTCGTCCGGCCGGGCGTCGTCGAACGCCTCGATGCCGCCGGCGATCGTGCTCACGTTGCCCAGCAGCAGGCAGCTGGCGTCCCCTTCGAACCAGGTCGTCCCATCGATCTTGATCTTCATCGGCACCAGCGGCCCGCCGACGTGCCGGACGGCCGCCTTGACGTAGCTCAGCTTGCCGAGCTGCTTCTTGGCCTGCCCGTCGGCGTCGGCGATCATCTCGGCCTCGAACCCGGCGCCGGCCATCACCGCGAAATGCTCGCCGTTCAGCAGGCCCAGGTCCAGCTTGTCCCGCCGCCCGTGGAAGCCGATCTCCACCGCCTCTTCCAGGTCGATGGGGATGCCGAGGTTGGTGGCGAACAGGTTCCCGGTCCCGGCCGGCAGGACGGCCATCGGCACGCCGGAGCCGGCCAGCACGTCGGCGCAGCGTTGCACCATGCCATCGCCGCCCCAGACGAACACCAGCTCGGCGCCCTGTTCGAGCGCCTCGCGGACCTTCTTCCGCGCCTTTTTGCTCTTGGGCACCTCGTACCAGAGGAGCTCGCCGACGTCCTGCTCGGCGATGAGCACGCGCAGCCTGTCGAGGCCTGCGCCGAGAGTCTTCTTACGGTGCGCGACAACCGCCACGGTGGGGGACATGCCCTCCGGACTACCCCCGCCGCCGGCTTTCAGGCAGGAATCAATTCCCGCCGCCTGGGTAGCCGAGCGCGAACGCGCATCGAGGAAGGAGCGGGACTGTGAGGCGTCGATGGCTCAAGGCACGCGTCGATCGGGACCGCAGTCTGGGGCTGCGGCTGACGATCGCGAGCCTCGCGGTGGCGCTCATCATGATCCCGTTCAGCCTGCTGCTCGTCGTGGCCAAGATGCCGGTCAACGGGCTGGACGCGGGCGTCGCCGAAGATCTGCACGCGTACGCGGTCACCCATCCGGACGTGACCAGAGTGCTCATCGTATGGACGGATCTGTTCGGCCCGTGGCCGTGGCGTATCGCGGTCATCGCGTACGCCGGCTGGCTGCTGTACAAGGGCGCCCCGAGGCTGGCCATCTGGGCGGTCACCACCGTGACGGTGGGCGGGCTGCTCGGCCTCGCACTCAAGATCATCATCGCCCGGGCCAGGCCGCATCTGCCGGATCCCGTCGCGCTCGCGCCGGGCGACTCCTTCCCGTCGGGCCACGCGGTCAACGTGACGCTCGGCGCCGGAGTGATCGTTCTGCTCGTCCTGCCCAGGGTGCCCCGGTGGGGGCGGCGGGTGGTGTGGGCCGTGGCCTGGTTCCTGGTGCTGTCGGTCGGCTACACCAGGATCGCGCTCGGCGTGCACTGGGTGAGTGACGTGGTCGCCGGGATCATCCTCGGCGTGGCCGTGATCGCCGCCACCGCGGCGGGGTTCGAGACGTGGCGGCGCGAGCAGGGCCGCAAGCCCGCCGCGCCGCAGGCCGAAGGAGTGGAACCCGAGTCGGTGAAGGTGACCCATGACCAGAGCTGAGCACGTGAAGTACTACGCCCTGACGATCTTAATGCCGATGCTGCTGATGGCCGGGGTGACGTTCGGCGTCGGCAAGCTGATCCTCGCCTGGCCCACCGGCGAGGCGGACGTCAGCCGGACCCTGGCCGCCGATCGCACCCCGCTCTGGAACACGCTCACCGACTACGGCAGCAGCCTGTCGGACACCCCCTACATCGTGGCGCTCACCGCGATCGCCGTGATCGTCTTCAGGCTCGTGTACCGGCGCTGGCGCGAATCGATCTTCCTCATCGCGGCCGTCTGGAGCCAGTCGCTCATCTTCCTGGCCACCACCACGCCGGTCGGACGGCACCGGCCGCCCGTGGAGCACATCGACCCGGCCCCGCCCACCTCCAGCTTCCCGTCGGGCCACGTCAGCGCCGCTGTCGCGTTCTACTGCGGGGTCGCGCTCGTCCTGAGCACGCACATCCGCAACCGGGCGCTCCAGGTGGTGATCTGGGTGCTCGGCATCGCCGCCCCGCTCATCGTCGCCTTCTCCCGCCTGTACCGCGGCATGCACTTCCTCACCGACATCACCTGGGGCCTGCTGCTGGGCGTCGGCTGCGTCGTGATGGCCGCGCGGGCGATCCTGTACCGGCGCGAGAAGCAGCGTCAGCGGCCGGTCGTAGCCGGTCAGGAATCAAGAAGCGCCCGCCTTTGAGCCGCGCCTAGCCTGACCGCCATGGACCTCAAGATTCACTGGACCTTCCTCCCGCACGACGACCCGGACGCCGCCCTGGCCTTCTACCGCGACGCCCTCGGCTTCGAGGTCCGCGACGACGTCCGGCACGACGGGCGGCGCTGGATCACGGTCGGCCCCGCCGACCAGCCCGGCACGTCCATCGTCCTGGAGCCGCCGGCCACCGGCCTCGGCATCACCGACGACGAGCACCGCACCATCGTCGAGATGATGGCCAAGGGCACCTACGCCCGCATCACCCTGGCCACCGCCGATCTCGACGGCACCTTCACACGGCTGCGGGACTGCGGCGCCGAGATCGTCCAGGACCCGACCGAGCAGCCGTACGGCATTCGTGACTGCGCCTTCCGCGACCCCGCGGGCAACCTGATCCGCATCAACGAGGTGCGCTGATCGGTCGTCCCGCGGTTGAGACGTTTGCCAGCCGGTCACCGGGTACCGAGTGATTTTCATGAGCGACCTGGAGACCGGCACCATCACCACCAAGGTGCCCGCGAGACTGGATCGGCTGCCGTGGTCACGCTGGCACTGGATGATCGTCATCGGTCTCGGCACCGTCTGGAGCTCGGCCTGTCGCTCTTCATCGGCCAGGCGTTCCTCTACAACGTCATGATCGTGGCGGGTCTGGTGGAGCTCTTCCTCGGGGTCAAGGCCGAACGCAAGGGCTTGGAGGAGATCGCCGCTCCGCTGACAGCCGCCGAGGTGGACCAGGCGGCGTGACGCTCTATACGTGATCGGTTCGCAGCGGTGCGCGCAGGAGGCTTTCGCGGGTGCGGGACAGCAGGCCGAGCAGGCGCCGTTCGCTCGCGGGGCCTCCTGGGAGCAGGCGGTTGCAGTGCATGTGCACGAAACTGGGCATCAGCTGCGCTCTGGGCGCCCAGAGCGCACCGCGCGCCTCCAGGTCGTCGAGCCGGCGAGTGACCGACCGGATGCCGGCCGCTCGGTCGCGGAGGAGCTGGTCGAGCTCTGGTCCGGCAGGCTGGGCACGCAACCAGGCGGGATCGCCCAGCGCTGAGCGGAGATCGGTCTGCCGTTTCCGGTATTCCGCGCCGGTGGTGCGGCCGGCGGGGGCTCGCTCGCGGTACCAGGTCGCGCGCCCGGCCTCGTCCAGGCCCATGGCGGCGAGCAGGTCGTCGACCGTACGGGCGGCGGTGAGCGTGCGATCAAGCCCGGGACCTAGGTCCAGCAGGTCCGCCACCGCCCGGCTGTCCACCGCGAACAGCGTTTCGGCCACGGCGAGCCCGTCCGGCCCGCCGTACCGTTCGATCTCCCGGTCATAGGTGTCGACGCAGAAGCGACCGCAGCGTCCGGCGTCGATGAGCGAGGTCGCCCAGCGGAACAGCAGCGGCGCCAGGACGGTGGCCAGCGTGCCGGGATCGCCGCGCAACCGGAGGCGCAGGTGCGGCTCCGGATCGGCGTAGCGCAGGAAGAACCACTCGTCGGCCAGGCCGTCGGCGCGTACGGTGGCGCCGAGCTCTCGCACGGGCCCGGCGATCAGCTCGTCCGCCGATTCCGGCGGGTGGTACAGCTTGACGTAGAGCCAGTCACTGCCGGGCGGGCGGAGGCGATCGGTGGCCTCGATCGACCGGGTGACCGGCGCGGCCCGGCGTACGGTGTCCGGCGGCGGTTGCTCATGGTCGAGCACCACGGGGACCAGCAGCTCGCTGATGTAGTGGCCGTCGGCTCCGGGCAGCCACGCGTCCTCGGGCCCGGGCAGCGCCTCGTGGAGGATCAGTGTCCCGCCCTTGGGCAGGAGTTCGAGCTCGTGGTGCACCTCGTCGAGCTGGTCGGGGTCGGCGAGGTCGAGCAGGAGCCGGTTGTCGCCGAAGGCCAGGTAGACGTATCGCGGCAGCCGCCACTGCTCCCGCCAGGCGGCGAACGGGCCCGGCGGCATGCTCGGCACCCGCCAGGTCGCCGGGGTCAATATCACCCTCCCCACCCGGACCCTGGGCAGGAAGGGGAACTGCGCCGCCGGGCCCCAGCCGAACCCGCCGAGCCGCGGCTGACCGGCGCAGGCGACCTCGTCGAGGAAGCGGACGACCGCGGGCGCCTGCCGGCCGGTGAGCATGTGTCCCGCGCAGGCCAGCACGTCCCGATCGAGCGCCGGCCAGCGCACCACGAAGCGGCCGTCGCGGAGGCCGACGAGCAGCTCGTCCACCGGTACGGCCTGGCCGGGCGCCGTGGGAACGGCGTCGAGCACGATCGCGTGGTCGCGGACGAGCGGCCGGATCGTGACGTTGCCGCTGCGCGCCCTGCGCGGCTGGTAGTCGACCTCGGCCCAGAGCCGGCCGGGGCGGACGGCGGCCTCGGCCCGCGCGGCGGAGGCCAGGGCGGCCACGGCGTCGTGGCCGATCAGGTGGGCGAAGCGGCCCAGCGTACGCCCGGCGGCGCCGCCGCCCTGGTTGGGGCCGATGACCAGCGAGAAGTCGCCGTCGTCGACGGCGCTCGGGGAGGCCGCCAGCACGAACACCGAAATATCGAGCGAAGTCGGGGCGGCCGAGGGCGACGGTTCCCAGGTCTCCAGGGCGGTCAGGGCCGCCTCGTCCAGGTCGACGACGCGGCGGCCGTCTCTGATCGCCTCCAGGGCCAGGTTCAGCAGCATCTGGTGCCGGTTCGCGGCGGCCGTTCCGGAGCCTTGGGGGTGCTCCGGCGGGCCGAGACCGATCTCGGGGTCGAGCAGTTCCAGAAGGGGGACCTCGGTGCCGGGCGCGTAGCGTGCCTCGAACGCGCGCCGGTAGGAGTCCAGGGCCGCCGAGCCTCGCGGCATCGGGGACAGCCGCAGCATCAGCTCGGCGGCCCTGGCCACCTCGACGGCGACCCGTCGATGAACCGTCCGGCCGCCCAGCGGGAGCGCCATGTCGCTCTGCAGCCGTGCCCGGCCGGGCGCGGCGGGGTGCACGGACTCGGCCTGTTCGACGAGGTCGGCGAAGCAATCCGCGCCCACCTCGGGCGGCAGCCGATCCCACCTGCTCATCGCCGCCAGCAGTTGGTCGAGCGACTTGGCCTCGGTGTGGGTCGCGGGGAGCTCCGCAAGCCGCCGGGCCACCTGCCGGGCCGGGTCGCCGCCGGTCAGCGGCGGCCGGAGGTCGGTCAACAGCACACCGTGCGCCCACAACTGCTCCAGCAGCCGGGCGACCTTGTCCGCGATCGCCGCCGACCCGCCGGTGAGTTCGTCGAACAGCCGCTGGTAGGGAACCGGTGCGCGGGCGACCTCCAGCGCGCGAAGGACCGGCGCGGTGGCGCGCAGCGAGACCGATCCGTCCGCTCCGTCGCCGCTCGGCGCGCGCTCACCGAGCCGGACGCGGCCGGCTCGGACGAAGGCCGCCGGGTTGGCGAACCAGCGCAGCCCCGTACGCACCTCGGCGCGCCGCTCCAGCTCGGTGACCAGGGACAGCAGCCATTCCATGTCCGGCCGGGTGTGGATGCGGGGCTGGTCGGCCGTCAGGGTGAGACCGGTCCGTTCGCCCCAGGCGCCGAGGCCGACCCCGGCGAACAGGCCGTACGGGGTCGGCCTGGTCGACATCCGGGTCAGGTAGCGCCGGAGCTTGCGGGCCGATCTGCGCCGTGCCCGGTCGTCCTTGAACGACCGGGTCAGCGCACGCGGCAGATCACCGCCGCCGACCAGCAGCGCACGGCGAATCCGCGCGTCCGCGGGCAACGCGGTCCCGCGGACGCAGTCGGGGGGCCCGTCGCCCAGGGCCAGGTAGTCCTCGACGGGCAGGAGCGGGGTGCGTACCACGAGCCAGTCCAGCGGACGGTAGAGCGGGCGGCGCGGGCTCATGACAGCAGGAAGAGCCGGTCCCACGCCGGCGGGACGTCGGTGGCGGCGGCGAGCAGGGCGAGCGCGACCCCTGGGGCGCCGTCGAGCAGCCCCGGCTGGTCCACGCGGTTGCCGCCGGGCTCCAGGTCGCTGAAGCCGAGCGGAAGATCCGGCTGGTAGAGCCGCAGAATCTGCTCGGTGAGATCGGCGGCGGCCTGGCCGAACATCGGGTCCCCGGTGTCGTGGGCGAAGCGCGTGGTGATCTGCAGCAGCCCGGCGACGCCGTGGCAGAAGGTCGGCGAGTCGATGAACCGCCGGCCGCGGGGACGGCGATAGGTGGCGGCCATCGCCTCGACCGCCAGCGCGCACAGCTGAGGCGCGTCCAGTGCCGAACCGGCCAGCCACAACGCCCGCGCCACCCCTGGGCTGCCGTAACACCAGGCACTGCGGCCGGGTCTCGGCTGCTCCGGGGGCGAGTCCGGACAGGGAAGGGCGAAGGCGGACGGCCAGTTGGCGCCCCATTCGTCGTCCGCGCGGTGCTCGACCAGCCAGTCAGCCACCCGGTGGACCGCTTCGCGCTGCCCGGGAACGGTGATCCCCGCCCGCGTCGCCAGCGACATCAGGGCCAGCGGACCAGGGATGCCGTGCGCCAGGCCGCAGTTGAGGTTGCCGTGCGGGAACTGGCGGGCCATGGGCTCGTCGGCGCCCATGGCACCGATCGGTGTGTGCCAGTTGGGCAGACCGTCACGGTCCCCGCACAGCGCCACCAACCCGGCGAGCACCGCCTCCAACGCCCGCGCCGCACCCGCCTCATGCCGGCGGCACAGCAGGTAGGCGCCGGTCCCGGCCAGTCCCGCGATCACGTCGAACGCCCCGACGGGGACACCGGCACCGGCCTGCTCCAGCCCGCGAGCCTGCTGGGCCGCCTGGGGCGCCAGCCACCGGTCCAGCTCCCCGAGGAGCCGCCGGTAGCGGCTGCCGTCACGCGACAGCGAGTGCGCGGCGAACGCGACACCGGCGATGCCGCCGAAAAGGCTCGGCCGTACATGCGTCAGATCCTGAGCGTCATGCGCCGCCAGGCTCAGATATTCGTGCGCGCACACGTCCCAGCCGTCGCCCGGCAGGCAGGCGTCCAGGTAGCCGAACAGCAGCGCCAGACCCGCGTCTCCCTGCGCGACGTCGGACGGACGCCACCGCCGGTAGGCGGCGAAATCGCTCTGCCGGCTCGCGTTCTCCGCATGGACCCGAACCTGCCGAGGGTCACGCATGCGGCCCGCCACCTCCTGCGCGACGGAAAGGGCTCTCGCGCCCATCGCGCTCGGCAGCACCGCGGCCCAGGCGCTCTTAGTCGTGGCAGACATGACGTGATCCGCAGTCGATGCAGGTGTCGCAGGTGTGGCAGTCGGTTTCGCCGCAGGTCGGCCCGCGTACGGTGTGGCAGGCCGGGCAGGTGTCCTGGGTCGGGCAGCCATGACACGTGGCGCAGTTGGTGTGGCAGGTCTCGCAGGTCTCCTGGCCGCAGGTGTGGCAGGTCGGCTGGTCGCAGTTGGTCTGGTGGGTGCACAGCGCGGGGCAGGTGTTGCAGGTGACGCAGGTCTGGCATCCCGTGATGCACGTGGCCGTCACGTCGGTGTCCAGCGTGCTCGGGCGGGGAACCCCGGGGGTGCCGAGCCGGATGTCCAGGTCGAAGTCATCATCCGCCGGCCTCATGACCTGGCCCCTTTCCTTACGGTAATGGTGCGACTCCATAGTGTCACGATCAGGCAAGGGCCGGCCCGGAAATCGGCAACGAGCGCCCGCGCCCGTCGGCTCGACGGACGCGGGCGGTCGCCGGGGGCAGGGGGCG
>NZ_JAHKRM010000077.1 GCF_019396345.1 Nonomuraea guangzhouensis | reverse complement strand
GCGCCCGCGGCGGGCATCCCCGGTGCTTTGGGAAGCGAGGCGCGGGACTGATGGCCGCCCGCCGGCGCGGCCGAAGGCGCCGCGCCGGCGGTGCGCGTCAGCTCTGAGCCGGGTACGTGCTGTGCATCCAGCGGGCCGACACCTGCGCGCTCTCGTAGGGGTCGGCGATGTCGGGACGGTCCACCTCCACCATCAGCCACCCGTCGAACTCGCTGGGCAGGTTGCCGATGATCCCGGCGAGATCGAGCTCGCCTCGGCCCGGCTCGACCCACAGTCCGGCCAGGACGGTCTGCTGGTAGCCCCAGTCCTTTTCGCGGCCTTCGGCGGCGACGCTGAGCCGGCAGTCCTTCACGTGCACGAACGGGATCCGCTCGGCGTAGTCCTTGACGAACCGGCCGACGTCGGCGCCCGCCCACGCCAGGTGCCCGGTGTCGGGCAGGAAGCCGAGCCGCGACGAAGGAAGGGCGTCGAGCACCGCCCGGCCCTCCTCCTCGGTCTCGATCCACGTGCCGACGTGCGGGTGCAGCGACGGCCGGACGCCCTCGGCGAGCATGGCGTCGGAGATCTGCCCGATCAGCGCCGTCACCGCCTCGACGCGGGAGTCGTCCGGGTCGTAGCCCTGGGCGGGGCGCAGCACACGCGGCCGATCCTTGGCCATGCCGAGCCCGAGACCGATCTCGGTCATGCCGAGCTGGGCGTGCTGGCGCGCGACCTCGGTGGCACTGGCCACGACGTCGGCCTGGTTGCCGTCCCGGCCGTCCGACCGGACGACGAAGTAGCCGGGCGCGAGCGTCAGACCGGTCTCGTCCAGCAGTGCCAGGTACTGCTCCACGGTGAAGCCGGCCGGGACCTCGGCCATGACGGCGTCGAATCCGGCCTGCTTGATCAGGGACAGCCGCTGCTTCGGCTCGGGCGCCAAGGACGGGTCCAGCCATCCGTCGGCGCTGGCCATCCACTGGATGGGGTTGAGGGCGATCTTCGGGGTGCCGGGCATATGGCTTCCTTTCGGTGTTCGGTGTCAGGCTTGGGGCGCGAGTTCGCCGGCGAAGTGGCAGGCGGCACGCTGGCCGGTGGCGGTGAGGGTGAGCTGTGGGTCGACCTCTTTACAGATCGTCCGATCCGGATGCGCCAGCGGGCCGATCGGGCACCTGGTGCGGAAGCGGCAACCGGTCGGCGGGTTCGCGGGGCTGGGCAGGTCACCCGGCAGGATGATGCGTTCGCGGGACCGCGCCGAGACCGACGGGACGGGCGAGGACGACAGCAGCGCGGCGGTGTAGGGGTGCTGCGGGTTGCCGTAGACCTCGGCGGCCTCGCCGTGCTCGACGATCCGGCCGAGATACATCACCGCGACGGTGTCGCTGAGGTGCCGCACGACCGACAGGTCATGGGCGATGAACAGGTAGCCGAGCCCGAGCTCGTGCTGCAGCTTCTCCAGCAGGTTGATGATCTGCGCCTGGATCGACATGTCCAGCGCGGAGACCGGCTCGTCCAGGATGAGCGTGCGTGGCCGGCGGGCCAGCGCGCGGGCGATGCCGATCCGCTGGCGCTGGCCGCCCGAGAACGCGTGCGGGTAGCGGTCGAGGTGCTCGGCCCGCAGGCCGACCTGCGCCATCAGGTCACGCGCCGCCTCCTCGCGGGCCCGCCCGCCGATGCCTCTGAACGCGAGGGCCTCGCCCAGCGACTGCCGGATGGTGCGGCGTGGGTTCAGCGACGCGTACGGATCCTGGAACAGGTACTGCACCGAAGACCGGACCCGCGTCAGATCCTCCTCGCCCATGGCGCTCACGTCGGCGCCGTCGACGAGGATCGACCCGCCCGCGACCTTGTTGATCCCCACGATGCTGCGCGACAGCGTCGACTTGCCGCAGCCGCTCTCGCCCACGAGTCCGAGCGTGCGGCCCGGGTGCACCGACAGGCTCACCGAGTCGACCGCGTACACGGGGGGCTCACGGTGGAACAGCCCACGCCGCCGGGATCCGACGTCGACCCTCAGGTCGCGGACCTCCAGGACGGCCTCGGCCGCCGGGGGAGCAGCCGCCGGGGGAGCGGCCGGCTCGTCCGGCACCGGAGCGGAGAGGTCGAGGCCGCCGGCGGCCCGCTGGGCGACGAAGCAGGCCGCGGCCTGCCCGGTGCCGCCGATCTGCAGCAACGCCGGTGGTTCCTGCTCGCAGGCCTCCTCGGTGAACCGGCACCGGGGGGCGAAGGGGCAGCCGGGGGGTGGTGCGGCGGGGTCGGGCGGCGCTCCCGGGATCGCGGGCAGCGACCGGCCGGTCCGATCGTCGTCGATACGAGGCATGGCCGCCAGCAACGCCGCGGTGTAGGGATGGCGCGGCTGCTCGAAGACCTGCTCGACGGTCCCCTTCTCGACGGTGCGGCCGCCGTACATGACGACGACGTCCGTGCAGAGTTCGGCCACCACGCCCATGTCGTGGGTGATGATCGCGATGGCGATGCCCAGCTCGGTGCGGAGCCGGGCGAGCAGGCGCAGGATCTGGGCCTGGATGGTGACGTCGAGAGCGGTGGTCGGCTCGTCGGCGATCAGCAGCGCGGGGTCGTTCGCCAGGGCGATCGCGATGACGACGCGCTGGCGCATGCCGCCGGAGAACTGGTGCGGGTAGTGGTCGATCTTCGTCTGGACGTCGGGGATGCCGACCTGTTCGAGCAGGTCGATCGCGCGCTCGCGGGCGGCCTGCTTGCCGACGCCGTGGACCGTCATGGCCTCGACGATCTGGTCGCCCACCTTCATGACGGGGTTGAGCGCGGACTGCGGGTCCTGGAAGACCAGGGCCACCTTGCTGCCCCGGCGGCGCCTCATCTCCCGTTCGGGCAGCGTGAGCAGGTCTTCCCCGCCGAACCGTACGGAGCCGGCGACGACCTCGCCCGGCGGGCGCAGCATGCGCATGATGGAGCGCGCCGTCACCGACTTGCCGGAGCCGGACTCGCCGACGATGCCCAGCACGTCGCCCGGGTAGATGTCGAAGCTGACGTCGTTGACGGCCTTGACGCCGCCCTTCTTGGAGCGGAACTCCGTGCGCAGTCCCTCGACGCGCAGGAGCGGCGCGTCCTTGGCCGTCACCGGTGCCAGCGATTCGGTGGAGGTCATCGGCGGTTCACCGCCTCGTTGAGCGCGTCCGACAGCAGGCTGAAGCCGACCGAGACCAGCAGGAGCAGCAGGGCCGGGCCGACGATGTACGTCGGCGCCTGGGTGACGAACCGCAGGCCGTTGTTCAGCAGTACGCCGAGCGAGGGCGTCGGCGGCTGCACGCCGAGGCCGACGATGCTCAGTCCGGCCTCGATGTAGACGCCGACGACCATCCAGACGGCGCCGTTGACGACGATGGCGTCCATCGCGTTCGGCAGCACGTGGCGTACGAGCAGCTGCCATCGTGAGACGCCGAGCACCCGGGCGGCCAGGACGTACTCCCTGCTCTGCTGGGTCAGCCAGGCGCCGCGGGCGAGGCGGCCGGCGGTGGGCAGGCCGCTGATCAGGATCGTCAGGAAGAGCGCCGGCCAGCCCGGCTGGAGGATGGCGACCAGGCAGATCCCCAGGATCAGGCCGGGGAAGCCGATGATCACGTCGAGCAGCCGCTGCACCGCGGCGCCCAGGCGTTCGGAGATCACGCCGCTCAGGCCGAGCAGCGTGCCCACCGCCATGCTGAGGGGGACCGCGGTGAGGATGAGGCTGAGGTCGATGCGCAGGCCGTAGAGGCTGCGGACGAAGATGTCGCGGCCGAACTCGTCGACGCCGAAGATGTGCTTGGCCGACATCCCGGTCAGCGCCTCCGGCCCCTGCTGGTCGTATCCACCGGGGAACAGCACGGGCGCGAGCAGGGCGGCGAGCCCCATGAGGAGGAGGATCGACAGCCCGACCACTCCCTTCGGCGTGCGGAGCGCCGTCAGGTAGCGGACCAGGGTCGGGTTCAGTCGTCGGCGCGCCTCTGGGAGAGCCACGTCGGGGGGTACCAGCTGAGGGTCTGCCATACCTACTCTCCCAATTTGATGCGCGGGTCAAGTCCTGCCAGGACGACCTCGGTGAGGATCTGACAGAGCACCGCCACGAAGACGATGGCGAGGATCAGCACCTGCAACACGGTGAAGTCGCGGGTCTGCACGCTGGACACGGCGAGCTGGCCGAGTCCGTTGCGGTTGAAGATCGCCTCGATGATCACCGCGCCGGCGAGCAGGTTGCCGATCTGCAGCCCCACGGCCACGACCGCGGTTCCCACGCTGTTCCGCAGCACGTGCCGGAGGGTGATCCGGGTGGCCGACGCCCCCTTGCTCAGCGCGAGGTCGACGTAGTCCTCGTTCTTGACGGCGAGCATCTCCGCCTGCAGCAGGCGGGCGACGACCGCGGCCGAGGGCAGCGCCAGCGCGAACGCCGGCAGGATCAGGAACTGGAAGCCGATCGTCGGGTCCTCCAGGAAGCTGACCTCGCCGCTGACCGGCAGCCACCGGTTCAGCACGCCGCAGACCAGGATCAGCGCCAGACCGGTGAGGAACGACGGAATGGCGATGAAGAAGCTGTTGACCAGGTCGAGGCCGGCCCGCGCCCAGCGGCGCCGGGTCGAGCCGACCGCGACGCCGAGGGTCGTCCCAATCGCGATGACCAGGAGCGTCGCCAGCACGGCGAGCTCCAGGGTGCTGCCGAGCCGGTCGCCGATGAGGCTCGCGACGCTGCGGCGCAGGAGGTAGGACTCTCCGAGGTTGCCCTGGAAGAGCCCGACGATCCAGTCCCAGTACTGAACCACCAGGGGCCGGTTCAGGCCCAGCTCCTGCCGGATCGCGGCGATGGTGGCCGCGGTCGAGTCCGTGCCGGCGAGGGTGACGGCGACATCACCGGGCGCCAGACGCGGCAGGGCGAAAGCGACGATCGAGCTCGCGAAGAGCACGAACACCACTGATGGGATCTTGCGTATCAGGAACCGGACCATCGTCTCGATACCGCCACTCGCTCGAAAGGTCGATTACTTGGACAGCCACGCCCGGCTGATGTCGAGGAAGCCCATCTGCGTCGGTGCGAGGTCGTTCAGGGCGTTCGACCGCACCGTGAGGGTGGGGCGGGTGATCAGCGGGAGCACGAACGCCTCATCGGCGAAGTAGGCGCTGTAGTCGTGCAGCGCCTTCTGCTGGTCGGGCGTGGTGCTGGCGCTGGTGACCGCCTTCACGAGCCGGGTGTACTCGGGGCTCTTGAAGTGCGAGACGTTCTCGTCCGCCTGGAGCTCCGGGCGGCTCACGACGGCGCTCGCCGGCGAGAGGCCGTTGCTGTTCATCATCAGGAAGGCGGGGGTCCCCATGTTCTTGCTGGAGACCTTGGCGTCGTAGTCGGCCGTGGCGATGACCGGCTTGGCGTTCAGCCCGACGGCGGCCAGGTTGTTCTTGACGATCTGGAAGACTCCGGTGGCCTCGGGGGTGTTCAGCATGGTCACGTCGAACGACGTGCCCGCCTTCACACCCGCCGCGGCGAGCATCTGCTTGGCCTTGTCGGGCTGGTAGGTGTACTGCTTGGTCTGCGCGGCGTCGTAGCCGATCGTGGAGGTCCGCCACGGCAGGTTGGTCGCCTGGGCCTGGCCGCCCTCGACCTGCTGCACGATGCGGTCGCGGTCGATCGCGTAATGGATCGCCTGACGCACGGCCTTGTTGTCGAACGGCGGCTTGGTCACGTCGAACCCGAGCGGGATCGCCGCGCCGCCGGACGACACGAGGGCGAAGCCCGGCTGCTGGCTCAGGCTTCTCGCGTCCAGCCCGGCCAGGCCGACGCCGTACTGGACCCGGCCGCTGCGGATGGCCGCGACCATCGCGGTCGGGTCCTTGATGAGGTTGATCTCGATGTTGTCGAGGTGGGTGTTCTGGGCATCGCGGTATTTCGCGTACTTGCTGAGCTGGAGCTTGCCGCCCGGGGTCCACGACTTCCACTCGAAGCGTCCGGTGCCGTCGACCTTCGTGCCGGACGCGTAGTCGGCGTAGGCGTCCTTGTTCGGGATCGGCATGGTCTCGAAGAGGTCGAAGACGTTCGGCAGTGGCTGCTTGAAGGTCAGCGCCAGCTCGTAGTCGCCCGTCGCCTTCATGTCGGAGATCTGGGCGGCGATCGACTGGTTCGCCGCCCCCACCTTCGGGTCCTG
The DNA here is from genome assembly GCF_019396345.1 of Nonomuraea guangzhouensis. Classification (GTDB taxonomy): domain Bacteria; phylum Actinomycetota; class Actinomycetes; order Streptosporangiales; family Streptosporangiaceae; genus Nonomuraea; species Nonomuraea guangzhouensis. The sequence goes on along the minus strand of NZ_JAHKRM010000077.1, from coordinate 8,049 downwards.
GACCTGCTGGATGGCGAAGATGACGTCGGCCACGGTCAGCTTGCGGCCGCTGTGGAAGGTCACGTCGTCGCGGAGCTTGATGTCCAGGCTCTTGCCGTCCGGCGCCAGCGTCCAGGACTTGGCCAGGACGCCCTTGGGCTGCCCGGTCTTGGTGTCGATGAGGGTCAGCGTCTCGAGGACGGCGTACTCCCACAGGATGTTGCCGAACGAGGTCTTGAGGAAGGAACCCGGTTCGGCTTCGGTCGTCTGCCCGACCACAAGGGTTCCGCCCTTGCTCGCCGGGCCGGCGGGTGCGGAACTGCCGATGGCCCCTTGGTTGGCGGCACTGCATGCGGCGGAGGCGAGCATCGCCGCGCCGGTGGCGCCTGCTGCGAGCCGGCGTCGCCAGGCGGACTTCGTCAGTGACATCGATACTCCTCGAGACATTCTGGGGGCGGGGGGTGTACCAAGGTGTCGGGAATTGTACAGTCAGCCCGATTTGTCCTCTGGCGAGGAGCATGGTTTGTGCCTCAGACAGGCGCAACCCGCCGCTTTTAGTTTTGTTTCCGACATAAAGCGAGCGGTTCGGCAGCGGGATCGCCAGGCGTTCGCACCGTCGTCACCGTCCTTCAGGTGGTGGCATCACACCCTAGGACGGCGGATTCCGGCAGGCCCCCGCACCGGTTCGCTGACCGGAACAGCCCGTCCGCCTGCGCCGCCGCGCCTGGACCTGGATCACCGTCCGCCTGCCGGTTCGCTGACCGAAACGGCCGCGTCACCCCCACCGACCTGCGGCGGATAGCGTCCGGGACCATGCCTCTCTCATATGCGTTCCTCGACTACGGCGGTCCTGACCTCCAGCGCTTCCTCGACGTGCCCGCGCCCGAGCCGGGACACGGCGAAGTGCTCGTCGAGGTGCGCGCGGCCGGTGTCAACCCGGTGGACTGGAAGGTCCGGGCCGGCATGCACCGTGCCTTCCTGCCGCTGAAGCTGCCCGCCATCCTTGGCCGTGAGGTCTCGGGGACCGTTGTACGGACCGGGCCGGGAGTCGTCGAACTCGCCGTCGGGGACAAGGTCCTCGGCAGTACGGTCGGCGGCAGCGGCGGGTACGCCGAACTGGCGCTGCTGCCGGTGGCACGGGCGGCGCGGATGCCGGACGGACTGTCGTTCATCGACGCGGCGGCGCTGCCGATCGCGGCGGGGACCGCCTATGAGGGGCTCGCCGTCCTCGGCCTGGCTTCAGGGCAGACGCTGCTGATCCTGGGCGCCGGTGGGGGAGTCGGCACGGTCGCGGCCCAGCTCGCGGTCATGGACGGCGTCGCCGTCGTGGGCACCGGGAGCGCGGCGAAGCGGGAGTTCATCGAGTCCCTCGGCGCCACGGCGGTCGCCTACGATCGCGACGACTTCGCGCGCCGGCTCCAGGAGCTGCTTCCGGCCGGCGCCGACGCGGTTCTCGATCTGGCAGGTGGTGACGCGCTCGATGGCGTCGCCGGCGTCATCACCGCCCGGACGCGGGTGAGCAGCGTGGCCGACGAGGAGACCCTCGCCCGCTTCGGCGCGCGCTCGCTGATGCGCACCGGTGACCCGGCGACGCTGTCGGCCGTGGCCGAGCTGGTGGCCGCCGGGAAGCTGGACCCGTACGTCCGCCGGGTGTTCCCGCTGTCCGCGGCGGGCGACGCGCTCGCGCTGGTGGAGGCCGGTCACGCGGCCGGCAAGGTCGTCATCGACGTCACCGCCCGGCGCTGAGACCCACCCCGCCGCGCACAGCCGCCCGGCGGGGTGAGCCATCCCCTCTGCGGGGTTACTTCGTGAAGCGGCCGGCCGGGCGGTCGCACGTGCTCTCCAACAGGGTGACCTGCCCGGGCCCGTCGATCGCGGACAGTCCTTCGAGCACGTGGAAGGCGAACGCGGCGTTGGCGCGGTGCGGTCCGCCCTCGATCGCGTCGGCCAGATCCCGTACGCCGAGCCCGCGGCGTGCCTGCTCCTTGGTGCCCACCGCGCCGAACAGCTCGACCACGGGCGGCAGGACGGTCCAGTCCGCTTCACCGTGCCGCCGCACCCGGACGTCACCGTCGAAGTGGTTGGGATTGGGCAGCGTGAGCGTCCCCTCGGTGCCGTAGATCTCGATGGCGGGCAGATCGCTGTCCCAGACGTCGAAGCTCATCATCGTCGTGCCGATGACCCCGGAGTCGAAGACGAGGACGGCCGAGGCGTGGGTGGGCACCTCGACGTCGATGGAGTCCACGGCCCGGTCCGGCGCGGTCACCGTGCGTACCGGCGCGCCGATGCGGGCGGCCGCCGCCACGGACCTGACGGGGCCGAGCAGGTTCACCAGGATCGCGAGATAGTACGGCCCCATGTCCAGGACGGGGCCGCCGCCGGCCTGGAACAGGAAGCGCGGATCCGGATGCCAGGTCTCGGCCTTGCTGTGCCGGATGAACGCCGACGCGCCGATGGGTTCGCCGATCAGCCCGTCGTCGAGCGCCTTGCGCGCGGTCTGGCTGGCGCTGCCGAGGAAGGTGTCCGGAGCGGAGCCGAGCACCCGCCCGCTGGCCGCGGCCGCCGCCAGCACCGTCTTCGCGTCGGCGACGGTCGTGGCCAGCGGCTTCTCGACGTAGACGTGCTTGCCGGCGTCGAGCGCCCGCATGATCGTGCTCGCGTGGTGCACCGGCGGGGTCAGGTTGACCACGATGTCGATCGAGTCGTCGCCGTAGAGTTCGTCGGCGTCCCCCCAGCCCGGGATGCCGTGCTCGCCGGCGGCCCGCTTGGCCCGGTCGACGTCGATGTCGCCGACGCGGACGATCTTCAGCTCCGGATACCGGGCCATGCCGGTGACGTACCGGCTGAAGATGTTGCCGCTACCGAGGATGCCGATGCGGTGGTGCTGCGGCTGAGTTGCCACGTTCTCTCTTCCTTACTTGGATGGATGATCACTCGACGACGGTCCAGCTGAGGCTCTCGTCGGCCCGCAGTACCGCGTCGACCAGCCGTGCCGAGCGGACGCCGTCCGCGGCGGTCGGCAGCCCCACGACCGGCAGGCCGGCCATGGCCGAGTAGGCGTCGTCGACGAACGCCCGGAAGCAGTCGCCGTAGCCCTGCGCGTGTCCTGCGGGAAGGGTGGCCAGGCGGCGCTGCTCGGCCGATCCCTGACCCGGGTCCCGTACGACGATCCGGGCGCCATCGGCGTCGCCGAGCCACACCGACTCGGGGTTCTCCTGGTCGAACACGGCGCTGCCGGCCGCGCCGTCGAGCTCGAACCAGAGCCGGTTCTTGCGCCCGGCGGAGACCTGCGACACCGTCAACGAGCCGAGCACCCCCTCCGCCGTCCGCAGCAGGACGGTGGCGACATCCTCGGTCGTGACCGGCCGCAGATGGTCCGATGCCGGTCCGCTGGCCGGACCGAAGGTCGCGCCGCTGCCCGCGGGCCGCTCGGGCCTGGTGATGCCGCGCCGGGCCGTGACCTCGTGGAACCGGACTCCGGCCACCCATTCGACGAGATCGCACCAGTGGGAGCCGATGTCGGCGAAAGCGCGGGAGCGCCCGCCCTGCGCGGCGTCGACGCGCCAGTTCGCGGTGCCGGCGTCGAGCATCCAGTCCTGCAGGTAGCTGCCGTGCAGGAGCTGCCAGGCGCCGAAGTCGCCGTTCATCCGGCGGGCCCGGATCTCACGGACCAGCGGGTGATAGCGGTAGACGTACGGGACGGCGAGCGTGCGGCCCGTCTCGGCGGCCACCGAGGCGAGCCGCTGGGCGTCGGCGAGCGACGTCGCGATCGGCTTCTCGCAGATCACGTGCTTGCCGGCGCGCAACGCCGCCACCGCCTGGTCGGCGTGCAGCACGTTGGGCGTGCAGATGTGTACGACGTCCACCGCGTCATCGGCGAGCACGGCCGCGAGGTCCGGATAGCGCACCGGGACGTCCCACTCCTTGGCGAGCACGGCGGAACGGCTCGGGGTCGAACCGACGACGCCCCGCACGGTCGCGCCGACGCCGCGGATGGCCGCCGCATGGACCGACCCGATCATGCCGGCGCCGATGATGACGGCTTGAGTGCGCGGATGCGCCACGTTCAGACCTCCAAAAGACTGTTTGGCCATATGCGAGCATGATTGAGGCTATTGACAGGCACAAGATGCCATCTTTAGTTTCATCGCATGCAAAAAGATGGGAAAACCGGCGGTCAGGCCGTGCCGGCGCCTGTTGCCATCGCGCTGCACCGGGTGCTGGGAATGATCGCCAATGGCGAGGCGACCAGCCGCGCGGCGATCGCGCGGCTCACCGGCCTCGCTCGGTCGACCGTCAGTCAGCAGGTGGACAGCCTGATCGATGGCGGCATCGTCGAGGAGACCGAGTCGAGCCAGTCGGTGCGCGGCCGGCCGCCTCGGGCGCTCACCATCAGCCCGCGCGCCGGCACGATCGCCGTGGCCGACGTGGACGTGGCCGCGACCCAGCTCGCGATCGCCGACCTCGGCGGCACCATCATCGGCCGCGACATCGTCAACCTGCCCGTCGACCGCGGTCCCGAGGAACTGCTGGCCGAGGTGTCCGGGCGGCTGCATTCGATGCTCACCGAGCACGGCCATGATCCGGCTCGGGTACGCCACGTCGTCGCCGGCCTGCCGGCCCCGGTCGACTTCCAGCGCGGCTGCGCGGTGCGCCCGCCGATCATGCCCGGCTGGGACGCGTACCCCGTCGGGGACTACCTGCGCAAGCAGTTCGGCGCCGCCGTCACGGTCGACAACGACGTGAACCTGATGGCCCTGGGCGAGGCGACCCAGGAGATGGCCGACACGCCCCTGCTGGTCATCAAGGTCGGATCGGGCATCGGTGCCGGCATCGTGACGGCGGACGGCTCGGTGCATCGCGGCGCCGACGGCGCGGCCGGCGACATCGGGCACATCCGGGCGTCCACCCGGCGCGACGTCGTCTGCAGGTGCGGCAAGTTCGGCTGCCTGGAGGCCGTCGCGAGCCATCGCGCGGTGCTCACCGACCTCGGCATCGCCCCGCCCTCGATCGACGACCGGCTGTACGCCTCGCGCGAGCTGGCCCGGCTGGTGGCCGACAGCGACACCAGCGCGCTGCACAGAATCCGCCAGGCGGCCGCCGACATCGGCGAGGTCGTGGCGATGCTGATCCACACGCTGAATCCGCGCATGCTGGTGCTCGGCGGTCCGTTGAGCGAGCTGCAGGACGAGATCCTGTCCGGGGTCCGCGCGGCGGTGTACGAACAGGCGTTGCCGCTGGCGACGCGCAAGCTCATCATCACACCGAGCCAGCTCGGCACCGACGCGGGAATCATCGGCGCGATCGCCCTGGCGGGCCGGGAGGTCTTCAGCCAGGAGGGGGTGGGACGGCTGCTCGCCGAGGCGTGAGGGTGATCAGGTGCGGTCGCCGGATGACTGCGAGAAGCGGCTGATCAGGAGGGCCAGCCGCCGGTCGTGGTATTCAGGCGGGAGCCTGCCGCCGCGCATCAGCGTCACCAGCCCGTGCAGGCCGGCCCAGAGGGTTTCGGTGAGCGTGCCCAGTTCGTCGTCGCCGGTGTGTGGCCACAGCGCCTGGCTCAGTTCGCCGAAGCACGCGTGCAGGGCAGGCGGTGCTTGGGGGGTGGCGAAGGGCAGGTCGACGGTCTGGCTGAACATGGCGTCGTACAGTGCGGGCCGTCGTTCGGCGAAGTCCGCGTAGGCGGCGCTGACGTCGGCGAGGGCCCGCCGAGGGTCGCTCGCCGAGGTACGGGCCGCGCGCAGGTCGGCGGCCAGGTCGGCGAAGCCCTCCACGGCGACGGCGGCCATGATGGCGTCCTTGCCCTTGAAGTGGCTGTAGAGCACCGGCTGGCTGTATTCGACGCGTTCGGCCAGGCGCCGGGTCGTCACCGCCTCCCAGCCCTCGGCCTCGGCCAGCGCGCGGGCGGCTGTGATGATCAGCTGTTCGCGCTCTGCCCGCTCGCGCTCCCGACGCTCCTGAATCGACATGCCAGCAACTCTAGCATCGCTAGCGGTCCTGTCGATGCTCCGACTATTTCTGGCGATGTCACATTCCTTCCACACGCGGGGTCGTCCCATTGGACCCTCGAAATCCAGGCGTCCGAAACGGACTTGGAGTAGACATGGCATCTCCCATCCTGGTCACCGGCGGCACGGGCACACTGGGGCGCCTGGTCGTACCACTCCTGCGGAACGCCGGCCGCGAGGTCCGGGTGCTCAGCCGGACCGGCCGCCGGCCTGGGAACGGCGTCGAGTTCGTGACCGGCGATGTGAGCACCGGTGCGGGGCTCGACGCCGCGATGAAGGGGGTCGAGACCGTCGTGCACTGCGCGGGGAGCGCCAAGGGCGATGAGGACAAGGCCCGGAACCTGGTGCGGGCGGCCGCTTCCGCGGGTGTCGGGCACCTGGTGTACATCTCGGTCGTCGGCGCCGATCGGGTGCCGGTCGTCAGCGGTGTCGACCGCGCCATGTTCGGCTACTTCGCCGCCAAGCACGCCGCCGAACGCGTCATCGCCGAGTCCGGAATCCCGTGGACCACCCTGCGCGCCACCCAGTTCCACGAGTGGATCCTCATGACGCTGGGGCTGATGGCCAAGTCGCCGGTGATGCCGCTCTGGGGCGGCGTCCGGTTCCAGCCGGTCGACTCGGGCGAGGTGGCGGCCCGGCTCGTCGAGCTCGCCCTCGGCGAGCCGGCCGGCCTCGTGCCCGACATGGCCGGGCCGCGCGTGTACCCGATGAAGGAGCTTGCCCGCGGCTATCTGAAGGCCACCGGCAAGCGCCGGTTGGTCCTGTCGATCAACAGCCCGGGCCGGGCCGCTCGCGCGTACCGGGCCGGTGCCAACCTCGCCCCCGAACATGCCGTCGGCCGTCGGACCTGGGAGGAATTCCTGGCCGAGCAGGCGCGGCCGAGCCGGTAGGTGCCCCAGCGGGTCACCCGCCGGCCCAGCTGACCGTCCTGTCACCTGCTCTGGCCGGCCCGCAGGTGGGCGTGCACGGCCGGGGTCAGCACCTGGCCGGTACGCTCCACCATGAGCGTCATGTGGTACGCCACGAGCGCCATGTCGCAGTCGGGCGCGACGAGCACGGCCAGGCACGAGCCGTCGCTGATCGACATCGTCAGCATCAGCCCGCGTTGCATCTCCACCACCGCCTGGGTGACGGGGCCGGACTCGAACATGCGGGCCGCTCCCTGCGTCAGGCTGACCAGACCTGAGGCGATCGCGGCCAGCTGGTCGGCCCGGTCGGCGGGGAAGGCCGACGAGAACGCGAGCGGCAGGCCATCGGACGAGACGACGACCGCGTGGGCGACGCCCGGCACGGTGCTGACGAATTCCGTGATCAGCCAGTCGAGGCCATGTGCCACGTACGTCAGGTCGGTCATGTGCCCCCTCCGCTGTTCGTGGGGTCGACGGCGGGTGCCGGTGCCTTGCCCGAACTGATGTCATTCCGGGCCGCCCGGAAACCCTGCTGGAAGCTGGACAGGCGGTTGCGCACCTGCTCCGGCGACGGCGCCGGCATCGGTGTCACGTTCTGGGGCGCGGCGGCCGTCTGGGCCGAGCCCGGCACCAGGTTGGCCTTGGGCACCCGCTTGGGGAGGCCCGCCGAGGTCGCGCCGTCGCGTACCGGCTTCATCACGGTCTCGGCCGCGCTCCAGCCGGCGTCGGCGTTGGCCGATCCCCAGCTGGCACTGGACTCGCTCCCGTGCTCGAACCAGGCCGACTCCACCGCCGCGAAGATCGGCAGGTACTCGTCACCCGAGGTGGCCGGCTTCACGGCCGGGATCGGGCCGGTGGCTACCGATCCGGTCTCGGGGAAGTCGTATCTCGGCCGCGACGAGCCGCCCACGCGATCGCCGCGGCTCCAGCTCTGCGGCTGGTCGCCGGTGGGCCATTTCGGCAGGTCATTGTCGCTGGGCCAACTGCTCGGGCCGCTCGGGCCGCTCGGAATGCTCGGGATCCTCGACGGTGCCCAGATGTCGGTGGAGTCGTAGGTGCTGTAGTCCGCGCGCGGCTCGACCGGCCGGCCGGCGTCGGCCCGTGGGGGCGTCGAGGGCCAGCCACCGGCCGAGCCGGCCGACGGGATGGAGGAGTAC
>NZ_JAHKRM010000076.1 GCF_019396345.1 Nonomuraea guangzhouensis | reverse complement strand
GGGCGTTGAAGCCGCCGGTTTTGGCGGTCCAGGTCCACAGGCCGGTCCGGCCGCCGGGGTAGTCGTAGAAGGTGCCGACGTCGGTCATGTTGTCGCCGTTGAAGTCGCCGACGACGGCTTTGGCGCGCGGCTGTTCGAAGTTGCCCGCGCCGGAGTCCCAGGTCATGGTGGGGGCGTTGAAGCCGCCGGTTTTGGCGGTCCAGGTCCACAGGCCGGTCCGGCCGCCGGGGTAGTCGTAGAAGGTGCCGACGTCGGTCATGTTGTCGCCGTTGAAGTCGCCGACGACGGCTTTGGCGCGGGGCTGTTCGAAGTTGCCCGCTCCCGAATCCCAGGTCATGACGGGAGAGTTGAAACCGCCCCCGGCCTTGGCCGACCAGATCCACAGGCCCGTTCGGCCGCCGGAGTAGTCGTAGAACGTACCGACATCTGCCAGGCCGTCGCCGTTGAAGTCACCCGCGATGGCCTTGGCGCGGGGCTGTTCGAAGTTGCCCGCTCCCGAATCCCAGGTCATGACGGGGGAGTTGAAGCCACCGCCTGCCTTGGCGGTCCACGTCCATAGGCCGGTGCGGGCGCCGGGGTAGTCGTAGAAGGTGCTGATGTCGGTCATGTTGTCGCCGTTGAAGTCACCGGTGACGGCTTTGGCGCGGGGTTGTTCGAAGTTGCCCGCTCCGGAGTCCCAGGTCATAACGGGGGAGTTGAAACCGCCCCCGGCCTTGGCCGACCAGATCCAGAGACCCGTTCGGCCGCCGGAGTAGTCGTAGAACGTGCCGACATCTGCGAGTCCGTCGCCGTTGAAGTCACCCGCGATGGCCTTGGCGCGCGGCTGTTCGAAGTTGCCCGCCCCTGAATCCCACATGCTGACCGGCGGGTTGAAGCCGCCCCCGGCCTTGGCCGACCAGACGAACAGGACCGTCCGGGCCCCCGGGTAGTCGTAGAACGCGGCCACGTCGTCCAGCCCGTCACCGTTGAAGTCCGCCTTCACCTCCGAGGTGCCGGACGGAGGGTCCGTCGACGGTGTCGTCCCCGCGTTCCACAGAGCGTCGACGAGCAGCTGGGCGTCGTGGACCTCCTTGGCGTAGGCGTCCGGAACCGCCGACACCTGCACCTTCTGGCAGATGGCGCCTATGTCCCCGCTCATCCAGGAGTTGTTCGGATATTTGCGCAGCATGGCGTTGAGGAACGCGTTGGTCGCGTACACGGGGTCGATCAACTGCGCGGGCGTGCCCCAGCCCTGGGACGGACGCTGCTGGAACAGCCCCAGGCTGTCGTGGTCGCCGGCCTCGGTGTAGTTGTGCAGGGTGCTCTCGGTGATGGCCGTGGTCACGGCGATCACCGCCGCTCGCTTGTCCAGCCCTCGGCCCTTGGACGTGGCCGTGATGATCCGGGCGCAGGAGACGTTGTAGGAGTTCACGCTCTTCCCCATGCGGGGGCCGTTCATCTGCGGCCGGACCTGGTTGGCGATCGCGGTGTCCGCGCTGGTCTCGCCGCCCGGAACGCAGGCGGTGTAGGACAGTGACGCGGCGAGCGACTCGGGCACCGGCTCGCCGGCCGGGCCGGGGACGCGGCTGGTGGTGGGGGCGGGGGTCGGCTCCTGCGCTGCCGCAGGGAGAGCACCTCCGGCGAGGAGCCCTGCGGCCAAGGCGGCCGACACGGTCAGGCGGCGGGTGAAGGGTAAACGCGGGGTTGCGATGAGACGGGTGATCTTCATGATTTTCTCCAAAAAAGGGTGAGAAGTCCGTTGGCTGCGGCTTGCGCGCCGCAGCCAACTCGCACGATCAGACAGGCTTGGTACGGAACTGGTCCCAGTTGCCCGCTCCGGAGTCCCAGGTCATGGTGGGGGCGTTGAAGCCGCCGGTTTTGGCGGTCCAGGTCCACAGGCCGGTTCGGCCGCCGGGGTAGTCGTAGAAGGTGCTGATGTCGGTCATGTTGTCGCCGTTGAAGTCGCCGACGACGGCCTTGGCGCGGGGTTGTTCGAAGTTGCCCGCACCCGAATCCCAGGACATGACGGGAGAGTTGAAACCGCCGGTTTTGGCGGTCCAGGTCCACAGGCCGGTTCGGCCGCCGGGGTAGTCGTAGAAGGTGCCGACGTCGGTCATGTTGTCGCCGTTGAAGTCGCCGACGACGGCCTTGGCGCGCGGCTGCTCGAAGTTGCCCGCTCCGGAGTCCCAGGTCATGACGGGTGAGTTGAAACCGCCCCCGGCCTTGGCCGACCAGATCCACAGACCCGTGCGGGCACCGGAGTAGTCGTAGAACGTACCGACATCTGCCAGGCCGTCGCCGTTGAAGTCACCCGCGATGGCCTTGGCGCGGGGCTGCTCGAAGTTGCCCGCTCCGGAGTCCCAGGTCATCGTGGGCGCGTTGAAGCCGCCAGCCTTGGCGGTCCAGATCCACAAGCCAGTGCGGGCGCCGGGGTAGTCATAGAACGTACCGATGTCTGCGAGTCCGTCGCCGTTGAAGTCACCGGTGATGGCCTTGGCGCGCGGTTGTTCGAAGTTGCCCGCACCCGAATCCCAGGACATGACGGGAGAGTTGAAACCACCGCCGGCCTTGGCCGACCAGATCCACAGGCCCGTTCGGCCGCCGGAGTAGTCGTAGAAGGTGCCGACGTCCGCCAGGCCGTCGCCGTTGAAGTCACCCGCGATGGCCTTGGCGCGAGGCTGTTCGAAGTTGCCCGCCCCTGAATCCCACATGCTGACCGGCGGGTTGAAGCCGCCCCCGGCCTTGGCCGACCAGACGAACAGGACCGTCCGGGCCCCCGGGTAGTCGTAGAACGCGGCCACGTCGTCCAGCCCGTCACCGTTGAAGTCGGCCCGAACGTCACTGGTGCCGCTCGCGTCGGTGGCGGGAGTGGCGGGCGGACCGTCCTCGGCGCCCACCGGCGCGGAATAGCCGACGATGTCGATGTTCGTGCGCGAGTAGCTGTTCTCCTTGATGCGGTCGCCGCTGTTGCCCTCGATGGTGTAGACGGTGGTGGCGTTCGAGGACTTGACGATCCCGACGTGGTCGATGTCGCCGCTCTGGTCCCAGTCGAAGACGACCGCGTCACCGGGCTGGGGGGCATAACCGGTGGAACGCGCGTGCCAGGTCCCGTGCTTGGTGCCGTAGTCCTTGAAGGAGCTGGCCCAGCCGGTGAGCACGCCGCCATTGGTCTCGGCGACGTCGGCGTCGGGCACTCCCGCGTTCTTCCACACGTACTTGGAGAAGTCCGCGCACCAGTCGCTGTCCCGCCACTGCACGCCGTCCGTGGCCGGGCAGCCGCCCGCTGGCTTCCAGGACCGGAAGTACCCGGTGTAGTAGTTGCAACCACTGCCCATCGGCTCTTCGTGGTTGCGGGAGGCGTTGGCGAACTGGCTCTGCGCGACGGCGACGATGTTGCCGCGCGTCACGGCCGCGGCGGGCGCGGTCGTGACAGCGACCAGCGCCGAAGCCAGGAACGCCGTGGCAGTGGCTCCCGCGCCCAGCCGTAAAAGGAATCCAGTGACGTTCTTGGTCGTCGGTGCCGGGGGGTTCTGCTCGCTCATGGCGGGTCCTTTCTCCAGGGGTGCTGGCTTCTGTGAGAAAGGCTCGGCCGGGGCGCTCCAAGTGCTCTCGAATCGTGCTCCAGCACCCTCTATAGAGGCGCGGCGCGCTCTATAGAGGCCGGTCGCCGGGCCTGATCCGGTGGCTGAGGGCGTGGGCGGGCCAGTACTCCAGTGACACTTCGCGATCTTGAGGGGTCGAAGCCGGCCCTCGCGGCCGCTACTTGGAGGCGAGCGGCCGGAAGGACCACAAGGCCGGCGAGGGGCTATCGGCCCGCACCGTGCGGTACGTCCACACCATCCTGAGCGCCGCGCTCTCCGAGGCCGTGGACGCCGGTCTGCTGGGCCACAACCCGGCGGACAAGGCCAAGCCGCCCACCGCCAAGCAGGCCAAGGCGCCCGAGATGCGCCCCTGGACGGCCGGGCAGCTCAAGGACTTCCTGACCTGGTCGCGTGACCACAGCCACCTGCACGTCGCCTGGCACCTCCTGGCGCACACCGGCATGCGCCGCGGTGAACTGCTCGCGCTGCGCCGGCGGCACATCGACCTGGAGGCCGGAACGGTCAGCGTCCGCTGGTCCGTGGGCGTCGTGCGGGTCAAAGGGGGCGACACCAAGACCGCCAAGCCGCACGTGGTCGATATCGACGCCGCCACGGTGACGTTACTCAAGGCGTACAAGCGCGAACGGGGCGGGATGGCTCTAAAGCTCGCTCGGGGCGATGCGCTCGTCTTAGGAGACCAGGTGGGGCAACCACCGGCACCCCGAGCGGTTCTCGCGCGGTTTCCAGGAGCAGCTCGGGCGCTGCGTGAGGGCGTTCGAGAATGCCGGCTGCGAGGCGTTACCGCGCATCCGCGTCCACGACCTCCGCCACGATCCCCATCGCGGGCGGCAAGCCGCTGAAGATGGTCGAGAACGCGTGACCAACGTGCTCAGGTTCACAAGTATCAGCGGAGTATACGGCTCGTTCTGGAGGCGGAAATGAAGAAGCCCCGAGCCTGTGACCTGCACATTCTCAGGGCCTTCGTGGTGTCCGAGAGAGGAGTCGAACCAATTGCACACCACTTCACTCTCACCACCAAGTTCCTGTTGGGACAGGGGTGAATGGTGGAGCCGAGCCTTCTTGCGGTGCGGCGTATTCAGCGTACGACTATCGGCGGGGTGGTGCTGCTGGCTGGGATCGCGGCCGTCGTTTCGTTCCGTCACATGCATGAACTGTGCCTGCGTCATGGTGAGGACCAGTTCGCGGCGGTGCTCATCCCGCTCGCGGTGGATGGCGCCATCGTGGTCGCCAGCCTGGCCAGCCTGGGTGCGAACATCGCGGTCGCTGAGCCCAGCGTGATCGGCCGGATCATCGCTGCCTGGCCGAGTGTCGCTCTGATCGGCAGCTATGAGCTGCTGATGTCTCAGGTCCGGCGGCTTTCCGTAACCTCGAGTCGTGTGCAGGACTGCGAGGAGACGCTGTCGGCCGAAGGATCGGACGTCCCCGAGGCCGGAGACGAGACCTGCGGTGATCTGGCCATGCCTGTGTACCGAGCCGGGCGCGCTGACATCGAGATCGTGAATCTTCATCGCTCTGCCTGGTGTTGGGCGCAGGAGAACCGCCGCCCGGATGGAGCTCTCCCGTCCGGGAAGGTCATCGCTACGCAGTTCTCGCGTAGTCCTCGTTGGGGACGCTGGATCAAGAACGCTGGTTTGGCAGGGGACCTGGGCTGAGGTTGCGTCGACCATGAGCTGTGCCAGCGGATCCGGCTCACCCCCACGGGCGTGGGGAACGGGCCAGCACGACGCTCGCCGCCACGTACCCGGTCGGCTCGGGTCAGACCAACGGCCTGCCTTGCGGCTGTCGGACCTGACCGAGGAGGCGCGATCCCATCAGCGGACTCTGTTGTCGGAGAGTTTCGGTATCGCGCTCGCTGCGGACTGATCGAGCGGTACGTCATCCCGAATCCGAGCGGGGTCGTTGACGCCGATGCGGTGGACTACTACCCGGTACTGCGAGTCGACATGGCTGCCCTTCCATCACACAAACCGGACTACTTCTGGTATCGCGATGATGGCGGTCGTCTGTCAGAGGTCGTGGCGGTGGAAGTGAAAGGCACCACCTCGTGCAACTGGCCGCCTTCCGCATTGTGCAGGAGGCCCTGACCAACGCCCTCAAGCACGCCGGCCCGCGCACCACCCTCGACCTGAGCCTGGCGGCCGACTCCTGCCAGGTCCACATCGTCGTGCACGACAGCGGCCCGCCCGACGACGAACCCGCGCCGGCGGCCAACCGGCCTTAGCTCCGTTTTAACAGTCGTCTCAGGTTCGCTCGGTATGAAGTAGGCATCGCCAGGCGGCGCGGGTCTCGGCCTCGCCGGCATGGCCGAACGCGCCGCGCTCTACGGCGGCACGGTCAGCGCCGGCCCCGCATCGGACGACGGCTGGACCGTCTACGCGACCCTGAAAGGCAGCCATTCATGATCTCTGTGCTCGTGGTGGACGCCCAGCCGCTGCAGCGCTTCGGGTTTCGCATGCTGCTGGAGAGCGCCCCCGACACCGAGATCGTCGGCGAGGCCGAGAACGGCGCCGAGGCCGTTCGGTGGACCACCGAGCTGCATCCCGACGTGGTGCTGATTGACATCCGCATGCCGGGCGTCGACGGGATCGAGGCCACCCGGCGCATCGTCGCCGCCGGTGGGCGTTCGCGGATCCTGGTGCTGACGACGTTCGACGTGGACCGGTACGCGTTCGCCGCGCTGCGGGCCGGGGCGAGCGGTTTCCTGCTGAAGGACACCCGCCCGGAGGAACTGCTCGCCGGCATCCGGGCCGTCGCCGCCGGGGACGCGGTGATCGCGCCGGCGCTGACTCGGCGGCTGCTCGACGCGTTCGCCGACCGGCTCGGCGATGACCTCTGCGGGCCCGTGCGGGAGGATCCCCGGCTGGACTCCCTGACCGGCCGCGAGCGCGAGATCCTCGTCGCCATCGGCCAAGGCCTCACCAACGGCGAGATCGCGCAACGGTTCACGCTGTCGGAGTCGACGGTGAAGACCCACGTCGGGCGGGTCCTCGCCAAGATCGGCGCACGGGACCGGATCCAGGCCGTCATCCTCGCCTACGACCTGAGACTCACCCGGCCGATTTAGCGCTTCATCTCGCGCGTCCGTCGGGGGCGCGACCGTAGTTCCCAGCCGCACCGCTCCGGGCCGATCCGCTCCGCGTGATCGACCGATCCGCTGCCGGGTCCGCCTGCAGCCGCCCACGTCACCGCCCGTCCGACCGCCACGACGCCGCACGGGTGTGAGTTCAGTGCGGACGTGTGTGAGCTCAGAGCTGTTTTTCGGCTTGTTGATCTCAGTGAGCTCACACACGTTCGACGCTTCGTCAGGACTTGCGGGGGGAGACCGTCATGATGCCCGTGCACATCTCGTCGCTGGTGCCGTCGCCCCACACCACGTAGCGCGGCGGCAGCTTGCTCAGCTGCGGCAGCCGTTTGCGCAGCCCCGCGTCGTGCGTACACGTCACCCGCAGCGTGTCCCCCGGACCGATCTCCACCGGCGACGGCAGCTTCACCAGCCGCTGGTTGTCGAAGTCGAACTGCGGCACGTCCAGCACGACCTTGGCGTTCGGCGTGCCCGGGTTGAGTTCGACCTTGATGGCCCGCCCGAGCAGGTGCATGTGGCCGAAACCAGCGAACAGCGTCATCGGCGCCTCCACCTTGTGGTCGCAGGTCTGGGTGTCACCGGGCTTCGGCGCGCTCTGGCCGCACTCCTCCAGCTGCTCGTCCGCGGTGCCGCCGACCTCCGGCCCGAACCGCTTCGTCACGTCCGCGATCGAGGTCGCCCGGTCACAGAGCGGACCCGACTCGTCGGCGGCGCAGGGCAGGTCGGTCGGCGCGTCGAGCGGCAACGTGTCGAATTCCCGGGTCTGCGGCGTGCCATCCGTCAGCCGCAGCCGCACCGCCGAGCGGTCCGACCCGGCCGGCTTGCCGTCGGTCGCGAGCAGGTTGTAGTGGAGCTGGAGGACGATCAGGCTGCCCGGCTCCAGCTTGAAGCCGACGTCCTGGGTGAACAGCGTCTCCGTGGCGCCCGGCGTCCAGGTGTCCACCCACGCCGCTTCCCCCGCTTCTACTTCGGCGCCGTCCACGCCGGTCCCGCCGAAACACTGCCAGCCGAGGCCGGGGGTCTTCGCGTCCTGCTCGCGCACCGCGGCAGCGCCGCCCGGCGGCACCGCGTACACGATGGCGTGGTGCGCGATGGCGACGTTCTCCGGCGTGACCTGGGTCCCGGTCAGGAACGCCACCTTGGTCAGGCCCGGATCGATCACCTGGCACCGGTACTCGTCCGTGCCGCCGCCCTCCGGTGGCGCGGGCGTGTAGGCGTCGGCCATCTTCAGGTTGACGAACCGCTCGCCGGCGCGCAGCGGCTGCGGTGGAGCCGATGACCCGCCCGCGTGCGCGCTGTGCGAGCCGGCCGCGGCGGGCGCCGCACTGGTGTCGGCGTACGACCCGCAGGCGGCGACAGCGAACGCCGTCGCCAGCGCCATGGTGGCCGCCCCGAACCTCCGCAGTGGACTCTCAGGTTTCGTCATGGCCCTGAACGCTAGGCCCGATTCCGTCCTGTTTCGTCGTACTGCGGTCGCATCTTCGGGAGGGAGGTGGTACCACGGTACTTCTCTCCGGAGCGCCGTTCGACACCCGCACGAGAATCAAGGCCCGTCGCAACTGGGCCCGAAGTCACGCCCACGAAAGTCCGTCGGCGATGGACGGGAGCCAAACTCAGCTCAGAACCGACTTCTACGCCTGCCTGACCGCGCTGTTCGAGCTCACCGACGCAGTGCTCTGTACTGATGGGCCGGTACGAACCCTGGTCCTGGTTGTCGTTGCCGCCCGAGCACCGGCGCGGGCTCGGCGCGTCGTACGACGCGCTGAACAACGGCTGGATCGAGGTCGAACGGCTCCGTGGCGTCCTCACAGGGCTGCCGCTACCGCGGTGCGCGGGCGGCGGCTGGTCCTGGCCGTGGACGTCAGCGCCCGGCTGCGCCCGGACGCCGCCACCAGCCCCGACAGGTTGTTCTGTCACGTCTACGGTCAGCGGATGTGGTGGCCGAGCCGGCTGTCCCGACCGGTGGAGCTGGCGGACGGTCAACGGCCGCTCGTGGACGATGAGGAGCCCGCGCTGCAACGGTGAGCGCGGCGGCACGGACGAGATCTGTGACGGGGACCCAGGCCCGTCCCGGATCTTTCATGGGCCCGACGGTCGCCGCCCTTTGGTCCTGCGCCGCGCTGCCGGGGCGGGTCAGCGCACCGCGGTGTCCTCCCCGGCGGTGAGCCGCGCGATCGGGGCGGCCGGAAGGTCGACCCGAAGCAGCGCGCCACCGCGTGGGGAGCGGGCGACGGTGGCCCGGCCGCCGTGGGCGTCGACGACCCGCTGCACGATCGACAGCCCCAGACCGGATCCCGGCAACGCCCGGGCGCTGTCGGCACGGTAGAACCGGTCGAACACCCGCGGTACGTCGGCGGCGTCGATGCCCGGCCCGGCGTCGTCGACCTCGAGCACCGCCGACGCGCCCTGGGCACGGAGCCGGACCTGGACCGGCTGGTCCGCGGGGGACCACTTGCCGGCGTTGTCGATGAGGTTGAGCACCGCCCGTTGGAGCGCAGCGGGACGCCCGCTCACCCACACGGAGGTCACGTCGAGCGCGACCTCGATGTCGGGCACGCGGGAACGCGCCTGGGTCGCGGCGGCCACCACCACGTCGGCGAGGTCGAGCAGTTCGGTGCTCTCGTCGCTGACGTCACCGCGCGCCAGGTCGGTCAGCTCGGCGGCAAGGGTGCTCAACTCGGCCACCTGGGCGCCGAGATCGTTGAGCAGCCGGGTCCGGCTCTCCGCCGGCAATGCGCTGTCCAGGGTGCCGCGCCGATCGAGCCGGATCAGCAGCTCGATGTTGAGGCGCAGGCTGGTGAGCGGGGTCTTGAGCTCGTGGGCGGCGTCCTCGGCGAGCAGCCGCTGGGCCCGCCGGGAGTCCCGGAGCGCGGCGAGCATGTCGTTGATCGACTGGATCAGCCGCCGGATCTCCCCACCGCCCTCATCCGGGATGTCGGCGTCGAGATCTCGGGTGTGCGCGACACGGACCGCGGCGGCGGTCAGCCGGTCGATCGGTGCCAGCCCGGTCCGCGCCACGGCCCGCCCGACAAGGGCGCCGCCGACCACGCAGAGCAGCCCGATCAGCAGCATGCCCAACCCGAACCGGTTGATCGGGGTGTCGTCGGCGACGCGGGCCACCTGGACCGCGCCGTCGCCCGCCCGCAGCGTGTAGATGAGGTAGCCGTCGTCGTCGCTGTCGCCCGACTCCATCAGGTCGGCCGACGCGCCCTGCGCCACGCGCCCGGCGTGCTCGCTGACCGGGGGCAGCGCGGGTTGGCCGGCCGGCGTCCGGATCGAGCCGTCGGGCAGGATGACCCGCACCAGCCGACCGGATCCGGGATACGGCGGTAGCTGGACCTGCGCCGGACCGGCGCGCTCCACGTTCGTCGCCAGGACGCGGGAGTCGGCGCGTAGCTGATCCTCCACGGTGTCCTGCAGCTCCCAGTCCAGTAGCTCGCTGGCCACCTGGAAGGCCACGAACACGCTGACCGCGATGGCCGTCGCCGCGATCACCGTCAGCCTGGTCCGCAGGGACCGCCGGCGCCACCAACGGGTCAGCCGGCGCGAGCCCCGGCCGGCGGGCCTGCTCACGGAGGAGTCTCCCGCAACGTGTACCCCAAGCCGCGCAGCGTGTAGATCAATCGCGGCTCACCCTCGGCCTCCATCTTGCGGCGCAGGTAGCTCACGTACACCTGGAGGTTGTTGGAGGTGACGCTCATGTCGAAGCCCCAGATCGCCTCGAACAGCGCGTCTCGGGTCAACACCCGGGTCGCGTTGCGCACGAGGACCTGCAGCAGGGAGAACTCGGTCCGGGTCAGGCGGAGCGGCCGCCCGCCCCGCCACGCCTCGAACCTGTCGGGATCGACCCGGACGTCGGCGAACGTCAGGATCTGCGACTCGTCGTCGCCCGGCGCGCGGCGGCGCAGCAGGGCCCTGACCCGGGCCAGCAACTCCTCGGTGGCGAACGGCTTGGGCAGATAGTCGTCGGCGCCCGCGTCCAGCCCCGCGACCCGGTCGGAGACCTGATCCCGGGCGGTCAGCATCAGCACCGGCAGATCCCGACCCGCCGCCCGCAACCGCCGGCAGGTCTCCAACCCGCCGAGGCGGGGCATCATCACGTCGAGGATCAGCAGATCCGGCGTGTCGCCACCGACCCCGTCGAGCACGGCGAGACCGTTGGCGACGGTGCTGGTGTCGTAACCCTCGACCTGGAGCACCCGCTCCAGCGACTCACGGATGGCCGCCTCGTCATCCGCGATCATGATCCGCACGTCGGCCCGCCCCCTCCAGTCGATGCTTTGCCGCTCATTGTCCCCGATCAACCTGAGGCCAGGATTAGAGCGTCGCCGCTGTGGTGCCCGCGGGCCAGGCTGCCTGGCTCAGCCGCATCCCGTAAAGCCCGCCTCGCACCGCTCTGGCTGTCCGCGGCCGGCATCGACGTCATTGCCGACCCCTTTCTAGGGTGGGATGACGTTTGAAGGAGCTGCGCATGGTGGCCCGTCATCGGATCTGGGCCGAGGACCTCACCCGCAAAATTGAGGACTGCATCCCACCCTCCCGGATCCGTGCTGCCCACCATCGTCGACCTTGCCCAGCAGCACGGCGTGGCTGCGGCACCGGGCTCGGCAAGCTGGAACTGGACGACGCGGCCCGGAGCGAGCGCTCCGGGCCGGCGGCGTTCAGGAGACGGGCACCGTCTGGGGCCGCCATGAGAACACCGCGCGCGAGCGGGGCTCGACCGTGACGCGCAGCCACTGGGTCGCTGTGACGCCGTAGGTCTCCAGCCTCGTCAGGTTGGGGACGCCCGCGTAGCCGGTCTCCACCTCGTACACGTGCTCGTCACCGTGCACGAGCAGCACAGGCTTGCCGTACGCCTTGGCACGGTCGGTGATCCGGGCGCGGATCTCGGAGAACCCGGGAGTGCCGGTCGGCTCGGCCTGCATCAGGAGCAGCACGCCGGGCGCGTTCGTCTGCTGTGCGGTGTCGAAGGCGGTGTCGATCCAGTCAAGGGCCGCCGCCTTGCGCGCGGTGAACTCGGCCAGTCGCAGGTCCGGACGGTCGCCGCCCAGCAGTTGGGACCACGGCGCCAGGTCGTTCTCGCTGCCGACCACGTGCACAGTCGCGAACACGACGCCCTGCCGGCGGAACAGCACGTTCTCCTTGTAGGCGCTGTGCCTGCTGTCGGACGCCTGGGTCCGCACGCCCATCGAGTTGCGGCCGAGCGTGTGACCGGCCTTCGGGTAGAAGAACGTGCGGATCGCGTTAAGCCGCTCGGTGGGCACATAGCCCCCCGCGGCGGTGCGGTGGCAGTCGGTCCACTCGTTGTCGCCGGGGGTCAGCACGAACGGGTCGTCGAAGGTGCCGAACAGCTTGGCCAGGTCGGCGAAGCGCGCATCGTCACAGGTGGACGTGCCATCCTTGACGTCACCGGCGTGCAGGACGAAGCGGATGTCCGGGTCGGCGTTCACCGCGTCGACCAGCGCGGGGAACGCCGCTCGCTGGTCGGCGCCGTACGGAGTGTCGCCAAGCAGGGCGAAGCTGAGAGACGGGCCGTGGGTCTCCTGGGCATCGGCCGACGCGGGAGTACCGGTGCCGGCGACCAGGGCTGCCATTAGCGCGGCGACGGCAGCGAAAGATTTACGCATGGCCAATTCTCCGCACAGCCCAACAAATCGGACATTACGCCAAGCCGACAAGTCACCAACAGCTCGCTGACATGGACGTGGCCGACCTCAGTCCGGCCATCCTGACGATCTGTCCCGGCCTCCGGAGGGGCGAGGTTGCCGGTGAGTTCGGAGCCGAACCAATGATGAGCGGCCCGTTCGCCGACTTCACTTGACAGCACGCCCGCCGCTTGGCGGCCGCTCAGGGCTTGGACGACCGTAATGAAACCGACGTCGCTAGCGTGTTAGACGAGCTGCTGACCCGCGGGGAATGCGGGCCCGCCGACCGGCGCAGTCAACGCGTCACAGCACGCACCAAAGTCCTTCCATGATGAGAACTTCCGTCCGAACGGGTTTGGCGAGAGCCTGGGCCTGCGCCATGTATGCGTGAAGTGGTTCGACGAGATCGGCGGGCACCAGTCGCGGATGTCCGATAAACGCGGTCATTCCTGCGTTACGCAGGAACAACGCGGCCACTATGGCCTGTCTCGTAGGCGATACGCGAGAATCGATCACGGCGATGTGAACGTCGATACCCATCGCGCCCTCGCACCGGATGACTGCTTCCGGCGCGAAGAACCCTACGACATGAAAGGCCTCACTGTGGACGGACGGCGGATTGTCGCCTACCAGAATGACTGGAACGGAATCCATTACTCGTCTCTGCTGAATTGATCAGGGCGCGGAGAATCCTGCCTCTCGGTTCGAGAGGCGGGTCAACCGTCATGCATGAATGGGATGAGATTGTTTGGTGGGGGGTCATGCCCTGGTGGGCTGCGCCTCCGGGCTGGCGGCGCAGCCCGTTCCGAGCGAAGCGGCGGTCATGGAGCTCGCCGTTGCGCTCGTGGTGCGTGCGGTGCGCTACCTAGTGAGCCGGTTTTGAGATTCGGTCGCAGTAGCGGTAGATGCGGTCGAGGATCTGGTCGGCGGTCTTGGTCCACCTGAACGGCTTGACGTCTTCGTTCCAGACCTTGATCCACTTCTCCAACGCGGCCTTGAGAGCGTCCAGGGAGCAGAAGTTGCCCCGCTCCAGACAGCGGCGTTCCAGTTCGGCGAACCAACGCTCGACCTGGTCGATCCAGGAGGAGTAGGTCGGGGTGAAGTGCAGCACGAAGCGCGGGCGGGCCAGCAGCCAGGCGTGCACCACCGGCGCCTTGTGGGTGGACAGGTTGTCGCAGATGAGATGAACCGCCAGGCCCGGTTCGACCTGGCGGTCGATCTCGTCCAGGAAGTCGCGGAAGTCGACGGCACGGTGACGGGCCGACAGCTTGCCGATCACTTCGCCGGTGGCGGTGTTGAGCGCGGCGAACAGATCGACGGTGCCGTGCCGGACGTAGTCGAAGCTGCGCCGCTCAGGCACGCCGGGCAGCATGGGCAGTACCGGAGCGCTCCGCTGCAACGCTTGGATCTGCGGTTTCTCGTCGACGGCGAACACCGCGGCATGGGCCGGCGGGGCCAGATACAGCCCGACCACGTCCCGGATCTTGTCGATCAGCAGCGGATCAGTGGAAATCTTGAAGTCCTCGGTGCGCCAGGGCTGCAGCCCGAACGCCCGCCAGATGCCGGCCACGCTGGTCGGCGAGATGCCCACCCGGCGGGCCAGTTCCCGCTTGGACCAGTGCGTGGACCCGGCCGGCACCTCTTCCAAAGTGCGGACCACCACCTCCTCCACCTGGGCGTCGGTGATGGTGCGCGGCACGCCCGGCCGGGGCTCGTCGGACAGCCCGTCCAGCCGATGGGCCAGGAACCGGCTGCGCCAGCGGGCCACCGTCTTACGGTCCAGCCGCAGCCGGGCCGCCACCGCCACGTTGCCGCCGCCCTCGGCACAGGCCAGCACGATCCGCGACCGCATCGCCAGCCCCTGAGCAGTCGAGCGATGCCGGGCCCAGCCCATCAACGTCCGCCGCTCTGCCTCGGATAACACCACCGGCTCGAGCCTGCTGTCTGCCATCTCTCCAGCAGACCTCAACAGCCAGACATCGTCACCACCGCTCAGGCAAATTGAAATGGAACGCACCTCACGTGGCATCCCTGATACTCACGACCGGCTCACTAGCCTGCCTTGACCGCCCGGCGTCTTTGCTGAGCCGCTGTTCCGGCCCCGGATTGCCGAGAGCCCGCCGGGGTATGGCGGCGCTCACTGTGGTGCCTTCTCCTGGAACGCCGTTGACGGTCAGGCCGCCGTTCATTCGTGCGAGCTCGGCCCGCCTGCTGCTCAGATGGTCCTCATACGCCGCGGCTGACCTTCCGAGCCCGTCATCGCTGACGGTCAGGCCGCTGTTCATTCGTGCGAGCTCGGCCCGCCTGCTGCTCAGATGGTCCTCATACGCCGCGGCCGACCTTCCGAGCCCGTCATCGCTGACGGTCAGACGCAATCCGCTGGAAGCCACGGTGAGGGCGATGGAGACGGCACGGGCCCGGCCCTGCCGTTCCACCTCCTCCAGAACGTCAAAGATCAGGCCATGAACAATCTCGGTGACGAGGGCCCGAAGCGGTTGTTTCGGCAGGGCCCATACCTCCACCGTGATGCCGGTTCGCAGGGACCATTCCGCCAGTTGATCCTCCAGAGCTTGCGAGAAGGTGCGGCTGACTGATTCGAAATCGCGGATCATCTGTTTCTTCCACTATGTGGCCGGGACATCAAAGCTTTCCGGCCATGGCTGACATTGACGAGAAGGGGCGATGAGGATTCACGAAAAACGTAGGCCACCGCCCGGGCGACATCGTCGAGCTTGCGCGTGCCGACAATCTTGGGAATCTTCAGACTGGCGTCGCGGGCAGGTGCCCACTCCAGCGGCACCGCTCGGTCGCCGCTCCGGGCCTTGTTTGCGTGTGGCCGTGAAGGGGGTGAGTGGCTTCGGCGGATATGGGGGTGAGTCCTTCCGTCGACGACGGTCCCGGTAGTATCGGCGAAATTTTCAACGGATATGCAGGTCAGAGCTTCCTTGAGGACCTTCGGGCACAGCTTGAAAGGTGGGCCGCTGACTCGCATATCCGTTGTTTCCTACGTCGTTACTGCTGGGACCCCTGGTGGCGTCGCCGTAGCCCCACTGCAGGAGTTGGGTGACATCGAACAGGCGCCTGTCGAGCAGGCCCTTGGCGATCAATGGCTTGGCGTCGGACGGGATCACGTACAGGTGGCCCCCGCGCACC
>NZ_JAHKRM010000075.1 GCF_019396345.1 Nonomuraea guangzhouensis | reverse complement strand
TCCCGCCGCCCCGGGAGACCGGGGCCCGGCGGCGGGTGCGACTCATGCGGCACCTCAGCCCTGCAGTGTGGCGCGGTGCACGAGCGCGACCCATGCCAGGGCGCGTCCGCCCCGGCCGGTCATGAGACCGCCCGCTCTCGCGGGCGGGCTCCTGACCTGTGCGCGGTGGCCGTAGCGAGCACCCGGCACCTTTGGGCGCTCGCCGACCGGCCACGCCGGTTTCCGCGGTGGTGTGTCCGAGGACGCACCACCCTCGATCATGCGCCTCGCCGGACGCGACCCCTCGTCGCCGCCGCGGCCCGTTCCCGGGCACCGGCACCTTGAAGCCCGCGAACCTCCGCCACGGCCCGAGCGGCCGACGTCCAGAAGGCACCACGATCAGTCGTGGGAGAAGTAGTCCGAGACCTCGCCCGTCATCGCGCGACGGTCGAGATCATCGCGTCCTTGCGGCTCACAGCGGCCTTCGCCCCGGTGGCCGGGACCATCGCGTCCCTGCGGCTCACGGCAGCCTTCGCCCCCGTGGCCGGGACCATCGCGTTGCCCGTCCCCTTGGCGGAGACCACCGCGTCGCCGTGGCGCACGGCGGTCCCCGCCTCAGCGGCCGGGATCACGGTGTCGCTGCGGCCCGCGGGGGCCTTCGTCCCGGCGGTCGAGACCACGCGGGACGCGTCCTCGACGAGCGGGGCGATCTCGTCGACGGACGCGACCGACCCGGCCGGACGCGACGCACGGGGCACCCGGCCCGTGGTCCGCGTCGACCCCGTACGCCCCTCGACCGGACGCGACACGCCGGTGACCCGCGTCGACCCCGTACGCCTCTCAACCGGACGCGACGCAGCGGGCCCCCAGCCCGGAACCCGCGCCTTGTCCGTGCGGCTCTCGGCAGGACGCGACGCCCTGGGCGCCCGGCCCGTCGACCCCGTACGCCCCTCGACCGGACGCGACGCAGCAGGCACCCCGCCCGTGACCCGCGCCTCGTCCGTGCGGCTCTCAGCGGGACGCGACGCAGCAGGCCCCCAGCCCGGAACGCGCCCCTTGTCCGCACGCCAGCCCATGACCCGCGCCTCGTCCGTGCGGCTCTCGGCAGGACGAGACGCACGGGGCATCCGGCCCGTAGCCCGCGTCGACCCCGTACGCCCCTCGACCGGACGCGACGCAGCAGGCACCCCGCCCGTAACCTGCGCGTTGTCCGTGCGGCCGTCCGTGACCCGCGTCTTGCCCGTACGGCGGTCCGTAACCCGCGCCTTGCCCGTACGGTCCGTGATCCGCGCCTTACCCGTGCGGCCGTCCGTGATCCACGTCTTGCCCGTACTCTCGTCGGTGACCCGCACCATGCCCGTACGGTCACCCGTGACCCGCACCATGCCCGCACGGTCGTCCGTGACCGGCGTCTTGTCCGTACGCTCACCCGTGCGCCCGCTTGGCGGCGGGTTCAGGCGGCGTCCGACATGTTCGACGTTGGGCACCTGCCCGAGGCCGACCCGCCTGGCCGAGTCCGCGGCCCCGAGCTGCCCGCCCAGCAGGCCGCTCCCGGCGACGCCGCCGAACAGACCGCTCAGACCCCCGATCGGATCCCCGCCACCCGGCAGGGTCCCGACCGCGGAGTCGCGGACGTCGGCTTGGGCCGCCGGCCCGACCGGCGCCGCGGCCAGTCCGAATACGGCGACCGCGACCGCCAGTTTGATTACAGGTTTCATATTTGCCTTCCCGGCTCGTGATCGATCGCTCTCGAATACAGCTGAGACGCGTATCGATAACCCCCGAATGCCGCGGCGTACACGCTATGGGCACCACACGAAGCGCGCCGTCCCGGCTGAGCTACCGACGCAGTTGTATCACCGCGGCCAGCGGGGCGCAGACTGCGGAAAGTCCGTGTCACACGGCCTTCCCGAGCCTGGAAGCGATCATGGAAGGGGGAGCGAGTCGGGGGACAAATCGCAAAATAGCAGGGGCCTATTTCGGATATACCGTTGACGTCACCCGCGTTCGGAAGGAGCACCCCAACGGCCCGTTGACAACGGCCGGGAAAACAATTGTCACGGGCCGGGGGCTCAATTTTTCCGCTTGCGGGACACGCGCTTGACCGCTCAGGCCGGCACGAGCACGTTCTCCGCGGCGATCTCGAACGGGAACCGATCGGCGAACGCCGGACGCAGATCCGTCAGCCACCTCGCGGACGGGTCGTACTCCGCGAAGAACGGCTGGCCGACCAGAGCGGGGTCGCGGGCCTGAATCAAATGGAGGACAAACACCCGCTGACCGGCGATCTCCGTCACCCCGTCGACGCACACCTTCCCAGGGGTGGCTGACATGGAAGGCCCCCGGACGGTCCGGCAGAGCCCGGAGACCTTCGAGTAGGCCTCCCTGAATATCTCGTGCGCCCGTGCGAGCGGGACCGCGAAGTAGTCCTGCGGGCCGGTGTCGCGCTCGACGAACATGTAGTACGGGATCATCCCCATCGTGTGCTGCCGCCGCCACATGCCCGACCAGATGGCGGGATCGTCGTTGATCGACCGGATCAGCGGCGCCTGGGTCCTGATCGTCGCCCCGCTGCCGAGTATCCGCTTGACCGCGGACTCGACCAGCGGCGACTCCAGCTCGCGCGGGTGGGTGAAGTGGGCCATGAACGCAAGGTTCTTACCCGCGTCCACGACCTGCTCGAACAGTTCGAGCGTGGCGTCGGCGTCGGGGTCGGTCACGAACCGCTGCGGCCAGTAGGCCAGGGCCTTGGTGCCGATCCTGATCGACTCCAACTGCTCCAGGCCGATCAGTGGCTCGATATATCGCCTGATCACCGACTCGCCCATGATCATGGCGTCGCCGCCGGTGATCAGCACGCTGGTGACCGAGGGATTCTGGCGGATGTAGGAGACCATCTGGTCGATGTCGTCGGAGGCGAACTTCAGGTCCGCGTCACCGACGAACTGTGCCCACCGGAAGCAGTAGGTGCAGTAGGCATGACAGGTTTGCCCCTGCTTCGGGAAGATGAGCACGGTCTCGGGATACTTGTGCTGCAGCCCCGGCACCGGCTCCTCGCCGATCCGGGGAACGTTGAGCTCCTTCTGCCCGGCCGGGTGCGGGTTGAGCTGCGCGCGCACCCGGTTGGCCTCGGCCTGGATCTCCACGTTGGGCGCCTCGGCCTTCAGCAGGTCGGCCAGCCGGGCGACGTCCGTGGACGGAAGCATGTCCTCCTGGGGAAAGACGAGACGGTATATGGGATCGTCGGGCGCCGCCGACCAGTCGATGAGCTCGTCCACCACGTAGGCGTTCGTCCGGAAGGGCAGCACCGTGGCGACGGCGCGCACGCGCAGCCGCTGCTCATCGTCGAGCCCCGCACGCCGCAGGAGCTCGTCGAGGTGCTTGGACGTGTACGCCCGGAAGCGGCGCGTGCCCGCCTGGTTCAAGATCACTAGGCCTTTCCCATCTTTTTTGTTCGATCCGCTGTAAACCTCTGGCGCCTGTCATGCGTCTACGGTTCTTATACCCGGACGCTATGCACAGCGTCCCCGGTTCCCTTGGGCTCCAAGTTTTCCTTGAGGTTTGACCACTCGCGACATATCGCGATTGGGCATACACTGACGAATCGTGACCTCAGATCCTGTCCTGCGCGCCTCTGACGCCGACCGCGACCGTGTGGCCGCGGTGCTCAGCGAGGCACTCGCCACCGGAATGCTCACCAGCCTCGAACACGCTGACCGCCTCGACGCCACCTACGCAGCCAAGACCGTCGGCGAACTGACACCTATCGTCCGAGATCTGCCCGACGTGACGGCGACAAACATCGGGCCCCTCGGCATCGAGCAGCAGACGATCGACTCGAAGTTCAGCAAGGTGATCAGGAAGGGCCGCTGGGTCGCCTCCCGCCACACCAGGCTGTCGGCGCGGTTCGGCGCGCTGATCATCGACTTGTCCGAGGCCGTGCTGCCCGGCCGGGAGATCACCATCGAGGCCGACGCCCGCTTCAGCAAGCTGATCGTGCTCGTGCCCGACAACGCCCAGGTGATCGACGAGGGCGGCTCCATGTTCGGCAAGCGTCACGTGACCGGCGGCGGCGCCCGCGAGGACGGCCCGCTCATCCGGGTCACGGGCCGGTCGATGTTCTCCAAGGTCATCGTGTCGCGCGAGGTCTCCGACTGGAACCTGCGCAGCGTCGGCTGAGCCGGCCACCCGCCGACCGGCCCGGTGCGCAGCGTGCCTACGATGCGGACAGGGGGGCGACCGCATCGCGACCGCGTTCCGGCCACGCCACAGGAACGCACCGCGAGCCGTACGAGGTGACCTTTTGTCCGACACCAAGCCGATCGCGCTCGACGCCATGGGCGGCGACCACGCGCCACACGAGATCGTGGCGGGGGCCGTGCACGCCGTGCGGGAGCGTGGGCTGGCGGTGGTGCTCGTCGGCTCGCCCCGGGTGCTCTACGAGGCGCTCGCCGACCACGACGCGACCAAGGAGATCCCGATCGTCCGGGCCGAGGAGACCATCGCGATGGACGAGGGCGCGCTGGCCAGCCTGCGCCGTCCCCGCTCCAGCATCGCGATCGCCTGCCATCTGGTACGGCGCGGCGACGCGTCGGCGGTGGTGTCCGCGGGCTCGACCGCCGGGATCGTGACCACGGGCCGGCTCCGGCTCAAGGCTCAGCAGGGAGTGCTCCGGCCGGCCATCGCCGTCGCCCTGCCCACGCTGCCCAAGCCCACGCTGCTGCTCGACGCGGGCGCGAACGCTGAGGTCAAGCCGGAAATGCTTGTGCAGTTCGGGCATCTGGGGTCCGTCTACGCCGAGCTGGCCTACGAGATCGCCAAGCCGAAGGTCGGCCTGCTCACGATCGGCAGTGAGGCCGAGAAGGGCAACAAGATCGTCAAGCGGGCCCACGAACTCCTGCAGAACTCCCCCGGCCTGCACTTCATCGGCAACGTCGAGGGCCACGACCTGCTGACCGGCGTCGCCGACGTGATCACCACCGACGGCTTCACCGGCAACGTCGCGCTGAAGACCATGGAAGGCGCGGTCCGCTACGCGTTCAGCGAGCTCCGGCAGACGATCGACGGCAGCAGGATGTCCAAGCTGGGGGCGTTCATGCAGCGGTCACGCCTGCGCGAGCTGCGCCGCCGCCTCGACGCCGAAGCCCACGGCGGCGCCGTACTGCTCGGACTGAACGGCACCGTGGTGATCGCGCACGGCTCGTCCAGAGCGGCCGGCATCAGCGCCGCCTGCCGGCTCGCCGCCGACCTGTCGGCACAGGGCGTCGTCGCGCGCATCGGCGACAGAATCGCGGCCACACAACGCCCGCATCGGCTGAGAACCTCATAGTCTGTGGCAGATCCACAAAACTGGGGGTTGTGTGGACGGGCTGACTTCGGCACAGGTCTCGGGGGCGAAGACCAACCATGTGCCGCGCCGGTCGAGCAGGTCGTTCGGCGCGATCATCAGAGCCAACGTGTTCACGCTGTTCAATCTGGTCATCGGCCTGCTCTGGGCGCTGGTCCTGATCTTCGGCGAGTGGCAGGACGGGCTGTTCGGGCTGGTCATCGTGGCCAACGCGCTGATCGGCATCGTGCAGGAGTTACGAGCCAAGCGCACGCTCGACAAGCTCGCGGTGATCAACGAGTCGCCGGTCAGGGTCCGCCGCGACGGCCGCGACCAGGAGCTCCATCCGCGCCGGCTGGTGCTCGGCGACCTGATCCTGCTGGGGCCAGGTGATCGCCTGCTGGTCGACGGCGAGGTGGTCGAGTCCGACGGGCTGGAGATCGACGAATCGCTGCTGACCGGCGAGGCGGACCCGGTGCACAAGCGGCCGGGCGACGCGGTGCTGTCGGGCAGCTTCGCCGTCGCGGGCTCGGGCGCGTTCGTCGCGACCAAGGTCGGCACCGACGCCTACGCCGTACGGCTGGCGGAGGAGGCGAGCAGGTTTCACCTGGCGCGCTCGGAGCTGCGTGACGGCGTCGCGAACTTCATCAAGTACATCACCTGGCTCGTCATCCCGATCGGCGCGCTGCTGATCTACAGCCAGCTGCGTAACTCGACCGACTTCGGCACCGCCATCACCGGCGCGGTCGCCGGCATCGTCACCATGATCCCCGAGGGCCTGGTGCTGATGACCTCGATCGCCTTCGCCGTCGGCGTCGTACGGCTCGGCCGCCGCGACTGCCTGGTCCAGGAGTTGCCCGCGATCGAGGGCCTGGCCCGGGTGGACGTGCTCTGCCTTGACAAGACCGGCACGCTCACCGCGGGCGGCATGGACCTCGGCGAGGTGCTGCCCCTGCGCGACGACCAGCCGGTCGGCCACGCGCTCGCCGCCCTGGCCAACGTCGACCACCGGCCCAACGCCACCGCCAAGGCCATCCAGGTCCACTACCCGTCGGCGGCCGACGGGTGGACGGCCGGCGAGGTCGTGCCGTTCTCCTCGGCGCGCAAGTGGAGCGGCGCCGACTTCGGCGCCCACGGGGTGTGGCTGCTCGGCGCCCCCGACGTCCTGCTCGACCGCGCCGCCGACGGCTACGAGCGGGCCGCGGAACTGGCCTCGACCGGCACCCGGGTCCTGGCGCTGTGCCGTACGGACAGCCTCGAAAAGGCGACGGCTTCGGAGACGGTGGCCGTCGCGCTCGTCACGCTCAAGCAGCGCATCAGGCCCGACGCGCACGAGACCCTGCGTTACTTCGCCAAGCAGGGCGTCACGGTCAAGGTGCTCTCCGGCGACAATCCCGATGCCGTCGCCGCGATCGCCACCGGCCTGGAGATCCCGGACGGCCATCGCGCGATCGACGCCCGTACCCTGCCGGAGAACGACCCCGACAAGCTGGCCGAGTTGCTCGACACCCACACCGTGTTCGGCCGCGTCACGCCGCAGCAGAAACGCGCCTTCGTCGGCGCGCTGCAGTCGCGCGGCCACACCGTCGCGATGACCGGCGACGGCGTCAACGACGTGCTCGCGCTGAAGGACGCCGACCTGGGCATCGCCATGGGCGCGGGCAGCCCCGCCACCAAGGCCGTCGCCCAGGTGGTGCTGGTCGACGACAAGTTCGCCTCGCTGCCGCACGTGGTGGGCGAAGGCCGCCGGGTGCTGGCCAACATCGAGCGGGTCGCGAACCTCTTCCTCACCAAGACGTTCTACGCGATCGCGCTCTCGCTGCTCACCGGGGTCCTCGGGCTGATGTTCCCGTTCGCGCCGCGCCATTCCACGCTGGTGAACGCGCTGACCATCGGCATCCCGGCGTTCGTCCTGGCGCTCGCGCCGACGCTCGAACGGGCCAAGCCCGGGTTCGTCCCCCGCGTGATGCGCTTCGCCGTACCCGCCGGACTGCTCTGCGCGGCCGCGGTGTTCCTGGCGTTCTGGGCCGCGCACACCGGCACCTCCACCCTGACCGAGGATCGTACGTCGGGGGTGATCGCGCTCTTCCTCACCACATGGTGGGTGCTCATCCTGATCACCAAGCCGCTCACCCTGGGGCGGATGGCCATGATCGTCGCCATGGCCGGGCTGTTCGGGCTGTCCCTGGCGATCCCCTTCGTCCGGGATTTCTTCGCCCTCGAACCCGGCGATCTCAGCAACGATCTGACCGCCGTCGGCATCTCCGTGGTGGCTTCCGCGGCGATCAGCGTGGCGGTCAAGCTCGCCGGTACCCTTAGACCATGACCGACCCGCAGATAGTGCTCACCGAGCGCGTCCAGCAGGCGCTGGCGCACGCGTTCGGCTCCGAGTACGCCGACGCAGATCCGCTGATCCGGCCCTCCCAGTTCGCCGACTTCCAGGCGAACGTCGCGCTGAGCCTGGCCAAGCGACTGCGACGGGCACCGCGGGAGGTCGCCGAGGCCATCAGGACGGAGCTGTCCGGCTTCCCCGGCACGGTCGAGGTCAGCGGCCCCGGCTTCCTCAACATCACGCTCGACGACTCGTGGATCGAGTCCGAGGCGGCCAGGATGCTCGACGACCCGCGCGCGGGCGTCGGCTTCGCCACGCCGCCGCAGACCGTGGTGGTCGACTACTCCGCGCCCAACGCGGCCAAGGAGATGCACGTCGGCCACCTGCGCACCACGATCGTGGGCGACTCGCTGGCCCGCCTGCACGAACACCTCGGCAACACCGTCGTCAGACAGAACCATCTGGGCGACTGGGGCACGCCGTTCGGCATGCTCATCGAGCACCTGCTCGACATCGGCGAGGAGGCCGCGGTCGCGCAGCTCGAGGCCGGCATGGGCACCGAGTACTATCAGGCGGCCAGGAGCCAGTTCGACGGCGGCGAGGAGTTCAAGGTCCGCTCGCGCAAGCGGGTGACCATGCTCCAGTCGGGCGACCCGGAGACCCTCCGGCTCTGGCACGTCTTCATGGACGCCACGATCACCTACTTCAACAAGGTCTACGGCATCCTCGGCGTCACGCTCACCGACGCCGACATCGCCGGCGAGAGCATGTACAACCCGCTGCTCGAGAAGACCTGCCGGGACCTGGAGGCCGCCGGGGTCGCCGTGCTGAGCGAGGGCGCGCTCTGCGTCTTCCCGCCCGGCTTCACCGGCTCCGACGACAAGCCGCTCCCGCTGATCATCAGAAAGAGCGACGGCGGCTACGGCTACGCCTCCACCGACATGGCGGCGATCCGCTACCGGGTCGAAGACCTCAAGTCCGACCGCATGCTCTACGTGGTGGGCGCCGACCAGGCGCTGCACTTCCGCATGGTGTTCGCGGCGGCCGAGCTGGCCGGCTGGCTGCCCGACACGGTCTCGGCCGAGCACGTCCAGATCGGCATGATGCTGGGCAAGGACGGGCGCCGGTTCAAGACCCGGTCCGGCGAGTCCATCAAGCTGATGGACCTGCTGCAGGAGGCGGTCGACCGGGCCGCGGCGGCCATCGCCGACCGCGGCTACGACGACGCCACGCGGGCCGAGATCGCGCAGGCCGTGGGCATTGGCGCGGTGAAGTACGCCGACCTGGCGGTCAGTCACGACAGCGAATACGTCTTCGACTACGACCGCATGCTCGGGTTCAACGGCAACACCGGCCCTTACATGCAGTACGCGACGGCCCGGATCCGGTCGATCTTCCGCCGGGCGGGAGTGGCGCCGGCCGACGCGAGCGACCGCATCGTGCTCGGCCATCCCGCCGAGCGGGCCCTGGCCCTCCATCTGCTGGGCTTCGGCGGGCTGGTGGAGCAGGTCACGACCCTGTCGGAGCCGCACCGGCTCTGCGCCTTCCTGTTCGAGACCGCCAGCCTCTTCAGCACGTTCTACGAGGAGTGCCCGGTGGCCAAGGACGGAGTCGACGCCGAGACGAAGGCGCACCGGCTCGCTCTCTGCGCGCTGACCCTGCGGGTCCTGGAAACCGGGCTCGACCTGCTCGGGGTCCCGGTGCCCGAGCGCATGTAGCACGTCGCGGGCGCGCCTCCACCTGGACGGCGCGCCCCCCGGCTAGGCTTTACGCGGTCATGAACTGAGGCCACTATGGGGGAGTTCTCTGCCTTGAGCACGGACCTGACTGCCGACCCCCAAGCAGCGACCGAGCTGCACCGCTATGCCGAGGCACTGCTGTCCCACCTGGCCGCCAACGGCACCGTGCCGCCGGCCCCGCCCGACTTTCCCGACAAACCGGGCTACTGGCTGCCGCCCGCCGTCGAGGCGCTGGTCGCGATACTCACCGGTGACGATCCGCTGGCGCCGCTGAGCAAGGCCGCCGGGCGCGACCAGCAGCAGACCGCGCTCTTCCTGGCCCTGGCCCTGGCCGTCGCCGGTCACGGCAGCCGCATCCACGCCTCCTGGCTCGGCACCGCCTTCGGCGACCTGTCCCTCGACCAGCCGGTCACCCATGGTCAGCGCTCGCTCTGGCTGGCCGCGGCCAGGGGCGCCTACGGTCCCGCCGGGAAGATCTTCGTACTCCGCAAGCTCGACACGGTGGGCGTACCCGAACACGCGGACGCGGCACAGTGGACCCAGGCGCTCATCCCCGGCGAGCCGTCGGTGGTCGTACCCGCCTCGCTGCTCGACTTCCCCGAGATGGCGGAGATCCCCGCGCTGGCGAAGCCCGTACAGGCCGCCGCGCGGCTCGCCCGGCTGCGTGCCCGGTGCGCGGAGATCACCTTGGCGCGGCAGGCCGAGCACGACGCCTCCACCCCGCTCACCAACAGCGCCGGCAGCCCCGCAGGCACGTGGGAGGAGGACGAGCCGCTCGCCGTGCTCCGCTCGCTCATCGGCCTTGGCGGCCCCGCCGGACCCATGGCTTCGCTGACCTCGCACCTCCTCGACGACCTGCGCCCCGGTGCCGATCCGCACCTGGCGGCGCTCGCCCTGCACGTGGCGGGCCCGATACTGCGCGGCGTCGCGGAGGAGCTCGAATCCGCCAGCAGTCTGGAGCCGCCCGCCACGGTGACGGTGTCACTGCTCGGCCACCGCGTCGAGCTGCACCCCGAGGGGCCCGAAGAGAGCTCGCTCGCGGCTGCCGAGCGCGAGATCGTGGTCCAGGGGACCATGCGGCGACGGCCGCCATGGGAAGCCGTCGCGCTGATCGTGGCGGGGGTCGCTCTCCTCCTCGGAACCCTGCTGGCCGACGGGCTGGGGGTGCCCGTACTCGCTGGTCCGGGGGTGGTGCTGCTCGGCCTGGCGGGCTGGCTACTCTGGCGGCGCCGCAAGGCCATCGAATCGGACGACCGCTACGTGGCCACGCAGATCGCCGAGCTGAAAGAGCTGGCCGACGGCGCGGTCTGGGCGCTGCACGGATACGCCCGAGAGGCGGTCACCCGAGCGGAGCAGGCCGCGGACGACTCAACCGAGCTCACCCGGCTGATCCGTCGCGGCCCGCGCGCGGCTTAGGAGCTCTCGATCTCCACGTGGGCCGGCGCAAGCAGGAACACGCGGTCGGCGATGCGCTCGATCCGCCCTTCGCAGCCATAGGCCAGACCGGCCGCGAAGTCGACCATCCTCGTCGCTTCCGGCATCGGCATGCCCGTCACATCCATGATCACCGTCTGGCCATCACGGAAGTGCTGCCCGATCATCGGCGCGTCGTTGTACTTCAGCGGTTGAACCATCACGATTCGTGACGAGTCGGCGGTCGACCGCCAGCG
Source organism: Nonomuraea guangzhouensis (assembly GCF_019396345.1). Lineage (GTDB taxonomy): Bacteria > Actinomycetota > Actinomycetes > Streptosporangiales > Streptosporangiaceae > Nonomuraea > Nonomuraea guangzhouensis. The sequence goes on along the minus strand of NZ_JAHKRM010000075.1, from coordinate 4,454 downwards.
CCTCGCCGCCCGCTCCGCCGCCGGCATGTACTCCTCTTCGTACTGCTCGTCGTCGTAGGCGTCGTCGTAGTGGTCGATCCCGCCCAGGCCAAGGTAGCTCACCACCTTGCGCACTGCCCCCATCGGCTTGTCCTTTCCTCAGGAACTCACCGCAATCGGCTCGTCCCACTATTGGACGGTAACCGACGGCGAGAAGTTCGCCATGCGACACGCCCACAACTAATTCCATTTTGTACGGCTAGCGTCCCGGTTTCACCTGGATATCTCTCCCCCGATAGCCTCGATACATGCGCGTGTTCACTGTAGATGCCTTCACCGACACTTCTTTCCGGGGCAATCCTGCCGCGGTGTGCCTGCTGGAGTCTCCCGCTCCCGAGTCATGGATGCAGGCAGTGGCCACGGAGATGAACCTGTCGGAGACCGCCTTCCTGCTCGGCGATTCGCTCCGCTGGTTCACCCCCGCCGTCGAGGTCTCCCTCTGCGGGCACGCCACGCTGGCCACCGCACATGTGCTCTATTCCACAGGTGCGGCCGGCGGTCAGCTCGAATTCAGTACGGCCGGCGGAACGCTCACCGTGAATCGCATGGCCGACGGCATGATCACGATGGATTTCCCGGCGAAGGAAGTGACGCCGGCCGCCGTTCCCGACGGGTTGGAAAAAGCGCTCGGAGCTGCACCGGTGCAGGTCGGGACGAGCAATCTCGACCTGCTGGTGGAGCTGGAATCGGAGGCGGCGATACGGTCACTCACGCCGGACATCGGGGCATTGGCCCAGTTGCCGGCCCGTGGCGTGATCGTCACGGCGAAGGGGTCGTCGACCGACTTCGTGTCACGCTTCTTCGCACCGAACGTGGGGGTGGCGGAAGACCCGGTGACAGGCTCGGCGCACTGCGCGCTGGCGCCCTACTGGGGGGAGCGGCTGGGGCTGCGCACCATGGTGGGCGCGCAGTTGTCGGCTCGGGGCGGGCTGGTGCACGTGCGGTGGGACGGGGACCGCGTTCACCTCGCGGGGCGAGCGGTCACGGTGCTGTCGGGGGAACTCCACGTTTGAGGGGCTTTTAGCTGTGACGACGGCGGTGCAGCTCACGCACCTGCGCCGCGAGCTCCGGCACCGGCCCCTCCACCACGGCGTCGGGCACGACCTGCTGAATGGGCAAGGTCCGCACAGGCGGCGCGGGCACACCCAGCTCGGCGAGCCACCCGGCAAGCTGCTCCGACGAGCTCGCGTACACGATGCGGCCCAGCCCGACCCACCCGTGCGCGGCGGCGCACATCGGGCAGTGCTCCCCGGAGGTGTAGACCGTCGCGGCCGCCCGCTCGTCAACCGTCATGTGCGCCGCAGCCCAGCGAGCCAGCTCGAACTCCGGATGCCGGGTATTGTCGCCGGAGGCCACATGGTTGTGGTCCTCGGCGAGCACGACCCCGTCAGCCGAGACGAGCACGGACCCGAACGGCTCATCCCCCACCTCCAACGCCTTCGTCGCCAACTCCACGCATCGCCGCAGGTACCGCAGGTCGGTTTCGGTGGTCACTGTCACTCTCCCCTAGCTCTGATCTTCGAGTTCCATGCTAGGACCTCGGAATGTGGACCCTCTCGGGTGGCATGACGTCACACCCGAATCCGCGAGCAGGACGCAACGGGTGGTTGCCGGTCACGGCCGACGGGACGACCGCTTTCCAGCCGCGCGGCACCGTCCAACGGCTCCGGCGCGGCCGAACGAAGGGCACCGTTCAGATCACATCACGCACGCGGCCTCGTCGAGGCTGGTGAGCCCGGCCGCGCGTTCTACCATCCGCCAGTAGTCAGGGCGCTGGGTGAAGTCGTCCGTGTCGCACACCATGGGGTGCTCGATCAGCTTCTTGGACGCGCCGGCAGCTCCCCGAAAGGGAGGTTCGATGGTGGCCTTCCCCCTTGCCGCCACCGTCAGTTGCCAGCTTCTCGGCATCCGCCTGGCGGATCGGATCACATGCGGCGGCCAGTTCACCGCCGCCCTCACACCGGCCGACACCGTCGACGCGTATGCCACCGTTAGCCGCGCTCTTCAGGCGCTCGACGATTACATCCAGACATTGGTCGCCGCCGAGCGGAGCTCCGTCACTGCCTCGGCGCTCCGCTCGGCCGCCTCTAGGAACGAATCGCCATCGGAACCATGCTCGTCCGGCTGCCCAATCTGCGACGGGACGGTTCGATCGCCGACTTGAGCTGGAACCGGGCGACTTCCTGCGCGGCCTTGAGAGGCTGAGCCCGTCTCGCCGACGGCCGGTGACGGTTTGTGATCGCCGATGCGGCCTCGATACTTAGCCCTTGCGCTAACCATTTTGGGACTGCAATACTTAGCCGAATGGCACAGTATTCGGCGCAGCTCGACGGGGTGTTCGTCGCCCTCGCCGACCCGACCAGGCGCGCCGTCGTCCGGCGCCTCGGTCACGGGCCCACGAGCGTCGGCGACCTCGCCCGCGAGTTCCCGATGACCCTCCCCTCGTTCATGAAGCATGTGCGGATGCTCGAATCGAACGGGCTCATCCGCACGGTCAAGTCCGGCCGGGTACGCACCTGCGTGCTCAACCGCGAGCGGCTCGCCTTGGTCGACGATTGGCTCGCGGAGCAGCGCCAGATCTGGGAGGAGCGCACCGACCGCCTCGAACAGTTCGTCACCGACCCAGAGGAGAACAGGCAGTGAATCCCGATCTCGACCTTGGTCTGGAGCGGATCATCCGCGCCCCGCGCGCGACGGTATGGAGGGCCTGGACGGACCCCTCCAGGCTTGAGCGGTGGTGGGTCCCGGCTCCGTCCCGCTGCCGGGTGGACCGCCTGGATCTGTGGCCCGGCGGGGCGTTCGTGACACGGTTGAGCGACGACGGGGCCGAGTTCGTTCCGCACCTGGACGCCTGCTTTCTCGCCGTGGACGAGCTTGAGCGGATCGTGTTCACCAACGCGATCGACAGCACGTGGCGTCCCGCGAGTCCCGCCCCGGTCGTCATGACCGCCACGATCACATTGAACGATCACCCGGACGGCACGGACTATCGGATCGTCGTCCGACACGGCGACCCGCAGGCCCGCGCTCATCACGAGAAGATCGGCTTCGCCGAGGGCTGGGGGACGGCCGCCGCCCAACTGGCCACACTCACCGAAGGCGTGCAATGAAGATCACTCTCACCGAGTTCGTCACGCTCGACGGGGTCAGTCAGGGCCCCGGCTCGCCGGACGAGGACATCAGCGACGGCTTCACCCGTGGCGGCTGGCTCGTCCCCCACATGGACGGGACGTTCGTCCAGCGCGCCTCCGAATGGCTCGACCTCGCCGACGGCCTGCTGCTCGGACGACGGACCTACGAGGCGTTCGCCCGCGATTGGCCAAAGATCACTGACCCGGCCGACCCGTTCACCGAGCGGATGAACGCCCTGCCGAAGTACGTCGTGACGAACACCCTCACCGAAGGGACCTGGAACCCCACGACCGTCCTCAAGGGCGACCCGGTCCATGCGGTCACCGAACTCAAGGCACAGCCAGGCCGGGAACTCCAGATCCACGGCAGCGCCCGCCTCGGCGACTCACTGCTGGCGGCGGGCCTGATCGACACGCTCCGCCTCGTGGTCGCCCCCGCTGTTCTCCGGACCGGCCGACGCCTACTGACCGGCGCAGGCACCCCGTCCGGTCTCCACCTGCTCCGCCACGAAGCCATGCCGAACGGCCTGCTGCTCCTGGAATACGAGGTGACCGGCCAAGCACGCCAAGGCGAATACAAGGGCGTCACCGCCTTCGTATGAGCAGCGCTACCGGGAGCTCGGCAACCGATCCTCTCCGATGTGCGTCGGGCCTCTGACCTCGGCCTCGACCCGGCAGAATGCGGCTAGAAGACCGGGTTCGCCTAACGCCGATACGTCATCCCGGCTTTCCCGGAGATCACCTGCATACAGCAGATGCCTTGCGGGTCCTCACGTGTCACATACACCGCCACGCTCGATGCGCGGCGGGAGACGGTGCTGCTTCTGTCAGGCCTGTTTCTGTCGGGCCTGCTGCCTGCCGATCCCCGCTGGCGTGGCACCCGCGAGGGCAGAGGGGCGATGGGGTGCTTTGCTCAGGCGATGCTGATTCTCATCGGTTGCATGACCGATGCTCTACGACATAGTGGGTGTGCTGACCGAATGGGCCTCGGTCAGCACACCCGCAGGTCCTGCCATGCCGAGGGTGCGATGTTCCCGCCACATGGCATGCGGACGGCCGGCCAAGCGCACCGCCGAAAGCGTAGTGGCACGGAGCCCTGCTGGCGGACCGGCCGTTTGCCAGCCAAAGGCCCCGAAACGCAGAAAGGGCCCCACGCGTATGCGTGGAGCCCTTCCCGAACAAAGATTGTCCGGCGGTGACCTACTCTCCCACACCCTCCCGAGTGCAGTACCATCGGCGCTGGGAAGCTTAACTTCCGGGTTCGGAATGTAACCGGGTGTTTCC
>NZ_JAHKRM010000074.1 GCF_019396345.1 Nonomuraea guangzhouensis | reverse complement strand
GCGAGTCCTTCCGGATGAAACAGGCACGCACCAGGACGCCAGCACGCCTGATCAAGAAGTAGTCAACTTCGAAGAACTGGGGACTTCTACATGGCCACCAGCGGCGACACGCACTTGGCCGTTGACAAAAGGCCCGCTCGGGGGTTGCCGCGCCGCCTGAGCACGCTCTGCACATTCGCCCCTACACGCTCCGATCCTCAAGGCGGCGACGTCGTTGCCACCATGTCCAGTCGGAGTCGGGGGACGTAGGCGATTGTGGTGAGGTTCGACGGAGGTAATACCGGTCGACGGGTAGGACCAGGGCATACAGATGCGGTCTGGCCCACGAAGGTAAGCCGACGAGAGCCCGTTGAAGCCGCCGGCGGGGCGCATCTCCGGTGCACTCCTCGCACTCGCACCTGAAGAAGAGGCGATCAGCGGTCCCGACCAGGGCCGCTTCCTGCCAAGCCGCCAGCGACGCCGCCACCGCGCCGGGCCACATACGGGTGTGTTCGAAGGCGATCACCGCGGCCATGGGACGACGGCCAAGCCCGGGAACATGATGAATCACAGCTCTGTGGGTCCCACACGCCGATCCTGGCGTACGGACCTCGGAAGGGCGCCTACGCGGCATGGCCCTTTCTGATCGATGTCACGAGCATGATGATCGCATACCTCGCGCCTGATCTCCAGGCCTCCGACTGCTAAGACGACCGCGCCTCCGGCGGGGGCCACTCTGGCTCCGGGATGATCGCGACGAACCCCGGGCTGTCAGTGGCTGAGGTGAGCTGATCGTCCCGTCGCTGTGAACCCTCTGACTTGGACGCGTGGTCACGTCCACGGCCGGCCTGCTGTGCGCCTTTTGCCGACGTAGGCTTACGGCCATGGCGTGACCGAGCTTTGATCGCCAGACCAGCTTGGGAGGAGCACGTTCGTGTCCCCGGCCTTCAGTTTCGCGCGGTGAGCAAGAAGGAGCGAGACGACCCCGACGACTTCGGAGGGATCGGTTTCGGCGGCATGACCTTCATCCTGATCGTCGTGGCCTTAGGACGCCCCTGGGAGACTCTCAAGGAGCTCTTCAGGTTGATCCGTCGGCTGGGGCGTCGAGTGCTCAGGCTCGTCCTGGCTCCCTTCCGACTGGCTACTTTGATCGTGTGGTCGCGTACGGCAGATCGACGCCCCACCTTCGAGGACCACCTGCGCGGCGTTGACGAGGACAGAGATCCCTCGTGACCGCGCATCAGTGGCCCGCGAGTTCGGAGCCGGTCAGCACACTGGCTTTGGTATCGGGAGAGGTGCGGTTCGAAGCGTGTGCCGCGCGGGGGCCTGCGGGTCAGGCTGTGTCGCCCCGTGCCTAACCTCTGTGGTCAGTACAGCTAGCCGACGGTGACCAGGTCGCTCTCGTAGGCGGCGATCACGAGCTGGGCGCGGTCGCGGGCGTGTAACTTGGCCAGCAACTGGCCGATGTGGGTCTTCACGGTGGCCATGCTGACGATGAGGTGTTCGGCGATCTCGGTGTTGGACAGCCCTTGGCCGATGAGCTTGAGCACCTCGCGTTCCCGTGCCGTGATGCCGTTCAGGGAACGGGGCGACCGTTGCCGAGGTTGCGGCTGCCGGGCGAACTCTCCGATGAGGCGCCGGGTCACGGAGGGGGCGAGCAGCGCCTCGCCACCCGCCACGACTCGGATCGCGGAGAGCAGGTCGCCGGGCGGGGTGTCCTTGAGCAGAAACCCGCTGGCGCCCGAGCGCAGCGCCGAGAAGACGTAGGCGTCCAGGTCGAAGGTGGTCAGGATCAGCACCTTCACGCCCGCGGTCGCCGGTTCCTCACAGATCCGCCGGGTCGCCTCGATCCCGTCGAGCTCGGGCATCCGGATGTCCATCAGCACGACGTCCGGCAGCAGCGCGGTGGCCTGCTCGACGGCCTGCAGCCCGTCCCCGGCCTCGCCGACGACCTCCAGCCCGGGGGTGGCGCCGATCAGCAATGCGAAGCTTGCCCTGAGCAACCGCTGGTCGTCGGCGATCAGCACCCGGACGTCGGTCATGTGGGCACCCCCTCCAGGGGAAGCCTCGCGTGGACCCGGAACCCGCGGACTGCCAGTGGCCCGGCGGTGAACTCGCCCCCGTAGACGGCGACGCGTTCGCGCATGCCGATCAGCCCGTGGCCCGGGGAGTGGCCGGTCGGAGCCCGGCGGCCGTCGTCGGTCACTTCGATCTCCATGGCATTGTCCGTCCTGTCGACCCGCACCACGCAGCCCGCCGGAGCGGCATGCTTGATCACGTTGGTCAGGGACTCCTGCACGATGCGGTAGACCGCGACCCCGATGGTAGCCGGGATGGTGTCGAGCCCGTCACCGATCCGCAGGTCGACCAGGGCCCCGGCGGAGGTCGCGTGGTCCGCGAGCTCGGCCAGCCGGTCGGCGGTCGGAGCCGGCTCCAACTGCGCGGCGCCCTGCGGATCCTCGTCAACGGCGCGCAGCAGGCCGAGCATGCGCCGCAACTCCCGGGTGGTCTCGCGGCTGGTGGCCTCGATGACGGTCAGGGCGGAGCGGGCCTCGTCGGGCCGCTCGTCGCCGACGTGGAGGGCCACGGACGCCTGCACGGTGATCAGGCTCAGGCTGTGCGCGACGCCGTCGTGCAGGTCGCGCGCGATGCGCAGCCGCTCGTCGGTCAGCACCTGCTGGGCGGTCCACGCCTCGTGGTCCCGGCGGGCGCGCACCGCGCGTCCCACCACCCACACCGCGACCGGAATGATCATCTCGGTGGCAAGCACGGGTAGTGACCTGCCCCAGTCCGGCCTCGGCTCCAGCGCCACCGCGAAGAGGACCGCCGCGGAGATCCCACCCACGGACAGAACGAGCGCGGCCACAGCACGACGGGACGGCGCCGTCACGGCCACCGGGTAGATCGCGAAGACGAGGAGCAGGTCGGGCACGAAGGCCGCGTGGGGTGGCACCCACTGCAAGGCCACGGCCAGCATGCTGGTTCCGGCCACGACCGCCAGCACCGGAACGGGCCAGCGGCGGTGGACCGCCAACGGCAGCCCCATGAGAACTCCGGCGAGGACGGGCAGCGGCTCAACCCCCCCGTCCGGCGGCATCTGTTCGATGGTGGCCACCACGGCGAAGAACGCCAGGAACACGGCGATCGCCAGGTCGCCGAGGAGCTGGAACACGGGCCGCATCCTCAACAGCAGCGGCGGCCGGAGGTCATGGGTCATGACGGAACGCTAGCCCGTACCTGCCCGGCTCCGACTCAGACCACGGTATGAGACCACGACCAGACCGTGCTCCGATGTTCCCTTCCGCCGGGTTCGCCACCGTTGACGGCATGAGCGAACGACACGGACTCACCAGCATCTTCAAGAAGCGCGGCGGCCGGGCGCGGGGCCTGACACTCGCGGGGGTGGTCGGGGGCGCGGCGGTCCTCGCGACGGCGATGGCGCCCCCGGCGAGCGCGATCATCGGTGGGCGCGACGCTACCGCGAACTACTCCTTCACCGTGACCCTGCGCGACGGCAAGGGCGTGCACTACTGCGGGGGCACGCTCGTCGCTCCGCAGTGGGTGGTGACGGCGGGCCACTGCTCACACGTCCCGGTCGGCCAGGTCAGCGCCAAGGTCGGCGGCACCGACATCGAGAAGGGTGGCAGCGTACGCCGCGTCACGAAGATCGTCAGGCACCCCGACTACACCGCCGACCCGGACGACCTGCGGCACGACATCGCACTCCTCAAGCTGGACCGGCCGGTCCGGGAGGCGCCGATCAGGATCGCCGCAAGTTCCAGCGCTCCGAGAACTCAGGTCCGTCTCCTGGGCTGGGGCATGACCTGCGAAGACGGAAACGAGTGCCCGGAGCCGCCGGTCACCCTGCAGGAGCTGGACAGCGAGATCGTCCCCGACAACCGGTGCACGGGCATCGACGCTGCGGGCGACATCTGCTCTGAACACCCCACCAAAAAGGCGCAGAGCTGCATGCTCGACTCCGGCGGCCCCATGGTGCGCAAAACCAGGGCCAGTTGGGAGCTGGTCGGCGTCACCAGCCGCGACGGTGACGAGAAGACCAACCCGAACTGCGTCGGACCCGGGGTGTGGACCGACGCCGCAGCCTACAAGGACTGGATCAGAAGAACGGTCGGCATCGGAGCGCAGTAGACCTGCGGTACGAGTCCCCTTGCCATCGGATGACGGGGCGGGGCGCTGGCCGGAGGTGCTGTGTACAGCAGCGGCATTTTCGATCTTGTACAGCTACACGCTCAGCTGAGGTAGCACAGCAACCAACCAGTCCACGATCATGTGTACGTGGCGATGCTCCGGTTATTGGCGATCGGCCTTCTCAGCGGTGTCGTAGCGGTGCCGTTCTGGTCGGTGCCACGTGGCGACGGTTTCGAGCACGAGCGGTTCGCCGTGCTCACGGCCCTGGGCATGGGCCAATTCCTAACGGTTCTCGTCGGGTTGGTGGTCGGGTTCGTGATGACCGGGATGGGCTCGTGGACGCGTCCTCCTGGCCATGTCCTGGGTGCGATCACGACCGCGTTCGGAGCGATCGTCGCCACCCAGGCCTGGCCCACGATGAGCTGGATCGACGGACGACCGTCCGGACTCGGCGATCCAGACGGCGAGTCCGTCATAGCGTTCCTGGTCTTCGCTTCTGGGGCGGGGACAATCCTCGTCGGTCTCTCCATCGTCTTGATTCGATGCTCTGGCTACGATCCGCAAGCCACCCCAGGGCGTCAACGGGGTCCACGTAGATACGGCAGGAAGAGGCGGTACGGCAGGACGAGACGTCGGCGTTCGCACCCCACGCGGAAGGCCATTCCCCGTGATCGAGGGAATGGCCTCGTTGGCCTTGCCGGTGCTGGACGCTACTATGACTCCACTGATCACCGAGCTTCTTGAGCGCTCGGCGCGTCGCCGGCGAACTGCAGTTACTCCTCGCGGTCTGGACCGGCGCCTGCCCCACCTGTCACCGCACCACGCCAGACCTCATATCAACCTGACCAAGCAGACCTGTACGTGCTGCCCGCCAGGCCCATGCCTCGGTCCAACTGCTCAGACCTCTCTGGCGATCCCCGTCGTTCTTCCAGCGGGGAGCTCCACCTTCACGCCTGCCCCTGTGCAATATGTACGAAATGATCATGATGGCGAGAACGAAGTGACACCCTAGCGCCGCAGCTCGAGCGCCGTACGGGAGTGGAAACGATCGCGAGCTGTAAAACCGTCGGCGGTCTGTACCGCCCTTACGATCGCCTGTCTGTGGTCAGCCGCCGTAGGTGGCCGGGGGCAACGCTCTACTGATCACCCTTAACGGGTCGGCCACTCCGGCAGGCTAGGTCCTGACAAACCCGGATGAATCGGTGGAACCACGACCCGAAACCGTTCGTGTGGACCAAGACCGCCGAAGAGAAGCCGGCGTCGCGGCAACGGAAACGCTCAGGAAACTCGCCGATGTGTTGCCTGTCCACGTGACTCGATACCGATCATCGTCCTCACCGCCGGCATGGTCCAGGCGATCCGTGCTCGGCCTGCTGGGGGCGCTTCCGTTAGGCAGCGTGGGCGGCCTGCCCGGCTTGCGCGTCAACCAGCTCGCCCCCGCGGGCCGGCGTGGGACATTCGATCTCGCCATCGACGCTCGTATCCGGGAGATCATCCACAGGCCCGTGTTCCAGGGCTCTCGCTGGGGCATGAAGTTCTCCTCGCTGAGTACGGGCGAGGATCTCTACTCGATGAACACCGAGCAGTTGTTCGTCGCCGGGTCCTCGTTCAAGATCTTCCCGGCTGGCACCGCCTTCTCGACGCTGGGTGGCGGCCACCGCTTCCGTACCCGGGTGTACCGCACAGGCCCGGTTGCGCGGGGTGTCCTGAAAGGCGATCTGGTTCTGGTGGCGGGTGGCGACCTACTGCTGGGCGGCCGTATCCAGCGCGATGGCACGCTCTCCTTGCCGGACCCCGACCACACCTACAATGCCAAGCCGCTCGCGGGTGACCCGCTGAGAACGCTTCGGGGTCTTGCCGGCCAGGTGAGAGCCCAGGGGATCCGTCGCGTCGAGGGGGGAGTTCTGGTCGACGCCTCCCTGTTCCGTCAAGGGCTTGAGGACATCTTCAGCGACGGCATCAAGGCGGCGGTGTCGCCCATGATGATCAACGACAACGTCGTGGACGTGTCGGTGCGGCCAGGGGCACGGGTTGGTGCGCCGGGGTTGGTGCGGTTGTCGCCGGATGTCGGGTACGTACAGATCGCCAACGAGGTGACCACGATCGCCGCGGACGGGGCGGCGGCCGCTCGCCGGCTGACGTTCACCGATGACGTTGCGAACCCGGACGGCACGCGCCAGGTGCGGCTCGCCGGCGACGTCATTCTCGGCGGTCAAGAGCGGTTCATCTCCTACCACGTGCCCGAGCCCACGCGATTCGCCGAGTTCGCCTTCACCATCGCGCTCGAAGATGCCGGGATCGGCGTTGACGCCGCTACGGGCCGCGATCGGCCCATGGCGCACGACACGACGCGCGACCTCGTGGCGCAGCACATCTCACCGCCGTTGTCGGAGGAGGTGAAGGTCATGCTCAAGGTGAGTTCGAACGTGCACACCGTGCACTTCCCCTATCTGGTCGGGGCGATCGCCGGAGAGGATGCGCGCAACGCCAAGCAGCGAGGCGAAGAACTCCAGAGTCGGCTCTTCCAGCAAGCCGGGCTGGATCCGAACCCGCCGGGCGCCTCCGACGTGAGGTACACGCCGGACTTCTTCCTCGGATTCCTGCGCCACATGGCCCGGCAACGGTACTTCCGCCACTTCTACCGGGCGCTGCCCATCATGGGCAAGGACGGGACGTTGGCCGACATCCAGGTGGACTCGCCCGCCGCGGGTCATGTCTACGCCAAGACCGGGACAGCCGGTGCGCCCTCCCCCGACACGGGCGAGCCGTTGATAGCCAAGGCGCTGGCCGGATACATCGAGCTTCCCGACGGCTCCCGGACCGCGTTCGCGGCATTCATGGAACAGCAGGCCGCCTCTCCCGATCTCCTCACGGCCGCGGGCCAGGCACTGGGCGAGATCGCGACAGCCGTGTACGAGGAGACGAGCCAGTCATGACCCACGAAACATCGACCTCGCGCACCTCCCGGCGTTCCGTACTCGGGCTGCTGGGCGCCGCTCCGATCGCGGCCGGCCTGCTCACGGCCGGGCAGCCCGCGCACGCGGAGGCTTCGGCCTTCCGCTCGATACCCGCCGACCTGGGGGTCGGCGGAAAGTTCGACCGGTTCATCGCGGACCGGGCCGCCAAGGACCTGTTCTCCGGCGTCGTGCTGCTGGCCTACCGTGGCAGGCCAGTGCTGCGGCGCGCCTACGGCATGGCGAACAAGGCGTCATCGATACCCAACCGCCTGGACACCCGCTTCGATCTCGCGTCGGTGACCAAGACCCTTACCGCTGTGGCGGTCGCCCAACTCGCGCAGCAAGGCAAGATCGCCTTCCATGAGAAGCTCGGCACCTATCTCCAGGGATTCTCGGCGGAGATCAGCCAGACCGTCACCGTACACCAGCTTCTGACGCACACATCCGGCATCGGCCGCCCGGCCGTCGGTACCGAACCGCCGACCAGACCGGAATGGAACACGATCCAGAAGGTGTGGGACGGCACCGCGAAAGCCATCCGCGCGCTGCCGCCGCAGTTCACCCCAGGGACCCAGTACCGCTACAGCAACGACGGCTTCTTCCTGCTCGGTGAGATCGTGGCCGCGGTGTCAGGACAGTCTTACTACGACTACGTCCGCCAGCACATCTTCACCCCGGCCAGGATGACCCACTCCGACTTCTTCACCAAGACCCAGGTGACGGCCGACCGGGCCATCGCACGCCCATACGCCACCCAGCCGTCCGGCCCGCGCGCCGACTTCACCACCAGCGACTTCTTCCCGTTCGTCGGCGGGCCGCACCGCGGCGCCTACGCCACCGCCACCGATCTGCTCGCTTTCGCACGCGCACTGCGGAACAGCACACTGCTCGGCCCGGCCTATGCCGAACTGATCACCACCGGCAAGATGATCATGCCGCCGTCAGAACAGCAGGGTCTCACCCGCCAGCACCTGTTCTACGGCTACGGCTTCACCGACGCCATCGTGGGCGGCCGGCACGTCATCGGCCACTCCGGCAGCTCCGCGGGCGCTGCCAACAACCTGGACACCTATCCCGAACTGGACTGGACGGCGGTGATCCTCGGCAACTACGACACCCCCATAGCCCCGATCGTCGAGATGGAACGACAGATCATCACCGAAAACGCCCGACCGAGCGCCGGCACGGCTTCCTGACCTCCACGACCGAGTTCGACTCGACTCCAAGGGAGTTGTTCCATGAATCACGCGACCGTTGCCCGTACTCTCACCGTCGCGACCTTGCTTCTGGCCGCCTCGCCCGCGACCGCGGACTCCCGCACTGCCTCGATCGGTGACGTTCAGCAGGCGATGGACGCCCTGGCCAAGACTCCCGGCGTAGTGGGCGCCATCGGCGGGGCGTACGTGGACGGCAAGCCGGCAGGCCAGGGATCTGCGGGCTCCCTGCTGCTCGACGGTAAGGGCGGCAGGATTCCAGCGGGCTCCCGGTTCCGCATCGGGTCACAGTCCAAGCAGATGGTGGCCACTGTGGTGCTCCAACTGGTCGAGGAGGGCAAGCTCGGCCTGGATGACACGCTCGGCGGTCTGCTGCCCGAGGTGGCCGACGACGGGCTGGTGGAACGGGCCGACGAGATCACCGTACGGCAGCTGATCCAGCACACCTCCGGCATCCCCGACTGGTTCCACAAGGGCACCTCAACGGCCCCGGCGTTCGACGTCTTCGACTTCACCACCTACTACCGGCCGATCGACATGGTGAAGATGACCCGAGGGTGGCCGCGTACCGGGGAGCCCGGCGAAAAATTCGCCTACTCCAACACCAACTACACCCTCATCGGCATGATCCTCGAAAAGGTGACGGGCCATACTCTGGCGAATGAGCTCAAGCAGCGTCTCTTCCGCCCGCTGGGCATGACCCGGACCTATCAGCTCACCAAGCCTCCGGAGGGCATCAAGGGCCCGCACGGGCACGGCTACTATCCCGACTCCACCGGCACGCTGCGCGACGTGCACCGGTTCAACGCCAGCTACGGCAACGGAGCCGGAGGCGTCGTCTCGACCACGCATGACGTCAGCGCCTTCCAGCGGGCCTTCACCCGCGGCGAGCTGTTGCCGCCGGCACTGCAGCAGGTCCTCACCCAACCTCCGGGGAGCGGGGGTGGGGGTTTGTGCGGGGGGACGCTGAAAGGCGCTATGCCCGGCGGTTCGGGGCCTGGTCTCACCGCGTTGACCTTCGCCTCGGCCGACGGCCGGCGCCAACTCGCCCTGTCCGTCACGCTGAAAACCTCCGACACTCACACCGTCATCCCGGCAATGATCAAAGCGGTCGAAGCGGTGCTCTGCCCGGCCACCTCCGTCGTGAGCCGGTCATGAATGGAGCGCATCCACTCACTTGGCCTCACGCCGGAAGTTACTGCCCCGGAGTAAGGTCCCGCGCTTGCCGAGGAACACGAAGCTGTCTTACGCCATCGTCGATGGACAGCGCGAAGTGTTCGACCAGCGACGGGACGATGACCGAGGGAATGCTGACGGTCAGCCCGTGACTTGAGCGGCCCTAGGCGCATCTCGCCGCCGTCGGGTTGGTGGAGGCTGATGCGGTCAATCACTGTGGTCAGCCGCTGGGGGCAACTCAATTCCACGACGAAGCGCCTCGACCACATCCATGGCGGGCTCGAGAGGGAGCCCAGTCGCTCGGCGGATCTCTTTGATGGCGGCGATACGTTTCCCCGACATGATCAGCGTGCGAACAGCATGCTGCACGTCGACGGGAACAGCCACATCAGTGACCCGATCCGGATCAGGCCGTCTCAAGTGGCCCTTTTCCTTGATCATTCGACCGGACCCCACGAGCCAGACCATTATCGCGGCAGGCACAACCCAAGCGAATGGCACCAAGGTCTTGATTACGTTGATCAATGCGCTCCCCGTGTCGCCTTGGACACTAACCCCGACCGCATCCTCTACGGGGATGGAGCGCAACATCAAGAGAGGCGATCTCGTCCGTAAGCTGATGGTGTGTCCCCCGCACTTGTCCTGCTCGACGACGTCCGCTGGCGGGGTGTGCGCGTGGTCGGTGATCGCGCGCAGACCCTGCTGGCCGTACTCGCCATGCGTGGCCACGCAGGGGTCAGTGTCGAGCGCCTGGTCGAGGAGTTGTGGCCCGACGAGGAGCCGGCCAACCCGACGAAGGCGCTGCAGGTGGTCGTCTCGCGGACCAGGGCGGTGACCTGCGCCGACGTCGTGGTGCGGATTCCGCGTGGTTACCGGCTCGGGCTGCCCGCCGACCAGGTGGACGCGCTGCTGCTCGGCGCGCTGGCGGAGCAGGCACGGGCCGCACTGGGGGAGGGCGACATGGTGCTCGCGCGTCGCCGCGCCGAAGAGGCCATGGCTATCGTGGCCGGCGGCATGGACGGCGCCGCGGGCCCGCTCGCTGAGCTGAGAGGCGTCGCAGCGGGGTGGGTGGCTGAGGCGCGGCGGGTGGCGGCGATCGCGCGGGGCCGGAGTGGCGCCCACGGGGACGCGCTGCCGCTGCTGGAGGAGGCCGCGGCCGATCGGCCACACGACGAGGAGCTGCTCGCCTGCCTGCTGCGCAGCGAGGCCGCCGTACGAGGTGCCGCCGCCGCTCTGGAGCGTTACGAGCGGTATCGCGCGGGCCTGGTCGCGCGGCTCGGTACTGGACCAGGGCCTGAGCTCGCCCGCGTGTACGCCGAGCTCCTCGTCGCCGATCGGCCGGTACGTGAGGGCATCCTGTTCGACGGTTCTTCGCTGCTCGGCCGCAAGGACGACATCCGTGCGGTGCACGCCCTGTTGCAGACCAACCGGGTGGTCTCCATCATCGGTCCTGGCGGACTGGGCAAGACGCGGCTGGCACATGTCGTCGGCAGGAACGCCACGCAGCCCATCGCCCACTTCGTCGAGCTCGTCGGCGTCTCCTCGCCGGAGGGGGTGGTGGGCGAGGTGGGCTCGGCGCTCGGGGTTCGGGACTCGGTCAGCGGGCGTCGTGTTCTGACCGCCGAGCAGCGCTCCGACGTACGCACCCGGATCGCCCAGCATCTTGACCAGGCTCCGGCGCTGCTGATCCTGGACAACTGCGAGCACGTGATCAAGGCTGTCGCCGACCTGGTGGCTTTCCTGACCGTGACGACCCGCGACCTGCGGGTGCTCATCACCTCACGTGCTCCCTTGTCGATCCCCGCCGAACGCGTCTACCTGCTCGGCGAGCTGCCCACGGGCGACGCTGTGGAGTTGTTCAGGCAGCGCGCCACGGCCGGCCGCCCGGGTGTGCGGATCGACGAGGGAGTGGTCGAGGAGGTCGTCGCCCGCCTCGACGGGCTGCCGCTCGCGATCGAGCTGGCCGCGGCCAGAGTGCGGGTGATGTCGGTGGAGGAGATCGCGCGCCGCCTGGCGGACCGGTTCGCCCTGCTGCGCGGAGGGAACCGTACGGCCCCCGACCGGCACAAGACGCTGCTCGCGGTCATCGACTGGTCGTGGAACCTGCTGGAGGAGCCAGAACGGCGGGCGTTGCGGTGGTTGTCGCTGTTCGGCGACGGGTTCACGCTGCCCACGGCCGAGCACGTACTCGGCCCGGACGCCCTGGGCACGGTGGACGCGCTGACCGAGCAGTCGATGCTGAGCGTCCGCGAGACGACGTACGGCCTCCGCTACCGGATGCTGGAGACCGTCAGGGAGTTCGGGCGGATGCGGCTGAAGGAGGCCGGTGAGGAGGCGCCCGCCCGGGCGGCGCAGCGGGCCTGGGCGACGGCGTACGCGCTCGAACACGCCTTCGCGCTGTTCAGCCCGGCGCAGTTCGCGGCCGCCGACGCGTTGCACGCCGAGGAGAGCAACCTTGCCGAACTGCTCCGGCAGGCCCTCAGTGAGTCCGATCCCGTCACGATGGTCCAGTTGCTGGCCGGCGTCGGCGCGTTGTGGTCGATCCGTGGCGATCACTCCCGGGTGTTCGTTCACCGGAGCGCGATCAGCCAGGTGATCACCGACTGGGTGCCGCCACCGTACCTCGTCGGGGCGACCAGGGCCGCTGTGCTGATCGCGCTCATGAACATCATGGTCGTCACCGACCGCCGCGACGATCCGCTGCGCGATCTCCTCCGTAGGCTGCCCGTCAGCGATGCGACGAACCCCCGCTTGGCGGCGGTGGCCACAGTGCTGATCGCGTGCGACGTGCCCGATGGCGCCGATGTACGCCGCCGTATAGCGGAGTTGTGCCGGAGCGTCGACCCTGACGTGGCCTTGGCGGCGATGCAGACGAACGTCCAGGTCTTGGAGAACGCGGGAGAGGTGACCGAGGCGGTCGAGGCCGCCGAGCGAACTCTGACGATGCTCCGCGAGGATGAGGGGCCGTGGTCCGCCGCGATCATGCACGCCGTTCTGGCCCACCTGGTCATGCGGCTCGGCGATCGCCGGCGGGCGGTCGGACACGCGCGGATCGCCATTCCGGTGCTGAGCCGGCTCGGTGCCACAGACGATGAGACCCAGCTCCGCGCGCTGCTGCTGGCCTCCGCGCTCGCCGACGGCGACCTCGACACCGCGGAGGCCGAGCTCGCCGAGATCACCCGGATCAATGACACCGAGGCAGTGCTCGGCGGGGTGGCGATCGCCTCGTTGTGCGCGGCCGAGCTCGCACTCGCCCGCGGCGAAACGGCCGCCGCGCTGGCTGAATACCGCGTGGCCGTCCAGCGGGCGCACGACCTGCGCCTGCCCGGGGTGCCGCGCACGGAGCTCGCGCCGTGGACGATCATCGCGGTGTCGGTCACCCTGACGGCGTACGCGTACCACGCTCCTCCGGAAGACGTCCGCTATGGCGAGGACCTGTTCTCCACCGCCCGGGGCTACGACTTTCTTCCCGTGGAAAACCCCATCCTCGACTACCCGGTGTGTGGCTCGATGCTCTTCGGGCTCGGCGCCTGGGGGCTGCTGCGGGGAGCCTTGGTCCCCCGTGACGCGATCAGGTTGCTGGTGCTGGCCGAGCGGTTCGCGTACAACGGCAGCATGCCCTGCATGGCCTTCGAGCGGATCGAACCGTACGCGGAGCGGGCCGAGCCCGGACTGCTCGCCGCCCTGCGGGCCGAGTACGGCGATCGACGCGGCCCCGACCTGCTCGACGAGGTGCGCAGTCTCGTCGAGCAGGTCTCCGGCCGTGACGGGCACAGGTCACATGTGCCGCTTGTAACTGCGTACCGACAGCGGCGCGAAGATCACGATGACGACCAGGCACGCCAGGAGCGTCCAGGCCACCTCTCCGGTGACGATGGCGCTGTTGGCGAGGTCGCGGGTGGCCGTGACCAGGTGTGAGACCGGGTTGAACCGTACGAACGCGGCCAGCCAGCCAGGCAGGGTCTCGACGGGGACGAACGCGTTCGACAGGAACGTCAGCGGGAACAAGATCATCATGGAGATGCTCTGGACGGCCTGGGCGCTCCGGGCGATCGTGCCGACCCACGTGAAGACCCACGCCAGCGACCAGCCCGTGATGATCGCCAGCAGGATCGCGGCGAGCACGCCGCCCGCTCCGCCGCCCGGGCGGTAACCCATCACCAGGCCCATGGCGAAGGTCAGAGTGGCCGCGATCGTGTAGCGCAGCAGGTCGGCCACCATCGGGCCGGCGAGCGGCGCGATCCGGGAGATCGGCAACGACTTGAATCTGTCGAAAACGCCCTTCTCCATGTCCTCGCGGAGTTGGGTGCCCGTGGCCATGCACGTCGTCAGCACGGTTTGGGCGAGGATGCCGGGGACCATCAGGGGGAGGTAGCTTTCCACGTCACCGGCGATGGCGCCGCCGAAGATGGTGGCGAACATCGCGGTGAACAGGATGGGCTGCAGCGCCACGTCGAAGAACTG
This sequence comes from Nonomuraea guangzhouensis, assembly GCF_019396345.1. GTDB lineage: Bacteria > Actinomycetota > Actinomycetes > Streptosporangiales > Streptosporangiaceae > Nonomuraea > Nonomuraea guangzhouensis. The sequence continues at coordinate 4,975 of NZ_JAHKRM010000074.1, read as the reverse complement.
CTCCGGGTTGCGGCGCATCTTCTTGAGCGCCCGCCACGCCATCGTCAGGGTCTGGACGATCGTCTCCCCTGTGGTGACGCGCCGCCGGGCGGCCGCCACGCGGTCGGCGGCCCGGACCGTCTCGCGGGCGGGTGCGGTCATGGTGCTCATCGGTTCTCCTCCGTGCCGGTCTCGTCGTCCCCGTCCGTCCCATGGCCGGTGAGGGCGAGGAACACCTCGTCCAGGCTGGGCTTGGCCACGCTCACCGAGGAGATCGACACCCCGGCGGCACGCAGCGCGATCAGTACGTCCGCGGCCAGGTCGGCCTGGTCGAGTGCGACGTTGAGGCGGCCCTGCTCCGGGCTGAGCACCGGGTCGGAGCTGAGGACACGCCGCACGACCTCAACGGCGGCGGGCACCTCGTCCGGCTCGGCGAGCAGCAACTGGAGGGCGGAGTCGCCGACCGCCGTCTTCAACTCGTCAGGGGTGCCCTCAGCGACTTTGCGGCCGTGGTCGATGACGGCGACGCGATCGGCGAGCTGATCGGCCTCGTCCAGATATTGCGTGGTCAGCAGCACGGTGCAGCCATCGGCGACCAGACCGCGGATGGTGTCCCACATCTGGCCGCGCGTACGCGGATCGAGGCCGGTGGTCGGCTCGTCGAGGAAGATCAGCGGTGGCCTGGTGATCAGGCTGGCCGCCAGATCGAGGCGCCGGCGCATGCCACCGGAGAACTGCGCGATCGGTTTGTCGGCGGCCTCCTCCAGGCCGAACCGGCCCAGCAATTCGACGCCGATGCGCCGGGCACGCGGCGAGGGGATGCCCTGCAGGCGGCTGAAGAGCCAGAGGTTCTCGCGGGCAGTCAGGTTCTCGTCGACCGACGCGTACTGTCCGGTGACGCCGACCAGTTGGCGGATCACGTGCGGGTTACCGGCCACGTCGACCCCGAAGATCTCGGCACGGCCCGCGTCGATCTTCAACAGGGTGGCCAGCATCCGCAGCATGGTGGTCTTGCCGGCGCCGTTCGGGCCGAGGACGCCGAAGATCTCACCGGGGTGTACATCCAGGTCGATCCCGTCGACGGCACGATGTTCGCCGAACGTCTTGGCAAGCCCTTCCGCACGTACGGCCAGATCGGTTCCTCCGCCGGAGGCCAGGCCGCCCCCGGTACGTCCGAGTTCTGTGATGCTCATGGCTTCACTCTCGGCGGTGCCGGTTTCACGGCACCCTCGGCCGGTTTCACCGGTTGCCGGGAACGGTCCTCGCTATCGCTCGGGCTGTTCTCCCTTGGCCCACAATCGTCTTCGTAGGGGCGCTTCGCGCTGGGGGCTCAGGCGTTTCTTCCCGTCGGGCCAGAGCCCCGCTTCGCTCAGACGTCTACCAGAGAAGGCGCAGGCTTCGCCTGCGCGTTCCACGTGGCCGCTATATGGGGTGAGCTGGAAAGTGCCTGCTGGCTCTGCCGCTCCCAGGTCAGAACGTTGCCCTTGCCTTCTGGACGGGCCAGGCGCCCGAGATGGGCGTAGTCCACGTTGCTGGGCCTCCCCGCTGACCGAGGCGGTCTTCGACAAGACCGAGGAGATCATGGACGCCGACGAGCTCCTCCTGCGCCGCGTGCCCGAGCTGCTCCTCAGCCAAGCGCGCGGTTGACGGCGGCGACGTATGTGTAGAAGGCCCTGGTCCGGTTGGCCGGGTTATCCACCCAGGCCCTGGTCAGCTTGCCGTCGGCGAAGAAGCGCATGCGCTGGCCCTTGCTGATCTCCAGTTGCACGCCCATGCCGCGTTTGTTCTTGTTGGCGATGTTGCGCGGGCTCGTGCCGTCGATCCTGTCGGGGACCGTGTCGGCGACCGCGAACCCGGCCTTCTTCAGGGCGGTGGTGACCTTGGCGACCAGCTTGGCGTCTCGGCCGCCCACGTAGGTCGTCGCCTCGCTGCCCGCGGCGGCGTGCCAGGAGACGGTGTAGTCGACCGCGCGGACCAGCTTGAGCGCGCGAGGCTCGTCGAAGCGGGTCGAGGTGATGTGCAGCCGGTTGTTGCCGTTGGGCTTGATACCGGCGAAGGAGTAGAAGGCGTGCCTCTTGCCCGCCGCGTAGTCGGCGAGTTGGGTGGTCGGCGATTCGATCGCGCCGCCGTGGATGGCGATGTGCGCCACGGTGGCCCTCTTGGGGAGGCGTAACAGGCGCAGGTAGTCCTGGCCCTCGACCTCGTTCGCGGCAAGGGTCGCGTAGTCGGGGTAGACGTCGGCGACCGCGGCGTGGGCAGTTTGCGGGGTGGTCAGGGGGAGGAGCAGGAAAAGGAGGCTTGTGGCGATTGTCGCTCGCATGACGCCTATCGTGTCATCGTTCAAACGCAGGCCGATCCTGATCGGCATACGTATGGCGCCCATGCCGTCGTGCGGCAGATCGAGCAGGCGAGAACGGAGATCTCGGCGCAGGGTCAGCTCGATCGGGTTGCGGTGAGTACGGCGATGTCACGGTCGAAGCAGACGATGATGTGGCCTTGTGGGGTGGCAGCGACGGCACTGACCAGGTCGGGGAATTCGATGTCAGGGCCGATCCTGTCGAAGGTGGTGAGGCTCCATACCGCAACCCTTCTGTGGCTGGCGGCAACTGCGATGGGGTGGCCGTCGACCGTGGTGGCGGCGAGTGCGCCCGGGGTTCCCGTGGAAAGTTGGCCGATCTGCTGAGCGGTGGTGACGTCCCATACCTTCGTCACTCGGTCGCGCCAGTCGTCGTTCGCGGTGATGGCGATGGATCGTCCGTCCACGATGGTGGCGGCCACGAGGCGTTCCGGTTTGCCGTTGCTTCCGGTGGTCTGGAGGCCGGTGTCGCGGTTGCTGGCGAGGTCACGGACCCGGAAGCCGCCGCCCCACCGTCCGAGTAGGGCGACGGGCTGGTCGTCGAGCGTGGTGGTGGCGAGAGCGTGTACCCATCGATGGTCGCTCTTGCGGGGGTTGCCGGTCTCTTCGCCGGTGCGGAGATCCCATACCCGGATGGTCTTGTCGTCGCCGGCGGTGATGGCCCGGGGTGGGTCGCCCGTGTCGTCGGCCGCGACGGCGGTTATCGGGCCGCGGTGGGTGGTCAACGGTGCTCCGGCCGCTTTCCCCAGTGCGAGGTCCCAGAGCCGGACCTTGCCGTCCTTGCCTCCGGCGATCGCCACCGCGCGATCGTCTATCTGGGTCGCGGCCACAGCAGTGATGGCGCCGGCGTTGTCCGTGAGCGGCCGGCACACCTGATCGCCGGTGGCCAGATCCCATACTCGTACGGTTTCGTCATCGCTGCCCGTGACCGCCGCCAGCCGGCCGGCCACTGAAGTGGTGGCCACCGCCGTGATCGCGGCGTCGTGGCGAACCGGCTTGACGGCCGGTTCGCCGACGACCAGATCGGACACCCGGACCGACCCGCCGTCGCAACTCGACACCACCACCTGCCGGCCATCCACCACTGCCGTCGCCACCCCATCCACCGAGCGGGGATGCTGAGGGAACAGCTCACCGACCAGCTCGGCCGTTTTCAGGTCCCATACCCGGAGGGTCGGCTCCTTGGAGTCACAGGTGATCGCCACCGGCCGACCGTGCACGACCGTGGTCGTCACGGCCTCCAGGTCCACAGATCGGGGGAGGTCACCGACCGGCAGTCCGGTGGCCAGGTCCGAGACGCGGGTGGTCGACTGATAGCCACCGGAGACGACCACCAGATGGCCGTCAGTCAGCTCCGCGACCGCAATCGCGCTCACGTATCCACTGTGGCCGGTGAACGGGCTACCCACCGGATCACCGGTATCCAGGTCCCATACCCGGACCGTTCGGTCGCCGCCCGTGACAGCCACCCAGCGGCCGTCCAGCACCGCGGTCGCCACCGCGTACACCGGGCCGGTGTGGCCGCGGATCGGTGCCATCACTTCCTGCCGCGTTTCCAGATCCCATACCCGTACCGTCGAGTCGTAGCAACCGGTGACCACCACCTGGCGGCCATGGCGTTCCACGATCGCGAGGGCCTCCACGCTGTCAGCCTGAAGGTCGAACGGCTCACCCACCGGCTTACCGGACGCGAGTTCCCACACCCGTACGGTGTCGTCGTCACCCCCGCTGACCACAACAGGGCGACCGTCCAGAACCGACATCGCCAGCGCCCGCACCGCGTTCGTGTGACCGGCCCATGAGGCGCCGACCTGCTCGCCGGTTGACAGATCCCAGACCCGTACGGTCCTGTCGCCGCCTCCGGTGACCGCTACGGCACGGCCGTCGAAGACCGTGGTCGTCACCGACGCCACCCAATTGGTGTGACCGTTGGTGGTGCCTAATGGTGGGCATGACATCACGCCCTTCGGCAGCAGACTGGTCCAAGTCTGCTGTACACGCCAGGCAGCAGGACGAACAACCGGAACCTCATGGCGGGACAATGACGACATGCCGCGCAATAGTAGTTGCAGGCACCGGGACGCGTCTTCAAGAAACCCGAGGTGGTCGTCTTCCCGGGTGGCGGCATTCGCCGCGCTAAAGCACGCCCGCCGCCCAGTCGCCGGCCACGCGATCTCACTTCGCCCGAGATTGGATGCGTCGGCGCATCAGAGCGATCAGCCCTGTTTGGAAGACGAATATTGTGAGTGCGATCAGCCCCGATGCGGCGGACATCTCTCCCTCCGAAAGCCCGCCACCACATTCTGTTATATTGCCTCCCGCATATAACAGGACGCAGTCGCGTCCTAGGATCGCGGCAACGATGAACCAGTCCGCGAGCAGAAGCGGCACCGCGCACAGGACAAAGACCAGCGTGATGTAATTCGCCAGCCCTGCCGGGTTCATCTTCGCCGGGGCCTGTTGAAGAAGCCCGCGCATATCCGATTCGCGACTCATCGGAAACACTTAAGCATGGGACTGTACGGTTTTCGGTGTAACTCCTGATCAAGGAGAACGCACCTGATGAGTACTGTGATCCAGGCATCGACGGAGATCGACCTAGAGGACACCGCGGTGGCACGCAAGGAGCCCAAGGACGCA
>NZ_JAHKRM010000073.1 GCF_019396345.1 Nonomuraea guangzhouensis | reverse complement strand
GCGGGCGCGGGGCCCGGCGGGCGGCGGGCGCCCCCCCCCCCGCCGACCGGTAGAGCGCGGTGCCGACGTCGCCCTCGGCCCCGGCCTGGATCGACTGCACGGCCAGCCGCTCCACCTCGGTGTCACGGGTGAGAACCGATGGCGGCGGCGCGTGACCCGGCTCGGCGCGGCCGGCGGCGAGCCGGACCCGGGCCACCGACACGTCCGCCATCGCCTGCCACCAGGCCGAACCGGGCGCGGCCTCGGCGAGCTGGCCGGCGAGCTTCATGGCCGGACCGGTGCCGTGCCGCCACAGCACCGGCAGCAGCATGACGCAGCGGGCCATCGCCAGCGTCTCGCTGCTCTGGATGTACTCCGCCGCCGTGGCGGCGTGCCTCGCGATCTCGATGGCCTCCGCCAGGCGGCCGGCGCGGGCCCTCTGGTGGGCCTGGGCGATGAGCAGGTACGGCATCGCGTAGCTGCCGCCGGACATCGTCGCGAGATCGACCCCCCGGGCGAGGTGGCGCGCGGCCTCGTCCGGCCGCTGCAGCCAGGTCTCGCCCCAGGAGAGCGGCGCGATGAGCTCCACGTGCGTTATCAGGGCGTTGTCCGACGCGCTGTCCATCAGCCATCCGGCCCGCCTGCTGTGCGCCCGCGCCGTGGTGAGGTCGCCGTCCTGCAGGCAGGCCAGGGCCAGCACGGCGTGCGTCGCGGCGCCGAGCGCCGGATCGGCCGATTCCGACAGGAGCCCGACGGCTTCGAGCGCGTGCTCGCGCGCCTCGCCCGGGTCCGCCCGCAACACCGCCACGGAGGCGCCCTCCAGCAGGAGCTGGGCGCGTACCCGCCGGTCATGCCCGGCCTGTCCGGTTCGCGCGCTCAACAGGGCCCGTGCCTCGTCCAGCCGGCCGAGCAGCCGCGAGATCACGGAGGAGAAGGCCACCGCCGCCGTGGCCACCTCGTGCGGCAAGTGGATGACCTCGTGCAGGATGCGCCGGCTCTCGGTCAGCTCGCCCATCACTCCGGTGCCCTTCGCCAGGCAGGTGAGCAGGTGGCCGCGATAGGGCACGAGGTCGTCGCGTTCCGGCAGCACCCGCAGAGCGTCGCGGAGCAGCCGCACCGCGCTCTCCGGCGCCGAGTCCAGGTAGGCGATGCCGGCGTCGCCCAGCGTCCGGGCGGCCTGCTCGTCACCGTGCTCGGCGTACCGCTCGGTGTGGTGGGCGAGCAACGCCAGCGATCCGTCGGTGCGGCGCAGATGGTCGGCGGCCCGGGCATGCGCCGCGACGCGCCAGCCTGGGCCACAGGTGTCGTAGGCGGCGCCGCGTACCAGCGGATGATGGAAGGCGAACCGCGCGCCCGTCAGCGTGCCGAGACCGTGCCGGCACAGCTCGTCCACGGCGGTGGCGGCGGTCGCGGCGTCGAGCTCCGCGACGTGGGCGATGACGACGAGCGAGGCCAGCTCCCCGGCGACCGCCGCCGCGTGGGCCGCCCGGCGGGCCGTCGGCGAGAGCCGGTCCAACTCCGCACGCAGCACCGCCAGCAGCGTCTGCTCCAGGGCGAGCGCCGCCCCGGGCCGGCCGTCGGCCAGTTCCGCCAGGGTGCTGTCGTCGGCGTCCAGCAACGCGCGCACGAACAACGGGTTGCCACCGCTGACCTGGTACATCAACCGCCGTCGGCGCGGGTCCGCGTCGGGCGGCATGAGCGAGGCGACCGCGTTCTCGTCGAGCGGGGCCAGGCTCAGCCGGGCGACGGCATCGCCTGCCACCGGTGGGATCATGCTCGACCGGCAGGCGACGGCCAGCAGGAATCCGCCGGCCGGCGGGCGGCGCTGGAGGAACTCGGTCAGTTCCAGCGACGGCCCGTCCGCCCAGTGCAGATCGTCGAGCGCCAGGACGACGCCCCGGTCGGTGGCCAGGTGGGTCAGGAGCTCTCGAATGCCTCGGTAGGTGTGATAGCGATCCAAGGTGTTGCTCCGCTCACCCGCCGACAGCAAGGTACGCAGCGCCGCCTCGGCGAGCTCACCGGGTCCGGTGCCGGCGGTGGGAGCGTCGTGCTCGTCGGACAGCCGGGTGAAGGCGTCCACGTACATGCCGAACGGGACGAGCCGCTCGAACTCGGTGGCGCTGCCGGCGAGCACGGTCCGCCCGGCCGCGTGCGCCCGCTCGATCAGCTGCCTGAGCAGCCGGGTCTTGCCCACCCCCGGCTCACCGTCGATGAGCACCAGCTGGCATTCACCGGCCGCCGCACCGGCGATGGCCTCCTCGATCCGGGCCATCTCATGGGCCCGCCCGACCAGCTCGGACCACGGCTGCCGGACAGATCCCCACGTGGCCGACCTGTCCTCGGTCATGGCATCCTCCGGTCCATCCGGCGATCACGCCAGGACCCGTCGCACGGTCAGTCAAGGGTGCGAGATGATGATCATATAGATTCAGGTCGCTGTCCAGGCGCCTGCTCGCATACCCGGCACGCGGAGAATTGCTTTGTCCGCCACGACGCCGGGTCGGCTCTGGTTCAGTGTGTTCAGTCGAGGATCGCCGTGGCTTCGATCTCGACCAGGTGGTCGGGGACGTCCAGTGCCGCAACGCCGATCAGCGTGGCGGGCGGGACCGGGGTGACCCCCAGCTTCGCGGCTGCCCGGGAGATGCCTTCCAGGAGCGGGGGCATCTTGTCGGGGGTCCAGTCGACGACGTAGAAGGTCAGTTTCGCCACATCGTCGAAGGAGCCGCCGACCTCGGCCAGGGCGGTGCCGATGTTGAGGTAACTCTGCTCGACCTGCGCGGCGAGGTCGCCCTCGCCGATCGTGACCCCCTCGGCGTCCCAGGCGACCTGTCCGGCGATGAAGATCAGCTTCGATCCGGATGCGATCGACACCTGCCGGTAGACATCGATCTCGGGCAGTCCGCTGGGGTTGACGAAGGTGATGGCCATGGTGTCTGTCTCCTCGCTCATGCTCTCTTGTGGTTACTCAGGAACAATAGGAGACTGGCTGCTGACGTGGAAGAACGCACTTTTTCGTGACTGGAGAACCTTATGGTGACCAAGCAGCTCACCGGCTCGCCCGAGGACGCGGACCTGGCGCGTGCGGGCTCCTTGGCGCGGGAGATCTTCTCGAACGTGGCCAACAAGTGGGCGTTCCTGATCGTCGAGGGTCTCGGTGACCGCACCCTGCGCTTCAGTGAGCTGCGGAGTGAGGTCGAGGGCATCAGCCACAAGATGCTCACCCAGAACCTGCGCATGCTGGAGCGTTACGGCCTGATCGAGCGCACCGTGTACGCCACCGTTCCGCCGCGGGTCGAATACACCCTCACCGAGCCGGGCCAGGCGCTGCGAGCGACGGTCGATGGGATGTGCGGCTGGACCCGCCGGTACTTCGGTCACATCGAGGCCGCCCGCCGTCGCTTCGACGCCTGACCGCCTCGGCCGTAGCGGGCGGCGTCCGAGTGTCAGGCTGTGGCCTGCGGGTGTCCGTGCGCCCATTCCTCGAAGGTCGTGAGCGGGATGCCGAAGGCCCGTGCGTACTCCGGGCGGGCGGGTTGGCCGACCACGTTGAGGAATTCGTGTGAAGTGACGCCCATCCCTGGCATTCCCGCGGCGACAGCCTCTTCCGTGGTCATGTCGGGCGCGGTCAGTTCGGTTCCCCATGCGCGGGAGAGGACCTTGGCGATGTCGGTCATCGCCAGGTAGTCGCCGGCCAATTGCAGTTCGACCTCGTGGAACCGCTCTGGTGCGGTGATGGCCGCGGCGGCCGCCGTACCGATGTCGTGGACCGCGACGAGGGAGAGCCGGGTATCGGGCTTCAGCACGGTCACCACGCCGCCCTCGAGGCCGCGGGGCAGGAGGTATCCCACGGACGGGAGGAAGTTCTCCATGAAGAAGCCCGGTTTGATGATCGACCAGTGCGTGAAGCCCGCCGCACGCACCCGGTCCTGGACGCCGGCCTTGGCGGCGTAGTAGGGCTCCATTGGTGCCCAGCGCCCTTCGGCCCAGCCGGGGGCCTCCGTGTGGTGCCCCGCACCGGAGACGGACGTGTGCACGAACTGCGGCACACCCGCGGCCCGCGCGCCTTCGATCAGGTTGACGGCCTGGGTCAGCTCGCCTTCGAAGTCGAAGGCGCCTTCCTTCATCGCCGGCATCTGCACCGAGAAGACGGCTCGGGCTCCTTCCGCGGCCCTGATCACGGAGTCGCGGTCGTGGAGGTCGCCGGTGACCAGCTCGACGCCGAGCGCTTGGAGCGCCCTGGCTCGGTCGGTCGCGGGGTCGCGGACCAGCGCCCGGACGGGAACGCCGGTCGCGAGCAGGGCGCGGGCGGTGGCGCCGCCCTGCTGTCCGGTGGCGCCGGTGACCAGAACGGGTGCGGGATCGGTGGGCATGAGGCCGCTCCTGACGTGAGGATCCATTAAACGGCGGGGGTCGCCGCTTATGTTCCGGTAAGATACGGCGGACCCCGCCACTTAGCAAATGTGAGGTGACGCCATGCCCGTCCAGCGTGCGGACGCCCGGCGCAATTACGTACGCCTGCTCGCCGTGGCCGAGGAGGCGATCGCCGAGCACGGTGCCGACGCGTCCCTGGAACAGATCGCCCGTACCGCGGGAGTCGGATCCGGCACCGTGCGCCGGCACTTTCCCAGCCGCCAAGCACTGCTGGAGGCGGTCTTCCGCGAACGGATCGAGACGCTGTGCGCCCACGCCCGCGACCTGACCGGCGGGACCGACAGCCGGGCGGCGCTGCTGGAGTGGCTGAGCGCCGTCACCGCGGACGTCGCGACCATCCGAGGGCTGGCCATCGCACTGACCCGAGAGGCCGGCCCCGACGCGGCGCACGAGCACTGCTGCACCGCGCAGCTCACCGAGGCGGGCGAGCCGCTGGTGCGTCGCGCCGCGCGCGACGGCGCGCTGGCGCCGGGCGTGACCATCGCCGACCTGCTCACCCTGATCACCGGCATCGCCCTGGCCACCGAACACCACCCGGACCCCGCCGCCGAGGCGGGCCGGCTACTCGGCCTGGCCGTAGCGGGAGTCAGCCCCCATCAGAAGTGAGCGACCGCTCGTGACCGGCAGGGATCCCGACGACGTCATGCACGTCCCGGCGATATCAAGCTGTACGCGGGCTCGCCCCGTTCGGCCTCGATCTGTGGTCACTTCCCGGTGATATCTCGGACCTGAGAGAGAAAACCGCGGATCAACTGGTCGTAACGGGCGCGATCCACGTTCCACGCCTCCGTGTGCTCCCCCTGATCGAACTTCTCGAACTGTATCTGCCACCCCAGCTTCGCGGCGGCGGCGACGAGGTCGAGCGGCTCCTGGATCGGATGGTCGGTGTCGGGAACGGTGTGAATCAGCAGCAGCGGCGGTCTGACCTTCGGCGGGTGGCGGATCAGGCTGAGCTGGTCCACGTCGACCCCGGTACGCCACTCGACGACCGCGTCCGACAGCCCCGCCACGAAGCCCGCCACGAAGCCCGGCACGTGGAAGTTCCTGGCCCCCTGCTCAGAAGTCATCCGCACGTCGATCATGGGCGCGTCCATGACGACGCGGTCGACCGTGTTCGCGAGCGGCGACCTGGCCAGGAGCTGCCCGATGATCTGCCCGCCCATCGAGGTGCCGTACAGCACGAACCTGCGTGCCCCCATGGTCTGCGCCTGGCGCAGGGCGGCCTCCAGGTCCCGCCATTCCGCGTCGCCGAGGTGGAGCAGCCCGTCGGGCGACGACGGCGCGCCCTCGTCGTTGCGGTAGCTGATGTCCAGGAAGGGCAGCCCGAGCTGGTGCACGACCGGGAGGATCTTCAGCTCCGCCTTGCGGCGCCCGTTCTGCCCGTGGACGGCGACGACCCAGGTGGCGCCCTTCCCGGGGACGTACCAGGCGGGGGCGGGCCCGAGCTCCGTGCGGACCATGATCTCGGAGTAGTCGATGCCCCAGGCGACCTTGGGATCGCCGGGGGGCACGTTGCCGAAGTACCCAGGGGTGCGCACGGAGGGCGTCGCCCCCCGAACGACCTGCCGCGTCACCCGCCCCGGCGCACGGGACACGACGTCGCCCAGCAGGGAATACGCCCCGCTCCATTCGAACCAGTACGTCCCCGGCTTGCCGGTCTCCGGTGTCTGCTCCAACGTCACCTGGCCGCCTTGTACGGCGAGCACTCGCGCATTGCTGGTCCCGTAGTGCACGACCTGGACCGCCTGATCGCTGCCCACCCAGGCCCCGACCCCCGTCGCGCCGACGAGCACCACCAGCACCCCGACGGCCACTGCTCCGATTCTCTTCACGTATACACCGTAAACGCTGGACGTATACGGTGTAAACTTCCCGGCTGTGGGGGAGATCCTCAGCTGGAGATCGGCTCCTTGGACAGCGCCGCACACACCTCCGTGGCCATGATCGCGCTGAGCTGGGTCGAGTAGGCGATCTTTCCCTGCGCGGGACGGCGCCAGTCGTCAGCGGCGAGCAGTGAGTCGTCCTGGAAGCCCGACTCCCAGAGGCGTGACGTGCCGGCCAGCAGGAATTCCCGGAGCTCCGGTTCGCCGCCGGCCCTGACCAGTTGCCCGGCGTAGCGGTAGAAGACGCCTTTGAACAGGCCCTCGTCGCCGCCTCCTCCTTCGCCGGTGAAGACTCCGTCGGTGGCGAGTTCGGCGATGGCCGCATGCGCCGTGCGGGAGGCCTTCGCCAGCTGGGTGTCGTCGCCGGCCTGGGCCAGTTCCACGCAGGCGCCGATGTAGAGGCCCTGGTTGTAGGTGAACCGCCATTGGCTGTCGATGGCGTGGTCGCCCAGACGGTTGACGCCGTCCTCGACGAACCCGTCCGTACGGACCAGGGTCTTCTCCAGCCACTCCATCGTGCGGGTCGCCGCGGTGAGAAAGCGCGGCTCACCGGTGCGCTCGTGGAGCCGCGCGGAAAGGATCACGAACGGACCGTTCGCCGGGGTGTTCTTGTAGGCGGGCTGCTGGACGCGCCATGCGATGCCGCCGCCTTCGTGATCGTTCCAGCCGTGCGTGTGCACGTGCTCCCAGATCCGTACGGCCTGTGCTGCCAAGGCGGCGTCTCCGGTGGCGTCCGCCAGGCGCAGGACCGCGAGGGCGAGCCACAGCATGTCGTCGAAGTAGTCGTTGAACAGCGATCCATGGTTGCGGCGGCGGATGTTCTCGTAGACCAGGCGGGCCTGCTCGATGCGGCTCTCCTCCCCGGTGCGCAGATAGGCGTCGATCCGCACGTCCAGGACGTGCGCCAGCCACCAGAAGTTGAAGGTCTCGTTGTCGCCCGGTTCACAGGGATGCCAGTTGTTGAGCAGTTGCTCACCCGGGGCGCCGAAATACCGTTCGAGGCTGTTCTGCAGAAGTTCGGCTCGACTGTCCCAGACGTGCTCGTCGCCCCAGGGGCGAGGCTCGGCGGTCATCGTTTCCTTCCTGTAGGCGATCGGCACCATCCATTCGAGATGGTGCCGATCGCGCGGATCAAGCGGACGGTGCGTATCGCAGGGTCAGCTCATCGAGGTTGAGCCAGTTGGTGCTCCCCTTGGAGCTGTCGAAGATCACCGAGATCGTGTTGGCGCCGGCCTGGAGCTGGACGTTCGTCAAGGTGACGGTGTTCCATGTCGCCCAGTTGCCCGTGCCGGGGAATGACAGGTTGTTCGTGGCCGACGCGGAGTTGACGTAGATGTAGCGGGAGGCGTTGCCGGCGGCCGCCGCGTACCGGAAGGTCAGGTCGTACGTCCCGGCACGGCTGACGTTCGCGGTCAGGTCGACCCACTGCCCGTTGGCGTTCCAGCCGGCGACGTAGCCGCTTCCGGTATATCCCCCGTTGGACGATTCGGTGCCCACGCTGTGCAGGGTGCCCGTCTCGGCCTGGAGCTGCCGGGAGATCTGGAGAGAGTCGAGGTTGAGGTAGTTGCCGTTCCCGGCGGAGGTGTCGATGGCGATGCTGATGGTGTTGTAGCCCTGGTTGAGGGTGACTCCGTTGAGCGTCGCGGTGTTCCACGTCGACCAGCCGGCGGTGCCGGGGAAGGACTGGTTGGCGGCGACCACGCTGCCGTTGACCACGACCTTGCGTCCGGCGTCGCCGGCTGCCGCGGCGTATCGGAGCCGCAGTTCGTGCGGGCCGGCCGACGGGACGTTGACGTTGAACGTCACCGACTGGGTGGCGGTCGACCAGCCCGCCAGATAGCCGCGCCCGGTGAAGCCGGAATTCGTGCTCTCCGCACCGACCTGTGTGGCGACCGCGTTCTCCGCCTGGTAGAGGCCGTTCTCCGGCTGCGGGCCGGTGTTCCCGTCGGGAGTGGTCACCTGCAGCGCGCTCGCGGCGGCGGCCGCCGTGAGGCTCTGGATGTAGCCGCTGCCGGTCGGCGCGGACCAGTCGGGCCCGACGAGGTTGTCGCTCGTCCGGCGGTGGTTCCACCCCTGGGTCGCGTTGCGCTGCAGGTACGGCAGGTATTGCGACTGGCCGTACCCGGTGACCAGGCGCGCGAGATTGCGGATCAGGACGGTCTTGAAGCCTCCGCCGTCGTTGGTGCCCTCATAGATGGGTGTGCCGCCGTTGGTGAGATAGGTCGTCGCCCAGGTGGCGGCGTCCGTGGCATCGGTCAGGTACGCGCTGGTCCCCGTCGCGGTGTTGAGCGCGGCGGCGGCCCCGATGTAGCTGCCGAAGTTGTAGCTGAAGTCCCACTTGACGACCGTGCCGGAACCGGACCCTTCGACGTGGTCGTAGACGTGCCCGGAAGACTGGAGTGTGCTCTTGACCCAGCTGAACAGGCTCTGGGCCCGGGAGAGGTACGTACTGTCGCCGGTGGCGGAGTAGATCCTGGCCGCGGCCGTCGCCGCCGTGGCGTTGGTGGCGACGTTCTTCTGGTTCTGCGTGCCGCGCTGCCACCAGATTCCCCCTCCGTAGGTGGAGTCCTGGTAGGCCCAGATGGAGTCGAGCAGGGTCCGCGCCGTGGTGAGGTAGGTGCTCGTTCCGGTGATCTCGTAGGCCCGGATGCTCGCCAGAGCCCACCATGCGAGGTCATCGTTGAAGTCGTTGCTGAAGGTCGGGTAGTAGGCGAGGAAACCGGTGTAGACGTCGTCGATCATCTGCCGGTAGGTGGAGCTGCCGGTTCGCTGGTAGGTGTCCATCACCAGTTCCCAGAGTTGGGCCTCCCACCAGAAGTCGGTGTACTTGCCCGATTCGGGGCCGTAAGCGTGCTCACTGTGGATCTGGTGATCGCTGTTGACGTAGAAGTACTTCTTGGCCGGGTCCCAGAACGCGTTGGTGAACGCGGTCATGGCGGCGTCGGCGTCGGCTGATGTCGCGGCGGCCGCGGGCTGCTGCGGCACGAGCCCGGCTAACGCCAGGAGTAAGGAGACGGCGGCGATACGCAGTTTCAAGATGCTCACCTCGAGGTAGGAGCGGTTAGCCGGCGGCGTTGTTGGTGGTCAGGACCTTGTCCCCCTGCTCCTGCGCCTTCGCCAGAGCCTGCTCGGCGGTGAGCTTGCCGCCGAGGAACAGCTGCAGGTTGGGAATCAGCGCGTCGTCCTCCATCGGCGCGTAGCCCGCGCACGCCGGCCGGGTCTTGGCGTACTTGAGCGTGTCGAGGATCGGCTTCCAGAACGGATCGTCCGTGAAGAAGGGGTCCTGCGTCGCCTGGATGTTGCCGGGGATGTTGAAGCTGGTCTTCGCCCACAGGAGCGCGTTGTCCTTCTCGGCCGTCCACCACTTGACGAACTCCCAGGCGGCCTCCTTCTGCTTGGCCGCCTGCGGGATGACCAGGCCGAAGCCGCCCATGACGCTGCCGGTCCCGCCGCTCGCGCCCGCAGGCGGCTGGACGATGCCGAAGTCGAGGTCCTTGCCGTACTTCTTGTAGGTGGTGATGTTCCACGGACCGGTGAGGATCATCGACACCTTGCCGGTGGCGAAGGCATCGGTACCCTCGCCGAGGCCCTCTTCGAAACCGGCCTGGTAGGCCCCGGCCTTGACAAGCCGGCCCCACAGGTTGAGGGTTTCGACCCCTTGAGGGGTGTTGAAGGTGGTGTGGGAGCAGTCGTCGCTGACCATCTGGCCGCCCGCCTGCCGCAGGTACATGCTGAACAGGCCGGCGTCACCGAGAGAGAGTCCCGCGCGCTCGAGCTTGCCGCCGCTCTCGTGCTTGGTCAGCTTGATCGCCGCCTGCTCGAGCTCCGCCCACGTCTTGGGCGGCTCCACCCCGGCCTCCTTGAGGTGCGCCTTGTTGTAGAACAGGGCGCGGGCGTCGACGGTGAGCGGCAGGCCGTACAGCTTGCCCTTGTTGGTCAGCTCGTTCAGCGCCTCGCCGTAGAAGCGCTCACGCTCGATGCCGTCCTTCTTGAGCAGGTCGTCTATGGGGTACAGGACTCCCTTCGGCGCGTAGCTCGCGGTCCGCCACCGGTCCCAGAACATGACGTCGGGAGCCTGGCCCGAGGTCGAGGCGGTGAGGAACTTGGTGAGCATGTCCTTCTGGATGACGTACTCGACCTGGATGTTCTTGTGTGTCTTGTTGAAGGCGTCGGTCATGGTGCGGAACTGCTTCTCGCCCTCACCGGACCAGTCGCCCCAGAACTTCAGCTTCACCACCCCGCCGGAGGCGGTGGAGCCAGAGGTGGACGAGGCGCAGCCGGTGAGAACCATCGCGAGAGCGGCCACGCTCGCGAAGACCAACCGCCTGGGGGGTGCGTGACGCATGGGCGGTCACTCCTTTTCTTGCTTGTCATCTGGATCCAGACCCGGTGAAGGCGATTCCCCGGGTGAGGTAGCGCTGCCCGAAGGCGAACAGGAGCAGGGTCGGCAGAAGCGCGACCACCGAACCGGCCATGAGTGGGCCGTAGTCGGTGCTCTTGTTGTAGGAGAAGGCGGCCAGCCCCATCTGCACGGTGCTCATGTCCGGGTCGTTGAGCACGATGAGCGGCCAGAGGAAGGAATTCCAGCCCGCCATGAAGGTGAACACCGCGAGCGTGGTCAGAGCCGGCTTGCACAGGGGCAGGTAGATGCTCCAGAAGATCCGGAACTCCCGGCAGCCGTCGACCCGGGCGGCCTCGCCCAGTTCCTTGGGCAGCGAGAGGAAGAACTGGCGCATCAGGAAGACGGCGAACGCGCCCACGGCACCCGGCAGGACAATCGCCCAGTAGGTGTTGAGCAGGCCCGATCCGCCCTGTCCGAAGAGGTCGTTCCCCCCGGTCAGCGGCATGCTGCGCACGATGAGGAAGGAGGGCACGAGCGTCACCACGGCCGGCACCATCATGGACGCGAGAAGCAGCCGGAACATCAGCACACCGCCGCGGAACCGCAGCCGCGCGAAGGCGTAACCGGCGAGCGAGCCGAGGAACAGGTTCGTCAGGACCCCGATGACCGCGAACGCCATCGAATTGGCGAAGTAGCGCGCGAAGGGCACCGAGGTGAAGGCGTACCAGTAGTGCTCGAAGGTGATGCGGCTGGGTAGCCACTTGACCGGAAGGGCGATGATCTCGTCGTCCGGTTTGAGGGACGTCGACAGCGACCACAGGAAGGGCAGCAGCATGAACAGGCCGAACAGCGTGAGCACGCCGTAGAAGGCCGACCTCTTCAGGTAGGTGATCATTCGACGGTCTCCTCCCGGTTGACCCGCAGATTGATCACCGTCACCGCGACGATGACCAGGAAGAGGCTGAAGGCCTGGGCCGACGCGTAGCCCATCTGCAGACGGTTGAACCCGGTCTCGTAGATCTGGTAGACGGGCGTGAGCGTGGCCTGTCCCGGCCCGCCCTTGGTCATCACGTACGCCTGGTCGAACAGCTGGAACGCGCCGATCAGCGAGAGCGTGGTCACGAAGAACGTCGTGGTCCGCAGCGAGGGCCACGTGATGTGCAGGAAGCTCCGCCAGCGTCCGGCCCCGTCGAGCGCCGCCGCCTCGTAGAGGTAGTCCGGCACGCCCTGCAGACCCGCCAGATAGATCAGCATGTTCGAGCCGACGCCCTGCCACAGGGTGACCAGGACGATCGAGATCATCGCGGTACCGGGATCGCCGAGCCACGCGGGCCCGTCGATACCGATCAGGCGCAGGGCCTCGTTGATCACCCCGTAGTGGCCGTTCAGCATCCACGCCCATACGGTCGCCGCGGCCACCGGAGAAGTGACCACCGGTATGAAGTAGATCGTCCGGAAGATGGTCATCCCTGGAAGCCTGCTGTTGAGCGCGAGAGCCAGCAGCAGGGAGAGCACGATCATCAGGGGAACGAACATCAGGCAGTAGCCGACGATGTTCTTCAGCGAGGTGATGAAGGTGTCGTCATCGAAGAGCCGCGTGTAGTTCCCGAGACCGGCCCAGGAGGGCGGGGTGAGAATGTCGTAGTCGGTGAAGCTGAGCGCGAGCGCACCGAGCACCGGCAGCGCATTGAAGATCACGAACAGCACCATCGCCGGCGCCACGAAGAGCTTTCCCGCCCGTGCCTGATCCCGGTCGAGCCGGGGCGCGGCCGACGCCGTCACGACAGCGCGACTTTCATGACGAGTTCGGCGAAGAGGCTGTTGGCCCAGCCGAACCAGGGGCGGGTGAACCGGCTCGGGTCGTCGGGGTCGAAGCTCTCGTGCATGTACCCGGTGCCGGCGGTGGTGTCCGCGAGCGTGGCGAGCACGTCCCATTGTTCGGCGGTGTCCGTCGCGGTCAGTCCTTGCATGATCAGTGACATCGGCCAGACCTGTCCGGGGGGAGTGTGCGGGCTGCCCACTCCGCTGGCTCGCCGCCCGACGGCGTAGTGCGGATTGTCAGGGCTGAGGACGAACGCCCGGGTGTTCCGGTAGACCGGATCAGTGGCCGGGCGATAGCCCAGGTACGGGATCGACAGCAGACTCGGAACGTTGGCGTCGTCCATCAGGTTGTGGTGGCCAAGGCCGTCGGTCTCGTAGGCGTAGATGGTCCCGTGCACGGGGTGTTCCAGCCGGGCGTGGGCCTGGATGCCCCGGTCGATCTCCGCGCGCAGGCTCGCCGCCTGTTCCGCCAGCGCCGCGTCGCCGTAGATGTGCTCGGCGAACTCCTCGACATGGCCGAGGACGACGACGGCGAACATGTTGGCCGGAATCAGGTAGCCGTAGGCGCACGCGTCGTCGCTCGGCCGGAAACCCGACCAGACCATCCCTGTGTATCGGCTCGGCGTACCGCGCCCCTCGAAAGGCAGGGTGTCACTCGCCGCCTCGGCGTCGGGGCGTACGAAGGAGTAGGGCGAGGCCTCGTGCCGCTGCTCGGCGCGCATCGTGGCGACCGCGATCCGGAGCGCCTGGTGCACGGTGTCGTCGAAGACGGACCGGTCCGCGGTGGCGTCCCAGTACCGCTTGCACAGCCTGATCGGGTAGCACAGAGAGTCGAGCTCCCATTTGCGCTCCCAGACCCATGGGCTCATCGCGGTGAGATCCCCTTGGTGCCCGTTGCCGTTGGGGCCCTCGTTGAAAGCGTTGGCGTACGGATCGATCCCGATGTACATCGCCTGGCGGCGGATCACCCCGCGGATCATGGTTCGCACGCTCTCGTCGTCGGCGGCGAACCGGATGTACGGCTCGACCTGGGCCGCGGAGTCACGTAACCACATCGCCGGAATGTCACCCGTGATCACGAACGTGGTTCCGTCCGGGAGTGTGCTCACCGTAGAGTCCATCGTGTTGAGCAGGCACTGCCGGAACATCCGGGCCACATCGGGAGCTCCGCTCGCGAGGTCGTCCTCGACCCGGGTCGCCGCCCGGTGCAGGGCTGGTGACGTCAACCTGGAGGGCACGGCCACGTTGATCTCCGTTGGCTCGACTTGATATGAGATGTCATGTGGCCGAAACGTTAGGTAACGGACTTGGTATAAGTCAATATGTCGCAGGCATCGAATCGGCCAGAGGTGCTGGTATACATGTAATATCAAGCTGCATACCAACTTGTGAGGCGAGGAGAGGACGTGACCGTGGACGCTCCGCTGCTGTACGAGCGGATCTGCAACTACCTCTTAGAGGAGATCAAGCGAGGGGCCTTGGCTCCGGGTGCGCGCGTCCCATCCGAGATGGAGCTGGCCGAGCGGTTCGACGTGAGTCGCATCACCTCCAAACGTGCGCTGGAGGTGCTCCGCCAGGCCGGCGTCATCGACCGGATCCGCGGCAAGGGCTCCTTCGTGGCACGCGAGATTCCCGATCTCGACCAGGTCGGCACCGCTTCCCCCGCCTCGCCCCGCGCCCATGTCCCGGAACGCTCCCCGGGCGCGATCGGGCTGGTCATACCGGATCTCTCTGACGTCTACGGGCTCGAGCTCTTCTACGGGATCGAGGAGCAGTGCGCCCACCACGGCATCAACCTCGTGATCAGGCGCACCCGCGGCCGCCAGGGCGATGAGGAGAAGGCCATCGAGTCCCTGGTGGAGTCGGGTCTGGTGGAAGGTCTGGTGGTGTTCCCCGTCCACGGCGAGTACTACAACGCCAGCCTCCTGCGGATGATCCTGGACGGCTATCCCGTAGTGCTCGTCGACCGCTACCTGTCCGGCATCCCCGGCTGTGCGGTGCACACCGACAACGTGGCCGCCGCGAAGGCGCTGACCGAGCGGCTCATCGATCTCGGGCACCAGCACATCGCCTTCGTGTCACCCCCGCCGGAGAACACCTCCAGCATCGAGGCCCGGCTCGAAGGCTTCCGCGCCGCCTTCGCCGACCGTGGCCTGGCACCCGTCGGCCACCACCTGCTGACCGACATGCGCAGCACTCTTCCCGGCGCCTTCACCCCTGAGGGGGTCCTGGCCGACGTCGAGCGGGCCGTGACGTTCCTGCGCGAGCAGCCGGAGATCACAGCGTTTGTCGCCTGCGAGTACAACCTCGCGCGGGTGCTGGCGCGAGCCGCGGCCACCCTGGGCCGCTCTGACAGGTACCTGATCGCCTGCTTCGACTCACCCGTGGATCCGGTCACGGGACCGGCGTTCCTCCACGTCCGCCAGGACCAGCGCGAGATGGGGAAACGAGGTGTCGAGCTCCTCCTCGCGCAGGTACGGGGCGAGCCGGTGCCGAAGCAGTCCACCATTCCGTTCTCGCTCGTCGACGCCGGCCTCGAAACCCGATGACGCCTTGGAGGTCGCTTCCGGATCATCGGCTCACGACAGGCCCGACGATCATCGCTACCCTTCGACAATGTCATTCCATTACCGATCGCCTGGCGTGGTAGCGCTCGCGACAGCTGCCCTGCTCACCACGCCCTCGATCGCGCACGCGCAAGAAGCGCCCACGGCCGCGGCGGATCGAGTCTTACGGGTCTACGACAACAACATCGAGAACCTGGTGCGAAACAACGCCGACGGCACCTGCACCCGCATCTCAGGCCCGGACCACCTCACCTCGATGCTCGTCGACGACAACGGCAAGACGGGCACCTCTGACGTGAAGGCTCCCGATCTCCTGATCGTGCAACAGGTGCGTGGCACCGGACAGGCCACGGCATACGCCGACCAGCTCGGGGCCAAGTTCGGCTATCCGGCCGGCACCTACAAGGCGCTCGTGGCCTGGGACGACCCCGAGGAATGGGGCAGCTCGCACAAGTGCAGTCAGCAGGCGCTCGGCGACCTGAAGAAGAGGCAGACCAACGGGATCATCTACAACACCAGAACGCTGAGCCTCGCGGCAGGTGACGTCTCCAAGTACTGGAGCGCGGGCTGGTTGAAGCCTGGAACACCGTACGACGGCGGGGCCGGGTGCACTCTGTACAAGCCCCCGGACAACGACGACGGCACCACCAACGCCTACAAATGGAAGCGCACCAGCGCTCTCGCGGCGAGGTTCACGATCAAGGAAACGGGGACGACCGTCTTCGCCTCGACCATGCACCTCCCGGAACAGAACGGAGCGAACGCCTGCGCGGGCGCGGGCGACACGGGCATCGCCAATTCCGGCATCCACGTCGGCGCGGACGCCACCACCCTGATGAACGCGTCAACGATCCGGGTGATCGGCATCGACGCGAACCGCGCGAACATCGCCTCCACCACACTCGGCGGTTTCGGCATGACCGGCTATGGAGCGAAGGCGACCAGCGGGTCCAGGAAGATCGACTACCTCTTCGTCAAGGGCACCGTGCGGTCGTCGAGCATTGATCACACGGTCGGCGGTACGAAGTCGAACCATCTCGCGCTGTACGGGTTCATCGAGTTCTGAACCCCGTCCAGGTGAGGTGAAGCACAGCGCACGAGCTCCCCACACCGGTCGCCTGACGGTAGCCGCCGAGGATGGCCGGGACGCCGGGGTGGGGGCACCTCGGCCGGCAGCAGACGTCGTACCTGTAGCGACACCACCGCTACCCGCCGTCGGACCGGGACATCCGTGACCGTCCGGCTGCTGTCCATGTCTACCAGACGATCTACGACTAAGGATGGAGCCAGAGCGATGGCCATGACCACCTTCAGAGACGAGCGCGCGGCCGATTCGCGCTCAGCCACCGAGCGCATCTCGGCGTGCGGATTCATCCGCCCGTGCGTCGGCGGAGCAGTGACTCGTCACCTCGTGTCGTTCGTCAAGCTCGCTCTGATCGGCGGCTGACATGGGTGTCATCGAGGAATACCCCGGCTATTGCGCCGAGGTCCTGGAGGACGTACAGCCGCCCGAGCGTGAGCTGTTCGCGCGGTTCGACACTGGTTACCGGCCAGGTGGGGACGTGGTTGAGCGGCGCTCGTTCGGGCGCTGGGCACAGTTGCGGCTCAGTCTGGGCCCTGAGGGCGGCCACGTTTACGACGACCGGGTGTTGCAGATCGTGCTGGAAGCGGCCGAAGCCGACACGCCCTGGACTGTTGAGGACGTCACGTTCCTGTGGAAGGCCGCTGATGGGTTGGTGAGTTACGAGCACAGCAACTACGCGGAGCTTTACCGGATCCCACTGGCGGCCATTCAGCGCCTTGACCATCGTGACCGCCGCCAGGTGTTGCACTGGGTACCGGAGCAGCTCGAAGATCGTTACCCGA
The DNA here is from genome assembly GCF_019396345.1 of Nonomuraea guangzhouensis. Classification (GTDB taxonomy): domain Bacteria; phylum Actinomycetota; class Actinomycetes; order Streptosporangiales; family Streptosporangiaceae; genus Nonomuraea; species Nonomuraea guangzhouensis. The sequence continues at coordinate 3,974 of NZ_JAHKRM010000073.1, read as the reverse complement.
AGGCGTGGGATGCGCTGCACGACCAGATCGAGCGAGTGCTGACCGAACCGCCCGAGCACGGCCCGGCCGGTGTCGTGCGCGCGCTGACCTGGGACTTCGATCTTTTCGCCCATGTCATGGCCGAGGAATACGGCACCCGACTGGCCTCTCCCACCGTCTTGCCGCTGCTGAAGCACTGGACGCTGAAAGGCTGGAGGACGACCAGAACCTTCAAGTCCAGCGTCAAGTGGCTCACCCAAGCACGGTCGCTGCTCACGGACGACGCCGTCGAGATGATCCGCGAGATCCTCGGTCGGGTGGCGGCGCATCAGGAACAGACGGTGGAAAGTTCCGGCGCCAATGGCTACGTATGGACGAGCAAGATCTTCTTGGACACTCACACCGAGGTGCTGGTACGCGGCGTGGTGTGGACGTGCGAGCTGATCGACCAGCCGTGGGTGCCAGGGCTGCTGGGCGACGTCGCGGTGACGTGCGGCGCCGCGCTCTACCCGGGCCACGGCAAAGGCCCCTACCTCCGTAGCGAGCTGCTGGCCAACGCCGCCGTCCATGTCCTGTCCAAGCGCGACGGCCTCGACACCATGGCCGCCCTGGCCAGGGTACGGAACGAGGTGCGCAAAAAAGCTGTGCTGATCAAGGTGACGCGCGCACTGGACGAGGTGGCCGCCCGAACGGGGCTTACCCCTGAGCAAATGCTCGACCACTGATACTGAGCCATTCCGAGCAATGGGCTCACTGCCGGGAGTCATCGCCCTGTTGGGCCGGGCCGACGCCGAGCGTCGTAAGCCGTGCGGTGGTCAAGACCACGATCCACCGGCTGCTGTCGCGCCGTGACATCCGCTGCGTGAGCGGGCGCTGTGGCGGATGCTCTATGAAACGGCAGCCAGAGCGACTGAGATCCTGGCGCTGAACGTCAAGGACCTCGACTTGGAGCACTCGGCGCGACCGGGTGACGGCGCGGGGCCTGGCGATGCTGACAGGCGCGACCGCGCTCGACACCTGAAGAGCGCCCGCTGATAGCACGGCCTCGACGATGACAGAGGGTCATCGGCGGCGCTCGTTGAAAAGTGGCTGAGCTACCTGGATAAACTTTAGGAAAGTCAGAACCCACTACCTCCGAACTCCGCCGACACGCGGTTGACGATTTCCGCGTTCCTCGGCAGGTACGCGGCGTAGAAGTCCTTGCCGCACTCCAGGTCGTCGAGAGCTGCCCTGACCTCCTTGGCCAGATATTGCTTGGCAGTGGCCGCCGGGAGATGCGGCTCGTAGTACTGCCCTTCGGGCAGGTCCTTTTCGGGGATGTCGTCGTTCAGGGCGATCTGCCGCTTCTGCGCCTCAAATTCGTTCGAGCCCCGTCCGTTCAAGTCCGACGGCCTGAGGGAGTCGACTCGATAACCCTTGCCCTTGAGGCAGTCGCCCGTGGCCGAAGCCAGCGTGATCAGCTTCGGGTCGCCGTTGAGCTCGCGCTCCACGACCTGCTGGATCAGCTTGTTCTCCTGCTCTGCCCGGTCCGCATCGGACGTGATGACCTTGCCGGTGACCTGCTTGACCGACTGTGAGCGGCAGGCGGTCAGCGCCTTGGCGTAGGCGGCTTGCTGGGCCTCGGACAACTGGTTCTTGATGACGAAGTTGGGGCTGTCCGCCTCCTTCCACAGGGCCTTGCGGTTCGCCGGGGGAACGAAGATGCCGAAGCCCGTCTCAGAGCGGTCCTTCTTCATCTCCTCGTAGTCGCCGGTCCAGGCCTTACGCTGCTCCTCGGGGGTCCCGATCTTGGGGACCCATGGAACGTACCTGAACCCCTTGCCCTTCATACAGTTCGCGATGGCCGCTTGGATGAGGTGCGGTTTGCCAGGCCCGCTGCTGCTGGCAGCAGGTAGCGCCTGCGATGTCGAAGAGGCACAGCCTGCCGCCGTTATCAGGCAGAATGCGGCAACGGCGAGACGCCGTCTCGTAAGCATGGCAGCAGACCATACTCTGTTCAACGTATTATGGTCAATCTGGGTTCTTGCCGTCGCGGGCGAGATGGCAAGGACCGAACCCCACGACTGGTTCCCGCAGGTCTGCCGCGTTCGACGGCCCACCCTCCGGGCTCGACCGCACCGCTTGTTGGGTGCGGCCACCGTGGGATCGGGCAACATCGGCACCGATCTACGGCAGGGAGCCGAGCGCAGCCACGGTGACACATCCACCGCCAGCACGATCCGCCCGTCCGGCCGGCGCGCCAGCCAGCCCCTGCCGCAGTTGTTCCACGTCGATCCGGCTGTGGTTGAGCCCGCCGTGCAAGGCGCCGTGCCCGCGCTGGTACTCCTGGCGACAAGGTCAGATCCACCGGCGAGTGCACCGGCCCCGGCTCGCGCGTGAGGGCAGACGTAGACGTCGCCATCGTGGACTCGACGCAGGGGGCATCGTTCAGCAGACTCGCCCTTACGGCCTTGTAGTGATCGGCAGCGGCTCAGCTTCAAGGCCGCCTCGTTGTCTGCAGAACGATTCCGAAGCCGGTCGGTTACCTATCTTGTGTGGATGGACATGTCGGATGCTGAGGTCGTGGTGGTGGCACGGCAGTTGATGGCCCAGGGGGAAAGCATCGACGTCGTGCTGGCAATGCTGAGACAAGCCGGCTCCAGCCCTGTTACGCGAATCGCCTGGCTGCGAGCAATTACTGGCCTCGGATTGCTTGATGCACAAAATATTGTGTTCAGCGATTGTTCCCTCGTCCACATTGGTCAGCGGGAGATTGATTTGATCCGTAGCTTCCCACGCCTGACGGGCGAGTACGCGTCGGCGATCCGAATGCTGTATGTCGCTTGCCTCATCAGTAACGAGCCATGGCTGACAGCGGTCCCCTATCGTGCCGCACCCCATGTCAATCACGACGAGTCGGATGTGTACTACTGGCGGCACGAGGAGCCAGGACTGGTGGACGCCCCCGGATTCGGTTTCCTGTCCGGCACCGGTTTCGACGCGTTCCGTGCTGAGATGCGAGCCGTCGCTGACGAGCCGCCCAGATGGGCCGTGGTAACTGATACTCCTCATGTGTTCACCTGCCGGTTCGCCTTTACCCGGCCGCCGGAGTGAGTCGGGCGCCGGCTGTAGCCGCAGATCGGTACGTGTCGGCCACGCCTTGGCCATGCCAGACGGTGGTCGCCTGAGCGACAGTCGGGAGCATCGATGTGGCAATGGTCGGTGCGGTTCGCGCAGATCGGACGGCCGATAGGCGGCCGATTTCATGCAGGGTATGGCGTGATTTGAGGGGTGTGCGGCGTTGTTGCCATGTCTCGCCTACAGCAGACTCGTGGATATGCGGCCCCGCGCTCGTCATGGCCGCAGTTGTCGCCTGGTTCTTCTTCCTGCTGAGAAAGGTCGGCTCGTCATGTCTGGATTCGAGATTCGTTTTCCCACTACCGACGTTGCGCTCAGCGCACGGGAGCTCGTCGAGCGGATGGAAGCACCGTATCTGATCAACCACAGTATCCGTGCTTATCTGTTCGGCAGTGTTCTGGCCCAGCAGGAGGGATTGGCACCCGGCGACGACTACGACGACGAACTCCTGTTCCTGGGAAGTGTCCTGCACGATGTCGGATTGACCGACGAAGGCAACGGGAACCAGCGTTTCGAGGTCGACGGCGCCGATCTCGCCGTTCGTTTTCTGCGCGAGCAGAGTGTCAGCGAAGAGCGGACGCAGGTGGTGTGGGACGCGATCGCGCTGCACACCTCGGCTGGAATCGCCAACCGCAAGCAGCCGGAGGTGGCATTCGCCCAGCGGGGCACCCATGTGGATGTGACCGGTACGGGAGCCCACCGCTTGCCCTCAGGGTTCGCCGACGAGGTGCACGCCCAATTCCCCCGCCTCAAGGACTCCGTTGCCCAATTCGGTGGGTCATGCGGTGAGTGTCAGGTCGAGGCGCGCGAAGTGTGAGACTCGGGTCGCGCCGAGGGGTGTCTGGGTGAGCCAGGCGTCCAGGCGGATGAGGTTGATC
>NZ_JAHKRM010000072.1 GCF_019396345.1 Nonomuraea guangzhouensis | reverse complement strand
ACGGCGGCCTCGGCGTCGAGCGCGGCGGCCAGGTCGGCGGGGGCGACGTGGACGACGCGGAGCTCGGGTGCGGCCGTGTCCGCGTCGAGCGGCCGCTGGCAGGGCTCGCCGCCGATGCCGGGGTAGATCGTGCGCAGCGGCTCATGGCGGGCCACCAGGTCGGCCACCGCGAGCCGCAGCGCGGCGACGTCGAGCGGGCCGCGCAGGCGCAGGGCGAGCGGCAGGTTGTAGGTCGCGGACGCCCCTTCGAGATGATGCAGGAACCACAGGCCGCGCTGCCCGGCCGACAGCGGCACCCGTTCCGGTCTGGGCAGGGCGGCGAGCGCGAGCCCAGCATCGGGAGCTTCTGAGCTCTCCGCGCAGCGCTCGGCCAGTGCGGCGGGCGTGGGTGACTCGAACAGGGCCCGCAGCGCCAGCTCGACGCCCAGCTCGGACCTGACCCGGCCGACGAGGCGGGTGGCGAGGACCGAGTGCCCGCCGAGCTCGAAGAAGTTGTCGTCGATCCCGACGCCGGGCACGCCGAGGATCTCGGCGAACAGGCGGCACAGCGCCTCCTCGCGCGGCGTGCGGGGTGCTGCGCCGGAGGTCGCCTGCCACGCCGGCGCGGGCAGTGCGTGCCGGTCGAGCTTGCCGTGCGCGGTCAGCGGCAGGGCGTCGAGACCGACCACGGCCGAGGGCGTCATGTACCCGGGCAGCCGCCGCCCGGCGTGCGCGAGCAGGCCGGCCGCGTCCACCGAGCGGGGCGTCACGTAGGCGACGATCCGCTGGTCGCCCGGCTGGTCCTCACGCACGACCGCCGCGACCTGCCCGACCTCTGGGAAGGCGCCCAGCACGGCCTCGATCTCGCCGAGTTCGACCCGGTGGCCGCGGATCTTCACCTGGCCGTCGGCGCGGCCGGCGAACTCCAGCACCCCGTCGGGGCGGCGGCGTCCCAGGTCGCCCGTGCGGTACATGCGCTCGCCCGGGGCGCCGGACGGATCCGGCACGAACCGCTCGGCGGTCAGCCCGGCCCGGCCGAGGTACCCCCTGGCCAGACCCGCGCCGGAGATGTACAGCTCGCCGACCTCGCCCGGCGGTATCGGGCGCAGGGCCTCGTCCAGGACCTGGATGCGGGTGTTGTCCATGGGCAGTCCCAGGGGCAGGACGCCGTCGGGCACCTCGGTCCCGGGCTCGATGCGGTGTTCGGCCACGTTGACGGTCGCCTCGGTGGGGCCGTACACGTTGAGCACCGTGACATCGGGATGCCGCTCCCGCCACGCGCGCAGCGCCTCGCCGCGCAGTGCCTCGCCGCCGAACATCAGCTCGCGGGTCGGGGAGAAGCGCTCCGGCAGCACCTCCAGGAGGGGCAGGTGGCTGGGCGTGGCCTTGAGGAAGGTACAGCCGCCGTCCTGCGAGCCGTCCTGTGAGTCGTCCAGCGCGGCGACGCGCACGCAGCCGCCCGCCGCCAGCGCGGCCCACAGCGAGGTCACGGTCATGTCGAAGGAGACCGACGAGTGCCACAGCGACTCGCCGCGCAGGCCCGGGTAGGTCCGCAGCGACCAGAGCAGATAGTCGGTGAGAGCCCGGTGCTCGACCACGACGCCCTTCGGCGTGCCGGTGGAGCCGGAGGTGTAGACGACGTAGGCAGGGTGCGCGCCGGGAACGATGTCCGGCAGCTCGCCGCCCTCGAGGTCCGTACCGTGCAAGAGCATCTGGTCGACGCCGGTCCCGGCCAGTGCCGCTCCGGTCGCGGCGTCGGTGAGCAGGCAGACCGGCCGGGCGCCGGACAGCATGAGCGCGATCCGCTCGCGCGGGTAGTCAAGGTCGATCGGCAGGTACGCCGCCCCGGCCTTGAGCACGGCCAGCAACGCCACCACCAGGTCGGCCGACCGGGGCAGCGCGACCGCGACGATCGACTCCGGCCCCGCGCCGCGGGCGGCCAGGCGGCGGGCCAACTGGGTGGCCCGGCGGTCGAGGTCGGCGTAGGTCAGCTCGTCGCCCCCGCACCTGACCGCGGGCGCGTCCGGTGCGCGCCGCGTCTGGGCGGCGATCAGCCCGGGAAGCCACTGACCCGATTCGGCGGCGTTCAGCGGGTCTCGCTCTACCATCGTGGCGGCCATCGTTGACTCCTTATGCTTTCGGGCGAAATATCGAGCTGAGCGTAGAAAAGCGAATTTTCGCCTGGATATCGGCTGCTTAATTGCTGGATCGGGGCGTCAATTTCACCTGCAGGCTCGTTATTCCGCTCAGCAGGTTGGAATGCAGGCGTTCGGGCTCGGCGGTGATGTGCATCTCGTCGACGAGGTCGCGCAGCGCTTCGAGCATCGCGCCGATCTCGGTGCGGCCCAGGTAGGCGCCGAGGCAGAAGTGCGGCCCGTACCCGAAGCTGGCGTGCCGGTTGGGGGTGCGGGCCAGGTCCAGGCGCTCGGCGTCGGTGAAGACGTCCTCGTCGCGGTTGGCGGCGGAGTTCCAGAGCGTGACGATGTCGCCCGCGGCGATCTCCTGCCCCCTGACGGTGACGTCGCGCACGGCCGTCCTGCCGAAGTGCATGGCGGGGCTGACCCAGCGCAGGATCTCCTCGACGGCGCTCTGCACGCTGACCTCGCCGCTCTTGAGCGCGGCCCACTGGTCGGGGTTGGCGGACAGGGCGGGCACCATGCCGATCATGGTGAGGCGGCTGGTCTCGTCGCCGCCGATGATCAGGCTGTAGCAGTTGAACACGACGTCGTCGGGCGAGACCGGCCGGCCGTCCACGACGGCCTGGACCAGCGTGGAGATGACGTCCTCGCGCGGCTTAGCGCGGCGCTCGGCCACCAGGTCGTCGAAGTAGAGGAGGATCTCGTTACGCGCCATTAGCGACTCCTCGGCGGCCTCCTCGGGGTCGTCGCTCTCGGTGTCGCTGCTGAGCGCGGTCTTGGTGAGGCGCAGCAGGAGGTCGCGGTCGCCGTCCGGGACGCCCAGCAGGTCGGAGATCGTGTTGATCGGGATCTTCTCCGCCACGTCCGCGGCGAAGTCGCAGGTACCCAGGTCGAGCCCGGCGCGGACGCGGTCTCGGGTGTTGGCCCGCACGCGCTCGGCCACGTAGGCGAGCGCGCGCGGCGAGAACGCCTTGAGCAGGACGTTGCGCAGGTCCTGGTGGCGTTTGCCGTCCGTCACCGCCAGCATCCGCCCGACCGCCGAGTCGCCCCCGGCCAGCAGGGTGGTCAGCACGTTGCCGCGTTCGGAGGAGTAGTTCTCGGCGTCCTTGTAGACGGCCACGACGTCGTCGTACTTGGTCAGTGCCCAGAAGCCGGAGTTTCCGCCTCGGGGGGCGTTCCAGAAGACGGGCGCCTCGCGGCGCAGGCGCCGCCAGATCTCGTACTGGTCGTGCTCGCGGAACGTGCGCGGATCGGCCAGGTCCAGTTCGCCCAGGTCGCGGGGGAGCTCAGGCATCGGGGCCGTCCACGAGGATCAGGTCCATGTGGACGCCTTCACGCAGCGGCACGATCTCGGCGTACTCGGGCGAGGCGTACCAGCGTCTGGCGTGCTCCGCGCTGGGGAAGCGCATCACCGACAGGTGCGTGGGCTGCCAGTCCCCTTCGAGCACGTCGAACGCGCCGCCGCGGATGGCGAAGCCGCCGCCGTACGCCTGAAGGGTGGCCAGCACCTTCGCGCGGTACTCCGCCATCTTCTCCTTGTCGGGGATGGCGGCGACGTTGCCGATGACGAACGTGGTCATTGTTCCTCCTGGTCGTGAAGTTCGCCGCTCATGAAGATCACCGCGCGGCCGTCGAGCGCGACGCGGTCGCCGAGGAGCGTCACGCGCACGTGTCCGCCCCTGGGCGAGATCTGGTGGCCGAGCAGGTCGCTCCGCCCCAGCCGGGCGCCCCAGAACGGGCCCAGGCAGCAGTGCGCCGAGCCGGTCACGGGGTCCTCGTTCACGCCGTGGCGCGGTGCGAAGAACCGCGAGACGAAGTCGTGCTCGCCCGGATCCCCGCTGGTCCGGCCCGCTGTCACGATGACGCCGCGTACCGGGAAGGCCGCGAGCGCGGCGAAGTCCGGCTCCAGCGCCGCCACCTCCGCCTCCTCGGCCAGCTCGACGAGGTAGTCGAACCGGTTCTGGCCGGTCCAGATGGGCCGCGCGCCCAGCGCGGCGGCCAGGCCGGCGGGCTCCTCGATCGGCTCGGGCGGCTCGGCGGGCAGGTCGAGCCTGATCCCGTGCTCGCCTCGCTCGGTCTCCAGCACTCCGCTGCGGGTGCGGAAGCGCAGCCGGGCCCGCGAATCCCCTTCGCGCTCCCAGAGCACGTGGGCCGCGGCCATGGTGGCGTGCCCGCACAGGTCCACCTCCCCGCCGGGGGTGAACCAGCGCAGGCCGATGCCGTCGCCGCCGCCCGACCGGTCCACGAACGCGGTCTCCGACAGGTTCAGCTCCGAGGCCACCGACTGCATCCAGCGGCGGTCGCGCGGCCGGTCCAGCAGGCACACCCCCGCCGGGTTGCCGCCGAACGCCCGCGACGCGAAGGCGTCCACCACGAAGATCTTCATGACGCCGGGAAGGCGACGTGGACGCCGAGCCCCGACTCCCGCGCGGCCCTGGCCGCCGCGAAGCCCGCGACGACGTCCTGCGCGGCCATGCCGAGGGACTTGTAGAGGGTGATCTCCTGGTCGTCGCCGCGGCCCGGGTGCCGGCCGAGCAGCACCTCGCCCAGCTCCGCGCGTACGTGATAGGGCCCGATCAGGCCCTCCTCCAGGGGCGCCAGCAGGTCGGTCGACTCGGCGGCGGCCGACTCCCTGCTGTCCACGAACACCGCGCACCGCGCGACCGCCGCCGAGTCCAGCTCCCTGGCTCCTCGCACGGACGCCCCGACCGCGTTGACGTGCGCGCCGGGCGCGAGGTCGCGGCCGGCCACGACCGGCGCGCTCGCGGAGGTGACGGTGCAGACCAGGTCCGCGCCCTCCAGGGCGGCCGCGGCCGAAGGCATGACCTCGACCGGCACGTCGAGCCAGGTGCCGGCCCAGCGCTGCAGGTCCGCCGCGGTGCTGGGGCTGTACACGCGGACCCGCCGCAGCGGCCGTACCGCCGCCAGGGCCTCCAGGTGGCTGCGGGCCTGCACACCGGCGCCGATGAGGGCCAGGTCGCCCGCCTCCGGCCGGGCCAGCGCGTCGGTGGCGGCCGCCGACACGGCGGCGGTGCGTACGGCCGTCAGCTCGGCGGCGTCCAGCATGGCCATCGGGTAGCCGGTCTCCGGGTCGAACACGATCACCACGCCGACGTGCGCGGGCAGTCCCCTGGCGGGGTTGCCGGGCCGCAGCGAGATGGCCTTGATGGCGTACCCGAAGCCGGGAACGTGGCTGGGCATCGCGGCGAAGACGCCGTCGTCCGACTCCGGCCGTAGCACGGAGCGCAGCGGCTGCGTCACCTCCCCCGCGCTGTAGGCGCGCATGGCGCCGGCCATCAGGCCGATCGCCTCTTCGATGGGCAGGGCCTTGCGCACGGCCTGGCCGTCGAGGAACAGCATGGTCCTCTCCTTCCTGTCAGCGGGGGTCAGTCGGCGGCGACGAACACGGACCACAACATGCGGATCGGGCGGGTCCGGGAGATGAACTCCAGCCCGTACGTCTCCACGGACGGCGCGGTGGTGAGCGCGAGATCGGTGGAGCCGCCGCTGACCGCCATGGCCGCGGCGCTCGTCGAATTCATGATCAGCACCTTGCCCGGCCGGTAGTGCGCCGGCAGGAGCTGCGCGATGAGCGGGGCCGGGGCCGGATGCGTGGCGATCGTCGGCTCGGCCGGCACCATGTGGGGCCCGCGGGACTTGGCCAGCCCGTACAGCGGGGTGTCCATGATGAACGCCCCGGCCAGGGCCATCCGGGTGTCCATGTAGAACTCGTTGACGCACCGGTAGGCGTTGGCCACGACGAAGTGGCTGACGCGCCCGTCGAGCAGCGCCTGGGCGGCCTCCTCGTACGTGTCGAGCAGGTGGATCTCCGGCTCCCCCAGTGCCGGGGAGAGTCGCTCCCACAGCAGGGCGGCCGCCGTCTCGCTGCTCGTGCCCACGGGGCCGAGCGTCGCGATCGCCTCGAGCTTCACGCGGTTGTGCGTGTCGAGGTCCATCCAGCCAAGTGGTTCCGTGTCGGTCTGGTTCATGCGTTCGCCACCGCTTCTTCACAGCCGGCTTGCACCGGGGTGAGCCATCCGTGGGTGTCCTCCCGCTCGGCGCGGACGGTCTGGCCGTACCGGCGGGCGAGGTGGGTGGTAACGGGTCCCGGCGCGCCGGCGCCGATGGGCCGCCCGTTGATCTCGATGACGGGGGTGACGCCGATCCCGGTGCCGGTGAGGAACACCTCGTCGGCCAGCAGCAGGTCCGCCGGATGCAGGGGCGACTCCGCGGCGGGCAGTCCCAGCTCGGCGGCCAGGGTGAGCACGGTGTCCCTGGTGATCCCGGGCAGGATGTCGGCGTCGGCGGGCGGCGTGGCCAGCCGGCCGCCCCGCACCACGAACACGTTGGCCGTGCTCGCCTCGGCGACCTGTCCCGCCTCGTTCAGCAGGATCGCGTCGTCGAAGCCGGCGGCGCGGGCGTCTTCCACGGCCAGCGCGTTGTTGACGTACGCGCCGGTCACCTTGGCCTGCACGGGCAGCGCGGCGCGGCTGGGCCGCCGCCACGAGCTGATCAGGCACCGCAGGCCACCGGGCGGAGCGTAGGCGCCGAGCCGGGAGGCCACGATGGTCACGGCGTCGGACACGCCGCCCAGGTTCACACCCGGCGGAGTGCCGGGCAGCAGGCCCAGCTTGTACGCCAGCGGCCGGACGTACACGTCGCCCTGATCGCCGTTGCGCCGCAGCAGCTCGACGGTCACGTCCGCCAGCTCGTCGGCCGTCAGACCGGGATCGATGCGCAGCAGCCGGCACGAGCGCAGGAAGCGCCGGTAGTGGTCCTGTACGCGGAACAGGTGGGCGCCCTCGCCCCCGGGCGTGGCGTACGCCCTGATCCCCTCGAACACACCGGTGCCGTAGTGCAGGCCCTGAGTCGTCGGCGGCAGCCGTACCTCGGCGAACGGCGTGAACTCGCCGTCGTGGTAGACCCAGCGGCCGGGCAGGGGCCGCATCACCGCCTCCGGGCGGCGAGGGCGTGGGCTGCCTGCGCCTCACGCTCGTCCCGGGCGCCGAGGCGGCCGGAGCGGCGGTCGACCACCCGGGCGGCCTTCCAGCTCACCATGGCTCCGGTGCTGGTGATGGCGCCGGGGTCGCCGAAGGAGACGACCAGCTCGGCGCCGAGCCTGTCACGGCACTCCTCGCCGGCCAGGAGCAGCCCGGGGTCGTCGGGGCCGACCTCGCCGTGCAGCAGCAGGCCGATGTGCTCGTCCGCCAGCACGATCTGGTAGTCGAGGTAACCGCGGATGTGCCGCAGCAGCAGGTCCTCCAGGTCGTAGCCGGTGATGCGGCGGCCGTTGATCTCCAGCTGGTCGCCGACGCGGCCGAGCACCTCCACCCGGGACGCGGGCACACTCGCGCCCGGCGCTGCGGGGCTCATCCGCACCATGTCGCCGGTCCGGTAGCGGATCAGCGGCTTGGCGCCCTGGTACAGGTTCGTGATCACCAGCTCGCCCTGCCGCACGCCGTCCGGGCCCGGCTGGGCGGGAAGGGTGGTCTCCGGGTCGATGACCTCGTAGTAGTTGATCAGCGGCGCCGTGTAGAGCGCGCCGTCGGCTCCCGCCGCGGCCAGCACCGACGCCTCCTGCGAGGCGTAGAGCGCGTTGTAGGCGCGGGCGCCCCACAGCTCGCCGATGTTGGCCAGCAGACTCGGCGAGGCGAGCTCGCCGGTGAGCATGAACACGTCGAGCGAGAAGTCGGCACGTGGGTCGAGCCCGGCCTCGACCGCCTTCTTGGCCAGCGACAACGCCATCCCGGGCGTGCAGAACAGGCCGGTGATCGGCAGCAGGCGCATGACCTCCAGCGCCCGGTCGAACCCGATCATCGGCGAGTGCGGCCACATCTTGGCCACCGCGAGGCCGAGGTTGCGGCAGACGTCGCCGAAGGTGTCGCCGGTGGCGTGCAGCTCGGAGGGGCCGGAGACGCCGATCACCTGCCGATCGCCGTACTGGTCGAACACGGTGCCGTAGTAGGCGGTGAGCACGCTGTTGTTGTGCAGGGTGTCGACGTTGTCGCGGGGGCACGGCGTGGAGATCCCGGTCGTGCCGGTGGTCTCGTAGAAGATCCACGCCTCGTGCATCGGGCGCGACAGCATGTCCATGCCGGCGTCGCGCAGGTCCTGTTTGGTGGTGAACGGCACGCTCGCGAAGTCGTCGCCCTCGGCCAGGCCGTCCAGCCGGGCTCGGTAGAACGGCGAGCGCCGCCCGGCGTACGCGAGCGTCGCCCGCAGCCGTTCGGCCTGGTGCTCGGCCAGGCGATCGGCGTCCCAGCGGCCGGCCAGGAGATCGCGGTGCTGCTCGGACAGGGATCTCGCCAGGTCGGCGAGCTCCGGATGGTAGACGGTGAACATCTTTAATCCCTCACTCCTCGAGATCTGCGACGACCCAGTCGCTGATTTCCCGCCACTGCCGCACGGACTGCTGATGGAAGGGGTGGACCAGGTACCGCTGCAGGGCCTCCTCGTCGGAGACCAGGCCCATGACGACGAAGTCGTAGGCGATGTCGCGGTCGGAGACGTTCCTGCCGACCCGCCATTCCAGGAGGTCGCCCACCTGCCGGCCGACCTCGGCCGCCATCCGCTCGGCCCGGACGACGCACTCGTCCCGCCAGGTGAACTGCGGCTTCAGCTTGAAGAGCACGATGTGCCTGATCACGATCGCTCACCCGCTTCCATCAGAAGGCTGGGAACCGCCGCCTCGAGCCGCGCACTGAGCTCCCGGACGGTCCTGCCCCGCGCGATCACGTGTCCGAGCCGGTCGTACGCGCTGCGCGGCGGCGACACGCGCGTCCCGGGCTCGGCGGTGACCACGACGCTCTCCACGCCGGGCAGCAGCTCGGCCTCCCGCCAGCCGGCGGCCGTGCGCAGCACACCGGCGCGTTCGGCGGTCAGGAAGCGCACGCCCGCGTACCCGCGGCGCCTGGTCGCGAGTGTCACCGGCATGCCGGCCGCGCCGCGGAGCTGCTGTTCGAGCAGGTCGAGGCCGTCCACGAGGCGGACCAGCTCCGGGATCATGCCGCCGGCCAGGCGCGGGTTGATCTCGACGATCGCCACGCCGTCCGGCAGCAGTTTCACTTCCGTGTGGGTGGGGCCGTCCCTGACGCCGACCGCCGCGAGCGCCGCCTGCGTGGTCGCGACGATCGCCTCGCCCTCAAGGGGGGCGAGCGGGGCCGGGTAGACGTGCCCGGACTCCACGAAGTACGGGTGTCCGGTCACCGTCTTGGCCACGACGCCCACGCAGGTCGGCTCCCCGCGTACGTGGAAGGTCTCGACGCTGAACTCGGGACCCCGCAGGTACTCCTCCAGGAGCACCGCCCCCGCGGACGCCTGACCGCGCACGTTCGTCCGCACCGCCAGCACCTGGCCGACGTGGTCGAGCGCCTCCTCCTCGCTCTCGCAGAGCCGTACGTGCTCCGACCCCGAGCCGTCCACCGGCTTGGCCACGCACGGCAGCCCGACCCGCGCGAGCGCGCTAGGGACCTGGCCCGGCTCCGTGATCACCTCGAACCTGGGCTGCCGCACCCCCGCCCCGGCCAGCGCCCGGCGCATCCTGCCCTTGTCACGGCAGAGCCGGACGACCTCCGGCGGATTGCCGGGCAGGCCCAGAGCGGCCGCCAGCTCGGCGGCGGCGGCCACGTAGAAGTCGCTGGTCGTGGTCACGCCGCACAGCCGGTCGGCCCAGCGGGCCACGGCCGCGCGCAGCGCTGCCGTGTCGTTGGTGTCGCAGAGCACCACCTCGGCCCCGGCGCCGGCCAGCCCGCGGTAGCGCTCGGGACGGCCGGTGAAGAACAGCGGCTCCAGCCCGAGGTCCCTGGCGGTCCTGAGCGCCATCATCCCGGTGCCGGTGGTGTTGGCCTCTATGAAGGCAAGGCAGCGGCGCATCTCGACTCCCTGCGTCTCGATCCTGGGAAGCAGTACGACCAGCCGTGCACCGTCTCTGACGCGGGCACCTCCACGGGCGCGCCGGCGGCGGGCAGGCGGTGCAGCTCTTTCTCCAGCCAGTGCGTCTCGTCGTAGACGGTGGCGGCGTAGCGATCGCCGCGATCGGCCATGATGGCCACGATCTTGGTTCCGGGCGGCTCGACGGCCGCCAGGTGGCTGAGCACCCGGTAGACCGAGCCTGAGGTGTTGCCGCCGAAGATCTGCTGCTCGGCGGCGAGGGCCAGGGTCGACTCGAACGCCTCGCGGTCGTTGAGCCAGTGCACCTCGTCGATCACCGAGTGGTCGACGTTCGCCGGCACCAGGCTGTTGCCCAGCCCGCCCTGCAGGCGGCCGGGCCGGTCGGGCTGGCCGAAGATGACGCTGCCGACGCAGTCCACCCCCACCGTCCACAGCTCCGGCAGGCTCTCGCGCAGCGCCTTCGCGGTGCCGCACAGCGACCCGCCGCTGCCCACCGCGCCGACCAGCACGTCCACGTGCCCGAGGTCGGCGATCAGCTCCTCGGCCAGCGTGCGGTAGGCCCGCGGGTTGTCCGGGTTGCTGTACTGCTGGGGCCAGAAGGAGCCGGGCAGCGTGGCCCGCAGCTCCGCCAGCCGCTCCAGCCGGGCGCTCTGCCAGCCCTGCGCGGTCATCCGCTCCACGATGTGCACGAAGCAGCCCAGCGCGCGCAGCTTGGTCAGGGTGATCGGGTCGATCCGCGGGTCGGTGACGATGTGCACCGGGTGGCCGAGGGCGGTGCCGACCAGGGCGACGCCCAGCGCCATCGTCCCGGACGAGCTCTCCACGATGGGCGCGCCCGGGAGCAGTTCCCCGCTCTCGCGCGCGGCCAGGACGACCTGCCGCGCGACGCGGTCCTTCATGGCGAACGGGTTCTGCAACTCGAGCTTGGCGTACGCCCCTGTCCCTGGCAGGGCGAGCCTGACCAGCGGGGTGTGCCCGATGGCGGCGATCATGTCCTGGTGAAGCATCGAACCTCCTCGGGCACGGCGAGCGAGTGATAGACGTGGGCGTGGCCGGCCAGCCGGACGCAGGCCCGCCTGGCCCGGTCGAGCTGGTCGGGGAAGCGCGGATCGGCGTCGTCCAGCAGCAGCCCGACGGCGGTGCCGCTGTGCGCGACCGCGAGGCCGAGCCCGCCGACCGCCTCGCAGACGGCCCGCATCGGCTCGATCGTGCGCTTGGGGTTGAGCCGCTGGTTCAGCACGGCGCTGCGGGTGGCGACCCGGCCGATCTCCCTGGTGTCGCCCGACGCCACGGCCACGACCAGCGTGTCCAGCAGCCGCTCGTACTCCCGCAGGTCGGCCGGGGCGAACGGCTTGGGCAGCCGGTTGAAGGCGATGGTGTCGACCTTGCCGCCCTCGTCCACGCTGACGATCGTCATCGGCGGCAGGTGGCCCAGCCTGGCCAGCAGGCGGACCTCGCGGTGCAGGAAGGCGACGACGCCGTCGTACATGACGCCGTCGGTGGGCTCGATGGGCCGCAGCAGCGCCTCGATCTCGGCCGGGTCCGGCGTGGCGCCGACGGCCTCGCCGACGGCGCGGGCGGTGGCCACCAGGTCGGCCGAGGAGCTGCTGAAGCCCTTGCCCTCGGGCAGGTCGCTCTCCACCGTCAGCACGCCGCCGCAGCGCGCGCCGCGCAGCTCCAGCAGGTTCTTGGCGGCCCTGAGCGACTTCAGCTTGTGCGCCGGCCGGACCTCGACCTCGTCGGTGCCGAGGTCGAGGTGGAAGACCGCGCGGCTGGAGCGCGGGATGGGCAGCGTGACGAGGAAGTCGACGGAGCCGGTCAGCCGGCCCTGCAGGAGCTCGCCGAAGGTGCCGTACGCGATGCCGGTGCCGATCACGACCCCTCCCCCAATCCGAGCAGCTCGTTCACGCGGGCCGGTGCGCTCCGCGCGACGTCGCGGCGGGCCGTCCACTCCTGCTCCAGCGCCGCCAGCTCCCGCTCCTGGCCGGCCAGCATCCGCCGGACCGACTCCGGCGCCGTCGAGCCCGCGGACCGCTTGCGCCGCAGCTCGGCCTCGGGCGTGTACAGGTCCGCGAGCAGCCCGCCGGGATCCCGGAGCGGATGGCCGTGCTCCCGCGCGATCGCGGCCAGCAACCCGGCGCCGGCGGACCCGTTGCGGCTCTGCCCGGGATGCCCGGCGGACCCGTCTTCGGAGGCGGCGGCCGCCGCGGTGATGTAGCGGCCGGCGACCACCTGGGCGGTCCGCCAGGGCACGCCCTCCTCCAGGGTCAACCGGTTGGCCAGGGAGAACCCGCCGAGGAACTCACCCGTGCAGCCGGCCAGCCCCCGCTCCGCGGGGAAGATCATGTGGCGCAGCGCCAGCGTGAGCAGCCGCAGCGCGCTCTCCAGCGACTGCGTCGCGGTCACGAGCTGCGCGCCGCCCTCCTTGGCGGCCTCGACCGTGTTGCTGTACGGCGTGCCCCGCTGGGCGGCCGACGCGTCGACGTACCAGGACAGCAGGTGCGCGGTCTTGCCACGGATGCGTTCGAAGATCGGATAGTTCTTCTTCTGCGGCATCGCCGAGGAGATTCCGGCCAGCTCGTCGGGCAGCTCGACGAGGCCGTGCCGCCCGCCCGCCCACGTCATCAGGTCCGTCACGAACCGGTTCAGGCCGGTGGCGGAGGTCGCGCACTCGCCGGCCAGCTCCAGCAGCCACGCGCGGGAGGCGACACTGGCCAGGGCGTGCGTCACGGGCCCGGTGAAGCCGAGCAGCCCCGCCATGGCATCCCTGTCCCAGGGCAGTTCCTGCCCGGCCATGGCGCCGGAGCCCAGGGGCGAGCGGCCGGCGTGGTCGTAGGTCGCCAGCAGCCTGCGCGCGCTGTGCAGCAGGTGCTCCACCAGCGCGCTGAGGTAGAAGCCCGGCGTGATGACCTGAGCCGCCTGCAGATGCGTGTATCCGGGCATCGGCGCCTCGGTGTGGCCGGCCGCCAGCTCGTGCGCGGCGGCGGCGCAGGCGAGCAGTTCCCCGGCGATCCGCAGCATCCGTTCCCGGCCGAACATGAGCTGCGCGCAGGCCTGCGCGTCGTTCCTGCTGCGGTCGACGTGCCAGGCGGGCGCCGGGTTCGCCCGGCTCACCAGGCGTTCGATGCCGAACGACAGATCGGACATGTTCTCGTGCGGATCGGCCGTGAGCTCCCCGGGCTCGATCCCGTCGAGCACGCGGGCGATCACGCGGGTCTCACTCTCGGTGAGGATGCCCATCCGCTGGTACTCGACCAGGAGCACCTTCTCGATGTGCAGGTAGTGCGGCAGCAGGTGCCGCACGTCGTGGGAGAACTGCGGCTCGAGCACTTCCTCGTGCAGGAGAATCGCGGGGGCGTCGCCAATCCGGCCCGTCAGTCTAGCCATGCCGGAAAAGCTAGGGGCGCTCCTTATCAAGCCGTTTTCAGGCGTTTATGAAATGCCGACGATATGCCGCGAATAAACGGCGTCCATAACCTCCCGGTATAGCCGAAGGAGGTGGCTCGGGTGGACCTGGAAAACCCTCAGGAGGCGGCCGCGCCGACGCGCGTGCCACGGTGGCACGGCTCGGCGGGCGAGACCGTACGGACCGGGACGGGCGAGGTGACGGTGTCGCTGCGTCCCGGCCTGCTCGCCACGGCCGGTGGACCGCTGCCCGCGGTGCTGCTGGCCGCGCACGCCAGGGTGCTGGCGACGCTGGCGGGCGAGACCCGCGTGGTCACCCATTACCGGCCCGAGGGGGCCGCCGTAGCGGTGACGTGCCGCCTCGACGTGCGGGACGGCTCCTGGGAGGAGCTGATAGACGCGGCGGGCTACGCCCCGTACCAGAATGTCGCCCCGGCGGCCGGGCCCGTGGAGACCGTCCTGGACCTGGACGGCCACGACGATAGCTCGGACGCCGTGCTCCGGGTGGGCGTGGACGTGCCCGGGGAGCGGATCCGGCTGCGTTACCGCCGGGACGCGATGGACGGCGGGCACGCCACCAGGATCGCCGGCTACTACCGGCGGGCGCTGGAGCTGCTGGCCGGCGATCGGGCCGCCCCCCACGGCGGGCGGAGCCTGCTGTCGGACGCGGAGCTGCGCCACCAGCTCGATGTGCTCGCCGGAGCGCCGCGTGAGCTGCCGGACCGCCGCTTCCACGAGCTGTTCGAGGAGCGGGTACGCCGCCACCCCGGCGTCATCGCCGCCGAGTGCGGCCCGACCGCATGGACGTACGCCGAACTCAACGCCCGCGCCAACCGGATCGCCTGGACGCTCCTCGACCACGGCCTGGCCGCCGAGGACGTGGTGGCCGTGGTCGGCGAGCGTGACCTGGACTGGATGGCCTCCGTCATCGGCGTGTTGAAGGCGGGCGGGGTGTACCTGCCGGTCGAGCCGCACTTCCCGGCCGAGCGGGTGGCCACGATGCTGGAGCGCTCCTCCTGCCGCCACGTCCTGGCCCCCGGCCCGGTCGCGGGCGGCCGGCCGGTGATCACGTACGCGGACTGTCAGGCCCATCCCCGCGACCGCGACCCCGAGGTTCCGGTGGCGGCCGGCCAGGGTGCCTACATCTACTTCACCTCCGGCTCCACCGGCCTGCCCAAGGGGGCCTTGTGCGAGCACGCGGGCATGCTCAACCATCTCTACGCCAAGATCGACGATCTGGAGATCGCCCCCGGGCAGGTGGTCGCGCAGACCGCCCCGCAGTGCTTCGACATCTCGCTCTGGCAGCTCCTGGCCGCTCCGCTCGCCGGGGGGCGCACGCTGATCGTCGAGCAGGACGTCGTGCTCGACGTGCGCCGCTTCGCCGCGACGATGGCCGAGCGCCGGGTCAACGTCGCGCAGCTCGTCCCGTCGTACCTGGAGGCCGTGCTCACGCACCTCGACGACGAGCCGCGCGACCTGCCGGACCTGCGTTTCCTGTCGGTCACCGGGGA
The DNA here is from genome assembly GCF_019396345.1 of Nonomuraea guangzhouensis. Classification (GTDB taxonomy): domain Bacteria; phylum Actinomycetota; class Actinomycetes; order Streptosporangiales; family Streptosporangiaceae; genus Nonomuraea; species Nonomuraea guangzhouensis. The sequence continues at coordinate 7,139 of NZ_JAHKRM010000072.1, read as the reverse complement.
GGCGGTGAAGAAGGAGCTGCTCTCCCGCTGGTTCGCCCGCTTCCCGGGAGTGGGGGTGCTCAACGCGTACGGGCTGACCGAGACGCACGACGACACCAACCACGAGCTGCTGCGCCGGCCCCCTGACGGAGATGGCGTGCCGATCGGGGCGCCGATCCGCGGCGCGCGCGTCTACGTCCTGGACGAGGGCGACCGGCCGGTCCCGCTCGGCTCGCCCGGTGAGATCGCCTTCTCCGGGCGCTGCGTGGCGCGCTGCTACGTCGGCGACCCGGAGCGCACGCTGCTGGCGTTCGCCGACGACCCGAACCGGCCGGGCGAGCGCCTGTACCGGTCGGGCGACTTCGGATACTGGCGGCCCGACGGCAAGCTGGCCTACCTCGGCCGCAGGGACGGGCAGGTCAAGATCCGCGGGCATCGGATCGAGCTCGGCGAGGTCGAGAGCGCGCTGGCGGACGTCCCGGGGATCCGCGACGGCGCGGTGGTCGTGGCCGAGACGGCGGACAGCGGACGGCGGCTCGTCGCCTTCTACACGGCCGATCCGACCCTCTCCGAGGACATGGCGCGGGCCGCGCTGTCGGGGACGTTGCCGGCGTACATGGTGCCCGCGCGGGCGCACTGGATGGAGTCGTTGCCGCTGACCGCGAACGGGAAGATCGACAAGAGGCGGCTGGCCGGGCTGGCGCGGGAGCTGTGGCAGGCGCCGTCGGCGTACGAGCCGCCCGTGACCGAGACCGAGCGGCGCCTGGCCGCGCTGTGGGCCCAGGTCCTGCGCGTTCCCGAGGACCGTGTCGGGCGCGGCGACGACTTCTTCGCCCTGGGCGGGACGTCGCTGTCGGCGATCGGCTTCCTGGCCAAGCTGGGCGTGAAGGCCGCCCCCAAGACGCTCGCCGCGTACCCCGTGCTCGCCGACTTCGCAGCATTCATCGATGGAGGTAGCCACGACATGCCCGACACCGCGCTCATCCCTGAGCGAGCCGACCCTGAGCCACTGGCCTCCGACCGGCCACCCTGGCCGGCGTCGGCCACCGACCGGCCGGCCGCGCCGGTGTCCGTCCGCGACCACCCGCCCACGCTGGCCCTGACCCCGGGCCGGCCACCCGTGCTCACCGCGCCGGCCGGAGCGGACGTCGCCTGGCTGCGCGAGCAGGACCCCGCGGCGCTCGTCGCCGAGCACGGCGCGGTCCTCGTCCGGGGACTCGCCCTGGACGGGCTCCCGGCCATGCGGCGCGTGGCGGACGAGCTGCTGGGCGAGCCGATGCCCGAGCGGGAGGGCTTCGCCCCGCGCCACGATCACGGCGGCGGGGTGTACTCCTCCTCGCTCTGGCCCCCGGACCAGCCGATGTGCATGCACCACGAGCTGAGCCACCTGGTCGAGCCGCCCCGGTCACTGCTGTTCGGCTGCCTCACGGCGCCCGCGAGCGGCGGGATCACCGCGCTGGCCGACGCCGCGGCCGTGCTGGAGCGGCTGCCCGGCGAGCTGGTCGAGCGGTTCGAGCGCGAAGGCTGGGTGCTGACCCGGCACTACGGCGACGACATCGGGGTGCCCTGGCAGGAGGCCTTCGGCACCACCGATCCGGCCCGCGTGGAGGCGTACTGCCGGGACAACGGGATCGAGGCCGAGTGGCGGGACGGCGAGCTGTCGACGCGGCAGCGCGGGCCCGCCGTGATCACCCACCCCATCACCGGGCGGCGCTGCTGGTTCAACCAGGTCGCCTTCCTGAACGCCTGGACGATGAGCCCGGAGGTGCGCGAGTACCTCGTGGAGATGTACGGCCCCGACCGCCTGCCGTTCAACACCTTCTACGGCGACGGCGCGCCGATCGGCCCCGAGGAGGTCGAGCTCATCAACAAGGTCTACGAGACGTGCACGGTACGCGAGCCGTGGCGCGACGGCGACCTGATGATCGTCGACAACCTGCGCATGGCCCACAGCCGCGAACCCTACGAGGGCCCGCGCGAGGTCCTGGTGGCCATGGGCCACCCCACGGCGGTGACCCGATGAACGGCGGCGGGATCGTCGTCGAGGGCCTGACCAAGCGTTTCGGCGAGGTGGCGGCGCTCAAGGGCGTCGATCTCGACGTGCCCGCCGGAACCGTGCTGGGCCTGCTCGGCCCCAACGGCGCCGGCAAGACCACCATCGTCAGGATCCTGTCCACCCTGGAGCGCCCGGACTCGGGCCGCGCCGTGGTCGCCGGGCACGACGTCGTGCGCGACCCCCAGAGCGTCCGGCAGGTGATCGCGGTCGTCGGCCAGTACGCCACCGTCGACGAGGGCATCTCGGGCCGAGAGAACCTCTACATGCTGGCCCGGCTGCTCGGCGAGAGCCCGCGCCGGGCCAGGGCCCGCGCCGACGAGATGCTGGAGCTGTTCAGCCTGAGCGCCGCCGGCGGACGCAGGGCGAAGGACTACTCCGGCGGCATGCGCCGCCGCCTCGACCTGGCCGCCAGCCTGATCGGCCGCCCGGAGATCCTCTACCTCGACGAGCCGTCCACCGGACTCGACCCGCGCAGCCGCAAGGAGCTGTGGGACGTCATCCGCACCATGACCGACGACGGCATGACCCTGCTGCTGACCACCCAGCACATGGAGGAGGCCGAGGTGCTCGCCGACGACGTGGTCGTGGTGGGCCACGGCCGGGTCATCGCCCGCGGCACCCCCAAGGAGCTGCGCTCCAAGGTCGGCGGCCAGCTCCTGTACGTGCAGACCGCGCTGGGAGACCTGGCCGAGGCACGGGCCGCGCTGGTGGGCGCCGGTCTGACCCCGGTCGCCGCACCGCCCGACGCGCCCGACGCGTCCGGGGAGAACGTGCTGCACATGGCACTGGCCCGCGACGGCGACCTGACCGCCGCCCTGCGGGCCCTGGCCGGCGCCAACGTCACGGTCTCCGGGTTCGGCACCCGCACGCCCAGCCTCGACGAGGTCTTCCTCGCGCTGACCAGGGAGGATTCATGAGCCGCTCGCTCAAGGACGCGTTCAGGGACGCCGCCGTGATGGCCCGGCGCAACCTCGTCCAGATCAAGGGCGAACCCGGCCTGCTGCTCGACGCCACGATCACCCCGGTGGTGATCTCCGTGATCTTCGTCGCGGTGTTCGGCGCCGCCATCGCGGGCAACGTGACGAACTACGCCCAGTATTTCATCCCGGGCATCATGGCCATCAACCTGATGATCATCTCCAGGACCACGGGCGTCGGGATGTCCGTGGACTTCAACTCCGGGGTCGTCGACCGGTTCCGCTCGCTGCCCATCTCCAGGTCGGCGGTGCTGTCGGGCCGGGTCATCGCCGACAGCCTGCGGATGCTGCTGAGTCTCGTCGTCATCATCGGCTGCTCGACGCTCATCGGGTTCCGGCTGCTCGGCGGGATGGCGGGCACGCTCGGCGCGGTCGCGCTGCTCATGGGGTTCGGCATCGCCATGTCGTGGATCGCGGTCTTCATCGGGGTCTCCGTCCGCAGCATCACGACCGTCTCCACGGTGACCTCACTGTGGGTGCTGCCCTTCCAGTTCGGTAGCTCCGCGTTCGTGCCGACCGACGGCATGCCCGCGTGGCTGCGTGTCTTCGCCGATCTCAACCCCATCACGCTGGTCGTGGACGCCTCGCGCGGGCTGCTCGACGGCCATGCCAGCCCGCAGTCGATCGCCGGCGCGATCGCCTGGATCACCGCGATTCTCGTGGTGTTCGCCCCTCTGTCGGTCGCGCGCTTCTACCGGCGCGCGTGACGCATTCACTCAGGTGCGCAAGTCAATTCACGAGAACGGATGGTTTCCCATGCTCAAGAGAATTGTCATCGTCGGCGGCGGAACTGCGGGCTGGATGACGGCCGCGTATTTGCGGGCGGCGTTCGGGAGCAACATCGCGGTCACCGTGGTCGAGTCGAAGAGAATCGCGCCGATCGGCGTCGGCGAGGCCACTTTCAGCACCATTCGGCATTTCTTCGGCTTCCTCGGGCTGCGTGAGGAGGACTGGATGCCGAAGTGCAACGCGACGTACAAGCTCGGCATCCGGTTCGAGAACTGGCGAGAGCCCGGCCACCACTTCTACCACCCGTTCGAGCGGCTGCGGGTCGTCGACGGCTTCCCGCTGACGGACTGGTGGGTGCACAAGCGGCCCGGCGACCGTTTCGACCGGGACGCGTTCCTGATGGCGGCCATCTGCGACGCCGAGCGCTCGCCGCGCTACCTCGACGGCCGCCTGTTCGAGCAGGACTTCGTGGAGAACCCCGAGCCCGAGAACATCCGGACCACGCTGTCGGAGCAGGGCACCCAGTTCCCCTACGCCTACCACTTCGACGCGGCGCTGCTGGCCGGGTTCCTGGCCGAGCACGCCATGGAGCGGGGTGCCGTACAGATCCTCGACGACGTCCTGGATGTGGGCCGCGACCAGCGCGGCTGGATCTCCCACGTGCAAACGCGGGAGCACGGCCAGGTCGAGGGCGACCTGTTCATCGACTGCACCGGCTTCCGCGGCCTGCTCATCAACCAGGCGCTGGAGGAGCCGTTCGTCTCCTTCCAGGAGAACCTGCCGAACGACAGCGCCGTCGCGCTGCGCGTGCCGGTGGACATGGAACAGCGGGGGCTGCGGCCCTGCACCACGGCCACCGCCCAGGAAGCGGGCTGGATCTGGACCATCCCGCTGTACGGCCGCATCGGCACCGGCTACGTGTACGCCAGCGACTACTCCTCACCGGAGGAGGCCGAGCGCACGCTGCGGGAGTTCGTCGGGCCCGAGGCGGACGACATGGAGGCCAACCACATCAAGATGCGCATCGGCCGCACCCAGCGGTCCTGGGTGGGCAACTGCGTGGCCATCGGCCTGTCCAGCGGCTTCGTCGAGCCCCTGGAGTCCACCGGGATCTTCTTCATCCAGCACGGCATCGAGCAGCTCGTCAAGCACTTCCCGGCCGGCGACTGGGACCCCGTGCTCCAGGACGCGTACAACCGGTCGGTGGCGCAGGCCATCGAGGGGGTGCGCGAGTTCCTCGTCCTGCACTATCGGGGTGCCGCGCGCAATGACAACCAGTACTGGCGCGACGCCAAGACCAGGGCGGTCCCGGACGGGTTCGCCGAGCGCCTGGAGCAGTGGCATTCGAAGCTGCCCACGGAGTCCTCGATCTTCCCCCACTACCACGGCTTCGAGGCGTACTCCTACCTGGCGGTCCTGCTCGGCCTCGGCGGGGAGCCGGTCAAGCCGGCGCCGGCGCTGGCGCTCATGGACGGCACGGCGGCCGACAAGGAGTTCCAGCTGATCAGGGACCAGTCCAGGGACCTGGTCAAGAGCCTGCCCAGCCAATACGAATACCTCTCCCAGATGCACTGATGGCCATGACAACCCTGCTCGTGGCCGTGGCCACCGTTGTTGTCGTCCTCGTCGCGCGGCTGCTCGCGCGCCTGACCCGCCAGCCGGAAGTGGTCTTCGAGATCGCGCTCTGCCTGGCCTTCGGTGGCCTCCTGCTGCCGTACGTGGAATGGGGCGGCCTGCCCTGGGCCGGGCCGCCCGATCTGGGGCTGCTCGGCCAGGCCGGGCACCTGGGCGTGGCCCTGTTCCTGGTGGGCACGGCGCACGGGATGCGCGCGGGCCTCGACCGCCGCCTCATGCGGGCCGTCACGTGCCTGTCGGTCGGCTCGGCCGTCGTCCCGCTGGCCACCGGCGGCCTGGTGGCGTGGTGGTTGATCGACAGCGGCGACCCGGCGCTGCGCGGCGGTGCGCCCGCGGGCGCGTTCACGCTGATGGTGGCGGTCGCGCTGACGGTCACCGCGGTGCCCGTCCTGGCCGGGATCCTGCGGGATCGCCGCATGGAGCACACCGAGGAGGGGCGCCTGGCGCTGCTGAGTGCCTCGGGCATCGACGTCGTGACGTGGGTGCTGCTCGCGATCGCTCTTGGGACGGCGCACAGCGGTGGCCCGGCCGCCGCGCTGGTCGTGCTGGTGGCGGGGGCGGGCGCCGCGCTGCTGCTGCGGCGGCTGGTGCCGCACTCGCTGGCGGGCAGGTTCCCCCGGGCGGTGCCGGTCGTGGTGGGCGCCATCGCGTGGGCGGCGGCCACCGCGACCGGTCGCTTCGGACTCACCGAGGTCTTCGGCGCGGTGCTCGTCGGCCTGTCACTGCCCGCGGAGGAGGGTCCTGGCCCGTGGGCGAGGGTGGCGGAGCTGCTGGGACGGATCGGCCGCACGATGCTGCCGGTGCTCTTCGTCAGCACCGGCGCCGCGATGGCACTGGCGCCCGGCAGCACCTTCTCCTGGCAGGCGGCGGTGGCGATCACCGTCGTGGCGATCGCGGCCAAGGTGGGCGGCAGCTACGCGGGGGCCCGCGTCGGGGGCCGGTCGCCGGCCTCCGGCATGCGGATCGCCGTGCTCATGAACACGAGAGGCCTGACGGAGATCGTCATCCTGCAGGCCGGCTACAGCGCCGGTCTCCTGCCGGCGGGGCTGTACCTGGCGTTTCTCCTCATGGCCCTGTTCACGACCGGACTCAGCGGCGTGCTGCTGAACGTGGCCGACCGATACGTGCCGATCGCGAAGGGCGGTCTCATGGAAGCGAACATCACACCGGCCGCGAGGTGGTGACACGGCATGACCGTACTCCGAAGTGAGGCCACGATCCCGCCCACGGAGCGCCTCCCCGGCCGCTTCCGCGGCTTCATGGCCGGCTTCCCGAGCGGAGTGGCGATCATCACCGCCACGGACCGGCAGGGCAAGCAGTGGGGCATGACCTGCTCGGCGATGTGCAGCGCGAGCGTCGAGCCGCCGACGCTGATCATCGGCGTCCGCGCGGCGAGCCCGACGCTGCGGGCGCTGCTCGACAGCGGGAGCTTCGCCGTCAACCTGCTGCACGAGCGGGCCAGGGAGACGGCGGAACTGTTCGCCTCCGGGGATCCGGACCGCTTCGACCTGGTGGCGTGGGAGCACGAGAGCGGGTATGGCGGTGCGCACCTGTACGAGGCGGCGCACTCGGTGGCGGACTGCCGGGTGAGCCAGAGCGTGCTGGTCGGGCCGCAGCGCATGGTGTTCGGCGAGCCGTTCCGCATCTCCACCCTGACCGAGGCCCGACCCCTGCTGTACGGCATGCGCCGCTACGGCCGCTGGTCGGCCGCCGGCTGACGGAGGCCGCTGGTCGGCCGGCGGCTGGGCGCGGGCCCCCGGCTC
>NZ_JAHKRM010000071.1 GCF_019396345.1 Nonomuraea guangzhouensis | reverse complement strand
GCGAGTCCTTCCGGATGAAACAGGCACGCACCAGGACGCCAGCACGCCTGATCAAGAAGTAGTCAACTTCGAAGAACTGGGGACTTCTACATGGCCACCAGCGGCGACACGCACTTGGCCGTTGACATCGCCGAGTGCGCCTGGTTCGCTCATCACGCCGGTGGCGATGCTCGACGATCTTTTGAAGCCGTTCCGCGAGGGAAAGCGGGACCCGATTCCGCCGTTATCCGCCAATGCGGGACGCGGACGAGCTTGTGACAGCTGAGGCCTGAAAATCCAAGATCGATCGCACTCTCATCGCATTCGATCAAAAACGCCCGGTCCGAGTTGATCTCAGACCGGGCGTTTTCCCTGTTCAAGCACAGAGCCGACGAGAGGAGTCGAACCCATGACCTTCTGTTTACAAGCCGGATCGAAGACGTCCACGGGCGTCCGCATAAGGCTTTTAGCCCTGCTCACAGCCACGCGGCGCCGACCAGGAACCCACGGCAGTCCACGGTTACCCAGGTACGTTGTTAGCACCCGTGTTAGCAAGATCGGTGCGTAGCTCGCGTAACTCGGTGGCAAGTGGACTCGAAGCACAGGGCCATCAAGGCCCGAGCATCGGAAGCCACGCGGCAGACTCGCGGTAACGGACCTTCTGTTACGTTGCACCGGCCGAGTTCATTGGGATAGGAAGTGAACGTGATCGTGTAGAACAAAAGCCTCCCACGAGCCACGCCCCCAGGGAACCGCGGCGCTCGGCTGACACGTCTACTGCACTCTGATCAGTCGGCCGCTGGCCAGCGGCCCTACTCCTCTGGCATAAACGGCCAGCAGAGGCCAACTGGAGCTCTTGGTCTTCACATACGCTCACTTCTCTTAGACCATGTGCCTATGGACGCGCCTTCGGTCGGTCGCCAACTTCGAGCATTGAAGAAGTTCCTTGAGAGAACATGGCGTGACAGCCCAAAATCGATCCAGACAGCCGCTAAAGGAATGGCTGGACTCGGAGCGGCGATCATAGCGCTTGGCACAATAGGTGACATTGCCCAAGTCTGGGCAAATGCTCCATTTTGGACAAATCTATTCTCTTCATTTGCGGGATTTCTTCTCGCGGTCCCCGTAGGTCTAATTATTCTCAATCAGATCACCTCGCAGATGTCGGCAGCACAGCAACTCAAGTCACTAATGGGCGTAGCTAATCAATTGGGTGAACGCTTGCATGAGTACTCAAATAATCTGCAGGTGAAGTCCCAACATCTGCCACGGGAAAAATCCCTGCCTGAGCTATTCTTTAAACGCAGGGGCGAGGCCCTCAAGCTGATTGGTGATATATCAACTGGACTGAAGAATCAGAGGGCAATGTCGAAGACGGACCTCGACGAGCTAATCACTCTTGGCCGAAATTGCTCAGATGCCTGGACATGGACATGGGTATCATCTACTCAAGCTTACGGCACAATAGATAGGATCCGTGGGGCAGCAAGCGTTCTTCGTGACTACGTTGAGCCAAAAATGCTTGAGCTATCCGGCTCGACGCTTCTGGATGCTGCAACGCTGGATGATCTCGATGCAACTCTCGACTGGATCGCACCTAAAGAAGGCGTTAATGATAGCCCCATCAATTGGGTTGCCATCGCTGGTACAGCACTAGATGCACTGAAGTCACACGAACAGCCCGATACGAATGTCGAGGCACTAGCGGAAGCCATCGTTAGGTTGCATAATGCAATAGAGGCAAGCGAAGAGGCCAACGACATGCTGGCGGAGCTCAACAAGACCATCTCCTCGGTTTGCGTCCAACTCCGCATCGTTCAATAGTGCATCTACTCGTAATCTATCTCGACGCGATGAATGCTACGGAGGTCGACCTAAAATGCAGTCCGATCTGCTGACTGTCGCTGACATTGCAGCACTGCTTGATCTGCCTCTGCGAGATATATGGAGGCTGCGGCGAGAGTCGCTTTTCCCCATTCCAATTAGGGATGATGATGGACATGATCGGTGGGAGCGGCAGCAGATTGATCAGTGGGCTAGGAGTCGAGGGCACAAGCCAGCGGCCAGGTATCGGCTGGAAGACCTGAGGACGGCCGCCAAACCTTGCCCATATCTAGGCATTCAGTTTCTTTCAAACTTTGCCGTTCTAACGTGGGATACCGACTACGGTCGAGTCTGTCTAGTCTACCCATTCCAGGAGAGCCATTTCCACAGGGAAACGCTCTCCAAACTTCTCCCACATGCTTTCTCGATCGTCTTGGTTAGCCTCAACGATTTAATCGAGTTTGAGCCTTCACGCCCCGAGAACAGCAACTACGTGGACGCGGATGATCTGCGACGCACTCTCGGCAGACCAATCCCATATTGGCCAATCTCTCTGCGCATTCCATCGGTAATGAGACGGTGGGATCCTGACGAGTCAGCTGTCCTAGAGCATCCCAAGGACGAAATCGATGAATCGATAGTATTAGAGCTTGCTAATGAATACCCTCACGATCACCCAGTCGGGACCGTCCTCCGCTATATAGTCAGGCGCCGTAGACATCAAGGGTTCTTGTGGGCAGAGTCCGACATTGAAGACTGGGAGCAGTCGAGTAGCGTAACGATTGCTGCACGACCTATCCCAGCGCCAGCCCCTCCAGCGGAACCAACAGGACGCGACAATGAGATCGCGTGGGCGGAGATTTTCTCCCGAGAAGATGATCTTGCGTCACGGTGCGCAAAAGAGGCTTACGGGTGGGTTAAGGGTAGGCTTCAGCCATTCTCAACAGTCACGCAAATCTATCAAAGTGGCAATGTAGCTGCCGAATGGATCGCCTCTCTTGAGGCATGCTCATGGCGAGCAGAGTTTGCTCGCTTGGGAGCCAGTCGAGGCGATGCGCTATTTCACGATCCAGCAACAGGATTGCCCGCATATCGCCCTGATCGTGACAATAGATACTTTGCAGCTCTGCCTCATCAGCTTCCCGGCGAATCTCCGCTTCAATCACTCATCCTCGACGGCGATGCCTGGATTCGCACCCGTGACGGAAAGCTGTATCTTGCACCGGGCGGCGAGGGGATAAACGCCACCTGGGGCTACGGAGGAACTGGTCCTTCATATCTTGCAAACCTTATATATCGCCTACTGGAGAATATTAGGATCTCTGCGTTTGATGCCATAGATGACCGTACTGAGACGCCTCAGGGACTGTTGGATCTAATGCGAATGAAACATGAGAACGGAACTGTTCTAGACCGGCGCGACCTCGAAAGCGCAACGCGTTCCAAGGTCTGACTTCGGAGAAGCGTATCGGCTGGCGCAGATCGCGCTGCGGTATTGGGCGTGTGGGCGGTGCTGGCCGCGACCGGCCGGAGAGCCGCAGCGCGGCCAGCAGAGGTAGTGTCGACTGATCGCGTGACTCCGGCGGTGGTTAGAGGGGGTCGGTTTCGCCGAGAAGGAGGGCGGAGCCGATGTGTTGCCAGTTCCAGAGGCGTTCGGGGCCGTGCTGGATGACGAGGCTGACGGAGTCGAGGGTGAGTTCATGGGCTGGGAGCCTGGGTCCCAGAGCTTCGATCAGTGGAGCGGCAGGCTGCTTGGCGATGCTGTAGGCGATGGTGATGTGTGGGGCCCAAGTGGCGGGGCCTTCGGTGCGTTCTGGGTGGCCGGTGAGGGTTTCGGTGGCTGTTTGGACGGCGTCGTGGATGGGCTTCAGCTCAGAGGCAGACTCGACGCCGAGCATGATCGCTTGTGGGTGGTAGAGGATGCGGCCCAGCGTCACGGTGATGGGCGGCACGTCGGCAAGCAGACGTGAGACCTCGGTTAGCATCGCGTGGCCCTGGTCGAGAGAGATGTCGTCGGTGGAGCCGGCGACGAGTGTGGTCATGTGCAGCCATTTGGAAGGCGTGTCGTGCAGGCCGGAGAAGGGGGCGAGCCGGTCTCGTGCTTCCTGGGCAAGGGCACGGACCTGCGCGTAACGGCCGACCAGCATGTGCCAGTAGAAGGTGCCTTCGCCCGGTTGTGGTTCCGCTCGGTCGGCCCAGCGGTTTTCCATCTGTACGGGAAGCGGGCTCATGCGCTCTCCATCGTGGGTTCGTCCGGTAGGGCGGCGGCGTTGAAGTCGCGGATCTGTTGCCTGAGCCGTACGGCGTCGGCGCAGTCGGCGAAGCGTGGATGGGCAAGCCGGTGCGACAGGTCGTCGAGGTAGCCGGTGACCGTGGTCAGGCGTAGCTCAGGCGGTATGGACAGGACTGGCACGGTCTCGTGCATGACGCCGGACAGGTCGTCTTTGAGTAGGTGGGCGATGCCTGCGGCGACTCTAATCTGTGCCCAGGTGGCAAGTGAGGGCCGGTCACCCGCGGCTGCTGCTCGGTCGGCCATGGCGGCCGCACCCAGTGCTGTGTCAGGCTCTCCGGTTCGTACGGCTACCGCCAGGCTGAAGAGCGTCTGTCGTTGTGTGGGGAAGGACCAGACGGAGCGGGGCGGGATGGTGGTCACCGAATCGGCGCAGAGGTCGGCGCGGTGGGCGGCGTCGCGGGCTCGGCTGATGTCTCCGAACAGTGCTGCGGAGTTGGCCTCGTACCACTCGAGCTGGTGTTTCATCGGCCCTGCGGGGGTGGCGTTGTATCCGCGTCGGGCGAGGTCGGCGGCCTCGATGTAGTGGCCTTGCCAGCGTGCGGTCTTGGCGCGGGCGTACCAGGCAAGTCCGGGGTTGGAACTGGCTTCCTCGGCGAGTTGGACGGCTATCCGGCCGTACGCCTCGGCTGCCTGGTCGCGGTTGACGTCGCCGAGCAGTACGGCGGCGTGGGCGATCAGGTCGGCGTCGATCCGCAACAGATCGCGCACCTGGCGGAACCGAAGATCGCTCTGGTTGAGCAAGTCACGGACTTGGCGGTGTACGCGTCTGACGTGGCGCATCAGGTTCTTGGGAGGGATCTCGGTGTGTGCGCCGGCCATGGAGGCTGCCGCCTGTTCGATCTCCTCGATGGCCTCGGAGTGGCGGCTGCCCTGATTGAGCCAATCGGCGATGTCCGCGATCTCGTCGATTTCTGGGGGCGTGTCTCGGGTGAGTGGCGCTGCGCCGACTGGCAGGACGGTCGGCGCTTTCGAGCGTCCGAACCCCAGAGCCTCCATCCGCAGCCTGGTGACCTCTTCCAGGGCCGCCGGGTACGGATTTCGTGGCCAGGCCACCTCCCCCTTCTCCCAACGCCGGATCCTCTCCTCGTCGCAGGCGAGCCGCCCGGCTATGCCGCTCTTGGACTGGTTGATCAGTTGGGCGAGCTGGTCGCGGGTGAGCTTGTGTTGCTCACGCCATCTCTGCAGTTGCAGGTTAGGGACCTTGTCGGCCATTGGGGTCACCTCCCGTTGAGGGGGCCAAGAGGGGGACGTCAGGGGGTTGCTCAGCGGTCCCGGTGTCTGAGGTTCGCCGGTGGACTTGTCATCAAGCAACCACGGTACGTTACGCGGCCTCCCACCACAGGGGACGCCGGATGAACGAGGAGATGGCAACGGTGATCCGGCCGGACGAGACCAGCGAGACGTCGCCCCGCCCCACCTGCCGGGTGCGCGGGATCAAGCTGCGCGACTCCCGTCGCGCGCTCCTCGTCGGCGACAGCAACGGAGATGAAACCTCCAGTGGGGAGCGCGAATGTCTCGACTGCCTCGACGGCGGCCGGGCCAAAAGGAGCGGGAGATGAATTCGATCATGGCAGCGGCAACGGCCGGCTTCGCGCACAACGACGAAGAGGGCGACCTGCTCATCCGGCTGCGTGACCAGCTCACCAACCTCGGCGTCAATGCCGAGCTACGGGACAATAACAGTGCGCTCATGGTGCACCGACCGCAGCCGGGGCTACCGGTGTGGGTGTTCGTCGGGTACAGCGGCGCCTACTACTCCTGGCAGAGCGCCGAGAAGCGCCACCCGACCAGCGACCCGGAGGGCGCGGCATACGTCCTGGCGGACTACATCGCCAGGTGATGACGGGCGCGACGCGACAGGCATGGGTCCCGGCCGGAGGGGCGGGAGCCCATTGTTCCTGCCTCGTCGCGTCTCCTCTCCCGGCAGGCAGCATCAGTGGCATCCCCCGCGGCGACCTTCCCGGCCCGGCCGCTGTGCTGTCTGCCGGGTTCCTTGCCTACGGCTCCCGCTTCTGCCAACGGCGTGAACAGGCGTTGAGCCTGCTGGCCAAGAAAGCGGATCTCGGCCACTGGTACCCGCACGAGCTTCGGGTCCTCGCAGGCGAAGCCTGCGCGGGGAGGACGTCCGAGCGAAGCGAGGCCCTACAGGGGTCGGGGCTTTGGCCCGACTGGAAGCGACGTCTGAGCCCTCAATGCGCGAAGCGCCCAGAAAGCGAAGCCCGTTGTGCGCCGAAGGCGCCCCCGAGGAAGAACAGCCCGGAGCGAAGCGGAGGCCCTTTGGAGCATCCTCCACCGCCTCAGTACACCGAGATGTGCGGGTGGTCGTAGTGGTTGGCTGTGGTGCCGCCGCGGTCCGACATCGTGCGCCAGGCGCCGGTCCTGGCGTGCCAGATTCGCTGCCGGTAGATGATGTACATGATGCCCAGCCGCTTGGAGTTCTTGATCGCCCAGGCGGCGATCTCGTTGCCGCGGGCCACCTCGGCGGCCGTCGGCATCGAGCCGCCGCGGCTCAGCATGAAGTCGCACGCCCGCCCGAGCGGGTGCTCGCCGCCGTCCTGGATCGCCCGGTAGCAGCCGATGCCGTTCGGTACGTCGAACCGCTCCTTCACGAGGGTCTTGACCAGGCGCATCCGGGGCGTGATGTTGTCGGAGCCCCCGGGTAGCTGCGGGACCCAGGTGCCGTCCGAACGCCGTACCCCCGGCGCCTTGTACAGCTTGTCGATCTTGTCCTTGATCTTCCTGATCAGGTCCTCGGCTTTGTCCTTGCGCTTGCCGAGGTCCGCGACCTGGGTGCCGAGTTCCTCGGCGCGGGCGGCCGCCTCCTGCTCGGCCTGCTTGCGGGCGTCCCTGACCTGGGCGAAGCCGCTCAGCCGGGCGTTCTGCCGGTCGATGAGGTGGTTGGAGAGCGCCAGGTTGCCCATGAGCGCCGACGGGTCGCCGGCCCCCGAGAGCATGGTGGCGGCGCTCTGTGGGCCGCCGTTGGTGTATTGGGCGATGGCGATACGCCGGAGTTCAACCGACTCGCGGGCGTAGATCTCCTGGGCCGCGGCCAGCTTCTCCTTGGCGGCCCGCTCCGCCTTCTCGGCCTTCTGGTGGGCGATGCGGCCGTTGTAGTACTCGGTGATCAGTTTGTCCGACTGCTTCCGCAGCGCGGCCAGCTCCTTCTTGAGCTGCTTGATCGTCGGCTTGGGGGCCGCGTGCGCGGGGGTGGCCGGTCCTGCCGCCAGGAGCACCGCCGTGAGCAGCGCGGAGAGCGCTTGGGTGAGAGTTCGGATGGGACGGCGCCGCCGGTCAGCGGGGGATGCAACCGCCACACTTCTCCTTCGCCCGAGCTGCGGGGCTCCGAAGTTCGCCCCTGTCCGAGGCTAGATAGTAGGGGATCACATGTATCGGACGGCAAATTAGCAAATTTCGGTATGTCCGGCATCGCCCACCCGGCGCCTGGCTCTGCGGGCCACCCACTGACGGCCGAGCAGGGCCGAGCCCGGGACCAGCACGAAGCCGAGCAGACCGCTCCCAAGTCCGAGACCGACGTCCGCGTCCAGCAGGCCGTCCTTGCCCTCGAGCAGCGGCACGCCGACCGACACCTTGACCGAAACCGAGACCAGCGGCTGCGCGGCGGCGGTCGGGGCGGGGGCCTGGGTGGTCGCGGGGCGGGTGGTGGCCGGGCGTTCAGACGGCTTGGGCTCGCCGGCCGCCTGCTTGGTCGTCGGCCGACTGGTCGGTTTGACGGTCGGCTTGACGGTCGGCTGAGAGGTGGCGGGGTGGGTGGCCGGGGTCGGGGTCGGCTCCGGCCCGCGGGTGGCCTCGTGCGAGCGGACGGGCTCGTGCGAGCGGGCCGGCTCCCGCGATCCGGTGGGGTCGGCGTGCTCCCTGGTGGCCGCCGGATCCACCGCGTCAGTGGTGCTCGGGCCCGCGGTGACGATGGACGGCTCCGCCGTACCCGATCGGCTGGGGATGACGGGAGCGGACGTGCTGACGGGCGGGAGCGCGGCGACGCTGTCGTCCGGCGGTGCATCGTTCCAGATCACGAACGCCGACACCACCGCGGCGGCGGTCGCGACCACCAGGCCGCTCGTCACCGCGAACTTGGTCATCGGCGCGAGCGCGCTCTGGAACAGGCTCGTGCCGTTCCCCTGCGCCGGCAGCGGCTTCGACAGGGGAAGAAGCGCGGTGAGCGGCACGGTCAGCAGGCCGAGTCCGGCCCGGCCGCGTACCTCCCAGCCGGTGCCGTAGGCGAGGTCGGCGACCTTCTCCAGCTCCTCCAGGAACACCTCGGCCGACTCCGGCCGGTCGGCGGGGTCCTTGGCCAGGCCGTGCCCGACCAGCGCCCGCATCGGCTCCTCGACCTCCTCCAGCGGAGGTTCGGCGTGCTGGTGCCGGTAGGCGAGGGCGGCGTAGTTCTCGCCGGTGAAGGGCCGGTGCCCGGTGAGGCACTCGAAGAACACCACGGCCGCCGCGTACACGTCCGACGCCGGCCCGGCCGGGGCGTCCGCCCACTGCTCGGGCGCCATGTAGGAGGGGGTCCCAGCGAGCGGGGGGTTCTCGCCGGAGTGCGCGGCGACGCCGAAGTCGACGAGCTTGCTCTGTCCGTCCGGCGAGACGATCACGTTCTCGGGCTTGAAGTCACGGTGTACGACGCCGCGCCGGTGCGCCTCGGCCAGCCCGAGCAGGGCGCCCTTCAGTACGGTCAGCGCCGCCTCGGGACCGGTGGCGCCCGCGTGCCGCAGCAGGCGGCGCAGGGTGACGCCGTCCACCAGCTCCATCACGATGCAGGCGTCTTCCTGGCCTTCGATGTAGTCGAGCAGGCGGGCCGTGTGCGGGCTGTCGAGCTCGCGGATCAGCCCGGCCTCCGCGCGGAACCGTTCGACGAACAGCTCGTCATCGCGTAATCGCGCGGACAGGTGCTTGATCGCCACGGGCGTTCCGTCGGACTCCCGTAAGGCGAGCATGACCCGGCCGGTGGCGCCATGTCCAAGTTCCCGGACTTCGGTGTAGCCGGGAACATCCATCGGGGGGACCTCCAAAGACGGATAAAGATCCTTATACATGGACGCTAACCCGTGGTAACGCCCCGTGTCGAGACCTATTGCCCGCGTTACCGAGCCCCTTGCCGCAATCGGTATTTTTACTACGCCTTATAGTAGGTTCAGGCGGCGGGGGCCATGGCGAGGAGCCGGCGGATGTTCCCGGCGGCGGTGCGGCCCGCGCGGTTGGCGCCGATCGTGCTGGCCGACGGGCCGTATCCGACCAGCTGCAGCAGCGGTTCGGCGAGCACCGCGGTGCCGTCCACCCGGATCCCGCCCCCGGGCTCGCGCAGCCTCAGCGGGGCGAGGTGGTCCAGCGCCGACCGGAACCCGGTGGCCCAGACGATCGTGTCGGCCTCCTCGTACCGCCCGTCGTCCCAGCTCACCCCGTCGGCCGTGATCCGGCTGAACATCGGCAGCCGCTCCAGCGCCCCCTTGGCCAGCGCCTCCCGGACGATCGGCGTGTAACCGAGCCCCGTCACGGCGACCACGCTCTGCGGCGGCAGCCCGGCGCGTACCCGCTCCTCGACCAGGGCGACCGCGTCGCGTCGCGCGTCCTCGCCGAAGTCGTCCAGCGGGCGGAACACGGGCGGCCGGCGCGTGGCCCACAGGGTGCTCGCGGCCACGCCGGCGATCTCGGAGAGCACGTGCGCGGCGGAGGTCCCGCCACCCACGACGACCACCCGCCGCCCCGCGAACTCCTCCGGCCCCCGGTAGGTCGCGTAGTGCAGCTGACGACCGCGGAAGGAGCGCGTGCCCGGATAGTACGGCCAGTACGGGCGGGTCCAGGTGCCGGTGGCGTTGACGACCGCCCGCGCCGCCCACTCCCCCGCGCCGGAGGTGACGACGAGCCGCCCGCCCTCGCCCCGCGCCACCGCCGTCACCTTGACCGGCCGCAGCACGGCGAGCCCAAGCTCTCGCTCGTAGTCCGCGAAGTACGCGGGCACCACCACGGCGGCGGGCCGCCACCCACCGTTCACCGCCGGATCGGAGCGCCGCACGCCGGGCAGGTCGAAGAGGCCGTGCACCTTGTCCATGGTCAGCGACGGCGACCGGTGCCGCCACGCGCCGCCCGGCCCGTCGTCCGCGTCCAGCACCAGCGGCTCGAAGCCGAACCGGCGCAGGAAGTAAGCGCTCGACAGCCCGGCCTGCCCGGCCCCGATCACCACGACGTCGATCTCGTCCACGTACGGATGCAACCGGCGCGACCCCGCGCCTCTTCCCGGCTGGTGCGGAAGGCAGGCGCGGGGTCCCGGCAGATCAGCTGACGGAGCCGGTCACCGCGGCGCGCGCACTGGACGCGACCACCGCCCGGGCGGGGATGGACCGGGTGTTGAACGCGTACCTGGCCATGGAGTCGGCGATCGCGTCGGCGTCCACGTCCAGCGCGGTCGCGTTGATGTTGGCGGTCGTGTCGCACGCCTGGTGGTAGCAGACGTCGTACGCCACGCCCGCCGTGCCGCCGAACAGGGCCGCCTCCGCGGCGGTCTTGATCCCCTCGGCACCGGTGAAGATGCCGCCGGACGGGATGCCGACCGCGATGAACGGCCCGTAGTCGGAGCGGCCGTCGAAGTCGGTGCCGTTGTGGCCCAGGCCGCGGCTGTCGTAGAAGGCTTCGAGCTGCTTCTCGATCTGCGCCGATCCGGGCGGGCCGGCGGGCGAGCCGACGGCGTCGGAGTTGTCGCCGTCGTAGAGCTTGTAGGCGTAGTTGGGCGAGGCGACCATGTCGAAGTTCAGGTACAGCCTGATGCGGTCCCGCTGTGCCGGGGTCAGCTTCTCGACGTACTGGTCGGAGCCGAGCAGACCGATCTCCTCGCCGGCCCAGAACGCGAACCGCACCTTGTTCTTGACCGGATAGAGCGCCATCTCCTCGGCGACCTCCAGGATGGAGGCCGTGCCGGAGCCGTTGTCGTTGATGCCGGGCCCGGCGTGGACCGAGTCGAGGTGCGCTCCGGTCATGACGACGTTGCGCGGGTCACCGCCGCGGCTCTCGGCGATCACGTTGTCGTTGGTGCCCAGGACGAGGGTGGCGTCGACCTTGAGGTGGACGCTCGCGCCCGGCGTGGCGGCCAGCGCGTTGCCGACGGCGAAGTCGGCGAAGACCATCGGGACGCCGGCCCGCCACTCGCCGATGTCCAGCGGGAACGCGTCGGTCCTGCCTGGCTGGCCCTCGTTGAAGACGATGATGCCGGAGGCGCCCGCCGCTCCCGCGTTGCGGATCTTCTGGGCGAAGGCGCAGGTGCCGCGCTGGATGAGCGCGATGTTGCCCCGCGTAAAGCCGGCGAAGTCCGCCGCCTCGCAGCCGCTGTTGGAGGTCGGCGTGGGCGTCGGCGGCAGGGTGAGGTCCACGCCCTGTACCGGCGCGGTCACCTCGCCCGCCGGGGAGGGCTGGAAGGTGAAGAAGTCCTCGTTCGGAACGTAGGCGTTGAGTACGGGCGGGCTGTTCTCGGTCCAGCTCTCCACGAAGTTGATCGGCTGGAGCGTGACCTTGTAGCCGGCCTTGCGCAGCTTGCCGGCGACGTAGTCGCGGGAGGCGTTGTAGCCGGGCGTGCCCGTCGCCCGCGTGCCGCCGTTGGCGTCGGCTATCGCCTGCAACGCGTCCAGGTGCTTCTTGACGTTCGCGCCTTTGACCTGCTTCACCAGCAGCTTGGCGAAGAGGTCGTCGAGCCCGCCGGCCTGCGCCGGGACGGCCATGGCCAGCGGCAGGGAGAGCGCCGTGATGAGGATGAGGACCGTTCTGCGGAACATGCGCATGCGGATTCCCCCAGTAGGGACGAGGCCCGAGAGCTACTGAACCGGAACGTAAACCGCTGGACGCCCCCTGAGAAGGCCCAGCAGGGCCGCAGCGGCCGCCCCCGCGACGCCGCCGCGACCCCCGCCGGTCTGACCTGCCCTTCGGGCGGGCCGGCCTACCGGCAGTCATGGTGGCCCGTCAGACGGGTGGTGGGACGGTGTGCAGGTTGCGCGGTGTGACCGAGCGCGCCAGCAGGTACGCCGCCGCGGCGTCGACGAGCCCCGCGCCCGTCGCCCCGTCGAAGCCCTCCCCCGCGAGCTCGCCGGTCCCGCTCTTGCCGTCGACGACGTCCCGCGCCGACGCCCTGAGCAGCGCCTTCACCAGGTCGGGCGACAGCCCCGGCTGGACCTGCTTCAACAGCGCGCACACCCCGGCGATCTGCGGCGCCGCCGCGCTGGTGCCGCTGATCACGCTCCAGCCGTCGTCGGGCGCGGTGCCGTCCTTGACCGGGTAACCGGACCCGGCCAGCGAGGAGTCGATGACGTCGCCGGGCTCGGTCGGCAGCATGATGTAGAGCGCCCTGGGCTGCCGTCCCACCAGCCCGCAGACGTCGGGCACGTGCCGCCCGGGATAGATGAGGCTGTCGAAGCTGCTCGCGTAGTCGGACGCCTCCATCTTGAACTCCCCGTTGACCTGCGTGTCCGCCACGTACACGCCGCCCGCGGCGATGACGTCGGGCATCATCGCGGGGAAGGAGATGTGGCCGTTGCCCGCCGAGAAGCAGACCGTGATGCCGCGCACCCGCACGGCCTCCAGCACGGCCAACTCCAGCGGCCGCAGATGGTTGGGCAGCCCGGTGAGCCCGTTGAGGTCGTAGCCCCAACTGTTGGTCAGGACCGCGGGTGACAGGTCGGAGGCGGTCTTGAACGCGAGCGTGGCGTTGCCGCCCATCTTCACGCCGACGAAGTCCACGTCGCGCGCGCAGGCGAAGATGTTGGCCGCCTCGGCCGTGCCGTGGCCGTACTCGTCGTGGTCCACGCGGGCGGCGTCCGGCGCGAGGGTGGCGTTGTAGTTGTAGCCGTGATGCGGGTAGAAGGGATGTTTGTAGAAGCCCGTGTCGACCATGGCGACGAACACGCCCCGGCCGGTCACCCCCTGCTCGTGCACATGGCAGGCGCGCAGCAGGAGCCCGACGTCGTCCGGCACCCGCAGATGGTGATAGGCCACCCGGGGCGGCAGCGGCGAGCCGTAGAACTGCGGCGGCGCCTGCGGGTAGGCCCGCTCGATCAGCGGCTCCAGGTCGGCGGGCAGCGTGAACGGGACCCCGGACACGTGCGACAGATAGGAGACCTCGTCCTCCACGGTGGCGACCGGCGCGCCGCGCAGGCTGTGCGGTCTGACTTCCACGCGGGTGTTGAACGTCTCCTCCCAGAGCCGGCGCGGACCCTCCGCGCTGATGGAGAACGTCCCGATGTGCCGCACGGTGAATCCCCTGCGCTGCAGGGCGAGCGCGGCCTGCGCGGCCCGCTCCGGCGACGGTCTGAGGTCGTCGAGACGCGCCGCCTGTACGGCCGACGACTCGGCGAACATGGAGGCCCGGCCCGGTGGCCGCACCACCGCCTCGAAGTGGACGGTGGACTCGCGGCGTTCGGTGATCGTGGTCATGCTTCCCCCGGGACGTCCGTGAAATCCGGCATGTCCCCAGGGTCACGTTCCCGGGCGGATCCGGCCTCGGGGGGCGGCTGAGGGCTAACCCTGAATGGGGCTCCTGCCACGTGCCAGAATCCGCTCGGCCCTGGAGCGGCAGTCGTCGGCGGACTCCTGCTCCTCCAGCCGCTCGTACGCCTCCGCGAGGTCGAGCAGCGTGTACGCCACGTCCGGGTGACCGTTGCCCAGCACCCGCTCGGTGCCCGCGAGCGCGCTGCGCAGCAGGTCCCGCGCCTCGGCGGCCCGGCCGTCGGCCAGCAGGGCCTGGCCCAGCCGGCGCACGCCCAGGTGGACGTGGGCGTGGTCGTCGCCGTAGGCGTTCCTGAACACCTGGATCGCCCGCTCCTGGTGGTCCCTGGCCAGCTTCGGCTCGCCGGTGTCCAGGTCGACCAGGCCGAGGTTGGTCAGCGGCATGCCGACCTCACCGTGGCCGGGGCCGTAGCAGAACTCCAGGATCGACAGCGCCCGCTCGTGGCTGATCCTGGCCTCCTCGAAACGGCCCGTGAGACGCAGCGCGTACCCGAGCTTGTCGAGGGTGTGGGCGACGTCGGGATGCTCGTCCCCGTACACGGCGGCCAGCATCGACGCCGCCTGCTCCTGCAGCTTGACGGCCCGCTGCGGGCGGCCCGTGTCCTGGACGACGAGGCCCAGCCCGGACAGGGTGTGCGCGACGTCGGGGTGGTCGGGGCCGAGGATCGTACGCGCCGTGGCCAGCGCCCTGGTCAGCCATTCCTGGGCGGCGCGCAGGTCGCCCGCCGTCCACGCGGCGAAGCCCAGGTCCCGGCTGACGCGGGCGATCTCCCTGCGGTCCGGCTCGTGCCAGGCCGTCAGGATGGCCAGCGCCCGTTCGAGGGTACGCCTGGCCTCGGGCAGGCGGCGCTGGCAGACGAGCACGGCGCCGAGCCGTTGCAGGACCCGCGCCACGGCGGGGTGGTCACCGCCCATGGCCCGTTCGGCCAGCACCAGCGCCTGCTCCTGGGCGGCGCGGGCGCCGTTGATGTCCCCGGTGAGCTCCAGCAGGTTGCCGTGGTCGGACAGGACGGCCGCCAGGTCGCCGTCGGCGCCCGGCTGCCGCCTGACCAGCCGCAGCGCCAGCTCGAACAGCTCCTGCGCCCGCTCGAACGCCGCCCGGATCGTGAGGTAGTGGCCGGAGCCGCAGAGCATGCGGGCCAGGCCCGGCACGACGAGGCCCGCGCTGCCGGCCTCCTGGCCGAGGTGGATGACGTCGGGGATGACGCTGTCCCAGGTACGCCAGGTGGTGGGGTTCTCGGCGTCGGCGGGCACGACCGAGCTCAGGATGCCGACGGCGCAGGTCACCCAGGTACGCCGCTCCTCGCCGGGCAGCCTGGCCCAGACCGCGGCCTTGACGAGCGGGTGCATGCGCAGCCGCCCCCGGTCCCGTTCGACGAGCGAGTGACGCAGCAGGTGGGCGATGGCGTCCTGCAGGGCCAGCTCGTCCTCGACCGCGTCCCTGAGCGCGGGCGGCAGCACGCCGGGCATGGAGTGCAGCAGGTCGAGCGAGACGCCGCCGGGGCCCAGCGTCGCGCAGAGGTGCAGCAGCTCGATGGCGACGGGCGAGGCCTGCGCGACCCGCTCGAAGGCGAGCTGCCAGACCGTGGCGAACGCCTTGTCCCGGGTGAGCAACTGGTCCGCGCGGCGCCGGAACAGGTCGCCGTACTCGTCGAGCTTCATGCCGGTCTGCTCGCTGTAGGCGGCGGCCTGCTCCAGCGCGAAGGGCAGGTCTCCGAGCTGGTCGGCGAGCGCCCAGGCGCCGCTGGTCCTGGCCACGCGCTTGGACAGGAAGTCGACGGACTCCGACCGGGAGAAGGGGCCCACGCGTATGCCCACGGCCAGCTGGCCCCAGGCGGGGTTGCGTGAGGTCACGATGACGTGCCCGGCCCGCAGCGACGACAGGAACGCCTCGATCAGCGTGCCGTCCTCGACGTCGTCGAGGATCAGCAGCCAGCGCTCCATTCCGGCCAGGCGCTCGCCCAGCGCGGCGAGGATCTCGCCGCGGTCGGCCTGCTGGCGTACGCCCAAGCGCAGCGCCAGCTCCGCCAGTACGCTCCAGAAGGCGACGGGTTCGACGGCCGAGGCCTCCCAGACCACGTCGTAGTCGGCGGCGTGCCGGTGCGCGTACTCCACGGCGGCCTGCGTCTTGCCGGTGCCGCCGAGCCCGTGCAGCGCCACCACCCGGGGCGGCGGGCGCGTCGTCGGCTCGGTCAGCGCGGCCTCGATCTCCTCCAGGATCGTCTCGCGGCCGGAGAACACCTGGTTGCGTGAGGGCAGGTTGACGATGCGCCGCGGCGGCGCGTCCTGGCGCGCCGGTGGGGCCGGGCTGCCGTCGAGCCCCGGATCGTGCCGCAGGATGGCCTGGTGGGTGGCCTGCAACGCGGGGGCGGGGTCCACGCCCAGCTCCTCGGCGAGTATCCGGCGGACCCGCTCGTACACGTTCAGCGCGTCGCCCTGCCGCCCGCACCGGTAGAGCGAGCGCATGAGCTGGGCGACGGACCGCTCGCGCAGCGGATGCTCGCTGACGCGCTGCTCCAGGCGCGGCAGCGCCTCGGCGTGCCGTCCCAGGGCCAGCTCCGCGTCGGTCCGGCCCTCCTCGGCGCTGAAGCGCAGCTCCTCCAGCCTGATGGCGTCGCACTGCGCCCACGGTTCGGTGGCGAACTCGGTCAGCGCCGGACCGCGCCACAGGCCGAGCCCCTGGCTGTACAGCGCCACGGCCGCCGCCCAGTCCCGCTGGGCCAGCGCCCGGCCGCCCTGCTCGACCAGCCGCTCGAAGCGGAAGGCGTCCACCATGTCCGGCTCGACGGCGACGCGGTAGCCCGAGCCGTGCGACTGCAGGATGTCGGCGCCGTTGAGCGCCTTGCGCAGCCGGGACACGTGGGCGTGCAGCGCGCTCAGTGCGCTCTTGGGCGGTGACCCGCCCCAGACGTGCTCGATGAGCTGGTCGGAGTTGAGAACCTCGCCCTGATGCAGGAGCAGAACTACCAGGATGGCCATCCGCTGCGGTCCGCCGAGCGCGACGGGGTCGCCATCGATCAGGACGTCGAACGTGCCCAGGATCCGGATGTCCACGCGTCTCCTCTCCTCTTGCCTGCGACTGTAACGCGGTTCAGATTGGGCAGACAGGGACGAATACCGGTCAAGGAGCCTGGCGTCATGGCGAATATCGACGAGATCATCGGCCAAGCCCCACCCGGGAGCATCTGGGAGGCCGTCTGGCCCCAGCGCGAGAGCTATCACCCCTCGCCGTCCGACTGGCGGGACGAGGTCATCTACTTCCTGCTGCCCGACAGGTTCAGCGACGGCCGCGAGCGCGAGCGCGACCCCGTCGACCGGGCCCGTCCGGCGAACTCCCGCCCGGCCGGGTGGATGTGGAACCGGTGGGCGGCCTCCGGCCGGGACCGCTTCCAGGGCGGCACCCTGCGGGGGGTCATCTCCAAGCTCGACTACCTGCGCGACCTCGGCGTGAGCGCGCTGTGGATCGCTCCGGTGTGGAAGCAGCGGCCCGTCACGTCCGTGGACGGCGTCCCCGCGCCGGACGACCCCCATGGCTACTCCATCCAGCACTTCCTGGACATCGACCGCAGATTCGGCACCCGCGAGGACCTGGTGGAGCTGGTGCGGGAGGCCCACGAGCGCGGTATCCGCATCATCCTGGACATCCTCATCAACCACACCGGCGAGAACTGGGACTACGACCTCGGCACCCCCGGCCATCCGGAGTACGTGGTCCGCCCGCCGTACGCGGGCCCGGGCGGGCGGCTGCCGTTCGGCGCGTGGCGGGACGGCACGGGGCAGCGCCTGCCGCAGGGCACCGCGCCGACCGAGCCCGACCACGGCGTGTGGCCGAG
Source organism: Nonomuraea guangzhouensis (assembly GCF_019396345.1). GTDB lineage: Bacteria > Actinomycetota > Actinomycetes > Streptosporangiales > Streptosporangiaceae > Nonomuraea > Nonomuraea guangzhouensis. The sequence continues at coordinate 5,118 of NZ_JAHKRM010000071.1, read as the reverse complement.
CGAGTTGCACGACCCGGACGCGTACACCAGGGCGGGCGGCGACGGAGGCGGCTGGGGCGCGGGCGGCGACGAGGAGCCGGACGCGCCCTACCGGCGGGCCGACTGGTTCAGCCGGGACCTCGACCAGTCCAGGGAGCTGCAGACGATCATCCGCATCTGGAGCTACTGGGTGGCGCTCACCGACATCGACGGCGTGCGCATCGACACGCTCAAGCACGTGCCGCCGCACGACGCCACGCTGTTCTGCGGGGCGCTCAAGGAGTTCGCCGACGGGCTGGGGAAGGCGAACTTCCTCATCGTGGGCGAGGTCGGCGGCGGCGACACGATCGAGGAGCGGTACCTGAGCCTGATCGGGCGCAATCTGAGCGCCGTCCTGGAGACCGGCGAGACGCGGCGCCTCATGCGCGAGGTGGCGCTCGGGCAGGAGGGTTTCCCGTTCCCCGACGCCGTCGAGGAGTTCTTCAACAGGTTCGCCACGCATGGGGTGACTCATCGTTCTCTCGGATCCGCCTACGTCTCGTCGCTGGACGATCACGACGACCTCTGGATCGATCCCCAGCTCCGGTTCGGCGCGCTGACGCCGCCGGGCCGGAGCGAGCCCGATCCCCGTCAGGTGACGGTCGGGGTCGCGCTGCTGCTGTACTCGCTCGGCATCCCGTGCCTCTACTACGGCACCGAACAGGGGCTCACCGGCCCCGAGGAGGGCGAGCGCCGGTGGCTCAGGGGCAAGGACGAGGGCTGGGGGGTCCGCGACCTGTCGGGTGACCGGTATCTGCGGGAGGCCATGTTCGGGCCGGAGCATCCGCGCAAGGCGGGAGCCGCCGGCCGGCCCGCCGACGACGAGTCGCCGGCCGCGGCGCACCTGTTCGACACCGAGCTGCCCGGCTTCGGTCCCTTCGGCACCGCGAACCACCACGTCTTCGACCAGGACAACGAGATCTACCAGCGGGTCAGGATGCTGCTGGCCACGCGGGCGGCCCACCGGGCGCTGCGGGCCGGCCGGCAGTACCTGCGCAGGCTCGGCCGGGCGGACGGCGGCTACGCGCTCCCCCGGCCCGGCGAGGTGCTGTGCTGGTCGCGGGTGCTGGCCGGGACCGAGGTGGTCTGCGTGGTCAACCCGAGCCTGACCGAGACGCGCGGCGCCCTCGTCGAGATCGACGGCGCCCTCAACGCCCGCACGCAGGAGCTCACCGTGGTGGCCAACACGGCCGAGGTCGGCGGGGCGACGAAGCACCCGCTCAAGTCCACCGTGACCGTGCTGCCCGGCCCCGGCGCCTCGCGCCACATCGAGCTGCAGGATCTGCCTCCCGCGTCCGTACTGGTGCTGACGAACCAGTAGGTCGACTAGACCTGCCCGTCAGAGAGAAAGGTGGTCCGCCAGCCGCATCGCCAGGGCCGTGAGCGTCAGCGAGGGGTTCGCGGCCGGCGATGTCGGGAAGACCGACAGGTCGCAGACGTAGAGGTTGTCATGCCCCCACACCTTCAGGTCGGGGTCGACCACGCCCATGCCGGGGTCCTCGCTCATCCGCAACGTGCCCACCTCGTGGCCGACCGCGCCGAGGTCGGCGTCGAACGGTTCCGAGGCGGCCGGGTCGCCGCCCATGATCTGGATGATCCGGCTGCCGATCTCCCGCACCGCCGCGAGGTAGCCGGGGATCTCGACCGGCTTCATCGTGAGCACCGGCCGGCCGGTGACCGGGTCCAGCTCGACGGTGTTGCCGTCGAGCAGCGGCACCGACGGGAAGAAGACGATCTCGCAGTCCATGCGGGAGACGTCCGCGGCCGCCGGGACGGCGTCCTCGTCCACCCGGTACTGGTTGAGCCCGATGCCCATCTCCACCACCACGTTGATCGGCATCGAGCCGACCGAGCCACGCAGCAGGATCTTCACCGAGTCGTGCGCGGCGTATCCGGGCGCGTCGCTCGGCAGCGTGAACTTCCAGACATAGGTCGGGTGGTCGGTGATCCCCTTGCCGACCCATTCGTTGCCGATCTGCGCGCGCCGGGCGAGCACGGCGCTGCCCACCGTGCCGGCCGCCATGATCACGCGGCCGCCGTCCGCCAAGCGGAAATCCCGGTCCTTGCCGGCGATCAGGTCGCGCGCCCGTACGGCCGCCACCCTGGGCGTGCCGCTTGACCGGTCCCATTCGAACCCGACGACCTCGTGGTTGAGGTTGACGTGCAGGTACCTGTTCCATCCGTCGCGCAGGCGGTCCTCCATCAGCAGCGCCGCCGTCGAGAAGATCCCCGAGGGGATGCCCAGCCGGTGCGCCACCGAGCTCTCGGCCGCCACCTGCACCTCGTGCTGGCGGAACCGCTTCAGCTGGGTGCGGAGCAGCTCCTTGACCGTCCTGCGGTAGTCGCTGAGCGCCGGGGGCGTGGCGTGCATCAGGTCGGTGGCCTCGTCGTACCACTGGGTACGCAGCTCGTCGTGGACGTCGCGCGGCCACGACTCGAACTCCCGCCTGATCATCGGCGGGATCAGCGCCCCCCAGAAGACCGACTTCCCGCCCAGGCAGAACGCCTCGGCGACCTGCATCCGGGCGGAGTTCGTCCGGTAGCGCTCCGACCGGTACTGGTACCACAGGCCCCAGACGGTCCTGTTCGCCTCGGCGCCGGTGCTCTGCATCCTGGGCATGTTGCCGACATGGGTGGAGAACAGGTAGCCACCGGCCTCCAGCACGAGGACCTGCGGCATCCGCCCGCCCTTGGCCGCGGCCATCCTCGTCAGCTCGTGGGCCAGGACGCCGCCGCCCATGCCGCTGCCGATGATGACGTAGTCGTACACCGCGCCCTCGTCCAGCTTGGGGGCGAAGTGCCGGCGGGCGGGCAGCGGGTTGGTGACGATGATGTCGTCCCGGGTCGGGAACAGGTCCGACTGGTTGCCGGTCATCGTCTCGATCCGCTCGCCCGCCGCGATGTCCGCGGGTGAGGCGAGGCGGTTGCCGTTCAACGCCTCCCAGGCCCCGTCACAGTGGAACTTGAACTCCACGGCCGTCCCCGCCGGCGGCCTGTCGAGCTCCACCCGCCACTCGTCCGCGCCCTCCACGTAGCGGCAGGGCACGCGGACCCGCCACCCGTCGAGACTGCTGAACACCCCCAGCCGCGCGTCGGGACGGATCGCCCCGCCGCGCAGCACGATCGTGAACGTCTCCCCAGCCATGCAAGCCCCCTCGCATGTCTCGCTAAATCTCCCGATGCTGGTATATCTCGCTCCGCTTAACCTTCGCTTGCAGCGGGCGACAAGGTGAGTGAGAGGACACCAGAGCACTGTGTGCGCATGCGAGAACGAGAGCTGGAGTCGCTGGCGGACCGCTTCGAGCTGGCCCGCCGGGGTGAGCCCGGGCTGGTCCTGATCCACGGCCCCGCCGGCATCGGCAAGAGCACCCTGCTGCGCCGGTTCCTGGCCACCCTCGACGGCCAGGCGCACGTACTCGCCACTGACGCCGTGGAGAGCGAGTCGGTGCTGCCCTACGGCGTGCTCACCAGGATCGCCGGGCTGCAGCCCGCAGACCCGTTCGAAGCGGGGGCACGGCTCCGCGACCGGCTCGACGAACTCCAGGCGGCGCGGCCGGTGGTGATCGCCATCGACGACGCGCACTGGGCCGACTCCGTCTCCCTCACCGCGCTCGCGTTCGCCTGGCGACGGCTGCGGCCCGCCCGCGTCCTGACCGTGCTGACCAGCCCGGACCCGTACCAGCCCGCCTCGCTCCAGCCGCTGCTCACCCGCGAGATGTCGGTACGCCTGGCGCTGACCGGCATCGGCGCCCGGCAGGTGCGCGCCCTGACCCACCTGCCCCTGACCGAGCAGGCGGCCGGACGGCTGTGCGAGCACACCGGCGGCAACCCGCGGCACATCCTGCAGGTCCTGGAGGAGACCGACCTCGACGAGCTGGCCGATCCGCAGATCCCGCTGCCGGTGCCGGGGCAGCACGCGCGCGACGCCCTGGCCCGGCTGGCCTGGTGCAGCGACTCCGCCCGGTCTCTGGTGGAGGCGGCGGCGGTCCTGGCCTGCGACATCGCCGTGGTCGGGGTCGGGGCTGGGGACGGGGTCGGGGCTGGGGGCGGCCGGGCGGTGGGCGAACCGGCACTCGGCTCGGCAGCCGCCCGGCTGGAGGCGCCGCTCGGCGCGACCGCCACGCCTTTCGACGACCGGCCGCTCGGCGCGCCCGCCAGGCTGTTCGACGAGGGGCCGCTGAGCGCTTCCGCCAGGCTGTTCGGCGAGGGGCTGTTCAGTGGGCCCGCCAAGCTGGCCGGCGAGGTTCCGCTCGGCGCGGCCGCCAAGCTGGCGGGCGTCCGCGCGCCGCTCTCGGCGCTGGAGGAGGCGCTGGGGGCCGGGCTGCTCGTGGAGCGGCCGACGGGTGCCGGGATCCTGATCCGCTTCTCGTACCCGCTGCTCAAGGGGGCGGTGTACCAGCACATGGGCCCCACCAAGCGGCTGCGCCTGCACGCCGCGGCGGCGACACTCGCCCAGGACGAGACCACCCGGCTGGAGCACCTGCTACGAGCCACCGAACGCCCCGACCCACCGCTCGTCCAGGAAATCGCCGCAGCAGGGCGCCGCAGGGCGGCGGCGGGCGACTGGGGGCAGGCGGCACGCCTGCTCGCGCAGGCGGCCAGACTGGACCGGGAGCCGGGCGCCGACGCCGTCGAGGCCCTCCTGTTCGACGGCCGCCCAGCCGAGGCCCACGCCCTGGCGGCCCGGCTCGGCGCCCACGAGACGCCCTTCCTCACGACCGCCTCCCCGAAGCCCCCACCCAAGCCGGCCCCCTGGCCCGGTACGGCCCTCCCAACGCCTCCGAAGCTCGATGCGCGCAAGCCGGGCACCGAAACGGCTTCAGAGGCCGGTGCGCACGAGACAGGCGCCGGGGCCGGTGTGGCGGACGGTCGATTCGCTCGAGGGGTGCTGGCGCACTACGCGGGCCGGGCCGAGGAGGCGGTGGTGGCGTTCGGTGAGGCGCGGGCTCTGTGCGCGCGGCCGGCGTTGCTGAACAGGATCGACGCCTGGAGCTGTCGCCCCGAGCCCGGCGACTACCTGCTCCTGATGCGTCACTCCGGCGGGCTGGGGGGCTCGCCACCGGCCAGGCTGCTCATCGCCGCGATGAGCAGCCTGGCCGA
>NZ_JAHKRM010000070.1 GCF_019396345.1 Nonomuraea guangzhouensis | reverse complement strand
CGCGCAGGAGTCGCTCGCGCGGGCGTCCGGCTAGGGTGCGCGCATGGGTTCAGGACGGTCCGGGGTGCGATCCGGTGTTCGGGCTGGTGTCATCGACGGGGCGGTCGCCGGTTGTGTGGCCGCGGCGTTGCTGGTCACCGGGTTGTCCGGGCAGCATTCCGGCACGGGCCTCGCGCTGCTCGGCTATGCGTTGCTGGCGGTCGGCGGGCTGGCGCTGGCCGCGTGCCGCCGGGCTCCGGTCGTGGTCCTGGTCGTGGCCAGCCGGTTCTGCAGATCGACGTAGGCAGGGTTTCGCGCCCTGCGGCCCCCTCGGGTGTACTCCGGAATCAGAATCGTCTCGCCAACTGGTCCAGTTTGTACAGGTAAATCGAGGACAGAATCGGCGAGGCGACCCCGCCTTGAGGAGCCCCCGACAGGGCTGGCTCGCTGGCCGCGTTCGCCGAGGACGTCCGCACGTTCTTCCACAGCCTGAACCCGACAGCAGGGCGCGGGCCGCTTGACCACGAGCGGGCCCGCGCTCTACAGTCTCTTTAAACTAAATGGTTGAAAGGGGACTGAATGTCGACCGACACGCTGTCCAGGACGTTCGCGGCCCTGGCAGACCCGACGCGGCGCGACATTGTGGGACGGCTGTCGGTCGCCGACGCCACAGTGAACCAGCTCGCCGAGCCTTACCGGATGAGCCTCCAGGCGGTGTACAAGCACCTGCGCGTGCTCGAGGAGGCAGGCGTGGTCAGCCGGTCGCCAGGACCGCAGCCACGCATGGTGCGATTGGAAGCCTCGGCCCTGGATCAGATGGAAAAGTGGATCGAGCGGTACCGTCGCCAGGCCGAGGAGCGATACCGGCGTCTCGACCGGGTGCTGGCGGAGCTGCGCGACACCGACGAAAACGAGGAGCACCACCGGTGACTACGGTCACGGCCGACCCGACGGTCCCGATCATCCACATCACCCGGGACTTCCTCGCCACCCCGGAGCAGGTGTTCCGCGCGCACACCGATCCGGAGCTGTTCGCCCGCTGGGTCGGGCCGGACACGACGCGCACCCGCATCGACCACTGGGACGCCCGCTCCGGCGGCAGCTGGCGGTACGTGTCCGTGACCGACGACGGGGTGGAGTTCGCGGTGCGCGGCTGCTTCCATGACGTGCGCCGCCCCGATCGCATCGTGCAGACGTTCACCTTCGAACGCGAGCCCGACGGGGTCGCGCTGCAGACCACATGGTTCGAGGATCTGGGCAACGGCCGGACCCGGCTGCGGACCCAGTCCCTTGTGGACAGTTTCGAGGGCCGGGACGGCATGCTGAAGACCGGCATGCGGATCGGCCTGGACAACGGATACGCCAAACTCGACAGGATACTGATCAATGACAATCGCTGAACTCAATCCTGCGGAACGGCACCGCCACATCGCCGGCACGTTCACCGACCGGGTCCGCCACGTCAAGAACTGGGACGCCGCCACACCCGTGCCCGACTGGACCGCCCGCGACGTGGTCCGCCACCTCGTCGAGTGGCTGCCGGGATTCCTCGCCTCCGGCTCCGACGTCCAGCCGCAGCGTGGACCCGACGTTGACGACGACCCCGCCGCCAGCTGGAGCGCGCATTGCGGCTGGGTGCAGGCGCTGCTGAACGATCCAGGCTCGGCACAGCGGATGCTCGAGAACCCGCACATCGGCTCCCTGCCCCTCGACCGGGCGATCGACCAGTTCTACACGACCGACGTGTTCATGCACACGTGGGACCTGGCCCGCGCGACCGGGCAGGACGACCGGCTCGACGCGGACTACTGCGCGCAGGTGGTGGACGGGATGGAGCCCTACGAGGACGTCATCCGCTCGTCCGGCCAGTACGGGCCCCGGGTGCCGACCCCGCCCGGCTCGGACGCGCAGACCCGGCTGCTCGGCTTCATCGGTCGTGATCCGTTCTGGACCCCGGCCTCATGAGCGACGCCGTGGTGACCGACGCCCCGCGCCGGTCACCGCGGCGCCGGCACCGTCGCGACCCACGCGTCACGTCGCCGCCCTGATGATCATCGGGTTCGTGCTCGGCTCGGCCGGTGCCGTCGCGGTCACCGACATCTCACCGGTCTGGTTCGCGATCGCCGTGATCGTCGCCGGCGTCGCGGGCACCTGGATCGGCGGCCGCCTCAGAACAGCAGGCAGGTAGCTCGGCCTGACGCCGGATCGTCGCCGCGGACCAGGCGCACCGGCGCCGGACGAGGTCTTCCGGTCGGACTGAACGGGACTCACGCCAGCTATTTCGACCAACTACGGGCGCAGGGTTGACGGCATACGGATCCATGACCGGAGCGGCCTGCGGATGGGAGGGTGAACGAATGATCTCTGGGCAGTTTGCTCGTCCGCGCGGTCTGCTCGGTCGCCTCGTCGGCCGCACGATGGCGCGCGACAACGCACAGTTGACCCGCCGCGTCGTGGCCGCGCTCAAGTTGTCTGGCGACGAAACGGTGGTCGAGTTCGGGCCAGGCCCGGGAGTGGGATTGCGGCTGTTGGCCGAGGCACTGCCCAACGGGCGCGTCATCGGCGTCGAACCCTCGCCCGTGATGCGCGCCCAGGCCGGGGCGCGGACCCGCCGGTTCGCGCACCGGGTGGAGATCATCGACGCTACCGCGGAGACCATCACACTGCCCGCAGGAAGCATCGACGCGGTCTGCGCGGTAAACAACGTCCAACTATGGCAGCCGTTGACAGCGTCCTTGGCTCGCGTATTCCAGCTGTTGCGATCGGGCGGCTCGATGGCCATCGGGATCACCGAACACGCCGTTCTTGCCGACGGCGGCAGCGCCGGGCGTAACTTCGACACCCAGCTGCTGCCGTGCCTGACCGAGGCGGGCTTCATCGACCTGATCGCCGTCTGGAAGCCCGGCGGCAACGGCGAAGAACTCCTCATCGAGGGTCGCCGCCCCCTCCATTGGGGCCGTTCCAACTGAAATCGCAGTTCAAGGACCTCGCTGAGGGCGACACCCCCGTTGTCTATACCTGCCGCCTTCCTGTTCCGCATCGTGGAGGAACATACCGGCACCGTGATCGCCCTGGTCGTGTCCGCCGCGCTGTTCGGCGCGACGCATCTCGTCGACGTCAACGCCACGCTGTGGGGCACGCCCTCGCTCGGCCTGACGGGCGGGACCATGACGGCCGCCGCCTACGTCGCGACCCGCTCGCTGTGGTTGCCGATCAGCCTTCACTTCGCCTGGAACTTCACCCATGCCGGCATTTTCGGTGTCGTACTCTCCGGGTCGGACCTGCCACCCCACGGCCTGCTGAACGCGACGCTGTCCGGCCCGGCCCCGCTGACCGGCAGTACGTTCGGCCCCGAGGCCAGCCTGCTCGCGCTGCTGGTCTGCCTGGGGCCCACGACCTTCTGGCTACGGCGGGCCGCCCGCACCGGCCAGATCCGGCACCGCCCGCGCCGAGCCGTGGCTTACGCTGGCTCGGATTCGTCCTCGAAGACGAAGTAGATGCTCAGGACGAACGGTTCCGCTTCACCGGTCTGGTAATCCCACGAGACATCCGCCAGGAATACGTTGTGAGCCCCTACCCACTCCTGGGCCTTGCCGAACGCTTCCGCGGCGGTCCGCGCGGGGAACAGCAACCTGGCCATCGGATGGACTTGCGCGTCGGCATCGGAGTCGTCGAAGTCCGCCGGAACGTCGAGCCGCAAATCGGGCTTCATACCCCGCAGTCTCCCACATTGATCGCAGCGCCCGCCGATGAACGGGCCGAACCCCCGGATCGGCGGACGGCGGCAACCGAGCCCGGACCGATCGCTCCGCCGGTGGGCTTGTGCTGATGCTGCACTTCGGCATGAACGGCTCACTGCCCTGGCGCTCCCCTGCAGAACCATGGCACCGCCATGACCGTATCGCCTGGCAGTTCGACGACGGTGAACCGCGCTTCCGCGGCATGCGCAAACTCCCGGGCATCCGGCTCACCCACGATGAAATCAGGCCGAGCGGATGCTCGAGCTCGGCCCGGACGCCCGTGGCGTGTCCCGCTGCCAATGTCAGGATCGCCTGGCGAGAAAGGCGACTGGAATAAGGCCTCAGGCAACATTCGCCCCATGTACAGGTCTAATGCTTGCCATGGGTTGCCCACAATTCGGTATTCGACCCCGTATGCGCGATGAACAGGCATACCTACTGGCGTGGCCGGCGCTCGACATGGGCACATATGTTGATTTTATCAGCCCTAATGTTTATATGGCGAACCACTGACCGAGCCGATCCGAGGCATCGATGACCGCAACCACATTGAGCATCTCGGCGCAAACGTATATCAACGGACTGCCCGCTGAGGTGACCAGTTTCATTGGCCGCCAGAGCGAAACGGCGACAGTCAAGCGCCTGCTGACGGACGCCCGTATGGTGACCCTCACCGGGCCCGGCGGCGTCGGCAAGACCCGGCTTGCCCTGCGCATCGCCGCCAACATACGGCGGGCCTTCCCCGACGGGGTCTGGCTGGTCGACCTCGCCGAACTGGACAACGCCGCGCTGCTGCCTCAGGCCGTGGTCGCGGCGCTGAAGATCCAGAACCATTCCGCCCAGCCGGCCATCCAGATGCTTGCAGAGCACCTGCGCGAGCAACGGACGCTGGTCCTCCTGGACAATTGCGAGCACGTCCTCGACGAGTCCGCCATGGTGGCCCAGACGCTGCTGTGCTCCGCCCCGGAACTGCGCATCCTGGCCACCAGCCGACAGCCGCTGGGAATCGCCTGCGAGCAGACGTTCACCGTGCCCGCGCTGCCGCTGCCGAACCGTGAATGCCGGCATGGCACTCAGGCCGCCCTCTCCGACGCGGTACAGCTCTTCGCCGAGCGGGCCGCGGCCGTCCTGCCGGGTTTCACCATCACGAACGAGAACCAGGACACCGTCGAGCGGATCTGCCGCCGCCTCGACGGTCTCCCGCTCGGTATCGAGCTCGCCGTCGTGCGGTTGCGCGCACTCTCGGTCCACCAGTTGCTCGAGCGGCTGGACGATCTCTTCCGGCTGCTGGCCGCGGGATCGAACGCCGCCGTGTCCCGCCACCGAACGCTCCGTGCCCTGATCGACTGGAGTCACGGGCTTTGCACCGAGCACGAGCGCCTGCTGTGGGCCCGCATCTCCGTGTTCACTGGCAGCCTGGATCTGGAGGCTGCCGAAGCGGTCTGCGCCGGGGACGGCATCGCTGGTGACGAGATCATCGACCTGGTGACCGGCCTGGTGGAGAAGTCCGTCCTGATCCGGGAGGAGCATCCGTACAGAGTGCGATACCGGCTGCTGAACACGATCCGGCAGTACGGCCGGGAACGGCTCGTCGCCTCCGGACAGGAGCAGGAACTGAAACGCCGGTATCGCGATTACTACCGGCAGCTGTCGCGTGCAGCGCAGGCACAGCTGTTCGGCCCCGCGCAGGTCGAGCTGATGACCCGGCTGCGGGCCGAACATCCCAACCTGCGCACCGCCCTGGAATACTGCCACGCCGAGCACGCCGGGCTGTGCATCGACATGGCAAGCGACCTACTCTACCACTGGATCAGCAGCAGCCACCTGGGCGAAGGACGCAACTGGCTCGAACAGGGACTCGCACACGCCGATGACGGGACCGAGCAGGTCAGAGCTCGCGCGTTGTGGGCATGCGGCCGGCTCGCCATTCTCCAGGGCGATCCGGCCTCTGCCCTCGAGTTGCTCGCCGCGAGCAGAGCACTCGGCGCACGACTCGGGCTGGAACCGGTCCTCGGTTACGTCGCGCTCTACTCCGGAATGGCCGCCATGCACGAGGGAGACACCACGTCGGCCATCAGATTCTTCGGGGAGGCGGTGACCCATCATCGCACCAGCGGAGACCCCGCGGGCGAAGTCCAGGCGCTGACCTGGCTCTCTCTCGCCTATTCCTTCCTCGGAGACTCAGAACGCGCCGTCGCCGCCGCCGAGCAGAGCATCGCCATCTGCGACGCTCATGGCGAGAGCTGGCACAAGGCGTACGCGATGACGGCGCTCGGCATCGAGCTCTGGCGGCAAGGTGACACGCGCCGCGCGACCGCCCTGGAACAGGAGAGCCTGCGCGTCTTCCACACGCTGGACGACTTGGTCGGGGTCGGGGTCAACATCGAGGTGCTGACCTGGATCGCCGCCTCAGAAAAGGAGTACGCGCGAACCGGCGAGCTCCTGGGCATCCTGCGGAACGTCTGGGAGGCGATCAGCGCGCCGCTCCTGGGATTCGGCCACCTCAGGCGATACCACGACGAATGCGAGGTCCGTACGCAGCGCGCCCTTGGCGAACCCGCCTTCCAGAAAGCCGTCAAACGGGGCGCCAGGCTCTCCCATGACCATGCGCTCGCCCACGCCCTCACGGAGGAGGCACCTTCCCCCAGCCGATCCGGTGAGGCGGGCCGACACCCCCTCCTCACCCCACGGGAGACGGAGATCGCCCAGCTCATCGCCCAGGGAATGAGCAGCAAAGAGATCGCGGCAAGACTAGTGATCGCTCAGCGCACCGCTGAGGGCCACACCGAGCACATCCTGCGCAAGCTCGGCTTCAACTCCAGGACCCAGATCGCCTGCTGGGCCGCTGAGCGGGCCCGCCTCGCCAGCCAAGGACCTCCGGACGGTGAGTGAGCATGCCCACCAACACGATCCGGAACGTACCGGCCGCCGAACAACTGACGGCGCACCGGTCGCAGATCGAGGCCTCCGGTTTCATCGGACGCAGGCACGAGATCTCCGAAGTCAGGCGGATCCTGCTCAAGACCCGCCTGCTGACCCTGACCGGCGCGGGCGGGGTCGGCAAGACGCGGCTGGCGCGACGCGTCGGCGAGATCGTGATGCGGAACTACCGGGACGGGGTTCGGCTGGTGGAGCTGGCCACCGTCGAGGACGAGGAACTCCTGGCCCCGACCGTGGCCGCCTCGCTAGGGCTCCGTGACACCAGGCCTGACCTCGTGGCCCTGCTGACGGAGCACCTCGCGAACAAACACATGCTGCTCGTGCTGGACAACTGCGAACATCTGCTGAACGCATGCGCCCTATTGGTACAGCGGCTCCTGCGTGGCACCTCGCGGCTGCGGATCTTGACCACGAGCCGCCAGTCTCTCGGGGTGTACGGCGAGCGGGTGCTGCCTGTGCCGTCACTCCCCATCCCGAAGCCCGGCGACAGTACGCGCGATATCGCCCGGCGTGACGCCGTGCGCCTTTTCGCGGAGCGGGCGGCGGCGATCCGGCCGGGCTTCCTCGTCAACGCGGCCAATGCCCGGGCGGTTGCTCGGCTGGCCCACCGCCTGGACGGGATTCCGCTGGCCATCGAGCTGGCGGCGGTACAGCTACGCACTACATCGGTGGAAGACCTCGTGAACGAGCTCGACGAGCGCCTGGCAGCACCGGCCGAGGCCGCCCCCGGCAGGCTGGCACGCCACCAGACTCTGCGCGCGGCCATGGAGTGGAGTTTCGGGATGTGCTCGTCCGGCGAGCGGCGGCTGTGGGAGCGGCTGTCGATCTTTCCTGGCGGCGTGGACCTGGAGACCGCAGAAGCCGTCTGCTCTGGGCAGGGTCTGGCGCGCGAGGACGTGCTGGACCTGCTGGCCGGGCTGGTCGACAAGTCCATCCTGAGCGGAGCGGAGCAACACGGCACGGTAGTGCGCTACCGCATGCTGGAGACCATCCGCGCCTACGGTCGCGAACGGCTGCCGTCCGCGGACGCGGAGGCCCTGCGCGAGCGCTACATCGACCACTATCGCAGGTTGGCAGGGCGAGTGCGCGTGGACCGGATGGAGCCCGACCAGGTCGACCGTTTCCGAACGCTGAACCTGGAGCTTCCTAACGTACGCGTCGCCCTCGACCTCTGCTTCGACCGGCCCGGCGACGCGCCCACCGGGTTGGAGATCGCCTCCGAGCTGTGGAGCAACTGGCTCGTCTCCGGTGCTCTCAGCGAGGGCCGGCACTGGCTGAAACGCGGCCTCGCGCTCGTGCCCGGACCGGGCCTCACCAGAGTGATGGGCCTGTGGGCCGACGGGCTGCTCGCCATCTATCAGGGGGATCCGGTGGCGGCAGCCGACGCGCGGGAGTGCTCGGCGCTCGCGCGGCAACTCGGGGATGAGGCGGCGCTCACCTTCGCCGTTCAGATATCCGGCATCGCGGCGTTGTCCAAAGGCGACGCCGAGGGCGGGCTCGCGCTCCTTGAGGAGGCCCTCAGCCGTCACCGTGCGAGAGGTGACGTCCACGCCGTGGGGGTCACCCTGTACTTCACCGCTCTCTTCGCCGCCACTATGCGTCCCGACCGGGCCATCGCCTGCGGTGAAGAACTCGTGACGATGTGCGAGGATCGTAACGCGCCGCTCTTCCGCGCGTACGCTCTGTACGCGGTCGGCATGGCCCGCTGGGAGCAAGGCGACTGGCGACAGACCGAGGCCAGGATGCGGGAGGTGGCCGCCTTCTGGGGCGCGGTCGACGACCGGTGGGGCCTGCCTCAGTGCATGGAGGTGCTGGCCTGGACCGCTGGGGCACGCGGCCGGCACGATCGGGCCGCCCGCCTGCAGGGCGCCGCCCACCAGCTGTGGGAAGGGACCGCCTCCTCTCCGTCACAGCTGCGGTTCCAGGCAAGGTCACACCAGGAGTGCACCGAGCGAGCCCGCCGCGCGCTGGGAGCCCAGGCATACATGGCGGCCTTCCGGGACGGAGCGCGACTCGGACTCTCCCGGACGGTCGCCTACGCACTGGAAGAGCCATGACGCCTTCCCTCGAACCGGCCCTGTCGCCCTTCTCCACCTGGCCGGCGACGCCGACGTTGTGATCAGGCGACAGGTGGGCGCGATGGCGACTGCCGTTCGCGAGCCTGCCCTCGGGGGCGAATCTTGCCGGGATCTTGCCGAACCGACAGGAGATCCCCGCACGTTCACCGACAGGGAGTTTCTTCGCCAGGGACGGCCTGCTGCGCTGCGAGGTCGAGGATGCCGATCCGGAACTGCCACGCGTGCGTGCCGCCGACCTGGATGCGGAGGACGAGCGCGGGTTGTTCCTGGTCGACATGCTCTCCCAGTGGTGTGCAATTGGTTCGACTCCCCCTCGGACACAACGGCCAGGCCCCGTGCAAAACCCACCCAGACGCTGCTAAACCCGCACAAGCCGGTACGGCTGGCGCGGCCGGCCGGCCTGGGCGCCCTTGACCGGAGGGATGGGCCAGGCCAGCCCCTCCTCCGCGAGGCTCTGCAGCACCCGGCGGGCGCTGCGCGGCGCGATGGCCAGCACGTCGGCGACGATCTCGGCGTCCACCACCATCGCGTCCGGCCCGTCGTCGAGCCCTTCGATCAGTCGTTCCAGCAGCTTGGCCGCCTTGGTGGTGACGACGGGCTCGGCCTCGACGCGCTTGCGCCGGCGGACCGGCAGGGACAGCACCGAGCCGTCGACGCCCACCAGGTAGGCCGCCGCCGCGCCCGCGTTGCGTGCCTTCTCGACCGCCACCAGGGCGTTGGCGTCGGCGTCCCGGGCGGTGCCGCCCAGGCCGATGCCGACCTCGACCTCGACGCCGGTGTCCGAGCGGATCCGGTCCATGAACGGCGCCGCCCGCAACCCGTCGGTGGCCTGGCCGAGCGCGCCCAGGGTGGCGGTGACGACATAGCTGTTCTCGTCGCGGGGGGCCACGGTCGCCCCCATGAGCCGGGCGTCGGCCAGCAGCGCCTGGTGCAGTTTGAGCTTGAGCTCCTGCTGCCAGTAGTTGCCGGGCCCCGAGTAGCTGGGCCGCGAGGAGGTGGCGAGCTCGACCACGACGATGGCGATCTGCGCCTCCTCCAGCCTGCTGCCGGTGCCGAGCAGGGCCGCGGTGTTGAGGGCCAGCCGCAGGGTGTGGGTGGTCGGCATCATCCGCAGGGCGGGCACCCCGGCGGCGTTCAGCGCCTTGGCGACGCTCCTTATCGTGGTCAGCGCCACGGTGGTGGCGCCTTGCCGGTAGAGCTGCTCGTGGAAGCCGATGAAGCCGCGCACGGACTCGGGCTCGTCGTACTCCGACAGGTGGACACCCGCGGTGCTCACCCCGATCTCGGCGTAGGCCTCGTCCACGTCGGCGGCGGGCAGCGAGTCGATGCTCACCCTGGCCGGGTCGATGCCGTGGGTGAGCACCCCGCGCAGGAGGGTGGCGTAGAGGGCGGCCCCGCTCATCGGGACGTGCGTGGCGGGGACCGGCAGCTCGCCCGCCTGCCTGGCGAGGTCGTGCTGGAGCGGGCCGGTGAAGAGCACGACGTCGATGCTGTCGGCGATGCGCGAGAACTTCTCGTACGTCTCGTGCTCCCCGGCGAGCGGAGCGCCCACCAGCCGCCAGTCGGCGGCGGCGGGCAGGTCGGCGCCGACCATCACGATCTGCTCGACCAGGTCGTGCGGGCCGACCACCCCGATCCCCACCCTGGACCGTGTCTCGGGACGCAACCGATCCATGTTCTTGATCACCCCAGTCCCGAACGCCATCGAAGCAGGCGGGTCATCGTTCCGCCGAGCACCGCCGCCCGGTCGTCCTCGGCAAGGTCACTGAAGATTACCCGGCCGAGCGACATCCGGAGATCAATGAACGGGAAGTCGGACCCGTACACCACCCGGTCCGCGCCCACTTCACGCACCATTCTGGAAATGTCGGCGCCGGTGTTGAACGACCCGCAGAGCTCCAGTATCACCCCGGGACGCCGGAGCGCCACCTCGATCGCGGCCTCGAAGCCCAGAGGGGTGGCCCCCGAGTGCCCCGCGAGGATCACCACGCCCGGGTGGGCCGCCGCCACGTGATCCACCATGGGCAGGTCGTTGTACGGCGAGCCGTCGTAGGTGTGGGTGAGCACGGGGCAGCCGGTCCGCTGGGCGAACTCCCACACCGGGGCGTAGCGTGGGCCGGTGAGCGGGTAGTCGTGCAGGTCGGGGTGGAGTTTGATGCCGCCGAAGCGCTCGTCGTCGCCCCACTTCGCCAACTCCCCCACCGGGTCCTGCCAGGGGTTGACGGTCAGGTAGCCGGTGAAGCGGCCGGGCGCGAGGCCGACCGCCGCGGCGGTGGCGGCGTTCCCGGCGGCGGCGTCGAGCTGGATCGCCAGGTGACTGGAGATGACGGCTTGTGACACGCCGCACCGGTCCATGACCCGGACCATCGCCTCCGGTCCCGCGTCGGGGATGAAGAACAGGCTGTACGGGCCGGCGTGCGCGTGCGCGTCGACGATCCGGACCTCGGTCTGTGGCCGCCGCTCCCACAGCGCGGACACAAGCGGGTTCACGCGGCCTCCGCCTTGAGCAGGCCCAGCAGGGTGCCGGAGCCGATGGCGGCCACGGCGGCGTCGTCCAGTTCGGCCCAGAGCAGCCGGGTGACGGCCTCGGCCGGGTCCCGCAGCGGGGCGCCGGTGCCGAAGACGAGCCGGTGCGCGCCGTACCGCTCGGCGAGCCATTCGAGCCCGCGGTGCGAGGACAGGTTGGCCAGCCCGAGGTAGACGTTGCCGGTGCGCGCCAGCACCCCGGCCGCCTGCCTGAGCAAGCGGTAGCCGAGCGAGCCGACGACGATCGGCAGCCCCGGGTGCGCGGCCGCGATCGACTCCACGGCGGCCCAGCCGATCTGCGGCGCGTCCACGAGCAGCGGCAGCCCGGCCTCGGCGATCGCGCCGAGCATCGGCGCCGCGTCCCTGCCCGCCAGGTCGTAGCCGTGGTCGGCGGGATAGGCGCGGACGGCGCGGACGCCCCCGTCGAGGGCCGCGGCGACGAACTGGGCGGGCGTGCCCGTCTCCCCGCAGGTGTCGGGGAGCATCACCCAGCACGGGTGGAGCCTGGGCTCGGCCGCGACCAGGCCGAGCAGTTCCCGGTTGCCCGTCCCGGGGTCGTGCAGCCAGGACAGGGTGTGGCTCACCACGGCTTCGGCGATGCCGAAGCGGTCCATCCCGGTTAGTGCCCCCGTGACCGTGCCCGGGCCGGTGTCCCTGCGGGGGTACCGGCCGAGCATGGCGTCTGCGTCAATGAGCATGAACCATCCATCTGTCGGGGATCGAGGGCGGCTCGTCGCGGTAGGGGAAGACGCCCACCGTGAAGCGGCCGTCGCGGCGGCGCAGGCCGAGTGAGTGGATCTCGCCGTACTCGGCGGTCCGGGTCAGCGGGTCGGGGATCCTGGCGGGGCCGGTCCCGTACAGGACTTCGTCGGGCGGTTCGAGGGGGACGACGAGGATTCCCGGGCCACGCAGCCCGGCGTGGCCGCCGTCCCGCTCCACCCACGGCGACAGGCCGTGGATCTGCCAGATCGCCTCGGCGTCGATCCGGTCGGTGATCACCCAGTACGGCGAGGGGCCCTTGACGAAGCGGATCTCGCGGTCGTGGCGGGCGCTGTAGCCGTGGTGGTGCCCGGCGAAGACGTCGGCCTCCGGCGAGACGGAGAACAGGTCGCAGGCCGCGCGGCGATCCTCGGTGTACTCCTGGCCGGGCACCAGCAGGGTGTTGTGGGCCCTGGTCGCCTGGTACCAGTCGTAGTAGCCGGGGTCGTCGTAGGACGGCGGGCCGCCCCCTTCCCAGGCCAGCGGCACGCCCCAGCCGGACAGCACGAAGTCGAGCGCGGCGTGGTGGCTGTGCGGCTCCAGCTCGTGGCCGACGTACGGGCCGTAGTTGATCACCGTGTGGAAGTGGCCGTGCCGGAAGGTGGCGTAGCCGCTGGCCGCCAGGTTGTGCGACCCTTCGGCGGGCTGGACGCCGTCGAGCCAGACGACGCCGCTGTCCTGGAGGTGCGGCACCCAGCCGGCGGGCGTCGCGAGGACCGCCAGCCAGCGGCGCATGGCCTGGTAGCGGGGGTGCGCGTCGAGGCCGGGTTCGACGGCCGCGGCCCGGCCGAGCCCTTCGAGGCACATGCC
This sequence comes from Nonomuraea guangzhouensis, assembly GCF_019396345.1. Taxonomy (GTDB): domain Bacteria; phylum Actinomycetota; class Actinomycetes; order Streptosporangiales; family Streptosporangiaceae; genus Nonomuraea; species Nonomuraea guangzhouensis. The sequence continues at coordinate 12,850 of NZ_JAHKRM010000070.1, read as the reverse complement.
GTGGTAGCCGGGCGAGCGTTCGTGGTGGCCGCCGTCGGCCCGTACGTCGTGCTCCAGGTGCTCCAGGACGCGGGCCGTCGCGACGGCGGCCCAGCCAGCCGATTCGGGGAGATCGGCGAAGATTCTCGCGGTGTGCAGCAGCTCGCAGGCGGTGGCGAACTGCCAGTTGCCGTACCGGAACTCGTCGTGCTCCTCCACGGCCCAGCGGGCGCCGCCGAGCACGGTCTTCATCATCCGCAGCCAGCATCCGTCGCTCAGCGCGGGCTCGTCGGCGAAGACGGCCAGGGCCTCGGTGACGTACATGGCGCGGGCCCGCACGCCGAGCGAGTACCAGATGACGTCGAGGCCCGGCCAGTCGCCCCGGACCTGGTCGCGGCCGTCGTACCACTGGCGGAAGAGGCGGTCCCACTCGGCGGCGTAGCGCGGGTCGCCGGTCTCGGCGTAGGCCGTGACCAGCGGGGTCATCCAGCGCAGGTAGTGGAAGCCGTACAACCGGGAGCGGCCGTGGCCCTTGTCGAGGAAGTCGACCTCGACCCCGAGGAGCTCGTCCGCGCCGGCGGCGGCGAGCGCGGCGGGCACCGGCCGGGCCCGCCGCCAGCGCCTGGCCTCGGCGACGCTCGTGGCGCCCAGCGCGCCGAGCAGCGCCTCGTCGCTGATGTGCCGCATCCGCGCTGGGTCGACATGCGGCGGTTTCTCCACGTGACTCATGCGGGCTTCACCGGCAGCCCCGTACGGGCCGACTCGTGCGCGGCGGCGAGCACGGCGGTCACGTGCCGCGAGCTCTCCACGCTGACGAGGGGCTCGGCGCCGGTACGGGCGCAGTCGACGAAGTGGTGGATGGCGTCGCGGTAGGCGCCGGCGGGCACGCCGTGCACCACCCGCTGGAGCATGTTCCTGGGGTAGGAGTAGGCCTGCTCGGTGGCGAGCTGGATGTTCTCCTTCTGCCGGTCGAGCTGGATGACGCCCGACTCGCCCACCACGGTGACGTAGCTGTCGACCATGGTCGGGAAGGTGCTGGGATAGATCCAGGCCGACTCGAACGTGGCCACCGCGCCGCCGGCGAACCTGGCCTGGATCTGCATGGCGTCCGGGGTCTCGATGCCGAGCCCGCGCAGCTTGCCGTAGCGGGCGGTGGCGAAGACCTCCACGACGCGGTCGTCGTACAGCCAGGTGACCAGGTCGATGTCGTGGCTGGACAGGAACCACGCGCAGGTGGTGTGGTCGGCCCAGCCGATCATCTCGGTGGGCACGTGGATGGTGTCGTCCTTGCGGGCGTACCCCACGACGGGCTCGCCGATGAGCGGCATCTGCTCCTTGGCCTGCGCGTACGCGGGCACCCAGCGGTGGTTGAACAGGCACATCGCGGTCACCCCCGCCTGCCGGATCGCGGCGACGGAGCGGTCGGCGTCCCCGACCGTGGTGGTGAACGGCTTCTCGACCAGGATGTGCACGCCCGCCTCGGCGGCGGCCACCATCACGTCGGCGTGCAGGTGGTCGGGGGTGGTGATCGAGACGGCGTCGACCGTGCCGGAGGCGAGCAGCTCCTGGTAGCCGGGGTAGACCGCCGCCTGCGGGGCGTGCTCCAGAGGGCGGCGGGCGACGGCGGTGATCTCGGCGTGCGGGTGGGCGGCCAGGACCTCGGCGTGGCCGCGACCCATGATCCCGGCCCCGACGATCCCGATTCTGAGCTTAGGCAAGTGCGTCATTCCATTGCTTCTCGGCGGCCTGGAGCGCTTCCTCGGCGGTCTTGGAGCCCTGGAGGAAGGCTCTCAGCTCCTCGGCCAGCGACTCCGACAGCTCCATGTCCTTCTGTGTGCCGAGCGGGGAGTACTCCAGCTTCGGCAGCCCCTTCACGATGAGGCCGCGGGCCACGTCCATCGGGTCGTCGCCCCCTTGACCGGCGAAGAAGGGATCCTTGGTCGAGGAGATCGTCGAGGGGTAGATCGGCACCAGCTTGCAGAAGGCGAGCTGGTTGGCGCCGTTGGCGAAGAACTTGATGAACTCGGCCGCGGCCCGCTGGTGGGCCGAGGACTTGGGGATGGCGAAGGTCTGCTGGGCGAGGAGCAGGTAGCCGCCGGTCTTGGTCTGTACCGGCTCGGTGATGGCGAGGTCCTTGTAGACGTCGGGCGCGTTCTTCTGGATGTTGAGCAGCGTGGCGGCGAACGTGCTCGCGGACAGGGCGAGCTGGCCGTTGTCCAGGCTCTGCGGGAAGTTACGCACGTCCTTGGAGACCGCGCCGGGCGCGATGCCGTGCTCGTCATAGCTCTTCTTGAACTTACCGAGCAGCTCGGCGACCTCCGGGGTGTTGAACGCGGCCTTCTTCTTGTCCGCCGACAGCAGCTCGACCCCGTAGTAGCGCAGGACGGAGGCGGCGTTGATGCCGGGGATGTCGTTGGTGCCGTAGACCTTCGTCTCGGCGTAGACCTTGTCCGCGAGGGCCAGCGCCTCGTCGTACGTCTTCGGCGGCGCCTTCTCGTCGAAGCCGGCCTTGGCGACGACGGACTTGCGGTAGATGCCCACCGGGGTGCCGCCGTTGTACCAGGGGACGGCGTAGAGCTTGCCGTCCACGCGCAGCGGTTCGACCAGGTTCGGCTGGAAGTCGGCCAGGTCGGCGGGCTTGAACAGGGTGTCGAGCGGGGCCAGCGACTTGACGAACCTGCCCAGGTCGCTGGAGGCGAGGTTGACGGCGTCGGGGACGTCGCCGCTGGCCACCGCGGCGAGCAGCTTGGTCGCCATGTCCTGGCCGGGCACGTCGACCCACTTCACGGTGACCTTGGGGTGGTCCTTCTGATACTGGGCGATCAGGCCGTCGATGTAGGCGCCGTAGTTCTTCTTCAGGTTGATCGTCCAGAACTCGACCTCGCCCTCGAACGGCTGGTCGTCGCCCGTTCCGGCGGTGCCGCCCGACGTACCGGCCACGCAGCCGGACGTCAGGAGCGCCAGGGCGAGCGCTCCTGCCGTTAAGGCGCTTCTTCTCATCACCGCGGGACCTCCTGGCTCTTATGGCCGTCCTTAATCCTTCTTTCGGCACCTTGGCAGTCCGCTGGTCGTGCCGTCAAGACTTGGACCTTGACGGCTTTCGGGCGTTGTCTATAGGCTCCGCCCAAATTCTGGCCAGTTTTTATCCCCACTTCGGCCAGCACAATTGGATGTGATGCCGATGGCCATCAGCCGGATCCCCGGACAGCGCTGGTACACGCCGTACCTCTTTCCGATCCCGGCCCTCGTGCTGTTCGGCGTCTTCTTCGCCTGGCCGGCGTTCACCGCCCTGCAGCTCTCCTTCACCGACTACGACGGGGTGAGCCCGCCCGTCTTCGCCGGTGTGGACAACTTCGTCAGGATCCTCGGCGACACCCGGTTCTGGACGGCGCTGCGCAACTCGCTGCTGTTCCTGCTCGGGCTGTTCCCGCTGCTGGTCGTGCTGCCGCTGCCGCTGGCCGCGCTGGTCAACCAGAAGCTGCCGGGGATCAAGACGTTCCGGATGCTCTACTACCTGCCCGTCGTGACCTCGATGGTCGCGGTGGCGGTGGCCTGGAACTACGTCTTCCACCAGCAGGGCGTCCTCAACTGGCTGCTCACCGGCTTCGGCCTGCTCGACGAGCCCGTCCAGTTCCTCCTCGACCCCACCTGGGCGCTGCCCGCGCTCATCCTGGTGGAGGGCTGGAAGAGCATGGGCGTCTACATGATGATCTACCTCGCCGGCCTCCAGACGATCCCCGCCAGCCTGTACGAGGCCGCGCGGGTCGACGGGGCGGGCACCTGGCGGCGCATGCGGAGCATCACGGTGCCGCTGATGATGCCCTACATCGCGGTCGCGATCACGATGGCCATGCTCGACGCCATGCAGGCGTTCACCACGGTGTTCGTCATGACGAAGGGCGGGCCGCAGGACGCCACGCTCATGCTCGGCTACTACATCTGGTCCGAGGCGTTCGAGAAGTACGACATGGGCTACGCCAGCGCCGTCGGGCTCGTCCTGTGGGTGCTGCTGATCGTCATGGCGCTGCTCAACTATCGGCTTACCGGCGGAAAGCAGGCGGAGCGTTGACCCACGGCCTTGCCTTTTACGTCCGCCGCGCGGGCATGTACGTGGTGCTCGTCGCGATCGCCCTGGTCTTCGTCGGCCCCTTCCTGATCCTGCTGTCGGCCGCACTCAAGCCCGCCGGACAGGCCGTCTTCTCCTTTCCGCCCGACATCATCCCCCGGCCGCCCGTGCTCACCTGGGCCCAGGAGGCGTGGACGGCCATCCCGTTCCTCCGCTACCTGCTCAACTCGGTGCTCCTGGTCGGCACGACGGTCCCGCTGTACATCCTGGTGTCGGCCCTGTGCGCCTATCCCCTGGCCCAGATGCACTTCCGGGGCCGGAGCCTGATCTTCTTCGCGATCCTGGCGACGATGTTCATGCCGGGTGAGGTCATGCTGCTGCCCAGGTTCCTGGTGGTCTCGCAGCTCGGGATGGCCGACAGCTATCTGGGGGTCATCCTGCCCGGGGTGCTGTCGGCGTTCGGGATCTTCCTGCTCCGCCAGACCTTCGCCGGGGTGCCGCGCGAGGTGGTGGACGCCGCCAGGACGGACGGCTGCCACGAACTGCGCATCTTCTGGCACATCATGCTGCCCGCCGCCCGGCCCACCCTGGCCATCCTCGGCGTCTTCGGCTTCATCTCGGTCTGGAACAGCTTCATCTGGCCCATGGTCGTGCTCAAGGACTCCTCGCTCTATCCCATCGCGCTGGGCATCGCCTACCTGGCGGGCATCACCGGCACCGACGTCCGCAGCCTGGCCGCCGGCACGGTGATCTCGATCCTGCCGGTCATCGTCTTCTTCATGCTCATGCAACGCCACGTCCTCGAAGGCATGCGCGGTGCGGTCAAGGGCTGACACCGCGTCCCACCCCCCTCGGAAGGTAGTGCCATGCACCTGTCCCTGTCCCGCAGGCAGTTCACCACCGGCGCCCTGGCCATGGGCTTCCTGGCGCCCCTCACCGGAACCGCCCGCGCCGCGGCGGGTTACGACTACACCGCGCGCGAGACGTTCGACCTGTTCGACCGGACGTTCCACGCGAGCGGCGGCTCCGGGCAGCCGACCGACACCAACGAGGCCGGCGGCCTCGCCTGGGGGCAGTCGTACGTCCTGGCCGGCTTCATCCGCATGTACGAGGCGTACAAGGACACCCACTACCTGGACCGGCTGATCACCAACATCGACCTGGTGCTGGCCGGCCGCGACTCGGCGCGCGGGGTGACCGACTATCGCGGTCGCTCGCTGCCGGCCTGGCGGGCGATGGCGCCGTACACCGTCGGGACCGTCACGCTGAAAGGCGCGGACGGCACCCCGCTGCTGGAGGTACGCACCTCGCTCACCTACGCCAACGACGCGGTCGCCACCGTCACGGCGGGCACTTCCGAGGGCCGCTTCTCCCTGGAGGTGAAGAACAACCGGACCAACGTGGTCGCCACCTTCCCCGACCTGTCGCTGGATCCGTCGGCGGCGGACTACGCGGTACGCCGCATCCTCGACGCCTTCCCGACCCCGACGCGGGTGACGGCCAAGGACCTGCGGCCGTCGCCGTCCGGTAATGCGACGCTCGCGCAGGGGGCTACCCCGTTCGTCTCGCAGCCGGTCGTCTTCACCGTGCACACCGGGATGATCACTTACCCGATGGCGTCGTTCGCCAAGATCGTCCTGCGCGACCCCCGGCTGCTGGCCGTGGCGAAATATCGGCACAAGGCGGTCGAGTACCTGAAGGCGGCGCGGGACGCGGCGGCCGTGCACGACGACGAGTGGCGCCAGACCGACGACGGATACGGCTACTTCGTCTGGAACAAGGGCACCCCGCTCGCCTACGACGGCACCGAGCAGCCCACCAACCAGGGCCTGGCGCTCGGCCAGACCTACGCCGAACTGGCGGCGGCCACGGGCGACCCGTTCTACAAGGACCGGACCCGGCGGATGGCCCGCATGTTCGCCCGCGAGCTCACGGTGGACGCCGACGACGCCTATGTGTGGTCGTACTGGCCCGCGTTCGGCAGGACGTACCAGGGCTTCGCCAAGACCGACGGCGTCTCGGAGTACACCCCGTCCAGCACGCCGGTCCGCAGCATCGAGGATCTCAGTCACGGCGCGATCGACGTCGAGTTCGCCGCCGCGGCCTTCCGCGCCAAGCTGGCCTTCACGGGTCAGGACATGGCCAGGTTCGCGCGTACGTACAGCAAGAACCTGATCGCCCCCATCGGCGCGGACGGCGCCCCGACCGCCTACCTGCGCGTCGACGGCACGGGCAGCACCACCACCCCCGGGCAGTACCTCCAGGCGCCGCGCTGGATGGCGGTCGCGCAGTGGGACGACGCGGTGTTCACGCACTCGCGCTCGATCTATGACGCTCGCGCGGTCGAGCCGCAGTACGGCTCGTACCTGAGCTGTGTCGCCTACCTCAACTGGCACGCCCGGCGCCGGTAGCGGCTTGGTGGTCGCTGACGCAGCAGCGGTCGAAACTGAACGGCCGGTCGTGCGACTCCCGCCAGATCCGGGCGCTGTACGGATCCCTGGACGCGGGGTTGATCAACCGGGCGACGACGAGCACCACCACCGCGGCGGCGCCGTTCTCGATCAGCCTGGACGCGGCGCTCTGCGCGTGGGCGCCGGACACGAACAGGTCATCCACCAGCAGCACCCGCGCGCCGGCCAGCCCGTCGCCTCGGACGCGGAACGCCGCCCGATGCGACCGGCGGCCGGCGAGCACCGTCGCCAGCCTGTCATCGGCTTCCAGGAGGAGGGGCCGGTGCAGGCGGGCCAACGCGCCCACCTTGCCGACGACCTGCGGCATGGTGTGGAACGCCTCGATGGGCCGCTCGGTGCGGGTGCTCGGAATGGTGGCCACCAGCGTGAACGGTCCGCCGGCCAGGCCCTGCAGGCAGCCGGCGTGCCGCCGGTAGAAGCAGGCCACCGTCGCGGCGAGAAAGTCCGATCGCTTCCGCCTGCCCGCTGGATCCCTTTTGCGGACCACGATGTCGTACAGCTGCGTGTCCTTGGCGGTCAGGGAGATCGGCACCACGTGCTCGGTGTGCCCGTACAGGTTTTCCGTGGTGCGCTTGCAGCTCGCGCAGGTCGCCCAGGGCCCGCCGGTGGCTTCGGAGTCGTTCGGGCCGGAGTGGCAGATCCGGCAGACGCCCGGCCGTGCCGGTGGAACCGGGTGATACAGCGGCAGGAACTCGCGGGTGAACGCCTCGGCGTCACCCATGGTCAGCAGGTGTGCGTTCGAGGGGCCATATCTACGAGATTGACCGCCTGCCGGCACAGGTCGTCTATGTCCTGAACGACAGTCATGCCTCCCCGGAAGCCCGCCCTGTCCACCCACGGCTGTTCCTGTTGGAGCCGCTGTGACACGAACACACGCTTGCCGGTCCGCAGCGCCTGCTCGACATGGCTTGCGGAGGGCCCGCGGTCGGCGCCGTCGACGACGTACAGGCAGTCGGCCAATCCGCAGGTCACGATGCGTGCTCTCGTGACGGTGCGGTCGGTGGGGGCGGCGCCGGGCCAGAACGGGGAGACGATCGCGCCGCAGTCGGCTATCTGCTTGGCCACACTGGCGTACTCGCCGAGCGTGGCCGACTCTGTGATGCCGCCTGCGAGGACGGCCAGGGTACGACTGGTACGGCCTTTGGCTGCGAGCGCCGCCTGGTGGACAGCCGCGTCCAGGTCGGTGCGTAGCGGCGCGACGACGGTCAACCCGGCCTCGGCCAGGGCTTGCGCGGCGGCGGCCGCGTGGTCGACGTCGTGCTCGCCGACCACGGCGACCGCCCGATGGTCCCCGGCCTGGAAGCGGCCGCGGATCCACAGGAACGGCTGGCGGTCGTACGCCCAGATCGCGTTGCCGGGGTAGGCGTCATCCAGCACGGTGACGAGATGGACGCCATCGGTGCGCATGGCGGTGATGAGGTCACGACCCCAGGAGAGGTCGTCGGGCTGCACGCGGGCGGCGATGGCGGCGGCGTGCGCCTGGTCGTCCTCGTCCCGGCACGCGTAGCCGCCGTCGAGAAGCTCCAGGGCGCTGCCGGAGTCGAGGATGACGCGCGCGGTGTAGAACCAGGGCTGGTCGTGGGTGGCCTTGGTGAGGGCGAGGACAGCGGCCTGCTCGTCGATCGTGGTCATGGTCATCACCATCTCGAACGTGGTTTCGGTGGTGAACGTACGCGCCGACACCGACAAGGCGGCGACGGGATGCGCGGTTCCAGTGGCCTATGGTGCCGAGACCGGCAGGTCGGCGCCCGAGGTTGGCACGAACCGGCTATGCCGTCTTGGGCTTTGACAGCGACTGGGGCCTCACGGCTTTGGGCCCAGGAGTAGAGGAAGCGGTCCGCGCCGGATCCTCGCCAGGGCGCGCGTCATTGTCGACGATTTCGATGCTCCGGTGGCGGCGAGTTGAGCGATCCGTCCCGGCGGGAGGTTGGTGGTCGCCCTTGCATCCGTCACGATCCTGGAACTCTACGCATTCTTTCTATGTACGCAGCATGAGAGGTTCGCATGCCCGCTTAATGCCCGATTGCTGCCCTGTTCGTCATCGGCGCGAAAATGTTAGCTTTCTCGCGACAGCCGTTCTTCATCGCAGGAAAGAACCGCAATGCGCACGGTCGGATTGTGGATCAGAAGAACAGTGCCGCTCATCAATATGGCACATATGTAGACGCCAGCGGCCGGCACCAGGACAACAAGCTCCGGCAGAGTGGAGGAAAGTACGGCACAGTACTGATCACCGTCCCCGGAGCTTTGCCGGGGGTCATGTGGTTCACCGAAAAGATCCAGCAGGAAATCACCAGGCAGGAGAGAGGGAAAATGAAGAAAATAGCATGGGCTGCCGCGACCGCCCTGACGGTCGGCCTTCTGACCAGTGCGGGACCCTCCGCAGCAATGGCCTCGCCAACGGACAACGAGGTTCACAATACGAGCACGATCGCCGTGGGCGCCGTCGAGGTCTATAGAGGCCCTGCCTGTATCTACCGGCAGGGCTGTTACGATGCCCTGATTCCAGCAGGGCAATATTCAGGCTGGCGGCACACGGGCGCCATCTTCTTCGGAGACAATTACTGCTTACGAGTCCGCCCCTGGCAACCGGGAGGCGGTCTGGGGCCCGTACAGATCAGTCCCGAGGGGCCCGGGTGGGCCGTATTGCCCGATGCTCCTCCTGGTTTCGACGTGCGGGCAAGGCCGATCGGCAGTGCCGACTGCGACCGCTCGGCACAGACCTCCAGCGATGCTGGGTACTTTGTTCAGGCCAAGCAGTAACGCTGACGGTTCTGAAGGCACTTAACATGCCGGAAATCGCCTTTCCGATGGCTGGAAGCCGCTTGTTCCTCGACCGTTTCGGGGAATAAGCGGCACTCCACAAAGCGCGACTGCCGCCATGGTGATCTCGACTGGTGGGCGCCTGCGGGCATGACGTCACCATCGCCGACCCGCCGACCGACTTGCTCGATCTGCCCACCCTGGCCGAGCTCCTGGACACGTTGCCCGACCCGCCCCAGGCCTGCGCGCCCGAACCGGCCTGCCCGGGACGGTACAGCCGGCCGCCAGCACCCTGGGACGGCTGCTCGCCCGCCTGGACGGTGACGCCTTCGACACCGCCACCTGCACCTATCTGACCTCGCTCGACACCCTGTTCAAGCCCGCCGACCTGGCCGACTTCCAGCCGAACCTGGTCGAACCGCTGCGCGTGGACGGCAAGCTCTACGCCGTGCCCTGGGAACGACGTCACGTGCCTCCATCGCTGACAAGACCAGCCTCGATGAGTCCGCCGCCCGCACCGCCGTCAACGACGGTCATCCCCGCGGAACGAACTCGGAAAGCCCATCCCCGGCGGGTGTACCGTCTAACACGCGAAGTTGATCACGAAGGGTGCCTGCCGTTGATACCGCGTGACACCCGATTGGACGTGTCTCACGATGAGCGTGTCAGCAGATACAGCGAAGTCGCGAGCGCGTTGGCGTTCCACAGCGACCGGCAGCTCGGCGAGTCTCTGGAGCAGGCGCAGCTTCTGGGCTCGGGGATAGGCGGCGCCTCGGCGCTGATGGCCATGGATGGCGTGCCGGTCTTCGCCAAGCGAGTGCCACTGACCGACCTGGAGCGCCGCACAGGCAACGTGATGTCCACGGCGAACCTGTTCGGGCTGCCCTCGTTCTGCCAGTACGGAGTCGGCGGGCCGGGCTTCGGTGCCTGGCGTGAACTCGCGGCCAACGTCATGACGACCAACTGGGTCCTGGCCGGGCGCAGTGAGGCCTTCCCGCTGCTGTATCACTGGCGGGTGCTACCCGGAGCGCCACCACCTGGCGATGAGCACGCCGACGTCGAGGCGGTCGTTCAGTACTGGGATGGATCATCAGCGGTACGGGATCGTCTCCACGCCGTTGCGCGGGCCTCGGCCAGCATCGTGCTGTTTCAGCGCGATCTGTCGTGGAACCCCGGGCGTTCACGCTCGGGATGAAACGGCAGCGCGGGAGGCCCGCCGCCAAGGGCCGAGCGGTGCGGTGACGGCAACGTTTGGGGAGCGGCCCAGCCTGGGCGTTTCTGGTTGTCGATGTAGTGCTTGATGACGGACGGCGGTGCTTCGCCGCAGGAGGACGTCGTCAGTGAACGGTCCGCGCCGGTACTGGGGTGTGCAGACCACGTGCATGTGAAGGGTGACGACCGCAGGGCCCCGCGAATGTCGGAGTTCGCACGCGCGATAACGGAGAGTAACGCTACGATCTTCCCTGTGAAGATCGTCGTGCGGGTGAAGCTGATGCCGGAGCCTGGTCAGGCCGCCGCGCTGTCGGCGACGCTGCGGGCGGTCAACGACGCCGCGAACTGGGTGTCGGCCGTGGCGTTCGAGCACGGCGTGCCGCGTGAGTATGCGCTGCGCAAGCACACCTACGCCGAGTTGAAGAGGCGGGGGCTGGGGGCGCAGGCCGCTCAGCACACCATCAAGAAGGTCCGCGACGCCTACACCACGCTGGCGGCGAACCTGCGTGCCGGCAACCTCGGCAAGAAGGGCTCCCAGCGCCGGACCACAGCCGAGTCCAAGCCGATCACCTTCCGCCCCGAGGCGGCGCACCCGTTTGACGACCGGTGTCTGAGCTGGCAGTACGACGCTCAGACGGTCAGCATCTGGACCACCGCCGGGCGCATCAAGAACGTCCGCTTCGCCTGTTCCGCCGACGCGCTCAAGACGCTGCGCCAGCACCGCAGGGGCGAGTCCGATCTGGTCGAACGCGACGGCGTGTTCTACCTGATCGCCGTGTGCGAGGTGCCCGAAGCCCCGCTCAACGAGCAGCCCGGCGGCTGGCTCGGCGTGGACCTGGGCATCGTCAACATCGCCACCGTGGACGGCATGACCCGGTTCACCGGACGCGGCCTGAACCGGCACCGTAAGCGGCAACTCGACCTTCGCCGCAAACTCCAGGCCAAAGCCACCAAGTCCGCCAGACGACGGCTCAAGCACCGCCGACGCACAGAGTCGCGGCACGCCGCGAACGTCAACCACATCATCGCGAAGAAGATCGTGACCGAGGCCGCACGCACCTGTTCCGGTATCGCTCTGGAAGACCTGGGCGGAATTCGGGACAGGGTACGGCTCCGTAAGCCCCAACGGGTCACGCTCCATTCCTGGGCTTTCCACCAGCTCGGGACCTTCCTCGCTTACAAGGCGCGGCGGGCGGGTGTCCCGCTGGTGTACGTCGATCCGGCCTACACCAGCCAGGAATGCGCCGACTGCCATCACATCGACAAGAACAACCGGGTCGACCAGGCCCTGTTCATCTGCCGGAACTGCGGGGTCGTTGCCCACGCGGACCGGAATGCCTCCCGCAACATCGCCGCACGCGGCGAGGCTGCGTGGATTGCGGGGCGTGAGTCACGCGTCCCAGCCACCCCCTAGGTGGTCTGGACGGAGGAGGCCACACCACAACCAGTGGTGCCCTACCTCCAAACCCGATCCTTCAGGGCCGGGTCAAGTTGACGAGTTCATCCCCTACAACCTCGACGACTGGCTCGCCGCTCAGCTCAGCGCCGGCCAGGACGCCGCTGTGGCGGCGAGCGGCATGGTCGAGTCGTGTCTGGTGACCGACGTGGCCTTCATGAACGACCAGGGGTTGATGCACTTCGACGCCCATTTCGGCAACATCCTCACCGATGGTGAACGCCTCTACATCGCCGACCTCGGGCTGGCGACCTCCCCTCGGTTCGACCTGTCCACCCAGGAGATCGAATTCCTGGACCGCAACCGGACCCACGACATCGGTTACGCGCTGATGCGGTTGGTCAACTGGCTCGTCACCCATGTCTGCGGGGTGAAGGTGCCGCAGAACGGTGGGCCGGTACAACGCAACGCATACATCCGCGCGTGCGCGGACGGCGCGGACCCTGCTGGTGCTCCGCCGGCTGTCGCCGCGATGATCCGCCGGTACGCACCCGTGGCGGCGGCCATGAACGACTTCTACTGGGACCTGTTCGGCTCCGATCGGACAACGCCGTATCCGAGCGAGCAGATCGAACGCGCCATGAACGCGATGCGCTGAGGATGTGCGCAAGCCGAGGCGACACCGGAACAGGTCAGTGACCCCTTTTCATCCTCGCGCGACCTCGTAGTTCTGTAGGACGGCGATGGCCTTGCAGAGATGTCCGGCCTTGTGAGGGCAGCTACGTAGCTTGCGAAGGATGCGCCAGCTCTTCAGCTGGGCATTCGCGCGTTCGCCCGGGCCGCGAAGTCGAGCGTGTGAGCGGTTGGCCAGTTTCTGCGACTCGGGCTTGTTCTTGCCCTTGTAGGGCGTGATGACCGGGCCTTCTGCGCCCTGGTAGGCCTTGTCGGCGAGAGTGAGGATCC
>NZ_JAHKRM010000007.1:269534-450380 GCF_019396345.1 Nonomuraea guangzhouensis | reverse complement strand
CGATGACGCGGTTGTAGAGGTTGAAGTCCCACTCCTGGTAGTTGGCCTTGGAGAAGGTGAAGCGGACCGTCCGCTCGTCGGGCGCCTCCACGCTCTTGTGCCAGTCCCAGACGTTGTGGAACGGCACAGTCTTCATCTTGCCGAGCTCGTAGGAGAACACGCCGTCCTTGGCCAGCCTGAGGCAGGTGGCCACCACGGAGTCGAAGCTCGCGCCCGGCCGCATCGCCTCGGCGACGGCCGCCGCCATGACGCCGGCGGCCTCCCGGCCGTAGCTCGACTGGTGGGCGCCGGTCAGGTCGATGGCCTCGGCGTAGGCGGCGTCGGGGTCGGCGGCGTTGACGATGCCGACGGGCGCCACGTACATGGCCGCGCCGCAGTTGACGATGTTGCCGACCCCGGCCTCGCGGGGGTCCACGTGGCCGTAGTGCAGCCGGGCGACGATCCACTTCTCGGCCAGGAAGATCCGCTGGAGCGGCAGCGCCTCAGCCTCCAGCTCGGGGATCCACCGGCGCTCGCCCATCAGCTCGGGCACGAAGTACTCGGCCATCGAGTACGCCCCGAGATGACCTCCGGCCTTCTCGTAGACGCGGATGAGCGCGTGCGTCATCAAGGTGTCATCGGTGATGTGGCCGTCGCCCTTGTGGTACGGGGCGATGGGCCGGGCGTTGGCCCAGTCCTCGTTGTACGGGGGCACGATGCCCTCGACCTGCCCGCCGTACCTGGTGGTGATCTGTTCGGGAGTCCAGCCCTCGGTGGCGCCGCCCAGCGCGTCACCGACAGCCGCCCCCGCCACGCAGCCGGTCGCCCTGTCTTCAAGCGGCGTCATACGAGTTCCTCCATAAGTTCGATGACATCTTTTCCTGCCAGTTCCGGCAGACAGCACCCTGCCAGTGTGCGCGCCGACGCGATCCACCCCTCCGAAATCGTGTCGAGCCCGCCGCATGCCCCGGTGAGCGCCCCGGTGAGCGCGGGCGCGGAGTCGGCCAGCGCGGCCAGGCACGCGGCGGCCGGTACGGCCGCGCTCAGGGCGCCGCCCGCGACCTCGGCCAGCGCCAGCGCCACGGGCACCGTCTGCGCGGCGCCCACCCCGTAGCTGTAGACGTGGTCGAGCAGCGCGGCGTCGAGCGCGGGCACGGCGGCGAACGGGTCGCCCGCCGTGCGCGCCACGTCCAGCGCCAGCCGGGCGTTGTGCCCGATGGCGGTGTCGGGCGGCAGTACGGCCAGCGCCGCCCCGGCCGCCGCGGCCGCCGAGCCCGTCGCCACCGCCTCGGCCACCGCGGCCGCCATGGCCAGGGCCCCGAGCAGCCCGTCGTTGGCGTTGGTGACCTGGGCGTCCTCGGTCGGATCCCGGCCGAGCGCGCCGAAGGCGACGGCCCTGACGGCGGCGGCGTCGTCGAAGTGGTGCGGGTTGTCGTGGCCGCTGGCCGGGGGCGCGACGCCCTTGGCCAGGTTGCCGAGCGCGGTGGCCACCGAGATGCGCGCCCGGATGTCCTCTCGGCTCGTGAGGTCGCCGAACGCCTCGGCGCGCGGCCGGTCGATGGTGAGCAGCGTCCAGGCGAGCCACTCGGCGTCGTCGGACGGGCCGACGGCCAGCGGCGCCACGGGCTGGTTGAGCGCGAACGGCACCGGCAGCGTGGTGACCCGGTGCTCCTCCGCGAACGTGTCGAGCTCGCGGAGCAGGCGTCTGCTCCATGGCGCGTGCAGGGCCGACCGGTGCCTGGCGGCGGGCCAGCCTACGGCGTCTCCCACGGCGAGCCCGACGAAGGCTCCCGCGATTCTGTCCCCCGACATGAGTTCCTACAGTCCTTCCGCCAGTTCGTCGGCGACGTCCAGCACGTGCCTGCCCGCCACGACGGGCAGGCATTTACCCGTCACCGGGCCTATCCTGCTCGCCCAGCGTTCCGGGACGCCGTCCCGCCCCTGCCCGGCACCCGCGATGGCGCCGGCGATGGCACCGATGGTGTCGGCGTCGCGGCCGAGGCTCACCCCGAACGTGACGCTGGTCTCGACGTCGCCGCCGCCCGCCAGGTACGCGGCCAGGGCGAGCGCCACGGCCTCAGGCGCCACGTCGGTCCAGGGGTAGTGCTCGACCACCACGGCCTGGTGAAGCGCTTCGACGACCTGCGCCTCGTCGTCACCTGAGGCGGCCGCGTGGCCGCCCGGCACGCTGTCACGGCCCGGCACGCTGTCACGGCCTCGCACCACGTCGCGGCCTGACCCGTTGTCGTGGGCACTCACCACGTCGCGCGCTCGTACGATGTCGCGGGCCGTCCAGGAGTCCGCGGGTATCACCGACAGCGCGGCGGCCACCACCTCCCCCGGCGCGGCGCCGGTCATCGCGGCGGCCACCGCACCGGCGACGGCCCGCCCGCCCAGCACGCCCTCGCCCGACTGGCTGACCCGCCCGTCCTGCTCGACGAGCCGGGCGGCCTCCGCCGGGTCGCCGGGGCAGAACACGCCGTACGGCGCCGCCCGCATGGCCAGCCCGTCGGACCAGCCGTGCTGGTGCGCGAGCCCGGTCAGCGGCGGCTCCAGCCCACGCCTGAGCGCCTCGACGGTGCCGAGCTCGGAGAACCCGGCGCCGCGCATCGGCCCCGTCACCAGGGGGATGATCTCCGTCCGGTAGGCGTGGGCCACGTCGGCCGAGGTCAACGCGTGCCCGTGCCGGACCAGCAGCGAGGAGGCGAAGATGGCGTACTCGGTGTCGTCCGTCCCGCCGCCCTCGATCTCGGTGAGCCGGCCCCACCGCCGGCGGATCTCCGCCGGCGTGAGGTTCTCCGCGGGCGCCCCGAGGGCGTCGCCGGCCGCGAGGCCGAGCAGACACCCCCGGGCTTTGTCCCGATACGTCACCGCTGGTACCGCTCCAGCACCTTGTTGCCGTCGGCCACCAGCTTGGCCGCCGCCTCGTCGATCGAGATCTTGTTGCCGTAGTACTGCTGCAGGACCGGCGTCGCGACCTTGCTCTTCCACTCGTCGAACCCGTTGACCTTGAGGAACGGCGCCACGACGAGGTTCTTGCCGGAGGCGGTGGCCACGTCCCAGCCGTTCTCCGTGGTGGTCATCGCCGGGTCGGCGGCGGCCTTGGTGGAGGTGGGCAGCAGCCAGTCGCCCTTGGCGAGCTTGGCCTGGTTGGCGCCGTTCAGGAAGAAGGAGATGAACTTCAGCGCCTCGTCCGGGTGCTTGCTGTCGGCGGCCACGGACAGGGTCTGCGAGACCGCGCCCTGCTCGCTGGTGGTGCCCTTCAGCGGCGGGAGCGTGACCCAGTCGAAGCCCTTGGGCGCCTGCTCGACGACCTGCTGGCGCAGGTAGACGCCGACCGGCAGCATCGCGTACTTGCCGGCGAAGAAGCCGGGCAGCGGGTCGGCGGTGCCCATGCCGAGCGCCGAGGTGTCGGCGGACTTGTCCTTGTAGAGCTGGTCGTGGATGCGCTGGAGGACCTGCTTCTCCTCCGGGCCCACCTTGACCGTGGTCTTGCCGTCGGCGGTCTGGAAGAAGGTGCCGCCGAAGTTGAGCGCCAGGTTGAGCGTCTTGTTGACGGGCGACTTCATCGGCCAGGCGACGCCGTACGCGCCGCTCTTGGTCAGCTTCTTGCTGACCTCGGCGAACTCGTCCCACGTCCACGGGTTGTCGGAGGTGGGGACGCGCACCTTGGCGGCGTCGAGCAGCTTCTTGTTGGCGATGATGACCTGCGACTCCTGCAGGAACGGCACGCCGTACACGCCCTGGTTGCCCTTGCCGTCGTCGAAGGTGACGGTGTCCCAGGCGGGCTGCGGGATGTCGCTCTTGAGGTCGGCGGGCACCTTGTCCTTGAGGTCGAGCAGGTAGCCCTTGGAGGCGAAGCCCGACAGGGCCGGGGAGTCGTCGTGGATGACGTCCGGCGGGTCGCCGCCCTCGAAGGAGGTGACGAGCTGGTCGTTGACGTTGTCCCAGCTGCCCTGGACGTAGGTGACCTGGATGGTGGGGTTGGCCTTGTTCCACTCGTCGACGAGCTGCTTGTTGGCCGCGACCGACTCCTTCTGCCAGGCGAGGCTGAGGAAGTTGAGCTTGACCGGCTCCCCGGGCTTGGCGGACTCGCCGGAGCTCGCGCCGCCACCGCCCCCACCGCACCCGGCGGCCAAGGCGACGATCGCCGCCGCCGCCAACGCGGATTTGATACGCATAAGAGCCTCCTAGCCCTTCACAGCGCCGGCCATCAGGCCGGACCTCAGCCGTCGCTGGATGATTGCGAAAAAGATCAGGCTCGGGATCGTCGCCATGAGCGACGCCGCGGCCAGCGGGCCGAGCCTGGACACTCCCTCAGGGCCGGTGAACCGCACCAGCGTCAGCGGCAGCGTCATCACATCGGGGTCCTTGAGGACCACGAGCGCGAACAGGAACTCGTTCCATGAGGAGATGAACGAGAAGAGCAGCGTCGCCACCACACCCGGCGCGAGCAGCGGAGCGACGATGCTGATGATCGAGCGGACCCGGGTCGCGCCGTCCATGGCCGCGGCCTCCTCCAGCTCGCGCGGCACGGAGCGCACGTACCCCTGGAGCATCCACAGTGCGAACGGCAGCGTGAACGTCACGTGCACGACCACCAGGCCGAACAGGGTGTTCACCAGGTCGAGCTGCTTGAGCACCATGAACAGCGGGATGATGATCAGGATGAACGGGAACACCTGGCTGACCAGCACCCAGCCGAGCGCCACCCGCTTGAGCACGCCCTGGTAGCGGGCCAGCGCGTAGGAGGCGGGCAGGGAGACGGCGACCGTCAGCACGGAGCTGGACAGGGCCACGATCAGGCTGCGCAGTCCCGCTCCGACCAGGTCCTGCTCGCCGAAGGCGTCGGTGAAGTTGGCCAGCGTCGGCCGGTCCGGGATCCACGTCGGATGCAGGTTGGCCATCTCCTGCGGCGTCTTGAGCGCCGTGGACAGCAGCCACACCAGCGGGAACGCCAGGAAGACCATGTAGGCCAGGAGTGCCGCGTACTGCGGGATCTTCTTCATGACGCCTCCCGCATCTGCCGCCAGAGATAGAAGCCGAGCAGGCCCAGGACGACGATCACGATGGTGACGCCCATGGTCGCCGCGTAGCCGAAGAAGCCGTAGCGGAACGCCTCCTCGTAGGCGAACAGCATCGGCAGCCTCGTCCGCCCTCCGGGACCGCCCTGCGTGAGCACGTAGACGAGGGTGAACTGGTTGACGTTCCACACGAAGTCGAGCGAGGTGATGGTGACGATGACCGGCCGCAGTTGCGGCAGCGTGATGCTCCAGAACTTCCGCCAGACGCCCGCGCCGTCGACCTCGCCGGCCTCGTAGAGCTCCCTGGGGATGCCCTGCAGGCCGGCCAGCAGCACGACCGTGGTCTGCGGCATGCCGCTCCAGACGCCCATGACGATGATGGCGGGCAGGGCCCAGGAGAAGTCGGCGAGCCAGTTGATGTCGGTGCCGAACGTGGTGTTCACGATCCCGGCGTCGGGGTGGTAGACCAGCCGCCACATCAGCCCGATGACCACGGGCGGCATCGCCCACGGCACCACGGCCAGCACCCGGGCCAGCCCCCTGAACCAGAGTTTCTGGTTGAGCAGCAACGCCAGTCCCAAAGAGGCCAGAAACTGCAGCACGGTCACCGACACGGCCCAGATCAGGCCGATCCTGATCGACGTCCAGAAGTCCTCGTCGGCGAGCAGGGTGCCGAAGTTCTCCAGGCCGACGAAGCTGGTGACGTGGTTGCGGCCCGACTCGGCGTCGGTGAACGCCAGGCCGATGCCGTACAGCAGCGGGCCCACACTGAACAGCAGGACCGGCACCAGCGCGGGCAGCATGAGCACCCACATCTCGCGGTTCTGCCGCGAGCCGCCCTTGCGCCGCCTGCGCCGCGGCGCCTGAGCGGGCCTGGTCACGGTCGCCGTCGTCATGAAGACCTTCCTCCTTCGGACGCCTCGCCCGCGGTGGACGCGCGGACCACCAGGCGGGGCAGGACGGTGACCAGGCGGGGCTCGCGGTCGCCGTTTCGCAGCCGGTCGAGCAGCAGTTCGGCGGCGGCCTTGCCGCGTTCGGCGGAGCCCAGCGAGACGCTGGTGAGCGACGGCCAGGAGGCGGCGGCCAGGTCGGTGTCGTCCATGCCGACCACCGCCACGTCCTGCGGCACCCGCTTGCCCGCCGCGCGCAGCACGTCGAGCGCGCCCAGGGCGATCAGGTCGTTGGCGCACATCAGCGCGTCGATGTCGGGCACCCGCCGCAGCAGCGCCGCCACCGCGCGCCGGCCCTCCTCGCGGTAGAAGTCGCCGATCTCCACCATGCGCTCGTCGTACGGCAGGCCGACCGCCTCCAGCGCCTCCCGGTAGGCGGCGCCGCGGGCGGCTCCCGGCACGGTGTCGAGCGGGCCGTTGACCATCCCGATCCGGCGGCGGCCGAGCGCGTACAGATGGTCGATGGCGAGGCGGACACCGGTGCGCGAGTCCGCGCGTACGTTGTCGACCCGCGTCCCCTCGGGCACCGAGCCGATGATCACGACGGGCGCCCGGGCGGCGGCGAGCATCCGCAGATGCGCCTCGGTGACGCGCAGCGGGCTCATGATCAGCCCGTCGACATAGCGCTCGCCGAGGCTGTGCAGCACGTCGATCTCGTCGGCGGCGACGGCATCGGTGGAGTGCAGCACCAGCCGGTAACCCGCCGCCTTGAGCACGGGCTGGATCTCCCGCAGCATGGCCAGGTAGGCGGGGTTGCCGATGTCGGCCATGGCGAACGCGACCTGGTGGGTGCGGCGTGACTTGAGCGATCTGGCCACGGCGTTGCGCACATAGCCGAGCTCGTCGGCGGCGGCCATCACCTTGCGCACGGTCTCCTGCCGGGTCGGCAGGCCGTTCAGCACCCGCGAGACCGAGGCGATGGAGACGCCCGCTCGCTCGGCGATCGTGGTGATCGTGGGTCCGTCGGCCAAGGCTCTCCTTCCACGCGCGTCCGATAAATCCGTAAATTTCTGTAAACGTTTACGGCGTGTGGCACATGAAACATGCACGTAACGGACGGGGTCAAGTCACGATCACATAACACCAGGTCACGCCCCTATGGGCGCCCCAGCCTGCCCGCAGGACCAGCGGACGGGCGGGGTCATGCCCCCGCCCGCCGTGTCAGATCGGGTCGGGTCAGTGTGAGTCCGCCGGGACGGGGACGGGGGTGCGGGTCAGGGCGCGGATGGCGGGGGTGCCCGCGAGGGCGACGGCGGCGGCCAGCAGGGCCGGGAGGATCAGCGCGACCCGCAGCGACCAGGTCTGCGCGAGGAAGCCGAGCAGCGCGGGCCCCACCAGCAGCCCGCTGTAGCCGAACGCCGTGACCAGGGCCAGCGCGCGGCCGACCCGGCTGCCCGCCGCGCCCACCGCGCTGAAGATCACCGGAACGACGGTGGCCAGCCCGACGCCCGCGAGCGCCCAGCCGGTCCACGCGCACACCACCTGGAGCCCGTCACCGGTGAGCGGCGCGACGAGGACGAGCGCGTACCCGAAGGTGGCGACCAGGCCGGCGAGCTGGATCGTGCGCACCGAGCCGAGACGGGCCCGGATCGGATCGCCCAGCAGCCGCACGGACGTCATGGCCACCGAGAAGATCGTGTAGGCGAGCGGCGCGGCGGCCGGGTCGGTGTGCAGCACCCAGCGGGCGTGCAGGGCGGCCCAGTCGATGGCCGCTCCCTCACTCAGATGCCCGGCGAACGCGGCGACGGCGAGCAGCGCGACCAGCCCCCAGCGCAGCGGGCTGCTCGAAGGCGCGGCCTCATCCCCGGCGGCGTGCTGGGGCGGGTCAGGCAGCAGCAGCCGGGCCGCCGGCACGTACAGGAACGGCACCACGATCGCCGCCCCCACCAGCAGCGCCTGCGGGTCCAGCCCGGCCTTCAGCGCCCCGGCGGTCAGCGCGCCGCCGGCGGCGCCGCCCAGGCTCCACGTGCCGTGGAACGCCGAGATGATCGGCCGGCCGTAGACGCGTTCGACCTCGACCGAGTGGGCGTTCATGGCCACCTCGGTCACCCCCAGGCCGATCCCGAACACCACGGCCAGGACGACCAGCGTCAGGTAGGAGGGGGCCAGGGCGGGCCCGAGCAGGACGGCCGCCGAGAGCGGGCCGCCGAACCAGCAGACGACCCGGCTCGACCACCTGTCCACGAGCGGCCCCGCCACCAGCATCGACACCAGCGCGCCGCACGACACCAGCAGCAGGACGCTGCCGAGCCTGGCCGGGCCGAGCTCCAGGCGGTCGTTGAGCGACGGCAACCCCGCCGCCCACAGGCCCATCACCAACCCGCTGAGGAAGAAAAAGGAGAAGACTGCGATACGGGCGCGCTTGGCGTCTCTTTTGTTCACGACTAGAGCATAATAACCCGGATGAGGCGCACACAATGGTGATGAACGGTGCGACGACCACTGCCGGTCTGCGGGCGTACAACCGGGTGCGGCTGCTACGGGCGGTCCACGACTGCGGCGCCACTCGCACCCGATCGAAGCTGACCCAGGACCTGGCGTTGGCCCGAGGCACGGCGTCGGTACTGGTCAGCGGCCTGGTCGACGACCGGCTGCTGCACGAGGAGCCGTCGGCGGAGCACGGCAGGGGACGGCCCACGCAGGTGCCCGGCCCGCATCCCGAAGGGCCGTTGGCGCTGGCCGTGGACGTCCGGGAGGACTCGTGGGAGGTCGCGGCGTGCGAGCTGGGCGGCCGGGCCACGGTGCTGGACGTACGGCAGCACGACGGCACGCCGGAGGGGGCCCTCGGGCCGCTGGGTGACGTGCTGCGCGGGCAGCTTGGGCGGCTCGGGTCCCGGGTGATCGGAGTGGGCGTGGCCGTGGCGGGGCCGGTGCGCGACGGCGGCCTGGTGGACGTGGCGCACCTGCGCTGGCGCTCGGTGGACGTACCCGCGCTGCTCGGACTCGGCGCCGCGGTCCCGGGCGGCGGGCCGCGGGTGGGGAACGACACGGCCTTCGCGGCCCTGGCCGAGGCGCGGCGGGGACGCTTGCGCGGGATCGGGGTGGGGCTGCACATCCATGTGGACTTCGACCTGGGCGGCGTGCTCGTGGTGGACGGCCGCCCGCTGGAGGGGGCCGGCGGGATGGGCGCCGAGTTCGGCCACATGCCGCTCACGGGCGGCGACGCGCCGTGCATGTGCGGCGCGCACGGCTGCTGGGGGCTGGAGGTCGGCGCGAACGCGCTCCTGCGCCACATGGGCTTGGCGTACGGCGGCGGCCAGGGCCGCGACGACGCCCGCCGCATCCTCGCCGCAGCCGATTCAGGCGCCGGGACGAGCGACGCGACGAGCGGCGGCTCGAAGAACGGCCAGACCTCGGTCTCGGACGGACGGCCGGATGGTGGGGCGGCGCTGCGTGCGGTCGCGACGAACGCGCGAGCGCTCGGCCGCGGGCTGGCGGCGCTGGTCAACGCGCATGATCCGGCGGTGGTGACCCTGTCCGGGCTGGGCGTCGATCTGTACGACCGGGCGCTCCCCACCTTGATGGAGTCGTTCGGCAGCGGTCTGATGACGATCCGCGGCGAGCGGCCGCCTGTGATAGCGCCCTCGGCCCTGGGCTGGCACGGTCCGCTGGTCGGCGCCATGGAGTCGGTGTTCGACATGTTCCTCACCGTCCCCGGCGTCGAATCCTGGCACGGCGGCGGCTGGACACCCCGCCAGGACCGCCTAAGGCAGCCGTGAGCGACCCGGCCGGCGGGTTCGGCCGCGGGTCCGTGAGGCAGGGGAAGGCTCGGTTAAGCATCCTGACCTCCCGTTTTAAGGACACCCCCATGTCGTCATCGTACGTCGAGGTGCTGGTGAACGTCCCGCAGCCCCGCCTCGCCGGAGCGTCGCCGGCCCGCTTTCGCCGCCCACGACACGCCCGAACGCCGAATGTGACGGATACCACGCGCAAGGGAGCAAATCACCCAAGTCATTCGTGATCTTACGGAGGAGGCCCGGCGGCCCCGGCCGATCAGGCGGCGACAGGCGGGGAGCCGTACGACCTGGTGGGAGGCCATTTCGGGTCCCTCTGAGGTGGCTTCTCCCCCGGAGCGGGCTACCGTGTGGAGGAACGCGTGGTCGGCGGCACCGGGGCCGGCGGCGGCATGGTCGCGCGGGACGTGGCGCGCCGAGAGACGGCCGCTTCGACGTGGCACACACGCTGAGCGGGCGCTTTCCACAACACGAACCGCTGGTATCCGCCATGATTAGCCACTGCACTACGGGTTACAGAATCCCCGATCCCAAATTCCCCGAGGAGAACCGAGATGGCACTTCCCACTCTCACCCCCGAGCAGCGCAAGGCGGCTCTGGAGAAGGCCGCGGAGGCACGCGCGGCCCGCACCGCTCTGCTGGCCAAGGTCAAGGCCGGTGAGCTGTCCTTCGCGCAGCTGCTGGAGCGCGATGACGACATCGCCAAGAAGATCAAGGTGTCGCAGGCCCTGCGCGCGGTCAAGGGCGTCGGCCCGGCCAAGGCCACCGCGCTCATGGAGGAGGCCGGCGTCGACGAGAAGCGCCGTCTCGGCGGCCTGGGCGCCCAGCAGCGCAAGAAGCTGGTCGACGCGCTCGGCTGACGACCGGGCGGCCAGGTCCGCGCGCGGCGCCGCGCGGACCGGCCAGCGCTTCTACAAAACGAGTCAGGACCGAAGATAGGCGAGTACGGCCAGCACCCGCCGATGCTGATCGCTGTCGTCGGCGTACAGCCCGAGCTTGCTGAAGATGCTCCTGATGTGCTTCTCCACGGCCCCGTCGCTGATGACCAACAGCCTGCCGATGGCGGGATTGGACTTCCCCTCGGCCATCAGCCCGAGCACCTCCCGCTCGCGCGGTGTCAGCTGCGCCAACGGGTCGTCCCTGCGCCTGCGCACCATCAACTGGGACACCACCTGAGGATCGAACACGGTCCCCCCGGCGGCGACCCGCCGGAGGCCCTCCATGAACTCGTCCACGTCCACGACCCGGTCCTTCAGCAGGTAGCCCACGGCGCCCCGGGCGTCGGCGAGCAGGTCGTCGGCGTAGGAGACCTCGACGTACTGCGACAGGATGAGCACCGGCGCCCCCGGGACCCGGCGGCGCGCCTCCACGGCGGCCCTGAGCCCCTCGTCGGTGAACGACGGCGGCATCCGCACGTCGACCACCGACACGTCCGGCCGGTGCTCGGCCACCGCCGCGACGAGCCCGTCGCCGTCACCGACGGTCGCGACCACCTCGCAGCCGAATTCTTCGAGCAGCCTGACCAGGCCCTCCCTGATCAATACCGCGTCATCGGCCACGACTACGCGCACGGCACCTCCGCCACGATCACCGTCGGCCCGCCGTCCGGAGACTGCACGGCCAGCTCCCCGTCGACTGCGCGGAGCCGGTCGGCCAGACCGGCGAGACCGTGTCCCTTGGCGACGTGTGCGCCGCCGACCCCATCATCCCCGATGGTGAGCATGAGAATGTCACCGATGCGGATGAGCTGGATGGTGCAGATGGTGGCACGGCTGTGCTTGGCGACGTTCGTGAGCGTCTCGGCGACGACGAAGTAGATGGCGTTCTCGACCGCGGCCTGGTAACGCTGGACGGTCTGCACGTCGAGGTCGACCGGGATGGTGCAGCGCCCGGCGAGGGCGGCGAGCGCCGGGGCGAGGCCGCGGTCGGACAGGATCGGCGGCGCGATGCCGCGTGACAGGGCGCGCAGCTCGTCGAGCGTCTCGCGGGTGGCGGTGATCGCCGAGCTGATCGTGGCCTGCGCGGCCTCAGGGTCCTTGCTCATCTGCCGCTGCGCCCTGGACAGCTCCATGGCCAGCGAGACGAGGCGCTGCTGCGGGCCGTCGTGGATGTCGCGCTCCAGCTTGCGCAGCGCGTTGGCCTCGGCGGAGACGGCCGCGGCCCGGCCCTCAGCCAGGTCGTCGATGCGCTCCTGCAACTCGGCGACGCCGGTCAGCAGCGCCCGGCCGAGCCCGGACCGCAGCAGTGCGGCGGCCCGCGTCATCATCGGCATGATGAGCAGGAAGATCAGGCCGAGAACGACGTAGAAGATCGAGTTCACCCAGTAGCCCCGCCCGATCCCGAGCAGCTCGGGCAGCTCGACGTTGTCGGGGATGTGCGAGGTGATCAGGCCGTACAGGGGGTAGGTCAGACCGGCGATCGGCAGCGCCCAGAACACCACGGTCAGCACGAACGACACGATGGCCAGCGGGAAGTTGAGTATCCCGTGCAGCAGGTCGAGCCATGACTGCCCGCTGGTCATCGGGTTGACCAGCCGGCGGAACCGGCCGGCCCCGGCGGGCGCGGGCTTGTAGCGGGGGCGTACCGGCGGGCGCTTGAGCACGTCGGAGAGCCAGCCGCGCTCCGCGTCCGCGAATCCACGGGCGATCATGAGCGTCCCCGCGAGCAGCGGCACACCGACCCACACGACCGCCGTGCCGACACCGGCGGCCATGCCCGCGATCAACAGCACGAAGGCGATGACGGCCGTGGGGAAGCCGACCAGCGTGTAGCGGGTGTCCAGGAGGACACGTCTCATGAGGGAGCGCATGGCGTTCACCGTACGACGGCGGCACGCCCGGATCGACCCGGTGCGCAGGTATATGGCGGTAGGGCCTGCCCTACCTTCCGTGGTGGTGTGATCTTGACCGGAAGAGGGCGGCTCACGGCACTGTGCCGGAGCGGCCGTCGCGGAAGCCTGGAGGCCTCACCTTCCGGATGAATCGAGGCCCCCCATGACCGCGTTGCTCGACCACCCGGCGCCCCTGCCGGCGGCCGCTGTACCGGTCCGCCCAGCCCCCGTGCGGAGGGCGGCGGTCAGGGACCCGTTCATCGACATCCTGCGGGTGTTCGGCATGGCGCTGGTGGTGCTGCAGCACTGGACGATCCCGGTGCTCACCTTCGACGGGGCCCGCCTGACGACCGGCAACGCGCTGTCGACGCCGGGGGTGTGGGTGGTGACCTGGGTCAGCCAGGTGATGCCGCTGGTGTTCTTCGCGGGCGGCGCCGCCAACGCCATCAGCTTCGGCCGGGCGGCGCACGGGGGGCCGCGGTGGCTGGCCACCCGGCTGCGCCGACTGGCCTGGCCCATCCTGCCGCTGGCCGCGGTCTGGATCCCGCTCCCCCAGTTGCTGGTCACTCTGGGCGTGCCCACGCAACCGCTGGAGGTGGGCTCGACGCTCACCGGCCAGCTCCTGTGGTTCCTCGCCGTCTACCTGATCGCGGTCACGGCGACGCCGTACATGATGCGGCTGCACGAGAGCTACGGCCTGCGCGTCCCGGTCGTCCTGGGGGCCGGGGCGGTGCTGACGGACGTGGTGCGGTTCTCGACCGGGCTGGACGCGCTGGGCTACCTCAACATCGTGTTCGTCTGGCTGGCGGTGCACCAGCTCGGTTTCCGGTACGCCGAAGGACGGCTGACCCGCCCCGGGCTGATGGCGCTCGGCGGGTTCGGGGCCGCGGCGCTGCTCGTGGCGTTCGGCCCGTACCCGGGCAGCATGATCGGCCTGCCCGGCGCCGAGGTGTCGAACATGGCCCCGCCCACCCTGGCCATGCTGGCCGTCTCGGTCGGCCAGATCGGGCTGGCCACGCTGCTGCGGCCGTGGATCCTGCGGCTGCGGACCGAGAAGCTGCTCGCCTGGGCGGGGCCGCGCATCATGACCGTCTACCTGTGGCACATGCCGGCGCTGTTCGCGGTCACCGGTGTGGTCGTCGTCGGCCTCGGCGTGGACACTCCGGCGCCGGGCGGCCTGGGCTGGTTCGCCGGGTGGCCGATCTGGTTCGGGGCGCTCTGCCTGGTGATGTGGCCGCTGCTGAAGGTGTTCTCCCGGTTCGAGGAGCCGCCGGCGCTGCCGTACGGCGAGGCCACGTGGCGTGGCACGCTCACCTCGGCGGCGCTGGTCGGCGGCGGGCTGCTGGCGCTGACCGTGGCGGGGTTCGCGCCCGGCAACACGCCGTTCCTGGCGGTTCTGGCGATCCTGGGCGGGCTGCTGCTTACGGGCCCGAAAGCCCGTGTGTGAGGATTCGGAAACACGGTGGTCATCCGAATCCTCGAAGAATGCGGTCACATGACGCACATCCAGCCTTTGTCCGAGGCCGACCTGCCCGGTGTCGCCGAGATCTACGCGCACTATGTGACGGAGTCGGTGGCCACCTTCGACGAGACGCCCCTCGACACCGAGGCGTGGCGGCTGAAGGCGGCGGCGATCGCCGAGGCGGGCCTGCCGTTCCTGGTGGCCAAGGAGGGCGACCAGGTGCTGGGATACGCCTATTGCGCGCGTTACCGCCCCAAGCCCGCCTACCGGCACACCGTCGAGGACACGATCTACCTCGCGCCCGGCGCGAGCGGGCGCGGACTGGGCCGCCAGTTGCTCGGCGAGCTGATCTCCCGCGCCACCGAGAGCGGCGCCCGGCAGATGATCGCGGTGATCGCCGAGAGCGGCGATCCGGCGTCGCTGAAGCTGCACGCCGCGTTCGGGTTCGCGGAGGCGGGCCGATTGACGGCGGTCGGGTTCAAGCACGGGCGGTGGATCGACACCATCCTCTACCAGCTCGAACTCGCCTAGCACGGCGAAATCGGACGCTCATCGGGCGCTATGAGACCGGGTTGGGTTCGACCATCCGGCAAACTTCGGCAGGATAGAGGGCGTGAGCCTCCTCGTTGACCGCCTGCCGGAAGAGATCGACGCCGCCCCGGACGCCATTTTCGACGCGTTCGTTACCTGGAACTCCGAACGGGGGCTCACACTCTATCCCGCCCAGGAGGAGGCGCTCATCGAGGTCGTCTCCGGGAGCAACGTGATCCTGGCCACCCCGACGGGCTCCGGCAAGAGCCTGGTCGCGGCGGGTGCCCACTTCGCCGCGCTGACCAGGGACGTCCGCACCTTCTACACCGCGCCGATCAAGGCGCTGGTGTCGGAGAAGTTCTTCGACCTGGTCTCCGTCTTCGGCACCGAGAACGTCGGCATGATGACCGGCGACGCCAGCGTCAACCCGGGCGCCCCGATCATCTGCTGCACCGCCGAGATCCTGGCCAACGTGGCGCTGCGCGACGGCGCGGCGGCCGACATCGGCCAGGTGGTCATGGACGAGTTCCACTTCTACGCCGAGCCCGACCGGGGCTGGGCCTGGCAGGTGCCGCTGCTGGAGCTGCCGAACGTGCAGTTCGTGCTGATGTCGGCGACGCTCGGCGACGTCTCGATGTTCGAGCGCGACCTGACCCGGCGCACCGGGCGGCCCACCGCGGTCGTCAAGCACGCCGAGCGGCCGGTGCCGCTGATCTACTCCTACCGGATGACGCCCCTGCACGAGACGCTGGAGGAGATGCTCCGCACCGGGCAGGCCCCGGTCTACGTCGTGCACTTCACCCAGGCCGCCGCCATGGAGCGGGCGCAGTCCCTGATGTCCATCAATATGGCGACGAAGGCCGAGAAGGAGGCCATCGCCACGCTGATCGGCGGCTTCCGCTTCACCACCCGGTTCGGCCGGGCGCTGTCCCGGCTCGTCCGGCACGGCATCGGCGTCCACCACGCCGGGATGCTGCCCAAATACCGGCGGCTGGTGGAGCGGCTGGCCCAGGCCGGGCTGCTGAAGGTCATCTGCGGCACCGACACTCTCGGCGTCGGCGTCAACGTGCCGATCCGGACCGTGCTGTTCACCGCGCTGTCGAAGTACGACGGCAACAAGGTGCGCCGCCTGCGCGCCCGCGAGTTCCACCAGATCGCCGGGCGGGCCGGCCGGGCGGGCTTCGACACCATCGGCTACGTCGCCTGCCAGGCGCCCGAGCACGACATCGAGAACGCCAAGGCGCTGGCGAAGATCGGCGACGACCCGAAGCGGCGGCGCGGCTACGCCCGCAAGAAGCCGCCGGAGGGGTTCGTCGGCTGGAGCGAGGAGACCTTCGAGAAGCTGCAGACCGCCGAGCCCGAGCCGCTCAACTCCCGGTTCAAGGTCTCCAACGCCATGCTGCTCGCGGTCATCAACCGGCCCGGCGACTGCTTCCAGGCGATGAAGCACCTGCTCACCGACAACCACGAGGACCGCAAGTGGCAGCGCCGGCACATCAGCCAGGCCATCGCCATCTACCGGTCGCTGCTCGCGGGCGGCATCGTCGAGCAGCTCACGGAGGCCGACGAGCAGGGCCGGCGGGCCAGGCTGACGATCGACCTGCAGGAGGACTTCGCGCTCAACCAGGCGCTGTCCACGTACGCGCTGGCCGCCTTCGACCTGCTCGACCACGAGTCGCCGAGCTACGCCCTCGACACGGTGTCGATCGTGGAGTCCATCCTCGACGACCCGCGCCAGATCCTGTCGGCCCAGCTGAAGAAGGCCAGGGGCGAGGCGGTCGCGCAGATGAAGGCCGACGGCATCGAGTACGAGGAGCGGATGGAGCAGCTCGCCGAGGTCATGTACCCGATGCCGCTCGAAGACCTGCTGCTCGGGGCGTACGAGACCTATCGGCGTGGGCATCCGTGGGTGGGCGACTACACGGTCAGCCCCAAGAGCGTGGTGCGCGACATGTACGAGCGGGCGATGACGTTCGCCGACTACATCCAGTTCTACGAGCTGGCCAGGTCGGAGGGCACGGTGCTGCGCTACCTGGCCGACGCCTACCGGACGCTGGCCCGCACGGTCCCCGAGCACCTCAAGACCGAGGACCTCATCGACCTGATCGAGTGGCTGGGCGAGCTGGTCAGGCAGGTCGACTCCTCGCTCATCGACGAGTGGGAGAAGCTGGCCAACCCCGAGGAGGCGCTGGAGCGCAAGGACCAGCTGGAGGCCAAGGTCCGTCCGGTCACCGCCAACACGCGGGCCTTCCGAGTGCTGGTGCGCAACGCGATGTTCCGCCTGGTCGAGCTCTGCGCCATCGAGAAGGAGGACGAGCTGGCGGAGCTGGCGCCCGACGTCGACTGGGGCGCGGCGCTCGACGCCTACTACGCCGACCACGAGGAGATCTTCACCGACGCCGACGCGCGGGGTCCCGCGCTGCTGCGCATCGAGGAGGAGGACGGGCTGTGGAAGGTGCGTCAGACCATCAAGGACCCGGCCGGTGACGGCGACTGGGGCATCGACGCGCAGATCGACCTGGCCGGCTCCGACGAGGAGGGCCGCGCGGTGGTGCACGTGCAGGGCCTCAACAGGCTCTGACGGGACAACGGGATAAGCCGTGTGCCGGAGCGGACTGGCAAGGGCGCCCCGGCACACGCCTGTCATCTAAGTCTCCGGCAGCCAAGTTCGTCATCGCGTCATAGCAATGTCTCAAGATCGAGACATTCGGCCGCTTATCCGAGATCTCATACCGATTCGCCCGCGGATCATGGGACAAAATAGACAAATGAGCGACAGAGAGAACAGGCGGGTGCTCGGGCTGCTCGCCCAGGACGACACGCTGCGGGCATTCGCCTCCCTGGTCCTCGGCGTCACCGACGGACTGTCGCCGAAAGTCCTGGCCCGGCTGGCCGCCGGCGGGCTGGCCGTGCAGGAGGAGGACGGCAAGTGGCGGGCGGCGCCGGAGAAGTTCCGTGAGCTGCTCCGGGCGCGGGCCGCCGAGCCCGAGCCCGAGGTGAGCGCCGAGGAGCGGCTGCTGCAGACGTTCCTGGTGGACGGGCGGCTGAAGAGCATGCCGATGAAGCACGAGAAGCGGGTCGTGATCCTGCGCTACATCTCGCGGGTGTTCGAGCCGGGTGTCCGCTATCCGGAGAAGGACGTGAACGTCGCGCTGCGCGCCTTCCACGATGACTACGCGGCTCTGCGGCGATATCTGGTGGACGAGTGCCTGCTGTCCAGGGAGGACAACGTCTACTGGCGCAGCGGCGGCCCGGTGGAGCTCTAGCGCTGGAGGTTGCTGGTCCAGGCGTCGATCTTGGCCTGCCACCGCTCGGGATCCTCCGGCCGGCCGGGAACGCCCGGCCGGGTCTGCCAGGGCAGCGGCCCCGGCTCCTGCCGGTACTCCACCCCGATCGCGGCCAGCCGCGGCAGATGGGCCGCCAGCCGCAGGCGGAAGTCGGCCAGGTCCCGGGCGGCCGGGCTCCACACCGTCTCCGCGAACGCCGCCACCCGAGGGAAGGCCATGTAGTCCAGGCGCCGGCCGGAGTCGATCAGCTCGGTCCAGAGGCCGCACTGCGACCCGAGGACCCGGGCCCCGGCCGGATCGTCGCGCAGCTCCTTCGGCACCGGGTCGAAGGCGTACACGTCCTCCAGCGTCAGCACGGTCCCGAACGGCACCGGCTCGTCCTCCCCCGGCCCCTGCCGGTAGTCGAAGTAGACGGAGGTGTTGGGGCAGGTGATCACGTCGTGCCCGGAGCGGGCCGCCGACACCGCCCCCAGGTCGCCGCGCCAGGAGGCCACCACGGCGCCCGGCGCGAGCCCGCCCTCCAGGATCTCGTCCCAGCCCACCAGCCGGCGTCCCCGCGCGGCCAGGTACTCGTCGAAGCGGTGGATGAACCAGCTCTGCAGCTCGTCCTCGTCCCGCAGCCCGAGCTCGCCGATGCGGCGCTGCGCGGCGGGGCTGTCGCGCCACTGGTCCTTGCGGCACTCGTCGCCGCCGACGCACACGTACGGGCTCGGGAACAGCTCCAGCACCTCGTCGAAGACGTTCTGGAAGAACGTGACCGTGCTGTCCTCGACGTTCAGCACGTTCACGCCGACGCCCCAGGTGGTGCGCACCTCCAGCGGGGTGTCGAGGTTGCCCAGTTCGGGGTAGGCGGCGATGGCGGCCTGGGTGTGGCCGGGCAGGTCGATCTCCGGCACGACCGTGACGTGGCGCCGCGCCGCGTAGGCGACGATCTCCCGCAGGTCGTCCTGGGTGTAGTAGCCGCCGTGCGGGCGGCCGTCCATGGCGCCGTTCCAGCCGGTCTGGCTCTCCTTGCGCCAGGCGCCGACCTCGGTCAGCCGGGGGTAGCGCTTGATCTCGACGCGCCAGCCCTGGTCGTCGGTGAGATGCAGGTGCAGCACGTTGAGCTTGTGCAGCGCCATCAGATCGATGAAGCGCAGCAAATCATGCTTGGTCATGAAATGTCGGGCGACGTCGAGGATGCAGCCGCGCCACCCGAACCTCGGCTCGTCCTCGATCAGGGCGGCGGGCAGCAGCAGCGGCTCCCCCGCCGCCGCCTTCCTGAAGGCGGCGGCGGGGAGCAGTTGCCGCAGCGTCTGCGCCCCGTAGAACGCCCCCGCCGGGCCGCCTCCCTCGATCACGACGCCGTCGTCGGCCACGCTCAGCCGGTACGCCTCGGGTGGCAGATCGTCGCGGAGCCGGAGTGTGATCGTTCCCGAGCCCGGCCCTGGCAGCAGCTCGCCGCCGGTGACGGGGCTCAGCTCGCCCCGCAACCAGGAGGCGACGCCGGCGAGCGCCGACTCCGCGGTCAGAGCGGTGTCCCGGTCGAGGACGAACCGCCCCTGCCGGACCTCGTACCGGACGGGCTTGGGAACGATCATGAGCTCTCTTCCTACTGGCAGGTTATGGAGGCGTCGGCGAAGTCGGCGTGGTCGGAGGTGGCGTTGTCGCCGCCGTTGGTCGCGACCAGCCGGACGTACGTGGCGCCCTTCACCGACGCGGTGACCTTCCTGGCCGGCTGCGCGCCGGTGACGATGCCCGAGTGGGCGACCCGGCCGCCGTCGGCCCAGACTTCGAGGTCGGCCGACCCCGCCGCGCCCACCTCGTCGTCTACCCCGGCCTGGAACTCGACGGTCGAGCAGCGGCCGGCGGTGTAGAACTCGATGTCGGCGGGCGCGTGGGTACCGAGCCCCTTGGCGTACCTGACCCCCTCGATGGTGATCGGCTTGCCGTCCCCGGCGGCCTTCTCGCCGTTGCTGGTGTCCTTCTCGACCGGGCCGAAGTAGTTGGCGACGCGGGTCCAGGGCAGGTCGCTCAGGTACGTACGTCCTGATCCGGGCGCCCGCGCGACCTTGACGACGGCGGTGGCCGTGGTCTTGGCGGCTGTCGCGGTGATCTCGTAGTCCTTGAGCTCCGCTCCGGCCGGCGGCGTGACCCCCCACTTCACGGTGAACGTCTCGCCACCGTCCAGCCGCCCGGTCCTGGTGGCCGTGCGTGCCCTGGCCCGCCACCCCGCCGGTACGCCCAGCGCCACCTCGACGTCGCGCAGCCGGTCCGTGCCCCCGGTGTTGGTGACCCTGGTGACGACCTCCCGCTCCACGCCCGGTTCCAGCACTGACGGGTGGTCCTCGCCCAGGACCGCGGCCGGGTCCGTCTCCACCAGCACGGCGGGCGGGGCCTGCTCCCGGCTCACGCTCACCCGGTACAGCACCGACCCGTGGGCGGGCACCTGGGCCGCCAGGTCGCCCGCCGTGGTGGTGACCGCGCCGGTCCACAGCTCCTCGACCCGGTAGCGGGCGGGCTTCAGCCGGGTGGAGATCGTCGCCGCCTGGTCGCTCTCGTTGAACAGCAGGATCGCCTGGTCCCCGTTCGCCAGGGGCTTGGACAGCACGTGGTACCAGCCGTCGGAGGTCACGAACCGGCCCTGGACGCCCAGCGTGTCCTGGTCGACGGCGATCACCTTGGGGTTGGCGACGATCGCCGGCGGCGCCTTGGCCGGGTCGGCCTGGAGGATGAGCGGGGAGGCGCCGACCGCCCAGAGGCTGACCTGGGTGCGGTACTCGGCGTCGGTCATGCCGCCCCGGCCCGCCTGGATCAGGTCGGGGTCGGCCCAGCTCCCGGGGCCCGCGTACTCGGCCCTGAGCTGGTTCGTCTCCCAGATGTCGACCATGGTCGGATAGCTGTCGGAGAGGGGCTTGTTGTAGACGTTGGTCCGCCAGGTGGTGGCCTTCGCGTCCTTGCCCCAGAGCCACGGCACGGTGCTGCCGTCCTCGTTGTTCATGGCGAACGCGATCGCGTCGCCGAGGGCCTGGCGCATGCGCGGGTAGAGGGTCTGGGCGATCTGCTGGACGTTCTGGCCGGGGAAGTCGGCGGCCGGGATGTTGCACCAGTCGTACTTGACGTAGTCGGCGCCCCAGCCCTTGACCTGCTCGGCGTCGGCGGCCTCGCTCTTGTAGGAGCCGGGGCCGCCGCCGGCGCACGCCTTGGTGCCCGCCGACAGGCTCAGGCCGAGCTTGAGCCCCTTGCCGTGCAGGTAGTCGGCCAGCGCCTTGACGCCGGAGGGGAAGCGGGTGGCGTCGGGAGCCAGGGCTCCGCCGGTGCGCTGGGCGGCCAGCCAGCAGTCGTCGATGATGACGTGGCGGTAGCCGGCCGGGGCGAGCGGGGCCAGGGCGTCGGCCGCCTGCCGTACGGACGCCTCCGAGACCGAGCAGCCGAGCGAACGGCTGCTCCAGCCCATCGGCGGCCCGCTGACGGCGGCACCCGAGGCGGGTAAGGGCACGAAGGGCAGGGTGAGGAGGGCCGCCGCGAGGGCGGCCGTGGTTGTACGCATGAGGGTCCCGTCAGGCTGGGTGGAGCGCCGGGTCGCCGGGCTCGATGACGAAGGAGCCGGAGGTGTAGGCGGGGGCGTAGGGCTCGGTGACGCGGGAGAGCGAGCGGAAGTCGACCTTCATCTCCTGCTCGGTGAGCTTGGCCCGCACGTAGCCGCGGCGGCCGTTGAAGAACTTCACGTGCGGGTTCTCATTGAGCAGGACCTGCGTGTTGGGGTACTCGTCCAGGCCGTTGCCGGCGCTGGTGACCGAGGTGGTGACGAGTTCGACGGCGACCGACTTGGACCCGGGGTCCTGGTAGTCGCGCTTGATCTCGCCCGCCCAGTGCGAGTGCACGTCGCCGGTGAGCACGACGCCGTTGCGCTTGTTGTCGTCGATGGCGGCGGCCAGGCGGTTGCGGGAGGCGACGTAGCCGTCCCAGCCCTCGTTGGAGTAGCCCTTGCCCTCGCCGTTGGTCCAGTCCATCTCCATGAAGAAGACCTGCTGGCCGAGCAGGTCCCAGGTGGCCTTGGAGCGGCGTAGCTCGCCGTCGAGCCAGGCTTCCTGGTCGGCGCCGAGAATGGTCCGGTTGGGGGCGAGGCGCTCCAGGCAGTCGGCGCCGACGGTGCCGCTCTTGCCGGTGCAGGCGTAGATGTCGCGATACTGCCGGGTGTCCAACAGGTGCAGGTTGGCGATCGCACCCCAGCGGATGCTCCGGTACAGCTGGAGCGACGACCCGTTCGGCTTCTGGGCGCGGCGCAGCGGCATGTTCTCGTAGTAGGCCTGGAAGGCGTCCGCCCGGCGCTTGAGGAAGGGCGGGTCGGGCTGTTCGGGCACGTCGCCGGCCCACGCGTTCTCGATGTCGTGGTCGTCCCACACCACCACCCAGGGGGCGATGGCGTGCGCCAGCTGCGACTCCGGGTCGGCCTTGTGCTGGGCGTGCCTGAGCCGGTATCCGGCCAGGTCTAAGCACTCTCCCCCGGCCTGATCGCGCACCGGGTACTTGTAGTCGCCGTACTCGTAGATGTAGTCGCCGAGGAAGGCGATCAGGTCGGGCTGGTCCTCGGCCATCCGGCGGTAGGGGGTGAACCAGCCGGTCTGGTAGTCGGCGCAGGAGGTGAACGACAGGTTGAGCGCGCGGCCGCGCGTGCCGCGGGCGGGGGTGGTCAGCGTGCGGCCCACCGGGGAGATCTCGCCTGCCGCCTTGAAGCGGTAGAAGTACTCGGTGCCGGGGTTCAGGCCGTCGAGCTCGACGTGGACGCTGTGGGCCGCCTCCGGCCCGGCGAGCTCGACGCCGCGTCGTACGACATGGCGGAAGTTCTCGTCCTTGGCGAGCTGCCATTCGACGGGGACCGGACGCGACGGCATGCCGCCGAGCCCGTCGAGGGCCACGGGGTCCATGGCCAGGCGGGTCCAGAGGACCACGCCGTCGGGGGCCGGCTCGCCGGAGGCGACGCCGAGCTGGAAGGGGTCGGAGATCGGGGCACGGCGGGCCGCCGCGCGCACGGGTGAGGCACCCAGTGCGGCGGTCAGTCCCAGTCCGGCGCCCCCAGCGAGGAGTGAGCGCCGGCTGATCATTTGACGGTCGCGTTCCCTTCCGTGACGGCCTGGTCGGCGGCCTGCTTGGGGTCGAGCTTGCCGAGGTACATCTCGTTGAAGATCTGGTTGAGCTTGGTCTCGAAGCCGGTGAACCCGGTGGTGACGGGCAGCGGGAACGTGGTGCCCTTCGACTCCTCGACGAACGGGGAGACGTCGATCTGCTTGGTCTTCTGCCAGTAGTCGACGTAGCCCTGGGTGAGCCCGTTGAGCGCGGGGAAGATGTAGCCGTCGGCGGCCATCAGCTTCTGCGGCTCCTCGGTGGCGAGGTAGGCGGCCAGCTTCATCGCCTCCTGGGGGTGCCGGCTCTTGGCGTAGACGGCCTCCGACAGGCCGTTGAGGTTGACCGCGCGGCCGGCCGGGCCCTCGGGCATGAGGGCGACGCCCACCTCGAAGTTGGCCTCCGGCGCGACGTAGGGCAGCAGCGCGTTGTTGGCCGGGAACATCGCCACCTCGCCCGCCTTGAACATGTCGGTGACCTTGCCGGTCGGCGGGTTCGTCTGGGTCGCGGGCGGCGCGACGTGGTACTTGTTCACCAGGTCGACGCCGAACCGCAGGGCCTGCACGGAGGCGTCGTCGTTGAAGGTGTACTTGCCGAACGGCTTGTCGAGCAGCTTGCCGCCGTTGGAGTTGACCCAGTTCATCCACTGGGTCTGGTAGTGGTTCCAGGAGGCGAAGCCGTACGTCTTGACCTTGGCCGGGTCGAAGCCGGCGTCCTCGGGGTGCTTGCCGGCCGCGTCCACGGTCAGCTTGCGCGCGGTCTCCAGGAACGTGCCGGAGCCGTCGGGCTTCCAGGTGAGACTGGCCGGCATCTCGACCCCGGCCTTCTTGAACAGATCCTTGTTGTAGAGCAGGCCGACGATGCCCCAGTCCTTGGGCACGCCGTACAGCTTGTCCTGGTAGGTAAACGACCCGACCACCGTGGGATGAAATTTCGTGGCGTCGAGCTTGAGGGGCGACATGTCGGCCAGGACGCCCTTGGTGACGAACTCGGGGAACTGCGACGGCGTCATCCAGAACACGTCCGGCGCCGTGCCGGCCACCGCGTCGGCGGTGAGCTTGGTCCAGTACTCGTCGTAGGGCAGCAGCTCGATCTTGACGTCGATGTTCGGGTTGGCCTTCTCGAAGGCCGCCATGACCTTGTCGTAGCCCACCTTCTGCTGGTCGTCCCAGAGCCGGTAGGTCAAGGTGACCTTGCCGTCGCCGCCTGTTTCACCGCCGCCCGAACCGCAGGCGGTCAGGGTGAGCGTGGCGGCAGCCAGCAATGTCACGGCATGGCGGAGCTCGCGTATGCGGGGGGATCGCATATGACCTCTCTTACTTGAGGCCGGTGAGGACCACCGACCGGACGATGTACTTCTGGAAGAAGATGAAGATCGCGATCATCGGCACCAGCGCGATCAGGCCGCCGGCCATCATGAGGTTGTAGTCCACGCCGATGCCGGAGTTGAGGGTGGCCAGGGCGACCGTCATCACCTTGGTGTCGTCACCGCTGGTGATGATCAGCGGCCAGAGGAAGCTGTTCCACGACGAGATCACCGTGATGATGGTCAGCGTGCCGATCGCGGGGCGGCAGAGCGGCAGCAGGATCCGGGTGAGGATCTTCAGCGGGCCCGCTCCGTCGATCCGCGCCGCCTCTTCGAGCCCGGCGGGCAGCCCGCGGAAGAACTGCCGCATCAGGAAGATCCCGTACGGCGTGCCCAGCACGTACGGCGCCAGCAGGCCGTACCACGTGTTGACCAGGTGCAGCTCCCGCATGATCAGGAACAGCGGGATCATCGTGACGGCGCTCGGCACCATCATCGTGGCCACGTACAGCCAGAAGAGCACCTCGCGCCCGCGGAAGCGCAGCCGCGCGAACGCGTAGGCGGCGAACGTGGTGAACACCAGCTGGCCCAGCGTGAGCAGCGTGGTCATCACGACCGTGTTGAGGAGGTAGCGGGGGAACTCGCCGCCGAGGAGCTTGGTCAGGTTGGCCGTGGTGGGCGGCAGGCCGGGCACCCACGGCTCGGTCGCGTTGAGCTGGCTCTGGGTCTTGAGCGCGGTCAGCACCACGAGCAGATAGGGGAAGACGGCGACGAAGGCGCCCAGGGTGAGCGTGGCGTAGAGCAGGATGCGCTTGGTCATGTCGTCCTTCAGCTCATGTCATAGGTGGTGCGTTTGCCGAAGAACCTGACCTGCACCAGCGTCACGCCCAGGATCACCGCGAAGAGCAGCATCGACAGCGTCGAGGCGTAGCCGAAGTCGAACTCCTTGAACGCGGTCCCGAAGATCTTGAAGTTGATGACCTCGGTGCTCTGGCTCGGCCCGCCGTTGGTCATCACGAAGACGGTGTCGAAGACCTGGAAGGCGCCGATCAGGTTCGTCACCATGACGAAGAACATCGTGGGGTTGAGCAGCGGCAGCGTCACCCGCCAGAACCGCTGGCGCGGGGTGGCGCCGTCGGTGGCGGCGGCGTCGTAGAGCTCCTTCGGGATGCCCTGCAGCCCGGCCAGGAAGAACAGCATGTTGTAGCCGGTGTACTGCCAGACGTTGACCAGCGCGACGGCGGGCAGGGCCCAGGTGGCGTCCGACAGCCAGTCGGGGCCGGTGACGCCGATCAGGGCCAGCGCGCTGTTGATCGCGCCGTCACGCGGGTCGAAGATCCAGTTCCAGACCAGGCCCATGACGATCGGGGTGGCCATCCACGGCACCACGAACAGCGAGCGGAACACCCTGACGCCCTTGATCCGCTGGTTGAGCAGCAGGGCGAGGACCAGGGCCAGGACCGTCTGCAGGGGGATGCAGAGCAGCACGTACACCACGGTGATCCCCAGGGAGTGCCAGGACTCCCCGTCCCCGGCCAGGCGGCGGTAGTTGTCCAGCCCCGCGAAGGTCGGGGGCGACAGGAGCTCCCAGTGGAAGAAGCTCAGCACGAACACGATGACCATCGGCAGCAGCAGGAAGGCGAGCACGCCCAGCAGGCTCGGGCCGATGAACAGGTAGGCGTGCCAGTCGCGCCGCCACCTCACGACGGATCCGTCCTGGTGGGGACCATCAGGCGCCTGGTGGTCTCCAGGCCCCAGTCGTCGAGCGTCTCGATCGGGTCGCTGGAGCCGCGCAGGCCGCCGGTGTCCTCGATGTGGGCGGCCCACTCCTGCCGGGCCTCCACCTCGAGGCGCAGGATGATGCAGTCGGGGTCGTTCACCCACCAGCGGGCGTGCAGGAACTCGCGGGCCGCGCCGGTGAGCCGGGCGCCCAGCTGCGACGGCTGGCTGATGTCGCCCGACCTGGGCTGCAGGGAGAGGGCGATGTCCGGGCTGACCCGCATGATGTCGACCAGGCCGAGGCTGGGCAGCATGGGCGCGCCGCAGCCGTGCAGAGTGGCGTCCGGGCCGGCGCCCTCGCGGATCAGCTCCAGCCCGCGCCGGTAGGCGGCGATCGGGTCGAGGTCCTCGTGCCTGCTGCCCGCCAGCGCCCCGGCGTAGAGGTAGTCGAGCTTGAAGTGGCTGATGCCGTACGCGCTGAAGATCCGGAACACGTCGACCAGGTGGGCGGCGGCGTCCGGGTGGGTGACGTCGAGGACGGCCAGGTCCTGGTCCCACATACGGCCCGCGTGGGCGCCGCCGACCAGCCAGTCGGGGTGCTCGCGGAAGATCTGGCTGCGGTGGCCGACCAGGAAGGGGGCGGTCCAGACGCCGGTCCGCTTGCCCGCCTCTCTGAGGGCTTCCGCCACTCCGCGCAGGGAGCCGAAGCCGGGGCGCGGGTCGAGCCAGTCGCCGATCTCGGCCTCGTAGCCGTCGTCGACGAGGAACATGTCGGCGCCCAGGGCGTACCGCTCCGACAGGCGGAGGTTGTCCAGGACGTCCTGCTCGGTGACCTTGTCCCAGTAGCCGTACCAGGTGCACCACATGGGCGGGACCGCCGGGAACGCGGCGGGCGCGTACCCCTCGGCCATGCCGTCAGCCCACTCTTCCAGTGATGCGCCGACCTGGTGGCGTACGGGACCGTTCGCGCTCACGATCAGCCGGCCGCCCTCCTCGCGCGCCCGGATGGAGGGCACTTCCAAGGGGTTCGGCGCGGACCACAGCTCCATCGGCGCGCCGCCGCCGGGGTCGATCGCGAGCAGCCCCTCGCCCTGGAACACGTCGGCGGGCACCGGGGTCTCGGGGCGGTAGCAGAGGATCTGGATGTTGCCGTCCGCGGGCCTGGGCGGGGTCTCGCCAAGACGGTAGGCGCCGGTGGGGCTCCACGACTGCCAGCCGTGCTCGAAGACCCGGGCCTCCCCTGGCTGATGGACGACCTCGCCCACGTCTGCGAACGACATCAGACCCTCAATTCCTGTTGATCTACTTACGAAGGAGCGCTTCATTAGTAGCATCAGGGGTTCCCAGGGGTCAATGCCCGATCTCGCACAGAAGCGCCGGTGCTTAAGCAGAAACGAACGCTGGCATAATGGTTAGTTACAGAGGACACCTACATTAGGGACGGCGATGGCGAACCTCCGCGGCGGCGACCTGTCCCGGCTC
Source organism: Nonomuraea guangzhouensis (assembly GCF_019396345.1). Lineage (GTDB taxonomy): Bacteria > Actinomycetota > Actinomycetes > Streptosporangiales > Streptosporangiaceae > Nonomuraea > Nonomuraea guangzhouensis. Next base: position 422,973 of record NZ_JAHKRM010000007.1, on the reverse strand, counting down.
AGGCAGCTCAACTCGCTGACCGCGATACGGGCGCTGCGCGGGGCCGGCCCGCTCACCCTCTCGGCGCTCGCCGAGCGGACGGGGCTGTCGCGGCCCTCCATGAAGGAGGTCGCCGACGAGCTCATGGAGCTGGGCTGGGTGGAGGAGGTGCCGCCTTCGCCGGGCACGATGGGCCGGCCGGCCCGCCGCTACCGGTTCCGCGCCGACAGCGGCTGCCTGGTCGGCATCGACATAGGCGGGCACAACGTACGGGCCGCGCTTTCCGACCTCGACGGCGAGATCCTGGCCGAGACCCGGCAGCCCGTCCTGCCCGGCGCGCCGCTGGAGGAGCGTCTGGCCGCCATAGACCGCGCGGTCTCCGGCTGCCTGGCGCTCAGTGGCAGGTCGGCCGCCGACCTCTGGACGGTGGCCGTCGGCACCACGGGCGTGCTCACGCCGGAGGGCCGTGTCACGTTCTCGGCCGCGATCCCCGCCTGGACGGGTCTCGATCTGGCGGGCAAGCTGCGCGAGATGTTCTCGTGCCAGGTGCTGATCGAGAACGACAGCCGCCTGGCCGCACTGGCCGAAGCCCGGCGCGGCGCCGCGCAGGGGGCTCGGAACGTGGTGTTCCTGCACGTCGGACGGCGCATGGGCACCGGGCTCATCATCGACGGCAAGGTGCACAGGGGCTTCGGCGCCGCCGCCGGCGAGATCGTCATGCTGCCGGAGGCCCGCTGGTACGACGCCCCCGAACACCTGAACGGCTGCGAGGTCGTCCCCGAGGGCACGGCGCCCGAGGACGCGGCCGGCTACACGCTGGCGGCGGCCCGCGACGGCGACCCCGTCGCCCTGGCCGCCGTGGACCGCTACGTGGACGACCTCGCGGTGGGCACGGCGGCCATGGTGCTGGTGCTGGACCCGCAGATGGTGGTTCTGGGCGGCGGCTTCTCCCGCTCGGCCGACGTCCTGCTGGCGCCGCTGCGCGAGCGGCTGGAGCGGGCCTGCATGCGGATGCCGGAGGTACGGGCTTCGACGCTGGGGGACGAATGCGTGGTGATGGGCGCCATCGACTACGCGGCCGACCACCTGAGCCGCGAGCTGTTCACCTCCGACGCTCCCCTGGCTCCGATGCGCTGACGGATCATCAGGCGCTCGGCACGCGTCGTCAGGCGTTCGTCACGCGTTCGGCCTCAGGCGGGAGCGGAAGTCGCGGGGCGGCATGCCGTACTCATGGCTGAACGCCCGGCTGAAGTGGAACGGGCTGACGAAGCCCGACGCCGCCGCGACCTGGCCGACGTCCATGTCCGTCACCTCCAGCAGCCGGGCCGCGTGCTGGATCCGCGCCCGGCGTACGGCGCGCATGGGCGTGTGGCCCGTCTCTGCCGTGAACAGGTGCGCGAACCGGGAAGGCGACAGGGCGACGGCCCTGGCCAGGGAGGCGACCGAGTGTTGCGCGCCCGGTTCGGCGGCGATGAGGGCCAGCGCCCGGTGGACCCGCGCGTCCCCGCGCTCCTCGGCGCGCCGGGCGTCCCCGGACGGCCGGGCGGAGGCGGTGGCCAGCAGGATCACCTCCTCGACGGCGTTCAGCACCAAGTCCCGTGCGGGACCTGAGACGGCGACGGCGGGCGCGTACTCGCGCCCAGGACGGACAGCTGCGGGACCGAATGTAGGCGGGAGCCAGCGGGCGTTTCTGGAGGCGCGGTCGAAGGCCTCGTCGATCTGGTCGCGGATCGGGTCGGGAACGCCTTGGACCAGGTGGCAGCCCATGGCCCGGGCGTACTCCCCGAGCCACCCCAGCCAGGCCGGGCGCGGCTGGAAGTGCGCCCACCAGAAGCGCCACCGCTCCGCCCCCGGCGCCACCCGGTAGTGCTGCGCGGCGCCGGACCCGAGCACCACCAGATCCCCCGGACCGGCCGTGAACGACACCCCCGCCTGCTCGACCAGCCCCGCCCCGTCCTGCGTCCACATGAGCAGCCAGCTCGGCGACCCGGTGACGCGCCGCGTGACGTACCCGGGCCGGTTGTCGAAGTGGCCCACGATCGTCAGCTCGGCAGCAGGAACAGACATTTCCTCAGCGGTCATAGGCATACCGTTCACCGATCCGGCTCCTTAGCGTGAAGGTATGAGGCTCACAGACTTCCATGATCGAGGGTTTGTCCTGGTACCCGGTCTCCTGGCCGCGGAAGAGGTGGCGGAGCTGCGGGAGGAGTTCATGGCGCTGCATGCCCGCGGCCCGATCCCCGGTCACTTCTCCCCGAAGCCGCAGGAACCCGGCGGGCCGTACGACATCCTGCGGGACTATCCGCGCGTCATGCACCCTCACCAGGTCAATGACGTCGCGCTACGGTACCTGCTCGACGCCAGGATCGCCGCCGTACTCCGCGACCTGCTCGGCGAGGAGCCGATAGCAGCCCAGAGCATGTTCTACTTCAAGCCGCCCGGCGCGCGCGGGCAGGCACTGCATCAGGACAACTTCTACTTGCGGGTCGAACCGGGCACGTGCGTGGCCGCCTGGATGGCACTCGACCGCGTCGACCGCGCCAACGGCGGCCTGGAGGTGGTGCCCGGCACGCACCTGATGGACCTGTTCTGTCCTGAAGAGGCGGACAACGACGTCTCCTTCACCAAGGAGTACGTCCCGCCGCCGCCCGGCCTCGAACGCGTGCCGGTCGACATGGAGCCGGGCGACGTGCTGTTCTTCAACGGCAGCCTGGTGCACGGCTCCGAGCCGAACAGCACGGCCGACCGGTTCAGGCGCAGCTTCATCTGCCATTACACGGGCCGGTCCGCCGAACGCATCTCCGCGTACTACCCGACGCTCACGATGTCGGGCGACCCGATCCAGCTGCAGCCCGCCACCGGCGGCGGCCCCTGCGGAACCGAGGCGGTCGGCCCGCACTGAAGCCGCGTTGGTCAGCGTCAGCCGCCGGAGATATCCGACTCGGCGTCGGAAGGCACGACACAGTCCCACGGGTCGTCCAGCCAGCCCTCCGGCAGCTGCACCTTGCCGCGCTCGCCCGACTTCCCGCGCGGGGTGTCGGTGTTGGACGGCCAGGGCTGGTCGTGCTCCAGCTTGTCCAGCCCTTCGCGCAGCCCGTCGAGCGACTCGGCGGTGGCCAGCTCGCGGCGCAGCTCGCCGCCGACCGTGAACCCCTTCAGATACCAGCCGACGTGCTTGCGGAAGTCGGCGATCGCGTAACGCTCGATGTCGAAGCACTCGGTGAGCCCCTCGGCGTGCCTGGCCATCATCGCGGCCACCTCGCCGAGGCTCGGCCGTACGCGCTCCTGACTGCCGTTGAACGCGTTCTCCAGATCCCGGAACAGCCACGGCCGGCCCAGGCACCCGCGCCCCACGACCACGCCGTCGCACCCGGTCTCCGCCACCATGCGCAGGGCGTCGTCGGCGCACCAGATGTCGCCGTTGCCCAGCACCGGCACCTCCGGCACCGCCTCCTTCAGCCGGGCGATCGCGTCCCAGTCGGCCACGCCGCCGTAGTGCTGTTTGGCCGTGCGCGCGTGCAGGGCGATCGCCGCGACCCCCTCCTCGACCGCGATCCGGCCGGCGTCCAGATAGGTGAGGTGATCGTCGTCGATGCCCTTGCGCATCTTCATCGTGACGGGCAGCGGGCCCGCGTTCGCGACGGCCTCGCGCAGGATCCGCCGCAGCAGGTTGCGCTTGTACGGCAGCGCGGAGCCGCCGCCCCGCCTGGTGACCTTGGGGACGGGGCAGCCGAAGTTCAGGTCGATGTGGTCGGCCAGGTCCTCCTCGACGATCATCTTGGCCGCGCGCCCCACCGTGCCGGGGTCGACGCCGTACAGCTGGATGCTCCTCGGCCGCTCCGACTCCGCGAACCTGATCATCCTGAACGTCTTGGGGTTGCGCTCCACGAGCGCCCGCGTCGTGATCATCTCGCACACGAACAACCCGGCGCCCTGCTCGCGGCAGAGCACCCTGAACGACGCGTTGGTGATGCCCGCCATCGGCGCCAGCACGACCGGCGGCCACACCCCTATCGGTCCAATCTTCACTCAGTCAGTTGTAGCGCAGGTCAGGCCCTGACGGGTATTCGCGGATAGGCTGTGAACTGGCATCTAGTGGGGAGGGGACGGATGCTCCTGCGAGTACGCATCGCACTGCCCGACCGGCCAGGTTCGCTGGCACAGATCACCAGCGTCCTCGGCGGCGTCGGCGCCGACATCACCCAGTTCACGGTGCTCGACAGGGGGGCGGGGCGGGCCGTCGACGACATCACGGTCTTCTGCCCCGAAGGCACCCCCAAGCAGACGCTCCTCAAGAGCCTGCAGAGCGTGGCCGACGTGACGGTCGAAGGCATCTGGACCACCCGTGAGGCCCCGGGCACCTACCCGGAGCTGGAAATTCTCAAATACATCACCACGGCGGGCGACAGGGCGCTGACCACCCTGGTCGACTCGCTGCCGGTCCTGTTCAGCGCCGACTGGGCGGCCACGGTCGCCGAACGCGGCGTCATCTACGCGAGCTGGCGCGCGCCCCAGCACGTGACGCTGCCGCAGGCCATACCGGCGCGCCCCATGGCGATCACGCTGGACGGCGACCTGCACGTCATCCACGCCCCGCTCCCACCCCTGGCCCTCACCCTCATCCTGGCCAGGAGCGACGGCCCGGCCTTCCACCGCATCGAGGTGCACCGCCTCACCCGCATCCTGGAAATCTTCCTGAGCCTGCCCGCCACAGAGCGGAGCGTGGCTCGCCAGCTCCGCAAGTAAGCATCCACTCGGAAAACCCGCTAGAGTTATGGGGCAACGCGGAAGTGGCTCAGTGGTAGAGCATCACCTTGCCAAGGTGAGGGTCGCGGGTTCGAATCCCGTCTTCCGCTCGGATTGGCGACTCGGTGGAGTGGCCGAGAGGCGAGGCAGCGGCCTGCAAAGCCGTCCACACGGGTTCAAATCCCGTCTCCACCTCCAAGGACGATTAGCTCAGCGGGAGAGCACTTCCCTGACACGGAAGGGGTCACTGGTTCAATCCCAGTATCGTCCACCACGCTAGTCACAGCCCCAGCTCACGGCACATGCCCGGGAGTCTGGGGCTTTCTGTTGTGCTCCGCCGCACGGTCGCGTCGGTCGATCGAATCTGACTCGATCCCCTGTTCTGCGTAAAGATTCTTGTCAGCCGCTAGATGCGCCATGTCCGACATTTGCGCTAATTTTAGGGAAATGATCTAGGCGATGGGGGCCGTTCATGACGGAGCAGGACGCGAACGTACCTGGCGGCATCGACGTCACCAGGCCGAGCGTCGCCCGGATGTACGACTACTACCTGGGGGGCAAGGACAACTTCGAGATCGACCGGGAAGCCGTCGGCCGAGTCGAGAAGGCCATGCCGGAGGTCCGCCAGCTGGCCCTGGAGAACCGGGCGTTCCTGCGCCGCGCCGTACGCCATATGGCCAGGCAGGGCGTCAGGCAGTTCATCGACATCGGGTCCGGCCTGCCCACGGTCGGCAACACGCACGAGATCGCCCAGGAGATCATCCCCGACGCCCGCGTCGTCTACGTCGACAACGACCCTGTCGTGCTGCAACATGGCCGCGCCCTGCTCGCGACCGACGACAACACGACCGTGGCCGCCGCCGACATGCGGCGCCCCTCCGAGGTTCTCGAACACCCGCAAACCGTCAAGATCATCGACTTCAACGAGCCGGTCGGCATCCTGATGATCGCCATGGTGCACTTCCTGACCATGGAGGAGCGGGGCGCGGTCATGTCCCAGCTGCGCGACTCCCTGCCGTCCGGCAGCCACCTCACGATGACCCACGTCACCCGCGACGGCCACTCGGCGGACGCGGTGGCCGCGATCGAGACCGTGTACGCGGCCACGCCGACGCCGATCTACTTCCGCGAGCACGCGGAGGTCGCGCGGTTCTTCGAGGGATTCGAGCTGGTGCCTCCCGGCCTGGTCACCATCGACGCCTGGCACCCCGACCCGGACGACCTGGCCCCCGAGGCCACGCGCTGGCTCTACGGAGGCGTCGGCCGTAAGCCGTAATCCCGGACGGAGGTTGTCTTCAACGGTTCGGAGATGCTCAGCGCTTCATCCACCTTGCGCACCAACGCCGCCGACAGCGACGGCGTGACGCCGTCGGCCCACTCCCCCACTCGCCCGAGGAAGCCCACCAGGTCGTGGTGGACGATCTCCAGAAGGGCGGGAAACAGCGCGACGGGCACGTCGACGAAGTCACTGCCTTCACCGAGCGCCCCGTCCTGCCGGACCCGCATCCGATCGCCGTTCACCGCGATCGACGGGGCCGGATCGTGGCCCAGCCACACATCGTCGCCGCTCAGCGCATCCGACCAGGCGCGCCAGTCCTCCAGCCCCGCGCAGCAGCCGGGAACGATGGTCACACCGGTGGAAGGGTCGTGCAGTTCCAGGCCGCCTGGTGCGATCAGGGCGTCCTGCTCCAGCAGGCGCCTGACGATGGTGTCCGCGTCGAGTTCTTCGCAGTCCGGTACGTGAAGGTCGGCCAGCGTGGCCATCACCGTTCCCACCTCGGCCGGCGAAACACACGCGGAGAGCGCGAGCCCGCCGAACGCGTCGCACTCGGCGACCGGCCATGCCCTGAACGGGTCAGGCGTCCGAACCTCGATCATCGCGCGCAGGAGATGCGCTGGGACCTGGCCTGGCTGCCCTGGGCCGCCCTGGGCGCGGCCGGTGGCACACTGGGGGCATGGCACGCGGGACGGTGAAGTTCTGGAAGGCTGAGCAGGGCTGGGGAGCGATCTCCTCCCCCGACCTCCCCGAGGGGCGTGGCGACGCGTTCGCCCACTTCAGCGAGGTCGTCGGCGACGGCTACCGGGAGCTGCGTCCGGGCGATGTCGTGCAGTTCGACATCGAGGAAGGGCAGCAGGACAGCTTCCAGTTCCGCGCGCTCAACGTCCGCAAGCTGTGACGTCCGCGTCCCTCCGCCACGCGCTCACCGACCCCGGCGACCCTCCCCTCCGCACTCTCCCTCCCCGGGTCGCCGTCCTCCTGGAGTCGCTGGACGCGCCGCCGCGCCTCGCGGCCCACTTGCGGGCGGTTCACGAGGTGGCCTGCGAGATCCTCGGCTGGCTCGACGCGCAGCACGCCACGGTGCGGATCGACCGGGAAGCGGTCCTGTTCGGTGCCGCGTCACACGACATCGGCAAGACCCTGCACCTCGACGAGCTGGCCGGACCGGGCTCCGCCCACGAGGCCGACGGCTACGAGCTCCTTCGTTCCCACGGTGTCGAAGAACGGCTCGCTCGCTTCGCCCGTACCCACGCCCCATGGACCGCACCCGACACGGATTTCGCGGACCATTTCGTCAGCCTCGCCGACAAGATCTGGAAGGCGAAACGGGTGGTCGACCTCGAGCAGCTCATCGTCGACCGGCTGGCCGCCGCGAGCGGCCGACCGCCATGGCAGGTGTTCATGGAGCTGGACGAGTTCATCACGCGGGTCGCGAACGACGCCGACAGCAGACTTGCTTTCCAGAGCGCCTACCCGATCAAGCCCTGACCAGCCCGATCGTCGAAGATGCTCAGAGCCGCGCTCACCGTACGGACGCCGCGACTGCTGCCCTGAACAACGCGCACACGTCGCGGACGAAGCGGCTCCGGGACAGGCCCAGGCAGCGCAACGCCAGACCATGGTCGACGGCGACCGCCGTCACCGTGCCGAGCATCAGGCACCACCACAAGCTCGCCAGCACGACCCGGCCCGCGGCGTTGAGGTGGCGGAACGACCGGCTGAGGCGCAGGGAGTGGAACGAGACGTGACGCGCCTCATCGGCCAGGATCCGGGCGGCCACGTCGGCGGCGAGCGGATCGCCCGCGCCGTCGCGCAGTGCCCGGTAGTAGCGCAGCGCGATCACCTCGGCGATCATCAGGACCATCAGTTCCCGGCGTAAGCCCGGCATGCGGCGTAATCGTACGAAGACGGTGTCGCTCCAGTGGCCGGGCAGGGTCGGGGCGCCGGCGGCGGACAGGAGGCGGGCGAGCATGCGGGCGTGGTTCTGCTCTTCTCCGACGAAGAGCCGGACTGCGGCGCTGTAGGCGTCGTCTCCGGCTTCGTCCGCTTTGGCGATCAGAGCGGCGCCGTCGCCGCTCTCGCCGACCTGGAAGCGCTGGATGCTCGCGAGCACCGACCGATGGAGACACGCGCTGCGCCGCCAACCGGGATCGCCGTCGGCGCGCCGTCGCGCGGCCGCCGCTTCGAACCTCGCCACCCAGGTGGCGAAGTCGGCACCATCCTTCATGCGATTCACCGTACGAACGGATTGTGCGCAAAACCTACGGGTGACTGTCGAGGTTCTGTGCATGTTCTCGGGGGGACGGCCGCGGGTCGCGGGCACGCGAGGGCAGCAGCACGACGATGAGCACGGCGCCGAGCGCCACGCAGACCGCGCCCGCCATGAGACCGCCCGAGTAGCCCATGACGGCCAGCGCGGCCACCCCGATGGCGCCGCCGATCTGCTGGACGGAGGTGAACAGGGCCGAGCCGAGACCGGCGTCCTCCTCGGTGGTGCCGTCGACCGCGGTCACGGCCATGACGGGCAGGCTCAGCCCGTTGCCCACGCTCAGGATGAGCATGCCGGGCAGCACGTGGGCGGCGTAGGAGTCGCCCGCTGCCACGCCGGACAGCAGCAGCAGGCCGGCGATGTCGACCAGGAACGCCAGCAGGAGCGCCCAGCGCGTCCCGATCCTGAGCGAGATGCGGGCGGACAGCCACATGCCCGCCAGGATGCCGGCGCCGTAAGGCAGGTAGGCGATGCCGGCCAGGAGCGGGCTGTAGCCGAGAACGGTCTGCACCTGGATCATCAGCAGGAACGACATCGCGTACATCGCCATCGAGAACAGCAGGGTCGCGCCGTTGGCGACCGCCCGCGTCCGCGAGGCCAGGAACGACCCGGGCACCAGCGGCGCCACCGCCCGCGACTCGACCACCAGGAAGGCCACCGCCAAGGCGGCGAAGAGCACGACGGCGCCGAGGACGAGCGGATCGCTCCAGCCGGCCTCTCCCACCCGGAGCAGCCCGTACACCAGAGACACCGCGGCACCGGTGCCCAGGACCGCGCCGGGAACGTCGAGGCGGCGCCGGCCGGGCGCGCGGGACTCGGGGACCAGACGGGGAAGCAGCACTAGGGCCACGGCGACGACGGGCAGGTTGATCAGGAAGATCCAGCGCCAGGACACCAGGTCGGTCAGCGCTCCGGACAGCACCAGGCCCGAGGTTCCGCCCAGGGCCGCGATACCGCCCCAGATGCCCAGCGCCTTGGCCCGCTCCTCCGAACCCGGATACAGCAACGTGATCATCGACATCGCCGCCGGGCCGGCCATCGCGGAACCCGTGCCCTGCGCGAACCGCCCGATCAGGAGCTGCCACGGCTCCTGCGCGAGCCCGCAGGCCAGGCTGGCCACCCCGAACAGCGCCACCCCGACGAGGAAGACACGACGACGGCCCAGCAGATCCGCCATCCGGCCGCACAGCAGCAACAGCCCGCCGAAGGCCAGGAAGTAGGCGTTGACGACCCACGGCAACCCGGACGCGCTGAAGCCCAGCTCATCGCGGATGCTGGGCAGGGCCACGTTCACCACGGTGTCATCGAGCACGAGCATGAACTGGACGAGACACAACACGATCATCGGCACCCGACGACGCTATGATCCACCGCGTTTGGCCACAATCCGCGATGAGGCCAGACTGTGTCGCATGGAGGACATGGGCGCGATCATCGTCGGCCACTTCCCGCTGACCTCGGGGGAATGGATCCCCCCGCACAGCCACACCCACCACCAACTCGCCTGGACCCGCCGCGGCGTCCTGAGCGTCAACGTGGGCGGGTTGTACTGGGTCCTGCCGCCCACCAGGGCGCTGTGGCTGCCCGCGGGCGTCACCCACGCGACCGGCGCGACCCGCGACGCGGTGCTGTGCAGCCTGTACCTGGCGCCGGGGCGCTGCCCGCTGGACTGGCCCGAGCCCACGGCGGTCGGCGTCGACGGCCTGCTGGCCGAGCTGATCGGGTACCTGGCCCGCACCGACCTCAGCGACGACGCGCGGCTGCGTGCCGAGGCGGTGCTGCCCGACCTGCTGCGCCCGCTGCCCACCCGGCCCATCGACGTGCCGTGGCCCACCGACGAGCGCGTCCGGATGGTGGCGGCCGCCCTGCTGGCGGACCCGGCCGACCCGCGCGGCCTGGAGGCGCACGCCCGCGCGGCGGGCGTGAGCAGGCGGACGTTGACGCGCCTGTTCGCGCGTGACACGGGCATGAGCTTCGACCGTTGGCGCACGCACGTACGGCTGCGCGCCGCCCTGCCGCTGCTGGCCGAGGGGCAGCCGGTGTCACGGGTGGCGCACAGCGTGGGGTACGCCACGGCGAGCGCGTTCCTGGCGGCCTTCCGCCGCACGGTCGGCACCACGCCCCGGCGCTACCTGCTCAGTCATTGACTTCGATCTTCTTGTGCGCCGCCGGCGTCGACGTGGTCGATGTGGTCGCAAACCCGCCAGACCATTCCCGGTCCCGCTGCTGGAATGCTCCCCATGACCATCTTCCATGCCGAGAGATCCTGATCATGAAGACCGACACCGCCTATGGGCGTGAGATGGACGATCCGTACTGCCGATGGCCGGCGGGGTCGGCGACGCTGCTGCGTTCCGCGCCATGGCGGCGCCTCGTCGTCCTCGGCGACAGTGTCGCGGCCGGCGTACGGGGGCCGCTGGACGGTTACCGCGACCTGGACGCCGCGGCGCGCGTCGCCGAGGCGCTCAGCGCGGCGCACCCGTCGTTCAGTTATCGCAATCTCGCGGAGCCGGAGCTGCGCACCGCCGAGATCCGCGACAGGCAGTTGGGCCCCGCGCTGGAGTCGCGGCCAGACCTGGCGATCATCTCGGCCGGGGGCAACGACGCGCTGCGGCGATCGTTCGACGAGGAGCGTTTCCATGACGAGCTGACCTCCATCGTCAGACCGCTCGTCGCCCAGGGAGCGCGGCTCGTCACCATCGGGCTCTTCGACCTCGCGCGATCCGGCCTCGTACCGGATCCCCATGCCGGCCCGATGGCGGAGCGTTTCGACCGGCTGGACGCGGTCACCAGCAGGATCGCGGCCGAGTGCGGCGGAGTCCATGTGGACAACCACGGTCATCCGCTCGCCGCCGACCCCGGCATCTTCGCCGGCGACCGTATCCACTGCAACGCTCGCGGCCATGCGATAGCGGCGGCGAACCTGGTCGCGGCGCTTGCCGCGCTGCCGGTCGCTGTCGCCGACACGGCCCCCGACGGAGGATGTCATGGTTGTTGACAATGTTCATCCCGAGCGGCTCGACTTCCGCGCCGATCGGCTCAAGGACCGGCGCGTCCTGGTCGTGGGCGGATCGAGTGGCATCGGTGCCGCGGCGGTGCGCCGGTTCGCACTCGAAGGCGCTTCGGTCGTCGCCATCGCGCGAAGGGAGGAACGGCTCGCCGAGCTGTGTAAGGAGGTCACGGCCGAGGGCGGCGAGGCGTCGTTCGTCGTGGGCGACGTGACGCGCGAGGAGTCAGTCGCCGAGGCGATCTCCACCGCCGTCGAACGCCTGGGCGGCCTCGATGGAGCGTTCAACGTGGCGGGAGTCGGCGCCGCCGGCCGGATCCACGAGCTTGACGCGGCGGCGTTCGACCGGGTCGTGGCGGTGAACCTGCGGGGCACGTTCCTGGCGATGAAGCATCAGATCAGCGCGATGCTCGCCGGCGGTGGTGGCACCATCGTGAACACCTCCTCGATCAGCGGGCTGGTCGCGGCTCCGGAACTGCCCGCCTACGGCGCGGCCAAGTGGGGGGTGAACAGCCTCACCATGAGCGCGGCCGTCGGCTACGCGGCCCAGAACATCAGAGTGAACGCCATCGCCCCCTCGGCGACGCTCAGCGAGATGCTCGAGCGGTGGCTGCCGACCGATGAGGCCAAGAGGGCCATGGCCGCCCGGACACCGTTGAACTTCATCGCCCTTCCGGACGACATGGCGCGCGTGGCGCTGTTCCTTCTTTCGGATGAAGCCCGCTGGATCACCGGCACGGTTCTTCCCGTCGACGGCGGAGCCTCCGCCGCCTGACCGCGGCGCCTCCCGCCCAAGATTCGCCTGAAAGATTCTCTCCGACGGGGTAGAGGGGGCGTCATGAGCGGCGACGGATCACACCAGGCGACTCTCGCGGCGCTGGCCGCCAACGTGGGAGTGGCGGTCACCAAGTTCGTGGCATTCTTCTTCACCGGCTCCTCGGCGATGCTCGCCGAGGGCATCCATTCCATCGCCGATACCGGCAACCAGGGCCTGCTCATGCTCGGCCGCCGGCGGGCGCGGCGCGGGCCCAGCCCGGACCATCCCTTCGGCTACGGGCGCGAGCGCTACTTCTACGGGTTCCTGGTGTCGCTCGTGCTGTTCTTCGGGGGTGGACTGTTCGCCCTGTACGAGGGGTACGAGAAGATCGCCGAGCCGCGGCCGCTGGAGAGCTGGCCGTGGGCGATCGGGGTTCTGGTGGCGGCGATCGTCATGGAGGGCCTGTCGCTGCGCACCGCAGTACGCAACTCCAACCGCGAGCGCGGCAGCCGGTCGTGGCCCGGGTTCATCCGCGAGGCGAAGGCGCCCGAGTTGCCGGTGGTGCTGCTGGAGGACACGGCGGCGCTGGCCGGGCTGGTGTTCGCGCTGATCGGCGTCGGGCTGACGGTGGTCACCGGCAACTCCGTCTTCGACGGCCTCGGCTCGATCGCCATCGGGCTGCTGCTGGTGGCCGTGGCCGTGACGCTGGCCCGGGAGACCAAGAGCATGATCATCGGCGAGGCGGCCGAGCCCGCCGTCCAGGACGCCATCGAGAACGTCCTGGACGACGACCCGTCCATCCAGGAGTTCACCCAGGTACGGACCCTGCACCTGGGGCCGGAGGACCTGCTGGTGGCCGCCCGGGTCACGATGCACCCGTCGGACGACGTGGAGGGGGCCGCGCAGGCGCTGGCGGAGACGGAACGGCGGATCAGGGAACGGGTGTCGATCGCGTCGGCGGTGTACCTGCAGCCGACACCGCCGCAGCGGGCTTCCTAGGAGGCTCTCCGGTGCGATCGGTGCCAGAATGGACGGCAATGCTGTCTGACCCCCGGACTCGCGCGACCGCCTCGCTGTACGGCCTGGCCCTGGGCGACGCGCTCGGCTCCCAGTTCTTCGTCCCCGCCAACCGCCAGGCCCTCACCGACCGGACCCTGCCACCCGCCCCCTGGCAGTGGACCGACGACACCGAGATGGCCTGCTCCATCTACCTGGCCCTGGCCGGCCGGGGCACCATCGACCAGGACGACCTCGCCGCCGGGTTCGCCGACCGCCATGACTTCGACCGCGGCTACGGCCCGGCCACCAACCGGATGCTGCGCCTGGTACGCGAGGGCGGCGACTGGCGCGCGCTGGCCACGGAGTTGTTCGACGGCAAGGGCTCGTGGGGCAATGGCGCGGCCATGCGCGTGGCCCCGCTGGGCGCGTGGTTCGGCGATGACCTGCCGCAGGTCGTACGGCAGGCACGAGCCTCCGCCGAGGTCACGCACACCCATGCCGAAGCCGTCGCGGGCGCCGTCGCCGTGGCCGTCGCGACCGCCGTCGCCGCCACCCAGCCCGAGCTCACGCCCGGACGCTTCCTCGACCAGATCCTTGACCACACCCCGCTGAGCCAGGTCCATTACGGGATCGGCGAAGCCCGGCGCCTGCTGACCATCAGCGACCCGGTGCTCGCCGCCCAGACCCTGGGCAACGGCCGCAACGTCTCCGCCCAGGACACGGTGCCGTTCACGCTGTGGGCCGCCGCCCGCCACCTCGACGACTACGAGCGGGCCTTCTGGACCACCGCCGCGGCCGGCGGCGACATCGACACCACCTGCGCCATCGTGGGCGGGATCGTCGCGGTCCGCATCCCGCTGCCGCGCGGCTGGCTGGACTCCTGCGAACCGCTGCCGGCCTGGCTCAATGAATAATGTGTTGCCCCGACGATGATCTGTCCGGCATTCTTCAGGACATGACGAACCTCACGAGCGACAAGATGCGACACATGGCCCGCCGCCATGGCCGTATGCCCTGGGGTCACTGACGTCATAGTCGGCGAGCCGCCCAGGACCACACGGTCTGGGCGGTTTTTTGTTTCCCCCGACAGCGGGTGAGGGTGCTGGTGTGCCCGGCGGTTTCATAAGCCGTTTCAGGTGGGTTCGATCCCCACACCCGCTACCGGGCCTTCGTGGCGCAGCGGAGAGCGCACCTGCTTGCGGAGCAGGAGGACGCCGGTTCGAATCCGGCCGAAGGCACTGTGGCCGATCCCGAAGCGATCGAGGGACCAAGTTGTGATCTTGGTGACAGCGGGTTCAAGTCCCGTCGGCCACCCCACGTCGGCGTTACCTGAGTGCGAGGGCCGTCTGTGAGGTGCGGGAGTTGAGCACCGATGACGCGTCGTCGTCGTCCGGGTCGGGCCCGAAAAGGGTCACCGCGCAGGCGCCGACCATGATCACGATGAGGACGAGGAGCACGCCCAGCACCAGCGTCGCGGTGCTCGGCGAGTTCTGGCTCGGGACCGCGGACTGGGAGATCGTGGGCGCGGCAGGTGAAGAGGCGCTCGAAGCGGCCGCCGAGGCCGGTTCGCTCAGGCGGGCCTCCTCGGCGATGGCGGCGGGCTCGCCGAGGCGGTCCAGGATCGTGTGGATCCCGGCCGCCGTCGGGGGGTGCAGCCCGGAGCGGGCCACCGCGATGTGTTCGCGTAGGTCGGCGATGAGGTCGTCGCGCCGGCCGGCGGGCAGTGAGGCGGTCGCGCGGGCGACCTCGGCCAGGTAGTCCTCGACGAGCCGGTCTAAGGGATCAACTGAGTGGGTCATCTGTACTCCGTTCCGACGATGTGGTCCACGGCGTCGCGGAAGGCGACCCATTCGGACCGGAAGTGGGCCAGCGCCGCCTTTCCGTGGCTGGTCAGCGAGTAGTAGCGGCGGGGTGGGCCGGCGGGTGACTCCTGCCAGGTGGTGGCCACCAGGCCGGTTCTGCGCAGCCGCGACAGCAGGGGGTAGAGCGTTCCTTCGCTGGTCGTCAGGGCCGTCTCCGCGGCGAGCTGGGTGACCAGCTCCACGCCGTAGCGTTCCTCGTTTTCGAGCAGGGCCAGGACGCAGAACTCCAGGGTTCCGCGACGGAGGGCCGTGGCAAGACCAGCCGGGATTTCCATGCTGTGCATGCTACCTTGCGAAGCAAGGATCCGCGTGGGATGCCGTTCCGGCTACCGGTTTGTCACGATCTTCGGGTTTCCGCCCTGAGCGGGCCGTCGGTCCTCAGGCTGGACGCCGACCGACCCAAAGCTCCAGAGAGGGCCGCCCCATGCCGACCTCCCCCGGTCCCTTCGCCGGGCGTACCATCGCCGACCTCGCGCGGGACCTGCGCGAGGGAAGGACCACCTCGACGGCGCTCGTACGGCTCGCGCTCGACGCCATCGCCGAGCTCGATCCGCTGCTCAACGCGTTCGTCACCGTGGACGCCGACGGGGCGCGGGCCGCGGCGCGGCGGGCGGACGAGGAGCTGGGCGGCGGGCTCGACCGCGGTCCGCTGCACGGGGTGCCGGTCGGGGTGAAGGATCTCATCATGGTCGCCGGGCTGCCGGTGAGCATGGGTTCGCGGCACTTCGCCGGCCACGCCGCGGTGTCCGACGCCGCCTGCGTGGCGCGGCTGCGTGCGGCCGGCGCCGTCATCGTCGGCAAGACGAACACCCACGAGTTCGCGTACGGTCCCACGGGCGATCGCTCCGCGGCCGGGCCGTCGCGTAATCCGTGGGATCCCGCGCGCATGCCGGGCGGCTCCAGCTGCGGCAGCGCGGTGGCCGTGGCGGCGGGCATGGTTCCGCTCGCGCTCGGCACCGACACCGGTGGCTCGGTCCGGATTCCGGCTGCTCTGTGCGGGGTCGCCGGGTTCAAGCCCGCGTACGGGGCGATTCCGGTGGACGGCGTCTTTCCCCTGGCGCAGACGCTCGACCATGTCGGCGTGCTCGCGGGCCACGAGCAGGACTGCCTGGTCGCCTACCGGTCCCTGGTTCCGGGTGGCGCGCGGGTGGACGACCGGCCGTCGAGAGGTGTCGCCTGGCTCGATCCCACCGGCCTGTTCGCGTGCGACGCGCAGGTGGCCCGGACGACCCGCCAGGCCCTGGAGGCGGGAACCGGGCCGCTGGAGGAGCTCGCGTTATCGGCGGACGAGGCGGCGGAACTGCGCGAGACGTACACCGCCATTCAGAGCAGCGAGGCGGCGGCGGTGCACGCGGCACGGCTGGCCGAGGCGCCCGAGCTGTTCGATCCCGAGGTGCTCGAACGTCTGCGTGTCGCCACCGAGATGCCGGGCTGGAGGTACGTACGGGCCGTACGGGCCCGGCCCCGGCACGCCGAGGTCGTCGGCGCGCTGTTCGACCGGCATGACGTGGTCGCGCTGCCGACCGTGCCGATCACCGCGCCGTTCCTCGGTCAGCGCGCGACCGAACTGGACGGCGAGTCCGTCGCCGTGCGAGCCGCGCTGCTCGCCTTCACCAGTCCGTGGAACGTGCTCGGTTTTCCGGCGCTGAGCGTCCCGGCCGGAACGGTGCGTGGCCTGCCGGTAGGGCTGCAGCTCATCTGCCGTCCCGGGCGGGAGCATCTCCTGTTCGAAGCCGCGCATGGAGGGCCGCTGCCCGGGTAGCCGGAAGCGAATGCGGATCCAGGACTGGTTCCTCACGGAGCAGGAACGCGGCAATCCGGCGACCAAGCTCGACGCCTGGTCCACGGGCAACGACGTGCGCCCGCTCATTCACGGCGCGACCTACTTCGCCGAGCTGAAGACCTGCCTTGAGGCGCTGAACAAGGACGACTTACTGCTGTTCGCCGACTGGCGCGGCGATCCCGACGAGCGGCTCACCGAGGACGGGCCCTCCCTTGGCGACGCGATGGCCGCGGCCTCGCACAGAGGTGCGCTGGTCAGGGGGCTCATCTGGCGTTCGCACCTGGACCGGTTGCGCTTCAGCTCGGCCGAGAACCGGCATCTGGGTGAGTACATCGAGGCCGCGGGCGGGCAGGCCGTCCTCGACACGCGGACCAAGCCGGGTGGCTCGCACCACCAGAAGTTCGTCATCCTCCGCCATGACGAGGATCCGGTGACCGACGTGGCGTTCCTCGGCGGCATCGACCTGTGTCACAGCCGCCGTGACACCGCCGACCACCTCGGCGACCCGCAGCCCTGCCCGATGCCGCCCGAGTACGGCCGCCGCCCTCCGTGGCACGACGTCCAGGTCGCCATCCGCGGCCCCGCGGTGGCGGAGGCGGAGAAGGTGTTCTGCGAGCGGTGGGAGGATCCCGCGCCCGAGACCAGGGATCCGGTCAGGCGGCTGCGCGACCACTTCGCCAGCATGGACGACGTTCCCCCGCTGCCCGAGCCGGGGCCGCCGCCGCCTCCGGCGGGCCGGCACGCCGTGCAGCTCCTGCGTACCTATCCCGCCAGGCGCAGCGCCTACCCGTTCGCGCCGGACGGCGAGCGGAGCGTGGCGCACGCCTACCAGAAGGTGCTCGGGAGGGTCCGTTCGCTGGTCTATCTGGAGGATCAGTATCTGTGGTCCACGGATGTGATCGAGCCGTTCGCCGAGGCGCTGGAACGCGAGCCCGGCCTGCGGATGATCATCGTGGTGCCCCGCCATCCCGACCAGGACGGCTGGCTGGCCGGGCCGGCGAGCCTGATCGGCAGGGTCCACGCGCTCGAGCGGCTGCTGCGCGCGGGCGGCGACCGGGTCGCGGTCTACGACCTGGAGAACCATCAGGGCACGCCCGTCTACGTGCACGCCAAGGTCTGCGTGGTCGACGACGTGTGGGCGAGTGTCGGCTCCGACAACGTCAACCTGCGTTCCTGGAGCTACGACTCGGAGCTGAGCTGCGCCATACTCGATGAGGAGGAGGATCCGCGCGAGCCGTACGGCGCCCGGCGGTTCGCCCGCGAGCTGCGCCTGTCGCTGATGAGCGAGCATCTGGACCTGGCCGGGGACGGCGCGGAGCGCGATGGGCTGTGCGATCCCGTGGCCGCGTTCGACGCCTTCACCGAGTCCGCGGCGCGGCTCGAAGCCTGGCACGCCGGCGGCCGCGCGGGGCCGCGACCGCCGGGCCGGCTGCGCCCGCATCCTTGCCCTGAGCTGCCCCGGGTGCGCGGGCTGCTGGCCGCGCCGCTCTACCGCCTCGCGATCGATCCCGACGGACGCCCCGCGTCACTGCGTCGATCCAGAACGTTCTAGGCGGCGGCCTGCTCATCGGTCGCCGGGGCGTCCGGCTCCTCCGGACGGGGTCCTTCGGCGGCGATCATGGCGGACGCCGGGTCGCCCAGGGCGAAGGCCGCCAAGACGATCGACGTGAGGGCACCGAACAGGTAGGACAACTTCCGTCGTAGGTTCATGGAGGCCTCCTCGGAGTGGTCGTCGATTATGCGACGACCGTGGTTGCGATCGCCTTGAAGATCGCTTGCGCCGGAGGCCCCACCCCTCCTTGATCGGTGAGCTGGGCGCTCCCCTATCCTGTACGGCTCGCGCCGAGGAAAGGGAACCCGAGTGAACGTGAGCCTGCGTCCGGTCCGCGAGGCGGACCTGGATGTGTTCGAGGAGCATGGGGCCGGCCCGAAGGGGACCGGCGAGCTGCAGTGGTTCGGCCATCGCAGCCTTCATGTGATGCGCCGCGAGTTCGAGGCGAACGGCCTGCTGGGACCCGAAGGCGGCTATCTCACCATCGACGCCCGCAGTGACGTGGCCGGGTGGGTGCGCTGGTCGCAGCGGCTCTGGGGGCCGGCGCACACCTCCTGGTGCTGGACGCTGGCCATCGTGGTGTTCCCGCGTTACCGCGGCAAGGGCGTCGGCAGCCGGGCGCACCGGGACCTCGTGGACTACCTGTTCGCCCACACCCGGGCCGAACGGATCGAGGCCATCACCGACGTCACCAACCTCGCCGAGCAGGGTGCGCTGGCCAACGCCGGGTTCGAGCGTGAAGGGGTGATCCGGCGGGCCCAGTGGCGCGGCGGGCGCTGGCACGACCAGCTCCTCTACTCCGTGCTGCGCCCCTGACGGGGTTCGTTGACGCATCTCAGGACGGGGTGGCGGGTGAGCGCCTCGATGTCCAGGTCGGCGCCGCCGGTGACGCGGAAGGTCGCCGTCTCCCCCGGTAGCAGCGTGACCAGCAGGTCGTCCACCGACGCCGCCGGATCCAGCCGGTCGGGGAAGAGGGCGAGTTCGCGCAGCAGCGTACGGGCCGTCACGGTGACCAGGTAGCCGGAGTCCCCGCGTTCGGCGCGCGCCTCCCAGGCCGCCTCGGGGAAGGCGACCTCCGTGTCCTCCGCGAAGAACGACACCGTGCGGCGGTCGCCGAGCTGGGCGACGACCAGCTCGCGCCGCGGGTCGTCGGGGACGCCGACGCCCGCGGGCAGGTCGAACCCGCTCACCGACCGGGGTGCCGCGCGGATCGGGACGATCTCCTTGGCCAGCGGTTCGCCGCCGAGGCCATGCCGTACCAGCAGGAGGTCGCCCCGCCACGGCGCGTCCGCGTCGTTGACCACGAAGACCGCGCCGTCGCGCACGACGAGCAGGCGGTCGGCGTAGGCGCGGCGCAGCGCGTACCAGAGCGGCTTGCGGCGGCCGTCGCCGTCGACGGCGGACCAGGAGGTGACCGGCCAGCAGTCGTTGAGCTGCCACATGATCGTGCCCATGCAGTACGGCGCGAGCGAGCGGAAGCGCTCGATGCCGAACGCCATCGCGCGCGCCTGGTTGAGCTGGGTGAGGTAGTGCCAGTCGTCGAACGTGGCGGGCCGCGGCAGGTGCGCGCCGAGGCCGCGCAGCAGCTTGTCGTTGCCGTCCTCAGCCTTCTGGTGGTGCAGCACCAGCGGGGCGTCGGCGGCGAGCTCGCCGCTGATGGCGCGGCGCATCGTCGCGTACGCCGCGGGGCCCTGGAAGCCGAACTCGGCCACGAACCGCGGGGTGACGGCGGCGTAGCGGGTGTAGTCCTCGCGGTTCCAGACGTTCCAGAGGTGCACGGTGCCGGTGGCGGGGGTCTGGGGGTGCAGGTCCGGCGGGTCGGAGAAAGGGCTGCCCGGCAGATACGGGCGGGTGGGGTCGAGTTCGGCGACGATGGCGGCCAGCAGGTCGTGGTAGAAGCCGGCGCCCCAGCTGCGGCCGTGCAGCCGGTCCTGCCAGTCCCAGTCGGCGTGGCCTTCGAGGTTCTCGTTGTTGCCGCACCACACGGCCAGGCTGGGGTGCGGGGTGAGGCGGGTGACGTTCTCGCGGGCCTCGGCGGTCACCTCGGAGCGGAACGGCTCCTCCTCCGGGTAGGCGGCGCAGGCGAACGGGAAGTCCTGCCAGACCAGCAGGCCGAACTCGTCGGCCAGGTCGTAGAAGTCGTCGCTCTCGTACAGGCCGCCGCCCCACACGCGCAGCAGGTTCACGCCCGCGCCGGCCGCCTGCGCGAAGCGGGTGGCGAGGCGGTCGCGGGTGATCCTTGAGGGGAAGCAGTCGTCGGGGATCCAGTTGGCGCCCCGGACGAACACGGGGACGCCGTTGACGGTCAGCTTGAACGCCTCGTGCTCCAGGCCGATCGTGCGGAAGCCGACCCTGCGGTGCGCCGTGTCGTCGCCGAGGCGCACGGTCAGGTCGTACAGGTGCTGCGGGCCGTACCCGCGGGGCCACCACAGGCGGACATCGGGGACGGACATCGACAGAACGGCCCGCCGCTGCCCGGTGGCCAGCCGCAGGTCCGCCGAGACGCCCGCCACCTCGGCCGACAGCGTGAGCGGCTCCTCGGTGGCCCGCTCCACGGTGACGTGCACGTCGACCACGCCCCTCCCGCCGTCCGCGACGTGGACGAGCGGACGGATCTCGGCCAGGCGGGCGCCGCTCCAGCTCTCCAGCCCGATGGGCCGCCAGATGCCGGCCGTGGTCAGGGCCGGTCCCCAGTCCCAGCCGAAGTTGCAGGCCATCTTGCGGATGAACGGGTACGGCGCCTCGTACGCGCCGGGCCGGTCGCCGAGCGCGGCCCGCATCGCCTCGGCGTAGGCGAGGGCGGGGTCGAAGCGCACGGTGAGCGTGTTGGCGCCCGCGCGCAGCAGGTGCCGGACCGGGAAGCGGTACGAGCGGTGCTGGTTGGCGGTGCCGCCGAGCCGGACCCCGTTGAGCGTGAGCGTGGCGACGGTGTCGAGCCCGTCGCAGACCAGGTCGGTCCGCTGGTGCTCGTCCGGCGTCCAGTCGAACGTGGTCGTGTAGACCCAGGCCGTCCGGCCGATCCAGGCCAGCCGGTTCTCGTTGTCGTCGAGGTAGGGGTCGTCGATGAGGCCCGCCACCAGCAGGTCGGTGTGCACACAGCCCGGCACGGTCGCCGGCACGCCGTCAGGTACGCGGTCGGGTACGTTCGCCGAGACGCCCCCAGGCGCCAAGGTCCAGCCGTCGTGCAACGGACGATAGGCGGTCAAGCGATCTCCCCACACGCGCAGGCCACGAAGTGGTCCCGTTCGGCCTCCAGCAGCCCGCCGGAGGCGCCTTTCTCGTGGTAGAGGCAGGTGTCGGCAGGCACGGCGTCCTCCCAGGGCGCGTGCAGCCTGGGCACGGCGGCGACGAGCTGCCGGGTGTAGGGGTGCAGGGGGTCGCCGAAGACCTTGCCGGTCAGGCCCCGTTCGACGACCTGGCCGCGGCGCAGCACCACGGTGCGTTCGGCCAGGTAGTTGCCGAGCGACAGGTCGTGGGTGACGTACAGGACGCCCAGACCGCGGGTCTTGAGGTCGGCCAGCAGGTTCAGCACGTCGATGCGGGTGGAGGCGTCGAGCATGCTGGTGATCTCGTCGGCGACCAGCAGCTTGAGGTCGAGCAGCAGCGCTCTGGCGATCAGCAGCCGCTGGAGCTGGCCGCCGCTGAGCTGGTGGGGGTACTTGCCGAGCACCTCGCCGGGGTTGAGCCGCACGTCCTGGACGGCCGCGCGCACCCGCTCCGCCCATGCGGGTTCGGGGACCGACGGGTAGTACGTCTCCTTGATCATGCGGAACACCCGGTCGGCCTTGAACACCGGGTTGTAGCAGCTGAACGGGTCCTGGAAGACGCCCTGCACGCCCCGGTAGTACTCCTTGCCGGGCTTGACCGGGACGCCGTCGACGGTGATCGAGCCGCCGGTGACCGAGGTCAGGCCGAGGATCATGCGGCCGATCGTGCTCTTGCCGCTGCCGCTCTCCCCGATCAGGGAGACGACCTCGCCCGGCCGGACGTCGAAGCTCACCCCGTCCACGGCCGTGACGGCCTTGCCGCCGAACGTCCCGACCTTGTAGACCTTCGTGACGTTGTCGAGTCTCAGCATCAGGCCTTCCAGCACGCGACGAAATGGTCCGGCTCGATCTCCACGGCCGGTGGCTCCGCCAGGCATTCCTCGCCGGCCAGCGGGCAGCGGTCGCGGAAGCGGCAGCCTTCCGGCGGGTCGAGCAGCGAGGGCGGGCTGCCGGCGATGCCGGACAGCCTCCGGTCGTCATGCCGGACGCCGACCTCGGGCAGCGAGTTGATCAGGAGCCGGGTGTACGGGTGGCGCGCCGCTTTGATGACCTGCTCGGCGGGCGCCTTCTCGGCCAGCTTGCCGGCGTACATCACCATGATCGTGTCGGCGATGCGGGCGGTGAGCGCCAGGTCGTGGGTGATGAAGATCATGCTCTTGACGTAGCCGCCGTCGCGGAGGCCGAGCAGGGCCTTGGCGACCGCCTTCTGCGTGGAGACGTCCAGGGCGGAGGTGACCTCGTCGGCGATGAGCAGCGACGGGTCGAGCAGCGTCGAGATGACCATCACCATGCGCTGCTTCATGCCGCCGGACAGCTCGATGGGGTAGCGGTTCAGCACCTCGCGCGGCAGGCCGACGAGGTCGAGGCGGCTTTCGAGCTCCTTGACGTCGAGGGCGGCGCCGCGCGATCGCAGCAGCTCGGCCACCATCTTGCCGATCTTGCGGGTGGGGTTCAGCGCGCTCATCGAGTACTGCGGGATGAGCGACACCTCGTGGAAGCGGAACTCGTTCATCCGCCGGTCGTCGGAGATCGGCAGCTCGCGGCCGTCGAGCTCGACCGTGCCGCCGGCGTGGCGCATCCGGCCGTCCATGCGGATGAGGCTCTTGCCCAGGGTGGTCTTGCCGCACCCCGATTCGCCGGCGAGGCCGAGGATCTCGCCGTCGGCCATCGCGAACGACACCCCGTCGAGCGCCTTCACCTCGCCTTGGAGAGTGCGGTAGTACACCCTCAGGTCGTTGACGCGCAGGCTCATGTGACCCTCAACTTCGGGTTGAAGACCTCGTCGAGGCCGACATTGGCGACGTACAGGCCGCCCACGATCGCGGTGATGGCCGCGCCGGGCGGGACGAACCACCACCACAGGCCCAGTTGCAGCGCGCTCCACTGGGTGGCGTTCTGCAGCATGAGCCCGAGCGAGATGCCCTGGGTGGGGCCGAGGCCGATGAAGTCGAGCGAGGAGGCGATGAGGATCGCGCCGCCGAACAGCAGGATGAACGTCATGAACAGGTAGGAGCTCATGTTCGGCGCGATCTCCCGCGCGATGATCCGCCCCGTGCGTACGCCGCTCAGCCTGGCCAGGTCCACGAAGTCGCGGGTACGCAGCGAGAACGTCTGCGCCCTGATCGCCCGCGCCGCCCACGGCCACGACGTCAGCCCGATGAACAGCGCCTGGACCCCGACGCTGCGGATGCCGAGGTAGGCGTTGATGATGAGCAGCACGGCCAGCGTCGGGATGACCAGCACGATGTTGGTGACCATGTTGAGGACCTCGTCCACGATCCCGCCCCGGTAACCGGCGGTGAAGCCGATCACCATCGCGATGACCGCCGCGACACCGCCGCCCAGCGCCCCGGCGGCGAACGTCGTGCGCAGCCCGTGCGTGAACTGGGTGAAGACGTCCTGGCCGAACGTCGTGGTGCCGAACCAGTGTTCCGAGGAGGGCGGCAGCATCGGCCCGGCCACGTACTCGTTGGGCTCCGCCGTGCCCAGGAGCACCGGGCCGAGGAGGCCGAGCAGCAGCAGGAACAGCACCAGGCCGAACCCGGCCAGCAGCTTGCCGTTGCGTACGGCGAAGTACAGCGCCTCCCGCCGTACGCCGCGCACGCCCGAGAGGGTCGTCATGCCTGGGCACCCGCCATTCCGGCCCTGGTCCTGGGATCGATCATGACGTAGACGATGTCGATGACGAAGTTGGCCACCAGCACGCCGATCACGATGAACATGAACGCGCCCTGCAGCAGGAAGAAGTCCTGGTTCTGGATCGCCCGCAGGATCAGGCTGCCCAGCCCCGGATAGGAGAAGACGATCTCCGTCACCAGCGCCCCGGCCACCAGCACGCCCAGTTGCAGCGCCAGGCCGGTGACCTGCGGCAGCACCGCGTTCCTGAAGGCGTAGCGGCGGATCAGCCGGGCGGGCGCGCCGAGCGCGGCCAGATAGTTCGCGTAGTCCGATTCAAGCTCATAAATGATCATATTTCGCATGCCGATCGCCCAGCCCCCGAGCGCCACGAGGAACAGTGACAGGAACGGCAGCGCCCAGTGATGCAGCAGGTCCAGCAGGAACGTCATCGACCAGCTGGGCTGCATCGAGAAGCTGTAGCCCCCGGCCACCGGGAACAGCCCGGCGATGACGCCCAGCGCCCAGGCCAGGATCACCGCCAGCCACATGTACGGCGTGGCCGTCAGCACGTACCCGATCGGCAGGACCGTGTTGTCGAGCAGCTTGCGCCGCGCCGCGTACGCGCCGAACCGGTTGCCGACGACCCAGCTCAGCAGGATGGCGGGGATCATCAGCCCGAGCGTGTACGGCACGGCGTTGAGGATCACTGTGCTGACCGGGGTGGGGAACACCCAGATGCTGATGCCGAAGTCGCCGTGCAGCAGCGCCGCCCAGAAGTTGACGTACTGCCGCCACATCGGCTGGTCGAAGCCGAACAGGTTGGTGTAGTAGACCCGCATCGCCTCGACGGCCGCGGGCTGCGTCACGCGGGCCCTCGACAGCATGCTCGCCACCGGGTCGCCGGGCATGAAGCGCGGGATCATCCAGTTGACGGTGACGGCGACGACGAAGGTCAGCCCGTAGATCAGGAGTTTCCGGCCGAAGTATTGGCGCACGTGAGGTCTCCCTGAGGGCCCTCTCCCCCGGAGGCCCGGGAGGAGAGGGCGAGAGGGTCAGGACGCGGCGGGCTGGAGCTGGGTGAGTGTCTCGAAACCGCCGAGTTCGAGCCAGTTGCGCCACATGGCGGGCGCCGTTTTGGGAGCGCCCTGAGCCGCGGACGGCCAGTTCTTCCACACGCTCACGCTGGACTGGGCCCACAGGCCGTTGTACCAGAGGGGGATGATCGGCAGTTCGTCCAGATGGATCTTCTGCAGCTGCCCGGTCAGCGCCTTCATGCCCGCGACGTCGTCGGTCTTGACCTGGTCGAGCTGCTGCACCAGGGCCCAGGCCCTCTTGTTCTCGTAGCGGCCGAAGTTGACGACGTTCTGCGTCTTCTGGATCGGTAGCTGGAACATGTAGTCGTAGTAGGTCCACGGCGTGTTGGACAGCTGGCGCTCGTTGTTGAGCAGCAGGTCGAAGTCGCCCTTGCCGCGCTTCTCGACCAGCGCGTTGTAGTCGGGGAAGTCGGGTTCGACGTTGATGCCGGCCGCCTTGGCGCTGGCGGCGATGACCCGGGCCGCCTCCATCCAGTCGGTCCAGCCGGAGGGCACGATGAGGGTCAGGTTGATCTTGCCGCCGTCCTTGCCCTCCACCAGCCCGTCGCCGTCGCGGTCCTTGTAGCCGGCGTCGGCCAGCGTCTTCTTGGCCTTGGCCACGTCGAAGGAGAATCCGCTCTGGGCCACCACGCCCTGGTCGACGAACTGCTCCCACTGCGGCAGCAGGCCCGTCGGGCTGGCCGCCTTGACCAGGTTGCCGTAGACGCCCTCGACGATCTTCTTGGTGTCGACGGAGGCGGCCAGCGCCTTGCGGAAGGCGGGGTCGTCCATCGGCTTCTTCGTGGTGTTGGGCACCAGCCAGGCGGTGTTGGCCGACAGCATGTACGGCGGCTGGTCGTAGAAGGATTTGATGCCGAAGTTGCCCTTGACCAGGTTGGCCACGCCGGGCAGGAAGTTGTTGCTGATGTCCATGCCCTTCTGGAGCAGCAGGCCCATCGCGACCTCGTTGCTGGGCGTGGCGACGTCGACGATGTACTTGGGCTTCGGGTCCATGTTGAGCGCCGTCTTGCCCCACCAGCCGTCCCGCTTCACGAGGACCACCCGGTCCTGGTCATGGCTCTGGAACTTGTACGCCCCGGTGCCGACGGGATCGTCGTTGACGCCGTTGAGCACGTCCTCCTCGGACCGGCCGCGCCAGATGTGCTCGGGGACGATGACGCGGTTGTAGAGGTTGAAGTCCCACTCCTGGTAGTTGGCCTTGGAGAAGGTGAAGCGGACCGTCCGCTCGTCGGGCGCCTCCACGCTCTTGAGCCAGTCCCAGACGTTGTGGAACGGCACAGTCTTCATCTTGCCGAGCTCGTAGGAGAACACGACGTCCTTGGCGGTCATCGCCTGGCCGTCCGCCCAGGTGACTCCGGTGCGGATCTTCGCCTCGTACACCGTGTCGCTCGTCCAGCCACCGCTCTCGGCGAGCCACGGGGTCAGCTCGGCGGCGTTGGGGTCGTAGTGGAACAGCGTCTCGTAGACCAGACCCTTGGTGCCGACCGCGGAGTCCCACTCGCGGATCGGGTTGAAATTGGCCGGCGGTCCCCACTGGGTGCCCGTTGTGTAAAGGGTCTCGTTGCGGGGCAGTGAGCCGGGATTGCCGGGGTTCGCGGCGAGCCCGCTCGCCGGCTGGGAGTTCGGAACGGTCGGTGTGGCGCCGCCGCCGGTACACGCGGCGGCGGCCAAGCCCGCTGCCAGGAGCGGAATGAGGATCCGCGCCCCTTGTCGCATCTCGCTCTCCTTCCCCGCCGGCACGCGGCGGAGGTCCCGAACTGAACCGGGTAAGTACCGCGAACGTAAATTTGTGCGCCGTGCGCGTCAATAGCCCAGGGACATTCGGGTCAAGACGCCACGAGGTTCCGGCGAGGCGGGCTAACCGGTTCGTCGGCGTTGTGGTGCTTGATCTATTGGGCTAGTTTGCCGCGCATGAGGCTTCGATTCGCGCTGTCCGCCCTGTCGGCGGCCTGCGTTCTCGCCACCCCGTTGCCCGCCCACGCCGACGCGCCCGCGCTCTCCTGGGAGCTCAAGGAGACCGGCGTGACCGCGCGGCTGCGTGGGCTGTCACCCGTCAGCCGCGACGTGGTGTGGGCTTCGGGCAGCGAGGGCACCGTGCTGCGGACCGTGGACGGCGGGCGGAGCTGGCAGAACGTCTCCCCGCCCGGCACGGCGGCCCTGCAGTTCCGGGACATTGAGGCGTTCGACGCGCGCCGGGCCGTGGTGCTGTCGATCGGCGAGGGTACGGACGCGCGGGTCTACCGGACCGAGGACGCGGGCCGCACCTGGACCGAGACCTTCAGGAACGACGAGCAGAAGGCGTTCTACGACTGCATGGCGTTCTTCGACCGGCGGCACGGGCTGGCGATGAGCGACCCGGTGGACGGCAAGTTCCGCATTCTCGCCACCGAGGACGGCGGCGCGAGCTGGCGGGTGCTCCCGGCGGACGGCATGCCGGCGGCCCTGCCGGGTGAGGCCGGGTTCGCGGCGAGCGGCCAGTGCCTGGTCACGGCGGGCGGCCGGGACGCCTGGCTGGCCACCGGCGGCGCGGCGCGCTCGCGGGTGTTCCACTCCGCCGACCGGGGCCGCACCTGGACCGTCGCGGACACGCCGATCCCGGCGGCCGACCCGGCGCGCGGCGTCTTCGCGCTGGCCTTCCGCGATCCGCGCAAGGGTCTGGCGGTGGGCGGCGACTACCGGGCCGACCAGCAGTCGCCCAGCGCGTCGGCGGTGAGCGTGGACGGCGGCGCGACCTGGCGGGCCTCCGCCACGCCGCCGCCCGCGTACCGGTCGGGGGTGGCCTGGGTGCCGCACCTGCCGGTGGCGGCGATCGCGGTGGGGCCGTCCGGGAGTGATGTCACGTATTCGGGCGGGACGGCCTGGCAGACGTTCGACACGGGCTCGTTCGACACCGTCTCCTGCACACCGGACCTGGCCTGCTGGGCCTCCGGCGAGCAGGGCCGCGTGGCCCGCCTGGCGGCGCGCCGACACTGACCCCCCGGCGCCGCGCCGGCCTTCAGCGGGGCGGCCCTCATCGCCCCCCTCCGGCCCTTCAACGGCGCGGCGGCCCTCAGAGGCCCCAGTGCCGCCCTCAGCGGACTCGCGTCGCGGCCCTCAGCGGCGCGGCGGCCCTCATTGCCCCCGCACCACCTGCGGCGCGCCTAGCGGACGCCGCGGGGTCTGAACTGGATGCTGATGCGCGGCCCGGTGGGGCGGGACGTCTTGGGGATCGCGTGCTCCCAGGTGCGCTGGCAGCTGCCGCCCATCACGATGAGGTCGCCGTGCCCCAGGTCGTGCCGGATCGACGCGCCGCCGCCCCGGGGCCGGAGCAGCAGCGGGCGCGGGGCGCCGACCGAGATGATCGCGACCATGGTGTCCTCGGTGCCACCCCTGCCGAGGGTGTCGCCGTGCCAGGCCACGCTGTCGCGGCCGTCGCGGTAGAAGCACAGGCCGGCCGTACGGAACGGCTCCCCGAGCTCCTGCCCGTAGCGGTCGTTGAGCGCGCGCAGGGCGTCGTCGAGCGCCGGATCGGGCAGCGGCTCGCCCTCGTCGTAGTAGGCGAGCAGCCGCGGCACGTCGACCACCTTGTCGTACATCCGCCGCCGCTCCGCATGCCACGGCACCACCTCGGACAGGCGGGAGAACAGCTCGTCGGCCCCCGCCAGCCAGCCGGGCCCGACGTCGATCCACGCCCCATGGTCGAGCCGCGTCCTGCGGATCGCCGAGCCGACGATCTCATCGGCACCGAGCAGAGAAGCCTGGAAAACAGCCGTCATGACATCGAGTGTATGCGATCGTTCAAACATCCATTCGAGTAAGGCCCCAGACCGGCTGCGCCCGGCCGCCGGTGCGGCCGGGCGCGCGGCTCGTCGTCCCACCCGCCCGGTCTGTACGGCACGCAGCCCGTACAGACCGGGGCGGCCACGCAGGCCGCCGATCCCCACGCCCTCAG
Organism: Nonomuraea guangzhouensis; assembly: GCF_019396345.1. Classification (GTDB taxonomy): domain Bacteria; phylum Actinomycetota; class Actinomycetes; order Streptosporangiales; family Streptosporangiaceae; genus Nonomuraea; species Nonomuraea guangzhouensis. The sequence goes on along the minus strand of NZ_JAHKRM010000007.1, from coordinate 393,830 downwards.
TATCCGACATTCCCGCCCGTCACGCCCGTTACCCACGCTGCGCCTTGGTGGCGGCGGGACCGGCCGACGTCCGGCTGCGATGCGCGGCGACGCGCTCACGGGTGGCGCAGCGGGTGCTGCAGTAGCGCCGCGGGCTGCCACCTCCCAGGTCCAGGTACGGCCGGCGGCAGGTGACCGAGGCGCACAGCCCGCCCGGGACGCGCTGGTGATCGGCCAGCAGGACGGCCAGCGCCAGCGCGGAGGAGGCCAGGAACCACTCCCCCCACGGCGCGTCGTCGCCGCCGTCCACGTGCAGGTGCCACGGGGTCGTGCCCTCGTGGCTGGTGAGGCGGGGTGCCCGCGCGACCGTGGCGAGCAGGTCGTTCAGGTGGGCGGCCGCCGTGCCGGGGTCGGCGGCGGCGAAGACGGCGACGAGCCGCTCCGCCGCGGCGCGCATCGCCGCCAGGTCGGCCTCGCCCAGGTCCAGGCCGGCGCTCTCGCCGTGGTCGCGCAGCACCCGCGCGACCGACTCCGGCGACGGTTCGTCGTGGAGCAGCGCCACGCACAGGTCCACGGCCCGCGCCGCCATCGCTCTGGTCGAGTGAACCTCCACTCCAGCAGCGTAAGCCCGGACACACGAGTACGGCGGGGCTCCCCCGAGCCCCGCCGTACCATGACCGAGCTCAGCCGCCGCAGGCCGCGAAGACGTAGCTGTCCTTCAGGAGCGAGTAGTGGTCCCGGACCGTGACGGCCCCGGTGCCGGTGTCGATCTGGACGATCGTCATCTTGTTCGCCTTGCGTTCGTTTGGGTACTGCACGAGGTGCAGCGTCACCTGCTGCTCGCCGGTCCAGTCGACCATGAGCAGGTCGCCGGCGGGCAGCTTGAGCTTCCGGCGGGCGGTGACCTCGTCGGTCTGCATGTCGTACAGGATGAGCTGGGGCTTGGCGCCCATGACGACGTTCGCGGTGGTCCGGCCGTCGCCCGAGAGGGCCTGCGGGGTGTTGGCGGAGACGATCTGCGGCGGCGTGGTCCGGAACAGCTGCTCGCCGGACTCGCTGTAGGCGATCAGGTCCGTGACGCCCTCGTCGCCGGCGGTGTCGGTGAGCAGTTCGCCGCCGTCGGCGCTGAAGCCGAGCATCGACTGGCCGCCGGGCGTCGAGCCGAGCAGGGCGCCGGTGGCGGTGTCGAAGATCCGCGTCCGCACCGCCTTGGCGGTGCCGAAGACGGCCGCGAGCCGGCCGCCGTCGTCGGAGAGGTTGAACGTCACGTTGTACTGGGCCACGCGCGGCAGCGCGTCCTTGGCGAAGACCTTGACCCCGCCGCCCATGGTCCGTACGGCCAGCCGCCCGGCCTTGGTGAAGTAGGCGACGCGCTGGCCGTCACCACTGACGGCGATGGGCGCGACCTGGGTGACCGACGACTTGCCGTTCGCCTCGCGGGCGATGGTCTCGGCGTCGGGCAGGGAGCCCTTCTCCCCGCTGTGCATCATCAGCCGCCACTTGCCGCACGGCCGCTGCTCGCCCTTGACGGTGCAGCCCTTGACCGAGGCGTAGCGGATGCCGTCGTGTTCGTGGTGTGGCGCGGCCTGGGCGACCGTCGGCGCGGTCATCAGGGCGGCCAGCCCTGCCGCGATCGCCACGGTGATCCTCAGCTTCATGGTCCTCACTCCCCTGCCACGCTGAAGGTGTACCTGGTCTTGCTGATCGAATACCTGTCGGTCCGCGTGACCGCGCCGGTCCGCACGTCGGCGGTGAGCACCCGTACCACCGCCGTCGTGCCGTACTCGCCTGACTGGAGGAACACCGTGAGCTGTCCGTCCCCGCTCCACCGGGCGAGGTACGGCGTCTGTCCCGGCTTCAGAGCGAGATCCACGCCCGCGGAGAGGTCCCCGGTCTCCAGGTCGTAGATCCGCAAGCGCGGGGCCTTCTTGGCGTCCTCGTCCCCCGAGACGATCACCGCCACCGTCTTGCCGTCCGCGGCCAGCGTGGTGAGGGCGGCGTTCGCGACGACCTGCGGCGGTGTCCGCTTGACCGAGCCGCCGTCGGCCCGGTAGGCGATCAGCGTGGAGGTGTTGTCGCTGTTGTAGTCCTTGGTCAGCACCTCGTCCCCGTCGGCGCTGAAGCCCCTGACCTCGCCCATGGCGGGCACCTGGACGACCTTGCCGGTGGCGATCGTGACCACCTTGCCGGGGACGCGCTCGTGATCGTCGGTGTGGTCGATCAGCAGTCTGTCTCCCTTGGGCGACAGGTACAGAGAGGCCGAGTCCGTCCCGTACCGCTTCGGCACCAGGGACGCGGCCAGCACCTTGACCGGGCCGCCCGTCGTCCCCCGGACGACGATGCGATGGTCGCGGGCCCGCTCGTAGGCGATCACGTGGCCGTCGCCGCTGATGGCGAACAGGCCGGCGTACTCCACCTTCCTGCCCTTGCCATCGACCCCGTTGGCGGCGGCGTCCTTGACGGCGATCTTCCTGCCGTCCCGCATGACGAGCTGCCAGTGGCCGCAGGCGTAGCCGGCCTCGTTCTTCTTGTCGTCGCAGGACTTGATCCAGGCCGCCCTGGCCTCGGATGAGCCTGCTTGAGCGTGGGCTGTGGTGGGAATGATCCCCAGCCCGCCGATCACCGCCGTCGCGAGGAGGGCGGCGGTCGCTGAGGTGTGCCTCATGGCGAGTTCCTTTCACTCGTCCGGTTAGATACCGGCTGAGTGAAAGGGGTTGATCACAGGTCAGCCACAAACACCTACCTGTGCGGTGTGATGGGTCAGGGCAGCGGACGGCGGCCGGGGAAGCCCAGGTCCGTACGGTGATACCAGCCCAGTGCGGTCTCGCCCTCGATCCAGCAGAGCCGTACGGACACCCCGTCGAGCACGGCGGGGAAGTCTATGAGGACCGGCGCGATCCCCTTCACCTCGATGCCCTGCTCGGTCCAGGCGCTCACGATCTCCTCGATGCGCGCCTCGAGCGCCTTGATCTCGGGGATGCCGCCCAGCGCGGAGGCGCCGGTGCTCTGGCGGTCGAAGGCGATCTCGGCCAGGTCGGCGCGGGCGGCGATCAGCTCGCCGGCCACGTCGATGATCGACGGCATGAGTGAGCGCGCCTCGTCGGGGCTGAAGATCCTGGCCATGCCCGAACGCTACCGGTTCGGCTCGTAGGCGCGGACGAGCAGTTGCTCGGCCTCGTCGAGATAGGCGTCGAGGAAGGCGGCGGCCTCCTCCGGCCGATCGGCCTCGAGGAGTTCGAGCAGTTTGCGGTTGCGGGCGACGAACGGCTCGTGGAAGGCGCGTGGATTCTTCATCACGTGGAAGACCAGGCGCAGTTCGGCCAGGAGCTGGCGCATCGACTCGTCGAGCCGGGGGCTCTGGTTGAGCGTCACCAGGGCCTGGTGGAAGCGGATGTTGGCGGTGCCCACGCCCCGCCAGTCGTCCGCCGCGGCGGCCCGCTCGGCGTCCGCCACGGCCTCCCTGATCACGGTCAGCGCCTGGCCGGTCGGGCGGCGCCTGATGGCCGCGCCCTCGATGACCCGGCGGACCCGGTAGAGGTCCGCGACGTCCTCGGCCGACAGGATCCGGACGAACACCCCCCTGTTGAGCCGGTGGTCCAGCAGCCCTTCGTGGCCGAGCAGCCGGAACGCCTCGCGCAGCGTGTTGCGCGACACGCCGAGCGCGTCCGCGATGGCCTCCTCGGACAGGCGCTGTCCCGGCTCGAAGAAGCCCTCGGTGACGCGGTCGCGCAGGATGTCGGCCACCCGCTCGGCCGTGCTGCTGCGGCCCAGCCTGGCCCGGTCGTGTTCAAGATCTGAAAGGGGACTGTCCACCGCGTCATCCACATTCCACAGGGAATCATCCAACAAACCTCTTGTCGAATTGTTCAACGATCCATATGTTGATAAATAACCCCCTGATCGAAGGAGCGATGATGACAGGCTCCACGCGGCAGACCCGGCGGGTGATCCTCGCCAGCCTGATCGGCACCTCTCTGGAGTGGTACGACTTCTTCCTTTACACCACGGCGGCGACGCTGGTCTTCGGCAAGTTGTTCTTCCCCACGTTCGACCCGCTCAACGCGACCCTGCTGGCACTGACGACCAACGCCGTCGCGTTCGTGGCCAGGCCGCTCGGCGGGATCGTGTTCGGCCACTTCGGCGATCGCACCGGCCGCAAGACCGTGCTGGTCGTGACGCTGCTGGTGATGGGCGTCTCGACGTTCCTCATCGGTGTGCTGCCCGGCTACGAGAGCGTCGGCGCGCTCGCGCCGATCATGCTGGCCACGCTCAGGTTCGTCCAGGGTCTGGGGCTGGGCGGCGAGTGGGGCGGCGCGGTCATCATGTCGCTGGAGCACGGCGACGACCGGCGGCGCGGCTTCAACGCGAGCTGGCCGCAGGTGGGCGTGCCCGCCGGATACGTGCTGGCCACCGGGACCCTGGCGATCCTGTCGTTCACGCTGTCGGACTCGGCGTTCCTGTCGTGGGGCTGGCGGGTGCCGTTCCTGCTGTCGGGCGTGCTGGTGCTGGTCGGGCTCTGGGTCCGGTTGAAGATCACGGAGTCGCCGCTGTTCGCGGAGCTGGCCCAGCAGGGCGCCAAGGCGAAGATGCCGCTGCTGGAGGTGCTGCGCACGCACCCGCGCGCGCTGCTGTCGGCGTTCACCGCGCGCATCGGCGTGGACGTGGCCTTCTACACCTTCACCGCGTACATCCTGGTCTACATCACGGGCCCGCTGAAGCTGGACCGCTCGGTGGGGCTGAACGCGGTGCTGATCGCGTCCGCGCTGCAACTGGCGCTGATCCCGCTGTTCGGCGCGCTGTCGGACCGGGTCGGCCGGCGGCCCGTCTACCTCGCGGGCGTGATCGGCGCGGCGGTGTGGGCGTTCGCCTTCTTCCCGCTGCTCGACACCAAGTCGTTCCCGCTGATCGCCCTCGCCGCGATCATCGCGCTGGTCACCCACGCGGCGATGTACGGCCCGCAGGCCGCCTTCATCGCCGAACTGTTCAGCACCAGGCTCCGCTACAGCGGCGCGTCCATGGGATACCAGGTGGCCGGGATCGTCGGGGGCGCGCTGGCCCCGATCATCGCGCTCAAGCTGTTCGCCGCGTACGGCAGCACGACAGCGGTCTCGATCTACGTGGTGGTCGCGCTGGCCGTCACGGCCTTCGGCCTGGCCATCGCGCCGGAGACCCGCGACCTGGACATCGCCGCCGACGTCCCGCAACGGGTCTGAGCGGGCCGCTCTCCTCCAACGGGGCCTGAGCGCCCCGACCTCGGCCGGACAACGGCCGTATTCCCTGTAGGTCTTGCCGCGAAAAGCGCGGGCGGCGGCTGCCACCGCCGCCCGCGAGGGGAGGCAGCCATGCGTACCACCCTGTCGATCGCCTTGATCATCGCCGCACTGCTCGCGGTCCCCACCCTCATCGGCGTCGTCGGCGGCCTGGACAGCACCCAAGGCGGCGAGGTCGCCGTCGTCCGCGACGGCGGCTGGTTCGACGACAACCAGGTCCGCCAGGTCATCGACCCGGGCTCCGGGCTGACCTGGACGGGCATGTGGTCCTCCGTCCACGCCTATCCCGCGCAGCAGCGCTTCTACACGATCACCGCCGACGCCAAGCGCGCCACCCGGCTCGGCGTGGACGTGGTGACGGTGCCGAGCAGCGACGGCGTGAACCTGGGCATCGAGGGGACCCTGTACTTCACGCTCAACCTCGACCACGACGCGCTGAAGAAGTTCGACGACAAGTACGGCACCCGCACCTACCGCGCCCAGGACGACAGCTCGCTGGCCGCGTGGGAGGGCGACGACGGCTGGACGGCGTTCTTCGGCCAGGCCGTCCGGCCGGTGATCGACAACGCGCTGCGCAGCCAGCTCGGCGACATGCGCTGCGCCGAGCTCGTCCCCTCGTGCTCGCTGCTGGAGAGCAGCGCCCTCAAGCCACAGGACAGCAACACGAACATCACCAAGGTCCAGAACGCCGTCAACGCCGCACTGGCCCGGGAGCTGCCCCAGGCACTGGGTGGCGAGTTCTTCACCGGCCTGAAGTTCACCCTGGCCAAGGTGACGCTGCCGGCCGAGGTGCAGCAGGCCGTCGACAGATCGCTGGCGGCCGGCGCCGCCGTCTCCGAGGCCCAGGCGCGGGTGGCCCAGGCCAAGGCCGAGGCGGCCGCGAACCAGGCCCGGCAGGAGGGCTACGACAAGTGCCCCGCCTGCGCCGAGATCGACAAGCTCAAGTCGCTCCCCCAGGGCATCACCGTCTACGCCCCGGGCAACCCGCAATCCGTCGTGGTCCCGGCCAAGTGAGAACCGTCCGCGGGCCACTGTGCGATAGCTGAGGTGTGAGACGCTTCCCCTTCAGCAGACGTGAGCCCCCGGACGCCGGGCCGGACAGCACGGACGCCGAGCTGATCGCCGCGATCGCCGCGGAGAGCGTGACGGCGCTGCGCCTGCTCCACCACCGGCACGTCCCCTGGCTCAGGGCCCGGCTGGCCCGCCGCTGCGCCGACCCCGACGCGGTGGACGACGCCCTGCAGGACACGTTCCTGGCGGTGTGGCGGACGGCGGGCCGCTTCGACGGGGGCAATCCGGCGGGCTGGCTGTGGACGATCGCGGTGCGCCGCCTCGTCTCGTCCCTGCGCGGGCGGCGGGGGTTCGAAGAGCGGGCCGGTCAGGAGCCGGCCACCGCGTCGGCCGAGGACGTCGCGCTGCTCGGCGTCGAGCACGGGGACCTCGGCGCCGCCCTCGACCGCCTCTCGCCGGAGCTGCGCGCGGTCATCCAGGCGACCGTCCTCGACGGGCTGACGGTCAAGGAGACCTCGCGGCTGCTCGGCGTCCCTGAAGGAACCATCAAGACCCGGGCGATGCGGGCGCGGGCCCGGCTCAGGGAGGAACTCGCATGAGCTGGCACATCACGGCCGACCTCATGGACGCCTATCTGGCGGGCGGACTCGACCCCGCCCGGGCGATGTCGGTGGACGCGCATCTCGACGGCTGCCCGGACTGCCGGGCGGCGGTGCCGTACGAGGAGGGCTGGCTGCGGGACTCATGGCAGCGGCTGGAGGCCGAGGTGCTCAGCCCGCGCCCGTCGCCGCTGGAGCGGCTGCTGCGGTCCGGCGGCGTCCCCGAGCATGTGGCCAGGCTGCTGACCGCCACGCCCACGATGAACGGGGCCTGGGTCGCCGCGGTGGTGGCGGCGCTGGCGTTCGCGGTGCTCGCGGCCAGGGAGTCGGCCGCGTACCTGCCGGTGTTCCTGGCCGCCGCGCCGATACTGCCGCTGGCCGGGATCGCTCTGGCGTACGGGCCGCGGGTGGACCCGGTACACGAGCTGCTGGCCGCGACCCCGCTGTCGGGCGCGCGCCTGCTGCTGGTCAGGGCCGCCGGCACGCTGGCCGTGGCCGTGGTGCTGGCCGCCGTGGCCGCACCGCTCCTGCCCGCCCCCGCGGGGCTGAGCGCCGCCTGGCTGCTGCCGTCGCTCGCGACGACGTCCTGCTGCCTCCTGCTGTCGTCGCGGCTGCCGGTGCCGGCCTCCGCGCTCGCGGCGGGCGGCCTCTGGCTGCTCGGGGTGGCCGCCGCCGGGGGCCTCACCGGTGACCTGCTCACCGCCTTCGGGCCCGCCGCGCAGCTCGGGTACGGCTGCGCGGCCCTGCTGATCTCCCTACGCCTCTACTACAAGGTGAACGCCTGATGCTCCATATCCATGACCTGACCAAGAAGTACGGCGGCAAGCAGGTGCTCGACGGGCTGAGCCTGTCGGTCGGGCCCGGCGTGACCGGGCTGCTCGGGCCGAACGGCGCGGGCAAGACCACGCTGCTGCGCTGCCTGGCCACCACGCTCTCGTACGACGGCGGCCGCGTCGACGCCTTCGGCCTGGACCCGGCGCACGCCGTCCAGCGCACCGCGCTGCGGCGCAGGCTCGGCTACCTGCCGCAGGACCCGGGCCACTACCCGCACTTCACCGCGTTCGACCTGGTCGACTATGTCGCGATACTCAAGGAGCTGACCGACAGGAAGCACCGCCACAGCGAGGTGCGGCGGGTGCTGGCCGAGGTGGACCTCACCGACCAGGCCAGGACGAAGGTCCGCAAGCTGTCCGGCGGCATGCGGCAGCGGCTGGCCCTGGCCCAGGCGCTGCTGGGCGAGCCGGAGCTGCTGATCCTGGACGAGCCGACCGTGGGTCTGGACCCGGAGCAGCGGATGCTGTTCAGGGCGCTCGTCTCGCGACTCGGCGAGAGCCGTACGGTGCTGCTGTCCACCCATCAGACGGAGGACGTCGCGGCGCTCTGCGAGCGTGTGGTCACCATGGTCCGCGGCCGCGTCGTCTTCGACGGGACCCCGGGCGGGCTGGCCGCCACCGCGGCCGGGCAGGTGTGGCTGTCGGACCGGGCGCCGTCGGAGTCGCGGCTGTTCTGGCGCACCGCCAACGGCCGCTACCGCACCCTCGGCGACCGTCCACCCGGCGCCGAGCCCGCCGAGCCCGGCGTGGAGGACGGCTACCTGCTGCTGGTCGGGGAGGCGGCGTGACCGAGGCACTGACCCCCGGCCGGACCGGCGACCCGGCCGGCCAGCCGTCCGCCGGCCGGAGCGGCCACCTGACCGGACAGCCGTCCGCTGTCGGGAGCCGCCACATGACCGGACAGCTGTTCCGGGTCGAGTTGCGGAGGATGGTCAGGCATCCGCTGGTGTGGGGCATGGCGGCGCTGGTGCTGGGGGTGCAGATCCAGTTGAGCCGGGGGCAGCAGCCGGACCTCACCGTCGATCCGGTCCATGCCACCGGGATCGCCTCCTGCCTGGCCGGGGCGCTACTCGTGGTGGCGAGCCTGGCCGTGTCGCGCGACGGGCGGCACGGGATGCCGGAGCTCCTCGCGGCTCTGCCGGGGCGGGCCGAGGCGCGAACCAGGGCGGTGCTGTTCGCGGCCGTCGTGGTCGCCGTGGTGGGACAGGCGGTGGTCGTCGGCGGCTATCTGCTGGTGCGGGCGCTGAGCGGGCCCGCGGGCGGGCGGCTGGACGTGTTCGAGCCGCTGACCGCGCTCGGTGTCGGCGCGCTGGGCGCCGCGCTCGGCGTGGCCGTGGGCCGGTGGGCCAGGTGGCTGATCGCGGGGCCGGTGGTCGTGGGCGGGCTGGGGCTGCTCATCATGTTCAACACCGACCCCGGCAGCTGGTGGCTGCCGGTCATGCAGACCCACTGGATGGACTGGCCCGACCGGCCATCCGGTCCCCACCTCGTCTACGTGCTGGCCCTGGCCGTGCTGGCGGGACTCGCCGCGCTGCTGCGGCATGGGCGCCGGCCGGTCGCCATGGTCGCGGCCGTGGTCGCGCTGGCCGTCGCGGTGCCCGCGGGGGCCACCGCGGCGGCGGTACGTCCAGCGGCCCAATTCCCGACCGGAAAGACGCTGACCCTTGGCGACGTCGACGCGCGCGTACGGGAGAGGTACTTCGGCCGGGACGCCTACCGGTGCGAGCAGCGCGAAGGTGTTCGCTACTGCGCCCTGTCGGATTACGCGTCGTGGATCCCGTTGTGGGCCGGAGTGGTGGCGCCCATAGTCCGCGCGATGCCGCCGAGCGCCCGCGATCGCGTCCCCGTGGTGAAGCAGTACACCTCGAGCTGGTCGTACACGTACGAGGACGGCGTCGCCATCGCGCCCATGGCGTGGGGAACGGACGACCAGCGCAGGCTGCTGGCGCAGTTCTTGGCGTTCGACATCGGTGGCTTCGACAAGGCGTGCTCCGCCCACGGCCAGGCACGCGTGGTCGTCGCCCTGTGGCTGATGGGGCAGTCCTCGACGATCAGCCGTCCGGGGTACCTGTACATGGACGGGCGCATGGCCGCCCGCTCCGGCGTCGACTTCGGGGACACCGAGGTCGGCTACGCCAAGCTCCTGCTCCAGTCGCCCGGTGCCCGGGAACGCGTCTGGGCCAACTGGGACGCGCTCATGCGCCCGGCCACCACCGTCGAGCAGGCGCTCCCCCTGCTCGGACTCCCCCAGCGCTACCCCACGTCCAAGCCGAAAGGGACGCCATGCCGATGACCGCGCAACGAACCGGATCCGGGGTCGTAGCGACGACCCCGCCGAGGACGATCACGCCAAGGAGGGCACCGCTGACCGTGCCGCTCCTGCTCCTGCGCCCGCTCGTGCGGGCCATCAGCTGGGCCCCGCTGGCGGTGGTCACGCTCTTCACCGCGGCCCTGGTCACGCTGGCCGACTACGGGCAGCCGCTGACCGCCGGCATGGGGCTCGTCCTGCTGCGGGTCTCCGGGACGCTGCTGGCGTCCGCCGCCGCCTTCGCCCTGGTCGACGCCATGTCCGGCGGCGCGCAGCCGGTGTCGCACCGGCTGCGGCAGGCCGAGCGGTGCCTGCTCGCCGGCGGTGCGGCCGTCGCCGTCTGGCTGGGCGCCTTCGCCTACGTGCTGTCGAGGCTGCCCGACGGGGCGCTGTTCCCCGTGGGGGACATGCTCATCGAGGTGGGCGTCTGCCTGGGGATCGGGCTGGCGGCCGCGGCGACCGCCGTCCGGTACGCTCCCGGGCGGCAGGCCGCCATGGCCGCCGTGGTCGTCCAGCTCGCCCTGGTGCTGGCCACCATCCTGCTGCCGCCGGAGGTCAGGCTGTGGCCGCCGACGTGCGGGTTCGGTCATTGGGACGAGGCGCACCGGTTCTGGCTGTTCGCCTTGCCCGTGCCGTACCTGTGGCTGATGGTGTCAGGCCGGGACCTTCGGTGAGTCGGCGGCGCGCGGGCGCCGCCAGGAGCCCTTGAAGGCGGCCACCGACGCCAGGAAGATCACCTGGCCGACCAGTGCCACCCACAGCCACGTCCCCCATCCGCCGGCCGCCACCACCATCGGTGAGATCACCAGCAGGGCCACGATCATGATCCGGACGACCATGCCCCACAGGCCCAGCGCCGCACCCTGGAGCCGGGGGTCGACGTCTTCGGCGTCCTCGGAGAAGTTCGCCATCCAGGGGACGTAGGCGATGCCCAGGACCAGGAACAGGATCGCATAGACCAAGGTGACGCGGCCGACCGTGGCGCCCGTGCCGACCAGGCTGATGAAGTAGGCGAGCGTCGCGATCGTCAGCACGATGCCCACGGCCGTGAACGGCTTGCGCAGGCGCAACCGGTCGGAGATCCGGCCGACCACGATGACGGCCACCGCGTTGAGCAGGATGCCCAGGGCGACGACGCGGTTGGCCTCAGCGGTCTCCATCCCGAACGCGCTGCCGGCCAGGATCGTCTGGCCGAAGATCGCGAAGGTCCAGTAGAGCACCTGCCAGCCGGTGTTGCCGAGCACGTGGGCCCAGAGGTGGGGGTGCCGGAACAGCTCCTTCACCTTGCCCGGATCGATCTTCTCCTCGGAGACCACCGCCTGCTCGTACTGCATGACCTGGGCCCGCAGGGCCGCCGACGGCTCGGCGATCTGCCAGATGATCACCCCGCAGAGCAGCAGCGAGACGATGCCCATGATGATCGCCTGCGACTGCCAGGCGTTGTCGAACATCGGCAGCGTGAAGCCGGCGATGAACGAGGCCAGGAACGAGGCGCCGACCGGCCCCCAGGTCCAGAACGCGAACGCCTGCGCCCGGCCCAGGCGCGGCGAGAAGTCGCGGACGAGCGACGCGGTGATCGTGATCCCGGCGCCCTCGATGAACAGCATCAGGCAGCGGACCACGAACAGCCCGCTGACCGAGTCGACGGTGGCGAGCAGGAAGTTGCAGGCGGCGGTGACGGTCAGCGTGGGCACCAGGATCGTGACCCGGCCCCACCGGTCGGACAGGATGCCGCCGAACCCCGCCGACAACCCGCCCACCAGCACGGACACGGCCGCGATCAGCCCGTAGACCTCGAGTGACATCTGCAGGTCGCGCTGCAGCAACGGCAGGATGGTGGCGATCGTCGTCTCGAAGTTGGCGATCAGACTCGCCAGCACGGCTATCGCCAGGAGCCAGACCCGACGACGACCGACGGGGTACACACTTAACTCGCGGACATAGAACGGCTTCATACCAGTCCTTAGTGGGACGGTGCCTGACTGTCGCTCTAGAACACGTTTCTAGATGCTGCTGAGCCTGCCGTTTTATCCAGATATGTCAAGATTCGCGGCCATCACGATGTGATCTCGATCACAGGTGGAGCGTTGTAATTGAATCGCGGCCATTTCCCAGAACGTGAGCCCCTTTATGGGCATAAACTGCGCGCCTGTGAGCCTGCCTGTACGTGAACGTTCCCCCCGGCCGGGTGGCGGTCGACACCGCCGTCCCGTGCCCACGTCCCTGCCGCCGGACGCCCCTGTCCTCGTCCTCGCGGTGCCGGGCAGCACCTCGGGCGTGGCAGCGGAGATCGCGGCCGTGGTACGCGTCGACAACCCCCAGATCGAGGTACGCCTCACGACCGTCACGGACCTCGCCGATTCGCTGCCCGCGGGCCGCGAAGCGATCGTGGTGCCGCTGCTGACCTGGGACGATCCCATCGTCCTCGCCGACATCGGCAAGGCCGTCGCGGCGGCGGGTTCGCCCGCGGTCGTGACCGAGGCGCTCGGCCCGCACCCGCTGCTGGCCGAGGCGCTGCACATCAGGCTGGCCGAGCGCGGCCTGGCCAGGGCCGACCGGGTCCGGCTGCTGAACGTCTCCAGCCCCGTCGACGCCATCATCCTGGGCACGGTCGGCGGCGAGCGGGCCGTGCACGCCGTCCAGGCGACGGCGGTGCTGCTCGCCTCGCGGCTCACGCTCCCCGTGGTCGCCGCCTCTCTCGACAGCGACCCGGGCGTGCCGATCGCGGCCGAACGGCTGCGGGCCGCCGGCGCCGAGCGCCTGGCCATCGCCCCCTGCCTGATCGGCCACGAGGCCCCGGCGTCGATCGTCGAGCAGGCCGCCGCGGGGGTCCGCGCGGGCTACGCCGAACCGCTCGGCGCGCACAGTGCGGTGGCCGAACTTGTCGCGCGAGCTTACGGAAGTCAACTCGCGACTTGACAAGGGCTTGTAGAGATCACTGAAGTCGGGTTACCTTTCTCCGCATGCGCCGCGTGCAGTGGAAAGGTGCGCGTTTGGGCCTCCGTGACGTCACGGAGGCCGACGTGACCGCCCTGCACGCCGTCTATGGCAATCCGGAGGCCACGGCGTACATGCCGTTCGCGCCGCGCACGCTGGAGCAGGTGGCCACGCTCGTCAAGGACGCCATCCGGGCCGCCGCGGCCGAGCCGCGGCGGCTGTACGCGCTGGCGGTGACCGACGCCGAGACCCGCGAGGTGGTCGGGGTCGCGCGGCTGCACATCGAGGCCGACCACCCGCACAGCGCCGAGATCGGTCTCGGACTCCGGCCCGACCAGTGGGGGCGCGGCATCGGCACGGACCTGATCCGCCTGGTGCAGTCGTTCGGCTTCAAGGAGCTGGGGCTGCACCGGATCTGGGGCGCGCGGGCACCCGGCAATCTGCCCGCCCAGCTGGCGATGCTGACCGCCGGGATGATCGAGGAGGGCCGGGTCCGCCACCACGTGCAGACGCCGTCGGGCTGGCGTGACTCGATCATCCACTCGATCATCGAGGACGACTGGACGGACCGGTAGGGTCAGGCTTCGGGCTTGACCAACGCCGCGGTGCTCTCCCGGACTATGAGATCGGTCGCCAGCTCCACCCTCCTGCTCTCCGGGGCCTCGCCGCGCTTCATCGCCAGGACCGTACGCGTCGCCAGGGCGGCCATCTCCTGGAGCGGCTGGCGGACCGTGGTCAGCGGGGGCCAGGCCGACTTCGACAGGGGCAGGTCGTCGAAGCCGACGACGCTCAGGTCTTCCGGGACGCGCAGGCCGCGCTGGCGGGCGGCCTCGAAGACGCCGAAGGCCATGAGGTCGCTGCCCGCGAAGATCGCCGTCGGCGGGTCGGGCAGGGAGAGCAGGGCGTGGCCCTGGTCGTGGCCCGAGTCGACCAGGAAGGTGCCTCTGCGGATCAGCGCGGGATCCACCTCGACGCCCGCGGTCTCCAGCGCCGCCCGGTAGCCGTCGACGCGCGCCTGGCTGCAGAGCATGTCGGCGGGACCGCTGATCATGGCGACTCTGCGGTGGCCCAGCTCCAGGAGGTGGCGGGTGGCGGCCAGGCCGCCGTGCCAGTTGGTGGCGCCCACCGAAACCACGCCGGGTGCCGGCTCGCCTTCGGGATCCACCACGACGAACGGCAGTGAGCGGGCGCTGAGCTGGGCCTGGACGCCGGTCGAGAGCTTGGAGGCCACGACGACCACGCCGTCCGTCCGCCGGGAGGCGAGGCGGTCCAGCCAGTCACGGCCGGGACCCGCGTGGGTGTGCAGGACCGACATGACGACGCTGGCTCCCGCGTCGCGGGCCGCCGACTCGGCGCCGCGGACGATCTCCATCGCCCACGGCGACTCGATCTCGGCGAACACCAGGTCCACCAGGCCCGAGGGCGTGTCGTCCTGACTGGTGCGCCGCTGGTAGCCGTGCTCGTGCAGCAACCGCTCGACCCGGTGGCGCGTCTCCGGGGCCACCTCGGGCCGGCCGTTGATGACCTTGGACACCGTGGGGATCGAGACCCCGGCCTCCTCGGCTATCAGGGCGATCGTCACCCGCCTCTTCGCTGGCATGAGCCGGAGTCTATCGAAACTTTCGGCGATGAGTTGGAATCGCTCCCACGGCGGCTATTGACGCATTACAGGGGGAATCTTATGCTCCGGGCAACGAAAATTATCGGGGGGTTTACGAAACTTTCAACAACGGAGAAGGGAACCCCTATGCGGCGCAGTCTCGTTCTGGTCGCCACGGCCGTACTCCTCGCCGGCTGCAGCGGCGGCGGGACCGCGGAGCCCGCCCAGAGCGGCGGACCGGCCTCAGCCGCGAAGGTGACGCTCGAATGGTGGCACCTGTCGACCACTGAGCCGATGAAGACGCTCTGGGCGACCAGGGCCAAGGAGTTCCAGGCCGCGCATCCCAACGTGACCATGAAGCTCACCGTCCTGGAGAACGACGCGTACAAGGCCAAGCTGACCACGCTCACGCAGTCGGGCAAGGCGCCCGACCTGTTCGCCACGTGGGGCGGCGGGGTTCTGAAGCAGGAGCTCGACGCGGGCCTGGTCAAGGACATCAGCGACGACGTCGCGCCGGTGCTCGGCGACTTCACCAAGGCGTCGCTGGCGGCCTACCAGTTCGACGGGAAGACGTACGCGCTGCCGACCGACATCGGGATGGTCGGTTTCTGGTACAACAAGCGGCTCTTCGCCAAGGCGGGCATCACCGCGCCGCCGGCCACGTGGGCGGAGTTCCTGGAGGACGTCAAGAAGCTGAAGGCGTCGGGGACCACCCCGATCGCGCTGGCCGGCAAGGAGAAGTGGCCCGGCCACTACTACTGGGCCTATCTGGCCATGCGTATCGGCGGGCTGCCCGCCCTGCAGCAGGCCGGGGTGGACCACGACTTCACCAAACCCGACTTCGTCACCGCCGGACAGCAGCTCAAGGCGCTGGTGGACCTGCAGCCGTTCCAGAAGGGCTTCCTCGGGGCCGGCTACGGCACCCCTGACGGCCAGGCGGCGACCATGTCCAACGGCAAGGCCGCGATGGAGCTGATGGGCCAGTGGGCGCCGACCGTGCAGGCTTCATCGGGCAAGGGGCTCGGCGGCGACCTGGGCTTCTTCCCCTTCCCGACGGTCGACGGCGGCAAGGGCGCGATCACCGAGGCGTTCGGCGGCGGTGGCGGGATCGCCGTGGGCGCCGACGCGCCGCCGGAGGCGGTGGAGTTCGTGAAGTTCATGACAGAGAAGGGCAATCACGCCAAGGCCGTCGAGTCCGGCGGGGTGCTTCCCGTGCTGAAGGGCGAGGAGAGCGCGGTCAAGGACGCCAACCTGAAGGTCGTGGCCGAGTCGCTGGCCTCCGCCACCGGCTTCCAGCTCTTCCTCGACCAGGCGTACCCGCCCGCGGTCGGCCAGGAGGTCAACGACAGCGTGGCGCAGCTCATCGGCGGCACCAAGACGCCCCAGCAGGTCGTCGACGCCATCACGGAAGTGGCCAAGAGCGAATGACGACGCTGACCCGGGGGCCGCAGGCGCCCGCGCTCGCCGCCCCCGTGCCCCCCTCCCGGGGGCGGCGGCGCGGCTGGGTCACCATCGGGCTGTTCCTGCTGCCCGCGCTGGTGCTCTTCCTGCTGCTCGTCGTGGCGCCGATCCTGATCGCCCTGTACGCGAGCGTCTTCAAGTGGAACGGCTTCGGCGGGCTGCCGAAGAACTTCATCGGGCTGGACAACTTCACCCGGCTGTTCGGCACCGAGGTCTTCCGGGACGACGTCTGGCACCTGGTGGTCCTCGTCGTCCTGTCCGTCGTGGTGCAGCTGCCCATCTCGCTGGGCATCGCCATGCTGCTCAACCAGCGGATCCGCGGGCGGACGCTGTACCGGTTGGTGTTCTTCGCGCCGTACGTGCTCTCCGAGGTGATCACCGGCGTGCTGTTCTCGCTGATCCTCTCGCCGGGGGCCGGGGTGGCCAACCGGATCCTGGGCGTGGTCGGGCTGAACTCGGACTGGCTCGCCGACCCCGACACGGTGATGCTCTCGCTCTTCCTGGTCATGACGTGGAAGTACTTCGGCTTCCACATGATGATCTACCTGGCCGGGCGGCAGAACATCCCCGACGAGCTGATCGAGGCCGCGCAGATCGACGGCGGCACGTCCAGGCAGGTGTTCTGGCACGTCACGCTGCCGCTGCTGGGGCCGACGATCCGGATCAGCGTGTTCCTGTCGGTCATCTACACGATCCAGCTGTTCGACCTGGTCTGGATCCTCACCCAGGGCGGGCCCTCGCACTCCTCGGAGACGATGGCCGTCACGATGCTGGAGTTCGGGTTCAAGCGCTCCCAGGTCGGCTACGCCAGCGCGATCAGCGTGGTGATGTTCGCGCTCAGCCTCGTCTTCGCCCTCGCCTACCAGCGCTTCGTGATGCGGCGCGATCTGGAGGGCGCGACCACCAGAATGGGAGACCACCGATGAGACGGCCGGCCCTGCCCCTGCACGCGATCGCGTGGATCGTCGGCGCCTTCATCCTCGTCCCGGTCGTCTACGCGCTGCTCGGCGGCTTCAAGAGCACCGCCCAGCTGTCCACCAACCCGTTCGGCCTGCCCGATCCGTGGGTTCCGTCGAACTACACCGACGTGCTCGCCTCCGGCTCGTTCTGGCGGCAGCTGTGGAACAGCACGTTCATCGCGCTGACCTCGACCGTGCTCGTGGTCGCGCTGTCGGCGCTGGCCGCCTTCGTCTTCGCCAGGTTCGCCTTCCGCGGCAGGGAGGTGCTGTTCACGCTGTTCACGATGGGGCTGATGTTCCCGTTCGCGGTGGCGATCCTGCCGATCTTCGTGCTGCTGCGGACCTTCGGCCTGCTCGACAGCCCCCTCGGCGTGATCCTGACGCAGGGCGCCTTCGGGCTGCCGCTGACGATCCTCATCCTGCGCGGCTTCTTCCGGAGCATCCCCGGCGAGATCGAGGAGGCGGCCATCCTCGACGGCTGCACCGCCTTCGGCTTCTTCTGGCGGATCCTGCTGCCGATGGCCCGGCCCGCGCTGGCCACCGTGTCCGTCCTGGCGATCGTCGGGAGCTGGAACAACTTCATGCTGCCCCTGGTCGTCTTCAGCGACGAGTCGGGATGGACGCTGCCGCTCGGCGTCCAGCAGTTCCAGGGCCAGTACAGCACCGACACTGCCCGGATCCTCGCCTACCTCGTCCTGGCCATGGTGCCCGCACTCGGGTTCTACGCCGTCGCCGAACGCCACCTGATCGGTGGCCTCACCGCAGGAGCCACGAAAGGGTGAACATGCTGCAGGTGTCCGGAACCCAGCTCGTCACCGCCGACTCCACTCCGGTACGCCTGCGCGGGGTGGGTCTGGGCGGCTGGCTGAACATGGAGAACTTCATCACCGGCTACCCCGCCAACGAGAGCTCGATGCGCGAGGCCGTACGGGAGGTGCTGGGCGAGGATCGGGCGGAGCTGTTCTTCGAGCGGCTGCTGACCTCGTTCTTCACCGAGCGGGACGCGGCGCTGCTGGCCGGGCTGGGCGTGAACTGCGTGCGGATCCCGGTCAACTACCGCCACCTCGAGTCCGACCAGCGGCCGTTCGAGGTCGTCGAGCACGGCTTCCGGCACCTCGACCGGGTCGTCGACCTGCTCGGCTCGTACGGCGTGTACAGCGTCATCGGCCTGCACGCCCTGCCCGGCGCGCAGAACCAGCACTGGCACTCCGACAACCCCACCCACGTCGCCGCCTTCTGGAACCATCGCCACTTCCAGGACCGGGCCATCCACCTGTGGGAGGCCATCGCCGACCGCTACCGCGAGCACCCGTGGGTGGCCGGGTACAACCCGGTCAACGAGCCGGGCGACCCGAGCGGCAAGGTGATCGGGCCGTTCTACGACCGGCTGGTGAAGGCGATGCGCGCCGCCGATCCGCGGCACGTGCTGTTCCTCGACGGCAACACCTACGCCACGGACTTCTCGATCTTCCGTGAGGTGTACGGGAACACGGTGTTCGTCTGTCACGACTACGCCCTGGCCGGGTTCGCGCACGGCGGGCCGTACCCCGGCTACACCCGCGGCGAGTGGTGCGACCGGGGCGAGCTGGAGCGGACCTTCCGGGCGCGGTCCCGGTTCCAGCGCGAGACGGGCACGCCGCTGTGGGTGGGCGAGTTCGGGCCCGTCTACACCGGTCACCCCGAGGTCGACGAGCAGCGTTACCGGATCCTGCGTGACCAGCTCGCCATCTACGACGCCCATGGGGCCGGTTGGTCGCTGTGGACGTACAAGGACGTGGGGTTGCAGGGGCTGGTGCACGCGGCCGGGCCGTACCTCGACCGGTTCGGGGCGTTCATCGGCAAGAAGCGGCGGCTCGGCGCGGACCGGTGGGGCTCCACTATGGAGGAGTCGGCCGACGTGCTGGGGCCGCTGCACGCGATGCTCGACGCCGAGGCGCCCGGCTGGGCCCCCTACCCGTGGGGGGCGCGCTACCAGACCGACGACCTGATCAGGCACATCCTGATCGCGCAGGCGCTGCTGCCCGAGTACGCCGAGCTGTTCAGGGGGCTGTCCGACGACGACGTGGTCGAGCTGGCCGACTCCTTCGCGCTGGAGCGGTGCGTACGGCGGCAGCCGCTGCTCGACCTGCTGGCCGGCAACCTGGGCGGGTGATTCCGCGACACCGCCGTGGTGTCATGCGGGATTGTCGGTGGCGCACCCTACGATGAGGCTCCTCACGGAGGGATACCCAGATGCTCGACTCGCTGATCGTGCCCCTGTTCGTCACCACGGACCTGCCGCCCGAGGCGGATCTGGCCGAGTTCGGGGAGCTGCTGGCTGAGACGGCGCGGACGCTCGACCATGACGAGGTGAGCTACGCCGCGTTCCTGGCGGGCAAGGTGTTCTGGCTCGACCGCCCGGTCCTGCCCCGGCAGCGGCCGGCGGCCGAGGTCGAGCCGCGGTTCGCGGCGCTGCTCGGCTACCTGGCCGCCTCCGGGGCCGGGCACACCTCCCGCGACGTGGTGGCCGACGTGCGCCGGGCGATCGGCGCCGCCGTCACCTCCCGCTACGGCGACGTGGAGGCGGCGCCGGCCGTGTTCGCGATCCGCGACCGCGACGTACGGGAACGCACCCCCGACACCGCCGTCTACGTCGACACCCGCGACGCCGCCGCCGACCTGGTCACGGTGACGCGCCCCTACCTCTGACACCGTCCGGCCCCAGGGGCACACGCGTCAGAGGTACAGGCGTCAGTGCGGCGGCGGGGTCAGTTCGACGAAGGAGACGCCCGGCATCGGCAGGTCGAAGTCCACCGTCAGCGCGCCGTCCGTCGCCGTGAGCACGGTGGCCGGGGTCAGTTCGTCCAGGGTGTTGACCGAGCGCAGCTTGTCCCACTGCCCGTCGGCGGGCCAGTCGCCGCCGCCCATCGACCGCCAGGCCGCCTCGATGTTGGAGTGCTCCCCGTCGATGCGGTGATGGGTGACCGTGTAGTCCCCGTCGAGGCCGGCGACGGTCAGGGAGACCGCGCGCGACAGCTCGACAGCCCCGTCGGCCTGCGCCTGGTTGAGGGTGCTGTTCCAGGCCAGCACCCCGACGCGCCCGTCCGCGTGCCGCGCCGCCCAGACCTCGACCCCGCCCGCGTCGCCCTCGACCACGGTCGCCAGTTCGGCGTCGCCGAGGCGGGCGGCCAGGGTGAGCGCGTGGAAGCGGGGCTTGCGCAGGTTGCCGACCGTCAGCAGGCCGAAGCCGCCGTGGAAGAGGCGCGGCGGCCGCCCCAACTCCTCGAAGTGGTCCGAGGCCACCCAGTGCGACACGGCGGCCAGCCGGCCCGCCGCCGACTTCATGCCGTGCAGCAGGAACGCCGCCCCGAACGGCCCGTCACCGATGCCGTGGAAGTGGGTCGGGGTGGGCCCCCACTCGGTCCACCAGACGGGCGTGTCCGGCCGGCCGTGCCGGGCCAGGGCGGGACGCCAGTCGAGCGGGGCGTTGCCGTAGGTGTGGGTGGAGATGAAGTCGAGCTCCGCGCCCGATTCGGCGATGTGCGCCAGCAGCTCCTCCACCCAGCCGTTGGCCGCCGAGGCGGGCCCGCCGACCCGCAGCTCGGGGTGCACGTTCTTCACGGCGGCGGCGCTGACGTCGTACAGCAGGAAGTACTCCTCGGGCGTGCCCGTCCAGAAGACGGCGAGGTTGGGCTCGTTCCACACCTCGAAGGCCCAGTTGTCGATCAGCTCGTGGATCCCGTACCTCTCGGCCAGATGCTCGACCAGCGCCCTGACCAGGTCGCTCCACGCCTCGAAGTCCTTGGGCGGGGAGATGATCGCCTCGTAGCCGAACACCGTCCTGGACGGGTCGGCGGCCAGGTCGCGCGGCATGTAGCCGAGCTCGACGATCGGCCGCAGGCCGAGCGCCATGATCGCGTCGTAGACCTCGTCGACCTTGCCGAAGTCGTAGACCGCCTGGCCGTCGACCTCCTTGTAGACGCCGAGGTCGTCACCGAGGATCGCGTGGGCGCGGACGGTCTCGACGCCGAACTCCTCGCGTACGATACGCAGCGCCTCGGTGAGCTCCGCGCCGATGGGCCGGCCGCCCGTCTCGTCCTCGCTCAGCAGGTACGACAGGTGCTCCGAGCCGATCATGTACCGCCACGGCCGGGGCAGCTCGCGGGTGACCGCGGCGGCGTCCACCCGCACGGCGACCGCCGCCGACCCGCCGGCCGCCGAAGCCGCCGCCGCGCCGCCCTCCAGCGAAGCCGCCGGTCCGCTCCCCAGCGGAGCCGCCGGCACCGCGTCCGAGGCGGGGCCGACGGTCTCCATGGTGGCGATGGCCGCGACCGTGTACGACGCCGCGCCGTGTCCCGTGTCCACGTAGCGGCACTCGGGTACGGCCGCCACGTCCACGTCGGGCTGCGACACCGGCACGCCGTCCCGGTGCACCAGGTAGCCGATCGCCTCCGGCACGGGTTCCCACGTCAGCGTCACGTGGCCCGCACCGGGGACGGCCCGCAGCCCGGCCGGCGCCTGAAGGGTCAGCTCGGCGGCCGGGACCGCCTCCCCCGACGCCTGGTGGAGGCGTTCCTGCCAGTCACGGCGTGCGGCATCAGCCGTACTCATCTGGGGTTCCCCGATCTGTTGGAGCGTCAGTTGGCGGGAGGGGCTCCTTGAACGGCCCACTCCTCGATTTGCATCACCGGCCGGAGCTTCGCCTCGACGCCGGCGCCGCCGAAGTAACGGTGCAGGTTGCCTCCGGTGAGCACGTTGCCCAAGGCGGCCATGGCCATGCCCTGGTCGAGCGCGAGGTACCACTTCGACACGGCGCCCGAGCGGACCGCGACGGAGTCGTAGA
This sequence comes from Nonomuraea guangzhouensis, assembly GCF_019396345.1. Classification (GTDB taxonomy): domain Bacteria; phylum Actinomycetota; class Actinomycetes; order Streptosporangiales; family Streptosporangiaceae; genus Nonomuraea; species Nonomuraea guangzhouensis. The sequence continues at coordinate 372,051 of NZ_JAHKRM010000007.1, read as the reverse complement.
AACCGCCGGGCCCGTAGGCGTCGAAGTTCTTGCGGATCTTGGCCAGGTTATCCATCGCCTGGGCCCGCGCGTACGGCAGAGCCAGGAAACTGGCGTGCGGAGTGACCACTCCGTCACCGTAGGCGGTGGGTTCCGGTTGGGCCGGGCGGCAGCCCTCGTAGCCCGGATCGGTGCTGGTGCGCTCCTCGTCGGAGGTGTAGCCGGGGGTGTCCATGCCGAGCGGGTCCACGCCGTACTCGCGGTAGCCGCCGTGCGGGTCGTTGGACGGCGAGAAGCCCCAGTAGCCGTACTTCGCCTCGCGCAGGCCGTGCTCGATCTGCGCCTTGACGAACACCGGATGGTTGCGGCCCCAGCTCCGGGGCCCCCACGCCGCCTCGGGGACGACCAGATCCGGCATCAGCGCCTCGAACATCGAACCTCCCCAGTTGGGGACGAATCGCATTCCGCGATAGCCGTACGTGCCTTCCCAGACGTTGACGCCCAGGTACGTCTTCCACGCGCCGACCGGCTTCTGCTCCTGCCAGCCGAAGTCACAGCCGTTGTCGGGGAAGGTCCGGTACGGGCCGAAGTAGCTCTCGCGCGGGATCTGGCCGAGCGCGATGCCCACGTACTGGGCGATGCGGGTCTCGGCGGGCGCGCCGTAGTGGTGGCAGGTGGACCAGACCTTGGTGCCGGTGCCCGCGTAGTCGCTCTCGACCGAGCAGCCCTCGGGCTTCTCCGGCCAGAAGCCGCCGCGGATCAGGCCGGTGCCCGCGTCGGGGCGGGCGACCGGGTCGTAGTACGAGGCGAAGTTCATGGAGGTGACCAGCCGCGCCGCCCGCGCGGAGAGGCGGGGCACGGCGGTGCGGACCATCATGAGGGCCGTGGCCAGCCAGCTGTTGTCCACGCTGGAGGCGAACAGTCGCACCGGGTCGCCGTTGTCCGGCCAGGTGTGGACGAGCTGGAGGGTCGCCGGGTCGTACCAGTTGTAGTACTGGCCCGTCGGGGTGTTGCGCTCCATCCGCTCCAGCGCGTCGAGCACCTTGCCGACGCGGGCCGTGGCCTCGTCGGAGCCGATGAGGCGCAGGTCGCGGGCGGTGAGCGTGCTCCACACGTAGGTGCCGATGTTGGTGGGCGAGGTGACCTTGGCCCTGGTCTTCAGGTCGCCGGTGACCTTGTCGGACGGAATGCCGGTGGCGGGGTCGACCATGGCGGCCATCGACCGCCACGTGTCCTTCGCGTACCGAAATAACGTGTCATTTCCGGAAGAAGCGCTGGCCGGGCTGGGCACGGCGGCGGCCAGCACCAGCAGGCCGGCGAGCAAGGCGGTCTTGCGCATGGGGGTGCTCCTCTACTTGAGGCCGGAGGTTGCGATGCCTTGGATGAAGAAGCGCTGCAGGAAGACGAACAGGACGAGGATCGGCGCGACCACGATCATCGCCCCGGCGACGAGCAGGTTGTAGTGGGTGGTTTCGTGGCTGTTGAGGATGTTCAGGGCCACGGGCAGCGTGTAGACGTCCTCCGACTGCGCCACCACGGCCGGCCAGAGGAAGTTGTTCCACGCGCCGAGAAAGGTGATCAGGCCCAGCGTGGCCAGCGCGGGCCTGCAGAGCGGCAGCACGATCCTGGCGAAGATCCGGAACTCCCCCGCCCCGTCCACCCGTGCCGCGTGGATGAGCTCGTCGGGCAGCTCCGCGATGAACTGCCGCATCATGAACACGCCCAGCGGCGTGATCAGCCCCGGCAGGATGATGCCGAGGAAGGTGTTCACCATGCCGAGCTTCGCGATCAGCACGAACTGCGGGATCATCAGCACGATCGCCGGCACCGCCATCTGCACCAGCACCAGCCCGAAGACGGCGTTCCGGCCGCGGAAGCGCAGTTTGGCGAAGCCGTAGCCGACCATCGAGGAGAACAGCAGGTTCCCGGCGACGATCACCAGCGCGACGACCACGCTGTTCACGAACGCCTGCCCGAGGTGCACCCGGTGCAGCAGCTCGGTGTAGTTGTCCAGCGTGAACGTCTCGGGCCAGAACGTCGGCGGATCGCGCCGGATCTCCGCCTCCGGCTTGACCGAGCTGAGCCCCGCCCACAAGAACGGCCCGACGACCAGCAGCAGCCCGACACTCAGGCCGAGATAGGTGATCAGCTTCTGCCCGCGGGTCCGCCTCACCGCGCCCTCCCGATCCTGAGCTGCAGTACGGCCAGCGCGATGATCACCATGAACAGCACGCTCGCCGCGGCACCCGCGTAGCCGTAGTTGCCCACCCCGAACTGCTTGAAGATCGCCAGCGAGGCCGACAGCGTGGAGTTCAGCGGCCCGCCACCGGTCATGATCAGCGGCTCCTCCAGGAACTGCACGAACCCGACTGAGCTGTAGACGGTGCAGAACAGGATCACCGGCCGCAGCTGCGGCAGCGTGATCGACCTGAACCGCGCCCACCGCCCGGCCCCGTCCACCTCCCCCGCCTCGTACAGCTCCCGCGGGATCCCCTGGAGCGCCGCGAGGAAGACCACCATGTCGAACCCGAAGCTGCGCCAGGCGGTCATCACGATGATCGCCGGCAGCGCGGTGGCCTGCTCCTGGAGCCAGGCTGGCCCGGGGAGGCCGACCAGCTCCAGCAGCCGGTTGACCAGTCCCGCCTCCGGCTCCAGCAGGAACTTCCAGGCGACCGCGACACCGATGATGCTGGTGATGTGCGGCAGGTAGTAGCCGAGCCGGAAGAACGCGGCGGGCAGCCGGGCGATGCCGGAGTTCAGCGCCACGGCGGCGGCCAGGCCGAGTCCGATGGTCAGCGGGAGCCCGGTGACCACGAAGATCGCGGTGTTCAGCGCCGCCTTACGCATCGCCTCGTCGCCGGCCAGCCTGAGGTAGTTCTCGACGCCGACCAGGTCGACGGCCAGCGGGTCGGCGACGTCCGTGCTCCGCATGTCGGTGAAGCTCATGCCCAGCCCGGCCAGCAGCGGCCCGAGGTAGAACACCACGAACATGACGACGAACGGCAGCACGAACACCCAGCCGAGCCCGCCCCTGCGAAGGAGCGCCATCACTAAAGGCCGGTGCCGATCGTGTCGGCCTGCGCCTGGATGGCCTTGGCCGTCTGCTCCGGGGTCTGCTTGCCCAGCGCCAGCTTCTCCAGCTCGGTCTCGAACACCTTCGACACCTGCTCCCAGGTCGGATACGGCGGCGGCGTCTTGGCGTCCTTGAGCTGCTCGCCGAAGACCTTCAGCTGCCGGTCCGCGGCCAGCTCCGGCTCCTGCCAGGCCGACTGGACGCTGGGCAGGGCCTTCACCGTCGTGTACCACTTGGCCTGCACCTTGGGCTCGGTGAGCCACTGGATGAACTTCCACGAGGCGTCGCGGTTCTTGGCCTTCTTGAAGACGACCAGGTCGGAGCCGCCGACGAAGCTGGTGGCCGAGACCGGGCCCTTCGGGTAGGGCGCGACGTCGAACTTGTCCTTGAAGCCCGCGCCGCCGTCGTTGTCCAGCACGCCGATCATCCACGGGCCCGAGTAGAAGCCGCCGACCTCGCCCTTGATGAAGTTCTGCGGGAAGGCGCCCTTGGCGGTGTCGTTCGGGGCCAGCTTCTCCTGGAAGAGCGAGGCGTACTGCTTGAGCGCGGTCACCGCCTCGGGGGTGTCGAAGGTGTACTTGCCGTCCTTGACGATCTCGCCGCCGGCCTGCCAGATGAGCGGCACCAGCTCCTGCCAGGAGCCCTCGGTGTAATTCTGGTTGAAGCCCTTCTTGGCGCCGCCCTTGTCCTTCAGCGCCTTGGCGAACGTCTTGACCTCGGCCCAGGTCGTGGGCGGCTTGACGCCCGCCTTCTCGGCCTGGTCCGTGCGGTAGTACAGGACGCGGGTCTCGACGTACCACGGCACTCCGTACGCGGTGCCGTTCACGTCCACGGTCTGCCAGGCGCCGGGGAAGAAGGCGGCCTTGTCGATGAGGTTGCCGGGCGTGGGGTCGAGCACGCCGGTCTTGGACAGCTCGCCCGCCCAGGTGGAGCCGATCATGCTGATGTCGGGGGTGGCACTGCCCGCGATGGCCGAGGTGATCTTGTCGTGGGCGACGTCCCAGCCCATGGGCGTCACGTTCACCTTGACGCCCGGGTTGGCCGTCTCGAAGTCCTTGGCGAACGCGCCGAGCGCCTTGCCCTCCTCCCCGATCGCCCAGACCGTGATCTCGCCGGAGACCGCGCCGGACTTGACGTCCTGCGCCTTCTCCGGCGCCTTCTCGGCACTGCGCCCGCAGCCGGTGACCAGTATCGCGAGGGTGAGCAGACCGGCGGCGGAGCGCCGGGTCGAGGTGTTCAACGGGGTTCCTCCTGGGGGTGGTGACCGCAGCTGGCGCGCAGCACCAGCTCGGTGGTCAGGACGAGGTGTCTCGGGGTGTCGCGGGCGCCGGTGATCAGCTCGTCGAGCGCCCGCGCGGCGCGCGCGCCCAGTTCGCGCATCGGCTGGCGGATGGTGGTCAGCGCCGGGCGGGCGTGGCGGGCGGCCATGATGTCGTCCCACCCGGTCACGGCCAGCTCGTCGGGTACGGCGAGTCCGAGCTCCTCCGCGGCGAGCAGGGCGCCCAGCGCCACCTCGTCATCGGAGCAGACGATCGCCTGGGGCCGGCCCGAAGCGCGCAGCAGGGTCCTGGCGGCCTGGTAGCCGCACTCGACCGTGTAGTGCTCCGTCGGCACCGCCTCGATCGCACTGCCGAGGACGGACCTGACGCCCTGCCAGCGCTCGTCCACGTCGTCTCCGGTCGCGATCGGCGCGCCGAGGAAGGCGAACCTCTGGTAGCCGTGCTCCAGGAGGTGCCGGGCCAGGGCGCGGGCCGACTCGGTGTTCTCGCTGCGCAGTGTGTCGGCCCCGGCGAGCGGCTCGCGGGAGACGAACACCAGCGGCATCCCCATCCGGACCAGCTCGGCGACCAGGTCGTCCGGAGCCGTATGGCCGAACACCATGAGCCCGTCCACCCGCCCCGCGAGGTCCTTGACCAGGTCGTGCACCCGGGTGCGGCCCTTGGTGGACAGGATCACCACCGACCGGCCCAGCTCGGAGGCCACCTCCTCGTAGCCGAGGAGCACCTCGGTGTAGTAAGGGCCGGCGAGGTTGGGGAAGACGATGCCGTTGGCGGCGTGGCGGCCCTCGGCCAGGCTGACGCCGAGGCGGCTGGGCGTGAACCGGAGCTCCTCGACCGCCTTCAGCACCTTCTCCCGCGTCTTGGGCGCCACCGGCCCGGTGCCGCGCAGGGTCCGCGACACGGTCGCGATCGACACGCCCGCCCGCCGCGCCACCTCGTAGATCGTCACGTCCATCCAGGCTGCTCCTCTTTCTGTAAGCGCTTCCACAACCAACTATGTAAGCGCTTACAGAAAGGCAGTGTGTCAGGCGTGTCAACTTCTCGTACAGACCCCGCCCGGTAACGGTGAGGTTACGGCGACGCGGGGTAGGCGGCAGGCATGCTCTTTGGCAAGGAACACGTCCAGCGCTATCAGGAGACCGACGGCGCCGAGGGACACGACTGGAACAACACCACGACCCTCCTTCTGACCACCAAGGGCCGTAAGTCCGGCAAGGCGTACACGACGCCGCTGATCTACCAGCAGCACGGACGCGACCACATCGTCGTCGCCTCCAAGGGCGGCGATCCTGACCACCCCGACTGGTACAAGAACCTGCAGGCCGATCCCGAGGTCGGGGTGCAGGTGAAGGCCGACAGGTTCAGGGCCCGCGCGCGTACGGCCACGGACGAGGAACGGCCCGAACTGTGGCGGTTGATGGCGGCCACCTGGCCCGACTACGACAACTACCAGCAGAAGACCGATCGGAAGATCCCGATCGTCGTCCTCGAATCCATCACCACCTGACCGCGGTGACCGCCCCGTCCGCGTACGGCGGGGCGGGTGGGGCGCCGGGAAGGGGCATGATCGATGATGGAGCGCATGAGCCGCGAACACCACTACGCCGTCACCGTCACCTGGACCGGCAACCGGGGCGAGGGCACCTCCGGCTACCGCTCCTTCGGCCGCGAGCACGAGGTGTCGGCCGAGGGCAAGCCCGCCCTGCCCGGGTCGGCCGATCCCGCCTTCCGGGGCGACCCCGCACGCTGGAACCCGGAGGAGCTGCTGGTGGCGTCACTGTCGCAGTGCCACATGCTGTGGTATCTCCACCTGTGCTCGCTCAACGGCATCATCGTGACCTCCTACGTCGACGAGCCGACGGGCACCATGGTCGTGGACTCCAGCGGCGGCGGCCGCTTCTCCGAGGTCACCCTGCACCCCACGGTCATGATCACCACCCGGACCCTGCACGACAAGGCCATGGAGCTGCACGCCGAGGCCAACAAGCTGTGCTTCATCGCCAATTCCACCAACTTCCCCATCCACCACGAGCCGGTGATCCTCGACGCCTGAGGGCACACATCACGGAAGCCACGGTCAACGAGACGCGCGTAACGGCGGCGAGCCGGAGGAGCGTGTCCCTGGAGGGCCGCTCAGGCGCGTCGGCGGGTGGGGCCGGCCCATGCCGGCCGTAAAAAAGCTGGATCTTCTAGAACGTCACCAACGGCTCCCCGATGAAGTCGGCGATGAAGTTGACGAAGAAGAAGCCGAAGAACAGGAAGTTCAGCACCAGGATCACGTAGTGCCACGGCCGGGGACGGGCGGGCCGGGGCAGTCTGCTGTTCAGGTAGATCAGCAGGAACGGGTAGATCAGCGCGCCCAGGTTCGACATGTTGGCCGACCACTCCACCAGCCCGACCGGCAGCGTGAGGTGGATGATGATCGAGATGATCACCAACAGCACGAGCATGAACGGGTAGTAGAAGCGGCGCGGGTCGCCCTCGATCAGCGCGCGCAGCCGGGGGCTGGTGGCGTGCGCGGAGTCCGTGGCGACCCTGACCATGGCCTCGAAGATGCCCAACTGGGTGGAGAACAGGATCAGCACCCCCACGACCAGCGCCACATAGAACAGCGCCGGGCCGTACTCGTCGCCGAGCACCCCGGCCACGAACGTCGGCACGTTCGCCCGCGTGGGCTTCTGGCCCGACATGGCGACCGCCTGCGACATGAGCAGCGTCGGCAGCAGCATGCCGAGGATGGCGCCGACGAAGAACACACCCCACATGTCGGTGAGCAGCAGCCGGTACCACCTGCGCCACAGCCCGCGGTTGAGGCCGTCGTCGGGGAAGGTGATGCCGCTGGCCAGGAGTTCGCTCCGCCCGCCGCGCATCCCCGAGAGGAACCCGGCGCGATAGCCCATGCCGTAGCCCTTGTCCCGGTAATGACCCATCACGTACCAGTTCAGACCGGAGGCCAGGGCGGTGAACCCGGCCAGGCCGCCGAGCTGGGTCGCCGTGATGCCCGCGGGCGGGGCGGCCGGGGTGAGGAAGCCGCGGATGCCGTCCCACCACTGGCTCCACGGCACGATGAGCAGGTCGACGGCGAGCAGGGCGAGGAGGATGGCGCTGACCATCATCCAGTTGGCCAGCTCCAGCGCGCGGCTGATCCGCTTGGCGAGCGCGGTGATCAGGAAGACGAGCACCAGCAGCGCTATGGCCCACAGCCTCGGTTCCTCCGCGCCCGTGGGCGCGACAGTGCCGTGGACGAGCGCGTAGACGCCCTGGCCCGCCGAGGCGGCCCATCCGCCCGCGATGAAGGCAAAAATCACGATGAATACGGATAGCGGGATCCAGAGCTTCCAGCCCGGCGGTACCCGGCCCCAGCCGACCACGGGGACCTCGCCGGTGGCGACGACGTAGCGAGCGCACTCGACGTTGTAGAACGTCTGAAGGAGGGCGGAGACCGTGATCACCCAGCCGACGCCGACGAAGCCGTACTGCCCCACGCTGAGCGGCCCGAGCAACCACTCGCCGCTGCCTATCGAGATGCCGAGAGCGATCAGACTGGGCCCGATCGCGTACTTGACGAGCTCCTTCGTCCCGATCTTGGAGACCTTGAACACCTCTTCCGGGGTGGGCAGGTCTGTGACAGTGAGATCCGGGCGGCTTACTCCGAGTGGATGCGACATGTCAGGGCCTCCTGCCGTTCAGGGTGATCCAGAACCCCATCGGCTACAAGACCCAATCTACGCATCCGGAACGCTTCATATCCCCAGGTCGTTGCCAAGGCATGGCTGACATCCCCTATGACAGAAAAGAACAGCTCCGGCAGATCGAGAGCGGGCTGCTGCCGGGCGAGCGGATCATCGCGGTGTACGACGCCATCGGCGCGGGGACGGGATTCCTGGGGCTGACCGATCGGCGGGTCATCGTCCAGGACAAGTCGTTCGTGGGCAAGCGCGTCGCGATCACCAGCATCCCCTACAGCAAGATCTCGGCGGTGAGCGTGGTGAGCAACAAGTCGTTCGCCGGCGGGTTCTTCTCCTCGGGCGCGATCGCCATCCACGTCGGGACGCACACGTACGAAGTCGACTTCCGCGGCGACAACAAGGCGCATCACGTACACAACGTGATCTTGCATCACATATCGCGAACCTGACCGTCGCCGTTAGGGGCGCGGCGGCGCGGACTGACCTATCCTGCGGAGATCACGGGGTCACGCGAAGGGGGCGGGCTGGGTGAGCCGAGTCGCACGTGTCTGTACGGCGGGCCTGGCCGTGCTGGCGGTCGCCGCCTGCACCGCCGCTCCTCCGGCTCCCGCCTCGCCCCTCGGCACGGGCGCCGCCACCACCTCGCGTCCCGGCACGGCCTCCCCAAGTCCGGGCTCGGCCCCCGGCACGACGCCGGTGCCGATGATCGGCAGTGACCTGCCCGCGCTCCCCGCCAAGCCCGCCGCCTGCGTCCAGCCACCGGCCGGCACCGACGACATCCGCGCGGTGCGGACCGAACCCGGCTGGCGCGCCGTGGCCGGCGACGCATCCGGCGGCGGGGGTTATGGCACGCTCCATGATCTCGCGGTCGGCCGGGACGGCGCTGTCTGGGCCACCCACCTCACCCAGCGCCTGGTGGCCGAGTCCGTGGAGACGACCTTCGCGGGCCTGCGGCGGTGGGACGGCAGGCGGTGGACGTCGTACTCGCTGCCGGGCGTCCAGGTCACCGCGCTCGGCGCGACGTCCGCGGCCAACGCCTGGGTGTTCGGCCTGGCGGACGGCAGGTCCGGGCTCGTCGGCGCGTTCCAGCACGACAGGTGGGAGGCCCTGCGGCTCACCGGGCGGCTCGGCGACACCTTCGGCGCGGGCGGCACGGCGGCGCGCGGTGCCTGGGCGGTCAGTGGCCGCTCGGCGCTGTGGTGGAACGGCTCCACCTGGCAGCAGTACGACCTCCCGGCCCCCGCGGGCGCGGTGGGCGGCGGCAGCGGGAGCGGTGGCGGCTCGGGCAACAGCGGCGGTGACAAACGCGGCGGCGACGTGTGGACGGTCAGCGGGCCGCTGATCGACCAGGGACCGGCCGCCCGCTGGAACGGCGCGGCCTGGCAGCGGGTCGGCGTGCCCGCGCTCGGCCTGCCGCCCAGGTCGGAGTCCCCGCGGATCCGGCTCAGCGACGTGGTGGTGCTCGGGCCGGCCGACGTGTGGGTGGTCGGCGGGGTGTCGTGGCTGGTGCCCGGTGAGTTCTCCGAGAACGACGAGCCGTTGGAGCGCTCCCGCCCGGTCGCCCTGCACTGGGACGGCGGCACGTGGCGGTGCCGGTGGGGCGCGCTCGGTTCCACGTTCACCCAGGCCGAGCCGGACGGCAAGGACGGCATGTGGGTGCTCGACTCGACCGGGTCGCGGGTCCTGCACCTCGCCGGCGGACGCTGGACGTCGCAGACCCTCGACGGCACGATCGAGGCCCTCGCCCAGCGCCCCGGCACCACCCAGGTCTACGCGGCCGGCTCCTCCCACCCCGACAAGGGCCTGGCCCGCGCCATGCTCTGGCGGACCCGCTGACCCCGCCCTCTCAGGTGCGCAGCGAGGTGTAGAGGTCCATGGTCCGGTGCGCGATGCGTTCCCAGGAGAAGTGCTCGACGGCCCTGGCCCGCCCGGCCCCCCCCATCCTCGCGGCCCGCGCCGGATTCTCCAGCAGTTCGTTGACCCGCTCGGCGAAGTCGGCGGCGAACCGCTCGGGATCGTGCGGCGTCCCGTCGGCCCCCTGGTCGATCGGCACCAGCAGCCCCGTCTCCCCGCCGGCCACCACCTCGGGAATGCCGCCGGTCGCCGTCGCCACCACGGCCGTCTCGCAGGCCATCGCCTCCAGGTTCACGATCCCCATCGGCTCGTACACCGACGGGCACACGAACACCGACGCGTGCGTGAGCAACTGGATCACCTCGGGCTTGGGCAGCATCTCGGAGATCCAGATCACCCCGTCGCGCTCCCGGCTGAGCTCGCGCACCAGGCCCGTCACCTCGGCCTCGATCTCCGGCGTGTCGGGCGCGCCCGCGCAGAGCACGATCTGCGCGCCGGCGTCGAAGGAGCGCGCCGCGTGCAGGAGGTGGACCAGCCCCTTCTGCCGGGTGATGCGCCCGACGAAGATGACGTACGGCCTGGACGGATCCACGCCGTGCTTCTTGAGGACGTCGTCGCCCCGGTCCGGGGCGTATTCGGCGGTGTCGATGCCGTTGTGGATGACGCTCACCCGCTCCTGCGGGATCTCGGGATAGGCGGCGAGCACGTCGCGCCGCATCCCCTCCGAGACCGCGATGACCGCGTCGGCACCGGCCAGGGCGGTCCGTTCGGCCCAGGAGGAGATGGTGTAGCCGCCGCCCAGTTGCTCGGCCTTCCACGGCCGGAGCGGTTCGAGGCTGTGCGTGGTGATGACATGCGGGACGCCGTGCAGCATCTTCGCGACATGTCCGGCAAAGTTGGCGTACCAGGTATGGGAGTGCACCACCCCGGCGCCTTCGCACGCGGCGGCCATCTCCAGGTCCACCCCGAGCACCTGCAGGGCCGCGTTGGCCTCCTGAAGCCCGGCGGGCACGCGGTAGGCGGAGACGCCCGGCTCGTCCCGTGAGGCCCCGAAGCACCGCACCCGGACGTCGGCCAGCCGCCGCAGCTCTCTGGCCAGGTATTCCATGTGCACCCCGGCACCGCCGTACACCTCTGGCGGATACTCCCGGGTCAGCAGATCAACGCGCATGACACGACCTTACGATCCTCGGGAGGTTTCAGGCACGTGCGGTGTTCGATGGGCGATTCGTCGATAGATCGGCATTTTGAGGGTAGCGTCACGGATATGAGGTCCCGGAGGGTTCTTGCGGTCGTACTGGCAGGTGGAGAGGGAAAGAGGCTCATGCCGCTCACGGCGGATCGAGCCAAACCGGCGGTGCCGTTCGGTGGCATGTATCGGCTCATCGATTTCGTGCTGTCGAACCTGGCCAACGGCGGATACCTGCAGATCGTCGTGCTGACCCAGTACAAGAATCACAGTCTCGACCGTCACATCTCGCGTACCTGGCGGCTGACGGCGATGCTCGGCAACTACGTGACGCCGGTCCCCGCGCAGCAGCGGCTGGGCCCGCGATGGTTCTCCGGCTCGGCCGACGCGCTGTTCCAGAACCTGAACCTGATCTACGACGAGATGCCCGAGCACGTCATCGTGTTCGGGGCCGACCACATCTACCGTATGGACCCGCGGCAGATGGTGGAGCAGCACGAGGACTCCGGCGCGGACGTGACGGTGGCGGCGATCCGGCAGCCGCTGTCGATGGCCGACCAGTTCGGCGTCATCGAGACCGACCCTCAGGGGCGGCGGATCGTCGCCTTCCGGGAGAAGCCCAAGGACGCGGTGGGGCTCGCCGACTCCCCCGACGAGGTGTTCGCCTCGATGGGCAACTACGTGTTCAAGACGCAGTCGATGATCGACGCGCTGCGGGAGGACGCCCTCGACCCCACCAGCAAGCACGACCTGGGCGGAAATATCATCCCGATGCTCGTTAAGTCCGGCGGGGCGGACGTGTACGACTTCGCGAACAACGTGGTGCCAGGTTCGAGCGAGCGCGACCGGGGCTACTGGCGCGACGTGGGCACGCTCGACGCCTACTACGAGGCGCACATGGACCTCATCTCGGCGCACCCGATCTTCAACCTCTACAACGACAAGTGGCCGATCCACACCGGGCACGACCCGCTGCCGCCCGCCAAGTTCGTGCACAACGACGGCGACCGGGTGGGCCGGGCGCTCGACTCGCTCGTGTCACCCGGCGTGATCGTGTCCGGTGGCACGGCGAACCGGTCGATCCTGTCGCCCAGGGTCGTGCTGCACTCGCACTCGCTGGTCGAGGACTCCGTACTGATGGAGAACGTCAAGGTCGGCAGGGGCGCGATCGTGCGCAAGGCGATCATCGACAAGAACGTGGTGATCCCCGACGGCGCGCGGATCGGCTTCGACCTGGACTATGACCGCACCCGCTTCGCGCTGACCAGGGGCGGGATCGTGGTCATCGGCAAGAACGAGATCGTCGACCGCTGACCCTCACCGGGGCCTGCTTTCACTGGGGCAGGCTGAGCAACCGGTCGACCAGCGTCCTGGCGTGGTCGGCGCCGACCGGCCGGTTGAAGAAGATCGCATGATAGTAGAGCGGCGCGATCACCACTTCCATCAACTCCAGCAGGGTCGGCGGGCTCTCGCCGCGCGCCGCGGCCCGCTCCAGCATGCCCTGGAGCTGCACGGCCCGGTCCATCATGTACAGCTGGTCGTCGTCGTGGACACGGGTGCCGACCTGGGCGGCCCTGACGTATAGAGGCCCCAGCGGCCCCGCCACGTCCGCCGCGACCTGGACGGCGTAGGCCTCCAGGTCGCCGCGGAGCGTGCCCGTGTCGGGCACCGGTGAACCCTGCGAAAGCCGCTCGGTCACCACGTCGTCGATGAGCGCGCCGAGTGTGCCCCAGCGCCGGTAGAGGGTCGCCTGGTGCACGCCGGAACGTTCGGCCACCTGGGCGATGCTCAGGCTGTCCCAGTCCTCCATGCCCAGCAGGTCGAGGACGGCTTCATGCACCGCCGTACGGACTCTCGCGCTGCGGCCGCCCGGCCTGCGTACAGGTTCCATGCCACTCACCCTAACGCGAGTTCTCTTGCGTTAGAGCCCTAGCCGTGGTTACCTTGAGGCGAGATTTTTCGCGTTAAGGAGCCTGAACCGGCCCTGGCCCGCGTCTCCGACTGGCTGGAAAGGACCCTCACATGAACCGCTCCGTACTCAAGGTGGCGCTCTGGGACGTACTCCCCTGCGTCGCCGCCTACTACCTGCTGCGCGCGCTCCACGTAAGCGAGTACGCCGCCTTGCTCTCGGCCACAGCCGTGGGCCTCCTGCGCACCGCCTATGTCGGCGTCAGGGAACGCCGCCTGGACGGGTACGCGGCGTTCATGTGCCTGATCTTCGGCCTCGGCCTGGTCCTGTCCTTCGTCACCGGGGACGAACGCCTCATGCTGGCGGTCAAGTCGATCACCACGGCGGTCATCGCCGCCGTCCTCGCCACCACCTGCGTGACGGGCCGCCCCGCCGCCTTCCCCCTGGCCAAACGCTTCGGCGCCGAAGACGCCGCCACCGCCGCCCGCTGGGACGCCCTCTATCTCGCCGAGCCCGCGTTCCGCCGCGTGTATTACGTCATGACCCTGACCTGGGCGGCGGCCTTCCTCGCCGAGTCGGTGGTCCGGATCCCGCTCATTTATCTGCTGCCAGTGGACGTGATGGCCGGCCTGTCGACGGTCCTATTGCTCGGCACCCTCGCGCTCATCGCGGTCTGGAGCGCCTGGTACGGCAAGCGCGGCGAGGCGGTCTTTTCCGCGAGTTGACCAAAAATTGATCACGCACAGTACATGACTGATATCGTTCCGTGACATGCCATCCCTTGCGCATGACACACTCAATGCGCTCTTCCGCAACCGTCCGGCACTCGCCGTCGAGATCCTCCGGGATACCTTCGACGTCGACCTGCCCACGGACATTCTCATAGAGGTCGCCGGAAACGACTTCAACGACCGCCTCTCCCTGGACTTCGCGGCCGACACGGTGATCACCGTGGGGCCGCGCCAGGATCCAATCTTCGGGGTAATCGTCGAGATCCAGCAGGACGACAAGGACCACAAACGCACGGCCTGGGCACGCTATGCGGCGGCGCTTTGGCTGCAGCTGAAGTGTCCGGTGGTGGTGCTGGCCCTCTGTCCCGACGCCCGCGTCGCGGCGTGGGCAGCGGAGCCGATCGTCACCAGCCTGCCCGGCTTCGTCCTCCAGCCCCAAGCCTTCGGGCCGGACCAAGTCCCCGCTATCACCGATCATGTCCAAGCCGCAGACTGTCTCGAGCTCGCCGCCATGTCCGTGATGATGCACGGCCAGCAGCGAACCGTGACAGAGGCCTACATGACGGCCCTGGACAAGCTCCCCGATGGTGACTCTCTGCAGTACTATGAATACGCATACAGACTGGCTTCGCTCGCCACCCGGCGCATTATGGAGGAGATCATGTCGCTTGCCCCTTGGCCCCTAGAGAGCCCCTTCCTCCGAGGGCTCGTCAGCAAAGGCATGGCCGAAGGCGAAGCCGTCGTTCTGTTCAGGATCCTCAAAGCGCGCGGCATCAACGTCCCCCAGGACGCCCACGACCGCATCACCGAATGCAAAGACCCCGACCAAATGGAAGAGTGGATCGTCCGAGCCGCCACCGCGACGACGCTGGACGACGTCTTCAGATGAGCTCTGCTTCATACCGCTTAACACCGCATACGCTTCCGCCGGACCTCAACCGAGGTCCGGCGCTATTTCAGGGACCACATGTCATCTAGAGAATGGCCGGCATACAGCCCCTTCACCAAACAGCTCTTCGACAAAGGCAAGGTCGAAGGCGAGGCCGTCGCTGTGATCAGGATCCTCAAAGCGCGCGGCATCAACGTCCCCCAGGACGCCCACGACCGCATCACCGAATGCAAAGACCCCGACCAAATGGAAGAGTGGATCGTCCGAGCAGCCACCGCGACGACGCTCGACGACGTCTTCGCCCCTAATACTGCTTGACGCTGTAGTCATACCGGCAAGGCAACGGATGCTCCGCCCTGACCCGCGCCCGCCCCGTCGGATTCAGCCGCTCGTGGTAATCCCACCAGAGCTCGTCCAACGTGTCCTCCCCCTCCCGCAGGTCGTCCACCACCAGGCCCGTCTCCAGCACCCGCCCGGCCCGTCCGACATCCCCCGCGTCCAGGGCCGCACGGCATTCCAGCAGACGAATCCGGCCGTGCCAGCGGTCCTTCGGGCCCAGCTTGTCGATCAGGACGAGGGCGGCGTCCGGGCGGCCGGAGGCCAGGAGGGCGGCGAGGGTCTCGATGGTGAGAGGACGCAAGCGGGGCGACAGCGCGTGGGCCCGCTCGTACAGGTCCGCGGCCCGCGAGGGGTCGAGCACGGCCAGGTTGCGCAGCGCCCACGCGTTCTCGGCGCAGGCAAGGGAACGTTCCCAGGCGGCCCGCGCCCCGGCGTGGTCGCCGTCGTGGAAGAGGTTCACGCCCAGGTGGAGCAGGGTGAACCAGGTGCCGCCCGACTCCTCGACCGACTTCTCCAACAGCGCGCGCCATTCGGGGCCGACGGTGTAGGAGGAGGGGGGCAGGGCGGGCGCGGGGGTGGGGATCGAGCCCTTGCGTACCAGGGCGAGCCACGACTGCTGGTCGCGGCCGATCGTCCAGTCGGCGAAGGGCGTGCCCGGCAGGTTGAGCACCCGGCTGCGCCGCTTGGCCAGGGCCCGGCGCTCCAGCGCGCCCCAGCCGCTGCCCACGTGCAGGACCTCCACCGGCACGGCCGATGCCAGCTGTACGGCCTGCTCGTGCGCCGCCTGGAGCCGGTCGCGGGAGATCAGCCGGTTCACGGCCCGGCCCACGTGGCCGAGCGCGTCACGCCAGGGGCCGTGGACCTGGGCGGGGTCGCCCTGGAGCAGGCCGTACGCCTCGGTCCAGGCAAGGGCGGAACGGGCGGGCAGCCGTACGTGCTCCAGCTGGGTGCGGGTGAGTCCGGCCTGGATCTCCAGGTACGGCCGGTCGGGGCCGGACAGCCAGTCCTGCCAGTTGCGGCCCGCCGCGCCGGTGCCCCAGCGGAAGTGCTTGCGACCGCGCAGCAGGTCGGTGGAGACCTGCGCGAGCCCGCCGCCGTCCTGGTCGAGGGCGGCGATCCAGCGGCGTTCGGCGCGGGGCAGCTCGTAGAAGAAGTCGGCGGCCTGCTCGTTGCGGGCCGGGTAGGACTGGTCGGACTCGCGCCAGCGCGGCACCGGCACGCGCCGCAGCATCCCGTCGTAGGAGAAGTGGTACGCCTGACAGGCGGGCGCCAGCACCCGGCTGCCCGGCGTCTGCGGCACCGCCGCGTTCGACCACCAGTAGACCGGGGCATCCACCGCCGAAGGGTTATAAATCCGGACGTGTACCAGGAGCACCGGTGACTCGGGCGGCAGGCTGACGTCGAGCTGGTAGACCAGCCGCCGCATCCGTTCCCACTCGTACATCCGCAGCACCGGCACCCCGTCGGGCCGGTCCACCCGGACGGCGTGGACCGGCGCGCAGGCCAGGGCGGTGTGCCCGAACGTGCCGAGATTCCACTCCACTCCCCCGGCGAACCAGGCGTTACGCAGCCCGAGGTTGGCCAGTTGCAGGTGGGGTGGCTTGTGCAGGAGTTCGCGGCCGGTCGGCAGGTGCACCAGCGAGCGCAGCCGCCCACCGTACTCCAGCAGGAACTCCGCGCGCAGCAGCGAGTTCTCCAGCACCGCCGTCTTCAGCTCCCGCTCCTCGCGCTCGCGGCCGTAGCCGTCCTGGAAGGTGTACGGCAGGAGCGAGTCGGCGTGCCCGTAAGCCAGCTGGGCCGCCATCTCGGCGTCGGCCGCGGCCGTCCTCAGCCCACCGCGTGGATCGGGCAGCGTGCGCAGCGGCGGCAGCGGGTTCTCCGGGCCCAGCGGGGACACGGGGAGCACGACCGAGGATGTCCGTAGCATTTGGCGAGTATTTTCCCATAAAACCGTCCTATAAGAGCTTCCGTCGGGTTTCGGGCATGATTGAACAGTGAACCGGTACGAACGCTGGAACCTGTTGTTAGAGCTCGTCGCCGAGGCCGGCCGGCTCGACGTGTCGGAGACGGCGCGGAAGCTCGGCGTGTCCGCGGCCACGATCAGACGCGACTTCGACGAGCTCTCCGATCAGCAGTTGCTGAGCAGGACCAGGGGCGGCGTCATCGCGCACAGCGTCTCGTACGACCTGCCGCAGCGCTACAAGGTCGCCCAGCACGCGCCGGACAACCAGCGCATCGCCTCGGCGGCGGCGGCCCTGGTGCCGGTGGGGGCCACGATCGGGCTCAACGGCGGCACCACGACGACGGAGGTGGCCAGGGTTCTGGCCAACCGCCCCGACCCGCCCTCGGGCCGCCGCGGTCCGGCCTTCACCTTGGTCACCAACGCCCTGAACATCGCCCACGAGCTGGCCGTGCGGCCGCATCTGCACGTGGTCACCACGGGCGGCTCGGCCAGCGCCGAGTCGTACGAGCTGGTGGGCCCGGTGGCGACGGGCATGCTGGCGGACGTCGCGCTCGACGTGGCGGTGCTCGGTGTCGACGCGCTCGACGTGAAGCACGGCGCCAGCGCCCACGGGGAGGGCGAGGCGGCGGTCAACCGGCTGATGGCCGCGAAGGCCCGCCAGGTGATCGTGGTGGCCGACAGCTCGAAGCTGGGCCGCCGGGCGTTCGCCCTGGTCTGCCCGCTGAGCCAGATCAACATCCTGGTGACGGACTCCGCCGCCCCGGCCGAGCTGACCGCCCAGTTCGCGGACGCCGGCCTCCGGGTCATCCGGGTCTGAGGTCATCCGGGTCTGAGACGGACGCGCCCCACGCCGAGATCTGATCGTTTCCCGCACCCCCGCGGACTCTCACC
This sequence comes from Nonomuraea guangzhouensis, assembly GCF_019396345.1. Lineage (GTDB taxonomy): Bacteria > Actinomycetota > Actinomycetes > Streptosporangiales > Streptosporangiaceae > Nonomuraea > Nonomuraea guangzhouensis. The sequence continues at coordinate 354,265 of NZ_JAHKRM010000007.1, read as the reverse complement.
GCTAGGCTTCCCGCTCTGTGCTTGACGCCATGAAACGGGATTAGTCAGGAGATTGGGGGAATCCGGATGTTGATCGCACTCGGCGTGGTCGTCGTGCTGATCGTCGGGGTCGTGCTGTGGTGGAAGTTCCGCGACCCGCTCAGGGGTGAGGACTTCTACAAGTTCCACGTGGAGCGCAAGTGGGCCTGGGAGCTCGTGCTCACCGAGGAGCAGGAGCGGGCCTTCATGACCGGGCTCGAGGCGTACGACGACGAGAGCACCGTCTTCCCGCATCGGGAGGCGGGGGCGCTGCACGTCTACCACCCGTCGATGATGGTCTCGCTGTTCCTGCTGACCGAGCAGTTCGCCGCGATGGGCCCGGGGGCGCTCGCGGATCCGGCGGGTGCGGTGCGGCACCTGCTCGAACGCGCCGCGCAGGCGGAGGTCGCCGGTGTGCTGCACCTCGACGACGACTGGATCGAGGAGCCGGTCGACGGCATGGACAAGTACGACTTCACCCGCGAGATGGGGATGGCCACGCACGCGCAGGGCGTCGACGGGGGCGTCGGCGGCTATGGGAACGAGGACTCCGGCTACGGCATGCTCACCGTGCTGACCGAGGTACCTGAGCATGTGCGGCGCATGTACGACGAGGCGCACAGCCACGCCGCGCCCGGTGAGATCCGCAACCGCCTCGACGTCTACAAGGCGGTGATCGAGGAGCCGGAGCCCGAGTTCGTCGCGGGGCTCGATCGCGCCGACGCCGAGCAGAGCCGGTTCACCAACACGCTGATGTACGACTACGGCCGGGTGCTCGCCGAGTATCAGCTGGCTCGCCCGCACATGCCGCACGCCCAGCCCGTGGACGTCATGTCCGCCGCCCTGGCGCGGATGCTCGCCGAGCAGCGGCCCGGCATCACCTGGACGCGGCCCCCGTCGCAGCAGCAGCACGAGCGTGCCCTGCAGTTGATCTCCACCCGGGGCTGAGCCTCAGCGCCGGTGTCCCGGAAAGCGCCGGCGTCGCGGGAACCTGCCCGTGAAGACCCGTACGTTCTCCGCCCCGCCGGGCAGATCGGCCGCCCATCGGACCGCCGTCTTCAGTGACGGTTCGGGGGCGTGGTAGGCCCGGTCGGCCGACCACCACCAGGCCTTCTCCCGGCGCGGCTCGGCGGCCAGCCCGGCCGCCGCCAGCCCCGCCGGGTGACCGGCCCGTTTCCAGAGCTCCTGCCACTGCCCGCGGCGCAGGTTCAGGTAGAGCAGGCCCTTCAGCTCGCCGAGCACGCCGAGGTCGCGTACGGCTGCGCGGGACAGGTCCAGCGCGTACAGCCGAGGGCAGGACAGCAGCGGCGCCAGGTCCACGGGCCGCTCGGTGCGCAGCGTCAGCGACCGCAGCGCGGCGTGGCCCTCCAGCGGCGCGAGGTCGATCCCGTCCATGGCCAGATCGAGCAGCTCAACCGGGGTGTCGCGGAGCGGCGTCAGGTCGGCGCCCGGGCAGTTGTCCACCGACACCTCCCACAGCACCGGCGCGCCGCGCACGGCCCCGAAGTCGACCCAGGGGGCGTTGACCACCGACAGGCGCTGGATCCGCGGGTGCCAGCCCCGGATGGAGGCCGCGTCGGGACCGGCGACCGTCAGTGAGAGGGATTCCTCGTAGGCGTACCGGTTCGGCTTCGCCATGTCGCCGAGCTCGATCCACAGCTCGCCGTGCTCGGTCGAGTAGGCGCCGGCCTCCAGAGCGGCGACGTGCCGCCGCAGCAGGCTGGTCACCGAGTCGGAGACGTAGACCGGGCCGCCGTCGTGGTGCAGGCCCATGCGGATGACCTGACCCGGCCGGCCCGCCGGGCCGGGCGCCATGTCCACCGCCAGGAAGTCGCCTCCGGTGGTGGTGGCGAACGGGATCCAGCACGGGTGGTCGGACGCCCGCCGCATCGCCAGCGGGGGACCGACCTCGGTGATGAGCGGCTGGACCAGATGATGGCGCCAGCTCCGCCCGCCGGCCCACCAGCGGTTCTCCGGACGGCTCTGACTCTCCAGCTGTTCCAGGCCGAGCCAGGGGTGCCGGTCCAGGAGGCCCTCGCCGCCGTCGCCGTCGACCAGCTCGTAAAGGGCGCGCAGGTCGTCGGGGAGCGTCACGCCGTACCGGACCCGGAGCTGGGCCTCGAGCCAGGCGCGGCGCGCTTCGGGGAGCGCGGGCGGCGGCGCGTACTTGTCCCCGCTCGGACCGCCCAGGACCCGCTCGCGCTCGCGTAAGTACGCCCCGAGCAGCGCGACGGCCTCCTTCGGGTCTCCCGCCGGCCGGCGATCCGACCGGCCCTGCTGGAACTCCGCGGGCTCGACCGGCAGCATCTTCGGATCGAGGACGTAGAGGAAGCCGCGCTCTTCGTGATCCATGCGGTCCAGCGACTCGCTGATCACCGCCTCGAACCGCCCCCGGGCCTCGACCGTCAACTCGATGGTGAGGTGGTCGCCCGTCGCCCCGGTCAGGGTGTAGAGGGCGCACAGCTCCGGATGCAGGTCGATCTCGTCCGCGTCGGCTCCGTCCGGCTCGAATCTCAGGCCGCGGTGGCCGGACCCGTCCGAGCCTGTCGCGAACCCCCGCAGCTCGGCCCGCCGCCACGCCACGGGCGCCCCGGCCGCGATCTTCCCGGCCATGGTACGGAGCACATCGGCGATCTCGGAGCCACGATCAACGGTCACAGGACATACCTAACCATCGGAAACACCCCCCTCCGCCACACAGCGCCCGATGATTACCGAACGTATCCAGTGGACACGTAGCGTCATACAAGACCGGAAGCAGGGGGCACATGCCAGGCGTTGCCGAACCGCCGGCGAAGGCGTTGCGGACGCCGCGCGCCGCGGGCGCGGCGGGGATCCTCGCGGCCCTCCCGCTGGGCGCCGCCATGATCCTGGTCCGCGAGGCGGTGCCCGCCCGTCCGCTCGACGCGGCCGCCTATCTCGCCGACACCGCCGCCCACAACGCCCTGCGGGTGGCGCTGATCCTGCTGCCGTTCGGCGGGATCTTCTTCCTGTGGTTCATGGGCGCCATCCGGGACTCCATCGGCGTGCGGGAGGACCGGTTCTTCGCCACGGTCTTCTTCGGCGCCGGGCTGCTCTTCGTGGCGATGCTCTTCGTCTTCGGCGCGACGGCGGCCGCCTTCCTGGCCACGATCGACGCGATGCGGACCCCGCCCCAGCCCACGGAGTTCTGGCGTTTCGGGCGTCATCTCACGCTGTCCCTGCTCACCGAGTACGCGCCGCGGATGGCCGCCGTGTTCACCCTGACGACCACGACCATCGGCACCCGGCTCGGCCTCCTGCCCCGCTGGCTGTCCTGGCTCGGCTATCTCGTCGGGCTGGTGCTCCTCCTGGTCGTCAGCAGGGTCGCCTGGTCGGAGCTGGTGTTCCCGGTCTGGGTCCTGATCGTCGGCTGCTACCTGATCGTCGCCCACGGCCGGTTCCGGATGATCTCCGGCAAGATGCCCACCTCATGACCCTCGGCCACGAGGAGCTGGGTAAGGGCCTTTCAGGTCGGCTCGACGGGGAGTGTTGCTGTGAGAGTTGTCGTTGATCTCACGCGCTGTCAGGGGTACGGGCAGTGCGTCTTCCTGGCGCCGGACGTGTTCACGATGCCCGGCCAGGAAGCGCTCCTGTACGACACCGGCCCGGACGACGACCAGCGCGAGCACGTCCTGCGAGCGGCCGCGGCCTGCCCGGTCCAGGCCATTCACGTCGGCCGGATGGCCACCCAGCACCGAACCATGCGGCCCGAGATGGCCCCCGCCCCGACGGGTGGTGACGGGGAGTTCAAGCGCAACGGCCGCATCGTCATCGTCGGCGCCTCCCTGGCCGGCGGCCGGGCCGCGGGGGTGCTGCGGAGAGACGGCTTCACGGGGTCGCTGACCCTGGTCGGGGACGAGTCGCACCAGCCGTACGACCGGCCACCGCTGTCCAAGCAGGTGCTGTCCGGCAAGGTGCCCGCCGAACGCACCCTGCTCCCCCACCTTCGCGAACCGGACGTCGAATGGCTGCCGGGCACCACGGCGACCGGACTGGACCTGTCCGCCCAGCAGGTGCGGCTGGCCGACGGCCGGGAGCTCGGCTTCGACAAGTTGCTGATCGCCACCGGCGCGCGTGCCAGGCCGTGGCCGAAGGAGCAGGAGGCCGCGCTCGACGGTGTGTACGTCCTGCGCACGCTGGACGAGGCGCACCGGATGCGGCAGCGGCTGGCCGCCGGGGTCAACCGGGTGCTGATCATCGGGGCCGGATTCACCGGCTCGGAGGTGGCCTCGGTCTGCCGCGAGCTCGGGCTGCCGGTGACCGTCGTCGACCACGGGCCCGTTCCGCTGAACGGCGCGCTGGGCAAGGTGATCGGCGCGGCGGCGGCGGACATGCAGCGCGCGGCCGGTGTGGACCTGCGCTGCGGGGTCACGGTCGCCTCGCTCGACGGAGACGCGGACGGGCGGCTGGTCGGGGCCCGGCTGTCCGACGGCAGCACCGTCGAGGCCGACATGGCGGTGGTCGCGCTCGGCGCGATCCGCAACGTGGAATGGCTGGAGGGCTCGGGGCTGGCCGCCGGTGTGTGGGGGGTGGCCACCGACGCGGGCTGCCGTGCCTTCGACATCAACGGCCTGGTCACCGACAACGTGTTCGCCGCCGGTGACGTGGCGCGGTTCCCGCATCCGGTGTTCCAGTACCAGTTCCTCGCGCTGGAGCACTGGGGCAACGCCGTCGCCCAGGCCGAGGTCGCCGCGCACAACATGATCAGCGACCAGGCTCATCGCTGGCCGCATCTGTCGCTGCCGGTGTTCTGGTCCAACCAGTTCGGGGTCAACATCAAGTCGGTCGGCGTGCCGAGCTTCGCCGACGAGCTGGTGATCGCGCAGGGCTCGGTGGCCGAGCGCCGGTTCGTCGCCGTCTACGGCTACCGGGGCAGGATCACCGCCGCGGTCACCTTCGACCAGGCGATGTGGCTGGACTTCTACCGGCGCCTGATCGAGCAGGCCGCGCCGTTCCCGCCGGACTTCCGCACGGTCGACCGGCGCGACGGGCTGCGGCCCGTGCCGGCCGAGGTCCCGCAGCGGATCAAGCCCGCCGAAGGCGCGACCGTGGTGGTGACCGGTCACGATCCGGCCGAACGCCGCGTCGCGCTCGTACGCCCCCAACGGTAAGACCATCTCGACAAACGGAGGCAGCCTCGTGGAGCCGGCCAGCATCTTCGCGCAGATCCAGCAGTTCGCCAACCGGGCCGACCCGTACTCGCTGTACGCCGAGCTGCGCAGAACACCCGTGGCGCGGCAGGAGGACGGCAGCTACGTCGTCAGCACGTACGAGGAGATCGTCGCGCTGCTGCACGATCCGCGGGTCAGCTCGGACCGCCGCAATCTCGCCGACGCGCCCCCTTCCGAGGGGCTGCCGCCCTCCTTCATCACCACCGATCCGCCCGAGCACGACCGGCTCCGGCGGCTGGCCATGCGTCATTTCGGGCCGCCCCATTCGCCGCGCAAGGTGGAGAGCCTGCGCGGGGAGCTGCTCGAGATCGTCACGGGGCTGATCGACGGCATCGCGGACCGGACGGAGGCCGACATCGTCGACGACGTCGCCTACCCGTTCCCGGTCACGGTGATCTGCCGCCTGCTCGGCGTGCCCGTGGAGGACGAACCCCGCTTCCACCAGTGGGCCGACGAGATCGTGGAGACCCTCGGCCCCGGCGAGGACGACAGGGAGGAGCGGCTCAAGAGGCGCGAGGCCACCGTGGTCACGCTGGGCCAGTACCTGGGCGAACTCGCCGAGGACCACCGCAAGAACCCGGGCGACGACCTCCTGTCCGGGCTGGTCACCGATGACGGCCCCGACGGGTCGATGTCGCACCTCGAGGTGATCTCGACCGCCGCGCTGTTGCTGATCGCCGGGCACGAGACCACGGTCAACCTCATCACCAACGGGATGCTCACCCTGCTGCGCAACCCGTGGCTGATCGAACGGCTCCGCCAGGAGCCGGACCTGATCATCCACACCGTCGAGGAGCTGCTGCGCTACGAGCCGCCCGTGCACTTCCTGTCGCAGCGCGTCGCCCTCGACGACATCACGATCGCGGATGTCACCATCCCGAAGGGCTCGCCCATCGTCCTCGCCCTCGCCTCGGGCAGCCGCGACCCCGCGCACCTGCGGGATCCCGACCGCTTCGATCCCGACCGCCCCTACATCCAGCACCTCGGTTTCGGGGGCGGCGTCCATCACTGCTTCGGCGCTCCGCTGGCCCGCCTGGAGGCCCAGATCGCGCTCCGTGAGCTCGCGCACCGGCTGGTGAACCCCCGCCTGGTCACCGACCCGCCGCCCTACCGCCCCAGCTCCACCTTGAGGGGTCCGCGTCACCTTCTCATCGCGTACGACCGGGTGCTTCCGTACCAGCCGATCACGTGACTACAGGGACTCGAGCCAGGTCTCGATGGTGTGGGCCATGGACGGCGCCTCGCCCTCCAGCATCGTGAAGTGGTCGCCCTTCACCTCCTGGGCGGTGTGCTTCGTGTGCCAGGTGGCACGCCACTCCCCGGAGAGGGAGGGCGCCAATGGCGTGTCCGGATGGACGAACAGGATGGGTGCCGTCACCTCTCCCAGCTCGCATTCGCGGAACAGCTTGTAGTAGCGGCCCATCGCCGACAGCCGCGCGTTGGTGAAGGGCCCGAAGGAGTCTTCTCGCTCGAACATGCCCTCGACCATCTGCGGCCCGAGGTCGTCGACCACCTGGCTCTCGGCCAGGAAGGTGTCGAGCAGGATCAGGCCGGCCGGGGGGACGCCCATCTCCTCCAGGTGACCGGCCGCGGCGTGCGCGAAGATCCCGCCGGCGCAGTAGCCGAGGAGCGCGAACGGTCTCCCGTCCGCCGCGTCGCGGACGCTCCGCGCCCACGTGCGTACGGCGGCTTCGGCCGTACCGGGCAGGCTCTCTTCGGGTGCGAAGCCGAGGACGGGCAGGGCGAAGAGGTCGCGCAGACCCTGGAAGTTCGCCGCGAGCCGGGCGAACTGGGCGGCTCCCCCCAGCGCCATGGGTGTGCTGAAGCAGAACAGGGCAGGTTCGCCGGGACCGGTTGCCAGCTTGAGCGCCGGTGGGATGGCGGCGAGTTCGTCCGGCGCGTCGAAGGACGGCCGCAGCTCGGCCACGGCCCGCAGCACGGCCAGGCCCTCGTGCGTCTTGCCCGCGCGGGCCGCCTCCCCGAACAGCGCGCTGAGGCTGTCGCCCGCGTGCGGGTCGCCGCCGCGCGTGCCGCCGAACTCGTCCGACAGGTGCCGGGCCAGGGCGGCGGGGCTGGGGTGGTCGAAGACCACGGTGGCCGGCATGCGCAGTCCGGTGGCGCCGGCGAGGCTGTTACGCAGTTCGACCGAGGTCAGCGAGTCGAATCCGGCTTCGAGGAAGTTCTGGTCGGGGTCGATCGAGTCGGGACCGGAATGCCCGAGCACCTTCGCGGTGTGCGCCCGCACCAGGTCGCGCAGCCGGTCGACGCGCTCGTCCGCCGCCAGCCCGGCCAGCTCCGCCGCGAGTGACGGCTCGTGGGCGTCCTGACCGGCCGCCTCGCCGTCGAGGACCGCCTGTACGTCGGGCAGCGCGCGAAGCAGCGGCCGCGGCCTGGCGAGGGTGAACACCGAGGCGAACCGGCGCCAGTCGATGTCGGCCACCACGCGGTGGGACTCGTCGTGGTCGAGGACCTTCTCCAGCGCGGCGACTGCCGCGCCGGGCTCCATGACGCGTACGCCGAGCCGGCGCAGCCGCGCGCCGACCGACTCGTCCACCATGCCGCCGCCGCCCCAGGCGCCCCAGGCGACCGAGGTGGCCGGGAGCCCGCGGGCACGGCGCGCGTGGGCCAGCGCGTCCAGGAACGCGTTGGCTCCGGCATAGGCGGCCTGTCCCGCCTGGCCCCACACCGCGGAGCCGGAGGAGAACAGCACGAATCGCTCCACCGGATGACCGATCGACAGCTCGTCGAGGAGCAGCGCTCCCGCGATCTTGCCCTCGGCCGTCTCGGCGAACTCCGCGATCGTGCTGCCGGCGAGCGGCGTGTCGTCGCGTACGACGCCGGCCGCGTGCACGATCGCGGTCAGCGGCTGCCCCTCGGGCAGCGCGTCGAGCACGCGGCGCAGCCCTTCGCGGTCGGCGACGTCGCAGGCGGTCACGGTGACCTTGGCGCCGAGCGCCGTCAGCTCGGCCTCCAGCTCGGCGACGCCCTCGACGGCCCGCCCCCGGCGGCTGACCAGCGCGAGGTGCTCGGCGCCGCGGGCCGCCAGCCAGCGGGCGACCTGGGCGCCGACACCGCCGGTGCCGCCGGTGACGAGGACCGTGCCGTGCGGTCGCCAGAGGGTCTCGGGAGTCGCGCCGTCCAGCGGTGCGCGCTCCATCCGCCGGGCGAAGACGCCCGCCGCCCGTACCGCCGACTGATCCTCACCGTCCCGCCCGGACAGGACGCCGCACAGGCGGGCGACGGTACGTTCGTCCGGTTCGGCGGGGACGTCGATCAGGCCGCCCCAGGTGTCGGGGTGGTCCAGGGCGAGGACGGTGCCGATGCCCCACACCACCGCCTGGGAGGGGGACCGGAGTTCGGCCGGGTGCTCCACGGCCACCGCGCCCGAGGTGAGCGCCCATAGCGGCGCGGAGACCTCCGCGTCGCCGAGCGCCTGCACCAGCGTGACGGTCATGGCTGAGCCGTTGGAGAGTACGGGGTGGGCCGGGTGGGCGCGGTCGTCGAGCGCCAGCAGGGAGAGCACGCCGGTCGGCGGCTCCTCGGGGAGGGCGTCGCGCAGGGTACGCGCGAGCGCGGCCCGGTCCTGGTCCCCCACCCGGATCGGCACCACGTGGGCACCCGCCTTGGCCAGCCCGCTGACGACCGAAGCCGTCCACATGTCGGCACCGTCGGTGGCAGTAGCCGCTTGTGTGTCGGCGCCGTCGGTCTCCGGCAGGGCGACGATCCAGGATGTTCCGGTCAGTGTCGCGTCGGCCGGCTCTCGTACCGGCCGCCAGGCCACCCGGTAGCGCCAGGAGTCCAGCGTCGCCGCCTGCCGCCGCTGCCGGCGCCATGTCGACAGGGCCGGCAGCACCTCGGCCAGGGCGGCCGGATCCACCTCGGCGAACCGTGGCACGTCCCCCCGGTCCACGGCCGCCCAGAAATCGGCTTCATCGGGGTCGGCGCTCGGGGCCTCCCCGGAGATGACGGCGCTCACGGGCTCCAGCCAGTAGCGTTCGCGCTGGAAGGCGTAGGTCGGCAGGTCCACCCGGCGGGCGCCGGGGTAGACGGCGGACCAGTCCACGCCGACGCCGCGTACGTGCAGCTCGGCGAGCGAGGTGAGCATGCGGGCCCGGCCGCCGTCCTCGCGGCGGAGCGTGCCGATGACCACGGCGTCACGGTCGAGGGCGTCGAGGGTCTCCTGGACGCCCATGGTGAGCACCGGGTGCGGGCTGGCCTCGACGAAGACCGCGTGGCCCTGGGCGACGAGCGCGTGGACGGCCGCGTCGAACCGTACGGTCTGCCGCAGGTTGGCGTGCCAGTACGCGGCGTCGAGCCCGGTGGTGTCGATCCAGTCGCCGGTCACCGTCGAGATCATCGGCACTTCGCCCGCGCCGGGCCTGATCGGCCCGAGATCCTGCAGCAGGCGCTCACGCAGCTCGTCGACCTGGGCCGAGTGTGAGGCGTAGTCGACCGGGATCAACTTGGCCCGGATCCCTTCGGCGGTGAGCTCCGCGACCAGTTCGCCGAGCGCGCCGGGCGACCCGGAGACCACGGCCGAGCGTGCTCCGTTGACCGCGGCCAGGGAGTAGTCACCCGGTCGCCGGCCAAGGCGCGCGGTCAGCTCGTCGACGGGCAGCCCGACGGACGCCATGCCGCCCCGGCCGGCGAGCACGGCGCCGATGGCCTGGCTGCGCAGGGCGACCACGCGGGCTCCGTCCTCCAGGGACAGGCCACCCGCCACCGTGGCGGCGGCGATCTCGCCTTGGGAGTGGCCGATCACCGCGTCGGGCCGCACGCCGTACGAACGCCACAGCTCGGCCAGCGCCACCATGACCGCCCACAGCAGCGGCTGGACCACGTCCACCCGCTCCAGCGGGGGCGTGCCGGGCGCGCCGCGGAGCACCGGTGCCGGGGACCAGTCGACGAACGGGGTGAGAGCACGCTCGCAGGCGGCGAAGTGCTCGGCGAAGACCGGCGACTCGTCGAGCAGTTGGGTGGCCATGCCCGCCCACTGCGACCCCTGCCCCGGAAAGACGAACACCGTCTTGCCCGGCACCCCGGCCACACCACCGACCGCGCCGGGTACCTGCTCACCCGCGGCCATCCCGCGCACGGCCGCCAGCAACTCGTCACGGTCCCGCCCGACGACCGCGGCGCGATGCCGGTACGCCGTCCGCGTCGTCGCCAGGGAGAACCCGACATCGGCAACGGGCTGACCGGGGCGCCGCGCCACATGCGCGCCAAGCCGCTCAAGCTGAGCCCGCAGCGCGGCGGCACTCTTGGCCGACACCACCCACGCGACCGCCGCGCCGTCCGCTGGCGATGCGACCCCGGCCGGGGCGGCAGCGTCCGCCGACGGCGCAGCCCCGGTCGGGGCGGTGTCGGCTGCCGTGGCCTGTTCCAGGATCACGTGTGCGTTCGTGCCGCTGACGCCGAAGGCGGACACGCCGGCCCGCCGGGGGGCGCCGGTGTCCGGCCAGTCGACGGTCTCCGTCAGGAGGCGGACGTTGCCCGCGGACCAGTCCACGTGGGACGAGGGCGCGGACACGTGCAGCGTCTTGGGCAGCAGGCCCGCCCGCATGGCCAGCACCGCCTTGATCACCCCGGCGACACCGGCGGCGGACTGGGTGTGACCGATGTTGGACTTGATCGACCCCAGCCACAGCGGCCGGTCGGCGGGGCGGTCGGCGCCGTAGGTGGCCAGCAGCGCCTGCGCCTCGATGGGATCGCCCAGGGTGGTGCCGGTGCCGTGCGCCTCGACGAAGTCCACGTCGGCGGCCGCGAGCCCGGCGTCGGCCAGCGCGCGGCGGATGACCCGCTGCTGGGACACCCCGCTCGGGGCGGACAGGCCGTTGCTGGCGCCGTCCTGGTTGATCGCGGACCCGCGTACGACCGCGAGGACCGGATGACCGTTGCGCCGCGCGTCGGACAACCGCTCCAGCAGCAGCAGGCCGGCGCCCTCACCCCACCCGGTGCCGTCGGCGTCGTCGGAGAAGGCCTTGCACCGCCCGTCGCGCGCCAGGCCACGCTGGCGGCTGAACTCCACGAAGATGTCGGGGGTGGGCATGACGGTCACCCCGCCGGCGAGCGCGAGCGTGCTCTCCCCGCCGCGCAGCGACTCGCACGCCCAGTGCAGCGCCACCAGCGACGACGAGCACGCCGTGTCGATGGTGGCCGCGGGGCCCTTGAGCCCGAACACGTAGGAGATCCGGCCCGAGATCACCGCGGTGGAGTTCCCCGTCAGCAGGTGGCCCTCCGCGCCTTCCGCGGGTATGCCCAGGCTGCCGCCGTACCCGTCGGCGAAGGCGCCGACGAAGACGCCCACCTGGCTGTCCTTCAGCGACCGCGGGTCGATGCCGCCCCGCTCGAACGCCTCCAGCGCCACCTCCAGCATCAGGCGCTGCTGGGGGTCGGCGGCCAGCGCCTCCCGGGGCGAGATGCCGAAGAATCCGGCGTCGAAGGCGGCGGCGTCGTGCAGGAACCCGCCCTCGCGGGTGTAGGTGGTGCCCGGGCGGGTCAGTTCCGGGTCGTAGAGGGCGGAGAGGTCCCAACCCCGGTCGTCGGGGAACAACGACACACCGTCGCGCCCGTCCGCCACGAGCCGCCAGAGGTCCTCAGGACCATTTACGTCCCCGGGGAACCGGCAGCTCATGGCGACCACCGCGATCGGCTCGTGTTCGCGGGCCTCGGCCTCGCGGAGCCGTTCCCTGGTCTGCTGGAGATCGGCGGTCACCCGCCTGAGGTAGTCGAGGAGCTTCTGCTCGTCCGCCACGTCATGCCACCTTCCGGAAGTCTCAGAGCCCCTTGTCGATCAACGCGAACAGCTCGTCGGCGCTCGCCGACTCCACGGCCCGGCCGGGCTCCGCCTGTTCGCCGCGCCATTGCGTCAGGAGGCCGCGCAGCCGCGCGGTGACCGTCGACCGCGTCTCCTCGTCGGGCGTGAGCGCGCCGAGCAGCCGCCCCAGCCGGTCCAGTTCCTCCAGCGCCCGCTCGCCGGTGGGCCTGTCGGCCGGCGCGATCTCCGTGAGCAGGTACTCCGCCAGCGCGATCGGCGTCGCGTGGTCGAAAGCCACCGTCGTGGGCAGTCGCCGATCGACCGCGGCGTTCAGCCGGTTGCGCAGCTCGACCGCGGTCAGCGAGTCGAACCCGAGCTCGTCGAACGGCCGGTGCGGGTCCACCTCGTCGGCGGAGGCGTGGCCGAGCACGGCGGTGACCTGGTCGAGCACGAGGTCGAGCAGGATCTTCCGCCGGTCCGGCTCGGGAAGCCCGGCCAGCCTGTCCTTCAGGCTCGGGCCGGTGCCGCGGTCGGTGGAGGCGGCGCGGCGCGGCCGGGTTCGTACCAGCTCTCTGAGCATCGGCGGCAGGGAGTCGCCGCGCGCGCTCATGGCCTTGGTGTCCAGGCGCATCGGCACCAAGGCCGCCTCGGGCCGGAGCAGGGCGGTGTCGAACACCGACAAACCCGTCTCCGGCGTGAACGGGATGATGCCGTCGCGGGCCATCCGGGTGACCTCGGCGTCGGCGAGGGTGTCGAGCATGCCCCCGCTTCCCGTCCACGGCCCCCAGGCCAGCGAGGTCGCCGGGAGCCCCTGCGCCCGTCGCCGGTGGGCCAGCGCGTCCAGGAAGGCGTTGGCGGCCGCGTAGTTGCCCTGCCCCGCGCTGCCCATCGTGCCGGCGGCCGAGGAGAACATGACGAAGGCCGACAGGTCGAGGCCGCGCGTCAGCTCGTGCAGGTTCAGCGCCGCGTCCGCCTTCGGCCGCAGCACGCCGTCCAGTCGCTCGGGGGTGAGCGAGGTGATCGGTCCGTCGTCCAGTACGCCCGCGGCGTGCACCACGGCCGTGAGCGGGCGGCCCGCGATCAGCGCGGCGAGCGCGTCGCGGTCGGCGACGTCACAGGCCGCGATCTCGACCCGCGCGCCGAGCTCCGCGAGCTCGGCGCGGAGTTTCTCGGCGCCCTCGACGGCGGTGCCGCGACGGCTGGTCAGCAGCAGATCGCGTACGCCGTGGCGGGCGACGAGATGGCGGGCGAGGAGCTTGCCGAGGCCGCCGGTACCGCCGGTCACCAGTACGGTCCCGTCGAGGTCGATGGGGGACGGGACCGTCAGCACGACCTTCCCGATATGCCGGGCTTGCGACATGAACCGGAACGCCTCCGGGGCCCGCCTGAGGTCCCAGGACGTGACGGGGAGCGGCTGGATCTCGCCTCGCTCGAACAGGTCGAGAATCTCGCGCAGCATCTGCCCGGTCCGGTCGGGACCGGCTTCGACGAGGTCGAAGGGCGTGTAACGGATCCCGGGAGCGATGGTGTCGCGGAGGTCGGTCTTGCCCATCTCCACGAACCGGCCGCCGTCCGACAGCAGCCCCAGTGAAGCGTCGACGAACTCGCCGGCCAGCGAGTTGAGCACCACGTCGACCTGGCCGAACTTCTCCGCGAAGTCCAGTGTCCGTGAGGAGGCCACATGGTCCTCGTCCAGGGTGAGCGCTGCCCACTTGCCCGGACTTGCCGTACCGAACACCTCCGCGCCGAGCCGGCGGGCGAGCTGCACCGCAGCCATCCCCACCCCGCCGGCGGCGGCGTGGATGAGCACCCTGTCCCCCGGCTGTACCCCGGCCAGATCGACCAGACCGTAGTAGGCGGTCAGGAACGCCACCGGGACCGACGCCGCCTCCGCGAACGACCACCCGGCGGGCATGGGAGCCACCTGCCGGTGGTCCGTGACGATCAGCGGGCCGAACGCGCCGCCGTCGAACAGGCCCAGCACGCGGTCGCCTGGCGCGAACCCGGTGACGCCGGGGCCGATCTCGGCGATCACGCCCGCGCCCTCCAGTCCCATCGCGCCGCTCTCGCCCGGGTACATGCCGAGGGCGTTGAGCACGTCGCGGAAGTTCACGCCGGCCGCGCGCAGGGCGATCCTGATCTCTCCCGGCTTCAGGGGCGCGGCGGCCTCTGGCGCGTCGACGAAGGCCAGGCCGTCCAGCGTGCCTTTGGCGCGGCTGTCCATCCGCCAGGTGGCGGCGTCCGGCGGCGGGGTCAGGCCGGTGTCGGGCGCGTGCGCGAGCCGGGCCGCGAGCACCGCGCCCTCCTTCAGGACGAGCTGCGGCTCGCCGCTGAGGGCCGCGGCGGCGATGAGGGCGGCGGAGGGGAGGTGGTCGTCGACCAGGTCGGCGGACGGGACGCGGTCAGCGACCGGGTCGGCGGACGGCACGTGGTCAGCGACCAGGTCGGCGGAGGGGGCGTGGTCAGCGAGGTCGAGCAGGGTGAACTGGCCGGGGTTCTCGGCCTGCGCGGACCGGATCAGGCCCCACACCGCGGCCCCCGCGAGGTCGCGCCCGTCACCGGGAGCGATCGCCTTCCTGGTCAGGAAGACCAGCCGAGACTCGGCGAGCCGTGGGTCGGCCAGCCAGACCTGCACCAGGTCGAGCGCCCGATGGACCGCCGTGTGGACCGTGGCGGCCACGGAGTCGCCCGTGTCCGCAGCCGCCACGGAGTCACTCGTGTCCGTCACGGACACCGGGTCGCCCATACCCGTCACGGACACCGAGCCGCCCGTCTCCGTCACGGACACCGAGTCGCCCGTAGCCGTCACGGACGCCGAGCCGCCGGTGCCCGCGGCGGTCACGGTGTCGGCCCCGGCCGTGACGGCGGGGTGCACGATGACGACCTCGGGCGGGCTCGCCCCCGACTCGACGGCCCGGATCAGCACGGACAGGTCGTCGTACGGCTCCGCGCCGGCGACCTCGCCGCCGATGGCCCAGCACCGGGTCGAGGACGCCGGCTCGACCGAGATCGGCGTCCAGTCCAGGTGGTACAAGGAACGTTCAGCACCGGTGCGGGCACCGGCGAGCTTGTCGAGGGTGATCTGACGCAGCACCAGCGAACCGATCGACACCACCGGCTGACCGAGCGAGTCGGCCGCCTCCAAGCGCAAGGAGTCTTCGCCCGTCGGCGTCACCCGTACGCGCAGGCTCGACGCCCCGGCGGCGTGCAGCTCCACATCGGCCCAGGTGAACGGCAACGCGGTGTGCTCGGCCGAGGCGGAGCTGAAGCCGAAGGCGTGCAGCGCGGCGTCCAGCAGGGCGGGATGCAGGCCGAAACGGGTCGCGTCCGCCGCCGCGTGCTCGGGCAGCTCTACCTCGGCGAAGACCTCCTCGCCACGGGTCCAGGCGGCCCGCAGGCCGCGGAAGGCCGGGCCGTAGCGGAGTCCCAGGTCGGCGAGCCGGTCGTACAGTCCGTCCACCTCGACCTGCTGCGCGTCGGACGGTGGCCACGAGGCGGCCTCGAATCCGACGGGCGCGGCGGCCGGCGCGAGCGCGCCGGTGGCGTGCCGGTCCCATGGCGCGTCACCGGACTGCGAGTACATCTTGATCGTCCGGGTGCCGGAGTCGTCCGGATCGGACACCACGATCTGCAGCCGGACGCTGCCGCGTTCGGGGAGGAGCAGCGGCTGCTCCAAGGTCAGCTCCTCGAGCTTCCCGCAGCCGACCTGGTCGGCGGCCCTGATGGCGAGTTCCACCAGGCCGGTGCCAGGGAAGATCACCTCTTCGCCGATCGTGTGATCGGCGAGCCATGGGTGCGCGGAGCGGGAGAGCTGGGCGGTGAACAGGAATCCGCCCGAGTCGGGTAGTTCGACGGCGGCGCCCAGCAGCGGATGGTCCGGGGCGTCGAGGCCGATCGAGGCGGGATCGCCGCCGGACTGTCCGGGGTTCAGCCAGTAGCGGCGGTGCTGGAAGGCGTAGGTGGGCAGGTCCACCCGGCGGGCGCCGGTACCGGCGAAGAACCTCTCCCAGTCCACGGCCGCGCCACCGGCGTGCGCCTGCCCGACGGCCGTCACCACCTGCTCGGCCTCGCCTCGGCCGCGGCGCAGCAACGGTACGAAGACCGGGCCGCGCCCGTCCTGGGGCTCGGGTACGCACTCCTGTCCCAGGCCCGACAGCACCCCGTCGGGGCCCAGTTCGACGAAGGTCCGTACGTCCCGCTCGTGGAGGAAGGCGATGCCGTCGGCGAATCGCACCGCTTCGCGGACGTGCCGCACCCAGTACTCGGCGGAGAACTCCGGTACCGGCTCGCCGGTCAGGTTCGACACCACCGGAACCGACGCGCTCCCGTACGACAGGCTCTCGGCCACCTCGCGGAAGGCAGCCAGCATCGGCTCCATCCGGGGGGAGTGGAAGGCGTGGCTGACCGGCAACCGGCGGGACTTGGCGAACCGGCCCGCCACCCGCGTGACCGCCTGCTCGTCACCGGACAGGACCACCGACGCCGGCCCGTTGACGGCCGCGATCACCACCGCGCCGGCGGCGTCCGGGGTCTCGGCCAGGATCCGCCCGGCCTCCTCCTCCCCCGCCTGGACCGCGACCATCGCCCCACCGGCCGGCAGCGCCTGCATGAGCCGGCCGCGGGCGGCCACGAGCGCGCACGCGTCCTCCAGCGACAGCACGCCCGCCGCGTGCGCCGCCGCCAGTTCGCCGATCGAGTGCCCGAGCAGGAAGTCGGGCACGACGCCCCATGACTCCACCAGCCGGTACAGCGCCACCTCCACCGCGAACAGGGCGGCCTGGGTGTATCCCGTCTGGTCCAGCAGGTCGGGCCGCTCCGCCATCACCTCCATCAGCGGATGCTCCAGCCGCGGATCCAGGTGCGCGCACGACGCCGCCAGGTGTTCGGCGAACACCGGATAGGTCGCGGCCAGTTCCAGCCCCATCCCCACCCGCTGGCTGCCCTGCCCGGTGAACAGGAACGCCAGCTTTCCGCCGCTCACCACGCCGTCGGCCGGCTGGGACAGGCCCGCCAGCAGTCCGGCGCGGTCCGGCGCGGTCACCACCGCGCGGTGTTCCAGGCCCGCCCGGGTCGTCGCCAGCGAGTAGGCCACATCCGGCAGGGCCAGGTCCGTCCGCTCTTCCAGGTAGGACTTCAGCCGCTCGGCCTGAGCGCGCAGCGCCGCCGGGCTCCGGCCGGAGAGCAGCATCGGCATGGGGGACTGAGCGAGCTCCCGTGGCTCCGCGGGCTCTTCCTCGACCCCTTCCAGGACGACGTGGGCGTTGGTTCCGCTGATGCCGAACGACGACACTCCCGCCCGGCGGGGACGGTCGCCGCCGGGCCAGGGGGCCGGTTCGGTCAGCAGCCGGACGTTCCCGGCGGACCAGTCCACGTGCGAGGTCGGGGTGTCGACGTGCAGCGTCTTCGGCAGTACGCCGTGCCGCATCGCCATGACCATCTTGATCACCCCGGCGACGCCGGCGGCGGCCTGGGTGTGGCCGATGTTGGATTTGACCGTGCCCAGCCACAGCGGCCGATCCTGCGGACGATCCTGTCCGTAGGTGGCCAGCAGCGCCTGCGCCTCGATCGGATCGCCCAGCATCGTGCCGGTGCCGTGGGCTTCCACGGCGTCCACGTCGATGGGGGACAGCTCGGCGTCGATCAGCGCCTGGCGGATCACCCGCTGCTGGGAGGGGCCGTTCGGGGCGGTCAGCCC
Organism: Nonomuraea guangzhouensis; assembly: GCF_019396345.1. Classification (GTDB taxonomy): domain Bacteria; phylum Actinomycetota; class Actinomycetes; order Streptosporangiales; family Streptosporangiaceae; genus Nonomuraea; species Nonomuraea guangzhouensis. Next base: position 336,603 of record NZ_JAHKRM010000007.1, on the reverse strand, counting down.
GTTGCTCGCACCGTCCTGATTGACCGCGCTGCCCCGCACCACCGCCAGCACCCGATGACCAAGGCGCCGCGCGTCCGACAACCGCTCCAGCAACACGAGACCCACGCCTTCGGCGAAGGCCGTGCCATCCGCCGCCTCCGCGAACGCCTTGCACCGACCGTCCCGCGCCAGCCCCCGCTGCCTGCTGAACTCCACGAAGATCTCGGGGGTGAAGATGATGGTGGCGCCGCCGCTGATGGCCAGGGCGCACTCGCCCCTGCGCAGCGACTCGCAGGCCAGGTGGAGCGCGACCAGGGACGACGAGCACGCCGTGTCCAAGGTGACGGCGGGCCCCTCCAGGCCGAGTGCGTACGCGATGCGGCCGGACATCACGGCCGTGGAGCCGCCGGTCAGCAGATGGCCCTCGACTCCGTCGGGGAACCCGGCCGGGCCGACGCCGTACCCGGAGGACGCGGCGCCGACGAAGACGCCTGTTTCGCTGCCTTTCAGGGTGGCGGGGTCGAGGCCGGCCTGTTCGAGCAGTTCCCAGGAGGTCTCCAGCAGCAGCCGCTGCTGCGGATCCGTGGCCAGGGCCTCCCGCGGGCTCATGCCGAAGAAGCCCGCGTCGAAGTCCCCCACGTCGCGCACGAATCCGCCCGTGCTGACGTAACACGTCCCGGCGTGCTCGGGGTCGGGGTTGTAGAGCCGCTCCAGGTCCCAGCTCCGGTCGGCGGGGAACTCCGACATCGCGTCGCGCCCTTCGGCGACCAGCCGCCAGAGCTGCTCGGGATCGCGTACTCCGCCGGGCAGGCGGCAGCTCATGGCCACGATCGCGATGGGCTCGTGCCGCCTGGCCTCCATCTCGTCCATCCGCCGATGGACCGACCGCAGTTCGGCGGTCGCGAGCCTCAGGTATTCGCGGAGCTTGTCATCGTTCGCCATCAGTCTCAGACCTCCGTCGCGAGGAGCCGAGCTCGTTGTCGAGCATCGTGAAGAGCTCGTCGTCCGTGGCCGCCTCGTACTGCCCGGCCTCGGTCGCCTCGCCCTGCGGGTCGTTCCACTTGCGGACCAGTGACCGCAGCCGGGCGGTGATCCCGGCCCGGTCACCGGTCACCGTGGCGAGCGCGGCCTCCAGCCGGTCGACCTCCGCGTACACGGCGGCGGAGGCGTCCTGGGCGGCCGGGAGGAAGGCGGCTCGCACCCGGTCGGCGAGGGCGTCCGGCGTGGGGTGGTCGAAGACGAGTGTGCTGGGCAGGCGCAGGCCGGTGGCGGCGCTGAGCCGGTTGCGCAGCTCGACCCCGGTCAGCGAGTCGAAGCCCAGGTCCTTGAAGGCCCGGTCCGGTGCTACCGAGTCGGGGCCGGGGTGCCCGAGCACGCCTGCCGCCTCGGCGCGGACGAGCCGGACGAGCGCGGCCTTCCGTTCGTCCTCCGGCAGGCCGTCGAGCCGGTCTTTCAGCGTGCTGACGCCGGGCTGGGCGGCCTGCCGTACGTGGGCGCGGGCCTGGGCGCGGACCAGGCCGCGCAGCAGCGCCGGCAGCGGGGTGGCGCTCGACCGCAGGGCGGCGAGGTCCAGCCGCATCGGCAGCAGGACGGGTTCGTCCACGGTCTGGGCGGCGTCGAACAGGGTCAGCCCGTCGGCAGAGGAGAGCGCGGCCAGACCGGACCGCGCCATGCCGGCCAGGGCGGTGTCGTCCAGGTGCGCGGTCATGCTGCTGCGTTGTTCCCAGAAGCCCCAGGCCAGCGACACCGCGGCGAGGCCGTGCGCGCGGCGGTGGGTCGCCAGGGCGTCCAGGAAGGCGTTCGCCGCCGCGTAGTTGCCCTGTCCCGCCTCTCCCAGGACGCCCGCCGCCGAGGAGAACAGCACGAACGCCGACAGATCCAGGCCCTCGGTCAGCTCGTGCAGCTGCCAGGCCGCCTCGGCCTTCGCCCCCACCACCGCGTCGACCTGCTCAGCCGTGAGCGACTCCACCATGCCGTCGTCCAGCGCCCCCGCCGCGTGCACCACCGCGGACAGCCGGCGATCCGTACGTACGCGGTCCAGCAGCCCGGCCAGCGCGGCGCGGTCGGCGACGTCACACGCCACGATCTCGACCCGCGCCCCCGACCCCGCGAGCTCGGCGCGCAGCTCTTCCACGCCGGGCGCCTCGGCGCCTCTGCGTCCCACCAGGACCAGATCCCGGACGCCGTACGCGGCCACCAGGTGCCGGGCCACCAACCCGCCCAGCATCCCCGTGCCGCCCGTCACCAGCACGGTGCCGTCCCCGTCGAACGCGACCGGCATCGTCAGGACGACCTTGCCGACGTGCCGGGCCTGCGACATGAGCCGGAACGCTTCCCGCGCCCGCCGCACGTCCCACGTGCGCACGGGCAGCGCCTCGAACACGCCCTCCTCGAACAGCGCCAGGACCTCGGCCAGCAGCTCGCCCAGCCGGTCCGGGCCCACGTCGATCAGGTCGAAGGCGGTGTAGCGGACCCCGGGCGCGATCGTGTCCGCGGAACGGATGTCCGTCTTGCCCATCTCCACGAACCGGCCGCCCTCGGACAGCAGCCCCAGCGAGGCGTCAACGAACTCACCAGCCAGCGAGTTGAGCACCACATCCACCTGGCCGAACTTCTCCGCGAAGTCCAGCGTCCGCGACGAGGCCACATGGTCCTCGTCCAGGGTGAGCGCTCCCCACTTGCCCGGGCTCGCCGTGCCGAATACCTCCGCGCCCAGCCATCGGGCCACCTGTACTGCAGCCATCCCCACCCCGCCGGCGGCGGCGTGGATGAGCACCCTGTCCCCCGGCCGTACCCCGGCCACGTCCACCAGGCCGTAATAGGCGGTCAGGAACACGCCCGGGACCGACGCCGCCTCCGCGAACGACCACCCGGCGGGCATCCGAGCCAGCAACCGCCGATCCGTCACCCCCACCGGACCGAACGCGCCGTCCAGCAACCCCAGCACCCGATCACCGGGCACCAGATCGGCAACCCCGGCGCCCACCTCCAGCACCACACCCGCGGCCTCGCCGCCGATCGGGACCTCGCGCTCCGGGACCATCCCCAGCGCCACCACGACGTCGCGGAAGTTCACCCCCGCCGCGCGGATCGACACCCGCACCTCGCCCGGTCCCAGCGGGCGGCTCGCCTCGGGGCACGGCACCAGTGCCAGGCCGTTCAGCGTGCCGTCGCCGGTGGAGTCGAGCCGCCAGGTCTCGCGGCCCCAGGGCGGCAGCAGCGCCTCGCCGGTCGTCGCCCGCGCCAGCCTGGGCACGAACACCGCGCCCGCGCGTATGGCCAGTTGCGGCTCGGTGAGCGCCGCGAGCACGGCGGGCACCGGCATCTCGGAGTCGTCGAGGTCCAGGAGCACGAACCGGCCGGGATGCTCCGACTGCGCGGACCGCAGCAGGCCGAGCACCGCGGCGGCGGCCAGGTCGGTCACGTCCTCGCCGGCCACGGCGACCGCTCCCCTGGTGACCAGGACGAACGTGGAATCGTCGAACCGGTCGTCGGCCAGCCAGGACCGTACCGTGTCCAGGGCCCGATGGATCGCGCCCCGCACGGCTCCGCCGCCCGCGAAGGTCACGAACACGAGCTCGGAACCCGACGGCACGGACGCCAGGTCGGGACAGGCGGTGGCGCCCAGGGCGGCGGCGAGCCCCGTCTCGTCCGCGCCCACCACGGCGCGGCGGCTCGGCGCGGGCGAGTCGCCGGTGTACGGCGAGGGGATCCAGCCGATCCGGAACATCGACTCGCGGCGCGGGTCCGGCGCCGACGCCGAGAACGGCCGGGACAGGAGCGACTCCACCGCGGCCACCGGAGCTCCGGAGGGGTCGGCCAGCCGCAGCGACAGCTCGTCGGGACCGGTCCGGGTCAGGCGGACCCGCACCGTGGAAGCGCCTTCGGCGTACAGGGAGAGGCCGGACCAGGTGAAGGGCAGGCTCACCTCCTGGGCGGCCGGGTCCAGCAGGGACTCCGCGTGCAGCGCGGCGTCCAGCAGGGCCGGATGCAGGCCGAAGGCCCCCGCTTCCCGGTGCGGCACGGTGACCTCGGCGAACACCTCGTCCGCCAGCCGCCAGGCGGCCTTGAGCCCGCGGAATGGCCCGTCGTAGGCGAGACCGCGCTCGGCGAGGCGGTCGTAGAGATCGGCCACGTCGACGGCCTCGGCGCCGGGCGGTGGCCAGGCGGACAGGTCGAAGTCCGCGGCGGGACGCGCGGCGGCCAGCGCGCCGGTCGCGTGCCGCGTCCAGTCCAGCTCGCCCTCGGAGCGCGCGTGCATCGCGAGCGGCCGCCGCCCGGTCTCGTCGGGCGCGTCGATCCGCACCTGCACCAGCACGCCGCCCTGCTCGGGCAGCGCCAGCGGCGCCTCCAGGATCAGCTCCTCCAACTGGGCGCAGCCGACCTGGCGGCCCGCGCCGACGGCCAGCTCGGCGAACGCCGCACCGGGGAACAGCACCGTGCCGGACACGACGTGACCGGCGAGCCATGGGTGCGAGCGCAGCGACAACCGGCCGGTGAAGGCGACCTCGTCCGAGTCCGCCAGCGGCAGCGCGCCGCCGAGGAAGGGGTGGTCGGCCGCGGTCAGGCCCGCGTGGGCGACGTCGGCCGTGTCGGTGGCCTCCAGCCAGTAGCGTTCGCGCTGGAAGGCGTACGTGGGCAGGTCCACCCTCCGGGCCTGGGACGGGGCGAGGATCGGCGTCCAGTCGACCGGCGCGCCGTGGGCGTGGGCCTCCGCGAGTGAGGTGACGAATCTGGCTGTCTCCTCCTCGTCGCGGCGCAGCGAGCCGACGGCCACTACGGTGCCGCCCGCGGCCTCGGCTGTCTCCTGTACCGCGCCGGTCAGCGTCGGATGCGGGCTGACCTCGACGAACATGCCGTAGCCCTGCTGGATCAAGGTCTGGACCGCCTGGTCGAAGCGCACCGGCCTGCGCAGGTTGGTGTACCAGTAACCGGCGTCGAGCTCCGCGGTGTCGATCAGCTCGCCGGTCACGGTGGAGCAGAACGCCACCTCGGCCGTCCACGGGTCGATCCCGGCCAGGTCGGTCAGCAGCCGATCACGCAGCGGCTCGGCGAAGGCCGTGTGCGAGGGATAGTCGACCGGGACCATCTTGGACCGGACGCCTTCGGCCTTCAGTTGATCGAACAGTTCGTTCAGGGCCGCTGAGGCGCCGGCGACGACCACCGCGTTCGGGCTGTTCACCGCCGCAATCGACAGGTGGTCCGCCCAGGGGGCGAGCCGGTCGAGCGCCTGGTCGGGCGGGAGGGAGACGGCCAGCATGCCGCCGTGGCCGGACAGGTCCTCGGTGATGGCCTGGCTGCGCAGGGCGACGACCTTGGCCGCGTCTTCGAGCGACAGTGCCCCGGCCACGCAGGCGGCGGCGATCTCGCCCTGCGAATGCCCCACGACGGCCTCGGGCTCCACGCCGTGGGAGCGCCACAGCCGCGCCAGCGAGACCATGACCGCCCACGCCGCGGGCTGGCTGACGTCCATCCGGTCGAGTGACCAGGCGCCCGGCTCGCCGCGCAGCACGTCCATCAGCTTCCAGTCCACGAACTTCTCCAGCGCGTCCGCGCACTCTGCCAGGCGGGCGGCGAACGCCGGCGAGGTGTCGAGCAGTCCGAGGGTCATGTCCTTGGACAGGACGGCCTGGCCGGGGAAGACGAAGGCCACTCGGGGGTCGGCGGTCGCGGTGCCGTACACGAGGTTCGGCGCGGGGACCGCGTCCGCGACGGCGCGCAGGCCCCCGAGGAGGGCGTCGCGGTCGTCGCCGATCACCACGGCGCGGTGGGGGAAGGCGGTCCGCGAGCTGATCAGGGAGTGGCCGACGTCGAGCGGCGACAGCCGGGGGTCCTGCTCGACGCGGGCGGCCAGTCGCCCGGCCTGGGCCCGCAGTGCCTGCTCGCTCTTGGCCGAGACCACCCACGGCACGACGAGCCGGGCCGCGTCCACGTCGCCGGGCTCGGGTCGCGGATGTTCCTCGATGATGACGTGCGCGTTGGTGCCGCTGACTCCGAACGAGGAGATGCCCGCCCGCCGCGGCGTGTCCGCCGCCGTGTCCCAGGCCACGTTCTCGGTCAGCAGGGCGATGCTGCCGGAGGACCAGTCCACGTTCGGGGAGGGCTCGTCGGCGTACAGGGTCTTCGGCAGCGTGCCGTGCCGCATCGCGAGCACCATCTTGATCACCCCGGCCACGCCGGCGGCGGCCTGGGTGTGCCCGATGTTCGACTTGATCGACCCCAGGTAGAGGGGCCTGCCTTCTGGACGCCCCTGCCCGTAGGCGGCGAACAGGGCTCGCGCCTCGATCGGGTCGCCCAGTGTCGTGCCGGTGCCGTGCGCCTCCACCACGTCGATGTCGGCGGACGTCAGGCCCGCCGCCGCCAGCGCCTGGCCGATCACCCGCTGCTGGGAAGGTCCGTTGGGCACGGTCAGTCCGCTGCTGGCGCCGTCCTGGTTGATCGCGCTGCCGCGGACGACGGCCAGCACCGGGTGATCGTGGCGTTCGGCGTCGGAGAGCCGCTCCAGCAGCAGCATGCCCGCGCCCTCGCCCCAGCCCGTCCCGTCGGCGTCCGCCGAGAACGCCTTGCACCGGCCGTCCGGGGACAGCCCGCGCTGTCTGCTGAACTCCACGAACGTGCTCGGCGTGGACATCACCGTGACCCCGCCGGCCAGCGCCATGGCGCACTCGTCCTGGCGCAGCGCCTGGACCGCGAGGTGCAGCGCCACCAGGGAGGACGAGCACGCCGTGTCCACCGTGATGGCCGGCCCCTCCAGCCCCAGCAGGTAGGAGACCCGGCCGGAGGCGATGCTGCCGTCGCTGCCGTTGCCGATGTAGCCGCCGAGGTCCGGCGGCACGGTGCGGAGCCTGGATCCGTAGTCGTGGTAGATGACGCCGGCGAAGACGCCCGTGGCACTCCCCCGGGCGGCGGCCGGATCGATTCCCGCGCCCTCGAACGCCTCCCACGCGGTCTCCAGCAGCAGGCGCTGCTGCGGATCCATCGCCAGGGCCTCCCGCGGGCTGATCCCGAAGAAGTGCGGGTCGAACTGCGCGGCGTCGTGCAGGAATCCCCCCGACTGCGTGGAGCTCTTGCCGGGACTGTCCGGGTTCGGGTCGTAGAGGTCGGCGTCCCAGCCCCGGTCCGAGGGGAACGGCGAGATCGCGTCGGTCCCGGCGGCCAGCAGCCGCCACAACTCCTCAGGTGTGCCGGCCTCGCCGGGGAACCGGCAGCTCATCCCGATGATCGCGATGGGCTCGGCGTTCCTGTCCTCGGCCTGCCGCAACCGGCGGCGGGTCTCGCGCAGGTCGGCGGTCGCCCGCCTGAGGTATTCGAGCAGCCTGGTCTCGTTGTCCACGGCCTACCTCCGGGTCGGGGAAGCCGCCCGCGCCGCCTGGTGGCGGGCGACCAGCTCTTCGAGATCACGTACGCCGTCGTGCGGGGTGGGCGTCTGCGCCATGTCCCGCTGGATCCGGGTCGCGCTCTCCCGGAAGGTCTGGTCGTCCAGCAGCCGCAGCAGCCCGGCGCGCAGCGTCGCCGCCGAGAGCTCGTCGGGCTCGATGAGCAGACCCACTCCCTGCCGGGCCAGCTGCTGGGCCATGCCGCCCTCGTCGTAGAGCTGGGCGGGGATGATGAGCTGCGGCACGCCGTGTACGAGGGCCGTGCCCGTGGTCCCGGTGCCGCCGTGGTGGACGACGGCCGAGCAGCCGGGCAGCAGGGAGTTCAGCGGGACGAAGTCCACGATCCGCACATTGTCCGGGACCTTCGTGTCGTCGAGCTGGTTCGCGTTCAGGGTCGCGACCACCTCGACGTCCAGGTCGGCCACGGCCTCGAACAGCTCGCTCGCCCTGACGCTGCCGCGTCCACCCCAGACCTCCCGGCCGGACACCCCTAGCGTGAAGCAGATCCGTCGCCGTGCCGGGGCGTCCTTGAGCCAGGCCGGGAAGGTCGCGGGACCGTTGTGGGGGACGAACCGGATGGGCAGGTAGTCGTGCTCGACGGGGAAGCGCAGCCAGGCCGGCATGGAGTCGATCGTGGCCTGGCCGAGGATCACCTCCTCGTCGAAGTCGCAGCCGTACTTCGCCAGCTTCGGGGTGATCCAGTCGGCCACCGGGTCCTCGCGCGGCTCGCCCGGCTGCTGGCCGCGCAGCCGGAGGAACAGCGAGCGCATCCGCGCCCAGTGGTCTCTGCCGAAAGTCGTCCGGACCTGCGCCGCGCCGCAGGCCCGGGCGGCCACGGGGCCCGGGAAGGTGATGGCGTCCCAGACCACCAGGTCGGGCTGCCAGGCGCGGCAGAACGCGACCAGGTCGTCGTACATGGCCTCGTCGGTGATGAAGTCCAGGGCGAGCGGCGAGCAGAAGGCGGCCAGGCAGTCTCTGACGTACTCATACGTGAGCACCTCGGGCCGTTCCTCCGCGATGTCGAATCCGGAACCGTAGATCTGCCGATCCATGGGCAGTTCCGCCAGCCGCTCGGCCATATCGGCCGTGCCGCCGACCGATAAAGCGGTCAAGCCGGTCTGGGTAATCGCGTCGACGATGTCCGGCTGGCCGGCGACGATTACTTCATGGCCGGCCGCTTTCATCGCCCATGCGATGGGGACCATGAGAAAAAGGTGCGCGTTTGCCGCGTGCTGAGTGAACAGAACACGCATGACAATTCCTCCCAATGATTTATCGCGTCAATGGGACGCTACCTATGCGCGCATGACCGCCCGACCCCTAGGGGACCCCTCACGCTCCCCTGTGCGGGGCCGGATCATCGCCCACACCGGGGAGAGCGTCGCCACGAGGGCGGAGAGCGTCGCGGAGCAGATCACGGCGAGATAGACCCACGCCGGCCCGTAGGGCATCGGCGAGCCGTTGACCGCTATGGCGAACGGAATCAGGATGGGGGCGACCGCCGCCGTGCCGAGCACGACGCCGACCGCAGCGACCACCATGGCCTCGATCCCCACCATCCGCAGGATCTGCCCGCGGGTGAAGCCGATCAGCCGCTGCAGCCCGAACTCCCTGCGCCGCGAGGCGGCCCCCATCGCCTGGGCGCTGATCACCGAGATGCCGGCGAAGATGATGACCACGCCGGTGAACAGGTAGTTGATCCAGGCCCGGGTCCGCTGCTGCTCGGCCGGGGTCGTGGACAGCCCGCCGGCGTCGCTCACCCGTACCGTGGGGCCCGTCGCTTCGGCCAGGTCGGATCTCAGCCGGCGCTGGTCGACGTCCCGGGCGGCGCGGACGAGGATCTGGGTCGGCAGCCCGGCGGTCGTGTGGGCGGCGAGCAGCGTGGCGGGCATCAGGATCACCTCGCCGCCGGGTCTGTCCGCGAGCAGCGCGACGACCCTGAGCCGCACCGCGGCGCCGTCGCCCAGCCGCAGGGTGACCGCGTCGCCGAGCCCGCGCCCGAGGTGCCGGGCGTGCTCCTGGGTGAGTGCGACCGAGTCGCCACGCAGGGCGGTGAGGGTGCCCGAGGTGAGGGCGAGGTCGGTGACCCCGGCCGCGCCGTCGGCCGTGAGGCCCAGGAGCGGCCAGCCGTGTTCGCCCTGCCAGCCGTCGTACGGGGCCTCGACGAACCCGCTGCTGCCGGCCAGTTCCGAAGCGGCCATGACCCCCGGGACGGAGCGGACCCGGTCGAGCAGGCCGGGGGCGAGACCGCCCGGCCCGGCGGTGATCACGTCATCGGCCCGCAGGTCGTCCGTGCGGACCTGCCGCGCCTGGTCGGCCTGCGTCATCTGGAGATAGATGTTGGCCGTGCTGATCCCGGTCGCGAGCATGATGGGCAGGACCGCGGCGGCCATGCCGAACGGCCGGGCGCAGCTGTTGAGCAGGGCCAGGCGGCCGATCGTCCTGGGCCGCGCGCGTACGGCCCGGCCGACCAGCCCGGTCATCGCCTTGGTCATCCTGGAGGCCACCACGGCCACGCCGAGGATCACCACGATCGCGGCGAGGCAGGTGATGCTCACGGCGGACGACCGGATCAGCAGCATGCCCGAACAGATCGTCGTGCCCACCACGCCAAGGCAGATCAAGGCGAGCGCCGAACGCGCCCGGTCGAGCCCGTGGTCCTGCGGCGGGGCGCTGAGCACCGTGGCGGGCCGGGGCCGCGCGGCCCGCCATACCGGGAAGAACGCGGCCGCCAGCCCGGCGCACAGGCACACCGCCGCCGCGCCCGCGGCCGGGAGCGGGCCCGGGTCGAAACGCATGGCCGCGGGCACCACCCCGTCGCGTACCAGGTGCCCGAACAGCCATCCGCCGAGGTGGAAGCCGAGCACGGAACCCGCCACCGTCGCGACCACCGAGACCGTCGTCACCTCGCCGAGCATCATCAGGCGGATGCGCCGTGGGGGCGCGCCCATCGCGTGCAGCAGCGTCATCTCCCGCGCCCGGTGCTCGACCAGCAGCCGCATGGTGCTGACCAGGACGAGCATGCCGACCAGGAGCGTCGTGCCGCCGATCAGGCCGGCGACGGTGATCAGGTTGTCCCGGCCGGCGCGCGCCTGCGGGAACTCGGCGAGGCCGCGGTCGTCCCCGGTGAGCGTCACCGCGGACTGGCCGCGCAGGCCGGCGCGTACCCGGTCCGCGAGCGTCTGCTCGCCCGTCCCAGGGGCGGGGATCACCGCTATCGCGTCCACCGAGTCGGGATGGCCGGACAGCCGCCGCGCGTCGGCCGGCGCGAAGAACATCGCCGCCGCGGTGGCCGTACGTCCCCCCGCCGGGGCGACGACGCCGGTCACCCGGAAGACCGCGACGCTGCCGTGGACCACGAGCCGGACCTGCTCGCCCACCCGGCTGCCCGACCGCGCGGCGAGTGCCGCGTCCAGCACGACCTCTCCGTCCGCCACCGGCGCGGTGCCGGCCTGGAGCTCGTACGGCAGCAGCCCCGCGGACGTCCATTCGTGCCCCGCGCCCCGGGGCGCGTCCCCGCCGAGCAGGGTGACGGGGAAGGAGACGTCACCGATGGTGCCGGCGACGCCGGGCACCGCCCGCAAGGTCGCGACCAGGGAGCGCTTCAGCCGTACGGTCTCCGGCAGGCTCGCCCATTCGGCGTCGTCGTCGCCGGGCGCGGCGGCCGGCAGCCGGTACGACGGGTCGCCCGCGACCACCACCGTGGCGCCGGCCAGCCGCTCGGGCGGGAACGAGGCCCGCAGCCCCGCAGCCAGCAGCCCCCCGCACGCCGCCACGATGGTGGCGGCGGCGAAGACCGTGGCGAGCACGGCCGAGTAGGCGCCCCTGCGGCGGGTCAGGGTGCGCAGGGTCAGGCGCCACATCAGGACGGCTCTCCCCTGTCCCACATCGCCAGGTGGGCCATCCGCTCGGCCACCGCCTTGCTGGGCGGGAGGGTCAGCTCGTCCACGACCCGGCCGCGGGACAGGAAGTAGACGTGGTCGGCGTAGGCCGCGATCCGCGGATCGTGCGTGGCCACCACCACCGTCTGTCCGGCCGCCCGTACCGACTCGCGCAGCAGGCCGAGCAGCCGGTCGATGTCGTGGGAGTCCTGCGCGCAGGTCGGTTCGTCGGCGAAGATCACCGGCGCCCGGCCGACCACGGCGCGGGCGACCGCCACCCGCTGCTGCTCGCCGAAGGACAGCTTGTCCGGCAGGTCGCGCAGGCGGTCCGCCAGGCCGATGTGCGCGATCACGCTGTCGAACAGCGCGGTGTCCATGCTCCGGCCCGACAGGTGGAGGGGGAGCGCGATGTTCTCCGCCACGTCCAGGGCGGGCAGCAGATTGGGCCCTTGGAAGACGAAGCCGAGCCGGTCTCGCCGCAGCCTGGTCAGCGACGCGTCGTCGAGGTCCGTGAGTTCCTCGCCGTCGAGGAACACCGATCCCGAGCTCGGCCGTTCCAGTCCCGACGCGCAGCGCAGCAGCGTGCTCTTACCGGATCTCGACGGCCCGATGATCGCGGTGAGCGCGCTTTTCCCACAGCCGATGGTGACGCCTTCCAGCGCCGCGATACCGCCGGTCCGGGTGTTGTACGTTTTTCGCACGGAAGTTAACCGTACGATGTCGTCTCGGCAGCTCCTCTGTTTGTCTCCCAGTCTGCTCATAGCACAGAGCGTAATCTCCGGTTCATATTCGGCGCATCGGCCTGAAGGGCCATCCGGGCCCTCCTCTTCGGGGATGGTTCGGTGGCATGAACGGTACTCGGGACGGAAAATCTCGTGTTTTGCCGATGCCCGTGACATGTCCTCAGAATTCTTTGTCGAGAATGTTGAAAAGTTCTTCCGCGCTGGCCGATTCGAGTCTCGGCTCCGCCGGGTCGTCCGCCGTCCGGTCGGTCCATTTCGCGGTGAGGGCCTTGAGCCGGGCGGTGATCCTCGCGTGCCCGTCGGGGTCCGGTACGAGGTTGTCCAGTGCGTGCTCGAGCTCCGCCAGTTCAGCTTCCAGGGGTTCGGCCGCCGTCTCGTCGTCGCCGAGCAGTTCGGTCTTGATGTAGCCGGCCACGGCGGCCGGTGTCGGGTAGTCGAAGACGAGCGTGGCGGGCAGGCGGACGTCCGCCGCCGCGCTCAGCCGGTTACGCAGCTCGACGGCGGTCAGCGAGTCGAAGCCCAGTTCCTTGAACCCTCGGTCCGGGTCGACCGGGTCTCCGGTGGCGTGGCCGAGCACCGCGGCGACGTGGGTCCGTACCAGGCTCAGCAGCAGGCGGTCACGTGCTGTCCTGGACAGCGGGGCCAGCTGATCGGCCAGCGAGGCCGGGGCGGTGGCCTGGGCGGTGGCGGGCGCCCGGCTGATCGGCGCGGTGACCAGGCCGCGGAGCATCGCCGGCGGCCCTTCCTCCCGCGACCGCATGGCCGTGAGATCCAGCCGGATCGGCACCAGCGCGGCCTCGTCGCGCCCGAGCGACTCGTCGAACAGGGCCAGCCCCGCCTCGGCCGACAGCGGCAGCAGGCCCGAGCGGCGCAGCCGCCGCAGGTCAGCCTCGCCGAGCTGGGCGGTCATGCCGCCGACCTCCGGCGCCCACATGCCCCAGGCCAGCGAGACCGCCGGCAGACCGGCCGCCCCGCGGTGCGCGGCCAGCGCGTCGAGGAAGGCGTTGGCCGCCGCGTAGTTGCCCTGCCCGGCGGCGTCGAGCGTGCCGGCCGAGGAGGAGAAGAGCACGAAGGCCGACAGGTCCAGGTCCTCGGTGAGCTCGTGCAGGTGCCAGGCGGCCTCGGCTTTGGGCTGCCAGACCGTGTCCACCTGCGCGGGGGTGAGCGAGTCGATGACACCGTCGGCCACGACGCCCGCCGTGTGCACGACCGCGGTCAGCGGCCGGTCCGGCGCCACCCGGCCGAGCAGTGCGGCCAGGGCGTCCCGGTCGGCGACGTCGCAGGCCGCGACCTCGACGCGGGCGCCCTGCTCGGTGAGCTCGGCGCGGAGCTTCTCGGCGCCCGGGGCGTCGAGCCCTCTGCGGCCGACGAGCAGCAGGTCGCGCACGCCGTGCTCGGCCACCAGATGCCCGGCCACCAGCGCGCCGAGTCCGCCGGTGCCGCCGGTGACGAGCACGGTGCCGGGCCGGTCGAGCGGCGCGGGGACGGTCAGCACGACCTTGCCGATGTGCCGGGCCTGCGCCATGTGGCGGAACGCCTCTGGCGCGCGGCGCAGGTCCCAGACCCGGGTCGGCAGTGGTTCGAGTACGCCGTCCTCGAACAGCTTCACCAGCTCGGTGAGGATCTCCTTGGTCCGGTCGGGTCCGGCGTCCGAGAGGTCGAAGGGCGTGTAACGGATCCCGGGAGCGATGGTGTCGCGGAGGTCGGTCTTGCCCATCTCCACGAACCGGCCGCCCTCGGACAGCAGTCCCAGTGAAGCGTCGATGAACTCCCCGGCCAGCGAGTTGAGCACCACATCGACCTGGCCGAACTTCTCCGCGAAGTCCAGCGTCCGTGACGAGGCCACATGGTCCTCGTCCAGAGACAGCGCGCCCCACTTGCCCGGGCTCGCCGTGCCGAACACCTCCGCGCCCAACCAGCGAGCGAGCTGCACCGCGGCCATCCCCACCCCACCGGCAGCCGCGTGAATGAGCACCCGGTCACCCGACCGCACTCCGCCCAGATCGACCAGGCCGAAGTAGGCGGTCGCGAACACGGCCGGCACCCCGGCCGCGGTCACGAAGGACCAGCCGGCCGGCATGTGCGCGATCATCCGGTGGTCGGTCGTCGTATAGGGCCCGAAACCCTCCTCGAACAGCCCGAGCACCCTGTCGCCCGGGGCGAACCCGGTGACGCCGGAGCCGACCTCGACGATCACGCCGGAGCCCTCGCTGCCGAGTGACGCCGGACCGGGGTACATGCCGAGCGCCATCAGGACGTCGCGGAAGTTCAGTCCACCGGCCCGCACCGACACCCGTACCTCGAACTCGCCCAGGGGCCGCCGGGCCGCGTCGCAGACGGCCGCTTCCAGGGCGTCGATCGTGCCCGGCTTGGTGATCTCCAGACGCCACGCACCGGCCGGTGGCTTCAGCAGGCCGTCGTCGGTCCTGGTCAGCCGCGGCACACGGGCCTCGCCCTCGCGCAGGGCCAGTTCAGGCTCCTGACCGGCCAGTACGGTGGGCAGCGCCCGGTAGGAGGCTTCTGTGCCGTCCACGTCGATGAGCAGGAACCGGCCGGGGTTCTCCGCCTGCGCGGCGCGTACCAGACCCCAGACGGGCGCGTGGACGAGGTCGGGAGCGTCGTCATCGGCGGTGGCGCGCACCGAGCCGCCGGTCACCACGGCCAGCCTGGCACCGGCGAAGCGCTCGTCGGCCAGCCAGTCCTGCAGCAGGGCCAGCGTCCGGCCGGTCACGTCGCGGGCGGCCCCCGAAGGATCGGCCAACGCGGACGCGTGCCCGACATCGCGGGCGGCCGCCGATAGGTCGGCCGACGCGGACGCGTGCCCGGCGGAGACCAGCACCACCCTGGGAGTGGTGCTCAGCGCGGCCAGGCCCACGGCGGTACGCACGGGGAGTCCCGCGGCACGCAGGGCGCCGGGCAGCGCGTCGTCCTCAGCGCCGAGCACCGCCCAGTCGTCCCAGGGGTCGCCGGTGGGCACCGGTGTCCATGTCACCTGGTACGGCGAGGCACCGGCCCCGTTCCGGCCCGCGCGGAGCCCGGCGCCGGAGACCGGCCGCATGGCCAGCGCGCCCACCGTGGCCAGCGGCGCGCCGGTGGCGTCGGCCACGCTCAGCAGAGGTGCGCCGCTGGCGGACACCCGTACGCGGGCGGCAGCGGCGCCGGTCGCGTACAGGCTGACCTCGCTCCAGGTGAAGGGCAGCTCGACCTGCTGGTCGTCGGCCTCCTCGGCCAGCCCGATAGCGTGCAGCACGGCGTCGAACAGCGCCGGATGCAGACCGAAGCGCCCGGCGTCCGTGGCATCAGGCAGCTCGACCTCGGCGAACACCTCGCCGTCGCGCAGCCAGGCCGCGCGCAGTCCCCGGAAGGCGGGTCCGTAGGCCACGCCTTCGCCGGCCAGCCGCTCGTAGAGTCCGCCGACGTCGATGGGCTCGGCGCCGGGTGGCGGCCATGCGGCCAGGTCGAAGGCGGGCGGTCGCGCTCCGGCGGCGAGCGTCCCGGTCGCGTGCCGGATCCAGGGCCGTTCGCCCTCGGCGGCCCGCGAGTACACGGTCAGCGTACGGCGGCCCGAGTCATCCGTGCCGGAGACGATCACCTCGATCGTGACGGCGTCCCGCTCCCCCAGCACGAGGGGGGTCTCCAGGGTCAGCTCTTCCACGAGATCGCACCCGGCCTGGTGACCGGCCGCGACGGCGAGCTCGACGAAGGCCGTGCCCGGCACCAGTACGGTGTCGAGGATCCGGTGATCGGCCAGCCAGGGGTGGGTGCCGAGCGAGAGCCTGCCGGTGAACAGCGATCCACCGGTGTCGGGCAGCTCGACGGCGGCACCCAGCAGCGGGTGATCCGCGGCCTCCAGCCCGAGCGAGGCGGGATCGCCGCCATGGTGGGAAGGCCGCAGCCAGTAATGGCGGCGCTGGAAGGCATAGGTGGGAAGCTCCACCGCCTGTCCGGCGCCGTCGAAGAACGCGTCCCAGTCCACGTCCGCACCGCGCGCGTACGCCCGGCCGAGGGCGGCCACCAGTTGCCCGGCCTCGTCCCGGTCGCGCCGCAGCACCGGCACCGCCACCGGCGCGGGCCCCTGCTCCTGTACCAGCCCCGACAGCACGCCGTCGGGACCCAGCTCCAGGAGGGTCGGCACGCCCCGTTCGCGCAGGTAGGCGACGCTGTCGGCGAACCGCACCGGCTCGCGCAGATGCCGCACCCAGTACTCGGCGGAGAACTCCCGTACCGGCTCGCCGGTCAGGTTCGACACCACCGGGATCTCCGGGACGCCGTACTCCAGCCCGGCGGCAACCTCACCGAAGGCGCTGAGGATCGGCTCCATGCGATGGGAGTGGAACCCGTCGCTGACCCGCAGCCGTCGGCACCTGATGCCGCGCCGGGCGAACTCCTCCGACACCCGCTCCACGGCGGGCTCGTCACCCGAGACCACGACCGAGGCCGGTCCGTTCACCGAGGCGATCGCCACGCCGGATATTGCGGTCAGCAGGTCGGACACGGTCCGTTCTTCCGCCCCGACCGCGACCATCGCCCCACCGGCGGGCAGGCTCCCCATCAACCGGCCACGGGCCGCCACCAGCGCGCACGCGTCCTCCAGGGACAGCACCCCGGCCACGTGCGCCGCCGTCAGCTCGCCCACCGAGTGACCCAGCAGGTAGTCGGGGACCACGCCCCATGACTCCAGCAGCCGGTAGAGGGCCACTTCCACCGCGAACAGCCCCGTCTGGGCGTACCGCGTCCGATCCAGGAGCTCCGGCCGCTCCCACATCACCTCGGTCAGCGGTACGTCCAAGTAGCGGTCCAGGCCCGCGGCCACCGCCTCCAGATGCCACTTGAACGCGGGGAACGCCCTGGTCAGCGCCAGGCCCATCTCCGCCCGCTGACTTCCCTGACCGGTGAACATGAACCCCAGCCCACCGGGTCCCTCCGGACCGGTCACGACGTCTACCTGCTCAGCCCCCGCGGCCACCCGCGCCAGGCCCGCCACCAGTTGCTCCCGATCGGCCGCCACGACCACAGCCCGATGACTCAGCAGGGGACGCGTTCTGACCAGCGAATGACCCACCTCCGCCGGCCCGGCCACGGATCCACTGACGAAGTCATGCAGCCGCTCAGCCTGCGCCCGTACGCCGTCCTCACCGCGACCGGAGACCACCACGGGCACCGGCACGTCAGCAGGCGTGGGCGCGTCATCCGGGACCGGCTCCTCGGCGGGAACGCCCTCGATCACCACATGCGCGTTGGTCCCGCTGATCCCGAACGACGACACTCCCGCCCGGCGCGGACAGTCGCCGCCGGGCCAGGGGGTCGGTTCGGTCACCAGCGACACCGCGCCCGCCGACCAGTCCACGTGCGAGGACGGGGAGTCGACGTGCAGCGTCTTCGGCAGTACGCCGTGCCGCATCGCCATGACCATCTTGATCACCCCGGCGACGCCGGCCGCGCACTGGGTGTGGCCGATGTTGGACTTCACCGTGCCCAGCCACAGCGGCCGATCCTGCGGCCGATCCTGACCGTAGGTGGCCAACAGCGCCTGCGCCTCGATCGGGTCCCCGAGCGTCGTGCCGGTGCCGTGGCCCTCGACCGCGTCGATGTCGGACAGGCCGAGACCGGCGTTGGCCACCGCCTGGCGGATCACCCGCTGCTGGGAGGGGCCATTGGGCGCGGTCAGCCCGTTGCTCGCGCCGTCCTGATTGATCGCGCTGCCCCGTACCACCGCCAGCACTCGATGCCCGTGGCGTCGCGCGTCCGACAGCCGCTCCAGCAGCACCAGACCGACACCTTCGGCGAAGGCCGTACCATCCGCCGCCTCCGCGAACGCCTTGCACCGCCCATCCCGTGCCAGGCCCCGCTGCCTGCTGAACTCCACGAAGATCTCGGGCGTGGACAGCACGGTCACGCCGCCGGCCAGCGCGAGCGTGCTTTCGCCGCGCCGCAGCGACTCGCAGGCCAGATGCAGGGCGACCAGGGACGACGAGCACGCCGTGTCCAAGGTCATGGCGGGCCCCTCCAGGCCGAGCGCGTAGGCGACGCGGCCGGACATCACCGAGCTGGAGTTGCCGGTGATCAGGTATCCCTCCACCTCCTCGGGCAGGGGCCCGGTGCCGTAGCCGGTGGCGGACGCACCGACGAACACGCCCGTCGAACTGCCCCTGAGGGAGCCGGGGTGGATGCCCGCGCGTTCGAGGGCCTCCCAGGAGGCTTCGAGCAGCAGCCGCTGCTGCGGGTCCGTGGCCAGGGCCTCGCGTGGGGAGATCCCGAAGAAGGCCGCGTCGAACTCTCCGGCCTCGTACACGAACCCGCCCACCCGCACATAGCTGCGGCCGGCACTCTCGGTGTCGGGGTCGTACAGTCGCTCCAGGTCCCAGCCCCGGTCGGCGGGGAACTCCGACATCGCGTCCCGGCCCTCGACCAGCATGTGCCACAGGGCCTCCGGCGAGTCGACGCCGCCGGGATACCGGCAGCTCATCCCGACGATGGCGATCGGATCGTCGTCGAGCGGCGCGGCGGGCGCGGCGACCGGCGCGGCCGGCGACTCCGCGCCGAGCAGCTTGCCCTTGATGTGCTGGGCGAGTGCGGCGGGCGTCGGATAGTCGAAGACCAGCGTGGCCGACAGCCGCAACCCGGTGGCGGCGTTGAGCCGGTTGCGCAGCTCGATGGCGGTCAGCGAGTCGAAGCCCAGCTCCTTGAACGCCCGGCCGGCGTCCACCGAGGCGGCGTCGGCGTGGCCGAGCACGGTAGCGGCCTGCGCGCGGATCAGGGAGACGAGCACCTGGTCGCGGTCGGTCTCGGGCAGCCCGGCCAGTTGCCGCTCCAGCGCGGAGGCGGCACCGCCGGGTACGGCGCTCGCGGCGACGTTCCGCTGCGCGGGCGGCTGGACCAGGCCGCGCAACAACGGCTGCACCGAGGCGGACTCGCGGCGCATCGCGGCGAGGTCGAGGCGGATCGGCGCCAGCAGGGCCTCGTCCACCGTCAGGGCGGCGTCGAAGAGCGCCAGCCCCTCCTCGGACGACAGGCCGCGGGCGCCCGACCGCTCCATCCGCGCTATGTCGGCGTCGCGCAGGTGGGCGCTCATGTTGCTGCGTTGTTCCCAGAAGCCCCAGGCCAGCGACACCGCGGCGAGGCCGTGCGCGCGCCGGTGCGCCGCCAGGGCGTCGAGGAACACGTTGGCCGCCGCGTAGTTGCCCTGCCCGGCGTCCCCCAGGACGCCCGCCGCCGAGGAGAACAGCACGAACGCCGACACATCGAGGTCCCGCGTCAGCTCGTGCAGGTTCCACGCCCCGGCGACCTTCGGCCGCAGCACGGCGTCCACGCGCTCCGGCGTCAGCGAGTCGAGTACCCCGTCGTCGAGCGCTCCGGCGGCGTGCACCACCCCGCGCAGGGGCGCCTGTGCCGAGACCTCCGCCAGCACCTCGGCCAGCGCGCCCCGATCCGCCACGTCGCAGGCCGCGATACGTACCCGCGCGCCCAATGCGGACAGCTCCTGAAGCAGGTCCGCCGCACCCGTGGCCGACATCCCCGACCGGCTCACCAGCAGCAGGTCCCGCACGCCGTGCACCGTCACCAGATGGCGCGCCACCAGCGCGCCCAGGCCGCCCGTGCCGCCGGTGACGAGCACCGTCCCGCCGCCGAACGTGGGCGGCATCGACAGCACGATCTTCCCGGTGTGCCGGGCGAGCGACATGAACCGCATCGCCTCCCCGGCCCGCCGCACGTCCCAGACCCGGACGGGCGGCAACTCCAGCAGACCCCGCTCGAACAGCGCCAGCACCTCGGCCAGCTGCTCGCGCAGGCGGTCGGGGCCGGCCTCCATCAGGGAGTACGGGAGGTACCGCACACCCCCGGCGACCTGGCCGGGTTCGCGAACGTCGGTCTTGCCGATCTCCAGGAACCGGCCGCCCTCGGGCAGCAGTCCCAGTGAGGCGTCCAAGAACTCGCCGGTCAGCGAGTTGAGCACCACGTCGACCTGGCCGAACTTCTCCGCGAAGTCCAGCGTGCGTGAGGAGGCTACGTGGTCCTCGTCCAGGGTGAGCGCTGCCCACTTGCCCGGGCTCGCCGTACCGAACACCTCCGCGCCGAGCCAGCGGGCGAGCTGCACCGCAGCCATCCCGACCCCACCGGCGGCGGCGTGGATGAGCACCCTGTCCCCCGGCTGTACCCCGGCCAGATCGACCAGGCCGTAGTAGGCGGTCAGGAACGCCACCGGGACCGACGCCGCTTCGGCGAACGACCACCCGGCGGGCATGGGAGCCAGCAACCGCCGATCCGTCACCCCCACCGGACCGAACGCGCCGTCCAGCAACCCCAGCACCCGATCACCGGGCACCAGATCGGCTACCCCGGCGCCCACTTCCAGCACCACGCCCGCTATCTCGCCGCCGATGGGCTCGTCGTGTTCGGGCACCATGCCGAGGGTGACGACCAGGTCCCGGAAGTTGAGACCGGCCGCGCGTACCGACACCCGCACCTCGTCCGGGCCGAGCGGGCGGGCCGCCGCCGGGCACGGGACCAGTGACAGGCCGTCCAGGCTGCCCTTGATCGCCGCGTCCAGGCGCCATTCCGGGGCGCTCGCGGGGGGTGTCAGCGTGTCGGTGGTGGCCGCGCGGGCCAGCCTGGGCACCAGCAGTTCGCCCGCTCGTACGGCGAGCTGCGGCTCGGTGAGCGCCGCGAGCGCCGGTATCTCGGAGTCGTCGAGGTCCAGCAGCACGAACCGGCCGGGGTGCTCCGACTGCGCGGACCGCAGCAGGCCCCACACCGGGGCGTTCGCCAGATCCCGCACCTCCGCGTCGGTCCCCGCCGCCACCGCGCCGCGGGTCACCACGACCAGCCGCACCGAGGCCAGCCGCTCATCGGCCACCCAGGCCTGTACGAGCCCCAGCGCCCTGTGCGTCGCTGACTGCGCACCACCCGGAACATCACCGCCCACCGCGGAGCCTTGGGAGGCGAAGCTTACGAACACTGTGTCGGGCAGCCGATCCGATGAGGTCAGCGCGGTCAGATCCGCGAACTCGGCGGTCGCGACGCCGGCCCGGCGCAGGCCGTGCGGGTCCGGCCCAAGTACCGCCACGCCCCCGGCCGCCGTCGCCGACGGCGCCGCGGAAGACGCGGACGCCGCAGACAGCGCGGACGCCGCAGTCCACGCCACGCGGAACAGCGAGTCGCCGTGGGCGACCGAAGCGGCGGAGAGCTGCTGCGCCGAGGCCGGGCGCGAGACCAGCGATGCCACGGTGGCGACAGGCACGCCCGACGTGTCGGCCAGCCACAACGACAGGGCGTCGGGCCCCACCGGTGACAGCCGGACCCGGACGGCCGAGGCGCCGGTGGCCCGCAGGGACACGCCGGTCCAGGCGAAGGGCAGGCTCAGGCGCTCATCGGCGGCCTCCAGCAGCGACCCCGCGTGCAGCGCCGCGTCGAGCAGCGCCGGGTGCAGGCCGAACAGCTCGGCGTCCCGGCGCGCCCCCTCGGGCAGCGTGACCTCGGCGAAGACCTCGTCACCACGCCGCCACGCCGCCTTCAGCCCCTGGAACAACGGCCCGTAGCCGTAGCCGGCCCCGGCGAGCCGTTCGTACAGGCCGTCGAGGTCCGCGGAGACGGCTCCGTCCGGAGGCCACTGGGCGAGGGAGAAGTCCTCGGGCGCGTCGTCGGCGGCCACGTACCCGCTCGCGTGGCGGGTCCACGGCGCGTCGGCCGGGGCGTCCTCCGCCCGCGAGTGCACGCCGATCCGGCGGCGCCCCGCGTCCTCGGGCGCTCCGACGGACACCTGCAGCCACACGCCACCGCGCTCGGGGACGACCAGCGGGGCCTCCAGCGTCAGCTCCTCCAGCAGGCCGCAGCCGACCTGGTCGCCCGCCCGGATGGCGAGCTCGACGAAGGCGGTGCCGGGCAGGAGCAGCGTGCCGGCGGCGGCGTGGTCGGCCAGCCAGGGGTGGAGCTGGACCGAGAGCCGTCCGGTGAGGAGCGCCCCACCGGATTCGGCCAGCGTCACGGCCGCGCCCAGCAGCGGATGGCCGGGGGCGGTCAGTCCCGCCGAGGCGACGTCCCCGGCCGAGGTCCGGGTCTCCAGCCAGTAGTGCCGGCGCTGGAAGGCGTACGTCGGCAGATCGACCTGGTTCGCGCCGGTGAGCAGGCTGTCCCAGTCGACGGGCACACCGCGTACGTGCGCCGCCGCGACGGAGGCCAGCGCGCGCCGCAGACCGCCTTCGCCACGGCGCAGGGTGCCGGAGGCGAACGCGTCGGCCCCGGCCTCGTCGATCGTGTCCTGCACGCTCATCACGAGCACCGGATGCGCGCTCATCTCCAGGAACGCGTCGTGTCCCCGCGCGAGCAGCCCCTCGATCACGGCCTGGAACTCGATCGGCTGACGGGCGTTGTGGAACCAGTAGTCGGCGGTCAGCTCGTCGGTGTCCAGCTCGCCACCGGTGACGGTGGAGTAGAAGGGCACGTCTCCCGTGGTCGGAGACACGGTGCGGAGCATCTCGGTCAGCTGCTCGCGCAGCGGGTCGACCTGGTCGCAGTGGGAGGCGACGGTGGTGGCCAGCAGGCGCGCCCGGATGCCGTCCGCCTCGCACTCGGCGACGAGTTCGGCCAGGGCGTCTTCGTCGCCCACCGCGGTGCACGACGAGGGGCCGTTCTTCGCTCCGATGGACAGCCGCCCCGCCCAGCGGGCCAGCCGCTCCTCCACCGCACCGGCCGCCGCGCCGATCGCGGCGATCCCGCCCTTGCCCATCAGGCGCTCGGCGAACAGGCGGCTGCGCAGCACGATCACGCGTACGGCGTCGGCCAGCGACAGGCCGCCGGCCACGTACGCGGCGGCGACCTCGCCCTGCGAGTGACCCACGACGGCGGCCGGCCGGACGCCCAGCGACTCCCAGAGGGCGGCCAGCGACACCATCACCGCGAACAGCGCCGGCTGCACGACGTCGAGCCGCTCGAACGAAGGGGCGCCCGGCTCGCCACGCAGCACATCGAACAGCCGCCACTCGACATAGGGCTCGATCTCCGCCGCGCACTCCTCCATGCGCCGCGCGAAGACGGGGGAGGAGTCCAGGAGCTCCACCGCCATGCCCGCCCACTGCGAGCCCTGGCCAGGGAAGATGAAGACCGCGCGGCGCTCCGCGGTGGCCTCGCCCTCGATCACGTCGGCGGCGGGCTCGCCTTCGGACAGAGCGGTCAGCCCGGCGAGCAGTTCGGCCCGGTCACCGGCGACGACCACCGCGCGGTGTTCCCAGCTCGAGCGGGAGGTCACCAGCGAGTGGGCGACGTCGGCCAGTTCCAGGTCCTCGTGTTCGGCCAGATGGGTGGCCAGCCGGGCGGCCTGCGCGCGCAGCGCCTCCGGCGCCTTCGCGGACAGCACCACGGGGACGGCAGCCGGGGGCAGACCGCCGTCCCCTTCCATGGTGGCTGCTACCGGCGGCTCCTCGAGGATCAGGTGCGCGTTGGTGCCGCTCACGCCGAAGGACGAGACGCCGGCTCGCCGCGGCGTACCGTTGGCGAGCCAGGGCCGGCTCTCGGTGAGCAGTTCGACCGCGCCGAGCAACCAGTTGACGTACGGCGACGGCTCGTCCACGTGCAGGGTGCGCGGCAGCGTCTCGTGACGCATGGCCATGGCCATCTTGATCACACCGGCCACGCCGGCCGCCGCCTGGGTGTGCCCGATGTTCGACTTGATCGAGCCCAGTCTCAGCGGCCCGCGTTCGCCCCGGTCCTTTCCGTACGTGGCCATCAGCGCGTGCGCCTCGATCGGGTCCCCCAGCTTGGTGCCGGTGCCGTGCGCCTCGACCACGTCTACCTCGGCCGGTGACAGCCCCGCGTTGGCCAGCGCCCGGCGGATCACCCGTTCCTGGGAGGGACCGTTCGGGGCGGTCAGGCCGCTGCTGGCGCCGTCCTGGTTGATCGCCGAACCCCGGATGACCGCGAGCACGGGGTGGCCCCGGCGGCGCGCGTCCGACAGCCGCTCGATCGCGAGGATCCCGACGCCCTCGGAGAAGCCGGTGCCGTCGGCGGAGGCGGCGAACGCCTTGCAGCGGCCGTCCGCGGCGAGCACCCGCTGCCGGCTGAACGCGGTGTAGGTGCCGGGGGTGGACATCACGGTCACGCCGCCGGCCAGCGCGAGGTCGGTCTCGCCGTTCCGCAGCGCCTGGCAGGCCAGGTGCAGGGCGACCAAGGAGGCGGAGCAGGCGGTGTCGACGGTGAGGGTGGGCCCTTCGAGTCCGAGGGCGTAGGCGATCCGGCCGGACACCACGCTCGGGGCGTTCCCCGTCACGAGGTAGCCCTCGATCTCCTCCGGCGCCTTGTCGAGCCGGGGACCGTAGTCCTGCGGCTCGGCGCCGATGAACACGCCGGACTGGCTGCCCCGCAGCGAGCGCGGATCGAGGCCCGCCCGCTCGAACGCCTCCCAGGAAGCCTCCAGCACCAGGCGCTGCTGCGGGTCCATGGCGACGGCCTCACGCGGATTGATGCCGAAGAAGCCGGCGTCGAACTCACCGGCGTCGTGCAGCCAATGCCCCGACCGGACATAGGTGGCGTTGGGCGCGTCCGGATCGTCGTCGAACAGCCGGTCAAGATCCCAGCCACGATTAACGGGGAACCCGGTGAGGGTCTCCCCGCTCTCGGCGACCAGCCGCCACAGCTCCTCCGGAGTGGTGATCCCACCCGGATAGCGGCAGCCGATGCCGATGACGGCGATCGGCTCATCCGTGGCGGCGGCCGGCTGGACCTCGGCGGTCTCCGCGTCGGCCAGGCCCAGCACCTCGGTGAACAGATAGTCGACCACCGCGTCGGGGGTGGGATGGTCGAAGGCGATGGTGATCGGCAGTTCGGCGCCGACCGCCTGGGCCAGGCGGTCGTGCAGCTCGACGGCGGCCAGCGAGTCGAGTCCCAGTTCCCTGAAGCCACGCTGGGGGTCCACCGCGTCAGGGGCATCGGGGAGCACGGTCCGCAGGACCTCGACCGTCAGGTCGTTCACCAGGTCGGCGAGGACGCGACGCTGCTCGCTCAAGACACACTCCGCTCACTCGTAGCTCACTCGTACTTGCGGTTGAATTCGATCCGGGAGACGGACACCACCTGGTGACCGCGCGCGACGACCTCGATGGGCGCGGGGTGGCCCAGGAACATCACCAGGCTCGCGGTCATCCCGTAGGCCCCCGCGTTGGGAATGGACACGACGTCGCCGGGTTCGAGCGGCGGCAGCGACACGTTCCTGGCGATGATGTCGCCGGGGGTGCAGAGCGGGCCGACCAGGGTCGCGGGCCGCCGCTCGCCGTCGAAGTCAGCGTCGTCGAGCTCCACCGAGACCGGCAGCAGCCTCCCCAGCCCGGACATGCCGCCGAGGGTGTTGATGCCGGCGTCCAGGATGACGAACCTGCGGCCGCGGCTCTCCTTGACGTTGACCACGGTGCAGACCAGCCGGCCGCAGTCGCCGGCCAGGTAACGGCCGGACTCGCAGGCGATCTCGGGCGTGCCCGCCCGCCAGGCGGGGAAGCGCGCGTCGAGGACGGTCTCCAGCTCGGCGCGGAGCCCGCCGTACACGGGCCGCTCTCCCGAGGCGAGGTACGGCGCGGCGAACCCGCCGCCGATGTCCAGCAGCCGGATCGGCAGGCCGGTCTCCCGCTCCAGGCGGGCGGCCACCGAGATGGTGTGCGCGAACTCGGCGACGAGGCTCTCCTCGTCCTTGGAGTTGCTCAGCGAGAACAGGTGCGCGCCGGCCAGCCGTGTGCCGGGCACCGCCCGGAGCCGCGGCATCAGGCCGGGGATCGTCTCGTCGTCGAAGCCGAACTGGGACGGCGCGCCGGTCATCCGGATGCTGGTGGCGGCGCCGGGCTCGGCGCTGTTGACGCGCAGCAGGCAGTCCACGGTCACGCCGCGCTTGACCGCGACCTCGCCGACGTGCCACAGGTCGGTGAGCGACTCGACGGAGAAGGCGCGGACACCGCCGTCGACGGCGATCTCCAGCTCTTCGGTGGTCTTGCCCGGTCCGGTGCAGAGCACCTCGGACCCGTCGAAGCCGGCGGCGAACGCCGCGTTCAGCTCACCGGTCGAGCTGATCTCGGCGCGCGCTCCGCCGTCGCGCAGCGCTCGCGCGATCTCCGGATGCGGGTTGGCCTTGAAGGAGTAGTACAGCGAGAACCCGTCGGGCAGGGCGCGGCGCAGGTCCGCGTGCGCGGCGGTGACGCGGTCCAGGTCGTAGACGTACAGCGGGGAGCCGTAGCGGGCGGCGAGCTCGGTGTACCAGTTCACGCGTCGCCTCCAAGGAGCAGCAGGGCCATCTGTTTGCGCTCGTTCTTGCCGTTGAGCGTCAGCGGGAAGCGCGGCAGGACGCGGCAGGAGGCGGGCACCTTCGCGGGTTCGAGCCGCTGCTTCAGCGCGTCCAGCACGGCATGGGGTGTCAGGTCGGCCTCGACGAACACGACGAGGTCGTGTCCTTCGGCCGGGGGCAGCACGACGGCCGCGCGCACGCCCGGGATGTCCATGGCGGCCGCCTCGATCTCGATCGTGCTCATCCGGGTGCCCTTGCGTTTGAACATGTCGTCGCGCCGGCCTTCGAAGTACAGGTAGCCGTCCTGGTCGAGCCGGCCGTAGTCGCCGGTGTGCAGGCGGACCTCACCGGTGTCCTGGTCGGGGCGGTAGGCGCGCGCGGTGAGCTCGGGGTCGCGCCAGTAGCCGGCCATCACGTGCGGACCGGCGACCACGATCTCCCCGGTCTCCCCGGCCGGCAGCGGCCGGCCCGCGGTGTCCGCGATCACCACCCGGGTGCCGGGCAGCGGGCGGCCGACCGCGCCGGGGCGCTCCTGGTCGAGCTCCGGTTCCATGATCGTGACGCGCTTGCACTCGGTGATGCCGTACATGCGCACCACCTGGGCCCCGGGGAAGCAGGCGCGCAGGCTCCGGATGGTCGCCTCCGGCAGCGCGGCCCCGGTGTTGGTGAACATCCGCACCTTCGGCGCGGCCTCGCTGGCCCGCCGGGCCAGCGTCGCGATCATGCCGCCCAGTGACGGGACGACGGGCACGACGCTCGCGCCGGACTCGCGGAGCTGACCGAGCAGGGTCAGGTCGGCTCCGTCCTCGGCCAGGACCAGCTCGGCGCCGCCGAGCGCGGCGAGGAAGATCTGGTAGAGGCCGTAGTCGAAGGACATGGGCAGCCGGCAGAAGACCACGTCGTCCTGGCGGTATCCGAGCACCGCGTTGATGGCCGAGGCGGCGAAGGTGACCTGCGCGTGCGGGCAGATCACGCCCTTGGGGGCGGCGGTGCTGCCCGAGGTGTAGATGAGGATGGCGACGTCAGCGGGCAGGATCTTGCCCGGCTCGTACACCTCCGGCCACCCCGCCATGTCCTCGACCTCGGTCCAGAAGTCGTCGAGGTCGAACACCGGCACGGTGGCGAGGTCGTGCATGGCCTCGCCGCCGCCGATGATCAGCGTGGGCTCCGCGTCGTCCAGCACGGAGCGCAGGTGGAACGCCTTCATCTCAGGATGCAGCGGTACGAAGACGGCGCCGAGCCGGGAGATGCCGTAGACGATGGGCACCGTCTCGCGCCGGTTGGGCAGCTGGACGATGACCCGGTCTCCCGGGCCGACGCCGGCCGCCGCCAGCCAGCCGGCGACGCCCCGGCTGAGCTCGTCGACCCGCCGGTAGCTCCACGCTCCGTGCGCGTCGCGGACCGCGCCGCCGTCCGGTCTCGCCTTGGTGGCCTCGTCGAGCAGATCGTGGATGAGGCCCGATCGAAGGAACCGCGTCCCGTCCAATATCGTCCTCCCGCCCGGTGGGAAAGGAATCTCCAGCGAATATCTCAGCATCGGAAAGTTATCTCGAACCCATATTTCAAATAGACCCCTACCGCCCCCCTAATGCGCCCCTCCCCTCTTCTCCGGCGCGCCCGCGTTTCCGCACCAGACCGTCGGCCAGCTCACGCAGGCCGGCCCGGTCGACTTTTCTGTTGGGATTCAGCGGCAGCTCGTCCAGATGGCGATAGTGCCGCGGAACGAGGCCGGCCGGCAGCGTCTCGACGAGCCGGGTGGTGAAATCGGTGGGCGCCAGCCGATTCCCGGTGTAGAACACGACGGGTACGGCGGTGCCGTCGTTCTCGGCGCTCACCGTCACCGCGTCCGCCACTCCGGCGACGCCGCGCACGGCGTGATCGATCTCGGCCAGTTCCACCCGCCAGCCGTGCACCTGCACCTGGGCGTCGGCCCGGCCGAGGTAGACGAGTTCGCCGTCGGCCGCGGCCCGGACGCGGTCGCCGGTGTTGTACCAGGTACGGCCGTCCCGCTCGACGAACCGGCCCTTGTCGTCCGCCGGATCGAGGTATCCCGGCGTCAGCTGCGGCCCGGTGATCCACAGCTCGCCCTCGTGGCTGACGGGCCGGCCGGCGTCGTCGACCAGGAGGTGGCCGTGGCCGGGATGCACCCTGCCGATCGGGGACAGGCCGTTGACGCACTGGCCGGGCGAGGTCTCCGGTGACCAGCGGTGACCGGTGATCGTGATCGTCAGCTCGGTCGGGCCGTAGAGGTTCTCCAGGACGGAGCCGCTCGCCGCGCGCTGCCAGTCGACGGAGTCGGCGCACTTCAGCGCCTCCCCGGCGAAGAAGCTCCAGCGCAGGGTGGGCAGCGCCCCCGGTGCCAGCCCGCCGGTCCTGCGGACCAGCGGGATCGCGCTGGGGGTGGAGAACCACACGGTGATCCCCTGCTCGGCGAGGAACTCCGGCAGGTGCCCGTACGCGTGCGACGGCACGCCCACGGCGGTCGCTCCGGCGGCCCAGGCGCAGAACAGGTCGAACATCGCGCAGTCGAAGGTCAGGTCGAAGGTCTGTGAGAACACGTCGTCGGGGGTGAAGTCATAGCGTCCGGCCAGCAGCCCGAAGTAGTGCGCGGTGTTGCCGTGCGTGATGGGCACCCCCTTGGGCCGGCCCGTCGACCCCGAGGTGAACAGCACGTAGGCGACGTCGGTGGCCTCGACCGGCCGCGGCGCGGCGAGGGCCCGCCCGCCACCGAGTGTGTCGGGCGACAGGACGGGCACGTCCACCCCTTGGGCGCGGAGTTCCTCCGCCCGCTTCTGGCCCCGGTCGTCGACGATCAGCGCCGACACCCCGGCGGCCTCGATCATCTGGCGCGTCCGGGACGCCGGGAAGTCCGGCTGCAGCGGCACGACCGCCGCTCCCGCGTAGAGGCCGGCCAGGATGCCGGCGTACGCTGTGCCCCCCTTGTCCGCGAGGACCCCCACGGCGCCGGGCCGGCACGGCGCCGACCTCAGCAGGACGCCGGCCCAGCGCAGTGCCGCCCGGTGGAGCTCCGCGTAGGTCGCCGTGTCCGGGCCGACCCGGAAGGCGGGCCGGTCGGGGGCCATGGCCAGGCCGCGCAGGAAATACGCATAGAGGGGTGCCGGATAATCTGCATTCATCTGATCCACCATTATGGACATTCACATTGTTGCCGGATAACGTCAGCGCCGTAGGCTTTTTCTCGGTAAACTGGAGAAAGGAAATCAGCTGTCATGTGGGATGCACGCTTCGAAGAACTCCTGCGGCCGCATCTGCCGTTTCTGCCCGCCACCGAGAAGCTCCTCGAAAATGCGGATCTGCCGGGCCTCGGCCTCGATTCGCTGGGCATCGTCGAACTCCTGGCCACCCTTGAGGAGGCATACGGGGTGCGATTCAAGGACGACGCGCTGACGAAGGAGACGTTCGAGACTCCGGGCACGCTCTGGACGGTCCTTTCGGGGATTTCGGTGGCCTGACCGGCCGGCGCCTGACGAGGCCCGCGGGGAGGCCCGCAGGGCCTCGTCAGGCCGAGGGCACCGATGGCCGCGGCAGCACCGCCGTCCTCGGGTTCACCGGGACGACGGTGAAGTTCCGCGTGGTGATCGGCACCCGGCCGAACATGGCGTCCTGGCCGCTGACGCAGAGCTGCTCGACGCCGAGCCGCCGCAGCGTGGCCACCACCTCGGGCCAGCGCAGCGGCCGGACGAAGCCGTCGAGCACCATGGCCCGCACCCCCGCCGCGCCGGTCAGCAGCCTCCCGTCGTGATCGTCGACGACCGGCACCCGCGGGTCGGTGAAGCGCAGCTCACCGAACACCTCCTCCTCGGCCCTCTTGCGCAGCGGCTCGAAGGCGGCCGAGTGCATGGGCGGCCGCATCGTGTACAACGGCAGCCCGCCGATCGCCCGGACCCGGCCTTCGAACCACTCCACCTGCCGCTCCCGCAGCGAGACCATGAAGAAGTCGTGATCTATGTAGCAGGAGACGTCGTGCCATTCGCCTCGCTCGCGCAGCTCCGCCACCAGTTCCGCCAGCCGGGCCTCGGGAACGCGGACGAAGGAGCAGGTGACGATGTCCCGGTGCTCGTGCGCGAAGTAGTCCTCCGCGCAGCGCGCCAGACCCGCGGTCATGCGCACGGCGTCGGCGAACGACAGCGCGCCCGAATAGGCGGCGGCCGCCTTGCCACCGAAACTCGGGCCCGCGACCAGGTGCGGGTTGACCTCCAGCGTCCGCTCCGCCCATTCCGCCAGAGCCAGGCAGTTCACCAGGAAGGCCACCTGTGCCGCTTCGGAGTAGTCGTCACCGGAGTCGCGGAAGCGGCCGGCCAGCGAGTAGCCGAGCACGTCGTCGGCGAGCGCGACCAGCCGCCGCGCGGCGGGGTCGCCGAGCATGAACGAGTCGACATCGGAGAACCGGGTGGGTCCCATGCCGGGGAAGACGATCGCGGTCCGCATGTCCACTTCACTAACCCAGACCTTTCAGGAACTCGATCAGCACCTGTCTGAACCGCTCGGGCTCCTCCAGGTGCGGCGTGTGGCTGGACTCCTCGAAGACCTCCCACCGCACGTCGGGGATGAGGTCGAAGTACGGTCGCACGGTGGCGGGCGTGGCCTCGTCGTGCCGCCCGGAGATCAGCAGGGTGGGCACCTCGATGTCCGCGACGCGGTCCTCCACGCCGAAGTCACGCAGCGAGCCGATCACGTGGAACTCGCTCGGCCCGTTCATCGCGTAGTAGACCGTCGGGTCGTTGTAGATCTCCATGAACGTGGCGACGAACTCGCGCGGCCACGGGTCCAGCGTGCAGACGTGCCGGTTGTAGAAGACCATCATCGCGTCGAAGTACTCCTGCGAATCGGTCGTGCCCGCGGCTTCGTGGCGGCGCAACGTCTCGTTGACGCCCTCGGGCAGCCGGTCGCGCAGCACCCGCATCTCCCGCAGCCACAGCGGGTAGGAGGCGGGGGCGTCGGCGACCACCAGGCCGCGCAGGCCGCCCGGTCTCGCCGAGGCGTGCAGGGCGGCCAGCATGCCGCCCCAGGACTGCCCGACCAGCACGTAGTCGTCGCGGAGGCCGAGCCTGAGCAGCAGGTTGTCCAGTTCGTCGAGGAACAGGCGCGGAGTCCAGAACTCGGCCCCCTTGCCGGGCAGGTGCGTGGAGCCGCCGTTGCCAAGCTGGTCGTAGTGCACGACGGGCCAGCCCTCCTGGGCGAGCGCGGCGAGGCCGACCAGGTAGTCGTGGGTGCTGCCGGGCCCGCCGTGCAGCACGACGACGGCCGGCCGGCCCGCGCCCGGCGTGCCGGTGACCCGGTACCAGGTCTTGTGCTCCCCGAACGGCACCGTGCCCTTGGCAGGGAGAGCGGCAGGCGAGGTCACCAGCCCCGCCTGATGGTGTCCGCGATGTGCGTACGCTGCTCCTCGGTGACCCACCAGCCGACGGGCACGCACACGACGCGCGGGGCGACCCGGTCGAGACCGGGCAGCAGGCTGGAGTACGGGCGCACGGCCGTGTGCAGGTCGTTGCGCTCGTGCACGTTGCTGGTCATGATCCCGGCCTCGTCCATGCGCTTGATGAAGCCGTCGCGGTCCTCCACCTTCATCGGATAGATCCAGAAGGAGGATCGGCGATCGGCGGCCCGCTCGGTCAGCTCCAGGCCGGCGACGCCGGCGAGCTCCCTGTCGTAGAAGGCGGCGTTGGCACGGTGCCGGGCCAGCACCTCGTCCGCCCAGGCCAGGTTGGCCAGGCCGATCGAGGCGTTGATGTCGTTCATGTGGAACTTGAAGCCCCACTCCGTGACGTCCGGCGGGTTGCGCAGCCGGTCGGCCGTCCGGTCGATGCCGAACCAGCGCAACCGCGTGGCGCGCCGCCGCAGCTCCTCGGTCGGCAGGACGAGAGCGCCCCCGTCGCCGCAGGTCAGGTGTTTGATGGCCTGGAAGCTGAACACGCACAGATTGCCGTGACCGCCGATGGGCGTACCGCCGTAGGTCGCGCCCCACGCGTGCGCGCAGTCCTCGATCACCGGTGGCCGGAAGCCGAATCTGGCCTCGGCCAGGTCGATGATCGCGCGGAGCCGGTCGAGGTCGACCGGATAGCCGGCGAAATGCACGATCATGATGGCCCGCGTCTTCGGCGAGATCTTGCGGGCGAGGTCGTCCAGGTCGACGTTGAGGGTGGCCGGGTCGACGTCCACCCACCTGATGCGCAGCCGGTTGGCCAGGATCGCCCAGTTGGTGGCCTCCATGGTCAACGGCGTGGACAGCACCTCGCCGTCGTCGTCATCCTGGCGGGCGACCATGTGCAGGGCGAGGTGCAGGCCCGCCGTGGCGCTGTTGACCGTGACCACCTCGTCCCGGCCGACCCGGCCGGCGATGGCCCGTTCGAACTCCTCGACCTTGGCTCCCTGGCCGATGCTGCCGCTGCCGAGGACCTCGGCGGCCCTGGTCGGCGCCTCGGGAGACATCGCCACCCGGAACAGGGGGATCATCACCGTCACCTCGTCAACGTGAGCTCGGCGAGTTCGGCGTACCGCGCCTGACACTCGGCGAGCGTGGGCAGCAGCCCGAGCTGCCTGGCCTCCCGCAGGGAGGGCGCCGCCGCGTCCTTCTCCGACTGCACCGGGCCGTCCGCGGGCCAGGGCAGGCCGAGCTCCGGGTCCAGCGCGTTGATGATGACCTCCGCGCCCGGGGACCAGGTGCTCGAACACAGGTAGACGACGGTGGCGTCGTCGGTCAGCGGCGCGAACCCGTGCGCGAGCCCCTCCGCCAGATACAGGGCCCGCCGGTTCGCGGCGGTCAGCTCGACCGCGACGTGCGCGCCGTACGTCGGCGAGCCGATCCGGATGTCGAGCACGACGTCGACGATGCCCCCCTGCGCGCAGGTGACATAGCGGGCCTGGCCCGGCAGCGCGATGGCGTGCATGCCGCGGATGGTCCCGCGCCGGGACACCGAGCAGTTCAGCTGGGCGACGGACAGCCGATGACCCACCGCCCGCTCGAACACCGGCTGGCTGAACACTTCGAGGAAAAGCCCCCGGTGGTCAGAGTGGACGTCCGGCGTGATCAGAAAAGCGCTCTCGACTCCAAGCTCGGCTATCTCCATGTGCTGACCTTTCCGGCATAGGAAATGGTGCCGTACGTCGAAATGACGGCACCATGATTGGCCGCTGGAGACGCGCGAAACAACCCCTACCGGCCCCCCTAGCGGCAACTATGGCGCAATATGCGATAAAGCCATTCTTTTCCGGGTCGCTCCCCCTGCGCAGGGTTGGCACCGTCCGGCGGATCGACCCGGATGCCGTGCGGAACAGGGCTTGACGTGCGGACGCGAGCGCCGCGGCGGCGACTCCGCCCGCGTACGTGGCGACCGGGAACAACGCCGGGAGGCCGGCGTTCCGCCTCCGCCGGCAAGGCTATAGGGCGCATAGGGGGACTCGTAAGGGTTGTGTAGAGATAGGGCATGGATAAGCCTATTTTCCAGCAGTCTGCTGGAATCCATACGATAAGTCCTCAGCGTTGGCGCTGGAGGTAGGAAACATGCGGGAAACAATCTTTTCCACCCTGAATGCGAACGGAAGACCGCGTTGACCGCCACCCCGCCGATCACCCAGGAACACTTCCCGCTCGACCAGCGCGCGCCGGCCGTACGGCTGGCCCGGCTGCTCGACGCCGACTCGGTGACGCCGCTGCACGATGCCGACGCCAGCGGCGTGTCCGCGGTCATGGGCCGCATCGCGGGCCATCAGGTGGTCACCTTCTGCACCGACCCGGCCATCATGGGCGGCGCGCTCGGTGCCTCGGGCTGCGAGAAGATCGTGTCCGCCATCGACACGGCGGTGCGCGAAGGCTGCCCGGTGATCGGCCTGTGGCATTCCGGCGGCGCCCGGCTGGCGGACGGCGTCGAGTCGATGGACGGCGTCGGACGGATGTTCGCCGCGATGACCCGCGCCTCCGGGCGGGTGCCGCAGATCTCGGTCATCCTCGGCCCCGCCGCGGGAGCCGCCGCCTACGGTCCGGCGCTCACCGATGTGGTGATCATGGCCAAGGCCGGCCGGATGTTCGTGACCGGCCCCGACGTCGTGCGGTCCGTCACCGGTGAGCGGATCGACATGGAGTCGCTGGGCGGAGCCGAGACGCACAGCCGCAAGTCGGGCGTGGCGCACATCGTGGTCGACTCCGAGAGCGAAGCGTACGAGTCCGCCCGGCGGGTGACCCTGCTGCTGGCCCACCGCGCCCGCGTCGAACCCCGGGTCGCGCTGGGCGGAACGGACCTGCGATCGCTGCTGCCGGAGCGGGCGCGGCGGGCCTACGACGTGCGCCCGCTGGTCCGCGAGATCGTCGACGACGGCACCCCCTTCGTGGAATTACAGCCGCGCTGGGCCCCCAACATCGTCGTCGGCCTCGGCCGCCTGGGCGGCGGGAGCGTCGGCGTGATCGCCAACAACCCGCTGCGCATGGGCGGCTGCCTCGACTCGCTGAGCGCCGAGAAGGCCTCGCGATTCGTCCGGATGTGCAATGCGTTCGGCATTCCGCTGATCGTGATCGTCGACGTTCCCGGCTACCTGCCCGGTGTCACCCAGGAATGGGGTGGCGTGGTCCGGCGGGGCGCCAAGTTGCTGCACGCCTTCGCCGAGGCGGCGGTCCCCCGGGTCACGCTGGTCACGCGCCAGTCGTACGGCGGGGCGTACATCGCCATGAACTCCCGCTCGCTCGGCGCGTCCGCGGTGTTCGCCTGGCCGGAGGCGAAGATCGCGGTGATGAGCGCGGACGCGGCGGTGGGCATCCTGCACCGCAAGCGGCTCGCCGCCGCGCACGACGACGAGCGCGCCGAACTGCGGCGGCAACTCGTCGCCGAGCACACCCGCGTGGCAGGAGGCGTCGCCCGCGCCGTGGCCCTGGGCGTCGTCGACGAAGTGATCGACCCCGCGCAGACCCGGCCCAAGCTCGCCATGGCGCTCGCCACCGCGCTCGCCACCGCGTCGGCGACACGTGGCCGTCACGGGAACATCCCGCTGTGATCGGCTCAAGACTAAGGAGTGACATGGATCCCATGGCCGACGCCTTGCTGGGCGGAGCCACGCCCGGCGAGCTGACGAAGATCCCGCTGCCCAAGGAGTATCCGGCCTCCTACCTCCGGGTGGAGGACACCGAGATGTTCACCGGCATGGACGACAAGGACGTCCGCAAGTCGCTGCGCGTCGGCATGGTGCCCATGCCCGAACTCGCGCCGGACGAGGTCGTGGTGGCGGTCATGGCCAGCTCGATCAACTACAACACCGTCTGGTCGGCGACGTTCGAGCCGTTGCCGACGTTCGGCTTCCTCAAGCGGTTCGGCCGGACGAGCGCGTTCGCGGCCCGCCACGACCAGCCCTTCCACGTGCTGGGCTCCGACGGGGCCGGGGTCGTGGTCGCGGTCGGCGCGGGCGTACGACGCTGGCGCGTCGGCGACCACGTCGTGATCAGCCCGATCCAGGCCGACGACCAGGAACCGGCCACGCACGACGACGGCATGCTCGGCGCCGAGCAGCGGGTCTGGGGCTTCGAGACCAACTTCGGCGGCCTGGCGCACTACACCCTGGCCCGGGCCAGCCAGCTCGCGGCCAAGCCGGCCCATCTGAGCTGGGAGGAGGCCGCCTGCGTCACGCTGTGCGCCGGCACGGTCTACCGCATGCTGGTCAGCCCCCGGGGCGCCCGCATGAAGCAGGGCGACGTCGTCCTCATCTGGGGCGCGGCCGGCGGCCTCGGCGCGTACGCCGTGCAGATGGTCAAGAACGGCGGCGGCATACCCGTGGGAGTCGTCGGCTCGGAGTCGAAGGCCGAGGTCCTGAGAAGTCTCGGCTGTGACGTCGTCATCAACCGCAACGAGATAGGGATGACCGACGACGTCGAGATCACCCCCGAGCAGACGATCACGCTGGGCAAGCGGCTGGGCAAGGCCGTCCGCACGGCGGTCGGCGAGGATCCGCACATCGTCATGGACTACGTGGGCAAGGCGACGTTCGGCATCTCGGTGTTCGTGGCCCGTCGCGGCGGCGCGGTCGTCACCTGCGGCTCCAGCACCGGCTACCAGCACTACTACGACAACCGCTACCTCTGGATGCACCTCAAGCGCATCATCGGCAGCCACGGGGCGAACCTGCAGGAGGTGCGGGAGTGCGTGCGGCTGTTCGACCTCGGGCAGGTGGTGCCGACCCTGTCCACCGTCTACCCGCTGGACGAGGTCGCGGAGGCCACCCGGCTGGTGCAGACCAACGCACACATCGGCAAGGTCGGCGTGCTCTGCATGGCGCCCGAGCCCGGAATGGGCGTCACCGACCCCGCGCGGCGCGCCGAGCTCGGCGCGGACCGCCTCAACCCGCTGCGCGGCCCGGTGGACGCCACCCCCACCCCCTCGACGCCGGCATAGGCATGGCTGGCAAGAAAAGGCGGATCTGACAGTGGCCGCACACTCAACCGGGATCCTGGCGACCGGTTCCTATCTCCCTGCGGAAGAGATCGCCAACGAGGACCTGGCGCGCCAGGTGGGCGTCGACGCGGAGTGGATCCTCCGCAAGACGCAGATCGAGTCCCGCCGTCGCGCCGCGCCGCACGAGGCGACCTCGGACCTCGCCGTACAGGCCTGTCTGGACGCGTTGCGGCGGAGCGACATCGACGTCGGCCGGATCGGCTACATCATCGTGGCGACGTCCACCGGCGACTCCCCCCAGCCGCCCACGTCCTACCTCGTGCAGGACGCGCTGGGCGCGCACACCGCCGCCTGTTTCGACATCAACGTCGTCTGCAGCGGATTCGTGTACGGCCTCGCCATCGCCGACAGCCTCATCGCGCTCCGCCCGGACACCTACGCCCTGGTCGTCGGCGCCGACCTGTACTCCAGGCAGCTCGACTTCGCGGACCGCCGCACCTCCGTCCTGTTCGGGGACGGGTCCGGCGTCGCCATCGTCGGCGCGGTGCCCAAGCCGTCGGGGTTCATCGACTTCGAGCTGTCCAGTCACGGCGCCGCCCACGGGCTCATCGGCATCAAAGCGGGCGGCAGCCGGCAGCCGGCGTCCCACACGACCGTCGCGGACGGCGAGCACTACTTCAGAATGGACGGCCGCGGCGTCACGGAGTTCGTGCTGGAGCACGTGCCGCCCGCGATGAAGAGCCTGGTGGACCGCACCGGGTTCGGGCTGGACGAGATCGACGCGTTCTTCCCTCACCAGGCGAACGGCCGCCTGATGACGGAGCTGGTCGAGCGCTGCGGCCTCACCGGCACGCACACCCCCCGCATAGTCGAGCGGTACGGCAACCTGGGCAGCGCCTCGGTGGCCGTGGCGCTCGACGTAGCCAATCGGTCAGGCATCCTCAAACAGGACGATCTCATCTTGCTCGCCGGGTTCGGCGGCGGCATGTCGGTCGGCGCCTGCCTGCTCCGCTGGACGGCCAGAGCGCCACAGGAGGCGAGATGACCCAGTTCACCAGTATCGGCATCGTGGGCTGCGGGGTGATGGGCTCCGGCCTCGCCGACGTGTGCGCCCGCGCGGGCCTCGACGTACGGGTCGTGGTCTCCACGGAGGCGTCCGTGTCCCGTGGACGGCGGCGCCTGCTCAGATCACTCGACCGCGGCCTGCGCAAAGGGACGATCACCGAGGAGGAGCGGGACGCGGCGGTGGGACGCGTCGTCTTCACCGCGGACCTCAATGATCTCGGCGACCGGCAGCTCGTCTTCGAGGCCGTCCCCGAGGAGGAGTCGACCAAGCTCGACGTGTTCGGCGCGCTGGACAAGATCGTGGAACTCCCCGACGCCATCCTGGCGTCCAACACGTCGTCCATTCCGATCATCAGGCTCGCGCGCGCGACCGGCCGGCCCGGCCAGGTCATCGGCGTCCACTTCTTCAACCCCGTGCCCGTGCTCGCGCTGGTGGAGCTGACCGGCTCGCTGCTGACGACGGATCAGACGAAGCTCCAGACCGAGCTGTTCGTCACCGCGACACTCGGCAAACAGGTGATCCACTCGGCCGACCGCGCGGGGTTCGTGGTGAACGCCCTGCTGATCCCCTATCTCCTGGCGGCCATGAGAATGGTGGAGTCCGGGTTCGCCACCGCGGAGGTCGTCGACCGCGGCATGGTGCTGGGCTGCTCCCATCCCATGGGCCCGCTGAGCCTGGCCGACCTGATCGGGCTCGACACGGTGGCCTCCATCGCCGACGCGTTGTACGGCGAGTTCAAGGAGCCGAGCTACTCACCGCCACCGGTCCTGTTGCGCATGGTGGAGGGCGGTCTGCTGGGCAGGAAGTCCGGCCGCGGGTTCTACGACTATTCCTAAACCCGCTGATCGAAGGCTTCCAGCGCCCCGCGCATCCGGTCGACGACGAGGGCGATGACCTCCGCCGCGTGCTCCACGAGATAGAAGTGATCACCGGGGAAGGTACGCAGCTCGAATCCCGCCGCGGTGTGGTCGCCCCATGCCCGGGCCTCCTCGAGGCTGACCTTGGGATCCTCCTCGCCTCTGAGAGCGAGGATGGGACAGGACAGTCTCGGCCCGGGCAGGTAGCGATAGGTGTCCAGCGCCCGGTAGTCGCTCCTCAGCGCGGGCAGGATCGCGCGGACGAACTCGTCGTCGCCCAGCACCTGCGCGTGGGTGCCACCTAGCTTGCGTACCTCGGCCAGCAGCCACTCGTCCGACCGCCGCTGTGCGCCGGCCGGGCGGAGCGCCGATGGCGCGGGCCGCCCCGACGCGAACAGCCCCAGCGGGGCCGTGCCACTCCGGTCGAGCCTGCGGGCCACCTCGAAGGCGACGGTCGCGCCCATGCTGTGACCGAACAGAGCCACGGGCAGACCGGTCCACGGCCGGAGCGTCGCCACGATGCGATCGGCCAGCTCCCCGATGCTCTCGACGCCGGGCTCACCGCGCCTGTCCTGCCTGCCGGGCAGCTGGATCGCCAGGACCTCCACCGACGGCGGCATCATCTTCGAGACCGGGAAATAGAAGCTGGCCGCGCCGCCGGCGTGCGGCAGGCAGACGAGCACGGACGACGCCTCGGGCGAAGGATGGTAACGCCGGATCCAGGTCTCATCGGTGTTTACCACGTCACTCACGGCAATCCCTTTCTCACTCGTTTCGGGCCGGATTAAACCAAGAAAAGCTGTGGGCTATATCGGCGGCAACTCTTGATTCACTTTGACCGAGCCCGGCTCGTGAAATCTCTTACCCGCCGCGAGTCACCACGCACATTCCGCCCCGCTATCTTTACAGTGAACAGGAGAATAACTCATTCAGTGCGGGCGCGCAGGCTGGGGCACCCCTAGGTTTTGCCCGTCGGGTAAGGGGCACTAAGGGGGGTTTGCGATACCGCGAGCGCATCCGTGACGAAGTGATGAAACAGCGGAACCGTGATGAAATCCGCGAACACTCCTGAGTGTTGTCCGAATGTATTGACACGTGGCGTGGCGTCAGTAGGAGAATGATTAGACAGGGGGCACGACCCTTCGTACTGGCGTAAGGGGGCGAACCAGAAAGACGATGACCCTCATCGAGCGTGACCACGAAATCACGGATCTGGACGATCTGCTGAGGGACTGCATTCACGGCAAAGGCCGGGTCATGGTGATCACGGGACCCACCGGGGTCGGCAAGACCGAACTGGCCTACACCTTCAGCCAGCGTGCCGCCGCCGCCGGCGTCACCTGGTTGAGCGCCACCTGCTCACGGACCGACCGCAACCTTCCGCTCGGGATGGCCAGCCAGAGCTTCCACAGCGCGGCGCTGCCGATCGAGCACGCCTCCGAGGCCGCCCGGCTGATCGAGGAGGCCGCCTTCAGCGCGAAGGCGATCGGCGAGTCGCCGCACAATCCCGATTGGCTGCACACCATTCAGGGGCTGTGGTCGATCGTCCTGGAGCTCTCCACCAGCTCGCCGGTGCTCATCACCGTCGACGACGTCGAATATTCGGACGCATTGTCCTGGCAACTCCTGCTTAATTTCGTGCAGCGGCTCAACAATGCCAATGTATTCGTCGTGGTGACGGCGGCCGAAAATCCACAGGGGATGGATCCGCTTATCGAGATAGACCTGATGCGTCATCCGCACTGCCAGCACATGAGACTGGGCACGCTTTCCCAGGAGGGCGTCACCAGGATGCTCTGCAAATCCATGGACCAGGAGACGGCGGAAAAACTCGGCCCGGACTTCCATGCGGCCGGCGGCGGCAATCCTCTGCTCGTCGAGGCACTGGTCGAGGACTACCTGCACGAGTCGGGCGAGTCGAATTCGCTGGTCATCGGAGATGCTTTCTCCCGCTCGGTGCGCGCCCTCCTGCATCGCACCGACCCGACCTCGCTGCGCACCGCTCGCGGCCTCGCCGTGCTCGGCGATCTCGCCTTTCCGAACCTGCTGGCCGAATTACTGGAACTTCCGCAAGCGACCGTTCAGCAAACTCTCAACCATCTCGCCGCCGTCGGCATCGTCGACGGAGAGAGCTTCTGCCACCCGGAAACCCGGTCGGCCGTTCTCGACGACCTCGACGCCGAGCAGCGCAAGGACATGCACCGGCGGGCCGCCCAGCTCCTCCACACGGAGGGAGCGGCCAGCACCGCGGTCGCCGAGCACCTCATCCACGCCGCCGACGGCCTGGAGCCATGGGCGATGGCGGAGCTGCGGGAAGCCGCCGACCAGACGCTGCTCAACGACGAGCACGACTTCGCCATCCAGTGCCTGAGACTGGCGATCGACCTGTGTCAGGACGACGCGCGGCGGGCGGCCCTGCGGGCCTCGCTCGCGCGGACGGAGTGGCTGGTCAATCCCGCGGCCACCGCCCAGCACCTCGACCCGCTCATGGCCGTGGCGCGGGAGGGCCGCCTCGGGTTCGAAGACGTCCGGATGCTGCTGAGGTTCTTCCTGTGGCACGGGCGGCTTGACGAGGCCGCGGAGGCGCTGCGACGGCTCAACGCCATGGCCGCCGAATCCGCCGAGAAAGAGACGCTCTTCCGGCTCGGCGTCACCCATCAGTGGCTGGCTTCCGCCTTTCCCCCACTTCTGCTCGATGCGGCGGACACCTCTATGGGCGCTGCCATGGACGCGGCCAAACCGGCAGCCGGCGTATGGCAGCTGCAAGGGGCCGCCCTTTTGTCGGGTTTTCTGAGAACGGAGGAGGACGAACATAAGATCTCGACCGCGGAACGCGTCCTCCAGTCCACCACGCTGGACGATGCGCATCTTGAAGCCATCGAATCCTCTCTTTTCACACTGCTCTACTCCGATCAGGCGGATCGAGCGGCCCCACTCTGTGATGTCTTGTTCGAAGAAGCGGTACAACGACGCTCCCCCACCTGGCGAGCGGTGCTGGCCGGCCTCCGAGCGCACATAGCCATTCGTCAAGGGGATCTGACGATTGCCCATAAATATGCCTCTATAGCACTGGATGTATTACCGAGCCGGAGTATGGGGATTCATATCGGCTTGCCGCTGGCCGCCTTGATCCGCACCAACACCGAAATGGGGAAGTTCGACGTCGCGACCCAACTGCTCAGGCATCCCATCCCCGCGGCGACCTATCAGAGCCGGTTCGGGTTGCACTATCTCCAGGCACGGGCCGCTTTCCACCTGGCGACGGGCCTTTCGCACGCGGCGCTCAACGACTTCCTGAGCTGCGGGAGGCTCATGCGCTCCTGGAACCTCGACACACCCGTACTCGTGCCCTGGCGCCAGGGAGCGGCCGCCGCGCTCATGCAGATGGGCCAGCCGAACCAGGCCAGGACCCTGCTCGAGGAGCCGTACGACCTGCCCGGCGGCGACTCGCTCAGGGCCAAAGGGGCCACGCTCCGGCTGCTGGCCGCGACCGGCGACCTCAAGAAGCGGCCGGGGCTGCTCAGGGAGGCCGTCGACATGCTCCAGAGCGCCGGAGACCGGCTGGAGATGGCCTACGCGCTCGTCGATCTGACCCATGCCTTCAACGAGATCGGCGAGCTCCACAAAGCCCGGATGATCGGCTACTGGGCCGACCGGGTGGCCGACGAGTGCCAGGCGGAGCCGCTGCGCTGGGCGGTACGCCAGGACGATCCGGCCGAGCAGGAGACGGAGGACACGGAGAGCATGGGCCTGCTGAGCGACGCCGAGCAGCGCGTGGCCTCCCTCGCGGCCCTGGGCTACACCAACCGGGAGATCTCCCGGAAGATCTACATCACGGTCAGCACCGTCGAGCAGCATCTGACCCGGATCTACCGCAAGCTCAACGTACGGGGCCGGAGGGACCTGCCCGCGCAGTTCTCCTATGTGGAGCTACGCTGACTCACCTCGCCTGGTCGACGGTCTCCTCGGTGGTCACCTGCCGGAGCTGGATCGCGGCCATGACGCCCGTGGCCACCAGGACGACCGCACCCGAGATCGCGGCCATCCGCATGCCCTCGGTGAAAGCCGTACGTGCCGCGTCGAGCAAGGCCGCCCGCGTCTGCTCCGGAAGCCGGGCGGCCACCTCGACCGCGCCACCGAGCGTTTCGCGCGCCGTCTGGGCGGCCTCAGGGGGGAGGCCGGGCGGAGCGGCGAACGACCAGCGGTAGATCGCCAGCCCGAGGCTGCCCAGGACCGCGACACCGAGCGCGGCGCCGAACTCGGTACCGGCCTCCAGCACCGCCGACGCCGAGCCGGCCCGCTCCTCGGGCGCCACCGTGACGACCAGATCGGAGGCCACCGCCTGAACGGCGCCGAGCCCGGCACCCAGCAGCGCCAGGCCGATCACGAGCGTCTGGACGCCCGGCTCCCCTTCGAGCTGCGTGAGCACCGCGAAGCCCGCCCCCGCGAGCAGCATGCCACCGCCGATGACGAATCCGGGACGCGTCCATCGCACCACCACCACGGCCAGCATCGATCCGACGAGGGCCATGCCCGCGGCGGGCAACGTCAGGATCCCCGCGACGAAGGGGCGCAGGCCCAGCACCAGCTGCAGGTATTGCGCGATGAAGTAGAACAGCCCCATGAGGGCGAAGATGGCGAGCGTGCTGGTGATCAGCGAGATGCCGAACCCCCGGTTCGCGAACAGGCGCAGATCGAGCATCGGGTCGGTCAGCGCGCGCTGCCTCCAGACGAACGAGATGCCGGCGGCCAGGCCCACGGCGATGCCGAGCGCGGCGGTCGAGCTCAGGCCCTGTTCGGCGATGTCCTTCACTCCGTAGACGATCGGGAGCACGGCTACCAGCGTCAGTGCGGCGCTCACCATGTCGAGCCGGCCGGCCTGCGGGTCGCGATATTCCGGTAGCAGGATCGGGCCGAGCGCCAGCAGCAGGACCATGATCGGCACGTTGATCAGGAACACCGAGCCCCACCAGAATCTCTCCAGCATCCACCCGCCCACGATCGGGCCGAGCACGCTGCCCCCGGAGAACCCGGCGGCCCAGATCGCGATGGCCAGCCGGCGCTGCCGAGCCTGGTGGAACATGTTGCGGATCAACGCCAGGGTGGACGGCATGAGGGTCGCGGCCGCCGCTCCTTGCAGGGCGCGCAGGACGATGAGCATCTCGGCGCTGGGCGCGTAGGCGGCCGCGGCGGAGGTGACCCCGAAGACGGCGGCGCCGATGAGTAACAGGCGCCGGCGGCCGATCCGGTCCCCGAGCGTGCCCATGACGATCAGCAGCCCCGCCAGCCAGAAGGCGTAGATGTCGACGATCCAGAGCTGCTCGGGCCCGCTCGGCTGGAGATCCGCGCTGAGGAACGGCAGCGCGAAGTAAAGGACCGTGACGGTAATAGAGATCAGCAGGACGGGCAGGACGAGAACCGACAGTCCTATCCACTCCCGCCGTCCGGCGATCTTCGACTCCGTTTCCATCCCACACTCCTCAGATACCGTGTACGAGTGCATACGACGTACTCATGTCCGCCACCGGTAGGCCTCAAGACACGAAACGGGAAATAAATTCCGACAAAGCGCCACTGGCGGGTATATATCGCGCAGTTTCGGCAGAGTCGCGGCGCGATTCATCACGCTTGGCGATCAATTTCATCACGAACTCATGTGATAGAATTTCACCACTTATCAAGATGCGCGTGACAAAATCTGTGAGGCCAGATGCTCACCTGCGCAGAATGCGGCAACCCGTTGTGTGCCGCACCTCGGGGGCGACGACCGCGATATTGTTCGCGGTCGTGCCAGGCTCGGGCATACAGGGCGCGGGTGGCCGCGCGCGCACGGCCCTGCGCCGAGGCGCCTCCCCCAGAGCCCACCAGAGAAGAGACCCTGCCGCCCAAACCCGAGCCCGCCCCGCGAGCACCTCGCGAAGGGCTCACGTTGGAACGGCTCGTGGACACCGGCATCGAGATCGCCGATACCGAGGGCCTGGAGGCGCTGTCCATGCGCCGGGTGGCGGCCGAGCTCGGCGTGGGCACGATGTCGCTGTACCGATACGTGACGAGCAAGGACGCCTTGATCGAATTGATGGTCGATCGCGTGCACGGCGAGGACAAGAATCTGACGCCCGTCCCGGCCGACTGGCGGTCCCGGCTCGAACTGTCCGCGCTGCGGGAGTGGCGGCTC
Organism: Nonomuraea guangzhouensis; assembly: GCF_019396345.1. Taxonomy (GTDB): domain Bacteria; phylum Actinomycetota; class Actinomycetes; order Streptosporangiales; family Streptosporangiaceae; genus Nonomuraea; species Nonomuraea guangzhouensis. The sequence continues at coordinate 291,881 of NZ_JAHKRM010000007.1, read as the reverse complement.
TATTCCCGGCATCCGTGGGTGCTGCAGGTCATCGCGACCCCTCAGCCGCCGCTCGGGCCGAACGTGCTGGCCGACCTCGAACGGGCCATGGGCGCCCTGGACGGTCTCGGGCTCGATCCGGTGACGATGCACTGGGTGAGCATCGCGGTGAGCGCCCAGGTGCAAGGGGCCGCCCTGCTTCGCGTCAGCGAATGGGAGGCCGAACGGCGTACCGGGGTCACCACGCGGCAGTGGCGCGCGGCCAAGATGCCGATGCTGGCGGAGATTCTCGAATCCGGCCACTTCCCCATGCTGTCGAGCCTGCTGGAGCGGCAGGAGGAAGTGGCCCACATCGACGAATGGCTCTGGTTCAGCATCCGCCGCCTGCTCGACGGGGTCGCCGTCTTCATCGAGGAGCGGGAGAATTCCGGCTCGGCCGAACACGAGCCGGATCTGCGAAAGGCGCTGTGAGACCCGGGCCTTACTCATTCGGCCACTTTGGTACGGGTGGTCCACCGGAAGAGCGGCGGGCCGCCGGAATCCGCGGATACGCCGACCCGCTCGAAATGCTCGTATCCGCCGTTGCGCGGAATCTTTATCTTTCCCGCTGAGACCACGTCGTGCATGACGCGCAGCTTTCGCGGAACATCGGCGGGACCGCCCTCGAGCGCGACCTCCACGGGTTCGCGCCCGGACAGGGGCGGCACGGCGGACGAGGAGCCGTCGAAGGAGGGAACGGTCATGTCGGGTACCTCCGGTGATCGTGGCCGGCCGATCTCTAGGGGAGATCTCTAGGGGAGATCTCTAGGGGAGATCTCTAGGGGAGATCTCTAGGGGAGATCTCTAGGGGAGATCTCTAGGGGAGATCTCTAGGGGAGATCTCTAGGAGAACGTGCCGGCCGGTTGCGGCGCGTGGCCGAATTCGGTGGCTAGGGCGCAGACGTACCGGCCGTAGCTGGACGGCAGCAGTTCCTCGCCGAGGCGGTAACAGGCCTCGGCGTCGATGTAGTTCATCCGCAGCGCGATCTCCTCGATGCACGCGATGCGTACGCCCTGCCGGCCCTCCAGCATGTGGACGTACTGGCTGGCCTGCAGGATGGAGTCGGGCGTGCCCGCGTCGAGCCAGGCGAACCCGCGTCCGAGTTCGACGAATTTCGCCTTGCCCCGCTCGAGATAGACCCGGTTGACGTCGGTGATCTCGAGCTCACCACGGGCGGACGGCTGGACGTTCTTGGCGATGTCGATCACGTCGTTGTCGTAGAGATAAAGCCCGACGACGGCGCGGTTGGAGCGCGGATGCGCAGGTTTCTCCTCGATGGAGACGAGCCTGCCGAGCGAGTCCATCTCGGCGATGGCGTAGCGCTCGGGATCGCTGACCGGATGGCCGAACAACACGCAGCCGTCCACGTCCGCGGTGTTCTCCTGGAGGATGTCGTAGAACGAATATCCGTGGAAGATGTTGTCGCCGAGCACCAGCGCCACGGAATCGTCGCCGATATGGTCGGCGCCGAGTATGAAGGCGTCGGCCAGGCCGACGGGCTCGTCCTGGCGCGCGTAGGTGATGCTGAGCCCGAGGTGTGAGCCGTCGCGCAGCAGGCGCGCCAGATTCGGCAGGTCCTCCGGGGTGGAGATCACCAAGATCTCTCTGATATTCGCGAGCATGAGCACCGACAAGGGATAATAGATCATCGGCTTGTCGTTCACGGGGAGCAACTGTTTCGAGACCGCGAGAGTAATGGGGTACAGCCGCGTACCGTGCCCGCCGGCCAGAATTATGCCTTTCACGAAATACCCTTCCTCAGGGGAAAACCGGGCAGCCAGAATCCATATTCGTTCCCCGAGCATCACACCGGATCACCGCGGAATGGACTCCAAGACAACCCTCATTTACCCCCTACCCCGCCCCCGGCGCCCCCCTATGTCGGCCGCTAAACGGTTGCGCACGGTTTACCGGCGATATGATTTCCACGCCGAAAGGCGGATCGTGACGCGACGCACGGTGACTACGCTCGGGATCAGGCAGGAGATCTTGCGATGAGGATTCTGGTCACGGGGGGTGCCGGATTCATCGGCTCCCACTACGTGCGCGCCCTGCTCGAAACCGACGGCGACACGCGGATCACCGTCCTCGACAAACTCACCTACGCCGGCAACCCCGCGAATCTGGACCAGGTACGCACGAGCGACAGATTCACGTTCGTCCAGGGCGACATATGCGACGCGCGGCTGGTCGACCCACTCGTCGCCGAACACGACCAGGTGATCCACTTCGCCGCCGAATCCCATGTCGACCGATCCATCACGGGCGCGACCGAGTTCGTGCGGACCAATGTGGCCGGCACCCAGACCCTGCTCGACGCGGCGGTCCGCAGCGGGCTGGGGACCTTCGTGCACGTCTCCACCGATGAGGTCTACGGCTCGATCCCGGAGGGCTCGTCGCTGGAGTCCGATCCGCTGCGGCCCAGCTCCCCCTACTCCGCCTCGAAGGCGGCCTCCGACCTGCTCGCCCTCGCCTATCACCGCACCCACGAGCTCGACGTACGCGTCACCCGCTGCTCCAACAACTACGGCCACCACCACTATCCCGAAAAGATCATCCCCCTGTTCGTCACCAACCTCCTCGACGGGCGGCCGGTTCCCCTGTACGGCGACGGCGGTAACAGCCGCGACTGGCTGCATATCGACGATCACGTGCGGGGCATCGAACTGGTCCGGGCCGGCGGCCGTCCCGGTGAGATCTACAACATCGGCGGCGGCACCGAGCTCACCAACCGGGAACTCACCGACCTGCTGCTCAAAGCCTGTGACGTCGGCTGGGACCTGGTCTCGTACGTCGAGGACCGCAAGGGCCACGATCTGCGCTACTCGGTCGACTGCGCCAAGATCCGCGCCGAGCTGGGCTACCGGCCCCGCAAGGATTTCGAGACCGGCCTGGCCGAGACCGTCGCCTGGTACCGCGACAACCGCGCCTGGTGGCAGCCGCTCAAGAGCGCCTGAGGTCAGTGGCCGGGGTGCGGCCAGGGAGAGGCGGATGAACCAGAGGCCACCTCGGTCGGTCGAGGTGGCCTCGGGTGGACGTCAGTCCTCGATGTGGATGGCCAGCGCCGGGCAGACCACCGCGGCGTGCCGGACGTCGGCGGCCTGCTCGGCCGGCGGGTCGGCGTTCAGCAGCACGACGATGCCGTCCTCGTCGCGCTGGTCGAACACGTCCGCGGCGGCGACCACACACTGTCCCGAAGCCACGCACTTGTCCTGGTCGATGATCACCTTCATGAGATCCTCTTGCCTGTCGTCGTAGTAGTCGGGAAAGTCACCAGGTCACGGGGAGCGAGTAGACCCCGTACACCGAGCCGTCGTGCTTGAACGGGATCTCTTCCAGATCCGCGGCCGGCCGCAGGGTGGGGATGCGCTTGTAGAGGGTGCTGTAGACGACCTGCAGTTCCATCCGGGCCAGCGGCTGGCCCAGGCACTGGTGGACGCCGAAGCCGAACGCCACGTGGTGGCGGGCGTCACGCTGGATGTCCAGCCGGTCGGGGTCGGGGAAGGCGTCGGGGTCGCGGTTGCCGATGTCGTTGGGCATGATCAGCCCGTCACCGGCGCGGATGACCTGCCCGTCGATCTCGATGTCCGCCAGCGCCAGCCGGCGCCGCCCGTTGTGCGTGATGTTCAGGTAGCGCAGCAGCTCCTCGACCGCCGAGGAGACGAGCTTCGGATCCGCGCTGTCCCGCAGGAGGGCCAGCTGGCCGGGGTTCTCCAGCAGGGCGAGGGTGCCGAGCGCGATCATGTTCGCGGTGGTCTCGTGCCCGGCGATCAGCAGCAGCACCCCGATCCCGGCCGCGTCGTGCTGGGACAGCTCCCCGGTCTTGATCCGCTCGGTCAGCCCGGACAGCAGGTCGTCGCCGGGGTTGGCGAGCTTCTCGCCCAGCAGGTCGTTCAGGTAGCCGTTCAGGCGGCCGACGGCGGCCATCCGCTGCTCCGGGGCCGCGTCCCGGTTGATGAGGACCTTGCTGTTCTCCTGGAAGAAGTCGTGGTCGGCGTACGGCACACCGAGCAGCTCGCAGATCACCAGCGAGGGCACCGGCAGGGCGAACGCCGTCACCAGGTCGACCGGCTTCGGACCGGCCAGCATCTCGTCGATCAGGTCGTCCACGATCTTCTGGACGGCCGGCCGCATCGCCTCCACCCGCTTGATGGTGAACGGCGCCGTCACCATCCGCCGCAGCCGGGCATGCTCGGGATCGTCCATCAGGATGAAGCTGATGGGCGCCGCGCCATTGAGCGGGGCCGGGCTCGGATAGCCGGGCCGGGTGATGTCGGCACTGACCCGTGGGTCGGCCAGCAGCGCCCGCTGCTCGGCATAACGGGTCACCACCCACGGGGTGCTCCCGTCCCACAGGCGGACCTTGGCGAGCGGGCCCTCCTCCTGCTTGGCCTGCAGCGCCGGGGGCGGATCGAAGGGGCAGCCCTTCGCCCTGGTCATCGGGTAATCCGGAATTTCAGCCGTGCTTGTCATGAATTCTCCAATGTCAGGGAGTCGGTACGAGGTCGGAGAGCGCGTCGACGACGTCCTGCCGACGCAGGCGCGTCTGTTTGGGCATGTTCCAGCCCAGGACGCCGGTGACCCTGCCGTCGCGGCGGTAGAGCGCGACGAAGCGGCGGTTCGCCGGGTCGCCCTCCACCACGGTCACCTCGGCGTCGACGGGCAGCACTCCGTGTACCTGGAGCTTGGCGTCGAACTGGTCGGTCCAGAAGTAGGGCACGGGACAGTAGGGCTGGTCGTCGCCGAGGACGTTCGACGCGACGGTCATGGCCTGTTCGGTGGCGTTGGTCCGGTTCTCCAGCCGCAGCAGGCCGCCGAGCTTGTCGTGGTGCCAGCGGGCCACGTCGCCGACCGCGTAGATCCCGTCGGCCGCGCGGCAGCGGGAGTCGCACACCAGCCCGTTGTCCACCCGCAGGCCGCTGCCGGCGAGCCATTCGGTCGCCGGGTCGGACCCGATCGCCACCACGACCACGTCGGCCGGCAGCACTTCGCCGGTGACCAGGCGCACGCCCGTGACGCGCCCCTGGTCGCCGGTCAGCCCGCTGACCCCGGCGCCGAGCCGCAGGCGGACCCCGCGCTCGGTGTGCAGCTCGGCGAGCATCCCCGAGACCCATGGCCCCACCTGACCGGCCAGCGGTGCCGCCAGCGGACCGGCCATGGTGACCTCCAGGCCCAGGCCGTGAGCGGTGGCGGCGATCTCGGCGCCCAGCACGCCTTCCCCCACGACCACGAGCCGCGAGGAAGCCAGCAGCTCCGCCCGCAGCGCCAGCGCGTCGTCGAGCGTACGCAGCGTGTGGACCCCGGCCAGCTCCGCCTGCCCGGCGAGCCTGCGGGGCCGCAGCCCGGTGGCCACCACGACGGCGTCGGCCCGCAGGGCGCGCCCGGACGCGGTATGGACGGTGCGCCCGGCCGCGTCCAGGCCGACGGCCGGGTCGCCGAGGATGAACTCGGCGTCCAAGGCGGACAGAGCCGTCTGCGGCCGTAGCTGAGTCCGCTCGGGGTCCCAGGCGCCGGAGAGGACCTGTTTGGACAACGGTGGCCGATCGTAGGGCAGATGCGGCTCGGCACCGAGTATGGTCAGACCGCCCGGATACCCCTTGCGCCGCAACGCCTCCGCGGTGGCCAGCCCGGCGGCGGACGCGCCGACCACCAGGACGCTGGAGGGCGCGTTCACGCTTTGACTACGTTCATGGAAAAGTCCTCCTTAGGACGTGACCGGTGCCAGCCACAGTCCGACGATGGCGTCGATCAACCCGGTCGCGGCGTCGTGCCAGCTCGATCGGGGTGTGGGGGTGCCCTCGGCCAGGGCGCGCTCGCGCTCGGCGCACACGTGCACCATGAGCTGACGAGCCATGTCATAGCGCTCGGCCCGCACCTCGGCCGGCAGATCGGGCAGGCACCGGTTGAGCCCGTCGATGATCTGGAGCAGCGCGCGCGAGCTCAGAGCCTCCTCGATCATGATTTCGCGGAACACCGGGTCGGTCATCACCTGGGCGCCGAACCGGGCGAACCAGGTCGGGTTGCCCAGGGCGGCCAGGTGATCGGCGGTCGGGCGTACCAGGCAGGCCACCCAGTCCCGTACGTCCGAGCTGTCGCCGATCTCGACCAGTATCCGCAGGCGTACCCGCTCGATCCGCTCGGCGTGTTTGCGGACGATGGCGCGTACGAGATCGGTCTTCGTGCCGAAGTGATAGCCGACCGCGGTGTTGTTGCCCTGCCCCGCGGCCTCGCTGACCTGCCGGTTGGACACCGCCATCACCCCGTGCTCGGCGAACAGCCGCTCCGCCGCCGTCAGGATCGCCTCCCGCGTCGCCTCGGCCCGATCGGCCCGGACGGTCCGGCCGGTCACGGTCACCACCGCACCAGGACTTCGCGCAACCCGCCGACGGCGAGTCCTTCGACCCGCCGCAGGTCCGCCACCGGGACGGCGAGCTCCAGCGAGGGGAGCCGGCGCAGCAGCACCTCGAGCACCGCCTGCAACTCCGTGCGGGCCAGCGCCTGTCCCAGGCAGGAGTGCGCCCCGGCGCCGAAGGCCAGGTGGAGGTTCGGGCTGCGGCCGAGGTCCATGTCGCCGGCGCCCTCGAACGCGCTCTCGTCGCGGTTGGCCGCGGCCATGCTGCACACCACGGTCGTCCCGCCCGGCAGCACGGTCCCGGCGACCTCCAGGTCCTCACCGAGGTAGCGCGGCATGCCGAACCCCGCGTTGGCGTCGAACCGCAGCGCCTCTTCCACCGCGGTGCGCACGAGCGACCGGTCGGCCAGCAGCAGCTCCCAGCGACGCCGGTCGGCCAGCAGCATCGCCACCATCTTGCCGATCATGTTCGCGGTGGTCTCGTGCCCGGCGACCAGCAGGCCCATGCCGGTGGCCACCAGGGTCGCGTCGGACAGCCGCCCGCCGTCGGCGTCGGTGTTCGTGATGAGCTCGCTGAGCAGGTCCTCGCCCGGTTCGGCGCGCTTGGCGATGATGTGGGCGGCCATGTACTGGACGAACTCGGCCTGCGCCGTGTCGATCTGCGCCTGCGTGTAGCGGGTCAGGTTGAGCAGCGTGTCGGACCAGTACGCGAACCGGTCGCGGTCCGCGTCCGGGACCCCGAGCAGATCGCAGATCACCCACACCGGCAGCGGGAAGCCCAGGCTCGCCTTGAGATCCGCCGGCCGGCCCCGCTCCAGCATGTCATCGATGAGCCGCTCGGCCATCGCCTCCATCCCCGGCCGCAGCGCGGCCATGCGCTTGACGGTGAACCACTTGCTGATCATCCGCCGCCAGCGCTGGTGCGCCTCACCGGACTGCGGTATCGCCGTCGCCATCTCGCTGTTGAAAACCCCGCCCGACTCGTTGTCCGAGATCCGGGCCGCGTCGTCCACGTGCGTCGGCCGGGTGAACCGCGGGTCGGACAGCACCCGCTTGACGTCCTCGTAGCGCGTGACCAGGGACGCCTCGTCGCCGCTTGGCAGCGTCACCCGCGCCACGGGGCACTTCCGCTGGAGCTGCGCCCATTCCACCGGCGGCTCCAGGGCCGCGTCACTGGGAATCGGATAGATCAGGACTTGCTCGCCTTGGCTCACGACGCGGCCTCCTCCGAACCGACGGTCAGTTCGTGGTCAGTAAACCCGTACTGTTAGATTAAGTCAAGCGACTGATTTAAGTCCTGTCGAGTCGTCCCCAACCCCTTGTGATGGAGGTTTCCCCCATGTCCACTGTGCCCGCTCACGCCCGGCCATCCGGGCCGCCACAGACGAATACCGTCGTCGTGGTGCTCGCCCTCGCCGGGATTGTGGTCTCGCTGATGCAGACCCTGGTGATCCCGCTGATCCCCCAGCTCCCGCGGCTCCTGAGCGCCCCGGCCGCCGACACGGCCTGGGCGATCACCGCCACGCTGCTCGCCGGCGCCGTCGCGACGCCGACGGTGGGCCGGCTGGGAGACATGTACGGCAAGCGGCGCATGCTGCTGATCAGCCTGGTCCTGCTGGTGACCGGCTCGGCCGTCTGCGCTCTGGCCGACACGTTGACGCCCATGGTCGTCGGACGGACGCTGCAGGGCCTGGCCGCCGGTGTCATCCCGCTCGGCATCAGCATCATGCGCGACGAACTACCCGCCGAGCGCCTCGGCTCGGCGACCGCGCTGATGAGCGCCTCGCTGGGCGTGGGCGGCGCGCTCGGCCTGCCCGCGGCCGCCTTCCTGGCCGAACGTACCGACTGGCACGTGCTGTTCTGGACCGCGGCAGCCCTCGGCGCCCTGGCCACCGTGCTCGTGCTGACCCTCGTGCCGGAATCCAGCGTGCGTACCGGCGGCCGCTTCGACCTGGTGGGCGCGGCGGGGCTGTCGATCGCGCTGGTGTGCCTGCTGCTGGCGATCTCCCAGGGGGCCGGCTGGGGCTGGACCAGCGGCCTGACCATCGGCCTGTTCGGCGCGGCGGTCGTCGCGCTGGCGCTGTGGGGCTGGTGGGAGCTGCGTACCAGCCAGCCGCTGGTGGACCTGCGCACCACCGCGCGCCGTCAGGTGCTGCTGACCAACCTCGCCTCCGCCGTGTTCGGCTTCGCGATGTTCGCGATGTCCCTGGTGCTCCCGCAGCTCCTGCAGATCCCGAAGGCCACCGGCTACGGGCTGGGCGAGTCGATGCTGACCGTGGGCCTGGTGATGGGCCCCTCCGGCCTGGTGATGATGGTGATGGCCCCGCTGTCCGCGCGGATCTCCAAGGCCAGGGGTCCCAAGGTGACCTTGATGTGCGGCGCGCTCGTGGTCGCCGCCGGTTACGGCCTGAGCATCGCGCTGATGTCCGCCATCTGGCACCTGGTGCTCGTCTCCGCGGTGATCGGGGCCGGGATCGGACTCGCGTACGGCGCCATGCCCGCGCTCGTCATGGGGGCCGTGCCCGTGTCGGAGACGGCCGCCGCCAACAGCCTCAACACGCTGATGCGGGCCATCGGCACCTCGATCTCCAGCGCGGTCTCCGGCGTCGTCCTGGCCCAGATGACCACCACGCTCGGCTCCGTCACCCTCCCGTCCCAGAACGGCTTCCGCCTGGTCATGGCCATCGGCGCGGGCGCCGCGCTGGTCGCCCTCGCCTTCGCGGCCTTCCTCCCCGGCCGCCGCCCGACTTCCGCCACCCCAGCCACACGGCCCACCGCCGCGCGGGTCTGACAACCCTCGCCAGCCGCGTTCCCCACACGTACCACTTCGTCACCGGCACCGCGAGCGATCGCCACTCCCACTCCACAGAGGGACCCCAACAATCACCGTCCCCGCTCCTCAGAGGGACCCCAACGATCGCCACCCCACTCCCCCGAAGGACCCCAACGATCGCCACCCCGCTCCCCCGAAGGACCCCAACGATCACCGCCCACTCCCCTGAAGAACCCCAACGATCGCCGCCAGCCGCTCCCCCATAGGACCTCAGCGATCGCCGCCCCCGCTCCCCCGAAGGATCCCAGCCGATCACCGCCCTCACTCCCCCCAAAGGACCCCAGCCGAAGTACGGCGGGGAGTGCGGAATACGGAGGGCTACCCCTTGATCGCGCCCTGGGTGATGCCGTTGACGAAGCTGCGCTGGAAGATGAGGTAGACGACCACGATCGGGGTGATGACGATCAGACCGGCCGCCGACAGCAACGGGATGTCGGTCGAGTACTGCCCCACGAACAGCCCCAGACCCCCCGGGGCGGTGCGCCGCTCCGGGTCCTGCATCATGACCAGCACCAGCAGGAACTGGTTCCACGACCACATGAAGTACAGGACCGACAAGGTGGTGATCGCCGGCCACGAGATCGGCAGCAGCACGCGCGCCAGCACGACGATGTCCCTGGCGCCGTCGATGCGGGCGGCCTCGACGAGCTCTTCGGGGATGTTGGAGAAGTGCGAGCGCATCCAGTAGACGCCGAACGGCATGAACAGCGCCACCTCGGCGAGAATGATGCCGAGATAGGAGTTGGTGAGGCCGACCTCGCGCAGGTTGAAGTAGAGCGCCACCACGATGAGCTCGATCGGCAGCGTGAGTCCCAGCACGAAACCGGCCGTCACCGTCTTGTGGCCCCAGACCTTCAGGACCGTCAGCCCGTATCCGGCCAGCGTGGCCAGCACCAGCGCGAGCGGCACCACGCACACCGAGATCAGCACGCTCGACCGCATGAGGGCGGTGAAGTTGCCCCGTTCCCAGGCCAGCGCCAAGGTCTCCCACGACCACCGCTCAGGGATGCTCAGCCCGTTGAGCTGCGCGCCCGGCGGATGCAGGGCGGCCAGGATGATGCCGGCGAACGGCAGCAGCACCATGACCGCCAACACGACAAGTACGCCATACCGGATGCTGACCCCGCCGCGCATGCTCAACCCTCATCCCTGGTGAAGTATCGGATGGCGCTGACGACGGCGATCACCAGCACGGTCAGCACGACCGCCAGCGCGCTCGCGCCGCCGATGTCGCCCTCGTTGAAGGCCAGCCGGTAGACCAGCAGGGCGGGCACGTTCGTCTGTCCCGCCGGGCCGCCGTTCGTCGTGGTGAAGACGAGGTCGAAGCTGGCCAGCGCCGCGATCGTGGTGATGACGCCGGCGATCGTGATCTCCTTGCGCACCCCGGGCAGGGTGACGTGGAGGAACTGCCGCCATGATCCGGCGCCGTCGAGGGTGGCGGCCTCGTACAGGGACGGGTCGATCTTCTGCGCGCCGGCCAGGAAGAGCATCATGCACAGCCCGCTCATCGCCCAGGTCCCGATGAACCCGAGCGCGACCAGCGCCAGCTGGTAGTCGCCCAGCCAGGCCCGGGTGATCCCGCCCAGCCCCACCAGGTCGAGGACCTGGTTGACGACGCCGGTGTCGCTGTAGAGCCAGCGCCAGGTGATGCCGACGGCCACCAGCGGCAGCACCTGGGGCAGGAAGAAGATGATCCGGAAGAACGTCATCCCGCGCCGCACCTTGCCCATCAGCAGGGCCGTCATGAGCAGGCCAACGCAGATGGGGATGAACGAGAAGAAGACGATCAGCACGAGGCTGTGCAGAATGGCCTCGTACAGCGCCGAATCCCGAAAAATCTTGATGTAGTTGTCCAGGCCCGCCGAGGTCGCCGGCAGGATGCCGTCCCAGTGCAGGAAGGACAGGCGCAGCGTGTTCAGCGCCGGCCAGATGGCGAACCCCAGATAGACGGCGAGCGCGGGAAACACGTAGAGCCAGCCGCGCGCCCGTCCGCCACGCCGGACGCGCCTACTTCCGGACACCGGCTCTCCGCCGCGGGCCGAGGTGGCCCGCGGCGGGGAGATGGATGTGCTCAGATCACGAGCCATGGTGTCCGTCCCACGACTCCTGCAAGGAGCGCAGGAAGTCGTCAGCGGTCATCTTCTTGCTGATGAGCCCCTGGACACCGGGGGTCAGTTTGTCGATCATGCCGGGAGAGGCGTAGTCGGGGAAGGGGACGATCCCGTTGTTCTGCGCCACCGGCGTGAAAGCCTTGGCGATGTCGCCGCGCAGGCCCGTCGCGCCCAGCTCGGCCTTGGTGTTGACCGGCATGAACCCGCCGTCGAACTCGATCTTCGCCGCCTCCGGCGAGCTCAGGAAGTCCAGGAACGCCGCGGCGACGTTCGGGTTCTTCGACTTGGCCGAGATGGCGTAGGCCACGCTCGCCCCCGAGGCGACGTTCAGCGGCGTGGTCGACTCCGAAGGCATGAGGAAGAAGCCGACGTTCTCCTTCATCTCCGTCTCGAGCGTCGAGGCGGCCCAGTTGCCGGTCACCAGGAACGCGCTCTTGCCCTTGGAGAAGTTCGCCAGCGCGTCGGCGTCGGCCGTGGCGTTCGCCGACGGCGGGAAGTATCCCTTGTCCGCCCAGTCCATCAGGATCTTGGTGGCCTTCTGCGCGCCCGGGTTCTCGATGGTGCCGCCCGGCTCGCCGTACACCCAGGACCGGTAGGCCTTCACGTCACCGGTGACGTTGAGCAGCGCGTTCCACAGGTGGAACCCGCCGACCTGGAGCGCGCCGAGGCTCAGCGGGGTCTGCCCGGCGCCCTTCACCTTCGCCAGCGCGGCCTCGAACTCGCCGAGCGTCTTCGGCACGTCCGCGACACCCGCCTTGGACAGGATCTCCTTGTTGTAGTAGACGCCCACCACCGACAGCGCGCCGGGCGCGGCGTACAGGCCGCCGGTGCCGAACCGCTTGGCCGCCTTGTCCGAGCTGAGCACCTCCAGGCTGGACGGGGGGAACTTGCCGTCCCAGCCGTACGCCTTGGCCCACGGGCCCAGGTCCAGGATGAGCCCGGCGGGGACCAGGGAGTTCATCGCGCCGGGGTTGTACTGCGCGATGTCCGGCGCGGAGTCCGACGACATCGACAGCTTGATCGACTTGACGTAGTCGTTGAACGGCGTCATCTGGGGCTTGATGGTGACGTTCGGGTGGAGCTTGGTGAAGGCGTCCACCAGCGTCTTGGTGGGCGGATCGTTGCTGTAGGCCAGGGTCAGCGTGACCGGGTCGCTGGGGACGGTCGTCGAGACGTCGACCTTCTTCGTGGTGGCCGGGGCGCTCGTGCCGCCGGTGCCCGCGCAGGCCGTCAGGGTGAGTGTCGCCGCGGTGCCGAGCGCGACGAGCGCCTGCCACCGACCTGGTGCTGTCATGTGCATGACCTTTCGCCTATCTCCGTGTCGCCGATATCCCGGGGGATCTTCATCGGGTCTCCTGACGGCCGCTGCGCACCAGGTCGAACCTGGTGCGCTCGAGCTCGTCCAGCGAGTGCAGCAGGGCCCCGTGGACGACGGCGTCGTCCCGGAGCGTCGAGACCTCCAGGGCCGGTTGGCCCAGAGGCTGGTCGGCCAGGTGCCGCCGGACCGCGGCGAGCAGCGTCTCGCCGCATCTGGCCAGCGGGCCGCCGATGACCACGAGCCGTGGATCGAGGATCGCCCGGATCGCGGCGACGCCTTTGGCGAAGCGGCGGGCGACCACGTCGATCACGTCCAGGGCGGACGGTGTGCCGTCGACGACGGCGTCCAGCACGGCGTCGAACGCCCGCTCCCCCGCGGCCTCGAGCCGCGCCCGGAAGGCGTCGTCGCCGTCGCGTCCGGCCGCCGCCGTCGCCAGGCGGACGATCTCCTCGCCGCCCACCCAGCTCTCGAACGGGCCGAGGCCGTGCGGATGGCGGGGCTCCGGCGGGACGTCCGCGAACAGGTCCAGGAAGCCGACGTCGCCGGCGTCGTTGGAGGCACCGCGGTAGAGCTCGCCGTTCAGCACGATCCCGGCGCCGACGCGCTCACCCCAGTGGACCATCACCAGCGAGTCCTCGCGCCGCTCCGCGCCGCGCCAGCGCTCGCCCTGGGTGGCCAGCTTGACGTCGTTGTCCAGGTAGATCGGGCAGCCGAGGGCGTCCTTCATCCGGCGATGGAGGATGTCGCCGGTCAGGCCGGGCATGCTCGGGATGAGTCTGATGACCCCCGTCGCCGGGTCGACGATGCCGGGAGTGCCCACCGAGGCGAACCACAGGTCGTCGGTCGTGATGCCCGCCGAATCCAGCGTGCGCGCCACCGTGGACAGGAGTGTCTCCACCACCTGCTCGCCGCTCGAAACCACCTGCTCGCCACTCGAACCGGCGCTGAGCTGCACCGCGTCGGTCGCGATGACCGTACCGGCGAGGTCGGACACCGCCAGCCGCAGGTCCTGCGGGCTGATCGACAGGCCGAGCACGTAGCCGGCCTCCGCCCGGAACCGCACGAGCTGCGCGGGCCGCCCCGCCCTGCTGGAGTCACGATCAAGGGAACCGAACTCGACGAGACCCTCCGCGGCCAGCGCGTTGAGCGAGCGAGTGACCGCCTGCCGGGACAGCCCCACCGCCTTGGCCAGCGCGGACACGCTCATGCTCGTCTCGGTCCGCAGCCGCCGCAGGATGGCGCCGGCGTTGACCTCCCGCATGAACTGCGTGCCGACCGCGACCACCTGCTCCATGACATCTCCCCTGGCCTCGACTTGCCGGTACGCTAGCATAATAATTATGGACCGTACGGAACTAATTCGTCGAGGGGCGTGACCTGCGATGTCATCCGGTGATCCCGAGCAGGCACCACAGTGGGCGGACACCGTCCGCGGGCTGGCTCATCGCGTTCTCGGACCGGTGGTGGCCGAGTCGATCCGGTTCGTCACGCGCGACGGCGCGGGGCGCGGCTATGAGTACGAGGCGAGGGACGGCGCGCTCACCGTCGCCGCGACGGATGGCGTGAGCGCGTCCGTCGCCCTCCATCACTATCTGCGGGAACGTTGCGGCCTGTCCGTGGGCTGGGACACCGTGCTGCCGTTGGGGCTGACGACGCTTACGGACAGCCCGCCCCGGCGGGGCTCGGCCCGGGTCCAGGACGGCTACTACTTCAACTTCTGCACGTTCAGCTACACGATGCCCTACTGGGACTGGGCCGACTGGGAGCGCGAGATCGACTGGATGGCCCTGCACGGCATCACCATGCCGCTGGCCATCACCGGCCACGAGGCCGTGCTGCATGCCGCCTACTCTCTCCTCGATCTCGACGACCAGACCATCCGCGGCTTTCTGGGCGGCCCAGGCTACCTGCCGTTCCAGTTCATGGGCTGTTTGGACGGCTTCGCCGGGCCGCTGTCCGCGTCCTGGATCGAGCGCCATCGCGAGCTCGGGGCGCGCGTCCTCGACCGGGAGCGCGCCTTCGGCATGACGCCCATCCTTCCGGCGTTCACCGGGCACGTCCCGCCCGAGATCGCCGCGTCGTCGCGGGCCGGTCGCCGCGACTGGCAGGGCTTCGAGACCTGGGTCCTCGACCCGGCCGATCCCCTCTACGAGCGGCTGAGCGCCGAGATCACCCGGGCCCAGATCAAGTTCTTCGGCACCGATCACCGCTACGCCGCCGATCCGTTCATCGAGATGATCCCGGTCGACGCCGACCCGGCCTTCCCCGGTGCCGTGGCGGCGGCGACGCTGGCCGGTCTGCGGGCCGCCGATCCGGACGCGGTCTGGGTCATGCAGGCCTGGCCGTTCTCCTACCAGCGGGACTTCTGGACCGACGACCGCGTCACCGCCTTTCTCGACGCGATCCCGGATGACCGGATGCTCATCGCGGACCTGTGGGCGGAGTACGACCCGTTGTGGGAGCGCTTCGAGCAGTTCTCCGGCAAGCCCTGGCTCTGGTGCGCGCTGCTCAACTTCGGCGGCCGCACCGATCCGGTCGCCGACCTGCGCGGCGTCCCGGCCTCGGTCGACACCGCCCTGGCCGCGCCGAACCCGCCCACCGGCCTCGGCCTGTCCATGGAGGCCACCCGCAACAACCCCGTCTTCTTCGAGCTCGTCGCCGACCAGATCTGGAACCAGGTCCCCGACCTCGACGCCTGGCTCGACGCCTTCGTGACCCAGCGCTACGGCAGGGGCCCGGCCGCGTTGCGGACCGCCTGGCACGGGCTTCTCGATACCGTCTACGACCCCCGGGGCCGGCGGATCTACCCCGCGCAGTTCAACGGCATCCTCACCGCCAAACCCTCCTACACGCGGATGGCGCAGGCACGCGCCGACGTCACCCAGGCCCTCTGGTACGAGCCGGCCGTGCTGGCGCAGGCCTGGGAACGGCTGATCGAGGTGGCCGAGCACGACCGCGACCTGGCGAACGGCCCGCTGGGGCACGATCTCGTCGAAGTGGGGATCGCGTTCATGGCCAGGGTCGCCGACCGCTACTACCTCGACGCCGTGGAGCGGTCGGTGTCGGGCGGCACACCCGCCCTGCCGGAGATCGCCAGGTTCCTGCGCGTCTTCGAAGACCTCGACCGGATGCTGGCCGCCCGGCCCGAGTACACCTTCCAGCACTGGGAGTCCAAGGCACTGTCGTGGGCCGCCGACCCGGCCGACCGCGACGTCCTGCTGGACAACGCCCGCCGCATCATCACGGTGTGGGGCACCACGGACAGCCCCCTGCTCGACGACTACGCGGGTCGCCATTGGAGCGGACTCGTCGGCGGCTACTACCGCGACCGCTGGGAGTTGTGGGCGCGTGGCCTCGACCGCGCGCTCGCCACGCCCGGCGCCGCCTCCGAGGCGGATCTCCAGGAACAGCTCCGTGACCGGGCCGAGGCCTTCCTGCGGGAAGGGCCGGCGCCCGCGCCGGCGGACCTGGGCGACCTCGCCACGGAGTCACGCCGGCTGTTCACCGCTTACGCGGCCCAGCCATCAGACAACGATCTATGAGGAGAACGATGCCCCAGGTGGTACCGCCGACCGAGCGCCGGAATCCCCGCACCGCCGACATTGACACCCTGGAGTCCCGTGAGGTCCTCCGGCTACTCCAGGAGGAGGACGCCCGGGCGGTCGAGGCCGTCGGCGCGGCCATCGACCCGCTCGCCCAGGCGGTGGACGAAGCACATCTCCGCCTGAGCCGGGGCGGAACCGTGCACTACTTCGGCGCCGGCGCGTCAGGGCGGCTGGCGGTGCTGGACGCCACCGAGATCACCCCGACCTTCGGGGTGGCGCGCGAGCTGTTCACCGCCCACTTCGCCGGTGGGCCCGCCGCCGTCGGCGACTCCTCCGTCGACCGCGAGGACTCCGAGGAGCTGGGCGCCGCCGACGCCGAGGTCCTCGACGAGACCAGCGTGGCGATCGGGATCACGGCATCCGGATCGACTCCGTACGTGGCCGGCGCGCTGCGCGTGGCCCGGTCCGCCGGCGCTCTCACGGTGCTGGTCACCTGCGTCCCGGACGCCCCGCTCCGCGAGCTGGCCGAGATCACCGTCGTCGCCGCCACCGGGCCGGAGGCGCTGACCGGCTCCACCCGGCTCAAGGCGGGCACGGCGACGAAGGTGATCCTCAACGCTTTCTCCACGGCTCTCATGATCAAGTCCGGCCGGACGTACGGGAACCTCATGGTCGGGCTGGTCGCCACCAACGGCAAGCTCGCCGAGCGCGCGGTACGGCTGCTCGTCGAGGCGACGGGCGAGGACGAGGCGAGCTGCCGCGCGGTCCTGACCGACGCGGGCGGGAACATCCCCGAGGCGCTCGTACGGCTGCTCACCGGCTGCTCCCCCGATCAGGCGCGGTCCGCGCTGGAGCGGCACCCGGGCGTCCGGGCGGCCGTCGCCGCGCTGGCGGGCGCCAGATGAGCTTCGCGGGCGTCGACGTCGGCGGTGGCGGGGTCAGGGTGCGGATCGAGGCCGGCGGGTCGAGCGCGGCCGGGGACGACGCGTCTCCGGTGCCCCGTGAGGAGGGCCGGGTCGACCTCGATCGGCTCGCCGCACGGATCACCCGGGTCATCGAGGACACCGTACGCGACCTGAGGATCGACCGGTTCTTCGGCATGGCGATCGGCACGACCGGGCTGCCCGGCCTGGTCCGGGACCCGAGCACGCTCTGGCGCGCGCTGCGCGGGCGGTTCGGCCTGGGCGCGCTCGTGGTCACCGGTGACATGGTGACCACGCACGTCGGCGCGCTCGGCTTCCAGCCCGGAGTCGTGGTCGCCGCGGGCACCGGCGTCATCACGCTCGGCACCGACCTGGCCGGCGTCTGGAACCAGTCCGACGGGTGGGGATACCTGCTCGGCGACCACGGCGGCGGCGCCTGGATCGGGATGCGCGGCCTGCAGGCGGCGCTGCGCGCGCATGACGGCCGGGTCGGCGGGTCGGCCGCTCTCCTCGCGCACCTGACGGCCCGCTTCGGGCACCCCTCGGAGCTGGTGGCGCTGGTCTACGGCTCGGCGTCGGCGGCCCACCACCTCGCCTCGTTCGCGCCGTACGTCGGGGAGGCGGCCCGCGACGGGGACCCGGTGGCCCGGCAGATCTGGACCGAGGCCGGCCGGCAGCTCGGCCAGACCGCGGTGGCCGCCGCGGCCGGACTCGAACCGGTCTTCTCCTGGGGCGGCCGGCTCTTCGACGCCGCGGACCTGCTGATGGAGCCCTTCCAGAACACGGTCCGCACCCTGCTCCCCGGCGCTCGCTTCCGGCCACCGCGAGGCACCTCGGCCGACGGCGCGCTCGCCCTGGCCCGCGCCGCCGCCGACGGCTCGGTGGCGCCGCACCACCCCTACGTCTACGTCTTCACCGAGGCGGCTCAACCGATTGGTGGATCGGCTCAGCCATCCGGCCGATCGGCCGGTTCAGCCGTCGACTCATGAGATCGGTCGATGCGCGCGCGGGCGTGGCGTTGCGACGCTGAGGGCATGCGCCATCCCTCGAACTCCCCGTCTCCGCGCGCGACAGCCGATGAGGATCCGTTCAGCCTGACGGCGTTCCGCCGCATGAAGGTCCTCGTCGGCTGCTACTTCGTCCTGAGCGTGCTCACCCTCGTGGCCGCGTACGTGCTGCGCGACGACCCCGCGATGGTGAACGACACGGTCTGGATCCGCGGCGCGATCGTCGCCGTCGCCTCGTCGCTGATGTACGCCTTCGTGACCGGCACGGCCCGGGGGCGGCGCCGGGCGTACCTCCGGCTGCGGATCACCTCGGCCCTCATGGTGGTGGCCATCGCGGTCCTCATCTCCATCCCCGGCCTCCTGCCGATGTGGATGAGGATCGAACAGGGGGTCTGCGGACTGCTCCTGCTCGGCGTCGTCCTGATCGTCAACGGCAGGCATCTGCGCTCGTTGTTCGCCGCCAGGCGCGGCTAGATTGTTCGCGGGGAGGAGCTGTCAGCAGGAGGGCGCGGATGATGATGCCCCGCTTCTGGGCGGATGCGCGGGAGCACCGAGAGCGTCCGGTCATCACCGTCATGCCGTACGCGTTGCTGGCGCTCCTGGTCGCCGTCACGGTGATCAACAAGCGCTCGGCGGGCGGCTCCCTGCTCTTCGACCTGGTCCTGTGCGCGCTGGCCGCGGTGTGGATGCTGTGTGTGTTCACCCTGCGTCCCGCCTGGCGGGACCGGCCGGCGGTGAT
Organism: Nonomuraea guangzhouensis; assembly: GCF_019396345.1. Lineage (GTDB taxonomy): Bacteria > Actinomycetota > Actinomycetes > Streptosporangiales > Streptosporangiaceae > Nonomuraea > Nonomuraea guangzhouensis. Next base: position 273,034 of record NZ_JAHKRM010000007.1, on the reverse strand, counting down.
GACGGTGTTCGTCGCCGTGCTGGTCGTGATCATGATGGTTCTGGTGGTCAGGGATCCTTGGTTCGGGTTCTTCACGCCCGCCGGGTACGTCTACGCGTTCAGGCTCCTGCCTTGGCCGTGGCGGCTGCCCGGCGTCGCCGGGGTGGCGGTCGTGGCGAGCATCGCGCAGGCGTACGACGTGGACAAGACCACGCTCGGGGGCCTGATGACCTGCCTGGCGGTCGTGGCGGCGAACGTACTCCCCATGTGTGGTTTCGCCTGGTTCGCCGAGCGGGCCGCGCAGCGGAACGAGCAGCGCCTGCGGGCTCTGGAAGAGCTGGGCGAGGCCAACCGGCGGCTCGAGGCGACGCTGGCGGAGAACGCCGGCCTGCACGAGCGGCTCCTGGCCCAGGCGAGGGAGGCCGGGGTGCTGGACGAGCGGCAGCGGATGGCGCGGGAGATCCACGACACCCTGGCCCAGGGGCTCACCGGGATCATCACCCAACTGCAGGCGGCCGAACAGGCCGGCCAGGATCCGGCCGAATGGCACCGGCACGTCACGGCCGCGACCACGCTGGCCAGGGAGAGCCTGACCGAGGCACGGCGATCGGTGCACGCGCTGCGTCCCGAGCCCCTGCGGACGGCACGGCTGAGCGAGGCACTGGCCGACGTCGCGGACCGCTGGTCGGCGCTGCACGGGGTCGCGGTCCAGGTCGCGACGACCGGCACGGCCCGGCCACTGCCGCCGGAAGCCGAGGTCGCGCTGCTGCGGACCGCGCAGGAGGCACTGGCCAACGTGGCCAAGCACGCTCGGGCGGGCAGGGTCGGGGTGACGCTGTCCTATATGGAACGTGAGGTCGCTGTGGACGTATGGGATGACGGGCGCGGCTTCGACCCGGCCCGGCTCGGCAGCGGCGGCCCGCACGCGTCCGCGGGCGGCGGCGAGTCCGGCGGGTTCGGCGGGTTCGGTCTGGTCGCGATGCGGCAACGAATCGAGGCCCTGTCCGGAACGCTGCAGGTCGAATCGGAACCGGGCGCCGGCACGGGAATCTCGGCCTGCATCCCTACCGCCACCCCCGCTGCCACCCCTGTCGCCACCCCTGTCGCCATTCCCGCCGCGCAGACAGGCGTCGGCCGGTGAGCCGCCTCGACAACACCCCGGAGACCGGCGGCAGTCGCGACGAGGCCGGCGCGCCGGAGACCAGTGGCGGTCGTGACGAGGCCGACGCGCCGATCAGCCTGCTGATCGTGGACGATCATCCCGTGGTCAGGGACGGGCTGAGCAGCATGTTCGCGCGCGACCCGGAGTTCGAGGTGCTCGGCGAGGCATCCGACGGCGCCGAGGCGATCCGGCTCGCCCGATCCCTCTCCCCCGACGTGATCCTGATGGACCTGCGCATGCCCGGCATGGACGGCGTGACCGCGATAGCCGAACTGGCCAGGCTGGGCATACCCGCACGCGTACTGGTGCTGACCACCTACGACACCGACAGCCACGTCCTGCCGGCGATCGAGGCGGGCGCGACCGGCTACCTGCTCAAGGACGCCCCCCGCGCCGAACTGGTGCGAGCGGTCCGAGCGGCGGCCCAAGGTCAGTCGGTGCTGGCGCCATCGGTGGCGGCCCGGCTGATGAGCCGCTTCCGAGCCCCCAGCACCAGCCCGCTCAGCCGCCGCGAACTCGAGGTCCTCGAACTGGTGGCGGCCGGCACCACCAACCGGGAAACCGCGGCCAGGCTGTTCATCACCGAGGCCACGGTCAAGACCCACCTGCTCAACATCTACGCCAAGCTCGGCGTAGGTGACCGTGCCGCCGCCGTGGCCGAGGCGTTCAACCGAGGCCTGCTCACCCCCGGGCCCCCGGGACCACGACCATAAAACTGTCAGTGCCCGATCGCACACTGTGCGTATGCATGATGACGAGCCTCTCGAACTCGGCGAGATCTCCGTCGCCGACTGGCACGCCCACACCGACAAGATGGCGGAGGTCAGCTTCCTGACCATCGCCCGCCGGCTGCCCTCGCTCGTGCGCCAGGCGATGCGCATGGCGTGGGGGGCCAGCCCACGCGACGCCCTGGCCACCATCTCGCTCAACCTGCTCGGCGGGGTGTTCACCGCGTTCGGGCTGCTGGCCACCACCGGCGTGCTCGCCGCCCTGTTCAGCCAGGGGCCGACCCCCGACCGCGTGATGGCCGCGCTGCCCAGCCTCGCCCTGGTCGCCACCGCCGCCGCGCTGCGCACCGCCATGCAGGCGGGCGCCGGCTGGGCGCAAGCCCGTCTCACCCCCCAGATCTCCCGGCTCACCGAGGAGCGGCTCTACGGCCTGACCAGCCGCGTCGACCTGGTCGCCTACGACGACCCCGGCTTCCACGACTCCCTCGAGCGCGCCAAGATGCGGGGCGTGGCGGTGGCCGACTCGGTGGTGAGCTCGGCCATCGACGTGGTGACCGCCGCGGTCGGCATCACGGCCGTGGCCGGCGTGCTCGGCGTGCTCCACCCGGTGCTGCTGCCGCTGCTCCTGCTGGCGGTGCTGCCCGACGCCTGGGCCGCGGTCCGTAGCGCGCGGATGCGCTACATGACGATGCACGCGCTCATCCCGGCCCGCCGCCGTAAGTGGATCATCGCCGAGCTGCTGGCAGACCGCGAGTCCGCCGCCGAGGTCCGCTCGTTCACGATGCGCGGCTTCCTGCTGCGCATGTACGACGCGGTGGCCAAGGCCGAGCAGGACGTCCTGCTGCGGCTGGCCAGACGGGAGACGACGGCGCGGCTCGTGGGCGAGGCCTTCGGCGGCCTGGGCACCGGCCTGGTCTACGCCGCGCTCGGCGTCCTGCTGGCCATCGCCGCGATCCCGCTCGCCGTGGCGGGCACCGCCGTCCTGGCGATCAGATCCGCCCAGCAGTCCCTGAGCAGCCTGATGTACGCCACCAACCGCCTCTACGAGCAGGGCCTCTACTTCACCGACTTCCTGGAGTTCTGCGCCGACGCCGAACGCCGCCTCCCCGGCCCCCGACCGACCACGGCCCCCGAAGCGTTCCAGAGCATCGTCGCCGACGCCGTGACCTTCACCTACCCGGGCGCCGACGAGCCCGCGCTCTGCGACGTGTCCATCGAGGTCAAACACGGTGAGATCGTCGCCTTCGTCGGCGAGAACGGCTCCGGCAAGACCACCCTCGCCAAGATCCTGGCCGGCCTGTACGAACCTGACAGCGGCACCGTCTACTGGGACGACACCAACCTCAAAGAGGTCAGCCCCGAAGACCTCCGCCTGCGCACCGCGGTCATCGCGCAGGACCACACCCGCTGGCCGCTCACCGCCCGCTACAACATCACCATGGGCACCGACAAAGGCGATGCCGCCTTGCACTCGGCCGCCGAGGTGGGCGGCGCCGGCGCGGGCGAGTCGCGGGTGTACGGCGAGGGGATCCAGCCGATCCGGAACATCGACTCGCGGCGCGGGTCCGGCGCCGACGCCGAGAACGGCCGGGACAGGAGCGACTCCACCGCGGCCACCGGAGCTCCGGAGG
>NZ_JAHKRM010000007.1:0-269528 GCF_019396345.1 Nonomuraea guangzhouensis | reverse complement strand
GCGATGCCGCCTTGCACTCGGCCGCCGAGGTGGCCGGCGCCGACGAGGTCGTCGCCGGCCTCCCGCTCGGCTTCCGCACCCTGCTCGACCGGCGCTTCAAGGACGGCCACGAGCTGTCAGGCGGCCAGTGGCAGCGCATCGCGGTCGCCCGCGGCTTCCACCGCGACGCGCCCCTGCTCATCTGCGACGAGCCCACGGCCGCCCTCGACGCCCGCGCCGAACACGCCCTGTTCGAACGCATCCGCGGCCACTCCGACGGCCGCACGGTCCTGCTGATCACCCACCGCCTGGCCAGCGTCCGCTACGCCGACCGCATCTACGTCCTGGAGCACGGCAAGGTGACGGAGCAGGGCAACCACGCCACCCTCATGTCCTTGAACGGCCTGTACGCCGACCTCTACACCCTCCAAGCCAGCGCGTACCAATAACCCAGCACCCTTGTAGGGCACTGAGCACGACAAGCGCGAAACGCCTTCGTCAAGGCCCTCGGCGTCCTTGAAATCCTGGCTGCGGCGGGCTTGATCCTGCCCGCCGTGGTCGATGTCGCGCCGGTGCTGGTGCCGGTGACCGCCCTCTGCTGGGTCTTGCTGATGGTCGGCGCGATGATCACCCACGGTTGCGTGGGGCCGCTTCGGCCTCTGGTCCTTCATCGGATGACCGGCATGAGCAGCACGTCGCCGAGCGCGACCCCGCGGCCCGCGGCAGGCACCGAAGACGGTAGAAGGAGGTGGTTGTCGTTGGCTGAGAGGACCAGAAGACGTGGATGTGTATGAAGCCGTGGACAGTCGCCGGGCCGTGCGGGCGTTCAGCGACGAGCCGGTGTCCAAAGAGGTACTCGAACGAGTGCTGGCCGCGGCGACGCGGGCTCCGTCCAGCGGGAACCTCCAGCCATGGCACGTGTATGTCGTGACCGGCGAGCCCTTGGCCGAACTGAAGAGGCGCGCGACGGCCAGGGCACTGGCGGGAGACCCGGGTGATGAGCGGGAGTATCCGATGTACCCGGCCGACCTGACCTCGCCGTATCTGGACCGTTTCTCCGCCGCGGCCGCCCAGCGGTACAACGCGCTGGGGATCGAACGCGGCGACCCCGACAGGCCCACAAAGATCGCCGCCTTGAACTCGGCGGCGTTCGGGGCGCCGGTCATGGTGTTCTGCTACGTCGACCGGACGATGGGGCCCGGGCAGTGGGGGGACGCGGGGATGTACTTGCAGACGGTCATGCTGTTACTGAGAGCGGAAGGGCTGCACAGCTGCCCCCAGGTGATGTGGACGATGTACCGCAAGACCGTCAGCCAGATAGTCGGGGCCGATGATGGGCTCGTGCTGTTCTGCGGTGTCGCGGTGGGATTCGAGAAGGAAGGCGTGCCACGACTGCGCACCGGGCGGGCGGACATGACAGAAACAGTGAGCTTCATCGGAGTGTGACCGACAGGCGTTCAAGTCTGCGGCCTACAACCCTGCGAGGCCTTCAGTAGCGCGACGGCACGTTGCGCCTATTCGGCCAGCCCGCGGCGTCGAAGCTCGTTGAGAGCGGCGAGGCGTTCGGCGAAGTGCTTGGATCGTGTTGGCGCGATGGCGACCACGGTGTCGAACGGTGTGGACTCGAAGCGCTCTGCCGCGATCTGCGCGTCCAGCGGCAGAGATGCATGATCGACCCCGTCGAATGACGATCTCCTGAGCAGAAGCTGCGTGGCCGGATCCCTCCTGACCAACTCCCCTGGCACCCAGTAGAAGTCCGCTTCCGCGAATTCGGCCTGCGAGATGTCCAACGCCCAATCGACGTCCCGGTAGAACGCGACGGCACTGGCGGTGAAGGCGGCCTGCGACTCGTCCGGCCAGAAGGGAGCCGGAGGTATCGTCATCATGGAGTTCATCGGGCCCCGCAAGGTCACGTGACGGAACACGCACGCTTCCAGATGGATCATTCCCGTGGTGGTGAGCCGCTCCACCAGCACATCCTCGAACCGCACCCCTTGCACGACGCTGCCCCGCAGTGCGCACCGGCTGGCGACAATGTCACGAACCACCAGGCCGTACTCCGGATCGTCCCGCTGCACGAGCGAGCAGTTGACGAACTGGCACCGATCCAGCCGGGCAGGCCCGATCGTGCGGCCCGAACCGATGACCCTCGTGTCTGAGAAGTGCTGCCGCTCGAGCTCCACGCGTCCCACCTTCACCACCCCTCGTCTCTTCTCCAGTCACCGAGCAACAGCTCGCTCATGGCCACGGCGGGGCCGGTAGCCAGGGGAGCGAGGAGGAGTGCGGTGGCGGCGGCGCTGACAGCCAACTGACCTCCCGGCAGGGGGCGCCGACGCACCATCCGGGTTCGGCCCTTCGCTGCGGCGGGAAAGCCGCGAAATTTCTCTGCCCTGGCACGAAATGATGGCCCGACTCCCTACATAGGCACAGATGTCCGCAAATCAAAACTATGAAGGAGGCGGCCATGGGGATGCCGAGGAGACCGGACGCGGGACCAGCCCGTGGGTAGTGAGCTGGCCAGGTTCGAGTCCATGTACCGGGAGACGTATGGCCAGATCACGGCATACGCGGCCCGCCGCTGCCACTCGCCGCAGGATGCGGCGGACGTCGTGGCGGAAACCTTTGCCATTGCCTGGCGGCGGATGGGCGAAGTGCCGGACGGAGAGCAGGCCACCCTGTGGCTGTATGGCGTGGCGCGCAAGGTGCTGGCCAACCACTATCGGGTCGAGGTGCGCCGCCAGTCCCTCAACGTGGAGCTCGACACCGAAATGGCCGACCTGTACCAGGCCGCGCCCGACAGCGGGGTCGAGCTGACGGCGATCGCGCAGATCTTCCGGGCCTTGCCGGACACCGATCGGGAGCTGTTGTCCCTGGTCGCCTGGGAGGGACTGGACCGACAGCAGATCGCCTCCGTGCTCGGTATGTCGCGCAACGCCGTACGCATCAGACTCCACCGCGCCCGCAGGCGCTTCGCCCGCGCGCTCGCCGAGGCGGACGTGCACTTCACATCGGCAGGCCGGTTGACCCCCGCGGAGGGACATCTGTGATGAAGAACATCGACAACATCGACGAGATCACGCGTGCGCTGGCCCGGGTAGAACCGGGCACGCCGGGAGGGCACGCCTCCGATGTGGGGGCGCGGAAGCTGCTGGCCTCAATCGCCGCCGCCGAGCAGCCCGGCCCGTCCCCCGGCCGCCCTCGCCGGCGCCCTGCCCGGCGGCTGGCCTTGGGGCTGGCGGGCGCGGGGCTGCTCGCCGTGGGCATCGTGGTGGGGCCGAGCCTGCTGAAGGAGAGCGCCACCCCCTCCTATGCGGTCACCAAGGAATCCGACGGCGTCGCGTACGTCCAGATCCGGGATTTCCGCGACAAGGCGGGGCTGGCGAAGCGGTTGAAGGAACTCAATGTCCCGGCCACCGTCGACTACGCACCCCCGGGCATGTGGTGCCAGGAACCGCGCGGAACCATGGTGCAGGACGTTCCCCACGGCCTGTACTCCGTGCCGGAGAACATCCCCGGGGAGGAACACAGCCAGGGCTGGCAGATGCGGATCGACACCAAGCTCTTCAAGCCCGGCCAGACGTTCGTCTGGACGATCAGCGACCACAGCACCAGCACGATCCTTATGAGCGGCCCGGTCGCCCCGTGCGTTCTCGTGCCCTCCAAGTGGAACGGGCCGAAGGCGGGGGTCAAGTCCGACTACCGGCTGGCAACCACGAAGGGCCGCTCACTCGCCGGCTTCCGGGTGGATGAGAAGACCGTCGGCGAGGTCCTGCCCGAGCTCAAGAGGCGCGGGTTGAAGGTCGAGTACCTGATCATGGCGGTCGCGCCGGACAACCCGGGCGGCTACGGCGAGCTCCGCACGCAAACCGAACCCGTCGGCGACAACTGGATCGCCTGGGAGGCGCAGGAGTCCATCCGCAAGCCGGAACTGATCCGCCTGCTCGTCACCGACAAGCGCTTCGACAAGAACCCTGTCTACGCTGGTCCACGCGACAACGTCATCAAGGAGTAAGCCCTGCCCGGGCAGCCATGACACATGGGCCGGCTGACACGCGGGGCTCAGCCGGCTCCGCCCTCGACCAGGCTCGGCATCGGAGCCGCGCTGGATCTCGAGGCTTTGAGCAAGCGACACCACCATGGCACCCGGCGGACGCGGATGTGGCGGCGGGGCACACGTCCCCGTCGACCACAACTGCGACAACCGGAGTCGGCTTCAAGCCTCAGGAGACCGCTCAACAACTCCACGTGTGCCTGGTAGCGCGACCAGGACTGGGCTGATCGGCGACCCGTTGCAGCGGCGGACTGGGCGGGGTCCCGCTATGCGCGGGTAGTCGCAACCGTGGCGTCTGCGGGTGTGGTGGGCGGTCATCGTGGACGGACGATAACGAGGTCAGTACCGCGAGCGAACAACACGCACAAGCCAGATCGGGCAGCGGGAGCTCCAGCCGCGTGTCCGGCAGCTTGGCCGGGCGAGCCCTGGCCATGAGCCGGTACGAGAGGCTCACGCCGCACCTGCACGAGGGTAACTGAGGTGTTGTCTACGCATCTCGGCGGCCAGGAGCCGGTGATTGTCTGTCACACACCCACGTCCTCGGGCGCCGGCGATTGCGCCTCACCGGGGTGCCGATGTCATGACCGCAGGCCGGTGTATCCGTCGGATCTGAACGATGCCGAGTGGGTGGTGCTGGAGGGCGAGACGCGGGCGGTGATGGTCGGATGCATCGACTCCCGGACGGGCAAGGCAGCCGATACCGTCGAAGCCTCGACCTGCGGCTACGACGCAGGCAAGAAGATCAAGGGACAGAAACGGCACATCGCGGTCGACACGCTCGGGCTGCTGTTGTGCGTGATCGTCACCGCCGCCTCCATCCAAGACCGTGACGGCGCACACCCGTTGCTGGCGCTGCTGACCGAGAAGTATGGCGGCTTCCGGACTTGTCCAGCCCCGACCGGCGCGGCAAGGTCCTGGAACTCCTGGCCAGCCAGCCCTGGCGGGCCAGGAAAGGCACGGAACTGGCCGCCATCCTCAAGATCGAGAACATCAACAGCTTCCGCGTTCGGCTGTCCCCATGGTCGCACCAGGGCTACATCAACAAGATCGGACCAGCCCTCTACGGACCCATCCCCGCAAGCACTTAAGCCTTTGCCACTTGGCGCTTGGACTCAAAATCCTCTTACGGAGGACGCTGGGCGCGGCGTGCGGTCAATGCGTCAGGGCCGTTCCCGCATCCGGCCTTCGCCGTCGACCTCCACCCCCGCGTTCGGGCCGCCCTCGCCGCACTGCGGACCGTTGGGGAAGCGGCCTTTAGGGGTGACGTCGATGGTGCGGTCGAGCACCTCCTTCTCGGCGGCGTCCGTGAGCCTCAGCCGTACGGTGGCCCATTCCTTGCGCAGCCCCCCGACGTCGCCGAACCCGTGCTTGCCGCCCTGGTCGGAGGGGAAGATCTCCAGCTTGGGCTCGGTGCACCTATCCGCCTGGCACACCTCCAGCTTCGCCGCTACCACCCGGCTGGCGAGCGGGTCGGCGACGTCCACCTGGACGCCCACGCGCGTGCCGATCAGCGTGCATTCTTGCTCGCCCTGGCAACCGCAGAGGGTCACGGCGAGCGCGAGAACCGCGAGAAATCGATGCATATCTCGGTAAACGTGTTCCGATCATGACCGGTTCGCGAGCACGCCCTCGCCGGGACGTGCTCGCGGTGCCGACCTTCGGTATGACATCGGCACCCGGTGAGGCGCAATCGCCAGCGCCCGAGGACGCGCCATCACCCGGCACGTGCGTGGCTTCGCCACCGTGATGCGCGATCTGCGCGGGGACCGGCTCCCGGCCTGGATCGACGACGTCCGCGGCAGCGGCCTGCCCACGCTCGTCCATTGGAAGCGGTAACGGCGGGTCTGTCAGTGTCCTGGAGTTCCGGGCAGGCCGAAGGGCAGAACACGGGAGCTAAGTTGATCAAGCGGCAGGGGCATGGCCGCGCGAATTTCGACCTTCTCAGGAAGAAGATCCTGCTTCGGGACGGACGTTCCGCGTCACAAGATCAGCGACAGAGGCGATAAACGTGCATAGCGGGGCGCGTTCAGGACCTTGTTCAGAGGGGGCTGCGGCTCCGTGAGCCATCACGGAAGACCAGGAGTCAACCGGACGCCGCACTCCTGGGGACTGCAGGCTTGCCGGGGCCGATACCGGCCTGGGCCGGTCACGACGCGTCGTAGTACAGGCGGGCTGCGGCCACATATGCGCGGTGCTGCTCGGCCCATTCGATGAGCCCGGCGACCTGAGCTGAGAGCGTCTGCCCGACCGGGGTCAGGGCGTAGTCGACCCGCGGCGGCGAGGTAGGGGTGACGGTGCGTTCCACCAGGCCATCGCGCTCCAGGCTGCGCAGGGTGAGAGTGAGCATCCGCTGCGAGATGCCCTCGATGGCGCGCTGCAGTTCGGAGTAGCGTTTGGGCCCGCCGCCGAGCAGGTTCATCACCAGCACGCTCCACTTGTCCCCGACGCGGTCGAGAATGTCGCGCAGTTGGCAGGTCGGGTGGTCCTCGCTGACCGTCTCACGCACATCGGTGTGCCTTGCGCGGGTCAAAGTGCCTTCTTCCGCCATGGCAGCATTGTGGATCAAACTCGATGCACGCACAAGAAGTAACCAGCGCACAGAAAGTGCTGTATCGATGAGCATCGACTTGACCGATCCTCCGTCCCGATCCGGACCACGCCCGCGGACCACGGGCCGGGAGATCCCGCATGACCAGCTCGACCAGTTCTCCCCACCGCATATCAGGGCCGCCCTGGTGGCGGACGCGCAGGCGCTGGCGGGCGTGTTCATCGGCCCCAGCCAGGTGTCCGAGCCCGCCTCGCTGGCGCTGAGGCTGCACGAGCCCGCCGGGCCGTGGGCGGCGTTCCTGCACCCCAGCCACGACGAATTCGGGCACATCCACCGCTCGGGTTTCCTCCATCTCACCGTGCCCGAGCCGCTCATAGCGCCGCTGGAGCGGGCAGGGTGGATCGAGCCGCATCCGATCAGCCGGCGCCCCGAGTGGCCCGACACGATCGTGATGCTTTATGCCCCCCGCGACGAGGCCGAACTGGCCGTCGCCCTTGCCGTCCTGCGCGCCTCCTGGCTGCAGGCCGCCGCATCATCTGCTGCGGAAATGGAGTGATCATCATGCGTGCCATGGCTTTCACCCACTTCGGCGCCGACCTGGACGCCACCGCCCTGCCCGCGCCCGATCCCGGCGTGGCCCATGCTCTGAAAGCAAGGAGCATGAGCGTGCGGTCCCGGGCGTCCAAGGAGAGACGGCACCCACAGCAAGATCTTTTACAGCATAATGTCATGTGATGCGGCCTACAACGTAGCCGTTTGCGGGCTGAAGGACGCGATAGAGCTGACTCCTTGGCAGTCCATCGATCTTGGAGGTTTTTCCGTGCGTGAAGCGCGACGTCTCGCCCTGGCCGCCGCCGCCGTTGCTGCTGCGGCGGTCGCAACAGTACTCACCTCGGCGCCCTCGGCTATGGTCGCCGGCCCGTCGCCGATCCCTTCCACAGCCGATACGTCGGCACTTACCGCTCAGCAGATCGAGCTACTGCAGTCGGACACGCCCAAAACGATCGCGGTGGACCCGAGCACCGGGAAACTCCTGTCAGTGACCGAGGGGAGCCGCACAGCTCCAGGCGGAGCGATAGTGAAAGTGGATCCCCACACTGGCCATGTGGTTTCGGCAACTCATCCTGTCTCGTGACATCACCCGATGAAGCACTACAGTATCTGCGCTAATGAATCAAGGCGCTTTTTCGACCTTTTCCAAAAACTGAATTCAGATCAGACCGGATGACCATAGTTCCCGCACAGCTGACGATTGCCACGGGGTGGGGAAATGGATTTCCCCACCCGTAGCAATCGTCGGCGACATTAGTGCGGGTTCTAAATTAGTAGAGCGTGACGCTGATACCCGTGACGAGCAGCGGCACCGGGCTGCCTAGCGGCCTGAAGTCGGGGCTCCACAGCCCGGCCTTGGGCGGCGGTCCCGGATTAGAACTCGCCGATCATGAGGCCCGCCCGAATCCGGGCGGCCGGCTACGACCTGGACGACCCGGCCACCCGCCTGGCGCTGCACCTGGCGGTCCACCTGCGCCAGACCTGACAGGCAGGCGCGCAAAAGCCACCGTTGGCGGCGTACGTTCCGCTTGAGCGAATCGGCCTGATCGGCTGGTGTCGCCATGAATATCAGGAAGGTTTTCGCGTGGAAGTCCGCCCCCAAAGCGGCGACGTTCTGCAGCAGCCGAGGAAAGGCTCCGAACGGCTGATGGGGAATATTATTCCAGGACAGAGCGCGAACAGCATTGTGTGAACGAACGGCAGTCGGCAATCCTCCCCGCTGTCAGCCGTTGAAGCTGTAGTACGCCGTGCAGATGAACCAGTCCCCACCCGCCGGGCTGCCCGCACAGGCGGAATATCGCCGCGGGTGGATGGAGAACGCCTTGGTGTCAAGCGTCGTGCCACCACCTGGCCGCATGATTCTCTGGTCGAGGATGATGCCGGCGTACGCGTCGATCCTGGCCGACTCTCCGGCCCTCGGACCCAGGCCCTGCGCGTGGATGGCCCGGGTCTGGTTGTTGAGCCAGAGCCGGGCCGTGACACCGTTCTTGCTCGACTGCTTCAGCAAGGTATATGTGGCGGCACTGGCGCTCGGGGCCGTGCCCATGAAGAGGACGGCCACGCTGGTGAACGCTGCCGCCAGAGCTTTCATGAAGCAATTCTCTCTCTTTTCGAGATTATCGCCGAGGGCCATCGTCCGGCAGATTTCAACGATATTCGAATAATCCGACGAGACAATAACAGGACATCTGCCGGACTTTTGCCACGGGTCGACCACGACCGCCTAGGGCAGCTTGCCGTGGTGCCAGTATTCGCAGGCGAGACGTCTGTCGGCGCCCCCGCCCTCTGACAGCGTGGAGGCCCAACCGATCATCACCCGAAGAGATCCTTTAAGATCCCTTACCAGGTGTCAGATCAAGGGGTAACGATGACCGAGTTGGAACGGGCCCCTGCGGGGGTGGACCCGACGGTGCCGAGTGTGGCCCGGATGTATGACTATCTGTTGGATGGCAAGGACAATTTCGCCGCTGACCGTGAGGCCGCAGCGCGGATCCTTCAGCTGTCACCCAATGCGAAGGAGGTCGCGCAGGCCAACCGGGCCTTCTTGGGTCGTGCCGTCCGCGCGGTTGCCGAAGGAGGGGTCCGGCAGTTCCTGGACATCGGCACCGGCCTGCCGACTCAGGAGAACGTCCATCAGGTGGCGGGGCTGGTCTCTCCCGGCTCGTGCGTGGTCTACGTCGACAACGACCCGATCGTGCTGGTGCATGCCCGCGCTCTGCTGGCGGAGACCGCCGACACCATCGTGGTGGAGGGCGACATGCGCGACCCTAAGGCCATTCTCGGCCACCCGCACATCACGCGACACCTCGACTTCGAGCAACCTGTGGCCGTACTGCTCCTCGCGGTGTTGCACTTCATCCCCGATGACGATCAGGCCCAGAGCATCGTGAGCTCCATTCGCGAAGCCCTGCCCTCCGGAAGCCATCTGATCATCTCCCACGTCACCACGGGCGAGCTCGACAACAACGCGGTGGGCCAGGGCCGCGAGGTCTACAGCAAGACCGGGGCAGGCAACGTGACCCCACGCACGCGTGAGCAGATAGCCGGCTTCTTCGAGGGCCTGGACATGCTGGAGCCGGGCCTGGTGTCGACGACCGACTGGCGCACCGAAGACCCCCTTGATCCGTCGCTCGCCGGCCCCGGCGGAGCTGACATGCTCTGCGGCGTGGGTCGCGTACCCTGAGCCCGGCCGCGAGCGCGTCAAGGGGGTTCGACCGGCCTCAACCAGGTGTGCCGTACCCGCCGCCACCCCCCGACTCGCACCGCAGCACGTCACCGACCCGCACCGGCAAGGCGTTGACCTTCAGCACCTCCCGCTCGCCCGCCGTCCCCGGGTTCAACGTCACCCGTGGCGGCACCCCCGCGCCGCCGCCGGCCAGCCCCCACGCGGGGGTGACCGAACGTTCGAACCACAACGACAACGAGGTCGGGCCGAGGAACTCGTACTCGCGCACCACCCCGTCGCCGCCGCGCCAGCGACCGGCGCCGCCGGAGCCGGGGCGGATCTCATAGCGGTGCACCCGCACCGGGAAGAGCGTCTCCAGCACCTCGATCGGCATGTCACGCAGGTCGCCATTGACGCTGTTGATCAGCGCGCTCTCGCCGTCACCCCCGTCCCAGGCGCCCCATCCACCGACGGTGGCCTCCTGGGAGACGTACAGCTTGCCGGTACGCGGGTCGGTGCCGGAGAACTGCACGATCATCGAGTCGCCGTACGACGCGGCGGCCGCCTTGCCCGGCAGCGCCCCGGCCAGGGCCTTGACCACCAGATCGATCAGCAGCCCCAGATGGGAGTAGTAGTACTGGCAGGCGGCCGGGGACTGGGCGGCCAGCATCGACCCCGGCCGGGTGATCACCCGCAGCGGGCGGAAGGAGCCGCCGTTCAGCGGCACCTCGCCGGAGACCAGCAGCTTGAAGGCGACGCGGGCGGCTGCCACCGCCTGCGCGGCGCCGCAGTTGACCGGCCCTTCCGCCTGATCAGCACAATCACTCAGATCAACCGACATGTCCGACCCGGCGACGGTCACCGTGACGTTCACCGGCAACGGCACATCCAGCGAGATGCCGTCGTTGTCGAGGAATCCTCCGGCGGTGTAGACGCCGTCGGGAATGGCGCTGATGGCCTCCCGCTCCAGCCGTTCGGTCTGTACGAAGATCTCATCGCGCGCCGCCATGACCGTCTCCAGCCCCCAGCGTGACACGATCTCGGCCAGCCGCCGCTGCCCGGTCATCGCGCACGCCACCTGCGCCCGCATGTCGCCCAGCGTGGCGTGCGGGAAACGCGTGTTGCGCGCGATCACCTCGTGCAGGTCACGGCACGGCCGGCCACCGGCGTAGATCTTCACCGGACCCAGCCTGAGCCCCTCCTGGAAGATGGAGGTGGAGTCCATCGACCCGCCCGGATCCTTCGACCCCACATCCAGCCAGTGCGCCCGCGACGCCGCGAAACCCACCAGCGCGCCGTCAACGAAGATCGGCCCGTACACCGTGACGTCGTTGAGGTGGGTGCCGCCGATATAGGAGTCGTTGAGCACCCACACGTCTCCTTCCTGCCACACCTGCCTGCCGTACAGCGCCTCCGTCTCGCGCGTGCACACCTCCAGGTTGCCCAGGAAGATCGGCAACCCCGACGACTGGCCCAGCACGTTGTGGTCGCGGTCCAGCAGCGCCACCGCGCAGTCCTTGGCCTCGTAGATCACCGGCGTGTACGACGAGCGGATCAACGTCGCGTTCATGTCCTCGGCCGCCTGCAGCAACGCGCAGCGAATGATCTCTGTCGTGACCGGGTCGATCATGGCGCCACCTTGATGATGAGGAATCCGAACTCGTCCACCGAGGCCACACAGCCTGGTGGGATGACCGTGGTGGCCGTCTCCTCCACCACGATCGCCGGGCCGGCCAGCTCGCCGCCCAGCGCCGACCGGCGTACCACCGGCGTCTGATGCGTGACCCCGTCGAACACGACGTGCCGCGTCACCGCCGCCCGCTCCTCCACCTCTGGCGGCGCGGCCGACAGGCGGGGAAAGGTACCCAGCCCCGTCGAGCGGAGCATCACGACCTCCACCGGCGCCTCCGGCGTGGCATGCCCGTACCGGGCGGTGTGCGCCTGGGCGAACCGCGCGGCGATGCGCGGCAGGAAGTCCGGCGCCGCGGGCTCATCGGCGCCGTCCAGCGGGATGGTGAGGGTGTAGTCCTGCCCCTCGTACCGCATGTCCACCGCGTGTTCCACGCGCCGTCGCGCCGCCGGCACCCCTTGGGCCGCCAGTTCCGCCAGCGCGGCGGACTCCAGCGAGGCGAGCGCCGCCGCCATCGCCGGCCCGTCCAGCGACTCCTGGCCGCGGAAATGCGGCTCGGTCAGATCCCGCCGTACATCGGCCTCCAGCATGCCCCAGGCGGAGAACGCGCCGGGGAAGCGGGGCACGACCACCTCGCCGATGCCCAGTTCCCGCGCGATGAACACCGCGTGCATCGCGCCCGCTCCGCCGAAGGCCATCAGGGCGAACTCGCGCGGCTCGATCCCGTGGTCCACGGTGATCGTCCGGATCGCCTGCGCCATCTTGGCATTGGCCACCTGGCAGATGCCCTCGGCCAGCAGTAGCGGCTCCATCCCCAGTTGCCCGGCCAGCGCGGCCACGGCCTGGTGCGCCGCCTCCACGTCCAGGCTCATCTGCCCGCCGGCGAACCACTCCGGATCGACGCGTCCCAGCACCACGTTGGCGTCGGTCACCGTGGGCTGCGTACCACCGCGCCCGTAGCAGGCCGGGCCGGGCACCGCGCCGGCCGACTGCGGCCCCACCCGCAACGCGCCCGCCTCGGCATAGGCCAGCGATCCGCCGCCCGCGCCGATGGTGTGCAGGTTCACCAGCGGCATCAGCACCGGGAAGCCCTCGATCGAGGCCTCGCTGGTGATGTCGGGCCGGCCGTCCATCACCAGGGAGACGTCGAACGAGGTGCCGCCCATGTCCACGCAGATCGCGTTGCGGCGGCCACCCAGCAACCGGGCCAGCGCCACCCCGCCCATCGTGCCGCCGACCGGGCCGGACAGCAGCGTCTGCAACGGCCGGCGCATCGCATGCGAGGCGTTGACCAGCCCACCGGAAGACTGCATGACGTGCACCGGCACGCCAAGTCCTCGCTCGGCGAACCGTCGTTCGATTCCCGCCAGATACCGGCGTACCGCCGGACCGGTGTAGGCCTCCAGCACCGCGCTGGAGGTCCGCTCGTACTCCCGCCATTCCCGGGCCGCCTCGTGGCTGAGCACCACCAGCACCCGTTCACCCAGCTCCTCGCGGAGGATCTCCGCCGCGCGCAGCTCGTGCTCGGAGTTGGCGTAGGAGAACAGCAGGCACACCGCCACCGCGTCGAAGCCCTCGGCCGGTGCCCGCCGCGCGGCCCGCCGTACGGCCTGCTCGTCCAGCGCGGCCAGCTCACCGCCCCGCCAGTCCAGCCGGCCGCCGACCTCCACGATGTGCTCGCGCGGCACCAGCGGCACCGGCTTGCGATAGCGCAGGTCGAACATGCGCGTGCGGTTGCCACGCGCGATGTGGTACGCGTGCCCGGCCCCCTGGCTCGCCAGCAGCAGCACCTTGGCGCCCTTGCGTTCCAGCAGCGCGTTCAGCCCTTGTGTGGTGCCGTGTACGAAGAAGGAGATCTCGGTGAGGTCGGCCACCACCGATCCCAGCGCGGCGAACACCCCCTCGGCCAGATCCCCGGGCGTGCTGGGCGCCTTCGACGCGACGACCGCGCCGGTCCGCTCGTCGTAGCAGACCACATCCGTGAAGGTGCCGCCAATGTCCATCGCGACCCGATACGTCATGGCGACCACGGTAGGCCGAACACCCGTCTGGAGGCTGTGCACCCTGCACAGCCTCCAGCCTCACATGAGGCCGACCGCCCGCCTCAGTTGTCACCCTCGACGGGCGTGCACGGTTTCACGGGGGTGCCCGCCTGGGCCAGCCAGGCGCCGAGTTGCCAGGGCCGGGTCGCGTTGTGGTTGTCACGGAACTCCAGCACGAGCGTCTCGTCCGTCTTGATGTACTCCGGGTGGATCCCGATCTCCCGTACGGAGATCACCTGGGCGGCCTTGACCGAACGCCACCCCTTCGTCCTGGCTTTGAGGTCCTCCGATCCAGCGGCGGGCGGACCATCGTAAGCACCGTCCACACTGGCGAATCGAGGGCTCGCGCACCGCATGCGCTGGGCCAGGAACGTCACGTCGGCCTTGATGCCGGCCTCGCCCAGCTCTTTCTGCAACCCCTGGGGGTCGCGTAGTTCGTTGACGGTCACCGTGATCGTGCCGTCCGGACCCTTGGTCACCGCGTACGCGGGGGGCCCGGTGGCGATGATCAGCGGCGCGGTGGCCGCCGCCGCCGCGACCCCGGCCGCGACCAGCAGCCGGGGGGCGGTGACGACGCGCCGCCGGGTGTGCATCCCGGCCAGCAGCCGCCGCCTCGCCCCGGCGAGATCGTCCGGGGTGGCCGGCGGAACGGTCTCCCACATGGTCTTCAACGCGTCCATCGTCATTCTCCTTCTTCTCCCTGTTCCAGGGCTTGACGGATCTGGGCACGGGCCCGGTTGAGTCGCGAACCGACGGTGCCCAGCGGGATGGCGAGCGCGTCGGCGACCTCGTGGTAGCTCAGTTCGGCCCAGGCGACGAGCAGCAGTACGTCGCGATCTGCCCGTTTGAGCCTCAGCAGGGCCCGCGCCAGCGGGCGGTTGACGGCCAGGGTGTTGATCCCGTCCTCGACCAGTGCGCCTGGTATCTCCGCCGGATGCACACCACTGCGGATGTAGGCGCGGTAGAGGCTCGACTCGGTGCGCCGCCGTTTGCCGATCACGTTGGAGGCGATGCCGTACAGCCATGGGCGGGCGTCGGGGCGGCCCCGGTCGTAATCGCCCCGGCGCTGGAAGGCGGCCAGGAAGGTGTCGGCCACCACGTCCTCCGCCTCGGTGGGTCCCAGGCGTCTGGTCACGTAGCGGTGCAGAAGCGGCGCATGCCGGTCGAACAGGACGGCGAAGATCTCCGGCTCGTTCAGCGACCGCTCGATGAGGGTCGCGTCATCGGTCTCGACGACTTCGCGGCTGGTTGTCATGCATGTCGGCCTTTCTTGGCGTATGCGGTCATCTGTACTTACCGCGCCAAGCCGAAATGCTTCACCCGTGGTGTACCGACTCCACGGTGTACAGGTGCGGGTCGAAGTGGTCGGCGATCGCGGCGGCCTGCCCCATGTGCACTCGGGCCTCAGGGTCGGCCAGCATGGCCTGGAAGTCCGCCGCGCTCTCCCACTGGGCGTAGTTGACCACCCTGGTGCCGTCGGCGCTGGCGTGGATGTTCGCGGTGACGAATCCCGGCCGATGCCGCATCACCTCTTCGGTGGCGATGGTCAGGAGCTCGACGAGCTCGCGCTGCCGGTCGCTCTGGACGGTGAAGACGTTGATCAGCGTGGCGACCGGTGCGTCCAAGGTGATGGTCGTGGCCATGGAAGCCCTCCTCATGTCAGGATCCTTACATCGCCCATTATGTGTAAGGTTCCTGTCATGAGTCAACTCGATGAACGCATCGGCTACTTGGTCAAGCAGGTCCAGCAGTCGTTCCGCAGAGCCTGCGAGGAACAGTTGCGCACCGTGGGCCTGTCCATGTCCCAGTACGCGGTGCTCCGAGCGCTGGCCGACGCGCCCGGGGCGCCGGCGGCCGAGCTCGCCCGCCGTACGTTCGTCACTCGCCAGTCATTGCGGGACGTGCTCAGTGGACTGAAGGAGGCCGGGCTGGCCTCCGTCGCCGCGCAGCCGTCGGCGGGCCGGGCTCTGCCGGTCACCCTCACCGATTCCGGCCGGGGCATGCTGGATCAAGCGGAACGCATCGTGCTGGAGGTGGAGAGCCGCATGCTCAGCACCCTCCCGGCCGGCGACGTACGCCAACTGGCCACCCTCCTCACCACCTGCGTCGAGAATCTGGCCTGAGCGCCGTGCACGGCACCCAGTGCGCAACGAGGCGCCCGGCTGGGGGCCTCCCAGCCGAGCGTCTATCCGGGTCGGATGTCTAGCTTCGGCGGTGCCGCCGACGACGGCGGGCGAGCGCCGCACTATCGCTCGTATCCCCGAACAGATCAGGAGGCTTGGGGACCGGCGGACGCATCATTCCGAAGAAGTACAGGATTGACATGGTGTTCTCCTAGGACTCTGGCGTCAGCGGGGACGGAGACTGACCCCGCTCGACGGCTACAACACCACCAGCCCTCCGAAGCTGCCCCTCGAGAGGGCTTGTGACCTGGTTTTTTCCCACCCGGACCCCTGCCGAACAGCTCCCCGACCGGGCTTTACGCCGCGAAGGCATCGTTTTGTGGTTGTAGCGGACATTGCCGTCATAACGCGTTCCAAGCGGCCCCAGGCTCAGCGGCCCACCGCAACCACGTCTCCTGCAGCACGTCCTCGGCGTCGGCGGCCGAACCCAGCATCTCGTAGGCGACGGTGAACAACAGATTGCGGTGCGCGACGAACGCCTCCGTGGCGGGATCCGGGCGATCACCCCGACCCAGGTCCCCGAGCGGGGGCTGCGACGTGCCGACCCCTGCCGTTTTGTGACATCAAGACGGTAGTTCGGAGGCCTCAGGACGACAACTGGTTATTGATATTCAAGCGTTTATAGCGACATTTATCCCTCTTTAAAGTTCCGTGTGTCTTGAATCACTCCCACACTTTATTGACTTTAGTGGGTGGCGGACGTACTTTTCACGCGATGCCAATCATGGCATTTCCCAGGTAGGCAGGCTCTAAGGAGGAGTCATGTCCGGCAAAGGAGTTATGGCCAAAGCGGCCGGCGTTCTAGGTGGTGCGGTTATCGCCGCCACTCTCTACGCCATTCCGGCCCACGCGGCAACGTTTCAGTGCACCGTCACGGTTCGCGGTCTTCCGCCGTTCAGCGTGACGGTGAGCGCCCCTAGCGCCACGGCGGCCGAAGCGCTGCTCAGCGCACTCATACCTCGCGCCGCATCGGTAACCTGCCACGCCACCTAACCAACACACACGTCCGGCCGGATAATGGGGCGGACGCGGGTGCGGCCCGGCGGAATTTCTCTCCGGGCCGCACTACGAACATCCTGTCAGACCCGACTCTGACGGGTTTTTTTGCATTTCAGGAGCCGCACCCGGCCAGGCATGGGTGGAATTATCCGGTCTCGTCCTGGTGCCGAAATATCGATACCATCCTTTCTGATCAATAGGCTCCGGCCGCACGCCAGTCGTTGTACAGTCCCCCTGCTACGTCGACTGGTGGAGGCAGACGTTGTTGGTAAGGTTCGCGCGCGGATTCCTCGTTGTCACAATCGTCGCGGTCGGCTTGCTTCCGGGCAGATCTAATGCCGCCAGCGCACCGGTGGCGTCCGACGACGGCGCCACAATCACCGCGGAACGGTGGCTCGATGAGACCACGCTGGATGTGACGGTGTCGTCCCCGGCCTTGGGCGAGTCGGTGCCGGTACGCATTCTCGTACCGAAGGGATGGACGCGGACCGCATCACGCACCTGGCCCGTCGTTTACGCCTTTCACGGGGGGCGTGATACTTACGTCTCTTGGACGCGCAGCACCGACATCGAGCAGGTGGCGGCGGACTACGACGTCATGGTGGTCATGCCGGATACCGGATGGGCCGGATGGTTCACCGACTGGTGGAACTACGGAAAGGGCGGCGCCCCCAAGTGGGAGACGTTCCATACCGGCGAACTCCCGCAACTCATGGAGCGCAACTATCGCGCCGGCACCAGCCGCGCGACCATGGGCATTTCATCGGCCGGCTACGGGGCCGTGAAATACGCGGCCCGTCACCCTGGCATGTTCGCCTATGCCGCGTCTTTCAGTGGTGTGCTGCACCTTACCCAGCTGGGGGTTCCCGCTTTCGCCCTGCTTCAGGCGAGTGAACGCTACGACGCGCTGCGCATCTGGGGCGATCCACTCACCAATCGCAAGAACTGGGAGGCGAACGACCCCTACGTGCTCGCCTCCCAGTTGCGTGGCACCGCGCTCTACATCGCCAGCGGCCTTACCGGCCTGCCGGGCCCGAATGATCATCCCGCTGTCGGTGACGACTTGATTCACCCTCAGGAGGCGATCTGCGGGTCCACGTCCGTCTCTCTCGTCAACCGGCTCAAGCAGCTCGGCATCCCGGCCACCACGCACATCTACCAGAACGGCTGGCACAACTGGTCCACGTGGCAGCCGGAAATGCATCGAGCGTGGCCACTGATCATGAAGGCGATCGGGGCTCAGCCCCGCGCGGCCACGCTTCGGGTGCAGGCGTGATCGCCCGCTCAGGCAGCGCGAACAGCAGGGTCAAGATGGCGACGAGGGTGCCGAGGACGTAGCACAGCGAGCGCTGGAAGGACTGGGCGAACGCCTCACGACGCACTGCGGCGGCGGCGCGGGACAGCGCGTCGTCAACCGTCCGGGTGGCTCCGAACCCCTGAGAGCAGGGGGCCGACCGGCCGGGCCGATCATGTCCCATGGTCTGGCCGATCACACAGGTGCGGAAGTCGGCGAGGATCACGTCGCCGACGGGCCCGGACAGTCCCGCGGCCATGGACAACTCCTGGTGGATCCGCGGGATGATCTGGTCCACGCTCCTGGCCGCCTGCTGGCCGACCGCGGTGAAGAACACCACCCCGATGAGCGCGATCCCCAGGACCGTACCGAGCTGGGTGATCGCGTTGATCATCCCCGACGCGCCACCGGCCTCCTGAGGTGGCACGTCGGCGAGGGTGAGCGCGGTCAGCGGCACGATCACCAGTCCCAGCCCGACGCCGATCAAGAGGAGTGGCGCGATCATCTGCGGGGAGGTGGCCTGCGGGCCGTACCAGCCGTAGACGAGCACCCCCGCGATCATCATGGCCGCGCCCGCGATGAGGGATGCTCGGCCGAACCGCAGATACAGCCGCATGGACATACCACCGGCGATCGAGGCTCCGACGGAGAACGGGATCGTGGTCAACCCGGTGTGCAGCGGTGACCAGTCGCGGCCGAGTTGCAGGTACAAGGTCCATACGAAAAAGAACGCCGATATCACCCACAAGAGGAGCAGTTGCAGCACAAGTCCTGTGGTGTAGCTGCGGGCGGCGAACAGTCCCAGCTCGATGAGCGGCGAGCCGTCACTACGGGTCTTGCGACGTTCGTACAGGATGAACACCGCGAAGAGCGGCGGCGAGCAGATCATCGACACGATGCTCCAGTCAGGCCACCCCAGCTCACGGCCCTGGGCGAGGGGGTAGACCAGCAGCAACAGGGCGAAGGTGACGAGGAGCACGCCGATCGGATCCAGCCGCAAGGCGTGCGGCGCCCTGGACTCGTCTATGAGGAACACGGCCAGGGGAAGTGCCACCGCGCCTATGGGCAGGTTCAGCGCGAAGACGCCGCGCCAGGCCAGGTCGAGCGGATTCAGCTCCAGCAGGAGGCCGCCGATGACCGGACCTCCCACCATCGCCAGCCCGCCGATGAAGGCGTACAACGTCACGACCTTGCCCAGTTCCCGCCGGCCGAAGCCGAGATGGATGATCGCCAGCACCTGGGGCAGCATGAGCGCGGCCATCAGGCCTTGCAGGATGCGGGCGCCGACGAGCATCCCTGGGGACTGCGCCAGCGCGCACAGCGCGGAGGCGACGGTGAAACCGGCGGTCCCCACGAGGAACATCCGTTTGCGGCCGAAGATGTCGCCCAGCCGCCCACCGGTGATGAGGGTCACCGCGCAGGCGAGGGTGTAACCGGCGATGATCCACTGAATGGCGGCATAGGACGCGCCCAGATCGTTGCGGATGGCGGGAATCGCCACGTTGACGATGCTTCCGTTGAGCAGATCCATGAAGGCCGCGATCAGGAGCACCGCCAGCCCCACCCATCGTCGCCGCTCGGCACCGGGTGCCCTGGCGTTGTTCACCACGGGCCCTCCTCAATGAGAGCGGAAGAGACCGAGCCGGTCTTCGCCGATGCGTTCGCGGAGCGCCAGGTCGGTCACGCCCAGCCCTTCCGAGGGAGCGAGGCAGCGGATCCCGATCTTGCCGATGTGATCGCCCTGCTGGACTGACCGGACGGCTTCCGCGGCGTGCTCCAGTGGGTAGGTCCTCGACAGGGTCGGCGTGATCGTCCCCAGGCTGATCAGCCGGTTGACCTCGGTGGCTTCCTGGTAGTTCGCGCCGTGGCTGCCGATGATCCGCTTGATCCGCATCCACAGATACCGGTTGTCGTACTGGTGCCAGTAGCCCGTGCTGGATCCGCAGGTCACGATGGAGCCGCCGGTCCGGGCGAGGCCCACGGAGGCCGCGAACGTCTCCTGACCGAGGTACTCGAAGACGATATGGGGGTCTTGGCCGGTCAGTTCCCGGATGCGGCGGCCCAGCAGCCGCCACGACGCCGGATCGCGCAATCCGTGGTCGCCGAGCTCCAGGCTCGTACGGTCGATGACGTTCCGGCCGCCCATGGCGTGGATGATCTCGGCTTTGGCCGAGGAACTGACGACGCACACGGGGATACCGCCGCCGTTGAGGACGAACTGGATCGCGTAACTGCCGAGACCTCCCGTGGCACCCCAGATGAGGACGATGTCGCCCTGCTTCATCCGGGCTCCGTGTCGGCCGATGAGCATGCGGTACGCCGTCCCGGCGCAGAGGGTGTTGGCCGCGGCCTCCTCCCAGGTCAGGCACTCCGGCTTGGGGATGATCTGGTTCGCCTTGACGATGGTGAAGTCGGCCATGCCACCGAAGTTGGTCTCGTAGCCCCAGGCGAGCGGCGCCGCCATGACGCCGTCGTCCTGGGAGTACGGGTTGCCCGGATCGACGACTCCGGGGTGGATGACCACCCGGTCACCGACCGAGCAGTTCCACACCGCCTCCCCCGTGCGTACCACCACGCCTGAGGCGTCCGACCCGATGACGTGGTATTCCCGATCGTGCCGTGGCCACCATCGGCCATCACTCGTCCGGCGCCGCAGAAAGGTGAAGGTCGGGACCGGCTCGAAGATCGCGCTCCAGACGCTGTTGAAGTTGACCGCTGAGGCCATCACCGCCACCACGACCTCGTCCGGGGCGAGTTCCGGCATCTCCACCTCCCCCACGTGGATGGAGCGGCGGACATCCTTGTCGGAGGTTCCGGCGAACAGGGCGATCTCTGCCTTGAGGGTGTACGCGGCTCGGAAGCGGGTGGGCAGGTCACATGCGAGGAGCTCGGCGGGGCTCGCCCCCGCGCGGACCGCGTGGATCAGATCAGACATTGCTCGCCTCACCAGGAACGTCGCTTGTGGCTGTGTCAGCTCGACGACCGGGTGGTCTGCGGCTGCCTGAGAGCAGGCCGCGCAGGTGATCGGCGATGACGTTGACGCCGGGCGGGTCGAGGAGGTTGAGGTGATGGGTGCCCGGCACCGAGACGATCTCCAGCCGCGGGCACAGGTCCCCGAAGCCGTTGGCTTCGTCCAGGTCGTAGCGGGCGTCGTGCACGGTCCAGGGCGTCGGCTCGGTCGAGCGGTAGAGCACGACCCGCCCGTCGTAGGGCCCGGGGACATACCGTTCCAGGCATCGCGTGTCTTCGTGCGAGGTGAACTGATGCACCGCCACGGCCGGCGGCAGGTGCGCCATCAGCGGCGTGGTCCGCTCGATGACCAGCGCGAGCTGCTGCTCCTCATCCAGCGTGATCAGTTCCTCGTACGGCAGCGAGACCGGTATCCCATACGTTGTGGTGAGATATCTGCCGAAGTCGGCGTATCGGCGGGCGGTGGTCTCGAGCACGTTCTCCACCTGTTTGGGCAGGCCGGCGTCGATCATCGCGACCAGTTCGACCTCGCCTTGGTCGAGCCGCCGGGCGATCTCGTACGCGAGCACCCCGCCGAACGACCAGCCACCCAGCCGGTAGGGCCCTTCGGGCTGCGTGGCGCGGATCAGGTCGATGTAGCGGTCGGCGCGAGCCGCCAGTTCGAGGTTGTCCTCGAACCGCTCCAGCCCATAGATCACCTGGTCTTCGCCGAGCAGGGCGGCCAGCGGCCGGTACACGCTTGAGCTGCCGCCCGCCGGGTGCGCACAGAAGAACGGCACCCCGGATGCTGGTTGCGTGCCGTTGGCGAGCGACCGCACGATGCCGCGCCCGGCCTCCACGGGAGCGGGTTGCCCGGCGAGGCCGAGGCTCCGGCAGAGCTCGGCCTGCAGGTCCGCGAGGTTGCCGCCCCGCAGCAGAGTCGCAGCCTCGACGGGGACGCCGAAGTCGTGCTCCAGCGCGCTCTTGATCCGTACGGCGACGAGGGAGTCTAGCCCGAGCTCGGTCAGCGGCCGCGCCGGGTCGGGAGTGAACCCGAGTACGGTCGCCACCCTGTCGCTCACCCGCTCGCGGACGAGCCGCCGAGCGGTGCCGGGATCGAGGGTGCGGAGCCGCTCCGGCCCGGGCCAATCATCGGTGCCCGTGCTGTCGTCGGAGGTCGCGTCGACGAGTTCCGAGAAGTACGGCTGTTCGCGGATCTCGGGGAAGGCGGCCAGCGCCCGGCGTGCGTTGAAGCGGAGCACGCCGGCGGATCTCTGGTCGTGCACGAGCAGCGCCTCCAGCGCGTCCGCGCCTTCTTCCGGGGTGAGCGGGTCCAGCACGTCGACCCGCAGGCCGGCGGCGCCACCCACGTCGGCCCACGTTCCCCAGTTGATCGTGGTGGCCGGCAGGCCGTGCGCCCGGCGCCAGTCGACGAGCGCGTCGGCGTACGCGTTGGCCGCCGCGTAAGCCGCCTGCCCCGGTGAGCCGAGCAGCGCGGCGGCCGAGGAGTAGACCACCCACCAGTCGAGGTCGAGATCCTCGGTGGCTTCGTGCAGCCGCAGGGCGCCGGTCACCTTGGGTGCCCACACCTGGTGCAGGTCCTCGGGTCCGACCTCCGTGAAGATCCGGTCCGCCAGACCGCCCGCGGCGTGCACCACCCCATGCAGCCGCAAGCCGTCCCGCTGGCCGGCGGCGACCATCCGTTCGGCCACGCCGGGCGCGGCGATGTCACCGAGCACGATCTCGATCTCCGCGCCGGCCCTGCGCAAGCTATCGATGATCTTCTTGGCTTCGGGCCCCGGGCCGGATCGGCCGGAGAGCACCAGGCGTCCTGCGCCCCGCTCGACCAGCCGCTGGGCGGTGACCAGGCCCAGGCCCCCGTATCCGCCGCTGATCGCGTAGGCGCCGCCCGGCCGTACGAGGTGCCGCCATGCCCCCGTACCGAGGCGGGCCCGCCGCAGTCGCGCCACGTGGCGAACCCCGTCGCGCCAGGCGACCTCGGTGTCGGCGGTGCCGCCCAGCAGTTCGGCGGCCGCCGCCACGGGGTCGTCCACGTCGACGAGACTCGCGCGCAGAGCAGGGTGCTCGAACGCCAGAACTCTGACCAGGGCGCGCAGGAACGCCTGCCCCGGCTCACCCGCCTCGCCGGGCCGGACGGCGATCGAGCGCCGGGTGACGAACCACAGCCGCACGTCGGGTGGCAGCGCGCGGACCAGGGCGGACACGCTGAGCACCAGTTCCTTGTCGGTGAGCCGGGTCGGCACCACGAGCGCCACGTTGTCCGGCGAGGCCGTCCGGTTCTGGAGGTCTCGCCACGTGTGCTCCCGGGAGATGCGGTGACGTGCCGTGATGCGGTGTCCCGCGTGCGTGAGTATCCCGGTGACCGCCTCGGTGAAGGAGTCCCCGGGATCGGCGAGCACCAGCCAACCGGCCGACTCGGCCGCCTGGCCCGGCTGGTGCGGCGCCGTCGGGCTCCACACGGCCTCGACCAGCTTGGCGGCCAACGGTACGGGTACGGAGGTTGCCGGCAGCCGGCGCAAATGGACGCCGTCGGCCTCCAGCACGACTCTGCCCGTCTCGTCCACGAGTCGCAGCGCGGCGACCGCCGTGCCGTCCTTTCTCCGCCGGGGAGCCGTGAACTCGCAGTGGCCGCCCTCCCGGGTCGGCCCGAGCACGCGCATCGAGCCGATGCCCATGGCGGTCCACTCCGCGCCGAAAGAGGCCAGGCATCGATCCAGGACAACGGGGTGCGCCCGGAATCGGTGGTCCGCCTGCTCGGCGGCGGGCACCGGAACCCGGGCCGCCATATCGCGCGGGGTGACCTGTCCGCTGCCAATGGACGCGGTAGCGAGGAGCGTCCATTGCCCGGCGGGTGTACGGGTCTGCACCCGTACCTTCGCGTGGGGGCCGCCGGCCTCATGCGGCGTGATCGTCAGCGAGGTGGTGATCGTCGTCTGTTCGTCCAGCGGAAGCAGCTTGACGACGCGCAGGCCGCGCACGATCAGGTCGTCCGTGTCGAGTGCCGCGGCTCCGGCGGTCAGGACGATCTCCGCGTACGCGGCCGCGGGCAGGACGGTGACGCCGTGCAGCGGCAGCCACGGCAGCATGGCCTCGCCCACGTTCGCGCTCCACGCGTGCCGTCCGCCGGGAAGTTCGACGTGGACGCCGAGCAGCGGGTGAAACGATGATCGGGCGGATGTGCGCCGCGTCGGCATCCAGTGGTGTTCGTGCCGCCAGCTCGGGCCTGGCACGTCGATGACCCGGCCGGGAGTGGACCGCGCGATCGGCGATCCGCTGAGCCTGAGCGCGGCGAGCTGCGCGTGGAAGGTGAGGGTGTCGTCGGTCTCGGTGTCCCGTGTCGGGCCGCCCCGCAGGGTGGGCAGCACGAGCGAGTCCCGTACGGTCTCGCTCAGCGCGTGGGTCAGCAGCGGGTGCGCGGAGATCTCGATGAACGCGCGGTGGCCGTCCTCGGCGGCGGCCTGGACGGCATCGACGAGCCGGACGGGATCGCGCATGTTCGCCGCCCAGTAGTCGCCGTCGAACGCCGGGATCCGCCGCGGGTTGTCCAGGACGGTGGAGTAGAGCGGGACTCGTAGTTTCGCCGGTCGGATCCCCGCCAGTTGCTCCCGAAAGGGGGACAGCAACGGCTCGACCTGGGGCGAGTGGCCCGCTCCTTCGGCGCGTACCGGGCGGGCGAGCAGGCCACGTCGCTCGGCGCGGCTCACCACCGTGGCGATCTGGCCGGCGTCGCCCGTCAGCACCGTCTGCCGCGGTGCCGTACGCACGGCGAGGTGCACGTCGGGGCAGTCCTTGCTCAGCTCGGCGGCCTCCTCGGCCGAGGCGCCGAGGACGCACATGGCTCCCCCGCCCGCGATCCCGGAGAGCAGGCGGGCTCGACGGCAGATGACCGTGACCCCGTCCCGCAACGACAGCGCCCCGGCCACCACCACGGCGGCGACCTCACCCATCGAGTGCCCGATCACCGCGGCGGGCTTCACGCCGTACGCCTGCCAGAGCCGCGCCAACGCGACCTGTACGGCGAACAGCACCACCATCGTCTCGGCGGGGTCCGGCCGGTCGGCGTGCAGCGTCTCGCGCACCGAGAACCCGGCCTCGGCCTGGACCAAGGGTTCCAGGAGATCGATGGTGGCGGCGAACGCGCGCTCCTCGGCCAGCAGCGTGCGCCCCATACCCGGTCGCTGCGCCCCGTACCCCGAGAAGACCCAGACCGGCGCGGGCATGCCGGTGTCCACACCCGTGACCACCCTCGGGTCGTGGCGCCCGCGAGCCAGCGCCCGGAGCGCGGTGGTGAGCGTCTCGCGGTCGCGCCCCACGACTGCGGCCCCGAACCGGCCTCTGCCGTAGCGGCGGGCGAGGGTGCAGGCGACGTTCGCCGGATCGACGACGTGGTCGGCCAGCCGCCCCGCGTACTCGGTGACGCGCTCGGCGGAGACGTCGGAGAGGAGCAGCGTGTGGACCGGGCCGGACCCGGCGACCGGCTCGGGTCTCTCGGGTGCCGCCGCCAGCACGACATGGGCGTTCGTACCGCCGAAGCCGAAGGCCGACACGCCTGCCCGGGGCGCGGGTGACGGCCAGGGCGTCGGTTCGGTGACGACCTTCAGGCGCCACCGGTCGAAGTCGATGTGCGGGTTCGGCTGGTGATAGTGCAGGCTCGGCGGGATGCTCCGGTGCCACAGCGCGAGCACGGTCTTGATCAGCCCGGCGATCCCCGCGGCGGGTTCCAGATGGCCGAGGTTGGTCTTGACGGAGCCGATCAACAGGGCACCGGCGCGATCCTGGCCCAGCACCGCGCCGAGGGCGTGCGCTTCGATCGGGTCGCCGAGCAGGGTTCCGGTGCCGTGGGCCTCGATGTAGTCCGGCGGGGTCAGCCCGGCGTACGCCTCGCGCAGCAGCGCTTTCTGCGCCTCCGGGCTGGGGGCGGCCAGACCGTTGGAGCGGCCGTCGGAGTTCACGGCGGTGTTCTGGATGACCGCTAACACCCGGTCGCCGTCGCGGTAGGCGTCCTCGAGGCGTTTCAGGACGACCAGGCCGCACCCCTCCGCGCGTACCATCCCGTCCGCCGAGGCGTCGAAGGCCTTGCAGCGGCCGTCAGGGGCGGTGGCGCCCGCCAGCTCGAACGTCTGGGTGATCGTCGGGGAGAGCAGGACGTTGACGCCGGCGGCCAGCGCCAGGTCGCTCTGACCGGCCCGCAGGTCCTGTACGGCGAGATGGACGGCCACCAGTGACGAGGAGCAGGCCGTGTCGACGCTCAACGACGTGCCGTGCAGATCCAGCAGGTAGGACAGCCGGTTGGCGGCGATGCTCAAGGCCACCCCCGTCGCCGTCCAAGGCGACAGCGCGGCCGATTCGGCCATCGTCAGCAGCGCGTACTCCGGGGAGGAGATGCCGACGAATACC
This sequence comes from Nonomuraea guangzhouensis, assembly GCF_019396345.1. GTDB lineage: Bacteria > Actinomycetota > Actinomycetes > Streptosporangiales > Streptosporangiaceae > Nonomuraea > Nonomuraea guangzhouensis. Next base: position 243,218 of record NZ_JAHKRM010000007.1, on the reverse strand, counting down.
CCCGTACGGCTGCCGCGCAGTGACCTGGGAGCGATGCCCGCGTGGTCCAGAGCCTCGTAGGCTACCTCGAGCAGCAGTCGCTGCTGCGGGTCCATGGCGTCCGCCTCGCTCGCTGTGATGCCGAAGAACCGCGAGTCGAATCCGGCGACGTCCTCCAGGAAACCCCCGAACCGCTGGGCGCCGTCCAGTCGCTCCCATCGGCCCGCGGGTACTTCCCCGATCGCGTCGCCTCCCTCGGTCAGGAATCGCCAGTACGCTTCCGGGCCCGCTGTTCCGCCGGGAAATCGGCAGCCAAGGCCCACCACGGCGATCGCATCCGTGGATCGGCCGGCTGAGAGGCGGGGCGGGGCGGGGCGGTCCTGCCGCAGACCCATCAGCATGTGAGCGAGATGGGTGATGGTCGGATATTCGTAGAGCAGGAGGGGAGGCAATGAGCAGCCGAGCCACTCTTCCACCTCACCGATGATGGCCACGGCGTCGCGCGATCCGAACCCGATGTCGGCCAGCGGACGGTCCGGATCTATTTCTTTCTTCCGCAGATTGCAGCGATCGGCCACCCGGCCGATCAGGAATTCACGGATCGAGGACTCGTTCGGTTCGTTGCGATGGGCGTTCGGCATTGTTTACCTCCTGGTTATCGACCCCCTCGCAGCGGGATCAATGGTTGTTGTGTGCCTGCGGATGAGATCTGCCTTTCCCTGTCCCCGGACGAATGCGCGATCGGGCGCGTACGCCGGATGGCACATGAGGTGCTCCTTCTGCGGGGTCACTCCCGGACAGTGGGCAGCTGTGAAGCGAGGTAGAGCTGTCTGCAGGCGCTGCGGGCGATCTTGCCGCTGGATGTTCGAGGGACGCCGCCCGGCCGGACCAGCACGAAATCATGCACCCACACGTCGTGCAGCGCGCCGACCGCGCCGCGTACGACGCTGCGGACCTCGTCGTGATCCAGCTCACCGAGCCGGAAGGCGCGGGAGTGTTCGGCGACGACGACCAGGTGCTCGGTGTCCGCTCCGTCGATCGCGAAGGCGGCCACATGGTCGGAGCGAACAGCCGGATGCGCGTCCTGCACCGTCGCCTCGACGTCTTGGGGAAAGTGGTTGCGACCGTCGATGATGATCAGATCTTTGATCCGGCCGGCTATGTACAAGTCGCCGTCATGAATGATGCCGAGGTCGCCGGTGCGCATCCAGGGACCTGCGGGCAGTCCGCCGGCGGGCTCGGTGAGTTGTCCGCCGAAGATCTCCCGGCTGCGCTCGGGCTTGCGCCAGTAGCCGCGCGCCACGTTGGGACCGTGGATCCAGATCTCACCGATCCGGTCATCGGGGAGTTCCGCGCAGGTCTCGGGATCGACGATGGCGACGTACTGGCCGGCCGGGCTGCCGCACGAGACCATCCCCACGCCGCGCTCCGTCTCGGCGAGCCGCACGACCCCCTCGCGCAGGCTTATCGGATCGACGCGGAGGATCCGTGGCGGAACGTCCTCACAGGCGGCGGTGACGAACACGGTCGCCTCCGCGAGTCCGTAGCACGGCGTCAGAGCCCCGGGGCGCAGGCCGGTCGCGCCGAACGTGGCGGCGAAGCGATCCAGCGTGCCCTGCCTGACCGGTTCTGCCCCGTTGAGGCACCAGCGCAAGCCCCGCAGATCGAGACCGCTCGTGTCTCGCGTACGCGTGAGGCAGTATTCGTAGGCGAAGTTCGGGGCGGCGGTCAGGACCTCGTCGTCCCGGCGGTCGGAGATCATCCGCAGCCACCGGGCCGGATGCCTGATGTACGACGCCGGGTCGGTGAAGTCCACCTGGATGCCGTGCACGATCGGAGCCGCGAGCGTGGCCACCAGCCCCATGTCGTGGAAGAGCGGCAGCCAGCTGACGATCGCCACCCTCCGGTGCCGGTCGACGCCGAAACGCGTCCATAACTGCCGGGCGTTGACGGCCAGGTTGTGGTGACTGATCTCGACCCCGGCAGGCTCACGCGTGGAACCCGAGGTGTACTGCAGATAGGCGAGCTCCTCCGGGTCGACCCGCTCCCGGTCCCAGGCGGCGGGCTCGATGGCGTCGGCCGCGACGAGGTCGCGCGGTCGCGGCAGGTCGTGGTCGTCGAGGAAGACCCGTACCTCCGGCAGGATGCGGGACGTACCGACGACGACGGCCGGATCGGCGTCGGCGTAGGCCCCGGCCAGGCGGGCGGAACGACCCGGCAGGTCCGGGGAGAACAACGGCACCGCGATGGTCCGGGCGTACATGGACCCGAGCATCGTGATCAGATACTCCAGCCCCTGGGGCAGCAGCAACGCCACCCGGTCACCGGGCTCGGCGAACCGGCGCAGCCGGGCGGCCGTCGCGCAGGCCCGCAGGTGCGCCTCGGCCCAGGTCAACGTGGTCCTTCGACCATCACGGTGGCTGCCGTAGTCCACGAAAGTGAACGCCGGCTCGTCCGGCCTCTCCTCGGCCCACCTGAGAACCAGATCCGTTAATGGCTCCCCGCTTGTGGCATCGATGAAGCGATCACCCAGCGCCATCCCACTCCCCCTCGCCAAAGGTGGTTCGCCTGTGTCGGCGGGCTGCATTTGCGCAGTCGCTAATTAATAGCGAGATTTTACCTTTAGCTCTTCATCGAGAGCATAAGGTCATTGTGACTGGCCTGATAGATATATTTTCCATCCCCGCATCATACGGCGCCATAAGGGGATATTTCTTGCGAAATGGCCATGAGCGGATTTGGCAAGGCTATGAAATAGGCGCGAAATTCTGCTGTTGGCCGTTTATGCAGGGCGATGAGCGCAAAAAGTCGCCGGACGACCGCGTCCCTGCCACGAGGCAATCGGTGGCAGGGACGCTTTCCTGTTGCTAGCTCTTCGTCTTCTGCGCGGTTTCCTTGGTGCAGTACGGGCAGAAGGGTTCAGGGTCGACGCAGACCTTGACGCTGTCGGAGTCGTTGGCGGGATCGAGGTCCAGCTCCTTGCCGTCGGCGGTGGCCGTGTTGGTCGTCTCTCCGACCGCGGTGGCCTTGGCATGGAGGGTCAGCGTGGCCGAGGCGCCACTGGCCAGCGCGCCGACCGTCCACATCCCGTTCGCCGGCGTGTAGGTCCCGTTGGCGGCCATGGCGGAGACGAAGGCGAGGTTGGCCGGCAGCATGTCCTTGACCGTGACGCCCGTCGCGTCGTTCGGGCCGGCGTTGCGTACGGTGACGCGGTAGGTGACGGTCTGGCCCACGGTCACCCTGGTCGCATCGGCGGACTTGACCACGCTCAGGTCCACGGCCGGGTTGACCTTGGTCACCGCGTCGCCGCTGGTTGAGGTCAGCCGCTCCGGCTCCGGGCCGAGCCGGTTCTCGTAGCCGGCCGTCGCCTGGTTGGTCACCTGCCCGCCCGCGGCGTCCCGGCCGACCTTGACCTTGAACTCCACGGTGGTGCCGTCGGGCAGGCTCGCGGCGTTGGGCAGCGAGCCCCCGGCCGCGGGGGTGGCGCCGTTGCCCAGGGTGAAGGAGACCTTGCCGGCCGCGGCGTCGAACTCGCCCTGGTCGTCGCCCGCCTGATCGGTCTTGTCCCCGCTGCCCGGGCCGTCGACCACCCGGAGCGAGCCGGGCACGTAGGTGGTGCCCGCCGGGACGCTGTCGGTGAGGCGTACGTTCTCCGCCGTGGCGCCGCCCTTGTTGACCGCGGTGACCCGGTAGGTGATCACGTCGCCGACGTCGACCGGCCCCTGCGGGCTCGCGGTCTTGGTGACGACGACGCACGGCGCGGTCGCGAAGGAGATGTCATCGAGCAGGTTGCCGAAGGTGGCGTTCCCGCCGGCCGCCGAGACGGAACGGAAGGCGAACCTGGTGGTCGTCTGGCCCGCGGGCACGATGTAGGCGCCGGAGTAGGTGCCCCAGCTCCCGGTGCCGTCCGACATGACCCGCTGTTGCACCGGCGCCGCCGGGGCGCCGATGTCCAGGGCCATCGTGTCGACCCCCAGCCGGCCGCGGTGGGACAGCCGCCAGTACAGCTTCGTCCCCGGGGCGGTCGCGTGATCCTGGTACAGGGTCGAGACCTGGTTGGCGTTCAGCTCGGCGAGTTGCCTGCCCTCCTTGGTCGGGGTGTTGGCCGGGTTCGGCGGGCTGGCCCACAACTCGATCAGGTGATCGGTGGCGGTGGTGAGCCAGCCCGGCACGTGGTTCGGCGCGCCGGCCTGCGAGACGTCGGGGAACCAGGCCCACGTCCCACGGCTGACGACCGGCTGCTCGAAACCGCCATTGACCAGCGACACCTGGTCGGGGCAGGAGGCGGGATCCGGCGCGACCCGCGCAACCGCCGGGGCGGTGACGGCGGGTGCGGCCTCGGCCGGGACCGCGCCGAACAGCGTCAGCGGAAGGGCCACCGCCGCGAGGGCGGCGACCGGGTAACACATCCCTCGGATGTGTCTCATCGTGATGTTCCTCTCGTCGCAGACATCCACCGGGCCGGGGTGAACCGGCGCCGGACGGCAGCCTCACCCGACGAGGGCACGCGGCGGCACACGACACGTGCGGCCGCACCAACAGTTGGCTTGATCTTGTTCAGCGCGTACACGGGCTGGAGATCCAGTGGCTTCTCGACCCACCGTGCCGTGACGCACGTTCGGCTCGCATTGCCAGGAAGCCTTCAGGATCAATCGGTTGATCCGCCACATAAAGCGCCATTACCGTGCATCCCACCCTCATCTTTCAACGTTGTAAGAGAAAGTGGTCATGGCGACAACTCGACATACCCGCAGGGCCTTGGCGACGACGGCACGAAGTTCAGCAACTACTACGTGTCCAACTCGCTGTGCTGCCCGTCGCGCGCCTCGATGTTCACCGGCCGGTTCCCGCACAACACCGGCGTGGCCACGAACCTGAACTCCGACCGCGGCGGTTACCAGGCGTTCGCGCCGCACGAGCCGAGGACGTACGCCGTCTCGTTGGCACAGGCCGGATACCGCACCGGCTACCTCGGCAAGTACATCAACGAGTACCCGGTGAAGGACGCGAACTACCACGTGCCGCCCGGCTGGGACGAGTGGCACGTGGCGGCCGGCGGCGGCTACAACGAGTTCAGGTACGAGCTCACCCGCTACGTCAAGGGGGACGAGCCCGGTCTGGACTCCTCCGACGGCACGTACCTGGTGGACGAGCTCGGCAAGCGGGCCACGGACTTCATCGCGCGCTCGCGCGAGCGCGCCCCGGGCCGGCCGTTCTTCCTGCAGGTCTCGCCGTTCGCGCCGCACTCCAGGCTCGGCTACAAGCCGGGCGACAAGGAGCCGCACTTCCCGCCCGCGCGCCGGGACCGGCCCAAGACCCAGTTCCCGGCCGGGGAGTTCCCCAACGGCGACTGCGGCGGGCCGGACTGCAACGGCATCGACGTGAGCAAGCTGCCCGCGTTCGACGAGGACACCGCCGACAAGCCCTCCTGGGTACGCCGCGCGCCGCTCGCCCCGGCCCTGGTCAAGACGCTGCGCAAGGACTTCCGGGACCGGATCCGCATGGTGCAGTCGGTGGACGACATGGTGGAGCGTGTCCTGGGCACGCTGACGGACGCCGAGAAGCGCAACACGTACGTGGTGTTCACCAGCGACAACGGTTTCCACCTCGGCCAGCACCGCCTCGAACGCGGCAAGTCCACCGCCTACGACCACGACGTACGGGTACCGCTGCTGGTCAAACGGCCCACGGCGGGACGGAGCGGCGACGTGGTGACCGACGCCATCGCCCAGAACGTCGACCTGTTCGCGACCTTCCTCGACATGGCCGGGGTCGGCGCGGCCACCCGCGACAGCCGCGACGGGCGCAGCCTGCTGCCGCTCATCCAGGGCAAAAAGGCGAAGAACTGGCGGAAGACGGCGCTGATCGAGCATGTCAAGCCCAACCCGGCCGGGTCGGGTGAGTCGGATCCCGACGCCGAACCGGTGCAGGCGGAGAACTCGCAGCCACCCAGCTACGCGGCGGTGCGTACCGCCGGGGAGCTGTACGTCGAGTACGAGGGCGAGGCGAAGCCCGAGTACTACGACACGGTGGCGGATCCGAACCAGGAGTCCAACGACCCGGACAACGCCAGGACCGCCGGCCTGGGCAAGGTCCTCGACACACTGGCGACGTGCGGAAAGCCCGGCACTCCGGACTGCTGGACCGCAGCCCGGCGCTGACCTGGGAAGAAATGCGTCCAGGGCCAGATCGAAGAAGCAACACCCCAGACCGCACTACATAGGGCAAGTAGGCTGACCATGATCGCCTGCGACTGTGAAGGAGCCGCCAATGACCGCCGACCCCACGATGACCCGGATCGGCCAGGGCGTGGAGTTACATCACCACCAAGGTCAGCGTGAAGCGGCTCGCGAGTTGTTCGCGCAGATCTGGGATGACATCGGCGGCGAGCAAGGCGACCCGCTGCATGTCTGCGTCCTTGCCCACTCGATGGCCGATGTGCAGGACGACGTGCACCAGGAGCTGGTGTGGGACCTGCGAGCGCTTGCCGCCGTCGGCCTGATCACCGACGAGCGGGTGGCCCAAGCCGGGGTGCCGCTTTCGGTGGCCGGGCTGTATCCGTCGTTGCACCTGAACCTGAGCGAGTGCTATCGCAAGCTGGGCGATCTCAACCGCGCCCGTGAGCACCTCCAGCAGGCGCGGGACGGGATCGGCGCACTTGGCGACGACGAGTACGGGCAGCTCATCAAGAGTGGCCTGGAGCAGGTGGCCGAACAGTTGGGCGAGACCGTCTGACGGCGAGCACCGGCAAGGCGCAGCGCGGGTCAGAGCATGAGGTCCCGGAGTCGCTCGACCGCGGCGATCCGCCCGGCTGAGTCTTCCGCGAGTGGCTTCACGCTGACCGTGGTGATGCCGCATTCGGCGAGTTCGGCGACGCGGTCGGCCACGTACTCCTTCGGCCCGATGAGCGACGTGGCGCGCAGGAGGTCCTCGGGCACCGCGGCCTCGGCCTCGCGCTTGCGGCCCGACAGGTAGAGGTCCTGGATGAGCTCGGCCTCGCGCTCGTAGCCGTAGCGGCGGGCGAGGTCGTTGTAGAAGTTCTTGCCCCGGGCACCCATGCCACCGATGTAGAGCGCGAGCTGCGGACGACCACGGTCGAGCAGGTGGCCGACGTCGTCGCCGATGGCCAGGGGCATGGTGACCACGATGTCCAGCGGGCCCAGGCTCGGGTCGCGGGTGGCCTGACCGGCGTCGAGCGACGGCCCCCACACCTGGCGCAGCCTGCCGGGATGCACGAAGATCGGCAGCCAGCCCTCGGCAATCTCGGCGGCGAGCCGCACGTTCTTGGGGCCGATGGCGGCCAGCATGATCGGGATGCGGTCGCGCACCGGGTGATTGATGAGCTTCAGTGGCTTGCCCAGGCCGGTCCCGCGCCCGGCCGGCAGCGGGAGCTCGTAGTGCTCGCCCTGGTACACGACCTCCTCGCGGCGCCACACCCGGCGGCAGATGTCCACGATCTCGCGGGTCCGGGCGATCGGCGCGTCGTAGGGCACTCCGTGGAACCCCTCGACCACCTGCGGCCCGGACGCGCCCAGGCCGAGCGTGAACCGGCCCTCCGAGACGTAGTCCAGCCCGGCCGCGGTCATCGCGAGCAGCGAGGGCGTCCGGGTGTAGATCGGCATGATCGCCGAGGCCAGGTGCATCCGGTCAGTGGCACCGGCGAGGTATCCGAGCTGGCTCACGGCGTCGAAGGAGTAGGCCTCCGCCACGAAGGCGATCTCCACCCCGGCCGCCTCCAGGTCGCGCAGGCCCGCGACCGCTTCCTTGAAACCACCGCCGTAGGCCAGGGTCGTGCCGATCCGCATGGCGAACCTCCAAGGTCAGATGGGCCGCAAGCCCGCACTGGCCCGCGCCCGCCAAGGTGTTGACGTGTGTCTCAGAGGTCACTTACATTACGCGTACTTAACGAACGATCGATAGTGACTGCTCGATTTAACTTAACGAACGATCGATGCATTGCCTGGGAGTCGCCGGATGCTCGAGATCGAAGGGCTCGCCGTCCGCTACGGCGCACGCGAGCCGGTACTCCACGGAGTGAGCCTCGCGGTCGCCGAGGCGGGCGTGGTCGCGCTGCTCGGCGCGAACGGCGCGGGAAAGACCTCCCTCATGCGGGCCGTCTCGGGGACGGTCGCGCTGCACGGCGGGTCGGTCACCGCTGGGTCGATCCGCTTCCTCGGACAGGAGATCGCCGGGGCGAACCCGGCCGGCGTGGTGGCCCGCGGACTCGTGCAGGTCCCGGAGGGCCGGCACGTGTTCGGCCCGCTCACCGTCGAGGAGAACCTCGACGCGGGCGCCATCACCGTCCGCTCCCGCGAGGCGCGTACGCGTACCCGCCACCAGGTGTTCGAGATGTTCCCCCGGCTGGCCGAGCGGCGCCGGCAACGCGCCGGCACGCTGTCCGGGGGCGAGCAGCAGATGCTCGCCATCGCCCGCGCGCTGATGTCCCAGCCGAAGCTGCTGCTGCTCGACGAGCCGTCACTCGGCCTGGCACCGCGGCTGGTCAAACAGATCGGCGAGACCGTACGCGAGATCGCCCGCGATGGCGTGCCCGTGCTGCTGGTGGAGCAGAACGCGGCGATGGCACTGTCCGTCGCCCACTCGGCCTACCTTCTGGAGCTCGGGCGGGTCGTGCTGACCGGGCCGGCGGGCGAGTTGTCCCACAGCGACGAGGTCCGCCGGCTCTATCTCGGCGAAGACGCGGAAGCCGATGCGGAAGACCCTGGTGACGGCCGGGCCGCGCCCCAGCTGGCCCGGTGGACGGCATGAACCCGCCCCGGCTGGTGGTGGACGCGGTGAGCGTGGCGTTCAGCGGCCTGCTGGCACTGGACGAGGTGTCGTTCACCGTCGAGCCGGGCACGGTGCACGCGGTCATCGGCCCCAACGGGGCGGGGAAGTCGTCGCTGCTCAACGCCTTGTGCGGCATCTACCCCGTGACCGGCGGGCGCATCCTGCTCGACGAGCACGAGGTGACCCGGCAGCGGCCGGACCGCGTCGCGGCGCTGGGGGTCGGCAGGACGTTCCAGAACATCGTGGTCTCGCCGCGGGAGTCGGTGCTGGACAACCTGATGGTGGGCCGGCACCGGCTGACCCGCGCCGGCCTGGTCAGGACCGCGTTCTGGCTCGGCCGCCGCGAGCAGCGCCGCCACGAGGCGCGGGTACGCGAGATCGCCGAGTTCGTCGGCCTCTCGGCGCGGCTGGACAGCACCGCGGGACGGCTGGCGTACGGCGACCTCAAGCGCCTGGAGTTCGCCAGGGCGCTGTGCCTGGAGCCGCGCCTGCTCATCCTCGACGAGCCGGTCGCCGGCCTGAACACCGCGGAGAGCCGCGAGCTGGGGCGGCTCGTCGTCGCCGCGCGCGACGCGCTCGGCCTCACCGTGGTCTTCGTGGAGCACGACATGGGCGTGGTCATGTCGATCGCCGACCGCATCACGGTGCTCGACTTCGGCAAGGTCGTCGCCGGGGGCACACCCGCCGAGGTGCGCCGGAACCCGACCGTGATCAGCGCCTACCTCGGCGCGCCGGATGAGGACACCCACGAGGCCGAGAGGACGCCGCGATGATCCGCCTGCTGGAACTGCTCGTCAACGGCGTGTCCCTCGGCCTGCTGTACGCGCTCATCACCCTCGGATTCGTCATCGTCTTCAAGGCCACCCGCGTGGTCAACTTCGCGCACGCGTCGTTCCTCCTGCTCGGCGTGTACGTGGTCGCCGTCGCCCAGCCGCTGCTCGGGTTCGCGGCGGCGGCGCTGCTCGGGCTCGCCGTCGCCGGCCTGCTCGGGCTGGCGACCGAGCGGCTGCTGCTGGCCCGCGTCGACCGGCACAACCACCACGCGATGGCGATCCTCACGATCGGCCTGAACGTCGTGCTGACCGCCGAGCTGACGCGGCGCCTGGGCGAACAGGTGCTGCCGCTCGGCGCACCGTGGGACGGGCACGTGGTCCACCTGGGCTCGTTGACCCTGCCGCTCACGGTCGTCATCACCGTGGTGGCCGTACCGGTGCTGATCGGCGGCCTCACCGCGCTGCTCACGCTGACCGGCTGGGGACTGGCGATGCGCGCGTCCATCGCCGACGCCGAGGGAGCGGCGCTGGCAGGGATCCGGCTGCGCCGGGTCTCGGCCACGGCCTGGGTGCTGGGCGGGCTGCTGGCCACCGCGGCCGGAATCGGCCTGGCCTCGTTCCCCAGTCCCGGCGTCAGCCTGAGCATGGAGTCGGTCGCGATCGCCGCCTTCCCAGCGGCCATCATCGGCGGGTTCGACTCGCTCGGCGGGGCCATCGCCGGCGGCCTCATCGTCGGGGTCGTTCAGGTGCTCGTGGCCGGTCACCAGGACTCGCTCGCCTTCCTGGGGCTCGGGGCAGGCGACGTCGTGGCCTATCTCGTGATGATCGTCGTGCTGCTGTGGCGGCCGTCCGGACTGTTCGGTTCGAAGGAGTTCAGCCGTGTCTGACGACGCCATCGCGCCTGCCCGCCTCGTCCCCGCCGAGGCGCGGGCCCGGACGCTGCTGCCGCGCCGCCTGCCGGCCGTCGCCGCCGTGGTCGCCGCGATCGTGGTGGCGCTGGCCCTGCCGCTGTACGTGGACGCGTTCTGGCTGCGCATCGGCCTGTTCGCGATGGCCTCGGCGGTCGGGGCGCTCGGCCTGACCATCCTGTTCGGCGCGGCCGGGCAGCTGTCGCTCGGGCACGCGTTCTTCGTCGCGGTCGGCACGTACGGCTACGCCTTCCTCTCCGGCGGCGACGGCGGCGACGGCGGCCGTCTGGCGGGGCTGGGGCTGCCCCCGCTCGTGGCGGCGGTGCTCGCGACCCTGCTCACCGGGCTGTGCGGCCTGCTGTTCAGCCCGGTCGCCAGCCGGCTGCGCGGCATCTATCTCGGCATCGCCTCGCTCGGCCTGGTCTTTCTCGGCCACCACCTGCTGCTCAACCTGCGGCCGGTGACCGGCGGCTACGACGGGCGCTCGGTCACGCCGTTCGCGCTCGGCGGGTTCGTCTTCTCCGACGCCGGGGGGCTCGTCGTGCTCGGGGTGCCGTTCGGGGCCGTGGAGAACCTCTGGTACCTCTTCCTGGCCGTCACCGTCGTGGCCATGCTGGTGGCCCGCAACGTGCTGCGGGGCCGGCCGGGCCGGGCGTTCCGCCTCATGCGCGACAGCGAGGTGGGCGCCGCCGCGATGGGCGTGCGCGTGCAGCGCACCAAGGCGGCCGCGTTCGTTCTGTCCTCGATGTACGCCGGGGCGGCCGGCGTGCTGACGGCACTGGCGTTCCAGCGTGCCGTCCCCGACTACTTCGACCTCCATCTGTCCGTCGACTTCCTCGCGATGATCGTCCTTGGCGGGCTCGGCTCGACGTCCGGCGCGATCATCGGGGCGACGTTCGTGGTCGCGCTGCCGATCGTGCTGTCCCGCTATGCCGACGTGCTGCCGCTGGTCGTCGGCCCTGGCCAGGACGGGCTGGAGGCGTCCACCGCCGCGCAGTTCGTCTACGGCGCGCTCGTCGTGGTCGTGATGCTGACCCAGCCCGGCGGGCTGCGCGCGCTGCTGCACACCCTCCGGGACCGGCGCCGGCCGGCCGCCCCCTGACCCCTCCTTACGCCCCCCAGAGAAGCACCAGGAGAACCCCATGAACCGGTCCCGTCCACGCGTCTTCGCCGCGGCCGCCCTCGTGGCCGCCATTTCCGTCACCGGTTGCTCCACCAAGGCCACCTCGTCCGCGAACGCCGGCGCCCCCGGCGTCAGCGACTCCACCATCAAGCTCGGCATGCTGGTGGACCTGTCCGGCGCGTTCGCCACGTCAGGGAAGACCAGCAACACCGCCAGCCAGTTCGCCGTCGACGAGATCAACGCGGCGGGCGGCGTGTGCGGGCGGAAGATCGAGCTGGTCGTCCGGGACCACGGCTACGACGTGCAGAAGGCGGTCACGGCCTACGACGAGGTCGCGCCCCAGGTCCTCGGGTTCCTCAACGTCTACGGGTCGGCGATCACCTCGGCGCTGCGGGACAAGATCTCCTCGAACGACGTGCTGGTCGGCCTGACGGCGTTCGCGCCGACGCTGCTCGGCGACCCGCACCTCCTCGTGGTCGGCGCCACGTACGACATCCAGGCGATCAACAGCGTCGACTGGATGGTACGCGAGGGCATGCTGAAAAAGGGCGACACCCTGGGACACATCTACCTGCAGGGCGAGATCGGCGAGAACAGCCTGAAGGGCAGCACGTTCGCGACGGAGAAGCTGGGACTGAAGCTGGCCGGCCAGCAGATCAAGCCGACCGACGCCGACCTCACCAGCCAGGTCAACGCGATGAAGGCGGCGGGCGCCAAGGCGATCCTGCTGGACTCGACCGCGAAGCAGACCGCGGCGGTGGCCAGCGCCGCGCAGGCCGCCGGACTGGACGTGCCGATCATGGGGACCGTGGCGACGTTCAGCACGAGCCTGCTGTCGACGGCGGCCGCGCCCGCGCTGATCAAGCGGTACCACCGGGTGTCGGGCGTCGGGCTGCTCAGCGCGGACACGCCCGCGGTCAAGGCGCTCGCGGACAAGTGGAAGGCCAAGTTCGGCGCGCAGCAGCCGGAGTCGGGCGGCGCGGTCGTGCTCGCCTACCTCTCGACCCACCTGTGGGCGAAGATCATCAGTGGCACGTGTGGCGACCTGACCCGCAAGGGCCTGCTCGCCGCCCGCGCCAAGGTGACCAGTTTCAGCATCGACGGGCTGGGGCCGGCGCTGGACTTGTCCGACCCGGCGCAGCCGACCTCGCGGGCAAGCCAGATTCACCGCCCCGACAAGGGCGTCTACGCCGGCATGAAGCTCGTCGAGGACTTCAAGGTGTCCGACCTCGCCAAGGAGTACCAGGTGAAGGCAGGCTAGCCTCGGCCGGGGCCGATGATCAGACATCGAACGTGCGCGGAATAGGATGTGGTAATGGGGACACGCGGCACAGCGGAGGCGGCGGATCGGCCGCCTCGGGCGGTGACCAGGGGAAACGGGCTTGCCGCGATCATGCGGTCGGCACGCGACATCTTCGCCGAGCGTGGCTACCATGGCGCCTCGATCAGGGACATCGCGAAGGGCGCGGGGCTCAGCCTGTCGGTCCTCTACTACTACCACGCCGGCAAGCAGGAGCTGCTCCACGCGCTGCTGGAGGACGCCCTCGACGACTGCCGGCGCGGCTGTGAGACAGCGCTGACCACCGCCGGTGACGACCCCGCGGTGCGGCTGGGCGCCTTCGTCCAGGCCACGGTCGAATACCGGGTGCGGCGCCAGGTCGACAGCCTGCTCGCGCTGCGCGAGCTGCGCAACCTGGAGCCGGATCGGCTGGAGCGGTTCGTGGAGCGGCGCGACGCGCTGCCGAAGCTGCTGCACGAGATCATCGACGACGGCGTGGCCCGCGGCGTCTTCGCCACTCCCCATCCCGACGAGGCGCAGCGGGCGATCCTGGCGATGTGCAACGCGATCGCCCAGTGGTACCAACCCGACGGTGACCTGAGCGTCACCGACCTGGTGGAGCGCTACGTCCACCTGGCGCTCACGGTGGTGGAGCATCGGCCACCGCCCCGCAAGCCGCGCGCCAAGAGCCGCTGACCTCGACAAACCGGACCCTGACGCCATCGGCTTGCGACCCCTATTTAACGATCGTTCGACAAGATGATCATCTTGCCGGCAGAGAGAGGAACGATGCGACGCACCGTCTTCGACGACGACCATGAGGCGTTCCGGGCCACCGTCCGCGACTTCCTGGCCCGCGAGGTCGTCCCGGTCTTCCCCGAGTGGGAGAAGGCGGGCGCGGCGCCCCGCGACTTCTACCGGCTGCTGGGCAAGCTGGGCATTCTCGGCCTGCAGGTCCCCGAGGAGTACGGCGGCGGCGGCCAGCGCAGTTTCCGGTTCAACGCCGTGGTGAACGAGGAGCTGGCCCGGGCGAGGCTCGGCCTCGGCCCGGTGCGGGTGCACACCGACATCGTGCTGCCGTACCTGCTGCGCTACGCCGGCGAGGAGCAGAAGCGGCGCTGGCTGCCGGGGATGGCCAGCGGCGAGCTGATGACCGCGATCGCGATGACCGAGCCGGGCACCGGGTCCGACCTCGCCGGCATCGCCACGACCGCCGCCCTCGACGGCGATCACTACGTGCTCAACGGGGCCAAGACCTTCATCACCGGCGCCGTCAACGCCGATCTCGTGCTCGTCGTCGCCCGCACGTCTTCCCCGCCCTCGGGTGACCGGCGTGCGGGGCTGAGCATCCTGGTCGTCGAGGCGGCCTCGCGCGGCTTCTCGGTGGGCCGCAATCTGGACAAGCTCGGGCTCAAGGCGCAGGACACCGCCGAGCTGGCCTTCGACGACGTCCTCGTACCGGCGGCGAACCTGCTGGGCGAGGAGGGCCGCGCGTTCGAGTACCTCGGCCACAACCTCGCGCAGGAGCGGCTGTCCATCGCCGTGAACGCGCAGGCGGCAGCCGCGACGGCGCTGGAGGTCACCCTGTCCTACGTGACCGAGCGGAACGTCTTCGGCCGGCCGCTGTCCGGCTTCCAGAACACCAAGTTCGTGCTCGCCGAGTGCGCGACCGAGGTGGAGGCGGGCCAGGCGCTGGTCGACCGCGCGCTGCAGGAGCACGACGCCGGCCGGCTGAGCGCGGCCGACGCGGCCAAGGTGAAACTCTTCTGCACCGAGACGCAGTCACGCGTCGTCGACAAGTGCCTGCAACTGCACGGCGGCTACGGATACGTGCTGGAATACCCGATCGCCCGCATGTACGCCGACGCACGGGTCACCCGCATCTACGGCGGCACCAGCGAGGTCATGAAGAGCATCATCGCCAAGTCAATCGGCCTCTGATCAAAGGAGCACCTCGATGAGCACTGTGCTGACCGAGTTCGCGGACGGCATCGCGGTCATCACCATCAACCGGCCCGCGGCGCGCAACGCGGTGGACCTGGAGACGACGAAGGCGCTCGCGACGGCGATCGACGAGCTCGAGTCCCGGCCCGACCTGCTGGTGGGGATCCTCACCGGGGCCGGCGGCACGTTCTGCTCCGGCATGGATCTGAAGGCGTTCGCGCGGGGCGAGAAGCCCGCCCTGCCGGGGCGGGGATTCGCCGGCATCACCGAGCGGCTTCCGGAGAAACCGCTGATCGCGGCGGTGGAAGGATGGGCGGCCGCGGGTGGCTGCGAGCTGGCGCTGGCGGCCGATCTCGTGGTCGCGGCCCACGATGCCCAGTTCAGCCTGCCCGAGGTCAAGCGGGGACTGATCGCGGTGGGAGGCGGGTTGCTGCGGGTGGCGAAGGCGTTGCCGCACCACCTGGCCATGCAGCTGGTCCTCACCGGTGATCCGTTGCCGGCGGTGCGGGCGCATGCGTACGGGCTGGTCAACGAGCTCACCGAACCGGGTGGAGCGCTGCGGGGGGCGCGGGAGCTGGCCGCGCGGATCGCCGCCAACGCGCCGTTCGCGGTACGGATGTCGAAGCGCGTCCTGTCGTCGTCGGTGAGCTACACCGACGAGGCGGCGTTCGCGGCGCAGCTGAAGGTGTGGGCCGAGGTGGCGGCCTCCGCCGACGCGCAGGAGGGCGCCCGCGCCTTCGCCGAGAAGCGGCCACCGGTCTGGCGCGACAGCTAGCCTGCCCGGCGGCCGTTGACCTGCTCGGCGGCCGGGATCCTCAGGCGTCGAGAACGAGCGTGATGGTTTCGGCGACGCAGGCGGGTTTCCGCGCCCCGTCGAGCTCGATGGTGTAGCGCGTCGTGAGAGCGGCTCCCGCCGCGGTCTCCCGCAGGCCGGCGAAGGTGGCCGAGGCCCGCAAGCGTGATCCCTCGGGCACGGGCGAGGGGAAGCGGGCGTTGTTCACGCCGTAGTTCACGCGGGCCCGGCCCAGGTCGAGGCGGAAGAGCCGGCGCCCGAAGCAGGGAATCAGCGACAGGGTCAGGTAGCCGTGCGCGACGGTGCGCCCGAACGGACCGGAGGCGGCCCGTTCGGGGTCGACGTGGATCCACTGGTGGTCGCCGGTGGCGTCGGCGAAGGCGTCGATGCGCTGCTGGTCGAGGACCAGCCAGTCGCTGGGGCCGAGCGGCTCGTCGAGGGCGCTCGTCACCTCCGCCAGGGACGTGAAGACGCGGGCGTTCATGACGTCACCCGTTCGAAGACGGCGGCCAGGCCCTGGCCGCCGCCGATGCACATGGTCTCCAGGCCGTATCTGGCCTCGCGCCGGCAGAGCTCGCGGGACAGCGTCGCCAGCATCCGGACGCCGGTGGCGCCGACCGGGTGGCCGAGCGAGATGCCGGAGCCATGGACGTTCGTCCGCTCCAGGTCCGCCTCGCCGAACTTCCACTCCCTCATGACCGCCAGCGCCTGGGCCGCGAACGCCTCGTTGAGCTCGATGAGGTCCATGGCGTACAGCGAGAGGCCGGCCCGGTCCAGAGCGGCCGCGGTGGCGGGCACCGGGCCGATGCCCATGGTCTCCGGCGCCACCCCGGCCACGGCCCAGGACACCAGGCGGACCAGCGGTCGCAGGCCGAGCCGGTCGGCGCGCTCCGGGGTGGTGACGAGGCACATGGCGGCGGCGTCGTTCTGCCCGCTCGCGTTGCCCGCCGTGACGGTCGCGTCCGGGTCGGAGCCGAGCAGGAGCGGCTTGAGCCTGGACAGGGACTCCAAGGAGGTGTCGGCGCGGGGGTGCTCGTCGGTGTCGATCACGACCTCGCCGCTCCTGGCGGAGACCGGGGTCGGGATGATCTCCTCGGACAGGATGCCGTCGGCCTGAGCCTTGACCGCGCGCTGGTGAGAAAGGAGGGCCAGCTCGTCCTGTTCGCGGCGTGAGATCGCGTACGCGCGGCGCAGGTTCTCGGCCGTCTCGATCATGCCGCCAGGGATCGGGTGGCCGCGGCCGCCCGCGGTCTGCCGGGCGCGTACGAGGCTGTCGTGCACCGCGACGCCGTTCCGTGCGCCCCATCGCATGTCGGTGGAGTAGAACGTGGCGTTGCTCATGCTCTCCGTGCCGCCCGCGACGACGAGCTCGTGGACCCCGGTCTGCACCTGCATGGCGGCGTGGATGACGGCCTGCAGGCCCGAGCCGCACCGGCGGTCGAGATGGAGACCGGGGACGTGCGCGGGCAGACCTGCGTCGAGTGCGACGACGCGGCCGATCGCGGGCGCCTCGCTGCTGGCGTTGCAGTGGCCCAGAACGACGTCCTCGATCTCGTCCGGTGCGAGGCCGGTGCGCTCGATCAGGCCCTTGAGCGCGATGACGCCGAGATCGGCCGCCGTCAGGCTCCTGAACATCCCGCCGTAACGGCCTATCGGGGTGCGGACGGGCTCACAAATGACCGCCTCACGCATGGCCGGCCCCTTCCTGCTCGATCGTCAAGGTGCTGTGCGGCTCGCCATCCGCTCCGAACACGCCCAGGGTCAGCGGCGGGGCGTCCTCGACCCGCCGGAGTTCCGCGCTCTGCCCGCAGAACAGGGGCCCCCGGTTCCGGTGCCGCATGCGGACGACCCTGCCCTGGTGCCCTTCGAGGCGCAGGACCTCGGCGAGGGCGAGCGTCATCAGCGGACCGTGCACCACCAGGCCGGGATAGCCCTCGACGCCGGTGGCGTACGGCCAGTCGTAGTGGATCCGGTGCGGGTTGGCGGTGGCCGCCGTCGAACAGCGCCGACAGTGCCGCCACGGGATGGGGGTCGACCGTCTCGGTCGTGAGCTCACATGAACCGTCCGCCGGTGACTTCGAGCACGGTGCCGGTCATGTACGAGGACAGGTCGCAGGCCAGGAACAAGGCCACCGAGGCGACCTCGTGCACCTCACCCGCCCGTCCCATCGGGATCTCGGCCAGCTTCTGGTCCCACGCCTTCTGCGGCATCGCCTCGGTCATGGCCGAGCGGATCAGGCCCGGCTGGATGGCGTTGACCCGCACGCCGTGGTGCGCCAGCTCCTTGGCGGCAGCCTTGGACAGGCCGACGATGCCGGCCTTGGCGGCGGAGTAGTTGGTCTGGCCGACCATGCCGACCTTCCCCGACAGCGAGGAGATGTTCACGATCGCGCCTCCCTTCTGCTCGCGCATGACGGCGGCGGCCTTGCGGGTGCCGTTCCAGGTGCCCTTGAGATGGACATCGATGACCTGGTCGAACTGGTCCTCGGTCATCGTGCGCAGCGTCGCGTCCCGGGTGATCCCGGCGTTGTTGACCATGACGTCCAGCGATCCGAACGCCTCCAGCGCCGTCCGGATCAGCGCGTCCACGTCCGCGGCGCGGGTGACGTCGCACCGCACCGCCCGGGCCAGGCTGGGGCCGCCGAGCTCCTTGGCCGCCGCCTCGGCGGCCGCCTCGTTGAGGTCGCCGAGGACGACCCGTGCGCCTTCCCTGACGAAGGTCTCCGCGATGGCGAGCCCGATGCCCTGGGCGGCGCCGGTGACGACCGCGGTCTTGCCGTTGAGCAGCATCATGTTCCCTCAGGTGATGGGGTTGCGGGCGATCAACTGAGCCGCGATGACGTTGCGCTGTATCTCGTTGGTGCCCTCGCCGAGGATCATCAGCGGGGCGTCCCGGAAGTAGCGCTCGACGTCGAACTCCTTGGAGTAGCCGTACCCGCCGTGCACGCGCATCGCGTCCAGCGCCACCTGCATGGCGGCCTCGGAGGCGAACAGCTTGGCCATGCCCGCCTCCATGTCGGCACGCACGCCCGCGTCGAGCCGGCGGGCGGCGTCCGCCGTCAGCAACCGGGCCGCCCGGACCTTGGTCGCCATGTCGGCCAGCAGGTTGCCCACCGACTGGTGTTTCCAGATCGGCTTGCCGAACGACTCGCGTTCCTGCGCGTACCGCACCGCGTCGTCGAGCGCGGCCTGGGCGACGCCGACCGCGCGGGCGGCGACCTGGACCCTGCCGACCTCGAGGCCGCGCATCATGTGCGCCCAGCCCTGGTTCGGCTGGCCGCCGAGCACGGCGGAGGCGGGGACCCGCATCTCGTCGAAGAGGAGCTCGCAGGACTCGACGCCGCGGTAGCCGAGCTTCGGCAGGTTCTTGGAGACGGTCAGGCCGTCGCCGGGCTCGACGAGGAGCACGCTCATGCCCCGGTGCGCCGGCTTCGCGTCCGGGTCGGTCACGCAGAGCAGGCCGATGAGGCCGGAGTGGCGGGCGTTGGAGATCCAGGTCTTCGACCCGGTGATCACCAGGTCGCCGCCGTCCTCGCGGGCGTGCGTACGCATCGCCTGCAGGTCGCTGCCGCCGCCGGGCTCCGTGAGCGCCATCGTCGCCCGGACCGTGCCGTCGGCCATCCGGGGCAGGTAGCGTTCGCGCTGGTCAGGAGTGCCGAACGTGCGGATCATGAAGGTGATCACCGAGTGCCCGCCGATGGCGCCGGCCAGGCTCATCCAGCCGCGGGCCAGCTCCTCGGTCACCCGGGCGAAGCACTCGGTGCTCACCTCCACGCCACCGTGCTCGGCGGGCGCGAGCAGGCCGAAGAAGCCCAGCTTCTTCATGTCCTCGATGAAGTCGGCGGGATAGGCGTCCACCGACTCGTAGTCCCGTACCCGCGGCCGCACCCGCTCGTCGACGAACTCGCCGGCCAGGGCGACGATCTCCCGTTCGTCCTCGGTCAGTGCGCTCATGATCGCTCTCCGCCTCGTTCTGTGCGCAGGATCCGGTGTGCCCGCCGAGTCACCGGTGTGTCCCCTTGAGCAGTTGCTTGGCGATGATGACCTTCTGCACCTCGCTCGTGCCCTCGTACAGCCTGAACAACCGGGCGTCGCGGTAGAACCGCTCGACCGGGACCGATCGCATGTATCCCAGACCGCCGTGGATCTGGACGGCGCGGTCGGCCACCCGGCCGACCATCTCGGAGCAGAACAGCTTCGCGCACGACGGCGCCATGCGCCGGTCGCTGCCCTCGTCGTAGGCCCGCGCCGCGTCCAGCACCATCGCCCGCCCGGCCATGAGCTCGGTCTGCGAGTCGGCGAGCATCGCCTGCACCTGCTGGAACTCCGCGATGGGACGTCCACCCTGCCGGCTGGCCGCGGCGTGGGTGACGCTCTCCTCGACCAGCCGCTGGGCGAGCCCGACGCAGATCGCCGCGATGTGCAGCCGGCCACGCGCCAGCGAGCGCATGGCGGCCGCGAAGCCCTCGCCTTCGACCCCGCCGATCAGCGCGGACGCGGGTACGTGGACGTCGTCGAGAAAGACCTCCGCGGTGTGCGCGCCGCGCTGGCCCATCTTCTCGTCCTTGGGGCCGACACTCAGTCCTTCCGAGCCGGACTCGACCACGAAGACCGAGATGCCGTTGGTTCCCTCGATGTCGGCGTTCGTCCGGGCGAAGACCATGAACAGGTCTGCTCGGTCGGCGTTGGTGATGAAGCGTTTCTGGCCGGTGATCCGGTAGCCGCCCTCTACCCGGAGCGCCCGGGTCCGCAGCCCGCTCGGGTCCGAGCCGGCTTCGGACTCGGTCAGCGCGAATGACGCGATCTTGGCGCCGGCGGCCAGATCCGGCAGGTGGCGGCGCTTCTGTTCGTCGGTGCCGAAATTCACCAGCACCTGGCCGGCGATGCCGTTGTTGGTGCCGAGCATCGAGCGGAAGGCCGGCGCGGTGTGACCGAGCTCCATCGCCAGCTGGACGTCCTCGATCATGGTGAACCCGAGCCCGCCGTGCTCCTCCGGCAGCGCGTAGCCGAACAGCCCCATGTCGGCCGCCTTGGCGCGGATGGCCTCGGGGATCTCGTCGGTCCGCTCGATCGTGTCTTCGGCGGGCACGACCTCCTTGCGCACGAAGGCGCGCACGGCGGCGAGCACCTCCTGGAACGCTTCGGTCTCCACTGTTCAGCTCCTGACGGTGGTGGGGGACTGCGCGAACCGCGCGTTGAGCGTCTTTCCGGCGAGCGAGGTGGGCGACCCGTACGCGTTCACCGCACCGCCCCTTCCGCCAGCAGGCTCTCGATCTCCTCGGACGTATGCCCCAATTCGGCGAGGATCGCGCGGGTGTCCTGGCCGGGGACCGGTGCGGACGTCGGCCTGCCGCAGGGGGTGCCGGCGAACCGGGGCGCGGGCGCCGGGTGGATCGCGCCCGCGGGGTCGGCGGAGAAGCTGCCTCGGGCGGCGTTGTGGGGGTGCGCGACGACCTCGTCCATGGTCAATACCGGTGTCACGCAGGCGTCGACGCCGGCGAGGCGCTCCACCCACTCGTCGCGGCCGGCGTTCTTGAATGCCTTGGCGAACGTCTTCCGCATCGCCGGCCAGGTGTCCGGGTCTCGCTGGGCGGCGAGATCGATCTCCTGGGCGACGCCGAGGACGTCTACCAGCCGGGCGAAGAAGGGGCCTTCGATGGCGCCCACGGCCACGTGCCGTCCGTCGGCGCACTCGTAGGTGTCGTAGAAGGGGGCGCCGCCGTCGAGCACGTTCGCGCCGCGCTCGACGGTCCACGCACCCTGCGCGTACCGGCCGTAGATCATCGCCATCAGCAGGCCTGAGCCTTCCACCATCGCCGCGTCCACGACCTGGCCGCGTCCCGAGGCGCGCGCGTTCAGCACCGCGGCCAGTACGCCGAGTGCCAGCAGCATGCCCCCGCCCCCGAAGTCGCCGACCAGGTTGAGCGGCGGCGTGGGCGGGTGATCGGGGCGGCCGATCGCGGCCAGCGCCCCGGAGAGCGCGATGTAGTTGATGTCGTGGCCGGCCCGCGTCGCCAGCGGCCCGGCCTGGCCGAAGCCGGTCATGCGGCCGAACACCAGCCGCGGGTTGCGCTCGGCCAGCACCCCGGGATCGAACCCCAGCCGCTCGGCCACACCGGGCCGGAAGCCTTCCAGCACCGCGTCCGCCGTGTCGATCAAGGCCCGTACGACGGCGGCGCCACGGGGATTCTTCAGGTCGGCGACCAGCGAGCGGCGTCCCCGGTCGAGCACCGGGTTGGGACGCGTGTCCCGATCGGCGGGGCGGTGCACGCGGATCACCTCCGCGCCCAGGTCGGCGAGCATCATCGCGGCGAAGGGGACGGGGCCGATGCCACCCAGCTCGACGACGCGCACCCCGGTGAGGGGCCCGCGCCGGCTCACCGGCCCTGCCAGTCCGGGCGGCGCTTCTCGGCGAAGGCGCGGGCGCCTTCCTTGGCGTCCTCCGAGGCGAAGACGGGCTCGATGATCAGGCGCTGGCGGGCGAACCGCTCCGCCTCCGGCCACTGCTCGTGCTCCTTGATCACCCGCTTGCTGGCGAGGGTGGCGAGCGGGCCGTTCTCCGCGATGCGGGCGGCGAGCCCGAGCGCCGCGTCCAGCGCCTCGCCGTCCTCGGTCAGCCGGTTGACCAGGCCGATCTCGTACGCCCGCGCGGCCGTGACGAGGTCACCGGTCAGCGCGAGCTCCATCGCGATCTGCGGGGGGACGCGATGTGGCAGGCGCAGCAGTCCGCCAGCGGCGGCCACCAGACCCCGCTTGACCTCCGGGATGCCGAACTTCGCCGTCCGTGCCGCCACGACAAGATCGCACGCGAGGACGATCTCGCAGCCACCCGCGAGCGCGTAGCCCTCGACCGCCGCGATCAGCGGCTTCTTCGGCGGCGCCTCGGTCAGGCCGGCGAATCCCCGGCCCTCGATGCTCGGCCGCTCACCGCGCAGGAAGCCCTTCAGGTCCATTCCCGCGCAGAAGGAGTCTCCGGCCCCGGTGAGAACGCCGACGGAGAGGTCGTCGCGCCGATCGAGCTCGTCGAGTGCCGCGGCGATGCCTTCGGACACCGCCCGGGTGACGGCGTTCTTCGCGTGCGGCCGGTTGATGGTGATCACCGCGATGCGCGACTCGTGGCGCACCAGCACGTCGTCGCCCACGGCGGTCGTGCCGCTCTCCGTTGTCATCGTGCTCCTGTGTCATCGTGCTCGGGCGGTACGGCGTACTCCGACTGCATCATCACCGCGCTGCCAGGCGCAAAGACCCACATACGTATGGATCTATCGGCAATGCCTATGAGTAAAGTTCAGGGCATGGACCTGCGACTCGTCGCGTACTTCGTAGCGGTCGTCGACCACGGCGGCGTCACCAAGGCCGCCCGGGCGCTCTACATCGCGCAGCCGTCGCTGTCCCAGGCGATCCGCAGCCTCGAACGCCAGCTCGGCGCCCAGTTGTTCGACCGGTCCGGTCGCGGGCTCACCCTGACCGCCGACGGCCGGGCGTTCGCCGAACCGGCGCGGCAGATCCTGGCCGACGCCGAGGCCGCCAAGCGGCGGGTGCACGCGGTCAGGGATCTGGTCACCGGGCGCCTGGAGATCGCCGTGCTGTCGGCGTTGTCCGCCGACCCCCTGCCGGAGCTGACCAGCGCCCTGCACCGGCGGCATCCGGGCATCCTGGTCACCGTACGCGATCCCGGCAGCTCGTCCGGGGTTCTGAGCCAGGTCCGCCAGGGCGAGGCCGAGCTGGGGTTGACGGACTTCCCGGTGCAGAACGACATGGTGCGCACCCGCGAGCTCTGGGAGGAGGAGATCGCCCTCGTCATGCCCCCGGACCTGGCCGCCACGCTGCCCGACCCCGTCCCGCTCACGGCGATCGCCGGCATCCCCCTGGTCCTGGAGTCCTCGCAGGCGAGCGGCCGGGCTGCCATCGACAGCGCGCTCGGGCAGGCCCTCGGCTTCGTGGCCGTCGAGTGCGCGCACCGGCAGGCGATCTGGGAGCTGGTCATGCACGGCGCGGGCGCCACGTTCCTCCCCCGGCGCATCGCCGAGACCGAGCTGCGCAACGTGGTCGTGCGGTCCACGTCGCCGCCGGTCCGGCGGACCGTGCGGCTGGTGTTCCGGCCGGGACCGCTCTCCCCCGCGGCCACGGCATTCCTGGATGTGGCGGCGGAGATGAGCCGGAGCCGCCTCTCATAGGTTCGGCCTATCGGACGATGCGGCGTTCGCTCTTTGCGCCGCGCCCGCTGTGATGGTCGACTCTCAGCAGCGTGTCTCACCCGGATGCGAAGGAGATTGACGTGAACCCGCCACCGGCCTACTCGGGGATGACGATCAGCGACCAGCTCGCCCGGCACGCCCGTTCCGTCCCCGACGCCGTGGCGCTGCGCATGGACGGGGTGGATCGCACCTACCGCGAACTGGACGCGCGGGTCGACCGGCTGGCCCATGCCCTCGGAGCTCGCGGAGTGGGGCCGGGCGAGCGGGTCGTGGTGATGACGTACAACAGTCTGGAGATGGCGGAGGTCTTCTTCGCCTGCGCCAGGCTGGGGGCCATCTGCGTGCCGGTGAACTTCCGGCTGCACGCCGACGAGGTGGCCTACCAGCTGGCCGACAGCGGGGCCGTGCTCGCCGTCGTCGAGTCCGGGCTGGCCGCCACCTTCGCCCGGGCGTGGAAGGACGTGCCGACGGTGCGGCACTGCCTGGTGACAAGGGCGGACAACGAACCGGTCGCGGGCATGGAGCGCTATGACGACGCGCTGCACGACGCGCCGGAGACCGATCCCGCCGTGGCGGTCGACCTCCATGCGCCCGCCTTCGTCATGTACACCTCCGGTACGACCGGACGCCCCAAGGGCGCGGTGCTCACGCACTACAACCTGGCCGTCCAGACCATGAGCAGGTTCGCCCACATCGGCGTGCCGAGCGACTGCCGGGTGTGGCTGATCAGCACCCCGCTCTTCCACATCGGCGGCCTGGCCGCCCTGCTGTCCAGCGTCATGGTCGGCGGGCGGACCGTGATCGCCAGGTCGGGCCGCTTCGACCCGGTGGGGACCGTGGACCTGCTCGAACGCGAGCGCGTCGGCTACTGCTTCCTCGTCCCTGCCCAATGGCAGGCGGTCTGCGACGTCCCGGCCATCGCGGACCGGGATCTGTCCGCCCTGCGGCTCATCTCGTGGGGCGCCGCGCCCGCGACGAAGGCGTTGCTGCACCGGATGATCGAGACATTCCCCGGCGCCCGGTTGCTGAGCGTGTTCGGCCAGACGGAGTCCAGCGCGGTGTCGACCGTACTTCTTGGCGAGGACGCGCTCCGCAAGATCGGATCGGTCGGGACCCCGCTGGTCAACGTCGAAGTCCGCATCGTGGACGAGCAGATGAACGACGTGCCACGCGGCGAGATCGGCGAGATCGTCTACCGGGGACCGACGATCATGACGGGTTACTGGAACAAGCCGGTCGAGACCGCGGCGGCCTTCGCCGGTGGCTGGTTCCACTCCGGTGATCTCGTCCGCCAGGACGAGGACGGCTACATCTACGTGGTCGACCGGCTCAAGGACATGATCATCTCGGGTGGCGAGAACATCTACTCCGCCGAGGTCGAGGAGGCCATCGCCGCCCACCCGAAGGTGGCGGAGGTGGCCGTGGTGGGCGTGCCGGACGAGCGGTGGGGCGAGACGCCCCTGGCCGTCGTGGTACCCGCCCGCGCGGCGGACTCGCCGGACGCCGAGGAGATCGGCGAGTGGTGCAAGACGCGGCTGGCGGCGTACAAGGTGCCGCGGCGCATCGCCGTAGTGGCCGAGCTACCGCGCAACGCGAGCGGGAAGGTACGCAAGCACGAGCTGCGCCAAGCCTACGTGCCAGCCGCCTCGGCCACGTCGACGAACGCGCGGCCCGCCGGTGAGAGCGCCCCGGGGTCGTAGACCAGCCCGTACGCCCGGCTGATCCGCGGCTCCAGCGAGCGGACCACGGCGCCCCGGGCCGCGGCGGCCTCGGCCATCGACCGTTCGAGGAACGTGGCGCCCACGCCGGCGAGCACGAACGGCAGCCGCGCCTCGCGGTGCTCCACCACGACGGCCGGCCTGATGGCCCGCCCCGCGGCCGCGACCGCCTGCTCGATCTCGCCGACCGCCAGGGAGCTGCCCCGCGGCACGGTCACGTGCGGGATGTCCGGCAGCTCGGCGAGCGGCAGCGGATCCGGCGGCGGTGCCGAGCCGGGAGGCAGGACAAGCCAGTACTCCTGCACCCCGAGCTCGCGGACCTCCAGGCCGGCGCAGTCCATCGCGGGCAGATGGCAGACCACGATCTCGCAGTGTCCCTCCCTGATCAGGGAGGCCGCCGCCGTCTCGTCCCGCAGGTCCCCGATGCGGATGGAGACCTTCGGGAACTCCCTGCGGAAGGCGCCGATCAGCCGGGCCACCGGATCCGCGGACAGGGCGGGCATGGCGAAGACGTCCAGCCGCCCCCGGGGTCGCCCGGCCGCGTCGACGAGCGAACCCTCCGCGGCGACGACGTCGCGCAGGATGCGGCGCGCGGGCCCGACCAAGCTGTGTCCGGCCGAGGTGAGCACCATGCCACGGCCGATGCGGTGGAAGAGCAGGACGCCGAGCTCGCGCTCCAGCCCCTGGATGGCCTGCGAGATCGTGGGCTGGGCGACGTCGAGCACGGTCGCCGCGGCGTTGATGCCGTTGTGGTCGACGACCCCCAGGAAGTACTTGATGTGGTGCAGATCCACAGCCCTGACTGTATCCAGCCCCGGACATGCGGCGTCCTCAGCGCGGCGCCATACGGATGGCGCCGTCGAGCCGGATGGTCTCGCCGTTGAGGTAGCCGTTCTCCAGAATCTGGCCCGCAAGCCGGGCGAACTCCTCCGAGCGGCCGAGCCGGGCCGGATTGGGCACGGTGGCCTCCAGGGAAGCCCGCACATCCTCCCGCAGCCGGGCCAGCAAGGGCGTGTCCATGATCCCCGGCGCGATCGTGCACACCCGGATCGACCGGCTGGCCAGGTCACGGGCCGCCGTCAGGGTCATGCCCACGATGCCGGACTTCGCGGCGGTGTACGGGATCTGGCCGATCTGGCCCTCGTAGGCGGCGACCGACGCGGTCAGCACGATGGCGCCGCGCTCGCCGTCGATCTCGTCCTGGCGGGCCATCCGGGCCGCGGCGAGACGCAGGGCGTTGAACGAGCCGATCAGGTTGAGTTTGATCACCCATTCGAAGTCCTCCAAGGACCCCGGATCGCCCTCCTTGTCCAGCAGCCTCAGCCGCCGACCGGCACCCGCGCAGTGCACGAGCCCGCGCAGGCCGCCGAACTCGCCGGCCTCGTCGAGCGCCGCCGCGAACTGATCGGCGTCAGTGACGTCCGCGGCGGCGAACCTCGCCGTCTCGCCGAGCTCCTTGACGACGTCGGCACCGGCGGAGCCGGGCAGGTCGATGACGACGACCTTGCCGCCCGCCTCGACCAGCCGCCGGGCCGTCGCCAGCCCGAGACCGGACGCGCCTCCCGTGACGGCGGTGCACAGTCCTTCCAGACGCATGGGTCAGCCCTCTCTTCAGAGCAGTTCGAGGATGGTCGCGTTGGCCATGCCGCCCGCTTCGCACATGGCCTGCAGCCCGAAGCGAAGGGTCTGGTCCTTCATGTGGTGGACGAGACGCGTCATCAGGACGGCGCCCGAGCCGCCCAGCGGGTGCCCCACGGCGATCGCCCCGCCAAGGGGGTTGAGCCGGTCGCCGGGGGCTCCGGTCTCGGCCTGCCAGGCCAGCGGAACCGGCGCGAAGGCCTCGTTCACTTCGAAGGCCCCTATGTCGGCGAGGCGCAGGCCGGACTTCTTCAGCGCCTTGGCCGTGGCCTCGATGGGCGCGGTCAGCATGATGACCGGATCATCAGCCGCCAGCACGGCGGTGTGCACACGGGCGATCGGCCGCAGCCCGCGCGCCCGGGCGAGCTCACCCGAGGTGATGAGCAGGGCGCCCGCGCCGTCGGAGATCTGCGAGGCGTTTCCGGCGGTGATCACGCCGTCCTCGCGGAACGCGGCCGTCAACCCGGCCAGCTTCTCCACCGACGAGCCGCGGCGGATGCCTTCGTCGGCCCGCAGGGTTCCCGGCGCTGCTCCCGGCACTGGCGCGAGTTGTCCGTCGAGCGCGCCCGAGTCGACGGCCGCCGCCGCCCTCGCATGGGAGCGGGCCGAGTATTCGTCGAGTTGCCGCCGGGACAAGGCCCACCGTTCGGCCATCATCTCCGCCCCGATGCCCTGGTTGAACCTGGACACGCCATAGCGTTCGAGCACCTCGTCCGGGTACGGCCGACCGTCCCGCGCGGCCGAGCCCATGGGCACGCGGCTCATCGACTCGACCCCACCGGCGACCACGAAGTCATAGTGTCCGGCGACGACCCCCGCGGCCGCGAAGTGGATCGCCTGCTGGCTGGAGCCGCACCGGCGGTCGACCGTGGTGCCGGGGACGGATTCCGGCCATCCGGCCGCCAGCACGGCGGCCCGGCCGATGTTGCCGGACTGGTCGCCGACCTGGCTGACGCATCCCCAGACGACGTCGTCGATCTCGCCCGGCTCCACTCCGGTACGCCCGGCGAGTGCCTTCAGCACGTGCGCGGAAAGGGTCACGGGGTGTATGCCGGACAGAGCGCCGTTGCGTTTTCCGATGGGGGTGCGAACCGCATCGACGATGACCGCGTCCCTCACGCGCTCCTCCTTGTGTCACTGGCGCCATGAAATGGGATTCGCCGCTCGGAACAGGCCTGCCAGAACCGTTTCGAATCAACCACGCGCCACGGGCCCGACACAAAGCCCGAATAGCGATCGGGGCTATCGCCGATACCTATATGACGCCCGAAGCGGCCCTGCCGCGAGCACCTGCGCACCGCCCACGAGCTGCTGTCCAGAGCCGGGGCGGAGGACGCCCACCTGCGCGACATCCTCCGCAAGCCGGGCATCGACTCACGCAGGCGGCTCAAAGATCACCCCGACCTCGTCGGCTGATATGCGAAGGAGTCCGCTATCGGGCGTCGGGCACGAGGACGACCTTGCCGGTCACGGTTCGGGACTCGGCGAGGGTCATCGCCGCCGCGGCGTCGGAGAGCGGGAGCGTCGCGGCGATCTGCGGGGCGAGAGCGCCGTCGGCCAGCAGTCGCAGCACCTCGGTGAGGTCGTCGCGCAGGCGGGTGCGGAAGGCGTCCGCGTGCCGGCGGCCGGCCCAGAAGTCGTAGAAGGAGGCGTTGCGGCCGTCGGGGAGGTAGTTCCAGAGCATCAGCCGGAAGTACGACCTGAGGACCGGCAGCCGGGCATTGCCCTCGTCGTTCTTGGTGGCCGCGGTCCCGTACGACACCAGGGTGCCGCCGCGGCGCAGCAACTGCCAGGATCGCCGCAGCCCGGCACCGCCGACGTGGTCGAACACCGCGTCCACGCCGTCTGGGGCGAGCTGCCGCATCCGCTGGTACATGCCGGGGTCGCGGTAGTCGACCGGGGTCGCACCCAGCTTCCGCACCGTCTCGTGGTGACGTGCCGACGCGGTGCCGATCACCGTGATCCCGGCGTGGCGGGCCAGTTGCACCAACGTCGTGCCGACGCCGCCGTTGGCGCCGAGGACCACGATCGTCCCGCCGCGGCGCACCTTGGCCATCCGGTGCAGCATCTGCCAGGCGGTGATCCCGTTGACGAGGACGGTCTCCACCGCGGCCGCGTCCAGGCCGTCCGGCACGGGTACCAGGTCGGCGACGTCCACCTCGACGTGGCTGGCCCAGGCGCCGATCTTGGTCACGGCGGCGTACCGTTTGCCGATCATCGTGGCGTCCACGCCGGGGCCGGCCGCGACCGCCGTGCCGACCACGTCGTAGCCGGGCACGAACGGGAAGCGTGGCTGGTCGTAATACCTGCCACGGCGCATCTGCTGCTCGGCGAACGAGACGCCGGTCGCCTCCATCCGCAGCAGGATGGTGCCGGAGGCCGGCGCGGGCAGCGGCCGGGTGCGGATCTGCAACCCGTCCGGGTCGACCTTGCCGGGCATGACGATCTCAAGGGCTGTGCCGGTCATCGAAGGCTCCTCCGTAGGATTTCTTGTCACGTGCTACTTGGCCAGCACCGCTGAGGGCCGCACCCCGGTCACCCGCAGGAACGCCGACGACAGGTGCCCGGGACTGCTGAAACCACAACGCCGAGCCACCTGGCTCACCGTCATTCCCCTCTCCAGAAGGTGCGTCGCGTGCGCGATACGCAGCCGGGCGAGGTACCGGCCAGGGGTTTCTCCCGTCGCCTGCTTGAACACCCGCAGGAAGTGATAAGGGCTCAACCGCGCTTCCTCGGCCAGCTCCGCCAGACGCACCGGCTCACTCAACCGGTCGTGCATGTACGCGATGGCCTTGCGCACCCGGACGTCCTCACGCCGCGTACCGTCCGCCGAGCCTCGCCGGCCTTCGCGGATCGCCAGGTGCACCACCAGGAACCGCGCGGCCGCCTCGGCATAGAGCTCGTCCGCACCCGCCGCGGTGGCGGCGGCCAGCGACTTGAGCACCGCGCCGATCAGTTCGTCGCTGCCCGGGGCCGGCTCCCGCCCCGGGGGTGCCGGGCCACCGAGTTCGGCGGCCGCCCGGGCGACCACGTCTCCGGGGAGATGGACGTGGATCGAGTGCATCGGCGCCGTGGTCTCGTACCGGAGGCGAGTCTGTACGCCCGGTGTGGCCATCCCGATCTCACCCGGCGCGATGGGCGTGGTCCGCCAGCCTTCGCCGGTGTCGATGTGCAACCGGCCGGCGCCGCCGGTGATCAGCCACAGGTGTGTGTCGGCCGAGGCCGGCATGACCATCTCACCGGCGGCCTCGAGGTGCTCGAACTTCTGGACGAGCAGCGAGCGCCATCCGGGCCGTTCCCAGCTGCACAACGATCGGCGGACGAACCGGTCCAGGTCCAGGCCGGCGTATCCGCCCATGTCGAAGCGCGATTCACGTCGCATCAGCGAGACCACTTCTCCAGTACGGGGTGACGATCGGCGCACGCGCAGCCATCGCGTTACGCCAGGTCGCTTTCGTTACATCCTATAACTGGCTCTAAGTTTTCGTCAATCGCGATGGTGATAGCCTCTAACTCGAGGTGGCGCACGGGACCGGAGAGGCTGACCCATGGACGGCGATGTGGTGAGCCCGCGCGAGCGCTACCGGGCGCAAGTGCAAGCCGAGATCAAACAGCACGCCTGGCAGCAGATCGCCGCCACGGGCGTGTCAGCGTTGTCGCTCAAGGCGATCGCCAAGCATCTGGGCATGAGCGGCCCGGCCCTCTACCGCTACTTCGCCAGTCGCGACGAGCTGATCACGGCGCTCATCAGGGATGCCTACCGCAGCCTCGCCGACGCCGTTCGCGAGGCGTACGACTCCGGCGCCGACATCGCCGCGCTGGCTCACGTCGTACGCGTGTGGGCCCTGAGCGATCCCCACCGGTACCTGCTGATCTACGGCACACCCGTACCCGGCTATCAGGCGCCCGCCGACACCGTCGCGATGTCGCAGGAGATCATGGCCGTCCTGATCGGCGCCTACCGCAAGGCGGACATCCCATCGCCGGAAACCCCTTTCGGCACTCACCTCGACAGCCACCGGCACTGGTCGCCTGATCCCACAGCGCCGGCGGCCGTCCTGCGCCAGGCCATGACTTTCTGGACCCGGCTGCACGGCGTGCTGTCCCTCGAACTCGCCGGCCACTTCACCGGCATGGGCATCGACGTCGCGCTGCTGTACGCCGACGAGGTCGATTCACTGCTGCGCTAGAGCCTCGGCCGGTTCCGACGACCGCCGCCGGGCCAGCGGTGCCAGCGTGCGCTGAACGATGAAGTACTCCGCGACCAGCACATTGCCCAGCAGGGACAGCCACGCGCTCGACTCGTAGACAGCGCTGTATTCCAGTGACGGCATGACGCTCATCAGCTGCAGCCCGACCAGCTGGTAGAGCCGCAGAGTCACGGCGGCGAAGGTGAACGCGTAGTTGCGGACCATCCAGATCCGGTGCACCTGCACCTCACCGCGGCGGATCGCCCGATACGCCTGGGCAGCCGTGTACAACCACACCACGACCAGCCCGAAGAACGCGACCTGCAACGTGAAGCCGCTCGGCGTCACCGCGGCGGAGTAGAGCGCCGCCATCGCGGCGGCGACGACCGAGATCAGGTACACCCGCCCCGCCATCCGATGCGCCCGGGGGAAACGGGCCCGCAACCGCGGCACGAACTGCCACGGCCCGATGAGAAGCGCCAGGCCGGCCGGCACCCCATGGATCACGAGACTCGTGTAGTAGCCCGGGATGGTCATGTCGAGGCCCGGAATGTTCGTGTTGCCGACCAGGTACGGCGGAACGAAGTAGGCCGTGATGCCGATCGCGAGCACGGTGAGAAGACTCCACAGGGTCCACCACCAGCGGCGGCGAACGGCCCGTGACATGGTCGTAGTGGACACGCGAACTCCAGTATCTGCGCGGGAACGAGAAGGAAGGCGCGCAATGCGCGAGGTCGGCGGCAGCGGGCCTTCGCCTCGCCACACGCGATGCCGATCAAACGGCAAACGTAGGGCGCAGGTGGTCATGAAGTCGATGCAGGAGATTGCGGACCAGCGAGCTCGAATTGCGGTCCGGGCACGTAGTGCTCCGGAGCAGCCGTCAGCTGCTTCGATCGCCGAGGTCGAGCCGGGCGAGTTCGGTTCTGGCGGCTACGCCGAGCTTGGGGAACGCCTTGTGCAGGTGGTAGCCCACAGTGCGCGGGCTCAGGAAGAGCTGCGCGCCGATGTCGCGGTTCGTGGCGCCCTGCGCGGCCAGCCGGACGATCTGCAGTTCCTGCGGGGTCAGCAGGCCCGCCGCGCCCGCCGCCTGCATGTCAGCGGTCGCCTCTCCCGTGGCGCGCAGTTCGGCACGGGCACGGGCCGCCCAGGGGACGGCCCCGGCGCGGTCGAACGTGTCCAGCGCCTGCCTGAGATGGACCCTGGCCTCGGCCTTGCGCCGGTTTCTGCGTAGCCACTCGCCGAACAGCAGTTTGGTGCGGGCTTCCTCGAACGGCCGCCCTCCGTTCAGGTGCACGCTGACGGCCTCGGCGTAGTGAGCTTCCGTCTCCTCCTCCGAGACGGCGCTCAGCGCTCTGCAGCGCAGGGCGACCGCGCGCGCCCAGGGCTGCCTGGTTGCCGTGGCCCACTCGTCGAATCTGGCGAGCGGCGCCCTGGCCCGATCGGCCTGCTCGCATCGGACCGCCGCCTCCACCAGGTCCGGCACGAACAGGGTGGTCGTGAGCTGGTGGGGGACGGTGCCGGTGATGCCGGCCGCCAACTGCTCCAGGGCTGCCTGCGCCCTGCCCTGCCCGAGGGCGTGCAGGCCCTCTGCCCAGACCGCCCATGCCAGGCTCGACACGTTGCCGTGGTCGGTGGCATGAGCTCGGACGCGGCCGGTGAGCTCCGCGCAGGCGCGGTCGTCGCCGTGGACCGCGGCGAGCCAGGCGAGTATCCCCTGCAGGTGATCGACGCGGTGATGCTGCCCGGTGTCGTCGGCGATGCGCACGGCTTCGGTGGCCGACGCCCGCGCGTCCCGGAACCGGCCGAGGTAGAGCTGGCTGGTGGCGAGGTTCTGCAGCGCGTGCGGCAGCCAGCCGATCATCCCCTGGGCCCGGCAGTCGTCGACCAGGCGGGCGCCCAGGTCCATGGACGTCTCGTCGTCGCCCACCATGAACGCCATCGAGGCGATGATGAGCCGGTCTCCGGGCGTGCCCGGCTGCGATCGCCGGGCGTCGGCGAGTGCCGCGTGGATGGGCACCAGCCCGCGGGTGGCATCGCCCGCCAGGAGGGCGGCCAGGCCGGTCATCGCCGAGATGACCGGCTGGAGGTGGTGCCCGGACGGCAGGGCCAGCGCGTGGACGCGGTCGACGCCCTGCCTGGCCAGCTCGGGCGCACCGGCGAACCAGGCGTCGCGTACGGCTTCGAGCAGCATGGACGCGGCCCTGGTCGGGTCCGCGGCCGAGACGGGGGCGGCGGCGGTCATGAGGATGCCGTGCGCGACGCTCGGCGAACCCTGTTCGAACTCGATGGCCGCGCGTACCCCGGCGAGTCTGGCGTGCTCGTGCGGATCGTCGGTGAGCAGCGCCGCGCGGTCGGCCAGCGCGCGGCCCTGCAGGAGCTGACCGGCGTCCATCGCGGCCTCGGCGGAGCTGATCAGCCGTCGCACCTGGTCGCGTGGTTCCGGAGAGAGCTGTGCCGCGCGGCGGTAGGCCGCGGTCGTGGCGGCGTGGCCGCTTCTGCGCCTGGCCCGTTCGGCCGCCTGGTCCAGCTCGGCGGCGACGATTTCGTCGGGTCCGGTGCAGGCGGCGGCGAGATGCCAGGCCCGGGCATCGTCGTGCCGGCCGCCGTCGACGGCGCCGTCGAGAGCGTCCGCCAAGGCCCGGTGCGCGGCCAGGCGCCTGGTGAACGGCGCTCCCTGGTAGGCGGCCGCCCTGATCAGCGGATGGCGGAAGGTGAGCTCCCCGTCCACGACGCGGATGAGCCCGCTCTGCTCCCCCGGCTCGACGGCGTCGGCGCGGATGCCCAGCCGCCGCGCGGCCCCGAGGATGACGGTGAGGTCGCCGGTGCTCTCCGCGGCCGCCACCAGCAGCAGGGTCTGGGCGGTTTCGGGCAGCGCGTGGATCTGCGTCTGGAACGCCTCCTGCATCCGGCCGGTGAGCGGAAGCGGGCCCAGGTGGTAGGCCAGCGGGGTGACGTGCCCGGCCCGCTGATCAGGGGTGAGCGCCGCGGGCAGCTCGATGAGCGCGAGCGGGTTTCCCTCGCTCTCGGCGAGGACCCGGTCCCTGACGTGCGGCGCCAGCGTCCCGGCGGTCTCGCCCAGCAGCATGGCCGCGGTCTCCGGGCCGAGGCCGCCGAGCCGTATCTCGGGCAGGCCGGTCGGCCGGAAACCGTGGCTGCCGTCCCGCGCTGAAAGGATCAGCGCCACCCCTTCAGCTTCCAGCCGCCGTGCGGCGAAGAGCAGGGCGTCGGCCGAGGAGCGGTCCAGCCACTGCGCGTCGTCGACCAGGCACAGCAGGCCGTCGCCGGCGAGCTCGGACAGCAGGGTCAGGGCGCCGAGACCGACCAGGAAACGGTCGGCCTCACGGGAAGGAGCCAGCCCGAAAGCCCCCCTGAGCGCGTCCGCCTGCGGGGCCGGAAGCCGGTCGAGGCGGTCGAGCCCGGACCGCAGCAGCAGGTGGAGCGCGGCGAACACCATCTCGGTCTCGCTCTCGATGCCCACCCCGCGCACGGTTCGCATGCCCAAGGCCGCAGCCGTCCCCGCCGCGTGTTCGAGCAGCGCCGACTTGCCGATTCCGGCGGGCCCGCGCAGCACCAGGACGCCGCTTCGGCCGTCCCTGGCCTCTGCCAGCACATGGTCTATTCGATCGGTTTCCGCCACACGCCCGTACAGCACGGGACGATCTTATTGAGCCTGTGACCTATGCCCGTCGCGGGACGGCTGGTCACGTGACAGATTCCGGCCGGGCGGCGCCGCCCTAGCGTCGTCGGCATGGATCTTCCCACCTACTCGCCGGCCGAACGGGACCGGCGCTGGGATCTCGCCAGGGAGCTGATGGATGCCGAGGGCGTCGACGCGCTCATCGTCCACAGCGGGGCGGAGTGGGCGCCGGATGTGTACTTCACCAACGACCGTCCCGGGGCGATCGTCGTCTTTCCCCGCGCAGACGAGCCGATCGCCCTGGTCCGCTCGCCCGCGCGGCTCGGCGAGCACCTCGACGCGAGCAGGCGCGGCGACGCGGTGTGGATCAGGCCGGAGAACGTGCTCGTCGCCAAGCACGCGCACGGCGTGGCGGAGGTGCTGCGTGCGCACGGGCTCGGCAGGTCGGCGATCGGCGTGCTCGGTCTCGAACCGTGCCCGCCTTTCCACGCCGACCCGCTCGTGCCGTACACGCTGTGGTCGGCGGTGCTCCAGCAGTTCCCGCAGGTGACCTTCAAGCCGGTTGAGGCGGCCTTCGTGCGGCGCGCGCTGAGCCAGTCCGCGGAGGAGCTCGCGGTCATCGGCCACGCGGCCGCCATCGGCGAGGCGATGGCCCGGGCCATGCTGGCGGCGGTACGGCCCGGCGTCACCGAGGCGTCGGTGTACGCGGCGGGCATCGCCGAATCCCTGCGGCGGGGTGCCGTGGCGCCGGGCATGCTGATCGTGTCGGGCAAGGAGTTCGTCTCCTGCGGCCCGCCCGCGTGGTCGTACCGGCCGCAGGCGTCACGCGTGATCGAGGACGGCGATCTGCTCCTGGCCGAGATCGCCGGCTCGTACGGCATGCGGGAGACCCGGCAACGGCTGGCCATCGCGGTCGGCGACGTCCATCCCGACGTGGAGTCGGCGGCGCTGGCGGCCCGGGCCTCCTACGAGGCGGGGCTGGCGGTCCTGCGTCCCGGGCACACGTTCGGCGAGGTCGTGACCGAGATGGAGCGCCCGCTCCAGGAAGGGGGCGGCTGGCACGCGTACCCCCTCGTGCACGCCGTCAATCCCTGCGGAGCGGCGGGCGGATCCGGCGCCGGAATCGGCACGCTGCCGCAGAGCGCGCGCTACGGGCTGCTCGCCGAGCAGCCCACCATCGGCTCCGACCTGCCGCTCAGGCCGGGCATGACGTTCGCCTTCGCGCCCAACTGCGTCCACGGCCGCCGCCTGGTCCACGTCGGCGGCACCGTCGTGGTCGGCGAGGACGCGCCGATCGAGCTCAACACCATCACCACCCACCTCATGAGGAGCACCCGATGACCCGCCACCGTTCCGCTGTCGCCGCCGGCGTCCTGGCCACCGCGCTGATCGTGGTGTTCGCCTACCTGTCGCCCGGACTGGCGCTGTGGCTGACCTTCATCCCGGCCATGGTGATCGCCTACGGCTGTCACCTGGCCACCACCGACCGCAGGCTCCCCGACCCCTCCCGGGTGCTGCCGATCTACCTCATCGGCCTGGCCTGGCAGTTTCTGCACTTCGGGGAGGAGTTCATGAACGGGTTCAACCGGCGCTGGCCGACCGAGGTCTTCGGCGCGCAGGCCATGTCCCTCCCCCTGTTCGTCTGGATCAACATGATCTCCTACGCCGCCTTCGCCATGGGCGCGCTCGCCATCTACCGCGGCTGGCGCGTGCCACTGCTCATCGCCTGGTTCTTCGCGATCATGGGCGCGATGGGCAACGCCATCGGCCACCCCATTTACGACCTGGTCGCGGGCGACCTCGCCTTTCCCGGCATTGTCACCTCGCTCGGCTACTGGGTGATCGGCCCGATCCTCGTACACCGCCTCTGGACGGCCGCTCTCCCCCAGGTGGCCGAGGCCCGGCCGGTAGCCGTCTCCGTCTGATCAATTTCGCTGGAAACCGAACGAAAGGAAATCGACATGTCGACATCACACATCCCGGAGCGCGAGATCGCCGAGCGCCCCAAGGGTTACGGCGGGCCGAACCTGTCACCGGTCGGCCTGGAGCTGGTGCCACACGAACTCGCGCCGGGCGTGTGGGCACTCATGGCCAACCTTCCGCCCAAGGACAACAACGGAGTGGTCGCGGGGCGGGACGCGGCCCTGGTGATCGACGCCGGGATCACCCCCGACGTATCGGTCAAGATCCAGGCCACCGCCGCGGGCCTCACCGGCCGGCCGCTGCGCTACCTGGTCAACACGACCTACCACGGCGACCACACCTTCGGCAACGCCGCCTTCCCCGACCAGGTCGTGGTCGTCTCGTCCAGGGTCAACAAGGCGAACATGACCGATCTGGCCTACGAGAAGCAGACCCGGTCAGCCAACATGTACGGCGACGCCGCGCTGCTGGACGAGGTCACCACCTGGCGCGGACCGGACCTGACGTTCGACTCCTACGCCGAGATCGACCTCGGAGGCCGGATCGTCCAGCTCCACCACTTCGGTCCGGGCAACGGGCCGGGCGACACCGTCGTCTACGTCCCCGACGCCCGCACCGCCTGGACCGGCAACTTCCTCAGCCACGCGGGCATAGCCCCCATGCTGCTCCAGGGCGGCCCCGAACCGTACCTGGGGTCGCTGCGCCGGATGCGCGAGGCCCTGCCCGACCTGGAGACCGTCGTTCCCGGGCACGGCCCGATGGGAGCCGGGCCGGCTGCGGTGGACGATCTCATCGGCTACCTCGAGCGACTGCACGACGAGGTGCGGGCAAGCGTGGCGGCGGGTCGCGGCCTGGAGGAGACGTTCGCCGCCTGCACCGACCCGTGGGCCGAGCGCCTCGACCCCGAACTGGCGGCCGCCCTCGCCCGTTACCCGGTGCCGCAGGGGGCCGCCCAGCAGGGCATGCTCCTCCTCTGCCGCGACCTGCACCGGCTCAACATCCTGGCCACCTACCGCCTCTACGAGGACACACCGCGGTTGCGCGCCCCTTCTGTCACTGCTTGACCGCGCCGGCCAGCCCGTTCACGAAGAATCGCTGCAGCACCAGGAAGATGGCGATGATGGGAGCGAGGGTGATCACGGAGCCGGCGCACAGGAGCGTCCAGTCGGTGGAGTTCTCGCCGATGAAGGCGTACATGCCGACCCCGAGCGTCCGCAGTTCGGGACGGGCGAGGGTGAACACGAGCGGGATGAAGAAGCTGTTCCACGCCGAGATGGCGGTGAACAGCCCGACCGTGGCCAGCATCGGCCCGGACAGCGGCAGCATGATCCGCCAGAAGACCTGGTGGAAGTTGGCCCCGTCGACGCGGGCGGCGTCTTCCAGGGAGCGGTCGATCGCCCGGAAGTAGCCCATGAACAGGAAGGTGCCGAAGACGATCCCGCCGGCGGACTGCACGATGATGATCGACCACAAGCTGTTGAGCAGGCCGAGCGCGTCCATGATGTCGAAGATCGGGATGATGGTGTACCCATGGGGCAGGAACACCGTCCCGGCCACCGCGACCAGGACGAGCCCCTTGCCGGGAAACTCGGTGCGGGCCAGCGTGTACCCGGCCATGGCGGTGACGAGCAGGGTGATGACCACCGTGCAGACGGTGATGGTCAGCGTGTTGAGGAAATACTGGCCGAAGGACGCCCCCTGCCAGGCCTGCCCGTAGTTGGACCACAGCGGTGTGCCGGGCAGCGGGTTCAGGCCGCGGCCGAAGAACTCGTCGGTGCTCTTGAGCGAGCTGCCCAGCGTCCACGCGAACGGGTAGAGCCAGGCCACTCCCCCGATGAGCAGGAAGAGGTGCGTCAGCAGGGGTGGGCGGCGGGTCATGCGCGGCCGCCCCTGCGCCGGACCAGCACCCGCAGGAAGAGCCCCTGGAGCACGGCGAAGACGATGAGCAGCAGCCCGTAGAAGAACGAGGCCGCCGAGGCGAGGCCGACGTCCCGTTCGACGCCGGTGCCGCCGAACCCGCCGAACGCCAGGTGGTAGATGTAGGTGTTGACGACCTCGGTGGCGAAGTACGGCCCGCCGTTGGTGAGCACCTGTACGAGGTCGAAGACCTGGAACGAGCCGATGACGGACAGCAGGACGATGACGACGCCCACCGATCTGAGCATGGGCACCGTGATGTAGCGGAAGCTCGCGAGGGCGCCCGCCCCGTCGAGCCGCGCCGCCTCGTACAACTCGTCGGGGATCGTCTGCAGCCCGGCCAGGAAATACACCAGGTTGTAGCCGAGCGTGTGCCAGATCCCGACCCCGATGATAATGATCATCGCGAAATTCGGGTCGCCGAGCCAGTCGATGTATTCGTGCGTGAGACCGAGCGACATCAGCAGGTCGTTGACGACGTCGCCGAAATTCGAGAAAAGCAATTGGACGACGACTCCGACGACCGCGGCGGAGGTCACCACCGGGAGAAAGAAAATCGTCCGGTAGAAGGTTCGCGCGCGCAGTCGCTTATTGTTCAGCACGAGAGCGAGGGCGAGCGCGAGGACGAGCTGGACCGGCACGACGATGAGCACGTAGAAGAACGTGTTGCGCAGGGCTCCCCAGAAGATGGAGTCCGTCATCACCCGGGCGAAGTTGGCGAGCCCGACGAAGTCGCCGGGCTCGCCGATCCCGTCCCACCGGTAGAAGGTGTAGCCGAGCGACGCGACGATCGGGTAGATCACGAAGGCCAGCAACAGCACCAGCATCGGCAGCACGTACACGTAGGACCAGCGTGCCGCGACGATCCGCCGACGCAGGTGGAGGGCCCTTCTCGCGATCACCGCGCGGGGCGGGGCGGCCAGGTGGACATCCGTCATCGTGTCATCCGCGCTTGGTCGTGTACGACTTGGCGATGTCCCAGTCGGCGAACTTGTAGTCGTCCATGCTCACCTTGAGCCCCTTGCCGCGGGCCTTGGAGACTGCCTCGCTCAGGGCGCCGTTCAGCCGGTCCTCCAGCTCCTTGAGCGCCTTGGGCACGTCCTTGAGCTGGCCGGTGTAGATGCCCGCCGCGACGTCCGGGAGGTCGGGCTGGACCGGCGCCACCTCCACCTTGGCGAGGTCCGGGTTACGGATGGCGGGGACCGGTCCGACCAGGGCCGTGTCCGCCATGCCCACGTACTGTTTGAACGTCGGCGAGCTCACCCCTGCCGGGTCGTTGTTCTGGGGGTAGACCGACAGACCGTAACCGCCCTGCACCCAGCGTTTGCCCGCGGCGGGACTGTAGAACCAGTCGAGCCAGGCCCACGCCTGCTCGGGGTTCCTGGCCTTGGCCGAGATGCCCATCAGGTAGCTGCCAGGGGATCCGTAGAAGAAGCCCTGCGGCGTGCCGGTCGGCGAAGGCAGCGTCGTGAGGCTGTAGTCCTTGAACCCGGCCTCCTCCCAGGGTGCCTGGTTCCACACCCCGCCGACGATCATGCCGAACCGGCCTTTCGCGAAGAACGCCCTGGCCTGCTCGTCGGAGATGCTCATCGAGTTGGGGTAGATGAAGCCGCGGCTCTTCCAGTCGAGGAGCAGGGCGAGGAAGTCGGCGTAGTTGCGGTCGCCGCCGTACGTCCATCGGCCGGTTCTGTAGTCGACCGTCTGGGTGCCGCCGGGCGACCCGGCGCCGCGGCAGAACAGCTCGATCAGCCAGGGCAGCGCGCCCTTCTGCGCGTTGCCGAAGCCGAGCCCGAACGCCTTGCCGCCGCTCTTGGTCGTGATGGCCTCGGCGGCGCGGGTGATGTCGTCCCACGTCTTGGGGATGAACACGGTCCCGTCGGGGTTGGTCAGCCCGGCCTGTTTGAAGAGGTCGTTGTTGATGTAGAGCTGCAGCGCCGGTGCCAGGCCGCTGAACGGCGCGGAGTACACCTTGCCGCCGAACATGTTGACGCCCTCGACGAAGCTGTTGTCGGGGAACCTCGACCGCCACTCGGGCGTGGCCCACTTGTCCAGCGGCATCAGCCAGCCCTGGCCGACGGGCACCTCCAGTTTCGGCTTCGTGGGCAGCAGGAAGACGTCGGGCGCGGTGCCGCTGCGTACCGCCAGCGCCAGCAGGTCGAGGTACTTGTCGGTGACCTGGGTGGTCTTCTTGACCGTGACGTCGCCGTGGGCCTGCTGGAACAGCTTGATCTCGTTGTCCGCCCAGGGGGCCTGGCTGACGTACCAGTCCCAGTACGGCAGTGTGACGCCCGACGCTTGGCGGCCGGAGTCGCCGCAGCCGGACAGGAGCGCGGCCCCGCCCGCTGCGGCCGCGGCCTGCAGGAGTTGCCGGCGGCTGAGCTGAATGGCTGACATGGTCTTTCCTTTCGATGTGCTGAGCGTGCCGTCGGCCGACCCGATGCGCGGGAGTCAGCCGACGACAGCCGACCCGATGCGCGGGGGTCAGCCGACGACAGCCGACCCGATGCGCGGGGGTCAGCCGGCGACCACCGTGATCGCCTTGCCGGCGATGGTCGGCATGGAGACGGCGACCTGCTTGGTGACGCCGCCGACGGTGACCTTCACGGTGTAGTCGCCGAGGAAGCCGCGCACCGTGGTCGAGCCGGTCGAGCCGGTCGTGGCCGACGCCTTCGTCCACCACGCGCCGTAGATGAGGTCGCGCCACGCCTGGCCGTTGGGCTTGAGAGTCCAGTCCGTACGGAACAGCGCCCGCTTGGGATCCCAGGTGTCGCCCTCCCAGAAGCCGAAGGTGCTGACCCCGGTGACCTGCGGCATGCTGAACATGGTGGTCAGGAAGTCCCGCGTGTAGTCGGCCTGGAGCTGCTCGTCGGTGGTGCCGACGTCGAACTCGGTGATCGCGATCGGCAGGCCGGGCGCGCCGAACTTGTTGATCAGCGTCACCAGGTCGGCCGGCGGGGTGAGCTGCTCACCGGCGAAGTGCCCCTGGATACCGATCCCGCCGATGGGTGCCCCGCCGTCCTTCAGCGTGCGGGCCAGGGCGGCGAACTGGTCCTGGTGGCGGACCTCCCAGCCGTTGTCCTCGATGATGTCGTAGTCGTTGAGGTAGAGCTTGGGGCCCGCGTCGGCCTGCCGGGTCAGCCGGAACCAGCGGTCGATCTCGCCGTCGCCGAGCACGTTCTGCACGTCGTGGTTGGCGTACGGCTCGTTGACCACGTCCCACTCGTCGATCTTGCCGGCGAGGGTGCTCGCCTCGTCGGTGATGTGGGTGTCGATCCTGTTCCGCAACGCGGCAGGGTCGCCGCGCAGACCGCAGACGTCGGCGGGCATGTTCCCGCACGACGGCCAGATCAGCGTGTGCCCGCGGACGAACAGGCCGTTGTCGCGGCCCCACTGGAGGGCGGGCAGGGTGTAGGTGTCGCGCTCGGTGACGTTCTCCCAGTGGTTCCACTTGAGGTTGTTGCCGAGCGTGAACTGGTTGAAGTTGGCCAGCAGCGTGTCGCGGTACTTCTGCCCCGCGGTGTTCTGCGTCATCAGGCGTATGCCGTCCGCGGCCGAGCCGAACTTGAAGGCGTGCCTGGTCAGGTCCGCCCGCACGGTGGCGCCGGGGACGAGGTGGCCCTGGGCGTCGACGACCTTGACGTACAGGTTGCCCTTGCGGTTGCGCTCGATGCGGTCCTCGGCGGCGGCCCGCCAGGACGCCCCCGCCTCACGACCCGCGTAGGTGGACTGGGGCCATCCGGCAGGGGTGCCCGGGCCGTACCGCAGCACCGACACGCCCGCGATCTGCAGCACCTGCGGGCCGTAACCGAGCCAGAAGTTGATCCGGACCTGCCCGGCCGCGTAGTCGGCGACCATCCGGAACGGCAGCTGGAACCGCTGCCAGCCGGACCCGACCTTCATCGCCGCCTGGGTGGACTTGGTGTAGCCGCCGCCGTTCTGCTCGAAGACGAAGTGGGCCAGGCCGGAACCGGAGGCGGTCGGCGTCACCGAGCGCGCCCAGAAGGTGGCCAGCATCGCCTCGCCTTTGACCGTGGGCTGCGCGGACGGGGCGCCGACGCCCAGCGAGTACTCGCCGTCCAGGCCGGGCGAGCTCGGCTGGCCGGTGACGGTGATCTGCAGTGCCTTGTCGAAGCTGGGCTGGCCCTGGACGGAGACGATCTTCGTCTGGGGCGCCGGGGTCCCGGTGAACTGGGTGAACGCCGCGAGGGCGTCGGCCGGCATGATCTCGGTCGGGTCGGCGGCGGTGGCGGGCAACGCCAGTCCGAGCGCCGCGAGCAGCGCGACGGAGATGACGTACGCCGCCCGGCGCCGTGCCTTGGTGAGGCGACCCATGGGGAGGGTCCTTTCTTTCGACGGGCAGGGGGATTTCGACCGGCGCCCCTCGGGGCGCGGTCTTCGCTTCGTCGATGGGATGGACGCCGGGTGTCAGGCGGGGGCGGGCCCCGTGCTGTCCCGGACGACGAGGGTGGTCGGCAGATGGACGCGGGCGGGCGGCTGACCCTGCCCGCCTGGTGCGGACTCCGGGGAGATGGCGGCGAGCAGCATGCGGGCCGCCTGCTGCCCCATCGCCTCGAACGGCTGGCCGACGGTGGTGAGGGCGGGCTTGACGTGCGCCGACGACGGTATGTCGTCGAATCCCGCCACCGACACGTCCTCGGGCACCCGCAGGCCGCGGTCGGCGGCGGCCTCCATGGCGGCGTAGGCGGTGACGTCGTTGTGCGCGAACACCGCCGTCGGCCGGTCGGCCCGATCCAGCAGCTCGCGCACCAGCTCACGGGCGACGGGCGGCTCGAACCCGCTCTGCAGGGTGAGCGAGACGTCGATCGGGACGCCCGCCTCGGTCAGGGCGTCCTCGTAGCCGCGCTGCCGGTCCTGGCAGCACGGGTATGTCATCGGCCCGGCCAGCGACGCGATCCGCCGGTGGCCCAGGTCCAGCAGGTGGCGGACCGCGCCGTACGCGCCCTCGTAGTTGTCGGCCTCGACCGACGGCAGGTCGAAGTGGGAGCCGAGGGTGTTGATGAGGACCACGGGCACCCCCTGCTCGTGCAGGTCGAGCAGCGGCTGCATGGCCTGGTCCTGGCTGATCACCAGAACCCCGGCCGACAGACCCGAGGCGAGCATGCGGTCGATGACGGGCGCGTAGTCATGGTCGTTCGTACTCGTGTAGAGGATGATCTCGTACGGCGTGCGCTCGATGACGGAGGCCACCCCGAAGTTCAGCGGGGCCACCATCCGCCAGGTAAGTCCCGGCACGATCATGCCGATGAACGGCGGCCGTCCTCCCTTCGCCAGCGCGCTCGCCGTGGCGCTGGGCACGTAGTTGTGCCGCGTGATCACCGCCAGCACGCGGCGCCTGGTCGCCGGATCGACCCGCGGGCTGTTGTTGATCACCAGCGACACGGTCGATTTCGATACGCCGG
Source organism: Nonomuraea guangzhouensis (assembly GCF_019396345.1). Classification (GTDB taxonomy): domain Bacteria; phylum Actinomycetota; class Actinomycetes; order Streptosporangiales; family Streptosporangiaceae; genus Nonomuraea; species Nonomuraea guangzhouensis. The sequence goes on along the minus strand of NZ_JAHKRM010000007.1, from coordinate 198,991 downwards.
CGAGGCGTGCGATATCGCGGATCGTGATTTTCTCCATGCCCGTCCTCAGCTGCGCCCGGCCTTTTGTCAAACCGGTCCAACACCTTGTGAGGAAGGTAACGCTGGACCGGTTCGATGACAATACCTGAATGAAAAACTCGGGTAACTCGGGCGTAACTCTTGCGACGGATAACGGCCGGTGTCAGCATCGGTTCACGAGCGCCAGAGCCGCCGGCCGCCCATCCCTCCCTCTCCTCCACGGGGTTGACGCATGCCTTACACCGTTGACGAGCTCGCCTTCGACCTGCGCCAGAGCATGGCGCCCGGCCACACCTGGGTGACCAGCGGCTGGACCACAGTCCACGCCCGGCCGGGGTCGGTGTGCGGGGTCGGCGGGTGGTTCGCGCCGCCGTACGCGGCGCCCGACGCCGAGCTGGCCGTCGAACTGGACATGGACGGGCACCGGATCGCCGACGGCGCGGCGCCGGGCGTGGCCGGGGTGGGGCTGCTGTACGCGGGCGGCACCTGGTGGCCCGGCCGGATCGTCAGGCACGGCACCTACCACCGCCGCCACGACGGCGAGCTGCTGTCGCTCCGGGTGCAGAGCACGCTCACCCCTCTGTACGGGCAGGCGGGGTTCGTCCTGGAGGTGGAGATCGCCAATCGGGCCGACCGGGACGTCACCGTGACCCTCCAACCCCATGTCGACCCCGGCGGGCCGCACCGCGTCCCGCTCGGCGACTGGGGCTGGGTGCCGCCCGCCCCCGGCCCGAAGGCCGTCAGCACGGGCCCGTGGACCTGGCGGGCCGGGGACCTCACCGTCGAGCTCTCCCACGAGGGCCTGCGCCAGGACGTCCCCGCGGGCGGGACGGCGGTGTTCGCGCTGGCCGTCCACACGGGCACGGCCTCCGGAAGGCCACGGGAGCTGGCGGCCGAGGCCGCCCGGTGGTCGTCGCAGCGCGTGACCCGGGCGCTGGCGCACGTGCCGCGGCTGTCCAGCGACATCCCCGGGCTGGCAGAGTACTGGCGGAGCTCCCTGGTCAGCGGGCTGGTCTGCCTCTGGGACAACCCCGGCTTCATCACCTCGCCGTTCGTGGCCACATCCGGCCTGGACGGCGGGGCGCTCTGCGCGTACGCCTGGGACACCGGCGGGTACGCCCCCCACCTGCTCACCCTCATGCTCGGCGACGCCGCCACCGGCGTCCTCGAATCGCTCATGAAGGTGGATCTCACCCGGCACTACGCGATCGCCCCCGACGGCAGCGGCCTCGGCGTCCCGTACGCGTACAGCGGCTGGTCGCTGGTCACCCTCGCCACCGCCGTCGCCGCCCACCTCGGCCTCTCCCCCGCCCTGGTCACCCAGCTCCACGACCTCGTCGAGGGCCTGGACGCCCGTTTCACCCCGGCGGGGGCGCTGCGCGACTACGGCACCCAGCACAACCTGCTGGAGATGCGCGGCACGGGCTGGGAGCACGTGGTCGCCAGCCCCAACGCCGAACGCGCCTGGTGCCTCGACCGGCTCGCCGAGCTGTCCGAGGCGTCCGGCGCGCGGCTGCCCGTCGGCGACCTGCGCTCCCGCGCCCGCGACATCAGGGACGCGATCGCCCGCGAGCTGTGGGACGAGCAGGAAGGCTGGTTCCGCTGCCGGTACCCCGACGGGCAAAGCGAGCTCGTGCGGCACGTCCAGGCGTTCGACGCGATGCGCAACGGCGCCTGCACGCCCGAGATGGCCGATGCCATGCTCGGACAGCTGCGTGAGGGCTCGTTCCTGTCCCCGTACGGCGTCAGCGCCGTGGCCGCGGACGACCGGCTGCACTACGAGCTCGGCGACACCGACTGGTCGGGCGGCGGGGCGTACACGGGAGAAGGCCCGCAGCTAGCCCTGACGCTATGGGAGCGCGGCGAGCCCGGCCTCGCCTGGGACGTCATGCGGCGGCTGCTCTGGATGGGGCGGCATTTCCCGTACTTCCCCCAGGAGCACTACTGCGACCGCCCGGCGGCGCCGCCCGAGGGACGGCGGATCAACATCGTCGCCGGGCTGGCCGGTGCGGAGGCGATCCTGACGGGGGCGGCGGGTGTGCGATTCCGGCTCGACGGCGGCCTGGTCGTCACGCCGCCGGCGCTGCCGGACGGCGGGCTGGAGCTGACGGGGCTGACGTACCGGGGGCGGACGATCGACGTCTCGACCGCCTCGGGCACCGTCACCGTGGACGGCCGCCCACACAGGGCTGGCGAGGTGATCACGTGACGCCGGAGCTCGCGGGCTGCCGGTGAATCTGCCGCTCCGGTTTGTCAGTGGGGCGATCTATTGTCCCGGCCATGACTTCAGCGACGCAGGCGTACACGTACGCCGCGCCCTCCTCCCTTGTCGACGGTCGTCTCGGGTTGGCGACCTCCGGCGGGCGGGCCCTGTCCGGCCCGGCCGTGGCCCCCCGGTTCTTCAGCGGCGTGGTGACCCAGGCAGCCCCCGCCGCGGCGGGCCTGCTCAGCGTCGCCGATGTGGCGCTGGCCCGCTACCACCAGCCGCAGGCGCGGCCCGGCTGGGTGCGGGACCCGGTGGTGACGTGCAACGGAGACCGGTTGCGGTTCGAGTCGTTCTCGGCCTGTGGCGGGGTGTACGCCCGGCTTGATCTGCTGAACGGCGCGCTCGACGGCGAAGTGTTCGACCGGGGTACCACCAACGTCGACGTGAACGCACCGCTCCGGGAGGCGCTGGCGCGCATCGGCGCACGTGACCCGTTGCACCTGGGGGTGGGCCTCGACGAGCTGGTCGTGACCACGATGGACGGCGCGGTGGTGGAGAAGAAGGTGCCGCTGCCCGAGCGCTGGTTACGCGGATTCGCCGAGGTGCAGGTCATCGCCTCGGGCATGGACCAGCGCGGCGAGCTGACCGGCATGGCGGCGGTGCGGTTCCTGCGCGGGCTGCCCAAGAAGGGCACGGTGTGGGTGGCGCAGGCGGGTCGTGAGCTGAAGCTCTCCGACCGTCAGGTTCCGGGATCGGTCCAGCTCGCCGGCCCCAACCGGCTCGGCACCCTCCTGCCGCTGCTTCGCTTCGCGAAGTCCCTGCGGGTGTACGGCCCGGCCGACGCCGCCTCCAGCGCCTGGGAGCTGGAGCTGCCGGGCATGCGCTACACGCTCACCCTCTCGCCCGAGCGCTGGCGCGGCTTCTCCGGCGAGGGCGCGGTGCTCGACGACCTGGCCACCGACGAGGCCGAGAACGACGCCGACGTGGTGGGCATGCTGCTCAACTTCGAGCCCGAGATCGAGATCGGCCTGCTGGCCGACCGAGCGGGCATCCCCGCCGACCGGGTGCGGACCGCGCTGACGCAGCTCGGCGTCGCCGGCCGGGTCGGCTACGACCTGTCGGAGGCCGCCCACTTCCACCGTGAGCTGCCCTATGACAAGGACAACGTGCTCCTGCTCAACCCGCGGCTGGCCAAGGCGCGCAAGCTCGTCGACGCGGGCGCCGTGCACCTCGAAGGCGAGTCGGCCACCGTCCGCACCTCGGGCGGCGCGCGCCGGGTCTTGCTGGCCGACGGCTCCTGCACCTGCGAGTGGTGGTGGGACCATCGCGGCTCCCGTGGGCCGTGCAAACACGTGCTGGCCGCCCGGATCGTCGCCCGCGCCGCCGTGGAGGTCTCCCGATGACCCTCTGGACGGAGATCTGCGACCTGATCACTGGCAACCAGGTCGCCCGCCTGGCCGACCGGCTGGTCACGCTCACCGAGGAGGAGCGCGCCGAGCTGGGCGGGCGGCTACCCGGCCTGGTCAAGGAGCTGCGCCGCGCCCTCACCGAGCAGCTGCGCGCCGAGCATCCCGACGACTTGGCGGAGATGGTCTCCTGGGAGGTCGGCGACCTGCTCGACGAGGTGGCCGGCGCGCTGCTGCTGGCCGGTGTCGGCGTCATCACCGGCCCGGCGGCCGCCGTGACGTGGATGACCAGCCGCGACGTCAACCGCCGCTGGGCCGAGGACCCCGATGTCGCCCAGGTGTGCCGGGTGGCGGCCACCCGCCCCTTGGAGTGGCGTCGTGATGTCGCGGTCCGGCTGGCCCAGCGGGTGCGCCGTCCCGCCGACCGCGTCGCGCCGCTGGCCGTGGCGCTGCTGCGTGAGTCCGGCGCCGTGCCGCCCGACCACGACCCGCTGGTGGCCGCCTGGCTGGCCGCGCCAAGCGTGGCCGGTGACCCGTTGACCCCCGTGCTGCTGCCTCGTGTCTTCGCCGCCGACGGCGCGGGCCGCGCCCTCCGTGACGAGCGGCTGGAGCCCCGGCCGACCCGCTGGCTGGCCGCCGTCGCCCGCGAACTGCCCAGGGAGCAGGTGCTAGACGGTTGCGTGAGCCGTTTCCTGCGCGGTGGCGAGGCGCAGGACCTGCGGTTCTTCGTCCGGCTGCACACGCTCCTGGACCCCACGCCCGCGGAGTCCGCTCCCCGCCTGCGCGACTACCTGCGGTTGTTGCCCTCGGCTCCGGGCACGGTCGCCGAACTGGCTGCCGGGCAGGTGCGCGGGGCGATGCCGCTCGACCACGCCGACCTGGTCGAGGCGGTCGACGCGCTCACCTTCCGGGACGAGGCCAAGTTCGCCGCCATCGGCCTGCGCTGGCTCGACCAGGCGATCCGGGCCACGCCCGAGGCGGCCGCCGACTTCGTGACCGCGCTGACCACGGCGTACGCGCACAAGTCCTTCGACGTGCGCAACCGCGCGGTCGAGCTGACCCTGAAACACGCCGGCCTGTTCGCCGACCAGGCCGGGACGATCCTCGACGGCGTCCGCCACCTCCCCGCCGACCTGGGCGCGAAGCTGGCCGAGCGGTTCGGCGGGGAGGCCCCGGTCGAGGAACTGCTGCAGGACAAGGAGTTCCCGCCGCTGCCCGAACCGCCGCAGGCGCGGCGGTTCCCCGAGCCGTCGATTTTCCCCGACCACCACGAGCACTGGATCGGCCAGGAGCGCTGGCTGGCGGCCTTCGTCGCCGGGATCGCCGACGACCGGGAGAAACTGCGCCGCACGCTCAAGCCCCACGTCGAGCAGGACCAGGGCTACTGGCGGTCCAGGGAGGTGCGCGTCGACTCCGACGACTGGCAGTCGGCGCTGGCCGCCGAGCTCGTGACCCCCGGCAGCGTGGCAGAGCCACCACCGATCGGGCCGGAGAAGTTCTGGGACGGCGCGAGCTACTCCGTGGGAGTACGCGCCCTCGCCCGGGGCGAGGAGCCCGCCCCGGAGCCAGGGCGCCGGGGGATCATGATGGGCAGCGCCTACCAGCCCGGCCGCTACCTCGACGACGACGCCCCACTGCGCACCTTCTTCATCACCTGGACCAGCGACGACGGCCCGGGCGGGGCGGTGGCCCGCGAGGGCGACCAGCAGATCCCCTTCGCCAGGGGCCGGATCCACCTGTACGGCTCCCCCACCGACGACGGGCTGCCGGATCACCTCCGTCCGGTGCGGACGAGGCCCGGCGTCTTGTACGACGACTCCGAGGAGGCCATGCCGTCCTTCATCCTCGACGACGTCTACGAGCGCATGGCCGAGCTCGGCGTGGACCCCGCCCGGATCGCGGCGATGCGGGCGGAGGAGCAGGTACCCCCGCCAGGCCCAAGCGAGCCGCTCGTGCAGGTGACCGTCGACTTCGTCCCGCCCCGGCTGCGGTCCTTCATGCCCGAGGAGCTGCCCGAGCACGACGAGTGGCGGCGGCGCAACCGGCTGCCCCACCCCGATCGCGTCTCCCCGCCCCACGACTTCCGGCTGCACCGCTACGCGGAACTCGCAGAGGCCATGCGCAACGGCACCCTGCCGCCGGTGCTGCTGGCCACGCCGACCTGGATGAGCGGCCACCTCGACCCCGACGTACTGATCGACCGGCTGGAGACCTGCGCCGCCGCCGGCATGGAGCCACCCCCGGCCGACCTGGCGCAGGCGCTGCTGCGGCTGCCCCGGGGCGGCCACCCGGCCGCGGCCGACCGGGCCGCCAAGGTCGACTCGGCGGCGGCGCGCTCGGCCGCCCGCTGGCTCGCCGGTGACGGTATGGCCGACCCCGAGTGCGGCCACGTGTGGCGCCACATGGTCGGCGCGTCCATGGTCGAGTTCGGCGACGGCGAACCGGAGCACTTCACCCAGGTCAGGCTGCAGCCCGTGCTGCGGGTGACGGCCCCGACCGGCCATCGGCTGATCGACGAGGTGCTGCTGCGCGAGCCGTTCGACTGGGCGGCCGACGAGTTCGGCGGCGCGCTCAGGGCGTGGCCCGCCATGCTGCCCTCGCACCGCGAGGTCGTGGCCGTCAACTTCCTGCCCTTCCTGCTGAGCGGGCACTGGGGCGCGGGGATGGTTCCGGCGGACATCACCGGCCTGGAGATCGCCCAGGGCCCGATGGGCGAGTCCACGGCGGTGATCCTCGCCTTCCTCCTGGCCGACACCGGGTCCAGCATGATCCCGCTGGTCCTGAGCCTGGCCGCCAGGGGCGAGCTGCCCGCCGAGGCGATCGGCCGCCAGCTCGCGCTGGTGCTGCGCCGCACCTGGCAGGAGACCCGCCCCGCCATCGCGGTCCTGACCGAGCTGGCCGAGGCCGGCGGCCACCATGAGGTGTGGCGCATCCTGCGCGCCCTGCTGCCCGGGATGCTGCCGGGCGAGGGGCAGCGCATCACCGCGACCCACGCCGAACTCGTCGCCTTCGCCGCCGACGTGGCCCGCTGGACCGGCGCGCGCGGGGAGATCCCGGTCGTCGGCGAGTTCGCGCGGAGCCGCCGGACGATCCGCTTCGTCCATGAGTGCAAGCGCCTGCACGCCCAGCTCACCGGAGCCACATCATGACTTCTGACGACATCCGTACCGAGATCAGGAATCTCGTGCTCAACCACGACGCCGAGGGTCTGGCGTCGCGGTTGCCGAAGCTCACCGACGCCGAGCGGGCCACCGTCGCCGCCGGCTTGCCGGGCCTGCTCGCCGAGCTCCGCGCGAACCCGCTGCCGACCGCCACCTTCGGCTGGGACGCCTTCGACTGGACCGCCGGCTCGTCCGAGGTGCTGATGATGGTGGGCGCGGCGACCATTCCCGGCCCGGCCGGGGCGGCCACCTGGCTGATGAAGCGCGACCTCAATCCCCGCTGGTCCGGCGCGCCGAGCCCGCACCGGCTGGTGAAGGCGGTCTCCGGCCGCCCGGTGGCCTGGCGGGCCGATCTGGCGGTACGGCTCGCGCGCCGCATCCGCCGTCCCGACGACCGGATCGTGCCGCTGGCCTTGGCACTGCTGCGTGACGGCGAGGCCACCCCACCCGACCACGAACCGCTGGTGGCGGCCTGGTTGTCGGCGGTGGGCGTGGCCAAGGACCCGCTGACGCCCCACCTGCTTCCGAAGATCTTCGAGGCGGCCGGCACGGGCCGGGCGCTGGTCAACGAGACACTCACCCCGAAGCCGTCCCGCTGGCTGGCCCTGACCGCCCGCACGCTGCCGCGCGAGCAGATCATCACCGGCTGCGTGCGCCGTTTCCTGCGCGGCGGCGACACGCAGGACCTGCGGTTCTTCGTCCGGCTGCACACGCTCGTGGCGCCCACGCCAGAGGAGTCGGCCGGGCGGCTGCGCGACTACCTGCGCCTGCTGCCCGCCGCGCCGGGCCCGGTGGCCGAACTGGCCTGGCAGCAGGTACGCCGGGCGCGGCTCGACCCGGCGGACGTCGCCGAGGCCATCGAGGCGATGACCTTCCGCCAAGAGGCCAAGCTCGCCGTGAAGGGCCTGACCTGGCTCGACCGCGACCTCGGCCACCACCCGGAACGGGTGGCCGACCACGTCACCGCGCTGACCAACGCGTACGCGCACGCCTCTCACGAGGTACGCGACCGCGCCGTCACCCTCACCCTCAAGCACGCCGGCCACCTCACCGACCCCGCCCCGATCCTGGAGGCGGCCGAACTCCTGCCCCCGGCCTCGGCCCGGCAGCTCTTCGAGCGCTTCGTCGAAGGCTGGTCCAGCGAATTCACCCCCGGCCGCCTGCCCGAGGTCACCGCCCCCGGCCCGTTCCCCACCTCCGGCCTGGAGAGCGGCCCGCCGGAGGAGATCGGTTGGATCGACGTCGAGGCGTGGCTGGCGGCGGTCACGCGGGAGGCACACACGAACCCGGACTCCCTGAAGGAGACGCTGGCCCGGCGGTTCGGCGAACACCTGCGGCCGGTGCTCTACGACGCGCCGACGTGGCACTCCCCGCGTGACTGGTGCACCGCGCTGGCCAGGGAACTCGTCAACCCCGGCGAAGATCCGGGGCCGCCCGCGTCCCGTCCGCCGAGGCAGCGCCCGTCGTACCGGAAGACGACCTCCGAGGAGCAGCGGGCCGACGCGGAGCACGCCTTCCCCGGCCTGTCAGGCGATCTCGGGCAGGCCCTGTACGACGGCATGGTGAACGTCGCGGCCACGGCCTTCCGGCTGTTCCCCGGCCTCCGCATGGTCGTCCCGCTCCATGAGATGCCCGACTACGTACAGGAGGACATTCTGCGGACGACCGACATCCAGACCGACCTCTACGACCCGGAGGCGCGACCGGCGCCCGCCCCCTGGAACCGCCTCCCCCACCTGCGGGAGTGCGCCCGCCCCCATGCCTTCCTCCTGTCCCGCCTCGACGAACTCCTGCGCGCGGCGAAGGCCGGAGCCCTGCCCCCGGTCCTGCTGGCCACCCCCACCCGCGCCGACGGCCACCTCGACCCCGAGACCTTGCTCGACCGCCTGGCCGGGTGCGCGGAATCCGGCTGCGAACCGCTCCCGCTGGACGTGGCACAAGCCCTGTTACGCCTCCCGCCCGACCCCGCCCCTGACCTGGCCGAACGCGCGAAGATCATCGGCTCGGCGGCCGCCGCGGTGGTGGCCCGCTGGTTCGAGCGCGGCGCGCCCCCGCCCCCGGAGGTGGAGCTGACCTGGACCCTCGAACTCGGCTCCCGCGTCGTGCCCTATGACGACCATGTCCTCGACCAGCGCGGCATCGCCAACGTCAGCTGGCAACCCGTGGAGCCCACCGGTCTCGCCCACCTCGACGCCCTGCTGACCGCGCCCGAAATGCGCCCGTTCCGGCGCATGTCACGTCACTTCTGGCCCGGCATGACGCCCCACCACCGGGAGCTCGCGGCGGCTCATCTGGCGATCGGCCTGATCGGCCATTTCGACCCGCCCGACATCGCGATCGACGACCTCCGCAACCTGGCCCTGGCCGAAGGCGCGTCCGGCCCGGCGACGGCCCTGGTCCTGGCCTACTTCCTCACCGTGGAGGGCGACGACGCGGTGCCCCCACTGCTTCAGCTGGCGGCCAAGGGCGCGCTCCCCGCCGCCGAGACGGGCCGCCTGCTGGGCCTGCTCGGCCGCCGCACCCGCTACGCGGCCGACCCCGCGTTGCCCTCACTGGAACTGGCCGCCAAGCAGGGCGCGCACGCCGAGGTATGGACGATCCTGCGCCACTTCCTGGCCGTCTTCCTCCCGAGGGAGGGCGAGCGGGCCCAGCGTCCGCACACCGACGCCGTCGTGCTGGCCACCGACATCGCCACATGGGCCGGCGCGCGGGGCGAGTTCCCGGAGGTGGCCGCCCACGCGAAGAAACGCGGCTCGACCTCGCTGACCAGGGCCTGCCGAAGCCTCCACCAGTTCCTGACCCGGGAGACCTGATCGGCTCAGCGGCGAGAGGACGGTCATTCGCCTCAGCATCCTGCCGGATACTAAGGTCGTGGATGTGAGTCCGAGGTCCGTGCGCGCGGCGGACGCCGATGAGAAGGTCGACCGGCAGGCGCGGATCCTTGAGGCGGTGCTTCGGCTCTTGTCCCTGCAGGGCATATCCGGGGTCAGCATGCGTGCCGTCGCGCGCGAAGCCGGGGTCTCGTTGGGGCTGGTCAACTACTACTACGAGGACAAGACGAGCCTGATCCGTGCGGCCCTGCACCGCATCGAGGAGCAGGACATCGCGATGGTCGAGCCGGACCTCGCCCTGGACCCCGAAGAGCGGCTGCGCGCCGCGCTCAAGCGGGTGGCCGACCCGGAGTTCCTGACGACGGAGTATCTGTCCCGGCGACTCCAGCTCTGGGCGCTCGCCCAGGTTCACGAGGACTTCGAGCGCATCAACACGGTGGCCCAGAAGCGCTACCGCGCCGGGCTCGCCGCCCTCATCCGCGCGGCCCGGCCTGAGCTGTCGCGCGGCGAGTGCGGCAAGCGGGCCGCCGACATCGACGTCGTCCAGAACGGCCTGTGGCTCACCGCCCTGCTGGGGCTCGACCGCGCCTCGATCAGAAGAAGCGTCGCTCGCTGCGAGGAGATCGCGCTCGCCGACTGACTGGTCACGCTACGGGCAACTTTGAACGAACGTCCAGATAGACATTGAACGATCGTCCAAACCGTCGTACGCTCCCGCCATGGCATCAGTCACTGCGGAAGACGTACGCCGCGTCGGCCTCGGGTTCCACGAGAAGCCCGAACGATCGATGTCGCTGCGGTCGGAGGCGTACACGGACCCACTGTGGCTCGACGTCGACGTCCGGGCGATCTTCGGCCGGACCTGGCAGTGGATCTGCCACGTGGAGAAGCTCGAGTCGCCGGGCAGCTACGTGTCGGCCATCGTGGCCGGCATGCCGATCGCGATCGTCCGCGATCGCGACGGAGCACTGCGCGCGTTCTACAACGTCTGCAAGCACCGCGCCCATGAGCTGCTCACCGGCTCAGGCACCACACGCAACATCGTCTGCCCCTACCACGCGTGGACCTACGGCCTCGACGGGCAGCTGAAGGCGGCTCGTCGCGCCGAGCGGATGGAGACCTTCGACAAGAGCGAGATCTGCCTCGACCAGGTGCGGGTGGAGGAGTTCGGCGGGTTCGTCTACGTCAATCTGGACCCGGGCGCCGCTCCTTTGGGCGAGCAGGCCGGGGACCTGGCGGCCGACATCGCCCGGTGGGCCCCCGACGTCGCTCGGCTGACCCACGCCAAGCGGTTGACGTACGACGTCAGGACCAACTGGAAGAACGTCATCGACAACTTCCTGGAGTGCTACCACTGCCATATCGCCCACAAGGAGTTCGTCGACCTCGTCGACATGAGCACCTACGAGGTGAAGACCCACGGCATCTGGTCGAGCCACTTCGCCGAGGCCGGCAAGCACGAGAACTCGGCGTACGACGTCTCAGACGCGTCGGTCACCCAGCACGCGGTGTGGTGGCTCTGGCCCAACACCTGTCTGCTGCGTTACCCGGGCCGCGGCAACTTCATGGTCTTCCAGGTCGTTCCGGCGGGCCCCGACCGGACCCTGGAGACCTGGGACTTCTACTTCGAAACGGCCGAACTCACCGGCGCCGAGGTCCAGTCGGTGACGTACATCGACAAGGTGCTGCAGGAGCAGGACATCTCCCTCGTGGAGAGCGTCCAGCGCGGCATGAGCACCCCCGCCTTCGACCAGGGCCGCATCGTTTACGACCCGGCCGGCTCCGGGCTGTCCGAGCACGGCGTGCACCACTTCCACGGCCTTGTCCTCGACGCCTACCGGTCGTATGTGGCGGGCTCCGGCACCGGGCGCGATCATGAGGAAGCTGTCCCCATCCTCACCAACTGAAGGAGCGGCCATGTCGAAGCCTGTCATCATCACCTGCGCACCGACCGGCGGAATCCACACCCCGACGATGTCACCGCACCTGCCCGTGACCCCTGACGAGATCGCCGCCGCGTCCATCGAGGCCGCCGAAGCGGGCGCGGCGATCATTCACCTCCACGCCCGCGACCCCGAGACCGGGAGGCCCGACCCACGACCGGAGCTGTTCCTGGACTTCATGCCGAAGATCAAGAGTGGCTGCGACGCCGTCCTGAACGTCTCGACGGGAGGGGGCCTCGGCATGACCCGCGAGGAACGACTGCGCGCCGCCGTCGCGACCTCCCCGGAGATGGCGTCGCTCAACGTCGGCTCGCTGAACTTCGGGATCTTCCCGATGCTGGAGAAGCACTCCCAGTGGAAGCACGACTGGGAGCCGGCCTTCCTGGAGATGACGCGTGACTTCGTCTTCAAGAACACCTTCGCCGACCTGGAGTACGTGGTGAAGGAACTCGGCCATGGCCACGGGACCAGGTTCGAGTTCGAGTGCTACGACCTCGGCCACCTCTACAACCTGGCCTGGCTCATCGACCAGGGCTGGATCGAGCCGCCCTTCTTCGTGCAGATGGTCTTCGGTGTGCTCGGCGGTGTCGGCGCGGACCTCGACAACCTCCAGCACATGCACACGGTGGCGGACAGGCTGTTCGGGGACAGCTATGAGTGGTCGGTGCTCGCCGCCGGACGCCACCAGATGCCGTTCGCGACGCAGGCCGCCATGCTCGGCGGCAACCTGCGGGTGGGCATGGAGGACAGCCTGTACATCGGACCGGGCGAACTCACGACGTCGAACGCCGGCCAGGTACGCAAGATCCGCGGCATCGTGGAGGCACTCGGACATGAGATCGCCACCCCGGCGCAGGCCCGGGAGCGGCTCGGTCTCAAGGGAGCCGACCATGTCACCTTCTGAGTCACCTTCTGGGGTCGCCCGCGTCGCCTCGCTCGGCGGCGGAGTGATCGGCCAGAGCTGGACCGCCCTGTTCCTGGCCGCCGGGAAGTCGGTCGCGCTGTACGACCCCGACCCGGCCGCGGAGGCGCGGGTCCGCCGCGCGGTGGAGACAGCGTGGCCGGCCCTGGTCGAGCTCGGTCTGGCGACCCGGGCCGAGCCGGAAGGTGAGCTGCTCGTGTGCGCGGACGCGCGGACGGCGGTAGCCGACGCCCAATTCGTCCAGGAGAGCGTGCCCGAACGGATCGAGCTCAAGCACCAGCTGTACGCCGAGATCGAACCCGCCCTTGCCGAGGGTGCCATCGTGGCGTCGTCAGCATCCGGCCTGACCCTCACCGAACTTCAGGCCGGTTGGGAGCACCCGGACCGGTTCGTCCTCGGTCACCCGTTCAACCCGCCGCACCTGATCCCCCTCGTCGAGGTCATGGGCAACGAGCGGACAGGCGCCGGCGTCATCGAGTGGACCCGTGGCTTCTACGAGTCCGTCGGCAAGGTGACGATCGAGGTCAAGCGGGAAGTCCCCGGCCACGTCGCCAACCGGCTGCAAGCCGCCCTGTGGCGAGAGGTCATCCACCTCGTCAACGAGGGCGTGGCATCCGTGGACGACATCGACACCGCCATCTCCTCCGGGCCAGGTCTCCGCTGGGCCGCCTGGGGGCCGACGACGCTCTTCCATCTCGGCGCCGGCGACGGAGGCCTCGCCGCCTTCTGCGAGCGGTACGCCGACAGCTTCAACCGCTGGTGGGACGACCTGGGTCACCCACACCTGGACGAGGCCACCGCGGCCCGGTTGGTCGACGGGCTGGCGGCCGCCGGGTCCGGTGACCTCGATACCCTGGCCGCGCAGCGCGACGCCATGGTCGTGGCGGCAGTCGTGGCAGCGGGGCGCGTGAAGGGAGCGGTGTCATCGCCGGCATAGCCCTTGATCACACGTCGTTCGCCGTCCACGACGCGATGGGCTGGGCACGGCGGCTGCGGCGCGAGCTGGGCGCGACCCCGATCTTCGGTGAGCAGCTCGCGGAGTTCAGATACCTGCTGCTCCACGTCGGCACCGCCGACGACGGCGCGAGGGTGGAGCTCCTGGAGCCGAGGGGCGCGGGGTTCCTCACCCGTTTCCTGAGTGCCCGCGGCGAGGGCCCGCACCACATCACCTTCGTCGTACCGGACCTGCGCGCGATGGTGGCACACGCCCGCGCGCTCGGCCTGACCGTCGTGGGCGAGGACCACGACCACCCGCCGTGGCGCGAGGCGTTCATCGCGCCCGACGACAAGCACGGTGTCGTCATCCAGCTCGCGCAGTCCGACCGGAGCTATCCGCCTGTCGAGCAGCTGTTGTCGAGTCGTACCCGTGACCTCGAGGACTTCCCCAGCTCCCGGGGAGCCACGGAACCGCTCTGGTGGACCCAGCTGTGGGAGACCGCACCGGGAGCGGTCGCACGGCTGGGAACCACCCACCTGGCGTCGACGGACCTCGGCTTCTCTCGGCTCGTCTTCGGGGACCTGTTGGAGGCTCGGGTGGCTGAAGACGACTCAGCGCTGGATCTGTCGTGGCCCGGCGGATCGGTCCGTGTACATGCCGCGGACCGTCCAGGCGTGACCGGAATGAGCCTGCGCGGCGGTCCCGCCGGCGGCATCGCCATCGGTCCCGCCCGGCTGGGGACAACGGGCAGTCGTCCCGATGTCCGGGCAAGGAACCCCTACTCATAGGGCAGTGGTCCAGAAACCGGGTCAACGCGCCACCCCGGTAGGCAGTGCCAGCACCCGATAGGCCCGCCGCTCATCGGCGCTGAGCTCCTCGTACGACATGTCCAGCGCGGCGGTGACACCGCGCTCCCCGGCCTGCAGTCGCTGGTGCTCTTCCAGCCGCTCCAGCAGATACCTCACGCTCCACGCCGGATGGGCCTTCAACCGGGCCGCGGCCAGCCGGATCGCCAGCGGCAACAGCCCGCACCGCCGCACCACCTCGGCCAGCACCTCCCGCGGGACACCCGCGACCCGCCCTTCCCCAGCGGTACCTGAGAACAGCCCGATCGCGTCCGTGAGCGGCAGCACATCCACCGACACCATACGGACGCCGTCCAGGCCGACCAGCCGCCGTCGGCTGGTGATGAGCACCAGACAGCCTGCCGCACCCGGCAGCAGCGGCCGCACCTGCTCCTCATCAGCGGCATTGTCCAGAACGATCAACATCCTGCGGTCGGCCAGCACACTGCGGTACAGCGTCGCCCGTTCACCAAGGTGCTGCGGAATCGACTCACCGGGCACACCCAGGACACCCAGGACTCGGGCGAGCGTGTCGGCCGGGTCAGCCGCGGCCATGCCTTGGGGGTAACCGTGCAGGTCGACGTACAGATCCCCATCGGGAAAGCGAGAAACCAGTTGATGGGCGGCATGTACGGCCAGCGCGGTCTTGCCCACCCCCGCCATGCCATCAATGGCGATGATCACCGCTGCGGCCGTACCATCGGCCTCGCCCATCTCGCCGAGAACGGCCAGTTCCCGCGCCCGGCCGACGAACGCCGCCACATCGGCGGGTAACTGCCGCGGCGTCGTGCGTATCGGGCGCGAGGTCTCCGGCCCCGTGATCGCGGCGCGAACCAGCATCGACAGCTCCGCATCACCCAGGCCCAGCGCCTTGGCCACCGACCGCATCGACGTGCCGCGGGGGCGCTCCAGCCGGCCGGTCTCCCACCGGCGGACGGTCCGAACATTCAGACCCGCCCGCGCCGCCAGCTGCTCTTGGGTCAGAAGCGCCCGCTCGCGCCACGATCGCAACAACCCGCCGAGACCCGGCTCCTCCGCAGAAGGGCAGTCCTTGGCCACGTCACCAACTCCTGGCCTCATGCACGTACCCCCTGCGGCCGGCTACCTGGATCGGGAAAGACGACATGCCGCACCGCCCTGTCAGCCGCGGCCGAACAGCCGACGCTCGAACCATGCTCATGCGTCTCCCCGCTCATCGGTGAATCGCTTCGGGTTTCATGAAGGGCTCGCTTGGCGGCTCAGCCGTAGGCCTCGATCTCCGCCAGTTGCATGTGAAAGGCACCGAACGGGTCGCTGCTGAGTTTTGTCCCGGTCACCTTGACGTAACGGGCGTCCACGGTCGGGAAGGACAATGTCTGCGCGCCGGCGCCTGGGCGGGGATAATTCGTGCGGGACGCCACAGTGCTCCAGGAGTTGCCGTCAGCCGACACCTGCACGGTGAAATCGACGGGGAACCCCATGCCGGTGTTCGCGCCGTCGGAGCGCGGGAAAAGATCGATCCGGCTGAGTGAACGCTTCGACTGCAGGTCCACGGACACCCACTCGGTGCGGTCGGCGGATGTGCCGGCCGCGCTGGACCAGCCCATCGAGCCGGGGGTCGAGGACTGTATCCCGTCCACTGCCGCCATCTCATGCCAGCCGTCGGCGGGGTAGGTGCTCGACGTCATAACGGGCCTGCCGTCGGCCATGTTGTTGTCGGGGTTGACGGTGAAATTGTCGAATCGGACACTGGCCCCGCCGGTCACCAGGGCGACATGCCCTGCGGGGTAGGCGGCGTCGGTGACGGTGAGGACAGCTTGCGGATCATTGCCGACGAAGACGCTGAGTTTGTTCCCGAACGCCATGACCCGCAGCCGGGTGTACGTCCCCGGTTGGTAGTTTCCGGCCGTCGCGTGGCTCAGTTCCTTTCCCGCGCGGTAAATGAAAACCTGGCCGTTGTTGCGCAGGGCCACGAGGTAGCCGGTATCCATGTCCGTGGCGTTGGAGCTGCGGATCATGAACCCGGCCCAGTTGACGTTGCCGGTCGAGTGGACTCCGACAATCTTCAAGTCGACGGAGGCGACCACGTCGCCATACGCGCTGGATCTCGGTGTCGAGGTGAAGCCCCAGCCCGACGTGTCGGTCTGGAGGTACTCACCGGTCGACGCCACCGACCATGAGCCCCTGCCACGCTGCCAGTTGGCGTCGCCCGCACTGAAGTTGTCGGTGTAGGGGAATCGCCGGTCCGGGCCGCCGTCCACGAGGAGTTCGAGCAGCATCTTGTGGCGGTCGTCCACCACAGCCCCGGAACGGGTGTAGGTGACCGTGTCCGTGATCACGCTCGACGCGACCAGTCGAGCCAACAGCGGCTTGGTCTTGGCGAGCATGTTCAGCAGCTCGTAGTCCTCAAGACCGTCCAGTTGCGTCTCGCTGCGCAGGCTGTCGTAGATGTCATACTTCGCTCTGTTCGGCCGGACCAGCCAGCTGTCACCGCTCTGCGGGGCGTCGAAGGTGTTCGTCGCAGGGGTCTTAGGGTCGCTGCTGCCGTTGTACCAGAAGTTCCAGCCCCAGTGCAGGTATCCGGTGCCGCCGATCTTCCAGGTCAGCCACGGTGTGAGCCGGGTCTTGGCCAGGTGGTAGCTGATGAACCTGTTCATCTGCTCGCCCTTGGGGACGATGCAGTTGTACAGCCACAGTTCGGTGCCGTTGGCTCGCAGATTCTGGTAGTAGCCCATGTTCTGCTCGTAGTGGCCCAGCACCGGGGTGATCGTGGTGAGGTTGCCGTCGAGCTCAGCCAAGGCATTGTCGTGTGCCTCGTTGGTCCGGGGGTTCGGGAAGTACTTGCGATACTTGCCGTACAACCAGTTCGCCGACTCCACGTGTTGCTTGGTTTCGGGCTCGTCCATCGCGCTCATGTAGAACTGGTCGGTCCAACCCCTGGCGTCCAGGTGCGCCTTGAGGGCGGGGAAGACCCGGTCGTAGTAGGTGTTGGCCTCCGGGCTCTGCGGAGTCACCAACACGCGCTCGACCACACCGTTGACGTTGCGCAGGATCTCTGCCGTGACATCGCGCGACGAACCCGGCTCAGGATTCTCCAGCAGGGTTGGCGTGTAGATGTACTGCAGGGCGCGCTCGTTCACAAACGTCTCGATGAACCGGTCGAAGGTGGCCCAGCCGAACTGCAGCTCGCCACCGGGGCCTACCTTGGTGCTGGGGATCAGCAGCGCCTGGAAGTCCGCGTAGATGACGTTGTTACGGTGCCGTCTGTGGTTGACGGCGATGTTCTCGATCACCTTCCACCAGTTGTCGTCGTACATCTCCACGCCGTACTGCTGGGGGATCGACTTGACGGTGCCGTTGTAGTCCCACCCCGCAGAGGTGAACCAGTTGTTCATCTTGAACGTGGACTTGTTCGGCTCCGGCAGGGTCACGTTGTAGACCACCAGTCGCACGTTCACCGTCACCTCACCCGCATTACTGGTGCTCACGACCACAGTCCCGGTATAGACGCCGGGCGCCTGTCCCACCGGCACGGTGACGCTGTAGTGGTACGGCTGGGTGACGTCACCGGGCAGGTTACGCGGGGCGTTCTCTACCAGGGCGTCGTAGTAACTCTTGCCCCCGCCCGGCGGCAGCTCGGGGTCGCCTGGCATCACCTCGATGTCCAGATGGTTGTACGCCCGCCGCAGCAGGATGTTCGACGTCGGGATGCTCGCCCCGTCCGGCCCGGTGAGCGCACTCGCGGTCACCCGCACATCAGTGAGCGCCTCGGCCGAGGACGGCCGGACCGCGATCTGGGCGGCCTCCTGCTCACCTCGCGCCGCATACAAGTCGATCGAGCTCGGTGCCGACGATGCCGGTTGCGAGGTGGAAAACACCCGGTCCGCCGCACTGGCCATCCATATCCGCATCCCGGCCGCCGCGTGGGCCGGGGCGACGGCGGTCAACTCGAGCAGCACGAGCACCGCCACCCATAACGGCAGTAATCCCGTGCGCCGCCTGCGCGGCATTCTCCTTTGTGGCACGACTGTGCTCCTTTTCGGAAGGTAAAAGCCTTTCGGTGTGTCCTCGCACGCGCCACGTCCCAGCCGCTGGTCCGGCTACGTGTGCCTGACGTCCGCGCTGTCGACGCCGCCCGCGGCATCGACGATCTTGTAGGGCCGCACCGCTTCCGTCGCGACGGCTATCGCTTCCCTGGTCTGTTCGAAGGTCCGCTGGGCGATGGCGATGTACAGCACATCCAGGGCCGCCAGTTGAGCGTGGCGCGCGAGGATGTTCTCGGTGCTGGAGCCACCCATCTCATACACCGCGGTCGCCAGCGCGAGTTCGGCTCGACGGGCCACCGGGGAGGCCAGATCGTTGGTGATGGCAATCGTTCTCGCGCCGTGCGAACGAGCTTCGGCGACAAGATCGCAGACCTCGCGTGTCCGCCCGCTGTGCGAGACGGCGACCAGCACATCGCCGCGCGTCATCAAGGCCGCGCCGGTCAGCGCCATGTGAGCATCGGTGTACACCCAGGCCGGCACACCGATCTGGTACAACAACTGCTGGAACCCCAACGCCGTCGTAGCACTACCGACGACCCCGAAGACCACCACCCGACGGGCCGCGGCCAGCAGACTCGCCGCACGCTCCACCGCAGCCAGATCAAGATTGGCGATCGCCTCGGCCACGACGTGCCCGATATTGGCGGAGATAACGTTGGCGACCTGCCGGATATCGTCGCCCTCGGTCACATCCGTCCCGATATGCGCCGCCCACGTACCCCCGCCGATCCGCCCGCTGTCAGAAGCAAGCGCGATCCGCAGCGCCGCGTATCCGTTCATCCCCAATGCCCGGCAGAACCTCGTGATGGTGCCGGTGGACACCCCACACTGCTCCGCCAGCTCGACGATGGTCATCCGGGCCACAGCCGCGGGATCACCGAGCACCAGCTCGGCCAGCGACCGCTGCGCGTCCGGCATCGTGGGCAGCAGCCCACGGATGCGCTCGATGATGCCGCTCGACGGCTGGTAAGTCGACATGCTTGCTCCTCACTCGTGAGGAAATTATTCTTCGCCAGCGTTCATGTCAAGACCGTCTATGACAGCCCGTTCTCCCGTTTGGGCGGGCAATTTCCTTGACAACGAGGTCACCTGCCCTCAGAGTGACGCAGCAGACGACGAAAAATTATCATCCACGAAGGGGGCGTCCGTGGTCTTCGAGCAGAACCGTCCCACTGCCGCGGCGTATCTCTCGGCCGCCAGAACCGTCCTGGACCGGGTGGCTGCCACGCAGCAACTCACGGTTCAGACCGCGGCCGAACTCATCACGAAGTCAATCCGCGCAGGTGGCGTGGTCCAGGCCTTCGGCACCGGGCACTCCGAGGGGTTCGCGATGGAGATCGCCGGCCGGGCCGGTGGACTCGTGCCGACCAACAAGATCGCGCTACGTGACGTGGTGATCCTCGGCGACAGCCCCCGTGAGGCGCTGTTCGATCCCTTCCTGGAACGAGATCCGGCTGTCGCACACCAGCTCTACCGGCTGGCGGCGCCGCGTCCGGAGGACGTCTTCGTCATCGCCTCCAACTCCGGCGTGAACGGCTGCGTGGTGGAGATGGCTCAGCTGGTGACGCAGCACGGGCACAAGCTGATCGCGGTCACCTCGGCCCAGCACACCGCGCACACCGCCTCCCGCCACCCGTCGGGCCTGCGGCTACACGACTTCGCCGATGTTGTGCTGGACAACGGCGCCCCGCACGGCGACGCGCTGCTACCGCTGCCCTCAGGTGGCGCGGTCTGCGCGATCTCCTCCATCTCCGCCGCCCTGCTCGCCCAGATGGTCGTGGCCGAGGTGGTCCGGCGCCTGGACGAGGCCGGCGAGCAGGCCCCGATCTACCTGTCCGCCAACATCACCGGCGGCGACGACCACAACCGGATCCTCGAAGCCCGCTACGCCGGGCGCATCCGGCGACTCATATGACGACCAGTTTCACGTCGTGCGCGGAGCCCGATTCCGTTTCGCATGCAGGGTCTTGCGGCGCTGGGGAGGCGGTGCAGATGTCCGCCAAACGTCGGTAAAGTGTCGGCGGGTCGGCGTTCTATGGGGTGAATGGAGTGGCCATGGAGGCGGAGAGCCGTGAGGCGGGACCGTCGGCAGCGCTCATGTCAGCGATCGTGACGGAGCATTTCGTACTGCAATCGGCGGCCGGCACGACGGTCAGCGAAGCGCTCGGGCGTTCGTCGCTGTACCTGTCGGCGTTGTCCAGCAGTCTGATCGCGCTGGGGTTCGCCTCACAGACGCCCGGCCTGTTGCTACCGTTCGCCGCTGCCGCGTTGCCGACGGTTTTCGTGCTGGGTGTGTTCACCATGGTCCGGCTTGTCGGCACTGGGGTGCAGAACGTGTTGTATCTGAGCAGTATTTCTCGCATCCGGGGCTACTACCGCACGCTCGACCCCGAGGCGGCGCGCTACTTCGCCCGATGGGGCGCGGGCGAAGGGGAGACCGATGATGCGCTTGGCTCACTGGCGGTCCAAGGGGGTCCAATGGCAGGGCTCTTCACTGCTGCGAGCATGATCGCCATCATCAACGGCGTTTTGGCAGGGGTGTGCCTGGCCTTGTTGACCTACTACGTTGTGACGGATCATCACTTGCCGGCTGCTCTGGCCGTCGGGCTCTTCGCCGCGGCCACCAGCTTGACGGTGTTCTTCCGCTATCAGCACCGCCGTTACCTGAAGGTCCAGCAGTGAGCGGCCAGATCGAGGTGGTGATGAACACGACGCGCGGCGTTCTGATCGACGGTTATGGGCCGCCGGAGGTGCTGAGGATCGGCCGGGTCCCGCTGCCGGAGCCCGGTTACGGTGAGGTCCAGGTACGTGTGCACGCCGCCGGGATCAACGCGATCGACTGGCTGACCCGCGCGGGCCGCGGCCTGTCGTTGAGCAGCTTCCCGGCTGTACTGGGCTGGGACATCTCTGGCACGGTCTCTCAGATCGGCCCTGGCGTCACCACGCTGAAGACCGGAGACCAGGTGTTCGGCATGCCGTACTTCCCCGATCTCGCGGGCGGATACGCCGACCACGTGACAGCACCCGCGGACTCGCTGGCCGTCAAGCCCGATGGCATCCCTCATCACAGCGCGGCGGGCGCGCCGATGCCCGCGCTGACCGCATGGCAGGCGTTGTTCGACGTCGGCAGGCTCTCCCCTGGCCAGCGGGTTCTGATCCATGGAGCCGCCGGCGGCGTGGGCCATGTCGCGGTGCAGTTGGCGGTGAATGCCGGAGCCGAGGTCATCGGCACCGCCTCCGCCGGCAATCGTGCCTTCGTCGAAGGACTCGGCGCCCACGAGGTCATCGACTACTCGACGTCGCCGGTGGAGAAGGTCGCCCGCGACATCGACATGGCCGTCGACCCCAGAGGCGGCCAGGAGGCGCTGCGACTACTTGACGTGCTGCGTCCGGGCGGCATTCTGGTCACGCTCAAGGGCGCCAGCGCGCAACTGACGGAGGCCGTGCGGGCCAGGGGGCTGCGGGTCGGGTTCGTCTACGTCGCACCTGACGGCGCCGCCCTCGCCGACCTCGCCGCGCTGATGGCCGTGGGGCACCTGCGCATCGCCGTTGAGAACGTGTTCCCACTGAACGAGGTCTCCGCCGCGCACATGATCGGGGAGACCGGACACGTGCGCGGCCGTCTGGTGCTCGACACGACCTGAGGCCGTCCCATCCCATGATGATCAAGGAGATCGTCGATGAAACAGCGGATGAGCGTCATTACTCTCGGCGTTGCCGATGTCGTGCGGGCCACGGCCTTCTATCAGTCGATGGGATGGCACGTTGACGTCAGCATCGATACTGAAGACGACCAGATCAGATTCTTCCAGGCCGGGGATACGATCGTCTCTCTATGGAATCGCGCAAAGCTTGCGGCTGATGGCGGTGTCGTCGACGGGGGCGGCTGGGGCGGCGTGACGCTCGGGTACAACGTCGACTCACCGGAAGAGGTGGACGAGATCCTCGCCGCCGCGAAGGCGGCTGGAGGAACGATCACGCGGCCGGGCGGGAAAATGTTCTGGGGTGGCTACTCAGGCGTGTTCGTCGACCCCGACGGCCATCCATGGGAGGTGGCCCACAACCCGGCCTGGACCGTACACGAGGACGGTTCGGTCACACTGTCCTGAGATCGCCCCTGCCCGCCGCCCCGGAATCTCCTGTACCCGTGATTACCGATGATCGGAGGCCCTCATGCGGCTGCTCGGCCGTCTCTCCCTGATGTTCACCGCCACCGCGGTCTGGTTATCGGCAGCCGGTGCGACATCGGCCGAACCCGCAGGAGCCGCCGTGGCCCCGGCGGCCGTGATCAGCGCCGACTTCCCCGATCCGGACGTCATCCAGGTCGGCTCCACCTTCTACGCCTACTCCACCAGCAGTTGGGCGGGGCGCATCCCGGTCGCCAGCGCGCCGTCCGCCACCGGCCCGTGGACCGTACACGCGGACGCGCTGCCTGCCAAGCCGTCCTGGGCGGGCGACGGCGGCTTCTGGGCACCCGATGTTTCGCGCCTCCCCGACGGCCGCTACCTGATGTACTTCACCGGCCCCAGCACCGCTGCCGGGCGCATGTGCATCGGCGCCGCGACCTCGGCGAACCCGCTCGGCCCCTTCCAGCCCGCCGGCAACGGACCGCTCGTCTGCAATGCGGGCGAGGGCGGCGACATCGATCCCTCCAGCTTCGTCGACACCGATGGCAAGAGATACCTGGTCTACAAGAACGACGGCAACGCCGTCGGCCGGCCCGCCATCCTCTGGCTGCAGCAGGTCGGCGCGGACGGCGTCACCTTCACCGGCGGCCGCACCGAGCTCATCCGCAACGACCGGCCCGACGAGGCCGGCGTGATCGAGGCTCCGGTGCTCGTCAAGCGGTCCTCCCAGTACGTGCTCTTCTACTCCGCCGGCTCCTACGCCGGCAACAACTACTTCACCAGCTACGCCGTGTCCTCGTCGCTCACCGGCCCCTACACCAAGGCGTACCGGCCGCTGATGACGACCGCCACCTTCGACGGAGCCGTCCAGGGCCCCGGCGGGACCGACGTGCTCGGCGACCGCGTCTTCTTCCACGGCTGGGTGAACAACGCGCGCCACATGTACACCGCGGAGCTGGGCTGGGCCGACGACTACCCGGTCGTCCGCGGCAGCCGGGTCCGCTACGAGGCCGAGCGCGGCACCCTCAACCACGCCGAGGTCCGCACCGGCGCGGCGGGCGCGTCCCAGGGAGCCGTCGCCGCCAAGATCGACTACGCGGACAGCTGGGTCGACGTCCAGGTGTTCGCGCCGGTCGCGGGGGCATACACCGCTCACGTGTCCTACGCCGCCGGGTACGGCGACGCGCAACACCTGGTGACGGTGAACGGGACGACACAGTTCACGCTGAACTATCCCAACCGCGGCTGGGACAACTGGACGCAGGTCCCGGCCCAGCTCACGCTGACCGCCGGCTGGAACACCCTGCGCTTTCAGCACCAGACACGCTGGGCCGAACTGGACTACATCGAGATCGCCTGACCAGGCCTCCCGCCGAGCCGCACCTGCAGGATTGGCCGCTCCACCCCGCTGTCGATGTAGCGCCCACCCTTCGGGAACAGCGACGTCTGCCAACCGGTCTCCCCGATCCGCGCCGTGACCGGAATCATGCCCCAGCCGTAGGTCACGAACGCGGAAGTCGCCGCCAGCTCACCGCACTCCTCTTCCGGAACGGTGATGAAGTGCCACGGCGCCGGACCTCTCCAGAACCACATCAGCCCGCTGAACTCCACGTTCATCCGAGCAGGGTAGCGATTACCGGAGCAGGGCTTCCTGGGTCACCGAGGCGATCAGTGCCCCGTCGGCGGCGCGGATCGAGCCCTGGGCCAGCCCACGGGTGCCGACATGGGCGACAGCGCTCATGGAGTAGAGGAGCCACTGGTCGACGCGGGGCCGGCGGTGAAACCAGATCGCGTGGTCGAGGCTCACCTGCAGACTGTAAGGCCCCTGCGCGTGCGGAGATCGGGCGGCGCCGACGACGGCGATGTCCGACAGGTAGGTGAGCAGGCATGCGTGCAGATCGGGATCGCTGCCGACCGGCGGGGTCAGCCGGATCCAGAACGGGTGAAGGATCGGGAATCCCCCGGGGCCGGGTGCGACGACGGGACGGATGTCGAACGGCCCGTCATCCCCGAACATCCTGGAGAACTGGAGAGACGCCAGCCCCTCCGGCGGGGGTACGGACAGCGGGCCGGCCGCCTGCCAGTCCTCTCCGGGTTCGGGATCGTGGAAGGAGGCGATCATTTCGAAGATCGGCTTACCCTCCTGGACGGCCGCCACCGAGCGGGTGGAGAACGAGCGTCCGTCCCGATTCCTGGTCACGTGGAAGTGCAACGGCTCTTCCGGCCGGGCGGGGCGGATGAAGTAGGAATGCAGGGAATGTACGCGTCTCGGGCCGCTGACGGTGAGGCCCGCGGCGCGCAGGGCCTGGGCCGCCACCTGCCCGCCGAAGGTCCGTCCCCAGCCGGGTCCGCCGGCTGAGGCCACGAACAGGTCGCCGTCCAGCTGCTCCAGGTCGAACGTTCTCAGAAACGATGATGCGTCGGTCACGGCACCTCTCATCAGGGGTCAGATCCGGCGGGAGCCGGCCTGCCAGTAGGGGTCGCGCAGCAGCCGCTTGTACAGCTTGCCGGTCGGGGTACGCGGCAGTTCGGGGACGAAGTCGATCGAGCGAGGCACCTTGTACCCGGCCAGGGAGTCACGGCAGTGGGCCATCAACGCGCCGGCCAGGTCGTCGGTCGCATGGGCGTCTTCCGCCAGTTGGACGACGGCCTTGACCTGCTCGCCGTACTCGTCGTCGGGTACGCCGAACACCGCGACGTCCCGGACGGCGGGATGAGTGATCAGGGCGTTCTCGATCTCGGCCGGGTAGATGTTCACGCCACCGCTGATGATCATGTCGATGGCCCGGTCACACAGGAACAGGTAACCGTCCTCGTCGAAGTAGCCGATGTCTCCGGTCGTGAACCGGCCGTCGGTACGGTGGATCGCGGCGGTCTTGTCCGGGTCGCCCCAGTACTCGACGTCGTCGCCGCTGGTGTAGCGGAACCAGATCTCGCCCTGCTCCCCCGGCTTGGCGACGGTGCCGTCGGAACGCAAGATGTGGATCTCGGTCGTGCCGAGCGCGCGTCCGACGCTGCCCGGCTTGGCCAGCCACTGGTCCGCGGTGATGATCGTGTTGATGGACGCTTCGGTCGAGCCGTAGTACTCGTGGACGACCGGTCCCAGCCAGTCGATCATCTCGCGTTTGACCTGCGGCGAGCAGGGGGCGGCGCCGTGCCAGACCGCGGCGAGGCTGGTCCCGGAGAAGGACTGCCTGGTCGCGGCGTCCAGGCGCAGCAGGCGGACGAACTGGGTGGGCACCAGATGGACGTTGGTGATCGCGTGTTGATCGATCAGGTGCAGGGTCTGGGCGGGGTCGAACGCGCGCCGCATGACGACGGACCGGCCGCTCAGGAACAGCGTGAAGGAGAACGCCCACTGGGCCGAGTGGTAGACCGGGCCGACCAGGAGCGTCCGGCCGTGGTCCGGGATGGCGAAGGTCGCGGCGAAACCCTCGGCGAGCAGCGCGAGGTGGTCAACGGGCGCTCCCACGGTGAACAGCTTGCGGTTGACGCCTTTCGGACGGCCGGTGGTCCCGGAGGTGTAGAACATCGGGGTGCCCATGACCTGTACCGCCGGCTCGTCCGGCGAGGCGGCGGCCACGAACTCCGCATACGGGACAAACCCTGGGATGCCCGTACCGAACGCCACCCGCGTGGGCAGGTCGAGCCCGACGAGGGCCTCGCTCGCCTGCGCGGCGAAGGCCGGCTCGGAGAAAAGGGCCCGCACACCCGCGTCCTGGAGTACGTACCGGAGCTCCTGGGCGGTCCAGTGCCAGTTGACGAGGACGTAGCGCAGGCCGATGTGGCCGGCGGCCGCCATGACTTCGAAGTACTCGCGGCGGTTGGCCGCGTGGACGGCGATGACATCACCCGCGGCGAGCCCCGAACCGAGGAGCGCACCGCAAAGCCGGTCGACTCGCTCGTTCAGCTCGCGCCACGTGGTGGTGCCCTCATCGTCGGCCAGCGCGAGTTCGTCCGGCCGGGTCTCGGCGAAGCGGCGCAGCAGTCGAGCCATCGATGATCTCCACTCTCCAGTCGCCTGATGTGTTCATCGACATCTTGACCGATATTAGAACACGATTCTAGAGTGCAGCTCTTCGACCTTGGTGGGCCAGGCGTGGTGGAGCCGGTCACCAGGGAAGGGCGCCTTCCGCGTCGAAGTAGCCTCCAGTGGGGCCATCAGAGCCCACCTGCGCCATGTGCACGATGATTTCGGCGCCCTGCTCAACAGTCTGGATACCGGTGTTCCCGTTCAGGTCGGTCTTGGTGAAGCCAGGCTCCACCGCGTTGATCCGCAGGTTCGGGAACGCCTTGGCGTACTGCACGGTGATCATGTTGACCGCGGTCTTGGACGCCGGGTAGGCGACGCCCGGGTAGGCGTACGCCGGGGTGTCCGGGGTGGTGACCCGGGTCAGCGACGCCAGGCCGCTGCTGACGTTGACCACGACCGGGGCGGCGGAACGCTGCAGCAGCGGGAGAAACGCGTGGAGGACGCGCACCGTGCCGAAGACATTCGTCTCGAACGTGCGCCGCATCAGGTCGGCGGTCACGTCCGCGGCGCCGATCACCACGTTGCCCTCACTCATCTCTTCTTGGATGCCGGCGTTGTTGATCAGCACGTCCAGCCCTCCGCCTGCCTCGACGGCCTTCACCGCGGCCCGCACGGACGCGTCGTCGGTGACATCGAGCTGGACTGCCCGCCCGCCCAGTTGGTCGGCGGCCCGGCGCCCGCGTTCGGCGTCCCGGGAGCCGATGTAGACGGTGTGGCCCGCGGCAATGAGCCGGCGGGCGGTCTCGAAGCCGAGACCCTTGTTAGCTCCAGTGATCAGCGTTGCTGTCATGCCTCAACGCTACGATTTAGAGCGTGCTCGAAGTCAACGACGTCCGTTCAATACGTTGCCCGGTCGCTGCGGACGAAGGCTGACGGCTCGAGACTCCTTAGGGCGCCTCCTCGGCGAATGTTCTGCACGAGACCCTCGAAGCCGTCGTCTCCGTCCTCCACACGAACGAAGACCCCGAACGGCTCGCGCCGGCCGCACCACCGGGCCGCTGTCCTACGACGCCGCCCACCACCGCTGACAGACCTACTGCGCCGCCGCACGCGTCGAGATCGACATCCACCAGCTACGCCACGCCCACGCCACCAAACTCATCAACGCCGGCGTCTCCATCGATACTGTCCGCCGACGCCGAAATCCGCGCCGCATTGCACGACAGGCCAACAATCTTGAGGATAAATAACAATCTCCTACAAACCACACGGTATATGGCGGATCAAATCGGTTTGATCACAAAAGCTCCCGCATGCTGGCAATTCGCTATTCTTGCTCTCCGCTGGAACCCCCGAAGGTGTGGAGTGACGTGGAAGAGCAGATTGCCGAGGTGCCGACCTGCTACAGGCACCCCAAGAGCGAAACCTACGTCCGCTGCACCCGCTGCGACCGCTACATTTGCCCCGACTGCATGCGGGACGCGGCCGTGGGCCATCAATGCGTCGAATGCGTACGTGAGGGCAACAAGTCAGTACGGCAGGCCAGGACCGTCTTCGGCGGCAAAGTGTCCGCCGTTCCAGTGGTCACCTATGCTCTGATTGCCATCATCGTCCTGGCCTACGCCGGGGAGATCGCCATGCCCTCGATCGTGGACCGGCTGGACGGCCTGGGCATCGGACTGCTGGACACAGACGGACAGTACTACGTGTACGAGGGCGACACCGGCATGGAGCTCGTCGGTGTGGCCGCCGGCGAGTGGTACCGGCTCCTCACGGCCAATTTCCTGCACCTGCGGCCCACTGAGGGCGGTTTCGGCATCCTGCACATCGTCTTCAACCTGTACTGGCTGTGGACCCTGGGCCGGGCGGTCGAGGAGATGCTGGGCAGGCTGCGCTTCGTCGGGCTCTACCTGCTGGCGGCCGTGGGCAGCTCGGTCTTCGAGTACCTCATCTCCCCCGACACGGCCGCCGTCGGTGCTTCAGGAGCGATCTTCGGGTTGGGAGCGGCGTACTTCGTCTTCAGCCGGCGACTGCGCCACGACCCGCTCGGGGGTGGCCGCCTCATGATGTTCTTCCTGATCTGGCTGGTGGTCTCGGCCGGGTTCAGCTCCTGGGAGGGACATCTCGGCGGACTCATCGTGGGTGGCGCGATTGCGCTCGCTCTGGCGTATCTGCCGCGCAAATACCATCTTCCCGCGATGGGTGCGATGCTCGTTCTGCTCGTCGTTCTGGTGGCGGTGAAGACTCACGACCTCGGCTTGTTCCTGATCTAGACACTGGCCGCCGCGCCCTTTGCCGTCGTTTGGATCGTGGCGGCCTTGCTGGTCGCTCCGCCGCTCCCGGCCGACCCATTCGAGCCACGATCCACCCATCCACCAGCAGTGTTGCGTTGATCATCTGAATCCAAGACGGCTTGGATGCCTTGTTGGCGCCTCGCAGAGACAACCGACCGCGTCGACTACACCGACATTAACCGGCGCAATTCCGTGGATCCCCGCGCAGGCCGGCTGCCTTCTGTGATCATTGTCGGCTTGGCAGGACAGAGGACTCGATCAGTGACGCTGCCGAGCCATGCTTCGCAGGCAGCGACGCTCTCGCAGACGCTCAGGAGATGCCCGGTGCCGATCGAGTGATCAGCTCGCGTGCCTTGAGGACGATCGGGGTGATCGGGATGTCGTAGTTGCTCAGGACGACCGCGATCCAGCCGAGATCGGGGAAGACGTCGAGGTTGGTCGCCACGCCCACGGCGCTGCCGGAGTGTCCCCAGACGCGGTGGCCTGAGGTGATGGTGTCGCGGAATCCGTACCCGTAGAAGCGGGCGTCGGCCGCGACCACGGGCTTGTCGGTGGGCGACAGCAGGGCCTTGCCGTTGGTGAAGGCCGAGGTGTACGCCGCAGACAGGAGCGTGCCCTTGGTCAGGGCCCCGACGAAGGAGAGCAGGTCGGGCGCAGAGGCGTACACGCCGTCAGCGGGCCCGCCGACGAAGCCGAAGTATTCGCTTGTGGTGAAGTCCGCGCGTTCCCCGGACTGCTGCGTCCAGTACGGGTGGGCGATGTCGCGGCCGGCGAGGACCTGCGGCCGGGTGTAGAGATTCGAACGCTTCATGCCCGCCTCGGCGAGCACGTGCTCGCGCATGTAGCCGTGGTAGGGCTGGTTCGAGGCCGCTGCGACGATCGCGCCGAGCACGAAGAAGCCGCTGTTGCTGTAGACGTGCCGGGTGCCCGGGGTGAAGGCAGGAGCGGTCTCCAGCTTCCTGATGAGGGCCAGGACGCCCTCCATCATCTCGGACTCGGTGGACCATTCCTTGAGCCCTTGACGGAACTCGGGGGATTGCGCGTATTCGCCCAGGCCCGCGGTGTGGGTCAGCAGTTGGTGGAGGGTCACTTTGGCGGTTTCGGCCGAGAAGCCGTCCAGGTATTCGCCCAGGGGCGCATGCAGGTCGGCCTTGTCGTCCTGGACGAGCTGGCCCAGGGCCACTGCGGTGAAGCATTTGGTGACCGATGCCAGCTTGAAGATCGTGTTCGGGCCGTTCGGGATGGAGCGCGATGCGTCCGCCATGCCGTGCGAGCGGGACAGTACCGGGCGTGAACGGTGGGCCAGCAGCACCGTTCCGGAGAACTGATCGTCCTTGGCCAGCTGGGCCACATACGCGTCGAACTCACCGCCGGGCCGCAGCTCCGGCGGGACCGGCGCGGCTCGTTCCGCGTGGGCGGACACCGTGCTGCTCGCTGCCAGCGCCGCGCCGCCCGCCAGCGCGCTGGTGAGCACGGTGCGCCTGGTGGGGGTCATGATGTCCCCTTAAGCGGACCGATGAGGTAGAGGTTGATGTTCGCGACGTCCATGATGATGTCCAATAGTGTGAAGTACTCGTGGGTAGAGTCGGGGCGTTCTCGCCAGTCGAGCGGGCTGTCCCAGGTGCGAGCGCCCCGACGTCGTCCTGGCCGATTGTGCTCATGACCATGACAAGTACCGCCGCCTGGTACGCGTCTCAGTTCTTTGCCGATCTCGCGGTGAGATCGGCTGTCTCTCCCTACCGGCCCGCGTCCGGATCCATGGAGTCGCCGGTGATGTACAGGTTCATGTGGGCGTAGTCGAAGGTGATGGCGAACGGCTTGAAGTAGTCGTGGGTGAAGTTGGCGATCGTGTCGAACTTCATCCCCGCGCCGACCTTGGGCTTCTCCTCCGCCCATCCCTTGACCCGCCGCCGCGTCGCCTTGCCGAGACTGATCTGCTCGGGCGCGATGGGGTAGCGCACCCCGCCCCTGCCTTGCTCGGGGTCGCCGAGTTCGATCCCGGCGCGTTTGGCGAAGTCGAGGGAGGTACCGATGCCCCGGCCTGGGCCACCGGTGTCGAAGGTGACGACGCGAGGCCCGAAGTCGTTGAGCGAGCCGAGCGTGCAGGGGAAGTGGTCTTTCGCCAGCCACAGCGGCAGGACGTCGCCCTTGAGCCGTGCCGCCTCGACGCGGAATCTACGCAGGTTGGCCTCGTTTTTGCGGCGTAGGACGAACTGCTTGTGGCCGTAGTCCATGGTGGTCAGGAAATGGTAGAAGTGCACCGTGCCGATGGTGCCCTGGGCCTCGGTGCCGTCGGGCAGGTCCGGCCGGTCGGCCTCGTTCCAGTG
Organism: Nonomuraea guangzhouensis; assembly: GCF_019396345.1. Taxonomy (GTDB): domain Bacteria; phylum Actinomycetota; class Actinomycetes; order Streptosporangiales; family Streptosporangiaceae; genus Nonomuraea; species Nonomuraea guangzhouensis. The sequence continues at coordinate 167,976 of NZ_JAHKRM010000007.1, read as the reverse complement.
GACGGGCGCGTTGCGGATCTCGAGGTCGCCGATGCGCACCGACTTGGCGATGCCGTAATACATCGTGAACTGCTGCCCGTCGGCGCTTCCCTTGCTCTCGGAGATCACCTCCAGACCGGCCTCCTTCGCCAGCTGCATGCTGAGGCCGGCCGTCGTCGCTCCCGTGTCGAGCTGGAAGATCCTCGGCTGCGTCCCGTTGATGGAGATCATCATGTGGGGCAGGGGTTCGAGCCCGAGGAAGGGGATCTGGGTGGCCTGCGGGCCGTGCACCTGCCAGGGGGTGCCCCGGATCGTCTCGTACAGCTTGGCGGAGGCGAGGTCGGTCAGCGAGCCGGTCAGCTCGCCGCGTTTGCGCAGCCAGGGTACGGCTTCCGACAACCTGTCCTGGCGGACGTAGCAGTCCGCGAGCTGGTAGAGGGAGAATTCGTCGTCGGGCTTCAGGCTGACGGCGCGTTTGAGGAATTTCTCGGCGTCGGCGAACCGGTTGGACAGCAGAGCGATGTAGCCGATCTGCGCGGCGGCGTGCGCGTTGTCGGCGTTCTCCTTGAGCCGACGACGGTAGCTCTGCTCGGCGTGCTTGAAACGGCCGTCCTTGAACAGCTGGTCGGGGTCGTCGGCGGACGACCAGGCGGCGGCCATGGTGCTCGCGCTCCCCACACCCAGCAGCGGCAGCGCCGCGCCCGCTCCGGCGGCCAGTCCTGCGCGTCGCAGGAATTGCCGTCGATCCAATCCCGAGAAAGTCTCTCCTTCGTGCACAGCCGGCTCCTGGGGTCTTGGCGATTTCAGTGATGATCTGCCCGGCCGGTTGCGGCGCGGGAGTCTGGGCAGATGAAATCAGCGCCGCTGTTTCCTCTGCGTTACCGTCCGCCTTGGCCTGCATCGAACGCGCAGGAGCCCCCTCGGCCTGTGCATCGGCATCGACGTGTTCGACAGCACCGCCGACCGGCCCCCTGTCCCAAGTGGCCGCATCCCAGGCCCCGATCAACAAGGCCGGGGCCGACAGCGCCTACCGCACCACCGTCATCGACAACGCCGCTGAGGCGGGCATCGACGTCGAAGTCGTCACCCGCGACCCCACCACCAGGGACTTGACCCCACTGCCAGACCGCTGGGTGGCCGAGCGCGCCCTCGGCCGGCTGATGCTCCGCCGCCGCTTTGTCCGTGACAACAAAGCCCTGCCCACACGTTCCGAAGCCGGGATCCACATTGCCATGATCGACCTCATGGCCAGCCGCCTGACTGGAGAGAACACCCCCCACATGGCGCGGCACCTGAACCCGGGATCAGAATGGATCTTCTGGACGGTGCCGTCATCACGCCACTCGGCGAAGTAGTAGTAGGTCGCACTTCCGGTTGGCAGATCGTGAGGCAGGTAGTCCCACTGGCAGCCGGTACGACCTTGATAGATGAGCGCGTTGACGATCTCGCGCATCTCGTAGTTGCCCTGGGGGCGCTAACGGACCGGTGCGCGGCCTTCCACGCCATGATCACCGGCTCGATCGACACCCACTGCTCGTCGGATAAGTCGCTCGGGTACAGCTTGCCCGGCTCACCCGGTCATCTCAGCGCACGTGCGCCTACCGACAGGTGGTAACGCTACAAATCCACCCGATCACACTACGACATCGCGGGCATCAAACTCAGGCAACGCCTCTCAGAAACCCATGGATCGGAACGACCCTGTCACTACACCCCGCCAGAATGCTCCGGCCGGTTTCATGACCTCGCTGTCGATTTCACGAAACCGGCGCATGAGGTCGTTCGACGCCTGCCGGGTCTCTGCTCCCCCGGTCGGCCACGACTCTTCGTCCGCGATGTTCAGCTTCTCCTGGATGAGAACCACGAACTCGACGAACTTATCGAGAGCTGAACTTATCGTGCGGAGCGTGCCGTCTTTCCAACTCGCCACCTCTCCGCTCTGCCCGTTCAGGACAAGAATTCCGGCACCCACGCCCAAGAGGATGAGGTCTTTGGCTTCCCGTTGCAGGTTGGAATCGGGGTTCCGCACCTCCTCGGAGAAGAGATGCGGACCGTCACTGAAATCGGCGAAGGTGAGGTAACCACCGATCCGCTCGGGTATCCCGATCGCGGCGATCACCCGCCTGGCTGTTTCGTCCGTCACGCGCCCGGCGAGCGTGCTGAGCGGCGATGTGGTCACCTCCAGCCCCAGCACATCGAACGTGGACACGAGCCTTCCGCGGTCGAGCATCGGGAAACGACTCCTCAGGATGGAACGGTGACCAGGTATGGACTTCTGGCCGCGAATCCTGATCGTCTCGCAGATGAGCTGCTTACCGATGATGAGTACAGGGTCACGTCCACGGACGTGACCCACGTGCGCCTACCGACGAGTGGTAACGCCACAAATCCGCCCGATCACATCACGATATCGCGGGCATCAACTCGCGCAACGTCCGCTGAAAGTTCAGCGGTCTTCTGCAGGGAGTCGAACCGTCAACTTGACCCGGCCCTGAAGGACCGGGTTTGGAGGTAGGGCACCACTGGCTGTGGTGTGGCCTCCTCCGTCCAGACCACCTACGGGGTGGCCGGGACGCGTGACTCACGCCCCGCGATCCACGCAGCCTCGCCGCGTGCGGCGATGTTGCGGGAGGCATTCCGGTCGGCGTGGGCAACGACCCCGCAGTTCCGGCAGATGAACAGGGCCTGGTCGACCCGGTTGTTCTTGTCGATGTGGCGGCAGTCAGCGCATTGCTGGCTGGTGTAGGCCGGATCGACGTACACCAGCGGGACACCCGCCCGCCGCGCCTTGTAAGCGAGGAAGGTCCCGAGCTGGTGGAAAGCCCAGGAATGGAGCGTGACCCGTTGGGGCTTACGGAGCCGTACCCTCTCCCGAATTCCGCCCAGGTCTTCCAGGGCGATCCCGGAACAGGTGCGTGCAGCCTCGGTCACGATCTTCTTCGAGATGATGTGGTTGATGTTCGTGGCGTGCCGCGACTCTTTGCGTCGGCGGTGCCTGAGCCGTCGTCTGGCGGACTTGGTGGCCTTGGCCTGGAGTTTTCGGCGAAGGTCGAGCTGCCGCTTGCGGTGCCGGTTCAGGCCGCGTCCATTGAACCGGGTCATGCCGTCCACGGTGGCGATGTTGACGATGCCCAGATCCACGCCGAGCCAGCCGCCGGGCTGTTCGTTGAGCGGCGCTTCGGGCACCTCGCACACGGCGATCAGGTAGAACACGCCGTCGCGTTCGACCAGATCGGACTCGCCCCGGCGGTGTTCGCGCAGCGTCTTGAGCGCGTCGGCGGAACAGGCGAAGCGGACGTTCTTGATACGCCCGGCGGTGGTCCAGATGCTGACCGTCTGAGCGTCGTACTGCCAGCTCAGACACCGGTCGTCAAACGGGTGCGCCGCCTCGGGGCGGAAGCTGACCGGCTTGGACTCGGCTGTGGTCCGGCGCTTGGAGCCCTTCTTGCCGAGGTTGCCGGCACGCAGGTTCGCCTGCAACGTGGTGTAGGCATCGCGGACCTTCTTGATGGTGTGCTGAGCGGCCTGCGCCCCCAGCCCCCGCCCCTTCAACTCGGCGTAGGTGAACGTGCGCAACTCATACTCACGCGGCACACCATGCTCGAACGCCACGACCGACACCCAGTTCGCGGCATCGTTGACCGCCCGCAGCGTCGCCGACAGCGCGGCGGCCTGATCGGCCTGCGGCATCAGCTTCACCTGCACGACGATCTTCACAGGGAAGATCGTAGCGTTTACTCTCCGTCACCACGCCGCGAACCCCAACATTAGCCAGGGGCCCTACGGTCGTCCCCACCCTCCACACGCACGTGGTCCTCACACCCACTTCTGGTCACCCTCGCACTTCGCCGCCTCCTGAGGGCGGCGCCTCTGCCAGTTGGGCCAGAGCGGCTCGTTAGCCCCGGGCTCGGCTGGCGTGGGCCGTGCCCGGGGCTGGGGCTGTATCCAGCCGGGGGGCGCCATTCCCGTCGGCCAGACCGAGGCCCGCGGCCCCTTGTTTCATGGGCCGTCGTCCGTGAGATGAAAAAAGCCGCCTCGGCAGGTTTCCGGGCGGCGTCGTCTCTTTACGAGGGATCACCCGGAATCCAGTCCGAGGAACTCAGGAAGCAGTTCGAGGGACTTCGCGTAGGTCACTGCACTGCCTTCCTGTCGTGGTGGACGTGCTAAACGTTAGCCGGATGATCGCGGCGAGTGCCACGTATTTTCCGCGTGGGCGGCGGCGGGCTGGGATGATGCCGAAGGTGACCAAGGAATCTCCGGTGGCGCGGCGCCGGGTGCTGCTCAGCTCGCTGGCCGGGGCCGCGGTGGTGGCCGTGCTGGCGGTCGCCGCGCTGAATCAGGGCGAACCTCCCAAGAACACCTCTAAACCAGCCGCCGCAACCGGCTCGGCCGACCCCACTCCCACGGCTCCGGCCGCGTCGCCCACGCCGACGAGTTCGGTGAAGGTCTGGGAGGGGCCGCCCGCGCCGCCCGTCGACGCGAACCTGTCGAAGGGCTCTGCGCGGGCGCCGGTCACGATCGTCGAGTTCGGCGACTTCAAGTGTCCCAACTGCCGCCGCTTCGCCCAGCGGATAGAGCCCGAGCTGAAGAGCCGCTACCTCGACACCGGCATCGTGCGGGTGTTCTGGCGCGACTACCCGATCAGGGGCCGCGACTCCGTACGGGCCGCCATGGCCGCCCGGGCCGCGTCCCGGCAGGGCCGGTTCTGGGAGTTCCACGACGCCCTCTACGCCGGCGAGCAGCCGCGCCTCACCGACGCGAACCTGCGCGCCGTGGCCGCCCGGATCGGGCTCGACCTGGGCCGGTTCGACGCCGACCGCCGCGACGAGTCCGTACGGCGGCTCGTGGACGGCGATCTCGAGTTCGCGCTGGAACTCGGCCTGCCCGGCACGCCCGCGTTCCTGATCAACGGTGAGCTGCTGTTCGGCGCCCAGCCGGTGGCCGCGTTCGAGAAGGCGATCGAGAAGGCCCGCCACGGCGGATGAACGGCATCGGTTATGCCGCCGCGTTCCTGGGCGGCCTGTTCTCGCTGGTCAGCCCGTGTGGGGCGCTGCTGGTCCCGGCGTTCTTCGCCTACGCCTTCCCGGGCCGCCGCCGGCTGTTCGGCCGGACGCTGCTGTTCTACGTGGGGTTGTGCGCGGTGCTGGTGCCGTTGGGGATGGGGTCGGCGCAGGTCAGCCGCCTGTTCTACGGCCGGCAGGAGCTGCTGGTCACGGTCGCGGGCTGGGCGCTGATCGGGCTGGGCGTGCTGCAGGTGGCCGGTCAGGGCTGGACGATCGGGCCGCTGGAGCGGCTGAAGGGGCATGTTCGGGGGGATTCGGCGGGGGCCGTACTGGTTCTGGGGGCGGTGTCCGGGCTGGCGGGGTTCTGCGCGGGGCCGGTGCTCGGCGCGGTGCTCACGGTCGCGGCGGCTTCCGGTGACGGTCTGCGCGGGGCCGTGCTGCTGGCCGTCTACGCGGCGGGGATGGCGGCCCCGCTGCTGCTGCTCGCGGGCCTGTGGCAGCGTTACGACCTGGGTGGCCGGCGCTGGCTGCGCGGTCGCGGGTTACGGCTGGGGCCGCTGCGGCTGCACACCACTTCGCTGCTGTCCGGGCTGGTCTTCGGCGGGCTCGGGGTGCTGTTCCTGCTCTCCGACGGCACGCGCGGGCTGGCTCTGCCGATCCCCGATTCCTGGGAAGCCCGGCTGGAGGAAGTCGCGGCGTCCGTCCAGGACGTACTGCCCGACCTGCTCGTCGTCGGGATCGCCGCCCTGACGGTGGCCGCCGTCACCGCGTGGCGCCTCAGACGCCGCTGACGGACCGGACCCTAAAGCGGCGTGCGCTGCCGGGCGCGGAAGCCGGCCGCCTTGGCGCGGTTGCCGCACTCGTGCATGTCGCACCAGCGCCGCGACGACCCGCGCGAGGCGTCGACGTACAGGCGGGTGCACACCTCTCCCCCGCATTCCTTGATCTGTACGGCCTGCGGCCCGCCAAGCAGCTGGACCGCCTCCCTGGCCACCGTCGAGAGGGCGGCGTCGAGATCCCCCTCACGCTCGACCCGGCCGGCACCGTTCAACCGCACGGACGCGGGCGGCCCGGCGGCGACCTGATTGACCAGTCGGCGATCCTCCCCCGACGACGACGGCAAGGCAACCACCCCGACGGCCAGCCGGTAGATGGCCTCGCGCAACGTCTTCCCCGCCGCGAGTTCGGCGTCGCCGGCCGCGGGCGGCTCGTCGAGGATGCCCGCCTCGACCGTCCATCGCGCCAGCTCCGCCGGATCGCGCAGCAGGTCGGTCCGGTCAGACCGGCGGTGCTGTACGGTGCCCGCCAGGTCGAGGCCCAGATTGCCACTGATGAAGGTGAAACCCGTCACACCCTCATAGTAACCATGTTGACAGGTTATACAAAGCACGGAACAGTGAAATAACCATCTTAAGGGGTTATGGAGGCTTCGCCGTGGCGGTCAGCGTGATGGAGACCAGGAACAAGACGTCGTCGGCGGTGCTGCCGCCCCTGTTCGTGGTGATGTGGAGCAGTGCCTTCATCGCGGGGGTGATCGGCGTCGGGTCGGCGCCGCCGCTGCTGCTGACGTTCGCCAGGTTCGCGCTGGCGGGGCTGTTGCTGGGCGGGTTCGCGCTGGCCGTACGGGCGCCGTGGCCGCGTGGGCGGAAGCTGGTGCACGTGGCGGGGTCCGGGATCCTGGTTCAGGCGGTGCAGTTCGGCGCGTTCTACTCGGCGATCGGCCTGCACGTGCCCGCCGCGGTGCTGGCGCTGGTGCAGGGCCTGAACCCGGTGCTGATCGCGCTGCTGGCGGGGCGGCTGCTGGGCGAGCGGGTGAGCCCGCGCCAGTGGCTGGGCTTCGGGCTCGGCGCGACCGGGGTGGGGCTGGCGGTGGCGGATCGGTTGAGCTTCTCGCCGGCCGGGGTGGCGCTCTGTGTGGTCGGGCTGCTGGCGTTGAGCCTGGGCACGGTCTACCAGAAGCGGTTCGCCGGGGACATGGACGTGCGGACGGGCACGGCGACGCAGTTCCTCGTCAGCGCGCCGCTGGTGGGGCTGGCCTCGCTGGTGTTCGAGACGCCGCGGGTGACGGACTGGGGCGCGTTCTCCGGCGCCGTGGGCTGGCTGGTGCTGGTCAACTCGATCGGCGCGTTCCTGCTGCTCAACACCATGCTGAAGAACGCGCCCGCGAGCCGGGTGAGCACGATGTTCTTCCTCACCCCGGCGGTCACCGCGGTGATGGCGTGGCTGTTCGTCGGGCAGTCGCTGCACCCGCTGGCCGTCGCGGGCCTGGTGGTCGGCGGCGCCGGTGTGCTGCTGGCGAACCGCCGCTGAACCTCAGAACGGCCTGGCGCCGGTCCACGGCACCCCGGCGCGGGTCTCCGGCGTCTCGATGCGGAAGCGGGGCAGGGACTCGGGGAAGTTCTCCCTGACGTACGACACGAGATGTTCGCGTACGTCGCACTTGAGGTCCCAGGCGGAGGGCGAGTCGGCGGCGCTCATCAGCGCCCGCAGCTCGACCAGCCCGTTCGGCAGCACGTCGGTGACCTGGAGCGTCCAGTCCTTCTGGTCCCACAGCGGGTTTTCCTGGATGTAGCGGTAGAGCTCCTCGCGCAGCTTGTCGACCGGCACCGACCAGTCGACGCGCAGGAACACCACGGCGAGGACCCGGCTGCCGTGCCTGGTCCAGTTCTCGAACGGGTTCTGGGTGAAGTAGGAGACGGGCAGGACCATGCGGCGCTCGTCCCACAGGCGCACCACGACGTAGGTGAGCGTGAGCTCCTCGATCCTGCCCCACTCCTCGTTGACCACGACCACGTCGTCGAGACGGAGCGCGTCGCTGAAGGCGAGCTGGAGTCCGGCCAGCATGTTGCCGATGGTCGGCTGGGCGGCGATACCGACGATGGCGCCCGCGATGCCCGCCGAGGCGAGCAGCCCTGCGCCCAGCGCCCGGACCTGCGGGAAGGAGAAGAGCATGGCGCCGACCGCCAGCACGAAGATGGTCACCGCGGCGACGCGGCGGACCAGCCCGATCTGGGTCATGATCCGCCGTGCCCGGCGGTTGCGCTCCCCTTGGACGAGGACCAGCCGGTCCAGGATGACGTCGGTGAGGGCGTAGTTGGCCTGGATGATCAGCCAGGTGACGCAGGCGATCGTGACCAGGCCGAGCACCCGGTCGATCGTGCCGCCGAGCTCGCGCAGGCGGACGGTCTCGCCGAGCATCCCCGGCGAGAACACCAGGTTGGCCGCCACCACGAGCCCCACCGCGTACGCCGGCCAGGTGCAGTGCTCCACCAGGTGCCGGGCGAGCCGCCATTTCCGGCCCGCCCTGACCAGGAGCCGCCTGACCACCTCCACCACGAGAATGGCGCCCGCCATCGAAATGGCGAGGATGAGCCAGTCGGTCGGCGACTGCACGTTCATACCCCCAATGTCTTAAAAAGGCTCATCAAAGGTCACATTGCCCTCAACAGCCACTTGGTATGCGGACACCCGGCGTTCGAAGAAGTTGGCCAGCTCCTGCACGTCCTGGAGTTCCATGAAAGCGAACGGGTTGGCCGTGCCGTATCTCTGGGGCAGCCCGAGCCGGGCCAGCCGCTGGTCGGCGACGTATTGGAGGTAGTCGCGCATCTGCTCGACGCTCATGCCGGGCATGCCGTCGCCGCACAGGTCGCGGGCGAAGGCCAATTCGGCGGCGACCGCCTCTTCTATCATGCGGATGACCTGCTCCCCCAGCTTGTCATCAAAGAGCTCGGGCTCCTCGGCCCGCACGGTGTCGACCACGCTGAAGGCGAACTCCATATGCATGGACTCGTCGCGGAACACCCAGTTGGTGCCGGTGGCCAGCCCGCCGAGCAGGCCTCGCGAGCGGAACCAGTATACGTAGGCGAACGCGCCGTAAAAGAAGAGCCCCTCGATGCAGGCGGCGAAGCAGATCAGGTTGAGCAGGAACTGCCGCCGCTCGTCCGCGGTCTCCAGCCGCTGGAGCCCGTTGATCGAGTCGATCCACTGAAAACAGAACTCCGCCTTGTCCCTGATGGACGGGATGTGCTCGACGGCGGCGAACGCCTTGACCCGCTCCTCCGGATCGGGCAGGTACGTGTCGAGCAGCGTCAGGTAGAACTGCACGTGCACGGCCTCCTCGAACAGCTGCCTGCTGAGATACAGGCGGGCTTCGGGAGCGTTGACGTGCTGGTAGAGGTTGAGCACGAGGTTGTTGGCCACGATGGAGTCGCCGGTGGCGAAGAAGGCGACCAGCCGGTGGATCAGGTGGCGCTCCTGCGGCGTCATCTTGGCCAGGTCGGCGAGGTCGGTGTGCAGGTCCACCTCCTCGACGGTCCACGTGTTGCGGATGGCGGCGCGGTAGCGCTCATAGAAGTCCGGGTAGCGCATGGGACGCAGGGTCAGGTCCATGCCGGGGTCGAGCAGCATTGCGGGGGTCTCCGTTCGAGGGGGCTACTGGCAGGCTTCGCAGGTTTCCGGGTTCTCCAAGGAGCAGGCGACGGCGCTGGCCGCGACCGTCGTCTGGGCGATCCGGGTGGCCGGGCGCGAGCGCAGGTAGTAGGTGGTCTTCAGGCCCTGCTTCCAGGCATAGGCGTACATCGAGGAGAGCTTCCCGATCGTCGGGCTGGCCATGAACAGGTTGAGCGACTGCGACTGGTCGATGTACGGCTGCCGGGCCGCGGCCAGGTCGATGAGCGCCTTCTGCGGCAGTTCCCAGGCCGTGCGGTACAGAACCTTGAGGTCACCGGGGATGCCGGGGATGTCCTGGATCGAGCCGTCCGCCCGCTTGAGGTCGTCGCGCATCCGCTGCGTCCACAGCCCGCGAGCCTGCAGATCGGCGACCAGATAGCGGTTGACCTGGAGGAACTCGCCCGACAGCGTCTCGCGCTTGAACACGTTGGACACCTGCGGCTCGATGCACTCGTAGCAACCGGCGATGGAGGCGATCGTCGCGGTCGGCGCGATGGCGACCATCAGCGAGTTCCGCAGCCCGGTGGTGGCGATCTTCGCGCGCAGCGCGTCCCAGCGCGGCGACCCGGCGGCGTCGTAGTGGTCGGGGTGCAGGACGCCGTCCGCCGCCCTGGTGTCGGCGTACGACGGGTGCCGGCCGCGCTCGACGGCCAGGTCGGCGGAGGTGTCGTAGGCGGCCAGGGCGATCTCCTCGGCGACGCGCGTGGACAGACCCAGCGCCTCGGGCGAGTCGAACGGCAGCCTGAGCGCGAAGAACACGTCGGCCAGGCCCATCACGCCGAGCCCGATCGGCCGCCAGCGCTTGTTGGCCGCCTCGGCCTCGGGCGTCGGGTAGAAGCCCAGGTCGATGGTCCGGTCCAGGAAGCGCACGGCCGTACGGACGGTCTGGCGCAGCCGGTCCCAGTCGACGCCGCCGTCGATCAGGTGGGCGGCGAGGTTGATCGAGCCGAGGTTGCACACCGCCGTCTCGCCGTCGCTGGTGACCTCGAGGATCTCGGTGCACAGGTTGGACAGGTGGATGACGTTCTCGGGCCTGGCCGTCTGGTTGGAGGTGCGGTTGGCGGCGTCCTTGAACGTCATCCAGCCGTTGCCGGTCTGGGCGAGGGTACGCATCATCCGGCCGTAGAGGGTCCGGGCGGGCAGTTGCCGGGTGTAGCGGCCCTCGGCCTCGTAGGCGCGGTAGGCGCGGGTGAACGCCTCGCCGTACAGGTCGGTGAGGTCGGGGACCTCCTTGGGGTCGAACAGCGACCAGACCTCGTCGGCCTCCACCCGGCGCATGAACTCGTCCGGCACCCAGTTGGCCAGGTTCAGGTTGTGCGTACGGCGGGCGTCCTCGCCCGTGTTGTCGCGTAGCTCCAGGAACTCCTCGACGTCGGCGTGCCAGGTCTCCAGGTAGACGCAGGCCGCGCCCTTGCGACGGCCGCCCTGGTTGACCGCGGCGACGGAGGAGTCGAGCGTGCGCAGCCAGGGCACGATGCCGTTGGAATGGCCGTTGGTGCCCCTGATGAGGGATCCGCGCGAGCGCACCCGGGTCCACGCGATGCCGATGCCTCCGGCGTACTTCGACAGCCTGGCCACCTGCCCGTAGCGGTCGTAGATCGACTCCAGCTCGTCGCGCGGCGAGTCGAGCAGGAAGCACGACGACAGCTGCGGCCGGCGCGAACCCGAGTTGAACAGCGTCGGCGAGCTCGGCAGGTACGACAGCGTGGACATGAGGGCATAGAGCTCGGCGGCCTCGGCGACCGTCTCAGACAGCCCGCAGGCCACGCGCAGCAGGAAGTGCTGGGGCCGTTCGAGCACCGCCCGCGACTCCGGGTGACGCAGCAGGTAGCGGTCGTAGACCGTACGCAGGCCGAAGTACTCGAAGCGCTCGTCCGCCTCGCCGGAGACGAGCGCGTCGAGCTCGGCGGCGTGGGCGCCGACGAAGGCGGCGAGTGAGTCCTGGATCAGCCCGGCGGCGTGGGTGGCGGCGATGGACTCGGAGAAGGTCCGCACGCCGTGCCCGGCCGCCTCGTCGGCGATCTCCTCGGCCAGGAGCCGGGCGGCGACCCGGGAGTTCGCCGGGTCGGTGATCACCCGGGCGGCGGCCTCCTCGATGGCCAGCCGCCGGTCAGCAATGGCGGGCTGCGGATCGACAATGATCTGCGTCACGTGCTCTCTCCTCGCGAGCTCATCCTCGTGAGGGCGCGCGAGAGCACGGCGGCGCTGGGGTTCCCGGCCGCGACGCCCCCGGCCCTCCCTCGAGGCCCTGGACACTTCGATGGGCGGAGCCGGGTGGCTCCCCCAACGTCACCGGCAGGTCTTCGGGCTCGCGGGCGTGGTCCCTACTGGGCCTCCTACTGGCCGTCGCTTCCCGGATCTCTCCAGTGCTCGTGACGGCGGTCGTTCCCGCTCACCGCTGCGGGGCAGCCCCGGAATCGCACCGGGTTCCCTTTTGCTCCGCCCCGAGGGGCGAACCAGCGACGACCAGGATCCTACATCTAGTGGCCCTTCTCGCAACTACCCCAGCATGTTGTGTCAGCCGTATCGAGCATGCCGAGATCGCGGAGCACGGCCCTGGTCCTGCCGATCTCCGAGGCGAGCCACTGTTCGAAGTCGTCGCCGCTGAGCGGGATCGAGGTCCATCCCTCCACGCGGCAGGCCGCCCGCCAGGCGGCGGACTCCGTGACCTCGTCGCAGAGCCGGATGGCGAAGTCCTTCCTGTCGTCGGTCATCCCCTCAGGGCCGACCGCCGCGCACCAGTCGGCGAAGTCGAGCCGCACCCCGCACTCCAGCAGGCTCGGCGCCTCGACGCCGTCCACCCGGCGCGCGCTGGAGACGGCGAGCACCCGGACCCAGCCCTTGTCGATGGCCTTGCGCCAGTCCGCGAGGGTGCCGGTCGCCGCCGCGGCCTTGCCGCCGAGGAGCGCCGACGTGGCCTCCGCGCTGCCGGGGAAGCCGGTGTAGTCGACCTGCCGGGTGTCGGCGCCGAGCCCCTTGGCGATCAGCCCGAACAGCAGGTGGTCGGGCTCGCCCTGCGGCCCGCCCGTCAGCGGTGTCCGGTCGGGGTGGGCGAGCAGGTGCGCGCCGAACTGGTCGAAGGTGGCGAACTTGGAGTTGGCGGGCACCACCACGACCTCGATCTGGCCGGTGAGCCTGGCCAGCGGCGTGGCGGTGTCGAGCAGCGACAGCCCGTTGTTGAGCTCGGTCGCGGCCAGCGCGGGCAGCCCGGTGACGGTGATCCTGGTGGCGGGCGGGGTGCCGGAGACCGGGAAACCCTCCCCGCGGGCGGCCTCGACGAGCGCCCGGGCGACGCGGGCCCAGCGTCCGCCGCCGGGAACGATCGCGAACCGGCCCAACATGCGGGCCGCGTTGACGGCGCTGCTTCCGAGGTTGCTCTCTGTGCCACACCCTGTCGCGCAGGCCATCATCCCGAGGCCGAGCGCGAAGAACCCCCGTCGGCGCATGGGTCCCTCCCCTCGCACCCCAGTAACTACCCCACGTCACCGACACTTAACTCATCGTCACACATCGGGCACTCACTACCGGAGATCACGAAAAGTCACGAAAAGCTCGGAGAACTTCTAGGAGTGCTTCTGGCCGACGCCGACGAGCAGGTACGAGGGCAGCGAGGGCTCGCTGACCAGCCTGGGCCGGTCGGGACGCCAGTCGGGGGCGTGCACCAGGCCTGGCTCGACCAGGTCGAAGTCCCCGAAGAACGCCCGGATCTCCCGTGGGGTCCGGTCGGTGCCGGCCCCGGCCGACGCGGGCCGGTAGAGCGCCGCCGCGCCCTCCTCGAACCGCCCCCGCGAGGTCGCGTGGGTGAGCACCAGATGGCTGCCGGGCGCCACCGCCTCACGCAGCCTGGTCACCATCTTGCCCGGGTCGCGGGCGTCCGGGAGGAAGTGCAGGATCGAGACCAGCAGCACGCCCACCGGCTCGTTCATGTCGAGGAAGCGGGCGGCCTGAGCCAGCACCTCGTCGGGGTCGAGCAGGTCGGCCTGGACGAAGACGGCCCGGCCCGCCTCCTCCAGCAGCGCTCTGGCGTGCGTGGCGACGACCGGGTCACGGTCGACGTAGACGACTTTGGCCTCCGGCGCGACCTCGTGCACGTTGCCCTGGGTCGGCAGCCCGCTGCCCAGGTCGAGGAACTGGCGGATGCCCGCGTCCACCAGGTAGCGGACCGCGCGCTGGAGGAAGGCCCGATTGGCCCGCGCGAGCGGGACGGCTTGCGGGATCAGCGCCGCAAGCCGGTCGATCGCCTCACGGTCGATGGCGTAGTTGTCCGTGCCACCGAGCATGTAATCGTACATTCGTGCGAGATTTGGCGTGTGAGCATGGAACTCAGGCACAGTTTCGATCTTAAGTCCTGCCGGTCCACTTATCACGGGCTATGTGCCTATTGTTGCCGCCGTGTCGTAGCAGTTACTCGACTGTGACGCTCTTAGCCAAATTGCGCGGCTTATCCACATCGCGGCCGAGGGCCACGGCGGCGTGATAGGCCAGCAGCTGCAGCGGGATCGTGAGCAGGATCGGGTCGAGCTCGATCTCGTTCTTCGGCACCACGATGACGTCGTCGGCCAGCTTGGCGTCGGGTTCGCGGTGGCCCACCATGAGCACCTTGCCGCCGCGGGCGCGGATCTCGCCGAGCGTGGTGAGGTTCTTGTCGAGCAGTTCGTCGTCGGGGACGATCGCCACCGTCGGCATCTCCGGCCCGATGAGGGCGAGCGGCCCGTGCTTGAGCTCGCTGGCGGGATAGGCCTCGGCGTGCACGTACGAGATCTCCTTGAGTTTCTGCGCGCCTTCGCGGGCCACGGGATAACCGCGGACCCGGCCGACGAACATCATGCTCGGATAGTTCGCGTACTTCTGCGCGAGCTCGGCGATCTTGTCGCCCTGCGCCAGGATCTCCTCGATCTGGCCGGGCAGCCTGCGCAGGCCCTCGCAGACGCGGCGGCCGTCGGCGGGCGAGAGGTCGTGCACCCGGCCGAAGTGCAGCGCGAGCAGTGCGAACGCCAGTGACGTCGAGGTGAACGCCTTGGTCGAGGCGACCGAGACCTCGGGCCCGGCGTGCAGGTAGACACCGCCGTCGACCTCGCGGGCGATGGCGCTGCCGACGGCGTTGACGATGCCGATGACCCGGCCGCCCTTGCGCTTGAGCTCCTGCACGGCCGCGAGCGTGTCGTACGTCTCGCCCGACTGGCTGATCGCGACATAGAGCGTGTCGGGGTCGACGACCGGGTTGCGGTAGCGGAACTCGCTGGCGGGCTCGGCGTCGGCCGGGATGCGGGCCAGTTCCTCGATGAGCTGCGCGCCGATCTGGCCGGAGTAGTACGCGGAGCCGCAGCCGATGATCTTCACGCGGCGGAACGAGCGGGTCTCGCGGGCGTCCATGTTCAGGCCGCCCAGGTGGGCGATGTGGAAGCGCTCGTCGAGACGGCCGCTCATGGTGCGCGAGACCGTGTCGGGCTGCTCGGAGATCTCCTTGAGCAGGTAGTGCTCGTAGCCGCCGGTGTCGTAGTGCCCGGCGTCCCAGTCGACGGTCAGCGGCTCCTTGGCGGTCTCGCGCGCGTCACTGGAGAAGGTGTGGAACCCGTCGGCCTTGAGCACGGCCAGCTCGCCGTCCTCCAGGTGTACGACCTGGCGGGTGTAGCGGACGAGCGCGGCCACGTCGGAGGCGGCGAACATCTCCTTCTCGCCGATGCCGAGCACGATCGGGCTGCCGTTGCGGGCCACCACCACCTCGCCGGGCCGCTCGCTGTCGACCACCGCGATGCCGTACGTGCCGACGATGCTCTTGAGCGCCTTCCTGACGGCCTCCTCCAGCGTGTCGGTCTCCTCGGCGGTACGGGCGATCAGGTGCGCGAGCACCTCGGTGTCGGTCTCGGAGACGAACACCGCCCCGTCGGCGGTCAGCTTGGCGCGCAGCTCGTTGGCGTTCTCGATGATGCCGTTGTGCACGACCGCGATCCGCTCGTCGGACGACAGGTGCGGGTGCGCGTTGACGTCACTGGGCACGCCGTGGGTGGCCCACCGCGTGTGGCCGATGCCGAGACCGCCCTTGAACCTCGGAGGTACGACCTTCGCCAGGTCGGCGACCCTGCCCTTGACCTTGCGTACCTTGAGCCCCTTGTTGGACACGACGACGCCGGCCGAGTCGTAGCCTCGGTATTCCAGCCGTTGCAGGCCCTCCAGCAGGATAGGCGCCGCGTCCTTCGAACCGACATAGGCCACGATTCCGCACATCCGACGCTCTCCTCTGTCCGTTCTTGTTCGCTTTAATGCGCTTTTATTAGCTTTTGAGCTAATTTACGTGCCTTTATCCGTACACGATCCGGCGCAGTTGCCGGAGCGACAGCTCCGGCGGTGCCACCCGGCGCCCGCGCAGCTCCGCGGCGACCCGGGGGAAGATCTCGTCGTTGGTGAGGCCGCGGGACTTAAGCTCGCCGTGGCGCCGCCGGACGAACTCCTCCACCGGCTCGGAGAAGTACGACAGCACGTCGGCGACCACGCGCGCCGCCTCACCGGGACCGAGACCGCTGGTCCTGACGAGATGGGCGACGAGGTCTTCGTAGGGGTGACGTGCCGGGGACACAGACGAGGACACTACGCAGCCGGGATAGGACATGCCAATATCCTGCCCGAAATCGGGCAGGATACGCGCTACCGCACGCTCGAACGGCCCCACCCTCGGCTCAGGCGCCGCCAGGCGAAGGCTCCGGCCGCCGCGCCGAGGGCGATGAGGACGGCCGCGGGGCCCGCCGTGCCGGACACGTCACCGCGTACGGCGGCCTGCAGCATGGTGGTCGCCCAGTAGCCCGGCGAGAACGGCGCGATGGCCCGCGCCCATGACGGCATCAGCGCGAACGGCACCAGCGCCCCGCCCAGCGCGCTGACCGACAACGCGCCGACGTTGCAGAGGGTGCTGAGCTCGCCCTGGCTGCGGACCACGGCGGCGAGTGCGGTACCCACGCCGAGCAGGGCGAAGCACCACGCGGCGACGGCCAGCCCGAGCGGCCACAGCGGCCCGGCGGGGCGCATGCCCACCGCGAGGATCCCGTAGCCGAGCAGGACGATCTGCTGGACGGCCAGGATGGCGAAGACCGGCAGGGTCTTGCCGATGATCAGCTCGGGCACGCGCGCCCTGGTCGCCCTGATCCGGTCCCAGGTGTGCCAGACGCGCTCGGTCAGCACCGCTGTCGCCACGTCGGCCATCGACAGCACCGAGAACATCACCAGCATCCCGGTGACCACCTGCGCGGGCCGGCCGAGCATCGACTTGAAGACCAGCATGAGCACCATCGGCATCACCAGATAGCTGACCAGGTGGGCCGGGTCGCGCCTGCGGAGCAGCACGTTGTGCCTGACCAGCACCGCGATGCGGTGGAGCGAGTCACGCGACATGGGACAGCTCCTTGTAGAGGTCGTCGAGCGACGGCTGGCGGATGTCGATGGCGCGTACCGGTCGGTCGAGGCCGCGCAGCAGCTCGGCGAGCGTGGCCGTGGGGTCGGCCGTGGTGACGGCGAGCTCCTCGTCGCCGTCGAGAGTCACCCGCACCTCGCCCGGCAGGCCCTTGAGCAGCTCTTCGCCGGTGCCTCTGGCGATCACCCGGCCGTTCTTGGCGACCGCGATCGTGGCGCCGAGCTCGGCCAGTTCGGGCAGGTAGTGGGTGGCGTAGACGACCGTGGCGCCGTTCTTCGCCCGGCGCCGGACGGCCGCCAGAAGAGCGGCTCGCGTCTCGGGGTCCGCGCCGACCGTCGGCTCGTCCAGCAGCAGGACGGCGGGGTCGGCGACCAGCGCGGTGGCGGCCTGGGTACGGCGCTGCTGGCCGCCGGACAGGATGCCCACCCGCCGGTCGAGCTCGCCCGTCAGCAGCAACTCCTCGGCGACCCGGTCGATGGCCTGCTTGAGCGCCGCGCGGCGCAGCCCGGCCAGGCCGCCGAAGAAGCGCAGCGTCTCGCGGACGGTGACGCTCGGGTAGAGCGCGAGCTGCTGCGGCGCCACCCCCACCTGACCCTTGACCGCGATATTTCCGGACTCGGGGCTGAGGAGGCCCGAGGCGATCTCGAAGAAGGTCGTCTTGCCCGCGCCGTTGTGGCCGACCAGGCCCGCGATCTCCCCCGGCGCGACATCCAGGCAGAAGCCGTCCAGCGCGGTCACCTCATGGAAGCGTTTGACGAGTCCTGTCGCCTTGAGCATGTTCCCCCGCCCTTCCTGGTCTACGTTGTAGACTGCTCTACAACGTAGACTGACGCGGTGCGGAAACTCAAGACCGAACGGCAACCGGAAATTCTCGACGCCGCCCTCGCGATCGCCGACGAGCACGGGATCGATGCCCTGACCATGCGAGCGGTCGCCGAGCGCATCGGCGTGACCCCCATGGCCATTTACGGATATTTCCGCAACAAGAATGAGTTGCTGGACGGGCTCGTCGGGCGACTGCTGACGAGCCTCCCGCAGGGCCTGCCGGGCGAGTCGTGGGACCAGCGGCTCAGCGCGTTCGCCTGGGCGACCCGGCGGCTGGCCCGCGAGCATCCCGGCGTCTTCCCGCTGCTGTTCGCCCGGCCGTCGGTCACGCCGGACGCGGTCGCGGTGGTGGACCTGATCTACCAGGCGCTGATCGACGCGGGTGTGCCCGACGCCGAGGTGCCGAGGATCGAGCGCCTGATCACCACGTTCGTGCTCGGTTTCGCGACGTCCGAGGCCAATGGGCGGTTCTCGGCGTCCGGCGACGGCATCCGGTCGCGCCGAGCCCGGGGTGACTTTCCCGCGCATCAGCGATTGATGGCCCATCTCGACTCGCCGGCCGATCTGGACGCCGAATTCGCCGCCGACCTCGCCGACCTCGTCCGTATCATCCGCCCCGTCTGACACACCCTTAACAGGGAATGGTTACGGTGAGTAGCGTCGCTGTGCCGTTCCGTGGGGGTCGCCATGTTGCTGTGGGTCGTCGTCGGTCTCACCGCGTCCACCGTCGCCGTTCCTGGACTGCCGAGCCAGGGCGGCCGGGGGCTTGAGACCGACGTGGGACATCGGGCCGACGCGAGACGCCAGACCGACTTGGGACGCCAGGCCGACGCGGGGCATCGAGGCGACGCGAGACGTCAGGTCGATGCGAGACGCCAGGCCGACGCAAGACATCAGGCCAACGCAGGGCACTGGGCCAACGCGAGACGTCAGGGTGACTTCGCGGCGGCGGCGCGGGACTTCGGGGTGCCGGAGAGTGTGCTGCTGGGCCTGTCTTACCTGGAGTCCCGGTGGGACGCCAACGCCGGGACGCCCAGCGTGGCCGGAGGTTACGGGCCGATGCATCTCGTGGACGCGCCGCTGCGGCTCGCGCAGCGGCTCACCGGGCTGCCGGCCGCGCGACTGCGTACCGATCCCGCCGCGAACATCCGGGGCGGCGCCGCCGTGCTCGCCTCCTACCAGCGACGGCCCAGCACCAATCCCGCCGACTGGTACGACGCGGTCGCCCGCTATGCGGGCGCGCCCGGCCCGCAGGCGGCTCGCGCCTTCGCCGACGAGGTGTTCGCAGTGATCCGCGCCGGAGCCGCCCGCCGCACGGACGACGGGCAGCCGGTACGACTGACGGCCATCCCCGCCCTCTTCCCACCCGCTCGCCCCAACCCACTCCACCCCCACCCCCTCGGTCCCAGCCTTCTCGACCCCGGCCCTCTCAGCCCCAGCCCTCTCGGCCCAGTCACGAGCCGCTCGGCAGCCCACCGCGTAGCGGACCGAGCCCCTTCAACGTCACCTGAAACCGATAGAGACCCCTCAGCCTCACCCGAACCCGACGCGCACGACCCAGCGCAGCCCGTTCCCGGCCAAACAGCCGACCCGGCGCGGCCCACAAGCGACCAGCCGCAACTCGCGGCCGGCCCAGGGCGATCCACCACCGACCAGACCCGGCCCACGGCCGGTCCAGGGCGAACCACGACCGACGAAACACGGCCCCCGGCCGGCCCGGGGCGGCCCGCCGGCCTGACGCAGGTCGCGTCCCAGGGAGACCCACCACCGCCCCCCGAAACGGACACGGACGAACCGGCGGCAGGCGAGGGCCGCGCCAGTTCCCCTGCCCCACCCAGAAACCCGAACATCGAATGCCCCGCCTCACTGGCCTGCGAGTGGATGCCCGCCGCCTACAAACGCACCGACACAGGCGGCTACGGCAACCACGACACCCTGAACCACCCCAGACGCATCGACTACATCGTGATCCACGACACCGAGGGCACCTACGCGGGCGTCCCGTCGATGGTGCACGACCCCAAGTACGTGAGCTGGCACTACACGATCCGCTCCAGCGACGGACATGTCGCCCAGCACGTACGCACGAAGGACATCGCCTGGCACTCCGGCAACTGGGACGTCAACGCCCGCTCCATCGGCATCGAACACGAGGGCTACCTGGCCAAAGGCGGCACCTGGTACACCGAGGCCATGTACATCGCGTCGGCCAAACTCGTGAAATATCTGGCTGCCAAACACGACATTCCGCTCGACCGCGCACACATCCTCGGCCACGACAACGTACCGGGCTCGAACCCGACAACACTCGCGTCCATGCACGAGGACCCGGGCCCGTACTGGGACTGGGCACACTACTTCGACCTGCTGGGCAGCCCCCTCAAACCAGCCAAGAAGGGCACGTCAGTCATCATCCGCCCCAACTACGACGCCAACCAGCCGCAGTTCACCGGCTGCTTCACCAAGCCCGCCAAGGCCGGCAAGCCCTGTCCCCCGCACGGCGCCTCCTCGGTATGGCTGCGCACCGAGCCCCGCGAAGACGCCCCGCTCGTCGACGACATCGGCAAACGCGTCGGCAAGCCCAGCACGTACAGCGTCTACGACCACAGCGCCCGCGCCTCGACCGGCCAGCGATACGCCGTGGCCGGCCGATCGGGCGACTGGACGGCCATCTGGTACCTGGGCACCAAGGCCTGGTTCTACAACCCCGGCTCCGCCCCCAACGCCATCCGGGCGAGAGGCCCGCTGGTCACTCCCCTCAGGAAGCACGTCAAGGTGTACGGTCTCGCCTACCCCGGACAGCCCGCCTATCGCCGCAAAGGCGTCACCTATCAGGCCGCGACCCCGCTCAACTACGTCATCCAGCCCGGCCAGTACTACTCGCTCGGCCTCACGCTGCACGGCTCCTATCAGGCGGCGAAATCCTTCAACCCGGCCGGGCACGTCATGGTCAAGGGCAAGGCCCGCTATCACCAGATCCAGTTCGGCCACCGGGTCATGTACGTCATGGCCAAGGATGTCCGCGTGATCCACTGAATCTCACCCGCGAGCCCGCTCACCGCGCACGTGCACTCTCCGAAGGCGATATGGTTTTCCCGTGGCCGGTCATCGCCGGAAACACGCGGAAGTGGCTCAGTGGTAGAGCATCACCTTGCCAAGGTGAGGGTCGCGGGTTCGAATCCCGTCTTCCGCTCGGAGTGCAATCTCCTGGTGGAGTGGCCGAGAGGCGAGGCAGCGGCCTGCAAAGCCGTCTACACGGGTTCAAATCCCGTCTCCACCTCGGTCGCCGGACGGCGGACCCTCCCGGATCCGCTAAAGTTAAGTGTGGCGCCACGCGGAAGTGGCTCAGTGGTAGAGCATCACCTTGCCAAGGTGAGGGTCGCGGGTTCGAATCCCGTCTTCCGCTCGGAGTTTTCTAACTCGATATGGACGATTAGCTCAGCGGGAGAGCGCTTCCCTGACACGGAAGAGGTCACTGGTTCAATCCCAGTATCGTCCACCACGCTCGCACAGCCTCGGACTCACCTGAGTCCGGGGCTGTTTCTCATACCGATTGCGACTCCAGCGCAGAGTGCCGGCGGCCGTAAGCGAAGTACACGATCAGCCCGATCACGAACCAGACGAGGAACCGCAGCCACGTGACCGGCTCCAGGAAGGTGATCAGCCAGATGCTGAAGATCACCCCGACGGCCGGTGTCACCGGCATTCCCGGCGTCCTGAACGCGCGGGGCAGGTCGGGCTGCCGATAGCGGAGCACGATCACCGCCACGCAGACGACCACGAACGCCAGCAGGATCCCGATGTTCGTCAGCTCGGCCGCCTCCCGGATGGGCAGGAACCCGGCGATCGCCGCCGAGGCGACGCCCACGATCCAGGTGACCCGCGACGGCACCCGCCGCACCGGGTGCAGCTTGGCGAACCACTGCGGCAGCAGCCCGTCCCGGCTCATCGAGAACCAGACCCGGGTGACGCCGAGCATGAAGGTGAACATGACCGTGAGGATGCCGATGATCGCCCCCACCGCGATCAGGGACGCCAGCCCGGACAGCCCGACCGAGGCGAACGCCGAGGAGAAGCCGCTCTCCGGGTCGATGTCCCGGTAGTTCTGCATGCCGGTGAGCACGAGGGTGGCCAGCACGTACAGCACCATGGAGATGATCAGCGAGTAGACGATCGCCTTCGGCATGTGCCGCCGGGCGTCCCGCGATTCCTCGGCCGCGGTGCTCATCGCGTCGTAGCCGAACACCGCGAAGAACACGGTGGCGGCCCCGGTGATCGCCCCGCTGACCCCGAACGGGAAGAAGGGGTGGTAGTTCAAGGGGTTGATGTGGAGGGCCCCGACCACGATCACCAGCAGCACGACAGCGATCTTGATGCCCACCACGAACGTCTCGAACCTGGCCGCGGCTTTGATGCCGAGGTTCAGCAGGAAG
This sequence comes from Nonomuraea guangzhouensis, assembly GCF_019396345.1. Lineage (GTDB taxonomy): Bacteria > Actinomycetota > Actinomycetes > Streptosporangiales > Streptosporangiaceae > Nonomuraea > Nonomuraea guangzhouensis. Next base: position 145,885 of record NZ_JAHKRM010000007.1, on the reverse strand, counting down.
GCGATGAGCAGGCACAAGAGCACCGCGAACAGGTCCACCACATGCCCCTGACCGGTGCCGGGCGCACCGAGCATCCACGCGGGCAGCTGGAACCCGAACTGCTGGACGAGGAAGCCGAAGTAGCCGGAGATGCCGATGGCCACGACCGCGACGATCGCGGTGTACTCCAGCAGCAGGTCCCAGCCGATGAACCAGCCGACGATCTCCCCCAGGACCGCGTACCCGTAGGTGTAGGCGGACCCCGCCTTCGGGATCATTCCCGCGAACTCGGCGTACGAGAGCGCCGCGGCGGCGCTGGCGACCCCGGCGATGAGGAACGACACGAGCACGGCCGGTCCGGCGGTCTGATTGGCGACCGCGCCCGCCAGAGCGAAGATCCCCGCCCCGATGATGCCGCCGATCCCGATGGCGGTGAGCTGCCACAGGCCGAGTGACCTGGACAGTTCGCCCTCGTGTTCGGTGGCGATCTGTTCCACCGGTTTGCGTCTGAAGACGCTTCGCGAAATGACCATGACGCCCCCACTGACTGTTGTCGGGCCCCGTGCGTCCGGTCTTCCCCCCTAGGGCGTCCCTAAGCCCACCACAACCGGGCATCCCCCCGGCGGCCGGTCAAGCTACCGCATGTACCAGGCCTGGTCGGCGATGGTCTTGCAGGTCCATTGGATCGCCCACTTGCCCTTCCTTGCCTCGCTCTTGCCGATGGCCAGGCACAGTCCGGTGGCCCTGTTCTGGAACCGCTGGTAGTCGTCGTACGCCCATTCCTGCTCGATCCCGCCGTCGGTGCACGGCCACTGGATCACGTACTTGCCCTTCCGCCGGTCACCGTGGGCGATCGCGAGGCACATGCCCGTCTTGGCGTTCACGAGTTTGTGGTGCGAGTAGATCCACTGCTGGTCCTTGAGCCCGTTGCACGACCACTGGATGACCCGCTTCCCCTTCTTCACCTCGCTCTTGCCGACGGCCAGGCACAGTCCGGTCGCGGCGTTCTTGAGCTGGCGGGAGGGAGCGGCGGCAGCGGACGCGGGCATCGCGGCGGCGGCCATTGCGGTGACGAGCGCTCCGGCGGCGAGAGTTCTGGAAAGAATACGCACGTTGCAGCCTTTCGCTGGGGTTTAAGTAGATCGTCCGAAGCGTTAGATGCCGCCGGGCCGTCCATGGTTGTCGATTCACACACTTGGTCAAATGGTCGCCACGCGGTCTAATGACGGTGTGTGAGCCGGCGCCTTGTGGAGGAAAGATGACCGCATCGGCAGCGGACGTCCTGGCGAACATCGATCTTTTCGCCGATGACCAGCGCGAGCATCTCCTCGACGCGCTCGCCGTCGCGCGCAAGGAATGCCCGGTCGTGCACACGCACAGCGACGGTGGTTACTACCTGGTCACCCGTTACGAGGATGTCCGCACGGTCTGCCTGCGACCGGCGATCTTCAGTTCGGCGCAGCCGGGGCTGCGCGGCGTACCGGTCCGCCTGATCCCGCTGGATGTCGACCCGCCGGATCACCGTCAGTACCGCAGGTTCCTCGACCGGTACTTCTCGCGCTCGTTCCTGCTCCGCTATGAGGAGCAGCTGCGCGAGATCGCCCGGGACGCCATGGCGGGGTTCATCGGCGACGGCCGGGTGGAGATGGCGCGCGACTACGCGGTGCCCTTCATCGCCGGGTCACTGGCCCGGGTCGTGTTCGCCACCGACAACATGGAGCTGATGAGACGGGGCGTGGCGGCGGTCAAGCGGTGTGCGTTGGAGAGCACGCCCGAGACGTTCGAAGCGGTCGCCCTGCTCGCGGTGGAGGCGGTCACCGAGGCAGGCGACCGGTCGGCGGATGACCGAAATGTCCTTGGCGCCCTGGCCGGGGCGAGCATCGACGGGCGCCCCCTGACCGCTGGGGAACAGGTGGCGATCGTCACCACGCTGCTGCTCGGCGGCCTGGACACGACGCGCGGCGCGATCGTCAACATCGCCTACCATCTGGCCACCCGCGAGGATGTCGAGCCGATCCTGCGGACCCCGGATTGGTGGCGCGGGCCGCTGGATGAGTTCCTGCGCTTCGAGACGACCGTGGCGTTCATGGCCCGTACGGTGACCCAGGACACCGAACTCGCCGGAACCCCGTTGAAACCGGGAGATCGGGTCGTCGTGCAGTTCTACTCGGGCAATCGCGATGCCGCGCGCTTCGACCGCCCCGACGAACTGGTCTTCGACCGGCACCTCAATCCGCACCTGGCGTTCGGGGCAGGCGTGCATCGCTGCCTCGGCCAGCACTTCGCCCGGATCCAACTGATGATCGCCTTCGAGGAGCTGCTCAAGCAGGCGACGAACTTCCGGCTCGAGGAAGGCGCCGACATCCCGCGTCAGGCCGGCGTGCCCTTCGGCAGCCCGGCCAAGCTGCACCTGACCTTCGACCGGCGCTGAACTAAGGCCCGGCCTTGCGGCCGACGCCGACGATCACCCACGCCATTTCCGGCCTCTCGGACAGGAAGGGGCTGTCGGGCCGCCACTCACGGACGTACACCAGACCGGGCTCGACCAGGTCGAGTCCGTCGAAGAAGGGCAGCACCGTCTCGCGCGTACGGGCGCCGCCTTCGTCGTGGCCCAGCATCTTGCGGTAGACGTTGACGATCGGCTCCGCGGCCTCCGGGCGGGAGTCGAAGACGACATGCGTGATGACGATGTGGCTGCCGGCCGGCAACGCGTCCCGCAGCTCGGCCACGCGCTGGAAAGGGTGGCTACTGTCCGGGATGTACTGCAGGACGCCGAACAACAGCACCGCCACCGGCTGGTCGAGGTCGATCACCTCCCGCAGGTCGGGGTCGGCGAGCAGTTCGGCGGGATGCGTGATGCCGCCCTTGACGACGGCGGTCCTGGGCCCCTTGGCGAGGATCGCCCTGCCATGAGTGAGCACCACCGGGTCGGTGTCGACGTAGACCACCCGGGCGTCGGGGGTGAGGGATCGGGCCAGTTCGTGCGTGTTGAGGTCGCTGGGGAGCCCCGAGCCCAGGTTGATGAACTGGGTGATGCCCTGCTCCACGAGGAACCGGATCACGCGTACGTGGAACGCCTGATGCTCCTGCGCCATGACGCGCACTTCCGGCGCGGTGGCCAGCACCGCCTCCGCCGCCTCTCGGTCGACGGCGAAGTTGTCCTTGCCACCGATGAAGTAATCATGCATCCGGGCGAGGTTTGGTGTGCTGGAGTCGATACCCGCGGACCACCGAGCCTCGTCACTCATGCGTTGCATCCCCCGCCGATCGAATAGCTCCTTGGTTATGCCCAACGACAGTAAGCTACGCCGCATACCGGTGGCCCGAAAACCCCCAAAGGCCGATCAACCACCAGATTCGGTCAGTCGCGTGCGTCCCCGGACTCTTCGTCCGCGGCGCGGACCTGTTCCCCGAACCACACGGCGATCTGGGCGCGTGAGTTGAAGCCGAGCTTGTTGAGGATGTGCTCGATGTGCGCCTCCGCGGTGCGCTGGGCGATCACCAGTGCCGCGGCGATCTGCTTGTTGGTCATCCCCTGGGCGACCAGCGCGGCGATCTCCTTCTCCCGGCGGGTGAGCCGCGCCGGCACCTCCGGTGCCTTCTCGTCGGGGGGAGCGTCCTCCTGGAGCGCGTAGCCGAGCGCCTCGTCGTAGGAGAGCCGGGCACCTCGCTTGACCGCGGCGTCGAAGGCCGAGTCTCCGAGAGCGTTGCGCGTACGCGTCTCGCATTCGTCGTGATAGCGCACCAGGTGCCCGAACCCAGACAGCGGCGCGCCGATCGACCGCCAGACGGTCTCCAGGATCCCCAGCAGCCGGGCGGCCCGCTGGTAGTGCTTCTCCGTCGCGGCGATCCAGGCCAGCACCTCGAGATTGACCCCGACACCCAGCGGATCGTCGAGCGAGCGGTTGAAGGTCAGGCTCTGCTTCTCGAGTCCGGTCGCCCGGTGCAGGTCTCCCTGCCGCCACACCTCCACGCCGAGCGCCATCATCGTGTACGCCTTGTGCCAGCCCTCCCCGTAGGCGTCGCACACGGCCAGGCACTCGTCGCCCAGGGAGATGGCCTGCGCCGAGTCGCCCAGGTACGAGTGCGCGAGGGACAGCCGGATCAGGGCCAGGGCCCGACCGACGGGGTCCTTGGTGGTGCCGTGCCGCGTCACCGCCTCCTCGTAGAGGCTGATCGCCGCTTCGGTGTCGCCGCGGTACATGGCGATCATGCCCGAGTAGAGCGCGACGTAGCCGCGGACCAGCTCGTCCCCCAGTTGCTCCCCCAGGACCCGGCTCTCGTCCAGCATGGTCGTGGCCGAGGTGATATCGGCCTGGATGATGGCCAGCCAGCTGTTGGACCACAGCGCCCTGGCGCGTACCTCGCTCGATTCGGTGTCCAGGGCCAGCCCCCGGTCCAGCCAACGCCGGCCCTCGGCGAGGTAGTAACTGGTGATCCAGTGATAGAGCAGGTCGGCGGCCATGCCCAGGCCGGCCCTGACCTCCGCCGGATCGGCGTAGTAGCTTTCGATCGCGGTACGCAGGTTGGCGTGTTCGAGCTGCAGCCGGGCGAACCAGGTCACCTGCGACGGCCCGAACAACTCCGCCCGCGCCCGCGCCGCCAGTGCCCGGTAATAGGCGCGGTGTCGCTGTTGCAGCGTCACCTCCTGGCCCGAGGCGATGAGCCGTTCGCGGCCGTACTCGCGGATCGTGTCCAGGAGCCGGTATCTCACGCCGGGACGCTGCTCCTCCCGGAGGAAGACGGACTTGTCGACCAGGCCGATCACCAGGTCGATGACCTCCTCGCGGCTGATGCCCTCGCCGACGCAGACCGCCTCCGCCGCCTCCAGGTCCAGGCTGCCGGCGAACACCGACGCGCGCTCCCACAGCAGCCGCTCCCGCTCCGAACACAGGCTGAAGCTCCAGTCGATCATCGCGCGGAGCGTCTGGTGGCGGGGCAGCGTCGCCCGCGACCCCGCGGTGAGCAGCCGGAACCGGTCGTCCAGCCGTTCGAGCAACTGCCCGACCGACAGCGCCCGCAGCCGGACGGCCGCCAGCTCGATGGCGAGCGGCAGGCCGTCCAACCGGCGGCAGATCCGCAGCACCGCGTCCTGGTTGTCCTCGGTGATGGCGAACGCCGGCAGGATCGCCCGGGCCCGCTCCGTGAACAGCTGCAGCGCGTCGCACTGCATGAGCGCCTCGATGGGCATCCCCGGATTGTCGGAGAGCGGCAGCGGAAGCGTCGGCACGGGCAGCGTCTGCTCGCCGGTGATCCCCAACGCCTGCCGGCTGGTGGCCAGGATCCGCAGCTCAGGGGCGGCACGCAGGAGCGTCTCGGCCATCACGGCGCACTCGTAGACCAGGTGCTCGCAGTTGTCGAGGATCACCAGCGCCTGCTTGTCACGCAGGTGGCTGATGAGCACCTGCATGGGCGAACAGACGGTATGGTCGCGAATCTCCAGGGTCTCGGCCACGACCTGGGCGAGCAGCTCCGGATCCGTCAGCGCGGCGAGTTCGACCAGCCACACGCCGTCGCGGAAGGCCCGCCGCACCTCGATCCCCACGCGCAGGGCCAGCCGGGTCTTGCCCACCCCGCCCACGCCGAGCAGGGTCACCGCGCGGGAGGTGGACAGGAGCTGTTTGACCTCGACCACCTCGTGCCGACGTCCGACGAAACTCGTCACCTCGGCCGGCAGCCAGCCGATCTGCTGCCGCCGGGTGTTGCCTGCCACCACCGTTGCCATCGACGCCCTCTTGTCGGCCCGTCAGCAGGTCACCAAAGCGCGATATCCGGGCCTCTCACCATCCAGGTTATGCCCAGGCCGATTCCGGCGCACAGAGCCGGGAGCGCGGTGGTGCATCTGGACGCGTGGACATAACCTGGTGGTGATGGCGCGGTTACCGAAGCATGAGGTGACCCGCCTACCACGTGGGGTGAATGTGGTGGTGACAGGCACCAAGAACCGGCCATGTCGAGTCCATCGGTAGCCGTACCCGGCCTCATCGGGCGTAGGCACGAGCTGTCGGCCATCCGCCGCATGCTGGCCGGCACCCGGTTGCTGACCTTGACGGGCACCGGCGGAGTCGGCAAGACCCGGCTGGCCGTGCAGGCGGCCATGGCCCTGCGGCGGACGTTCCCGCACGGGGTGGAGCTGGTCGAGCTGGCCTCTCTCGAGGACAGCGACCTGCTGGAGCCGACCGTCGCCGCCGCGCTCGGCTTGCGGGAGGTAGCCCCCTCCTCCATGACCACGCTGGTGAACTACCTGGCCGACAGACGGATGCTGCTGGTGCTGGACAACTGCGAGCACCTGCTGGAGGCGTGCGCCCACCTGACGAGCGGCCTGCTGCGCGGCGCCCCGCGGCTGCGGATCCTGGCGACCAGCCGGCAGGCGCTCGGTGTGTACGGCGAGCAGGTGCTGAACGTGCCGCCCCTGTCGGTGCCTGATTCCGGCACCACGGTACGCGACGTCCTCCGGCACGGCGCGGTCCGCCTGTTCGTGGAGCGAGCGGCGCAGGTACAACCCGAGTTCGCCGTCGACGCGGCCAACGCCGGGACGGTGGCCCGGCTGGCCCAGCGCCTTGAGGGCATCCCGCTGGCGATCGAGCTGGCCGCGGCACGGCTGCGTACGACGCCGGTGGAGCAGCTGATGCGGGAACTGGACCAGCACTTCGAGGTGCCGGCCGAGCACGCCGGCTCCGCGCTGCCCCGGCACCAGTCGCTGCGCGGGACCCTGGACTGGAGTTTCGGGCTGTGTTGCCAGGCCGAGCAGCGGTTGTGGAGCCGGCTGTCGATCTTCGCCGGCGGCGTCGAACTTGAGGCGGCGGAGGCGATCTGCGCGGGAACGGAGATCGACCAGCCGGAGGTCATCGATCTGATCGCCGGATTGGTGGACAAATCCGTGGTCATCGCGCAGCAGCGAGAGGTCGGGGTGCGCTACCACATGCTCGACAGCATCCGCGCGTACGGCCGTGAGCGACTGACCTTCGCCGAGACGACGAAGCTGGGCAGCCGATATGTCGATTACTACCGGCACGTGGTCGAGCGGCACCGGCTGGAGCGGCTCTCTCCCCATCAGCTCGAGGGCTTTCGGACCCTGCAGTTGGACAGTCCCAACCTGCGCGTCGCGCTCGACCTGTGCTTCGGCCGGGCGGCCCGGGCCGCTGTGGGGCTGGAGATCGCCTCGGCGCTGTGGGTCTTCTGGATCATCGCCGGTTCCATCACCGAAGGCCGGCACTGGCTGGAGCGTGGCCTGCAACTCCTGCCGGAGGCGAACTCCACGCGGGCCAAGGCCCTGTGGGCCGACGGCCTGCTGGCCCTCCATCAGGGCGACCTGAAGGCGGCCATGCCGCGGCTGGCGGAATGTCATGCCTTGGCCCGGCGGCTGGGCGACAGGTCGGCCATCGCGTTCGCCACCCAGGTATCGGGCATCGCCGCGTTCTCGGCAGGCGACCCCAAGCAGGGCCTCGAGCTCCTGGAGAAGGCGCGTGCCGAACACCTGGCCGGTGGAGACGTCGATGCCGCCAGCATCAATCTCTTCTACGCCGCCGCCTATGGCTCGGCCGAGGTCCCGGAGCTCGGCATCAGCCTGAGCGAGCGGTTCCTCGCGCTGTCCGAGGCGCGGCACGCCCAGGTGTCACGCGGGTACGCGCTGTTCGCTCTGGGCATCGCCGCGTGGAACCAGGGCGACTGGCGCAGGACCGAGTCCCTGATGAGGGAGGCGGCCGAGTTCCGGAGCTTGATCAACGACCGGTGGGGCCTCACGCAATGCCTGGAGGTCCTGGCCTGGACCGCCTGCGCGCAGGGCCGCTATGAGCGCGCGGCCCGGATACTCGGCACCGCCCACCCGCTGTGGCGGGCGATGGGCGCCTCGCCGACCCGGCTGTTCCCGCACGTACGCGGGCACGAGCAGTGCATGGCGCGGGCCCGTGCCGAACTGGGTGGACGGGCGTTCTCGGCGGTCTTCCGCCAAGGGTCGCGGCTCGGGGTGGAACGGGCGATCACCTACGCGATCGAGCAGTCCGACACAGAATGACCATTGCTCCAGATCAGAAGGAACGCCGGCCCGATCTCGGTGGTGATCCGATCGGTGCCGGCGTCCCTTTCTGAGGGGGTCCACAGTGGCTCATGGGTCAGTACGGCAACCGCCGTCCTGACGGCGTCCGCAGATCTGGCCGATTGTCGGTCGTGCGGATGGGGCGTTTGTGAACACGGATCTGACGCATGGAAGCTCTCTCGTAGCCTTTCAGGAGTGCGGACTCGCGGGCTCAGCCTTCGGCGATGGCACAGGCGGGCAGTTCGAACCAGACGACCTTTCCCCGGCCGGTGCGTACGCTGCCCCAGCAGCACGACAGCATCTCGACCAAGCGGAGCCCGTGGCCTCGCTCGTCGTCCGGGCGGGGTGCCGCACCCACCTGCGGCAGTTCGGGATTGGTGTCCTCGACCTCGATGCGCAGCAGCCCGTCCTCAGCGGAGAAGCTGAGGTCGACGGTCCCCTTCACGTATTTCAGCGCGTTGGTGACCAGCTCGCTGACGAGCAGCTCCGCGACATCGCCCTGGCCGGGGTAACCCCAGTCGATCAGCAGCTCACGGGTCAGGTGACGCGCCTTGGGTACGGAGCCGGGCTTGTGCGGGAGCCTCCATGAGGCCACCCGTCGCGCTCCGGCGAGGCGGTCATCCTCAGCCGTGGACCTGAACCTGTGCCGGCCATGCACACCATCCCCAGACAGCGCAGACCCCATCCCTGCTCCAAGCAGTAGGCGGCGAAGCGTGGCGCCTCGCGTTCGGGAACGTAGGGGGGCGGATTCGGGGGGCTGATGCTTATACATGGCGCGGAGCCTCGATCCTCACTTCCGGGCTGAACTGGTGCTTTGGCCACCAGCCTCCCTCACAGCCCGCAACGGCGAGATGTGATAAATCCCCATATGACTACCTATTTCGGGGTACGTAGGTATCTACGTATGGCAGCATTCTGTAGTCAAATGGTTACGTTATGTAGTTTCGCTGCCGGGGCATCGGTGCAGAGGACCTCCGGGACGCCGAACCCGGCCACAAGCCACCCTCCGCACAGCCGAAACCTCCGCGGTCACGCCCGCGGAGGTTTCGGTCTTAAAGAGCCCATTGACCCCGACACCGGCTAGATAGGCGATTATCAGGAACGCTCCATAACGCCAGAATATTCAGCAATCGCTAAACCAGCCTAAAAGACGTCCATATCCTGAAAACGGAAAGTTAGCGACCTATCACGCCTTTTATCTAATTTGACCAGAATCAGTTTCGGAAGATCGTCCATCGCCTAACGTCATGCACCATACCCGTGACCTGCGCTTACAGCGCCCCGGCCGCGCCACCCAGATTCCTCCTGACAATCGACGAATAGTCAGGAATGTAGAAAATATTTGCGAGTCCAGCCGGAAGTATGATCGATTACCACCGTGAGAGACTTTCTCATCGTGGGCGGCGGGGTGGCCGGTGCCAGCGCTGGATACTTCCTCGCTGAGTCCGGCGGTGTGACGCTGCTCGAGATGGAGCGGGCCCCCGGCTACCACTCGACCGGACGGTCCGCCGCGCTCTTCTCCGAGTATTTCGGCAACCAGGCCGTACGAGCGCTCACCGCCGCGAGCCGCCCGTTTCTCACCACACCACCACCCGGATTCACGGACGCTCCGCTGCTGACCCCGCGTGGCGTGCTCACGCTGTGCCCGGCCGGCGCGGTGGACGCGGCGGAGCGGTTCGCCGAGATGCTGGCCGACGGGCTGTCGGCGCCCACCCCGGTCCGTGAAATCGACCCCGACGAGGTGCGTCGGCGGTGCCCGATCGTGCGGTCCGGGTGGTACAGCCGCGCCATGCTGAAACCCGCGGCGATGGACATCGACGTGGACGCGCTCCACCAGGGCTTTCTCCGCGGCATCCGGGCGCGCGGCGGCCAGGTGATCACCTCGGCGCGGGTGCGGGGTCTGTTCCGGCGCGGCGGGCTCTGGCGGGCGGTCACCGACGCGGGCGAGTTCGCCGCGCCGACCGTGGTCAACGCGGCCGGCGCGTGGGCCGACGAGGTGGCCGGGCTCGCGGGGGTGCGGCCCGTCGGCCTGCGGCCGCTGCGCCGCACCGCCTTCCTCGCCGATCTGCCCGGCGGAGTCGACGCGACCCGCTGGCCGATGGTCACCGACGTGGCGGACACCTTCTACTTCAAGCCCGAGTCGGGACGGCTGCTCATCTCACCGGCCGACGCGACACCGATGCCACCCGGGGACGTCCGTCCGGACGACCTTGACGTCGCGATCGCCGTGGAGCGATTACACAAGGCCACCACGTTGGAGATCCGCAGTGTCCGGCACGCGTGGGCCGGCCTGCGTAGCGCGGTGGCGGACGACACGCCGGTGGTCGGCGAGACACCGGACGCGCCGGGCTTCGTCTGGCTGGCCGCGCTCAGTGGTTACGGGGTTCAGACCGCACCCGCCGTCGGCCAGATCGCCGCCGCGGCGGCACGGCGCACGCCGGCGGATGCCGCGTACGCCCACCTCTCACCGGAACGCCCGCTGCTTGACCTGCGTACATGGAACGACATGGAACGCCTATGAGTAGGGCGGCATGGGCGTGGCACCGGCCCAGGTTCAGCAGGGGCCCGGCCGGCACGGGGGCATTCCTTGGGGAGAGGTGGAGATGACCGGACTCCAGAGCTTCGCCGGCCAAGCAGTTGACTTCGGGGCGTTCCAGCCGATCTGGGCGCTGATCGAGGAGCAGGTCGACCGCCATCCCGAGCGCCCGGCGGTGACGTTCGACGGCCGGATGCTCACCTATCGGCAGCTGGACGGGCTGGTGAACGGCCTGGCGGCCACGCTGGCCGAGCATGGCGTGGGCAAGGGCGACGTGGTCGCGGTCCTGCTGGTCAACTCCCTGGAACTGCCTATCACCTACCTGGCGCTGATGAAGCTGGGCGCGGCCTTCGTACCGCTCGACCCCTCGTGGCCGGAGGACCGGATCCGCGACACCTTCGGGGTGCTGCCGGCCGGGCCGATCCTGTGCGCCACCGCCGATGCGCTGCCGCGGGAGTTACGGCATCGCGCGGTCACCGTCGAGGTCGGCCGGATCGACCCGGCGCCCCGGCGCGCGGCGGCGCCGGTGGGCCCCGACGACCTGATCTACGGCTACTTCACCTCGGGCACCACGGGCACGCCGAAGTGCGCGATGAACCGGCACGCGGGGCTGACCAACCGGTTTCGCTTCATGACGCGGTACTTCGCCGCGACCGGTGACGACGTGGTCCTGCAGAACAGCAGGCACACCTCCGACTCCTCGCTCTGGCAGTTGTTCTGGCCGCTGACCACGGGCGGCCACACCGTCCTGCCCGTACAGGGTGAGTTCCTCAACCTGCAGCACACCATCGACCTGATCGCCGAGTACGGCATCACGACCGCGGACTTCGTCTCGAGCGTCTTCAACGCGCTGGTGGCCATCGTGGACAGCGACGAGCAGGCGCTGCGGAAGCTCTCGTCGCTCCGGCGGCTCATCGTCGGCAGCGAGGCGGTCAACTCGCACGCGGTGCACCGGCTGATGGCGCTGCTGCCGGGCCTTGAGGTGACCAATGGCTACGGGCCGACGGAGGCGTCCATCGGGATGGTCTTCCACCGCGTGTCCGGGGCCGATGGGGACACGATTCCGCTGGGCCGCCCGATCGACAACTGCTATGCCGTGGTGGTCGACGACGACCTGCGTCCGGTGCCACCGGGTGCCACCGGGGAGATCGCCATCGGTGGCGACTGCCTCGGCGAGGGGTATCTAGGTGACCCCGCCGCCACCGCCAAGGCGTTCGTCCGCAATCCGTTTCCGGAGCGCATCCCCGGAGACCGGCTCTATCTCACCGGCGATCTCGGTCATCTGGACGACGAGGGCCGGTTGTTCTTCTCCGGGCGCAAGGACTTCCAGGTCAAGATCCACGGGGTCCGGATCGAGCTGGGCGAGATCGAGGTGGCGGCCGAGAGGTGCCCCGGCGTCCGGCAGGCCGAGGTCCTGGTGGCCGAGCAGGCAGGGACGAAGGCGCTCGCGTTGTTCGCCTCCGGTGGCGGCCTGACCGAGACCGGGCTCCGCGAGCACCTGCGCCGCACCCTGCCCAGGACCAGCATGCCCCGCTACTTCTTCCTGCTGCCGGAGATGCCGCTGAACGACAACGGCAAGGTCGACCGCGGGCGGCTCCAGACGGTCCTCGACGGCCGGCTCGCCGAGGACACTGCCCGGCTGGCCGAGAGCGCGCCGACGGCGACCCTGGCCGACCAGGTCCTGCGGACGCTGCGGTCGGCGCTCGGCCGGCCCGGCCTCACCGCCGACACGCACTTCGCGGAGGCGGGCGGCGACTCCATCCAGGCCCTGTCCGTGGTGCACATGATCACCGCGGAGTGCGGCGTGCGGGTCGACGTCAAGGATCTGTACGACCACCCCACCGCCGACGAGCTGACGCCGCTGATCGAACGGCGGCGGCGCGACGGCGTGGCCATCGAGGACGAGTCCGTGCTCATGGCCCGCGACGCGACGGTGCCCGAGGGCGAGCCCGTCCGGCCCGCCGACCGGTCGGGGCAGCTGCGGACCGTCCTGGTCACCGGGGCGACCGGCTTCGTCGGCAGCCGCCTGGTCCATGAGCTGCTGGCCCGCACCGACCTGCGGGTACGCTGCCTCGCCCGGGCCGCCGACGACGCCGGCGCGACCGCGAGGGTCGTCGGCGCGCTCATCGAGCGGGGCCTCTGGGAGCCGCGGTTCGCCGACCGGCTCGAGGGGTTCGCGGGCGACCTGGCGTTACCGGGCCTCGGGCTGGCCGCCCGTACCTGGGAACACCTGGCACGCACCTGCGACCTGGTGCTCCACAACGGCGCCCTGGTCAACTTCCTGTTCGACTACCGCGCCCATCGTCAGGTCAACGTCCGGGGCACCATCGAGCTGGTCCGGCTCGCGATGGCCTACCGGCCCGTACCGGTGCACTATGTGTCGACGCTCGCGGCGCTCCAGGATGAGGCGCTCCGGCACGACGACCGGCTGCCCGAGGACTACGAACCGTCCCTCGCCAGGACGCCCGCCGGCGGGTACAGCCGGTCCAAGTGGATCGCCGAACGTTACCTCGCCGAGGCCCGGCGCCGGGGCGCGTTGGTCACCGTGCTCAGGCTCGGCGAGGTGATGCCGAGCGCGGACAACGGATATCCGAACCCGGTGGCGTTCACGCATCTGCTGCTGTCGGCGTTCCTGCGGCTGGGCGTCCGGCCGGATGTCGCCACGCGGTCCGACTACACCCCGGTCGACTATGTGGCGGCCCGCGTGGCGGCGGCGGTGTGCGACCGCGCCGCCTGGGGCCGTACCCTGCACGTCTTCCGCGCGGAGAGCGTCTGCTTCGACGACGTCCTGCTGCGCGCCGGCGTGGCCATCGCCCCGATCCCGTGCGGGGACTTCGTGACGCTGGTCCGCGAGGCGGGCCGGACGACCGCTGACCGTGAGCTGACCACGCTCGCCTCACTCCTGCCCACCCCGCGGGGCACGGACGAGGACGGACTGAAGCAGGCGTTCGCCGACCTGCTGACCGACAATCCCGCGCTGTTCCGCAAGGACGAGTGCCGCCGGCTCGAGCAGCGGTGGCAGCTCGACGACGGCAGCCTGGACGGCTCGATCACCGCGTACCACGCCCGGCTGGCGAGCGGCCGCGCGGTGAAAGGACATCGACAGGTGCCAACCGGCTGATCACGAAGACAGAGGGTTCAAGGGATGCGACACCGCAAGATGGGAAACCTCGGCTGGGAAGTCAGCGAGGTCGGATACGGCATGTGGGGTATCGGCGGCGGCCCCGGCAACTTCACCGGCTGGGACTACGACGTCGCCCCGCACTGCCTCGACGAGGCCGTCGAGCTGGGCTGCACCTTCTTCGACACGGCCTGGGTGTACGGCCGGGGGATCAGCGAACAGCTGCTCGGCGCGCTGCTCCGCCGCCATCCCGACCGGAAACTGTACGTCGCCACGAAGATCCCCCCGAAGAACCGCGAATGGCCGCCGGGACCGGACGACACCCTCGATGACGCCTACCCCGCCGACCACATCAGGGAGTACACGTACAGAAGCCTGGAGAACCTCGGAGTGCCGCGCATCGACCTGATGCAGTTCCACACCTGGGAGGACCGGTGGGCGGGCGACGAGCGCTGGCAGGAGGCCGTCACCGACCTCAAGCGTGAGGGGGTCATCGACGCGGTCGGCATCAGCGTCAACCGGTGGGAGCCGGCCAACTGCTTCGCCGCCCTCGACACCGGTCTCATCGACGTCATCCAGGTGATCTACAACATCTTCGACCAGGCGCCCGAGGACGAGCTGTTCGACCGCGCGCTGCGCGACGGCGTCGGGATCATCGCCCGCGTCCCGTTCGACGAGGGCACGCTCACCGGCGCGCTGACCGCCGCCAGCACCTGGCCGGAGGAGGACTGGCGCAGCACCTACTTCTGCGCGGAGAACCTCCAGCCGAGCGTCGAGCGGGCCGAGCGCCTCAAGGCGACCGTCCCCGAGGGCAGGTCGCTCCCCGAACTCGCCCTCCGGTTCATCCTCCACCATCCGGCGGTCAGCACGGTCATCCCGGGCATGCGCCGGCCCCCACACGTACGGGCGAACCTGGCGGTCAGCGACGGCCGGCCGCTCGACGACGCGCTGCTCCAGGAGCTCCGCCGGCACCGCTGGGACCGCGTCCCGGCCTGGTGGTCGGGGTGAACCCGCTGATCATCATGTGGGCGCACTCCCGCTCCGCCTCGACGGCGTTCCTGCGCATGATGATCGAGCGCGGCGACGTGACCGTCCTGCACGAGCCGTTCCTCGCCCTGACCGAGGAGGGAGCGGTCCCGCTCGGCGGTCAGACGACGGCGCGCTCGGAGAAGGAACTCCTCGCCGGCCTCAAGGAGCTGGCCCGCGTACGGCCGGTGTTCGTCAAGGAGGTCCTCGACTACGAGTACGCCTACCTCTTCGATCACCCCGGCGAGCTCACCGGGATCGTCCACACCTTCATCGTCCGCGACCCCAGGCCGACCATCAGCTCGCACTACGCGATCAAACCGGCGGTGACCCGCGCGGAGATCGGCTACGAACGCCTGCACCGGCTGTTCGAGCTGGTCTGGTCGGCCACCGGGCGCAGGCCGCTCGTCCTCCGCACGGAGCGGCTGGTGCGGGAGCCGGCGAAGGTGGCCGAGGTCTTCTGCGAGTACGCCGGCCTGCCGTTCCTCCCCCGGGCTCTCACCTGGGACTCGGGGGATCGGCCCGAGTGGCGGCGGACCCGCCGATGGCATCTCGACGCGAGCAGCAGCGCCGGCTTCGAGGACCGCCTCAACACCTACCCGGACACCGTCGACAACCACCCCGCGCTCAAGGCCTTCTACGACCACCATCTGCCCTTCTACCAGCGGCTCATCCAGCACGACTTCTGACCGGGAGCACCCATGTCAACGGACACAGCCCCAGCCGGCGCGCCGACCGTGAAGCAGTCCCCGGGCGAGGCATTCGCGCGGGCGTTCGCGGCCGATCCCCGCCACGCGGAGGTGACCTTCGACTACACCATCACCGAGGCGCACGAACCCACCAAGGACCGGCCCCGGCTGACCGTGCGCAACCTGCTCAAGGTCCGCCCCGCCGACGACGTCGCCCGCTTCTGGACCGAGTCCCGGCCCAGCGAGGAGGAGCGGAAGGCGGTACGCGACTCCGACGTCCGCCGCGAGGCCGCGTTCAGGTTCGGCATGGCCGAGGCCGGGGTGCACCCGATCCGGGCGTGGGTGCAGATCCCCGACGGGCTGGCCGACGACCCGGCCGCGCTGGCCACCTTCCTCGACTACCGGCTCCTGGTCCGGCTCGCCACGGCGGAGAACCTCGCGCTGACCAACCACCTGCTCGACCACCCGGAGATCGCCCGGCTCCCCTACGAGACCGACTACGTCGCCGGGGTCCTGGCGGCCTGTGACGAGGTCGAGCAGTCAGGGGCCACGCCGCACGCGATGATCATCAACCCGAACGACTACTACCACTGGCTCGTCGGCCGCAACGGCCTGCTGGCGGACCTGGCGACGGGCAACGGCATGAAGATCTGCCGCAACCGGTGGATCAGCCCGGGGTCCGCCCTCGTCGGTGACATCTCCGTGGCGGCCAGGCTCCTCGACGGGCGTCGCTCGGTGATCCGCGTGGCCGAACCTCCGCCCGGCACGTTCGCCCGGCCGGGCGTCGCCGTCTGCGCGGAGGTGTGGGAGGGAGTCGCGGTCCATCTCCCGACGCTGTTCTTCCTCGTCACCCGGCGGAGAAAGCCGGATAACACAGCAGGCGAATAAAAGCCCTATATGCCGTATTTTGAATTTCGTGCAGATCAGCAGCCAAGGGCGTCTGCGAGGCGCCTGACGAAAGGCGGGCGAGCGTGACGGACACACACGAGGAATATCGGCGCAACGGCTGGTGGCGGAGCGCGACCTTCCTGGATGACCTTCGGCATAACGTGGCGGCATTTCCCGGCAAACCCGCGCTGATCAGCCGACGGGTCGCCGACGGCCGTACCGACGTCGTCACCTACGCGGAACTGGACCAGTTGACCGACCGAATCGCCCACGGCCTGATCCGGCTGGGCGTACGGCCCGGGGATTATGTCGCCATCCAATTACCCAATCGCCGGGAGATGCTGCCGCTGACGCTGGCCTGCATCAAAGTCGGCGCGCGTATCGCGCCGCAGTTCCCCATCTACCGGCATCGCGAGCTCGACTTCATGATCCGGCTGACCGAGGCGCGGGTCTTCATCACCGTGAACCAGCTCGGTGACCTGCCGACCGCGGAGACCGCGATGACGCTCGCGAGCGAGATCCCGACCCTGGAGCACGTCGTCGTCCTCGGCGGCGACGGCCCGGCCGGGTCCATCGGATTCGAGGAGCACCTCCTCGACCCCGAACCCGGTGACCCCGCGGAGCTGGCCGGACGCGCGCTGGGTCCGGACGATCCGTTCCTCATCCTGTTCACCTCGGGGACGACCGGAGAGCCCAAGGGCGCGCTGCACAGCCAGAACACCCTGCATGCCGCCATCCGCGGCTACGGGGACGCGTACGGCCTGGACGACAGCCTGGTCATCATGACGGCGCAGACCTCCATGCACTATGTGGGCCTGGTGATGACGTACCTGCAGGCGTTGATGCTGGGCGGCACCGCGGTCACGGCCGACCTCTGGAACCCCGGCGTCTACCTCGACCTCATGGCCGAGCACGCCGTCACGATGTATTACGGCACGCCGCCCTTCGCCCGGGAGATCAGCGAGGAGCAGAAGGCCAACCCGCGGAAGATCCCCAGTCTGCGGATCTTCGTGTCCGGCTCGGCGCCCGTCCCGCCGCACCTGGTGGAGCAGGTGAGCGAGATCCTCGGAGTACGGGTGTACGCGCTGTGGGGCATGACCGAGAACGGCGGCGTCACCATGACCCGGCCCGAGGACCCGCCGGAGCGGGCCGGAGAGAGCGACGGCACCGTCGTGGCCGGCATGGAGGCGCGCATCGTCGACGAGGAGAACCAGCCGGTCCCGGCCGGCGAGATCGGCGCCTTGCAGGTACGCGGCGCGGCCCAATGCCTCGGCTACTACCGGCGCGACGAGATCTACGCCAAATCGGTCACGCCGGACGGCTGGTTCGACACCGGCGACCTGGCCCGCGACGACGGCTACGGCGGCGTGCGCATCTCCGGCCGGACCAAGGACGTCATCATCGCGAACATGTGTCTCAAGCTGCCGGTCAGCGACATCGAGGCACTGCTCGGCCGGCACCCCGCCGTCCGTGACATCGCGCTCATCGGCATCCCGGACCCGAAGCTGGTCGAGCTGGTGTGCGCCGTGGTGACGCCGGCGGGTGAGCCACCCACGCTGGAGGACCTGCGGACCCACCTGGAGGACGCCGGCGTGAACAGCTGGTTCTGGCCCGAGCGCCTCGAACTCGTCGAGGCGATGCCACGGACCCTCACCGGCAAGATCCGAAAGGTCGAGCTCCGGGAGCGGTTCGGCGCGGCGTCGAGCTGAGGTGCGCGGATCCCGCGCGCTCCCGCTGGCGGTGCTGTGCGGGAGCGCCTTCCTCGGTGCGATCGACGTACAGCTGGCGAACATCGCGTTCCCCGACATGCTCCGGAGCTTTCCGAGCAGCGGCCTGCCCGAACTGTCGTGGGTGTTCAACGGCTACGCGATCACGTTCACGGCGGCGCTGCTGCCGGCGGGCGGCCTGGCCGACCGGTTCGGTTATCGCCGGGTCTTCCTCGCCGGGCTGACGGTGTTCGTGATCGGCGCCGCGCTGTGCGCGATCGCCCCCTCGGCCGGCATCCTGATCGCCGCCAGGGTGGTCCAAGGCGTGGGCGGCGGCGTGATCACCCCGCTGACCCTCGCCCTGATCCTGCCGTACTACCCGCCGGAACGGCGTGGCACGGCGATCGGGCTGTGGAGCGCGACGCAGTCGGTGGCGACCGCCTCCGGGCCCTCGCTCGGCGGTCTGCTGGTCGGCGTCTGGGACTGGCGTACGGTGTTCTTCCTGCACCTGCCGGTCGGGCTCGTCGTGCTGGCCGGCGCGTGGCGAACCCTGGCCCGCACACCCCCGTCCACCCCGTCCCGGCTGCCGGACATCGTCGGCCTGATCCTGCTGGTGGCGGCCATCGGCCTTCCCTCACTGGCCATCGTGCAGAGTGACGCGTGGGGGCCGGGCAGCCCGGGTACGATCACCGCCCTGGTCGCGGGCGTCGTCTTCGGCGTGCTGTTCGTCCGGCGGGCGCGCTCGCACCCCGCTCCCATCGTGGACCTGAAGATCCTCCGGGCCCGGAGCACGCAGCGGGCCAACCTCGCGATGTTCCTGCTCGGCCTGGTGATGTTCGCCCTGCCGCTGGCCAACATCCTGTTCCTGACCAGGATCTGGGGATATTCCGAGACCCAGGCGGGGCTCGCCGTCACTCCGGGAGCGGTCGCGCAGGTCCTCACCGCACCGATCGCCGGACGGCTGGCGGCCAGAACCGGGCATCGCCGACTGGCGCTGTGCGGTGTCGTGCTGCTGTCGCTCGCCACGGCCTGCCTGGCGGTCGCGACCGGAGGCGGCCAGGCCTACCTCACGGTGGTCTTCCCCGCGGTCGTCGTCACCGGGGTCGGCATCGCCGTGCTGGTCACGTCGCTCAGCGGCGCCGCCGTCGCCGAGATCCCGCCCGCGCGGCTCGCCACCGGCACCGCCTTGTCCGTCACCTCGCGGGCCTGCGGCGCGGTCATCGGCGTGTCGGCGCTCGTGCTGGTCCTGTCGGGGCACCGCCTCGGCGTGCTCGGCGCCTATCACGGCGTCTGGGCGACCATGCTCGGGATCTGCGCCTTCATCGCCCTCGCCGCCGCGGGCTTACACGGCCCAGAGGCACCCGCCACGGCGGACGCCGGTCAGCGCGAATCCGGCGCGGAGCCGCCGTGACCGTCGCGCCCCGCATCCGCCGTCGAGCGGTCCGGCTGAGTCGGCTGACCGGGCTCAAGGTGAGCCAACCTCAAACGTACGGTCCGCAACTGGCTGCGCTGCGTAGTCAGACCCGTTGAATCCACGGAGGCGCCGCCGCTCGGAGGGCTTCCAGCGATCAAGCTCCGGTCGCCCGCCAGCGAAGTCCGAGTCTCGCGCGGCGCCTCTTGACTTCCTTCTCCACCAGCAGGACAGCGCGTCGTTCGACGTCGGTGTAATACTCGTCGACATCGAGCCGCTCGTCCGCGACCTGCTCGGCCCTTTCGATGACTTCGTCACTCACAGTAGGTCCGTTTTCCATTTAGGCTCCCTCCCTGCATTTGCCGCCCCGTCGATGCGCTGCCATCAAAGTCTCACAGAGCACGAACATGCGCCAGACCTGCGGCCAGCGCTCCGCCGAGCAGTCTGAGCGCTTCTACATCCGAATCTTCGAACGCTTTCGCCTCGGGCGAGACCACGACGAGCAGCCCTTCTTTGAGCCCGGCCTCCTTGACGCCGACCGAGCTGGCGATACAGCTCTTATACCGGGGCTTCCCCATCTCCAGGACGTCGAGGAAGCAATCTTCCCGGCTAATATCATCTACGCGCTTCACCCTCAGATGGTTCGATGCGAATTGCAGGAGATCTCTGTCGTGATCACCATCGACACCTAACCTGCTCCGCGGCGAGCCGACTCCCCAAAGCGCGCTTACCAGTTGTAGATACCCGTCCTGCCCGAACTTATAGTAAGCGGCCCGGGTCAAGCTCGGCTGCTTGGCATGACTGCAGGTACGCCTGGCCGCGGCGACGATCTGGTGGATGAGGATATCGGCCGCGGCCTGCGCCTGGATCGCATCGTTCTTACTGCACAAACGGCCGAGAGCGACGATGACCGGAAGACCTCCGCCGGAGAGAGTCCGAGCCAATCGCGCGGCGACCTCTTTGTAACCGCCGTCGCTCGTGTGCCTCAGCCATATCGAAAGTCCGCCGAGCGCCGCGCAAATCAATAAAGCCAGGACAACGGCATCATGAGCCTGATCATCGACAAGTGTGACCGCGACTCCAAGCCCCGGGACCGCCATTCCAAGAAGGGCCGTAACGGGGAGGTTGAGGAGCGCCTTGTCCGCGACATTTCGCACGACCTGCCAGGTGCGCTTGCTTTTCATCAGCCGATTGTCCTCTGCCGATCTTGAGCTACCAGAAGTATCCGCCGTGACAAGATAACGTGAGCCAGGCGTGGTAGCCACAAGAATGTTCATAGACAGAGGATCATCACCAATCCGACACCACGATGATCGGACATCTCTCCTATAAGCCGCCTAAGTGATTAGTCGGGCTCGACACCACGGCAAATAAAAACAAACAATGGCACTCATCAATTACCGGAACTCGGCTGACGCGTGCGGAAGCGACGGAACGCGACGAGGAGGACCACCCCGGCGATGAGGGCGGTCAGCCCGGCGCCCGCGAGGGCCAGCGTCCACGGGGAGTCCAATGACCCCGGCAGGCCCCACGTTCCGGGCTTTTCGGGAAAGGTGAGCGTTCCGGTCGCCGTATGGCTGACCCGGCCGCTGCGCAGGGTGAGGTGGAACCTCCACGGCCCGGCGGGCAGGTCATTACCCATCAGTGCGATGACGTTTCCCTGGTCGCCGGGCGCCAGGGTGGTGTCGCGATTGACCGGGAAGGGGCCGGCGCGCAGAAAGCTCGGCCCGTCCGACAGCGACAGCTCTCCGTCGAAGTCGAGCGCGCGTTCGCCGGTGTTGGAGACGTCCACCACGATCTTCAGCTGCCCGTCCTCGGCCCGCCCCGGCACCACCTCGCCGATCTCGAAGTCCGAGGGCGGCTCCCCGCCCGAACCCACGTCGAGATAGGAGCGGATCCCGACGCGATGGACGAGCTTCACGTTCCCCTTCGCTCCAGGCTTGTCCGAGGAGACCTGTGCCCATACGACGGCGTACCGCTCTCCTTTACTGGCCCATTGCGGCACGGCGACGGTGGCCTTCACCCGCGTCCTGCCGTTCGCCGGCAGGTCGACGGACGAACGGTTGAGCCTGACCCACTCGCTCAGCTCGTTGGAGGTGCGGTCCGGCGCGAAGGTGAAGCGTCCGCCCCTGATACCGGCGGCGGCCGCGTACAGCTCCACGTGCTGAGGCTCGCGCGAGGTGCTGTAGACCTCAAGGCTCCGGGTGAAGGTGGTGCCGGGATTGACATGGTCGACGATGAAGACGCGCGAACGCGGGTCGTCCATCCGGTTGGCAGGGACTTCCAGCAGCTTGATGCCGATGCCGCCCCTGCCGCTCGAACTCGTCCCGTCCCGGCTCTCCGAGTCCGCGACCGCGGGAGCGCTGATCACCACGTGCAGCAGGAGCGCCATCAGCGTCGTGTAGACGGGCCTGCGCAACAGCGAGGTAGGCATATGAGCTAGGCGACGGAGTGGTTCACCGTGCCGGTATAGGTGCCTGCCACCGCTTGGGCGGGGAGGTTGACGACGATCCACGGGTTCCAGGTGCAGGAGTTGTCGCCGGAGCCGGTGACCTTGCTGTAGGCGGTGCGCGATACGTTCAGCGATTGCGCGGCCGCCGCGTTGATCTGGCCGGGGACAAAGGTGCCGGTACCTGTGGTGGCGGTCGCGGGGCCGGACCAGTACAGAACATCCGTGTTGGGAATCGTCTCCGCGGGGGTGCCACCACCCGTCGTGAAGCCACCCGCCGAGGCGTCCACCGACGACACCCACGTAGCGACGAGCGCGGCCCGCTCGTCGGTCACCTCGACCGGGCCGAGAACTGCAGTGATCTGCTGGCCTCCCGCGCCATCTCCGATGAGCTTGGCATCCGGCACGCTGATCTTCAGGCCGTCCTCGGCGGTCACGGTGAAGGTCACCGTGGTGGGACAGGTGGTCGACTCCGGGCATTCCACATCCTCGGCCTGCGAGGGAAGGGCCACCAGCGTGGCGGCCAGCACGCCGGCGGCACCGACCAGCGGGATGCGCAGACAGCTCTTGAACATTGCCGATTCCTTCCGTAGAACCCGGCGTCCTGTCTGGATGCGCTCCCGGGTGATCTCTTCCTGCTCTGCGATCACCCGCCTGAAACGGCCCGAGCGAGCATCTATCAACTCTTTGTGATCATATGATGACTATATGTAGTCATGGTCGGGCGGTCGGGAGCCGGCGTTCAGTCGGAGTAGCGCCGCTGTCTCACGCTGGCGGCCAGCGCGGCGGCCCGGGCCGCCTCTGTCGGCGTGAACGGCAAGGCGGGGCGGCTGACCAGGAGCGCCCGTTCGGGATGGACGGAGATCACCATGGTGGTGCCGGAATCGCCGCCGCCGGCGACGGTGTCTCCGGGAAGCCGCCATTGGACGTCCGTGGCGCGCAGGAGCTCCGCCATCGCGTGGGGCAACTGCTCCGGATCCTCGCTGACGGCGTGGCCCAGGACGAGGGCCTGGACCCCGGGATCGACCAGGTCTTTGACGTACGCGCGGACGATGACGATGTCGAGCCCGCCGGCCTTGCCGACCGCCGACCGCAGGTCCTTCTCACTCAGCTGGGCGGGCGTCTCGACCACGAACTCGTCCAGCGCGTCGCAGCCGGACGGAGAGATCGCGCTGCTGCCCGTCGCGGCGATGTGCAGGGCCAGGACGTTGCAGTCGAGCCTGGCGAACGCCGCGGCCAGTTCCGCCAGACGGCCCGGTCGGTCGACCACCCGGGTGCGGATACGCCACAGCTTCATGGGCCGGCCTCCCTCGATATCGATCACCTCGGCGGTGTGACGCCGGGTTCCGCGCCGCGTGCCGAGCCGTTTGTGGACGAAGGCGCAGACGATCAGCCCCGCACCGAGTGCGATCAGCACCGCGGGGCCCGGGGCGGAGTGCCCCATAAGAGTGGCGAACAGGTGGGCCAGACCGACCGCGACGAACAGCACCGCCAGCTCTACGACCTCACGCTTCCACGAGGCGGTGGCCTGCTCAGGAGTGTGCGCCCGATCTACATCTTTCGCATCGCTCATGGGGGCAGGATGGCAGCCGGCTGTTTCGCGGCCACGTGACGTGCGGTTTCGCCGACATTAACGCTCAGGAGGGCGCCGCGCCCCGCGACTCGGGCCCGCAACGCGACGAGCCGGGGCCCGCACCTCTTCAGGTGCGAACCCCGGCTCGTTGTGCGTTACGTCAGGCGGGAACGATGTTCTCGGCCTGCGGGCCCTTCTGGCCCTGGGTGATGTCGAAGCTGACCTTCTGGCCTTCCTGCAGCTCGCGGAAGCCCTGGGCAGCGATGTTGGAGTAGTGGGCGAAGACGTCGGCGCCGCCGCCGTCCTGCTCGATGAAGCCGAAGCCCTTTTCGGAGTTGAACCACTTCACAGTGCCAGTCGCCATGTCGATCTCCTCTTGGATAGGCGCAGTAGTCAGGACCCGCACGTCACGGGCCCCACGTCGCCGAAATGACCCATCCGGAAATGACCGGCAAACAAAATGCGCCTGAGGGGCTACGTCCCGTCAGGCGCACACAAAGTTCATTGGGTACCAGAACTGCAACAGAGTTCAGACTAGCACGCACCCCCTGCCGATGGGCCGACACGCACCACCACGTCAGCCGCCGTCGCGGCGGTCCGTCGAGCGGGTGTGGTGGTCGAGGACGCGGCCCAGCAGGTCGACCAGCCGCTCGCGGTCCGCGGGTGACAGCGGGGCGAGCAGGTCGCGCTGGACCTCGCCCAGCACGGCGTCGAGCTGGTCGAGCCGCCGGCGGCCCTCCGGGGTCATGGTGATGACGTTGCGCCGCCGGTCGTCCGGATCGGGAGCACGTACGACCAGCTTCTGCTCGGCGAGTTCGTTGACCATGGCGACGGTGTCGCTGCGGTCGATCCCGCAGCGCTGGCTGAGGCTCGCCTGGCTGGCGGGGCCGTACTCCTCCAGCGCGGCGAGTATCGCGAAGTGGTAGCCCCGGGCGTCGATCGGGCTCAGCCCCTCGGTGATCAGCCTGTGCGCGTGCAGCGAGGTCTTGTTGATCAGCCAGCTGGCTTTCCCGCGCAGGCGGCTGGGGGCTGTCTCCATGCGCAGAGTCTAGCCAATCCGTTGGCGTTACCCACGATCCCTGTTACCGTTGGCCTGGCCAACATTTGATCAGCAAACATTGGCTAAGCCAATCAATCTCGTGAGGTGTGTCATGTCCACAGCAGTCGGCTCCCCCCGGCTTCCTTCCGGCCCCGCCGCCCCGGTCCCCCGGCGCTGGTGGGCGCTGACCGCGGTCGCGACAGCCCAGCTGATGATCGGACTGGACCTGACGATCATGAACATCGCGCTGCCGTCCGTACAGAGGTCACTGGATCTGTCGGATCCGGACCGGCAGTGGGTGATCACGATCTTCGCTCTGGGGTACGGGGGGTTACTGCTGGTGGGCGGCCGGCTGTCGGATCTCCTCGGCCGCAGGCGCAGTCTGATGATCGGGTTGATCGGGTTCGCCCTGGCCTCCGCGATCGGCGGTGCGGCGGTCGGCCCGGCGATGCTGCTCACCTCGCGGGCCCTGCAGGGTGTCTTCGGGGCGCTGGTGACTCCGTCCGTGCTGGCGACCCTCGCCGCCACCTTTCCCACGCCCGCGGAGCGCGGTAAGGCGTTCGGGATCTACGGCACCGTCATGGGCAGTTCCTCCGGCGTGGGCGTCGTGCTCGGCGGGGTCCTCACCGACTACCTCGACTGGCGCTGGTGCATGTACGTGAACCTGCCGATCGCCGTCGCCGCCGGAGCCGGTGTGCTCTACGCGGTCCGTCCCGCGCCCCGCGCGGTGGGGGTACGGGTCGACGTCGCCGGGGCGCTGCCGGCCACCATCGGCCTGATGGCCCTGGTCCTGGGCTTCGCCCGAGCCGAACCGGACGGCTGGGGCGGGGCGAGCACCCTCGGGGCGCTGACCGTCGGCGTCCTGGCGCTCGCGGCATTCGTCTGGGTGCAGAGCAGGGTCGCCGGGCCGCTGCTGCCGCTGCGGGTGGTCCTCGACCGGCGTCGTAGCGGGTCCTATCTGGCGGTGCTCAGCCTGGCGGTGGGCATGTTCGCCGCGCTGTTCTTCCTCACCTTCTATCTGCAGAACGTGCTCGGCTATTCGCCGGTCCGGGCGGGTCTGGCCTTCCTGCCCCTCACCGCCGGGCTCATGCTGGGCGTACGCCTGGTGAGCCCGCTCCTCATGCGCGCGCCGGTACGGTCACTGCTGTGCCCTGGGCTGCTGACGATCGCCGCCGGGCTCGCGCTCCTCGGTCTCCTCCAGGTCGACAGCGGCTACTGGCCGCACGTGCTCCCGGTGTTCGCGCTGGTCGGTCTCGGCACCGGGTGGGTGCTGGTCGCCGCCAACAGCACCGCGACCCTCGGCGCGGGGGCCGACACCGCCGTGGCCGGGGCCATGGTCATGACCTCGCAGCAGATCGGCGCCTCGCTCGGCACGGCGCTGCTCAGCACGATCGCCGGGACGGCCGCCGCCGGCTATCTCCACGCGCATCCCGCGGCGGCCGCCCGAGCGGCCGTTCACGGCTTCAACGTGGCGAGTCTCGGCGCCGCCGGGTTCCTCTGCCTGGCCGCGCTCGGGGTCTTCCTCATCACCGGCCCGCGCGGCTCCGAGCGTTAGCGGGTCAGGGCTTCCTGGCGATGCCGCCGTACATGAGGCGCTGACCCACACTGAGCACCTCGGGGACGGTGTCGTCGGGACGCCACAGGGGCAGCGGGACGACCCCCGGCTCGAGCAGTTCGAACCCGTCGAAGAACCCGGTGATCTCCTCGGGGGTCCGGAAGCGGCCGGTGCCGAGCAGCGCGAGGAACTTCTTCTCCGCGTCGCGCGCGTCCTGGGTGGCGGAGCAGAAATGGGTGATGAACAGGTAACTGCCTGAGGGGATCGCCGCCATGTAGGCGTCGACGATGCCCTTCGGGTCCTCGCTGTCGTGCAGGTGGTGCAGGATGCCGACCAGCATCAGGCCCACCGGCCGGTCCAGGTCGATGAGCCGCTTGACCGTCTCGTCGCTCAGAATCGCCGCCGGGTCACGCAGGTCGGACGTGACCACCCCGGTCCGGTCGTTCTCGGCCAGGATCGCCCGGCCGTGGGCCAGCACCATCGGGTCGTTGTCGACGTAGACCACGTGCGAGTCCGGGTTGGCCCGCTGCGCGACGTGATGCGTGTTCTCCACCGTCGGCAGGCCGGAGCCGAGATCGATGAACTGCGTGATGCCCCGCTCGGCGAGCAGGCGCACGCCCCGGCCGAGAATCTGCCTGTTGTACGTGGCCACATCGTAGATCTCGGGGACGACCTTCACGATCTCGGCGACGAACGCGCGGTCGACCTCGAAGTTGTCCTTGCCGTTGAGCACGACGTCATAGGCCCGGGCGATGCTGGGCCGCGTGGTGTCGATGCCATTTGCCCACAAGTCCGACTTGTCGGTCACGGTGGACTCCTCGCGAGGTCGGAAACCGTCTTAATGATCATATGCCGGAAAGATGAGGGAGACGCGGTTTTGAAGCGATAAGCGAGCGGGTAAGCGACCGCGTCTCTGACGTGCCATTTGATGAATGTTGGGATGATTAATGGCGTATGTCGGATTTAGGCTGGGAGGGATTTCGCCAACTGTCTCCAGCAGGAGGAACCCATGACGAGGTTCATGGACGTCCACCACAACATGATGGGCATCACCGACGAGCAGTTCCGTGAAGCGCACGAGGCCGACCTCGCGATCCAGGGGGACGAGGGAGTGTCCTTCGTGCAGGCCTGGGCGGATCCCGACGAAGGTCTCATCTACTGCCTGTCCGAGGCGCCGAGCGCGGAGGCCGTACAGCGGATCCACCAGCGGTCGGGCCACCCCGCCGACGAGATTCACCCTGTGCCGCTGGCGCTCTGACCGCCGCGTCCCAGCTCAGCGACTGTTCCGGCGGGCAGGGCCGCCGAAGCCTCCTAGAGTCGCCGTATGCCGAAGACAACGGACGAGGCGGAACAGGTCGTGTTCGGGAGCGACCCGGCCACCGGGCTGCGCTCGATCATCATCATCCACGACACCACGCTCGGGCCTGCCCTGGGCGGGGTGCGGATGTGGCCGTACGCGGGCGAAGCGGAGGCGCTCGCCGACGGCCTGCGCCTGGCGCGGGCCATGACGCTGAAGGCCGCGGCCGCGGGGCTCGGCCTAGGCGGCGGCGCCGCTATCGTCATCGGCGATCCGGCACGCGACAAGTCCGAAGCCCTGCTGCGCGCCCACGGCCGGTTCATCGCCACGCTCGGCGGCCGGTTCATCCCGGTCAACGACGTCGGAACCGGGCAGGCGGACATCGAGGTCATCGGCCGCGAGACCGCGCCCGTCTGCGACAACGGCGACCCCTCTCCGTACACGGCGCTGGGGGTTCTCGAATCGATCCGGGCCGGGCTGCGTGCCGCCCGGGGCTCCGGCGAGCTCGCCGGAGCGACCGTGGCCGTTCAGGGAGCCGGCAACGTCGGCTCCCACCTGACCCGTCTCCTGCGCGCGGAGTCCGCCGACGTGGTAATCGCCGACCTCGTCGGCGAACGCGCTCGTGACGTGGCCGAACGGTACGGCGCGCGGCTGATGTCACCGCAGGACATCGTCTCGGCCCCCTGCGACGTGTTCGCGCCCTGTGCCCTTGGCGAGGTGGTGACGGAGGAGACGCTGCCCCGGTTGCGGTGCCGCGTCATCGCCGGGGGCGCGAACAACGTGCTCGCCGAACCCGGCCTCGCCGACGAGCTCGCCCGAAGGGGCATCCTGTACGCGCCGGACTTCCTCGCCAACGCCGGAGGGCTGGTGTATCTGGAGGGCCGGCTCCTCGGCCACGACGACGCCCGCTCGACCGCGCGGGTCGAGCGCGTGGGAGGGATCGTCGCCGGCGTCTTCGAGCGGGCGGGCCGCGAGCACATCACCACGGTCGAAGCCGCCACCGCGATCGCGCACGCGAGACTGGCGGCACACAGCCCCGGTAGCTGAGCTCACGCCGTGGAACATCCTGTCACGCCTCCTAGGTGGGGAGACGGGAGGCGGCGGGAACACCATGATCGATGGGGCATGCGGACGCGAGAGCAGAGTGCTGATCCGGCTGGTGGGGTCGTTCACGGTCGAGCGGGACGGCCTGCGCGGGACGGTCGGCGGCCGGGCCAGGACGCTGCTGAAACTGCTCGCGGTCGAGCGCGGCCACGCCGTGCCCACCGACCGCGTCGTGGAGGCGCTGTGGGGCGACCGCCCGCCGAAGCGGCCGGTGGAGAACGTCGCCACGCTGGTGAGCAGGCTGCGCAGGACGCTCGGCCCGCAGGCCGTGACGGGCGGCAGGCGGTGCTACCGGCTGGGCGAGCCGCCGGCGGTGAGCGTGGACCTCGACGAGGCGACCGCGCTGATCGCGGAGGCGGAGGGCCGGCTGGCGGTGGACGAGGCGGCCGTGGCCGTCGCCGCGGCGACGCGGGCGATCGAGCTGCTCGACGGCGGCGGCGTACTGGATGGGGAATCCGACGCGACCTGGGCGGCGGCGGCGCGGGGCGAGGCGGCCGGGCTGCTCCGGCAGGCGCGCCACGTGGCGGCCGCGGCGGCGCTCCGGATCGCCGAGCCGGGGCGGGCGCGGCGGGCGGCCGAGGCGGCGGTGGCCGCGGACCCGTTCGACGAGGCCGCGCAGCGCCTGCTGATGCGGGCGCACGCCGCGGCGGGCGAGCCCGCGCGGGCGTTGCTGGCCTACGAACGGCTGCGCGACATCCTGGCGGCCGAGCTGGGCACGGACCCGGCGGCCGAGACGCGGGCCGTGCACCTGGCGATCCTGCGCGAGCGGCCGACCGCTCCTCTGGCCGGGGCCGCGAGGGCTCCCCTGACTGGGGTCGCGAGGGAAAGGGGCGCCACGCTGCCGGGGCGGGCGGTGGAGGTGGCCGGGATCTCGCGGTCCTGGGCGGCGGCCGTGGCGGGGCGGACCGGCGTGCTGCTGATCGTCGGCGAGGCGGGCATCGGCAAGTCCCGGCTGGCCGATGAGGCGGTACGGGTCGCGCGGGCCACCGGCGGGATCGTCCTGCGGGCGCAGTGTCACGAGATCGAGCGTTCGCTCTTCCTTCAGCCGTTCGCCGACGCGTTGGCGCCGCAGGTCACCCGGCTGGCCGGGCCGGTGCTCCACGGCCTGGTGGGGAATGGGGCGCAGGCGCTGGCCGGGCTGATCCCGGAGGCGGCGCCGGCGCTGCGGCAGGGGCGCGACGGGCCGGGCGGGGAGGCCGGGCGCAGGTCCGCGTACGAGGCGGTGGTCGCGGTCCTGCGGGGCCTGGCGGCCCGGAAGCCGGTCCTGCTGGTGCTGGAGGACCTGCATCTCGCCGGGACGGCGACCGTCGAGCTCGTGCACTACCTGGCCCGCCGGGTCTCCGGCGCCCGCTTGCTGGTCGTCGCGACGGCACGCCCGGCAGAGGACGCGGCGGAGGGCGCGATGGAGGGCGCGGCGGCGATGGAGGCGCTTGGGCGCGCGGCCGTCCGGCTGGAGCTGGGGCCGCTGCCCGCGCAGGCGGTCGCGCGGCTGGCCGCGGAGGCCGGGCTGGGCAGTTGGGCCGACGAGGTGCTCCACCGGACGCGCGGACATCCGCTGTTCGTCGTCGAGCTGCTGCGCGGCCTGGCGGCGGGTGAGCGCGGGGTTCCGGAGGCGCTGCGCGCGGCGGTGCTCGCGCGGGTCCGCCGGATGGGCCCGCTGGTGGCGCGGCTGCTGCGGGCCGCCTCCGTGCTCCGCCGCCCCTTCGATCCGGCGCTGCTGGGCGAGCTGCTCGGCCTCGCGCCGCAGGTGGCCGCCGAGCAGTGCGAGCGCGCGCTGCGGGTGGGGCTGCTCGTGGTGGTGGGCAGCAGGTACGAGTTCGCCAACGACCTGACGCGGGAGGCCCTGTACTCCGCCACACCCGCCCCGACCCGGCTGGTCTACCGCCGCCGGGCCGCCGAGTTGCTCGGTCCCCGCGCTCGGCCGTCGGTCAACGGCCGGAGCCGCTGCCCCGAGCCCGGCCGCCGTTGAGGGGGAGTTCGTCGGCGTACATGCGGGCCTGCAGCTCGTACAGCTCCGCATACCGGCCGGATCGGGCGAGCAGCTCGTCGTGCGTCCCCTGCTCGACCAGCTCGCCCTCGTGCAGGAGGTAGATCCGGTCGGAGTTGCGTACGCTGGCCAGCCGGTGCGTGATCAGGATGACGATCCGGCCGGTGGCCAGGCGGCGCAGCGACTCGTACACCGCGAACTCGGCCTTGGCGTCCAGCGGCGCGGTCGGCTCGTCCCAGATCAGCACGGGCGCGTCGCGGAAGACGCCGCGGGCGACGGCCAGCCGCTGCCACTGCCCGCCCGACAGTTCCCGGCCGCCGCGGAAGTACTTCGACAGCAGCGTCTCCCAGCCGTGGGGCAGGTCCGCGACCACGGTGTCGGCGCCCGCCAGCTCGGCGGCGGCACGCAGCGCCAGGTCGCCGGGGTCGTCGCGGTCGTGGCGACCGGCTCTGACGTTGGCGCGGGCGGTGTGCGGCCATCGGATCGGGTCCTGGAGCACCATCATGATCCGGTCACCGACGCTGTGCGGGTCCAGCTCGCGGATGTCCACGCCGTCCCAGTTCACCTGCCCGCCCGTGGGCTCGTAGAGGCCCGCCATGATCTTGGCGAGCGTGGTCTTGCCGGAGCCGTTCTCACCGACCAGGGCGATGGTCTGGCCCGCGCGGACGGTGAGGTCGATGCCGCGCAGCGCGTCGCCGGTGCCGCCCGGGTAGCCGAACTCGACGCCGCTCAGCGTGATCACCTGCGGCGCGGCGGGCGCCGGCCGGGTGGCCGCCGCGGGGCTCCTGGAGGCGGCGTCGTCGACGAACTCCTGGTAGTCGGCCACGTACATGCCCTGCTCCAGCAGCTGGTGCGCCGAGTGGACCAGCCGGCTGAGCGCGGCGTTCGCGGTCCGCACGGCTATCACCGCCCCGCCGGCCACCGCCAGCGGGATCCAGCCCGCCTGGAGCAGCAGGCCGAGCACGGTGAACGTGATGCCGGCCATGAGCCCGGTGAGCGCCCGGCCGACGGTGCCCACGCGCACGTGGCTGGTCTGTACGCGTACCTCCTGGTCGCGCAGGGGGTCGGCCACCTCGGCGTACTCCCGCAGCAGGAAGTCCTGGGCCTGGCAGGCGCGGATCTCCGGGGCCGGCTCGCGCTGCGTGCCCAGCTCGGTGATCATCTGGACCCGGCGGTTCAGGGTGACCGTGCGGGTCATGTGCGCGTACGCCAGCCGGGCCGAGCGCTGCACCGTCCAGGCCGCCGGGAACACGCCCAGCACCAGCACCGGCAGCAGCGCGGCGTGCAGGACGGCCAGGCCGGTGACCGCGGCTGCGAACGACAGCACCGCGCCGATGAGGTCGACCAGGTTGTCCACGGCCCGCGCGAGGTGGAACAGGCCGCGGTCGCGCGCCCGCTGCATCCGGTCGTAGAAACCGGCGTCGTCGTAGGCGGCCAGCTCCACGCGGAGCCCGGCCGCGAACAGCTCACCCTCCGCCATCCGGCGCACCGCGGGCGTCAGCCGGGCGTACGCGGCCGCGATGGCCGTCTCGACCGCGCCCCGCAGCACGTACGCCCCCGCGACGAGCACGATCATGGGCAGCGCGGCCGCCACCACCTCCACGGTGGGGCCGGCGGCGAGCAGCCGTTCCAGCGCCCCCGTGGTGGCGAGCAGGCCGAAGGCCGTGGCGGCGCCCGACACGAGCTGGAGCAGCACGACCGTGACGGCCTGCCGGGGCGCCGCCCGCGCCACGATCGTGAGCACCACCCGGCTGGTGGCCGGCAGCCGCCGGCACATCCGCCAAAAGCCCAGGTCCCCGGCGTCGTCGAGCTGCCAGTACGGCGACACCATCTGAGCGTCGGCGGATGCGCTCAAGACGCCTGCACCGGCCCGGGATCGGGCAGCAGCACCGACGGCAGCGTGCATTCGGGATGCATGCGGAGCAACTGGTACGCGACCCCGCCGAGGCCCGGCATCAGCCCCGGGACGAAGGCGTCCCGCGCGAACCCGCTGACCGGCCCGTGCTCCTCGACGCTGCCGATCAGGTGGGCCTCCAGCCGGGACCGGTCCAGCCCGCCCGCGCCGAGCCCGGCGGTGACGGCGAGGTCCAGCACCTCCCAGGCGCCGAAGTCGCCGTGGCACAGGGTGTGGTTCCAGCCGATGCCGTCGGCCTGGCTGGCCTGCGCCGCGCGCCGCAGCAGGTCACGCAGCCGTTCCGGGTCGCCGCGGCCGGACATGAGCCGGTCGGCCGCGACGGCCGCGATCCCGACGGAGCCGTGGCACCACGCCGCCCCGATCTGGTCCGGCCCGCGCAGGTCGCGCCAGCTTCCGGTCTCCGGGACGTACAGGGTCTCCTCGTAGGCGAAGGCGGCCTCGGCGAGGGTGGCGCAATCGGTGTCGCCGGTGGCCGCCGCCAGCCGGTCCAGCGCCCAGCCGATGCCGGTCGCCCCGTGCGCCAGGCCGCCGATCCCGTCCGGGAAGCCGTCGATCGTCCAGCACGCGGTGTCGCCGCGTACGCGGGCCGCCGACACCAGCTTGCGGCCGATCTCCCCGGCCAGCTTCCCCGCGTCGGCGTCGCCCGCGCTCTCGTGGAGCCGCAGCAGCGGCACCACCGCTCCCGCCATGCCGCTCACCAGGTCGAGTGACGGCTCGGAGTCCAGGGCCGCGGGCAGCTCGCGTACGACGTCCGCCGATCGCGAGAACGCCTCGGCCGGCTCGATCACCCCGAGCCGGACCAGCAGCAGCCACCCCCAGATCCGCGACGCGAGGCCGAGGTAGCCGCCGGCGGGCGCGGGCCGTCGGACCTTTATCTCGCCCCGTTTCTTCGCCCACTGCTCCTCCGCCATCCGCACGGTACGCAGCACGTCGTCCAGCAGTGGCCCCACGTCCGGCACCGGGTCGGCCCGGCCCGCCTCCATCTCGCGCAGGTAGCCGGCCAGCAGCGCGGCGATGCCCGCCGCCCCGCCGTACATGTCGAGGCCGAGCGGCATCACCGCCCATCCGGTCGGGTTGAGCACCGGCGCGATCCACGTGACCGTGCCGTCCTCGGCGCGCACAGCGGCGTCGGACAGCGACCGCATGATGCCGGCCGCCAGCGCCCGCCGCCTGCGGTCCAGGCGGTCGGTGTCCAGGCGAGCCGGGAGCAGGCGCCGCTGGGTGGGCACGCCGCCCTCGTTCAGGTACGCGCTGACCAGGGCGGACTGGATCACCTGCCGCTCCAGAGCGAGGTCGGCCGACCGCCACCGGCTCAGTGTTCCGGCGATCAGGTCCTGGGCAGGACCCCACAAGGTGCCACGCGGCCCGGCGAGCCGGCCGCGGCGCGGCGTGGTGGCGAAGAACGGCACGTCGCCGTCCAGCAGCTCCTCGACCTCCGCCTCGATCACCACGGGGTCGTCCGGCCGGCCGGGCGCGTTGGCCGCCTGCTTGGCGAGCAGGTCCGCCGCGCGCCGCCGGGCGGTGGGCTCGTCGTGCAGCGCCTGCGGGTGCCAGAGCATCCGCTGCAGCTCGGCGTAGCTCTCGGTGGACCTGAGCACCACCCGGATCGGCAGGTCGGCGAACTCCTCAAGCCACCCCTGCAGCTCGCCGCCCTCGTCGATCTTCCTGAGCCGCCTGGTGAGCCGCGCGAACCCGTCCACCACCAGGTCCCAGTGCTTGATGAGCACGGGTTCCGGGCTCGGGTGGTTGAGCGAGAGCGGGACGCGTACGGGCGCGAGGCCGATCCGCGCCTCGTCGGTCCCGACGCCGAGGATGACGGGCAGCTCCGTGACCGGTTGCTGGCCGGGCAGCGAGCCGATGGCCGACATGTCGACGCCGCGCCAGCCGAGCGCCAGTCCCCGGCCCGGCAGCAGCCCGGTGCCCAGCACCGAGCCGCCGATCAGCCTGCCCGCCCGGTCCGCCGCGAGCCCGTACCCGGACTCGCGGGCCGGCGACTGGGGCGTGAACAGCGTCTCGCAGTCCACGACGGTCGGGATCGGGCCCGCGGCGATCAGGTTCTCGGCGTGCAGGTCGGTGCCGCCGACCAGCCGCATCACGGCCAGCCAGTGCCCGAGGTTGCGGTAGAAGCAGCGCAGTTCCTCTTCGTCGGCGCAGTAGCGGTGGGCGACGTGCTCTGCCCAGCCGTAACCGTCGCCGTTCACCACGTCGGGGACCCTGATCCGCGTGTCGGCGGGCTCGTCGTCGAGCAGCCGGCTCAGCAGCCGCGTCACGGCGAGATCCACGGCGACGGATCGCGGCTTGTAGACGACCTTGCCCGCGGCGCAGCTCAGGATCGCCACACTCTGCCCGCCGCGATGGCTGTCCCCAGCGCCGAACTCGACGCTCACCAGCTCCCCCGGCTCATCCCCCTCGAACGGCCGGAGCAGCGTGGTGACCAAGGGCCGGTCCGCGGCGAAGCGGCGGGCCAGGCTCATCGCCGCCGCGCACCTGTTGCCGATCAGCCGGCGCAGGCGCGGGATCAGGGTCGGGTAGTGGGCGCCCAGTGACTCCCAGAACTCCTGGTTCGCCGCCTGGGACTCCCAGTCCCGCCACCTGGCCTCCGGGTCGTCGCCCGTGAGCCTGCCGGTGATCCTGGCCGCGTTCAGCTCCAGGAGCAGCACTCGGTTGGTCCTCAGGCGCACGGTGTCCAGCAGCGCCTTGGCGGCGCCCGCGTGCACGGCCCGGCGTTCCGTCTCCGCCAGGCCCGCGACGGACCCGAGCCGGGCCGCCAGCCGCTCCAGTGATGGTTCGAGCAGGCGGTCCAGCACGGTGTCGCTTACGGTGTACTCCCCCATGTCAGGTCAGCAGCACAAGCGTCCGGCGGAGGCCGTACACGCCGTGCCGCAGCCGCCCACGGTCTGGTCGGGGGGCGGAGGCGGCGGGTTGCAGCCCGACGCGGCGAGGATGGATTCGAGGGTGATGTCCGCTTCCGCGTACTCACCGCTGGCGAACAGCGGGCCGGCCGGGTTCTCCCAGCCTTCGACGAGCTCGGTGCCGCTTCGCCAGCCGGCCACGATCCGGTCGGCCTGCTCCTGGGTCAGTTTGGGCATGAGATCGATCCTTTTCTTGAGCCGGACAATTTCGCTCAAGATGCTGCCAAGCGGCATTGCAAATCCGTTGCAGCCTTCAGGCTTCTTCGGTCAGGACGCGCTGGGCGACGGCGAAGGCGGCGTTGGCGGCCGGGACCCCGCAGTAGATCGCCGTCTGCAGCAGCACCTCGCCGATCTCGTCGGGCGTCAGGCCGTTGCGCAGAGCCGCGCGCACGTGCATGGCCAGCTCGTCCAGGTGGCCGCGGGCGACCAGCGCGGTGAGGGTGACGCAGCTGCGGGTACGGCGGTCGAGGCCGGGGCGGTTCCAGATCTCGTCCCAGGCGTAGCGGGTGATGAGGTGCTGGAAGTCGCGGGTGAAGCCGGTGGTGGCGGCGACGGCGCGGTCGACGTGGGCATCGCCGAGCACCTCACGCCGGGTACGCATCCCCGCCGCGTGACTCGAATCGCCGCCCAGGTGCTGGACGATCGCGGGCGTGACGGCGTCGGCCCGCTCCACACTGGCCAGGTGCGCCGCACCGGGCACCACGCGCAGCAGCGCCCCCGGGATGCCCTGGGCCAGCGTGAGAGCCTGGCCGAGCGGGGTGGCCGGGTCGTCGGCCCCGGCGACGATCAGGGTGGGGGCGGTGATGGCGGGCAGGCGTCCGATCAGGTCGCAGGACGCGAGGGCCTCGCAGCAGGCGGCGTACGACTCGGCGTCCACGCCGTCCAGCATGTCCGTCACCCAGCGGCCGTCGTAGCCGGCGGTGAACCAGCGGGCCGCCAGGGCCGGCGCGAGCTGGGCCACACCGGAGGCACGCACCAGCGCCGCCCGCTCCAGCCACGGCCCCGGCTCACCGAACCGGGCCGACGTACAGCACAGCACCAGACTCCGCACCCGGCGTCGTGGTCCTGACGCCCGCTCGCCTGTCCGCCGGGTTGCCTGCTGCTTTGGCTGCTCCCCTGCCTGCTCTCCTGCGGCGATCGCGGTGGCGATGGCGCCGCCGAGCGAGATCCCGCCGACCGCGAACTCGTCGTCGTCCGCCAGCTCGTCGTCCACCAGATCGAGTACGGCCCGCGCCAGGTCGTCGATCGTCAGCCCGGAGGCGGCGGGCGCCGAGCCACCATGGCCCGGCAGGTCGTACCGCAGCACGCGCCACGTCTCGGTGAGCGCGCTCAGCTGCGGCTCCCAGATGTCGAGCGTGGTGCCGAGCGACGGCCCGAGCACCAGCAACGGCGCTCCGGCGGGACCGTCGACGCGGTGATGCAGCTTCATGCTCATGCTCGCTTCCGGTAGTCGGCGAGGATGCGGTCGACGAGTTCCGGCGCGGCGCCCAGATAACCCTCGGGGTCGAGCAGCTCGTCCGGCCCCTCCAGCGGTCCCGGACGGCTCAGCGCCTCGTCGAGGGCGTCGCGGCCGAGGTGGACCGCGAGCCGTTCCGACACGATGCGCCCGCCGGTCAGGCAGGCGTTGTCACGCATCCGTTCGGGGAACACCTGGAGCCCGGCGACCAGCTCGGCCGCCGTCTCCGCCGCGCCACCGGTCAGCCGCAGGCATTCGCGCAGCGGCAGCCACTCCGCCTGCCAGGCGCCCGCCGCCCGCTCATGCTCCCCCGCCGCTCCCAGGAGCTGGGCGTACGCGGGCACCTGGAGCGCCGCCGACCGGATCAGCACCGACAGGGCGGGGTTACGCTTCTGCGGCATGGCCGAGGAGTTGCCTCGGGACGACTCGGCGACCTCGCCGACCTCGGTCTGAGCCATGAGGATCACGTCGGTCGCCACCTTGCCCAGCGCCCCCGCCGTACCGGCCAGGGCCGCACCCAACTCGGCGACCACGGACCGCTCGGCATGCCACGGCGCGAGCGGGGCGGCCAGCCCGAGCTCCTCGGCGTACAACTCGACGAGCCGGAGCACCCGCGCCTGCGCGCTCTCCCCTTCGACGGCCCGAGCCGTCTCGCGGGCGGCCGATCCGACGGACCCGGCACCACCACCGGGAGAACCGGCAGGCTTGGCGTCGGTGGAGCGGGCGGTTTCGACGAGGGCGGCGAGGGTGCCGGCCGCGCCGCCGAGTTGGGCGGGGAGGCGCAGGTCGCGCAGACGGTCGCGGGCGCGCAGGAGGCCGGACAGCCAGCCGGCCGCCTTCAGCCCGAACGTCGTCGGCACCGCCTGCTGGCCCAGCGTGCGAGCCGCCATCAGCGTGTCGCGGTGCCGTTCCGCCAGCCCGGCGAGCACGCCCATGACCGTGTCCAGATCGGCCGTGATCAGGCCGACGGCACGCGCGGCGACCAGCATGGCCGCCGTGTCGAAGATGTCCTGGCTGGTAGCCCCCCGATGGACGAATTCGGCCACACCTTTGTCGCCAACAGCTTTTCGCAGGTCGGCGACCAGCGGGACGACGGGGTTGGCGGCCTGCCGGGCGCGCTGAGCCAGGTCCGGCAGGTCGGCGGTGAACCCCGAGGCCACCCGGTCGATCAGCGAGGCCGCCGCGCCGGGGATCAGCCCAGCACGGCCCTGGGCGCGGGCCAGCGCCGCCTCGGCGTCCAGCATGGCCCGCAGCCAGGCGGCGTCCGAGGTCGCCGCCTCCACACGGGTGCCCGCCCGCACCGGCGCCAGCAGCCCACTGTCGACAGACCCACCACCGGCCCCGGCGGAAGGCCCGTGAGCAGACCCGTCAGAAGTCAAGGAACACCGTCTCCCCATCCCCCTGGAGCCGCACGTCGAACTCGTACCGCTCCCCCGACCCGGTCGCGATCAATGTCCCCCGTCGTTCCGGCGCCAAGCCGTCCAGCAGCGGATCAGGCCGATCCTCCAGGTACACACGGGTCAGCAACGACCTCAGCAACCCCCGGGCGAACACCTGCAACGACAGGTAAGCCCCCTCAGGCCGCACCGTACGAAACCTAAACGAACCATCCGGAGCCGTGGCGCAGCGCCCGAACCCGGACACCTCCCCATCACCCCGCAGCAGCGCGCCACGATCGCCGGCCCGCCCCAGCCAGAGCTCCAGCAACGCGTCCGGCACCGGCTCGCCGGCGCCGTCCAGGACGCGCCCGGTCAGCGTGATCGCGCCCGGGTGCCCGGGAGGAACCAGTTCCCAGTCATGCTCGTACGGCAGCGCGTGGCTGAAGAACGGCCCCACGGTCTGCGAAGGGGTGAGCTTCATGAGGACTCCATCGGGGTGCTGCCCAGCACGATGTCGAAGGAGTAGCCCAGCGCCCATTCGGGCTCGGTCAGCTCCATGGAGAAGGCCGAGACGAGCCGTTGCCGGGCCGCCTCGTCGGGGACCGACTGGAGGATCGGGTCGAAGGGCATCAGCGGGTCGCCGGGGAAGTACATCTGGGTGACGAGCCGTTCGGTGAACGCCCGCCCGAACACGGAGAAATGCAGGTGCGCCGGCCGCCACGCGTTGTGGTGGTTGCGCCAGGGGTAGGCGCCTGGCTTGATCGTGACGAACCGGTAGCGGCCGTCCTCGTCGGTGAGGCAGCGGCCGGCGCCGGTGAAGTTCGGGTCGAGGGGGGCGGGGTGCTGGTCGCGTTCGTGGGCGTAGCGGCCGGCGGCGTTGGCCTGCCAGAGCTCCACCAGCGTGCCGCGGATCGGCCGGCCGGCGGAGTCCAGTATGCGGCCCGTGACGGAGATGCGCTCGCCGAGCGGCTCCCCGGCGTGCTGCCTGGTCAGGTCGGCGTCGAGCGCGCCGACCTCGTGGTGGCCGAAGACCGGGCCGGTCAGCTCGATCGCGTCGGGATCGTCCTTGAAGGCCACCGGCGGCTGCGCGGGCGCCCGAAGGACCGTGCTGCGGTAACCGGGGCTCAGGTAGGGAGGATGGGTCATGGCCGTCCTTCGAAGTTGATCATGGCAGTCCCACGTAGTTCTCCGCCAGCGTCGTCGCGGCCGCCTCGGAGGAGGTCACGTAGTCCAGGTAGGACAGCTGCAGCCGCCTGCCGTAAGCGTCGTCGGAGTCGAACGTGTGCAGCAGGGTCGTCATCCACCAGGAGAAGTGCTGAGCCCGCCAGACCCGCTTCAGACAGGACTCGGAGTAGGAGTCGAGCAGATCGGCCGAGCCGGTGGCGAAGAACCGGTCCAGCGCCTCGGTCAGGACCCGCACGTCGGCCACGGCCAGGTTCAGGCCCTTGGCTCCGGTGGGCGGGACGATGTGGGCGGCGTCGCCGGCGAGGTAGAGCCGGCCGTACTGCATGGGCTCGGCGACGAAGGCGCGCATCGGCGTGACGCCCTTCTCGAAGATCTCGCCGGTCTCCAGCGTGAAGCCGGGGACGGTCTCCAGCCGTGCCTTCAGTTCGGCCCAGATCCGCTCGTCGGGCCACTCGTCCACGTCGGCGTCGGGCGGGACCTGGAGGTAGAAGCGGCTGACCGTGGGCGAGCGCATGCTGTGCAGCGCGAAGCCGCGTTCGGTCCTGGCGTAGATGAGCTCCTCGGACGAGGGCGCCACCCTGGCCAGGATGCCGAGCCAGGCGAAGGGATAGTCCCGTTCGAACACCTGCAGAACGCCCGGCGGGATCGACGGCCTGGACACGCCGTGGAAGCCGTCGCAACCGGCGATCACGTCGCAGTCGAGCCGTTCGCCGCCGAACGTCAGGTACGGCGCGGCCTCCAGCGAG
Organism: Nonomuraea guangzhouensis; assembly: GCF_019396345.1. GTDB lineage: Bacteria > Actinomycetota > Actinomycetes > Streptosporangiales > Streptosporangiaceae > Nonomuraea > Nonomuraea guangzhouensis. The sequence continues at coordinate 105,897 of NZ_JAHKRM010000007.1, read as the reverse complement.
TGCGCGGCCACGTCCTCGATCTCGAACCGCACGTCGCCGCCCGCCGCCAGCCTGGCGGCGATCAGGTCCTTGACTACTTCCTGCTGGCCGTACACGGTGATGGACCGGCCGGGCACCAGCTTCTCGAAGGCGACGCGGTGGCTCTGCCCGCCGTACCTGAGCTCGATGCCCTGGTGCGGCAGGCCCTCGCGCAGCAGCCGCGCACCTACGCCGGCCTCGACCAGCGTGTCGACCGTCCCCTGCTCCAGCACGCCGGCGCGTACGCGGCGCTCCACGTAATCGCGGCTGCGTCGCTCCAGCACCACCGAGGAGATGCCGCGCAGGTGGAGCAGATGGGACAGGAGCAAGCCGGCGGGGCCCGCCCCGATGATCCCTACCTGAGTACGCATGACGGAAGCATCCCGCTTAGGCGGCCGATTATCCGAGCTACCCCTTCCACTCAGCGGAAGAATTGTGCAGGATTGCGGCATGGCAGGCGGATCCCGCGAGGCGGGGCGCACGGTGACGTCCAAGGTGCTCGCCATCCTGGGCGCGTTCGACGCCGGACACCCACAGCTCACGCTGACCGACCTGGCCAGGCGCAGCGGCGTGCCCCTGAGCACGGTGCACCGGCTGGTCGGCGAGCTGGAGGAGTGGCAGGCGCTGAGCCGCGCGCCCGACGGGCGGCTCCGCATCGGGCTGCGGCTGTGGGAGCTCGGCCAGCTCGCGCCCGCCAAGCTCCAGGACCTGGCCCATCCCTGGTTGCAGGAGCTGTTCGCGAGCACCGGCGAGAACGTGCACCTGGCCGTCCGCGACGGTCTGGAGGTCCTGTACGTGGACAAGGTGGCCGGCCGGCGGGCCGTGCCGATCGTGTCCAGGACGGGCGGGCGGCTGCCCATGCATCCGACGGGCGTCGGCAAGGCCCTGCTCGCCTTCGAGCCCGACTGGTTCGTCCGCTCCTACCTGGACCGCGTGCTCGAACGGCCGACCCCGCACACGATCACCGAGCCGGGACGGCTGGCCCGCGAGCTGGCCACCGTACGCGCTCAGGGGTATGCGCTGACGTACGAGGAGATGACGCTCGGCTCCTGCTCGGCCGCGGCCCCGATCCTGGTCGGCGGCCGGCCCATCGCGGCGCTCGGCATCGTGCTGGCCGCCAGGCGCGCCCGCGAGCTCCCCCGGCTTGTCGAGCCCCTGCTGAACGCCGCGAACGGGATCGGCAGGGCCTGCGCGGCGGCGGCGTAGCACTTGCCCCAGCGTGCCCCGGCACCATACCGTGCTTCGGTAAGCGCTTTCCAAAGGAGGCAGTCCGTGCCGTCCCCCCTCCGCGTCGCCGTCGTCGGCGGTGGCGCGATCGCGAGCTTCGCACATATGCCCGCGTTCCAGGCGCTGCCTGACGAGATCGAGGTGGTCGCCGTCGTGGACGCGACCGCCGAGCTGGCCCAGGCGTTCGCCGACCGGTTCGGCCTGGCGTACGCCTCGGACGATCTCGAAGGCATGCTCGCCGAGGTACGCCCCGACCTGGTCGCCGTCTGCAGCCCGCCCTCGCTGCACGCCGCCCAGGTGGCGGCCGCGCTGCGCGCGGGCGCGTGGGTGTGGTGCGAGAAGCCGCCGTGCCTGTCGCTGGCCGAGTACGACGCCATGACCGCGGCCGAGCAGGAGGGCGGGCCGTACGCGGCGATCGTGTTCCAGCAGCGGTTCGGCTCCGGCGCGCAGCACCTGCGGCAGCTGATCGCCAAAGGCGCGCTCGGCGCCCCGTACGTCGCGCACTGCCAGACCACCTGGTTCCGCGACGACGCCTACTACGCCGTGCCCTGGCGCGGGCGCTGGGAGACCGAGGGCGGCGGACCCGCCATGGGCCACGGCATCCACCAGATCGACCTGCTGCTGGAGCTGCTCGGCGAGTGGAGCGAGGTACGCGCCATGGCGGCCAGGCTGGCGCGGGACGTCGAGACCGACGACGTCACGACCGCGCTGGTCCGCTTCGAGTCGGGCGCCCTGGCCACGGTGGTCAACAGCGTCCTGTCGCCGCGGCAGGTCAGCCACCTGCGCATCGACCTCGCCGACGCCACGCTGGAGCTGACCCACCTGTACGGCTACGCCAACGACGACTGGACCTGCACCCCGGCCGAGCACGCCGGCGAGATCGACTGGCCCCCCGCCGAGGACGTGCCCACCTCTCACCTGAAGCAGCTACGCGACCTGGTCGCGGACCGGCGGGCCGGCCGGCGGCCCCGGGCCAGCGGGCGGGACGGGCGCCGGTCGCTGGAGCTGATCACCGCCATGTACAAGGCGGCGCTGACCGGCGGCACCGTACGCGCGGGCGAGGTGGGCCCCGGCGATCCCTTCTACCGCAGCCTGCACGGCGACACCCCCGGCTGGAGCCCCTCATGACCGCGATCACCTTCGAGGCGCACGGCGTTGAGCTGATGCGCTACGTCCACGAGCCCGACCCGCAGCCGTTCGAGGCGCCCAAGCCGTACATCCACCCGCTCCGTACGCTGGCCGGTGACGTGGTGACCTCCTACCGGCCGCACGACCACCGCTGGCACAAGGGCCTGCAACTGACCGCGTCCCACGTCTCCGGCCAGAACTTCTGGGGCGGCGGCACGTACGTCCGCGAAGAGCAGCGCTACATCGACCTGGACAACAACGGCACGATGCGCCACGACACCCTGGACGTCCGCCAGGACGGCCTGTCGGGGCAGCTGACCTGGCGCAGCTCGCGGGGCGAGCCCTGGGTGGAGGAGCGGCGCGAGCTCACCATCGAGGCGGTCGATCCGGCGAACGGCTCCTGGGAGCTGGTCTGGCACACGACGATCACCGGCCTGCGCGACGAGCCGCTGCGCTTCGGCAGCCCCACCACGCACGGCCGGCCCCTCGCCGGCTACAGCGGCCTGTTCTGGCGCGGCCCGCGCGCGTTCACCGGCGGCGAGATCCTCGGCCCCGACGGGCTCGGCGGCGAGGAGATGATGGGCCAGCGGGCCCGCTGGCTGGCCTTCCAGGGGCGGCACGACGAGGTGGACCGGTCGTCCACGCTGGTGTTCGTGCCGGAGCCGGGGCCGGAGTCGCACTGGTTCGTGCGCAGCGGCCCGTTCGCCGCCGTCAACCCGTCGTGGGCGTTCCACCGGGAGTTCGAGCTGGCGCGCGGCGAGACGATCGCCCGCCGCTATCGGATCGTGCTGGCGAACGGCTGGTGGGGCACCGAGCGCATCGAGGAGCACCTGGCCGGTCGCCGAGCCGCAGAATCCGGTCTTTGAACAAGGCGGCGGATACAAACCCTTTGACTAAGCATGCGATGAATTTCGTTGTCAATTCGGGAGAATTCGCAGGCTGAGGGTATGGGCGGGGAATGCACATTCTGGTCACGGGGGCAACCGGCACGCTGGGCAGAGCCGTGGTGCCCGCATTCGTCAGAACAGGGCATGAGGTGCGGGCGTTCAGCCGCGCATCGCACCCAGGCCAGGACGTCGAATGGGTGTGGGGTGACCTGGCCTGGGGTAAAGGCGTGCACGGCGCCGTGCGGGGCGTCGATGCGATCATCCACCTCGCCACCCTCGCCCGCAAGGGCCACCGGCCCGATTCGGTGGATCTCGCGGGCACCAGGTGGCTGCTCGACGCGGCCGGGGAGGCCGGCGTGCCCCACCTGGTGTACGTCTCGATCGTCGGCGCCGACCAGGCCGCGACCGGCTACCTGGAGGACAAGCTCGAAGCCGAGCGGCTGGTCAGGGAGAGCGGGATCGGCTGGACGATCCTCCGCTCCACGACGTTCCACCAGCACCTGGAGGTGCTGCTCCAGGAGCTGGCCGCCTACCCCGCGATCCCGCTGGACCGCTCGATCCCGTGGCAGCCGGTCTGCACCTCCGAGGTCGCCGCGTGCCTGATCGACCTGGTCGCCGCGGGTCCCGAGCGGGGCGTGATCGAGTATGGGGGGCCCGAGATCATCGGTATGGAGGAGGTGATCAGGACCTGGCTGCGCGCCAGGCACCTGCACCGCCTGCTGCTGCCGATGCGCTATCCGGGCGGCAGGTGGGCAGCCCAGCGGGCCGGCTGGCACGTCACGGACGCCACGCCGCTGGGGCGGATCAGCTGGCGCGAGCACCTCTTCCCCGAGCCGCCCGAGCCGTCGGACGACTTCGCCATCGAGCACACCGCCTCGCCGACCAGCCCGGCCACCCAGCCGGACCTCGACCCGAACTCGCACGTCTACGGCGGCGACGAGGGCTACGAACGCCCGACCCGCCTCTGATCGGCTAGGTCCAGGGGTCGTAGTCGACCTCCAGCGGCTCCTGACCGGGCCGCTGGGCCTCCGGGACGTGCTGGAGGTTGACCCGGATGCGGTACCACACACTGCTGCGCCCGCGCATGCCGTCGACCAGCACGTCAGCAGGCTCGAGACAGGCGGCCACCTCGGGATGCCGGGCCTTCCACCGCTCGAACCCCGCCTGCGCCTCCTCCTTGTGCTGCGCCCTGGCGATCTCGACGACGGGCAGGTCTTCGCGCTCGGGGACGGGCCCCTGCGACTCGGCCAGCTCCAGCAGCGACTCCAGGCCGCCCACGTGCAGGTCCATGTCCGCCCACGGGTCACCGAGCTCGGCGAACCGCTTGGGCACCGTGTCGATCGTGTGGTCGCCCGGCCGGCAGCCCGGCACCTCGTCCCAGGTCAGCGGCGTGGAGACGCGGGCGTCGGCGACCGGCCTGACCGAGTAGGCGGAGGCGACCGTGCGGTCGTAGGCGTTCTGGTTGTAGTCGACGAACACGCCGTGCCGCTGCTCCTTCCACCACCGGCTGGTGGCCACCTCTGGGGCACGCCGCTCGACCTCGCGGGCCACCGCCTCGGCCGCCCGGCGCACCTCGGCGAACGTCCAGCGCGGCTCGATGCGGGCGTAGACATGGAAGCCCCGCGATCCCGACGTCTTCGGCCAGGCGGTCAGGCCGTGGTCGGCCAGCACCTCGCGGGAGACCTGCGCCGTGCGCAGCACGTCGCCCCACCGCACGCCCGGCACCGGATCGAGGTCGATGCGCAGCTCGTCGGGGTGGGCCAGGTCGGCGGCCCGCACCGGGTGCGGGTTGAGGTCGACGCACCCCAGGTTGACCGCCCACACGACGTGCGCCAGCTCGGTCGCGACGACCTCCTCGGCGCTGCGCCCGGAGCGGTAGCGCAGCTCGGCCACCTCGACCCAGTCGGGCCGCTTGGCCGGGGCGCGCTTCTGGAAGAACGCCTCCTCCTCGATGCCGTGCACGAACCGCTTGAGCACCATCGGCCGCCCCTGAACGCCGCGCAGCGCGCCCTCGCCGACCGCCTGGTAATAGCGGATCAGGTCGAGCTTGGTGTGCCCGCTGCCGGGGAACACGACCTTGTCGGGGCTGGTGATGCGCACGTCGCGCCCGGCGACCTCGATGTCAGGCATGGCCTCACGATACGTGGCGCCACCGACAAGATCAGGTCAGGCTCCCGGCCTCCCAGAAGGCCAGGCCGAGCCGCCGGTACGTGGCGATCGCCACCCGCCGGTGCTCCTCCGCCTCCCCGGTACGGCCCAGCCGTGCGGCCAGCGCCGCGAGGACGTCGCGGATCGAGCCCCAGGCGCCGCTGCCCATGCCCATGACGATGAGCTGGTCGGCCACCGGCAGCAGCCGCTCGTACAGCTCTTCCGGGTCCGGCGTGCCGAGCCGGGCGGCGATGAGGCCCCAGATCGGGAACAGGAAGTCCCCCGACCAGTCGTCGCGCGGCTCCGTGCCCCACCGCGCGATCAGCGCCCTGGCCAGTTCCTCCTTGCCCACGTCGAGGGCGGCCAGAACGGCGAGCGGCCGCATCGGGACCATCTGCGGCAGGTCGCTCGCGGCGATGAGGTCGTCGACGATCTCGGCCACCCGGCCCTGGCCGCGCCGGCAGGTGTAGAGGGTGGTCAGTCTGCGGGCCTCCGCGCCCCATGGGCTGGCGGCGTACTTGAGGTCGGGGAAGGCGGCGACCAGCGCCTCCGCCTCGGCCCAGCGACCGTGCAGGGTGTGTCCGCCCGTCTGTGCGACCCGGACCATGGCTTCCAGCTCGGGGCGGCGCGCCTCCTCGAGGACCCGCTCGCAGCGGGCGAGCTCGCGCTCCCACTCGGCCAGGTCTCCCGCGCGGAGCAGGCAGGCCATCCGCAGGCCGCCGGCTACCAGCCGGGCCTCCCTGGTCAGCCCCGGAATGGCCAGCATCTCGTCGGCGGCGCGCAGCCGGGCGGGGTTGTTGCCCATGACGAACCCGGCGATCAGGTAGTTGTTCAGCGTCCTGGCCAGCAGCGCCGGGTCGCCCAGCGCGCGGGCCAGCTCCACGGCGTCCGCGGCGAGCAGCTCGCCCTCGGCGCGGCGGGGGCCGTAGTGGAGCTCGACGCCGAGCGTACCCAGCAGCGTGGCCCGGGCGTGATCGTCGAGCGGGCCCGCCAGCAGGTCCTCCAGGACCGACACCATCTGCTCATCCACCACGCCGTACGGCCGCCAGTTCCATACCGACAGGCCGCCGAACGCCGAGACCGCCGTCACCAGCGCGTCGCGATGACCGAGCCGCTTGGCCGCCGCGATCGCCTCCGTCAGGTAGTGCAGGGCGCCGTCGGCGTCGCCCACGGTACGTCGGGCCTGGCCGAGCTCGGTCAGCAGGTGGCAGCGGTCGGCCGAGTCGCCGGGCGGCAGGTGCGCGACCGCCAGCTCCCAGAACGCGACCGACTCGGTGTAGCCGTGACGGGCGACCGCCTCCCGGGCCGCGGCGACGGCGTAGGCCACCGCCCGGTCCGCGCCGCCCAGCTTCGCGGCCGCGGCGAAGTGGCGGGCGAGCAGCGCGTGGTCGGTGCCGGGGACGGTCTCCAGGTACGTGCCGGCCCGCAGGTGCAGGCGGGCCCTGGCCAGCTGGGTGAGTCCGGCGTCGAGCGCCTGCCGTACCAGGGCGTGCGGGAAGCGGTAGTCGGCAGCGTCCTGAGCGGTTCCGGTCCGTTCGCCGGCGGCCAGAGCGGCGGGCGCGGTCGTTTCGGTGAGCAGGCCGACGGCCAAGGCCGGCTCGGCCAGGGCCATGACGTCCTCTACCGGCCGTTCGGTCAGCGCGGCCAGCAGGTCGAGCGTCACCTCCCGGCCTGCCACCGCGGCGGCTCTGAGCAGGTCCTGCGTGGCGGCGGGCAGCCGGGCGAGCCGCCGGTCGATGACGTCGCGGGCGCCGGCCGGGACCAGGTCGCGCTCGTTCTCCGGCAGGCGGAGCAGCTCCGTCAGGTAGAACGGGTTACCGCCCGACCGGTCGAGCATCGCGACCGGATCCGCGTTCACCTGGCGCAGGCGCAGGTAGTCGAGCACCTCGCCGGCGTCGAACGGGGCCAGCGGCACCCGGTGGCTCTCCCGCGCCAGCGCGCCCAGGGTCTCGCGCAGTTGCTCGGGGTGTTCGCCCGGCTCGGGCCGGAGCGTGACGACGACGAGCGCGGACGTACGGGCGAGCTCACCGGCGACGTGGCCGAGCAGCTTCAGCGACGAGACGTCGGCCCAGTGCACGTCCTCCAGCACCAGCAGGAGCGGGCCGCCGCGCAGCCGCGACACCACGCCGTCGTACAGGTCGAACAGCTCGGCCTGCGGTTGCGCGGGGATCAGCCCCGCCTGGGTCCAGGGCCAGAAGGACGGGGCCGTCTCGCCGTCCAGGCAGCGTCCCCAGGCCGTCTGGAAGCCCCGCGCGCCGGCCACCTCGGCGGCGGCCCGCGCCAGGCTGGTCTTGCCGATGCCCGCCTCGCCGGTCACCAGCAACAGGCCGCCCCTCCCCCGGCGGGCGTCGGCCAGCAGCTCCTCGACCAGCCGCAGCTGATCGTCCCGCGCGACGAGCGACTCACCGGCCGCCTTTGTTCCGTCGCCGGTGAACGGCCCGTCCGCCGATGTACCGGTTCGAGGGGCGGCGCCCCATGAGTCGGGTGCCGGGGTGGTGAAGGCGGTCGGGGCGGTGAGGCCGGGTGCGGTGAGGGTCATCAGGTCGGGCGACTGGTCGAACACCGCCTGCTCCAGCCGCTTCAGCTCCGGCCCCGGCTCGATCCCTAACTCGCCGGCCAGCAGCGACCGCACCCGGCGCAGCGCCCCGAGCGCGTCCGCCTGCCGGCCCGCGCGGTAGAGCGCCAGCACCAGCAGCCCCCACGCCCGCTCCCGGTAGGGATGCGCCTCGACCAGCGCCTCCAGGTCCGGCAGCCCGGCCTCGCCGAGCGCCAGCCGCGCCTCGAACCGGTCCTCGGCCGCGCCCAGCCGCAGCTCCTCCAGCCGGTGTACGGCCCGCCGCGCGAAGTCCAGGTCGGCGAACTCCCCCAGCAGCGTCCCCCGCCACAGCCCGAGTCCCCGGTCGAGCACCTCCAGCGCCTCGGCGTACCTGCCGCCCCTCAGCACGCGCCGCCCGTCCTCGGCCAACGCGGCGAAGCGGCCCGCGTCGACCTGTCCGGGCACGATGTCGAGCAGATAACCGGGCTCGCGGGTCAGCAGCAGCCGGGGCGGGGTGCGCGGCTTCCTGCCGGGTTCCAGCACCCGGCGCAGGTGGGAGACGTACGCCTGGAGGGTCGCCGTCGCCTTGGCCGGCGCCTCCCCGGCCCACAGCTCCTCGATCAGCCGGTCGAGCGGTACCACGCGCCCCGGCGACAGGGACAGCACGGCGAACACGGCCCGCTGCTTGCGCGTGCCGAGATCGAGCCGAACGCCATCACCGGAGTCAACCTCAAGCGGGCCGAACAGACGTACATCCACAAACCCCAAGTCAACCCCAAGTCCCCCTCAAATGGGAAAACGCACACTTGACCCATGAACACCATGAACATCAACGGCACGGTCCTGCTCCCCGGCGACGCGGGCTTCGACGAGGCCCGCAAGCCCTGGAACCTGGCCGTGGACCAGCCGGTACGAGCGGTGATCGAGGCCGCCGACGCCGACGACGTGGCCGCCGCGGTGAGCTACGCCCGGCTCAACGGGCTGGCGGTCACCGCCCAGCCGACCGGCCACGGCGCCTCCGGCGACACCGACGGGACGATCCTCCTCAAGACCGCACGAATGAACAGCCTGACCATTGAGGACGGGATCGCGAGGGCCGGCGCGGGCGTGAAGTGGGGCGAGGTTCTGGCCGCCGCGAGCCCGCTCGGCCTCACCGGCCTGGCGGGCAGTTCGCCGGTGGTGGGGGTGACCGGCTACACGCTCGGTGGCGGTTTGAGCTGGTTCGGGCGTAAGTACGGCTTCGCGGCCGACAGTGTGCGGGCCTTCGAGGCGGTCGACGCCACCGGTGACCGCGTCAGGGTGACGGCGGAGTCGGATCCGGAGCTGTTCTGGGGGCTGCGGGGCGGTGGCGGCGACTTCGCCCTGGTCACCTCGGTGGAGTTCGACCTGCGTCCGGCCCCTTTTCTGTATGGCGGGCGGATGATGTGGCCGGTCGAGCGGGCTCAGGAGGTGTTCGAGGCCTTCGTGGAGACCACCGCCGAGGCGCCGGAGGAGTTGACGGTCTGGTTCGATCTGCTGAAGTTCCCCGGCGGGCCGGGGTTCGTCGCCGTCGACTCCACCTTCCTCGGCGAGCACCCCGGCGATCTGCTGCGCCGCTTCGACCGGATCGGCGGGACGATCAGCGACACCCGGCGGCCGATGCCGGTGGCCGAGCTGGGGTCGATCTGCGCCGAGCCCACCGATCCCAGTGCGGGGACGGGGCGGTTCGAGCTGCTCACGGGGCTGGAGGGGGTGGCGGATGTGCTGCTCGGCGCGCCGATCGACCCGCTGATCAGCGTCCAGGTCAGGCACCTGGGCGGGGCGCTGGCCCGGCCCGCCGAAGGTGGCGGGGCCGCGGGGTCCCTGGCCGAGCCGTACTCCGTCTACATGTTCGGGCGGCCCTCGCGGGAGACGGCCGAGCGCATCGCGGGCCTGACGAAGGAGCTGGTGCCGTACACGAGCGGGTGCAAGCCGTACACCATGCTGGCCCAGGGCGAGCAGGCCGCGTCGGCATTCCCCGCGAGCACGCTGGCCCGGCTGCGCGACCTCAAGCGGACCCGCAACCCGCACGGCGTGATCCGCGCGAACTTCCCCGTGCTGGCGTGAGCACCCCTGGTGCCGCTAGAACTCGCCGTGCCGGCCCGCGCCCTCCGCGAAGCGGGCGGCGCCGCCGACGGCGTCGGGCAGCGACACCAGGCCGTGGCGCAGCTCGTTCCTGATCGCCTCCCGCTCCGGCAGCCCGTCCTGCTCCAGCGCCGACAGCCGGTCGCCGCGCAGGCAGGTCTGCGGGAAGCGGGCGATGTCGCGGGCCAGCTCCTCGGCCTGCCGCCTGGCCGTACCGGCCGGGACGACGCGGTTGGCCAGGCCCATCTCGTACGCCTCGCGGGCGCCGACCGGACGCCCGGTGAGGATCATGTCCATCGCCCGGGAGGCCCCGATGAGCCGCGGCAGCCGCACGGTGCCGCCGTCGATGAGCGGCACGCCCCAGCGCCGGCAGAACACGCCGAACACCGCGTCCTCCTCGGCCACCCGCAGATCGCACCAGAGCGCCAGCTCCAGCCCGCCCGCGACGGCGTGCCCGGCGACGGCGGCGATGACCGGCTTGGACAGGCGCAGCCGGGTCGGGCCCATCGGCCCGTCGCCGTCCTCGCCGACGTGGTTGTCGAGCGTCTTGAGGTCGGCGCCCGAGCAGAACGTCCCGCCCTCGCCCCAGAGCACCGCCACCGCGGCATCGGACTCCTCGAAAGCCCTGAACGCGTCGACCAGCGCGTCGGCGCTCTTGCGGTCGACCGCGTTGCGGACCTCCGGCCTGCTCAGCACTACGGTCGTGACCTGGCCTGCTCGCTCGATGCGTACGGTCATGTCTGCCTCCGTGATGCGGGGTCGGCGCATCGCGAGCGTACGGCGGCAGCGAGGGTCACGCCAGCGTGCCTGCCAGCAGCGTGTCGAAGTGGTCATCCGGAGCGGCGTCGATCCCGCGCAGCGGCCCGCGGTCGGCCAGGTGCGCTTCGGCGTACAGACGGGCGACGAGCGACTTGCGTCCGTCGTCCAGCCCCCACGACGCCTGCTCCTCCAGCAGCGCCGCGGCGTAGACGTCGGCCATGAACTGGGCCAGCGGATACAGTCGCGCCTCCGCGGTCTCCCGGTCGAGCGCCTGCCAGGCGGCCAGGGCCTTCTCCAGGTCGTCGATGCCGCGCGCGACGAGGTCCGACGTGGCCAGCTCGCGGAGCCGGTCGAGGAAGGGCAGGTGAGCCTGCTCCTTCAGCATGGCCCGCCGTACATCGAGGCAGAGGATGTTGTCGCCGCCCTCCCAGATCGGGTTGACCTGGGCGTCGCGCAGCAGCCTGGCCACCGGCCACTGCTCGATGTAGCCGTTGCCGCCGTGCACCTCGATCGCGTCGCTGGCCGCCGTGACGCCGATCCGGGCCGCCCGTAGCTTGATCAGCGCGGGCGCGAGGCGCAGGCGCGGCCCGACGAGGCCGTCGAAGACGAGTGCCTGCGCCGCCTCCACCTCGACGATGAGCTCGGCCAGCTTGCGGCGCATCAGCGGCTGCTCGATGAGCGGCCGCCCGAACGCCTCGCGGGCCCTGGCGTAGCAGAGCGACTCGACCAGCGCGCGCCTGGCCACGCCGACGCCCATCATCGCCACGCCGAGCCGGGAGGCGTTGGTGAGCTTCATCATCGTGCCGAGCCCCGAGCCGGAGCCGCTCCCGGCCAGCAGGAACGCCTCCGCGTCGGCGAACTCCACCTCGGCCGACGCGACGGAACGGGTGCCCAGCTTGTCCTTCAGCCGCCTGATCCGCACCCCGTTGCGTGAGCCGTCCCGGCGCTCCCACAGGACCAGGAACGGCGCGACGGCGCCGTCGGGGAGCCGGGCGAGCACCACGAAGGCGGAGCCGTTGGCGTTCGAGGCGAACCACTTGAACCCGGACACCAGCCAGGACTCGCCGTCGGGCACGGCCGTCGCCTCCAGCGCGGCCAGGTCGGAGCCGCCGGTCCGCTCGGTGAACATCTGCGCGGCCTCGCCGGAGTAGAACCCGTCGGCGAAGATCGCCCGCACCCGTTCCCGCACGTCCTCGGGCGCGTGCCGCTCGGCCAGGGAGACCACCATGTCGCCGCCGGTGCCGAGCGCGCAGCCCATCCCGATGTCGGCCTGGTCGAGCAGGTACGTCCAGGCCGCGGCGAGGGCGGCGGGGTCCGCGCCGTTCGCCCGGGCTTCGTCGGCGAAGGCCGGGGAGGTGAAGTTGTTGGCCATGAGCGCGTTCCGGGCCGTGTGGAAGGAGGGCGGCATGACGACCTCGCTGACGTCCCTGCCCCACTTGTCGTACTTCTCCAGCCGCGGCGGGTTCCGGTCGGTCGCCTCCGCGCATTCGGCCACCATGCCGCCCATCAGCGCGCCCAGCTTCTCCAGGTACGGCGTGGCCCAGGCGAAGCCGTCGCCCAGGTGGCGCCGCATGAGCAGGTGCAGCGTCGGATCACAGCTCCACCAGTTACGCCCCGCGGCGCCCTGATAGCGCTCGGTCGCGTAACGGTCGCTGCTGTCGAACGATTCGATGAGATAGCGCCCCATACGTCGGACATTACATATACTCGACACGCGATGGAAGAGCGTAACAACCTCAGTGCTCGGTCGGCCGTGCTGAGCGCGCTGCTCGGCAGCCATCCGCCGCAGCTGGCCGCCCGCCATCTGGTGCGCATCGGCGCGCTGTTCGGCATCGCCGAGGGCACCGTACGGGTGGCGCTGTCGCGCATGGTGGCGGCGGGCGACCTGGTCCAGTCCCGCGGCCGATACACGCTGTCCCAGCGCCTCATCGAGCGCCAGGGCAGGCAGGACGAGAGCCGCGACCCGCACACCAGGCCGTGGGACGGCACCTGGGAGATCGCCATCGTCACCACCGAGCGCCGCGCGCCCGCCGACCGGGCCGCGTTCCGGCACACGATGACCGCGCTGCGCCTGGCCGAGCTCCGCGAGGGCACCTGGCTGCGCCCGGCCAACCTGCTGCGGGAGTGGCCGGAGAGCGTCACCGCGCAGTGCACGCTGATCGACGGCCGCCCGCACGGCGACCCTACGCCGCTGCTGTGGGACCTCGCCGACTGGGCGGCCGAGGCACGCCGGCTGGAGAGCGCGCTCGACCGGGCCGGGGACCTGAGAGAGGGGTTCCTGCTGTCGGCGGCGGTCGTGCGCCACCTGCTGGCCGACCCGCTGCTGCCCGAGGAGCTGCTGCCCGGCGACTGGCCGGGGGGCCGGCTCCGTACCCGGTACGACGACTTCGACCGCCTCTACCGCGAGCTGCTCTACCAGCACCTCACAGACTGACGGCTCACAGGTTGACGGCTCACAGGTTGACGGCGAAGATCACCCGCTTGTTCCTGAACTCGGTGACGCTCCACAGCCTGCCGCCCTGGATGGTCAGGTCCTCCGGCCCGATGGGATAGGGCCGGGTGACGAGCGTTCCCGGGGTGCTGACGTGCAGCTTGCCGTTGGTGTTGCCGTCGGCCGCCTGGCTCAGGTACCACTTGTCGCCGACCGAGACCGCGCCCTGGATCTTCGGCAGGCCCATGACATAGGCGTCCTTGGGCACGCCGCCGCTGAGCTCCAGGTCCCATCTGGCGACCCGGCCGTTGGAGCTGTTCTCCTGGTATTCGCCGGAGATGAGGGTGTGCGGGGTGGTGCTCCGGTCGACGGAGACGAACGAGAAGAGGGCGCCCTCCGTGACGACGCGCCACGAGTCGCTCTGCGGGATGACGTAGCGGTAGCCGAACGCGTGGTACTTGCCGCCCTGGCGGCCGATCCGCGTCGGATCACCTAGATCTTTCTGGGCGGTGCGCAGGTCGAGCAGGTGCTTGAGGTCGAAGACCCGCAGGCCCTTGGTGGTGTCGGCCACGTAGAGCAGGTCGCCGTGCCAGGCCACGCCGCCCGCGTGGATGTTGATCGCCCCGTAGGACCCGTCCGGCTTGGCCTCGACGAGCAGCGCGTGTTGGTACTTGAGCGTCCGCGGGCTGAAGAAGCTCACCCTGATCCCGCGTTCGACCGTGGGCGGCGCCGGCTTGAAGTACCAGGTGGCCACGAAGACCGGCACCTCCACCGAGCCGGAGTCCTCGCCGCAGGTCAGGCCCTGCGGATACCAGTCGGTCGTGTCCTGGTCCTTGGCGTCGAAGGCGTACCAGTCGACCGGCTTGGGGTTCATCGAGCCCAGCGCTCCCGACGCCCCCTTGTGCACCCCGGTCCTGTTGGCCTGGGCCAGCACCGCCGCCACGGAGACGGCGCCGATGCCACTGGCCAGCTTGGCCGCCCCCTCGGCTAAGGTGCCCGTCGCCCTGCGCAAGGTGAAGGGCGTCTTGTCGATCGGAACCATCCCCGCTGCAGCCATGCCTTCCTCGCTTCTCCGTCCAACACGTGGTGTGTTCGACGGACAGGGGGGCGAGAAAGTTCGGCTAACTCCAGGTATGCACGGGTTGCCCCGATAGGGCGAGCTCGCGGTAGCGCCGTACGAGTCGCTCCCTATCTCCGCCGAACGTGGCCAGCGTTTCACGTTGCCAGGCCGCTCCGGTACGGCGCAGCCGGGTTCGCTGCCGGATGATGTCGAGCGCGTTGTCGGCGTCGGACGGCGTCACCCCGGCCGCCAGCAGCGCCTCCCTGGCCTCGGGCAGCAGCTCGAGCACCAGGTCGGCGGCGGGGAACTCGCCGTCCCTGCCCGGCCAGGACAGCTTGGCGTCGAGCCCGCTCATGGCGGCGCGGTAGAAGTTCTGGTACGCCTCGGCGAACCGGTATTCGGTGAGATCCCGCTCCGACTGCGCCAGCGTCAGCCCGATGAGGAACGCCGTGTTGGCCGCCATGTCCGCGCACGACGGGCCGGCCGGCAGGGCACGCATCTCGATCCGCAGGTGGCCGCCGCCGGACGGGTCGTAGACGGGCCGGTTCCAGTGCCAGACCGTGCCCTGGTGCAGCCGCAGCTCGGGCACGTCGAGCGGTTTGGGGTCGTCCGTCAGCTCGGGCAGGACCGGGTCGTAGTCCCGTACGTACCGCTCGAACAGCTCGTAGGCCCCCTCGCGCACCCAGTCCGATCCGAAGGTGACCCGGCCGTCCTTCCGATAGCGCCGCTCCACGTCCCGGTCGTCGGCCGCCTCCTCCATCAACGCGATCCTGGTCTCCTCCCGCAGCTGCCTGCCGAAGAAGAACGGCGAGTTGCCGCAGGCCGCCAGCACGGGCCCGATGGCCAGCTGCGCCGCGTTGAACAACCGGGCGAACCGGTCCGGCGGCGTGCGGATGTGCACCTGCCAGGAGGTGTTGGCGCTCTCCAGGATGACGTCCTCGACCGCCAGCTCCAGGTCGTCGATCTTGACCAGGAACGGCTCCAGCCGCAGCCGCCGGAGCCCCCGGCTCATCGCCCGGTAGCGGTTCTGGTCGCTGATGGCCTCTTTGGTGAAGTCCTCGGGGCTCAGCGTGGGCAGGATGCCGATGGGCACCGCCCCGCCGCCCTCGACCGCCCGGTCCACGCTGGTCAGGGTCTCCTGCACCTCCGCCGCCAGCCGCTCGAACGGGCGCCCCTCCAGCGGCAGCGGGGTCAGGTTGACCTCCAGGTTGAAGCGGCCGAGCTCCAGCACCACGCGGGGGTCGCCGAGCGCCTGACGCGTCTCCGCGTTGCGCGGCAGCGGACGGCCCGCCTCGTCGACGAGGAACAGCTCCAGCTCCGCGCCGATCGTCGTCGGCCCCTCACCGAAGCCCGGTCTAGCGAGCAGCTCGCGCAGCACGCCGAGCTGCTCATGGAGACGCTCCCCGAAGCGGGTGTACTCCGCCTCGGAGAATCGCTCTTTGTCCAGATCTTGTCCCATGCCTCCCTACTGTCCGGAGACATGCCGTCCACACCTCACCAGCTCAGCGGGCCTCCATCGTCCATGTACGCGCCGGTCGGGCCGTCGGCGTCGAGGGTGGCCAGCTGGACGGCGATCGCCGCGCCCTGCTCGGCCGTACGGTGGCCGGAGTGGCCGTTGAGGTCGGTGGCGCAGTAGCCGGGGTTGGCGGCGTTCACCTTGATGGGCGTGTCCCAGAGCTCCTTGGCGTAGGAGACGGTGACCATGTTGAGCGCGCTCTTGGAGGAGTTGTAGTGCATGTAGTTGTGCGGCCACATGGGGCCGTCCGGGTCCATCGCCATGGACAGGGAGCCGAGCTCGCTCGACATGTTCACGATCCTGGCCGCCTCGGCCCGGCGCAGCAGGGGCAGCATCGCGTTGGTCACGGTGACCACACCGAACACGTTGGTCTCGTACACCTCCCTGAGCGTCTCCGCCCCGGTGGCGCTGGGGCGCCCGTCCTCCTGCCAGATCACGATCCCCGCGTTGTTGACCAGGATGTCGAGCTTGCCGTACTCCTGCTCGATCCACTTGGCCGCGGCCTGCACGCTGTCGGCGTCGGTCACGTCGATCCGCACGTACGGCTGGCCGAGCCGCTCGGCGGCGGCCTTGCCGCGCTCCTCGTCGCGCGCCCCCACGATGGCGGTGACGCCGCGCTCGCCGAGCAGCCGCGCGATCTCGAAGCCGATTCCCTTGTTCGCACCAGTGATGAGGGCTGTTGTCGTCATGCCTCAACCCTCACGCGGGCCGGGCCGGAACGTGAGAGACCTCCCCAACCTGGGATCGGCGGTACCACCCACGGCTCCCCGAGCAGGCGGGAACCTGACGGAAGATGAACGTATGAACCGCACCGAACTCGCCGAATTCCTCCGCAGCAGGCGCGCCCGCGTCACGCCGCAGGACGTCGCGCTGCCGAGCGGCGGTCAGCGCCGCACGCCCGGCCTGCGCAGGCAGGAGGTCGCGCAGCTCGCGGGCATGTCGATCGACTACTACATCCGGCTGGAGCAGGGCCGCGGCCCGCACCCGTCGCGTCAGGTGCTGAACGCGCTGGCCAGGGCGCTCATGCTCGGCCACGACGAGCGCGTCCACCTGTTCAACCTGGCGGGCCAGGCGCTGGAGACACCGCGAATGAGGGGCGACGTGCCCGCCGGCGTCCGGCACCTGATCGCCTTCCTGGAGGAGCTGCCCGCCTATGTGGTCGACGTCAAATACGAGATCCTGGTCTGGAACCCGCTCGCGGGCCTGCTCCTGGGCGACCTCGACTCGCGCTCGCGCGACGACCTCAACGTCATCCGCTGGCTGTTCCGCGACCCCGACATCGCCGAGCGCATCATCGACGAGGAGAGGGGCCGCTTCGCCCGCGGCTCCGTGGCCGACCTGCGCGCCGCGGCGGGCCGCTACCCGGACGACCCGGGCATCCAGGCGCTGGTCGCGGAGATGCTGGCGCTGAGCCCCGAGTTCGCCGAACTGTGGGCCAGGCACGAGGTGCAGCTCCGCAGGGAACACCGCAAGCGCATCTCCCATCCCGCGGTCGGCGTCATCGAGACGACCTGCCAGGTCCTGTCCATCCCCGACCGTGAGGACCTGCGGCTCATCCTCTACACGACCGAACCTGGTTCCGCCGCCCACCAGGCCTTGCGCGAGTTGCGGCAGTTCACCCTAAGCTCATGAGATGCGAGCCGTTGCGTTTGACCTGTTCGGTGGGGAGCTCGACCTGCGCGAGCTGCCCGACCCGTCGCCGGCGCCGCACGGGGCGGTGATCAGGGTCGAGGCAACGGGCCTGTGCCGCAGCGACTGGCACGGCTGGCAGGGCCACGACCCCGACATCCGCGTCCTGCCCCACGTTCCCGGGCACGAGCTGGCGGGCGTCGTGGAGGCGGTCGGCGCCGACGTGCGCGACTGGCTGCCCGGCGCCAGGATCACCGTCCCGTTCGTCTGCGCCTGCGGATCCTGTACGTCCTGCGCCGCCGGCGAGCAGCAGGTATGCGAGCGGCAGACCCAGCCCGGCTTCACCCACTGGGGCTCCTACGCCGAATACGTGGCGATCGACCACGCCGACGTGAACCTGATCCCGGTCCCCGAGGAGATGGCCTACGTCACCGCGGCCGGTCTCGGCTGCCGCTTCGCCACCGCCTTCCGCGCCATCGCGCAGGTGGGCGCGGTGCGCCCGGGCGAATGGGTGGCCGTACACGGCTGCGGCGGGGTCGGCCTGTCCGCCATCATGATCGCCACCGCGGCCGGGGCGCGCGTGGTGGCCGTCGACATCAGCACCGACGCGCTCCAGCTCGCCGAGCAGGCGGGCGCCACGCACTTCGTCAACGGCTCGGCCGGTGACGCGGGCGCCCAGGTCAGGGAGCTGACCAGGGGCGGGGCGCACCTGTCGCTCGACGCGCTGGGCAGCGCCCAGACCTGCGTGGCCTCCGTCGAGAGCCTGCGCCGCCGCGGCCGGCACGTACAGGTCGGGCTGCTGCCCGGCGGGGCGACGCCGGTGCCGATGGACCGGGTGATCGGCCACGAGTTGCGGCTGCTCGGCAGCCACGGCATGGCCGCGCACGCCTACGCCCCGATGATGGAGATGATCAGGGCCGGGATCCTGCACCCCGACCAGCTCGTCACCAGGACCATCGGGCTCGCCGACGCGGGCAAGGCCCTGGCCTCGATCGGCAGCGTGCCCGGCGTGACGATGATCACCCCGCGCTTTCCTCTATAGGCGTCCGACCGGCCGCTTGGTACGTCGCCACCCGCTTTGCAGCGGGTGCCGGATAGGTCAGACTTGGGACTCACAGGCTTGCTGGCTGACCGTGAGGACAACAGTGATCCGAACCTTGCTCGCTGAAGACATGCATCTGGTGCGAGGAGCGATCGTGGCATTGCTGGCCTATGAGGAGGATATCGAGATCGTCGCGGAGGTCGACCGCGGTGATCGCATCCTCCTCGCCGCCAAGACGGTCCGGCCCGACGTGGCGGTGCTCGACATCGCGCTGCCCGGCAAGGACGGGCTGGAGGCCGCCGGCGAGCTGCACGACAATCTGCCGGAGTGCGGCGTGCTCATCCTCACCGGCGTCGGCACTCCCGGGCTGCTGAAGCGGGCCCTGGACGTGCACGTGCGGGGGTTCATGGCCAAGGACGCGCCGCCCGGCCAGCTCGCCGACGCCATCAGGAGAGTGGCCGACGGGGAGCGGGTCATCGACTCCGAGCTGGCGATCGCCGCGATGAGCCCGCCGGAGGCGCCGCTGACGGAGCGCGAGCTGGACGTGATCGGCGCCGCGGCCGAGGGGGCCACGGTGTCCGAGATCGCCGCCTCGCTGTTCCTCGCGGAAGGAACGGTCCGAAACTACCTCTACCGCAGTACGGCGAAGCTGGGGGCGCGCAGCCGGATCGACGCGATCCGCATCGCCCGCGAGTCCGGCTGGATCTGACCGCCCGTTTCGTTTCAGGGCCGATTACGGCGTTGGTTTCAGGGCCGATTACGGCGTTGGTTTTAGGCCCGTGTGGGCGGCGGCGAAGGCGAGCACGTCGGCGGCCAGGCTGATCGACCTGCTGACCGCCCGCGCGCCGTGGCCGACGTCGCGCTCGTGGCGCAGCAGGATCGGCCGTTCTCCCGCCGTCGCCCACTGCAGGGCCGCGCACATCTTGCGGGCGTGCATCGGATCCACCCGCGAGTCGGCGCCGGAGACGGTGAACAGTGTCGCCGGGTAGTCGACCCCCTGGCCGACGTGGTGATAGGGCGAGTAGCCGAGCAGCCAGCCCAGCTCCCCGGGATGGTCCGCGGAACCGTACTCACCGGCCCAGGTCGCCCCGAGCCCGGACCTCTCGTACCGCACCATGTCCAGCAGCCCCGCGGAGCACACGACGGCGGCGAACAGCCCGGGCCGCTGCGTCATGGCGGCTCCCACAAGCAGCCCGCCGTTCGACTCGCCCCAGACGGCCAGCCGGCCGGGCGTCGTCCATCCGTCGGCGATCAGCTTCTCGGCGGCGGCGATGAAGTCCTGGAAGACGTTCTGCTTGCGGTCCAGCATGCCGTCGCGGTGCCACGCCTCGCCTTCCTCCCCGCCGCCGCGCAGGTTGGCCACGGCCAGCACGCCGCCGGACTCGACCCAGGCGAGGGAGTCGGCCGCGTACCCGGGGGTGAGCGACATCCCGAACCCGCCGTAACCGGTCAGGATCGTGGGCCGGGGGCCGCCGGAGTGCGGGCGGGCGACGACCACCATGCGGACCCGGGTCCCGTCGGTGGAGTCGTACTCGAGCTGGTGACTCTCCACCCGAGCGCCCTTCCGCGCCGCCCCGCTCACGGCCGGCGCCGCGCTGGGGGCGGTCGATGACCAGAGGGTGGTCGTTCCCTCGTGGGCGTCGTAGCGCCAGACCTCCACCGGGGTGGCCGCGTCCGTGTAGGCGAACCACGCCTCGTGGCCGCCGCCGGGGCGGGAGGTCAGCGAGGCGATGGAGCCGCTGCCGGGCAGCGGGACCGTGCCCAGGCGTTCGCCGGTGGCGACATCGTGCAGCGCGATCTCGCCGACCGCGTGGCGGGTCCTGGCGACGAGCAGCCGCCCCCCGTCGAGCAGCGTGAACGCCCCGAGCACGGCCTCGGGATCCTCCGGGACGAGCTCCTCCCACGCGGCGGGGGTCGCCGGGTCGGCGACGCAGAGCCGGCGCCGGGGCGCCTCGTGGTCGGTGACGATGTACAGGCGGTCGTCCGGGCCCACCGCCGCCGCGCTGCGCGCCGCCACGCCTTCCTGGATCACCTTCTGGGCGAGGTGCTCGGGCGGGCCGGCGGAGAGGTCGGCGAGGTAGAGGTCGTTCCGGGCGGGGGTGCCCGCCGAGATCACCAGCCAGCGCCCGTCCGCGCTGATCTGCAGGCCGTACGAGACCGCTCCACGGGTGAAGACCTGGATGTCTCCGCCGGCCCTGCGCAGGTGTACGCCTTGGTGGAAGCGGACGTAGAAGAACTCCCTGCCACCGGGCAGCCAGGCGACCGGCGAGTAGCGGCAGCCGCCGATCGGGCCGTCGACGATCTCGCGGGTGGCGACGTCCATGACGTACAGGTCCGCCCGCTCGTCCCCGCTCCTCGACAGCTGGTACGCCAGCAGCCGCCCCTCCCAGTCGGGCTGCCAGTCGTCCAGCGTGGTGAGGCCGGTGGCGTCGAGCTCCATGGGGTCGAGCAGGGGCCGGTCGTCGCAGTACAGCACCGGGTGCTCCTGCCCCGCGGACTGGGACAGGTGGAAGCGCCGGTCGCCGCGCCATACCGGTGGGGTGGTCATTCCGGTGACGCTGAGCTCGGCCAGGCGCTTCTGGAAGTGTTCGCGGAGGGGGAGGCGGGTGGCGTGGTGCTGCCAGAGCCGGTCCTGTTCGGCCAGCCAGGTACGGGTGGCGGGATCGGCGGCGTCCTCCAGCCAGCGGTAGGGGTCGGTGACGAGGTGGCCGTGCAGCTCCTCGACGAACGACAGGCGTGCTGCGTCCGGATATTTCATGACACGGGCTCCGGTTGCCAGTAGCCGGACAGGTCGGCGTACGTGGGTGAGCGGCGTACGAGCTGGTCGTGCGTGCCGACCACGGCCTGGCCGGCGTCCATGAGCAGGATGCGGCGGGCGCGCGTGGCCGAGGTGAGGCGGTGGGCGACGACGATCAGCGTGCCGCCCCGCCGCGCGAACGCGTCCTCCACCCGCGCCTCGGCCGCCGGGTCGAGATGACAGGTGGCCTCGTCCAGGATGACCAGGCTCGCCGGGGCGAGATAGGCGCGTACGAGGGCGATCAGCTGCCGCTGCCCGGCGGACAGGGCGCCGGGGTCGAGCTCCGCCGGGCCCGCCGTCAGGCCGGTGGCGCCGAGCGCGGCGATGGCGGCCTCGACCTGGTGGGGTGGCGCGTCGCTCAGGTACGTGAGGTTCTCGTGCAGCGAGCCGCGGAAGACGTACGCCTCCTGGGGGATCAGCACCCGCGCGGCGGGAGACACGTCGACGGAGGGGACCCCGCCGATCCGGACGTCACCGGTGTCCGGCTGGATCAGACCGCTGACCAGGGCCGCCAGGGTGGACTTACCAGCACCGCTCGGCCCGACCACCGCCAGATGATCACCCTCGGGAATGTCCAGATCGAGCCCGTCGATCACCGCCTCGGAGTGCGGCCCATAGGCGAACGTCACCCCCCTCAACCGCACACCACCCACCGACGACCGCTCCGAACCCGCCGTCAAGGCCACGGTGGCCTCCGTCAGGACCGCAGGCGCCTGCCTTGTGCCCGCCATGGGGGCTGAGGGCGCCTCCCCCGGGCCCGCTATGGGGGCTGTGGTCCCCTGCCCCGCTCCCGCCGCCCGGGCCTGGACCTCAGGCGAGCACCCCACGCCTGCCGAGGGGACCGCTTCCAGGCCCGCCGTCAGTGCCTCGGGCGAGAGCTCTGAGCCCGCTGACCCCGGGGCCGCGGACGGGACCAAGGGGCCGGAGGTGGCGATGCGGCGGAGGGTGGCCACCAGGCTGACGCCGCTGACGCCGAGGCCCTGGACGAGACCGTTCAGGGCGGGGGCCAGGGACTGCGTGACGTAGGCCAGGGCGCCCACCACGACCCCGGCGCCGGCGCCGCCGCTGAGCAGCCAGGGCGTGCCGCCCAGGACCAGCACCACGGGCAGCCAGGCGCCGACGGCGAGCGCGATCGTGCGCACGGCGGTCACGCGGGCCAGACCGCGCGCCGCCGACGCCTGTGCCTCGACCCGGTCGGCCAGCGCGGCGCCCACGCGGTCCTCGGCGCCGCAGGCCACGATGTCACGCAGCCCGCCGGCCATACCCGTCATCGACTCGGCGAGCCGCTCGTCGGCCATCAGGAAGGCCCGCTGCCGCCGCGCCAGAGCGGGCAGCGACACCAGGAACAACCCCAGCCCGGCGGCGAACGGCGGCAACACCAGCAGCGCCGCGGCCGGAGCCAGCGTGAGCAGCCCCAGCACCACGCTCACCACAGTGAACGCGAACCCGCGCACGGTCGTGATCACCGCCGCGAAGGCGTCCCTGGCCAGCTCGACCTGGAGCCCGGCCCGGGTGACGGCGGCGGTGTCCGGGCAGGCGGAGATCGAGTGGGCGGCGCGGCGCATGGCCCCGCCGACGACGTGGGTGAGCAGATCGTCCCGGAACGGCTCGGCGACCGCCGCCACCGCGAGGATGACCTGGCGGGCGGCGACCGCGGCGACCAGCCACGTGCAGCCGAGCGCCGCCAGCCAGGCCAGCCCCACGGAGGGGCGGGCCACCGCGAAGCCGTCCTCGATGGCGCGGGCGACGGCGTACCCGATGAGGAACGCGGGCCCCGCCTCCAGCACCGACCACAGACAGATGCGCACCAGCGCGTACGGCCGGCGCCGCAACGCCCGCCACAGCAGCGTCCTCATGAGACGTCTCCCTGGAACACGGCCCGGTAGCGCGGGTCCTGCCACAGTTCGTGATGCGGCGCGTGGCCGAGCACCGTGCCGTCCGCCAGCCAGACGACCCGGTCGGCGCGGGACGCCGTGGTGAGCCGGTGGGCCACGATGAGCCGGGTACGTCCCCGGGACTCGGCGGTGAGGGCGTTGCCGACCTGGCGTTCGGTGACGGTGTCGAGGCTGGAGGTGGCGTCGTCGAGCACCAGGAGGCGTTCTCCTTGCGCGAACGCCCTGGCCAGGCCGATCCGCTGCCGTTCGCCGCCCGAAAGCGGGGTGTCCGCCATAGAGGTCGCGTATCCGTCGGGCAGGCGGCGGATGAACCCGTCCGCGCACGCCGCCGTCGCCGCCGCGGGCACGGCCCCGTGGTCGTCCGTGCCGAGTCCGATGGCCTCGCCGACCGTGTCGCCGACCAGGACCGGCCGTTCGAAGGCGTACCCGATGGCCCGCCGCAGCTCGGTGCGGTCCAGCTCCGGCAGCGGTACGCCGTCCAGCAGCACCGTTCCGCCGGCGGGGTCGGCCAGCCGCGCCGCGAGGGCGGCGAGCAGCGACTTGCCGGAGGCGGATCGCCCCACCACGGCGGTGACGGAGCCACCGGCGATCACCAGCTCGTCCACGGCCAGACCGGCTGCGGTGACCCCCCGAAACTCCACAACACCGAGCCCGCCGGGCCCCACGTCGACGGCTGAGGCTGCGTGGGGGGCCGAGGACACATGAGGGGCCGGAGCCACCTGCAGGGCCGAGGCCGCCTCAAGGGCCGAGGCCGCGTGAGAGGCGGGGGCCACGTGAGAGGCGGGGGCCACGTGAGAGGCGGGGGCCACGTGAGAGGCGGGGGCCACGTGAGAGGCGGGGGCCACGTGAGAGGCGGGGGCCACGTGAGAGGCGGGGGCCACGTGAAGGGCCGGGAGGCGGCGGGTGCCGTAGCGGGTGGTGGGTAGGGCGAGGAGTTCGGCGACGCGGCCGGCTGCCGCGCGTGCCCGGGCCAGGCCGCCGATGTGGCCGAGCGAGGTGCTCAGCGCCGCGCCCAGTACCGCGTACCTCGCCGCCGCGTACAGTTCGCCGATCGTGAGGTCGCCCGCGGCCAGCCGGAGCCCGCCCACGGCGAGTACGGCCACCTCCACCAGCGGCACGATGAGGCCCGCCTGGATGCCGGCGGAGGCGTTCGCCCGCCACAGCTCCATGCCGTGAGCCCGCAACCGGTCCAGAGGTCCCAGGACCCGGCGCGTCTCGCGATCGGCGGTCCCGGCGGCGGCGATCGTACGGGCGCCGCCGAGCGCGTCCACCAGCCGGGCGGCGATCTCGCCCTGAACCTCCTGGTAGCCGCCGGCGATCGTGGTCGTGGCACGCAGGAAGGCCCGCAGGACGAGCAGGATGAGCGCGATCCCGGCGACCAGCGTCGCGGTCAGCGCGGGGTCGATGAGCGTGAGCGCCACCAGCGCGCCCGCCGTGGGGACGAGCAGCGCCAGCGCGCCGGTCACGGACTCGGGGGCTCGGCCGGCTTCCTCGGTGTTCAGGCCGGCACGGGTGACCAGCTCGCCTTCGGCGAAGCGGCGGGTCACGGCGGGGCCGACGCCCAGCACGTGCCGCAGGACGGACAGACGCAGCCGGGCGGCCGCGTACGCGCTGCTCGCACCGCGCGCCCAGACCCCGGCGCTCTCGCAGAGGATGATCCCGGCGACGATCACCGCGCAGGCCGCCAGCCAGGAGGTGGCCTCGGGCCGGGCGGACACGAAGCCGTCGACGGTCCGGCCGGCCGCGTAGGGCAGTGCCAGTTCTCCGGCCGCTCCCACAATGGCCGTGACCGCCAGAACGGCGGGCCACGGGCCGCTTCGGCGTACCGCGTCCATTACCAGCCGGTCTCCGGCCCGCACGACTGTCTCCCTCCACGTAAAAGAGAGCGATCCCCGCGCCGCAATGAGCGGCGCGGGGATCGGCGCCTATTTATCAGTGACAAAGTGCGACACTGAGGTTGCTCGGGTGGCCTGACTGACACGTCAGAGCGGTCAGGGTGCTGCCGCCGCTGGCGACGTCGCTGCTGGCCGGGGTCTCGAGACCCTGCAGGTCGAGAAGTACCATGTTCTACACCTCCTTCTGGGACTGGTTGGAGACAGGCCGCCGTTGGGCGGCGGCCTCGAGGAAGGGCAGGCGTCGCGGCTGTTCGCCCATCACTGTGCCGAGGGCGAACAGGACGCCTGCCGTTCCGGTCGCGAAATCCATGGAGAAGCGCAGCAGTTGGTCGCCGGGGAAGGCCAGTCCGCCGCCGTACGGCAACGCGTGCCAGCGCATACCCTTGACCTGGGCGTCGGCCGGCCCGCCGAGCCCGCAGCCGAGGGCGGCGACGATGCCCGCGCGCCCGGTGAACAGCCCCGGCTGGACGAAGAACCCGGAACGCGCGACCAGCCGCAGATCGCGTAACGCGGCCGCGAACGTCTCGTCCTCCCGGTGCGCGAGATAGCGGGCGAGCACCACGCCGATCCCGACGGACCCCTCGTCCAGGTACGGCAGCAGCCGCCAGCCCTGGTTCACCTGGAGCGAGCCGTCCTCGGCCGCGCGGCAGCGGCGCAGGTCCTGCCGGAGCGCGACGGCGGCCAGGTCGAGCAGCGCCGTGTCACCGGTGCGTTCGTAGGCGTGCAGGAACAGCAGGGCGGGTCCGGAAGAGCCGTACATGAGCCCGGCCCGTGGATTCGTGCCGCCGCTGAGCTCGGGGACGTCGTCGGCGCCGCCGAGCCGGTCCGCGCAGATGTCGACGGCCCGGAGCGCGCTCCGTTCGAGTTCGGGGTCGTCCATGTGGAAGAGGTTCAGTCCGATGCCGGACAGGCCGGAGAAGAGCGCCGATTCCAGGCGGTCCCACTTCTCGCGCAGGCTGATCTCGATCACGTCGAGCGCGTCCTGCCGGTGGCCGAGCAGGTCGAGTACGTGGGCGATGCCGTGCAGGCCGTCGTAGAAGCCGAGGCCGGAGCCCGGTGCCGGACGCTTGGCCCGCGAGAGCAGCCAGTTCTCGTACTCGGGGAAGCGTCCGGCTCCGGTCGCCTCCAGGGCGTACAGGACGCCGGCGGCGCCGTACGCGAGGTTCAGTCCGCCGCCCGGCTGGAACTGGGCCACGTCGCCGGGGAAGAGCCGGTCGTCGCGTTCGGGTGTCGCGGCGGCCCGGATGGCCCGCCACATGGCGGCGCGCAGGTCGGGCCAGGGGGCGCTCCCGGGCATCGGCAGGGCGCGCAGCTCGCCGTCGTCGCGCTCGTCGCCCGCGATCGTGGACACGGCCGGCGCGATCTCGGGGGTGAACGTGTCGCCCACGATCTCGCCGAGGTGCCGGATCTTGGCCCGGTGCAACGGCAGCATGATGGTGCACTGCGGGGCGAACAGCCCGAGCCGTAAGCAGGCCATCGCGTACCTGTCGACGTCGACACCCTGCCGGTCGGCCGGCGCCACGTACGCGGGGTGGGCCAGCGCGGCGCGACTGCCCTCCTCGGCCAGCGTGGCGACCTCGTAGTCGATGAGCACGACGCGGCCGCTCTCGGTCAGCAGGATGTTGTCGGGGTGCAGGTCGCCGAAGACCACGCCGCGCTCGTGCAGCGATCCGAGCGCCCGCTCCACCCGGTCCAGGGTGTCGAGGGCCCAGTCCGTGTAGCCGGCGATGTCGTCCGGGGTGCAGGTCGCCCGGGTCAGCGGGTACCTGTGCACCAGGCGCCGTTGCAGCGTGGTCCCGTCGACGAACTCCTGCACCAGGAAGTGATGCTCGCCAAGGGTGAAGTAGCCGAGCAGGTCCGGCGCCGCGGGCAGCCCGGCCAGGCGCTGCAGGATGTCGCGCTCGTGCGTCAGCCGCGCCACCGCGTCGCGTCCCGCCGTGTCGAGTCCGGCATGCGGCCTGGCCTCCTTCAGCACGACCCGGTCGCCGGTCCGCTGGTCACGGCCGAGGTAGACGCCGCCGCCGTTGGAGAAGTGCAGCACCTTCTCGATCGCGTACGGCAGGCCGGTCGTGGTCACGGCGTTGCGCGCGGCGAGATGGGGTTCGAGGAACTCGGGCAGTGTCGTCCACGGGGGCACCGAGAACGTGGCGCCCCGCACGTCGGGCACGAGTTGCCCGCCGCCGTCCTCGATGGCCAGCACCCGCTCGCCGCCGCCGGACAGGCAGTGCCGCTCGGCGAAGCCGCCGTAGCGGACGAACAGCGGTCCCTCGCCATAGCGCAGGTCGCTCAGGATGTACGGGCCGCGCACGTCGCGCAGGAGTTCGTCCAGCTCTTTGAGGACGAGTTCGAGCTGGCCCTCGTCGCGGGGATAGATCGTGATCAGTTTGCCGCTCGACGCCCGCGAGGCCGCCTTGGAGTTGAGCATGACGTGGACCGGGACACCGCGCAGGAACTTGAACGCGATCCCGCGGGACATGCAATAGTCCCAGACGGTTTCCACGGCCCTTTCGGCGTCGTCCACACGGGCCGACACGTGAATCTTCCAGCCCTGGGAAGGCAGGGGCGCCACTCCGCCCGGCGCGTAATAGCACCAGGTCTCGGTCGCCTCGTGCAGCCATCCTTCGGGAACCGGCCGGCGCACGATGGGGAAATCAGCATCCTCGGCGGTGCTGTGCTCGAGGGTGTCGTAGAAACGACCATCCGCGAGGCAGTACAGCTCGTACTGGTCCATCTGACGCGACCTCCCGTGCGTTGTCAATTAGAGAATGACAACTCGCGAAGAAGGCGTCTAGTAACACACGACATTACTAAGGTGTGCTTATCTCATAGGCATTTGTGAGTTTTACACGTTTGTTTATCTGAGGGACATAAACCGAAAAGGTGAATTGGCCGCTGCGGACCGCGGTGATCTCCAGCCAGCCGCCCAGTCCGGACACCCGTTCGGTGAGGTTCATCAGGCCTTGGCCGGGCTCTCCCGCCCTGCGTACCGGACGGACGCCGTCGTTCTTGATCGACAGCCGGACCAGCTGGTCGCCTTCGAGCAACTGGATGGCGCAGTGCCGCGCCTCCGCGTGACGCAGCACGTTGGTCACGCCTTCGCGCAGGGCGTGGGTGAGCGCGTCGGCGACGTCCCCGGGCAGCTCCCGGCAGCTCACCCGGATCTGGCAGCGCACCCCGACCGACTCCAGCAGGGCCCGGGCCGAGCTCATCTCCCTTTCCAGCGAGGAGCGCCGCTCGCCGTGGGCGACGGCCCGCACGTCCCCGGCCAGGGTGCGCAGGAGTTCCAGCGTCTCGCACACCTCCAGCCTCGCCTTGTCGTTGCCCTCCTCGACCAGCCGCTCGATGAGCTGCGTCTTCAGCACCAGGGCGGTGAGCCGGTGGCCCACCAGGTCGTGCAGGTCCCTGCTGAAGCGGCGCCGTTCGAGCGCCACGGTCGTACGGATGGCGTCGGTCCTGGCGGCGGCCAGTTGCTGCGCCCGCGCGGCCAGGCTCACCAGCGCGAACTCCATCAGGCCGAGCACCGGACCGGCCAGCGCCCACCCGCGGTCCGTGAGCGTCTCGCGGGGAGCCGCGAGCAGGACGGGCCCGCAGCACACGGCGAGCGCCACCAGCGCCGTCGACCGGATCCGCTCGGCCACCAGCAGCAGCGCCCCGGCCAGCAGCCCGCACATCGGCGTCCACGCCGCGCCGAACAGCGCCAGCGGCAGGTACGTCAGCCACGCCTGCACACCGACCAGCCACCACGCCGCCGACCCGCGCGCCAGAGTCCCCAGCACGAACTGGGCGTGGACGGCCAGCAGGACGAGCAACGTCACCGAGGCCGTCAGCGAGAATCCGGAGCCGGCCAACCCCCACTGCACCGGAACCGTCAGGGCGAGGAGCCCGGCCGTGAAGGCCAGCCAGGCCATGTTCATCGGGGACGACGGAACCACTCCGAGCAAGCGCAGCCGGGGAACCGGCTGGCTTCCTAATGCATTCACTCGTCCCCCGATACGCTGCGTCGCGAGCACCGAACCGACCATCTTCCCTGTTCCCACGTGGATTCTGGAAAGCTTCTTGGCTACTTCGAGCACCACTCCCTGCCCGCCCCCGCCTGACTTACGCCGCGCGACGTGGTCCTAGGGTTGCCGGTATGGATTACAGACGACTTGGTGACACCGGCCTGCGGGTCTCGCGCATCTGCCTGGGCATGATGAGCTACGGAGATCCGGCCAGGCAGGAATGGGCGCTGCCCGAGGACGAGGCCGAGCCGCTCGTCCGCCGGGCCGCCGACGGCGGTGTCACGTTCTTCGACACGGCCGACGTCTACAGCGCCGGCGCGAGCGAGGTCGTGACGGGCAACGTCCTGCGCAAGATCTTCCCCCGGCGCGAGGACTATGTGCTGGCCACCAAGGTCTATTTCCCGATGGGCAAGGGGGCCAACGACCGGGGCCTGTCGCGCAAGCACATCCTCAACTCGATCGACGCCTCGCTGCGCCGGCTGGGCACCGACTATGTGGACCTTTACCAGATCCACCGGTGGGACGACGAGACGCCCATCGAGGAGACCATGGAGGCGCTGCACGACGTGGTCAGGTCGGGCAAGGTCCGCTACATCGGCGCCTCGACCATGTGGGCGTGGCAGTTCGCCAAGGCGCAGCACGTGGCGCAGGACAACAGGTGGACCAGGTTCGTGTCCATGCAGAACCACTACAACCTGCTCTACCGGGAGGAGGAGCGGGAAATGCTCCCGCTCTGCGCCGACCAGGGCGTGGGCGTGATCCCGTGGAGCCCGCTGGCGCGCGGCGTACTGGCCCGCGCGGGCGCGTCCGAATCGACGACCAGGGCCGGATCCGACGCGCGGATCGATGCCCTCTACGATCCCGCGAACGACCGGCTCATCCTGGACCGGGTGGCGGAGGTCGCGCGTGAGCACGGGCTGCCGGCGGCCCAGATCGCGCTGGCCTGGGTGCTGCACCAGCCGACCGTCACCGCGCCGATCGTCGGGGCCACCAAGCCGGGCCACGTGGACGACGCGCTCGCCGCGCTGTCGGTGTCGCTGTCCGACAAGAACCTGGCGTCCCTCGCCGACCCGTACCGGCCCCGTGATGTGCGCATGTAAGTAGTTTTTACGGCCGGCACGGGAGGACCCACCCGCCCTACGGTGCTGGGGTCTCTCCAGGGGAACGCTCCTCCGGTGGAGGTGGTCGGGCGCCGTTACGTGCGTGTTCTTGACCGTCTGGGTGGTCGTTCCGCGGCCGCCTGGACGGTCGGTTCTTCCCTCGACACTGTACGCGTCCGACCGGTCACTGTCGCGTATCGCCTCTAATAGGGTCTGTCGGACCTCACGTCGGCTCCGTCGGCGCCTGGCCCCGTGCTCGCCGTTTGTCGGAGTGGATCCCTAAGCTGGCTCCATGGCTAGGGCTAACGATGATGCGGCGGCGGCGCTCACCGAATACGCGGAGCTGTTCGCGTTGACCGGCGGCGACGCGTTCCGGGTGCGGAGCTATCAGAAGGCCGCCAAGGCGATCGCCGGGTTCCCCGAGGACATCTCGGTGGCCGACGTACGCGGCGTGCCGGGCGTGGGCGAGGCGATCGCCAAGAAAATGGAGGAGTTCCTGCAGCGCGGGAGCTTCCGCCAGCTCGACGACCTGCGCGGCCGGGTGCCCGAAGGGGTGCGGCGGCTGACCCGCGTGCCGACCCTGGGGCCGAAGACGGCGATCATGCTGTTCGAGGACTACGGCATCGACTCCCCCGTGGCACTCGGCGAGGCGATCACCTCCGGGCGGCTCGACGGCGTCAAGGGGCTCGGCCCGAAGACCCTCGCCAACCTGCTCAAGGGCATCGAGCAGCTCGAACAGTCGGGCCGCAGGGTGCACATCGGCGTCGCCATGTCGCTGGCCGAGCAGGTGATGACGTCGCTGAAGGCCGAGCGCATCGCCTACGCCGGGTCGCTGCGGCGGATGAAGGACACGATCGGCGACATCGACATCCTGGCCGTGGCACCCGAGTCCATCATGACGGAGTTCCGCGCCCAGCCCTATGTCGCGGAGGTCATCGCGGCGGGCGACAAGAAGACGTCGATACGCACCACGTCCGGCCTCCAGGTGGACCTGCGCGTGGTGCCCGCCGAGTCGTGGGGCGCGGCGATGCAATACTTCACCGGCTCCAAGGAGCACAACGTCGCCATCCGGGAGATGGCGGTGAAGAAGGGGTGGAAGCTCTCGGAATACGGGCTGTTCGAGGGTGAAAGGGTGATCGCCTCGGAGTCGGAGGAGGACATCTACGCCGCGCTCGGCATGCAGTTCGTACCTCCGCCCATGCGCGAGGACGGCGGCGAGGTGAAGGCGGCGCTCCGCGGCGAGCTGCCGGCCCTCGTCCAACTCGCCGATCTCAAGGGCGACCTGCACACGCACACCAACCTGACGGACGGCATCGCCTCGCTGGAGGACATGGTGGCGGCCGGCCACGCCCGCGGCTACGTCTACTACGCGGTCACCGACCACGCCCCTGACCTGGCGATGCAGCGGATGACCCTGGACAAGGCGCTGGAGCAGCGGCGGCAGGTGGCGGACCTGCAACAGAAATATCCCGACATGCGACTCCTGCACGGCACCGAGCTCAACATCGCCCCCGACGGCTCCGTCGACTGGCCCGGCGAGGTCCTGCGCGAGTTCGACGTGTGCGTGGCCTCGGTCCATTCGCACTTCAGCATGTCCCGGGACGAGATGACCCGCCGCTTCATCGCCGCCTGCGAAAACCCCTACGTCGACATCATCGGCCATCCGACCACCCGCAAGATCGGCAAACGCCCGCAGGTGGACGCCGACTGGGAAGCCGTCTTCCGCGCGGCCGGCCGCACCGGCACGGCCATGGAGATCGACTCGTTCCCGGACAGATCCGACCTGCCCGCCGACCTGGTGCGGCTGGCGAAGCACCATGGGGTGAAGTTCTCGATCGACAGCGACTCCCATGCCATTCCCCACCTGACGAACCAGCGGTTCGGCATCGGGATCGCCCAGCGCGCGTGGCTGACCACGGAGGACGTCATCAACACCTGGCCGTTGGAGCGCCTGCTGGCCTTCCTCGGCCGGTAGACGCGGTCATCGCTTCGCGGACTTCGAACGGGCAGAATCCCCGGGATTCTGCCCGTCAGTCCTTCGCCACCTCAAACCTCAGGTGCGTGGCGAACGGAGACTCCAGCACCCGGGTCCGGCGCAACCGGACCTGCTCACTCCCGATCTCGAACAACCTGATCCCCGCCCCCAGCAGCACGGGCGCCAGATGGATCTGCAGGTCGTCGACGAGCCCGGCGCGGAGAAACTGCCGTCCCACATCGGCCCCGCCACCGATCGCGACGCCCCGATCCCCCGCCACCGCCCGAGCCCGCGCCAACGCGCTCTCAACACCGTCGGTGACGAACGTGAACGGCGAGCCCTCCCTGACCCACTCCTCCGGCGGCCGATGAGTCATCACGAAACAGGGCAACCCACCCGGCGAATGACCACCCCAGGCCCCCGAAATGTCGAACATCCTCCGCCCCACGATGATCGCCCCCACCTCACCGACCAGCTCGCCCAGGACCTCCGCGTCGATCCCCTTCGCCGCGAAACTGCCCCACTCGCCACCATGCACCCATTCGTGCAGAACCTCCCCACCCTCCCCGAGCCCCCGCCCAGGCTCGTCGTTCGGGGCGGCGATGAAACCGTCAAGCGACATCGAAATCGAGAAGATGACCTTTCCCATGTAGCCCCTCCAACCACTCGTGGTCGCGTTCTGTCTCCATGAAGAGACGGCCCGGCGCCTCAAAACCCATCACACGACGGCCCATCCGGCCACCCCACGAAGACGTTCCCGACGAAGCCGGTCTCCCGAAAGCGATCCCCACGAAACCGCTCCCCCGAAGCCGCCCTACGAGGGCGATCCCCACGAAGGCGGTCCCCGAAGGCGATCGCCACGAACGACATGCCACCACGGCCCGACCCGCCCGCGGGTCATCCCCGAGGATGACCACCCACAGGTTGATGTGGCCCCCAGCGGAACACGAGAAAGTAGTCCCCACCACCACCCCACGAAGGGACGGCGATCATGCCACCAGCGCCCAAACGATCGAGAGCCCTGCCGCGAGCCCGCAAGATCTGGACCCGGACTCTCGCAGCGCTGGCTGTCCTGCTCGTCACCGCCGTCGCCGGCGTGGCGGTGGCCTACCCGTCCGTGGCCGCCACGACCTGCCCCGGCTGCTACGGCCTGACAGAGCTCCGCCCAGGCGTCTACATCGAGCACGACCTGTCACCCCAGCAACGATCACAAGTCAGCCAGACGGTCGACGCCGCCGTGAAGAGAGTCGACACCTTCTACGGCGGCAGAAAGAGCTCACCCAGCCTGCTCATCTGCACCACCGAGGAGTGCTACCAGCACATCGGCGGCCACCAGGAGCGCGGCATCGCCGTCCTGGACCGCTCGGTGATGCTGTCACCCCGCGGCCTCGACACGGTCATCGCTTCCCACGAGATGTCCCACGTCGAACTCCACACCCGCCTGACCTCTGGGGCAGAGGTCCCGCAGTGGTTCGACGAGGGCCTCGCCGTAGTCGTCTCCGAAGACCCCCGCTACCTCGCCCCACGAACGACCGCCGACCGCTGCCTGGTCCCACCGACCGCGCCACTACCGGTCACCTTGGACGAGTGGCTGAGCACAGCCAGCAAGGAGCCGAACACGTATGCCAAGGCCGCCTGCCAAGTAGACCGCTGGCTCCGGGCCAACGGGGACCGGCAAGGCCTGGATTCCCTCATCCAGCACCTCAACGCCGGCAAGCCCTTCGACTCACTCGTCCCCAACTGACCACCCACCCGCTCATCCACCCGCAGCTCGGTCTCGCCCCTCGGCTCGCCCCCGAACGGCGGACGTGGAGCAGGGTGATCCTCTATAAGAGGGTCGCAGCGAACGCGACCTACGCGAGCACGCCATCAACCACGCTCTTCACACCGAACGAACGTGACCCGCGCAAGAAGCCCAGTCAGCCTCCGTAAGTCCTGCTCTGCGGAAACCTCAGGCGGTCCGAGGAGGCGAGTACAGCCACGGATCGCGCAGGTCGAAGTAGGTGGGCTCGCCCTCGAACAGTCCCTTCCACTCCTCGAAGAGCTCCCGCGTCTCGGCCGGGAGCGGCTTGCCCTCGCCCTCTCTGGCCGCCTGCTCGGAGGTGAAGTACGCGACCTCGGTATATCCGCCGTCCCCGTGGAGAGCGGCGAACCCACCGATGAGGTCAGGCCGGAACTCGGCCAGGCTCCGCTCGCCCTGGGCGATGACCTCGCGCATCCGCTGCGGGTCCCGGATCCGTCCCTGCATCACCTGGACGAACCCCGCCGCATCTGACCCGCCCTTCAGGTACGTGAACACCTCGTTGCAGTCATGGAAGGCCACCTCACCGCTGAAGAGCTTGGCGGTCTCGGCCCACCACTGACCCTGCTCGGGCCGCTCGCTGTTGCGCCGTGCCACCTCCCGTGACTCGAATCGCGCCGTGTTCACGAACATGCCGTCGTCCGTCACGCCGGCGGTCGTGCCGAGCCAGCCGTCCGCTCCCGGCGCGAGCTCGGCATGCCATCGGTCCAACGACGTCCGCATCTCGCCGATGTCCGTGATCTGTCCCTGAATGATCTGGATGAACATCGCGGCCCCCTCGCTGTGTACCTCACAACCACGCTAGGAGCCGGCCCGTGAAGGTCGAGATGTCAGGGCCCCATGCCATGTCCAAAACTTGCTGTCGCTCCTTGACCATGGCGACCAAACACCATCCGCCGTCCCCTCCAACCGACCGTTCAGGAACCCGCCCACCGAACGGCCACCTCTCACGGCCCCACCAGCACACCTCCATAACCCCGCCACCATGTACCGCCACCCCCAACCCCCCAGAAGCCGCTCCCACCGAAGAGTCGCCGCTCACGGCCTCGCCAGCACGCCTCCATAGCCCCTCGCCAGCCAGCGGCCCACTTGCGGCCTCACTCGCATGCGTCCATGGCCCCGCCACCATGGGCCGCCATCCCCACCGTCCAGGAGCCGCCCACCGAACGGTCACCTCTCACGGCCTCACCAGCACGCCTCCATAGCCCCTCGCCAGCCAGCTGCCGGTCACCACTTGCACTGGCATGCGTCCATGGCCCGCCACCATGGGCCGCCATCCCCACCGCTCAGAAGCCGCTCCCATCGACCGCTCAGAAGTCGCCGTTCAGGAGTCGCCAGTCAGCCGGTCACCTCCTGCGGCCTCGCCAGCATGCCCCTGTAGCCCCGTCGCCAACCGGCTGCCGGTCGCCTCAGGAGGCCTCGCTGGCATGCCTTCATGGCCTCGTCGCCATGTGCCGCCCGCTCAAATCGCGGGCATGTTCTCATGCGGACCAGCTGGAGAGAACCCCCGAGTCGCGATTAAATGGTTTCCCAGTAGGAAATACGGACTATGGAGGTGACGCCCCATGGAGCAAGCTCTCGCGACGATCGTCAAACCGTTGCCCGCCCACCTGTTCAGGGTCCACGACGGCAGCGCCGAGATGCGGTGGGAAGCCATGGCCGGGCAGGGATACCACACCCCAATAGACCGATTTTTCGTGCGGAACCATACGTACACCCCCAACATCGACCCCACGACCTGGCGGCTCCGGCTCCACGGTCCCGGGCTGCGATGTCCTGGCGAGTACACCTACGACCAGCTTCGGGCCATGCCGTCACGGACCATCGACGCCGCGATCGAGTGCGCCGGAAACGGGCGTCGGCTGTACGGGACGCAGCAGCACAATCCGGCCCCGGGCACGCAGTGGGGGCTGGGCGGGATCGGGGTGGCGCGGTGGCGCGGGGTGCCGCTCAGGTACCTGCTCCAGCACGCGGGCCTGCGGCGGGATGCCGTGGATCTGCTGCCGAGCGGCCTCGACGCGCCGTTCGAGGACCACGGGCATGTACGCAGGCCGCTCCCGGTCGGCAAGGCCATGGACGACGTGCTGGTCGCCTACGAGATGAACGGCCAGCCGCTCCCGCCCGATCATGGATTTCCGGTACGCCTGGTGGTGCCGGGATGGGTGGGAATAGCGTCCATCAAATGGCTGGGTGACATCGAAGTGGCGACCCGCGAGCTCACTTCGCCGTGGAACACCGTGTTTTACCGCGACGTGACGACCCAGCCGGTGAAGAGCGCTTTCGAGCTCGCGTGGAATGCGCGGCTCATGGCTGGCCGGCCGTACATCCTGCACGGCAGGTCGTGGTCGGGACAGGGGCGGATCGTCCGGGTCGAGGTCAGCATCGACGGCGGGCGGAGCTGGCATCAGGCCGAACACCACGGCCGGCACCTGGTCAGCGCCTGGTTGCCATGGCACATCGAATGGGCGCCCAAGCCGGCGGGGGCGTACGAGCTGATGGCTCGGGCGACCGACGAGACGGGCGTGACGCAGCCTTTGACCACGCCGCACCACCCGTTCGGATATCACTTCGGGGCCGTCGTACGACACCCTATTTCCGTTGTCCACGGATAGAGAATTGTCACCGATCCGGTGTGAGCTGGGCATTGACTAAAGGGTCGTACGGCCTACCCGAATTCATCTGAAAGACTCTCGCGGAAACGTCGCGGCAATCCTCGCGTGTGATGGTAGCCACATTCCGAGAAAGGGAGAGCAGATGCGCCAGCTCACCGCCCTCGACGCCCAGTTCCTCAATGTCGAGTCCGCGACCACCGCAGCTCACGTGGCGGGCCTGGCGATTCTTGATCCGGCCGACGGCCACGTGACCCGCGACAACCTCGCGGCCCTGCTGCTGGAGCGGCTGCACCTGTCGCCCGCGCTCAGCCTGCGACTGGCGGAGGTGCCGCTCGGGCTCGACCGGCCTTACTGGGTGCCCGACCCCGATTTCGAGATCGGCAACCACCTGTTCGAGATGACGCTGCCCGCGCCCGGCGGTGAGCGGCAGTTGGCCGAGGCGGTGGCCGCCATCCACGCCCGCCGGCTCGACCGGGCTCATCCGCTGTGGGAGATGCACCTGATCAACGGGTTGGCCGACGGTCTGGTCGGTGTCTACACCAAGGTGCATCACGCGGCCATCGACGGCGTCTCAGGCGCGGAAACGCTCGCCACACTGCTTGACCTCTCCCCCAACGCCCGCCACGCACTCCCGCTCACCTGCAAGCCGGGTCAGACGCCAATCAAGAAGGAGCGAGGGCGAAAGGACCGAACGGACCTGACAGGCAAGGTCGTGGACAAGGCACCGGACGCGACTCGCCAAACCACGGAAGACCAGACCCCCACCCTGATAAGCATGCTGTCAGGCGCCGCCGTCCAGACCGCGACCCACCCCATCCGCGCCCTCCGCTCAGCCGTCAAGGCAGCCGGCGACCTCGACGCGATCCCCCTGGCCGCCACCATCCCCGGCTCGCGGCTGATCGCCAAGGCGGCCAGGTTCGTCGCCCGCGACGGAAAACGCCGCCCCGAACTCCCCGATCTCGCCGCCCCGCGCACGCCGTTCAACGGGCCGATCAGCGGACGCCGGCATCTGTCGTTCGGTTCGGTCTCGCTCAAGGACGTCAAGAACGTGGCCAAGGCCAACGGGATGAGCGTCAACGACATCGTCATGGCGCTGTGCACGTCGGCGCTGCGGTCGTGGCTGGAGGAGCGTGACGCGCTGCCCGACGAGCCGCTGATCGTCGCGGTCCCCGTCGCGGTCCGTACGGCAGGCGCCGGGGAGGTGGTGGGCAACCAGATCTCCGCCATGGTCACCCCGATGCCCACGCACATCGCCGATCCGGTGCGACGGCTGCGGACCGTCGGCGCCACGATGAGCGCGGCCAAGCGGCGCTTCGCGCTGGCGCCGCCCGCCTGGCTGAACGAG
This sequence comes from Nonomuraea guangzhouensis, assembly GCF_019396345.1. Taxonomy (GTDB): domain Bacteria; phylum Actinomycetota; class Actinomycetes; order Streptosporangiales; family Streptosporangiaceae; genus Nonomuraea; species Nonomuraea guangzhouensis. Next base: position 67,992 of record NZ_JAHKRM010000007.1, on the reverse strand, counting down.
CTCTGCTCGCTGCTGCCCGCGCCCATCACCAGCCTGGCGACCCCGGCGATCTTCCGGCTGGCGTCGGTGACGTTCCCGCCGATCAACCTGATCATCAGCAACGTGCCCGGGCCGCAGTTCCCGCTGTATCTGTGCGGGGGACGGATCCTGTCGTACTATCCGCTGTCGGTGCTGACCGACCTGAGCGGCGGCGTGAACATCACCTGCTTCTCCTACGACGGCATGCTCGACTTCGGCGTGGTGGCCTGCCCTGAGCGGATGGACGACGTCTGGGGGCTGCTCTCCCACCTGAAGTCGGCCCTCGACGAGCTGTCAGATGAGCGAGTGGGCGATGAGTTCCGCGACCGCGTCGGGGTCGATCTGGTGGCCGGTTAGCTGGCAGAGGTTCTCCTGGTAGAGCAGTACGGCCGCGAACGTGGCCGCCGCCACCTCCAGCCGGGCCGCCCCGCCCCGCGCGCCCGGCAGCGCCAACTCGAGCGCGAACCTGGCCCGTCTGATCAACTCGCCGTTGAGGCGGCCGAGCCGCTCCTTGACCGAGCCGTGCGTGTCGGCCTCACGGAACAGGATGCGCCGCATCGCCGGTGAGGCATGCAGCGGCAGCCTGCGGGCCAGCCGCGACAGCGTGCCCGCCGGGTCGCCGGGCACGGCGTCGACCTCGTGCCCCTCTTCGACCAGGGTGCGCTCGTCGATCAGCGCGACCAGGACGTCGATCTTGCGTGGGAAGTAGTGGAAGATGAGCCCTTTGGGCACCGCGGCCAGCCTGGCGATGAGCGCGGTCGGCGTGGCTTCGTAGCCGCCACCGGCGAAGAGTTCCTCCGCCGCGTCCAGGATGCGCGTCCGCGCGTCGCCGACCTCCACAGCCGCACCCTAGCGGCACCTATAACCCCCCGGTAATGCCGTGAAGGCGAGAGCCTCGTACGCGCGGGCCTCATGGAGCGCCGATGGCCCGGGTGAGCATGGGGTAGGCCCGATGCAGCTCCCGCTGCCAGGAGGCGTGGTCGTGCCCACCTCGGTAGAAGTGCGTGCGTACGGGAATCCCCAGTCTCTCAAGCCGCCCCGCGAACGCTCGCGCGGCCCGGTTGGCGAGGTCCTCGACCAGGTCGCCGGCACCCGCGGCCACGTAGAGGTCGACCCCCTTGAGCTTCCCGGCCTGGTCGTAGGGGTTGTGGGCGCGCCACACGGCGCGCTGCTCGGCCGGATCCCCCCAGACGCGCTTCCAGTCGGTGCCGAAGCAGCCGATCGTGGTGCCCGCCATCACGGCCTGCGGCACGCCGGGTTCGAGGATGTGCACGGCTCCGCTGAAGGAGGCCGCGGCCTTGAAGTAGCCCTTGGCGGCGTACAGCATCGCGCCCTGACCGCCCATCGAATAGCCCGCGACGGCCCGCTCCCGCCCGGCGCGGTAGCGGGATTCGAGCAGCGGCAGCAGCTCTTTGAGGTGGTACGTCTCCCAGCGCGGCGGGCCACCGTCGCCTCCGTTCCACCAGTCGGAGTAGCTGCCGCACCTGCCGCCGTCGGGCATCACCACCATCAGCCCAGAGTCCCGGGTGAGCGCGTCGACGTCGGTCTTGGCGGTCCACGAGGCGTAGTCGTCGAGGCCGCCGTGCAGCAGCCAGAGCACCGGCCAGTCACGGCGCGACTCCCAGTCCGCGGGGAGCAGCAGGCGGACCTTCGTGGTGCCGGCCAGCGCCCGCGACCTGATCGTCAGCTCCATCCTGCGCTCGTCGAGCCGCTTCTCCGCGACCACCTCGGCCGAAAGCGGCTGGGTGGCGGGCTCGTCCTCACGATGGAGCAGGAGCACGGCCGTCGTGGCCAAGGCGAAAAGGCCGCCGGCGACGACCATGCCGATCAGGCAGCCGCGTAATCGGGATGCCACCGCAGTCTCCTTTTCCGGTGCGCGGATAATAGCGAAGATGAGATCGATCGCCACCACGGATCTGACCGTGTTCCCGATATGTCTGGGCACCAACGTCTTCGGCTGGACCGCCGACAAGGCGGCGTCCTTCGCGGTGCTCGACGCGTACGTCGAGGGCGGTGGCAACTTCATCGACACGGCCGACGTCTATCCCTACTGGGCCACGGGCGAGTCCACCTCCGAGATGATCATCGGTGACTGGCTGGCGGAGCGCGGCAGCCGCGACTCGATCGTGCTGGCCACCAAGGTCGGCATGCTGAAGGGTCTGGAGGGCCTGGCGCCCGCGACCATCCGCACCGCCGTCGAGAACTCTCTGCGCCGGCTGCGTACCGACCGGATCGACCTCTACTGGGCGCACGTCGACGACCGCGACACCCCGCTCGCGGACACGCTGGCCACGTTCGGGGCGCTGATCGAGGAGGGCAAGATCCGCCACATCGGCGCGTCCAACTACGCCTCCGACCGGCTGGCGGAGGCGTTGCGGGTGGCCGGCGACGGGGGCCTGCCCAGGTACGTCGCGCTCCAGCAGCCGTACAACCTGGTCGAGCGCGGTTATGAGGGTGAGCTGCGGGACGTGGTGGTCAGGGAAGGGCTGTCCAGCACACCGTACTTCTCGCTGGCCCGCGGCTTCCTGACCGGCAAGTACACGCCAGGGACCACGATCGACAGCCCGCGGGCGGGACAGGCGGCCTCCTACCTGGAGACGGAGCACGGGCCGCGGGCGATCGACGCCCTCACCAAGGTGGCCGCCGAGCGGGGCGTCGAACCGGCGGCGGTGGCGCTGGCCTGGCTCGCCGCCCAGCCCACGATCACCGCGCCGATCGCCAGCGCCCGTGACGTCAAGCAGCTCCAGCCGCTCCTCACGGCGGCCGCCCTCACCCTGACCGCCGACGAACTGCACCTCCTGGACGAAGCCTCTCGCCCCTGACACTCCAAGCGCGAAGGAAACACTCCGCGCGGAGCCCACGTGGCTGCTTGACGCCGATCGGGGCGCGGCGGATCTTGGCAGGTAGACGCTGCTGAGGGGGCGCTCATGACGACGTCCGGCGACGACCTGCTGTCCGAGCGGGTGGCGGGCGGGATCCTGCCGAAGGTGCTCACCACGTTCGACATGGTCGCCATCTTCGTGGCGATCGTGCTGTTCATCACGAACGCCGCGGTGATCCAGAGCGCCGGTCCGGCCGCGTTCGGCTGGTGGATCATCGCGTTCGCGCTGTTCCTCATCCCGTGCGCGATCGTGACCGGGCAGCTCGGCGCCATGTTCCCCGGCGAAGGCTCGATCTACCTGTGGACCAGCAAGGCTTTCGGACCGTTCTGGGGGTTCTTCGCCGGGTTCTGCGCGTGGTGGCCGGGTGTGCTGGTGATGGTGGCCACGGGCACGCTGACGATCTCGTTCCTCGGCTTCGTGTTCCCCGCCGTGGGCGGCCTGTCGGTGCAGGCCCAGGGCGGGCTGATCGTGGCGATCCTGGTGCTGGCCGCCGTGCTGGCCGTGCTGCGGTTCCGGCTGACGCAGAACGTGGTCAACGTCGTCTTCCTCGCGTACGGCCTGGCCATCCTGCTGATCTTTCTAGCCGGAGTCGCCCACCTGCTGAAGGGGAACGCGGCGGCGACGAACCCGTGGGACTTCGCGGCCTGGAGCCCCTCGGCCGAGCACGGGATCAACTTCGCCAACTGGAGCTTCTTCGGCCTGGCGGTGCTGGCCCTGCTCGGCGTCGAGGTGCCGCTGAACATGGGGGTGGAGATCCGGCAGGACCGCGCGGTCACCCGCTACCTGCTGTGGGGCTCGCTCGCCGTGATGGTCGCCTACCTCGCCGCCACCTGGGGGGTGATGGTCTCGGTCCCGGCGGACAAGTCCGCGCAGATCACCGCGGTGGCCGCCGCGGTCGGCATCGGGCTGGGCGACTGGGCGGGCAAGCTGGTGGCGCTGCTGCTGGCGGCGGTGTTCTTCATCATCACCGTCGTCTACAACTACTCCTTCGCCCGCCTGATCTTCGTCTCGGGACTCGACCGGCGGCTGCCCGAGGCCGTCTCGCACGTCAACGCGCAGAAGGTGCCGGACGTGGCGGTGTGGATCCAGACGGTGCTGGCCGCGCTGTTCACCGTGGTGGCGTTCGTCGTGGTGCCCTTCGCGGCGGCGGCGCCCGCCGAGGCGCAGACCGAGGTCTACAACGTGCTGCAGGCGGCGGTCACCGTCATCTGGTGCCTGTCGATCGTGGTGCTCTTCATCGACGTGCTCATCATCGTGCGCCGCTACCGGACCCAGTTCGAGGCGCGGCGGCTGGCCTCGCCCGCGGTCTTCTGGGTGGCCTCGATCGTCGGCGCCCTGGCCTCGCTCGTGGGGGTGGTCGCCACGCTGTCGGGCTCGTGGACGCCGCTGATTTCCAACGACGCCGGCTCCTTCGTCCTGTTCGGGGCGCGGATCGCCTACGGCACGTGGTTCTGGCTGGTGGGCGGCATCGCCCTGGCCTCGCTCCTGGTGGGCGCCCTGTTGTACCTGCTCGGCGCGGGTGGCAGGCAAAAGGGCCCGGCCTGAGCCGGACCCTTCGACCTGCGCGTGTCAGTGCTTGGTCGCCTGCTCGGCGCCGACACCGGTGAGGGAGCGGACCTCGATCTCGGCGTACTTGGCCGCGTTGTACTCCTTGCTCATGATCGTGCCGAGGTAACCGAACAGGAAGCCCAGCGGGATCGAGATGATGCCCGGGTTGCTCAGCGGGAACCAGTTGAAGGCGGCATCCTTGATCAGGGCCGTCTCCGACCCGGACACCACCGGCGAGAAGATGACCAGCACGAGCGCGGAGACCAGGCCACCATAGATGGCGCTGACCGCTCCCGCGGTGTTGAACCTCTTCCAGAACAGGCTGTAGAGGATCGCCGGCAGGTTGCCCGAGGCGGCCACCGCGAACGCCAGCGCCACCAGGAACGCGACGTTCTGCCCCTGGGCCAGGATGCCGAGGCCGATCGCGACCGCGCCGATGACGAACGCCGAGATCCGGGCCACCAGCACCTCTTCGCGCTCGGTGGCGTTGCCGCGCCGGAAGACGTGCGCGTACAGGTCGTGCGCGAAGCTGGAGGAGGAGGCCAGCGTGAGCCCGGCCACCACGGCCAGGATCGTGGCGAAGGCCACCGCGCCGATCAGCGCCAGCAGGATCGTGCCGCCCGCCGAGCCGAGGAACGTCTCGCCGACGGCCTTGGCCAGCAGCGGTGCGGCCGTGTTGCCCGCCTTGTCCGAGGCGGCGATCGCCTTGCTGCCGACCAGGGCCGCCGCGCCGAAGCCGAGGACCAGGGTGAGCAGGTAGAACACACCGATGATGCCGATGCCCCAGAGCACCGACTTGCGGGCGTCCTTGGCGGTCGGGACCGTGTAGAAGCGGATCAGGATGTGCGGCAGGCCCGCCGTGCCCAGGACCAGGGCGAGGCCGAGGCTGATCAGGTCGATCTTGCCGGCCAGGCCCTGCGCCGCCGTGCCGTACTTGAGGCCGGGGATGAGGAAGCTGCCGTTCTTGCCGCTCTGCGTCGCCGCGTCGCCCAGCAGGGACGACAGGTTGAAGCCGTAGTGCGCCAGAACCAGGATCGTGATCAGGGCGGCGCCGGTCATGAGCAGCACGGCCTTGACGATCTGCACCCAGGTGGTGCCCTTCATGCCGCCGAACACCACGTACACGATCATCAGGGCGCCCACCCCGACGATCGTCCACGCCTTGCCCGAGGGGCTGGTGATGCCGAGCAGCAGGCCCACCAGGGCGCCCGCGCCCACCATCTGCGCCAGCAGGTAGAAGATGCTGACCGTGATCGTGGACACGCCCGCGGCGGTCCTGACCGGGCGCGGGCTCATCCGGAAGGCCAGCACGTCGGCCATGGTGAACTTGCCGGAGTTACGCATCAGCTCGGCGACCAGCAGCAGCGCGACCAGCCACGCCACCAGGAAGCCGATGGAGTAGAGGAACCCGTCGTAGCCGGACAGGGCGATGATGCCGGCGATGCCGAGGAAGGACGCGGCCGACATGTAGTCGCCGCCGATCGCCAGGCCGTTCTGCACGCCGCTGAACGACCGGCCGCCCGCGTAGTAGTCGGCGGCCGTCTTGGTCTGCCTGCTGGCCCAGAACGTGATGACCAGCGTCAGCGCGACGAAGGACAGGAACAGGATGGTGGCCAGGGTCTCGGACTTCACTTGACCTTCTCCTCGACCTCGTGGCGGAGCTTGTCGGCGATCGGGTCGAGCTTCTTCTCCGCGTGCCTGGAGTAGGCCCACGCGATCGCGAACGTCGACACGAACTGGAGCAGGCCGAAGACCAGCGCCACGTTGATGTTGCCGAACAGCTTGATCCCCATGAAGTCACGCGCCCACCCGGACAGCACCACATAGAGCAGGTACCACACCAGGAAGGCCGCGGTCATCGGGAACGTCCACCGCCGGAAGCGCCGCTTCAGGTCCTGGAACTCAGCGCTTGCTTGGATTTCTTCATAGACGGATGCGTCATGTTCTTTAGTCGTCACGAGCCCTCCACTGTGATGCGGATCACGCACAAGATAGGAGCGCAACCTACCCTGGGAGGAGGCCCAGGAACATGTGGTTCGACGAGCCGCCGCAGCTCAGCGCCTAGTTGGGGCGGGGATGCGATGAAAGGTCCTTTCCACGCGATGAACGGTTCGGGAGAGTTACGGCCCGCGCTGAACCGGGAGATTCTGACCTTACTCTACGTGCTCAAATGACTACCCTGAGCGGCGATTGTCGTGAGACCTTCCAGCATGCTGATCTGATCCGCGTGATTCCATCGCAGGATCGGCTGGCCCGCGAGCTCTACGCAGCGATGGGGCAGGGAGCAAACCCCAACGAACTGGGCGAGGCGATCTCGCGCGCCATCTCCAAGTGGGTGAGCCACGACGCGCTGCGGCTGGTCGGCACCAGCCCGGCGACCGGGCTGGGACTCGGGTCCTTCAGCTTCTGGCACCGCTACGATCCGGCGCTCATCAGCGCGCTCGCGATGCACCGCTACCTCGACGGCGATCCGTGCCGCCCGGCCGCGCTCGCCCGGCTGCCGGTGCCGGTGGGCCTGGTCGGCACGGGACGCGGCGGCAGCCCCTGCAAGCAGCACGGCGACGGGCCCTGCGACCTGCACGGCGACCGGCTGATCCGGGAGGTGCTGCTGGCGCACGGGGCGGGCTGCGAGCTCCGGCTGCTGCTGCGCGACTCCCACGGCGTGTGGGGCCTGCTCGGGCTGATCCGCTCGGAGGGCGGGCGGCCGTTCGGCCCCGAGGACGCGGACCGGGCGCTACGGCTCGGCCCGGCGCTGCTGGCCGCGCTGCGCCGCTACGTGACCTGCGCGCCGCTGACGCCGTCGTTCCCTTCGCTGCCCGCGGGGCTGATCGTGGTGGGCCCCGACCACACCGTCCGCGCGGTCACCCCGCAGGCCCGCGCCTGGTTGACGCAGATTTGGAGCCCCGGCCGGTCCTCCCTGCCCGACTGGCTGGCCGACATGTCGTCGATCGGGCTGTCTCTCGACACGCGGACGTACGCCCGCGACCCGCGCTCCTGGCGGCCGCTGATCTGCGCGCCCCCGGCCAGCTTCGGCCGCTGGACGGCGATCGAGGGCCAGCCCCTCGACCCCGACGGCAGCGGCGACGTGGCCATCATCATCCAGGCGGCCACCGGCCCGCTGCTGCTGCCGACCTTCTGCGACTGGTACGGCATCACGCCCCGCGAACGCAGTGTCGTCGAGCTCCTGCACGACGGCGCGGCCCCCAAGCAGATCGCCCGCCGGCTGGACCTGTCGGTGCACACGGTCAACGACCACCTGAAGGCGGTCTTCCGCAAGACCGGCGCGAGCGGCCGCGACGAGCTCATGGCCGCGCTCACCGGCTAGTCACCCCTTGACGGCGCCCGCGGTGAGCCCTTCGACGATGTAGCGGCGGATCGCGGCGAACAGGGCGAGCGTCGGCAGCACCGAGACCACGGTGGCGGCGGCCATCGAGCCCCAGTCGATGTCGTACTGGGTGATGAAGGAGTTCATGGCGACCGGGATCGTCTTGGCGTCCTCGCTGTCGATGAACGTGATCGCCAGGAACAGCTCGTTCCAGCACTGCACGAAGGCGAAGATGAACGTCGCGGCGATGCCCGGCAGCATGACCGGGATCACCACCCGGACCATGGCGACCAGCCGGGAGGCGCCGTCGACCTGCGCGGCTTCCTCGAGCGCCACGGGGATGCGCTCGTAGAAGCCGCGCATGATGATCGTGGCGAACGGCACCAGCATGGCGACGTACACGAGCATGAGGCCGGCGAGCCGGTTGAGCAGGTCGAGGTCGGACATCAGCAGATAGAGCGGGCCGAGCGCGATGAACAGCGGGAGCATCTGGGTGACCAGGAACGCCAGCATGAGCGCTCCGCGCCCGGGAAAGCTGAAGCGGGCCAGCGTGTAGCCGCCGAGCACGCCGATCATGGTCACCGCCCCGGCGGCCACCAGCGAGACGAGCAGGCTGTTGAGCAGATAGACGCCGAAGTCGGCGAAGGAGAACAGGTCCGCGTAGTGCTCGAACGTCACGTTGCCCGGCCAGTACTTGATCGGCAGCGAGAAGATCTCGGCCTTGGGCTTGAGCGAGGTGATGACGATCCAGTAGAGGGGGAAGAGCGTGATCAGCAGCCAGACGGCGAGCACGATCGCTTTGGCCAGGCGTCTCATCGGGCCTTCTCGAATCGGGTGGCGTTCAGGTAGAAGACGGTGAAGGCGAGCAGCAGGCCGAGGATGAGCATGCCGACCGCGCCCCCTCGGCCGTAGTCGCCGCCGATCACCTGCTGGATGAGGAACGTGGTGATGATGTCGGTGCTGCCCGCGGGCCCGCCGCCGGTCATGGAGTAGATCAGGTCGGGGAAGTTCAGGATCCAGATGATCCGCAGCAGCACGATCAGCGCCAGCGTCGGCCGGATGTGCGGCAGCGTCACGTGCCAGAACTGCCGCAGCCGTGACGCGCCGTCCACGTCCGCCGCCTCGTAGAGCTCACGGGGCACCGACTGCAGGGCCGCCATGATCATGATGGCGAAGAACGTCACGCCGTACCAGACGTTGGCGACGATCACCGAGGTCATCGCCCAGCCGGGCGTCGCGAGGAAGCCGATGCGGTGCTCGATGATCCCGGTCCTGAGCAGCAGGTCGTTGATCACCCCGAACTGCCCGTTGAACATCCACCGCCACAGCAGCCCGATGAGGAACCCGGACATCGCCCAGGGGAAGAACACCCAGGCCTGGTAGAGCCCCCGGCCGCGGAAGTGCCGCCGCAGCAACAGCGCTAACCCGAAGCCGAGGACGAATTGGAAGAACAGCGACACGACCACCCACGTGCCGGTGTTGCGGAGCGCCGTCCAGAACCGGTCCTCGGCCAGCACGGCCCGGAAGTTCTCCAGGCCGACGAACGGCGTCGAGGTCAGGTCGAACAGGTTGTAGCGCTGGAAGGCGATCACTCCGCCGCGGATCACCGGGTAGTACGTGAAGAGCACCACGAAGACCACACCGGGCAGCAGGCACAGCGCGATGAACCTGGCCTTGCGGGCGGAGAACGCGGGCCTGGCCGATCCCACGCTCACGAGACCTTCTTCGCCTGGTCCGTCCAGAACGCGTCCCACGACTTGAGCACCTCGGCCGTGGTCTTCTTGCCGGTGAGCAGCGCCTGCACGTCACGGTCGGAGTCGACCTGGAACTGGCTCCAGCCCGGGTAGTCGACCGGCCGGATCGTGATCACCTGCTTGGGGTCCTGCTGCGCCTGGATGTAGGCCTTCCAGGCGCCCTGGGAGAACTGCGGGTCGCTCTGGGCCTGCTTGGAGATAGGGATGAGCGAGTTGCCCTTGGCGAAGGCGATGCTCTGCTTGGCCTCCGACAGGAACTGCACGAGCTTGACCGCTTCCTTGGGGTGCTCGCTGAAGGAGGTCACGCCCCAGCCCGCGTAGCCGACGGGCTGGAAGGCGTACCCCGTCGGGCCCTTGGGGATCGGGGCCGTGGACCAGGCCTTGACCGAGCTCTCCTCGACGGTCTTGATCACCTCGGGGTCCTGGATGAGCATGCCGGTGACGCCCGAGGTGAAGCCCTGGACCATCTCCGGGTAACCCCACGACACCGAGTCGGGCGGCGAGGCCTCCTTGAAGATCTTCACGAACAGGTCCGCGGCCTGGACGGCCTCGGGGGTCGAGAAGATCGTCCGCTTGTCCTTGAGGAAGAAGGACTTCTCGGGGTTCAGGGCCTCGCCGTTGTAGGCGCTGATCATCTGGACCACGTAGTCGGCGCCGCCCTTGCCACCCCGGAAGGAGTAGCCGAACCTGTCGCCCGAGGTCATCTTCTTGCCGGCCTCGTAGAGCTCCTGCCAGGTCGTGGGCGGCTGGGCCATGCCCCAGTCGGTCCGGTAGAACAGCGTGCGCTCGTAGAAGCCGTACGGGATGAGGTACGGCTTGCCGCCGACCTCGACCGCCTTCTTCTGGGCCAGCTCGGTCAGGTCCGACCAGCCCGCCCAGTCCGTGGTCGGCAGCTCGGCCAGCCAGCCGTTGTTGGAGAAGGACTTGGCCGTGTGGTCACGGACCTCCAGCACGTCCAGACCCTTCTTCGTCTGCAGGATCTGGGTGATCTTCTGGTCGGCGCTGTCGAGTGGGGGCGAGATCAGCTCGACCTTGATCTTCGGGTTCGCCTTCTCGAAGTCCGCGATCAAGGTCTTGATCAGCTTCGTCCGCTCGGGACTGGTCAGGCTTTCGATCATGCGCAGCCGTACCTCTCCGGAGGACGACCCGGAGCCGCAGCCCGCGAGCATCAGTGTCGCGGCGGTGACGGCCGCAAGTAGGGGGGTTCTCATCTGAGCCTCCAGAGAGGTAAGACAGCGCTGTCAATCAAGCTAGGGGACCGACACCCTCCAGCGCTAGACCGAGGTCCTTGATCAACGTGTCGGCGGGCTCCAGCCCGACCGACAGGCGGACCAGCCCGACCGGGATGCCCATGGTCGCTCGTACGCTCTCCTCGGTCGAGAGCGCCGGTGCGTTGACCAGACTCTCAAATCCTCCCCAAGACACCCCGATCCTGAAATATCGCAACAAATCGATAAAGGCTGCGACCGCCGGCCGGGAGTCCGTGTCCAGTTCCAGGCTGAACAGGCTGGAGAAGCCGGACATCTGGCGCAGTGCCTGGGCATGGCCGGGATGCGAGGGCAGCCCCGGATAGTTGACCGTCCGCACCGCCGGATGCTCGGCCAGGAACCCGGCCACCGCCAGCCCCCGCTCCTGGTGCGCCGCCATCCGCACCGGCAGCGTACGCAGCCCCTTGATCACCTTGGCCGCGTCGTGCGGCGACATGGCCGCCCCGTAGAGCTGGTACTCGGTCAGCGCCAGCGGCCTGATGAGCCGCGACGGCCCGACCACCACGCCGCCGACCAGATCGCTGTGGCCGCCGATGTACTTCGACAGCGAGTGCACGACCAGGTCCACGCCGAGTGTCAGCGGCTTCTGGAAGATCGGCGTGGACCAGGTGTTGTCCATCACGCTCACCAGCCCGCGTTCCCGCGCCCACGCGGTCACTTCGGCGATGTCCACGACCGCGTAGGCCATGTAGGAGGGAGACTCGAAGTAGAGTAGGCGGGTGCTCGCCCTGATAGCGCTGTCACAGCCTTCGAGATCGTCGACGTGCGTATGCGTGACGCCGAACTTCTCCAGGTAACGCAGAAACTGCGTGGTCGGTCCATAGACCGCGCCCAGCACCAGCACGTGGTCACCGGCCTTGACCAGCGAGGAGATCGTCGCGGCGATCGCGCCCATGCCCGAGGCGAAGCACTTGGCCCGCTCCCCCCGCTCCAGCGCGGCGAGCTTGCGCTGCGCCAGATCGACTGTCGGGTTGGTGCCCCGCCAGTAGACGTAGCGCTCGTCCTCGTTCTTGATGGCCTCGCCCAGCTCGCCGGCCGTCTCGAAGGTGAACAGGGAGTTCTCGAACACCGGCGGGTTGACCGCGCCCAGCATCCACGGCTCGTCCTCGCCCAGCCGGCCACAGATCCATTCATCATCCATGGGGGGCACCATATGACAAGCAGGCCGACCATGGCCGACGTGGCCCGGCATGCGGGGGTGAGCCTGAAGACCGTCTCGCGGGTGGTCAATCAGGAGCCGCATGTGAGCGCCCCGGTGCAGCAGCGGGTGCAGGCGGCGATCAGCGCGCTCGGCTTCCGCCGCAACGAGGCGGCCAGCCGCCTGGCCCGCCGCGCCACCATGCTGACGCTCGGCCTGATCATGGAGAACATCTCCAACGAGTTCTACTCCCGCCTGGCCAAGGCCGTGGAGGCGGCGGCGGCCGAGCACGAGGCGCTGGTGGTCTTCGGCTCCTACGAGGAACGGCCGGAGCGGGAGCGGATGCTCGTGGAGTCCATGTACGCCCGGGGGGTCGACTCGCTGATCATCGTGCCGTCGGCCGCCGACCACGGCTGGATCGGCGAGCACGGCGGCCTCACCGCGGTGTTCGTGGACCGGGTGCCGCCCGGCCTGGAACAGGCGGATGTGGTGCTGCTCGACGACGTCAGAGGCGGGCGGATCGCCACAGAGCACCTGCTGGCGCGCGGCCACCGGCGCATCGGGCTGATCTCCGACGACGAGGCGTTCAGCTCGGTCCACGACCGCGCCTGCGGCTACCGCGCGGCGCTGCGGGAGGCGGGGGTGCCGGTGGACGAGTCGCTGGTGGTGCGGGAGGTGTTCGACCCGTGGCGGGCCGGGCAGGAGGTGACGCGGCTGCTGTCGCTGGCCGACCCGCCGACGGCGTTCTTCGCCACCAACAACCGGGCCGCGATCGGCATCCTCCAGGCGCTGCGCGAGCGGCCCGAACGCCCCGCGTACGTGGGGTTCGACGACTTCGCCCTGGCGGACGTGTTCAACCCGGGGGTGACGGTGGTGCGCTACGACGTGACCCGGCTGGGGCGCAGCGCGGTGGACCTGCTCCTGGACCGCTCGGACACCCCGCGGCGAGTCGAGGTCCCAGTCGAACTGGTCGCCCGGGGCTCCGGCGAGCTACCACCCCCTTAGGACGAGCGGGGCCGCCAGTCGCCGCGGTCGAGGTCGAGGTTCTCGGGCGTGTGCAGCCGGACCATGGTCCGCGCCACGCCCGCCGGGACCCGGTGCGGCGTCAGGAACGACACCGACACCATCACCGCGAACGCGATCGGCACCGTCCAGGCGGCCGGCTGGGCCAGCAGCGCGCCGGCGATCCCGTCGTACGGGCCGCCGGTGATCGTGGCCAGCACCGCCGCGCTGGCCAGGCCGCCGCCCACGAACAGCCCGGCCAGCGCGCCCGTGGTGCTGAGCCGGCGCCACCAGATGCCGAGCACGAGCAGCGGGCAGAACGACGAGGCCGCCACCGCGAACGCCAGCCCCACCACGTCCGCCACCGGCAGGGCCCGCGCCCACAGCGCCAGGCCCAGCGGCACGGCGACCGCCATCAGCGTCGCGGCCCTGAACGAGCGGACGCTGCCCTTCAGCAGGTCCTGGGCGATCACCCCGGCCACCGACACGGTCAGGCCCGACGAGGTGGACAGGAACGCGGCAAACGCCCCCGCCGTGACCAGCGCGGTCAGCAGGTCGCCCAGGGTGCCGCCGATCATCCGTCCCGGCAGCGTCAGCACGACCGCGTCGGTCCGCACCAGGTCGGGCGCGTACATCCGGCCCAGCCAGCCGTACAGGGCGGGCAGCAGGTAGAACGCGCCGAGCAGTGACAGCACCACGAGCGTGGTGCGGCGGGCGGCCCGGCCGTCCGGGTTGGTGTAGAAGCGGACGAGCACGTGCGGCAGGCCCATCGTGCCCAGGAACGTGGCCAGGATCAGCGAGTACGTCGAGTACAGGCCGTACTCCTTGCCGCCGCCCAGCGGTATCTGCCAGGTGACCGCGTCGGCGGCGCTCACCGCGGGCCGCCCGTCGGCGTGCCAGGCCATGACCAGGAACACCAGCGGCACGGCCAGCGCCGTCAGCTTGAGCCAGTACTGGAACGCCTGCACGAACGTGATCGACCGCATGCCGCCCGACAGCACGTTGACCGCGACCACGACCGCCACCAGCAGCCCGCCCACCCACACCGGCGCCCCGGTGACCGTCCGCAGCACCAGGCCCGCGCTCTGGAACTGCGGCATCAGGTAGAGCCAGCCGATGAGCACCACCAGCACGCTGGCGGTCCGGCGCACGGTCATCGACTCCAGCCTGGCCTCGGCGAAGTCGGGCAGCGTGTACGCCCCCGAGCGGCGCAGCGGCGCCGACACCAGCACGAGCAGCACGAGGTAGCCGCCGGTCCAGCCGACGGGCAGCCACAGCATGTCGGCGCCGAACGACAGGATCAGCCCCGCCACCCCGAGGAACGACGCCGCCGACAGGTACTCCCCGCCGATCGCCGAGGCGTTCCACAACGGGGTGACCGAGCGGGAGGCGACGTAGAAGTCGGAGGTCGTACGGGAGAACCGGATGCCGAACGCCCCGATGAGCACGGCCGCCACCACCACGACGACGACCGCGAGCAGGCTCATGGGCGTTCGACCAGGTCGGCGAAGTGGCGCTCGTTGCGTTCGGCCTGGCGTACGTAGAGCCAGGCGCCCACGACGAAGGCGGGATAGATGAGGCCGGCGAGCACCGCCCACGGGAGCGGGATGCCCAGCAGGTCCACCTCGCGCAGCTCCGGAATGGCCAGGAACAGCAGCGGCAGCCCGCCCACCACGCACGCCAGCACGGTGCAGACGAACAGGGCGAGGCGGAACTGGGTCCGCAGCAGCGAGCGCATGTACACCTCGCCGAGGTGCGTCTGCTCGTCGATCTCGCGGGTGGCCGGATAGCGTGGACGCCGCGCGGCGGCGGTCCTCGGGCTGGTCACGGTGACCCGGCGGGCCGTGTCGTGGCGGGCGAGCGGCACCCGGCGGGCGGGGCGGGGTTCCGGGCTCACTCCAGCCGTCCTCTCTTGGCTCTGCGGACGAGCAGGTCGCGCAGCTCGCGGGTGTGGCGGCGGCTGACCGGGATCTCGGTCTCACCCACCCGGACCGTGCACTTGCCCGAGTCGATGTGCAGCTCCTCGATGTGCTTGACCGCGACCAGATGGCTGCGGTGCACCCGGATGAACCCGGCCGAGGCCCAGCGCTCCTCCAGCGTGGCCAGCGGGATGCGGACCAGATGGTTGCCGGTGGCGGTGTGCAGGCGGGCGTAGTCGCCGTGCGCCTCGACGTACACGACGTCGGCGCTGGACACGAACCTGGTCACGCCGCCCAGCTCGACCGGGATCGTGTCGGACTCGCCGAGTTCGACCGGCACGTCGGCCGAGACGGCCACCCGCCTGATCGCCTCGGCCAGCCGTTCCGGGCGCACCGGTTTGAGCAGGTAGTCCTCGGCCTTGATCTCGAAGGCGTCGACCGCGTGCTCCTCGTACGCCGTGACGAACACGACCCGCGGCGGGTTGGCGAACTGCGACAGCAGCCGCCCGAGCACCACCCCGTCCAGCCCGCGCATGCGGATGTCGAGGAAGACGGCGTCGATCGGCCGGCCGTCGGCGATGGCACGGTCGAGCAGCCGCAGCGCCGCGGCACCGTCCCTGGCGGTGGCCACCTCCCCGATGCGGGGGTCGGCGCGCAGTAGGTACGACAGGTCTTCCAGAGCGGGTAGCTCGTCGTCAACGGCGAGGACCCGGAGTTGTGCCATAGACAGTGATAAAACAGACAACAAAGATCGAGGTCAACGGGCTGAGACGCCGGGGTGATATTTCGGCAACCTGATGTTGACCTTCGTGCCCGCGCCGGGGCCCGTCTCGACGACCAGCCCGTACTCGTCTCCGTACACCTGGCGGAGCCGCTCGTCCACGTTGGCCAGCCCCACCCCACCAGCAGGAGCCACCTCACCTGCGAGGATGCGGCGCAGCCTGTCGGGCTCCATGCCGAGGCCGTCGTCCTCGACGCCGATGCGGCACTCGGCTCCGGCGTCCTCGGCGACGATCGTGATGCGGCCGACGCCGTTCTTGCTCTCCAGGCCGTGGCGGACGGCGTTCTCCACCAGCGGCTGCAGGCAGAGGAACGGCACCGCCACGGGCAGCACCTCGGGGGCGATGCGGAGCGTCACCTGGAGCTGGTCGCCGAAGCGGGCGCGCTCCAGGATCAGGTAGCGGTCGATCGAGCGCAGCTCCTCGGCCAGCGTGGTGAACTCGCCGTGCCGGCGGAAGGAGTAGCGGGTGAAGTCGGCGAACTCCAGCAGCAGCTCGCGGGCGCGTTCCGGGTCGGTGCGGACGAACGACGCGATCGTGGTCAGCGAGTTGTAGATGAAGTGCGGCGAGATCTGCGCCCGCAGCGCCCGTACCTCGGCCTCCATCAGAAGCGTGCGGGAGCGGTCCAGCTCGGCCAGCTCCAGTTGCGAGTCCACCCAGCCGGCCACCTCCTGGGCGGCCTTGACCAGCCCCGCCGAGGCGTGCGGGCCGTAGGCCGCCAACGCGCCGATGACCCGGTCGTCGGTGCTGAGCGGCACGACCACGGCGTGCCTGATCGGGCATTCGAGCAGCTCGCACTCGATGGCGAGCACCTGGATGCGGCCGTCCTTCAGCGTCGCTCCCGCGTGCTCGAACGCCTG
The DNA here is from genome assembly GCF_019396345.1 of Nonomuraea guangzhouensis. Taxonomy (GTDB): domain Bacteria; phylum Actinomycetota; class Actinomycetes; order Streptosporangiales; family Streptosporangiaceae; genus Nonomuraea; species Nonomuraea guangzhouensis. The sequence continues at coordinate 51,499 of NZ_JAHKRM010000007.1, read as the reverse complement.
CCGCGCGTGGTGCTCGCCCGCGCCGTCGTAGACGAGCAGCCGCTCGCCGTCGGTGATGGCCAACGCCGACGAGCCGAGCAGCGCACGCAGGTGCCGCGACGCCTTCAGCGCGCCCTCCTCGGTCAGCCCGGCGCGCAGCGGCGGGCCCGCCAGGGACGCGGTGTGCAGGGTCTCGAACGTGGCCCGCTCCGCCGGGCTGGTGCCCAGCTCGCGCCGGCCGCGCAGGACCCGCCAGAGCACGATCGAGGGCACGCCGACGAGCACGGTCACGACGGCGAATCCGACCAGGTACTCCACGCCGCCGGAGCTTACTGGCCACCTTGACGCTTTCCCAGTCCGGATCTACGTTCCGACAAACAGCAAGGAGTTCTGTCATGGGCCTCGATCCGAAGAACTGGGCCGGCCTGAAACCGTTCGGGCTCGGCGAGCAGAAGCCCAACAACTACCTCGAGATCTGGAACGCCGTCCGCGAGAACCGCGGCCAACGGCGGTATGCCTGGCGGATCCTGCGTGACGGCGCCTGTGACGGCTGCGCGCTCGGCACCACCGGCATGCGCGACTGGACGATGGACGAGGTCCATCTGTGCAACATCCGCCTGCGGCTGCTGCGGCTCAACACGATGCCGCCGCTGGACGGCGGGCTGCTGTCCGACGTGTCGAAGCTGTCGGCCATGAGCAGCGCCGAGTTACGCGACCTGGGCCGGCTGCCGTACCCGATGCTGCGGGAGAGCGGCGACGCCGGGTTCCGGCGGATCGGCTGGGACGAGGCGCTGGACCTGGCCGCCGACCGGCTCCGGCAGGCCGGCCCGGACAGGTTCGGCCTCTACATGACCAGCCGCGGCGAACCCAACGAGAACTACTTCGCCGCGCAGAAGGCCGTACGCGCGCTGGGCGGCAACTCGATCGACAACGCGGCCAGGATCTGCCACTCACCGTCGACAGTGGCGCTGAAGGGGTCACTCGGCGTGGCGGCCACCACCTGCTCCTACACGGACTGGATCGGCAGCGACCTGATCGTCTTCATCGGCTCGAACGTGGCCAACAACCAGCCGGTCGCGATGAAGTACCTCTACCACGCCAAGAAGGAGGGCACGAAGGTCGCGGTGGTCAACACCTACCGCGAGCCCGGCATGGACAAGTACTGGGTGCCGTCGAACATCGAGAGCGCCGTCTTCGGCACCCGGATCACCGACCGGTTCTTCCTGGTGAACGTGGGCGGCGACATCGCGTTCCTGAGCGGCGTGCTCAAGATGATGATCGAGAACAACTGGGTGGACCACGAATTCGTCGACTCGCACACCGCGGGCTACCCGGAGCTGGCCGAGTCCCTCAGCAAGCGCTCGTTCGAGGAGCTCAGCGCGATCTCCGGGGCGTCGGAAGACGACATGCGCGAGCTGGCCAGGATGCTCTCCGAGGCGAAGACCGCCGTGCTGGTGTGGTCGATGGGCATCACCCAGCACGAGTTCGGCGAGGACAACGTCCGGTCGATCATCAATTTAGGACTCAGCAAGGGCTTCGTGGGCCGCGAGAAGTCCGGGCTGATGCCGATTCGCGGTCACAGCGGCGTGCAGGGCGGCGCCGAGATGGGCGCCTACAGCACGGCACTGCCGGGCGGCTTGGCCGTCACCCCGGAGAACGCCGCCACGTTCGCGGCACTGTGGGGCTTCGAGGTGCCCTCGTCGCCCGGTCGTACCGCGCCCGAGATGCTGGCGGCCGACCTGGACGTGCTGATCTCCAGCGGCGGCAACTTCCTGGAGGTCCTGCCCGACCCGGCCGCCTGCCGCCGGGCGCTGGCCCGGATCCCGCTGCGGGTGCACATCGACATCTGCCTGTCGAGCCAGATGCTGGTCGAGCCCGGTGCCGCGGTGCTCCTGCTGCCCGCCCAGACCCGGTACGAGATGATCGGCGGGGTCACGGCCACCTCCACGGAGCGGCGGATCATCTTCTCCCCCGAGATCCCCGGCCCGCGCGTCCCGGAGGCGTGGCCGGAGTGGAAGATCACCACCGAACTGGCCGCCCGCACACGTCCCGAAATTTCAGGACAGGTGCGCTATACCGGCACGCCACAGATCCGCGAGGACATCGCCCGCTCCGTCCCCGCCTACGCCGGCATCGAGGACCTCAAGGCCAAGGGTGACAACCTCCAGTACGGCGGCCCGCTGCTCTGCGCGGGCTGGAAGTTCCCCACCGCCGACGGCCGGGCGCACTTCTCGGTGGTCGAGGTGCCGCCGCTGAACCGCCCCGACGGCTCGTTCGTGGTCACCACCCGCAGGGGCAAGCAGTTCAACTCCATGGTGTACGAGAAACGCGACGCCCTCACCGGCGCCACCCGCGAGGCCGTACTGATGAACCCGCTCGACGCCGACCGGCTCGGCCTGAAGGACGGCGACCCGGTACGGCTGCGGAGCGAGACCGGCGAGCTGACCGGGCGGGTCGTACACGCCCCCGTGGCACCGGGCAACCTGCAGGTCCACTGGCCGGAGGGCGAGGTGCTCATCGACCGGCACAAACGCTCGCCGCAGGCGGGCATCCCCGACTACAACGCGGTGGTGACGATCGAATGAATCGCTGGTTACTCGCGGGCGCCGCGGTGCTCTTCCAGCTCGCGCTCGGCGCCGTCTACTCCTGGAGCGTGTTCTCCAAGGCGCTCCAGGCCAAGGTGAGCGACTTCGACCTCACCAAGGCCGAGGCCGCGCTGCCGTTCTCGGTGACGATCGGCATGATCTTCCTCGGCACCTACATCGGCGGCCGGATCCAGGACGTACGCGGCCCGCGGCCGGTCGCCATGGCCGGCGGCGTGCTCTACTCGATCGGCATCCTGCTGGCCGGCTTCGCCGCAGGTCACGCACAACTGTGGCTGCTCATCCTCGGCTACGGCGTCATCGCGGGCTTCGGCCTCGGACTCGGCTACATCGTGCCGATCGCCATGCTGCAGAAGTGGTTCCCGGACAAGCGCGGCCTGATCACCGGGATCGCGGTGGGCGGCTTCGGCTTCGGCGCCGTGGTGACCTCGCCCGTCGCGCAACGGCTGGTCGAGGCCAACGCGGCGGTGCCGACCAGGGCGTTCCTCACGCTGGGCGTGGCGTACCTGGTGATGACGCTGATCGGCTCGTTCTTCTTCCGCAACCCGCCGGCCGGCTACCAGGTCGCCGCGACCGGGCGGATCGCCGCCAGCGGGCGCGAGTACACGCAGGGCGAGGCGCTGCGTACGCCGCAGTGGTACCTGCTGGCCACCGTCCTCTGCCTGAACGTGACGGCGGGCATCGCGCTCATCTCGGTGATCAGCTCGGCCGCCACGTCCATCGCCGGCTACACCGCGGCCGCCGCGGCCACGCTGACCGGCGTCATGGGGCTGTTCAACGGCGCCGGGCGGATCTTCTGGGGCTGGTTCTCGGAACGGACCGGGCGGATGTTCGCCTTCGCCGGGATGCTCGGCCTGCAGGGCGTCTGCTTCCTGCTGCTCGGCCACGCCTCGCAGGTGGCGGTGTTCGCGATCCTGTCGGCGGTGGTCTACCTCTGCTACGGCGGCGGGTTCGGCACCATGCCCGCCACCGCGGGCGACTTCTTCGGCCTGCGCAACGCGGGGGCCATCTACGGGCTGATGATCGTGGCGTGGAGCGTCGGCGGGATCGTCGGGCCGCTGCTCGCGGCCGCGCTGATCTCGGGCGACAACTACACGACGGCGTTCACCGTGATCGGGATCATGGCGCTGGTGGCCATCGTGCTGCCGCTCGTCACCCGGCCGCCGAAGGCCGAGCAGATCATCCCGCAGGAAGCGCTTTAGCGATCAGCTCGGCGTAGGAACCGGCCTCCTCCTCCGAGGCGTACTTGGTGCGTGGCCAGAAGAAACCGCGCAACCCGTCCTTCGGGTTGCGCGGCACCACATGGACGTGCAGGTGCGCCACGCTCTGGCTGATCCGGTTGTTCATCGCGACGAACGTGCCCGCCGCCTCCAGCCCCTCCTCGACCGCGCGGGTCACGAGCTGGACCCGCTCGAAGAACGGGCCGACCTCGCCGAGGTCGCCGAACGTCTCTACATGGAGCCTCGGTACGACCAGCACGTGGCCCTTGAAGACCGGGCGGGTGTCGAGGAAGGCGACCACGACCTCGTCGGAGTGGACGATGTGGGCGGGCCGCTCGCCCGCGACGATCTCGCAGAACAGGTCGTTGCTCACCGACCGACCCTACCTATCGGGCCGCCTTCCCCGCTCTACCGGGCGGCCTTCGCCGCGAAAGCGGTCCAGCTGGTCACGTTGGGCACCGACCACTCCGTGGGCGCGTGCAGGAAGTGCTCGCCGACGTGCGCGCGGAGCCGGTCGGGCACCTCTGTGGTCTTGTGGCCCCGGCAGTGGTACACCAGGCCGCCCTGGCGCTGTCCCATGGCCATCCACGGCAGCCACGGCGAGACCCGGCACCACGAGAACACGCACGGCACGCTCGGCAGATCGGAGTCGAGATCCTTGGCCGGGGCGAAGAACTGGAACAGTTCCAGCGCACGGTAGGTGTCACTGGCCGAGTTGTCGGGATAGTCGGCGACCTTGAGCGGCGACGGGTAGGCCAGCCGGATGTCAGCGTTGAAGACGACCTGGTCACCGAGCCTGGTGGTGGGCACGGGGTAGGCGCCGAACCGCTGGTTGACCGGGTCGTTGAAGACGTGCTGGACCTCGACGGACGCGCCGGTGAACGGGTTGTCCCAGGTGGTGAGGATCTCGCGTGACCTGGGGTCGAGGTAGGCCGCCGCCTCCCTGGTCAGCATCTGCCAGCCGCCGTCGGTCTCGACCGCCCTGGCCACGTTGACGCCCTCGAAGCCGAACAGATGGTGGGGACCGTCGTCCTGCTGCCAGCCGTAGACGTCGCCGGTCCACCACGAGATCGTCTCCGCGCCATCGGTGGAGGCGCGTACTCGCATGAAATCCACAGCTCTCCCCAAGCGGTTGCCCTACTTGACGATCACCGAGAATATCGCCTCGCCCGATTGCTCCTTGCTCTGGGCGTCGACCGGCGTGGGGCTCGGTGTGGCGCTCGGACAGCGCCAGCAGTTCTGCAGTCTGATCTCGGTGGTGCCCGGGTGCTTGCTGTTGAACACGAAGTAGCTGGTGCCGCCCGATCCCGGCCCGCCGCCGTCGCTCACGTGCTCCTTGCTGATGAACGAGGCCACCTTGGCGTCGGGCACCGCCAGGAGGCGCCACTGGTCGCCGGTGGACGGGTTGTCGACGACGGCCAGCGAGAACCGCCGGCCCGTGCCGATCTCCACGTTGACGGTCGAACCCTTGGCGCCTTTGAAGATCTGGCCGTAGTCGTTGACGGCCGACCCCGCGCCGCAACTCGTGCCGATCCCCATCACGAGCAGGGCGAGCAGTGCGGTGGCGGCCGTTCGACGAATCACTGAGGCAGGCTATCGGGCTCTGGGGCTCACTTGGCCCTGTTGCGCCTCATGATCCGGCGCAGCAGCAGGGCCACGATGCCGGCCGCGGCGGCGATGGCCAGCACGGGGCGCTTCCTGGCCTCGGTGGCGACCTTGTCGGCGGCGTCCTTGACCTGGTCGGGCGTGACGTCTCGTACCTTTTCGGCCACTTCGGTGGCCTTGTCCTTCGCGACGTCCGCCACCACGGCGGCCTTGTCCTTCGCGACATCCGCCACGACGGCGGCCTTGTCCTTCGCCAGCTCGGCCACTTCAACCGCCCTGTCCTTGGCGACCTCGGCGACTTCGGCGGCCTTGCCCTTCGCCGCCTCGGCCACGTCGTTCGCCCGTCCCTTCACGTCCGTCTTGTCGGCCAGAGCCGACACGGTGTTGCCGAGTTCCTCGCGGGTGTCCTTGATGTTTTTTCGCACGTCGTCGTCCTCTTCCTCGTCGTCATCGTCGCCCGACCCCTCCCCCGGCGACTCCGCCTCGCCTTCCCGGGCCTCCGTCGCCTCGGTCCGGTCGTCGACCATGGGGGGTTCGGGGATGAATGTTCCGTGTTCCCGGCGGGCGGCCTCCGCCTTCAGCGCGTTCTCCGCCGCGCCCGGCCTGGTGGGGGGCACGTTGACGGACTCGTGGTCCGTCGGCATGCCGACCGTTGTCCGGCGAGCGCCCACGTCCCCCGCGTGCTGCTCGATATATCCCTGATCTCTGTGTTCAGGGTCCGTCTCGCTCATCGCCGAACCCTTTCCTTGACCATGTCGATATCGGCCTTGACACTGGCGATCGCCTCCTCCGGCACCGGTGGCGTCGCCTGTTTCACCTGTTTCTTGCCGAGGAGACCCAGAACCGCGGCAACGATGAACAGGACTCCGGCCACGAGCGCGGCAGCCGCCCACGCGGGCATCACCAGAGCGAGAAGCAGAATGACGGTGGCCACCAGGGCGGCACCACCGAAGAACGCGGCCATTCCCGCCGCCCCGAACAGGCCCGCGCCGAATCCCGCCCGCTTGCCCTTCCGCGTGAGCTCCAGCCGGGCCAGCCGCAACTCATCCCTCACGAGCTGGGAAACCTGCTCGGAGAGATCGTTGACCAGCTTGTGGGTGTCGTTCACGTCGCCTCCTCTGCCGAGGAGGCGACTACCCAGCGAACTGGCTTTCTATCACCGCTTGGCGGCCCGCAGCAGGAAGTCGACGACCGACAGGACCGGGGACTTGGGAACCTCGCACCAGTTGTCGGGCTTCTTCGGCTTGCTCCACGGGGAGGGCAGCTCACACGAAGGAGCCTGCGGCTTGGGCCGCTCGCACCATGATCCGGGAGGATTCATACCTTTTACTCTACTTCGCAGGACCGGCCTGCGCGATGACGTGGACCAACGGAGCGACCCGCCGATAGGGCTCGCTCGCCCCGGCCCGCTCCTCGCACTCCAGCAGCAGGTCCAGGTCATCGGGAAGGGGCGCGTCGTCGGCCGCGAGGTCCGTGAACACCCGCACGCCGTACCACTCCAGAACTCCCAACTCCTGTACGGCCAGGCGCCGCGTCAGGTCGGCGAGCCCGTCCGCCCGCGCCACGACGCCCAGGCGGTTGGTGTACCGGTTCCCGTCGAACGCCGCCCGGGCCGCCGCCCAGTCCCCCATCTGCCCGGCCCGCATGGCCAGCGCGTCGCCGTTGCGCACAAGGAGTGACAGCAGCCCGAGCAGATCACCGGAGGCGTCGAGCGCGGTCACGCGATGCCCCTGGGCGGCGGCCCTGAGCGCCTGGGTGCCCTGCCCGCAGCCCACGTCCAGCACTCTGGCCGGGGCGGGCGGGAGATGGGCCGCCAGCTGACGGCTCACCAGCTCCTGCCTGACCACGTCACGCAGGCTGCCCAGCCGCTCCCGCCACCTTTTCTCGCCTGCTGAGAACCCCATCATGAGCCCCTTTCATACAGTCAATGAACGGTCACGCAGTGTAGTATTTTCGATGACGCGAGCGAAAGGATGACCGCTGTGGCCACCAGCACGACGCGCAGAAAGTCACGTAGGCGCGCACCCGCGCCTGAGCCGAAATGCGACACCCGACCTTCATCTCCGTGGGGTCCAGGCTGGGGACAGTCCGGACCGACCCAGACCGAGCTCAAGCGCGAACGGCTCTGGCAATCCCTCATCGAAGACGGCTGGAGAGCCGAGATCATCAGTGGAAGGATCATTGTGAGCCCTTGGACGAAGAGGCGCCACGCGCAGCTGGTCCATCGCGTTCAGCTGCAGCTCTTCGAGTTCACCATCGACAAGGGCTGGGAGTTCTATCAGAACTGGGCCGTTCACATCCCGCCCCATCGAGGCGACAAACGGATCCCTGACCTGCTGATCGCACCACCGGACAGCCCCGAGTTCGACGACAACCAGGCCTACGGCGACGGCACCATCCTGGTCGTCGAGATCACCTCCAGCGACAACCGGGACGACGATCTGAAGGTCAAGCCCGCCGAATACGCCCGAGCGGGCGTCCCCATCATGCTGATCGTCGACGAATTCTCCGAGCCTCGCTCGGTCACCCTGCTGTCGGACCCGCGCGACGGCGAATATCGCAGCATGACCAAGGTGGATGAGGGCGAGCAGCTGAAGCTGCCGGAGCCGTTCGGGATCGCCCTCGACACCGGTCCGATCTTCCTCTAGGCGAGGCACCCCCCGCCGGGCTGCCGGGTCTGGGCACATTCGATGACACGAGCGAAAGGATGACCGCCATGGCCACCGGCATCACGCCCGGGCACGGCGCCGCCCTGGGTCCGGAGCACCCGGCGGCCGCCGCACCCACGTGGGGGCCGGGATGGGGGGCATCGGGACCCACGGAAGACGAGCTCCATCGCGAACAGGTGTGGGAGAAGCTCGTCCGTCAGGGGCTGAGGCCGGAGATCGTCGGTGGACGAATCTATGTAGGTCCCCGGGCCAAGATGCGGCATTGCGTCTTGGTCGACCGTCTGTCGGACCAGCTCTTTGACATCAAGCGGAAGAACGGCTGGGACTTCTACCAGACCTGGGCGGTTCACATCCCGCCCGATCGCGGCGACAAGCGGATCCCTGACCTGCTGATCGCACCACCGGACAGCCCCGAGTTCGACGACAACCAGGCGTACGGATACGGCACGCTGATGGTCGTCGAAGTGGTGTCCTCCGACAGCCGGGACGACGATCTGGACGTCAAGCCGGCCGAGTACGCCCGGGCGGGCGTCCCGATGATGTTGGTCCTCGACGACTTCTCCACGCCTCCGTCGGTCAGGTTGCTCTACGGGCTCGCCGAGGGCGAATACCGCACCTCGATCGTCGCCGATGCCGGGCTGCCGCTGCCGCTGCCGGAGCCGTTCGGGGTCACGCTCGACACCAACCTGATCTTCCGCTAGGCGAGGTACCCTGCCGAGATGCTGGTCGTACACGGGGTCTGGGCAGAAGACGCACTCGCCTTCTGGGCAGAGGCCACCGACGACACCCCGCACCCAACCACCCCGACCAGCCACACGACCACCGGGACAACCGCCGGAGCCGCCGCCCTCCTGCACTCTCCCGCAACCTCGGCGACACACACAGCCGCCGAGGCGACCACTGGAGCCGCCGCCCGCCCACAGCCCGCCGGACTCCCGATCGCCCGTCCGGACGCCGGGACGGGTGCTGAAGGCCCGATCATCCGTCCAGCTGCAGGGACGGGCGCTGGAGTCGTACGCCCGCATCCGTTCGCGGCTACCGTCGCCGCGCTCATCGACCTGCTCGACCTCACGCCCACCTCCGCGGCCTCGCCCGGCGACCTCGCACCCACCTCCGCACCCGCGCCCGGCGGCCTCGCGTCCTTCTCCGGGGGCATCGTGCGTGAGCTGCGGCTGATGTTGCCCGGTTCCGTCAAGGAGCCGCTGGCCTCGCCTGAGGCGGGGCGTCTGTCCGGGGTTGCCCGGCCGCGGCTGCATCTGTGGCAGGTGCCCGCCGTCGTCCCTGCCACCGGTGACGCGCTGCGGGTGATCGCCGAACATTCCGGGGCTGCCACCGTCCGGCACTGGGCCGTGGTCGCCGAGTTCGCCCGCGATCTGGTACGGCGGGGCCGCGTGATCCCCCAGCTCATCCCCCGGGGCGAGCACTCCGCACAGGCTGTGGCCGGTGGGCGCGCGGTGTGGCGGGCGGTGCTGAGCGGGGCTGATGCCGCGTACTTCCGGGACCTCGCTCTCGCCATGCCGCCCGCCTGCCGTACCGCCGAGATCGAGCGCTCATCGGTGGAGGTTCTCGGGGCGGCGCTCGACGCGTTCACCGACGCGCTCGTCAGGGCGGCGCTCGGGGAGCCGCTCGTCACCAACCCCCGCACGGGCCAGGAGCGGTGGCTGGCGGCGCTGACCGGTGACGACGACACCTGCCCTGACAGCCCGGAGCTGCGCCGCGAGCTGGAGGAGTGGCGGGCTTCCGTGGCCGCCGCGGACGGGGCCGCCCGGGTGTGCTTCCGGCTGCTCGAACCCATCGATGACCTCGGCCACCCAGACAGCACCGCCCTTGCTGACACCGCCCACGCCGGGACGGGCCTTGCTGGCTCCGCTCTTGCTAGCACCGACCTTGCCGTGGGCACGGGTCACGCTGACGACACGGACGGTACTGACCGCATCGGCCGCGATGGCGGCCTAAACGGCGCTGACCGCCCCGGCCGCGCGAAGAGCGACGGTGGCACGGACAGCGGCAGCCGCACGGAGAACGACGGTCGCACGGACAGCCCCAGTCGCACAGAGAGCCGCAGCCCCGCGGAGAGCGACGGCCGCACGGACCACCCCAGCCGCACGGAGAGCGATGGCCGCGTCCGGGGCTGGCGGGTTGAGATCGCGTTGCAGGCCGCCGACGACCCCAGCCTCTACGTGACCGCCGACCGGGTGTGGAGCGGCGAGCCGGTGACCGGTCTGCCCAGGAGGCCGGAGCGCGAGCTGCTGGCCGGGCTGGGCCGGGCCGTACGCCTCTACCCCGAGCTCGACCAGGCGCTTCGGGTCGCCGAGCCGACCGGGCTGGAGCTCGACACGGCGGGCGCGTTCGGGTTCCTGCGGCAGGCGGCGCCGCTGTTGCAGGCCGCCGGGTTCGGGGTGCAATTGCCGCGCTGGGCCGGCCGGACCAGGCTGGGGCTGAAGCTGACCACCCGCACCAAGACCCAGAGCGCGGCCACCGCTCAGGGGTTCGGGCTGCGCGAGCTGGTGGATTTCCGGATAGACCTGGCGGTCGGCGGGGAGACGATCAGCGAGGAGGAGCTGGCCGAGCTGGCCCGGCTGAAGGTGCCGCTGGTGCGTGTCCGGGGTCAGTGGGTGGAGCTCGACGACCGCCAGCTGAAGGCCGCGCTGAAGGCCGTCGGGGGCGAACGCAGCGGCGAGTTGCCCGCGGCCGAGCTGCTGCGTCACGTGGTCCAGGGCGACGACGAGCTGCCGCTGCTGGAGATCGATGCCGACGGCGTGCTCGGCGACCTGCTGTCCGGGCAGGCCGAACGGCGGCTCCAGCCGATGGCCACACCTGCCGGCCTGGACGCGACGCTCCGGCCGTACCAGGAGCGCGGGCTGGCCTGGCTGAGCTTCCTGTCGGAGCTGGGGCTGGGCGGGGTGCTGGCCGACGACATGGGGCTGGGCAAGACGGTCACCACGCTGGCGCTGCTGGTCCATGAGCGGTCCGAGACGCCGACGCTGCTGGTGTGCCCGATGTCGCTGGTGGGCAACTGGCAGCGGGAGGCGGCCAGGTTCGCGCCGGGGCTGCGGGTCTACGTGCACCATGGCAGTGGCCGCGACGCCCAGGAGATCGGCGGCGCCGACCTGGTGATCACCACGTACGGCACGGCCCAGCGGGACCTGGAGACGCTGCGCGGGGTCGAGTGGCGGCGGGTCGTCTGCGACGAGGCCCAGGCGATCAAGAACAGCGGCACCCTGCAGTCCCAAGCCGTCCGGGCGATCCCCACGGGCACGAGGCTGGCCCTGACCGGCACACCGGTCGAGAACCATCTCGCCGAACTCTGGTCGATCATGGAGTTCGCCAATCCGGGGCTGCTCGGGTCGCGATCGCGGTTCAGGACCCGGTTCCAGGAACCGATCGAGGCCCGCCAGGACGAGCAGGCCATGCATGCGCTCAAACGGGCGACCGGCCCGTTCGTACTGCGGCGCGTCAAGACCGACAAGTCCATCATCTCCGATCTGCCGGAGAAGATGGAGGTCAAGGAGTGGTGCCTGCTCACGCCCGAGCAGGCCAGCCTCTACCAGGCCGTCGTCGACGACATGCTGGGCAAGATCGACGACAGCGAGGGCATCGAGCGCCGCGGCCTGGTGCTGGCGGCCATGGCCAAGCTCAAGCAGGTCTGCAACCATCCCGCCCACCTGCTCAAGGACGGCTCGCTCCTGTCGGGCAGGTCGGGCAAGCTGGCCCGGCTGGAGCAGCTCGCGGAGGAGATCGTGGCCGAGGGGGAGAAGGCGCTGGTGTTCACCCAGTACGCCGAGTTCGGGACGATGCTCCAGCCCTATCTCGCCCAGCGGCTCGACCGGCCGGTCCTCTGGCTGCACGGCGGGCTGCCCAAGAAGACGCGCGACCGGCTGGTCGACCGCTTCCAGCATGATGACGAGCCGATGCTGTTCCTGCTGTCGCTGAAGGCCGCGGGCGTCGGACTCAACCTGACGGCGGCCAACCACGTGATCCACGTGGACCGCTGGTGGAACCCCGCCGTCGAGGACCAGGCGACCGACCGCGCCTTCCGCATCGGCCAGCGCAAGAACGTACAGGTGCGCAAGCTCATCTGCGCGGGCACGCTGGAGGAACGCGTGGACGAGATGATCGAACGCAAGAAGTCACTGGCCGAGCGGGTGGTCGGCACCGGCGAGGACTGGCTGACCGACCTGTCCACCGGCGAGTTGCGCGAGGTCTTCCGCCTGACCGCCGAGGCGGTGAGCTGAGTGGCGTGGTTCGAGGCCGGTAAGCCGATCAGGGTCGAAGGCGGCCTGCGGGCGCGCACGCAGCGCGGCTCGATCGGCTCCACCTGGTGGTCGCGCCGCTTCATCGACATCCTGGAGCGCGTCTGCGACAAGGGCCGCCTCTCCCGGGGCCGCGCCTACGCCCGCGCGGGCCAGGTCCTGTCGATCGACCTCGCCTCCGGCGTGGTGCGGGCGGCCGTGCAGGGCTCGCGGCGGAAGCCGTACGAGATCACGATCGAGATCGAGGCGTACGACGAGGAGCGCTGGACCGCCATCGAGGAGGCGATCGCGGCGCAGGCCGTCTACCGGGCCAAGCTGCTGGCCGGGGAGATGCCGACGGAGATCGAGGAGCTGTTCGCCGCGCTGGGCATCGACCTGTTTCCCCGTGACCTGGACATGGCGTGCTCGTGCCCGGACTGGGGGCTGCCGTGCAAGCACCTGTCGGCGGTGCTGTACCTGCTGGCGGAGTCGTTCGACGACGATCCGTTCCTGGTGCTGGCCTGGCGTGGGCGCAGTCGCGACCGGCTGCTCGGGTCCTTGGCCGCGCCTGAGCCGGAGCCGGTTCTGGTGCGGGATGTGCCGTTCGCCGACCGGCTGGCTGACTTCTACGCCCCGGGTGCCACCGCTCATCGGCCCGAACGCCGTTCCGCCGCGGTGGCGTCCGACCTTCTGCCGCGGGTCTTCCCGCCGCCGCGCGACCTGGCGGACCCGCTGGCCGCCGCGTACCGCCGCCTCGGCGAGTGAACTGTCGCGATGCCGCCGGGGGCGTGCGATCCGCACTCCCCGCCGTACTTCGGCTGGGGTCCTTCTGTGGAGCGGGAGCGGTGGTCGCTCAGGTCCTTCTGAGGGGCGGAGGCGCCGCTCGCTCGGGTCCTTCTGGGGAGCGGGAGCGGGGGGCGCTCCAAGTGATGGTGACGAAGCGGTGTGCGGCTGGCTGGGGTCAGCGGTCGTCGAAGTCGTCGGGGACCATGACGCGTACGCCGTTCGGCACCACGCGGAGCCGGATCGGGGTGAGCAGACGCACCTCTCCGTCGACGTCGGCCGGCATCGGCGGGTCGGTCTCCAGGAGCATCTCCCGGCCCATCACGAACGGCCCGCCCGCCAGGCTGCGCCAGCGGCCGGTGGTTGCGCGGACCAGCGTCTCGCCGAGCAGTCGCAGCTTCTTGCCCGAGCCGAGCTGGTAGGCGACCAGCATGCCGTTGTCGATGCTGACGTCCTTGGCCAGTTGCCAGCCGCCGTGGAAGCGGCCGTTGGCGATGTTGAGCTGGTGGGTGAACAGCTCGTGGCGCTTGCCGTCGACCGTGATGTAGGCGCGGAACGGCCGGTGGCCGGGCAAGACGCGAAGGGCGGTCAGCGGGTAGGCCGGACGGCCGAGGATGCGCTTGAGCCACGGCTTGACCGTGCCCGCCACCTCGACGGACACGCCGAAGCTGGCCAGGTTGGCGAACGGCCGGTCACCGGCCATGCCGAGGTCGATGTCGGCCACCTTGCCGGTGGCGAACACCCCGATCGCCCCGGCCAGGTCGAGCGGCAGGCCGAGGCTGCGGGCGAAGTTGTTGGTGGTGCCGAGCGGCAGCACGCCGAGCGCCACGTCACGGTGGGCCACATGGCGGACGGCCGACGACAAGGTGCCGTCGCCGCCGCCGACGATCAACAGATCGGGCCGGGTTTCGAGGGCCTGGTCGAGCAGGCTGCGCAGCCGCTTGGGATTGGAGACCGACAGCTCGGCCATCGGCTCGAAGCCGAGGGCGTGGATCTGGTCGATCACCTCGAAGTAGTGCCGGCGGCCCCGGCGTGAGCGAGTGTTGACCACCACCGCCACCCGGCGGTCCTGGCGGATCGCCTCCGTGTGCGCGGCCTTGGTACGCAGTTCGCTCATGGTCACCAATGTTAGGTGCAGGGGACCCTGCTTGTGGTCGGCCAAAAGGGGCCGCCGGGTGGACCGGCGGCCCCTTTGGTTCACTTCTTCGGCGGGATCACCTGGACGATGGCGCCCAGGTTGCCGGGCAGCGGGGAGACCAGCTTGAACTGGACGCCGAGCGCCTTGCCCTCGTCACCCGGATTTCCGGAGCCGGCCACGTTGCCGCCACCCAGGTCCGTGCCGTACAGCTCGGTGGCGGGGGTGCCGTCGAGGTTCACGACGCGGGTGCTGTAGGGCTGGTCGCCCTTGGACGGCACCACCGTCGACGCGTCGAAGTCCCGGTAGAACAGGCTGCCGTTCTGCACCTCAAGGCCCGGGTACCAGGTCTTGGCGTCAGTGAAGTTCGGCACGCCCTTGAGCGCCGGGACGTCCGTGCAGTACTCGCTGAACGGCTCGTCCGCCGCCTCCAGGCACTCCTTGAGCGGATAGGTCTTGCCGAAGGAGAATGCCGCGTTGGACGACTGGGTGCGGCCGTCGAGGTTCTTGTGCCTCGACGGGTCCTTCTGCGCGGCGGTGCCGGTGCGGCGCAGCGGATCGAAGTGCGAGTCCACGATCAGCAGGCTGCCCTTCGAGCCGATGCTCGGCGGGAGGCTGAGGTTGTTCGCGACCGAGTTGTTGGTGAACGTCGAGTCGCGGTACCACACCAGCAGGCCGGGGGCGTTGTACTTGACCTTCTCCACCTTCCACGCCCCGTCACGGGAGTAGTTGGTGTCGTAGGCGTACTGCAGGCCCTTGTCGAAGCCGTCGAAGTTGCGCCACTCGGCCAGGTAGAACCGGGACACCTCGCGCGAGCCGTTGTTGATCGTCCAGCCCTGGCCGCTCGTGTTGGTGAACGTGCCGCCGGTGGCCTTCCAGCCGTTGTCGCCGCCCTCGACGTCGTCGCTCCACACGGCGGCTCCGCCGTTGGTGAGCTGGAAGTCGTCGGCGTGCCAGCCGCGCGGGGTGAAGGCCGCGTCGGTGTTGTACGTGAGCCGCAGCTTGATCGTCTTACCGGCGAACGCGGTCAGGTTGACGTAGTCGTGCCGCCAGCCGTCGGTGTTGCCGGTGAGCCCGTACTTCTTGTCGCCGAACGTCTTGAGGTTCTTGTTCGGGTCCGGGTAGCCGTCGGGGGTCGTGACCTCGTTGCCGGCCTCGTCGTAGACCTTCTGCTGGGTCCAGGTCTCGCCGCCGTCGGTCGAGACCTCGACGAAGCCGAAGTCCCAGTCCTGCTCGATCTCGTAGTTGTTCCACATCCAGAACCGCAGGTCGGTCCCGGCGGGCACGGCCACGTCACGGGCCAGGTGGACGTTGGCCCATTCCTGGTCCAGCCCGGTCCACCAGGCGTTGGCGCCGCTGTGCGGGTCGACCATCTTCAGCGGCTCGGAGGCCAGGTTCACCCGGACGCCGTCCTGGGTGAGCTTGGGCGTCCGCGACGACTGGCCGACCGTGACCAGCTTGGCGGCGTCGCCGGGTTCGAACACCTTAGGGTTCGCCCAGCCGAGCACCCACTTGTCCCACAGACCCATGTGGGTCGGCATCGACTGGAAGATCGGCCCGGAGTGCGAGCCGCTCGACATCAGGTCCCAGAAGTCGACGGCGGAGCTGGCCGCGCCCGAGGTGTCGTACAGGTCGGGCAGGCCGAGGTCGTGGCCGTACTCGTGGGCGAAGACGCCGACGCCGGAGTCCTCCGGCTGCACGATGTAGTTGGAGATCTTCTTGTCGCTGCCGGGGATCTTGTAACCGCCGGCCACGGCGCTGGAGTGCGCCCAGATCGCGTACGTGCCCTCGGCGCCGCCGCCGGACGACTTGTCCTTGCCGCCGTGCACCAGGACCAGGTGGTCGATGACGCCGTCGGGCTCGCTGAAGTTGCCGTCGCCGTCGGCGTCGGAGACGTCCTCGACGTCGTAGTCGGCCCACGGGAAGTTCGGCTGGCTCTTGGCGAGCGCGTCCACCGTGTCGATGGCGAGCTGGCCCGCGCCGGTCGGGTTGTCCGGGTGGCCGGTCATGTCCTGGGGCGCGCCGCCGCAGGCCGCCGCGCCGTACCAGGCCTCGGAGTGCGGCGCCTTGATCCAGCCGACCGCGGAGCCGGTGACCGAGTAGGCGCCCTTCGACATCTCCTCGTACATCTTCTTCATCGTGAAGCCGGAGATGTCGATGCCGGCGCGGCCGTCGCGCGGGTCCTTCAGGTCGGGACGTACGCGCTCGGTGATGCCCTTGTCGGTGTAGAGCATCGTGTTGAAGTGCGAGGTGCTGAAGTCCTTGACCCAGAAGCTGTTGTTGTCCTTGTGCGGCAGCGTCGCGGGGTTGGGGATGTTGTTGTGCAGCGGGCCGTTCTTGACCGTGCCCGCCGGCTCGACGACGCAGTCGTCGGGTGCGCTGTTGACCGTGCGCAGGCGGTTGTAGCCGGAGAAGTCGTCGTTGGCCTTGTCGTTGAACTCGACCAGGACGGTCAGCAGCTTGGCGACGCGGGTCTGCTTGGACTTCTTGAAGATGAAGTCGGCGGGGTTGCGGCCGGTCTTGATGGCCTCGTTCTCGCGGGCCGCCAGCACACGGGCGGCGGCCGGGTTGCCGCTGACGAACTTCCGGTCGACCTTCTGCGCCGGGTTGAGCGAGCGGGCCTTCTGATTGGGCAGAAGGGGCTCGTCGGGCGTCTCCTCGACGCTGGGCGGCGCGTAGTTGATGTAGAAGTCGGACGCGCCCGGCTCGTACCTGGCGGCGGAGGCGGGGGCGGCGGGGCCGGTTAAGGCGGCGCCGAGAAGGGCGGCCGCGGGGAATGCTGCTAACAGGCGCTTTCTACTGGGCACTGATTACCCTCTCTGCCCGGGATCGCCGGGCGCATGGCCACAGGGTGTGCAATGCCGGAATTTAGAGGGTGGGTAAAGCCAACGTAAAGAGCCCTGTTGAAATGTGATGAAACTAGAACAAAAGCAATGCGCCGGTAACGCCGCCCACGATGGCCCCGCCATAGCAGAGCACCGCGATGAGCAAGTCGTACCTGGCGATGCCGAACAGCTCCTCACTGGTGAACCGGATCCGGTGCGCCGCGTGGAACAGGCAGAGCACGATGACCACCAGCAGCGCCGCCCGCACCAGGACGTTGTCCAGGAGCGCGCGCAGGTGCTCGACGGTCGGCCAGTCGATCACGCCGAGCGGCATGAGCACGCCGAACAGCAGGACCAGCACGGGCAGCACCAGCGCCGCGGCCACTCCCCCGCCGCTGAAGAGCAGCCACAGGTACGGTTCGATCGTCCGCTTCACGGTGACCTCATGATGAAGTAGGCGATCAGGACGGACAGCGCCAGCCACGCCGAATGGTTGCCGCCCTGGATCATCCAGGCGGGCACCCGCCAGCCGTCGAGCCGCACCACCGTGGCCTTCGGGGCGAGGTTCAGGAACGTGACGGCGTGGAAGGCGGTCGCGACCAGGGCGACCACGTTGAGGGCGATCATCCAGGGCTGGGCGGCCAGGGCGGTGAAATCCCGGAAGGTGCCGCCCAGCAGGGCGCCGACCAGCATGAGCAGGAAGACGATCGTCCACGCGACCAGCACGCTGGTCAGCTCGCGCAGCACGAAGAGCGTGTAGGTGCGGGTACGGGCGAACCAGAACGCGTCCCGCGGCGGGCGATATGCACTGGTCATCGCTTGCTCCAAGGCAACACCGAGCGCAGAGCCGCGGTCAGCTTGTAGCGCTGGATCGCCTCGGCCGGGTCCACGTGCTTGGGGCAGGCCCGCGTGCACTCCCCGACGAACGTGCAGCCCCAGACCGCGTCCTCCAGGTTGAGCACGTCGAACCGGTCGCCCATGTCCCGGGAGTCGAGGTTGTAGCGCTGCGCCAGCGCGATGGCGGCCGGGCCGAGGAAGTCGGGGTTGAGCACGTAGACCGGGCACGCCGAGTAGCAGAGCATGCAGTTGATGCACATGCTGTACTGCTTGTAGGCGTCGAGTTGCTCGGGCGTCTGCGCGTACTCCGTGGTCAGCGGCAGTTCCTCGCCCTCCCTGATCAGCCACGGCCGCACCGACGACAGCTTGGCCAGGAAGTCGTCGATGTCCACGATCAGGTCCCTGATCACCGGGAAGCCCTTGAGGGGCTCGATCCTGATCGGGCCGTCACCGTACTCGGTGAGGAAGGTCCCGCAGGTCAGCCGGGGCTCGCCGTTGACGGTCATGCCGCACGAGCCGCAGACGCCCATCCGGCACGACCAGCGGAACGACAGGCTGCCGTCGAGGCGGTCCTTGACGTAGTTCAGGCCGTCGAGCACGGCCCAGTCGGTCGTCAGCGGCACGTCATAGCCCTGGAACACCGGCTCGCTGTCCTGTCCCGGCCGGTAGCGGGCGATCTCCAGCCGGATCGTGCGGGTGGCCGCCGCCTGCCGTACGGACTCTTCGGTGTCAGTCACGTCCATAGACCCTTTCCCCCGGAGGCCAGCGGGTGATCGTCACGGGCAGCAGGCCGACCGACGGCGTGCCGTCGGGCGCGCGGTGCACCAGCGAGTGCGCGAGATAGGCCGAGTCGTCCCTGACGGAGAAGTCGGTGCGCTGGTGCGCGCCGCGCGACTCCTTCCGGTTGAGCGCGCAGGCGACGATGGCCTGCGCGACGTCGAGCATGGTGTGCAGTTCCTGCAGATTGATCAGCTCGGTGTTGAAGGTCGTGCTGGAGTCGTCGACGAGCGCGTCTTCCGCGCGTTCGCGCAGCTCGGCGAGGGTGTCGACGGCCGCGGCGAGCACGCCGCCCGTACGGTAGATCCCGGCCGCGCCCTCCAGCGTGTGCTGCATCTCCTCACGCAGGTCGGCGATCCGTTCGCCCTTGCCCGATCCGTCCCGGACGCGTTCCAGCCGCCGCCGCTCGTCGTCACCCTGTGTCCGTACGGCCCGGTGCTCGCTCTCCTCTTGATGCTCCTTCGCGAAGCTGGCGGCGGCCAGACCCGCCCTTCTGCCGAAGACGAGGATCTCCGGAAGCGAGTTCGAGCCGAGCCGGTTGGCCCCGTTGATGCTGACGCACGCGGTCTCGCCGGCGGCGTACAGCCCGGTGATCGGAGTGGCGCCGTCGAGGTCGGTGTGGACGCCGCCCATCATGTAGTGCACGACCGGGCGGACCGGGATGAGGTCGGTGGCCGGGTCGAGGTTCTGGTAGCTCTTGCACAGCTCGCGGACGAACGGGATGCGGGCGTCGATCCTGCCCTCGCCCAGGTGCCGCAGGTCCAGGTACACGACCGGGCCGTAGGGGGTGTCGATCGTGCGGCCCAGTTCCTGCTCGTGCACGAACGCCTGGGAGAGGCGGTCGCGCGGGCCGAGCTCCATGCTGCGGAGCTTGGGCGTCGGGGTGGGCTTGCCCAGGTCGTAGTCCTGGAGGTAGCGGTAGCCGTCCTTGTTGATCAGCCAGCCGCCCTCCGCCCTGGCCGCCTCGGTGATGAGGATGCCGGTGAACGGCAGGCCGGTCGGGTGGTACTGGACGAACTCCATGTCCTTCAGCGGCGCGCCCGCCCGGTAGGCCAGGGCCATGCCGTCGCCGGTCTTGATCGCGGCGTTCGTGGTGAAGGGGAAGACCCGGCCGCAGCCGCCGGTGGCCAGGATGACGGTCCTGGCGGCGATGGTCTCGATCCGGCCGGTCCTGAGCTCGACGGCCACGACGCCGTGGACGCGGCCGTCGTCGACGATGAGCTTGGTGACGTACCACTCGTCGTACCGCACTATGTCCCGATATTTCAGTGTTGTTTGGAACAAGGTGTGGAGAAGGTGGAAACCGGTCTTGTCGGCCGCGTACCAGGTGCGCATCCGCTTCATGCCGCCGAACGGACGGACGGCCACCCGGCCGTCGTCCTCGCGGCTCCACGGGCAGCCCCAGTGCTCCAGCTGGATCAGCTCGCGGGGCGCCTCCTGGACGAACGCCTCGACCGCGTCCTGGTCGCAGAGCCAGTCGCCGCCGGAGATCGTGTCGTAGCAGTGCTCGTCGAGCGTGTCGCCGACGCCGATCACCGCGGCGGCGCCGCCTTCGGCGGAGACCGTGTGGCTGCGCATCGGGTAGACCTTCGACACGACCGCCACCGTGAGCTCGGGGTCCGTCTCGGCGACCGCGATGGCCGCGCGCAGACCCGCTCCGCCTCCTCCGACGATGAGCACGTCGATCATGCGATCAGCTCCCGTGGTCGGGTTGTATCGGGTCCTTCACCCGCTTGCCGTCGTGGCGGATGGAGGAGAGATGGATGCTGCCGTCGTGGTACTCGTGGCGGATCCTGCGGCAACCGCAGTCGAAGATCTGGTCGCGGATCACCAGGCCGTAACCGTCGTCGTCAACGAGGCGCTCACCGGCGGACTTCTTGCCGCAGGGGGCCGTCTCGGGGGTGAAGGGCGTCTTCGTGCCTGTCATCGCCGATCTCCTTAGATGGGCGAAACGTCATCTCCACACAAGCACCACGACCTGCTTCGGAGAAGGCCCGGCTTTGGCGGTCAGCCGGGCGTCTCTTCTGTGGGCTTGTCTTCGAGTTCTTCCTCGGCCTTCTCTTCGAGTTCTTCTTCCGCGGGCACGTGGGGATAGTGCAGATCGAACGCGGGCCGTTCCGACCGGATGGGCGGCAGGAAGGTGAAGTTGTGCCGGGGCGGCGGGCAGGAGGTGGCCCACTCCAGCGAGTTGCAGAAGCCCCACGGGTCGTCGAGCGTCACCTTGGGCGCCCGCCTGGCCGTCTTCCAGATGTTGTAGAGGAACGGCAACGTGGAAGCGCCGAGCAGGAACGCCCCGACGGACGAGATCTCGTTCATCCGGGTGAAGCCGTCGGCCACGCTGTAGTCGGCGTACCGCCTGGGCATGCCGATCGCCCCCAGCCAGTGCTGGATCAGGAACGTGGTGTGGAACCCGACGAACAGCGTCCAGAAATGCACCTTCCCCAGCCGGTCGTCGAGCATCCGCCCGGTCATCTTCGGCCACCAGAAGTAGAACCCGGAGAACATGGCGAACACCACGGTCCCGAACACCACGTAATGGAAGTGCGCGACGACGAAATACGTGTCGCTGATGTGGAAGTCGAGCGGCGGCGACGCCAGGATGACCCCGGTCAGACCGCCCAGCAGGAACGTCACGAGAAACCCGATCGCGAACAGCATGGGCGTCTCGAAGCTGAGATGGCCGCGCCACATCGTGCCGATCCAGTTGAAGAACTTCACCCCGGTCGGCACCGCGATGAGGAACGTCATGAACGAGAAGAACGGCAGCAGCACCTGACCCGTGGGGAACATGTGGTGCGCCCACACGGTCATCGACAGTCCGGCGATCGCGATCGTCGCCCCGACCAGCCCGCCGTACCCGAAAATCGGCTTGCGGCTGAACACCGGGATCACCTCGGTGATGATCCCGAAGAACGGCAGCGCGATGATGTACACCTCGGGATGTCCGAAGAACCAGAACAGGTGCTGCCAGATCAACGCCCCGCCGTTGGCGGCGTCGAAGACGTGCGTGCCGAACTTGCGATCCGATTCGAGCACGAGCAGCGCGGCGGCCAGCACGGGGAACGCCATGAGCACGAGCATGCTGGTCAGCAGCGTGTTCCAGGTGAACAGCGGCATGCGGAACATCGTCATGCCCGGCGCCCGCAGCCCGATGATCGTGGTGATGAAGTTGACCGAGCCGAGAATGGTCCCGAGCCCCGACAGCGCGAGCCCCATGATCCACAGATCGCCGCCCATGTGCGGCGTATAAGTGGCGGTGGACAACGGCGTATAGGCGAACCAGCCGAACTCGGCGGCCCCACCCGGCGTGATGAATCCGGCCAGCACGATCAGCCCGCCGAACAGGAACATCCAGTAGGCGACCGCATTGAGCCGGGGAAACGCGACGTCAGGTGCGCCGATCTGCAGGGGCATCACCACATTGGCGAATCCCGCGAACAGCGGCGTGGCGAACAACAGCAGCATGATCGTGCCGTGCATGGTGAACAGCTGGTTGTAGAGCTGCTGGCTCACGAGTTGCATCCCCGGCTGCGCCAATTCGGCCCTGATCACCATGGCCATGACACCCGCGATGAGGAAGAACACGAACGAGGTGATCAGATAGAGATACCCGATCACTTTGTGGTCGGTCGTCGACAGCCAGGCCGCGATGACGGTCCCGGTGCGCCGGCGCCTGACCTGCTCGATCGAGGTCTCGCGAACAGTCGTCACGAGTGCTCCCTCCTATGCGGAGTGTGGCCTGCCCCCGATCCTCCAATTCCACGCCAACGATTGCCATACGGGAAGCAATTCTTCAACATTCGTCGCACACGTCTTTGCCTGGCGCGCTTTTCCAGCCCGTATGGCATGCGCTTCCCGCATGGAGCCCATGCGAGATCGTCGGTGGTGGATCGTCCCCCGCTCCCCTAACCTTTCGCAATATGTCCCCCTCAATCGGCCTCCATATGCCGAACGGCTTCGCCGCCGCCGACCGCCAGGGCGCCGCCCGCGTGGCGAAGCTGGCCGAAAGCCTGGGCTACGAGTCGCTGTGGACCGCCGACCACATCGTCCTGCCCAGCCCCCGCGTGGACGGGTCCCCGCTGGAACCGGACGCGCCACTCCTGGACGCCGTGGTCTCGCTGGCCTTCCTGGCCGCCCACACCGAGCGCATCCTGCTGGCCACCGGCATCATCGTCCTCCCCCAGCGCGACCCGCTGCTCCTCGCCAAGCAACTGGCCAGCGTGGACGTCCTCAGCGGCGGACGACTGATCTTCGGCGTGGGCGCCGGCTACCTGGAGCCCGAACTACGCGCCCTGGGCGTCCCCATGCAGGACCGGGGCTCCCGCGTCGAGGAGTACCTCGCGGCCATCCGCTCCCTCTGGCAGGACGACAAGCCCGCCTTCGACGGCCGCCACGTCTCCTTCAAGGACGTGGACGCCTACCCGCGCCCCCTCCAGCGCCCGGTCCCGGTCGTCATCGGCGGCCACACCCCGGCCGCCCACCGCCGAGCCGCCGCCCTGGCCGACGGCTGGTACGGCTGGATGCTGGGCCTGCGCGGCACGGCCGCTCAACTGGAGTCACTCAGATCCGTGTCGACGAAACCCCTGCACATCTCGGTGACCCCGGCCCGCCGCCTGGACGCCGCCACCGTCAGGGCGTACGCCGACCTGGGCGTGGACCGGCTCATCGTGGCCACCCCTCCAGGCCTGTCTCTCGCCGAGCTGGAAACCTTCGTCCAGCGAAACGCCCCAGCCGAATTCCTCACTTAAGTCCCGAACCTTTTCCCGCTCGCCGGCATCCAATTGCACATGACTCTGAAGAAGATCACCCTGCTGACCGGCGGCGCACTGATTACGGCCCTGCTGCTCCCGCCGGCGGCGGCACTGGCCGCGCCGTCGATCCCGAAGAACTTCCTCCTGTACGAAAAGGAGGCCCGCAAGGACACCAAGCACTGGTATCTCAACCAGGGAAACCTGATTGAAGTGTCAAACATCCAGTGTTCGAACGCCAAGCTGAAAAAGGACTGGATCGCCCGCCGCGACCTCACCTTCGACCCGCACCCGGGCGGCGGCGAGAAGACCAGTGCCGAACGCGGCGAGCAGGTATTCCTTTTCACCGACGCAAGTGCGGCGGAGAAACTGATGACCCAGTTCAGCACCCGCCTGGCCAAGTGCGGCAAGCGGGTGAAGGTAATCGACCCCAGCATCGGTGACGACGCCATCGGGGCCACGATGTTCGACAAGAAGACAAAGACGAACGTGGTCCCGCAGACCCAGCGGTTCATCGCGGTACGCAAGGGCGCGGCCGTGGCCCTCTATTGGGACCTGCACAACGACGCCCCGGCCATCACCACCATGGCCAGGCACCAGTCGGACGCCGCGAAGATGGCCGCCAAACTCTGCCGCATCGCCGGCTGCTGACTGCGGCTATCCTTCGTATCGACCCGATCGGAGGAGCAGATACCAGTGAACGCTCAGCGCGACTACGCCGACCTCGTCCAGCGTGGCCTTTCGCTCGACCTGACCCGGGGGAAGCCGTCGCCGCGACAGCTGGATCTCGCCAACGACCTGCTCAAACTGCCGACGTCCTACAAGGCGGCGGACGGGACCGACGGGCGTAACTACGGCAACCTGCAGGGGCTGGCGGAGCTGCGGGAGCTGTTCGCACCGCTGCTCCAGGTGCCCGCCGAGCAGCTGGTCGTGGGTGGCAACTCGAGTCTGGCCGTGATGCACGACACGATCGTGCACGCGCTGCTCACCAAGGTGCCCGGGGCCGAGCGGCGGTGGGTGGAGGAGCCGGAGATCACGTTCCTGTGCCCGGTGCCGGGATATGACCGGCATTTCACGATCTGTGAGCGGTTCGGGATCAAGATGGTGCCCGTGCCGATGAACGGCGAAGGTCCCGACATGGACGTCGTCGAGCGCCTGGTCGCCGAGGACGCGAGTGTCAAGGGCATCTGGTGCGTGCCGAAGTACAGCAACCCGTCCGGTGTCACCTACAGCGACGAGACCGTCCGGCGGCTGGCCGCCATGTCCGCTGCGGCGCCTGATTTCAGGATTTTCTGGGACAACGCCTACGCGGTCCACCACCTCACCGACACCCACGCCGAGCTGGCCGACCTGCTGGCCCTGTGCGCTGAGCACGGCAACGCCGACCGGGCCTTCGTGTTCGGGTCCACGTCCAAGGTGACGTTGGCGGGCAGCGGCGTGTCGTTCTTCGGGTCCTCGCCCGCGAACGTGAAGTGGTTCCTGGCCAACACCGCCAAGCAGTCCATCGGGCCCGACAAGCTCAACCAGCTGCGGCACGTCGAGTTCCTGCGCGACACCGAGGGCGTGGCCGCGCACATGCGCAAGCACGCCGAGCTGGTGTGGCCCAAGTTCGAGCTCGTCGACCGGGTGCTGGCCAAGGAGCTGGGCGACCTCGGCACCTGGACGAGCCCGCAGGGCGGCTACTTCATCAGCCTCGAGGTGTCGCATGCCGCCGAGGTGGTGGCCAGGGCCAAGGCTGCCGGGATCGCGCTGACCCCGGCGGGCGCCACCCACCCCTACGGCCAGGACCCCGACGACCGGACGATCCGGATCGCCCCCACCTATCCCGACCTGGAAGAGCTGGAGCAGGCCATCACCGGCCTGGCCGTCTGCGTCCGCGCGGTGGCCGAAGAGCGCGCCTGACACCACCCATCCGGTGTGCTTCCGGTACGGCCTGCCGTACCGGAAGTCACCCGGCGGCGGCGCGGCCCTTGCGGAAGCCGAAGATGTACTCACGGGTCTCGCTGGGGTGGAACGACACCCCGACCCCCGGCTCGTAGGCCACGTTGTCCCGCGCGCAGTAACGCAGGCTCTCCCACACCGCGAGCGCCTGGACGCGGGCCGGGGCCTCCGCCAGGTCCCGCTTCCGCGCCCCGTACGACCCCAGGACGAACAGCAGCCCGAACCCCCAGAACAACCCGGTCAGGCAGAACGGCGCGAGCAGCACCTCGGTCCAGTTCGCGTCCTTGCCCATCGCGATCACCAGCGCGGTCACCAGATGGACCAGGGCGGCGACACCGAGCAGGATGTAGCCCTGGTTCCTGGTCCACGCCGTGTAGTGGCGGCTGGGGAACGACAGCCAGACCGCCAGCTGCGTACGGCTCATGTGATGTTTCGAGGCGCCGAGCGAGGCCGCCATCGGCAGGTCCACGATGTCGCGCGTACCGGCCATCCGGACGCGGCCGATCCGGTACGTGGTGCCCGCCGCCACCACTCCAGGGACTGCGGAGACCTGGTCAGATTGGCTGCATACCGGGCACGTCACTTCCACCTGGGCAGTCTGGCCTTTAGCCGCGGTAGGTGCAAACCGTAAGGTTTCCCATGTGAGACCTCTTGATGCCTTGGTGAACGCCCTGCCTGAGGGCCGTGTCCTGACCGACCCCGATGTGATCGACTCCTACGCCCGCGACCGGACGTTCCTGGAACCCGGCAAGCCGCTGGCCGCGGTGCTCGCCACCTCGCGTGACGACGTGGTCACGACGCTCAAATGGGCGACCGAGCACCGGGTCCCCGTGGTGCCGCGCGGCGGCGGTACGGGACTGGCGGGCGCCGCCACCGCCGGCGATGGGGCGGTGATCCTCTCGCTGGCCAGGATGACGGCGATCAGGGAACTCTCCCCCGCCGACGAGATCGCCGTGGTCGAGCCCGGCGTGATCACCGCCGACCTCGACCGGGCGGCCAGGGAGCACGGGCTGATGTACGCGCCCGACCCGTCGTCGTACGAGATCTCCACGATCGGCGGCAACCTGGCGACCAACGCCGGCGGGCTGCGCTGCGTGAAGTACGGCGTCACCCGCGACTCCGCGCTCGGTCTGGAGGTGGTGCTGGCCGACGGCCGGATACTCCAGACGGGCCGCCGCACGATGAAGGGCGTCACCGGGTACGACCTGACCGGGCTGTTCGTCGGCTCGGAAGGCACGCTCGGCGTGATCACCGCGGCGACGGTACGGCTGCGCAGGGCGCCCGCGGCGCCGCCGGCCACGTTCGCGGCGGAGTTCGGCTCGCTGCGTGAGGCGGGGGCGGCCGTGTCGGCGATCATGGCCGCCGGATGCCAGCCGTCGCTGATGGAGCTGCTCGACCGGGCGACGCTGGAGGCGATCGACGACTGGCGCAACATCGGCCTGGAGCCGGGCACGATGGCCATGCTGATCGGCCAGTCCGACGCGTCGGACGGCGAGGCCGTCGTCAAACGCATGGAGCAGCTGTGCGTCGACAACGGCTCGCCCTTCGTGGCGGTCTCCTCCAGCCCGCAGGAGACCGAGGAGCTGATCGGCCTGCGCAGGATGGCCTACGACGCCAAGGAGCGCCTCGGCGCGTGCCTGGTGGAGGACGTGTGCGTGCCGCGTTCGGTGCTGCCCGACATGATCATGGCGATCGAGGCGGCCGCCGTACGGCATGGTGTGAAGATCGCCACAGTCGCGCACGCGGGTGACGGGAACCTGCACCCGGTCTTCATCTTCGAGCACGGTACGGCCGAGCCGCCGCCCGAGGTGTGGGCCGCGGCGGACGACGTTTTCACGCACGCGCTGCAGCTCGGCGGCACGTTGACCGGCGAACACGGGGTCGGCCTGCTCAAGCGGCGCTGGCTCGCGCTGGAGACCGGGCCGGTGGCCCAGGAGATGCAGCAGGGCATCAAGGCGGTGTTCGATCCGCTCGGCCTGCTCAATCCGGGCAAGGCGATCTGAGTTCACCAAGCCGTGACCTAGCTGGGCAAATGTGGACACGACCTGCCCGAAAACACTGACATGTTGCGTCAAAAGGGGAAACATCTGACAGGTCCGGGCAACGCCCCAAGGGTCACGCTGGTAGCTTTTGCCCCATCTATCGTTTTGTTATGCGAGGTCTTGGGGGTACAGCGTGAATCAGCACCAGCCGTTGGCGGCGGACGACCCGCGGCGGCTGGGGGCCTATGACCTCGTCGCCCGGCTTGGTGAGGGCGGCCAGGGAATCGTGTACCTCGGCCAAAGTGACACCGGCGATCAGGTGGCGGTCAAGCTGCTGCACAACGCGCTGGTGGCCGATGCCGAGGCCAGAACCAGGTTCCTGCGCGAGGTTTCGGTCGCACAGCGGGTGGCCAGGTTCTGCACGGCTCCGGTGCTGCACGCCGACCTCGAGGGCAGCCGGCCGTACATCGTGAGCGAGTACGTGCCGGGGCCGTCCCTCCGCGAGCTGGTCATCAACGAGGGCCCGCGCCGGGGCGCGGCGCTGGAGCGGCTCGCGATCAGTACGGCGACCGCGCTGGCGGCCATCCACCGGGCCGGCATCCTGCACCGCGACCTCAAGCCCGCGAACGTCCTCATGGGGCCCGAAGGTCCCGTCGTGATCGACTTCGGCATCGCCAGGGCCCTGGACTCTCCCGGGGCGACGGCGACGGGCATGGCCATGGGGACGCCGTCGTACCTGGCGCCCGAGCAGCTCAGCGGAGCCGCCGTGTCCGAGGCGGCGGACGTGTTCGCCTGGGGCGTCACGATGGTGTTCGCGGCGACGGGCAAGCCCGCCTTCGGCGCCGACTCGATTCCCGTGGTGATGAACCGGATCCTGAACGAGGAGCCG
Organism: Nonomuraea guangzhouensis; assembly: GCF_019396345.1. GTDB lineage: Bacteria > Actinomycetota > Actinomycetes > Streptosporangiales > Streptosporangiaceae > Nonomuraea > Nonomuraea guangzhouensis. Next base: position 23,274 of record NZ_JAHKRM010000007.1, on the reverse strand, counting down.
GAGCTGGGCGGGATGGAGGGCGCGCTGGGCATGCTGGTGGCGGCGTGCCTGTCCAAGGACCCGTCGCAGCGGCCCAGCGCGGACGAGCTGATCGTGCGCCTGACGGGGCAGCCGGCGCCTCCGGCGGCCGTGGACCCGCTGACCACGGGTGCCCGGATGAGCGCCGTCGCGGGCGCTGCGGCGGGTACGGGGCCGCAGGCGGGAGCGAACCCGCAGGACTCCTACCCCGGCCCCCCGCAGGGCTCTTACCCCGGCCCTTGGACGCAGCCCGGCGCCGCGTCCCAGCCCGGCCAGATGATTCAGACCGGCCCTTTCGGCCAGCCGGGCGCGAGCGGCACCCCGGCCCCCATGGCGGCGGCAGGTGGCCCCTCGGCAGGCGGTCCCGCGGCGAGCGGCCCGGTCGCCGCGGCCGGAACGCCGCACGGCACCGGTCCGACCGGCCCTGGGATGCCCGGCGGTCCGGCTGGTATGCCCGGCAATCCGTCGAGCGTTCACAGCGGCCCGCACGGGACTGCGCCGAGCGGCCAGAGCGGGCCACACGCCAACATGCCTGGCGGCCAGAGCGGGCCGTACGGAAATGCGCCGGGCGGTCAGAGTGGGGCGCCGGGCAGCCAGGGCGGCCCGCAGGGCAACGTGCCGAGCGGCCAGGGCATGCCTGCCGGAGGCCAGGGAGCCCCCGGCGGTCCGACGCTACGGCAGGGCTCCATGCCCCAGGGAGCGGGTGCTCCGGGACAGCCCATGGGCGCGGGCGCTCCGGGACAGCCTATGGGCGGCGTACCGGCGCAGGGCGGCGCTCCTGGGTTCGGCGCGGGCGGCCCGGCATACGGCCCCGGCGGTCGCGGGCCAGGCGGTCCGGGCGCGGGCGGGCCGGGCGGCCCAGGGCAGAAGCCGCAGGGGGCTGACGCCGGTTCGGCGAAGCAGCGCCGTACTCTGACCTTCGCCCTGACCGGCGCGGCCGCCGCGGCCCTGCTGGTCGTGGTTGGCGCGGTGGTGGTGCAGGCCAACAGCAACCCCGCGCAGAAGGTCATCAACGTGGAAGCCGCCACCGAAGCCACCCCCACCGACGGCTCCGGCGCCGGTCAACCGGTCGACCCGCCCCTGACGGAAGACAGCCCGGTCGTCAACCAGCCGGTCCCGACCCTGGAAGAGCCGGCGCCCACCAAGACGAAGACCAAGGAGCAGGTGATCCAGGACCCGAGTACCCAGGTCCCGGTCACCGTCCCCACGGTCCCGCAGACGTCGAGGCCCACGACCCACAAGCCGGAGTCGAAGCCCACGACCAAGCCCACCAAGGCCAAGCCCACCGACATGGTGGACCCGGACCCCGATCCCACGAGCAAGCCCACCGCGGGTCCGACCGAGACCATCCCCCAGCCGACCACCACCAAGACGAGGACCACCCCCAAGCCGACGGTGAAGCCGACCGTCCAGCCCAAGCCCAACCCCTACAGCGCGGCGTCGGTGTGCGGCGCCGGCTTCAAGGTGATCGACAGCCACGCGCTGGGCAGCAACGCGACGATTTACCTGCTGTACGGCAACGGCAAGAACTGCGTGGTGACGATGTCCAAGCTGGTCTATCCCGGCAAGGTCTCGATGAACGCCACACTCCAGGTCCAGAACGGCGGCAGCGGCAGCAACCCGGGCAAGTTCACCGCCTACGCGGGCCCGGTGCGCGTGGCGGCCGTCAAGAAGTGCGTGATCTGGGGCGGCTCGTGGGGGACCGCGTCCTGGAAGTCCGGCTGGAGCCACTGCACCTGACATAGCTCTATCAAGCCCTCCACGACGGAAAGGATCGTCGTGGAGGGCTTTTCGCGTGCCAGGGCTGCGGGTTACTCTAGTTGACGTGATCGTCAAGTCCGAGCTCACCGCGCGCGGCCGGCGTACGAGGGACGCGCTCGTGCGGGCGGGCCGGGACGCCTTCGACGAGCACGGCTACGAAAGCGTGCGCATCGACGACGTCTGCGCGCGGGCCGGGGTCTCGCACGGCACGTTCTACACCTACTTCGATTCCAAGGAAGCGCTGTTCGGCGAGGTGGCCGCGGCGGTGGTCGGGGAGATGTTCACGGCGAGCGTCGTGGGTCCGGGCGTGCCCGGCGACCCGTACGCGCGGATCGAGGCGGCCAACCGGCTCTACCTGCGCGCCTGGGCGGCCAACTCGCGGCTGGTCAGGATGCTCGAACAGGCCGCCACCGCCGAGGAGAGCCTGCGCGGGCTGCTGCTGGAGCTGCGCGAGGTGTTCGTCCGGCGCGGCGCCGAGGGGCTCCGGCGGCTGCAGGAGCAGGGGCTGGCCGACCCGGCGCTCGATCCCCGGCTGACGGCCGTCATGCTGGGCGGGATGGTGGAGCACTTCGCCCACGTCTGGCTTGACCTGGGCGAACGCGCGGACGAGCGGACGGCCGTGGAGCTGCTCACCAAGCTCTGGGCCAGGGCCATCGGATTGACACCGGCGTCAAGTTGGCAACAGGAGGGCGTGTGATCCGGAGCAGGCTCGATCCCAGCGGCGCCGACTATCGGGAGCGGCGCGCGGCGATGCTGGGCAAGCTGCAAGAGCTCGACGCCGAGCAGGCCAAGGCGGTCGCGGGCGGCGGCGACAAATACGTGCAGCGGCACCGGAAACGGGGCAAGCTGCTGGCCCGCGAGCGGATCGAGCTGCTCGTCGATCCCGACTCGCCGTTCCTGGAGCTGTCGCCGCTGGCCGCGTGGGGCAGCGACTTCCCGGTGGGCGCCAGCGTGGTCACCGGCATCGGGGTGATCGAGGGCGTCGAGTGCGTGATCACCGCGAACGATCCCACGGTCAGAGGCGGCGCGTCGAACCCGTGGACACTCAAGAAAACGCTCAGGGCCGCCGACATCGCACTGAGCAACCGCCTGCCGTACGTCAATCTGGTGGAGAGCGGTGGCGCGGATCTGCCGACGCAGAAGGAGATCTTCATCCCGGGTGGGCGGATATTTCGGGACCTGACGCGGATGTCGGCGGCGGGGGTGCCGACGATCGCGCTCGTGTTCGGCAACTCCACGGCCGGCGGGGCCTATGTGCCCGGGATGAGCGATTACGTGGTGATGGTGAAGGAGCGGGCCAAGGTGTTCCTCGGCGGGCCGCCGCTGGTCAAGATGGCGACCGGCGAGGAGTCCGACGACGAGTCGCTCGGCGGGGCCGGCATGCACGCCCGCACCAGCGGCCTGGCCGACTACCTGGCCCTCGACGAGCACGACGCGCTGCGGATCGGGCGGCAGATCGTCCGGTCCCTGAACTGGCGCAAGCTCGGCACCGCCCCGCTGACCGTACAGGAGCCCGGATATCCGGCGGAGGAGCTCCTCGGGATCGTGCCACAGGACCTGAAGGTGCCATTCGATCCGCGCGAGGTGATCGCGCGGATCGTGGACGGGAGCGAGTTCGAGGAGTTCAAGCCGCTGTACGGGGCCTCGCTGGTGACGGGGTGGGCGCGGCTGCACGGCTATCCGGTCGGGATTCTGGCCAACGCGCGAGGTGTGCTGTTCAGTGCGGAATCGCAGAAGGCGACCCAGTTCATCCAGCTCGCGAACCAGTCGCGCACTCCGCTGCTGTTCCTCCAGAACACCACCGGTTACATGGTCGGCAAGGACTACGAGCAGGGCGGCATCATCAAGCACGGCGCGATGATGATCAACGCGGTGTCGAACTCGACCGTGCCGCACCTCACCGTGGTGATGGGCGCCTCCTACGGAGCCGGCAACTACGGGATGTGCGGCCGGGCCTATGATCCGCGGTTCCTGTTCGCGTGGCCGAGCGCGAAGTCCGCGGTGATGGGGCCGGCGCAGCTCGCGGGGGTGCTGTCGATCGTCGGGCGGGCGTCGGCCGAGGCCCGGGGCCAGGTGTACGACGAGGAGGGCGACGCGGCCATGCGGGCCATGGTGGAAGCGCAGATCGAGGCGGAGTCGCTGCCGTTCTTCCTGTCGGGGCGGCTCTACGACGACGGAGTGATCGATCCGCGCGACACCAGGACCGTGCTGGGGCTGTGCCTGTCGGCGATCAACAGTGCCGCGGTGCCCGAGGCGGCGGGATTCGGGGTGTTCCGCCCGTGATCACCCGTCTGCTCGTCGCGAACCGGGGCGAGATCGCCCGGCGCGTCTTCCGCACCTGCCGGTCGCTCGGCATCGAGACCGTGGCCGTCTTCTCCGACGCCGACGCCGGGTCACCGCACGTGGCCGAGGCCGATTTCGCGGTACGGCTGAGCGGCGCCAAGCCCGCGGACACCTACCTGGACATCGAGCGGATCGTGGCGGCCTGCCGGGCGGCGGGCGCCGACGCCGTACACCCGGGATATGGGTTCCTGTCGGAGAACGCGGACTTCGCGCAGGCCGTACTGGATGCCGGGTTGGTGTGGGTCGGTCCGTCGCCGGAGTCCATCGCGGCCATGGGGTCGAAGATCGAGGCCAAGCGGCTGATGGGCGAGGCCGGGGTGCCGGTGCTGCCGTCGCTGCCGGCGGCCGTCACGGAGTTCCCCGTACTGGTGAAGGCGTCGGCCGGTGGCGGCGGGCGGGGCATGCGGGTGGTGCGCGACGCCGGCGAGCTCGATCGGGAGATCGCGTCGGCGCGGCGCGAGTCCGAGGCGGCGTTCGGCGACGGGACCGTGTTCGTCGAGCCGCTGCTCGAAGGGGCCAGGCACGTCGAGGTGCAGGTCCTGGCCGACCGCCACGGGACCGTGTGGGCGCTCGGCGAGCGGGAGTGCAGCATCCAGCGGCGGCACCAGAAGGTCGTGGAGGAGTGCCCCTCGCCGGGCATCACCCAGCGGATCAGGGACGAGCTCTGCGCGGCGGCGGTCAGAGCGGCCAGGAAGATCGGCTACGTCGGCGCCGGCACCGTGGAGTTCCTGGTCAAGGGCGATCAGGTGGCGTTCCTGGAGATGAACACCCGGCTCCAGGTCGAACACCCGGTCACCGAGCTGGTCTACGGGGTGGATCTGGTGCGGCTGCAGATCGAGGTGGCCGAGGGGTCGGCGCTGCCCCGCTCCGCGCCTGTGCCCCAGGGGCATGCGGTCGAGGTGCGGTTGTACGCGGAGGACGGGGACTATCTCCCTCAGACGGGGACGCTGCGCCGCTTCGAGGTGCCCGGGGACGTACGGGTTGATTCTGGGGTGGAGGCCGGGTCGGTCGTCTCCCCTCATTACGACGCGTTGCTCGCCAAGGTGATCGCTCATGGCTCGGTCGCTCATGGCTCGTCTCGGGAGGAGGCCATACGGAAGCTGACGACCGCGCTGCGACGCGCACGGATCCACGGCCTCACCACCAACCGGGATTTGTTGCTGAACGTACTGAAAAATCGGCATTTCAGGGCGGGTGACACGCATACCGGATTTCTCGACGAGCACGATCTGAGCGGCACCGGCCCCATCGACGAGCTGGCCGTGCTGGCCGCCGCCCTGGCGCAGGCCGCCGCCAACCGGGCCGCCGCGCCGGTCCTGCGCAGCCTGCCCTCCGGCTGGCGGAATGTCCGGTCGCAGCCCCTGCGGGCCGTCTTCGAGGAGGCCGAGGTCGTCTACCAGCCGCTCCCCGACGGCATCGAGCTGATCACCGCGGAGCCGTCCAGGATCGTCCTGGAACGTGGTGGCGTACGGCATGCGTTCGAGATAGCCCGCTACGACGGGAAGATCTGCGTCGACTCTCCCGGCGGCTCCGTCGAGCTGACGCCCGCGCCCCGCCTGCCCGAGCCCGTCGAGCAGGTCGTGCCCGGCTCCCTGCTCGCTCCCATGCCGGGTAGCGTGCTGCGGGTCGAGGTCGAGCCGGGTGACCGCGTGGTGAAGGGCCAGGCGGTGCTGGTGCTGGAGGCGATGAAGATGGAGCATCAGATCGCCGCGCCCGCCGACGGGGTCGTCTCCGGCGTACACGTCGAGAAGGGGCAGCAGGTCGAGGCGGGAGCCGTGCTGGCGATCATCCAGGAGGGAAGCCCATGACGAGCCTGGTCCACAAGGAGCTGGCCGGCGGCATCGCGACGATCACGCTGGACTCGCCGCCCAACAGGAACGCGCTGTCCGTACGGCTGCTCGGCGACCTCGAACGGCGGCTGAACTGGGCGCTGACCGAGCCGGACGTGCGGGTGATCGTGCTGACGGGTGCGGGCCCGGTGTTCTGTTCGGGCGCCGACCTCAAGGAGCAGCGCGTCGAGCCTGCCTCCGGGGTGGGCGACGCGCCGGTGACGGCGTCGTTCCCGGAGATCCTCGCGCTGATCTGGGAGAGCCCGAAGCCGGTCATCTGCCGCCTGAACGGCACGGCGCGCGCGGGCGGGCTCGGCCTGGTGGCCGCGTGCGACTTCGCGATCGCGCCGGTGACGGCCTCCTTCGCGTTCACGGAGGTACGGCTCGGCGTCGTGCCCGCCATGATCTCCGTGCCGGTCCTGCGCCGGCTCGATCCCCGGGCGGCGGCCGAGTACTTCCTGACCGGCGAGGTGTTCGACGCGGCCAGGGCGGTGCAGATCGGGCTGCTGACGCGGGCCGTACCGGCCGAGGAGCTCGACGCGGCGGTACAGCACTACGCCGGAATGCTGCTCAAGGGCGGCCCCGAGGCGCTGGCCATCACGAAATGGCTGGTCAGGGACCTGCCGGGGGTGTCGTTCGAGGAGGGGCTGCGACAGATGACCGCGCTCTCCGCGCAGCGCTTCACCTCCGAGGAGGGCCAGGAGGGCATCGCGGCCTTCATGGCGAAGCGCCCGGCCAAGTGGGTTCCATGACGTTGCGCATCGCCAACTGCAGCGGCTTCTACGGTGACCGGCTGTCGGCCGCGCGGGAGATGGTCGAAGGCGGGCCGATCGACGTGCTCACGGGCGACTGGCTGGCGGAGCTGACCATGCTCATCCTGGCCGGGAACCGCCTCAAGGGCCGCCCCGGCTACGCGCCGACGTTCCTGGCCCAGCTCGAACAGGTCCTGGCCACTTGTCTCGATAAAGGCATAAAGATCGTGACAAATGCGGGCGGGCTGGATCCGGCCGGGTGCGCCGCCGCCGTACACGAGCTCGCCGCCCGCCTCGGCCTCTCCCCCAGGGTCGCCCACGTCACCGGCGACGACCTCATCGGCCGCGACCTGGACCTGACCAACGCCGACACCGGCGAGCAGCCGCCCGCCTCGCCTCTGACCGCCAACGCCTACCTGGGCGGGCGCCCGATCGCGGCGGCCCTGTCGGCGGGCGCCGACGTCGTGGTGACGGGCCGCGTCACGGACGCCGCCCTGGTGACGGGCCCCGGCATCTGGCGGTACGGCTGGCGGCCCGACGACCTCGATCCCCTGGCAGGCTCGGTGGTCGCGGGCCACATCATCGAATGCGGCTGCCAGGCCACGGGCGGCAACTACGCGTTCTTCCAGGACGTACCGGATCTGGCGCACTGCGGCTTCCCCATCGCCGAGCTGCACGCCGACGGCTCCTCGGTGATCACCAAGCACCCCGGGACGGGCGGCCTGGTCTCGATCGGCACGGTGACCGCCCAGCTCGTCTACGAGATCGCCGGCCCCCGCTACCTCGGGCCGGACGTGGTGGCCCGCTTCGACACCATCACACTGTCGGACGACGGCCCTGACCGGGTCCGAGTCTCGGGCGTACGCGGCGAGCCGCCGCCCGGCACGCTCAAGGTCGCGGTGAACTATCTGGCCGGATACCGCAACACGATGACGCTGGTGCTGACGGGCCTGGACCTCGAGGCCAAGGCCCGCCTGGCGGAGGAGGCGCTCTGGGCCAGGATCCCCCGGGAGTCGTTCGACGCGGTGGACGTCACGCTCGAGGACGGGGGGCTGCTGCGGATCACGGTGATGGACGCCGACCAGCGCCGGGCCGGCCGGGCCTTCTCCTCGGCCGTAGTGGAGACGGGGCTGGCCAGTTACCCCGGCTTCTACGGCCTCACCCCGCCGGGCAGCGCGTCGCCGTACGGGGTGTACTGGCCGGTCCTGGTACCGGCTACGGAGGTGCGTCCCCGTGTCTTTCTGGACGGGGACGAGGTGCCGCTGCCCGTGGACGACGTGCGGGTGCCGTCGGTCGCGGACCGTGAGGGGATGCCTTCGGTCGCGCAACCACGGTGGGCCGACGCCACAGACGACCAGCCCACTGTCCGCACCCCGCTGGGCCGCATCGCGGGCGCCCGCTCGGGAGACAAGGGCGGCAACGCCAACCTGGGTGTCTGGGCCGACACGGCGGAGCGGTACAACTGGCTTGAGGCGCACCTGACGACGGACCGCCTCAAGAAGCTCCTCCCCGGTCTGGCCGCCTACCGGATCACCCGCTACGAGCTCCCGAACCTGCACGCGCTCAACTTCGTCGTCCACGGCCTGCTGGGCAGGGGTGTGGCGGCGAGCCCCCGCATGGATCCCCAGGCCAAGGCGCTTGGCGAGCAGCTACGTGCCCAGCCGATCGACGTACCGGCGACGCTGCTGCCCTGATCTGCTTGTCTGGTCTCAGTCCGTAGTCGTACGGTTACGACGGGATGGCCAGTGAGGAGAAGGAGATCTACGTGGGCAAGCACGAAGACCCCAAGAGCCCCAAGGACGAGCCATTCAAGCCCGATCCCGGAGGCAACTTCGACCAACTGCGCAAGCCCGGCGGCTCACACGCCGAGGACCCCGAAGACGGCCAGAAGTAATGGACGACGACACCATTCAGCGGATCGAGCGACTGATCGATCACGCCGACGTGTGCGGGGACATCGGGCAGCCCGTCAAGGCGGCGATCCGCGCGGTGCCGCGCCACCTGTTCATCCCAGCCGTGGCGCTGGCCGCCGCAGACGAAGACGAGCCGTTCATCATCGACCGTGATGCCGATCCCGGCCGGTGGTGGGAGACCGTCTACTCCAAGCACTCGATCGTCACCCAGCTCGACGACGGCAAGTCCGATATCAGGGCCGCGTCCAGGCAGTACACGTCGTCGTCCTCGGCTCCCAGCACGGTCGCGCACCTGCTGGAGCTCCTGGACCCCGACCCTGGCAATCGGATCCTGGAGATCGGCACCGGCACCGGCTGGACAGCCGCCCTGCTGTCCCACCTGGTCGGTGAGCAGGGCAGCGTGACGTCGATCGAGGTGGATGCCGCCGTCGCCGAGCGGGCCGCCAAGAACCTCGCCGCCGCCGCGGTGCAGCCGCGCCTGATCACCGGCGACGGGGCCGACGGCCTGCCTGACGGCGGCCCCTATGACCGGGTGCATGTCACCTGCGGCATCCACACCGTGCCCTACGCCTGGGTCGAGCAGTCCCGGCCGAGTGCGGTGATCGTGGCGCCGTACTGCCCGGGCTTCGGCACCGACCACGCGCTTCGGCTGGTGGTCGGTCCGGACGGCACGGCGACCGGCCGCTTCCCGGGGTTCGCCTCGTACATGATGATGCGCTCTCAACGCCCAGCCGACCTCAGCGACGTCGACCCCGCATCCGCTCGTGAGTTCCAGACCAGGATCGATCCGCGTGCCGTCGCTCACGCCTCCGCCGGAGCCGACTTGGCGATCTCGGCGCTGACCGGGCTCCGCTCCGCCACCTACCGGGGTGATGACTTCTTCCGCATGTGGGTGATCGGCGGCAGCGACCAGTGGGCGGCGGCGACCTGGGAACCGAAGCGTGAGGAGTACGAGGCCTTCCAGATCGGCGACCGGGCCGTCTGGCAGGAGGCTGTGGAGGCCTATTTCCAGTGGGTGAGCTGGGGCGAGCCCGGTCGTGACCGCTTCGGGATGACGGTCACCGCCGAGGGCCAGCGCATCTGGCTGGACACACCGGAGCGTGTCGTGGGCTGACCAAGCACGCTTCCCGGACACTCGTGGCAGTTCATAAGTGGTCCTCCTGGGCACGCCAGCCCAGGAGGCCCGCGCCCAGGAGGCCCGCGTGGACACCGAGGGCGGAGACGCGCAGGGCAGGCGGGTGGCGGAAGGTGAGCAGGGTCGGCAGGCGGTCACGAAGGGGTGCGATCAGGGTGTCGCCTGCCAAGGAGAGGCCGCCGCCGATGACGACCAGGGCGGGGTCGAGCAGCAGGGTGTACGTCGCGAGAGCCAGGGACAGCGCCTCCACTGCCTCGTTCCACACCGCAACCGCCCGAGCGTCGCCAGCCGTCACGCGGGCGACCACGTCGGCGGCGGAGTCCTCGCCGCAGCGGGATGCGATGGCCGAGGCCGAGGCGTACGCCGCCAGGCAGCCGCGCTGGCCACAGGCGCAGCGGACGCCGTCGGGCCATACCGGGATGTGGCCGATCTGGCCCGCCCAGCCGGCGGCTCCGCCGTACAGGCTCCCGGACAGGACCACCGCGCCCGCGATACCCGTGCCGATGGGCAAGTACAGCACATCTCCGGCACCGGACCGGGTGTCGGAGCCGGTCGAGCCCGTGCGGACATCGGAGCCCGTGCCGTACGCCAGCTCGGCTTCCCCCGCCGAACGGACGTCGTGGCCGAGCGCGACCGGCAGGCTCACCTGCGTGAACGCCTCAACCGGCACATCACGCCAGCCGAACGCGGCGGAGAACACCGCGTGCGTCGCCGTCACCAGCCCCGGCACGGCCAGCCCCACCGCGACAGGCTCCAGAACCCCACCGTCCAAGCCAACCGAGCGCGGGCGGGACAGGTCCGTGACGAAGGCCGAGATGGCGGCGATCACCCGTTCCGGCCCCTCGGCACGCGGCGTGACCCGGCGCTCCACGTACAACAGCGCCCCGTCACGGCCGACGAGCCCGCCCTTCATCGTCGTGCCACCCACATCAACCGCCACAACACACTCCACACGCCCAGTAAATCGTTTTGAACGAGCGGCCGGGGACCAGGAAGATGTCCGCCATGAACCCGCGTCTGCTCTCCCCCACCGACCTGGACGACTGCACCCGGCTGGCCCAGGACCGCGACTGGCCGCCCGAGCGGCACAAGTGGGGGCTGCTGTTCGAGGTCGGCGAGGTGTACGGGATCGACGCGCCCGACGGGGACGGCCTGGCCGCGACGACCATCCTGACCCGCTACGGCCACGACCACGCCGTGATCAGCATGGTCCTGACCGCCTCCAGGTACGGCAGGCAGGGGCTGGCGGGCAAGCTGATGGAGCACGCGCTGCGGGAGGCGGGAGACCGCGCCGTGTCGCTGCACGCGACCGAGAACGGGCGCCCGCTGTACGAGCGGCTCGGCTTCCGTACCGTCGGCAGGGTCGCCAAGCACACCGGCGTCTTCCGGGGCGAGCCTTCCGGAAGAACCCGGCCCGCCACGGCGGCGGACCTCGACGAGATCCTGGCGCTGGACACGGAGGTGTTCGGCACGGACCGGTCGGCGCTGCTGCGCCGGATGTTCGGCTTCGGGGAGCAGGTGCGGATCGCCGAAGGCGGTTTCGGCCACGCGTGGCGCAACGACGACGAGGTCGTCATCGGCCCGGTCGTGGCGCGGGACCAGGAGACCGCCGAGGCGCTGATCGGCGACCTGGCCCTGCACGTGGGCGGCGTCGTGCGACTGGATCTCGACCTGGCCAAGGACGGCCTGGTCAGGTGGGCGGGTGAGCACGGCATCGGCAACCCGTGGACGGTCTCGCTCATGGTGCGGGGCGGGGACCTGCCTGGCGACAGGAGCCGCCAGTTCCTGCCGTTCATGCAGGCGCTCGGTTGACCGCTCGAACGGGGGTCTCATAGGGTACTAGAACATCATTCTACAAGAGGGCGGCGATGACCTCCACCCACATCGACGTCGGCGTCATCGACTTCGGCGCGCTCGGCGCCTGGATGGATGCCCAGGGCCTGCCGGGCGGCGACATCAGCGGCGCCGTACCGGTCCTCGGCGGCACGCAGAACGTCATGGTCCGCTTCGAGCGCGGCGGCACCCCGTACATCCTGCGCAGACCTCCCCTGCACGCCCGGCAGAAGAGCAACGAGGTGCTGCGCCGGGAGGCGCGGGTGCTCGCGGTGCTGCGTGACACGCCGGTGCCCGCGCCGAGGCTGGTGGCCGCGCAGACGGCCGACGAGCCGGTCTTCTACCTGATGGAGCCGGTCGACGGGTTCAACCCGTCGACCGGGCTGCCCGAGCCGCACGCCGCCGATCCGGCGATCCGGCACCGGATGGGGCTGGAGGCGGCGGCCGCGCTGGCCGAGCTGGGGCGGGTCGATCCGGCCGCGCTGCCGGGGTTCGGCCGGCCCGACGGGTTCCTGGAACGGCAGGTGCCGCGCTGGCTCAAGGAGCTCGACTCCTACGGCCGGCTCGACGGCTACCCCGGACCCGACATCCCCCATCTCGCCGAGACGGCCGAGTGGCTGGAGCGACACCGGCCCGCGACGTTCACGCCGGGGGTCATGCACGGCGACTACCACTTCGCGAACCTGATGTTCGCCCACGACGGCCCGCGCGTGGCGGCGATCGTCGACTGGGAGATGTGCACGATCGGCGACCCGCTGCTCGATCTGGGCTGGCTGCTGGCCACCTGGCCGTCGAACAACGACCACGTCCCGGGCCTGCCACAGCCGGGCGAACTCGTCGCCTACTACACGGCGCTGTCCGAACGCGACCTGTCGGCCATCGACTGGTACGCCGTGCTGGCCTGCTTCAAGCTGGGCATCGTGCTGGAGGGCAGCCACGCCAGAGCCTGCGCCGGCCAGGCCCCCAGGGACATCGGCGACCTGCTGCACGCCACGACGCTGGCGCTGTTCGCGAGGGCTCAGGAGTTCATGGGAGGACTTCTCGACCGTCCCTAAATACCTATTTTCCCCAAAACGATCACATATATCCGCCCGAGTCGTACAATTGCGCGCAATTGCAATACTCGGGGAAGGATAGTCATGCGCATGCGGTTCCTCGGCTCCACATCGGAGGCGGGCGCCTGCCCCACCCTGTACGAGACGGATCGGGGCACGATCGTCATCCAGGGCCTCGAACTCACCGACAAAGAAGCGCTCGCGGATCTCCGCGACGTACTCGATGGCGAGACGGCGGTGGAGGTCCCCCGCGAGCTCATCACCGAAATCGCCCGCCGGGTCCTGTCCGCGGCAACCGATTTCCCTACCATGGACAGGGCACCCTTCGCTATCGATTGATCACAATTGCAAACCGGGTCTGGCATGATCCACGCAACCCCGTCTAGCCTCATGCGGTGACGTCGTTTCAGCAGGCGCGCATCGACCTCGGCAGCCAGCTACGCCAGTTGCGCGAGACCGCTCACCTTTCGGGCAAAGAGCTGGCCGAAAGGCTGCGCTGGCAGCCGTCGAAGGTGTCGCGCCTGGAGAACGCCCGGCAGACCGCCACAGAGGACGACGTGGTCGTCTGGGCGGCTGCCGTGAACGCGCCTCCGGACACGGCGGACGACCTGATCAGGCAGTCCATCGCGCTGCTGGAGCGGCACGACGACTGGAAACAGCGGCACCGCAGCGGCCTGGCCGCGCTCCAGGAGGACATCCGGGATCTGGAGGCGCGCACCAAGCTCTTCCGGGTGTTCGAGCCGTCGATCGTGATCGGGCTGCTGCAGACGTCCGAGTACGCCAGGCACGTGTTCCGCAAGGTCAAGCGCCTCTACAGCGCCGCCGACCAGATCGACGCGGCGGTCCGGGTGCGGATGCAGCGCCAGGAGATCCTCTATGACCGCAGCCGTACGTTCAGGTTCGTGGTGACGGAGTCGGCGCTGCGCACCCGGATCGCCCCGCTCGACGTCATGCACGGCCAGCTCGACCGGCTGCTGGCGGTCAGCACGCTGCCGAACGTGGAGTTCGGGGTGATCCCGTTCACCACCGAGATCCCCTCGTCGCCGATCAACGGGTTCTGGATCTACAACGAGGCCATGATCGGCCTGGCCACGATGACGAAGGACCTGGTGTTGCGGGACCCCGACGACATCGCGTTCTACGTGCGGGCTTTCGAGGACTACGCGAAGTGCGCGGAGTTCGACGAGGGCGGCCGGGACGTCATCATCAGCATTCTTGACGATTATCGAAAACAATCCTCACATTAACCGCCGCAATTGCTTGCCTCCCGCCACAAGATCGTGCAATTCTGTCGCGGAGACGTTGCGGAGGTGACGGATGATGCTTGATACCGCGCTCAACCTTGAGCAGTTCGCTTGGTACGCGGGACGTCACGCCGACCTGGCGGTACAGAACCTCGCTCTTTCGAGCGACCCCGCCTATGTGTCGGTGCGCAACCGCTTCTCCGCCACCCTGGCCGAGACCGTCACCCTGTCCGAGGGTGGAAGTTTCATCACCTCGTGGGGATACCGGCTCGGCACGACGGACGACGTCGAAGGCGCCGCCGCCCGCCTTGCCTTTCTCCTGGCCGCGCTGCCGGCCTAGGTTCTTTTTTCAGGCCGCCCGGGAAAGCGCCTTCCTAGGTGAAGGCCGTCGGCTCTATGCCGGCTTCTCTGGCCGCCGCCGTGTGCGCGTGGTCCAGCAGACGCGCGCGGGTCAGGACCTCCGGATGGAGGGTGTAGCGGATGATCAGGCCGTCCAGCATGGCGTCGATGCGTTCGGCCGAGGCCGCCGGGTCCGCGCAGCTGAACTCGCCCGACTCCGTGCCCTCGGCGAGGACCTGGGTCAGCGCCGCCAGCCAGGCCGATTCGAGGTCCAGCATGATCTCACTGACCGTCGGCTCGCGGAGGGCGGTGTTCCAGGCGTCGATCCACAGGAGCCAGCTCTGGTCGGAGCGGGACTCGGGGATGTAGTAGCGCAGGACGCGGTCCAGCCGGTCGATCGCGCTGCCGGGACCGGCCGCCAGCTCCGCCAGGCGGGCGCCCTCGATGTCGAGGGTGGCCCGCAGCATGGCGGTGATCAGCTCTTCCTTGGTGGCGAAGTGATAGTGGATCAGGCCGCCGCTGACGTTGATGGACTTGGCGATGTCGGCGATCCGGGTGTGGGCCAGGCCGCGCTCCAGGACCACCTTGCGGGTCGCCTCCAGGAGCTCCGCCCTGCGCTGGTCAGCCTGCTCGGCCCGGCTCGTACTCCGCACCGGGCCAGCCTATCGGCCTTCAGCAACCTGCCTTGTAGAGCACCTTCTGGATCTCGGGGGTGTTCAGGTTCTGCTTGGTGACGATCGTGGAGTCGGTCGGGATCGAGGCGGTGACCGGCTGGCCCTTCACCGCGGCGACGGCCTGCTCGACGCCCTTCGCGCCGATCTCGCCGGGCAGCTGGGCGATCAGGGCCGACACGACCCCGTCCTGGAGTTGCTTGACCTGTGCGGGGCCGGCGTCGAAGCCGACCATCTTCACCTTGTCCAGCTTGCCCGCCTGCTGGAGCGCGGAGCCGGCGCCGGTGGCCGAGTTGAGGTTGGTGGCGAAGATCCCGGCCAGGTCCGGGTCCTTGGCCAGCGCCGCGTTCACGATCTTGGAGGCTTCGCTGACGTCGTTGTGCGAGTACTGCACGCCGAGATAGGAGATCCCCGGGTGATTCGCCTTGATCTCCTCCTCGAAGCCCTTGATCCGGGCGTCCACCGAGCTGACGCCCGGGTCAGTGGAGATGACCAGCGCCTTGCCCTTGTCGCCGATCTGCTCGGCCAACGCCTTCGCGGCGGCGGCGCCGCCCTTGACGTTGTCGCTGCTGATCCTGGACAGGCCGATGTTCGGATCGTCGACCACCGTGTCCACCAGGATGATCTTGATGTCCTGCTGCTTGGCCTGGGTAAGCGGCGCGATCAGGGCCTTCACGTCGGTGGGCGCGATCAGGATGGCGCTGGGCTTACTGGCGATGACCGAGTTGACGATCGGCGTCTGCAGCGTCGGGTCGAACTTCTGCGGCCCCTGTACGTCGAGCTGCACGCCCAGCTCCTTGGCCTTGGCCTTGGCGCCGCACGCCATGGTCTCGTAGAACTCCTCCCCCGCCAGGCCCTGAATGAGCGTGACCTTGATGGGGCCACTCTGGGTTGTCGTCCCACCACCACAGGCCGCGACGGTGAGCAACAGTGTCACGAGTGCCAAAGCCTTGCGCATGGTCGTCTCCTTACTGGTCGCGCCTGCCGCGCTGCCACTGGTCGACATAGACGGCGGCGACGAGCACGGCGCCCACCACCACCTGCTGCCAGAACGGCCGCACCCCGAGAATCTGGAACCCGTTCTGCAGCACCACCGGGATGAACACCCCGATGACCGTCCCGACCACGGTCCCGACGCCGCCGAACAGCGAGGTGCCGCCGATCACCACGGCCGCGATGGCCTGCAGGTTGTCGGTGGAGTGGGCGGAGACGCCGGTGATCCCGTACTTGGCGAGCGACAGGTATCCGGCCAGGCCCGCCAGCAGCCCCGCCAGGCCGTACACCCTGATCAGGTGCCTGTTCACGGCCACGCCGCCGCGGCGGGCCGCCTCGGCGTTGGAGCCGATCGCGTACGTGTGGCGGCCGAAGCGGGTGCGCGCCAGAGCGACGGCGAGCACGGCGGTGATCGCGGCGCAGATCCACGCGATCTGCGGCACGCCGAGCCAGCGCGCCAGCCCCAGGCCGAGGTTGAGGTCGCCGGGCGCGCGCAGGTCCACGCCACCCGTCAGCAGCAGCGCGCCGCCGAGCGACATGCCCAGCGTGCCGAGCGTCACGATGAGCGCCGGGATACGGCCCTTGGCGACCAGAACGCCGTTCAGCAGGCCCCAGGCCAGCCCGGTCAGTACGGCGGTCGCCGCGCCGAGCAGGAGCGAGCCGGTGGCGTCCATGATCTTCGTGGCGGCCACGGCCGAGAACACCAGCACCCCGCCGACCGACAGGTCGATGCCCGCCGTGATGATCACGTACGTCATGCCGGTGGCCAGGAGCAGCAGGATGGCGGCGTCGCTGACCAGGTTCAGCAGGTTGAAGGAGGTGGCGAAGCTGCCCGGCCGCAGCACCGAGAAGGTCACCAGCAGCACGGCGAGCACGGCGGCGATCCACACCACCTGCCGGTCACGCAGCCGCACCCGCTCCATGGCGCTCACCTGTCGTTCTCGTGCTCGATCGCGCCCGTCATGGCGCCGACCAGGTCCTCCATGGACACCCTCGCCGTGTCGAACCTGGCCACCCGCCGGCCCAATCGCAGCACCTCTACCCGGTCCGAGACGGCCTTCACGTCCTGCATGTTGTGGCTGATCAGCACGACGGCCACGCCCGAGTCGCGAACGCCGCGAATGAGGTCGAGCACCCGCTGGGTCTGCAGGACGCCCAGCGCGGCGGTCGGCTCATCCATGAACACCACCCGCCGGGCCCAGGTCACCGCCCGCGCGACCGCGACGCCCTGCCGCTGCCCGCCCGACAGCGTGGACACGGGCGCGACCTGTGACTTGAGCTGGACGCCGAGCCGTTCACAGGCCTCCTTGGTACGGCCGCGCATGGCGGCGTTGTCGAGCCAGCCGAGCCGGCCGAGCAGGCCCGGTTTGAGCAGTTCCCTGCCGAGGAAGAAGTTGCCCGCCGGGCTCAGGTCCGGGCAGAGCGCGAGATCCTGGTAGACGGTCTCGATCCCGGCGCTCCGGGCCTCCTCGACGGACCCGAACACGACCGGCTCGCCGTCCACGGCGATCTCCCCCGAGTCCGGCCGTTCGGTGCCCGACAGGATCTTCGCCAGGGTGGACTTGCCCGCTCCGTTGTCACCGATCAGCGCCACGACCTCGCCGGGTGACAGACTGAAGTCCGCGCCGCGCAGCGCCTCGACGTGGCCGTAGCTCTTGACGATCTCCCGGGCTTCGAGCAGTGGTGCGGACGACATAGGACTATCAAGCGCTTGGGCTGACATCGTTGTCAATCCCCGATCTTCGCGACTCCCAGCTATGTCTGCCAAGATTTGATCTAGATGAGAGGAGCCTCGACATGGCTTTGGACAATGCCGGAATACGGCGATTACTCGCGGACTCGGGGGAGCCACGCGGGTGGGTGTCACCCAGGACGGACCTGGTCACGGCCCTGCTGGGGGTCTGGTTCGGCATCGGTTTGATGATCGACGCGTGGGCGCACAGCAACCTGGCGCAGCTGGAGACGTTCTTCACGCCGTGGCATGCGGCGTTCTATTCGGGGTTCGCCGCGGTCGCCGGGTGGATCATCTGGCAGGTGTGGCGTAACACCCGGACCGGCCGCCAGGGAGTGGCGGCGGTGCCCATGGGGTATCTGGCCGGGCTGCTCGCGATACCCGCGTTCGCCGTCTTCGGTCTCTTCGACCTGATGTGGCATACCTTCCTCGGCATCGAGACCACCATCGACATCCTGTTCAGCCCTTCGCATCTGGGGCTGATCGTGACGATGATGCTCATCATCACCACGCCGCTGCGCTCCGCGTGGAACGCCCCCGATCTGGGCCCGCGGCCCTCGCTCGGGCGGCTGCTGCCGTCGCTGATCGGGCTGGCGTTTGCTACCACGCTGGTGTCGTTGTTCCTGGGGTATGCCGATGCGCTGCAGTGGAGCGGGCCGGGCATCGTCGAAGCTTTCTCGTCGGTGGAGGGCACGCGGGCTGACCGGATCGCCAGTGCCATGGTCATCAGCAACGTGGTCACGCTGGCGCCTGTGCTGTTGCTGGCGCGTCGGTGGAGTCTGCCGTTCGGCAGTGTGACGATTCTCCATGCGGTGGGGATCTTGATGTCGGGGGCGCAGACCGCGTTCGGGAACCTGTCGATTCTGCTGACGTTCGTGGCGGCGGGGCTTGTGAGTGACCTGCTGATCTGGTGGCTGCGGCCTTCGGGTGGGCGGCGGGGGGCTTACTGGGCGTTCGCTGGGTTGTCGGGGTTCCTTACGTGGTCGATGTATATGGGGGCTGCGTCGGTGGCGGCTGGGGGGCTGCCTGCTGTTCCTGAGTTGTGGACCGGGGCGCCGATTGTGGCTGGGCTGATCGGGCTGGCGCTGGGAGCGCTGTTCCTGCCCAATGCGGTCACCGCCGAGGCCGTTCCGTCCAGCGGGGGCGCTGCCGAGCCGGTTCCAGCCGCCGCGACCGACGCCGAGCGGGTTCCGCCTACTGCGGCCGACGCCGGGCCGGTTGCGGCCAGTGCGGCCGACAGTGGGCCGGTTCCGGCCAGCGCGCCCGACGCCGAGCGGGCATGATCCGAGTCCTCCGGGTCCTCTGTCTCGCCGCCGTCCTGATGTTGGCGGGGGCCGCTCCGGCCGCCGCGCACAATGTCACGGCCGGAGCGGATCTGCGGATCGCCCAGACGATCGCGGGCACGGAGCTCACCATCGTGATCAAGGGGACCAAGCGGGTGCCCGGGCCGTTGCAGATCGGTGTCATCGCCTTCCAGCCGGTGACCGACCTGCCGGTCGGGCTGGAGGTGCGCTCGGTCGCGGACGGCCGTACGGTGACGGGCGTGGCGCGGGCGGCGCGGGACCCCCAGTACATCCAGCTCAAAGTGGACGCGACCGGCCCGCACGAGCTCACGCTGCGGGCCGGGAACGAGGTCGCCGTGCTGCCGTTCCGCGTCCTGGTGGACCGCGGGTCGGCGGGAGACCTGCTGATCTACGGCGGCCTGCTTGTGGCGGCCCTGCTGATGGTGGGCGGTCTGCTCACCGGGGCACTGACCCGTCCCGGTCCGGCGATGCTGCTGGCCGGCGGCACCGCGATCGGGGTGACGGTAGCCGCCATGGCCGTCATCTTCGAGCCGATGCTGCCCGCCGCCCCGCCCGACGGCGCCGCACCTACGGTGGCGCCGACTGTGGCAACGAGTGCGGGGACGGCGGCCGGGGCGCTGGCGGGTGGGCGCCCGTTCGCGCAAGGCCTGGTGGTGACGGCCCCGGCTCGCCCAGCCTCCGGAGAGGAGTTCACGCTGCGGTTCGACCTCATCGACGGATCCACCGGGCGGCCCGTGGACGATCTCGTCCTCCATCACGAAGCCCTCGCCCACGTGATCGTGACCAGCGAGGACGGTCGCTACTTCCGCCACGTACACCCGCTGCGCACGGCGCCGGGGCGGTTGGAGGTAAAGATGCGAGTCGACCGGCCGGGCCGGTATCTGGCCTATGCCGAGCTGGAGCGTGAGGACTCCGGCGGACAACTCCTCGCCGGAGAGTTCCGCGTCGGCGGCGACCCTGCCGCGTCTGTCACAGCTGAGACTCCCGTCGAGGCCGCCGCGCCGCCACTCCTACGGCCCGCCGCTCCCGTCGCGGGCCGCCCGACGACGATCGAACTCGGCACGTCGGGCACCGTGCGTCCCTGGCTGGGCATGACCGGCCATCTGATCGTACGCAGCCAGGACGGGACCTTCCTCGGCCACATACACGAGATGGGCTCACCCGGCCCCCGACTGCACTTCACCTTCAGCTTCCCGTCGGCGGGACGGTACTTCGCCTGGGCCCAGTACGCGACCGGCGACCGCATCGTGACCGTGCCCTTCACCGTCGACGTCACGGCATCAGGGAGCCCGTCATGAGGCGGGACATCACGGCATCGGAAAACTCGTCGTGAGGCGGGCGGCCGTGGCCGTCGCGGTCCTCGCGGTGGCGGTAGCGGCGTTCCTCATCGTAGGCAGAAGCTCGGCCCCCGACCCGCTCCGCCAGACCATTACGGGAACGCGCTACACCGCCACCGTCCTGATCGACCGGCCGACCACAGGCCGCGTCACCGTGGACGTACGGCCAACTTCGGGCGATCCGGACGGCGTGGCCGTGTCCGCGGTGATGCCCGCGATGGGCCACTCCATGCCAGAGATCACCGCCCGCGAGCCGGAGCCCGGCCACTTCATCGCCGAGGGCGAGCTGTTCCCGATGACCGGCGTCTGGGAGCTCTCGATCCGGCTGAACGGACCGGCGGGCGAGGAGACGCTGACCGTGAACGCGCCGATCACTGGCTGATCGGCGCGCGATCGGTTAGCAGGGCGCGAGGTCCTGGAAGAGGGTGTTGATCCCGGCGCTTTCCTTTCCGGCTCTCCCTCGGCAGACTGGCAAGGATTGCTGGGTTTTACTCCACGTAACGCCAGGCCACAGCATTGCTGATCGCGAATTGTGGAGATATGCGGAGGAAGGTCCGAGTCGATGACCCACGCTGGCACGATCGGTTCGCGTCTCCGGGCGGTTCGACGCGATCGGGGATTCACGCAGGAGGAGCTTGCCGAGCGGTCGGGCCTGTCCCGTGACCTGATCGCCAAGCTGGAGCAGGGACAGCGCAGCTCTGCCCGCCTTACTTCCCTCATGAAACTGGCCAACGCTCTGGACGTCGAACTGAGCAAGTTGGTCGGCAAGCGCGATCAACTCGGGACCGGCCGTGACGGAGCAAGCGTCCTGGATCTTCGCAATGCTCTGTTGTCGCCGTCGCTCCTGCCCGGCCTGGATGACGGCCACGACGGTGAACCAACTCCGCTACGCGATATCGCCGAAGCGGTTGATCAGGCGTGTCGCTCCTACTGGAAGGGCGACTTCGCCACCTTGATCAGCCGTCTGCCCGATCTGATCCTGGAAGCCAGGCTCACCCACTCGATTATGGGTGAAGCAGCCGTCTACCCGCTGGCGATGGCCTACGACCTGGCCGCAAGCGTCATGGTCCATCTCGGCCGCGAGGATCTGGCCGCGATCGGCGCCGAACGTGCCATCAGGGTCGCACGCAGTGGGACTGACGAACTGCTGTGGGCCACCCTGCATGCCACCTACGCCTGGGTGCTACTGCATCAGGCCCGCTTGGAGGAGGCCGAACGTCTCGCCGCCACCATGGCGCAACGCATCGAGCCTGCCTTTTCAGCACCACATCACCACGTGGCGGCCTGGGGCAACCTAGTGATGACCGCTCTGGCACCCACTGCTGCGGCTGGTCGAGACGTGGCCGGCTACATCCACCTGGCGATGGCCGGTGCCCAGCGGCTCGGCCGCCGAGTCGCCCTCTACAACACCTCTTTCGGCCCTGCCGCCGTAGCGACACAGGAGACCCACGCCTACACGGTGCGGCGAGAGCCAGAGAAGGCGCTACGAGCCGCCCGGCGTATTCAGCCCGGCGACCTTACCGGCATCGCCTACGGTCGGCACCTGCTGGACGTCGGAC
This sequence comes from Nonomuraea guangzhouensis, assembly GCF_019396345.1. Lineage (GTDB taxonomy): Bacteria > Actinomycetota > Actinomycetes > Streptosporangiales > Streptosporangiaceae > Nonomuraea > Nonomuraea guangzhouensis. Next base: position 1,456 of record NZ_JAHKRM010000007.1, on the reverse strand, counting down.
AGGCTCACCTTGACAACAGGCATCTGGCCACCGCTACCGAACGGCTGATGGAGGCCCGCTCCCAATCGGTGGTGTGGTTCCGCCACCAGACAGTTGCCCGCCAGCTAGTGGAGAGCATCCGAGAAAGGGAAACGCGCCCTTCGGCGGCCATTCGATCACTGGCCAGCACCCTCGAAATCTGAAGTAGGACACGATGTCCTGGTCATCTGAGGCTGTCAGCACAGGTAGGACACGCCGTCCATGGAGGATGGCTACTCAGAGTCATAGCTTCGCTACATGACTTTCCAGGACATGCTCTCGCTGCTGGCTGCCGGGATCCGCTGGCGCGTCGAGCCGTCGCCACGCTCCTCCCACACGCCGCAGGAATACCTCTTTGGGGACGGCGATGGCTTCTACGCCTGGGGCATCACGAACGGGAGCAGACGCGGGGGGTGTGGCGTCACCAGCGAGTACCAGCGCGCTACCGCCAGGCTTATTGAGGCCCTTTTGGCATCAGCGCCCGGGGCAAGCGGCACGATCTGGTGTGTCCGCCTTGACCTCGCAGCGCGGCACCCTAGCTATCAGTACGGGCCTAGCTTGATGCACGTACGCCGTGACAACGCGACTGGCGAGCTCGTGTTCGAGCGCGACGGATGAAGTCTTCACGCCACCGAGACGCGCCGTGGGAACCGTACGCCCCGAGAGGTCGTATCCGGGTGACAGAAACGTCCCGCGGCGGAATATACAAGTGAGCATGCCAAGGCGGACAGTTCTTGATCCTCCGCCACCACCAAAGACGGCCATAAAGAGACCGGCAGAGGTCACGTCCACGGACGTGGTGTATGAATCGATCTTCGCGTGATCCTGTTTCTGCAGGTTAAGCGGTAAGTGTCTGTGGGAGTGGGTTCGGGGTCGGTGTGTCGCCGACGATGAGCCGGAGGCGGGCTTTGGCGAGGATGTCCAGGCCCATGTAGCGGCGGGCTTCGGTCCATTCGTCGGTCTGTTCGGCCAGCACGGCGCCGACGAGACGGATGATCGCGGTGCGGTCGGGGAAGATGCCGACCACGTCGGTGCGGCGGCGGATCTCCTTGTTCAGCCGCTCCTGTGGGTTATTCGACCAGATCTGGCGCCAGGTCTCGCGCGGGAAGGCGGCGAAGGCCAGCAGGTCGTCGCGGGCGGCGTCCAGGTGCTCGCAGGCGGCCGGGTACTTGGCTTCCAGGGCGTTGATGACCCAGGCGTGCTGGGTGCGGACCTGTTCGGCGGTGGGCTGGTCGAAGATGGTGCGCACCAGCGTGGCCACCCACGGCTGCGCCGATTTGGGCACGGTGGTGAGCAGGTTGCGCAGGTAGTGGAGCCGTCAAGAAATAAGGCGTTGCTTTTCGATCTTGAACTCGTTGACTTGGTATGGGCATACCGAGCGAGGTCCGCGATCAGCTTGTCTCGCGGTTCAGGGTGCTGTTTCCGCACCTGAACGAGC
>NZ_JAHKRM010000069.1 GCF_019396345.1 Nonomuraea guangzhouensis | reverse complement strand
ACACCCTCAAAGGCCAGCTCGATCTCGAGCAGCACGGCGGACGGACCTTCGAGGGCGTCGCCGTCCGCGTCGCGCAGCGGATCCTGGCGATGGCCGCCGCCATCTGGCACAACCACACCACCGGCGCACCTATCGCCAGGTCGCTGATCGCCTTCGATCACTGATCACATAGGAACTACTCGTCTAGATGCGCTCGCAAAGATCGCCAGAGACTGCACCGCTCCAGGGGACACCCCCCAGTAACCCAGATCAGCGGTCCACGCACGAACTACACCAGGTGGCAGCCGTCGTGGCTGGACTTCACTGTGAATCCGCGCATGCCTAGCACCCGCTCAGCCCATATCAGGGTGCGAAATATAGCCGGCTGGGTGGAGCGGGACCAAGCGGCTGGAGATGTGGCGCTGGTGGTGGCAAATGAACCTGTACCAGGTCTAAGAGGGCGTCTGAAGAGCGAAGTTTGTGTGGCGCCATCGGATGCCCACTGAGAACTCGATCCGTCACATCGGGAAAAGACAGGCATGACACAAACGCACCCGGCGGAGACAGCCGAGGTGGATGACGCCGAGCTGATCCGCTGGTCACGTGACGACCCGGAACAGTTCGCCAGCCTGTTCGACCGCTACATCGAGCAGATCCACCGCTTCGTCGCCAGGCGGCTCGGCACTCAGGCGGCCGACGACATCGCGGCCGAGACGTTCCTGATCGCTTTCCGCGGCCGCGCTTCCTACGACCCTGCCGCCCGTCTCGCCGGCCCTTGGCTCTACGGCATCGCGACCAACCTCATCGCCAAGCATCGGCGCGGCGAGGAGCGGTTCCTGCGCGCCTTGAGCCGTACCGGCACGAACCCGCTGCCCGAGCCGCCGATGGCCGACACGGTCGTCGGCCGCGTGGCCGCGCAGGAGGTGGACCGCCGGCTCGCGGGGGCGCTGGCGTCCATGTCATCCGGCGATCGCGACGTGTTGCTGTTGGTGGCGTGGGGCGAGCTGACGTACGAGGAGGTCGCGGCGGTGCTCAAGGTACCGATCGGTACGGTCCGCTCGCGTCTCCACCGAGCGCGCAGGAAGGCACGGATCGCCCTCGGGGGCGACGATCCAACAAGAGAGGTCGCATGATGGACGAGATCAAGCAGTTCCTCGGGTCCACCCCGGTGATCACCCGCTCGGCGAAGGACGCGGCACGCGCCCAGCTCCTGCAGGCGATGCGCGAACCGCTCCCTCAGCCGGCGAGGCGGCGCACGTTCCGCATCCCGCGCCTGGCCTGGCGGTTCGGGATCGCCGCCGTGGCGGCCTCGGCCCTGCTCGTCGGCTACGGCGTGGTACGCGGTGACGACCAGTCGGCCGCGTACGCCGACGTCAAGGAACTCGGCGAGCGGGCCGCCAAGGCCGCCGAACGCGGCCCCGACGACGCTTACACGCGAACCCCTTCTCCGGGGCAGTGGCTGTACGTGAAGGAGTCGATCGCCCCGCTGCTCGCCGAACCCCGGCCCGAGGTGGATCGCGACAGGCGCGAGACCCTGGAGACCTGGTACAGCCTGGACGGCGAGCAGATGGCAATCGACGACGGCGCGGGCAAGCTGGCCATCGAGGAGGTGAACACCGGTCTCAAGGGCGCCACCCTGGCCCAGGAGCCCGTCACGCCCGACGCGGTGCTCGCCAAGGTCAAGGCGTCCGTCGCCGCGACCCCCGCCTCGCCGTTCGAGCAGGGGAGGGGGATGTCCGAGCAGGAGCGCGCCTTCCACACGATCAGCACGCTCATGGGCGGGCAGCCGCTGACCCCGCAGGTCCGCGCGGCGCTGTTCCGGGCCCTGTCGAAGATCGACGGGGTCTCGGTCAAGCAGGACGCCGTGGACGCCGCGGGCCGACACGGCGTCGCGTTCGCCTACACCGGACCACGGGAACGTTCCGAGATCATCGTCGACGCCAAGGACTACCGCTTCCTCGGCCTGTACGGCGAGAACCTCGCTGACCAGCCGTTCCCCAACGAGGGCGGACCGGCCGCTCCGGCCCTCCCCAGCGGGACGGCCGGAACCGTCAAGGCCGGCGCTCCCCTGGTGTGGAGCGCGCAACTGGAGACGAAGGTCGTCAACAAGCCGGGGACCCGTCCCCAGCAGTAGGCGCCCCGGCAACGAGTAGACGGCGACCGTCGGACCCGTACGCCATGGACGCGTACTGCCCGGCGGTCGCCTCCTGTGCGTGGATGCGACGGTGAAGGCCCCCGGTTGGAAAGTGCATCCGACCGGGGGCGACCTCATCCGCGAACACCAGGGACGAACGTCCGCGAATGAGGGGATGCCCTGGTTGGGAGATTGGGGCAGTTCTCAACCAACCAAGGCGAGGTTGAGAGAGTTCGTTGCGGCCTTCGTCGTTACCGGGTTCAACTGCCCCGACGCCGATAGCCATGTCAGGAAGGATGTCCCACTGATCGAACTTCTCTGCGAGATGTTGGGAGGCATCTGGGCTCCTGGTCGGGCAGGGAGTGGGCGGTCTCTACGTCGCACCACACAACGCGGCGGCCGCGCGGAGTGACGTACGTGCCGCACCGCATGGATAGCCTGCTTACGATGTCGAGGCCGCGGCCCGACTCGGCCTCAGCATCCTGAGACTGGCCAGCGATGAATCGTGGCTCTGGCACCGGGGCACCAGGGTCAATCACCTCCAGACGGATGAAGCCGTTCCCGAAGCCCATCCGTAGTTTGAGCCAGTCGCGCTGCGGGCCTTGCGGCACATGCACACAGGTGTTCGTCACCAGCTCGGAGACGACTTGGAGTACGTCGTCTCGTACCGGATCACTGGCGGCAAGCCATATCTTGATCGCTTGCCGCGCCTCCCAGGGCGCTTTGACATTTCGACGTAGCGTTATGAACCTCGATACGACAATTTCCGCTGTTTGTGCTGGCATAGAATCACCCACCATGTCTGGGTTTGAGATGCGGCCCGCATTGCAACGAGGGCGGAGTTGTCCTGTTATGAGCGACCGGACCGCCGTCCTTTGTTTCCCGAAGGGCATTTCCAAGAATGCTCTTGGCCAGGTAGTTTTGGGATGGGGCGGCAGCGACACCTTTCAACAATTCTGTTGCGGTTGTTGTTGTTGCCGTCCGCAACTCCTGTTGTCCTCCTGAACGGAGAGTCGAAATGTCAGCAGGACCAGACCTACCGCCGGCCACCTCCCCAGAGGTGATTTTCGGCCTTGAGCTGCGCAGGCTGCGCAATGCTCAGGGCTGGTCGCTGGAAGCGTTCGGATCCAGGGTCGGATACTCCGGGACGATGATCGGCTACTACGAGCTGGCGAAGCGGCCAGTGCCCGAGGAGTTCGTGACGCGTGCCGAAGAGGTTCTAGGGCTCCGGGGGGAACTGGTGGCGCTCTGGAAAGAGATCAACCCCAAGACCGCGCCGAAGTGGTTCAGGCAGTGGCCGAAGATCGAGGCAGCGGCACGGGTCATACGGAGCTGGGAACCCCTCCTGGTTCCGGGGCTCCTACAGACGGCCGACTACGCCCGCGCTGTCCTGCGGGGAGTGCCTGGCGCGACCGAAGAGGAGGTTGAGCAGGCGGTTGAGGCGCGGCTCCAGCGGCAAACCATCTTCGACCGGCCTACGTCTCCCATGTTCGCCGGCGTCATGGATGAGGGCGTCTTGCACCGTCCAATCGGCGGACACGAGGGCATGCGGCAACAGCTTGAGCGGCTGCTGACGCTCATGGACCACCCGAAGATCACGATTCAGATCGTCCCGCTTGAGGCAGGGCCAACGACTGGGCTCCTGGGAGGCTTCGCCATCGCGCAGCTTCCCGACGCGCGGGATTGGGCTTACCTGGAGTCCGCATCGAATGGCCAAGTAACCGATCGCGTGGACGAGGTGCAGGGGATTAGCCTGAGGTACGACACGATCCGTGCATGGGCGCATCCCCTGCATGTCTCAAAGGACGTGATCCGCGACATGATTGCGAGGTATGAGCAATGAATGAGGAGCTATCCGAGGAACTGGCCGGCGCCGACTGGCGCAAAGCCAAGGCTTCGGGCGCGAACAACGGCAACTGTCTGGAGGTTGCTCCTTTGTCTGGTGGACGTGTTGGCGTCCGCGACACCGAGGCTCCCGACCAGGCCCCGTACGTCGTTCGCGGCGCAGTCTGGGCCGCCTTTATCGACGGCGCCAAAAAGGGTGAATTCGACTTCTAGTATCACGCAAAGCCCCTGATGTTACATCGGGGGCTTTGTCGCCGCTGCATTACGATTTGTCTTGTTGGTTGTACCACAAACAATCGCCACATCTGGCCTGACTTGAATTAGGCATCTAGCGTTAAGCGAAGAACAGTCCCTTACACGGAGGCTCGAATGGCCTTGACGCAAGATCAGCCCGTACGCCCTTGGGGTTTGAGTCGGATGACCGAGCCTTCCCCGGTGGGGCCACCGGAGTACGCCACCGTCGAATTCGACGCCGCAACCCAGCTCACCCACTTCTACGACGCCAGAGGCGAGATCGTGGACATGCAGCGGGGTACGGTGACCAAGTCGCCAAAGAACCAGGGGAACGACGGCACGGGCGGCCCGCTGGTTTCCGACGATTCCGACGACTGATGTCGCGCACCCCGCGTACCGTGTTGGTCGTCACGTCTCCAGCGGACGAGACGGCCAACACGGTCATTCGAGCCTTGCAGGAGCGCGGGGTACACGTGGCTCGCGTTGATCCAGCCGACATCGGGGCAGGGCTGACATTCAGCGCCCGCATTGGGGACGGCCGCGACTGGTGGAGCGGCCAACTGGTGACGCCAAGCCGCAACACGCACCTGGAAAAAATAGGGGCGGTCTACTACCGCCGGCCGAGTCCTTTGCGCAGCGACGCCACGGACGAACAGGCCCGGTTGTTCGCGATCAACGAGGTCCGTCACGGGCTGGGCGGCTTGTTGAGAAACCTACCGAACAGCCGCTACGTCAACCATCCTGGGGCGACCGAAAGAGCAGATTTCAAGATTGCTCAGTTGCAGGCGGCGGCCCACCTCGGCATGCGTATTCCCAATACGCTCGTAACGAACGATCTGGACGCTGCTCGAGAATTCGCCCTCCATCATGTGCACGTCATCTACAAGTCGTTTCGATCGGTCCCGGTCACCCCAGACGGCCGCGTGGGCGCGATATGGACACAGCGCGTAAAACCGGATGAGTTGGACTATTCGGTGTCCATGACAGCGCACATGTTTCAGGAGAAGATCCGGAAGTCGAGCGATGCCAGGGTGACAGTAGTCGGTCGTCAGGTGTTCGCTACCAGGATTACGCACCCGGACGATGCCATCGACTGGAGGGAGGGAGACTGGGACGATCTGGTCTATGGCCACATTGACGTGCCCGAAGTGATAAGGAGTGCTCTATACGCCTACCTTGAGCATTTTGGCCTGGTGTTCGGATGTTTTGACTTTGTTCTCGAAGATGGCGAATTCGGCGAAGCCTGGACATTCATGGAGTGCAATCCAAACGGCCAGTGGGCGTGGCTTCCGAATTTCGGCGCGATAGCGCAAGCCTTCGCTGACGTACTACTTGAAGGATGGTGGCCATGAGCGACACGGCCGCGGCGCTCCGCCTCGAACTGGCGGACAAAATAGGGTCTGCCGGTTGGCGGAAAGCACTGGAGACGGTGCCCCGCGAACGGTTCTTGGGAGAAGCTGTTTATCGCCCCGACAAGAACCGATTCGGCTGGTGGACGCCCGTCCGCCGCGCCGACATGCCCGAGGGCGCATGGCTCGCCCTGGCATACGCCAACGAGACCTGGCCGACTCAGGTTGAGGGGCTCCTGGCTGAAGACTCGACACGGCCCGTATCCGGATACCCGTCGTCATCATCCACGCTTCCCGGCCTGGTCGTACGGATGCTTGAGGCCGCCGAGATCGAGGAGGGCGACAAGGTCCTGGAGATCGGAACAGGCACGGGCTACTCAACGGCGCTGATGTGTCAGCGACTTGGGAGCGACGCCGTCTTTTCGATCGAGTACGACCTGCTGGTTGCCGCCCGTGCCCGTGACGCGATCGTGGGTGCAGGCTACGCTCCCACGCTGGTGGAGGGCGACGGGCTGCGCGGGTACGCGGAGAACGCCAAATACGATCGGCTCATTGCGACCTGCTCTGTCCGCACGATCCCCCGGGAATGGCCGCAACAGATTCGTGTCGGGGGGACCATCACCGCTCCGTTGTCCGGATGGATGGGGGAGACCGCGTTCGCGCATCTCACCGTGGCCGACGACGGCACGGCGAGCGGCCGTTTCCTCGAAGATGACCTCTCCTTCATGACCGCCCGATCACACCTGCCCCCGCCGCGTCCGCCATTGGTGAGGGGTTTGGGGATTGTCCGCGAGTCCAGAGTCGATCCGTCGGTTCTCCAGGACAGAACAGCTCTATGGGTCGCCCAGCTCGCCATTCCGCAGGCGCAAATCGCATGGGGCGATGGCGCCACGTTCCTCGTCGACGCCGGCACCGGTTCGCGGGCCGAAGTCCAACCGGATCCCGCACGTGGATGGACGGTGCGCCAACACGGACCGCTCAATCTGTGGGACGCGGTCGAGAAGGCCATCGAAACGTGGCAGGAAGCAGGCAGCCCGCATAAGTCTGGCTTCGGGCTCACGGTCACCCGTGAGGGCCAGCGGGTGTGGCTCGGTAACCCTGAGGGGCCGAGTTGGAGTCTGCCGGCGTAGATCCGCCAGCTCGTCCCGCAGACCCCCGCACCCCTGGTCGCCCGCGTGCTCGGTTACGACGGAGACACCGCCACCCGACTCACCACCGCGGCCGGAAGCCCCTGAAGTCGCTACGCCCCCGGCGACCACGAACGGTGATACCCCTCAGGCGATCAGGAAGGAACACGGATCACTCGATCATTGGTCCCCTGCCAGTGCCGCCACCGCGAGGTGGGCCCGGTAGTTCGGGCAGGTCGTGATGTCATCGTGCGAGCAGTTCATTCCGGCTTCGAGGAGATCGAGGGCTGAGCGCAGCGCCGCCATCCTGGCCTGCAGCGCGTCGTGGTTGCGGCGCAGTACGTCCTTGCGGGCGGCCGGGTCGCGCGCGGCGAGAAACGTCCGGATGTCCGGCAGCGGCAGGCCGGCCTGCTTCGCGATCACGATCGACGCCACCCGGAACAGGTCATCGCGGGTGTAGCGGCGGCGGTCACCGGCGACGCGGGCGGGGGAGAGCAGGCCCACCGACTCCCAGTGCCGCAGTACGTGTGTCGGCAGGCCGAAGTGGTCGGCCACCTGGCCGATCGTCATCTGATTTGACTTCATGTCGGCATTAAGTCGGACCATGGCGGGCATGTCGAATCTGCTTGTTGTCCTCGACGCCGTCGACGCGCAGCCTATGTCCGTCGAGCTGCGTACACGTTCCTACGAGTTGCTCGGCGACCTCACCGGCCGAACCGTGGTCGACGTCGGCTGCGGCGGTGGCCGCGCGGTCGCCGAGCTGGCCGAGCGCGGGGCCCGCGCGGTCGGTGTCGACTACGACCCCGAGATGATCGCCGTGGCCCGGGAGCGCTGGCCGGTCGGCGAGTTCCATGTCGGCGATGCTTGCGAGCTGCCGTTGGAGACCGGGTCGGTTACCGGCTACCGTGCGGACAAGGTGTTGCACACGCTCTCTGACCCGGTGCGAGCCCTGGCCGAGGCCCGCCGGGTTCTCGCGCCGGGCGGCCGGGCCGTGCTGCTCGGCCAGGACTGGGACACGCTCGTCATCGACTCGGACGAGCCGGAGACCACCCGCCGGCTGGTCCACGCGAAGGCCGACTCGCTCCCGTCGCCGCGCATCGCCCGCAGGTACCGCAACCTGCTGCTCGACGCCGGGTTCACCGACCCGGTCGTCGAGGTGCGCACCAGTGTGTTCACCGATGACACCGCGCTCGCCCTGCTGCACCGGATCATCGACGAGGAGAGCTGGCTTGCCGAGCAGGCCGAGCGTGCCCGCACGAACCGGATCTTCGTCGCGGTGCCGATGTTCCTCGTCGCCGCGCAGGGATAGCGATCTTCTGTCTTCGTCGCGGATGCGCTGGCTGGAGCGTTCGGCCGACCGGGCGTACGTGGATGGCGCCGTCCTCCAGGAGGACGTGCTGCTCGTTGTCCGAAATGGTCATAGGCCCACTGTCGCGGCCGGTGCTGGACGAATGTTCCCTCGTCGTCAGGTTCGGCGGGCGTGGGACGCGAGACGGTCGGCGAGCGCGACGACCAGGTCGCGCAGTTCGTCGGGTCGCTCGATGACGAACGGCCGGTCGAGTGCGGCGAGCGCCGGAGGCAGCCAGTCGAGCCGTTCCGCCCGCAGCTCGACGCGCAGCCAGCGTTCGCCGGTCCCGGGCTCGCACTCCTCCACGCGCGCGACGGTGGCGGGGAGGCGGGCGCGGACCTGCTCGACCGTGCCGTGGATGCGCAGCGTCACCTCGTGCCGGTATTCAGCTGTGGCGAATCCGGACAACACACGCTGTGCCGGGTCCGGGCCCGTGGGCGCCTCGAAGAAGCCGGGCAGGGTGCGCGCGTCCGCGATGCGATCGAGCCGGAAGGTCCGGTCCTCGCCGATCAGGGCGTCCTTGCCTGTGACGTACCAACGGCCCGCGTGGGCGACGATGCCGTACGCGTGCAGCGTGCGGTCGCTGCGGCGTCCGTCGCGGTCGGTGTAGCGGATCGAGACCGGCCGGCGGTGGCGTGCGGCGTCGGCGACGGTGAGCAGGATCCCGGCGTCGGGGGTGTCGAACTCGCCGGGCTGGTCCGTGAAGGCGAGTGCCTCCATGAGGGTGTCGAGCCGCCGGGCGACGTGTTTGGGCAGCACCCGGCGGATCTTCGCCGTCGCCGTCTCGCTCGCCGTGCGCTCCGTCGTCGTCAGGCCCGCCCGGCGGCCGGCGACCAGGCCGAGCAGCACGGCCAGCGCCTCGTCGTCGCTGAGCATGAGCGGCGGCAGACGGTAGCCGGGGGCGAGCCGGTAACCGCCGTAGCGGCCGCGTACCGACTCCACCGGTACGTCCAGGTCGATGAGCTGGTCCACGTACCGGCGCACGGTGCGCCCCTCGACGCCGAGCCGGTCGGCGAGTTCGGCCATGGTACGGGTGCCGCCCGACTGCAGCAGCTCCAGGAGCGTCAGCACGCGGCCGGTGGGTCGGGACATGCGCACAGCCTACTGGCGAATACTGGACCAATTCTGTCCAGTATTTCGTCTAGCCTGCGCAGTGCACGACTTCGGCACACCCAGGGAGACCCCCATGAACTTCGTCTCGATCCGGATCATCACCAGCGACGTGGCGCGCCTCGTCGAGTTCTACGAGCGCGCCACAGGGACGGCGGCGACGTGGGCCACCGAGGACTTCGCCGAGCTCAGAACGCCCAACGCCACCCTCGCGATCGCCGGCGTCCGCACCGTCCCGCTGTTCGCCCCCGGCTCCGCCCGCCCGGCGGACAACCACAGCGTGATCGTCGAGTTCCGCGTCGACGACGTGGACCGCGTCTATAGGGAGCTGACCGGTTTCGTCACCGACTTCGTCACCGAGCCGACGACGATGCCCTGGGGCAACCGGTCGCTGCTGTTCCGCGACCCGGACGGCAACCTCGTCAACTTCTTCACCCCCGTACGCGCCTAGATGCGCTCACAAAGATCGCCAGAAACTCCAGGGGCCCTGGATCGCGAGCGCGTGAAGGTCGAGTTCGGCCGGCCTGGGGATCTGCCGCAGCAGTCGGGTGTCGTCCAGGAGGTCGTTGTCGAACCGGCCATCAGAGCGCACGGTGCGTCGCTCATGGGCTTCCATGAACGACGCACGGCGGTCGGGGATGAACTCTGGAGGCCTCCGCAGGTCACAGGCTGCGGGCGGTGATGTCGCCGTGGGAGGTGGTGGCGTGGATGTCGAGTTCGGTGGTGCCGTCGTTCTTGAGGGCGTTGGTGATGCGGCCGTGGCTGGTGCCGGCGTTCAGGGTGGCTGAGACGCCGGTGGCGGCGGTGATCGAGATGTCGCCGGACTGGGTGCTCAGCGCGACCTTGCCGCTCGTGGCTTCGGCGATCCGGATGTCGCCCCGTGTGGTGCTGATCTCGGCGGGGCCGCCCAGCCGGCCGACCTCGACGTCGCCGTCGACCGCGGTCAGGCGGATGCTCGCCGCCTCGTCGATGCTGATCTGGCTGTAGGCGCCGTCGAAGACGACGTCGCCGAGGCGGCCGATGGCCTGGAGTTCGGTGCTGGCCGCCTTGGCCTCGATGCGGGAGCCGGCGGGCAACTGGATCGTCACCTGGATGGATCCGGACGGGCCGAAGTACTGGTTGTTCGTCTCGGCGTTCTCGATCCGCAGGAGGCCGTCGGCGTAGGCGACCGTGGTCTGCTCGGCCGCCTTCACATCACGGCTCTTGGCCGCGTTCACGGGCACGACCTCGACGGTGGTGTCGGCCCGGTCGGCGGCGATGAACCGCACGCGCCCGGCGGGGATGTGCAGGACGGCGGAGATCGGGGCGGGGGTGTCGAACGTCTGCATCATGCGCTCCTTGTTCGGTGTGGCCCAGTTCGCAGCCCCGAGGCCGCGATCGCTGAACCGTTCATGGCTCAACCATCACCGACCGCTCTGATACCGCACCGTCGCCGCCCTGACGCCGCCACTGACACGACACCGCGATTGGGCCGAGGACGTCCGGCACGTTCATGAGCGTCGCGTACGAACAGGATGGTCTTCACTGACCGGACTCCCAGCCCCAACGGCGTCGGATCCGGCAGCCCTCATGGCCTGGTGAAACGGTCGGCGAACGCGGCTCTGTTCGCGGAATCGGGTGAGCGGTCCCAGACCGCGAAAACAACCCGTTCGAACACGGTCGAGAACGCGCCGTCTGCAGCGAGATGGTGGTGAAATGCCGCGGCGACCTGGTGCGGGTCGTTGCGGAACACCCCGCATCCCCAGGCGCCGAGGACCAGCTGGCGTACGCCGTGGTGGGCGGCCACGGCCAGCACTCGTTCCGCACGCTGGTAGAGGACACGCTCGATTCGGCTCCGCGCGCTCGGCTCACGGCGCAGCACTTGTCCGGCGTTGGGAGCGGGGCAGGTCAGGAACGAGACCGGATACGGGTCGGTCAGCAATCGGCCGTCGTCGTCGCGGTGCACGGGAACGTCGGGGGACCAGATGACGCGGTCACTGTAGAGCAGGTCAGGGGAGTCGCGGTGGGCGGCGTAGTAGTCGGGGGCCTGAAGGAGGCAGGGGTACAACAGAGCGTTGCGACAGAGATCCTCTTCCTGCGCTTTGGCGCCGCCGAGGTAGCCGCCCCCGGGGTTACGGGCCGAGGCGAAGTTCAGGACGGCGATCCGTTCGGCCCCGGCGAGGTGCAGCCGTCGCGCGGCCTGAAGGCTGTCCTCAGCCGTCACCTCGAAAGACGTCCGGTGACCGGTCGCCGTGTGGGGCACATCGACGAGCCCGTCCGGTGGATGGCTCACGGTGCCGGAGACCGCTGCCTCCAGTGCCGGGCCCACGACGACGATGGTGCCGTCATCGGTCGTGTACTGGCCATCGGTGATGATCTGGGCGTTGACGCCCGCGATCCCACGCAATCTTCTGCTCACGCGTCCGCATGGTAGGCCGTGACCGGCTCACCGGGCGAACAGTTTCACCCGGCTACGAACCCGCCCCCGTGAACAACGACGATCTCGGCAACGCAGCGTTATCGGCGCACCCCTGTTCGACCGCAGCTCCAGGACGGTGCGGCTCACCTCGATCGGCGAGCAGCTTCAGCGTGACCTCAGCGCCGGATACCGGCAGATCACCGCCGGGATCGACGCCGCGGCCCAGGCCGTCCACGGCCCATCCGGGACCCTGACCCTGGGTACGATGGGCGCGCTCCCCCAGGCGATCAGCGAGATCCTGGAGCGGTTCCAGCCCGGTCATCGACAGCTGAGACTGCGGCGATCGGCCCTAGTGAAGATCACGAACGGGTTGGCCATCGGTTCTCTGGCGCACGCCGAAGGGGTTGTCGATGACATATCGCCAGCGTCCGTCCGGCCCGCGTCGGGCGACATCGGTGGCGGTGTCCTCGATGTGCACCGGTCGTCCATCGCGATCCGTCCCGTCGATGACCCAGTCCACGATCAGCAACGCGATGTCGCCCGCGGTATAGACGTGCCGTGGCCGAACGATGATCGGCAGCCCGAGGCCCACGAACCGGCCATTGGCGGCGCGGGCCTGCGTCCCGGTCAGCGCGGAGCCCGGCTCGGCGACGAACACCGCCCCGCTCTCATACACCTCCGCCACCGCCGCCAGATCGCCGCTGTTGAACCGCTCGGCGAACACCATGGGCACATCCTCGGGACGTTCAGCAAGCCGGCCCATCATCAACGCATTTCCTTCCAGCAGGTAGAAATCATCCAGACGCCGCAACGCTAGGAGGCTCCCTCGTGACTCACCAAACGGTTGGTCACCCGACCCAGCCGGGCCTGCCCGACGACCCTCGCGCGAACGTCGCCGAACCCACTCCGCACTGCCCAGTGGAGATCACCCTCGCGGCCCTGCGTGGCCGCTGGACAACCTTGGTGATCCGCGAACTCCTGCATGGCGACCACACCTTCACCGAACTCCGCCAAGCACTCCCCACGCTGTCGGACAAGGTCCTGTCCGACCGTCTCGCACACCTCACCCAAGCCGGTGTCCTCGATCGCCATCGCCGGCCCGGCTGGCCTCCCCGCACGCACTACCGGCTCACCGCGCAAGGGCGCCGCCTCGGCCCCGTCCTCCAAGAACTCTGGGACTGGGGCGCCCAGCACCAGCCCCCAGGCGACCCAGGACCGGTCACACCCGACACATGATCCAGTGAGCTCCTGTGGCGCAGATCACATCTCATAACGCGAACTCGCGCCAGCCGTACGGGCGAAAGCTGACGAACCAGCGCGTACGGACAGGAGCACCATGTGATCGCCGAAGAATTCGGCAGAACCGACGACGCCGAGCTGATAAGGCGCTCGGAGCGCGTTCCGGAGGACTTCGCCGACCTGTTCGACCGGCACGCGCCCGCCATGCGGCGGTATGTCGCCAGGCGGCTGGGCCCCTCCCTGGCCGACGACATCGTCTCCGACACCTTCCTGGCCGCCTTCCAGCGCCGCCACCGCTACGACCCGAGCCATCCCGACGCGCGGCCCTGGCTGTACGGCATCGCCGCCCGGCTCATCAGCCGGCATCGGCGGGTGGAGATCCGGTTCTACCGGGCGCTGGTCCGCAGCGGCGTCGACGAGATCGCCGAGCCGTACGCCGAGCGCGTCGACGATCGGGTCGCCGCGCAGCAGACCGGGCTGGCGGCGGCTCTGGCGCAGTTGTCACCCGGTGACCGGGAGGTGCTGTTACTCGTCGCCTGGGCTGACATGTCGTATGAGGACGTAGCACGCGCACTGGGCATCCCGATCGGCACCGTCAGATCCCGCCTGCACCGGGCCAGGGTCAAGACGCGCCAGGCGCTCGGCGGATCCAACCCTGTGGCCACCCGAGAGGAGTCTTTCGATGGATGACCTGCGATCGCTGCGCGCCTGGCGCGCCGAGGTCCCCGAGCCGGGCCAGGAGTGGATCATCCCGCAGCGCCGGCGGCTGCTGACGCGGATCCGGGGGCGCGGGCGGGCACTGGGGCGCCGCCTGCTCGTGATCGGGGCGCTGGGGGCCGCCGCCGCGCTCGCCGTGGCCACTCTGCGGCCGGAGCCGTCTACCCCGGACCGGGAGGGCACGCCGCCGGTTGTCCGGCTCGACTCCAGCGTGGTGCTGGCCCACGCCGCCGAGGTGGCCGGCCGGCGAAGGAGCGCTCAGGTGCCCTTGCCGACGCAGTGGCAGTACACCAAGACCCTGGACAAGCAGCCGACCTCGGACACGATCGTGACCCGCGAACACTGGATGCGCTACGACGGCATGCAGACCGCCGGCTTCGGCGAGGACGGCAAGCTGCACGTCGGCCCCGAGGAAGATCCCCGGGATCCAGGCGATGACGACCTGACGCCGCAGCAGTACGACGCCAAGCTCCGCGAACTGCCGACCGACCCGAAGAAGCTGCTGGCCAAGGTCACAGGCGATCGCCACTGGATCGAGGGGGCACGCGAGGAGGGCGTTCCCAGGAGCGTCGCACCCGCCAACGTTCGCGCCTATCACGTGATCATGCTCTACCTGAGCAGGTACGGCACGATGCCACCGAAGCTGGAGGCGGCCATGTATCGCGCTCTGGCCCTCATACCCGGCGTCCGGATCGAGCAGGGCGTGCGCGACGCCGCCGGCCGCAGTGGACTGGGCGTCTGGCTGGAGCGAACCGGCGATGCGTGGGCCAACCGCGAATACAAGATCCTGGATCCGGCTACCTACCGCTACCTGGGTAGCCGGATGGTCTGGCTGCGTGATGACCTGCCGCCCGGCATGAGCCGACCCGTCGCCCGCAAGGGAGCGGTCTGGAGCACGGCCCTGCTGTCGTCGGTGATCGTCGACCGTCCCGGCCAGCGAGGCTGAGCGGCCGTAGTGGCTACTGGATGGGCACCGCGGTGCCGGAGACCTTGACGCGAGAGTCGCCGGGAATGGTGCTACAGGTCAGAAGGCTGGGCCGCCCCATGTCGACGCCCTGGTGAATGGTGAGAACGGCGCCGTCTTCCAGGCGGCCCAGCGTACGCAGGTAGCCGGTGAAGGCGGCGGCCGCGGCGCCGGTGGCCGGGTCCTCGACGACGCCGCCAGGCGGGAACGGGTCGCGGGCGTGGAAGACGGTGGGGGATTCCGGCCAGAAGAGGTGGACGGTGGTCCATCCCAGGTCAGCCATGATCTTGCCCAAGGCCTCGAAGTCGTAGTCGAGATCGGCCAGGCGACCCCGGCTGGCCGCGGCCAGGACGAGATGGTCGTTGCCGGCGTTGGCGACGTGCGCCGGGTAGGCGGGGTCCAGGTCGTCGGCCGACCAGCCCAGTGCGGCGAGCACGGGCCGTACCTCCTCCTCTTCGGAGGCCGGGCGGGTGGAGGCCGGCGGACTGGTCAGGGTGGCGGTGATCTCGCCGGCCGGATCCGCGGCGATCTCCACCGGGACCGGGCCCGCCTGGGTGGCGAGGTTCACGGTGCCGGGGCCGATCCGCTCGCCGAGCGCGACCGAGGCCGCGATCGTCGCGTGGCCGCAGAAGGCGACCTCGGCCAGGGAGCTGAAGTACTGGATGCGGTACTGGCGCTCGTCCGTCGGGTGCAGGAAGGCGGTCTCGGAGTAGCCGAGTTCGGCGGCGATGGCGAGCATCTCCGCGTCTGACAGCTCCCGGGCGTCCAAGACCACCCCGGCGGGGTTGCCGCCAGTGGGAGTGGTGGTGAATGCCGTATACCTCAGGACTTCGTTCATGCGGTCATCATGGCGCATAATCATTTCTAGGCACCTGCTAATGTTTGTTGGCATGTGCTGGAGGTTGAGGTGAGCGATCCCGCGCCGACGGGAGACGATCTGGTGCGGGTGCTGGCCACCTTGTCCAACCCGCACCGGCTGCGCGTCATCGCGGCCCTCGCCGGCGGCCGAAACTACGTGAGCCGACTGGCGCGTGAGCTCGGCATCAGCAGGGCGCTGCTCCAGGTCCACCTGAAGAAGCTGGAGGCCGCCGGTCTGGTTTCCTCGCAGCTGGAGCTGTCGGAAGAAGGAAAGGCAATGAAGTACTACGAGCTACGCAGGTTCTCGGTCCACCTGACGCCGGAGCGCATCCTGGACGCCGTACGGACGCTGACCACCGACAAGGGCTCCGAGCGATGAACGAGCACGAGTGGCAGGAGGTCATCGGCACCATCGGCATGTTCGTCCTGGTCACCGCGGTAATCGTCACGGTCGTCTGGCAATTCGCCATCTCCTGGCGGGCCAAGGCTCAGCTGGCCCGCGAGGCCGAGTACAAGAAGATCGCCGAGACCGCCACCGAGTCCCAGCAGCACATCGGCCAGCAGCTCGCCGAGATCAATGATCAGCTCTCGGCGCTGCGCGACCGTACCGACGCCATCGAGCGGGTGCTCAAGGACGTCGAGTAGTCCCCGAGGCATGGTTCCGGGCCGCCGAGCTGCAACTCGACGGCCCGGGAGCGGGGAGACGAACCACCTCGCCGACAGGCGAGCTCCACAGGAACACTCCACCAAGAACGAGGAGAGCAGTTCATGCTGCCCGAAAGCAAATCGGCCCCTCGCGCCAGCACGCCGCCCGGCCCACGGGCGGCCAGGACCGGCGTGATCGCAGCCGTCGCGGGGTGGTCCGTCCGGCACCGCACCCTGGCCATCGCCGGCTGGCTCGCGCTGGTCCTGGCCGCCGTGCTGTCCAGCGCGCTGGTCTCGGGTGACGACGCGCGCGCCGTCGACGCCGGTGAGGCGGGCCGGGCCGGGCAGATGGTGAACGCCCAGCGCGGCGACAACTCCGTACGCGAGAACGTGCTGATCCAGCCGCACGACGGCACAGGACGCTTCTCCGACGACCCGGAGCTGCGCGCCGCCGCGAAAGACCTGGTGACCCTGCTGGGCCGGACACCGGAGGCGGTTCGGGACATCGGCTCGCCGCTGGCCGCGCAGGGTGAGCGCTGGGTGTCGCGTGACGGTCGTTCCGGGCTGGTCACCTTCGAGGTGGCCGGTCCGGACGAACGGCGCGCCGACCACGCAGCCGCCGCCGGTGCGGCCGTGGAGCAGGCGCGGCGGCTACATCCTGGGGTGCGCTTCAGCCAGGCGGGCGACGGCAGTCTGTCCGGCGCGGTCGACGCGGGCATCAAGGACGACCTGGGGCGCGCCGAGACGACGTCCCTGCCGCTGACCATCGTGATCCTGCTGGCCGTGTTCGGCTCGCTGATCGCCGCCGGGATCCCGCTGCTTCTGTCGGCGACCGTCGTGGCGGCCACGTTCGGACTGCTGGGGTTCATCGGGCAGTGGGTGCCGTTCAACAGTGCCGCCTCGGCCATCGTGCTGCTGATCGGGATGGCCGTCGGCATCGACTACTCGCTGTTCTATCTGCGCCGGGTCCGGGAGGAACGCGCCGCGGGCCATGACGTGCGCGAGGCGCTGCGGCGTACCGCCGAGACGTCGGGGCACGCGATCGTGGCCTCCGGATTGACCGTGATGCTCTGCCTGGTCGGGCTGCTGTTCACCGGCGTGGACGTGTTCAAGGGCCTGACCGCCGGCACGGTGCTGGTCGTCGGTCTGGCCGTGCTCGGCTCACTGACGGTGCTGCCCGCGCTGCTGGCCGCTCTGGGGCACCGGGTGGACTGGGCCCGCATCCCCTGGCTGGGCCGGCGCAGGATCGCGGCCGAGGAGTCCCGCGTCTGGGGGCGGGTGGCCCGGGCCGTGGTCGCCCGGCCGGTGCTGTGCGGGGCCGCCGCGGGCCTGGTGCTGGTGGTGCTGGCGCTGCCCGTACTCGGCATCCGGCTCCAGGACGCGGCCGTGACCGCCAGCCTGCCGCCCGGCATCTCCCCGGCGGTGGACGCCGCGACCGCGATGCAGCGCGCGTTTCCCGGCGCGGCGACGGCCGCCCGTGTGGTCCTCGTACGCGAGGACGGCGGCCCGGCCGACACCCGGCAGGTGCGCGCCGCGATCGAAGGGCTGCACCGGCAGGCAGCCACCAGCGATGGCCTGCTGCTCGAACCGATCACCGCTGTCCCGGTCGGTCAGGCGATGGTGGTACGGGTGCCGCTGGCCGGGGCCGTCACCGACCCGGTGGCCGATCGGGCGCTGGCCATGCTCCGCGAGCGGGCGCTGCCCGCGGCGTTCGGGCAGGTGACCGGCGTCTCCTACGCGGTGACCGGCAAGACCGCCATAGCCCACGATTTCGCCGAGCAGGTGAACGACCAGACCCCGACCGTGGTCGTTTTCATCCTCGCCTTGGCGTTCGTGCTGCTCGCCCTGACGTTCCGCTCGTGGACGGTCCCGCTCATGTCCATCCTGCTCAACCTGCTGTCCATCGGTGCCGCGTGCGGGGTGCTGGTCTGGGTCTTCCAGGACGGCAATCTGGAGTCGCTGCTGGGGTTCGGCTCCTATGGCGGGGTGGTGAGCTGGCTGCCGCTGTTCATGTTCGTCATCCTGTTCGGGCTGAGCATGGACTACCACATCTTCATCCTCAGCCGGATCAAGGAACGACGGCTCGGCGGAGCCTCCGCCCGCGAGGCGATCGTTGGCGGCATCGCGGCCAGCGCCGGGGTGGTCAGCGGCGCGGCGTTCATCATGATCGGCGTTTTCACGGTCTTCGTGACGCTGTCCGCCATCGAGTACAAGATGCTGGGACTCGGCATGGCGGTTGCCATCCTCATCGACGCGACCGTGGTCCGCGGCGTACTGCTGCCGGCCGCGATGGCGCTGCTCGGCGAGCGAACCTGGCAGAGACTCAGCCGCTGACGGGAGTGACAGCCGCCTTCGGACGGGGAAGGGCAAGAGCCAGCAGACCGCCCAGAACGGAGGCGGTGCCGCCGATCCACATCGCCGTGCGCAGACCGTTCAGCACCGCCTGCGCCGCAGGTGGATCGCCCAAGCCCGCCGTGGCGACCGCCACCAGGACGGCCAGGCCCGCCGCACCGCCGAGCTGCTGGGCGGTGGTGGCCACGGCGGACGCGATGCCCGCCTCGCTGGGGCGTACGCCCGAGGCGGCGCAGACGAACATCGCCGGGAAGGTCACGCCGCCCCCGATGCCCCAGACCACCACGCCCGGCAGCAGCATCCAGTAGGAGGCTCCGGCCGACATGGCCACCGCCAGCAGGACCATGCCCGTGCCGTTCACGGCCATCCCGGCGAACAGCGTCGCGCGGGGACCCCAGCGGGCGAGCAGCGCGCCGGCCAGCCGCAGCGACGCGCCCATGGAGATGACCGTCAGCGGAACGAAGGCGAGCCCGGCCGCCAGTGCTTCGTACCCGAGCACCCCCTGCAGGTAGGTGGTGAACAGGTAGTACGCGCCGCCCAAGGCACTCTGGAAGACCAGGATCACACCGATCGCCGTCACCAGCCCGCGATCGGCGAACAGCCGCAGCGGCACCAGTGCGTTCTTCGTTCTCCCCTCGACCAGGGCGAATGCCGCCAGCAGCAGCAGACCGGCCGCCAGCGCGCCCAGACCGCGCACCGAGACCCACCCCGCCTCCGGGCCACTGACCAGCCCGAGCACCAGCAGCGCCGATCCGAGCGTGGCCAGGACGGCGCCGGGCACGTCGAACCCACCGCGCGTCACCGCGTGCCGTTCGTCCGGCGGAAGTACGGCCGGGGCGAGCGCGGCGGCGGCCAACGCCGGCGGCACCAGGACGAACAGCACCCACTCCCAGCCCCATGCCTGGGTGAGCAGGCCGCCTGACAACGCGCCGACGGCCAGCCCGCCGCTGCCGGCCGCCCCCCAGACGGCCAGCGCGCGGGTCCGCGCCGGGCCCTCCTCGAACCGCGTGTTGATCAGCATCAGGGTGGCGGGGGACAGCAGCGCAGCACCGAACCCTTGCACCGCCCGCGCGGCGACGAGTAAGCCCGGCTCAGTGGCGAACCCGCCGGCCAGGCACGCCAACCCGAAGATCACCGAGCCGAGCATGAACACCCGCCGTCCACCCACCCGGTCGACGAGCCGCCCGCCGAACAGCAGGAACCCACCGAACGCGACCGCGTACGCGCTGACGACCCACTGCAGCGACTGGGCGGAGAAGCCGATGGCCCGCCCGATATCGGGTAGCGCGACATAGACGATGTTGTAGTCGACCGCGACGGTGAACTGGGCGAACGCCAAGAGCGCCAGCATCCGGCCGGGCCGGGTCACGAGGCGACCTTCACGGCGCCGAGCTCGGCGACCGCCCTATCGACGAGCAGCGCGGCGCCTTCGGCGGTGAGCGCGCGCACGATCGCCAGCCCGATGCCACGGCCGGCACCGGTGACCATGGCGGTGTTTCTGGACAGACCCAGATTCATATTCGATCTCCTTCATTCGGCTGCCAAACACGCCGTCGAGAAACTGAACCGCGTGTAGTTACTGAACGAAGATTAGCCACTGAACGCTGTAGGCTGTCAAGCGTGGTTAACCAGAGGGCGATCAGATGCTGAACCGGCGCGCCCGCCTGCGGGCCGAGACCATTGCCGAGATCCGCGCGATCGCGTTGAAGCTCATGGCCGAGGGCGGCCCCGACGCGATCTCGCTGCGCGCCATCGCGCGCGAGATGGGCATGACCGCGGGCGCCATCTACGGCTACTTCCCGACCCGCGACGACCTGATCACCACGCTGATCCGGGACGTGCACACCTCGCTGGTCGACGCGCTGGAGGCGGCGCGCGACACCGTACCCCCGGATGATCCCGCCGGACGGATCCTGGCGTGGGCGCTGGCCTTCCGCGAGTGGGCGCTGGCCAACCCGCAGGGCTTCCGGCTGATCTACGGCGACCCGGTGCCCGGCTACCAGATCCCCGAGGGCGGTGCCGCGCCCGAGGCCGAACACCGCACCTGTATGGGACTGACTGGCCTCGTCGCCGGCGCCTGGCCGCGGACCGAACGGATCCGTCCCACGGACGCCTACGACTGGACCGACTTCGAGGAAGCCCTGGTCGCGAAGGTCCGCGCGGAGTTTCCCGGCCTGCCGCCCGCCGCGATCGCCGAGGCGCTGCGCATGTGGGGCCGCCTGCACGGCCTGCTCTCCCTGGAGATCTACGGTCATCTGAGCGGCCAGACCCGCAACCCGGCCAAGGTCTACCGCACCGAGATCACCGAGCTGATCCGGTCCCTGGGCCTCACCTCGCCCAGCTGAACATTTTGGTACGAGACGCCTGTCATCCGTTCGCGCCTCCCAAGCGGTAGTCATCGCCGGAGACAACGAGACGGAGATGATCGATGGACGACGGGTTCGCCGAATATGTGGCACAGCGGCACTTACGGCTGTGCCGGATGGCATACCTCCTCGCCCGGGACTGGGGCACGGCCGAGGATCTGGTGCAGACCGCGCTGGCGAAGGCATGGATCGCCTGGCGGCGGATCGAAGGAAATCCCGACCCCTACGTCTATCGGATCATCGTGAACACCCACGCGTCGTGGTGGCGCAGGCGGTGGCGCGGGGAAGTGCCGGCCGAGAGCATCCCTGAGACGGCCGATCCACGCGACCCGGCCGCCGAGGTGGCCGACCAGGCCGCGATGTGGAGCGCCATCGGCACTCTTTCTTCGCGCCAGCGCGCGGTGGTCGTTCTGCACTACTTCGAGGGACGGACACTCACCCAGGTCGCCGACATCGTCGGGTGCTCACTGGGGGCGGTGAAGAGCCAGCTCAGCCGAGCCCTCACCCGTCTTCGGGTCGATCCGGATATTCAGACCATGAGCTTGGAGAGGGTCCAGCGATGAGGCACACCGAGAGCGACCTGAGGCAGTTCCTGACCGAGTTCGGCCAGGACCCCGCGAGCGGCGAACCGCCTGCTCATCTCGACGCGATCGTACGGCGGGGCCGCCGCATCCGCCGTACCCGGCGGGCGCTGACGGCTGGGTCGGCCATGGCCGTCGCCGTCGTGGCCGCCGGACTGGTGAACGGCCTGCTGGCCGGACCACCCAAGGCGGACAGGACGTCAGTGGCGAACCGCCCTGCGGACTCGGCTCAGGTCGATCCCGGGCCGAAGCTCCCCGCGAGCTATCCCGTGAGGCTGGGGGCCGAGAAATTCGATCTCCCCCTCATCCACTCCCAGCGGTTCGAGACGACGGGCGTCGGCCGGACGGTGACCTTCACTCCGACCAGTTTCTCCACCGGGTACACGGTGGTCTGCGACGATCCGCAGGCGTGGGTGATCATCAAGGGAAAGGGCAAGGGCGGTGAACCGAATGGTGTGGCCGCACGGTGCGGGGTTTCAGTGGGCGGGCACAACGACCAGCTTTCGGCACCCGCCGACTGGCTCAAGCATCCACAGTCCCTGCAAATCTGGGTATTTCCGGCGGACGCCCCGATCTCTGAGGCGGCGAAAACCGTCAAGGATTGCCAGCCGCCCCTGACGCCGAAAGAGTGCGACGAGAGCGCCGTTACCCAAGTGCTGTGGCAGCCCGAAGTGCGCGAACGGCTGTCGGCCGAAGTCGGTGAACGTCCAGGCAGCTGGGCCGTAGGGATCTACGACCGACCCGCCGGTGTCGAGTCCGTACCGAGCGGCGAACCTTCGGCAGTCAAACCTGGGTGATCCCCTGCGTCACCCTCACAAGACACGCTTTACTCGGCCCCTGGAACCCGGTCCTCGCGCTGATCGTTAAGGCGGGCGGCTGACACAACCAATCTCGACAACAGGGAGACGACAGCGTGGTCTTCAAGCGGATGCTGGGTGCCTTCGGCGTGGGCGCGCCCTCGGTGGACACCGTCCTATCCACCCCGCGGATCCGGCCGGGCGGCATGCTGGCCGGCGAGGTACGGCTCAAGGGCGGCGACTTCGACGCCGAGATCGAGCACATCACCCTCGGCCTCGTGGCCCGGGTGGAGATCGAGCACGGCGAGGGTGAGCACGCCGGGCTCGGCGAGTTCTCCCGTGCCCAGGTCTCGGCCCCGTTCACGCTGCGTCAAGGCGAGGACCGCAGCCTCGACTTCCAGATCCCGGTGCCGTGGGAGACGCCGATCAGCGAGATCGACGGACAGCCCCTGACCGGCATGGCGCTGGGCGTACGCACCGAACTGGCCATCGCCAAGGCCATCGACAAGGGCGACCTCGACATGATCGCGGTCGAGCCCCTGCCCTCCCAGCTCCGCATCCTGCAGGCGTTCCTGCAGCTCGGTTTCCAGTTCAAGGCCGCCGATCTGGAGGCCGGCCGGCTGTACGGCGTGCACCAGGACCTGCCGTTCTACCAGGAGATCGAGTTCTACCCGCCGGCCCAGCACGCCGGAGTCGTGGGCGAGGTCGAGGTCACCTTCGTGGCCGGGCCGGCGGGTCTGGACGTCATCCTGGAGGCCGACAAGCGTGCCGGCCGTTACTCCGGTGACGCCATCGGCCGCTTCCACGTCAGCCACGACGACGCGCTGCACACCGACTGGCCCGGCGAGCTCGACCGCTGGCTGGCCGGGCTGACCCAATACGGCCACGCCGGGCTGCTCGGCGGCCACGGCTCCGACCACGAGTTCCATGGTCACGACGGCGGCCCTGGCTGGGGAACGGTGGCGGCGGCCGGAGCCGCGGGCCTGGTCGGCGGGTTCGTCGCGGCCGAGGTCGCCGAAGAGATCTTCGAAGGCGATGAGGGGGACGAAGGAGGCGACTGGTAGACGCGTTCGACGCCGGCCATACCGTTCCGGCCCGTAGGGTCACACTCTGATGGAAATCGTCTTCATAGCCCTGCTCCTGCTGATGCTGGCCTGGCCGGTGCCGGCGCTGGCGGCTCTCGTGCTTCCGGCGCTCGCGCTGCGAGCCCGAGGCCGTCGGCGGGCGGGTTGGTGGCTGCCCGCGGCGGCGCTGTGTGCGGCGATCGCCGCCTACGGGTACGGGCTGAAGTCGACGACCTTCGGGGCACTGACCGACCCGGACGACCGGTGCGGGCTGGTCCGGCCGGACCTGTACAGCTACGGCTACCGTGGTCCGGCGAGCGGGTCGCAGGACATGTGGCCGCTGCACGACACCACCTGCGGCCCCGACCTGGTGCCCGGCTTCGTCAACCCGCTGGTGGCCGGATCGGTGACGCTGTTCGCGGCCTCCGTCGTGTGGTTCCTCATACGCGATGTCTATCCACGCATCTCCTTGGCATTTGCCGCCAGTAAGAGGACAAAGACTGGCAGATGAGTGTCATCCAGACGGGCAGCGGGCATGCGGAAGTCAGCTGCCGTTTGGCGAGGAGGGGCCGGTGAAGCCCATGTCGATCGACCTGCATGCGCAACTGTCGGGTGAGGTGCGCGCGCCGACCTGGCTGAGTGTGGCCACGCTACGGTCGATGCCGCAGCGGGAGACGACGGTGAGCTTCGAGTGCCGTACCTTCGGCTTGCGGCGCCACCACTTCAGCGGGGCGCTGCTCATCGACGTGCTCCGGTCGGCCGAGCCGCTGTTCGACCCGGACGAACGCAAGGACCGGCTGCGCTTCCTGATCTCGGTACTGGGGCGGGACGGCCATCGCGCGGTGCTGTCGTGGGGTGAGATCGATCCGGAGTTCGGCAACACCCCGGCACTGCTCGCCGTCAGCATGGACTGCCGGGATCTCGACGATCAGGGCCCGCACCTGGTGGTGCCGGGAGATCGCTGCGGGGCCAGGCACATCAGTCAGATCGCGGAGATCAGGTTGTGCGCCGACGACCGGTTATGGGGATGAATGCCCGCAAGAATAGGGCGCACCCACCCAATGCAGGGCGATGTACGCCTCCGCCTGGCCGCAGTAGCGCACCCGCTCGCGGGTGACGCGGTAGCGGGCGCCGGTCTCGGGCTCGTCGGGCGAGCGCCGCGGGACGGGCACCGTCAAGAGGCCGATGTCCTGGTCGATGTGGGTGAGCAGGCCGTGGCACGGGCCACCGAGGCAGATGGCGTTGCCGTCATGGCAGTCGTCGGCGTTCATGCCGGGTAGGCGTGCGTCTCGGTGGCCTTCACCGACGCCCAGATCCGCTGGCCGGGGGTGAGGTCGAGGTCGGCGACGGCGGCCGGGGTGATGTCGGCGAAGGCGGTGATGGGGCCGTCGAGGTGGACGCGTACGTTGTCGCCGTGCCGCTCGATGCCCTCGATCGTGGCGTGCCACAGGTTGCGCGGGCTGCCGTCGGGGCGAGTGCGGTAGAGGGCGACGGCGGCGGGCGGGAAGGCCACGAACACAGGGCCTTGGAGGTGCTCGGTGGTGCTGAGCAGGAGGTCGCCCACCTTGACCCGATGGCCGTCGGCCAGGCCCTGGTAGAGGTTGAGCCCGACCAGCCGGGCCACATAGTCGGTACGGGGCTGACGGGCCACTTCGGCGGGCCCGCCTTGCTGGACGATGGCGCCGTTCTCGATCACGATGAGCCGGTCGGCGAGCACCATGGCGTCGAGCGGGTCATGGGTGACCAGAACGGTGGCACCGTCGAAGTCGGCCAGATGCCGGCGCAACTGCGAGCGGACCTCCAGCCGGGTGTGCGCGTCGAGCGCCGCGAGCGGCTCGTCGAGCAGCAGCAGGCGCGGGTGTACGGCCAGCGCGCGGGCCAGGGCGACCCGCTGGGCCTGGCCGCCGGAAAGTTGCCGGGGCTTGGCGGCGGCGCGGTCGGCCAGACCGACGCGTTCCAGCAGGGCGGCGGCGGTACGGCGGGCCTCGGCCTTGGAGGCGCCGTGGCAGCGCGGCCCGAAGGCGACGTTGTCCAGCGCCGTCAGATGAGGGAAGAGCAGGTAGTCCTGGAAGACCATGCCGATCGGCCGCTCTTCGGCGGCCTGGGCGTGCAGCGGGAGGCCGTCGAGGGTGATCTGCCCATCGGACAGGGGAGTGAGCCCGGCCAGGGCGCGCAGGGCGGTGGTCTTGCCCGCGCCGTTCGGACCGAGCAGCGCGACCACTTCGCCGGGGGCGGCCTCCAGGGCGATGTCGAGAGCGAACGCGGGCCGGGTGACGACCAGCCGGGCCCACAGGCCGTCCGTCATGGGGAGTTCACCCACCGATCGCGCAGGCTCGACAGGATGATCACCGAGACGGCGAGCAGGACGAGACTGAGCACGATGGCGGCCTCCGGCTCGGTCTCCAGCGCCAGGTAGACGGCCAGGGGCATGGTCTGGGTGGTGCCGGGGAAGTTGCCGGCGAAGGTGATGGTGGCGCCGAACTCACCCAGCGCCCGCGCCCAGCACAGCACCGCCCCGGCCACGACGCCCGGCGCGATGAGCGGCAGCGTGACGCGCCGGAACACGATCCAGCGCGTGGCCCCGAGCGTGGCGGCCGCCTCCTCGAAGCGCTGGTCGGCGGCGCGTAGCGCGCCTTCGACACTGATCACCAGGAACGGCATCGCCACGAACGCCTCGGCGACGACGACCCCGGCGGTGGTGAAGGGCAGCGTGACGCCGAACGTCGCCTCCAGCCACTGCCCGATCAGACCCCGCCGGCCCAGTACGAGCAGCAGCGCGACCCCGCCGACCACCGGCGGCAGCACCAGCGGCACGGTGACCAGGGCCCGCACCAGCCGCCGGCCGGGGAACGACACCCGGGCCAGCAGCCAGGCCAGCGGCACCCCGAGCAGCAGGCACACGGCCGTCGCGATGGTGGCGGTCACCAGCGACAGCCGCAGCGCCTGCAGCACCTGCGGCTCGGCCAGCCGTTCCAGCATGGTCGGCCAGGGCGCTCGTACCAGCAATCCGGCCAGCGGCAACACCAGGAAGGCCAGCCCGAGCACGGCCGGCACCACCAGCACCCAGGGCAGACGACCAGATGCCCCGCTGGGCAACTGTTCGCGGCGGGACCGGTGCGGCGCTGCAGAAGTCATCTCGGTCAGGGAGCCTCGAACCCGGCCTTGGCCAGCACGTCCTTGCCCTGCGGCGACAGCACCAGGTCGACGAACTGCTTGGCCAGGTCACCCGCGGGCGCCTTGGTCAGGGTGGCGATCGGGTAGTCGTTGATCGCCTTGTCCGCCTCGGGGAAGGCGATGCCCTTCACCTTGCCCGCCGAGGCGATCACGTCGGTCTTGTAGACCAGCGCGGCGTCCACCTCCCCGAGCTCTACCTTGGTCAGGGTGGCCTTGACGTCCTGCTCCAGGGTGACCGGCTTGACCTTCAGCCCGGCCGCGTCCAGCGCCTTGACCGCCGCCGCGCCGCACGGCACCTGCTCGGCGCACAGAGCGACCTTCACCTTGGCGTCGGTCAGGTCTTTCAGGTCGTCCACCTTGGCCGGATTGTCGGCGGGTACGGCGATCTGCAGCTTGTTGCGGACGAACGTGGTCGGCGCGCTCGCAAGGGAGGCGTCGGCCACCGTCTTCATCGTGGCCGGACTGGCCGCGGCGAACACGTCGGCCGGAGCCCCCTGGGTGATCTGCTGGGCCAGCGTGGCGCTGGAGCCGAAGTTGAACTTCACGGTGGTGCCCGGGTGGGCGGCCTCGAAGGTCTTGCCGAGTTCGGTGAACGTACCGGTCAGCGACGCGGCGGCGAACACCGTCACCTCCTTGGCCCCGCCACCGGCAGACGCCGAAGCCGAGGCGGAGGTGCCGGACGTGGCCGGTTCGCCGGAGCCGCAGCCGGCCAGGCCCGCCAGCGCGAGCACGACGGGCACGGCGATCGCCCACCGGGAAAGACGCCTGAACACCAATGTGGCTCCTTACTGGCTGCCGGCCACGCGTTCGTGGCCGGGAATCTCGACGACGACGTTGGTGGACTTGATCACGGCGACCGCCACCACCCCCGGCTCCAGACCCAGCTCATCAGCGGCCTGACGGCTCATCAGCGACACCACCCGGTACGGTCCGGCCGCGATCTCCACCTGCGCCATCACCGCGTCCCGGATCACCTCGGTCACGATCCCGCGAAAGCGGTTACGCGCCGAGGACCGGCCACCATCGCTGGCCGCCTCGATCTGCGCACGGGCGAAGGCAGCCAGATCCGCGCCGTCCAGACGCCGATGGCCGTGCTCGTCCCGCCCGGCCGCCAGCCGTCCCGCGTCCACCCACCGGCGCACGGTGTCGGAGCTGACCCCGAGCAACGCGGCGGCCTCGCTGATCCGGAACGTCGTCACAAGCAATCACCATACCCTTCGCACATTCCAGGCTGAAGACCGGTCCATCGCCGCAAGCGCGGCACGATCAGTAGTTTTGTCATGGCATCCACGAGATCCTGCCCGATACCCGCCCACCCAAAGAGGCCCTCCGCTGCGCTCCGGACGTTCTCTCCCCCCACCCGTTACCCGATTCGGTGGTGGGCCGTCTGATGCCCACCCGCCCACAACGGCCCTCCGCTTCGCTCCGGACGCTCTCCCAGGCGGGCTGACGCCCGCCCCCTGAAGGACCTCGCTGCGCTCGGGCGCCTCTTCCCAAGAACGCTTCGCCGGGCCGGCTAGGTGGAGCCGGACAAGATGGACTCGAAACCGCACCGATTCCTATCCCTGGCACCCACCCGCCGATCTCCTCGATGCGATGGTGCGCAGGCAGGCCAACGTCTCCGACGTCGAGGCAGCGAACCTCGCCAACCCCGAACTCATGCCGACCCGTCGCCGCCACGCCGAAGCAGCCGTCGCCTGGGCCACCGCCGACCGCGAACTCATCCTCCAGCACGAGACGCTCCTGCTATCCGCATTGCGATGATCGCGTCTTCCTGCACTCTTCTGGCAGGCGCTCTCGGAGAGGAACCACTCCCTCGTGAACGTGCGCATCATCGGGCAGGCCGCCGGACTGTTGCCATCACTAACATCGACGACATCGTGATCCTCGCGCTGTTCTTCGCCCAAGGGGCCGGGCACCGCAACCGCCTTCGGCGCATTTTCCTGCCCCAGCGCGTCATCCCCTACCTCGGCTTGCTGCCCCTAGTAGCTCTCAAGGCCGCCTGGCAGGCCATGGCGCGACCACGCCAACGGCGAGAACGCCGATATCGAGCAGACCAAGGCAGGCGGTTCCAGGGCGTTGGAGGCTGCCGCAGTCACCTTTGCCAACGGCTGCGACAACATCGGCGTCTACTGGAAAATGGCCAGTGCTCCTGCCTTCATGACTCCGTTGCCCAATTCGGTGGGTCATGCGGTGAGTGTCAGGTCGAGGCGCGCGAAGTGTGAGACTCGGGTCGCGCCGAGGGGTGTCTGGGTGAGCCAGGCGTCCAGGCGGATGAGGTTGATCGCG
>NZ_JAHKRM010000068.1 GCF_019396345.1 Nonomuraea guangzhouensis | reverse complement strand
GGTCGTAGTCGGAGTCGGTCCGGTCGATCTCGGCGCGGATCTCGTTGACCCGGCCGGCGATCGCGTCGGGGTCACCGGCGCCGTCGACGATGGTGGTCTCGTCCTTGGTCACGACGACCTTGCGGGCGCGGCCGAGCAGGTCGAGGGTGGCGTTCTCGAGCTTGAGACCGACCTCCTCGGCGATGACCTGGCCACCGGCCAGGATCGCGATGTCGCCCAGCATCGCCTTGCGGCGGTCACCGAAGCCCGGGGCCCTGACCGCGACCGATCGGAAGACGCCCTTCATCTTGTTGACGATCAGGGTGGCCAGGGCCTCGCCCTCGACGTCCTCGGCGATGACCAGCAGCGGCTTGCCCGACTGCACGACCTTGTCGAGCAGCGGCACCACCTCCCTGTTGGCCGCGAGCTTGCCGCTCACGATCAGGACGTAGGGATCGTCCAGGACCGCTTCGAGCCGGTCGGAGTCGGTGATGAAGAGCGGGGCGATGTATCCCTTGTCGAAGCGCATGCCCTCGGTGAGCTCGAGCTCGAGGCCGAAGGTGTTGCTCTCCTCGACGGTGATGACGCCTTCCTTGCCGACCTTGTCCATCGCCTCGGCGATGAGCGCGCCGATCTCGGGGTCGGCGGCGGAGATGGAGGCGGTCGAAGCGATCTGCTCCTTGGTCTCCACATCCTTGGCCAGCTCCTCGCTGACCCGCTCGACCGCAGACTCGATGCCCTTCTTCAGCGACATCGGGTTGGCGCCGGCGGCGACGTTGCGCAGACCCTCGCGCACCAGCGCCTGGGCCAGCACCGTGGCGGTCGTGGTGCCGTCACCAGCGACGTCGTCCGTCTTCTTGGCGACTTCCTTGACCAGCTCGGCGCCGATCTTCTCCCAAGGGTCCTCGAGCTCGATCTCCTTGGCGATGGACACACCATCGTTGGTGATCGTGGGAGCGCCCCACTTCTTCTCCAGCACGACGTTGCGGCCCTTGGGACCCAAGGTCACCTTGACGGCGTCGGCCAGTTGGTTCATGCCGCGCTCAAGACCGCGCCGGGCGTTCTCGTCGAAGGCGATCATTTTCGAAGCCATTGCTGCTCCTGCTCTTGATGGGGGCTGCCGGGACGGTGCCCGCGACGGACGGTCCACCGGCAGGTCGGCGACCTGTCGGCGGACCTCACCGCCCCGGCACACGCCTTGCGGTTGGCACTCTCCAGGGGTGAGTGCCAGGCGTCTCATCGCACTGTACCCACAACTTGCGTGTCACGCACATAGTGCATGGCGCGCAACATCGGATAGAGTCGGCCCATGAACGACGACGCCATGGACCTCCGGGCCCGCAACAAGCAGGCCACCCGGGAGGCGATCAGCCACGCCGCGCTGCGCCTGGCCATCGAGCAGGGCCCCCACGGGCTGGCCCTGGTGCGCGTCCACGACATCGCCACGGCCGCGGGGGTCTCATCCCGTACGTACAACAACTACTTCTCCAGCAGGGCGGAGGCGATCTGCGCCTTCCAGGCCGACCAGGCCCGCCGCGTGGGGAAGGCGCTGCGCTCGCGGCCCGCCGACGAGCCGCTCGACCAGGCCGTCATCGCGGCCGTGATCGAGATCTTCACCGACCCCGAGCCCGACAAGGCCGGCCTGCGCATGATCATGTCGACGCCCGAGCTGGAGGGCGAGGCGCTGAAGGCGTTCACCATGGCGGAGGGCCCGCTGGCCGAGGCGATCGCCGCGCGCACCGGCACCGACCCCGGCCGCGACCTGTTCCCCGCCGTCACGGCCGCCGCGGTCGCCGGCGCCATCCGCGTGGCGGGGCGGCACTGGCTCGAGCCCGGCAGCACCGAATCCTTCGCCGGCACCCTGCGCCGCGCCCTGTCCTGCGTCTTTCCCACCGCGCGGTGACCAGCACACGCGCTCGGTATGGGATTCGCTTACGTGGGAGGTAATCGACGGGCCGCGTCGGGTCCGAAAGAGTAGCGACATGACTTCTGATGCCCATGGCACCCGTGACATTGTCGAAGCACTGCTGGGCCGCATCGCCGAGGGCGATTACCCCCGCGTCGCCGAGTTGTTCGCCGAGCCGGTCGACTGGCGGCTCGACTGGCCGGTCGAGGGGCATCCGGCCGTGCCGTGGATCCGGCCGCGGTCGAGCCGGGCCGAGGTGGCGGACCATTTTCGGTCGCTGGCCGCTCATCACGTGCCCGAGCTGAACGGCACGTCGGTGGCGCGGATCCTGGTCGATGGGGCGGACGCCGTCGTCCTCGGGGAGATCGTGCAGACGGTGAAGGCCAACGGCGTCGGCTACAGCTCACCGTTCGCGCTGCATCTCACCGTCGAGGACGGACTCATCACCCGGTACCACATTTACGAGGACAGTCTCACGGTCGCGCGGGCCCTCACCGCTTGATCCCCGTAAAGTGGCCACTTTCTGCAAGCCGAAAAGCGCTTCATCGATGCGCCCGAACACCGGAACCCGCGCCCGGCCGACAGGAAGAACACTGGCCATTTGTCAAGAGAGGAAAATTGCTTCAATCCGAACGCGTTAACTTGCGCAATCAACTCCAGTAAGGTGAGCCCGTCAACCAGTTCGTGTGATCCCGACTATCAGCGGTCTATTGACGGCCGGATGCGAAGGAGCGCCGATATGGGCAACCTGTTCCGGACCTTACGCAGTCGCCTGGATGCCAATGCCCAGCGTGCGGTGGAGGTGTATACCCGCGAGCTCGCGGATTACCGCAGCCTGGCCGCTGAGACCCGGGGGTCCGCCGCGATGCTGGACTTCGCGGTGATTCTGCGGCGCCGCACCGTCGAGCTGGCCGCGGAGGAGCGGTCGTACACCGAGCAGGACCAGGGGTACATGGCCTCGGTCGGCGCGGCGCGGGGCGAGGTCGGCGTTTCGCTGGTATCCCAGCGGCAGGTTCTGCTCCTGCACGCCAATCTCACGCTGCGCGAGATCCACGAGGCGGCGGGCCCCAACGACCTTGGCGACGTCATGCGCATGCTCGGGTGGATCGCCCACCATGGCCTTACCGCGCAGAACGCCTACACAGGCGGATACCTCAAAGGCCAGGAGCGCTTCCTGCCCGTCGCGGCCAGGATCCAGATGCTCGCCAGGATGCTTCTCTCTGACGACCTCGCGGCGCCCCAGCTGGCCGGCGAACTCGATCTGCCGATGCAGGACCACTACCTGGTGACGATCGCCCGGATCTCCGGCGGCCGGCCCGACAACCTGCGGCGCGACGAGGTCGTCAAGACGCTGCTGAACCGCCACCGCATGCCGCTGACCTGGCACAAGCTGGATGAGTTCGCGGCGCTGGTGCCATGCGGCGACGACGACCCGATCGACGGGCAGGCGGCGGCGCGGTCCCAGGCGCTGTCCCTGATCCGCGACTTCGCCGAGCTGTCCGGACCCTGTTCGGTCGGCGTGGCCCCGGGCCGGGCGCGTGCGCTGGCGGACCCGCTCTCGCTGGCCCGCAAGGTCTGCCAGGCGGCACCCGTGGAGAGTGTTCCCCGCCAGGTGTACAGCGTGGGCGACGT
This sequence comes from Nonomuraea guangzhouensis, assembly GCF_019396345.1. Classification (GTDB taxonomy): domain Bacteria; phylum Actinomycetota; class Actinomycetes; order Streptosporangiales; family Streptosporangiaceae; genus Nonomuraea; species Nonomuraea guangzhouensis. Next base: position 25,182 of record NZ_JAHKRM010000068.1, on the reverse strand, counting down.
GTTCGCGGAGTTGGGGGCGGCCCAGATGCCGCAGGTCGACCAGTGGCTGCGCGAGCTGACCCGGCGGCTGGCGAGCGGTCCCGACCTGGTGGCCACGCTCGACGCCTACTACCGCAACGACATGAACCGGATGTCCACCGCGATAGCACTACGCGTGCACCCCCGCACCCTCGACTACCGGCTCAGACGGGTTCGCGAGCTGGTCGGGATCGAGCCCGGCTCAACCCGCGGCGTACGAGTGCTGAGCACCGCCGTCACCCGCATCCTCGCGGAGGCCTGGCGCGACCAGCCCTGACCTCCTTTCGCACCGCGGACGACTGCGCTCACGGTGTCAATCGGCCGGAGAGTCGCTGCTCGCCGACGCCGACGCCGACGCCGACGCCGACGCCGGGGGCCGGGTTTCGGCGTCGAGGGTCTCCTGGGCGAGACGCAGGGTGGCCTGATTCGCCCGCTTGGCTGCCTGGAGGGCGGTGGCGTTCTGGGCGATCATCGTCCGCTGGTAGGCGCTTTCGACGGAGAGCCAGACGCCCACCAGGTTGGTCCGCTTCTTGCAGGCGAGGTCGGTCCGGGCGGTCGCGAGCTCCTTCTCGGACGTTCCGTCGCGGAAGGCCGGGTCGGCCATGGGGTCGAAGGGGGTGGCGTAGGAGTGGCCGGCGGCGCGCATGCAGGCCGACCACTCCTTGACGGCGGCTTGGACGCGGTGATCGGTGCGGGAGCTCTGGAAGCTGAGCATGGACAGGTGCTGGGGAAGCGAAGGGTCGGCGCCCGCGGGAGCCATGGCGAGGGCCTTGCGTGTCTGCTCCTGGCAGCCGCCCGGCGGGGCCTTGTCACCGGTGCCGGTGATGACGGCGATGGTGGCGGGGTCCAGGTCCGGGGTCTCGGGCGGGTGCCGGGCCGGGTCGCGGGGGCCGAGGCCGTAGCCGTAGGAGGCGGCGTCGGCCGCGTCGGTGAGGCCGTAGCGGCGTTCCATCCACGTTCGGGGGCCGACCAGGGGGCGGGGGGAGGCGCTGATGGGAAGGGTGCGGCCGTGGCGCCGCGCGCAGCGGATGAGGAGGACGCGGTAGGCGTTGCTCACCGTGAGGGTCTGGGTGGGGGAATGTTGGTAGTCGTCCAGAGGGAGGCGAGAGGCCGCGCTGGCGGTGTCGCTCGGGAGGGCCTGGGCGCACGATGCGATGAAGGCCGTAGCGGCTGTCAGCAGGGCGGCGAGGTGGCGGCGCATGGTATCTCCCAGCAGGGCGGCGGCCGCGGGCACGGGCCCGCGGCCGCCGGGAACGGGGTCAGTTCCAGTAGTGCGATTCGGAGTTGTTCGCGAACGTGGGCGCGGTGTTGCCGTAACCGCCCGGTATGAGTTGTCCGCACTGGCCGGACTGGTAGGTGCCGGTGCAGATGTAAGCGTTCAGGAACAGGTGCGCGTTGATGGCGGACTCATCATTGTTGGCGATGAATCCGTTTGCCGTGCTGGCGGACCAGTCAGGGTGCCCGGTCGTGTCCATGTACGTGAAGTCCGCCATGCGTCCGGTCAGGTTCTGATTTTCGAAGACGCACAGGTCGTACCAATTGCAGACGCCGTCCTCCATGGTTCCGGAGATGAGCGGCTTCTGGAATGTGGTGGAGACCTTGTACTTTTCGAAGTAGGACGGCTCCGGCTCCGCTTTCGCCGGAAGGGAGAACAGGGCGAGGGTGCAGAATGCCAGGAGCATTCCGATGACGGCGCGTCGCATCGTGATCCTTTCAGCAGGCGAGGGTGACCTGGGGGGTGGTGCCGCTCATCTCCAGCGGGGACCCGGCGTAGCCGGCCTTGGTGAACACGGCGGTGCCGCCGGCGAAGTACGTGTTCGTGGTGCCCTGGCACGGCGCGTTGGAGAAGTGGAACCCGTAGTTGGCCGGGTTGAAGCGCTTGCTGGTCGTGGTGGTGGACCCGTCCTTGTAGAGGTTGAGGTACAGGTCGATCGAGTCGACGACGGCGGTGCACTGCACCTCGATCTCGGTACGTACGTCGTTGTACAGGCTGTTGACGTACGGGATGCTGATATAGCCGCCGCAGTAAATGACGTCCGCCGCGCCGTTGGCGCCCTTCGGGGTGTCAGCCTTTCTCGTGAGGGTCATCGTGAACGACTGGGTGGCGCCGCCTTTGAGTGGAATGGACGCCCTTTCCGGAGCGGCGGAGGCCGGGTTGCCGATAAGGACGACTGATAACGCGAGAGCGACGGATAAAACGAGTGTGCGAAGACGTGCGGACATTTCTGCTCCTTCCGGGGAAAAGGGAGTTCGTACTGCCTCCCCTATGGTGATCGGCCGTCCGGAACGCGTCTTCGTGATATTGCGTAAAACTTCCCGTCAAAGTCTGCCGGAGTTTGTAACAAGTTGTGAAGTCCTGTGTCGGCGCCTGGAACGCGACGCGTCCGCCACATCAGTCCCTCTGCTGAGCGGTGAAAAAAGAATCCGGCGGCCGCCGTGAGGCAGCCGCCGGACGTCATGCGGTCTTTCAGGAAGAGTGCTTAGTAAATGCGGTACTTCCGGCCGCAGTTGTCGAGCTTGCCGGCCCAGCAGGTGAAGGTGTAGATCTTCTTGATCCCCCGCCCGCTCCAGCTGCCGACGACCTTGCCGTCCCAGGAGCGGTTGAACTTGTGCCAGCCGCCGTTCTTGTAGAACTCGAACCACACCCAGGCGCGCTTGCCGCCCACCTTGTCGACGCCGTGCCACTTCGTGACGACGATGCCGTTGCGCTTGCCCGTCTGGCCGAAGGTGTACGCCTTGCGGTCGCTGGAGAAGAACTTGCCCCAGTTGTGGACAGAGCCGGTGGACACCGCGGAGACGGCCGTCCCCGCCTGGGTGGCGGCCTGTGCGCCGGGCGCGAAGGCGAGCGCGCTGACGGCCATGGAGCCGGCCAAGAGGGTTGCTGCAAGGGTCTTACGCATGGGTTTCCTCCCCGTTTAAGTGCACCGGTCTGCCCGGCAACAGGGACATTACGAAGATCCGTCGCCCTGTTCTGTGGAGGAGTGCACACATACGAGGTGATCAGCGCCACACGCGGTCTTACGCCACCTTTGAGGAGGGGGCCGTCCAGGTGTTGCACGAGCCCGGGTCGCCGGTGGCGAAGCCGCGCTTGTACCAGGCGACGACGTTGGCCCTCTTGCCGTACAGGCGCGCTTCGCCGGGAGCGTCACCCTCGACCATGCTCAGCAGATACGTCCAGTCCTTGGTCGTCCTGCCCTTCAGCGGCCAGACGCTCTTGAGGAACGCGGTGCTGAAGCAGTCGTTCTGGAGACTCTGGCGCCGGGCCAGTTCGCGGTCCTCGGTTTTGCCGCTGGACGGCGCCGCGTCATAGGCGTCGGCGATTCCGACCAGCTTCATCACATGCCACCCGTACATGTAACTGACGGTGTTGAACAGCCACAGGTCGGAAGGGTCGTCGAGCCACGTCTTGCCGAGCTGGAAGACCAGCTCGCCTGTCTTGCCGCAGTAGCGGGCCGTGGAGTCTTCCTTCTCCGTCTCCCTGGTGCCGCAGTAGGTCTTGGGGAGCTTGCTCACGTACCGCACCTTGACCTTGCTGAAGGGCAGGTCGGCGGCGGTGAGGTGCTGCTCCCAGGTGGACTCGAGGCAGGCGATCACCGCGTCGACGTAGGCGCGGCCCGACTTGCGGTCGTTGCGCTTGACCTTCGGCTCCTCGCAGGTCGTGGCGGGCAGCGCGCCGGCCTCGTAGAGCGGGTTGGCGATCAGCTTGGGGTGTTTGACGGGGGTCGCCGTCGTCGCGGCGGTGGCCGTAGCGGATAAGGAGAGCATCGACGCGGCGGTCAGCGTCATGATCAGAAGTTTACGCACGAGGGATGACAATAAGGCCGCGCCCCCGTCCTGGGAAACGGGGTTTCCCCGGGCGGTCACCCCGGACTGGCCTCATTCATGCGCTCCTTGGTCCAGTAGGACGCGATGTCCTGTGGAGCGCGCGTATTTCGGATTCCTGTCGCGGCCTCGTCGGGGGTGTGACCGCGGAAAATCACGACCACCGTCGCGGCCAGCATGAGGGTGGCGGCGACGGCCAGAATGGCGACGGCCTTACGGCTCATACCGCCATCGTACGACGAGGCTGCCAAGCGCGGTCACGGCGTCCGGACCCACGTGTTCGCCATTTATTATGCGCCGTCTGACATATTCACCCGCTCCACGAGAGTGACGTGCAGCATAAGGTTCTAACCTGACTTCGCGATGAGGGTGTCGATCTGCACGCTGAGGCGCGCGCCGAGCGGCCAGCCGATGTAGTGGGTCAGGAAGATGGCGATCTCGCGGAGCTCGTCCGGGGACAGCTCGCCGTTGCCCAGCGCGGCCGGCAACTGGATGTCGAGGACGTCGTTGAAACCCCTGCTCGCCAGCGCGCCGATGAGCAGCAGCCGCCGGTCGCGCATGGACAGGCCGGGCCTGGTCCAGATCTCGGCGAAGAGGTGGTCCACGGTGATGCCGAAGAAGTCCCCCGGACCGTCGCCGATCTCCCAGCCGTAGACCTGGCGCATCATCTCCAAGCCGCGCTCCCGGCGTTCGTCGGTCATGGGATCTCCTTCCGAAGCAGGCCGAGGCCGTCGGCCAGGCGGTCGCGGGCCAGCTCGGCCAGGGGGGTGTCCACGCCGAGGTCGCGGGCCAGCTCCAGTGCCAGGTCCAGGTCCTTCTCGCCGAGCGCCAGTACGTGGCGCATGATCCCGTACAGCGGATCGTCCTCGTCGAGCGGCGCGGTGGTGGCCCGGAGCATGATCGCTCCGGGCCCGCCCGTGACGGCGTCCGAATGCCTGACCACCCGGCCGAGCCTGCGCAGCGAGACCCCGGACGCCTCCGCCAGCCGCTGCGCCTCGGCGGCGGCGGCGAAGGCGACGAAGTGCAGCAGGTTGCGGGCCAGCTTGGCGCGGGTGCCCGCGCCGACCGGCCCCACGTGCAGGACGAGGTCCGCCCACGCCCCGAACGGCTGCTCGCAGCGGGCGAACGCGCCGTCGCCGCCGCCGACCATGACCGCGAGCGTGCCCGCCTCCGCTCCCATGAAGCCGCCGCTGACCGGCGCGTCGACGACCTCGATCCCGTACGGCGCCGCCAGCCCGGCGAGCTCCACGGCCGTGCCGGGCCGGATCGTGGAGTGGACGGCGATGACGGTGCCCGGCTCGGCGGCGGGCAGCAGCCCGGACACGACCTCGTGCACCTGGTCGTCGTCGCGCACCATGACGGAGACGAACCGGCTGGCGGCGGCCAGTTCGCCGACGTCCGCCGCGGCGCGCGCCCCCGCTTCCACCAGCGGTGCCATGGCCTCCGGCCGGGTGTCGTAGACGGTGAGGCCGAGGCCGATCAGGTGCCTGGCCATGGGGGCGCCCATCTGGCCGAGTCCGGCGAAGCCATAGGTCATGATCGGAACACCTCGCCGCCGTCGACGTTGAGTATCTGCCCGGTGACCCAGGCGGCCTCGTCGGACAGCAGGAACAGGCACATGCCGACCAGGTCCTGCGGGGTCCCCACCCGCTTGAGCGCCAGCTTGTCCCGGACGATCCGGTCGACCACCCCCGCGGGCACCACCGCGCGGTTGGCCTCGGTGTCGATCGGGCCGGGCGCGATGGCGTTCACCCTGATGCCCATGCCGCCGAGCTCGTGGGCGAGCTGCTGGGTGAGGCCGTTGATCCCGGCCTTGGCCAGGCCGTAGAAGCCGGAGTACTGCCAGGCCGCGGTGGAGGACTGGTTGACGATCGCCCCGCCGCCGCGCCTGGCCAGGTGCGGATGCGCGGCGCGGGCGCACAGGAGGGCGCCGTCCAGGTTCACCGCCATGAACCGCCGGTAGTAGTCCCAGTCGACGGTCAGCAGGAAGTCCAGCCGCATCGTGCCGAAGATCGCGGCGTTGTTCACCAGGTAGTCGATGCCGCCGAACCGCTCCGCCGCCGCGTCGGTCATCCGCTGGACGGAGTCCGGGTCGGACACGTCGGTACGTACGTACAGGCCCTTGATCTCGTCGGCGACGGCGGCACCCTGCTCGCTGACGTCGGCGACCACGACGCTCGCGCCTTCGGCGGCCAGGGCCCGCGCGTAGGCCCGGCCGATGCCCTGGGCGGCTCCGGTGACGATGGCGACTTTGCCCTCGAAACGGTTCATGACACCCCTTCCGCGATCGACTTGGTCTCCAGGTACTCCTCGAAACCGGCCACACCCATCTCCCTGCCGATCCCCGACTGCTTGTAGCCGCCGAACGGCACGTCGGCGGCGTACCAGACGCCGCCGTTCACGCTCACCGTGCCGGTCCGCAGCCGCCGCGCCACCGCCCGCGCCCGCTCCGGGTCGCCGCCGTGGACCGCGCCCGACAGCCCGTACGGCGAGTCGTTGGCCAGCCGGATCGCGTCGTCGTCACCGTCGTGCGGCAGGATCACCAGCACCGGGCCGAAGATCTCCTCCCTGGCCGTCCTGGTCTCGTTGGTGAGCCCGGTGATCAGGGTCGGCTCGATCCAGAAGCCCCGCTCGCGTCCGCCCGGGCGCCCGCCCCCGGTGGCGAACTCGCCGCCCTCCTCGACCGCCAGCTTCAGATAGCCCTCGATCCGGTCGCGCTGGCGGGCGGAGATGACCGGCCCGCACACCGTGCGCTCGTCGCCCGGGTCACCGGTGCCCAGCTTCCCCATGGTGGCCGCGGTCAGGCGTACGGCCTCGTCGTACCTCTCCCGTGGGACGAGCAGCCGGGTGGTGAGCGCGCAGCCCTGGCCGGCGTGGGTGAGCGCGGCGAAGGCCGCGTAGGAGCAGGCGGCGCGGAGGTCGGCGTCGGCGAGCACGAGGAACGCCGACTTGCCGCCGAGCTCCAGGAAGACCCGCTTGAGGCCGTCCGCGGCGGCGCGCATGACCGCGCGGCCCGTGCCGGTCGAGCCGGTGAACGACAGCAGGTCCACCCGGGCGTCGGCGCAGAGCCGGGCGCCCAGCGCGTGGTCGGCGCCGGTGATGACGTTGACGACGCCCGGCGGGATGTCCGTCTCCTCCTGGACGAGTACGCCGAGCGCCGCCGCGCACCACGGCGTGTCGGGGGCCGCCTTGAGGACGATCGTGTTGCCCGCGGCGAGCGCCGGGCCGAGCTTGGCCAGGTTGATCTGGTGCGGGAAGTTCCACGGGGTGATCGCGCCGACCACGCCCACCGGCTCGCGGACGACGCGGCGGTCGCTGGTCAGGCCCATGGGCGCGGCCCGGCCGAGGTCCCGTTCCCAGTCGTAGCGCTCCGCGAGGTCGGCGAACCAGCGCAGGTCGGCCACCGGCGTGTCGAGCTGCGCGCCGTACGTCAGGAATCTGGGCGCGCCCGCCTCGGCGATCGTCAGCTCGCGCAGCTCGTCGGCGTGGCGGGTGAGGGCCTCGTTGAGCTGGCGCAGGCAGCGTACGCGCAGGGCGAGATCGGTGGCCCAGGGGGAGGAGTCGAAGGCGCGGCGGGCGGCGGCGACGGCGTGGTCCAGGTCGGCGGGAGTGGCGTCGGCGGCCTCGCCCAGAACCTCCTCGGTGGCCGGGTCGATCGTGCCGAAGCGGTGGTCGCCGGGGACCAGCCGCCCGTCGATCAGGAGCGGCGAAGAGGCGCCGAACAAGCGATCGGTTGTTCTGGACACATGTCCAGACTACAGTTCACCGTATGAGGGCACGCAAGGACTATTCCGGAGAATTCGATCCGGGCTTCCGCTACGAGGACCTGTCGAAGGAGGCGCTGGTCCGTCTCGTCCGGGAGTACGCCTTGATCGTCCATCTGCTCGACCGCTCGACGCTGATCGCGGTCGGCATGCGGTACGGGCAGCGGGTCGTCGAGGAGATCGCCATCCAGGAGTGGCAGGGCGCGAGCCCGATCTACACCGAGCGCATCCGCGAGATCATGCGGATCGAGGGCGACGGGGTGTCGGCCATCTTCAAGTGCCTGCAGCTCGACCCCGGCTTCGCGCAGCACTACATGGACGTCGAGTACGAGCTCGTCTCGGAGACCCACGGGTTCTTCCAGCTCCGCACCTGCGGGGCGCTGCTGGACGTGGAGCCGTTCGGCGAGCGCGCGATCCGCGGCATGTGCCATCACATCGAGGACGGCACCTTCGACTGGACCGCGCAGGCGGTGAACCCGCGCGCCCGGATCCGCCCGGTGCACCGGCCGCCGCGCGTCCCCGGTGACCGCGTCCCGCACTGCCGGTGGGAGGTCATCATCGACGACGAGACCGAGCCCGTGGGGGAGGCCGAGATCACCAGGATGACGCGCGGCACCACGGCGGCCGGATTCCGCTTCCCGCCCATGAAGGACGGGACGCCGCACATTCCCGCCTGACGCGGACACCGCACGAGCGCGCCTGACGCGGACGTGGCCCGCGCGGCGTCCACATCACCAGATGGAGGCCGGGGCCTGGCCGCGCCGGTAGTAGCCGGGGATCGCGGCGCCGGAGGCGGCCCGGTCCAGGCGGCGCTTCATCCCGTCCGACAGCACCCCCGCCTTCATCATCTCGACGAACACCGACGTCACGTTCCCCAGGTCGAACCAGTCCCGCTGCCACGACCACCGGAAGCCGCCCGCGTACCTGAACCGGCTGCCGCCGATCCCCGCCACCTCGTACGGCGTGCCGTCCGGCCGGCGGGCGTCGGCGACCTGCTTCCAGAAGCCGACCACCTCGCCGCCACGGTCGTCGATGAGGATGCTCTGGTACGGGTAGGACCAGCCGTCCAGCCCGCCCATCTCCGACCCGAGGGCCAGGTCGCGGATCTCGTCGCGGCCGACGGCCATGAAGTCCTGGTCCGGGCCGACGTTCCAGCCGTAGGTCGCGTCCTCGGTGTACAGCTCGGCCAGCGGGCGCCAGTCGCCGAGCTCCTCGCACCGGCGGTTGGCCGCCAGCCACCGGCGGACCATCTCTTCGAGCTCGTCACGGGGGAAGGCCGGCATGTCGTCACTCCTTCGACGTCGACAGCGCCCGGGTGGGGCAGTAACGGATGGCCGCCTCGACCTGCTCGCGCATCGACTCGGGCGGTGACGGGTCGAGCACGCGGACCTTCCCCTTGCGCGGCACCTCGAAGACCTCGGGCGCCTCCAGCTCGCACATCGCGTGCCCCTGGCACAGGTCCAGATCGGCGACGACTCTCACCGCCGCCTCCGCCGGTACCGCACCACGCAGGGCCGGGCGAGCTGGACCACCATCTTGGAATGGTCGTTGCGATAGGAGCCGGACTCCTGGGCGAGGGCGAACTCCCAGCCGCGCAGCAGCACCGAGAAGATCGCCTTGAGCTGGATCATCGCGAAGTTGGCCCCGACACAGCGGTGTCTGCCCGCCCCGAACGGCACCCACGTCCACCGGTTGACCAGATCCTCCTCGCGCGGCTTGGCATAGCGGGCCGGGTCGAAGGCGTCCGGCCGGGGGAAGTCGGCGGCGATCCGGTTGGAGACGACCAGACTGCAGCCGACCATCGTCCCCTCTGGGATCCGGTGGCCGAGCACCTCCTGCTCGGACTTGGCCACCCGCAGCAGCAGGATGAGCGGCGGGTGCAGCCGCAGCGCCTCCTTCACCGCCGATTCGAGCAGCGGGATCTCCCGCAGCGCCTGGAAGCTGACCTCCGACCCGTCGGCGTACAGCCCGTCGAGCTCCGCGACCACCTCCCGCAGCACGCCGGGGTGGCGCAGCAGCTCGATCAGCGTCCAGGCCGCGGTGCCCGAGGTGGTGTGGTGCCCGGCGAACATCATCGAGATGAACATCCCGGTGATCTGGTCCGCCGAGAACCTGCCCAGCGACATCAGCACGTCGAGCAGGTCCCGGTCCTCGCCCGGCGGACCCGAGCGGGCGGCCATGATGCCCTCGACCAGCGTGACGAGCTGGGCACGGGCCGCGTCCCGGCGGCGGAAGCTGTCGATGTCGGCGTACGGGTCGACGTAGGCCAGCGCGTCGGTGCCCTGCTCCAGGTCGTGGTACAGCTCAGCGAAGCGCCGGTCGAGCTGCTCGCGGAACCGCTTGCCGATCAGGCACGCCGAGGAGGTGTAGATGGTCAGCTCGGCGAACCAGTCGAGCAGATCGATCTCCCCCTCCTCCTCCCACGACGCGACCATCCGCTCCACCTCGGCGGCGATCGTGGCGGCGTGCCCCTTGAGGAAGGAGCCCTTCAGCGCCTGGTTGTGCAGCGCCTCGCGGCGCTGCTCGGGCGTGGCGTCGAAGACGACACCCTCCCCGAAGATCGGCGTCATGAACGGGTACGCCTCTGCCTGGTCGAGCTCCTCGTCCGGGGCGCGGAAGAAGAACTCGTTGGCCTCGGCGCCCGACAGCAGCACCACCGGCCGCCCGCCCAGCCGGAACTCGCCGACCGCGCCGCACTCCTCACGCACCCGCCGCATCAGCGCGATCGGGTCGGTACGCAGCTCCTCCAGATGGTCGGGACCACCGGAGACGAGCTTCGGCTCTCTCATCGCACCTTCGCCTCCGGCTGGACCTCGACGAGTGTCAGGTGGGTGCCGCGGGGCGCCTCGACGACGACGGCGATCGCGGCGGCGACGTCCTCCGGCCGCAGGAAGTACGGATGGCGGGCCAGTCCCCACTTGACCCATTCCTCCAGGACCTCGCCGGTGGTCTCGGCGTCCCAGCCCATGCCCATGCCGGTCATCGTCGGGCCGGGCCGGACGATCGAGGCGCGTACCCCGGTGCCCTCCAGCTCCATCTGCAGCACCCTGGCCATGCCTTCGATGCCGTTCTTGGCCGCCACGTAGGCGCCCATCCGGGTGCGCGGTGCGCGTACGACATCGGAGGAGACGAGCACGACGTCACCGCGCCCGCGCTCGACCATGCCGGGCACGACCTGCGAGACCAGGCGGTGCGCGCCGACCAGGTGCACCCCGACCTGGGCGGCGAAGCCCGCGGAGTCCAGCTCGTGGATGCGTTCCGCGCTCAGGTCGCCGGCCCCGCAGACCACGATCTCGGGAGCGCCGAGCGCGTCGGCCGCGGCCGAGACGAAGTGCTGGACCGACTCGGAATCGGCCACGTCCAGGGCGTGGGCGAACGTCTCCGCGCCGTCCTTCTTGAGGGCATCGGCGAGTTCGTGGCATTTGTCGGCCCGGCGGGCGCCGAGGGCGACGGGGTGGCCCTTGGCGGCGAGCAGGGTGGCGGTGGCGGCGCCGATCCCGGAGGAGGCTCCGGTGACCAGCGCGGGGCGGCGTAACGGGTGCGGTTCGAAGCGCGGCATGGGCGGCTCCATCGCTAGGCGGCGGAAACGGAGATGGGCAGTGCGGCGAAGCCGCGGACGTTGACCGAGTGCACGCGCGCCGCGCCGCCCTCGTCCACGTCGTAGTGGCGGACCCGCCTGACGAACTCGGTCAGCGCGATGCGGGCCTCCAGCCTGGCCAGGTTCGCGCCCAGGCAGAAGTGCCTGCCCCCGCCGAAGCTGATGAGCTGGGAGGTGTCGCGGTCCAGGTCGTAGCGGTCCGGATCGTCGAACACGCGGGGATCCCGGTTGGCCGCGCCGACGAGCAGCAGCAGGCGGTCCCCGGCGGGCACGGTCGTGCCGTACAACTCGGTGTCCGTGGCGACCGTGCGGGCCAGGATCTGGCTGGAGGCGTCGAAGCGCAGCGTCTCCTCCACCCAGTCGGTGACCCGGCCCGGGTCCCGCATGGGCTTGGCCAGCTCGGCGGGATGGCGCCAGCCCCAGTACAGCGCGTTGGCCAGCAGTTTGGTGGTCGTCTCGTTGCCCGCCACCACCATCAGGAACAGGAACGCCACCACCTCCTCCTCCGTCAGCCGGTCGCCGCCCTCCTCGGCGGCCAGCAGTGCGGAGGTGAGATCGCTCCCCGGCCTCGCCTGCCGATCGGTGACCAGGTCCTGGTAGTAGCCGATGAGCGTCAGCGCCGCCTCCATCCCGGCGACCGGGACGTCGAACAGCCCGTCCTCACGGTGCATGACCAGGTCGGCCAGGCGCCGCAGTTCGTCCCGGTCGGCCTCGGGGACGCCCATCAGCTCGCAGACGACGTCCATCGGCAGCCGGCCCGCGAAGTCGGCGACGAAGTCGAAGTCGCCACGCGCCACGGTGGGCGCGAGATGGCGTTCAGTCAGGCGCAGGATGCCGCCTTCGAGCTCGCGTACCCGGCGCGGGGTGAAGCCCTTGGCGACCAGGGAACGCATCCGGGTGTGCGAGGGCGGGTCCAGGGCCAGGAAGGACATCGTCCGGTGCGCGGCCGGCCCCCACGCGCTGGGGTCCAGGGAGACGCCGTTGGCGTTGGAGAAACGCTGGTGGTCGCGGAACGCGCCGGCCACGTCGGCGTGCCGGGAGACGGCCCAGAAATCCAGGTCGTCGCTGCGGTAGAGCGGGGCCTCCTCGCGGAGGCGGGCGTAGATCGGGTACGGGTCTTCGTGGACGGCGTAGTCGTAGGGGCTGTATAAGAGCGGGTCCACGGGCTACCTCACGATCAGCTCGGCGACTTCGGCCAGGCGGTCGGCGGTCTCGGTGTAGGAGATGTAGCCCATCCCGGCCTGGACCAGCGCGCCCGCGTAGGCGATCTCCAGGGCGTCGAGGACCTTGCGATCGGCGGCCGGGCCGAGCGCGGTGCGCAGCCGCCGGCGGATGCTCAGCCCGATGCGCAGCCGCAGCTCCTGGACGTCGGGGTCGGTGCCGAGCATGGCGGTGGTGCACGCGGCGGCCAGGCGCGGCTCGTCGGCGACCAGCAGGGCGATCTCGCGGAGCGCCGTGATCACCTGGCCGGCCTCGCCGGTCGCCTCGATCGGCGGCAGGGCGCTCAGCCGGCGCCAGAACACCTCGGTGACCAGGTGGTTCTTGGAGGAGAAGTAGGTGTAGGCGGTCGCCGGGGCGACGCCCGCCCGGCGGGCCACGTTGCGGACGGTCAGCCCCTCGAAGCCGCTCTCGCGCACCTCTTCGACCGCCGCGTCGGTCAGCCGCCGCACGGTGTCGGCCTGCCGCCGGTTCAGCCGCCGCCGGGTGGACTCTGTCACGACATCGCTGGACACATGTCCAGACGATAGTTCAGTGCCTGCCCTCCGGCAAGGCGGTAGATATCCAGGTTTGGGATGGCATGGAAGGATAGGCGGCGTGCGCCGCGCCCTGGCCGTGTCAGCCGTCACGCTGTTAGCCGTCACGCTCACCGCATGCTCGGCCGCCCAGCCCCCGGTCCCGTCCGCGGGTTCGCCGGAGTCCCCCGCGGGTTCGCCCGGGTCCTCCGCGGGCTCGCCCGAGCCCGCCGTGAGCGCGGACAGTGCCGCGCCGACCCCCGGCAAGCTGCGCTTCACCAAGCTCACCGAGCTGGCCAAGCCCGTGGCGTTCGCGGTACGGAAGGGCGACCGGCGGCTGTACGTCGCCGAGCAGGGCGGCAGGCTGAAGACCCTCGACGGCGACACGATCGTGAACCTGTCGGGCGAGGTCAGCGCCGGCAACGAGCAGGGCCTGCTCGGCGTGGCCTTCCACCCGTCGGGCCGCTGGCTCTACCTCGACTGGACCGACGCGAGCGGCGACACGCACGTGACCGAGTGGGCGTACGACGGGGAGAAGGCCACCCGCAGGCGTGACGTGCTGACCCAGGACCAGCCCTACGCCAACCACAACGGCGGGCAACTGGCCTTCGGCCCCGACGGCCACCTCTACATCGCGCTGGGTGACGGCGGCAGCGGCGGCGACCCGCATCGCAACGGCCAGAACCTCGGGACGCTGCTCGGCAAGATCCTGCGCATCGACCCGCGCGGCACGCCGTACAAGATCCCCGACGACAACCCGTTCGTCGGCAAGGAGGGCGCGCGGACCGAGATCTGGGCGTACGGCCTGCGCAACCCCTGGCGGTTCGGCTTCGACCGCGACAACGGCGACCTCTGGATCGGCGACGTCGGGCAGGACCGGTGGGAGGAGGTCGACTACCAGCCGGCCGGATCCGAGGGCGGCGAGAACTACGGCTGGAACCTCCGCGAAGGCGACCAGCCCTTCAGAGGCGGCAAGGGCCGCGAGCTCACTGACCCGGTGATCACCTATCCGCTCCACCAGGGCGGCAACTGCTCGGTGATCGCCGGCTATGTCTACCGAGGGAGCAAGATCCCCTGGCTGCAGGGCCGGTTCCTGTACGGCGACTTCTGCGCGGGGTGGGTCAAGGCCGCACCCGTCGACGAACTGGACAAGGACGCCGAGGTCGGGCGGGTCGAGCAGCTCTCGTCGTTCGGCGAGGGGCTCGACGGGGAGTTGTACGCGCTCAGCCTCGAAGGCCCCGTCTACCGGATCGATCCCGCCTGACGTCTTCGATCAGGCCCTCGACCTGGTTGTTCAGCCGCGACCCGCGAGTCCAGCCCGCGTAGTGGGTGAGGAAGACCACGAGCTCGCGCAGCTCACTCTCATCCAGTTCGCCCGCGCGCAGCGCGGTGTCGAGGTGGACCTCCACCTGGTCGTCGATGCCCTGCCCGACGAGCAGGCCGAGCAGGAGCAGGCGGCGCTCCTTGTCCGAGAGGGCACCGCGCGACCAGATGTCGGCGAACATCCGCTCCGCCATCATGCCGAAGCTGTCCACAGTCTCCATGGCCGGTTCTGTCATTGTCCGCTCCGGGTAGCAGGGATCCTTCTATCTTTCGCTACTTTGCCGGTTGAACCAATGGGGGGACGCCAACGTTGTGGGGGCATCCGCACAAGATCCGACGCCTGATCTGTGCGGATCTGTAACAAATGAAGCCAATGCCCGGCCAAGATTTGGTCAAGATTTATGACCTCGCACTCGGCCTCATTTCACATGAAAACGGGCAGAACAACTCCGTTGGTCCGTAAAGCGGAGGTAAGCCCAGGTGAAAACAACACGGGCTTGGATCGTGCTCTTGGCCGCGATCTTCATGCTGTCAGCGTGCGGACAGCCTGATTTCACCTACGTACGCGACAGGGAAGGCACCACCTACTTCAAGGTGCCCTCCTCCTTCAGCCAGCTCAACACCGAAGCGATCGAGCTCTATCTGACCGGCGACCACCCGAACTCGGAGGCGGCCCGGCTGCGGCGCCAGGAGGTCTGGTCCACGGCCTTCGACCAGTCGGCGCAGCCGTCCGTCGAGCACCTGCTCAGCTCGACGGATCCGTTCGTCTACGCCACCGTGCACAAGCTCACGGACGAGCAACGGAACGCGATCTCGCTGGACCGGCTCCGCGACTTCATCCTGCCGGTGACCGGGCAGGTCCGCACGCTCTACGCGGCCAATGCGGCCCAGGCGGGGCGGCAGCCGCTGTTCAAGGGGTTCGAGCTGATCAGCGATCAGATCCTCCAGCTCGACCGCGGCGCCAGGGGAGTGCGGGTCCGCTTCAACTACCAGATCGGCGCCGACGTCCAGACCTTCGACCACACCGCCATCCTCGACGAGCAGGGAGCCACGGTCTCCGTGATGCTCATCGGTTGCCAGTCCATCTGCTTCAGAGCGCGCGCGGCTGAGTTCGACAAGATCGAGCAGACCTTCAAGCTGCTCCGGCTGCCCGGATGAAGGAGCACCATTGACCACCACCACGCATCACAGCGGGCTGCGCGCGCCCGGCAGCGGCCCGGCTGATCCCGAAGCCGAGACCAGGAAGAAGATGCCGTTCTGGGCCCGGAGCAGGTTCCTCATCGGGCTGGTCCTCGCCTTCTTCATCCTCACCTGGAAGGTGATGGCCGACTTCGAGGGCATCGTGTCCTTCGGCGAGGCCATACGGGCCATCGCGTACTCCTACCAGTGGATCTTCTGGCTGCTGGGCGTCGAGGCCCTGCGGCAGCTGCACTTCTTCGTCAGCGAGCGGTGGTCGGCCTACCACCGCTTCTGGAGCCGGCGCGTCTTCGGCGGGTTCGAGCGGTGGACTCACCAGCGGTTCGACGACTGGACCAGATACCGCTTCGCCCTCGCCGCCAAGATCATCTTCTGGGTGGTGCTGATCGCGCTGGTGCTCGGCGCGGTGCTCGACACCAGCCCGCTGCTCGCCCTGTTCAGCGCGCCCGCGCTGATCTGGAAGGCGATGCCGTTCCTGGTCCAGATCGTGTTCCTGTTCTTCGTGGTCATCATCCAGTTCGTCGGCCTGTTCTGGTTCCTGTCCCGAGGCGGCGTGGAGACGTACTTCCCGGACGACATCAAGACCCGCTTCTCCGACGTCTGGGGACAGGACCACGTGGTCGAACGGGTCCAGGAGAACATCGTCTTCCTCGAACGGCCCGACGAGATCGAGAATCGCGGCGGGTACGTGCCCAGCGGCCTGCTGCTGTGGGGGCCGCCGGGCACCGGCAAGACGCTGATGGCCGAGGCGGTGGCCGGCGAGACCGGCAAGCCGTACGTGTTCGTCGACCCCGGCGCGTTCACGAACATGTTCATGGGCATCGGCATCCTCAAGGTCAAGACGCTCTTCAGGAAGCTGCGCAAGCTCGCGCTCAGGTACGGCGGGGTGATCGTCTTCTTCGACGAGGCCGACTCGCTCGGCAAGCGCGGCCGGCTGGCCCAGCAGGGCCCGCCGGGGCAGGGCGGCGGCTTCTCCGGCTGTCATGGGGCCAACTACCTGTCCGAGGAGAGCCGCTCGGTGCTCGCCTTCCGTGCCAGGCGGGAGGTGGAGGAGCCGGAGACCCGCAACCGCTTCATCATGGGCGGCGGCGGAATGAGCAGCGGCGACCCCGGCACCCTGCAGGCCCTGCTCACCGAACTGTCCGGGCTCAAGAAGCCGCGCGGGTTCTTCAACCGCCTGATCAGGCGGCTGCTCGGGATGCGGCCCAAGCCGCCGCCCAAGTTCCGCATCCTTGTCATGATGGCCACCAACCGGCCCGACGCGCTCGACGAGGCGTTGCTGCGGCCCGGCCGCATCGACCGCATCTACAAGGTCGGCTACCCCTCCAAAGCCGGACGGGTTCGTACGTACCAGGGCTATTTCGACAAGGTCGACCACGAGCTGACCGCGCAGCAGATCGACAAGCTCGCCACCATCACCCCCTACGCGACGGGCGCCACGATCAAGGACCTGGTCAACGAGTCGCTGATCACCGCCATCCGCGACGGCCGCGAGGTCATCTCCTGGTCCGACGTGCTGCGGGCCAAGCGGCTCAAGCAGCTCGGCCCGCCCGAGGACGTCGAGTACATCGAGCGGGAACGGCACGCGGTGGCCGTGCACGAGGCGTGCCACGCCGTGGTGGCCTACGTGACCCGTTTCCACCTGGAGATCGACATCGCCACGATCGAGAAGGGCGCCGACTACCTCGGCATGGTCGCCTCGATCAAGCCCGAGGACCAGTTCACCCGGTGGAAGTCCGAGTACGAGGCCGACATCATGGTCTCGCTCGCCTCCCTGGCCGGGGAGCGGATGTTCTTCAGCGAGGACAACTCCTCCGGCGTCTCCGGTGACCTGCACTCGGCGACGTACCTGACTGCGCTCATGGAGTCGTACTGGGGGATGGGCTCGGGCGTCACCTCACTGCCCGCGCTGCAGGAGCTGGAGATCCACGGCGGCAAGGCGATGCCGCGGCGCGGCGGCGGTGGCCCCATCGGCATCACCGAGCGAGAGCCGAGCCGGGGCCAGCCCGAGCTGGCGCCCGACGTGCTGGGGGAGCGGATCGAGTTCAACCTGGTCCGGCTGCTGGAGAAGACCGAGCGGCTGCTGGAGGAGCATCGCAGGGACGTGCTCTGCCTCGCGCACGCGCTGGAGACGCACAAGACGCTCAACGGCGACGACGTGGTGGCGATCATCGAACGGGCGACCGGGTCGCTGATCGACGGGACGATCTACTCTTCCGACGAGCTGTACCAGGAGCTGGAGGAGTACCACCGCGACGCGGCCAGGGCGCACAAGGAGCACAGCCGGATCGAGCGCGACCTGCCTGGCCAGGTGGAGGAGGAGCCCGCTGACCAGCCCTACGGGCAGGCCGCGAGCCGGCCGAACGGGCAGCCGATCGCCCAGCCCATTGGCCAGGCAGGTCAGCCCGGCGGTTGGCCCGCGGGGCCGGTTTTCCAGCCTGCGGTCCCCGAACCGGTCGTGGTGAGCGCCGAGGTCGTCGCCGGGCCCAGCGCGGTGGTCGCCGAGCCGGGCCGGCCCGAGTTCGTACCGTGGGCGCCCGATCCCACGCCCGTGTTCGCGCCACCGCCCCTCGCGGCAGAACCGCCGCCACCCCGGCGGCGGACGTGGATGGTCGTCGCCAGTCTGCTCGCGCTCGTCGTCCTCGCGCTCATCACCGGGCTGGCCCTGACGGGCGCGACCCCGGTCGTCGGGCTGGCCTCGCCCGGGCTGCTGCTGGCGCTGTTCGTGGTCGTGGTGGCGGTGATCGTGGGCGCCGGCCTGGCGCTCATCGCCATCAAGGCCGTACGAACGGCGCAGACCAAGGCGGAACACGAACGTGACCAGGCCCACGCCAGGGCGCAACTCCTGGCCGCCGCGATGGACCCCGACACGGCCATGCGACTGCTCGGCTACGACGGCAGAGGGACGGACGGGAGGACCTAGATACGGACGTCGAGCCGGCCGATCGGCTCGACCAGCTCCTCCTCTTCATAGGCGAAGTGCGAGGACAGGACGGCGGACAGCCGATCGGCCTCGGCCCGTACCTGGTCGAGGCCGGTGCCGCCGGCCACCAGCGCCACGCAGGCCTCGTCGAGCCGGGTCAGCAGCGCGGCGATGACCTCGTGCTCCTCCTTGAGCTTGTCGATCACCGGCTCCAGCGAGTCGTCCCGCTTGAGTATCGCCGGGAACATGGCCTCGTCCTCGATCGTGTGGTGCACGGTCACCAACCGGCAGAACGTCGCGCAGAACGCGCCCAGCGTCCAGTAGTTCTGCCGCATGCTCAGCCGATTGATCATCGACCGCAGCGCGGCGGCGTCGAGGGCGCCCGCGGCGACCTGGTCGAGCGCGTCCAGCACCTGCCGCATCTCCTGGCGGTAGCCGTCGTGCACGTCGACCAGATGCCGGCCGAGCTGCCGCTGCGCCGGCGTGAGCGCCTCCGGGTCGTGCTTGTGCCCGCGCGGCCTGCGGTCCTCTTCGAGGTCAAAGATCACTAAAGCCCCCTTTGTAACAAATGATCGCATGACTGGGGAATCGCCCGGTCATCCCCGGGTTGATTAACACGACGTTCACATTCGGGCAAAAAGCGGGAAACGGTCAGCCGGAAGACTCGGCGTGGCTGTGAGACATCCTGAAAGGACCGACGTGAGCTACAAGGCTGAGTACATCTGGATCGACGGCACCGAGCCCACCGCACTCCTGCGCTCGAAGACGAAGATCCTCGCTGACGGAGCCGAGCCGTCGGTCTGGGGCTTCGACGGCTCCAGCACGAACCAGGCGGAGGGTCACTCGTCGGACCGCGTGCTCCGTCCGGTCTTCACCTGTCCCGACCCGATTCGCGGCGGCACCAGCGTGCTGGTCCTGTGCGAGGTCGAGGAGATCGACGGCGCTCCGCACAAGAGCAACACCCGCGCCCTGCTGCGCCCGATCGCCGAGCAGTTCGCCGACCAGGAGTCGTGGTTCGGCATCGAGCAGGAGTACACCTTCTTCAAGGGCAGCCGCCCGCTGGGCTTCCCCGAGGGCGGCTTCCCCGCTCCGCAGGGCCCCTACTACTGCGGTGTCGGCGCCGACGCCATCTTCGGCCGCGAGATCGTCGAGCTCCACCTCGACCGCTGCCTCGCCGCCGGCCTCGCGATCTCCGGCATCAACGCCGAGGTCATGCCGGGTCAGTGGGAGTTCCAGGTAGGCCCGGCCAGTCCGCTGGACGTCTCCGACCACATGTGGATCGCCCGCTGGCTGCTCTACCGCACGGCCGAGGAGTTCGGCGTGGAGGCCACGCTCGACGCCAAGCCTGCCCGCGGCGACTGGAACGGCGCCGGCGCGCACACCAACTTCTCCACCAAGGCCATGCGCGAGGGCTACGAGCCCATCATCACCGCCTGTGAGGCCCTCGGCCAGGACGACAAGCCGATGGAGCACATCACCCAGTACGGCGTGGGCATCGAGAGCCGCCTGACCGGCGCCCACGAGACCGCCCCGTGGAACAAGTACAGCTACGGCGTCTCCAACCGCGGCGCCTCCGTACGCATCCCGTGGCAGGTCGAGGTGGACCAGAAGGGCTACATCGAGGACCGCCGCCCCAACGCCAACGTCGACCCGTACGTGGTCACCCGCCTGCTGGTGAACACCTGCTGCTCGGCCCTGGAGAAGGCCGGCCAGGTCTGACCCCAGGTCGTGAAGTGACCCCTGTTGTGAAGTGAGACGGAGGAACGCGGGCACCCCCGATCAGGGCCCGCGTTCCTCCGTTTCTCATGCCAGGCGGGACTGGTAGACCCTGCGGGCCTCCTGCATGACCGCCAGGTAGTCGGCACTCACCCGGTCCTTGACGAGATCTTCCAGCAGTTCCAGCCAGCGCAGGCAGAAGGTCACGTCCTCCTCCCTGGCCACCCGCCGGCTCTGGACGTCCAGATAGACCGGGCTCGTGTGCGCCCGTACCTGCCCGCCGCCCTCGGCGATCGCCACCACGTAGGTCGGCCAGATCACCGTCAGCTCCGCCGTCACCTCGCCGGGCGGCCCTGAGGCCAGCTCGCCGTCGGCGGTCAGCAGCCGTACGTTCTCCACCAGCGGCCCGATCACCCGCCCGGCGACCCGCACCCTGCTGCCGGGCGTCAGGTCGAGCGTGGCGCCGGGGCCCTGGCCCTCGACCGACAGCTCCAGGAACGGTCCAGTCGTGGCGAACGTACGGCCGTGCCGTACCGCGTCGGCGTAGGACTCGGCGGTCAGCCGCCCGTCCACGTGCGCGTACGTGCGTTCGCGCCCGATCGGCCCGAGCCGCTGGGCCGTACCGGCGACGGCGGCGACGCGGTTGCCCGCGCCGATCAGCCTGCGGTAGGCGCGGTCCGAGCCGATCGCCGAACAGAAGCTGTCGACCAGGCCGAGCGCCGCGTCGACCACCGACAACCGGGCGTCGTACTCCGGATCGCCCGCGCCGATGAGCTGCTCGGGCGTCTCGACCGGGCCGTGGAAGGCGTTGGCGTAGCCGATGAGCGCGCCGCGCTCGCGCAGCTTACGCACCGTGTCGTGGCACCTTTCGGGGCCGAGCGCGTGGTGGGCGAGGTCCACCCTGGCCACGTGCGTCTCGTCCGACCAGGGCAGATCGCGGCCCGACCAGTGCTCGACGGCCTCCTTGTCCTGCTCGTCGCCCGGCAGCAGGTTGATCACGTGCAGGTCCTCGCCGTGCTGGGAGTCGGCCACCCACCGGGACGGCCGGTTGAGGTGGACGTGCAGGTCACCGCCGTACCAGCCGCGGGCCGCCGCGTCGTAGATACGCTGCGGCGCCAGCTCGACCAGCGTCTCGCCGTCGCCGGGCACGAGCGTGGTCTCCGCCGAGCCGTACTCCATGCCCCTGGCCGCCCTGATCGTCAGCGGCTCGCGCGGGACGTCGAGCACCAGGTCGTCACCGTGGAAGTACGGCAGGCCGTCGAAGTCGCGCGCCGGCGGGGTGTCGTGCGGGAACCAACCCTTGCCGTTGGCGCTCCATACGCTCCAGCGGCAGGGGAAGCCTGCCCGCAGCCGGAGTGTCCGCTGGGTCATTAACGGTGTCGGATCGTCACTCATCGGCTTCTCCCTGTAATCGAAGGCGCCGATATCGTGACACGACCATCACTCGCCGGGAAGCCCGCGCTTCCCGGCAGAGTGGCTTTCTTCCTCCAAGGTAGAAGGATCTAGAGCCGGAAACTCATATCCGGTGCGATGTCCACGACGTCCATCTGGGCTTTCTGCAGGTGGCCGGAGTGGTCCCAGTTCATCGCCTGCCAGCGGGTGAACTGGTCGAGCACCCAGATACCGGACTGACGGCTGCCGTTGCCGGACTTGCCGTTGCCGCCGAAGGGCAGGTGCGCCTCGGCGCCGGAGGTGGAGTTGTTGACGCTGACCATGCCGGCGGAGATCCCCTCACGGAACTTCCACGCGTGCCTGGCGTCGGTGGTGTAGATCGAGCTGGACAGGCCGTAGCCGGGCAGGTTGGCCAGCTCGATGGCCTCGTCGAGGGTCTCGAACGTCGTCACGCCCACGATGGGCCCGAACGTCTCCTCCAGGAACAGCTGGTCGGTGGGCTTGACGCCGTCGACCACGACGGGGTGGTAGTAGAGGCCGCCGTCGCCGGTGAAGTCGCGGCGCGGGCTTTCGTTGGCGATTTTTCCGACATTTCCGGACACGACCCGGTGGTGGGGCTGGATCCAGGTCAGGTACTCCTCGTACCGATCCGCGAACTTCTGGTCGAGCAGCGGGCCCGCCAGCACGTCCTGCTCCGGGTCGCCGATCTCGGCGTTCTGTACGGCCTGGGCGAACCGCTCGACGAACTCGTCGTGCACGCTCTCATGCACGATGACCGTGCCCAGGCTGGTGCAGCGCTGACCGGCCGTACCGAACCCGGAGAACAACGCCCCCTCGACGGCCAGATCGAGATCGGCGTCCGGCATGATCACCATCGGGTTCTTCCCGCCCAGCTCCAGGCAGGCCGCCTGCAGATGCCGCCCGGTGAGCTCCCCGATCTTCCTGCCCACCTCGCTGGACCCGGTGAACCCGACCTTGTGCACCGTGCCCTCCTCCAGCGCCAGCTCCAGCCCCCGGAAGGTCTGGACGCCGTCGGCGAACACGATGTTCAGCACCCCGTCGGGCAGCCCCGCGGCGGCGAACAGCTGGTACATCGCATGCGCGGACGCCGCCGCGTACTCGGCCGGCTTCCACACCACGGCATTGCCGCAGAGCAGCGCCGGAACCAGATACCAGGACGGCACCGCGACCGGGAAGTTGCCAGCAGTGATCACCGCCGCCACCCCGACCGGGTTGCGGAACGTGAACAGCTTCTTGTCCGGCATCTCCGACGGCACGGTCTGCCCGTACAGGCGGCGGCCTTCGCCGAGGAAGAAGTCACACGTGTCAACGATCTCCCGCACCTCGCCCAGGGCCTCGGCGTACGGCTTGCCGATCTCCTGGGTGACGAGGTGCGCCAGGGCCTCGGCATTGGCCTCGACCAGCCGCCCGATCGACGCGATCACCCGCCCTCTGACCGGGGCCGGCACCTTGGCCCACTCCCGCTGAGCCTCCTTGGCGGTGCGGCAGGCGTCGGCGAAGGCCTGGGCATCAGCCAGGCCGACGCGGGCGACGACCTCGGTGATGCGCGCGGGGTTGGTCGATTCGTAGGTGTCGGTGCCGGCGGCATCCTTACCACCCACAACGGAGACGATCTGACGGGTCACCGGTGCCCTCCTCATTCGGTCCTCAACACAGCCAATCATCCCCTAGCCACACCCTTCACCACGCTCAGCCCCACAACCGTGGTCTTCGCTGCGCTCAGGCAGTTTTCCCGCTTACAGGCATGGTCTTCGCTGCGCTCAGGCTGTGTCTATTGGGGCTCCGCCCCAAACCCCGGCGAGGGGCCCCGGCCCCTCGCGCTCCCCGGGGGTTGACCGTCTAGCACCAGGCAGGGCTGAAGCCGTGTCTCAGACTTTTCAACCGGCAAGCCAAGTCGCTGAGCCGTCGTAGCCGACCAGGGCGGATCGGGTAGACACGGGCCAGGCTGGCTGTTCATCGAGCCTGCCCCAGCAGAATGCGCGACCACAGCCGTGCCGCCGCAGGGGCGCGCAACCATTCACTTTGATGTTCGCGCACACCATCGCCTCGGTAGAAGCGCCGGACGAACATCAAGCCGCCTGCCTGGCACAGCTCGTAGACGATCGGTTGACACTCGCAGGTGTGCTCGCGGACGCGTACCCGTGTGGTGCGCTGATCGCACTTCTGCCAAGCTACGCGCTTGTATCCAGCCTGCAGGGCCAGCGGGTGGACACCGTGGTACTCCTCGCCGAGTTGGCTCGGGCTTGCCATGGGATCACGCCGGGTCGCCGGCCGGAACGGCGATCCACTGTTGCTGTTGTAGCTCCTGGACCAGGGCAGCGTCGTCATCGCCACTCACTGTCTGGGCCATTCCGGCATTCAGTTGAGCGTTGCTCAGGGGCATCCCACGTCGTGTGGCGTACCAGCTTCCAGGGCCGTTGTCGGCGGTACTACGCCAGATCACCCAGCTTGGGTATCGGATCGCGAGTTCCTGAACTGTCATGGGATCTGCCCCCGCTCAAGACGAAGTCAACGTCTCAACGAATGTAGCTACATACGAACGTAGCTGCAATAGGAAGCACGTACAGTGCTACGTAGCTTCGGTGTCATGGCCATCGATCCCAGCGCCGACCGCCCGGTCTACAAGCAACTCGCAGACCTGATCCGGGCACGCATCGAACAGGGAGAGCTTCGCCCCGGGCAGAGACTCCCCGCCGAGAGCGACTACGTGGCCGAGTTCGGCATCTCTCGCGACTCCGTCCGTCGCGCCATGGCCGTACTCAGGGGAGAGGGGCTCATCATCACTCAACTCCGCGGCTCACGCGTCCGAGACGCAGGCGAAGCTGCCATCGTCTCCATCACGCAAGGCACCAGCCTCATGGCCCGCATGCCGACCGAACCCGAACGCAAACAACTCGGCATTGCCGAAGGCATCCCCATACTGGTTATCACCACCCCGGACGGGGAAACCCGCCTGCTACCGGCAGACCAGACCATCATCGAGGTCGGCGACCAGGACTAGACAACCGTCCACCGCAGGCATTGAACATCACCGCAGCTCAGCGCATGAGTCGGCGCCGCTCAAGCGCGAATGATGACATTCTCCATGGACTTCAAGCGCCGTCTCCGGTGGCCTGCGTCGCGCGTTATGCGGCCAACTGACCGCGCTGCGGCTCTTCGGCCGGTCGCGGCCGGCGCTGCCCACGCAAGGAGCACCGCACTGGTCGCCCAGGCTCATATCGCCCGCTACTCTGCGATGATCGGCGAGTCATCGATGAGCCCACCTTTCGTTGCCCTTTGCCGAACCGTTGCGTTCTCGGCGGTGATCCCTGAGTTCAGGATCTGACCGTTGCTCTCGGCGACCTGATCGACATCCGCGCCGGTTGCATTGATTGGGCTTGCGGTGATGCGGGCACCAGGACCTGCGGCAACCTGGTTTGTTCGGCTGGCCACGGCATGCTCTTGTTTTCGGGTGCTCTCCATGCGATAGGCGATTACGGCCACGATGACCAGCAGCGCGGCGGCGATCGCAAACACCTGCCAGCTCCATGAGTCAGTGAGCACATTGACGGCTCTTCGAACTTGATCGGGGTTTGAGGTTCCGCGGAGTGCAGAGGGCTTGAGAGAGCTCGTGGCTCTCGGTGATCCTTCTTGTTGTCGAGGCAAGAAGATCACAGCAGAGAAGCCACGAGCATG
>NZ_JAHKRM010000067.1 GCF_019396345.1 Nonomuraea guangzhouensis | reverse complement strand
CCGGCTTCGAGGTCCGTGACGTGCACCCGTCCCACTACGGCCGGATGTGCCCGATCGAGACCCCGGAAGGCCCCAACATCGGCCTGATCGGCTCGCTGGCCTCCTACGGCCGGATCAACGCCTTCGGCTTCGTCGAGACGCCTTATCGCAAGGTCGTCGACGGCAAGGTGACCGAGCAGATCGACTACCTGACCGCCGACGAGGAAGACCGCTTCGTCAAGGCGCAGGCCAACACGATCCTCAACGCCGACGGCACGTTCGCCGACTCGCGGGTCCTGGTCCGCACCAAGGGCGGCGAGACGGAGCTGGCGCGGGCCGACGAGGTCGACTACATCGACGTGTCGCCGCGCCAGATGGTGTCGGTGGCCACCGCGATGATCCCGTTCCTGGAGCACGACGACGCCAACCGCGCGCTCATGGGCTCCAACATGCAGCGCCAGTCGGTGCCGCTGCTCAAGAGCGAGGCGCCCCTGGTCGGCACCGGCATGGAATACCGGGCCGCGACCGACGCGGGCGACGTCATCAGCGCCGAGAAGGCGGGGGTGGTCGAGGAGGTCTCCGCCGACTACGTCACCGTGATGAACGACGACGGCACCCGCACCACCTACCGTGTCGCCAAGTTCAAGCGGTCCAACCAGGGCACCTCCTTCAACCAGAAGCCCATCGTCGCTGAGGGCGACCGGGTCGAGGTCAACCAGGTCATCGCCGACGGTCCCTGCACCGACACCGGTGAGATGGCGCTGGGCAAGAACCTTCTCGTGGCGTTCATGCCGTGGGAGGGTCACAACTACGAAGACGCGATCATCCTTTCCCAGCGGCTGGTGCAGGACGACGTCCTCTCCTCGATCCACATCGAGGAGCACGAGGTCGACGCCCGCGACACCAAGCTGGGCCCCGAGGAGATCACCCGGGACATCCCCAACGTCTCCGAGGAGGTCCTGGCCGACCTCGACGAGCGCGGCATCATCCGCATCGGCGCCGAGGTCGTACCCGGCGACATCCTGGTCGGCAAGGTCACCCCGAAGGGCGAGACCGAGCTGACCCCGGAGGAGCGGCTGCTGCGCGCGATCTTCGGTGAGAAGGCCCGCGAAGTCCGCGACACCTCGCTGAAGGTGCCGCACGGCGAGCAGGGCAAGGTCATCGGCGTCCGGGTGTTCTCCCGTGAGGAGGGCGACGAGCTGCCGCCCGGTGTCAACGAGCTGGTCCGCGTCTACGTGGCCCAGAAGCGTAAGATCACCGACGGCGACAAGCTGGCCGGCCGGCACGGCAACAAGGGTGTCATCTCCAAGATCCTGCCGGTCGAGGACATGCCGTTCCTGGAGGACGGCACCCCGGTCGACATCATCCTCAACCCCCTGGGCGTGCCCGGCCGAATGAACGTCGGCCAGGTGCTGGAGACCCACCTCGGGTGGATCGCCGCCCGCGGCTGGGACATCTCCGGCGTCCAGGAGGCGTGGGCCGAGCGGCTGCGTGACAAGGGCTTCGAGAAGGTCGCCCCGCGCACCAACATGGCCACGCCGGTCTTCGACGGCGCCCACGAGGAGGAGATCGTCGGCCTCCTCGGCAACACCGTCGCCAACCGAGACGGCGACCGGATGGTGCAGCAGAGCGGTAAGGCCAAGCTGTTCGACGGCCGCTCCGGCGAGCCGTTCCCCTATCCGATCGCGGTCGGCTACATCTACATCCTGAAGCTGCTCCACCTGGTCGACGACAAGATCCACGCCCGGTCGACCGGCCCCTACTCCATGATCACCCAGCAGCCGCTCGGCGGTAAGGCCCAGTTCGGTGGCCAGCGCTTCGGTGAGATGGAGGTCTGGGCTCTGGAGGCGTACGGCGCCGCCTACGCCCTCCAGGAGCTGCTGACGATCAAGTCCGACGACGTCCTGGGCCGCGTGAAGGTCTACGAGGCGATCGTCAAGGGCGAGAACATCCCCGAGCCGGGCATCCCGGAGTCCTTCAAGGTCCTCATCAAGGAAATGCAGTCGCTGTGCCTCAACGTCGAGGTGCTCTCCAGCGACGGCATGTCCATCGAGATGCGGGACACCGACGAGGACGTCTTCCGCGCGGCGGAGGAGCTCGGTATCGATCTGTCCCGGCGTGAGCCGAGCAGCGTGGAAGAAGTCTGAGGGGGAGATCGCACAAAATGCTAGACGTCAACTTCTTCGACGAGCTCAGGATCGGCCTTGCGACGGCCGACGACATCCGTCAGTGGTCGCACGGCGAGGTAAAGAAGCCAGAGACCATCAACTACCGCACCCTCAAGCCGGAAAAGGACGGGCTCTTCTGCGAGAAGATCTTCGGTCCGACCCGCGACTGGGAGTGCTACTGCGGCAAGTACAAGCGCGTCCGGTTCAAGGGCATCATCTGTGAGCGCTGTGGCGTCGAGGTGACTCGCGCCAAGGTGCGTCGTGAGCGGATGGGCCACATCGAGCTGGCCGCGCCCGTCACGCACATCTGGTACTTCAAGGGCGTCCCGTCGCGCCTCGGTTACCTGCTCGACCTGGCCCCGAAGGACCTGGAGAAGGTCATCTACTTCGCGGCGTACATGATCACGCATGTCGACACCGAGATGCGTGAGCGTGACCTGCCCTCGCTGGAGGCGAAGATCTCCGTCGAGCGGCAGCACATCGAGCAGCGCCGTGACGCCGACGTCGAGGCCAGGCAGAAGAAGCTCGAAGGCGACCTGGGCGAGCTTGAGGCCGCGGGCGCCAAGGGCGACCAGCGCCGCAAGGTCCGTGAGGGCGCCGAGCGCGAGATGCGTCAGCTTCGCGACCGGGCCCAGCGTGAGCTGGACCGGCTCGACGAGGTGTGGAGCCGCTTCAAGAACCTCAAGGTCCAGGACCTTGAGGGCGACGAGCTGCTCTACCGCGAGATGCGCGACCGCTTCGGCCGCTACTTCAAGGGCGGCATGGGCGCTCAGGCGATCCAGGACCGCCTGATCAGCTTCGACCTCGACGTCGAGTCCGAGAACCTGCGCGAGACGATCCGCAGCGGCAAGGGCCAGAAGAAGGCCCGCGCGCTCAAGCGGCTCAAGGTCGTGTCGGCGTTCCTCAACACCACCAACTCGCCGCGTGGCATGGTGCTCGACTGCATCCCGGTCATCCCGCCGGACCTGCGCCCGATGGTGCAGCTCGACGGTGGCCGGTTCGCGACCTCCGACCTGAACGACCTGTACCGCCGGGTCATCAACCGGAACAACCGCCTCAAGCGTCTGCTCGACCTCGGTGCTCCCGAGATCATCGTGAACAACGAGAAGCGGATGCTCCAGGAGGCCGTCGACGCGCTGTTCGACAACGGCCGTCGCGGTCGCCCGGTCACCGGTCCCGGCAACCGTCCGCTCAAGTCCCTCAGCGACATGCTGAAGGGTAAGCAGGGCCGGTTCCGCCAGAACCTGCTGGGCAAGCGAGTCGACTACTCCGGCCGTTCGGTCATCGTCGTCGGCCCGCAGCTCAAGCTGCACCAGTGCGGCCTGCCCAAGCAGATGGCGCTGGAGCTGTTCAAGCCGTTCGTGATGAAGAGGCTGGTCGATCTCAACCACGCCCAGAACATCAAGTCGGCCAAGCGGATGGTCGAGCGGGCTCGTCCGGTCGTGTGGGACGTGCTCGAAGAGGTCATCACCGAGCACCCGGTGCTGCTCAACCGCGCTCCGACGCTCCACCGTCTGGGCATCCAGGCGTTCGAGCCGCAGCTGGTCGAGGGCAAGGCCATCCAGATCCACCCGCTCGTCTGCACCGCGTTCAACGCGGACTTCGACGGTGACCAGATGGCCGTGCACCTGCCGCTGTCGGCTGAGGCCCAGGCCGAGGCACGCATCCTGATGCTCTCGACCAACAACATCCTCAAGCCGGCCGACGGCAAGCCCGTGACGATGCCCACCCAGGACATGGTCATCGGCCTCTACTGGCTGACCACCCAGAAGGACGGCGCGGCGGGCGAGGGCCGGGTCTTCGGCTCGATCGCCGAGGCTCAGATGGCCTTCGACCGTCACGAGCTGGAGATCCAGGCGAAGATCCAGATCCGGCTCAAGGACGTCCTGCCGCCCCGCGAGTGGGTCGCGCCGGAGGGCTGGGAGCAGGGTGACCCGATCCGTCTGGAGACGACGTTCGGCCGGTGCCTGTTCAACCAGACGCTGCCGGCGAGCTACCCGTTCGTCAACTTCCAGGTCGGCAAGAAGCAGCTGTCCGTGATCGTCAACGAGCTGGCCGAGACCTATCCCAAGGTCGACGTGGCCAACTCGCTCGACGCGCTCAAGGACGCCGGCTTCCGCTGGGCGACCCGCTCCGGCGTCACGATCTCGATCGACGACGTCGTCGCGCCGCCCAACAAGGCCACCATCATGGAGAACTACGAGCGCCGGGCCGACAAGGTCCAGCGTGAGTACGAGCGCGGTCTGATCACCGACGAGGAGCGCCGTCAGGAGCTCATCGAGATCTGGACGCACGCCACAGCCGACGTCGAGACCGACATGGTCAACGCCTTCCCGGCGACCAACCCGGTCTGGATGATGGTCAACTCCGGTGCCCGAGGCAACAAGATGCAGGTGCGTCAGATCGCCGGCATCCGTGGCCTGGTGTCCAACACCAAGGGTGAGACGATCCCGCGTCCGATCAAGGCCTCGTTCCGCGAGGGCCTGTCGGTGCTCGAGTACTTCATCTCCACCCACGGACAGCGGAAGGGTCTGGCCGACACCGCCCTGCGTACCGCCGACTCGGGTTACCTGACCCGTCGTCTGGTGGACGTGGCGCAGGACGTCATCGTGCGTGAGATCGACTGCGGCACCGACCGCGGGGTCCCGCTGCACGTTGGCGAGCGGGACTCGGCGGGCAGCCTGGTCAAGGCGGAGAACGCCGAGTCCAACGTGCACGGCCGCATCCTGGCCGAGGACGTCGAGGTCGACGGCAAGGTCATCGTGGCGGCGGGTGTCGACATCAACGACAACCACGTCACCGCGCTGGTCGACGCCGGCATCGAGACCGTCCGCACGCGCAGTGCGCTCGTCTGCGAGGCCAAGATCGGCGTCTGCGCGACCTGCTACGGCCGCTCGCTGGCGACCGGCAAGCTCGTCGACGTCGGCGAGGCGGTCGGCATCATCGCCGCCCAGTCGATCGGTGAGCCGGGCACGCAGCTGACGATGCGTACCTTCCACACCGGTGGTGTGGCGGGCGCCGACATCACCCACGGTCTGCCCCGTGTCCAGGAGCTCTTCGAGGCGCGCATCCCCAAGGGTGTCGCCCCGATCTCCGAGGCCGAGGGCAGGGTCCGCATCGACGAGACCGACAAGGCTCGCAAGATCGTCATCGCGCCGGACGACGGCTCGGAGGAGATCGCGTACCCGGTCTCGATGCGTTCGCGTCTGCTCGTCTCCGACGGCCAGCGTGTGACGGTCGGCCAGCAGCTGGTCGCCGGTGCGGTCAACCCCAACGAGGTGCTGCGCATCCTCGGCCCGCGGGCCGTGCAGCTGCACCTGGTGGCCGAGGTCCAGCAGGTGTACCGCTCGCAGGGTGTGTCGATCCACGACAAGCACATCGAGATCATCGTGCGGCAGATGCTCAAGCGCGTGAACGTGCTGGAGTCCGGCGAGACCGACCTGCTGCCCGGCGAGCTCGTCGAGCGCCCGCGCTTCGAGCAGATGAACCGCGAGACGGTGGCGGAAGGCGGCTCCCCGGCCGCCGGTCGTCCGGTGCTCATGGGCATCACGAAGGCGTCGCTCGCCACCGAGTCGTGGCTGTCGGCGGCCTCCTTCCAGGAGACGACCAGGGTCCTGACGGACGCGGCGATCCACGCCAAGTCCGACTCGCTCCTGGGCCTGAAGGAGAACGTCATCATCGGTAAGCTCATCCCGGCCGGTACGGGCATGCCTCAATACCGCAACATCCGGGTCGAGCCCACCGAAGAGGCCAAGGCGGCCATGTACACCGTTGGTGGATACGACGGTTCCGCGGCCGACTACACCTTCGGCACCGGCAGCGGCGAGGCCGTTCCGCTGGAGGAGTACGACTTCGGTCAGTACAACCGCTAGTCAGTTCTTCGAAGCACCGCGTCTGGATCTTGGTGATCCGGGCGCGGTGCTTTGTTCTGTGTTACGGCCAGCCCGGTGGGCCCCACCCGCCATACGGGGCCGGGCTCCCTCCAGGGGCACGCTCCTCCGGTTTACGGGGCTGGGCGCCGCTACGTGCGTGCTCTGGGCCGTCTGGGTGGTCGGAGGGTGAACCGGGGCCACCCGCCGGCCCCGATGCCCGGTGCGTCCTTCCAGCGCGCGCATGGCCATGCGCGGTCCGGTGCGAGTCATCATGGGGAACCGCGACGAAATACTCCGTGAGCCGGATATCATGGGCGTGGAGCAGTAGCCGGGCATGTATCGAAGAGGGCCCAGCGACCAGCAGTAGTGGCAAAAGCGTGTCCGCTTTGTCGTGCTGCTTTGACGTGTCGCGTGGGCCTGGGTAGTCTAGAGCATCGTGCCCGTCGTTAGCGGGCTCTCGGCTGTGCGCTCATATATGGGAGCGCCGGACGGCTTCCTGGCTAGTTGTCCCCGCGGATGTGTCTGTGCGAAGAGCGCGACACGCCCGAGCGCGGGGGCGCCGAAACGGGGAGAACCAGCAGGTCATGACACCGGCAGAACCTGCGAAATGAACAAGACGTATTACCGGCCAGCACGAACGGAGTGGCAGTGCCCACTATTCAGCAGTTGGTCCGCAAGGGCCGGCAGGACAAGGTCGCGAAGACCAAGACTCCTGCCCTAAGGGCGAATCCGCAGCGTCGAGGTGTGTGCCAGCGCGTCTACACCACGACCCCTAAGAAGCCCAACTCGGCACTGCGCAAGGTGGCCCGTGTTCGGCTCACCAACGGCATCGAGGTCACGGCTTACATCCCCGGTGTGGGCCACAACCTGCAGGAGCACTCCATCGTGCTCGTGCGCGGCGGTCGTGTGAAGGACCTGCCGGGTGTCCGCTACAAGATCATTCGCGGCTCGCTGGACACCCAGGGTGTCCGCAACCGCAAGCAGGCTCGCAGCAAGTACGGCGCGAAGAGGGAGAAGAGCTAACTATGCCTCGCAAGGGTTCTCCCGGCCGCCGTCAGCTCATGTCTGACCCGGTCTACAGCTCGCCGCTGGTCACCGCTCTGATCAACAAGGTGCTCCTGGACGGCAAGCGTTCCATCGCGCAGTCGATCGTGTACGGCGCCCTTGAGGGCTGCAGGGACAAGACGGGCAACGACCCGGTCGTCACCCTGAAGCGCGCGCTTGACAACGTCAAGCCGACCCTCGAGGTTCGCAGCCGTCGTGTTGGTGGCGCGACCTACCAGGTGCCGGTCGAGGTGCGCGCCGCGCGCAGCACGACCCTGGCCCTGCGCTGGCTGGTGCAGTACTCCCGCGCCCGCCGCGAGAAGACCATGACCGAGCGCCTCATGAACGAGCTCCTGGACGCCAGCAACGGCCTCGGGGCGAGTGTCAAGAAGCGTGAGGACACCCACAAGATGGCCGAGTCCAACAAGGCCTTCGCCCACTACCGCTGGTAACCCCGGCGGGTTCGACGAGACGACGAGGACGCGAGAGAAGTGGCCGCAACGACCGCTCTAGACCTGGCAAAGGTCCGAAACATCGGGATCATCGCCCATATCGACGCGGGTAAGACCACCACGACTGAGCGCATCCTGTTCTACACCGGCATCAACTACAAGATCGGTGAAGTCCACGATGGCGCTGCCACCATGGACTGGATGGAGCAGGAGCAGGAGCGTGGCATCACGATCACGTCCGCTGCGACGACCTGCGAGTGGAACGGTCACACGATCAACCTGATCGACACCCCGGGCCACGTCGACTTCACCATCGAGGTCGAGCGTAACCTCCGTGTCCTCGACGGCGCGGTCACCGTGTTCGACGGTGTCGCGGGCGTCGAGCCGCAGTCGGAGACGGTGTGGCGTCAGGCCGACCGCTACAACGTCCCGCGCATCTGCTTCGTGAACAAGATGGACCGGGTCGGCGCGGAGTTCCACCGCTGCGTCGACATGATGGTCACCCGTCTGGCCGCCACCCCTGCGGTAGTTCAGCTTCCCTGGGGCGTCGAGGCCGGTTTCAAGGGCGTCATCGACCTGGTCCGGATGAAGGGCCTGCTCTGGAGCGAGGACGCGGCCAAGGGCGAGATGTACGACGTCGTCGACATCCCGGCCGACCACGCCGAGGCCGCTCGTGAGTGGCGCGACAAGCTCGTCGAGACCATCGCCGAGAACGACGACGAGATGATGGAGCTCTTCCTCGAGGCCATCGAGCCGACCGAGGAGCAGCTGAAGGCGGCCATCCGCCGCGCGACGCTGTCGAGCGCCGTCAACCCCGTCCTCACCGGCACCGCGTTCAAGAACAAGGGCGTTCAGCCCCTGCTCGACGCGGTGGTCGACTACCTCCCGGCGCCGATCGACATCCCCGCCTTCGCGGGCCACGCGGTCGGCAACGAGGAGAAGGTCATCGAGCGTCACGCGGACCCGAACGACCCGTTCGCCGCGCTGGCCTTCAAGATCGCCAGCGACCCGCACCTGGGCAAGATCACCTACATCCGCATCTACTCGGGCACGCTCGAGACCGGTTCACAGGTCGTCAACTCTGTGAAGGGTAAGAAGGAGCGGATCGGCAAGATCTACCAGATGCACGCCAACAAGCGCGAAGAGCGCCCGTCGGCGTCCGCTGGGCAGATCGTCGCGGTCATGGGTCTCAAGGACACCACGACCGGCGACACCCTGTCCGACCCGGCCAACCAGGTCGTGCTCGAGTCCATGACGTTCCCGGCTCCGGTCATCAACGTCGCGATCGAGCCCAAGACCAAGGGCGACCAGGAGAAGCTGTCGACCGCGATCCAGCGGCTGGCCGAGGAGGACCCGTCCTTCCAGGTCCGTCGTGACGAGGAGACCGGCCAGACGGTCATCTGGGGCATGGGCGAGCTTCACCTGGAGATCCTCGTCGACCGTATGCGTCGCGAGTTCAAGGTCGAGGCCAACGTCGGTCGTCCTCAGGTGGCCTACCGCGAGACCATCCGCCGCACGGTGGACAAGGTCGACTACACCCACAAGAAGCAGACGGGTGGGTCCGGCCAGTTCGCGCGGGTCATCATCAAGCTCGAGCCGCTGGGCGAGGGCAACGACGGCTACGAGTTCGAGAACAAGGTCACGGGTGGCCGGGTCCCGAGGGAGTACATCCCCTCGGTCGACGCGGGTGCCCAGGAGGCCGCCGAGTTCGGCGTGCTGGCCGGCTATCCGATGGTGGGCGTGAAGGTGACGCTGATCGACGGTGCCGCGCACGACGTCGACTCCTCGGAAATGGCCTTCAAGATCGCTGGCTCGATGGCCTTCAAGGAGGCCGCTCGCAAGGCCGACGCCGTACTCCTCGAACCGATGATGGCCGTCGAGGTCACCACGCCCGAGGACTACATGGGTGACGTCATCGGTGACCTCAACGGTCGCCGCGGGCAGATCCAGGCGATGGACGAGCGGGCCGGCGCCCGCGTCGTCTCGGCGCTCGTACCGCTTTCTGAGATGTTCGGCTACGTGGGCGACCTGCGTAGCAAGACGCAGGGGCGCGCGAGCTACAGCATGCAGTTCGACTCCTACTCGGAGGTGCCCCCGGGCATCGCCAAGGAGATCGTCGCGAAGGTCCGGGGCGACTAGTCCCGGAACCCCCGGCCGGGCCCAGCCCAGCCGTCAAGGGGCTTCGGCCTCTGGTGGGGCGGTGCGAGCCGCCTCACCGCCTAGGGGTTCGGGATCACCCGGGCCCGAGTGTGTAGACGCAAGTCAGACAGATTCTCAAGGAGAGAACCAGTGGGCAAGGCCAAGTTCGAGCGGAACAAGCCGCACATGAACATCGGCACCATTGGGCACATCGACCACGGTAAGACCACGCTCACCGCGGCGATCACCAAGGTGCTTCACGACCGTTTCCCCGAGCTGAACAAGGCTACTCCGTTCGACAAGATCGACAAGGCGCCGGAGGAGAAGGCCCGCGGCATCACGATCTCCATCGCGCATGTCGAGTACCAGACGGAGAAGCGCCACTACGCTCACGTGGACTGCCCCGGTCACGCCGACTACGTGAAGAACATGATCACCGGTGCCGCGCAGATGGACGGTGCGATCCTCGTGGTCGCCGCCACTGATGGTCCGATGCCGCAGACGAAGGAGCACGTCCTCCTGGCCCGCCAGGTCGGCGTCCCCTACATCGTCGTGGCCCTCAACAAGGCCGACATGGTCGACGACGAGGAGATCCTGGAGCTCGTCGAGCTCGAGGTCCGTGAGCTGCTCTCGGCTCAGGAGTTCCCCGGCGACGACCTCCCGGTCGTTCGCGTCTCCGCGCTCAAGGCTCTTGAGGGCGACGAGAAGTGGGCCGACAGCATCATCGAGCTGATGGACGCGGTCGACGAGAACGTGCCCGAGCCGCCCCGTGAGACGGACAAGCCGTTCCTCATGCCGGTCGAGGACGTCTTCTCGATCACCGGTCGCGGCACGGTCGTCACCGGCCGTATCGAGCGCGGTGTCGTCAAGACCAACGAGCAGGTCGACATCATCGGCATCAAGGCCGAGAAGACGACCACCACGGTCACCAGCATCGAGATGTTCAACAAGATCCTCGACGAGGGTCACGCGGGCGACAACGCCGCGCTGCTGCTTCGCGGCATCAAGCGCGACGACGTCGAGCGCGGCCAGTGCATCATCAAGCCGGGCACGACCACCCCGCACACCGAGTTCAACGGCCAGGTCTACATCCTGTCGAAGGACGAGGGCGGCCGCCACACGCCGTTCTTCAACAACTACCGCCCGCAGTTCTACTTCCGTACGACTGACGTGACCGGTGTCGTGCACCTCCCCGAGGGCACCGAGATGGTCATGCCGGGCGACAACACCGAGATGCGCGTTGAGCTGATCCAGCCCATCGCCATGGAGGACGGTCTCAAGTTCGCGATCCGTGAGGGTGGCCGCACCGTCGGCGCCGGCCGGGTCATCAAGATCATCAAGTAGTACGATCGCGGGGCGGCGGTCGTCCCTCGGATACCGAGGCCGACCGCCGCACCACGAGAGGGCTGGAGTCCCTACGGCTCCCGCTCTCGGGCCCCACGGGAAAGCCGTGATCTCGCAGTGGCTTCGGAGTGACCGAAGTAACTGCCGGATCACGGAAGAAAACGGCAGATCATCAACGTCTGTCACGTGGGGTTGTGCGGGCTCGACCTGCACGAAATAGCGGCAACAGGCCGCACGATACTTTTTCAGACGACAGCGAAGGACACCGAGGCCACTATGGCGGGACAAAAGATCCGCATCCGGCTTAAGGCCTATGACCACGAGGTCATCGACAGCTCGGCCAAGAAGATCGTCGAGACGGTGACGCGGACTGGCGCGAAGGTCGCGGGCCCGGTGCCGCTGCCGACCGAGAAGAACGTGTACTGCGTCATCCGCTCGCCGCACAAGTACAAGGACAGCCGCGAGCACTTCGAGATGCGCACGCACAAGCGGCTGATTGACATCATCGACCCGACGCCCAAGACCGTCGACTCGCTCATGCGGCTCGACCTCCCCGCGGGTGTCGACATTTCGATCAAGCTCTGAGGGAACGCACTGACATGGCTAAGACGATCAAGGGCGTCCTGGGCAAGAAGCTCGGCATGACCCAGGTCTTCGACGCGGACAACCGGATGGTTCCGGTGACCGTGGTCGAGGCCGGTCCGTGCGTGGTTACCAGGGTCCGCACCGCCGACAAGGATGGCTATTCCGCCGTTCAGCTCGGCTTCGGACAGGTCGACCCACGGAAGGTCAACAAGCCGCTCGGCGACTACCTGCGTAAGCACGACATCACCCCGCGCCGTTACTTCGCGGAGATCCGCACCGACGACGCCAGCGACTACACCCTGGGCCAGGAACTCCTGGCCGACACCTTCGAGGCCGGCCAGTTCGTCGACGTGACGGGCAAGAGCAAGGGCAAGGGCTTCGCCGGTGTCATGAAGCGACACGGCTTCAAGGGCCTTAGCGCGTCGCACGGTACGCAGCGCAAGCACCGCTCGCCGGGTTCCATCGGTGGCTGCGCCACCCCGGGCCGCGTATTCAAGGGTCTGCGCATGGCTGGTCGGATGGGTAACGTCCGCACCACTGTGCAGAGCCTCAAGGTTCACGCCGTCGACGTCGAGAACGGTCTCATCCTGATCAAGGGTGCGATCCCCGGCGCCAACGGCAGCCTGGTCCTCGTCCGCACCGCTGCCAAGAAGGGGGCTGCCAAGTGACCAGCATTGACGTCCTCGACGCCAGCGGTTCCAAGGCCGGCACCGTCGACCTGCCCGAAGACATCTTCGGCGCCAAGGTCAACATTCCGCTGATCCACCAGGTGGTCGTGGCCCAGCTCGCCGCTCGCCGGCAGGGCACCCACAAGGCCAAGACCCGTGGTGAGGTCAGAGGCGGCGGCAAGAAGCCGTACCGCCAGAAGGGCACCGGTCGCGCCCGTCAGGGCTCGACCCGCGCGCCGCAGTTCACCGGTGGTGGCGTCGTCCACGGCCCGGTGCCGCGCGACTACTCGCAGCGGACGCCCAAGAAGATGAAGGTCGCCGCCCTGCGCGGTGCCCTGTCCGACAGGGCCAGCGGCGGGCGCGTGCACGTCGTGAGCGGTCTGGTCACCGGCGAGACGCCGAAGACCAAGGCGGCTCTCGAGGCCCTGCGTAAGATCACCCAGTCCAGGACCGTCCTCCTCGTCGTCGACGAGGCCGACGAGCTGACCTGGCTGAGCCTGCGCAACGCTCCCGAGGTCCACCTGCTGGACTCCGGGCAGCTCAACACCTACGACGTGCTCTGCCACGACGACGTGGTCTTCACCCAGGAGGCGTACGACCAGGTCGTGGCGCGGCTGTCGGCAGGGTCGGCCAATGCGAGTGAAGGGGCAGACGCCTGATGGAGAAGATCGCCGACCCGCGCGACATCATCATCAAGCCGGTCGTCTCTGAGAAGAGCTACGGCCTGATCGATGAGAACAACAAGTACACGTTCCTGGTGCGCAACTCCGCGAACAAGACCCAGGTCAAGATCGCCGTTGAGCAGATCTTCGGGGTCAAGGTCACCAGCGTGAACACGATCAACCGGCAGGGCAAGCGCAAGCGCACCCGCACCGGTTTCGGCAAGCGTCCCGACACCAAGCGCGCGATTGTGAGCCTGGTCGAGGGCGATCGGATCGACATCTTCGGTCAGATCGGCTAGCAGCCATAGAAGTAGGCGGGCCGTACGGCCTGCCAGGGGTAGAGACCGTCGCACGTGCGTGCGGCGGGCTCACCCATGTAACCGACGAAGGATGAACGAAAAAGATGGGCATCCGTAAGTACAAGCCGACGACTCCGGGTCGCCGCGGGTCGAGTGTCTCGGACTTCTCCGAGATCACCCGCAGCACGCCCGAGAAGTCGTTGCTTGCGCCCCTTCACAGCAAGGGCGGCCGCAACGTACACGGCCGGGTCACCGCTCGCCACCAAGGCGGCGGTCACAAGCGCGCCTACCGGATCATCGACTTCCGTAGGCATGACAAGGACGGCATCCCGGCGAAGGTCGCTCACATCGAGTACGACCCCAACCGCACCGCCAACATCGCTCTGCTGCACTACGCCGACGGCGAGAAGCGCTACATCATCGCGCCGACCGGCCTGAAGCAGGGTGACCGCATCGAGAACGGCGCCGGGGCCGACATCAAGCCGGGCAACTGCCTGCCGCTGCGCAACATCCCGACGGGTACCTTCATCCACGCGGTGGAGCTCCGTCCGGGCGGCGGCGCCAAGCTCGGCCGCTCCGCGGGCGCTCAGATCCAGCTGCTCGCCAAGGAAGGCCAGTACGCCACGCTGCGTATGCCGTCCGGCGAAATGCGCATGGTCGACGTGCGGTGCCGGGCGTCGGTGGGTCAGGTCGGCAACGCCGAGCAGGCCAACATCAACTGGGGCAAGGCCGGCCGTATGAGGTGGAAGGGCAAGCGCCCGACCGTCCGCGGTGTCGCCATGAACCCGGTGGACCACCCGCACGGTGGTGGTGAGGGTAAGACCTCCGGTGGTCGCCACCCGGTGAACCCGAAGGGCAAGCCCGAGGGCCGCACCCGCCAGGCCAACAAGTCCAGCGACCGGCTGATCATCCGCCGCCGGAGCAAGAGGAAGAAGCGGTAGGAGCAGCCGATATGCCACGTAGCCTTAAGAAGGGTCCCTTCGTGGACGACCACCTCGCTAAGAAGGTGGACGCCCAGAACGAGAAGGGCACCAAGACCGTTATCAAGACGTGGTCGCGGCGCTCCATGATCGTGCCGGACATGCTCGGGCACACGATCGCCGTGCACGACGGCCGCAAGCACGTCCCGGTGTTCGTCACCGAGTCGATGATCGGCCACAAGCTGGGAGAGTTCGCCCCGACGCGTACCTTCCGCAGCCACGTCAAGGAAGATCGCCGCAGCCGGCGATAGACGCCTTCAGAAGCAGTTAAGAGGAGTAAGCGATGGAAGCCAGGGCTCAGGCGCGGTTCGTCCGCGTCACGCCCCTCAAGGCCCGCCGCGTGGTGGACCTTATTCGCGGGCTGCCCGCTTCGGAGGCGCAGGCCGTGCTGCAGTTCGCTCCCCAGTCGGCGAGCGAGCCGATCTACAAGGTGCTCTCGAGCGCCATGGCAAATGCAGAGCACAACTTCGATCTCGACCCCCAGACGCTCTTCGTGAGCCGGGCGTGGGTCGATGAGGGCCCGACGCTGAAGCGGTTCCGTCCGCGTGCCCAGGGTCGTGCCTATCGGATCAACAAGCGGACGAGCCACATCACCGTGATCGTGGAGTCCCGCGAGCCGAAGGGAAGGACCCGATAGTGGGCCAGAAGGTTAACCCGCACGGGTTCCGCCTCGGCATCACGACCGACTTCAAGAGCCGGTGGTACGCCGACAAGCTGTACAAGTCGTACGTCGCCG
Source organism: Nonomuraea guangzhouensis (assembly GCF_019396345.1). Classification (GTDB taxonomy): domain Bacteria; phylum Actinomycetota; class Actinomycetes; order Streptosporangiales; family Streptosporangiaceae; genus Nonomuraea; species Nonomuraea guangzhouensis. Next base: position 13,796 of record NZ_JAHKRM010000067.1, on the reverse strand, counting down.
AGGACGTGTCGATCCGTCGCATGCTGCAGAAGGGCATGGAGCGGGCCGGCATCTCCAAGGTGGAGATCGAGCGCACGACCGACCGCGTCCAGGTCGACATCCACACCGCCCGGCCGGGCATCGTCATCGGCCGTCGCGGCGCGGAGGCCGACCGCATCCGCGGTGACCTGGAGAAGCTGACCAAGAAGCAGGTCCAGCTCAACATCCTCGAGGTGAAGAACCCCGAGATCGACGCCCAGCTCGTCGCGCAGGGTGTCGCCGAGCAGCTCTCCAGCCGTGTCTCGTTCCGTCGTGCCATGCGCAAGGCCATGCAGTCGGCCATGAAGAGCGGCGCCAAGGGCATCCGGGTGCAGTGCTCGGGCCGTCTTGGCGGCGCTGAGATGTCGAGGTCGGAGTTCTACCGCGAGGGCCGGGTGCCGCTGCACACGCTCCGCGCGGACATCGACTACGGCTTCTACGAGGCCCGCACCACCTTCGGCCGCATCGGCGTGAAGGTATGGATCTACAAGGGCGAGGCGCCCACCAGCCGCGCTGAGCGTGAGGCGGCCGCTGCCGGTGCCCGCGCCGGTCAGCGTCGCGAGCGTGACGACCGTCGCGGTGGCGGCGGTGGCGGTGGCGAGCGTCCGCGCCGTGGTGGCGCCGGTGGCGCCCGTCGCGGTGGCGGCCGTGGAGACCGAGCCCCCAGGACTGAGGCGGCCGCACAGGCTGCCCCCGAGACCGGCCCGGCTGCGCAGCCGGGTGCTGAAGGGAGCTGACCATGCTGATCCCGCGCAGGGTCAAGCACCGCAAGCAGCACCGGCCCGACCGCAGCGGCGCCGCCAAGGGCGGCACCAGGGTCGTGTTCGGCGAGTTCGGCATCCAGGCTGTTGAGCACTCCTACGTGACCAACCGCCAGATCGAGTCGGCTCGTATTGCGATGACCCGTCACATCAAGCGTGGTGGAAAGGTGTGGATCAACATCTACCCCGACCGCCCGCTGACCAAGAAGCCGGCTGAGACCCGCATGGGTTCCGGTAAGGGTTCGCCCGAGTGGTGGATCGCCAACGTCAAGCCGGGTCGCGTCATGTTCGAGCTTTCCGGTGTCGCCGAGTCGGTCGCCCGCGAGGCGCTCACTCGCGCGATCCACAAGCTGCCCATGAAGTGCAAGATCGTTAAGCGTGAAGTTGGTGAGGCGTGATGGCTAAGGGCCTGACCGCCGGCGAGCTGCGAGTCGAGGACGAGGACACCCTGGTCCAGAAGCTCAAGGAAGCCAAGGAGGAGCTGTTCAACCTCCGCTTCCAGGCAGCGACCGGACAGTTGGAGAGCCACGGGCGGCTGCGTGCCGTCCGCCGCGAGATCGCCCGTATCTACACCGTGATGCGCGAGCGCGAGCTTGGCATCATCACGGTTGAGAAGGAGACGAGCGATGGCTGAGACCGAGACCACAGAGACCACCGAGACGAACGACGACGCGCGGAACTTCCGCAAGGTCCGTGAGGGCCTGGTCGTCAGCGACAAGATGGACAAGACCGTCGTCGTCGCCGTCGAGGACCGTGTCAAGCACCGTCTGTACGGCAAGGTCATTCGCCGTACGACCAAGTACAAGGCACACGACGAGGCCAACGCCTGTGGTGTCGGCGACCGTGTGCTTCTGATGGAGACCCGCCCCCTCTCCGCCACCAAGCGGTGGAGGGTCGTGGAGATCCTCGAGAAGGCCAAGTAACACTTCTCGGATATACCGCGCCTCGTGGGGGCCGCCAAGGCCCCCATGACGGTGTCCAAGGACGCGAGGCCCCGGCCTCGCGTCGCCTGCGGTGCGGCTCCAGGAGCTGTGGCCGGAGGAAAAAGACCATACAAGTTCCGCCAGGCTCGGCAATGACGAGAACCAGCGCGACTAATCAGGAGAAGAAACGTGATCCAGCAGGAGTCGCGGCTCAAGGTCGCCGACAACACGGGTGCCAAGGAGATTCTTTGCATCCGCGTTCTCGGTGGCTCGGGCCGACGCTACGCCGGTATCGGCGACGTGATCGTCGCCACTGTCAAGGATGCCCTGCCCGGTAGCACGGGCGTCAAGAAGGGCGACGTGGTCAAGGCCGTAATCGTCCGCACGGTCAAGGAGCGCCGCCGGCCCGACGGCTCCTACATCCGCTTCGACGAGAACGCCGCCGTCATCATCAAGGACAGCGGCGACCCTCGTGGCACCCGTATCTTCGGCCCGGTCGGCCGTGAGCTGCGCGACAAGAAGTTCATGCGCATCATCTCGCTCGCCCCGGAGGTGCTGTAATGCCGAAGCTGCATGTGAAGAAGGGTGACCTCGTCCAGGTCATCGCCGGTAAGGACAAGGGTGCCAAGGGTCATGTCATCGCCACCCTCCCGCGGGAGGACCGCGTGGTGGTCGAGGGCATCAACATGATCAAGAAGCACACCAAGGAGACCCACCAGGGTCCGCGCGGCGCCAAGACCGGCGGTGTGCAGACCATGGAGGCTCCCATCCACGTGAGCAACGTGAAGAAGCTCAAGGACGAGAAGCGCGACGACAAGCCCGCCGCCAAGAAGGCCGACGACAAGGCCGACGAGACGGGTGAGGACAGCTGATGACTGCCACGACTACTGAGACCGAGCGTCCGACGCCGCGCCTCAAGACGAAGTACCGCGAGGAGATCGCGGCCAAGCTTCGCGAGGACTTCGGCATCGAGAACGTCATGCAGATCCCCGGCCTGGTGAAGATCAAGGTCAACATGGGTGTCGGCGAGGCGGCTCGCGACTCGAAGCTCATCGAGGGGGCCGTTCGCGACCTCACCGTGATCACCGGTCAGAAGCCGGCCGTCGTCCGGGCGCGCAAGTCCATCGCCCAGTTCAAGCTGCGCGAGGGCATGCCGATCGGCGCGCACGTCACCCTCCGCGGCGACCGGATGTGGGAGTTCCTCGACAGGCTTCTGTCGCTGGCGCTGCCCCGCATCAGGGACTTCCGTGGCCTGTCGCCCAAGCAGTTCGACGGCAACGGCAACTACACGTTCGGTCTGACCGAGCAGGTCATGTTCCACGAGGTCGACCAGGACAAGGTCGACCGGCCGCGGGGCATGGACATCACGGTCGTGACCACCGCGAAGAACGACGACCAGGGCCGGGCGCTGCTGAAGCTCCTCGGGTTCCCCTTCAAGGAGGCCTGATCATGGCGAAGAAGTCGCTGATCGCCAAGGCAGGGCGTAAGCAGAAGTTCGAAGTCCGGGCGTACACCCGTTGCACGCGTTGTGGCCGGCCCCGCGCCGTCTACCGCAAGTTCGGGCTCTGCCGTGTGTGCTTCCGTGAGATGGCGCACCGGGGCGAGCTGCCTGGCATCACCAAGTCCAGCTGGTAGTTACCCTAGGGGGCGGCCACGTGTCGCCCCCTCGGGGCTGCCGGCCGTACATATGTAGAACTGTCAAACCAGGGTGCTCTCGCGGAGAGCATCCATGACCGCGCCGAAGGTCCACCGGTAGAGCTCTGCTTCACCGACTGGAAACCGCGGCGAGGAAGGCCACTGGCCATGACGATGACCGACCCGATCGCAGACATGCTGACGCGTCTGCGTAATGCGAACTCGGCGTACCACGACAGCGTGACGATGCCGTATTCGAAGATCAAGGCGCACATCGCCGAGATCCTCCAGCAGGAGGGTTACATCCAGGCTTGGACCGTCGAAGACGCCAAGGTTGGCAAGAACCTCGTGGTGGAGCTCAAGTTCGGGCCTACCCGTGAGCGGTCGCTCGCGGGACTGCGCCGGGTGTCGAAGCCCGGTCTGCGGGTGTATGCGAAGAAGGACAATCTGCCTCGAGTCCTGGGTGGGCTGGGTGTCGCGATCATCTCGACGTCCGCCGGCCTCATGACCGACAAGCAGGCCGGCAAGCGTGGTGTGGGCGGGGAAGTCCTCGCCTACGTCTGGTAGAGGGGAGGAACACAGCATGTCGAGAATCGGACGGCTGCCCATCCCTGTGCCGAATGGCGTAGACATCGCGATCAGCGGCCAGGATGTTCAGGTCAAGGGCCCGAAGGGCACGCTTTCTCATACGGTCGCGGAGCCCATCGCGGTGGGTCGCGACGACGACGGCGCTATCGCCGTCACCCGGCCGAACGACGAGAACAAGGTTCGTGCGCTGCACGGCCTGTCGCGGACGCTGATCGCCAACATGGTGCAGGGCGTCACGCAGGGCTACTCCAAGACCTTGGAGATCGTCGGCGTCGGTTACCGCGTCCAGGCCAAGGGCCCGACGCAGCTGGAGTTCGCACTGGGCTTCAGCCACCCGGTCATCGTCGACGCCCCCGAGGGCGTCACCTTCCGTGTCGAGAGGCCGACCCTGTTCCACGTGGACGGCATCGACAAGCAGAAGGTCGGCGAGGTCGCGGCCAACATCCGCAAGTTGCGCAAGCCTGACCCGTACAAGGGCAAGGGTGTGCGTTACCAGGGCGAACAGATCCGCCGCAAGGTCGGAAAGGCTGGTAAGTAGGCATGGCTCCGAAGACTGCGTTCGGCAAGCACACGGCTGCCCGCAGCGTCTCGCGGGCCCGCCGTCACCGCCGCGTCCGCAAGAACGTCGTCGGTACGGCCGCGCGTCCGCGCCTGGTCGTCAACCGCTCGACTCGTCACCTGTTCGTGCAGATCGTGGACGACTCCGTCGGCCACACGCTGGTGAGCGCGTCCACCATGGACTCCGCGCTGCGCACGCTCGAGGTTGACAAGACCGAGAAGGCCAAGAAGGTCGGCGAGCTCCTCGCTCAGCGGGCCAAGGAAGCCGGGATCACCGCGGTTGTGTTCGACCGTGGTGGCAACCGCTACGCAGGGCGCATCGCCGCTCTGGCGGACAGCGCCCGCGAAGGCGGGCTCGAGTTCTGATGCGGGCCCGGATATCGCAACTAATGGCAACTGAGATGAGGAACCACTGATGGCTGCAGCTCCGCGTCGCGGTGGCGGCACCGGTGGCGAGCGGCGTGACCGTCGTGACGATCGCCGCGGCGGCGCCGCCGACAAGGGCGTCTCGTACATCGAGCGCGTAGTGAAGATCAACCGAGTGGCCAAGGTCGTGAAGGGTGGTCGTCGCTTCAGCTTCACCGCCCTCGTCGTCGTCGGTGACGGCAACGGCCTGGTCGGCGTCGGCTATGGCAAGGCCAAGGAAGTCCCCGCGGCCATCGCCAAGGGTGTCGAGGAAGCGAAGAAGCACTTCTTCAAGGTGCCTCGCATCCAGGGCACCATCCCGCACACCGTGCAGGGTGAAGAGGCGGCCGGTGTCGTCTTCCTGCGTCCGGCCTCCGCCGGTACCGGCGTCATCGCCGGTGGCCCGGTGCGCGCCGTACTCGAGTGCGCCGGGATCCACGACGTCCTGTCCAAGTCGCTCGGCTCGGACAACCCGATCAACATCGTGCACGCCACGGTGGCGGCTCTGAAGGGTCTTTCCCGGCCCGAGGAGATCGCCGCCCGTCGTGGGCTGCCGATCGAGGACGTCGCTCCGGCCAGGATGCTGAAGGCTCAGCGCGAAGGCATCGCCGAAGCGGCGGCCGCCAAGGCGGTGAGCTAGTCATGGCACGCCTGAAGATCACTCAGGTTCGCTCGAAGATCGGTGGCAAGCAGAACCAGCGTGACTCGCTGCGTTCGCTTGGCCTGAAGCGAATCGGCGATGTCGTCGTCAAGGAGGACCGGCCCGAGATTCGCGGCATGGTCTCCGTGGTGACGCACCTCGTCGAGGTGGAAGAGGTCGACTAGTCATGACTGACAAGGCTCCGCTCAAGATTCACGACCTGCGTCCGGCCCCCGGCGCCAACAAGGCCAAGATCCGCAAGGGTCGTGGCGAGGCGTCCAAGGGTAAGACGGCCGGTCGCGGCACCAAGGGCAGTCACGCCCGCACGACGGTCCCCCTCGGTTTCGAGGGTGGCCAGGTGCCGCTGCAGAGGCGTCTGCCGAAGCTCAAGGGCTTCTCCAACGCGCTGTTCAAGACGACCTACCAGGTTGTCAATCTGGACAGAATCGGCGAGTTGTTCCCCGAGGGTGGCGAGGTCACCGTCGAGACGCTGGTCGCCAAGGGTGCTGTCCGCAAGAACCAGCTGGTGAAGGTGCTCGGCACCGGCGAGATCTCGGTCGCGGTCAACGTGCAGGCTCACGCCTTCTCGTCCGCCGCGAAGGAGAAAATCGCCGCTGCTGGGGGTTCCGTTACCGAGCTGTAAGAGCTATTACGAGGCGTGGGGGCTCTGTCCATGGGCCCCCACGCCCGTAGTGCGTTAGAGTTCGCGAGACGGCAGGCTTCTGTCCGGCTCGTTTTACCAGAGACTTCTGATGGCAGATCCCCGCACCATCGCATACTCACACCGCCTTATAGGCGCGCAGGAGGGACCGTGCTGACCGCGTTTACCCGGGCGTTCCGGACGCCGGACCTGCGCAAGAAGTTGCTCTTCACTCTGGGCATCATCGCGCTGTTCCGTCTCGGCTCGGTTCTTCCGACTCCGGGCGTTCACGTCCAGAACCTTGCGTCCTGTTTTGATCAGGTCCGCAATGGTGAAAACGGCAATATCTACGGGATGGTGCAGCTGTTCAGCGGCGGCGCGCTCCTGAAGCTGTCGGTGTTCGCTCTGGGCATCATGCCGTACATCACGGCAAGCATCATCCTTCAACTTCTCGTCGTCGTGATCCCACGCCTCGAAGCCCTCAAGAAGGAGGGACAGGCCGGTCAGACGAAGATCACCCAATATACGCGTTACCTGACGATCGGTCTGGGCATTCTGCAGTCGACCGCGTTCATCGCGCTCGCGCGTTCCGGTCAGCTCTTCCAGGGTTGCGACAAGGACGTCCTGCTTGACCCCGACAACATCTTCATGATCATCACCATGGTCGTCATCATGACGGCCGGCACCTCGGTGATCATGTGGCTGGGCGAGCTCATCACCGACCGTGGTGTGGGCAACGGCATGTCGATCCTGATCTTCACGCAGGTCGTCGCGGTCTTCCCGTCCGAGCTGGCCAGCATCTTCCAGGCCAACAAGTTCACCTTCGCGGTCGTCATGGTGGTCGGTGTCTTCATGATCGCCGCCGTGGTCTTCGTCGAGCAGGCGCAGCGCCGCATTCCCGTCCAGTACGCCAAGCGGATGGTCGGGCGCAGGATGTACGGCGGCACGTCCACCTACATCCCGCTGAAGGTCAACCAGGCCGGCATCATCCCGGTCATCTTCGCGTCCTCGCTGCTCTACCTGCCGCAGCTCCTGACCTCGCTCTTCGCCAACGCGGAGTCGCCGAACGCGGTCGTGGAGTGGATCTCGCAGAACCTCACCAAGGGTGACACGCCCGTCTACATGATCACGTTCTTCGTCCTGATCGTGTTCTTCACCTACTTCTACGTGTCCATCACGTTCAACCCCACTGAAGTAGCTGACAACATGAAGAAGTACGGTGGGTTCATTCCGGGCATCCGTCCGGGCCGGCCGACGGCTGGCTACCTGAGTTTTGTGCTCACCCGTCTGACCGCCCCTGGCGCTCTCTATCTGGGTCTGATCGCCATGATCCCGATCGTCGCGCTCGCGGTGGCCGGGGCGAGCCAGAACTTCCCGTTCGGAGGGACGAGCATTCTCATCATGGTTGGCGTCGGCCTGGACACCGTGAAGCAGATCGAGAGCCAGTTGCAGCAGCGTAATTACGAAGGCTTCCTGCGGTAGTGCGTCTCGTTCTAGTCGGGCCCCCCGGAGCGGGTAAGGGGACACAGGCCCAGTACATCGCGTCGAACCTGTCAATCCCGAAGATCTCGACAGGTGACATCTTCCGTGCCAACGTCTCCGGGGGCACGGAGCTCGGCAAGCTCGCCAAGGCTTACATGGACCGTGGCGACCTGGTGCCTGACAAGGTCACCATCGCCATGGTCCGTGATCGCCTCGCCGAGGACGACGCGCAGGACGGTTTCCTGCTCGACGGCTTCCCCAGGAACGTCGCTCAGGCCGAGATCCTGCGCGACATGCTGAAGGAGTGGGGCCAGGCTCTCGACCTGGTCCTGGAGCTCGTGGTTGACGACGACGAGGTGGTCAGGCGGCTGGCCGGCCGGCGCACCTGCAGCCAGTGCGGTCGCATCTGGCACGTCGAGTTCGACGACAAGAAAGACGACAGGTGCGACGCCTGCGGCGGCACGCTGTTCCAGCGTGACGACGACAAGGAGGAGACCGTCAGGCATCGCCTGGAGGTCTACCAGGAGCAGACGGCGCCGCTGGTGTCCTATTACGCGGACGAGGACATCCTCGTGGGTGTCGACGCGACCGGTCCGGTCGAGGAGGTAACCCAGCGGGCCATGGAGGCCATCAGCCCTTTCATGGGGTAGGTCCGATGGCCGAGTGCGGAGGTGGCACGGTTTTCCGTGCCACCTCGCGGCTATTGTGGGGGAATTGGTCTCCCACGACTGCCGGTTGAGACCCCGGGAGGTGCCACACGTGTTCAAGAAGAACAAGCATGGAATCCAGATCAAGACGACCGAGCAGCTCGACAAGATGCGAGCGGCCGGTCTGGTGGTCGGACGCACGCTCGACCTGCTGAAGCGCTCGGTCGAGCCGGGGATGACGCCCCTGGACCTCGACGCCATCGCCGAGAAGGCGATCAGGGACGAGGGCGCGATCCCGTCGTTCAAGGGCTACCAGGGGTTCCCCGCCACGATCTGCGCCTCCGTCAACGACGAAGTGGTGCACGGCATCCCGACGGACGCCCGCGCGCTGCGCGAGGGCGACGTCATCTCCATCGACTGCGGCGCCATCCTCGACGGCTGGCACGGCGACTCCGCGGTCACCGTGCCGGTGGGGGAGGTGGACGCGAAGCTCACCGAGCTGATGCGGATCACCGAGGAGGCGATGTGGCGCGGCATCGCCGCGTTGACCGTCGGCCGCCACCTGTCGGACATCGGGTACGAGGTGGAGCGCTACGTCAAGTCGCAGGGCCGCTTCGGCATCCCCCCGGAGTACGGCGGGCACGGCATCGGCACCGAGATGCACATGGACCCGTGGATCGCCAACCACGGCCGCCCCGGCAAGGGCCCGGTGCTGGAGGCCGGGATGTGCCTGGCCATCGAGCCCATGGTCAACCTGGGCACGGAACGCACCCGCGTACTGGCCGACGATTGGACCGTCGTGACGATCGACGGCAAGCAGTCCGCACACTTCGAACACAGCGTCGCGGTGACACATAATGGTCCTTGGGTGCTTACCGCCCTTGATGGGGGCGAAGAGCGCTTGGCGCAGTCGTAGAACGAGCCGGGAGTGGTGGGTATGGCGCAGAGCCCCGAGATGCGTGCCTCGGACGTCGACCGCGACCGGGTGGCCGCCGTGCTCCGGGAGCACACCGCGCAGGGCCGCATCACGATGGACGAGTTCAACGAGCGCCTCGAACAGCTCTACCAGAGCAAGACGTACGGCGAGCTGGCCCGGCTGACCGCCGACCTGCCGGACGTGGACCTGCGCAACCCGCCCGCCAAGCTGCCCGGCACCGCCCCGGCGCCCAGGAGCGGCATGCATTCGGGGATGCGCGCGGCCTGGGGGGCGTGGGCCGCGGCGAGCTCGATCAACTGGGTGATCTGGCTGATCGTGAGCATCACCTCCGGACACATGATCTATCCCTGGCCGCTGTGGGTGATGGGCCCCTGGGGTGTGATTCTGCTGCTGAGCACCCTCTCCGGAGGCGGACAGAAACGCCGGTGAGTGTGTAGTAGTGCACTGTGTGCATTCGTCCGCAGAAGGCGTGAATTGACCTCCATAACGTAAGCGGTGCCCGGACAAAGAGGGGCTGACCCGAGCAGTCCCAGTCCGGTACGGGGATACCGTCTTACAGGAGGACAAAGTGCGTATCCGTAACCTGCTCGCCGGCACCGCTCTCGCAGGATCGCTGGTCGCCGGAGCACTCGCCATCGCTCCCGCCGCCCAGGCCGACGCCGCTACCGCCACCCAGGCGCAGAGCGCCCAGGCCGCCCCGAAGCACTTCTTCGGTCCCTACTTCTCCAACGGCTCCGAGAACGGCGGCCACGAGTCGTACTTCAAGGGCTACTGGCAGAAGCGCGGCGGCAACTACTACTTCTACGGCGATCTGTACGACCGTCACCACAACGACGGTGACTACAGCTACGTGTGGTTCAAGTACTACGACCACCACGGCAACTTCCACCGCAACTGGTACCGCACCGACGACCGCCGTCACTTCCAGAACATCCGCTTCAAGCGTGACTTCCAGATCCGCGTGTGCGAGGGCAGCACGCGGAACAGCGGCTGCGGCAGCTACCACGACGTCTTCTAAGCGCATCAGGGGAGCTTCATCCCAGGGGGTGTGCTGACCAGCACGAGGCCCGCCGGTTGACCGGCGGGCCTTCGCGCTGTCGCGGGCGCCGGAGGTACACGGATGGTGTAAGCTCGCTCGTGGTTGTGTCAGGACACCTGGCACGCGTTTCGCGTTTTAGTCTCAGGTGTCGTACACTCCTTACTCGGCTCACTATGACTATCACGCGTCGGCGCCCGTTGCCGGTCGCCGCTCTCTTCGAAGCGTGAGGTCGCGGCTGCTTAGTGAACCGGAGCCTCAGACGATCGATCAGTGAAACGCGAGGAATTTTGGCCAAAAAAGACGGCGCCATCGAGATCGAGGGCACTGTGGTCGAGTCGCTCCCGAACGCCATGTTCAGGGTGCAGCTTGACAACGGCCATAAGGTCCTGGCCCACATCAGCGGACGGATGCGGATGCACTACATCCGGATCCTGCCCGACGACCGGGTAGTCGTGGAACTGAGCCCCTACGACCTGAGTCGTGGGCGGATCGTCTACCGATACAAGTAAGACGTCTGAGGAACACGAAGGACAATGAAGGTAAAGCCAAGCGTCAAGAAGATCTGCGACAAGTGCAAGGTGATTCGCCGGCACGGTCGCGTCATGGTGATCTGCGACAACCTGCGCCACAAGCAGCGTCAGGGTTAGTCGCCGCAAGGCTTCTCCGAGTCCGCCCCAGTACGGGAGCGGGCTCGACGCATGAGAAGCCTGAGACAGTAATCGCGCGTCACACCTGAGCAGGCGGCCTGTTTGCAGGCCGTACCACCCAGGAGACCCCCGGTCGGAGGCCGGGGCCCTCACCCCGGGCATGGGGAGGGGACGTGAGGCGCAAGACCTCCGCCACAACGAAGGAGAATGCCCGACCATGGCTCGCCTGGTTGGCGTCGACCTCCCCCGCGAAAAGCGGCTGGAGATCGCTCTCACCTACATTTACGGAATCGGTCGCACCCGCGCGCTGGAGGTCCTCGAGGCCACCGGTGTCAGCGGTGACACCCGCGTCCACCAGCTCACCGACGCTGAGCTCGTCCCGATGCGTGACTACATCGAGGCGAACTTCAAGATCGAAGGTGACCTGCGCCGCGAGGTTCAGGCCGACATTCGTCGCAAGATCGAGATTGGTTGCTACCAGGGCATCCGGCACCGCAAGGGCCTGCCTGTCCACGGTCAGCGCACCCAGACCAACGCGCGCACCCGCAAGGGCAAGAAGAAGACCGTGGCCGGCAAGAAGAAGCCCGGTAAGAAGTAGTCCACGCAGCCGCGGGACCGAACACCTCAGGAGTGAAGGCAAAGGATGCCTCCTAAGAGCCGTCAGGGTGCGCCCAAGAAGGTGCGCCGCAAGGAAAAGAAGAACGTCGCTCATGGGCACGCCCACATCAAGAGCACGTTCAACAACACGATCGTTTCGATCACCGACCCCAGCGGGAACGTGATCTCCTGGGCCAGCGCCGGCCACGTGGGTTTCAAGGGCTCCCGGAAGTCCACCCCGTTCGCCGCTCAGATGGCCGCCGAGAACGCCGCCCGCCGCGCCATGGAGCACGGCATGCGTAAGGTCGACGTCTTCGTCAAGGGTCCCGGCTCCGGCCGTGAGACCGCGATCCGTTCCCTTCAGGCCACCGGGCTCGAAGTGGGCTCGATCCAGGACGTCACCCCGGTTCCGCACAACGGCTGCCGTCCGCCGAAGCGCCGCCGCGTCTGACACCCAGGAGAATCTGAGAAATGGCTCGTTACACGGGTGCGGACTGCAAGCTCTGCCGCCGGGAGAAGACCAAGCTCTTCCTCAAGGGCAGCAAGTGCGAGTCCGCGAAGTGCCCCATCGAGATCCGTCCTTACCCTCCGGGTGAGCACGGCCGCGGACGTCCCAAGGAGTCCGAGTACCAGCTTCAGCTTCGTGAGAAGCAGAAGACCCGCCGCATTTACGGCGTCCTCGAGAAGCAGTTCCACAACTACTACGAGGAAGCCTCTCGCAAGAGCGGCAAGACGGGTGAGGCGCTGCTCCAGATCCTGGAGAGCCGTCTCGACAACGTGGTCTACCGCGCCGGGTTCGCCCAGTCGCGCGACGCCGCTCGCCAGCAGGTCCGTCACGGGCACTTCCTGGTCAACGGCAAGAAGGTCGACATCCCGTCGTACCGCGTGCGTGAGCACGACATCATCGAGGTGCGCGAGACCAAGCGCAACCTGCTGCCGTACGAGGTGGCTCGCGCCACCGCCGGCGACCGCTCGGTCCCGGCGTGGCTCGGCGTCGTGCCGGACAAGATCCGCGTCCTGATCCACCAGCTGCCGGTCCGCCAGCAGATCGACACCCAGGTTCAGGAACAGCTGATCGTCGAGTACTACTCGAAGTAAGTAGTGGTTGAGGTACGGCTCGCCGTACCTCAACTAGGCTTGTATCGGAGTGGCGTCATATAGCGGGCGCCACACGAAAAGGGGAGAACCCGCATGCTGATCGCTCAGCGCCCGACTCTTCTCGAAGAGTCGATCGACGACACCCGATCCCGATTCGTCATCGAGCCGCTGGAGCCGGGTTTCGGCTACACCATCGGCAACTCGGTCCGTCGCACGCTGCTGTCGTCCATTCCGGGCGCGGCCGTGACGAGCATCCGGATCGAGGGCGTGCTGCACGAGTTCTCGACCGTTCCCGGGGTCAAGGAAGACGTCACCGACATCATCCTCAACCTCAAGGAACTCGTCGTCTCGTCCGAGCACGACGAGCCGGTCGTGATGTACCTGCGCAAGCAGGGCCCGGGTGAGGTCACCGCCGCCGACATCGCGCCTCCGGCCGGTGTCGAGGTGCACAACCCCGAGCTGCGCATCGCCACGCTCAACGGCAAGGCGAAGCTGGAGATGGAGCTGACCGTCGAGCGCGGTCGTGGCTACGTCTCCGCCGCCCAGAACAAGCAGCCGGGCCAGGAGATCGGTCGTATTCCGATCGACTCGATCTACTCCCCGGTGCTCAAGGTCACCTACAAGGTCGAGGCGACCCGAGTCGAGCAGCGTACCGACTTCGACCGCCTGATCCTGGACGTCGAGACCAAGCCGGCCATGAAGCCCCGCGACGCGGTGGCCTCCGCCGGTAAGACCCTCGTCGAGCTCTTCGGCCTGGCCCGCGAGCTCAACGTCGAGGCCGAGGGCATCGACATCGGCCCGTCGCCGACCGACGCCGCCCTGGCCGCCGACCTGGCGCTGCCGATCGAGGAGCTGAACCTCACCGTTCGTTCCTACAACTGCCTCAAGCGCGAGGGCATCCACACCGTGGGTGAGCTCGTGGCCCGCAGTGAGCAGGACCTTCTCGATATAAGGAATTTCGGCGCCAAGTCGATCGAAGAGGTCAAGCAGAAGCTGCACGAGATGACGCTGGCGCTCAAGGACTCCCCGCCCGGGTTCGACCCGAGCGCGGTGGCGGGCGCCGGTTACGACGACGACGACAGCGCGTACGTCGAGACCGAGCAGTACTAAGCCATCGCGAGGGCTCTTCCTCGCGAACCCCCGCGCCGGACGGCTCAGCCGCCCCAGATCGGAAGAGCAAA
>NZ_JAHKRM010000066.1 GCF_019396345.1 Nonomuraea guangzhouensis | reverse complement strand
CCCCCCCCTTCGGCATGTCTCCGGCCGCCGCGCCACCTGGCGGCCCGGCCGGACCCGCGCGTGCACGCGCCGCCGGCCGGGCGGCGGCCGTCATGTCGTCAGGACGTCGGCAGCGGACGCGCCCCCACCAGCCCCTGGCGCAGGACGTCGAGCATCGGCGCGCAGTCGTGGATGAAGAAGTGATCCCCCGGATAGACGTGGAACCCGAACCCCGCCGCGGCGTGCTCGCTCCACCGCTCGACCTCCGCGGGCAGCGCGTTGGTGTCGTGCTCGCCGGCGAACGCCGTCATCGGGATCGGCAGCCGCACCCCTTCCCGCGCCGCCGAGTCCTCCGACAGCCGGAAGTCCGCCCTGATGGTCGGCAGGAGCAGGTCGACCAGGTCGCGGTCCTCGAAGAACTCCGGCGGGGTGCCGTTCATCTCCCGCAGCCCGTCGATGAACTCGTCGTCGGGCAACTCCCCCATCCGCCGTGCGGCGGGTATGAGTGCGGGGCCGCAGCCCGACACGTACAGGTGGACGGGCATCCGCGCGCCTTCCGCGGACAGGCGCCTGGCCAGCTCGAACGCGACGAGCCCGCCCATGCTGTGGCCGTAGATCGCGAACGGCTTGGACATGGTCGGCGCCAGACCGTCGAGCAGCGCGGGGACGAGGTCGGCCAGCCGGGACATCGGCGGCTCCGCGATGCGGTCCTCGCGCCCGGGCAGCAGGATCGGGCATACCTCGACCTCCTCGCCGAGCAGCGCGGGCCAGCTCTCGAATATCCGGGTCCCGCCGCCCGCGTAGGGCAGGCAGTAGAGCCGGACATTCGCCGTGGGATTGCGGTGCCGCCAGGAGATCCAGCGTGGTCCTGCAGAGTTCATTTGTTCCTCCTCGATGAAAAGCCGCCGATAATGAGCGGAAATCGGGGGCGGCTAGATTCGTTCTCGTGCCGGTGATAAGCGATCCGCTCCAGTACAACGCGGAAAACGTCTATGTCGATCTGCGACCGACTTTCGGCCGCCGCCTCTACCTGAAGTGCGAAGGATTCAACTTCGCCGGATCCGTCAAATTGAAGGCGGCCGCCGAGATGGTGGGGGCCGCGGAGCGGTCGGGACGGCTCCTGCCCGGCACGACCCTGGTGGAGTCCTCCTCCGGGAATCTGGGCCTGGCGTTGAGCATCGTCGCGGCCAGCAAGGGCTACGGCTTCGTCTGCGTGACCGACACGCGTTGCAACGCGCCGGTGCGCGCGATGATGGAGCTGTACGGCGCCCGCGTGCACGTGATCACGACCCCCGACCCGGTCACCGGGTTCCTGGGGGCGCGCATCGACTACGTGCGCCGGCTGTGCGCCCATGACGAGCGCTATGTCTGGCTCGATCAGTACTCCAACCCGGGCAACTGGCAGGCTCACTACCGCCGCACGGCCCCGGCCATCGCGGCCGACTTCCCCGGCCTCGATGTGCTGTTCGTCGGCGCGGGGACGACCGGGACACTCATGGGCTGCGCCCGGTACTTCCGGGAGCACCGGCCCGGGGTGCGCGTGGTGGCCGTGGACGCGGAGGGGTCGTCCGCCTTCGGCGGCCCCGCGCTGCCGCGGATGATCCCGGGGCTGGGCACCAGCGTGCGCCCGCCGCTGCTCGACGAGTCGTACGTCGACGACGTCCTGCACGTGGGCGAGACGGACACGATCCGCGCCTGTCACCGCATGGCCGCCGACGGCTTCCTCTTCGGCGGCTCGACGGGCACGGTCGTCAGCGGTGCCCTGCGCTGGCTGGCCGAGCACCGTGCCGGGAAGGAGGTGACCGCCCTGGCCATAGCTCCTGACCTGGGAGAGCGCTACATGGACACCATCTACTCGAAGGCGTGGCTGCGCGACCACTACGCCGACGAGGAGTGGATGTCCCCGCACTGGGGGCTCGACGACCTCGCCGAGCCCGCACCGACCGTACCGACCGCGTGAACAGGGAGGATCCAACATGACCAATCCTTTCGAGAACAACGACGCCGACTACTACGTCCTGACGAACGACGAGGGCCAGCACTCGCTGTGGCCGTCGTTCATCGAGATCCCCGCCGGGTGGAACAACGTGTACGGCGCGGAGAACCGGCAGAGCTGCCTGGACTACATCGAGGCCAACTGGACCGACATGCGGCCGAACAGCCTGGTGAAGATCATGGAGAATGCCGGCCGATAGCGGACGGGTACGGTGGGCGGGCATCGTGCCCGCCCACCTTCCGTGCTATCCGCGCACATCGACCGGGCGGGGTACCTCGGCGTACACGTAGTGGCCCTTCTCCAGCGCGTACTCCGCGAAGAGGCCGGGCGTCCGGTACACCGGCTCGGTCCCGGCCGTCGACAGTTCCAGGAAGCCCGCCTCGCGCAGCTCCTCCAGCAGGTCCTCGGCCTCGGCGGGACCGCAGCCGAGCAGCTGCGCGGCCGTCCATGGCGTCACCTCGGGGAAATCCAGGCTCCCGAGCCGGTGCAGCGCCATGGAGGGGCCGGGTCTGAGCCCTCGGTAGCTGAGCGCTATCCGTTCCCGCATGTCCCACACGCCGTGGCTGATCTCGCTCAGCCGACCGCCGGGACGTTCCATCCGGACGACGAAGTCCTTGAGCAGCCAGTGGCCCCTGGCGCCCAAGCGCATGGCCGCGCCCCACAGAGCCAGGGGCAGCTGGTCGCACAGCTCGGCGAGCCGCTCGACCGCGTCGGGCTCGCCGTCGGTCCGCACCGCGCCGACGAGGTCGCGCAGCAGCGAGACCGACTCCGCCGGCTCCAGCGGCGTCACGTTCGCCTGGACGTCCCCGTACGCGTCGGGCAGGCTGCGGCCGGTGATCAGCACGCAGCAGGTGCTGCTGCCCGGGATCAGCGGCCGTATCTGGGCGGCGCTCCTGACGTTGTCGAGCAGGACCAGCACCTGGCGGCCGTCGAGCAGGCTGTTGTAGAGCGGCACCTGCTCGTCCACCCGCGCCGGGATCTCCGCCGGTGCCACGCCGAGATCGCGCAGCATCCGGCTGAGCACCGCCGACGGCCCCGCGGCGAGATCTCCCGAATCCCAGCCGCGCAGGTCGGCGAAGAGCCGGCCGTCGGGGAAGAACGCGGTCGACCGGTGCGCCCAGTGCAGCGCCAGCGCGGTCTTGCCGACGCCCGCCTTGCCGGTGAGCACGCCCACGGCGGGCGGGCCGCTGGGGTCACGCAGGCCGAGCAGCCCGTCGAGCGCGTCAAGCTCCGCCTTCCTGCCCGTGAAGTACGGCGGCGCGGGGGGCAGCTGCGCGGGCACGAGGCCGGTCAACACGGTGGCGGCGGGCTTGCCGTCGCCCTCCGAGAGCCGGGGGTCGTCATTGAGTATCGCCGCGTGCATGTCGCGCAGGATCGGGCCGGGTTCGAGCCCGAGCTCGTCCACGAGCCGGCGACGGCCTTCGTTGAAGACCTCCAGCGACTCGCCGCGCCGCCCGGCGCGGTAGTGGGCCAGCATCAGCGCCGCCCGCGCCCGCTCCCGCAGTGGATGGTCCCTGACCAGGGCGGCCAGCTCGGGCACGAGGTCGGTGTGGCGGCCCAGCTCGGCCTTGCGCGCGAGGCACTCCTCGGTGGCGGCCAGCCGCCGCTCCTCGAGCTGGAACGCCTTGGCGGCCAGGACGGCGCTCGGCATCCCGGCCAGCGCGTCGCCGCGCCACAACTTGAGCGCCTGCTCCAGCAGGGCGCCCGCCACGGACATACGGCCTTCGCGCAGCGCGGCCTGCGCCTGCCCCGTCAGCCGGGCGAACTCTTCGTGATCGATACGGCAGCCGGCGGAATTCAGCTTGTACCCGGGTGAGACGGTGGAGATCACGTCGGGGTAACCGGCCGCGGCGAACATCTTGCGCAGAGCGGTCACGCAGATCGCGATCTGGGTACGCCGGGTCACCGGCGGATCGTCGTCCCAGACGGCCTCCACCAGGGTGTCGACGGACACCACGCAGTCGGGAGAGAGGAGGAGCATCGTCAGGACGACGCGCTGGCGCGGGCTGCTGACGGGGAGCTGGCGGCCACCGGCCACCACCTCCAGAGGACCGAGAAGCCTGAACTCTAACGATTTCTGGGTATTTCCGGATAGCTCACTCACGGACCCCATCGTTGACCCCACCCATCGCGGTCCCTCGTCACCACGGCAGGATTTCGATAGGAGCTCGGGCGTGAACGCCTCATCAAGCCGCCGGGCTCGCCTGCGAGGGCCTGAGGCCCGGCTGCGGGAGCTGACACGTACAGGGCATTGACGCGCCACGCTCACGAAGTTACGGTCATGACCGTAATCGCGCACAAATGAACACACCGTGGAGGTGGCGCTGTGCAGATTCCCGAGGAGGGCCCCTTAACAACGTGGCGGATCAGGCCGCACGCCAGACGGCGGCCCGCCCGCAAGACAGGCGAAGGCGCGTGAGGCGCGCCCTGCGCGGGGCGGTGGCGGCGGCGTTCCTCGCGACGCTGCTCGCGGCGCCGTCCGCACCGGCGGTCGCGGCCGACCTGCGGATCGCCAACGGAGGCTTCGACGACGGCCTCACCGGCTGGAGCGGCTCGCACAGTCCCGGCGGCGTCGACGCCGTGACCTGGGACGGGCGCACCACCGCGCGGGTCACCGACACCGACCCGGCCGCCGCCTACGGCCGGGAGAGCCTGCCGGGCCTGCCCGCCGCGGCGGGGACGCGCTACACCCTGAACGCCGTCGTCTGGGCCGACAGCGGCACCGCGCAGCTGTATCTGCGCTTCAGGGACGCCTCCGGCAAGCTGCTGTCCGGCGGCGGGAACGCGTCGGTGACGGGCCGGCGGTGGAACCGCGTCACGGCCTCGGGTATCGCGCCCACCGGCACGGCCACGGTCTCGGCCCTCATCTACTCAGGGGTGGCCGACGTGGGCACCGCCTACTGGGACGAGGTGCTGATCACGAAAGACGTGACCGACCTGGGCGTGCAGATCGAGAGCAGTGTGCCCAACGCCACCACGTTCGCGGGCGGCAGCGCGTACGCCCTCTTCACCGGCACCGCCGACGCCAACCCGCAGCTCGCCGTGATCGACGTGGCCACCGAGAAGGTGACCCGGAAGATCACCATTCCCGACTCGGCGGACACGCCCACCGTCGGCGGCTGGGCGGCGGCCACGGCCACCGACGGCAGCGTCTACCTCGGCACCTATCCCAACTCCAAGCTCTACCGGCACGTCCCCGGCACGTCCACGGTCACCGACCTCGGGCGGGCGGAGGGCGGTTACTCCTTCATCTGGGACCTGGAGCCGGGCGCGGGCGGGAAGGTGTACGGCGGCACCTACAACGACGGCCGCTACTTCAAGTACGACAACGGCGCCTTCACCACGATCGGCAGCGTGCCCATCGTGACCGGCGCCCAGTACGTGCGCAGCATCGCCCACGACCCGGCCGCCAACGCCACGTACCTGGGCACCGGCACGAACGCCGCGCTGGTCAGGTTCGACAACGTCACGGGGCGGGTGGACAGCCTGCTTCCGGCGGCGTACGCGCACAACTCCATGGTGGGCGGGCTCACCTGGACGGGCGGCAGGCTGTTCGCCTGGATCGACCGCACGCTGCTCGTCCTGCGCGTCGTCCGCAACGCCGACGGCTCGTACGCCGCCACCACCGACGCCACGATCAACGACGTGGACCTGCACCACTCGCCGGCCCGCGACGGCAAGGTGTGGTTCGTCAAGGACGGCCTGCTGCACTCCTACGACGTGGCCACCGCTTCCGTGCAGGCGACCTCCGTCCGGCCCGGACTCGACGTCACCGGCTACACCTGGGCCGACGGCACGCTGGTCGGCCTCGGCGCGGCCTCGGACGGCACCAGGATCTTCAAGTACGACACCGCGAGCGGCGCCTGGAGCAGCAGAGTCGTCGCCGGCACCCCCGTACTTCCCGCCGCCATCAACGCGCTCGGCGCGGGACCCGACGGCCGCGTCTACACCGGCGGCTACCTGACCGGCGGGACCGGGATCTACGACCCGCTGCGGGGCGACGGCGACGACGTCCGGCCGGACACGAAGACCCTCAACGGGCTCAGCCAGACCGACAGCCTGCTGGCGCACAACGGCCTGCTCTACATCGGCGCCTATCCCTCGGCCAAGCTCTACAGCTACGACCCCACGGGCCCCTGGCCGCCCACGCTCCGGTACACCGGCGGCGCGGCGGGCGACAAAGCCGACGACTGCGAGCCGGGCAACGGGCCGCCGCCGCAGGACCGGCCGTACGCGCTCGCCGGCGGGCCGGACGGCACCGTCTACATGGGCACGGTGCCCAAGTACGGCAAGCGCAGCGGCGCCCTGACCATATGGAAGGAGGGCACAGCCGGGCGGACGATCTGCGTGGTGCCGAACCAGTCCGTCGTCTCGCTGGCCTACGCGGGCGGAAAGGTGTTCGGCGGCACCTCCACGCGCGGCGCCCTGGGCGTCGACCCCGTCTACGCGCCGGGGGCGTCGGCCACGCTGTTCTCCTTCGACCCGGCCACCGGCGCCGTGCGCCCGTATCCGCTCCCGCTGACGGCGCCCAAGGCCGTCACGGCCCTCACGGAGGTGGACGGCAAGCTCTGGGGCCTGGCGGGCGGCTCGCTGCTCACCCTCGATCCTGCACGGCCCGAGGCGATCACGGCGACGCGGCTGTTCCCCGACCCCGACTACGACGCCAAGTCCAGCCTGGCCTGGCGCGACGGGGAACTGCTGACCGTGGCCCAGGATCCCGGCCACGTCTACGGCACGGCCGGCGACCAAATCTTCAAGATCGACAAGTCGACCAAGGCGCTGACCGTGCTGCTGACGGTCTCGGGCGCGGAAGGGCTGACGGCCGACGGCTTCGGCAACCTGTACTACAAGATCAACGAACGGCTGTACCGGCTCGCCATCCATTAGCCCCGAGCATTTCGGCCTGAACCGATATACGAGGAAGCATGCCCGTGCAAAGAATGGTCAGAGCATTACTCACGATCCTGATGGGAGCGGCGCTCGCGGTCATCACCGTCCCGGCGCTCCCCGCGCAGGCGGGAATCTGGCACGAATACCCGACCACGCTGAACACCACCTGCAGCGAGACCCGCGTCCACAACGGCACCGCCTACCAGGTGTGCCTCGAGTTCAACGGGAACCGCACCCAGGTTCGCGCCGTCGCCTTCATCAACCCGGGCGCGTACACCAACTTCCAGGTCAATCTGCGGCTCTGGTTCGGCGGCGGCGGCCCGGACATCTCCGACTCGTGCCCGACGATGACCACGAACGCCAGCCGGGCGTGCTACACCGCGTTCACCGACCTCAGGCGCCCCTACGTCGTCACCGAGGCCAAGTTCGGCATCGCGGGGACGTGGCAGCTCCCGGTCCGGGCCCTGGACATGAGACTGTCGGCCAAGCAGCAGGAGCGCGACAACTGGTGCGGCCCGGGCGCCGTGCAGACCACGCTCGCCACCATCGGCATCTCGGCTCCGCCGCAGTCGGAGCTGGCCGACAAGCTGCAGACGGGCGACACGCTGTTCGGCGCCACCCTGCCGGGCAGGATCCCCGCCGCCATCAACTCCTACATCCCGGCCTCCGACTGGCAGTACAAGTGGGAGGAGATAGCGGTCTCCAACGGCCAGACGTATGAGGCGGGCATCCAGCGGATCGTCACGTCCCTGTCGCGCGGCAGACCGGTGATGGTCCTCGTGATCCCCGGCAAACTGCCGTGGTGGAACAGCTCCACGCCCTTCCTCCGGCACTATCTGACCATCACCGGTTACGGCGGTGTGGTGCACGCCGACGGCTCCGTCCATCCCACGACGTTCAAGGTCGCCGACCCGGCGGACGCCAGCGAGCACTCCATCGACGTGGACAAGCTCCTGCTGGACAACGCCAACCTCGCGTGGAACGGGATCGACAGCGCCGCCATCGTGAGAACCTGACCGGAACAAGAACAGCCGGGGCGGCCCTCGCGTGGGCCGCCCCGGCTGCTGGTCGGGCTGGTCAGGCTGGTTAAGCGATCGCCGGTTCGCCGGAGGGGCGCGGCGCGCTCGCCGGAGCCTCGTCGAGCGGCTGCGGCGGAGCGTTGAGCACCGCCTCGTCGATCCGGCCCTCACCTCGGGCCACGAGGAGCGGCACCACGATCTGCCCCGCCACGTTGGTCGCGGTGCGGATCATGTCGAGGATCGGGTCGATGGCCAGCAGCAGGCCGACGCCCTCGAGCGGCAGGCCCAGCGTGCTCAGCGTCAGTGTGAGCATGACGATCGCGCCGGTCAGACCGGCTGTCGCGGCCGAGCCGACGACGGAGACGAACGCGATGAGCACGTACTCGCCGACGCCCAGGGGCACGTTGAACACCTGCGCCACGAAGATCGCCGCCAGCGCCGGGTAGATCGAGGCGCAGCCGTCCATCTTGGTGGTCGCACCGAACGGCACGGCGAAGGAGGCGTAGTCGCGGTCGACGCCCAGACGCTCGATCGTCACCTTCTGCGTCAGCGGCAGCGTGCCGACCGAGGAGCGGGAGACGAAGGCCAGCTCGATCGCGGGCCACGCGTTGCGGAAGAACGTGATCGGGCTGACCTTGCCGACCAGCGCGAGCAGCGTCGGGTAGACGGCCAGCAGGACGATGAAGCAGCCGATGTAGACGCCGAGACCGAACTTGGCCAGCGGCGCGAGCAGGTCCCATCCGTACGTGGCGACCGACTTGCCGATCAGACCGGCGGTTCCGAGGGGGGCCAGGCGGATGACCCACCACAGCGCCTTCTGGACCAGTTCGAGGATCGAGCGGCTGAAGGTGAGGAACGGCTCGGCCTTCTCGCCGATCGCGATGGCCGCCGCACCGAGGACGATCCCCAGGAAGACGATCTGGAGGACGTTGAGCTCGGTGAACGCCGTGACGATGTTCGTCGGGATGATGCCGGTGATGAAGTCGACCCAGGTTCCGACGTGCTCGGGTGCCTTCGCGCCCGCCGTGCTCAGGGTGACGCCCTTACCGGGGTTGATGATCAAGCCGAGGGCGATGCCGACGATGACGGCGATCAGCCCGGTGGCCAGGAACCAGAACAACGTCTTGCCCGCCAGTCGAGCCGCGCCGTTGACGTTGCGGAGGTTGGCGACGCTGACCACGACGGCGGTGAACACCAGCGGCGGCACGGCCAGCTTGAGCAGCTGGACGAAGATCGATCCGACTTCGGTCAGGGTGGTGGCCAGCCAGGCGAGGTCCCAGATGCGGGCGGCGAAGCCGAGGGCCACGCCCACGACCAGGCCCAGCAGCAACTGCAGGGAAAAAGAGAATCTCTTCACGATGAGGAAGGCTCCGAAAATCGGCATGCCTGAGAGGGCATGCGAAAAGGGGGTGGTAGATGGGTCGAGGGGATCAAGCGCTACGTCGGAGCGCGATCAGCGACAGATGGACCCGGTCAGACGGCAGAGATCGATGTGCAGCCGCTCAACCAGCCACACCGACAGGACGGAAAACCTCACAAGCTGTCTAAGTCGTACGAAAGGTGCATCATTCCGACTATAAGAGTGATCTCCTTCACAAATCAAGACCTTCCCGATCGGGAATAGGGGTCGGAACGCCGGAGGCGAGGGCCGCGACCTGGGCGGCCGATGGTGCGGTGGCCTCGGGAGGCGGCACGCGGGCGCCGGTCCAGGCGCTGCGCTTCGGCACGCGCGTGCTCTACCGTCTGCTGAGCGACTACTGACCGAAAGGACCCCTTGCGCATGAACCACGAGGGCCCGCGCGCAGGCGCGGTTGGCGGCGAGGAGCTGGCCGAGCGGGTGCACGCCCTGTTGGCGGCGCCCCGGCCCTGGTCCATCACCCAGGCCGGCGACCCCGTGCTGCGCCGCCCGACCGAGCCGTACGACGGCCAGCTGCCCGACGGCCTGCTGCGCGAGCTGCTCGACGCGATGTTCCGGCACCTGCCGGGCGTCGGGGTGGGACTCGCCGCGCCGCAGATCGGCATCCCGCTGGCGCTGGCCGTCATCGAGGACCCCGCCGACGTGCCGCCGGAGATCGCCACGGAGCGGGGGCGCGTGCCCCAGCCTCCGCTGGAGCTCGTCAATCCCGTCGTCACTCCCCTGGAGTCCCGCTATTACGCCTTCTACGAGGGATGCCTGAGCGTCGAGGGGCTGACCGCCGTCGTGCCGCGCCACGCGCGGGTCCGGCTGTCGGCTCTCGACGGTGGCGGGCGCGCGTACGACGTGGAGCTGTCCGGCTGGCCGGCGCGGATCGCCCAGCACGAGACCGACCACCTGAACGGCGTCCTGTACCTCGATCGGGCCGAACCACGCTCGCTGTCGACGGTCGGCAACTACGAGCGCTTCTGGGCTCCAGGCAGCGTCAGTTGATGTGCGGCGCCTGGGTCATCACCTCTTCGGGCGGAAGTAGTGTCCGGCCATGTAGGCGGTGACCTGGCCGCCGATCTTCGCGCCCTGGACGTCGGCCGTGCGGGTATGGATGCCGCCCCACACGCGGGCGTCGACGACCTCGGCGAGCGCCTGCGAGAAGCCGCGGAAGTGCCGGGTGGTGCCCGAGTCTGCGCTGTACCCGCTGAAGGAGATGTCGTCCCGGCCGAAGAAGTACGCCAACGCCGACATGCTCGCGGCGGTGAAACAGGCGTGTCCGGACGTGAAGTCGGGGTGCGGCGGCGTCACGAGCAACGGCATCCAGTCGGGGTCGGCCACCGTGTCCGGGTTGCCGTCGGTGTCGGCGAGCTGGATCGCGGTGACCGGCCGCCAGAAGCTCCACGCCGCCTTCTCGTTGAAGCAGGCGATCGTGGCATCGGCCTCGGCCAGGTCGGCCATCGCGAACATCCGCGCCGTCTGGAGCGTGTTCAGTCGCTGCGTCGTCGCGAGCTGCCGCTTGATCCCCCATTCGGCAAGATGCCGGTCGTGCCACCAGATCGCGGCCTGCGTCTGGTCGGCCGTCCTGAGTATGCTGGTCGCCGAGCCGATCGTCTTGACCTCGTTGAAGTCCCGGGCGTACCGGGGGCTGGTGAGCGATGGCGGGCCGGACGTGCGGAACATGGACGCGCTGGGGATGAGGAACGGTTTGACGTGGCCGACCCATGCCCCGTCGGAGGCGTAGGTGGGCGGCGCCGGCCGCCACTGGCCGGGCTGGGTGCCGACGGTCCAGGTCTGGCTGCCGAACGCCCCGTCGTTCTTCCGGGCGGCGATCATCGCATCGGCCGCCTGAGCGCCCACGGTGATCCCGCGTCGCTTCGCGGCGCCATCGGGAATGGTGGCCAGCGACTCGTCGTACTGCGTCGTCAACCTCGCCCGCTGAGCCGGGAACAGCGCGTCCAGCACGCGGAAGGCCGCGGTCGCGACGGCCGCTTCCGTCGACTCGGCGCCGTTGGCGGCCGGGGCGATCAGGTAGGGCTGATAGGGGGTGCCGGCGATCGCGTTCGCCGCGTCGTAAACGGCTCCGTGCACCATCGCGAAACTGCGCGCCTGAACTTGCGGCTGCTGACCGGCGACGTCCCAGATCGCGGTCTGGGCATTGCCGTCCCAGACAATGACGGCATTGGCGGGGGTACGCGAATCCGAGGCGTACGCGAATGGCGACCCTGCGGCGACGACTCCGGCGACGGCTAACCAAACGACCTTGCGTCGTAGCCATGATTTCAGCACTGAAGCAAACTACTATGCGGGCCGCAGCCGTTACAGGGGCCGAGCGGTCGAAAGGTTGATAACGACATAGCCGAAAACAGCCCCCGCCACCTGGCCATTGACCTGGCAAAAAACGTGATTCATAGTCACGTCATCCGCTTCGATCAGTGAGGACGGTGAGAAAGTCGTGCGCCTGCTGCGTCATGTGGCCGCCCGCCTTGTCGGCAAGGTTCGAGTCAGCGGCCGATACATTTACTGGCCCTACCATCACGGCAAGTAAACAGACCTCCATCAGTTGAACACGGCACGCCCACCAGGGCCTCGCGGCCACTGGCTGCTGGGCAATGTCGTCGAGTACGACAAGGACCGCATCGCTTTCCTACGCCGCCATCATCGTGAATACGGCGACGTGTTCTCCTTCGACGACCGGACCGTCTTCACCATCGACCCGCAGCTCACCCACCAGGTTCTGACCGCTACCAACCACGACTACGTCACGGAACTGGGGCCGTTCGCCGGCTCGTCGGCGCTGCACGCGGCCGGCGAGATGATCAGCCCGTGGATGCGGGCGCGCCGCGTGGTGCGCCCCGCCCTCGCCGATGCCGCGGCCTCGGGGATGGACGCCCGGATCGTCGCGATTCTGGACGCCGTGCTCGACCGGACGGCGGGCCGCGACGTCGACGTACTGCCGGTGATGCTCGACTTCGCCGGGCACGCCGTGGCCGAACTGTGCCTCGGCGAGGACGCGGCGGGCATCCCCGAACTGCTCGCGGCCAACCACGCGGCGCTGCTGCCGTTCGAGGACGCCGACTACCAGCTCCCCGCGTGGGTTCCGTCGCCGCGTAACCGCCGATTCGTCCGCGTCCACCGCCGCACGATGGAGACGCTGACCCGGCTGGTCGCCGCCAGACGCGCCGAGCCCGCCCGGCGGCCACCTCGCGACCTGCTCGACGTACTGCTCGGCGCGCATCCGGCGATGACCGACAAGTCGGTGACCACCACGTTGTGGAGCATTCTGGTCGGCGGGCACGGCATTCCCGCGGCGGCGTTGACCTCCATCGTCCGCGAACTCGCGATCCGCCCGCGCCTGGCCGCCGACCTCGCGGACGAGGCGGGGCCGCCGGCCGGAGCCGCACCGTCAGCCGGAGCCGCACCGTCAGCCGGGGCCGCACCGTCGGCCGAAGCCGCGCCGCCGGCCGAAGCCGCGCCGCATGGGCGTCTTCCGCTGGCCGAGGCCGTGGTCAAGGAGATCCTCCGGCTGTCTCCGCCGGCATGGATGATGACCAGGGTCGCGCGCACCGCCGTCACGCTCGGCGAGTGGCGGCTGCGACCGGGAGACGAGGTGCTGTGCACCGCGTTCCTGATCCACCGCGACCCTCGCTGGTGGTCGCAGCCGGACGAGTTCGACCCGGCTCGGTGGGAGACGGCGCGGCCGGCGCCTGGCACGTACCTGCCGTTCGGGGCCGGCTCCCGCTACTGCCTCGGCGCCGCGGTGGCGATGCGCCAGCTCACCCTCGCCACATCCCGTATCGCCCAGCGCTTTCACGTACACGCGCCGAACGCGGTCGCGGCGGAACCCGAGTTCTGCGGGCGCCTGGCACCGGCGGGCCTGCGGGCCGAGTTCCGCTTTGGGGAGTAAGTCGTGTTCTTGAATATCACTGCCGTCGGCGGGGAGTGACTGGTATGGCTGGAACCATGATCTTCTCGAGGCGGCCGGTCCAAGTCGCCGCACTCACCCTGCTGACCCTCCCGATCGCCGCTGTCACCGCTCCCCCACAGGCGGCCGCCGACGCCGGCAAGCGGCCACAGGCCGGTGCCGAGGCGATGGCCCGCAGAATGCTGGCCCAGTTGAAAGTCGCCAGGCCCCTGTCGATCCGCGGTTACAGCCACCGGCGCTTCCAGCCCCGATGGGCACACCACAAGGGCAGGTGCGGGACCCGAGAAGTGGTCCTGGCCCGCGACGGGCGACACGTGCGCAGGAACGCGGCCTGCCAGCCGATCAAGGGCGTCTGGTACAGCCCGTACGACGGTAAGCGGCTGAAGAGCGAGAAGCAGGTGGACGTCGACCATGTCGTACCGCTGTCGTACGCCTGGCGCTCCGGCGCCGGCAAATGGAGCCAGGCACGACGGCGCGCCTTCGCCAACGACCTCACCCGCCCCGAACTGGTCGTGGTCAGCCACTCCGCCAACATCGCCAAGGGCGGCCAGGGACCGCAGAGCTGGCGTCCGCCGCGCCTATTGGTGCCGGTACGCCACCTCATGGATCACGGTGAAGCATCACTACCGGCTCTTCGTGACGCGGAAGGAGAAGGTGGCCTTGCTCAACATGCTCCGCACCTGTCGATGACAGTGATGACGATGCCGCGTGTGAATCGTGATCATATTCTCCTGACTCATCCCGGTACCTCGAAGCCCAAGTACCTGGAACTCCGGGTCGACGGGGTGGAGCTGCACCGGAATTGGTGGACCGGCACCGGGAAGCCTCAGGGGCGCACGAAGCCGTTCGATGACAATCGCGCGGCACGCGAGGCCCTGGAGAAGGTCGTCACCGAGAAGATGCGTGACGGCTACGCCCTGCTCCGCGACGCCGCCGCGACCGCACCGGGCGACGTCGTCGCCCAGTGCACGACGCGGGCGACGAACGGCGTCGTCACGACCGC
The DNA here is from genome assembly GCF_019396345.1 of Nonomuraea guangzhouensis. Taxonomy (GTDB): domain Bacteria; phylum Actinomycetota; class Actinomycetes; order Streptosporangiales; family Streptosporangiaceae; genus Nonomuraea; species Nonomuraea guangzhouensis. Next base: position 16,263 of record NZ_JAHKRM010000066.1, on the reverse strand, counting down.
CCTCCACCCGGACGGCCACACCGTCGCGGTCGCCCGCGGCATCCCCGGCCAGCCCGGTCAGGCCGGCGCCGACGTACAGACAGTGGACCTGCGGACCGGCACCCGCCAGGTGCTGTACACCGAGGCGTATCAGTACTCACTCATCCACACCGTGTCGTTCGCACCGGACGGCTCGCACCTGACGTTCACCGTCCGCAACACGAGCAGCATGGCGGAGGCGAGCTACAGGGTGACGCTCGCCACCGGTCACGTCCAGCGCCTGCCCCACACCCGACCGGACTGGGACACTGCCCGCCGGCGAATGCTGGTGGTTGACAACGATCACGCGCTGCGGGTGCTGGGCCCGGACGGCGACTCGTGCCTCGATCTTCCGGCGGGCAAGCCCTTCCAGACCGCCGCCACGCTGTCGCCGTCGGGCCGGCTCCTCGGCCTCACCCACGACCCGGACAACCGCGATACGGAGTACGACCTCGAGATCTGGGATGTCGACACCGGTCAGCGAGTGCTCGCCGCCCCGTTCCCCTTCCCGGCGGGATACCAGGGGATCAGCCGCCGGTTCGACAAGCTGGCGTTCGACGGGACCGAGCACATTCTCGTCGCGAGCGGCGGGACGTCAGGGTGCTTCGGTGTCTCGGTGGAATCCGGTGACCTGTGCTGGGCGATCGAGGGCGAGCGGGACGGGTACGAGCGGTTGGCGGACTTCGCGCCGTCACCCGACGGGACCCTGCTCGCCGGCATCCGCTCTGGCGGCCCGGTCATCGTTTACGACGTCGCGACCGGACAGCCGCTGGAGCCGCGCTTCGCTGTACCCGGTGAGTGGTCGCGCTGGTACCAGGCGGTTGGCTTCTCCGCCGACGGCCGGCTCCTGGCGGTCGCCGACTACCCCGGCCGCGTCACGGTGTTCCGGTTCGACGGCGTGGAGTTCACCAAGCCCGGCGATTGACGATCGACGACATCACCCACCGGAGACCAGCTCGGCCAGGTGGTGCAGCGAGTTGATGAGATGCTCAGGGCCGAACGGCGGGAACTGGATGTACTCCCGGATGGACTGCGGCACCGCCGACCAGTCGTAGGTGAGCGTGACCTCGGTCTCGGACGGACCGAGCGGCGCAAGGTCGTAACGCCAGATCCAGCCACCGAACTCCAGCTGACCGTCGCCCTTGTCATACCCCGTCAGCCAGCCGATGGCGCGCGGCGCGTCGAACACCTGAACCTTGTTGACGACTTGGTAGTCACCGTCCGGACGGGAGGCGTGATACATGTCCATCCGGAAAAGCTGCCCCACCTCGGTCAGCGGCCCCTGGTTGACAGCCTTCTGAACCCAGCCGGTGCCATCGATCGCAGCATGGCTCGTCGGGTCCGCCAGCACCGCGAACACCCGCGCGGCGGGCACGGCGACAGTCAGGGTGGCGCTCACGTTCTCCTGTACTAGGCGCGCGGCGGTCAGCCCGCCGGGGACCAGTGGCTTCGCGGGAACGGTGGTGATGTCGGACATCGTGGACCTCCGGTGAGTGGCGACCGGCCCGTTGCCGGCCTCTCACCTTGACTACGAACGGCCTCGACGCCATCCGACACTCTCACAGAAAAAATCAGAGAACGTGCTCTCCCCGAGCCCTCCTGCGGGTCCACGTGATGCCTGTCACCAGACGGCCGCCGCCTGGTTGACCTGCTGCTGTGGTGTACGCGTCGCACATGAGCAGCCCGAGCAGGCCTCCGCCACCCAGGCGCGCTCAGCCGATGCGGATCGGGAGGGTACGCGGACCGCGGACCTGGCCCGTGGCCCAGGTCACGGCCGCCGGGTCGGCCAGGTCGAAGGCCGGGATCCGCTCCAGCCAGACCTCGAGGGCGACCCGCAACTCCATGCGCGCCAGATGCGAGCCCACACAGCGGTGGATGCCCAGCCCGAACGCGACGTGCCGGTTCACCTCACGGTCGATGACCACTTCACCCGCCCGCTCGAACTGCGCCGGATCGCGGTTGGCCGCCGGGAACGACAGCAGGATCCAGTCGTCGGCCTTCATGTCACCACCGCGCCAATGCATGTCCTCCTTGACCAGCCGCGCCATCGTGACCGGGGCGTAGGCCCGGAGGAACTCCTCCATCGCGGTCGGCAGCAGTTCAGGCTCGGCGACCAGGCGTTCGCGGTCGGCGGGTGTCTTGGCCAGGTGCCACAGCGACGCGCCGATCGCGCTCCACGTCGTGTCGATGCCGGCGATGAGCAGCAGCGCCATCGTGCCGGCCACGTGGGACGGATCGAGCTTGTGACCACCGAGTTCGGCGTTGATCAGATAGCTGGTGAGGTCGTCACGCGGGTGGTCGACGTGGTCGCGGATCTGCGTGAGCAGGTAGTCGAACAGCTTCTGCGCCCGGGCGATGCGTTCCTCCGGCGGCAGATTGACCCCTTCGAGCGCGTTCTCGATGAACACCCGGAAACGCGGTCCGTCCTCAGGCGGGAAGCCGAGCATCTCGGCGATGACCCGCATCGGGATGTGCTGGGCATAGTCACGGGCGGCGTCGACGACGTCCTGCCCCTCCAGCGCGTCGATGAGCGTGTGACAGAACGCTCTGGTGGCGGCCTCCCGCTTGGCGACAGCGGACTTGGTGAACGCCGGCAGCAGCAACTTGCGCGCGTGGTGGTGGAAGGGCGGATCCGAGGAGATCGGCGGCACACCCCCCACCGGCGCCAGCTCGGGGGGTGGGCGGAAATTGGCCATGACGATCGCCCGGGACGAGAAGTGCTCGGTGTCGTAGGCGATGGCCGCGACGTCCTCGTAGCGGGTCGGCAGCCACCCACCGCCGAACCGCTCGGTGTGCGCGATCGGGCAGCGCTCCCGCAACTCGTCCTGGATGGAGTACGGGTCGGCCGCCCATTCGGGCTCGGCGTGGGAGAAATCGGTCGCCCAGTCCGAGACCGGGCCGGTGATGATCTCGTTGCGGACACCTTGGGTCCGCCCTTCCAGCGTCTCCCGGTAGTCCTGGCCGAAGCGGTCGTCGACGGTCATGCGAGTCTCCTAGAGGATTTCTATGGCGCGTTCGGGACAGTTGGACACCGCCAGGCGCGCCGCGCGCTCCTGGTCCGGCTTGTCCGACGGCACGACGCCTTCGCCGACGACCTGCCCGTAGCCCTCGTCGTCCTCGCCGAACAGGTCGGGCGCGAGGTCGTAGCAGCGACCGTGCCCCTGACACCGCTCGGAGCTGATCCGCACTTTCACTGTTGTGCTCCCGTTTGTGCTGTGGTCCCGGTGGGCGCGAGGGCGGCGACGACCCGGGTGAGCAACGCGGTCCACTCCTCGTCGTTCACCGCGTGCAGATCCGGCGTTACGAGCGCGCTGCCCATCGCGATCAAGAGGCAGAAGTGGGCGAGCGCGTCCGGCGACAGCGCGGGATCGAGCTCACCGCCGCTCTCGCCGACGCTCACGAGCCCGGCGAGCCAGTCTGCGCGCTCGCCGATGTAGTCACGCATCGGCCGGGCGACCTCCTCGTCACGGCGGGCCGCGACCAACGCCTCGACGATGAGATACCCGCACGCTTCGCGACGGCGAGGCAACCGGCGTCCGACGACGACGAGCAGCTCCGCGATGGACCGATCGGGATCGGCGGCGAACAGATCCGCCATCAGACGAGGCCCGTGCGCGCGCAGCGCGGCCACCATCAGCTCGGCCTTCGACCCGAAGTGCGCGTACAACGCGCCGTTGCTCACCCCTGCGGCGGCGGCGATGTCGGCCACGCGCGTGCCTTCGTACCCGCGCTCGGCGAACACCTCGGCGGCGGCCTGCAGCAGCCGTACCCGCGTCTCAGCGGCGGTGACACCGGCGATACGCCCCATGAATGAATTAAAAGACCATTCATTTGATTCGTCAACGGCCGGTCAGGTCGCTGGGGCTCGATGTTGTCCGGCGCGTCCCTCAACCTGACGGTTCGGCGCGGTTCCTGACAGGGCGAACGGCTCAGGTGGTCAGCTTCGCGAGCTCGGCCATCTCCGTCGATGGATCGATCACCGGCTGAATGACGATCTCGCTGACCCCGGCTGTTCCAGGGTGGCGATGCGAGCGAGAAGGTCGTCCCGCGTTCCGACCAGGGCCAGCGCGTCGATCAGCGACGGCAGGATCAGGTCCCGGTCGGCCGGCGCGATGCGCCCCAGATAGTGGGGGTAGAGCGCGGTGTGCCGGTCCGGCGCGACGGTCGTGGTGCCCCGCCGGTCGAGGAGCGACCGCACCGCGTCACGTTCCTCGACACCGAGCCGTTCGGCGAACGCGGGTGCATCGGCGGCGAACGTCAACAGCGACATGACGAGGTGACCCGTCGCGTCCCGGACCGCGTCGCCGTAGGGGGCCTCGCCCTCGTCGAGCACGTGCAGCGAGGTCATGACGTAGGAGTCGACGTCACGCGGCGCGCCCGCGGCCTGCCGGCGAGCGTGGTGGAACGCGCTCCAGGCCGCAGGATCCAGGAGGCCGAAGGAGATGATGCCGGTGCCGCGACGGCCGGCGACGGCGGCGGCCTTCAGACCGGTCGCGGCCACCAGGAACTCGATGGGGTCAGTGGTGTTCACCTGCTGCCCGGCATGCAGGAGCCGGATGTCGCTGACCCGGTCACCCTCGCGGTACTCGACGGTGCCTCCGGCGCACAGATCCTGCAGCCCGGCGGTGAACCTCTCGAGTTCGGCCGTCGTGGCCGGCGGCATTCCCAGGGTGCGCCGGGCGGTGTTGCCGGTGCCGACGCCACAGATGATCCGGCCTGGCGCCAGCGCGTTGAGGCTGGCGAACGCGCTCGCCGCAGCCGGCAACGACCGCAAGGCCGGTGAGGTCACGCCGACGCCGAGCTTGATACGGCTGGTGACCTTCGCGCACAAGCCCAGCGCTACGAACGGATCGCCGTGGAGCATGGGTGTGTCGTAGACCCAGAAGCTGCTGAAGCCCAGTTCCTCGGCCTGCGCGGCCAGTTCCTCCACACCGGGTTGTGCCGTGACCACAATGCCTTTACGCATGATGCCTCCGCCGGTTGATGGGCGTTCAGGACCGTGGATGCGATTACAGCAGGCTCACCGAGACGACAGCGCGTGCGCCCAGGAACACGCCCAGTTCGTCGGCCGCGGTCTGCAGCGCGGCGGTCTCGGCGGCGCCGAACGGCCGGTACAGCGCCGCTTCGAGCACGACGGCGTCGGCCCGGACCGTGCGCCGCCAGCGGCCGGCCACCTGCGTGTCGACCACGATGACGCCGTTCGGCAGGGCGAGCTTGTCCGGTGCCGCTGCCACCAGGCCGCCGAGGTCGAGCAGGTGCCTGCTCTGCCGGTAGCCGACGATGTACTCGTCGTACGCCTGCAGCAGCCGCACCGACGGGCAGCCGGCCGGCACGGGGGCGTCCACCGGCGCGGACCAGTAGGTGACGCCGTCGACGTCGGTGCTCTCCAGCGCTTCGCCGGCGAGTGACAGCCCGGCGGCGATGTCGGCGAGCGTGAGGCTGGACCACCACGCCAGGTCCTTCGCCGTCGCCGGACCGTGGCTGGTGAAGAACCGGCGGACCACCTCGGCCAGCGCCGCCTCGCGCTCAAGGCTCGCCGCCCGCGGGACCCGCTCGTCGAGCAGCGCGTACGTGTGCTGCTTCCCCCTCAGCGGACCGCTGCAGATCACCCGCTCCAGTTCGGCGTGGATGAGGATGTAGCCGAGCCGGAACCCCTCCGCGATGATGCCGTGGCGGGCCAGCAACGCCGCGATCTCGGTGCGAGTCAGGTGGTTCGCGCCGGCGACGGCGTCGGCGATCAGGTCCGTGGTGCGGCGCAGCAGCGGGACGTCGAGCTCGCCCCGCCGGTAGGCATAGGCGTTGAGCACGTGCACCCGCGGCGCCGTCAGCTCCAGCAGCCAGCGCAGGTCGGCGGGAGCCACGAAGTGCCACGTCGGGCGCAACACGTGCGTACGCAGGATGACGCCGTCGTCGAACGCGCGATCGAGGTCCACGTCGGTGACGCCGGGGCCGAGCCGCTGGGCGACCGCCCACTTCGCCGGGTGGTAGTCCTGCGACTGCACCGCGCCGAACCAGCCGACCACCTCGGCGGCGCCGGCGAACGGGGCCGGCGGCGCACCGCCCAGGCCGACGGCGCTGGTGCGGCGGTGGGCCAGCTCAAGCCCGTCCAGCGTCACGGCTGCCCGCCGGCCCACGCCTGGACGACCTCGTCGAGCACGCCTGCCGGCTCCAGCCCCGGGCGGGCAGGCCGGTGCCGACGGGGCAGGACGTCCATGATCTCGCCGGCGAGCTGATCGCTGGTCATGCGTCCCCCCACGGGCCGGCTCGTGGGGACTACCGTACCTGTCACCCCCGGCGTCTGGCGCTGGCGGCCGAGCCACGACCGCGGTCACCAACCACCTCAAGATCAGAACCGTTGAGCCCCGTACCGATGAGTTTTGTGCGGATCCGTGGTCGATACGGCTGGACACACCGACAGCGGTGGTCCTGTGCTGGGAACGTCCCAGCGCGGGCGGAAGCATATGGAGGCAGTGATGAGCGTCGACGACTCCAAGCAGGAGCACACCATCCGGACTGGCGGGCAGGGGACGCGGGCGAGCGGTCCCAGGGTGTTGGTGGCGGGGGCGAGCATCGCGGGACCCGCGCTGGCCCACTGGCTGCGCCGGCGCGGGGCCGAGGTGACCGTGGTGGAGCGGGCTCCCGAGCTGCGTCCCGGCGGGCAGGCGGTGGACGCGCGCGGGGTCGCCAAGGAGGTCATCGGGCGCATGGGGCTGGACGCGGCGGTGCGCGCGGCGTGCACCGACACCGCCGGCGCGCACACCGTGGACGCGGACGGGCAAGTGCTGGAGACCTTCCGTGCCGACGACGACGGTGGCGACGGGTTCATCGCGGACATCGAGATCCTGCGCGGGGACCTGGCCCAGGTGCTCTACGACGACACCCGCGACGGCGTCGAGTACGTCTTCGGCGACCGAATCGCGGGGCTCGCCCAGGACGCGGACGGGGTCGACGTGGTCTTCGCGGGCGGCGACCGGCGGCGCTTCGACCTGGTGGTCGGGGCCGACGGGGTGCACTCGGAGCTGCGAGCGATGGTCTTCGGGCCGCATGAGCGGTTCCTGCGCCACCTCGGGCACGTGCTGGCCTTCTACAGTGTGCCCAACGAGTTCGGGCTGGACCGCTGGCTGCTCGAGCACCAGGACCAGGAGTCCGGGCGCTCCGCCCTCCTGCGGCCCATCCAGGACGCCACCCGGGCGATGGCCATGTTCTACTTCGCCTCGGCCGACTTCGACATCGACTACCGTGACATCGCGGCCCAGAAGGTCCTGCTGCGTGAGCGGATGGCGGGCCTGGGCTGGTTGACCCCGGGCATCCTCGCGCACCTGGACGACACCCCGGACTTCTACCTCGACCAGGTCGCCCAGGTGGTGATGGACCGCTGGTCGAGTGGACGGGTGGGGCTGCTCGGGGACGCGGCGTTCAGCTCCTCGCCGATGTCCGGGCAGGGCACCGGGCTGGCGCTGGTCGGCGCCTACCTGCTGGCCGGAGAGCTGGCCGCCGCCGGATGGGACCCCGACGCCGGGTTCGCCCGCTACGAGGCGCGGATGCGCTCGTTCGTCGAGGCCAACCAGGAGATCGGCCGGTTGAACGCCCGCACCCGCGACGTCCCCGGGCCAGACGCCGAGCCGAGCCCCGATTTCACCGGCGAATGGTTCACCGAGCTGGTCGGGCGCGCGATCAACGGCGTCGAGCTACCCGACTACGCGGGGGTGCCGGACTCCGCAGCCCCGGCCGAATCGCCGATCACCTCGTCGGCCAGGCCGTAGGTGTCACATAACGTGTCGAGACGGACCACGCTTCGGTGGCTCCCTGACACGATGGATGAGAACGGGCAGACACGTCAGGGCTTGCGACCACGCAGCTTGAGCGCGTGTCGGCGCTCGTATTCGGCGGGGCTGAACTGGCCGTTTGCGGAGTGGCGCCGACGTGGGTCGCAGCACCCTCGATGTAGCTGAACAGAGCTCGTTCGGCCTCTGACCTGCCTCGCGTCTGAACAGCACGCCGGGCTGATCAGTGCCGAACGTGAAAGGGCCCGGCGACCCGGACCCTTTCACGATTCACGGTCGATCGTGTCAGCCGACGGCGTAGGCGCGGATGACGGTCTGCTTGACGGTCGTGCCCGACGTGTCGGTCGCTGTGACCCTCAAGGAGACGAATCCGGCCGTGCGCGGGTTGGGCACGGCAGCCGTCCAGCCGGATCCGGCCGGAACGCTCGCCACAGGCAGCCAGTTCGCGCCGTCGTCCGAGGACATCTCCAGCCTGAGCGACGTTACCTTTGCCTGCGACGCGCCGGTGTTGCGCTCCACCCAGACGGGCACCCTGCTCACCGTGCCGGGACGGGCACGGTTGAACGAATCGAGACCTCGCGGTGCGTAGCGGACCGCGAACAGCGGGAGCGGCTTGGCCTCGGACGTCCGCTCGGATGTGAAGGTCCAGGCTGACTCCACGCTCGACGACAGCGTCGAGTGCGGCACCTGCCTGCGCATCGACGTGGTGAGTGTGTACTCCGCCCGCTGCGCGGGCAGCGCGGCGGTGAGCTCGCAGATCTTGAACAGGCAGTCGGCCAGCGCGGTCTCGGCGATCGTCCGGCCGCCGCTGGTGAGGGTCGCGGTGCCAGTGGCGGCGTCATCCACGCCGGTCCGGCCCTCGGCGCCGTCCGCGAAGAGGCGGCTTGCGTCGAAGGAGAGCTGGTCGCCTGTGCGGGTTCCGTTCGGTTGCGTGAACGAGGGACCGATGACGGCGGCGTTCCACACCTCCTTCGTGGTGCCGCGCTTGATGACCTTGCCGGCGTCCCGCACGTTCGACGTGCCCGTGTCCCAGGAGCTGTCCCAGGTGAGCCCGGTAGTGCGGTAGTAGGTCGCGGTACCGGGGAGTGCCACGTCCTGCTGGAGCGTCGCGGAGAACTCGCCTCCCGGCTGGTCGCCGAACCTGGGGGCGAAAAGCGGCCGGCCCTGAGCCGCGACACCGGAAGCGAGGAAGGCCGCCTCCACCTTCGCCAGTTCCGCGCGCCTGGCTCGTTGCCCCATGTCCGCCGGGATCCCGCCGGTGCGATGGTCGACCAGGTCATAGAGGGAACCGCTGGTGGAGTCCCAGACGGACCTCAGGTGGTAGCGCAGCCCGTCCTCGCGTACGGGGACGGCGTAGAACTCCTGGCTGGGGTCGAGAGGGCTCCGCCAGCCGAGCGACCACTTGCCGAGTCCTATGGTGAAGTCGGTGATCTTCCTGGGCGTGGCCGTGGGGTCGTCGATGCTGAAGCGCGCCGGCCGGCCCTGGCGGGCGTCCAGTGTGATCTGCTGGTCGCCGTTGTCGATCCTGATGCTGGTGTGGGTGACCGTCAGCGAGGTGGGCCCGGAGATGTCGGCGTAGAGGTTCCACTGTCCCTCCGGCAGTCGCATCCTGGCCGTGCCGCCCTGGAAGACCGGCGTCCGGACGGCGCCGGTCCCGGGGTCGTAGAGCTGGGCGAAGACGGAGGGCTCGCCGGTGTCTCTGCCGACGGCGGTGATGGTGACGTCGTAGGACTCCGGCTCAACGTACGCGCCGGCCAGGGTGCGGATCTCGCCCTGGCCCGAAACGGCGGTGACGACGCCGGGGTAGTCACCCGGAGCCTTGCCCTTGGCGTCGATGGTCAGCGTGACCGACGCCGTGCCGTTGGCGGGCACCTCGAGGCGTTGCGCGGACAGCTTCAGCACCTCACCGCCCTGCGTGCCGAGGTCCAGGGTGACGGGGGTGTCGCCGGAGTTCGCGTACGTGATCGTCTTGGTCGAGACGCGCTCGCCCTGGTCGTTCCAGGGGAAGGCGGCCCACACGTTGGCGGGCTCGGCCATGACCTGCTGGGCCAGGGCCCGTACGAGGTCCACCCGGCCGGTGCCCTGTTCGTACGGCGTGGCGCCCGGTGTGGGGACGGCGCTGCCCATGAGGGCGGTCTTGAGCTGCTGTCCGGACCAGTCGGGGTGCCGCTGAGCCATGATGGCCGCGGCGCCCGCCACGTGCGGAGCGGCCATCGAGGTGCCGCTGTGCTCCACGTGTGTGCCGCCCGCTTCGGCGGCCATGATGTCCACGCCCGGGGCCGTGATGTCAGGCTTGATCGCGTGGTCGCCCTCGCGGGGACCCTCGCTGGAGAAGGCCGCGATCTGGTCGTCGTCGCCGACCGCGCCGACCGTCAGGGCGGCGTCGGCGCTGCCGGGGCTGGTCACCGTGGCCCGGTTGCCGCTGTTGCCCGCGGAGATGACGAACAGCGTGCCGGTCTGCTTGGACAGCGTGTTGACCGCCTGTTCGAGGGGGTCGAGTTCCGGGGTGTCGGTGCTGCCCAGGCTCATGTTGACGACCTTGGCCTTGACCTCGGTCGCGGCCCACTCCATGCCCGCCAGGATCGCGGAGTCCCTGGCGCCGAAGCGGCCGCCGATCTTGCCGACGGCGAGTTGCGCGCCGGGAGCGACTCCCCGGTACTGCTCTCCGGCTCCGGCCACGATGGAGGCGACGTGAGTGCCGTGTCCGACGTTGTCGCGGATGTCAGGCTCGTCGGAGAAGTTCCGTTCGTGGGCGACCACGCCCTTGAGGTCGGGGTGACCTGGGTCGTAGCCGGAGTCGAGCACCGCCACCGTGACGCCCTTGCCGGTCATGCCTTGCTTCCAGGCCTCGGTGGCGCCGATCTGCTTGACGCTCTTGTCGAGAGTCCAGAGGCGCAGGCCGTCCAGCCAGAGTTTCGTCTTGCCCGCCGCCAGCGCCCGGGCGCCGCCGCCGGTCAGGTCCTTCCAGGTCTGGGCGGCGTTCTTCTTCGAGACCTGGAGCGTGGACATACCGAGCCCGGCGAGAGGCCGTGCCCCCGGCACGTTCGCCGACTGGACGATCAGGGGGATGTCGGTCCTGTCGGCGTCGCCGTACCGCCATCGCAGCAGTTGCGTCACGTCGAACAGCCGTGGATCCAGGACGCCCTGGGCGAGCAGGGGGCGGGCGTCGAACGGGATCACGTTCAGGTGGCCCCCGACCACCTGACGGAGGAATCCCGTCTGCCTGCCTGGACCGGGTTCCACGCGCACGCTCACACCGGTGACCACGACACGGTCGCCGGTGACCAGCGTGACGGCGGTGCTCGCCGCGGCGGGCGCCGGCGGTGGTGCCACGATGATCGTGCCGGCGAGGAGAGCGGACGCGAGAATGCCGCCTAAGCTCATGAACTGCCTCCATGAAGAGGTGATCTTGAATGCGACAGCGACCATACTTCTTTCAACGTAGTATGGTCAATGCCTGCGGATCGACCCGCATCCACGAGCCGGCAGCCTCTCGCGGACGAACGCCGTCTACGTGCCGCAAGTCCGGATCTGTGGGATGGCTGTCCTTGTGGACCTCTCGCCGAGGCCGCAAGGCTTGTCGGCGTGAAAGATCTGGTGGTCGCCGTCTATGACGGTGTGGTGCTGCTGGACGTGGCGGGACCGGTGCAGATCCTGCACGGCTCCGGCGGTTACCGCATCCGGCACGCCTCCCTCGATGGGCGGCCGGTGCGCACAGACGTCGGCGTGCCGCTCGGGGCCGATCTGGCCCTGGGCGAGCTCTCAGGGTCGATCGACACCCTGCTGGTGCCGGGATACGCGCCGCCGGACGGGGACCGCCCCGGCGAGGCGTACCTGAACCTGCTGCAGGACATCGGCGCTCGCGCGCGCCGGGTGGCGTCGGTGTGCACGGGTGCGCTCCTGCTGGCGGAGGCCGGGCTGCTCGACGGGCGGCGGGCCACCACGCACTGGGCCGCCTGCGCCGAGCTGAGGTCCCGGTTCCCGCGGGTCACCGTGGAGCCCGACGCCATCTTCGTCCGGGACGGACCGGTCGCGACCTCGGCCGGCGTCAGCGCCGGCATCGATCTGGCGCTGGCCCTCGTCGAAGAGGATCACGGGCCGGACCTCGCGCGGGCGGTGGCCAAGTACATGGTCGTGTTCCTGCAGCGGCCGGGCGGCCAGTCGCAGTTCAGCGTGCGCGGGACCGTTCCCGCGACGCGTCACCCGGGGCTGCGCCGCCTGCTGGACGCGATCACGGCCGACCCCGCGGCGGAGCACACCCTGGCCGCGATGGCGGCCCAGGTCGTGGTCAGCGAGCGCCATCTGACGCGGCTGTTCCGGCGCGAGGTCGGGCTCACCCCCGGCCAGTACGTCGAGCGGATCCGGGTCGAGGCCGCGCAGGTCCTGTTGGAGACCACGGCCGACGGCGTGGCCTCGATCGCCCGCAGGTGCGGTCTGGGATCCGACGAAACGATGCGCAGGACGTTCCTGAAGGTCCTGGGCATCACACCGACCGCCTGTCGCCAGCGCTTTCGCACCTCCTCCCATCCCTTCATCACCCCAAAGGAGACCACGTGAGCTCGTCCCCGAATCGCCGTACCGTGCTAGGAGCCGGCCTGGCCGGCGCTGCCGCCCTGGCGATCGGCACACCCGCCGCCGCAGCCGAGAGCGGGTACGCGGACCTGTCCTTTCCCGTCTCCCGTATCGCCAAGGCGGCCCTGCACCTGGTGACGGAGGCCCAGCAGCCGTACCTGCGCAACCACAGTCTGCGCGGCTTCCTGTTCGGCCGGGCCGTCGCCGCCCAGGCCAGGCGCCTGCCGGGCCGCGACTACGACGCCGAGGTCATGTTCCTCATCTGTGTGCTGCACGACATGGGCCTGACCGAACGCGCCAACACCGGCCGGCGCTTCGAGGTCGACGGCGCCGACTTCGCCGCCCGCTTCCTGGAGGAGCATGGCATCACCGACGCCCGCGTCGACACCGTCTGGGATGGCATCGCTCTGCACACCTCCTACGGCATCCACGACTCGCCGGTGTTCGCCCGCCGCCGCCCGCCGGAGATCTCCATCGCCGTGACCGGCATCGGCATCGACCTGACCGGTGGTCCCAGCGACCTGCCCACCGGGTACGCCAATCGCGTGCACGCCGCCTACCCCCGCCAGGGCGGCGCCCGCGCCCTGACCGACGCCATGATCGCGCAGTGCCTCGCCGATCCGCGCAAGGCGCCGCCCATGACCCTACCGGGCGAGATCCTGCACCAGCGGCATCCCGAGGCCCCCTACCTGACCTGGGATGACTTCCTCGAAGCCAGCGGCTGGGACGACTGACCGCGCGCCTTCGCCCGAGGAACCACACAGCCTGCTGCTCGCCGTCCGAGCAGCAGGCAGCCGAACATGAGAAAGAGAGCCATGGAACTCCTGTTGCTGTCGGTGCATGTCATGGCCGGCATCGTGTTCGTCGGCGGCTCGGCGGTCGCGACGAGCCTGTTCCCCCGCTATGTCCCGGTCATCACCGGCGTTCCATCGGTCGTACCCGACGCCCCAGGCGTCCTGCGGCTCCAAACGGCGCGAGCGCATGAAGGGCGTAGTCGCGCCGTGGCCGTCGCGCTGCAGATCTATCCGCGTCAGCGCGACGCGCTCGCCGAACCCGGCAAGAGCGACCGGCTGCGCACGCTGCACATGCTCGCCGGCCTCTACAACCTGCTGTGGACGGTCGTCGTCGTCCTGATGATCGTACGTCCCGGCTCGAGGACGTGATCCGTGATGCGCACGCTGCGGATCGCGGTGGCCGTCGAGTCCGTCTCCTTGCTGGTCCTGCTGATCAACCTGGCCACCACCCGCCTCCAAGCGATCACCTCCCTCGTCGGCCCCCTGCACGGCACGGCCTACCTCGCCGTCATCACCGCCACGGTACTGGCCCCGTCCACCGCCTCATCCGGCGCCCGCTGGCGGGCCGCCATCCCCGCCATCGGCGGGCTGCTCGCCCTGCGGCGACTGCGCGACCGTTCTGACCAAGCACCCTCGAAGAGAACGCCGTGAACGACACATGCGATGACCCGCCGATCCCGCACACCGAACTGGCGCTGAACTCCACGCGTTTCGCGCCCGAGACGCTGTTCCTGGGTGGATGACGACGGCCATCGGTAGAAGGCCTGATCACTCACTCTTCGCCGGCGCACGCGAATCGAGTCCGCGATCCGGTACGGCATTGCCGCTGGGTCTCCGAAGCGGCATTTGGGCTTGTCGGTGCCCCATGGCGGGATCTGTGGGTTACGTGTCGTTGACGCCATCGGCCGCCGGGCCGGAGGCTGATGGTGTGCAGCAACGTCGCATCGTCTTCGTGATTTTCGACCGGTTCCAGTCACTCGACCTGACCGGCCCGTACGAGGTGTTCCAGCACGCGAGCCGGGCCGGGGAGAACGAGTACGCCTGCCAGCTCGTGGCGCCCTTCCCCGGGGCGGTGCGGACCGAGAGTGGCCTGTCGGTGCATGTGGAGTACGGCGTCGCGGATCTCGACCCCACCGGCATCGACACGCTCGTCGTGGCCGGCGGAGCCGGGGTCGATCAGGCCAGGCATGATCCGGCGCTGGTCGGCTGGATCGCGACCGCCGCCACCGACGCCCGCCGCGTCACCTCGGTCTGCAGCGGGCTGTTCCTCCTCGGCGCCGCGGGCCTGCTCAGCGGGCGCCGGGTCACGACCCACTGGGTTCGCGCGCGGCAGCTCAGCGAAGAGTTCCCCGACGTGCGGGTCGACAGCGATCCGATCTTCATCAGGGACGGGCGCATATGGTCGTCGGCGGGGGTGACCGCCGGGATGGATCTGGCGCTCGCGCTGGTGGAGGAGGACCTGGGGCGGGACGTCGCGTTGTCGGTCGCCCGCTACATGGTGTTGTTCCTGCGCAGGCCGGGCACTCAGTCCCAGTTCAGCGTGGCCCTGTGGTCGGCGCAACCCTCCAGCGACCCGATCCGCGCGGCGGTCTCGGCCATCCACGCCGATCCGGGCGCCCGGCACGGCATCACCGACCTGGCCGCCCACGCCGGGCTGAGCCCGCGTCACCTGCAGCGCCGATTCGCTGCCGAACTCGGCACCCCGCCCGGCGCTTATGTCGAGCGCGTACGCATGGAGGCGGCTCGGCGCGCGCTGATCGAGGGCGACGATCCCGTTGAGACCGTCGCCCGCCGGTGCGGCTTCGGCACCGCCGAGACCCTGCGCAGGATGTTTCACCGGCACCTGGGGGTCGCGCCGTCCGACTATCGCGACCGTTTCCGATCCACCGTCAGAAAGTGAGACCATCCATGACCACCTATGGACTATTGATCTTCGACGAATCCGAAGAGCTGGACTTCGCCGCCCCCTGGGAGGTGTTCACCTGTTCGTCGATGCTGCGCGGCGGCGCTGACACGGCGGTGCTCATCGCCGAAGCCCTCGATCCCGTGCGCTGCTCCAAGGGCATGCGGGTGCTGCCTGACCACACTCTTGACGACCACCCGCCACTCGACGTCCTGCTGGTGCCGGGCGGCCGGGGCGCTCGCGAGGTCCAGGTGCGCAACGAGGCAGTGACGAACTGGATCGCCAAGACCGCCGAGCAGGCCGAATGGGTCAGCAGCGTGTGCACGGGCGCGATTCTGGTGCACGCGGCGGGGCCCGGGCGCGGGCGCCGCATGGCCACGCACTGGAAGTACGAGGATGCCTTGGAGTCGCGGGGCGAGGTCACCGTCGTGCGTGACGCCCGGTACGTCGTGGACGGCAAGCTCATCAGCAGCCAGGGTGTGTCCGCCGGGATCGACAGCGCGTTGTGGCTGGTCGGCCGCCTGCACGGCCGCGACCATGCGCGCGCGGTGCGCCGCTACCTGCAGTACGACCCCGCGCCTCCGTACCTCGCGGACGAGCCGATCGCCGGCTGAGCCGACCGCCGGCGGGGGCCGCCCGCGGAGAAGCCGGCGATCCCTCAGGCGAGATGATCGGCCGCGATCAGAACGCCGCTGGCGAGCGGCTGGGCGGCGATCGCGGCCTTGGCGCGAAGACCGAGTCCAACAGCTCAGGAGTGGCTCCTGGACAAGCGTCCTGACGAGCAGGGCCCGCTGCCGCTCGCCGCCGGACAGGTCCGCGAACCTGCGCTCGGCGAGATCCTGCAGGACGACGTAGCTGGTCAGCCTTGCACGGAAGGTTTCCAGGAGTGATCAGGCTTCCGCGCGAAGCCACGGCGAGTCCGCGAGCACGTCATCCCACGTCGGCACGTGTACCGAGGGCACACGCTGGCGTGCGAGCTCGCCGGGGAGCGTCATGGCGATGCCCTTGGCCGGATTAGCCAGGATCTGCGCGATGATGTCGTCGGCGATGCGCTCCTCCACCTTGAGGACTCCGTTGCCCAATTCGGCGTGTCTTCTGGGAAGCCGATGATGTCCTGAATCAGGATGATCTGCCGCGCGGTTCCTCGTCTGCGAGCGGTGAGAGGATGGTGGACTGATGTCGATGCAGCCGC
>NZ_JAHKRM010000065.1 GCF_019396345.1 Nonomuraea guangzhouensis | reverse complement strand
GCTCGTTCAGGTGCGGAAACAGCACCCTGAACCGCGAGACAAGCTGATCGCGGACCTCGCTCGGTATGCCCATACCAAGTCAACGAGTTCAAGATCGAAAAGCAACGCCTTATTTCTTGACGGCTCCTAGCGAGCCACCACCGAAATGATCAAGTGCCGCCCATCAGGTCTGCCAGAGGGTCGACAGCACCACGTGCACGGCGGTCGCGCCCAGGACGCTGATCACGGCGTTGCGGGTTTTCAGGTGCAGCCCGACCGCGACGGCCAGGGCCAGGACGGCGGGCACGGCGGCCGACCAGGCGGGGCGGACCGCGCGCAGGGTGTACAGGGCGAGGATCAGCATGATGCCGGTGGGCATCTGACAGGCGAGGTAGCGCAGGACGGCCGAGCGGCGCAGCGGGGTCAGGACGGCGAAGGGCAGGGCGCGCAGACCCCAGGTGACGCCGGCGCTGACAGCCACGGCGGCGGTCAGGTAGAGCGGGCTGGGCACGGGTTTCACCCTTTCCTGACGGAGACGGCGGCAGGGGTCACGGGGCGTGCGGCGGTGCGGCGGCGGCCTGCGGCGTAGCGGATCAGCAGGCCTGCGGTGAACAGGGCCATCGCGGTCGGCAGTACCTGCCCGGGAGTCAGGAGCACGGCGACGGCGAAGGCGGCCGCGGCCAGCAGCGGGGCGGGCAGATCCCGCTGGGCGCGCCAGGCGTCGATCGTCAGGACCACGAACAGGGCGGTCAGCGCGAAGTCCAGGCCGGTCAGGTTGAGCGGGATCAGGGAGCCGGCGAGCGCGCCGACAGTGGCGCCGCCGACCCAGTAGCCCTGGCACAGCACCTGCATCCACAGGATGCGGGCGCCGTTCCAGCCGCGGGCGTGTTCGCCGGCGGTCAGGGCGTACGCCTCGTCGGTGAGCGCGAACGTGGCGTAGAGGCGGCCCAGCGGCCGGACCTGCGACAGCGGGAAGGACAGGGCGTAGAAGACGTGCCGGAGGTTCACCAGCAGCGCCGTCACCGCGATCTGTCCCAGCGGAGTCACCGAGGCGACCAGGCCCAGCAGCAGGAACTCCAGCGACCCGGCGTAGATCACGGCGGTGAACACCGTGGCCCACCACCAGCTCAGCCCGGCGTGCACCACCAGGACGCCGAAGCTGAGCCCGAGAGGGAACAGGCTGAGCCCTACCGAGGCGGTGTCGGCCGCTGCCGCCGCGAAGTTGCCCCTCGTGTGGATTGCACTCATGAGACGCAATTTTAGTGCGCATTGCGCGTAATATGGTGTTAAGTATTATCAGGAGAAAGCCTTATGAGTAATAGTATTAGTATTGATCGCATTGATCGTGAAATATTGTTTCATCTTGCTCAGGACGGGCGGTTGTCGAACGTGGAGCTGGCCCGCCGGGTCGGGCTGACTCCCCCGCCGTGCCTGCGCCGGGTCAAGCGGCTGGAGGACGCCGGCGTGATCGCCGGGTACCGGGCGCAGATCTCCCCCGCGGCCCTGGGCCGCTCCCTGGAGGTGGTCCTGTCGGTGGAGATCGCGGTCAACGACCTGCAGACGGTGGAGGACTTCGAGTCGCGGGTCGCGGCGCTGGAGGAGGTCGTGGAGTTCAGGCGCATGTTCAGCCGTCCGGACTACTACATCCGGGTGGCGGTCGCCGACCCGATCGCCTACGAGAACTTCCTCAGCCGGCAGATCCTGCCGCTGCCCGCGGTCTCCCGCGTCGACTCCCACCTCACCATGAAACGCATCAAGGATTGACCCGCTCAGCTACTGGAGCCGGCCGGGGTGGGCAAGACCTCCATGGTGGCGAGGAGGCGACTGGTCGCGACATCCCAGAGACGCGCCGTACCGTCGAAGGAGCCGCTGACCAGGGACCTGCCGTCCGGGCCGAAGGCCAGATCGGCGATCTGACCGTTGTGGCCGGTCAGTGTGCCGATCGGGCGCGTGGTGGCGACATCCGTCAGCACGATCGTCCTGTCGAAGCTGCCGGTGGCCAGCGTCTTGCCATCCGGGCTGAACGCCAGCGGGCCGACCATGGCGGTGTGTCCGGGCTTGAGGTCCTTGCTGGTACGGGTCGTCAGGTCCCATATCTGGATGGTGGACGAGACGCCGCTGGAGCTGGCCAGGGTCTTCCCGTCCGGGCTGATGGCCAGGTAGTGGATGGCGTACTGGGCGCCGGTGAGGGTGCTTCTGGTGTGGCCGTTCGCCGGGTTCCACAGGCCGATGGTCTTGTCCTCGCTGGCGCTGGCCAGGGTCTTGCCGTCGGGCGTGAAGGCCAGCGCCGACACCTCGCCCTTGTGCCCGGTGATCACGGTTCGGGTCTGGCCGCGTGCCACGTCCCAGAGCCGGATGGTCTGATCGATGCCGCCGCTGGCGAGGGTCTTGCCGTCGGGGCTGAAGGCGAGGGCTCGTACGGCGCTGGCACGACTGCCGTTGACCAGCGGACCCTCGGTGTGACCGGTGAGATCGGTGATCGATTCGCCGGTGCGGACGTCCCACAGGTGGATCGCGTTGTCGCCGCGGCTCGCGGCGAGCTTCTTGCCGTCCGGGCTGAAGGCCAGGCCGTAGAGGCCATCGGTGTTGCCGGAGGAGGTGAGCGTGGACAGGGCGGCTCCGGTTGACGCGTCGCGTAACCAGACCTCGCTTCTGATGTAGCTCGCCATCGCGATGGTCTTGCCATCCGGGCTGAAGGCCACCGACGTCATCGGCGCCTCGGGGCCGCTGCTGCCGGCGCTGTCGTGCTTTGATCCGTTCACGATCACTGTGGTGATGGCCGCCGCTGCCACCGTCACCGCCAGCCCGGCCAGGAGGGCGATCCGGGTCCGTAGCCGCCAGCGCCGCCAGGTCATGCCGATCGGACCTGTGGCGGCAGGTGTCTTGGGAGTGTCGAGCGGCTGAGCTGGGCTGGTCGCTTGAGGCGGGGTAGCGGGCTGGACCGGGGTGGCGGTGGCCTGGGGCTCGGCAGCGAGAGCGGGCCCGGCCGTGGGTTCGGGCTTGGCGGCAGGTTCCGGCTCGGCGGCAGGTTCCGGCTCGGCGGCAGGTTCCGGCTCGGCGGCAGGTTCCGGCTCGGCGGCAGGTTCGGGCTCGGCG
Source organism: Nonomuraea guangzhouensis (assembly GCF_019396345.1). GTDB lineage: Bacteria > Actinomycetota > Actinomycetes > Streptosporangiales > Streptosporangiaceae > Nonomuraea > Nonomuraea guangzhouensis. The sequence continues at coordinate 27,990 of NZ_JAHKRM010000065.1, read as the reverse complement.
GGTTGAGCGGTGGTCTCCAGCCCGGCGGCGGCGAGGGCTCGGGCGGCGGTGGCCGAGACCATGCGGCTGTCGTCGTCGGCCAGCCCCTGCAGCGCCAGCCGCGCGGCCAGGGCGAGCCCCGCATGTGAGCCGCGCAACAGGCGTTCCAGGTCCCCGACGATGGCGGCGCGCACCGTGGGAAGCGGATGCTGGAGCGTTTCGCGCAGCTCGGCGGGCAGTTCGCTGGGCCGCTCGACCGGGCGAGCGCGCCGGGCGATGACCAGGTCGCCTTGCACCTCGAACGTCCACTTGCCCGGCGTCTGCTTGGGGGTGATCGTTCGCACCCGTTCGTAGACGAAGTCGTACAGCTCGTTGATGCCCACGTACCCGTCCTGGTTGAGGTCGGCCTCGCCGGTCTCCAACCCTTCGACGAGCACACCGGTGAACACGGACGGAGAGGGCTGCCGGTCGTCGGCCAGATCGAGGCCGTCGAAGGCGTACTCCAGCGCGTTGGACGCGGTGATGACGATGCGCCCGCGTCCGCCGAACTGGTCCTCGACGTGCGTACTGAACCCGGCCCTCGGCATCGCGCCGCGCGCGAAGGCACCCGCGTAACAGCAGTCGAGCAGCAGCACGATGCGGCGGCAGCGGCTGCGGCTCATCGCCTGGTTGACGAAGCCGGCCGATATCGCCGTCGCGGCGAGCAGGTTGAGCTTGGTGCTGGAGGTCGCGAAGTACAGCTGCCCGTTGTCGTCCTTCACGCCGTGCCCGGAGAAGTGCAGCAGGAGCAGGTCATCGGGGTCGCGGTCGGCGAAGAAGCCCTCGATCGCCTCAGTGACGACCGATGTCGGCTCGTTGACCAGCGTGCGTACCTCGAAATCGCCGATCGCGGGATTGCTCAGCACCCGGGTCAGCGCGTCGGCGTCCGTGGCGGGCGCGCGCAGTTTGCGCAGCCCCGAGTCGCGATAGTCGTCGCAGGCCACGATCAGCGCCACCCGCCGGCCGCCGCGGGGCGTGGCCTCGGTGAGCTCCTGCGGCGACCGGCGGCGGGCCAGCCACTCATCGATCAGCCGCCGCTGATCCGGCGTCGCCACGCCGGTCACCTCGAGCAGGTCGCCGTCGAGGGTCATCTTCACCGAACGATCCCGGTGCCGCGTCAGCCAGGCGGTCACCGCTTCCACGATGGCGCCGAGCAACTCGGTGCCCGCCAGCGCGACCGTCAGACCGCCGATGGCGAAGGACAGGATCGCCTTGCTGCCTTCCGGCGCCGCGCCCGCCTGGGAGAGGCCGACCACGACATCCAGGTCGAGCAGTTCGGCGCGCAGCGTGGCGGTCAGCTCATCCAGCTCCTGCGGCTCCGCGGAATCGTCGACCACCCACAGGTTGAGCTGGTTCGTCCCACCCGCCATGGCGGCTCCCCAGGGAAGGATCCGGGCTACGTCAAGTGGAGCCTAACCGGGATTCCCAACCCTTCCCAGGATGCGGCATTCACGTGGTGCTCTGAGCGGGTCGGGGAACCAGGCGGACGATCGGCAGTTCCCGATCGGTCTTCACCTGATATTGGCCGAAGCGGGGCGCGGCGTCGACGATCTGCTGCCAGGCCTCCGCGCGCTCGACCCCATGCAGCTGCTCGGCGACCACGGCTATCTTGCGGCCGTCGACCTCGATCCGCACCTTGTCGGGGTGGGCGGCGAGGTTGTAGTACCACGCCGGGTTGCCCGCCGCGCCGGCCGCCGACGCCACGATCAGCCAGCTGCCGTCCTTGCCGGGGAACCAGCCGACCGGGTTCGTCCGCTCCAGCCCGCTCTTGGCACCGATGGTGGTCAGGACCAGGGCATTGAAGCCCAGGAAGATGCCGCCGCCCTTGCGGCGGATCCGCCTGGCCATCAGATTGTTGAACCAGCGGAACGCCCACCCCGCCGAGGGCTGGCGAGCGCCGCGCGTTCCCGCACGCGTGTTGAAGCTCATGCGGCGGCCATCGCGGCTCGGGCCCGGATGACGCCGGGGATCAGCTCTCCTTCGGTGCGGGCCTGGTTCAGCGCGGAGGACCACCAGGCCAGGTCGTCGAGCATGATCTGCAGGCTGATGTCGGTCGCGGCATTGACCGGCTCGTCCTGGCCGTCGAAGGCCGCCTGCACGTACGGGATCACCACGGTGTTGCGCAGCGGAACGGCTTCGGCCTCGACGAACATGTGCGCCAGATGCTCGATCGCGCGGATCCCTCCCCCGATGCCCCCGCTGTAGCCGATGGCCGCCACCGGCTTGTTGCGGAACCCGAACGACATCCACACGCTGTCGATGGCGTTCTTCAGCCCGCCGGGAACGCTGTGGTTGTACTCCGGGGTGATGACGACGAAGGCGTCGGCTTGCTTCACCTTCTGGTTCCAGGCCCGCACGATCGGCTCGGAGTACGTCGGGTCGCTCAGGTCGCCGATCGTCCCCATGTGCTCGGCGAAGATCGGCAGCGGCCAGTCGCGCAGATCGGCGAGTTCGACGTCGAAGCCGTCGTGCGCGCGGAGCCGCGACAGGACCCAGGGCAGTACGCGATCCGCCGCCCGGGTGGGGCGGGTGCTTCCGACGATGACAAGAATTTTCGGCATGTGATGCTCTCCGGATGTTCGGTGCGCCGGCTACGGGGGCTGCCCGGCCAAGAGGGGGCCCTTGGGCGCTATTGTTATCGACGCATACTGTACATGTCATTAACTATGTTCGCACCGTGCCCCCACCAGGGAGATTCATGAGCTTGTCCAATGTCGTGCCCGGCGAGTCGGCCGTCCGCCGGGCGCTGCGTCGAGCCAGGGACGGCGTCACCCTCGACCGGACCGAGGCCGAGACGCTGCTGCACGCCCGGGGCGCGCAGCTGGAACAGTTGCTGGCCGCCGCGTCCCGGGTGCGCGACGCCGGGCTCATCGAGGCGGGCCGGGAAGGGGTGATCACCTATTCCCGCAGCGTCTTCGTACCGCTGACCAAGCTCTGCCGGGACCGCTGCCACTACTGCACGTTCGCCACCGTTCCCGGGCGGACGCCGACGGCGTTCCTCAGCGAGGCTGACCGCGGCGAAGGAGGCCGGGGTGGACTCTCTGCCCGGCACCGCGGCCGAGATCCTCGACGACGACGTCCGCTGGATCCTGACCAAGGGCAAGCTTCCGACGGCGTCCTGGATCGAGGTCGTGACCACGGCCCACGAGCTGGGCCTCCCGACGACGTCGACGATGATGTACGGCCACGTCGACAACCCGGCGCACTGGGTGGCCCACATCAAGCTGATCAGGGACCTCCAGGCGCGAACGGGTGGGTTCACCGAGTTCGTGCTGCTGCCCTTCGTCCACACGAACGCGCCGCTCTACCTGGCCGGCATCGCCCGCCCAGGCCCCACGCACCTGGAGAACCGGGCCGTGCACGCCCTGGCCCGGCTGCTGCTGCACGGCCGGATCCCGAACATCCAGACGAGCTGGGTGAAACTGGGCCCGGCGGGGGTGGTCGACGTGCTCCGCGGCGGCGTGAACGACCTGGGCGGCACGCTGATGGAGGAGACCATCAGCCGCATGGCGGGCTCGGAGAACGGCAGCTACAAGACGATCGCCGACCTCACGGCCCTGGCGCACGCCGCCGGCCGACCGGCCCGCCAGCGGACGACCACGTACGGCGAGGTCTCCGCGGAACGCCTGGCGGCGGGCCGCGAGCACGACGGCGTATGGCGGCCGAACCTGCTGCCGCTGGTCAGCGGATGACTTCGGGTGGAGCATGACGTGGACCTGGTCGTCCCGATCAAGAGACTGGACCGGGCGAAGTCGCGGTTGCGTGGCGCCGTGCCGGCGTACGAGCACGCCGACCTCGTGCTGGCGCTGCTGCTGGACACCGTGACAGCGGCCGCACAGGCCGACGGGGTCCGGCGGATCCTCGTGGTCTGCGAGGACGAGCGGATCCCGGCGGCGCTGGCCGGCACCGGCGTGGAGTGCGTCGACAAGCGCGGCCTTCCCGGCCTGAACGCGGCCCTGGCGTTCGGCGCGGCGTACCTGCGCGGGCCGAACGACACGGTCGGCGCGGAGCACCCGCGCACGCCCAACGGCACGGTCGGCGCGCTGCAGGCCGATCTGCCCGCGCTGCGCCCGGCGGACCTGTCCGCGGCGATCGAGGAGGCCGCCGGGCGGCGGGCGTACTGTGCGGACCGGCCGGGCACCGGGACCACGCTGCTGCTGGCCGCACCCGGCGAGCCGCTCCACCCGCGCTTCGGCCGGCGCTCCGCCGACGCGCACGTCGCTTCGGGCGCCGTGCGGGTCGGCGGGTCGCTGGCGTCACTGCGCTGCGACGTGGACACCGAGTCCGATCTCGCCGTCGCGGCCGAGATCGGACTCGGGAAGTTCACCCTCGCCCGTACGACCGCCGCATCCGGCGGATGAGCGAATGACCGATTCACCACAGGAGGAAACATTGACCGACGTGACAGGCCTGACAGTGGGCGTGCTCGGGGGCACCGGCCCGCAGGGGAAGGGCCTCGCATTGCGCTGGGCCACGGCCGGCATCAAGGTGATCATCGGCTCGCGAAGCGCCGAGCGCGCCGAGGCGGCCGCCGCCGAACTGGGTGACGGCGTGACCGGCATGGACAACCAGGACACGGCCGCGATGGCGGACGTGGTGCTCGTCGCGGTGCCTTGGGAGGGCCACGGTGAGCTGCTGACCTCGCTGCGCGACCGGCTCGCCGGCAAGATCGTCATCGACTGCGTGAACCCGCTCGGCTTCGACAAGCAGGGCCCGTTCGCGCTTGCCGTCGAGGAGGGGAGCGCCGCACAGCAGGCGGAGCAGTTGCTGCCGGAGTCCCGGGTGACGGCCGCCTTCCACCACGTGTCGGCGGTGCACCTCGCCGACCTGTCGATCACCGAGCTGCGCACCGACGTACTCGTGCTCGGCGACGATCGCGAGGCCACCGACCTGGTGCGCGCGCTGGCCGACGCGGTGCCGGGCATACGAGGCGTGTACGGCGGGCGGCTGCGCAACGCCCACCAGGTGGAGGCGCTGACCGCCAACCTGATCGCGATCAACCGCCGGCACAAGGCACACGCGGGAATCCGCATCACCGACGTGTGATGATCACGCCGCCACCGTCTCGCCGCCGAGCGTCGGTTCGCGAGCGCCGCGCCGCTGGCGTCGGTTCGCGAGCGCCGCGCCGCTGGCGTCGGTTCGCGAGCGCCGCTCGGCGAGACGGTGGCGAACGTCGCTGCGTTTCTGTGATGGATGGCCCACGCCGGGGGTGTCCGGCTACGCGCCCGGGGCTTGATGCACGGTGCGCTGGACGTGGACCTCGCGGTCATGGGTGAACGGCTGACCCTCCAGGTTGAAGCTCCACGACACGGTGGGAGTGATCCGCATGTAGGACGCGGGCCCGAACTGGCCCGGGCGCTCGACGAGTTCGGCGTCGCCGTAGATCCGCAGGTAGCGGGGCGTCCACGGATCGGCCGACGGCAGGTCGTCGATGACGAGCGCGACCTTGGTGTTCCCGTCCCGGACATTGCGGAATTTCCGCGTCTTGTCTGGATCGATGCCGCCCACGTACAGGTACGTGCCGTCGAACTCGAACCCCACCGGCACCACGTCCGGCTGATCGTCGGCCGAGACGGTGGCGATCCGGGCCAGTCGCTGGGATCGCAGGTAGGCGAGCTCTTCTTCGTTGAAAGACACCTGGGGCCTCCTCATGTGACGATCCGCGCACGGTGGCGAAAGTTCACGCCACACACTGTATGCGCCATTAACTATATGCGTACTGTACCGTAGTGCCGTGGATGAGACGGCGCAAGCGATGGTGGCCGCTGGGCCGGGGTGCGTAACGGATGGCGTGCACGACGCGGAGATGGACGTCGCCACCGGGCTGGTTCAGCTCACCGGGCTGGTGCAGGGCATCTATACCCGCGTCTCCGAACGCCACGATCTGACCCCCGTCCAGGCCAGGCTGCTGTGCGTCCTGCTCGGCGGCCCCAGGGGCATGGCCGAGCTCGCCCGCTGCTTCGGCGTGGAGAAGGCCGCGCTCACCGGCCTCATGAACCGTGCCGAGCGGCGCGGCCTCGCCCAGCGATCATCGGTACCCGGCGACCGGCGTGCGGTGCAGGTGACGCTGACCGACGCCGGCCGCCAGGCGGCGATCGCCTTCCACGCCGAGGTGAGCGCGGAGCTGGGCCATCTCACCTCGCAGCTCACCCCCCACGACCGCGAACTGTTCCGCGGCATGACGGCCGAGATCATCGCCAGGTGCAGGACGTCGTCCCTCTCGGACACGTGCTGACCTCGTTCCGCGCGGAAGACCGCGCCGATCGGCTCGGTCAATAGGCGGGGCACCGCCATGACCTCGAACCGGACGTCGTCGCGAAGGCGGCCGGGTTCGAAGCCGTCGCGTTCTGGTGGCCCTTCGCCGAGGCGGTGCCCTCCGACACCGAGGCCGACGCCTTCGTCGCGGCGGTCCGCGATGCCGGAGTGCGGCTCGTCGGGCTCAACTTCTTCGCCGGGAACATGCCCGAAGGCGACCGTGGCGTCGTCTCGTGGCCCGGCCGCGCCGACGAGTTCCGGGAGAGCGTCGAGGCCGCGGTGAGCATCGGCGGGCAACTCGGCGTGTCGGGCTTCAACGCCTCGTACGGCAACAGGCTCGACGGCTACGAACCCGCACGACAAGACGCGCTCGCTCTGGAGAACCTCGCCCTGACGGCCGAGAAGGCGAGCGGTATCGGCGCGACGGTCTTCCTCGAGCCGATCAGCGGCGCCGAGCGCTACCCGCTCAAAACCGCGGCCGACGCGGTCGAGGTGATCGACCAGGTAGCCGGCGTCATGCTGCTCGCGGACTTCTACCACCTGGCCGTCAATGGTGACGACGTCGCAGCCGTGATCGCCGAGCACATCGAGCGGATCGCGCACGTCCAGATCGCCGACGCGCCGGGACGCGGCGAGCCAGGCACCGTAGAACTGCCGCTCCGGCGCTGGATCGACGAGGTCTACGCGGCCGGATACACCGGATGGGTAGGGCTTGAATACAAGCCGGCCACCGATGATCCCTTCGCCTGGCTGCCCCGCGAAGAGCGCGCTTGACGAACCATTCCACCCCGGTTTGAGGCTTTTCGTAGGCCGCGCTGTGGCAGAAGGCCAAAAGTCTCCGGGACTTGTTCAACGACAGGCTTGACGTCATGAGTGTTCATGACAACAACGGAGCGGACGGCGGTGTGAACACCGTCTCCCCTTCGTGGCGGGAGTTACTGGGCCCGGAGCATGCCGGCGCGGCGATCGTGCTGGCCGTCGGGGTGCTGGTCGGCGCGGTCAACATCTATCTGGCCTCTAGCCTGCTGCCGACCGTGGTGGCCGACATCGGCGGCAGCGGCTTCTACGCGTGGAACATGACGATCTACCTGGTCGCCATGGTGATCGCGACGATGCTGGTCAGCCGCCTCGCGGGCCGCTGGGGCAACGTGGGTGCCTACCTGATCGGCTTCGGCGCGTTCCTGGCGGGCTCGCTGGCCTGCGCGGTGAGCCCGGTGATGCCGGTGCTGCTGTCCGGCCGCGCCGTCCAAGGGTTGGGGGCGGGGCTGCTGTCCGGATTAGGCTTCGCCGCCGTTCGGTCGGCTCTGCCGGAGCGGCTGTGGGCGCGCGGCAATGCGCTGATGTCGGCGATGTACGGCGTGGGCAACTTCGTCGGTCCGGCGCTCGGCGGCCTGTTCGCCCAGTTCGGCGCGTGGCGGCCGGCGTTCGTGGCGATGGCGGTGATCGCGGCGGTGTGCGGCCTGTTCGTACCTCGGGTGCTGCCGCGTGGCGAACGCGGCGATGTCCAGGCACCCGTCCCGCTCGTGTCGCTGCTGCTGGTCACCGCGGCCACGGCGGCGGTCAGTCTGGCGGGGGTGCTGCCCGGCGCGATGGCCATGGCGTCCGGCATCGTGGTGGCGCTGCTGCTGGTGGCCGGGTTCGTCGTCCACGAGCGGCGGAGCGGGCCGCGGGTCTTCCCGCGTACGACCTACCAGCCGGGTTCGCCGTTGAAGTGGGTGTATCTGACGCTGGCGCTGCTGGCCTTCGGCGTGGCGGTGGAGTCGTTCGTGCCGTTGTTCGGCCAGCGGCTGGGCGGGCTGGCCCCGGCCGTGGCCGGGTTCTTCGGGGCGGCGATCTCGCTGGGGTGGTCGTCGACCCAGCTGGTCAGCTCGTCGGCGGTCAAGGAGCGGACGATTCGCCGGTTGCGGGTGACCGGGCCGCTGGTGCTGGCGCTCGGCTTCCTCGTTCAGGGGCTGCTGCAGCGCCAGGACGCGCCGGGCTGGCTGGTGTTCGTCTGGGTGCCGGTGCTGCTCGTCGCGGGTGCCGGCATCGGGCTGGCCTATCCGCATCTGGCCGTGGCGGTGATGTCCAGCACCCGGGATCCGGAGGAGGGACGGCGGGCGGCCGCCGCGATCGCCACGGTGACGAGCTTGTCGATCGCGTTCGGCACGGCGGTCGCCGGCGTCCTGGTCAACCTGGGCGGCACCTCGATGCTCGACTCGGCCCGCTACACGCTGTTCGGATTCGCGATCATCTGCGCCCTCGGCTCCGTCACCGCCGCCCGGGGCGACACGCTGAAGGAGGTGCGGGCCGTACGCGGCGAGCCGGCGTGACCACCTTCATCCACCCGAGCTGTCCTTCCGTGGAGACCACCGCCCACCCGCCGTACTGTGGCAGGGTGAGCTCGCCTGCTGATCAGCTGTCCACCGCCCTGGCGCCGTTCGTGGCGAGGCTGAATGCGTACGATCTGGGGCCGGGCGCGGTCGGCCTTCATCGCGGGCTGCCCTCGTCCACGGTGTCGATCACGATCCCCGAGGAGGACTCGCTCGAGATCGCGTGGGCCGGGCGGCCCGGCTCGCGCAGACGGCTCCGGGCTGTTGTGGCCGGGCTCCATCTGAACGCGGCTGAGCTCAGGCAAGAGGGGTGCACGCGCGGCGTGTGGTTGACGCTCAGCCCGCTGGGTGCCGGCGCGCTGCTGGGGCACCCGGCGTCGGCGCTGGCCGGGCACATCTTCGATCTCGCCGACGTCGTCCCAGCGATGGCGGACCTGCCGGAGCGCCTGGCAGCCTGCCGGTCCTGGCCGCAACGTCGCGCCCTCGTCGAACACTCCCTGCTCACCGGCCTGGCCCGGCACGGCGAACCCGCCGCCCACGACAGACTGCGGGCCACACTCGCGGTCCTGTCCGGGACCACCCGGGTACAGGAGGCCGCTCAACGCCTCGGGTGCTCCCGGCGGCATCTGAGCAGTACGGTTCGTACCGAGTTCGGGGTGACCCCGAAGGAGTACCAGCGCCTCGTCCGCTTCGAGGCAGCCCGGGGACGGCTCGTGGCCGCCGCCCGTACCGGAGCGGTGAGTCTGGCGGCGGTGGCCGCCGCGTCGGGATTCGCCGATCAGGCGCACCTCACCCGGGAGTGGCGAGCCATGGCCGGGTGTACGCCCACCGAGTGGCTGCGCGCCGAAGGCCTGGCCTTGCGGGGTTAGAGCCCTTTGAAGAGGGCGGCGATTGGGTTAGGCTCAGGGTCGCGTTTCGGGGCGCGACCGGTCCGCGGGAAGGGCTCAGCCCACTCGACCCTCAGTACGTTTCTCATGTCATCCCTCCTTTTCGGCCCGAAGATGCGGACGTCGGGCATATCCGAAAGGGAGGTCTTCGTGACCAACCGTCTGCCCGAAAACCCCAGTCTCGACCACCTGAAGAACGAGGCCAAGCAACTGCTGCGCGGCGTACGCGCGGGCGAGATCCGCGCGCTCGCGACGGCGGGCGGGTGGTATCCAGGAGAGCTGTCCGAACTGCGGCTGGCCGGCGCCCAACTGGTGGTGGCCCGCAAGTACGGCTTCACGAGCTGGCCGCGGCTGCGCGCGCACCTGGCGATGGTGGGCGAGTTCGCGCGCCGGCCACACGAGGTGGGCCCGGCGGCCGACGCCGCGACTGAGTTCTTGCGGCTGGCCTGCCTGACCTACCACGCACCCCCGAACACCGAGGCCGCGGCGCGACTGCCGGCCGCCCATCCGCGGACAGGAGACGCGTCGGTGTGGACGATGGCGGCGGTCGGCGACGCCGCCGGGATGGCACGCGCGGTGGCGGCCGACCCCGCATCGGCGCGGGCACACGGCGGCCCGTTCGGCTGGGAGCCGCTGCTGTACCTGACCAGTTCACGGGTGACGCAGGCCGACGCCGTCGGGACGGCGCGGGTTCTGCTGGCGGCGGGCGCCGATCCGAACGCCGGCTACCTGCCTGAGGGGATGGCTCCGCCGTTCACCGCGTTGGCCGGGGCGCTGGGCGGAGGAGAGCTGGGGCAGCCACCGCACCCGCGGGACCTGGAGCTGGCCCGGGTGCTCCTGGAGGCGGGGGCGGACGCCAACGACGGCCAGGCCCTGTACAACCGCGGACTCCTCGGTGATGACACCGGCTACCTGGAGCTGCTGCTGGAGTTCGGGCTCGGCCGCGGGGACGGCGGGCCGTGGCGGGCCAGGCTGGGCCAGGTGCAGGACACGCCGGCCCGCATGCTGAACAACACGGTACTGACAACCGCGCTGCGCGGCCAGGCAGGCCGGATGCGGTGCCTGCTGGCGCACGGCGCGCCCGCCGACGCCACGTCCGACGGGCATCCCTCCTACGGGCGCACGGCGCTGGAGCTGGCGCTGCTGGGCGGGCATACGGAGGTCGCGCGGCTCCTGACCGACGCGGGCGCCTCCGGCACGCTAGGCGGGCTGGACGCCGTGGAAGCGGCGATCATGCGAGGGGATCGCGAGCGGCTCGAACGCCTGATGAGCCGCGACCGCACACTGGTCCGGCGCCTGCTGACAAAACGGCGGGACCTGCTCATCAAGGCCGCGGAGTACGGTCGGGTGCCTGCCGTACGGCTGGCCCGCGCGCTGGGCTTCGACGTGAACGCACGCCTTCCGTCGACGGCGTTGCACAAGGCGGCGCGGGCAGGCCACCTGCCGACGGTGCGAGCGCTGTTGGAGCTGGGAGCTGACCGGTCACTCCGGGATCACGACTACGATGCCACGCCGCTGGAGTGGGCACGCTCCGCCGGCCAGGCGGAGGTGGCGGAGCTCCTGAGCCGGTAGCGGCCGGCTCGCTCGTTCCCAGATGTTCAAGACCCCGCCGACGCCCGGCCTCACGATGGGTGCATGACACCAAATATCAACATCTCTCCTCGTCTCATCGTGCCTGACCCGGACCGTGCGTCGGCGTTCTACCAGGACGCCTTGGGCGCCGAGCAGGTGTTCCGTGCCCCGCTGAGCGACGATGGCCGGCCCACCGTCGTTGATCACCGTCTTGGCGGGGTGTCCTTGCGGGTCTCACCGGCCGTCGCAGCGTGGGGGTGGCTCGCACCAAGCGATCTCGGCGGCTCCGCGGTCCTGCTCGAGATAGAGGTCGACGACCCGGACGCGGTCGGCGAACGCATGGTCGCCCATGGCGCCGAGGTGGTCGTACCGATCGAGAACCGGCCCTACGGCAAGCGCTCGGGCCGCATCCGTGACCCCTTCGGCCACCTGTGGATCATCACCGGCGAGCTCCGCTGAACCGAACCTGCGACCCGTTCACTCCGTGGTCAGGAGGGAGCGTGCGATGTCCGCGTCCGGCGCCCGGACCAACGCCGCCGTACCCAGCCAGGTGGCGCCATCGTCGGACAGCAGCGGCCCGTAGGTGATCCGTGCCGGATCGCCGCCGAACCTGGCGATGTTGGCCCGTACCCATCGCAGCGCCGCCAGCTGATCCAGCAGGCCGAGGTTCGCGATCCCATCGTCGAGGAAATCGTCGAGGAAGAGGAAGCCATCGGCGGCCAGCCGGTAGTTGATGGTCACGCACACGATGCCGTCACGCGCGAACGCGCTGCCGTCGTATTCGCCGACCGACCCGGATCCGTTGGTGAACGAGCCGCCGTGAATCCAGACCAGCACCGGCAACCCGGCCGCGCCCGGGTCGGGTGTCCAGATGTTGAGGTTCAGGCAGTCCTCGCCAGGGATCACCACCTCTGGGAAGAGCGGGGCGTACTGCGGTGGGTAGTCGCCCTTGGGCGCCGTCGGGCCGTAGCCGGTGGCGTCGCGTTCGCCGTTCCAGGGCTGGACGGGCTGCGGCGGTCTCATCCGGTTCGCGCCGAACGGAGCTGCCGCATAGGGGATGCCGAGGAAGGCGGAGATCCCTGACGTGACCGTGCCGCGGACGGCTCCATCCTTGAGCTGAACGAGCGGGCCCTGCCGCGGACCGGCCATGTGTTGCTCCTTCGCTGTGGGAGGGGTACGTACCGGCCGGCCCGCGCTGTCTACATCGCGGCGTGGATCGCGGCGAAGGGCAGGAGGAGTTCGGCGGTGCGCGGCGGATCCTCGAGTATGGGTGAGTGTCCGAGACCGGGCAGCAACTCGACGTGCGCGCCCGGAACGGTGCGATAGTCGGCGGCGGATGAGGAACGCCATCGGCGGTCGTCCTCGCCGAAGATCACCAGTAGCGGCTTGCCCAGGGTCATCAGCCGATCCGGGAGCGCCTGCTCCTGGAGGTAGCCGACGGTGTCCCGCATCGTCGTGGTGAGTGAGTGGAAGGTCATGGCGCGCACCTCGTCCAGGAGCTCCTGCGGGATCTGGTAGCCCGCGCGGCTGAAACCGGTGCTCGCGAACTGCCGGAGCTGCTCGTCGGTCGGCGGCCACTGCGCGGGGTCGATCGCGGCGGCCGCCGAGGGGATGAAGGCGTCCAGGCTGGGTCCGGTGTTGATCAGCGCGAGCGCGGTCACGAGGTCGGGGCGCTGTTCGGCGAGGGCGGTGGCGACGACTCCGCCGCTGGAGTGGCCGACGACTACGGCGTGCTCGACGCCGAGCCGGTCCAGTACCACGCCGACCCGGCGTCCCTGGTCCGGGGTCGCGTAGCTACGGTCGTCCGGTTTGGCCGACCGGCCGTGCCCGAGCAGGTCGATCCGGATGACGCGATGGGATCCGGTCAGCAGCGGAACCAGCGCGTCCCACGAGCGGGTCGAGGACGCGGAGCCGTGGATGAGCAGGAGCGCGGGGGCGTCGCGGGGGCCGTCCTGGCACACGTAGATGTCGCCGTCGTCCAGGGACAGGGACAGGGACGTACTCTCGGTGGCTTCGGCGTCGTCTTTCACGTGCGGTCCGCCGTCGGAAATGGTCATGAGCCCACTGTCGCCGCTGGTGCGCGGTGGTGGATTGGACAAATGTTCCCCTCCGTCGGCCGCATAGCATGGGGCGGTGCGTACGTTCGTGCATGGTGCGGCTGTGTGGGATGTCGCACGCCCGCGGCGGCGCAGCCGGGTGGCCGGTGTCACCATGGCCGGGTTCCGTGTCCGTGACCTGGACGCGCTTCGGATGGTCCCGCATCCGGCCGTGACGCTGCTTCTGGAGTTCGGCACCGGTGCGCCCGTCGTGGACTATGCCGGCGGGCGGCAGCAGCGGGGAAGTGTCGTCGCCGGGCCCGGGATCGGGTCCGGAGGCGCGGTCTGGGCGCGGGGGGAGAACGTCGAGTGCGTACAGGTGCGCCTGTCCCCGGTGATCGCACGCGCGGTTCTGGGCGTCTCCCCCGCCGACCTCGACGGTGCCGTGGTGGCCCTCGATGATCTGTGGGGCCGCGAGGCGTCACGGATCCGTGAGCGACTGGGCGAGGCCTCGTCGTGGCAGGATCGCTTCGCGTTGACGGACGCGCTGCTCGCTCGCCGGTACGAGGCGGGGCCGCCGGTGGACCCGGAGGTCGCCTGGGCCTGGGACCGGATCGTCGGCGACCGCGGCCTGGTCCGGGTCGACGGGCTCGCGGGCGAGGTCGGGTGGAGCCGTAAGCGCCTGTGGTCCCGGTTCCGGTCGCAGCTCGGCCTGCCGCCCAAGCGCGCCGTGAAGCTGGTCCGCTTCGACCATGCCGCCCACCGCCTGGTCGCGGGTGAGGGGGCGGCCCGGGTCGCGGCCGACGGCGGCTACACCGACCAGTCCCACCTGCATCGGGACGTGGTGGCGTTCACCGGAGTGACCCCCGCGAACGTGGCCGGCGAGCCGTTTCTGGCGGTTGACGACATCGCGTGGGCCATAGCCCCTTAAGGTCCCCGCCTGACGCCAGGCGGTTCCTGTCGCGTTGGCCGGAGAGCGCGAAACGTCGCCTCACATTGCGGACGGCTGTGTCGTCGTATCGATGAACCGTACGCGAAAGAAGGAAACCGATCATGGAACCCGTGAAGGTCGCGATCATTTACTACAGCGCGACAGGCACCATCCATACCCTCGCGCAAGCCGCCGCCGAGGGCGCCGAGAAGGCCGGCGCCGACATCCGACTGCGCAAAGTCGCCGAAACCGCCCCGCCGGAAGCGATCAGCGCCAGGCCGGAATGGGCCCAGCACCTGCAGGACACCGCTGACGTCACCGAGGCCGGCCACGACGACCTGGAATGGGCCGACGCCGTGCTGTTCGGCACTCCCACCCGGTTCGGCAGCCCGGCCAGCCAGCTCCGGGCGTTCATCGACACCACCGGCCCGCTGTGGTTCCAGGGCAAGCTCGCCGACAAGGTGTACTCGGCCTTCACCGCCTCCAACACCGCCCACGGCGGACAGGAATCCACCTTGCTGGCCCTGGGCAACACCTTCTACCACTGGGGCGGCATCATCGTGCCTCCCGGCTACACCGACCCCGTCCAGTTCCAGTCGGGCAACCCCTACGGCACCTCCCACGTGGTCGGCGACGGCCCACCCAGTGAGGTGATCTTGCAGGCGGCCCGGCACCAGGCCCGCCGCGTGGTCGACACCGCGGCCGCGCTCAAGGCCGGCCGCGCCGCCTGATCAAGCACGCATTGAACGGAGGATGCGATGACCACCAACGACTCCGAGATTAGGGCGTTCTTGGAGAGTCGAGTCGATGCCTGCCAGAAAAAGGACATTGATCGACTCATGTCACATTATTCTTCCGACATCGTTTATTACGATGTCGTGCCCCCTCTCCAGTTCGCGGGAGCCGATGAAGTCCGCGGCAACTTCGTGCGATGGTTCAATGAATACGATGGCCCCATCGGCCTGGAAACGCACGATCTGACCATCGCGACCAGTGCAGATGTCGCGTTCGCGCACATGCTTCACCTGGACAGCGGGACGCGGAAGAACGGGCTTCAGACCGCGATATGGGTACGATCGACGGTTTGCTGCCGACGGTCAGATGACAAGTGGTTGATCACGCACGAACACATCTCAGTGCCGATCAACCCTCAGAATCTTCAAGCCTGGTTTCCGCCGGAGATGTGAGCCTGTGCGGTCGGAATGGGGCGCCGCACTGGTTGCGGCGTCCCAGCCGGCGCCTACAGGAGCGGCGGGACGATGAGGAGGTCGTCTTTGTCGTAGGTGAGCTCGGAGACGACGTCGATCACACCCTCCACCCGGCGGACCTCCTCCATCAGCCGAACAGCCTGGGAACCGCGCGCCACCCGGCCGCTGATCGTCACCACTCCGCCCGAGACGCTGACGGACACCGGTGTCAGGTCACCGATCACGGCTTTGACCTCGCTCTCCAGCCGCCCCGCGGACCGGGTGAAGACACGCAGCACGTCCGACTGGTGCAGGGTGCCGACGATGCGCCCGGTGACCGCGTCGATCACCGGCAGCTGCTTGATCCGCTTCTCGTGCATCAACCGCGCCGCGTCGCGAACCGGTGCCGCCGGCGTCACGGTGAGCGCGGGCGTGCTCATGAGCGCGGAGGCGGTGACAGCGGCCGCCTTCTCGTGCTCCTCACGGCGCTTGCGGCTCTCGAAGATCGAGAGGCCGTGCCGTACCGGGTCCACCTCCTTGAGCAGCAGATCGTCTTCGGAGACGACCCCCACAGGCCGGCAATCAGCGTCGACCACGCTGACCGCTCCGACGGCGTATCGCCGCATCGTGCGGACGATCTCGGCGAACGACGCGTCCTCCAGAACCGCGATGGCGACGTTCCTCATGACGTCCCTGACCTCGACGGACATGACGGTCTCCTCTCACCTCTCCCCCGCAACGATGCTCTTCGGGCGGCATGGGAGGCATGAGGCGAACGTCCCTCGTCGCCGAGTCTTTGGTCCCGGTTCGGGATAAACCCGCGTCTGGTGTGGAGGGGTCGGTGGTGTTAACGTCGATCCTGGAGCGCCGGGAAGCCTGGTCGGCAACGTCATATCGGACCGGCTTCAAGGAGGCGCCCATGCCGGGCAATCCAGCCATCCTCATCAGTGGGCTGACCAAGTCCTTCGGGCGTGTGCGCGCCCTGGACGGGCTCGACCTCACCGTGGACACGGGCGAGGTGCACGGCTTCCTCGGCCCGAACGGCGCGGGCAAGACCACCACCTTGCGTATCCTGCTCGGCCTGCTGCGGGCCGGTTCCGGCCACGCCGAACTCCTCGGTGGCCACCCATGGCGCGACGCGGTCGAGCTGCACCGGCGCCTGGCCTACGTACCGGGCGATGTCGTGCTCTGGCCGACGTTGTCCGGTGGCGAGGCCATCGACCTGCTCGGGCGCCTACGCGGCGGGCTCGACCAGCGGCGCAAGAAGGCGCTGCTGGAGCTCTTCGACCTCGACCCGACCAAGAAGGGCCGCGCCTACTCCAAAGGCAACCGGCAGAAGGTGGCCCTCGTCGCGGCCCTGGCCTCCGAGGTGGAGCTGCTGCTGCTGGACGAGCCGACCGCCGGGCTCGACCCGCTGATGGAGGCGGCCTTCCGCGCGTGCGTCTCCGAGGAGCGCGGCAACGGCCGTACGGTGCTGCTGTCCAGCCACATCCTGTCCGAGGTCGAGGCCCTGTGCGACCGGGTCACCATCGTCCGCGACGGCCGAGCCGTCGAGAGCGGCACCCTGGCGCAGTTACGCCACCTGACCCGTAGCTCCGTCACCGCCGAGCTCGACCGGATCCCCGACGGCCTGGCCGGGCTGGCGGGCGTGCACGAGCTGGCGGTCAGCGGCTCGCGCGTGCGCTTCGAGGTCGAGGCCGACCGGCTCGGCGACGCGCTGCGACTGCTTACCGACGCGGGCGTACGCAGCCTCACCTGCCAACCGCCCACCCTGGAAGAGCTGTTCCTGCGGCACTATCAGAGCGCGTCATGACGGGCACGTTCGCGCTGGTACGGCTGGCGTTGCGCCGTGACCGCCTCCTTCTGCCGGTCTGGATCCTGATCATCACCGGTGCCATCGCGGCCACCGCCTCGGCGATCGGGGAGCTCTACCCCGGCATGGCGCAACGTGTCGCCCTGGGCGTCACCATCGGCTCGGCCCCCGCGCTGCGGGCGCTCACCGGCCCGGTCTTCGACGCGACCTCGGTGGGTGGTCTGACCGCCTGGCGAGCGACCACCCTGGCCACCGGACTGGCCGGCCTGATGAGCATCATGGTGGTGACCAGGCACACCCGCGCGGAGGAGGAGACCGGCCGCGCCGAGCTGATCGGGGCCTGCGCGGTCGGCCGGCACGCGATCCCGGCGGCCGCGGTGATCGTGGCAGGTGGCGCCAACCTCCTCATCGCGCTCCTCATCACCGTGGCTCTGACCGGCCAAGGACTTCCCGGCGCCGGCGCGCTCGGGTTCGGGCTCGCGGTGGGCGGGACCGGGTGGGTGTTCGTCGGCATCGCCGTGGTGGCCGCGCAGGTGACCGAGCACGCCCGCACCGCCAACGGGCTGGCCGTCTCGGCACTCGGCCTGGCCTACCTGCTGCGGGCCTCAGGTGACGCCGCCGAGGTCGAGGCGCTGGCGTGGGTGTCGCCGTTGGGCTGGGCTCAGCGGGTGCGAGCTTTCGCCGGCGAACGCTGGTGGGTGGTCGGCCTGCTGGCGCTGGCCGGACTCCTCCTGGTCGGGCTGGCCGCGCTGCTGGCCAGGCGGCGAGATTTGGGCGCCGGGCTGCTGCCGCCCCGGCTGGGCCCGTCGGACGCGGCGCCGAGCCTGGCCGGTGCGCCGGCGCTGGCGTGGCGGTTGCAGCGGGGCGTACTGCTGGGCTGGGTGATCGGCTTCGCGATCGCCGGGGCCATGTTCGGCTCGCTGGCCCAGAGCGTGGGTGACATCGTCAACGACAACCCTCAGCTCGCCGCGATCCTGCAGCGGCTGGGCGGCGCGGGGGCGCTGGTGGACACCTTCCTGGCCGCCGTGATGGGGCTGCTCGGCCTGGCCGTGGGCGGTTTCGCCGTACAGGCCACGCTGCGGTTGCAGGGCGAAGAGACCGGCCTCCGCGCCGAGCCCGTGCTGGCGACGACCGTACCCCGCTGGCGGTGGACGCTCAGCCACCTGGTCATCGCCGTGGGCGGCACCCCGATCGTCATCACGGCCGGCGGCCTGGCGGCCGGGCTGGCTCACGGCGTACGAACGGGCGAGGTCGGCGAGCAGGTCCCCCGGCTGCTGGGCGCGGCCTGGGTACAGGTGCCCGCGGCGTGGGTACTGGCCGGGATCGCGATGCTGCTGTTCGGCCTGCTGCCCCGGCTGACCGCCCTGGCCTGGGCGGCTCTGGTGGCCTTCGCCCTGCTCGGTCAGCTCGGTGAGCTGCTCCAGCTCGATGACTGGATCAGGAACCTGTCGCCCTTCGCCCATCTCCCCCAGGTGCCCGGTGGCGAGGTGAGCGCCGCGCCGCTGCTCTGGTTGACCGCCGTCGCGATGGCGCTCGTTCTGACCGGTGTCGCCGCCTTCCAGCGGCGCGACCTGGCGTGATGGGGTCAGTGGGCGCGTGGTGCGAACCGTACGAACGGGATGCGACGGCCGACCTCCCGGTAGTCCTGCGTGCTGCCGTCGATCGCGAAGCCCATGATCTTGCAGAGCCGGCGGGCGGCGGCCGGGTGACGAGGCGCGTACCGGGCCATGATCTCCGCGCCCTCGTCGACGGGGAGCGGGGTGGCGGTCACCTGGAGGGTGCGGCCACCGATCTGGATGGTGACGTCTGGGGTCTTCAAGATGTTCTGGTACCAGTCGGCCTTCGGCCCGAATCCGGAGGCGGCCACGTAGCCGTGCTCTCCGTGTTCGATGACCTCGATGACGGCCTGACGCGGCCGGCCGGAGACGCGGCCGATGTGGGCGAGCAGCATGATCCGGCGGCCCAGCAGCGAGCCCAGCCCTAGCCGGTACAGCCCGATGGGGAGCCGCCACAGCCTGCGGCGCAGCCCGGTGGGCAGACTGGGCTTTTTGATGATCTGCATCACGCGGCTGCTCCCGGGCCTGGCAGTGGGTCGATGTCGTTCGCGTGCATCGGCTCGCCGCAGTGGGCGCAGCGCAGGTCGACGTGGCTGATCTCGCCGCACGCGTGATGGCGGTAGAGCACCGGCGGGCCGGCCTCGCCGGCGAGCCACTTGTCCCCCCAGCCGGTCATGACCATGAGCAGGTCGACGAGCTCGGCACCCTTCTCCGTCAGGTGGTACTCGAAACGCGGCCGGTTGTCGTACGGGTGGCGCTCGAGGACGCCCTGGTCGACGAGGTGGTTGAGCCGCTCGGTCAGCACCTTGCGCGAGATCCCGAGGTCGGCCTGGAGCTGGTCGAAGCGGCTCAGGCCCACCCATACGTCACGCAGGATCAGCGGCGACCACGGCTCTCCGATCACGTCCAGGGTGCGCGCGATGGAGCAGGCCATCTCCCCAAAATTCGTGCGTTGCATGGCATCAGTCTAGCAATTGGGGTTCCCTTACGGAACTTAATCGTGTTACGGTAACGGAGTCTCCTCAAGGAACCCCGAAAGGATCACGCAGATGAGCAAGGTCATCAGCGCCCACGCGGTGTCGGTCGACGGTTACATCACCGGTCGCGACCCGGGCGCCGGGCACGGGCTGGGCGACGGAACGATGCTCTTCGACTGGTACTTCGGTGGCGACACGCCCAGTCAGGTGTTCGACGGGTTCCGGCTGAGCGAACCCAGTGCCCGCGTCTTCGACGCCCTCGCCGCACGCGTGGGCGCGGTCGTGGCGGGGCGCAACACCTATGAGGACTCCGACCACTTCGGCGGCGGCAGCCCGCACCCGAAGGCCCGGCTGTTCGTCCTCAGCCATCGAGCGGCGCCGGAGATGACCGAGCGGCAGACCCTGGTCACCACCGGCATCGAGGACGCCGTCGCGGCGGCGCGCGAGGCCGCCGATGGCAGGGACGTCGGCCTCATGGGCGGCGGCGTCGCGACCGCGGCCCTGAAGGCGGGGCTGGTCGACGAGGTGATCCTCCACCAGGTGCCGATCCTGCTCGGCGGCGGCCGCCCCTTCTTCCAGGCGCTGCCCGAGCACGTACGCCTGCGCCTGGTCGAAGCCGTCCCTGCGCCGGGCGTCACCCACCTCCACTACGAGGTCGAGCGCTGACCCCCCATCACCAATAAGCCCGCCCCGACTTCATGCCAGGAGATGATCCCGATGCTCAACCCCGACATCCGCCGCGTTCTCGACGGCACCTCGATCGCCCACCTCGCCACCATCCTCCCCGACGGTGCTCCCCACTCCGTTCCCGTCTGGATCGGCACGGAGGGCGACCACGTGGTGATCCTCACCGGCCCGCACACCCGCAAGGCCCGCAACATGCTGCGCGACCCGCGGGTCGCGTTCTCCCTGACGCCGGCCGACAACCCGTTCCAGCCGGTCATCCTCCACGGCAGGGTCGTCGAGTGGGTCGAGGGCGACGCCGCCTGGGAGATCGTCGACCGGATCTCCACGAAGTACATCGGCGGCCCCTACTCCCGCGACCAGGAGCGGCACGTCGCGCTCATCGAGCTCGATCGGCAGAGCATGGGCTGAGACGTGTCAGGTCACCAGGCCCCTGCGGTAGGCATAGACCACCGCCTGCACGCGGTCCCGCAGGTCGAGCTTGGTCAGGATGCGCGACACGTACGTCTTGACGGTTTCCTGGCTGATCACCAGCGTCGCGGCGATCTCGCTGTTGGACCTGCCGTCGGCGATGAGGCGCAGCACCTCCAGTTCGCGCGGGGTCAGCGCGTGGTCGTCCGGTGTGCCCTCGGCGGGCCGGATCCGGGCCGCGTACCTGCCGACGAGCTGCCGCGTCACCTCGGGGGCCAGCAGCGCGGCGCCGGAGGCGACGGTGCGGATGCCGTTCAGCAGCTGCGCCGGTGGGGCGTCCTTGAGCAGGAACCCGCTCGCCCCCGCGCGCAGCGCCTCGTACACGTACTTGTCCAGGTTGAACGTCGTCACCACGAGCACCTTGACGGGCCGCGCCACCCCGGCACCGGCCAGCAGGCGGGTCGCCTCGATGCCGTCGAGCACGGGCATGCGGACGTCCATCACCACCACGTCGGGGCGCAGCCGGCCGGCGAGGTCGACCGCGGCCTGCCCGTCCCCGCACTCTCCTACCGCCTCGAGATCGGGCTGCGCATCGATGATCGTCGCGAACCCGGTGCGGATCAGCGCCTGGTCGTCGCAGATCAGGACGCGGATCGGCGCGGTCACGACAGGCTCCCGGCGCGGATCGGCGCGGTCACGACGGGCTCCCGGCCGGGATGCGCGCCCGTACGACGAAACCGCCGCCCGTCCGCCGGTCGGCGCTGAAGTCGCCGCCCAGAACGTCGACCCGTTCGCGGAGTCCGGCCAGGCCCTTCCCGCCCCCGCCGGGAGACCCGGCGCGTGTGCCGGAACCGTCCGTGCTGACCTCCACGGTGATCTCCCTTCCGCCGTGGCGCACCCGCACCGAGGTGCGGCTGCCGTGGGCGTGCTTGAGGGCGTTGGTCAGGGCCTCCTGTACGACCCGGTAGGCCACGAGGTCGGCAGTGCCGGTCGACTCCGCGGGCGTGCCCTCCTCGGTGAACTCCACCGGCTGCCCGGCCTGGCGGGTCTGCTCTACGAGCGTGAGCAGTCTGCCGGCGGGCGGCGTTCTGGTCTCGGTGCCGTGGCCGGGGTTGAGCAGGTCGAGCAGGTGCCGCAGGTCGGTGATGGCCCGCCGGCCGGTGTCGGTGATGGCGGTCAGGCTCTGGTCGAGGCGATCGGGCGCGGCGCTCAGATAGCGGCCCGCCTCGGCCTGCACGACCATCGCCGTCACATGATGGGTCACGACGTCGTGGAGCTCGCGAGCGATACGGGTGCGTTCGGCGGTACGGGTGTCCTCGGCGACGCGACGGCGGCGTTCGGTCTCCGCGGCCCGGATGGAGCGCTGCCGCACCCCGATGCCCCACGCGAGGGCCAGGCACAGGTAGAACAGCACGAACCCGGCCGGCGATTCGGCGCCCGAACCGAGCACGAAGAGCGCGACCGCCAGCAGCACGTACGCCGCGGAGAAGGCCAGCACGGTGCCGCGCCGATGCCGTTCCAGATGGAAGCCCACGCCCAGCAGCGCGATGGCCAGCGCGGTGCCCGCGAGCGAGTGGTAGCCGCGGAGCTGGTCGACGGCGAAACCGAGCGACACCAGGGCGAGGCAGAGGACCGGCCACCGCCCCAGCCCGGCCAGCGGGAGGCACTGGAGCGCGACGGCCACGACGGCGAGCACGTCGAAGGGACGGGCGGGCAGGCCGCCGAGCTGCGTCCCATAGCTGTGCAACGCCGGCATGAGCGACCCGGCAAGGAGCAGCAGCCCGGCCGGCAGATACCGGAGCGTGACGTCGATGCGGCGCCACAGCTCCGGGACCCGCGCCAAAGCGATCACCGGGAGAGTGTAGTGGCGGCGATCGGCTCGGCGCGCCGGCGGCGGGGCACCACGGCCAACACCAGTCTCATGAAGACTCCTTCGTCAGATCCGCGCCCGGAGGGCCGCGACCGCCTCGAACGCTACGGATCCGGCGGCCCGTGATCGTCACCACACGGTGGACACCTGCGGGTAGCTCGCACGGGGGACCTACTCGCGCCGCGTCCGGCCGTCAGCCGGGCAGCCGGCGTGGTCGCGGCTCCACGAACTCCCAGCCCATCACCTGACCGCCGGCCAGCAACTCCTCGACCGACGGGTCGTGGGTCTCGTCAGCGGGTGCGGGAAGATCGTACGACTCGTAGCGGGGCGGGTGGTCGAACGAGCTGACCACGGCTGCGCTGATTTCCATCGGCCCTTCCTCACGTCGTTGGTGTCACGGACTCATTTCCTCGAGGGCGCCGTCAGGGGTGCAGGACCACCTTGATCGCGCCGGCGGACCGGTCGGCGGCCACCCGGAACGCCTCGCTCGCCGCCGCCAGCGGGAACCGGTGCGTGATGACGGTCTCCGCGATCTCCGGCTGGTCGGCCAGCATCGCGGCCACGTCGGCGAACTCGCGGCGGCCCTCGCGGTGGTCGTAGGCCATGGCGTTGACGTAGGTGAGCTCCTTCACCAGGCTCATCGGGCCCGGGAACGAGGCGGTCTCGAAGTACACGCTGACCACCACGACCCGGCCGCCCGGCCGGGCCAGCTCGGCGCATCGGGCCAGCGCGGTGGGCCCGCCGGCCGCGTCGATGACCACGTCGTACGGCCCGTGCGGGCGCCCGGCGCCCAGCTTGCCGGCGGCGCGCGCCTGGTGCTCGTAGCGTGCCTCGATGTCGACCTCGAACCCCATCCGGCGGGCGGCCGCGGCGGCCAGCAGCCCGATGGATCCGCCGCCCACGACGGCGACGCGTTCGCCGGCGACCAGCCCGGCCCGGCGCACTCCGTGCCAGGCCACCGAGCCCGGCTCGACCAGGCACGCGTCCTCCACCGGCAGCCCGCCGGGGAGCGGGAGCAGGGTGGAGTCCGGGACGACGATCTCCGAGGCCATCCCGCCGTCCCGGAAGATCCCCAGCACGCCGTGCCCCTCGGCGTCGCAGCGCTGGACGTTGCCGCTCGCGCACTCGGCGCAGCCGCCGCAGTAGAGCAGCGGTTCGACCGCCCAGGCCCGGCCGTCCGGGGTGGTGCCGGCCATTTCGTGCCCGTACGTGAAGTCGCGCAGCCCCATGGCGGCGAGCGACACGTCGGTGCCGCAGATCCCCGCGGCGGCGATGTGCAGCCGCACGCCCGGCCCGGACGGCCTGTCGACCGTGACGGCGCGGATGCCGGATTCGGTGCTCCTGACGGCGAGCATGATGGTCCCTTCGATAGCGTAACCTAAGCGAACGGAGTTCACTTAGGTTAAGTGAACACGGTTCGCTTAGTCAAGGGATAGGTACGCATGGAAGACGCCACGCCGATACGAGCAGGCACGGCAGCCTGGTGGCTGGCCCGGACCGCGAACGCCGATGACCGCCCGCGGCGTCGGCGGATACTGTCACTCGATCTGATCGCCGACACCGCGCTGTCCGTGCTGGACGCCGAAGGCGCGGAGGCACTGACCATGCGCCGTCTCGCCCAGCAGCTCCAGTGCAGTCAGGCCTCGCTCTATCGGCACGTCACCAGCCGCGACGAACTCATGGTCCTCGCCATGGATCGGGCCGTGGGGCTGGGCCTGGAGCCACCGCCGGAGGGCCTGGACTGGCGGCGGACCGTCGAATGGCAAGCGCACTCGTTCCGCGATTTCCTGCTCGCGCATCCGGGGCTGGTCCCGTTCCTGCGCGGCACCGAACGCCTGAGCCCGAGCTCACTGATCGGGATGGAGCACTCGCTGGGGCGGTTCATCGACATCGGGCTGAGTGTCCGGGAGGCCTACGCCACGGCGTCGGCGTTCGCCACCTTCGTGGTCGGCTCGGTGCAGTTCAACCTGGGGGTGGACACCGCGAGCCCGATGGAGCAGGGGCTGCGCCGCAGGCTCTACGAGGGTTTGGACCCTGACCACTACCCCATCCTGGTCGCCCATGCCGACGAGCTGTCCCGCATGGGCAGCCAGGAGGAGTTCGAGTTCGGCCTGGCCGCGCTGCTGGACGCCATCGAAGCCCGGCTGAGGTGACGATTCGCTCGGCTTCGCGGTGGACTCTCCCACCGTGGGAGAGTCCACCATGATGTCGGACAGATGACCCGGATGATCCTCCCCGTTCAGGAGAGCATGGCATGACCACGGCAAGAGACATCGATGCCCGCGGTACGCAGCACTGCGAGACGACAGCTCTGGGGGTGCTGCTGCGGCACCAAGGGCTCGATCTGTCCGAGCCGATGCTCTTCGGCCTCGGCTCCGGCCTGTCCTTCATCTACTGGGACAGCAAGAACATGGACTTCCCCTTCCTCGGCGGACGGGTCAAGCCTTTCGACCTCACCAGAAACCTGGCCGCTCGGCTCAAGCTGGAGCTCCTGGTCCAGGAAACCGCCTCGCCCCGCAAGGCATGGGAGAACGTGGTAGCCCCCATCGACGCCGGCCACCCCGTCGGGCTGCAGCTCGACAGCTACTACCTGGACTACTTCGGGTCGAAGGTGCACTTCGGCGGTCACTTCGTCGCCATGTACGGCTATGACGACCACGACGCCCACCTGGTGGACACCGACCAGCAAGGCGGAGCGGTATCCACCAGCCTGGCCGGCCTCGCCCAGGCCAGGGCCGCGCGCGGCCCGATGACCGCCAAGCACCGCTCCTTCACCCTCACCGTCACGAGGAACCTGCCCGACCCACAGAGCCGGATCATTCCCGCCATCACCGCCTGCGCCGACGCCTTCCTCAACCCGCCCATCGCCAACCTCGGCCACCGAGGCATCGACAAGGCCGCCAAGCTGGTACGCACCTGGCTCCAGCGCACCGACGACCCGCGACGGGACCTGCCGCAGGCCGCCCTCCTGATGGAGAAGGCCGGCACCGGCGGCGCCCTGTTCCGCAACCTCTACCGCGACTTCCTCGCCGAATGCGTCGAACTGCTCGACAGCGGTCACCTGCGCACCGGCCACGGGCTGTACTGCGAGGCAGCCGGCCTGTGGACGGCAGTCGCGGCGCTGATCACGAAGGCCGGTGAATCAGGCGATCCGCAGTGCCTCGTGCAGGCAGGCGCCATTCTCAGCGATCTTTCACGCATTGAGCACGAGGCCATGCGGGCACTGAGCTGCTTGAAAGAGTGAGAGCGCCTTTACATTGTAGATCAACGACCGCCCGAGCGGTGGCAACGCCCGCCCGATCATCCTGCGCGGTCAGTGTCTTTGGTCCCGCCGACCGGGGACGTTCGTCGCTGTCGCGCGACGGCCGCGGGCGCCCACCATGTGCTTGTACTGTTCCCATGGAGGTGAACCGATCATGATCGGCGGGCGAATGATCATGGAGTCGTCGGTGCTCGACGCCGAGCTCCTGTCACTGAAGAGGCGGGTTGACAAGCTGGAAGAGCTGGTCCGCACACTGACCGCCGCGAACCTCTCACGGCCAGGACAGCAGAACCCGTAAGCCGTCCACCCCCACGAACGCGGATCAGGCGATCCGGAAGGCGTCGGCGTTGCGTGCGCACCAGGCGGCGAAGGTGCGGGGCTTGCGCTGGAGCAGCCGCTCCACGGTGTCGGTACGGAACCCGGCGGTGTCGGCGCGCATGAGATGGAACCCCTCGGTGACGGCCTCAGCCAGCGCCGGGGGCGCCCCGTTGGGGAATCGCGAGGCGACGGCCTCCTCCGCGGTGGTCACCTCCCGGATCGCGATATCCCGGCCAGCCGCCGCAGCGAGGATCTTGACCTGTTCGGCGATGGTGAACAGCTCCTCGCCGGTGATGACGTATTCCTGGCCCGCGTGGCCGTCATCGGTCAGAGCCAAGGCGACGACGGCGGCGATGTCCGCGGGATCGATCGGCGCGTATCGGCCGGGGCCGACCGGATCGAGGACATAGCCCCCCTGGCGGATGGTGGGCAGCCAGTCGAAGGCGTTGGTCATGAAGCCGCCGGGTCGCAGGAAGGTGGCCGGGACGCCGGACGCTCGGATGGCCTGCTCGCGTTCGTGGTGCCAGCGGCCCATGGCGGGCATGGGGTCGCCGAGCACGTTGAACGAGGACAGGTGGACGATGTGGCGCACCCCCGCGGACTGGGCGGCGGCGACGGCGTGCCGGGTGTGGTCGAGGCCGATGCCGGGGGTGAGCAGGAACAACCGGTCGACTCCGGCGAAGGCGGCCGGCAGCGTGGCCGGGTCGTTCAGGTCCGCCACGACCCGTTCGGTCCGCTCGGGAAAGGCGGCGGCGCGAGCCGGGTCGCGGACCAGGATCCGGAACGGAGTGCCGGTCTCGTCCAGCTCGCGGACGAGCTCGCGGCCGACGTTCCCGGTGGCACCGGTGACCAGTATCATGAGAACTCCTAAATCGCGTACCGGTTAACGAACGAGGAGAACGCTAACCGGTTCATGATCTGCTGTCAATCGCCGTACGCCGCGCTCGCGACATCACCGGAGGCCTCGACGTGCCCGAATTCCTGGACATGCACAGCAAGGCGTCGAAGGTGCTGCGGGCGGCGGCAGAGGCGGCCGTGCGGCGTCATGGGCTGCACCTGGGGCAAGATCACCTGCTCGCGGTGCTGTGGCGGCAGGACGGCCGCACCCCGGGCGAGGTCGCCGCCGCGCTGAACGTCACCACCCCCAACGTGGTCAAGGCGGCCACCCGGATGACCGCGGCCGGCCTGCTCACCAGGCGCCGCGACGACCGGGACAACCGTCTGGTCCGGCTGTGGCTCACCGACGCCGGGCGCGCCCTGCAGGCACCCATCGAGAAGGAACGGCAGTTCCTCGAGGAGAAGGTCACCGCCGACCTCACCGAGACCGAACGCGAACACCTCCTCAGCGCACTGACGAAGATCCACCGCTCGGCGAACGCCCTGCTGGACTCCCCCAGCGATCAGCGCGGCCCGGCCACCACCTGACACCGCCTTCCCAAAGCCCCATGCCGGCTTGGGACTTTCGGCATTCCAAAAAGGGCAGGGCCAAGGGCTTTCGCCCCTACGACGACGCCGCGAATGGCGATCCCATGGAGAGGAGGGTCCACGATGCGGACCACAGCGGCCCGGAAGACAGCAGGTCAGAGAGGAAGGCATGGTGATTCCCGCACCCTCTGGGTTGTCGTCGGCGGAGGCGGCCGTGCGTCTGGAGCGGGACGGAGCCAACCTGCTCCCGCGCAAGCCGCCCGTTCCGTTGTGGCGGCGGGTGCTGACCCAGCTTCGCGATCCGCTGATCATCGTGCTGCTCGTGGCGGCGGCGTTGACCATCGTCACAGGCGACTGGACCGACACGGCCGTCATCATGCTCGTGATCGTGGTCAACACCTCCGTCGGGGTGGCGCAGGAGATCCGCGCCGACCGAGCCATCACGGCGTTGTCCCAGCTCACCGCCCCTGTGGCCC
>NZ_JAHKRM010000064.1 GCF_019396345.1 Nonomuraea guangzhouensis | reverse complement strand
GGGCCACAGGGGCGGTGAGCTGGGACAACGCCGTGATGGCTCGGTCGGCGCGGATCTCCTGCGCCACCCCGACGGAGGTGTTGACCACGATCACGAGCATGATGACGGCCGTGTCGGTCCAGTCGCCCGTGACGATGGTCAACGCCGCCGCCACGAGCAGCACGATGATCAGCGGATCGCGAAGCTGGGTCAGCACCCGCCGCCACAACGGAACGGGCGGCTTGCGCGGGAGCAGGTTGGCGCCGTCCCGCTCCAGACGCACGGCCGCCTCCGCCGACGACAACCCAGAGGGCGCGGGGATCACCATGTCTTCCTCTCTGACCTGCTGTCTTTCGGTTGGCCACTTCGGGGGGCCGCATCATCTCCCCTGCCTGTTTTCGCAGGTGCTGAACTGTCGAACCAGAAGCGAAGGTCCCATGGGGACAGGGCCGAATGGCAGGTGCCTCGCACGCGGTTCGCCCGTCTGCTTGGGCGGGGCCTGGGTTCGCGCCGGTCGTGCCGGGCGTTTCGCGGATCCAGACTGCCGTGGTGACTTAGGTCACACCCCTTCGGGTCGTTTGCCCCGCGTGCGCGAAGAGGGTCAGAGAGAAGGTGAGGTCACCACGAAATCCTGAGCGGACAAGGGTGAGCGAAATGTCGGTTTTACTGGGTGTGAAGCGTGCCGAGAACGACCCGCTGAGCGAGACGTACTTCACGAGAGCAGCCGGTGCTCTGGATGTGCACCGCGTGGATTCAGGGCACGCGTGCCTCTCTTGTGCCGCCGCATGGCCTTGCGTACCCGCACTGGCCGCGGCCTTCATGCTCGATCTGCACACCGCCTGATGAACGTCGAGATCGGGCAGCTGTCCACAGACGTTCCGGCGGCACACTGTGGCGGTCTGGGGCGCAAGCTTCGTGGTGCCTTTGCTCGACCGGCACCTCAGACCGGACTTTTGAGGGCCGAAGGTCCCCCGCCGTGGAGACCTCCGGCCCTGCTGTATACCGACTGGACCCTGCAGGATGAAAGCGAGTGAATACCACCGCTTCGTACCAGGAGATGAGGGGATCGCCATGAAGGCGGCAGTGGGTGATCGGCTGATCGTGGAGGCCACGCGCGGCACCAGCACGCGCCATGAAGGATTCATCATGCAGGTGGATCACCCCGATGGATCACCGCCCTACCTGGTCCGCTGGCTGGACACCGAACGTGAGACCCTCGTCTTCCCCGGCCCCGACGCACGAGTGGTCCAAGCCGCACGATGACCAGGGCCCGCCGGCACTTCGACCGGCCGGAGATCAGGACCTGGAGCCCATGAGGGCCGCCACCGCGTGACAGCCCTCATCCATAACCTATGCGGATCCGGCCAGCCCTTTCGTGGACGCTGTCATCCGCCAGCCGATCCCGATCTCGTCCGCCAAGAGCGGAACATCGCAGTGAGCTTCGACATCCTGTTTTATGAACGTCCTGTCCTATGTGGGCACGCTTCCTATTGGGGCACGCTGACGAACACCGCTGTAGCCGATCTCGACGATCTGGTCGGCGATGGTGAAGGCGGATCCGCCGCTGGTGACGCGGCCGGTCAGGTACACGCGGGCGACACCGTTCTTGACGGTCAGCTTGCTGAAGCCGGTGGCCTTGGAGCTGACGAAGCGCAGCCTTGCGCGCGCTCGGCCTGGGTGGGGCCAGAGAACAGCCGTTGCAGCGCGCCGAAGGCCGTCAGCATCTCTTCTCCATGAGTGCTCCTGATCTCAGCTTGATCTTTGCCGTCGCTGGACAACGTCGGCGAACGTCCTCAAACCCTGCGGCCCTTCGGCCATATCAGGGACGAAAGTCCCTGCGAAGACGAGAGGGACGACTCTAAGCCGCACCGCGTGTTCGGACGACGGTAGAAGGGACAGCGTCCGAGTGGAGGCAATCATGAGGAATCAGCTGGGTGTGGTGGTCGGCTACGAGAAATCGCGTTCGGCGGAGGAGGCCTTGCGGTGGGGCGCGGCGGAGGCGGTCGCCAGGAAGGTGCCGCTGACAGTGTGCCGCGCCTGGGAGTGGCCCTACCACGAATGGCCGGGCGAGCTGGTGCCGCTCGAGCTGGAACGCCGCCCGGCGCAGCGGCTGCTCAAGGACGCCGCCGCATGGGTCGGGCGCCACTATCCGAAGGTGCCGCTCAACACGCTCACCGACAGGGGCCTGCCGAGCGTGATCTTGACCGATCTGTCCAGGGACGCGGAGCTGATCGTCGTGGGCACTCGCGGCTATGGAGCACTCGCGGGACTGGTCGCGGGCTCGGTGAGCGCCCACGTCGCGGCGCACGCCTCCTGCCCGGTGATCGTCATGCGCGGGGACCCGGACGAACGCGACGCACACGAGGTGGTGGCCGGCTTCGACGGATCACCGCAGTCCTTGGCCGCCTTGGGTTTCGCCGCCATGGAAACGCAGCGGCTGGCGGCGCCGCTCAAGGTACTGATCGCCTACCGCGAGCGAGGCGGGGAAGCGGGCATGCAGGAACCCCGCATCGAAGCCCAGGCACTCGCCTGGAATGAGCTCGTCTCCTGGCAGCGCAGGTATCCCGAGCTTCAGGTCGATGTCGAGTTGGTCGACGAGCCCGCGCGCCCTGCGCTGCTGGAGGCGGCGCAGAAGGCGCGCCTGCTGGTGGTGGGCGCCCGTGGCCTGGGGGAGGTCAGAGGGCTGCTGCTCGGCTCGGTGAGCCAGGCCGTACTGCATCACGCGCCGTGCACCGTCGCCGTCGTGCACGCATCGCGAACGATGGCTTCGCTTTCCCGCCCAGATTGGGATGATCGGCCCTGTCTACCACCCGTTGCGGCATCGCCTGATCGGACCGATGGCCTGCGGTGAGCGACATGGGCAACGCCAGCGGGACGGTTCACCGTCGAACGGGGAGAGGTGTTCGCGGTGCTCGGGCCCAATGGCGCGGGCAAGACGACGACGGTGGAGATCCTGGAGGGGCACCGGGGCCGTGACGAGGGCCAGGTGTCGGCGTGGCCGCTGGACGCTCGCCGGGGCTGCGGTTCTGTGGCATGACCCGCCGTGACCCCAAAGAACTGTCCACGGCGGACTCTCTCCGGCTGCTGGCCAGCGTGACGCTTGGACGGGTCGTGTTCACCGCCGTGCGCTCCCGGCCATACGGCCGGTGAACCACATCGTCGCCGATGGGCAGATCGTCATCCGCTCCAGCCCCGGCACCATCCTGAGCACGGAACTTGCCGCCTTGGAGGCTGTGGTGGCGTTCGAGGCGGATGATCTGGACGTCGAGGAGCATCTGGGCTGGAGCGTCGTCACGGGCGTCGCCCGGCTGGTGAAGGATCCCGGGGAGGTGGCCCGCTACAAGGAAGGACATCCTGTACCCCTGGGTGGCCGGTGAGATGGATCAGGTAATCCGCGTCTGTCCAAAGATCATCACCGGCTTCGAGCTGGTCCTGGCTGCTGCCTCGGACGAGAGGTTCACGGGCGATCCCAGATGAGAGGCAGTTCCAGGATGCCGTCTTCCTGCAAGGTGAGGGCTTTCTGGACGTCGACGATCCCGTCGCGGTCGCTCCACCGGGCATGCGATGAAACGCCCTCGACGACGCGCGGGTGGCTCCAATGGCTGCTGCGTTCTTGTCGCCAGCTGAAAGAGGTGAGGACCAATGCCTGCGTATGGGGGACCTTCGCCTCATCCGCGATTCTTCGCCGCTTGCCACGGTGGGAGCAGGCAAGCCGTGCGGAAGGTGATTCACATGCGTAAGAAGGTGCTGGTTTTAGGCGGGAATTTCGGTGGGTTGAACGCCGCTCTGGGCGTCCAGCACGAAGTGGAGGGGGACGTGGAGGTCACGGTCGTGTCGGCCGCCGACCGTTTCCTGTTCAATCCGTCGCTCATCTGGCT
Source organism: Nonomuraea guangzhouensis (assembly GCF_019396345.1). GTDB lineage: Bacteria > Actinomycetota > Actinomycetes > Streptosporangiales > Streptosporangiaceae > Nonomuraea > Nonomuraea guangzhouensis. The sequence goes on along the minus strand of NZ_JAHKRM010000064.1, from coordinate 27,373 downwards.
GCCGTTCGGCAAGCGGCGCGCGGCCGACATCACCTTCCCGCTGGCGCCGACCTTCGGGATGCACGGCGTGGAGTTCGTGCACGCGGCGGCGACCGTGATCGACCCGCGGGCGCGTGTCGTGCACACGACCAAGGGCGTCCACAGCTATGACTATCTGGTCATAGCCACGGGCTACCGCAATACCTTCGATGTCCTGCCCGGCTTCGACTCCGTCGACGAGGCGCACACGATCACCACGCTGGAGGACGCGGTCAAGGCGGGGGAGGGGTGGCGTCGGTTCCTCGATGACCCCGGCCCGGTGGTGATCGGGGCGACGCAGGGCGCGGGGTGCTTCGGGGCCGCGTACGAGTTCCTGTTCAACACCGCCTACCAGCTGAAGAAGGCAGGGCTGCGGAGGCGGGCGCCGCTCACGTACGTGACCGCCGAGCCTTTCCTGGGGCACTTCGGCATCGGCGGGCTGCCGGGCGGGGAGAAGCTGCTGAAGATGTTCTGTAAGAAGGAGGGCATCCAGACCGTCACCGGCGTGGCGATGGAGGAGCTCGCGCCGGGCAAGCTGCGACTGGCCGACGGCAGGGATCTGCACTACGCATACGCGATGATCGTGCCGCCCTTCACCGGCCAGGACGTGGTGGCCGCGGTGCCCGATCTCGCCGACGACAAGGGCTTCGTGCCGGTGCACGACACCTATCAGTCGCTGGCCTACCCCGACGTCTACGCGGTCGGAGTCGCCGCGGCGGTTCAGGTGCCGTGGACCACCGCCATTCCGGTGGGCGTGCCCAAGACGGGCTTTCCGACCGAGGTCCAGGCGCGCGTCGCCGCCGCGAACATCGCCGCTCGCATCCGGGGGGAAGAACCGGTGGCGCACAAGGAGTTCGGCGCTATCCCGGCCATCTGTGTCATGGACGCCGGCAACAACGGCGTGATGATCCTGGCCGACCGGATGCTGCCGCCGCGCAAGTTCGGCGTCATGATCCCCGGGCCTCAGGCGCACGCAGCGAAGCTCATGTTCGAGAAGTATTTCCTGTGGAAGTCCCGCCACGGCTACGTACGGCTACCGTGACAGCGTGCTGAAGGGCGCGGCGGATTCCTATCGGGACCAGCGGCCAGGAGCTGATGAAGACGATGTGGCCGCACAGTCTGGTGAGCTGCCCGTTGCTCAGGGAACGCCCCGGTGTGAATAGCGAGGCTTTCGGCCCAGTTGCCAGCCGTTGATCTCCAAGGCGCCAGAGCCGGTGGCCGGGGTGCCGCGTCGCGGCCGACGAGCGAGCAAGTGTGGCAGGAACTGGCCGAAGCGTCGTTCGCGGTCGTCGGCCACGTCACCCCGGACGGGCGGCCGAGGTCCAGCGGCGTCATCTACATGGTCGCCGGCCGCCGGCTGTACGTGGTCGTGGCCACCGACAGCTGGAAGGCCCGACACATCGAGCTCAGCGGGCAGGTCGCGGTGACCGTACCGGTGCGGCGGGGTGGGCTCATATTGCTCCTCGCACCCATCCCGCCCGCCACCGTCAGCTTCTACGGGAGGGCGGTCGTGCACCCGGCGGGCAGCCTGGAGGATGGTGAGCTTGGCAGGAAGCCGGCACGCATGCTGCCCAGCGAGCGGCGGGCATCCTGCCGCATCATCGAAATCGAGCCGGAAGGCTGGTTCGTCACCTATGGAATAGGGGTTTCGCTCATGCGGATGCGCGTCCCGGATCCGGCGCGAGCCCGCGTGCCCGTGGCCTGACGGTCCTGGCTCGCGTGGCGGTCCGGCTGCCCTGGACAGGCACTGTTCGCGCGTAGCGGACCCAAGGTGGAGGCTTGCGGGACATTCGCCGCTGTGGTGGCTATCCGGATCAGCACGTACGGGGCGGCCCTCATCCGAGTTGCCTCCACAGGTACCCCTGGGGGTATCTTGGGTGCATGGAGCTGAACGAGGGCATGGTGGGCGACGCATTGACCCGGCTGAAGCGGGCGCACGGCCAGCTGGCCGGGGTGATCGCGATGATCGAGGCGGGCGAGGACTGCGCGAAGGTGCTCACCCAGCTCGCCGCCGTCTCCAAGGCGCTCGACCGGGCCGGCTTCAAAATCGTCGCGACCGGGCTGCGGCACTGCGGGGACGCCCAGAGCCGCGGCGACCAGCCCCCCATGAGCGTGGCGGAGCTGGAGAAGCTCTTCCTGGCGCTCGCCTGAGACCGGCGGCCACGGACACCCGTGGCCGCACATTTTTGATCCGAGGATACCCCCCGGGGTATAGGAGAAAGTAGGCAAATGATGGATGTCATGTCGTTCCGAACGCCCGGGCTGGGCGACCAGACCTACTTGCTGACTCACGAGGGTAAGGGCGTCCTTGTCGATCCCCAGCGCGACATCGGTCGTTTCCTGGACGCCGCTGCTGGCAGAGGCGTGGAGCTGCGGTTCGTGCTGGAGACCCACCTGCACAACGACTACGTCTCGGGCGGTGAGCAGGCTGCGCTGCGCACCGGCGCCGAGCTGGTGCTGCCGGCTGCGGCGGCGGCCGCCTACCGGCACACGCCCGCCTTCCACCTGGAGGACATCCACGGCGGCAGCGGCCTGATTCTCCGCCCCGTCCACACGCCCGGCCACACCCCCGAGCACACCAGCTATCTGGTGCTCATCGATGGCGAGCCGGTCGCCCTGTTCTCCGGCGGCAGCCTGCTGGTCGCCTCGGCCGGCCGGCCCGACCTGCTCGGTCCCGAACGCGCCCGGACCCTGGCCCGTCTCCAGCACATCTCGCTGCGCCGCCTGGCCGCGCTGCCTCCCGGCGTCGACCTGTACCCGACCCATGGCGAGGGTTCCTTCTGCACCGCCACCGGTGCCGGCAAGCTGACCTCCACCATCGGGGCCGAACGCGCCGACAACCCGATGCTGGCCATCGACGACCCGGAAGAGCTCGCCGACACGCTGCTGGCCGTACCCATGCCCATCCCCGCCTTCTACCAGTACATGGGCCCGGCCAACACGCTCGGCGTGCCGCCCATGCCGCCGGTCCGGGTGCCCGAGCTCGACCGGCCCGCGGTGGGCACGCACGTCGTCGACATCCGGCCGCGCCGATCGCAGTCCCGCGGCATGCTGCCCGGCTCGCTCGGCATCGAGCTGGACGACGACTTCGGTAGTTGGACCGGCTGGCTGCTGCCGTACGCCGAGCCATTGACACTGGTCGCCGAGCCCGGTCAGGAGGTCGCCGAGGCTGTCACCCAGCTCGCCCAGATCGGCATCGACACTGTCCGGGGCGTCGTCCGCGACCTCGGCGAGGCCGCCACGCAAACGTACGAGCTGGCCGAATTGGACGCCTTCGTCATGCGGCTCGCCCAGCCGGACGCCCAGCTCCTGGACGTGCGCATGCCCAGCGAGTGGGAACAGGCCCGGCTGGTGGGCGCCATCGAGCGATTCCTGCCCGACCTGTTTGCCCATGGTGTCCCTGCCGAACTCGACCCGCAGCAGCCCGTGTTCGTTGCCTGCGCCTCCGGCCGCCGCGCGAGCATTGCCGCCGGCCTCCTCGCCCACAAGGGCTACCAGCCGATCGTGCTCACCGACGCCGGTGTCCCCGATCTCGTCGCCGCGCTCCACAAACGCGACGCCGCCTGATCTCTCGTACACCACCATCAAGCCGAACCAGGAGAGAACCTTCGTGTCCCGCATCGACGCAGCCTCCGCCCGCTCGCTGATCGCGACCAACCCCGATGTCCTCGTCGTGGACGTCCGCACCCCGGCCGAGTTCGAGTCCGCGCACATCGACAGCGCCATCAACCTGCCCCTTGATCAGGTCGACGCCCACCTGCGACGCATCGTCACCGACGCCGGTGGCCGCATGCTGCTCATCTGCCAGTCCGGCAACCGTGCCGAGCGCGCCCGGACGGCACTCAGCGACGCCGGGCTGTCCGACGTCGTGGTACTGGACGGCGGCATGAACGCCTGGATCGCCACCGGAGCGCCCGTCAACCGGGGCCGGGCGCGCTGGCCGCTGGAACGGCAGGTCCGGCTCATTGCGGGCAGCATCGTGCTCGCCGCGGTCGTGGCCAGCCTCTGGATCCCCGCCGTGGCGGCCGTCGCGGCGTTCGTCGGCGCGGGCCTGATGGTCGCGGCCTTCACCGACACCTGCGCTATGGGCCTGCTGCTGGCCAAGCTGCCCTACAACCGCGTCGGCGGCGTGGACGTCGAGACCGCCCTCGCCCGCCTGCGCCAGGGCTCCGCTTCGCAGCCTTCGCCATGACTTCTACATACCCCCGGGAGTATAGATGATCGCTCTGACTCTGACCGCCGCAGTCCTGGTCGGCGTGACGCTAGGCCTGTTCGGCGGTGGGGGGTCGATCCTCACCGTGCCGGTGCTGGTCTACCTGGCCGGGGTGCCGGCCAGGCAGGCCATCGCCATGTCGCTGTTCGTCGTGGCCGTCACCAGCGCGGTCAGCGCCATCGGCCACGCCAGGGCTGGACGCATCCGCTGGCGCACCGGACTGATCTTCGGCGCGGCCGGCATGGCGGGCGCATACGGAGGCGGGTTGATCGGCCCGTACCTGCCGGAGGTGCTTCTCATGGCGTCCTTCGCGGCCATGATGCTGGCCACTGCCGTCGCCATGATCCGCGACCACCGCACCCCGCGCGTCACGCCCGCCCATCGCGAAGCGCCCATCCTGCACGTGATCGCCGAAGGCGTCGGCGTCGGCCTGGTGACCGGGCTCGTCGGTGCGGGCGGCGGCTTCCTGGTGGTGCCCGCCCTGGTCCTGCTCGGCGGCCTGCCCATGGGCGTCGCGGTGGGCACCTCTCTGGTCGTCATCGCGATGAAGTCGCTGGCCGGCCTGGCCGGATACCTGCACAGCGTCACGATCGACTGGTCACTGGCGCTCCCGGTGGCCGCGGCGGCCGTGATCGGCGGGCTCGTCGGCGGCAGCTTCGCCGGCCGGATCGACGCTGACCGGCTGCGCAAGGCGTTCGGCTGGTTCGTCCTGGCCATGGGCGTCTTCGTCCTCGTCCAGCAGTCGCCGCCCGCGTTACTGCATAGCGCCTGGACTGCCGCTGGGGCGGCCCTGGCAGCGCTGGCGGCCACCGTCGCGCTCGCGCTGCGGCGCCGACGCCGGTCGATTGCAGGGAATCACCCATCACGCTCGAACGCTTATACCCCTGGAGGTATAGAGAGCTGGAGCAAGTCATGACCGGTCCCATCACCATCACCGCCGCCAACTGGACCGAGCAGGTCACCGGCAAAGGGGCGATCCTCATCGACCTGTGGGCCGCCTGGTGCGGACCCTGTCGCCGCTTCGCGCCCGTCTTCGAAGCCGCCGCCCGCCACCTCGACCTGGTCTTCGGCAAGGTCGACACCGAGGCCGAACAAAGCCAGGTCCGCGCCAAGTCGCCGCGAAGCAGGCCGCGGCTATATGAACGTGTCCCGGCGTCTGATGCCAGGCCGGGACACGTGATCGGTGCCCGTCAGCCGATTTACCGTGTGCGGGACGAGCGACGTGTCAGGCTCCGCCCCAGACGGGCAGTTCGGCGATGTCGTTGTGCTTCCAGCCCAGCTCGTCGCGCACAGCCACCACGCCGTCGATGCTCTCGGCGGCCCGGACCGCGGTGAGGGTCTGGCTGCGCTCGTCGCAGGTCCCGAACAGGGTGACCACGCCGTCGACCACTCTGACGTCGAGCTCGCCGCGCAGGGCCTCGCGGACTTGGCGCTCGATGTCGATGTCCAGACGCACGAAGACCTTGATCAGGTCGTGGCGGCTGACGATGCCGACCAGGTGGCCCTCGGCGTTCACCACGGGCAGGCGTTTGACGCCGTACTTGTCCATCTGACGGGCGGCCGCCACGACGGGGGTGTCCGGGGCGGTGGTGTGGGCGGGTGAGGTCATCAGCTGGCCGGCTGTCTCGCCGACCGACTTACGGTAGCCGCTGCCCTCGCTGCCGGCGACGTGGCGCAGCCGGGCGCGTAGCGGCGGCCGGTAGTCGTCGCCGTAGTAGCGCTCCTTGAACTCCTCCTTGGCCAGCAGGTCGGCCTCGGAGATCACGCCAAGGACCTTGTTGTCGTCGTCGAGGACCGGTACGCCGCTGACGGCCCTGTCGATGAGCATCTCGGCGACGGTGTGGAAGGACGCATTCTGGTTGACGGCCGCCACGTCGGTGGTCATCACGTTCTCAACGGTCGTTCTCATGGTGTGCTCCATCCGGAAGTGGTCGACTCCAGCACAGCTCCGGGACCGCCGGGGAAGTAGGGCCGGAAGTCCCGCATCGGGCGGCCCTTGGTCCGGTGACTAGGTAATCCGCGTGGCCGTGCGCCCCCACGCCGGCGGCGGCGTTCATACACGACCTCCACGCCGCGTGCTGAACGCGCGATCAAGGCCAGCCATGAGCAAGAGGGCCGAGCTGACACCCGGGCTGGGGACCTTCGACTCTGATGGGCTGCTCTCGGCGGAGAAAGCGTGGCAGCGGGCCGGGTCGAGTGCGGGCATCGGAGGCCCAGCCGACCGGTCGCGGAAAGGGGGCCGATCATGGATCTCAAGCGGCTGCTGGGTGACGAGGCAGGCTATCTACTGGAGCACCGCGCGACGGGAATCCCGTACGACAAGCTGCAACTGCCCGGCACCGACTTCGTGGATCGCGTGGTGGCACTCACCGACAGGTCACCTGCCGTGCTGCGCAACCTGCAACACGTCTTCGACGCCGGACGCCTGGCGGGCACGGGTTACCTGTCGATCCTGCCGGTGGATCAGGGCATTGAGCACTCGGCGGCGGCGTCGTTCGCGCCGAACCCCGCCTACTTCGACCCCGCCAATCTGTGCGAGCTGGCCGTCGAGGGCGGCTGCAACGCGATCGCCTCCACCCTCGGCGTGCTGGGCGCGGTGTCGCGCCGGTACGCGCACCGGGTGCCGTTCATCGTCAAGCTGAACCATAACGAGCTGCTGACCTACCCCAGCCGGTACGACCAGAGCATGTTCGCCTCCGTCAAGCAGGCGTTTGACCTGGGTGCGGTGGCCGTGAGCGCGACCGTCTACTTCGGCTCCGGCGAGAGCATGAGCCAGCTCGGGGAGGTGCGCGAGGCGTTCCAGCGGGCGCACGAGCTGGGCCTGTTCACCGTACTGTGGGCCTACCTGCGCAACGAGGCGTTCTTCAAGGACGGCGTCGACCACCAGCTCAGCGCGGACCTGACCGGGCAGGCCAACCATCTGGCCGCCACCGTGGAGGCCGACGTCGTCAAGCAGTAGCAGCCGGTGTCCAACGGCGGCTTCCGGGCATTGCGCTTCGGCAAGACCCACGACCGCGTCTACTCAGAGCTGGCCACCGAGCACCCGATCGAGCTGACCCGCTGGCAGGTGGTCAACTGCTTCATGGGCCGCGTCGGGCTGATCAACTCTGGCGGCGCCTCGGGCGGGCAGACGGATCTGGCGCAGGCCGTACGAACCGCCGTGATCAACAAGCGGGCGGGCGGTATGGGGCTGATCGTCGGCCGCAAGTCCTTCCAGCGGCCGTTGGCCGCGGGGGTGTCGCTGCTGTACGCCGTACAGGACGTGTACCTGGACCCGACGTCACGATCGCGTGATGGTCGTCGAGACGAGCGGCCTGGGCAAGCGGTACGGCCCACACCAGGCGCTGGACGGCGTGGACCTGGCCGTTCCCGAGGGGTCCGAGTACGGCCTGGTGGGGCCGGACGAGGCGGGCAACCTGGTCCCGCTGATCGGCGCGCTGGACGGCCTCGCGGCAGCGTCGTGGCCGGGCGTGCCGGTTACGGCCGCCGCTTGCTCCGGCTCCGTACAGCGGCGAACGTCCTCACCCGCAGGGACCAACAGCACTGTCCGCGCGCCGGGCGCACGCGCACGCTCGAAGGGAAAGGAGGTGACCACGATGAAGCTGACCTGGAAGGACGCCATAACGACAGCGGTCGCGGGCGTGAACGTCGCCATCTATGTGGCCTTCCTGCAGGGCGCTGACCTGCCCATCGTCGGAAGCGTGCGTGGTGCCACCGGCGCCATCCTGCTGCTCGGCATGGTGGGTGGTTGCGCGTTGAGCGCACCGCCGCAGACCCGAGGGCTCTACATGGGGATCGCGAGCACACTGGGCGTCATCGCGTTGGCCGCGGGCGTCGTGGGGCTGATCATGGGCAGCGAATTCCTGCTGGCCGTGCTGTTCTCGGCCACCGTCGCGCTGTGGCTCATCGCCACCGTACGGCACGCGTTCGGCACCCGGAAAGTCGAGGTGACCGATGGTCCCTGAAGATCGGGACCTCCTCCTCTAGGGGGACCTTGCCGCCCGGTGTGTGCTGGAGATGTGGGCGGGTGCCCACGGAAGGAGGTTTGCGATGAACCTGCCAGAGCGTAGGGAAAGCAGGTTCCCGTTCCCGGAGCTGTTCGACTGGATCGAGCACCCGATGTTCGGGCTCCGGCCGTTCGGACAGATCGTCCGGATCGAGGATTACCTCGCCGAGGGCCGGTACGTGCTGCGCGCCGAGCTGCCCGGGCTCGACCCCGACAAGGACGTCGAGATCACCGTGGGCGGCGGGGTGCTGCACATCCGGGCCGAGAAGAGCCGGAAGGCGACCGAGCCGCACCGCTCGGAGTTCGTCTACGGGTCGCTGTCCCGGTCGGTGACGTTGCCCGCGACGGCCAAGACGGACGACGTCAAGGCCACCTACCAGGGCGGTGTGCTGGAGATCAGCATCGGGCTGGCCGAGGACAAGAAGGCGGAAGGCCGACGGATCGCCATCGAGCATTGACGCCGATGGCAGCGCGGGCGGGAGAGACACGGGGCTCCTGCCCGCGCTCGTCGCCTTATCAATGACAGGAGGCCGGTGATGACCAGGTCGACAGTGGTCGGAATCGATGGCTCGGCGTCGGCAAACCGGGCAGTGGACTGGGCGGTCGACACGCTTGTGCTGGGCGGCAGAGGGCTGGGCAGGTTCGGTGGGTTCGTGCTCGGGTCGAGCGGGATGGCGCTCGCCGGTCACGCGCACAGCCCGGTCGTGATCGTCCGGGAGCCGTACTCGGGAAGCCACGGTGAGGTCGTCGCCGGGTTCGACGGGTCGCCCGACGCTGAGGCGGCCCCCTTCGACCGGGGCGGGGGACGCAGCGAGCCCGCCGCCGTCGATCGGGCGAGCCTGGGCGATGTGCTCAACCTGGCAGTGGACGTGGGACCCGTTCCCATGCAGGCAGGAGCCTGTCTGGTGCTGGAGGCGGGGCCGGGATTCGACCTGGACCGCGCGCGGCACCTCGTCTCCGAACGCGTCCGCGCCGTTCCGCGGCTGCGCCAGCGGCTGGTTCCCGTGCCGCTGGGCTGCGGGCGCCCGGTGTGGGTCGACGACCCAGCGTTCGACCTCGGCCACCACCTCCACGTCAGAACCTGCCCGTCGCCCGGAGACGAGCGCGCGCTGCTCGATCTCGCCGCCGAGATCATCAGCCGACGGCTGGCACCGGCTCGGCCGCTGTGGTCGATCACCATCGTGACCGGCCTGGCCGGAGACCGGGTCGGGCTGATCGCCTGTTTCCATCACGTCCTCGCCGACGGCATCGGCGGCCTGGCAGTCCTGGGAGCCCTGGTCGACGGCACGTCCGAGCCGGCCGAGGGCGGGGCCCAGCCGGCGACCGGCCAACCTGAGACCCTCCTGCGGCGATTCCCGTGCCCCGCGCCGCCGCTGCGCCGGATCGCCGCCGAGGCGTGGGTGAGCAGGCTACGCGCGCTCGCGCGGCTTCCCCACGCGGGGGCGGTGATCCGGCGGGCCGCCGCCGAGCTGGGTGCCCCTTCGCGCGTGGCGCGCTGCTCACTGAACCAGCCCACCGGTCCGCACCAGAGCCTTGCGACCGTCACCGTGCGGCTCGACGATGTCCTGGGCTTCGCCCACGCTCACGGCGGCACGGTCAACGACGCCGTCCTGGCCGCGATCACCGGTGCCCTGCGCGCCCTGCTGGCCGGCCGCGGGGAGAGTGTTCCGGAGCTGGTCGCCTCCGTGCCGGTGTCGGCGCGTACGTCGGCCACCTCCGACTGGCTCGGCAACCAGGTCGGCGTCATGCCCGTACGCCTGCCGACCGCAGGCACCCTCTCCGAACGGCTGGAACGGACCGCCGCCATCACCCGAGCCAGGAAATCCACGTTCAGGAAGCGCCAGGGAAGCGCGGCCTCGTGGGGCTCGGCCGAGCTGCTCGCCGGCATGAACCGCGTCCTGGCCCGCGTGGGCGCGCTGGGCTGGTTCATGGACCACCAGCGCCTGATCCACACTGCCGTCACCAACCTACGCGGCCCAGAGCAGCCCCTGGCCTTCAACGGCGCCACGGTGGCCGCCGTCATCCCCATCTCCCTGGCCCGTGGCAACGTGAGCGTCGCCTTCAGCGTGCTCTCGTACGCCGGCGCGCTCACCATCAGCGTCGCCGCCGACACCGATCGAACCCCGGACCTGCCCCTCCTCATCACTGCCCTGCGCGGCGAACTCGCGGCGATGCGGTAACATCGCCCAACGGTGGGGAGAAGGCCAATAAGGGATGACACGTCCGGACGGGGTACGGCGGTTGATGGCGGGCCGAGGCCGTGCTGGCTTCGGGCACACGACAATCTGGGTGGTCCGCATCGTCCACCGGAGCGGACGCGGAAGTCCCCGCAGAGGGGTACGTATTGCCGCTGGCGCTGGTTTTCGCCAGGTTCGATCGTGCCTACCCGCGACGCCGTGGACGTGGCCTTGCTGTCCGCGGCCGCTCGCCACGGAGCGCAGCCTGCGGAGGCCCGGACGGCCAACAGGCCCTTCGACGCCGACACCTGGTCGATGGCGGTCGTCACCGCAGGTGCTGGCGCTGGCTGAATTCCCCCTTTGACGGATGGTCATGGCCGCGGTTCGGCTGCCGCCGGTCAGGAGATGACCGCGAGGGACTGACGGGCGATCTCCCACTCCTCGTCGGTCGGGATGACCAGCACGGGCACCTCGGCGCCCGGAGGGGAGACGGCCCGCTCGCCGATCGGACCGGCCTGGTTGAGCGCCGGGTCCACGGCGATGCCGAGCCGTTCGAGGCCCGCCAGGGAAGCGGCGCGGGTGGCGGCGTCGTGCTGGCCCACGCCGCCGGTGAATACGATCGCGTCCACCCGGCCGAGCAGCGCGTAGTAGGCGCCGACGTACTTGCGGACACGCCGGGTGTAGACCTCCAGGGCCAGCCTGGCCGCGTCGTCGTCGCGGCCGCGTACCTCGCGCATGTCGAGGCTCCCGGTCAGCGCGAGCAGGCCGCCGCGATGGGTGAGGGCATGCTCGACCTGCTCGGCGTCCATGCCGTGCACCCGGGCGAGGTAGCCGGGGAGCGCCGGGTCCACGTCACCCGAGCGGGTGCCCATGACCAACCCCTCCAGGGGAGTCATGCCCATGGAGGTGTCGACGCTGTGGCCGCCGCAGATCGCGGTGGCGCTGGCGCCGTTGCCCAGGTGCAGCACGATCTGGTTGAGCCCGGCGTGGTCGCCGCCCAGGAAGGCGGCGACGCGGCGGGAGACGTAAGCGCACGAGGTGCCGTGGAAGCCGAAGCGCCGCACGCCCCACTCCTGGGGCACCGCGTACGTATACGCCTCTGGCGGCAGCGTGCAATGGAACGCGGTGTCGAACACGGCCACCTGCGGCACCCCCGGGAAAACCTTGCGCGCGACCCGGATGCCGGCCAGGTTGACCGGGTTGTGCAGGGGCGCGAGCGGGGCCAGCTTCACGATCTCGGCGATCACCTCGTCGTCGATGAGCACGGCCTCGGTGAACCGGGTCCCGCCATGCACGACGCGATGCCCGACCGCGACCGGGGACAACCCTGGTCCCGCTACGGCGAACGCCTCCATCATCGCGTCCAGCCCCTCACCGTGCCCGGGGAAGGGCCGCTCCCGGACGTACGGCGGCCGGTCGCCGGTCCGGTGCGTGAGCCGCCCGTTCCTCTCGCCGATCCGCTCGACCAGGCCCCTGGCCGGGCGCTCGCGGGTCTCGACGTCCACCAGCTCGTACTTGATCGACGAAGATCCTGTGTTCAGGACGAGAATGCGGCCGGCCATGTCCACGCGCCTATTTCCACCGAGTCCTCGCCGTGCTCGCGGGTGTGGGCGCGGGCCTGGAGCCGGGCGTCGACCATCCGCTGGCGCAGGTGGGCGGCGGTGGTGCCGAGACCGGGGACGCGGTCGATGACGTCCATGACCAGGTGGAATCGGTCGATGTCATTGAGCATGGCCATGTCGAAGGGCGTGGTCGTGGTGCCCTCTTCCTTGTAGCCGCGCACGTGGAGGTTGTGGTGGCCGTGCCGCCGGTAGGTGAGGCGGTGGATCAGCCAGGGGTAGCCGTGGAAGTTGAAGATGACCGGCTTGTCGACGGTGAACAGCGTGTCGAACTCGGCGTCCGACATGCCGTGCGGATGCTCCGACGGGGGCTGGAGGCGCATCAGGTCCACGACGTTGACGACCCGCACCTTCAGCTCCGGCAGGTGCTCGCGCAGCAGCGCGGCCGCCGCCAGGGTCTCCAGGGTGGGCACGTCACCGGCGCAGGCCAGTACCACGTCGGGCTCCTGATCCTGGTCGGTGGATGCCCACGGCAGGATGCCCAGGCCCCGCGTGCAGTGGGCGACGGCCTCGTCCATGGTGAACAGGTCGAGTACGGGCTGCTTTCCGGCGACAACGACGTTGACGTAGTCCCGGGAGCGCAGGCAGTGTTCGCCCACCGACAGCAGGGTGTTGGCGTCCGGCGGCAGGTAGACGCGCACCACGGAGGCCTTCTTGTTGACCACGACGTCCAGGAAACCAGGGTCCTGGTGGCTGAAGCCGTTATGGTCCTGGCGCCACACGTGGGAGGACAGCAGGTAGTTGAGCGAGGCGACCGGACGCCGCCACGGGATCTTCTTCGCCGACTCCAGCCACTTGGCGTGCTGGTTGAACATGGCGTCGATGATGTGGATGAACGCTTCGTAGCAGTTGAACATCCCATGTCGGCCGGTCAGCAGGTAGCCCTCCAGCCAACCCTGGCAGAGATGCTCCGACAGCACCTCCATCACCCGCCCGCCTGCGCCCAGGTGCTCGTCGGTCGGCTCGATGGCGGCGTTCCATGCCCGGCTGGTGGTCTTGAAGACGGCCTGCAGCCGGTTGGAGGCGGTCTCGTCCGGGCCCATCAGCCGGAAGTTGTGCGGGTTCGCGGCGATCACGTCGCGCAGGAAGGCGCCCAGCAGGCGGGTGGGCTCGCTGGTCTGCGTCGCGGGGGATTTGACCTCCGCCGCGTAGGCGCGGAAGTCCGGCAGGGCCAGGGGACGCAGCAGCTCGCCGCCGTTGGCGTGCGGGCTGGCGCTCATCCTGCGCTCGGCCTGCGGCACGGTCTGCAAGATCTGCGGGATCGGGTGGCCGTCGGCGTCGAACAACTCTTCAGGCCGGTAGGAGCGCATCCACTCCTCCAGCATCGCCAGGTGCTCCGGGTTGTCGCGTACGCCGGACAGCGGCACCTGGTGGGCGCGCCAGGTGCCCTCCACCGGCAGGCCGTCGACTTCGCGTGGCCCGGTCCAGCCCTTGGGCGTCCGCAGGATGATCATGGGGAGTCTGGTCGCGCGGCCGTCCTTGTAGGCGGCGATCTGGTCGAACACCTCATCCAGTGTTTGCGCCATCTGCTCATGGTCCGGGCCGACGATGTGCGGTCGGTACCCGTACCCCTCCATGAGCTTGACCAGCTCTTCCTCGGGAATCCTGGCCAGTATGGCCGGATTGGCGATCTTGTAGCCGTTCAGGTGGAGGATCGGCAGCACGACGCCGTCGCGGTAGGGATCGAGCAGCTTGTTGGAATGCCAGCTGGCAGCCAGCGGTCCGGTTTCGGCCTCGCCGTCGCCGACGACGCACGACACCACAAGGCCGGGGTTGTCGAAGGCCGCTCCGAAAGCATGCGCCAGCGAATAGCCCAGTTCTCCGCCCTCGTGGATGGAGCCAGGTGTCTCGGGCGCGACGTGGCTCGGGATGCCGCCGGGGAAGGAGAACTGGCGGAACAGCCGCCGCATGCCCGCGGCGTCCTGCGAGACGTCCGGATACTTCTCTGAGTAGGAGCCTTCCAGCCAGGCATGCGCGACCGCGGCAGGACCGCCGTGGCCGGGGCCGGCGATGTAGATCATGTCTTGGGCGCGCTCGGCGATGATCCGGTTGAGGTGGGCGAAGCAGAAGTTGAGCCCGGGTGTGGTGCCCCAGTGGCCGAGCAGGCGGGGTTTGACGTGTTCGGGGCGGAGCGGCTCGGTCAGGAGCGGGTTGTCGAGCAGGTAGATCTGGCCCACGGACAGGTAGTTGGCGGCACGCCAGTACGCATCGATCTTCTGCAGGGGTGTCATGCGTCTCAATATTTCGGATCCAGCGGGATGGGCCTAGGGACCTTGGTCCCGATCCTTCAGGGCACATGGTTCGGATCCAGGCTCAAACCCAATCGTCCCCGGCCTGGGACTGTTCGGGCGTGAAGCAGTCCCAGCCGGGCGAACGGCGGGGGCCTATGGAGCGGTCACATCTCGAAGACCAGGCGGGCGGGCACGGTGCCGGCCAGGACGTCGCCGAAGGACTGGTTGATGTCCTCGAGTTTGCGCGTCTGGTAGATGACCTTGGTGCGTCCCGCGGCGTGCAGTCGGAAGACCTCGGCCAGGTCGGCGCGGGTGCCGACGATGGAGCCGATGACGGTGACGCCGCCCAGTACGGTCTGGAAGATGGGCAGGCTCATGGCGTTGTCCTTGGGCAGGGAGACCAGCACCAGGCGGCCACCGCGGCGCAGCGAGGCGTGGGCCTGCTCCAGAACGCGGGGGCTGGCGGCCAGGACGATGGCCACGTCCACCCCGCCCAGCGCCTTGATCTCCTCGACCGGGTCCGAGGTGGCCGCGTTGACCGTGTGCGTGGCGCCCAGGCTCCTGGCCAGTCGTAGCTTGTCCTCGGTGACGTCGACGGCGACGGTCTCGCCGCCGAAGATCTGCGCGTACTGCTGGGCGAGGTGGCCCAGACCGCCGATGCCGAAGATCGCGGCACGTTCGGCGGGACGCAGGCCCGAGACCTTCACCGCCTTGTACGTGGTCACGCCCGCGCAGGTCAGCGGTGCCGCTTCGGCAGGGGCGATGCCTTCCGGGACGGGGACCACGTAGGCGGCGTGGGCGACGGCGTACTCGGCGTGGCCGCCGTCGAGGGCGTAGCCGGTGTTCTGCTGTGATTCGCACAGGGTCTCGCGGCCGCTGACGCAGTACTCGCAGGTGCCGCAGGCGTAGCCGAGCCAGGGCAGGGCAACCCGCTCGCCCACCTTGCGGCCGGTCACCGCGGAGCCGAGCTGCTCGATGACGCCGACGCCCTCGTGCCCCGGGGTGAAGGGCAGGGACGGTTTGACCGGCCAGTCACCGTGGGCGGCGTGGATGTCGGTGTGGCACAGACCGCTGGCCTCGATGCGGACGAGGACCTGGTACGGCTCTGGCCCGGGGACGGGCACCTCCTGAATCTCCAGGGGCTTGTCGAATCCGGTCACGACGGCAGCGCGCATGCTTTCCACTCTCCTTTGATGTGCGCCCCACCTTCACCGATGGGGCGGGCTGGGAGGAGGGCCGAAGGTCCTGCGCTTCACGGCCGTCAGTCCCTCGTGCTGGGGCCCTGTCTCGGAAGACGTTCTGGCCAAAAGCTCCGGACCGCGGGACTTCCGTCCCTGGAGACCTGCTTCGGTGCGGTGCTGCGATGGTCACGCAGAGAAAGGAGAATCCGATGTTGCAGATCAGTGTGAGAGACGTGATGACCACTCACGTCGCTTCGGCGAAGGTGGGCACGCCGTTCAAGGAGGTCGCCGAGCTGCTGGTGCGGCACAGGGTCAGCGCCGTGCCCGTGCTGGACGAGGACGGCAGGGTCGTCGGCGTGGTGTCGGAGGCGGACCTGTTGCGCAAGGAGGAGTTCAGGGAGCAGTACTACGGGGAGGGCTACCGGCCGCGGCTGCGTGCCCGACTGCTCCGCCGGCTGGCTGGACACGGCGAGAACGGCAAGGAGAAGGCCGCAGGTGTCACGGCCGCCGAGCTGATGTCGGCGCCGGCGGTGACGGTCGCGCCGGACGTCTCCACCGTGACGGCTGCCCAGCTCATGGACGAGCACGAGGTCAAGCGCCTGGTCGTGACAGACGAGGACGGGCGGCTGATCGGCATCGTGAGCAGACGCGACCTGCTCAAGGCGTACGTGCGCGACGACGCGGAGCTGAAGCGCTGGGTCGAGGAGGTAATACCCGAGCAGGCCCGGTGGAACGACCGGACGGGGATCGTGGTCCAGGTACAGGACGGCATCGTGACACTGTCCGGCTTCACCTCGACCCGTAGTGAGGCTGCGGCGGCCGTGCACAGGGCCAAGGGGCTCGGCGGCGTCGTCGGTGTCCGCGAGAAGCTCGTCTGGGACCGGGACGACCGGCTGGAGCTGCCCTTGATCTGGGACCGCTCCTGAGCGGATGGGACCAAGGTCCTTTGGAGTAGGGGCCGCTCGGCCCTACGGCCCGGGTCCGCTTTACAGAAACCTGACCGCATGGATGTCTTGGACCTTTCGCGCTGGCAGTTCGGCATCACGACCGTCTATCACTTTCTGTTCGTGCCGCTCACGATCGGCCTGTCGATCATCGTGGCCGGGCTGCAGACGGCCTGGCACCGGACGAAGAAGCCGGAGTATCTGCGGTTGACCCGGTTCTGGGGGCGGCTGTTCCTGATCAACTTCGCGATGGGCGTGGTGACGGGCATCGTGCAGGAGTTCCAGTTCGGGATGAACTGGAGTGACTACTCGCGCTTCGTCGGGGATGTGTTCGGGGCGCCGCTGGCCATGGAGGGGCTGATGGCCTTCTTCCTGGAGTCCACGTTCCTCGGGCTGTGGATCTTCGGGTGGGACAAGCTGTCGCCCCGGCTGCATCTGGCCACCATCTGGCTTGCCGCGATCGGGACCAACATCTCGGCGTACTTCATCCTGGCGGCGAACTCCTGGATGCAGCACCCGGTTGGCTACCGCGTCCACAACGGCCGCGCCGAACTGACCGACATCTGGGCCGTGCTCACCAACTCCACCACGCTCGTCACCTTCCCCCACGTGATCTTCGGAGCCTTTCTGACCGCCGCGGCCTTCGTGCTCGGCGTCAGCGCGTGGTTCCTGCTGAAGAAGCGGGATATATCGCTTTTTCGGACCTCGGCCCGGCTGGCCTTGGCCGTCGCTCTCGCCTCCGCGATCGGGGTGTCGTTCTCCGGGCACTGGCAGGCCCAGATCATGACCGAGCAGCAGCCGATGAAGATGGCCGCCGCCGAAGCTCTGTGGGAGGACGAGACGTCCGCGGGCTTCTCCCTGTTCGCCGTCGGCGACGTCGAGAACGGCCGCAACCACATCAACCTGCAGATCCCCCATGGTCTGAGCCTGCTGTCCACCAACACCCTGGACGGCAAGGTCGAGGGCATCAACGACATCCAAGCCCGCTACCAGGCGCTGTACGGCCCCGGCGACTACCGGCCGGTTGTCGGCCTGGCCTACTGGTCGTTCCGGCTGATGATCGGGTTCGGCGCGCTGTCGGCGCTGCTGGCACTGGCCGGACTCTGGCTGACCAGGCGCGGCAGGCTGCCCGCGAGCCGGTGGGCCTACCGGCTGGCCATCGCCGGGATCGCCCTGCCGTTCCTGGCCAACAGCCTTGGCTGGATCTTCACCGAGATGGGCCGCCAGCCGTGGACCGTCTTCGGCCTGATGCGCACCGCCGCCGCCGTGTCTCCGGGCGTGGACATCCCCTCGGTGGCGATCACGCTGGTCGGCTTCACCCTCGTGTACGCCGTGCTGGCGGTGATCGAGGTACGGCTGCTGATCAAGTACATCCGCCTCGGACCGGTCGAGGAGAACGAGCCCGACGCCGCTGTCCCCGCCCTGAGCTACTAAAAAGGACATCCGACCATGGAAAACGTCTGGTTCGTACTGATCGCCGTACTGTGGATCGGCTACTTCCTGCTGGAGGGCTTCGACTTCGGGGTCGGCATCCTGCTGCCGTTCCTGGGCCGCGGCGAGGGGGAACGGCGCACCATCGTCAAGACGATCGGCCCGGTATGGGACGGCAACGAGGTGTGGCTGCTGGTGGCCGGCGGCGCCACCTTCGCCGCGTTCCCCGAGTGGTACGCCACCCTGTTCAGCGGCTTCTACCTGCCGCTGTTCCTCATCCTGCTGGCGCTGATCGCCCGGGGGGTGGCGCTGGAGTACCGCAACAAGTCCGACAGCCCGCGCGGCTGGGACCGGGCCTTTTTCTGGGGCTCGCTCGGCCCGGCCTTCCTGTGGGGCGTCGCCTTCGCCAACATCGTGCGCGGCGTGCCGCTGGACGCCGACCACGAGTACACCGGCACCCTGTTCACCCTGCTCAACCCGTTCGCGCTGCTCGGCGGGCTGGCCACGCTGCTGCTGTTCACCCTGCACGGCGCGGTCTTCCTGGCCCTGCGCACCACCGGCGACCTGCGCCAGGGCGCCGCCCGTATGGCCAAGAGTCTGGCCCCGGTGACGATCCTGGTGGTGATGGGGTTCCTGCTGGCCTCCGGAGGCGGGGGCAGGCCGGCCTGGTGGGCCGCAGTGGCGCTGGCCGCGCTCGGCCTGATCGGCGCCGTGGCCGCGACGTTGCGCGGCCGTGACGGGTGGGCGTTCGTCGCCAGCGCGCTCGCCGTGGTGGCGGTCGTGGCCGCCCTGTTCACCGGCTTGTGGCCGAACGTGCTGCCCGCGCTCGACCCGGCCAACAGTCTCACCGTGACGAACGCCGCCTCCACGCCGTACACGCTGACCGTGATGACCTGGGTCGCTGCCATCTTCACCCCGCTGGTCCTGGCCTACCAGGCCTGGACGTACTGGGTCTTCCGCCGCCGTCTCACCGGAGCCACCTGAGGAGCACTCCGGCAGATCGCATCTCGCACCGAGCAGCAAGGAGCTTCCCGATGAGCACGCGGCATGAGGCAGGGCGCCTCCCGCCCGTCTATGAAGCGGTGATCTCCGCCTACGCCACCGCTCTGGCCGGCTCGACGCTGGCCAACTCCAGCAGGGTGGCCTATCTCCGTCGCGTCCGCGGGTTCCTGACGTGGGTCGCCGCACAGGACAGTGGCTCCCCCACCAGCGGACCGCCGACTGATGTGGCGGCGGCGGCACGGGCAGCTCATCGCTACAGCCGCCATCTTCGGCATGCCCGCTACGCCACCACCACGATCGGCAGTGTCATTGCCGCCATCGAGGACTTCTACGCCCGGTGCGGGCTGGGCGCCACCGGACTTCGACGCGGGCGCGACCAGTTGGCGCCACGCCTTTGAGACACAGTGCGAGACCGGCGTTGATGCTCGGCTTGGCGACCGTGGGGTTCACCGTGAACTTCTGGGTCCGAGCTGAGCGGCGCGAGCCATGGGGGCGGACCGGGGCCCGCCCCTGGCTTGTGCCGCGCGTCGTTCAACGGCCGATGGGATGGTCGTGCCTGGCGCGCAGGACCTCCAGGCCCGCGTAGTAGTCCTCGGAGCCAATCTCTCCGCGGGCGAAGCGCTGCGCCAGCAGTTCCTCCGGCGCCGGTGCGGACGCCCCGGTGCGGACGCCCCTGCTCGCAGAGCGGGTGGCCAGCACGATCACTGCGGCCAGCAGCCCCCAGAAGAGCACGGTGCTGACACCCATGAGCGCGTAGCCCCAGCCGCTCATACCGCTGTAACCCCACCACATCATCGTGATCACCTCTGTTCGTCTCCTGCCGTCATCGTGACCTCGCGGCCCGCCGCCACATAGGGCCTTAGGTCCCAGCTACTACCGAAATTAGTAAGAAGCCGCCGCCGCTTCCTGCCGGTCCTTGGACTCGTCCGTGAGGGACTTATGGCTCTGGGGCGGCGAGGCGGCGTGCGGTTCGATGTTGGTGGCCGCTTCGGCGGAGCCCGTGCTTGTGGTTGTCGGCTCGCACGGTGGCGCGCCGTGGCCGTGGTGCTGTCGTGAATGCTCATTCGTGTCACCTCCGGCGCACCACACGGAACACAGGCTCTGGCCGGATTGGGGTGGAGACATGCGGCAGCTCAGCGCGCTGGACGCGCAGTTCCTCAACTTCGAAACGGTGACGAATGTCGCGAATATCGGCGGGCTGGCCGTACTCGAAATGGGTCTGGCCAAGGACGAGATCCTGCACAGGCTGGCGGAGCGGATGGCCGGAGTGCCGCAGTTACGGCGGCGGCTGGTGCATGTGCCCTTTGGGCTCGACCACCCGTACTGGGCCGACGACGTCGAGGTCGACCTGGACTATCACGTCCGGGAGCTTGCCCTGCCACCCCCTGGTGACGACGCGCAGCTGGCCGAGCAGGTCGCCCGCCTGCACGAGCGGCGGCTGGACCGGGCCCGTCCACTGTGGGAGATGTACCTGATCCATGGCCTGACCGGAGGCCGCTGCGCCCTCTACACCAAGGTCCATCACGCAGCCGTCGACGGGTTGACCGGGGCCGAGGTGCTCGCGGCGCTCATGGACCCTGCCCCTGAGACGGTCGCCTGCGAGCCGGACGCTCCTCCGGAGCTGTGGCGCATGCTGGCCAGGAGCGCACGGCACCTCGTGAACAATCCCGCGCATCTGATGAGGTTCGTCGGCGAGGCGCTGCCGGTGCTGGATCAGTTGCCCGTCATCTCCCGGCTGCCGGGTGCGGGCGACCTGTCGCGGCTACTGCGCCGCAGCCCTCTGCCCGACCTTCCGGATTTCGCGGCCCCGCATACCCCGCTGGGCGGTCCGGTCTCGGGCCATCGTCGCTACGCCTTCGCCGAGCTGCCGCTGGAGGAGATCAAGCGGGTCAAGAACGCCTTCGGCGTCACGGTGAACGACGTCGTGCTGACGCTGGCGGCCTCAGCGCTGCGTCGATGGCTGGTGGACCACGCGGCGTTGCCGGACGTTCCGTTGATCGCAGGCGTGCCGTTCTCTCTGCGAGGGCGAGCGGGTACAAGTGAGGGCAACCAGGTCACCATCATGATCACTCAGTTGCCCACGCATGTGGCCGATGCCCGGCGGCGGCTCGAACTGGTGGGCGAGGCGATGGAGCGGATCAAGGAACGGTTCGAGCTGACTCCGGCGTGCTGGCTGCGGGAGTTGAGCGAGAGCCTGCCCGCCGCGCTGAGCGGCCTGACCGACCGGGCCGCGTTCGACCTGGTGGGGAGAACGGCGCCGCCCATCAATGTGATCGTGTCCAACGTTCCCGGACCGCAGTTTCCGCTGCGGATCGCGGGGGTGAGGCTGCTCGCGCACTATCCGGTGTCCGTGATCACCGACGTGAGCGGCGCGGTGAACATCACGGCCTTCTCCTACGACGGCCGCCTCGACATCGGGATCACCGCCTGCAGGGACCTGGTTCCCGACGTGTGGGCCTTCTCCGGATACCTGCGCGAGACCCTTGACGAGCTCAACGCAGAGCTCTAGGTCCCGTTCCGTGCCGGTTTTTGTGTGCTCCACGTATCGACGTCCCGGAAGCGGCCATCCGCACCGACATCCCGCACCATCCCGAGGTCTGGGGCGATCCCATCGGCTGGTACCGGCCTCGCGCCCAGCTGACGGACATGCAGGCGTGGTCCATGGCCGGCTTCGGCGCCGAAGTCGTCGTGCGGCGCGGCCGACTCTGGCTTCGAGCGCTCAGCCCGATACCCGCCCTCTACAAAGGCTTCCTCCTCCATCCTGACGACAAGGACGACCCGCACGTCTTCCGAATCGACCTCTCCCGCTTCGGCATCGGCACTGCCCGCGTGGTCTTCAGCCGCGTCTCCGGGCCGAGGTCCATCCACCTCGATCTGGCGCCGCTGTCGTTGCAGATACGGCTGGCCGCGACGAACCCGCGGTCCTCACCAGAACGTCCGTGACGATGCTGCTCGGGGGACCAAAGGCACCACGCATCAGGACCTTTTCCTCATGCTCGCGGTCTGAGCGCTTGCCCAGACTAAAGGCGAAAGGGATGGGTGCCATCGGTGACGGCGTTGTTCGCCGATCCACCAGGGGGCTTATACCCGGTCACTCACCAGCGGAACAGTGAGGTTCAGGGGTTCGTCATGATCGTAGTTGGAGTAGACGGGTCGCAGGCCGGACTCGAGGCAGTCGGCTGGGCCGCGAGGGAGGCGGCGCTTCGAGGTGTGCCGCTCACCGTTGCTCATGCCATGCCTCGATGGGCCGTAGAGGCCAAGGACGGCCGCTACTCAGAAGTGGCCGCATGGCTGCGCGAGGGCTGCGCGACCGTGCTCGCCGCGGGTGAGAACCGGGCCTTTCACGAGCAGCCGAAGGCTGAGGTGAAGACGGCCGCGCTCCCGGGCGATCCGCGTACGGCCTTGATCCGGGCGTCGGAGGACGCGGAGCTGCTGGTCGTCGGCAGTCATGGGATTGGAGGGGTACGCGGCCTGCTCGTCGGATCGGTCGCTTATGGGGTTGCCGGGCACGCGGCCTGCGACGTCGTCGTGGTCCGCGCACTGCCCTCACTGCCGCGCGGCGAGATCGTGGTGGGCATGGACGGCTCGCCGAGGTCCCAGCGTGTGCTGGACTTCGCCTTCGCCGAGGCGCGGTTGCGAGGGACGCGGCTGCGTGTCGTGCACGCGTGGGCGAGGCCACGGTTGGACGGCTTCGAGTCTGCGGACGCCGACGGTGAGCAGAACGAGGCGCTCACGCTCAACGAGGCGCTCACTGGACACCGTGAGCGGTGCCCCGACGTCGAGGTCATCGAAGAAGCCGTCCACGGGCATCCCGTCGAGGTGCTGCGCCAGGCCGCGACGGGGGCCGACCTGCTCGTGGTCGGGTCGCATGGCCATGGGACGTTCGCCGGCATGGTACTCGGATCGGTGAGCCATGCCCTGCTGCACCATTCGCCGTGTCCGATGGTCGTGGTCCGGAACGGAGCGACCAGAGATCACGAAGAGCCGTGACATGACGTGCGCTGGCGGCCGGCCGAACTCGTCGACGAGCTGGCACGCTCGGCACTGCTGAAGGCGGCGTGGAAGGCATGCCTGCTGGTAGGAGGGCGGCGGGGCCTGAGCCAGGTTCGAGGGCTCCTGCTCGGCTCGGTGAGCCAGGCCATGGTGCATCACGCCCGCTGCCCCATCGCGGTGGTGCACTGACCGTGACGGGGCAAAGGCGCCTCAACCCCGATGTTCGATCAGGAGTGCTCGGCCAGCAGCTCGGTCATGGGACGGCGCGGGGCGCGCGGCACGACCAGGCCATACCCGAGTCGCATGATCATCTGCGGGTGGCCGCGCCGGTGATGCGGATCGCGGTGGCGTCGCATGTCGCGCAGGTCGAGAGGCTGGTTGAGGAACGATGCCGAGACCCCGTGCTTGGCCGCCACCAGCAGCACCCGCTGCAGGGCCTGCCCGGCGCGTAGCCAGTCCATCGGCTCGTCAGTTCCAGTGGCGAGCACCGCCAGCTGCGGATGCCGTTCGAAGTGCATGGATCCATCACGGCGGCCGAAGTCGCGGACCGGGTCCACGTCGCCGACGGCCTGCGGCCCGTGCACGTGAGCGGGCACCCCCTGACCCGTGGTCCACGCCGCCAGCTCGGCCAGGTAGTCGTCGTCACGCGCCAGCTCGTCCTGGGCGATGGCGGCGTAGTCGAGCATGTCGGCCGCGCTGCGTCGGTCCAGAAGGATGAGCCTGACCTGCTCCAGCGAGGCGGCGGTGCGCATTTCGCTCAGCACCGGCGCCGGGATGAGGCGCTCGTCGAAGGGCGTGCGGTTGGTGCGCCGGTACGGGATCAGGCCGTACATCTCCCGGGCCTCGGCCGTCGACGCGCACCGGGCATCGAATCGTACGGTGGCCAGCAGATCCGGCGCCTCCTGCGGTGTCGGGAGCAGTCTGACGGCCGGCCTGCGCCCTGCCGCCTGGGACGCGACGCGTAGGTTGAACAGCGCGGCACCGCAGCTGACGTGCAGCGAACGCCCGCGGGGGTCGCTCACGGGCAACCAGCGATCCCAGTCCGCGAGCAGTTCGATCACATCGCCGTGGCCCACCTTGAACCGCCACGGCTGGGTGTTGAGCACCGAAGGCGCTTCCCCGGCCGCCACGAGCAGTCGCCTGACCGCGAGATCGATGGTGTGTGCAGTGGTCATGACGCACCTCCTGCGGCCGACGCTGGTCCACGGGGGTGGGAGCCGTCAGGGCCGGAGGTCCTGCCGAACGTCCCGCACATCCATGGCCGCCGGGACCAACGGCACCGGCGGCACGGCCTTCCCGCCGGACGCAGGCATGAGCCTGACTTGGAAGGACGCTCTGGCGACAGCGGTTGCGGGCGTGAACATCGCCATCCACCTCACCTTCACCCAGGGCACGGATCGCACCCGTAAAGCCCGCTGCCCGGTGGCGGTGGTCCGCGCCAAGGAGTGACCTAAGACCCGGTCATCCGGGACGTTCCGCCGATGCGGACCTGGATGCCATGGAGCACCGTAAGGGTGAAAGAGAGGTGGACATCATGTCGATCGAAGTCGAGAAGGTCATGTGCCGGGTGGCCATCACCGTGCCGGAGGACACGCCGTTCGCCGACATCGTGGCCGAGATGGAGCGGTTCGCGGTCGGGGCGGTCACTGTGGTCGACGCCGACCAGCGGCCGGTCGGCGTGGTCTCGGAAGATGACCTGCTGCTCAAGGAGGCCGATCCCGTACGGCACAGCGTGTCGATCTTCGAGTCCCGCGCGCGGCGGCGCCAGCACGAGAAGGCCCAGGGGGTGATGGCGGCCCAGCTGATGACCTCTCCGGCGATCACCGTGACACCCCACACGACCGTGCGCGACGCGGCCCGCCTGATGCACGCCAAGCGCATCAAGCAGCTCCCCGTGATCAACGTGGTCACCGGGCGGATCATCGGCACGCTGCACCAGCGGGACGTCCTGCGGGTCTTCACCCGTCCCGCCGCCGAGTTGGAGGCGGAGATCAGGACCCTGCTCCCGGACCCCGAGGCGTTCTCGATCGAGATCGACCGGGGCGTTGTGAAGATCGACGGCACGGTCGAGTGGAGGTCTCAGGTCATCGCGCTCACGGAGGCCATCCGGCTGGTGGAGGGCATCGTGGACGTCATCTGCGAGGTGGTTCCGGAAAAGGACGACCTGCTCATCGTGCCCACGGGAATGTAGGAGACGGTCGTGGACGCGGCGTGGCGTATCGAGGTGCACGGGACCGTGCAGGGTGTGGGTTTCCGGCCGTTCGTGCACCGGCTGGCCACCGCCATGGGGATCCGCGGGCACGTCAGGAACGCCGGCGGGCACGTGGTCATTTCCGCGAGCGGCTCGCCGGCCCGCTTGGAGGCTTTCGTCTCCGGCTTGAAGACGTCGCGGCCCGAGGCAGCCCGCGTCCGCGACGTGGTCGTCACCCAAGGGGCGTCCGATCGGGAGGCCGCCGGGTTCGAGATCATGGAGAGCGAGGCCGGCTCCGGCACCTCGCGGGAGATCCCGCCGGACCTGGCCACGTGCGCCGACTGCCGGCGCGAGCTGTTCGACCCGACCAACAGGCGCTACCGCTATCCGTTCATCAACTGCACCGCCTGCGGTCCCAGGGCGACGATCATCGAGAGCCTGCCGTACGACCGGGCGCGCACGTCGATGCGCGGCTTCGAGATGTGCCCGGCCTGCGCTGCCGAATACCACGACCCGGCGAACCGTCGCTTCCACACCGAGCCGATCGCCTGCGCGTCATGCGGTCCCGGGCTGCGCTTCCTGACCATGACCGGCGAGGCGGCGTTGCGGGCTGCAGTGGACGTCGTCGCGGGCGGCGGTGTGATCGCCATCAAGGGTCTCGGGGGCTTTCAACTCGTGTGTGATGCCATCAACGACGAACCCGTCGGCCGACTGCGACAGCTCAAGGCACGCGACGCCAAACCCCTGGCAATCATGGTGCGTGACATGGTCACCGCCGACGCGCTGGCCGGCCTCACCAAAGCCGACCGGCTCCTGCTCGCCGCCCCATCCGCGCCCATCGTGCTGGCCCCGCGACGGCACAGCGTACTGTCGCCCGGCGTGTGCCAGGGAATGCCCGATGTCGGGGTGTTCCTGCCCTGCACGCCGCTGCACCATCTGCTGCTGGACGCGCTACGCCGCCCGCTCGTGGTGACCAGCGCGAACCACCCCGACAGCCCCATGCTGCTCGATAACGTCTCTGGACTGGACGTGGACGGTGTGCTCACCCATGACCGGCCCATCGTGGCCCGCTACGACGACTCGGTGGTCCGCTCGTTGGGGTCGCGGTCCATCACGATCCGCCGAGCGCGTGGACTGGCGCCCGCCATGCTGCGTCTGCCGGCCGCCGCCCCGCCTCTGGTGGCGATGGGCGCCCAGATAAAGAGCACATTCACCCTCGCGGAGGGCCACCACGCGGTCATGGGGCCGCACATTGGTGACCTCTCCGACGCCCAGACACTGGAGGCGTACGATGCCGCGCTCGACCACTTGCGCGGCATTCACGACATTGAACCTGCCCACGCCGTGCACGACCTGCATCCCGGCTACCTGTCGACCCGGCTGGCACGACGCTGGCCGAGCCGCGTCGCCGTACAGCACCACCACGCGCACGTCGCCGCTGTGGCCGCCGAGCACGGCCTGGAGCCGCCCTTCCTCGGGGTCGCCTACGACGGGCTCGGGCTGGGTGACGACGGCACGTTCTGGGGTGGCGAGTTGCTGCTGGCCACCTACACCGGCTACCGGCGGCTGGGCCGCTTCTCCCACGCTCCGATGCCCGGCGGTGTCGCGGCCGTCCGCAGGCCCGCCCGCATGGCACTCGGTTACCTGCTCGGCGGTGAGACCACCGGCGGCCCCATTTCTGAAGGTCTCACCGCCGGCCTCTCCGATCGGGAAATCATCGGCCGCATGATCGCCAAGCGGGTGAACTGTCCGATCGCCTCCAGCGCGGGCCGGCTCTTCGACACCGCCGCCGCACTGCTGGGCTTGTGCGACGTCAACGGGTTCGAGGGCGAAGCCGCGATGCGCCTGGAGCAGGCGGCTGCCGCCTACCCCGCGACCGAGCCGCTGGCCTGGCGGCTGGAACGACGCGACGGCCTGTGGGTGTACGACGGCGTCGTCACGCTGCGGCACCTGCTGGAGGCCAAGAGGGACGGCGAGCCGGTCGGCCGCATCGCCGCCGCCTTCCACGCCACCGTCGCGGCGGTCACCGTCCTGCTGTGCGAACGGGCCGCGGCCGAGCACGACGTCACCCAGGTCTGCCTGTCGGGCGGGGTGTTCCAGAACCGGCTGCTGGCCACCGACGCGCTGGCCCGGCTGTCGGAGGCCGGGTTCGAGCCGTACATCGGCGAGCGGATCCCCGTCAACGACGGCGGCATCAGCTACGGTCAGGCGGCCGTGGCCGCGGCGAGGCTGTCATCGGTCTAGTGGCCCGTCACGCAACCTTGGCCGGGTAACTGGTCCAGCTTCGGATAGGTGAAGTGGCGGCGAAGCTGGTCTTTGGTTGGGCACGGGCGTTGCGCCAGCGGACGTAGCCACCGATCGCCGTGT
>NZ_JAHKRM010000063.1 GCF_019396345.1 Nonomuraea guangzhouensis | reverse complement strand
TGGGGTATGGCATGCGCTCGCCCATAACTGTCAGTTGAGCGCACTCACACTGAACGTCAACCTATTTGCCGAAAATCCCTATCGAAACGCAGGGATTAAAGGCCCATACCGTTGCAGAACGTCCTCTAAGGACGTTCAAGAAGAGCCTGCGACCCAGCGTCGCCCGCCCGCTCGTCGTCACTTTCGTTGTCCTGGTGGATCGCCAGTTGTATCGACGCTGCCAGGGCCATGCGCGAGAACAACGTGCCGGAAAACCCGAACAGCAGCGCCAAGGCCAAGGCCAGTGGTTTGTCCGGCGCTCCCCAGGAGTTCTCGCGGAAGACCTGTCCCAGGATGTTGATTTGCTGGTCGGACAACATGCGCGTCAGGAGCAGGCCGCCCGCAGCGGCCAGGGCACCACCGACCGGGCTGAGCACCATCACGCCCCACGACGACTGCTTCTGCGCGCGCATGGCGCCGACGACAGGCGACAAGAACCCGCCGATGGCCCCCAGCAGCAATGTTGTCCGGTGGTCGAAAGCTGCGCCTATACCAAAGACCCCGAAAAGCCCGACAAGCGCGAGCCACAGTGCGACACGTTGCTGTTCGTAGTCCAGTTCGAAGGACCGTTCTTCCTGCGCGTGCAGGTGGTCCAGTAACGCGATCAGCAGGTGACGGCGGCGGGCGGGTTCCACCCCAGCGGCTGTGAGATCCTGCGCGACCCTCTTGGCACGGGCGTCATGCGCCCCTTGCGTACGCAGAGCGGTGCTTGTGGCCAGTATCGCGATCTCCTCGTCGGACTCCAGCCGCACCAGCTGCCGCTCCGCCGCATGCAGAACTCGCCAGGCGGCGGAAAGCTTGGACAACGGGATTGATATCACTCCGCCGATTCTGGGGATACGCCACGCCACGGTGTCGTTCCTTTCGAGGTCCGCCAGCCGATCCAACACAGCGTCTGTGATTACCGCCTGGTCTGGATAGGAGGAGGTGCTCTTCAACACGCGGGCACGCGCACGGCAGTCCTGCACGCGACCATAAAGAATGCGGTACCGAGGAGCGGCGATCAACCCGCGAAGGGTGATGAACGAGACCAGGACGTACCCCAGGCATATCAAACCGAACACCCAGCGCCCGCCCACGGAAAGCGCCTGCCACATCCGCCACCCCACAATGGATCGCCATCCGGCCATCCGGCCATATGGCCAGGTTCGTCCATCTATCGCACTGGAGAAAGGGCTCAGCCACACCCGTCGGTAGAACGAGGCTCAGCATGAGCAGGTAGCCCCTGGTTTGACGCCACCGCCTCTCACCGCCGGTGAGCCGATAATCGCAGGCTGACACCGAAGGCTCAGCTCAATCGTGTTTACTGCTCTATCGGGCACGCGATGCGTTCAGCGACCTTCAGGCACGCGGCGCACGTCGGAATCCGGTCCTCGCCGTCGTTATCGCGGTTCATTGGACACAGGTGACTGAACGGGAACCATAGACGCGAAGAGCCAGGCCGCTGCGCTACCAGGTGATGAGCTCGGTACCCGAACACTGGCTGCCGTTCATCCCCGTCCACGTCGAGGACAGCACGCGCGAAACCCAGCTGCAGCGCGCCGCTCTCCCGCAGTTTCTCGACGGCGACACCGCCCGGCCGGCCAAGATCTGTCCGCGCATGCCGCTGCTCTCGCAGAACCTGCCCGCAGCCTACTTCGTACACTAGAAAGAGGTGCCGCGAGCCGGCGCCCGCATCTCCCAGTGCTACCAGCGCACCCGCCGGCCCAACGGCTCAGTCATCGTCTGGTACGGCGCACGCAAGGGCCCGGCCGCGGGGAGGGCAACAGCGGGCTCGCCTTCGACCGGCTCGTCATCCCGCCCGGTGAGTAGACCCCCGCTGATGTGTGGGGTCGCTCGCCGCAACCAGGCTGTACGGCCGTGCCTTCGATGTCATGGTGGTGAGATGGGTGAGCCGAAGGACTACTTTCTTGACCTTCTCCGAGGATGGGTGCAGGGTGCCTGCCGCGAATGGGGTTACTCGGAGATTTCCGAGTCGTACTTCGCAGGCATTTACCAGCGGCTTCCTGCCGGGGTACGGGCCCTGGTCGCCGCAGGGTACCGGGAGGGCCTGATCGAGCCCGTGGGCACCTACCGGTTCACCCTACGGGGGCTACCGCCAGGTAAGGGCCCCTACGCGTGGGTCAGCAGGCATGCGCGGACACGGGTACCAAGTATGAACTGGGAGTACCTAGTCCAGGCGGCCGAGTACGCCCGCGTCTATGCGGCGCTGTCCCCCAAGGGGTACCTCGTCGCGGCGGAGGATCGGCTGATGGACATCACGATCTCCGAATCCGACGGCACGCTGAAGTGGTACATCGAGGTGAAAGAGCGGGCGTCCGAAGTCCCCGATTTCGTCCGCCGGCTCGCCGAGTACGGGCTCTCCGGTGTCGATCTGGATGCCCCCGATCGAGCCAACGATGCGCTTCGCAAAGCGAAATACCTGGTCCTCTACCGGCCTGTCTACCTGTCCATCAGCGCAATCGGGCTGCGACGGGACTTTCAAGTGACCTATCCGGCAGACAACCGGTTCGCCCTAGTTGACGACATGGTGCCGCTGGCCTGACTCATCTCTACCTCTTCGATCGCTTCCTGTTCCGCGGCGCCGCCCGACGGGCGCGTGGACGTCTGGTGGCGCGATAGCGACGTCTTTTCCTCTGCACGATAGGGCCCGAGCCGCTGTCGGTCAGGCGATCAGCGGCCAGGCAGAGTGTGGCCCTGCGGGCACCGTCGCCGTCGTTGGATAGCGCTTCCCTGGGCGCGGCTGGAGGAGCGCACGAGTAGGAGGCGTGTCACTGGATGTGTCGGCCGCCCAGAGTCTTCCATGCGCGATCGAGGTCGGCGGTGTCTGTCGTGTGGATGGTCCAGTTCAAGCCAGCGATCACGTTTGCGCTCTGGTCGAGTTCCTCGCCGACCTTTTGGTAGAGCTCCACCTGCGCCTGCACGTCACCCTCACGCGCGAAGGTCGAGATCACCAGCTCTCCACTCTGGCATTGGCCGCGGTCCAGGGCGCCGATGGGGGCGGCGATGGGGGTGTAGTCGCCGCAGCTGACCCCTGCGGTTTGGAGCTTGGCGACGATTTCGCGCGGAGTCGTGTAGGTGCCGCCGTCAGCTGGCGGCGCTACGGATGCGGGCGGAGTCGTCGGCTGCGGCAATGCGGGCTGCGCGCTACACCCGGCCAGGGCGAGAGCTACAGCGCTGAAAACCATACCGAGATGCCGCACACTTGGGCTATCGGGCCACACAAGCTGGCCGTTTCACGACCAGGAGACGATCTGCGCCCTCTTCACTGCGCCATATGATGATCACGCGTATCCGCCTTCGGATGACGACGAGCTCGCCCTTCCGCACGGTGAGGACGAGAATCGGGGGAAGGAAGGCACCGCAACTGGCACGCAGCGCCCACTGGAAGCGATCCTTCAGGTGTGGCCCGCTCCGAGCGTACGAGAGGATTTGCCGGTCGAGGTGCCGGAAGCCATCCGCGACATGTTCGCCGAAGGTGCCCGCTGTGAAGGCGCCGCCTCCTACCGAGGTGCCGCCGCCGTGTACTAAGCGGCGGTAGAGGAACTGTGCAAGGAGCGTGGCGCCACGGCTCCACACCTCTACGGCAAGATCGAGGAGCTGAAGGGCGATCTCGCGGACGAGCTGATTCGTGATCTCCATGAAGCGCGCCTGCTGGGCAACGACGCCGTACACCTGGGGCTGGTTTACTCGCTGGAGGAGGTAGCAGACGTCGCGGAGATGCTCGTGGAGATGACCGAGCTTTTGTATGTTCAGCCAGCCAGGCGAGGGAGCATGCGGGCTGCACGTCAGCAGCGGAGAGACGCCCACAAGAGCGGCCAGGTCTAAGAGCTGTTTCTTAGATCTGCTGACTAATTGTGGCGATGTTGTCACGATTGGTGCATGGGTCGTGGTGACTTAACGAACGCGGAGTGGGAGCGGCTCAGGCCGCTGTTGCCCGAGGGTGGTCGGCGGGGCGGTCGGTGGAATGACCATCGCAGGACGATCGACGGCGTGTTGTATCGGGCGCGGACCGGGTTGCCCTGGCGTGATCTGCCCGAACGGTTCGGCTCCTGGATCACGGTGTACAAGCGGCACCGCCGCTGGTCGGCCGATGGCACCTGGCAGATGCTGCTGACGGCGATCCAGGCCGAGCAGGATGGCGAGGGGCGGGTGGACTGGGACATCTCCGTGGACTCCACCACGGTCCGGGCGCACCAGCACGCCGCCGGCGCGCCCCGCACAGCACCACCGCCGCCTCCCGCACAGGGACGGCAAAAGGGGGACGCCGCCAGGACAAACCAGGGCGATCCGGTGCTGGCCGCGCTGGCCGCCCGACTGGCGGAGGTGGTCAGGCTGGGGAGTGCCTAGGCCGCTCCCGCGGCGGCTTCACCACCAAGATCCACCTGTCGGCGGACGGCCGCTGCCGGGCGCTGTCACTGGTCCTGACACCGGGCCAGTACGGCGACAGCCCGCAGTTCCGGCGGGTGCTGGGCACTATCCGCATTCCCCGTCTCGGGCCGGGACGCCCGCGCACCCGGCCCGACAGCCTGGCCGCGGATAAGGCCTACTCCTCCCGCGCCAACCGCACCTACCTGCGCCGCCGCAAGATCCGCCACACCATCCCCGAACCCCGCGACCAACGCGCCCACCGCCGCCGGAGAGGCTCGGCCGGGGGACGGCCCACCGGCTTCGACGCCGAACGCTACAAGGCACGCAACGTCGTCGAACGGGCGATCAACCGGCTGAAGAACTTCCGCGCCGTGGCCACACGCTACGACAAACGCGCCTACATCTTCCTCGGCACCGTCACCCTGGCCGCCTTGATCATCTGGCTCCGCACCTGATCTGAGAAACAGCTCCTAGGGCGCACCACCCCCGCAGTCGGCTCACCGTCTCCAGAGCGGCTTACCTCTCGGCTCGCCGAAGCCTCGGGATTCCTAGACCTTTCCAGACTCGGCATCATGCCAATATCGGCATCATGGGCCTATGCTGAGGGGTATGACGAACGACCAGACAAGCATGGAGACGCTCGGGATCGCCGCGGCCCGCGACAAACTCGGCCCGCTCGTGTCCCGCGCCGTCATGACCCATCGCCCCACCCGGATCAAGCGCTCCGACGAGGAGCACGCCGTCCTCATCTCCGAGGAGGACTTCGAGGAGTACCTGCGCCTCAAGCGCGCGAACGAAGCCGCCGGCGTGCGCGAGATGATGGCAGCCGCCTGTCGTGGCGAACTCGAGATGACGGTCTACACCTCGCGCGCCGAGGCGTACGCCGATCTCGGATTGGATGGCGCCCGCCAGTGAAGGTTCCCGTCCACTTCGCCGCCGGAGTCAAGGACGTGCTGCGCCTCGCGGCACCGACGCTGCGCCTGTCGATCGTCGACACGCTGCTGGACTTGGGCGACGAGCCTACACCCCCCGAAGCCGTACCGTACGCCGAGATCCCCGGCGCGTACGAGCTGATCACGCCGACCTTCCGCACGCTCTACACGTACGGCCCAGACGACCTCGAGCACGTGTCGATCTGGGTTCTCCACATCAACACCTGAGCGGCGGAAGCGCTGAGAGCCCCCAGGAGCGGTTCACCCCCTCCTGGGGCCAGGACATCAGGCGACGCGACATCGCCGACGTTCCCTCCGCCGCTGCTACGCCGAAAGCGAGGTCTACCTCGCCGACCTTGCCACCGAGTACAGCGTCGGCCGCTCCACCTGGTCCGGGGTGAGGGCCTGGTGAGGGTTCGGGGATCATCGGGAGTCTCCGATGTGCCAGAGCACGTGTTGGCTTGGACCCTAGAGGTCCCCGGCGTCGTCCCTGATGGGAACACGGCTACTTCCGTGTCACATCGAGTTCAGGCTGAGCTCGGCTTGACCTCCGACTTCCAGTTGCTGGGTGCCTTGGTGACTTCGGGACTTACAGCGTTCAAATCTTGGATGTGTGCGCCCTCCAAGTGGATGGTCTTGGCGCCGGCCGTGTAGTTGGCTTCCACAAAGGTGGCGCTTCCGGAGAAGGTCGCATGGTCGAACTTCGCTCCTTGGATGAAGCTGACACCCTGCAAGGGAGCATGGCGGCCGAAACGGGCACCGGGGTAGAACTCGTCGGCATGGAACCATACGTCTGTGGCAAATCTCGAGTACGCGAACCAGACATCGTTGGTGAAGACGGCACTCCGAAAGTCGGTGTGACCGCTGAAGGTGGCCCCTTGGAAGAAGGCGAGGTCACAGATCAGGCCGCGGCATATCGTCTCGCCTATGAACGTCGCATGGTCGCAAGTCACGACGTCGATGCGACAGTGGACGAGGCTGAAGTTGACCAGGCAGGCGCCAGCGAGATCGACGTGGATGTCCGGCCAGAACGCCTCCGAAACGGACCCCTCCTCCCGTTGCCCTGTAGGTCTCATCGCGCAGGTGTGCGGCGAGGATACGTTGCGCAGTGTCACGTGCCTGAAGCTCCTCTCGGTGGCGGCTCTGCTCTGGGCCGCGCCGACGAGTCGGCTGGCAGCGTGCAGGGCATCCGCAAGTAGGCACAGATGACGTCGATAATGGTCTGCCGGTGACCGGGGTTGTCCTGGGCGAGTCGCTCCAGCGCGTACAGCCCGGCCAGGCGGACCGGACCCTTGTCGCTACCCAGTTGGTCGGCGGCCTTGGCGAAGAGATCGGTGATGCGGCGTTCGACGGCATCATGTTCGTTCACTGCGGCAACCCGATCGGCGTGAGCCTGAGCCTGTTGGTCGATCTGTTCTCGGTGGGCTTGGTCGCGTTCGCTGAGCCATTGACGGCGCACGGCCAGTAGCAGAGTGACGGGCCCGTCGGTGCCGGCACCGACGCTGAGCCCGATCTTTATCGCCTCTATGCGGGCGGTCGCTTCGGCGGCGCCGCGCCTGCTGCTTGCGCTCCTGATCCCGCCTGGCCTGCTTGCGGTCGCGAGCCGCCTTGGCTCGCGCCTCCTGCCTCCGTGCTGCCACCCGCCGAATGCACGGTCTGTCACCAGGTCAGGCACGGCTCCAACAGCGCCGGGTACGGCTTCGTCTGCAACGCCTGCCGCCCCCACAAGCAAACCCTGTGCGCCCTCTGCGACCAGACGCGGCCTGTCCACGCCCACTGGCCGCTCGGCCCCGTCTGCCCAGCCTGTTACGTCCGCGTCCTCGACTATCCCGACCAGTCTGACGATTTAAGGCTGGCTGGTCTCGGCCGTGGCTCGGGCGTGTGGGCTCTTCCACTTGGGATGTCCGGTGTTGTCCGGTCTGCCCTTTTTGATCACGGGGTGGCGGGGCCGGACTGTCTTGTTCTTGTGACCTTTGGGGCGGCCGGGGCCGGGGGTGGAGGGTTTCGGCGACCTTGCCGGGGTGGGCCCGCGCTGTGTAGGCATTCGAACTGCTGGCTCTGCCGCTGGGATCGAATAAGCGGCCGTCGGCGGCCGATTTTAAATCTTCAGGGCTCGGCGCGGGAGGGTGTTTCTACCCTGGCGTTCCGCAGTGTGGTCGAGGAGCATGGACGCGGAAAGCGGCCGACCGCTGCTTGATCTATCGGACGCGACGGCAGATCGGAGCGCCATGATTAGCGTCGCCATTATCGAGGATGATCCGGTCACGCGATTGGGTCTGGCGAAAATCGTCGACGATGCGACCATGACGCGCCTGGCGTCCGTTGCCTCCTGCGTGGAGGAGTTCGAGGCGCGGTCCGTTACTCGCCCTGACGTGGTGGTTCTGGATCTGCGGCTGAAGTCGGGAGAGATCGAGGGCGCTCCGGCGGTTCGGCATCTCCATGCCCAGGGACATCGAATACTGGTCGTTTCCATGTTCGAGGAAGAGATCCCCGTTCTCGACGCCATCAGCGCAGGCGCGCACGGGTATCTGACAAAAGAGGCGGAGCCGGAAGAGATCATCCGCGCGCTGACGGCCGTGTCGGTGGGCCGGACCTATTTCTCGGCCACGGTTGCGGGTTATCTCCTCAAGAAAGAGATACGGCTGACGGCTCGCGAGACGGAGATCCTCAGGTTGGTCGCCGGCGGAGAAACCGCTGCCGATGTCGCCCAGCAACTCTTCATTTCCGAGAAGACCGTCAACGGCCATCTGGATCGGATCCGCGACAAGACCGGCTACCGGCGCCGCCCTGACCTCACCCGACTCGCCTACGAAAAGGGGATCATGTCATGGAACCGACGCAAGAAATAATGTACGCCTCAAGCGCGGCCCCGAACCCCCAATATCGGAGGAGAGAGCGGGGCAGGCGGCGGGCGCTGCGCGCCTGCACAGCCCTGACAAGCATCCTCATGAAGGGAATCGCCAAGGTCGAGATCGACGAGGCGCGATTCACCCCGAAAAAGGGGCGTGGCGTCATCGTCGTCGCGAATCACCGAAGCATGATCGATCTTTTCATCGGGCTCCTCGCTTTCCGGCACTGGCGCATATATCCGTACATGTTCGTCCGCGCAGACTACTTCCGGCTGCCGGTGGTCGGCCAGCTCCTGCGGGCCATCGGCGGCATCCCGGCCGGCCGCGGGCACGGCCGGGAGGCGCTGTACCGCGCCGTCGAGGTGCTGCGGGACGGCCACGTCCTGGCCCTGGCCCCGGAGGGACGCATTCCCGGCAGCGAGGAACGCAGCGACGGCATCGCGGAGCTACGACGCGGCGCCGCTCACCTGGCCGTCAGCACGGGTGCGCCGCTCCTGCTGGTCGGCCTGATCAACACCGATGCCGCCTGGCCGCGGGGCGCCGCGCTACCACGGGTCCGGCTGTCTCCGGGCAGACGCCCCACGATCAGCGTCTCCGCGCAGTGGCTGTCCACTCCGCCGGACGCCAAGGAGACCGAGGTCCTGCGAGAAATCAGGACCGGCCTCGCCTCGATCCTGGCACGTACTGAATGAGAACGCGCACATGAGTATGCCCGCCGCGGGGGCCGACACACTCATCCCCGCTCTTCAGCGTGCCAGAAATCAGGCCGCTGCAAAGTGGCGTAGTTATACCTCATCCAATACAGGTACTTCTCCCGTGCCGCTCCAATCCGCCGTCGGCCATTCTCGTGCCAACAGAGAAAACCGGCCGACAAGGGGATTCCAATGGCACGGATCGTGGGAATTGACGGATGCGACCCCCAGCTCGCACCGCCTGCTTTCAGAGAAGTCGTCTGGCTGCGCGGCCTGCAAAAAGTCCTTGGCTGTTCGGTCGGCGAGGTGGGTTTTGCCGACGACTTCTCGCATGTCTCTCTCGCCGGCATCCTGTCTCCGCGAAGGAGCCAGGAACGGACGGGGGCGGACTCGAATATGGCCGAGCGTATGACTTTCACCGGAGCGTTCAACTTCGCGGCACAGTTGCTGCGGTATCTGAGCGACGTGCGGATCCGCCGGCAGGCCAGGGAGCACGTGGCAGACGGCGTGACGGACGACACCCGCGTGGTCATCGCACACTCCCTGGGATCCGTGGCCGCCTACGAGGCCCTGACCGCCATGCCCGTGCATAACGTGGAGCTCTTCATAACGCTCGGATCCCCGCTGGGGATGCGCGGCCTGTTCTTCGACCGGCTCGAATCCACGAATTCCGGAAAGCGTAAGAAGTGGCCGCAAGGGCTGGGCAAATGGGTGAACATCGCCGGTCGCCGGGATCCGATAACGGTCGTCCGCAGGTTGCGGCCGCTGTTCGGCAGCGGTGATCAGATCGAGGATGTGCTCATCGACTGCGCACCCGCCCGGCATTGGGTGGGGTCATACCTCACCTCGCCTGAGACGGGCCGAGCGATCGTCGAAGGATTCGCAGCCTCCCTGCCGTAGTCACGTCCGAAACGGCAGTGCCCTGTGGCGCCGAGCGAATTGCGTCCGCCGCGAAGTCCTCTTTCAGAAAGAGCAGAGCCATGAATCGACACACAGCCGCAGGCCATGTGCCGGGCCATGGCGCTCGCCGGCTGTGGCGGCTCGTTCTCGCGGTGCGGAGCGCAGTGGCCCAATTCAGGCCCGGCGGCTCCAAAGGGGCGATGCTGGACCAGCTCAGCGGTGCTGATCAGGAACGCCTCGCCACCTTGGCCGCGCGCATCGCCGATTGGGTGGTGATCGCCATCTTCGCGTTCCGGTCGGTGATCGTGCTGATCACGTATGTCGGCGGCCTCGAGGGGCTTGGATCCGTGGCCCGTGTCTATCTGCCCGTCGTCGTCATCACGGTCGTCGTGAACACGGGCATGATGGTCGCGTCGATCGCCCGCCGGGTCCGTCAGCTCCTGCGCTCTCCCTGGTTCCTGGCTGCGGATCTGCTCTCCACCGCCGGCTTGATCGTCTGGTCGGCGCTCCAGCTTCCTCCGGGCGCGTACGTCCTGGCCCAGAGGGACACCTTCTGGATGTACATTCTCGGCACCATAGGCCTGTGGACCACCATCCACGGCGCCCGTCTGGGGTTTGCCCTGCTCGCGGCAGGCGGCGTCACGCAGTTCCTCATCAGCTGGGTGAGCGTGCCGAACCTCACCCTCGACGTCTGCCTTCAGGCGCTGGCCAGAACGGCTTGGGCGGCGAACGGATTCGTGGTTCCCCTGGTCGTCATCAAGCTCGCCTGGCATGGCGCAGGCCTCGCCGACGCCGCGGCCTTGCAAGCTGGACAGACAATGGAGCGCGTACAAGTCCTGCTCGACATGCACGATACCGTCCTGCAGACGCTCGGCCAGGTCATCCAGAGAAGCGGCATGCCGGATCCACCGGACGAAGCCCGTCTGCGGGAGATCACGATATTGGTGCGGGCGCAGATCATAGACGTCAAAGCACTGCTCCGCGACAATGAGGACTACGTACCGGCGAGCCTCCGTGCCGAAATGGCCAAGCTGGTGCGGCGGTTCGCGGAGCAGGGACTGCGCGTCGAGATGGCTTTTTCTGAGACCGTGCCCGAGCCCACGCGGGAGGTCACGGCCGCATTCACCGGCGCGGTGAGGGAAGCACTCAACAATGCGCGGCGGCACGCAGGGGTGGCCGTGGCCAGCGTGCGCTTCTCCTGTTCCCACGGGCTCATAAGGATCACGATTCGGGACAAGGGGCACGGGTTCGATCCCGCCACCACAACGCAAGGATTCGGGCTCACGGGCTCCATCCATCAGCGCATCGCCGCTGTCGGTGGCACGACCGAAATATGGTCGAAGCCAGGGCGGGGCACCCGCATTCACATCGCCGTCCCTCTGGCCCGAGAGAGCCGATCGCCGGCCGCGTCGGAAGAGTTATCGCAGGCGACCGATATCGATGCCTTGACGAGCCGCGCCCTCACCTGGTTCGTCACGGCCGTGCTCGCCTACCGCATCGCCCTCAGCCCGATCCAGGTCACCGGCGCGCTCGCCAATATCGCATTGAGCCAGTCCACCTGGTTCTCCGTCGGGATGGCCGGTGTCCTGCTGATGGACGCCGTCGTCCTCATCGGAATCCTCGCTGGACGCTTGAGATGGCTGCTCCAGTCCCGAGTGGTCTTTGCCGTCGACGTCGCGATCGCGGCTGGGCTGAACGTGTGGACGGCAGCGATCTTTCCGGCCGACACCCTGACCATGCCGGGGCACGACATCGTCTGGGCCTATACCCAGGGGGTTACCGCGCTCTGGACCGCGGTGCGAGGGACGTGGGCCGGCCTGGCGCTCGTAGCCGGCGGCGGCGTCCTCCAACTCGTCATGGCGTGGGTGAACAGCACGACGATCGCTACCGTCGACTGGATGCAGCTCATCGGCAGGCAGGGATACCTCACGCTGGCCCTCGTCATCGTGTGGATGCTGGTGAGGCTGGCGCGGGAGGGAGCCCGGTTGACCGTTTCCGAGGGGGTACGGGCGGGCCGGACGTTGGAGCGGGTGCGCATGCTGCAGGCACTGCAGAATCGCGTCCTGCGAACGCTCATGAGGATCACTGACTTGAGCAGCCTGGAAGAGGCGCCACCCAGCGATCGCATGCGCGAGATTCGCGGTCTGGCGCTGGCTCAGGCAGGCGAACTGCGTCAAGCGCTGCGCGACAGCAGCGCGACCACGTCGAACGGCCTCACCCTGACGTTAAAGATGGTCAGTGACGAGTTTCGCGCCCAGGGCCTGCGCGTCGAGCTGGTGACAAGCGAGCTCACCTTCGACCCGTCCCACCCGGTCACCGTCGCATTGTCGGAGGCGGTCCGGGAGGCCCTGACCAATGTCCGGAGGCACGCCGGTGCGGCGCACGCGGTCGTCCGGGCGGCAAGCTCGGGTTCGTCCATCGAAATCGTGATACGCGATCAAGGCCGCGGTTTCGACCCGGAGACCGTGAGCCACGACGGCGGACTCGCCGAGATCCTCATACAGAGGTTGCGATCAATCGGCGGCGACGCTGACATCTGGTCCGCATCGGGACGAGGCACCCGCATCCGGCTCACCTGGGATCGCCCCGCCTCCGATGGAGACCAAGGTGTGCCCAGAGTTTGACGGCGATCCCCCGACGGGATCGTGGACGATGCCGATGGACGTGCGCCGGGTACCCACCTGCGGGAACGCCAACGAGATCGCCGCCGGGCAGATCGGTGACCTGCTGGGGCGGCTGGAGGAGGCCGGGCCGGACCCGCAGGGCGCCTGCCCGTCGGGCAGGCGCCGCCGCTGTTCGTGCTCGACATCGCCTACTGCCCGATCTACCTGACCCAGCGGCTGGCCACCGAGCGGGTCCAGATCCTGGTCCGGCTCCGATCCGACCGGGTGTTCTTCGGTGCGAACCCGCCGCGGGTGCCGCTCATGATCAATGAGATGCGACTTCATCAACTCGTCTCAACCATTCTGAGGCACCGCAGCTCAAGGAGGTCTCATGCCTCGAGTTCGACGAGACAGGACACCCGGCGAATCAACTTCTGATATTGCGAGGGCGATGTGGAGCGGCAGCAACAAGCGGTGCCCGAGGCGCTCACCACGATCCACGCCGCCTACGCCGCAGCGCTGAAGCGGGCCCCGCTGGACGGCGACACCCGCCGCGCCTACGACTCCCGGGTCCGGATCTTCCTCGCCTGGCTGGAGGCCAGCGGCCTCGACGGCGACCCGCTCACCGACGCCCACGACCGCGACTTCGCCATCCGCGACTACAAGACCCACATGAAGACCGTGCTGCGCCGCGCGTCGAATACCGTCAACGCCCACCTCACCGCGTTGGACCACTTCTTCACCCAGCTCGGACTCGGCCCCGCCGTCGTCCGCCGCGACGACGCCCCCAAGCTCGCGCCCCGCGCCCTGGACGCCCGCCAGCAGAAGCGTTACCTGCGCGCCGTCGAACGCCGCCCCCTCGCCCGCGACCGCGCCATCGGCCGGCTGCTGTTCTACTCCGGCGTCCGGATCGCCGAGCTCGTCGCTCTGGACGACGACGACGTCCCGCTCTCGGCGCGCAAAGGCAAGGTCATCGTCCGCTCCGGCAAGGGCGAGACATCCCGAGAGATCCCGCTCCTGGACGGCACCGCGCGGACCTCCACCACCGAGTGGCGCACCGACCGCGCCTCCTGGCCCGGCGCCGACATGCCAAGGGCCAGGTCGAGGTGGGGCAGGAGCTGTTTTGCGTTCAGGGTACCGTCGAGGCCGGAGATACGCTCGCAGACCTCGCCAAGCGCTGCCGGATCACGCCCAACTGGGTGCCGCCGTGCCTCCAGCAGCGATGTCGGCGCATCAACGCGCCCTGCCAGCCTTATCGAGCCGGTCGTACTGCTCCAGGATCCGGGCCTTGTATGCAGCGGTGTAGCGGCCGGCGCCGACCCGCGCGTACCTCGGGGTCAGGGATCTGCCGATCCTGTTCACGTGCTCCTGCGAAGGGATGACTCCTCTCCCACCCTCAGCGCAGATTTTTGTACCTGTTTGCTACCTCCGCCTATTTTGGCGGGGGCAGAGGGCTCGACCCCGCCCGTATTGCAGGCATCGAACAAGGGACTTTCGGCTCTACCTGCGGTGACATTCGGCGCGGCAAGGTGATCGTGTGAAGCACCCAAGTGATCCGCAGCCTCGCACGCTCCGCGAGTTGTCCCGCCAGAAATCTCTTCGGCTGCTGGGTAACGTGGGCATCGGCCGGATCGCCTTCATCAGCCGGGCTATGCCCGCGATCCGGCTGGTGAGTCACATCGTGAACGGCGACCACCTCCTGATCGGCTGCCTATACGAGCCGGAGATCGCGGCCATCCTGGGCCCACGCGGAACCTCAATGATCGTCTATCAGGCCAACTTGGTTGACCCGGCCACTCACCTCGGCTGGAACGTTGTCGTGAGCGGCCGGGCGGCACTCATGGCAGATCCCGTGGTACTGGCAAGGGTTGGGCCACAGCTCGATGGATGGAAGGGCGGACGTGCCGATCTGGTCCTGCGGATCCAGCCAGAGCTGGTCACCGGCTTGCAT
Source organism: Nonomuraea guangzhouensis (assembly GCF_019396345.1). Taxonomy (GTDB): domain Bacteria; phylum Actinomycetota; class Actinomycetes; order Streptosporangiales; family Streptosporangiaceae; genus Nonomuraea; species Nonomuraea guangzhouensis. The sequence continues at coordinate 17,262 of NZ_JAHKRM010000063.1, read as the reverse complement.
GTCGGCCAGTACATCGAAGGTTCGCGATGAGTCGACAGGCGCGAAGGCTACACGAACTGCCGCGCGCGGAATCGCTGCGGCGGCTGGCCAGAGTGTCGCTGGGCAGGATCGTATTCACTCAGCAGGCCTTGCCGGCGATTCGGCCGGTGAACCACCTGGTAGATAACAGGAACCTCATCATCCGAACCCATATCGGAGCCGCGATAGTCTCCGCCGTCCACGACGATGGTGTCGTCGTCGCCTACGAGGCCGACGCCATCGACCCTGTCTCGCATCTCGGTTGGAGCGTGATCGTGCAGGGCCGTGCCGTGCTCATCCGCAACCCAGCCGAGATCGCGCGCTATCAGTGCCTGTTGCGGCCGTGGGTGTTGAATCAGATGGATTACGTCGTTCGCATCCATCCCGAGATCATCACAGGCTTCGAGCTTGTCAATGAAGACGGCTCGCCTTCGGCGTAGCACATGGCCAGCTCTGCTGGACGAGGCGACCGAGGCCGCAGCGGTCCCGGTGATGGACGAGATACGCGGCCACGCGGTGGAAATGTTCATCGCGCGCAAACCCAGCATTGCACCGAGCCGTGACCTCGAGGCCATGGAGGCCATAGCCATCGAAACGCAAATCGGGAAGATCGCCCGGCCGAAGAACGTATGGATCGTCGCCGACATGCCCAAGACCCGCTCCGGGAAGATCATGCGCCGGGTGATCACGTCCAGCTCCAACGTCGCCGACGTCGGCAACATCACCCGCCCTGGCCAACCCGGAAATCGTCGACGACATCCGCCACCACGTCCAACGGGGAGAAGAACGAGCGCGGCGAGGTGCCGCGCAAACTGTCACCCCAGGAACTGGACGAGATCAAAACCTTCGGCCAAGCCGAGTGAGCCTCACCGCCGCAGGGCACAGCCCCTGGCAACGCGGCACCAGCGAGAACATCAACGGGCTGCTGCGGCAGTACTTCCAGGGAGACTGGAGACACAGCAACAACCGCCGTTGCAAGCGAGATAGTCGGTGAACGATCGGAATCGGTCTTTTCCTCGTTGAAGAACGGACGGCTGAAGCGGTATGTGTTCACCATCCGAGCCGAGGCGAAACAGCAGGCAATCCGCTACATCGAAGAATTCTACAATCGCCGGAAACCGCATTCCGCCATCTATTACTGACCGCCGCTGGAGTTCTCAACGATTACCGCGCACCGCCGATTGCCGCATAGGGCAACATTGCAAGGTCCGCCGTCTGGAACAATGTGTGCCTAGCTGAACCTCATGGCAACGGCGATACCCACGACGTGCATGACCACCACAGCCACGATCAGGCTGATGAACACGAACTTGGCGGGGCCATGCTCGAAGGTTTTACCTTCTTCAAGCGGCCTGCGCCTGGCCATGCGGTCGGCGATGCGCTCCTCGAGCGATTTCCGATAGAACATAATCTCAATCCTCTATGGGATATTCAGGTCTCTTATGGATTGTCTACAGTGGCACTGACTACTCTCCGGCTCCGCGTTCAATCCGATCGGGTGAGCGCCTCTCGGATGTCCTCCATGCATGTACGAGCGGCACGTTCGGCGCCGGCCACATCACCGGCGGCTATGGCTTGAGCGATGCCGTCGTGGGGGATCAGGGGCGCCCGCATGCGCCTGCCCGCAGCCTTGATGTTGGATCGCAGTTCGCATGAGAAGCCCATGTAGATCTCGATCATCATGCGGTTGTGCGTCGCGCGAGCCACCGCATCGTGGAAGGCGAGATCGACCTCGACGAACACGATGGGGTCACGTCCCCGCCAGGCGCGTTCGCGTCCGGTAAGAGCCGCGTTGATCAGGGCGATGTCCTGATCCGTTCGGTGCAACGCGGCCAGCCGTGCGGCCTCGATCTCCACCGCCCGCCGAACTTCGAAGATCTCCAGTTGCTTCGCCTGGCGGAGCCTGCGCAGCAGTACGCCGGATAGTTCGCTCCTCGCGCGAATGTAGGTGCCATCTCCCTGGCGGCACTCCAGGAGTCCGGCATGGGTTAACGCCCTGACAGCCTCACGCACCGTGTTGCGTCCAACGCCGAGCTCCCCAGCGAGCACAGTCTCCGCAGGAATCTTTCCGTTGACCTGCCAAGATCCACCGGCGATCTCCTCGGTCAGCTGATCTATGACCTGGTCGACGAGCGACGTGCGGCGTGCCGTGTGCAGAGTCATCACCGCGTCCCACTCTCCATGGCATGCGCCCCGCTTACAAGTTGAGAAGCTAGCAGTATAGGCAATTGCGAAGTTCAGCAACCATGATAAAGGGTGTGGGACGTCGTCCGCCCACCACCCCGGGCAGACGGTAGAACATCTACAGGTTCGTCCCCAAGCGAGTGACTGACGCAGAGTTGCCAACGGCAAGACGTCTGCGACGCTGCGCAGCTAAGCTATTGAAGAAGTCTTCAATTGTGGACATGATGTGTTCAGCAGACCCTGCATCAGATCGGAGGCAGGTGTGGAGGAGTTGGCTGACGGCGTGCGCCGCAGTGTGCGCGGTCCATTTGTGGAACTGCGTACGGCGCTGGAGTCCGGCGACTCCTACGCGGCGCGAGTGCATACGACAGGCCTCGAGGGCCTGCTGCGCCTGGCCGAGGACCACCACGTCGCGCTGACATCTGCGGAAGAGGCTTGAGCGATGCCTGTCCCGCTCTATCAGGCCAAGGCGGATTTCTTCCGGACGCTGGGCCATCCCGTGCGCATCCAGGTGCTGGAGTTGCTGCAACGGGGTCCTCTACCTGTGCGTGACTTGCTGACCATGATCGATGTGGAGTCGTCGAACCTGTCGCAGCAGCTGGCGGTGCTGCGCAGGGCGGGGATTGTTACGGCGACCAGGGATGGTGCCACCGTTGTCTATGCTTTGAGCAGCGTAGATGTGGCCGAGCTGCTACGGGCCGCACGGCGGATCCTCACCGACATGATCGCTGGACAGGGCGAACTCCTCGCCGAACTGCGCAACGCCGACGCCGAACGCCCTCGACCCGGGTGACCCCCCGCTTGTTCTGCAGAAAAGCACCACGCAGGGAGTCATCATGGCAAGTTTGTGGCGGAAGATCAAAAGGACGGGGCGGGTGGCCGAGCCGGCACCAGAGGATCCCGGCTTGGAGAGCAAGGCCCCGGAGCTGGGCGGGTCGGTGCAGATCCGGCATGTGGACGCGGGCTCATGCAATGGCTGTGAGGTGGAGATCGCCTCCGCGTTCGGGCCCGTGTATGACGCTGAACGATACGGCGCGCGGCTGGTGGCCTCGCCGCGGCACGCGGACGTGCTGGTGGTCACCGGTCCGGTGACGCGCAACATGGAGGTGGCGCTGCGCCGGACGTATGAGGCCGTGCCGGAACCGCGACTGGTGGTCGCATTGGGTGACTGTGCGCGTAACTGCGGGGTGTTCGCGGGCGCGTACGGCGTGGCCGGGGCGGTCGGCGACGTGGTTCCCGTCGATATCGAGGTGGCCGGTTGCCCACCCCGGCCGGAGGCGATCGTCGCGGCGCTGCGCGAGTTGACCGGTCGATGACGGGTTGGTTGTTGGTCGCGGCGCTGAGCCTGTGTGTGGTGACGGCGGCGGCTGCCCTGGTGGTGCCTACTCGCGCCCGCGCCCTGATCACGGGGCTGGGTACGGCGGGCGGCGGCGCGTTCGGCGTGGCCGCCGGTGCGGCGGCGCTCATGGGAGAGCGCTGGACCGCGTGGCTACCGGAGTTGCTTCCCTTGGCCGGTGTGCGGTTGTCGCTGGACCCGCTGGGCGGGGTGTTCGTCGCGGTGACGGGTGGCGTGGCGGTGTGCGCGGCGCTGTACGCGATCGGCTATGCCGGTGAGTACGGCAAAGTCGTGCAGGCCGTGCTGCCGTTGTTCGTGGGAGCGATGCTGCTGGTCCCCGCGGCGGCAAGCGTGAGCACGCTGCTGGTGGCCTGGGAGTTGATGGCGGTGACCTCGCTGGTGCTGGTGCTGGCCGAGCACGCGCACCGCTCCGAGGTAGGGCGGGCCGGCCTCTGGTACGCGGTGATGACCCATCTGGGGTTCGCGGCTATCCTGGGCGGCTTGGCGCTGTTCGCGGCGCAGGCCGGTGGCGAGGCCTTCGAGCAGTTGCGGACTGCCGAGCTGCCCCCAGCGGTGCGCAACGTGGTCTTCCTGGCGACGTTGATCGGGTTCGCCTCCAAGGCGGGCATCGTGCCGCTGCATGTGTGGCTGCCCCGAGCCCACCCGGAGGCGCCGAGCCATGTGTCGGCGCTGATGAGCGCGGCCATGGTGAACATGGGGGTGTACGGCATCGCCAGGGTCGGCCTGGATCTGCTGGGCGACGGACCGCACTGGTGGTGGCTCCTCACGCTCGGGGCAGGTGCGCTGTCGGCTCTCTACGGCATTCTGCAGGCCGCCGTCTCCTCCGATCTGAAGCGGCTGCTCGGCTACTCCACGACGGAGAACATGGGGGTGGTCCTGGTCGGAGTGGGCGCGGCCGGGTTCTTCGCGGCCTCGGGAACGACCGTGCTCGCCGCTTTGGCGTTGACGGCCGCGTTGTTGCATGTGGTCAATCATGCGGGCTTCAAGACGCTGCTGTTCCTGTCGGCGGGTTCGGTAGTCCGGGCCACCGGCCTGCGCGACCTCGACGCGCTCGGCGGGTTGCGGAACCGCATGCCGTACACCACCGTGCTGTTCGCGATCGGCGCCCTGTGCGCGTCGGCGCTGCCGCCGGGCAACGGCTTCGTCAGCGAGTGGCTGCTGTTGCAGAGCCTGGTCCATGCGCTGCCCGCGTCCGGCGTGGCGGGCGCGGTGACGATGCCGCTGGCCGTGGGCGTGATCGCGCTTTCGGCGGGGCTGGCGGTGGCCACCTTCGTCAAGGCGTTCGGCATCGGATTCCTGGCCAGGCCGCGCAGCGCCGAAGCGAAGCAGGCGACGGAGAGTCCCGTCACGATGCTAGGCGGCATGGGACTGGCGGCCGCCTGCAGTGCGGTGCTGGCACTGGCCCCGGCCGTGGTGCTGCCTGCTCTCGTGGCGGCCGTGGCGGAGGTCTTCCCGGGGACGCGTGCGGTGTCCGGGCAGGTGACGCTGCGGCTCAACGGCGTGATGGGGGCGATGTCGCCGTTGCTGATCGCGCTCGCGCTGATGGTCGCCGTCGCCCTGGTGCTGGCCGTGCTGCGGCTGGTGGCGAGTCGCAGGGCACGGCGCAGGGCGAGGTTGTGGGACTGCGGTGCCGGGCCGATGACGGCCCGGATGGAGTACACCGCGACGTCCTTCGCCGAGCCGCTGCAGCGGGTCTTCGACGACGTGCTGGCCCCGGAGAGCGATGTGGACGTCACACCGGTGAAGGAGTCGGCTTACCTGGTGGAGCGGGTGCGCTTCCAGGCGTGGATACCCGACAGGATCGAACACCGCCTGTACACGCCGATTCTGACGGCGATGACGGCGCTGGGCCGCTCGGCACGCAAGCTGGCCAACGGCAGCGTGCACCGCTACCTGGCCTACGGGTTCTACGCCCTGACGGTCGCACTGATCGTGCTGGCGGTGATCCGATGACCGCTGTGCTTCAGGTGATCCTCGTCGTGATCGGCGCGCCGCTGCTGGCCGGGATGACGCGGCAGATTCGTGCCCGCCTGGAGGGGCGGGCCGGAGCCGGGGTGCTGCAGCCGTGGCGTGATCTGCGCAAGCTGGCCCGCAAGCAGCCCACCACCCCGGACGGCACCGGCTGGGTCTTCCGGCTGGCACCGTTGCTGCTGGCCGGGACGACGCTCGTGGTGGCCGCGGCGGTGCCGCTGGTGGCCACGGACTCGCCTCTGGACGGCGTGTCGGACCTGTTCGCCGTGGTCGCGCTGCTCGCGCTCGGGTCCGTGGCGCTGGTCCTGGGCGGCCTGGACACCGGGACCGCGTTCGGCGGCATGGGCGCCAGCCGCGAGGTGACCATCCTCGCCCTGGTGGAGCCGACCATCCTGGTGTCGGTCTTCGCATTGTCCGTACGGGCGGGGTCGACAAATCTGGCCGCGATCGTCACCTCCACCGCCGAGAATCCCCTGGCCGTGGCCTCGCCTGTGAGCCTGCTCGCCGCGGCCGCGCTGGCCATCGTCACCATCGCCGAGACCGGCCGTATCCCGGTGGACAATCCCTCCACTCACCTCGAGCTGACCATGATCCATGAGGCGATGGTGCTGGAATACTCCGGCCCTGACCTCGCCCTGATCGAATGGGCCTCCGCGGCCCGCCTGTCGGTCCTGCTCGGGCTGCTGGCCAGCCTGTTCGCGCCATGGGGCATCGCCACCACCGACGTGGGGCCCGTCGCCCTCCTGGTCGCCGGCGTCGTCCTGACGATCAAAGTCGCGGCGCTGGGAACGCTGCTCGCGCTCGGCGAGGTGTTCATGGCCAAGCTGCGGCTGTTCCGCGTGCCGGAGCTCCTGGCCGGATCCTTCCTGATGGCGCTGCTGGCCGTGGCCGCCTCCTTCTTCCTGGCGTGAGGACGACATGAGCGACTCGGTGTATGTGCTGCTGCTCGATCTGGCCTGCGGAGCGTTCCTCCTGGCCGGGGTGCTGGTGCTGTGGCGGCGTGACCTGGCGGCCATCGTGTGGTTGTTCGCCTTGCAGGGCCTCGCCTTGGCCTTCCTGGTCGTCGTGCTCGGCCTCTATCAGAGGCAGGTGGAGCTGGTCCTGGTGGGCGTGGGCGTGGGCGGGCTGCGCGCGGGTCTGCTCCCCTACTTCATGCGCCGCGTCCTGGCCGCCGGCGGCGGGGGACGTGAGACACGGCCGCTGGTCAACGTGGCCACCTCGCTGCTGGTCGCCTCGGTGCTGGCCATGCTGGCCTACGCGGTCTCCCAACCGCTGATCCGCCTGGCGCCCAGCCCCGCCACGCAGGCCGTGCCGATCGCGCTGACCGTGCTGCTGGTCGGCTTCTTCGTCCTGGTCACCAGGCGCCGGGCGTTGTCGCAGGTGGTGGGCTTCCTTCTGATAGACAACGCCGTCACCGCCACCGCGTTCCTGACCACCAGCGGGGTCCCGCTGGTGGTCGAGCTGGGCGTGTCGCTAGACGTGCTCCTGGCCGTACTGGTGCTGCAGGTCCTCACCACCCGGATGCGGGCCGCGTTCGGCGGCACCGACCTCGACGAGCTGAGGGAGCTGCACGACTGATGACACTCGCGGTATTGGCGCCGGTGCTGCTGCCCGTCCTGGCGGCGGGCGGCTACTGGCTGCTCGGCTGGAACAGGGGCACCGCCTGGCTCGGAGCGCTTGCCGCAGGCGGGCTGCTCGCCTCGGCCATCGTCCTGTCAGGGGCAGGACAGGCCGTGACGTTGTGGGGATTGCTCCGAGTGGACGCGCTCAGCTCGTTCATGCTGGTCGTGATCGGCGCCGTGTCTTTTCTGGCGATGCTGGCCAGCCCCGCCTATCTCGCCGCCGAGCTGGCCGCGGGGCACACCGTGCCCAGGGCGGCCAGACGGTACGGCGTGCTCACTCAAACCTTCATCGCCGCGATGACGCTCGCGGTCATCGCCTCCAATCTCGGCGTGATGTGGGTGGCGATCGAGGCGACCACGATCCTGACTGCCTTCCTGGTCGGCTTCCACAAGAGCAAGCAGGCGACAGAGGCGGCCTGGAAGTACGTCGTCATCTGCTCGGTGGGGATCGTGCTGGCGTTCCTGGGCATTGTGATCGTGCACTACGCCGCCCTGCACGCCGGCCTGGCCACGCCGGCCGCTCTGGACGGCGCGACCCTGGCGCGGCACGCCGCCGGCCTCGATCCAGGAGTGATGCGCATCGCGGCCGTGCTGCTCGTGCTGGGCTTCGGCACCAAGGCCGGGCTGGCCCCGATGCATGCTTGGCTGCCCGACGCACACAGCCAGGCACCGGCTCCGGTATCGGCGCTGATGTCCGGCGTGCTGTTGTCCGTGGCGTTCTACGCGATCCTGCGGGTGAAAGTGATCATCGACGCGGCGCTGGGCCCGACGGCCATGCGGATCCTCCTGGTCTCCGCGGCCCTCGCCTCGCTCGCCGTCGCCGCTGCGCTCCTGCTCGGACAGCGCGACTACAAGCGGCTGCTCGCCTACTCCAGCATCGAGCACATGGGCCTGCTCGCCCTCGGAGCCGCGATCGGCACCAGGCTGGCACTGGTCGCCGTACTGCTGCACATCCTCGGCCACGGACTCGGCAAGTCCGCGCTGTTCCTGTCCTCCGGTCACATCAACCAGGCAGTCGGCAGCAGCCGCATCGACGCGGTACGCGGCCTCGTGCTGCGCTCACCCCTGCTCGCGGGGACCTTCGCGCTCGGGCTGCTCGCCCTGCTCGGCATGCCGCCGTTCAGTCTGTTCGCCAGCGAGCTCGGCATCGTACGGGCCGGATTCTCCGCAGGTCTGGGCTGGGCGATCGCGCTGGCTCTGCTGCTCATGCTGGTCATCGTCGCCGCTGTCGGGCAGCACGGGCGGCGCATGCTGCTCGGCTCCCCCGGCACCACCACGCAAGCCGTTCTCCTGCCCAAAACCGCCGCCGTGCCGGTGATCGCGGCCTTGGTTGCCTGCGCGATCCTGGGCATCACCACGAGCCCGCTCAACGACCTGCTCCAGGGAGCCGCCGCTATCGCCGGAGCAACCCCATGACCCACCGCACCATCGCCAACATCAGCCCCTCCGAGCTGGCTTCCACCGCCGCAACGCTGCTCGCCGAGGACCACCGTCTCGCTCTGATCTCGGCGCAAGAGGAAGCACACGGCTTCGGCGTCGCCTACCTCTTCATCGCGCCGAACCCCGATCGGCGTACCGAGCTGCGCCTGCACCTGCCGCCAGGCGATCCTGTGGTCCCCAGCATCGCCGCCCTGTCCTTCCCCGCGGGCCGCTTCGAACGCGAGATGCACGACTTGTATGGGATCACGCCTCTCGATCACCCGCTGCCGCGCCGGCTGGTCCGCCACCACCACTGGCCGCGCGGCTGGTATCCGATGCGTACGGACGCCGGCCCCCCGCCCTCCTTCGGCGACCCGGAAGGGCCCTACCCGTTCGTCACCGTCGAAGGACCCGGCGTCTACGAGATCCCGGTCGGCCCCGTGCACGCCGGACTCATCGAGCCCGGCCACTTCCGCTTCTCCGTAGTCGGCGAGACGATACTCAAGCTCAAGGCCCGACTGTGGTTCGTGCACAAGGGCATCGAAAAGCTCTTCGAGGGCCGCCACCCCGCCGACGGGCTGCAACTGGCCGAACGCGTCAGCGGCGACACCACCGTGGGCCACGCCCTCGCCTACTGCCTGGCGATCGAGGAAGCCACCGGCACCGACGTGCCGGAAGAAGCACAGCATGGCCGGGCCATGCTCCTGGAACTCGAACGCCTCTACAACCATGTCACCGACCTGGGCGCCCTGTGCAACGACGTCGCCCACGCCATCCTGCACGCCCAAGCCGGGCGGGTCCGCGAGCAACTCCTGCGCATCAACGACGCGGTCGCCGGGCACCGGTTGCTACGCGGGGGCGTCACCCTCGGCGGGGTCGCGCTGCGTGCCCTGCCCGAGCCCGCGCGGCTGGCGGACATCGGCGCCGACGTCGCCGAGATCGCCGAACTCGCCCTCGGGCACACCGTCGTGGCCGACCGCTTCACCGGCACCGCCATCCTGCCCGAACAAGCCGCCCGCGACCTCGGCACGCTCGGTTACGTCGCCCGGGCCAGCGGCCTCGACCTCGATGCCCGCCGCGATCACCCCTTCACCGACCTCGGCCATTTCCAGCCGGCTACGCGCACCAGCGGGGATGTGCTCGCCCGCTTCCAGATCCGCGCCGACGAGATCGCCGCCTCCATTGCGCTGATCACCCGTCTGGTAGGCGAACTCACTCCCAGCGGGGGGATCCGCCCGCTGTCGGATGGCTCCTCCTCCGGTGTCGGCGTCGTCGAAGGCTGGCGCGGGGCTATCGTCCATCGCGTGCAGCTGACCGCCTATGGCACGCTCGCCCGCGTGAAGATCGTTGATCCTTCGTTCTTCAACTGGCCGGCGCTGCCCGCCGCTCTCACCGGGGCGATCGTGCCGGACTTCCCCCTCGTCAACAAGAGCTTCAACCTCTCCTACGCGGGCAACGACCTGTGATCAGCTCCTCGTCGTCGGCCAGCCCTAATACCATCACCCTCTCGTAGGGCGATCACGGTCCGGAGTTACGCTGGTCTCCTCCCTGAAGGGAGGAGGTGCGGGGCATGACGTGGCAATATCTCGCTGGCGAGTTGTCGCTCCTGCTAGGCCAACTGCAAGCTGTTACCAGCGACACATCGTCAGAGCGCGACATCGCCCGGCTGCGATGCGAGGCGGAAACGGCGGCGATCGCGGCGCTGCCATCCGTGGCCACCCGTGCACTGGCGTTGGCCGACGCGCTGTGCTGGGAATCGTTGTCCCGCGCCGACACCGAGGCCTTCTCCCACCAGGCCCGTGTCTGTGCCGATCTGTGCGACTTCAGCCGCTGCTCGGGCTTGCTCGAAGATGCCTAGAAACCATGCGTCTGTCGAGCACGGCCACGCCCCGCCCCCGACGAACGCGAACGCATCCGCGCCGCGATGGACCGCATCCTGGACGGCACCCCCGAGAACTCGAACGGCGCCCTCACCATCGTCGCGCTCGCTCAGGAAGCCGACGTCCCTCGCAACGCCCTTACCCAGCGGCATCCCGACCTGAAGAACGAGTTCTACGAGCGCGTCAAAGCACGCGGAGCGACCCCTGATGTCGAAGTGCGCCTGCGCGACACCATCACCAAGCTGAAGAAGACGATCGTGAACAAGAACAAGGAGCTCGCCCAGATCAGACAGGACGTCCCCACTCTGGTCCGAGCCGTCCACCAGCTCACGCTGGAGAATCAGGAGCTGCGGGAGCAGCTGGACCTGCCCGAACCGAACGTCGCCCCGCTCCACCGTCGGCGCTGAGGAAGTTGTCTCTGATCTCCTCGAACGGTCTTTGAGGGCACAGACGAGCACGAACGCCAGGCTTTAGTTACTCTGTGTTGTCGTTTAACTACATAATGCTGTTGAGTGAGGTGTCCGCCACAGCTGATATTCCCGCACGGCAAAGGAGTCCCCTATGACGACCCTCCTCCGCAGAGCCGCAGTACTGCTGGCCACGGCCACGGCCGCCGCCGGCCTGGCCCTGCCCGCCTCCGCCACGGCTCCCACCGCAACTGCCGGCCAGGCCGCCGCCCCGCTGTCCTGCCCCGGAGTTGTCGGGGTCTGCGCCCTCAACGTGGCGGGCGTGTTCAGGATCATCACCAGCGGCGAGCCCTACCTCGCCCCGCCCGTCGTCGCGGCGGTGAACCAGACCCCCGAGCCCTGGTGCTTCTTCTCGGCGCCCGGCTTCAACGGCGACCGCCGCGAAGTCGCGCCGCAGGAGAGCGTCGAGGACTTCGGCTTCCATGTCCAATCGGCCCGCCCCGGCCCGTGCACGTGGTCATGAGCCTTCAGTTCCTGACCTGATCCCCGGCCGCCAAGGCCGTCCGCCGCCGGCCCCATCACCAGGGTCCGGCGGCGCTTCACGTTCAGCGGCGCTGCGGCCGCTTCGTCCGCCCGGCACCGCGATGCTCCGGCTTGCTCCGCTGGGCATCAAGACGGCAGCCAAACAGAGCGGCAAGAACTTCAACACGCAAACTTGATGGGGAAGAGCCAGCAGGCGCCGACGGGGATGAAGGCGTGCCGTATCCGGGGATGGCCGGCCAACCACTCGCGGATGGTCAGGCTGTTGTGGCTGGACAGGTTGTCGGCGATCACCCAGATGTCACCGTCACCAGGGTTGGCGTCCTCCACCTGCTGCAGGAACTGCTGGTAGCAGACACTGTTGCGGGGGGCGGTCATCGTCAGCGCACTGCCGTCAGCCACCCGCAGTGCGCCGTACACGCAGGTCTTGTCCGGCCCTCGGGCGTAGTCCAGCGGCGCTTTGATCCGGTGACCATCGGCCGACCAGGCCGGTCCTGGCGGGAAGGTCCGGGCCCCGGGTGCTGACGGTGACCGACGCCCCTACATCAGCATGAACGCGCGCACTGCGCAGGCGGGCGGGCCCTTCTTCGCCGGACTATCCTCGAATGGTGACAATGAGCTATCAGGCGATTACCAACCGCGTGTTGTCGGGGGGTCTCGTCACGGGGTGGACCTTGCGTGACGGCGAGATCTGGTGCATGGTCACCCCGCCGCGTCATACCCGCCGGGAGCAGGGCTGGAAGCTGCACTTGTCGGCGACCCCGCCGTCCGCGCCGCACGTCCTTGAGCGCGCGGCGCGAGTCCTGGTGGCCCACGGGTGCGCCTTCAAGTTCGCGGTCTCGCCCGAGGTCACCGCGGATCTCATTTCCGCCCGGGCCCCGCGTGGTCAGGCGGGCAAGTTCCTCACCGCCTATCCGGCCGACGATGAGCAGTTGCGCACGCTCGCCGGACTGCTGCACGAGGCCACGCTCGGCCTGGCCGGGCCGGCGATCCTCTCCGATCGGCGGTACCGGCCCGACAGCCTCGTCCACTACCGCTACGGAGGCTTCGCGTCCTCGCGCCGGCTCAACGACGAGGGACTGTACGAGGGGGTGCTGCGGGCTCCGGACGGGACGTTCGTCGCGGACGAGCGCAACCCGTGGTTCTCGCCCCCGCCCTGGGCCCCTCTGCCATTCGAACCGCCCGTGCCCGCCGGATCCGATCACCGGCGCGGCGACCCCGTGATCCTGGCCGGCCGCTATCGCGTCGAGGAGGCCGTCCGCCACTCCAACCGCGGCGGCATCTACCGGCCGCGGGACCGGTACACCGGCGAGGACGTGCTGATCAAGGAGGCCCGTCCGCACGTGGGCGCCGACGCGTCCGGCAGGGACGCCCGGCACTGGTTGCGGCACGAGGGCGACGTCCTGGCGCGGCTCGCGCCGCTGGGCATCACCCCGGCGGTGCGCGGGGTGTTCGAGGCCGCCGGGCACCTCTTCCTCGTCCAGGACCTGATCCCCGGAACGAACCTGGCGCGCTGGTGTGCCGAGCGACTGGCACGCGACGGCGTCCCGATCCCGGCTCCGGTCGCCTTCAGGCTCGCCCGCGCACTCACCCGGCTGATCGGCGCGACCCACGCCGCCGGGTTCGTGCTGCGCGACCTCAAGCCCGGCAACGTCATGGTCACGCCCGACGACACGCCCGTCCTGATCGACCTGGAATGCGCGATCGGCGTCGGCGAGCGCGCCCCAGTGGTAGGCACCCGCGGGTTCACCGCACCGGAATATCTCGATCACCCCGACCACGGCGATCAGGATGATGGGGCGTTCCCGCCCGCGCCCGGCCCGGCGGTGGACTGCTACAGCCTGGGGGCCACCCTCCTGCACGTGGCCTGTGGCCTCATCCCCCAGCTCGCCCCGGATTCCCCCGCCCTGCGCGACGCTGGCGAACGCGTCGCGGTGCTCGTGGACACCGCCGCCCCCGCCGCGCCCGCGCTGCGCGCCCTCGCCCCCCTCGTCCTAGGCCTGACCGCCGACCTTCCGGGCCGCTGGACGATCGAAGACGCCGCCGGCTTCCTGCGCCGGCCCCCCGGCGCCGCCCCCGCGGCCGCCGGCCCGACGCTGACCCGCGACACCCGCCGGCGGCTGATCAACGACGGCCTGGCGCACCTGGCCGCGACCATCACCCCGGACGGCGAACACCTGTGGCCACGCCCCCGCTCGGCACCACCCGGCGACCCATGCGCCGTCCAACTGGGCGCAGCCGGCGTGCTGTCCGTTCTCGACCGGGCTGTACGCTGCGGCGAACACTGCGCCGAAGCCACCCTGCGCGCCGCGGCCCACTGGCTGGAGCGCCGACTGGCTGAACCCGACCGAGTCCTGCCCGGCCTGTACTTCGGCCGCTCCGGCACCGTCTGGGCGCTGCATGACGCCGCCCTTACCCTCGGCGACGACGAACTGGCCGACTCTGCACGCCGATACGCCTTGAACATTCCGCTCGACGGCACCAACCCCGACATCTGTCACGGCCTGGCCGGGGCCGGCCTGGCACAACTGCACCTGTGGCACGCCACCGGCGAGATGCGCTTCGCCGAACGCGCCGCCCATTGCGCCGACCGACTCCTGAACCTGACCGGCGCCGGCATCCCCGGCCGCGGCGAGGCGCTGGCGTCCATGCCGTACGGATTCGCGCACGGCACCGCCGGGAAAGCCACCTACCTGCTGGCCGCGGGCCGTGCCCTGGACCGCACGGACCTGGTCGAGGCCGCCACCGACGCCGGGCACATCCTGTGCGCGGCCGCCCGCACCCGCGGCGACGCCGCCGACTGGCCCAAGGCGCCCGGGCAGACCGACCGCACCGTCTGAACTTCTGGTGTCACGGCGCCTCCGGCATCGGCACGTTCCTGATCCGGCTGTGGCGCGCCACCGGCGAGGCGCGCTTTCGCGAGTACGCCGAACGCGCCGCGCACGCCGTCCACCGCGACCGCGCCCGGCTGGGCCCGAGCACCTGCCACGGGGCGGCAGGCAACGGCGAACTCCTGCTCGATGTGGCCGACGCCACCGGCGAGCGCCGCTACCGCCAGTGGGCCGCGCAGACCGCCGCCTGCCTGCACGCCCGTGCCACCGTGCGTGAGGGGCTGCTGCTCATTCCCGACGACACTCTGCGCGAGGTCAGCGCGGCCTACAACCTCGGCCTGGCCGGCGTCCTGGATTTCCTGCTGCGACTCGAACACGGCGGGAACCGCGCCTGGCTGGTCGACACCGACTGACCGCCGGGCACCACAAGAAAAGGGAGACACCACATGGACAGCCACGTGCTCGAACTCCAGGAACTGCCCGAAACCGACGCGCACACGCTGGAACCGGAGAGGTGCTGCGACACCGACTGGACCTCGGGCCAGTGCACCGAGGTAGACCCCCCGCTATCAGGACAACCGCATGCCCGACGCCGCGCCGGCATAGGACGAACGTGGTGTCCGGCCGTCCCCGGGCGGCCGCACACCCCTGCCGAGCAACGGAGACCCCCGTTGGAACTGCAGTTGTTCCGTACTCGCGTGCGCGACGGTGAGGTCCCGGCATGGAGGCGGGCGGGCGCAGATCATTGAACGGGGCGTGCTGACTGCCCCGGATGAGGCGTGGGACGTGGCGGTATGCCAGTCGGAGGCTAGGCCGGTTGCCGGTGATGGCCGAGGCGGTGATGGCCGAGGTGATCCGTTCGCGGTATCTGGACCGGCGGCGGCGCTCGGTGGCGGCGGTCTACCGGGAGGTCGTACGCCGCTGCCGGGTGGGCGGGCTGCCGGTGCCGGCCCGCAGCACGCTGGCGCGGCGGATCGAGGCGCTGGATCCGGCGGCAGCAGCCGCGGCGCGGGAGGGCGCCGACGGGGCGCGCCGCCTACACGACGCGCAGGACGAGGCGGCGATTATCGGTCCGCGCCGGCCGATCCGCGCCCGCCTCACCGGACCGGGCAGCAGCAGCACCCCCGAGCTGATGGACCGCCTCCAGCGCCAGGTCCTCGGCGAAGAGGCGGGCGAGTGATCCCCGGACCACACAGCAGGAAGAGCGGTGCCCCGCTGCTCGGCGCGCTGCCCGGGCAGCGGGGCCCCTTCGGCCCGTACGACCCGGGATGCGCGATACTGCAGATGTGGAGATCAAGGTCCTGACGGTGCCGGACTGCCCCAACCAGCAACTCGCGGCAGAGCGGCTGCGACAGGCCCTGGCCGAGACTGGGCTGAGCACCACCGACCTCACCACCCACGTGATCGCCGACCAGGCCGAGGCCGAGCGGTACGGTTTCACCGGATCGCCGACGATCCTGATCGATGGCCGCGACCCGTTCGCCGAGCCCGGCGCCCCATCGTCGCTGTCCTGCCGGCTCTATCGCACCCCCGACGGCCCAGCCGGAGCGCCCGGCCTGGATCAGCTCCGGCAGGCCCTCCGCGCAGTCGCCGACAGCGACACCGAACTGTAGGAGGCGTCCACCGGCTGGATGTCTCCTCGGTCTTGGTAACCATGTCGGCCATACCTGGCGGCTGGCTAAAGGCGAACCACATGGTGACCCCGGCGAAGACCATGCCGGAAACCAGCCCGCAGATCACCCGACCAGGAAAGGTTCAGCAGCCATGGGGCGTACGCCAGCGTGTGCCGGCCTCCCTTGATCTCCTGCCGGTCAGGATGCCGATCAATCGAGAGCGCGACCGATACAGCTTCTATCAGGTGGCGCAACAGACGTCCCGGTACCCACAAACGTTGCCCATCTTCACGGCCACCTTGCCTGCCAGGTCCAGGCAGGGGCCTCGGCGCAGCACGGCTCCGTACGAGGGGCCATGTCCGTGGTGGACAGCGGTACGGGATCACCAATCAAAGCCGCTGCTCAGAGCCGTCGACGGCTTCCGCGCGGCCCGTTTCTGGCGCATTCCGGCCGCTCCCCAAGGTGGCGTCGTCCTGCTGGTGACCGCTCGACAGCCGACGCACAGGGCTGTGGCCGTGGCCGCGATAAGCATCGGATCAACCCGTACCGACTTCTTCATCTAGGAACTTGCTAATCTTAGCAATTGCTATGTGAGCTACCTTAATCTGCCCCGTGTTCGGCAGACCGGTTCAAGATTCCCGAGGAGCCTTGTGCGCCATCCCTTGCCCGACGGTGGAGCCCTCTACTCGGCAGCTCTCGAACTGGCCCGTTACGGCGTCGTCCTCACGCCCGGCAGCTACATCGTCGAGGGAGGTACATGCTCGTGTGGCGACGCGACCTGTCGCCGTCCCGGCAGCCATCCGCTGATGCACGACTGGCTGCGCTGGGCTTCCAACCAACCCTCGCTGCTGGCTCAATGGTGGTCGGGAGAATGGACGAACGCCAATCTCATGGTGCCACTGATCGGGCACTTCGATGTACTCGACCTGCCTATCCCTGTGGCGGAAGCCGCGTTGCACAGGCTGCGCTGGGCAGGCAACGTCAATATTCCCGTGGTGGCGACTCCCGGCGGACGGCGCCAGGTCTGGGTCGAAGCCGGGGGCGCTCTCAGCCTTCTTGGGCGGCTTCCCAAGCGGTTGCCGCGGCGCAGCCATCCGGACCTGCGGTTGTATCAACGTGGATCTTACGTGGTGGCCCCACCCTCGCGCCTGGGGCCGGACCAGACATACAACTGGCACCGGCCTCTTACCCAGCACATCAGTGCCCTGGCCGACGTCGATCTCGTGATCAACGCTGTAGTCACCGCCTATACGAAGGTCATCGGCTAGAGGGCCGGCGCCAGATCTTGTTGCTCAGCCACACGATCGGGTCGTACTTCCGGTCCGCCACGCGCTCCTTCATCGGGATGAGCGCGTTGTCGGTGATCTTGATGTGCTCGGGGCAGACCTCGGTGCAGCACTTGGTGATGTTGCAGTAGCCC
>NZ_JAHKRM010000062.1 GCF_019396345.1 Nonomuraea guangzhouensis | reverse complement strand
GATCAACCTCATCCGCCTGGACGCCTGGCTCACCCAGACACCCCTCGGCGCGACCCGAGTCTCACACTTCGCGCGCCTCGACCTGACACTCACCGCATGACCCACCGAATTGGGCAACGGAGTCCTTCAGACCGGGGGTGAATGCGGTCCCGTCAGGGATGGCCCGCCGGAGGCGGGGCAGCCTGGGGCCGCGTAGCGCGGACCCGGAAGCGGTCAGGTGGGGCGGCGCTGTTGTTCGATGTAGGCCTTGATGATCGATAGTGGCGCTCCGCCGCAGGAGGCGGCGAAGTAGGAGGGTGACCAGAAGGGGCCGTGCATGAGGGCAGGGTTGACCAGGCTGGTGAACTCCTTGCGGAGGTAGTGCGAGGAGACGCCCTTCAACGAGTTGACGAGTTTGCTGATCGCGACCTTGGGCGGGTAGTGGACGAGCAGGTGGACGTGGTCGTGTTCGCCGTTGAACGCGCGTAGCTCGGCCTCGAAACTGTCGCACACCTCGATCATGATGTCTTCGCAGCGGCGCAGCATCGCGTCGTCGAACACGTTTGTGCGATATTTGGTGACAAAGACCAGATGGACATGCATCGCGGAAACCACATGCCTGCCTCGCCGATATTCCACTTCCTGGCTCATAGACCAGATGATAATGTGTTCGAGTCAGTGAGACTGTGGGCGTCCCCGAGGGCGAGGGGTGTTGCGCATGTTGGCGGGCCGCAAGTACCGCCTGGAGTTCGACTTCGGGCAGCGGGCGTTCGCCGAGCGGCTGGGCGGGATCTGCCGGGCCGTGTGGAACACCGGCCTCGAGCAGCGCCGCGAATACCGGCGGCGAGGCGCATACCTCAGCTACGAGGAGCAGTGCGCGCAGCTCGCCGAGGCGAAGAAGGATCCGTACTGTGCCTGGCTCGCGGACGCTCCCGCCCAGGTGATCCAGCAGACGCTGAAGGACCTGGATAAGGCGTGCCGCAAGCATGGCACGTGGAAGGTTCGTTGGAAGTCGCGGACGACGTGGAGGCCGTCGTTTCGGTTCCCCACTCCGAAACACACCCCCGTCGAGCGGATCAACCGCAGGTGGAGCCGGGTGTTCCTGCCGAAATTCGGGTGGGCGCGGTTTCGGATGTCGCGCCCGCTGGGTGGGGTGGTGAAGTCCGCGACCGTCTCGCGCGACGGCGCGCACTGGTTCATCTCGTTCCTGGTGGAGGACGGCCTGGCTCAGGTTGACCAGCACATCCATCCCGACGCGCACGCCGGGGTGGACCGGGGTGTGGTCACGGCGGCGGTCACCTCCGACGGGGAGTTCTTCGACCGCCGCCACGCTGGAACCGACAGCGTGTCCAGCCTGGTGTCGCCTCCTGAGCGGCGACAGGACCGGCAGAGCGATCTCGGGTTCCTGGCTGCGGGGGAGGCGGAACGTTATCTGCGGCTGCAGCGGCGGCTTGCCCGGTCGAAGAAGGGCTCTGGGCGGCGTCAGCAGGTCGTCGCGGCGATGGGCGCCATCATGCGCCGCGTCCGATGGCGGCGCGCGGATCTCCACGCGCAGACCGCGCACCGCCTCACCCGCCGCTACGGCGTCGTGGTCCTGGAGAACCTCAACATCGGCGCTATGACCACCGCCGTGCGACCCAAGCCCGACCCCGGCCAGGAGGGCCGATACCTGCGCAATGGCGCGGCGGCGAAGTCCGCCTTGAACAAGGCGATCCTGGACAAAGGCTGGTACGGCCTGGAGAGCGCCCTGCGGAGCAAGGCCCGCTACACCGGGATCGTCGTGGCGAAGGTCCCGGCCCCGTACACCTCACAAACGTGCCCGGCACCTGCCTGCGGAAAGGTGGATGACAAGAGCCGCGAGAGCCAAGCGGTCTTCTCCTGCACCGCCTGCGGGCACGCCGAGCACGCCGACATCGTCGGGGCGAAGAACACGTTGGCCAGATATCGGGCGGCCGGGCTGGTCGTCCCAGGGCGTGGAGACCCACCCGGGTCCGAGAAACGTCAAGCACCCCGTCCCACAGCACACGCCGCACAAGCGGCATGAGCTGCCGCGCAAGCGGCACGGGAATCTCCGTCCTTAAGGAGAGCAGGTCAACTTGTACGATGAGCTGCGGAGGAGGGTTGATCTCAGTGGCCACCCGCAATGAACCAAGGACCGAGCCCCGCATCCCGTTGAGCAGAGATCGGGTGTTACGGGCCGCGGTCAAGCTCGCCGACGAGAGCGGCATCGAGTCGCTCACGATGCGCCGCCTCGCGGAAGAGGTCGGCGCCGAGGCGATGTCGCTCTACTACCACGTGGCCAAGAAGGAAGACGTGCTCGACGGCATCGTCGAGGTGATCGCCGGGGAGATCAACGAGGCCGTCGGCCGGATCGACGTGCCTTCCCAGGGCGCGGCCTGGAAGTCGGCCGTGCGCCAGAGAGTCCTGACCGCCCGCGAGGTCCTCCTGCGCCACCCCTGGGCGCCGCGCGTCTTCGAGACCCGTGCCGACGTGAGCCCACCCGTCGTGCAGTACTTCGACGCCCTGATCGGGCTCATGCGAGACGGCGGCTTCTCCTACGACCTGGTCCACCGCGCGCTGCACGCGCTGGGGAGCCGGGCCCTGGGATTCACCCAGGAGATGTTCGACCCGGGCGACGGAGCCGGCGGCGAGGAATCCTCCGCCATGCTCGAGGCCATGGCCGAGCGGCTGCCCCACCTGGTCGGCATGCTGAGAGAGATCGCCCATGACGACCCCGACTCCACGTTGGGCTGGTGCGACGACCAGACCGAGTTCGAGTTCGGGCTCGATCTGATCCTCGACGGGCTCGACGGGATGCGCGAGACCGCCTGACCTTCGCGGCACCGATCGCCGGTACATCTCATCAACGTCCCTCCTTGACCGCCTTACGTCGTAAGAGTACCTTACGACGTACGACTTACGTTGTACGAAACCAAGGAGACATGATGAAGGCGGTCGTCTTACGCTCGTACGGATCACCCGATGACCTGGCCGTCACCGAGATCGACAGGCCGGTGCCCCGCGGCGACGAGGTGCTGGTCCGGGTGCGCGCCACCTCCGTCCAGCCCTACGACTGGCACCACCTCAGAGGCGAGCCGTACATCGCGCGCCTCATGCCCGGCAGCCTCGGGCTACGCGGGCCGAAGATCAGCATCCTGGGCGCCGACATGGCGGGACAGGTCGAGGCGGTCGGCGCGGACGTGACCGGGTTCAGCCCGGGCGATGAGGTGTATGCGCAGGTCAACCAGGGCGGCTTCGCCGAGTACGTCTGCGTCCGCGAGGGCGAGCTGGCGCCGAAGCCGAAGAACCTCACCTTCGAGCAGGCGGCGGCGGTCCCGATGGCGGCCAACACCGCCCTGCTGGGCCTGCGCGACCAGGGGCGGATCCAGCCGGGGCAGAAAGTGCTCATCAACGGGGCTTCGGGAGGGGTGGGGACCTTCGCCGTGCAGCTCGCCAAGGCGTTCGGCGCGGAGGTCACCGGCGTCTGCAGCGCCCGGAACGCGGATTTGGTCCGATCCATCGGCGCGGACGAGATCATCGACTACACCAAAGAGGACTTCACCCAGAGCTGCCGGCGTTACGATCTCCTGCTGGACATCGCCGGCGGCCGTTCGGGAACGGCCTGCCGGCGGGTGCTGACGCCCAAGGGGACCTACGTCGCCATCGGCGGGGCGCCCAGCCGATGGCTCCAACCGGCTGGGCACGTGTTCGCGGCGCTGGCGCTGTCGCCGTTCGTGTCGCAGAGAATGGTCATGACAGACGTGGTCAGATGCACCGAGAACCGACAGAACCTGATGACGCTCACCCAGTTCATCGAAGCCGGCAAGGTCACTCCGGTCATCGACCGCAGTTACCCGTTCGAGGAGCTCCCGGCGGCCGTCAAATACCAGGAAGAGGGCCACGTCCCGGGCAAGGTCGTCATAGCGCTCTGAGCGGGCTCAGGACAGCTTCTCGAAGAAGAACTCGTGCTTGAGGAACGAAGTGTCGTACTCGTGGCCGGGGTACGGCGGGATCAGCTGGGAGGCCTGGAACAGCCGCCAGCCGTCACGCAGCGCCTCGACTCCCGTCTCGTAGGGCGGCTCGTCGCCGTCGCCCGTTGTGGGGTTGGTCGCACCGGTGCCGTCGTATCGGGACCAGCCGACGACAGCGGCGTCGAGCGCCGAAGTGGCCAGATAGAGAACGAGAACCTGCTGCTTCACGCGACCCTCCCAGGGCGGTTGCTGACGCGGGTCACGAAGTAGTCGATGTCGAAGGTGGCGTCGCCGGTCAGCGCCCGCCAGAGCTTGGCTCGGTTGTAGACCTCCAGGCGCCCGGTGGCCGGCTCGTACCAAGGGAAACGACGGCTCAGCTCGGTGAGCACGTCCGGCTTGTCGAGGTCGGAGGTGTCCCACAGGCGGACCTGCGGCACAGTGGGGTTGAACCGGATCTTGAACATGTACCTGCGGACATCACCGTCGTTGCGCCGCCCGCCGTGCCAGAGGCCGTGGTGCAGGATGACGACGGTGCCCGCGGGGCAGGTCAGCCGGGTCTGACCGCGCAGGTTCTGGTAGCGGCCGGTGTCGCTCTCGTTGGTGCGGCGCAGATGGCTGCCCGGCACGCTCAGCGTGCCGCCCATCTCGGCGGTCACCTCGTGCGGGTAGTACATGAGCTGCACGTCGAAGGCGTCCGTCCGGGTGTCGATGATCGCGTCGCCGTGCAGCGGCTGGGCGCTTCCTCCGTGCGGCTCACGGATGTGCACGGCGTGATGGTCGACGGTCGGGTCCGGCCCGACCAGGCTGCGCAGCGCGCCCGCGACGGCGGGCAGTTCGACGAGGCGGCGGGCGAAGGAGCCCGCCGGAAAGGCTTCGGTCACGGGCGTGCCGTAGGGCACGGCCGGGATGCCCGCCTCGAGCACGTCGATCGCCTGCTCGTTCATCTCCGCGGGCACGACCGCGTCCATCCGCAGGGAGCCGTGTGCCACGAAGCGGGCCATCTGTGCTGAAGTCAGCAAGGTGGTTTGCATACGTCGAATCTAAAGACACCACACATCTATGTAATGGGATGCATTCACCGAGTTGTGGTTAAGTTTCACCATGGATCGGGTGCTCATCAGGCTGGACGAACCGCCGTCGGTGGCGAACGTCGGGGTGGGTGT
Organism: Nonomuraea guangzhouensis; assembly: GCF_019396345.1. Classification (GTDB taxonomy): domain Bacteria; phylum Actinomycetota; class Actinomycetes; order Streptosporangiales; family Streptosporangiaceae; genus Nonomuraea; species Nonomuraea guangzhouensis. The sequence continues at coordinate 30,317 of NZ_JAHKRM010000062.1, read as the reverse complement.
GCACGGGATCCGCAGCCTGACCGACGTGTTCCGGCTGCCCGACCTGTGGCAGCTGCACCTGTACGGCTACCCGGCCGAGGTGGAGATCGACGGCGTGACGCATGCGATCAGGCCGGGCCGGGTGAGCCTGATACCGCCGGGCACACAGGTGCGTTACCGCTATCGGGGCCGCTCGGAGCACGTGTACGCGCACGTGCGCCCGGCGGAGGTGGGCCAGGCCCATACGGTGCCGGTGATGCAGGACGCCGGGGCCGAGGCGCCGCTGCTGGCCGCGATGCTCCGGCAGGCCGTCGCGGCGTCGCCGGGAACGCCGTCGCGGGCCGTCGCCGAGGTGTGGGCGGTGCTCTGGCGCATCGTCCAGCTCTCTCCCGCCCTGGAGGGCGGCCGGTCGCACGCCGCAGTCTCGGCCGCCGTCGCCCACATCGAGGCCAACCTGGCCGGGCCGCTGACGGTTCCGCAGGTCGCCGCCGCGGCCGGAATGTCGCACAACCATCTCACCCGGCTGCTCCGCGCCGAGACCGGGGACACGGTGATCGCCTACATCCGGCGCCGCCGCATGGAACGGGCCCGCCACCTGCTCCGGGAGTCGACGCTGTCGATCTCGGCCATCGCCGCGGTGGTCGGGATCCCCGACCTGCAGGCGTTCAACAAGGCCTGCCGTCGCGAGCTCGGCGCGTCTCCCCGTGCCATCCGGGGACCCGGTCCTGTCACCTGATGGATCAGGAGGTGGTCGCGCCGATGGCCTGGGCGAGATCCTCCGGCAGCGGGTAGGGGCGTTCCAGCGGGAGCAGGCCGGTCACGTCCCGGCGGTCGCGGAGCGCGGTGTGGAGATCGCGGACCCGGTCGGTGATGTCGGTGATCGCGACCGTCCAGTCGTCGAGGTAGTGGTCGACGGCCCGGCCCGACAGGCCGACCTGGATGGATCGGTAGGGGAGGGCGTTGTGGCGCGGGCCGCGCTCGGGATCCCATTGGACGCGGACCGGGCTGCGCCGCAGGCGTTCCTTCCAGCTCTCCTGATCGCCGTCCCGGCCAGGGTGGCTGAGGCAGGCGTGGGCCAGCGCCCACGCGAAACCCTCGCGGGTGAGGTCGATGGCCAGGACGCGGGTCTGGCCGGGCTTGGTCGCGTAGCCGCAGCGGTACATCATCCACAGGAACGACGGTTTGATCCAGGTCATCCGGTCCCGTTTGAAGGGCGCCACGAACCGCTGCGCGGCGACCGCGGGGGCGGCGATGGCCGGGTCGTACGCCTGGTAGACGGTTATCGACTCCTCGGTGTAGGCGGCGCGGATCTAGCGGCATGCCGCTCAGCCTGGCGAACAGGGTCCGGGCCGGCAACGGGATTAGCCGGGCTCGCCGCGAAGTGCCAACCCCCGCGGCGAGCCGTTGTCTAGAAGCTGCGTGCCTTGGCGTATTCCGCGGCGCCGCCCGCGAAGTCGTACACCTCGACCTGCTCGTTGCCGACCACCCAGGCATCGTGTCCGGGCGGGGCGACGAAGACCTCTCCCGGCCCGATCTCGGCCTCGGTGCCGTCGTCCATCCGGATGCGGAGCCGGCCGCGTACGACGAACCCGTTGTGGTGGACCTGGCACGAGTCGGTGCCCACGATCGGCTTGATGGACGCCGACCAGCGCCAGCCGGGTTCGAACGTGGCCACACCGAAGGCCAGGCCCGTCAGGTTGCATACCTCGAGATGCCCCATCGGGAAGTCGCGGCGTTCGTCGGGCTTGTCGATGCTCTTGACTTCGATCATGACGATCCCCCTTCGTCACAGTCAAGTCTTCACCGTCTTCTCCTCCGTGTCGAGGCGGCCTCACAGCCGGAGCTGGCGGGTGATGGTCGGGTCGGTGATCGTGGTGTCGTCGGCCAGGAGCATGGCCTTGCTGAGGATGACGGCCAGCACCCGGTCGCCCTCGAACGGCAGGAACACCTGCCCGGCACCAGCCGCCGGAGCCTGCTTGGGGACGATGCACAAATACTGGTCATTCGGCGTCATCAGGATGTTGCCCGACCCCAGGTGGATCTTGTACGTCCTGATGTCCCCGCGTACCAGAAGGAAGCGGTCCTCCAGCGTGCAGCGGTCGGCGATCGCCAGCCTGGGCACCAGGCGGGACAGCAGGTCGCGGCGGGTCTGTGCGGTGCCCGACAGCTCGCCGAAGCTGTAGGAGGTCCAGTATTCGCGGAACCGGCCGTCGGGCCCGCCGTCCTGCCAAGTCGGGTCGTTGCCGACGCTGGCCACCCCGACGAACAGGTCGACGTCCCGCATCACCTCGCTGAACACCAGCGGCGGCACCTGGTCCAGGGGCAGCGGCAGGACCGGGTCGGCGCCGTCACGGAGCCACTGCTCGTAGCCGCCGCCGGAGGCGTGGCCGTAGTTCGCCGGCGCCCCGGACGGGTAGAAACGCACCTGATCGGTTACCAGGCGCAGATAGGCGCCCGAATCGAGCGTGTCCGTGCCGAAGTCGTGACCGATGCCCTCCACCCAGAACTCGGCACGCAACCCCCACTCCGGCAGCTCGCGGAAGGCGGGAGTGTAGGCGTCGTCGACCATCAGCCGCAGCCTGTTGTGCCAGCCGCGCGCCGCGGCCAGCGCGTGGAACTGATGTTGCCGCAGGACGTGCGCGGCGTAGCGGTTGGAGTAGACGCCGGTGTTCTCCTCGGCTGCCGTCAGCAGGTAGATCTCGCGGTGGGCCTGCTTGAACGGCTGGGTGACCTCATGCCGTTCGAGCCAGTCGCGCCAGGCCAGCACCTCGGGCACATCCCGGCCGATCGGGTGCCACAGGCGTACCGTCGCGTCCTCGGCGGGAGTGACCGGCGTGTCGTCGGCGGCGCGCAGCCGCCCTCCGGCGTACGCGCACGGCCGATCGTCGATGGTCCAGATCAGCCGCCTGCCGAGCGTGCCGACGAGCGGGTGGTCCAGGTAGCGCTCTCGCCATATCGTGTACGGCCAGGCGCGCTGGGCCAGGAACTGCCGGTCGAGGCGTTCGACCTGGGCCGAGAGCATCTTGCCGATGTCCTTCACCGACGCCTTCAGCTCGGCCAGCTCCTCGGCGTGCTCGCGGCGGACGCTCGCCGGAGGCGATTTGACCGCGCGGCCCGCCGCGTTGCGCCACGTGATGCCGGTCACGGTCAGCTCCGCGGTGACGTCGCCGAGAGACACGGTACGGCGGCCGACCTCGGTGAGCCCGTACGACGGGACGGCCAGCTCCTCGACCTCGTCACGCGTCAGCCCCAGCGCGGCGGCGCGCGTGTCGAGGGCCGTGTCGAGCAGCTTGAGCGTCCCCTTGTACGTGACGCGGGAAGCCAGCCGGGCCAGCTGGGCCAGCGCCCGGTCGCCCTCCATCCGCGACAGCGCGTGGACGGCCGCGTTGGCCACCAGGGGATTGCGCGGGCCGACGCCGGGAACCTTGCGCAGGGCCGTCTCCACCAGATCGCCGAGCACACGCGCGCTCTCCGGGCTCGCGGGCAGCAGGGTGAGCGTCCAGACCAGCCCGCGGACGGCGAGCACGTTGTGCGGGTCGAGCACGGTCTCGCGCTCCCCCCGGATGGGCACCGTGCGCGGCCGTCCGGTCAGCGCCAGCCACCTGATGATCGTGTCCTGCGGGTCGTCCACCGCGTCGAGCAGGAGCCGGGCCTGCTTCTCCCACGCCTTGGAAGGCTTGGCCGAGGTGGCTGTCAGCGCGTGCGCGATCAGCGCCCGCCAGCCCCCGCCAAGGGCGGACAGATCGGCGAGGGCCTGATCGGCCCACGCCTCGCCGGGATTGAGGATCAGATGCTCGGGGAGGCCGGCGATCACGTCGAGGAATTCGTCCGCGCGGTAAGACTGGCGCGCCATGCGCCGGATCGTGGCCGCCACGGGCCCCGGGATCTCGCGACCGGCCCGCAACCACGCATCCACGAGCTGAGCGAGCAGGTCGGTGGCGTGATAGACCCAGGATTCGCCGACCTTCGTGAAGAATGCCGCGGCCAGGTCAAGGTGCTGATCCAGCCGCACGCCCCGGAGGAGGGCACTGATGAGTGCGTGGGGCAGGTATTCGTCGGAGAGGGCGATGGCCACTCGCAGCCTGAACTCGCCCGGCCGCGGGTGGGCGTCGAGGGCGTCGACCACCGAGGCCCAGTCCCGCTCCCGACTCCCTTGCTTCTGAACGATGAGCAACAGCTCGCGGGCCAGGTCTTCCGCGTCGCGCTCGCCCGAGGCCGTCTCATCGACGAAGCTCACTTTCACCATGCCAGTGGAGTGTAGGGATCTTGGCCGACATTCTTCAGGCCGGACAGAGTCGGGTTGAGCCGTCCACGCACCGGGTAGGCGAGCGCCATGGAGGTCACCCTGCAGGTCAACGGCACGCGGCGGACCGTTGACGTGGATCCGCGTGTCTCGCTGCTGGACCTGTTGCGCGAACGGCTCGGGCTGACCGGCTCGAAGAAGGGCTGTGATCACGGACAGTGCGGCGCGTGCACCGTGCTGATCGACGGCCGGCGGGCCAACGCCTGCCTGGCGCTGGCCGTGGCGCAGGACGGGTCGGACATCACCACCGTCGAGGGCCTGGCGGACGGCGACCGGCCGCACCCGCTCCAGGCGGCCTTCGTCGAGCACGACGCCTTCCAGTGCGGCTACTGCACCCCCGGCCAGCTCTGCTCGGCCGCCGGGATGCTGGCCGAGGGCGGCCCGAGCGCCATCACCGACGACCTGGCCACCGACCCGGCGCTGACGGCCGAGGAGATCCGCGAGCGGATGAGCGGCAACCTGTGCCGGTGCGGCGCCTACCCGAACATCGTCACCGCGATCGTGGAAGTGGCGCGATGAGACCCTTCGAGTACGCGCGGGCCGGCGACCCCGCCGACGCCGTGGCCAGGTTCCGGCCCGGCACGATGTACCTGGGCGGTGGCACCAACCTCGTCGACCTCATGCGCCTGGGCGTGGCCGAGCCCGAGTTCCTGGTGGACGTGAGCCGGCTGCCGCTCGACCGCGTCGAGCCCGACGGCGACGGGCTGCGGATCGGCGCCGCCGTGCGCAACAGCGACCTGGGTGCCCACCCGCTGGTCCGCGAGCGCTATCCGATGCTGGCGCGGGCGGTGCTGTCCGGGGCGTCCGGGCAGATCCGCAACATGGCGACCGTCGGCGGCAACCTGCTGCAACGCACCCGCTGCCCGTACTTCCAGGACGTCTCCAAGCCGTGCAACAAGCGGCGGCCCGGATCCGGCTGCCCGGCGATCGACGGCGACCACAGCAACCTGGCGGTCCTGGGGCATTCCACCGCCTGCGTGGCGACCCATCCGTCCGACATGGCGGTGGCGCTGGCCGCGCTCGACGCCCGCGTGCACGTCACGGGGCCCGGCGGCGACCGGGTGATCCCGATGCCGGGGCTGCACCGGCTGCCCGGCGACGAGCCCGGCAGGGACACCGTGCTGGAGCCCGGCGACCTGGTCACCGCCGTGCACCTGCCCGCCCCGCCGCCGGGCGCCGCCCGCTACCGCAAGGTCCGCGAGCGGGCCTCGTTCGCGTTCGCGCTGGTGTCCATCGCCGCCGCCCTCGACGTCGCCGCGGACGGGACCGTGCGCGAGTGCCGGATCGCGCTCGGGGGAGTGGCGCACGCGCCGTGGCGGTGCGAGCGCGCCGAACAGGCGCTGCGCGGCGGCCGGGCGGACGAGGAGAGCTTCGGCCGGGCCGCCGACGCCGAGCTCGCCCGGGCCCGTCCGCTGCCACGCAACGCGCACAAGGTGCCGCTGGCCCGCAACCTCATCGTCCGCACCCTGCTGGAGCTGGCGCCATGAACCGGATCGAGGGGCACGACAAGGTCACCGGCCGCGCGACCTACGCGGCCGAATACCCCGTCGAGGGCGTCACCTACGCCTACCCGGTCCAGGCCGAGATCGCCAGGGGCCGCATCACCTCGATCGACATGGCCGGGGCGCTGGCCATGCCGGGCGTGCTGACCGTACTGTCCAGCGAGGATCCCCCCGCGCTGGCGCCCGGCGCGGACCCCGAGCTCGGGCTGTTCCAGAGCCGCGAGGTCGCCTATCGGGGGCAGATCGTCGCCGCCGTCGTCGCCGACACCTACGAGGACGCCCGCGCGGCCGCGCGGGCGGTGCGGGTCAGCTATCAGGAGGACCCGCACGACGTACGGCTGCGCGGCGACCATCCCGGGCTCTACCGGCCGGAGAAGGTGAACCCGTTCTATCCCGCCGACACCGAGAAGGGCGACGTGGCGGCCGGGCTGGCCGCGGCGGCCTTCACCGTGGACGTGACGTACACGACGCCGGCCATGCACAACAACCCGATGGAGCCGCACGCCACGCTCGCCGTCTGGAGCGGTGACGGCGACCTGACCGTCTACGACGCGACGCAGGGCGTGTCCACCGCCCGCGACATGATCGCCAAGCTGCTCGGCCTGCCCGCCGAGCGGGTGCGCGTGGTGTGCCGGCACGTCGGCGGCGGTTTCGGGTCCAAGGGCGTCATCCGGCCCGGCACCGTGCTCGCCGTCCTCGCGGCGCGCGCCGCCGGGCGGCCGGTGAAGGTGGCGCTGACCCGCCAGCAGCTGTTCGACGTCACCGGCTACCGCACGCCGACGATCCAGCGGGTGCGGCTCGGCGCCGACGCCGACGGGCGCCTGACCGCCGTCGACCACGAGGTCGCCGAGCAGAGCTCGACGCTGGTCGAGTTCGCCGAGCAGACCGCCACCCCGGCCCGCACCATGTACGAGACGCCCGCGCTGCGCACGGCCCATCGGCTGGTCCGGCTGGACGTCGCCACCCCGTCGTGGATGCGCGCTCCGGGCGAATGCCCCGGCATGTACGCGCTGGAGTCGGCCATGGACGAGCTGGCCATCGCCGCCGGCATGGACCCGGTCGAGCTGCGCGTGCTCAACGACCCGGAGACCGAGCCGGCGGGCGGCCGGCCATTCAGCTCCCGCAACCTGGTGGCCTGCCTGCTGGAGGGCGCCCGCCGGTTCGGCTGGGAGGGCCGCGACCCCACACCCGGCGTCCGCCGCCAGGGGCGCTGGCTCATCGGCACCGGTGTCGCCTCCTCGACCTACCCGGCCATGCGGCGCCCGTCCCAGGCCACCGCCACCGTCGAGAACGGCGGCTACGTCGTCCGCGTGGCCGCCGTCGACCTCGGCACCGGCGCCCGCACCGCGCTGACCAGGATCGCCGCGACCGCGCTCGGCGTCCCGCCCGAGCAGGTACGCGTCGAGCTGGGCGACAGCGACCTGCCCGCCGCCCCGCTGGCCGGCGGCTCCATGGGCACGGCCTCCTGGGGCTCGGCCGTCGTGGCCGCCTGCGAGGAGGCGCTGCGCGACGGCAAGCACGGGGCCGCCGACACCACCGACGCCATCAAGGCGCAGGAGGACCTGGCCAGGCACTCCTTCGGCGCCCAGTTCGCCCGGGTCCGGGTGGACATGGACACCGGCGAGGTCCGCGTGTCGCACCTGCTGGGCATCTTCGCCGCCGGGCGGATCATCGACGAGGACCTGGCCAGGTCGCAGTTCGTCGGCGGCATGACGATGGGCCTGGGCATGGCGCTCATGGAGGCGACCGTCACCGACGACGAGTTCGGCGGGTTCAGCAACCACGACCTGGCCCAGTACCACGTCCCGGTGTGCGCGGACGTCGAGCGGATCGACGCGGCCTGGATCGAGGAGGACGACCGGCACCTCAACCCGATGGGCGCCAAGGGCATCGGCGAGATCGGCATCGTCGGCACCGCCGCGGCCATCGGCAACGCCGTCTACCACGCCACCGGCATCCGCGTCCGCGACCTGCCCATCACCCCGGCCCGCCTGCTCGCCTGACCCGTTTCCGGCGCGGAATGCGCTGATAGATCATGCTTTGGGCATGAAATGCCCTGGCTTCGGTAGATGAAGGCACATGGAGCCGGACAAGGAGACCCGCAAAGAGCGGGCCGACCGCAACTTCGTGGAGCTGCTGCAGAGTGCCCGTGTGGCGGTGACCGGGGTTCAGGTGCTGTTCGCGTTCCTGCTGACGGTCCCGTTCTCGCCGGGGTTCGACAAACTGGGCCTGGCCGATCGGCGGCTGTTCTACGTGGCGCTGGTCAGTGCCGCGATCGCGTCGATCTGCTACATCGCCCCGGCCGCCCAGCACCGGGTGCTGTTCCGGCAGGGGCTGAAGGAGACGCTGGTCCGCCGGTCCAACCTGTACGGCATCGCGGGGGCGCTGGCCCTGGCCATCTCGATGACCACGGCCACCATGCTGGTGGTCGACTACCTGTTCCACAACACGATGGCGGTGATCACGGCGGTCGTCATCGCCCTGCTGGCCGTGTGGAGCTGGTTCGTGCAACCGGCGATCGACCGCTCGGCCAACGGGGACGGCGACAGCGGCTGACCCTGGCCGCACGGGCGGCCGGGGCCAGGTGGAGCGTCAGATCTTGGGGCACATCTTCCCCGCGCGCGGCGGGACCCGGGTGATCAGGTAGCGGTCCACCGTCCTGTCGACGCAGGACGAGCCGGTGCCGTAGGCGGTGTGGCCGTCGCCGTCGAAGCTGAGCAGCACGCCCGACGACAGCTGGGCGGCCAGCGCCTTGGCCCACTTGTACGGCGTGGCGGGGTCGCGCAGCGTGCCGACCACCAGGATGGGCGGCGCGCCCTTGGCGTGGATCGCCTTGTTGACGGTCTTGCTCCTGACCGGCCAGAAGTCGCACGGGCCGGCCATGAGCTTGCCGGAGCTGATCGCCTTGGCGTGACGCAGCGCCTGCCTCCAGGTCGGGTGGTCGAGGCAGTCGATGGCCGTGTGCGCCTCCATCAGGTTGGTGTAGGTCGCGTCGGGTCCCCGCTCGTTGTAACCGTCGGCGTACCGCAGCAGGAGCGTGCCGTCGCCCTTGAAGGCCTGGCCGAGCGCCTGCCGGAGGGCCGGCCACGACCCCTGGTCGTACAGGAGACCCTGGATGCCGGTGTACACGAGGGCCTGGGTGGCCTGCCTGCCGTCGTAGGTGTTGACCAGCGGCGCCTTCTCGGTCCGGTCGTGCAGGGCCCGCATGCGCTTGACGGCCGTGCGCTTGGTGAAGGGGCAGTCCTTGCGCTTGAGGCAGTCACGCGCGAAGGAGTCGAACGCCACCCCGAAGCCGGCGCTCTGGTCGGCGCCGAAGTCGCCCGCCTTCACGGAGGGGTCCTCCGCGCCGTCGAGCACCAGCGCGCGCACCCTGGCCGGGAACAGGTCCGCGTAGGTGGCGCCGAGGAGGGTGCCGTAGGAGAAGCCGACGTAGGTCAGGCGCGACTCGCCTAGAGCGGCCCTGAGCACGTCCATGTCACGCGCGGCGTTCGGCGTGCCCACGAACGGCAGGAGCGCGCCGGAGTTGGCCTGGCAGGCCTGCGCGAGCCGCAGCTGCGCGTAGTTGTACATCTTCACCTCGGCCCGCGAGTCCGGGGTGTCGTCGACGGAGTGGTACCAGTCGGCCACCGCGGTGGGCATGCACCGCACGGGGGCCGAGGCGCCCACGCCACGCGGATCGAAGCTGACCAGGTCGAATCGCGAGCGGAGGGTGGCGGTGAACTTCGTCTTCGCGGTGGCTCTTAGGACGTCGACGCCCGACCCGCCGGGGCCGCCGAAGTTGGTCACCACCGAGCCGAGCCGCTTGCCGCCCTTGGCCGGCAGCCTGATCACCGCGATCTCGATCCGCTTGCCCGACGGCTTGGTGTAGTCGAGCGGCACCTTGAGCTTCGCGCACTGGAAACCGCCCTTGCAGGGAGCCCAGGCAAGCCGCTGGCCGTAGTAGGCGTTCAGGCCGTCGGACGCCCGTACGGGCTGTGCCGCCGCCGGGCCGGCGGTGACGAAACCTGCTGACAGCAGGCCGATGACTAACGGGGTGATGATCCCGAGTAGGCGTCGCATATCTCTGTCCTCGTCTGGCGGCCGAGTGGATATCGCTTAGCTGACTCTCCGATGGTTGGGGCCACTGCTTGCGAGGCTCTTTAAGGCCACTGGCCAAGCGGCGTGCAAGCGTATTTGGAAAGTTTCTTTACTAGTGCTGATCGCGTCCGTATGGTGATGCCATGAGCCTGCGCACAGTGCTGGTCCTGGTGGCGGCCCTCGTGGCCACTTCGGTGTCGGCGTCCCCCAGCGCGCCCGCCGCCGCGCCCCTCGGGTTCGGTGGTGTGGTCCCCGTGCCGGTCAGCGCGACGCCCGCGGCCGGGGTCACGTACCAGATCACCTCGTCCACGAGTCTCTACACCGACGTCCCGGCCGTCGGCGACCAGCTCGCGCGGCAGTTGCGGCGCTCGACCGGCTACCCCGTGCCCATCGTCGCGGCGCCGGCCGCCGGCGGCATCTCGCTGCGGCTGGGCAGCGTGAGCGGCGGGGACGAGGCCTACCAGCTCGACGTGACCGCCACCGGGATCACCGTGCTGGCCAACCGGGCCGCCGGGCTGTTCAACGGGGTGCAGACGCTGCGCCAGCTCCTGCCGTACGCGGCCGACAGCGCGACCGTCCAGCCGGGACCATGGCCCGTGCAGGGCGGGCGGATCACCGACGCGCCGCGCTACGCCTACCGGGGCGCCATGCTCGACGTCGCCCGCCACTTCTTCCCCGTGGCCGCCGTCCAGCGGTACATCGACCAGATCGCCCTGTACAAGATCAATTACCTGCACCTCCACCTCTCCGACGACCAGGGCTGGCGCATCGTCATCGACTCCAGGCCCAGGCTGGCCACGTACGGCGGCAGCACCGCCGTCGGCGGTGACCCGGGCGGCTACTACACCAAGGCCCAGTACCAGGAGCTCGTCGCCTACGCCGCCGCCCGCAACATCACGATCGTGCCCGAGATCGACCTGCCCGGGCACACGAACGCCGCCCTGGCCTCGTACGCCGAGCTGAACTGCAACGGCGTGGCGCCGCCCCTCTACACCGGGACCGACGTCGGGTTCAGCACGCTGTGCACGTCGAAGGAGATCACCTACACCTTCATCGACCAGGTGCTGGGCGAGCTGGCCGCGATCACCCCCGGCCCCTACCTGCACCTCGGCGGCGACGAGGCCAGCTCCACCAAGCCGGCCGACTACGCCGCGTTCATGAACCGGGCGCAGGCCATCGCCGCCGCGCACGGCAAGACCGTCATCGGCTGGCACGACATCGTCAAGGCCACGCCGCTGCCCTCCACGGTCGTCCAGTACTGGGGCACCACGCCGAAGGACAGCGCCGTCGCCGGCGCCGGGCGGAAGGTCATCATGTCCCCGGCCAGCCGCGCCTACCTCGACATGAAGTACAACTCGCGCACCCAGCTCGGCCAGGACTGGGCCGGGCTGATCGAGGTCAAGGACGCCTACGGCTGGAACCCCGGCTCCTACTTGACCGGCCTGCCGTCCCAGCAGGTCCTGGGCGTGGAGGCGCCGCTGTGGACCGAGACGATCAGGACGTCGGCCGACATCGAGTACATGGCCTTCCCGCGCCTGCCCGCCCTGGCCGAACTGGCCTGGTCCCCGTACGGCAAGCACGACTGGACCGCCTTCAAGAAGCGCCTCGGAGCGCAGGGGCCGCGCTGGCGCGTCATGGGCGTGAATTACTACCACTCCGGGCAGATTGCCTGGCCTGCCGGTTCTTGAGCTGATCGAGGCGCCGGGACGCGGTACCGTTCAAGGTCGTGAGCGGTGCCAGGGAAGTGCGGGACGTGCTCCGGCAGGCGGCGCGGCTGCTCGCCGAGGCGCGGGAGCTGCGTGCGGAGCACGAGCGCGCGCTGACCCGGGTCGTGGCGGCCGTGTCCGCGCTGCGCAAGCCGCAGGCCAGGGCCGAGCTCGCGGGCATCCCGGTGGCCCGGCTCAAGGACGTGACCGGCGGGCGGCTGCGGCTCGGGATGCTGGAGCGCATGGGCTACACGACGGTGCTCGACGTGCTGGACGCCACGCCGTACGAGCTGCAGCGGTTGCCGGGGATCGGGCCGCAGACGCAGCGGCAGGTGCACGCGGCGGCCAAGCAGATCGAGCGCGCCGCGCGGGAGGTCACCACCGTCCAGATCGACGTCGAGGGCCAGGACGCCGAGACCACGGCGCTGCTCGCCGCCCTGTACCCGTTGGTGGCCGCGGGGCCCGAGTTGCCGCGCGCCCGCCGGACGGCCGACGCGGTCGAGGAGCGGCTCGCCGCGCTGATGCCGGTGGCGCGGGCGGTGAGCGGCTGGTGGCGCCGGCTGCTGTCCGGTGAGGAGAAGCGGCGGCGGGCGGAGGAGGCCGTCGCCGGGATCTCCGAGATCCTCGCCGGGCAGACCGAGACGCGGCTGCTCATCACGCAGGCGACCGTGGACCTGCTGCGGCCGTCGCCCTCCGGGGCGGAGGTGTGGATCGACTTCGAGATCCGCGCGGCCGACTACTACAACCTGCTGGCCGAGATCGCCGCCCTGGAGCCGGGCGACCGGGTCGCCGCCGAGGGGTTCCTGCCCGACGACCTGGCCGAACGGGTCAGGCACCAGGAGCTCGACGACACCCACCGCCGGGTTTCGCTCCGTGGCTACCAGGTGTTCGGGGCCCGGTTCGCGCTGGCGCAGCGCCGGGTGATCCTCGGTGACGAGATGGGGCTCGGCAAGACCGTGCAGGCCATCGCCGCGCTCGCGCACCTCAAGGCGCGCGGCAGGAGCCACTTCCTGGTGGTCTGCCCGGCCAGCGTGCTGATCAACTGGACCCGCGAGATCGAGACCCGCAGCACGCTGCCCGCCTACCGGCTGCACGGCGGCGAGCGGGACACCGCCCTGGCGGAGTGGCTGGAGCGCGGCGGCGTGGCCGTGACCACCTTCGACGGGCTGCAGCGACTCGACGGCGTGAGCGCCGAGGTGGGCATGCTGGTGGTCGACGAGGCCCACTACGTCAAGAACCCCGAGGCCCGCCGGTCCAGGGCCGTCGCCGCATGGTGCGGGCGGGTCGAGCGGGTGCTGTTCATGACGGGCACGCCGATGGAGAACCGGGTGGAGGAGTTCCGCAACCTGGTTCGCCCCCTCCAGCCCGAGCTGCTCGCCCAGGTGCGCGGCAGCGACGCCGCCGCCGGCGCGCAGGCGTTCCGGAGCGCGGTGGCGCCCGTCTACCTGCGCCGCAACCAGGAGGACGTGCTCACCGAGCTGCCCGATCTCGTGCGCGTCGACGAGTGGGAGGAGCTGAGCGCCGCGGACGCCGACGCCTACCGGGCGGCGGTCGCGGCGGGCAACTTCATGGCCATGCGCCGCGCCGCCTACGCGGTGCCGGACAAGTCGGCCAAGCTCGAACGGCTGCGTGAGCTGGTCGACGAGGCGGCGGGCAGCGGGCTGAAGGTGGTGGTCTTCTCCTACTTCCGCGACGTCCTGACCGCGGTGCGGGACGCCCTCGGCCCGGCGGTCCACGGGCCGCTCACCGGTGATCTGCGGCCGGAGCGCCGCCAGGAGGCCGTGGACGCGTTCAGCGCGGTGCCGGGGCACGCGGTGCTGCTCGCCCAGATCCAGGCCGGCGGGGTCGGGCTCAACCTGCAGGCCGCCTCCGTCGTGATCATCTGCGAACCGCAGGTCAAGCCCACCATGGAGAGCCAGGCCGTGGCCCGCGCGCACCGCATGGGGCAGGTGCGCCGGGTCCAGGTGCACCGGCTGCTCTCGCCCGGCGGCGTGGACGAGCGGATGCTGAAGATCCTGCAGGCCAAGACGGCGCTGTTCGACGCCTACGCCAGGCGCAGCGACCTGGCCGAGTCCGCGCCCGACGCGATCGACGTGTCCGAGCAGGCGCTGGCCCGCCAGATCGTCGAGGAGGAGCAGGCCCGGCTCCTGGGCGGGGCTCCCGTTCGGTAAGGCTGGGTCCCGTGTCGCGTCACAGTCCCGCGGGCTCGTTGAGCTGGTGTGCCCACGGCGGGTTCGCCCCCGCGACCGAGCACGTCAGCGCCGCCACCCGGGCGGCGAAGGCGGCGGCGTCGGCGGCCGTCTCCAGGTCGAGCCCCTCCAGGCGGCCCCCGAGCAGCCCCCGCACGCCCAGCCGGTGCAGCAGCCCGGCGGTGAAGGAGTCACCGGCCCCCACGGTGTCGACGACCTTGATCCGCGGCGCTCGTACCGACGTCCGTTTCCCGTCCAGGGACACCAGCGCGCCCGCCGCGCCCTGGGTGATCACGATGAGCCGGGCCCCCGCCGCGTGCCAGGCGTCGCAGGCACGTTCCACGGGCTCGTCCGGCATCAGGAAGGACAGGTCGTCCTCGCTGAGCTTGAGGATGTCGGCCACCGCGCACCAGCGCTCCACCGGGTAGTCCGCCCGGCTCGCCAGGCTGGGCCGTACGTTGGGATCGATCGAGACCGTCGCGTGCTCGCGGGCGTCGCCCGCGAACGCCTCCACCGCGGCGCCGCCCGGCTGCCTGACCAGCGCGAGAGACCCCGTGTGCAGGCAGGACCACCCGCGCGGGTCGACGGCGGCGAGCTCCTCGGGCGTCCACTGGAAGTCGGCGGTGCCCTCGGCGTGGAAGCTGTAGGCCGCCTGACCTCGTTCGTCGAGCGAGGCCACGGCCAGTGTGCTCGGCTCGCCGGCGGGTACGCAGGCAGACAGGTCCACCCCGGAGGAGGTGAGGTGCTCGCGGAACAGCTCTCCGAACACGTCCCCGGACACCCGTCCCAGGAACCGGGTCGCGGTGCCGAGGCGGGCGAGAGCCACTGCCGTGTTCGCGGGGCCCCCGCCCGGCAGCACCCGGAGCTCCAGCTCGCCGGGACGCCGGTCAGCGAAGGCGTCAGCGACGCATTCGCCCAGGACAGCGATCATCAGGGTCAACCTTTCTGCCATGTTTGCAGATTTGTTACGTCGCGGGGGCATTGACGTTTCTAGAAACGGAGTCCATCATCGCAGCACGGCGAATGTCAACGTTGACATATGTCAACGATGACATTGAATCATCCCTGATAGGAAGCCACCATGATTGCTAGGCTCTCGGCCGGACTGCTGGCCGCCGCTCTCCTCGTCACTGGCTGCGGCGGTGGCGAGCAAAAGGCCTCCACCAGCTCCGCCAAGGTCGGGCTGATCACGAAGACGGAGACCAACCCGTTCTTCGTCAAGATGAAGGAAGGCGCGCAGAAGGCCGCCAAGGCGGAGGGCATGGAGTTGATGACCGCCGCGGGCAAGTTCGACGGCGACAACGCCTCCCAGCTCACCGCCATCGAGAACATGGTCGCGGCCGGGGTGAAGGGCATCCTCATCACGCCCAACGACACCAAGGCGATCGTGCCCGCGATCAAGAAGGCCCGGGACGCCGGCGTCGTGGTGATCGCGCTGGACACGCCGACCGACCCGCAGGACGCCACCGACGCGCTGTTCGCCACCGACAACCTCAAGGCGGGCGAGCTGATCGGCCAGTACGCCAAGGGCGCGATGGCCGGCAAGACCGCGAAGATCGCCACCCTCGACCTGGCCCCCGGCATCACGGTCGGGCAGCTCCGCCACGACGGCTTCCTGAAGGGCTTCGGCATCGCCGAGGGCGACCCGTCGGTCGTCTGCTCCCAGGACACGCGCGGCGACCAGGCCAAGGGCCAGGAGGCGATGGAGAACTGCCTGCAGAAGGCGCCCGACATCAACCTCGTCTACACCATCAACGAGCCCGCCGCCCTCGGCGCCTACACCGCGCTCAAGGCCAAGGGCCGCGAGAAGGACGTGCTGATCGTCTCGGTCGACGGCGGCTGCACCGGCGTCAAGGCCGTGAAGAGCGGGGAGATCGCCGCGACCTCGCAGCAGTACCCGCTGAAGATGGCCGAGGACGGCGTCAAGGCCGTCGCCGCGGTCGCCAAGGGCGGCGCCAAGCCCAAGGGGTACACCGACACCGGCGTCACCCTGATCACCGACAAGGCCGTCCAGGGCGTCGAGGCGAAGGACACCGCCTTCGGCCTGGCGAACTGCTGGGGCTGACATGGCCGTCATGGAAGCGACGCTGCCGCGCCGCATCATCTCCACACCGACCGCGGGGCCGCTGGGCGCGCTCCTGCTGGCCTGCGTGTTCTTCGCGGTCAACAGCGACCAGTTCCTCACCGGCGGCAACTTCTCGCTGATCATCCAGCAGGTGATGGTCGTCGGCACGCTCGCCATCGGGCAGACGCTGATCATCCTGACGGCCGGCATCGACCTGTCCAACGGCGCGATCATGGCGTTCGGCGGCATCGTGATGACCAAGCTGGCCGTCGGCAGCGGCCTGCCGCCGGTGCTCGCCATCGTCGCCGGGATCGCCGTCTGCGCGGCGTTCGGGCTGGCGAACGGGCTGCTGGTGACGAAGATCTCGCTGCCGCCGTTCATCGTCACGCTCGGCATGCTGAACGTGGTGTTCGCGCTGACCCACATCTACTCCGAGGACCAGACGGTCACCGACCTGCCGGCCGCGCTGACCTTCCTCGGGCAGACGTTCAAGATCGGCGAGACGAACGTCACCTACGGGTCGCTGCTCACGATCCTGCTGTTCCTGTTCTTCGCGTACGTGCTCGGGCAGACCGCCTGGGGCCGCCACGTGTACGCGCTCGGCAACAGCCAGGAGGTCGCCCGGCTGACCGGCATCCGCACGCAGCGGCTGACGATCAGCGTGTACACCATCGCGGGCCTCGTGTACGGCATCGCCGCCCTGCTGCTCGTCTCCAGGACCGGCGTGGGCGACCCGCAGGCCGGGCAGACCGACAACCTCGACAGCATCACCGCCGTCGTGCTCGGCGGGACCAGCCTGTTCGGTGGCCGCGGCCTGGTGATCGGCACGCTGATCGGCGCGCTCATCGTCGGGGTCTTCCGTAACGGCCTGCAGCTCATGGGCGTACCGTCGATTTATCAGACGCTCATCACCGGCATCCTGGTGATCCTCGCCGTCACCGTCGACCAGCTCTCCCGGAGGAGGACCCGATGACCCCCGTACTCCAGGCGCGCGGCCTGGTGAAGCGCTACGGCCACGTGGTCGCGCTCGACGGCGCCGACTTCGACCTGATGCCCGGCGAGGTGCTCGCCGTCATCGGCGACAACGGCGCCGGCAAGACCAGCCTGATCAAGGCGCTGACCGGCGCCCTGCAGCCGGACGAGGGCGAGATCCTCCTCGACGGCAAGTCCGTCCGCATCCGCAACCCCCTGGAAGCGCGCAGGCTCGGCATCGAGACCGTCTACCAGGAACTCGCCGTGGCCGCCTCGCTCGACATCGCCACGAACCTGTTCCTCGGCCGCGAGCTGCGCAAGCCCGGACTGCTCGGCACGATCTTCCGCAAGCTCGACAAGAAGCGGATGCGTGAGGAGTCGGCTAATCACATGGCCGACCTGAAGATCGGCCTGCGCTCGCTCACCCAGCCCGTCGAGTCGCTGTCCGGCGGCCAGCGGCAGGGTGTGGCCGTGGCCAGGGCCGTGGCCTGGGCCCGGCACGTCGTCGTGATGGACGAGCCCACCGCCGCTCTCGGGGTCAAGGAGTCGGGGCAGGTGCTCGACATGATCAAGCGGGTCCGCGACCGCGGCATGCCCGTCGTACTGATCAGTCACAACATGCCCCACGTCTTCGAGATCGCCGACCGGATCCACGTCCAGCGGCTCGGCCGCCGCGTCGCCCAGATCAAGCCGGGCGACCACAGCATGGCCGAGGTCGTCGCCATCATGACCGGTGCCCTCCAGGTTTCGGAAGGCAAGTCGGTCGTGACGGACAAGGACGCGGCGGAGGCGATCGGCCTCTAGCATGGTCGAAATGCGGCGTCCCACCATGACAGACGTGGCCCGTGAGGTGGGTGTCACCGCCAAGACCGTCTCACGGGTGCTCAACGACGACGGACCCGTGGCCATCGAGACGCGCGAACGCGTCATGGCCGCGGTCCGCAAACTGGGCTACCAACCCAACCTGATGGCCCGCAACATGCGGGTCGGGGCCAGGGACGCCGCGATCGGGCTGGTCATCCCCGAGATGGGCAACCCGTTCTTCGGCACGGTGGCGGGCGGCATCGAGAGCGCCGTCAGGGCTCGCGGCCTGACCCTCATCGTCGGCTCCTCCAGCGAGACCGCCGATCTGGAGCAGTCCCTGATCGCCACCTTCCTGGCCCGCCGGGTCAGCGCCCTCATCGTGGTGCCCTCCGCCACCGGAGACCACCGCTACCTGCGGTCGGAACGCGTCGCCGGCCTGCCCATCGTCTTCCTCGACCGGCCCGCCGTCGGCCTGACCGCCGACAGCGTGGTCAGCGGCAACCGGTCCGGCGCCCAGGCGGGCATCGCCCACCTGATCGGGTACGGCCACCGCCGGATCGGCTTCATCGGCGACCTGCCCGCCACTCTCTACACCCGCCGCGAACGCCTCCAGGGCTACCGTGACGCCCTGGAGGAGGCGGGTCTGCCCTTCGACCGCGCCCTGGTGGAGACGGGCCACGACCAGGAGGCGGCCCGCGCGGCCACCCTGCGGCTCCTGGCCCTGGAAAACCCGCCCACCGCGCTGTTCGCGGCCAACAACTTCGCCTCCATGGGGGCGGTGGTGGCGCTGGCCCGGGCGGGGCGGCGGGACGTGGCGCTGGTGGGCTTCGACGACCTGCCGCTGGCGGAGGTGCTGGATCCGCCGCTGACCGTCGTGGCGCAGGATCCGGCGGCCATCGGGGAGGTGGCGGCGGAGCTGGTGCTGTCCCGGTTGGACGGCGACCGCTCCCGGGCCCGGCGCGCCCTGGTGCCCACGCGATTGATCGTCAGGGGGTCGGGGGAATTGTCCCCTTGATCTTGGGCAGGCCCCGCGCACGCGCGGGGCCTGTCCGTCAGCGGAGACCCGCGAACAGGTCGTCCTCGTGGTCCGGTGCGGTCACGCGGTTGACCACCCGCGTGAAGGACTCGGCGGAGAACGCCTGCTGCTGGGCCTCCTCGGGCATGCGGAGCAAGAAGATGTTCTCGCCCTGGCTCTCGTGTGACTGCAGGGCCTTGAGCTTGCGGCCGACATAGGGGGCGACGTCGACGACGCTCGTCACGAGCTCGTCGGGGGTGCCGAAGTCGTCGGAGGGCTGGAAGTCGCCCATCTCGACACCGCTGCTGCGCATGAACTCGAACATGCGCTTGATCGCGGCGCGGGGGATGGCCGTGTAGTAGAACTTGTCGGGGATGCCGGTCGCCTCGACGGCCGCGACCGTGATGCGGTGGGCCTGGACGTGGTCGGGGTGGTTGTAGCCGCTGCCGCCTGTTTCGTCGTAGGTGACGATGACCTGCGGGCGATAGCGCTCGATGAGCTCGCCGAGGCGGGTGGCGGCCACGTCGACAGGCACGTTGGCGAACGCGTCGGGGTGGGCGTTGGTGTCCCAGCCGTCCATGCCGGAGTCGCGGTAGCCGAGCAGCTCCAGGTGGTCGATGCCCAGGTGCTGCACCGACTCGCGCAGCTCCGCCAGCCTGCGCTCCGCCACCTCGGCGTCGTTGTGGCCGGGGTCGCCGGGCTTGACGCCGCCGGGTCCGTCGCCCTGCTCGCCGTTGGTGCAGGTGACCAGGACCGTGCGGATGCCCTCGTCGGAGTAGCGGGCGAGGATGCCGCCGGTGCTCAGGCATTCGTCGTCGGGGTGAGCGTGCACCGCCATCAGGGTGAGTTGCCGATCCATGCTGCCGACCCTACTGGGCGGAACCGACACTTCCGGACGTGGCTGGGGAGCGGGAGACTCTTGAGCGGGGGCTCAGGTCTGGCGGGCCAGCTGGTCGGCCCGGCGGCGGGCCGTCGCGGCCGCCGCGCGGTCGCCCAGGGCCTCGGCGAGGGCGCCCTGCTTGAGCCAGTTGAACGGACTGCACGGCCGTACATTGATCCGCTCACTGATCAGCACCCGCGCCAGGTCCCGGCGGCCGCCACGCAGGGCGGCCTCCAGGAGCGTCTTCTGCACGGCGTCGCGTTGCGCGTGACTGCCGCCGAACTCGTTGATCCGATGCCTGATCGGATACAGCAGGTCCACGACCGCGTCGAAGTCGCCCCGGCCGAAGGCCACCAGTGACCGGCAGACCGGCAGGCCGACGCGGGCGGTCATGGCGTGGTTGGTGATGTCCGGATGGGGTTCGGTGAGGTACGCCTCCCGGCTCGCGATGAGCTTCTCGGCCTCCGCCACGCGGCCCGCCCCCACGTACGACATGACGGCGTGCATGTCGTTGAAGGCGTAGAACGGCACCGCGATCTTGGCCGGCCACGCGTCGGCCAGCGCCTGCCAGCGTCCGTGCTGCTCGGAGCCCTCCAGGAGGAGCCGCCAGAGCAGCGCGGCGGCGTCGAGCAGCTCCATCGAGCCATGGCCGCCCGCCAGCGCCGCGTCGTAGACGGCCAGGGCGCGGCCGGTGTCGCCGGACTCCAGCGCGTACAGGGCGTAGTGCCACCAGGTGTGCACGTTGAAGAACGTGCCGGTCGACCAGTCACCGAGCCGGGCGTCGAGGTAGCGGATGCCGTCGCCGAAACGGCCCTGCATCTCGTACGTGTGCACGACCGCGTGGATGCCCCAGACGTCGCGCGCGTTCAGCTCGACCGCGCGCAGCCCCACGTCCTCCGACCGGTCGTAGTGGCCGGACTCCTCCAGCCCGAACGCGTACATCCCCAGCACGTGGCCGTAATGCCGGTCGTCCTCGTGCCAGGCGTTGAGCGCGCCGCCGATCCGGTCGCGCAGCGAGCGGGCGTCGCCGGTGAAGAAGTCGACCTGGTGCCCGGCCGCCAGCGCCAGGGCGTCGCGCGGATATTGCTCGGTGATCGCGCCGAGGAGTCTGCCGCAGGTCAGGAAGTCGCCGTCGAGCAGCGCCTGGACGGCCTCGACGTGGGCGCGTTCGCGGGGCAGCAGTCCTCCGGGGCCGCCGGCGCGGGCCCGCCAGGCCGCGAACCGCTGCCTGGCCGTGCGCGCGTCCTCCACCTCCGTGGTCAGGAGCCCGAGGTAGGCGGTCAGGACCTGGCCCATCGGGAAGTCGGGCGCCTCGGACAGGGCGGCCGCGGCCTCGGCGTCGACCTCCACCCGGAAGTGCAGCAGCTCGTCGATCGCCTGGTCGTAGTGGCGGGCGGCGGCGCCGCCCGCGCCGCTCATCGCCAGCCCGTGCTGGTCGTCGGTCACCCGGCCAACTATAAAGGCGCCCGTACGGCACGAGCTGGGGGGAGTGCCGCAGGCCGGATACGGGTCCGGCGCCCTCGGGTGTAAGCCGGTTCGGCGGGGGAAGCGCCTGGTAGGCCCGGCTGCGTTACCGGTGGCGGCGGACCCCGGTCATCGGTCCGGTCAGAAAAAGATTTTCGGACGGTCCGCTAACGGGCCGGCGGAGTAGTGATTCAAGATTGTAACGAGGAGATTGAACGATATGTCGTGCAATCGGAGGGGCGCTAGGGTGCAATCCTCATCAAATTCGTGGTGAGGCGGAGGGAGGGCCGCTGGTGTACCGCGCGCGTGGCCGTCATGCGCTATCCGGCCAGGTCAAGCCCGCCCTGCCCTCGTCCGCGGAGGGGCCGTGGCTGCCCCCGGGCAGCGGTATCCACATCGCCGGGCTGACCATCGTCGGCGGTCTGCTCTACGTCGGGTCAGAGCTGCCTTCCGCGTCCGGAATGTCGGTGGAGCCGGCGCTGATCGATCCCGAACTGCCCGTGGACATGACACAGCCGGACTGGGACGGTCAGGGGCTCGACCGCTGGCCGAGCTATGCCGCGCTCCCGGCGCCGTCGCGGGCGGCCTATCTGAGCTGGCTCGCCGACGGGCGATGCTATCCGCGGACGCCCCTCGGCTACGTTTTCCTTTATTTCTACGGCCTCGAACGTCGCGTGCTACACGACCTGCACTTGGACCGCTCCACGGCCCAAGAGGAACTACCGATGATCTACGAGGAGGTGCGGCGCCTCATCGGCCTCTACGCCGGGCACGACGCCTTCCAGCGGCACGCGGCACCGTTCGAGGCCCTGCTGGCCGCCCTCTGCGAGCCCGAGGTGACCGGCGCGGCGTTCGCGTTGCGGGCCCGGCTGGGGGAGCTCGCCGCGCAGGGCCGGCCGGTGCCCGCCGACTGGGCGCTGGCCTGGCTGCGCGGCCACCCCGCCTACCGGCCGGGCACGCCCGCCACGCGCTGCCCGGAGGAGTTCGGCGCGCTGTTCCAGCGGAGGTACACGGCCCGGCACGGCGAAGGGCTCGTCGTCCAGCCCGGCGCCAAGGAGCTGGCCTTCGACTACCGGCCCGCGAGCCCCGGGTTCGCCGGCGCCCCGGCGGTGCTGCCGGGCGTACCCGATGTGCTGACGCTCACGGCGCCCACCAGGGAGCTGTTCGGGCTGGCCGAGGAGTGCGGCTCCGAGTTGGAGGCGTACAGCCGCTTCCTCGGCCGGCTGCCCGGCGCGAGGCAGAGCGTGCGCGCCCAGGCGCTGCTGCCCGCGGAGCTGCTCGACCTGGGCTCCGGCGGGGCGGGCGGGGCGGTGCGGTGGGCGCTGCGCCGGCTCGGGCAGCAGCAGACCGCGCTCGTGCCCGCCGAGGAGTTCGTCGCCCTGCTGTCCACGCCCGTTCCCGCCAGGAAGGATGTCATCGCGCTCGCCCAGATCCTCGGCCGGGCCGGGGTCGGGATCGAACCGGACCCGCGTCTGGGGGGTCCGGTGCCGGCCGAGGGGGTGATGGCCTTGTTCGCCGCGCCGGACGGGCCGACGGCCGCGGCGTCGGACGCGTACCGGGCGGCTACCGCGCTGCTGCACCTGGGCGCCGCGAGCACGGCGGACGGCCAGACGCCCGAGGCCGCCTACCGTCGGCTGGGCGAGCACCTTGAGCGGGCGCTGCATCTGACGGCCGGCGAGCGGGCCCGCCTGCGGGCGCATCTGGAGTGGTTGCTCGGTGCGGAGGTGCCGCTGATCGGCCTGATCGAACGGGTCCAGGAGATCGGCGCGGCCCAGCGCGCCCACGTGGCGGAGTTCCTGAGGGACGTGGCCGCCGCCGACGGGCACATCGCGCCGGAGGAGGCCCAGATCCTCGCCCGGATCCACTGGCTGCTCGGGCTCGACCAGGATTCGACGTCGGCGGGGGGTGGGCTCGCGTCGTACACCGGCGTGCGGCATGCGCCGATCCAGCTGGCGTACGTGCCGCACGCCCCCGCGCAGCCGGTGCCCCCGCCACGTGTGATCATGCCGCACCACCCCTCAGGGCCTTTCACCTCTCCGCCCTTCGGGCCCGCGCCGCACCCCTCCGCCCCCAACGGGTCCGCGCCTTACTCCTCTACGCCGTACGGGCCCGCGCCTTACGACTCCGCCCCCAACGGGTCCGCGCCGTACACCTCCACGCCCAACGGGCCCGTGCCCGATGCCTCCACGCCCTACGGGCCCGCGTCTTACTTGCCGGCGCAGGAGCACCCCATTCCGCAGGACCTCGCCGTGTCGTCGCCGGTGCCGCACACCTTCGTGCCGCAGGGCGTGCCCCTGGGGCACGTCCTCGGTGCTCCGGCGGTGCCCGTCTGGGGGGCGGTCGCCAGGCTGGCCGAGACGGCCCAGCTGGGGACGCGGCTCGATTCGCTGCTCGCCGGTGAGGAGCCGATCCCCCCGCCCGCCCCGCCGCCCGAGGTGACCCCGCTGGCGGGGCTGGACAGCCGCCACTCCGGCCTGGTCCGCGCCCTGGCCGCCGTCGACGAGCCGCACATCGGCCGGGGCCAGTTCGAGGCCCTCGCGGACGCCTGGAACCTGCTGCCGGAAGGCGCGATGGACCGCGTCAACGAGGCCGCCTACCAGACCGTGGGCGATCCGCTGCTCGACGGCGACGATCCGATCCTGGTCGACCGGCGAGTGCTGGGGGAGATGCTGAAGTGACCGTTCGCGCCCGCGAACGCGACGCCCTTCTCAAGGCGCTGCGGGCGGGGTTGGTCCCGCTGATCGGTCAGCACCACATCCAGGCCGGCCGTACCGCCGAGCTGGCGGCGCTGTCCGCCGACGTCGAACGCGTCGCGGTGGGCGGCACGGCCGTCCGGTTCGTCATCGGCGAGCACGGCGCGGGCAAGACGTTCCTGCTGCGCCGGGCGCGCTCGCTGGCGCTGGACAAGCGGCTGGTCACCATGCACGCCGACATCACCACCGAGCACCTGCTGCACTCGACCGAGGGCCGGGCCCGCGCCCTCTACACCGAGCTGACCCGCGGCATGGCCACCCGGGGCACACCCGCCGGCGGCGCGCTCGCCGGCATCGTCGAACGCTTCCTGTCCGCCGCGCTCGACGAGGCCCGCCAGACGCGCACCGACCCGGCCCTGGCGATCGGGGAACGCCTGGCGTACCTGGCGACGCGGCCGGGCGGCCACGACTTCGCCGAGGTCATCATCGCGTACTGGCGCGGCCACGACACGGGCGACGACCACCTCAAGTCGGCCGCGCTGCGCTGGCTGCGCGCCGAGTACCCGACCGCGGCCGAGGCCAGGTCGGCGCTCGGCGTCCGGTCGATCATCGACGACGCGACCGTACCCGATCACATCGCGCTGATGAGCCGGTTCGTCCGGCTGGCCGGGTACGACGGGCTGCTCGTCTGCCTGGACGAGATGGTCAACCTGTACACGCTGGCCGATCCCCTGGCCCGGGACGCCAACTACGACCAGATCCTGGGCCTCGTCAGCAGCGGGGTCGCGCATCTGGGGTTCGTGTTCGGGGGCACCCCGGAGTTCCTCAGGGACGGGCACAGCGGGCTTTTCAGCCATCCCGCGCTGCGCAGGCGGCTGGGCGGCGGTGCCTTCGCCGCGGTCGGGCCGGTGGATCACTCGGGGCCGGTGCTCCGGCTGGCCGCGCTGACGGCCGAGGAGGTGTACGTGGTGCTGGCCAAGATCCGGTTCGTGTACGCCTCCGGCGAGGGCGGGCGCTACCTCGTGGACGACGACGCGCTGGTGGCCTTCATGCATCACTGCTTCGGGCGGGTGGGGGAGGTGTACTTCCGCCGGCCGCGGACGACGTTCAAGGCGTTCTGCGACCTGCTGGCCGTACTGGAGCGGGATGCCGGGGAGAGCTGGCGGCGGCTCCTGCCGGGGGTGGACCTGTCGGCGGAGGAGGTCGACGGCCGCCCGGCCTGACGATCGCGGGCCCGTGTTCCCGGTGGATCGGGCAGACTCGTCGTTCATGACGAAGGACGGCGAAGGAGTGGCGCGCGACGGCGACGCGGGGGTGCCGGGGTCGCTGGCCCGGGTGCTCGGCGATGTGGCGGCCGAACGGGCGGCGCAGGACGCCAAGTGGGGCATGCAGGCCGTACCCGACGGCACCGGAGCCGAGGACGCGGTGGCCGAGGCCGATCGGGCGAGGCGCGAGACCGACGAGGCGGGCCGGCGCGGGGAGCTGACCTGGCGGCACATCCTGCGTGAGGAGGTCCTGGAGGCGTTCGCCGAGTCGGACCCCGAGCTGCTGCGCACCGAGCTGATCCAGGTGGCCGCGGTCGCCGTCAAATGGGCCCAGGCACTCGACCGCCGCCCCGCGGTCGCCGAGCGGTCAAATCCCGGTGAGGCGGCGGCGAAGGCCGTGGGGGAGGCCACGGGGGAGTCACGTCCTGACAGGTTCAGGGCCATCGTCGACGTGCACGTGATGCTCGTCCGTGACGGCACCGTGCTTCTCGGCAAACGGGCCAATACCGGCTATGGCGACGGCCAATGGCACTTGCCCTCGGGGCATCTGGAGCCCGGTGAGTCGGTGGTCGGCGCGGCCGTCAGGGAGGCTCGTGAGGAGGTCGGCGTCACCATCCGGCCGGACGATCTGGAGTTCGCCCACGTCATGCACCGCGCCCCCGACCGCGTGGGCCTGTTCTTCGTCGCCAGGAAGTGGGCGGGCGAGCCGTACAACGCCGAGCCGCACAAGTGCGCCGAACTCGCCTGGCGGCCGCTCGGCGAGTTGCCCGACGACACGATCGGCTACCCGGCCGCCGCCATCGCCAGGGTGCTGGCGGGGGAGCCGTTCGCGCTGTACGGATGGTCTGCCGACAACGGAGCTTGACAGTGTCGTGACGCCCCGCAAGCCGACTGTCACATGTCGCGCAGCTCGTCCCACTGCCGCCGCCCGCCCGCCAGCCAGGTGCCGTGCAGGTCGTTGAAGACGTTGGCCGCGCGCACCCCGATCCAGTTCGGGGGCAGCAGCTCCAGCGGCAGCCGCGGGTCGAGCATCGGGAAGCGCCGCCACTCGTGGACGAGCCGGACCTGCGCCAGCAGCACCGGATCGCCCGGCTCCGGCCGCATGCCGGCGAACTCCTGGATGAACTCCTGGTAGTGCGCCGCCAGCTCCCCCAGATGCCAGGCCTGCTCCACCAGCGTCCGCTCGGAGCCGATCCCCGCGTAGGGCCCGTTGAACGAGAACACGGCCACGTCGAGCCCCAGCCCCTCGACCACCTGCTTGGCCTCGGCCTCGCGGGTGGCGTGCGGGCTGACCCACACGCCGGGCACGGGACTGCCGAACCCCGCCCAGGTCAGGCCGGTGCGCAGCCGGTGGCGCAGCTCGCGCCGAGACTCGGGCACGGTCGCGATCAGCACCACCCAGCGCCCGTCCCACGGCTCGCGGTCGCGGCCGAACGCGTAGATCCGCTCGGCCCCCTCGGTCAGCAGCTCGCGGCCGCGCCGCGTCAGCGACCAGCGCACCCGCCGCCCGGACCGCGCCGACACGATCCACCCGTCGGCGGCCATCCGCGCCAGCGCCTGCCTGGCCGACTTCTCCTCCACCCCGAGCCCGCCCAGCACGTGCAGCAGCGTGGACGTCCACGCGGGCTCGCCCGACGGCAGCACGTACTCGCCCAGCACGGTCAGCAGCATCGACCTGGCGCTCGACTGGTGGCGGCGGGGCGGCCTGGCCATTAACGCTCCTTACGCGGCGGGAGTCTGGTTCAATGCTACAAGTAGTTGACGATGCATCAATTCTCTATAGAAGATTCTCGTACGGCGTCTCCCTCCCCGTAAGGACGACCATGTCATCCGAGTCGTTCAACGCCAGCCTCTATCTTGTGGATCGTCAGGTCGAAGCCGGTCGCGGCGAGCGCACCGCTGTCGCGGGCCCGGCAGGGACCCTCACATACGCCCAGCTCGCGGCCCGGGTCGGCGAGCTCTCCTCCGGGCTGCGGGTGCTCGGCGTCCGGCCCGAGGAACGCGTCGCGCTCGTCATGTCCGACCGCCCGGAGACGCTCGTCACCATCCTGGCCGTCATGCGCATGGGCGGGGTCGCCGTGCCGCTGTCCACCATGTACAACGGCGTGGAGCTGGGCGCGCTCATCCGCGACTCGCGGGCCCGCGTGGTGGTGGCGACCCCCGAGTACGAGGCCGCGGTCCGGGTGGCACTGGCGAACGCCCCCGAGGTCGCCCTGCTCGTCCTCACCGGCAACGTGGGCCACCGGGCCGCCGATGTCCTCCCCGAGTCCGACGCGGATGCCGGGATCCCGGTGTGCTCGCTGGCGGACGTGGTGGACGCCGGCCGTACGGTGGCCGAGCCGTACCAGAGCTGGACGGATTCGCCCGCGCTGTGGCTCTACACCTCGGGCACGACCGGCGCGCCGAAGGCCGCCATGCACCGGCACGGCGCCATCAGGGACGTCTGCGAGACCTACGGCCGTGAGGTTCTCGGCATCACCCCGGACGATCGGTGCTTCTCGGTCGCCCGGCTGTTCTTCGCCTACGGCATCGGCAACTCGCTGTTCTTCCCGCTGTCGGTGGGCGCGACCACGGTGCTCGACCCCTTCAGGCCCACCCCGCCGGGGGTGGTCGCGCGGGTGGTGGCCGAGCGGCCGACGCTGTTCTTCGCCGGGCCGACGTTTTACGCGAGCCTGCTCGCCTCCGACGCCCCCGATGACACCTTCTCCTCCGTACGGCTGGCGGTCTCGGCGGGCGAGGCGTTACCCGCGGAGATCTACCGGCGCTTCACCGAGCGGTTCGGCGTCGACATCATCGACGGCATCGGCTCGACCGAGGCCCTGCACATCTTCCTCTCCAACCGTCCGGGCCAGGTCAGACCAGGCACCACGGGCACCGTCGTACCGGGCTATGAGTGCAAGCTGCTCGACGACTCCGGCAACCCCGTGGCGGACGGTCAGCCGGGCCACCTGTACGTCCGCGGTAACTCCATCGCCACCGGCTACTGGTGCCGGACCGACACCACCCGGCAGGTGTTCCAGGGGGAGTGGTTACGCACCGGCGACACCTACCTGCGCGACGCCGACGGCGTCTACCAGTGTCTCGGCCGCTCGAACGACATGATCAAGGCGGGTGGCATCTGGGTGTCGCCGATGGAGGTCGAGTCCCGGCTGCTGCTGCACGAGTCGGTCGGAGAGGCCGCGGTCGTCGCCTATACCGACGTGAACGGGCTGGAGAAGCCGGTCGCCTGCGTGGTGCCCGCCGCCGGGAAGACGGTGGACGCGGCGGAGCTCATCGCGTTCTGCCGCGACGGGCTCGCGGCCTTCAAACGGCCGCGCGAGGTGCTGGTGCTGGAGGAACTCCCCAAGACCGCCACCGGCAAGATCCAGCGCGTGATCATCCGCCAGATCGCCACCGACCTGCTGGGCAAATAGGCACTCAGGCCGGGCAGTGCCGTTCGAGCCAGGCCAGCCCGCGCTCGGCCACCTCGTCCAGGTGGCCCTCCATGGTGTGGTCCGCCCCTGGGATGACGTCCAGCCGCGAGCCGGCCGGCAGTGACGGCAGCCGCTCCCCGGCCAGCCGGGCCAGCATGAGCTCCTCCGGATCGTCCGCCGCGTCCCCGTACATCAGCAGCACCGGCTGCCCGACCGCCGACAGGTCGGCGTCGGCGGCGAACCCGTCCAGGCTCTCCCGGGTGAGCAGGTGCCCGCCGGGCATCCGCGCCCGCCCGTCGGCCTCGATGCCGCGCAGCACCTCGGCGGGCAGGTGCTCGGCCCAGTCGTAGACGGTCGCGCCCGTCCCGGCCCCTCCCGCTCGGCGGCCAGCCGAACCCGGCCGCGGATGTCAGAACGCGTCACGCAGCTCTCTCTTCAGCACCTTTCCGCTGGCGTTCTTGGGCAGTGACGGCACGAAGGCCACCGTCTTCGGTGTCTTGAAGGCCGCCAGCCGGGTCCGCAGGAAGGCGGTCAGCTCGTCGGCGGTCAGGGCGGCGCCCGCGCGCAGGACGACGGCGGCCGTCACCGCCTCGATCCACCGCGGGTCGGGCACCCCGAACACGGCCGCCTCCGCGACGGCCGGGTGCTGGTAGATGGCCTCCTCGACCTCCCGGCTGGCCACGTTCTCGCCGCCGGACTTGATCATGTCCTTCTTGCGGTCGACGATCGACAGGTAGCCGTCGGCGTCCAGCACGCCCAGGTCGCCGCTGTGGAACCAGCCGCCGCGGAACGCCTCGGCGGTCTTGTCCGGGTCGTTCCAGTAGCCGAGCATGGCGTGCGGGCTGCGGTGCACGATCTCGCCGACCACGCCGGGCGGCACCGGCTCGTCGTCGCCGTCGACGATGCGGGTCTCGACGTTCAGGGCGGGCCGGCCCGCCGAGCCGAGCCTGGTCAGCTGCTCGTCCGGGCCCAGGATGGTGGCCACGGGCGCCATCTCGGTCTGGCCGTAGAAGTTGAACAGCCGCACCCCCGGCAGCCGCGCGGCGATCTCCTTCAGCACCTCGACCGGCATGATCGAGGCGCCGTAGTAGCCCTTGCGCAGCGACGACAGGTCGCGGCGGTCGAAGTCGGGGTGACGCAGCAGCCCGATCCAGACGGTCGGCGGGCAGAACAGCTTGGTCGCGCCCTCCGCCTCGATCGCCGCCAGGATCGCCGCCGGGTCGGCGCCGGGCAGGATCACGTTGGTGGCGCCGAGGTAGAGGCCGGGCGTGAGGAAGCAGTGCAGCTGCGCGCAGTGGTAGAGCGGCAGCGCGTGCACCTCCACGTCGGCGGCGCTCATCTCGCCGTCGATCACGCACGAGGTGTACTGGGCGATCAGGCCGCGGCTCGACAGGGTGGCGCCCTTGGGCCTGGACTCGGTGCCGCTGGTGTACATGAGCTGGATCGGGTCGTCGTCGGCGATCTCCACCCGCGGCTCGGCTTCGTCGTCGTACGCCATCCAGTCCGTGACCGGCTCCCACCCGTCGGCGTGCCCGATCACCCCGCGCACCGCGACCCCGTCGGAGACGGCCCGCTCGGCCACGGGCAGGAGCGCCTGCTCCACCAGCAGGCCCGTCGCACCCGCGTGCCCGAGGATGTAGGAGACCTCCTCGGCGCCCAGCATGAAGTTGATCGGCACGGAGATCGCGCCCAGCCGGGCCAGCGCGAAGTAGGCCACCACGAAGGCGTCGTTGTTGTGGCTGAACACGGCGAACCTGTCGCCCTTGACCACGCCCCGGGCGGCCAGCGCGTTGGCCATGCGGTTCGCCGCGCGGTCCAGTTCGGCGTAGGTCCATCGCGCCTCGCCGTACACGATCGCGGTCTTGGCGGGAGACCGGGCGGCCGAGCGCCGTAGCAGGTCGCCGATGGCATGCTGGCGAGTCGTCATGCGCACATCCTCCGAACTTTGTTCGGTGATCCTACGCGGAAGGCGCCCGCCGCGGGTGCGGCG
>NZ_JAHKRM010000061.1 GCF_019396345.1 Nonomuraea guangzhouensis | reverse complement strand
CGCATGGTCGCCCGGGGCATCGTCGTCGAACCCGAACCGGGCCTCTTCGCGCTGCCCCAACCGAGCTCTCACGAATAGATAGCGCTGCCCAGACTCAGACCTGACGAACGCTCACAGAACACCCACTTAGTGTCACGGCTGGCAGTAGTCCGCTCAGTCCACGGGATCGGCAGCCAGCGTCTTCGCCGCCTGAAGCAATGCGGAGGACGCGTCCGGTCGCTGATCGGCCATGCGACGCAACCTGGCCGCTCCGGACGCACGCTGTATGGCCGTGCCTTGGACAGCGGCGTCCCCCAGCGCCTCAGTGATCCCCTCGGAGTTCCCGTCGAGCAGTCCCTTCAGTGCTTGCAGGTAGGGCGCGACGTAGGACAGTTCGGCCAGGTCCGGGGCCGCGGTGAGGACATCGTCCAGTAGAGCGGCGTCGAAGATCTCAGCCGCCTGGAGCGCACGGTGCGTGGCAATGGTGGGGTCGGTGACGATGTCGTACACCTCAGCGTGCTTGTACCGCGCGCACAGGCGCACGATGGCGAGGTGCTGAGCGATGGCAGGGTCCGCTGAGCGGACTTGGAGGACTGCGATGGTACGCGGGTCACCGAGGAGACCGGGGTGGGCACGTAGATGGTCGAACGACTCCGTCCATGTGGCCGTTGCGAGCCAGCCGGCCAGATCGGTTTGGTGTCGGCGCGCGGCGCGGTCGTCTGCCAGCGCCGCTTCCAGTCCTTGGTCAGCGATTGCGGCGAGCAGGGGCCTCAGTTGCCCTGGCGCGGGGTCGTCGGGGCAGAGGATCTCGACGGCGCGCAGGGCCTGGTCGGCCTCGTGGCCGCTGAGCCGCGCGTGATGGGCACGGAGCAGGCGTTCTCGTTCGTCACCGCCCGCGTCTGACCAGTGTTCGAGCACCTCACGCACGGGGACGGGCACAGGCACAACCGCCCAGCCCGGCAGGCGGTTCGCCAGATCCGCCGGAGCGCCGTCGGCAGCCAGGAGGACTTGTGCGAGGGCGCGGATCCGCCGATATGTCTGGGCGGCGCGAGAGGGGTCGTTTTCGGTGGAGGCGTAAGCCACAGCCCTTTCGAGGTCGGCCACCGACTCCCGGGGCAGCCCGTCGCGCAGGCGGCCGCGGGCGCGGAGCACCAGCAGCCTGGCTTGGTACTCGGTCGGCAGGGTGGCGAGCACCCCCTCGAAGGCATGCTCGCCCTCTGCCCTCCGTCCTTGAGCTGTGAGGGCTTTCTCCATGATGGATAGTGAGGCCGCGAGATCGGACAAGAATGCTTGTGGCTCGCCTCGGGCGAGCCGATGGCACAGCCGCACGGCTTCCAGCGCATCGTCGGCCGCCTGCGCAGGACGACCGGCGGCGAGCAGGTGACCTGCGAGGTCGTGCAGCGCGGCGACGAGATCGGAAGTGAACGCCGTCGGCTCCGCCTCTGCCAGTCTTCGTCGCAGAGCGGCTGACTCCTGGCCGAAAGCTACGGCACGGATGAGGTCGCCACGTTGTGCGTGGACCTCGGCCAGGGTGCCGAGAGCCTTCGCCAGAGTCGGAGTGTGTGCGCTCGGCCGCTCGTCGGCGAGCCGCCGATACATCCGCACGGCCTCGGCGGCGTTACCCAGGGCCTCTTCGGTCCATCCGGAGGTTGCCTGGCGCATCGCGAGGTTGTTCAGCGCACCTGCCAGATCGTCCATCGCGGCGCCCGGGTCGTCGCCGGCCAGGCTGCGGTGCAGGAGGACGGCCTCCTTGGCGGACCGCAGCGCCTCCTCATGCATTTCCGCCGCTGCCTGCCGGTTTGACAGGTTGTTCAGAGCGCGCGCCAGCTGGTCAGCGTAGCTGTGAGGAGATCCTTCCCGTAGTTTCCGGTAAATATCCACCGCCTTCTGCGAGGTGATGACGGCATCCGATCGACCAGTGGCCGCTTGTCTGATCGCCAGGTTGAGCAGAGCGGAGGCCAGGGCTGGCTCGTGACGTACGGGGTCCTGAGCGACGAGGGCGCGGCGGACGTCGACGACGCTCTCAACGGTGGACAGGGCCTCTTCCCTGAGGCCCATGGACGCCTGTTCCATGGCCAGGTTGTTGAGCGATTGGGCCAAGCCCGGAAGGTGGGTGGCCGGATCGGTCTCCGCCAGGCGGTGCCGGATCAGGACAGCTTCCCGGGCCAGCTCGAGAGCCTGCGGGCGATCGCCGAGGTGGGCGTGGTAGGCGGAGAGGTTGCCCAGCGAAGCGGCCAGGTCGGCCGAGTAGCCGGAGTTGGCCGCCGTGAGCCGCCGGTAGATGGCCGTGGCCTCCGCACCGGTTCGCAGCGCCACGTGGTGATCGCCGATGTCGCACTGGAGTTTCGCCAGGTTGCTCAGCGATGATGCCAGCCCATCGAGGTGGGCCGGCGTTTCCTCGGCCAGGCGGCGGCGCAGGTGCACGGCCTCTCCCATGGTGCTGATGGCCTGGCGGAGGTTGCCGCCGCCCGACTGTACGAGCGCGAGGTTGTTCAGTGCCATGCCGAGATCCGCTTCGAACGCGGCCGGCTCGGATGCCGCCAGGTCGCGGTAAATGGCGGTCGCTTCATCGAGCGCATCAGCGGCCGTGTCCAGATGCTCCAGTTCGGCGTGGATCGCGCCCAGGTTGTTCAGCGCACCCGCAAGGCGGAACTGGAACGCTGCCGGTTCCGGTCCGGCCAGGCACCGATACGTGTCTACGGCTTCACTCGCCGTATGGGCGGCCGCCTGCCATCGCCCGGCGAGTTTGAGACGGACGGCGTGGTTGTCCAGGGCGATGGCCAGGTCGCTCCGGAACGCCTCCACGTCGTCGTTGGCCAGCCGGCGACGGATGGACAGGCACTCTGCGCTGCTGGCCAGCGCTCCCTGAAGGTCTCCAGTGTGGCTCTGTCGGAGGGCCAGGTTATTGAGGGAGGCACTGAGCGCGGGCAGGAAGGTCGCCGGGTTGTCGCGCGCCAACTGCCGGTGGATGGCCACGGCCTCGGTGCTCGCGCGCAGCGCGTCTTCAGCGTGGAGAAGGGCCGCCTGACAGCTGGACAGCGTGTTGAGCACGGTACCCAGGTCCGGCAGCCGAGTGGGGTCGGCGTCCGCGAGATCCCGTTGCAGATTCGCCGCCTCACTGATCGTGCGCAGCGCGTCCTCGTGCAACCCGTGCTCGCTCTGTTGGTTGCCCAGGCCGTTAAGCGAGGCGATCAGCCCACGCAGGGACGCCATGTCGTCCTGGTCCGCCCGTTCTATGAGGCGCCGGCGCAGGGCCACGGCCTCTTGCGCGCTATCCAGGGCCTGGCGGCTCAGGCCGGTCTCAGACTGAGCGGTGGCGAGATCGTCCAGCGCCGACGCCAGTTCCCTGGTGTGGTCGGAGCCGTCAGCCGCCAGTCGCCGGTAGAGGTCGACGGCGTCCGAGATATGCCGGAGGGCCTGCTCGCGCCGCCCTGAGTCGAGGGCGCGCCGGGCCAGCCGCCTCAGCCCCGTGGCACGCCGTTCAGCCGTCTCGTCCTCGGCCAGGCCGCCATACAGGCGCTCGGCCGCTATCAGGCCGAACCGCCGCAGCGACCCGTGCCGGTGGGGTGTCCTGGCTTCCAGATCCTCTAGGTCCTGGGTTCCGTGCGCGGTCTCGGCCGTGCGCGCCAGGCTCTCGGCGAGGACGCCTCCTTGCATGGACGCCACGGCGAGTGCCGGTAGGAGCAGGGCGGAATCGTGTCTGAGCGCCGCGTCGGTCAGTCGTGCCGCCGTGTTCGGATCATCCCATGCCGCGCGAGTCAGCGTCAGCAGGGCGTTGACCTGTTCCTCCTTGGTCGCCTTCCCCAGGCTTCGAAGGAACAGCGGTATGTCGGTGCCGAAGGTCGAGAGGACGAGATAGTCGGCCATGGGGTCGGGCCGGACAGCGAGTGTGCCGTCATCGGGGTCAGGAAGCAGCAGGTCATGGAAAACGCCGGCAAGAGTCTGCACGTCCACTTCTTTCCAGCGCCAGGCGTTGACCAGGTCGATAACGTTGGCGAGTCGCTTCGCGGAGGGCGCGAGCAGGCTGACGCACGCTCCGATCGCGGTGAGCACGTTCCGGGGCAAGAGCACGCTCAGCCGGTTGTGGATTGTCCGGCGCCAGTACACCAGTTCCTTGCCCAGGATCTCCTGGTGCAGAGCCTGCCGTGTGGTGGGCAGCGAGGTGACGCCGTGAGCGGTCAGCCACGCCAGCATCACCAGATCGAGGGTCGTCCAGGTGCCTGTCTCCGGCTGCGGGGGTTCGGCGGTCAGGGCGGCGTTGGAAGTCGTGAAGGCGTTGCAGGCGTAGCGGAAGACGCCGCGCATGTTGGGGTGCCGGTCCGGCAGCCGGATCGGGGCCAGCAGCTTGTGCGGAAGGCCGTCGGCGCGCAACGGGTCGAGGATATGGTCCTCCCACCATTCGCCGAGTCCGCGAGCCATCAGCAGAATGCAGACATCCCCCTCGGGTTTTCGCCGCATGGCCTTAACCAGAGCGATGACGTCGCCCGCCCGTGCCGCCTCGGCGTAGTCGACGACGACCAGGACGGGAGAGACCATCGCGCCCAGCCACCGTAGCGAGGCCGGGTCGGGGTCGCGGGGCAGGAAGCCGGTGTACCACCCCTGGGTCCTGAGACGCAGGCAAAGTTCGGCGGCCAGGTGGGTTTTGCCGGCGCCGCCGACGCCGTGCACGACACTCATCTTTACCCGTCGTTCCGGTGCTGGCTGGTGGCACCACTCCAGCAGGTGGTCCAGTTCGTCACGTGGGTGGAACTCCACCACGCCGTGACGCGCCCTCACCTGGCGCAAGGGACCCTCGCCGCTCATCTGGCGCATGTCGAGATAGGGGGCCACGAGCGGGTCGCGACCGGTGCCGTCGAGCATACGATGCGCGCGGTCGGGGTTGTGGCCGCGACCGATGTCGACGCCCACGGCCCATATCCATGCGTCGCCGTTTATGGCGCGCTCGCCGCCTGCGAGGGCGGCGGCGAAGCCGGACTGCGGGGCTTCGCCGGCTTCGCCGAGAAGACTGGCGGCTGCGACGACGTCGATGGCGGCGAAACGGCCTGGAGTTCCGGCCGAAGTTCGCAGGGAGCTTGTGATGGCGCGTGGTGCGACCGCCGTCACGACGTCCGCAAGGGGGTAGCTGGGGTCAGGTTCGCCTCGCCAGTCGCCGCCGAGCCACACCACGACGATGGCGTGCCGAGGCCGGCCCGGCCCGGCCGGGTCGAGTATCACGATCACCGGGTGCAGGGCGGCGTCCAGGCAGGCGCCAGCGAATGTCACGGCGAGGTCGAGGCAGTCGGCGTGCCGATGAGTCACCAGCACCTGGTCGGGAGGGCGGATCGCCTGTTTCTCGGGGCTGCCCGACGTGGGCTCGGGGGTGTAGCGGATTTCGGCCGCCTCGAACACCCGGTAGAGGCGTTCCAACCGGCGCGATGGAGGCTCGCGAGAAGGCCCCGGCAGTTCGCGGGCGAGTTCGGAGGGGAGCAGCCGGGAGAACACGCCGGTCTGGACGTAACGCGCAAGCTCTGCCGGCTCGTCTCGCGGCCAGAGCGGCCAGTCGTCGTTCGCGCTCATCGTCGCGCGGCTCTTCCGCTGCCGGTCTCAACGGTCATGTGGTCTGCGACCCGAAATGACGGGGGCATTCGCGGGTTTATCATCCTCACTATGGGGATGTGTGGGCGTCACCCCGGGTTCTTGCGAATAGTCATATGCCATATTCGGCATTATCCCGCTAGTGCGGATGTCGTCGTACGGCCGTCGGTAACAGAAGCAGTGGTGAGGTACGGGATCAATATGGCCACGGAGGCGTGCAGGCGGCACATTAATCCGGATTATACAGACAAATGGGTACAAGTGTGAGTGGTGAGGACGCTGGAGCAATTGCGCCATTTGGTCGTTATCGTGCCCGGGCTCGGCGGGAGCGTTCTCGAAACGCCGGATGCCGGGTGGCGCTGGGATCCGGGCGCGATCGACCTTGTCTCCTTCTTGGCGGCGTCCGAGCGCCTTAACCTCGCGGAGACACCCGAACTGGTCCCGGTGGGCCTCGTCGACAAGATAGCGGTGGGCCCCTGGACATTGGCGGGCGGGTACGGCGAGCTGGTCCGCCGGATCCAGCGTCGATTCGTGAGCGCCCGGGTCGGCGTGTACCGTGGCGACGCCACACCCGCCGGTCTGGACGTGCTGCTGTTTCCCTACGACTTCCGTCGCGGCGTGGCCCACGCCGCCCTTCGCCTGAAAGACTGCGTCGACGGCGTGCTCTCCTCGCTCACCCCCGGCGAACGCCGGAAACGCGTCATCGTCATCGCCCATTCGATGGGTGGTCTGGTGGCACGCTATTGGCTGGGACCTCTCAAAGGGGCCGACTGCTGCGCCGCCCTGATCAGTCTCGGCGTTCCGCACCGCGGAGCACCCAAGGCGATGGACTGGCTGGTCAACGGCGTGCGTGTCGGCTCCGTCGCGCTCCCCGTAGCGGGGGAACTCCTGGCAGAATGGCCGACGACCTACGATCTCCTTCCTCGCTATCCGGCGATACTTCCCCGTCCGCGCGACCCGGCCGCGCCGGAGGTCATGCGCGACGCGCTCTACCCGCACGATCTCGGTGACGCCGTACTGGGTGAACTGCGTCGCGACCGCGTGCGAAAGGGGTACGCGCTGCACAGAGAGATCGAGGACGCGTGGACGTCCCTGGGGGAGCAGGGAACCGCGCCCCTGATCTACGTCCTTTTCGCCCGAGGGCACCGCACCCCCAGCCGGGCTGTGTTGGATCACGGCCGTCTCATCGTCAGCAAAGCCCCGGACCCTCGCTGGCTGCCCAACGGCGAGTGGCGCGGCGACGGTACGGTGCCCGCGCTCTGCACCATCCCGATCGAGCTGGATGATGATCGACGCACGTGGCTGCCGGTGGCCGAACGTCATCGCATGATGACCAGGGCCGCCTTC
The DNA here is from genome assembly GCF_019396345.1 of Nonomuraea guangzhouensis. Classification (GTDB taxonomy): domain Bacteria; phylum Actinomycetota; class Actinomycetes; order Streptosporangiales; family Streptosporangiaceae; genus Nonomuraea; species Nonomuraea guangzhouensis. Next base: position 29,167 of record NZ_JAHKRM010000061.1, on the reverse strand, counting down.
GTCATTGACGCCCTGCGAAACCTCTCCGCGCCATCCATGCGCGCGGTGCGCGGTGATGAGAGGCCTGCGGAGCCGTTGCTCGGTCTCGACCTCGATGACACCCTTACCACCGACGACCCGGTGCCGGTCATTGCCGAGATCTTCGGTGCTGAGCCAGGCGAGGAGACCCAGGCATGGGTAACCGTCGAACGGCTCGACCGGGAGGAAGAGCCCACGCCCAGCCACCTCATGCGCTGGGAGGACGGGCAATGGCGCGCGATCCTTTCCCCCCTCCCGAGGGGGGTTTACCAGGTCAGGGTGGAGGTGGTGAACATTCCGGTCTTTGACGTATTGGTCTGTGAGGACACGCTGAGTGTCCTGGCGATCTGACGATCTCGCTGAGAAGAGACTCCACATGACTGGCTGGCCCAAATGGGACATTCATGGTGCGCCAGAGTCGCTCGCGCGCTACATCCGGCTGGGCGCGGTCCCTGCGTCGCTCCCTTCTTCGCTGAACGGCGCCCTGCCGGGACCGGCGACGGGCTCCATTCTCGGTCGAGTAAGAATGCTCTTCGAGGTCTTGCTGGCGTGCGGCGTCCGATATGTGCCGTCCGACTCCTGCGGCCGGTTCGTGACCGTCCGTCCGCCCGACCAGGTGTTGATGCGTCCAGGTCATGCCGGCTCGCTAGATCTGGCTGTAACGTTCGCCGCCGCCTGCCTCGACATGGGCGTCCATCCCCTGATCGCCGTGTTCGGCAGGGACGACGACCTGGCGGCCGTGGTCATCGTGTGGATGAGAGGCGAGTGGGACGGCGGACCGGCGCCCGGCTACCCTCTCGACGCAACAGTCCATACGGGCATTCCCCGGCGCATCGCCCGGGCCATCCGAACCGCCCCGAACCTTCCCGGGGAGTTCGCCGCCCTGGACGCGTCGGCACTGGCCGCCGTCGAGGACGGCCAACCGGCAGGAGAGAGCGGCGCCCCCACGGCTTTCGAGGAGGCGATGGCCCGCGGGGCGCGGCTCCTGGTCTCGGGAGCGCAGCCCACCGCCGTGCTAGTCGACATCGGCCTCGCCCATCGGGCCGAGGTCACGCACTCCCCACCAGAAGGGATCGATAAGGACCCCCTCGCACCCGCCTACTTCGACCACGGCGATGAGAGCAGCATTCTGCGGGACCTCCGCGCCCGGTACGGCGTGGTCCCATTTTACCGACGCGACGAACTCGACATCCTGCTCGACTGGTGTGAAACGGAAGCGGCCGCGCCGCGGCCGAAGCTGGCGGTCGTGCACGGCGCGGGGGGCGCGGGTAAAACCCACCTGGCAGCCGAACTCGCAGAGCGCATGACCGCCCCCTGGTATGCCGGATTTCTCATCAGGGAACCCGACCCCGTCGGCCTGCGCTGGCTCAGCAGCCTGGCATCACCCCTGATGGTCGTCGTGGACTACGCCGAGGCGGCAAAGCCGGGAAACATAACCGATCTACTGAGGGCTCTGGCAGACCGGCCACACGCGACGAGAGTGCTGCTGACTGCCCGGTCCCTGGGCCCATGGTGGGAGGAAGTCCTTCGCTCCACGCGTGACGGAGAGCGACGCTGGGATGTAGATGACCCGATCCAGCTGCAGAGACGCCATCCCAACGACAAAGGCGTCTTCCGGCACGCGGCGAAGGTGTTCGCCCGGCGCGGGGGACGTGACGTCCCCACCTCCCCGGAGACACCCACTGGGTCCTGGACCACTCTGGACCTGGTGATGCTTGCCTGGCTGGCCGCCAACGGCTCCACCGATCTCCCCGCTACACGCGGTGCCCTGCACACGACCGTCCTGAACGCGGAGATCCGCTACTGGGCGAGGACCATCCAGACCCGCACAGGCCTCACGCTGGGGCGCCCCGCACTGGAGGCAGTGGGAGCCTGCCTGTCACTACTCGCTCCACAGCCGGCGCGTCTCAGCGACGCCCTGAGCGCCGTTCCCCTGCTGAGACGGCGGAAGAAGTGGCGCGACGCCCTCGCAGGCCCCCTGGAATCGCTGATGCCTCCGGACCCAGAGGAAGGCCGGATCACCCTCCGTCCCGATCCAATCGCCGACCACCTCATGCTCCAGCTCTTCGCTGGCAAGAAAGACCTCCTGGCCCGGTGTCTCCAGGCCGCCTCCGCAGACGAGGAACACAACGCCTGCCTTGCCCTGACCCGAGCCTCCGAACACGACCTGGATACCGCGGCGCGGCTCGCCGGCCTCGCCCTGGCCGCGAGCCCGACACTGTGGCGGCCGGCATACGCCGTGGCCTCGGCGCAGGGAGGCGTCTTCGGGCCGGCGCTCGAAAGCCATGCCGACCGCGACGACACGACGATGCCGCTGGCAGAACTGGCGCGAATGATCCCCGTCGAGCACGGAACGCTGCGCAGGCTCGCGCTCATCGCCGCGAGGCGCACGCTACCGGACCTCTCCGGCACCACCGCCGACCCCGAGATACTCGCCGACCAGGCAGCCGCACTGGCGAACCTGGCCGTCCGCCAAGCCGCGACCGAGCAGCGAGAGCAGGCGCTGGAAGCCAGCGCGAAGGCCGCCAAGATGTTCGAGGACCTGACCAGGCTTGATTCAGTTCGCTTCACCCCGGACTACGCCGCCGCGTTGAACACCCTCGCCAACCGGCAGGGGCAGGTCGGACTGCGCGAGCACGCGCGCGAGACGATGCACAGGTGCGTCGGCATCTACCGGAAGCTGATCAAGGTGGACGCCGCGGCATTCACCCCCAGTCTCGCGCTGGCCCTCCACAATCTGGCGATCCGGCAGGCCGCCATGGGCGAGCGCGAAGAGGCGTTACGGAGCGCCACGCAAGCCGTGAAGCTGCGGCGACGGTGTGCCCGTTCGGGCTGGGGGACCCCTGCGGAGCGACACCCCGTCGATCGAGACGCCGCCATCGCCTCGTCGCTGGACAGTCTCGCGGTCCGGCAGGCCGCGCTGGGGGATCGGGACGGTGCTCTGGCCAGCGCCACCGAGGCGGTGGAAATCAAGAGGAAGGCCGCCACGGCAGATCCCGGCGCCTTCACCCCCGCGCTGGCCATCTCCCTCATGGTCCTGTCGGTCCGCCAGGCCGAGATGGGCCAGCGCGAGAGAGCCCTCGCCCAGGCTGCCGAAGCCGTCGCGATCACGAGGCGGCTCTGGTCTTCCGACGCGCAGGCCTTCGCCCCCGATCTGGCCATGTCCCTGGAGAACCTCGCCGTCCGGCAGGCGGAGAGCGGGCGGTCGCGGGAAGGACTGGCGAACGCCGCCGAAGCCGTCTCGCTTCGTCGCGCCCTGGCGCGGACCAACCCCGCCGCCTTCGTTCCAGACCTGGCCACTGCGCTGGTCACCCTCGCCAACAGGTACAACGACCTCGGCCAGACGCCGAAGGCCCTTTCCGCGGCGCAGGAGGCCGTCACCCTCAGACGCCGCCTCGTCGAGGAGAACGCAGACGCGTTCCTGCCCGATCTGGCCATCGCTCTGAACAATCTGGCGATTCAGCAAGGGGGCCTGGGTCTGCGCGGCGACGCCCTCGCCAGCGCCAACGAGAGCGTGACGATCTGGGAACGCATCGCGGTCACGGCCACCCACTCCTTCGATTCCAGGCTCGCTTCTGCCTTGACCAACCTCATCAATCACCAGGCGGCGGCCGCTCGATACCAAAGCGCGCTGGCGACAGCGCGCCGGGCGGTCACACTGGCTCGCAGGCTGGTCCGGCGCAATGCGGACGCGTTCCGCGCCGACCTGGGGATGGCACTGACCAACCTCGGTATCCAACTCGCCCAGTCCGGGGTCCTGGAAGAGGCTCTTGACGTGTCCAGAGAGGCAGTTTCCCTCTACGCCGCTCTCTCGCAGGCCAACCCAGGCGCGTTCAACGCGGGCCTCGCTGCGGCCTCCGTGAACCTGGCCAACCGCGAGTCAGCCCTCGGTGACCGGCGGGCCGCCCTCGCGGCGGCCGGCCAAGGGGTGAATCTCTACCGCGAACTGGCCCAGGCGGATCCGGCGGCATTCATCTCCGATCTGGCGATGTCACTGAACAACCTGGCCGCCTACCAGACCGATGCGAGAGCCTCTGACGAGGCCCTGGTAGCCGCCATCGAAGCCGCCTCGCTTTGGCGGCGAGTGATCGCGGACGCGCCCGCGGATGAACACGCACGCTCGGGACTCTCGATGGCGCTCACCACGCTCGCGACCACGTACGCGGATCTGGAACGATACGAGGAGGCGATGGCGGCTCTGATCGAGGCTGTCGCGCTCAGCCGCGCCCTGGCCGACGCTGATCCAGCACAGGTCGCGAGCCTGACGAACTCGCTGAACAATCTCGCCGCTCTGCAGGCGCAGACGGGGCTGCGTTACGAGGCATTGGAGACGGCAGCCGAAGTTGTGGAGCTGCGCCGCGTCATGGCTGCGGAACGGCCCGAGGTGCACAGCGCGGCCCTGGCCTCGGCGCTGGCCAGTCTCGCCGTGCACCGCACGGCGGTCGGCCACCAGGAGGAGGCTCTCGCCACCGCCACCGAATCCGTGGAAATTTATCGACGCTGGGAAACGCGACATCCTGGCGCTTCGTCGGCGGACCTCGCATTGGCCCTGGTGAACCTGTCCAGCGCCCAGGAGGCCTCGGGGAAGCGGCGGGAGGCCGTGGTCACCATGGATGAAGCAGCCGCACTGCGTCACCGGTTGTGTCGTGCAGCGCCCGACGTCTACCTGTCCGCCCTGGTGTCGTGCGTCACTAAGCAGGCGGACCTGCGCGCTCGCCTGGAGCCGCCTATGGACGCGCTGGCCGCTTTCGAGGACACCATCTATGATCTCGGGCCAGCTGCGCAGGCGGAAATCCTCTCGGCACGGGCGCGGTGGCGTCATACTCGTGGTGACAATGCTGGCGCCCTCGACGACCTCGTCAGGGCCGCATGCCTGGCCGACGCCGAGCGGAGCCCGCAGCGGGCGGGGCGCGCCCGCCGTGCCGTACGACACGCGGCGGCGGGACCGGTAGTGGTCCGTCATCCCGGTGACGCCCAGGCCTCCGCCAACACGGCACTGCCTGAGCCCACCACTCCTGCGCTGCCCCACTGGGCGACGGTCCTCATGCCCGCCGATCTCGTCGAGGCGACCGAGCGATGGATTGCAGAAGCGCCAGCCGGACGCCGGATGATGCTTGAATCACTGCATCAGGACTTCTCGTCGCCGGAGTGGCTTCTCGCGCTCCACGCGTTGCACGACCTCAATCCTGAGGTCGAGGATGTATCCGAACTACGACGCCTGCTGGCCGAGATCGACACCAGGGGCCTTGAGTGGGTACTGGAGGATATGGCCGAGCGCGAAAGGCACACTGCCGTCCTCTCAGCTTGGCTGGCGACCCCGACCTGGACGGCTTCGCGGGATTTTCTCCGGCGCCATCCGGATCTCGCCGCCCACCCCGCGACCCGCGAACTCCTGGAAGCCGGGGCGGACGACCCACGGGTCGCCCGCTATCTCGGGATTGTGATATTGGCCGCCCAGTCGCCCCTTGACGAGGTCTACGACGTCGTCTTGGACGAGGACATCGCCGCCGACAGCGCCCTCACCGCCCTGGAGGTCGGCAACCTGGAGACGGTCGAGGGCCTTCTGCTGGCCGCCCCCTCGATCGCCCGGCGGCCATTCGTCGGCAGGTACATCGCCACCACATGCGCGGCTCTGCGCGCGGATGACGGCTGGCAGGACCATAGCGCTGAGCGACTCCTGGCGGATGCCGCGACGGAGGGAGACGCGCTGACCCTCACCGCGGCCGCGGCCCGCCTCAGGCGCCTTGCGCGTCGCCGACCCGAGGCGGCCGCCACTCTGCTCCGCCTGGCCAGCGTCCTGGACGCATCACGTATCGAGGCTCGCTCGACAAGTTCATCGCATGCCGCTGAATCCTCGATCTCGGTGCGCCGCCAGGAACTCGAACCTCGGCCCGCTGATTAAGACTCAGCGGCGCCGGGTGGCGCTGATCTCGGTGGACCTGGCCGCCACCCATCATGATCGCACACTCGGAGAAGGTGAATCGCTCCGGGTCTGATGGAGGCACTGGTGTGCCCCGGGTTGAGTGGAGGTGGATTACTGGATTCAAGTGCCACTTGATGAGAGGAAAGCGGCATGGGACGACGGGGCTATCCGCCAGAGTTTCGGCGCAAGGTGTTGGATCTGCTCGAGGCGGGGCGTAAGGTCACCGACCTGGCGCACGACCTGGCGCACGATCTGGCGATCAGCGGTCAGACGATCTATACCTGGCGGCGGCAAGACCGCATCGATCGCGGCCTGGAGCCCGGCTTGACCAGCAGCGAGAAGGCCGAGTTAGTAGTCGCCAAGCGCCGCATCGCCGAGTTGGAGACAGAACTGCAGGCCACTCGGCGGGCGATCGAGCTGGTGTGAGAGGTGGTGCCCCCAAAAGGCGGTTCGAAGCCATCGCGGTGATGGCCGGCGAAGGCATCCCCGTCGAGGTGGCCTGCCGCGTGCTGGACGTTTCGGCGTCCGGCTACTACGCCTGGCGGGATCGGCCGCCCTCGCCGCGGACCATCTGGCATGTTTGGCTGACCGAGCCTCATCGAGGCTAGCGCCGTCCTTGGTGTGCCTGTATAGATCCATGAGGGACACGCTAAGGTTCGCGGCGACCGAAGGCCGCTCGTTGCAGGAGGCGAGGCCGAGCGCGGTGCGCTGGATGTCCACGACTCTCCGCGAGCAGCTCCGGTGAGTCGTGGACCGAGGCGGAGGTACGCAAAGCGTTCCCGAGATTCGATAAGTGCGAGATGCGCGCCGGCGAGTTCTCGTCGGCGTCGGCGACAGCGAGGCGGAGCGCGCGGGCCGCCCGGGTCAGGGCGGACTCGTCACCCGTCGTCACGAAGTGCTGTCGCAGTACCACGCCCAGCGCCTCGGAGAACACTGCCTGGAGCGAGCCGACGGGTATGACGATGTAGGCGTACGCGACAGCATCCGTGAGGGCGGCGAGCACGTCGGGATCGCCCGTGTTCAGGTACTCGGCGAGCGCTTGGTGGACGTACTCGAAGATCTTCCTGGCGTCCACCGCCTCGGGCCCGTCTACAGTCGCCCGCTTCAGCGCGCCCATCAACGCGTCGACGCCGACGATGCGACAGTTGGCGATCAGCCGCGCGGCGGCCGTGAGCTGCCCAATGGTTGCTTCGAGCGCGTGCTCGACTCGATCCGTCAAGACTTCGGGGTGCTCCTCAAAGAGCACTCGGAGCTCGCTCGGACGGGATGCCGCCGCCAGTTGGTTGAGGGTCTCGTTGACATGGGCCGGATCGCGATGGTCGGGCTCGCTGGGGTTCACGCTCTGCCCTTTCGCCAATCAGGCCGATGGCGATGAGCCTAGCTACTTGCCCCTTGAAAGGCTGGTGAGCCTGACCAATCGGTTGTGGATGTCCACGAAGCGTGGATGCTGCGAGCCAGGGTGGAGCCGTAGGCCCCCGGGCCTCCATGGTCCCCCGCTGATAGAGGCATTCCCTCCACAAGGATGTAGGCGCAGCGCCGGTCAGCGGTGGCCGCAGTCTGTCCTGCAGAATTGGGCACGGTTCGACTACCGCGCTGGTACCGACTCTGCGGCTGGACCTGTCCCCGGACGCTGTACCGCGCGGTACCAGGCTGGACGCCGGACCAGCGGTCTGACGGCCACGCCGACACAAGATGGGCCCCGGTCACATTTCATCTGGAGCCCCGGCGCCGATTGATCTTGCTCTCCCGCCTGCAGGAATGTGATCCGCCTTAGGGCAGCAGCCGGCCGTCCTCCATCCGACCCTCCCGGCTTATCAAGCGCCTGCTGGCTGCTCAGGGCCCAGGAGTACGACAGGTTGCGATGAAAGGCATGCCGGGAAGGTGGCGCTGCCAGTCCGCGTGGGACAGGCCACCGCGAGCGCGGGTGCAGACCTCTCGCAGCGCGAGCGCGGGATCGACGAGATGGTCGCGGATGACGCCAGCGGTGGAAAGCGAGCGGAGCGTCTTGCCGTCCGGGCTGAAGGAGACAGCGGTCAGACGGCCGGTGTTGATGGCGATGGGGCCGCCGATGGCCTGGCGGGCAGTGGTGTCCCACAGACGGATGGTCTGATCCCGCCCGGCCGTCGCCAGCAGCCGCCCATCAGGTGAGAAGGCCAGCAGGTCGACGGACCGGGAATGCCCGCCCGTGACGGGACCCAGCTCACGGGCCGTGGCGGAGTCGTAGAGCCGGACTACTCCCTTGCTATCGCCAGTGACCACGATCTTGCCGTCGGGGCTCAACATCGCTATCCCTCCCGCCAGGTGCTGAGAGGAACCGGTCTGGCCCACCCTGTTGAGCTGAAGATCCTCGCCGTCGTCCAGATACCGACCGCCGTGGCCAAACTGAATGACGGACGCGCCGACCTGGCCGAGTTGCTTTCCCGTGCGGACGTTCCACAGCACGGTCCCGAAGGCGAGGGCTGTCGAATCGGGAGTGAACGCCATCGAATACCCGGCGCCGAAAGGCGCGTGCAACCGTCTGACCTCGCGGCGACGCTGGATATCCCATACCCGGGCGGTGCGTTGCCCGTCTCTGACATAGGCGATCAGGCCGCCGTCGGCGCTGATGGCGACATGAAGCTCACCTGATTCTGCGCTGTCAACGGGCTTGCCCATGACCGGAAGTGCGGCCAGCCGACGTCCCCCAGACCTGGTCCACAGGTGGAGCTTCGAGCCGCGCCCTCGCTCGCGGAACGTCGCCAGCAGCTGGCCATCAGGGCTGAACCATGCCTGGTCATGCGCGTCGACGGACGGTGAAGACGCACCGGACAAAGTGATGACTTTCCCGTCCTCGGTCAAGTAGGCGATGCGGTCGCCGTCCACGCCCGGCAGCGTTCCGGGAGACGGTTGCAAGGCCGGGCTGAACGGCCGATACAACAGCGCCGCGCCGGTAGGCCCCCACACGCGCACCGCCATGGAACGGCCGTCGGCGTCGACGTCGACACCCACCAGCATGCCGCTCCTGCTGTACTGGAGATAGCGTACGCCTGGACGGGCAAGGCGCTGGCCAGTGAGTTCCCGCCCTGTGTCGGCGTCGTAGAACGAAAGGCCACGTCCGTCGGAAAGTGCGATGGTGCGCCCGTCGGGGCTGAGCGCGGCCCACAGCCCCACGGCGGTGAAGTCGTGCCGGGCAATGAGGCGGTCGCTGGGCAGGTCCCAGATCTCCAAGGCGTTCGGGCACAGGGGGAAGTCACGCGGCCGTGTACGGCAGCCCCGCGTCGATGAGGTCGTCCCGATCAGCCGGTCGTTCGTGGTGACGGCCACCGGCAAGAAACTCACCTCGCGGTGGGTATACAGCGCCCGGCCGGTGGCCTGGTCCATCAGCTGGATGAGCCCCCGGTTGCCCGCACTGAAGGGTTCATGGGCCACCAGCCTCCCTGGCCGCGGGAACAAGCGGATCCGTCCGGGCCAGCTCTTACCGATGCGCCTGCGGGTGGCGACGTCGTAGAGGAGGACGGATGAGAGGCCAACCTCGCACGTCTGCACCATGGAGGCGTCCGGTGAGAGCTCCAGACCGCTGCACCTGCTGTTGGACCGGCTCTTTCGGGGGATGTCGAAGGCGATGAGTCGACGGTGGCCCGGCACGTCCCAGAGGGCGAATCTCTCCCCAGACAGCACCGCCAGCTTGCTTCCGTCAACGGACAGGTCATACTCCGGCCCGTTGGTGGCGTTGGTGGCCGGGGGCGGCTGTACGGCCGCGGTCATGACGTCCGTGACGGGCTGGGCGAGCGCCGCGTATAGCGCGCTTCTGGCTTCCCGGGTCGGGGCGAGCTGCCAAGCGGCGGCGCTCAGGCGCATCCCGAGCACGGGATCGGTGGCGAACGCCCGGCTCGCCGCTTGTGCTGCCCGATCTGCTGCCTCGGTCAGGCGCTGGTTGTCGGAGATGCGGCGCTGGTGTGCGTACAGTCCGGCTGTGCCTGCCGTCACGGCCAGCAGGACCGCCATGGCCCCAGCTGCCAGGCGTCGTCGCCGGGACCGCCGGGCCGCCGCCTCCGCGCCCGCGTGCAGGAACTCCGCCTCCAGCTTGGTCGGCGCCATGTGGACGCGTCCGCGGGCGTTCCAGTCCAGTGCAGCCTGTAGCGGGGTGCCGTGATACAGATCGCCGCTCTTGCGTCCGGCTGCCTCCCAGCGGCAGGCGGCGGCGCTCAACTGCTGGTGCACGGCCAAGGCGCCGTTCTCGTCTGCGAGCCAGTCCCGGAGCCTGGCCCACGCGTACGGCAAAGCCGGGTGCGCGATGACCACCATGCCAGCGTCGGCCACGAGCAGCCCGGCCTCAGCAAAAGCCTTGATCACCTGGCGGGCGTCCGGGTGATCGGGCAGCTCGGCCAGCTCGACGGGGCGCACGACGTTCTTGCCCGCCTCGTCGGCCACCAGGCGCAGCAGCAGGCCGGGAACCTGGTGCTGGACGGGCTCGGCCAACCGTTGGTAGAGCGCCTCGGCCCGCGTCCCCAGCTCGGGATCGTCGATCGGTGCGCCGACACCGAGGTCGAGGCCGGGGTCGGCATCGTCGCTGACCAGCGCAGCCAGCATGCGCCGGGCGGTCGGGCGAAGTGCCGGGTCTTTGCTCAGCCCGGCTTCAGCCAAGGAGCGCAGCGGCGCGTCCAGCACGCTGACGTCGGGAGCGTGGGTGAGGACTCGGTGAATGATCGCCTCAATCCGTGCGGCGGCGAAGGCGTCCTGGCCGGTGGCCGCGTACAGCACCACGCAGGCCCAGGCGAATATGTCCGCGCTGGGGCCGGCCCGCTGCCGCCGGTAGACCTCCGGGGCCACGTAGCCAGGTGTGCCGGCGATCATCCCGGACGGCGTCAGGGACATCTGCCGGCTTCGGGCGATACCGAAGTCGATCACACGAGGGCCGTCGGGACCCAGGATGACATTGTCCGGCTTGAAATCGCGGTGCACGACGCCAGCGTCGTGGATCGAGGTCAGCGCGATCGCCATGCCGGTGGCCAGCCGGTGCAGGTCGCCCCCAGTGAAGCGGCGTCCGGCCCGGACCACCGCGCGCAGACTGGGGCCCGGGATGTACTCACTGACGATGTAGAGCCGGTCGCCGTCACTGCCGACGTCGACGATCTTGGCCGTGCAAAAGGAGGGCACAGCGCGTGCCGCCTGGGCCTCTCTCAGGAACAGGGCGCGCATCTGAGGGTCGGCGCTGGGGTGCAGCAGCTTGACCGCATACCGGCGCCCTTGCCCGTCATACCCCTCGTAGACCACGCCTTGCCCGCCTGCGCCAAGCCGCCCGGCCAGCACATAACCCCCCAGGCGCTGCGGATCCCCCTCGGCCAAGTGCTGCAGAGCCATCGGCGAGCACCTTTCTGTCACGTCGCTTCGTTGGAGCACGCTGTTGCCCGCCCGCATCAAGCCGATGGCCAGCGCGTAGCGGCCCAGGTGAAGCGGGGCCCGTCGGCCAGGTGCGGCGTTGAGCTGGCTGATGGACTCCCGCCGCAACATCCGGGACTGCGAACGCAACCCCCGGATGCAGCGAAGCCCGCCTCTGCTGGACCGCGGTGAGGCTGATTGGCCAGGTGTCTTCAGAAAGAGCGCTCGGCCATGGAAGACACGGCGGCGGCCTCAGCCCGGTCCGCGTGAGCCGTACGTCGTGTTCCGGGGCACCAGGCACACGCGACGGTTCAAGACAGCCATATCTGACGCAACCCGGGATACACGCGATCCAACTCAGCCAAGATCATCTCGTATTCGTGGGAGCGGTTGAATTCCAGGATCTCCAGGCACCGGCCCTTGAGCTCCGGCTCCTGCCGCAAGAGCTCCATGATGAGGATGCGGACTCGCTCCGACTGGCTCACCGATGATCGCAGGGCCTCGTAGACCAGTTCCAGCACGACGCCTTGGGCGCTCTCCTTGAGGGCAAGCCGGGCGCCCACCGCTGCGAGGACATTGCGCGCTTGATCCTCAGGCACGCCGGTGAACACCTGATCGAGCAGGCTCTCCGGGAGCAGTTCGTCCTTCGTCTGCGCCTGACCTACGCAGCTGGTGGCAGGTTGGGAACGGGTGAACTTTTTGACAGTAGTGGGGGATTTATTCAGAGCACCGCCTTCCTGCGACTGCTCCTGGACGGGTGAACCCCATCTGATGATCTGCTTCGGTGGCTCGAATTGGCCGGTCATGGGTTCAGCTTGAGGTGCCGGGACGGGATGTCAATGCGCTGAGCAGCCATGCCGTCCTTCCCATAGCCGCTCTGCCGCGCCCGGTTTCGAGCTCAGCTGCGGGGCAGTCAGCGAAGTGGACAGCTCCGCACCTTGCCCGTGACTGGGATCGCGCAGGCTCACGTAGGAGCCGCGGGCCGCTCCGCTGGCATCGGACCAGCTCGACGCCCTCGACAGGGACAGCCCGAGCTGTTCGGCCAGGAGCGCAGGGGGAGCTGCGATCGCAGCCCCACCCGCTGGGCCCGTCGCCGACGAGGACAGGGTGCAAGTACCGCATCCTGTCCGGACTTCTGATCGTGAATGCCGGGCGCGATCGACCCCTGGCTTCAGTCGTGGGGGTAAGCCCGGCGCGGGAGTGCCCGCCAGGGCGCGAGCGTGCATGGGCGGGAACTGGCTGCGGTAGCGCATCCCGCTCGGGTAGCGTCGGTCGTGGTCGAACACGTGAGTGATAACCAAGCTCACGAGTGAGGGCATGGCAGTATCTACTCGCCGCCGGGAGGGCGGAGCCCGCGTCACCCAGAACGGGGTCACGGGCTGGGGCGTGGAAACCCGCGCAGGCGGGGCCGGAAGGTGAATCGCCAAGCAACAGCGTCGCGCCACTGTGCGTAGCCGCACGGTTGGGACGGCTGGAATCCCCCGGATTCATCCATGGGAGCGGTTCAATGAGATGAGGACGCCCGCTCCCGCCTTCTAGAAAATGTACTTTGTAAAGGGCGTCGATTGATACAAATCTTATCCAGATAACAATCAGAGGCACGGGCTTCGCCCGTACATCGCCCAAAACCGGGAGCTTGCCCGGGGGCGGCGTGCAGCTTATCTTTGGGCCTTTGAGCGTTTCTGCTGGTCAGCGCGTTGATGCTCAGTAAGGCACGTTGGGAAAGTACCTGATCGCCCAGCAAGTCACGGACGGCACCAAGCAATCGGATTGGAACCGGAGTCCACGAGGTGTTTCGGTTCGAAACACCTCGCACTTCCAGGGCAAACCAGGAAGATCGGACACCAAGACCGTGACGATCGCTGGCGGCGGTCGGGCTCCGTACATGATCGGGGCGATCGGCGCCGCGGCCCCTTGATCGTTGTCGGCCCACGGCATCGAGCCCGCGGAGTGCCCAGGCAGTAGAGCATGGGAACCCTGATCGGCAGGCATAACCAAACGGGCGGCGCGACCCGGCGGCCCGCTCCTTCACAACGCGCCTCGCTCGCAGAGCGCGGGGTTCGACCGCTACCTTCACCCGTCGGTTGTCGGCTGGCAGCTGAGCGGGATTCCGGTCGGCGCGGATGACGAGGCGGTCACCACGCTGCTTGCCTCGTGCGATGTAGGATCCGCAGATCCGTGTCGGATGGCATCGTCTGGGCCTGCGCTTGGTGGACAGTCCGCGTGATCTGTCGAGCGTGCTTGTCCGCGTGGACGTGTCGGATCCTGTCGCCATGTCGGCCCGGCCGCGACCTTGATGGCGATCGTTGGCAGCTGCGTCCCGGCCCGATCGCAGGTGACCACCCGGAGCGTCACCCTCCTGACTCGCCGGTCCGCGCGGCCTGTCGAATTCGACAATCAACTGACACGCAGGCGCGGATTTCGCCAGCGAAACGCGGATCCTACATGCGACCGGTCCATGGTGATCGGGCGGCGGGACTTCGATCGTTATCTTGGTTTCGCAGCCCTTCCCGCAGATCAGAGCGATGTGATCTTGTCAGCCACGTAAGGCAAGTAGGCTGCTGCGGTTGCTGGCGGGTGGACCGTCGAGACGTTCATCAGCTGGGCTCGCGACGCGAGGCGGAACGTCGAACAGCGAGCCATCAGAGAGGGCTTTCGATCTGTCGACGACGCGAAAGTCGGTGATCTAGCCCATCGAGTTGGAGAGGCCGCGGCTTGTCATCTCGTCGAGAAGGCTGTTGAGGAGGTCTACTCGACGTTCGGTGTGGTCGGCGATCGCGATGAGGACCATGCTCAGGTCCAGATCGGGTACTCGGGCATGGAGGGCGCGCAGACCTGGCCAACCTCCTCCGTGGCGATAGACGCGATAGCCAGCGTGCACGTCAAGGTAGCGGTACTGGCCGGCTCCCTGACCGCGGCGCTGCTGGCGACGGTCATCCTGCGCCTGCGCAACCGCACCTACCGGCGCATCCACGAACTCGAGACCACCGACCGTGACCACGACGGCATACCCGACGTCTACGAAACGGACGGACACAAAACGACCGACCATTGACCGCAGCAACGGTCCACCGGTCATCGCCCGCGCATCCGACCCGCACACGCAAAGCGAACCGGGACCTCATACGGTCAGCACCCGCTCCAGCGGGATGTCTGGGATTCCTGATGGTCCTGGCCACCGCCGGATGCCGTGCTCAGCGTGTGCGCCAGGCGCGTCCGGCCACGAGAGCGGTCGCGGTGAGGCTGGCGAGCATCCAGGTGGCGGCGTAGCCGAAGGCCACCGCCGGAGACACAACCGCCCACAGCAGCCCGACCACGGCGGAGGAGAACAGGTCTCCGCCGGCCTGGACGATGCCGAGCAGCCCGAACCCGCTGCCCCGCAGCCGGTCCGGCAGCGCCCGGGCCACCAGCGTGGACTCGGCCGTCTCGGCCAGCCCGATCCCGACGCCGGCCAGCGCGAACGCGACCACCAGCAGCGGCCAGCCGCCCACGCCCGCGGCCAGCGCGAGGTAGGCCAGCACGTAGGCGGCCGCGCCGACGGCGAACACCGGGCGCGGGCCGGCCCGGTCGATCAGCGCCCCGCCCGCCAGCGATGCGACGGCGGCCACGGCGTTGTGACCGGAGTAGATCAGGATCGCCAGCGAGGTGGCGGCGGCCAGGTCCCGGCCGCCGGTGTGCAGCAGCCCGGTGGCGCGCAAGATCAGCAGAGTGGTGGCGATGTTGCCGCATTCGAACAAGGCGACCGGCAGCAGCGCTCGCGCGAGCCCGGCCTGGCGCAGCTCGGCCACGTTCAGCAGCAGCCGGCGCCGCCCCTGCGGGGCGCGCACCGCACGACCCGCCTCGCGCGCGGCGACGCTGATCGCGATGGCGGCCAGCAGCCCCGGCACGGCGGCCAGTAGCAGCGCAGGCCGCAGCCCGACGACCGCGACCAGGGCGGCGGCCAGCAACGGGCCCGCAACCGCGCCCAGGTTGTCCCCGGCCCGTTCCAGCCCGTAGGCGCGCCCGTAGCCGATGCGCGGGGCCAGCACGCCGAGCAGCGCGTCCCGCGACGGCGAGCGCAGCCCGCGGGCCACCCACGAGCCCGCCCGCAAGATCGCCACCTGCCACACCGCCGCCGTCAGTCCGATCGCGCCGCCGAGCAGCGCGGTGCCCAGGTAGCCGCCGCGGGCCAGCCGGGCCCGCATCGGCGGATCATCGGCCAGCGGCCCCCCGGCCAGCTTCGACACCCCGATCAGCGCATCAGAGGCGCCTTCGATCAGCCCGAGGGCGGCCGGCCCGGCGTGCAGCGTGGTGGTGAGGAAGGACGGCAGCAGCGCGGTGGTGATCTCGTGGCCGGCGTCGGAGAAGAAACTGGCCGCGCCGACCCCCGCCACCCCGGGTGTCAGCCACCGATCCGGTCGGGCGTCGCCGGGGGCGGCGTCCTCGGCCGCGGTGTTGGCCGGGTCGTTGGTGTCGTCCTCCTCAGGTGTCATGCGTGTTCTCCTTCGGCAGGGAGCGGCGAGGGAGCGGCGAAAGCCGGACAAGCGGAGCAGTCCGGTCGGCGTATCGGGCCTGAGATGATCCGGTCGCCGACCCACCACCAGCCCAGCCCGAATCCGAGGCCGGCGATCACGTCAGCCGGCCAGTGCACGCCCAGCGTCACCCGGCACAGCCCGACCATCACCCCGGCCGCCGCCGGCACCGTCCACCGCGCCGACGCGGGCAGCCCGGCGACGCGGACGACCGCTCCGGCGGCCAGAACCGCCAGGGTGGTGTGCTTGGACGGCAGGCTGTAGCCCTCGGCCGGAGCCAGCCGCGCGTGCACCGGCGGCCGGGGCCGGCGCACCAGCTCCGAGCACAGGCGCCGCACGGCCCCGCCCGCGCACACCACCGCCACCAGCCGCATAGACGTTTGTCCAGCCAGGCCGGCCCGACCTGCCTGTGGGCGGGCCAGCACGCCCGCGGCGGCCGCCAGCGGGTAGGCGAGCTGGGGATCGCCGAGCGCGCCGACCACCCGAGCGGCGGACACCATCGCCGGACTGCGGCGACGCCACACCCGCGCGGCCAGCGCCCGATCGGCCCGCATCAGGCACCCGCGTGGCCGCGAGCCCGTCATCCGGCCCGTCATCCGGCCACAGCGCGGGCCAGGGCCATCCCGCACACCCCGCCCCCCAGCCCGGCCATCACGCTCGCGATGACGTTGGCCAGCGCCGCGAAACGCGAGCCGTCCTGGGCCAGGCGCAGCGTTTCGTAGCTGAAGGTGGAGTAGGTGGTCAGCGTTCCGCAAAAGCCGACCCCGGCGGCGGCCATCACCGCGGAGTCGGCGGGCAAGGCGGCCAGGAAGCCCAGCAGCAGCGAACCGCAGATGTTGACGGTGAAGGTGCCCCACGGGAACAGGGTGTCGTGGCGGGCCTGAACCAAACGATCGGCCAGGTAGCGCAGCGGCGCGCCGAGCGCCGCCCCGAGGGCCAGCAGCACGATCGTCATCCGGCCTGCCCCGCGCTGGTGCGGCCGACGTAGCGAATCACTTCGACCTCATCGAGGATGACCAGCCCCTCGGTGACCAGCTCGTCCAGCTGGGGCAGGAAGGCGCGGATCTTCTCGCCCGCGTCGACGATGATGATCGCCAGCGGCAGGTCTTCCGACAACGACAGGATGCGGCTGGTGTGGATGTGGTTGGAGGCGCCGTACCCTTCCATCCCGCGAAAGACGCTGGCGCCGGCCAGCCCAGCCTGGTGGGCGCGGTGCACGATCTCGTGATACAGCGGCCGGTGGTGCCAGATGTCGCTGTCGCCGACGAAAATGGTCAGCCGCAGCGCGGACCCTTCCAGCTTCATACCCGCCTCCTGCCGGCGGCCCGACGGGCCAAGGATCGAGTGGCCGTGCTCCCGGCCCAGACCGCGGCCAACGCCATCACCGGGGTGGCCACCAGATACAGCAGCGCCTCACGGGGGGCACCGGCCGTCAGCAGCTGGCCGGTATCGACGATGTAGGTGGAGAAGGTGGTGAACCCGCCCAGCACGCCCACGCCCAGCAACGGCCGTACCCACGCGGGCACGTCCCAGATCTCGGTGATGGCCACCATCAGCACCCCGATCAACAGGCAGCCGGTGACATTGATGGCAAAGGTCGTCCAAGGAAACCCGCCAGGCGGACGCGGGAAGGCCATCCCCAGCCCGTAGCGCGCCAACGCGCCCAGCAAGGCCAGGCACAGCTGACCCTGCCCGAGTTGGACGCCGCGATCGGCCGGTTCATCCGCGAGGTCTACAACCGGCGACCCCACGCCGAGACCAGAACGGCGCCGCAGGCGCGCTGGGAGGCCGGCGCGTTCATCCCGCGCATGCCCGACTCCCTGGAACAGCCTCTCCCCGCTGCCTACCCCACCTCCAACATGCGCACCTGGACAAATCCCGACGAAACCACCACCACCGACCCAGCCCTCGACGGACGGGCGGCCAGGGTTCGCAGCGCAGTTCGCTACCTGCCGTCATCCCCGGGTCAGGTCGTGCCGCGGACGTTCAGGCGCGGCGTCAGGACGGCGGGGGGTGGCAGTTCACCGGCGAGGAGCCGGTCGACCTGGTGGACGGCCATTTCGCCCAGCCGTCGCTTGTCCAGGTAGAGGGTGGTCAGTGGCGGGTCGAGCAGATCGGTGACGCTCAGCCCGTCGTAACCGACGAGCGCGCAGTCGTCCGGCACTCGGATGCCGAGCCGGCGAGCGGCCCGGAGCGCGCCGATCGCGACGAGGTCGTTGAAGGCGAACACGGCGGTGAGGTCCGGGTGTGCGGCGTGGAGCGCCTCGAACGCGGCGGCGCCGCCGTCCAGGGTCTGCTCGCCCACGATTCTCCAGTGGTCGTCGATCGGCAGGGCGTGTTCCTCGGCGACC
Organism: Nonomuraea guangzhouensis; assembly: GCF_019396345.1. GTDB lineage: Bacteria > Actinomycetota > Actinomycetes > Streptosporangiales > Streptosporangiaceae > Nonomuraea > Nonomuraea guangzhouensis. The sequence continues at coordinate 11,006 of NZ_JAHKRM010000061.1, read as the reverse complement.
TCGGCGAAGACACGGCGCCGGACGAACGGGTCGCAGATCGGCGCGCAGTCGATCATGCCGATCCGGCGGTGTCCCTGGTCGATGAGGTGCCGCATCCCGGCCCTGATCCCGGCCGCGGTGTCGACCTCGACCAGTGCGTAGGTGGATGAGTCCATCCCGCGGTCGACGATGACCAGCGGCACGGAGGCCACGTACGGCTCGAGTTGTGCGTCGGAGTGGCTGAGGTAGCTGACGAGCGCGTCGACCTGCCGTCCGAGCGAGCGGAGCAGGGCCAGCTCCCGGGGTGGGGTGTTCTCGGTGCTGGCCACGAGCACCTGCCAGCCCCGCTGGTCCGCGGCCGCGAACACCCCTGCCATGAACTCGGGGAAGAACGGGTTGACCACGTCGGGGACGATGAGCCCCACGGTCACGACTTCAGGGCGGACCAGCCCCCGGGCGAACCGGCTGGGCTGGTACCGCAGTCGCCGGGCGACGTCGAGCACCCGGCGCCGGGTCTCAGGGTCGATCTCTCCCTTGCCGTTGATCGCCCGCGAGACCGTCTGATGCGACACGCCCGCCGCCTTGGCGACATCGCGCAGCGTGACGCGCTTGACGGTCCCCGCGCCGAGGGAGTCCCGCCCTGGCTGCTCTTCCGTTTCTCGTTGTCCCGCCACGCCGCCTACACACTCCGTTTCCTCGTGCTGCCTGTGTCCCAAGTCAAGCAGGTTCACCGGAGGCCGCGGTCCCTGCCCGCCGCCGCGCCGCGACCCGGGCCCTCGCCGGGCAGCGCCATGGATCGCGAAACCGTTCGAGGTCGGGCCTTGACGGGGATCGATCCGGTGAGCCAGAATCCGTTACCGTTCACGTTAACGGTAACGGAGGATCTGTGCACCCCCAGAGCTCAGCCTCCGCCGTCGTGGGCCTCGCCTTCCCCGCGTTCGCCCTCGCCTGCGCACCGCATGTGTTCGCGGGCCGCGAGCGATGTGCAGCTCGACACACTTAGGAGACACATGTCTTTCCGCACCACCACGGCCATCGCCTACGTTGAGGACGTCTCGCCGGGCAGCGGGGCCCTGCCGCCCCGCGCCTGGTATGCGTTCTCGGACGCCAGGTCGCTCTCGCTGAACGGGAGTTGGCGCTTGCGTCTGTCACCGACGGCCGACACCGAGGACGACTCGTTCGCCGAGCCGGGATACGAGGCGGGGAACTGGGCCGAGGTGACTGTGCCCGGCCACTGGGTCCTGCAGGGCCACGGCTCTCCCATCTACACCAACCACCTCTACCCCTTCCCGGTCGACCCGCCGCGCGTCCCGACGGAGAATCCGACCGGTGATCACCTGCGCGTCTTCGACCTGCCGTCCGACTGGCCATCGGACGGTCAATCGGTGCTCCGCTTCGACGGCGTCGAGTCCTGCGCCCGGGTGTGGCTGAACGGCACGGATCTCGGCGAGTTCAAGGGCTCCCGGCTCCCGCACGAATTCACGGTCGGGCACCTGCTCAGGCCCGGTGGCAACGTGCTCGCGGTCCGGGTCCACCAGTGGTCGGCCGGCTCCTACCTGGAGGACCAGGACCAGTGGTGGCTGCCGGGCATCTTCCGCGATGTCACGCTGCTGCACCGCCCGGCCGGCAGCGTCCTCGACTTCTTCGTGCACGCCTCGTACGACCACGTCACCGGCGAGGGCACGCTGAAGGTCGACTCGGACGTGGACGGCCGGATCACCGTGCCCGCGCTCGCGGTCGATGTCGCCGCCGGCGAGTCCGTGACCGTCCCCGTCGAGCCGTGGACCGCCGAGACACCGAAGCTGTACGACGGCGTGCTGGCCACCGAGGGCGAACGCGTACCGCTCCGGATCGGCTTCCGCACGGTCATCCTCGAGGACGGCCTGATCAAGGTCAACGGAAGGCCCGTCCTCTTCAAGGGCGTCAACCGGCACGAGTGGCACCCGGAGCAGGGCCGCGCGCTGGACCTGGAGACCATGCGCGAGGATGTGCTGCTGATGAAGCGGCACAACATCAACGCCGTCCGCACCTCGCACTACCCACCGCACCCGGCCTTCCTTGATCTGTGCGACGAGTACGGGCTGTGGGTCATCGACGAGTGCGACCTGGAGACCCACGGCTTCACCGAGCAGTCCTGGCGCGACAACCCCGTCGACGACGACCGCTGGACCCCCGCCCTGCTCGACCGCGCCGCCCGCATGGTCGAGCGAGACAAGAACCACCCGTCGGTCGTCATGTGGTCCCTCGGCAACGAAGCCGGTACCGGACGTGGTCTGACGGCCATGGCCGCGTGGATCCACGGCCGGGACTCCTCGCGGCTCGTGCACTACGAGGGCGACGGCGACTGCCGTGACACGGACGTGTACTCACGGATGTACGCCTCCCACGCCGAGGTCGAGCGCATCGGCCAGGAACTGGACGGCGGCACGCACAAGAGGCGCCAACTCCCCTTCATCCTGTGCGAGTACGCGCACGCCATGGGCAACGGCCCCGGCGGGCTCGCCGACTACCAGCGGATCTTCGAATCGTACGAGCGGCTCCAGGGCGGCTTCGTCTGGGAGTGGATCGACCACGGGATCAAGCACGCGGATCTCGGCTACGCCTACGGCGGTGACTTCGGCGAGGAACTGCACGACGGGAACTTCTGCTGCGACGGGCTGGTGTTCCCGGACCGCACGCCCTCGCCGGGGCTGCTGGAGTACCAGAAGGTGATCGAACCGGTGCGTATCGAGGTCGGCGGCACGGACGGCACCGTGCGGGTCACCAACCGGCACGACTTCGCCGACCTGTCTGCGCTCGCCTTCGAATGGTCGTACCAGGTGGACGGCGAGACCGTCGAGGCCGGCGCCTTGCCGGTGCCGGCGCTCGCACCGGGCGAGTCCGCCGACCTGACGCTGCCCGAGCCACCGGCCGGCACGCGCGGCGGCGAGAGGCAGTGGACGATACGGGCGCTGCTCACGACGGACACCTCATGGGCACCGAAGGGCCACCCGGTGGCCTGGGGCCAGCTCCCCGTGACCGCATGGCAGGCGCCATCCGTCACCGCCTCCTCCAGGCCCGTCCTCGGCGAGCGGCAGATCACCCTCGGACCGGCCACCTTCGCCCCCCGCACCGGCGCTCTGACGTCGATCGGCAAGGTGGCGGTCGACGGCCTGCGCCTGGACGTCTTCCGGGCGGCCACCGACAACGACAACGGCACCTCCTGGCAGGACGGCGTGTGCTTCGGCTCGCTGTGGCGCACATTCGGCCTGCACCGGATGCGGCACCGCCTCGACTCCGTCGAACTGGGCGACGACGCGCTGACCGTGCGGACCAGGGTGGCGCCCGCTGCCCGGGAGGCGGGCCTCGCCACCGTCTACCGGTGGACCTCCGACGGCACCCGGCTGAAGCTGACCGTTTCCGTGACGCCCGAAGGCGACTGGCAGGTGCCGCTGCCCCGGCTCGGCATCCGGTTCGGGCTCGCGGGCTCGACGGACCATGTGCGGTGGTTCGGCGGCGGTCCCGGTGAGGCGTACCCGGACACCAGGTCGGCCTCCATGCTGGGCCGTTGGGAGTCCACAGTCGACGAGCTGCAAACGCCGTACGTCCGCCCGCAGGAGAACGGCGCCCGCGCCGACGTCCGCTGGGCGGAGATCGGCGGCCTCAGGATCGAGGGCGACCCGGAGTTCTGGTTCAGCGCGCGGCGCTGGACCAACGAGCAGTTGGACACCGCCGCGCACCGCACCGACCTCACGGCCGGCGACCGGGTGTGGGTCAACCTCGACCATGGCCAGCACGGTATCGGCTCGCAGTCCTGTGGCCCCGGTCCGCTGTCGCAGTACCACCTGCTGGTTCAGCCTGCGGAGTTCTCTTTCTCCTTCCTGGAGACCAAGTGACTGTCAAGGTCGTGGAGTCGCCCGCCGACGGCCGGCTGTTCACCCGTCCGGCCGCGGTCGCGTCCTGTGTCGGATTCATCCTCATCGGCATGCTCCAAGCCCTCTACGGCCCGGCGGTCCCGGGCTTGCGGGAGCAGTACGGGCTGACCCCGTCCGGCGCGGGGCTGGGCCTGAGCCTGCACTTCGCGGGCGGCCTCGCGGGGGTCCTCGCCTTCAACGCCATTCACTCCCGGATCAGCAACAGGGCGCTGGTCGTCGCAAGTTATGGCCTGATGGCGGCGGGCGGCGCGGGCTTCGCGCTCGCTCCCAACTGGCCGGTGGCGCTGGCTGCCGCCTTCCTCGGCGGCCTTGGCTTCGGCGGCATCGACTACGGCCTCAACCAACTGTTCGCGGTCGGCTTCGGCGAGAAGTCCACGGCCATGCTGAACGTGCTCAACGCCCACTTCGGCATCGGAGCGGTGCTCGGACCGGCCGTCGTGGCCTGGCTGGGTCCGGACGACTACGCGTACGCGTTCGCCGGCTGCGCGGTGCTGGCGGCGGCGCTCGCCCTGACCACGAACGGCATTCGCACCAGGACGGCAGCCGACGTCCCGTCCGAGGCGCCGTCCGTGAAGCTGGGCCTGTCCCGTATCCTGATCGGCTTCATCGCCCTCTATATTCTCAACGTGGCCGTCGAGGCGGGGGTGGGCGGCTGGGAACCCACCCACCTGGAAACCATCGGCTACAGCGCGACCGTGGCCGCCTCGGCGACCTCCGTGTACTGGCTGATGATGACGGCGGGCCGCTTCCTCGTTGTTCCGATCACGATGAAGTACTCCCCGGAACGTATCCTCACCGTGTGCGCGGCCGGCATGACCGTGTGCTTGCTGCTCGCGCTCTTCAAGGGAGCGGCACCCCTGGCCTACGTCGGTGTCGGACTGTTCATCGCGCCCGTCTTCCCCACTGGTCTGCCCTGGCTCAACAGGGCCCTTCCACAGTCCAGACGCGCCGGCGCCTGGGTCATCGCGGCCTCGATGCTCGGCGGTGTGGCGGCGCCGCCCCTGCTCGGTGTGGGCATCGAGGTGTCGGGGATCCACGCCGTGCCATGGCTACTCACCGCGCTGTCCGCCGCCTCCCTGGTGGCGACAGTCTGGCTGATCCGCCTGACGAGGGCATCCGGTTCGCCGCGTGCACCAAGGACGGTACCTGCCACCCCCGACCGTCACCGCCTTGGGTGATGAGGGGATGACGAGCGTGCTCAGGATGTGCGTCACGTAATTCCCCTGGGGGAAGACGTGCGTGTCGGCGTGGACCTGGCCATCACCGAGCCAAGATCATCACTCCTGTCTGAAAGTGGTTCCGGAATACAGCAGAAACGGGCTGCGGGTTTTGGACCGCTGGTTCCCCGGATCTTGATGGGCGGTGTCGCCCTTGACCTGGGGTGTCGCATCGAAGACATGCCTCGGAGCTGGGTTTCGATCGTGGCGAGAGGTGTAAGAGCGTCTGCCAGTAGGTCATCGGATCCGTTGCTCGCCGAACGCTCCCCCGACAGCGCCACTGCCGATTACCTGCACGAAGTATTCGAGCCCACCGCTCGCGCCATCGCCGGGTTGGAAAAGGCCCTGGCCGCCGCCGGACAGGACGCGTCATGACACGCCAATCACCCCAGACCGCGGCAGCCATCGCCGCTCGTCGGCAGCAGACCGAGGACAAACTCGGCCGGGTCGAGAAAGCCGTCGCCCAACTCCAGCGCGAACGCGGGCGCGTCACTGTCCGGGCCATCGCACGCCGGGCCAAGGTGTCCTCCACCTTTCTCTACGACAACCCCGCCGCTCGCGTGTTGATCCAAGCGGCCACCAGGGCCACCGCCAACCGGCTCACGCAGGACCTGCAGAACCAGCACGACCACATCGAGGCCACCTGGCGGGAACGAGCGCTCAGTCGTACAGGCGCCGGCTGTACTGCGGGCCGTAGTAAACCTCCAGGTCTTCCAGCTCCTCGTCGGGACGTTCCAGGGATTTGGCGATTCGGGCCCTGGAGGGGGCCGCGTCGGGAGTCCACGTCTCGGGCTTCCAGAGGGAGGAGCGCAGGAAGGACTTGGAGCAGTGGTAGAAGACCTCCTCGATCTCAACGAGGAGGGCGAGCCGAGGAAGGTAACCCTTGACGATCATCCGGTCGAAGAATGGGGCGTCGCGCAGGATCCGGGCGCGTCCGTTGATGCGCAACGTGTCGCCGCGGCCAGGGATCAAGTAGAGCAGGCCGACCTGGGGGTTGCTCAGCACGTTGCGAAAACCGTCGGCGCGGCGGTTGCCGGGACGTTCCGGGATCACGATGGTCGTGTCGTCGAGGACCAGAGTGAACCCCGGCGGGTCGCCTTTGGGGGAGGAGTCGCAGGAGCCGTCGGCGGCAGAGGTGGACATCATGCAAAAGGGGGAAGCCGCCAGCCACTGCTTGTCGTGCTCGTGCAGACGAGAGCGCACCTTCGTCGCATCGCGCTTCGATGGCGGCCCGAGGAGTTCGCCCAGTTCCTCCTCCGATGTGATCTCCACTATCCCCTCAGCGGCCATGACTCATTCTCCCCAATAGCTCCGAACTTTGCGGGATATGAGTTTAGATGGCCGGGAGGTGACCGAGCTGACCGGGACATCCGCCAGAGTGTGATGACGACGACCTGGTCATCGAGGCGAATTTCCCGGACTCGGGCGCGGTGGAAAAGGCTCGCAGGTGGTACACCGACGCCCGTACCCTCGCGAGGTCACGGCCCCTGCGCAGCGTGCAGCAGGTCAGGGTGACCGACCTCAAGGACCTCGGCTTTCTCGACAATCTGCCCAACCTGCGGGCGGCGTACCTCGCCGGTCCCGGCGACCTCGACCTGGCCGCGCTGCGTGCCGTTCCGGTCGAGACCCTGGAGCTCAAGCTGCGGTCCGTCGACCTGACGCCACTGGCCGGCCACGCTGAGCTGCGTTCCCTCACGCTCATCTCCAAGGACAGTGTCGATCTGGCCCCGTTGCGCGCGATTCCGCACCTGTGGGCGCTGGACGTGTCGGCCGCCTCAGTCGCCGACATCGACGTGATCGCCGAGCTGCCGAGGCTCCGCTACCTGGAGGCCCGCCAGGACCAGTGGTACGAGCTGTGGCAGCGCGACGACCTGCCGCCGTTCTCCGCCGTCGGCGTCCACCCCGGGCCGCCCCGCCGGGATTGGCCGGGCCGCGCTTGCTGGAAGACCGTCCAGGGACGCCCGCCCCAGCGTCACACCGGTCGCTACACCACCGGCTGATTCACGCGGGCCGCCCCTGCCCCCGATGGCAGCCGATCGCAGACGGGGTTTGTCTGGAGAAGCCCCCTGTGAGCTCGCGGGATACCCAGTCGGCTCTCTGGGCTGTTCGTCCGCGGGAAGGGCAACCCCTGGCTCGGCGGCATCCTGGGACGCGCGTCGTCTTCGGCTTCTCGCGCACCCTGGCTGGCGCGGCCGAGGCGTTGTTCGAGCGGGAGTTCACCGCCGCCACGACCCGGCGGTTGCCGGTCTCGGCGGTGGCCGCGCTGGAGGATCTGATTGCGGTTCCCGATCCCGACCCGGAGGGCGAGGGTGCGGCCGGGGCGGCCGGAGCGCGCAGCTTCCCGCGATCCGCGGGTTGTGGCAGCCCAGCGGATGCCGGTTTTCCCGCACGGGCAGCAGCGCGAGGAACTGGTCCCGGACGGGGCCAAGAATGGATGACGGAACGGCAGCCACGGATCCCCGATCGTCATGAGACGTAGACAACTCCATGATCGGGGACCGTGCCTGCACCAGCGCAGCAAATCTACTGAGGGCACTCTTGAGACTGGTGTTACGAGTTCTCAGAGGGTGTTGTTGAACTTTTGATCTTGGAGATCGCCGTTCTAGAGAGCCGAGCGGAGGCCACGCGGCAGCGTCTTCAGGATGGGGGACGGGTGTGGTGGTCGTGGCCTTTTGGGTGCTGGTGGTCATGCGGTGCGCCGGCTCAGTGTGGTGGGGTGCCGATGACGGACGGGCGGTGCTGCCCGGCCTGTGGGACGCGCCTGCCTGAGTGGATGCGGCGGGCTGAGATCCAGTCCCCCGGACTCCACGGACACGCTCGCGCTGGTGGGGTCGTCCTTCTCCAGCGGGTCGAGATTCTCGTCATAGGCGAACGCCGCGTTGCCAGGCAGGCTGATCGGCCAGTTCCGCGCTTTGCAGGTTCAGCACCAGGCGGCGGACTTGCCCGGGAAAGGGCAGGCTCGTTCCAGGCAGGGTGGGGGGTGGCCGCAGCTGAGGCATCGATGCTGACCAGGATCGACACCGGGACGTGGAAGTGGACCCACCGGCGGACCAGGCCGTCCTCATCGCAGTCATCGATGGGCGTCATGTCGAGCTCACTCATGCTGATCATCATCATCCGAGGCCAGCAGCCACGCGTGAGGGTGACACACCACTTGCATGGCGCGAGCCGCAAAAGCGCCCCACGACCTGACGTATGGGGCCGGGGAACATCCCACCACAACTGGAGTCCAGTCTGATCAGTCCTGTACGGCGAAGCCGCCCGTCCTGGCGGTCGCCTTACGGAAACAGCTGCCGCAAGTCGGCGAGGCGCTCCCGGGTGGAGTCGAGATGGTCCTTCCAGTCGCAGTACAGCGCCTGCCAGCCGAACACCCCGCGCATCTCGATCGCCCGCTCGAAGTACTCGGCGACACCGATGGACATCGGAAACAGCTCCCCGCGATGCTCCAGCCACAGCGGAGCCGACCCCGCCCGCAGTTCAAGCTTCACCTCCACGGCGTCGCCCGCTCGAGGGTGATATTCGAGCACCCACAGCCGCTCTTGCAGGTCCCGTAGCTCGGCGGGCAGATCGTCCCACCAGGCGGGCGCGCGGGTCGGCGGGGCCGGGGTCACCCAGCAGAACTCGCCCCCGTTGTGCTCCACGCCGTCCAGGCGATAGTGCCAGGACACACCCACCCTGTCCTCCCTGCCCGCGACCAGGCGGTCCATCAGTGGGCGCAGGGCTGGGTCCAGCTCGCAACCGGGGACGGTGCGGGTGGCCGCCTCCTGGGTCCGCTGCCAGCGCAGGTCATAGTCCGCCGCCGGATCGTCGATTGGCTTGACGAACCTGCCCCACTCCTTGACGACTTCGATATCGGGGTGCCGGCGCAGGTCTATGACCAGGCGGGACAACTGAGGCATGGGGTCAAGGTTCATGACGCCGAATCATCGCAGATGCGCCTTGATGAAGGGATCACGAGTGCATCGCCGTGCTCGTGGAAGAGCTGAAGCAGGCTCTTTCCCGGCCGAGGTCGAGCGGCTCGCCGACGAGCTCGAAACGCACCTGACGTACCAGGGAGGAAGCGGCTGATCCTGATTCTCGACAAACGCACCCCTCTTACGGCGCAGCAGGCCCGCACGAGCCGCACAGATCACAGAGCGCCGCATCGTTCGTGCTGATCAACAGCGACTTCGGAAGTTCAGCAACACCCTCTCAGCTTGTTCTTTATCCTCCGGATCGTTGTGATGAGCTGGGATTTGATCGTTCCGCAGACAACGAGGCGACCTTGAAGTGATCATGTGCGGTGCTGAGTCGCTGCCGATCACTACAAGGCCGTGAGGGTGAGTCTGCTGAACCATGCCCCCGATGTCGAGCCCACGATGGCGTTGTCCCGATTCCGGAACGACGTCTACGCCTGCCTTCGCGCGCGAGCCGATGCGCTGTTCGAGCTGACCGACGCGCTGTTGTGCGCGCCGGGGCCGGTGCACTCACCGGTGGATCTGACCTTGTCGCCGGAGTACAGGCGCGGGCACGGCGCCTTGTACGGCGGGCTCAACCACGGCCGGATCGACGTGGAACAACTGCGGCAGGTGCTGGCCAGGCTGCCGTTACCGCGCTGGCCGGACGGGCGGATCGTGCTGGCGGTCGATGTCAGCCCGTGGCTGCGCTCGGACGCCGCCTGCTCGGCCGAGCGGCTGTTCTGCCATGTCTACGGCCGGGCCAAGAGCGCCTCGCAGTTCATCCCGGGCTGGCCGTACTCATTCGTCGCGGCGCTGGAGATGGGCCGCACGTCGTGGACGGCGCCGCTGGACGTGGTGCGACTGGGGCCCGCCGACGACGCCACCGCCATCACCGCCGCCCAACTACGAGGGGGTCATCGAGCGGCTGATCGCCGCCGGCCAGTGGCGCAACGGAGACCCGGACATGCTCATCGTGGCCGACGCCGGCTACGACATCACCCGCCTGGCCTACGTCCTGCGTGACCTGCCCGTCGAACTGCTCGGGCGCATCCGCTCCGACCGGGTGCTGCGCCTGCCCGCCCCACCACGACTGCCGGGAACCAACGGACGACCGCCCAAGCACGGCGGCGAGTTCGCCCTGGCCGACCCCGCCACCTGGCCCGCAGCCGCAGTCAGCACGCTCACCGACACCACCCACTACGGCACCGCCGCCACCAGCGCCTGGGACCGGCTCCACCCCCGGCTCACCCACCGCGCAGCCTGGCTCGACCACGAAGGCGAACCGCCCATCATCGAGGGCACCCTGATCCGGCTGAAGGTCGAGCACCTGCCCGGCGACCGTGACGCACCACCGGTCTGGCTCTGGTCCTCCAAGACCGGCGCCACCAGCACGGACGTGGACCGCTGCTGGCAGGCATTCCTGCGCAGATTCGACCTGGAGCACACCTACCGCTTCTGGAAACAGACCCTCGGCTGGACCCGGCCCAAGCTCCGCGCCGCCCAAGCCGCCGACCGCTGGACCTGGCTGCTGCTCATCGCTCACACCCAGCTGCGCCTGGGTCGCCGGCTGACCGAAGACCTGCGTCATCCGTGGGAGAAAGCCGTCCCGGCCGGGTCAGCTCACTCCCGCCCGGGTCCGGCGCGGGTTTCGAAACCTGCATCCCGCACTCGCCCAGCCAGCGGGCGCACCCAAACCCTCCAAGCCCGGCCCCGGACGCCCACCCGGCATCCCCAACCGCCGACCCGCCACCCGCTACGACGTCGGCAAAACCGTCAAACGCGGCCGCACCCTCGCAGCACTACAACAATCCGGAGGATAAAGAACAAGCTAAGTGCCCGTGTACAAACTGATCGTCAGTTCGATTGGGGAGATGCGGATCGCGCGAGCCGTCACCCCATGACGATGATCATCGCCCACAGGACCATGGCCTCGTGATGCTCGGATAACCGCTCATAGT
>NZ_JAHKRM010000060.1 GCF_019396345.1 Nonomuraea guangzhouensis | reverse complement strand
GCCGACATGCCGACCAGCCGAGCTCGCTCGACTTCGGTCAGATGGATCTCCAACGCCAGCGGTCCCGAATGCGCCATGCCCACAAGAATAGAAACTTATCCGGCGAATTTCAGGCGCATGACACTAGTTCTGTGGCCGGATTAGGTTCGCCGGGTTCTTCAGGCCACGGTGGCAAGGGGGTGTCCGCCCCAGCGGATGCCCTTCTCGCTGCGGATGCGGGCGCGTTCGCGGCGCTGGGCGGCGAGGACGTCGGGGTGGCGGGTGTTGGCGTTGCGCCAGCGCAGGTAGGCGTGCAGGGTGCGGGTCTGTGCGATGTGGTTGTGGTGGTTGGAGTTGGCGACGGTGAACTGCCGCAACGGCCCGAAGTGCGCCTCGATCGGGTTGGCCCAGGACGCGTAGGTCGGGGTGAAGCACAGCTCGACCCGGTTCTTCTTCGCCCAGCGCCTGATGGTGTCGCCCTTATGAGCGGACAGGTTGTCCAGGATCACGTAGAGCGGGGCGCCGTCCGGGCGGGCCGCGCGGATCGACCTCAGCGCGGCCAGGGTGTTCGCGGCGCCCTTCTTCCTGCGGTTGACGCCCCATAGGGTGTCGTCACCGACCGAGTAGCAGCCGTGGAAGTAGCGCACCCTGTGGGTGCGGCGATAGGTCGCGGGATGCCGCTCGGGCCGGCCCTGCTCGACAAGCACGACCCGGCGGTGGGCCGGATCCCGAGCGGCCCGAACTCGTCGAACGCGAACACCCGGTCCGGGAAGCGCTCCAGCACCTCCTCGATCCGGTCCAGCTTGGCGTCACGCTCCGGGTCGGGCGACTCCTTCCACGTCTTGGTCCGCTGGAAGGTGCCCCCGCGGCGGGCGAGCAGGCACCGTAACGCCTCGCGTCCGATCCCGATCAGGCGGCCGGGCACGTTCCGCAGGTAGGCGGCGAGTTTACGGATGGACCAGCGAGTGAAGGGCTGACCGAGCTTGGTCGGGCGGGTGGTGGCCATCGCCACGACGAAGTCCTCGTCGTCAGGACTGAGCAGGCGGGGACGCCCCCCGCCCACCGAGGGTCCAGGCAGGCCAGGCCCATCTCGTTGAACCGATGGATCACGTCGCAGACGGTGTCCTCGTGGGCCTGCAGCAGCTTTGCGATCACGGGCACCCGGTTGCCGCCGACCGAAGCGAGCAGCATCATCGCGCGCCGATACCGCACCGAACTGGTGCTGCCCCGGCGCACGAGCTGCTGCAGCTTCTGCCCTTCCTGGTCGGTCAACCTGCGCACACGAACAGGCTCAGCCACCACAGCCCCAACAGTCGGATCGGACGACACGCCATATCCAACCGCTCCGACCACCAACCCGGTGAACCTTCCTGGTTACAGCACTAGTTGACGGCGTCAGGATGCGGTCATGACGGGTCCTCGACCAGAGACCTGACCATGTCGGTCACCTGCGTCAGCAACTGCGGCTCCGCGGAGCCGCTTCCGGTGGCTAGGCCATTGAGTTACAGGCCGCCGATCATCTCCAAGTTTTGGGACTTCTGGCCCTGCCCGGTTAGCCACCGAGGGGCTGAAATGGAGTAGGGGGAATGTGCGATGTCCGACCTGATCGTAGTGGGTGTCGATGGTTCGGTGCCCGGATTCGACGCTGTGGCATGGGCGGCCGACGACGCCTTTCGGATGCGTGTGCCGCTGCGTAGCGTCTGTGTGGTGGAAACGTGGGCGTACCGCGTCTCGCAGACTCCCTCACCTGAGTGGGACGAGGTGCTGATCGAGAACGCGCGAAAGGTCCTGGCAGAAGCCGAGGAGCTCGCGCGCGAACGCCAGCCTACTGTCGAGGTGAGCACCGAGGTGATAAAGGGAACACCGGCGGCGGCCGTCCTTCGCGAGCAGGCCGGCGACGCAATCGAGCTGGTGGTCGGTAGCAGAGGGCTGGGTGGCTTCGCCGGGGCCATGCTCGGCTCTGTCAGCATGAACGTCGCGGGCCAGGTGCCGGTTCCGGTGGTCGTCGTCCGGCCAAGGGCCGCCGTGAAGCACGGTGAGATCGTCGTCGGCCTCGACGGCTCCCCCGCGTGCGAGCCCGCCCTGGCCTACGCCTTCCGGCAGGCCGAACTGCGCGGAAGCACTTTGCGGGCGGTATACGCCTGGGCGCTGCCATTCGCTCTGGCAGCGGGCTTCTCCTGCGACTTTGAAGCGCTGCGTGAGGCCCAACAGGGCGTCGCCAAGGAACAACTCACCCCATGGCGGGAGAGATACCCGAACGTCAAGGTAATCGCGGACGTGCGGTGCGCCCACCCCGTCGATGCGCTGGCCGCCGCCGGTGACCGGGCCGACCTGCTGGTCGTTGGCTCGCATGGCAGAACCGCGATCGGGTCGATCATCCTTGGCTCGGTCAGTCGAGGCGTCTTGCACCACGCACACTGCACGGTCGCGGTGGTGCGCGCCAATGACGCACCCACTCCGGGATGACTCGAGCGCTGACGCCAGGTTGGTAGCGACCTTGATCGGAAGACAACGCCGCATCGAATACGCGCGAGGCGGGTGGCGTGCTGTGACCGCCAGAATGTACAGGTGCACATGCTCAAAGTGCGGACCTCGAAGAAGCACAAACCAGCCGTCAGCGCGACTCGTCCGGCTTGACGGCCACCAGGATGCGGCTCATCACCTGCTCGGGGTCAGCGGCTCGAGGTTCATGATCCTTGGAGCGACGCGGCAGTCCCTCACGATCCGTTGGGCATCCGCCAGCGCCCGTCGAACCAGTCGGTCAGATACTGCTGCATCTGGAAGATCTCGGCGTGCTGGGTGTCGCGTACGGTGCGGGCGAAGCCGGTGATCTCCTGGTGCTGGATGCGGCTGTGCATGAGCAGTTGCTGCGACATCATCACTGCTGCCATGTGGTGGCCGATCATGTCCTCGAGAAACGTTCTATCCAGTGCATCGCCCGACAGTTGGGACAGATCGCGCATCATCGGCTGGTAACTCGCGGCCGCGCGGCCCGGGTACCACTTGGCCAGCCATGCTTTCATGGTGGCGATCTCGGCAGTCTGCGTCTTGACGATGGAGGCGCCCAAAGCGCGCATCTCGGCCCGGCCCGAATGCTGTAGCTGGCCGGCAGCCTCGACCGCCTCCTGATGATGAGGCACCATGTGGGCCAGGTAGTCGGCCTCGTCGTCCATCGTGACTCGATGCATTCCGCCCATTGGCCAGCCGGTCTGCTGCCATCCCGCAGCGGTAGTGGTGGGCTGGCGGTCGGCGGCGGCGAGGGCGGCCCCGCCGACGGCAGCGGCGGCGAGCAATGCCCCGGCGGCGATTGTCGCCGTTATCGAAGGTCTCATCTCGCTCCTCCACGCCCGCAGATGTCTTGCTTCCAATTTGGCGCTCGGTCCGTGGCCAGGGCCAGGGTCGTTGGGCCTTCATGCTGGGGACCAACGCCATCCGATCGGGACGCTGGGCTGGCGTGCGCCTCAGGAAGGGCCGGGTGCAGAGATCGCCGATGGCCTGGAGGTGATGGAGGATCAGCGTCGTCTTGCACCAGGGGCGGAGGGTGAGGCGTTTCGCTCGTGTCTACTACGGCGAGTAGCACTCTGTTATGGGACCTTCGACTCTTATCATCAGGACGTTCTGCTGTACCCGCAGGAGAGGTTTCCGTCACATGCTGGTGGCAGCGTAGTAGTGAGGACAGAGGGAAACCGACGTGCTTGGTGTTCCGTTGATCCCTTTCCTCGTCGTTCTCAGCGACCTCGTGCCGCGACGATCCACGGAGGCCATCATGATGAAGCAGCACCTGATCCTGGCGGCTGTTGCCGCCGTGGCCGCAATAGCGGCCGTATGGGTCGGAGCCCCGCCGAGTACGGTCCTGCTCGTGGTCTTCCTGCTGGGCTGCCCGCTCATGATGCTGATGATGATGCGGTCCATGGGCGGCCACGACGGCGACACGCAGCATGACCGTCAGGGCGAGGACCACAAGAGGGCAGGGCGGTCGTGACTGCCGCCGACTTGGTCGTGATCGGCATCGCCCTGGCCTTGCTGGGTTTCCTCGGCTGGTACTTCTTCGGGCCGAGGAAGAGCAGCCTGGCCGAGCTGCGTGACGGCGTACAGGAGATCGAGATCGTCGTGCGGGGCGGCTTCTCGCCGGACATCATCCGGGTGCGGCAGGGCACCCCCGTGCGGCTGACCTTCAATCGGAGAGAGGCCGGGGACTGCACCTCCCGGGTGGTGTTCGCCGACTTCGGCGTCAGCTGGGCGCTGCCTGCCTTCACCAAGACCACAGTGGAGTTGTTGCCGGGCAACGCGGGGGAGTACGGCTTCGCCTGCGGAATGAACATGGTGCACGGCCGCCTGATCGTCGAACCAGGCTCTGGCGGCGCTCACGATACCGCCGCGAGTACCTCACCTTCGTTGGCCGAACAACCTTCGCAGGATGTCGAGGCGACGGAGCGGCGTGCCGAGATCGCCGACCTGTCGCGTCGGGTCCTGATCGGGGCGGTGCTGACCCTGCCTGTGGCGTTCGTCGTCATGGCGCATGAGCTCTTCGGCGCGGGATGGATCCCGGAGTTCCTGCTCAACCGCTGGGTGCAGCTCGCGCTGATCGCGCCAGTGATGTTCTATACGGGCTGGCCGATCCACCGCGTGGGCTGGCTCGCTCTGCGGCACCGCTCGGCGGACATGAACAGCCTGATCACGCTGGGGACGAGCGCCGCCTTCGGCTACAGCCTGTTGGCCACGGTCGCGCCCGGCTTGCTGCCGGAGGGGGTCCGTGACGTTTATTACGAGGCCGTCGGGGTCATCCTGACGCTGATCCTGCTCGGCCGTTTGCTGGAGGTGCGGGCCAAGGCGGGCACGGGCGAGGCGATCCGCAAGCTGATCGGCCTGCAGGCCAGGACTGCCCGGGTTCAGCGCGACGGTGCGGAGATCGAGATTCCGATCGCGGACGTCGTTCCGGGCGATGTGGTCGTCGTACGGCCGGGCGAGAAGGTCCCGGTCGACGGGGTCATCGTGAAGGGCCGCTCGACGCTGGATGAGTCGATGGTGACCGGCGAGTCGATTCCGGTGGACAAGGGCCCGGGCGATGGCGTGGTGGGCGCGACGGTAAACCAGACGGGATCGTTCACGTTCAGGGCCGAGAAGGTCGGCGCGGAAACGGCGCTGGCCCAGATCATCCGTCTCGTCCAGGCCGCCCAAGCCTCCCGTGCGCCGATCCAGCGGCTGGCCGACCTGGTGTCCGGCTATTTCGTCCCGGTGGTCATCGCCATCGCGATCGTGACTTTCGCCGTGTGGTTCGTCGCCGGACCGGCGCCGGCGTTGACGTTGGCTTTGGTGGCGGCGGTAGCCGTATTGATCATCGCCTGTCCGTGCGCGCTTGGGCTGGCCACCCCGCTTTCCATCATGGTGGGCACCGGGAAGGGGGCTCAGTCCGGCATCCTGATCCGCGACGCCGAAGCTCTGGAAACCGCGTGCAAGCTGGACACGATCGTCCTGGACAAGACCGGCACCATCACCCGTGGCAAGCCGGCGCTCACGGACGTCATTCCGTACGGAGACTGGGCGGCCGATGAGGTGTTGCGCCTGGCCGCCTGTGCTGAACGTTCCTCCGAGCACCCCCTGGGCCAGGCTGTGGTCGAGGGCGCGACAGGGCGCGGCCTGATCCTCACCGAGCCGTCGGAGTTCGACTCGGTCACTGGGCAGGGTATCGCGGCGACCGTCGAGGGGCGCCATGTGCTGGTCGGCGGGAAGCGTCTGCTCGGCGACACCTCCGCGCTTGATGAAGAGGCCGATCGCCTGGCCCGGGCGGGCCGTACCCCGATCATGGTCGCCGTGGACGGCGAGCCCGCTGGGGTGATCGCGGTGGCCGACACCGTCAAAAACGACTCCCGCCAGGCCATCGCAGCTCTGCAGCGGCTGGGACTTCAGGTGGTGATGATCACTGGAGACAACCGGCGGACGGCCGAAGCCATCGCCCGCCAGGTCGGCATCACCCGGGTGTTGGCCGAGGTGCTGCCCGCGCACAAGTCTGCCGAGATCGCCCGCCTGCAGGGAGAAGGGTCGAGGGTCGGTATGGTCGGCGACGGCATCAACGACGCGCCCGCGCTGGCCCAGGCCGATATCGGCTTTGCCATCGGCACCGGCACCGACGTGGCCATCGAGGCCTCCGACATCACGTTGATCTCCGGCGCGCTCGGCGGGGTGGTTACCGCGGTACGGCTGTCGCGGACCACGATGCGCAACATCCGGCAGAACCTGTTCCTGGCCTTCGTCTACAACGTGGTGGGCATCCCGGTCGCGGCTGGGGTGCTCTATCCTTTCCTCGGAATCCGGCTCAGCCCTGTCTTCGCCGCCGCCGCGATGGCACTGTCGTCGCTGTCGGTGGTGGGCAATGCCAACCGGCTGCGCCGCTTCACCCCGCCGGCGTTGCTCCCCGCGCCGCCGCTCCCGCCCGATCAGCACGTCACCGTCGAAACGGGAGCCGAGTCCACCGCTGTAACCGAACCGGTTCTGCGGAATGGTGGTCGAACCTAGTCGGCCTGTCGTCCATGTTCTGGATGAAGTCGTGCTCCAGGTCGGGGTTCTTGCCGGGCGCACGCCACCACGTTCGAAGATGAGGGCCACAGCGCCGAAGGCGACGCTGAGCTCCCGATGATCGGGCAGGCTCCGGCGAGGAAGGCCTCGGAGCGCCGCCAGATAGGTGGGCATCAGCCCGCGCCGCGTGTAGATCTGCAGGTCGGTCATCCAACTCGCCGTCAGCAACCGCACCGCGACGTCGGGCACGCGATTGCCTCGCCCCGCAGGATGAGCCGCAACACCCGATCCGGCAAGAGACTTTGGTCACCCACGCAACATGGTCTAGCGCGGGCCAAGCCGAACCGCATGCACGACACCTCGTCGATAGCTCGGCCCACCGCCGGAGCGCCGATCGTTCCGGCGTGAACCGGTCCGCGTGGATATCGTCCCTGGGCCGGGGTAGTCGGGGAACTGGCGGGATCCGGGGGTGCTGGTTTCGCGAAAAGGACGTTTCGCTGTGCCGGTAGCGGCGCCGATTCTCCTGACAGATGCGAGGTGAGGGCGATGGTCGGTCTCCACGGAGTGGTCGTGGGTTACGACGGCTCGGATTTCTCGATGCAGGCCTTGGACTGGGCGCTCGATGAGTGCGAGTTGAGGGAGTTGCCGCTGACGGTCACCCATGCGTGGCGTTGGCCCTACGGTGAGGTGGCCGAAGAGGTCAAGCTGCACCTGCGGAAGGCCGCCGAGCATGTGCTCTATCATGGCGCCGAGTGTGCGCGCTCTTCCAGCACGCTGGCCGATGTCGAGGAAGATCTGTACGAGGGCTCACCCGCCGAACGCATCGTTGAGCTGTCGGCCGGCGCGGACCTTGTGGTCGTCGGTTCCCGAGGCCTGGGTGCCCTGGCCAGGTCGGTGGTTGGCTCGGTCACTGCCTACGTCGCGGCCCACGCGCGAGCTCCGGTGGTCATCGTGCGTGGCCCTGGCCCGCTCCCCGTGGCGTCCCGTCCAGGCCCCGTTGTCCTAGGTCTGAGCCCGACGACGCCGGATACGGCACTGCAGTTCGCCTTCGACGAGGCCGCTCTGCGTCAGCTTCGGCTGGTGGCGGTGCACGCCGTCCACCTGCATGCCATGGCATGGGGAGTGGCGATGCCACCCGTACCCGACGTTGAAGCTCTCACCAAGGCCGGGCAGAAACGGATGGAGGATCGTCTAGCCCCCTGGCGCGACCGCCATGCGGAGGTCCGCGTGGCGGCGCGGGCCGTCTTCGCCCCCGGCCAACGAGGCCCTGCGCGCCGCGTCGGCACAGGCGAGCCTCCTCATTGTCGGCGCGGAACGAACCAGGCACCACGGTCATCTGGGCACGGTGGTCAGGGCGATGGTCGAGCACGCCGCCTGCCCGGTCGCCGTCGTCCCTGGCTTCGCCGACCGACCATAGGAGGAGAAGGGCGATCTTGGGGCGGCCGTCCGGCCGCCCGCCCGTCCGGCCTCCCCATTGCCGCCCCCTGGAAGGACTGGACGTCAGGGCCACAGAGCGATTCGCGGGCCACCGCCCAGATGGGCGGCCGCCGCGGTTGAGGGGAGGAGACCGGTATGAAGGCATCGATAGGAGACCGACTGATCGTCGAGGGCACCTACAACCATGAGCCCCGGCGGATCGGCGTGATCACGGAGTTGCGCCATGATGATGGTTCTCCACCGTACGTTGTGCACTGGATGGACTCCGAACGTGAAACCCTTGTGTTCCCAGGGCCGGACGCCCATGTGGTGAGCAAACGGGAGCGGGAGTCATCGCTCCCGCCTCTGTGAGTGCGGGTGTCCATGCGGGAAGGTGCCCGGGGTGCCGATAGCTGTGCGTGGCCCAGCCCTTCGGGCGGAACACGAGCGGTGGGGTCAAACACCAACCAGGGCGTTTCCTCGGCCGTGCTATCGCCTCTGCTTCATGACGCCGGCTAACCCCGTGGCCGGATCACCGCGACCGGGCAGGTGACGTGGTGCAGCACACCGCGGCTCACCGAGCCGAGCATCGCCGAGGCGAAGCCGCCCATCCCACGCGAGCCCACCACGACCAGATCGGCCGAGGCCGAGGCGTTCATAAGGGCGGCGACGGGATGCTCGCATACCTGCTCATCGGTGAGTTCGACGTCGGGGTTCTTCTCCCGCCACGGGGTCGCCGCCTCGTGAGCCGCACGCTTCTGCTGCTCGAAGGTGCTCTCCAGCGCGCTGCTGTAGCCGGTGGCGTACGGCGAGGACAGCGGCGCCTGCCAGGCGTAGACCACCTGCAGGCGGGCCTGACGGGCACGCGCCTGCTCGATGGCGTACTCCATCGCCACTTGCGCGCACTTCGATCTGTCGTAGCCCACCACGATCTGGCCGTGCCGGGCCCCGGCGGGGGCACGTACGATGACGACGGGCCCGTTGGCATGCCCGGCCACGGCCACGCTGACCGAGCCGAGCAGCATCCCGGTGAATCCGCCGAGTCCCCTGCTGCCCAGGACCACGCTGTCGGCCGAGGCCGACTCGGCGATCAACTGCTCGGCGACGTTGCCATCGCGCAGTTCCGTGGTCACATCCAGACCTGGCGCCAACTCGCGCGCCCTGTTGGCGGCGGCCTGGAGCGCTTCGGCGGAGTACTCCGCTTCCGCCTCGTCCAGGCTGAGCGGCCACTGGGCCTTGCCCAGGCCGGGTGCCCATTGCTCGCGCACGTGCACCAGGCGTAGCGAGCGTCCGCGGCGGCTCGCGTCATCGGCCGCCCACTCGGCCGCCGCGGTCGCCGGAGCGGAACCGTCCACACCCACTACGATCTGTCCTGCCATCACACACTCCCTTTCACCGGCCTGGCTCTCACCGCCACGTTCTCGAACATTGCCGCGGACCACTCTGCGGCTGCCCCGCCCCTGCCTTGACCGGGGTGGTAAGTGATCAATCGGGTTTCATTTGAGGGCGCCGGAACCGCTGTGGCACCGTCGGCCATCGAGCGTGGATCGCCGCCAGGGCCTGCTCGGTCGCCTGCTCCGGGGACGCACTGGTGTCGATCTCGATGGCGTCAGGCCAGGGCACCGCCTTCGCCGTGATGGCGGCGGCGATCGCCTGGTCGGCGTCGGACATCCCGTCTTCGCGGTTGGTCAGTCGCTCCGCGATCAGCTGCGGCGGAGTGGTGCAGTGCAAGGCCACGAGGTCGCTGGAGGTGTGCCGCGCCAGGCGCCTGGCGGCCTCCCGCTGTCCGGTATCGCTCCAGGAAGCGTCGATGATGACCGGCTCGCCGTGACGCAGCAGGGTCTCCGCCCGGGACAGCAGTTCGTGGTACGTGCGCTCGGTCCACTCCCGGCGGTAGATGCCTTCGCCGAAGGGGGCCGGCGCGTGCTGTTCGGGCGTGATGCCGGCGAGTTCCTTGCGGATGCGGTCGCTGTGCAGCAGCGGGTAGCCGAGCCGGTCGGCGATCGCCGCGGCGGTGGTGGTCTTGCCGGTGGCCGGACTCCCACCGACCAGGACCAAGGTCACCGCGCCGGCCCGCAGGTGGCGCAGCGTCAGCTCGGCGAGTTCGCGAGCCTCCCGCGCCGCGCCGGAGTCTCCCTGCTGATGCCGCAGACCGGCGACCTTGGCGCGGACGAAGGCCCGGTAGGCGACGTAGTGATGCCACAGCGAGGGCGGCGCGAGATCACCAGAGAACTCGGTGTACCAGTGGAGGAATTGCTCGGCCGGCCGAAGGGCGCCCAGCCGCTCCAGGTCCATGGCCAGGAAGGCGGCGTCGTCCAATCCATCGAGAAAGCGCAGCCGTTCGTCGAATTCCAGGCAGTCCAGGATCCGTGGCCCGTCGTCCAGGCAGAAGATGTCGTCGGCCAGCAGGTCGCCGTGACCGTCCACGATGCGTCCCTCGCTGAGCCGATTGGCGAACAGGGGCCCACGACCGTCGAGGAAGCGTAGAACGAGTCGTTCGATCCCCTGGATCACCTCGGCGTCGAGAACCGCATCAGGCAGCGCCCGGACCTGCTCGAAACTCGCCGTCCAGCGGCCCTGTAGCGCCTGCACCTCTCCCTGCCTGTCGATCAGGGGGTCGCGGCTGCTCCGGCCGTGCAGGCTCGCGACCATCCGGGCGACCTGGCGTAGATGATCCTCCACTGGTTCGCCTGAGCGGATCATCGTGGCGAGACGGCGGTCCTCGGCCATGCGCCGCATCACAACGAGATGCTCGCAGAGCTGCCCGTCGGGGCCGAGCACGTCAGCGACCCCCTCGTAGACATCAGGTGCCAGCCTCCGGTTGAGCTTCACCTCCTCGTGGCAGATGGCCCACCGAGCCTCGCGAGTGGTGAAGTCCAGGAAGCCGAGATTCACCGGTTTCCTCAGCTTGACGGCCTGATCCCCGAGAAGGATCACCACTGCGGAATGCGTCTCCTTGATCTGTGCCCACGGTCCCATCGATGACGCCCCCGTGCTCTGCCGCCCATTTGGCCAGGACCTGGCCCGACGAGTGTGCCTCGTCTTGCGATGTGCTCTCCCGGCTGCCCGTATCTGTATTTTCCCAGGTCAAGGCGACTTACTCGGTCACGGACTTACCACGACGACGGGCGAGTGTGAGCGCGGGATACGGCTCGATCACATCGACCACCCCATTGACCCGCTGGATCATCCACGCGGCGATCTGCGCGTCGCTGCGGCGGTTCACAGACCCACTGAGCGTCACGACACCCCTGTCCACCTAAGGGATTCGCTGGTCGCCAGATCGGAGCGGATAAACATCCTAGGTGCTGGCCACACCGTGGGCGTGGAATTGGGCGTGTACACGGTTGAGCAGGTCTTGATCGGGTGGTGCGACGTCGAACAGCGGAAAAGATAGGCCGAGCTTGCGGTATTTGTCCGCGGCCATGCGGTGGAAGGGCAGGACGTCGACCCGTTCGACGTTGCCCAGGTCCGCGACGAAGCGGGCCAGGCCGTCCACGTTCGCTTCATCGTCGGTGAGCCCGGGGACGAGGACGAACCGTATCCAGGTGGGACGGCCAAGTGCGGCGAGCCGGCGGGCGAAACGCAGGGTCGGTTCCAGCGGACCGCCCGTCACTTTGCGGTAGGTGGCAGGGTCGGAGGACTTGATGTCGAGCAGGACCAGGTCGGTGTCAGCGAGCATGGCGTCGCTCATCCGATCGCCGAGCAGCCCAGAGGTGTCCAGGGCAGTGTGCAGGCCGTTGTCGTGGCAGCGACGCAGCAGGTCGGCGGTGAAGTCGAGCTGGAGCAGCGGCTCGCCGCCGCTGATGGTCACCCCGCCGCCTGCCACCGAGATGAAGCGCCGGTATCTGTCGATCTCGGTCATGACCTCCCGCACCGAGACCGGATGGCCGTCGCGCCTCCGCCAGGTCTCGGGGTTCTGGCAGTACAGGCAGCGCAGAGGGCAGCCGCAGGTGAACACCACGAATCGGGTGCCGGGTCCGTCCACGCCGATGGACAGGTCCCAGGAGCTGATCACGCCGGTGCCCGGCTGTGCCGGCGGGTGGCACAGCTCGATGGCGGCCTGCCGGAGCTCGGCCTGACGGGTGTTCACAGCGATCCGTGGAAGGTGCGGTTGATGACGTCGCGTTGCTGTTCGGGGGTGAGTCGGACGAAGTTGACGGCGTAGCCGGAGACGCGGATGGTGAGTTGCGGGTAGCGGTCGGGATGCTCCATGGCGTCCAACAGCACGGCGCGGGTGAGCACGTTGACGTTCATGTGGAAGCCGGCCGCGTCGAAGTAGCCGTCCAGCACGCCGACCAGGTTGTCCACGCGTTCGGCCGGTGTACGGCCGAGCCCGTCGGGGGTGGCGGTGTTGGTCAGGGAGATGCCGTCGAGTGCTTGGTCGTAGGGGAGTTTGGCCACTGACAGCGCGGAGGCGACCAGGCCGTGGCGGTCGCGGCCGTTGCTCGGGTTGGCGCCGGGGGCGAACGGCTCTCCGGCGCGCCTGCCGTCGGGGGTGTTGCCGGTGTGCTTGCCGTACACGACGTTGGAGGTGATCGTGAGCACGGACTGGGTGTGCTCGGCGTCGCGGTAGGCGGGGTGGCGGCGGACCTTGGCCATGAACGAGCGGACCAGGTTGACGGCGATGGCGTCGGCGCGGTCGTCGTTGTTGCCGTAGGCCGGGTAGTCGCCGTCGACGGTGTAGTCGACGGCCAGGCCGCTCTCGTCGCGGATCACGGTGACGCGGGCGTGCTTGATGGCCGACAGGCTGTCGGCGGTGACGGACAGTCCGGCGATGCCGCAGGCCAGGGTGCGTTTGACGGGGTAGTCGTGCAGGGCCATCTCGATGCGCTCGTAGGCGTATTTGTCGTGCATGTAGTGGATGATGTTCAGCGCGTTGACGTAGGTGGCGGCCAGCCAGTCCATCGTCCGGTCGAACGCCGCGCGGACCTGTTCGTAGTCGAGGTGGTCGCCGGTCAGCGCCGGGTAGGCGGGGCCGATCTGTTCGCCGGTGATCTCGTCGCGGCCGCCGTTGATCGCGTACAGGAGCGTCTTGGCGAGGTTGACCCGGGCGCCGAAGAACTGCATCTGCCGCCCCACCGGCGCGGCCGAGACGCAGCAGGCGATGGCGGTGTCGTCGCCGAAGCGCGGCCGCATCAGGTCGTCGCTCTCGTACTGGATCGAGCTGGTCTCGATGGACAGCTCGGCACAGAAGCGCTTGAACGGCTCCGGAAGGCGCGGCGACCAGAAGACGGTGAGGTTCGGCTCGGGGGCGGGGCCGAGGTTGCGCAGTGTCTGCAGGTAGCGGTAGCTGGTGCGGGTGACCAGCGTGCGGCCGTCGGAGCCCATGCCGCCGATCGACTCGGTCACCCAGGTGGGGTCGCCGGAGAAGAGCTGGTCGTATTCCGGGGTGCGCAGGAAGCGGACGATGCGCAGCTTGATGACGAAGTCGTCGATGAGCTCCTGCGCGCGCTCTTCGGTGATCAGACCCTCGGCCAGGTCACGCCGCAGGTAGACGTCGACGAAGGTGGAGGTACGGCCGAGCGACATGGCGGCGCCGTTCTGCTCCTTGATCGCGGCCAGGTAGGCGAAGTACAGCCACTGGATCGCCTCGCGTGCGGTGGTGGCGGGATGGGAGATGTCGTAGCCGTAGGAGGCGGCCAACTGCTTCAGCTCGGCCAGCGCGCGCAGTTGCTCGGCCAGTTCCTCGCGGTCACGGATCACCGCGTCGGTGGCGAAGGCGCCCTCCAACGAGCGCAGCTCGGCCTGCTTGGCCTCGATCAGCCGATCCACGCCGTACAGCGCGACCCGGCGGTAGTCGCCGATGATCCGGCCACGGCCATAGGAGTCGGGCAGGCCGGTGATGACGCCTGCCCGGCGGGCGCGCCGGATCTCGGGAGTGTAGGCGTCGAACACGCCGTCGTTGTGAGTCTTGCGGTACTTGGTGAAGATCTGCCGTACCAGGGGATCGAGGGTGCGGCCGTAGGCGGCGAGCCCGGATTCCACCATGCGCAGTCCGCCCGCGGGCATGATGGCGCGCTTCAGCGGCGCGTCGGTCTGCAGACCGAAGATCAGCTCGCGGTCGGCGTCGATGTAGCCGGGGCGGTGGGAGGTGATGGACGACGGCGTCACGGTGTCGACGTCGTAGATCCCGCGCCGTCGCTCTTCGGGGAACATCGCCGAGACCTTCGCCCACACGGCCGCGGTGCGCTCCGTCGGGCCGGCCAGGAATTCCGCGCCGCCTTCGTAGGGCGTGTAGTTGGCCTGGATGAAGGCGCGTACGTCCACCGCCGACCGCCAGGCCGTGCCGCTGAAGCCACGCCATGCCCCAAGCTCGGTGGGGTGGTCCGTCGTGGCCGTCATGGGGTTCTCCTGTACAGGTCGGTGCTGCAGATGGTGACCGCGTCCACGCGGACGACGGCGTCGGTAGGCTCGATCAGCTGCGGAGCGGGAGTCTCCGCCCAGGACCGCCAGCCGGGACCGTGGTAGATGAGCGCCTTCATCACGCCTCCTTGCGCTGCTCACCTCTCACGCTCGCTGGGACGAGCCGATCTGCCTAGGGACGAAGGTCCCGCCGCATCGATGCCTTTCGGCCGTGCCTACCTTCGCTCACGCTCGATGACAGTGCCCGGACGGCCCGGCGAAGGTCCCGCAGCCCGGCTCATCTTGGGACCAACGGCACCCGCATTCGGGACTTCGTCCTCCGGTGACCGGTTGCCCGTTTGGCAAGGCTGGAAGTGAAAGGGCGAGCTCGTGAAGGAGACGCGTGATGAACGGACGGATCGTGGTCGGTGTGGACGGGTCCGCGCCGGCGACAGCAGCTGTGGAATGGGCCGCCGCCGACGCGCGACGCAGAGGACTGGACCTGCGGATCGTGCACGTCTGCGAGCAGTGGCCACACGGGCTCGCCGCGTTCAGCGCGGAGTACTGCGCGGGTGCGCTGGAGGCCGCCGCTGACCGGGCGCGCGAGCTGGCCGGTGAGGTCGAGGTGACGACGGAACTACGCGCCGGGAACGTGATCGACGATCTGATCGATGAGTCCGCGTCGGCCGACAGTGTGGTAGTGGGCAGCAGGGGGCTCGGCGGTTTCGGCGGCATGGTGCTCGGCTCGGTCAGCGCCGCGGTCGCCGGCCACGCGCATGGCCCGGTCGTGATCGTGCGCGGGCCAGGCCGGGAAGAGCACGGCCGGATCGTCGTCGGCTACGACGGGTCCGAGCACTCCGAGGCCGCCATGCAGTACGCCATCGAGCAGGCCCGCACCCGCCACGCGCGGCTGCACGTCCTGTATGCCTGGCAGCTGCCGATTTTCTCCCCTTACGCGGCCGGCTACAACAGCCTGCTGGAGAAGGCCTTCCAGCACGAGGCCCGTATAGCCGGCGAGCGCGTGGCCCCCTGGCGCGAGAAGAACCCCGACGTCGAGATCACCGACGAGCAGCTGTGCGAGCACCCGGCTGCCGCCCTGATCAAGGCCGCGACCACGGCCGACCTGGTCGTCGTCGGGTCGCGGGGGCTGGGCGGCTTCGCCTCCGCGGTGCTGGGTTCGGTCAGCCGTTCCGTGCTGCACCACGTCACCTGTCCAGTGGCGGTCGTACGGCCCCGCGAGGAGCGGCCATGAACATCGGGTCGCTGACCGCCACAGAGGTCATGAGCCGCATCCTGGTCGCGGTCAAACTGGATGAGTCGCCGCTGATGGCCTGGGAACTGTCGGCGGTGGCGGGCCGTACCCCGCACTTAAAGGAGGGCGGCGACGTGGTGACCGGCATGTTCCATCTCGAGCCCGTGATACCGGCGCGGAGCTGAGCCCGAAGGAGGCAGGAGATGTACGCGCTGATCGTTTACGAGTCCATGTTCGGCAACACCAAGCAAATCGCCGAGGCGGTAGCTGAGGGGCTGGCCACCGCGATGAGGACCGAGGTCCTGGAGGTCGGCTCCGCGCCCGCCTCGGTCGAGGAGGACGTTGGCCTGCTAGTCGTCGGCGGCCCCACGCACGCCTTCGGGATGAGCAGGGCATCGACCCGGCAATCGGCTGCCCAGCAGGGCCGGGTGCTCTCCCAGGGGCAGGGGGTGCGGGAGTGGCTGGCCACCGTTCAGACGCCGTCGGCCAGGCTCGCCTCGGCCGCCTTCGACACCCGGATCGCCAAGCCGCGCATGCCCGGCTCGGCCGCGCGCGGTGTCGCCAAGCGGTTACGCCGGCTCGGCCTCGCCCTGGCCGCGCCCGCCGAGAGCTTCTACGTCACGGGCACCCAGGGGCCGCTGGTGGCCGGTGAGATGGAGCGAGCCAGGCAATGGGGCGAGGGTCTCGGCTCGTCGTTCCTGATCCCGGCATCCTGAGACCGTCAGAAGGCGCCGTTGCGAGGCCACCGCTGATCGGCTGGCCCGCCTGGAGTTCGTGGCGGCGGGATGTGTAACGCGGTCGGCACTGACAGGTGGGGTAATCCGCGGGCTGGTCTGATCAAGGAGCGGCTGTTGGTTGGCTATTGCCCGGCGGGCGCCGTCTTGGCTTTGCGCGGCAAGGAGGTGCTCGCGACGGTGAAGCGGCTGGCTCTGCGGTGGATGCGATGAGCATGCGGCGGTTCGCGGTGGCGCGCGACCTCGGGGGCGGTGCGGTAGAACCAGCGTTTGCCGAGCTCGATGAGGGCCAGGTAGATGATCACCAGGGTGACCAGGGTGAGAAAGAACAGGCCGGGCAAGGGCTGGAAGCCGAGAGCGTTGGCGAGCGGGGTCGATGGCAGCAGGGCGCCGACAGTGACGACGCCGAGGGCGGCCAGCAGCAGGGGGAGGCTGGGGTGGCTGCGGAAGAACGGGATGCGGCGGGTGCGGATGGCGAAGATCACCAGCGTTTGGGTGGCCAGGCATTCTACGAACCAGCCGCTGCGGAACAGCGGCGGGCCTGCGTGGAAGACCTGCAGCATGATGGCGAAGGTGGCGAAGTCGAACAGGGAGCTGATCGGCCCGAAGAACAACATGAAGCGGCGGATCAGCCGGACGTCCCAGCGGGAGGGGCGGAACAGTTGCTCGGGGTCGGCGTTGTCGGTGGGAATGGCCAGCTGGCTGGTGTCGTACAGCAGGTTGTTGAGCAGGATCTGCGAGGGCAGCATCGGCAGGAAACCCAGCAGCAGTGAGGCGCCCGCCGCGCTGAACATGTTGCCGAAGTTGCTGGAAGTGCCCATCAGGACGTACTTCATGGTGTTGGCGAAGATCCGGCGTCCTTGCACGACGCCGTCGGCGAGGATGGCGAGGTCTTTTTCCAGCAGGAGCACATCGGCGGCGTCTTTGGCGACGTCGGTGGCCGAGTCAACCGAGATGCCCACGTCGGCGGCGTGCAGGGCGATGGCGTCGTTGACGCCGTCGCCGAGGAAAGCCACATCCAGGCCGCTTCGCCGCTGCAGGCGCACGATGCGGGCCTTGTGCTCCGGGCTGATCCGGGCGAACACGGTGGTCTTGTCGATCAGCTCGGCCAGCCGGGTGTCGTCGGTGGCCTCGACGTCGGCCCCGGTGAGCACCTGTGCGGCGGGCAGGCCGAGGTCGGCGCAGACCTTCGCGGCCACGGCCGGGTTGTCGCCGGTGAGAACCTTGACGGTGATGCCGAGCTCGGCCAGGCGTCGCAGGGCCTCGCGGGCGCCCGCCTTGGACGGGTCGAGAAACACCAGCAGGCCACGGAAGACCAGATCGCGTTCGTCGGCGGGCGTCAGCGTGGTCGTGCCGGGGGCGTCTCGGGTGGCTACGGCGACCACCCGGTTGCCGGCGGCGAATTCCGCCTCTAGCGCGGCGGCGCCCTGCGCGGGGACGTCGGCGCATCGGGCCAGGACGGCTTCCGGCGCACCCTTGCTGATGATCAGGCGGTGGCCGTCGTCACGTTCGACCAGGACCGAGACGATCCGCCGCTCGTGGTCGAAGGGTACAAGGACCAGCCGCCGATAGCGGCCCAGTTGCTCGCGTACGGTGGCAGCGGCGGGCGAGTTCCACAGGGCCAGGTCCAGCGCGTTGCCGCCGACCACCTGTCCGCCGCCGGGATCGGTGATGGCCTCGTCGCACAGCAGGCCGAGCCCCAGCGGCTCCTCGCCGACGTGTCCGGCCGCGTCCAGGGCGCGCATGAAGCTGATGCGGCCCTCGGTGAGGGTGCCCGTCTTGTCGGTGAACAGCACCTCGACGTCACCCAGGTCCTCGATGCACACCAGGCGCTTGACGAGCACCTTGTGCCGGGCCAGCCGCCGGCTGCCGGCGGCCAGGCTGGTGGAGACGACCGCCGGCAGCAACTGCGGGGAGATGCCCACCGCGATCGCCAGCGAGAACAGCAGCGCGTCGACGACCGGCCGCTGTAAGACCACGTTGATGATGAAGATCGTGCTGGTGAGCACGGCGGCGACGCGCACCAGCAGCATGGAGAAGCGGCGCAGCCCCGTCTGGAACTCGGTCTCGGGGTGACGCTCGCCAAGCGCGAGCGCGATCTTTCCGAAGGCGGCGCGGCCCCCGGTGGCCACCACGACGCCGGTGCCCGAGCCCTCGCGTACGACGGTGCCCATCAGCGCGCCGCAGGTCAGCTCGGCGAGGGCGGTGTTCGCGCCGGTCGGCTTCGTGGCCTTGGCCGTCGGCAGCGACTCGCCTGTTAGCGCAGACTCCTCACATTCCAGGTCGGTCACCGAGATCAACCGCAGGTCGGCCGGCACGATCTCGCCCAGCCGTAGTTCGACGACGTCGCCGGGGACCAGCCCGGTCACCTCCACCGAGCCGGGGTGGCCGTCGCGCCAGACCACGCAGCGATGCTCGATCTGGGATTGCAGCGCCTCGGCGGCCTTCTCCGCGCGAAACTCATTGACGAAGCCCAGCCCGACCGAGGCCACCAGGATCACCCCGATGATCAGCGCGTCTTTCGGCTCGCCGAGGAAGAAGGAGGCGACAGCGGTCACGGCCAGCAAGATCAGCAGCGGTGAGCGCAACTGGCGACCCAGCACCGCCAGCCACCGCGCCCGATGCGAGCGCACGGCGTTGGGCCCCAGCACCGCCAGCCGATCCCGCGCCTGTGCCGTAGTCAGCCCCGTATGCCCGCTGCCCAGCCGGGCCAGCACCTCCTCGGCAGGCAGTGCCGCCGCGTCAGCGACGTCCAGCCAGACGGCATCGCCCGGAGGAGCCGTCGCGACCATCATCCGCCCCCTTGCCTCCCGCCGCTGTCCTTCCCCCAAATCCTGAAGGAGCACTCATGGGTGCGTAAGGGGCCAAAGTCCCGAGCGCCGGAACCCGCGGCCCAGAGTCCTTGGCGGCTTTCCTCCTCGTCATCGCACACCTTCGCGGGGGCCGTCGACACCTTGAAGAACGACAACTGGGGAATCTGTCGCATGGGATACAGAGCAGCGAGGCCAAGAGTACGGCTGGCGGACCACATGAGACGCTGCGTGCGTGGAGAGGAAGGAAAGGTGATCGAGGCCCGCAGGTTCTATCGAGACCCTGGACCGTGATGCCTACCTGGCGCTGCTGTCGACGGTCGTCATCGGTCGTGTCGCCTGGTCGGCATCCGGTAATGATCTGAAGGCCGTGCTGAGCGGCCGGGCCGAAGTCATCACCGACCGTGGACAGGTCAGTCGACTGGAGCAGTTGGTCGGGGCTCCGTGGGCCGCGATGACCGAGCCGGTGTTCGTGCGGTTGCCCCTGCACGTGGTCAGCGGTCGCCGCCTTCCCTTGCACTCGGCCGGCGTCTTCATACAGCCCGTCGAGGAAGGGTGATTCAGGCTCGCGGTGTGGCGTTTGGACCGTGGTGTTAAGAACGTGGCGTTTAGAACGGAAGGGGCCGCCCGGACGGAGTGCGGCGGTCGATCTCCGGTCGAGGTCGTGCTGGCTTCGGGTGCATGGTGATCTGGGTGGTCCGCATCTCAGTCAGCTCCTCTGGCACGTCGTTGGTGTGATGCCAACTCTGCCGCGCCGCCCGGCGCCGGAGCAGATGCGTAAGTCCTCTCCGCGGGGCTCGAAGGACCCTTGGGGATCGGTTGCTTCACCCTTCTGGGAAGGGGACCTTCGGCCCTGGAGCATGACCGTCAAAGGTGGTGGATGCGGCGGCCGGTGATCTGGTGCGGGGTGATGCGGACGTAGAGGTGGCGTTCGCCGCCCGCCCACGGGGTGACGTCGGCGTCGATGACCTCCGACAGCTCGTCGGGCGAGACGTGGTGGGCGGGGCCCTGGACGAGCACGCTCCACCCTTCGCGCTGGGCCTCGTCGATCCGGTCCACCTCGAAGCCGATCTTGATCTCCACGCCTTCCTGACCGGTGCGCAGGTCCTGGTCTATGGGGCCGCCCGACGCGGTGCGGAAGACGATGGAGCCGTGGTGCAGTTTGTAGTTGACGGGCAGCACGGTGGGTCCGTGGGGGCCGTTGAAGGCGACCCGGCCGATGCCGCCGGGCTCGATCAGCTTGAGGCATTCGTCGTGGTCCAGGCTCTCCAGTGTCGGGGCCGTCTTGGCGCGGCCGCGGCCGGGCGGCCGGTCGACGGTGCCGCCGAGGAGGTCGTCGACGGTGGTCTCCAAGGCTCCGGCCAGGCGGTACATGGCATCGGCGGTGGGTGTGCCGGGCTGTTCCTCCAGGTACTGGAGGTAGCCAGGTGACATGTCCGCGCGGTCGGCGACCTGTTCGAGGGTCAGACCGAGCCGCTCGCGGTGATGGGTGATGCGACGTCCGAGGTCGCCGGCGCCTGTCATGGTCGGTTCTCCTTGCTGGCTGGTGACGTTCAGTCTTGCCGCGCCGTTGATGCGTGCCTGCCGGTGGTCGGCGTCGATGAAGAGCTGGGAGCCGCGGAAGCGGATGGGCATGGACAGTACGCCGAGCCGGTCGGGAAGCAGTGGGTTGAGGTGCAGGCCGTCGGGGTGGATCTCCAGGCCCAGGTAGCAGCGCTGTAGGAGGTCGAGGGTGCCGGCCATGGCGCCGAGGTGGATGCCCTCGGCAGTGGTGCCGTGCTGGATGTCCTTGATGTCGCTGAACAGAGTCTCGGTGAAGAAGTGCCAGGATCGGGCGCGGTCGGAGCGGGCGAGTATCCAGGCGTGTACGACGGCGCTGAGGGTGGAGCCGTGGCTGGTGCGGTCGAGGTAGTAGCCGATCATGCGGGGGATCAGGCTGGGTTCGACCGGATAGCCCAGCCGGTTCAGGATCCCGGCCAGCTCGTCGGAGGTGAGCAGGTAGCACAGCATCAGGGTGTCGGCCTGCTTGGCTGCCTTGTAGCGGTTGATGTCGTCGCCGTCGGCTTCGAGCGCCCGGTCGAGGCGGCGCACGCCGCGGTAGCGTGCCCAGTCCAGCTCCAGCAGGTCGGCGTAGCCGGTGAATTGGCTGATCACGCCGTCGTGGAAGTCGACCCGCATGCGGCGGGTGATGTCGTCCCAGCGGGCCCGCTCCTGCGCGGAGACGGCAAGTTCGGGCAGCAGGTCCAGGGTGTCTCGGGCGCGCAGCAGCAGCCACACGGTCATGACGTTGGTGTAGGCGTTGTTGGCCAGGCCGGGCGAGGCGGCGCCCGGGTAGCGCTCGTGGTACTCGTCGGGTCCCATGACGCCGCGGATCTCGTACCGTCTCGAGGCGGGGTCGAGCACGGCCAGCGAGGCGAAGAACCTGGCGATGTCGATGAGCAGCTCGGCGCACCAGAGCGGCATCGAGCCGGTGGCCAGGTGGTATTGCCACACGTTGTAGGCGATGGCCAGGCCGATGTGCCGCTGCAGGTGGGAAGCGTCGGGCAGCCAGCGGCCGGAGGCGGGGTTGAGGTGCAGTGTCTGGGTCTGTTCGCGTCCGTCGCTGGCGCTTTGCCAGGGGAACATCGCCCCGTCGTAGCCGGCGTCCTGGGCCGCCGCCCTGGCTTCGGGCAGCCGCCGCCACCGGTAGCGGAGCAGGCCGAGCGAGGTCTCGGGGAAGCGCAGGTTCAGCCAGGGCAGGACGAACAGTTCGTCCCAGAACACGTGCCCGCGGTAGGCGTCGCCGTGCAGGCCGCGGGCGGGCACGCCGACGTCGAGGTCGGCGGTGTGCGGGGAGAGCGTCTGCAGCAGGTGGAAGACATGCAGGTGCACGATCTGCGAGAGCTCCGGGCCGTCCACATCGACCCGGGCGCGCTGCCACAGCCGCTCCCAGGCCGCCGCGTGCCGCACCACCAGCGTGTGGAAGCGCGGCGCCAGCCGTACGGCGCGGATCGCCGCGGTGCGGGCGTCGTGGACGGCGCAGTCGCGCGAGGTCGCCAAGGCCACGGTCTTGGTCAGCGTGGCGGGTTCGCCCTGCGCGAGGTCGAGTACATGTTCTGTGCTGATCCGGTCCCCTTCGCGGATCACCTCGCGAGCGAGGGTGGCGGTGTCGGTGCGGGAGGTGAGCGCTACGGTGATCTGAGAGGAGCGGGTGAGGGCGGTCAGCCAGGTGAGGCCGTCCTGGTCGCCGGTCTCATGGCCGGTGAGGTGGTCGCCGCGCAGGTCGCGGTAGCGGGCCACGCCGCTGTTGGTCACGCTGCCGTCCAGGGTGGCGCGGACGCGGAGCGGGCCGGACCAGTTCTCGGCGATGAAGGTGGTTTCCAGGGCGGCCAGGCGCGGGTCGGCCATGGAGACCAGGCGGCGTTGCCGTACCACGGTGATGCGGCCCGACTCGTCGCGCCAGCGCAGCGCCCGGTGCAGGATCCCGTGCCGCATGTCGAGTTCCTGGCGGTAGTCCAGCAGGTCGGCCCGCTCGGGGCGGAACCAGTCCGAGCCAGGGGTGGCGAAGGTGAGGGGCAGCCAGTCGGGCAGGTTGACCAGGTCCTCATTGGTCACCGTCCGCCCCGTGACGGTGGAGTCCAGGCGGTCATAGCACCCCGCGGCGTAGGTGCCCGGTGTCCGCAGCTCGCCGTCAGGAGTCGCGCCGCGCGTGGCGAACCGGCCGTTGCCCAGCGTGCACAGCGCCTCGCGCAACCCCTCCGAGGCCGGATCGAAACCCCCGTAGGACAGGACCCATGGGTTCATGACCGGCTCGCGGACACATCACGCACGCCGACGTGAACGCCGCCGAGAAGATCCCCACCGCCGGGAGGGCGGAGCACACACAACCCAGAGCGGGTACGCGGTTTGGCGTGGGCCGGAAAGCCAACCCCCAAGCAACAGCAGCCCAGGCCACCGCCCAGATGAAGCCCGAGCCGGCTGGAACCCCCCGCCCTCGGTCGCGAGGAGCGCTTCAAGCAAGCCATGTCAGGACGCTACCCATGGCGAGGTTGGACGGAACACGACCTCCAGCCCGCTGTCGAGGTGACCCGCAGGTCAGGACCTAGGCCCCAACACAGGGGGACGTTCGCCGCTACCGACCTCCGCCGCTGGAGCGGACCGTGGGAGGTGAAGGAGAGGTGAGAACGATGACAATCGAGGTCAAGGACGTCATGGGACGTGTGGCCATCGCGGTGCTCGAAGACGCGTCGTTCGCCGAGATCGTGGGCGCGATGAAGCGCTTCGCCGTCGGCGCGGTCACCGTGATCGACACCGACCGGCGGCCCGTGGGCGTGGTCTCCGAAGAGGATCTGCTGCTGAAGGAGACCGACACCGTACGGCACAGCGCCTCGATCTTCGAGTCGCGCCATCAGCGTCTGGAGCACCACAAGGCCGCGGGCGTCAAAGCGGAACAGCTCATGACCACTCCGGCGATCACCATCACGCCCGGCGCGTCCGTCCGCGACGCGGCGCGGCTCATGCACGACAAGCGCGTCAAGCAACTGCCCGTGATCGACCCGGTCACCGGGCGCATCATCGGCACACTGCATCAGCGGGACGTACTGCGGGTCTTCACCCGTCCGGCCGCCGACCTGATGGCGGACATCACCGCGCTGCTACCGAATCGCGAGGCGTTCGCGATCGAGGTCGACCAGGGCATCGTGACGCTCGGCGGCAGGGTCGAGCGGAACTCCCAGGCCGTCGCCCTCGTGAAGTCGATCCACGGCGTGGAGGGCGTTGTGGACGTCGTCAGCGAGCTGACCTTCGACAAGGAAGACCTCATCGTCGTCCCGCCCCTGCTCTAGGACCTCCCCTGAAGATGGCTGCGACCACGGAGATGCCCGCCACCGGCTGAGACGGTGGCGGGCATCAGGCAATTGATGATCAGGTGGGCCAGGTCCACTCGCTGGTCTCGGGGAGGACGCGCACCTTCAGCTTAGGCAGATGCTCGCCCAGCAGCGCGGGGGCCGCGAGGGTCTCCAACGTGGGCATATCCGCGGCGCAGGCAGTGGTCGCCGACCGACAGCAGCGCGTTGGCGTCCGGCGGCAGGTAGACCCGCACCACGGATGTCTTCTTGTTGACCACCACGTTCAGGAAACCGGGGTCCTGGTGGGAGAAGCCGTTGTGGTCCTGCCGCCAGACGTGCGAGGACAGCAGGTAGTTCAGAGACGCCAGCGGCAGGCGCCACGGGATGCCCTTCGCTGTTTCCAGCCACCTGGCGCGTGCGCGAGCGAGTAGCTCAGCTCGCCGCCCTCGTGGATGGAGCCGAGTGTCTCCGGCGCGACATGGCTCGGGATGCCGCCGGGGAAGGGAGAACTGCCGGAACAGGCGCTGCATCCCGGCCGCGTCCTGGGAGACGTCCGGATAGCGCTCGGAGTAGGTGCCCTCCAGCCAGGCGTGTGCCACCGCCGCGGTTTGATGTGCTCCGGGCGCTACGGCTCCGTCAGCAGCGGATTGTCCAGCAGATATATCTGGCCCACCGACAGGTAGTACGCCGCGCCAGTAAGCATCGACCTGACCCAGTACGTCCATCAGTGCTCCTCGTGTCACGTCAGATCGACGCTGGTCAGGCTCCGCCCCAGATCGGGAGGTCA
This sequence comes from Nonomuraea guangzhouensis, assembly GCF_019396345.1. GTDB lineage: Bacteria > Actinomycetota > Actinomycetes > Streptosporangiales > Streptosporangiaceae > Nonomuraea > Nonomuraea guangzhouensis. The sequence goes on along the minus strand of NZ_JAHKRM010000060.1, from coordinate 12,658 downwards.
ACGACGTCGTCGTGCTGCCAGGTGAGCTCGTCGTGGACGGCGACGACGCCGTCGATGCCCTCGGCCATGCGGACGGCGGCGATGGCCTCGGAGTGCTTGCTGACGACCCCGGATAGGGTGACGACGCCCTCGGCCACCTTGACATCCAGGCCCTTCGGGTCGGTCCACATGGCGCTGATCGGGATCCTCGCCAGCACCAGCTCTCTGATCTCCTCGTCGGCGCGGAGGAAGACCTTGAGAAGGTCGCGGCGGCTGACGATGCCGACGAGTTTGCCGTCAGCATCCACGACGGGCAGTCGCTTGACGCCGTGGTGGTCCATCAGGCGGGCGGCCGCCACGACGGGCGAGTCGGGGGTGGTGACGCGGGCGGGGGAGGTCATCAGCTCGCCGGCGGTCTCGCCGATCGACTTGTAGGAGGCGCTGCCCTCACTGCCCATGCTGTGGCGGATGCGGGCGCGGAGCGGGGGCCGGTAGGCCTCGCCGTAGTAGCGCTCCTTGAATTCCTCCTTGGCCAGCAGGTCGGCCTCGGACACGACGCCGAGCACGTGGTTGTCGTCGTCGAGAACGGGCACGCCGCTGACGGCCTTGCTGATGAGCAGGTCGGCCACGGTGTGGAAGGAGGCGTTGCGGTTGACGGCGGCCACGTCGGTGGTCATCACGTCCGCGACGGTCATTCTCATGGCGATCACCTCAGGTGTCTGACCCGGATGATGCCGGGCACGGTGCGGGCGAGCAGGTCGGCGATGTGGTCGGCGTGCTGGTGGGGCGGCCCGCTCAGCTGGGCCACGCCGTCGCGGACGGTGACGTCCCAGCTGGGGCCGAAGGGGTAGTGCTCGTGCAGCGCAGCGATCACGTCCTGACGCAGCTGCTCGTCTGGGCGGGCGAGCATGGCCAGCAGGTCGCGGCGGCTGACCATGCCCACGATCCGGTCTCCCTGTACGACGGGCAGGCTCTTGATCCGCTTGCCGACCATCAGGTCGATCGCCTTGGTGACGTCAGTGGTCTCGGTCACCGTGACGGCCTCGCGGGTCATGACCTCCATGACCCGGCGGGGCGGCGGCTCGGCGGACTGATGCGCGGGCTGTACCGACGCCCGCGGGTCGGGCTCAAACTCGCCGCGCAGCAGGTCGAGTTCGCTGACGACACCGACCAGGCGGTCGGCGTCATCCGTGACAGGCGCCGCGGTGATGCCATGGTCGTGCAGCGTCCGGATGGCCTGCCGCACCGGATCGGTGCGGCGGACGGTGATGGCCGGGCTGCTCATGACCTCACGCACGAGCATGACTACCTGGCCTCCCACTTAGAGTCATCGTGCTTCCAGGTGAGCTCGTCGATGACGTCGACCACGCCATTGACCCGGCCGGTCATCCGTACGGCGATCGCGGTCTCGGTCTTGCGGTCCATCTGGCCGCTCAGCGTAACCACGCCCTGGCGTACCTGGACGAGGACGCCGGTGGTGTCCACCCACAGTCCCCGGTCGAGGATGTCCTCGCGCACTTCGGTGGCGATGTCGTCGTCGCCGCGCAGGAACACCTTGATCAGGTCGCGGCGGGAGACGATGCCGGCTAGGCGGCCGTCCTGGTCGACGACCACGAGCCGTTTGACGTCGTGGGCGTCCATCAGCCGGGCGGCCAGGACGGCCGAGGCCTCGGGCGAGACGGTGATCGGCGGGCTGGTCATCAGCTCGGCGGCGGTGTCACCGGCGGCCTTCTTCTTGCCTTTGGGGTGGCGCAGCCGGGCGCGCAGCGGCGGCTGGTAGCCCTCGCGGTAGAACTGCTCGCGGAACTCCTCCTTGCGGAGCAGGTCGGCCTCCGACACCATGCCAATGACGTGGCCGTCGTCGTCGAGCACCGGGACGGCGCTGATGCCGCCGGTGATCAGGGTCTCGGCGATGTCTTTGAACGGGGTTCTCGCGGTGACCGTGACGGCCTTGGCGGTCATCACGTCGGCGACGGTCCTGCGCTTCATGAGTCAGCCCTTCTCGTCGGCTGTTCCGTTGTCTTCATCACAGCCCCGCCGCCGGGGGCCTGGTAGGGCCGTAAGTCCCAACGACGGTGGTCGTTGGTCAACGCAGGTGGCGTAGCAGCGGCGAGGTCGGCGGACGGCAGGGAGTGACCCTGGTCCCGCGCGTCCATCCTCACGGCGCCATCGGGGGTGACGATGACCGGGTTGAGGTCGAGCTCGGCCACCTCGGGCAGGTCTTCCAGCAGGCTTCCCACTCGGACGAGCGGGTCGGCCAGAGCGGTGACGCCAGCTCCTGCAGCGGGTGGCAGTCGGTGGGCCCAACGGACGTACTCGGGCTATGCCGCCGTCACGCAGCAGTACGTCGTAGACTTCAGATATGGCTGGTCTCCAGTTCGCTGGCCGGGCGGCGCGGGGGGCGGGCGACGTATGGGCCGTAACCGAGCCGGATGATCATCTGTGGGTGGCCGCTCCGGTGACGCGGGTCCCTGCGGTGGCGCATGTCCCGCAGGTCCAGGGGCTGGTTGAGGAACGACGCCGACAGCCCTTGCGAGGTGGCCACCAGGAGCACGCGTTGTAGCGCCTGTCCGGCTCGCAGCCAGTCGAGCGGCCGATCGCCCGGCGTGGTGAGCACCGCCAGCAGCGGGTGCTCCTCGAAGCGGGCCTGACCGGCCCGCCGTCCGAAATCGCGAGTACGCCCGGGCTCCTTGACCGGCCGCGGCCCGTGCACGTAGTTCGGGACGCCGTCGAAGCGGGCGCCGGACATCGTCCACGCGGCCAGCTCCGCCTGGTAGCCGTGGTCTCGGGCCAGCTCGTCCTCGGCCATCGCGGCATAGTCGAGGGTCTCCCCGGCGCAGCGCCGGTCGAGGAGCAGCAGGTGCGCGCCCTCGCGCGAGGCGGCGCTGCGCAGCTCGGCCAATACCGACAGCGGAACCTGCCGCTCGAAGAATGGCTCCCGGCTGGTGCGCCGCACCGGGATCAGGTCGTACAGCTCGCGCTGCTCGCCGGAGGCGGGGGTCGCGTCGGCCATGCGCACGGCCGCCAGCAGGCCGGGCTCCTCGTCGGGGTTCGGCAGCAGCCAGACCAGCGGCCGCCGCCCGGCCACCCGAACCGCCAGGCGTAGGTTGAACAGGGCCGCGCCGCAGCTCACATGCTGGGACCGCCCTCGCGGGTCGCTCACCCGCAGTCGTCGGTCGGGATCGGCCCGCAAACTGATCTCCTCACCGGACACGGCGAAGCGCCACGGCTGGGTGTTGTGCACGGAAGGCGCCTGACCGGCCGCGACGAGCAGCCGCCTGACGCCGGACACGGTGGCGAGTGATGGGGACATGACGCACCTCCCGCCATTCACGCTGTCGTAGGTGCCACGCCCCTCGGCAGTGCCGTACGGCCTCGGCCTTGGCGCCGAAGGTCCCTGTCCATCGGGTCCGCGGGGGTCCGTTCGACGAGGGCTGATGCCTCTAACGGGGTGGGACCTTCGGCCCTGCCCGGTTGCCGTCCTGGCGTGATGGGCTGGGGGCATCACTGATGGGAGGTGCTGTCATGGCCGCTGGCACGGCACCGCATCGGGAGCACGCCATCCAGGCGGCGTTGAAGGCCGCTCGCTGGGCTCCTTCCGTGCACAACACGCAGCCCTGGTCCTTCGGCGTGTCCGGTGAGGAGATCAGTTTGCGAGCAGACACCGACAGGAAGCTGCTGATGGGTGACAGCGCCGGTAGGGAGTTGCTGATCAGCTGCGGGGCCGCCCTTTTCACCATCTGTACGGCGCTGCGGTGTGAGGGTTATGAGCCGTCTGTCCGTGTGCTGCCGGACCCGGACCGTCCCTCGCTGCTGGCCGTGATCAGGTTGGGTGCGGAGGTGGAGGCCGACGAGGACACGCGGGCGCTCGGCGCGGAGATCGAGCGGCGCCGTACGCACCGGGCGGGGTTCACCGACCTGCCTGTGCCTGAGCGGCTGCTCGAAGGGCTGGTCAAGGACGCGCGGAGTGAGGGGGCCAGGTTGACGCCGGTCGGCTCGCCCGTCGCGGTGAGTATGATCGCGGCGCTCACCCAGGCCGCGCAGGCGGCGCAGTCCCAGGACCGGGTGCTCAGCCTGGAGGTGATCCGCTGGGCCCGGCCGCCGGGCAGTGCCCGCAAGGACGGCGTGCCGGCCGAAGGTTATCCGCGCCAGGCCGCCCGGACAGACCCGTACTTCCCGCAGCGTGATTACGCCTGGCGCCACGATTGGGGCAGCCAAGCCGACCAGAGTGCCTCCACGGCCACCGGAGTCGTGGCCCTGCTCACCACCCCTGGCGACACGCGGGAGGAATGGACCGCGACGGGACAGGCACTGCAAAGCATTCTGCTGCACGCCTCCGTGTATGGGGTCAGCGCCGCCTTCCACACCCAGGCGCTGGAGATGTACCACCTGCGTGAGTTCCTCAGGCAGGAGCTGTGCTCGCAGGAGTACCCACAGATGATCATGCGGCTGGGGATCACCTTCGACGACAAGGAATCCGTCCGCCGACCGCTGCCCGACATGCTGGAGTGATCTGGGGATGGGCGTGGCGCCGTCCAGGTGGAACACTCAGCTGGAGGTCATGAGTTCGGCGGCTGTGTCCCCCACCGCCTTCTGCCGGAGGCTGCCTCCTTCTTGCGCCAGTCGGTGGCGTAGCCGTGTGCGCAGCGGCGGTTGGTAATCGTCGCCGTAATACTGTTCGCGGAACTCCTCCTTGCACAGCAGGTCTGCCTCGGACACGACGCCAAGGACACAGGTGCTCTCGTGGACCACCGGCACCGCGCTGATGCTGTGCGCTATGAGCGCCTCGGCGATGTCCTTGAACGGGGTGCTGCTCTTGACCGAGACGACCTGCGTGGTCATGACCTCCTTCACCGTGATCGGCATGTTGGACCCTCCTTCGGATTTTTCTCGATCCCGCAGCCAGGCGCTCCGGCCTGATAGGGGCGGAAGTCCCAGAGCGTCCCGGTCCTTGGTCTGAATGGGGCTGCGGTGACGGTGATGAATCACACCGAAACCGGCGTAGCCATACGAAGTGCCAAAGGTCCCGGTACGGCGGGCCGTACGGCACTGCCCACCGGTCACCGGAAACGGTGTGATCGAGGTGTGAGAAGAGCAGCCAATCCGCACTGAAAGGGGGCCGTCATGGCCGCCACACGTTCAACCCCCATGAACGTCGACGCGAGGGACAACGCCACTCGCCCGGTCGACTATGTCTGGGCGATCGCCCGGATATCGATCGGCTGGATCTTCCTGTGGGCGTTCCTGGACAAGACCTTCGGCTGGGGATTCGCCACCCCCGCCAACCGCGCCTGGATCTCCGGCGGCAGCCCCACCACCGGCTTCCTCAAAGGCACCGGCGAGAACGCGCTCGGCGGCTTCTTCAGCGCGCTGGCCGGACAGCCCTGGGTGGACTGGCTGTTCATGCTCGGCCTGCTCGGCATCGGCACCGCGCTGATCCTGGGCGTCGGCCTCCGCATCGCCGCCGTCACTGGCAGCCTGCTGCTGGTCCTGATGTGGGCGGCCGAACTGCCTCTGGCCAACAACCCGTTCATGGACGACCACATCATCTACGCCATCGTCCTGGTCGGCCTCGCCCTGGCAGGCGCCGGTACCACCCTGGGCCTCGGCAAGCTCCCCATCATCCAACGCAACCCCTACCTCAAGTAGTGCGCCCCGCGCTCGTGCCCACCCTCCAGGCCGGGGGTGGGCATCGCGCTGGGCCGCTCCCCGCCGCCACGCACTCGTTCACGGATCGGGCATAACGGCGAGCCGCCCGCGACCTCGTGCTCGCTCGCCCGCGCCATCGAGAACGAACTTCACGCGCTGAGCCTCGCCTACCGCCTGAACCCCGCCCCGTCTGTGGTCACGCTGCTGCGCCCCAAGGGCAGTCGGCCACGAAGGGCGGCCAAGCGTCCATCGACCGTTACGAAGGCGAAGGCGGCAGACCGGCGCCTGAGCTAGCCGGGCGGGGTTATCGCGACCGGGCACCAGGCTTCGAGCAGTGCGGTCTGAGTGACCGGTCCCAGCAGAAGGCAGGCGGGTGCCTCGTTTCCCCGGCTGCCGAGCACGAGGAGCGTTGCGTCTTTGGCGGAGTCGATCAGTGCGCGCTGGGGCCGCTCGGTCACGAATTCCGTCGTGACCGGTACATCGGGGTGTCTGCGCGCCAGTTGGGATGCGACTTCATGGAAGCGGGCTTCGGCTCCCCTGCGCAGCGCATGCGAATCCACGAAGGGAAGCGGATCCTGCCATGACGATGATCCGCAATCCCCCCAGCAGCACATGGCCGTCACGGTGCCGCCACGCATCGCGGCCTCCTCCAGAGCGAAATCGAGGGCCGCCCGGCTCGCGGGCGAGCCGTCGACGCCGACCACGATTCGGATCTGCCGGCTGCTCGGTGATGGGAGGGGCCGTACGATGATGACCGGCCTGACGCTGTGCGCGGGCACCTGTACGGCGGCTGATCCCATTCGTAGGCCGTCGAATCCTCCCTGCCCGCGAGATCCGAGCACCGTCACCTCCGCCTCGCGTGCGGCCTCCAGGAGTACTGCCGAGGGTGTACCTCTCCCCAGCAGCGGCTGGGCATCTATCTCCGGAGCCAGGTTACGGGCCTGGCGGACGCCATCGTTCACCACGCTGAGGGCGACTTGCTCGATCTGCGCCAAAACCTCGTGCGGAACAGGCCTGAGGGCATAGGGCCAGTGCCAGGCATGGCAGACCAGTAGAGGGAGTCCCCGCAGCCGCGCCTCCTCGACTGCCCAGTGCAGCGCCTGCCGGCTCTCAGACGAATCGTCGTAGCCGACCAGAATGGGCCGACCGGCATATTGCTCGCTCACTGCCGCCTCCCGGAAGAGGAATTCTCTGGCCTTGCCGCATGAGCGTTCCCCCAGCTGATGAGATGAGACCCACAGGCGATGAAACTCTTGGCGCTATCTCACTTGCCCTGGACGGCGCTCCCGGCAGAGGTCACAGGCCGTGAATAGGCATGCTCGGAACAGTCCTCAGCATTCATTTAGAGGTAGAGGGGTTCAGCGCTTTCAGATGTACGGCTGTGACTTTGTATTCGGGGCAGGATGTCACGGTGTCGGCTCGGTCGGAGGTGAGGGTGTTGACCCCGCTGGCAGGGAAGTGGAAGGCGCAGAAGACCTGGCCCGGAGCCATGGCGTCGCTGGTTCGGACGATCAGGCGGGCCTGGCCGTGGCGGCTCTCCACCGCGACCGGGTCGCCATCACGCAGGCCGTATCGGGCCGCGTCGGCGGGATGGATGTCGAGCCGGTCCACGGAGTCGAGGAGGAGATTGTCCGTGCGCCGGGTCATGCCGCCGGAGTTGTAGTGCGCCCAGCGCCGACCCGTGACCAGCACCAGAGGATAACGGTCGTCAGGCTGCTCACCCGGCGGAAGATAGGGCGCGGCGCTGAGCTGAGCCAGCCCATCGGGGGTGGCGAAGCGTTCCCGGTAGAGCGAGGCCTCCCCGGGCCGGTCGGGGTCCGGGCACGGCCAGGCGACAGCGCCTTCGCGGTCGAGTCGTTCGTGAGACAGCCCGGCGAAGGCGGGTGCGAGCCGGCCGCACTCGGCCAGCGCCTCTGCCGGCGTGGAACATCCCAGATCGGCGTCGAGCACCGCGGCGAGCGCGTGGATGATCGCGAATTCGGTGATTGCCGCTCCCGGCGGGTCGAGGGCGGCTCGCACCCTTTGGAAGCGACGGTCGAAGTTGACGAAGGTGCCCTCTTTCTCCAGCCAGGACGCGACCGGTAGCACGACGTCGGCCCTGCGGGCGGTCTCCGACAGGAACAGCTCGTTGCACACGACGAGCGGGCACGTCTCAAGCGCTTGGGCGACGTGCGCGCTGTCCGGATCGGTGGCGCACACGTCTTCCCCGATGACCCACAAGGCGCGCAGTTCCCCCGCGCGCGCGGCGGCGAACATCTCCGGGATACGCATTCCGGGCCGCCGCGGGACCGGTGTACCCCACACTCGCTCGGCCCGGGCTTGGGCGGCAGGGTCCGTCACCTTCCCGTATCCGGGCAGGAGATCCGGCAGCGCGCCCATGTCTGAGGCGCCCTGGACGTTGTTCTGGCCGCGCAGCGGGTTAACCCCGAAGCCGCGGCCGGTCCCGACCGCTCCGCGCAGGATCGCCAGGTTGGCCAGGGTACGCACTCCGTCGGTGCCGTGCAGGTGCTCGGTGACCCCCAGCCCGTAGATGATCGCGGGCTTCTCGGCCTGGCCGAAGAGCCGGGCGGCGGCGACCACGTCGTCGGCGGGGACGCCGGTGATCGCGGCCGTCCGGTCCGGGGAGTAGCCCGCCAGCAGCGTGGTGAGCTCCGGCAGGCCGGTGGCTCGGCGGCGCAGGAACTCCTCATCGATCAGGCCCTCGGCGAGCAGCACGTGGGCCAGCCCGTGGAAGAGGGCGACGTTGGTGCCGGGCCGGGGCCGCAGGTGAACGTCGGCGTAGCGGGCCAGGCCAACCGCCCGAGGGTCCGCCACGACGAGCCGCGCCCCGCGCAGGACCCGCTGCAGCAGGCGCGCGCCGACCACCGGGTGCGCCTCGGCCGGGTTGGCGCCCACCAGCAGCAGGCAATCGGCGCGCTCCACGTCGTCGAAGCAGTCGGTGCCGCCGGACAGGCCGAACGTCGCGGTCAGTCCGGCCGCCGATGGGGCATGGCACAGCCTTGAGCAGTTGTCGACGTTGTTGGTGCCGATCACCACCCGCATGAACTTCTGGAGCAGGTAGTTCTCCTCGTTGGTCGCCCTGGCCGACGAGATCGCCGCCACCGCGTCGGGGCCGCCCTCGGCAACCGCGGCCCGTAGCCCACGGGCGACGTGCTCGAGCGCCTCGCGCCAGCTCACCGGCTCCAGTCGGCCGTCGCGGCGCAGCAGCGGGTGGGTGAGGCGCTCAGGCGAGCGGAGGAAGCCGTGGGCGAAACGGCCTTTGACGCAGGCATGCCCGCGATTGACCGGGCCGTCATGGTCGGGCAGCACCGCGACCACCCCGCCATCGCGCGTGAGCACGTCCAGCGAGCAGCCCACCCCGCAGTAGCCACATGTGGTGCGGGTACGTGCCGGCTCCGGTGTCCTGCCGACGATGGGCAGGCCGGGCTCGGTGAGCGCGCCGGTCGGACAGGAGTCGACGCAGCCGCCACAGGCGACGCAATCAGAGTCCGCCCACAATCCTCCAGTGCCGGGCGCGACCACCGTGTCGGCACCCCGCCCGACCAAGGTAAGGGCGAAAGTCCCCTGCACCTCGGCGCACATCCGCACGCACCGGCCGCAAGCGATGCACAGGTCCCGGTCGAGGTGGACGTAGGGGTGGCTGTCATCACGTCCCCGGCCTCCGAGCCCTTGGGCGGCCTGCGGCGCGATCCCCAACGAGTGGCAGACCCTGGCCAGTTCGCCGCCGCCGGGTCCACCGTCGAGAGCGTAGGACGGCAGAGCCGAGACGATGAGCTCGACCGCCTCGCGGCGCAACGCTCGCAGATCGTCGGCCGCGACCTCGATCGGGGCATCCTCGGCGGCCGGAGTCACGCACGCGGCCACCACCTTTCCGCCGGATCTCACCAGGCAGGTACGGCAGGAGCCAACCGGAGTCAGCCGGTCATCATTGCACAACGTGGGCAACTCACCCCCGGCCGCACGCACGGCGTCGAGCACCGAGGCGCCATCCGCCACCTGAGCAGTCACCCCGTCAACCCGGACCCTCACTGATCCCACCCCGCAAGCCGTTCGCCGTAGGCGCGGGCGAGGCTGCGCACCGCCGCCGGAACTCGCCGCCCGAAAGCACACAGGCTGGCCTCACCCATGACCCGAAGCAGCCGCGCGTACTCCTGGCCGGTCGGCGCACCGGTCCGGACGATCTCCAAGCCCCTGCGGGACCCCACCCGGCACGGTGAGCACGCGCCGCAGCTCTCCGCGGCGGCGAACTCCCATACATGGCGCAACACCTCTTCAGGCTCGACCTGCTGGTCGAAGGCGACCAGTCCGGCATGCCCGAGCGCCGCGCCGCGACCGGCCAGATCCGCCTCCGACAGCGGCACGTCGAGCTGGTCGGCGGCAAGGAAGCCGCCCAGAGGCCCGCCGACCTGCAAGACGGTCAAATCCGAGCCCTCACGCAGGCCGCCACCCAGCTCGACGACGATCCTGAGCACCGGCGTGCCGAGTTCGACCTCGTAGCAGCCAGGCCGGGCGAACCGCTCAGACAGGCAGACCAGCTTCGTGCCTGACTCCGACAATGTGCCACGCGCAGCATAGATGTCCCCGCCGCAGGCGACGATCCACGGGACCGCGGCCAGCGTTTCGACGTTGTTCACCACGGTCGGGGCATCCCACAGACCCCGCTGCGTCGGGTACGGCGGACGCGGCCGGGCACAACCACGCCCGCCTTCAAGCCCCGCGACAAGGGCGGTCTCCTCACCCGCGACATAAGAGCCTGAACCCTCAACCACCTCAACGTCGAGATCGACATCAGTGCCATGGATCCGCCGCCCCAGATGCCCGCCGGCGCGTGCCTGCTCGACCGCGATCCGCATCCGGGCCAGCGCGCGCGGATACTCTGACCGGACCAGCACCACGCCACGGCGGCCCCCGCAGGCGAAACAAGCCAGCGCCAGCCCCTCCAGCACCCGCCCCGGATCAGCCTCCATCAGCAGCCGATCGGCATACGAACCCGGATCGCCCTCATCGCCATTGGCCACCACCACCGTGTCGGGAGAGCTCCGCGCGGCCGCCCACTTGGCGGCCACTGGAAACCCGGCTCCTCCGCGCCCCCGCAGCCCGGAGGCCGCCACCTCGGCAAGGACCTGCTCTGGCGTGCGCGTCCGCACGATTTCGGGCCACACCTGCCAGGCGTCCTCTCCTTCGACGACCCCGGCCAGCAGCACAGGAGCGCCGGTGGCATCGACGGCCGGTATCGGGGGAGCATGAGGTTCCGCGCGGCCAGAGAGCTGGTCGGCAAGCGCCGGGCCGGTGCACGGCGTGTCGCCATCGAGGCAGGCGGGACCGGCATAGCAGTAGCCAAGACACCGGACACCCTGCAGCGAGACGTCCGCATCCGCATCGATGTGACCTGCCGCGACCCCGAGCACCTCCTCTACCTGACGAACGTGTCGACCCGCCCCTGCGGCGAAGCACGCCGCAGCGGTACATACCCGCACATGACGGCGACCGTGAGGAGCGGCCAGATCGGCGTAGAACGTGGCCGGCCCGAGCCCCGCCGCCGCCGGCAGGCCGAACCGCTCGGCGACCTCAGGAGCCCACACCTCAGCGTCACCCTGACCAGCCTTCGCCGCGTCGGACAAAGACTCCAGCAACCGGACGCCAGGACGCCCACGACGCTCGGCCAAGGCGCGAAAAGCGTCGAATCGGCTACCTGACCCCATGCTCCCCATCATGAACTCACGCCCATCACGGTCGCACTCAGGTGCTGGTCATCATTGGGCAAGGTCACGTCCACAGATGTGACCAGCGGCTGGGCATCGGCGATACGCTCGACGAGGGCCAGAACTGGTGACCCCGTCACCACCTCGGTGGTGACGCTGATGCGAGGCTGTGTCGTGCGAGCCTGGAGGATGGCCTCCTCCAGGAGCGCCCCCACCTCGGCAGCGGGCCGCCGCCCCAGCCGGGCCGGGATGGCGTGCGAGATGAGCAGCGGGTCCCGGAGCCGTCCCGCTTCCTTTCCCGCCCTGAGGGCCGTGAGCAAGGAGGCGGGGCAGCCGTCCGCACCGAGGACGACCGGGCTCACCATGAGCGGCTCGGCACGGCAGAATCGGCGAGTTCGGTGATGTCGTGCTGCGTGATGAGGGCCAGTCTCTCGGCGAGATCCGCCAGAGCGCGTGAGGCCGCCAGCTCGTCGCCGATCTCGGATACGGCGGGGTCGGCCGGGTTGCGCCGAGCGTGGCCGGTGCCCGCCAGCCGCGTGGCATCCCTGGTGGTCAGGACCGCCCGCGCGGTGGTGTCGTCACCCTCCTGCGTGAGGTAGATCTGCACGGTCCACTGCCTGGCTTCCATGATCGCCAACCTCCTTCAGCGGCCAATCTGCCTTCACTCCATCGGATGGACTCGACGCATGGCAGAGGCGAAAGTCCACAAGCCGGTCGGACCAACGGCCCTACTGTCGTTCGCCTCCCCTGGCTTCGGAGCACATGCTCGCAGCGGACCCGCGCGGGTCATGCGCGGGATCGATCGCTGTGGTCGGGCTGGTGGGCATGGGCGAGGGCGCCTGGGGGTGGGATGGGCTGTGGTTGGCGGGAGGGGTGCAGGATCCGGTCGAGGCGGACGGCGGCGTAACCGAGGGTGGACAGCGCGGTGACGATCAACAGGTCGCCCAGGGGCAGCGGTTCGGTGCCGAGCAGCTCGCGCAGCGGTGGGACGTACAACCCGGCGAGTTGCAGGATGAACGCGCCGGCGACGGCGAGCAGCAGCATCGGGTTGGCCAGCGAGCCCGGCCTGGTGCGGGAGCCGAGTGCGACGCCGAGCTGGGTGGCGCCGAGGGCGAAGAAGGCCATGCTCTGCCATGGACGTCCCGTCTGGTGGGCCCAGACGGCGACGCCGAGGGTGACGGCGGTCAGGACGACGGCGATGCGGATCAGGCGCTGCCACAGTCCCGCGCCGAGGATGCTCTGGGTGGGCGGCCGGGGTGGGGACGTCATCGCTGCGGGGATGGCCGGTTCGCCGCCGAGAGCCACGCCCGGCAGTCCATGGGTGAGCA
>NZ_JAHKRM010000006.1 GCF_019396345.1 Nonomuraea guangzhouensis | reverse complement strand
ATGGTCGAGGGGCTCTGGAAGGCCAGGCAGATGCCGTTCCGTGACGGGCTGTACCGGCCGGACGACACTGGCTTGGAGTTGCATGTTGACGGTCCGGGGGCGTACCACCCCGATGCTGGGCAGCCGATTCCCTTCCGTATCGGAGGACCGTTCGATGTGGCCCAGGCCATTGAGGAGCACGGCATCAACGAAGTCGACACAAATTTCGAGAGCCCGCTACCGGACGGAGCAGGATGGATGTCCGGTGGGGGCGGCGGGATGGGGAACATCGGCTACCTCGCCCGTCTCAACGCCGACCGCTCGTTGCAGTGGGTTGCCGTGATGTTCCACTCCAACCCGTTCGTCGGAGTGCACTACCAGGGCATGAATGCCGTCTTCACCAACGATTGGAGGAATCGGCTGGTGCTCGACCTTATGAACCCTGCTCTTGGCTGACCCCGCCCGTGCCCAAGATGGTAGGTCTACCTTTCACGATGATCGGCCGGAGAGACTTGGACACCCTCCCGTCGCCCCGGGCCACAACTCGACCGGACTTCGGAACTACTCGTCTAGTGCTGATCACCTGGCATCGAAGGCGTCTTGGATCTTTCAGCTCGGGCACGGGATTGCACCACTCGACGGAACGCAATCTGAGCAAAAACGCCAACGGGAACGCTGCATCCTGCGTCCTCTCACAGACAGGTTCGGCCGATAGCCTGAGGAAGACATGACGCACTGGATGACATTCTGGAAGCTGATCGACGTGGGCCTGCGCGATCCTGACGAACTCGCCCGCCGGATTGACGGCATGTCCGAGCACGATCTCGTGGAGTTCTATTGGACCTACGAGGAGTGCGCAGCCGACCTGAAGGACGAGGAGTTCCTCAGGTACGTGTCGCCGCCCCGCACCGAGGATTACGTCGATGACCTCGCCCAGTGGATCGTCGCTCAGGGGCTGGACTACTACGAAGACATCATGCTGCAGCCAACGAAGATGCCTCCTGAGCTTCCCTCCGGCGCCACCGTTCCACCGTGGACCGGCCTCGTGAGCCGCGTCTACCGTCAGCGCTATGACACGCCGGTCCGTTTCCGGGAAGACCCTCCACCCGGACAGTCCTTCGACGATCATCCATCCTTCCACTCGGCTCCGTGACGATGGCGTCTCGCAGTGCGGTGTAATTCTTCAGTCCAATGAACCCGATTCGTCCTGTTAGAAGCCTCATGGCGAGATCGTGGAAGTCCATTTGGTCCCGCTCCGCCTAGCCGACTCGGCGAAGCGTGCCTGGAAGGCGGTCCGAGCGGAGCGAGGTCCTTCAGAGGGCGGGCGTCAGCCCGCCTGGGAGGACGTCCGGAGCGAAGCGGAAGCCCATTTTGGGCGGGTGGGCGTCAAACGGCCAACCGCCGAATCGGGCAACGGGCGGCCGGCACCGGGCGGCCTAGGGTCCACGGAGGCCGTTGTTACGCTCCTTCGCATGCACAGACCAGACAGCGCCATCGACGGAGAGGACGTACGTCGGGTCGTCGCTCTGGCCATCGACGCGCTTAGGGGCGCGGATCCCCAGGCGTGGGAGGCCAAGGCGGGAACGCTCGAGTGGACGTGTTGGGAGACGCTCGAGCATCTGGCCGATGACCTGTTCACTTATGCCGCGAGGTTCGGGCTCGCGAAGCCACCGATGTCCGCGCTGTTGCCGTTCCGGACGAGCAGTGACCGAAGCGGTGGGCCGGAGAGCGTCATCTTCGTCGACCGGGACTCGGGCCCTGAGGGCCTGCTGACCATCCTGGAGGCTTGCGGTGGCCTGCTCGCGTCCGTCCTACGCACGGCCCCCTCGACCACCGTCGCCTACCACGTCTTCGGGCCCTCGGATCCAGAGGGCTTCGCCGCAATGGCCGTCGTTGAGGCCCTCGTGCACATGCATGACATCGCTCAAGGGCTGAATGTGGAGTGGTCGCCGCCACGGGAGCTGTGCGAACAGGTCCTGAAGCGGCTCTTTCCCCATGTCGCCATCGATTCTGACGCCTGGGAGACCCTGCTGTGGGCGACCGGACGCACCGCTCTCCCTGATCGTCCACGACTCACCGAGTGGCGTTGGTACGGTACGCGGGGCACATGAACAGCTCGACGAGCGCGGCGGACCGCCCTGACTGGCCAGGGCCGAAGCGTGCTCATGTCGTAGGACCGAGTAGCTGGAGGCCGTTGGCGGGGTGGCTGCGGTAGTGGTCGGTGGCGGCTGTGACGTGCTCCAGGTGGGCGAGCACGTCGATCGGGGATGATGGCACGCGAACGCGGCCCCTGTTCTTGATCGACTGGCTTGGACAACCGACGATCACCGGGGTCGCGTTTGTGGTCTGCGCGCTCGGTGCCGCTCAGCCCGACATTCCGCTCCTATTCACGCGCGTCTCATCAGCAGGAGAACGCTGCAGCCCTGCGCCGGAAGTGCTCCAGTCGGAGGCTGAGACCTGAGCCTGTTCAGCGCTGGGTGTTCTCGTAGTAGGCACGGACTCGGGTGGCGAGGTGGTGTTCGTCCAGTTCGACGACGTCTAGGACGCGGTTGCCGTTGTCGCGCTGGTAGAGGAGGGCGTATCCGCTGGGATTGGTCAGGAGTGCTATCTCGATCAAGCTGAGGTTGGGGGCGAGTTCCAGACCGCGGGCAAAGTGACGGCGCAGTTCCTCCTTGCCGTGCAGACAGCCGTCCGGTCGTCCCCAGCGGGTGACCACGGTGGATGCGCTGAAGTCCACGTCGTCGGTGTAGCAGGCCATGATCGCGTCGAGGTCGTGGCTGTTCCACGCGGTGAGCCAGTGGTCGGCGTGAATGCGGGCGTTCATAACACCAAGCGTGGCGAAGGTGCTCAGCAGAGCGCGCGGTCGGGCCTCGCCGGCACGGCCCCCGAGTGCTGTCCAAACTGACCGGTAAGCGCTGCTGGCAGCACTCTTCTCAGGCAACAACTCCCCGCGCAGGCAACCAGGGCTTCAGGGGCGCCACGCCAGCAACCATCTCCGGCTGATGTTCGGGAAATCCCAGCCTTCCGCTTTCAACGGAGTTAGGATTTTTCCCGAACGCCGAGGGACTGGAGAGCACCAATGGAGGCGAGACCACAGCCTCAGAACGAGGTTGAAGTTCTGCGAGCCGGAATGGCTGTGCTACGCGACCGGCTGCCGGCCGGGTGGGACATCCAGCCGCTGAGCCGCGGACTGCCCGATGCTCGCTTCGACGCTCTCTGGAAGGTGACAGCACCGGACGGAACCTCGGTCGTGCTGGTAGTGGAAGCCAAGCGCGTGGTGGAGAGGCGTGACACCGCTACGCTGCTCCAGCAGTTGAATGCCGCAACGGACGAGCATCCAGGCAGCCGTGGGGTTGTCGTCTCTCGGTACCTGTCGCCGCCCGTGCGTAAGCGGCTATCGGAGGCTGGCCTGTCCTACATAGACGCGACAGGGAACATCACCCTGAACGTCTCTCAACCCGGTCTATACGTTGCAGATCGAGGGGCCGACCATGATCCGTGGCGCGGCCCTGGAAGACCGCGCGGAACGTTGAAGGGCGCTCCTGCGGCGAAGATCGTGCGTGCGCTGTTGGACCACGAAAGATCATGGGCGATCCGTGAGCTGATCGGCGTCGCTGACGTATCTACTGGGTCGACCTACCGGGTGATCGAGTTTCTCGAGAGCGAGAACCTAGCAACACGGACCAGCTCGGGTGCAGTCGTAGTTCCCGACTGGGTCGCGCTACTGAGGCGTTGGAGCGAGGACTACGGGTTCGTACGAAGCAGTCGCGTCACACGGTGGATAGCACCGAGAGGCCTACCTAACCTCATGCGTCGGGCGGCTGATAATCCCACCCAGTACGCCATGACCGGGACTTTGGCCGCAGCCAACTGGGCCCCCTATGCTCCAGCCCGCTCCGCCATGATCTACACGACGGACGCTGAGCACACCGCCCAACTCTGGGATCTTCGCCCTGCCGACGCCGGAGCGAATGTGATGTTGGCCGAGCCGGAAAGCGACGTCGTCTTCATCCGTACCCTTAGCGACGCTTCCGGTCTCACGATCGCAGCACCACCCCAAGTCGCCGTCGATTTGATGACAGGCCCTGGACGCAGCCCCTCTGAAGCCGAAGAACTCATTGAATGGATGGCGCGACATGAATCCTCCTGGCGTAAGTAGTAGCGACATCCTCGTCCGATCTCGGTCCGCGCTTCTCGATGCATTGGCCGCGTTGGATGCCCATCGCGACGCTGTGATCGTGATCGGAGCACAGGCCGTCTACCTGCGCACTGCAGGAAGTCCTGTCGCACTCGCCGAGACGACGAAGGACAGCGATCTCGCACTCGACCCGAGGGTCCTGGAGGATGATCCGCTTCTGGAGCAATCCATGGGCCGCGCGGGGTTCTATCGTGACCCCGCTGGCGGACAACCCGGAGCGTGGCTGAACCTCGTAGGCATTCCCGTCGATCTGATGGTGCCCGAGGCTCTTGCAGGAGTTGGTACGAGGAACACGCGGGGCGCCCGCATCCCACCGCATGATCGCCGTGCCACCCGGCGCGCTCGAGGTCTCGAAGCCGCTGTCATCGACAACACGATCATGGACGTGACTGCCCTTGACCCAGCCGATGCCCGCGTATATCGAGTCAGAGTCGCCGGGCCCGCAGCCTTGCTGGTGGCCAAGCTCCACAAGATCGCCGAACGGGTTTCGGTGCCCCACCGGCTGAATGACAAGGACGCACACGACATGTACCGCGTCCTTATCGACGCCGACACCGCTGAACTGGCCACCACGTTCAGGCTCCTTGTTCGTGACCCAATCAGCCGCGACGTCACCGAGCAGGCGGTGGAACATCTGGCGACGCTGTTCGCGGCAGGACCAGACGCGCTTGGCTCAACGATGGCCGGACGCGCGGAAGAGGGCATTGGCGAGCCCGAGACGGTTAGTTTGGCAACGTCTCTGCTGGCTGCTGATCTCGTGCAGGCCTTGGAACGTATCTGAGCTCTCCGACAACTTCGCAGAGGGCTCGACCTCAACTTCCAGGCCTGGCCCTCTGCGATGACGAGGCCTGATTCCACCTAAGGGACTGAGCTACTCACCTGCCAGCACTATGCCCACGGGGCAGGAAACGCCGGTGCCGCCGATGCCGCAGTACCCATTGGGCACTTTGTACAGATATTGCGGGTACTCCGTTCCGACCGGCCAACCCGGCGAAGCGTGCTTGGAAGGGGGTCCGAGCGGAGCGAGGTCCTTCAGGGGGCGGGCGTCAGCCCGCCTGGGATGACGTCCGGAGCGAAGCGGAGGTCCTTTGTGGGCGGGTGGGCATCAAACGGCCAACCACCGAATCGGGTAACGGGTGGGGAGAAGAACGTCCGGAGCGAAGCGAAGGCCCTTTTTAGGCCGAGTCGCGGACGATCAAGCTGGTAGGCAGGGCGATCGAGTCGACTCGTTCCGCCCCGTCGATGAGCGCCAGCAGCAGCCGTACCGTCTCCCGAGCCACATCCCCCAGCGGCTGCCGCACCGTGGTCAGCGGCGGATGGGTGGAGATCGCCACCGACGAGTCGTCGAAGCCGCCCACCGCCACGTCCTCCGGCACCCGCCGCCCCGCCGCCCGCAGCGTGTGCAGGGCGCCCGAAGCCATCACGTCCGAGGCCGCGAAGACCGCGTCCAGGTCGGGTACGCGTTCCAGCAGCCGGGCCATGGCCGTCTCGCCGCTGGCGTGGGTCCAGTCGCCGTGTTCGATCAGTTTCTTGGATGCCTTCCGGCCGAGGACGTCGGCGAAGCCTTCGAGGCGTTGGATGCCGCCCGGCGTGTCCATCGGGCCGGTGATCATGGCGATCTTCTTGCGGCCGCGGGAGACCAGGTATTCGGCCATCTGGCGGGCGCCGCCCCGTTCGTCGCAGGCCGCGTACGGAATCACCGTCTCCCTGCCGATGACGGCGCCGCAGGAGACCACCGGGATGCCGGCGCCGTGGAGGGTGTCGACCATGGGGTCGCCGGCGTGGGTGGACAGGAGGAAGACACCGTCGGCGTGGCCGCCGCGTACGTAGCGGAGCACCTGTTCGCGCTCCCTGTCGTCACCCGCGATCATCATGACCAGCGAGAGGTCGCGTTCGCCGAGGCGGCGGATCGCGTTGCGGATGGTGGTGGTGTAGTTGGGGTCCTCGAAGGGGGGTTCGGACAGGACCATGACCACCGATCCGGCGCGCTGTCTGACCAGGTTGCGGGCGTTGCGGTTGACGACGTAACCGGTTTCGGCGATGGCGCGTTCGATGGCGATCCGGGCCGCGGGGCTCACATAACGGTCGCCGTTCAGGACCCGCGAGACGGTGCCGCGCGAGATCCCGGCCGCCGCGGCCACGTCATGGATGGTCGGCCTTTTCACGGGTTCAGCATCTCACGACCCGCAGGACCCGAAGCCCAAACACTGTGAACGTGCACACACCTTTTAGCCCGTTTAACGACCCCGTAACGAGGGGTTGACAGCGCAGAGTGCTCAGCCACACGCTGTGAACGTTCACAGACTTCCCCCAAAGTCGAGGTACCCATGCAGATGAACAGGCTTGCCGCCGTAGCCGCAGCCGTCACCCTCGTGGCCGGCTGTTCCAGTGGTGGCGCGCAGCAGAGCGCCGCCCCGTCGAGCTCGAGCCCCGCCGCGCAGAAGGTCGCCCTGACCTACTGGAACTGGGTGCCCGGCATGGACAAGATCGTCGCGGTCTGGAACACGGCGCATCCCGACATCCAGGTCACCTCCAGCACCCAGGCGGGCGGCGACGACTCGGCCACCAAGTTCCTCACCGCCGCCAAGGCCGGGAACCCGCCGGACCTCGTCCAGGCGGAGTATCAGGCCCTGCCGTCGTTCGTGGCCGCCGAGGCGGTGGCGGACATCAAGCCGGCGGCGGATCCGGTAAAAGCGCAGTTCAGCGAGGGTATCTGGGGGCTGGTCACGCTCGGCACCGACGCGGTCTACGGCATCCCGCAGGACAGCGGCCCGATGCTGCTCTACTACCGGGCCGACCTGTTCAAGAAGTACGGCATAGCCGTACCGAAGACCTGGCAGGAGTACGCCGACGCGGCCAGGACCGTGCACGCGAAGGACTCCAAGGTGTACCTCGGCACGTTCTCCAGCAAGGACCCGGGCTCCTTCGCGGGCCTCGCCCAGCAGGCGGGCGGGCAGTGGTGGTCGATCAGCGGCGAGGCGTGGAAGGTCGCCATCAACGACGAGCCCACCAAGAAGCTCGCCGACTACTGGGGCGGCCTGGTCAAGGAGGGCGTCATCGACAGCATGCCCTACTTCACCCCCGAGTGGAACAAGGCCCTGAACGACGGCAAGCTGCTGACCTGGCCGTCGGCCATCTGGGCGCCCGGCCCGCTGTCGACCAACGCGCCCAAGGCCAAGGGCAAGTGGGCGATCGCGCAGCTGCCGCAGTGGAACGCCGGCGAGAGCTTCAGCGGCTTCTGGGGCGGCTCGGCCGTCTCCGTGTCGGCGGGCTCCAAGAACAAGGAGGCCGCGGCCAAGTTCGCCACCTGGCTCAACAGCGACCCTGAGGCGCTCGCCCTGCTGGTGAAGGAGGGCTCCATCTACCCCGCCGCGACCAAGGGCGCCGACCTGCTCTCCGAGCCGCCCGCGTACTTCTCGAACGTGCCCGACTTCTGGAAGCAGGCGGCCGGGTTCGGCGCGGGCGCGCGCGGCTTCACCTTCGGCCCGAACGTCAACGTGGCCTACAACGCCTTCAAGGACGCCTTCGACAAGGCCGCGCTGAACAAGACCTCCTTCAGCGACGCCCTCCAGAGCGTCCAGGACGGCACGGTCGCGGACATGACGAAGTCCGGCTTCAAGCTCGCCCAATGACAAAACGGAAGAGCTTGGCCCCGTACCTGTTCCTGACCCCGGCCGTGACGCTGTTCGCCCTGTTCCTGGCCCTGCCGATCGGCTACACCGTCTATCTCAGCCTGCGCCGGACCAAGGTGTCGGGGCTCGGGCTCGGCAAGGGGTCGAAGCGGGAGATCTTCGTGGGGCTCGACAACTACGTCGCCGCCATCGGCGACGGCGAGTTGTGGGCCGGCTGGCTGCGGGTGGTCGGCTACGCCGCGCTGGTCCTGGTCGTGATGCTGGGGCTCGCGCTGGTGTTCGCGCTGATGCTGGACGCCGCGCGGGTACGGCTGGCCCGCTTCTCCCGGATCGCGATCTTCCTGCCGTACGCGGTGCCGGGCGTGGCCGCCAGCCTGATGTGGGGTTTCCTCTATCTGCCGAGCGTCAGCCCGATCAGTGAGCTGTTCGGGGTGGCGCCGCTGAGTCAGAGCGCGATCGTGTACTCGATGGCCAACGTGGCGGTGTGGGGCGGCACGGGCTTCAACATGCTGGTGCTCTACACGAACCTGCGGGCCATCCCCCAGGAGCTGTATCAGGCGGCCCGCATCGACGGCGCGTCGGAGCTGCAGATCGCGTTGCGGATCAAGATCCCGATCCTGGCTCCGGCGATCATCCTGGTCACCGTCTTCTCGATCATCGCCACGATCCAGGTGTTCACCGAGCCGACCACGCTCCGGCCGCTCACCAACACCATCAGCTCGACCTGGAGTCCCTTGATGAAGATCTACCGGGACGCCTTCGTGACCGGTGACCTGTACTCGGCGGCGGCGACGGCCGTGGTGATCGCCGGGATCTCGCTGGTGCTGTCGTTCGGGTTCCTGCGCGTGGTGAAGAACCGCGCGTTCGGGGAGGCGTGATGGCCCGCGCCCGCGCCCGCGCCGCGTACGCGCCGCTCGGCCTGGCCCCGACCGGGATCCTGCTGATCGGCTCGGTGTACTGCCTGTTCCCGGTGAGCTGGGTGGTGATCGCCGCCACCAAGACGTCCGGCGAGCTGTTCTCGACCTCGGCCTTCTCGCCCGGCACCGGGTTCTTCCAGAACCTCGCCGATCTCGCCGCCTATCGCGACGGGGTGTACTGGCTGTGGATGCTCAACACCCTGCTGTACGCGGGCGGCGGGGCGCTGCTGTCGACCGCCGTGTCCGCGGTGTCGGGCTACACGCTGGCCAAGTACCGCTTCGCCGGCCGGAACCTTATCTTCAACATCCTCATCGGCGGCATCCTGGTGCCCGCGGTGGTGCTGGCGATCCCGCAGTATCTGCTGTTCGCGAAGGTCGGGCTGGCGGACACGTACTGGTCGGTTCTGCTGCCGCAGATCCTGCATCCGTACAGCATCTATCTCGCCCGCGTGTACGCCGGCGCGGCCATCCCCGACTCGCTGCTCGAAGCCGGGCGCATCGACGGGGCCTCGCACTGGACGCTGCTGACCCGGGTGGCGCTGCCGCTGATGGGGCCGGGGATGGTGACCATCTTCCTGTTTCAGTTCGTGGCCATCTGGAACAACTTCCTGCTGCCGTTCATCATGCTCGGCGACGACGGCAAGTTCCCGCTGACGGTCGGGCTCTACACGATGCTGGCCGCCGGGGCGAACCACCCGAGCCTTTACAACCTCATCCTCATCGGGACGTTCCTGGCGTTGATTCCGCTGATCGCGCTCTTTCTCACGATGCAGCGGTTCTGGCGCACCGACCTCAGCAGCGGCGCCGTCAAAGCCTGACAAATTATCAAATAGGGGGACTTATATGCCTGAGGGCATCGCGTTCGGCGGGGACTACAACCCCGAGCAGTGGCCGCTGGAGGTACAGGAAGAGGACGTGCGGCTGATGCGGCAGGCCGGGGTGAACCTGGTCAGCCTGGGCATCTTCGCGTGGGTGCTGATGGAGCCCGCCGAGGGGGTGTACGAGTTCGGCTGGCTCGACACCATCATCGACCGCCTGCACAACGCGGACATCTCGGTGAACCTGGGCACCCCGACCACGGTGCCGCCCGCCTGGTTCGCCAGAAAGTATCCCGACGCCTCCCCCGTGACCCGCGAGGGCCTGCGCGTCGGCGCGGGCGCGCGCGAGACCGCCTGCTCCAGCCACCCGGCGTTCCGCGCGGCCAGCGCGCGGCTGGCCGAACGGCTGGTGGCCCGCTACGGCGAGCATCCCGCCGTGGTGATGTGGCATGTGCACAACGAGTACGGGGCGCCGCTCGGCGAGTGCTACTGCGAGTCGAGCGTCTCCGCCTGGCGCGACTGGCTCCGGCACCGGTACGAGAGCCTCGACGCGCTCAACACCTCCTGGGGCACCGCCTTCTGGGGCCAGCACTACGGCGAATGGGACGAGATCGACGCGCCCCGGTGGAGTCATACCGTGGTCAACCCGGCGCAGCGCCTCGACTACGCCCGTTTCGCCAACGAGGAGCACCTGTCGCACTACCGGCTGCAGCGCGACATCCTGCGCCAGAGCGGCAAACCGGTCACCACCAACTTCGCGGGCACGGTCAACTGCAAGTCGATGGACCTGTGGCGCTGGGCCCCCGAGCTGGACGTCATCGCCAACGACCACTACCTGAACGGCGAGCAGCCCGACAACCACATCCAGCTCGCCATGTCGGCCGACCTGAGCCGCTCCCTGGCCGGCGGCGGGCCGTGGCTGCTCATGGAGCACTCGACGAGCGCGATCAGCTGGCAGCCGCGCGGCATCGCCAAGCGTCCCGGCGAGATGCGCCGCAACAGCCTCGCCCACGTGGCCAGGGGCTCGGACTCGGTGCTGTTCTTCCAGTGGCGGGCCTCGCGGTACGGCGCCGAGAAGTGGCACTCGGCGATGATCCCGCACGCGGGGACCGACTCGCAGATCTGGCGCGACGTCGTCTCGCTCGGCGCCGACGTGCGCCGGCTGGCCCCGGTCAAGGACGGGCGCGTCACGAGCGAGGTGGCGGTGGTCTGGGACTGGGAGTCGTACTGGGCGCTGGAGCTGGAGTGGCGCCCCTCGGGCGATCTGCGCTTCCGCGAGCGGGTGGACGCCTTCTACGAGGCCCTCTGGCGGGAGCACGTCACGGTGGACTTCGTCCACCCTTCCGCCGATATTTCGGGATACAGGCTGGTTGTCGTGCCGAGCTCGTACCTGCTCGCCGAAGGCTCAGCCAAGAACTTGCAGAGGTACGTCGAGTCGGGCGGCCACCTGCTCGTGTCGTATTTTTCCGGCATCGTTGATGAGAACGACACCGTCCACGCGGGCGCCTACCCCGGCGCGCTGCGCGAGGTGCTCGGGCTGTCGGTCGAGGAGTTCCACCCGCTGCGCGAGTTGGAGACCGTGACGCTCACCGGCGGGGCCACCGGCCGGATCTGGTCCGAGCGGGTCCGCCTCGAACGCGCGGTGGCCATGCGGCACTTCACCGACGGCCCCGACGCCGGCCATCCCGCCGTGACCGCCAACGCGTTCGGCGGCGGCACCGCGAGCTACCTGGCCGCCGCGCTCGGCGGCGACGACCTGCGCGCCCTGCTCGGCGAGGTGCTCGACCGCGCGGGCGTCTCCCGGCCGCGCGACCTGCCCGACACCCTGGAGCTCGTACGGCGGGGCGCCTTCACCTTCCTCATCAACCACGGCGACGCGCCCGTCACGGTGACCGGCATGACGACGGGCACGGACCTGCTCACCGGCGCCCCCTTCACGGGCGAGGTCCCCGCGGGCGGGGTGGCCGTGGTCCCAGGTTGATCAAAGGCGGCCCCGTCAGCGTTGATCACCATTAGAGTCCTGCCGTGATCGCCCCCTCTCCCCCTGCTGACCGGACGACCTCGCCGAGCGGTACCTCCGTCGTGTTGACCTCCGTCCTCGCCGTCGTCATCTGGCTGGCGGGCTTCATCGCCTGGATGGGCGTGTCGATCCTCGGTGAGAAGGCGTGCGCGCTGAACTCGTACCAGATCGAGGACTGCGACGCGGTCAGCACGTGGGGCACGGTCACCCTGTCGACCTGGCTGCTCGCGCCGATCGGCTGCGCGGTGCTGCTGGCCCTGCTCTCGGCCGTCCCGGAGCGGCACGCGGGGGCTCGCCTGGCGGCCCTGTACGCCGTGCCGCTCGTGCCGCTGCTGGTAATCGTGGAAGCGGCACTTGCCTACGCTCTGTGATGGATTGACCTTGACGTAAGGTCAACGTGTGTAATGAGGGCATGCGGATCGGCGAGCTTGCCGCGCTGGTCGGGGTGTCCACCCGGACCGTGCGCCACTACCATCACCTGGGCCTGATGCCCGAGCCGGCGCGGCTGGCCAACGGCTACCGTGAGTATCGGCTGCGCGATGCGGTGGCCCTCGCCCGCATCCGGCAGTTGGCCGAGCTGGGCCTGTCACTCGACGAGCTCCGCGACGTCCTGGCCGACGACGAGGGGCGCGAGCTGCGCGAGGTGCTCCAGGAGCTCGACGCCGACCTGGCCAGGCAGCAGGCGGCCATCGACGCCAAGCGGGACCGGCTGGCCGCGCTCCTGGAGGCGGCCGACCTCCACTCCGGCTCGCTGATGTCACCCGAGCTGGCGGAGGTGCTGCGCGAGCTGCCCGCGGCGGGTTCGCCGTTCGCCGAGCTCGATCGCGAGCTGCTGACCGTGGTGAACACCGTGGCCGACCCGGCCGCCCAGACGCGGATGCTCGACCTGATGCGCCCGCTCGCCGAGCCCGGCGCGCTCGCGCGGGGGCACGCCCTCTACCGGCGGCTCGACGAGCTCGCTCACGCGGATCCCGGCGACCCCCGCCTCGCCGAGCTCGCCACCGACCTCGCCGAGCACCTGCCGGACGAGATGGCGCGGCAGATGATCGCGCACCTGCCGGACGGCTCCGCCGGGGACGGCGGGTGGGTGGAGGCGATGTTCTCCGAGTTCACCCCCGCCCAGTCCGAGGTGTTCCGGCTGCTCATGATCGTGCTCAAGGAGAGGTTGTGATGGTGGGCAAGGGGCTTCGGTTACTCCGGATCGAGCTGCTGAGCGTGGTCAGCCTCCTCCTGTGGATCGCGCGGCGACGCCACGGCGTGCCGGCCGGCGCCACCGCCGTGCCGTACGCGAGAGAGCAGGCGCCGATCCTGCTCGTCTTCCTGTTCGTGATGACCGTGGAGACGGTCGGCATCGACTTGCTCCTGCGGGCGATCGACTGTCCGGAGTGGCTGCGCGCGGTGGTGCTGATCGGCGACGTGTACGGCATCCTCTACTGCCTGGCGCTCGGCGCGGCCTGCGTCACCCGGCCGCACGTCGTGACGCCCGGCGAGCTGCGCGTCCGCTTCGGCGTGTACTTCTACCTGCGCGTTCCCCGCGAGCTCATCTCTTCGGTACGGCTGTCGCGCACCTACAACGAGAGCAGGATGGTCTCCGTGGCGGACGGGCGGCTCAGTGTGGCGGTCTCCTCCCAGACCAACGTGATCGTCCAGCTGGCCGAGCCGATCGCCGTGGTACGCCCGCTCGGCGGCCGGGCCGAGGCCACCACGATCCGCTTCTTCGCCGACGACCCGGACGCCGTCCTGCGCGCACTCAGGCAGGCCGCCCCGGCCCGCTGATCACTCGGGGTCACTCGCCTCTCCTGGCCTTCGCCCGCCGCTTGCCCTCGTGCATCGCCTGGACGCGGGCGATCGGGATCGTGTGCCCCTCCTCGACCAGGTCGGCGGGCAGCGCCTGCGGCTCGGGCATGAGCTCCGCCCACGGGTCGGCGTCGCCGAGCAGCCGCGCCGCGGTGTGGATGGTGAAGTCGGACGGCGTGACCCGGTCGAGGTCCTCCCAGGCCAGGGGGAACGAGACCGGCGCGCCCGGCCGGATGCGCGGGCTGTAGGCGGCCACCACCGTCGCGCCGCCCGCGCGGGTGGAGTCGAGGAACACCTTGCCCTCACGGTCCTCCCGGATGAACGCCGTGGTGGCGAGCGCCGGGTCGACGCGTTCGGCGCGGGCGGCCAGGGCGCGGGTGGCCGCGGCCAGGTCGTCCATCGCGGTCCCCGCCACCACGGGCACGAACACGTGCAGCCCCTTCGCCCCGCTGGTCTTCACCGCCCCGGCCAGCCCCGCGTCGTCGAGGGCCTGGCGTACCAGCCAAGCCGCCCCTACGGCCAGCGGGAACGCGTCGTCGACGGGCGGATCGAGGTCGAGCACGAGATGGGTGGGATGCTCACCGCGGAACAGCGCCGGGTGGTATTCGACCGCCCGCTGGTTGGCGAACCACAGCAGGGTCCTGCGGTCGTCGCACAGCGCGTAGGACACCTGCCGGTGCGACGCCTCGGCCCAGACGGAGACCGTACGGATCCAGTCGGGGGCGTACTTGGGCACGTTCTTCTGCATGAACGGCGCCTGGCCTGGCCGTACGCGGATCACCGACAGCGCGCGGTCCCGCAGGACGGGGATGATGCGGTCGCGGACGGCGTCCAGGTAGTCGACCAGATCTCGTTTCGTCGCGTTCGATCCGTCGAACAGCGGCTGGTCGAGATTGGTCAGCGACACTCCGTCACGCGTTTCATCGCTGGTCACCCGGTTCACGATGCCGAGGTGCGGGCGCGGGGTCAACATCCACGATGCGGTTCTCCCAGGCCCAGGCGACGATTTCGACCCGGTTGCGCATGCCTAGTTTGGCAAGGATGCCGGATATGTGGCCTTTGACGGTGCTGAGCGAGATGAACAGCTCGGCGGCGATCTCCTGGTTGGTGCGGCCGCGGGCGACGGCCCGGACGACCTCGGCCTCCCGTTCGGACAGCGGCTGGGCGGATCCGCGGGCGGGCGGTGCACCGGTGGCCGTGAGGTGGCGGAGGAGCCGCAGGGTGATCGACGGCGAGATCAAGGCGTCCCCGGCGTTCGCGGCGCGGACGGCCTCGACGAGCAGGGTGGGGCCGGCGTCTTTCAGGACGAAGCCGACCGCCCCGCCGCGCAGCGCGCCGTAGACGTACTCGTCGAGGTCGAAGGTGGTGACCACGATGACCCGCAGCGGGTCGGGGACGCCGGGGCCGGCCAGGGCGTGGGTGACCTCGATGCCGTTGAGGCGGGGCATCTGGATGTCCACCAGGCACACGTCCGGCCGCAGGCTCCGGGCCAGGGCGACCGCCTCGGCGCCGTCCGCGGCCTCGGCCACCACGGTGATGTCGGGCTGGTCCTCCAGGATGAGCCGCAGGCAGCCGCGGATCATCGCCTGGTCGTCGGCCAGCAGGACCCTGATGGTCATCGGCGTCTCCGCGCGGGCACGGGCAGGGTGGTCATCGGCGTCTCCGCGCGGGGACGGTCATGGGCGCTTCCGCACGGAGACCGGCAAGGTGGCGCGTACGGACCAGCCGGTCCCGTGGCGCGGGCCGGCGGACAGCCGGCCGCCGAGGGCCTCGACGCGTTCGCGCATCCCGACCAGGCCGTAGCCGCCGCGGTGGGAGTGGCGGGCCGGGCCCGGCGGGGCGTCGTCGGCGACCTCGACGGTGACGGCGTCCCGCTCGCGGGCGACGCTGACCGTCACCGAGCGGGCGTGCGGGGCGTGGCGGGAGATGTTGGTCAGCGACTCCTGCACGACCCGGTAGACGGTGCTGGACACCTCGGGCGGCCACCCCGATCCGTCCTCGGGCAGGCTCAGATGTACTGCGGGGCCGTGGCCGCCGAAGCGTTCGACCAGTTCGCTGAGTTGTTCGGGGCCGGGCGTGGCGGGGGCCGCGTCGTCGGCGTCGCGCAGCAGGCCGACGACGCGGCGCGTCGCGGCCAGCGCGTCGGAGCCGGCGGCCTCGATGCTCGCGAGGGAGTCTTCCGTCTTCTCCGGGTGCTTGCGGGTGACGAGCTGGGCGGCCTGGGCCTGGAGTACGACGGAGGTGATGTGGTGGGCGACGACGTCGTGGAGTTCCCTGGCCAGCACCAGGCGCTCGTTGCGGCGTACTCGCTCGGCGATGGTTCTCCGGCGGGCGGCGAGCAGCCGCGGGCCCAGCCCAAGCGCGAGGGCGGCGAGCCATCCCGCGCCGTTCAGCACCACGACGGGCGGAACGCCGGTGGAAGGGGTGCGGGTGGCGAGCAGGCCGCCCGCGACCACCGCGAATCCACCGGCCGCGACCGCGCAGGCCGAGGCGGCAGGGAGCGCTCTGATCGCGGAGCCGACGAGCACGGACAGCGCCAGGGCCATGGCCAGGCCGGGCTCGCTGGGGAGATGGACGAAGCGGGTGGCGAGAATGGCGGCCGCCGCGACGGCCAGGCCCGCCACCGCCGCCCATACCCGGTGGCGCCGGCGTACCAGTGCCGTCACGCACACCACCGCTCCGGCGACGCAGTCGAACTGCCAGTAGCCGTCACCCCAGCTGTTCGCGACCCGGTACGCCTGGAAGGCGAGCGCCGCCGCGAACACGGCGCCGAGCCCGGCGTCGGCCGCGATCTCGGCCCGCACATTCACACGGTTCAGGCTAGGAGATGTGCACCGCGCACCGAACCGGCCGAAAGTACCGTCGTGCATGGTGTAACCCTGCTTTCGCCCGATGCCCGGCATCGGGCCGGGCTCGCAGGATGAGCCTCATGCGACATCAAGATCCCTATTCGCCGCCGGAAACCGCCCGTGTCTCCTCCAGGCGACCGCGTATCGCCGCGCTCGACGTAGTACGCGGGTTCGCGCTCTGCGGAATCCTGGTGGCCAACGTCCAGCCGATAGCCCACGTCGGCAGCGCCGCCGTGGACCGTGCCCCGATGCCTGGAGAGGAATGGATGGGGCTGCTGGTCGATCAGCGCTTCTTCCCGATCTTCTCCCTGCTGTTCGGCGTCGGGTTCTCGCTGCTGCTGAACTCCGCCACCGACCGCGCCGCTCACCCGCGGCTGCTCCTGCTGCGCCGGCTCCTGGTGCTGCTCGCGATGGGTCTGGTGCACCACTTCCTGCTCTGGGAGGGCGACATCCTGGCCATCTACGCCGTCGTCGGCCTGGTGGTGCTGCTGCCCTCGACCTGGCTGCCGCGGTGGGCCGTGGCCGGCCTCGCCGCCGCGCTCCTCGTGGCGCCATTGGTCGTCGGCTTCGGCTTTCTCGGGCTGGTCCCGGGGCTGTTCCTGCTGGGCTCGGCGCTGACCCGGTACGGGGTGATCGCCCGGATCGAGCGGTTCACCCGCGGCCCTGCCGTGCTGGGCCTGGTCCTCGCGGTGGGGGCCGCGCCCGCCCTGTGGTGGCAGACTCACTCCGCCGGCGGATCGGGCTTCAGCGGCTCATTCGCCTTGGCCGGGCTGCTGATCGCGGGGGTGTACGTGTGCGCCCTGCTGGTCCTGCTCAGGACGCCGGTCCGACCGGCGCTGCAGGCGGTCTTCGTACCGCTGGGGCGGATGGCGCTGACCAACTACCTGACCGCCACGATCCTCGTCCTGGCGATCAGCCGCGTCCTCGGCGGCCAGTCGGACGACTGGGCTTTCACGACGGTGCTGCTGATCGCCGGTGCCGTCCTCGCCGTGCAGTGGCTGTGGTCCACCCTCTGGCTGCGCCGGTATCAGCAGGGTCCTCTTGAGTGGCTCTGGCGCTGGGCCACCTGGGCCCGCCGCCCACCTCTGCGCCGCGACATCGCTGTCACCTCCGAGAGACATGGCGGGCCATCTCTATCTAGCTAGATTAAGCGGCATGGCAGGCAGTCCGCGAATGACGCCGCAGACCATCTCGGTCTTGCGGGAGCTGCTGAATGACCCCTTGGCCGAGCACTACGGGCTGGGGTTGTGTAAAGCCACCGGGATCGCTGGTGGCACCCTTTATCCCATTCTGATCAGGCTGGAAGAGTACGGCTGGGTGGAGAGCCGCTGGGATGACCCGGCCGCCCACCAGGGTCGCCCGCCGCGCCGGCACTACAGAATCACCGAAGACGGTCTCGAAAGCGGCCGTGAGGCCATCGCTCGGGCGGGCGAAAAGCGCAGGCGGGCCGCCGGAAGCCGGCGTCCCGGGATCGCCGGAGGCACGGCATGAGCATCCTGGAAGACGCCTTGCCCGATTACCTGACAGCGGATCAGGCGCGGCTGGTCGAGCGTGCGTACACGGTGGCCGCCTATTGGCACCGCGACCAGACACGGAGGAGCGGGGAGCCGTACATCACCCACCCGCTCGCGGTCGCCGCCATCCTGGCCGGGCTCGGCGCTGACCACGAGTTGCTCTGCGCGGCGCTCCTTCACGACGTCCTGGAAGACACCGCGTGTCCCGAGACGGAGCTGGCGGCGGAGTTCGGCGAGACGATCGTGCGTCTGGTGACGGACCTGCGGCCGCTCGATGACCCGGCGTTGCTGGCTGAAGGTCGGGCGGCCGGCACCGACGAGCGGGTGCTGACCTTGAAGCTGGCCGATCGCCTGCACAACCAGCGGACGATGCGATTCCTCCCGCCGGAGAAACAACTTCGGAAAGCGCGTGAGACCCTCGACGTCTTCGTGCCGATCGCCGGCTGGCTGGGCATGAACGAGATCGCCCGCGAACTCGAAGGTCTCGCACAGGCGAGGCTCGACGTGTCGGGTGACGCCGGAACGCAGGCGTTTCTCCGGGTGATCACCGCGGGGGCGATCATCCTTCCGCATGCTGTCCGGGCTCGCTGGATCGCGGAGTGGCTCGGAGAGCTCCACGCCCTGCCCGACCGGCGCGCCCGCAGGCGCTTCACCGCGGAGTTGCTCATCGGCATGCCACGGCTGGCGGTCATGCTGCGCCGGCGAAGGCCCTAGGGTCAGCGGAAGTCGGCAGCGTGCTCTCGTGCCCACTGCGCGAACGGTACGGCGGGTCGCCTGAGCACCTGTTCCACCGTTCCGGTCGCCGGTGATCCTCCGTTCGCCGCCGCCTTGATGAACTCGAGGATCGCGTCGACGATGTACGGCTTCTCGAACTGACCGAAACGGTCACGTGCCGCTGATTCCGACAACTCCTCGATCTGGAGGTTCTTGTCGATCGCCGCGCCGATCAACTCGACCTGACGCCGCTGGGACAGCAGCTCGGAACCGGTCAGCAAGGCGCCGGCTTCTTCACCGGCCTCCCCCACCAGGGCCGCGACCGCGACGGCGGCGATGTCGCGTTCATGGATGGGGGCCATCACCGCCTCGGGATGGACCAGCCGGACGATGCCTTCGGTGCGGATCGAGTGGGCCCAGTTCAGCGCGTTGTTCGCCAGAACCAACGGGCGGATCGGCGTCCAGGGCAGACCCGAACCATCCAGTGCCCGCTCGACCGACCGATGCTCTTCGGCTATCGCGTTTCCCGCCGCGTACGGCAGCAAGACGCTTCCCGAGGACAGCAGCACGATGCGTTCGAGATCAGCCTCCCGAGCGGCACCGATGAAAGCACCGGTGCCTCCGACGGGCGCGTACAGGAACACCTTCCGGACCCCGTCCAACGCGGCCTTCAGCGTGTCGGGCCGGGTGAGGTCCGCGACGACAACGGACACCTCTGCGGGCAGGTCCGCCGACGCCAGGTCGCGCACCGACGCGCGCACCGATTCCCCGGCGGCCAGCAGTTGATCGACGACATGGCGCCCGACGCTGCCGCGGGCTCCGATCACCAAGGTGGACACAGCGCTCCTCTGCGTTTGCAGCAACTAGCCTGAGCGCGCCCTGGGAGCCACAGCCGTGACACACGAAGCGTTCCGACGCGGCACCTCGTGCGCCGTCACGATAACATCGTCCGCCCGTGACTCAGCAGTCCGCGGGTCCCTCCGAGGTGAGCGCGGCCAGTGAGCAGACCTTCGTGACCGGGTAGTACTCGCCCATGACGGCCGCGGCGGAGGCGGGATCGCCGTCCTCCGGCACGTTCTGCACGGCCTCGGCGAAGCCGGCGTCCACCACCATGTTGCGGAGGATGATCCGATGCGTCGCCGCGGGCCGGGCGGTCGAGAACGGCAGGAACGTCACCCCGGGCACCTGCTCGATCGCCTGCCGCTGCGACTCCGCGCCGACCACGTAGCTGTAGCGGCCGTCGGAGTCGAGCCCGGTGTGGTCGTCGGCGCGGCATCCGTAGTCGGACGTGCCGTCGGGCAGCGGGTTCACCACGACCTGGTACGGGGGCAGGGTCAGGTTCGTACACATCGACCAGTAGCGCACGTCCTTGCCGGCGGCCGGCCAGGGGGCCGGGTGCGAGCCCTGGGCGTTGTGCGGGGCCTTGCCGCGGATGACGACGACCTGGCGGCCGACGGGTGGGGTGACGTCGGCGTAGAGGTAGGCGGAGTCTCCGTTCGGGAAGCCGCCGGTCGGACGGTCGGCGAGGTCCGCGCGGGCGAACGCGGGCGCGGCCGCGGCCATGCTTTTCGCCGGTGGTGCGACAGAGCTGGTCGTGGGCTGCGGATCGTCGCAGGTGGGCACGGGCTGCGTGACGCCGTCGCGCTCGAAGGTGACGGCGGGGAGTCGCACCTGGCTGAAGTCCCCGTCGGCGGGGAGGTAGACGCGGTAGACGATGTTCCCCTTGGCCCCTTCCGGGGTGCCGGACGGGGCCAGCGGCAGCGTGTTGACCTGCCCAGGAGCCGCGTCGGCTGCCACCGTGAGCGTGAAGTGGCCGCCGGGGGACGCCTGCTGTTGCCAGGGGTTGACGTTGCCCGTGTCCGGCTGGATGCGGTGGTCGGTGAGCGACGAGGGGACGCCGTTCGTCTCGAACAGGCCGCCGCCCTCCTTGTACACCTGGATCGAGGCGTACCGGCTGTCGGGGTACTGACCGGCCAGCGTGATCCGTAACCCCTCCTGCACGGTGAACGGCAGCACCCAGTACGTGGCGGCGGAGTCGGGGTAGAAGACGTTGCGCGTGTCGGCGGAGACCTTGACCTCCCATGCGCAGTCGGGTGTCACCGGCGGGGTGGCTGCCGCGGCGTGCTGCGGAGACGTGACGAGGAGGGTGGCGGCGGCCATGAGGGCGGCACCCAGTCTTGGCGTGATCATGCGAGACATGGTGACAACGCTTCTTGGCAGATCTCTGGCAGGCGGGCGGGCTATTCCAGCCAGGACCGCGCGGCTCCCGGCGCTTGCCGGCCGGTCAGGGGAAGACGTACTTCGGCGCGCGTTCCCGGACCGTCAAGGGAGGCGCTCAGCGTTGCGGTGCCGCCGTGGAGCGTCGCCTGCTGCCGCACCAGCGTGAGGCCGAGCCCGGAGCCCGGGCTGTCGGCGCGGCGGCGGAAACGGGCGAACATCGCATCGCGGTCCTGCGGCACCACCCCCGAGCCCGCGTCCTGAACGGCGAGGACGACCTCCTCCCCCACGTCCAGGGTCACGCTGATCGCCGACCGGCCGGACCCGTCGGCGCCGTGGATGGCGGCGTTGTCGAGCAGGTTGTCGGCGACCATGCGCAGCCCCTCCGCCCAGCCGCGTACGCGCACGCCGTCCGCCAGACAGGCCTTGATCGTGGCGTGCGGGTGACGGTGCCGCGCGTCCTTGACCGCGTCGTTGACGATCTCGCTCAGGTCGGTGTCCGCGAAGGCGTCGGGGGCGAGCAGTTCGCCGCGCGCGAGCCGGCGGAGCATCGTGATGAGGCGCTGGATGCGGCCGTGTTCGGCGGCTAGGTCGGCGATGATCTCGGTACGGTCCGCGGGGCCCAGCTCGGGGTGGTCCAGGAGGGTGAGGTTGGTGCCCATGCTGGTGAGCGGGGTGCGGAGCTCGTGCGCGGCGGTGGCCGCGAAGGCGCGGGCGGTCTCCAGGGCCTCGCCGGTACGGGTCACGGCCGCGTCGCGCCGGTCCAGGAGATCGTTCAGGAGGCGGGCCAGCTCGTCGATCTCGGCGACACCTGCCGTGGTCGCCAGGCGTGGCTCCGTATCGAGCGGCCCCGTACGAGCCGGCGGGTCGATCGTGAGTGGCGGCCGTTGCCGGCTGCCGATCGTACGTGCCTGGCTGCCCAGCAGCGACAGCGGACGTACCGCGAACCTGCCCAGCAGCAACCCGGCCACCGCGCCCACCCCGGCCGCGACCAGCGTGACGGACACCAGCCGCTTGCCGAGCAACGCGATCTGGTCGCTGAGGCGCTCCGCCGGCTCGAAGAGGATCAGCCGCGCGGTCCCCCGCCGCCCCACGTCGGCGGCCACGAACCGCCAGCTCCGCTCCCCCTCGACATGGTCGGCAGGCCCGGCGCCGACCGGCAGGGTACCCGGAACCTTCCCGATGACCAGCAGTTTCTCCCCCTTCTCCACGACGCAGACCCCGCCCGCGCTGGCGGCCGTGACCAGCCGCTGCTGAAGGAGGTCGGGCGGGATGGCGGGCAGCACGCGGGTCCGCCACGCGAACGTCGCCGCCATCGGGGTCAGCGCCCGCAGCCGCGCCGTGAGCTGGTCGTCTCGCTCAGCGCGCAGGTCCTGCGAGACCAGTCCGAGCAAGACCAGCCCCGCCAGCGCGACCAGCAGCGGAACGGCGACAGCGAGGCAGAGCGCGAACCGGGTGGACAGCTTCACGGCCGCGCTTCCCGCAGCACGAACCCCACCCCGCGCACCGTGTGCAGCATGCGCGGCTCGCCATCCGCTTCCAGCTTGCGCCGTAGGTACCCGACGAACGTGTCCACCGCGTTGCCGGTCACCTCGAAGTCATAGCCCCAGACGCGCTCCAGCAGCACCGACCGGGACAGCACGATGCCCGCGTTCCGCGCCAGCACCTCCAGCAGGTCGAACTCCCGCCGCGTCACCTCCACCGCACGCCCGCGCATCGTGACCCGGCGCGCCTCAGGCTCGATGACCAGCGCTCCGACGCGCACCACCGCCCCCGGGGCAGATCCGGCACGGCGTAACAGAGCGCGCAGGCGGAGCACCAGCTCACCCAGATCGAACGGCTTGACGACATAGTCGTCGGCGCCCACCGCCAGCCCGGCCTTACGGTCGGCCACCTCATCCATGGCCGACAACATCAACACCGGCACCTGCGACCCAGCCCCACGCAACCGGCTGCACACCTCAATGCCCGACATTTCCGGCATAGACACGTCGAGGATGATCGCATCGGGCCGGTCATCCACCCGCTCCAGCGCCTGCCGCCCCGTTTCGGCGGTATCCACGGCGAAGCCCTCCAGCCGCAGGCCACGTCGGAGCGAGCGCAGGATGGCCTGATCGTCGTCCACCGCCAGGATCCGGTACGCGGTCATCGCCGCAGTCTATTCGGCACCCGCCATTCCGCCCCGGGAGCCGGGAAATCAACTCTGGTGACATGATGCGGGAATGGACCACCCGCTCGTCGTTCCCGAACTCCCGGCCGGCGAGAAATTCCTGCTTCGCCCATGGCGGCTGGATGATGTCGCGGTGGTGCGCGAGGCTTCCGAAGACGCCTACATCCCTCTGATCACCGGAGTGCCGCCGAATTACTCGGACGCGGAGGGCTCCGCCTTCATCCGGCGCCAGTGGAGCAAGGCCGCCGACGGAGTCGGCTACTCCTTCGCGATCGCGAACGCCGGCGACGACCGAGCCGTGGGCCAGATCGGGTTGTGGCCGGGCGCTCTTGGCCGGGCGTCGCTGGGTTACTGGGTCGCGAAGTCGGCCCGGGGCCAGGGGGTCGCGGGCACGGCCTTGCGGGCGATCTCGTCCTGGGGCCTGGAACGGCTGAGGATTCCCCGGCTGCAGTTACATGTGGAGCCGTGGAACGCGCCGTCGTGGAGGGCCGCCGAGCGGGCGGGGTTCGTTCGCGAGGGGCTCTTGCGTAGTTGGCAGGAGGTGGGGGGTGAGCGTCGGGACATGTATCTGTATTCGAAGCTCATCAGCGACAGAGGCTCATTCTGACTTCAACGGACAGGCTGGCTTGGATGTGGCGCGCTCGGAACCATGCCGGCCATGCTGTTGGTGATGACCCACCGCTCGTGGTCCCGCCAGGCGCCATCGATGAACAGCAAGTCGGGCGCGTAACCCTCGGAGCGGAACCCGTGGCGCTGAACCAGTTTCAGAGAAGCGTGGTTGTCGGGCTGGATCTGGGCTTCCAGCCGGTGAAGGCGCAAGTGCTCGAACGCGTAGCGCAGCACCAGGCCGAGTCCCTCCGACATGTACCCTCGGCCGGCGGCGGGGGCGAAGGCCGCATAGCCCAGTGCGGCGGACTGGAACCGCCCCCGGATGATGCTGTTGATGTTGATGTTGCCCGCGGCGGCACCGGTGTCACGCATACAGACCAGTAGGCCTTCAGCGGACAGAGGATCCTCGAACTTCCCGAGGAAGTCGCGGAACTCCTGCGGTGTGCTGGGCAAGGACATATACGGATGGTGCAGGTCGGCGCTGGCACGCACCAACTCGATGAACTCGTCTTGATCGTCGATGGTGAGGCGGCGCAAGGTCACGCGGGAGGAATCTCCCCCGAGCCGGGTCAGAGCCTGCTCGGGGTCTTCGACGCTACCGTTCTGATTCACGGCCCAAAGGGTAGCTGAACAGAGAATTCGCGGCAGCCTGGCGAGACCGCCCCTCTTCCTCTCCCTGCCCCCGATGGAAAGACACGATCAGAGAGAGAAAGAGGGATTGCGAACACCCCGTGGTTACACGACCGCCCCCTAGTAGGTCATGAGAGCCCAGCGGTTGGGGTTGTAAATCCGGCCGCAGAAGTAGCCCGATGGCGCGGTCTTGAGGTCGATCGAGCACTTCCTGGCCCCTGCGGAAGTGTAGGGATAGGTCAAGACGATCTTCGGCCATGCGTTGGCCGGGCCCGACGCGAGGACGATGCCCGCGGTTGCCGTCGCCAGCGTGATCGCCAGCCCCTTGGCGATGCGCCGTGTTCCGATCTTCATCCTGTGTGTACCTCCGTTTGTTTCCGCCGCATCGGCCGAAATGGGCCCCGGCCGGCGGGCGGATTCGGAGGATGCTACGAGACCGCCCTTCCGTTCCTCTTCCGTTCCGGTTCCGGCTCCGCACTGATGGGCGAGCGAAGGAGAAGAGATACGGAAGCCCTGGCTGCGACACTTTTCTCCATGAAGAACAAGATCATGAGTGCGGTGGTCGCAGCGGCCGCCCTGACGATGACCGCGACGCTCGGCACCGCGCCCTCCGCGAGCGCGGACGTGGTGACGACCAAGGCCGGCCACATCAAGAGTGTCCACAAGACCTACGCGCAGTGTCAGAAGGCGGGCTTCAAGTATTCCGGGGACCAGGAATACTGGGAATGCGAATGGGACAGCCCGTTCTGGGCGCTCTGGGTCCTGAAGTAACCCGCAGTCGCCTGTAGGTCCTTACAGCGCGTCCACCAGCAGCGGCGCAAGCTTCTCCGCACATGGTGCGTGTCCGATCTGCCGGCACAGTCGCAAGGCCTGGTCGGCCTTGCGCGCCGCCGCCTCGCGGTTGCCGCGCCGCTGTTCCAGCCCGGCCAGTTCCGTCAGGGCGGCCAGCTCCGGCAGCCGGTACTCGCTCTCGGACGCGATGGCATAGCCCCGCAGCGCGTGGCGGAGGGCGCCGTCGTGGTCGCCCCGGGCGTCGTGCAGCCGGGCACGGGCGAGCAGCCCGTACGCCCGATGCCACGGCAGGCCACCTGCGTTGATGAGCTCTTCGGCCAGGTCGAGACTGTCAGAGGCCTCTGTCGTCAGGCCGAGGCGGATTCCTGCATCGGCAAGGGCGACCAGCGCCGCCGCCTCCACCAGCCGGTCGCCCTGGCTGTGGCATACGTCGAGCGCGCGCAGCGCCTCGTCCCGCGACTGCGCCCACCGGCCGTTCTCCCAGTGCAGCCGGCTGATCCAGATCTGCGACGTGGCCGCGCCGTGGCCGCCTATCGAGACGATCAGGGCGACCGACTGCCGAAGGCAGGTCTCCGCTTCGCCGTACCAGCCCTGGTCGAGGAGTACGGCACCCAGCTCCCGCAGGCTGGCTCCTTCGGCGTGGGACAGATTGTGGCGCCGGCTCAACGTGAGCGCCTGCCTGCAGTGTTCCTCGGCCAGGATGAGCCGGCCCAGCTGGTGGTACTGGTTGCCGAGCGCGTTGAGGGCCAGGATGTGCCCGGGCACCGAGCCGAGCTCGCCGAAGAGCTGCGTGGCTCGTACGTTGTCGGCCATGGCTTCGGTGAGGCGGCCGGTCCACGCGTGCGCGAAGCTCAGCCCCATCCGGGCCGCCGCCTCGCCCTTGCGCTCGCCGCTGTCGCGGGCGATGCGGACGGCCTGTTCCAGGTGCCCGACGGCCTCCTCACGGCGGCCGATCCGAAAGAGGCCTTCGCCCATGCCGGTGTGCAGCATGGCGGTCACGGCCGGCACATCGTGGGCGGAGGCGGCCGCCAGCAGGGTCGGCGCGATCTCCATCCACTCACCGATGCGCCCGGTACGGGCACAGATGGCGCGAACCATGTCGGCCAGACGCCAGACCCCCGGGCCGGGCTCGCGCTCGATCGCGTGCGTCAGCGCGGCCATCAGATTGATGACGTCGGCCGCCTCGGGAACATGGGCGTCCGTGTGCGGCTGGGGACCGGGGAGCAGGAACTCGCCGGGCGCGCACTGGGCGGCGATGGTGGCGCCCAGTTCCAGGTAGTGGTCGAACAGGCGGTGCCATGCCGACTCACATTCGGGGTCGCGCCCGGCCTCCGCCACGGCGTAGAGCCGGACGAGGTCATGGAAGCGGTAGCGATCGGTGAGGTGATGTTCGAGCAGGTGTGCCGCGGCCAGGCTCTTGAGCGAGGCACGCGCCGTGTCCGGAGACAGGCCGGTGACCGCCGCCGCGGCCGCCACGGTGACATCCGGGCCGGGCACGAGTCCGAGCAGACGGAAGACCCGCTGCTCGACGGGGGCGAGCACGCGGTAGGAGGCGGAGAAGGCGATGGTGATGGCGTTGTGCTCGGTACCGTCCACGGTCAGTCCTGCCAGCAGACTGCCGGCGGCCAGCTCCGCCGCGACCGCCGTGGTGCCGCCCTCGGGCCGGGTGGCGGCGTTCGCGGCGGCGATGCGCAGCGCGAGCGGCAGCCCGCCGCACACACGGACCAGCTCACCGCGCGCGTCCGACTCGGCCGGGTCGTCCGCCGGCCCGAGTACGCCGTCCAGCAGCGCCCGGCCGTCCTCGTCGATGAGCGGGCCGAGCGAGTGCTGCCTGACACCCGCGTACGCCACCAGTTCGCCGAGCCGGTGCCTGCTGGTCACGAGCGTCACGCCGGTCGGGGGCAGGAGCTGCTCGATCTGGGCCGCCGAGCGGGCGTTGTCCAGGACCAGCAGGAACGAGTGCCCCGCCAGCAGCGAGCGGTAGACACCGAGCTGGGTCTCGAACCCGCCCGGCACCCGTTCGGGATCGACGCCGAGCGAGACCAGCAGCCGGGTCAGCGCGGCTGTCGTGGTCAGCGGCTCGTGGTCCGGATCATAACCGCGAAGGTCGATGTAGAGCTGGCCGTCGAGAAAGCGCTCCTTGGCCCGGTGTGCCCAGTGCAACGCGAGGGCCGTCTTGCCCATGCCCGCGGTGCCGCTCAGCACGCACACACCGTCGCCGCCGCCCAGGCACTCATCCAGCCACGCCAGCTCCGCCTCGCGAGCGGCGAACCCGGGCACGTCCCTGGGTAACTCGGCCGGCCGCGCGACAAGGGGTGCCAACGGTCCGCGCTGCGGCGGCTGTGCCCGCGGGAGGTCCGTTTCATCCTCCAAGAGCCGCTGGTGCAACTCGCGCAGGGGCCGGCCGGGCTCAATGCCCAGTTCGTCGACCAGCCGCTGTCTCGCGTCCCGGTACACGGCCAGCGCTTCGGCGCGACGTTCGCACCGGTGCAGTGCCAGCATGAGCTGTCCCAGTAGCTGCTCGCGCAGTGGGTGTTCGACCACCGCGGCGTGAAGTTCGCCGAGAATCTCGGCGTGCCGCCCGGACGCCAGCTCCGCGTCGTACAACTCCTCCAGGGCGCAGATCCGCCGGTCCTCGAGGCCCGGGCGTTCCTGGTCGATGAGCGTGGCGCTGGTCCCCGCCAGCGCGGGCCCGCACCACAGTCCCGCCCCTGCACGCAGCCGCGCCACGGCGTCGGCGGGCCGCCCCTCCTCGGCGTCGGCGCGCGCGGCTGTTCTGTAGCGCTCGAACAGCCGCAGGTCGACCTCGTCCGCGCCGGTGTGGATGCGGTAGCCGGCGCCGACGCGGCTGATGCGCTCCTTGCCGACCAGCGCCCGCAGCTCGTGTACGTACACCTGCAAGCGCGCGACAGCCGTGCGCGGCGCCCGCTCGCCCCAGACCAGAGCGACGAGCCGGTCGTCCGACACCGTGTGGTCCGCGTTGAGCAGGAGCGCGGCCAGCACGGTCCGCTGCTTCGGCGAGCCCAGCGCGATCGGCCCGTCAGGCCCGTGGACCGACACCGGTCCGAGAAGCGTGAACCGTGCTTCCGACTCCATGTGTCCCCTTCACGTCCCTCCGTTACTTCGACCGATGCTAGCGAGGGAAGATCGCGCTGATGGGCGGCTTAGGAAGACGGAAGGAGGCGACTGGGCAGTTCGGCTTCGATGAGGAAGCGGTGATCGCGAGCAGTGAAAGCACCCTCGGAACAGATGCGCTCATGGAGAGCACGTAACGACCGGTCATAGCGGTCGCGATCGAAGTCGCGAACTTGCCAAGGAACGGCACGTAACTGGAAGACGACCGCACCGATGTCGTGAAAGACGTACTCGACCATCTCCTCGCGCGCGTCCAGCACGTGCAGCCCGCAGTGGCGGAGGCGGTCGACCGCGACGGCCAATGTCCAGCTCTCCGGATCGGTCGGGGGCGGAGCACCCAGGGCGACGTTCAGGTCCAAGCCATTACGGCTGCCGACTTGCTGCGTGAGCAGCCGGCCATGAG
This sequence comes from Nonomuraea guangzhouensis, assembly GCF_019396345.1. Lineage (GTDB taxonomy): Bacteria > Actinomycetota > Actinomycetes > Streptosporangiales > Streptosporangiaceae > Nonomuraea > Nonomuraea guangzhouensis. The sequence goes on along the minus strand of NZ_JAHKRM010000006.1, from coordinate 425,322 downwards.
GAACGAGAACTCGGGCGACTTCGGCCGCGTTCAGCGCACCGTGCCTGTTGAGCACGAGGTCGAAGGTGGCCTCGCGTACGGGAATGTGCTCGGCGCTCCCGCCCAGCACCGGCACCCTCAACGGCCTCAGCCGCTCGCGGGCTATGGCGATGTTGGGTCGCCATGCCTCCATGGCGACCGTGGCACGCGGAAGTGGAGACAAGGAGGCCAGGACCTCACCACCGCCGGTATCCAGGTCAAGCACGCGCTGCGCCGTTGGAAGCAGCGACAGGGCCCGCTCGGTGTACGCCCACGACGGATCTCCACCGCTCACTCGGCCGCGCAGCCAGCTGAAGTCCCAGCCACGGACGGATGCCTGGATGGCTTGCTCGACGAGCACGTCATAGCTCAGCACCTGGTCACGGTAATGAGGGTTGGGGCCCGTGGGCCACTCGATTATTCAGCGGCAGGAAATCAAGCCTCGGCTGCGAAGAGCCCAACGCCGTACCAGGCCACCGGTTCGACCTCGTCAGCCCGGAACAGCTCCGACAGATCCTCGACGGTGTCCGCCAGGGTCTTGGCGTTCAGCGCCATCACCGACACGATCATCAGGGAACGAGGCCACGATCTCCTCTAACCCTTGAGACTCTCCAGGCCGGTTGCGACCAGCAAGGGCGTGAACTCCACGACGCTGTGTGTGGCGACGCCCCTGAGGACATATGGATCGGTGGCGAGAATGGAGTCGAGCTCTTCGGCGGGCATCTCCGAGGCGAAATAGACGCCGCCGGTCAAGGGAACCCGGCGCCCGGCAACGAGAAACAGCCGCCGTGAAATGAGATCGTTCAGCCAGTCGCCGTGGGCCGGCCGCCACTGATCCACTTCATCCAGTGCTGCTGTGTAGGTCACTGTGACAACGAACATGTCCAAATTGTGGCAGCTGAGAGACAAGCGATACGCCACCACTCCGGCCCCCGCCCGCCTGGTCCACCAGCGGGAGGCTCAGGGCCAGGTCTTGGCCTCGGACTCGAACACCTCGCGGTCACTCTCCACAGGCAGCACGCACATGAGATGCCCGCCGGGGACGCGCAGAGTGCGGCATTCCTGCCACCGCGCCACCTCACTCGCGCCCAGGGCGAGCAGGCGCCGGGTCTCCGCCTCGACGTCGTCGGTCTCGATGTCCACGTGGAAGCGGGGCGCGTCGTCGACCGACTGCACGGCCACGAGCGGGCCGGGCTCGGGCAAGGCGCCGTGCAGGGTGATGAACTGCTCCTCGGAAGGCAACGTGCGAGCCGTGGCCCCCAGCGCCGCGGCCCAGAAGGCGGCCGCCGCCTCGGCCTCCTGCGTGGGGGTGTCGATCAGGAGGGCGTAGACACGACTGCGATGCATGGTGATCATGCTAATCGGAGGCGCGATGCGGCACGACACGCCGTGGACGACCGACCCCGACCACGAGCTGAGATCAGCCGCCTCTGGCGATCGTGAGGACTGCGTCGGATCGCAATGGAACCGGATCAGAGGCCGGCGGTGATGGAGTAAATCCACCAGTAGGCGAGTAGCACCAGCAAAAGCAGACTGGCAACAAAGATCCCCAACGTGATTCCGAGGAATCTGCCGCCTGGACCCCGAAACCTCAAGAAGGATCCAACCAGCGCTCCGAGTACGGGCAGCCCGACCAGGATGACCACCGGAACGAAAAGCTGCCGCAGGCCGAACTCGCTTACCTCGATCACGACGCGGCGAACCGGCATGATCATAAATGCCACGCTCAGCAAAGTGAGAGCGGAGGCGAGGGGCTTATAGATCTGCCCGTTGGCAACTGAAGGATCGGTGGTCATAGTAACCGGATGCTGGCACCGCTGTAGTCCAGCGTCAAGATCAGTGATTTGGTCGGCGATCGCAGGCACTGTGTCAGTGATTCTGGTGGGCAAAGTCGCAATGAGGGCGGTGCGGCCGCGCGCCCGCCATCGCCCTCACCAATCTGCCCACGCAGCATCGGGGCTACGCGTCACCAGGGATCGCGACGACGTTGTTCCATCTGCACATCGTGAGCCGATCGCGGCGGCAGGTCGGGGGGCTCCGGGTCGGACAGGGCCAAGCGGTCGAAGAGAATGGAGCCCACCACGAGAATGGTCACCACGGCGACGAGCACATACGGCAGTGACTCAGGTACGGCGATCACCACCGTCAGAGCGACCAACCCCAGGACCAGCACCGCCACAAAGGCAAGGCCGAGCCTCCACAGTCTTTCCTTCACACATCCTCCAGGTAAGAGCACCGCGACTCCGCCCAAGCCGTTGAGCGCTTCCTTGAAGTATTCGTCGGGAACCGCCACGGCGGATGAGGTGGCGCCGTGAGATCCCGCGCGCGAGCCAGGCGCGTCCAGGAAAGCCTGCTCGCGAGTGCCACCTTCGGAAACCGGCAACGCTTCAGTACGTGCCTTCGCATCCAGGGCGGCAGCCCGGTGGCACCACAGGGCGCGTATCGGTCCAGCCCGCCATTTTGATGATCCTGACATCAACCGCTGTGCCCTCGGGCAGGCCGGGCATGGGACCTACTCCCTGGACGGCAAGCGGCTCTCCGCTCTCCTTGTCGATGACAAGCTGGGTCTGGACAACACCCTGCGGGGTGGGAAGCTGCAGGACCACCCCTTGACGGCCGATCACGTCAGTTACCCGTTCCGTCACGCTTACGCCTGGCAGTGCGGCCAGCATCCGGTAACCCGCCGCACGCGTCCCAGGAGTGGCCGGGGTCTCCGTGACAAGCTTGATGCCCACTTCCATCAGCCACTGCTCCCGGCTCAGATCGGAGTTGGGCGAGTAGCCCGCCAGCAGCCGAGTTCGCAACGCGGTGGCCTCCTTCGGCAGGTCAAGGAGATCCTTGAGCGTCAGGTCGTGGCCGTTCGCGAGCTTCAGCGCTTGGTCGAGCGACCGGCTCGCATAGAAGCGGTTGTTGGAGTCGCAACCGCGCCCTGGGCATAGCTTGTGCGATCCGGCCCGTTTCCACGCCCGCGTCGCCGCCGAGCCGTAGGGTCTGGTCGACACGGTTTCGTACCAGGTGTACCGGTGGCCGTCACGTCCGATGACCAACACGTCGTCGCCACGTATCTCGACCATGGAGACCTCGGCGTCTTTGGTCCGCATGAGTACCTGGGTTTTCAACCACCAGTAGCGGCCCGTGGCCGGCTGCTGGGCGGCGAGCCTGTCGGCTGCCGCATCGAGCACCTGCCTAGGGGAGGTCACGGCTGCCTGCTCACTCGGCCGGGGCATCGCGACCATCACGACCGTGATCACGAGGACGACGGCCACCGCGGCCAGCACCGTACCTATCAGGCCGTGGGTGATTCGCTGGGCGCCGACCGGTCGGCGAACGCGTCCCGCCCTTCTCGAACGCAAGACTCTCGAAGGCAAGGTTCTCGAACGCAAGGCGCCACCGGAGTTCGACGCCGCGCTCATGACACGGGCTCGTACAGCGGCGATCTGCTCAGGCGAGGCAGGTGGGACAGCCGGCATCACCTCTTCGATGAACTGGAACTCCCTCATCACACCTCCACCCCCAGCGTGTTGCGCAGCTTCGTCCTGGCCCTGCTCAGCCGCGATGCGACCGTCCCCTCAGCGACTCCCAGCGCGGCCGCCACCTCGGGATAGCTCAGCGCTCCGTAGGCCACGAGCAGGACCGCGTCACGTTCGCCAGGCGAGAGTTTCGCCAGCGCCTGGGCGAGCCGGTCCACCGCCACCCCGGCTGCGAGCCGATCCACCACGCGCTCGTCGTGCCCCACGTCGTCAGGCGGAGGCCCGGACCTGGCCAGCGCGCGGTACCGGCGCAGCTCCGCGCGCCGGTGCCGGTTGATGAGATTTGTCGCGATGCCGTACAACCACGGCCGCATACCACCCAGCGAGGCATCGAACAGTTCGCGCTGCTGGAACGCGATAAGGAAGGTATCGGCCGCGAGGTCCTCCGCCATGTCCAGGCCGATCCGGCTGGCGATATAGCGGCGGATCTCCTCGTAATGAGCATCGAACACCGCTTCGAACGTGTCAGGGGCAAGGATCACTCAACGGCTCCCGGATCAGGCCAACATCTCTTCTTGCCCGATGCCGCCCCATCCTTCCCAAACAATCTCGTGAACGATGCTCGCCCGCTGTGCGGGAAGGGAGACGCACGTCACATTCGTTCCTGTCACGTCTCGCCGAGCTGTTCCGTCTGAGACGTGTAACCACCGGGAAACGGCAGAGGAGCCACCATGGATGCACGTCTGAACGTCTTCGGCAACGCGACCGCAGGCAAGTTCCTGAAGCACATCATCTCGGCGGACAAGGTCCTCTCGGGCTCGACCCTGCCCGCCGCGACGCAGGAACTGGTGAAGATCCGCGCCAGTCAGATCAACGGCTGCGGCTTCTGCACCGACATGCACACCAAGGACGCCGCGCACGCCGGCGAGACCTCGGTACGCCTCAACCTGGTCGCGGCCTGGCGGGAGGCCACGGTGTTCACCGACGCCGAGCGCGCCGCCCTGGAGTTGGCGGAGCAGGGCACCCGCATCGCCGACGCGGCCGGCGGCGTCACGGACGAGGCCTGGGCGAACGCCGCCAAGCACTACGACGAGGACCAGCTCGCCGCCCTGGTGTCCCTCATCGCCCTCATCAACGCCTTCAACCGAGTGAACGTCATCATCCAGCAGCCCGCCGGCGACTACCAGCCCGGCCAGTTCGGATAACGAGGAGCACTCGGCCGAGACCGCCAGTACCGTCTCGCACCGCCCCTGGGCACCGCTCACCGGCGCCTGGGGCGTTCTGGTACGGACACGCGGATCGTCACGTGGCCGATGGCGGATGCAGGGATCTGACCAGCGCCACGGCTTCCTGGAGAAGTCGTTTTTCGCTCTGACTCAGAGTTGGGTTGGCGCTACGTATTTCCAAAGCTCTTGTGAGGTCGATTGATTGCTCGACGTGACTGAGCAGGGATACCAGGATGGTGCGAGCCACGAGTGCTTCCATCCGCAGGCTTACTGCGACCTCCGCCAGGATCAGCGCGGATATCCCCCAGTCCAGTGCCGGGGCACCCTCCGTAGTGTTGCACCAGTCGATCACCATTGGCTCAGTGGCGGTCAGTATCACGTTGTCCGGGTGCAGGTCGAGGTGGAGAACGCGATCCGCTGGATCGGTCGAGATTCGCGCTGGGAGAGCGTGGAGACGATGCAGCAGTCGCGCAAGGATCGCGCCCGCTTCTTGTGGAGTGATCGTCCCTTGTTGGAGCGCCTCAACCATGGTCTGGCCGTGCAACCGTTCCATAGTCAATTCGCTGCCGGCGTTGGGGGCGACGCGCGGGACCGGATAGCCCTTATTGAAGAGGTACGACATCACCGAAGCCTCGGCCGACGCATCTCGGCCGTCCCGATACCGGCGAAGGACCCATGCCTCATTGATCGCGAACACGTCCGCGGTGCGGCCAGAACCGATGAGGGGCCCGGTTTGCATAGGAGGAGCATAGGACGTCGACCACACTGGAGTGGCGAGCGAAGCGGCGCAACGGGCAAGCCCGATCAGCTCGTCCCCAGTCGGTCGCGCAGCCTGCGGAGGACCATCGGAGCGTAGGCGCGGCCGACCGGGGTCAGGACCGGGCGCAGCAACCGGACACCAGGGAACCGGAAGCCACCAAGGAAGGCGAATCTGGTCCGGTCTCCCACGCGGACGGCCGCCATGCCACCCAGCAGGAACCTGCTCTGCATCACGCACCAGCCCGGCCTCAGCACTATGTCGAACTGCGCGCGCAGCCCGCCGTACCCCCGCGCCCGGGCGCGCAGCCGCTCCCCGTCGGCCGCCGTCAGCCGCAGGGAGCGCACGTCCGGCAACAGGACGGGCAGCTCCCGCTCCAAGTCGGCGGCTACCGCCCACACGGTTTCGAAGGGGGCGTCGACGAGCCCGTCCGCGAACACGGCGCTGGGCTGGGCGGCGGCGAGGACCCGCAGCCGCGCGACGTCGTCGATCTCGGCGATGGGCCAGGTCATCGATCCCACTCCTTCCTGAAGCTGCGCCGGGCGCGGAACAGTCTGGACTTGACGGTGCCCGGCGGTACGGCGAGCAGTTCGCCGACGGCCCGCTCGTCGAGGCCCTCCAGCTCGCGCAGGGTCAGCACGGCACGGTGCTCAGGCGAGAGCCGGTCCAACACGTCACGGATGTCGGCGGACAGCTGCGGATCGCCGGGCGCGGGCATGTCCTTGAGCTCGGCGGGCCGTGCCCGACCGGCCTTACGGGCGATCCGTACGGCTTCGCGAACCGTGATGGCCCGTGCCCAGCCGAACAGCGCGTCCGGTTCCCTGAGCTGCTTCAGGCTGGTGAAGATGACGATGAGTGCCTCCTGGGTGGCGTCGGGGCCGTCTTCGAGGGCGATCGGACCCGCGAGCCGCCCCACGTACGGGCTGAGGAGGGCCAGCAATTCCTGCATGGCCAGCGCGTCATCGCGCTGCGCGGCCCGCACGAGCGCGCGGGTACGCGCAGCCGGCCCGGACTGGTGACTGGTCTCGGGCGCGGGCATGCGCACCATTACAGCCTGGGTGGGCATGGCACGGGTCTTCCAGGGTCCAGGTTCAACGCGACCTCCACGACGGCGTTACGGGTGTCCGGCTGGAGGAGGGGGCGAGGGCGCGGAAGGTTCCGGTGACATGGAACACATCTGCCCGGGGGAACCTCCGCGCGTCGGCCCGCCTCTCGATGGATGGATGCGGGCGGCCAAGCCTGCCTGCGCGAGAAGAGAGGTGCCGTCATGGAGCTGCGAACTGAGCGGCCGATGCCGCAGATGGCCGGGACTGCCGGGGTTCGGCACCGGTGGGTGGAGGTTCGCGGCGTGCGGCTGCATGTCGCCGAGTTCGGGGACGAGTCCGGCGGCGGTGACCCCGTGCTCCTGCTGCACGGCTTCCCGCAGCACTGGTTCGCGTGGCGCAAACTCGTACCGCTGCTCCCCGGCCACCGGCTGATCTGCGTGGACCTGCGGGGCTTCGGCTGGTCGCAGCAGACCAGGCGCGGCTACGACATCGAAGGACTGGGCCGTGACGTGCTGGCCCTGCTGGACGAACTGGGCCTCGACCGGGTTGTCCTGGTCGCGCACGACTGGGGCGCGCAGGTCGGCTTCCGGCTGTGCTTGCGCGCCCCTGAGCGGGTCGGCGCGTACCTGGCGCTGAACATGGTCCATCCATGGCCGCGGCACCTGTCCGTGCTGCGGAACCTGTGGCGGATGTGGTTCACCGCGGTGGTCGAGTATCCGGTGCTGGGCCGGTGGATACTGCGGCGCCGGCCGGGGTTCGCGCGGTTCCTGCTGAGGTACGGCGTCGCGGATCCGTCGTCGTGGCGTACCGTCGACCTCGACGAGTTCGCCGCCGCGACCGCCGTGTCGGCGCACGCGGGACAGTCGATGTTCTGGCAGTACGTGCTGCGCGACATTCCGGCCCTGCTCCTCGGCACGCACCGCCGCCTCCGGCTGGCCGTGCCCACGGTGATCCTGGGCGGCGCGCAGGACCCGGTGATACCGCCGGACCTGCTGCCGGGCGGCGAGCGGTACGCCGACGACCTCACGGTCCGAGTGGTCCCGTCGGCGGGTCACCTTCTGCACGAGGAGTGCCCGGAGGTGGTGGCCGAGTCGTTGCGCGCACTACAGGCCCGAGTCGGCCGGCCGACTCGGCGTGAACACCGACCGGTCGCACTGGGCAGGCGGCGCCTCCGCCCTCCAGCCGCACATGGCCGGTATACGGCGGACCGCAGTGACGGAACTCGTTAACCGAACCCGACTTATGATCTAGCTCATGCCGATCCCCCGAGCCGCTGCCATTGTCGTTGACGGCGACCGAGTCTTGATCATCAAGCGGTTCCTGCGGCATAGCCCCGGCGTGGGCTGCGTCATGTGTGAGGCCGCCGAGTGGCAAGGTCCTCAATGTCCCGGACATGACTACGCCGTCCTGCCCGGCGGGCATGTCGAAGCTGGTGAATCAGCAGAGGTCGCGGCGCTCCGTGAGCTGCGAGAAGAGACCACCCTGACGGGAGAGATCGATCGGTTGCTGTGGACGAGCGCGCATAACGGACGTCCCGCCTTCTATTTTCTGGTCACTGGGGTGAGCGGCGTCCCTGTGCTCTCAGGTGAAGAGGCCGCGGCACATGGGCCGGACAACAGCTTCGAGCTCCGATGGGTAACCGCAGGCGAGTTCGAGCAGGTGAACCTGTACCCGGCCGATGTACGATCTCCGCTCACCAGCCTCCTGATGGGTTGACTTCCTCCATTCCCGAACGGCGGGAACGCCAACTTCCCTCGAGAGGAGTGATGAAATGTCGCGACTCGTTCCTGAACTGATCTGCTCCGACATCCACGCCAGCCTGGCCTTCTACCGCCTGCTGGGCTTCACGATCCGCTACGAACGTCCCCAGGAACGATTTGCTTACCTGGAACGCGGCGGTGGAGCGGACCTGATGCTGGAGCAGCCGTGGAGCCAGGACCGTCTCTACCCGCGCGCGGAACTGGACCATCCCTACGGCCGTGGGATCAACCTCACCGTCGAAGTGGATGACGTGGACCAGATTCACACCACGCTGCTCGCCGCCGGCTACGAGATGTGGCTGCCGTTGGAAGATCGCTGGTACGACCGCGCCGTCGACGCCGTGGGCGTGCGGCAGTTCGCGGTGCAGGACCCGGACGGCTACCTACTGCGCATCTCTCAGCAGCTGGGAACCCGCCCTCGCGTGCCGCGGCTTTGACACGGGCGCGCCAATCAGGATCGTTCAAGCTCAAGCGGGCGATTCGTCGGCCTGGATGCGTTCCAGGGTGCATCGTCCCATCCGGCTCATGACCGGGTTGGTTTCGAGGTAGTACCAGACGAGCCCCATCGCCTGCACGAACGCCCACGCCTTGCCTCGCTCCCATTCGAGGTCGTCGCACTCGAGGTCCAGGCGGAGGACCTGCCGCGGCCCGGCCTCGAGCAGATGCCAGGCACTCACGAGATCCAGCGCAGGGTCGGCCGGTCCGAAGCCGCCGACGTCGAGAATCCCGGCCAGCCGCCCAGCGGACACAAGCACGTTGCCGGGGATGAGATCACTGTGGGTCATCATGTCGGCGTCTTCGCGCGGCAGACTTCGAAGATGTTTCCACATCTGGCGAAGACGCCGAACGTCCAGGAGCTGTTCGCTGTGCTGGAAACAGGTCTCCATCCATGCGTCGTGGGATTGAAGGTCGCCTCCCCGGCCGTTGCCGGCGAACGTACGGCCACGCGTGTCGATGGTGCGCAGGTCATTGATGAGATCGGCCAGGTCGTGGGCGAACGCGACAGATTCGCCCGGGTCCTCATCGGTGGCCACGACGCCGGGCAGCCAGGTCTGCACCGACCACGGAAGTGGGTATCCCGCGCCGGGTTCGCCGAGCGCGACCGGCTCGGGCGTGCTGAACCGCGTACGACCCGCCAGCTCGCGGGCTGCTTCCGCTTCGGACTCCAGCCAGCGCCGCGTCACGTCGAGGTGCCCGGCCTGCAGAGGGAACCGAGCCGCGAAGCGGTCGCCGATGCGAAAGATGGCGTTGACCGTCCCATGGGAAGCGATGCCTGTGATGGGAAGGCTCCGCCACTCAGGGAACTGCTCATCCACCAAGGTGCGTACGGTCTCCGGTGACACTGCCAGCTGGTTGTCGTGCATCTTCACGCCGGAAGCGTTCCGCGTCTCAGTCTTCTCCTGCAACGTGTTTTCGGTTCTGGCCGCCGTGGGTTTGCCACTGACGACCAGCTGCTCTCACTCGTGGCACATCGCTCGGACGGCCTCTCTCAGGTACGCGCTGATCCCAGGCACCGGCGCAACGTCGGCGTGTGGATAGCGGCCGCCGTACAACTCCCCAAAGACAATGCCTCCCTGGCCGCCTGCTCCAGCTCGCCGCGCAGCAGTTGCCATTGGCGGCGACGGCAGCGCTCGACGCAACCGGGATCTTGGGGAAAGGCACATGACGCAGGGCTGGCAAGCTGTCCCCGTCTTCATTCTCGCCGACGCAGCAGTGCCATAGCGATGGCGACCTGGGCAGGTTCGAGCGTGGCCTTGCCGTCCTCGATGTCCCACAGTGCGTTCTGCAGCACGCGGCCGAGACTCCAGCCGACTGCCCGCCTCCGGTCGAGACCGAGGACCTCGGTCAGCAGGTCGAAGCGGCGCAGCACCGCGCGCGCCACATCACCGCTGGCCGCCACCTCCTCCCACCGGTTGTCCAGTGCCGGTAGCAGCTCGAACCCCGGATCGCCGGCCAGCGGTTCAGGGTCGATGGCCAGCCAGGGTTCGCGTTCCCCGGCCAGGACGTTGTCGTAGTGCAGATCCCAATGCAACAGGCGATCGCCAGACTCGCCGGCCAACTCGGCCACAGCGGACGCGCAGGTGCGCACCAGCCGCTGCTCGCCCGGGTCACGCAGCGCCGACACGGCCTGCGAGACCTGCTCGAGCATGGCCACGGCGATGTCAGACAACCGTCGCAGATCCCTTGGGGCAGGAACCGAGGTCAAGCGGGCCATCAGCTCGGCCAGGATCTGCATGGCCGCATCAGCGTCGGCCACCGCCGACAGCGGCCGGGCCGCGTCCAGGCGTTCCAGCAACTGCGTGCCGCTTTGCTGGTCATAGTCGAGCAGGCGCACAATGCCGTCGCCTTGCCACGCCCGCAGCCCGGCGGCGGTGCCGGCGGTCTCCTCCCGGAGCTGCTGAAGCTTGAGGACGGCGGGTGTCCGGTCGGACTGAAGTACGGGCAGGACCAGCGAGGCCATGCCGTACGCGGCCGGACCGTCCGGCCGCAGCCGCCAGCGGTCCAGGAACTCGCCGCCGAGGCGCGGCAAATCGGCGAGCCAAGCGCGCGCCTCGGCACCGTTCGCGCCATAAGACGCGGCAAACAGGTCGGGAACGCCGATGGAGGTCGACGTGTTCATGAAAGGCATCTCCTTCGTGGGGCCAGGGTCGATCTGCGACGAACGAAGGAGATAAAGGAGGCGCCCGATCACCGGGCAGGCGTCAAAGCATGCACCTACCTTACCCGGACCCGATCACATCTGATCGTTGATGACCCCGGCCAACTACTCTCTCGGGAGGAACTACCCCCAGCCCAAAAGGGCAGGGATTGGCGGCCTGCGCACGCCCCAAGAAGGAGCTGTTCTCGTGCCGAGCGACCTCGTGGAATTGGCGCTACGAGAATTTCGTGTGGTCGCGGAGCGATGTGACGTGTCCGTACATTCCTCCAGGAATGATGACGGCATTCCTTTTCGGCGGCCCTTCGCTCATTCATGAAAGCTATCGCGCTCGGCGACCAAGTGCCTTTATCCGGTGCCGTGAAGGAACGAGGTCACCACGAGGTCGGCGGCCGGACCTGGTTCGATGTCGATGAATACGTGGGCCATGTTGTCGACCATGCTGCCCAGCAGTGCCATCGCCCACCCGGGGGGCAGGTCCCGCCGGATCAACCCCTCGTCAGCCGCCCGCCGGAGAAACGCCTCCAGCCGCCCACGCTGCGCCTCGGCCCGCTGTTCGGCCTCAGGGTCTTCCTTCATCATCCGCCGAATATCCAACGGCCAGCGCCGACTGACCGGGATGATCAACTCGACGTATCCGTGCAGCGCGATCGCGACCGGCGCTTCCGTCAGGCGTGCCGCGTCCAGGACCGCCTCGGAGGCGTCGAGCTTCGCCTTGTAGACAGCGGACAGAAGCGCTTCCCTGTTCGCGAACCGGCGATAGACCGTGCGCCGGTCGACTCCGGCCTCCGTGGCGATCGCGGCCATGGTCGTCGCCGGGTCTTGGGCGAGCAGCCGTGCCCCCGTCTGCAGGACTGCGTCCAGGTTGCGGGCTGCGTCGGCTCTCATGGCGGCGAGCACCTTCCGTTGTTCCAGGATGCTACGGAGAAGGCGGAAGTCGGCCGCCCACCTTCTGTAGAGACACACTAGCATGACGCTTGTTGCGCTAACTGTCACACTGACGTAGCGTTTATGACGTGAGGAAGACATGGTTCATCGCCGGTGCCGCCGGAGGTCTCGGACGGCACCTGGCCGGCACCGCCTTGGCGGCCGGGCATGACGTCCTGGCCGCCGACATCGACGCCGACGGACTCTCCGAGCTGAAGGCAACCGCGCTCACCGGCGATTCCGCTGGACGCCTGCTCACCACAGAGCTCGACCTGACCGACGGCCCCACCGTCGATCGGGCGGTATGACAATTCGTCCGCGCCGCTCTGGACACTTCATCCAGATTTCCACGATCGGGGGACGGCGGGCGCAGCCTGGGCTGGCCGCGTACCAGACAACGGCCTGGGCGGTCGGTGGCTTCTTTGAGATCCTCGCCCGCGAGCTCGCTCCGATCGGGATCCACGCGACCGTCCTGGAGCCGGGAGGTATCCGGACAGCGAGGGCGCAGCGGCCGCTTCCGGCCAAGGGCTGGCAGGTGGAGTACGAGCCGACCGTCGGGCGCTTCGCCCGGACGTACCAGCGCAACCCGGACGTGCAGCGCGGTGACCCGGCGAAGATCGCCGAAGCCGTCCTGCGCCTGACCGCCGAGCCCAACCCGCCGGCCCGGCTGCTGCTCGGCTCGGACGCGGTGTGGCTGGCACCGCGGATCGCGGCGGCACGAGCGACCGAGGACGCCGCCTGGCGCGACCTGAGCCTGTCCACGGACCACGACGGGCTGCCCGACTTCACCAGCACAGAGGTCGCCCGCATGGTCCGCCCATGACCGGGCTACAGCCCCCACCCGACAGAACAGAGAGAAGGAAGACAGCATCATGATCGTGCGCGACAAGCTCTACATCGGCGGTCTCTGGACCGACCCGAGCGACACCACCCCGCTCGACATCCGTTCCCCCCACGACCAGTCGCTCGTCGGCCGGTCCGTCCAGGCCCAGCCGGCCGACGTCGACCGCGCGGTCGCGGCGGCACGGACGGCCTTCGATGAGGGACCCTGGCGGCAGACGACCCCGGAGCAGCGCCAGGACCTGATCGTAGGTCTCACCAAGCTGCGCGAGGCGCGTGCCGAGGAAGTCGCGAGGCTGATCACCAGCGAGCGCGGCAATCCGCTGTGGTTCAACCGGGCGGGCCAGGGCGGCCTGACGCGGCAGGCGCTCGGCTACCTCAAGGCCGCCCGCGAGTTCGGCTGGGAGGAGACGCTCGACTCCTCCGTCCCTGACGCCGCCTTCCGCAGCGTCGTACGCCGCGAGGCCATCGGAGTCGTGGCCGCCGTCATACCGTGGAACTCGCCGTTCTCGGCGGCGCTGGCGAAGATGATCCCGGCGCTGCTCGCGGGCAACACCGTGGTCCTGAAGGCCGCACCGGAGAACTCCCTGAGCATGATGCTGCTGGCCGACCTCTTCGACGAGTCGGGGCTGCCTGAGGGCGTGGTCAGCATCCTGCCGGCCGACAGGGGGACCAGCGAGTACCTGGTCGAGCATCCCGGCGTCGACAAAGTGGCCTTCACCGGTTCGACCGGCGCGGGCCGCTCCATCGCGGCCGTCGCGGGCCGGCAGCTCAAGCGGGTCAGCCTGGAGCTGGGCGGCAAGTCCGCGGCGATCATTCTGCCCGACGCGGACCTGAACGAGGCTGTGCCCGCGTTGCGATTCTCCTCGCTGGCGAACAACGGAGAGGCGTGCATCGCACAGACCCGGGTGCTGGCGCCGCGGAGCCGGTACGACGAGGTGGTGACCGCCCTCAAGGACCTCCTCGACGGGCTGAAAGTCGGCGATCCGTCCGAGGAGGACACCTTCATCGGTCCGCTGGTCCGCGCCGAACAGCAGGAGCGCGTACGGTCCTACATCCGGCTCGGCATCGAGGAAGGCGCCCGGCTGGTCACCGGAGGACCCGAATCGCCGGCCGGGCTGGAGCAGGGCAACTACGTCAAGCCGACCCTGTTCGCCGACGTCGACAACAGCATGCGGATCGCGCGCGAGGAGATCTTCGGTCCCGTCCTGGTGGTGATCCCCTTCGAGGACGAGGACGACGCCGTACGTATCGCCAACGACTCCGAGTACGGCCTCAGCGGCGGCGTGTGGACGGCGAACGTAGAGCACGGCCTGGAGATCGCCCGCCGGATCCGGACCGGCACCTTCACCGTCAACAGCGCGCCCATCGGCTTCGACGGCCCGTTCGGCGGCTACAAGACGAGCGGCACCGGGCGCGAGTACGGGGCCGTCGGCCTGACCGAGTACGTCGAGCACAAGACGATCACGGTCCCGGCCTGACGGCCTTCTCCGCAGCCGACCCGATACGGGCGACCACTGTGTCCCAGTTCCGATCGGTAGTGGAAAGATTGCCGGCAAGGATTCGGACGGCGTCAGGATCCCATGCGTACTCGACGACAGGTAGTTCGAACCCTGTGGGGAAGCGTTCCATGAACTCTTTGGTGGAACGGCCGTCGAGACGCCGGTAGAAGGTGATCGCGGCGGTGTTGTCGCGCAGCACCTCCAGATAGACCGTCTTGCCAGGGTGTCGCTCGGCGGCCCAGCCAAAGGAGTGGTACACGAGTTGGCGGCCGATGCCGGACTGCTTTCGCTCGGGCTGGACATGCAGGTTGTCGAGCAAGATGCGTTCATCGGCTCCGACGGCGAGATAGGCGAAACCCAGGAGGGCGTCGCCATCGACGGCAACGAGCAGGCAGCGGGTGTGATCCGGTTCCGAGGCGACGGTGGCGAGCCGGGTGCTCCACATGACGTTGCGCTCCTTGAGCAGCGACTCATTCAAGTAGCTGGGGGGCATGATCTCGGCATAGGCCGTCAGCCAGCTACGGGTGTGAAGCTCTGCGATCTGCTCGGCGTCGTCTTTGGTACCGGATCTGATGTGCATGGCATAGAGGTTCGCATAGTCGCTGATAGAGCCATCAATCGCCGGGAGCGCCGCTTTGAGAGCCGAGCGGTCGATCGGAGTGCACCCGCGTTGTCGGCTTGGGAATCGCAAGGATGGCGGCGCGTGAGGGCGCTGATCTGGGCGTCGGGCCGGTCGTAAGTGACCGTGATCGACCCCGACCACGGCGGAACATAGGCCGCCCCTGTGGCGATCGGGCGATTGGTGTACTGGCTCCTGTGGGCAGATCACCAGCGCTCATGGCAGAACCGCAGGGCAACGCACCCGTCGGGCGGAGGCGATGAGGGCATAGCCGGAGAGAGCGCCCCTTGATCAGAGACTCATGTTGATCGACGATGGCAAAGAGGATCCTGTATGGGGACGGCGGCGCGACCAGAGGCCGGCGGATGGTGCCACCCAGCCTTGCCCAGACGCATCAGAGCCCGTCAGCGCGTTAGAACCGGAACCGCACGATGCGGGTGGACCGTTTCATGCCCGGCAGCAGGTTCAAGAGGCGGTACATGCGGCGCACGTTCGCGGGCGCCTTGGCCATCAGCACCGGTGAGTCGTTCATCGGCGCCTCGTCGACGTATTCGAGCCGCGGGTGCCAATCGGCCAGCGCGGCCGGGTTGTTGAAGCCGCAGTGGAACTGGGCGTCGTATTTGCGCAGCGTGGGGTCCCATTTGGAGGTTCGCCACGCCCAGACCGGCACCGTGTCGAACTGTATTTGGCCGGTGGGGAAAGCGTCGACGACGCTGGTCAGCAGCTGCCGGACTGCGGTCTCGGTCAGGTAGGGCACCAGTCCCTCGGCGATCATCAGCACCGGCCGGCCACGCGGGATGCGTTCCAGCCAGGTCAGGTCGGTGACGCTGGAGTCGATCAGGGTGTAGTGCTCGCGCGGCGGAAGGAAATGTCGCCGCAGTTCGATGACGGACGGGTAGTCCAGGTCGTACCAGTCGACGGTGGCGGGCGGGTCGATCCGGTACACCCGGGCGTCGAGGCCGCAGCCCAGGTGCAACACCACCGCGTCGGCGTGGTCGGCGAGGAAGCTCCGGGCCCAGTCATCGTGGGCCTTGGTACGCACCACGGCGACGAGGCCTAACTGGCTGGTGCCGAATCTGCGTTTGTCGTAGTCGGGGTCGAGGCGGCGCATCGCCTGTTCGGCGTATTCGTCGCCGAGGATCGGGTCCGGCAGTCGGTTGTCCAGCGCTTTGGCCCTGAGAACGGGGCTGAGGGTCTTCTGCACTCCGACGAGTTCAGTGTCCTTCACGGCAGCGACATCACTTTCATTTCACGAATTTCATGAAATTTGATCATCATTTTAGGCCGGTGAGGCCCCACGAGGAAGGGAGCTTCGGTGACGCGAGCGGAACGGCCACCCGTCCTGAGCGCGAAGCGCCTATTGGAGAAGGCCTTGCTTGTGGAGCCCGTTCGCGCGAACGCCACGCCATGGGAGGGGGCGACGGCGTCCCGCGCCGACCGGCCTCCACCCCAGCCCTTGCTTCACTTATCGACATTCGATAGATTTCCATCGCAACTCGATGGAAGGGTAGGCCATGGGAAAGCTGACAGTGCGTGCGTTGCGCGCCGTGCTCGTGGTGGTGTTCGCCGGCACCGTGTTCGTACAGGCATCGATGGTGTGGGTGTTGGTCAGCGGGAACGATCCAGAGGACGGGTCGCTCCCGCTGACCCCGCTGCGCCTGATCACGATCCTGGGCATGCTGTCGGTCCAGGTCGCCCTGGTCAGCGTATGGCGGCTGGTGACGATGGTGCGACGCGGAACCGTGTTCTCCCACGCCGCCTTCCGGTACGTGGACGCCGTGATCGGCGCGATCGTGGCGGCAGCCCTCCTGTGGTTCGCGGTCACGGCCATCAATGCGCCGGGCCAGCGGGACGACCCGGGCGTCACCGTCATCATGGCCGGGATCGGCCTGGGCATCCTGGGGGTCGCGCTCATCGTGCTCGTGCTGCGGATGCTGCTCGCCCAGGCCGTCGCGCGCGACGTCGAAGCGACGCAGATGCAGGCCGAGCTGGACGAGATGATCTGATGCCGATCGTCGTCGACATCGACGTGATGCTGGCCAAGCGGAAGATGTCCGTGGGAGACCTCGCGGAACGCATAGGGATCACGCCCGCCAACCTGGCCGTACTCAAGAACGGCCGCGCCAAGGCGGTGCGCTTCACGACGCTCAATGCGCTCTGCGAGGTGCTCCAGTGCCAGCCGGGCGACCTGCTGCGCTGGGAAGTCGAGGACGCCGCGGGCGGATGACGTACCCGAGACTGGCGTGAAAACGCCTGGCACCACCGGCCTGACATGGCACGTCGGCCGCATGGACGTGGATCGCCGATCGCCCGCGGCACCGTCGCCGAGCAGGCTTTCACGTCTGTGCGGTGAGCAGGGCATCGGCGAGGCCGGTACGGGCGTAGAGCACCGAACGGCCCGCTCGGTGGGTGCTGGTCAGACCGGCGGCCCGCAGTGCGGTGAGGTGCTGGGACACCCCCGCTGCGGAAAGGCCCGAGCGTTGGGCGAGTTCGGTGGTTGAGGCGGGCGCGTCCAGCTCGGTCAGGATCAACGCCCGGGTTCGGCCGATCACGGCGGCGAGGGCTTCCATGCGCGCATGTGTACGGCGCTCCCACAAGGTGCCGATTCCGCGTGCCGGGTAGGCCAGCTGAGGTGGTTCGGACACGACGGACCGGGTCAGCACCCGCGGCCAGGCGAAGACCGACGGTACCAGGAGCAGCCCGGCTCCGGTCTCGATCCTGGTGATGGCGCAGTGCCGCTGTACCAGGTGGAGGCTGCCGTTGGCCCAACGCACCGTGTGGTGCAGCTCGTCCAGCGCCTGCGCCGTACCTTGCTCGGCCACCTGGCGACCCCGGTGGAAGACGTCCGCCTCCAGCACCGAGCGGATCCTGGCCCAGTAGGGCGCTATCGCCAGCCCCCAGTAGGCCTCGATCTCCGCGACGATCCGAGGCAGGCAGGTCCGAGGGGTTCGGTGAAGACTCCGCAGCCGGGGAGACAATCGGCCTTCGCGCTCGGCGGCCAGTTGATCGAGGTCCCGGCGCACCTGCTCGGGGTCGGTGGCCTCGATGGCGGCCAACTCGTCGGAAAGGCCGGGAGATGAGGTCGCCAGTGCCGGGTTGAGAAAGTCGGGGAGGTGGCCGATGGGCGGGATCATGTCGGCCAGCCAGCCGCGATCGAGGCCCGCGGCTGCGAGCCGAGGGCGTACCTGGTCGGCCCACCAGCGGTGCGGGTGCGGCACCACAGCGGCGGAAAGCGCTCTGAAACTGGTGACGACTTCCCACATGGGCGAGACGGCGAACCGGGTCTCGGCCAGATCGTTCACCGAAAAGGTCAGCCGCGCCTTCACGCTACCTCCACTACTTCCACGATTCGGTCCGAGCTTAATCAGTGGACCCTCGGCCTTCTGCCCAGCAGCATCCCGGGAGCAGGTACCGAGAAGCAGAACAACCCGAAAGGCGGTCATTCACGTGTCTGTTGACCTCTCCCCCTCCATCGATGCCGCGACTCAGCGGAAGGCCCGGCTGTTCCGTACCCTGAGCACCGAGTCCGTGCTGGTGCTGCCCAACGCGTGGGACGCCGCCAGTGCGACCGTCATCGCCGCGGCCGGCGCCGCGGCGATTGCCACGACCAGCGGTGGCGTCTCGTGGTCGCTGGGCCGCGGGGACGGGCAGCGGCTCAGCCGCGGCGAGATGGTGGAAGCCGCCAGGCGCATCGTGAACTCCGTCGACTTGCCGGTGACGGTCGACGTGGAGGGAGGGTACGGACCGGCACCGGCGGATGTCGCCGCGACCGTGCGGGCGGTGGTCGATGCCGGCGCGGTGGGCGTCAATCTGGAGGACTCCACGGCCGTCGGCGGTCCTCTGTTCGACGTCGCCGAGCAGCGCGCCAGGCTGCGCGCCGCCAGGGACGCCGCAGCCGGGGCGGGCCTGCCGGAACTGTTCATCAACGCCCGCACCGACGTCTTCTTGTTCGGGATCGGTGCACCGGATGGCCGACTGGACGAGGTGCTGGCGCGCACGGCGGCCTACGCCGAGGCGGGAGCCGACGGCATCTTCGTTCCCGGCCTGCTCGATCTGGACGTGCTGAACACTCTCTGTGCCGAGTCGCCGCTGCCGGTCAACGCGATGGCCATCGCCGGTGGACCGAGCGTCACCGAGCTCGCGCAGGCCGGGGTACGCAGAATCAGCCTGGGCACCGGGCTGGCCCAGGCCGCCTACACCGCGACTCGGAGAGCCGCTGCGGAACTGCTCGGCACGGGAGGTCTTACGGCGCTGGACGGCTCACTGGGCTTCAGCGAACTCGACGTCCTGTTCCGTCGTTGATCGAAGCGATCCCACGAAGACCTCCCTGCAAGATCGAAGCCCAGATGCCGAATCCACCGGTCTGTTTGGGCTTTCGTCATTGGAGCGGGTGACGGGAATCGAACCTGCCTTTTACTGATCTTCCCACTCTGAGCTGGGAAAACGGGGGCCCTGGTCAGGTATGGCCGCGCGACCGTGCGTGACCCTTATCGACCTTGACTTGCCGTCCGTTCTGGCACGACGATCACCCCACGAACTGCGCGCGTACCCCTCCCGCCCTACCTCAGCCAGTGACAGACCGGCACAGCCCACTCGCCTTAGCGATCATCCCGGAGCTGCTTCCTGCTTATGTGTTTCCTTCGCTGCCCTCTGCAGGCTGCGGCGGGCGCCTATCAACCCGAGAAAGAACCCCGGGAATATCACCCACGAGTTCAGCGCAGCGCTGGAAGCATCCGAAAGAGGCATGCCCTGGATAAAGACCTTTTCGCCAAGGACGCCGAGGAAAGCGCCACCGGTCGAGGCCGCGAGTGTCGCCAGAAAAATCCGCGTTCTTCGGGGGGCGAACATAATGTGATCGTATACAAGCGGGGACGCGCTCGCAGCGGCCCGCCGACGAGTCGGCGCGTTGTCTGATGCGGCCCAGCGGCCGCATGGCGATGCCCCCGCTGCGCCTGCGCTGCGATCGGATGTCCTAGGTACCCGGACGGCGAGTGCAAGTTAGTTCGGCTGCGTCCACGGGGAGTGGTGTACGAGTTTGGCCTGGTGGCGGGTGTGGCACCGTGAAATGGGGACGGCCATCGCGTGATCCTTCGAGTGCGCAGTTCAAGATCGAAGGAGAACAAGGCGATGGCCGCAGACAACAGTGTGACGCCCGGTGAGTGGCTGGGGGGCAGATGACCCGGAGATGTTGCGATCCATGGTCAAGACCATGGCCGAAGCGTTGATGTCGGCCGAGGCCGACCCCCTGTGCCGGGCTGGCTACGGCCGGCGCAGCAGCGAGCGGACCAACTCGCGAAGTCATCGATGGACGCAGTCTGCAAGATCAGGCATGCTGGTTTCCCCTATACGGAGGATCAGATGGCGAGCGGGTTAGCCGAGATTCTGTACTTGCTGGTGACATGGGTCGTTCCGGCGGTGCTGGTGTTCTTCTTTCTTTATTGGGCGATCCGCCTGGCGATCAGACATGAGCAGCGGCGGGTGCCGAGTCCCCAAGAGATCCTGACTCAGAAGCGACGGGAACGCATGGCGGCGGAGCGTGCCGAGCACTATCGCACCAGGCGGCGCCGGTCCGAATGAGCAAGCGCCCGAAGGCCTCTTGGCCCAGAGGGTTATTTCAGAAGCTGACGAAGATCCACAATCTGGATTCACATCCTGAGCTGGGCCTTCATAAGTGGAGCGGGTGACGGGAATCGAACCCGTGCTGTCAGCTTGGGAATTGCAGGGATCTTGGCTCGTAGAGGCGTTGAGCTGCGGCTGAGGACGGTCATGAGTGACCGTGGTTGACCCCTCGCCACCGCCTTTGATGGCACGACGATCAAGCTGGTGAAGTGCTCTCCTCGCTGAGGCTCGACAACGACAGCGCAGAGTCGTTCATCCTGCGAAGGATCCCCTGTCACAACCGGGTATTTTGCTGATCATTGTCGGGCTCCGCGCCTAAGATCCGTCCATGCCTGCACTCCGACCCGTCCTGACCAGCCAGGTGCCCTCCGAAAGCGCCGTCCTGGATTTCGACCTCGTCGTCATGGCTGAACGCCCTTTGGTGGTGTGCACGCACGATGTCAGCCGACGCGCCTGCACGTGGGATCCGACGACCGATGAGTGGACCGAGTACCAACTCGATAATCCGTGGCTTGATGAAGGAGACTCGGACATTGATTACACCGATCTCACCGCGCTCGGAGCCGCGGTGGTCAACGGCCGGATCGTGGTCGGCGGCGGCGGTGACCACCAGGGTTTCGCGCAATGGGACCTGGAAACCGGCGCGGTACTAGACGGTGCCGAACCCACAAGCGTGAGCTCGGCTCGCGCGGTGACACTCAGCGGACAGACCCTCTTCGTTCTCGGCTTTGCCGCCCCGGGCATGGAGGTGCAGAGCCCGGCGAAGAACGGCAAGCCCGAGACCGACGACCTCGACGCGCACGAGCCCGGGAACGATGACGGCGAAGAAGGTCTCTTCTGGCTGACCGACGAACTGGAATGCGCAGGGGGCATCGCAGCCGGAACACTGTGGGGACGGTCGGTCATCGCGGCCAACGGCGTGCAGGGCGGCATCACCGTGTGGGACTTCGACGAAGACGAACCCATCGTCGAACTCGACGTGCCCGACGACATCGATGACGGCTTTAACCATTTCGCGCTGGCCACCAGTCAAGACCAGGCGTTCCTGGTCGCGGCCGGAGAACGGGTCATTGCGGTGTGCGATGTGAGCGACGCCGACGACCCGGTCTGGGCCGAGCCGATCACCGTGCCGGGAGGCAATGTCGAGTGCCTCGATGCCGGTGTCGTGGACGGTCGCGTGGTCGCGGCGACCGGCGGCGAGGACGGCACGCTCTGCCTGTGGGACATCGCGGATCGGCGCCTGCTGGCAGAGCCGAACACCGCGCACCGGAGGGAGGAACGCGACGCCCCCAGCGAGGTGTTCGCCGTCCGGTTCACCGAACTGAATGCCCACCCCGCCGTCATCACCGCCGGCCGAGACCACACCGTCCGTCTCTGGGACCTTCCGGAGATCAAAAGCAACGAGTCCCGCTAGGTGTTCACGCCAAGTCCGCCCGAGGTGAGGCCTACTTCCGGGAGCCCAATCTGATCGTGGCCCAAGCCGCTACTCGGGACCACATGCAGGCCCCTGTCGAGGGTCTGTCCGATGAGGAGCTGGAGCAGTTGGTAGCCGAACGAGGGCTGTGGGAGTAATTGTTAAATCCTATGGATTGTGGGTGATTCACAGAGCTCGAAGCCATTGATCGAGGGCTGCGAAATCTTCGTCGGCGAGTCCCCGGAATGACTCCACGTGGTGGAGGAGTGCCCGGCCGCCATGGTGCGTGGAGACCCAGTCCCGATCGGCGTCGGTGATCTCGTCGTCGACCCAGGCGAACGCGCGTCCGGCCGCCCAGTTCACCAGGGTCCGGGTCTTCCAGTGAAGCCCGAACCATTGGTTCTCACGTTCATCCCCGTCGGATGGGTCCGGCCAGTTCACGACTGGCAGGCACGGCAGCCCGATTCGGGGTGCTATCTCGGCGTTCGCCTCGTCTTCCCAGGTGGTGGCCCAGACGAGTTCGCAGGGCAGCGCCGCCAGCCGACGCCCCACTTCGGAGGTGAGCCGCGCCAAGTGTGAGTCGGGTGTGGTAGCCAACGGTTCGCGTTGCGGGGCCTCACCGAATGGGAGAAGCGGCCCGTCGACATCGAGGAAGAGCAGCGGGCGTTCCATGTGGCTGGTCATGCTGTGGTGAACTTCCCCCATCTCTATAAGAGCGCGATAGATCACGTTGTCAAGACAGCGCGATCCTAACGTGGACGCCTTCGCAGACCACGACCTTTCTCTATGCTGCCATCGTGATCAACGCTCTCCTGTTACGTGGTGTGCTATCCGTGAGCCTGCTTCTGTCCATGCTCGCCACCACTCCCGCATCCGCTCAGCAACGCATCGGCGTCGACATCGACGTGCCCAACGCTGGCGTCGTATTACATGAGCAGGACGGTGATCCGTGGAGGATGACGGCCTTCAGCAAGGAGGTGTCGTCATCACGCCGTGCCGCCTATCTCCGCTCATCCGATGGGAATACCTTCGTGGCGAAGAAAGGGTATGGCGAGCTGCAACCGGCGCCGAAAGGTGGAAACGTCGCGGGCGTGCCCTACTCCTCTCCCGGGACATACAACTCCGTTGTGATCTTCGATAGCGAGGGCAGGTCCAAGCGCATTCGTACGGTACGGAAACCGCTGAACGCCACCAGCCCCATTTGGGCACGTGATGGTCGCAGACTCGTCCTCAGCATCCAAAAAGACGAGATCGAAACGGTCGGCTTCGTCATCGTTGACCCCGTCGCCGGCACCTCGAAGGCCGTAACCGTCCGCAGCGTCCACGAACATGCGACTTTCCAGTGGACTCCGGACGGCAAATATCTGGTCGCCGGCATCTCGGACCTGTACGCAGGCGTCCGTGTGTACCGGCAGGACGGGCGCACGCTCCGCACGCTACGCAAGATCGGCATCATGCACGGCACGGATTCGTTCTCGCCCTCGGGCAGGCGAATCCTCACGCTGTGCGTGTATACCGAGAACCACTTCTGCCTGTGGGACTTCAAAACGGGCAAGCTCGTTAAGCGCGTCAACGAGGGCGGGCCGGCGATCGGATGGTGGGACGATCAGCACCTGTCCGTCGAGGCTAGTGACAACGATGGCTCCCGGGTAGTAGTGATTGACCTGAACGGCAAGATCACCCGTGTCCTGGCGAGCTTTACGGCGAAAGCCAAGCGGGAATGGGTCGACCTGGTCTACACGCCCAGCCAATCGACGGCATGACCCTGTGCAGAAGGACTTGAGCTGACAAGCTCCGCAGGCTCGTGGCGTCTATGTCTTCCCATTCTCTGGGCGCGAACTCCGGCCGTCGACTGACTTCTGAAGATCGGCCGTCGTACATCGAAGGGCAGTGCCGAGTTCCTTGCCCTCACGCGAGCATTCGATTTCGCCCAACCGGATGGTCTGCTGAGCCTGGCAATAGTGATCGGCCAGGCAAGCTGTCAGCTTGGAAAGTCTTTCATGATCACAGCGTCTGACCAGGGAAACGCGGACCTGGGACGATGCCGGTCGAGTGACCGTGAGTCCCCGCGACTGCCCGCTGATCGCCGTCCGAACGGGCACGCAGCGGGCACGGCCTGGCCGGCCCGCGCGCACTCCGCTCGCTCTGCTCGAGCATCTACCTCATCCACCTACCGCCTCGTGATCACAAAGGGTTGGACAGCGCCTCTGCGCGGACAAGAAGATCTCGGCATGGGAACCGACATCCACGGATTCATCGAGTGCCGTACATGGACTCCCGGACTCGATGTCGGCGAGACCGCTTGGGTTGCTGCTATCTCGCTGAAGATGTTGGTGGGCAGAGACTACGAAGCCTTCGAGTGCCTCTTCGGGATTCGCCGCTCAGGCCACTGGCGACCGATAGCGGCCGATCGCGGGCTCCCCCAGGATGCGTCGGAGATCGCCAAAGCGGGTTTGGCGGAATGGGGAGAAGCTGCCTTCGGTGTCACGTGGTTGAACTGGGATGAGGTCACCGCGATCGACTGGGATGAACCCGCGCTTCACCCGACCAACGTGGCCCAGTACCGGCAGCTTCCCGATCAGAGCCTAGAGCTCGTTTACCGCTCGGTATGGAGCCGCAGATTTGCTCGGGTAAGTGGTGTGGATACCTTGACGGTCGACCCTTATCAGGTTGCCGTGCTGTGGGATGAAGGCACCGAATGGAAGGACAGAGACACTGTCTTCCGTGTTGAGCGTGCCACGCGCCGCCTCGCCGTCCCGCCCGACAGCCTCTGGCACGGGGTATGGACAGTCATGCGTACGCTCGCGCACATTCACGGAGACGATGCTGTCCGCTTGGTGGCCTGGTTCGAGCAGTAGGCGATCCGGCATGCCGGACAGTGCTTTTCGTGCTTGGAGCGGGTGACGGGAATCGAACCCGCGCTGTCAGCTTGGGACTCTTTCAAGATCATGCGGACTGAGCTGGAGAAGCGCTGACCTGGGCAGACATGGGTTGAGTGCCGCTGAGTCCCCGTGACTCCCTGCTGATCGCCGTCCGAACGGGCACGCACCTTCTGATCGGTAGGTCCCCCACGCGTCTCTGACGCCGTTCAAATCAGCTCGCGCTAGAGGTCCTTCACGTACAAGGGCTGCTCTTTTGCGGGCGCTCTGTTTTACAGGATCGGCAAGAGACCTGTCTTGGAGAGCTGGGTAATCGCGACTGAACTGAGGGACGCTGAGCTGGCTGGGGGGGCTCAAGTCTCCTCGAGTTGCCGCAGGTACTCGGCCAGCTCAGGGACTGTCGGCAGCAGCTGCGGGTCGACGCTCTTCCGGATCAGACCGGCCTCCTCATCCCCGCGTTGCCCTTCGAGGATGACGACGACGAACCCAGGCGGAAGCGACCCGTGGATGTCGCCCCGGCGCGCTGTCGTGGTGATCGCTTTGCAGACGTTGGCCATCGCGGTGTCGTGCGCCGCCTCGAGCGCGTTCATCGCCGCATCCCGTTCGGTCTCGGTGGCAGCGGGTGCCAGATACTCCTCAGTGAGACTGAGATACCACGGCGACATCGCATCGCTCGTCGCGTCCAGGACGTCCCACCGCCACTCCGGCGGGGTGAACCGTGTCGAGTACTCATAGTCCTCGTGCACCGCTGCCTCGATGTTGGCGGCTAGGGCGGGCGGGAGGATCTTGACGCCGTCCATATAGAAGAGATGGAAGGCCGCGCCGTACAGTCGCTCGCCTGGACACGCCGCTGCGAGGTCACTCAGGATGCGGCATCCGCTGTCATGCCATGCCTTCTCGAAGGCGCCCCAGTCCATCGCCGCATGCTAGCGCCGATCTTTCAGCCTCGGCTGTCTAGATGCCGAGGGCTTACCGTTGCCGATGGTGATGAATGGGCACACCGCGCCCTGAGAACCTCATAAGGCGAGAGGCTTGGGGAGCGTCTCCCGACCAGCACAAGAACCCTCCGAAGCCGACCCTCCGAAGGGGGCGGCGAGCCGGTCTCTCCTAGAGCGGGTGACGGGAATCGAACCCGCGCTGTCAGCTTGGGAACTGCATCAATCACGGCCTGATGAGGCGCTGAGCTGGGCAGAAAGCCGGTCCTGAGTGACCGTGATCGATCCCTCGTCACCCCTGTCAATGGCCCGCTAATGGCCCGGCGATCAGCCCGCGACCTGGTGTTTCTCGTGCGACGCGCGCATCCTGCCCAGCTGATCATCCCGTCTGCCGTCGACCTGCCCGAAGGGTAAGCGTGCCAGGCCTCGGGGAAGACATGATGGTGCCGTGGGATTCGGGACATACGCCAGACGCGTTCGCGATCGTGATCTTCCTTACGGAGGACGCTTCCGCGCGCTGAGGTGCGCAGTCAGCCGCTACCACCCGATCGGCTTCAATGCGACCTGCTCATACCTGGCCACGGCAGGAAACCTTCGACGCGATGAGTTGGCTCTGATCCGAGCGCTGGACATGCTGGAACTCAGCCGGAATGCTTGGCTGGCGGAGATCGACGCCTTCGCCGACCGGCGCCGCCTCGAAAAGTCAAGGCATCGCCGTAGTCCGTTGGCGTCCGAAGTGCGATACCTGCATGGATGGAGATGGCCCGGGCCGGAAGGCCATCGGGTGATGTTTCGAGAGATCGGGATCCTGTGGGGCCGGCATGTGCCCGTCCCATTCCCTGACGTACCGACCTCGGTGAGGGACGACCTCGTCGAACTGAACGCCACTCTCGCCGACTGCGTATCGACCTACCTACGCAACAACGGCACGACCGGCTCAGGCCACAAAGCCACTCTCCTCAGGTGCCTGCGCAAACTCCGATGGCATCTGCATCACCTGGGCTACCCCTCCTCCTTCCACGACGCCTATGACTACCACCGCCGCCTGCTCAAGGTGACGGAACTGGTAGTCAACGATGCGTACCCGTTCTCCGTTTAGACGCAGGACACAGGTTAGGCTTCAGGAGGAAGATCAACGCATGGTGACCGCTTCTTATGAGCACGATCATTCACAGGGTCGTACGGCTCCCGTTGCGTAGAACGTCGGTTCCGAAGGCTGAGTTGATCTGCCTTCGTTCGTGGCCGTTGTTGTCACAGGGGTCACGTCCACGGACGTGACCCCTGCCAGTCGAGGAGCCGCGCGTCCCCGCGAGTCCCCGCTGATCGCTCTGCGAACGGGCACGAGTGGAAGACACGGCTCAATGCAGGTCAGGAATGCCGTTCGGTCTTCGATGAACGCCGCGGACAGACGGGGGACCGCAACGGGCGTCGACCTCAGGTGGTTTCAGGGTGAGAAGTGGCCCCACCTACGGGCGAGCGTCGGCCCCAGTTAGCAATCTTGACTGCCTTGATCAAGGACGAGATTTGGCCTCACCTATCGTGTTCCAGGGTCGCTGGTCTCGGGATCATCTGTCTTCGCCATCTTCGAACATGCAGGTCGGAGGCTCTGGCATGGCGCTCGCTCGGGGTACTCGCGGCGGCGCGGCCCGAAGGCGCATCATCCCCCAGCATCATCTCCCGGTGCGGTACGTTCTCGCGGCCCACGGCCGGCGACGGCGTCCGCGAGGCTCGCAGCTAGATCTCCGTGGCCGGTAGTGTGCGGAAATGACAAGAAGCGAGCGGCTCGCGGAGCAGTTGGACTGGTACTGGCGCAAGAACCTGCGGCCGCGGCTGGACGGTCTTGCCGATGAGGAGTACTTCTGGGAGCCGGTGCGCGACTGCTGGAGCATCCGCCCACGTGGCACGTCGGCCGCACCGATGTCGGCAGGTTCAGGGGAGTGGACGATGGACTCCGCGTCCCCTGACCCGGTGCCGGCGCCGGTGACCACGATTGCCTGGCGGCTGGCGCACATCATCGTCTCGTGCCTGGGCTATCGGGTCGGATGGCACTTCGGCGGCCAGGACATCGACTCCCAGACATTCGCCTACGCGGGGACCGCTGACGAGGCGCTGAAACAGCTCGATGAGATGTACGGGAGATGGAACGCGGGGGTCCGCGAACTCTCGGACGCCGACCTGGAGAATCCGCCCGCGGTGGGTCCCGAGCGGCTTCCCATGGAGGTCATCGTCCAGCACGTCAACAAGGAGCTGATCCATCACGGCGCCGAGATTTCTCTGCTGCGCGACCTCTACCTCTGGCAGGACGGAGCCGTACCGCGCCGAATATGACTTTTCGGTAATCGGCGATCGAGCTTCGGACATGCAGGTAGAAGGCCCCGGAGCACATCAAGCGTCAAAACTCAGCGGAACGTACTTCTCCGATCACAGGATGGGGCCACCGTCCACGCGTAGGTGGGGCCACTTGTCGCCCGTAGAACCACTCAGGAGTAGAAGCCGCGCCCATGCTTCCCGTGGGCGTGGTGAAGACGTCTGAACGAGTCTCGCGGAGATAGTCGTAGCGCTCCCTGAACCTGTCGATGGCTTCGTGGAGCGTGCTGCCGGAGTGATCTCGAATCACCATCAGGGCCTGGATGATGCGCGCTTCGAGGATCTGATCATCAATGGCGTCCCATGGATCACTCACCGACGAATGCCCGCACGCCATCAACAGGTGGAGTGGAACAGGCCTCCAACAGGAACGGACTCAGCCAGCCTGTTGTAACGGTGGACAGCCACGGTGGTCTCCTCGACATACACCTCGATACCCTGGGCCTTCAAGAGATCCAGGGTCTCAGGGCAGGTCTCCAAGACCAGGTGCATACCTCGGGAAAGAACGATCACTTCACTGCCTCTGTCGAGGAGCTCCTGAACGTCCGAGGGTTGGATACCGGGCTTGTGCCTCGTGCCGGTCTCGCTCCAGTCCCAGGGCCTTCCGCCACCGGGATAAAGCTTGAAGTCCTTGCCCTCACCCAAGCCGTCGACCACCATCCTCCCCCATGAGATATGCGTGATCAACGGTGATCGAGACTCCATGAGGCGACAGTAACTCCCGCCATGTCACTCACGTAACCCCTGCCTGATCGTCCCGTCGTCGTCCCACCGGGCAGGGAAGCGGGCCAAGGGTCAGGGGTGAAGGTGGAGCTCCCCACTGGGTTCTGGTTCATTTCTTGTGATCGGTTGCGGGGCGCGATCGTGTTCAGGTGGTGGACAGTACTCGACGACAGGCCACCCGGATTCGGCTCGGGGCAACGAGGTAGCCACCCCAGATGGCCAAGCGGTCGGGGAGTTCGAGGGGCGGCAGCCCCTCGACTTGGGGTTTGGGGCGGGAGCCCCAATAGACACAGTCTGAGCTTGATCGGCGCGAAGCGCCCCCCACGGCGAAGGCGACGCAGTTGGCGGGGTGTGGGAGCCGCGCCCGCACCGAACACTGTCTGAGCTCTTGAGCGCGAAGCGCCTATTGGAGAAGGCCTTGCTTGTGGAGCGGGTGACGGGAATCGGCTTGGGAATTGCAGAGATCTTGCCTCGTAGGGACGTTGACCTGGGTCTGAGGCCGGTCGTGAGGGACCATGGTTGACCCCTCGTTACCACCCTTAATGGCACACTAATGGCACGGCGATCAGCCCGCGACCCTGGTGTTTCCCGCGCGACGCGCGCACGCCGTCCGCCTGATCATCCCGTCCACCGTCGACCCGCCCGAAGGAGAAGCAGGATGCTGATATGGAGAATATGACTAGATGGTTATAATAGCTGCATGAGCTGGGAGGTCAGCCTTCATCCGGAGGTCGAGGCATGGTATCTGACCATATGCGCAACCGATCCGGAGACTGCAGACCTGATCAAGGACGCGATCGATCAGCTCGCGGAGGAAGGCCCAACGGCGCGCCGTCCTCTGGTCGACCGGGTACAGGGCAGCCAGTACCACAACATGAAGGAACTACGTCCGCCCTCATCGGGGACGAGTGAGATCCGGATGCTGTTCTGCTTCGATCCGGCACGGGAAGCGATCTTTCTGGTGGCCGGCGATAAGGCCGGCAACTGGAACCGCTGGTATCGGGAGGCGATACCACTGGCTGATGAACGATTTGCCCAGCACTTGATCACGCTCAAGCAAGAAGAGCAGGAGGAGCGATGAGCACTCGGTACAGCAAGTGGTCGGATGTCAAGGCCAAGGCGGCAGCCCTCGACCCGCGAGACGAGACGGAACGCGCTGCTGGGGAAGCCGTCGCGCGTGAACGCCGCGAAGCGTATGTCCGCGGATTCCAGCTCGCCGAGATCCGTCAGGCCGCCGGTGTCACTCAGGCTGAACTCGCCGACATCTTGGGAGTCAGCCAAGCTCGCATCTCCAAGATTGAACATGGCGAGGTATCCGGCATCGACGTCGTGCGAGAGTACATCGCTGCACTCGGGGGCCATTTGGATCTCGTAGCAACGCTCGGCGACCGAACCTGGAAAGTCGCCTGAGAAAGGTGCGCCGGTCCGCAGCCAAGTAGTTCAGAGCTTCGACCATGCCAGCTCTGAACTGAGCCTTCGTTGTGGAGCGGGTGACGGGAATCGAACCCGCGCTGTCAGCTTGGGAATTGCAGGGATCTTGCCCTGCTGAGCTGCAAAACGGAGGTGCAGGTCGAGACTGGTCGAGTGACCCTGAGTCTCCGTGATTCACCGCTGATCGCCGCTCGTTCTGGCACGGATCTGGCACGCGGTCGATGCCTCTGTGTTGTGGCATTATCGGTCGAAGCTGACAGCATGCAGCCTTATGGACGTAGAAGACTTCTGGCGCTTCCTCCAGCGGTCCCCGCACGCGGAGTGCAGATCATGACCGAAGATGAGATCTTGGAAGCGATACGGTCAGACCTTGGGCCTGATGTACTACCGGTGGCCTCGACCGAGGCGGTCGCTGAGGCTGAAGAGGCCATCGGTTACCCGCTTCCTTCGCTGCTACGGCGGTTGTATCTGGAGGTGGGGAACGGAGGTTTCGGTCCTCGCGGCGGCATCATCGGTGTACGGGGGTATGACTTCTGGAAAAGCGACATCTTCGCGGACATAACTGAATCGGCTTTGGCGTTTCGAACCGAGTCCTACGGACGATGCGCGGGCATGATCCAGTTGTTGGACTGGGGGTGTGCAATCGCGTCACTGCTGGATTGCCGCGATCCCGAGGGCACGATGTGGGGATGGAACCCCAATCTGTGTTGCTTGGATCACGCGCTCTTCCCTCAGGACATCACCTTCGCGTCGTGGCTCGCGGAGTCGATTGCCCGCGACTTCGCCGAACCGTTCTATGACGGTTACTTCGAGGTCTCACCGCAAGATGAGGCAGAGATCGCGGTGAGCACCATCGGAGAAAAGGAGGAACCGTGCATGTGATCCCCGCCTATATGGGTGAAGGGCAGGAAGGCCGGCACCGGCATCTGGGAGCGCCATCACATGTCCGGGTGTGTCGGACGTTGGAAACCAGCGCATGCAACGAGCTGCCTCCACGGTGCCGCTAGCACATCAGCATGCGGGACGCAGTCAGGTGGCGGGCCGGGCGTAGCGCGGGTCCTGGTTGCCGGAGTAGACCACGGTCATGGTGAGTCGGAGCGTCTCAGCGGTCGGGTTTCGGTACAGATGGGCTCGGTCGCCTCGGATGCGTATGGACCCGCCTTCCGCGACGTGGAACGTGGCCCCGCCGACTTCCACCACCAGTTCTCCCTGATGCAGGTGGATCAACTCGCGAGTGCCGACGGGATGGGCATGCGAGCTGATCTCGTCGTTCGGCGCGATGACGAAGTCCCATAGCTCGACAAAAGGCGCTTGCCCATCGTTGATGAGCAGCCTCGCCTCGCTGGCGCGTCCAGCTCGCCGAACGTCGATGTCAGCGGCGGGCGTCACGCGGCCGAGGTCTTCCGGCGGCTCGACGAGCTGTCCGATGGTGATCCCGAGTGTGGAGCAGATACGGGCGACCGTCGCGATAGAAGGATTGGTCTGACCCGTTTCGATCTGCTGGAGCATGCCGCGGCTGACACCGCTGCGAGAGGCGAGGTCTTCCAAGCGCCATCCGCGCTCTCTTCTTCCCGCCCGCAGATTCGCCGCCAACGTCGCACTGACCGCCTCTGCTGGATCTGTTGACAACTCCACGCCTCCATGTCCAAGATTTTATATCCGTAATCCAGGATAATGTACCCGAGGAGAGTTGAACATGGCGAGTCAGAACCTAGCCACCCACCAGGATGTCCAGTTCTGCCTAGACGGGATCGGCGTAACCCGGCCCGACTGGAAGACGCTTATCGTCGCCGCAACAACCGACAGCCCAGCCGACCCGCACGACGTCTGGACGCTCTGGAGCGACCTGAGCAACTGGCCGTCCTGGTCGCCGTTGCACCAGGCCACCGAGTGGACCGGAGCGCCCGGATTCGCAGTGGGTGCGACCTTCGACCAGACCCTTCGCCTCGGTTTTCCCGCCGGGACCACCACCGACCATGTCACCGTCGGCATCGCCGAGCCCGCCCGTCGCGCCTCCTGGACTGGTGACGCCAACGGTGTACGGTCCTGCCATTTGTGGACCTTCACCGCGCGAACTGGAGGAGGAACCCGAATCGGCAACACCGAGGTCTTCAACGGCACAGTCATCGGACTGACCAAGCCGATGCTCGCCTCACGATGGCGCCGCCAGTTCCAGGAAGCTGTCGACGCACTCGCAAGCATCGCGGTGCCAGGCCGTCGTTGAAGGCGTCGCCAGCACACCGGGTAGGTCCGTCTCAGCCCGCGTCCACGTCGGTCCCGAGATCGCCGCCGCGCAGCGCCCAGAACAGCTCGCTGTCGGACTCGCCGGTGACCCGCACCACCTCGCCGTCGGCGTCGACGATCTCGAAGGCGCGCCGAGTCGGCGGCCCAGCCGTGCGCGCGGCCGAACCACGAGATGCCGCCGCCCCGCGACGAACCCTGCGACCGTACGGCAGGGCTGCTGCCGGCCGGCCCGGTAAGACCGTCGCCCACGCGGCGTTGACCCGGCTGCTCGGCCACCAGCTGGCCACGGCGTCGGCCGCCATGCACGTGCTCTACCCCGACAGCGCTTACCACGACAACGCTCTCGTTCTGTACGGCAAGGCGCTGCGGGCCGCCCTATCCGCGAGGACCGAACCGACTGACCGACCTCGGCTGGGTGCATCGGGTGCAGGGCAGCCATGACGTCGCCCGTGAGCACTTCGATCGAGCTCTGGCCGCATGCCGTACGTCCGAAGACCTGCGAGGTCAAGCGCGGACACTGGTCGGCTTGGGCGGGGTTTATCCGGACGGCGGCGACCACGAGCAGGCCGTGGAGGCGAGCCTGCGCGCCTTTGAGCTCTTCCGTGATCTCGGCGACCGGTTCGGCGAGGCCGTGACGCTGGACTACCTCGGCATCGCCCACGAGCGACTCGGCCAGTACGCGCGCGGCCGACCTGCATCGCCAGGCGCTGGAACTGTCACGGGCAATCGGCAACCAAGGCGCTCAACAGCCCGGCCGGGATCGCCGCGACCCTGGGCGACCCCGGCCAGGCCATCCGACTGCACAACCGGAGCGAGGAAGATCGGGCCCGCCAGGCCATCGCGCTACTCCAATCAACATCGGAGACCTCCCACATCAACTAGTGGGGGCGGTCACCAGCCTGCGCAGAGTCATCGGCTCGGCCAGGACCAGCTCCAGAACCTGCTTGGCGTGACGGAAATGCGGTGAGCTGTAATGCTCCGCGAGGGCCTGGGGGCCGGTCCATTCCTCGATTGCCACCATGCTGGCGGGGCGGTTGGGGTCGGTGTAGATGCAATAGGCCAGGCAGCCGGGTTCGTCCAGGGACGGTTCGATCATCGCCTCCAGAGCGGTGCGGAGCCGATCTTCCTGCCCCGGCGCGGCCAGGCATTCGGTGAGATGAATGAGGGACATGTCCTTCGCTCTCCTTGCGTGATGGCAGGCCGTTACGGCCGGGCGGCGCCGGTACCGGCGCCTGACGCGGTGATCGCGGCGGCGACCTCCTCGAGGTCTGCCGGGGTCAGGCGCACGGCGCCCGCTCCGATCCATCCGCCGACCTGCTCCGGCTTGCGGGCGCCGACGATGGCACCGGTAACGCCGGGCCAGGCCAGTGCCCAGGCGATGGCGACCTCGGCCAAGGTGCTGCCATGGCGTTCGGCGATGGGGCGCAGCGCGTCGGCGAGCTGGAGGTTGGCGGCTAGACCGGTGGTGAAGTCGTCGTGGGCCGCGCGCCAGTCGTCGGCGGGCAGGTTCGCCACTCGTTCGGCGGAGAAGGCGCCGGTGAGAAGCCCCGACTGGAGCGGTGAGTAGACGATCACACCGGTGCCGTGGGCGCGGGCCCAGGCGATCTCCGCGGCAGCGGAGCGGTTGATCGCGGAGAACGGTGGTTGGATGACATCGACGTGGGCGATCCGTTCGGCGGCCTCAAGCAGGTCGGGTGTGTGATTGGACAGCCCGATCGCCCGGACCTTTCCTCGGCCTTCAAATTGGCCATGACCTGCCAGTACTCCTCCAGCGGCGTGGCATTGGGTGACACTGCTCCAAACCCGCCACCGGCGTACTCCAGAGACTCGCCGGTGGGGCCACAGCCTGCACTTTTCCGCGGAAGTTCCTGGACGCGGTCGTCCGCGCTCTGCGGCTGGACGCCGCCGAACGCGGCCATCTGCACCGCTTGGCCCGACCGGACCCTGCCACCGCACCCGACGCCGCCGACCGTCGGCCTCCGCGCTCAGGCATCTACCGCCTGCTGTCATCGATCCACGACGTGCCCGCCTACCTGGTCGACCGCAACACCACCGTGCTGGCCTGGAACCCGTTGGCCGCCGCGCTGATCATCGACTTCGGGGCGCTGCCACCCGAGCGGCGCAACCTGGCCCGGCTGAACTTCCTGGACGAGGGCGTGCGCCGGCTCTACGCCGATTGGCCGGCACGGGCCCGCGATCTGGTCGGCTTCCTGCGGCTGGACGCCGGTCACCGACCCGCCGACCCGTCCACTGCGGCCCTGATCGAAGAGCTGTCCGCCGCCAGCGCGGAGTTCCGTCAGCTGTGGGCGGAGCACCAGGTGAAGGACAAACGACACGGGCGCTACCTGTACCGGCATCCTCTGGTCGGCGAGCTCGAGCTGGCCTACGAGACCCTGCGCCTGCCGGACGACTCCGGACTAGCCCTGGTGGTACACACCGCCGACGAAGGGTCGGCCTCCCACACCGCGCTCCAGCTCCTGGCCACCTGGACCGGCCGGCGTTAGAAAACGTTCTTCAGGAAGGGCAGCAGGGCCTCTGCTGTCCGCTCGGGGAACTCCGACATCGGGTAGTGGCCGGCGTCGTCGATCACCACGGCCTGCCCGCGCAGCAGCGACGCCTGCGTCCGCGCCTCCGCCGCCGGGTCGGGGAAGTCGGGATCCTTGGCTCCCATGAGGACCAGCGCCGGGCAGCGGACCTGCGCGATGACCTGTTCGGCTTCCGGAGCGCGGTTGAGCAGCATGCGCCGCATCGCCTCGCGCCGCTGCGGGTCGCGCAGCATGGCCACCAGTTTGGCGCGGTGTTCGGCCAGGTCGGCGGGCTTGGCGGTCGGATGGGCCGTGGTGTAGTAGACGCTCCACAGCCGCGGGGACGAGGCGATCAGCCTGATGAGCGCACGGACGGCGAGGTTGAGCGGGATGGCCCGGATGAATCCGTCGATGGGCACGATCCCGGCGACCCGCTCGGGGGCGTCGGCGGCCGCGCGGATGATGCCACCTCCGGCGTAGGAGTTGCCGAGCAGGACGACGGCGGGCGCGTCCAGGTGCTCCAGGAGGGCCACGATGTCGGCCCCTACCGCGGACTGGGAGTAGTCGTCCCAGCCCGCCGACGACTCCCCGTGGCCTCGCAGGTCCATCGTCACCACCCGGTATCCCGCCGCCACCAGCACCGGGCGCAGCGACCGGTAGGCGTCCCGGGTGTCGCCCAGACCGGGTACGCACACGAGGAGCGGCCCTTCGCCGGCGGAGTCATAGGCCAGGCGGCCCCCTGGCACGTCGATGAACAATTCGATGCCCTGCCTAGCTGAGGATGTCAACGGCCAGGCCCAGGACGAGCAGCAGGGCCATGACACCGCCGGAGACGATCGCGCGCCAGGTGATCGAGGCGCGTTGCCGTACTGAACGGAAGTAGAAGATGGCGCCGGCCACCAGGAGAACGGCCTCGATGACGGCGGTGGCCCACGGGGTCTGCCACAGGCCGAGGCCAAGCAGCGGCAGGTCGCCGGCGTTGCCGGGCAGCAGGGGCAGGTCGGCGCGGTGGACGAGCAGGTCGAGCACCCAATGGCTGAAGACCATCAGGCCGAGCACAGTCCCGGCCCGGCGGCCCCACCGCCATGCGCCGAAGCCGCCGTACAGGGCCGACAGCAGCAACGAGCCCAGCAGGGAGTGAGTGTATTGCGCATTGATCAGCGCCTCGCCGTACGTTCCCGGGGCGACGGCCTGGAAGGACTCGATTCCGCCCGCCAGGTAAAGGACGACGAAGACGACGTCGAGGAACTGCGTGGCGAGCATGAGCGACCACAGCGGGACGCGCGGCTGGGCTGCCTTGACCGCCGCGGCCAGGCCGAAGTGTCCGATGAACATTCAGTGTCCTTCCTTGCTGCCGGGATCGGGGGTGCGAGTGGCCCAGTGGTCGAGCCAGCCGCACAGGGCGACGAACAGCAGCAGAAAGATCAATAAGGACATGCGTTTCTCCTTACGTCGCCGTCGGGGATCATGTACGACGGTACGGAGGGAGGGCGTACGTCCGGCATCGGACGATTGACTGGTAATCCCGCGATGACGGTAGATTCCGATGGTGCTGCTGGGGCGAAAGCGGGAACAGGCGCAGATCGAGGCTCTGATCGCGGAGGCCAAGGACGGCCGGAGCGCGAGCCTGGTCATCCGGGGCGAGCCCGGGATCGGCAAGTCCGCGCTCCTCGGCCACGCCGATCAACTGGCGGAGGGACTGCAGCGGCTGCACGGCACCGGCATCGAGACCGAGGCCGAGCTGCCCTTCGCGGCACTCCACCTGCTGCTGCGCCCGACCCTCGACCGCATCGGCGCTCTGCCGGCGCCGCAGACCAGGGCGCTGGAGGGCGCGTTCGGCCTCGCCACCGCCCCGCCGGACCGGTTCCTCATCGGCCTGGCCGCCCTGTCGCTGCTCACCGAACTGGCCGAGGACGGCCCGCTGCTCGTCCTGGTCGACGACGCCCAATGGATGGACAGATCCTCGGCCGAGGCACTGCTGTTTACGGCCAGACGGCTTCACTCGGAGGGGATCGCCCTGCTGTTCGCGGCTAGGGACACCTTCCACGCGCCCGGGGTGCCCGAGTTGCGGCTCAACGGTCTCGACCGGCAGGCCGCCTCCGACCTGCTGCGCGAGCACACGCCAGGGCTCGGCCCGGCCGTACGGGAAAGGATCCTCGCCACAAGCGGCGGGAACCCCCTCGCGCTGATCGAGTTGCCACGGGTGCCCGACGCGCTGCCGGACGTCCAGGAGCCACTGCCGCTGCCGCGCCGCATCCAGGAGGCGTACGAGGCGCGGATCGCCGTACTGCCGCCGGACACTCAGACGATGTTGCTGGTCGCGGCCCTCGACGACGCCGGCGATCTCGACGTCGTCGTCCGCGCCGCGGGGAAGCTGGGAGTAGGCGCCGGCGCCCTCGGCCCGGCCGAGCGCGCCGGGTTCCTGTCCACCGCGGGCGGGCGCCTGTCCTTCGGCCACCCACTGATGCGTACGGCGGCGGCACGGCGGGCGGCCTACGGCGAACGCGTGACCGTGCACCACGCACTGGCCGGGGCACTCAACGACGACCAGGACGCCGACCGCCGCGCCTGGCACCTGGCGGCCGCCGTGACCGGACGCGACGAGCCCATCGCCGCCGCGCTCGAACAGGCGGCCGACCGTGCTCGCGAACGCGCGGGCCACGCCGCGGCCGCCGCCGCACTGGAGCGCGCCGCCCGGCTCACCCCCACGTTGGCCGAACGTGCCCGACGGCTGGCCCTGGCCGCAGAGGCCGCCGCCGAGGCCGGAGCCCTGGAACACGCTCAAATCCTGGCCGACCAGGTGCGGCGACTCGGTGACGACCCGCTCACCCTCGCCAGGCTGGCAGGACTGCGCGGCCGGATCGCCTTCGACCGGGGCAATGTGCACGACGCGCACCGGATCCTCCTCGACGGCGCCGCCTCCATCGCCGACGTGGACCGGAAGGAGGCGGCGCTCATCCTGCTCGACGCGGTCCGCAACGCCTGGTACCTCAGCGATCCCGCGGCCGTCGCCGAGGCCGCGGCGCGGCTCGCCGAGCTGCCGCTGACGCCGGAGGACGGGATGGACGGGTTCGTCCGGGCGGCCCGCGCGATGGCCGACTTCCTGGCCGGCGACCTGGACCGGGCGCTCCCACCGTTCCGCGAACTCATCGCCGTGGCCGTGGCGGTCCCCACCGGCATGACGGCGCTGAGGATCAGCGTCTGCTCGCTGGCCGGAATCTCGGGCGACTTCGACAACGGGCTCGCCATCGCACAGTCGGTGATCGAGGAATGCCGGGCCGAGGGCATGGCCGGGCTGCTGTCGCTGGGCCAGGTGGTGCTGGCGATCCACCAGATGTACCTCGGCCGGTTCCGCGACGCCATCGCGACCGCCACCGAAGGGCGCCAGCTTGCCACCGACATCGGGCAGACGCACCGCATCGCGCACTTCGAGAGCGCCATGGCCATGGTTGCCGCCGTCCAGGGCCGCGAACAGGACTGCCGTGAGCTGGCCGAACGTACGATCGCGCACCACGAAGCCCACCCGGTGGCGACGATCGTCGGCTGGGCCGAGTGGGCGCTCGGCCTGCTGGACCTCGGCCAGGGCCGCTTCGAGGCCGCGCTCGAACGCTTCGAGGCCGCCGCCCTGGGACCGCTCCGGCACCAGATCATGCCCATCTACTTCGCGCCCGACCAGATCGAGGCCGCCGTACGGCTCGGCCTGCCCGACCGCGCCGCGGAACCGCTCACCCGCTTCGAGTCCTGGGCCACGGCCGCCCGCCACCCGTGGGCCGACGCCGTACTGCACCGCTGCCGTGCCCTCCTCGCCCACGACGAGGAGGAGGCGCAACAGCATTGGGAACAGGCCGCACGCTCACACGCCGAGGCGAATCGGCCCTACGAGCGGGCCCGCACCGACCTGCTGCACGGCGAGTGGCTGCGCCGCGCCCGCAGAAGAAACGAATCTCGCACCCGGCTGCGCGCCGCCCTGGAGACTTTCGACCGCGTCGACGCCGCTCCCTGGGCCGAGCGCGCCCGCGCCGAGCTGCGCGCGGCCGGGGAGACAGTCGCGCCGGGCGCCCCCGACCTGATCGCTCTGCTCTCTCCCCAGGAACTCCAGGTGGTACGGCTTGCCGCCACGGGCGCAACCAACAGGAAGATCGCCGCCCAGCTGTTTCTCAGCCCCAGGACCGTCAGCCACCATTTGTACCGCGCCTTCCCCAAGCTCGGCGTCACCACCCGCACCGAACTCGCCCGCCTCGACCTGGTCTGAGCCTGCCCTTCAGCTGCGCCACGAACACAGAAGCTGTAGGTGACTTGCTCGACGCGGCGCTTTGCCGATGAAGGTCTGGCCCTTCGGCGCTCAGCGGTCGGCGCCTCAACAGATGGTCGTGGTGATCGACTTGTGCCCCATCCGCCGCTGGATGACAGCCATCGGGATGTTGTCGGAGATCAGCCAGGCGACGCGGGCATGGCGGAGATCGTGGATACGGGAGCGCTTGCTGAGCCCGCGGCTTCGGCAGGATCGCGTCCGTGACCATCGGGGACAGGCGATGGTCCGCCTTGACTGCTTGGTCTTGGGCGGCCCAGCCTGAAGGTGTTGTCCGCCTGGCGCTTCCACGCTCGCCGCACGCGCAAGGTCGGCACCGGCTTGGCGAACGGCTCGATGTCACGCACCTGAAGGGCGGCGAGCTCGGCGTAACGCATGCCCGTCCCGACGAGCACCGTGAGCATGTCGCGGACGTCAGGCTTGGCACAAGCGCGCAGGAGAGTGAACTCCTGCTCGGTAGGAAGACCATCTCGTCATCCCCTTCGCCGTCGTCCAGGCGGGGCCCCAAGATGCGCCCAAACGATCAGAAGCCTCAACCCGCGATCAAGGGATCGCCAGGTCAGAGCCGGCACGGGAATCGAACCCGCGCTGTCCGCTTGAGAACTCTTTCAAGATTACACAGGGCTGAGCTGGAGAAATACTGACCTGGGCGCATGCCGGTCAAGTGACCGTGGATCCCCTGAGCCTCCGTAGATCGCTCTGAGAACGGGCACACAACGGGCACGGCCACCGGGTCTGCCTACCCCTGCACAAATGGCCAGGGAGACGAACCTGGCGGGGCGTAGACTCCGAGCATGAGCGCGATGCGTGAAGAGTTGCATGCTCTAGTCGATCGGCTTCCGGATGACCGTGTCCAGCCGGTTCTCGCACTTGTCCGCGAGAACCTCGAGACGGCTGGTCGGCGTGAGCGAGCGCTGGCCATTATGGAGCGGGTTCAGGAGCGGATGCGCGGTGTGACGGGAGTCGACGAGGAACTGGACCGTCTCCGGGAAGGCGCACGTGGCTGACGCGTACGTCGTGGACACTGGTGTGTTCCTACGGTGGTTCGTCGATCAACCTGGCCACGAGCACGCCCGCCAGATCCGGGACGACTTCCTGCACGGCCGGGTAAGACTGGAGACGGCGGACTTCGCGCGGATTGAGGTTGCCGGAGTGCTGCGCAAGAAGGGTCTGCTCGCGGGTCGGCTGTCCGCAGATGAATTCATTGCGGCCGTTCGGATCATTGACGAGCTCGGTGTCCGGGTTCATCCCGTGGACGCCGACCGGTTGGAGGGGGCCACCGCCCTGGCGGTGCGGTTGACGTTGGGCATGTATGACGCTGTCTTCGCACAGCTTGCTCTCGATCAAGAGATTCCGCTGCTGACCACCGACGCAAAACTCCACCGGGCGCTTGATGGCGTCGTCGATACCGAACTTCTTAAGACGCAAGCCCTCAGTGATCACCGCTGAGCGATGGGACTGAACACTGTTACACGAACACCGGAGCGGGTGACGGGAATCGAACCCGCGCTGTCAGCTTGGGAATTGCAGGGATCTTGCCTCGTAGGTGCAATGACCTGC
Source organism: Nonomuraea guangzhouensis (assembly GCF_019396345.1). GTDB lineage: Bacteria > Actinomycetota > Actinomycetes > Streptosporangiales > Streptosporangiaceae > Nonomuraea > Nonomuraea guangzhouensis. The sequence goes on along the minus strand of NZ_JAHKRM010000006.1, from coordinate 384,495 downwards.
GGCTGAGGCCGGTCGTGAGTGACCGTGGTTGACCCCTCGTTACCGCCCTTAATGGCACGCTAGTGGCACGACGGCCGAGTTCTCTGTTTAACGGAGCGGGAGCGCTCGCACTCTGATGCCCGCAGGGGCGAAGGCCACGATCGCACCCGTCGACAGGTGAGGTTCGAGGACATCAAGGTGGTTAAGGATGATATTCACCAGCTCTGGCGGTCGAAGCTCAAGGATCTCTCGTACGAGCATGATCGAGGGTTCAGTCGTACGGGCCTGAGCCAAAAGCGCGCCGAAGTCCGTATCCGCCGAAACGATGACCCGGTTGTTCGCCATGGCAAGAGCCATGATCGTGGAATCCGGCGCACTCGTCGCTTGGAGGTCGCGCACGTGCACCGCATCGTGACCGGCCTTCGATAGCGGTTCAGCGACACGCGGTGAAAGGTTCTCATCGATCAGGAAGTTCACGCCGGCTCTCGGAGGCGGTAGAAGTGGACGTTCGTGGCAGCCGCTGCGTACTCCAGCCCCTGCTTGATGTCCTCGCGTTCGAGGTCGGGGTAGTCCGACAAGATCTCATCGAAGGTCCACCCGGCCGCGACGAGCCGAACCACCGTCTCTACGGTGATGCGCAGCCCCCGGATGGTCGGTTTGCCTTCGAGCTTGTCGGGCTCGACAGTGATCCGATCGAAGTTCATTATGTCTCCCCTCCATCTCGATACTGCCAGCTCGCACCTGCGCTAGCGACCGCGATACCGCAGCGACATGAAGAGAGATGAGGAAGGTCGAAGCAACCGGCCAGCGCCAGGCCCTGGCTGAGCTTTCTGTGGAGCGGGTGACGGGAATCGAACCCGCGCTGTCAGCTTGGGAAGCTGATGTTCTGCCATTGAACTACACCCGCATCGGCCGCAACCGCGACCACCACTCTAGCGGAAACTCGGCCCACATCAGCCAGCCGTGCCCCCAAGTTTCACGCCGGCACGCGGTAGGTTGCTCTGCGTGCTGCTATCTGACCGCGACATCCTGGCCGAGATCGACTCGGGGCGGCTTGCCCTCGATCCGTTCGATCGGGACATGATTCAACCGTCCAGCATCGACGTCCGGCTCGATCGGTTCTTCCGGGTGTTCGAGAATCATCGGTATCCGCACATCGATCCGGCCATAGAGCAGCCGGATCTGACGCGGATGGTGGAGCCCGAGGGGGATGATCCGTTCATTCTGCATCCCGGGGAGTTCGTACTGGCCTCGTCGTACGAGGTGATCAGCTTGCCTGATCATCTGGCGTCGCGGTTGGAGGGGAAGAGTTCGCTGGGGCGGCTTGGGCTGTTGACTCACTCGACTGCCGGGTTCATCGATCCGGGGTTCAGTGGGCATGTGACGTTGGAGCTGTCCAATGTGGCCACGTTGCCGATCAAGCTGTGGCCGGGGATGAAGATCGGGCAGTTGTGTGTGTTCCGGTTGAGTTCTCCGGCTGAGCATCCGTATGGGTCGCCGAAGTACGGGTCGCGGTATCAGGGGCAGCGGGGGCCGACGCCGTCTCGATCTTTTCGGAACTTTCACCGGACCAAGATCTGACGCCGCCCATGGTTGAGGGCTCGGCTGGACTGGGCGGTCCGGTCTTGTGAAGGCGGTTGCTCACGCTTGTTGCCGGTGAAAGGTCGAGGCGCGAGGCGCGATCTTGTCCGCGTTCGCTTCCCGTAATGCGCCTCCTGGTGATGCGCTGCTGGACGACGGTGTCTCGAGGACGGCCGTCCAAAAGCTGTTTCCCACAAGACGCCCTCCAGAAGCTCCCGGGGGATGCCTGGGGACAGCTGGCGGGCCTGGGGGGCGCTACTGACGGGGCTGGAGCAGCATCGGACGGGTTGGGGAGCTGCCTCAGACGGGTTTGGAGCCGCTCCCGACGCTAGAGGCACCCGCAAGGAGCGCTCTGCGGGCACCCACCACGGACCCGCCCAGAGAAGCCCTGAAGTAGGCCCAACCCACACGCAGCCCCCACCCAACCCCGTCCAAAGAACCCACCCCACCCCCCAAGACACGCCCAACACACACCCCCGGTCTAGCGGTGGTCCGGAAATGTCACCAAGATGGACTGGACAAGCCACGACCGAAACCCCCGGTCAAGCATCCCCCCACCTCGCCGCGGGAAAAAGGGCGATCAAACTACCGGCAGGCCCGGTGTCGCAGACCAAACGGAGGGTAGCCACTAGGAGAAGGGGACATGAAGTTCGCATTTCACCTGGTAACCCGTACTCTCTACCACGGACCATCCCCGCACATCTGGAGAACGACGTGCGCCTGCGTCTCACGCCACGTGAGGACAGCTACTACGACCTGTTCGCCGACTCCGCGAACAACCTGGTCACCGCATCCCGCCTTCTGGTCGAGATCATCAGCGACGGATCGGACAGGGAAACCCTGGCCGAAAAGATGCGCGCTTGCGAGCACGCCGGTGACGAACGCACCCATGCGATCATGAACCGGCTCAATGAGAGCTTCATCACCCCGTTCGACCGCGAGGACATCTACCGCCTCGCCTCGAACCTCGACGACGTGATGGACGCCATGGAAGCGGCGTCCGACCTCATCGTTCTGTACCAGATCGACCACCTCCCCAAGGACGTCGTCCGCCAGGTGGAAGTCCTGGAGCGGGCCGCGGAGCTGACCGCCGAGGCCATGCCGCGGCTGCGGTCGATGAAGAACCTCAACGAGTACTGGATCGAGGTCAACCGGCTGGAGAACCAGGGCGACCAGGTCTACAGAAGGCTGCTGGCCAAGCTGTTCAGCGGCGAGTACGACGCGCTCACGGTCATGAAGATGAAGGAGGTCGTCGACGCGCTGGAGGAGGCGGCCGACGCCTTCGAGCACGTCGCCAACACGGTCGAGTCGATCGCGGTCAAGGAAAGCTAAGCTCTGTGGACCTTTCGCTCGCCCTCGTCATCGGCGTGGTCGTCATCGCACTGGCCTTCGACTACACCAACGGGTTCCACGACGCGGCGAACGCCATCGCGACCTCGGTCTCGACCCGCGCGCTCACTCCCAGGGCCGCGCTGTTCATGGCCGCCGCGATGAACTTCATCGGCGCCCACCTCGGCACCCAGGTCGCCGCGACCGTCGGCAAGGGCATCATCGACGCGCCGGACGGCTCGCACGGCCTGGTCATCGTGGCCTCGGCGCTCATCGGCGCCATCTGCTGGAACCTGATCACCTGGTACTTCGGCCTGCCCTCTTCCTCCAGCCACGCCCTCATCGGCGGTCTGGTCGGCGCGGCACTCGCGTCGGCCAGCTCTGTGCACTGGGACGGCGTGCTGGAAAAAGTGGTTGTCCCGATGGTGCTGTCACCGCTGCTCGGGTTCACGCTGGCCGGCGCGATCATGATCGCGATATATTGGATCTTCCGCAACAGCCAGCCCGGCAAGACCAACCGCGGCTTCCGCTACGCGCAGACCGTCTCGGCCGCGGCGATGGCGCTCGGCCACGGTCTGCAGGACGCGCAGAAGACGATGGGCGTCATCTTCCTGGCCCTCGTCGTCGGCGGGTACATCAGTCCGGGGTCGGAGATCCCGCAGTGGGTCATCCTCGCGTCGGCGGGGGCGATTTCGCTTGGTACGTACTCCGGCGGCTGGCGCATCATGCGTACGCTGGGCCGCCGGATCATCGCGCTCGACCCGCCACAGGGCTTCGCCGCCGAGTCCGCGGCGGCAGTGGTCCTGTACACGGCGGCGATCGGGTTCGGGGCGCCCATCTCCACGACGCACACGATCACCTCGGCGATCATGGGTGTCGGCGCCACCAAGCGGCTCTCGGCCGTGCGCTGGGGCGTCGCGGGCAACATCGTGACCGGGTGGATCCTTACGATTCCGGCTGCGGCTCTGGTGGCTGCGGTGTCCTATTTCGCCCTGCACTGGGTGGTTGAGTAGCGGCATACATCACGTCGACGTCCCAGCGGTCGAAGCCCAGGGACTCGTACAGGCGGATCGCCGCCGTGTTGGCCTCGTCCACGTAGAGCATCGCCTGGGCGAGGCCGCGCGCGCGTAGATGGTCCAGGCCCGCCAATGTGAGCGCCTTGCCCAGGCCGGTGCCCTGCTGTGAGGGGTCGACGCCGACGACGTACACCTCGCCGATCGGCTCGTGGCCGTGCTCGGACGAGCCGTGGATCTTGGTCCAGTGGAAGCCGGCGAGCCGCTCGCCGCGGAAGGCCAGGAAGAAGCCCTCCGGGTCGAACCAGGGCTCCTGCTCGCGCTGGCGCAGGTCGTTCGCCGTCCAGGCGCCCTGTTCGGGGTGGTGGGCGAAGGCCGCGGCGTTGACCTTGAGCCACGCCTCCTCATCCTGACCTGGTACGAAGGCACGCAGCCGTACCCCATCGGGCAGGTCGAAAGAAGGCAGCGGCGTGGACAGCGACCGCCGCATCTGCCAGAGCGAGCGCACGCGCTCGAACCCCGCCGACGCCGCCAGCGCGCCCGCGCCCTCATGGTCGCCGTGCGCCCACAGGCGCAGGCGGCCGCCCGACATCTCGAGTACGGCCCGCAGCAGCCGTGTGCCGTGCCCCTGCCGGCGGTGGGCGGGGTGGATGGCCAGTTCGCCGCTGGGGCCCTCGACCTCGTCAGTGGGGTCTATGTGGGCATAGCCCACCAACGTCTCGTCGTCGTACATCAGCAGCGATCGGGCCTGCGGATCGCCGCCGTAGCGCAGGTGGAGCATGACATGCTCGTTGAGCGGGCGGACGCCGTCGGCCTTCGTCGCCGCTTCCACCACGCCGAGCACCTGGGTGATTTCGCGGTCATCAAGTCGTTGTCTGGTCTCCACGTGCGCAGTCACAGCACGAACTCTAGGCGTACGGCTGGCAAATACCGCCATGTGGTCGGCCGATGAATCGTTACCTTTGCGACATTGGCTGCATGGCTTCCGGCCGTAACGTCTTAGGCCATGACCCCACGTTCCCTCCTCCGGCTCGTCCTGGCCGGAGCCGTCGCCGCGGGCGGGTTCGCCGCGGCGACCGCCCCCGCGGACGCGAGCAAGGCGCCGAAGACCGTTCCGGTCCGGCTGCTCGCGCTCAACGACTTCCACGGCAACCTCGAACCCCCGACCGGCTCCTCCGGCCGGATGGTCGACGAGACGGGCGCCACCGTCGAGGCGGGCGGCGCCGCGTACGTCGCCACGCACATGAAGGCCCTCACCGACAAGAACACGATCGCGGTGGCCCAGGGCGACCTGATCGGCGCCAGCCCGCTGATCTCGGCGGCCTACCATGACGAGCCGTCCGTCGAGTTCATGGGCAAGCTCGGGCTCAAGGTGGCCGCGGTCGGCAACCACGAGTTCGACGAGGGTTACACGGAGCTGCGCCGGATCATGAAGGGCGGCTGCCACCCGGTGGACGGGTGCTCGCCCGCCGGTCCGTGGAAGGGCGCCCAGTACGACTACGTAGGTGCGAACGTCCTGTTCAAGAACCCGAACGAGAAGACCGACGCGCTCGCGGCACTGGGCGCGCAGCAGGCGCAGGCCAAGAAGCTGATGAGCGACTGGGGCGTGCCCGCCCTGCCGCCGGTCAGCATCAAGTGGATGAACGGCGTGCCGATCGGCTTCATCGGCCTGGTCACCCAGACCACCCCGAACATCGTCACGGCCGAGGGCATCAAGGACCTCAAGTTCGTGGACGAGGTCAAGGCCGCGAACCTGGCGTCCAAGCTGCTCAAGCTGGTGGGCGTCAAGGCCCAGGTCGTGCTGGTGCACGAGGGCGACCAGGTGACCGCGGGCCAGTCGCCGGACGCGTGCAGCGCCGTCCCCGGCGCGGGCAACCGCATCGCCACGCAGGTCGACCCCGAGATCGACGTGATTCTCAGCGGCCACTCGCACCAGGCGTACCTGTGCAAGGTCAAGGACCCGGCCGGCCAGGACCGCGTGTACTCCCAGGGCGGCTCGTTCGGCCGCGTCATCACGCAGGTCGACCTCAACGTGAACGTCAGGACGCGGGACATCGACCGCGCCTCGGTGGTTGCGGACAACCACATCGTGACCCGCACAGTCACCCCAGATCCCGAAATTTCGGCGTTCGTGAAGACTTGGAAGGATCGGGTGGCCCCGGTCGCCAACAAGGCCGTCGGCCGGATCACCGCGGACATCCCCAACACCGCCGCTCCCAGCGGCGAGTCCCCGCTCGGCGACCTCATCGCCGACGGCCAGCTGGCCGCCACCAAGACGGGCGGCAACGCGCAGATCGCCCTGATGAACCCGGGTGGCGTCCGAGCCTCGCTCACGTACGCCGGCTCCTCGGCTGGTGAGGGCGACGGCGTGGTCACCTATGGCGAGGCGTTCACCGTGCAGCCGTTCAACAACCTGATGCAGGTCGTGACGCTGACCGGCGCGCAGCTCAAGACGGTCCTGGAGCAGCAGTTCACCGGTGGGCCGAACGCCCAGCCGTTCACCAAGATCCTCCAGCCGTCGGCGAACTTCACCTACACCTACAGCAGCGGTGCGGCGTGGGGTGCCAAGGTCTCGAACATGAAGATCGACGGCGTCGCGGTGACGGACACGCAGACGATCCGGGTCGCGGCGAACAACTTCCTGGTCGGCGGCGGTGACGCCTTCCTGGGCTTCAAGGACGGTACGGACCTCTGGAGCGGGCCGCTGGACATCGACGCCTTCGTCGACCAGCTGGGCCGCGACAACCCGATCGCTCCGCCCGCGACGAACCGCATCACCGTCACTCCCTAGCGAAACAATCTGAAGGGCTCGCTTCCGGTTTCCGAAGCGGGCCCTTCACTGCTTTCGCCTCGCGCCCGCCTCCAGGTCTCGGAGCCGCCCGCGACCAGCCCCACCTCACGGATAGGCCGAGATCTCGCGGAGCAGCAGGTCGAAACAGGGCGCGCCGTGCACCGCCCCACGGCCGCCCGACCGACCCTCTATCGTGGGCCGTCCTGAGGGAGGAGAGTCGATGATCTACGTGACCCGCGCCTTGACCGACGCCGCCATGGAGCTCGTACGCTCGCTCGGCCATCCCGTGGTGGCCGGCGAGGAGGATCCGCCCGACCGGGCCACGCTCCTGAGCCGGGCCGCGGGCGCGGAGGCGGTCGTGTGCACGCTCACCGAGCGCATCGACGCGGAGTTCCTCGACGCGGCGGGCCCGGCGCTGCGGATCGTCGCCAACACCGCGGTCGGCTACGACAACATTGACGTGGCGGCGGCCACCGAGCGCGGGATCCAGGTCACCAACACCCCGGGTGTGCTCGACGGCGCCACCGCCGACCTGACGATGGCGCTGATCCTGGCCGCCGCGCGCCGTGTGCTCGACGGCGATCGGCTGCTGCGGGACCGTACACCATGGATCTGGGGGCCGCGCATGCTGCTCGGCCTGGACCTCAGCGCCGGGACGACGCTCGGCGTCGTCGGCTACGGCCGCATCGGGCGGGCCGTCGCCCGCCGCGCCCGCGCCTTCGACATGGAGATCCTGGCCACGCCCACCTCCTCGCCGCTGCCGGACGAGGAGCGGCGGGGCGTCGAGTTCGTCGAGCTGCCCGAGCTGCTGGAACGTGCCGATGTGGTCACTCTGCACTGCCCGCTCACCCCGGCCACCCGTCATCTCATCGACGCCGATGCCCTGCGCCGCATGAAGCGCACCGCGATCCTGGTCAACACCGCTCGTGGCGGCATCGTGGACGAGGAGGCACTGGTGGCGGCGCTGCGGTCGGGGACGATCGGGGCGGCGGCCCTCGACGTGTTCGAGGGCGAGCCGGCGGTGAACCCGGCGCTGGTCGAGCTCGGCAACACCGTGCTGACCCCGCACATCGGCAGCGCGGGCACGGCGACCCGCGAGCGCATGTGCGGTCTGTCGGTGTCGAACGTGGCGGCCGTCCTGGACGGGCGCGAACCGCTCACACCGGTGAATAGCCTTCCACGTACAGCGGAAGGCGGGTGACGAACTGGGCGCCGGGGAAGTGGTCGCTGATCGTCAGGCTCCCCTGGTGCGCCAGGGCGATCTCCCGCGACAGGGCCAGGCCGAGGCCGCTGCCGTCCTTGTCCTTGACCCGGGCTTCGGGCAGGCGGGTGAAGCGCTCGAAGACGCAGTCCCGGTACTCCGGCGCGATGCCCGGCCCGTCGTCCGTGACCTTGATGACGACGGTCTTGTCCCATTCGTCCACTGCCACCTGAAGGTCGATCCTGGCGCTCGCGTGCCGGGTGGCGTTGTCGAGCAGGTTGGTCAGCAGCCGGTCAAGCTGGATGGGAGAGCCGAAGACGGGTGCCGTGCCCGGCGCGTCGGTCACGATGCTGACGGCGCCTCCCGCGCGGCGCCGCTCCTGTTCCTCCGCCAGGCGGCAGGCGTCGACGACGTGCCGGTCGGTGACCGCGCCCGCGTCCAGCCGGGCCAGCATCAGGAGCTCGTCGATGATGTCGGTCAGGCGATCGGCGGACATCAGGGCCCTGGCGCCCGTCGACGGCCAGTCCGTGTCGTCCGGGTAGGCGGTGGCGACCTCCAACTGGGTACGCAGCGCGGTGATGGGGCTGCGGAGCTCGTGTGAGGCGTCGGCCACGAAGCGGCGTTGCGTCTCGACGGAACGTTCCAGGCGTTCGAGGGTGTGGTTGGTGGTCGCGGCCAGCTGGGTGATCTCGTCCCCGTTGTCGGGTACGGGAACCCGGCGGCTCAGGTCGTGCCCGGTGATCTCGGCCAGTTCGGCCCGGATGCGCTCGACCGGGCTCAGCGCCTGGCCGACCACGGTCCAGGTGATGCTCCCGACGATGACCAGCACCAGGGGGATGCCGAGGAAGATCACGGCATAGAGCCACCCCAGCGCCCGGTCGACATCGGCCAGCGACGCCGCGCCGTACACCGTCACCAGGCCGTACGGCGTCTGCGACTCCATGGCCATGACCAGGTACTTGGCATCGGACTCTATGACCTCGGGGTCGCCGCTGAGCCGGGCTTCGGTGGTGTAGATCGTTTCCGGCTTGGCCAGCTTGAGGTGGGTGATGGGGGGCTTGCCCCGCAGGTTGTGGCTGGCCGCCAGGACGGTTCCCTCGCGGGAGACCACCTGAAGGAGGTGGACGCGGGGTGAGGTGGGCAGCATGCTGCGCAGCTGGGTCGTCCGGGCGTCACTCGCGACCCGCCGTACGTCCAGCTCCACCCGGTTCTGCACAGCGCCGCGGAGGCTGCCGGGCAGCGTGGCAAGGGTGATGACGGCCGTCGAGGTGAGCACCACCGCCGCGATCAGACTCGCCAGCACCGTAAGACGCGCCCGGATTGAGCGAGGAAAGATCTGTTTCACCTGCTTAAAGGCTCCCTATGTCACTATGTGTAATCTCCTACCCATTCGTGACGTTTAAACCGGTATTGGGCCCTACCTGCTGATATATCTACTTTAGCGGCGCTAAGGAGTTGCGGAGAGTGACAGGGTTCGCTTTCGGCGATTCCGCTGTCAGCGTGCATGGCTACCGGGCGGCCGCGGGGGGCGGCAGGGTGTGGGCATGAAGCTGCTGGTGCTGGGCGGGACGGAGTTCGTGGGGCGCGCCTTCGTCGACGAGGCGGTCGCCTCCGGCTGGGACGTGACCGTGTTCAACCGGGGCACGCATGCCCCGCAACCCGGGGTGACGGCGCTGCGGGGCGACCGGGCGGAGCCGGGCGGGCTGGCCGCGCTCGGCACCGGTGAGTGGGACGTCGTGGTCGACACCTGGTCGTGGGCGCCGTCCGCCGTACGCGACGCGGCGGCGCTGCTGGCCGGGCGGGCGGGACACTACGTCTACGTGTCCAGCCGGTCCGTCTACACCTATCCGACGGCGGCCGGTGCCGGGGAGGACGCTCCGGTGGTGGCGGCGTCCGCCGATGACGGCGCCGAGGTGGGTTACGCGCAGTTGAAGGCCGGTGGCGAGCTGGCCGCGGTGGCGGCGTTCGGGGAGCGGGCGCTGCTCGCTCGGGCCGGGCTGATTCTGGGGCCCTACGAGAACATCGGGCGGCTGCCGTGGTGGTTGAGCAGGATCGCGCGGGGTGGGCCGGTGCTCGCGCCGGGGCCCGCCGGGCTGCCCCTGCAGTACGTGGACGTACGCGACCTGGCCCAATGGTGTCTTGAGGCGGCCGGCAACGGGCTCGGCGGGGCGTACAACGTGGTGAGCCCCTCGGGGTTCATCACCATGGAGGAGTTGCTGGAGACCTGCGTCCGCGTGACCGGGTCCGGGGCCGAGCTGCGGTGGGTGGAGCCGGAGGCGATCCTGGCGGCCGGTGTGCAGCCGTGGACCGATCTGCCGGTCTGGCTGCAGGGCGACGACTACGAGACCTTGCACCGGGGTGACGTGTCGAAGGCGGTGGCGGCGGGGCTGCGGTTCCGGCCGGTGGCGGATACGGTGGCCGACACGTGGCACTGGCTGCGGGGCATCGGCGGCCAGGCGCCCATGCGTACCGACCGGCCGCCCGTCGGCCTGGACCCGAAGGTGGAGGCCACCCTTCTGGAGCAGGCCGGCTGATCCGGCTTCCGCTCCGGGCAAGCGAGCTCGCCTGATCCGGAATCCGCTCGGGGACAAGCGAGCTCGCCTGATCCGAATCCGCTCTGAGGTAAGCGAGCTCGCCTGATAATGAATCCGCTCTGGGGCAGGCGAGGTCGCCGGGTGTAACGTCCGATCATGGACACGATGACCGTTGAGCAGAACGGCATCAACGCCGTTCCGGCCGCCGAGCGGCATGGCAAGCCTTCGGACCTGTTCTGGCCGTGGGCCGGCTCCAACCTCTCCCTCTTCGGCGTCGCCTTCGGTGTCTACATCGTCGGGCTGGGCCTGGGGGTCTTCCCGGCGATCATCACCGGGGCGCTCGGCTACGCGCTGTCGTTCGGGCTGGTCGGGCTGGTCGCGATCGCGGGCACCCGGTCGGGGGTGCCGACGATGACGCTCGGCCGCGCCCCCTTCGGCTACCAGGGCAACAAGCTGCCGGCCGTCCTGTCCTACATCTCGAACGTCGGCTGGGAGATCGTGCTCGTCACGCTGTCGGCGCAGGGCGGCGCGGCGATCCTGAACCGGGTGGCGCCCGGCATTCCCGGCACGACCGCCGTGGCGGTCTGCTTCGCGGTCGCCGCGCTGGTCGTGATCGTGGTCGGGGTGTACGGCCACGCGTTGATCATGGCGGTGCAGCGGTACCTGACGTACGCCTTCGTCGTACTGACCGTCGTGTACATGATCCTGATGGCCCCGAGGCTCGGCACCACGCTGGACACCACCGCCGGGCCCGGCGCCTGGGTCGGCGCGGTCATCTTCGCGATGACGCTGCTCGGCCTGGGCTGGGTCAACTGCGGCGCCGACTACTCGCGCTACCTGCCCGCCGACTCCAAGCCGTCGTCGGTGGCCCTGTGGACGGCGGTGGGCGGGGCGGTGCCGCCCATGGTGCTGCTCGCCTTCGGCGTGCTGCTGGCCGGCGGTGACGCCAAGCTGGCCGAGGCCGCGGGCGCGGATCCAGTCGGGGCGCTGGCGAGCGCCCTGCCGACCTGGTTCCTGCTGCCGTACCTGCTGACCGCCATCGGTGGGTTCCTGGCCGGGGCGATCATGGACATCTACTCGTCGGGGCTGTCCATGCTGGCGCTGGGGGTGCCGATCAAGCGGCACTACGCGGTGCTCGTCGACGGCGCGCTGATGGTGCTCGGCGGCTACTACCTGCTGTTCGTCTCGGCCAGCTTCCTGGCGACCTTCCAGGCGTTCCTGGCGATCATCGGGGTGGTGATGGCCGCCTGGGTGGCCGTCTTCCTCGTCGACATGTGGCGGTGGCGCGCCGGCGGCCGGTCCTACGACGAGCGGCTGCTGCGCCCCGGCGCGCCCGCCCTGAACTGGCCCGGGGTGATCTCGCTGGTCCTGGCGTCGATCGTGGGCATCGGGCTCATCACCTCCCTGGACCCGAACATCGCCCGCGTGGTGGGCTTCCTGATGAGCGACCAGCTGAAGGCGGGCACGTTCGGGGCGGCCAACATCGGCGTGGTGGTCGCGCTGGTGCTGGCCGGGATCCTCTACTACGTGATCTCGACTCTGGCGCCCCGCCAGAAAAGCTAGGCGGTGACGATGGCGAAGTCGGGCATCGGGTGGTCGAGCACGGCCACCAGCCGCCGCAGGACCCCGATGTCGCCCTCCCGCTCGACCCGTTCGACCCCCCGGCCGGCCAGCAGGGCGAGCAGCTGTGCTTTGGTCAGCCGCAACGTCAGGTCGACCGGCCCGTCAGGCGGGTCGGCCCGCTGGATGAGCGCGCCGTTCGACAGCGTGGTCCGATACCGCTCGCCCAGATCGGTCAGGTGCCAGTCGATGGACAGGCTCTCGTTCCAGGCCCGCGGCCCGTCGACGCGGATGGCGATCGAGTCGAGGATCTGGTCCACCCCGAGCGCGTCGACCAGACCGGGCGCGGCCCGCTCCGTGGCGGCCGGCACGACGCCCTCGCTCAGCTCCAGCGCCCCCGTCAGGTAGAGGTTGCGCCAGGTGCCGTTCTCCGCGGCGTGCCCGAGCCGGGTGTACACCTCGGCGAGCAGGTCACGGGCCTCCTTGTTGCCCTCGTCGGCGAAGACCGCGTGGTTGAGCAGTTGCGCGGCGAAGCGCAGGTCGTGCTCCTTGAGGTAGCCCCTGGCGAGGGCGACGACGGCTTGCCCGCCGCCGAGGCACTCCACGTAGCGGATCGCGCTCTCCCTCGGCGGGTGCTCCCACAGATGCGCGGGATTGCCGTCGAACCAGCCCAGATAGCGCTGGTAGATGGCCTTGACGTTGTGGCCGACCGGGCCGTGGTAGCCGTGCGTGTGCCAGACCTGCTCGAGCCCGGGCGGCACCCGCATGGCCTCGGCGATCTCCGCCCCGGTCAGGCCCTTGTTCATCAGCCGCAGGGTCTGGTCGTGCAGGTAGGTGTACAGGTCGCGCTGCTGCGACAGGTATCCGGCGATCTCCGGCCCGCCCCAGATGGGCCAGTGGTGCGAGGCGAAGGCGACGTCGAACTCCCCCGCGAACATCGTGATGATCTCGTCGAACTGCCGGGCCAGGTCCTTGGCGTCCCGCAGCGGCAGGAGGTTGTGCTGGTTGCGGGTGGCGTTCTCGCCCAGGCAGAGAGCCTGGTGGCCGGGCAGGTACAGGGCCAGCTCCGGTGGCGACTCGGCGAGCTGGAAGATGATGCGTACCCCGTCGACCGTCTCCTCCTGCCCGGTGCGTTCGACGTGGACCGTGGGAGTGATGAGGGAGATCGTCCCTGACTCGCCCAGGCCCGTGCCGATCTGGCCGTCCGGTGAGCGTTCGAGGGCCTGGCCGTACAGGTAGACGGACCGGCGGACCGTGGCGGACCAGGCGTGGAGGTGGTCGCGAGCCACGCTCCGCAGGAACCCCGCGGGTGCCAGGACCGGCACGCCGCCGCCCGTGACGCCGCGTACGCCGCCGAAGTGGTCGACATGCGGATGCGTGTAGATCACGCCGGTCACCGGCCGGGCGCCGCGATGGGCTCGGTAGAGGCGCAGCGCCGCGGCCGCGCACTCGGTGGAGATGAGCGGATCGATGATGATGACGCCGGTGTCGCCCTCGACGATCGACATGTTCGACAGATCGAACCCGCGTACCTGGTACAGGCCGTCCGTCACCTCGTACAGTCCCTGCCGGGCGGACAGTCGTGCCTGCCGCCACAGGCTGGGATGGGCGCTGCCGGGACACTCCTGTTCCAGGAAGGCGTTGGAGTCACCGTCCCAGATGACCTTGCTGTCGGCGGCGCTGACCACCGCCGGGCTGAACTTCGCGATGAAGCCGCGGTCCGCCGCCGCCTCGAAGTCACCGCGATCGTGGAGTGGAAGGTCCGCCATGCCCGGGGCCATTCCCGGATACCGGTCAACGCATATCCTCGATAATGGGCAATCCCGACAAAGACCGCAGTCGCTACAGGGGGTTTCGTGGAAGCGTGCGTGTTCGATCTCGACGGGGTGCTCGTCGACTCCGAGCCGGTCTGGGAGGAGGTACGACGGGCGTTCGTCGCCGATCACGGGGGCACCTGGCAGGAGGACACCCAGTCCAGGCTCATGGGCATGAGCACCCAGGAGTGGGCCGCCTACCTGCACGAACTCGGCGTTACCCTGCCGCCCGACGAGATCGCCCGCGGCGTGGTGGACCAGATGGCCGAGCGCTACCGTCACGGCGTACCGCTGATGAAGGGGGCGCCCGAGGCGGTGCGGCGCCTGGCGGACGAGCTCCCGCTGGGTCTGGCCAGCTCCTCGCCGCGTGCGCTGATCGAGGTGGTGCTGGACGCGGCCGGGTTCCGTGATCGCTTCGCCGTCACCGTCTCCACCGAGGAGGTGCCGCGCGGGAAGCCCGCCCCCGACGGCTACCTGGCGGCGACCGCCCAGCTGGGTGTCGATCCGCGCGCGTGTGTGGCCGTGGAGGATTCGAGCAACGGCCTGCGCTCGGCGCACGCGGCCGGGATGCGGGTGATCGCCGTCCCCCATCCCCGCTATCCGCCCGCCCCCGACGCGCTGGCCCTCGCCTGGCGGGTCGTGCCCGACCTCGACTCGCTCACCGTGGCGGCGATCGAGCGATGATCCGGCTCAGAACTCCCGCCGACCTCGACGCGTGCGTGAAGGCCCTGGCCGAGGTGCAGGCCGCCGACCGCTACCCGGTGGACTGGCCCGACGATCCGCACGGCTGGCTCACGCCCGGCGACCTGCTCCGCGCCTGGATCGCCCTGGACGAGGCGGGGGCCGTCGTCGGCCATGTCGGGCTCGCCCAGGTCGAGCCGCGGGTGGCCGAACTGCTCGGCACGCCCGTCCGCGCGTCCGTGACCCGCCTGTTCGTCACGCCCTCCGCCCGGCGCGGCGGGCTCGCCGCCCGCCTGCTCGACACCGCCCTGGCCGCCGAGGGCGGGCGTCTCACACTGGAGGTCTCCGACGAGGGCACGGCGGCCATCGCGGCCTACGAGAGGTACGGCTGGCTGCGCGTCGCCACGTCCCGGGCCCGATGGCGCAACTCGGCCGGTGAGCCTGCCCTGGTGCACCACTACCTGAGCCCGTGAAGCTATCCTTTGGAAATCGTGCGAGACATCACGGTATTCAGCGGCAGCGCCCACCCTGACCTGGCTGAGGAGATCTGCGCCCACCTGGGCACCCCGCTCCATCCGGTCAAGGTCAACCGGTTCGCCAACGACGTGCTGGAAGTCCAGCTCCAGGCCAACTGCAGGGAACGCGACGTCTTCATCATCCAGCCGCTCGTGCCACCCGTACAGGAGAACCTGGTCGAGCTGCTGCTCATGCTCGACGCCGCCCGCGGGGCGTCCGCCGCCAGGACGACGGTCGTGATGCCGCATTATGCCTTCGCCCGAAGTGACAAGAAGGACGCGCCGCGCATCTCCATAGGGGCCCGGCTGGTGGCGGACCTGATGGTGACGGCGGGCGCCGGGCGGGTGCTGGCGATGACGCTGCACTCGCCGCAGGTGCACGGCTTCTTCAGCGTGCCGGTCGACCACCTGCACGCGCTGCGCGAGCTGGCCGCCCATTTCCGCCGGTACGACCTGTCCAACACCGTCGTCGTCTCCCCCGACCTGGGCAACGCCAAGGAGGCCGCGCACTTCGCCCGGCTGCTCGGTGCCGACGTGGCGATGGGCGCCAAGCAGCGCTTCAGCGACGACCGGGTGGTGATCAGCTCGGTGATCGGCGAGGTCGAGGGCAAGGACGTGATCATCCTGGACGACGAGATCGCCAAGGGGACGACCGTCATCGAGCTGCTCGACCGGCTGCGCGAGCGTGGCGTCAACTCCGTACGCATCGCGTGCACACACGGGCTGTTCGCCGCCGGCTCGATCGAGCGGCTGAGCGCGCTGCCCGAGGTCGAGGAGATCGTCTGCACCAACACCGTGCCCGGGCCCAAGCCCACGGACAAGCTCACGGTCCTGTCCATCGCCCCGGCGCTGGCCGAGGCGATGCGGCGGATCCACGACGGCGAGTCGGTGAGCGCGCTCTTCAGCCCTCCGTGACGACTCTTTCGTGAGACATCAGTGGAGCCGGACGCGCTGCCCGGTGACGGTCCGCGCCTGGTGCGAGACGAGAAAGGTGATCACGTCGGCCACCTCCTCCGGCCGCCCGACGTGCCGCAGCGGGCTGTTGGCCACCACCGCCCGCTCGACCTCGGCGTTCACCCAGCCCGTGTCGGTGGCCGCCGGGTAGACCATGTTGGCCGTGACGCCGTAGCGGCCGAGCTCGTGGGCGGCCGACATGGTGAAGTTCTCCTGGGCCGCCTTCGCCGCGCCGTACGAGACCTCCGTCGGGAAGCCGTCGGGGCCGCCGGAGGTGAGGCCGATGATCCGGCCCCAGTCCGCTCGGCGCTCGATGTGGCGCCGGGCGAACTCGGCGATCAGCAGCGTCGCGGCGCGTACGTCCACGGCGAACTGCCGGTCGTAGCTCTCCGCGTCCACCGGCCGCAGCGGCCGCCCGAACGCGTCGTGCCCGTCAGGCGTGAACGTGTCGCCCAATGAGCCGCTGCTGGCATTGTTGACCAGGATCTCCACCGGCCCCAGCGCCCGCTCGGCCAGGTCGAACAGCGTTCGCGGCGTCTCGGGGCCGGCCAGGTCGGCCTCGGCGGCCTCCGCCGTGCCGCCCGCCTCGCGGATGCGCCGTACGACGTCGTCGGCTCCCGCGCCCCGCGACCTGTTGTACTCGTCCGGATAGGCCGGATGGTCCACCGGCGCCAGCCGCTTGTACGTCAGGAACACCGCGACCCCCTGCGCGGCCAGCGCGACCGCGGTGGCCGCGCCGATGCCCTGGTTGGCCCCGGTCACCAGAGCCACCCTGCCTCGCAATCGCGGATCGATCACGGCATGCTCCTCAGATGGTCGATACGAAACTCGCGGGTCAGATCGTGCTCGTCACCGGGTCGAGCGGCGGAATAGGCGCGGCGATCGCGCGGGCCTTCGCGGCCGAGGGGGCGCGGGTGGCGGTGCACTACTTCAGCGAGAGATCCGCTCCCCCGGGCGTCACCTGGGAGCACGTCACCCCGGCCGCGGACGTCGCCGAGGCGCTGGCCGCCGAGCTCGGGGACGCGGTGGCCTTACCCGCCGACCTCCGTGAGCCGGATGCGGCGCGGCACCTGCTCGACGAGGTCGAGCGGCGGCTGGGACCGGTCGACGTGCTGGTGAACAACGCCGCGCACTGCGAGGCCCCGGACTCCTTCGGCGCCCTCACCGCCGATGGCCTGCGCCGCCACTACGAGGTCAACGCGATCGCCCCCGCCCTGCTCATCTCCGAACTGGCCAGGCGGGACGGCCGCCGCCCATGCGTGGTGAACGTCTCCACGGACGCCGCCCGCGCCTTCCCCGGCCAGATCGGGTACGGGACGTCCAAGGCGGCGTTGGAGGCCCTCACCCGGGCCGCCGCGCTCGACCTCGGCGCCGCCGGGATCCGCGTCAACGCGGTGGCTCCCGGCCCCGTGCAGACCGGTTGGATGGACGCCGAGACGTACGCGCGGGCCGGCCAGATCGTGCCGCTGGGCCGCGTGGGCGAGCCGGCCGACATCGCCGACGCCGTCGTGTTCCTCGCCTCGCACCAGGCACGCTGGATCACCGGTCAGGTCCTCCAGGTGGCGGGCGGCCACGCGCTCTAGGCGAAGCCGCCGTTGCTCATCAGCAGCTGACCGTTGACCCACTGCCCCTGGGGTGAGCAGAGGAAGTCGACGAGGTGGGCGGTGTCCTGGGGCGTGCCGAGGCGGTTGTACGGGGTCTGGCGGGTGAGGCTCTCCCGTACGTCGTCCGACATCCAGCCGGTGTCCACCGGGCCGGGGTTGATGACGTTGGCGCTGACGCCGAGGTGGGCCAGCTCGCGGGCGGCGGCCAGGATGATGCGGTCCAGGGCGGCCTTGCTCGCGCCGTAGGGCAGGTTGCCGACGGTGTGGTCGCTGGTGAGGCCGATGATCCGGCCGGAGCCGCTGGTGCCCGCGAAGCGGCGGCCGTACTCGCGGACCAGCAGCCAGGTGGCGCGCGCATTGACGGCGAAGTGCCGGTCGAAGCTCGCGACGGTGGTGTCCAGCAGGCTGGAGTCGACCGACTCGCAGTGGCACATCACCAGGGCGGTGACGTTGCCCAGCCGGCGCTCGGCCTCGTCGAAGATCCGTGCGGGGGTGTCGACGTCCGCCAGGTCCGCCTCGATCGCCGCGCCGCGCCCGGCCAGGGACTTGCCGATCGCGTCGGCCGCCTCGGGCTCGGCGCCCCAGGCCATGCGTTCGTCGTACGGCGTCCAGTAGGTGTAGGCGATGTCCCAACCCGAGGCCGCCAACTGGCGGGCGATCCCCGCGCCGATGCCGACGGTGCGGCCCACGCCCGTGACCAGGGCTACTTTTCCGTTGGATCTCGTGTCGACCATAGTGGCCATCATGCACGGGCCAACCGATCTCCTGCTAACACGTTTCCTCGACGGCGTCAGACCGGCCGTACCCCTGGTCGCCTTGTGGGCGCACGGGTCGCTCGCGGCGGGCGACTACCAGCCGGGCAAGAGCGATCTCGATCTCATCGCGGTGGTCGAGACGGACGTCACCGAGGAGCAGCGGCAGCGGCTCGAAAAGATGCACGAGCAGCTCGATCTGCCGCTCGTCGAGCATCTGCACTGCTCCTACATGCCCAGGCACCGGCTGGACGACTTCGCGACCGACCATGTGACCTGGGCGCACCAGGAGCTGTACGAGCGGCCGGTCACCCCGGTGACCCGCCGTGAGCTGCACGCGGGCGCTCTTGAGCTGTACGGCGAGCCGCCCGCGGGACTGCTGCCGCCGGTGTCGGACCAGGAGCTGAGCGAGTTCATCCGGACCGATCTGCGGAACTTCTGGCTGGCCAAGACGCGCGGGCGCAAGCGGTGGCTGCAGGACGTCTGGGTGGATCTCGGGATGATCACCGTCGCCAGGGCCGCGGTCACGTTGCGGGACGGACGGCTGATCTCCAAACGGGAGGCCCTGGACGTGCTGGCCGAGATGGGCGCGCCCATGAACGTGGTGGCGGACATCCGAGCCCGCAGGTACGACCTGCCGCGACCGTTCCTGAACCGATACAGGCGGGGGACGCTGGCCCGGGTCTTCATCAGGGCGGCGATCAAGCGCACCCTGCACTGACGCCAAGGCGCCCGCTCACCCTGATTCTGTGGGGGATAGTGTGGGCCGGGTCATCACCGGAACCGGGGAAGGGCGGCACATGGGGGAGATCAGAGAGTCCTATCTGGTCGCCGCGGAGTCCGCGGTGGCGCTGCTGCGCGAGCCCGCCGTGGCCGCCGCGTGGAGCAAGCCGAGCGCGCTCAACGAGTTCAGCGTCGCGGGGCTGGCCGCGCACCTGGCCCACCAGCTCGTCCGCATCGACAGCCTGCTCGACGACGGCGGAGTGCCCGGTGAGCCGGTCCCGCTGATCGAGCATTTCTCCAGGTCCCCGTGGGTGCAGGCGGGCCTCGACCATGAGAGCAACGTGGGCATCAGGCAGGCCGGTGAGGCGGCCGCCGCCGACGGCCCGGCGGCGTTGGCCGCCAAGGCCGAGAAGCTGTTCGAGCGGCAGCGGGCCGAGCTGCCCGCGCAGCCTCGCGACAAGGTGGTGCACCTGCCGTGGTCGGGCTGGTCGCTGCGGTTCGACGACTTCCTGCTCACCCGGCTGGTCGAGCTGGTCGTGCACTCCGACGACCTGGCCGCCAGCGTGGGCGTGGAGACTCCCAAGCTGCCGGCCTCGGTCATCGATCCGGTCGTCGAGCTGCTGGCGCGGCTGGCCGTACACCGTCATGGCGCGACGGCGGTGATCCGCACGCTGAGCCGGGCCGAGCGGGCGCCCGCCACGATCAGCGCCTTCTGACCCGAACTGACCCGAGTCACCCCGAGTTCTGGACCATGCGCAGGGCCGCGACCACCTCGCGGCCCGACAGCGCGCTGTCCGGGTCGACCAGCCACTGCGACAGGAACCCCGTCAGCATGGCCTGGTAGAACGTGCCGACCAGCCGCGCCCGCTCCGGGTCGGCCGCCGGGTCGATGCCCTCGAACAACTCCGCGAGCCCCAGACGTCCCTCCTGGATGCCGGCCGCGAGCTGCTGCCGGATGTCCGGCGTGTGATCGATCTGGCCCAGCAGCTCGAACTGGGTGACCCAGAGCGGCCGCAGCCGGTCGAATGACTCGATCACCCGGTCCCACGCCGCCTCGAAGCGTTCGAGGGGCGTCGCGTCGGGCTTGATGTCGGCGGTCAGCGTCGCCGCCAGGTCATCGCCCCACTCGCGCATCACCTCGAACAGCACCTCGTTCATCAGCGCTTCCTTCGATCTGAAGTGATAGCCGATGCCCGCCAGGCTCACGCCCGAGGCGGTGGCGATGTCGCGCGCCGTCGTGCGCGAGTAGCCCTTCTCGATCAGGCAACGCTTCGCTCCGGCCAGCAGATCTTCCCGGTTTCCCATGCCCAAAGTCTAACACAACCGTCCTAGACAAGCGTCTGAGACGTGTGTACCGTTCAGGGCATGACAAACATCCTGATCTCCGGCGCGAGCATCGCCGGCACCGCGACGGCTTACTGGCTGCGGCGGCACGGCTTCACCCCGACCGTGGTGGAGCGGGCGCCCGCACTCCGCGAGGGCGGCTACAAGGTCGACATCCGCGGCGTGGCACTCGACGTGATCGAGCGGATGGGCCTGCTCGACGCGGTCCGCGCCAGGAGCACCGACATGCGGATCGCCACGCACTACGACGGCAAGGGCCGGCGGATCGCGGAGATGGACGCCGACCTGTTCGGCGGGCGCGCGGGCACCGACGCCGAGATCATGCGCGGCGACCTCAACGAGCTCCTGTACGACCTGACCCGCGACGACGTCGAGTACATCTTCGACGACTCGATCACCGGCATCTCCGAGGACGGGACGGTGACCTTCGAGCGGTCCGCACCGCGCCGGTTCGACCTGGTCGTCGGGGCCGACGGAGTCCACTCCAACACCCGCCGGCTGGCCTTCGGCGAGGAGTCGGCGTTCGTCCGCGACCTCGGCTACTACATCTCGATCTGTACGGTCCCCAACCGCCTGGGCCTCGACCGCGAGGAGGCGGTCCACGCCGCCCCCGGCCGCACCGCGAACGTCTACAGCACGCGGCAGGACACCAACGCCAAGGCGCTGTTCATGTGGTCGTCACAGCCGCTCGCCTATGACCATCGCGATCTCGCCCAGCAGAAAGAACTGCTGGCCCAGGCCATGGCCGGGGTCGAGTGGGAGGTGCCCGAGCTGCTCGAAGCCGTACGCGGGTCGAGCGACTTCTACTTCGACTCCGTCAGCCAGATCCACATGGACCGCTGGTCGAAGGGCCGGGTCGTGCTGGTCGGCGACGCCGCCTACTGCGCCTCGCCGGCCTCGGGCCAGGGCACCAGCCTGGCCCTGGTGGGGGCGTACGTGCTGGCCGGTGAGCTGGCCTCCGGCGGCGGCGCCGACGGCTACGAGCGGGAGCTGCGGGCGTTCGTGGACGCCAACCAGAAGCTGGGCCCGGCCAACGTCAAGGGCATGGTGCTGCCGTCGCGCGCGGCCATCTGGTTCCAGACCAGGATGATCAGGCTGCTCCCCCACCTGCCCGGCCGCGACAAGATGATCGACCGCGTCGCCGGACCCATGGCCCGCGCCGCGACGGCCATCACACTGAAGGCCTATATGGAATAAAGCGTTCCGTTCTGCTAAGATAAGAACTGAACGTTCCGTTCCAAGCAAGGGAGCCTGTCATGACGATCCTCGTCACCGGTGCCACCGGAACCGTCGGCCGCCTCATCGTCGACGAGCTCGCCCGGAACGGGCACCAGGTGCGTGCCCTGACCCGCGACCCGGCCAAGGCCGACCTGCCCGAGGGCGTGGAGGTCGTCGCCGGGGACCTGGCCGAGCCGGGCAGCCTCACGGCCGCCTTCGAGGGCGTCGAGGCCGTTCATCTCATCAACTTCGCGGGCGACGACTACGCGCCGCTGAAGACCGGCGAGCAGCTCGTGGAGCTGGCCGTCAAGTCGGGCGTGCGCAAGGTGACCGTGCTGGGCGGGCGCGCCGACGGCCCGCTGGAGCAGGCCCTGGCCGCCAGTGAGCTGGAATGGACGCTGCTGGAGCCGGTCGAGTTCATGTCCAACACGCTGCAGTGGTGGGCCTGGACGATCAAGGCCGAAGGGGTCATCAGGGAGCCGTTCGGCAGCCGGCTCAGCTCTCTGGTGCACGAGCGCGACATCGCCGCCGTGGCGGCCACCGTGCTGACGGGCGACGGCCACGCGGGTAAGACGTACACGCTGACCGGGCCGCAGGCCATCACCACCACGGAGAAGGTGCGCATCCTCAGCGAGGCCGTCGGCCAGGAGATTCGCTTCGTCGAGCTCTCCGAGGACGAGGCCCGCGCCAAGTGGCGCGCCGACGGCATGGGGGCGGAGACGATCGAGTTCCTCATCGGCGCGCTCGGCGACACCCCCGAGGTCGGCTACACGGTGGCCCCGACCGTCGAGCAGGTCACCGGCCGGGCACCGCGTTCCTTCGCCCAGTGGGCCGCCGAGCACGCCACGGCATTCAAGCGCTGAGCTCCAAGCAGCTCAAGCGCTGAGCTCAGGCGCTGGTCAAGCGCTGAGCTCAGGCGCTGAGCTCCGCGTAGTGGCAGGCCGCCTGTGCCGCCGCGGTGGCCGGCAGGATGTCGAGCAGCTCCGACCGGCACTTGGCGTCCACTCCCGTCTCGGCCGCCTTGCCGGAGGCGAGCACCTGGCAGCGGGCGTGGAACCGGCAGCCGCCCGGGATCCGCGTGGGGTCCGGTGGCTCACCGGTCAGCACGATCCGCTCGGGCGACTCCGGCAGCACCGACATCAGGGCCTGCGTGTACGGGTGCCGGGGAGCGGTCAGCACCTGCTCGACCGGGCCCGACTCGACGATCCGGCCGAGGTACATCACCGCGACCCGGTCGGCGATGTTCCAGGCCAGCCCGAGGTCGTGGGTGACGACCAGCGCCGACAGCCCCAGATCGGCGCGGAGCTTGAGCAGCAGCGCCAAGATCTCGCCCCGCACCGAGGCGTCGAGCGAGGCCACCGGCTCGTCGGCGACCAGCACCTTGGGGCTCAGGGCCAGCGCCCCGGCGATGACCACACGCTGACGCTGGCCACCCGACAGCTCGTGCGGATAGCGCTGGAAGAACCGCTCGGGCGGCCGCAGCCCGGCCCTGGACAGCGCCTCGGCCACGATCTCCCGCTCGCCGGGCAGACCGTGGATGCGCGGGCCCTCGGCGACCGCCTCGTAGACGGTGTGCCGCGGGTTCAGCGAGCCCATCGGGTCCTGCAGGACGAGCTGGACGATCTTCCGGTACGCCTTGAGCGCCTTGGAGTGGTAGTCCAGCGCCTTCCCGTCGTACACGACCGAGCCCGAGGTAGGACGTTCCAGGCCCATCAGCGTGCGCGCCAGCGTGGTCTTGCCGCAGCCGGACTCGCCGACGAGCGCCACGATCTCGCCCGCGCCGATCGACAGGTTCACCCCGTCGACCGCCCGGGCCCGCCGCCCGCGCGACGGGAACTCCACGTGCAGGTCACGGGCTTCCAGCAGAGTCTGGTGCACCGTGTCAGCGGTGTCCGAGGACGTCTCCGTCTCGATCATGAGGCCTCCTCCTTCGCCCGTACGTGCACGCAGGCGGCGGTACGGCTGTCGCCCGCGGGCCACAGCTCGACATCCAGGCTCGCGCACTCCTCCAGCGCCACCGGGCAGCGCGGGTGGAACGAGCAGCCGGTGGGCAGGTCCATCGGGTCCGGCGGATCGCCGCCGAGGCCCTTGGGCGCCAGCCGCGACACCGGGTCGCCGACCGTGGGGAAGGCCGCCGCCAGCGCCCCCGTGTAGGGGTGCTTGGCCTCGTGGAACACCTCGCGCGACGGGCCGTGCTCCACGACGCGGCCCGCGTACATGACCGCGAGCTGGTCGCAGACGTCGGCGAGCACCGAGAGGTCGTGCGAGATCATGACCAGCGAGATGTTCTGCTCGGCGATCAGTTCCTTGATCAAGGTCAGCACCTGGGCCTGGACCATCACGTCGAGCGCGGTCGTCGGCTCGTCGGCGATGATCAGCCGCGGCTTGCAGGCCAGCGCCATCGCGATCATCACGCGCTGCCGCTGGCCGCCGGAGAGCTCGTGCGGGTAGCTGCGGGCCCGCCAGGTGGGCAGGCCGACCTGTTCGAGCAGCTCGGCCACGCGCTTGCCGGCCTGGTCGGGCTTGGCCAGGTTGTGCACCAGCAGCGGCTCGGCGATCTGGTCGCCGATCCTGCGCACCGGGTTGAGACCGTGCTGGGCGCCCTGGAAGACGATCGACGCCTCGGCCCAGCGGACCGCGCGCATCCGGCCCCACTTCATGGTGAGGATGTCCTCGCCGTCGAGCAGGATCCGGCCGCCGACGCGGGCGTCGCGCGGGAGCAGCCGCAGCAGCGCCATGGCCAGCGTCGACTTGCCGGATCCCGACTCACCCGCTACCCCGAGCGCCGCCCCCGAGTCCAGCTTCAGAGAAACTCCCCGTACGGCCGGCACCTCGCCCGAGGCGATCCGGTACGTCACCGAGAGGTCGTCGAGTTCGAGCAGGGTCATGCGCCCGCCTTCCTGAGCCGCGGGTTGAGCACGGCCTCCAGTGCGCGTCCCACCAGCGTGAACGCCATGACGACGGCGAGGATGCACAGGCCGGGGATGAGGATGTACCACCACGCGCCTTGGGTGGCGGCGCCGAAGTCGTAGGACGCGCGCAGCATCGTGCCCCAGGAGGTCTTGTTCGAGCTGACACCGAGGAAGGCCAGCGTGGACTCGGTGACGATCGCGCTGGCGACCTCCAGCGTGGTGCTGGCGAGCAGCAGCGGCGCCACGTTCGGCAGCACGTGCCGCGTGGTGATGTGCCAGTGCCCGCCGCCGAGCGCCTTCGACCGCTCGATGTACGGCCTGGCCTCCACGGACAGCGTCTGAGACCTGATCAGCCGGGCGGTGGACGGCCAGGTGGTGATGCCGATGGCCACGATGATCGTGGCCGTGCTGCCGCCCAGGATGGCCGCCAGCACCAGCGCCGTGATCAGCGAGGGCAGCACCAGGAACCAGTCGGTGACCCGCATGAGCGCGGCCCCGATCCAGCCGCGGAAGTGCCCGGCGGCGATGCCCACGACCATGCCGATCACGATGCTCAGCAGGGCGGCGAGGAAGCCGATGAGCAGCGAGGTGCGGGAGCCCCACCAGACCATCAGCAGGATGGACCGGCCGGACTCGTCGGTGCCGAACGGCTCCGCGAGGCTGGGCGCCGCCCACTTGGCGGCCGTGCCGCTCACCACGCTGGTCACGCCGTCATCGATGAACAGCGGCGCGACCAGGGCCAGCAGGACCGCGATGACCAGCACCACCAGCCCGGCCATCCCGGCCCGCTCCTGACGGAAGCTCCCCCAGAAGCGGCCGAGTGCCAGCCGTCTACGGGACGCGGCGACGGAGGTCATGCCGACCTCACCCTCGGGTCGATGATGTGGTAGACCACGTCGGCCAGCGTGTTCATGAGGATCACCGACACGGTGATCAGCATGAACGTGCCCTGCATGAGTGTGAAGTCAGGCACCCTGATCGCCTCGTAGAACAGCTGCCCGAGCCCGGGCCAGCTGTAGATGGTCTCGACGGTGACCGCGCCGCCGACCACGAAGCCGATGCGCATGAACACCAGGGTCACCGTGGGCAGCAGCGCGTTGGGGACCGCGTGGCGCCGCCGTACCTCCTCGTCGCGCAGGCCCTTGGCGCGGGCCACGTTCACGTAGTCCTGGCCCACCTCCTCCAGCAGCGACGACCGCATGACCAGCAGGTATTGGGCGTAGACCACGGCCACCAGGGTCAGGCACGGCAGCACCATGTGCATGCCCACGTCGAGCACGTAGGCGAAGCCGTCGGGCGCGTCCACGCTCTCGATGCCCCGGGTCGGGAAGAGGCCGGGAATCGGCCCGATCCCGACGCCGAACACCATGAGCAGGAGCAGCCCCAGCCAGAACGTCGGCATGGACCACAGCACCAGCGAGACGCCCGTGGAGATCTGGTCGAAGCGGCTGCCGCGCCGCCATCCGGCCCGCTGGCCCTGCCAGATCCCGAGGCTGACCGCGATGACCAGGCCGCCGCCCGCGAGCAGCAGCGTCGCGGGGAACCGCTCGCCGATGAGGTCGAGGACCGGCCGCTTGTACTCGTAGGAGGTGCCCAGGTCGAGGTGGAGCGTCTTGCCGACGAAGTCGAAGAACTGGTCGATCAGTGACTTGTCCAGGCCGAGCCGGTGTCGTTCCAGGGCGAGCTGCGTCGGGGTCATGTTGCGGCCCTGCGCGAGGTTACGCACGGGGTCGCCGGGCAGCAGCCGGAACACGAAGAACGTGCCGATGATCACCATGGCGATGCTGAACAACGCCCCGCCGACCTTCGACAGCGCGTACTTCAGCGTGCCGCGGTAGGCGGGGCGGTCGTCACCAGAGCCCGCCGCCTGGACGGCGGGCTCTGCCGCTTCGAGCGGAGTTGTCATTCGCGCTCGTCGGCGACGCTCTTACGCCGCCGGGTCAGGAAGAACGCGGCGAGGCCGATGACCACGACACCGCCGACCACGCCGGCGATGAGGCCGGTGTTGGAGCCGCCGCCGGCCGCGGACCCCGCCGTGGCGGTGGCCTTGACGTCCATGGCGTAGAACGGGTAGCCGCTGCTGCCGCCGTAGATCAGTCCCTTGTCCTCGGGGACCGGGGTGACACTGGTGATCCGGTCCTTGCGGTAGCCCTCGAGGTCGTTCGGGTAGTAGATCGCGATCACCGGAGCGTCGGTGTAGAGACGCTCCTGCATCTTCTTGATGATCTCGACGCGCTTGGCCCGGTCGAGCTCCTTGAGCTGCTCCTGGTAGAGCTTCTCGTAGGTCGGGTCGCAGTAGAACGACTCGGTGCCACCGCCCTCGCCCGCCGCGGTGGGCCGGCGGCTGCACAGGTGCGTGGCCAGGACCTCCTCGGGGTCGGGGTTGACCGACCAGCCGCTGATCGCGATGTCGTACAGACCGGTGACGCCCGTCTGCTCGCTGAACTTGCTGGAGTCGAGCTTCACCGTGGTCAGCGTGACGCCGATCTCCTTGAAGAAGCCCGTCAGGTATTCGGCGAGCTTGTCCTCGATCGGGGTGTCGGTGTGGATGCTGAAGCGGAACTCCAGCTTCTTCTTGCCGTCGGGCATCGTACGGACGCCGTCGGCGCCCTTCTTGTAGCCGGCGTCATCGAGGATCTTGTTGGCCTTGGCGACGTCGTAGGTGACCTTCTGGTCGCCCGTGGCCTCCCAGAAGAACTCCTTGTACAGCGGCGGGATGATCGAGCCGTCGGCCGGCTTGGCCAGGCCGCTCTGCACCTCGTCGGCCAGCTTCTGCTTGTCGATCGCGTAGTGCAGCGCGGTGCGCACCTTCGGGTCCTTCAGCGCGGGGTGACCGTCGCCGACAGGCTTGTTGTCCGTGGTGGTGGCGCCGGGGTTGACCTCCAGGTACGCGGCGCGGCGGCCCTGGGTGTTCCACTGCTCGATGTTGGGGTCGCCCTTGATCGACTCGAAGTCCGGCGGCGTCATGCGGCCGATCAGGTCGATGTCACCCTTCTTCAGGCCCGCGATGGCGGCCTGCGGGTTGTCATAGAAGATGAACTGCAGTTCGTCGATCTTGGGCTTGCCCCGCCAGTAGTCGGGGTTGGCCTTGAGCTTGACGTACTGGTCCTTCTTCTGCTCGACCGCGATGTACGGTCCGCTGCCCACGGCCGGGTAGACGTCGGCCTCGTACTTGGCGATGTCGGTGACCTTCTCCCAGACATGCTTGGGCATGATCGGGATCGGGTTCTCCAGCATGGACGCCTGCGGCGCCTTGGTCTTGATGACCAGGTCCTGGCCGTTGGCGGTGACGCTCTCGAAGTTCTCGACGGCCGGACCGTTGGCGGTCTTCGCGGCGTCGTCGGTCATGACCTTGTTGAACGTCCAGGCCGCGTCCTCGGCGGTGACAGGCTGGCCGTCGGACCACTTGGTGCTGCGGATCTTGAACGTCCACGTGAGCCCGTCGGGCGAGGTCGTCCACGACTCGGCCAGGTCCGGGCTGGGCTGCAGCGTCTTGGGGTCGGGCGTGGTCAGGAAGCTGTACATCTCCCGCTGGATCGCCGACGAGACGAGCCTGACCGCCAGGAAGGGGTTCATCGAGTCCACCGACTGCGTGGCACCGATGCGAACGATCTTCTTCCCCGCTGCCGGCTCAGCAGCTTGGGCCGCCTGGCCCTGACCTGCAACTAATACCGCTACGCCCAGCAGAGCCAGGCGTGCGAACCATTTCCTCATTGTGCCTCACCTTCAGGCGGGGGTTTCCTGTGTAGACGAAGGCACACCATACGAACACCGCGTGTCAACGAGTGACGGAAAATTGTTTCACCTTCGTTTCCTTGAGCGGTGTAAATTTTCAGCGGCGCTCAAGGACCGTCCCGTCGCTCACGCTCAGGCGGCGATCCACGTGTACGGCGTCGAGCATCCGCCGATCGTGGGTGACCAGCAGCAGCGTGCCAGGGTAGCTCGACAGGGCCGACTCCAGTTGCTCGATCGCGGGCAGGTCGAGATGGTTCGTCGGTTCGTCCAGCACCAGCAGATTAACGCCTCTGGCCTGCAACAAGGCGAGCGCCGCGCGGGTACGCTCGCCGGGTGACAGCGTGTCGGCGGGCCGCAGCACGTGCGCGGCCCGCAGCCCGAACTTCGCCAGCAGCGTCCGCACCTCGGCGGGCGGCAGCTCCGGCGTCTGCGCGGCGAAGGCGTCAAGCAGCGGCTCCTCGCCCTCGAACAGCCCTCTGACCTGGTCCACCTCGCCGACCACCACGCCAGGACCGAGCGTGGCGTGCCCCTCGTCGAGCGGGGTGCGCCCGAGCAGCGCGGCCAGCAGTGTCGTCTTGCCCGCGCCGTTGGACCCGGTGATCGCCACCCGCTCGGCCCAGCCGATCTCCAGATCGACCGGCCCGAGCGTGAACGCGCCCCTCCTGACCACCGCGCCGCGCAGCGTGGCCACCACCGCTCCGGAACGAGGCGCGGCGGCGATCTCCATCCGCAGCTCCCACTCCTTACGCGGCTCCTCGACCACCTCGAGGCGCTCGATGAGCTTCTCCGACTGGCGGGCCTTGGCGGCCTGCTTCTCGGTCGTCTCGATGCGGGTGTTGCGGCCGATCTTGTCGTTGTCGGGTGCCTTGCGCCGGGCGTTCCTGACGCCCTTCTCCATCCAGGCCCGTTGTGTCCTGGCCCGGGACTCCAGCTGGGCGCGGGTGTCGGCGTACTCCTCGTACCGCTCGCGGGCGTGCCGCCTGGCCACCTCGCGCTCGTCCAGGTAGGCCTGGTAGCCGCCCCCGTACAAGTGGATCTGCTGCTGGGCCAGATCGAGCTCCAGCACCTTGGTGACGGTCCTGGCCAGGAACTCGCGGTCGTGGCTGACCACCACCGTGCCGGCCCGCAGGCCGTGGACGAAGCCCTCCAGCCGGTCGAGCCCGTCAAGGTCGAGGTCGTTGGTCGGCTCGTCGAGCAGGAACAGGTCATAGCGGCTGAGCAGCAGCGAGGCCAGCCCCGCTCGGGCCGCCTGGCCGCCGGACAGCGAGGTCATGGGCTGCTCCAGGTCCACCGGCAGCCCGATCTCCGCCGCCCGCTCGTCCAGATCGGCGCCGCCGAGCGCGAGCCAGCGCTCCAGCGCGACGCTGTAGTCGTCGTCGGCGCCCGGCCGCTCATCGACCAGGCCCTGGGTGGCCTCGTCGAGCTCCCGCTGGGCCCGCTCGACGCCGGTGCGCCTGGCCAGGAACCGCGCGACCGTCTCACCGGGGCGGCGCTCCGGCTCCTGCGGCAGATGGCCGACCGTGGCCGTCGCCGGGCTGAGCCGGATCGAACCCTCCTCGGCCCGGTCGAGCCCGGCCAGCAGGCGCAGCAGCGTGGACTTGCCCGCCCCGTTGGCCCCCACGAGCCCGATGACGTCACCGGGGGCCACCACCAGGTCGAGGCCCGAGAACAGGACCCGCTCGCCGTGCCCCGCCGCGAGGTCCTTCACCACCATCGTCGCGCTCATGTAGATCGATGCTACTAACGTGAGCGAAATGCCTCGCTGGCCCGTACTCGCCGCCGCCGTCGTCACCGTCGTGGCCGGGCTGGGGGTGCGACTGCTGTGGGACGGCCCGTTCGCCAAATACGCGGGCGACGCGCTCTACACGGTCCTGATCTACCTGCTCATCGTGCTCGTCCTGCCGCGCGTCCGGCCGGTGTGGGCGGCGCTGGGGGCGGCCGGGCTGAGCTGGGCGATCGAGTTCGCCCAGCTCTGGGAGATCCCGCCGCTGCTCCGGCCGCTGCTGGGCAGCACCTTCAACCCGCCCGACCTGTTCTGGTACGCCGTGGGGGCCACGGTCGCGGGTGCGGTGCACCTGTGGTGCCGATTTAGGTAAAGAACGGTCCTTACCAGGACGAAACTCGGCTGTAACGCCTTGCCTGTGAGCTGGAAATGGTCTAGACCTAGACCAAATACCCAGAGAGTCCCCTCCTTCACATACCCCCCAGGGAGACCTCAATGACCACAGAAGAGGATTCCAAGCGCCTCGCCGAGCTCGGTTACAAGCAAGAGCTGGCGAGGACCTGGAGCGGTTTCTCCAACTTCGCCATCTCCTTCTCCATCATCTCGATCCTCGCCGGCTGCTTCACCACGTTCGGCCAGGCCTGGAACAACGGCGGCCCCATCGCCATCTCCTGGGGCTGGCCGCTGATCTCCATCTTCATCCTGATCATCGGTCTCTGTATGTCGGAGCTGGTCTCCGCGTACCCGACCGCCGGCGGCATCTACTGGTGGGCCGCCACCATGGGCAAGCCGATCCACGGCTGGTTCACCGGCTGGCTCAACCTGATCGGCCTCATCGCGGTCACCGCGTCGGTCGACTACGGCTGCGCCACGTTCCTGAACATCACCATCAACCGGCTCACCGGCGGCGGCTGGGAGGCCTCGCTGGGGAACGCGTTCCTGCTGTTCGTGATCGTTCTGGTGCTGCACGCGCTGATCAACATCTACAGCCACCGGCTCATCTCGCTGCTGCAGAACATCTCGGTCTGGTGGCACGTGGCGGGTGCCGCGATCGTGGTGGCGATCCTGATCTTCGCCCCGTCCCACCACCAGACGGTCGGCTTCGTCTTCACCGACACCATCAACAACTCCGGCTTCGGCAGCGGCGAGGGCGGCATACCGTTCTGGTTCTACGTGCTGCCGCTGGGCTTCCTGCTCACGCAGTACACGATCACCGGCTTCGACGCCTGCGCGCACGTGTCGGAGGAGACGCAGGGCGCCTCCACGGCGGCGGCCCGCGGACTCTGGCAGTCGATCTTCTACTCGGCGATCGGCGGCTGGATCCTGCTGCTGGCGTTCCTGTTCGCCGCGACGAACGTGGACGAGATCAACAAGCAGGGCGGCTTCGTGGGCGCCATCTTCGAGACCGCGCTCTCCTCACCGCTGGCCACCGCGATCTTCGCGATCTCCACGATCGGCCAGTTCTTCTGCGGGATGAGCTGCGTGACCTCGATGTCGCGGATGACCTACGCGTTCTCGCGAGACGGTGCCGTGCCTGGCTGGCGGCTGTGGTCCAAGGTCGACCGCAACCGCACGCCGGTCAACGCGATCCTCGCGGGCTGCGTGGTGGCCGCGCTGATCACGCTGCCCGCGCTCTGGGCGCCGCCGGGCTCGACCACTCCGGTGGCCTTCCTCGCCGTCGTGTCGATCGCGGTCATCGGGCTCTACCTGGCGTTCCTCATCCCGATCTGGCTGCGGCTGCGGATGGGCGACAAGTTCCGGCCGGGCCCGTGGACGCTTGGCCGGAAATATCGGGTCATGTGCTGGATCGCCTGTGTTGAGATCGTGATCATCTCGATCTACTTCATCATGCCGATCAAGCCCTCGGCGATCCCGGGCAACGAGAACTTCACCTGGACGGACGTGAACTACGCGCCGGTCCTGGTCGGTGTCGTACTGATCGGCATCGCCCTGTGGTGGACGCTGTCGGCCAAGCACTGGTTCACCGGGCCACGCAGGACGGTCGACGAACTGCCGATGCCTTAGGACGCCTCGAAAGCCGTGGCCACGGCCGAGCGGACGGTGTCCATCGACGTGGCCTCGAGCTCTCTCTTGAGTGAGGTCATGTCCACGTCGGGCATGCCGCAGGCGACGGCCCAGTGCCACGGCTCCAGGTCGCCGTCGACGTTGAGCGCGAAGCCGTGGCTGGTGACGCCACGGCTCTGCCTCATGCCGATGGACACGACCTTGCGCCCCGTCTCGGACGTCCAGACGCCGGTCAGCAACTCGGACCCGGGCGGGGTGTCGCGGCGCTCCGCGGGCAGGCCCAGCACGCCCAGCGCCTCGACCAGCCGGAGCTCCACCTCCCGCACATAGTCGACGATGCCCTCGTCCTCGCCCAGCTTGACGATGAGGTAGCCGACGAGCTGGCCGGGGCCGTGGTAGGTGAGCTGGCCCCCGCGGCCGGTCTCGACCACGGGGATGCCACGCGACGGGTCGGGCAGGTGAGTCACCGGCGTGCGGCGGCCGATCGTGTAGACCGATGGGTGACTCAGCAGCCAGAGCGTGTCCGGCCGCTCGTCCCGTTGGCGCTCACCGACGAGGTCGGTCATGCGCTCCATCGCCTTGTCGTAATCGACGAGCTCATCCTGGACGAGTGTCAGCGGCCTTGCCCTCATGCGTTCCAGGATAGGTCGCCCTAGTAGCGCTTCGGCTCCTCGGGGACCAGGATCCACATCGCCACGTAGACCACCCAGAGCGGGCCGGGGATGAGCGACAGCAGCAGCCAGAGGATCCGGACGAGGGTGGGCGGCAGGCCCATCTTGTCGGCGAGACCGCCGCAGACGCCGGCCAGGATTCTGTGCTCTCGTGAGCGGTACATCGTGTTCCTCCGTTGGTTGCACCTACCTGAGAAACGGACCGTCAGGCAGGAGATATCCCACTAGGAACCCCGAGAAAACCCTGAGAGGGTCAGCCACTCGTGCGCCTGGGCGAGATGTCGGCTGGTCAGGCCCTCTCTCGGGTCGACATGAATGAGCAGGAAATCATCGAGACCCTGAGTGCCCCTGAGGTACTCCTCGTCCTCCAGCCACACCTGGTCGTCGAACCAGACGAACGGCCTGCGCTCGACATAGGCCGCCACATGCGGCGTCTTGAACATCTCGCCGTACGAGCCGCCCTGGTCCGGCCCCATGGGTATGACGGGCAGCTCCGGCAGGCCGATCCGGGGCCCGATCCACTCGTTGGCGTGCTGTTCCCAGGTCGTCGCCCAGACCAGCTCGGCACCGGTGACCAGGGCCAGCTCCAGCAGCCTGGTGCCGTGCCTGGGGTTGAGGTGCACGGTGTAGACCTCTTCGCCGACCTTGCACTCGTACCGGCGGAAGTCGGGTGTGGGCCGCCTGAACGGGTTGAGCACACCGTCGACGTCGAGCAGCAGCAGCGGTCTCATCGGCCGGCCGCCCGATGCTCCTGCGGGCTGACGCCGCGCACCCGCTTGAAGGCCGCGCTGAGCGCGAACGGGCTGCCATAGCCGACCTGCCTGGCCACCGAGCCGATCGTCATGTCGGGCTCGCGCAGCAGGTCGGCGGCCAGAGCCAGCCGCCAGCCGGTCAGGAACGCCATAGGCGGCTCGCCGACCAGCTCGGTGAAGCGCCTGGCCAGCGAGGCCCGCGAGACGCCCACCTGCGCGGCCAGCGAGGCGACCGTCCATGGGTGGGCCGGGTTGTTCTGCAGCATCCGCATGGCCCGGCCGACCACCGGATCGCTCTGCGCCTGATACCAGGCCGGCGCCTCGTGGGTGGCGAACCAGGACCGCAGCACGGAGATGAGCAGCAGGTCGAGCAGCCGGTCGAGGACCGCGCCCTGCCCCGGCTGATCCTTGACGATCTCGGTGGCCAGCAGCGGGAGGAGCGGGTCGCCCTGCTGGACCAGCAGCGTGGGCAGCACATCCAGCAGCCGCCTGCTCACCTCCCCCTCCATGTGGTAGGTGCAGGTGATCGCCACGGTGCCGCCGTCCGTGGCGTTGCCCCAGGTGCGTACGCCCAGGTCCAGGTCCTGGTACAGGGTCTCCCCGTCGATCGTGGCGCAGCGCTGGCCGGGGTGGATGACGACCTGCGGCGGCGTGGCGGGGTCGTCGGCCACCGTGTACGGCTTGGGCCCGCGCACGATCGCCACCTCCCCGGGGCGCAGCCTGGTGAGGTCACCGTCGTCGGGCACCACCCACGCCTCCCCGCGCACCATCACCATCACCGTGAGCGGCGCCTCGTCCTGGATCCGCAACGACCAGGGCGGATCGAGGATGGAGCGGAGCATGAAGGCGCCCCTCGCCCGCGGACCGTCGAGCAGGGCGGCAAGCTGGTCCATGGCTTAGACGATCGCATATGGGATTGCGCTTCTCAACCATGGAGAGTCTCAGCCTTCGGCGGCTTACTTGAGCCATGACAACTTTGGTGCTGGGCGGCACGGGCAAGACCGGCCGCCGCGTGGCTCACCGGCTCACCGTTCTCGACCATCCGTGGCGGATCGGCTCGCGCTCCGCGAGACCGCCCTTCGACTGGACCGACCGGTCGACGTGGGCGGCGGTGTTGGACGGCGTCGACTCGGTGTACCTGACCTACTACCCGGACCTCGCCTTCCCCGGGGCTCTCGACGACATCCAGGCGTTCGTTTCGCTCGCCGTGTCGAGCGGCGTCGGACGGCTGGTCCTGCTCTCCGGCCGGGGCGAGCCGATGGCCGAGGCGAGCGAGCGGGTCGTCCAGATGTCAGGGGCCGACTGGACGATCGTGCGGTGCAGCTGGTTCATGCAGAACTTCAGCGAGGGCTACCTGCTCGACGCGGTGCTCGCGGGAGTGATCGCGCTGCCGATCGCGGACGTGCCCGAGCCGTTCGTGGACGTGGACGACATCGCGGACGTCGTGGTGGCGGCGCTGACCC
This sequence comes from Nonomuraea guangzhouensis, assembly GCF_019396345.1. GTDB lineage: Bacteria > Actinomycetota > Actinomycetes > Streptosporangiales > Streptosporangiaceae > Nonomuraea > Nonomuraea guangzhouensis. Next base: position 349,621 of record NZ_JAHKRM010000006.1, on the reverse strand, counting down.
AGGAGGGCCACACCGGCAAGCTGTACGAGCTGACCGGTCCTAGGCTGCTCACGTTCGCGGATGTGGCGGCCGAGCTGTCCAAGGCCGCGGGCCGGGACATCACGTACGTGCCGGTGACGGCCGAGGAGTTCGCGGCGGGGGCGCGCGAGCAGGGTGTGCCCGAGGACGAGATCGAGGGGCTGAACGGGCTGTTCGCCGAGGTCCTCGACGGCCGCAACGCGCACCTGGCCAACGGCGTACGCCAGGCGCTCGGCCGGCCTGCGCGGGACTTCTCCGACTACGCCGCCGCGAACGCATCGGCCTGGGCCGCGCGCTAACCACTCCCCGCCGTACTTCGGCTGGGGTCCTTCTGGGGAGTGGGGCAGCTAGCGCACCACCTTGGCAGGGTCCCAGTCCGGGCCGGGCACGGAGGCCAGCAGCAGGCGCGTGTAGGGGTGCTCGGGCTCGGACAGCACCCGCTCGACCGGGCCCCGCTCCACGACCACCCCCCGGTGCAGCACCAGCGTCTCGTCGCACAGATGCCGGACGACGGCCAGGTCATGGCTGACGAACAGCAGGGCCACACCCGAGTCGCGGCGTACCCGGGCCAGCAGCTCCAGGATCTGGGCCTGGATGGAGACGTCGAGCGCGGCCACGGCCTCGTCGAGCACCAGGACCGACGGCTCCACCGCGAGGGCCCTGGCGATCGCGAGGCGCTGCCGCTGGCCGCCGCTGAGCTGGTGCGGGCGCGCGCCGGCCTCGCGGCTGCCGAGGCCCACCTGGTCGAGGAGTTCGGTGGCGCGGCCGGGTGGCTTGCCGTGCAGGCGGAGCGAGGTGTGCAGGCATTCGGTCGCGGTCAGCCGGGGGTCCAGGGACAGATAGGGATCCTGGAAGACCATCTGGATCTCGCGGGCCCTGCGCAGCCTGGCCGCCCTGCCGCGCTCCTTCGGGCCGCGGGCGCGCCCGGCCACGGTGATCGTGCCGGAGTCGGGGGTGACCAGGCCGACCAGCATGCGGGCGATCGTCGTCTTGCCTGAGCCGGACTCGCCGACCAGGCCGAGCGAGCCACCCGGCGGCAGCTCGAAGGAGACCTCGTCGGCGGCCACGGTGCTCTGGAAGGACTTGGAGAGCTTCTGTACGACCAGCATCAGGCCTCCACGAGGCGGCAGGCGGCCGAGCCGCCCGCGACGGTCAGGGGCTGCGGCTGCCAGGTGTCGCACTCGACGCTCGCGTGCGGACAGCGCGCCGCGAACGGGCAACCGGTGAACGCGTCGTCGAGCGACGGCGGCCGGCCGGGAATGGGGCGGATCGGGCGCGGGTCGGCCAGCTCGGGCGTGCAGGCGAGCAGCCCGGCCGTGTACGGATGCCGCGGGTCCGCGAACAGCTCCTTGGCCGGCCGGGACTCCACCACCGTCCCCGCGTACAGCACGTGCACCCGGTCACAGTAGGCGGCGGCCAGGTGCAGGTCGTGCGTGATGAACAGCATGCCGAGCTCGCGTTCGGCCTGGACGCGGCGGAGCAGGGCGAGCGTCTCGGCCTGGGTGGTGACGTCGAGCGCGCTGGTCGCCTCGTCGGCCAGGAGCAGCGCCGGATCGGCGGCCAGCGCGGCGGCGATGACCACGCGCTGGAGCATGCCGCCGGACAGCTCGTGCGGATATTGCCGTACGCACAGCTCGGGGTCGCGCATGCCGACGGCGGCCAGCAGCTCCAGTGCCCGCGCCCGCGCCTCGGCCTTGGGCCGGCCCAGGGTGTGGACCATGCGTTCGGTGAGGAAGTCGCCGATCCGGCGTACCGGATTGAGTGACGAGCGCGGATCCTGGTAGATCATCGACACCTGTGAGGCACGCAGGTCCCTGAGCGCGGCGGGGGTCATCGAGAGCACGTCGGCACCCGAGACCAGCACCCGTCCCGACACCGTCGCCCCCTGCGGCAGCAGGCGCAGCACCGCGCGGGCGATCGTGGACTTGCCCGAGCCGGACTCGCCGACCAGGCCGACGACCTCGCCCTTGCCGACGCTCAGCGACACGTCGCGCAGGATCGGCCGCCGGCCGCCCGCCTCGATCGTGAGGTCCTCCACGGAGAGCAGCATCAGGTTCCCCTCACGCCCATGCGGTCGGCGAGCCGTACGCCGATGACGTTGAACGACACGACCACCAGGGCGATGGCCGCACCGGGCACCAGCACGGGCAGGAAGGCGCCCTGGACGATCGCCGGCTGCCCCTCCTTGACCATGAGGCCCCAGTCGGACGACGGCGGCTGCGCGCCGAACCCCAGGAAGCTCAGCGTGGCCAGGCTCATCAGCCCCTCGCCGAACAGCACCACGAGGTAGCCGACGATCGAGCGGGCCATGTTCGGCACCAGGTGGCGCACGCAGATGGCCGGCCCGCCCATGCCCTGCACCCGATAGGCGTCGATGTACGGCTTGCCGCACTCGGCCAGCGCGACGCTCCTGGTGTACTTGGCGATCGTCGGCGCGTAGGCCAGGCCCAGCGCGATGACCGCGGTGGTCATGCCGTTGCCGAAGACCGCCACGATCAGCACCACGAACAGCAGCCCGGGGAAGGCGTACATCACGTCGGTCACCCTGGACACCACGGCGTCGACCCAGCCCCGGTGCCAGGCCGCCAGCGTGCCCAGGGCGACGCCGAGGGCCGAGGCGATGGCCAGCAGCGCCAGCGGCCCGACCAGCGAGGTCCTGGCGCCGTACAGGATCCGGGTGAACAGGTCGCGGCCCGACTGGTCGGCGCCGAGCAGGTGCTCGGGCGAGACCGGCGCGAGCGAGGCGCCGAAGTCGACCGCGTCCGGCTCGTACGGCGTGACCAGCGGCGCGCACACCGCGGCGACCACGACCAGGGCGAGGAAGACGGTGGCGAGCAGATAGCCGAGCGGCCGGACCGGCCTAGGGGAAAGCGTGGCAACGGCGGTCATGCCCGGCTCCTAGCTCGGGGGTCGATCAGCGGCTGGACCAGCTCCACCAGCGTGGTCACCAGGATGTAGGCGGTGACCATGAGCAGCAGCACCGCCTGCGTCACGGGGAAGTCGTGCGTGTTGATCGCGTTGACCAGCAGCGAGCCGATGCCGCTGAGGCCGAACGCGGTCTCCACGGTCACCGTGCCGGCCAGCATGCCGGCCGTCACCAGCCCGCACATGGTCACGATCGGGCCGAGCGCGCCGCGGAACACGTGCCTGACCACGATCAGCCGCTCGGCCAGCCCGGAGGCGCGGGCGACGGTCACGTGGTCGAGCTCGCGCTGCTCGACCATGGCCTGCCTGGTGACCCGGCTGATGATCGCGAGCGCGCCCAGCGCCAGCGTCACGGCGGGCAGGGTCAGGTGCCAGAGCGAGCCGCCGCCCATGACCGGGAACCAGCCGAGCCGGACGCCGAACAGCGAGATCAGCACGGTGGCCACCACGAACGGCGGCACGGAAGTGGCGAACGTCGTGCCCGCCACCACCGCCGCGTCGGTCCGCCCGCCGCGCACGGCCGCCAGCACGCCCAGCGCGATGCCGAACACCACGAACAGCACGGCCGCGTAGGCGACCAGCCCGAGCGTGCTCGGCAGCCGCGCCGCCAGCAGGTCGCCCACCTGGTCGTTGTACTGGGTCGACCGCCCCAGGTCACCGGTCACGGCGTCGCCGAGCCAGCGCCCGAACTGCACGAGGAACGGGTCGTCCAGGTGATACTGCGCGCGGACGGCCGCCAGATATTCGGGCGTCAGGTTCTCCTTGCCGCCCGCCAGGAACGTCACCGGGTCACCGGGCGCCGCGTACGACGCCCCGAAGATGACGAACGAGGTGACCAGCAGCGTCGCGACCAGGCCTGCCAGCTTGCGGATCACGGGTCAGCCCTTGGCCCCGAGGTCGACGGCCCACGGGTAGCCCATGTAGACCTGGGATGCGGGCGGCCCGGTCACCTTGCTGCCGAGCACGACCGCGGACGGCACCTCGACCAGCGAGATCCACACCATGTCGGCGGTGAACCGCTGCTGCAGCTCGATGACGTCCTTGGCGCGCTGGGCGTCGTCGGTGTCGGCCAGCGCCTTCGCGACGAGCGCGTCGTACTCGGGCGAGCTGAAGCCGACCCAGTTGTTGGCCGAGCCCGTCAGCCCGTTGTCGTAGAAGCCGATCGGGTCGGACTTGGTGATGTACCAGTCGTCGGGCACCAGGTCGACCTGGGCGCGCAGCGACTTGTCGGTGTAGAAGCTGCCGAACTCCGACGGCGGCACGGTCTTGATCTGCGCGCTGAGCCCGATCTTCTTGGCCGCGTCGACCACCGCGTTGGCGATCACCGTACGGGCCTCGTCGCCGTTGGTGGCCACCACGATCGGCTCCTTGGGCGTGCCGGCCTCCTGGACGAGCTTCTTGGCCTCGTCGAGCGACGGCGTCTCGGGCGCGCCGGACAGCTGGTCATAGGCGGTCTGGAACGCCTTCTTCTCGTACGACCAGGCGCCCGCGCCCACCGGCACCTTCCACGGCCTGGCCAGCCCGGCGAACCCGGACTTGGCGATGCCCGCCCGGTCCACCGCCAGCGACAGCGCCCGGCGGATCTTCGGGTCCTTCAGCAAGCCGCGGTCGGTCGGCAGCAGCACGAACACCCGCGTGGTGGGCCCGTAGGCGACGCTGACCGCCTGGTTGCCCTGCATCGCGACGGCAGGGCCGGTCTCGGAGAGGTAGGCGCCGTCGGCCGCGCCGGTCGTCAGGCTGTTGACCAGCGCGGTGTCGGCGGCCCATTTGAAGGTCACCGTCTTGGTGAGCGGCTTGATGTCCTTGTTCCAGTAGGCGGCATAGCGCTCGATGGACAGCTCGGTGCCCGACTTCCAGTCCTTCACCTGGTAGGGCCCGCTACAGGCGTCCTCGTGGCCCGGCGTGCCGTACTCCTTGCCGAGCTTGTCGACGATCTCCTTGTTCAGGACGATGCCGCCGCCGCCCGCCATGGCCTGGACGAACAGCGCGTTGGGCTTCTTGAACGCGATCGTGACCTTGCCCTCGCCGGACTTGGTGATCGAGTCGACGTCCTCGAACTCGTCGGACTCGTCCATGCCCTCGCCCGCGTGCCGCTTCAGGCTCCACACGACGTCGTCGGCGGTGACCGGCGTGCCGTCGTGGAAGGTGGCGTCCTTGCGCAGGGTCAGCACCATGGTCTTGGGGTCGGGCTGCTCGACCTTCTCGGCCAGCCACGGCTTGACCGTCATGTCGGGCTGCGTCTGCATGAGCCGCTCGCAGACGTTGGCCATGACCGTGCGGTTGCTGGTGTTGCCGTCGATGTCCATGTCCAGCGTGCCGGGCTCCTCGTCGAGCAGCCAGGTGGCCGTGTCGAGGGCGCCGGTCGCCTTGGCCGTCTGATTGACCAGGGTGAGCTTGGCCGGGTCGGGCGCCTTGGTGGTGGCGGCCGGGCCGCCGCACGCGGCGGTGAGCCCGATCAGCCCGACCAGGGCGAGTGTCTTCTTCACAACGTCTCTTCTCCGTGCGGTCCGTCATAGAGGTTCCAGGGCACGCGCTCGTACTCGTGGTCGCAGGGCGTGCCGGCCGCGATCAGATAGTCGCCCGTGGTGAGGTCGACGCAGCTCGACAGCAGGGTGGCCCACCGCTTCACGGGGGGCTGGGTCTCGTCTGGGTGGGTGCAGAGCGACTCGGGGTAGCCGAGGTGGTCGGACATGGCGTGCCTGATCAGCTTGCGCGCCTGATCACTGCCGGAGGCGTGGCGTACGGCCCGCAGCCCGCCCTCCGCGCGCGGCACCCGGAACAGCGAGTCGGCCGAGCCGGGACGGTAGGTGGCGGCGAGCTGGGGCGGCATGAACGCCTGGTAGTGGTTGCCGTGCACGAGCAGCCCGTCGGTGGGATACATCCAGCCGACCGGGCCCGGCGTGGTCTCCAGGTCGATCGCGAAGCCGTCGCGATGGGTGATCAGCGCGTTGCTGGCGATGTGGGCCCGCGACTTGGTCAGTGCTTCCAGCGCCGCGTTGAGATCGGCGCTGTCGAGGACCCGGCGCCTGATCAGCGTCTGCGGCACGCCGATCGCGTCGTCGAAGCGCCCGCCGAGCCCGTTGGCGTTGAGTGCGATGCCCGCCGAGTTGGCCCCCTGCCGCCCGACCTGACCCGCCTCGACGTGCATGATCACCGTGGGTTTCCCCGGCTGGACCACCCTGAGCACCATGAGCGTGTCGGAGACACCGTCGCGCCAGTCCCAGTTCTGGCCCGCGTAGACGTGGCCGTCGCCGGACGCCTGCTCCAGCAGGGCGAAGGAGGTGCACCCGTCGGGCTCCATGGAGTTGAACGTGGTGTCGTAGATGATCTCCCCGCGGGCGTTCAGCGCGACGACGTCGAGGAAGTCGAGGCCGGCGCCCTCGGCGACGCCCTCCATCTCCTCGACCAGGTCGGGCGCGAACGCCTTGCTCGGCTCCACCCAGCGCGCCGCCCGCTGCGTCACCTGCTCCCAGGTCAGGCCGCTGGAGTGGCCGAACGCCTCGGTGTAGTAGGCCAGCGCGCGGTGGATCCGTGGGCGGGCCTGCTCGCCGTACTGGCGGCCGCGTTCTCGCGGACCACCGGCGATCTCGACGACGGGCAGGGAAGTGAGGCTCAATGGTTCTCCTTGGACCGGCCGATTGCCTGTAACGTTCATTTCAACGAGGCAACGAGTCTGTAGCGGTCGTTTCCAAGCAAGAGTAATGAGCGCTACACGGGAGTCAAGAGTCGTAATGGAAAATTCACACAGCCCGATCGAGCAGCTCAGGAGCGTGGTCAAGCAGCTCTGGGACGAGCTGTCGCCCGCCGAGCGAGCCGTGTGCCAGTTTCTGGTCTCCGCCGCGCCCGAGCAGATCCTCTTCTCCAGCGCGCAGGAGCTGGGCACGGCGTCCGGCACGAGCAACGCCACCGTGATCCGCACCATGCAGCGGCTCGGGTTCGGCGGGCTGCCGGGGCTCAAGCGGGCGCTGGCCGGCGAGTTCACCTCGGCGGTCGCGCCCGACGTACGCCTGCGGCAGCGCATCAGCCATGTGGGCCACGACCTGTCGGCGATCTGGACCAGGGTCTTCGACGAGGCCCGCGAACGCCTCGACCACTGCCACCGGCTCTATGACGCCGAGGCGTTCCAGCGCGCGATCGAGGTGATGGCCCACGCGAGCTCGGTGCTCGTCTACGGCGTGGGCGCCTCCGAGCCGGCGGCCCGCTACTTCGCGCTCAAGCTGGGCCGCCGCGGCCACCGCGCCCGCGCGGTCTCGGCCACCGGCTTCGCGCTGGCCGACGACCTGCTCTCGCTCGGGCACGGCGAGGCCGTCGTCATCTTCCAGCCCGGCCGCAAGCTCAGGGAGCTCACGGTCCTGATCGACCGGGCGCACGCGGTGGGCGCCGGCGTGATCCTCATTTCTGATGAATTGGGCGGCACTTTCGCCGACCGGGTCGACGCCGTGCTGGCGGCCCCCCACACCCCCACCGGCATCAGCGCCGAGCCGCTGACCGGCATCATCGTGGCCGACGCGCTGCTGCTGGCGCTCGACTCGGTCGACGAGACCCGTTCAGTCGAGCACTCCCACCAGTTGACCGCCCTACGCGAGCAACTGCTCGGCCCGCGGATCCGCTAGCCTCGCCTGGTCACTTACGCGGGCGCAGGAAAGGTGAAGTCGTGATCGGCTGGCTCGAAGCAGTGGTGCTGGGGCTCCTACAGGGCCTCACGGAGTTCCTGCCGATCTCTTCCAGCGCCCATATCCGGGTGGTCTCCGCGTTCTTCGGCTGGCCGGATCCCGGCGCCGCGTTCACGGCGGTGATCCAGCTCGGCACCGAGACCGCCGTGCTGATCTACTTCAGGAAAGAGATCTGGGAGATCATCTCCACCTGGACCCGCGCCCTGTGGACACCTGACCTGCGCAGCCACTACGCGGCCCGCATGGGCTGGTACGTGATCGTCGGCTCCCTGCCCATCGGCGTCCTGGGCATCGTGTTCAAGGACCAGATCGAGACGGTCTTCCGCGACCTGCGCCTGGTGGGCACCACCCTGATCGTCTTCGCGATCATCCTCTGGTTCGCCGACCACACCGCCCGCAACAAGCTCACGCTGGAGAAGCACCTGAGCTTCACGCACGCCATCGTGTACGGCTTCGCGCAGGCGCTGGCGCTGATCCCCGGCGTCTCCCGCTCCGGTGGCACGATCACGGCGGGTCTGCTGCTCGACTACCGGCGCGAGGACGCCGCCAAATACTCCTTCCTGCTGGCCATCCCCGCGGTCCTGTCGTCAGGCCTGCTGGAGGTCGCCCAGATCGGCGGGACCACGGCCCCGGCTTGGGGCCCGACCATCCTGGCGACGATCATCTCGTTCTTCGTCGGCTACGCCGCGGTGGCCTGGTTCCTGAAATACATCGGCAGCCACCGCTTCACCGCCTTCGTCATCTATCGCATCCTGCTGGGCCTGTTCGTCATCCTCGCGGTCACGATCGGCTGGATTCCCGCTCAGGGCTGACGGGCGCGCTCTCGGCCGACTCGGGCCTATAGGTCACCAGCGTGAACAGCAGTGCCACCAGCCCAAGGCCGGTGGCCAGCACCACCACGCCCGTCCGGCCGTACCCGTCGAGTGCCAGGCCCCCGGCGATGCCCGCCACGAACAGCCCGACATACTGCGCCGACGACAGCAGCCCGAGACCGATCGGCACGTTGTGCGGCACGGCCGCGACGGTCCTGTACTGCTGCGCCGGCCCGACCAGCCAGCCGAGCGCGCCCCAGCAGAACGCCCACACCAGGGCGACGGGCAGGGCGAGGTTCGCGACCGGGATGAGTGCCATGAACACCGTCGAGGCGGCGATGCCGATCAGCACCATCCGCCGCGGCCCGTACGCGTCGGTGAACCGCCCGCCGAGCTGGTTGCCCACGATCCCGCCGATCCCCCACGCCCACAGCACGGCGGGCAGCGGCAGGTCGAACAGCGAGCCGATGTAGGTGTAGGCGGCGAACGCGGCGGCGAACATCAGCAGCTGCGTCGTCAGCACCGCCACCACGCGCCGGTCGGCCAGCGGGGCGAACCGATCTGCCAGCCGTCGGGTCGTCTCGATCATGACGTCGGGCACCACGGCGGCCACCCCGGCGAACCCGACCACGCCGAGCACGACCACCAGCCAGATCGTGGCCCGCCAGCTCGACGCGGCGCCGAGCCAGGTGCCCAGCGGCACGCCGATCGCCGACGAGACGGTCAGGCCGCCCATCACCAGCGCGAGCGCGCGGCCACGGCGTTCCGGCGAGGTCAGCGCGGTGGCGACGCCGGAGGCGGTCGGTGTGAACATCGCCGCACCGGCCGCGGCGACCACGCGGGTGGCCATCACCAGCGGGTACGTGGGCGCCAGCGCGGTCAACGTGTTGCCCAGCACGAACACGCCCAGCGCGATCAGCAGCACCCGCCGGCGCGACAGCCGGGCGGTCAGGGCGGCGAGCGGCGGCGACAGCAACGCGTAGGCCAACGCGAACACGGTCATCAACTGACCGGCCGCCGACGGCGAGATGTTCAGGTCACGGGAGATGGGCGACAGCAGCCCGGCGGTGACGAACATGCCGGTGCCGACGGCGAAGTTCCCGAGCGCGAGGGGGTAGAGCCGACTGCTCACTGGAGCTCCTTTAGTTGGATGTCCATCAAACTGACGTATAGTTGGATTGTTGTCAAACAATAAGACGGAGGTAAGGTCTGACCATGCGCCTGCTTCCACATCCGGCCACCGAGGACATCCAACTCACCGAGGTGTTGCGCGCGCTGTCCGATCCCGTACGCATGGAGATCGTCATCCGGCTCGCCCTGCGCGGAGAGATGACGTGCACCAGCGCGGGCGACGACCTAGGCGTCCACAAGTCGACCGCCTCGCACCACTACCGGGCGCTGCGCGAGGCCGGGGTGATCATGTCGAAGCAGGAGGGGCGGCTGAAGTACATCAGCCTGCGGCGCACCGACCTTGACGCCCGCTTCCCCGGCCTGCTCGACTCGATCCTGTCGGCGGCCCATGTCCCGGTCTGACGGGCTGCCCATCCGGCAGGTCCTGCCCGAGCTGCTCGGGGTGCTCGATCGTGTCGGCTCGGCAGTCCTGACCTCCCCGCCCGGCACGGGCAAGACCACCGTCGTGCCGCTCGCGCTGACGGAGGCCGGGCTACGCGTGCTGGTGGCGGAGCCGCGACGACTGGCCGTACGAGCCGCCGCCAAGCGGATGGGCGTCAGCTACACCATCCGCGGCGAACGGCACACCGGCGCGAACCCCATGGTGGAGGTCGTCACCACCGGCGTACTCCTCCAGCGGCTCCAGCGCGACCAGGAGCTGCCCGGCGTGGACGTGGTGATGCTCGACGAATGCCACGAACGCCACCTCGACGCCGACACCGCCCTGGCCTTCCTGCTCGACGTACGGGACACGCTCCGCCCCGACCTACGCGTCCTGGCCGCCTCGGCCACCCCGGACGCCGCCCCATGGTCCCGCCTCCTCGGCGACGCCCCGATCGTGCGTGCCTCGGGCGCGACCCACCCCGTGGAGATCGTGTGGACCCCGCCGGCACGCCCGACCGCCCCGCCACACGGCCTCCGTGTCGACCCCGCCCTGCTCTCTCACGTCGCCCAGGTCGTACGGCAGGCGCTGGCGGAACGGGACGGCGACATCCTGTGCTTCCTTCCCGGCACGGGCGAGATCGCGAAAGTGGCGGCGATGCTCGGTGACGTCGAGGTGCTTCAGGTACACGGCCAGGCACCGGCCCGGGTCCAGGACGCCGTGCTGTCGCCCGGGTCGGCCCGCCGGGTGGTGCTGGCCACGTCGGTGGCGGAGTCGAGCCTGACCGTGCCAGGGGTGCGCGTGGTGGTGGACTCCGGCCTGGCCAGGGAACCGCGCACCGACCACGCCCGGGGGCTCGGCTCGCTGACCACCGTACGAGTGTCGAAGGCCTCGGCCAACCAACGCGCCGGACGGGCGGGACGGGAGGCCCCCGGCACGGTGTACCGCTGCTGGACAGCCGCGGAACACGAGCGCCTCGCCGACCATGCCCGGCCGGAGATCGCGCTGGCGGACCTCACGGGGTTCGCCCTCCAGGCCGCCTGCTGGGGCACCCCGGACGCCTCCGGCCTCGCCCTCCTGGACCCGCCCCCACCCGCCGCGATGACCGCCGCCACCCGCACCCTCCACACCCTGGGCGCTCTAGAACCAGCCCTCAACACCCCCATGCCCTCGTACGCGATGGACGACGAGACCGATCGGGTGACGTGGCGGGTGACCGAGCGGGGTCGGCGGATGGCGCTCGTCGGCGTACACCCGCGCCTGGCCAGAGCGCTCCTCGACCTCGGACCGCGCGCCGCCGAGGTGGTGGCGCTCCTGTCCGACCAGCTCCCCCGCGAGGCGGGTGACGACCTCGTGGAGATCTGGCGCTCGGCCCGCCACGGCCGCGACGGCTTCACCGCCCGCTGGCGCCAGGAGGTCCGCCGCCTCACCAGAAGCACCCCACAGGCTCGAGCAGCCGAGCGGGACATGACCGACGACGCGACAGCCGGGCTGGCGGTCGCGTTGGCGTTCCCCGAGCGGGTGGCGCGGCGGCGTGGCGGCGGCTACCTGATGGCGTCCGGCACCCAGGCCCAACTGGCCGAGGGGTCGCGGCTCGGCGAGGCGAAGTGGCTGGCCGTGGCGGTGGCGGACCGTCCCACCGGGTCGGCGTCGGCCCGGATCCGCCAGGCCGTGGTGATCGACGAGGAGACCGCCCGTCAGGCACTCCCGGTCACCACCGAGGAGGAGATCGCGTGGCGGACCCCGCCGGGCGAGCGCCGCGGCGACGTGTCCGCCCGCGCGATCGAGCGGCTCGGCGCGATCGAGCTCTCCTCCGCCCCGCTCAAGAACGCCGACGTACGCGCGGCCATCCTGTACGGCCTGCGCACCGAAGACGTGCTGACCTGGACCAAGGAGGCCACCGCGCTCAGGGACCGCCTCGCGTTCTGCCATCGCGAGCTCGGCGACCCATGGCCCCCGATGGACGACCTGACCGCCCTGGCCGACCGCTGGCTGGAGCCGGAACTCTCCCGCGCCCGCCGCCGCGCCGACCTGGAGCGCATCGACGTGGCCACCGCCCTGAAGCGGCTGATCCCGTGGAACCGCCGGCTGGACGAGGTGGCGCCCGAGCGCATCGCGGTGCCGAGCGGCTCCCGCGTCCGCGTGGACTATTCGGGCGGGCAGCCGGTGCTGGCGGTCAAGCTGCAGGAGCTGTTCGGCTGGACGGAGACGCCGAGGATCGCCGGCGTGCCGCTGCTCGTACACCTGCTCTCCCCCGCCGGCCGCCCGGTGGCGGTCACCGCGGACCTTGCGTCGTTCTGGCGCGACGGCTACCGTGCGGTCCGCGCGGAGCTACGCGGACGCTACCCCAGACACCCTTGGCCGGAGGACCCGCTGACCGCGCTCCCCACCCGCCGCACGAACCCGAGATGACCCGCACGGCCGGGCGAGCCGGGTGAGATGGAGCGCGACATGACCGATGACCTGCTGCTTGAGGCGGCGCGCAACAACGCCGAGTGGTGTGACGCGGTATGCCGCTCGCACGGATCACCCGGCACATTCGGCGCACTGAGCTGGACCAATCCCGGCGTCGCCCCGCCCTACTATCCCGACGCCATCTCCCTCTCCCCGGACGCGACGTGGGCCGACCTGCTGGACGGGGTCGAGGGCAAGGAAAGTGCCTCCGTAAAGGACAGCTTCGCCGCGATCCGGCCGCCCGGCTGGGAGCTGCTGTTCGAGGCCGAGTGGATCCACCGCCCCGCCCCGGCGAAGACCGGCGAGGCCATCGCCACCGCGGCGACCGGTGACGTCATCGACTGGGAGGCGGTCCGCGACCCCGGCACGCTCCGTGACTGGGAGCGCGCCTGCTTCCCCGGGCAGGACATCGACCTGTTCCGGCCGTCGTTGCTGCGCGAAGGCGAGGTCGCCGTGCTGGCGGGCCGGATCGGCGGCGACATCGTGTGCGGGGCCGCGCTCAACGCGAGCGGCGGTGTCGTGGGGGTGTCGAACGTGTTCGCCTCCGGCTGCGACCTGGACGCCGCCTGGTCGGGCGCGGTGGCGCTGGCGGCCGAGCTGTTCCCCGGCCGCCCCCTGGTCGGCTACGAGACCGACCCGGCCCCCGCCGCCCGGCACGGCTTCACCCCGATCGGCCCACTCCGCGTGTGGTTGAAGGCATGATCCCGCACGCGCCGACCCGGCCCGGCGACGCCCCGGCGGATCGCGGAGCACGCCACCGGCAGCACCACGCCCGACCTCACAGCACGTCGTCCACCGTCGGGTTCGTCAGCACCTCGACCGACTCCATCCCCACCCCCATCCCCTTGAACCCGCTGGACGTGGCGATGCAGACCACCGGCCCGTCGAAGTCCCGCCCCAGCTTGCGATAGGCCGCCAGCCCCGCGGCCCCCGACACCTCCTGCCACAGCCCCTGAGCCGCGAGCGTCCGCTGCGCCGCCCGCATCTCGTCGTCGGTGACCAGCAGCGCCTCGCCGCCGCTGTCACGCACCGCCCGTACGCCCCGATGCCCGCCCACCGAGCAGCCGATGCTGTACGCCTCGGTGTGCTGGAGCGGGACGATAGCGGCCGGCGCGCCCGTGTCGACAGCCCGGGCGATGGGACCGCCCGCGATGGCCTCGCAGGAGAACATGCGCGGCGTCGTGCCCGCCAGCCCCAGCCGGCGCAGCTCGGTGAATCCCTTCCACACGCCATAGAGCAGCTCCGCGTAGCCCGTCGGCGCGAACACCGCCGCGGGCACCCCGCCGAGCTGCAGGAACAGCTCGTACGCGATCGTCTTGTAGCCTTCGGGCCCGAACGGGTGCCCGGTGTGGGTGACGGTCAGGTTGCTGACCGGGTGGTAGCCGAGCCGGTCCACGATCTCGCGCATCAGCGGCCAGCGCGCCTCGACGGGCACGGCCAGCACCTTGGCCCCGTACGCCCGGACGAACGAGTGGACGGCGGGCGGCGCGTCGGCCGAGGCGAGCACGATCGCGGGCAGACCGGCGCGGGCGGCGTACGCGGCGGCCGAGGCGCCGTGGTTGCCCGACGAGGCCACCACCACGCCCGGCGCCCCCGCACCCAGTGCCGCGCTGACCGTGATCCGGTTGAGCCGGTCCTTGTGCGACCAGGTGGGGTTGCGGGACTCGTCCTTGACGTACACGCCTTCCAGCGGGATCAGCGGCGTGCCGCCCTCGCCCAGCGTGGGCGCGTGCAGCGGCGGCAGCAGCGGCGACCAGCGCGCGAGGTCGGGGCCCGGCTCCTGCTCGAACAGGGACGCGCTGACCCGGGCGTAGTCGTAGTCGACCTCGACCGGATAGGCCAATGACGCGGTGCTCGTCTTGGGGCAGCCGCGGGTCAGCGGCGGCCACAGCGGATACGTGATCGAGGGATCGCCCAGAGAGCGCTGGCCGGTGGCCAGAGATGGTCCGTTCACGCGGCCCAAGCGTAGACGCGCTATCATCGTGATATCACTTCGATAGCAAGGAGTCGGGATGGAACGACGTGCTTTCCGCTTGAACGGTTTCCTGGTCATGCTCGTCCTGCTGGTGCTCGCCGCCGTGTCGGCCGTGGTCTCGGTGGAAGTCATGGGTATTGGGTGGATCGTCCTCTTCGTGCTGACTGCCAGCGGGTTCATCGTGGTCAACCCGAACGAGGCGAAGGTGGTGCAGTTCTTAGGCCGCTACATCGGCACGGTCGAGGACGCGGGCTTCCAGTGGGTGCTGCCGTTCAGCACCAGGACCACGGTCACGCTCAGGGTCCGCAACTTCGAGACGGCCAGGCTCAAGGTCAACGACGCCGACGGCAACCCGGTCGAGATCGCCGCGGTGGTCGTCTACAAGGTGACCGACGCGGCCAAGGCCAAGTTCTCGGTGGACGACTACGAGAACTACGTCGCGATCCAGTCGGAGGCCGCGGTGCGCCACCTGGCCACCACGCACCCCTACGACTCGCACGACCCCGGCCGCACCAGTCTGCGCGACGGCACGGAGGTGGCCACCGAGCTCACCGCCGAGCTGCGCGACCGCACCGAGCTGGCCGGGATCGAGGTGCTGGAGGCGCGCATCACGCACCTCGCCTACGCCCCCGAGATCGCCCAGGCCATGCTGGTCCGCCAGCAGGCCGGGCAGGTCGTCGCCGCGCGCGCCCGGATCGTCGAGGGCGCTGTGGGCATGGTTCAGCTCGCGCTCGATAGGCTGGCCGCCGAGCAGGTGGTCGAGCTGGACGAGGAGCGCAAGGCGCAGATGGTCTCCAACCTCCTGGTCGTCCTCTGCGGCGACCGGGCGATCCAGCCGGTGGTGAACACCGGCAGCCTGTATGCCTGAGCGTAAGAAGCTCCTGCTGCGCCTCGACCCGGCCGTCTACGACGCGCTCGCCAAGTGGGCGGCCGACGATCTCCGCAGCGTCAACGCGCAGATCGAGTTCGCGTTGCGGCTCGCGCTGAAGCAGGCGAGCCGGGAGCCTCGCAAGGAAGAGTGAAAACCCGCACACTTTAGGCATGTTGTGGGCAGGCAGGTCCGCCATCGAGATCGCGGCAGCCGTACGTCAAGGCGAGGTGACGGCCGCGGCCGTCGTCGAGGAGCATCTGCACGCGATCGCCGAGCGCGATCCGGGAGTCGGGGCGTTCCGCCGGGTCAGGGAGCGGGCCGTGGACGAGGCGCGGGCCCTGCAGCAGCGCCGCGACCTCGCGGAGCTGCCGCTCGCCGGCGTGCCCGTGGCGGTGAAGGACAATCTGGAGGTCGCGGGCGAGGCCACGCGCGGCGGATCCGCCGCGACGGCGGACACGCCCGCGCCCAAGGACCACGAGACGGTCGGCCGGCTGCGCGCGGCCGGCGCGGTGGTCGTCGGCCTGACGAACCTGCCCGAGCTGGGCCTGGTCGCCTTCGGTGACAGCGCCTACGGCATCGTACGCAACCCCTGGAACCTCGCCCGTACGGCCGGCGGCTCGTCATCGGGCAGCGCCGCGGCGGTGGCGGCCGGGATGGTGCCGGTGGCGCTGGGCAACGACGGGATGGGCTCGCTGCGCATCCCTGGCGCGTGCTGCGGGGTGTTCGCCATCAAGCCGGGCACGGGCCTCGTACCTCCGCCGGCGGACGACTGGGGCGGCCTCACCGAGAACGGCCCGCTGGCCAGGAACGTGCCGGACCTGGCGCTGACGCTCTCCATCCTGGCCGCCGACCCGGGCCTGGCCGAGGCGTGGCGCGGCGGCACGCGGGTGGAGCCCCGGCCGTCCCTGCTCCGCTCGGTCTGGGCCGACGACGACGAGGTGTGGGCCGCCCAGCCGCCTCCCCACAGCCCGGAGCCCTTCGACCTGCGGGTGGCGTACGCCCCTCAGCCGCTGCCGGTCGGCCTGCCGATGGACCGGGAGTTCCAGGCAGCGGTGCGCGCGGCGGCCGAGACGCTGCGGATCGCCGGGCACACGGTCGTCGAGCACGACCGCCGCCTGCCGGCCACACTGGGCCCCGCCACGATCGCCACCTGGCTGACCCGCGCCTCGCGCGCGGCCGCCGACCTCGACCGGAGCCGCCTGGAACGCCGCACCCGCGTGCTCGCCCGCGCGGGCCGGGTGCTGCACACGCTCAGGCTGGACGGCGAGCGGCGCCGGGCCCGCTGGCACGGCTACGGTGCCGACCAGTGGTTCGGCGACGCCGACGTGCTGATCACGCCGACGCTGGCCGCGATCCCGCCGAAGGCCGACCGCTGGGGCGATCGCGGCTTCCCGCGCAACCTGCTGGCCAACATCAGGTACGCGCCCGCCACGGGCGCCTGGAACATGTGCGGCTGGCCCGCGATCACCGTCCCCATCGCCACGCACTCCAGCGGCCTGCCGATCGGCGTCCAGCTCATCGCCCCACCCGGCGGCGAACCACACCTGCTCGGCCTGGCCGCCCAGCTGTCGGCCGCCCACCCACCGGTCCGCCCACGGGGCTACTCGAACTGACGGTGCCGGGCGCTCACCCGAAGTCGGGCAGTCGGCGGCGAGCGTGGGCGATGAACGCCCGCGCCGCGGGGCCCGACGACCCCGTGGACCGCCAGACCAGCGCCATCTGACCGCGCAGGCCCGGCTCGGCGATCTCCAGTACGTGCAGCTCCTCCTGTGCGGCGGCGACCGCGGACTCGGGCAGCACGGCCACGCCGAGTCCCTTGGCGGCGAGCTGCCCCAGCACGTACGGCTCGCTGGCCTCGAAGGCGACGTGTGCCGTGAACCCTGCGGCGGCGCACGCCTCGTCGAGAGCGGCCCGCAGGCCGGTGCCGCGCGGCAGGCAGATCAGCGCCCGATCCGCCAGCTCCCGCAGCGTGATGGTGGGCGTCCCCGCCGAGTCGTGAGCGACCCCGACGGCGGGTGTCCCCGCCGAGGCGTCAGCGAGCCCGCCGGCGGGCTTCCCCGCCAGGTCGTGAGTGAGCCCGACAGCCGCCACCAGCGCCTGGTCGATCACCACCTGCGCGTCGAGCCCCGCCGGCACGCTCGATCCGATGCCGAGCAGCCCGAGGTCCATCCGTCCCGCCCGCAGCGCCTCGATCAGGCTCTCGGGGTCGGTCTCCCGGAGCGAGATCTCCACGGCCGGATGCCGCTCGTGGAAGTCGGCCAGCAGCCCGGGCAGGTCGAGCACGGAGGGCGCGGAGACGGCGCCCATCACGACGTGCCCACGCAGCAGCCCGGTCATCTCGTCGACGACCAGCCGGGTGGCGGCGACCGCCGCGAGCGCGGCCCGCGCGTAGGGCAGCACGGCCTCCCCGACCTCGGTGAGGCGCACCTGGCGCGCGGAGCGGTCGAACAGCGGCTGGCCCAGCTCCCGCTCCAGCTGCCGGATCTGCGCGCTCACCCCGGGCTGGGCCACATGGAGCCGGGCCGCGGCCCGGGTAAAGCCGGACTCCTCGGTCACGGCCACGAAGTATTCAAGCTGCCGAAGCTCCATAAGCAAACATGCTAGCAGGAAGACAATCCATCTCTTTGACTTCTGGATGAGAGGAAAACAGGCTGGACCCATGGACATGGTGAAGGGCCCGGTGTTCCGTCCGGGTGATGAGGGATATGACGGCGAACGCTCCGGTTTCCAGGCGCTCGCCCACCACCGGCCGGACGTGATCGTCGGCGTGACGGACGCCGCCGACGTGCGCGCGGCCGTGGCCCACGCGGCGGCGCACGGGCTGCCCGTGGCCGTGCAGGCCACCGGGCACGGCATGCCGATCGCGGCCGAGGGCGGCCTGCTCATCAGCACGCGCAGGATGACCGGCGTGCGGATCGACCCCGAGACGGCGACGGCTCGGATCGAGGCCGGGGTGCGCTGGGAACTGGTCATCGAGGAGGCGGCCCGCCACGGGCTGGCCCCGCTGTCCGGCTCGGCCCCGTCCGTCGGCGCCGTGTCGTACACGCTCGGCGGCGGGCTGGGGCTCATGGCGCGCCGCTACGGGTACGCCGTCGACCAGGTACGCGCCGTCGAAGTGGTCACCGCCGACGGCGAGCTCAGGGAGGTGACGGCCGCGACGGAGCCGGACCTGTTCTGGGCGCTGCTCGGCGGGCGGGGCAACTTCGGGGTGGTCACGGCGCTGGAGATCGGGCTGGTTCCGGTGACCACCCTGTACGGCGGCGGGCTGTTCTTCGATCTCGCCACCGGCGCGGTGCAGCGCTGGGCCGAGTGGACACAGGGGCTGCCCGAGGAGATGACCTCGTCCGTCGCGGTGATCCCGTTCCCCGACGCCCCGCAAGTGCCCGAGGTGTTCCGCGGACGCCGCGTCGCCCACGTGCGGATCGCGTACACGGGCGGCCCGCGGGAGGGCGAGCGCCTGCTGGAGCCGCTGCGCGCGATCGGCCCCCGGCTCGTGGACTCGGTGAAGGAGCTGCCCTACACCGAGTCGGGCAGCATCCACAACGACCCGGCCGAGCCGATGGCCTACTACGCCACCCACTCGCTGCTGCGCGAGCTCCCCCCACAGGCTGTGGACGCACTGCTGGAGACCGAGCAGGCGATCCTGGAGATCAGGCACCTGGGTGGCGCGCTGGCCAAGCCGGGCCTCGGGCCGGTGGTCAACCGCGACGCCGAATATCAGGTCGGCGTCCTGTCCCGGCTCGCACCGGGCGGCGACCCCGGCGAGGCGCGCCCGCTCCACCAGCAGGTGCGCGAGGCGCTGTCGCCGTGGGCCACCGGAGGCCGCAGCCTGAACTTCCTGTACGGCGAGAACACCGCGCCCGACCAGGTGCGCCTGGCCTACGACCCGGACGACTACCGGCGGCTCGCGGCGCTGAAGGCCGTGTGGGATGCCGGCAACCTGTTCCGGCTCAACGCCAACATCCCACCGGCCTGACGGTCAGACTCCCAGCGGGTGCCAGACCGTCTTGGTCTCCAGGAACCGCGTCATTCGGGTGAGAACCGGCGCCGCCCGCCAGTCCTCGTCCGACGGGCGCAGGACCCGCTTGAGGTTCTCCGCCGCCGCCTGCTCGCAGCTCAGGGCCAGATCGGCGTCGGACACGCCGGTCAGGTCCAGGCCGTTGACGTCCATGTGGGCCGCCAGCCAGGGCGCGAGCTCCCGCTGGTGACCCGTGAGGACGTTGACGACGCCGCCCGGCAGGTCCGAGGTGGCCAGCACCTCCGCCAGCGTGATCGACGGCAGCGGCGCCTTCTCGGAGGCGATCACCACGCAGGTGTTGCCCGTGACGATCACCGGCGCGACCACCGAGATCAGCCCCACCAGCGGGTCCTCGGGCGCGACGACCGCGACGACCCCCGAGGGCTCCGGCGAGGAGAGGTTGAAGTACGGGCCGGCGACCGGGTTGGCCGTGCCGTGCACGGAGGCGATCTTGTCGGACCAGCCCGCGTACCAGACCAGCCGGTCGACCGCGGCGTCCACGGCCTCCAGCGCCGCCTTCTTGCCGCCGCCCAGCTCGTCGGCGAACTGCGCGCGGCGGCCCTCCAGCATCTCGGCGATCCGGTAGAGGATCTGGCCCCGGTTGTAGGCCGTGGCGCCCGACCAGCCGGGGAACGCCTTGCGTGCCGCCACCACGGCGTCACGCGCGTCCTTGCGCGAGGCCCGCGACGCGTTGGCGAGGAAGTCGCCCTTGGGCGAGGTCACGGCGTAGGACCTCCCGCTCTCGGAGCGCGGGAACGCCCCGCCGATGTACAGCTTGTAGGTCTTGCGAACGGCCAACCTACTCATCGCCGCGCCCCCTCCACATGGTCTCCTCCGACAGCTGGACCGGCGCGAAGACCTGACCGCACCGGCTCACGCCGCACCGGTGGGCGTACCAGCCGGTGCGTACGGGCCGGCCCGCGCGGGCGAAGGCGTGGCCCCGGGTGGCCTGCTTCCGCCGTTTACCCCGGCGGGAACGGCGGTGCTCACACATCAAGGTAGGCCTCCAACCCGAGGAGGCCGCCTTCGCGGCCGTACCCGGACTCCTTGTAGCCGCCGAACGGCGCGGTCGGGTCGAACCGGTTGAACGTGTTGGCCCAGACCACGCCGGCCCTGAGCTTGTCGGCCATCCACAGGATGCGCGACCCCTTCTCCGTCCACACCCCCGCCGACAGCCCGTACGGCGTGTTGTTCGCCTTCTCCACGGCCTCGGCCGGGGTGCGGAACGTCAGCACCGACAGCACCGGCCCGAAGATCTCCTCACGGGCGATCCGGTGCGACTGCGCCACCCCGGTGAACAGCGTCGGCGGGAACCAGAAACCCCGCTCCGGCAGCTCGCAGGCGGGCGACCAGCGTTCGGCGCCCTCCTGCTCGCCGGCCTCACTCAGCGAGCGGATCCTCGCGAGCTGCTCGGCCGAGTTGATCGCGCCGATGTCGGTGTTCTTGTCCAGCGGGTCGCCCAGGCGCAGCGTGCCGAGGCGCCGCTTGAGCGCCGACAGCAGCTCGTCCTGGATCGACTCCTGCACCAGCAGCCGGGACCCCGCGCAGCACACGTGGCCCTGGTTGAAGAAGATCCCGTTGACGATCCCCTCGACGGCCTGGTCCAGCGCGGCGTCGTCGAACACGATGTTCGCCGCCTTGCCGCCCAGCTCCAGCGTCAGCTTCTTGCCGGTGCCCGCCACCGTCCTGGCGATGATCCGGCCCACCTCGGTGGAGCCGGTGAAGGCCACCTTGTTCACGTCGGGGTGGGCGACCACGGCGGCGCCGGTCTCGCCCGCGCCGGTGACGATGTTGACCACACCGGGCGGCAGGTCGGCCTGCTGGCAGATCTCCGCGAACAGCAGCGCCGTCAACGGCGTCGTCTCGGCCGGCTTCAACACCACCGTGTTGCCGCAGGCCAGCGCCGGCGCGATCTTCCAGGCCAGCATGAGCAGCGGGAAGTTCCACGGGATGACCTGCCCGGCGACGCCGAGCGGCCGGGGATCGGCGCCGAACCCGGCGTACTCCAGCTTGTCGGCCCAGCCGGCGTAGTAGAAGAAGTGCGCGGCGACCAGCGGCAGGTCCACGTCGCGCGACTCACGGATGGGCTTGCCGTTGTCCAGCGTCTCCAGCACCGCCAGCTCGCGGGCCCGCTCCTGGATGATCCGGGCGATCCGGAACAGGTACTTGGCCCGCTCCGAGCCCGGCATCGCGCTCCAGACCCCGAACGCCTTGCGCGCGGACTGGACGGCCCGGTCGACGTCGTCGGAGGAGGCCGTGGCGACCTCCGCCAGCTTCTCCTCCGTCGCCGGGTTGACCGTCTTGAACGACGGCCCGCCGCCGTCGACGAACTCGCCGTTGATGAACAGCCCGTACGACGGCTTCACCTCGACGACGTCGCGCGACTCGGGCGCCGGTGCGTACTCGAACATCGCCATCATCAGTCCAGGGTGAAGTAGTCGGGGCCCGCGTAACGGCCGGTGGCCAGCTTCTGACGCTGCATCAGCAGGTCGTTCAACAGCGACGACGCGCCCAGCCGGAACCAGTCGGGCGACAGCCAGTCCTCGCCCGCCGTCTCGTTGACCAGCACCAGATTCTTGATCGCGTCCTTGGTGGTGCGGATCCCGCCCGCCGGCTTCACGCCCACCTGCCGGCCCGTCTCCTCCCGGAAGTCACGCACCGCCTCCAGCATGATCAGCGTCACCGGAAGCGTCGCCGCCGGTGCCACCTTCCCGGTGGAGGTCTTGATGAAGTCGGCGCCCGCCAGCATGGCCAGCCAGGAGGCCCGCCGCACGTTGTCGTAGGTGGACAGCTCACCCGTCTCCAGGATCACCTTCAGGTGCGCGGCGCCACACGCCGCCTTCACCGCGACGATCTCCTCGTACACCTTGAGATAGTCACCCGACAGGAACGCGCCCCGATCGATCACCATGTCGATCTCGTCGGCGCCCGCCTCGACCGCCAGCGCGGTGTCGGACACCTTGACCTCCAGCGAGGAACGCCCGCTCGGGAACGCGGTCGCCACCGAGGCGACCTTCACCCCCGAACCGCGCAGCGACCCGGCGGCCACGGCCACCAGGTCGGGATAGACGCAGACGGCCGCCACCCGGGGCGCTCCCTCGCCGGGATGCATCGCCTTGGTGCACATCGCACGGACCTTGCCGTGCGTGTCCGCGCCTTCAAGCGTGGTGAGGTCGACCATCGAGATGGCCAGGTCGATCGCCATGGCCTTGGCGCTGGTCTTGATGGAGCGGGTGCCGAGCATCGCCGCTCGCTGGTCCGCGCCCACCCGATCGACGCCGGGCAGGCCGTGCAGGAATGCTCGCAGCGTCGCGCCGGACGAGCCGACGTCGGCGAGCGAGGTAGTCACAGTTGACACCTCCACAGGATCGCCGACCGGACGGGCTACCTCCAAACCGGATCTATAAGGCGGTTCCCACGCATCTCCTAGGTACCTCACAGCCGGGAGATTCCCGGAGATAGGGCATCCGCCCGATGTGCCGGTGGGGGCCTTAGCCCGAACCTTAAGAGTGTCAGCAAGACACAAGAAGGAGTCACCGTGAGTCCCGAGATCGAATACCAGATCATGAAGAGCCACGTGAACGAGCTGCGCCAGGCGGCCGCCCGGCACCGTCAGGTACGCGAGGCTCAGGAGGGCAACAAGTCCGAGCGTCGCTCGGTCTTCGGCAAGCGCCGCTCCTCATGACCACCCCACAAGCGCCCGGCCGCAACCTCCCTCGCGGCCGGGCCACTATTCCTCCATAAATGCGTCGAAAGCGGCTGTTGGGGCATGACATGCTGGATGACATGCTGGGACGTTCGGTAAGTCCCGTCTTCGTGGGGCGGGAAGAGGAGCTCACAGTCCTCTCTCAAGCCTTCGACGAGGCCCGGAAGGGCGCCGCGACGGCCGTGCTGGTCGGCGGCGAGGCGGGAGTCGGCAAGACCCGGCTGGTGCAGCGCTTCACCGAGCAGGCGGCGCGCAACGGCGCCCATGTGCTGTACGGCGGGTGCGTCGAGCTCTCCACGGAGGGCTTGGCCTACGCGCCGTTCACGGCTGCCCTCAGACAGCTCGTCAGAGAGCAGGGCACCTCTCAGATCGCCGCGCTGCTGCCGGGCGGCGCCGAGCGCGACCTGGCGCGGCTGCTCCCCGAGTTCGGCGAGCCCAGCGGCGACGGCGAGACCGACACCGGCCGGGCCCGCCTGTTCGAGCAGTTCCTGACGCTCCTCGAACGGCTGGCGAGCCACCGGCCGACGATCCTGCTCATCGAGGACATCCACTGGGCCGACAGGTCCAGCCGCGACCTGATCGCCTTCCTCAGCCGCAACCTCAGCGCGGCCCAGATACTGATCGTCATGACCTACCGCTCCGACGACCTGCACCGGCAGCATCCGCTCCGGCCGGTCCTCGCCGAGCTGGGCCGGGTCAGCGGCGTGCTCAGGCTCGACCTGCCCCGCCTGTCGCAGGACGAGGTCGCCCTGCAGATGGCCGGCATCCTCGGCAGCGCCCCCGAATACCCCAAGGTGCAGAAGATCTACGAGCGCAGTGAGGGCATCCCGCTGTTCGTGGAGGCCCTGCTGGACTGCGGCGAGGACAGCACGTTCCCCGAGTCGATGCAGGACCTGATCCTCGGCTCGGTCGAGCGGCTGCCCGAGGAGACCCAGCGCGTGCTGCGCATCGCCGCCGCGGGCGGCATCAGGGTCGGCCACGCCCTGCTCGCCGCCGCCAGCGGCCTGTCCGACCTGGAGCTGGAGGCCGCACTGCGCCCGGCCATCGCCGGGAACGTGCTGCAGATCGCCGACAACCGCGCCTACGTCTTCCGCCACGCGCTGATCCGCGAGGCCGTGCACGAGGAGCTGCTGCCCGGCGAGCACCAGCGGCTGCACGCGCGCTACGCCGAGGAGATCTCTCGCGACCGCAAGCTCGTCCCGCCGGGCCGGGCCGCGGTGGAGCTGGCCCACCACTGGTACGGCGCCCGGAACGACCTGTGGGCGCTCATCTCCGCGTGGGAGGCCGCGCAGAAGTCGTTCTTCGCCTTCGCGTACACCGAGGCGATCCCGCTGCTCGAACGCGTGCTCATGCTGTGGGACCGGGTGCCGGACGCGGCCGAGCGCATCGGCGCGGACCACACAGCGGTGCTCGAACGGGCCAGCGAGGCCGCCCACGCGGGCGGCGAGCTCGACCGGGGCGTCAAGTTCGTCAAGGCGGCCCTGGCGGAGCTCGACGAGACCCAGGAGCCCGCGCGGGTCGCCACGCTGATCGTGCGCTGGGCCAACCTCAAGATCTACAAGGGCAAGGTGGGCGTCCTGGAGGACTTCCGCCACGCCCTGCGCCTGGTGCCCGAGCCGAACCTGGCCCGCGCCGAGATCGTCATGCCCATGGGCCAGCACCTGATGCTCCGCGGCGACGTCGAGGAAGGCACCCAGCTCATCGAGGAGGGTCTGCGCCTGGCCAGGGAGCTCGGCGACAAGTGCCTCGAAGGCGACCTGCTGCTGAACCTGGCCCTTGGCCACTCGATCGCCGGTGACACCGAGTCGACGCTGGCCACCAACCAGCGCGCCCTGGAGCTGGGCCGCGAGAAGGGCTCGGGGCGGCTGATCACGCGGGCGATCGGCAACAACATCGACGCGCTGAGCGATCTCGGCCGCTCGGAGGAGGCACTCGCGCTGTGCGACGAGGGCTGGGGGCTGGCCAAGCAGTACGGCCGGATGCGGCTCAACGGGCTGTTCATCCTCAACAACAGGGCCGAGACGCTGGAGGCCATCGGCCGGTGGGACGAGGCCATGGCGACCATCGAACAGGCGCTCAGCTTCGGCCCGGTGCTGCGTACCCGCCACCACCTGCTCCGCATACGCGCCGACATCGCGCTGGCCAGAGGCGAGCTCACGGTCGTCGAAGGCATCCTGTCGGAGCTCGGCGTGCTCAAGGAGCGGCCCGAGGTCTTCCTGCAGGACATCACCAACAACACCCGCCTGCGCATCGGCTGGCACCTGTTCAGGGGCGAGCCGCAGGCCGCGCTGGCCGCGACGGAACAGGTCCTGTCCCGGCCGTCCCAATCTCCCAAGGCCATGCTGGGCTGGCGGCTGCTGGCCCTGCTCAGCCTGGTCTGTGACGCCATGGAGGCCGCCGAGCCGGCCCGGGTCCGCGCGGTGCGCGAGACGGCCGCCGAGGTGGCGGCGAGCCTCAAGGTCAGCGGGCCGGTGGCGGAGGCGTACCGGCTGTCGTACTCGGGCGACTTCGACGCGGCGGCGACCGCCTGGGAGCGGCTCAAGCGCCCGCACAACCAGGCCAAGGCCCTCGTACGCGCGGCCACGGCCGCGGCGCGCTCCGGCGACCGGGAGGGCGCGGCGACCCGGCTCACCGTGGCCGCGCCCCTGGCCGCCGCGCTGGGGGCGAGGCCGCTGATGGACGAGATCGAGGCGCTCTCCCGGCGCGTCGGCGTCGTCCACCAGCAGGCGGCCAACCCCGAGCTGCTCACGCCGCGTGAGACGGAGGTGCTCCGGCTGGTGGCGCTCGGGCGTACCAACCGGGACATCGCCGCCGAGCTGTTCATCTCGGCCAAGACCGTCAGCGTGCACGTCTCCAACATCCTGGCCAAGCTGGGCGTGACCACCCGTGGTGAGGCCGCCGCGGCCGCGCATCGCCTCTCGCTGCTGGCCCGCTAGGACGTCAGGTCTCGTCTGAGGAACTCGGCGGTGTGGGAGCCGGTCGCCGCCAGCAGGTCGCGGGGGGTGCCCTCGAAGAGCACCCGGCCGCCCTGGCCGCCGCCCTCGGGGCCGAGATCGATGACCCAGTCGGCGTTCTTGACCACGTCCAGGTCGTGCTCGATGACGATGACCGAGTTCCCGGCGTCGACGAGCCGGTCCATGATGTCGAGCAGCCGTTTCACGTCTGACATGTGCAGGCCGGTGGTCGGCTCGTCCAGGACGTAGACGGTGCCGCTCTTGTGCAGCTCGGTGGCCAGTTTGAGGCGCTGGCACTCGCCGCCCGACAGCGTGCTGAGCGGCTGGCCGAGCGTGAGGTAGTCGAGCCCGACGTCGTTGACGGCCCGCAGCACCTTCCCGAGCTTCGGCTGCGGGAAGAACTCCAGGGCCTCGGCCGCCGTCATCTCCAGCACGTCGCTGATCGACTTCCCGTCGAGCTTGTGCTCCAGCACCTCTGGCCGGAAGCGCCGCCCCTGGCAGACCTCACAGGTCGACTTCAGCCCGTCCATGAACGCCAGGTCGGTGTAGACGATGCCGAGCCCCTGGCAGTCGGGGCAGGCGCCCTTGGAGTTGGCGCTGAACAGCGACGCGCTCACCGAAGCGGCCCGCGCGAACAGCCGCCGGATCTCGTCCAGCAGCCCGGTGTAGGTGGCGGGGTTGGAGCGGCGCGAGGCGCTGACGGCCGACTGGTCGATGACCACCGCCTCGGGGTGCCGGCTCAGGAACACGTCGTTGACCAGCGTGCTCTTGCCGGACCCTGCCACACCCGTCACGACGGTGAGCACGCCGGTGGGGATGTCGACGGTGACGTCCTTCAGGTTGTGGGTGCGCGCGCCGGCGATCGTCATCGCGCCCGTGGGCGCCCGGTAGACGGTCTTCAGGGGCAGCCGCCGCTTCATGTGCCGGCCGGTCAGGGTGCCCGCCTCGGGCAGCTCCGCCGGGGTGCCCTGGTACACCACCTGCCCGCCGTGCACCCCGGCTCCGGGGCCGATGTCCACGACGTGGTCGGCGATCCTGATCACCTCGGGGTCGTGCTCGACGACGACGACCGTGTTGCCCTTGTCACGCAGCTTGCGCAGCAGCGTGTTGAGCCGTTCGACGTCGCGGGCGTGCAGGCCGACGCTCGGCTCGTCGAAGACGTACATCATGTCCGTGAGGCTGCTGCTGAGGTGCCGCACCATCTTGACGCGCTGCGACTCGCCGCCCGAGAGTGTGGCGGTCTCGCGGTCGAGGCTGAGGTAGCCGAGGCCGATCGTGACGAGGTCGCGCACCCGGTCGAGCAGGCTCGCCACCACCGGAGCGCCCCGCGGGTCGGTGAACCCGGCGAGCACCTCGACGAGCTCGGTGGCCTCCATCGCGGCGAGCCGGGCGATGTTGAAGCCGTCGATCTCGCAGCCGAGCACCTCCTGGTTGAGCCGGGCGCCCGCGCACAGGGGGCAGGTGGCCGTCGTCACGTACTCCTGGAAGAGCCGGCGGTTGGCCTCGGACATCTCGGCGACGTCCTTCTTGATGTAGAGCCGGGTGAACCGCTCGACCACGCCCTCGTAGCTGGAGTTGACCGTGCCGCCCTGCCACTCCAGCGCCACCTTGGCCCGGGCGCCGTGCAGCAGCGTGGCCCATTCGCGCTCGTCGTAGTCGGCCAGCCTCTTGTCGTTGTCGAACAGGCCGGAGTTGGCGTAGATCTTCCAGTACCAGGTGCCGACGGCGAAGTGCGGGTGCAGCAGGGCCCCTTCGTTCAGCGACCGGGACCTGTCCAGGAAGACGTCGAGGTCGAGCGCGACCGTCCGGCCCAGGCCCTCGCACTCGGGGCACATGCCCTGCGGATCGTTGAACGAGAAGACGTTGGAGTAGCCGACGAACGGCTTGCCGACCCGCGAGAACAGCAGCCGCAGCAGCGAGTAGATGTCGCTGATCGTGCCGACGGTCGAACGCGAGCCGCCCCCGAGCCGCTTCTGGTCGACCACGATCGCGGCGGACAGGTTCTCGATCACGTCGACGTCCGGCTGACCGTACTTCGGCAGCCTGGTGCGGGCGAAGCTGGTGAAGGTCTCGTTGAGCTGACGCTGCGCCTCCGCGGCGAGGGTGTCGAACACGATGGACGACTTCCCGGACCCGGACACGCCGGTGAAGACGGTGATCTGCCGTTTGGGGATGCTCAGGGAGATGTCGCGGAGGTTGTTCTCCCGCGCGCCGATGATCTGGATACAGGACGCCTGCAACGCCACTCCTCGATCTCGATAAACTCCGTACGACGTACATAGTACAACGTACGGAGTTATGCACGGTGAGAAGATGGATTCCGTGCCGCCCACGACCGCCCGGACCAGTGCCGGAGATCCCGTACGCACCATGGAGCTGCTCTGGAGGCAGCCGGGAGCGCGGCCGGCGCAGCGCGGCCCACGTCAGGGCCGCACGGTCGACGAGGTCGTCGCGGCCGCGATCACCGTCGCCGACGAGGAGGGACTCGACGCCACGACGATGCGGCGGGTCGCCCAGGCGCTCGGCATCGGCGCCATGTCGCTCTACACGTACGTGCCGGGCAAGGCCGAGCTGCTCGACCTCATGCTCGACACGGTGTTCGGCCGGATGCCCCGCCCCGACCTGTCACAGCTGCCGTGGCGGGCGCGGCTGGAGGCGGTGGCGGGCGACAACCTCACGCTGTACGAACGGCATCCATGGGTGCTCGCCGTGTCCACGACGCGCCCGCCGCTCGGCCCGGGGGTGCTGGCCAAGTACGAGCACGAGCTGCGGGCCTTCGAGGGGCTCGGCCTGGACGACGTCGAGATGGACGACGCCCTGACCTACCTGCTCGGCTTCGTGCACGCCTCCGCCCGCTCGGCCGCCGACGCGCGGAGCTCCCAGGACGAGGCGATGACCGACGAGCAGTGGTGGGCGGCCAGTTCTCCGCTGCTCGCCCGCGTCTTCGACGCGGCCGCCTACCCGACGGCCAGCCGGGTCGGCGCGGCTGCCGGGGCCGTGCACCAAGCCCCCTACAGCGCCGGGCACGCCTATGATTTCGGGCTCCAGCGCGTCCTGGACGGGCTTCAGGTCCTCATCGAGCGGCGCTGATCAGAGGATCGCGTCCACCAGCAGGGCGACGCCGAAGATGGCGAACGCGGCGGCGGCGCCATACTTGATCGCCTTCTCCGGCAGGTGCTTGCCCAGCAGGCGGCCCACCACGATCGCGAGGGCGTCGGCGGCGACCATGCCCACCGTGGACCCGATCCAGGTGCCCAGCCAGCCGTGCTGCGTCGCCAGTGTGATCGTGGCCAGCATGGTCTTGTCGCCGAGCTCGCTCAGGAAGAACGCCACCGTCACCGCGACCACGGCGTTCCTGGTCGTACGCCGGGCCTTGCCCGACTCCTCCTCCGTCAGCTCGTCACCGCGCAGCGTCCACAGCGCGAAGCCGAGGAAGGCGAGGCCGGCCACGACGGAGATGGCGGTGGTGGGCAGCGAGTCGCCGATCAGCCCGCCCACCGCGACGCTGACGAGGTGCACGGCGGTCGTGGCGATCGTGATGCCGGCCAGCACCGGCCAGGTTCTGAAACGGGTGGCGAACGTCATCGCCATGAGCTGGCTCTTGTCACCCAGTTCGGCCACGAAAATGACGACGAGGCTGATCCAGAACGCTTCCAACGGTCCTCTTCCGCGCCACCGAGCCGGAAGCAGGCACCCCAGGGGATTTCGGGCACGACTTCGGCCCGGCAGCGTCTTGCTCCATAGCTACCAGGCCGAAGGTCTCGTCCGCCCGTTCAGGCCCGCGTGACCGGGCGCGCAAGCGCGCCAGTATGTCGATCACGCGATTGGGACTACTCCCCTTCGGTAATTCCGCTTTACCCTAACAGCGGTCCCCGAGGACCTATTCCGTCAGGGAGCAGCCGACCAGCACCGGTTCGTTGACGAGCGTGACTCCGTACTTCTCCAGCACCCCGTCACGCACCTCCCTGGCCAGCAGCAGCAGGTCGGCCGTGGTGCCCGCGCCGGTGGGGTTGGTCAGGGCCAGCGTGTGCTTGGTGGAGATGCGCACCGGGCCGCGTTCGTAGCCTTTGGGGTAGCCCGCCTGCTCGATCAGCCAGGCGGCGGGCACCTTGACCGAACCGTCCGGCATGTCCCAGCGCGGGTGGCCGGGCGCCCGCGCCACCAGCTCCTCGGCCTCGGCGGGCGACAGGATCGGGTTGGTGAAGAACGACCCGGCGCTGCGGGTGTCGGGATCGGCCGGATCGAGCACCATGCCCTTGCCGCGCCGCAGCTCCAGCACCGCCCGGCGGGCCCGGTCGAGCGGCACCCGGTCGCCCGGCTCGACGCCGAGCCGCCCGGCCAGCTCCTGGTAGGCCACGGGGCCCGACAGGTCGGAGACGTCGAGCGCGTACGTCACGCCGAGCACCACGTGCCGGGCCAGATCCCGCTTGAACGCGCTGTCGCGATAGGAGAAGCCGCACTGCCGCGCCTCCAGGTCGACCACCTGCCGCGTCTTGCGGTCGTAGGCCCGTACGCACCTGATGGTCTGGGCCACCTCCTGGCCGTAGGCGCCGACGTTCTGGATCGGGGTCGAGCCGACGAGCCCCGGGATGCCGGACATGCACTCGATGCCGGACCAGCCCTCGGCGACCGCGCGGGTGACCAGCGCGTCCCAGTCCTCGCCTGCCTCGACCGTGACCAGCACCTCGTCGCCGTCACGGGAGACGGCCACGCCCTGGGTGACGACCCGGATGACCAGCCCGTCGAACCCTTCGTCGGCCACCACGAGATTGCTCCCGCCGCCGAGCACCAGGGTGGGCCGGCCCAGCCTGTCGGCCTCGGCGATCAGCGAGACGAGGTGCTCCGCCGTACTGGCCTCGACGAATTCGCGGGCGGGGCCGCCCAGCCCCAGGGTGGTGTACGGCGCGAGGTTCTCCATGGGTGACAAGCTTATGAGGCCCTCAGCATGCGCAGCACCTTGTCGTGGTTTCGCCGGGTTTCGCGGTCCCGATACTCGGGGGGCACATCGTGGTGGCGCAACCGCCGTACCGGTAGGCGGTCGGAGGGCGCGACCAGCTCGCCCTTCAGGGCCAGCGAGAGCTCCAGATCGGCGTACCCCCCGTAGCGGGCGTCCTCGGGCAGCGCGCCGATCGCGGCCGACCGGCGTACCGCCATCAGGTCGCCGCGCAGCGCGCGGACAGGGCCCGGTCCCGCTTCACGCCATTCCGTACCGTCCGGCGATGGCTCCGCGCCGCGCCACCCCGCGGCCACCGCGCCGTCCGCGACCGCCGCGACGAGCGGTGTGAGCGCGTCGCCCGCCAGCGCGATCGAGGTCTCCATCAGCACGTGCACCTCGGACGTGTCGAGGCGCAGCAGCTTGGCGTGGCAGGCGCCCCACGTCGCCGAGCCGCCGCGCCAGTGCGGGGTCTCGGCCACCCGCCACTCGGTGATCCGGTCCGGATGACGCAGGGCCAGCTTGTGCAGCACCTCGCCGGCACCGTCCACGTTGCCCAGGTCGAGGGCCAGGACAGGGGCGTCGGTGTACTCGAGCACCGACTCGACGGACGCCCAGACGTCCTCCGGCCAGCCGTCGACGATCAGGCAGATGGACGCCGTGACCTCGGCGGTCGCCACCCGCTGCCGCTCGGCCGTCACGCCCGCGTCGTCGAGCCGGTTGGCGGCCAGGGTTCCGTCCCAGATGCGCTGGGCGTGCAGCATGTCGTCGCCGGGGTCGCCGCGCTGCTCGGGGTCACCGGAGAAGCCCATCTCGGCGGCGGGATTGCCACGGGCACCGGCGCCGCGCGGCTGGGCACCCGCCGTACCGACGCCGGTCGCTGGCCTGGTGTCGCGGCCGGTCGGCGCGCCCGGGCGGTCGGTCGGCGCGTTCGGGTCGCGGGCGGTCGCCGCGTTCGGATCACGGGCGGTCGCCGCGTTCGGGTCGTAGCGGGTCGTCGCGTGCGTGTCATGACCGGCCGCCGCGTTCGGGCCATAGCCGGCCGTCTCGTGAATGCCATGGCCGGTGGTCGCGTGCGTGTCATGAGCGGCCGCCTCGCCGCCCGTCGTGTCGCGGCCCGTGCCTACGCCGCCCGCCACTGTGTCCGCCGGGGCCGCGGCTCTGACCGGACCGAGGTGGCCGGGCGGCTTGTCGGTCACCGCGGAGACCGGGATCGATTCGACCGTGGGCCAGATCCTGACGTGGTGCGGAGCTGTGTTCATAAGGTCCCGCGTACCCGAGAGCCGCCCCGCATATCATCACGCCAGGCTCACCGCCACCCGGCCCACCGCGCTGGAAACAGCCCTCAGGCGAGTTGGACCACCGCGCGTGCCTTGGACAGCACCCGGGCGTCGCCCGCCTTGGCCGTCAGCGCGACGACCACCCGCCTGTCCCCAAGCTTCTCCTCAACGACCCCACTGACCGTGATCGTCGCGCCCTCGTCGTCGTCAGGCACGACCACCATCGAGGAGAACCGCACCCCGAAGTCGACCACCGCGCCGGGATCGCCGACCCAGTCGGTGACGAACCGCCCGCCCTGCGCCATCGTGTACATGCCGTGCGCGATGACATCAGGCAGCCCGACCGCCTTGGCGAACCGCTCGTTCCAGTGGATCTGGTTGAAGTCGCCCGACGCGCCCGCGTACATCACCAGGTTGAGCCTGCGGACCCCGTAGTCGGCGGCCGGGATCTCGTGCCCGACCTCGATCTCGTCGTACTTCACCGTGGCTGTCATCTCAGGCCGCCCCTCCGCGCTCGACGATCGTGTTGTACGTGGTGCAGACCGGCTCGCCGTCGACCGTGGTGATGTCGCTTCGTACGGTCAGCAGCTCGTTGCGCCCGGCACTGCGGATGTCGGTGATCGTGGAGCTGGTGACCAGCTCGTCGCCGGCGTAGATGGGGCGGACGTACTCGAAACGCTGCTCGCCGTGGACGACCATGGCGAGGTTGAGGCCGAGGTCGGGGTCGGCCAGCGCCTCACCGCCGCTCTGCAGGCTGAACACGATGGGGAAGGTCGGCGGTGCCACCACATCGGGATGCCCGGCGGCCTGGGCGGCGTCCCGGTCGCGGTAGATCGGATTGCCGTCGCCGATCGCGGCGGCGAACTCCCTGATCTTCACCCGGCTGACCTCGTAGGAGGCCTTGGACGTGTACGTCCGGCCCACGAAGTCGCGGTTCAAGGCCATCTGTGCTCCTCGCATGTCCGTTAGGCAGACGCTAACAGAACAAGGTTCGGCTGTCGCCGTGATGACCGCGATTTTGCAACAGCAGGCAGCAGATAGACACGACAAACCGGCGCCCTGAGGCAGGACGCCGGTTGTGCGTTATGTGGCCAGGAGATTGCCCCCGGCGAGACCGCGCTCGGAAAAGAGCTAGCGGGTCTCGCGGTGCGCGCGGTGGCAGCGGCAGTTGGGGCAGTATTTCTTCAGCTCAAGCCGATCCGGGTCATTGCGCCGGTTCTTCCGCGTGATGTAGTTGCGGTGCTTGCACTCCTGGCAGGCCAGCGTGATCTTCGGCCTAACGTCGGTGGCAGCCACGTGGGAGTGCCTTTCTACGTTTGGGACTGGGACATGCCCAAGCCCAGGTCGGCGACCTGGGGAGGGGCAGTAGCGGAGGCCGGACTTGAACCGGCGACACAACGATTATGAGCCGTTTGCTCTGCCTGACTGAGCTACTCCGCCTTTGAGCCGGACGAACGACCCCGGCCCGTAGAGGATACCTGACCTGGGGAGCACATACGTACTCGGCCAGCTCTACCGGGCTGGCCAGCCAGTAAGCCTAGCAGCCAGTGTATGGCGGGCAAAATCGACTCAGACGGGGTGCGGTCGATCTTCGGCGCTACTCGATCGCGGTGACCGTGATGGCGTTGCTCAACGCCGACTTGTTGCCCGCGGCGTCCACCGCCCGCATCGTGAGGGTGACCGGTCCGGGAGCGTGGGCGTAGGCGGAGGCCCTGGAACTGTTCGGGAACTCGGGGCGGATGAACGGGACGATGTCGCTCTCGAATACGCCGTCGAGATAGAGCTCGTACGTGATCGCGGCCTTCGGCGTGACATTGTCCGTCGAGAGCGAGTAGCTGAAAGCCACCTCGAGGAACTGGTACTCGAAGGCCGTCAGAATGGTCGGGGCGCTGGGCGGGGTGGTGTCCGTGGTGGCGGCGGCCGGCCCGGCGATAACCGAGGCGGCGAGCGAGGCGCCTAAGAACAGGACGATTGCGCGACGAGACATTGGCTGATTCCCATCTGCCGATGAACAACGACGACACGTGCGACTCTTCGCTCCCTTTACACGTTCCGGGATGGCGGATGGTTCAGCACGCGATGGTCAGCGCGGCGGCGGTCCCATGTAGTGGATCGCCTTCTGGTCGGCGGTGGGCGTGATCTCGCGCGCCCAGTCGAACGCCGCGTTCTGATCATCCGCAGGGATGTCCGCAGTGAAATACGCCGGTGCGCCGTCGAGAGCGCCACTGGGCCGGACCGCCCAGCCGCCTGACTCCCTGGCCAGCACCCACTCGGCAGCGGTGCCGAGCGCCGGTTCGGGCGTTGGGCGGAGGACTTGGGCAATGGCCTGCGGGAGCGCTCGCCGTCGAGATGCGTACATGGTCAGCCGGCTGCGTTGGACTCCGGAGGAGGCGTAACCGACCGTCAGCGTCTTCGGTGTCTCCGACGGGACCTTGCGGTCTTGCCGCTCGTCCATGGTCACCCATCTGCCGCCGGTGTCACGCGTCTGAACCCGCAGGGAGATCCGGTGCCGGACGGGCGGAGCCTCGCACCAGCCAAAAGTGCGGCGATCAGACGTGCGGCCGGCTGGATTCTCACGCAGACCTCCAGCTGTCGACGCCTACGACCGTCACAGAGAGTAGTCAAAGAATCACGATTACGTATTGGAGTTGGCGAGAACTGCCGGAGAGCTCTTCGAGCGGGGGCCGGTCCCGGGCGTGGCTCGGCCTTCACTCTCCGCTTGCCGCGTTGGACGAGATACTGGCTCCGTCCGGTGACGGGCGATCGGCACCGTATGAAGGCCGCGGAGAGGTCATCGAATTCCCTATCCGACAGGTGGGCCAAGAGGCCCTCATCGCGAATCCATCGCGAAATCCCTGGATAATCAGAAACGCCCGGCCCCAAGTAATCTTGGTCCGGGCGTTTTTCCTTGTCAGCGTGCGAGCCCCCAAACGGAATCGAACCGTTGACCTTCTCCTTACCATGGAGACGCTCTGCCGACTGAGCTATAGGGGCCTGTCCGGCGCTGCGGACAGGTGTAACCATACACGGCACTCAGCGATGATGCGAACTCGTCAGCCCCATCAACCGACGGCCTCGTAACCCCGCTGGAACGGCAGCTCGACGACCTCACAGAGATCGGCCAGATCGACGTGGCGGGCCACCTCCGCGACCGACACGCAGTCGGCGACGGGAACCCCGTCCCGGCGCACCCGGAGCACCTGCCGGCCCTCACGCTCGGCGAGAACGACCTCGTAGCCGTCTGTCCCGACCCATCGCCTGTCCATAGCGGCACACAGTAGCTCCTGGGTCTCTCAATTTCCGGTACGCGACAGGCGTTACACGCCATACCGAGTCGGTAGCGAGTCGGCATGAACCACATCGGACGCCCCTTGTCATAAGATCAGGCGACTTCACGAGAGTGGTAGTGCTGTGGACATCCGAGTGCTGGGCCCGCTGGAGATCGTCGGCGACGACGGGCAGCCGTGTCAGATCACCTCGCTGAAGCTGCGGGCGCTGGTGAGCACGCTGGTGCTGGCGGAGGGGCGGCCGGTGGCCCCGGCCACGCTGATCGACCGGCTGTGGGGCGAGGAGCCGCCGGCCGAGGCACAGGCGTCGCTGCACTCGTACGTATCCAACCTGCGCCGCCTGCTGGAGCCGGGACGCCAGGCAAGGACGCAGAGCCGGTTGCTGACGTTCGGGCCGGTGGGCTACACGCTGGCGATCGATCCGGAGCAGGTGGACACGACGCGTTTCCTGCGTCTGGTCAGGCGGGCCGAGCAGGCGGCCGAGCCCGCCGAGGCAGAGCGGCTGGCGGACGAGGCGCTGGCGCTGTGGCGCGGGGAGCCGTACCAGGACCTGGACGATCAGGCGAACGTGACCGCCATCCGGGCGCGGCTCACCGAGGCCCGGGAGCGGGCCCGCGAGCTGCGGGTGAGCGCGGTCATCCAGCAGGACCGCCACGGCGAGTTGCTGGGCGAGCTGGAGGCCCTGACGTACGAGCACCCGCTGCGCGAACGGCTGTGGGCGCTGCGGGCGCTGGCGCTCTACCGGAGCGGTCGCCAGGGGGAGGCCCTGGAGACGCTGCGCACGGCGCGCCGGATCCTGGCCGAGGAGCTCGGCATCGACCCGGGCGAGGAGTTGCGCGAGCTGGAACGCGACATCCTCGGCCAATCCCCCGCGCTGCTCCCCGACCGGCCGCCGCCGATCGAAGCGCAGGTGGCCGAGCGGGGGATCACGGGTCGGCGGGCGGAGCTGACCGCGCTGGACGGCCTGCTGGAAGCGGCGGCGGCGGGCCGGCCGGGGTTCTCGCTGATCACCGGGGAGCCGGGGATCGGCAAGACCCGGCTGGCTGAGGAACTGGTGAGCCGGGCCGGTGCCAGGGGTTTCACGGTCGCGGTAGGGCGGTGCGCGGCGACGGAGGGCGCGCCGGCGTTCTGGCCTTGGGTGACGGTGCTGGAGCGGCTGGCCGACGCACTGCCGCCGCTGCCCGCCGACGTGCGCGCGAACCTGCCCGGGGTCGGCTCCGCGACCGGGACCGACCCCGAGGGCGCGAGGTTCCGCACCTATGAGGCCGCGGCACGGGCACTGACCGCGGGCGAGCGGCCGGTGCTGGTGGTGCTGGACGACCTGCACTGGGCGGACCGGTCCTCGCTGCGGCTGCTGAGCTACCTGGCGGAGTACGCGCTGAACGGCAGGCTGGCCGTGGTGGGCACGGCACGCGACTGGCCCCCGCCAGAGGGCGCGCTGGCCGAGGTGTTCGAGGCACTGTCGCGCCGGCAGGCGGTACGGCTGCCGCTGTCCGGTCTGTCGGCGTCCGACCTGGCCGAGCTGACCCCGGCGGGCACGGATGTGCGGGCGCTCAGGGACCGCACGAACGGCAACCCGTTCCTCGTCACGGAGCTGATGCGATACCTGGCAGCCGGATCACCGGGCCGCGGCACGCTGCCGCTGGGCGCGCGGGATGTCGTGCTCGGCCGGGTGAACCGGCTTCCCGCGCCGTCCGCCGAGCTGTTGCGGGCGGCGGCGGTGGCCGGCCGGGAGTTCGACGTGGCGATCGTGGCCGAGGCCGCCGGGCTCGACCTGGATGCGACGCTGGACCGGCTGGAGCCGGCCATGGCCGCCGGCCTGGTCGCGGAGGGGCGGCCCGGCCGGTTCCTGTTCGTGCACGCGCTGGTGCAGGAGGCGCTCACCGAGGTGGTGCCGGTGCTGCGCCGGGCCCGGCTGCACGCCGCCGTGGCCACCGCGATCGAGTCACGTACCGGCGGTTCGGCCTCCGACCGGCTGGCCGCCGCCGCCCACCACTGGTTCCAGGCGATCCCCGCGGGCCACACGGCGCGTGCCTGGCGGGCGGCGTGGCGGGCGGCCGAGGAGGCCAAACGGCTGCGCGCGTACGACGTGGCCGTCGAGCTGCTGGAGCGGGCCGAGCGGGTGGCCGAGGACGACCCCGAGCTGGACCAGGCCGAGCGGATGGACCTGCTGTTCGCGCTGGCCGAGGCCAGGTTCGGGGCGGGCGACTCGCTGGGTCAGGAGACCGAGCTGACCCGGATCCGCCGCCTGGCCAAGCAGGAGGGCGACCGGCGGCGCTGGATCGAGGCCGCGACCGGGTACGGCGGCCGCATCCTGCAACCCTGGAAGGTCTACGGCGGCTACGACGCCGACCTGGTGGCGGACCTGATGGAGCTGGCCGCCGACGAGGGGCTGGAGCCGTTGGCCCGGGCCCGGGTGCTGGCCTGCCTGGCGCTCCAGACGTACTACCAGCCGGGCCGGGACCCGGTGGATCGGGATCGGTGGAGCGCCGAGGCGGCGCGGCTGGCGCGTCAGGAGAACGACGCGACGCTGCTCGGCCGGGTGCTGTTCGCCCGCTACTACGCGTTGCTCGACCCCGACTCGGTGCACCAGCGGCTGGCGGCGAGCGAGGAGATGGCCCGCGCCGGGCTGGAGGCGGGCGACGACGAGCTGCGCACGATCGGGCTCACCTGCCAGGGCGGCACGCTGCTGGAGCTGTGCCGGGTGCGTGCGGCGCTGGACGTGCTGGCCGAGGCCGAGCGGCTGATCGGCCGTACGCACATGCCGTACCTGCGCATCATGCTGAACTGGCTGCGGGTCGGCGTCCTCGCCAACCGCGGCGACCTGGAGGCGGCCGAGTCGCTGCTCGCGGCCACCGTCGCCGAGCATCGGACCACCTCGATGTGGGGGCTGGAGTCGAGCATGGCGGGCGCCACGTACCAGGTCGCGCTCATGCGCCTGCGCCACGGGGCGGGGGACGCGATGCAGCCCCCACAGGACGTCTCGCACGATCAGCTCGCTCAGTTCAACCTGGACGGGTACGCCCACTACCTGGTGGTCAGCGGCCGGCTGGTGGAGGCGCGGCAGACGCTCGGGCCGTGGGAGCGGCAACCGCCGATCCCACGCACCTTCGTCTTCCTGTTCTGGCTGGCCGTCCGCTGCGAGATCTGGTCGGCGCTGGGTGACCGGAAGGCCTGCGCCGACCTGTACGAGGAGGCGTCGCCGTACGCCGACCGCATGGGGATGTCCGGGCTGAGCATGCCGTTGTGGCCGATCAGCCGGTCACTGGCGCAACTGGCCGAGGCCCTGGGCGACACCGAGATGGCGCGGCGGCACGCCGAGCGCGCCGAGAGTGTGGAGCGGGAGCTGGGTCACCCCCACAGGTAGGCCATGCGCCGCTGGTAGCGGCCCCTGGCCAGAGTGCTGAGCAGCAGCAGCGGCCTGGGCGAGGTCCTGCGCAGGTGGGCCTCGACGTCGGCCGGCAGCTCGGCGGTGATCCAGCCGAGCAGCGTGATCAGGTTGCGGAGGCCGTACTGCTTCGTGATCGCCTTGTGGGTCGCCGCGTCCTCCTCGGGCGTGATGTGGGCCATCATCAGCGGGATCCCGTCGGTCTCCTCATGCGCCAGGTGCGCCCCGAGGGTGTCGGCCAGCACGCGCAGGGCGGTCATGAGCCGCTCGCGCCCCTGCTCGGACGGCCGGGCGTCGAACGCCCGGAAGAGTTCGGTGCTCTCGCTGATCCAGTGGTCGCAGGCCTCGTGCTCGGCCTCCATCGCGTCGATGGTGCCGAGCGCCTGCGGCACCCGCTCCCGCAGCCGCGGCCAGACCGTCTCGTCCTCGGAGGTGTGGTGGTGGTGCAGCACGAACAGCACCCACGTGTGGTGCTCGCGCAGGGCGGTGACGCGCCGCCGGTCGTCGAGAGGGACCCGGCCGATCGCGGTGAGCAGATGGCCGAGGTCGCGGCGGAACCCGTAGTGCGCCAGGTACATGTTGGTCATGTCGAGCGGCCCCGGCGCGACGGCGGCCTGACCGGGCAGCATGATCTGCGGGACGTTCGGGTGCGCGGCGGTTCGCATGGTCGTACTCCTTCTGTTCTGGAGAGGTGCCGTCATGGTGGCCGCTCGGTCTTGGGCGGTTCTGGAAGATCGGCTCCAAGAGCGGCTCAAGGCCCCGTCATTACCGTGCGCGGTCATGACACTCACGCTCCCCACCACGACGTTCCAGAGCTCCTTGGTGTGCGCCTACACCTCGCTCACCCGCGACGAGCGACCCATCACCTGGCCCGTCACCCCGTACACCGGCCCCCGCGGCACGATCGACGTCAGCACCGGCCTGACCTATCCCGACAAGGCCGAGCGGGCGCGCCGCGATCCGCGCGTCGCCCTGCTGTTCGAGGGCGACGCGGTGGTGCTGGTGCAGGGCCGCGCCACCGTCCGCGACGCCGACCTGCAGGCCAGCACCGACCGGTACGTCCGCGACTCCCTGATCAAGCTTCCGGACGGCTTCTCGGGACTGCCGTGGTTCGTGATCAAGCGCTTGACCTGGTACTTCGCGCGGATCTACGTCGAGGTGACCCCCGAGCGGATCACCTGGTGGCCCGGCGGTGACCTGACCGGCGATCCACTGTCCTGGACCTGCCCGCCCGGCACCACGGCCCCCGCCTCCGACCCGGCCCCGTCGGGCCCCCGCCTGCCCAGCCGCTCCGCGCCGCCCGCCGAGTGGCGCCCGTACGCCCGCCGGGCCCGCGACCTGGGCCGGCCGATCGTGTCGATGGTGGCGGACGGCCTGCCCGTGACCGTGCCCGCGCGTGCCTTCTCCCCCACCGCGACCGGGTACGAGCTGGACCTGCCCGCCGGTGTGGCCGCCGTGCCCGGCCCGGTCTGCCTGACCTTCCACCGGCACGATCCCGGCATGCGGTGGCAGGAGAACCTCGTCCTGCTCGGCACCGCCACCGCCCACGGCGACGACCGGCTCACCGTCGCGATCGACCGCGCGCTGCCCGACTGGAGCCTGCCCGAGGACCGCCGCGTGCGGACCCGTTCCTTCCTCGGCCACGGCAGACAGCTACGGCGCCGGCTTCAGGCCGAGGCCGCCCGCCGCGCCCAGCCGGTGCCGAAGATCCGCCGCCCGGCTCGCTGATGCGTCACCCGGATCGTTCGTAGCGGGCCCGGCGGGCGATCACCTCGAACCCGAGGTTCTGGAAGAGGGCGGCCGAGGCCGGGTTGTTGACGTTGACGTCCAGGAAGGCCTCCGTCGCCCCGGAAGTGCGCATGCGGTCGAGCGCGGCGGCCGCCAGTGCCCGGGCGAGGCCGCGCCGCCGCCACCCGGGCGAGGCGCCGACCTGGATCAGGAACCCCTCCGCGCACGCCACGAATCCGACGGCTCCGCCCGCTCCACGCGCCACCAGTGAACACTCAGGCAGGAACTCGTCATCGACCAGCCAGTCCACCCACTCCTCCCGCGACCAGCCGGGGAAGCCGGGACGGTCGGCGAAGGACGCGGAGTAGGCCTCGTAGAAGGACCCTTCGGTGCCCGGCGACCATTCCTCGATCTCCAGCTCCGGCGGGAAGGGGACGGCCGGAAACGGAAGGGCCAGATCGCGGCGGTAGACGTCCTCGGCGAACGTCTGCCGGAACCCGCGCGCCAGGAAGAGCGCATGGGCCTGCAGGGTCAGCGACTCGGTCTCCAGCCGGACCGGGCCCTCGATCAGCCGGTCGAGCAGGCCGGATCCCAGGCCGCGTCCCCGATGGGCCGGATCGACCAGGCCGGTCGCCGCCGACACCTCGCCCACGAGGCGCACGGCGCCGCAGGCGACCAGGCGGCCCTCGGCGAACGCGCCCACCGCCGCCCCCGTGGCGTACCTGCGTTCCAGGAAGGACGGGGACGCGGTCGTCTGGAGCCCACCGTCGTTCGCCACGCACCGCTGGGCGAGATCGGCGACCGCCGGCAGATCCGCGGCGGACAGCGCGGCCCACTCGATGGTCACTGCCGGCTCCTCTCAGGCATAGGTGATCTTGTACTACGGGAGGGGATCGCTCAATAGCGGTAGAAGCCCGCGAAGTCCTTTTTCCGGGAGATGTCGTCGACGCGTACCGAGGCTCCGGTTTCGGGGGCGTTCATCATCTTTCCATGGCCCAGATAGATGCCTACGTGGTGCGTCTTAACGGTGTTTTTCGTGATTTTTCCGAAGAAAACGAGGTCGCCCGGGACGGCGGAGCCGACCCGGCGCATCCGGCGTACGTGGGCGTCGGTGGTGCCGGGGCCGAGCACGTCGAGGCCGAAGGCCCGGGCGTACACCCACCTGGTGAAACCCGAGCAGTCGAGCCCCCGCGTCGTGGCCGCCGGGCAGGGCCGGGTCTTTCCCCGGTAGCCCTGGCACGTGCCCTTCGACGGCCCAGGGTCCGAGCCGTGGCCGCCTCCCCAGGAGTAGACGACGCCCCGCTGCTCGATCTCGTACGCGATCCTGACGATCACCGAAGGGACGGGGTACCGCAGGAGTGGCATCGACGCGGTGGCGGTCACCAGGACAAGCGCGATCGCCACCCAACGCCATCGCGATCCCGCTGACTCCCGCGAAGCTCCCACTGACTCCCGAAAACTAGGCATCGGGATTTATTCTGCTTTATCAGGAGGCCAGGTAGGCGGCCCGGTTTATCGGGCCGTGAGGACCAGCTTCACCGAGCCGACCGTGAAGCGCATGCCCACCTTCCCCTTGGTCTTGGGGTTCGTGGTGAAGGTCAGCGTGGTCTTCTGGCCCCGCCGGAGCTCGGCGACGTCGCAGCGGACCGCCGTACCGCTGAAGTCGCAGCCCGAGGCCGCGACCACCCGCTGGCCGCCGTACGCGCGCCCGGTCAGCTTGACGTGCGTGACCGTGACAGGTCCGGTGTTGGCCACGGTGACCGTGTACGACTTCCTGCTCTTGGCCATGCCGGAGACCGTCACCTCGGCGGCCGGGTTGGCCAGCTCTTCCAGCTCGGCCTCTGAGCCGTTGAAGGAGTTCTGGCCACCGGCCAGCGTGCCCTTCTCAGCCGACTGCCAGAACGTGTGGCGCTCCCAGCCCTTGGGCAGCTCACCGGGGTCGCCGCCCCAGCGGGCCAGCCAGAGCGGGTTGGCGCCGAACTTGCCGGAGTCGCCGGTGCACGTCTGCCACCAGGCCCGGGTCGTGTAGATGATCGCCCGGCGGCCGGTCTGCTCCCGGTACTTCGCGGTGAACGACTTGACCCAGGCGACCATGTCCTTCTGCGACAGGCCGTAGCAGCCGTCCTTGCCGTTCTTGTCCTTGTACGGGTTCTCCTCCAGGTCGACCACCCCGGGCAGGGTCCGACCGTCGATCTTCCAGTCGCCGCCGTTCTGCACGAAGAACTCGGCCTGGGCGGCGCCGTCGGACTCGTGCGGCTGCGCGAAATGGTAGGCCCCGCGGAACAGCCCGGCCTCCGCCGCGCCCGCGTACTGCGTGTCGAAGGAGGGGTTGCGATAGTCGGTCCCCTCGGTGGCGTGCACGAACGCGAACTTCCCGCCGCCGGACGCGACGCTCGGCCAGTCGATCTCGCCGGTCCAGTTACTGACGTCCACCCCGGCGATCCCGTCGGCGGCCCACGCGGTGCCGGTCATGCCGGCCGTGGCGACCGCCGCCAATAACAACAGACGCTTCACGCGGAAGATCATCTCGGAGCGCCAGACGGGCTCGCAAGAAATCTCATATATCGATATAAAACCGCATTTCAGAGGCCAGAAAATCGTTATCCACAGCCTGTGTGCGGAAGGGCGTCTCCGCAGGTCACAGCCGTATATGAACGTCACATTCGCGTTTGCCAAACCGGCTTTATCTGGCTCAAGCTGATGCTGATCCTCAATCGAGCCCCCGACCTGGGGTTTCTTCGCCATGCCCGGAGGAGAACGACCATGATCCACGCCCGGGGACTGACCCGAGTGTTCAAGCTGAAGAAAGAGTCCGTCGAAGCCGTACGCGGGATCGATCTCGACGTGGAGGCCGGCCAGCTGGTCGCCTTCCTCGGCCCGAACGGCGCCGGCAAGTCGACCACCCTCCGCATGCTGACCACCCTGCTGCCACCCACCTCCGGCACCGCCATCGTGGCGGGCCGGGACATCGCCCGCGACC
Source organism: Nonomuraea guangzhouensis (assembly GCF_019396345.1). GTDB lineage: Bacteria > Actinomycetota > Actinomycetes > Streptosporangiales > Streptosporangiaceae > Nonomuraea > Nonomuraea guangzhouensis. Next base: position 306,067 of record NZ_JAHKRM010000006.1, on the reverse strand, counting down.
CGGCCGGCGTGCGCGCCCGCATCGGGTACGTCGGCCAGAAGAACAGCGCCGGCGAGAACTTCCGCGCCCGCGACGAGCTCGTCACCCAGGGCCGCTGCTACGGCCTGACCCCGGCGGAGGCGGGCAGGCGCGCCGACGAGCTGCTCGACCTGCTCGACCTGCGGCCTCTGGCCCAGCGCAAGCCCGGCACGCTGTCGGGCGGCCAGCGCCGCCGCCTCGACATCGCGCTCGGCCTCGTCCACCGCCCGGGGCTGCTCTTCCTGGACGAGCCGTCCACCGGACTCGACCCCAAGAGCCGCGCCGACGTCTGGTCGCACATCCTGCGGCTGCGCGAGGCGTACGGCACGACGCTCTTCCTGACCACCCACTACCTCGAAGAGGCCGACAGCATGGCCGAACGCGTGGTGATCATCGACAACGGCGAGATCATCGCGGACGGCACCGCCGAGCGGCTCAAGAACGACCTGGCCGGCGACCGCATCACGATCACCACGGCGACCGAGCAGGAAGCGGTCACTGCCGCCCAGCTGACTGACGAGGCGGAGGTCCAGGGCACGACCGTGCGGCTGCGCGTCGCGAACGCGGCCGCGGCCCTGCCCGAATACCTGCGCACGCTGGAGGCGGCCGGCGTCAAGGTCGTGACCGCCGAGACCGCCCGCCCGACCCTCGACGACGTGTTCCTCACCCTTACCGGGAGAAGCCTCACCGATGACGACCTTCCTGCGTGACACCGCGACCGTCCTCACCCGCGAAGCCACCCCCGCCCTGCGCGAGCCCGCCGGGCTGCTGTTCTCGATGGGGCAGCCGCTGCTGTTCCTGTTCCTGTTCGGCTCGCTGCTCGACGGGGCGGTCGGCTCGTCGTGGCAGTGGTTCGTGCCCGGGATCCTGGTCATGATGTGCCTGTCGGGGCCCATGGCCGCGGGCTATCTGCTGCTGGTCGAATTGCTCGGCGGTTCGATGGAGCGCCTCCTGGTGACCCCGCTGAACCGGACGGCCATGCTGGTCGGCCGGACGCTGAAGGAGATGGCGGTCCTGCTCTGCCAGGCCGTACTGATCATCCTGCTGGCGATCCCGCTGGGCTTCCGGCTGTATCCGGCCGGGGTGCTGGCCGGGCTCGCGATGCTCATCCTGCTGGGTGTCGGGCTCGGCGCGCTGTCGTTCGTCCTCGCGATCAAGTCGGTGCCCAGCGGCACCCTGTTCTACATGGTCACCCAGGTGGTGATGTTCCCGGTCCTGCTGCTGTCCGGGGTGCTGCTGCCCGTGGAGTCGGGGCCCGAGTGGCTGCGGGTGGTCGGCCGGATCAACCCGATCTCGTACGTCGTCGACGCCCAGCGCGCCCTCTTCTCGGGCGACCTCACCGACCCGTCCATCCTGTACGGCACGGCGGCCACCTGCCTCATCGCCGCGTTCGGCCTCTGGCTGGGCAACCGGGCGATGAGACGCGGCCTCTAGGGACTGACCGCCAGGAACAGGAACGCGGCGAACAGCACCAGATGCACGCCGCTCTGCAGCAGCGTCGCCCGCCCCGGCACCACGGTGAGCGTCGTGACGATGAAGGTCAGTCCCAGCAGCACCAGGTGCGTGGCGCCGAGGCCGAGCACCAGCGGCCCTTCCAGCCAGATGGAGGCCACCGCGGAGCCCAGGGCGAGGTTGAGGGTTTGAACCGTTGTCGGCGGTCGCTATGCGAACCTGCGGTTGCCCGAAGAACTGTGGTGGGTTTCTCTGGGCTAATCGGCTGCGACTGAAGGTAATCGGACGGTAATGTTCAGTGACAGCCGGGTGCCTGACTGGCGCTCGGTCCCCGCCCTCGTTGGTGTCCGCACCGACGGGAAAGCGTCCGGCGGGGCGGTGGCCCAAGAGCCGCACTCCCTCCAGGAATGCGGAGTCAGGCCCCGACAACGCGGCTCTCCACCACGGTCCGCCCGGCTCGCCGGACGGACGCGGTATCGGCTTCCACCGGATCGCTACCCGGCCACGTCGGGAAGCGACGAGGCTACGCCGTTATCCGTTTTACTCAGGTAAACACAGAGAACCGAAGACGCTGATCTGGATCTGGTCGCGCTTGGCCGCGTGGACGGCGGCGACGGCCGCGGCGTGTGCTCCTCGGTGGTGGCGGCCGCACCCTCGGTGGTGGCGGCCGCACCCTCGGTGGTGGCGGCCGTCCCCTCGGCGTTGAAGACCGCCACCCTGCGCCGGAGCGCGCCACTGAGCAATGACAGCCCGACGATCCCGTTACAGGTGATCATGACCGCGGCGAACACCGTGTCCCGGGCGAGCGACGCCGAATGCTCGCCACCTGAGATCATCAGACTGACGATCAGCGCCACCTCGATCACCGTCACGGCCACGGCCAGCACCAGCGACCCGAACGGCTCGCCCACCCGGTGCGCGATGACCTCGGCGTGGTGCACGGCGGCCAGCACGGCGCCGGCGAGCAGGACGGCCAGGATGACCGCCAGAACGAACGGGAGCTCACTCCCCCATGACAGCGCCAGAGCGAGGAGCGCCAGCAGGGGGACCGCGACCATCCACCATCGCGCTAGGTAACGGAGCATATACAGAATGCTGCCCAATCTTCCGGAGTTACTACCGATCATGCCCTGTCATCCCTTTTGGGGGAAATAGACCATGGATCAGGTGATCGCGACGCAGACCGCACCATGGATCCCCATGCCGCACCGGCTGGAGGTCGTCCTGTCCTCCCGGCTGCCACCCACCGGAGAGATCACCACGGCCTTCGCCGTCGTCCGGGACGACGCCGACAGGATGCTGCTGACCTGCGTCGATCGGGAGGGACGCGGCTGGGACATGCCCGGCGGGCACCTCGAACCCGGCGAGTCCCCCGTGGACGCCGCCGTCCGCGAACTGGCCGAGGAGACCGGGCTGGTGCTGGCGGCGGAGGAGCTGTCCGTTTTCGCGTGGCTGCGGATCGAGCTGACAAGGCCGGTGCCCGAGGGGTACCGCTACGGGGCGCTGACGCATCTGGTGATGTTCCAGGCACGCCTCGACTCCCCGGGGCCCGCCGTACGGCCCCCGGCGGGGTCGGAGAGCACGAGCGCCGCCTGGCTTCCGGCCGAGGAGGTGGAACGGCTCTGCGCCGGGCAGAGCTGGCTGATCGCGTACCGGACGCTCTAATCGTTGCAGACGCTTCGTTTAACGGAATAATCTCATCTCATGCCCAGGGGAACCTCAGAAGTCAGCGAGCCGATGTACTTCGTGCTCACCGCGCTGCGCGGCGGCCCGTTGCACGGACACGCGATCAGCAAGTCGATCAAGGAGCTGTCCGGTGGCCGGGTGCAACCCTCGGTCGGCACGCTCTACGGCATCCTGGAGCGGCTCAACGAGCGGGGCGTGATCGCCGTGGACCGCGAGGAGACGGTCAACGGTCGCAACAGGCGCTACTTCCGGATCACCGATGAGGGCCAGTCGCTGGTGGAGGCCGAGGCCCGGCGCATGCAGGAGGCCGCGTCCCTCGTCCTGCGGCCGACCACGTTCGCGCCCCTCGGTGCGCGCCCGGGCGCATGACGACGCTCGAACGGCGCTATCGCAGGCTGCTGCTGGCCTACCCGAGGCAGTACCGCGTGGCGCACGGCGACGAGCTGCTCGACGTCCTGCTCGACTCCGCCGCTCCTGGGCAGTCCTCCCCGGTGCTCAAGGAGGCGTGGGGGCTGCTCCGGGGCGGCGTGCGCACCCGCATCACCAACCAGGCGACGGGCAGCGCGTGGGCGGACGGCCTGCATCTCGGGATCACGGCGGTGTCGGCGGCGAACCTTGCCGCGTTACTGCCATATACGGGTTCGCTGCCGCTGTGGACGCTGCTGTCGGTGCTCGCGCTGCTGTCGGTCATGCGCGGATGGGTGTGGCCGGCGCTGGCGCTCACCTTCGCCACCGGGGTCAAGGCGTTCGCGATCGCGGGCGGTTGGACGATCCTGGACCTCACCCTGCTGCCGGTGTACCCGTCGGCGCTCACCGATCGCCCCCTGTTCGAGACCAGCAGCCCGGTCGTGGTGGCTGTGGGCTACGGGGTCGCGCTCGCCGGGCTGGCGGTGCTGATCTGGCGGCGGCATCGGCCGCGGGTCCGGTCATGGTGGTGGTTCGCGGCGGCGCTGGCGGCCGCGTGGGCGGGCCCTTCGTGGCTGTCGGAGGACACGTGGTTCCCGATCAGCCTGAGCAAGATGGCCGTCGAGGTGCTGGCGCTGGGGCTGGCCGTGGCGGGGGCGTACCTGGCGCGGGACCCGCGCTGGGCGCTGGCCGCGGGCATCTACCTGCTGGTCACGTCGGGCGACCTGGGCCTGCACGCGGACCAGCTGACCAGGCAGCACCTCGCCTACTGGGGCGTCCTGGTCGTGCTGACCCTGGCGACCGCGTTCGCGCCCTATCGGCAGCGCAAGCACTGCCTGGATTGACCACACTCTGTTGAACGGAGTATGGTCTCCTGCCATGCCCAAGAGATCCCCTCTTGCTCCTGTCGTGGCACTGGCCGCACTTGTCGCACTCGGCGGGTGCGGGGGCGCCACCGAGAACGCGCCGCAACCATCCCAAGCCGCAGCGGCCAAGGACAAGAAGCATCAGCTCGAATCGGTCAAAGCCGACTGCATGAAGCAGAAGGGCTTCAAGTACGTCGCCTACGTCCAGCCGCCGAAGCAGGACAGCGAGGACGACAAAGCCCGCAACGCCGGCGACTACCAAGCGATGCGGAAATATCGCGAAAAATACGGGTTCGGGGTTTTCGCGATGCACGTCTACCCCAAGGAGATGGGAAACCCGGCCGTCAAGCCCGACAACCCGCAGATCGACCCCAACTGGAAGATCCAGTCCTCGCTGTCCAAGGCCCAGGCGACGGCCTACCGGAAGGCGGCGGACGGCTGCATGATCGAGGCGGCCAAGAAGATTCTCGGCAAGACGTTGAAGTCGATGGACGACTACTTCAACCAGCAGAACCGGGCTTCCGAGCAGGCACTCGCCAGGACGGTCAACAGTGACCCCAAGCTGATCGAGCTGGCCTCCGCCATGGCCGGCTGCCTCAAGGGCAAGGGCTACCCGATCGGCAAGACCACGCCCATGGCCATGTCCCAGCAGGGGCAGGAAGTGTTCCTCACGCAGGAGGACAAGCTGGGCAGGGAGCAGCGCGACGACGTGCCCGACGTCGCGCCGCCGCTCAAGGAGGGCGAAGTCAAGATGACTTACGCCCCCACGCTCACCCCGGCGGAGGCCACGCCCTACTTGACCAAGGAGATCAAGGCGGCCCTGGACGACCTGGAGTGCGGCAAGGCCTTCTACCCGGCGTACCTGCCCAAGGCGGCAGTCGCCCAGCAGCAGGTCGACGAAGAATTCGGTATGTGAGGCACGGTGAAGTCGCCCCGCAAGCTGCTCGCCTTCGTCATCGCGGGTGTCGTGGTCATCGCCGCCGCCGGCTGGGTCGTGAGCACCCGCCTGCGATCCCCGGCCGACGAGGCCGCCCGCCGTACCGCGCCGAAGGCGTCCCTCGTCACCGCCGCCGTCGAGCGCCGCAAGCTGGTCAGCACGATCGTCGTCAGCGGCACGCTCGCCTACGGCTCGCCGGTGCCCCTCACCCTCGCCGGGGTGGTCGGCGGCACCTCTGAGCTGCAGCGGGTCACCCGGGCGCCGCGCCAGGGCCGGCTGACGGAAGGAGCGGTGTTCATGGAGGTGAACGGGCGCCCGGTGTTCGCGCTGCGCGGCTCCGTGCCGATGCACCGCACGATCGGGCCGGGCACCGAGGGCAAGGACGTCAAGCAGCTCCAGAAGGCGCTGCGCCGACTCGGGTTCGGCGGTCCCGCCTCGGGGGTCTTCGACCGGGCCACGATCGCCGCCGTCACCCGGATGTACAAGAAGAAGGGGTACGAGGCCCAGCAGCCCACACTGGCCGACCGGCAGGCCTACGACACGTTGCGCAAGGCCGTACAGACCGCGCAGGAGACCCTCGCCACCGAGAAGCAGACGCTCGACCAGGGGCGTGACGTGCTGCCGCTGAAGGTCAAACTGGCCAACGCCAAGGCGGACCTGAAGTCGGCGCGGGCCGCGCTGAAGGAGGCGGAGGGGCAGCGGCTCACCCCGGAGGACGACACCAAGCTGGCGACGGCCGACACGGCCGTACGCGCGGCCGAGGAGAAGCTGCTCGAAGCCGAGCAGGCGCTGGCCGCGGCCAGGTCCCAGCCGACCACCACCCCGACGGCTACCCCTGCGCCTCAGACGACGACGGCGGACACGAGCCTGCTGGAGCTGCGGGTGGACAACGCCAGGGCCGAGCTGGAGCAGGCGCGCGAGGCGTACGGACGCATCATGGAGGAGGCCCGGCAGGCCCGCGACAAGCGGCTGGAGGAGCTGCGCAAGACCGTGCGCACGGCGAACGACGGGCTGGTCACGGCCAAGCAGGCGCTGCGCCAGGCCCGGCAGCTCTCCCCCACCAAGCTCAAGGTCGCCGACGCGAGCAAGGACGTGAGCGCGGCCAGGTCGCTGCTGGCCGAGTTCAGCAGGACCTACGGCACGGCGATCCCCCCGGGTGAGGTCGTGTTCCTGCCGAAGCTGCCCGCCCGGGTGCAGAAGACCGGGGTGAAGGCGGGCCAGGCCGTCGAGAACGAGGTCGCGACGGTGACCAGCTCGACGTTCATGGTGACGGGGACGGTCGAGGCCGCGGAGTCCGACCTGCTCCGTCCGGGCATGAGCGCGGCCATCGAGCTCGACTCGGGCAAGACGTACCCGGCGACGCTCACTGCGGTCGGCGAGAAGGCCACGGTGCCCGGCCAGGAGAAGGCCGCCGAGAACACCCAACCGGTCCTGCTCACGCCGAGCTCGATGAAGGGGCTCAAGGGCCTGTCGGGCACCGCGGTCACGGCCAAGGTGACGGTCGGGGCGACCGAGGAGCCGGTGCTGGTGGTGCCGGTGGCCGCGGTCGTCACGGGGGCCGACGGCAAGGCGCGCGTGCAGGTGGAGTACGCCACGGACAAGACCAAGGAGGTCGAGGTCCGTACCGGCCTGACCGCCGACGGAAACGTCGAGGTCAGCGGCACGCTCCATGAAGGCGACCGGGTGGTGGTCGGCGATGCCTGAGCAGGTCATCGAGCTGACCGCCGTACGCAGGGAGTATCCCGCCGAGCCGCCGGTCCGCGCGCTCGACGACGTCTCGCTCGGGGTGGCGCGCGGCGACTACCTGGCGATCGTCGGCCCGTCGGGCTCCGGCAAGTCCACCCTGCTCAACGTCCTGGGCCTGCTGGATCGGCCCAGCTCGGGCAGCTACCGCCTGGACGGCATCGAGACCACCGCCCTGCGTGACGGCGCCAGGACCAGGCTGCGCGGCGACCGCATCGGCTTCGTCTTCCAGTCCTTCCACCTGCTCGCCCACCGCAGCGTCGTGGAGAACGTGATGCTCGCGGAGATCTACGGCGGGCACCCGCGCAAGGGCAGGCGCGAGCGAGCGCTGGCGGCGCTGGACCGGGTCGGGCTCGGCCACCGGGTGAACTTCCTGCCCGACCGCCTGTCCGGCGGCGAACGCCAGCGCGCGGCCATGGCCAGGGCCCTGATGGGCGGGCCGTCCCTGCTGCTGTGCGACGAGCCCACCGGCAACCTCGACAGCCGCAACACCGAGGCGGTGCTCGACCTGTTCGACGAGCTGCGCGAGCAGGGGCTGACGATCGTGGTCATCACGCACGAGCGGGAGGTCAGCACGCGGGCCGGCCGCCGGGTCAGGATCACCGACGGCGTGCTGGTGGAGGAGGCGTGATGCACGTACGAGACCTGGCCGGCGAGGCGGTCGCGGGCATGCTCGCCAGGCCGGTGCGCTCCGCGCTCACCACGCTCGGCACCGTGCTGGGCATCACCACACTGGTCATCACGCTCGGCGTGGCCGCCACCGCGGGCAACCAGATCGTCGGGCGCTTCGACGAGCTGGTCGCCACGGCCATCACGGTCGAGGTGCCCGAGAGCACGAACGTGCCGCTGGTCGCCTGGGACTCGCTCGATCGGCTGACCAGGCTGCGCGGCGTGGTCTCCGCGGCGGCGGTGGCCGAGAGCAAGGACAGCTCCAACCTGTCCGTACGCTCCAACGACCTCGTCGACCCGACCAGCGTCACCACGCAGACCCTGACCGTGCTGGCCGCCACCACCGGCCTGCCCGAGGCCGCCAGGGGCCGGATCGTGCGGGGCAGGTTCTACGACGCCGGTCACATCCGGCGCGCGGACCGGGTGGCCGTGCTCGGCGACCAGGCGGCCAAACTGCTCGGCATCACCCGCCTCGACCGGGCTCCGGCGATCTTCATCGGCAAGCACGCGTACACCGTCATCGGCATCCTGGGCGACCTGCGCCGCGAACGGAACCTGAGCACCGCCGTCATGGTGCCGCCCACGGTGGGCAAGCAGTTCGGGCTACGTGACGTGACCAGGGTGCTGGTCAACACCAGTCTGGGCGCCGCCGACCTGATCGCCGGGCAGGCGCCGGACGCGCTCTCCCCCGGCAACGGCGACATGCTCCAGGTGGTCGCCCCGCCCAGCCCCACCCGGGCGCGCGACCAGGCGCAGGACGACGTCAACGCGCTCTTCCTGATCCTCGGACTGGTCTCGCTCGTGGTGGGCGCGGTCGGCATCGCCAACGTCACGCTCGTCACCGTGATGGAACGCGTCGCCGAGATCGGCCTGCGCCGCTCGCTGGGCGCGGCCCGCCGGCACATCGCCGCCCAGTTCCTGCTGGAGTCGACGCTGATCGGGCTGGCCGGCGGGGTGATCGGCGCGAGCGTCGGCGTGGTCGCCGTCGTCGCCGTCTCGGCCGCCAAGCAGTGGACGCCCCTGCTCGACGTACGGCTGGCGATCGGGGCTCCCATCGCCGGAGCCGTGGTGGGCCTGCTGGCCGGCCTGTACCCGGCGCTGCGCGCGGCCAGAATGGAGCCGGTGGACGCGCTCAGGTAGCTTTTCGATCATGACGCCGCCACCTGGCATCACGCTCACCGTGTGCCCGCCCCTCACCGACCACGACCTCAACGACCTCTTCGCGGCCTCCTGGCCCGGACACGACGACACCTCGTTCGCCCGCACGCTCGCCCGCAGCCTCTGCTGGATCGCCGCCCATCGGGGAGACCGGCTGGTCGGCTTCGTGAACGTGGCCACGGACGGCGGCGTCCACGCCTTCATCCTGGACACCACCGTGCATCCCGATGAGCGCAGAGCGGGGCTCGGGGTGGACCTGGTCCGCGCGGCCGCTGATGAGGCGAAGTCCCGTGGCGCCGACTGGCTGCACGTGGACTACGAGCCCCATCTCGAAGGCTTTTACGCCCAGTGCGGCTTCCGCCCCACGCCGGCGGGGTTGATGGAGCTCTGACGATGCTAGGGTCCGGTTGGGCACTGTGATCGGTCGGCGATTTCTGGAGGTGCGGGGGCTGAGATTCGGGAGCCGTTCCGCATGACCACCAGTGTCCTCACCAAGCATGGGATTCAGATGACCTCCATCATCCGACACATCACTGTTGACTGCGCGGAGCCGTACGAACCGTACGAGCTCGCGGAGTTCTGGAGCAACGTACTCGGGCAGCCGATCGACCCGACAGACGAGCCGGGCGACGACGAGGTGGCCCTAGCGGTGCCCGCCGGTCAGCCGACCCTGCTGTTCGTCCGCGTACCGGAGAAGAAGTCGGTCAAGAACCGGCTGCACCTCGACCTCGAACCGGATCAGTCACGAGACCGGGAGGTCGAGCGGCTGTCCGCGCTCGGCGCGACCGTCGTCGACGACCGCCGCAAGCCGAACGGCCGGGGCTGGGTGGTCATGGCGGACCCGGCCGGAAACGAGTTCTGCGTCGAGATCAGCGCGGCCGAACGGGCAAGCGGAGAATAGTCCGGATCCGGGGCGGATCGCCGGATCCGCCCCGAGGATTGCGGGAAGGACGTTCGCGGGGTCTACTTGTCCATGGCCCTTCCCGAACTGGTTCCCTCCGGTCAGCCGGTGGACGTCCAGAAGACGAGCTTCTCGCTCGACGTTCTCGGCCGCTTCATCTGCAGCACCTGGCAAGAGGCGACGGGCAGCGGCGGGCCGCCGTTCTCGGCGGTGGTGATCGGCGGCGGCATGTACGGGGCCTACTGCGCGACCAAGATCTACCGGCGGCACCCGGGCAAGCGGGTGCTGCTGCTGGACGCCGGTCCCTTCCTGGTCTCCGAGCACGTACAGAACCTGGGCCCTATCGGGCTCAACGTCCCCGCTCCCATCTCGCCCAACGCCGATCCCCGCGTGCCGAGGGAGTTGGTGTGGGGGCTGCCGTGGCGGGGCAACGTCGACTTTCCCGGGCTGGCGTACTGCACCGGCGGCAAGTCCCTGTACTGGGGCGGCTGGTGCCCGCGGCTCACGGCGAGTGATCTGGGGCGCTGGCCGGCGTCGACGGCCGCGTACCTGGAGGGCAACTACCTGGAGGTGGAGAGCGAGATCGGCGTCGTGCCCGCCACCGATTTCATCGCGGGAGAGCTTTGCACGACGCTGTCCGAGGCGTTCGCGAGCGCCGCCTCGGTGACGCCGGGGTTCGAGACCGGCATCGGCGATCGTGGCGTCGAGGTCGCGCCGCTCGCCGTACAGGGAGACTCGCCGGTGTCCGGGCTCTTCAGCTTCGACAAGTACAGCAGCCTGCCGATGCTGATGGACGCGGTCCGGGAGGACGTGGCCGCCTCCGGGGGACGCGACGCGGATCGCCGGCTGTTCGTGGTGCCCCTGGCGCACGTCATCAGGGCGCACACGGCGGACGGCGCGGTGACCAGGATCGACGTCGACGCCGCCGGGCAGCCGGAATCCCTTCAGGTCTCCCCCGACTGTGCCGTGATCCTGGCCGCGAGTGCGGTGGAGACCACCCGGCTCGCTCTGTGCTCGTTCCCCACCCCGCTCATGGGCCGCAATCTGATGGCGCACGTACGCAGCGACTTCACCGTCAGGATCCGCCGGACGGCCCTGCCGCCGGTGCCGGACCACGTCCAGACGGGCGCGCTGCTCCTGCGCGGGCTGGCGCCCGCCGGCCGCTTCCACATCCAGGTCACCGCGTCGACGAGCCAGGGCGGATCCGACGAACTCCTGTTCCGCATGCTCCCCGACATCGACCTGCTCGATCGGCAGCTGGCCAACACCGATCCCGAGTGGATCACCGTCACCCTGCGCTGCATCGGCGAGATGCAAGGGGACCGGACGACCGTGATACCGGATCCGGACAAGAGCTGGATCAATCTCAGTCCGCACGAAGTCGACGAGTACGGCATCCCGCGCGCCTACCTGCACATCACGCTCGATCCACGGGACGAGCAGGTCTGGCAGGCCATGGACACCGCGGCGCTCGCCATCGCCCGGGCGGTGGCCGGCTCACCGGACCAGATCCAGTACCTGTACGACAACGCGTGGCACGCGGCGCCGTTCCCCCTCGACCGGCCGTTCCCCGAATGGCACCGCGGCCTCGGTACGACCTACCACGAGTCCGGCACGCTGTGGATGGGCGACGATCCGGCCACCTCGGTGACCGACCCGATCGGGCGCTTCCACCACGTACGGAACGCCTACGCCTGCGACCAGTCGCTGTTCCCGACGGTCGGGTCGGTCAACCCGGTCCTCACGGGACTGACCCTCGCCCGGCAACTGGCCGAACGGATTTAACACGCGGTGTCTTGTTAAAACCCCGCGGCGGGTCGATATGGTGATGCCTGGGCATTCAAGTGGAGGTAGGGCACGTGGCGGCACATGGCTTCGGCGATTTCGCGAACATGAATGTCGACGCGTTACTGCGGGATTCACAGAAGCGGGTGGCGCGTTTCACGGAGGCACAGAAAAGGGCCGCCGACGCGGTCGGCCGGGCCACCACCGCCGGCGACCATATCGCGGTCGAGTGCACCGCCTCCGGGGTGAGCAGACTCGATATCGACCCCCGGGCCAAGCGCATGAGCGTCGAGGAGATGTCCGCGGCGATCCTCCAGGCGATTCACGAGGCCGACGCCGACCTCAAGCGTCAACTCTCGGAGATCCTGGCGGATTCGTTCGACGGGGACGTCCTGAACCCGACCGGCGACCCGGAAGCCGCAAGTGCGCAGGTCGAGGAGGCGCAGAAAGCGTTCGACCGGATGATGACCGACACGATGGGCGAACTGGACCGCATGCGCAAGGAGTTCGGCTACTGACCGGGGACCCGCGTGGCGGTGTCGCCGCACCCGTTACTTCAGGCCGTCTGTCAGGGTCTTGTCGTACCCCCAGGCGGCCCCGCACGCCGTCAGCAGCATGAAGAACTCCCACAGAACCTTTTTGAACAACACCATGATCCGCTGCTCCATCGAGAGGGCCAGCGATTGCGCCTTCCATTGGCCGTAGAACCACCCTCCTCCGCCGAGTGTCCCGGAGAGCGCGAGCGCCGCCGTGAACGTGGCACTCGTGAAATTGAGGTAGATCCACGCGGTCCAGAGGTTGGCCAGCACTCTGAGGATCAACGCGAGACGATGCGCGGAGTTGGCGGCGGTCTGCGAGCCCGTGTCGTACTCGTCGACCTTCTCCCCGAAAGCGGCTCGATCCATCGCCTGCCAACTGGCCGCCGACACATTATCGTGCTGATCCCGCATGGACGCGCCGGAGGCGGACACGCTGCTGCTGATGGCACTCCAGCCATCCGCTGCCTTGTGCAGCAACTGCGGATCCGCCGGGATCGTGAGGGCGTACTTGAGCACGTACTTCTGCAGCGACGGCAACAAGACGGCGGCGAACGTCCATTCAGCGAGTGCCGTCAGCTGCATCCACCGCAGATCGCCGCCGTCGCCGGGCTCGTACGGACTGGGCGTGCCACCCGGAATGGGGAGTTTAAATGCGTCGGACATTTTCTATGTTCTCCACTTCCGCGGTGTCCACGTTTCCGGATGCCGTATACAGCTCGTCTCTATGACCGTGCAATGATTGGGCCATGTCGCCCAGCTTCCACTCGGCGGCGGCGACTATTTTGTCGTGCTCCTGGGTCAACGGAAACCCAATCACACCCAACGCACCCCAGCCGAGCCGCATATTCGGCGGAAAGCCGCCGGCCTCTTCCAGATGCGACACGGGAGACGTCCCGGTGGTGTCGTCGACAAGCGCGTCGCCGAGCCTCTTGATCGCCACCCGGTCGTATATCCGAGCCGACTCGTCCGAAGGCAACGCCATCACCATCCGTCCCCGATAGACCACAAAGAGTCACTTCTCGCAAGATCGTATTAGCCGGAAGTTACGCATACCGGCTTCTGCGCCTTTTGCTCAGCACTGCGCGCGGCCGGTTGATCACGGCCAATTACCCCACAAGTCACATCTGGTCACTACCATTTCCCGATGTGTCCCCTGAGCAACACCAGACGACAGCCGTCTTCGTCGACCAGAGCGGTCGCCGGCGACGGCTGATCATGATCGGCTCGATCGCGTCGGGCGTGCTGGCCATCGCGCTGCTCGCGGTCGTCATCGGCGGCTTGTTCTCCACCACGACGCTGTCGGTGAACGGATGGCCGGGCGATCGCCCAGGAGGGATGGGCAGCACGGCTTCGCCCGATCCTTCGGCGACGCCTCGGATGAGCATGACCAGGCGGCCCACCCCGTCGGCGACCCGTACGTCGGCCCGCCCCACCCCACGCGCCACCAGGTCCACCGTACGGTCGGTGGCGCCCGAGACCGACCGGACCCCGCCACAGCAGCCGTCGCCCAGTGTGAAACCGAGCACGCGGCCGACCACCGAACCGGCGACCGAGCCCACCGCCGATCCCACCTCGAGTGCCGATCTGCCGCCCGGCCAGAACAAGACGCCGCCGGGGCTCGACCCGGACCGGACGAAGGGGCCGAAGAAGTGAGCGGCCTCGCCGATCCGCAGGACAAGCGGGTCTGGCCACACGCGCCCGTTTCGGCCTGGCAGGATCCCGCCGCAGTCCAGGGGGAGAGCCGGCACCCCGTCGCGGCGCCCACGCCGCCGCCCGGCAAGCGGGCCGATCCCAGAGGCCACTGGTTCCTGCTGGCCATCGGCATGCTGCTGGCGGCCTTCGCGCTCGTACTCAACGGGTACGTGACCAACGTCGTCGGCGAGACACGCACCGTCCCACCCACCGCCGACCACCCTTCCCGGCAGCTCGCGGAGATCCGGCGCGGCGGACCCGTGCTCAACCTCACCGGTGGCGAGGCCTCCAGCGCTCGCCTGCCGGACAGGACGATCGCCCTCACCTTCGACGACGGCCCGGATCCGGCCTGGACCCCGGCGGTGCTCGACGCCCTGAAGAAGTACGGCGCCAAGGCGACGTTCTTCACCGTCGGCTCGAAGGTCGCCGAACACCCCGAACTGGCGCGGCGGATCGTCGCGGAAGGCCATGAGCTGGGCAACCATACCTACGCGCACGCGGACCTGGCGGCGGTTCCCGGCTGGCGGCTCAGGCTGGAGCTGTCACTGACGCAGAAGGCGCTGGCGGGAGCGACAGGACTGCACACCACGCTGGTGCGCCCGCCGTACTCGTCGACACCCGCGGCGATCACCGGCCCGCAGTGGGAGAGCATGAAGACGCTGGCGGGCGAGGGGTACCTCGTCACGCTCACGGATCTCGACACCAAGGACTGGAGCCGCCCCGGCACCCGGAAGATCGTGACCTCGTCGCTCCCGGCCGGGGGCCGAGGCGCGATCGTCATGATGCACGACTCGGGTGGCGACAGGAAGCAGACCGTCGAGGCCGTCGATCTGGTCCTGAAGGAGCTCACGGGCAAGGGCTACCGGGCGGTCACGGTGACCAAGGCCCTCGGCATGCCGTCGGCGCAACAGCCGGCCGGCGGCGTGGAGCGGTTCGTCGGCTCCGCCCTGAACGTGGCCCAGCGGGCATCCGGCTGGTTCACCGGCGCGCTGTCGTGGGTGCTGGTCGCCGCGGGCGCGCTCACTCTGGCGCGGCTCGTCTTCTTCGCCGTGCTCGCGTGGGTGCATGCTCGCCGTACCCGAGGTGGACGGCGGCGAAGGGGACGCGCGCCCGCCTGGCCCGCGCCTCCGCCGGTGACGGTGATCGTGCCCGCCTACAACGAGGAGGCCGGGATTCAGGCGACGGTACGCTCGCTGGCCGACACCGCCTATCCAGGTCCGGTGGAGATCCTCGTCATCGACGACGGCTCGACCGACTCGACCGCCGAACTGGCCGCGGGGCTGGGGTTCGCCAACGTACGGGTGATCCGCCAGCCCAACGGGGGCAAGCCCGCCGCGCTCAACACCGGCATCGCGCAGGCCGGTCACGAGTTGCTCATCATGGTGGACGGCGACACGGTCTTCGAACCCGCCACCATCGGCCGGCTCGTACGCCAGCTCTCCGACCCCACGGTCGGCGCGGTGAGCGGCAACACCAAGGTCGGCAACCGGCGGGGCATGATCGGACGCTGGCAGCACATCGAGTACGTCATCGGGTTCAACCTCGACAGGCGCGCCTTCGAACAGCTCGACTGCATGGCGACCGTACCCGGCGCGATCGGGGCGTTCCGCCGCTCGGCGCTGGTGGCCCTGGGCGGCGTCAGCACCGACACCCTGGCGGAGGACACCGACCTCACGATGGCGCTGTGCCGGGCCGGCTGGCGGGTGGTCTACGAGGAGAAGGCGCTGGCCTGGACCGAGGCGCCGACCTCGCTCGGCCAGCTGTGGAAGCAGCGCTACCGCTGGTGCTACGGCACCATGCAGGCGATGTGGAAGCATCGGCGCGCCGTGCTCGACAAGGATCCGTTCGGTCGCCGCTGCCTCGGCTACCTGGCGCTGTTCCAGGTGCTGCTGCCGCTGCTCGCACCCGTCGTCGACCTCATGGCGATCTACAGCACCGCCGTGGGCGATCCGCTGCCGGTGGTCGCGGTGTGGGCCGGGTTCGTCGCGGTGCAGGCGCTGACCGGTTGGTACGCGCTACGCCTGGACGGTGAGCGGGCCTCGGCGCTGTGGGTGCTGCCGCTGCAGCAGTTCGTCTACCGTCAGCTCCTGTATCTCGTGGTGATCCAGTCGTTGGCGACCGCGGTGCTGGGCGTACGGCTGCGCTGGCACACCGTACGCCGGGAGGGCACGTTCGGCACGCCTCCTGCTCTGGTCAGTCCTCCTCCAGCACCTGGCGCACGTACGTGACGGCCGGGGCGCCGTAGACCCGCTGCACCTCGCCGACCGCGGCGAACAGCCGGGGCAGCGCCCACCCGGCCGGCCGCAGCGGCTCCGGCAGCCGCGGCGCGCGCAGGGTGTCGACCAGGGCCGTGCTGAGCAGCCGGCTGAACGTACTCAGCGCCGCCGCGTCCGCCCGAAGCCCGTCCGGGGCCGTGCGGACCGCCGTCTCAAGGGCCTCGGCATGCTGGGTGTACGTGTCGCTCAGCGCCCCGAGATCCCAGGCGTCGTACGCGGCGTGGGCGGCGTCCGCCTCCGCCATCGCGAGGGTGGCCCGATGCAGCCGGACGCCTTCCGGCGGGGTGAGCAGGTCACCGAGGTGGGCGGCGCGGTCGGTGAGCGCGATGAGCACGCCCTGCTGGAGCAGACCGTAGCCAGTGAGCAGCGCGGCCCGGCGCAGCGCGTCACGGTAGGCGCGCTCGCTCTCCGGCACCTGGTACAGCAGCGCGTGGAAGTGCCCCGTCCACGGTGGGGGCTCGTTCGAGGCGCCACGCCGGATCTGCGCGAAGCCGGCGGCCATGGCGCCGGCCAGCCGGTAGTGCGCGCCACCGCCGCGCCGCTCGCTGACCAGTTGGCCGTCGCGCCGCATCCGGGCGACAAGGGCGCGCGCCGCCGCCTCGGTCAGGCCGAGATCTCCCAACAGGCGGGTCAGCGCGGTGCCGGACAGCTCCGGCCGCCCGGAGACACCGAAGAGGAACGGGACGAGCGCGACTGAGCGCCCACGCGAAGGTCGTGTGAGCGACCAGTCCGATGATACATTTCTGGTCACGGTCGTGAGTTTATTCGACATACCAGGAGGGTCTGATGGCACGGTTCCGGACAATAGCGCTGAACTGGGGACCGACGATCGTGTTAAACGTCGTCCTGCCCTTCCTGACGTACACGATGCTGACCGACCGCGGGGTGTCGACCATCGCCGCGCTCACGATCTCCGGGGTCTGGCCGGCCGTCGAGGTGCTCGGCATTTTCCTGATCAAGCGTCGCGTCGACGACTTCGGCGTGCTCGCGCTGCTCGTGGTCGGGCTCGGCGTGCTGAGTGCGCTGGTGTTCCGCAGCGAGGAAATGGTGCTGGTCAAGGACTCGGCGGCCACCGGTCTGTTCGGCCTGGTGCTGCTCGGGTCGCTGCTGATGCCCCGCCCGTTGATGTTCTACTTCGGCCGGAAGTTCGGCACCGACGGCACCGAGGAGGGGCTGGCCAAGTGGAACGACCTCTGGCAGTACGCCGGCTTCCGCCGGACGCAGCGCGTCCTCACCCTCGTGTGGGGCGTGGTGTACCTCGCCGAGGCGGTCGCACGGGTCGTCCTGTCGTACGTGCTGTCCACCTCGACGATGGTCCTGATCTCCACGGTGCTGCCCATCGCGGTCACGGCCGCGCTCGTGACCTGGACCATCATGTACGCACGCCGCAGCCGGGCCGCCGCCGAACGCCGCAACCCGGCGGCGTTCTCCACCTGAGATCGCCTGAGATCAGCCGGTCAGTCGGTGCCGAGCTCCATCGCGGCGCGGTCGAGCATCTCGTCCTCGTCGGAGACCTCACCGCGGGAGGCGATGGCCTCGGCGCCACCCTCCGGCATCGCGCCGATCAGCTCGGTCGAGGCCGCCGCGGGGATGCCGATGAGCGCGTGGTGGGTGGTGCCGACCATGCCGAGGCTTGCGTACTGCTCAAGCTTGGCGCGTGAGTCGGCGATGTCCAGGTTGCGCATGGTGAGCTGGCCGATCCGGTCCACCGGGCCGAACGCCGAGTCCTCGGTGCGCTCCATCGACAGCTTGTCCGGGTGGTAGCTGAAGGCCGGGCCGGAGGTGTCCAGGATCGAGTAGTCCTCACCGCGCCGCAGCCGCAGCGTCACCTCGCCGATGATCGCCGTGCCGACCCAGCGCTGCAGCGACTCCCGGATCATCAGCGCCTGCGGGTCGAGCCAGCGGCCCTCGTACATCAACCGGCCGAGCCGCCGTCCCTCGTTGTAGTAGTTGGCCAGGGTGTCCTCGTTGTGGATCGCGTTGACCAGCCGCTCGTAGGCCGCGTGCAGCAACGCCATCCCGGGCGCCTCGTAGATGCCGCGGCTCTTGGCCTCGATCACCCGGTTCTCGATCTGGTCCGACATGCCTATGCCGTGCCGTCCACCGATCGCGTTGGCCTCCATCACCAGGTCGACCGGGGTGGCGAACTCCTTGCCGTTGATCGTCACCGGCCGGCCCTGGTCGAAGCCGATGGTCACGTCCTCGGCGTCGATCTCGACGTCGGGATCCCAGAACCGCACGCCCATGATCGGGTCCACGGTCTCGATGCCGTTGTCGAGGTGCTCCAGGGTCTTGGCCTCGTGGGTGGCGCCCCAGATGTTGGCGTCGGTCGAGTAGGCCTTCTCGGTGCTGTCACGGTAGGGCAGGCCGTGGGCCAGCAGCCACTCCGACATCTCCTTGCGGCCGCCGAGCTCGGACACGAAGTCCGCGTCGAGCCAGGGCTTGTAGATGCGCAGGTGCGGGTTCGCGAGCAGGCCGTAGCGGTAGAACCGCTCGATGTCGTTGCCCTTGAACGTCGAGCCGTCGCCCCAGATCTGCACGTCGTCCTCGAGCATCGCCCGCACCAGCAGCGTCCCCGTGACGGCCCGACCCAGCGGCGTGGTGTTGAAGTAGGGGCGCCCGGCCGAACGGATGTGGAACGCACCGCAGGCGAGCGCGGCCAAGCCCTCCTCGACCAGCGCCGCCCGGCAGTCGACCAGGCGCGCGATCTCGGCCCCGTACGCCACCGCACGACCGGGCACCGAGGCGATGTCGGGCTCGTCGTACTGGCCGATGTCGGCGGTGTAGGTGCAGGGGACGGCGCCCTTGTCGCGCATCCACGCGACAGCGACCGAGGTGTCGAGACCGCCAGAGAAAGCGATGCCGACACGCTCGCCGGTGGGCAGGGAGGTGAGAACCTTGGACATGAGAGAGAGTATGCATTGAAACGCATGCTCATGCAAAGCCCGCCCGCCCACGAATTCGGCCGGACCTTCGAGAGGACGGTGCGAGGGAGGAGAATGGACACCATGGGAGACGAACAGATCCCGACCATCGGCAGTTGTTACACGTGCAAGCGCACCTTCCGCTTCACCCCGGCAACCGTCACAACGGCCATGATCGACCCCGAGACCGGTCTTCTTCCCGGCATGACCGTGTTGGGCACCCTCCGCGAACCGACAGCGGAGGCCGTGGCCAGATCGGTCAAGCAACCCATCTGCCCTGACTGCGTGAAGAAGGCCACTGAATTCGCGAACCCGCCGGCTCTCCACTTCGACACATGGCCACGACGCAACCCCGACCGTGACTGACAATGCGCCGACCACATTCTCTAGAGGCGTAGCTCCGGCGGGAAGCCTGTCCACCGCAGGTCGGTGGGCAGGTGGCCCATGTCGTTGAAGAACAGGACGGAGGAGGGGCGGTCCTGCGCGTACCGTCCGCGACTACATCTGAGCCAGGTCAGTCCAGGCAGAACTCGTTGCCCTCGGGGTCGGTCATCACGATGTTGCCCCCGCTCATCGGAGGTTCGGGCTCGTAACGACGTACCCGCGTCGCGCCCAGCGCGACGAGCCGGTCGCACTCGGCCTCCAGCGCCGCCATCCGCTCCGCTCCCTGCAGTCCGGGGGCCGCGCGGACGTCGAGGTGGACGCGGTTCTTGGCCACCTTGTCCTCCGGCACCTGCTGGAAGAACAGCCGGGGGCCCACCCCGTCCGGGTCCTCGATGGCCGATCTCGTGTTGCGCTGGTCCTCCGGTACGCCGATCCGCGCGAGGAAGTCGTCCCACGCGGCCAGCGGGTCGGCGCCCTCGGGCAGGTCGACGCCGGGCGGGGCGGGGTGGACGTAGCCCAGTACGTCGCGCCAGAAGGACGACAGCGCTCTCGGGTCGTGGGCGTCGAAGGTGACCTGGATGTGGCGGCTCACAGAGTTGCTCCGTTCGTGTGCAGGTAGAGGTCGCGCAGCAGGCAGACCTCGGACAGGTGGTGGATCAGCTCGCGGTGGATGTGCAGCACCAGATCGGCCGTGGACGCCTCAGGGTAGGGTTCCTTCGCGCCGACCGGGACCTGGAGCCCGGCCTCGCCCAGGCCGCGTACCCCGGCCAGCCAGCGGTCGAGCTGGACCTCGAGCTGGTCGAGCGCGGTGGCCGCGCGGCCAGCGTACTCCCAGGTGTCGTACGACGTCGCCGGCGCGCCGAAGTGCGCCGCGTTGCGCATGGCGAGCACGCCGACGATGACATGACCGAGTCGCCAGGCGATCGTGGTGAAGGGCGCGGGGACCGGCTGCGGGAAGGCGTAGTCCAGCGTGAAGTCCCCGGCACCGGCCTGTACGGGCGCCGTCGAGCTGCCACGCGGCCGCACGCTCCAGGCATCCGGCACCGGCGACCAGAAGTACTCCTCGTCGGTGAGGCCGTCGAGCCGGGCTCGGACCTGGTGGTTCCAATGGAAGTCCCACTGCTCGCGCAGCGTGTGGTTCCAGTCGAGTTCGTCTGCGTCCATGGAGCCACCCTGACACCCCTGGCGGACAGGATCGGTCCGCTATCTCTGGCAGGGTGTGGGACATGGACGTGGCGAGCGGTGAAGATCGGGGAACGACGGAGCGAGTGCTCACCCTGCTCGGGCTGCTGCAGCAGCGCCAGGTCTGGACCGGCCCCGAGCTCGCCGAACGGCTCGGGGTCACGCCGCGCACGGTACGGCGTGATGTCGAGCGGCTGCGCACACTCGGCTATCTGGTGCATGCCAGCCAGGGTGTCGGCGGCGGCTACCAGCTCGGCCCGGGGCAGGACCTGCCGCCGCTGCTGCTCGACGACGAGGAGGCGATCGCCACCGCCGTCTCGCTGCTCGCCGGCGCGGGTGGCGCGGTGGCCGGCGCCGGCGACGCCGCGCTCCGGGCGCTGACCAAGCTCGACCAGGTGCTGCCCAGCCGGTTGCGGCACGAGGTGCGCGCGCTCTCCGGCTCGGTGGAGTCCTTCGGCGGCGGCCGTACGCCGGTCGACTCCGAGATGCTCATGACGCTGGCCAGAGCCTGCCGCGACGAGGTCGAGGCCGGCTTCGGCTATCCGTCCGGAAGCGAGGTGCGACGGCGGCGGATCGAGCCCTACCGCCTGGTCGCCTCCGACCGGCGCTGGTACCTGTTCGCCTACGACCTCGATCGCGACGACTGGCGCAGCTTCCGCGTCGACCGGATGACTGACGTGTCCGCCCGGACCTGGCACTTCCGCCCGCGCGCGGCGCCCGACGCGGCGACGTACGTACAGGAGAGTGTGGCGAGCCGGGTCTACCGGCACCAGGCGCGGTTCCTCGTGCACGCGCCCGCCGACACGGTGCGGGCGCAGATTCCGGCGTCGGCGGCGGTCGTACGGCCGCGCGGCGACGAGCTCTGCGAAGTGCTCAGTGGCGCCGGCAGCCTCGACTTCGTGCTCATGCACATGGTCCTGCTGGGGCACGACTTCGAAGTGCTCGACCCTCCGGAGCTCGGGGAGCGCTGTCGGGCGCTGGCGGAGAGGCTGCTGTCGGCCGGTGCGGCGATCTCACCCATGAACGATCCGTGAGCCAGCGGCGGTCAGCCGAGCCAGCGGCCATCGCGCATGAGGTCGCGGCCCCGCAACTCGTTCGCCTCCCGCCAGGCCTGGATGCGCCGTGGCCGGATCAGGAAGTACTGGTAGGGGTCGTCGAGTTCGCGCGGGTCGAAACCGGTCTTGGCCGCGAACGCGTCGCCCGTCTCCGGGGCGAGGTCGGCGAGGTTCACCGGCTCGGCGGTGCCGTCGACGACCACGACGTCGCGCGTCGGCCCGAGGCCGAGTCGTACCCGGCCGTCCGCCAGCAGGTTGCGGCCGGTGACCGAGGCGCTCGGCGTCGAGATGAGGAACGCGGTCCCGTCCCAGAGGTAGGAGAGCGGGATGAGGTGGACGCCCGCGGCGCCCGGCGTCGCGACCCAGAGATCGACGTCGGTCTCCAGTCTCGCGCGAGTGTCCCGCAGCCGCTCCTCGAGCTCACGCGGCGGTGCGCCGGTCATGCCGCGGCCTCCCACGCGAAGCCGTCCGGGTCGATGAAGGACCCGGCATCGCTGCCGAGCGTGATCCGGTGCGATCCGGTGCCGTCCATGGGGACGCCGACGTCCTTGGCGAGGGCACGGCGCCCGTACAGCGCCAGCTTGACCGGACTCGGCTCGGTGGCGCCCAGCAGGAGCACCATCTCGTCGAACTGCTGGGAGGCAGGCCCGGCGTCGAGAGCGGCGCCGATGAAGGCGTTGACGGTGGCCGGCTGGGACACCGTGAGCGACAGCACGAACCCACGGAAGCCGGTCGCCGGCCCCTCCGAGGCCCGCAGGCGCACATGAGCGCCCAGACCGAAGGCGGTGTAGAAGCGGCCGGCGGCCTCGGTGTCGGCCACTTCGAGAGTGAGGGATGCGATGGAAGTCATGACCGTCACGCTAGTTGCGGCTCGATGACCGGCGCTTCTCGATTCCTGACCGGTCGCGTCACCTGTTTCGCCACGCACGACGGCATCCCCGCCGCGGCGCCCGCCGCCTGGCGTTGGTAGGCGCTGGGCGGCATGCCGACCAGCTCGGTGAAGCGGGTGCTGAACGTGCCCAGCGACGAGCAGCCGACCGCGAAACAGACCTCGGTGACGCTGAGGTCGCCACGACGCAGCAGCGCCATCGCGCGCTCGATGCGCCGCGTCATCAGATAGGAGTACGGAGACTCGCCGTACGCGAGCCGGAACTGCCGGCTGAGATGCCCGGCCGATATGTGCACGCCGCGGGCCAGCGCCTCGACGTCCAGCGGTTGCGCGTACTCCCGATCGATCCGATCGCGGACGCGGCGCAGCCGGGCGAGATCGTTCAGGCGCTGTGCCGCGGTGAGCGCGCGCCCCCATGCGGGATGGCACATGAGAGAACTCCTTTCCTCGAAGTACGGCTCAGCGGAGTTCCTGGATGCGGACCAGGTTGCCCGCGGGATCGCGGAAGGCGCAGTCGCGGACGCCGTACGGCTGCTCCGTCGGCTCCTGGACGACCTCGGCGTCGCCAGCCTGCAGCTGCTCGAAGGTGCCGTCGAGGTCCCGGGTGGCCAGCAGGATCCAGCCGTAGGTGCCCTTGGCCATCATCTCGGCGATGGTGCGGCGCTCGTCCTCGGTGATGCCGGGGTCGGCGGCCGGCGGTGCCAGGAGGATGGACGTGCCGGGCTGGCCGACGGGGCCAACCGTGATCCAGCGCATCGTGCCCTGCCCGACGTCGCTGCGTACCTCGAAGCCGAGGGTGTCGCGGTAGAAGGCCAGGGCGGCGTCCGGGTCGTCATGCGGGAGGACGCTTGTGTGAATGGTGAGGTCCATAGCCATCCACACTAGCTACGGCTCGATGACCTGCGCTTCTCCGATCCTGCTCGTCTCTAGTGCTGTGGCCCCGCGGTCCACGGCCGGAGCTTCTCGGGGTTGCGGATCGTCCAGATGTGCTTGATCCGGTCGCCTGCGACGTCGAACGCCATCACCATCACGGTGACGCCGTCCCGCTGACCGATCAGGCCGGGCTGGCCGTTGACCGTACGCTCCAGGATCGCCATGTCGCTCGCCAAACTGGCGATGTCGATGGCGTAGCGCGCGATGTGCTCGCTGCCTTGGATGGGCCGGAGTACGGCGCTGACCAGGCCGCCGCCGTCGGCGATCGCCGTGGCGTCCGGGTCGAGCAGGCTGATGAGGGCGGCGATGTCCTTGGCCTGCCAGGCCTGCTTGAAGTCCCGGACGATGCCGGCCTGCCGCACCGCCGGAGTCGCGGGAGCCTGCTGCGACGTACGAATGCGACGGCGGGCCGACGAGGCCAGCTGACGGCAGGCCGCAGGCGTACGGCCGACGATCTCCGCCACTTCGGCGAATGAGTGACAGAAGACGTCGTGCAGGATGAACGCGACGCGTTCGGCCGGGGTCATCGATTCGAGCACGACGAGGAAGGCCATGTTGATCGACTCGTCGAGAGTGACCCGTTCGGCCGGGTCGACCGCGGTGCCGCCCAGCCGCGCGCTGATCCACTCCGTACGATCGGGCAGCGGCTCGGGGATCCACTCGCCCACGTAGCGCTCCCGCCGGGCCCGGGCCGAGCCGAGCAGGTCCAGGCAGATGCGACTGGCCACCGTCGTCAGCCAGGCGCCGGGCGATTCGATGGCGTCCTGCTGCTGCCGGGACATGGCGTACCAGCGGGTGTAGGTCTCCTGGACGACATCCTCGGCATCGGCCAGGGAGCCGAGCAGCCGGTACGCCAGATTGATCAGCTGACGCCGCTCGCTCATGATCGCGCTCAGGCTCGGGTCTGGGGTGGTCATGGTGTCGTCGGCTCCCTTGGTCGCGGCGGCCCTCACCCGTTCGACGAAACAGCGCCCTGAACTGTGAGGTCGGCGCGTCGCCTCACATTCCCGGCGGTTGTGTCGTCGGCTACTGAAACACCGCTGAAATCGAGAGAGGAAGACCTCGCGATGCCCGCTCAGGACGACCTTCGGTCGCGTCTGCCCTACCCCACCCAGTTCTTTCCCGAGGTGGGAATCATCGCCGGGGCCATGTCCAGGGCCGTTATGAACGGTTCGATTCCGCAGATTACCGTCGGTCTGGTGCAGCTCCGCGCCGGGCAGATCGTCGGCGCCACGTACCATACCGTCCGGCAGACCGGCCTCCTCCGCAAGGCCGGGGAGACAGAGGAGCGCATCACCGCCGTGGCGTCATGGCGGGACGCCCCCTACTTCACCGATGCCGAACGGGTCGCGCTGGAGGTCCTGGAGGCCGTCCTCACCCCGAACCCGTTCGGGGAACGCGTTCCCGACGAGTTGTACGCCAGGGCATCCGCTCACTACGACGACAAGGCACTCTGGTCGCTGACCCTGGCGATCAGCCAGATCTGCTTCTTCATCCCTGTCGCTCTTATCGCCAAGCCGATCCCCGGCAAGCCCGTGGGGAAGAATTACCGGACGTAACAGGTCGTCACCGATCGCGTCGTAGCGGACTATGTGTGTCTACGCCAGGAGCAGTGACACCGGCGGACCATAACGGGAAAGGGGACGATCCACTCCCTTCCACTCTCAACCTATAGCGCACCGGGGGGCTTGCGGCAAGACCCCGGTCGTGCCGCATGATTGCCGACCGTAAGGCCAGAACCTGCGGAAATGGGAGCGCGAAATCGGAGCCAATCACGTGAACCCGCTGACCACCAGCGCGTTTGATCTTCCCGACCACCTCTCTCCCAAGGCCGACCCGAAGCTGATCGCCGGCGACGAGCAGCACTTCGCGGCCATCGCGGACAGCCTTGAGCAGGCGATCGCCGACCTGTCCGACCGTCTCGACGCCGCGCGCAAGGCGCCCGGCGGCAAGGGCCGGCAGGCGTTGGACCGGGACCTGGAGGTCCACCGGCTGACCGCTCGCCTGCGCGCACTGAGGCGCTTCGGTCTGGACCTGTGCCTCGGGCACATGGTCAGCGCGGACGACCCCGAGCCCGTGTACATCGGACGACTCGGCCTCACGGACAGCGCGGGCCGCCGGCTGCTGCTCGACTGGCGCTCCCCCGCGGCCGAGCCGTTCTTCGGAGCCACCCATGGCAACCCGATGGGTCTGGCGAGCCGCCGCAGGTACCGCTGGACCCGGGGCCTGATCAGCGACTACTGGGACGAGGTGTTCACCTCGGACGGGTTCGAAGGGCACGCCGCGCTCGACGACCAGTCCGCCTTCATCGCCAGCCTGGGCGGCAACCGGTCGGCCCGGATGCGAGACGTGCTCGGCACCATCCAGGCCGACCAGGACGCCATCATCCGCGCGGGATCCAGCGGCGCGCTCGTCGTCGACGGCGGTCCGGGTACGGGGAAGACCGTCGTCGCCCTGCACCGCTCGGCCTACCTCCTCTACTCCGACCCTCGCCTCGGTCACCGCCGGGGCGGGGTGCTGTTCGTCGGTCCGCACCAGCCCTACCTGGCCTACGTCGCCGACGTCCTGCCCAGCCTCGGAGAGGAGGGCGTACAGACCTGCACGCTGCGGGACCTCGTCGCCGAGGGAGCCGCGGCCGCGATCGAGCCCGACCCGGACGTGGCCCTCCTGAAGTCGTCCGCGGACCTGGTGAAGGCGATCGAGCCGGCCGTCAGGTTCTACGAGAACCCGCCCACCAAGGGGATGACGGTCACGACCCCCTGGTCCGACATCCGGCTGAGCGCCGACGACTGGGCCGAGGCGTTCGAAGCGGCGGAACCCGGCACTCCGCACAACGAGGCACGCGACCAGATCTGGGAGGAGCTGCTCACGATCCTGGCCGACAAGCACGACGATGAGGACATCTCGCCCGACCTGCTCCGCAAGTCGCTGCTGCGGAACAGGGAACTGCTGACGGTCTTCAACCGCGCGTGGCCGCTGATCGAAGCGGCTGACCTCGTCGGAGACCTGTGGACGGTCCCCGCCTACCTGCGGATGTGCGCTCCCTGGCTCAGCGTCGACGACGTTCGGCGACTGCGGCGCGCGGACGCCCAGGCCTGGACGGTGTCCGACCTGCCGCTCCTGGACGCGGCCCGGCAACGCCTCGGTGACCCGGAGGCGTCACGACGCAAGCGCCGGCAGAAGGCCTCCGTCGCCGCCGAACGCGAGCGCATGGCCGGCGTCGTCGACAACCTGCTCGAGGCCGATGACGACGGTGAAGGCGCGGTGACGATGCTTCGCGGACAGGACCTACGGGACGCCCTGGTCGACGAGGCCGCGCTGCTCAGCACCGAACCGGACCTGCTCGCCGGCCCGTTCGCCCACATCGTCGTGGACGAGGCCCAGGAACTGACCGACGCGGAGTGGCAGATGTTGCTGCTGCGCTGCCCGTCCCGGAGCTTCACCATCGTCGGGGACCGTGCCCAGGCCAGGCACGGGTTCACGGAGTCGTGGCAGGAACGCCTCGAACGGATCGGGCTCGACCGGATCAATCTGGCCTCCCTGAGCATCAACTACCGGACCCCGGAAGAGATCATGGCGGAAGCCGAGCCGGTCATCCGGGCCGTGCTCCCGGACGCCAACGTGCCGACCTCCATCCGCGGCAGCGGCGTCCCCGTCGTACACGGATCCACCTCGGACCTGGGCTCGATCCTCGACACCTGGCTCGCCGCGCATGCCGACGGGATCGCCTGCGTCATCGGTGATCCCACCTTCCGGGCGACGTCCCGCGTACGGTCACTGACTCCGGAGCTGTCGAAGGGGCTCGAGTTCGACCTGGTCGTCCTCATCGACCCCGAGGCGTTCGGCGAGGGCATCGAAGGAGGGGTCGACCGTTATGTCGCGATGACCCGAGCGACCCAGCAACTCGTCATCCTCACAAGCTCCTGACGTCGACCGGACGAAGGTCCGGTCGCGTGGCACCACGGGGGGCGGGGTAGCCGCCGTCGTTTCTCTCCGGCATGCGCGAGCACGTGTCGGAGCGTGGCGAGGACCCGTTGGCCACCGCCCCCATCCTCAGGGAGCGATCAGAACCGGCGTCCCCAGAGGCAGTCCTGCCAGCACCTTGAGCGCGCGAGCAGGCACCCTGATGCAGCCGTGCGTGACCGCCTTACCGAACACCTTCCGGTCCGGCCAGCCATGGAAGGCGACTGTCCCGGGACCGCCGCCGAAGGTGTCGAGCGTCGACGAGTGCGTGCCGAGCGGCAGGATCAGCGGGCTGTAGGCCTTCTTCTTCGGCGACACGAGGGCCAGCAGGAAGGTCCTGCCCACCGGGGTGGGCGTCTCAGGGCCGCCGACGGCCACCGTCCAGGTGCCGAGCTTCTTGCTGGCGGCCATCACGGTCAGCTGCCTGGTGCCCAGTTTCACGATGGCGCGGTAGCGACTGCGCGCCTTCTTCAGGCCCTTGGCCTTGATCCAGCCGGTCACGTGGTTGGGCTTGCTGGGCAGGAGCACGCGGTACCAGCCCTTGCGCGCCTCCACCACCGGCACCCAGGTCTGGCTGCCGAGCTGCTTGGCTGGGAGGGTGGCCGTGGGCTTGCCGCCAGGCAGGGCGTAGACGGCCACCGTGCGTGCGGGGTGAACCACGATGCCGCTCAGCTTGCCGTACGTGTCGGCGTCCTGTGGGAGACCGCTCAACTCCGTGAACGTGGTGGCCTTGGGGAGTGCGGTCGCCGTGACCGAGGCGACGGTGGCGAGGGTGACGGGCGACGCGGCGACGCCGGCGGGGGTCGAGGCGACAAGGCTTATGGCGACGAGCGCGGAGCCGATGACTCGGCAGGGGACATCGAGCGACACGATCGGCTCCTGAGATTTCGATGACACCTGCGTGTCAAGTTTTGCCTGCTAGATAACGGTTTGGAACGGTTGAAGCTACTAGCCCAATAGTGTGACACTTTTGGACAGATGAGCCTAGTGAGGCTCAAGTTCTCTCAGGACACCCGAGGTGCCGCCGTGACTCCTACCACCCCCTCTTCACTTCGTCGCTGGATCACAGCGGCGCTCATGTTCGCAGTGGCAGCGCTGACGGTGCTCGTCATCTCCAATACAGCCTCCGCTGGAGCGGTCCATGGGAAGCCGCCCGGCGACAACGGCGACGTCAAGATCCACAAGTGGACGACGCCGGAGGACGACCAGCGCGACGAACCGAACGTCTGCGTGTTCTATCTGGTCGGGTTCAACTTCGACGCGGCCGAGCAGGTGAGCTGGGAGATCAAGTCCTGGCCGCCCACGGGAGACAAGACCACGGTGAAGAGCAGCACTCTCGTGCTCGACAAGGACGGGCATGGCCGTACCGCCGACATGACCCTGCCTAACGGGCACTACAAGCTGTTCTGGACCTTCGCGGGGGAGCATGGCGCGGCCAAGCAGAAGGTGTTCTGGGTCGCGTGTGAGCCCACGTCCACCCCGACGCCCACCCCGACGGTGACACCCACCCCGACTTCGACGCCAACTGTGACGCCGACTCCGACGCCCACGGGCACGCCCACGGTGACCCCGACTCCCACGCGGACGCCCACCTCGACGCCGACACCGAACAACACGCCGCCCCCTACTCACCCCGGTAGGGATGATCACGGGACGGTGGCCCACGACTGGATCAAGTGGGACGAGAATGTCACGCAGACGCAGGATGAGCCCACGCCCGCGCCCACCCCGACGCCGGTGAAGACCGACATCCCGGTCACTGGCTGACACGCGACACCGAACGCCGGAGGGCCCGGATCAACGCGATTCGGGCCCTCCGGCGTCTTCTGCTGATGCGGATCTCGATGTCGAACGCATACACGACCGAAGCGGACGCGGACCGGTCGGTCGCCGCAATCAGCCGCGGCGGGGTGGCGCGATCGCACGGAACAGCGAATCACTCTGATCACGCTGGGGTCTCCGATCTCGCTCGCGCCAAGGGCTTTTATCAGGCCCTGGGACTGATCCTGTGGGGTCGCGACAAACTCGCGAAGGACTGCGACTGCCCATGGCGGGAGCGGGTAGCAGCCCCCGAGCAGTGACTGGTCCACGTCCACATGCGCGAACGTGGGGACGCTCCGCGTCATCGGTGATCCCACCTTCCGGGCGACGTCCCGTGTCCGGTCGAGGAACAGCCGCCGAGCGTCAGGCATGAGCGGCACCTCGTTCGACAGCGATTTTATCTAGCGGTACCATTTTTTATCTATGCAGATAAAAAAGCAGTCGAGAGACAGCGTCACCAACGCCGCCCGCCGGGCGCAGATCGTCCGAGCGGCCATCGAGACCATTGCCGAGATCGGCTACGAGAAGGCCACCTTCGCCACGATCACCGAGCGCGCCGGCCTCAGCAGTCCCCGCATGATCTCGTATCACTTCGCGGGCAAGCAGGACCTCATCCGGCAGATCGTCGAAGACGTCTACCACGCGGGAGCCGCCTACATCCTGGAGCGCGTCAAAGCCGAGACCACCGCCCCCGGGCGCCTCCGGGCCTACCTTGAGTCGAATCTGGAGTTCCTGCGGGAGCACCCGACCGACCTGGCCGCCCTGACCGAGATCGGACCTCATCTACGGGACCAGGCGGGCGAGCCGTACTCCACCGCCGGCTACCAGGAGCCGAGCGTCCAGGGGGTCGTCATGCTGCTGGAGGAGGGACAGCGCGGCGGTGAATTCGGCGACTTCGACGCCCGATCGATGGCGGTGATGATCCGCGCGGCCATCGACGCGGCGGCCCCTCGGATGCGCGGCGTGCCCGCGCTCGACTTCGACGCCTACCGCAGCACCGTCGTCGGAACATTCGTCCGAGCCACACAGCCGGCCGGGGTGGAGCAGTGAGCGGGCCGCATCGCGGCCTGGTGACCGTCGCCGCCCTGGAGTTCGCCGGACCGCTCGTGATCTTCTACGGGCTCCGGGCGGCCGGGGTGAGCCAGTGGATCGCGCTGCTGGCCGCGGGCACGCTGTCCGCGGCGCGAGCCGTCCACGGCCTGGTCGTCGAGCGGCGCGTCAGCGGGATCACCATGTTCGTGCTCGGCGCGATGGTGATCACCATCGCCATGTCGTTCGTCTCCGGCAGCCCGCGCGTGCTGCTGATCCGCAACGCTTGGGGCACCTGCGCACTGGGCCTGTGGGCACTGATCACGCTCTGCGGCCGGCGCCCGTTCCTGTACGAGGCCATGCGGGTGATCTCAGATCGCGACAAACAACAGCAATGGGCGGCGAACTGGACGGACCATCCCGCGTTCCGCCACCTGCTCCGGATCATGACGGCGGTGTGGGGCGCCGCCCTGCTGACCGACGCCGCCCTGCGCGTCGTCATGGCCGCCACCCTGCCCATCGACGCGGTGCCGCTGCTGGACGACGTCCTGCTCATCGTCACCCTCGCCGCCCTGCTCGCCTTCCAGCGGCTGTACGGCCGCGGCTACCTGCGCCGTCACGGTCTGCGGCTCAGAGGTGTCGAGCTGTCCCGCATACCGGAAGAACCGTCCGGTACGCCCGAGGAGCGACGTTGACCGTGATGCTGATCACCGGCGGCGCCAGC
Source organism: Nonomuraea guangzhouensis (assembly GCF_019396345.1). GTDB lineage: Bacteria > Actinomycetota > Actinomycetes > Streptosporangiales > Streptosporangiaceae > Nonomuraea > Nonomuraea guangzhouensis. Next base: position 275,036 of record NZ_JAHKRM010000006.1, on the reverse strand, counting down.
GGCATCGGCGCGGCCATAGCGCGGCGTATGGCGGGTAAAGGCCGAAAAGTGCTCATCGCCGACAAAGACCGTTCGCGTGGGCAGGAAGTCGCCGCAGAGCTCGGCGCCCGGTTCGTCGCGGCCGACGTCTCCCGCCTGGAGGACAATCAGGCGGCCGTGGCCGCGGCGATCTCGGCCTACGGCAGGCTCGACGTGGCAGTATTCAACGCGGGCATCCCGGGGCAATGCGGCTGGCACGACTTCGTCCCCGCCGCGTACCACAAGACCATCGCCACCAACCTGGACAGCGCCGTCTACGGAATCCACGCCGCCCTGCCGCACCTGCGGGGACACGGCTCGATCATCGTCACCTCCAGCCTGGCCGGTCTCAAGGAGGCTCCCGACCCGTTCTACGCCGCGAGCAAGCACGCCCTTGTCGGCCTCGTACGGTCCACGGCCACGCTCCTGGCCGGCGCCGGTGTCAAGGTCAACGCGCTCTGTCCGGGCCTGGTCGACACCCCGCTGCTCGCCCCGTTCCGCGAGCTGCTCGCCGAGGCGGGACATGCCGTCGCCACCCCTGACGAGGCAGCCGACGCGGTGGAGACCATCCTGGCCGATGAGCGGACCGGACAGGCCTGGGTCCTCCTGAACGGGCAGCCCCCCTACCCGGCGCGGTTCCCCGACGTCTCGTAACAGCGCGGTCCGAGACCAGGCCCGTCACCGTGAACCGTACGCGGGCTAGATCGTTTCCAGGATCGCCACGACCTCGCCGACCCGGGGGTCGTCCATGGCCTTCCATTCGGCCAGCGCGGACAGCAGGACGTGTCTGGCCGGTTCGCGGCGGCCGGCGTCCGCCAGTGCCTGGCCCAGATCGGTCAGGGCCGTGGCCAGCCAGCGGCGGTTGCCCTTGCCCTGGTACAGGGCCACCGCCTCGCGGAAGGAGCGCAGGGCCCGGCGCCAGTCCCGCAGGGCCGCGTACGCACGTCCGAGGTGGCTCAGAACGTCGCCGCGCACATCTGTGTTGCCGTTGAGCGTGGCGGCATCGAGGGCCCGGCAGAAATAGTGCACCGCGAGCACGTGGTCGCCGGCCAGGTGGCTCACGGTGCCCAGATTGTCGAGGAGGTGCGCGATTCCGTACTGGCCGCCGAGCCGTTCGTACAGCGTCAGCGCCCGTTCCAGGCAGCGTCTGCCCTCGGCGGGATCGCCGAGTTCGCCGTGGACCAGGCCGATGTTGCCCAGCAGCATCGCCTCGCCTCTGGCATGCCCGGCCTGCTGGAAGTGGGACAGCGACCGCTTGAAGCAGGACAGGGCGACCGGGTGGTCGCCCATGTCGAAGTGGACGCAGCCGAGTGAGTTGAGTGTGTAACCCTGCCCGGCCGGCTCGCCGGCGATCTCGGCCGCCCGCAGCGCCGACCGGGCGAATTCCAGGCCGTCGTGCCAGGGGATGTACCGGTCGAAGAAGGTGGTCATGGCGATCGAGATGCGCCACGCGTGCCCGGCCCGGCCGTTCGCCGCCGCCCAGGCGATCACGGATCGCAGGCAGTGGTACTCCCGTTCCAGCCAGCTCATCGCCTGGCGGTGGTCGCCGAACGCCAGTTGCGGAATCTCGGTGGTGTACGGCTCGACGAAGTCCCGGACGCGGTGCGGCAGCAGGTGCCGATCGGCCTCGACGACGGTGTACAGGTACCAGTCCAGCAGCCGGTCCACCGCGGCGTCACGCTCACCGGCCTGCTCCTCCTCCATGGCGCGGCCGGTGGCGTACAGGTGCACCAGGTCGTGCAGCTCGAAGCGGTCCGGCTGGACCTGTTTGACCAGATGGGCGGCGACGAGCTGGTCGAGCAGCGCGTTCGCCTCCCACGGCGGCACGCCGACCAGCGCGGCCGCGGCCTCCAGCGAAAGATCTCCGGTGGGATGCAGGCCGAGCAGGCGGAACAGCCTGGCCACCGGCGGGGTCAGCGCCCGGTAGGACCACAGCAGGGCGGTGTTGAGGTCGGCGAGCGGGTCGTCCTCGCCGATCCGGAACTGCTCCAGGCGGGCCTTCTCGTCCTCCAGCGCGCTGACGATCCTGGCCAGGCCGCCGCCGCGATGGGCACGTTCGGCGATGACGGACAGCGCCAGCGGCAGGCCGTCGCAGAGCTCCACCAGGCGTACGGCCGCGTCACGCTCGTCGGCCACCTGCCGCGCGCCGATCACCTTCTCCAGCAGCTCAAGGGATTCGGGCCTGGTGAGGGTGTCGAGAGTGAGCTGGCGGGCGCCGTCTCTCGCGGCCAGCCCGCGGAGCTGGTTGCGGCTGGTGACCAGGACCAGCGAGTTGGCTCCCGGCAGCAGGGGCCGTACCTGCGCGCTGTCGCGGGCGTTGTCCAGGAGGAGGAGCATGCGCCGGCCCGCCAGCGTGCTGCGCAGCATCGCCGCGCGCGCGTCCAGGTCGGCGGACAGGCTGGTGGCGGAGACGCCCATCGCGCGGAGCAGCGTCTCGATGGCGACCATCGGTTCCATGGGCGCACCGGGGCCAAACCCGCGCAGGTTCAGGTAGAGCTGCCCGCCGGGGAAGCGGTCGATCATCTGATGCGCCCAATGGACCGCCAGCGCGGACTTGCCCGCGCCTCCCGGGCCGCCGATCACCACGATCTCGGTACGCCCCGGCACATCGGCCACGAGCCGGTCCAGCCGGTCCAGCTCGGCCAGCCTCCCGGTGAAGTGCGCGACGCCGGAGGGTAACTGCTGCGGCGTCATCGAGGCGGCGACCACCTCGCTCTCACCCGCGGTCAGGATGGACTGGTGGGCCCGGCGTAACAGCTCGCCGGGGCGTACGTCCAGGTCCTCGCGGAGCCGGTGGGCAACACTCTGATAGGCCTCCATGGCCTCCGCCTGCCGTCCCGAGCGGTGCAGAGCGCGGATGAGGTTGGCCCACAGGCGCTCGCTGTAGGGATGCCTGGCGGTGGCCGCCCTGAGGACGGCGATCCCCTGCTCCGGCCTGCCCCATTCGAGGTGGAGGTCCGACCAGCGTTCCAGGGTACGCAGCTGCTCCTCGACGAGCAGGGAGATCTCCTCGCGATGAAGCGCCTCCGAGGGAACGTTCGCCAGCAGCGGCTCTCCGCAGAGCGCCATCGCCTCGGTCAGCGCGGCCAGCTCCTCGGCCGGCTCACCTCTCCGGGACCGTCTGCAGATCTCCCGATAACGCAGCAGGTCGAGGCTGTCGGGGGTGGCGGTGATGGTGTAGCTGCCGTCGAAGGTCCGGATGAGACCGGGGGCGCCCAGGGCCTGGCGCAGGCGGGTCAGGTGGGTCTGCAGGGCCGCCCGCGCGTTGGCCGACTCGTCACCGTCCCACATCCGTGTGATCAGGTGGTCGGCTGAGACGCGTTCGTTGGCGTGCAGCAGCAGCGTCGCGAGCGCGATGCGCTGCTTGGGCCCGGACAAGGAGATCTCCGCTCCGGCACTCCTGACTCGCAGCGAACCCAGGACGCTGAAGTGGATCAAGCGACCCGCCCTACACCCCTGTGCATTCGGCTCAGCCTAGGGGCCGCCGACGACAAGTTCAAAGACCGTGGCCGCCATACCAGCCTGTCCGGCCGAGGTGCCTGGGATGTTCGGTGGGGTTCACGCGTCGGCCCGTCCGGCGGCCACCGCCCGAAGCGTTCACACATCGGCCAGGTGGTCGCGAAGGAGGGGGTGAACGAAGTGGTACGTCCCCGAACGTTCGCGCAGCAGCCCGGACTGGACCGCCGCGCTGAGCAGGTCCAGCACGCGGTCGTGCTCGATGCCGGCGTGGAACAGAGCGCTCTTGACGTCAGGGTGGTCGTGGGAGAAGAGGTCCTGGTTGCCGTTCCTGGTCCAGCGGGCCAGCTCCCGCAGGCCACGCGTGACCACGTCCCGGTCGAAACCGGATCCGGCGGTCAGGCTTACCGCCCGTGCGGCATACCAGGGCAGGAAGTCGACCCGCTCCTCGGGCAGGGCGTCGATCCATTTCCGATCGCGGGTGAGGACCGCGAGCAGCTGGGGTGAACTCATCAGTTCGGCTGTCAGTCCCTGCAACTGGGACGGGTCGACATGGTGGGCGGCGAGCACCGACTCGAGCCGGCGGCGGGCTTCGCCGTCGGACACGCCGAGCAACCGGATCTCCGTGAAAGCCGACCCTGACACGGCGGCCCCAGCGGTCATGATGACACCGCACGCGGCGTGTTCGGCCCACCGCAGGAAGCCCACCCACTTGCCCTGGTCCAGGGCGTCCAGGCCGTCGAGGACCAGGACCAGCGATCCCCGCACGACCATCGCGTGAGAGTCGGCGAGAGAGAGCCCATAACAGGCCACGAGGGCGTGCGTCACCCACCGTTCGTGCGCAGCGTACTCGGTCTTGAGTTCGCTGAACCTCAGGTACGCCGGCACCCGTGAGGCGCGCCGACCGGCCAGTCGGCGTGCCAGCCGGCCCACGAGCACGCTCTTGCCCGCCCCCGGCGCCCCCGTGATCATCAGCTTGTCCCCCAGAGCGAGGATCTCGTCCAGCCCGGTCACCTTCGGCACCTGCGCCCCGGGCAGGCGCACCAGAGGATTCAGGAGCCCGTCATCGTGCCTCGCGTCCGGTACCACGTGCTCGTGCACGAGCCCGGCCAGGCGCCCGAGCGTGTCCCTGAACGAGAGTTCCGTCACCGGCTCGAGCCCGGTCACGGGCTCCGCGCCGGCGACCAGATCACTAGGTTTCGACACGGGAGACTCCCGGACGAGGTCGATGTAGTCCAGCACGTTGTCGGGGACTCCAGCCGGCGTCGTACCGAGCCAGCGGACCATGCGGACGGTGAGCTCGCTCCAGCCGTCGGCCGCGACATCGGAGTCAGGCTGCCGCGCGATCCGCTGAAGCAGAGCCGGATCGCGGGTGATTCTTTCGTAGTCGTTGGGGGCGCCGTCCCGCAGCAGCAGGACGGCGGCCAGCGTGGCGACCTCGTAGGGGTCCACTCCTCTGGCCTTGGCGACCCTGTGTTGCAGGTGGAGCACGTTGACGAACCGCTTTATGGTGCGCGGATTGCGTCTCAGCCCGGATCTCAGCATGTCGCCGGCGCCCCGGATCTCGTCCGGCAGCAGATCTTCCAGATAGCGGTCGAAGTCCTTCTCCGACAGACGCGGCATCTCAAAGGGAAACTGGATGATCTTGTCGAGGTATTCGCCGACGGGGTCCTGATACTTCTCCCGCACCGCCGCGATGAGCGGGCCCTTGGCCACCCCCAGCACGAATACGCAGTTGTCGCGATTGAAATGCAGCTTCAATGCCTCCAGCAGCAGGGTGATCCGGTCGGCGTCGCACCGGTCCAGATCGTCGACGAATACCACCAGGCGCTTCTTTCCCCGTGCGGCCAGGGATTCGCGTATGAAGGTGCCGAGGTACTCATCGAGCCGGGTGTGCTCGGAGCGGATCCGGAAATGCTCGCTGTCGTAAGCCTCAATGGATGTGCGCACGTCAGGCAGGCTGACCTTGAGCGTGGCCGACAACACGAGCGAGCCGAGCACGTCGGAGATCGTGCGCAGAGTCCGGCGAACCGTCTCCCTGTTCTCCAGCCCAAGATCTTTGACGATCACGTGCAGCAGGGGCAGCACTGGATTCTCGTCATACTGATGCCGCCAGGGGTCGAACCAGACGTGCGCACATTCAGCTGCCTCCCTGCGCAGGTAATCGCGCACCTGCATCAGCATCGAGGTCTTGCCGGTCCCCCACTCGCCGAAGATCCCGATGACCATGGGCGGCGTCGAGTAACGAGCGAGTTCACCTAGATGACTGGCGTACTCCTCTCGGTTAAGACGGTCTATTTGCGCTGGTTCGTCGCTGTGTGTGAGCTTCGGCGAGCCGGTCGAAGCGGGCACCGGCTCCTCCAACTGCTGTTTCGTTGCGGGATGTCCACGCCTGCGTCGCCGCCACCAGAGCCGCGCCGCGATGCCGCCCATCATGACAACGGCGGAGATCCACACCCACCAGTGGCGCACCAGAAAGGGAGGCTCGGTCACCGTGATGCCCAGCCTGTCGGCGCCGGCCGTTGAGATCAGGACAAGCTGGCCGCCGCCCGCATGCGGCCGCCCGCCGGGCACCAGGATGAGGGTGGCCGTGCCCCCTGTCGGCAAGTTCAGCCGGCCGTCGCCCTGCAGGGCGAGTGCGTCCGCGATCGAGCCCGCGAGCCGCACCTGGGCGCTGACCGCAGGTCCTGGGTTGATGAGGACGATCTGCCATCTGCCGTTCGCCAGTCGCTCCAGCGGGATGGAGACCTGCTCCTCCAGGAACTCAGGCCCGGCGGCAGCCCGGGCACCGGCGAACGGCCAGGCGAGCACGCAGATAACGGCCACCGCAAGCCGCAGAAATGCCACCGCACACCGTTCAGTCACACCTGGATTGCATCCCAAACTGGCGCGTGATGCACCACTCGCGATAAATCAGTTATGCGGCGGGCTGGGCCTGCGGCTCAATGGTGGACGTCAGGCTGTTCCTGAGCCCCCGCACGCTCGTCACGATCACGGCGAACACCGCCATGAGACACCACAGAACCAACATCGTGAGCCCCGACCCGAGCAAGCCGAGAAGCAGGCTCGCCACCAGCGGCCCGATGGCCACACCGCTGTAGCTACCGAGCCGAGATACGCCCACCACGCGGGCCATCCGGTCGTCGGGCACCCGGCTGAGCATCATACGGATCGTGACGTTGCTCAGCCCTCCGACCAGCCCGATGACCAGCAATGCGATCGCGAACGAGACGGACGCCTGAGCGAGGATGAGCGGCACCGCGAGCGCTGCCGCACACGCCCACAGGTGCACCAGCATCACCGAGCGGCCATGCGTCAAGACGAGCCTTTTGAAGCCCACCAGCCGCCGCCGTGGCTCCTTGCCATTGATCTTCCGCGAGATCCGTTCCCACTGCGGGGAGATGAACGCCCCCACGACTCCACCGACCCCCGATGCCGCCAGGATAAGCCCCGCGATCCCCGATGGCAGTCCCTCATCCGCGGCCTCCGACAGGAACACCACGATCAGCCCCTGGACCATAAGGTTGGTGAAGGCTGTGACGAGCGTCGCGTATCTGAGGAAGCCGTTATGCCACAGCTCGACGAAGCCAGCTCCCATATCGGCATGTGCACTCCTCGGATTGGCGCTTTGTGTTGATATGTCGCGTTCCGCCCGAGACAACACTCCAGCGGCAGCAAAGAACATTGCCGCATTTGCGATAAATGGGGCAATATGCGCAATTCCAAAAAGAAGCCCGCCAAAAGGGCGTCCCACCAGCAGCATGCCGTGCACCGAGGTTTCGTGCATGGCCAACGCGGTGTCCACGTTGTCGCGTTTGACGGTGGTCGGGATCAGTGCAGTCTCGGCGACGGACGAATTGACCGACAGCGCTCCCTCGAACAGGGCGATGACCACCAGATGAGGTATGTCCAGCCATCCCATAGCCATGCCCAGGCAGAGCACGACGACCAGCACACCGCGCAGGATCTCGCTGACGATCATCACGGAGCGCCGGCCGAACCGGTCGACCAGCGCCCCGGCCGGGATGTACCACAACAGGCCCGGCACGGTGGAGGCGAACATCACCCAGCCGATCCATGCCGGGGACGAGGTGAGGGTGTAGGCCAGGAGCGGGTAGGTCACGCCGATCATTCGGCTGCCGAGCATGGAGATCGTCGAACCCAGCCAGGACCACCGAAATCGCGGGACATTGGCGAAAAGGTCGATAAATGACCGAATCTGCCTCATGCCCGTCGCCCCGGCTCGGGCTTGCGGCACAACCTGTGCACGATTCGGTGCACGGTTGAGAGCCGAGGCACGAGTCAGAGAATAGAGCACCAGCGGAGTAGTCCCGTCCACGCCATTCCCCAGGAAGGGACGAGAAAGGTTAATCGGCCAGGCGTTCAGCCACCTTGATCATCTGCGGGGGTAAGGGGCGGCTCGTGCTCTCCCGGGCCCGGCCCGCCAGTCGAGCCGCCTCCGAGTCGCGTCCCGCCACCTCCATCACCCGAGCCGTGCGCAGCAGGGTCGTGGCATCGCTGTCGACGTCCAGCGTCGGCACCGCCTCAACCGCACCGCGCACGTCACCACTGAGCGCGAGGGCCAGGGCGTAGGCAGCCTGCGTCGACGGCTGCTCGTGGGGTCGCACCCGGTCGAGGTCGCGCAGGGCGCGCTGTGGCTCGAGATCGGAGAGAATCTCGCCGCGGGCGCGTAGGGCCTCATGGGTGTTCCCGTCGAAACGCAGCGCGCCGTCGAGCACGTCCACCGCGCCGCTCTCGTGGCCGAGATACCACAGCGCCCAGGCCAGCTCAGTCTGAATGGCGGGCTCAGGGCTCCGCCGCACCGCCGAACGCAGTTCGGTGACCGCATCGCGGTAGGCCCCCTGATCGATGAGGATCCGTCCGACGGCGGTCAACAGAGCGGCCACGATCTGGTCGGAGCCGCCCATCGTGGCGAAGATCCGGGTGGCCTCCCGGTAGTGCGTGATCGCTCCATCGAAGTCGTCGCGCAGATAGGCCGCGTCGCCCAGCAGCGACTCGGCGCGGGCCTTCGACCTGACGCCTTCGGGCTGGAGGATCTCCTGGCCCGCGAGCTTCTCCGCGACCTCGAACCAACCCCTGTGCAACGCCGCAGCCGCAGTGTCGAGCCTATCGGCCTCGTCGGGCGGCGTCCGCTTGGTCGGCCCTCGCAGGAAGGGCCGGACGAGCCGGTCCGGCATCTCGTAGCGGCGCTTGTCGCCCAGCTGGAGCACATGGCGCTCCGCCAACGCCTGCGCCACCTGATGCGGAAGTTCCTCTGCGTCCATTCCACCGTCGTCCACCACGCGCCGCAGCAATGCGGCGAGCCTGTCGACGTCGCCCTGCAGATGATCGCGTGCCACGTCCAGGATCGCCCGATGACAGAAGGACGCCAGCACCTCGTCGATGTCGTCGGTACTCACCAGGGTGCCGGCCATCGGGCCGCTCTGATCGCGTACGGACTCCCACAGGGCCGAGCACACCACCTGCAGATGCACCGGCTCGACCATCGGTGTGAGCGATGGCGAGCCGTCGCGGCCCGTGTCAGTGATCCGCAGCGCATTGACGAGCTGCCCCGCCGCCCACGGCGCCAACTCGCGGCCGACGAGGTCGACCGGCCGCTGGCAGGCCTCCAGCGCGGCCTCGAAGCTCAGCGGCTCCAGCTTGTAGGAGGCGCCCCGCTCGATGTGGTCCCGTAACCGGTCGTGCCCGCGCAGCGATTCGAGGTGCTCGTCGTCCACCACGATCAAGAGCCGGAGCCGAAGGTCGTAGTCCAGCGCATCACAGAGTTGGTCGAGCACATGTGATTGGTCATCGGTCTTGCGCCGGTAGGCCGTAAAAACCTCCTCGGCGTGGTCGAGCACTGCCATGATCGGCCGGCCGCCGGGGCTCCAGTGGTGCCAGCGCAGGTAAGACCTGACGGTGAGCCCGACGAAGCGCATCGGGTTCTCGTACGGAGACCACGACGCCAGCAGCGCGAAGACATGCGGATCGCTGTCTTCGGGGATGACCGCCGCCGGCACGAACGGAGGGCGCGCCAGACCGCCCACGGAAAGCACATCGAAGCGGGAGGAGTCGAGACGCGGCAGCACGCCGGCCGACACCAGCGAGGTCATTCCGACTCCGGACGGACCGTGCAATATGGTCAGGCGATTATTCTGCCAGCGGTCGGCCAGTTTATCTATCTCACGTTTCCGCCCGAAGAACCGAGCCGCGTCATCCCGGCGGAAGGGTTGCGAGCCGATGAACGGCTTCAGGCCTCTGCCGCTGGAAGTCATGCCACGCTCCCCGCCCTGAGTCGGTGTCCACATCTTGTCCATTTATCCCGGCAGGGAATTAAGCATTTCGTGCAATCATATTAGCCGAGGGACTCTTGTCCTCAACCTTACTCCAAATAGGCCTCGGCCACCCTCACGGGATTGCCACATGGAGCAGGCACGGCCCCGGCGCCGTTGCCGGGCCGTGCGTCGGACGGCTGGTCAGATCGCCGATTGGAAGCCGGCCACCGTCCCGCGTTCTTCAGCGCACCGCTGCCACGCCCGCACGAGCGCGGGAATGTCGAGCAGTTTAAGATCAGCCAGATCCATGCCACTGACATCGATGAGCCCGGTTGTTGTGTCTTCGCCCATACGCCCTCCATGTCGTGTTACGGCCATCCGTAAATGCCCATTTTCTGCCGCACGCCCGGATTACATCTTCAATTGTGATTGTGTGGCTGCCGTTCGCCAGAATCAATCCGTAGGATCATAATCAGGTTGGACGGGAGGGTGGAGTTGACGTGACCGAACAGCCGAGCCCACAGGGCACGTCCAAGATGCCGCCGATCTGGGGTAAGAAGATCCCTGGTCGCAACAAGCATTTCACCGGACGAGAAATACTGCTCGAGCAGTTAAGGGAAAGTCTGGCCACCGCCGCCACGGCGACAGCGGTCGTTCCCCTGCCACAGACGCTGCAGGGACTCGGCGGCGTGGGCAAGACCCAGCTCGCCATCGAGTACGCCTGGCGCTACCGCGGTCACTACGACCTCGTCTGGTGGGTGCCGGCCGACCAGACGATGCTGGTCCCGAGCGTCCTGGCCGCACTCACCGAGGACCTGAAGCTGGCCCCTGCCAGCACCGCGGGCATCGAGGAGGCCGCCGCCTCGGTCCGCGAGGCGCTGCAACGAGGCGAGCCCGTCGACCGATGGCTGCTGATCTTCGACAACGCCGACGAACCCGAGGAGATCAAGGAGTTCATCCCCCAGGGCGGCCCCGGGCACGTTCTGATCACGTCCAGGAACACCCGATGGAGCGGCGTGGCCGATACCGTCTCCGTGGACGTCTTCTCCACCTCCGAGAGCGTGGCCTTCCTGCGCAAGCGCCTGCAGCGCGATGTGGCGCAGACCGAGGCCGAGCACCTGGCGAGCGAGCTGGGCGACCTCCCGCTGGCGCTCGAGCAGGCCGCCGCCCTGCAGGTACAGACCGGCATGTCGACCGACGAGTACGTCGAACTGCTGGCCAAGCAGACCCGGGCTCTGCTCGGGATGAGCAAGTCCACCGAATACCCGCAGACCATGACGGCGGCCTGGCAGCTGTCGGTGCAGGAGGTCGAGAGCAGACTCCCTGAAGCCGCCGAGGTGCTGCGTTGCCTGGCCTTTTTCGCCCCCGACCCGATCCCGCGGATCATCTTCCGGCGCGGCATCAGGAGCGGCGCCCAGCGCATGGGGCCGATTCTGGCCAATCCCCTTGTGCTCAACCAAGCGTTCGCGGAGCTCAACCGGTTCGCGCTGATCAAGATCGAGCATGAGGTCGGCACAGTGCAGGTGCACCGGCTGGTCCAGGCACTCCTGCGCGACTCGCTCAGCAAGCAGGAACAGGACGAGTTCCGGCACGAGGTTCATCTGCTCTTGGCGGGCGGCGCCCCGGCGGACCCGGAGGACACCGACTCCTGGGACGAATACGCCAACCTGCTTCCGCACGTACGCCCGTCGCGTCTGGTCGAGAGCAACGACGAGAGGGTGCAACGGTTCGCCATCGACATCGTCCGCTACCTCTACCGAACGGCCAACTACCCCTCGGCCAAGGCGTTCGCGGAGGAGTTCCTGACAAGTTGGGCCGAGACCACGGGCAACCCGAGCCACCCCAACGTGCTGCGGCTGCGCCGTCACCTGGGCAACGTGTTGTGGCAGATGGGCTCCTACACCGAGTCGCGCACGCTCAACGAGAAGACGCTGGACCTCATGCGCAAGGAATTCGGCTCCGAGCACGAGGAGACGCTGCGCCTGTCTCTCACCTACGGCGCCAATCTGCGGTCCCAAGGCCGTTTCCGTGACGCCCTGGAGCAGGACGAGGCGACCATGGCCGCGCATGAGAAGCTCTTCCCTTCGTCGCACCCGTCCACCCTGCGCGCGATCAACAACCTCGCGCTCGACTACGCCCTGCTGAGTCGCTACGACAAGGCCGTGGAGCTGCAGCAGCTCGCCTTCGTGGAGCAGACCACCGCGCGGGAGGGTGTCAGCACCTGGGACGTGCAGCTCTCCTGGAACGGCCTGGCGCGTGTGGTGCGGCTCAACGGCAAGCACTCTCAGGCCTGCGACGTCGGCGAGGAGGCCTACGCTCACGGGATCAGGCGGCTGAAGATCGAGCATCCGCTCACGCTAATGGCCGCCAGGGACCTGTCCATCGCCCGCCGCCGTGTCGGCGAGCTCGACGAGGCACTGGAGCTCATTCAGGAGACGCACTCCCGGCTGAACAAGCTCTTCGGCCCCAACGACCCGGAAACGATGGCGGCCACCGTCGCGCTGAGTAACACCCTGCGGCAGAAAGGCCACCACGAAGAAGCCATGGCGTTGGCCCAGGACATTCTCCCGCGCTACGAGCACATCCTCGGCGAGCAGCACCCGTTCACCTACGGCTGCGTCATCAACCTCGCGCTGCTCTATCGCGAGCGCGGCGACGCCCTGCGTGCCAAGGAACTGGACGAGAAGGCGCATGCGGGCATGCAGAAGCGACTCGGGGCGGACCACGCCTACACCTTCACCGCCGGGGTCAACCTCGCCAGCGACCTGGCCGCTCTGGATGACCCGGCCAGAGCACGCGAGCTGGATCAACAGATTCTGACCAGGATGCGTGCCTTCTACGGTGAGAACCACTTGCTTACGCTGGCGGTCGCCATGAACCTCTCGATCGACCTGGGTGCCGTCGGCGACACTGCTGCGAGCAAGGCCCTGCACGAGAGCACGCTGGCCCGCTACGAGGATCAGTTGCCCGTGAGCCACCCCGAACGCGTCCACGCCGCCCATGGCAACCGCTTCAGCTGGGACTTCGACGCGTTCAGTCTGTAGAACAGTTACGGGTGAGCCAGGCCTGCCGGTGCTCGTCCGCCTCCCGCCGCGCGACGTCCAGCGCGGCGGCGGGCACGGACTCGTCCAGCCAGGCCGCCAGGGTACGTCGCATGCCGGTCACGAATGCCTCACCTGTCGCGGTGAGCCGGCCACTGTCCAGCAGGGTGCCCGTCACCGTGTACGCCGATTCCCGCCAGTGCGCGAACTCGATGTGCGGGCGCATGTCACTCTCGAACGCGCGCTGTCTCCGCCAGAATCCCGATACTCCGAGGTACGCGTATGTGCCTTGGATGAGCCCGGACAGCGGGCGCGGGTCCGGACGCCACGGAGCGTAGTAGCGGCCGTCGTCCGGCTCCAGCAGCCGTACGATGTCGAGGATCGCGCCCAGTTTGGCGTGCTGGACCTCGTGCGCGAACGTGGAGGCCAGCCAGCGTCCGTCGGGCGGCGTCGACATGGCGACGGCACCGAACCTGCCGCCGTCCAACGCGCTGTTCATCCCCTGAGACGGCGCCTGGATCGGGGTGAGTACGGAAACGATCGCGCGAGTCTCGTCCGCGATCGTCCAGTGCTGCTTCCGCAACATCCCCCATGCCTCGTCCAGGCAGGTCCGCCAGGCGCGCAGTTCGTCCTCGGGCAGCCGACCGTCGATCACCGTCTGGTCGATCCATCGGTACGGGTCAAGGTCGTCCACCAGCAGGCTGAGGGTTCCGTCGGCGGAGCCCACCTGGCACAGGGGCCGCCAGCCGGGCTGCTGCCCCACCTCGGCACGTACACGCACGCCGCCGGCCTCTACCTGTCCGTCGGCATGGACCACCAGGTCGACGAGTTCCCCGCCGCCCGGGCACACGATCTGCCCGAACGAGGGCAAGGTGATCGTGCCGTCCGTCGCCGGAACCTCCACACGGCAGGCCACCTCGGCCTTGACTGCCGCGACAGACGCGACCGCCCCAAGCTGGGCCGGGTCAGGCTGAGCGGGGTCGAGCGAGCCTGCGCGCTGCTGTGTGAGCGCCTGAACGGTGCACGCGGCCCAGGCTCCGACGGCGGGATACCCGAGCGTGTCGCGCACCGCCTCCGGCCGCTTCCGCTCGATCTCCGCCAGCACGTCGTACGCGTGACCAACCGCCCGGGCATGCGGGTGGCCGGCGGCCAGCCGGGTCACGCCCAGCACTAGCAGGCGGTGCTTGCTGCGCTCGGCCGCGACGAGGTGGCGCGCGGCCTCCTGGCCACCGCCGCCGGACGCGAGCCGAGACAGGATGTCGTCGGGTAACCGGTGGTGCCGCATGCGGCTCCCTTCAGCGCAAGGATCGCCGGAGATCGTCGACGAGGCGAGCGTGAATGTGCTCGATGAGCCGGAAGAGGTCGGCGCAGTAGACCGAGGGGTTGCGGAAGCCCGTGCCCGGCCGGTAGCGGTGGGGGTAGAGCCCGGCGCCGCACACCCTGCCGAACCGACACGCCTTGCAGGTGTCGCTGAGCGCCTCCCAACCCAGTTGCCGGGCCACCATGCCGGGATGCTCCAGAGCCCTGTCGAATCCGTGTTCGGCAAGAGTCAGGCCGGTGGCCGGCGCGCCGTGCCGCACGACCTTGAGCGAGTCGGTCTGCTCAATAGTGCCGTCGGTCTCAATGACGACGAGGGTCGACGGGGTGAGCCCGACGGCCTCACTGGCAGACGCTCCGCCCAGCAGTAGATTGACCGTCTCCTGGAAGAGCCTGACGACGGTCTCTCCGCTGTTTCCGTACCAGCGGTCGAATAGGGTGATCAGCCAGTCGCCGTAAGGTGTTTCCTCCGGATTTCGCGAACCGGGCGGCGGCGAATCCCAGGTACCGTGCGGAAGTAAGAAATCAATCGCCAGCGGCTCGAATTCGAGCAGCGCCTCATAGGTTTCGATCGGGTCGTTGGCCAGGTCCACGGTGCACAGCAGGCCGCTGTAGAGGTGCCGGAACGGCGGGCTGCGCAGTATGCGGAGCGCGTCGGCCACGGCGTCGAAGCTGCTGCGGCCGTCGACGAAGCGCCGGTTGCGGTCGTTGGCCCGCCGGCCACCGTCGAGGCTCACTCCCACCATGACGTCGAGGTCACGGAAGGAACGCAGGGTTTCTTCATCAAGGAGGACCGCGTTGGTCTGCACCGCGGCATCCACGCGCACTTGGGGGCCCGCTTCTGCGCGCACCGTCTCCACGATCTTGCGGAGATACGCATGCCCGGCCAGCAGCGGCTCACCGCCGTGCAGGATCAGCCGGACGGAACGCAGCCCGTGGTCCGCGGCGTGCTCGGCGATGCGCTCGGCGGCGAGGGTGACCACCTCGGGGCTCATCACCTTGGGTCGCGAGCGCCAGCTCTGATCGGCGAGGGTGTAGACGTAGCAGTAGTCGCAGGCGAGGTTACAGCGGCTGTGCACCTTGAGGAGGAACTGCCGGAAGGGGTGGGGGCGCCATCCGCTTCGCAGCAATTCCGCCACGTCAAGAGTATTCGGCCACTCCCGCTCTGATTCCTCCCCCTGAAACGTCAATCTCGCACACCCCGCACAGCCGGGAATATCCAAGTAATCACGATATTAGCTGAGCCGAGATGGATTGTGGAGGACCAATCCCTCTTCCTGGCCAGGACAGCGATATTCCCCCTACCCTCCGGAATGACATATATCCCTATTTTCGGCCGTCCCGGCATATGCGCGATAGGCAGTCGGTTCGGGTCCAGCGACAGACGGCAGGACTCCGAGCACGCCACACGACGTGCACGCCTGCGCCACTTTGAGATCGCGTAGTGGAGCCGGTTGTCGTCGTACAGCTCCCTGATCATCTATGCGTGGCATCCGGCGATTGATCCCGAGCGGGCCACTCGGCGTATCCCCATGTACTACGCGAGCCTGCGGGCGATGCAGCCGATATCCGAGCTGGCCTAGAGCGTTCCCGGCGTGATTCGGTCCTGGTGCGGCACGTAGTGCGGTCGGATGGGACGACGGCATGGTGCGGCGCGTCGGTTCGTCCGGTGATGATCGGTGATTGGTATGTGCCGTTCGTCCCGAGCGGTGCGACCTCATATGGAGCATGCACCCGTAGGTAGCGGCGCAAGTTCGGAACAGCATGGAACGCTGCCTGAACTGGTTTTGGCTCAGCCAGCTCGTCACCGGTGTTCATCGCAGGGTGAGTGGAATCTCGGATGCGATGCGGGTGAGTTTCTCCGGGTTACGGACGTAGTAGAGGCCGGTGATGCGGGCGTCCTCGACCCGGATCGCTATGACGCCGTCGATCTCGCCGTCCACGCGTAGGACGAGTGCCGGGTTGCCGTTGACCACGGTGAGGTCACCGGTGAGCGCGACTCCAGCCTTGCCGCTGCCGCCGACGATCATGCGGGCCACCTTGGTGGCGCCGGTGATCGGCCGTGGCGCGGCCTGCCTGACGCCGCCGCCGTCGCTCACCAGGACGACCTCCGGGGCGAGCACGTCAAGGAGGCCCTGCAGGTCCCTGGTTTCGAGCGCGCGCCGCAGCGACTCCAGAGCCGTCCTGGCCTCGTTCGGGGAGATCACCTCGCGAGGGCGGCGGGCATCGACGTGCAGGCGGGCGCGGCGCGCGATCTGGCGTACGGCGGCGGGGTTCTTGCCGACGGCGGCCGCGATCTCGTCGTAGCCGACGCCGAAGGCCTCACGCAGTACGAAGACGGCGCGCTCGGTCGGCGACAGCGTCTCCAGCACGAGCATCAGCGCCATCGACACGCTTTCGGCGAGCTCGACGTCCTCGGCTACGTCCGGCGTGGTGAGCAGCGGCTCGGGCAACCAGGGGCCGACGTACGCCTCCTTGCGGCGCCTCATTGCGCGCAGCCGGTCGAGCGCGCGCCGGGTCGTGATCCGGACCAGGTAGGCGCGCTGGTCGCGTACCTGCTTCAGGTCGACCTTCATCCACCGCAGCCAGGTTTCCTGGAGGACGTCTTCGGCGTCGGCCACCGAGCCGAGCATCTCGTAGGCGACGGTGAAGAGCAGGTTGCGGTGGGCGACGAACACCTCGGTTGCGGAGTCCATCCGGCCGCCATCAGCGAGCGGCTCGGCTGTGACCGTCGTTGGCTCGCTGCGCTCGTTCATGGCCGGCTCCTGCCGTTCGCTCTCGACTGTGCTCGTCTCACAAGACGACGACCCTCACCCCTGTGTGACATCCGCGATGGTGGCGCACGGCAAGCTCGATCAAGACATCTAATAGCGAATAAAATGCTGTTACTTACTATTTGCAATAATGTGGATCGTGACTGACCCCACCCCGCCCGTGCGGCGGTCCCTGTTCCTCCACGCGCCCATCCGGCGCGGGCCGCGCGCCGTCCTGGAGCGCATGCTCGCCCTCGTGGACGACGACACCCCGCCGGACGGCCCCGATGGCCCGGTCGCGGTGCTCGAACGGCGCATGGCGGCGCTTCTCGGCAAGGAGGCCGCGCTGTTCTTCCCGAGCGGGACGATGGCCCAGCAGGCAGCGCTGCGGGTGCACGCCGAGCGGAGCGGACGGCGCGCCTTCGCCGCGCACCCCCAGTCCCACCTCGACGTGTGGGAGGAACAGGGCTACAACGCCATCCACGGCCTCTGGCTCCACCGGACCGGCGACCCGTTCGAGCTGATGACCGCCGACGACCTGACGGACATCGGCGAACCGCTGGCCGCGGTGGTGTGGGAGCTGCCGCAGCGCGATCTCGGCGGACTCCTGCCCGAATGGGACGACCTGCGAGACCAGGTCGCGATCGCGAGGGCCACCGGCGCCGCCCCGCACCTGGACGGCGCCCGGATCTGGGAGGCCCAGACCTACTATCGCCGGCCGCTGGCGGAGATCGCCGCGCTGTTCGACACCGTGTACGTCTCGCTCTACAAGAGTCTGCTGGGCACGCGCGGCGCGGTGCTCGCGGCGGACGCCGCCACGGTGGCCACCGCCAGGACCTGGCGGCAACGGCTCGGCGGCGGCATCCGCGACGCGTGGCCGCTCGCCCTGTCCGCCCTGGTCGGCCTCGACACGCTCGCCGACCGGATGCCTGCCTACCGCGACCACGCCATCGCGATCGCGGCGGCCGTCAACGCCGACGGCGCCGCCCGCGCCTACCCCGATCCTCCGCAGACGCCGATCTTCCACCTCCACCTGCCGGCACCCCGGCGGGCCGTCGAGCGGGCCGGCGCGGCCATGCTCGCCGAACACGGCGTCCAGTTGTACGGCCGGGTGCGGTCCGGACCGGATCCGTCGCGGTGCAGCTTCGAGGTGACCGTCGGCGAGAACGCGATGGACTTCACCCCCAGCGAGGTCGTCACCCTCCTCCACGAACTCCTCAACCGCGCCTCCACGAACTCCTGAAGGGCATCGGCGCGCCTGACAGTCCCCCTCATACGCGGGTTGCTCGGCGACGACGACCGGCGAACCGACCCCGCCGCGACCATGAGCCCTCCCGGTCAGACCCGATGGGCCGCTGCGTCCACCAGCTTGGAGATCGACTCCAGGGCGTCGAAGCGGGCGAAATCATCCCGGAGTCTCTGCGCCCGAGCGCGATAAGAGGGCGTCGACAGGACGCTGTTCACGGCCGTACGGAGTGTGGCGTCGTCGGGCCGGGCGATGCCCAGGTTGACTCCTGAGCCGCTCCACTCCACCCGTGCGGCGATCAACGGCTTGTCCTCGGTGGCACCCCCGACGACGAGCGGAACACCGTGCCGCAGGGCGGTATGCACACCACCGTAGCCACCGTTGGTCACCAGAACATCGGCAAAGGGCAGCAGCCTGTCGAAGGGGATGAAGTCCGCCAGCCGCGCGTTGTCCGGGACATTTCCCATGAGGTTCCGTACCTCCTCGGCACCATCCGGACGCGCGGTGGCCGCGACGACAAGGACATCGGCGTCGCCGAGCACGCGCACCGTGGGAATCACCAGTTCCTCCAGGTCCGCGTTGGCGAACGTCCCCTGTGTGGCCACCACGACCGGACGGCCGTCAGACAGTTCCTTCCACCATGACGGCTGCTCGAAGGCCCCGGCTGGGGGCGGGGGCAGCGGGCCGACGAAGCGGAAGGAGCTCGGGAGGTCGTCGCGGGGAAACTCGAAGTCGGGGATGGTCAACTGCACGTAGTGGTCAGGGACGGCGATCAGGCTGTCGAGCACGAACTCGGGAAGGGTGACGCCGACCGACTCGAACACCTTCTCCAGATACTCCTGCGCGTCCACGTGTACCTCCGGCCCCCATCCGGTCGCCGGGAACAGTGGGGTGATGCCCAGGCTGACGGTGACGGGACGGGCCCCGGAAGACAGGGAGAGCGGCAGCGCTCCCATGAACAGCCCGTCGCTGATCACCACGGTGGCCGGAAAGTCGGCGAGCAGGCGGCGCAGCGCCTCATGTTGAGCCGGGACCGGGTCACCGAAGACGTGCTTGAGATCGAAGCCGATCTGGACAGGGCCGGGAGGAAGCAGGCTCCGCCCGGGAAACTCCTGGTCCATCCGCCGTTCGTCGTAGTCGGCCCCCTCCGGGAGCGCCGTGAAGAACGCACCGACGGCCTCCGTACGTTCCTTGAACCTCGTACCGGTGAGGACGGTCACCTCATGACCGCGCCCGACCAGATCGGCGGCGACGGTGAGAAGGGGAGTGACATGCCCGTGTACGGGCGTGGCGGCAACAATGATCTTGGACACTGCGATCTCCACTGACCTCGTCCAGGCCGACTGACCTGCTGTTTTTACTGGGTCGCAAGCGTACGTCGATCCCTGTGTGTAAGAAGTGATCGAACGAGGCGGGTATGGAGGGAGGCGGGCAACCCATTGCTGGCATCGCTGCGCTTCACGGTGCTCGGCCCGGTGCGGGCCTGGCGCGATGGCATCGAGCTGGATCCGGGGCCTCCTCAGCAGCGGGCGATGCTGGGGCTGCTGCTGGTGCGGGCGGGGCGATCTGTGACGCTGGGCGAGATCGTGGACGTCCTGTGGGGGAAGAATCCACCGGCCAGCGCGGTCAACGTCGTGCACCGGTACGTGGGAATGTTGCGGAGGCTGCTGGAACCCGCGCTCGCCGTACGGGAGGAAGGCCGGTGGCTCATCCGCGACTCCGGCGGCTACCGCCTTGACGTGGGCCCCGACGAGGTGGACTTGCTGAGCTTCCGCCGTCTGACCGAGGAGGCCCGCCGGAGACAGGTGAGTGGTGAGCCCGAAGCCGCCCTGAAACTGCTGACGGGTGCGCTCGCGCTCTGGCGTGGGCCGGCCGCCACCGGGATTCCTGCGGAGGTGCGGGCTCACCCGGTGTTCGCCGCCCTGGACCGTGAGCAGCTGACCAGCGTCCAGGAGGCGGCAGACCTGGCGTTGCGCCAAAGTGCGGCCGATCAGGTGCTGGGGCAGTTGGGGGAGACCGCCGCGCGGCATCCGCTGGACGAACCGGTGCAGGCCAGGCTGGTCCTCGCTCTCGCCGCCGCCGGCCGCCAGGCGGAAGCGCTGGAAACCTGGCAGGCCGTCCGTTCCCGGCTCGCCGACGAGCTGGGCACCGACCCCGGCCCCGAGCTACGCGCCGCCCAGCGACAGATCCTCAGCCAGCAGGTCACCCCGACGGCCGTCCGTACGTCCTCCGAACACGCCGTACCTCCGCCGAGAACAGCTCCGCCCACGCAGTTGCCGCCGGACCTCGCGGTCTTCGCCGGCCGGCGCGCCGACCTCGCCAAGGTCCTCGCGCTGCTCCCCGAGGACGGGCGGATTCCGAAGACAGTGATCATCGGCGCGATCAGCGGCATGGGCGGGATCGGCAAGAGCACGCTGGCGGTGCACCTGGCGCACCAGATCGCCCACCGGTTCCCCGACGGGCAGTTGTACGTGAACCTGCGCGGTTTCGACCCCAGCGGATCCGTCGTGGACTCCGGCGAAGCGGTTCGCGGTTTCGTGCAGGCCCTAGGAGTGCCGCCGCACCGGATTCCGGCCGGATTGGACGCCCAGACCGCCCTCTACCGGAGCCTGCTGGCCGACCGCCGGGTCCTGATCGTGCTGGACAACGCCCGCGATGCCGAGCATGTTCGCCCGCTGCTCCCCGGCAGCCCCGGATGCCTGGTGGTGATCACCAGCCGCGACCGCCTGTTCGGTCTGATCGTCGCCGAGGGCGCCCATCCCTTGGCCTTGGACCTGCTTTCGGCGGATGAGGCCCGGGAGACGCTCGTCCGCCGTCTGGGTGCGGATCGGATCGCTGCCGCGCCCCAGGCCGTCGACGAGATCATCGCCAAGTGCGCGGGGCTGCCCCTGGCGCTGGCGGTGGTGGCCGCGCGGGTCACCGCCCATCCACGCTTACCGCTCACCGCGATAGCGGGGGAACTCCGCGTGGCGGATGGCAGCCTCGACGCTTTCACCGGGTCCGAACCGGCCGGCGACGTACGAGCCGTCTTCTCCTGGTCCTACCGGGTGCTCAGTCCCGATGCCGCCCGGCTGTTCCGGCTCCTGGCCGTGCATCCGGGGCCCGATATCGGCGTACCCGCGGCCGCCGGCATCGTGGGGGTGCCCGCCGGGCAGGCCCGCCGGCTCCTCACCGAGCTGACCGGGGCCCATCTCCTCGCCGAGCACTCGCCCGGCCGCTTCACCTGCCATGACCTGCTCCGCGCCTATGCCGACGAGCTCACGCACGCGCAGGACTCCGAAGCCGAGCGGCGCGCCGCCGCGCACCGGCTCTTCGACCATTACCTGCGCACCGCGCACGCCGCCGGCCGGCTGTTCTCGCCGTACTGGAGAACGACGACGCTGCCTGCGGCCCAGCCAGGCGTGACCGCCGAGTTCTTCGAGGACGACCGGCAGGCGCTGGCCTGGTTCAACCGCGAACACCTCGTGCTCATGTCCGTCATCGACCAGACCGTCCGCGACGGCTTCGACACCCACGCCTGGCAACTGGCCTGGACCCTTGAGCGCTTCTTCGACCGTCAGGGCCACTGGCACGACCTCCTCACCGTGCAGCGCGACGGCCTGGCCGCCGCCGTGCGGGCGGGACACCGGACCGCGCGGGCCCACCTTCATCGAGGCCTGGCCCGCGCGTCCGCCCGTTCGGGCCACTACGACGACGCCAACGCCCACGTACGGCAGGCGCTCCGCCTGTTCACCGAGCTCGATGACCGGTCGGGCCTGGCCCACACCCACCGCAGCCATGGCTGGATACTCGACCAGCAGGGACGGTATGAGGAAGCGCTAGACGCGGCGGGGCGCGCCCTCGACCTGTACCGGGCCACCGGCGACCGCGCGGCGGAGGGTAGCGCGCTGCACGCGCTCGGCTGGACGCACGCCCTGCTCGGCGATCACCGGCACGCCACCGTCTACTTCGAACAGGCCCTCGCCGCGACGGACAAGAACCGTAACCGCTACGGCGCCGGCGGCACCCTGGACAGCCTCGGCTACGCGCACCACCATCTCGGCGACCATGCGCAGGCCATCGCCTGTTATGAGGAAGCCCTCCGCCTCTACCGCGACATCGGCGACCGCTATCAGGAAGCCGGCACACTCAAGCGCCTCGGCGAGACCTATCTCGCGACCGGCGATCGGGGCACGACCCGGACGGTCTGGCACCAGGCCCTGGCCATCCTCGATGCCGCCGATCCGCCGGCCGCCGCCGAGGTCCGCGCGAAACTGAGCCGGCTCGGCTGAGCCGAGGACGGCGACAGCACTTTTTGTTCACTCCACCCTCTCTAGATTTCCGAGGCCAGCGGAGGCCGGGCCAGGGCTCGGTCTCCTGACCATCGCAGACAGCAGGGGGATGAAACGTGAGCTACTTCACCGTGGGTGACGGTCAACTCTTCTACACCGACGAGGGCACCGGCGGAGAGACGGTGCTCTTCGTCCACGGCGGCACGTGCGACTCGCATGACTGGGCTCCGCAGATCGAGCCGTTCATGGACCGGCATCGGGTGATCGCGCCGGATCTTCGCGGCCACGGCAGATCGTCCTCGGTCTCGGGAGGCCTCGCTCCTCACGACTTCGCCGGTGACCTGGCGTCGCTGCTCGACCAGCTCGAATGCGGGCCCGTCGTCGTGGTGGGCCACTCCCTGGGCGGGGCGGTCGCGTCCGTGCTCGCCGTCGAGCGCCCGGACCTCGTCCGCGCCGTCGTCGCCGTCGATCCCGGCTACGGTTTCGACACCGGCTTCGCCGCGGAGATCGCCGCCGCCTTCCGTACTCCTGACCCGGTCGGCGTGGCCGCGGCCGTACTGGCCGCGATGGAGGGGCCAGAGGTCGAGCCCGCGCTCGCCTGGCTGCCTGCCTGGCATCGCCGCCGGACGCTGGGCACCTCTCCGGAGACCACCGCCGCGGTGTTCCTGGGGCTGTTCGATGCGCCGAACGAGGTGACGTTGCGCCCCGCCGCCGAGGGTTATCTACGCCGGAGGGCCTGCCCGGTTCTGACGGTGTCCGCGAACGCCTCTTTGAAGGCGAAGGGCATAGACCTGGATTGGGACGAGTCGGTCAGCCCGCATCCGTACAGTTCGGCGGTGGCCTGGGACGGGGTCGGTCACTGGATCCATCAGGAGAGAGCGACGGAGTTCAACGAGCTCGTTCTCGGCTGGATCGCCGGGTTGCCCATGCATTAGATGGCAAATGCGACGGCCACGCAAACCACGGCGAGGACGATCTGCACGATGAACACCAGGATGGATTTGTCGGCGAAGCCGAGCAGGTAAGCGATCCCGGTGCCGACCGCGGCGGCGACGGCACCCGCGGCAATGGTGGCGAACAAGCCGATGTTCTGGCGTCCGGGCAGGATGAGGCGGCCCAGGCCGCCGGCGATGGCCCCGGAGATCACGCAGCCGAGCAAGAAAAAGAGCATTTCATTCTCCTTGGATGGGTGTTGCAAAACGACGAGCGCGGGCTATCCGCCGGTGCTCTGTGATGGGGCGTCCTGCTTCGCGAGTTCGCCGCAGGTGAAGTCGTCCTCACGCTCGGGGTCGAGCTGGATCCGGCTGAGGTTGGTGGTCTCCATGGGCCTGCGGAAGGTCTCGAGCTTGTCGCAGTCGTACAGGACGTACGTGCCGTCGCTCTCGCCCAGCAGCATCATCCAGCGACCGTCGTAGAGCGGTTTGTCGTCATCGGCGCTCTTCACCACCGTCCACTGGTCCTGGAAGCCGACATAGCCCAGCAGGTCGTTGGCCTGTCCGGTCTCCTGGACCTCGACCGCGCCCTGGATCAGACCGAGGATGAGGAGGAAACCCAGGCCCAGCCCGGTCAGGCCGCCGACGACCACCTTCGACCCGGCCCGCCCGACCGGCTTGCGGCGCAGCAGCCGGAAGGGAACCAGGAAGGCCAGCACACCCAGCGCCACCGCGATGACGACCATGAAGGTCAGTTCCACATCGCCGATGAGGTGGAAGAAGCCCCAGTACGTCGCCCCGCACCACAACGCCGCGACGGTGGCGGCGATCCAGGGCCGTTCCCTGACTCGCTGGATGAGCCGGCCCGCCATGCCGCCGGTCATCCTGTCGATCAGCCAGCCCAGGCCGACGAGGAACCCGAGCAGCGGGATGCCCGCCAGCAGGAGCAGGACCAGGGTGCCCATCATGCGCCCGAGCAGGACCGACTGGTCGACCCCCACCTGCTGCGGGTTGACGCCGAAGACGGAGTACATCTGCTCGACGCCGATGTAGAGAACCGCGTAGAGCGCCACCCCGATGGGCACGACGACGGAACCGATGCGTTCGAGCAGCGCCAGGACGCCGTTCTCCTGAGGCGCGGGAGCGGCGTCTGTGTGTTCCGGCGATATGGGATGACTGGACATGGGGCTCGACCGTAGGGCTCGCCCCGCATGTGAAACGTTGACGGCGCGTATACGTGGTGGCCGGGCAGTCAGTTCTTAGGCACAACGCCTGCCTACGATGGCCCGTGTCCTGGTGGCCGCTGAGGTGGAGAACGATCGATCATGGGCACGGAGTTACGGTTCGCCCTGCTGGGGGCGGTCCGAGCGTGGCGCGGTGACACGGAACTCGATCTGGGCTCACCCCAGCAGCGAGCGGTGCTCGCCTTCCTGCTGCTGCGCGAGGGTGACATGGCGTCGGCCGAGGAGATCGTGGACGCGCTGTGGGGAGAGCGGGCGCCGGGCAGCGCGCTGGCCGTCGTACGCACCTATATCTGCCGGCTGCGGCGCGTCATGTCCCCCACCGAGGTCGACGACCAGGTGATCAGGTCATTGGGTGGCGGCTACGCCATCGCCGCCGGCACGGTGTTCGTGGACTGGGACGCCTTCCGCCGGCAGGTACGCGAGGCGCAGGCCATGCGCGTGCGGGGACGCCTGGCCGAGGCGGTCGATCTGCTGCGCGACGCGCTGCGGCTTTGGCAGGGCACCCCTTTGGGCGGAGCACGCGGCGACTACATCGAGCAGGAACGTACGCGCCTGGTCAACCACAGAGTGGCCGCGCTGGAGGAACAGCTGGCCCTCGCCCTTGACCTCGGCCTGCACGCCGAGGTCAGCGAGGAACTGGCGGCGGCCGTCGCCGCCGCGCCCATGCGCGAACGGCTGCGCGAACTGCGGATGATCGCCCTGTACCGATCGGGCCGGCAAGCTGAGGCGCTGTCGGCCTACGACGAGGTGCGGCAGCTGCTCGCCACGGAGCTCGGCATCGACCCCGGCGCCGGCCTGCGTGATGTGTATGTGCGCATCCTGCGCGCGGACCCCGAGCTGGCCGCCCCGGCACCGCAGCCGGCTCCGGCCCTCGCGACCGAACGGCCGCCCGCCCAGGTGCCCGCCCTGCCGCCCGGTTTCGTGGGCAGGGACGTGGAGCTCGCCGGCATCCAGGACGCGCTCCGCCCCGCCGGGTGGACGCCGGTCGTCGCGATCACCGGGCTCGGCGGTGTGGGAAAGACCGCGCTGGCCATCAGGGCCGCGCACGCGATGCGGGACCGGTTCCCGGACGGTCAGGTGTACGCGGACCTCGGGGCGGCCGGCGGTCGGCCGGTGGCCCCCGCCGCGGTGCTGGGCTCGTTCCTGCGTGCTTTCGGCGTGCCGGAGCAGCGCTTGCCCGGCGGGCTTGCGGAGCGGGCGGCATTGTGGCGGACCGTGCTGGCCGATCGACGGGTGTTGATCCTGCTGGACGACGCGAGTGACGCAGACCAGGTACGCCATCTGCTGCCGGCGGCGCCGGGTTGTGCCGCGATCGTCACCACGTGGCGGCACCTGATCGACCTGTCCGGCGTGCGCTGGGTCAGGCTGGACACCCTGCCCCAGGCCGACGCGCTGGAGATGCTCGGCCAATTGGCCGGCCACCGTCGGGTCCTCGCGGAGCGGCAGGCCGCCGTGGAGCTGGTCGGCCTCTGCTCCCACCAGCCACTGGCCGTACGCGTGGCCGCCGACCTGCTGCAGGCCGGACCGCACCGGACGGTGCGGCAGGTCCGCCTGCGACTGGAGGACGACCTGCACCGGCCCGCGGGCACGAACGACGGCTGCGCGCTGATCGAGGCGCCCTTACTGCTGGCGCAGAGCCGGCTCGGCGCGCAGCAGGCCACGGCCTTCCGGCTCGCCGCGCTGCCCGACTATGGCGAGCTGACGCCGGAGTCGGCCGCGGCGCTGCTCGACCTGCCTCGCCTTCTTGCGCATCAGCTGCTGGAGTCGCTGGTCGACGCGCATCTGCTGCTCGCCGGGCCCCGCGGGACGTATCAGTACCACCGGCTGGTCAAGGCGTTCGCCAGACGACAGGCATGGGCGCACGAGGGCGTCGAAGAGTGCGACGCGGCATTGAGCAGGCTGCTGCGGTTCTACGCGGAGCGCCTCGCCACCATGCCGGCGTTGCCCATGGTCTGACGCGGTCACCGGTGGCCGCCGAGTTTGGCGAGGATGGCCGCTCTGGCATCGACCCGGGAGTCGTAGAGGCGTTCCAGCGCCGCCCGCCAGCTCGACCGGGCGGCCTCGTGCTCGCCGACGGCGTGCAGGGCGTCGCCGAGCCGGTCCAGCACCAGAGCCTCATGGTCACGACCGTGCCATCCCTGAGCATCGCCCAGTGACCTGCGGTAGTTGTCGATGGCGGCACGGTGCTCGCCCAGAGCGTGATGCGCCCAGCCAATGGTGTAGTGATTGAAGCTCTGGCCGATCACGTTGCCGATCTCGGTGTGCAGAGCCAGTGACCATCGGCTGTATGCCAGGCCCGCGCGGTGTTCGCCCAGCCGGATGAGCACCCAGCCCACCGCGTTCAGGGCGCCGGCCTCCTCGAAGGTGCCCGCCCCTTCCCGCCGGGACAGTTGGAGAGAGCGCCGCGCGTGGTGCAGCGCTTCCGGGTAGCGGCCTTGCCTGTCGTGCAGGCGGGTCAGCTCAAGGTGTACGACGGCCTGGCCCTTCACGTCCCCCAGTCCGGTGAACAGCCGCAGCGCGTGCCAGTAGTTCTCGTACGCCTCTTCGGGCAGTTCGGCACGTGTACACGCCGATGCCAGAGCGTGCTTGGCGTGGGCCCGCATGGACGTGTCGCCCAGCCCGGCCGTGGCTCGCACCGCGATCCGCGCCAGGGCCAGCGCGCTCTCCGCGGGCCGCAGCAGGATCAGGTAGGTATGCATCGACCAGGCCAGATGCCCGACATGGTGGTCGAGCCCCAGCCGGGCGGCGTGCTCGACCGTGACGAGAATGACGCTCTCCTCGGCGCTGAACCAGGCCAGCGCCGCCGGCGTGTCGACGATCCGGTCCGGAGTGACGCCGTCACGCGGCTCCGGCAGGGGGATCACGTTCTGGCCCGGCTTCATCAGCTCCGAGCAGCGGTGGGCCGTACGGAGGTAATGGTCGAGCAGCCGGTGCTGGGCGGCCGTGAGATCGTGGGCCGTGTCCTCCGCGGTGGCAGTCTCGGCGGCGTACGCGCGTACCAGATCGTGGAACAGGTAGCGGCCCGCGACGTGCTCGGTGAGCAGGTGCGTGGTGGTGAGTTCCGCCAGCAGCGGGCGTACGCGGGAGGCGCTCTCGCCGGCCAGGCTGGCCGCGGCCGACGCGCTTATGTCCGGCCCGGGCGCGGTGCCGAGCAGCCGGAACAGCCGGGCCGCCGCCGGGGTGAGCGCGTGGTAGGACCAGGAGAACACCGCCCGGGGAGCGGCCGCCGCGTCGAAGCCGGTGAAGGCGTCCAGGCTGCCGCGCTCGCGGCGCAGCTCCGCCGCGATGGCCGCCAGCGTGAAGGACGGATGGGTCAGGGCGTGGGCGGTGACGATCGCCAGCGCGAGCGGTAGCCCGCCGCACAGAGACCGGAGCTGCGCGGCCGCGTCAGACTCCGCGTTCACCCGCTCCGCACCCAGCCGGGCACGCAACAGGTCGGCGGCCTCATGCTCCGGCAGCGGGCCCAAGGCCATCGAACGGGCCGCGCCGGTGAGCCCGCCGAGCCGGTCGCGGCTGGTCACGACGACCAGGCAACCGGTGGCGGCGGACAGCAGCGGGCGTACCTGCTCCTCGTCCCGGGCATTGTCCAGCAGCAGGAGCATCCGCCGTCCGGCCACGCGGCCACGGAACAGGGCGGCCCGCGCTTCCACGGCGGACGGGATCTCCGCCGCGGCCACACCGAGGCCGGCCAGCAGGACGCTCAGCGCCTCACCGGCGCTCATCGCCCGCTCGCTGGGGTGAAAGCCGCGCAGGTTGACATACAACTGCCCATCGGTACAGCGGTGGGCGACCTGATGTGCCCAGTGCACGGCCAGGGCGGTCTTCCCGATGCCGCCCATGCCGCAGATGACCCTGATCCCGGCGGCATCGTGGTCCTCCAGCGCCGCCAGCTCCGCGTGCCGCCCGGCGAAAACCGGCGAATCGGCGGGCAGCTGCGCGGGCCTGCTCACACCTTCCTGCGGCCCATACGCTTTGCCCGGGTCGCGGAGGGCACTCCCAGCGGCGGGTCGGCCCAGTACGCCTTCTCCGGCCGCCATCAGTTCGGGCCCGGGGTCGATGCCCAGATCCTCGGCCAGACGCTCGCGGACCTTCCGATAGACACCGAGAGCCTCGGCCTGGTGGCCGGTCGCGGCCAGCAACCGAACCAGCCTGGCCTGCGACAGCTCGTCCAGCGGCTCCCGCTCGGCAGCAGCCCGCACCGTCGGCAGCAATCGCGCGGACAGGCCGGCGGCCAGCGCGTAGTCGGCGGCCTCGCCCACGGCGGCCGTGAATTCCCGGTCCAGAGCGACGAACACCGGCCGGGCCCGCACTTCGGGCGTGATCCCGGCGCCTGCGGCCCCTCGCCACAACCGCAGCGCCCGCGAGTAACCTTCCACCGCTTCGGCCGGTCGTCCCTCGGCGGCGGACACCCGGGCCCGCACCATGTCCTCGCGAAATCGCAGGAGGTCCGCACTGGTCGCGTCGACTACGAGCCGGTAGCCTCCCGCCGCCCGTACCAGCCACCGGCCTGCCTCGCGTGCTCGCAGGTCCGGCTCCAGCGCCCGGCGGAGCATCCCCACAGTGCGATACAGCACGTTGAGCGCGGTACGCGGCGGATCCTGCCCCCACAGCCCATCGACCAGGTCCTCGACGCCGACCGGCTGCTCGCCGGAGGCCAGCAGCAAGGCCAGGAGGGCACGCTGCTGCGACCCGTCCAGAGCGACCTCGCGCTCCTCCCGCAGGACACGTACCGGACCCAGTACGGCGAACCACATCCGCCCGGGCAGGACAAACCACCACCCTTCACTCCGAGAACGCCGGAGAGAGCATATGGCGGCGTGAGTGCATAACTAGTGACGAGCGGCTGTGTGCGCGTTGTCAATGAATCGTGTATGGCCCGTCCGGCAGAGTCGCTGCGAGCAAAGTGCTCGAAACGGAGGGGTACATGAAGACCGAGATCCGTCACCCTGGTTCGTTCGCGGTCGCGCGCTGCCATCTGGACGGCGGGGAGACTCTGCGCGTCGAGGCGGGCGCGATGTACGCGACGAGTGCGGGGGTCCAGCTCCATGCCAAGGTGGAGGGTGGTCTGCTGCGTGGGCTGGCGCGTTCTGCGCTGGGCGGGGAGTCGCTGTTCACCACTCGCTACACCGCTCCGGACGGTGGCGGTTGGGTGGACGTGGCGCATCATCTGCCAGGCGATGTCCAGGCCGCCGAGGTGCGGAGCGGCAGCGCGCTGATGCTGACCAGGGGATCGTGGATCGCGTCCAGCGAAGGCGTGGACATCGTCACCAAGTGGGGAGGAATGTCCAACCTCATCGGCAGCGAGGGCGGCTTCCTCATCAAGGCGCAGGGTGACGGCGTCGTCGTGCTCGGCTGCTACGGCGCGATGGACGTGATCACGCTGGCGGATGGGCAGCAGGTCGTGGTGGATTCCGGGCATCTGGTCGCCTACGACGAGACGGTCAAGAGCAATCTGCGCCGGGCGGTCGAGGGTAAGACGGTCCAATCACTCAAGTCCGGCGAAGGCTTGGTCTTCGAGTTCACCGGACCGGGCCGGATCATGACACAGACCAGGAATCCCGGGGCGTTGATCCTCCACCTGACGGAAGTGCTCCCCTTCGAGCGCGCCTGACCCCGTCAGCCACGACGTAGCTCCTTGATCAACTTGGCCTGGGCGCTCACCTTGCCCAGCAGCCAGCCCTGGAAGAGGCCGATCGCGAAAGCGGCGGCGATCGGCACGTACCTGGCCACGCCCTGCGGCCTCAGCATCGACAGGCCGTCCAGCTCCTTCGCCGTGACAACCGCGGCGGCCGCGGTCGGGGCACCGGAGCGGTCGGCCTCGATCAGGGCGGCGAGGTTCCCGGCGAACTGCCGCAGCAGCTTGTCGGAGACGGCCGTGATCGCGCCCTTGCCGAACTGGACGATCTTTCCCCGGATCAGCAGGTCGGTCCGCATCCGCAGCACCGCGCCGCCTGCCGGCTCCGCCACCGTCAGGGTGACCTCAGCCTCGGCGTCGCCACTGCCATGGGTGTCGGCGCCCCAGCCCTGCAGCCGGGCTCCCGCCTTTTTGCCCGTTTCACCCGCCATGCCCCTACCTATGCATGAAGCCGCCGGGCCCCTTCACCTCCCGGCGCTGCCGGGCCGGGTCGACTTCGGTCACGGCCGTCTTCCCGTCCAGCTCCCAACCCTTCCCGTACGCCGCGGCGAAGGCTTCCTCGCCCAGCGCGGCCTGCCCTCGGTGGGTGAGCTCGCGTACCTGCTGATCGGTGCGGTCGTGGGTGCCGCGCAGCCGGGAGGCGGCGCCGAGCAGGACGGCCGACTCGTGATGCCGCCCGTGCGCCGCCGCGAGCGCGGCCGCGGTCACCGCCCCCAGCGACAGGATCGGCAGGTCCCGGGTCTCCAGCGCCGCCGCGTACGCCTTCGCCAGCGTCTCCTCCGCGCCGGCCAGGTCGCCCAGCTCCAGGCGGAGCGCGGCCCGCACGTTGCCGGCCAGCGCCCGCGCGTGGTGACCGGGGAACGTGGTGTCGCCGTGCAGAGCCCGTTCGGCGCCGTCAAGCAGCGCCCGCGCCCGGTCCAGCTCGCCGAGCCGCACCCGGAAGGCGGCCTCCCACGCGTCGACCAGGGCCGGCAGCTCCGGCGAGTTCGCGCGCAGTGCCCGCTCGCGGGCCGAGTCGATCATCGCGATCGTCGCGTCGGTGTCGCCGCGCCGCAGGTGCAGGTCGATCCAGCGCAGGTCGCTGAACACCTCGTCGCCGAGGCTGAGTGAGCCGAACTCGCCGGCCAGCGACTGCGCCTCGCGCAGGTCGGCCAGCGCGCCGTCGAGGTCGCCGTCGTACTGACGCTGCTGGGCGCGCATCGGCAGCACGGTGGCCTGGCCCCAGCGGTCGCCGGCCTGCCGGAAGCAGGCCAGGGCCGCTTCCACGTCGGTGCGCATCTTGTCCAGCTCACCGGCGTTCTCGGCGAACTGGGCCCGGAACATACGCGCCAACCCGGACAGCCACACGTCGTCGCCGTCGGCCAGGCGCTGGATGATCGTGAGCGTGGTCTTCACCTCCTGCCCGAACGCGAGCGGGAGCGCGGCGAGCGCGCCGTACGGGCCCGGCAGCTCGGGGTAGGCGAGCAGCCGGTCGGCCAGCTCGCCCATCCGCGCCTGGTCGTACGCGGCCTCCTCGGCGGTCGTCCCCGGCCGGGTGCCGACCCGGTTGATCAGGTAGATCGCGTGGGCGCAGTCACGGTCGGGCGTCGGCTCACCGCCGGGCACCGCCAGTGCCTCGCCCAGCCAGTAGGCCGCGTCGGCGTGTCGGCCGAGCATCTGCCAGTACCAGGTCAGGTTCAGGGCGAGAGCGACCGCGCCGGTGGCGTCGCCGGTGTCGCACCGCCGGCGCAGGGCGGCCAGCGTGTTGTCATACTCGGCGCTGATAACTCGCATGGCCGCCAGCTGGCCGGGGCCGCTCAACTGCGGGTCGCACCGGGCCATCAGCTCGGCGAAGTATCCGGCGGCCAGGTCGCGGACGGTGCCGAGGTTGTCTGTCTCGGTCTGGCGGTCGGTGCCGAGGTTGTCTGTCCCGGCCAGGCCGTCGGTGCCGAGGTCGCCCCTCTCGGCCAGGCCGTCGGTGCCGAGGTTGTCTGTCCCGGCCAGGCGGACGGTGCCGAGGTCGCCCCTCTCGGCCAGGCGGTCGATGCCGTACTCGCGCAGCGTCTCCAGCATGCGGTAGCGGCCCGGGTCGGGCGCGAGCTGCAGCAGCGACCGGTCGACCAGGCCCGCGAGCAGCTCGGGAATCTCGGCGGCCGGCACCGCCGTGCCGGCGCAGACCGCGGTGGCCGAGGCCGGCGTGACGCCGCCGGACAGGATCGAGACGCGTTCGGCGACCGTACGCTCGTGCTCGCTCAGCAGCTCCCAGCTCCAGGCGATGACCGCGCGCAGCGTACGGTGCCGGGGCAGCGCGGTGCGGCTGCCGGTGGTGAGCAGCCGGAACCGGTCGGACAGCCCGTCGGCCAGCTCGGGCAGCGACAGCGTGCGCAGCCGGGCCGCGGCCAGCTCCAGCGCCAGCGGCATCCCGTCCAGGCCGCGGACCACCCGCCGGACCTCGGGCAGCGTCGTCTCGTCCACGTCGAAGCCCGGGCGCACGGCCGCGGCCCGTTCGGTGAACAGGCGTACCGAGGCCGCCCGCCGGGCCTGCTCGACGCCGTCGTCCGGCTCGGGCAGCGCGAGCGGGCCGAGTGGCACCAGCGCCTCGCCGTCGACCGCGAGGGGCTCGCGGCTGGTGGCGAGCACGCGCAGCCCAGGGCAGCGGGGCAGCAGTGCCGCGACCAGGTGGGCCACAGCGTCGATCAGGTGCTCGCAGTTGTCGACCAGCAGCAGGCTCTCCCTGCCGCCGAGCTGGTCGACGAGTACGTCCAGCTCGTCGCCTTCGATCCGCATCCGGGCCTCGAACATCGCGCCGCCACGCAGCCCGATCCCGGCGAGCACGGCCGCGCCGACCTTGGCCGGCTCGGTGACGGAGGCGAGGTCGATCATCCAGGCGCCGTCGCGGTACTGGTGGCGGTGGCGGCGGGCGGCCTCGACGGCGAGGCGCGTCTTGCCGGCGCCGCCCGGGCCGAGCACGGTGACCAGGCGGCCGGCGGCGAGCAGCGTGTCGATCCGGGCGAGGTCGTCGTCACGGCCGATGAAGCTGGTCAGGGGCGCGGGCAGGTTACTAGGTCTGGTCTGCGCGGCGACGGCAGTGGTGTCGGCGGCGGT
Source organism: Nonomuraea guangzhouensis (assembly GCF_019396345.1). Taxonomy (GTDB): domain Bacteria; phylum Actinomycetota; class Actinomycetes; order Streptosporangiales; family Streptosporangiaceae; genus Nonomuraea; species Nonomuraea guangzhouensis. Next base: position 241,764 of record NZ_JAHKRM010000006.1, on the reverse strand, counting down.
GGCGCTGGTCTGCGCGGCACTGGTGACGGCGTCGGCGGTTTGCGCGGCGCTGGCGGTGGTGGTGGCGGCGGGTCGATCGGCGCGTAGTAGGCGCAGGTGGCGCTCGCCCAGGGCGGTGCCCGGGTCGGCGCCGAGGACGTCGGCCAGGGTTTCGCGGACCCGTTCGTACAGGGCCAGGGCCTCGGCCTGGCGGCCCTGGGCGGCGAGCGCGTCCATGAGCAGCGCGGCCGCCCGCTCGTAGACCGGCTGCTCGGCGAGCAGAGCGGCCAGGCGGGCGGCGGCCGCGTCGGCACGCCCCAGGGACAGCTCGGTCTCGGCGAGATCGGCGACGGCCTCGACCGAGGCGTGGGCCAGCCGGGTCGCGACGGCGGGCGCTACCGCGGCGACGACCGTGGGCTCGGCGCCGGGACGCTCGCCCCACAACGCCACGGCCTCGCCGAGCAGCAACGCCGCGCCGTTCGGGTCGCCGGCGCGCAGACGGTCACGGCCGGCGGCGGCGAGCTGCTCGAACCGCAGCGCGTCCACGTCGGCCGCGTCCACGTCCAGCCGGTAGCCGCCCCCGACCTGCGCGACGTCACCGGCCGAGCCGAGGGTCCGGCGCAGCCGCGAGACAAGGGCCTGCAGGGCGTGGGCGGGACCGGCCGGCGGGTCCTCGGCCCAGATCGCGTCGACCAGGACGCCCTGCTCGACCGCGCGCCCGCCGGCGAGCGCCAGCCGTACGACCAGTCCCTGCAACCGCGCACCCGGAACGGGCAGGGCGGCGTCATCGCGAGACGCCTGAAAGCCGCCGAGCAGCGTGACGCGAAGCCGCGCACCCCCGTCCATCTCCCGATCCTCGCGCACGCACCCTCGGGTCCCCAAATCATCCGCTCACGGGCGTTGTCATGCCGACCTGAGCAGCCCGCCGGGTGCTCGATCGAACGCAGCGCGAACCGCGTCGCAGGGCGCGAGTGTCAGCGCCATGTGCGCCCCCGTGAGCGCCGTGTGTGCCCCGTGTGAGCGGCCCGCTTCAGTCTTTGGGTGCCTGCGGAGAAGCAGGACGGCGAGCTTCGAAGCCTCGGAAACCTCGATGCGTCGGTGCCTCGGAAAGGGAGTTCTCGTGCATGACGTAGTGATCGTGGGCGCCGGCCCGGTCGGTCTGTTCCTTGCCTGCGAGCTTGGCCTCGCGGGCTGCTCTGTCCTGGTGCTTGAGCGGGATCAGGAGCCCCGCTCGCCGTGGAAGGCGGACCCGCTCGGGATGCGGGGCCTGTCCGCCGCGTCGGTCGAGGCGTTCTACCGCCGCGAGATGCTGCACCCGCTGCTGAAGGCGTCGGGCGTCAACGACTATCCCGACGGGGACGAGCCGTCACCATCCCCTCGTGGCGTGGGCCACTTCGCCGGCATGATGCTCGATCCGGCCAAGGTCGACGTCGCCGCCCTGCCGTTCCGGCTGCCCAGCCCGGCGACGGAAGGCGTGATGACGAACCTCGAAGCGATCGAGACGGTACTGTCCGAGCGGGCATCCATGCTCGGCGTGGAGATCAGGCGCGGCGTCATGGTCTCAGCCATCACGCAGGACGATGAGGGCGTGGTCGCGCGAGCCGGCGAGCACGAGTACGCGGCGCGCTGGCTCGTCGGCTGCGACGGCGGCCGCAGCGCGGTGCGCGGGCTCGCGGGCTTCGACTTCGTCGGCACCGAGCCGCAGTTCACCGGCTACGCCGTGCACGCCACCATCGCCGATCCCGAGAAGCTGCGCCCTGGGTTCAATCCGACGCCGACTGGCATGTACCTCCAGACGCCCCTGAAGGGGCACATCGGCATGATGGAGTTCGACGGCGGCGCGTTCGATCGCTCGCGGCAGCCGACCCTCGAACATCTCCAGGCGGTTCTGCGCCGTGTATCCGGCACCGACGTGACGCTGAGCGAGGTCCATCTCGCCTCCAGCTATACCGATCGGGCGATGCAGACGACGACCTACCGGCAGCGGCGCGTCCTGCTCGCGGGCGACGCCGCTCACATCCACTCCCCCCTCGGAGGGCAGGGACTCAACACCGGCATCGGCGACGCCCTGAACCTGGGATGGAAGCTCGCGGCGACCGTACACGGGCACGCGCCGGACGGGCTGCTCGACACCTACACCCGCGAGCGCCATCCGATCGGCGCATGGGTGCTCGACTGGACGCGCGCCCAGGTGGCGGCCATGAGGCCGGACCCGCATGCCCAGGCGATCCAAGGAGTGGTTCGCGACCTGATCGGGACCCGTGACGGTACGACGTACTTGTTCGACAAGATGTCGGGATCGTCGATCCGCTACGACCTTGGCAGCGAGCATCCGCTGGTCGGCCGTAACGCGCCGGATTTCCGTTTCGAGGACGGCACTCGCCTCGGCGACCTGATGCGGGACGGACGAGGCGTCGCGCTCGATTTCAGCATCGACCGACGCCTACAGGGTTCGGCGATGGGCTGGGAGAGCCGGGTTCGGTATGCGGCCGGGGCGGCGAGAAACGACCTCGGATCAGGTGCCGTGCTTGTCCGACCTGACGGCATAGTCGCCTGGGCAGGTGACCGCGACCCTGATCGTGAAGCTTTTGAGCGGGCCGCCGGCCATTGGTTCGGCAATCCGGCCAGCTAGTTCCTTTATCGGCGCCGCAGGCCTTGAAAACGGCGCTCAGAAAATAAATTCGCCGCCCGAACTTCAACGTTTTCATCACTCAACCGAGTTATTGGAGCGCACATGACAATCTCCCTCCGACCGGGAAGCACCGTAATGTTCACCGGCGATTCGATCACCGACTGCCAGCGACTTGAGAGCGAAGACGGTCTCGGGTTCGGCTACCCGCTGCGCGTCGCCGGAGAGTGGGGACTCCGGCACCCGGACAGGCCCATGACCTGGCTGAACACCGCCATCGCCGGCGAAAAGGTGATGGACCTCGAAGCCCGATGGCAGGCGGACGTGCTCGACGCGCGCCCGGACGTGGTGTCGATCCTCGTCGGCGGCAATGACGTGGCCTGGCACACGTACGACCCGGACGGCTACGTGATCTCCGCGGAGGAGTACGCGGCGGGTTACGACCGCCTGCTCGCCCCCCTCGCCGAGGCCGGCACCGACCTGATCCTCATCGAGACGTTCCTCCTGCCGATCAGCGGAAGCGTCGAGGTCGGCGACGTGTACGTCGGCGAGAAGGAGCGGAAGGAGTGGCGCGCCGACCTCGACCCGAAGATCCAGGTCGTCCGCGAGCTCGCCCGCAAGTACGGCGCGCACCTGCTCGCCGCCGACGGCATGTTCGCCGAACTCGCCGCGACGACCGGGCCGGAGTACTGGGCCGCGGACGGCGTACACCCGACGCCGGCCGGTCACGCCGCACTCGCGGCGGCCTGGCTGCGCCTGGTCGCGTGACCGCACCTGATCGCGTGCAGCGCCAAGCCGAAGGGTCCCAGGGCCCTTCGGCTTGGCCGCGCAACCAATAGACGGCGAGGGCTACATTCTCCCGGGCGTGGTGGTCCAGCCCGTCTCTGCACGCCGAACCAGCATCAAAAACATGACCAGCACCGCGCCCGCTGAATAGTGCAGGATCGGCCCGGACTCCACGATTTTCCAACCTCCGAAACGGAGCGTGTCCATGCACCCATCCATGACGATCTGGATGGCGTAGGGAATCGTGAACACCCCAGCGATCACCACGAACAACGCCGCCGTCACCCACCCGGCGATTGTCCCTATGGTCTCCCCGTTGATATCTATCAGCCAGCCGACATTCGCGAAGGGTTCAATAGCACATGAGATGCGGATAAAGCTCTGCGTCGAATAGTCCGGTCCTTCGGGGAAGTACCACCAGACGGTACGCAAGGCGGGAGCCGCCAGGGTCAACAAAGGCACCCCCCAGCGCGGGGGAACCACCGGTAACGGAAGCAAGAGGGCCGCCACGTGGTCGTAGATGGAGCCGCCCAGCCTAGATCATCTCTGGCAGCAGTAGAGCAGCTGGTCGTTTTCTCGCGCTCGACGTGCCAGGCCGACAAGATCCGTGGTGAGATGCCTTGCCGTCCGTGAGAGCATCAGCGGCTGTGACAGATGCTCCCCATCGACTGCTGTGTCGGCTTGACGAATACTTCCACGTCAGCGTTGTCGCCTGCCCGAATGACTTGAGCGTGGTGCTGGCCGGGGCCGGTGCGACCAGTAACAACGATCTCGGTGAGGTGCTGTTGCTGCGGCCGGATCCCGACGCCGAAGAGCCGAACCAGATTGCCGTACTGGCGGAGCAGTCGACAGCGGTGGACGCGGTGTTCAGCCCTGACGGTGCGCGGGTGACCGTCGGGTACACGGACATCGGCGGTGGCAGCGATGGTCCGGGAACATACGGGCTCGACGGAGTCCTCCGACATAGCTTCGCCATCGGTGAGGAGTTCGAGGCGGATGGCGACTGGGAGGGTGACATCGCCTTCGACCGACTCGCCCAGTCCGGCGACGGGCAATTGCTTGCCGGTGGCAGCCTCGTGGTGAACGCGGTGACCGTGGCCGACTCGGCAACAGGTCGTATCCTACTGACCATGCCGGATGCGACCGGGCCTGCGGCACTGGACCACACCGGCGGGCGCCTGGCGTACGCCCGACCAGACGGCCGGGTCTCGGTACGAGAGATGATTTCCGGTGCTGCCCTGTCCACCTGGGACACCGGCCTTCCTGCGGTACACGCGTTGGCATTTTCCCCGGATGGCGCCGGGCTTGTCGCAGCCGGTGGAGACCGTCCGACCGCTTGTCTGTTCACCGCGGACGGGGATCGAACGGACGTGATGGTGGCCGATCCCGCACTCACGATCGATGCCACGCTGCCCTGGACGGCCATATCGACGCGAGCCTGCTGGACCAGCCGCGGCCCAGCCGTGTTCACCGCTGACGACTACCTGGCCGTGCTGTTCGACGCCACCAACGGCCGCGTTCTTTGGACCGGCTCCGACCAGACCGTCGCCTCGTTCACCCCAAATGGTCGAATATTTGTTGCATCGAGCTCCGATGGCATCAGCGCCTGGTTCCTCGACGCGCTTGCCTGAGATGCTCCAGGGTTGATGATCTTGCGGAGACGTTCGTCGGCTGCGTGATTAACATGCCGTCGTGTCACGGGGGTCCGGAGAGGACCCCCGTGACGAGCTGTGGCTGTGCGGGGCGACATTCATCAAGCGGCGTCGAGGGCTGCGGTGATCTTGCGGGCCATCTCGGCCAGGGTGGGGCTGGGCTCGCCCTGATGGGTCTGGGCGGCTGCGTCGATGGCGACGATGACGGTGCCACGGAAGTTGTCGGCCTCTGCCGGATCCTGCTCGTTCAGCAGGACCATGGCCGCCGTCAAGGCCGGCAGCACCTGATCGGCCAGCTCGGCCACGGACTTGCCGTACTTCACGCCCTTGGGCGCCTTGGTGACCACGTGCCCGACCAGGCCGGTCGCCGACGTCAGCGCGATCGAGCCGTGCGTGGCGACCTTGTGGGCCGAGCCGGCGGCGCCAGCGGCCGACATCAACGAGACGGCACCCCACGCGGCGACCCGCAGAGTGAGCTTGTCCTGGTCGGAAAGGGTGACAGACATGGCGGTGTGCTCCTTCGCATCAAATGGACGGCCGGTGGCCGCGATCGCTGAGCCGTTCATGGGTCAACCATCGCCGACCGCTCTGATACCGGACCGTCGCTGCACTGACACGGCCACTGACACGACACGCCGCATGTGTCGGTGCGATGAGTTTTGGCCGGGTCGCGAGTCTGTTCAGATGACCGTCGTACGACGCCGCCTGTCACGAGACACCACGGAGGACACCATGACGACTTCGCCGAGTGACCCGACCACCGCGCTGCCCGGCCGCCCGCCCATCGTCGACCTGGCCACCTGGCAGGCCGCCCGTGACGAGCTGCTGGTCCGCGAGAAGGCCCACACCCGCGAGGGCGACGCCATCGCCGCAGCCCGCCGCCGGCTGCCGATGGTGGAGCTCGACGGGACGGTCGAGGTCGTCGGACCTGACGGTCCGGTCCCGTTCCTGGACCTGTTCCAGGGCCGCGACGAGCTCGTGGTCTACAAGCACATGTGGTACGACGGCGCGCCGCATCAGGGGCAGTGCGAGGGCTGCACCACCATGGCCTGGCACCTGAAGGACGCCGTCTACCTCAACGCACGCGGCGTCTCGTTCGCCATCCTGACCACGGGCCGGTGGGAGGAGGTGGCCTCCTACGTCGAGTTCATGGGCTACACCCAGCCCTGGTACTCGGTGCGCGACGTGGACGCGCCGATCGGCGGCAGCATGGGTTACCTCACCGGCTTCCTGCGCGACGGCGACCGCGTGTTCCTCACCTACTCCACGACGGGCCGCGGCAACGAGGCGGTCAGCGGGTCCTTCGCCCTGCTCGACATGACGCCGTACGGCCGGGGCGAGACGTGGGAGGACAAACCCGAGGGCTGGCCCGAGGGGGCCCACGCGTGCTGGTACTGGCGCTCGGACGCGGACGGGAGCGCCACCTGGGGCCCGACCAGCCGCCCCGTGCCGCAGTGGACCCGCCCCGGCGCGACCCCCGTGGAGACCCTCGGCCGGAACGGCCACCACCACTGACAGGCCTTCGTCGCCGGCGAACGTGGTTGGCCATCATCGGGGAGAGTAACGTGATCGCATGGAACAGCGAATCACTCTGATCACGCTGGGGGTCTCCGATCTCGCTCGCGCCAAGGGCTTTTACCAGGCCCTGGGCTGGCGGGGGCAAGAAGTCGAGGAGACCGTCTTCTTCCAGGCCGGGGGCCTAGGACTGATCCTGTGGGGTCGCGACAAACTCGCGAAGGACTGCGGTCTGGAGCCCGGGCCGGCGGTCGGTTTCGGCGGGATCGCCCTGGCACACAACGTCCGGTCCGATGCGGAGGTTGATGCTCTGCTCGCGGCGGTGGAGCGGGCTGGTGGGAGCATCACCAAGCCCGCGGCCACCAATGCCATCGGGTTCTACTCCGGTGCCTTCGTCGATCCGGACGGCCACGCCTGGGAGATCGCGCACAATCCCGGGTTCCCCCTCGCGGAGGACGGTTCGATCACTCTGCCTGACTTCGGCAGCCTCTAGCTTCGGTCTGCGGGGGGTAGCGGATCCGCCGCCGCCCCTGATCTCGGCTCTTTCCTACATTACTTCAGGCACTTGTCGGTCGCTTTCCAATAGGGCTTGTTCGACGGAGTGAGACCCTTGATTTTCTCGTCCGAGATCGAACCCTCGATATAGCGTTTTAGGTCGTCCCCATCGCCGTACTCCAACGCGAGTTCGGCCAGGCAGGACATAACCGACTCAGACAGGTCCCCAACGTCCGGTTCGCTCTTCATCTTCTTCAGCAGGGCGGCCTTGGTGACGCCTCCGCGAGGGCTCGGCCGGGGGGTCTTCTTTTTGCTGGTAGCGGTGGTGGGGCTGGAGTCCTGGCCGGCGTCGGCCGCGGCGGTCTGGCTTGCGGCGGTCCCAGAAGTACCGCAGGCGCTGAAACTGGCGCACAGGATCACTACTCCCATCCCTAAGGCGAGGCGATGGGCAGCGCGAGGTATATTCATGGAATTCTCCCTTGAATGCTATGTGCCAGTTAATGGCAGGTCAGCGACGCTCTTCGCCGGATGGCGTGGACCTTAAAGGCCTTGCACCAACGGATGACGCGCCGTCACGACGCACAGGCACTCGGTCATCACTTCTCCTGTTTGGTCGCGGCCGACCTTGAAGGATTTTACGAGGCCGATCTTCCGTTCCTCTTCCGTTCCGGTTCCGTTGGGCGGCAGTAGGCTACCGAGCCAGCAGTGCCGCGGACGTGGACCGCTCCGGTGCGCCGATGACCGTGAACAACGCATGGGCCTATCCCCAAAGCCCCCGGGACTCCTCACGCCCCCTTCCCTTCACGGCATAACCGAGCGTCGTAGTCCAGCCCCGGCACGTTCAGAAGATTGGACGTGAGCGCCGGCCTCAGCGGCCGGTCCGTCTCGTCACGTGCGTCCGCGTACCTGCCCTGGCGGTAGAGGAACTCCGCGCGGCTGACGGTCGTCTTCGACGGCGAGGCAGGGATTCTCGGCCGCCCCGAGCTGAACATTTTCGTCGCGGTGCCGGAGCCGGGCGCGGTCTTCGTCGCAGCGCTTCAGGAGACCGGCTCGCTCGACGAGGCCACCGCGGGCCGGCGAGGTCGCGGGCGAGCAGGTGGACGGCACGGACTTCGTCGAGGGGCTCACCGCAGCGGGCCTGCTCGACCCACCGGCCGGCGTGCTGCCACTGGCCGTCTCGCTGGGGCGCTGGGCCCTGACACAGCTCGGTGGCAGCGCGATCGGCTCGTCGGGGTTCTGGGAGGCGCTCGCCGTGGCCGTGTACATACTCGTGCAGCTGGGCCTGCCGCCACTGCTGGCCCTTCGCGAGCGCCGCCTGCGCCGGGCCGGCGAACTCCTCTGAGGCGCCGCTGCTCCCGGATCACAGGCTGCGGGCGGTGATGTCGCCGTGGGAGGTGGTGGCGTGGATGTCGAGTTCGGTGGTGCCGTCGTTCTTGAGGGCGTTGGTGATGCGGCCGTGGCTGGTGCCGGCGTTCAGGGCGGCCGAGACGCCGGTGGCGGCGGTGATCGAGATGTCGCCGGACTGGGTGCGGAGCACGACCTTGCCGCCCGTGGCTTCGGCGATCCGGATGTCGCCCCGGGAGGTGCTGATCTCCGCGGGGCCGCCCAGCCGGCCGACCTCGACGTCGCCGTCGACCGCGGTCAGGCGGACGCTCGCCGCCTCGTCGATGCTGATCTGGCTGTAGGCACCGTCGAAGACGACATCGCCGAGGCGGCCGACCGCCTGGAGTTCGGTGCTGGCCGCCTTGGCCTCGATGCGGGAGCCGGCGGGCAACTGGATCGTCACCTGGATGGATCCGGACGGGCCGAAGTACTGGTTGTTCGCCTCGGCGCTCTCGATCCGCAGGAGGCCGTCGGCGTAGGCGACCGTGGTCTGCTCGGCCGCCTTCACATCACGGCTCTTGGCCGCGTTCACGGGCACGATCTCGACGGTGGTGTCGGCCCGGTCGGCGGCGATGAACCGCACGCGCCCGGCGGGGATGTCCAGGACGGCGGAGATCGGGGCGGGGGTGTCGAACGTCTGCATCATGCTCTCCTGCGTTGTTGTCAGCTGGTCGTGGCCCAGTTCGCAGCCCCGAGGCCGCGATCGCTGAACCGTTCATGGCTCAACCATCACCGACCGCTCTGATAACGCACCGTCGCCACCCTGACGCCGCCACTGACATGGCCGACACCTTGGCCCCCGTACGTCAGTGCTTCGCGGCGCAGTCGTAGAGGGTGGTGGCGCCTCCCATGGCGCCACCGGTCGTTGGGCTGCCCGGCGTGGGGCTGACGGGACGTCCCCCGTACGCGCTGGCGGGGACTTCGGTGCAGTTCTGCTTCATCCATTGCGAGCGTTGTGTGCTCGTTTCGCCCATCATGGCGCCGAAACCGCCCCAACCGGATCCCATGACGAAGCGCAACTGCCCGGAACTCGTCCACTCCTCCAACTGCCGAACGCTCGGCGCATCGTCAATACCGATGAAGCCGCCCATGCCGATGACCGTGGCGTCGCTGTTCAGGATGAACGTGGAGGCGAACATGGCGCCCCCCTCGGCCGCGAGCTTGATCCGGGCGGAGCCGGAGTTCTTGACGGCATAGTCGAGGATCTTGCGCTGGTCGGTGGTGAGCTCGGCGCCTCCGCCTGGAAAGCCTCCGGAGAACCCAGGTGGCATGCCACCGCTCCCGCCGGGGAAGCCTTCGGGAAGCTCCATCCCTTCCGGCAACTCCATCCCTTGCGGCAGCTGTGTTCCTGAAGGGAGCTCCATGCCTGGTGGGAGTTCGAACCCGCCCATGGCCGGGCCGCCCCCACGGCCGAAGGGCATACCCGACGGACCTGCGGTGGGGTTGGCGCCACCCATCGCCGAAGTGGAGCCGGGGACGCTGAACGCCCAGGCCGCCGGAGCCGACAGAACTGCCAGGACCGCGACGCCGAAGGCGGCGGGAAGAAGCCGTCGCCGACCGGCGGACAGGAGCAGCAGCACGACCGCCGCCACTCCGGCCGCTACCACAAGCCACACCAGCCAGCCGTTCCAGGACGGGACCCGCTCGATCACGACATATGCCCAGACCGTGGTCACCGCGACGGCGCCGACTCCCAACGGGAGTGGCCAGCGGGCCCCCGCGCGGTGGGCGCGGGCCAGCGTCGCGGCGAAGCCGGCGGTGATGGCGGCGATGGCGGGGGCCAGTTGCGTCGTGTAGTACGGGTGGAAAGTTCCCTGCTGCGTGGCGAACACCAGGCCGCAGACCACCAGCCAGGTGCCCCACAGCACCCATCCGGACGCGGCGAGCGGCTCACCGAGCGTCATGACTCCGCGCCGGCGCAATACGGCAACGGCCACGGCCAGCACCAGCGCCACCCCGCACAACGGCAGCAGCCAGCTGATCTGCCCGCCGACCTGGTCGTTGAACAGCCGTCCCAGACCGGCCGCGCCGCCGAAGGAGACGCTGAAGCCGCCCGCGCCGCCGCTGCTCCCGCCGAGGATGCGCCCCAGCCCGTTGTAGCCGATGACCAGGTCCCACGCACTGCCGTCGGTGCTGCCGCCGATGTACGGGCGCTCTCCCGGCCAGAACGCGACCATCGCGACCCACCACAGCGAGGACACCACGAGAACGACGCCGCCGGCCAGCAGCTTGGCGAGCCGGCCGAGCCAGGGACCGCGCGCACCGACCAGCCATGCCGCCGCGAAGGCGGGGATCACCATCCAGGCGGCCAGCATCTTCGCCATGAAGCCGAGGCCGATCAGGAAGCCGGCGGCGCACAACCACCGCAGGCAAGCCCGGCCGGAATCCGTCCGCAAGGCCCGGGTCAGCGCGTACGCCGCCCCTACCAGCGTCAGCACCAGCAGGGTGTCCGGGTTGTTGTCGCGGTTGATCGCCACGGTGATCGGGGTCAACGTCAGGACCAGCGCGGCCAGCAGTCCGGCCACCTCTCCCGCCCACAGTCGTACGGTGCGATGCAGCACGAACACCGCGGCGACACCTGCCAGCACCTGGGGCAGGATCATCGCCCAGCCGTGCAGGCCGAAGATCTTGGTGCTGAGGACCTGCGGCCACAGCGCCGCCGGCGGCTTGTCGACGGTGATCACACCTGCTGGGTCGAAGGAGCCGAACAGGAAGTTCGTCCAGCTCTGGCCCATCGACTTCACGGCGGCGGAGTAGTAGCCGTTGCCCCAGCCGAGGGAACCCAGGGCCCAGCCGTACAGGCCGGTGGCCAGGAGCAGGATCACCGCGAGCGCGGCCGGAGCCGCCCAGCCGGGCAGCGGTCGGCCGGCGATGCGTGGCGGCGAGGGGAGTTCGGTGGTGTCGGTCATCTGTGTTTCTTCTTCTCCGAAGACGGTCAGGGGGTGCTACGGCGGAAGACGGCCAGCCGCAGCACCATGAAGCGGACGGCGGTGACCAGTACGGACGAGGCGGTGAGCACCAGCGTCTCGGCCCCGGCCGACGCCTCCGGCTGGACCTGGCGGAACAGCAGCACAGCGGCGGAGGTGACGACGTACCCGATCAAGAACAGGGCACCGGCCCCCAGGTGCGCGCGTCCGACCCCAGTGCCGGACCAGCGGAAGGTGAGACGCCGGTTGGCCTCGGTGTTGAGCACCGTCAGAACGATCAGCGAGACGAGGTTCGCGAGTACGGGCGGCCACCATGCGCGCAGCAGCCAGTACAGCAGGGCCTGCCCGACCGTCGAGAGCACGCCGATGGCGGCGAAGCAGCCGACCTCCCAGGTGATGCGGGAGCGCGCCCTGGCGGGGGCCAGTACGGCGTCGGGGTGCTCGGCGGCCGGGGCGGGGCGGGTCGGCAACGAGGCCCGCGCGGCGCCCGACGCCTTCATGCGGGCCACCCGCCACAGTCCGCGCAGGTCGTCCGTGGCGGTGCTGACGACGTCGACCCGGGTGTCCACGTCCTCGACCCAGTCGACCGGGACCTCGTGGATGCGCAACCCGTTGTGCTCGGCGAGCAGCAGCAGCTCGGTGTCGAAGAACCAAGCGTCGTCCCGCGTCCGTTCGAGGAGCGGGCCGAGCGCGTCCGTACGGGCGGCCTTGAATCCGCACTGCGCGTCGCTGAAGCGGGCTCCATGGGTGAGCCGGATGATCGCGTTGTAGCAGCGGGAGATCAGCTCGCGGCGCGGTCCGCGCACGGTACGCGAGCCGGGGGCCAGCCGGCTGCCGATGGCGAGGTCGGAGTGGCCGCTGGCGAGCGGGGCGATCAGCGGCAAGAGGGCGTCCAGGCGCGTGGACAGGTCGACGTCCATGTAAACGACGATGTCGGCCTCGCTGGCGCCCCACACCGTACGCAGCGCGAGCCCGCGTCCTTTCCTGTCGAGGTGGACCACGTCCGTTCCGGGCAGTTCGGCGGCCAGTTCCCGAGCCACCTCCAGCGTGCGGTCAACGCTCGCGTTGTCCGCCACGGTGATCCGCCAGGGGAACGGCATCCGCTCACGCAGGTGCGCGTGAAGGGTGCGCAGGCATCCCGGGAGCGCCCGCTCTTCGTTGTAGACGGGGATGACGATCTCCACCGTGGGACCCGGTGGGCTGAGCGGATCCGCTCTGTTCGAAAGCTGGAAGTCGCAAAGGGCGCCTGGGCCGCGCGTGTGCTTGGTCATTGATTTCCTCGAAGGGGAAACGGCGGGCGGGGCTCGGGTCAGCCGGAGGGGACCGGCTCCACGGCCGGCTCGGTCACGGTTGGTGCGGTCAATCCCGCTGTCAGGGTCACTAGTCAAGCCTCGTGGCCTCGCCCTCGGGGAACGTCCGCCCGAAGGAGGGTTCTGAGCTGCGACGATCGTGGTAGACGAGAACACGGGCTACCACGCCCGTGGTTACCGGCCGACCGCGCAGTCCCTGGGCGACAACGACTGGCGCGCTCAAGACAACAAGGCCCCGGCCGTGCCCGCTTGATCCGCTGCAGGAGCACGTCGGGCCACGCTGAATCGCTGGGCTTACTGGGCTTGCTGGGCTTAGGAGGCGGGCTGGCGCAGCGCCGGGAGCATGACCGCGTCCACGAAGTTCAGCACGTCGCCCTGGTCGGCCGGACGCCCCTCCATCACAGGAATGATCACGCTGAAGGCGATCAGCAGGTGCGCGCAGTAGGGGCGGGCGGGCGTGTCGGCGGGAATCTCGCCGCGGTCGACCGCCCGCCGCAACACCTCCTCCAAAGCCTCCTGCGCCGGTACGGTCAGTTGCTCACGCATTGTCTGCGCCAACTCAGGGTCGCCCAGCGCCGCATGCGAAAGCCCTGCCATCAACTCGTGCTCGGCCGGGGCGCCCGAGGTCACCTGGCGGGCGATCTCCCGCAGGTCGCCGCCCAGGGTCCCGGTGTCGACGTTGAACACATCGGGAGGCGGCTGGTGATGCTTGAGCGCCGCGAGGACCAGACCCGGCTTGCCGCCCCACTGCCGGTAGAGCGTGGCCGTGCTGGAGCGAGAGCGGGTCGCGACGGCGGGCATGGTGAGCGCCTCATAGCCGACCTCGCGCAGCAGCTCAACGACGACGCCGTACAACTCCGCCTCCCGCGCGGGGGTCAGACGGGTACGGCGGGCACCGGCGGCTTTCTCCGTGGCGGGCATCGGCTCCATCCGCATCACCAGAAACAGAAACGAGTCGTTTCGATACTAGGTGAGCCCACGGGGAACATGCCAGCCACCGGGCATAACTCGTAGAGGTCGCCCCACCAGCGACGCGCCTTGTTGTCCCAGATCCGGTAGCCGCCGGGGACGCCACGGCGGACGGCAAGACCTACCGGCCGTCCGTGAAGGTGCCGATCTCCCGTCCAGGCGCCCCGGGCGAGTCCCTGACCCAGGCACCGGTTCAGGCTGTTGGCGAAGGCAACTCGTCAAAAATGGTGACCCAGTCCGTTGAGGACGGCCAGTCGCGTTCGGGGCGGTGGGGGTGGACGCCGACGACGGCCAGCGGCGGCAGGCCGTCGAGTTCCGACAACTCCCGCCATTGGTCCTGGGTCACCTCCAGGTACCGCAATCCTTCCAGCTCAGCCACCGTGGCGATGTCGGCAACGGATGCCGCCGCGATGTCCAGCGCCCACAGGTTCGGCAGCGTACGGAGCGGAGCCAGCTCGACGGGCCGCGCGCAGGTGACCGACAGGGAACGCAGCTCCCGGTTTCGGGCCGGCACCGTCAGGTCGGGCGACTCCACATCGAGCTCCAGATACTCCACCGGACGGCCACCAAGTGGGGTCAGGTCGGGCGAACCCGTGCTCGACAGCGCCAGCGAACACACGTCGGGCACCGCGGCGAGGAACGCGCAATCCTCTACGTCGACCACCCGGGCCTCCTGCACACGTGAACCGGCCTGCATGGCCCGCGCGAGGGAGGGCCCACCGTCGCTGTAGATGGAGTGCTCGCCGGGCAGATCCGGCAGGTCCGCGTCGATCCACAGGCTCTTGTCGTGACGACGGTAGTCACCGCGTTCCAGCGCTTCCACCAGACGGCGCAGAAACGTGGTCACCGAGTCAGCGACGTACGTCGGCCCGTACGTGTAATCGACTCCGACCTTGATGACCTGTCCGGGACGACCGTTCGGCCCTGGATCCATGTCCACGGCGAGCCAGTTGCCGCCGGTGTCGAACGCGAACCGGATCCAGCCCGTACGCAGCGGCGACCTCCGGACGGTATTCGGGGGCTGGGTATCGAACACTGTCTGGCGCCAGGGTTCGTACTGCCATTCCCGCGCGATGTCGAGCCACTCGTCATCCTGGTCGCCGATCTCGGAAAGAGGGAGCCACTCTTGCCGGTCGAACAGCGGGTTGACGAGATCACCGTCACCGTCGGCGATGCCGTACAGCGCGCGAAGGTCTGGAGGCAGCACAACCCCGAGCTTCTTCTCCACCGCGGCGAGGTCCTCCTCACTCGCAGGCTCGGGGAGTGCTTCCTCGTATCCGAGGATCTGCGCCATCAGCCGCCGGTAGTGATGGAAGAGCCGCACCGCCTCGTCCGGATCACCAGCGGGCACCGCAGACTCAGGCCCTTCCTGCTCGTCACCCCGATCGGGCGGAACGAAGTCCCCGTTGATCACATAAAGGGACGGTGGCTTCTGCCGGGAGGATGTCGCCATGCCACCGCAACGTAGCAGCGGCCCCCGACAACCCCCACGTACTTTCGTATGTCCCTGCGCACGGGAAGCCGTACGCCGCCACCAACCGGCTCGTTCGGCTCTGGCTCGAGACTCGTTGGCACACCGACTTTCCGACCTAGCGGACGCTTCCGGGGTTCTGCGACCGTCTTCCTGTTCCGCGCATGTTCCGGATCTTGATGGCGCCTCTACGAGAGCTGGGAGACTGTGTGACATGAGCGAGATCGAGCGGCCACTCGTACGTGAGTTGTTCCCCGATCTCGTCGCCGAGCTCATCGCGTGTCTGAGAGAGGAAGGGGAGGAGGATCTCGCCATCGCCGTCTGGGACGTGCGGTTCCATGAGGCCTGCGGATGCGGTGATGATTTCTGCCAGAGCTTCTATACGGCCGAGCGACCGAATGGAGCGTACGGTCCCGGGCACAGATGCGTGCCGCTGCTTCCGGCGAAAGGCGATCTGATCCTTGACGTCGTTGAGGGACGGATCATGTACGTGGAGGTCCTGCACTACCCGAAGCTGCGGGCGAGCTGAAGCCGCAACCCGCGGCGGTGCGGCGGTCGGTCGGCGCGTTCGGTGGCTACGGCGCTACGGCGACGCCCCGCGCGGCGCGGCATCCTGCCGGGTCGCGGTCACGCGGGGCGGTCACCTTCAGCTCACCTTCCCGCGAACCGATCCGCTCGCCGCTCTCCCCCTACCTGAGGCGCCGACCGTGGGACCGGTCGAGATCGGCAAGTATCACCCCTTACGCTGCCGGGAGCCACCGGACACGGGCGGCCGGCTCAGCTGCAACGCGCGACGCGGGTCACGGAATACGGCTTGTAGACAGCGGCGTAGAACTTCTTCTTGCCCTTGGTGTGGGCGTTGACCGTCATGCAACGGTACTTGGCGGCCTTGTCGCCGACCGAGCCCTTCCGCACGAACATGATCTTGGCGCTGACCTTGTGGCTGCAGTGGTTGTTGAAGTAGATGGTCGCGCTCGTGTTGCCCTCGCCCCACGAGTAGTTGGCCCACTTGCCTCTGGGCTTGGAGCAACGGATGCTGTCGCGCTCGACCCCGGCCTGAGCTGACGCGGTGGTGGCCTTCGTCGCGGCGGTCTCCGTGCTCGTCCGTGCGGAGCCTGCCTGTGCGGAGGCTGCGTTTGCCGGTGCCAGCAGCATGGCCGTCGTGGCGGCGGAGCTGAGCAGAACGGATGTGAGCTTCTTGCAGTGCATGCTTCAACCTCATAAGAGCAAAGATCTTGACCGAATCAACCGTATCGGCCATCCCAATACTCTGTAAAATCGCGATTGTCCGCCCGTCAAGAAGATTGTTCGCTCAGCCCGGTGGCCTGCACGACCTCCGCGATGCCGGTGACCTCGGCACCGCGCTCCCAGAACAGGCGCACGACCCGGTCCAGCGCCACGTCGGGATCAAAATGCTTGACGTCCGGCAACTTCCTAGGCGCGCTTTCCGGTTCTTACAGAGGGAGTATCGCGGTGAGCACCTCGACGGCCTTGCGGACATCAGCGTCCAGCGGGCGGTCAGGGTCGACCGGGGGGATCGCCTCGGCCAGGGAGTCGAGGAGTGCCGCGCAGCCGGGGGACGTGGGGCGGCGGGCGCCGACGTGTACTGCCTGCCGCAGTCCCACCGCCAGCGAACCGCAGAGCAGGCGCAGTAGGGCGGCCATGTCGTGGGCGCGAAGGGCGGCCTGGGTGCCGAATGGCACCACGTCCTGGTTGTGCAGGTTGGTCGGCAGGCTCTGCATGCTGGCGGGCACGGCGGCGCGGCGGAGCTCGACGACCAACGCGGTGGTGGCGAGCTGTACCCCCTGCATCCCGTGTTGGCGTCCAGGTCCGGCGGCGAGCATCGGGGGCAGACCACCATTGCGGGCCGGGTCGACAAGGAGGTCGAGCTGCCGCTCGGCGAGGTTGCCGAGCTGAGCGGTGACCATCGCCAGGACATCGGCGGCGAACGCGGCGGGCTGTCCGAAGAAGTTGCCGCCATGCACGACCAGGTCGTCATCGGGGAAGAACAGCGGGTTGTCGCTGACGCTGGACAGATCGGCCTCGACCACACCGTCGACGTAGCGCAGGGCGTCCTCGGCGGCGCCGAGCAGTTGCGGGGAGCAGCGGATGCTGTACGGCTCCTGCAGCGCACGTGTGCCGGTCGGGCTGGTCCCGGCAAGGGTCTTGCGCATGCCGTCAGCGACGTCGATCGCGCCGCGGTGGCCATAGGCGTCGAGTAAGCGCGGGTCGAGGAAGGCCGGGTCGCAGCCGAGCAGATCGACCAGCAGACAGGTGAGCGCCTGCAGCGCGCGGTGCGAGGACCGGATGCTGTCCAGGGCCAGGGCGGTCGCGGCCGTGGTGAGGGAGGTGCCGTTGACGAGCGCGAGGGCGTCGCGTCCGTCGAGCGTCAACGGGGTCAGCCCGGCATGGCGCAGCGCGTCGGCCGCGGGCATCCGCCGGCCGTCGACATACGCCTGTCCCCGGCCACGCAGCGCCTGGGTGGCATAGGCGAGCGGGATCAGGTCTCCGCTCGCGCCGACTGAACCGTAACGTGGGATCGCCGGTACGAACGTCGTCGCGAACATCGCCGCGAGCCCGTCGACCACGTGTGCCGAAACCCCGGACGCCCCCTGCGCGAGAGACCACACGCGCACGAGAATCGCGGCCCGGCTCACATCATGGGCCAGATCCGGCCCCTGCCCGGCACCGAGGTGGGCCAGGGTGTTGTCACACTGGTCCGCCTCCTCCTCCCGGCCGGCGTACCCGACCAGGGCCCCGAAGCCGGTGGTCGCGCCGTAGACCGGGCGTTCCTCCTCCCGCAGCACGCCACGCAGGAAGTCACGGCCGCGCTCGACGCGGCCGCGGACGGCCTCGTCGACCACGACGGACACCGGTGTCGCGGCGCGGTGCAGGTCGGCGGAGCGCAGCGGGGCGCTGAGGTTGATGGCGCCTTCGACAGCGGGCATGCCTGGACCATAGATCGCGGATTCTCAGAATCCTCTGAGAATCCGTCCGTAGCTTTCGGATCATGGCGCATGACTACCTGATCATCGGGGCCGGACCGGCTGGGCTGCAGCTCGCCGCATCGCTGGAACGTAGCGGTCATGACTATGTCGTCCTGGAACGCGGAGCCGGGCCGGGCACCTTCTTCACCCGGTTCCCGCGGCACCGCCAGCTGATCTCCATCAACAAGGTGCACACCGGGTACGAGGATCCGGAGCTGCGGCTGCGGATGGACTGGAACTCGTTGCTGAGCGACGACCCGGAGCTGCTGTTCACCCGCTACAGCGAGAAGTACTTCCCGCAGGCCGACGATCTCGTACGTTACCTGTCCGACTTCGCGGCGGCGACAGGCGTCCGGGTGCACTATGACACCGATGTCGTCCGGATCAGCCGCGACGACGACGGGTTCACCGCCACCGACCGCAGTGGACGCTCATGGCAGGGCAGGCGGCTGGTCATGGCCACCGGCGTCTCCCAGCTGTACGTCCCGCCGATCCCCGGCATCGAGACCGCCGAACGCTACGACACGTTCGAGACCGACCCGGCGTCCTTCGTCGACCAGCAGGTCCTGGTGATCGGCAAGGGTAACTCGGGGTTCGAGACCGCCGAGGCGCTCATGGACAAGGCCGCGGTCATCCACGTCGCCGGGCCGCACTCCATCAAGATGGCCTGGCAGTCGCATTATGTCGGGCACTTACGCGCGGTGAACAACAACTTCCTCGACAGCTACCAGCTGAAGTCCCAGAACACGGTCCTCGACGGCACGGTGGACAGCATCGAACGCCGCGACGACGGTAGCTACCGCGTGATGTTCCGCTACGCCCGTACCGTGGAAGCGCTGCGCGAACTGTTCTACGACCGGGTGATCGTGTGCACCGGTTTCCGGTTCGACGCCTCGGCGTTCGACGACAGTTGCCGGCCCGCGCTGGTCATCAACGACCGTTTCCCCGAACAGACGCCGGCGTACGAGTCGACCACCGTGCCCGGTCTGTATTTCGCCGGGACGCTCACCCAGCAACGCGATTTCAAGAAGTCCACCAGCGGATTCATCCACGGCTTCCGGTATGGGGTGCGCGCGCTCCACCGGATCCTGGCCACCCGCTACCACGATGGAACCTGGCCGGCCGAGAAGGTCGAGCCGACCCCGGACGCGATCGGCGACGCGATCATCGCCCGGGTCAACCGCTCCTCGGCGCTGTGGCAGCAGTTCGGCGTGCTCGGCGACGTCGTCACCGTGGACGGCGCCACCGCGCTGTACCAGGAGGAGGTCCCGGTGGCGTACCTCGCCGACGGCGGGCTCGGCCAGGCCCGGCACAGGTTCGTCATCACCCTGGAGTACGGAGAGGATCACGACACCGTCGACCCGTTCGACATCTCGATCCCGCGGGTCGTCGAGAACGACGCCGCCAACGCTCACGACGCGAGCTACCTGCACCCCGTGGTGCGGCACTACCGCGACGGCACGGCGACCGGCGTCCACCACCTCGCGGAGAACCTGGACAACCGGTGGAACCTGCCGACGGTACATCAGCAGCCGCTGGCCGTCTTCGTCAAGGAATGCCTTGCCGACGTCGGCTGAGCCGTACCCGCGGTCCGTTCTGGACCTCCTTGCCGTGGCCGGGAACCGGCCCGTCTTCGAGCACGGTGCCCGTACCGTCACCGGCTCGCAGCTGCTCGGCCTCGTCCGGCGGATCGCGGCCGGGCTGCGCCGCGCGGCCATCGGGCCCGGGGACGGACTCGCCATGATGCTCGGAGTCACCCCGGAAGCGTTCGCCACGATGATCGCCGGTTACGTCGTGGGAGCTCGGGTCGTCGGTGCGCGGCCCGGACTGTCCGACAGCCAACTGCGCCACGTGCTCCACCAGGGCATCGCAGCGGTCGTGACCGACGCGGCCACGGGAGTGGAGCACGCGCGGCGCACGCTGACCGTCTCCGAGCTGATGGCCGCACCCGACGAGGACGGTCCGCTGCGCCTGTCCGGCCGGCCGGAGGACGTCGCCCGGCTCGTCTACACCAGCGGCAGCACCGGCACACCGAAGGCATGCGCGCAGACCTACGCCGCCATGAACGCCGCGTGGACGGCCCGCCCGGCGGCGTGGCCGCCGGCGATCCGCGAACTGGCCTCCCGGCTGCGGCGTTACCTGGTGTTCGGATCGCTGAGCAGCCAGGTGATGATGGAGTACGGCGTCCTCACGCTTGCCGCAGGCGGGACCATGGTCGTCGCCGAGCCGCCCGCGTTCCCCGAGGCGATCACCAAGTATCGGGCGTCCGCCAGCGTCATCACCGTACCCCGCCTGTACAGACTCGTCGCCGCCCAGCGCAGCGCCCCGGCCGACCTGAGCAGCCTCCGGGCGCTCATGGTGTCCGGATCGCCGCTGGAGGCGTCCCGGCTCCGCGAAGCACTCGATGTGCTCGGCCCGGTGGTGTTCCAGGGCTACGGGCAGACCGAGACCGGCACGATCTCCATGGCCACGCCGTCGGATGTCCCCCCTTCGGTCGGGTTCCCACCCGACGTCATCGACATCGTGATCAGGGACGCGAACGGCAGGCCCGTCCCGCCCGGCGTCGACGGCGAACTGCACGTCCGCACACCCGCGCAGGCGATCGGGTACTGGGCCGAACCAACGGAGACCGCGGAGGTGTTCATCGACGGATGGGTGCGCACCCGGGACCTGGGCCACTTCGACGAGGACGGGCGACTGTACCTGGTCGGACGGACACGGGACGTCATCATCGTCAACGCGAACCTCTACTACGCCGGCCCGATCGAGCGGGCCCTGGCCACCTCCCCTGACATCGCGGAGGCGTACGTGATCGGCACCCCGGACGAGAACACCGGCGAGGCGGCGCACGCGTTCGTGGTACCGGTGGCGGACCGGACCCCCGACCTTGATTCGCTGAGGACGCTGGTCAGCGAGCGGCTCGGCGACGCATGCGTCCCGGCGACCATCACCGTCATCGACGAGACGCCACTGGCGCCGAACGGCAAACCGGACAAGCGCCTTCTGGCGGCCGCGATACCCCGAGCCCTTGGCGAACGGGCTACGGGGGGCTGATGGCGGTGAGCATGCGGGCGAGCTTCCACGGCCGACGCCCCCACGCGGTGAGCTTTCCCGCGACCAACGGTTTGCCTATGCCTCGTCGGCCGATGAACACCAGCATGAGGGCCGCGGGATCGGCCGACAGGTGGGCGTCGACGTCGCGTGCGCCCCCTGTCTGGAGCGTCAACGAACCGCGGGCGAAGGCCATCAATACGCGTCCGCCGCCACGCAGGCGCAGGTCGAAGCGGGCTTGAAAGGATCGGGCCCGGTCCTGGTCCACCAAGGCCGTGGGGGGCAGGACGGCGATGAGCGGGAGCACGGCGCCCTCGATCGCGAGCAGGGCGTGGTGGCGCCGGATCGGCCACGGGCGGCCGACGGCTCGGGCGATGTCATAGCCGTGGATCAGGCATTCTTCCAGCAGGTGGCACGCCACCGCCGCCGGCGGCAGGCGGGTGTCTTGCAGCCAGTCGACGGTGGCGGCCCGTGCGCGCGAGGCGATGTCGTCGAACGTGTCCGCCAGCGCGGCGATGCGATCGGCGAGTAGCAGTGGGTTCCGTTCGTCGTCCCGGGCCAGCATCGTGGCGTTGGCCTCGGCCATGCCCGCCGTCGTCACGGTGGCGTCGGGGAGTGGCCTTGCGGCGATGGCGTCGGTGTCGAGGTGGAAAACGTGAGTCAGGTGAGCTGCGACATCGCCCACCGTCCAGGTACCGACTGAAATCGCATGGGGGTCGGGGACGTTCCGTACGAGTGTGACGAGGTGGGGAACGACCTCCCGCAATGCCGCACGGGCCTGGGCCAAGGTGTCGGTCATCGGTTCACTCCTTGGCGTGAGCGCTTGTGCTGGTGGCCGTCCCATAGCTGGGGTTAGTGATTTGCTTGATATTCTCAAGCACACTTGAAAATGTAAAGTGGTCTCCATGAGTCGGAGCTACGGACAGTACTGCGGTCTCGCTCGGGCACTCGATGTCGTGGGCGACCGGTGGAATCTGCTCATCGTTCGCCAGCTGCTCATCGCCCCCGCCCGCTACCACGAGCTGCTCGATGGGCTCGGCGGTGTGGCCACCAACCTGCTCGCCGACCGTCTTCGCGATCTGGAGACGGCCGGGGTGGTGGAGCGGCGGGTGCCCGAGGAGGGCAACGCCGTCGTGTACGCGCTCACCCCATGGGGCGCCGAGCTGAGGGAGCCGGTGGAGGGCCTCATCCGCTGGTCCACGCCGCTCATGGCGCGCGGGCCTGGCGGCGACCGCTTCCACCCCGAATGGCTCCTCGTCGGCCTGCGCGCCCTCCTCGCGGGCGGGGCGGGCACGCCCCCGGCATCGTCGGTGGGGATCGAGGTCGACGGCCGGCTGCTTCAGCTGCGGGCGACGCGCTCGGGCGTGGAGGTGACCCTGCATGATGGCGCCGATCTGGATGCCGTCGTGCGCGCCGACGCCTCGATCGTTCTCGGGCTGGCAGCGGGTGCGCTCACCTTCGACGACGCCCGTGGGCTCGTCGACATCGAAGGCGATGAAGCCGCCGTACGAGCCCTCCTGGCCCCCCGACGCATCCCTACCGCAAGCTCCACACCAGACAGGGACGCTCCAGACAGGTCAACTCAGGGCTGAGGGCTGCATCGACACGGAGCGTGACGCGGCCGTCGACGGGCCTCATCGGTACGGCGTGGTCAGCGTTGCCAGACGTCGTAGTTTCTGTTCTGGTACAGATACGCCGGCGTGAACGAGCACCGATAGCTGTCACCGGACTTGCGGATCAGGCCTTGGTGGATGCCCATGGCCATGCCACCGTGATACCAGGGGCCGCCGCTGTCGCCGCTGGCGCAGTCGGTCGAGTTCGAGATGACCATGTGCCGCAGGTCGTTGACGGAGACGTTGCGGTAGCGCACGCTGGTGCAGACCCGCCCGCTGATCTTGCCGAACTTGCATGCCGTGTCGCCGACCGCCGGCATGCCTGAACGCGAGTCGGCGTAGCGCTTCTTGCTGAAGTCGTAGTAGAAGGTGCGCGTGGGCGTGAAGCCGCCGGTGTCGTAATACCCGATGTCACCCCACCTGCCCTGATGAGACCAGATCTCCATGACGCCCGTCGATCCGCCGTCAGCACTGTGATTGGTGTACGTGCTGAACTCAGTGCTACCGCAGTGCCCGGCCGTGCCGATCCGCTTGGTGCTGCTGGTGGCGTACTTGAGATTGAACCCCGCGGTGCATCCGGTCAGGTAGCCGCCGCCACGGATGTAATCATCCTGCGGGACCGACACCGGCATGGAAGACACCTCGGCCTCGACCTTGATGCCCGCGCTGAGAGTCCGTACGGACGCGAGCCGGTCGCGGACGGCGTTCAGCTCGGCCGGCGGCATCTCCGCCTCGCGCGATTGCGCGGAGACGTGGATCACGCCGGTCTGGATCTCGTAGTACGTGCTCGCCCCGGCGACCGCCGGGTCCGCCATCGCGGCGGCGTGCGCGTTCTCCGAAGCCTCCGCCAGCTCGGCCTCTGAGAAGCCTCGCCCGCCGACCAGGCGCACCTCTGCGGGAAGCGTCTTCGCGAGCGTGACCGCCTCCTCGGGAATCGCGTTCTTGAACCCGAACCAGGCGCTGGAGCCGTCCTCAGCCCGGACCGCGCCGGAGAACTCCTGCGGGAACGCCGCCTCCAGCTCAGCTGCGACCTTCCGGTAGGCCGACGTCCAACCATGTCGATCGATCGTCTCGGCGAAGCCGGTCCCGGTGTCCCGCGCGAGGGCCGCGAGGTCGTCCAGTTCTACCGCCGACAGGTCGTCGACCATGACATCGGGGATGCTCGCTCTGCCGTCGGGCTGGTTCGCCCAGGCCGTGGGTGAGGTGGCGGCGGTCTCAGCCACGTACGCCTCGACGGCCGCCTCAAGAGTGCCGCGCTGATTGGCGGCCGCGCGTTTGATGCTGTCCAGGATGGGGCGCTCGATCCGGGGCTGGGTCTCCAGGGGCAGGACGACCGTGTCGGCGGCCGCCGCGGCTGGGACATACGCTCCAGCAAGGGGGGCAACCACGAGGGCGGCCACTGCCGTGACGCGGATCAACTGATGACCACGTAATAAGTGCACGGATATCTCCATCGGTATAGGGCGGCCAAAGAGTGCTCAGCGTTCCGTCCGGACAAGCGCATGTCAAGATCAGAAGCTGGCGGCCCCCTTGCCGGACCCTGGTCACCCGCGCGGGGCGTACATGATGACCAGCACGCCGATGATGCAGATGGCCGATCCGATGATGTCCCACCGGTCAGGCTGGAACTTGTCCACCACCACACCCCAGATCAGCGAACCCGCGACGAACACGCCTCCGTAAGCGGCGAGGATGCGACCGAAGTGCGGATCCAGCTGGAACGTAGCGACGAACCCGTACAAGCCAAGAGCGATCACACCGGCCCCGACCCACAACAACCCACGGTTCTCCCTCACCCCCTGCCAGACCAGCCAGGCCCCGCCGATCTCAGCGAGCGCGGCGACCACGAACAGCAGCAGGGAACGCGCGACAGTCACGTTCGTGACTGTAGGGGACTCACCAGATCGGAGAACGGCAACGGACAACGCGGGCTGGCGGCGCACGCCACCAGATCGTCACACCCGGCATCCACGGCCTCGCTCAGCGTCTCCCGAATCGCCTGGAGATCTGCGATCTTCTGCTCCACCTCGGCAACCTTCGCCATCGCCCGCGCTTGCAGACCTTGGTCCGGCCGACCATGATGACGGCCACCCATCTCCACCAGGTCTGCGACTTCGTCGAGGGTGAAGCCCAGCCGTTGCGCCGCCTTGATCACCCGAAGCGTTACCACGGTCTCCGACGGATACAGCCGATGACCACCATGAGTACGCTGCGGCTCTCGTAGCAGACCCCGCCGATGGTAGTAACGCAGCGTCTGAACGTTGACCCCCGCAGCCTCGGCGACCTCTCCCGTCCGCAACCACTGCCGGCTCATGACGCCGCCTGAGCCGCACGAGCCTGGAGACCGTCGAGCACTTTGACATGCGCGGAAGGTACCTCCACGTCCACGACCAGCCGCGTATCGCTGGGAGTGAGGGAGAAAGCGAAGAACGAGCAGCAACTCGTCTCCCGGGCGGTCAGGTCTCTTACGGTCTCCTCCACCTGCGATCCGCCATCCAACGTCAGCCGCAGATGAGTCGGCGCCACGCGCTCCAGCCCACGCAGCGCCGTCGCGAACATCTCGTCGAACTCCGCCACTCGCAGCGGCCGTTCCTCGGTCGGCAGTGCGCATTCAGCCGGTGCCCATTCCATGATCCCTCCCTGCGTCTGGGGGCCGCACGAACGTTCGCCCATGGCTCGACGGTAACCCTGGACCTGGGTACAGGATGCAACCCCCAATCCGTGCCTCCGGCGGGGGTCTGAGGCTCCGGGGAAACCAAAGGGAATCAGGCGATCTACGCGAAAGGCCCGTCACCACGTTTCCACTGGTAATGGGGCTTTTCCCGCTGGTATGGCGGGCGCAAGGTTCGAACTTGCATAGGCTGAGCCGACGGTTTTACAGAGAGCTGACCTTCCCGACCAGCTGGGCAGGAGAAGTGTGGTGCACCCCGGGGTGGAATTACTTCCAACCGAACCGCATTTCGCTCCCTCTGTTGACGGGGAAGGTGTTCATGTTGAGGAACGCATCCTTCATGTTTCCGCCGAAGACACTGGCCGCTGCAGCAGGAGCGGCCGTCAGCACGAACATCGCGATGGTGGTGAGCTGATTACCAAGGAACGCCGCCACCACGCGCATCGCAGGGATGAAGGACAGCGCCGCGTGCGCGATCAAAGCGGCCACCGTGATCGTCGTGGCTACGTACGCGGCCTTGTGCAGCGCGTTCAGTTGCTCGATCAGAGCCGCAAGACGGTTGGCCATCTCGGTAGCGAAGTCCGCGAGGTCGATCCCGCCATGGATGAACCGAAAGATGCGGTCGTCCGCCTTGTTCTTGGCCACGCCGCTCCAATTGGCCAGCGCGAGTTCCTTGAGCGCCGGAAGATCGGACCCGAACAGCGCCCGGGCCCTGGCGGCGACTTCTTCCCACCCGTGCATGGCCCGGTTGAGATCTTCATCCGACGGAATGGTGAGAAGCTCCCACACCACCCCAGCGGTCAACGCCAACAAGGAGAAGCGCTTGGCGAAGCGGAGCTTGCTCACCGTGGACTTGCTCATCACCGCTGACTGCGACTTCACCAAGACGACCCTCAAGGTCTTGGCCTTGCGGTCGAACCGTTCGTAGTAGGTGTACCCCTTGGGGACTGGGGATCTCCCGGTCTCGATCGCCTGGCGAGTGACCGGGTTCGTCAGATGCAGTACAGCCGAGCCTTTCCTGGCAGCTTTGGTCTCGGCGCTTACCTGCTTCCACTCCGGGTACCGTCTCAGCGCCCACGCGTTGACCCCGAGGCCCAGCATGCCGGTACCGAGTAGCCCGCGGAACGCCCAGGTCCCATCGTTGTCGGTATACCTGTCCTGATGGGACAGGTTCAGCTCGGGTTGCTTCTTGAACTTTCCGGAGGAATCGGGGTTCCATCCCACCGTGTACAGGAGGCTGTTCAGCCTGGCGTTCTCCGTGCTCAGGTAACCCTGGTCGGTCTTGGCTGACTTCTCGGCCAACTCTCGGGCTTTCCCCATGGCGAACTCCACCTCGCCGCGCCACGTGGAGACGAACATCGCATACTGTTTCCGGGCGCCCAGCTCCGCGGCCCACCCGAACGCTCCCTGAGAAAGCTGACACTCCGTCTCGAGAACGCGCAGGATCTTGCCCAGTTCGTCGCCGACCTCATCCAGAGCGACGCCAGCGCCCGCCATCGCGCCGAAGGTGTACTGGTACCCGTCCGCTGTCGCCACGTCTGCCCCTGAATCGACTGGCTCTCAAGATCACGGGCCATCGTAGTGAACCCCGATCCGCATGACCAGCGCACACTTGCCGGCCCAAGGTCGTCCAATCCCGAGGTGCCATGGGCTTCTACGAGCCACTCTTCAGGCAAGCTCCGGGATTGGAGTCATGGGGAATGCAGACGCTCCCGAACGGCCTTCCACGAGGTTACCTGCTCTCGCGCCCCCCGATCGGGCAGCAGGGCGGTGGGAGCGCAGCCATCGCTGGCGTTTCCTACCTTCACCCGGGCGACCGCCGACAGACCCGATCCGCACGTTACCTCTGGTTGGAGGCTGCTCGTATCCTGCGAGGATGGTTTACCGCCCTGGTCGGCCGGTGGTCACGCACGCTCAACCCCACGTTCTGATGTTGCCGGAACTCATGCTTCGTCATGCTTCTTCAGCGTGCACGATGCGCGGAACTCTCTTTTCCTGAGGTGGGTGCTCCCCAGGCCCATGAACGCCTTCCAGAACGGCCTGGCCTTGCCTGTCAGCAAACTTCGTGAACAGTTCTTGCGAATAGCCAAAAATAATGGCCCATGCGACTATTTGCGCAGGAGTATCGAGCGCGCTTAGCCCTGGAATGAACCATCCACGCATGAGAACGAGCCCGAGTACAGCGGTAAGCGCCCCCGTGGGAAGCTTCAATATGGCTAGCGCCACCGGGACCGGAAAAGCAGTCGATGTTCCCCTGATCTTCCGCAATGCAGAGGTTGCCGCAATTCCAGCCGCCAATAGTCCCACAATTTCGACGACGATATAATCACCCCAGTCCGCTGTTTTTCGGACTTCCTCCTCAAGATTATCTTTTTTGATTTTAGGTCCGCTGTCGTGAGTTGGGCATACGATGCTGAAAGTACCGTCCGGATCAAGAGGAGTAAAGCACAGCGGTACCGCCTCCGGGAAGAATGATGTAACCAAGAGGAGAGCAATAGCGAGCGCAGATAGGCATGCTGTCATGACACGCACGATACGCACAAAGTTCAGAGCTCGCGCCTCTTCCCGTATTGCGGTCTCCTGCGCCGTGGACACCACCTCGACCGTTGTGATCAGATCGTCAGCGGTCAGTTTCGAGTCGACCTCGGCTGCCTTTTCTGCTATTTTCTCAATACTGATTCGCCCCTCATCTATTACACCGAGGCGTTCTCTGATAATCGGTAGGACGATAGGTAGATACGGTCTTAGCTTCTCTGGCGGCAGGGCTCTCAGCCAGAGAATGCGTGCAGTATTGAAGTGAATCTGCGCGGCGATCGCGCGAGATCCATGCGAGCCCCTGCGATATATATTAGAGTCAAGGATGCTTTCTACCATGTCGAGCTCTTGCATTGCCCCGTTAGTTAGTTCATTGGCGCCAGGATCAATTTGCGTCATGGCACCAATGATGTATCTTAGTTCACGCGCATTTGCGCGGATCTCTTCGCATACCGCACAAGAGCTTCGCTTGCGATTCCATTCGCCAAACCGAGCGCCAAAGAGCTGCTGGATCAGGGACGACGGCATATAAAACGCTCTCCTACAACTGTCAAGACAGATGATCTTCGAGATACGGGATATCACAATAAGACTACTGCGATCCACGTGACGCGCCGTACGAGCGGGCTTCTTTGGAGTAGTAATGCCCTTGCTCTTCAAGAGATTGCAATAAACGGGCGTACAGAAAGAGGTGATGGACTGACAAATCGAGCCCCTGCATTCAAGGGCTGAAGCGTTCTCGGTACGGTCCATCACGAAACGTGAGAATCGTGGTGCCATTCATGATCATTGCACGTATATGGCACGGCGGCTGCTGCGGTGGAACCGAGGCCGAACATCCAGTAGCCGACGAGAGAACGGCCGTGGCGAAAGCTCAGAGGTTGAGGTCCTCTAGTTCGTCCAGAAGATCAGCGATGATCGAATCCTCGTCATCAAAGGTCAGCCACCAATCAGCGAAGGCCCGCCCATACTCGACGAGCGCGGCTTGATAGACGGCGTCGGGGTCCTCGGCCGGCGTCAGCCCGAAGGTGCGCTCCAACCAGGCGACGTGGGCCCCATGGGCGGGCTCGTCCTCGTCTTCTGCCGCAAGTAGGCGGAACAGCTCAGGTAGATCCCGTGCTGCGATGTACAGGTCGCCCTCGTCCCCGCAGAAGATCACCGTCATACTTCCACAGGGCGTAGAAGGAGCCTGAGGCCGTTGCCTGGGCGAACGGGATGAGATGGTCGCGCATCTCGGCGGACGGCTCGGCACCGAGAGCGGAGACGCGACCGTACTCAAACAGCTCGAAGCCGCGAGAATAGGGCTCCCCGTCGAGGCTGTCCTCGAATTCCTTGAGGAGGTTGAGCTCGGGTATCGGGGAGAATGTGGCACCCATGTTGCCTCCAAGGGGTGGATGTGTGCGGCCCACCTACGACTCCTGACCACATGATCCGTGGAAGGGCATAGGGGGCGGAGTACGCCCAAGGCTCAGATCGCTGGCTGGAGTTCGACGAGGATCATCCAGTTGTCCTCGTCCTTCGTGTAGGTGGCTCGGACCCTGTACTGGCCGGGCTCGAGATCGATGATGAGTCGCTCCTCAGGCTCCAGCTCAGCGCCGGGAATGGCGGAGTCAAAGAGTATGGCTGCCTCTCGTACCTCCCAGTTCAGGTGCTCGTCGTCGTCCCAATCCGGCTCCGTTGCGAGGGCTCGCTTGGCTGCCGTGACCAGCTCGGCTTCGGAGTTTGCGGCAGCCCAGCGCAGAAAGAGGCGTTCAGTCGGCAGATAGGTCGTCATGGCAGGTTCGTCGCCGAGGACAAGGGCCTGCTGCGTACCAACGGCAACGAGGCCGATGTAGCCCTGAACGGCACAGGCGCGGCCGTAGTCACCCCAGGTCTCTACGGGACCGTCGTTGTCATCCACACCCGCCCAGCTGTTCAGCTCGGACTTGGGGACGGCGATTAGTGGCCCTCCTGCGGTGCTGACCCAGGTATGCAGCACTGATGGCCTCGCTTTCGCTGTGTGATCGTTCTTGGGTGGAGAGAGTACGGGCATCGGCCAAATCCTTGGAAGGGGAGCACAGACGATCCACTGTCTACTTATGACCGAAGCAGTGCCAACATGCCAGGCCACACGTCGCCCGCAAGCGCTCCTCCAAGACCTACCGAACCAAGGCCCTGGCCGACAGCTTCCTGTCCGACCTACGGCAGGCCGCCAAGCGCGGTGAAGCGTTCGACGTGATGTCCGGGCTGCCCACATCCATGATCAAGGCCAAGGACGCTCAGAGCGTCCTGGAGTTCGCCCAGGCGTTCATAGAGATGAAGTGGCCACACGCGGCGGCCAAGAGCCGCGACAGCATGTCCGACGCCCTCGCAACGGTCCTGCCCACACTGAGCAAGGATCGAGCAGGCCGCCCGGACACTCGCGAGCTTCGCACCGTCCTGCGCAAGTGCCTGCTCCTGCCAGAGGACAAGCGACCGGATGTGCCGCAGCAGCACAGCGCGGTGGCGGCCTGGCTGAAAGCTGCCTCACTCGACCTGGCGAGCCTGGAGGAGGCCAAGACGGTACGGCTCGCCCTGCACGCCCTGACCTTGTGCCTCGACGGCAAGGCGGCGGCCTCCACAACCATCGCCCGCAAACGCGCCGTCTTCCACGCTCTCTTGGAGTACGCAGTGGAGCTGGAGGAACTTTCGGCAAATCCGCTGCACAAGATCAAGTGGAAGCCACCCAAGACAACGGAGACGTGGACCCTCGCGTCGTGGTGAATCCGCGCCAGGCGCAGGAGCTGCTGACCGCGGTGACCTACGTAGGACAGCGCGGCAGGGGCCGGCGCCTCATGGCCCTCTTCGCCTGCATGTCCTACGCCGCCCTACGTCCGGCCGAAGCAGTCGGCCTACGACTGCAAGACTGCCACCTGCCCAAGTCCGGCTGGGGGCGGCTCACGATCGACGTGTCCCGGCCAGAGGTCAACACCCAGTGGACCGACAGCGACCACGCCCATGAAGAACGCGGCCTCAAGCACCGTGGCAGGCAAGACGTCCGCCCGGTGCCCATCCCACCAGAACTGGTCAAGATCCTTCGCGAGCACATCGCGGAATACGGCACAGCCAAGGACGGCTGCATCTTCAGCAGCGAACGCGGTGGCGTCGTGGCCTCAACCGCCTACACCGAGGTCTGGCAGGCCGCTCGCCTCCTGGCCTTCGCACCCGCCCAGGTCGCCTCTCCGCTCGCCAAACGCCCGTACGATCTCCAGCACGCGGCCGTCTCACTCTGGCTCAACGCGGGCGTCCCAGCCCCGGACGTGGCCGAGAGGGCGGGCCACAGCGTCGATGTCCTGCTGAGGGTCTACGCCAAGTGCATCGACGGCCAACAGGAGATCGCCAACAAGCGGATCGGCGACGCCCTCGCCGCATGACCACGTCCCAACCGCGCCCAGAACCCCGGCCCACCACCGGGGCTCTTCCTCTTGGCCGCGTATTGGCCGAATCCGGCCGCCGACCTGCGGAAACGTGCTCAAGATCATTGCATGTATATTGGTGGACCAGCGACAACGGGCCGCTCAGAGCGGCATCCGGCTGCACACCCCTGAAATGCAGAAGAGGCCCCGTAGGGCCTCTGAGCTGCGCTTATTGCGTGTGGCAGGTGCAAGGTTCGAACTTGCGTAGGCTGAGCCGACGGTTTTACAGACCGCTCCCTTTGGCCACTCGGGCAACCTGCCGCGTCATCCGCTCTCGCGGCGACAGACAGAAGAATAGCGGACTTCCGAGGTACACGTGACACCGGTTTGTCCCACGCCGGATCACACCTCCCGGCTTCGCCGAAACAACAGTGGCCCCACCGCCCTCGCGAACATGTCCGCGTCGGAGGCCTGCGGGAACGGCTCCTCCGGCACCAGGACGCCGAGGAAGTCGCACAGCGGCTCCCAGCTCTGGGTCCCTAGGGTCAAGCACAGGGGGCGCGCTCCCAGCCGCTCGAGCGCGCTGTTCATGGACACCGTTCCCGTACGACCGAAGCCGACCCCGATCACCTGCATGACGCCTGCCAACTCGACCGGAAACTGCCCTAACAGGCAGGCGATGCCGACGATCCGCCGGCATGACGCGTGGATCAAGGCCCGGCTGCCCTGCACGACGCCCCGATGCTGGCTAGGCTCGTACGCTGGGGTCCGCGTTCGCAGGGGGCGCGTTTCGAGGTCCGCAAGAACTGGAACCGGATACCGCCTAATGCTTACGCAGCGAGAGGATGTGCGTTTTGGCCGATTCATCTTTCGACATTGTCAGCAAGATCGACCGCCAGGAGGTCGACAACGCGCTGAACCAGACGGTCAAGGAGATCGGACACCGCTTCGACTTCAAGGGCACCGGGGCGAGCATCAGCTGGTCCGGGCAGAGTATCGAGATCAAGGCCAACAGCGAGGAGCGGGCCGGGGCCGTGCTCGACGTGTTCAAGGAGAAGGTGATCAAGCGAGGCCTCTCCCTGAAGACTCTCGACGCGGATGAGCCCAAGCTGTCCGGCAGGGAATATCGCCTGCTGGTCGCGCTCAAGGAGGGCATCGACCAGGAGAACGCCAAGAAGATCTCCAAGCTGATCCGCGACGAGGGACCCAAGGGCGTCAAGGCCCAGATCCAGGGTGAGGAGCTGCGGGTCAGCTCGAAGAAGAAGGACGATCTCCAGGAGGTCATGTCCCTGCTCAAGGGCAAGGACCTGGACATCGCCCTGCAGTTCGTGAATTACCGGTAGCGGGCGCCCACCGTACGCCAGAAAGTGTCCGGGGCACACGGCCGAGCGCGCTGTCCACGAGGGCACGCGTCTTCTCCTGTGCCTCGGGCCGCTCCCCCGCATGCGTGCTGAGCGTGATCACCGGCGTGGAGTGACCGCGAGCGAGCTCTGCGGTCTTCGCCGAGGCGCCCCGCGGATCGGCGAAGCGGCGAGGGCCGGCGTCAGTGCCAGTAGTCGCCGTCCGGTAGCCGCACCCACATGTCGGGCGAGCCGTTGACGGCTGCGGCGTTGGTCAGCCGTAGTCCCGCGTAGGCGCAGCAGTAGGCCACGGCGTTGTACCGGTAGAGGAACGCGGCCAGGATCTCGTCGGCCGAGTCGTCGGGCGACGGGTCCCCGCCGCCCGGGTGCAGATCTCGGCCCTCGGTGACGCCGTCACGGACAATGCTCCCCTGGTTCCCGCTCTTGGGGTTGGCGTAGAGCCCGTAGCAGACGGTGCCCGCTGACAGCAGCCTCATGACCCGGGGCATCTCCGGCCCGTATCCCCAGGGCTGGCTGACGACACATCCGCCGGGCACATCCGTGATGCCGACCGTGAGGATGCTTTCGTCATCGTCGTCGTATCCGAGCTCGTCGACCTCTGCCTCCTCGACCGGTGCGGCCGACAGCCGCCTTGCCGCTTCTGCCGCGGTGATGCCGGCCACGCAGGCCAGCCCGGTGCCCTCCACGTACAGCGTGCCCAATGCCGCGATCAACCGCCTGGACTCCGCCGCCGCCTCAATCTCCGCTGTGAACAGGCCCGCCTGACCGGGCGGCACAAGAAACAGATTCGGGGTGAGTCCTGCCAGGCTGAGCCGTCCGGGTGACCAGCCGCCCATCATTGGCCGCCACGGGTCGGCTCCTGCGTCGGCCAGTGCGCGAGCGTTGTCGGGGCGGTTGGCGAAGACGGCTTGCCAGAGCGCGGTACGGCCCTCATGCTCAGCGTCGACATCGTCCACGCGCCGGGCCAGCTCCGTGACGACTTCCGGCGAGCCTTTCCCAGCTGCGGCGTGTAACGGTCGTACGGAGATGAACACGCCCGAGTTGGGGTCCGCGCCTGCGTCGAGCCGGGCACGGATCAGGGCGAGGTCGGTCCAGTCATCCCAGCCGACGCCGGACCAGCCGAGTCGCTCATTGACAGACATGGCGCTCCTTGGAAGGACGTACTGAAAGTGCGTGTCGATCATGGCGGACAGGGCTGACAAATTCGGCGATCCCTGCGCCAGTTGCGACAGCAGGCAGCCAGGGCTTGGTGGTTGCGAGCGTTGCGCGGGATGTGCCAAGGTCGCGGGACTTGCATGATCGAAAGGTGGGATCTTGGTGTTATCGCGTGTCGCAGGCGGGCTGGCCGTGGGTGTGCTGGCGACCGTACTGCCTGCGAGCAGTCCCGCAATGGCGAGCGCCGCGCTCCCACCATGTCCGCAGATCTTCGGTCACGGCGGCTATCCCAGCGGCGCCAACGGCGCCGACACCTGGAACAGGGATCAGGTACGCCAGCCCAACAACCCCACAGCGATCCGGAAGTACAAGGCTTGGGGTGCGGCAGGGGTCGAGGCGGATTTACAGCTCACCAAGGACGGTACGAAGGCCGTCATGTGGCACAACACCTCCACCTGGGGCCTGAGCGGCGCCAAGAAGAACATCACCGACATCTGGTGGGCCGCCGGTGACACCGCACTCAAGGGTCGGA
Source organism: Nonomuraea guangzhouensis (assembly GCF_019396345.1). Lineage (GTDB taxonomy): Bacteria > Actinomycetota > Actinomycetes > Streptosporangiales > Streptosporangiaceae > Nonomuraea > Nonomuraea guangzhouensis. Next base: position 207,369 of record NZ_JAHKRM010000006.1, on the reverse strand, counting down.
CGATCAACCGGGGCCTCTTCGACGGGGAGACCGTCTACACCTTCCGCGAGTGGCTGGCCGCCATGAAGGCCGACGGCATGATCGGACTGGTCGAGATCAAGCCCGAGACCCGGCGGTTCCTGCTCGGCGCCGACGCCGCGATCAAGTCGCGGGCCTGGGCGGAGGTGCTGAACCCGGTCAAGGAAGGGTACGCGTCGCAGGAGATCATCCTGTACTCCCATGATGCCGACCTTCAGGCCGAGCTCAAGCGGCGCGTCACCGCTGCGGGCCTGGCTCGGGTGCTGACCGGCGGGCCCAGTTGGCCGGAGGTCACCAAATGGGAGGAACCGCCGCCCTCGTGGAAGCTGAACGAGAGTGCCTGGCAGGCCGCACTCGAGCGGCAGGCCAAGCGGGTCGCGACCGACTACACGCCCCAGCTCAGCGCCTGGCTCAAGGGGAAGTGCCAGTAGCTGTTGACGCGGGCTCACACTTCGGAACCCTCAGCCAAGGCGTTCTCCCGCCAGGCGCGCTGCCGCGTTGTTATCTCGCGCAGGAGGCGCTCGAACTCGGCGTACACGTCGGCGCCAATGGCGTGCGTGTGCCGGTGCTCGATCGCGGCCAGGATGGCGTCCGAGCGGCTCATCTGGTCCAGCCCGTGCGCAGTGGGCACGATGAGCTTGGCGCGGCGGTCACTGGGGTCGGGGCGGCGTTCGACGTAGCCGAGAGCCTCTAGTTCGTCGATCAGCTTGCCGACGACCTGCTTGTGCTGCCCCGACGAGCGGGCCAGATCGGTGGCACGGCTGCCCTCGGCATCCAGGTAGGCCAGAACCGCCCCATGCTGCGGTCGCAGGCCGGGATGTCCCTGCTCGGCGAGGGTGTCGAACAGTTCCTCCTGTACGGCGAACAGTAGTCGGCTGGCGAGCACCCCCAGATCAGGATCCGTCTGTTTCCGCTCGCTACGCCTCATGGCCCGCCTCCTAAGTAGTCACCTTTATTGACTATATACTTGGGTGACTATAACGTTCACACCGTACCGCGATTGAGGAGGAGCCCATGAGCACAACCATCGAACTGACCCGCTTCAAGGTGCGCCCTGACCATGCGGAGGCGATGCTGGCGGCACGCCCGGGGATGCTGGCCGACTTCCGCGGCGACCGGGAGGGCTTCCTCGGCGCCCGTCTGGTGCGGTTGCCCGGAGACGAGTGGCTGGACGTTGTCGAATGGCGCTCGGCGGAGGACTTCGCCGCCTCGCGTGCCAAGGGCGCCAACCTGCCGGGCATCGCCGCCTTTTTCGGCACCATCGCCGAGTTGGTCAGCGCTGAGGAGGGCGTTCTGGCCGACGCCGACATGTAGCCGTGTAAAAGACATCAGCGGAAGAGAACCTATCGCACATGATCACCGACATTCAGGACACTGCCAACAGCCGGTCCGTACGGGCCATGGGTCCCGCGTCGTCGGGAAGCGTAGGGAACGCACGCGGCCTGGCGAAGATGTACGCCGCGATCATCAGCGATGTGAACGGCCGAGGGCCGCTGCTGCGGGCCGGCACCCTGGCCGCGTTCACCAAGCTCCATTCCCGGGGCATCGACCTGGTGACGGGCGAGCGCGATCACTGCCTGCTAGGTTTCGAGGCCCAGCACATTCGGTATCCGTTTCTCGGCGCCGACGCCTTCGGCCACAGCGACGCGGTGGGCGCACAGGCGTTCGCGGACCCCGCCTAGCCACCGCAGTCCTACGCGCGGCCACGCGATAGGGACCTTCGAACCGATCTCATCAGGAGCCTGTCACGATGACCATGCTTGTTCACATCACCGCCGCCAAGAACACGCGGTCAATGCGACGCAGCGGCATCCGGGCGGTGAGCGGTGGGCATGAGGGGGTCTCTGGCATCTATTGCCTGCCGGTGCTCCCGTCGTACCAGATCACCCATCAGTGGGTCCGCGAGCTGCGGCGAGGCGGGCAGCGAACGCTTGTCGCCGTCTATTTCAGGATGCCTGATGACGAGCCTGTGCAGGTCGGCCACTACAGCCGGTTTCCCGCCGAGATGGCCAGCTCCGAAGCGGCGGCGCTGATCGCGGCCCAGCCGGATGCACGCGGGTACGAGTTCTTCGTCTCGCGGCCCATCAGGGCCGACGAGATCCACCGCATCCGCGGCGTCAATCGGGTGACGGGGTGGCGCTACATGCCGGACGCCCATGGAAGACCGCCATGCGCGTGCCCGATCTGCAATCCCTCTGGCCAGTACGGCGCGGCCAAGATCCGGGCAGCCTTCGGTGATACGGACGACTAGCCTTGCCTGGCCCAGGCGACACGATACGGATCTGGATGTTGGGTGAACGAGGAAATCAGTGAGGAGCTACGAGGCAAGCTGATCGAGCTCGCACGGCTCCAAGACGGCGAAGCTGGCGACTTGACGGACGAGCATGAACGCTGGGAGCTCTACCGAGTCGCGATCGAAGATGGCATCGGAGTAGCCGAGCTTTTCGATCTGATCTCGCTGGAGCCGGATTCTGTGTTGGCCTCTTCTGTAGTCATACAAATGGTCGAGCGCTCAGCTCCTGACGAACGACGGTCATGGGTCGCTCGGCTTCCGGCAGAGGGTCAGGGCTATGCGGATGGGCGGGTGGTCGAGCTGGAGACGGTGGACAAACTCTGCTCTGGCGAGATTCCGCATGATCAGGTGACTGACAGCTTGGAAAACTGGTCCAACTGGCTCCAACTCCGGATTACCGAGTTCGTTGAGGACACTGCAGTGTTGAGGATCCTGGCAGAGCAGGGCAGGACCAAGAGAGTGCGCAGGCAGGCCGCAGAGGCCCTGCACCACCTTTGCGGCGGCCCGCCCGGCCGTTTCCGGCTGCGCGATCACCGCGCCTGACCCCGCAAGATCCGTGACCACAGCTCCTCAGCGGCACGGGCCGACAGCCAAGCACTCTCCATGATCGCTGACGTCTCGTCTGAGGGGCGACGGACGAACCACAGTCCGCCCGCCGCACACAGCTCGAACACCGGGCGCTGACAGTCGCACGTGTGCTCGCGCACCCGCACCCGATCCGCGCGAGGCCGACTCGGCTCCCAGCCCACTGGCTCTACTCGCGCGTACGGAGCGGCTACGTGCAGCCCGTGGTACTCGGCGAGGAACGTGGAGGTGTCCACGACATCACCGCCGGAGGTGCTGGTCTTGGAGGAGCGCTACGAATGTAGCCACATCATCGGCGCTCACCGTCTGGTGTTGCCCGCCTTCAATCTCAGCGTTCCGGAGCCGTACGCCACTCCTGGTCGCGTAGAAGACGCCTGCGTCGCTTTGGAAGAACGACCAGCCGGGGAAAGTGGCGCGAAGCGCGTCAAGGTCATAGCCGGGTGTTGTCATGGCCCCACGCTAAGGCAGGTTGTCTATAGGGGTCCATAGGGCCATCCGGTATGCGATGGAAGTCCACAGTTTCCTACAGTGGGAATCGTGATCGACTTTCGTGAGGATCAGCCGAGATGGCAGCAGGTTGCCCAGGTGATCCGCGAGCGCATCACTGCGGGGACATATCGCCCAGCCTCACGTGTGCCGAGCGAGAACGACCTCATGCAGGAGTTCGGCATCGCCCGGATGACCGCCCACAAGGTGATGAGAGCTCTCCGCGAAGAGGGAGCCATCTACACCGTTCGTGGCATGGGCAGTTTTGTCAGCCCACCCGACACCACGGCCCCGTCCGAGGCATAGCCCGCACTGCTTGTGATGCAGGTCACCACGCAACCGTGACAGTACGGTGTCGCGCCCCCAGCCGAACCTGACCCCATGACCCCACCCACCATCCTCGTCACCGGACTCGACCCGAACGACCTCGCCGAGACCCGCGCCGCCAACGACCGCCTGGAAGCGCTGCTCGACCGCCAAACCCCCCTCCACGTGCAGAATGACCCGCCCGCCGCCCGCTCCTTCCAGCGTTCGGGTGGCGGCGGGTTCCCCACCGCGGCCCTCCTCCCGGAGGGGAGTTGGCGGACCGCCGGCGGCCGGATCCCGCTGCGGGTCTTCTTGCCGCCGGACGGGCGGGCGCCGGCGGGTGTGTTCCTGCACTACCACGGTGGCGGAGGAGTGATCGGCTCGGCGGATGGCCAGGATCCGCGGCTGCGTGATCTGGCGGTCAACTGCGGCATCGCCGTCGTCAGCGTCGAATACCGGCTGGCGCCCGAACATCCCTACCCCGCCGCCATGGACGACGCGGAGCAGGCCGCGCTCTGGCTGCTGGAGCACGCCGCCGCCGAGTTCGGGACCGAGCGGTTGGTGATCGGTGGTGAGTCGGCGGGGGCTCGGTTGTCTGTGACCACCTTGCTGCGGTTGCGGGACCGGCATGGACTGGTGCCCGGCGAGGTGTTCCGCGCCGCGCAGTTGTCCTTCGGCACGTACGACCTCGCGCACGGGACGCCGAGCAGTCGCCTTGCCGGGGAACGCAATCGGCTGATCAACGCCCCGATCCTCAAGTGGTTCCGCGATCAGACGCTGCCGGGGCGGCCGCTGGAGGAACGCCTTGATCCCGACATCTCGCCGCTCTACGCCGAGCTGGGTGGGATGCCCCTCGCACGGTTCACCGTGGGCACGGCCGATCCGGTGCTGGATGACACGCTGTTCATGGCGGCCCGCTGGTGGGCGGCGGGGAACGCGGCCGAGCTGGTGGTGGCGGCCGAGGGGTGGCATGGGTTCACGCTGCAGCCCACGGCCCTGGCTCGGCGCGAGCTGGCGGGTCAGGAAGACTTCATCCGACGCCACCTCGCCTAACCTGATAGCGCCATGAACCGTACCGAACGCCTGTATGCGCTGGTCGACGAGTTGCGGGCCATCGCGCCTCGGCCCCGGACGGTCGGGTGGCTGGCGGACAGGTTCGGGGTGTCGCGGCGTACCGTACAGCGCGATCTGCAGGCGCTGATGGAGACCGGTGTGCCGGTGCGGAGCGAGGCGGGGCAGTACGGCGGGTGGTTCATCAACCGGAACACCGCCCTGCCGCCGATCAACCTCACCGCCGCGGAGGCGCTCGCGGTGGCGGCGGCGCTGGCCGGGGCCGAGGACGCCACCCCGTTCTCAGCCGCGGGTCCGGGCGCGATGCGGAAGCTGGCCGCCGCGCTCGGCGAGTCCGCCGCCGAGGAGGTACGCGCGCTGACCGAGCGGATCCATGTGCTGCCCTCCCGTACCGTGCCGGGCATCCTCGCCGCCGTCGAACAGGCCGTGGCGCGGCAGCGGGTGGTCTGGATCCGGTACGCGGACTCGAACGGCCGGGAAAGCGAGCGGGAGGTCGAGCCGGGCGGGCTGCTGGCCTCCGGAGGCTCCTGGTATCTGATCGGCTGGTGCCGTAGCCGTCGTGCGGGGCGCGGGTTCCGCCTGGACCGCATCCGCGCCGCCGAGCTGCGCGACGAACCCTCCCCAGCCCGTACGATCGCCGCGCTCGATCACGACCTGGCCGATCGCGCCCGCCAGGCGGAGACGCTCCGTTCGCTCAGTGGGCCGACGCCAAAGCGACCGCCCCAGGAATCACCCACAATTCGGAGAACACGCGCATAAGCTCAACTGACGTGACGAAGATCCCCCTCCGCCGTTTCACCGGCCGTGCCCTGCCCATCGACGAACAGGGCAGGGTGCTCCTGCTCCACGGTTTCGACCCCGACCGGCCTGACGAGCCGTTCTGGTTCACCATCGGCGGCGCCGCGGAGGACGGTGAGACGCTCCAGGAGGCCGCGCTGCGTGAGCTGCACGAGGAGGTCGGGATCCGGGCCGGCGCCGACCAGATCACCGGGCCGTACGGGACGAGCACGATCGAGTTCTTCTTCGCCGAGTACGCCGTCACCCAGGACCAGACGTTCTTCGCGATCCGGGTGCCCGGGGACACGACCATCTCGTACGAGCACATGGAGGAGATCGAGAAGGACACCACGCTGGGTCACCGGTGGTGGAGCGTCGAAGATCTGGAAGCCACCGACGAGATCTACTTCCCGGAGGATCTCGCCGCCATCGTACGCAAGATCAATTCGGCTGCTTGACGGCTGTAAGGCGATTGTTTTAAATGCGGTCATATCGGCCATCAGGAGGTCACCGTGAGTGGCACGCCCGATTACCCGTTCCGCAATCCCACCGCCCTGGAACCGCCTGAGGAGTGGGCGAACCTGCGCGAGAGCCACCCGGTGGCACCGATCCGGCTCGCCAGCGGCGACGAGGCGTTGCTGCTCACCCGCTACGACGACGTCAAGCAGGTGCTGTCCGATCCGCGGTTCACCCGCCACCTGGACGCCGCCAACGCGGCCAGGACCACCACCAACGCGTCCGGCGGGCCGTTCGCCCAGCGCAAGAGCGGTATGGCCGCCTCGGTCGGCGAGGGGCACCAGCGGTGGCGCCGCCTGGTCGGCAGGGCGTTCACCGCCAAGCGCGTCGCGGCCATGGTGCCGCGGATGACGGCGATGAGCGAGCAGCTGATCGACGCGATGGTGGCGCAGGGGCCGCCGGCCGATCTCGTCTCCGGGCTGGGGTTCCCGCTGCCGGTGTGGGTGATCTGCGATCTGCTCGGGGTGCCGAACGAGGACCGGTTCCGGTTCGCGTACTGGTCGGACACCCTGATGAATCTCTCGAAGTACGAGCAGAAGGAGATCGACGCCGCGCAGGCCGAGTTCAACGAGTACTTCGCCGCGCACATCGCCGCCAAGCAGGCACAACCCGGCGACGACCTGATCAGCGACCTCCTCGCCCTCGTCGAGGAGGACGACCTGATGACGGAGGCCGTGGTGCTGGGCACCGGCCAGAGCCTCCTGGTCGCCGGGCACGAGACCACCGCGAACATGATCGGGAAGATGGTGGCGATGCTGCTGGCTGACCGGCGGCAGTGGGAGCGGCTGCTGGCGGACCCGTCGCTCGTCCGGTCGGCGGTCGAGGAGACCCTGCGCTTCGACGCGAACCCCGGATTCGGGATGCCGCGCTACATCACCGAGGAACTCGAGGTCGGCGGCACGACCCTGCCGCCCGGGACCACCGTGGTCTGCAGCATGGCCTCGGCCAACCGCGACGGACAGGCCTTCGAAGACGCCGACGACCTGGACGTGAGCCGCTCGCCCAACGCCCATCTGTCCTTCGGCGCCGGGCCGTACTCCTGCGTGGGGCAGGCGTTGGCGCGCACCGAGTTGCAGACCGTCCTGTCCGTACTGCTGCGCCGGCTGCCCTCACTGGAGCTGGCCGTTCCCGCCCGCGAACTGGCCCGCCGCGAGGGGCTGCTCGTCGGCGGGCTCCAGCAGGTGCCCGTCAGGTGGTGACCGCGGAGAAGGGACGACCATGAGGGTGGCGGTGGACCGGGACAAGTGCTGCGGCGCGGGACAGTGTGTGATGATCGCGCCGGAGGTGTTCGACCAGGACGAGGACGACGGGATCGTGCTGCTGCTCGACGACACCCCGGAGGCGCGCCTGCACCGGGCCGTGCGCGAGGCGGCGAGCGTCTGCCCGGCCGCCGCGATCCAACTGTCCGAACTTCACGCGACGGATTAGCGGCGGTAGCCTGCCATGCGCTCCAGCCGGGCCACCCGCTCGGAGGTGGGCGGGTGCGTGGAGAACAGCCGTCCGAACCCGGAGCCGCTGAACGGGTTGGCGATCATCATGTGGGAAGCCGAGGTGAGGCGGCTGTTCTCCGGCAGCGGCAGCCGGCGAGCGCCCATCTCGATCTTGCGCAACGCCGACGCCAGCGCCAGCGGATCGCCCGTCAGCCGAGCACCCGACTCGTCCGCCTGGAACTCCCGCGTCCTGGAGATCGCCATCTGCACCATCCCCGCCGCCACCGGCCCGAGCAGCATCATGAGCAGCGCCCCCAGGAACCCGGGCCCCTCATCGTCATCGGACCCACCGAAGAACACGGCCAGATAGCTGAGCCAAGTGATCATCGTGGCCAGTGCCCCGGCCACCGACGAGACCAGGATGTCGCGGTTGTAGACGTGGGACAGCTCGTGCCCGATGACCCCGCGCATTTCGTCCGGGTTGAGCAGCTGCGTGAGCCCGTACGTCACGCAGACCGCGGCCTGGCGTGGGCTCCGCCCGGTCGCGAAGGCGTTCGGTTGGACGGTGGGGGAAATGTACAGGCGCGGCATCGGCTGCCGGGCTTCGGTGGAGAGCTCCCGTACGATCCGGTAGAGCATGGGCTGCTCGACCTCGCTGACCTGCCGCGCCCGCATCGCCGACAGAGCGATCCGATCGGAGAAGAAGTAGGCGACACCACTGCTCGCCATGGCGAGCACGAACGCGATCTGCAGGCCGGTGCCGCCGCCCAACCACCCTCCCACCGCGAGTATCAACGCAGACAGGCCGCCCAGCAGAATGGCGGTGCGCAGACCGTTGTGGTGCAAGGTTCCCCCCTTCGTGGTGTGGGTTCACCCGGTCCAACGACGATGCCCCGGTCCATCGTTCCCCGTCGTGCTCATCCGAAGGCGCAGCGCGACCGAACCGCCTGCTCAAAGCGCTGGAGTCCCCTTGGTCACCCGGAGGCGGACAGCGCCGTCACCCCCAGCACCAGCTGAGGCGCCACCGAGAACAGGAGCGCCACCACCAGCGCGATCCCGACGGCCACCCAGACAGCGGGCAGCGCCCGGCGGACCCCGGCGGGCACGGCCTCGACTGGGGTGAACAGCCGCGCCGTCCAGATCACGTAGTAGTACAGGCCGATCACGGTGTTGACGGCCATGACGACCGCGAGCCACCCGGCTCCACCCTCGATGATCTCCCGGAACACCACCACCTTGGCGAACAGCCCCGCCAGTCCCGGCGGCAGCCCGGCCAGGCAGATCAGGCAGAACGCCAACGCGATCGCCGCCATCGGGCTGCGGAAGGCGAGGCCGCGATAGTCGTCCAGCTCGTTGCGCGCGGTCGTCCGCGACACCAGCATGACGACCGCGAACGCGCCCAGGTTCATGGCCGCGTAGATGACGAGGTACGCCACCGACGCCCCGACCGCACCCGAGGTGAGGCTGGGCGCTCCGGTCCGGGCCGCCACCGCGAGCGGGGCCAGGATGTAGCCCGACTGGGCGACCGAGGACCAGGCCAGGAGGCGTACGGCGGAGCGCTGGCGCATGGCCAGGAGGTTGCCGACCGTCATGGTGAGCGCCGCGACGATCGCGATGATGGGCGCCCAGGTCGCTGCCTGGCCGGGCAGCGCGGTGACCAGGACGAGGATCAGCCCCGCGAACCCGGCCGCCTTCGAGATCACCGAAAGCAGCGCGGCGACCGGGACCGGCGCGCCCTGGTAGACGTCCGCCGCCCAGGAGTGGAACGGCACCGCGGCGATCTTGAACGCGAACCCGGCCACGACGAGCACCAGCCCGACCGTGACCACGCCCGGCAGTCCGTGATCGGCCGCCAGCAGTGCCGAGTGAGCCTCCGGCGTCGCCGCACCCGGCGCGGCGGCCGTCCCGCTGAACACCGAGGCGAGCCGGGAGAGGTAGACCGTCCCGGCGATCCCGTACAGCAGGGAGACCCCGAACAGCATGACGGCCGTCGACACGACCGAGACGAGGAAGAGCTTGACCGCCGCCTCGGAGGAGCGCCCGTCGTAGCGTTTGAGCGCGGTGAGCGCGAACACCGGCAGCGACACCAGCTCCAGGGCCACCACCAGCATGATCAGATCACGCGAGGCAGGCAGGGTCACCGCGCCGACCAGCGTACAGAGCACCAGGAAATACCACTCACCAGCCGGAATGCCACCCCCGGCCAGCTCGGACATGGACATCAGCACGACCACGACGGCCGCGACCAGCACCAGCCCCGCGAAGATCAGCGTGAACCGGTCGACCACGAACGAACACGCCGCCGCACTTCCTGCCCCCGCCGGGGTGGCGAGGCTTTCGGGAACGCAGAAGGTCGCCCGCGGACCGCCACCTCGTACGGCCTGCGCCACGACGAGCCCCAACGCGACGACGATGCCCCCGAGACTGACCAGACCGAGCCCGGTCTGGGTCCGCCCTCCCCTGGGCAGGAACGCGTCGAGCATCAGCACGAGCCCGGCCACCAGCGCGAGGACCAGAGGCACCGCGATGACGAAGTAGTCGATCTGCTGGATCATGACAAGGCCCCCAGCAGGGTCTGTACGGCCGGCGTGGTGAGCGAGAGGAGCAGTTTGGGCCAGAGCCCGAACAGCAGGATCAGCACGATCAACGGCACCCAGGCGGCCCACTCGTACCCCTGGATGTCAGGCAACACCCGCCGCCCGCGCCTGCCGTCGATCGGCTGCTCATCAGGCCACTCGGACGTATCGCTCACCGGGTGAGACCCGCCGGCCGACACCGCGAGCGCCCGTTCAGGCAGCCCGTGCGTCACGCGGGACAGCATGACGAGGAAGTACGCCGCCGTCAGCACCGCGCCCAGCCCACCGATCACCATGAACGTCAGGAACAGCCCCCGCGGCAGCCCGCCCCCAGGCTCGAAGGCACCGAACAGGGACAGCATCTCCCCCCAGAACCCGGCCAGCCCAGGCACCCCGAGCGAGGCGATGGCCGCGAAGGTCAGCACCGACCCCAGGTGAGGAAGCGTCGCCAGCATGCCGCCGCCGAGGGCCCGCATGTCGGCCGTGCCGTAGCGCTCCTTGATCGCGCCGGCGAGGAAGAAGAGCAGGCCGGTGATGAGGCCGTGGGCGACGTTCGCGAACAGGGCGCCGTTGACGCCCACCGTGGTCAGCGAGGCGAAGCCCAGCAGGACGAAGCCCATGTGGCCGACGGACGAGTAGGCGATCATGCGTTTGAGATCGCGCTGCGCGAGGCACGCCAGAGCGCCGTAGACGATGCCGACCACGGCGAACGCCCCCAGCCAAGGCGCCGCCGCCACCGCCCCCTCGGGCAGGACGGGGATGGCGATCCTGGCGAAGCCGTACGTGCCCATCTTCAGCAGCACGCCGGCCAGCAGCACCGAGCCGACGGTGGGCGCCTCGGTGTGCGCGTCGGGCAGCCAGGTGTGCAGCGGCCACATGGGCGTCTTGACCGCCAGCCCGATGCCGATGGCGACGAATGCGAGGATCTGTACGGCTCTGGGCATGCCCGCGCCGTGGGCCTGGCCGAGCGCGACGATGTCGAGCGTGCCGGTCCGCGCCCAGACGAGCAGCAGGCCGAGCAGCATCACGACCGATCCGAGCAGCGTGTACAGGATGAACTTGATCGACGCGCCGCGACGGCCCTTGCCACCCCAGATGGCGATCAGGAAGTACATCGGGAACAGCACGATCTCGAAGAACACGAAGAACAGCAGCAGGTCGAGCGCGAGGAACGTGCCGATCATGCCGACTTCGAGCACGAGCAGCGTGAACACCATCGCCCGAGGCCGCGAACCGCCCGCTCTCGGCCGCAGCAACTGGCCGGGCCCGCGCGCGTCGCCCCAGCTCAGGTAGCCGAAGCAGAGGAACGTCAGGAGGGCGGTCAGCGCGATCAGCGGCAGCGAGATGCCGTCGACGGCCAGGTGGAAGTGGAGCCCCAGCCCAGAGATCCACTCCCGGTCGACGGCGAACTGCGGCCGCGCCGCCTGACCGTAGTCGAACGTCGCCACCATCACCACGGCGAGCACCAGCGTGACACCCGACACGACCAGCCCGTAGACCCGCAGCCACGGGCGCAACGCGGTCGGCGCCACCAGGAGCAGCAGCGCCCCGAGCAGCGGCACGGCCAGCAACGCGACAGGAAGCAGGCTCGTCACGTGAACACCACCGCCCCCACCACAGCGGGAAGCTCGCTCGTCATGTGAACACCGACAGGAAGCCGGCTCGTCATGTGAACACCACCGCCCCCACCACGATCAGGAGGATCCCGGCGAGCACGCCGCTCACGTAGAGCTGGACGTTGCCGTTCTGGGCGAGCCGCAGCAGCCCGGACAGCCCTCGCGCGGACCGTCCCGAGCCGCGCACCGCCCCGTCCACGACCACGTCGTCCGTCCTGACCACGAGCCCGGCCAGCGCCAGGACCGGCCGGACGAACAGGGCGGAGTAGACACCGTCCACGTAGAACGCCCGCTCGCACGGCACGCGCAGCGGACCGAGCAGACGGGCCGGGTCGGCGAGGGGGTCGCTGCGCCAGAACGCGTACACCACCCCGGCGCCGAGCAGCGCGAGCACGAGGCCGATGGCCGCCACCCCCAGGTCCACGTGGAGCCCACCGGCGAGGCCGAGCAGCAGGGCGGGAACCGTGAGGAGCACGATGGGCACGAGCATCGTCCGTGGCGCCTCGCGGACGTCGATCACGTGGGCCGTGCCGGGCTCGGGCTCGGGGAGCGCGACGACTCTCGCCTGGCCGAAGAAGGTACGGAGCCAGGCCCTCGTCGCGTACGCCCCGGTGACGGCGACGGTCGCGAGCGCGCACCCGTACAGCAGCAGGGCGGCGGCGTCCGTCAGACCGCCACCCGAGAGTGCGTGGTCCATGGCCAGCAGGAGTTCGTCCTTGCTGAAGAAGCCGCTCGCCGGGGGCAGGCCCGCGAGGGCGGCGAATCCAATCGTCATCGTGACGAACGTGACCGGCAGCTCCCGTCTCAGGCCGCCCATCTGGGTCATCAGGTTCGAGCCGACATGGTGGATGACCGCGCCCGCGCACAGGAAGAGCAGCGCCTTGAACGCGCCGTGCGTGAGGAGGTGGAAGATCGCCGCGCTGTCGGAGCCCGCCGCCAGCCCGCCGGCCATGTAGGCGAGCTGGCTGATCGTCGAGTACGCGAGCACGCGTTTCAGGTCGTCCTGGGCGAGCGCGGCCAGGGCGGCGCCCAGCATGCCGAGGGCGGCCAGGACGGCCAGCACGTCGAGCGTGGGGCGGGCGGCCAGGAACGCGGGGAAGAGCCGCGCCACGATGAAGATCCCGGCGGCCACCATCGTGGCGGCGTGGATCAGCGCGCTGATGGGCGTCGGGCCCGCCATCGCGTCGGGCAGCCAGGTGTGCAGCGGCACCTGCGCGCTCTTGCCCGCCACCCCGGCGAGCAGCAGCATCGTGCCGGCCACCAGCGTGCCCGTGGACATCTCGGGCACCTTCGCCAGCACATCCGCTATCCGGAAGCTACCCGCGGCGGCGCCGAGCACGAAGATGCCGAACAGGAAGCCGACATCGCCGAGCCGGGTGACCAGGAACGCCTTGATGGCGGCTCGCGAATTGCCCTTGTCCTCCCACCAGTGGCCGATGAGCAGGTATGAGCACAGGCCCATGATCTCCCAGCCCACATAGAGGACGAGGAGGTCGCCCGCGTAGACCACCAGCAGCATCGCGCTGGTGAACAGGCTGATGAAGGCGCTGTAGGAGGGATAGCGCGGGTCGTCGTGGAGGTAACCGACCGAGTAGACCTGTACGGCCAGCGCCACGAGGGTCACCAGGACACCGAGGATGGCGGACAGGTCGTCGGCCTGGAGGGTCAGCGAGATCGGGATGGCGCCGGTGCCGATGGTGCCGTAGGTGCGGCCGACCGCCTGGCCCGGCCGGGCACCTTCGAGAAAGGCGAAACCGGGCTCCCAGGCCAGCCAGACCGCCAGGACCGCGGCGACCGCCGTCGGCACCACCGCGATCCACGCCGCCCGCCTGTTGGCGCCCGCACCTGCCACCGGTCCCGGTGTGCCCGCTGGACGTCGGTGCGGCCAACGGGACAGCAGCAGACCCGCGAAAGCCGCGGCGAAGGGGAGGACCACGGCCAAGAGCGGGAAGATCGTCACAACGTGCCCCCTCGCCTGACAGGCGCGGCCGTCTCGGCCGTCTCGGCCGAATCCCCCGCCGCTGCGGGCTCGCCCAACCGACGAGCCGTCGGGTCTGCCGGATCGTCCGAAGCGCCGGGGCCTGCCGGGCCGCCCGACTTACCGGGATCTGCCGAATCGTCCCCTGTGCCGGGACCCACCGGGCCACTCGACCTGGCGGGGCCTACCGGATCGTCCACCGCACCAGAACCTGACGGATCGCCCGACATACCGGAGCCTTCTGGATCATCCGACGCGCCAGGACCTGCTGGGCCGCCCGACCTACCGGGAGTTGCCGGGGCGGCCGGTGTGCCGGGTTCGGACAGGTCGCGGAGGTGGTCGATGTCGACCGTACGGCGGTTGCGGTAGAGGGCCAGTACGATCGCGAGGCCCAGCCCGACCTCGGCGGCGGCGATCACGATGATGAACAGCGTGAGCACCTGGCCGCTGTGCAGCCGATCGCCCAGCCACACGTCGAACGCGACCAGATTGAGGTTGACTGCGTTGAGCATCAGCTCGACCGACATCAGCACGAGGATCGTGTTGCGCCGGGCGAGCACCCCGTAGACGCCGACGGAGAAGAGGAGCGCGGAGACGACCGCCGGGTAGACGATATGCACTAAGAACCCCCGGTCTGCTCGGGTGGCGAACCCCCGGGAATGTCCGTGCGGGACAGCACGATGGCGCCGATCAACGCGGCCAGCAGCAGCACGGAAAGCGCCTCGAACGGCAGCACCCAGGTGCTGAACACGCTGGCGCCGAGCTCCTTGGCGGCGCCGGAGCCGGGTCTCAGCGGTGTGTACGCCGTATGGAAGCCGTCGATCACCATCGTGACCAGGACGGCCGCCGTCGCCACCGCCACCACGGCCGCCGCCCACCGGTTGCCGCTGTCGAGATCGGCGGAGCGGCCGATCGGAGCACGGGTCAGCATGATGCCGAACAGCAGCAGGACCACCACCGCGCCCACGTAGATGAGCACCTGCACCCAGGCCACGAACTCGGCGGTCAGCACCAGGTAGCCGCCGGCCAGGGCGCCGAAGGAGACGACCAGCCAGAGGGCGGCGTGGACCAGTTGCCTGGTCGTGACGACGAGCAGCGCGGATCCGACCGCCACCGCGCCCAGCAGCAGGAAGACGATCTCCTGCCCGGTGGGTGAAAGATAGGAGGGCACCGCCTCGGTCACGAATCCTCCCCGGACTCCCTTGTCTCATCAGAGCCGAGCCGCCCGGGCGGGCGGATGGATCGAGGGTCGGCCATCCTGCGCCCGCGTCGGCTCGCGCCAGAATTCTGCTCCCCCGCGGCGGGTGGCGACGACGGTCCGCCCGAGCCTGTGGATGACGCCTCGGCAGATGGCTGGCCTGTGGATGACGGGCCGCCTGAAGGTGATGCCGACGGACCGGATGCGGGTGTCGACGGGCCAGAAGCAGACGCTGGCCGACCGGATGGAGGTGCGGACCGACCGGATGTGGGCGCGGGCGAACCGGATGGAGGTGCGGGCGAACCGGATGTGGGTGTCGGCGGGCCGGAAGCAGGTGCTGACCGACCGGATGTGGACGCAGGTGAGCCGGGAGCAGGTGCCGACGACCCGGACGCGGGACCTGGCCTGCCAGGACGGTCAGCGCCCGAGTCTGCGGCACCAGAACGGTCAGCGCCCGAACCCGCGGCGCCAGGACGGTCAGCGGCGGCGTCTGCGGCACCGCGACGGTCATCCGCCGAACCAGCAGCTTCAGGACGGTCAGCGGTCGCGTCTGCGGCACCAGTCCGGTCAGGGGCCGAACCCGCGACACCAGAACGGTCGGCGGCCGAACCTGCGGCGTCGCGACGGTCGGCACCGGTGCGACCGGAGCTTGGGCGGGCGGCCGTGCCTGCGGTGCCGGGGCGGGCGGCACCCGCGCCTGTGGCGCCGGGGCGGCGGGGAGCGGCCGTGAGTTCCTTCGGGGGCGCGGCGCCGGGGTCGTGGGCGGGTGGCGGCGGGACCGTGGGGGCCCAGGCCGCGAGCCGGTCCTTCTCATGCAGCAGGTTGCGGATGTCGCCCTCGGCGTACTCGAACTCGGGCGACCAGAACAACGCGTCGAACGGGCACACCTCGATGCAGATCCCGCAGTACATGCACAGGGCGAAGTCGATGGCGAACCGGTCGAGAACGTTCCGCTGGCGGGCACGCCCACCCTCAGGGGCCGGGAGGGTCTCCTTGTGCGAGTCGATGTAGATGCACCAGTCGGGGCACTCGCGGGCGCAGAGCATGCAGGAGGTGCAGTTCTCTTCGACCAGGGCGATGACACCGCGGCTGCGCGGCGGGAGGGCGGGCTTGACCTCGGGATACTGCTGCGTTACGGATTTGCGCAGCATGTGACGAAGAGTCACCGATAGACCCTTCGCGAGGCCGACTCCCGGTATCCGCGCCATATCAACATCATGTCGCACTTGACCGTTCAGGTGAATGATCCCGGCCCGTTGTCCCCAAGTTTTCCACAGTCATCCACAGGCTGACGGGAGGTTATCCACAAGATGTGTCCACAGCCGATATGTGAAAGTCCCGCGCGATAGTCTTCCCGCCATGTCGTACAGCCAGCCTGCCCGTCCCACTAGCGGAGCGTGGGCGGCTGCCATCGTGTGGGCGGTGCTGCCTCTGATGACGTGTGGGCTGGCGACGCCGTTCACGATCGGCTTCGCGGCCTACTGGCTGCGGAGCTCGTGGCATGTCGTCGCGGCGGGCATCTACGCCATCTCCATCGGCTCTTTCGTGATGGCGGCCTTGGCCTACGACCGGTTCGAGGACATGCCGGGCCCGCTGTCGGGGTTGGTCTCGATCGGACTGGTCGTCAGCTGGCTGGGCGGGGTCATCCACTCGGCCGTCCTGGTCCCCACGATGGTCAGGGCGCGCCGCAACGGACCCGTCCATCAGCCTCCCCACCAGCACCGGAGCACTCCGCCGCCGTTCGATCTGCACCAGCGCACCACCGCTCCGAGTCAACAGCGCCGACCGCATGAGCCCGAGTGGATCGGGCACTACCGGGTGCTCCAGCCGCTCGGGCGGGGCGGGCAGGGCGCGGTCTATCTCGCGATGGCGCCCAACGGCGTACGCGTCGCCGTCAAGGTCCTGCACGACCTCGTGGACGACGTGGCACGGGCCAGGTTCGCCAGGGAGGTCGACGCGGCCCGGCGGGTGGCGACGTTCTCCACAGCGCGGGTGCTCGACGTCAGCATCACGGGTCAGCACGCCTACATCGTCAGCGAATACGTCGAGGGCCCGTCGCTCGAACATCTCGTACGGAAGTACGGCCCGCGCGACGAGGACAGCCTGACGCGACTGGCGTTATCCACAGCCGGAGCGCTCGCCGCCATCCACAAGGCGGGGATCGTCCACCGCGACTTCAAGCCGAGCAACGTGCTGATCGGGCCGGACGGGCCGCGGGTGATCGACTTCGGGATCGCGCGGGCGCTCGACCAGATGACGATGACCTCGGGCAAGATGGTCGGCACCCCGCCTTACATGTCTCCCGAGCAGTTGACCGGGGCGCCGGTGGGGCCGGCGTCCGACGTGTTCAGCTGGGCGGTGACGATGATGTTCGCGGCGACGGGGCGGCCGGCGTTCGGGGAGGATACGGTGCCGGCGGTGTTCAATCGGGTGCTCACCGTCCACCCGGACCTGTCGCCACTGCCGCCCGCCCTCCGCGGCATCGTGGGCTCCTGCCTCCACAAGAGCCCCGACGATCGCCCGTCCGCGTCCGACGTGATGCTGGCCATCGTCCACTGATCGCCGATCGGGTTGATCCACCGTCACGGACGCCGACCACCGACCGGGTCGATGCCGCCACACCGCACGCCAGCCTCCACACGGATCCATGCCGCCCGACCGGCAGAGCCGCGCAACAGGGTCTCTACCGCCACACCGGACACCAACCACCGCACGGGCCCACGCCCACAGACCGGCAGAGCCACGCAACAGGGTCTCTACCGCCACAGCAGACACCAACCACCGCACGGGCCCACGCCGCCCGACCGGCAGAGCCACGCAACGGACGTCAACCACCGATCGGGGAGAAGGTCGCGATCTTGTACGGCAAGCCACCCCAGCCGCTGCCCGCCGACCAGGGCCGGGCTCTGTCACTTCAACGGCCCTGAGGTGTGCGTGGCGCGCGCCGTAACGGGACGGCGAAATCCGCTGAGCCCCCAAGGACAGCCGGCGTCAGATGGTGGCGTCCCGGGCGTTGCGGGTCAGGTTCAGATACTCCTCCCGTGAGATCGAGTGCACCGCCAGCGGCAGCTTGTGGCGGTCCGCGAAGCGGTGGACGGCGTCGGGGGCCCAGCCGCCGGGCAGGTGGTGCACAGGCCCGCCCTCCCCGTCGAGGATGAACAGGCCGGCCAACTCGTCATAGCGGTAGAGCAACAGGGACGCGGCCTTCCTCCGGCCCTCGCCGATCTCGATGGGCGTTGTCTGTTCCTTGCCCCGATGCACCTGCAACTTCTCGTCTGGGAGCACCGAGAGATACGGCCCTCCGGCGGAGCCGAGGATCAGGCCGCGGTTCGCGCGCCAGCGATGGACGCGGGCGGACACCGGGCGCAGCACGAGGAGCACGGGGCTGAAGCCGATGGCCAGCCACTTGGCCTCCATAAGGTCAAGGAGTGACCTGCCGATCATGGAGATCCCGCGCCAGGCCGCCCACATGCCGGTCGACGCCAGGTAGACCATCACCGCCAGCCCGGCGACGCCGACCCCGATGCTCACCGGCCCGCGATACCTGGCCAGGAACGGCCGCGGCAGGCCCCGGAAGCGGCGCCAGCCTGGGGCGCGGCCGGCGAGCACCGCCCGGACCCGCTTCGAGGCCTCTCCCCGGGCGTCGACGACGGGGAGGCCCGCGTACTCCACGAACGCGGCCACGTCGGGGACATGCCACTCGCCCGGCAGGTCGACCAGCACCAGGCCGTCGCCGTCGAGCGCGGCCAGGCCCCGGACCGAGAGGGTCTTGACCTTCCTCCCTGACCCGAGGATCCGCTGCTCATAGCGGTAGTGATAGAGCGTCGCGGGCATCACGCGCACGGATTGGCCGGACGCGTCGTCGGAGACGGCCAACGCCGAGCCGTCCCATAACACCTCCGTCCGGGGACAGGGAGTCCCCGCCACCGCCCCCGCGACCGGCCGAAGCCGAGGTTGAGATCGTACGTCCATGAAGATCACCCTCCACAGGCCCCTTATCCACATAAGACGGATAAGCCGGAGGTAAAGTGCCGACAAACCAGCCGAACTACGTGAGCACCTTCACGACGCCCGTGAGCGCCAGCTGGACCAGCGCCAACGGCACCAGCCCCACCCACGCCAGCTTCTGCAACTGATCCTCACGCATCCGGGGAAAGCTCACCCGCAGCCAGATCACCACAAAAGCCAGCGCGAACACCTTGACCAGCGTCCACACCCACCCGGCCAGCAACGGCCCGTGCCATCCGCCCAGGAACAGCACGGTGGTCAGGAACGACAGCACGACGATCCCGGCGTACTCCGAGAGCATGAACAGGGCGAACCGCATCCCGGTGTATTCGGTCATCGGCCCCATGATGATCTCGGACTCGGCGATCGGCATGTCGAACGGCGGCCGGCGCAGCTCGGCCAGCCCGGCCAGGAAGAACACCACGCCGCCGATGGCCTGCCACGGCAGCCACCACCACTGCCACGCCGAGACGATCGCCGGGATGGACAGCGTGCCCGCCGCCATCGCGACGGAGGAGGCGGCCAGCACCAGCGGCAGCTCGTACGACATGAGCTGGGCGGCCGACCGCATGCCGCCGAGCACCGAGTATTTGTTGGCCGACGCCCACCCCGCCATGATCGAGCCGAGCACGCCGATGCCCATCACCGCGAGCACGAAGAACAGCCCGAGGTCAAGGTCCACGCCGACCAGCCCCTGGTCGACGGGGATGGCGATCAGCACGAGCAGGTACGGCACCAGCGCGACACCGGGCGCGATCATGAAGACGCGCCGGTCGGCGGCGGCCGGGATGACGTCCTCCTTCTGCGCGAACTTCACCCCGTCGGCGATGAGCTGCGCCCAGCCGTGGAAGCCGCCCGCGTACATCGGCCCAAGGCGCGACTGCATGTGCGCCATGACCTTGTGCTCGGTCTGCCCGACGATCAGCGGCAGCACGAGGAACACGATGAGGATGGCGGCGAAGCGCAGCACCACGTCAAGCATCGGGTGTCCCCCAGTCGGCGGGTACGCCAGGCGGCAGCGTCTTGCGCCGGCTCGGCGAGCCGTGCCCGGATTCGCCCGGCTCCTTGGCTCCCGGCCAGGGCTTGGCCACCCGGGCGGCGAGGATGAAGTCCTTGCGCAGCGGATGCCCCTCGAACCCGTCGGGCAGCAACAGCGGCACCAGATAGGGGTGGCCGTCGAAGAGCACCCCGAACATCTCGTACGTCTCGCGCTCGTGCCAGTTGGCGCCCCGGTAGACGCCCACGGCGGAGGGCAGCCGCGGATCTTCGCGCGGCACCCGGGTGCGGACGAGCACCCGCTCGCACGATTCGGGGTCGTAGACGTGGGCGACCACGAAGAACCCGTCAGGCGGATCGTCGACGCCGGTCAGCCAGTCGAAGAAGGTGTGGCCGGAGTCCCTGAGGAAGGTCAGGACCTCGATCCAGTCGGCCGGGCCGACGTCGACGGTGGACTCGCCGAAGGAAGTGGAGACGGAGACCCGCTCGCCGAAGCGCTCCTCAAGCGTCACGAGACATCCCCATGCGAGCGGGACCAGACGTAGCGGTCGCTGAGCTTCTCGGCGGCGATCTTCTCCTGGAGCTTCATGATCCCGTGGAGCAGCGCCTCCGGTCTGGGCGGGCAGCCGGGCACATAGACATCGACGGGAATGATCTGGTCGACGCCGTTGGTGACGCAGTAGGAGTCCCAGTAGGGGCCGCCGGTGTTGGAGCAGGCGCCGAACGAGATCACGTACTTCGGATCGGGCATCTGCTCGTAGAGGCGCTTGACGGCGGGGGCCATCTTGTCGGTGACGGTGCCCGAGACGATCATCAGGTCGGCCTGGCGCGGCCCGTTGGCGAACGGGATCACCCCGAACCGGATGAAGTCATGGCGGCTCATCGAGGTCGCGATGAACTCGATCGCGCAGCAGGCGAGCCCGAAGTTGAACACCCACAGCGAATAACGCCGCCCCCAGTTGAGCACGAAGCGCATCGGCTTGGGTGCCAAGCGCGAGATCGGCCCCACCGTGGGCATCGGGAGATCCGTGGCTGCCATAAGGCCATTGTCCCGCGTGATCTACCCAAGGAGTAGGGGGGCGGCGGATGATCGACCGAAAAACAACCTAAGTCCAGCCGAGTACGCGCTTCCGCCAGGCGTAGAGGATGCCGAGCGCGATGAACCCCAGGAAGACGAACATCTCCACGAGCGTCGTCAGCCCGTATCCCGGCGCGTCGAAGACCGTGGCCCACGGGAACAGGAATACGGCGTCCACGGCGAAGACCACGTACAGGTACGTGAAGACGTAGTAACGCACCTGCGACTGGGCCCAGCCGTCGCCGACGGGGTCGACGCCGCACTCGTAGGTGGTCAGCTTGTCGGCCGTCGGCCTGGTCGGGCGCAGGAGACGGTTGACCGTGAGGGCCCCGGCCACGATGGCCACGCCGATGGCGAGCAGCGCGGCGACCAGCACATAGGACCCGAAGTAGCCGTCCATGTCCTGATCGTAACTCAGTCAAGCCTCATCCCCCATAACCCCAAATCGGGGCAAACCGCATGATCTACCATTTAATCTGACCTTCATGCACAAAAAGGGACTCATTGGAGGAATCGCCCTGCTGGCCCTTTCCGCCGTGGGTGGTGGCCTGGCCACCGCATCCCCCGAGCGGGACGTCCTGGTCCCCGCGGAGCCGACCATGATCGACTTTGTCGACCCCGCGACCGTGGGCGGCCTGGTCGCCAGGACCATGGTCGAGGACCACGGCGGGCGCGCGCGTCGCCATGTGCATATCACCTACCCCGAGCTGCGGGACGCGCCCCGCCTCAACAAGGCCCTGCGCGACGAGGCCGAGCGGACGCTCCGCGACTTCCGCGACCTCACCAGGTTCGACGCCCCGCGGCCCCGCCCCGAGCTGAACGTGGACTGGCAGCTCGCCGCCGCCTCCGGCGACATCGTGGGCGTGCGGCTGCGCACCGGCGAGTCCCTCGGCACCGGCTGGGGCAACTCCACCCGGACCCTCTGGTACGACCGGCGGACCGGCAAGGCGACCGGCTCGGCCGGCCTGCTCGCCGGCCAGTCCGCGATGCGCGATCTCACGCGGCTGGTCAAGGAGCGGCTCGCGAAGCGCGGATCCCCGATGGACCTCGGCAGGGTGAGGGGCGACCAGCTCGACTCGATGGCCTTCAACCAGAGCGGGGACCTGGTGGTGGAGTTCGACGACTGCCAGGTCGGGCCGTGCTCCCTCGGCCGCCTGGCCGTGGCCGTACCCGCCCGGCAGGCCGATCCCCTGCTGTCGCCGACGGGACGGCGCGCGCAGGAGGCGGTGCGGGAGGCCGCCAGGCAGGCGTCGCCGACCACACCGAGGACGCTCCCGTCACCCAGTCCCGAGGCCGTCAGCAACCAGGCGGGCTCGGTCGACTGCACCAAGGCCAAGTGCATCGCGCTGACCTTCGCCGACGGGCCGGGACCGAACACGCCCAGGCTGCTCGACACGCTGCGCCGAGCCGGGGCGCGGGCCACCTTCTTCGTCGTCGGCACCAACGCCGCGACCCGGCCGGACCTGCTGGCCAGGATGAGCACCGAAGGGCATCTGGTGGCCAACCACACCTGGGCGCACCTGGACCTGTCGAAGTTGCCGACCAGCAAGATCGCCGACTCGCTCCGCCGTACCCAGGACACCATCACGGCGGCCATCGGCGAGCGGCCCACGCTGATGCGGCCGCCGTACGGAGCGATGAACCAGGACGTCCTGGACGTGGCGCAAGAGATGGGCCTGGCCGTCGTGGGCCAGAATGTCGACGCGGGTGACCTGCGCGCGAAGGACGCGAAGGCGATCGCCGACCGGGTGACCGCGCAGGCGGGCGCCGGGGCCATCGTGCTCCTGCACGATGTTCGGGCGGCGACCGTTGACGCGGTTCCGGACATCCTCAAAAAGCTGCGCGGGAAGGGTTACACGCTTGTCACTGTTCCAGAATTGTACGGAACGGCAGGTATGCAGGCCGGACGGCTTTACCGATCAGGGTCGGAGATCGCGCGTCATCGCCCCCTGACGTAAGTCACGCCTGGGGGGGACGTATAGTTGGCGCTCGTGACCCGAACAGTCCTCTTCGCACGCCTGCACGTCGACCTGTGCAGAATCGCCGCAGGGCTGTGTCACCCCTAGTGGTTCTCCGGTATCCCCTGATTGCCCCCGCGTTTACCCGCATTCTGTAGCGAGGAAACGTGTTGAACCTCGCGAGGATCTAGCATGGAACTGAGAACGCGCCACATACGACCGCGCCTCGGCGCGTCGGGGAGGACTGAGCTGTGACGAAGCAGGTCCAGCAACTCGACCGCGTGATCATCAGATTCGCCGGCGACTCCGGCGACGGCATGCAGCTCACCGGCGACCGCTTCACCGCGGGCACCGCGGAGTTCGGCAACGACCTGTCGACGCTGCCCAACTTCCCCGCCGAGATCCGGGCCCCCGCAGGCACGCTGCCCGGCGTCTCCAGCTTCCAGTTGCACTTCGCCGACCACGACATCCTGACGCCAGGCGACGCTCCCAACGTGCTCGTCGCGATGAACCCCGCAGCGCTCAAGGCCAACCTGGGTGACCTGCCCCGCGGCGCCGACATCATCGCCAACATCGACGAGTTCACCAAGCGCAACCTGCAGAAGGTCGGCTACGCGGTCAACCCGCTGGAGGACGACTCGCTCAGCGAGTGGCGCGTCCACGCCGTGGCGCTGACCTCGCTGACGGTCAAGGCGCTCGAAGGCTTCGATCTGTCCAAGAAGGACGCCGAGCGTTCGAAGAACATGTTCGCGCTGGGTCTGCTCTCGTGGCTGTACCACCGGCCGACCGAGCACACGATCAAGTTCCTCGAGCAGAAGTTCGCCAAGAAGCCGGAGATCGCCAAGGCCAACATCGCGGCCTTCCAGGCGGGCTGGAACTACGGCGAGACCACCGAGGCGTTCTCGGTCTCCTACGAGGTGAAGCCGGCTCAGCTGGCGCCGGGTGTCTACCGCAACATCTCCGGCAACCAGGCCCTGGCCTACGGCCTGATCGCGGCGTCGGTGCAGTCGAAGCTGCCGCTGTTCCTCGGGTCCTACCCGATCACGCCGGCCAGCGACATCCTGCACGAGTTGTCCAAGCACAAGCGGTTCGGCGTCCGCACCTTCCAGGCGGAGGACGAGATCGCCGGCGTCGGCGCGGCGCTGGGCGCGGCGTTCGGCGGCGCGCTGGGCGTGACCACGACGTCGGGGCCCGGTGTGGCGCTCAAGGCCGAGACGGTCGGCCTGGCGGTCACCACCGAGCTGCCGCTGCTCATCGTGGACGTGCAGCGGGCCGGGCCGAGCACCGGCATGCCGACCAAGACCGAGCAGACCGACCTGCTGATGGCCATGTTCGGCCGCAACGGCGAGTCCCCGGTGCCGATCGTGGCGCCGATGTCGCCGAGCGACTGCTTCGACGCGGCCATCGAGGCGGCGCGGATCGCGGTCAAGTACCGCACCCCGGTCATGCTGCTGTCGGACGGCTACCTGGCCAACGGCTCCGAGCCGTGGCGCCTGCCGGAGGTCTCCGAACTTCCCGACATCTCCCAGGAGTTCACCACGGCGCCCAACGGCGACGACGGCGAGTTCCTGCCGTTCAAGCGGGACACCGACACGCTGGCCCGCCCGTGGGCCGTCCCCGGCACGCCGGGCCTGGAGCACCGCATCGGCGGCATCGAGAAGGCCGACGGCACGGGCAACATCAGCTACGACCCGGACAACCACGACCTGATGGTCAGGACCCGGGCGGCCAAGATCGCCGGCATCGACGTGCCCGACCTCGAGGTCGATGACGCCGACGGCGACGCCAAGGTGCTGGTGCTCGGCTGGGGTTCGACCTACGGCCCGATCGCGGCGGCCGTCCGCCGCATCAGGAGGGCCGGTGGCAAGGTCGCGCAGGCGCACCTGCGGCACCTCAACCCCCTGCCCGCCAACACCGGCGAGATCCTCAAGAGCTACGACAAGGTGCTGCTGCCCGAGATCAACCTGGGCCAGCTCGCCCTGCTGCTGCGGGCGCGCTACCTCGTCGACATCATCAGCTACAACCGAGTGCGCGGGCTTCCGTTCAAGGCCGAGGAGCTGGCCGGAGTCATCCAGGACGTGATCGACAGTGACTGAGCTGGTAAATGGGCGGGGCCTCTCGCTCGTCCCCAAGACCGACACCAAGCAGACCCTGAAGGACTTCAAGTCCGACCAGGAGGTCCGCTGGTGCCCCGGTTGCGGTGACTACGCGATCCTGGCCGCCGTACAGAGCTTCCTGCCGGAGCTGGGGCTGAAGCGCGAGAACATCGTGTTCGTCTCCGGCATCGGCTGCTCGTCCCGCTTCCCGTACTACCTCAACACCTACGGCTTCCACTCGATCCACGGCCGTGCGCCGGCGATCGCGACCGGGCTCGCCGCGAGCAGGCCCGACCTGTCGGTGTGGGTGATCACGGGTGACGGTGACGCGCTGTCGATCGGCGGCAACCACCTGATCCACGCGCTGCGCCGCAACGTCAACCTGAACATCCTGCTGTTCAACAACAGGATCTACGGTCTGACCAAGGGCCAGTACTCTCCCACCTCGGAAGTCGGCAAGATCACCAAATCGACGCCGATGGGCTCGCTGGACAAGCCGTTCAACCCGATCTCGCTGGCCATCGGCGCCGAGGCGTCGTTCGTGGCCAGGACCATCGACTCCGACCGCAAGCACCTGCAGTCGGTGCTGCGTGAGGCCACCGCTCACCGTGGCACGTCGCTGGTGGAGATCTACCAGAACTGCAACATCTTCAACGACAACGCCTTCGAGCAGCTCAAGGATCCGGAGATCCGCGACGACATCACGCTCAGGCTGGAGCACGGCCAGCCGATCGTGTCGGCGTCGAAGGCGGTCGTCAGGGCCGCCAACGGCGGCATCGAGGTGGCCGACCGCGCCTCGGTGAGCGCGGACCAGATCATGGTGCACGACGCGCACAACCCGGACCCGTCGCTGGCCTTCGCGCTGTCGCGGCTCGACGAGCCCGCGTTCGAGCACGTGCCGATCGGCGTGTTCCGCTCGATCGACCGGCCCGCGTACGACGTGCTGATGGCCGAGCAGATGGAGGAGGCCGTGGCTCAGAAGGGACCCGGCGACCTCAGCGACCTGCTCCTGGGTGGCGACACCTGGCGTATCGGCTAAACCACCGGGTAACGCAGCTCCTTCGCGAACCGATACACATCAGATGCATCGGACTCGCGGGGGAGCTGCGCAGTGGCCGAAGCGCCAAAAGAAGCCCGATCCCGGCTGAACGCCTTCAACCTGCTGCGCCTCCTCGGAGCGCTCGCGGTCATTGTCGAACACAGCTGGGTGCTCACCGGGCACGGCTCACCGCTGACACCGGCCAGCGGGATCGGCGTCGGCGGCATAGGCGTCGGCGTCTTCTTCCTCATCAGCGGCTATCTGATCAGCACGAGCTGGCTGTCGGACCCGTCGTTACGCCGCTACACGGTACGCAGGGCGCTGCGCATCTATCCCGCGTACGCGCTGGTCGTCATCGTCACGGCCCTGCTGCTCGGCCCGTTGGTGAGCGTGCTGCCCGCCGCCTCGTACTTCTCCGGCACCGGTGCCTGGAGCTACATCGCCAGAGGGCTGCTCATCCAGCCGGTGAGCTACTCGCTGCCCGGCGTCTTCCAGGGGCTCCCCTATCCGGGCGCGGTCAACGGGTCGCTCTGGACGATCTGGGTGGAGGTGCTCTGCTACATCGGCGTGGCCGTGATGGGCCTGCTGGGCCTGCTGCGGCGCCGGACGGTCCTGGTGGGGCTGGTGCTGCTCGGGCTGGCCGCCGCTTCGGCCGTGCATCTCACCGGCTACTCCGGTCCGCTCATCCCGCTGGTCGTGTCGGCCTACGCCGCGCAGCCCGTGGCGTTCTTCGCGCTCGGGATGCTGATCCGCGAGGTCCGCTGGGTCCCGCCGCTCTGGCTGACGGCCCTCGTGGTCATCGCGTGGCGGCTGCTGTGGGGCACGCCGGTGGCCAATCTGGCGGCGATCGCGGCGGTCACCTGCCTGACGTTCCTCATCGCCTTCCGCGCGCCGGCGTGGCTGCACCGTCCCACCGGCTCGTACGACCTGTCGTACGGCACCTACCTGCTGGCCTTCCCCGCCCAGCAGGTCCTGGTCCAGTCCGGCCTCCGGGAGCCCGTGCTCGTGTTGCTCGCAACGGTCGCCATCGTGCTGCCGCTGGCTGCCCTGAGCTGGCGGCTGCTCGAACAGCCCGCGCTGCGCCTGCGCCATCGCAGACCCGCCCCGGTCCCGGCCGCCGCGCCGGTCCCGGAGACCTCTTAGCGCGGCTCGGCCTGCGCCAGGAGCCGCTGCAGGTGCAGGCCCCGGTGCACGTCGATCTCGTGTGACCGCCCCGTCCGTACGGCGGTGGCGAACTCGCAGCGCAGGGTCGCCCTGGTCTCTATCGAGTCCTCCGGCAGCAGCTCGGAGTCGAGCACCAGCGTGCCCTCCGGGCCGTACAGCTCATAGCGGGTCCTGCGGCGTGGCGGGACCCGGCCGCTGATCGTGAGCTGGCTGATCACCTCGTTCTCGTGCAGGCAGGTCAGCGCCAGGAAGCCGGCCGCGTTGCCGGCCGGCCTGATCTCCGTGATGCGGCCCAGCGCCGCGTCGAGCAGGTCCAGGCCGTGCGGGCCGGTGTTGTAGAGCACGCCCGCGCGGGAGCGCCACGGGCTGTCGGCGAAGGTGTCGTCGAGGAACTCGCCGGTGGTCTGGCAGGCGCGGCCGCCGATGGCCGGGAAGTCGCGGGCCTGCTTCAGGAACTCGCGGACCACGGGACGGTAGCGGTTGGTGAGCACGAGCTGCGTGGCCACGCCCGTGGCGTCCACCGCGTCGGCCAGCGCCTGCGCGTCGCGTACGGTCAGCGCGATCGGCTTCTCCAGCAGCAGCGCCCGGCCCTGCCACGCCGCCTGCACGGCCATGACCGCCTGGACGTCGGGCGGGACGGCGAAGACCACGGCCTCGCTGCGCTCCAGCAGCCGCTCGTAGGAGGTGAAGGCGGGCACGCCGAACCGCTCGGCCAGCGCCTCCGCTGCCGGGGCCCGCCTGCTCCACACGCCCGCCAGCCGGGTCTCGGGCCCGGCGGCGAACAGGGGCGCGTGGAAGTCCCGCGCCCAGGGGCCCGCGCCCACCAGGCCCACTTCCACCGGCGCGCTCATGGCGTGACCTTGTAGACGTGGTAGCTGTTCTCCCGCTCGAAGGTGTCGGTGAAGCCGCCGTCCTTCACCGGAAGGGTCCGGTTCTCGAACAGCACCTCCACGCTGGAGGCCGAGGCCAGGGCTTCGGGCAGCCGCAGTGTCTGCGGTCCCGGCTGGACGCCCGCCTTGGGCATGGCGAACACGTACGAGGAGCCGTCGAGGTCCTTGAGCATGGTGTCGAGTCCCGGCGCGAAGGTGTGGACATAGGACTGGGTGTTCAGTACGGGCGCGAGCGTGCGGATCCGGCGGTTCAGCTCCGTCGCGACCGTCCTGATCCCCTGGGCGCACGGCTCACGCAGCACGTGCTGGGTCGGGCAGGGCCCGGCGAAGCTGTGGTTGAAGTAGATGATGCCGCGCGCCTCGTGGATGAGGGAGTTCATCACCGCGCCGGCCAACTCGTCGCCGGCGATCGAGCGCAGGCCGTTGGTGCCCGGCCAGCCGAGCTCCACGAACGCGTAGATCGGCTGCCTCTTGCCGTCGAGAGCGTCGAGCTGCCTGCCCCGGTCGACGACCTGGCCGTAGTTGGCGGCCCGCGGGCAGCGGTCACGGGGCAGCTTGAGGAAGTTCTCGGCCTCCTCGCAGATGCCGGTGTCGGTGTACCAGTACACGTCGGTGGACATGACGTCGGTGTAGCCGTTGACGAACTTCGTCGCCTCGCCGTCGTTCTCCCACATGGCGATGCCCTTGCCGTAGTTGGCGTAGTGCAGGCGGCCGTCGTTCTTGGGCAGCTTGTCCTTGAGCGTGCGCATCGCGGTGTAGCCGCAGGGCGGCTTGTCAGGCAGGCACACCTGCCCTTCGCCGCCGTACTTGCCGCTCCAGACGCCGTCGCCGGGCCCGGCGAACATGTCGGCCTCGTCGGCGATCATCCAGCCGACCGTCTCGCTGCCCGATCCGGCCAGGGGCTTGCTGGTGATGGCCGACATCCCGTTGCTCCGGACCAGGCCCATGTCGCTGTTGGCGGTCAGCTCGACGTAGGTGTTGAGCCCGGCCTCCTTGTCCATCCGCACGTCGCGTTCGTCGACCACGGACTCGAACCAGACCCCGATGGGGAAGAACGACGGATCGCTCCAGCCCGCGGCGGCCGGCGCGGCGAACCGGCCGTAATAGGCCGGGCCCCCGTC
This sequence comes from Nonomuraea guangzhouensis, assembly GCF_019396345.1. Lineage (GTDB taxonomy): Bacteria > Actinomycetota > Actinomycetes > Streptosporangiales > Streptosporangiaceae > Nonomuraea > Nonomuraea guangzhouensis. The sequence continues at coordinate 178,169 of NZ_JAHKRM010000006.1, read as the reverse complement.
CCAGGGGACGCGCGGCAGGCCCAGATCGTCGCGGGTCGACTTCGCCCCCGCGATGACCCAGCCCACGGCGATCACCAGCACGACGGTGATCGCGATCAGCAGGATCCGTCTGTTCGTCGTTCGAGAAGACATAGCCCTCCCAGCTACGGGGCGATCCGGTAGACGTGATAGCTGTGCTCCGCGTCGAAGGTCTCGGTGAAGTGTCCCGCCTTGTCGGCCTGGATGGTCCGCTTCTCGAAGACCTCCTCGACGCGGCCCGACGCCGACAGATCGCTGGGTACGGTCAGCACGTGCCGCCCCGGAGCCTGGCCGCGGCCGAGCATCGCGAACAGGTAGGTGGCGCCGTTGTGGCGCTTCAGCATGGTGTCCAGCTCGGGGGCAAAGTCGTAGGCGTACGACTGGGTGTTGAGCACCGGCGCGAGCCGTTTGATCCGGCCGTCGAGTTCGGCGACCCCGCGCCTGACCGCCTTCCCGCAGGCGCGGCGGAGCACGTTGTCCACCTGGCAACCCGGTCGCGTGCCGTGCGCGTCGTAGACGATTCCCCTGGCGCCGTGGATCAGCGCGCTCATCGCCGCGCCGCCCACCTGCTCGGGCGTGAGGCCGGAGAGCGCGATGATCGCGAAGACCGGCTGCCGTCGGCCGTCGGCGGCGTCCAGGGCGCGCAGCCGCTCGACGGTCGCGCCGTAGTTGGCGGCCAGGCGGCACTGGGCCGCCGGGAGCTGCAGCCACCGGGTGGCCTCCGCGCAGACGTTGGCGTCGCCGTACCAGGAGACGTCGGCCGCGACCACGTCGGTGTAGCCGTTGACGAACTTGGCGGCCTGCGCCTCGTCCTCCCAGTAGGCCACGCCCTTGCCGAAGGAGGCGTACCGCAGCCGGTCGCCCTTGGGCAGGCGCGCGGCGAGCGTACGCAGGACGGTGTAGCCGCACGCGGTGAGCACGGGGGCGCACACGGGCCGGTCGAAGCCCCGGGCGCCCGTCCACCGCCCGTTGCCGGGCCCCGCCCACACGTCGGCCTTGTCGGCGATCAGCCAGCCCACGGTCTCCGCGCCCGCGCCGGGCAGCCGCCGGCTGGTCAGCGCGGTCATGCCGGACTGCCTGAGCAGCGCGGGGCGGCTGCCGTCGGTCAGCTCGACGTAGGTGTTGATCCCGGCCGCCCGGTCCAGCGCGATCTCCCTGCCGGTACGCGCCGAGGCGAACCAGAGCCCCACGGGGAAGAACCCCGGACGGGTCCAGCCTCCCTGCACGGCCGCCGCCGAACCCGCGTAGGCGGCCGGGCCGCCTTCCCACGGCACCGCTCTCAAGGCCATCGTCAGAGCGGGCAGCGTGCTCGCCACAGGCTTCGGCGGCACGGACCGCAGCCACAGCCAGCCCCCGACGGCCACCGCCGCGGCGGTCAGGAGCGCCGCCCACTGCGCGATCGTCGTCAGCCTCACCTTCATCACCGCACGTCGGACGGCTGCTCGGCCAGCGCCATGAGATCGGCCGCCCGCGCCGACCAGGAGGCGTCGGCCAGCGAGCCGCGCAGCGTCTCAGGCGACTGCGGGCCGCCTTCGGCCAGGCAGACGCGGATGGCCTCGATGAACTGCTCCGGGGTCGTCGCGGTCCTGACCCGGCCGGCGTAGTGGGCCAGCTCGTCGAACTCGGTGCTGACCACGGGCAGGCCGAGCGCCAGGAACTCCTTCAGCTTGATCGGGTTCGCGTGCTTGATCCACTCGTTGTCGAGCCATGGCATGATCGCGACGTCGAAGCCCGAGCCGTAGGCGGGGATCACCGAATAGGGGCGTAACCCCAGCCAGTGCACGTTGGGATGCTTCGTGAGCCGCTCGATCTGCCCGTTCGCGTCGCCGACGAGCACGAGCGACGCCTCGGGCAGGCCGATCGCGACCTGTTCCAGCAGGTCGAAGTCCACCACGAAGTCGTCCAGGGCGCCGAAGAAGCCGATCCGCGGCCCAGGGACGGCGCGCAGGTCGGCGGGCTGCCGGTCGGCCGGGACGCGGCTGAAGTGCTCCAGGTCGACCCCGTGGTCGAGGAAGCGCGCCCGCGTGCCCGCGATCGGGCGTTCCTCGGCCATGAGCCCACGGCTGGCGTAGACCACGTGGTCGGCACGTTCCAGCAGGTCGCGTTCGAGGGTCTCGATGGTGTCCGTGTCGGACTCGGGGAAGGCGGAGTGGCGGTCCGAGCGGTTGAAGATCAGCGCGCGGCGGCGCATCGGGCGGACCACGTCCCAGGCGGTGGGGATGGTCACCACGATCACCGGCACCTTCAGGCCCAGCGCCCGGCAGACCGCCCGCACCTGCGTCCTGACCAGCCAGGCGTTCAGGCCGCGGCCCAGGCGCGAGCCGTACAGGGGGAGCGGGAGCGGCGACATCACCCACAGGTCGGGCTCCACCCGCCTGACGAACTTGGCCACACTGCGCAGCTTCCTGGCGATGCGCCGGAGCACGAAGGTGGAGCGGCCGGGCAACGGCATCCGCATGCCGATGCTGTTGACGATCAGCACCTTGCGCGATCCCGCGAGGTGCCGCATGAGCTGGAAGTCGGAGTGCGCCCGGTTGTGGTACCACCAGTCCTGGGCGGCGAAGCAGACATAGGCCGGCGGCGATAAAGGGCCGCCCGGCGGCGTGGGCCACTCGGCCATCGTCGCGAGCTCGCGGAGGGCCGCCCGGTGCCGCTCCCCCGCCCGCCGGCCGCGGGTGACGGCGCGCAGCGCCTCGTTCAGGGCGACCGCCAGGCGCATGAGCACCGCGCGGGGCCTGCCGTACCGCTGCCGGTGCAGCCGCACCCGGTTGGCGGCGGCGAGCGTCCACAGCGGGCTGGAGTTGGCCTGCTCGCCGCCGAGGTGGACGACCACGGCCTCCGGCTCGTAGCGGACCGTGAAGCCGAGGTCGCGGATCCGCAGCATGTACTCGGTCTCCTCCGAGTACAGGAAGTAGCGCTCGTCGAGCGGTCCGGCCGCGTCCAGGCAGGCGCGCGAGATCAGCCAGGCGGCGCCCGTCGCCCAGTCGGGCGTGCCCGGCCGCTCGTACTCCCGAGGGTCGACGACCAGCTCGCCCAGCGGCGCGTGGCGGCCCGCCCTGAGCCCGCCGAGCAGGGCCTCCCCCACGGCCCGCAGGACGGTGGGCCGCCGGCGCTGGGACAGCTGGAGCTCGCCGTCGGCGCCCAGCAGGCGCGGCACCGCGATGCCCGTGCCGGGCACGGCCAGCGCCTCGCGCAGCCGTCGCACCGAGCCGGGCCTGAGCCGGATGTCGGCGTTCAGTACGAGGACGTCGCAGCCGGAAGCGGCGGCGATGCCCGCGTTGACGCCGGCGGAGAATCCGCCGTTACGGCCCGTCCTGATCAGCTCGACGTGCGGTCCGGCCGCGAGCACCCGCTCCACCGTGTCGTCAGGGGAGTCGTTGTCCACGACGATGATCCGGAACGGGTCACCCTCGCGTAACACGGCGTCCAGAGAACGCAGGCACTCCTCGATGACCTGACCGCTCTGGTAGGTGACGATCACGATGGCAAGCGGAGGCCGCTCGGGAACAGTCATCAGGCAGACCAATCTGTGGGGATCAGGAGCGCCGGCCCGTGGCCAGCCGGTGCCACGCGGCCCCGGCCAGCAGCCTGAGCGCGAAGGGCAGGTCGTCACGGAGGTAGCGGCGTACCAGGCGGCGGGGTTCGAGGGCAAGTCTGAACAGCCATTCGCCGCCCACCCGCTGCATCCCGTCCGGGGCCCGGCGGAATTGCCCGGCGGCCATCGGGATGGCGGCGCCGCAGCCGAGGTACCAGGCACGCGGCAGTTCGGGGCGGAGCGCGGTGATGACGTGTTCCTGCTTGGGGAAGCCCAGGCCCACGAAGACGAGGTCGGGCCCGGCCGCGCGGACCTTCTCCACGATCTCCCCCATCCCCCCGGCGAGCCGCTCGAAGCCGAAGGGCGGCGCGTACACGCCGGCCACCCGCAGCCCCGGATAACGCTGGGTCAGCACCTCGCCGGCGGTCTCGGCCACCCCCGGCTCGCCGCCGAGCAGGAACACCGACCGTCCCTCGCGGGCGGCGACCTCGCTGAGGGTGTAGATCAGGGAGGCCCCGGTGACGCGGTCGGGCACCCGCAGCCCGCCGATCCGGGCCGCCCACACCACCGGCATGCCGTCGGCGACCACGAGCTCGGCGCCCGCCACGAGCCCGGCGAGCTCGGGGGCGCGGGTGGCGGCGCGGACGATGTCCACGTTGGCGGTCACGATCATGCCGCCCCGGCCGTCGCGCCAGGCCCGGGCGAGATGCTCGGCGACCTCCGGCTCGGTGATCGCGTCGATCCCGACGGCGCCTACCCGCGCGCGAGGCGCGACGGGTATGGCGCGGTTCTTTGGACCGTTCTCAAAAGAAGAGTGGCCCATCGGAATGCCGCACCCCCCGTCTGACGACTCACCCTTTTGACATCGGTATCGGGCTATATCCGTTACACGCTGGCGGCCGACAAAGGAGCGGGCCAGGATGTGTTCCCATGAGAGTCGAGCAAGGGGCACTCGCGGGAACGCTGCTGTTCATTCCGACCCCGCACAGCGACGAGCGCGGCCTGTTCACCAGGACGTTCGACGCCGAGATCGCGGCCGAGCACGGCCTGGACGGCGCGGCGTTCGTCCAGGACAGCCAGTCGCGCACGGTCAAGGGCGCGATCAGGGCCATGCACGGCCGCTCGGGCCGGGGCGAGGCCAAGCTGGTCCGGTGCGCCCGCGGCGCGGTGTTCGACGTGCTCGTGGACGCCAGGCCCGGGTCGGCCACCTTCGGCGAGCGGATGTCGGTGGTCCTCGACGACGAAACTTTCATCCACCTGTACGTCCCGCCCGGCCTGCTCCACGGTTACCAGGCGCTGAGCGACGCCGACGTCTGCTACCGGATCGACCGGCCGCACGACCCGACCGAGGACATCTCCGTGCGCTACGACGACCCCGACCTGGCCATCGACTGGCCGCTCCCGGTCTCGGCGATCAGCGCGCGGGATCTTTCGGCCGGCTCGTGGAAAGAGGCACGGCGGCGCCTGGAAGGCTGACCTCGCGGCGGGCGGCCCGCATCAGCGCCCCGGCCAGGCCGATGAGCAGGAACGACAGCGCGGTGGCCGTGCTGAAGGAGTTCAGGTCGAACGTGGCAGACCCCACCATCGGCACGATCAGGCAGGCGGCCAGCGTCAGCCCGAGGTCGCGGGTCTGGTCGTCTACGCTCAGCCGCCTGGCACGCAGCGCCGACCACATCCCGACGACGAAGAGGCCGACGAACGCCAGCACGCCGATCGCGCCGCCCTGCACGGCCGTCAGCAGATACTGGTTGTCGAAGACGGGATGGTGCGGCGGGAACCAGGTGCCGTTGCCCCTGCCCAGCAGGGGATGCTGGGAGAACTCCGCGATCGCCGTGGTGTAGTCGTTGGTCCGCCAGCGCAGGCTCTCGTCGTTGTCGAGGTTGGTGAACAGCCCGGCGATCGCGCCGATCAGGCCGGGGACGAGCAGCTTCATGACGACCAGGAACCCGGCGAGCGCGGCGGCCGCCCTGATGCGCCGGGCGTTGGGCCAGCCGAGGAACAGCACCGCCCCGGAGGCGGCCAGGCCCAGAACCGTCGAGCGCGAGGCGGAGAAGGCCATCCCGCAGGCGATCAGCGTCACCAGGAGCCACCAGCGCCGCTGCGGCTCACCACGTTCGCGCGCGCCGAAGGCGTAGTGGAGGGCGACCGGCAGCACCATCGCGGACACGACACCGAACTCGATGGGGTGCCCCGCGGTCGAGGCCACCCGGTTGAGCCCGTTGCGCTCCAGGATCGTCACTTCCACCGCCCGTACGCGGCTGCCCGGGATCTGCATGTACTGGGTCAGGTCGAACGACAGCACGAACTGGACCGCGCCGATCACCCCCATGATGGCCCCGGCCACCACCAGCGTCTTCAGCACCAGGTCGATCCGCTCACGGCTCGGCACCCCGTCCACGCCGATCAGCGAGATGCCCACCATCGCGACCGCGATGACGAGCACGTGGTCGGACAGGTCCAGCTCGTACGAGGGCAGGAACCCGGCCGTCGCGTAGGCGTAGGTCGCCACGAAGGCGAGCGCGTAGAAGTAGATCGCGTACCGCACCGCCGTCGGCCCCTTGGCCGCGCCGAGCGTACTGGTGAGGTGCGCGCAGAACCACCACACGGCGGCGAACAGCCCGATGGCCTCCGCGTAGGTGAGGTCGAACGGCAGGCCGCCGATCACCTGACGGGCGGGCACCAGCATGAGGACCACGGTGAAGATCGCGCACAGGGTGGCGGCGTCGGCCCGGTGCGGCACCGGCCGGGCGATGGACCGCTCTATGGCCACGTTCAACGCTGCAACACCGCTTCCTCGGTCCTGGTGCCGGTCTCGGGCGCCGATTCCGGCTCGCCCTCCTCCCGCCTGCGCCGCAGCCCGGCCATGACGCTCTCGGTGCAGAAGGAGGCGCCCAGCGCGGCGGCCACGCCCAGCGCGAACACGGCCGCGGCGCTGCGGATCTTCCCGCCGCGCTGCGGCTGCGGCTCGGTCGGGGCGACCATCTCGTTCAGGTTGATGTACGTCTCGGGCGGGGCCTTCAGGGTCTCCTGGCGCCGTTTCAGCTCGACCTTGGCCCGCTCGGCGACCCTGACCACGATCGCCCGCGCGTCCTGGGGCGCCCGGCTCGTACCCTCGATGACCACGAAGGGCGCGCTGATGAGCAGCTCGGGATTGGGGTGGCCGTTGTTCACCTTGTACGTGGTGTCGCCGTCCGCCCGGATCCCCATCTGGTCGGCCACCTCCTTGGTGTTGAGGATCTGCACCAGGATGGAGGCCGACATGTTCAGCCCGCCGTCGAAGTTCAGCAGCGGGTTGATCAGCGGGTTGGGATTCTTGGGGTTCGGCGGCCGGTACGACCCGTTCGGCGGCACCGTGAGCACCATGAGCGTGGTCGAGGTGTACTGGACGGGGATCTGCGTGTAGACGCCGTAGGCGGCGGTCAGCGTCAGCAGGAACGCGGGAGCCGCGACATACCAGCGACGCAGGAGGACGGCGATCGCTCTCCAGAAGTCCAACACAGCCCCCCAGGCTTCTCACACCCGTACGACAAGCCATCGCCGAGGCTGCGACCAGCGTTACTTATGACGTGTAACGTGCCAAAGCCTCCTCCCGATAGAGGGTGACGTGACCAAGCCCTTGAACTCGCTGGCCGTCGTCACTCCCAGCTACGGACCTGACGCGGATCAGTTCGCCGATCTGCACCGCTCCGTGCTGGAGTACACGCCCGAGGACACCGTCCACCACGTCTTCGTGCCGCGTGCCGACCGGCAGCTGTTCGCCGCGCACGAAGGGCCCCGTTGCCGGGTCAGGACCGTGGGCGAGCTGCTGCCGAAGCGCTACGTCAAGGTGCCCCGGCTGGGCATGTGGGTCAACGTCCTGCGGCCCTGGCCGCCCGTACGCGGCTGGGTGATGCAGCAGATCGTCAAGCTGGCGGCCACGGCGGCGATGGACGCGGACGTGGTCCTGGTGGCCGACTCCGACGTGGTGCTCGTCCGGCCGACGACGGCCCAGCGCGCCCTGGTCGGCGGCCGGCCGCTGCTGCACCGGCTGGAGGACGGGGTGCACCCGCTCATGACGCGCCACGTGCTGTGGCACCGGGTCGCCCGCGAGCTGCTCAGGCTGCCGCCCCCGCCCGAGCCGCCGCTGCCCGACTACATGAGCCCGCTCACCTTCTGGGACCCCGCCATCGTGCGGGGGCTCCAGCGGCGGCTCACCGAGAACATGGGGCGGCACTGGGCCGACGTCTTCGGGTCCAGGCTGCACGTGTCGGAGTTCATGCTCTACGGCCTCTTCGTGGACGAGGTGCTCAGCCCCCCGGGCGGGCGTCCGCCGTCGGACACCTCCCTGTGCCACAAGTCCTCCGACGAGTCGCCGATGGACCTGCCGACCGCCCTGGCCTTCGCCGATCGCCTCGGGCCCGGGGCGATCGGCATGATGGTCTCCGCCAAGTCGGGGACCCCGCGAGAGGTACGGCAGGCGGCCATCAAGCGCTGCGCCGAGGTCGCCAACCGGGTCTCCTAACCCGCGTGGTTGTCCCGCTCGGACTTGCGCGGGTCGGTGCCGGCGTTCAGCAGCTCGCTCGTGATCCGGGCGAACTCCTCCGTCGGCGGATCGTCGTTCTCACGGTCCGCCGACGAGCCCTCGGGGGCGGACGCGCCGGCGGGAGATCGGCCGTTGAGCGCGGGCCCCTTCGCCGCTTCCGGCTCGATGGCGACAGGTGCGGCGTCGTCCGCTTCGTCCTCAGCCGGTCCCTCCGGAGCGGGCCGGCCGCGAAGGCGGCGGACCCACATCAGGTAGGCCCCGCCGAAGCCGAGCAGCAGGGTCACGACCAGCACCTCGACGGCCAGCTGGAGCTTGCCGGTGCCGTCGTACTCGACCGGGATCAGCGCCACGTTGTTGACCGCGATGAACGTGCTCTTCGGCGCGCCGAGCGAGCTCTGGTAGCTGGTCAGCTCCTCACGCAGGCGGCGCTCGGCCCGTTCGAGGATGGCCTTGGCGGTCGCCTCCACCGGGTCCTCGACCGCGATGTGGATGAACGGCCCCTGCGTCACGACGCCGAGCAGGTCGGCGTTCGACCGGCCGTCATCGATGACGATCTCGGTGCTGCCGTTCTCCGCGATCCCGAGCTTGCGCAGCTCGTCCTTGCTGTTGAGCGCCAGGATGAGGATGCCCGCGACCGTCCGCAGCCCGTCGTTGTACTGCAGCAACGGGTTGGTCAGGCCGACCGGCTTGGCCGGGTCCATCGACAGCGTGCCACCGGACGGCGGCGCGGTCAGGATGAGCGACGACTCCGTTTTGTAACGCGGCGAACCCAGGAAGAACGCCACTGTCGCGAAGATCAGGGCGAGGGCGATGATGGGAGGTCCAACGCGCTTGTTTCGGATAAGGCCGAACAGATCGTTCCAAAAAGCCATATTTACCCGCCCAAGCCCCCGCTGTATGAGCCATGCCTGGCCAAAAAAAATGGTACAGATTGCTTATCGTGACCGCTCGGTGCGATGTTACGAATCGCTGCCCTTGGTTGCCGTTCGCCCTACTTCGCGAGACCATCGCCCCGACCGTACCTCAGCCTCCGCAGAAAGGCTGGCCGGATGACGTCCAGATCACCGTCCGTACGCTCCTCCGCCGCACTCGTCGGCCGCGCCGCGCCACCCATCGGGGTGGGCATGCCCGTCTACAACGGCGAGCCGTACCTGGCGGGCGCCCTGCGATCGGTGCTCTCCCAGAAGGGTGTCGACTTCGAGCTGGTGATCGCCGACAACTGCTCGACCGACGGCACCGAGGAGCTCTGCCGCGAGCTGGCCAGGACCGATCCCCGCGTCCGCTACCTGCGGCGCGAGCGCAACGTCGGCATCACGGCCAACCACAACAAGGTCGTCCACGAGACCCGCGGCGAGTTCTTCTCCTACGCCACGTCCGACGACGAGTACCGCGAGGACCGCCTGGCGCTGCTGTCGGCGGCGCTGCGCCGCCATCCGACGGCCGCCGCCGCCGTCTCGGGCGTCGAGGAGATCGACGAGACCGGGCAGACGATCGGCACCTGGCGCGACACCGCCCCCACCGACCAGCCCGATCCGGTGACGCGCCTACGCCACCGGCTGGACAACTACGACGAGACCATGCACTTCTACGGGCTCATGCGCAGGGAGACGCTGCTGCGCGCCCGGCCCCTGGAGCCCATCCTGCCCGCCGACCGGGTGATGATCTCGGGCCTGGCGCTGCTCGGGCCCCTGGTCGTGGTGGACGAGCTGCTGCTGCGGCACCGCAACCACTCGGGCAGCAACAGCCAGGTCAACCACGCGCGGGCCTTCCGCGCCCGCGAGAAGCCCGGAGACCAGCGCTTCTTCCTGCCCAACGTGGAGGAGGGCCGCGCGCTGCTCCGGGTCATCAGGAACGCTCCACTCAGCCCCGGCCAGCGGCTGCGCGCCTACGCGGCGCTGCGCCCCTGGCTGCGCCGCAACGCCGTGCCCATGGCCCGCAACGTCGCCCACTCCGGCATCGACGTGGCGCGCGGCTGGCGGGGCCGGCTCAGCTCATCACCACCTCGCGAATCTTCCTGATCCGCTCCCGCGAGAGTCCCGTCACCACGTACACGACCACTCCGGCTCCGCCCGCCGCGCAGAGCCGGACGAAGTCGACGGCCCCCTCGGTCCACCTGGCCACCAGCCAGGCGGCGAGGCCGGCCAGCAAGCCGCCGAGCAGCAGCCGGAGTATCCCGGGCAGGATCGGCCCGAGCACGACCCCCGAGCGGCGCAGCTGCAGCGCCGTCACGGGAAGGGCGATCAGGAGCGCGACGGCCGCGTGCGCGATCGCCACGCCCTGGATGCCGTCCAGCCGCGCGCCCGCGTAGAGCGCGGGCAGCAGCACCACGGCCCAGCTCAGGTTCATCCACACGACGAGCCGGGTCGCGCCGAGCGAGGTCAGGATGTCGAAGGCCAGCGCGGTGAGCATCCGCACCACCATCAGCACCATGAGGAACGACAGCGCCTGGGCGGCGGGCAGCCACCTCTCGCCGTACAGGAAGGGCACGACCAGGGGCGCCAGCACGCCGAAGAGCACCGCGACGGGCAGCACCAGCGTGATCAGCATCGGCACGATCTGCTGGACGCGCGCGGAGAACGCCTCGGGGCGCTCCTCGGCGACCCGCGAGAAGCCGGGCAGCGTGACATGGCGCAGGGCCTCGCCGACCAGGCCCGGCACCCAGCTCGACACGTTCAGCGCGATCATGTAGAAGCCGAGCGTGGTGGCGCCCAGCAGCCGGCCGATGATGATCGCGTCGGCGTTGAGCACCAGCGCCTCGATGGCCAGGCTGACCGCCAGGGGCACGCCGAAGCCGAGCAGCTTGCGGGCGATGGCCCGGTCGAAGCCCAGCCGCAGGGGCATCCTGGCCCAGTAGAACACCAGGATGCCGCTCACCAGGGAGTTGGCCACCGCGCCGATGACGAAGCTGTAGACGCCCGCGCCCGTGGCCGCCAGCGTGATCGCCACCGGCACCTGGACGGCGATGCCGGCCATGTTCGCCTTGGCTATCTTGTCCTGCTGGAAGCCGCGGAGCATGACCGCGCTGCGTACGTTGACGAACCCGTCGATCACGATGATCACGGTGAGCAGCCGCACCACGGGCGTGGCGGAGACGTTGCCCGCCAGGCCGGTGAAGTAGGGCGCCGCCACCCAGAACACGGCGTAGATGGCCACGCTGAGGGTGAGGACCACGGTGGTCGCGGTGACCACCATGTCCTCCAGCTTGCCGCGCCACTGCACGACGGCCGCGACGATGCCGGCGTCGTTGACGTAGAAGAGGAACTGGTTGGCGGCCAGCGCGACCGCGTACAACCCGAAGTCGGCCGGGGCGAGCAGGCGGGCGAGCACGAGGCTCAGGGTGAAGGTGGCCAGTTTCGACCCGCCCCTGGCCAGCAGCCCCCACCGCAGTCCCCTGCTCGCCGACCCGGCCCGGTGATCGCTGGTGCCGGGTTCGCTCGCCGTGGGCTCACTCACCGTCCGCGACCCGTTCCAGCCAGATCTCGCGCCAGAAGGGGAAGAACTCCCGTGGGCAGTTCAGCGAGTGGACGCCCTCGCACACCACGCCCTCCAGCACGATGCAGGGCGTCTTCATCTCCAGCATCCGCCCGCTTGGCTCGTCGATGCAGCGGTCCACCCGGGCGCGCACCCGCGCGGTCCGGCCGCAGTGGCGGGCCAGTTCGGCGTCGAAGTTCATGCCGCGGTTGGACAGGTCCTCGTTGACGGTGTCCAGGATCTCCTGCCTGGACCGTACGCGGACCAGCTCGCCCGGCTGGAGGTTCAACGTCTGGACCGGCGTACGGCCCCTGACGCTGCCCTTCATCTGGCCCCACGGCCGGCCGTCCTTGATCCGTAACGCGCGGGGGATCTTCCTCCTGGCCAAGTGCTGGAACCGGTTGTACAGTCCGATCCCGGTGGCCTGCAGGGTTCTGAGCACGCCGACGTTACGCGTCCGCACATCTGCCACGAACTGCCCCAGATCCGCCATCGGCAGCGGCACGGGAGCCGCTCTCAGCAGCTCGGTCGCCTGGCAGGCGTAGCGTTCCGCGCCGTCCTCGGCCGGCGGTTTGCGGCTGTTGATCTCCAGCAGCGGCAGCAGCCGGGAGTCCGGCACGGCGTGCGAGGGCAGCTCGTCCGCCGCGACCCGCTTGATCCACGCCTGTTTCCAGTACATGGAGCAGGCCGTCTGGCACCCGCCGTGCGCCGAGCCGTCGCACCGCGCGCCGAGCAGGTGCACGGCGCTGTCCATGCGCCGCAGCCCGGTCTTGGTCAGCGTGTCGCACAGCTTGTGCGCCACCTTGTGCACCGTGAGGCGCTGGCCACAGAACTTCAGCATCTCCGGCATGAACGGCAGGCCGTCCAGTTCGCCGCGTTCGTCCAGCGTGGCCAGGATCTCGGCCTCGCTGCGGATCTCCACCAGGTCTCCGACCCGCAAGCTCATGGGTTCCATTCCCTCACCAATCCCGCGTCTTCCAGGCTCTGCGCGGCCTCGGCCACCGCCCGGAACGGAAGGCAGGCCCGTTCCGCGACGTCCAGCAGTGTGCGCGTGCCGTCCGAGAGGTTCAGCACCCAGAGCATGGCCAGCTGGGCCTGCTTGGTGTCGCTCCTGCCGCCCAGCGCCCCGTACAGGCCGCGCCGGCCCAGCTGCGGCTCGCCGTAGGGGCTGAGGTTGAGCACGCGCCGGTCCTCCTCCAGCACCCGCGTCACCTCCCAGCAGGTCTCCAGGGTGTCCTCCAGCGACTCGGGCAGCACGAAAGCCGGGTTGTCCCCCGACGTGTGGTACTCCGGGTAGCCCGCGTACGTCGATCTGGTCAGGCAGCCGACGGGCAGGTCGAACCCGGGCGAGCAGTACTGCCGCTCGTCGTAGCCGTACGGGGAGAAGTCGACCGTGCGGTGCGGGCGCCCGGAGGTGCGCAGCACGTGTCCCACCGCCCGGTCGATCTGCGTGTCGCCGCGCCTGCTCCGTTTGTACGTGAGCCCGCCGCCGTCCCCCGCGCACGCGAGCACCAGCCCGTGCCTGATCCGCTCGACCGTGTCCCTGTTGCGGGCCAGCCAGGTGATCGACCCGATCGTGCCGGGCGCGAACAGGAAGCGGTAGGTGTAGCGCGGCGACGTGGTCGCCAGCCGCCGGGCGAGCTGGGTGGCCACCGCGATGCCCGCCAGGTTGTCGTTGGCCAGGGACGGGTGGCAGGTGTGACAGGAGATCAGCACCTCCTCGCTCGTCCGGCCGGGCACCACGTGCTCGGCGTAGGTGAGGTGGCCGTCCGCCAGTGTGGAGTCCACCACCACCTCGTACTCGCCGTCCCGGAGGCTCTCCAGCGTCTCGTGGCGCAGGCAGAACCCCCAGTCCTCGGCGTAGTAACTCGTCCGGTACGGGATGAGCCCCGGCTGGTCGGGCAGCGTGTGCAGGTGGCCGCGGAGCTCCGCCAGCGGCATCCGGGCCGACACCGGCACGCTGTAGCCGACCACGTGCAGGTTGGACTCGGCGAAGTCGACGACCTTGGCGCCCGTGGGGTCCTTGACGTAGGCGTCGCGGATGTTCCACTCCTTGGGCACGTTCCAGTCGAGCACCTGCGTGCCGGTGGGCACCTCGTGCACGTCCAGCGGGACGAGCTCGCCGATGATCTCCAAGGTCCGCCGGACGCCGTCTCCCGTGATGCTCCGGCACAGCGGGTAGAGCCGCTCGACGAGCTCGTGCATCTGTTTTCCGAGGCTGGTCACGAGGGCATCAGCCGATCGTCGACGGTGCCCGCGGCCCGCCGGTCCGACAGCCGGGCCAAGCGGGTGAAACGGCGCTCGAAGTCCTGTCTGGTCAGCCCGTGGCGCCGGTAGGCGTCGATGAGTTCGAGCGCGCCCTCCTTCACCGAGCGGCGCGCCTCGTAGCCGGGCAGCGCGGCGCGGATCCGCGAGAAGTCGACCCGGTACGAGCGCGGATCGGCCCCCGTCTCCCCCGTGATGGCCAGCGTGGCGCCGGGCACCGCCTCCACCACGGTCGCCGCGATCCCGGCCACGGTGACGTTGTTCTGCTCGGTGCCCACGTTGAACGCCTCACCGTGCACGGCCTCGCGCGGCGCGGTCAGCACGGCGGCGAACGCCTCCGCGATGTCCAGCGCGTGCACCAGGGGCCGCCACGGGGTGCCGTCGGACAGGACGCGTACCTCGCCGGACAGGTGCGCGTGCCCCACCAGGTTGTTGAGCACGATGTCCGCGCGCAGCCGGGGCGAGAAGCCGAAGGCCGTGGCGTTGCGCAGGAAGACCGGCGAGAAGTCGGCGTCGGCCAGCTTCAGCACCTCGTCCTCCACCCGCACCTTGGACTCGGCGTAGGGAGTCACGGGACGCAGCGGCGCCTCCTCCGCGACCAGGTCGTCCCCGCCCGCTGCTCCGTAGACCGAGCAGGTGGAGGCGTACAGGAAGCGCCGCACGCCCGCGTCGCGGGCCAGCCGGGCCAGCCGTACGGACGCGTGGTAGTTGATGTCGTAGGTCAGCTCGGGCGCCAGCGAGCCGAGCGGGTCGTTGGAGAGGGCGGCCAGGTGTACGACCGCGTCGAACCCCGCCAGTGCCTCGGCCGGGACCTCGCGCAGGTCCACGGCGAGCCCCTGCGGGTCGTCCGGCGGGGGCCCCAGGACGCAGTCGGCGAACAGCCCCGAGTCGAGGCCGGTCACCTCGTGCCCCGCCCCGGCGAGTACGGGGGACATGACAGTGCCCAGGTAGCCCTGGTGTCCGGTCAGCAGTACACGCATATCCGGCTAGCCTCCTGCGAGGTCGAGAGTCAGTTTGCGGGTGTGGAAGGCTTCGGCGTACCTGTCGCCGCACTCGATGCCGCGGATGCGGGCGAGGCCGAGGAAGGCTTCGTCGTCGAACCAGGAACGCCGGCGTTGCGAGGGGTAGTGCCGCTTCAGCAGGGCGACCTTCTCCGCCGCCACCTCCGGCCGCAGCGGCTGGTAGGCGGCGGGGCGGCCGAGGTCGCCGTCCCACTTGACGATCTCGTAGCCGAGCGTCAGGTGGTCGCGGAAGGCCGTGGGCACGAGCTCGGCCAGGCCCCGGTGGTCCTGGTGGGCGTCTCCCGGGTGCGGGCCGAGGATCAGGTCGGGGTCGGTCCTGGCCCGGAGCAGCTCCAGCGCCTCCTTGGCCTGCTCCCAGTGCGCGGGCAGCCGGCCGTCGGGCAGCTTGAGCACGGTCAGCCGCAGGTCGGCGCCGGGGCAGAAGGCGGTGAGCGCCGCGTGCTCCTCGTCCTCCCGCTCGGTCCCCCCGCCCGACAGGACCAGCGCGTCGATCTGGAGTCCGGGACGGCCCGCGCACAGGGTGAGCAGCGTGCCGCCCGCCCCGATGGCGATGTCGTCGCAGTGCGCGCCCAGCGCGACGATCCGGTCCATCCGCGCGGCCGTCAGCCGGTTCATGCCTCCCACAGCGCCCAGGGCCTGTCGCCGCGCGAGTACGCCTCGTCCAGCTCGATCCGCTGGTTGACGGTGTCGGTCGGCCGCCAGTAACCGCGGTGCCGGTACGTCAGAAGCCGGCCGCGCTTGGTCAGCTCCATGCAGCCATCCCCCACCAGATCCCCATTTTCAGGAATGTGATCGAAAATTTCCTGACGGAGCACGAAATATCCGCCGTTGACCCACATGGGGAGCTCGGTGACCGGCGCGATGTTCCGTGCCAGCCCGTCGTCGTCGACGTCGACGCAGTGGAAGGTGCCGGGCGGCGGCACGACCATCATGGACGCGCCCACGTCGGCGGCGGTGAAGCGATCGATGATCTCCGGCAGCGGCGCGTCGGTGAGCACGTCCGCGTAGTTGGCCAGGAACATCTCATCCCCCTCCAGATGATCGCGGACCCGGCGTAACCGCTCGCCGATCGGCGACTGGATCCCGGTCTGCACGAAGGAGATCGACCAGTCGGAGATGTCCTGCGCCAGCAGCTCCACCTGGCTGCCGTGCAGCCGGAAGTCGTTGGAGACGGTCTCCTTGTAGTCGAGGAAGAACTCCGTGATGTGCTGCGCGCCATACCCCAGGCACAGGATGAACTCGGTGTGCCCGAAGTGCGCGTAGTAACGCATCACATGCCAGAGAAGCGGCCGGGGGCCGACGAGCTGCATGGGCTTGGGGACCTCGCCCGGAGCGCCGGTACGCATCCGTGTGCCGTACCCACCGCAGAAGAGCACGACCTTCATGGCACGATCTCCAGACTCGGGATGGGAAAGACCAGCTGCCCGCCCCACTCGCGGACGTAGGAGAGCTGTTCGGTGAGCTCCTCCCGCAGGTTCCACGGCAGCACCAGCACGTAGTCCGGCCGGTCCTCGGCGAGGCGCTCGGGCGGCAGGATGGGGATGCGGGTGCCCGGCGTGAACCTGCCGTGCTTGTACGGATTGCGGTCCACCGTGTACGCCAGCAGGTCCTCGCGGATGCCGCAGTGGTTGAGCAGCGTGTTGCCCTTCCCCGGAGCGCCGTAGCCGGCCACGGTCTTGCCCGCCTCGGCCGCGTCGATGAGGAAGCGGAGCAGGTCACGCCGGACCTTGGCCACCCGCGCCGCGAACTCCGCGTACCCGGCCAGCTCGTCGAGACCGGCCCCCTTCTCCCTGGCCAGCACGTCGGCCACCCGCTCCGTGGGCTCGCCGGCCGCCTCCTCGGGCCGGGCCCAGAGCCGGATCGAGCCGCCGTGCGTCGGCAGCAGCTCCACGTCGACCAGCGCCAGGCCGCCCGTGGCCAGCGCCCGCCGCGCGGAGGCGACCGTGTAGTACTGGAAGTGCTCGTGGTAGATCGTGTCGTACTGGTTCAGCTCCACGAGCGTGAGCAGGTGCTGCACCTCGATGGAGACCCAGCCGTCGTCGGCGACGAGCGCCCGCAGCCCCTGGGTGAAGCCGACGACGTCAGGGATGTGCGCGTACACGTTGTTGGCCACGACCAGATCGGCGGGACCGTGCTCGGCACGGACCGCCGCGCCCGTCTCCGGGTCGAGGAACGCGGTACGGGTGGCGATGCCCTTGTCCCTGGCCGCCTGGCCCACGTTGGCCGACGGCTCGATGCCCAGGCAGCGCACTCCCCGGCCGGCCACGTGCTGCAGCAGGTAGCCGTCGTTGCTGGCGACCTCGACCACGAAGCCGGGCGCGAACCGGTCCACGGCCGCGTCCACGAACTCCCGGGCGTGCTCCACCCAGGAGGTGGAGAAGGAGGAGAAGTACGCGTACTCCGTGAACGTCTCCTCCGGCTGGATGAGCGGCGGGATCTGGGCGAGCCAGCAGTTCGTGCAGACCCGCAGGTGCAGCGGGTAGGTGAGTTCGGGCTCGTCGAGCCGCTCCCGGGTGAGGAACAGCTCGCAGGGCGGCGTGGCGCCGAGGTCGACCACGCTCGCCAGTTCGGCCGAGCCGCAGAGCCGGCAACGGGTCACCGGCCTCTACCTCTTCCGCGCTCTTTCCGACGAGACATGATCCCCTCCCGATGAGTGAAACGACCTCTGATCAGTGCGAAATATCGGCTGTCGCGGCGTTGGCTCGCTCCAAATGAGCCCTGGCCTCCTTCTCGTACTCCGCCGACAGCTCCTCCGGCATGCGCTCCAGGTCCTTGGCGCGCATGAAGTCGCGCAGCGTGGTGCCCAGGCACGTCGCGTCCACGTTGGGCGCGCCCTTGCGCGACCTGACGTCGTCGATGTGGACGGTGCGGAAGTCGATGCTGAAGCGCGTCACGCCCGAGGTGTTGCGCACGGTCGAGTGCAGCTGGGCGCCCGAGAAGAGGAGCACCCCGCCCGGCTCCGTGACGATCCTGAGCTCGCCGGACAGGTCGAGGTCCTCTTCCGGCTTCGGCTGCTCGCGCGTGTCGCTGTAGATGTGCTGGGCCGCCGACGGGCGCTCGGTCCTGACCCACGACGCGTAGTCGTAGCGGCCGCTGCCGTTGCGCACGGCTCGGTCGAAGTACTCTGGGTGCAGGGCGAACACGTTCTCCGGCACCACGTCGTAGACGGGGATCCACCAGTTCACCTGGTTGAAGGGCGCCGCGTACCAGCAGTCGCGATGCGCGTGGTAGGCGTAGGAGATGCCCGAGTCGAGGTAGCCGTCGGAGGTCGAGGTCCGCAGGCGCGGCACGTCGAAGTACGTCTCGCCCGGCGCGAACCCCAGCTCGTCCAGCAGGACGGCGATGATCTCCTTGCACCTCGGATGGTGGATGAAGCGCGGCTTGACGTCGGCCAGCAGCGCGGCGAAGCGTTCGACCGGCAGGCTGTGCTGGGCGGTGGTGGGGTCCATGCCGCCGAACGTCTCGGCGACCAGTTCGCGGGCGAAGGACACGAGCTCGCGGGACGCGGGCGAGGCCGCGTAGACGAAGACGTCGCCTTGGAAGATCCTCTCGCGTCGTGCCTCGTCGTTCATCGTGCTGCCGGTGAATACCGTGGTCATCTGGTCTTGCCCCCTACACGTGCATGGTGCGAGTCGAACCGATCTCCCCTCGTAGGTCTTGCGAGGACGTGCGTGGGGCGGGATGGGTTGCTGGCTCCCGGAAACGTACTGATGGGGACGATGTCGACCCTGACCCCGCTCAGGATCACATGCCTCAATCAACTGGCATTTCGCGACTGCCATCTCACGCGTTACACACACTGGTAGGAACGTTCCTGCTATGTCAGGATCCGCTCCATGGATCCCCTCGGTTTCGACGGCGCCTGGCTGTTCAGCCCACGTATCCATACGGATCGGCGTGGGGCGTTCCTCGAATGGTTCAGGAACGACGAGCTCGACCGCCCGCTGGAACTCGCCCAGGCCAACTGCTCGGTCTCGACCAGGGGCGTGCTGCGCGGCCTGCACTACGCGGACGTGCCGCCCGGCCAGGCCAAGTACGTCACGTGCGTCTCCGGCAGCGTCCTCGACGTCGCGGTGGACCTCAGAACCGGCTCGCCCACCTTCGGCCGCTGGGCGGCGGCGCAACTGGACGACGTCTCGCGGCGGGCCGTCTACCTGGCCGAAGGGCTCGGCCACGCGTTCTTCACGCTCAGCGAGTCGGCCACCGTGGTCTATCTCTGCTCCACCTCGTACGCCCCCCAGCGTGAGCACGGCATCCACCCGCTGGACCCGGCACTCGGCATCGTCTGGCCGGAGGGCATCGAGCCGATCCTCGCGGACAAGGACGCCGCCGCGCCCACGCTGGCGGAAGCCGTCGAACACGGGCTACTCCCCTCCTACGCCGACTGCCTGGCTCACTACGCGAGCACTCCAGGAGGTCAGCAGGGCCGGCCAGGCCTCGTGTAGGGCGGTGGACCAGTCGCGCATCGGCGGCAGCCCGGCGGCCCGCCAGTTCCCGTGCGCCAACAGGCTGTTGGCGGGGCGGGGGGCGGGCCGGCACAAAGCCGTGCTCGGGATGGGCTCGACCCGGCCGGGATCGGCCCCGAGCAGGGTGAAGATCTCCCGCGCGTAGTCGTACCAGGTCGTCCGTCCCGCGCTCGTCCCGTGGTAGACGCCGGGCGGGGCGTCCGCCCGGCCTAGCTGGACGATCCGCTCGGCCAGGTCACCGGTCCAGGTGGGCTGGCCGAACTGGTCGTCGACCACGGAGACGGTCTGCCGGGAGCCTTCGAGGCCGACCATCGTGCGGGCGAAGCTGCGGCCGTGGGCGCCGTAGAGCCAGGCCGTACGCACCACGTGATGGCCGTGTTCGAGAGCCGCGCGCTCGCCCGCGAGCTTGGTCCGCCCGTAGGCGTTGATGGGGCCCGTCGGCGCGCTCTCCCGGTACGGGTCGCGCCCGGAGCCGTCGAAGACGTAGTCGGTGGAGAGCTGGATCAGCCGGGCGCCCAGCTCGGCGGCGACCCGGGCGAGGACGGACACGGCCGTCCCGTTGATCGCCAGCGCCTCCTGCTCGCGGTTCTCGGCCTCGTCGACGTTCGTCCACGCGCCGCAGTTGACCACCACGTCGGGCCGGGCCGCGCGGACCGCCCAGGCCACCGCGTCGGCGTCGCGCAGGTCCAGCTCGGAGCGGGCGAACGGGACGACCCACATCCCGGGCGTCACCCGGAGCAGCTCCGTCAGGTCGGTGCCGAGCAGGCCGCCGGCACCGGTGATCATCCACCTCATGCGGCCCGCCTCAGCACCAGGTCCGTGACCGTGGCGCGATGGTCGGTACGCGGGAGGGCGAGCGTCTCGAACGCGCGCACGGCCACCCCCTCGGAGGCCAGCACGTGGTCGATGGCCACTTTGGGGACGAGGGCGGAGCGCCCGTTGTACGGCCAGGTCATGGCGAGCCCCTTTCCGGTGACGGACGCGGCGTCCTGATAGCCGGTGGCGATCAGCTCCCGCAGTACCGCGTGGTCGAGCGTGGAGTTGAAGTCACCGGCCAGCACGCGCGGCCGCTTCGCCGCCTTCGGCATCGCGGGTGGCAGGACCTGGATGCTCTGCGCCCAGCACCCCGCCAGCCAGCCGGCGGCGGGCGCGCAGGCGTGCACGCCGACGACGTCCACCTCCGAACCGTCCGGCAGCGTGAGCACACCGCCGACGTGCTGCCACTGGTCGGTGTCGAAGCCGATTCCCGGACGCAGCGGGAAGCGCGAGTAGATGGCCGTGCCGAGCTGTTCCAGGTGGTAGGGCAGCAGGGTGCCGAGGCCGGCCTCCGCCAGCCGCGCCGTCAGGAAAGGACTGAGCTCCTGCACGGTGAGCACGTCGGGACGGTTCCGCTCGACCGCGCTGATCAGGGCTTCGGCGGGCACCGAGCTCCGGAGCACGTTCGCGGTCATCACACGGAGCGGCTGCCCGTCCGTCTCGGGGACGCCCCGCGGCACCGCGCGGGGCAGCACGACCGAGGCCAGCATCCCGCCCACCACCAGCGCGGCCAGCGTGGCGGGCCGGTTGCGCGCCGCCAGAGCGAACGCCAGCGGCACCAGCGAGCCCGCGGCGGCGTACGGGGTGAACGACACGAGCTGGGACCACCTGAACTTGGGCTCCCAGCCGGTCACCCGGAGCACGGCCCAGCCGGCGAACGGCGACAGCAACGCCCAGAGCGCGGGGGTCACCCAGGTGTTCTGCTTCAACTACCGGCTCGCCCCCCACCACGCCGTGTTGCTCGCGTACCAGCTGACGGTGTCCTTCAGCCCCTGCTCGAACGCGATCTCCGGCCGGTAGCCCAGCCCGCGCAGCTTGCCGTCGTCGAGCGAGTAGCGGCGGTCATGGCCCTTGCGGTCCGCGACGGGCTCGACCATGCTCCAGTCCCGGCCGCACGCCTCCAGCAGCCGGGCGGTCAGCTCCTTGTTGGTCAGCTCGGCGGTGCCCGCGATGTGGTAGACCTCGCCCGGCCCGCCCTTCTCGGCCACCAGGCGGATGCCCGCGCAGTGGTCCTGGACGTGGATCCAGTCGCGGACGTTCCCGCCGTCGCCGTAGAGCGGCACCCGCTTGCCGCGCAGCAGGTTCGTGACGAACAACGGGATGACCTTCTCCGGGTACTGCCTGGGCCCGTAGTTGTTGCCGCACCGGGTGATCGACACGTCGAGGCCGTACGTGATCGCGTACGCGCGGGCGACCAGGTCACCGCCCGCCTTGGCCGCGGCGTACGGCGAGCGCGGCTGGATCGGCGCGGACTCGTCCCACGAGCCGTGGTCGATGGACCCGTAGACCTCGTCGGTCGAGACGTGCACCACCTTCGGGACACCGGCGTCCAGGCACGCCTGCATGAGCGTCTGGGTGCCGAGCACGTTGGTGCGCACGAACTCGGCCGGGCCCTCGATCGACCGGTCGACGTGCGACTCCGCAGCGAAGTTGACCACCAGGTCGTGGCCGGGCACCACCTCGCCGAGCAGCCCGGCGTCGCAGATGTCGCCGTGGACGAACGTGTGCGGCGCCCCTTCGAGGTTGGCCCGGTTGCCCGCGTACGTGAGCTTGTCGAGCACGGTCACGTCCGCGTCGGGCAACCCGTGGACGAAGTGCGAGCCGATGAAGCCCGCCCCGCCTGTCACCAGGATCCTTCTCATGAACTGATCTGCACCTTGCTGTGATCGCCCAGCACGAGACGGTGGGCTTTGGGGGTGTCCGGGGCAGGGGTGACCTCGACGTCGTGGCCGATCAGCGACGACTCGATCCGGCCGACTCCCTGGATGGAGGCTCTGGGCAGCACGATCGAGTACTCGATCTCGCTGCGGACGACCGCGCAGTCGGCGCCGATCGAGGTGAACGGGCCCACGTAGCTGTCCTGGACCCGCGCGCCGGGGCCGATGATCACCGGGCCGACGACGCGCGAGCGCTCGACCACGGCCCCCGGCTCCACCACGACCCGGCCGATCAGCTCGCTGGCCTGGTCCACCAGGCCGCTCACCCGCCGGTCGAGCGACTCCAGCACGAGCCGGTTCACCTCGAGCATGTCGGTGACGTTGCCGGTGTCCTTCCAGTAACCGGAGATCACCGACGACTCGACGCGGAGATTCGCCTCGATCAGCCACTGGATCGCGTCGGTGATCTCCAGCTCGCCCCGCCACGACGGCTTGAGCTCGGCCACGGCGGCGTGAATGGCCTGGCTGAAGAGATAGACGCCGACCAGCGCGAGGTCGCTCTTGGGCCGGACGGGCTTCTCCTCCAGGCCGACCACCCGGCCGGCCGCGTCGAGCTCGGCGACGCCGAACTGGCGCGGATCGCCGACCTTGGTGAGCATGATCTGGGCGGCGGGCCGCTCCCTGACGAACCTGTCCACCAGACCGCTGATGCCGCCCACGATGAAGTTGTCGCCCAGGTACATGACGAAGTCGTCGTCACCCAGGAAGTCGCGGGCGATCAGCACGCCGTGGGCCAGGCCGAGCGGCGCCTCCTGGCGCAGGTAGGTCACCTGCAGGCCGAACGCGGAGCCGTCGCCGACGGCCGCCTCGATCTCGGCGTGCGTGTCGCCGACGACCAGGCCGAGCTCCCTGATCCCCGCCTCGGCGATCGCCTCCAGGCCGTAGAACAGCACCGGTTTGTTGGCGACGGGGACGAGTTGCTTGGCCGAGGTGTGTGTGATGGGCCGTAGCCGGGTGCCCGACCCTCCGGCGAGCACGAGTGCTTTCACCGCTAGTAAGCCCCTTCTCCACGGGTGACGACGGACCAGGTCTTCCAGAGGATCTGCAGGTCGAGGATGAGGGACCAGTTCTCCACGTACCGCAGGTCGAGGCGTACGGACTCTTCCCAGGTCAGGTTCGAGCGGCCGCTGACCTGCCAGAGTCCGGTCATGCCCGGCTTGACGACCAGGCGGCGGCGTACGTCGCTGCCGTACTTGGCGACCTCTTCCGGCAGCGGCGGCCGGGGGCCGACCAGCGACATGTCACCGCGCATGACGTTGAACAGCTGAGGGAGCTCGTCCAGCGAGTATTTGCGGAGGAAAGCGCCTACCGGAGTGATCCTTGGATCGTTCCTAATCTTGAAGAGCACCCCGTCGAGTTCGTTGGCATCGAGGAGGCTGCCTTTGAGCTTCTCGGCGTCCTTCACCATCGTCCGAAATTTCAGGACACGGAATTCTCTGCCGCGTTTGCCGACCCGGGTCTGGGTGAACAGCGCGGGACCCGGGCTGGTCAGGCGGATCAGCAGCACGATCGCCAGCAGCGGCACGGCCATGAGCAGCAACGCGGCCCCCGCTACGAGCCGGTCGAAGACGCTCTTGACGAGCTGCTTGTTGCCGTCGAACTCGGGGTGACCCACGTGCAGCAGCGGCATCCCCGCCACCGGCCTGATGCTGATCCGCGGGCCCGCGACCTCCATGAGCGCGGGCGCGACGAACAGGTCGGTGCGCGCGGTCTCCAGCCTCCAGGCCAGCCGCCGCAGCGCCGACCCGTCGAACTCCGGGCAGGCGGTGACGGCGACCGCGTCGGCTCGCGTCCGCTCCACCACCTCGGCGACGTCGCCGAACGAGCCGAGCACGGGGACGCCGTCGAGGTCGGCGTCCATCCGGTCCGGCGGCAGGCAGGCGCCGACGACCATCATCCCGTGGTACGGCTGGCGGCGGAACTGCATGATCAGGTCAAGGATGGATTCGCGATGGCCGACGGCGATGACCTGGCGCATGTACTCGCCGACGACTCTCCGGCTGTGCAGCCGTTTTCGCATCTTGTAGCGGAAGTACAACGTGGACAGGAGCGCCAGCGGCAGCATCGCCATCACGAAGCTGCGCGCGACGACGGTCTGCGTGGCGTAGGCGCCGATCGCGACGGCGGCCATCAATCCGACGCCGCCGTTGAAGACCGCCCTGAACTCGTCAGTGCCCTCGCCGTGCGCGCGCTGACGGTACGCGCCTCCCATCATCAGCGCGAGGGGCCAGCCGGCGATCAGGCTGACTCCCAGAAGAAACTCGACCAGCGGAACGTACGCGCCGGACAAGAGACGGATACTCAGCACGCAGACGCACGCGATCAGCGCGCACGCCGTGTCGCCTCCTAAAAGAAGCCGTAAGTACGCTCGCGTCCAGATGCTCGACGCATGACGTGATACGGCTTCGAGGAGCACGACGTCGGACTCCCCGGTCCCCACCCTCATAGCACCACCCTGAAGACTCTGTGCACCGCAGTAACATGACGTTCCTTGAACCTCATGGGTTGACAAGTCCCCCATGCACCTTCAAGGGCGGCGGCCCCCACTAAAGAGTAAAGATCCACTCCAGCCTGGGAAATACCGTCAAATGTCCACAATCGGACGGATCCGGGGATGGCCGAGGGGTTGACGGAACGATCCAAAAGTGCCAACCGGCGAGTCGGCAAACGTGAAGTTTATGGCTGTATTTCAGCCGGCTTCCGGAATATGAACGGGCTAGTCATATTCCAGATCCGGCAGAGCGGACGGCGGGTCGGGGCTCCGCCAGACGACCACGACCCCGTCGTGCGCCGACTCGGCGGCGAGATTCAGCCGGTCAAGATCGAAATCAGGTAGGTAGCGGAGGCGGGCGAGAAACGTGGCGTCGGTGGCCGACCTGGGCACTACGCAGCCCTCGCCGTCGCGGTCGAGCAGGATGTAGAGGACATCCTCTCCCGACTCGGTCACCACACGGACCTCGACCACGTCCTCCCACGCAAGGGCTTCGACGCTCCCGTCCGCATAGTGACGGGTTACGCCCTCTTCCGTGACATACACGTAGGAGTCCGGCATCGCGTTGCCGTGCATGGCCGCGATTCTTGCGACATCTGGGGTTCCCCCGCAAGGGTTCGCGATTATGGGTGCGGATCTCCCTCGCGAAAGCGGCTCAGCAGGAGGTCAGGACGGGCCAGGAAGCGGGCTCGGGTGCGGCCTTCAAGAGGGGTGTCGTGTGTCGTCGCCCCACGAGTGGCCCAGGTGGGCGGCCACCGCGGCCTGGGCCGTCTCGGCGGGGCCGGCGGCGATCGCGTCGAGCAGCGCCCGGTGTTCGTTCACGAGCATCTCCCGGTCCTCGTAGACCTCGCGCAGGCGGACCAGGCCGAGCCGGGTCTCGGCGGCGAGCGTGCTGTAGAGCCGTTCTAGCCGCGGGCTGCCCACGGCCTCGATCAGTGCCTGGTGCAGCGCCATGTGCTCGGCCACCGACTCCGACCACGGCGCGTCGGCGGGCAGCGCGCCCATGCGGGCCAGCGCCGCCTCCGCCTCCGGCACCCGCCGTCCCGCCACCGCCGTGGCCATCAGGCCCTCCAGCGGCCTGCGTACGTACATGAGATCGTCGAGGTCCGCGATCGTCACCTCGGGGACATAGGCACTGCGATTGCGCTCGCGCCTGAGCAGCCCTTCGTGCACCAGCACGGCCAGCGCCTCGCGGACCGTGGGCCTGGCCACGCCGTAGGTGGCGGCGAGCTCCTGCTCGGGCAGCGCCGTGCCCGGCCCGATCTCGCCGGAGAGCACCCTGCGGCGCAGCGCGTCGGCGAGCGCGCCGACCGCGGACACGGGTCTGAACGGCAACGTCACGGCTGCGACTCTAACGCCTCCTCGGGGCACACCCTCTCGGACACCGAGCGTTCCCGTCTTTCTGGTACGGCCACCGCGACCAGGCTGATCGCCAGCAGGACGAGACCGGCGACCGACACCGGAGCCAGCCGCTCATCGAGGACCAGCAGCCCGAGCAGCGCGGCGACGGCCGGCTCGGTCAGGGCGAGCGTGGCGGCCGTGGCCACCGGAGTGGTGCGCAGGCCCCGGCCGTACAGGAAGTAGGACAGAGCGGTGGCCCCGAGGCCGAGGTAGAGGGCGGCGAGCAGCCCGCGCGGCTCGGCCAGCCACTCGGTGCCCCGCCAGAGCAGGAACGGCAGCATGATGACGGCGGCACCGCCGAACAGCACCCCCATGACCGCGTTCGACGGCGTGCCCGCGCTGATCGCCCGAGCGGCGGTGACGGCGTAGAACGCGTAGAGCAACCCGCCGAGCAGCGCGAACGCCACCCCGGACACCACCTGCCCACCCGCCTGCGCCCCGCCACCGACGATCAGCGCGGCGCACCCGCCGACCGCGGCGGCGGTGGCCGCGGCCCACCGCCTGCTCGGCCGCTCACCATGCAGCAGCCAGGAGAGCAGCCCGGTGAAGACGGGCCCGCTGCCGATCGCGACGACCGTGCCGATGGCCACACCGGTACGGGCGACCGCGGCGAAGAAGCACAGTTGGTACGCCGCCACGGCGACGGCGGCCAGCAGCAACCCGGGCGTGATCAGCGGGCCGCGCCTCGCCCCCGTCCAGGCGAACAGGGCCAGCGCCGCGCCGCCGATGACCAGCCGGGCGGCGGCCAAGGCGATGGAGTCGGCCGAGACGAGCAGTCCCGCCGTGCCGGCCGTCCCCCAGAGCACGGAGGCACCGACGACGGCGAAGGGTCCGTTCTTCATGCCCACCATTGTCAGACAACTAGACAATTTCGTCCAATTGCTGGTCGATGAACCGCCCGGCCGGGGCGGCCAGCTCGGCCGCGTAGTCGTCGAACACGGCGAGCCCGTCGTGGATGCTGGACGTGGTCTTACGCGGCAGCGCCAGCAGCACGTCGCCCTCGACGCAGACCGCCCCGTCGACGTGGAACGCGCCGTCGACGGCGGCGATGGAGACGGTGAAGCTGAGCTCACGGCCGTCGGGGAGGGTGAACGCGGTCCCGGTCCGGACACCGGCGGGCGGGAAGAAATAGGAGAAGGGCTCGTTCCTGACGAACGGATGGTGTAACTCGGCGAGGATCTCCGCCGCCCGGCTCAGCGCCGCCAGCAGGCCGGCCGCGGCCAGACTCTCGCCGTCCACCCCACGAGCCTAGATCAGCCCGCCCACCCATGACCAGGCGCAAAGCGCTTGGGGGTGCAGGTGGACATCCCAGCTGCCGTCGCACCACTGGCCGGTCGGTCGCGGCCGGTGGTCAGTCGGTGGCGAGGCGGGCGTGGCGTTCGACGTCGTAGCGGCGGCCGTCATAGCGGAGCTTCTGGCGTTCGATGCCCTCCGGGCGGAAGCCCGCCTTCGTGGCCACCCGGCATGAGGCCGGGTTGTTCGTACGGTGTCCCAGCTCCAGCCGGTAAAGGTCGCGTTCGCGGAAGGCCCAGCGGGTCAGCTCGATCATGGCCACCACCGCGACCCCCCTGCCCCTGGCCTCGGGCACCGTCCAGTAGGAGACCCAGCCGTTGCCGTGGCCGTCGATGCCCGTCACCGCGACGTTGCCCACGACCCGCCCGGAGAGCGTGACGGCGAAGGCGTGCCCGACGCCGGCCCAGCTCGCGATCCACCCCGTCGCGTCCTTGAGCGACACAATCGGCCAGGACGCCTGGCTGGCCATGTCGGGTGCCTGGAACGCGCGCAGCACCACAGGAGCGTCGTCCGCGCACCACTCGCGCAACTCGATGTCCGAACCTGTCACACTGCCCGAGACTAACGCCTCTTCCGCCACTTTTACGCCCTATTGCCCGATTTTGTGGGCAGCCTCGAAGGGGGCGACCAGCTCCTTGGGCGCCGTCAAGCACCACGCCTCGGCGACCAGCTCGAACAGCTCGTCGGCGTCGATCCGCTTGAGATGCACCACGACCCACCCGAACCGGCCGGCCGTGAACTGGACCTCGAACACCTCGGGCCGCTCGGTGACCAGCGCGATCTGCTCCTCGATCGTCGCCTTGAGCCCGACGGTCTCGGTCTCCTCCCACAGATAACCGAAGCCCTTGTCGCGCACCTTGAGGCTGACCCAGGTGCCACCGTGATCGCCCAGGCGCGCCTCGGGCAACTCGTCCAGCAGCTTGAGGAACTCGTCGACGCTCACACCCATGGTGTCTTGTGTAGCAAACCGCCCCGACACTTTCCTCCCGGCTGCGGCGACCGGGTCTCACTCGTAATAGCGGGCCTCGATCACGTTCCCGTCGAGGTCGGGGAAGTAGATCACGTCCGGTGCGATGCCCCTGGCGCCGAACGAGTTCGAGCCGGTGCCGGTGACCTCGACACCGTGCCTGGCCAGCCTGGCTTCGAGCGCGTCGAAGTCCGCGCGGCCGAACGCCAGGCAGAAGTGGTTCACCGGGTGACCGGCGCTGCCGCTGACACCGGTGCCCTCGTCGACGCGGTTCGCCGCGTTCTCAGGCATCAGATCGATGATCGTGTCACCGGAGACCCGCACACTGGGGAACGGCGCCTTGCCGTCCCTGAACTCCTCTGCACGTACCCCGGGCAGGCCGATGACCTGCTCGTAGAAGTCGAGCGCGCGAAGCTGGTCCGAGACCCAGCAGACGAGATGATCCAGACGCACGTCCATACAGACCTCCGGTAGCAGGGTGCCGGCCTCGTCCAATATCTGCTGCCCGACTTATCCCTGTCCACTTGTCGGTTTGTGAAGGGGCCGTCCGTCGGTGGGGTAGAAGCGACGAGAAAGAGGAAGTGATCCTGGTGAAGTACCTCCTACTGATCTGTGCAGACCCGTCCGTCGAAGTGAGCGCGGACGAGAGGTGCGCGGAAGCGTGGGTCGAGGAGATGGACCGGCGCCAGGTCCGCCTGGAGGGGTCCGCCCTGCGGCCCGCTTCGGAGGCGCGGGCCGTACGCGTGCGCGATGGGCGGGTGCTGGTCGGCGACGGGCCGTTCGTGGAGACGAAGGAGCAGGTCGGCGGCTTCGACATCGTCGAGTGCGGGAGCCTGGAGGAGGCCGTGGAGGTGGCGGCCAGGCATCCGGTGGCCAGGTTCGGGACCGTGGAGGTGCGGGCGTTCGTGGCTGACCACGCCGTGACCGGGGCCACCACGGAGGTCCTGATCCGGGTCGGCAACTCACCCGAGGAGGTGTGGGAGCTGGTCACGGACGTACTCAAGAACCCCGGTGACGCGACCGCCATCGTCGAGGGCCGGCTGGCCGACCTGCAGGCGAACATGACCAAGACCATCAGGGCGATGACCAAAACCGAGGCCGTTTAGCATCCAGAAAGCCTTCAGCCTGGCCCTATACTCTCGACGGCATGGGACGACCGCCTCGCCACGACGTTGACCGATTGCTTGACGCGGCCGCCGAACTGGTGGCCGCGAGCGGCCCGAGCACCGTCACCGTGGCGGCGGTCGCCCGCGCGGCCCGCGCGCCGAGCGGCTCGATCTACCACCGCTTCCCCAGCCGCTCCTCGATGCTCGCCACTCTGTGGCTGCGTACCGTCGACCGTTTCCAGGACGGCTTCCTGTCCGCGCTCAACACCGAACCCGCCGCACGTGCCGCCCCCGCCGCCGCGCGCCACGTCGTCGCCTGGAGCAGGGCACACCCACACGAAGCCCACATCCTGCTGTACGGCCCGGCCGACTTCGACGAACCCAACTGGCCCCAGGAGGCCCGCGACCGCCTGGAACGCAGCGACCGCCGGGTCCGCAACGCGGTTCGCGCCCTGGCCGAACGGCTGGACCGGCGCGAGCCACGGGAGGTCGAGCAGTTGTTCCTGGCCACGGTCGACCTGCCGTACGCCACGGTCCGCCGCCACCAGAGCCTGGGCCGGCCGATCCCCGCCTACGCGGAGGACCTCGTCACCAGCTGCGCCGCCACACTCATGAGGTCCTAGTGCGCCACGATCTTGCCGAACTGGGTGTTGGACTCCACGCCCTCACCCCGCGACGGGAGCGGTGAGCGTCAGAGCCCGCGGTAGCGCAGGCCGTCCATCAGCAGGTTGAGCATGCGGTCGGTCCTGTCCCGCTGCTCGTGCTCGGCGGCGACCAGCGCCACGCCGCCCAGGCTCGCCAGCACGTCCTCCGGCTCGACGTCCGCCCGCGTCGTCCCCGCGGCGGCACCGGCCGCCAGCAGTGACCCGATGGCGCCGACCAGCCGGTCGCGGCTCTCCGCGAACGGGTCGCCGCCGGAAGCGATGACCGCGCGCAGCGCGTCGGCCATGCCGCGCTTGGTCGTCATGTAGTCGACGAAACGGTCCATCCAGGCGCGGGTGGCCTGGTCGGGCGGCATCGTGCGCAGGAGGCTCGCCGCGGCCTCGCACAGCCTGGTGAGCTCGTTGCGGTACGCGGCCTCGACGAGCGCCTCGCGGGTGGGGAAATGACGATAAAGCGTACCGATGCCGACGCCCGCGTCTTTGGCGATCGCGTCGAGCGTCACCTCGGGGCCGTCGTGGGAGAAGGCGCGCACGGCGGCGTCGAGCAGCCGATCGCGGTTGCGGCGCGCGTCGGCACGCAGCGGTCGGGACCCGGCCTGCACGGCGTCTCCTGTCGAGTTCGGGGGGACAGTTGCTAAACGGAGGAGACTCCGAATACAGTGAAGCTTAGTGGAGGCTCCTCCGCTTCACATCGTACCGTCCGGAGCTCTCCCACCGCATCCCTGACAAGGACTGGGAAATCATGACTGCGAACACCCGCATCACCACCCCGTTCACCGCCCGATCCACCGCGGCCGAGGTGCTGGCCGGCGTCGATCTCACCGGCCGGCGGGCCATCGTCACCGGTGGGGCGTCCGGCATCGGCGTCGAGACCGCCCGCGCGCTCGCCGGGGCGGGCGCGGAGGTGACGCTCGCCGTCCGCAACCTCGACGCGGGCGCGGCGACCGCCGAGGACATCATCGCGACCACCGGCAACAAGCAGATCCACGTGGCCCCGCTGGACCTCGCCGACCGGAGCACGGTCACGTCGTTCGTGGCCGCCTGGGAAGGCCCGCTGCACATGCTGGTCAACAACGCCGGCGTGATGGCCTGCCCCGAGGCGCACACGCCCGACGGCTGGGAGCTCCAGTTCGCCACGAACCATCTGGGCCACTTCGCGCTGGCCACCGGCCTGCACGCCGCACTCGCGGCGGCCGGCGGCGCCCGCGTGGTGTCGGTCAGCTCCAGCGCGCACCTGCGTTCCCCGGTCGTCTTCGAGGACATCAACTTCCGGGACCGCACCTATGAGCCGTGGTCCTCGTACGGGCAGTCCAAGACGGCGAACGTGCTGTTCGCGGTGGAGGCGGCGCGGCGATGGGCGGACGACGGAATCACGGTCAACGCGCTGATGCCGGGCGGCATCCGCACGAACCTCCAGCGTCACATCAGCCAGGAGGAACTCGACCGGCTCATCGCCGCCGCCGTATCCTCCGGCTCCGGCGAGGACATGACGTGGAAGACCACCGAGCAGGGGGCGGCCACGTCGGTGCTCGCCGCCGCGTCACCGCTGCTCAACGGCGTCACCGGCCGTTACTTCGAGGACTGCGACGAGGCTCTGCCGAGCGACACGCCTCAGAGCCGCCGCGGCGTCGCCGCCTACGCGCTCGACCCGGCGTCGGCCGCGCGTCTGTGGGAGCTGTCGGTCAACGCCTGAGTTTTCATTACGGCAGGCATGGGGCACCCCCACCCGCCGTCCATGGCCGGCGTCTGTCCAGGGGAACGCTCCTCCGGTGGGCGGGGCCGGGCGCCGTTACGTGCGCCTGCTTGGCCGGTTCCCGCCTGTTAAGATGACCATTGGATCAGTCGATCCCAGCCGCCGGTGAGCCTCCCCGCGTGCTTCACTCTTCCCCATCGTTTCTGGTAATCCGCTGCAGAGTCTCCTTTATGGATACAAAAGGATTTCCAGCTCAGTTCGCCCGTACCCAGCGGTTCTCGCTCGGAGTGCCCCGTGCCTTCACCCTGTCGCCCGATGGGGGTCGGGTGGTCTTTCTCCGGACTCGTGGGGGTGAGGAGCGGGACAGCGGTCTGTGGGTCGCCGATGAGATGGGCGAGCGGCTGGTCGTGGCGCCGGGGGCGACCGGGGCCGTGCCGGAGGCGGAGCGGGTTCGTAGGGAGCGGGCTCGGGAGCGGGCGACCGGTGTGGTGGCCTATGCGGCCGATGCCGCGGTACGTACCGTCGCCTTCGCCGTCGACGGGCGGCTGTGGGCGGTGCACCTCGACGGTGGTGAGGCGCGGCCCGTCCCCACCGCCGGGCCGGTGGTGGATCCCCGGCCCGATCCCACCGGGAGCCGGGTCGCCTACGTGACCGGCGGCGCCCTGCACGTCGTCGAACTGGCCGATGGGCATGACCGGCGGCTGGCCGTACCCGATGACCCTGAGGTCGTCTGGGGGCTGGCCGAGCATGTGGCGGCGGAGTCCATGGACCGGACGCGCGGCCACTGGTGGTCGCCGGACGGCACCCGGGTGCTGGCCGCCAGGGTGGACAACCGTCGCGTGCGGCGCTGGTGGATCGCCGATCCCGCCGACCCGTCCCGGCCGCCGCGCGAGATCGCCTATCCGGCGGCCGGGACGGACAATGCCGAGGTCACGCTGCACGTGTTCGACCTCGACGGCGGCTGCGTGGAGTTGCGGTGGGACCGGGCCGCGTACGAGTACGTGACCGCCGTGAGCTGGGACGCGCATGGTCCGCTGATCAGCGTGCAGAGCCGGGACCAGCGCACGCTGCGGGTGCTGGCCGCCGATCCGGACACCGGTGAGACGGAGCTCCTGCACGAGCAGCGCGATCCCGCCTGGGTGCAGCTCGTCGCGGGCACGCCCGCGCGGACCGCGTCCGGCGCGCTGGTGCACACCGGCGACCTGGACGGCACCCGGCGGCTGCTCGTGGACGGCCGTCCGGTCACTCCCGAAGGGCTGCAGATCCGCTCGGTCGAGGACGTCTCCGGCGAATCCCTGCTCTTCACCGCGAGTGACGAGCCCACGGAGCAGCACCTGTGGACATACGACGCGGAACGCGGTCCCGTACGGCTGAGCGAGGGGCCCGGGGTGCACACCGGCCGGCGGGCGGGTGGCGCGCTGCTGCTCGCCTCGCACACCAAGGCCGGTCACTCGTTCCGTGTGGTCCGTGACGGACGGCCCGACGCGGAGATCGCCTCGCTCCAGGCGGAGCCGGTGCTCGTCCCGCGGGTCACGTGGCTGCGCGCGGGCGAGCGGGAGATCCGTACCGCGTTGCTGCTGCCGTCCTGGCACGAGCAGGGCTCCGGGCCGCTGCCGGTGCTGATGGCCCCGTACGCGGGACCGGCGATGCAGTTGGTGACCCGGGCCCGGCACTGGTGGCTGGCCGAGGCGCAGTGGTTCGCCGAGCACGGGTTCGCGGTGGTGACGGCGGACGGCCGCGGCACCCCGGGACGCGGCCCCGCCTGGGAGAAGACCGTCCATGGAGACACGCTCACCGCGCCGCTGGAAGACCAGGTCGTGGCGCTGCGGGCGGCCGCCGAGCACTGCCCCGACCTGGACCTGGGCCGGGTGGGCATCCGTGGCTGGAGCTACGGCGGCACGCTCGCGGCGGCGGCGGTGCTGCGCATGCCGGAGGTGTTCCATGCCGCCATCTCCGGGGCGGCGCCGAGCGACCAGCGGTTGTACGACACCCACTGGCGGGAGCGCTTCCTCGGCCACCCGGACGAGCAGCCGGAGAACTACGATCGCTCCTCGCCCATCGGCGACGCGGCCCGGCTGCGCCGCCCGTTGCTGCTGGTGCACGGTCTGGCGGACGACAACGTGGTGGCCGCCCACACCCTGCGGATGTCGGCCGCGCTGCTGGCGGCGGGCCGGCCGCACCAGGTGCTGCCGCTGTCGGGGGCCACGCACATGCCGACCGCCGAGGCGGCCGTGGAGGGGCTGCTGCGGCACCAGCTGGACTTCCTGCGTACGGCGTTGAACGTCACTTCCCGCTGACCCCACCGCCTTGGCCGGTCTCCGCACCCGGAGATCGGCCTCGGCCGGTCCAACAGCGGCTTGACAGGGCGATGGCAGCGGCCTGCCAGCGGGCCGCGCCATCGTGAGCGGACAACCTCCGAAGGGAAAGCTCATGACCTCGACAGACGGCATCCGGTTGGGCGTGGTCCGCGGCCTCCAGTACGGTCTGGTCGCCAAGCCCGGCACCTTCGCCCCACAGGCCCGCGACCTGGGCGCCGGACTGCTGCGGATGTTCTTCTACTGGTCCCAGCTCGAACCCGAGCCGGGCCGCTACGACTGGACCGCGGTGGACGCGGTCCTGGACCAGGTCGACGACGACACCGAGCTGTGGTTCACCCTCAGCGCGGCCTCGACGTGGGGCTCGACCAGGTCGACCGACTTTCTTCCCGGATCACCGCCCGTCGACCCGGCGGCGTACGAGGCGATGCTGCGGGCCCTGGTGACGCACTGCGCGGGCCGCGTGCGCTACTGGCAGTGCGAGAACGAACCGTCCATCCCGCTGTTCTGGGGCGGCACCGCCACCGAGTACCTCGACCTGCTGACCCTCTTCCACCGGGCGGTCAAGGGCGCCGACCCGCGGGCCGACGTCGTGCTCGGCGGCTGCCCGCCCGGCGTCTTCTCCAACCCCGAGACCCCCGACGAGGAGCGGGACTTCTTCCTGCAACTCATCGCCGATGGGGCCTATGACGTGTTCGACATCCATTTGTACGGCGACCCGTACCGGATTCCGGCCACCATCGACGGCATCCGCACCGCGATGCGCTCGCACGGGCACGAGAAGCCCATCATGGCGGGCGAGTACAACGGCCCACTCCTCCTCGACTACCCGGAGGTGCTGGAACACCTGTCCGACGTCTTCAGCTCCGGCGGCATGACCCCCTGGCACACGCTCACGACCGAGGACTTCAGAAAGGGCGGGCTGTCCCCCGCAACCGCCCGGGAGGCCATGAAGCGGCTGTACGCGCGGATGAGCGAGCTGCCGCCCAACCTGCAGATGTTCATGACGGGCTGCCCGCCGGAGCTGGAGGACAGGCGGCACCGGATCAACGCCCGCGAGCTCGTGGTGCGCAATCTGCTGGCGCTGTCCTGCGGCCTGCGGCGTACGGTCTGCTGGCAGCTCGGCCCGGAAACCCCGGAGCCCCCGCTGCCCGAAGACCATCTCGAACTGCTGCAGTTGATGTTCTCGAAGTTCGTGCTGATGGCGTACGACGGCGAGACGCTCGGCATCCGCCACCCGAGCGCGGACGCCTTCGCCGACCTGGCCGCGCGCCTCGACGGCGCCGAGAGCGTCCGCCGGGTCGAACTGCCCGACCACCCGGACACCTACCTGTTCGAGGTGATCCGCCCGGGTCGGCCGCCGCTCCACGTGAGCTGGGTACGCGGTGCGGAACAGGACATCGAGTGGAGCTCTCAAGGAAGCAGCAGCCCCCAGTAGAGGGCCCATGGGACGAACACCGCCCCACCGGCGAGCAGCAGACCGAGCCGTACCCTCTCCCCTCCCGGCACGGACGCGCGGCGCCGGCGCCAGGCCAGCGCCGTGCGGACGGTGGCGAGGACACAGGCCACCGCGAGGAGCTGCAACGCCACCCAGATCACCGGGTGACCCGCCACCATGGGCCCGGGAGCGGCCAGCTTGCCACCGGTCATGACCACGTAGAACAGGTAGCCGAACGCCCCGAGCACCACCCCGAACCCGCCCGCGCTCACCAGCCGGGCGGCCCTGGACACCGGTGCCAGGGAAGCGCGGCGAAGCCGCCGTACCAACGCGACCACCGGATACGCCCCGAACCCGACCAGGAACACCAGCAACGCCACCACCTGCGCCAACGCCGACTCCCACCAGGCCGGAGGATCCATCGGCACGGTGAACGACGCCTGCACGGGAGCCGGTCCGTTCGTCTGAGCCGTGCGCAGCTTGCCGTCCGTCACGTCTTTCACCCAGGACCCGACCAGGTCGGCGTAGCCGGGGGCGAGCGTCTTCAGCCGGGTGACGCCACCGTCAGGGGTCTGGTGGGCGGCGTGGTCGGCGCCCGGGAAGAACTGGAAGGTGTAGTGCCGATTCCCGCCCGCTTCGAGGGCCTTGGCGAACAACGGAGGGGTCTCCTTGGGCGGGGTCAGCAGGTCGTGCACGCCCCAGATGCCGAGAACGGGCTGGCGTACCGCGGCGATGGTCGGCGCGGGATCGTAGTAGGGCTCGGGGAACATCCCGCCGTCGGCGATCGCCGTGTACAGCCTGGGCTCGGCCCGTTCGACGAGCGACCCCGACACCCCCGCCTTACGCAGTCCGGCCGCCACGGCCCAGGTCTGCTGCCGCAGCGGCGCCAGCGCGTTGGCCCCCACGAGCACGATGAACGCGACCTCCGTCGAGCGGGACGCCGCGATCGGCACCACCCAGCCGCCCTCACTGAGTCCCCACAGCCCGACCTTCGCCGGATCTATGCCCGGCTGCGTCCGCAGTTTGGCCACGGCACCGAGCGCGTCGTCGGCCAGCTGCGAGTAGGACCGGTTGAACAGCGAGTACCCCTCGGATCGCTTGTCGTAGATCAGCACGGACAGCCCCCGGCGGGCGAACTCCACCGCCTCACCGAGCAACTGCGTACGAGGCGTTCCGGTACCCGCGCCGTGCACCAGAACGATCCCCGGCCGACCGGCCTTCGCCCCGGGCTGGGCCAGGACCGTGCCATGCATGGCGAGCCCGCCGCTACCCCGGAAGCTCACCTCGGTCGCCTTCAGATCAGCCGGCACGGCGAGCGGGGATGGGTCAGCGGCCGCAGCCGGCGTAAGGAGCGTCAGACACAGGGCAACAGCCACTGCCGCTCCGGAAAGAATCCGTCTCATATGCCGAACCTACTCTGCAGAGACATCTCGGCAAATAACTCTCTGCAGATATCGTTCTGCAGGAGGACTAAGCTGCTCCTCATGAAGGATGACGAGGCGTTCGTACTCGACGACCCGGAGCGGCTCAAAGCCCTCGCCCACCCCATGCGACGACTCATGCTGCGCCACCTCAACGTGCACGGCCCCGCCACCTCGACCACCCTCGGCGAACTGCTGGACGCCAAGACCGGCACGACCAGCTACCACCTGCGCCAGCTCGAGAAGTACGGCTTCATCGAGGAGATCCCCGAACGCTCGACCGGCCGCGAACGCTGGTGGCGCCGCGCCGACGTCCCAAGAGACATCCGCCTCCCCACCCCGGACCAGCTCGCCTCCGAGGACCGCCCCGTGCTCGCCGAATTCCACCGCATCGGCATGGACGAGGACCGCGAACTGTTCGAACGCTTCCCCGCGGCCTACCGCCGCGACCCTGACTGGGCCAAGGGATCGCGCGGCATGGGCCGGATGACCAAGGAGGAGTTCGCTCGGTTCTATGAGGAGTACATAGCGCTGCTGCTGAAATACAGCCACCGCGCCGAGGACGCACCCCCGGACGCCCGCCCCCTGTACATCCGCCTCTTCGCCCTCCCGGCGGACGAGGATTTCGCTTGAGGCCCCGCGCTAGCCCTGCGGCTGAGCCACGGGCGCCGTGGGGCGGATCGGGGTCGAGCGGATCTTCGCCAGCGCCCGGGTGAGGTCCCGGGAGGACAGATAGAGCTTGAACATGATCGCGGCCTCGAAGACCAGCAGGAGAGCGGCCGCGCCGACGGTCACCGGCACGATCCACCCGGTGAGCGGGCCGACGATGAACACCGCCATCTGGAACTCGATGCCGCTGATCAGATGGGTTCGGACGCGGTGGTCGCGCAGCCAGTCGCGGATGCGGATGTACCAGGCGAAGTGCGCACGGAAGTTCTGCTGCAGGTCCACCGAGTCGGCGGAGCGGATCTCGCCTGATTCGAGACCCGCCTCTTCCAGGTCCGGCCTCTCCAAGGAAACGGCCGGGACGCCGGTGACCTCCTCGATCGCCTCGTCCAGTCTGCGGCGCATCTGGCGGCGCACCTTCGCGACCTGGAGCGCGTCAACGTACCGGAGCATGTCGAGGAAGACGACGAGAATGCCGAGGACGAGGTAGAACTCCTCACCGGTGCTCTCGAAGCGCCCCCACATGAGCGCCAGCGCGCAGGTGAGCACCCGGATGCGGTCGAAGACGTAGTCGAGCCAGCCGCCCAGCACGGTGCCGGTGCCCTTGAGCCGGGCGATCTTGCCGTCCACGCAGTCCAGTACGAAGCTCAGGTGATACAGGACGGCGCCGGCGACCAGCCAGGCCCAACCGTCGGCCATCAGGAAGCAGCCCGCCGAGCCGAACCCGAGCAAGAAGGCGCCCCAGGTGATCTGGTTCGGCGTGATGGCGGTACGGTTCGCCAGTCCGACCACCAGACGACCGGCGAGCGGATCGACCAGGAACACCGTCCACCAGGCGTCCCGCGCCTTGTAGGTCAGCGTGCGCACGTCGTCCAAAGTGAATGTTGTCACTGTGCAGGCCCTTCGTCCGTCCATCCGATTTGCTGATATGCGATGAAAGAGCCAATTTCGACGACCCGCCCGTCAGCCCGGCTGACGCTCCTCGTCTCCGTGGCCAGCGGCAGCCCGCTCTCCGCGTCGATGACGAGCCGCTCATCGGTGAGCCGCCCGTCCCTCATCACCTGGTAGCTCAGGGCCTGGCCGGCCCGGCCGAGCGGGTCGGTGACCGCGCCCTCCGGCTTCATGCCGGGCATCGAGGCCAGGATCTGGTACGCCGAGGCGCGCACCTCGGGCGAGACCGGCAGCCCGGTGATGATCTCCAGGCAGCTCTCGCGCAGCTCGGCCTCCATCTTGCGGCCGACATATGCGCCGTTCTCCCGGGCGATGTGGGTCACCAGGAAGGCGCGTAGCGCCGTGGGATCGCTCGGGATCGTACTCAGGGCCCTCCAGCTGACCAGCTGCTTGGTCAGGATGCCGTCCGCGTTCCGCCACCCGACGCGGTGTGGTCCGCCCTGCGGTGGACCGGGCGCCGACTCCACCAGCGCCTCCGGGGAGACGCGGCCCAAGCCGGTCACGTCCGCCGGGTACTGCCAGTAGCGCGGCGACCCGGCGGTTCGCCACGCGGCCTCGTCCTGGGGTGTCGCCGGTTGCGCGCCGAGGTACCGGCCGGTCCAACGATCCCGCTGACTGTCCTTCCTGGTGAGCCACACCTCACGGACGGACTGGCGCTTGATGACGTACTGGCGGTCGGGAGAGAGGATCAACTGCCCGGTCACGACGCGGGTGCGCCAGTAAGCGCCGTCGGACGGCGCCGTGGCCATCGCGACCGCCGCGGCGAGCAGGATCTGCCTGGCGGTCGGCGGGGCGGAGGCTGACACGCTGGGATCAGGCGAGAGGTCGATCAGCGAGTTCGAGGGCACGGCCACGGCGAGCGCCAGTGCGGCCGCCGACACCGCCCCGATCAACCCGTTGCGGACCGGCGCCCACCACCGCGACCGCTCCCTTCGCGACCGCTCCCTTCTCGACCGCTCCCTTCGAACTGCTCGAACCGGTGCGCGTTGAGGGGCCTCCGGTACGCGTTGAGGGGCTTCCGGTGCGCGTTGAGGGGCTTGAGGTGGCGCGGCCAGCGCCGCCAGCAGCCTGGCCCGGCCGGAGTCGACGGCCTCGGAGGAGGGACCGGGCATCGAGAGGAGACCGCGTACGGCGGCCAGCTCGTCCGGGCGATCGTTCAGCTCATCCATCGAACCCTCCGATCATCGGATTGACGCCGCCCAGGGCTCTGCGAAGCTTCTTACGCACCCGGTTGAGCCGAGAGCCGACGGTCCCGAACGGAATGTCGAGTGTCTGCGCGACCTCCTCATAGGTGAGGTCGGCGAGCGCGACGAGGAGGAGCACGTCGCGATCGCCGGCGGAGAGACGTCCAAGCGCTGTCGCGAGCCGCCCCTGTGCGTTCGCGGCGGCGACTCTCGCCGTCACCCTGTCCTCGTGCCCGTCATCTGCCACTTCGCCGGCAGGTGCCCGCTGAAAAGCCTCCAGCCTGCGCGTTTCGCTCCTTCGATGCTGAGCGAGCAGGTTGGTGGCGATCCCGTACAGCCAAGGCCGTACAGCACCACGGGCGGAGTCGAACGTCTGCCGTTTCCTGAACGCCACCAGGAACGTCTCGGCGGCCAGATCATCCGCGATCTGCATGCCGAGCCGTCCGGAGACGTACCGGTGTATCTCTTCGAAGTAGCGGTCGTAGAGCACGGCGAACGCTTCCGGGTGGTGCCATGACCGTTCGATGAGCGCGGCGTCATCGTCAGTCATTGGCACGTCCGGGGGAGCGGCCATTCGCATGGTGTCCCTTCTGTGGGGTACACCTCTATTCCGCCGAAGCCCCGACTCCCCTTCACACTTCTTTCCACATCAGCATGAAGTTTCCCGAAATATCCCTGATCGTCCCCTTAAATGCCCGTATGGCGGGCGCCCCGCTTCGCAGCTCGGACAGAAGCTACTTTTACCCGCACTTGCCGATCGAGCAGTAGGCCGGGCGACATCGCGGTCCTATGGTCGCGTCCATGGCCTCTCCAGAAGACAGCGAGCGGGAGTTGATCCTGCAGGTGGCGACCAAACTGTTTCTCAGTTGAAGATGGAGACGCGGGTGCGGTGGTGCCGTGGTGTGTCGATTTCGTCGATGACCGCCACCGCGAGGTCCGCATAGGACAGATGCGCCGATGTCGACTGCGGCACGGTCTCCCCGCCGACCCGATAGCGGCCGGTCCTGAGACCTCCCTGTTCCAGCAGCGCGGGCGGGGTCAGCATGAGCCAGTCGATCGCCGTGTCCGCCGACGCCCGCAGCCTGTCCAGCCCAGCCGTGTGCGCAACGGCGAACGGCCGGATCTCGGCTGGGAAGACCGAGGGATCGTCCATCACCAGCCGCCCGTGAGCGTCTTTGAGGTTCGCGAACAGACCGACCAGAACGAGCCTGGATACGCGCGCTTCCGCCAGACCATGAAGCAGAGCGTCGGCCGCCTTGACGTAGAACTCCGGGTCGAGATCGGCGAACCCCTGCTCCGGCCCGGAGAACGGGCTCACCGCGTGAACCGCGGCATCATGACCGGACGCGATCGACGCGATCGCCTGTACGTCGGTGACATCGCCCCGCACCAGCCGGACGCCATCCATCTCGATGTCCCGATATTTGCCTGGATCCCGAACCACGGCCGTGACCTCGTGCCCGCGCTCCCGCGCCTCAGCCGTAACCGCTCGTCCTGCCCGGCCACCCGCCCCAAATATGACGATGCTGCTCATTTAGCTCCGATCTGGCCATGTCCCGCCACTGCCAGAAGGGACGGTATCTACGAGATACCGATTACCGCAAAGGTACTGGGATAGCCTCCTGCGCATGACCGAGCCCTTGGACCCGCACATGTTCGACCCCGTCTGCCCGTCCAGCGCCATGCCGATTCAGATCGGTGACAAGTGGACCGCCATGGTCGTGCTCTGTCTCGAAGGCGGCCGGCGGCGGTTCAACGAGCTCCGGGCGCCACTGCGCGGCATCACCCCGAAAGTGCTGACCCAGACCCTGCGGGCGATGCAGCGCGACGGCCTGGTCACACGCACCGCGTACGACGAGAACCCGCCCCGGGTCGAGTACGAACTGACCTCCTTGGGCCGGAGCCTGCTGACCCTGATCGCGGCCGCACGCGCCTGGAGCAAGGACCACCTCCCCGCCCTGCTCGAAGCCCGCAACGCACACGACTCGGTCACACCTCACGAAACCGGTGGGAACACGCAGTGAGCACAACGGCGGAGCAGCGGATCGAGACGGCCATCACGTCAGGCAGCAGCCAGCTTGACCTCTCCAGGCTCGGACTGCGCGAACTTCCGGACTCCCTGGGCAACCTCACCGATGTCACCAAGCTTCAGCTGCAGGACAACGAACTTTCGGCGTTACCGGACTTCCTGGGTGACCTCACGAACCTCGGCCAGCTTTTCCTCGGGGGCAACAGAATCACCGAACTGCCTCACTCACTGGGCAATCTCCGCAATCTCGCGGCGCTGTATCTGGACCGCAATCCGCTCACCGCTGTTCCGGATTCCCTGGGCAATCTCACTGTTCTGGCTCAGCTCGGCATGAGTGGCTGCGGGCTCACAGAGCTACCCGCCGTCCTCGGCGACCTTACGGCTCTCACGCACCTCGATCTTTCGGGCAACCAGCTCACAGCGCTTCCGGAGTCACTGGGCCACCTGACCGCCCTCATCAGGCTCGAACTTCACGGCAACCGGCTCATCAGGCTGCCGGACACCCTTGGGGACCTTGCCAACCTGACCTGGCTGAACCTGCACGACAACCAGCTCGTGGAGCTGCCGTACTCCGTGGGCGAGCTACGCAACCTCCACGAACTCCGATTGGGCGACAACCGGCTCGCCGCGCTACCAGAATCGCTGGGCAACCTCGCCGCCCTCAAGAATCTGAATC
The DNA here is from genome assembly GCF_019396345.1 of Nonomuraea guangzhouensis. Lineage (GTDB taxonomy): Bacteria > Actinomycetota > Actinomycetes > Streptosporangiales > Streptosporangiaceae > Nonomuraea > Nonomuraea guangzhouensis. Next base: position 135,824 of record NZ_JAHKRM010000006.1, on the reverse strand, counting down.
TCGGCGGCAACGAACTCGCAGACCTGCCGGGCTCACTGGGCAACCTCACCAACCTCACCCGCCTCAGCCTCGGCGGGAACCGGCTGAAGGTGCTACCCGACGCCTTGGGCAACCTCACCAACCTCACTGAGCTCGACCTGGATCGCAACGAGCTGGAGACGCTGACCGACGCTCTGGGCAACCTCGCGAACCTTGAGGAGCTCGGCCTGCACCGAAACCGTCTCACCGCCCTGCCTGAGACTCTGGGGAACCTCAGCTCGCTCACCTTGCTCTACCTGCACGGCAACCGGCTGACCACACTGCCGGAATCCCTGGGCAACCTCGCCGCACTCGAGGAGCTCAACGTGGCCGACAACCACCTCACCGCGCTGCCGGAAACCCTGGGCAGCCTCACCAACCTGACAATCGTCGGGGGACCGCCGCCAACCGAATAGGGAACGGTCTCGGCCCACCAGATTCGTCCCTGACCGGACCGGGGTGCTTCTCGTACCATGAGTTCGTGCACCCCCTCATCCGCTCGGTGTGGGACGAGCCCCGTCCCCTCAACCCGCCGCCGCGGGTGTGGCGGGACTGGGCACTCGTCGGAGTGCTGGTGCCGCTCGCGTTGCTCGAAGGAGTGCTGCGGCCGGATCTTCCGTGGCGGGCCGTCTCGGTGATCTTCACTGCCGTGCTGGTGCCCACGTTGTTGTGGCGCCGGAGCAGGCCGCTGCTGATGGTCGCGATCGCCTTCGGCACGCTGTCCCTGGCCCCCTTGCTGACGGGCGGCCATTCTCCAGAGACCTACACCATGGTCTATCTGCTGTTCCTGGCGTACTCGTTGTTCCGGTGGGGGTCCGGACGCGAGGCTGTGCTCGGCTTGGCGATCATTCTGGTCAAGGCCGGCTTCTCAGTGGCCACCGACTACCCCGGCCCGGCCGATGCCATCGGCGGATTCGCCGTGGTGTTCCTGGTCGTCGTCCTGGGCCTGGCGTTCCGCTATCGGGCCAAAGCGCGGACACGCGAGCTCGATCAGGTCAAGCTGCGCGAACGCGAGCAGCTGGCCCGCGACCTGCACGACACCGTCGCCCATCATGTCTCGGCGATGGCGATCCGCGCGCAGGCGGGCCTGGCCGTCTCAGCGTCGCGACCGGACGCCGCCACCGACGCGCTGCGGGTGATCGAGGCCGAGGCCGCGCACGCCCTGACCGAGATGAGCGCCATGGTGCGCATCCTGCGCCATGACCAGCCAGCGGACCTCGCGCCCGGCCGGCGCATCGCCGACCTCCGGCAACTCGCCGGCGAAGGCCGCACCGGCCCGGCCGTCAGCCTGGAGATCTCGGGCGGCGTCGACGACTTGTCCCCATCGGTCGAGGCCGCGATCTACCGCCTCGCCCAGGAGTCGGTCACCAACGCCCGACGACATGCCCGTCACGCCACCCGCATCGAGATCCGCGTCACCGCCGACGACACCTCGGTGCACCTGCGCGTCAGCGACGACGGCGACGGCAGCCTCAAACGGCCGGCCAAGTCGCAGGGGTACGGGCTCATCGGCATGATCGAACGCGCCGACCTGCTCGGCGGCACCTGCGTAGCCGGCCCCGACCCCGATCGGGGCTGGACCGTGACCGCCACCCTGCCCCGCACCGGATCGGCCACATGAGCATCAGAGTGATCGTCGCCGATGACCAGGAGATCGTCCGTACCGGGCTCACGATGATCCTCGACGCCCAGCCGGACATCGAGGTCATCGGAGAGGCCGCCGACGGGCGGCGGGCCGTCGAGCTCGCGCGGCGCCTACGCCCCGACGTGTGCTTGTTCGACATCCGCATGCCCGGCCTCGACGGCATCGAAGCCACCCGCTCCCTCGCCGGCCCGGCCGTCGACGACCCCCTCGCCGTCGTCGTCATCACCACGTTCGACCTCGACGAGTACGTCTACGCAGCCCTGAGAGCCGGCGCCCGCGGCTTTCTGCTCAAGAACGCCGGCGCCGGCCTGCTCTCCCAAGCCGTCCACGCCGCCGCCAACGGCGACGCGCTCATCGCCCCGAGCATCACCGCCCGCCTGCTCGGGACCTTCGCCCGCACCGGACCCGCCGCACCGCCGGTGCAACCCATCGAGGCGCTGACGGACCGAGAAGAACAGATCCTGGCCACCGTCGCCCGTGGACGGACCAACAGCGAGATCGCCGACGAGCTGCACATCTCTGTCAGCACCGTCAAGTCCCACCTCACCAGCCTGATGGCCAAGCTGGGCGCCCGCAACCGCGTCGAGATCGCCATGTGGGCGTACGAGACCAACCGCGTCAAGAACTGAGCCTGGCCGGCTGCTTACGGATGAACCATTCGGCCACGGCGAGGTTGATCACCCACGCGGCGGCCATGAGCAGCGCCCTGGGGAACTCACCAGGCATGCCGACGAGCAGAATCCACGGCAGCTGGGTCAACGCCTGCGTTCCCGCCCCCAGCCCGATCGCATAACCGCGCATCATCCACGCCCGATGCCGGGCGATGTCCCGCCGCCGGATCGCCGCCAGGCCGAGGACGATCGACACGAACATTCCCGTACCGAACACCACCCGGATCCCGGCCAGGAGATCCCCGTCCCCCACCGGACGGGGATAGAACAGGGTCATCCACAGACCCGTCAGCGCCACGACAAGCCCACACAAGACCAGCAACCGCCCGGCGACGCGATGCCAGCCCAGCCTCCGGCGACGGAACCCGGAGGCGAACTGGAAGGCCCCCAGGATGCTGTACACGGTGACGCAGATGATGTGCAGCACCACGGGCAGCGGCATCGCGAAGAACCGCGCGTTGTCCGGGGTGATCGCCGCGCCGCCGGTCAGCTCGGTCATACGAACGGCACCGGCGATCACGGGAATGGCGCTGAGTGCGATCAGGCCGGCGGGCACGCGCCACCCTCCCCTCTTGGGGGAGACAGCGGCGAGAGGGACTGGGGGGCGTTCTGTCGTGCTCTCGTGGGTCATGACCTGAGTGTGCTGGCTGAGGCGATGCCGGCTCATCGAGAGAAAGGTCTGTTCTGAACTGGCCGATCGTCCGGCAATCGGGCGTACTTTCGGCCAGATCCGCTGCTGTGAACACCCGCCGGGGTGCGGCGCGTGTCCGCGCCGCACCCCCAATGCCAGCCTGAACAGGCTAGGCGCGGCCCCCGTCGGTAATGGACACGATCGAAGCGGTCTGGAACCTCTTGTGGCCCTTCCCATCGGACTTGACCACCGCCGTGTACTTCTTGGTGGTCCAGCCGAGGCTGTACTTGATGTTCAGCTTGCGCTGGTTGTGGCACCGGTTGTGCCAGTACACCGTCACTGAGCTGTTGCCGTCTCCCCACGACCAGGCGAAGCAGCCGCTCACCCCGCGGTGAACGTCCGCCGACGCCGGAGCCGCGCCAAGGCCCACGCCGAGACCGGCGACGGTAACGGATGCGGCGGCAACGACTGCGACTCGGGTACGCAGGCTCGTCAGAGGAGAGCTGGTGGACATGAATATCTCCTTCGCTCTGGAGTGACGGAACGTGAGTCCGAGGCCATGGGCATCGCGCCCAGGCCGGCGGCGAGGTGTTCGCCGGGGACGTCCACCACGTTGCCAGCGGCCGGGCGGAGACGCCTAGCGATGTTTGTCCAAGTCCGCTCCACGGGGGCAGAGCTGGACATTGGACAAATCATGACCTGCGGTGATCTGAACTGATCCCTGATTTGCGCCGTCAGATAATTTGTGAGGAGCGTGGCCTGGTGCCGGCAGGGTCGCGAGTGAACGGAGGGACGTGGGGTCGAGGTGCAGGCTCAGGATCCGGTGAAGCGTCGAGGACGACAGCCGATACGGCCTGATCCCGATTCGGGGGCGGTGGGCGCCTTCGCCGACCGCCTCCTGCGGCTGAAAGAGGAGGCGGGCGATCCCTCGTACGCGGAGATGTCCTCTCGGCTTGGGGCGGCGGCCTCGAAGTCGTCACTGGCGAGCGCCGCCCAGGGCCGGAAGCTGCCGAGCTGGGAGACCACGTGGGAGTTCGTCCGGGTGCTGGCAGTTCATCGGCTGGGGCATGATCCCGAGGAGACCGAACACGAGTGGCGGCAACTCTGGGAGCGCACGAAGGAGGCCTCTTCTCCTGACGACACCAGCCCTGTCGAACCACCGAATGTCGAGAAAACGCCGGCAGCTCCCGCGCGGCGGCGGAACCACCACCGCACCCTCGTCATGGTCCTGGCCGCGATCATCGTGACCGGCCTGACGGTCTTCTACCTGACGACGAACGCGAACCAGGACGATCCCCCGGCAGCGCCGACAGCCAAGGACAACTCTGCATTCGTGGGTGACGTCACGTACCCGGATGGCTCGGTAGTGCGGCCGGGCGAGTCATTCAGGAAAGTGTGGAGGATCCGCAACACCGGGACGACATTCTGGGAAGGCAGACGTCTGGCTCGCATCAACACCGGGCCCTGCCGATCACCCAAATCGGTGAGCATCCCACCGACGGCGCCCGGCCGAACCGCCGACATCGCGGTAGAGGTCCAGGCCCCGAACAAACCCGGCAACTGCCGCATCTACTGGAAGATGACCGACGCGCAGGGCCGCGAACCGTTCCCGCTCAAGCGCCCGGTGTTTCTGGATGTCCGGGTAGGCGGGCCCTGACCTGTGGGTTTGTTGTCACGGAAGACACAGATCACACTCGGGGAGCACACCCAACGCGGAACACGGTTACGAGGCCGCCGCCTCGTGGTGGCGGGCTGACGGGAGGAGCAGTATGCCGAGCCGCCACGTTCACCTCGTCGGAAGCTATCCGGCAGCCGACTCACGCGAGGCCATGACGATCGTGGCAGGCGTGGCCGGCCCGTACCTCAAGGCACTGGCGGACGGAGAGGTCGGCCCCCGCCGCCGCTGGATCACGCACATCATCGATGGCCTCCGCGAGCATCCGGACGTCGAGCTGCGGACGGACGGAGACTGGTCCGGCTACGACGACCGCCCGGTCTTCAAAGTGCGGCACGGACACCGGCTCGCCCCCAGCTCCCTGAACCTCGGCCACGCGTCCGCCGCCCGGGAAAGCTACGAGGTGTTCAAGGAGATCCGCCAGGAACACCGTCTGGACGGCGTGTCGTTCCAGGTCGGCATCCCCGGCGACCTGGATCTCGCACTCTTCGCCTTCGGACCGGCAAGAGCGTTCAGCCGCCGCGAACCCTTCCGGGACGCGCTCGCCCATGAGATCGAGGAGATCGCCGGGTGGGGCGGCCAGGACGTGCTGTTCCAGCTTGAGGTGCCCGTCGAGCTGGTCATGGTGGCCCGCGCCCCCAGGCCCCTGCGGACGGCGGCGGCGCGCCTGCTGGTCCACGGCATGGTCAAGCAGGTCGCCACAGCGCCGCCGGGCACTCGCTTCGGCGTCCACCTGTGCGTCGGCGACCTCAACAACAAGGCGTTGCGGCGATTACGCACCGTCGCCCCTGTGGTGTCCATGGTCAACGCACTGCTGCGGGCCTGGCCGCAAGGGCGTTCGCTGGAGTACGTGCACGTTCCGCTGGCGGCGGGCGACCAGCCGCCACCCCTGGAACCCGGTTTCTACCGAGCTCTGGCCTCCCTCACCGCGTTACCCCGGGACACCAGGTTCGCCGCCGGCCTGGTCCACGAGGCTCAGGAACCGGGCGACCAGCGGAAGATCCTCCGCACCGTGGAGAGTCTCCTCTCTCGTACGGTGGACGTCTCCCCCGCCTGCGGCCTCGGCAGGCGTTCGCCGCAGGACGCCCGGCATGCCGTGGAAAGAGCGGTCACACTGGCCGAATCATGATCCCTCCTGCGGGATCTCCAGACGAACCAGATCTGTGATCGCGGGTGGCGTTCCGGGAAAGGCGCCGGTGAGCAGAGCGGCGACCGTGTAAAGGTTCCAGGCCAATGCGGGCTGCTTCACGACAGGTTCGGCGAAGAAAGCCCTCAACGCGTCGGCTCGTACGAGGCAAGCCAGGGCGTCGGCCCGCTCGAGCACGAACGCTCCGAGCAGAGCGGACAGACGGGGCCCTGGGCTGGTACGCCAATTCCAGTTGTGGTGGCCACGCTTCGGAGCAGGTGGCGCGGAAATCCTCATGGGCGGCTTCCGCTGCCACCATCTACGCTGTGGTCTCGCCGCATCGGCCTGGAAGCGCCAGGGCTTGCCCTCAAGTTCGATCTCCTGCAGGCCGGGAGCCAGTCGGCTGATCAGCGCGTAGACGACTTCTTCCGAATGCCGCCACCGCTGATCGAGGGACAGCGCCTCGATCACCACGCGATTGTCGAGGAACGGCTGAATCGGATCCCCACGCCGAAGAGACCCCGTTCTCGCCGCGGCGTGCCAACGTCCCACGCGGTACGTGACGTACAGGTGGTCGAGCACTTCCCACGGGTTCTCACCGACTCGTCGCAGCCATGGCTCCGCGAGCCCGCGCGCGTGCTCGTTGGCCTCGTCGGTGAACAGCGGTTCGTTCTTGAGGAAGAAGTCATCGACCCTGCGGCGCATCGCCTTGTCGGTGGTCTGCCCTTGGCTGTAGAGGAAACCGCCCCTGAGGATCTCACCGCTCTGCCCGGACATGGTGGGCATGGTGGAGTACGGCCGGTAGTCAACGATGCTCTCGTACGCCGAGGTCATGCCTTCGCAGGCGCGGATGACCTCAAAGGTGCGCACGCTCGGATGCGGGATGAGCACAGCGTCCTTCGCCTCCGTCCGCACAGGCGAGATGACCGTGTGGTGCGTGCGCAGCCGGGCGGCGACGGCCCCGGCGATGATCACGTCTGGATGGGTGTCGAGACCGTTGGTCGTCACGCGAAAAGGGACACGGGCCGCATGCAGCAGCGCCGCCATCAACCGGCTGTCGCGTCCACCCGTCAGCGCCAGGTTCACCGGTTCAGAGACGGCTCGCAATGGCTCTACGGCGGCGACGAGGGCGTCACTCAACTGCCTGATCGACTGACGTTTTTCTCTGGCCGAGGTCGGCGCCGGTCGGGCCGACGGCAGCGGACGCGTGACGATCCTTCTGCGACCATCCTTGACCGTGATCACGGAGGACGGCCCAAGCGCCAGCACACCTCGGTAAGGGGTCTCATCGGAGAGGAAGTATCCCTGGCGGATCATGCTCTGCAGGGCGACCTCGTTCCAGGAGATCTTCCCTCCATTGGCCACGAGGTGCACGTGCAGGGCACGGGTGCCCACCAGGTGGAGGTCCTCGTCCTCGGCGTAGAAGACGGAAAGAGCCCTGGTGCTTGCGGTAGCGGCCTGAAGTTCTCCCTCCGCCACGCGGACGGCGGAAAGGCAACCAGAAAGGTCAGCCATCACATCACTCAGATCGGACGCTTGGGTGAGGAGCCGCACGTCCCGCTGTGAGGCGAGCGTGCCGCTGATGCCCAGGCCGCCATAGCCCTCCCGCACGATCAGCGGCGGTCGCCCATCGGCCCCTTCCTCATTGGACCAGGCGAGCAACGCAGTATCCCGGCCGGCCCACTCAGCGGAATCGACGGTCTCCCCTGGCACCGGAAACACGTCACTGAGCAGCGAACGGGCCAAGGAGAGAGCTGGACCGATGTCCACTCTCGGATGCTTCGCGGCCATGCCTAAGAACACGCGCATTACGGTTGATCGACGAGACGTGCGACCAGGCCCCTGTCTGAGCTCATGCGTACCTCTCCATCGTCTGGATCTTCATAACTGATTGACGCCAAGCAGCCTTGGAGTTCACTCAGTGGCGGCGTGCGAAGGATGTCCGTGACGAACTCCGCCGCGTCCCCGCACCGGTACTTGGTTGGAAGCGGCCAAAGTGGTACGTGAGGGCAGGGGATATCGCGTCGCACCGGGTGCGGTGGCCGGGATCTTCACCCGGCTTGACCTGCGGAACCGCGGACAAGCGTCCGTCCTCGCCCACCACATGACGGAGCACGGCCCACAATGAGCGATGGATCAAGTACGTTCAGTAGACGATTCGATAATCACGAAGATATATTCGGAACATGCGAAGTGTCAGGCCACCCACGCTTCCCATCTTCCGTACCGAGACTCAAGCACGACTTCTCGCAACCCTGTACCTTCGCCCCGATCGTGGCTGGACACTGGCCGAAATCGCCCGCGAGCTGGGCGTCGGGGCGTCGACCCTGCACCCGGAAGTCCGCCGCCTGGAAGAAGCCGGGCTTCTCACCGCTACGGCAATCGGCCGATCACGAGTGCTGAGCATCGATCAGAGTCACCCTGTCGCGAGACCATTGACGGAAATCCTGAGCTACCTCTACGGCCCACACGTGGTCATTGCTGAAGAATTCGGTTCCATCCCGAAGACCGAACTGTTGCTCATCTTCGGCTCCTGGGCAGCCCGCCACCACGGGCAGACAGGGCCTCCACCACATGACATTGACGTACTGGTGGTCGGTGACGCGGATCGAGCCGAGATCTATGCCGCAGCGGACCGAGCCCAAGAGCGCATCGGCATGCCGGTCAACCCGGTTCTGGCGTCCACCCGACGCTGGGAGGCGGCATCCGACGCATTGATCCGCCAAATCAAGACGAGTCCCTCCATTGACCTCACCCCGTCCAGGGCAGATCGAGAGAAGCCTGATCAATGATGCGGTGGACACGCGGCGAAGCAGATATCGAGCGCATGCTCACCGCCAAGGAACTTCAGCGCATCCAAGGCGACGCCGCACGATTCGCCTGTGCGGGGCTTCTCGCCCAGCAGGGGCTACGGTCCACCACGACCGGCGGCCACTACGCGATCCAGCAGGCAATGGTGCGCCAGTTCGGCTCCGCCTTCGAATCGTTCGGCAGTATGCGCCGCCGTAGAAACGAACTCGAGTACCCCATCTTTCCCGACGAGTCAGTGGACCGGGCGGAGGCAGACCAGGCCGTGACCGCCGCCGAATCCATCATCGAAGCGGCCCACAGGATGATCGGCCATCTGGGCCTCTTCTGAGGTCTACGCCTCGCCCGGATATCGAAAGCCTCGTTCGGCGTCATCGCATTGACGACAACCCGGAAATCTTACTCTGCGCCTCTCGCACGGCACGCACGTTTCCAGCACGCAACGAGACGCTGACCTTGGTAGCAAATGGCGCCGTACTGCGAGATCAGCGTGGCGAACGTTCCTCAGCCGTACGGCCCGCCGGGATGCGGGACGGAACCCGGCCTCGGGGTTCGGAGCGGAAGCCCCGATAAGCGCAGTTAACTCGCCGGCAGGGGGCGATGCCTGGCCTGTTCAGTTGTGGAGGCGGGTGCGACGATGGCCGGATGGACATGGCGTTACGCGCCCTTGAAGTGACGGCGGTCCTGTTCGCCGGGTTCGTGATGCCAAGACTTATGCGCCGCCAGGCCGTCGGCACCAGAGCGAAGGTGGAGGCCGCGCTGGCCATCGGTGCCGAGGTCGGCCCGCTCAGGCTCGTCGTCGCTGTGGCCGTACGGGAGGGGGCCTTGTGGCAGACGGGCACCTTCCGGCACGTTGAGGGCCGCATCACCTGGCGCGGCCCCTACGAGGAGATCGACCTGACCGGCGCGTCCGTCCGATCCTGGCGGGAGCTCGAGAAGTCGGAACGGAAAGAGGTGCGCCCGTACCCGATGTACGTGGCGCTCCTCTGCGTCCATCCCGAGCTCGATGACTTCGAGCTGACGGCGGCGCCGGATGACCTGTACGTCGTGGCCGAACTGCTCGGCCCCGAGAAATGACCGTTCCATCATCCGAGTCGGCGGCCGGCCCGCTGCCTATTTCCGGGTCTCGGTGATCAGTTGGTCGGCGCCCTGGTGGAGCAGGTCGGCGGCGACGCGGGAGCCGAGGGTGGCCGGGTCGCCCGGATCGCCCCACAGGTGGGCGCGGACGAACTGGGAGCCGTCGCCGTTGAACACCATCCCGTACAGCGACAGCTGCCCGTCCGGCGTGGTCGAGGCATGTCCGGCGATGGGGCTGTTGCAGTGGCCGCGCAGCAGGTGCAGCATCGTGCGCTCGGCCAGGATGTGCGCGGCCGTGGCGGGGTGGTTGAGCTCGTCGAGCAGCCGCATGACGGAGTCGTCGGCGGTGCGGGCCTGGATGCCGATCACGCCGGCGCCGACGGCGGGCACCATGGAGACGATCCCGCTGTCCGCCGGGTGGAACTCCAGCGGCAGAACCTCGTAGTGCCGGTCCAGGGCGTCGATCCGGCCGAGGCCGGCGCGGGCGAGGATGAGCGCGGCGTACTTGGTGTCCTCGTCCAGCTTGGCCAGGCGGCTGTTGACGTTGCCTCGGATGGGTTCGGTCCGCAGGTCGGGCCGGTACATGTGGAGTTGGGCATGACGGCGGACGGAACTCGTGCCGATGATGGCGCCCTCGGGAAGTTCCGCGAGGGGTGTGCCGTCGCGGGTAACGACGACGTCGTGGACGTCCTCGCGTTCGAGGTAGGCGCCGAACGCGGTCCCTTGAGGCAGGGGCACGTCGCCGGGGACGTCCTTCATGCAGTGCACGGCGATGTCGATCTGAGCCGACGTCAGGGAGCGGTCGATCTCCTTGGTGAAGTTGCCCTTCCCTCCCAGTTCGGCCAGACTGCCGGGCCACCGGTCGGCGCTGGTGGTCATCGGCACCAGCTCGACGTCCAGGCCCGGCACCCGCTTGTGGATCCGGTCCCGTACGTCATTAGCCTGGTACAGAGCCATGGGTGAGCTGCGTGTGCCGATCCGCAACGGCCGGTCGGAGAACGCGTCACGCAGCAGGTTGATCAAGGCGTCGGTCATGGTGGTCTTCCGGTCGGTCGGGGTAGATGGCGAGCCTACGGCCTTGGGAGAGGGGAAGGGCGGCGAACGGGGAGCCGCCTCAGAGCCTGTGTCCGGACGCCATTGTTGTCGTCAGGCGAGGAACAATGGGAGCCGTTTTCGGAGCGTCGCGTACTGCCCGCCGCATGGCGCTGCTGGCACCGTGCGCCGCCCTGCTGATCGCGAGCTGTACCTTGCCCACAGCGGCATCCCTCTCCGACGCGTCGGCGGCGAGCGCCTCCTCCCCCACTCCGTCGGCACTGAAGCCCATCGATCCGGCCGCGTTCCAGTCCACCGTCGAACGTACGGCGAAGAAACTCATGGTTCCCGGCGCACTGGTCCTGCTCCGCACCCCGCAGGGAACCTTCCGGGCGACCGTCGGCACAACCGAGCTGGGAACGGCCAAACCGCCCACCACAGGTGACCACTTCCGGATCGCCTCCAACACCAAGACCATGACCTCGGCGCTGATCCTGCTCCTCGCCCAGGACGGCGAACTCCGGCTGAGCGACCCCGTGTCCACCTACGTTCCCGGAGTCCCCAACGGCGACCACATCACCCTCGCCGAGCTGCTGAAAATGCGCAGCGGACTCTACAACTACACCGACGCCCCTGAACTCGCAGCGACCATGGACGCCGACCCGGGCAAGGCCGTGACGCCGCAGGCAATGCTGGACATCGCGTTCCGGCGCCCGCCGAACTTCGCGCCCGACAGGTCCTACGAGTACAACAACACCAACTACGCGCTGCTGGGCCTCGTCGCCGAGAAGGCGGGCGGCCACCCGCTGGCCCAGCAGTTCCGGGACCGGCTGTTCGCCCCGCTCGGACTGGCCGGGACCTCACTGCCCGCCACCGACGACCTGTCCCTCCCTGCCCCCTATTCGCACGGCTACATGTACGGCGGATCGGCCTACGCGCTGGTCGACCGGCCCTACCCCGCCGACGTACAGGCGGCGGCCCGGTCCGGAAGGCTCCGGCCGACGGACTACACCCACCAGAACCCCTCCTACGCCACCGCCGCCGGAGGCGTCATCTCCACCGCGGACGACCTGGCCACCTGGATCCGGGCCCTGGTGACGGGCAAGGTCCTCAACCCCGCGTACCAGCAGCAGTGGCTCAGCAGCCCGCAAGCCGAGGACCCGTCCGCGCCGCCCGACGGGAAGAAGTACGGGTACGGCATCGCGTACCAGCGCTTCGGTCCGAACGCCTCGATGTACTACCACGGCGGCGAACTGCCCGGCTTCAACTCCTTCATCGGCCACGACCCGGACAACGAGGTCACGCTCATCATCTGGACGAACCTGACCCTGTCACCCGACGGCAAACCCACGGCCCAAGCCCTGCTGCTCACCGCCCTCAACCAGATCTACGCTGGCCTCTCCCTCCCCACGGTGACCGACTAGACCGGGTCAAATGTGACATCGCCCAGATCAAGCCCATACAGTCGGGCGGTGTTGTACGGCAGAGTCGGCGAAAGCGCCGCCATCGACGACCTCATCGAAGCCGTCGGAGCGGGAGAGGGCCGCGCATTGGTGTTGCGCGGCGCGGCAGGGGTGGGCAAGTCCGCCCTTCTCGACCTGGCCGCGGCCAAATCCACGTCTCCCGTACTGCGGGCGAGCGGCATCGAGGCAGAGACCGGGCTCGCCTACGCCGCGCTGCACGAGTTGCTGCGTCCGGTGACCGGCCTGCTCGACACCCTGCCAGGCCCGCAGCGTGACGCTCTGCGCGGCGCACTCGGCCTGGCGCGGGGCAGCGCGGACCGCTTCCTCGTGTCGGCCGGTGTGTTGTCGCTCCTGGCGGAGGCCGCGGCCGGCGAGGGGCTGCTGGTGCTGGTCGACGACTTCCAGTGGATCGATCAGGCGTCTGCTGACGCGCTCCTGTTCGCGGCCAGGCGGTTGCGCAACGACGGGGTCGGCCTGCTGCTGGCCATACGCGGCGAGATGAGCGTACGCGGCCTGCGGGAGCTGCCCGTCAACGGCCTGGACGCCGACAGCGCCCGCCTCCTGCTGCGGGGTGCGGCGCCGCAGGTCCAGTCCGCGCTCATCGAGCAGACGGGCGGTAACCCGCTGGCGCTCGGCGAGATCGCCAGGCTGCTCACCCCGGAGCAGCTCGCTGGTCGATCTCCCCTGCCCGATCCGCTGCCCGGCGGGGCACTGCTCTTCGGCGAGCAGGTGGCCGCGCTCAGCGACAACGCCAGGCTCGTCGCGTTGATCGCCGCCGTCGAGGGCAGCGGCGATCTCGATGTGATCGTGCGTGCGGCGCGGATCCTGGACGTCGATCCTGCCGCGCTCGTGGAGGCGGAGGCCGCTGGGCTGGTGGTCGGCGAGGGCTCGACGATCACGTTCAGACATCCGCTGGTGCGCTCGGCCGTCCACGACAGCGCGGGTTCGGTACGGCTGCGCGGTGTGCATGCCGCGCTGGCCGAGACGCTCGAGGGCGATCGCCGGGCCTGGCATCTGGCCGCCGCGACCGTTGGCGCGGACGAGCGCGTGGCGTACGAGCTGGCCACCACCGCGCGCAGGTCACGCGAGCGCGGTGGTTACGCCGACGCGGCGACGGCCTTGGTCAGGGCGGCGCAGCTCACGCCGGACACGGACAGGCGGGCCGAGCGGCTCAAGGACGCCGCCACCTCCGCCTGGCTCGGCGGCCGTCCCGGGCTGGCGGAGAGCTGCCTGGCTCAGGCGCGAGAACTGCGGCCCGATCCCCAGCTCGACCAGCTCAGAGGCCGGTTCGAGCTGCACACCGGCGATGCCGGCGAAGCGCTGCGGATCTTCATGGCCGGCAGCAGCCTGGAGGTGCTCGCCGACGCGGCCGAGGCGGCGTCCAATGTCGGCGACACCGAGGCGATCGTCGAGGTCGGGCGCCGAGCCCAGGAGTTTCCCGAGTCGTTCATGCGCGAGGTGCTTGTCGGCATCGGCACGACGCTCAACGGCGACAGGCGGGGCGGAGCCATGGCGCTGCGCTGGGCGCTGCGGCGCACGGACACGCTGACCGACGCCGCCGGCTACATGTGGGCGTCGGCCGCCGCGGCGTACCTGGGCGAGGCGGACGCTGCCACCGCCTACACCATCAGGGCGGGCAGGCTGGCCAGGATGTCCGGCATGGTGGGCCAGCTGCCGATCGTGCTGGAGTTCGTCGCCACGGCGGAGCGGCTCGCCGGCAACCTCGCCGTCAGCGAGGCCATCGCGGAAGAGGGACTCGGCCTGGCCACGGAGGCCGGATACACCAACTCCGTCGCCGCCCACCTGGCCAATCTGGCGGCCGTGGCCGCCTGGCGGGGCGACGAGGCGGCCTGCAGGACGTACGCCGACCGGGCCCTCGCGATCGCGATTCCGCACCGGCTCGGGCTGCGCGTCGGTGTTGCGCAGTACGCGCTGGCCATGCTTGACCTGGGGCTCGGCCGCTTCGACGCGGCGCACGCCAGATTGTCGTCGGTCGCGCAGAAGGGACCGGGCGAAGGGCATCCGACCGTGACCTGGCGTTCGACCCCCGACCGCATCGAGGCGGCGGTGGGCGCGGGTGACCGGGAGGCCGCCAGGCAGGCGCTGGCCGGGCTGGAGCGGTGGGCGGCCAACGCGCACTCGCCCGAGTCGCAGGCGCTGCTGGCCCGTTGCCGGGCGCTGGTCGACGACGGCGGCTTCGATGAGGCGCTGGAGCTGCACACCGAGGCGTTCGAGCGGGCCAGGACGGCGTTGCTGCACGGCGAACGCCTGCGCCGTACACACAGGCCAGGCGAGGCCAGGCCACACCTGCGGGCGGCGATGGAGACCTTCGAACGCGCGGGAGCCGAGCCGTGGGCCAAGCGCGCGCACGAAGAACTACGGGCGGCCGGCGAAAGCACGACCAGGGCCGAGCCCGACGGCCTCGCGATGCTCACCCCGCAGGAACTGCGTATCGCCAGGCTGGTCGCGCAGGGTGCGTCCAGCAAGGAGGTGGCAGCCAAGCTGTTCCTCAGCCCCAGGACGATCGAGTACCACCTCTACAAGATCTATCCCAAGGTCGGCGTCACCTCACGTACTGAGCTCGCGCGGCTAGTAGTTCTACGGATGGCACCAGTAGCCGGAGACGACAAGCTCTGACCATGCAAAACATTGAGCTGTGGAGCGAAGAGTTCGGCAACACGACCGACGAGCCGATCCTGCTGATCATGGGGTCCATGTCGCAGGGCATCCTGTGGCCCGATGAGTTCGTCGGCAGGCTGGCTGCCGGAGGCCGGCGGGTCATCCGCTACGACCACCGCGACACCGGGCGCTCGGCCAACATCGACTTCGAGGCGTCGCCGTACACCTGGAGGGACATCAAGAACGACGTCCTCCGGATCATGGACGCCCACGGGCTGGAGAGCGCTCACCTGGTCGGCCACTCGGCCGGCGGGCTGCTGGCTCAGTGGGTCGCTGTCGAGCACCCCGAGCGGGTCAGGACGCTGACGGTGATCGGCGCATCGCCGCTCGGCGGGTTCGAGGGCGAAGTGGTCATGCGGGCCCTCATGGGACAGCCCCAGCCGGAGGGCAGCCTGCCGCCGCCCACCAAGGAGTTCATCGCCTTCTTCCAGCAGGCCATCGCGGCGCAACCGGCCAAGGACCGCAACGAGCAGATGGATCGGCTCATCGCGGAAGCCAGGCTCTTGCACGGCCAGGGAATGCCGTTCGACGAGGACGCCGAGCGGCGCCTGCAAGAACGGATCTACGAGCGCGCCACGAACCTGGCGTCAGCCGCCAACCACCGGCTCGCGCACGGCGCCGAGCCGAGATTCGAGCCGGTGGACAGCCTCCATCTGGTGAAGGCGCCCACCCTGGTTGTCGAGGGCACTCATGAGCCGGCCAAGCCGGGTCACGGTGCGCTCATCGCCGAGCGGATCCCTGGGGCCGAGCTGCTGATGATCGAGGGAATGGGGCACATGCTGCCTCCCCCGGTGCACGAGCGGCTCGCCACGGTGATCCTCGCTCACACGGCCGGCTAGCGTGCTCCGGCTCCGGCTCCGGCTCCGGCACCTGCGCCGTCGCCGCCGCTCTCCGCCGTGACGCGAATCACCATCACCGCCGCCTCATGGGCGTCACACTCCCGGGCCCTATTCCGTCATATGAGTAGGCAAGGTTAGGGGGCCCGAATGCGTTCGCTATTGGCCAAGAACCGCTCGTTTCAGTTCTCGCACTGGTCGTTCATGTTCGCGGAAATCGCCGTCTGGTCGTTCGTCGTTCTGGCGGCGACCGGGGCGGTGCTGATGGTGTTCTACGACCCCAGCATGTCCCAGGTGACCTATGACGGCTCGTACGGCCCGCTGCGCGGACTCTTCGTCAGCAAGGCCTTCGACTCGACCATGCGTCTGAGCCTGGAGGTGCGCGGCGGCCTGTTCATCCGCCAGGTCCACCACTGGGCGGCGCTCGTCTTCGTGGCGGCCGTCGTGGTGCAGCTGCTGCGCATGTTCCTCACCGGCGCGTTCCGTCGCCCGCGCACCGGGCAGTGGCTGATCTGGGTGACGCTGCTGGCGCTGGGCATGGCCGCGGGCGAGACCGGCAACGCCCTGCCTGACGACATGCTGTCGGGTGGCAGCCTGTGGCTGATCACGTCGGTGGTGCAGTCCATCCCCGTGGTGGGGACCTGGGCGCTGTCGCTGCTGTTCGGCCCGGGCTTTCCCGGTGACAGGGTCATTCCGGTCATGTACGGGGGACACCTGCTGGTCGCGGTCGTCATGGCCGCGCTGCTGATCGCCCGCACCCTGCTGGTGCGGCGGCACGGCCACTCCCGATTCATCGCCTCGCTGCCGGCGCGGCGGAGCGCACGCCCGATGATGGCGCTCGCGACGATCGGCATGCTGATCATTCTCGGGTTCGGCTTCCAGATCGCCCCTATATGGCTGTACGGCCCTGCCAAGCCGACGCAGATCTCGGCGGGCTCGGTTCCCGACTGGTACATGGGGTTCCTCGACGGCGCCCTCCGGATCATGCCCGGGTGGGAGCTCACCGTCGGGGACTACACGCTCAGCCTCGCGGTCCTCGTCCCCACGCTGGTGATACCCGGGGCCTTCTTCACCGCCCTGGCCGCCTACCCGATGGCCGAGCGCTTCCTCGTCTCGCGACACGGCCGCCGTGACGCGCTGGGCCGGCCCAAGACCACGAGCCGCATGGCCCGCGAGACATTCGCGCATGACCTGCTCGATCGCCCACGTGAGACGCCGGTGAAGACGGCCATCGCGGTCGCCGGCGTCACGTTCTACGGCCTGCTGTGGGCAGCCGCGGCCAACGACCAGATCGCCCACCAGTTCCAGATGAACGTCGAGGCTGTGACGATCTTCTTCAGGTTCGCCGTGGTCATCGGCCCCGTCATCGCCTTCGTCATCACCCGGTGGATCTGCCTCGCACTTCAGCAGACGGATCACCACGTGGCCGAGCACGGTGTGGAGACCGGGATCATCACGCGGTCCCCCGACGGCGGATTCCACGAACAGCTGGCGCCCGCGCAGCAGGAGCGCCGGGAGCCGGCGATCACCTCAGGGAGATGACAGCGACACCGAACAGGTCACAGGTCGTGATCGGCGGGTATGTGGTGGCTTCTACCGCCAAGCTGTTCCTAGTCTCGCCGGGCTCCCACGGGCCAGATCACCCGGACGGGCACCTCTCGCCGCCGGGCCTCGGCCACCACGTCGGCAGTGCCGCCATAGCCTCGGGCAGGGTGTCCGTCCCAGACGGCGAACAGAACATCGGCGTCGGCAAGCATGCGTGCGCTGGCCGTCATGTGCGACTCCGAAGTTGACTCCACGAAGTCCAGCCTGAGCGTCCGGGAAGCCCGGCCCAACAACTCGTCGTAAGCCGCATGGCAATCGCTCGGCAGTCCGTCTCGGTATTCCTTGGCCGGAATCACGGCCTCCAGCACTCCACCAAGGTCGAGCACTCCGCGGGCGAAGATCTGATCGGCTCCATCCGCCAGACAGGACAACCCGCTGATTGCGGGGAGGTACTCAGCGAGCGCCTCACGTATTGCCCGATCGATCAGAACGGCAGTCTCTTCCGGCAGACCCCGATGGCCAGAGACGGCGATGCGGACCATGATCCCCCTAGAGCAGAGTTGCGTGAAGCCGTTCGTCGAACGATCGCAGGGCCTTGGACGGCGGGCCGCCATACGTTCGGCGGAAGGTCTTGACCCGGTGCAGGACACGCTCGGAGCCACACGTCGTCCCCACCGTGAGGGCGTTCGACGCCAGATACAGCGCCTCGTCATAGTGCCCCGACATGGCCTCGGCGGCCGCTACCTCGGTCATGAGCACGCCCCGCTGCTTCGGACCGGGTTGGGCCGACAAGAGCGACTCGTTGAAGGCGGCGACGGCTTCGCCCGGCCGCTTGAGCCGTACCATCACCAGGGCGCGATAACCCGCCAGTTTCGCATGATCGAAAGGGAACACCCATGGCCAGGGCGGCGCGGCGGCCCGCTCACTGGCCCGTACCGCCGAATCGGCCATCCTCAACGCCTGAAGCGCTGCAGTCTCGTCTCGTACGGTCGCCTGGCCGAGCGCTTCGATGCTCAACAGCCACGCATGAGCAGTGGCCGGGGGCCGCTCACCGATCTCCCGCCGCGCCCTCGCCAGAAGGTTCAGTCCAGTCAGCGGATCGTCAGCATCGATCTGGAACGCGGCCAGACTGCCGATCATGTACGCCGCCAGCAGCGCATTGTCGGCCTGCCGTGCGCTGTCGATCGCACGACGGTAGTAGAAGCGCGCCGAACCGGTGTCCTGCATGTCGGCGTGTACCCAGGCCGCGAAGCCTGCCGCCTCACTCAGACCAGCCCTGATCTCATCAGCGTGCGGAGATCGCGATGCGCGGCCGAGGACGCGGTTCGCGAAATCGACCTGGGCCACGGCTGGCCGAGCGAGTTCGCGTGCAGGCGTGATGGCCTCCAAGCGGCGCTGGGCACCGGTGATGCTGGTATGCGTGGCGGCCGTGGTCTCGTCCACGTCCGGGCGTTTGGGCATGGCCACGCCCGCGAGAGCGGTCAGCGCCACCGCCTTGCCGAAATCTCTGCGCTTCGTCGGATCGTCATCCCCTCGGGCTCCGAACCGGAGCAAGTGAAGCGGCACTCCGATCCGGATGGATATCTCCCGAACCTGATCCACGGTGAGTGGCTGACGGCCACGAAGCACCTTGGACACCCAGCTCTGGGAGTAGCCGACCGCCTCAGCAAGCTGGGCCTGCGTCCATCCGTGTGCCTGCCGTACCCCTTCGAGGATGGTTGGTAGATCGCACTCGGCGAGAGCGGCGGCAACGACTGGCCCGGACCAGAACTGCGGCGGTATCTGGGTCACAACGCTAGGTTAGGTCGCCAACCCCGACCGTACCGATATTCGCGACGAGAATAGGCGTACCACCAGCAGCACTATGCCGTTCACCTGCAGTTTCGTTGCAGTGACGCTCTGTACATGAGCGCACTTCCATCTCAAGCCGTCGCCGACGCACAACGGCTGGCCGCTGCTCTAGCAGCTCATGGAATCACTACCGATGTCCATCACGACTACGGCATGCCCATGGTGTCGGTCTGGATCGGCCTGATCGTGTGGTGTGAGGAGGGGATGTACTGGTGGCGCACAGGCTGGAACCCCCACAGACAGCGGGCGATCTACGCATGGCACTCCTCCACCGAGCCGGCCCGCACCGCGCACCGGGTTGCTCTTCGCTACGCACACCTACGCATGGCGCATCCACTCTCGTCGCTGATCACCAACGCGCAGCTGCGCCCGTGACCTTGCAGCAGGTGCTCAGCAGTTTCCCTGGCTGGCACATCATCGACATGGCTGGTGGCTGGGTCGCCATCCGAGCCAACTTCGTACCCAAGAACAGCGGTCTCTCCAACATGCGTTGCGGAGAGACCTTGGAGGAACTGGCCGGGAATCTACACGCCGAGATCAGACTCCAGAAGTCGCAGAGAGCTACAGCCGGTGGATAGTTGCGTCATCGCGCGGATAGCCAGATCGATAGACAACCGATCAGCCGTTTGTCGCTCTGATTACCGACCGTGCCCATCCTCTGGTGATGCGCTGCCGAGTAGCAGGTCGGCCATGCGGAGCAGGCGATCGACGTAGGCGCGTCCTTCGACGGTGCGAATCCGCCGCCTGATCGCGCGGACATCGTGAACACTGCTGCTGAGCCGGCTTCGCCGATGCGGGCTGATAGGGCCACCTTGCTGCTTGACATAAGAGTCCACGATCCCTGCGATGCCCATGTCCGCCACCACAAGGTCTCCGAACAGGTCCCCATCCTGGAGACTGGGGAACGGAACCTTTCGGTGCTCAGCCCACAGGATCTCGACCTCGCCAAAGGCTCCGTTCATTCGCCCTCCCGCTCGGTCCTCAAGCAGTCTCAGACAGGGACCACCTGCACTGCCTTCCCGCACAGTTTGCTCATGTCATCCTCATCGGATGTCAGAACGATGGCAGGGCGCACCGAGCGCAGTGCGGTGGCCGCGACCACAGCGTCGATGGCGTACTTGTGACCGTGCAGGCGGGCATCTCGAAGAAGCTCGATCGCCCGCGACGAGATGTCCTCGGTCACAGGCTCGATCTTCAGCCGGGACAGATACCATCTGAGACGATCGCTTTTGACGCGAACGTCTTGTGCCTCGATCGGTGTCATCGCGCTGACCACAACCCGAAAGTCGTTGTCCTGCGCCTCCCGTACGAACGCTGTCACCCGCTGATCGGCCTCGCACCACTTCACGAACCCCTCGCAATCGAGAACGACGGTGCCCGCGCTCAACCGGCTTCGTGCGCGCGCCATCCATCCTCCTCCTGGAGTTCGGGCGCGGACTTGACGCGGCGGAACAACCCCGCCGCCTCATCACGCAAAGACTGCGGGATCGGCCCAGAAGCCGCCTCGTTCGCCTGCAGGGCCTCCTCCAAGAGATCCCGCTCGATCTGGCGCTCCACAGCGGCATCAACGTAGGCGGAAAACCCGCGGGCCCCGACTCGCTCTCGGACAGCGCGAATGTTGCCCGTTCTCAGAGACACACTGACCTTGGCGGCCGGGCCGTCTCCCGGGGCGAAGTCTCGCTCTGGCATGCTCACAGTCTCAGTTTACTACTCGAAGTAGCAAAATGCTGGTCCTCGCTCCGCGCAAGGACCAGCCGCTGCGCATGCCTAGGCGTCGCCAACCTATTGAGGCTCGGATCGGTAATCAAGAGCATCAACGACCGCATGCTGCCTGCGCAGATCCCGCCAGCCCAGGACCCCATACCAGATCATGACGGGCATGTGGAGCGCATACCCGAGCTGCTCCAGTGCCCCGGTAGGGCCGTCGGTCCCGGTCGTCCACGGAAGCACGACCGCGGCCAGGCCCATAAGTGCGGCGATCATGCCGGTGACGCGAAGCCCGGTGGGCATCGGGATGCCCACTGCGCCGGCGGCGGTGGCGGCGACCCACAGCAGCCCGGCCAGATTGACCGCCCATTTGGCGGTGAGCAGGACGGCCAAGACCACTGTGGCGGCCTCCGGGGCGAGCGGACGGGCGGCCAACTGGGTCAGTGCCAGGTTTCCGGCGTCATGGAGCAGGCCGGCCAGCCCGGCGCATGCCAGCAGGCCACCGGCCAGCGTCACCAGATACGGTCTTGACGTCTCGGCCGGGCGAGCAGCCATCACGAGCCCGGCCGCGGTCAGCGCCAGCCAGCCCAGCACGTCGAAGGCCAACTCGGTCAAGTGCAGCCCGACCTGCTCGCTCACTGCGTCCAGCGCGGCGCGGGGATCGGACGGACTCAGGGTCAACCCCGATGGCACCACGATGGCCGTACCGGCGATCATGGCTACCAGCGAGGTCAACAGCAGTACACCGGTGAGCCGGCGCCAAGGGTTCATGGACCGTGACGGTAGAACCCTGACGCAGGGACAAAGTCAACATGCCTGAGGGGGCACCATGTGGCGGATCGGGCAACTGGCGCGCATGGTCGGCGTATCCCAACGGACCCTGCGCCACTACGACAAGATCGGGCTGCTGGTTCCCGCCGCGGTCGACCGCACCACCGGCTACCGCTGGTACGGCGTGGCCGAGCTGGCCCGGCTCGAACGCATCCGCGGACTGCAGCGCCTCGGTCTGCCGTTGCGCCACATCGCCGATCTGCTGGACGCTCCCTAGACACAACTGCGGCAGGCGCTGACCGAGATCGTGGCGAACATCAGGCGTGACATCGCCACGCTGGCCGCGACCGCAGCTCACGCCGAGGACCACCTCGCCGTGCCGATGTCGATCCTGCCGCAGCAGACCGCGGTGGACTCGCGTCGACTACGCGTCCGCCGCATGCGCCTCAATCATCCCGCCGAACTGGCCGCCGTCTGCCCGGCGCCACCGGCGGCCCTGCTGACCTGGCTTCGCGGGCAACCGACGGGCGCCTTCGCCGCCGCAGTGACCACCGACGGCGTCGGCGAGCAGCTTTTCCTGCCTGCCCGCACCGTCGTACGAGCCGTCGTTCCACCCTCAGCAGAGGTAGTCCGCGCCGGGCAGGACCTGTTCGGCTGGCTGCACCGCCACCGCTTGGCTGTCACTGGTCCCACCGTGGAAGAACACCTCATCGACGCCGACGGCGCTCACGCCATCGTCCTTGAGGTACCCGTGAACCCGCGCGGGAGCTGAGGCGCGGGCGCCCACGGCCCATGTCGTATATGGCGGTTACGTCGCAGGCAAGCTCCGCGGCGCCGTACACCTCGACCGAGCCTGCTCATCATCGGTGTCCGGCAGCGCACTCTCCATGGCCTGCCAGTCGAGGTCATCGAATCCGTACCGGACGAGCGACGCGAGGATCTCGCAGAAGATCCTCGCGTTCTCCTCCCTGATCCACCCAGCGTGGATCAAGCCAGGCCGATCACGCCTCACCGGACGTCAGCCCGACCCCGTAAGATCGTTAAGTGACGAGAAGGGCTCTCGAAAAACTCGCGGATCTGATAAAACGCGCCGACGCTTTCGCCAACCTGGCCAAAGAGGTCCAGAACGAAGCCAGAAACGGGCGAGAAGACCTGCTCCGTCAACTCGCCGACGCGTACGGCACATGGTATGCGGAAGCTTTGGCCGCCACCCCACCCGACCATATCGAGGCCTTCCGCAAGGAGTATGAGGGGGGTTTTTCCGAACTACAAGATCAAGCACTTCCTGCAAGCCGGGCTGGAGCTCAATACGATGTTCGCCGAGCTAGCCGCCCAAGGGACGATATCCAAGTGGCTGTATCCGGCCAACAGCGCTTTCCTCGCGCCGCTGTCCGAGCAGAAGCAGATCTTGCGAAACATAGCGGCCGACTCAGGAGGGCGTCCTGGGGTCCTGGCCGCTCTCGTTACCCTCGAAGACATCTTTCGCAGGCTTCCGGTCGCGTTGGCCGTGCTACGCCAGGACGTGCGCGGACGTCCGGGAACCGCAGTCAACGACGAGTACGATTTGCAGCGCATCGTCCACGCTGTTCTGTGTCTGCACTCTCTCGATGTCCGCCCGGAAGAGTATGGCCCGAGCAGGGCAGGCGCCCATCCCCGCCTGGACTTCCTCCTCAAGGATGAGCGGATAGCCGTAGAAACCAAAATGACGCGAAGCAATCTAGGACCACGGCGACTTGGGGATGAGCTGGCGCAGGATATCCTTCGCTACCGAGCACACGACCACGTAGATGCATACTTGGCTCTTGTTCACGATCCGGGAAAGTACATCCTCAACGCGTCCGGCTTCGAGCGAGACTTCCCTGTAGACGCCACTTTCCCGGTCCGGGTAGTGATCATCCAGTAGAGACCCAGACAGCACTACAAGATCTTCCGTCGGTTTCATACGTCGCGGTCTCTTGCCGACGAGTTCACTGGCCGGCAGGCGCGATGCCCACCGGACAGGAGACCCCGGCGCCGCAGAGCCGTTTGAAACCTTGAATGCGCCGGCCCAGAGTCGGACAGACGCAAAAAAGGAAAAGGGACATACAAAACGCGAAATCCGCCCAGTCACAACGCATTCGATATTGCCGCCATACGATGTCGACATGAAATCACTACTAGCGGCCTTAACCGTCGGCACGGTGAGTGCGTTATCCACTACGGTCGCCGCTTCAGCCGACTCCATCGCATTCACCACATCACTGAACGTGGTGGCGATGGGCGATTCCTACGGATCCGGCACCGGCGCCGGTGACTACGAACCGGGCACCGCAGGAGGCTGCTTTCGCAGTGCCAACTCCTACTCCTCGGTCATCGTCGACAAACTTCGCCAGCGCGGCAAGCGAGTAAAATTCACGAACGTCACCTGCAGCGGCTCGGCCATCAGAACCCTACGGGAATCGTTCAAGGGCGAGCCCCCTCAGTTCGACGCGCTGAAGCGTGACACCAAAGTGGTGCTGCTGAGCATCGGCACCGGCGATATCGACTTCGCCGGATTCGGCGGACTGTGCATCCAGGCTGACTGCTCGGGCGCGCCCGCCACGGCGATCAAAGGACTGCTACCAGCCATGGGCGAGAACCTGAAGACCCTCCTGATCGACATCAAGGCTCGCAGCCCCCGCGCCAAGATCGTGCTCACCGGCTACGGCCAGCAGGTCACCCCGAACGAGAACGCCGAGGGCGTGCCACTGGACCCGATCTGCGACAGCCAGGTGTTCAGCGCACAGGAACGGGTGGAAGGCAACCAGGTCGCGAGAGAACTCGACGCAACCCTGCGGAATGCCGCGAAGACCGCCAGGGCACGCGGAGTTGACGTCCTGTTCGCCAGCCCGTATGTGAACTCGGTGGATCTCCGGCCCGAGTTCGAGGGCCATTCCCTGTGCCAGTCCGAGCCGCCCTTCTACCGAGGATTCGACGCGCTCGCTCCGGGCCAGGAGGGCATCGACGCGGTCCTGCACCTCAACCAGCAGGGGCAGGCCGCCATGGCCGACCTCATCCAACGTAAGATCCCTGTCCTCGCCACCCTGGCAAGCCTCTGAAGGTGCCAAGTCCGCCGTCTCTCAGAACCGTAGACCTGCGTTGGCCCCGGAGCTCCAAGCGCTCCGGGGCCTTCACGTGGAGATCCTGTTCGGGCCCAGACGGTACTTCGCAGGCCTATGCCTCGCCGGACGTCAGTCCAACCGGGCGGTAGCACTTCGCTTCAGGCAACAGATGTGCCTTGATCGGCTGAGCGGCGCCACCTGAACCAGTGCCGATGGTTCCGGACGAAGGTCACCACGAAGAGCGCCTGAATGGCACCCTCGATGAGGAGCAGTAGCCCGGAGTCCAGCGCCCGCAGTACCGATCCGCCGTTGAAGCCGTCGACGATGGCACCGACCACCCGGAACAGCGCGGCGATCGCGATCGGAGCGGCGAACAGCGCGAACGCGCTGAGCGAGACTGTGGCGCCGCCGACCAGGAAGACAGAATAGACACGGGTAGCCCGCCGCTCATGAGGTGCGAGCTCACTGGTCGGGTCCTCGATCGGGCAAGGACGTCGGCGCAGGCGGGCGACGGTCCTCGCGCGTAGATAGCGGGCGAAGGCGAGTCCGTCGTCGAAGAGATTGCGCGTACGCAGCAGGTCGCGAAGGACGTAGTACAGGTCCGTACGCATGTAAACCTGGAGCTGGAAGGGGATGGTCATGAGCACTGCCACGACCAGCGCCTGGAACAGGGCCTTCGTCAGTGGCGGCAGGGCCACGTGAGCGACCAGCAAGGTCAGCGACGCCATGAGGAAGAGGTCCCATGCCATCCCCGCCAGGTAGACGCGGTAGCGGGATCGCCTGGGCACGCCCCACACTCCCGTGACGTCGGTCTGCACGACGAGGTTGTGCAGCCGGGTGCCGAACCCGATGCGGCCCGGCACGCCGAGCGACCGGGCCGCCATCAGATGCATCATCTCGTGCGTGCTGAGCGTCAACGACACCATCACGGTGTTGACCAGCACCGTGAGCCCGACGTACTCGCCCCAGAAGAAGTCCGCGTAGTGCGGCAGCAGATCAGGCCTGACCACCAGCGTGGCCAGCGCCGCTCCTACGACCAGCAGCCAGCCCAGCTTCATCGGCCGGCTGAAGATCCAGCTAACGTGCCGGTCGGTCAGCCACTGGAAGTGGCTGCGCGGGACGTCCGCGCCGGGATCCGGCAGCTGGTCCTGGTCAACCGAGTCGACGAAGCCCAGCTCCGTCAGCGCCTCGACGAGCTCAGTGACGTCGATCTCCACGTCCTGCTCGGCCGCCAGCCGCTCCTCCACGGCGCTGACCGGCAGCCCTTCGCGCAGGAGCCGGATCGCCTCGCCGTACACAGCGGGCAGCTCGATGAACTCACCGATCTCCGCCCTGCCCACCACCACGACATCCGGATCGTCGTCGTCCGGGCGGACGATCAGCCGGTGGAAGCCGATGAGACTCTCGGCGGTGATCAGCGCGGCTGTCACGACGGTCCGGTTCCGCAGGCCGGGCAGTCGTCGTAATGCGGGATGTCGATGTAGTAGGAGTGGTCCCACATGCCGTAGTTCCAGTGGAAGACGCGGCCGCGGGCCTGTGTGGGCAGGCCGCCGAGGTGATACATCACCTCGAGGGCGCACAGGTGCCCGCTGATGTTGGCGCTGGCCGCGATCACGGCGTTGGGCCGTTCTTCGGTGAGCGAGCGACCGTGGGCCTTGAACTCGCGCTGGTCCTCCTGGCGCCGCAGGCACATCCAACATCCGGTCTGGCGCGGGAACAGGGATCCGACGACGGCCATCGGCCCGGTGTAGAAGCTGACGAACCACGGCGTACCTGTCTGCAGCGCCGCGTCGTTGGTCCAGAACATAATGTCCGGGTGAGGTTCGTCCGCGCACAGGATGAATACGTCACACTCGTCCATCAGCCGGGCGATATCGTCAGATCCGCCAGCCTTCACGGTACTTCCCGTGACCTTGACCAGGCTGTTCATCTGCTGCAAGCGCGCGACAGCGGTGTCGATCTTTGCGCGGCCGATGTCCGCCTCGGTGTAGAGGAGCTGGCGCGTGAGGTTGGCTTCCTCGATGGTGTCGAAGTCGGCCAGGTGGAGGGCGCCGATACCGCTGGAGACCAGCCCCGCCGCCACCGCCGAGCCCGTGCCGCCGACGCCGAGCAGACAGACCCTGGCATCCTTGATCTTGGACTGGATCTCGTACGGCGAACTCCGCGGAACCGGGTCGATCCAGGCGAAGTAGTTCCTGGCCGGCTCGTAGCGGCTGGCTTCGCGTTCGGTGAGATTCGCCGGCAGCGGCGCGCCGGCCTCCTCGACGAACCCGTTGTCGATCAGCCCTTGGACGACCTCACGTACATCGTGCTCATCGACGTCGGGATGGGTTTCGGCGAAGGCTACGCAAACCTCGTCGACCGTACGAGTGCCGTCCATGAGGACGATCAGCCGGGCTATCGAGCCGTCCTCGTCATCCTGGATCTCGGAGGATATGCCCTGCTGCATGAGGCCGATCATGATGCGATCACCAGGCAGTGCCATGGGCTGATGGACGCGCTTGATACGGGGGACGCGCACGAGAACCTTCCAGGTCACAAGACATAGGAAGCCGGTCAGGTGTGCCCTGACCGGCCGGTGAATCTGTTAGAGATCAGCCACCCTCACGCAGCCCGGTGGTCTCGACCTTCTCAAGCCGCTTGATCTCAAGCTTGATCTTCTTGGTTGCCTTGTTGTCGTCGGTTACCTGATCACGCTTTTCCATGCTGCCTCCCATAAGGGTCGGAGGTCGGCTGTTGGTCGGTGATCTTACCTGCAAGACGATCAAGGCGTAAGGTCATATTTGACATATTTCGAACGCGTTCTGTCACTCGATCTGTGGTCGGCCAGCCCAGCACGTCGAAGGCCGGCTCGGTCAGATGCGGGCCGACCTGCTCGCCTACCGCGGCGAGCGTGGCGGCGGGATCGGACGGATTCAGGGTCAACCCCGATGGCCGCATCCCTTCGGCACTTTGTACAGAACACAGCTGTGGAGCAAGCGCACCTACCTCTCCCACGCCGGTGTCAGGCAGGCCCTGCAGGCACCCATCGGCGTGAATCTCAGCAGGATGCTGGTGACGGCCGGCCTGTTCGGGGACGTCGAGAACACCCCGATGGCCGTGTTGGGGAAGGTGCACCAGCCGTTGCTGGCCGTGTTCGCCGAGCACGACAGGTCGACGCCTCCTGGCGAGAGCATGCGTCTGTTCCGCGAGGCACTCGACCGAGGCGGCAGCACCGCTTACACGCTTCGGGTCATTCGAGGATTCGCGCTCGGTTACCCGGACGCTGTCAGTCGCTGGATCGCCGGACTCGCCGACGGCCCGCCCACTGCCAGTTCCGACCCGCCGCCTGTCCAGACACTGACGAGCGAGCCCGTACGCCCGCCGGCGTGGTACGAGTCGGTCGGCCTGCAGCTCACACTGCTGACGGTGATGCTGCTGGCGTTCGCCGGTTTCCTGATACGCGGGCTCTTTCGCGGGCTTCGCCGCGGTCCGAAGTCGCTCCGTCGTCTGACCGGGCTGATGGCCCTTGGGGGGCTGGTGACCGTACTCGGCACTCTGACGTATCTGTTCTGGATCATCGCCACCGGAGCCACCAGCGTGGGCTCCACCGTGCTCGGCCGGCCATCGCTCTGGCTGCTCCTGCAGGTGGGCGCGGTCGGGGTGATCGCCGCAGGAGCGGTAATCGCCGTCCGCCGGCGCGAGTCAGGCGGCGGCCTCCGGCTCGGTCTGCTCGCGGCAGGCGGAATGGTCTTCGTTCCCTGGGCAGCCTATTGGGGCCTTCTCACCCCGTAGACCTCGGACGCTCCACCGAGCCTTCCCTGGGACCGCATACATGGAAGAGCCCGGCCTGCATGTCAGGCCGGGCTGCTTCGCACGCGAGACACCCTCGGCACTTGGCCCACTTAATGCTCGCCGCTGCCAGTGGATCTCTATGCTCATCGCATGGACGCGGCGGAGACCGTCCCCGATACCTGGCGGCCTGGGCGGGCGGTGGCGATCGTGCCGACGGTCGTCGCGGCCCTGGCGACCGTATGGGCGACGAGCGTTCCAGGTTGGTACCAGATGTGGCTAGCGTTGATCGCCAATGTCTGGGTCTTCATCGGTCTCATATGGCTGCTCACGTTGGGCCGCATGCTGTTCAGGCGTGAACCTTTAGCGCGGTTGCGTCGCGAATGGCCGGTGTGGTCACTGCCGCCCCTGATCGTGCTGCTGGTTTGCGGCCTGCTATACGTGAGTGCGCCGCTGGAGGCGCGCTTCGCCCTGTCACGCCCCGCCCTGGACAGTCGCGCCCGGGCCATCTCACACGGCACACCGCTGCCCGCAGACGACGAATGGATAGGGCTGTTCCCAGTCGAACGGGCCGAGAGGATCCCCGGCGGAGTACGTTTCGCCATCGACGGCACCGGGTTTTTCGGTACCGCCGGATTCGCCTGGAGCCCTGAGGGGGAGCCGCCTGAGCCCGAGGGCGAAGATCTCTACGAACACTGGCACGGCCCCTGGTACCTCTGGAGCGAGTCCGACTAGGGAGCCTTCTATCCCGGGTGGCGATCGCCCTGATCATCTGGCTCCGCACCTGATCCCGGAAACAGTCCTAGTCGGTGTCCTTCGGGTGTCGAGGCGATGGGTAGACCACCCAGACAGTGCGAGAGACGTCATCTATGACATAGCGGACACGTCCGCCGCTGGTGACCTCGAATTCCCACTGCTCCAGGTCCTTGCCATTGTGACGATGAGTCGCGAGATCGCCGCGTAGGCGATGCTGGCGGTCATGGCTCGAGGGTGAACGGGGATCCGCACGCAGGACCTCGAAGCATCGGCGCGTATTGGCCAAGGCATGACGGCACAGTTCTTCCCATCCCCTGACCGCGTCGCTGGTACCGAACCGCACGTCCCACTCGCCATCCGGCGGTGGCACCGTAACGCGATCGCCGCGTTTCGGGCTCACGCTGAAACCTCCACCGGCCCGAAGTCACCTACGGTCGGCTTCCGGGCCTCGGCATGGCGTTCAGGGTCAGCCTTGATCCGAGCGGTTGCCCGCCACCCTGCGATGACCTCTTGAGTGGTGACATCAACGTCCAACTCCGCGGCATCGGAGAGCGCCTCAACCAGTTCCAAAGTAAAGGCGCGAAGCTCTTCCGGAGAAAGGTGACGCACCCAGGGGAAGACCTCAGGCATGGCGAGGACCAAAGCGCGCGCGGTGGGATCGTGTTTGATCAAGGCAAGAAAGAGCCGGGACGCCGTGGCCAGCGTCTGGTCCCGCTCCTCCTCACGGTCTACTGCCGTGAGGTAGAAGTCGGGGGCGTCCCGATGCGTGACTCGGACACGTCCCAGGCGCGCCGCACGCTCGGCAACGGCCCGGGGGTTTCTCGACAGGTCGGAGAACGTGACGGCGTCGGCATGGCTGGTACTCACTCATCCAGGGTAAGTCAGAACACGATCTGAACACAGGCCATCAGGGAACGCCGATGAGTCACGGTGCAGCGCCAGGACTCCATATGCCCCCCTGGACATGCTTGTGGATCTGGAACGCCCCACCGCGAAACCGTGAGACACGGTCAAGGCCGGGGTGTGGGGCCGGAAGGCCCCACCTGGGGGTCTTGGGGGGGCTCGGCCCCCCAATCAGGGGAGCCCCGCGCGAAGCGCGGGACCTTGCCTTTAGGTCAGGCCGACCGGGCAGGAGACCCCGGTACCGCCGATCCCGCAGTATCCGTTCGGAACTTTAAACAAATACTGCTGGTGATACTCCTCCGCGAAGAAGAACGGACCCGCCGGAGCCACCTCCGTGGTGATCTCGCCGTAGCCCGCCGCCTTCAGGACCTCCTGGTACGCGTCCCGCGACGTCTCCGCCGCCTTCTGCTGCTCCGGGGAGTGCCAGTAGATCGCCGAGCGGTACTGGGTGCCGGCGTCGTTGCCCTGCCGCATGCCCTGCGTCGGGTCGTGGGCCTCCCAGAAGACGCGCAGCAGCTCCTCGTACGACACCTTCGTCGGGTCGTAGACCACCCGGACCGCCTCGGTGTGTCCGGTGAGGCCGCTGCAGACCTCCTCGTACGTCGGGTTGGGCGTGTAGCCGCCCTGGTAGCCGACCGCGGTCGAGACGACCCCTGGGGTCTGCCAGAACTTGCGCTCGGCGCCCCAGAAGCAGCCCATGCCGAAGTCGGCGATCTCCGTGCCCGGGGGGTACGGCGGAGCCAGGGGCGCGTCCAGGACCGCGTGTCGCGCCGGGACCGGCATCTCCGCGGAACGCCCGGTCAGAGCGTCCTCGGGACGGACCATCGATGTCTTGTTGCCGCCGAACAGCCAACCCATGGTGGCACCTCCTACGAGCTACGATACAAAACCCGCAACGTTTAGAGGTCCTACATAATTCCGTACAGCAACTCGCATTTGTGTTTAAAGGTGGTAATGCCCGAAAATGGGCTACATGCCTGACTTGAGGCGCGGTGTGCTGTTCGGGGCTGCCGCCTACACGATGTGGGGATTGTTCCCCCTGTACTGGCCGCTGCTCAAGCCGTCAGGAGCCGTCGAGATCCTCGCGCACCGCATGGCCTGGTCGCTGGTCGCCGTCCTCGCGGTGCTGGCCGTGCGGCGCCACTGGTCCTGGGTGAGAGGGCTGCTCAAGGAGCCCAGGAAGCTCGGGCTGCTGACGCTGGCGGCCGTCATCGTCACCGTCAACTGGGGCGTGTACATCTACGCCGTCAACACCGATCACGTGGTCGAGAGTTCCCTGGGGTACTTCATCAACCCGCTGATCAGCGTGCTGTTCGGGGTGGTGCTGCTCAAGGAGCGGTTGCGGCCGCTGCAGTGGGTGGCGGTGGGCTTCGGGACAGTGGCCGTGCTGGTGCTGACCATCGACTACGGCCGGCCGCCGTGGATCGCGATGGCGCTGGCCGTCAGCTTCGGGGTGTACGGACTGGTGAAAAAGCAGGCGAACGTGGGCGCGGCCGAGAGCCTCACCGTCGAGACCCTGGTGCTGCTCGCCCCCGCGCTGGCCTACATCCTCTTTCTCGGGCAGACCGGGCAGTCCACGTTCGGGAGCGAGGGCCTCGGGCATGCGCTGCTCTTGGCTGGAGGAGGAGTGATCACGGCGGTGCCGCTGCTGTGCTTCACCGCCGCCGCGATCAGGGTGCCGCTCAGCACGATCGGCCTGCTGCAGTACATCGCGCCGGTCCTGCAGTTCCTGTGCGGGGTGCTGGTCGCGAAGGAGACCATGCCGGCCAGCCGCTGGATCGGGTTCTCGATCGTGTGGCTGGCCTTGGCCATCTTCACCTACGACAGCATCCGTACGGCTCACGCCGCCCGGATCAGGAAATCACCCAGAACGCTGAGCGACGTAGTCGCATAGCGCCAAAAATGCGCTCTTGGCGGGGATGTCTGGGAGGCTGGAAATGTCGGTACGAGCCCGGTCCACCCAGGCATCCAGCTCCGCCCGTGCCTGGCTCATCGCCGGGTGCGCCCGCAGCAGCGTCAGAGCCTCGTCCAGGTCCGACTCCGCCACCGGCCCGGACAGCAGCTCGGCCAGCCGCGACGACGGCGCCGAGGCCAGCGCGTAGAGCACCGGCAACGTACGGATGCCCTCCCGCAGATCGGTCCCCGGCGTCTTGCCCGACTCCGTCGAGGTGGAGGCCACGTCGAGCAGATCGTCCCCGAGCTGCCAAGCCACCCCGATCGCCTCACAGGCCCGGCTGAGCCGCTCCTCGACATCGCCGGGCGCCCCGGACAGCAGCGCCCCGAACCGGCCGGAGGCCGCGATCAGGGAGCCGGTCTTGTCCGCCAGCACGCTGATGTAGTGCGCCACCGGGTCCTCGTCGCCGCGCGGCCCGACGGTCTCACGGATCTGACCCTGTACGAGGCGGGAGAAGGTCTGGGCCTGGATGCGGATGAGCTCCGGCCCGAGGTCCGCCAGCAGGTCGGACGCCTGGGCGAACAGGTAGTCGCCGGTGAGGATGGCCACGGTGTTGTCCCACCGGGCGTTGGCCGACGGGGAGCCCCGGCGTACCGGAGCCTCGTCCATGACGTCGTCGTGGTAGAGCGACCCGAGATGGGTCAGCTCGATCACCACGGCGCCGGGCACGACGCCCGGCGCCGACGGATCCCCGAACTGGGCCGCGAGCAGCAGCATCAGCGTGCGGAAGCGCTTGCCGCCCGCCTCGATGAGGTGCTTGGACGCCTCCGTGACGAAGGCGTCCTCACTCTCCACCGACGAGCGCAGCAGCTTCTCGACTGCGGCCAGTCCGTTGGCCACGTCCTGCGCCAACCGTTCGTCCTCAATGGGAAGGTCAACCACGGGAGGCGCGGACATACAGATCCCCTATCTGATGAACAGGCCGGATGCAGCCTGGTTGGCGAGGTCGAGCATGGGCTGCGGGAAGAGCCCCACTCCTACCGTAACCAGCAGCGAGATCGCGATGACGGCCACGGTCCCCATACTGGGCACCGCGATGGAGGGGCCGTCGGCCGCCGGTTCGCTGAAGAACATCAGGACGATGACGCGCACGTAGAAGAACGCGGCGATCGCGGAGGCGATGACGCCCACCACGACCAGCCCGGTCATCCAGCCCCCGAGCGAGTCACCGGCCTCGGACCCGCTGGCCAGCGCGGCGGCGAAGACGGCGTACTTGCCGAAGAAGCCGCTGGTCAGCGGGATGCCGGCGAAGGCCAGCAGGAAGAACGCGAAGATGCCGGCCAGGATCGGCGAGCGCTTGCCCAGCCCGGCCCAGCGGGACAGGTGGCCCGCCTCGCCTCCGGGGTCGCGCACCATCGTGACCACCGCGAACGCGCCGACCGTGGTGATGCTGTAGACGAGCAGGTAGAACAGGATCGCCGAGAGCGACTTGGAGTTCTGCAGGCTCTTGTCGAACGTGGCCATGACGCCGATCAGCAGGAAGCCCGCGTGCGCGATCGAGGAGTAGGCCAGCATGCGCTTGATGTCGGTCTGCGTGATCGCCAGGATCGCGCCGACCACCATCGTCAGGGCCGCGACGGCCCACATGACCGGCCGCCAGTCCCAGTCCATGTTGCCCAGCGCCACCCAGAACACCCGCAGCACGGCGCCCACGGCCGCGACCAGCGTGCCGGAGGCCATGAGCGCGGTGATGGGCGTCGGAGCTCCCTGGTAGACGTCCGGCTTCCAGGCCTGGAACGGCGCCGCGCCGATCTTGAACAGCAGGCCGACACCGAGCAGCGAGAGCCCGAGCAGCAGGATCGGGTCGAGCAGCGAGCCGGTGGCCAGAGCCTTGCTGATGCCGGTGAACGACACCGTCCCGGCGTAGCCGTAGATCATGGCCGTGCCGTACAGGAAGAACGCCGAGGAGAACGCGCCCAGCAGGAAGTACTTCATCGACGCCTCCTGCGACAGCAGGCGGCGACGGCGGGCCAGGCCGCACAGCAGGTACAGCGGCAGCGACATGACCTCGAGGCCGACGAACATGGTCAGCAGGTCATGGGAGGCGGGGAACATCAGCATGCCGCCGACCGCGAACAGCACCAGCGGGTAGACCTCGGTGTGCGAGCCACCGGCGGCCTCGGCCTCCTCCTCGTCGGCGCTGCCGGGCACGGCCGCGGCCGAGGCGACGAAGTGACCCTCGTCGTTGATCATCAGCACGCAGACGAACGACAGGACGAGGATGATGCCCCAGATGAACAGCGAGGGCCCGTCGACCGCGATCGCACCCATGGCGACCGGCGCCGTCGGCACGGCGCCCTTGACCACCTGCACGATGACCAGCGCGAACGCACCGGCCAGCGACAGCAGGGTCAGAGGCACGTGGATCGACTTACGCATGTAGCGCGGCGCGAACGCCTCTACGAGCACGCCGACGACGGCCGCGCCGAAGACCAGCAGCATCGGCGCCAGCGTGCCGTATTCGATGGTCGGCGCCACGACAGCGTCGTTCACTGGCCGGCCCCCTTCTCAGCGATAGCCGGGTTGTCCACTTTCACGTTGACCAGCGTCTGGGTGACCGTGGGGTTGATCACGTCGAGCAGCGGCTTGGGGAAGAAGCCGAAGCCGATGATCAGCGCGATGAGCGGCGCGAGCACGACGATCTCGCGCACGTTCAGGTCCTTGAACGCCTTGACCGACTCGGCGGTCGGCCCGTTCATCGCCCGCTGCACCATCCACAGGATGTAGACGGCGGCCAGGATCACGGCGAGCGCGGAGACGATCGCCGCGACCGCGAGCGCACCGGAGCCGAAGGCGCTGCTGGAGTAGGTGCCGATCATCACCATGAACTCGCTGACGAACGACGACAGCCCCGGCAGCGACAGCCCGGCCAGACCGGCGATCAGGAAGAAACCGGCCAGCAGCGGGGTGACCTTCTGCACGCCTCCGTAGTCGGCGATGTGCGGCGAGCCGCGCCGGGCGATGAGGAACCCGGCGGCCAGGAACAGCGCGCCGGTGGCGAAGCCGTGGTTGACCATGTAGAGCGCGGCGCCGGACTGCGACACCTGCGACATGGCGAACACGCCCATCACGATGAAGCCGAAGTGCGAGATCGACGTGTAGGCGATGAGCCGCTTCATGTCGGTCTGCCCGATGGCCACGATCGCGCCGTAGATGATGCTGATGACCGCGAGCACCACGATCGGCATCGTGAACGCCTTGGCCGCGTCGGGGAACAGCTCCAGACAGAACCGGAGCATGCCGAACGTACCCACCTTGTCGAGCACGCCCACGAGCAGGACGGCGGCACCCGCCGGAGCCTGCGCGGCCGCGTCGGGCAGCCAGGTGTGCACCGGCCAGAGCGGCGCCTTGATCGCGAAGGCGATGAAGAACCCGCCGAACAGCCACTTCTGCGTCGTGGGGTCCTGGATGGCGCCGACGAGCTCGGGGAACATGAAGGTGTTCTTGCCCGCGACCACGTACAGCGCGATGACCGCGACCAGCATGAGCAGGCCGCCGAACAGCGAGTACAGCAGGAACTTGACGGCCGCGTACGACCGCTGCGCACCGCCGTACGACCCGATCATGAAGTACATCGGGATCAGCATGGCTTCGAAGAACACGTAGAACAGGAAGATGTCGGTCGCCGCGAAGACGCCGATCATCATCGCTTCGAGCACCAGCAGCAGCGAGAAGTACGTCTTGACCGACCGCTTCGGGGTGATCAGCGTGCCGTCGGCGCTCTGCGTGCCGTCGGCGTCGTGCCAGGAGGCGAGCACCACGATCGGCACCAGCACCGCCGACAGCGCGATCAGGACGAGCGCGATGCCGTCGACACCGACCCCGAACTTCACGCCGAAGCTCGGGATCCAGTCGTAGACCGCCTGGAACTGGAACCTGGGGCCACCGGTCTTGAACTGGACCGCCACCACGAGTGTCAGCGCCAGCACGACCAGGGACACCAGCAGCGTGACCTGCTTGGCCAGCTTGTCACTGCCCTTGGGAAGCAGGGCCACCACGATGGCGCCCAGGACGGGCACCGCCATGAGTATCGGGAGCCAGGGTGACATCAGATGTTCCCAACGAGGAGCAGGGCGCCTGCCAGGAGGGCAGCACCGAACAGGATGGACAGCGCGTAGGTTCTGGCGAAGCCCGTCTGGATCCGCCTGAGACGCCCCGAGGTCCCGCCGATGCCCGCCGCCAGGCCGTTGACCAGCCCGTCGATGCCGCGGTTGTCGAAGTACACCGCGAAGCGGGTCAGCCACTGGCCGGGACGCATGAACAGGGACTCGTTGAGCGCGTCGCCGTACAGGTCGCGGCGGGCGAACGTGGTGAGGAACGAGCCGCGCGGCGCCACAGCGGGCACCTCGGCTCGACCGTACCTGACCCAGGCGAAGCCCGCCCCGACGGCGACCAGCGCCAGCGTGGCGAGACCAGGGACGCTGGCGAAGTGGAACGTCGGCAGCTCCTCGGGCAGACCAACGGCCGGACCCAGGAACTTCATCAGCGTGTTGCTGAGGATCAGGTAGCCGCCCAGGAAGATCGAGCCGATCGAGAGGATGATCAGCGGCCAGGTCATGACGGCCGGCGACTCGTGCGGGTGCGCGTCCTTCGCCCAGCGCTTCTCCCCGAAGAAGGTCATGAAGACCATCCGCGACATGTAGAAGCCCGTGATGCCCGCCCCGAGCACGGCCAGCCAGCCGAGCACCTGGTTGTGCTCCACTGCGGTCTCGATGATGCCGTCCTTCGTGAAATATCCGGACAGCAGGGGGAACCCGATGATCGCCAGGTAACCGATGAAGAACGTCACGAAGGTAACCGGCATGACCTTACGCAGCGCACCATACTTCCGCATGTCCACTTCGTCGTTCATGCCATGCATGACCGAACCGGCACCAAGGAACATGTCGGCCTTGAAGAAGCCGTGCGTGATCAGGTGCCCGATCGCGAAGGCGTACCCCGCCGGCCCAAGGCCCGCGCCGAGCATCATGTACCCGATCTGTGACATCGTCGAGCCCGCCAGGCCCTTCTTGATGTCGTCCTTCGCGCAACCGATGATGGCACCGGCCAGCAGCGTGGCCGCACCGACGATCGAAACGGCGAGCGCCTGAGCCGAGTCCGGAGGGAAGAAGAACGCCCCGGAGCGGACCACCAGGTAGACACCGGCGGTGACCATGGTCGCCGCGTGGATGAGGGCCGAGACCGGAGTCGGGCCCTCCATCGCGTCCAGCAACCACGACTGCAGCGGGAGCTGCGCCGACTTGCCGCAGGCGCCGAGGAGGAGCAGCAGACCGATCGCGGTGACCGCACCGCCGGACGGCGGGCTCTTGGCGATCTGCGCGCCCAGCTCACTGAAGGTCAGCGTGTGGAAGGTGACCAGGATGACGAACATCCCGACCAGCAGCCCGAAGTCACCGACCCGGTTGACGATGAACGCCTTCTTGGCCGCGACCGCCGCCGAGGGCTTGAACTGCCAGAACCCGATGAGCAGGTACGAGGCCAGACCCACGCCCTCCCAGCCGATGAACAGCCCGACGTAGTTGTCGGCCAGCACCAGCAGGAGCATCGCGGCGACGAAGAGGTTCAGGTAGGAGAAGAACCGGCGCCGCTCGGCGTCGTGCGCCATGTAGCCGATCGAGTAGATGTGGATCAGCGACCCGACACCCGTGATCAGCAGCGCGAAGCTGATCGACAGCGGGTCGATCAGCAACCCCATGTCGACCATGCCGGGAATGAACTCATAAAGATGTACGGCCTGGCGGCGCTGATCAGCCGGCAGACCGATGAGCTCCAGGAAGGTCAGCACCGCCACGACGAACGAGGCGAGGGACATGGCCACGCCCAGCAGATGGCCCCACCGGTTCGTCATGCGTCCGAGGATCAGCAGGATCGCCGCACCCAGCAACGGGAAGGCGATCATCAGCCAAGAGGCCCCGATCATGCCGCCGGCGGTGTGCTGGACGATCTCAACAGGAGATTCCACCAGTCACCTCTTAGTACTTCAGCAGGTTGGCGTCGTCTACCGACGCGGACCTGCGGGTTCGGAAGATCGTCACGATGATGGCCAGGCCGACCACAACCTCGGCCGCGGCCACCACCATCACGAAGAACGCGATGATCTGACCTTCGAGGTTGCCGTTCTGCCGGGCGAAGGCGACGAAGGCGAGGTTGCAGGCGTTGAGCATGAGCTCGACGCACATGAACACCACGATCGCGTTGCGCCGGATCAGCACGCCCATCGCGCCGATGGCGAACAGCAGGCCCGACAGGACGAGGTAATGGGTGGTCACTTGGACTCCTCCTCAACCGACTCAACCGACGCGGCCGACGCGGCCGAATCAGCCGACTCGACGGCGGCCCTGTGCTTGATGGCCTCGGCGAGCTTCGGGTCGGCCGGAAGGTGACCCTCCTCGACGTCGTACCGCGCGATGTAGCGGTTGACCGAGCTCTCCGCGACCGAGCCGTCGGGCAGCAGGGCCGGCATGTCGATGGCGTTGTTCCTGGCGTAGGTGCCGGGTCCGGGCAGCGGCGACGGGCGGTCGCCGAGGAACCGGGCGCGGGCCAGGTCCTTCTGCGTGGGCCGTACTGTCAGCCGCTCGCGGTGTGCCAGCACCATCGCGCCCAGCGCGGCGGTGATCAGCAGCGCCGAGGTGATCTCGAAGGCGAAGACGTACTTCGTGAACAGCAGCAGCGCCAGCGCCCGGATGTAGCCGGCCTGCCCGATGGCCGAGGCCAGCCCCGCCTGGTTGGCGAAGACCGCGTTGCCGATGGCCAGGATGACCAGCGCGGCGAACCCGACGGCGGCGAGCGCGGCCCAGACGCGCTGGCCCTTCAGCGTCTCCACCAGCGAGTCGGACGAGTCGACGCCGACCAGCATGAGCACGAACAGGAAGAGCATCATGACGGCGCCGGTGTAGACGATGATCTGCACCGCGGCCAGGAAGGGCGCGTCCTGAACGGCGTAGAGGACCGCCAGGCAGAGCATCACGGTGCCGAGCATCAGCGCCGAGTAGACGGCCTTCCGGTTGAACACCATGCCGAGCGCCGCGCCGACGGATACGACGGCGAGCACCCAGAAGGTAATGGTCTCACCCATTGGTCCGTCCCAGCCGGTAGTAGTCCTCTTCGGTCTCCCCGAGCCGCATGGGGTGCGGAGGCTGCTCCATCCCCTGGGTCAGAGGCGCGAGGAGCATCTCCTTGGTGAAGATGAGGCTCTCGCGGTTGGTGTCGGCCAGCTCGTACTCGTTGGTCATCGTGAGCGCCCTGGTCGGGCACGCCTCGATGCACAAGCCGCAGAGAATGCACCGCAGATAGTTGATCTGGTAGGTGCGGCCGTACCGCTCACCCGGCGAGAAGCGCTCCGCGTCGGTGTTGTCGGCGCCTTCCACGTAGATGGCGTCGGCCGGGCACGCCCATGCGCACAGCTCGCAGCCGACGCACTTCTCCAGCCCGTCCGGCCAGCGGTTGAGCTGGTGCCGCCCGTGGAAGCGAGGCGCTGTCGGCCTCTTCTCCTCCGGGTAGTTGACCGTGACAGGCTTCTTGAACATCGTGTGGAAGGTGACCCCGAAGCCTTTGACGGGGTTCAGCCAATCAGTTAGTCCCACTGGGAATCTCCTTGTGCTGCACCCCGTGGTAGTGCGGCAGGTCGAGCGGCGGCACAGGGAAGCCACCGGCCGTTGGCTCGTCGGACAGCTCCTCGAACTCCGCCTCGACCTCCGCCTTCCGTGCTTCCTTGCGGCGCTGGTTCACGGTGTCGAACCGGGCCCAGATGCCGAGAGCACCGACGATGACGATCACCGCGACCACCATGACGGGTGCCAGGCTGCCCTGGAAACCGGCTTCGCCGTTCTTGACGTACATGACGGTCCGGATCGTGGCGACCAGCATGATCCACGCCAGGTTGACCGGGATGAGAACCTTCCACCCCAGCGACATGAGCTGGTCGTAGCGGACGCGCGGCAGCGAGGCCCGCACCCACACCACGAAGCAGAAGACCAGCACGAACTTGACGAAGAACCAGAGCAGCGGCCACCAGCCCTCGTTCGCCCCGGCCCAGAAGGCCGTGATCGGGAACGGCGCCCGCCACCCACCGAGGAACAGCGTGATGGCCATCGCCGAGGCGACGAAGGTGTGCAGGTATTCGCCCATCATGATCAGCGCGAACTTCAGCGACGAGGAGTACTCGGTCTGGAAGCCACCGACCAGCTCGCCCTCGCCCTCGGGCAGGTCGAACGGGATACGGGCGGCCTCACCGAAAGCGCAGAACACGTAGATCAGGAACGACGGCAGCAGCAGGACGACGTACCAGGAGGGCATCGACAGGCCCCCCAGCATGCCGCCGGACGCCTGCGACTTGACGATCTCCGACGTCGACAGCGTCCCCGCGAACAGGAACACGCCGACGAACGACAGACCCATCGCGATCTCGTACGAGACCACCTGCGCCGCCGACCTCAGCCCGCCCAGCAGCGCGTACGGCGACCGCGACGACCAACCGGCCAGCACCACGCCGTAGACCGAGATGGCACCCATGGCCAGCATGAACAGCACGGCCACCGGCAGGTCGACCAGTTGCAACGGCGTCCGCACGCCGAACAGGTTGACCATCGGCCCGAACGGGGTGATCGAGAAGGCCAGGAAGGCCGGGATCACCATGATGACCGGGGCCATCAGGTAGAGCACCTTGTCGACGGTCCGCGGGAAGAGGTCTTCCTTCAGGCCCATCTTGATGCCGTCGGCCACCGACTGGAGCAGGCCGAACTTGCCCGCCCGGTTGGGGCCGAAGCGGTTCTGCATCCTGGAGATCAGCTTCCGTTCGAACCAGACGCCGAACAGGATGCAGAGCATCAGGAAAGCGAACAGCATCACGGCCTTGATGATCGTGATCCAGAGCGGATCCTTGCCGAAGTCGGCAAGGGTCGGATCAGTCGCGAGAACAGGGATCATGAGGCGCTCCCGATCGTGACGATGTCGCCGGTCGACGCGCCGAGATCGCGCGTGACCGAACAGCCGCCGGAGTTCGCCGGCACCCAGACCACCCGGTCCGGCAGGTCGGCGACGCGTACCGGCAGCGTGACAGCGTTGGGTCCTTGGCCGCCGACGACCAGCTTGTCGCCGTCGACGACGCCGATCTCCGCCGCCGTGCTCTCCGAGACCAGCGCCTCCGCGGCGCGGGCGGTGCCCGCGAGGTACGGCTCGCCGTCCTGCAGGCGGCCTTCGTCGAGCAGCAGGTGCCAGGTCGCCAGCACCGCCTCGCCGGTCCGCGGCGCGGCCTGCGAGCGGGTGGCGGTGTTGGGCGCGGCCACGCGGGTGCCGCGGTAGGCGCCGATCGAGCTCAGCTCGCGCCGTGCGGCCGCGGCGTCGGGCAGGCCCAGGTGGACGTCCATCCGGTCGGCCAGGCTGCCGATCACGGCCAGGTCGCTGCGCAGGCCGGGCACCCGGAGCGGGGCCTCGAACGAGCGGCCCCTGCCCTCCCAGTTGACGAACGTGCCGTCCTTCTCCTGCACGGCGGCGACCGGCAGGACCACGTCGGCCCGGTCGGTGACCGCGCTGGCGCGGATCTCCAGGCTGACGATGAACGGGGTGTGCTCCAGCGCGGCCAGCGCGGCGCCCGGGTCGGCCAGGTCGTAGGGGTCGACGCCCGCCACGACCAGCGCGTCCAGCTGCCCCTCCAGGGCCGCGAGAAGCATGCCCGTGGTGTCGCGACCCGGCGTGTCGGGCAGTGTGGCCACGTTCCACACCCGGGCGATGTCCGCCCTGGCGCTCTCGTCGCCGACCGGGCGGCCGATGGGCAGCAGGTTGGGCAGCGCACCGGCCTCGACCGCGCCCCGCTCGCCGGCCCTGCGCGGGACCCAGGCGAGCTTGGCGCCCGAGGCGGCGCTGAGGCGTACCAGCGCGGACAGAGCGCCGGAGACCGCGGCGAGCCGCTCGCCGGCGAGCACGATCGTGCCCTCGGCGAGCGAGCCGACCAGGTCGCCGATCGCGTCGGCCTCCGCGCCCGGCGCGGTGCGGATGAGCGTGCCGCCCATCTTGGCCAGGCCGTTGGTGGCGAACGGCGCGATCGCCGTGACCTTGAGCCCCTTCTTCATCCACGCCTTGCGCAGGCGCAGGAAGACGATCGGCGACTCGTCCTCGGGCTCGAACCCGACCAGCAGCACGGCCGGGGCGCTCTCAAGGTCGCTGTAGGAGACCTCGATGCCCTTGCCGGCCACCGCGTGCGCCAGGAACTGCGCCTCCTCGACGGAGTGCGGCCTGGCGCGGAAGTCGATGTCGTTGCCGCCGAGGGCGAGCCGGGCGAACTTGGCGTAGGCGTAGGCGTCCTCGACCGTCACCCGGCCGCCGACCAGCACACCGGCCTTGCCGCGCGCGGCGGCCAGGCCCTTGGCGGCGACGCTGAGCGCCTCCGGCCACGAGGTGGGCTCGAGCACGCCCTCCTCGTTGCGGACCAGCGGCATCTTGAGGCGATCGGGCTCTGTGGCGTAGGAGAACGCCCACCGGCCCTTGTCGCAGTTCCACTCCTCGTTGACCTGCGGGTCGTTGCCCGCCAGGCGGCGGGTGACCCGGCCGCGCCGGTGGTCGGTGCGCAGGCTGCACCCGGAGGCGCAGTGCTCGCACGCGCTCGGCGTGGAGACCAGGTCGAACGGCCTGGCCCGGAACCGGTAGGCGGCGCCGGTCAGCGCGCCGACCGGGCAGATCTGCACCGTGTTGCCGGAGAAGTAGGAGTCGAACGGCTTGCCGTCGGCGACGCCCACCTGCTCCTTGGCCCCGCGCTCGAAGAAGTCGATGAACGGGTCGCCGGCGATCTGGTCGGAGAAGCGGATGCAGCGCGCGCACTGGACGCAGCGCTCACGGTCGAGCAGCACCTGGGTGGACAGCGGCAGCGGCTTGGGGAAGGTCCGCTTCTGCTCCTGGAACCTGGACTCGCCCTGTCCGTTGGACATCGCCTGGTTCTGCAGGGGGCACTCGCCGCCCTTGTCGCAGACCGGGCAGTCGAGCGGGTGGTTCATGAGCAGCAGCTCCATGGCCCCGCGCTGCGCCTTCTCGGCGACCGGCGAGGTGAGCTGGGTCTGCACCACCATGCCCTCGGCGACGTCGATCGCGCAGGACGGCTGCGGCTTGGGGAAGCCGCGGCCGTTGCCGGCGTCGGGGATGTCGACCAGGCACTGGCGGCAGTTGGCCGCCGGGTCGAGCAGCGGGTGGTCGCAGAAGCGCGGGATCTGGATGCCCAGCAGCTCTGCCGCCCTGATGATCAGGGTGCCCTTCGGGACGCTGACCTGGAACCCGTCGATGGTGAGGGTCACCAGGTTCGTCTCTACGGCGGTTGTTGTCACTGGTCACCCCAGAGAGTGGACTTCTTCGCGTCGAACGGGCAGCCGCCGACCTCGAAGTGCTTGAGGTACTCGTCGCGGAAGTACTTCACCGAGGAGTGGATCGGGCTCGTCGCGCCGTCACCGAGCGCGCAGAACGAGCGGCCCAGGATGTTGTCCGCGATGTCGGTGATCGTGGACAGGTCCTCCTCGGTGCCCTGGCCCTTCTCCAGGCGCTTGAGCACCTGCTTGAGCCAGTAGGTGCCCTCGCGGCACGGCGTGCACTTGCCGCACGACTCGTGGGCGTAGAACTCCGTCCAGCGCAGCACCGTACGGACCACGCAGGTCGTCTCGTCGAAGATCTGCAGCGCCCGGGTGCCGAGCATGGAGCCCTTGGCGCCGACGGACTCGAAGTCCAGCGGCACGTCCAGGTGCTCGTCGGTGAAGATCGGCGTGGACGAGCCGCCCGGGGTCCAGAACTTGATCTCGTGCCCCTCGCGGATCCCGCCCGCCATGTCGAGCAGCTCGCGCAGCGTGATGCCGAGCGGCGCCTCGTACTGGCCGGGCCGGGTGACGTGGCCGCTCAGCGAGAAGATGCCGAAGCCCTTGGACTTCTCGGTGCCCATCCCGGCGAACCAGTCGGCACCGTTGGTCACGATTGAGGGAACACTGGCCACAGACTCCACGTTGTTCACAACAGTAGGCGAGGCATAAAGGCCCGCCACGGCCGGGAACGGGGGCTTGAGCCGCGGTTGACCTCTGAAGCCTTCGAGCGAGTCGAGCAGTGCCGTCTCCTCGCCGCAGATGTACGCCCCCGCGCCGCTGTGCACGACGAGTTCGAGGTCGTAGCCGGAGCCGAGGATGTCGGTGCCGAGATAGCCCTTCTCGTACGCCTCGCGCACGGCCGCGTGCAGCCGGCGGATGACGTGCAGCACCTCGCCCCGCACGTAGATGAAGGCGTGGTTGGCCCGGATCGCGTACGCGGTGATGATGACGCCCTCGACCAGCGAGTGCGGGTTGGCCATCATCAGCGGGATGTCCTTGCAGGTGCCCGGCTCCGACTCGTCGGCGTTGACGACGAGATAGTGCGGCTTGCCGTCACCCTGCGGGATGAAGCCCCACTTCATGCCGGTCGGGAAGCCCGCGCCGCCGCGGCCGCGCAGGCCCGAGTCCTTGACGGCCTGGATGACCGCGTCGGGGTCCATCCCCAGCGCCTTCTTGGCCGCCTCATACTCGCCGTAGCCGGCGAGGGTGAAGGAGTTGGCCTGGTCCCAGTTCGCGGTCAGGACCGGGGTGAGAGTCGTGCTCATGCCTCTGGGGCCTTCCATCCGTTGGCCTTGGCGACCTTGAGGCCCTCCAGCGAGGGGCCCGCCGCCGACGGGCC
Organism: Nonomuraea guangzhouensis; assembly: GCF_019396345.1. Lineage (GTDB taxonomy): Bacteria > Actinomycetota > Actinomycetes > Streptosporangiales > Streptosporangiaceae > Nonomuraea > Nonomuraea guangzhouensis. The sequence continues at coordinate 91,156 of NZ_JAHKRM010000006.1, read as the reverse complement.
GTCGCCCGCCAGGTCGTCGGGCAGGCCCGCGAGCACTCGCGACGCCTCCTTGAAGGTACAGAGCTTCTTCGGCCCCCTGGTCGGGCGTACGTCCTTGCCGTCACGCAGGTCGTCGACGAGCTGCTTGGCCGACTCGGGCGTCTGGTTGTCGAAGAACTCCCAGTTGACCATCATGACCGGGGCGAAGTCGCAGGCCGCGTTGCACTCGAGGCGTTCGAGCGAGACCTTGCCGTCGGCGGTCGTCTCCTCGTGGCCGACGCCGGTGTGCTCCGACAGCTCTTCCCAGATCTGGTCGCCGCCCATGACGGCGCAGAGCGCGTTGATGCAGACGCCGACGTGGTAGTCGCCGGCCGGCTTGCGCTTGTACATGGTGTAGAACGTCGCGACGCCGACGACCTCGGCCTTGCTGATGCCCAGCAGCTCCGCGCAGAACTCCTGCCCGTCGTCGGAGACGTGACCGTCTTCGGACTGCACGAGATGGAGCAGCGGCAGCAGTGCCGACCGCGTCTTCGGGTAGCGCCCGATGATCTCCTTGGCGTCTCGTTCGAGACGCTCTCGGACTTCCGGTGAGTAAGTCACCGGTCCACACCTCCCATGACGGGGTCGATAGATGCCACCGCGGCGATCACGTCGGCGACCTGGCCGCCCTCCGCCATCGCGGGGAAGCCCTGCAGGTTGCAGAAGGACGGTTCGCGGAAGTGGACGCGGTAGGGGCGGGTGCCGCCGTCGCTCACCACGTGCGCGCCGAGCTCGCCCTTGGGCGACTCGATCGACGCGTACGCCTGTCCGGCCGGCACCCGGAATCCCTCGGTCACCAGCTTGAAGTGGTGAATGAGGGCCTCCATGGAGCTGCCCATGATGTGCGCGATGTGGTCGGGCGAGTTGCCGAAACCGTCGGGGCCCAGCGCGAGCTGCGCGGGCCAGCCGATCTTCTTGTCCTCGATCATCACGGGGTCGCCCTTGAGCGGCCCGGCGATGCGGTCGAGGGCCTGCTCGACGATCTTGAGCGACTCCTCCATCTCCCGCATCCGGACCAGGTAGCGGGAGAACACGTCGCAGCCGCGCTCGGTCGCCACCTCGAACTCGTAGGTCTCGTACCCGCAGTAGGGCTGCGACTTGCGCAGGTCCCACGGCAGGCCGGCGGACCGCAGGATCGGCCCGGTGATGCCCAGGGCCATGCAGCCGGTCAGGTCGAGGTAGCCCACGTCCTTGGTGCGGCGCAGGTAGACGGGGTTCTCGTCGAGCAGCTTGCGGATGTCCTTGATCCGCTGCGGCATGATCTTGAGGAACTCGCCGATCTTGTCGACCGCGCCCGCCGGCAGGTCCACGCTCACGCCACCGGGGCGGACATAGGCGTGGTTCATGCGCAGACCGGTGATGTACTCGAACAGGTCCATGATCAGCTCGCGGTCGCGGTAGCCGAACAGGAACGGCGTGGTCGCGCCCAGCTCCATGCCGAACGTGCCCATCGCCACCAGGTGCGAGGAGATCCGGTTGAGCTCCATCATCATCACGCGGATGGCCTGCGCCCGGTCCGGGATGCGGTCCTCGATGCCGAGCAGCTTCTCGACGCCCAGGCAGTAGGCGGTCTCGTTGAAGATCGGCGAGAGGTAGTCCATGCGGGTGACGAACGTGGTGCCCTGGGTCCAGGTGCGGTATTCCAGGTTCTTCTCGATGCCGGTGTGCAGGTAGCCGATGACGCTGCGCGCCTCGGTGACCGTCTCACCGTCGAGGGTCAGCACCAGCCGCAGCACGCCGTGCGTGGACGGGTGCTGCGGGCCCATGTTGACGACCAGCCGCTCGTCCTCGGAGTCGCGGACACCGCTGACGACCTCGTCCCAGTCGGCGCCGGTGACCGAGTAGACCTTGCCCTCGGTCGCCTCGTCATATCCGGTGGTCACGAGTGAACCTCACTTCGTCTGTCAACGCTCAGCTCGATGCTCACGCGTACGACCTCCTCTGGTCGGGCGCGGGGATCGTGGCGCCGCGGTATTCGACCGGGATGCCGCCGAGCGGATAGTCCTTGCGCTGCGGGTGACCGTCCCAGTCGTCCGGCATCATGATGCGGGTCAGGCCGGGGTGGCCGTCGTAGATGATCCCGAAGAAGTCCCACGCTTCGCGCTCGTGCCAGTCGTGGCCCGGGTAGACGCCGACGGTCGAGGGAATGTGCGGGTCCTCGTCGGGGGCGCTCGCCTCGACGCGGACGCGCCGGTTGTGGGTGATCGAGCAGAGGTGGATGACCGAGTGCAGCTCCTCGCCCTTCAGATGCGGGTAGTGCACACCGGAGACGCCGAGCGAGAGCTCGAAGCGCAGGGCGGGCTCGTCGCGGAGCTTCTGGCAGACCTCGACGAGCCGCTCCCGCTTCACGTGCAGGGTCAGCTCGCCCCGGTCGACGACCACTCGCTCGACGGCGTCGTCCATGGCCAGCGTGTCGACCAGCTCGTCGAAGTAGCCGCCGTAGGGGCGGGGTGTGGAGAGCTGGGGTGCGCGCCGTACGACGAGGCCGCCGTAACCGGAGGTGTCACCCGTGCCGGTCGCGCCGAACATGCCGTGCCGGGCCACGGGCGGCTCGGGAACCGCCGGCACCTCGGCGTTGGCAGGGACCTCGGGGAGGTTGTCGGGCGAGGTCACTTCGCGGCCCCCTGGTCGATCAGCGGCAGCGTACGCAGCGCCTGCAGTTCGAGCTCGTCGATCTGCTTGGCGCGGTGGGCGCCGAACTTCATGTTCTGGATCTTGTCGTGCAGCTTCACGATCGCGTCAATCAGCATCTCCGGCCGCGGCGGGCAGCCGGGCAGGTAGATGTCGACCGGGACGATGTGGTCCACGCCCTGCACGATGGCGTAGTTGTTGAACATGCCGCCGCTCGAGGCGCACACGCCCATCGAGATGACCCACTTGGGCTCGGCCATCTGGTCGTAGATCTGCCGCAGGACGGGAGCCATCTTCTGCGACACGCGTCCGGCGACGATCATCAGGTCGGCCTGGCGAGGAGACGCCGAAGCGCGCTCCATGCCGAAGCGCGCCAGGTCGTAGTGGGGGCCGCCGGTGGCCATCAGCTCGATGGCGCAACAGGCGAGGCCGAACGTGGCCGGCCATACGGAGTTCTTGCGCGCCCAGCCCGCGGCCTGCTCGACCGTGCTGAGGATGAACCCGCTGGGGAGTTTCTCTTCAAGTCCCATTTCTAGTCCCAGTCCAGACCCTTGCGGCGCCACACGTACGCGTAGGCGACGAGCACGGTGACGATGAACAGCAGCATCTCGACAAGCGCGAACACCCCGAGGCCCGAGGAGAGCACGCTGCCCGCGTCGTTCTTCAGCGGCGCGAAGGAGACAGCCCAGGGGTAAAGGAAAATGATCTCGATGTCGAACACGATGAAGAGCATCGCGGTGATCATGTATTTCAGCGGGAACCGTCCGCCACCGACCGGCTGGGGCGTCGGCTCGATGCCGCATTCGTATGCGTCAAGCTTGGCGCGGTTCCAGCGCTTGGGACCGGTGAAGGGAGCGATGGCGACCGAGAAGATCGCGAAGCCCCCCGCGAGAACGGCGAGCACCAGGATGGGCACGTAAAGGTCCATCGCTACGCCTCCTCTGGAGTCGCCACGCGCGCGGGCGCGCAGCCTGATCTATGACTTTGCCGGGTGAGTGTGAGGTTCATGCTGGTGGCGCGACCTTCGAGAGTGCGTTTATGATCTTGTCCGACGCATCGCCTCGCCGGTCGGTGAGATTACCAAGGAGTTTGAGCGCGAAGCGCATCAGCCTCGGGTGTGGCAACCCGTGCCGTGTTCCGAAGCTCATCACTCCTGGCTTCCCGATCGCCTCGACGAACAACCTGCCGAGCGTGAAATATCCGCCGTAGGCGTCCTTCAACACTTGAGGATAGGTGCGCAGGATCCGTTCCTGCTGCGCGGGGGTGGTCCCGCGCAGAGCCTTCACGATGGTCTCGGCGGCGATCTCGCCGGTCTCCATGGCGTACGCGATGCCCTCGCCGTTGAACGGGTTGATCGCCCCGCCGGAGTCGCCGACGAGCACGAGACCGCGGGTGTAGTGGGGCTGGCGGTTGAAGGCCATCGGGAGCGCGGCGCCGCGGATCGGGCCCGTCATGTTCTCCTCGGTGAAGCCCCACTCGGCGGGCATCGCCTTGCACCAGCGCTTGAGCAGATCGCGGTAGTCGATGCTCTTGAACTGGTCGCTGGTGTTGAGCAGGCCCAGCCCCACGTTCGCGGTGCCGTCGCCGACGCCGAACACCCAGCCGTAGCCGGGCAGCAGCGTGTCGCCGTCCCACAACTCCAGCCACGTCTCCAGGTAGTCGTCGTCGTGGCGCGGGCTCTCGAAATAGGTCCGTACGGCCACGCCCATCGGGCGGTCCTCGCGCTTGTGCAGCCCCATGCCCAGGGCCAGCCGGGTGCTGTTGCCGTCGGCGGCGACCACCAGACGGCCGCGGTAGGTCACCCCGTCCTTGGTCGTCACCCCGACCACGTGACCGCTGCGGTCGTCGAGCACGGGCCCGGTGACGTTCACGCCTTCCATCAGCCGCACCCCGGCCTTGACGGCGTTGGCGGCGAGGATCTGGTCGAAGTCCTGGCGCGTGCGGACGAGGCCGAAGTCGGGGAAGCGCTCAAGCTTCGGCCAGTCGAGCTCGAACCGGTGCCCGCCACCCACCACCCGCAGGCCCTTGTTCCTGATCCAGCCGGGCGCGTCGATGTCGACACCCATGTTGAGCAACTGCTTGACCGCCCGGGGGGTCAGCCCGTCGCCGCAGACCTTCTCCCGGGGGAACTTCGTCTTCTCCAGGAGCAGCACGTCGAACCCGGCGCGAGCGAGGTAAAAGGCGGTTGCGGAACCGGCGGGACCGGCGCCGACGACGATGACGTCGGCGTCAGCCTGCATGGCTGCTGGCACGGTCACTGGACTGTCCTGTCCTACACGCTCGAAGGCCTTGGGGTGTGGCGCCTTCGTTCTCTTGTGAACCCCTTCACAAACTTGTCGGCCCGCAGTCTAACGCTTTTCCTGGACAAAGTGTCAGCCGGGGGGCGGTCTTCGCACGAACGAAAACCCTCCGTCGGAGACGAAGGGCCCTGGGTGGTCGCCACGGGGAGATCAGACCTCGAACTCGCGGACGTGCACCGGGCGGACTCCTTCGTAGTCACGGATATATCGGAGCCTATCGTGCGGAATGTGACGCCCGTTACAACCACAGCGGCGAACACTGTCACGCTCCGTAGTCAAAACGCTACACCAGCCCGCCCGCAAATTACCGAGAACCATCCCCACCCGGAGCCGCGTCGGCCCGAACAACGGCTAATTCCCGCGATAAGCGCTATCTCCCGGCGGTGATATCCGCAAGGCCGGCCCGAGAAGCATTAATGGCGACTCAGGCGGGCTTGAACCCCCGGTGCACCGCGACGATGCCCATGGTGAGATTGCGCCACGCCACCCGCTCCCAACCGGCTTCCTGAATGGTGCGCGCGAGCGTCGGCTGGTCGGGCCAGTCCCTGATCGACTCGGCCAGATAGGCGTAGGAGTCGTCGTTCGAGCCGAAGACCGTGGCCACCCGCGGCAGCAGCTTCATCAGGTATTCGCGGTAGACCAGGTCGAAGGCGCCGACCGTCACGTGCGAGAACTCCAGGATCACCAGCCGGCCGCCCGGCTTCGTCACGCGCAGCATCTCCCGCAACGCCTGCGAGGTGTCGTGCACGTTGCGCAGCGCCACCGAGATCGTCACCGCGTCGAAGGCGTCGTCGGCGAACGGCAGCCGCAGCGCGTCGCCCGCGATGAACGGGACCCCAGCCCCGCTCAGCGCGTTGCCACCGTGCCGGCGCACGCCCGTGCGCAGCATGCCGAGGGAGAAGTCGGAGGCGATCGCGCGGGCCCCGAGCGTGGTGAACGCGTCGGTGGACGTGCCGGTGCCGGCGCCCAGGTCGAGCACGATCTCGCCGGGCCCGGCGTCGACGGCGGCGGCCACCGCCTTGCGCCAGAACCGCACCTGTCCCAGGGAGATCACATCGTTGACCAAGTCATAGCGCCGGGCCGTGCGATCGAACATCGCGGCGACCTGATCCGGCTGCTTGTCCAGCTGAGCACGCGTCATGGCCCAAGCCTATGACCATCACGACAATCGACGGAAAGTAGCCGCATGATTACCTACCGTCTGCTAGAAATTGCCGAATGCTTGTACGTGTCGCCCTCGCGGCGATCATCGCCACGGCCCCCGTCGCGCACCCGCGCGTCGTGTCGGCCGACCCGGTCGACACCACCCCGCACGTGCTCGACGGGATCGTCAACTCCATCACCCTGGTCGGCGGCACCGTCGTGGTGGGCGGCTCGTTCAGCGAGGTCGCCGACGCCTCACGGACCCACACCTACACCCGCGACAACGTCTTCGCCTACAGCCTCGCCACGGGACACATCCTGCGCTACTTCGCGCCGCAGGTGGAAGGGACCGTCTACAGCCTGGCCCCCGGCGACGGCGACACGGTCTACGTCGGCGGCGACTTCCCCTCGGTCAACGGGACGCGGGCCACGGCGCTGACCAGGCTCAACCTCATCGACGGGTCGGTCATCAAGGACTTCGCGCCCGGCGTCTCCGGCGGGGCGGTGACCACGCTGGCCAGGCGCGGCGCGCAGCTCTACGCGGGCGGCGACTTCACCAGGCCGCGCACGGCCCTGGCCAGGCTCGACACCTCGACCGGCGCGGCCGACCCGAGGTTCACGATCACGCCAGGGGCGCCGCTGGCGTCCAGGGTGAAGGTCTACGCGCTCGCCGTGACCGCCGAACGGCTCGCGGTCGACGGCAACTTCACCACGCTCGACGGGCTGTCGAGACCGCAACTCGGGCTGATCGACATACGCGGCGGAGGGGCCAAGGTGGCCGACTGGCGCACCGAGGCGTACGTCCCCAAATGCATGGAGGCCTTCCCCTCCTACGTACGCGGCCTGGATTTCGCGCCCGACGGCAGCTATTTCGCCGTCGTCACCACAGGCGGCCCGATTGGCGGCAAGCGGCTGTGCGACAGCACGGCCAGATTCGAGACGTACGGCAGCGGCGAGCGAATCACACCCACCTGGATCAACAAGACCGGCGGCGACTCGCTCTACGCGGTGGCGGTGACCGGTGCGGCGATCTACGTCGGCGGACACCAGCGGTGGCTGAACAATCCACTGGGCCACGACTCAGCCGGGCCGGGAGCGGTGCCCCGCGAGGGCATCGGCGCCATTCATCCAGGCACCGGAATGGCGCTGACTTGGAATCCTGGCAGGGAGCGCGGCATCGGGGTCAAGGCATTTCTGGTGTACAGCGGTGGACTACTCGTTGGTAGTGACACAACTCGACTCGGACGGGAGTACCATGCCCGGATTGGCATGTTCCCCCTGCCCTAGTCGCTCTGTGGCTTGGGTCGGTCGATCTTGTCGCTGATGCGTGTGCTTACAGCGTCACGCTGCTTCGACAGCAAGACGTAGCTGGCTATGCCACTGATCAAGAAAGTCACGATGATCAGCACCAGTGGGTTTTGCAGGCCAAGCAGGCGCAGGACACCTAGCGTCACGACGAACAGACCGATCCGCGACGCGGTGTAAACGAGAACGGGATGCACAGGATCGAGGTTACTCGCCCTGTGTGGACGGTCGCTCTTCGCATCGGGCGCGGGCACTGCTAGTGTTCCCAGTTAGGGAGTTTCGTAAAGAAACACCCACGAGAGCCCCAAAGAGGCTCTATCATATAACAATCGGGCAGTCAGCTGATAACAACCCGTGATCTTTGTCGAAAACCACGGATAAATCAGGCTTCGCTCGACACACTGGTTACCTGTCCGCCCGCTGGCAGGAAGCGGGATGCGAGGGGGAGAGATTGGTGGAGAGTAGCAGCGAGCGTCTGCTGACCCCAGGAGAGGTTGCCGCCCTCTTCCGGGTAGACCCAAAGACGGTTACACGCTGGGCCGCGGCAGGCCGCATCAGCAGTATCCGCACCCCCGGAGGGCACCGGCGGTTCCGCGAGTCGGAAGTGCATGCCCTTCTTAGAGGCGAGGACGTTCTAACGGCCGAGCGGTCGGCCGAGTCCCCGCGTTTTTGACGTTCCATCAGACGGTGGTCCTGCACGCAGGATCGCCGTCTCCCCCTGCCCAGGGAACGCCGGCTGAGCGTCGGCCCTCCGACTGGCACGGGGTCACTAGGCGTCTTCCTGTTCCGCCTTGAAAGCCAGGAACTCCTGCTCCAGGTCGTCGTTGTCCGTCAGCCAGCGCTCCCGGCGTTCTGCCGCCTCCTCCTCCGTCAGGGACTCCGGTAGCCACGTGTCGTAGTCGGGATCGCCGGGTTCGAGTTCCACGTACGCGTTGCCGATGAGACGCCCGTCTTCGCTGGTCAGGCTCTGCGGCACGCGCAGGGTCCCGTCAGCGAGCCGGATGACGTACATGGCTGATCACCTAGATTCCGTAGCGCCGGTTGAAGAACAGCATGACGTTGAGCGCGGCGCGGGTGTCGCCGCCCAGCATGTCGACGAGCGCCGGTCGCTGGCGCGAGGCGATCGCGGCGAACGCGTCGGCGAAGAACTCCTTGCATCCCAGCCCGCCCCCCTGGCGATGGAAGGCGGAGACCAGGAGCGGCGTGATCTCCTCGTACAGCGTCGCGAACTCCCGGGAGTCGGACACCCAATCCCCGTAAGCCGAGTCGACGTCGTCGATGGCGTGCCCGACCTCGTGCATCATCACGTCGGGCGTGGGTGAGGGGCGGTCGCCCACCACGATCTTCCCGTCGCCGTACGCCCCGGCGCAGATGTCCCACGAGGCCCGCCCGGACGGCAGCGGGGCACCGCGCAGGTAGCCCATGTCGTCCAGGTCCGGCACGCCGCCCGGGCCGACGTAGATGCCTTCGAGGCCCTCGGCCAGCTTCTCCTTCAGCAGGTCGGGCAGCCTGGCCAGGCTCTCCACGGCCCGTACGATCTCCGGCGGCGGCGGGCCCTCCCGGGCGTCCCACTGGCGGTGCAGGATGGTCTCCAGCTTGCCGCAGTGCTGCAGGCCGTCGCCGAGCGAGGGCGCGTCGGGGCGGTGGGGCCGCGCTCTGGGCGCCACGTCGTCGAGCTCGAAGTCCTGCCAGGTGTACTGCGGCCGGTCCACGACCGCCGCCGACAGCCGCTGCTCCCCCGCCTCCCACCGCCGCGGCTCCCCGGCCTCGGCGGCGTCCCACTGCTGGAACTCCCCGCCCTCCTGCCGGCGGCGTCGATCGCGCCCACCCCTGGACCACCTGTCGGAATCACCGCCGCCGGCCTGGCGCCGCTCCCGGCCCACCCAGCCGAACAACGCGAAGCTCCCCTCGCTCCCGATCGAGTCCCGCCCGGCGGGCTCCCGTCCCGGCCACCCGCGTCCCAGGTGCCCGTACCGTTCGGACACCGGACGGCCGTTGGCAGCCGCGTCCTTGGCACCGTCTTTGGCACCGGCCCGCCATGGCCACACCGGACGCCCGGCGCCGTCCTCACGTGCCCGGTCCCGCCCGTTGGCCGGCCGTCCGGCCCGGCCGGGGAACGCGTGCCGGTCGTTCGTCCAGAAGGAACGGTCCGCGTCGGGGGGCGCCTCACCGCGACGGGAGAAGAGATACGAGCCGCGCCGCCACCAACGACCCCGCCGATGGCGGCCCTTGTCGTTAGAAAAGGCCATCGCACCTCTCAACGCCGTCGAGCGCCCGCGCGCGAGGCACCCGGTCGCCCCGATCGGCGGTCCCAGCGGGCGGACGCCGCTGAATCGTGTCCACCGTACGACGTAGGTCTCTCTTGAGTCATCCGAAATGGGACAACGGAAAAACACGATCACGACGCGAATGGCTTACAGTTCGGACATGGTAGGTGTCGTTATCGGCTTGGCCCTGTTGGCCTTCTGGCTCTACTCGTTGTTCGACGTCATCACCACGCCGGAGGAAGAGGTCAGGAACGTACCAAAACCGCTCTGGGTGCTCGTCGTCACGCTGGTGCCGCTGGTGGGCGGCATCGTCTGGATGCTCCGCGGGCGCCCCCAGCCGGACCGAGAGGCCTGGCCGGTGCCCCCGCAACCGGGCACCCGCCGACATTCGGCCCCCAAGGGCCCGGACGACGACCCCGAGTTCCTGCGCGACCTCGACCGCCGCATGCGCGGCGAGGACGGTTAGCTCACAGCCCCGAGTAGCTGTGCAGACCTGAGATGAACATGTTGACGCCCACCAGGTTGAACAGCAGGCAGCCGAACGCCACCAGTTGCACGATCGTCGCCGCGCGGCCGCGCCATCCCGCGGTGACCCGGGCGTGCAGGTAGGCCGCGTAGGCCACCCAGGTGATGAAGGCCCAGACCTCCTTGGGGTCCCAGCCCCAGTAGCGGCCCCATGCCTTGTCGGCCCAGAGGGCGCCGGCGATGACGGCGAAGGTCCAGACCGGGAAGGCGAAGACGATCGCGCGGTGGGCCACCCGCTCCAGGTCGGCTCGTGACGGCAGCCGGGACACCCCGTCGCCGCGAATCAGGTAGAGGATGCCCGAGACCCCGGCCAGGACGAACAGGCCGCTCGCCAGGATCGCCGCCGTCACGTGGATGGCGACCCAGTACGAGTTGAGCGCCGGCACGACCGGCCCCGCCGCCGTGTAGAGGACCTTGACCGCGAAGCCGAGCCCCAGGGCGGCCGTCACCATGACGAAGGCGCCGAGGAAGCGGACGTTCTGCCGGAGCTGGGTGCCGAGGAAGGCGGTGACCGCGGCGAAGCAGATGGCCACCACGAACTCGTACATGTTGCCCCATGGCCACCTGTCCACGGCCAGGCCGCGGGTGACGATGGCGCCGAGGTTCGCGGCCCAGCCGAGCCAGCCGAGCGCCATGGCCAGCCAGCCGGCCCTGGGCACCCAGTTCGGCGGCTCGACGGCCACCGGGGCCGCGGGGGCGTCCACGGGACCGCCCGACGAGCCGACTCCGGCTCCCACGGGCTGTCTGGCGGGGACGGCGGCCGAGCCGGCCTGGGAACGCCCGAAGGCCAGCTCCAGCGCGAACCCGATCATGGCGGCCAGGTAGAGCAGGACGGCGGCGACGATGAAGAGGTCGCTCACCCCGGCCAGTTGCTGTTCAGCGGGCATCCTTGCCTCCGGCTGATAGGACCTTGACGATGTCGGCGAACTCCTCGGTGAAGCCCGCCGCGGACCCTTCGGTACGGGTCAGGCCGCCTACTTCGGCCACGCCGTCCTTGACCCGCACCCACACCCGGCGGCGGCGGATCATCAGCGAGCACACGATGGCGGCGACGGCCGTGGCCGCGGCGATCAGGGCGGGCAGCCGCCCCGGGTCGTAGGCGATCTGGAGCGTCATCCACTCCTTCACCCCGGTGAACTCCAGCTTCCCCGCGCCCTTGGGCAGGTCGAGGGATCCCCCGACCGAGAGGGGCGCGTGGCCGGTGCCCATGACCAGCGGTGTGAGCTTCCGCATCACCTCTGGCGGCGCGAGCTCGTAGACGGACTGCGGCTGCCCGGAACGTACGCCCAGGTCACCGGAGAAGGCCCCGAGGAGCTGGACCTGGGGGTTGAGCGCGCCGGGGAAGAGCGAGGCCCCGGCACCGTCGCTGGTGGGCAGGAAGCGCAGCAGGAAGCCGAGCTGCGACGGCTGGGCGTCGGGCACCTTGACCACGCAGCCCGAGGTGAGCGTGGGCTTGTCCTCGATCAGGCACGGCACGGGCCCTTCGAAGGCGACCTGCCCCTTGCCGTCGGTGACCTTGAAGACGGGCGCGTAGCCGTGGCCGATGAGGTAGGTCTGGGTGCCGTTGATCTCCAGCGGCTCGTTGACCTTGAGCGTGTAGTCGTGCGCGGGCGACCCGGGCGCGTCGTTGACGCTCAGGAAGGCGGAGTAGTCGAGCTCCTGCCCCCTCTTCTCGCCTTCGACCTGGTAGCTCGCCTGGAAGTCCTTGAGCGTGAACGAGAACGGCTCCAGCGACTCCGCCGACACCTGGGTGCCCGGGATGAACCGGTCGTAGGCGGCGACCGTGTTGGCGAAGCCGTCGCCCTCGGCCACCAGGACGTTGCCGCGGTAGCCGTACAGGGAGCCGACCCCGACCGCGACGAGCAGCCCCAGCAGGGAGACGTGGAAGAGCAGGTTGCCCGTCTCGCGCAGGTAGCCCTTCTCCGCGGCCACCCAGCCGTCGCCGACGTCGACGCGGAAGCGGAGCCGGCGCAGCCGGCTGGCGGCCTCCTCGACGGTCAGCGGGTCGTCCAGGCGCGAGAAGTAGGGCAGACGCGACAGGTTGCGCGGCGCGGCCGGTGGACGGCGGCGCAGCTCGCGCACGTAGGTGGCGGTGCGCGGCAGGACGCAGCCGATCAGCGAGATGAACAGCAGCAGGTAGATCGCGGCGAACCAGACCGAGGTGAAGACGTCGAAGAGCTGGAAGCGGTCATACCACTCGGCGAGCGTCGGGTCGCTCTGGAAGAGCTTGGCCACCTTGTCGGGATCGACGCTGCGCTGCGGCACCAGCGAGCCGGGCACGGACGCCAGCGCGAACAGGAAGAGCAGGATCAGCGCCGTCTTCATCGCGGTGAGCGTGCGCCAGGCCCATCGCAGCCAGCCCACCGGTCCCATGCCGGCGGGTCGCGGCGCCCGCTCCTTCTCGAGCTCGTCGACGGTCATCAGATCACCGGCCGGAAAGCGCCGATCAGGCCCTGCATGGTGGCGATCATCTCACCCCAGAGACCGGTGACCAGCAGGATGCCGACGGCCACCATCATGCCGCCGCCGATCCTGGTGATCAGCCGTGAGTGCTTGCGGATCGCGCGGAAGGTACGCAGCGCCTTGCTGTAGGCGAGGGCTGCGGCCACGAAGGGCAGCCCGAGCCCCAGCGCGTACGCGACGGCGAGCAGCGCGCCGCGCCCGGCGCTGCCCTCGTTCAGCCCGAGCGCGAGCACCACGGCCAGCGTGGGCCCGATGCACGGCGTCCAGCCCAGCCCGAACACCACGCCGAGCAGCGGCGCCCCGGCCAGCCCCGCCGCGGGCAGCTTGTGGATGCGGACGTCGCGCATCAGACCGGGCAGCACGCCCAGAAAGGCCAGCCCGAGCAGGATCGTCAGCACGCCGAGCACCCGCGTGATCTTCTCCGAGTTGTCCAGCATGATCGAGCCGAGCCCGCCGAACAGCGCGCCGCTGAGCACGAACACCAGCCCGAACCCGGCCACGAACAGCACCGTGCCGAGCACCAGCCGCCCGCGCTTGGGGTCCTCGCTCATGCCCGTCACATAGGACAGGTAGCCCGGCACGAGCGGCAGCACGCACGGCGACAGGAAGGACACCACCCCGGCCAGCACCGCGATGGGCACGGCCAGGAGCAGCGAGCCCGAGGCGACGACGTCATTCATCGCGCACCTTGGTCACCGCGTTCATCAGGTCGGTGTACTTGACCGCGCCCAGCGCCCTGGCGGCGATCCTGCCCTGCTCGTCGATGATCAGCGTGGACGGGATGGCCGCGGGCGGCACCGTGCCCTGGAAGGCCAGCGCGACCTTGCCCGGCTGGTCGAAGATGCTCGGGTAGCCGGTCTGCTCGGTGCGTTCGAACGCCTGCGCGTCGGCCTTGCGGTCCTTGAAGTCGACGCCGAGGAACTCCACGCCGCCCTTGGTCTTGGCGGCGACCTCCTTCAGCACCGGCGCCTCCGCCCGGCACGGCCCGCACCACGACGCCCAGAAGTTGAGCACCACGACCTTGCCCTTGTGCGCGGCGAGCGACGCGGTCGCGCCGTCGAGGGTCTCCCCGCTGATCTCGGGAGCGGCCTTGCGGTCGGCCGCACCGAACACCTGCATCTTCCCGTCGCCCGCGACGAAACGGGTGTCGCCGGCCTGTGGCTGGCCCGACTGGCTGGTGCCCGCGCAGCCCGCGACCAGCACGGCCAACAACAGGAGGGTGGTGGACTTGGCGCGCACGGAGGAAGATCTCCTTGTACTACAACCGGTAGAGCTTGCAACTCTACCGGCGAGGTCAGGCGCCCGGGACGGTGGGGCCGGTCGCCAGTGATCCGGCGGGCTCGCTGTAGCCGACGCTGACGAGGCGGTCGCCGTCGAAGGTGAGCGTGGTGACGCTGGCCAGTTGGCACTGCCTGCGCCGTGGGTCGTGCCAGAGCCGGCGGCCTTCGGCGGCCATCCTGATCGACCAGATCGGCAGCTGGTGGCTGACCAGCAGCGCCTCGTGCCCGCGTGCCGCGCCCCTGGCCTCATCGATGATCGAGCGCATCCGCTTGACGATCACCGGATAGGGCTCACCCCAGGAGGGGCGGAGCGGGTTCCAGAAGTAGCGGTAGTTCTTCGGGTCGCGCAGGATCGCCATCCCCTGGCCGACCTTGCGGCCCTGGAGCATGTTGGCGGCCTCGATCAGCCGGTCGTCGGTGCGTACCGGCAGCTCCAGCAGCGCGGCCAGGGGGGCGACGGTCTCCTGGGCGCGTTCGAGCGGCGAGCTGTAGAGGGTGACGATGTCGCGGCCGGCCACCGACTTGGCGACCGTCTCGGCCATCAATCGGCCGTTGTCGGACAGGTGGTAGCCGGGTAGCCGGCCGTACAGGACGCCTTCGGGGTTGTGCACCTCACCGTGGCGCATCAGGTGAACTACGGTGGTTTCAGCCATGGTGTGCCACAGCCTATCCGTTCCTCCTGGTCCGAGATCTAGGGCGGGCCCGTTGGCCGTGTTCCCGCTGGTCATCGCTGTGGCTCAGGCGAGCGCCCAGGCGTTCTCCTGTGTACGGCTGGCGTCGGCGAGCGCCTCGACCGCGGCCCTGATCGCGGGGCGGCGGGCCGCGTCGGTCCGCCAGATCACATAGATGCGGCGTGACTGCCGGGGCCTGAGCGGCACCACGGCCACCCCGTCGGGCACGCAGTCGCGCCCCAGCCGGGGGATGATCGCGCAGCCGAGCCCGGCGGCCACCAGCGCCATCTGGGTCGGGTATTCGTCGGCCATGCAGGAGATCTCGGGCTCCAGTTGCGCGCTGCGCAGCGTGTAGACGAGCCAGTCGTGGCAGACGGTGCCGGGCGAGGAGCTGATCCACCGCTCGTTGGCCGGTAGATCGGACAGCGAGATCTCCCGGCTGCCGGCCAGCGGATGGTCCGCGGGGAGCACGACGTCGGCGATGTCGTCGAGCAGTGTCGTCCTGGACAGCCCCTCGGGCAGGGCCATCGGCCGGTTCAGCCAGTCCTGGATGATGCCCAGGTCGAGCTCGCCCCTGGCCACGTCGCGCACGATGCGTTCCGGCTCGCGCTCGTGGAGCTGGATGTGCAGGTCGGGATGGCGGCGCTTGAGCGCGGTCAGGGCGGCGGGCATCAGGCCGCGGGTCGCCGTCGGGAACGCGGACATGTTCAGCCGCCCCACGACCTCGCCGCGCAGCGCCTCGAAGTCCGCCTCCGCGGTCTCCACCAGGGCCAGGATCCGCTCGGCGTGGTCGGCGAGCAGCCCGGCCGCGTCGGTAAGCCGCACGCCGCGCCCGTTGCGCTCCATGAGCCGGGCGCCGGTCTCGCGCTCCAGCTTGGCGATCTGCTGTGACACGGCCGACGGCGTGACCATCAGCGCGTCGGCCGCGGCGCCCACCGATCCGTAGATGTGCACAGCGTGAAGGGCCTTGAGGCGGTTCAAGTCCAACATGTAAGCCAGTCTAAAGGGTTTAGCGTAGAAAGTCTCGCTTGTGCTTGACTCTTTAGCAGGAGAAAATACATGCATGAGAAACAACAAGGCGCAGAAGCAGCAGCAGACCAGCATCTCCTACCTCAAGACCCTGGCCGAGCAGGCCCGTGACCTGCGCGTCCGCTACCAGAAGCCGGCCGCCAAGTAAGTAGCTAGAGGACCGCCGCGGCAGCCTTGGCGGCTGCCGGCAGCGCGTCGGCGACCTGGCCGAGTGCCTCGTCGTCGTGAGAGGCCGAGAGGAACCAGGCCTCGTACGCGGAGGGCGGCAGGTAGACCCCGTGATCCAGCATCGCGTGGAAGAAGGCGGTGTAGGCGGAGGTGTTCTGGGCCCGGGCGTCGTCGAAGTTCGTCACCGGCGCATCCGTGAAGAACACCGAGAACAGGCTCCCCGCCCGCTGCAACCGGTGTGGCACTCCCGCCGCGGTCAGCGCGTCGGAGGCGGCCTGGCCGACCGCGAGCGCCGCCGCGTCCACCTTGGCGTAGGACTCGGCGTCGAGCGCGCGCAACGTGGCCAGGCCCGCGGCGCAGGCGAGCGGGTTACCCGACAGCGTGCCCGCCTGGTAGACCGGGCCTTCCGGCGCCAGGCAGGACATCACGTCGGCCCGCCCGCCGAAGGCCGCCGCCGGCAACCCGCCGCCCATGACCTTGCCGAACGTCATCAGGTCGGCGTCGACCGGGTCGAGGCCGTACCAGCCGGCGGGCGAGACGCGGAACCCGGTCAGCACCTCATCCATGATCAGCAGCGCGCCGCTGGCCGTGCAGAGCTCGCGCAGACGGGCGTTGAAGCCGTCGAGCGGCGGCACCACACCCATGTTGGCCGGGCAGGCTTCGGTGATGACGCAGGCGATCTCGGCTGACGCGAAGGCCTGCTCCACAGCGCTGATGTCGTTGTACGGCAGCACGATGGTGTCGGCCGCCGACGCCCCCGTCACGCCCGGCGTGTCGGGCAGCCCGAACGTGACCACGCCCGACCCCGCCGAGGCCAGCAGCGCGTCGACATGACCGTGGTAGCACCCGGCGAACTTGACCACCTTGGACCGCCCGGTGAACCCGCGGGCCAGCCGCACCGCGCTCATCGTCGCCTCGGTGCCCGAGCTGACCAGACGCAGCTTCTCCACGGGCGCCACCCTGGCGACGATCTCCTCGGCCAGCTCGACCTCGCCCGGCGTGGCGGTGCCGTAGGAGAGGCTGTGGGAGAGCGCCGACGAAACGGCGTCGACGACGGCGGGATGGCGGTGGCCGAGGATCATCGGTCCCCACGAGCAGACCAGGTCGACGTAACGGTTGCCGTCGACGTCGGTGAGGTAGGGGCCCTGTCCTGAGGCCATGAAACGCGGGGTGCCGCCGACCGCGCCGAACGCGCGGACCGGGGAGTTGACGCCACCCGGCACGATGGCGCGGGCGCGGGCGAACAGGTCCTCGGAGTTCTGTGTACGGCTCACGCGAACCAGGTTAGTCCTGGATTATGCCGGTCTAGTCGGCGAGCCAGTCGAGGATACGCAGCGGGTCTGGCAGCGGGCGGCCGTCGGGCGGGCGCAGCCACGAGACGGGCTGACCAGTGGGGAGCGTGGAGGGCGGCGCCAGGACGTAGCTGTCGCGGCAGTGCCAGCGCAGGCCCGGATTGTCCTCGATGGTGCCGGGGTCGCAGTCGAGCTGGCAGGACCACCACTCGTCCTCGTCATCGGGATTGCCGCGAGTGGCCACATAAAACAGAACCCGGTCGCCATTTGCGGCGACCGGGCCTGAATGCGCTGCGGCGCCGTCGATCCGGGTGAGGGCCGACAGGCCGGTGTCGAGCGGTACGTCGAAGACATCGAACACACGGCCGGTGGGCAGGATCACGTTGGCGTCGGGATCGGCCTGCCACCAGCGCGTGAGCTGGGTGGCGTCCGTCGTGGCCTGTACGTTCCAGGCGGGGGACAAGGGGTGCGCGCCCGGGTCTGGACACCCGAGGCGGTCACAGGAGCAGGAGCGGGCGCCTTCGCGCAGCGGGTGGGCACCCGGCACACTCGGCCATCCGAGAGCGGCATAGCCCAGCACGGAGTCGATCCGTGTCGGGCGCGACCGTTTTCTGGTACGCCGAGCGAGTGGTACCCCCACCATGGTGTCTCCCGTCGAGTCCAAGTGCCTGAAGAGGTCCCGGCTCCTGGCTGCAAGCACACGCGGGACACACCAACACTTGTCAGCCCAGTCTAACGCACGGGTCCCAGGGGCGACGGGAAACCCTCTGGTTCACAGCCGTCGTGCCACCTCAGTGGCCCAGTAGGTGAGGATCAGGTCGGCGCCCGCGCGCTTGATCGAGACCAGCGACTCCATGATCATCCGGTCGCGGTCGATCCAGCCGTTGGCCGCCGCGGCCTCGATCATCGCGTACTCGCCGCTCACCTGGTAGGCCGCCACCGGCACGTCGACCTCGTCGCGGAAGCGCCTGATGACGTCGAGGTAGGCCAGCGCCGGCTTGACCATCACCGCGTCAGCGCCCTCGGCGAGGTCGAGCCGAACCTCGCGCAGCGCCTCCTCCAGCGGCCCGGCCGGGTCCTGCTGGTGGGTGCTGCGGTCGCCGAACTGCGGCGCGCACTCGGCGGCGTCGCGGAACGGGCCGAACAAGGCGGAGGCGTATTTGGCGGTGTAGGCGAGGATCGGCACGTCACGGAAGCCGTCGGCGTCGAGGGCCGCCCTGATGGCCCCGACCTGGCCGTCCATCATGCCGCTCGGCGCGATCATCTGGGATCCGGCCCTGGCCTGGGCGACCGCGATCGACGCGTAACGCTCCAGCGTCGCGTCGTTGTCGACGTCGCCGGAGGCGGTCAGCACGCCGCAGTGACCGTGGTCGGTGAACTCGTCGAGGCAGGTGTCGGCCATGACCACCACCGCGTCACCCACCTCCTCGTTCACCTCACGGAGCGCGACCTGCAGGATGCCCTCGGGGTCGTCGGCCGCCGAGCCACGCGCGTCCTTCACGGCGGGGATGCCGAACAGGATCAGCCCCGACACCCCGGCGTCGGCCGCCTCGTGGGCGGCCTTGCGCAGCGAGTCGATGGTGTGCTGGACCACGCCGGGCATCGAGGCGACCGGCTGCGGCTGGTCGATGCCCTCCTTGACGAACATCGGCAGGATCAGGTCCGCGGGATGCAGCCTGGTGCCCGCCACCATGCGCCGGAACGCGGGACTGCGGCGGAGCCTGCGCGGGCGGGCGGCAGGGTACTCGGCACTCACTTGGCTCTCCTTCTGGCGCCTCTGCGGTTCTGCGACGGCCGACGCGGGCTGTCGCCGGCGGCGAGGGCCGCCTGGCGTTGCTTGGCGCCGTACGCGGCCACCGCGGCGGCCAGGGCGGACGCCGACGGCCTGTCGGCCATGACGTCGACTCGCAGCCCGAACTCCTCGGCGGTCTTCGCGGTCTGCGGCCCGATGACCGCGATCACGGTGACGTTGTGCGGCTTGCCGGCGATGCCCACAAGGTTGCGCACGGTCGAGGAGGAGGTGAAGAGCACCGCGTCGAACCCGCCGCCCTTGATCGCCTCGCGGGTCGCGGCGGGGGGCGGTGCGGCTCGTACGGTGCGGTAGGCCGTGACGTCGTCGCACTCCCAGCCTAGCTCGGTGAGTCCGGCGACGAGGGTGTCTGTGGAAATGTCGGCCCGCGGCAGGAGCACCCGGTTGATCGGGTCGAGCATCGAGTCGTACGGCGGCCACTCGGCCACCAGGCCCTCCGACGACTGCTCACCCGAGGGCAGCAGGTCGGGCTTGACGCCGAACTCGACCAGGGCCCGCGCGGTGGCGTCGCCCACGGCGGCCACCTTCAGCCCGGCGAAGGCGCGGGCGTCGAGGCCGTACTCCTCGAACTTCTCGCGTACGGCCTTGACCGCGTTGGAGCTGGTGAACGCCACCCACTCGTAGCGTCCGGTGACCAGGCCCTTGATCGCTCGGTCCATCTGCTGCGGCGTGCGCGGCGGCTCGACCGAGATGGTCGGCACCTCTTCCGGCACGGCGCCGTAGGAGGCCAACTGCTCGGACAGGCTCTTGGACTGCTCCTTGGTGCGCGGCACCAGCACCCGCCAGCCGAACAGCGGCTTGGTCTCGAACCACGACAGCTTGTCGCGTTGCCCGACCGCGTCGCCGACGACGATCAGCGCGGGCTCGGTGAAGCCGGCGTGCTTGAGGTCGGCCTGCAGCCTGGCCAGCGTCGAGACGACGGTGTACTGCTCGGTCGTGGTGCCGCTGCTGCTGACCGCGACGGGCGTGCTGTCGGGCTTGCCGCCCGCCACCAGCGCCTTGCCGATCGAGACGGCCCCGGCGATGCCGTTGTAGATGACCAGCGTGCCCTTGCAGGCGGCGTGGGCGGCCCAGTCCTGCTCGTGCGCGGCGTCGACGATCCGGAACTCCGGAGTGTCCAGCGCCGGCGGGATGCCCGCATAGGTGAGTACGGCGGTGGCGGGCGGCACGCCGGGCACGATCTCGAAGTCCACCTCCGCCGCGGCGGCCGCCGCGACCTCCTCGGTGATCGAGCGAGCGATCGAGGAGAACAGCATCGGGTCGCCCTCGCACAGGCGTACGACGAACTGCCCGGCCTTGGCGCGCTTGACGAGGTCGCCGGAGGTGACCTCCACGCCTTCGCGGCAATGGCGCAGGTAGGAGCCGAACAGCTCCTCGTCGAGCGCGACCGCGTCGGCCTTGGCGAGCAGTTCGGCGCCGCGGAGCGTGAGAAGGTTCGGGTCGCCGGGGCCCGCGCCCACGAACGCGAGGAACCCGGAGGTTGGACTATCGGAGCTCAACGGGATTGCTCCCCCATCAATCTGTCGGCCCCTTCGGAGATCATCTCGGCCGCGAGGAGCTGGCCGAGATTCACGGACTCGGAAGGAGAGCCGGCGGCGGACTTGCGCACCGCCTCCTGGCCGTCGAGAGAGACGACCATGGCGGTGAGGTTCAGAGTCTGCCCGTCATCGACGGCGAAAGCACCCACGGGGGCCGAGCAGCCGGCCTCGAGAGCGGACAGGACGGCGCGCTCGGCCGTCACCGCGGAGCGCGTCCGCGGGTCGTCGAGCACGCCGAGGAAGGAGATCAGGTCGGCGCGGTCGGAGAGACACTCCACGGCCAGGGCGCCCTGCCCCGGCGCGGGCAGCAGCTCCTCGACCTCGAAGATCTGCGCGATCTCCGCGTCCCTGCCGATCCTGGTCAGGCCCGCCGAGGCGAGCACGACCGCGTCGAGCTCGCCGGCGGTGACCTTGCCGATCCGGGTGTCGGCGTTGCCGCGGATCGGGACGTACTCGAGATCGGACCGCAGCGCCCTGAGCATGGCGATCCGGCGCGGCGATCCGGTGCCGACCCTGGCCCCGGCGGGCAGGTCGGCGAACTTGGCATGGCCGACCAGCGCGTCGCGGTGGTCGTGCCGGGCCGGGATGGCGGCCAGCGTCACCTGCGGGTCGGGCTTGGTCGGCAGGTCCTTCAGCGAGTGGACGGCGAAGTCGATCTCACCCTCGATCAGCTTGTCACGCAGCGCGCTGACGAACACGCCCGTGCCGCCGAGCTGCGCCAGCTGAGCCTTGGTCACGTCACCGAACGTGGTGACGCCGACCAGCTCGACCGCCCGCCCGGTGCGTTCGGTGTAGGAGTCGGCGACCATCTGCGACTGGGTGGTCGCCATCAGGCTGCGCCGGGTGCCCAAGCGCAGTGTCACAACTCCACCTCCCTGACGGCATCGGGCATCTTCGGATCGAGGTCGAACAGCTCACGCAGCGCTTCGGCATAATGATCGCCTCCCGGGCTGGTGGCGAGCTGTTTGACACGCACAGTGGGCTCGTGAAGCAGCTTGTCGACCACCCGCTGCACGGTCTGCGCCACCTCGTCCCTGGCCTTGCGGTCGAGGTGGGGCATGCGCATGAGGAGCCTGCCCAGCTCGGCCTCGACCACGGTCGCCGCCTTGCTGCGCAGCGCCACCACGGTCGGAGTGACCCTGGCGGCCCGCTCAGCGGTGAGGAACGCGGCCAGCTCCTCGGTGACGAGCCTGCGCACCGAGTCGACCGTGTCGCCCTCCCGCCAGCCTATGCCCGATTCCTGGATGGTCTCCAAGTCGACCAGCGTGACTCCGGGCACCTCGCGTACGGCGGGGTCGATGTCGTGCGGCAGCGCCAGGTCCAGCAGGAACACGCCCCTGCCCGTCATGTGGGCGGCCACGATGTCGGGGGTGATGACGTGCCGCCCGCCGCCCGTGCAGGTGATGACGATGTCGGCCGCCGACAGTTCTCGGGGAACCGCGGAGAACTCCACCGCCCGGCCGCCGACCGAGGTCGCCAGCCGTACGCCGCGCTCGAAGGTGCGGTTGGCCACCACGATGTCGGTCACGCCCGCGCGGGCCAGCGTGGTGGCGGCGAGCGAGCTCATCGAGCCCGCGCCGACCACCAGCGCCCGGCGCCCGGCAAGGTCGCCCGCCAGCGCCAGGCCGGCCGTGACGAGCGAGGCGCCCGCCTGGTCGATGTCGGTGTCGGCGTGGGCGCGCTTGCCGACCCGCAGCGCCTGCTGCACCAGCTCATTGAGGGTGGCGCCGACCGTGCCCTGCTTCTGCGCCAGTGTGAGCGCCCTGCGGACCTGGCCGAGGATCTGGCCCTCGCCGACGACCATGGAGTCGAGGCCGCAGGCCATCGAGAACAGGTGCTCGACGGCCTGGTCTTCGTAGTGGACGTACAGGTGCGGTGACAGCTCCTCCACGGGAACGCCCGAGTGGACGCTCAGCAGCCGGCTGATCCCGGTGAGTGCGCCGTGGAAGCGGTCGACGGCCGCGTAGATCTCGACCCTGTTGCAGGTCGAGACCACCATGGCCTCAGAGACGCACGCGTCCTGCTGAACGTCGTGCAAAAGCTTGACGAGCGCCTCGCCGGATACGGACACGCGCTCGAGCATGGACACCGGAGCTGTCCGGTGGCTGATTCCTACGGACAGAACACTCATTGACTGTCCACGGCCATAAGTGGCCCCCCTGCTTTGCGCTGCTCGTGGAACGCAAGGATCTGCAGTTCTATTGATAGGTCAACTTTACGGACATCCACGCCATCTGGTACAGAAAGCACTACCGGCGCGAAGTTCAGGATGCTGGTCACTCCAGCCGCCACCACACGATCGCAGAGTTCCTGCGCCGCCAACGCGGGTGTCGCCAGAACCACGATCGAGACTCCACGCCGTTCGATGACGGTTTCCAGGACGTCGATGTGCTCAACATTCAACCCCGCTATGTCGTCGCCCACGACTTCGGGGTCGGCGTCGAGCAGCCCGGCGACGCGGAAGCCCCGGGACACGAAACCGCCGTAGTTGGCCAGCGCCCGGCCCAGGTTGCCGACTCCGACGATGGCGACCGCCCAGTCCTGGGTCAGGCCCAGCTCGCGGGAGATCTGGTAGACGAGGTATTCGACGTCGTAGCCGACGCCGCGCGTGCCGTACGACCCGAGATGGGAAAGGTCCTTACGGAGCTTGGCGGAGTTGACTCCGGCGGCCATGGCCAGATCCTCGGAGCTGACGGTCGCGACGCCGCGTTCGGCCATCCCGTTCAACGCCCGCAAGTACAACGGGAGCCGGGCGACCGTTGCCTCGGGGATCCCGCGGTCACGGGATTGGGACGGGCTCTTCACGTGCCGGAGCTCCAGGGGACGAGCGGCCTCCCGGCCGCGTGAATGGGATCGAACCGCCTTTCAGGTTAATCCCTTTGTGAAGCGATGCACAAAGTCGGAGCGATACGGTTGCGTACATGCACCGCATCACGCTGCTCGGCAGGCCGGGCTGCCACCTCTGCGACGACGCGCGTCAGGTGATCTCACGCGTGGCGGGAGACCTTGGCGTGCCGTGGGAGGAGGTCGACATCGACTCCTCCGAGGAGCTGCGGGAGAAATACTGGGAGATGATCCCGGTCACACTTGTCGACGGGGTCCAGCACGACTTCTGGCGGGTCTCCGAAGACCGGCTGCGCGCCGCGCTGAGCGGCTAGGACGCGGCTAGTACATCGCGGTCGGGAGCGGCACGACCTTGGCGGCGTTGACGTTCAGCTCGATGATGTTGGTGGCCAGCACCATGGCCTGCCGCTCGTTGACGAACCGCTCGACGTGCGGCTGGCGCTGGTGGTCGCGGTAGGCCACCTCGTCGCGGTAGAGCTCGTAGACGATGCGCTGGAGCGGGGCCGACTTGACCGCGTGGCAGGCGTAGATGAGCGTGTCGGGCTCGCCCCTGCGTACGGCCTCGACGGTGAGCTCGGCCAGGCGGTCGAACGCCTCGCCCGAGCCGTCCATGAGCGTGAAGACGGTCAGCATGCCGTAGATGCTGGGTGAGGGCCTGCTGGAGGCCGCCTGCTGCTGGGGCTGGGCCTGCGGCGCCGGTGAGGCGTGCTGGGCCTGAGGGGGCTGCTGCTGAGCCTGTGGCGGCTGCTGGGGCGCGCGGGAGCCCGGGGCGAACACATCGGCGCCCGGGTACATCGCGCCGGTGGCCGGCATCCCGAAGTCCTGCGGGCCCGTCTGCGGGCCGCCGCCGTGCCTGCCGTTCATGATGTAGCCGGTCGAGGGGCCCTGGTCGGGCGGCGCCATCCGGGCGGCGTAGTCGACCGGCTGGTCGCCCGCCCGGTATTCGGCCACCAGGTCGCCCAGACCCGACCTGCGGGGCTGGCCGGGGGGCAGCGGCTGCTGCTGGGGCGGCGCCTGCATCGGCGACTCGGCGGCGGGCGGGAGGAAGGGATCCTGCTCCCGCATGGCCCGGCGGCCGTGGGCGGACCGCTCGCCGGCGCGCTCGGCGGATCGCTCGCCGCGGTGGCTCTCCGGCGCGTCGTCCTCGTCGTCGTCCTCGTACGGCGCCAGCGGGCGGAGCACTGTGTACCAGATGCCCGCGGCGGCCACCACGAACAGCGCGGTGGCGAAGATGCCCGGCACCGCGAACCGCATCGCGCCGATGATCGCGATGCCCGAGGGCGCGATGACCATGACGGCGTGCAGGTTGTCGGTGTCGAGTTCGTCACCGTTGCGCCAGCGCAGCCCCGCGATCACCACGGCCGCCAGCATGATCAGCCCGGCGATGGAATGCGCGCCGACCAGCAGGTAGCGGGGGATGATGTCCCAGTGCCCCTCGGCCACGGGGAGCACCTTGCCCATCTCGTCGGCCTTGCTGACCGGGTCGAAGATGAGCACCACCGTGGAGACGACGGTGAAGGCGATCCCGAACAGCCAGCCGACGAATTTCGGCGGCACCTTCTCCGACAGGAGTTGGACCAGCCCGATGCTCAGCCAGAGGGGCGCGAG
The DNA here is from genome assembly GCF_019396345.1 of Nonomuraea guangzhouensis. GTDB lineage: Bacteria > Actinomycetota > Actinomycetes > Streptosporangiales > Streptosporangiaceae > Nonomuraea > Nonomuraea guangzhouensis. Next base: position 66,264 of record NZ_JAHKRM010000006.1, on the reverse strand, counting down.
GAGGGATCCGGTCAGTTGGTAGACCTTGAAGGTGACGACCCCGAACCCCATCAGGTAGCCGACACCGATCACGCCGAGCGTCAGGCAGAGCGCGACGGCTGAAACGGTCCAGGCGATCAACCACCCCTCCACCTCCTCGCGCAACCGGCGGACCAGGGCGACTGCGGCGATCGCGGCGAGGAGGGCACCGACAAAGGCTAGGACAGCAACGAGGATCTCCATGGTGACTCCAATGCTGCCGGACTATGCCTCCCAGCCGGTAGCCGAAGAGGGAACGGGTCGGTCCACACGGTATCGGCCGATTACGGCTAGTCATGCCTTCGGGAAGCGGATTGTGGAATTTCCGGTTGATTTCTAGAGTGTTCGAGCACGCCGCACCCCTTACCCCTAGGGATACCGGATGCCTGACTCGTGGCCGTTCGCCGGGCTACTCACACCAGCGGTCGCTGGTCCCGCCCGGACGAGCGAGCTTGCCGTGCGCGAAGAGATTCCCGATGACCTCCGCATGCTCGTGTTACATGCCAAGACCGGAGACACGGATGCCTTTGGCACGCTCTATGACCGCTATGTGGATCTCGTCTATCGCTACATCTACTTCCGCGTCGGCTCCCACCCGCTGGCCGAGGATCTCACCAGCGAGACCTTCTTACGCGCGCTTCGCCGGATCACCGACTTCACTTGGCAGGGCCGTGACTTCGGCGCCTGGCTGGTGACCATCGCCAGGAACCTGGTCGCCGATCACTTCAAGTCCGGCCGCTATCGCCTGGAGATTCCGACCGGGGAGGTGATCGACGTCCCGCTCGACGGGCCGCACATTCCGGAGAACGCCGTCGTCACGGCCATCATCAACGACCGGATGCTGCGCGCCGTCCAGGATCTGAATCCCGAGCAGCAGGAATGCGTGGTTCTGCGGTTCCTGCATGGCCTGTCGCTCGCCGAGACCGCGTTGATCATGGGGAAGAAGAGTGGAGCGATCAAAGCGCTGCAATTCCGCGCGATCCGCGCATTGGCCAGGGCACTCAAACACGATCTGGCGTAACCTCCGGCGGCCAGGCGTCGTTAGGCAGGTGTCACGACCGGGTCTTTTCCCGGGGGCGTCAGGGAGCTGTCATGGGTAGGGGCCGCAGATCGCGCGAGCGCGTGCTCGGTCACCTCGCGGAGCTGCGCAGGCTCCCGCTCGGCGAGGGTCCGGCCGCCGCCTTCCGGGAACGTCTCCGCGCCGAGCTCCTGTCCGCGCACCCCGGCCTCCTCTCCACGCACTCCGCCGCCGATCCCGTACGGCCGGCCCGCCGTTCCCGCCGCCGCCGGGCGCGGCGGCTCTCCTGGGTCTCCCAGATCGCCACGTTCGGCCTGACGGCGGCCATGATGCTGTCGGCGTTCGCCACCTACCAGGCGCTCCCCGGCGACACGCTCTACCCACTCAAGCGCGCCGCGGAGAGCACGCTGGTCCGGCTCAGCGCCGACGACGTGCAGCGGGCCGAGCGCGAGCTGATCTCGGCCAAGACCCGGGCGTCCGAGGTCGCCCGGCTGCTCGGCTCGTCCGGCGACGGCCCGCTGGTCACCAGGACGCTCACCGAGATGGAGGAGTCGACCCGCTCGGGCATCAGCAGGCTGGAGCGGGCCGAACCGCGTTCACCGAAGATCAACCGGTTCGCGCGCGACCAGAAGAACATGGTCGAGCCGATGCTCGAACGCATGGACGGCGATCAGCAGGACAAGGCCACCGGATACCTCGACTACATCGACGGGCTCGTGGCACCGGGATAGGTAAGCTGAGGCCCATGTGGCGGCTAATGCGACGACGGCACGAGGTGGAGGCGGAGCTCGCCGGCGAGGCCGCAGCGGCGGCCGCGGTGGCGGTGACCCCTACGGAGCCCGACCAGCAGGCGGCCGCCTTCTTCGACGTCGACAACACGATGATGCGCGGCGCCTCCATCTACCACTTCGCCAGGGGCCTGGCGACCCGTGGCCTGTTCACCACCTCCGACCTGTTCAAGTTCGCCGTCGGTCAGGCGGTCTTCCGGCTGCGCGGCAACGAGAACCCCGAGCACATCGCGGTGGCCCGCGAGACCGCGCTGGCGTTCGTGGCGGGCGCGAAGGTCGACGACGTGATCCGGCTGGGCGAGGAGATCTACGACGAGGTCATGTCCGACCGCATCTGGGGCGGCACCAGGGCGCTCGCGCAGAGCCACCTCGACCGCGGCCAGCGGGTCTGGCTGGTCACGGCCACGCCGGTCGAGCTCGCCCGGGTCATCGCCCAGCGCCTCGGCCTGACCGGCGCGCTCGGCACCGTGGCCGAGACCAGCAACGGCGTCTACACCGGGCGGCTGGTCGGCGACCTGCTGCACGGCCCGGCCAAGGCCGAGGCGATGCGGGCACTGGCCCGCAGGGAGGGCCTCGACCTCACCCGGTGCACCGCCTACAGCGACTCGGCCAACGACCTGCCCATGCTGTCGCTGGTCGGGCAGCCGGTGGCCATCAACCCCGACAGCGAGCTGCGCGAGCACGCCAGGAAGCACAACTGGCCGATCAAGGACTTCCGCACCGGCAGAAAGGCGACGCTGACCGCCCTGCCGATCGCCGCGGGCGTCGGAGCGGTGGCCGGCGGCATCGCCGCCGGCATCGCCCTGCGCAGGCACTACCGCTCGACACAGGGCTAGCTAACGCAAGGTGGCGAAGAGCCGCTCCGCGTCCGGTTGCTTCCACACGATCCGGTTCTGGTCATCCGGATCGGGCCGCCAGGGCACCATGGTGAAGCGCACCTTGCTCTTGTCCAGCGTGCCGGCGATGCCGATCATGGTGTCGAGGTCGAACTCCGCGTCCGTCTTGATCGACTTGCTGGCCGTGGTGAGGAAGTCGCGCATGGCCGCCGGATCCTTCAGCCGCTGCTTGGCCTTCTTCAGCATCGACGTCATGAGCACCTGCTGGCGCTTGATGCGCTGGATGTCGGACCCGTCGCCGTAGCGACGCAGCCGGAGGTAGCCCAGCGCCTGCTCGCCATTGAGCACGTGCTTGCCCGCGCTGAGCTTCAGCTTCGTGTTCTTGTCGTCCACCGCCTGGGGCAGCGTGACCTCGACACCACCGAGAGCGTCCACGACGGGCGCGACCCCGGAGAACTCGAGCTCCATCATGTGGTCGACGCGCACCTTCGTCAGAGACTCGATCGTCTTCACCGAACAGGCGAGACCGCCGACGTTGAACGCCGAGTTGATCATGGCCCTCCTGGGCGGCTGCGACCCGCACGCGGGGATTTGCACCATCGAGTCTCTCTGGAAGGCGACCACCGTGACGTTCTTCCTGTCGGCCGGCAGGTGCAGCAGCAGGAGAGTGTCGGAGCGGGCCCCGTTATCGAACCTCTCCGAACCCGCCTGGCTGTCGCTGCCGACCAGGAGCACGTTCAGCGCGCCGCTCACGTTGGCCGGGCGGGCGCCCGTCGGCGGAGAGACGGTCTGGCGGCCGCTCAGCAGCAGCGTGGGCACGGCGACCGCGGCCATCGTGGCCACCGCGACGAGCCCCGTCATCAGCCACGTCACGCGCCCGCGCCTCGGCCTGGCCTGGAGCAGGCGCTGCCGCTGGCGCACCAGCGTCGGCGGAGGCTGGTGTTCGAGCTCCCGGCCGAGGTCCCGGAGCATCTTCAGGTCGTCCATCGTCACTCCTCCTCCAGCATCGGGTTGGTGTCGCCGAGCGACGCGCGTACCTTCCGCCTGCCCCTGTTGAGGCGGGAGCGCACAGTGCCGATCGGGATGCCGAGAGCCCGCGCGACCTCGTCGTACGTCAGATCGCCCCACGCGATCAGCAGGAGCACGTCGCGGTCCTTGGCGGGCAGGGCGGCCAGCGCGCTGGCCAGTTCGGGGCGCGAGGCCTGCGCGGTCACCCCGGCGGCCACGCGGTCGGCCGGAGATTCCACGTGGGCGTCGACAGGGGCGCGCTGCAGGGCGCGATATCGGGCCGCCTCGGTGCGGTGGTGGCGGGAGACGAGTTTGGTCAGGATGCCGAAGAGCCACGGCCTGGCGTCTGGGTAGCTCGGGTCGTAGCTCCTCCTGCGGGAGAAGGCGACCAGGAACGTCTCGCCGACGATGTCCTCGGCCGGTTCGGGGCCCAGGCGCTTGGAGACGTACCTGTAGAGCATGGCGGAGTAGCGGTCGAAGAGCTCGGCGAACGCTTCAGGATCGGTTAAGGAAGCGCTCACCAGCTCGGCATCCGCACCCCTGGTGGCGGGTTGCGTGATCATCTCCGCCCTTCTGCGGGGAAGTCGGTCACGGATGTATCACCACAACCCGCCATAGAGGTTCACGGCGGGATCACAGCTCCTTGAGACAGCCTCCGTCGATCACCAGGTCGGCGCCCGCCGTGCTGCCGGAGCGCGGCGAGACGAGGAGGGCGATCGCGTCGGCGACCTCCTGCGGGGCGACCAGGCGGCCGGTCGTCAGCTTCATCATCTCAGGGGCCACCTGGGTGATGACGCTGTCCCTGTCGGAGCCGACCATGCCCGCGAAGACGTCCGCGGCGCCGCCCTCGTCGGTCCACCACGGGGTGAGCACGGGTCCGGGAGAGACCGTGTTCACCCGGATGCCCTGCGGGCCGTACTCCTCGTCGACCGCCTTGCTGACGTAGGTCAGGGCCGACTTGGCCGCGCCGTAATCCATGTTCACCACCGCCGGCTGCCTGGCGCTGACCGAGGAGACGTTGACGATCGAGCCGCCGCCGCCCTCCAGCATGACCGGTACGGCCGAGCGGATCATCCGGATGACGGAGAACAGGTTGAACTCGAACATCGCCTGCCAGGTGGCGTCGTCCGAGTTCATGAAGCCGGCGTGCGGCAGCGTCACGCCGGGCGGCGGCCCACCGGCGTTGTTGACCAGGATGTCGAGCCGCCCGAACTCCTCGACCGCGCGGGCCACCACCTCGGCGGGCGCCTGCGGGTCCATCAGGTCGACCGGCACGTGCACCGCCTTGTCGGGCAGTTCGGGGGTGCGGGTCCTGGAGGCCGCGACGACGTGCGCGCCTTCCTCGATCAGCGTGGTGGTCACGGCCAGGCCGATGCCCTTGGACGCCCCGGTGACGATGGCGACGCGGCCGGCAAGTTGCAGATCCATGGTGTTCCTTCGGTTCCGGTGTTCTTTCACAGGGAGAACACCGCGAACGCGCCACCGGTTGCAGGGAGGTCCGCTGAGGTCAGAAGAGAGGCGGGAAGGCGGGGCCGCGGCGCAGTCTCAGCTCGTTCAGCATCTGCTGGATGACCTCGCGGACATGATCCGTGAGGTTGAACACCAGCACCGGGTCGTCGGCGTCCGACGCGTCGTACTCGTCGGTCCGGATGGGCTCCCCGAACTGGATCATCCACTTCGACGGCAGCGGCACCAGGCCGAGCGGGCCGAGCAGCGGGAAGAGCGGCGTGATCGGCAGGTAAGGCAGGCCGAGCAGCCTGGCCAGCGTCGGCAGGTCGCCGATCTTGGGGTAGATCTCCTCGGCGCCGACGATGGCGGTGGGCAGGATCGGCACCCCGGCGCGGATCGCCGACGCGACGAACCCGCCGCGGCCGAAGCGCTGCAGCCGGTAGCGCTCGGAGAACGGCTTGCCGACGCCCTTGAAGCCCTCGGGGAACACCCCGACCAGCTCGCCCTTGCGCAGCAGCCGGTCGGCGTCCTCGCGGCAGGCCAGCGTGTGGCCGGTCTTGCGGGACAGGTGGGCGAGCAGCGGAAGCTGGTAGACCAGGTCGGCGCCGAGCAGCCGCAGCGGCCGCTCCGCCTCGTCGTGCAGCGCCACCTGCATCATCAGCGCGTCGACCGGCAGCGTGCCCGAGTGGTTGGCCACGACCAGCGCGCCGCCCTCGTCGGGAACGTTCTTCAGGCCGACGGTCTCCACCCTGAACCAGCGGTGGTAGAGGGGCCTGATCAGCTCCAGCAGCACCTTGTCCGTCAGCTCGGCGTCATAGCCGAACTCGTCGACCTCGTAGTCGCCGGTGATGCGCCTGCGGATGAAGGCCAGCAGCCTGGCGAGGGGCTCCGGCTCCTCGAAGGACGGTGCCGCGCTGATGGGAATCACGCGGGCCTCTTCGTCTGGGACGGTCAATGCCGCACACCTCCGAGCGGGTGCAGCCCCCGCGAGAGCAGAAAGTCGTCGAAAGCCGCTCCGGTGGTGAACTTCGGCTTCCAGCCCAGCTCGGCCTCCAGCCTGGAGCAGTCGACCACCCGGCCGTAGCTCATCAACCGGACCTGCTCGGGCGAGTAGTCGACCAGGCCGGCCCGGCGCGCGGAATCGCCCAGCAGGCGGAAGGCGGGCGCGAACAGCGGCAGTGTCGGCCGCCCCGCCCGGCGCGCGCACTGCGACAGCAGCAACACGCCTGCCCCGGCCACGTTGAACGTGCCGGGGTGGTCTTCGGTCGCCATCCGGCGCAGCACCTCGACGGCGTCGTCCTCATGGACGAACTGCAGCCGCGGGTCGAAGCCGAACACGGTCGGCAGCACCGGCTGGGTGAAGTAACGGGTCAGCGGCGAGTCGACACCCGGACCCATGAAGTTGGCGAACCGCAGCAGCGACACCGCCATGTCGGGTCGACGGCGCGCGAACCCACGCACGTAGCCCTCGACCTCGACCGCGTCCTTGGCGTAGCCGTGGCTGGGGCCCTCGTGCGACTCCAGGTCCTCGGTGAACACCGCCGGATCCCGTGGCGACGAACCGTAGACGGCGGTGGTCGAACGGACCACCACACGCCGCACGGTCGTCGACCGCTGGCAGGCACCGAGCAACTGCATGGTGCCGATGACGTTGTGCTCCTTCATCACGGCCCTGCCCGCGCCCCTCGACGGAGCGCTGACCAGGCTCATGTGCACAACGGTGTCGATGTCGGCAGCCGCGATCACCTGAGCGATGTCCGGGCTGCGTAGATCGACCCGGACGAACTCCGTCCGGCCGAGGGAGATGCCGCCATCTCGCGTCAGCGAGGGCGGCGGCACGGTGTCTACTCCGATGACGCGACTGATGTCCGGGTCTGCGGCGAGAACGCTCGCCAGCCGGGCGCCCACGTGGCGCGAGACCCCGGTGACGAGCACGGTGTGGGTCATCAGCGCCTCGCAGCTGCGTCTGTTACTTCTTGTTGCGCCGCTGGATGCGCGTCTTCTTGAGCAGCTTGCGGTGCTTCTTCTTGGCCATCCGCTTGCGGCGCTTCTTGATCACAGAGCCCACGGGACCCCCAGGTACTGATAGCAAGTCTGATCGATGCGCGAGCGCACACCGGCTCACAGACTACCGGCGATCGCCTGTGGATCGCGCCCTGGGGGGTGAGCCCGGCCGCTCGGTGGCGGCCGGGCATCTCCCACGACGGCATTCACGGCGTGTGGCATACGCCGCTACCTCAGTCTTAGCCTGCCTCGATGTAGGCCTCCCGCAGATAGTCGTGGACCGCCTGCTCGGGCACCCTGAACGACCGGCCGACACGGATGGCCGGCAGCTCGCCAGAGTGCACCAGGCGGTACACCGTCATCTTGGACACCCGCATGACCGTGGCCACTTCCGCCACGGTCAGGAACTTCACCTCGCTGAGAGGTCTTTCGCCTGCACCCATCGGACGCCTCTTCCGCACGTGTTTACGGGTTATCCCCACTGGTGCCATTGCTCACGCACGTGTACTGCCGTCAGCGTAAGTCGGGACTCCGATAGCGCAAACCCCCTATTTTCTCAGTTGACGGAGCCACCTGTCAGCCGAACCAGCAAAGATGCTGGTTAACCACTGGCTTGAGCACCTCGCCTAGACGTTGGAACTGTCCAACTTGTCACACATAAGAGTCGCCCAGGGTGCCTCAAAAGTTGGCAAAGGGACTGCGAGCCTCTTGGAATGCAGGCGCGAAAAGACCGTATGGGTATGACCGAATCGGACTCATGGGGTCCGTGAGGCTCGTGTGACCAGATGAGCGGTCAACGGAGCGTAGTGGCGCGGTAGCACATTGTCGTCGAGTGGAACGACGACGTCGATCTTGCCCTCCGCCTCACCCAGGAAGAGTCCAGGGTCGTTGCTGTCGGCGAACGCCACCGTCGGCACGCCCGCCTCTCCGGCCGCCCCCGCCCACCCGTGGTCGGCGATGACGAGGTCCGGCGAGGCGTCTCCCAGCACGGTGAGCATCCGCTCCATCGGGGCCGAGTCGTGGGTGTGCACGAACCCGCCCTTGTCATCGAGCATCGCGATGTCCTGGAGATAGCGGATCTTGCGCGCGCGTCCGAAGCCCGACCCCGAGTAGGTCCATCCCTCGGCCGGCGTCAGCAGCGTCGCCCCGCGCTCGACGGCGAACCGGGCGAGCGGCAGGTGGACGGCGAGCAGGCCCGTGGGGTGCCCGGTGGCGAACAGCAGCCGCGGGTTCTCCCGCGACAGCACGCCGGCGATCCGGTCGGCCATGGCGTCGAGCGCGTCGATCGTCAGGTCGGGGTCGATGGTGTCCTGGCCCCAGCGGTGCCCCGGATCGGCCTTCACCCCCGCCGACTTGGCCATCTGCGCGAGGACGTCCCGGAACGACCACGGCTGTTCGAGGGTCAGCCCCAGCAGGTAGTACGGGTCGCGGTTGGCCGCCGAACTGTAGTGGTCGAGGTTGTTCTCGCGCGAAGTCGCGACCTCGCCGGCGATCCGGGTCCGGATCAGGTGTTCACGGAGTTGGTCGCGGCTGAGCACAGCTCTCCCTAGGGCATCGGGTCGAGGCCGTGCAGGGGGAAGACCGCCTGTCGGGTCGCCATGACCGCACGGTCGATGGGGTCTGCTGGGTCATAACCACCCGACAGGTCGCGAAATTCCGGATTTCTGCCGTCGGTCATGGTCAGCGGGGCCGTCTCCCCCGTCCGCTCCCGTACGAAAGCCCGCCACGCCGGGGGTGTCTGGGTGGCCGGATCGAGCGGATGCCCGGACAGCTCGGCGATCAGGTGCGTCCAGGCCCGCGGCACCACCTGGACCAGTTCGTAGCCGCCGCCGCCCGTCGCGATCCACCGGCCGCCGGCCGTCTCGTGGGCCAGCCGGTGCAGGTACGCGTAGGCGGCACGCTGTCCGTCGACGCTGAGCATCAGGTTGGCGAGCGGGTCGAGCGCGTGGCTGTCGCAGCCGTGCTGGGTCACCAGGATGTCCGGCCGGAACTCACGCAGCAGCGGCGGCGCGATCGCCTCGAAGGCCCGCAGCCAGCCCGCGTCGCCGCAGCCCGCGGGCAGCGCCACGTTGACCGCCGAGCCGTCGGCGCCGGTCTCCCCGGGGAACCCGGTGCCGGGGAACAGCGTGCGCGGGCTCTCGTGCAGGCTGATCGTCAGCACCCGGGGATCGTCGTAGAACAGTGCCTGCACGCCGTCGCCGTGGTGCACGTCGACGTCCACGTACGCGATGCGGCCGACCCCCTGCGCGAGCAGCCAGGCGATGGCCAGCGCCGGATCGTTGTAGACGCAGAAGCCGCTGGCGCAGCCGGCCATCGCGTGGTGCAGGCCGCCGGCGATGTTGACCGCGTGCTCGGCCGTGCCCTCCCAGACCGCGCGGGCGGCGGCCAGGGTGGCGCCCGCGATGAGCGCGGAGGCGTCGTGCACGCCCTTGAACGCGGGATTGTCAGACGTGCCGAGCCCCGCGGACAGGTCGGGGCCGCCCGAGGCCGAGACGCGCTTGACCGCCTCGATGTAGTCGCGCTTGTGCACCATGGCCAGCTCGTCGTCGGTGGCGGGCACGCAGCCGACCACCTCGATCTTGTCGAGCACGCCGAGCTCGCGGGCCAGCGCCATCGTCAGCTCCACCCTGACGGGCGCCAGCGGATGGCCCGGCCCGAAGTCGTAGGAGATGAGAGCGTCGTCCCAGATGGCCCGTGCCGTCGAACTCATGCCCGCTCCCGTCGCCTCGCCCCTTGAGGCGACGTTACCGCAGCGTCAGCGGAGCACGTCCATACGGTGACGTCGGCTACTCCGGCGAAATATCGTCACTTTTCAAAAATTGAAACATAGGGTTGGATCATGCGCTTCATGCGTCGGATCACGGCCGCATGGCGTTTCTTCAAGCGTCCGCGCGTCTTCGACAGCACGCTGGTGGCCGTGCTCGTCATCGGCGCGAGCATCGGCCTGTACTCCACCTGGCGCGACGGCTACCCGGACGTCGCCAAGGGCGCCGGTCTCTTCATCATCTGCACGTTCCCGCTGCTGTTACGGCGGAACAGGCCGATCACCGTCGCCGCGATCGAGACGGTCGCCGACGTCTTCGGCATGACCGCCGACATCCTGCCGAGCAACTCCCTCACCTCGATGATCGCCTTCTACAGCGTGGGCCGTTACACCCCGGGCAGGACCGCCGCGCTCACCGCCGCCGGCGTCAGCGTGGTCTACGGGGTGGCGACCGCCCTGACCAGGCCGCTGGCCGGTTCCTGGATAGGAGGGATGATCTATCCGCTGATCATCGTGGGCATCGGGCAGTTCGTCAGGATGCGCGCCGAGCTCAGAGAGCGCGGCCAGCGGGAGGCGGCCGAGAGCGCGGTCCGCGCCGAGCGGCGGAGGATCGCCAGGGAGCTGCACGACGTCGTGGCCCACCACATCAGCGTGATCAACGTGCTGGTCGGCGGCGCCAGAGCCACCCTGCCGCCGAGCGAGGATGTCGCCCTTGACGCCCTGGCCGGTGCGGAGCGGACCGCCCGCCAGGCACTGGCCGAGATGCGCCAACTCCTCTACGTGCTCAGGGCCGACGACCCGGTCAGGACCGGCGGCGTGCTCACCACCGATGGCCTGGTCCGGGTCGAGGGCGGCGCGGACGCGGCGACCGGGGTGGGCGCGGCCCGGCTGCCCGCGCTGGTCCAGGAGGCCGAGACCGCCGGGCTGCCCGCGAGCCTGACCGTGACCGGCGAGCCCGTCACGCTGCCCGCGGCCGTCGACCACGCCGTCTACCGGATCGTGCAGGAGGCGCTGACCAACACCCGCAAGCACGCCGCGGGGGCTCGGGCGAGCGTCCGGCTGGCGTACGAGGGCGAGGCCGTCGAGGTGGAGGTCATCGACGACGGCCTGCCCACGCCGGGCGGCCGGACGGCCGCCGCGCCGGGGTTCGGGCTGGACGGGATGGCCGAGCGCGTGGCACTGTGCGGCGGCCTGCTGCGCACGGGTCCCCGCCTGGAGGGCGGCTTCGTCGTGCATGCCCGGATCCCCCTGGAGAGAACATGATCGCCGTACTGCTGGCCGACGACCACGCGCTGGTGCGCAAGGGCTTCCAGCTCATGCTCGACGCCCAGCCGGACCTGCGCGTGGTGGGCCAGGCGGCCGACGGCGCCGAGGCGGTCGAGCTGAGCAGGCGGCTGCGCCCCGACGTGGTGCTCATGGACCTGCACATGCCCGGCCTGGACGGGGTACGCGCGACCGAGCAGATCACCGGCGAGCTGTCCGACGTGCGGGTGCTCGCGCTGAGCACGTTCGACCTGGACGAGAACGTGGTCGCGGCCCTGCGTGCGGGCGCCGCCGGGTTCCTGCCCAAGGACGTCTCCCCCGAGGAACTGGTCGAGGGCGTCCGCGTGGTGCACCGCGGCGAGTCCGCCGTGGCGCCGCGGCTGCTGACCCGGCTGATCGGCACGTTCGTACGGGCGTCACGGCCCCGCAAGCGGGCGGTTCCCACGCGGCTGGGCGGGCTGACCGAGCGCGAGCGCGAGACGCTCGTCCTGATCGCCCGCGGCCGGTCCAACGCGGAGATCGCCGAGGAGCTGGACGTCTCCCCCTCGACCGTCAAGAACCACGTGACCAGCCTGTTCGCCAAGATCGGCGCCCGGGACCGGGCGCAGGCGGTGATCGTGGCCTATGAGGCGGCGCTGATCACCCCTGGAGAGTAGGAGCAGGGTCCCAGAAGCCGCGCGCGCGAACGGTCCCCGAGCAGGAAGAAACTCCGGCCGACCGCGGCCACGCTGGAGTCATGACCGCAATTCGGGCAACCAACCTGACCAAACGCTACGGCGACACCGTGGCCGTCGCGGACCTGTCCTTCGACGTCGAACCCGGTCAGGTGACCGGATTCCTGGGTCCCAACGGCGCGGGCAAGTCGACCACCATGCGCATGATCCTCGGCCTGGACCATCCGTCGGGCGGCTCGGTCCTCGTGGACGGCAAGCCGTACGCCGAGCTGCGGCATCCGTTGCGGAAGGTCGGCGCGCTGCTAGACGCCAAGGCCGTGCACGGCGGGCGCAACGCCCGCAACCACCTGCTGGCCATCGCGCAGACCAACGGCATCCCGGCGTCCAGGGTCGAGGAGGTGCTGGAGGTGGTCGGCCTGGCCAAGGTGGCCAAGCGGCGGATCGGCGGGTTCTCGCTCGGCATGTCGCAGCGGCTCGGCATCGCCGCCGCGCTGCTCGGCGATCCGGAGATCCTGCTGTTCGACGAGCCCGTCAACGGGCTGGACCCGGACGGCATCCTGTGGATCCGCACCTTCATGCGGAAGCTGGCGGGCGAGGGGCGCACGGTGTTCGTCTCCAGCCATCTGATGAGCGAGATGGCGCAGACGGCCGACCACCTGGTGGTGATCGGCAAGGGCGCGCTGATCGCCGACACGAGCGTGTCGGAGTTCATCGGGCGCAGCTCCCAGGCGTACGTACGGGTGCGCTCGCCGCGGCTGGCCGAGGTGGCCGAGCTGATCAGGGTCGGCGAGTCGCACGGCGACCACCTGCGGGTGACCGGAGTGACGCCGCTGGAGATCGGCACGATCACCGCGCGGGCCGGGTTGCCGCTGGAGGAGCTGACGCTCGTCCAGCCCTCGCTCGAAGCGGCCTACATGGAGCTCACCAAGGACAGCCTGGAGTACTCGTCATGATGGACATCCTCAGGTCCGAGTGGACCAAGATCCGATCCGTCCGGTCCACCGTGTGGACGCTGGCCGTCACCGCCGGGCTGATGCTGGGCTTCGCGGCCCTCATCAGTGTCACGGCAAGGAGCACGGCCGGCGGGCGGGTCCCGGGCGATCACGTGATCACGGCGAGCTTGACCGGTTCGATGCTCGCCGCGCTGTCCATGGCCACCCTGGGTGTTCTGGTGATCTCCAGTGAGTACCGCACCGGGGGCATCCGCACCTCGCTCATGGCAGTGCCCAAGCGCATACGCCTGCTGACCGGTAAGATCGTGGTGTTCGTGGCGGTCTCGCTGGTCGTCTGTGTGGCCGCGTCGGCCGGGGCGATCGGCATCGGCGTGGCGATCTTCCAGCCGCCGTCGATCGAACTGGGCGAGGTGGTGCGGTCCGCACTCGGGTCCGGTCTTTACCTGACCGCGTGCGGGCTGTTCGGGCTGGGACTGGGCACGCTGATCAGGCACACGCCGGGCGCGATCGTGTCGGCCATCGCGCTGATCCTAGTCCTGCCCATGGTGGCGAACCAGCTCCCGGGCGAGTGGGGCAGCACCGTGGCCGACTATTTCACCACGAACGCCGGCTTGCTGGTCGTGTCCGGCCAGAGCAACGGCTCCCTGGGCCCGTGGAGCGGGTTCGCGGTCTACCTCGTCTGGGTGGCCGTCGCCGTGCTCGCGGGCGCCGTGCTGATGCGACGGCGCGACGCGTGATCACTCGGCGGGGAGGGCGAGCACCGGAGCGGACCGCGCTCACTCGGCACGGAGGGCGATGACCGGGTCCAACCGGCCCGCCCTCCGCGCGGGGGCGACGCCGAAGAACACGCCCACCGCCGCGGACACCCCGAACGCGAGCGCGACCGACCACCAGGTGACCGAGGCGGGCACCGGCGTGAGCGCCTGGATGGCGAACGCGCCGCCCACGCCGAGCAGGATCCCGATGACGCCGCCGATCGTCGTCAGCAGCACCGCCTCGATCAGGAACTGGGCCAGCACGTCCCGCTGCTTGGCCCCGAGCGCCTTGCGCAGCCCGATCTCGCGGGTCCGCTCCCGGACGCTGACCAGCATGATGTTCGACACGCCCACGCCGCCCACCAGCAGCGAGATGCCGGCGATCGCGGCCAGTACGCCGGTGAGCATGCCGAGCACGCTGCCGATCGTGCCGAGCAGCTGGGTCTGTGTGACGGCCGAGAACTTCTCCCCCGGATACCTGTCGGTCAGCGCCGCCACGACCCGCTCCTGGAGCGGCTCGATCTCGTCGGGCCCCGAGGCGCCCACCGCGATGCCGTTGACCCTGGCGATGCCGAGCAGGCGCTGGGCCGTCGTCACCGGGATGTGCACCTCCTGGTCGCGCGACACGCCGAAGGTCTGGCCGATCTTGGCGTAGACGCCGACGACCCGGAACCGCGCCCCGGAGACGGTGAGCTGCCGCCCGATCGGGTCGAGGTCGCCGAACAGCTTGTCGGCCACTTCCGAGCCGAGCACGGCGACCCTGCGCCGGGTGTCGACGTCGGTCTCGCTCAGGTGGCGGCCCTTGTCGAGCGGGCGCTCGAAGATGTTGGTGAGGTTCTGGTCGGTGCCGACGATCGTGACGAACGCCTCGCTCCCGCCGACCCGTACGGTCTCGCCCGACTGCAGCGACACCGTCACCTTGGCCGGGTCGCCGACCACGCGCCGCACATACGCGACGTCGGCCAGGTTGAGCTTGCTCTGGGTCGGCGCCGCGCCCACGCTGAGCCGGCCCGGGACGACCAGGATGATGTTCGTCCCGAGGCCGGAGATCTCCTTCTCCACCGCGTCCTTCGCGCCGGTGCCGACGGCCACCAGGATCACCACGGCGAGCACGCCGATGATGACGCCGAGCATGGTCAGCACGCTGCGCAGCCGGTTGACCCGCAGCGCCTCCAGCGCCATCCCGAACGCCTCGCGCCCTCTCACGCCGGGTTACGCTCCGCGGTGTCGAGCTCGATGAGCCCATCGCGTACGTGGATCTGCCGCCGGGCGTGCTCCGCGACCTCCGGCTCGTGCGTGACCAGCACCACGGCCACCCCGCTGTCGCTGTTGAGCCGGTCGAGTATGGCCATGACCTCGGCGCCGTTGCGGGTGTCGAGGTTGCCCGTCGGCTCGTCGGCCAGCAGCACCTTGGGCTGGCCGACCAGCGCCCTGGCGATCGCCACGCGCTGCTGCTCGCCGCCGGACATCTGCGAGGGCCGGTGGTCCATCCGGTGCCCGAGCCCCACCGACTCCAGCGCCGCCCGCGCCCTGGCCCGGCGCTCGGCCTTGCCGACGCCTCGGTAGACCAGCGGCAGCGCCACGTTCTCCAGCGCGGTGGTCCTGGCCAGCAGGTGGAACGACTGGAACACGAACCCGATGGTCTTGTTGCGCAGCTCGGCCAGCTGGGTGTCGGACAGCTGCGACATCTCCACCCCGTTCACCCGGAGCCGCCCGGAAGTGGGCTGGTCGAGGCAGCCGAGCAGGTGCATCAGCGTGGACTTGCCGGACCCGGACGGCCCGATGATGGCCACGAACTCGCCGGGGCCGATGCGGAGCGACACCCCGCGCAACGCCTCCACGGCGACGCCGTCGAGCTGGTAGCGCCTGGTGAGGTCGACGGCTTCCAGGGCGGCTTCTAAGACGGGGGTCGTCATGGCAGTCGCTGCCCCTGTCGTACCGAGTCCGCGCCCTTGACCACGATCCGGTCACCCACCGACAGTCCGTTCAGCACCTCGACCACCGCCTCTCCCTGTGCGCCGAGCTTGACCACGCGGCGCTCCGCCGTACCGTTCCTGACCACCCAGACCACGCTCTCGCGTCCGCTGGAGACGATCGCCGAGGCCGGGGCCGCGATGGCGGCCGGCGACTCGCGGACCGTCAGCCGCGTCACCGCGCTCATACCCGGTTTGGGGGTGGGCGCCTCGGCGCCGTCGTCGAACCTGCCCGCGCCGAGCGTGAGCTGCACCGGGTAGCTGACACCGCCGGTCGTGCCCGCCAACGGCGTCACGCCGACACCCGTCACGCGCGCCGTGTAGCCCGCGCCGGGGACCGCGTCGAGCTCGACCGTCGCCTCGGTGCCCTTCTTGACCAGCAGCACGTCGGTCTCGTCGATGTCGGCGGAGAGCGTGAGCTCCGAGACGTCCGTGACGGTGACGATCGGGTCGCCCGCCGACACGGGGACGCCCGCGGCCACCGGTGTGCCGCCGCTCGCGGAGCCGCCCGAGGTGTCGGCGGGCAGCTGCTGGCCGCCGGTGGGCAACTGGCTGAGCAGGCCGTTCAGGCTGCTCGCCGAACCGCCGCCGGTGGGCCGGCCGAGCGTGACCACCCCGCCGAACGGCGCCTTGACGGTGAGCGACTTCACCGTGCTCTCCGCCGCCTTGACCGCGGCCTTCGCCTGGGACTTGGAGGCCGCCTGCAACGACGCCATCGACGACGTCAGGCCGCCGAACCCGCTCGTGACGCCGGCCAGCACGCTGTTGATCGACCGGTTGAGCTGGGCGGTGATCGACTTCAGGGCCCTGGTCTGCGCCTTGTGCTGGGCCTCGGCCAGGCCGATGGCGCTGAGCAGCTGCCGGCGGGCCTGGGCGTCGTCGATCTTCTTGGCCTCCCTGCGCGCCCTGGCGAAGTGCCTGGCCACCTTGAGGTCGAACGCGCCGGTGTCGAAGGAGGCGAGCCGGACGTTCGGGCGGCCCAGGCCCGGGGTGGCGGGCGCGGCCGACTTCGACGCCTGCCTGGCCTGTTTGAGCTGGTCCTGGGCCTGTGGTGAACGGATCTTGGCCACGATCTGGCCCTTGCGCACGTGGTCGCCCTCGCGTACGTAGAGCTTGGCGATCGTGCCCTGGGCGGGCGAGCGGAGGGTGGCCGTGGCGCGGGCGCCGATCGTGGCGGGCGCCTCGACGACCTCGGTGACGGGGGCGCGCTTGACGTCGGCCAGTTGTACGGCGGCCGGTTCCTCGGACGAGCAACCGGTCAGCGCGAGCAGGACGAGCAGCGGGGGGATGCCGCGACGGATCGTCACCCGACCCATCGTAGGAGCAGGGCGGTCCGGGCGGCCTTTGGGCCTCCCGGGCTCAGCCCGAGGCCAGCTCGCGGCTGCGGTCGCGGGCGGCCTCGATGGCGGCCAGGAAGGCGGCGCGGACGCTGTGCCGTTCGAGCTCGGCGATCGCCGCGATCGTGGTGCCGCCGGGAGAGGTGACCGCCTCGCGCAGGATCACCGGATGCTCGCCCGAGTCGCGCAGCATCACGGCGGCGCCCACGATCGACTGGGTGACCATGTCGAGCGCCGCGGCCCTGGGCATGCCGAGCAGGATCCCCGCGTCGACCATGGCCTCGACCAGGTAGAAGAAGTAGGCGGGCCCGCTGCCCGACAGGGCGGTGGCCGCGTCCTGCTGCGACTCGGGCATGCGCAGCACCTTGCCGACCGGCTTGAGCAGGTCCTCGGTGTGCTTGAGGTGCTCCTCGCCCGCGTGGGCGCCCGCCGAGATCACGCTCATCGCCTCGTCGAAGCGGATCGGCGTGTTGGACATCACCCTGACCACCGGGACCTCGACGCCGAGCCGCTGCTCGACGAAGGCGGTGGTGATGCCGGCGGCGGCGGTGATCACCAGGCGGTCGGCGGGGACGTAAGGGGCGATCTCCGCCAGCAGCGTCGCCATGTCCTGCGGCTTGACCGCCAGGATGAGCGTCTCCGCGGCCTTGGCGGCCTCGGCGTTGGTGACGGTCCGCACGCCGTACGCCTCACGCAGCGCCTGTGCGCGCTCCGGTCGGCGGGCCGTCGCCATGATGTCGCCCGAATCGAACCCTGCCCGAAGGAGACCGGACAGGAGGGCCTCGCCCATCTTGCCCGTGCCCAGAATCGCAATCACGCCGGTAGCCTACCTAGCTAGTGCCTGCTCACCAGCGACCGGGCGAAGAAGGCCAGGTTGCGCGGGCGCTCGGCGAGGCGGCGCATGAGGTAGGCGTACCAGTCGGTGCCGTAGGGCACGTAGACGCGCACCTGGGCGCCGAGCCCGGCCAGGCGGGCCTGCTCGGCGGGCCGGACTCCGTACAGCATCTGATACTCGAAGCCCGTCGCGTCCCGCCCGGTCAGTACGGCCAGCGCCGAGGCGATCTCCACCAGCCGGGGGTCGTGCGTGGCGACCATGGGATAGCCGGTGCCGTTCATCAGCACCTTGAGGCAGCGCACGAACGAGCGGTCGATGTCGGCCGGTGCGGTATAGGCGCCGGGCGCGGTGTAGGCGCCCTTGCACAGCCGCACTCTGGCCCCTTCGAGCCGCTCGCAGCGCTCGCGGGCGTCCGGAAGGTACGCCTGCACCACGACGCCCACGTCAGGATGCTCCTTGCGCAGCGTGGCGTGCACGGAGTGGAGCGCGAGGATCGTGTCGTGCTCCTCGGCGTCGAGGGTGATCGTCACGCCCTTGGCCGCGGCGGCCTCGCAGATGGTGGCCGCGTTGTCGAGCGCGAGCTGCTCGGAGAGCCGCAGTCCCAGCGCGGTCAGCTTGATCGACACGTCGGCGTCCCGGGGCAGCCGGCCGAGCAGCGCGAGGTGGTCCTGGACCGAGCGCTCGGCCTGCGCCCGGTCGGTGACGTCCTCGCCCAGGTGGTCGACGGTGACCAGCAGCCCGTCGCGGGTCAGCCGGGCGATGACCGCGTCGACGTCGTCGGCGACATAGCGCCTGACCACGTCCCTGGTCAGCGGCGATGTGGTGACGACCCGCTCGGCGAGGTCGCTCCTGGAGACGGCCAACAGGGCCTGACGCAGCACGTGTTCAACCCTAACTTCACCGGCGGGATTTCCGCCGGATCCCGGTGACTGAACCTCCGAGGCGTCCCATTCGTCCAAGAAGTATGCGCACAATGACAGCGACTCTTCTGGCCGGATGTCTGGTGCTTGCGACGAGCTGCGGGGCCCCGGCGCCTGCCAAGCAGGCCCCCGCTTCTGCCCCCCAGGCGCCGGTCACCACCGACCCCGTGGCGAGCGGCCCCGTGGCGACGACTCCCACGAAGTCCCCGAAACCGGTCAAGCCCACGGGCGACACGATCAACACGCACAAGGTCCGCTGGACCAAGGCGCAGCCGACGTCCCACGGCCGCAAGCTCAAGCTGACCTGGTGGTCGGGCGTGGCCCCGTGCAGCGTCCTGGACCGGGTCAAGGTCAAGGAGACGGGCAAGCGCGTCACGGTCACGCTCTACGAGGGCACCGCCCCGAAGGCCAAGGACGTCGCCTGCATCATGATCGCGGTGGAGAAGACCACGACGGTCAAGCTCAAGTCGCCACTCGGCAAGCGCAAGGTCGTGGACGGCGCCAAGTCCTGAACCCCCTATGAGACCTCCGGCACATGTGTCGGAGGTCTCGTCTTGCAGGGGGGAGTGCGGGTGCTCGGGGCGGGGTTGAGTCGAGTAGGCTCAAGCTGTTTGACAAACACCGCGGGCATTCGTACGTTGAGTCCGACCGACTCAACTTTAACTACAGGGACGTACTCATGGCACGTGCGGTAGGTATCGACCTTGGGACGACCAACTCCGTCGTCTCGATCCTCGAGGGCGGTGAGCCCACCGTCATCGCCAACGCGCAGGGCTCGCGGACCACGCCGTCCGTGGTCGCCTTCGCGAAGAACGGCGAAGTCCTGGTCGGCGAGGTCGCCAAGCGACAGGCCGTCACCAACGTGGACCGGACCATCCGCTCCGTCAAGCGCGAGATGGGCACCAACTGGTCCCAGGAGATCGACGGCAAGAAGTTCTCCCCCCAGCAGATCAGCGCCTTCGTCCTGCAGAAGCTGAAGCAGGACGCGGAGGCCTACCTGGGCGAGAAGATCACCGACGCGGTGGTCACCGTCCCGGCCTACTTCAACGACGCGCAGCGCCAGGCCACCAAGGAGGCCGGCACGGTCGCGGGCCTCAACGTGCTCCGCATCATCAACGAGCCGACCGCGGCGGCGCTCGCGTACGGGCTCGACAAGGAGCAGGACCAGACGATCCTGGTCTTCGACCTCGGCGGCGGCACCTTCGACGTGTCCCTGCTCGACGTCGGCCAGGAGGACGGCCACGGCTTCGTCGAGGTCAAGGCGACCTCCGGCGACAACCACCTCGGTGGTGACGACTGGGACCAGCGGGTCGTCGACGAGCTGGCCAACCGGTTCAAGAACGCTCACGGCGTCGACCTGTCCAAGGACAAGATGGCCCTCCAGCGCCTGCGTGAGGCGGCGGAGAAGGCCAAGATCGAGCTGTCCAGCCAGGCCGAGACCAACATCAACCTGCCCTACATCACCGCTTCGTCCGAGGGCCCGCTGCACCTCGACGAGAAGCTGACCAGGGCCGAGTTCCAGCGGCTGACCGCCGACCTGCTCGAGCGGACCAAGGGCCCGTTCCACCAGGTCATCAAGGACGCCGGCATCAAGATCTCCGACATCGCCCACGTGGTGCTCGTCGGCGGCTCGACCCGCATGCCCGCCGTCTCCGAGCTCGTCAAGGAGCTGACCGGCGGCAAGGAGCCCAACAAGGGCGTCAACCCGGACGAGGTCGTCGCCATCGGCGCCGCCCTGCAGGCCGGTGTGCTCAAGGGTGAGGTCAAGGACGTCCTGCTGCTCGACGTGACCCCGCTGTCGCTGGGCATCGAGACCAAGGGCGGGATCTTCACCAAGATCATCGAGCGCAACACGACGATCCCGACCAAGCGCTCCGAGGTCTTCACCACGGCCGAGGACAACCAGCCGTCGGTGCAGATCCAGGTCTACCAGGGCGAGCGCGAGATCGCCTCGTACAACAAGAAGCTGGCCACCTTCGAGCTGACCGGCATCGCCCCGGCGCCGCGCGGCATCCCGCAGATCGAGGTCACCTTCGACATCGACGCCAACGGCATCGTCAACGTCTCCGCCAAGGACCTGGGCACGGGCAAGGAGCAGACGATGACGATCACCGGCGGCTCCGCGCTGCCGAAGGACGACATCGAGCGGATGATGCGCGAGGCCGAGTCCTACGCCGAGGAGGACAAGAAGCGCCGCGAGGAGGCCGAGGTCCGCAACAACGCGGACGGGCTCGCCTACCAGACGGAGAAGTTCCTCCGCGAGAACGACGACAAGGTCCCCGGCGAGATCAAGACCGAGGTCAACGACGCGCTCGGCGAGCTGAAGAAGGCTCTTGAGGGCACCGACACCGACGTCATCCGCAACTCGGCCGAGAAGCTCGCGACCGTCAGCCAGAAGATGGGCTCGGCGATCTACGCTCAGAGCCAGGGCCAGCAGGCCGACGGCGAAGGCGCCCCGCAGGACGCCGCGGCCGGCGAGCAGCAGAAGGCCGACGAGGACGTGGTCGAGGCCGAGATCGTCGACGAAGACCAGCCGAAGAAGGACAAGTGATGCCGACGCGTGACAACGGGCACGACGAGCCGGTGATCCGCGACAACCGTAAGATCGACCCGGAGACGGGCCAGGCGCGCGAACGTCCGCAGGACCAGGAGACCCCCGTTCCCCCCGCCCCCACCGAGGTGGCGGCGCAGGACGGGGACCTGCTGGCCCAGCTCTCCGAGCGGACGTCCGACCTGCAGCGTCTCCAGGCGGAGTACACCAACTACCGCAGGCGGGTCGAGCGTGACCGGGTCGCGGTTCGCGAGCAGGCCGTCGCGAGCGCCCTCCAGGAGCTCCTGCCCGTGCTCGACGACATCGGGCGGGCACGTGATCACGGCGAGCTCACCGGTGGCTTCGCGAAGGTGGCAGAGTCACTGGAAGCGGCGGTCACCAAGCTCGGCCTCAACTCCTTCGGGCAGAAGGGCGACCCGTTCGACCCGACCGTTCACGAGGCGCTGATGCACAGCTACTCGCCGGACGTCACCGAGCCGACCGCGGTCGAGGTGCTACAGCCCGGTTACCGGATGGGTGACCGGGTGCTCCGCCCGGCGCGGGTGGCCGTGGCGGAGCCAGAAGACGCCCCTCCGGCGTCCGACGACGACAACTGACGAAGCAGAACGAAGGGCGATAGATGAGCACCAAGGACTACCTGGAGAAGGACTACTACGCCGTCCTTGGTGTGCCCAAGTCAGCCACGGCCGAAGAGATCAAGAAGGCCTACCGCAAGCTGGCCCGGCAGTACCACCCCGACACCAACCAGGGCGACGTGGCCAAGGAGACCAAGTTCAAGGAGATCTCCGAGGCCAACGACGTCCTGTCCGACAGCAAGCGCCGCAAGGAATATGACGAGGCGCGCGCGCTGTTCGGGTCGGGGGTGGGCGGCCAGCGTCCCGGCAGTGGCGGCTTCCCGTTCGACTTCGGCGACCTGTTCGGTGGCACCGCCAGCCAGCAGCAGCAGGGCCACGGTGCGGGTGAGCGGCTCGGCGACCTGTTCGGCGGGCTGTTCAACCGCGGCGGCGGCTCGGCCCGTACGACCAGCACCACCAGGCCGCGGCGTGGCCAGGACATCGAGTCCGAGGTCACGCTCACGTTCACCGAAGCGGTCGAGGGCTCCACGGTCTCGCTCCGGCTGACCAGCTCGGCCGCCTGCACGGCGTGCAGCGGCACCGGGGCCAAGGCCGGCACCACCCCGCGGGTCTGCCCGACCTGCGAGGGCACCGGTGCGGCCAGCCGCAACCTGGGCAACTTCGCCTTCTCCGAGCCCTGCCGCGACTGCAAGGGCCGTGGCCTGCTCGTGGACGACCCCTGCCCCGTGTGCGAGGGCAGCGGCCGGGCCAAGAGCACCCGCAACATCCAGGCGCGCATCCCCGCGGGGGTGGCCGACGGCCAGCGGGTCAAGCTCAAGGCCAAGGGCGCCCCGGGCGAGAACGGCGGCCCGGCCGGCGACCTCTACATCCTCGCGCACGTCAAACCGCATGCCGTGTTCGGCAGGGCGGGCGACAACCTGACGATCACCGTGCCGGTGACGTTCTCGGAGGCCGCGCTCGGCGCCGAGATCAAGGTGCCGATACTCAAGGGCCTGCCGGTCACGCTGCGCATCCCGACGGGCACCCCCAACGGCCGGACGTTCCGGATCCGCGGCAGGGGCGTCGCCCACAAGGACGGCACCAAGGGCGACCTGCTCGCCACGGTCGAGGTGGTCGTCCCCAAGACGCTGGACGACAAGTCCCGCGAGCTCCTCACGGAGTTCAACACCGCGACCGCGGGCGACGACCCGCGAGCTGATCTCATACAGAGAGCCAGAAGCGAGTAGCCGATGGACGCCAACTATTTCGACCTGTCAGACGAAACACCGGTCTATGTGATCTCGGTAGCCGCGCAACTGTCGGGTCTCCACCCGCAGACGCTGCGGCAGTACGACCGGCTCGGACTGGTGTGTCCAGGCCGTACGGCGGGGCGCGGCCGCCTCTACTCCACCCGCGACATCATCCAGCTCCGCGAGGTCCAGCGGCTCTCCCAGGAAGAGGGCATCAACCTCGCGGGCATCAAGCGGATTCTCGAGCTCGAGAACGAGGCTCTGCGGCTGCGTGAGGAGGTTCACCGCCTGCGCGCCGAGATGCAGATGGTCAGGGCGCTGATCCGCTACGAGCTGCCACCGGGGGCCTAGAAACACATGGACTACAAGCTCACCCAGAAGAGCCAGGAAGCTCTCTCCGGGGCCATGCGGCGTGCCGCCGCGGAGGGCAATCCGGAGATCGCGCCCGCGCACCTGCTGACCACCCTGCTCGCCCAGACGGGCGGCACCGCCATTCCGCTGCTCGAAGCCGTCGGCGCCGACTGGAAGACGCTGCGCGCCAAGGCCGAGGAGCAGCTCGCCGCGCTGCCGAAGGCGCAGGGCTCCACCGTGAGCGCGCCGTCGAGCTCCCGCCAGCTGCTGACCGTGATCAACACCGCCGCGCAGCGGGCCAAGCGGCTCGAGGACGAGTACGTCTCCACCGAGCACCTGCTCGTCGGCCTGGCCACCGACGGCGGCCAGATGGCCGAGCTGCTGAAGTCCCAGGGGGCCACCCCGCAGGCGCTGCTCGACGCCTTCGAGAAGGTACGCGGCCACGCCCGCGTCACCAGTGAGACGCCCGAGGACACCTACCAGGCGCTGGAGAAGTACGGCGTCGACCTGACCGAGCGGGCCCGCAGCGGCAAGCTCGACCCGGTCATCGGCCGCGACTCCGAGATCCGCCGGGTCGTGCAGGTCCTGTCCCGGCGCACCAAGAACAACCCCGTGCTGATCGGCGAGCCCGGCGTCGGCAAGACGGCCGTCGTCGAGGGCCTGGCCCAGCGCATCGTGGCCGGCGACGTGCCCGAGTCGCTGCGCAACAAGCGGCTGATCTCGCTCGACCTGGGCGCGATGGTCGCGGGCGCGAAGTACCGCGGCGAGTTCGAGGAGCGGCTCAAGGCCGTGCTCTCCGAGATCAAGGAGAGCGACGGGCAGATCATCACGTTCATCGACGAACTGCACACGGTCGTCGGGGCGGGCGCCGCCGAGGGCGCGATGGACGCGGGCAACATGCTCAAGCCCATGCTGGCCCGCGGCGAACTCCGCATGATCGGCGCCACGACCCTCGACGAATACCGCGAGCGCATCGAGAAGGACCCCGCGCTGGAGCGCCGCTTCCAGCAGGTCTACGTCGGCGAGCCCACGGTCGAGGACACGATCGCGATCCTGCGCGGGCTCAAGGGCCGCTACGAGGCCCACCACCAGGTCCAGATCGCCGACAGCGCGCTGGTCGCCGCCGCCGCGCTCTCCGACCGCTACATCACCAACCGCTTCCTGCCCGACAAGGCCATCGACCTGGTCGACGAGTCCGCCTCCCGGCTACGCATGGAGATCGACTCGCGGCCCGTCGAGATCGACCAGCTCCAGCGCAACGTCGACCGGATGAAGATGGAGGAGCTGGCCCTGTCCAAGGAGACCGACGAGGCCTCCATCCAGCGGCTCGAACGCCTCCGCAAGGAGCTGGCCGACCGCCAGGAGGAGCTCAACGCCCTCGTCGGCCGCTGGGAGACCGAGAAGGCCGGCCTGAACAAGGTCGGCGAGCTCAAGAAGCAGCTCGACGAGGCCAGGAGCAGCGCCGAGCGGGCGCAGCGCGACGGCGACTTCGAGGCCGCCTCCCGGCTCATGTACGCCGAGGTGCCGCGCCTGGAGCAGGCCCTGCGGGCCGCCTCCGAGGCCGCCACCCCCGACAACGCCATGGTCAAGGAGGAGGTCGGCCCCGACGACATCGCCGAGGTCATCTCGTCCTGGACGGGCATCCCGGCGGGCCGCCTGCTGGAGGCTGAGACGGCCAAACTGCTGCGGATGGAGGAGGAGCTGGGGCGGCGCCTCATCGGGCAGCAGCAGGCCGTACAGGCCGTCTCCGATGCCGTACGGCGGAGCCGGGCCGGGATCTCCGACCCCGACCGGCCCACGGGCTCGTTCCTGTTCCTCGGCCCGACGGGTGTCGGCAAGACCGAGCTGGCCAAGGCGCTGGCGGAGTTCCTGTTCGACGACGAGCGGGCGATGACCCGCATCGACATGAGCGAATACTCCGAGAAGCACAGCGTCGCCCGGCTCGTCGGCGCCCCTCCCGGCTACGTCGGCTACGAGGAGGGCGGCCAGCTCACCGAGGCCGTCAGGCGGCGGCCCTACACGGTCGTGCTGCTCGACGAGGTGGAGAAGGCCCACCCCGAGGTCTTCGACATCCTGCTGCAGGTGCTCGACGACGGCCGGCTGACCGACGGCCAGGGCCGGACCGTCGACTTCCGCAACACGATCCTGATCCTCACCTCCAACATCGGCTCGCAGTTCCTGGTCGACCCCAAACTGGCCAACGGCGCCAAGCGCGAGGCCGTCATGGGCGCGGTGCGCAACGCGTTCAAGCCGGAGTTCCTCAACCGGCTCGACGACGTGATCCTGTTCGACGCGCTCGGCTCGGAAGAGCTGACGCGCATCGTCGACCTCCAGGTCGAGCGCCTGGCCCAGCGACTGGCCGACCGCCGGCTCACGCTGGAGGTCACCGACGCGGCCCGTGAATGGCTGGCGCTCACCGGCTACGACCCGATGTACGGGGCGCGCCCGCTGCGCCGCCTGGTGCAGTCGGCTATCGGCGACAAGCTGGCCAAGTCCGTGCTGTCGGGTGAGGTCGTGGACGGTGACCGCGTCCTGGTGGACCTCGGCGACGACGAGCTCACCATCGCCCGCGGCTGACCCCGCGCTCGCACGACGCCCGGAAACCGGCTGGTTTCCGGGCGTCGGCGTTTCCGGGCGCCAGCGCTTCCGGGCGCCAGCGCTTCCGGGCGCCAGCGCTTCACGGCACCGGCGCTTCACGGCACCGGCGCTTCACGGCACGGTCAACGGCGGCCCTTCGTCGTCAAGCGTTGCGCCACCCTTCCGGCAAGCCGGCCCGCGGCGGAGGCGGTCGTGGCTAGCTTCGGCCTTCTTCGCATCACCGAAAGCCGAAGCAGGAGGACGTGCAGTGTCATCTCGGAAGTTCCGCCTCGCGGTGGCCACGCTGACCGTGGCAGTGAGCTGGACGGCGGCGGGTCCCGCAGCCGCCCGCAGCTCCTTCGATGCCTCGGATGGCTGCACCGGGCCGTCTGCGGAGGTGACGTCGTCCGCGTCCACGGTCCGTGTCTGCGACGACAGCACGGATCTCGTGGTGCTGGACGGGTCGCAGGGCGGCTCGGCCGGCGACCGCCTGTCCATGGCCGCGATGCGGCTGGCCGACCGGCTCGGCGTGGCCGGTCTGGCGACGGGCCGTTCGGTGATGAACATCGCCGACCAGGGCGGGATGGCCGCCACCACGGGCGCCTCGACGCTCCCCGGCGGCATCCCCGGCACGGCGGGCCTGGCGGACGTGTCGAGGCTGGCGGAGGCACCCGACCTCCCCATGCCGCGGCACCTGCCACACACCGGCAACCTGGCCGACGACGCGACCGCGGCCGGCTCACGCATAGTGGGCACCGTGGCCGAGTCTCCCGTCGGCCCGCTCCAGTCCGGCAGCCCGCTCCAGTCCGGCGGCCCGCTCCGGCCTGTCGACGCGCTCCCGCCCGTCGATCAGGTGAAGCGCGAGACCGTCGACCCCGTACTGCCGGAGGTGCCCGATCGCGCCCCCGCCATCGACGGCGTCAACGGACTGATCCAGAGACTGGCCCTGGACTGACGCCTCGCGCGCCCACGCCCTGCCCACCGCACAGCTCACGCCATTCACCCACGGAACGGCTCGCGCGACCCGCCCGAGTGAGCGGATCGCGCCACCCATCCACGGGCCGTCGCCACCACCCACGGGTTGCGCCACCCGCCCAGCAGGGCGCGCCACCTCAGAGTTACGCCACCCGCCCAGCGGGGGCAGACCGCGCAACCCACCTGCGGATCACGCCATGCGCCCAGCAGGACAGACCGCGCCGCCCTCCTACGGGCGGGCGGATCGCGTCATCTGCCCACGGCGTCCCTCGTCAGGAAACCAGGGCGTCCAGGTCGTCCTCCGGCAGGCCGAGGTCCACCCTGATGCGGTAGCGGGTGCGCAGCAGGGCCACCTGCTCGGGGTCGTTCTCGTCGCAGGCCAGCACCGCCTGGGTCGCCCACTCGTGCCCCGCCCTCAGGTCACCGTAGGCGACCAGGGTCTCGGCGATCGTGTGAGCGGTCGCCGTGGTGGCACGGCCTTCCGCACGGATGGTCTCGATGACCTCCCTTGCCTCGTCCGGTCTGTCGAGCTCGAAGAGCGTGTCGGCTATGCCGGCTCGCGGGTCGATGCTCGACTCGCCACCGTCTTCCATCGCGCGCTGGAAGCACTCCATCGCACGTGCGGGTTGTCCCGCCGCTCGCCATTCCTCAGCGGCCAGGACCAGGATGGATGCCCTGGAAACGTCGCCCGACGAATAGCCGAGCGCGACGTCGTACAGCCGCTTGGCCAGCGAACCGTGGTCGTCGGCCAGCAGTGCCTGCTCTAGCAGGCGATCAAGGTGCTCACGGGTCACATGCGCCACACCGCGAGACTACCGAGCCGCTTGCGGTTTTGCCCGGTCAATGCACATCGCGGATCTCGCACGGGTTCGGCAACGTAGCGTTAAAGTATGACTACAGTCAGCGTGTCTGTGCTGGTCGGAGGGGATATAACCGTCGCGCTCGTCCGCTAGTGGAGGGAGTCGCGATGGGCATGTCCAAGCAGATGACCTTCGTCTTGGTCTGCGTCATCGTGCTGTCGGCCGTGATTCCCGGGGCGGTCGGCTACCTTTCGGCCCGCCTGGAGGCCATCGAATCGGCTGAGCGAAACCTCCACGCGCTGGAGGCCAGACTGCACACCAGGATGGCGAGGGAGGCGCGTGACGCACGGCCGGTGACGTTCCCGGCACCGTGCGTGCCGGGCACCGCCCCGTCGCGGCCCCAGCTACGCCAGCCACCCCCCGCCGCGCTCGTCCCGGAATCCAACGACCAGGCACAGCGCCAGCACGGCTCGACTCCCGCCTGGCTCCCGGAACTCCTCAAGGAGCTACACGAAAACGAGTAGCCTCACGGGGACCAGGACTTGAGCTGGCGGGACAGGAAGCCGCGGATCAGCTGCTTGGCCGCCTCGATGATCTCCGGTGACCCGTCGGGATCGCGGCGGAAGGCCAGCTTCAGCACCGCGTCGCCCGCCTCGACGGCGACCAGCACGGCCAGGTCGAGCTCCTGGCTGTCGGCCAGCCCGAACTCCTTCAGCAGCAGCCCGCGCAGCCGTCCGGCGATCACCATGTTGTTGTCGGAGTCGGAGTCGAGCAGGTT
Source organism: Nonomuraea guangzhouensis (assembly GCF_019396345.1). Lineage (GTDB taxonomy): Bacteria > Actinomycetota > Actinomycetes > Streptosporangiales > Streptosporangiaceae > Nonomuraea > Nonomuraea guangzhouensis. The sequence goes on along the minus strand of NZ_JAHKRM010000006.1, from coordinate 37,833 downwards.
GAGGTCGACCACGTCGCCGAAGCGCAGGTTCCTGAACCCGGGCACGGTCCGATGCATGTCGACGAACTCGTCGATGATCGCGTCGACCGCCTCCCACCAGCCGCGATAGTCCTCTTCGAGGAACCTGCGGCCGACCCGGGAGACGAACTGCTCGACGTTGCGCCTGGTCAGCTCCTGCGTGATGGCCCGCTTGTCGGGAAAGAACTGGTAGACCGACCCGATCGCGACGCCGGCTCGCTCGGCGATGCGGGTGGTGGAGAGACCCTCGTAGCCCATCTCGTCGAGCAGCTCGGCGCACGCGTCGAGCATCCGCTCGACGCGGCGGGCACTGCGGCGCTGCGTCGGCCGTCGCCGGAGCGATTTGGGCGGCGCGCAGCCGTCTTCAATCATCGGGGAGGACACGAGCTCCATCTTCCCCCCAAGTGCACGATCGTTACCTGGCGAATGGCGGAATTCCTGTGACGCCGGTCACTCGGGCCAGCCGCCGCAGTGTTCCCGGCGAGATTCTCGACAGCGCGTAGCCGATCTTCCCTTCCGCGTTGACCGGCACGACGGCCTGGTCACGGTGTACGGCCCGCAGGATGTGGGCGGCGACGCGCTCGGGCGGGTAGCCGCGGCGGGCGAGCCGCTGTTCGGCCGTCTCCCTGATGTCCGGCCCGACGTACGTGGCGTTGCGCGCGATGGGCGTGGACACGAAACCAGGACATATCACGGTGACCCCGATGCCCTGCGCGGCGACTTCCGCTCTGAGGCAGTCGCTCAGCATCTTCACGGCCGCCTTCGAGGTGGAATAGGCGGGCAGCAGCCGCGACGGTACGAACGCGGCCAGCGAGGCGATGTTGACGATATGGCCGCCTTCCCCCCGCTCGACCATCTGAGCGGCGAACAGGCGGCAGCCGTGGATGACGCCCCACAGGTTGACGTCGAGGGTCCGGCGCCAGTCGTCGACCGAGTGGTCGAGGAACGGCCCGCTGACCGCAATCCCGGCATTGTTCACCACAATGGCCGGCACTCCATACTCAGCGCGGATATTTCCGGCGAAGTCTTCCATCTGGGTGGTGTCGGCGACATCGACCCGTACGGCGTGGGCCGTACCACCGAGGTCCTTGGCGATGCCGTCGGCCGTGCGCGTCGCCGCTTCGAGATCGAGGTCCGCGCAGACGACCTCGGCCCCGTGCGCCGCGAAGGCGCGTGCGGTGGCCCGCCCGATGCCGCTGCCCGCGCCGGTGATCACCACCAGTTGCCCGTGGAAGGCCTTCTGTCCCTCCTCGACGCGTGCTCCGCGCAGGCTTCTGGTGGGCGCGCCGCCGTCGGTGTGGGTGGCGAACTCGGCGATCATCCTGGCGATGACCTCGGGATGACTGCGCTGCGCCCAGTGACCGGCCGCGATCTTGCGGTGCCAGAACCTCGGCACCCACTGCCCGAGGGAGGCCAGCAACGCCGGGGTGACGAACGGGTCCCGCGTCGGCTCGATGAGCTGGACCGGCACGGCGACGGTCGGCCCGTCACCACGGCCGACGCCGTCGTCACGGGGCCGGTCGGACGCGTCACTCGCGGACCGGTCGGACGCGTCACTCGCGGACCGGTCGGACGCGTCACCGGCAGGCCGGTCGGCCATGTTGGCGCGGTAGAGCCGCAGACCGTTGCGGGCGTCACTGACCAGCGTGTCGGCGGGATGGCCCGGTCTGGGCTCGATGCCCTCGTTCAAGCGCATCGTCCGTTCCAGGACCCGCGGCATGAACGTGCTCCAAGCCACCTCGGGCAGCACCGGAAGCTGGAAGACGCCGATGTACCAGGATCTGGCCCGCTGTGCCAGCACGTCGCGCCGCCGGCCGTACCTCATGAAGTGGCGCCACTGCGCGAGACCCGGACCGCCGAAGCTGGTGAAGGAGGCCACCCGGTCGCGGAGGCCGGGCCGGCTCACGGCGTCCCAGCCCTGCAGCGAACCCCAGTCGTGCCCCACCAGATGGACCCGCGGCTTGCCGATCGCGTCGAGCACCGCCGTCAGGTCGGCCGCGAGCCGGTCGAGGGCGTAGTCGCGGGTGTGGCGCGGGGCCGTCGAGGAGCCCGCGCCGCGTACGTCGTAGCGGACCACGTGGAAGCGGTCGCGCAGCCGCTCGGCGACCTCGTCCCAGACCCGGTGCGTGTCCGGGTAGCCGTGGACGAGCAGGATCGTGGGGTCGCCGGGGTCGCCTTCCTCGAAGACCGCCAGCCGTACGTCATCGGACTCGACCCAGCGCATCGCGACCTCCTATTGGACAGATTGTCCAATGATAACCGTCGTCAAGGGCGGGCGGCCAGACCCGTACAGGACCGCAGGGCCCTCCAGTCGGCCACCGCCTGTGTCTTGGCCGTGCCCGTCATGGGGATCGGTACTCCCCCCTGGATCGTGGCCGGGGTCCACTGGTCCTTGAGCACCTTGCGGCCCTTGATGGTGAGGGTCAGCACGCCGGTCTTGCCGGTGGTGCCGGGCTTGGAGTTGTAGAAGACGAAGTTGCCCAAGCCGTAGCTGATGTACCCGTTGCCGATGTACCCGGCGCCGAGCAGGATGTGCGCATGCCCGCCGACCACCACGTCGGCGCCCGCCTTGACCAGCTTCGGGCCGAGCGCCAGCTGCGCCGGATTGGGGCACTTCTGCATCTCGGTGCCCCAGTGCAGGTGCACGATGACGGTGTCGGAGTTCTTGCGCGCCTGCCGTACGGCCTGGAGCAGGCGATCCTCGTCCTTGGCCGACGCGAGCCCGCCCTTGTTGGGCGTCGCCGTCCACGCCTGGATGAACTCGGCGTCGAGCACCTGCGTGGCGCCGATGATGGAGACCCGGTTGCCGTTGACGGTCTTCCTGAAGGGTTTGTAGGCCTGCGTGGCGTTCGCCCCGATGCCCACGATCGGGAACTTGCTCTGCTTGATCGCCGCCAGCGAGTCGGCGAGCCCGGTCTCCATGTAGTCCATGCCGTGGTTGTTGGCCATCGACGCCACGTCGACCCCAGCGGCCTTCAGCGCGGCGAACGCCGTGGCGGGCGCCCTGAAGGTGTAATCCTTGCCGGGCGCGGGCGTACCGCCGGTCGTGATCGCCGTCTCCAGGTTGACCATCGCGAGGTCGGCCTTGCTCAGCACCTGCGCGATCGGCCCGAGCGCCGTGCGCGGCGCGGCGAGCCTGTTGCGCAGGCCACCCTCGAAGTGCACGTCCCCACCGAACGAGATCGTGTACGGCCGCCGGGCCGGGGTCTCGGAGACCGTCGTCTCCTTCGCCTTGCCCGTTGCCTCCTTCGGCTTCTCCGCCGCCTGTTCGGTCTTCGGCGGCTGCTCCGGCTCGGCCGCCGTGCATGCGGCGACGGCGGCCAGTGTGACGACGAGAGGCGCGGAGAACAGGGGGCGGGGGAGTCTCATGTGCGGTCGCTTCCGCTCGATCCTGACTATCAGCCATCGAGCATGGCATGAGCGGATGAACCACAGTGATTCAGGGGCGCTGACCTTCGGTCATAAGACGAGTCATGACATCGAGGCACCCCTCGTCCAGCGGCGTGTAGACGATCATGCGGGTCTCCGGCGCCGACGAGAGGTTGAAACTCGTCGTCCTGAAGCTGATCCGGCCCATCTGCCGGTGCTCGTACGTCTTCACCCGCGGCCCGGGCTCGGCCACGTCCTGCCGGGCCCAGAGCCGGGCGAACTCGGCGCTCTCGGCGGCGAGCCGCCGGGCGAAGTCCTGCCAGCACGGGTCGTCGGAGTGGCGGCTGTAGGCACCCCTGAAAACGGCGACGGCGCGGGCCAACTCCTGGTCGCGATCGACGAGCATGGTCGTCCACGACGCGCTGACGAACGTCTGCCAGAGCGAGTTGCGCTCGCATTCCGCCGCGCCCACGATCTCGGGGAAGATCGTCGCGTAGGCGGAGTTCCAGGCCAGCACGTCGTAGCGGCTGTTCGTGATGTTCGCCGGCATCGCGCCGAGCTGGTCGAGTATGGCCTGCATCTCCGGCGTCACCGGCGTGGAGCCGTCGAGGATGGGCGTGCCCGACTGGCCCGCGAGCCGGTAGAGGTGCTGCCGCTCGGCGGTGTCGAGCTGGAGCGTGCGCGAGATCGCGTCGAGCACCTGACTGCTGGCGTTGATCGGCCGCCCCTGCTCCAGCCACGTGTACCAGGTGACGCCCACCCCGGCGAGCTGGGCGACCTCCTCGCGACGCAGGCCGGGCGTGCGCCTGCGGGGCCCCGGCGCCAGATCGACCATCTCGGGGGTGATCCGCTCGCGCCGGGTGCGGAGGAATGCCGACAGGTCGGAGCGCCTTGCTTCTGTCACGGTCACTCCTCAACTATGGGAGAGCGGGCGTCAGCCATCCAGGTAGCATTAATACCAGTATAAAGGGGCTCTCGTTACTGGTACTGGATTGGCGCCACACTTAACCTATGACCCAATCTGCTCCCCTTGCTCCCCCTGCGCCGGTTCACCAGCCGGAGAAGAGCAAGGCCAGCGGGCTGCTCCTGGCGGTCATCCTCGTGGGGCAGTTCCTGGCCATCCTGAACGTCAACATCGTCAACGTGGCCACCCCGACCATCGAGGCCGATCTGCACTCATCCGGTGCCGGGCTGCAGATGATCGTCGCCGGCTACACCATTGTCTACGCCGTCCTGTTGATCACTGGTGCCAGGCTCGGCGACCTGTTCGGCTATCGCCGGGCCTTTCTCATCGGGCTCGCCTTGTTCACCCTCACCACGCTGGGGGCGGGGCTCGCGCCCACGACCGGCACGCTGGTCGCCGCCCGGCTGGCCCAGGGCGCCGGGGCCGCGCTGATGATGCCCCAGGTCATGACGCTGATCCAGCACAACTACCAGGGCGCGGCCAGGGGCCGGGCGCTGGGCTTGTGGTCGGCGGTGGTGAGCGGCGGCATCGTGGTCGGCCAGGCGCTCGGCGGGATTCTGCTCGGGCTCGGCGCCGGCTGGCGGATCGTCTTCCTCGTCCTGGTGCCGATCGGCGTCCTGCTGTTGATCGCGGGCCTGCGCGTGCTCCCCGCCGACCAGGGCAGCGGCCAGGGCGGGCTCGACCCGTGGGGTCTGGTGAGCCTGTCGGCCGCCGTGTTGCTGTTCGTGGTCCCGCTCGTGCTCGGCAGGGATCTCGGCTGGCCGTTGTGGGGCTGGGCCTCCATGGCGCTGAGCGTGGTGCTCTTCGTGGTGTTCGTCCGGGTTGAGCGCTGGGTGACGAACCGCGGCGGGCGCCCGCTGGTGAACGCGCGCGTGCTGCGCGCCCCCGGCATGCGGCCGGGGCTCGCCGTGCTGCTCCTCGGGCCTGCCACCTGGGGCGCGTTCCTGTTCACCTCGGCGCTGCACCTGCAGGGCGACCTGAAGCTGTCGCCGCTGGCCTCGGGCATGATGCTGGTGCCGTGCGCGCTGGCGTTCGCACTCGTGGGGCTCGCCTGGCCGCTGCTGCCGGCCCGCCGCCAGCGCTCGTTCGTGCCCTTCGGTTACGTCGTGGCCGCACCCGCCTACGTGGGTCTCGGGCTCGCCGCCGGAGGCGGTGTGGCGTACGCGGCCATGAGCGCGCTCATCGGCGCCGGGCTCGGCGTGCAGGTCGCGGTGACCAACCTGGCCACCACCCACGTCGACGACGTCTACGCCGCGGACGCGAGCGGGGCGCTCCTCACCGTGATGCAGCTCGGCCAGGTGATCGGCGTCTCGACGGTGGGCACGCTGTTCATCTCCCTGAGCCAGGGCGGCGGCACCGGGTCCGCCTCGATGGTGACCGCCGTGGCGCTCGCGGCGCTGGCCGTGCTGGCCGGGTTGAGCTCGATCTTCCTGGTACGGCGCGGCGGCGTGAGCTGAAGCTTGCAGCATTCCTTTAGTTGAATCGTTCAGGTTTAGTGCATAGCGCGTCCGGAAGCACGCCGAGGACGACGACTATGTCCAGCCGCGCGCCCTCTGGGAGAACGTGCTGTCCGAGACGGACCGCGAGCACCTGGTGAGCAACATCGTCGGCCACGCCTCGGCCCCCGAGGTCACCTCGGACATGAAGCAGCGGGTCGTGGAGTATTGGAGCAACATCCACAAGGACCTCGGTCAGGGCGTCGCCCGCGGCCTCAACCTGGCCTGACACCGAGCACTGAAACTGCCCGCGTCCCTCATGGGGGCGCGGGCAGCTTCACATTGAGCCTGTTGGGGGGCGGTCCAAATGGAGCCTGATTCTCTGCGTCGAACAGGCGAGTCGTTAGTTGATCTCCAACGCACTTCAGGCCAAGATATGTGGATCTTCGGTTCTCGCGAAAGATGACGAGCTGGAGTCGCGGCGGCCCTGATGGTGTTGTGTCAGCAACCTGCCAGGGCCGTTATTCATGACGCGGTAGCGGCAAGCGAGGTCAGGTCGAACTCGCCGTCACGAACCCCGGCCGTGAAGGCGGCCCACTCACTCGGCGTGAAGACCAGGACAGGACCGTCCTGCTCCTTGCCGTCTCGCAAGGCGACGTTTCCGTCGGCAAGCGGCGCGACTTCGACGCAGCTGCTAGCACCGTTGCAGAAGCTGCTCTTCTGCCAGGTCGCTGCCACGGGATCGATGTACATTTTCTCCCCAAACGGGCGAAAGGGGCACCGTTGCCCCTTGTTGTGATCTTTGGCGCTAGCCTCGCCACATCATCGCCTTGCGCTGGATGAGCACACGTGACTCGTCCTCGTCCAGCGCCTGGGACTTGATGTAGTCGAAGGCTTCCTCATATCCAGCCACTCGTTCGAGATCATCGACGAAGTGAGCAGTGTAGAGCTGCTCCAGATATACAACATCGTCGAATTCCGCGAACTTCAGATGGATGAAAGCCCCCGTGTTGACGGGGTGCAGCGCATCCATCACCAGCACTTGCACGCTGACGTGCGGCAGCAGCGACATCTCCAGGAGATGCTCCATCTGCTCCCGCATGACCGAGGGCTCACCGAATCGGCGCATCAGAGCCGGCTCATCGAGCACGAAGCACAGCTGGGACGGCTGCGGACGGTGCAAAACCCGCTGCTGCCGATCCATGCGCGCCTCGACCCGGCTCCGGACACCGCTGTGCGTGATGCGCGAGATGCCGCGGACGGAGAGGACGACCTCCCGTGCATAGTCCTCAGTCTGGAGGAGACCAGGCACGATCTGGGGTTCCCAGTTGCGCTGGAATGTCGCCTCCGCCTCCAACCCGAGGAATCTTGTGTATTCCTCAGGTAGGGCGTCTTCGTAATCTTCCCACCACCCACGCTGATCCGCATCCCTCAGCAGGGCGAAGAGTTCGTCACGTTTACCACTGTCGATCTTGTAGAGCTCTGCCAGTGCCTTGATGTCCTCGGCGCTTGGCACAGTCTTGGCCGCTTCGATCCGGCTGATCTTGCTGGCGCTCCAGCCCAGATCCTTGGCCGCCCTGGCCCCCGTCAGCTTCTTTCGTTCGCGTAGGAGACGGAGCTCCTGACCGAGTCTGAGCCTGCGAACAGTCGGACTGCCCTGCTGCGATGGCACCGTCCACTCTCCTCGTCGGGAATGAAGGTGTAACGGGAAAGGCCGTTTGGCCGTTCGGTCAATCTTACACTGCAACTTGCACGAGCATTGCCGATGAGGCTTGCCATAAGGGTTTCACGTAGTGAGCGCAAGGTGCAAGAGGGGCTCGACCAGGGGCGGCAGGCAGATGGCGGGTCCCCCTCGTGCGCTCTGGTCCCAGGGGCACGTGATAGGTGGCGTGCAAGTTGCATCAACAGATGCACCACAAACTTCAAGCAAGGACCAAGAAAACAAAATCTTCTCTTGCTGAATGTATTGCACCAGGCCGGTCTGGGAGAGACGATCGAGCCCTGGAAGGTTGCCGACGGATGGGAGGCCGAGATGACCACACGGCCGAACACACCGGGCCTACCGCTTCTGATCGCTGGCGGCCACGCGGGCCGCACCACCGGCAACGTCGCCGTCCCGGATCTGAATCTCTGCCCCAGGGAGGCCGCTTGCCGGAAGGACCGCGCATTCATCTGATCGACCGCCACGAATGTCGCTCATTCGAGCACGGAGCACCACAGAAAAGCCGAATCCAGGCTGACCACCTCATTGCCGCTCAAAAGGGCTGCCACCCTGCGGCGACACCGGTCATCAGCCTGCGATCCGGCGCAAGAACCCACCTCGAGTAATGCCGCGAAAGAGGTGTTCTATGTACTCACAAGGTACCAAGGGACTCAGCCGAATCAAGACCCGGATCCAGGAACTCATCGCTTGGGCGGATCGAGAGATCTGCATGGAGCCGGACGAGTTCGCGTACCGGCGCGGCTGGACCGTCGCCAAGGCCGGATTCGGGGCACGTCGCTACCGCGACCCCCGGTTCGACCAGCTCAAGGTTCCCTCCCGCATCGCCGAGGAGGTGTCCTGAGATGTCGAGGAACCCACGTAACCAGATCTACCCGGCCAACGAGGACCTGCCGGCCGCCGGTTCCGGACTGCTCGCCAGGCTGTGGCGGATCCGCACCGAGCTGCTGCTGATCGGGGCGCTCACCCTGTTCGTGCTGACGCTGCTGGGCGCCACCCAGCAGGGCCGGTGGTGGCCGTTCATCATGCTGACCAGCGCGGTCTCCGTGCCGGCGGTGACCAGGACCGGCCGCAACTGGGTGGCGGCGCACTTCTGGTGCGTGGCAACCCGGCACCGGCTGCAGAAGACCTGCCTGGAGACCACGATGCACACCCGGGCGGGTCGGATCCCGCTGGTGTTGTGGATCACCCCCACCCGCACGGGTGAGAAGGCCCTCGTCATGACCAGGGCGGGCATCTCCGCCGCGGAGTTCGAGGCTTACGCCGAGGAGATCGCGGCGGCTTGCTGGGCCAGGAGCGCCAACGTCTACCGGCACCGCAAATGGGCGCACCTGCTGATCGTTGAGGTCGTCCGGCGTGACGAGCTGCCCGGCGCGGCCTCCCCCGGGCTCGCCCGGCTCTACGGCCATGCCTGGGTCGCCTTGCGCAGCGATCTTGAGGAGCCCCCTGATCTGGCCAGGCCGTACGCGCTTCCGCAGGTCGGCTGACGGCCCGCCGATGACCTGGGGAGCGCCTCGGGCCTGAGGTGCTCTCCAGTGCAAGCCCCGGAGACCGCGGGGGCTCCGGGGCTTCCCCATGCGTGCCGTACGGGCCAAGATGAGTTCAACTGACGAACTCAGGAGCCGAGAGATGACGTCGACCGTCCACCGCACCTGCCCCCTGTGCGAAGCCGTCTGCGGCCTGACACTCACCCTCGACGAGGGCGGCCACGTGACGAGCGTGCGGGGCGACAAGGAAGACCCGTTCAGCAAGGGCTTCATCTGCCCCAAGGGCGCCAGTCTGGGCCGCCTGGACGAGGACCCCGACCGGCTGCGCAAGCCGCTGATCAGGGAGGGCGAGCTCTGGCGCGAGGTCGGCTGGGACGAGGCGTTCGCCGCCGTCAAGCAGGGCCTCGATCAGGTCACGGAGCGGCACGGCCGCCAGTCGGTCGGCGTCTATCTCGGCAACCCGAACGTGCACAACATGGCGGGCCAGCTCTACGGCACGCCGCTGCTCAAGTCCCTCGGCACCCGCAACATCTTCTCGGCCAGCACCGCCGACCAGATGCCCAAGCACGTGGCCAGCGGGCTGATGTTCGGCCATCCGCTCGCCGTCCCGGTGCCGGACCTCGACCGCACCGACTACCTGCTCATGCTGGGCGCCAACCCGCTGGAGTCCAACGGCTCGCTGTGCACCGCGCCCGACTTCCCGGGCCGGCTCAAGGCGCTGCGCGCTCGCGGCGGCCGGCTGGTGGTGGTCGATCCGCGCCGCACCAGGACCGCCGGACTGGCCGACGAGCACGTGTTCGTCCGGCCGGGCACCGACGCCTACCTGCTCTTCGGGATCGCGCACACGCTCTTCGCCGAGGACCTGACCACGGTGGCGCACGAGGTCAACGGCCTGGACGAGGTACGCGAGGCGGCCAAGCACTTCCCGCCCGACGTGGTCTCCCGCCGCACGGGCGTGCCCGCCGAGGTGATCGTCCGGCTGGCCAGGGAGCTGGCGGCGGCCAGGACGGCGGCCGTCTATGCCAGGATCGGCACCTGTACGGCCGAGTTCGGCACGCTGGCCCAGTGGCTGGTGGACGTGCTCAACGTGCTCACCGGCAACCTCGACCGGCCCGGCGGCGCCATGTTCGCCAAACCCGCCACCGAGTTCGGCCTGGCCCGCAGGCCGTACACACTGGGCCGGTGGAAGAGCCGCGTCAGGGGCCTGCCCGAGGCGAACGGCGAGCTGCCGGTCGCCACGCTCGCCGACGAGATCGAGACGCCCGGCGACGGGCAGATCCGGTTCCTGGTCACCGTGGCGGGCAATCCGGTGCTCTCGGCGCCGCACGGCGCCCGGCTCGACGCGGCCTTCGGGCGGCTCGACTTCATGGTCAGCGTCGACCCGTACCTGAACGAGACCACCAAGCACGCGAACGTCATCCTGCCGCCGCCGCGGGCGCTCCAGTCGGGGCACTACGACTTCGCCCTGCTCAATTTCGCGGTACGCAACTACACCCGATACTCGCGCCCGCTGCTGCCGCTGGACGGGCAGCCGTCGGAGGCGCAGATCCTGGCCAGGCTCACCATGATCGCCTCCGGGCTGGACGGCGATCTCGACGAGTTCGTCATCGACCAGATGCTGCGCAAGGCCGTCGACCTGCCGGGCTCCGGGGTGGAGGGGCGGGACGTGGCCGAGCTGCGGGCCGCGCTCGACGGCGATTCGGGGGCCGAGCTCCGGCTCGACCTGATGCTCAAGCTGGGCCCGTACGGCGAGTGGGCGGGCAAGGGCGACCTGTCGCTGCGCAAGCTGCTCGACAACCCGCACGGACTGGATCTCGGGCCGCTGGAGCCCCGGCTGGCCGAGGTGCTCAGGACCGCTTCCGGGGTGATCGAGCTCGCGCCGCCGCAGCTCATCGAGGACGTCGAGCGGCTGCGCGCCGGGCTGGAGCAGGAGCCGCCGGAGATCGTCCTGATCGGGCGGCGCCATCTGCGCTCCAACAACAGCTGGCTGCACAACGTGGGTTCGCTGGTCGGCGGCAGCAACACCTGCACGCTCCAGATCAACCCGGCCGACGTGGCCCGGCTCGGACTGGACGGCGAGGCCCTGATCCGCTCGGCCAAGGGCGAGCTCAGGGTGCCGCTCGAACCCACCGACACGATCATGCCGGGCGTGGTCAGCCTGCCCCATGGCTGGGGACACGGGGGCAGCGCTCAGACGGTCGCCGCCGAGCACGCGGGTGTCAGCGCGAACGAGCTGACCGATGAGTCGGCGATCGACGTTCCGTCAGGTAATGCCGTGTTCAATGGGGTTCCCGTGACAATTCTGCCAACCAGTGTGATCACCGCACATTAGGGTGTCGCGCGTGACTATCGCACCAGAAGAGGACCGCCTGACCGCCCAGATCGCCTTCGCCGTCGAGATCGACAAGTTAAAGCGGATCATCCGCCGCAACCATCTCATGGACGGCTCACGGCGAGAGAACGACGCAGAGCACTCCTGGTACGTAGGCATGCTGGCCATGGTCCTGGGCGAACACGCGCCACCGGGGACCGACATCCAGCGGGTGGTGTCGATGCTGCTCGTGCACGACCTGGTCGAGATCGACGCCGGTGACACGTTCGTCTACGACACGGCCGCGGTGGCCGCCCAGCCCGACACGGAGCGGGCCGCCGCCGACCGCATCTTCGCGCTGCTCCCGGGCGAGCAGGGGGCGGGGATGCGGGCGCTCTGGGATGAGTTCGAGGCTCGGGAGACGCGGGAGGCGAGGTTCGCCAGGGCGCTCGACCGTTTCGCGCCGATCCTGGCCAACCACCACACCGAGGGCGGCACCTGGTCGCTGTTCAAGGTGACGGCCGCGCAGGTCAAGGAGAAGGTGCGGCTCATCGAGGACGGCTCGCCGTCGCTCGGGGCGTACGCGCTGGAGCTGGTCGAGCTCTCCATCGCCAGGGGGCACCTGTCCGAGTGATGCCCTCATGCCCGGGGTAGGGGACTTGTCGTGAAAGAGATAGTGCGAGCTAACCGGCGGTATTTGCGGCGTTTCGCGGGGCCGGTCGATCTGGCCGACCGGCTTGAGCGGTCCAAGGCCATGGACCGGCCGATCCGGGTGCTGGCCAAGGCCGTACGCGACCGGATCCGGCCGGGACGGCTGCGCGACTGGCTGCACGGCGTGCCCACGGGCAAACCGCTGCATCCGCCGCTCGCGACCTTCAGCCTGGGCTGCTGGATGTCCACCGCGGTGCTCGACTGGACCGACGCCGACCCCCGGGCCGCGCGGCTGCTGCTGGCCACGGGCCTCGGCAGCGCGTTGCCGACCGCGGCCGCCGGCCTGACCGACTGGTCGTCGCTCCACCGCGAGCAGCAGCGCGTCGGGTTCGTACACATGCTGGCCAACGTGACCGCGCTCGGGCTCCTCTCCGCCTCGCTGCTGGCCCGGCTGCGCGGGGACGAACGCGCCGGCAAGGTGCTGACCGTAGCCGGGCTCAGCGCCGGCAGCCTCGGCGCCTACCTGGGCGGGCATCTGGCCTACCGGCAGGCGGCGGGCGCCAACCACGCGCCCCAGGTCACCCATCTCGTGCCGCTGGGCTGGCACGACCTGTGCCTGGTCAACGACCTGCCCAAGGGCCGTCCCGTGTCGCGGCGACTCGGCTACATTCAACTGTTCGTGCTGCGGCACGCCGAGGGCGTCACCGTGCTCGCCGACCGGTGCTCACACCTCGCGGGCCCACTCCACCAGGGTCGGCTCGTCGTGGAGAACGGCGAGACGTGCGTGGTCTGCCCCTGGCACGGCAGCACGTTCCGGCTGGCCGACGGCTCCGTCAAGCATGGTCCCGCGACCGCGCCCGCGCCCACCTTCGAGACCCGGATCCGGAGCGACGGCACGATCCAGGTACGGCCGAGCTTGACCTGAACATTGGTTTAAGTTCTACGGTCCGACCATGAGCACAATTCTGGTGACCGGAGCGACCGGCAACGTAGGTAAGCACGTCGTCTCCCAACTGGCCGGGGCGGGCCTCCCGGTCCGCGCCCTGGTCCGCGACCCCGGCCGGGCGCAGCTGCCCGAAGGCGTCGAGGCGGTCAAGGGCGATCTGACCGTCCCCGAGACCCTGGAACCGGCGCTGAAGGACGTCGAGTCCGTCTTCCTGATCTGGCCCGGCTTCGCGGCCGAGACCGCCGCACCCGTGGTGAAGGCCATCGCCGCCCACGCGCGCCGCGTCGTCTACCTGTCGGCCGACGTCGAGGATCTGGCCGACGGGGAGGAGGCGACGCTGTTCCATCAGGAGGTGGAACGGCTGATCCGGCATACCCGGATGAGCTGGACGTTCCTGCGGCCCGGCGGATTCGCGGCCAACACACTCGGTTGGGCCGACCAGATCCGGCAGGGCGTGGTGCACTGGCCGTACGGGGAGGCGCGCCGGGCGCTGATCCACGAGAAGGACATCGCGGCCGTGGCCGTGCACGTGCTCACCTCGGCCGGGCACGGCGGGGCCAGGTACGCCCTCAGCGGGCCCGATCAGCTGTCACAGGCCGAGCAGGCGCGGATCATCGGCGAGGTGGTCGGACGCGAGGTGCGGTGGGCGGAGCTGCCACTGGCGGCCGCCCGCGAGCAGTTGCTGGCCGCGTGGGGCGACGCGCGGTTCGTCGACGGCGCGCTCGCGGGCTGGGGAGCGTTCGTGGACACGCCGGAGCGGATCACGGACACGGTGCCGAAGCTGCTCGGCCGGCCCGCGCTGACGTTCCGCGAGTGGGCCGCCGACCACGTGGCCGACTTCAGCTGACGGTCCACGCGCGCCGGTTCAGCTTTCGTCGGCGGGGTGTTCCACCAGGGCCAGGATGCGGCTGGACATGAATCGCGCGGTGCGTACCGCCGTGCCGCTCCTGGTCACCTCACTGACCTCGACCACCCCGCGCCCGGTGGCCACCTCGACGCGGCGACCCGCGCGGGTGGCGATGATCTCGTAGGTGCGCGGGGAGCCGCCCGCATCGATGACGATCTCGACCCGATCACCCTTCATGTACGGATTTATACCCAGAATGCCGGGTATTTATCCGTACACTAGTTTGATAATCGCCACGATTCCCACGCACACGATGATCCCCCGCAGCACCGGAGCCGGGATGCGACGCCCGAACGTGCCCCCGATGAACCCACCCACCGTGGCACCCACCGCCACCGCCAGCACCGCCCACCAGTCCACGTGCGCGATGAGGATGAACAGCACGGCCGCGGTCCCGTTGACGATCAGCGCCAGGACGTTCTTGGCCGCGTTCACCCGCTGCAGGGGTTCGGTCAGGAAGCTGCCGAGCAGCCCGATCAGCAGCACGCCCTGCGCCGCGCCGAAGTAGCCGCCGTAGATCCCCGCCCCCAGCACGCCCAGCCAGAGCACCACGCCGCCGTGGGGATCGGCCTCCTCGCGCCGGGCCGACAGCCACCCGCTGAGCTTGGGCTGCACCACGACCAGCACGCAGGACAGCCCGATCAGCACCGGGACCACGACCTTGAAGACACTCGGGTCGAGGAACAGCAGCAGGATCCCGCCGATCAGCGATCCGATCGCCGAGGCGGGCCCGAGGCGCAGCAGCCGTTCGCGCTGCCCGGTCAGCTCTGCGCGGTAGCCGTACGCGCCGGTGAAGGAGCCGGGAACCAGGCCGATGTTGTTCGAGACGTTCGCCACAACCGGGTCGATGCCGACTGCCACGAGTGCGGGAAAGGTGACCAGCGAGCCCGATCCGACCACCGCGTTGATGGCTCCGGCCGCGATCCCGGCCGCGAACACCGCGACGGCCTCCCAAATTGTCACCCGACAGAGCTTAGAGGTGGACCATTTCCCGGCTACTGGTCGGGGTCATCCTTGGGCGGCGAGAAAAGACCGCCGAGATTCTCCAGTGCCCGGCCCATCTCCGACGGGACGATCCAGATCTTGTTGGCGTCGCCCTTGGCGATCTCCGGGAGCATCTGCAGGTATTGGTAGGCCAGCAGCCGCTGGTCCGGTTTGCCCTCATGGATCGCCTTGAACACCATCCCGATCGCGTCGGCCTGCCCTTTGGCCCGCATGGCCTGGGCCTCGGCCTCCGCCTGGGCGCGCAGGACGGCCGCCTCCGCCTCACCGCGGGCCCGCAGGACCGCCGCCTGCTGCTCACCTTCGGCCGTCAGGATCGCCGCCTGCCGCTGCCCCTCCGCGGCCAGCACCGCGGCCCGCTTGTCGCGGTCGGCGCGCATCTGCTTCTCCATCGAGTCCTGGATGGAGGAGGGCGGGTCGATGGCCTTGAGCTCGACCCGGTTGACCCGGATGCCCCACTTGCCGGTCGCCTCGTCGAGCACGCCGCGCAGCTCGGTGTTGATCTCCTCGCGAGAGGTCAGCGTGCTCTCCAGGTCCATGCCGCCGACCACGTTACGCAGCGTGGTGACGGTCAGCTGCTCGACTCCGACCAGGAAGTTCGCGATCTCGTACGTGGCCGCCTTCGGATTGGTCACCTGGAAGTAGATGACGGTGTCGATCGAGACGACCAGGTTGTCGGAGGTGATCACCGGCTGCGGCGGGAACGAGACGACCTGCTCCCGGAGGTCGATCAGATCCTTGATCCGGTCGATGAACGGCACGACCAGGTTGAGCCCCGGTTTCAGCGTGCGGTGATAGCGGCCGAGCCGCTCGATGATCGCCGCGGTCGCCTGGGGGATGATGCGGACCGTACGCGCCACCCCTAACCCCACCGCCGCGACCACAACGAGGGCGACGATGAGCTGCGACGTGGACATGGCACGCTCCGAGGCCGAGGGGACCGCCTTCGTAAATGCTACTTGCCGATCACCGGATAAAGGCGATCTAGTGCGCGCGGGCGTACCAGCGTCCTTCGGCGCTGCGGTCCAGCGACAACGGCACCCCGAACGTCTGCGTCAGGTTGTCGGCCGTCATCACGTGCTCCAACGGCCCCTGGGCCACAACCGAGCCGTGCTTGAGCAGCAGCCCGTGCGTGAACCCGCTGGGGATCTCCTCCACGTGATGCGTGACGAGCATCAGCGTGGGCGAGCGGAGGTCGTTGGCAAGCACCGACAGGCGGCGCACCAGATCTTCCCGGCCGCCCAGGTCGAGCCCGGCCGCCGGCTCGTCCAGCAGCAGCATCTCGGGGTCGGGCATGAGCGCGCGGGCGATCTGCACCCGTTTACGCTCGCCCTCGGACAGGGTGCCGAACCTGCGCCTGATCAGATGCGCGGCACCCATCATGTCGATCAGCTCGACGGCCCTGGTGACGTCGTTGGAGTCGTACTCCTCGGTCCAGCGGCCCATGATCGCGTAGGACGCCGTCAGAACCAGGTCGATGACCTTCTCCTCCGGCGGGATGCGCTCGGCCAGCGCGGCGCTCGCCAGACCGATGCGCGGCCGCAGATCGAAGACGTCGGCCTGGCCCAGCCGCTCGCCGAGCACCTCCACGATGCCCTCGCTCGGATACAGCAGCGTCGCGGCGACCTGCAACAACGTCGTCTTGCCCGCCCCGTTCGGCCCAATGACGACCCACCGCTCGTCCTCATTGACCGTCCAGTCGATGCCGCGCAGCAGGGCCGCCCCGTCGCGCCTGACGGCGACGTCCTGGAGCCGCAGCACCTGACCACCCATCCCCGGATCCCTCCTTTAGGAGTAACGCTCGGGACAAACCTATTGCAGGGCGAGCGCATATCGTGGACCGGTGCTCCCTGAATCATCTCTCTCTCCTCCGCTGGTCGCCTGGGGCAACGCCTGGCTCGCCGGTCACGTCGGCCTCGACGAGGCCGTCGACCGGGTCGAAGCCGCCTCGGGTCCTGCCGTCGTGGGACCCCCCGACGGCCCGGGTTCCGCCGCCTCGGGCACCCCGGCCGACGTCCTGGGCTCCGCTGCCGACGTCCCGGGTTCCCCTGAGGTGGGCGACGTGCCGTTGCGGGCCTACCTCGCCGGGCTGCGGTCCGACGGGCTGACCGAGTTCCGGCTCGCGCTGCCCGCGCCCGGCGACCCGCTCGGGCTCTCCGGGCCGCCCGCCTTCAACACGGCCGCGGTGGAAGCCGGCCAGGCCGTGATCGCGGTGCTCTCCGACCGGTGCCTCGGGATGGTGCCCTCGCCCGACCTACGCGGGTCCTCCTATGTCGGGGTACGCCTGGCCGTACACCCATCTGGCCCCGTACGCGTGGACCTGCCGTCTGTGGCCGAGGCGGAGCGGGAGCTGTCGATCGCGATGCGCTCGGCGACCGAGACGCTGGCCGCGGCCGGCGGCCCGGCACAGGAGTGGCCCGACCGGCTGGGGAAGCTCGGCGGCGAACTGGCGCCCGGCTACCCGGGACGGGCGCACCGCGTCTCCGCCCTGGCCACCCGCCTGGCCGCGGTGCTGCGCCTGGCCGACGAGCGGGGCCTGACCGCCGGGGAGATCGCCGCCCGTGGCGCCGCCCTGCGCGACCTCGACCGGGCCGTACGACGGGCCCTGGTGGCGGCACACCACGCCATCTTCGAGCCGGTCAGACAGTAACGACCGTGGGGGGCTCGACGCGAGACCTCCGGAGATAGACCGCCAGGGCGCCCGCGCACAGGAGAGCCAGCAGGAGCGTGGTCGGCAGGCCGGTGAACGGTCCGGCCAGAGCCGCCTCTCCGGCCAGCGGGCTCGCTTTCGGCTGGCTCAGCAGGAGCACGGCCATGTCCGGTGGGCGCTGACCCGGCACACCCACCGCGAAGACATAGGTGGCCAGCCAGAGCGGCGTCGCGTGGAAGGCCATCGCCGCCCAGAGGCTGCGTGTGGTCAGCGTGAGCAAGGCCCCCAGCACCGACCAGAGCACCAGGTTGGTCGCGAGCACCCAATGGAAGGTGTGCAGCGGCGCGATCAGCATCAGGGGTCCGACGAAGTGGAAGAGCGCGAACGCCGCGGACGACAGGGCGATGCCCGCGGGCACGCCCCATCGCGCCCCGGCGCTCTGCAGGATCCAGCCCCGGTAGAGGATCTCCTCGATGGCGATCATCATGACCCTGGCCAGGTAGGCGACGGGCAGCAGGTAGATCAGGGCGGAGTCCCAAAGCGAGCCGTCCACGCGCAGGTTGCCCGTGGCGTACTGCAGCGCCAGCCAGCCCGCGATGAAGGCCGTACCCAGGACGAAGCCGATCAGGTGCTGCCGCCAGGCGTCGCGGCCCCAGGCGAGGCCAAGCGAGGCGAACGGCCGCTTCTCGTAGAAGCGGGTCCAGAGCCACAGCAGCACGAAGATCGGTGCGTGCTGGATCACGGTCGTCAGCAGCATCAGGACAGCGAAGAGCGGGCCCGACTGCCGGCCGGGGAAGAGCATGCCGAGAGGCAGTAAGAGGGCCATTCCGATGACGACCCCCGCGGCGTAGATCAATTGCGCCAGCAGGACCGCGACGAGCGGGTGGGTGCCGCGTTTCCCGGCCGTCGAAGCATCGACGAAAGCGTTGTTCATATCGCTGAACGTAGGGATGGGCGGCACCAGGGCGAATCCTGCGCGAGACCGAGCCCGGCCTGTTCTTCCATGTGTCGCAGGTCATGTTCGGCCGCTCATCCCGAGGGCTTCGCCGTTCCCGCTGTTAGCGTGGAAGCGTGGCCGGAAGTGATCGTTGGACACATGGCACCGATGACCGGGCCCCCTACATTCTGAGCGCCCTGTTCTACTGCTCGGATCTGATGCTGCTCTGGGGCCTGCTCATGGCGGCGGGCGCGGGCCTTGTGCCGTGGGCGTTCTGCGTACCGTCCGTGGTGATGCTGGCCGGCTGGCGGCTCCTGCGGTGGAATCGCACGGCGGCGCCCGGTCGCAAGGCACTGAGCCTCCTTTTCGTGCTGGCCTCACTGGGCGGGATGACCGTCGGGAGCGCGATCACCACCATCCCGCTGGTGGTGGTGACCATCGTGCACGTCGTCTGCGTGTTCGGGCTCGGCGGTGGCACCGGCTTCAGCGTGGCCGCGGTGCTCCTCACCCTGGTCGGCAATCTGGTGGCGGGGCGCGGTTCCTCGGCGCTGGCCGAGGCGACCGTGATGACCGTGTTCACCGTGTGGGCGCTGATCACCGCCCGCGTCCTGCTGGGCGCCAGGCAGCGCGCCAGTGACAACGAGCGACTGCTGGCCGAGCTGACCGATGCTCATGTGGAGCTGCGCCGCTACGCCGCCCGGGTACGCGAGCTCACGGTGGCCGAGGAGCGGGCCCGGATGTCGCGCGAGATGCACGACTCCGTCGGCCACTACCTCACGGTGATCAACCTCGGTCTGGAGAACGCCCAGCGTTACCGCGAGGCCCGCCCTGGCGAGGCGTGGGCCGAGGTGCGCCAGGCCCAGCAGCTCACTGTCGAAGCCCTGGCCGACACCAGGCGCTGGGTGCGGGCGCTCAAGCCGCTGGCACTGGAGGGCAAGGCGGGTGCCGCGGCCCTGGCCGAGCTGGCCCGGTCGTTCGAGGGCACCGAGCTGGACGTCGCGTTCCGCACGGAGGGCACAGAACCGGCCTTGGCGGAGCAGGCCGAGCTGGTGATGTACCGGGCGTTGCAGGAGGGGCTGACGAACGCGGTGCGCCATTCGGGAGCGCGGCACGTGGAGGTCGTGCTCGGCACCGCGGACGACCGCGTCGAGCTGGCCGTCACCGACGACGGGCGCGGCGCGACGGACGAGGAGCTCGACGGCGGTGGGCACGGCCTGACCGGGCTGCGCCAGCGGGTCGACGCCCTCGGCGGCTCGCTCCACGCCGGAAGCCTCGCGGACGGCGGGTTCGCGTTACGGGTCAGCCTGCCCTGCGGTGTGGGGGTGGGCGTGTGACCGTACGGGTGCTCATCGTGGACGATCAGGTGCTGATGCGCCAGGGCCTGCGCAAGCTCCTGGAGCTGGAGGAAGGCATCGAGGTCGTGGGTGAGGCCGCGGACGGGCTGGCCGCGCTCGACCTGATCCCCTCGGCCCGGCCCGATGTGGCGCTGGTCGACGCCCGGATGCCGAGGATGGACGGGATCGAGCTGATCGGCCGGCTCGACGTCCCCGCGATCATCCTGACCACGTTCGACGACGACGACTACATCTTCGGCGGCCTGCGCGCCGGCGCCCGCGGCTACCTGCTCAAGGACACTCCGCCCGACGAGCTGGTGGCGGCCATCCGCAAGGCGGCCAGGGGCGAGACCGTGCTGGGCGGGGTCGCCGCCGAGCGGGTGGTCGCCGAGCTACGCAGCGCCCCCGCCCCGCCGCACCTCGCCGACCAGCTCTCCGAACGCGAACACGAGGTGGCTGTCCTGGTCGGCGATGGCGCGACCAACCGGGAGATCGCCAGGCGGCTGTTCATCACCGAGGGCACGGTGAAGAACCACATCTCCAGCATCCTGCGCAAACTGCGGCTCCGCGACCGCACCCAGCTGGCCATCCACATCGCCCGGTCAAGCTAAGCCGTGGCGTACGGCGTACAGGGCGGCCTGGGTGCGGTCCTGGACGCCGAGCTTCATCAGCACGTTGGACACGTGGGTCTTGACCGTCTTCTCGGCGACGGACAGGCTCCTGGCGATCTCCCGGTTGGAGTGGCCTGCCGCGATCAGCGCCAGCACCTCGCGCTCCCGTTCCGTCAGCGGCACCGGACCGATCGATGCCGGCGAGCCGTTCGGAGCGGCCAGCATCGCCTCCGCCGCCTCGGGGGCGAGCAGCACCTGCCCCCCGTGTACGGCCCGCACCGCCTGTACGAGCGCGTTCGGATCGACGTCCTTGTACAGGAACCCGGCGGCGCCCGCCCGCATCGCCGGAGCCACGTCGGACCGGTCGCTCACCGAGGTCAGCACGATCACCCTGGGCAGCGGCCCCGACAGCCGCGCCAGCGCGCCGAGCCCGTCGAGTACCGGCATCTTCAGATCGAGCAGCAGCACGTCAGGGACGAGATCGTCGGCCAGCGCGACGGCCTCGGCCCCGTCGGCCGCCTCGCCGACGACCGTGATGTCCCCCTGGAGGTCGAGGAAGGTCCGCAGGCCCTGCCGCACCACTGGATGATCGTCGGCGATCAGCACCCGGATCAAACGCCCACCTCCACTCGGACCGTCGTGCCCTCGTCGCGGGCCGAGGCCACGGTCATGACGCCGCCGACAGACTCCGCCCGGTCCCGCATCGACACCAGGCCCAGGCCACGTGACTCGGCCTGTTCGAAGCCCTTGCCGTCGTCGCGTACGGTCAGCACCAGCTTGCCGCCCTCCTCACCCAGGTGCACCTCGACCGTCCCGGCGTCGGAGTGCCTGAGCGCGTTGTGCAGCGCCTCCTGCGCAACTCGTAGCACGGCCACCTCGATCGCCGAGTCGAGCGGCGGCAGTTCGTCGCCCTCGAACGTGACGTGCGCGGGGTGGAGCCGGTCGAGCAAGCGCACGTGCTTGCGCAACGTCTCCGCCAGGCCGTGCCGGTCGAGTTCGGCCGGGCGCAGCTCGACGATCACTGCCCGGAGCTCGGCCAGGGCCTCGCCCGCCAGGCGCTGCACGCGTTCGAGTTCGGCGGCGGCCTCGTCCGGGGCACTGCGCAGCAGGACGGCGGCGGACTGCGCGGTCAGCCGGAGCGAGAACAGCTTCTGGGTGACGGCGTCGTGCAGCTCACGGGCCATCCGGTTGCGCTCCTCGAGCATGGCCAGCTCGCGGCCCCGCTCGTACAGCCGGGCGTTGGTCAGCGCGATCGCGGCGTGCGCGGCGAACAGCGTGAGCAGGTCCTGGTCCGCCGGGGTGAAGCCGTCGGGCGTGCGCTTGTTGGCCAGGAAGATGATGCCGAGCACCTCGTCGCCGTCGCGGATCGGGACGCCGAGGAAGTCCTTCATCACCGGGTGCGCCTTGGGCCACCACTCGAACCTGGGGTCCTCGCGCAGGTCGGGCAGCCGCACCGGAGCCCCGTCGCGGAGCATCGCGCCGAGCATGCCATGCTGCCTGGGCAGCGGGCCGATCGCGTCCCACTGCTTGTCGGTGAGGCCCTCGGCGACGAACTCGGCGAACGAGCCGTCCTCGTCGGGCACACCGAGCGCGGCATAGCGGGCGTCGAGCAGCCGCTGGGCCGAGCGGACGATGACCTGCAGCACCTCGCGCACCGAGAGGTGCCGGGTGACGGCGAGCACGGCGGTGCTCACCGCCTGCATGATCTCGTCTCTGTCGGAGGCTCTGTCCGGGGCTCTGTCTGAGGCCACGGGGTCCACTCTATGGTCCTGGGCCTCTTTGCCCACGTCCCATGGTCTTAGGTCCATATGCCCAGGAGGAGGCGGGTCCTCAGCCCGATGTCCGGCCGCCGCCGCGCTCCTAACGTCGAGACATGACGAACACCGCACTGATCACCGGCGCCTCCCGCGGCCTGGGTCTGGCTCTGGCGACGACACTCGCCACCGCCGGGTGGGAGCTCGTGCTCACCGCCCGTGGCGCGGCGGACCTGGAGCGGGTCGCGGCCGAGCTGGGCGCCACCGCCATCCCCGGCGACGTGACCGACCCGGCGCACGTCGAGCGGCTCGCGCGGGCCGTACCCGAGCTGAACCTGCTGGTCAACAACGCGAGCGGGCTGGGCGTGACCCCGCTGCCGCCGCTGTCGGTGTACCCGCGGGAGGAGTTCGGGGCGCTGCTGGAGACCAATGTGATCGCTCCCCTGGCTCTCATCCAGGCGACGCTCCCCGCGCTGCGCGCCACGCGCGGCGCCATCGTGAACATCACCTCCGACGCCGCGACCGGCGCCTACGAGGGCTGGGGCGCTTACGGCGCCACCAAGGCCGCCCTGGAGCAGCTCTCCAACGTACTGGCGGCCGAAGAGCCCGACCTGGCCGTCTGGTGGGTCGATCCCGGCGAGATGAACACCCGCATGCTGGCCGACGCGGTCGGCGCCGACGAGGCGTCCGGCGCCACGGATCCCGCCAAGGTGGCCGCGACACTGTGTGAACTGGTCTGGTCCCGCCCGGCGAGCGGCAGGGTGAGCCTGCAATGACCGCCGCGCTCGACTTCGCGCTGCCGGACACGCTGTCGGCGCACGAGCCGCCCGAGGCCCGCGGGCTGACCCGCGACTCGGTGCGCCTGCTGGTCTCGCGCGGCTCGCTCCCTCCGGAGCACCACCACTTCACCGACCTGCCGGGGTTGCTCGACCCGGGCGACCTGATCGTGGTCAACAACTCGGCGACCTTGCCCGCCGCCATCAGGCTCGACCGGCTCGCCGTGCACTTCTCCACCGCGCGCGAGGACGGCACCTGGCTGGTCGAGCTCCGCCGCCGTACCTCCAAGGCGTCCGAGCCGTACGGCGGCGGCGAGCCCGGCGAATGGCTGCCGCTGCCGGGACGGGCGACGCTGCGGCTCATCGAACGCGAGACGCCGCGCCTGTGGCGGGCCAGGCTCGACCGTGACGTGGAAGCGTACCTGCGCGATCACGGGGTGCCGATCCGCTACTCCTACGTGTCCCGCGACTGGCCGCTCGACTCCTACCAGACCGTCTTCGCCACCGTGCCGGGCAGCGCCGAGATGCCGAGCGCGGCCCGGCCGTTCACCGCCGAACTGGTCACGGCTCTGGTGGCGCGCGGCGTCGGGATCGCGCCGATCACCCTGCACACCGGCGTCGCCTCACCGGAGAAGGACGAGCCGCCCTACGCCGAGCGCTACGAGGTGCCCGCGGCAACGGCGCGCTTGGTCAACCTGACCGCGGCGAACGGCGGGCGGGTGGTGGCGGCCGGGACCACCGTGGTGCGCGCGCTGGAGACGGCCGTCGGCGGCGACGGGCGGGTGGCCGCCTCGGCCGGCTGGACCCGGCACATCGTGACGCCCGCCATCGGGGTAAAAGCCGTGAACGGGCTGATCACCGGGCTGCACGAGCCCAGATCGAGCCACCTGATGATGCTCAGCGCGATCGCCGAGCGGGAGCCGCTCACCCTCGCCTATGAGGCGGCGTTGCGGGAGGGATACCTGTGGCACGAGTTCGGTGACACCCACCTGCTGCTGAGCCGATAGTGGCCCCTCGTGCGCGTGCGGCGCGACGTGTTCAGTAGCCTGGCTCAATGTGGACCAGCGCACCCTCCTGATCACCTTGACCGGCCCAGACCGGCCGGGCGTCACCTCGCGGCTTTTCTCGGTTCTGTCGGGGTTCCCGGTGACCGTGGCCGACATCGAGCAGGTCGTCATCCGCGGCCGGCTCACCCTGGGCGTGCTCGTCGCCTACGCGGGCGGTCCGTCGACCGGCACGGGCAGCACCCTCGGCGCCATGTGGACCGCCGTCGAGCGGGTGGCTGAGGATCTCGGCCTGGAGCTGGAGCTCTCCACCGGCTCGACGACCAAGGAGCAGCGCCGACGCGGCCGCCTGTCGGTCAGCGTGCTGGGCGCGACGCTCCAGCCCGCCGCGATCGCCGGGATCGCCGGGCGCATCGCCGCCGCCGGCGCGAACATCGACCGCATCGAACGCCTCGCCCAGTGGCCGGTCACCTGCATCGAGCTGTCGGTCTCCGGCGCCGACCCGAGCGCGCTCCGCGTCGAGCTGGCCGCCGAGGCCGCCGCCCTGCACGTCGACGTGGCCGTGCAGCGCACCGGCCTGTCACGGCGGGCCAAGCGGCTGGTCGTCATGGACGTCGACTCCACGCTCATCCAGGGCGAGGTCATCGAGCTGCTGGCCGGGCACGCGGGCTGCCTCGAAGAGGTCGCCCGGGTCACCGAGGAGGCCATGCGCGGCGAGCTCGACTTCGCCGAGTCGCTGCGCCGCCGCGTCGCGCTGCTCGAGGGGCTGCCGGCCGAGGTGTTCGAGCAGGTACGCCAGCAGGTCGTGCTCACCCCCGGCGCCCGTACGCTCGTCCGTACGCTCAAGCGGCTCGACTACCGCTTCGCCATCGTCAGCGGCGGCTTCACCCAGATCACCGACTCCCTGGTCGATGACCTCGGCATCGACTACTCGGCGGCGAACGTCCTGGAGGTGGTCGACGGCAGGCTCACCGGCCGCGTCGTCGGCGAGATCGTCGACCGGCCGGGCAAGGCCCGCGCGCTGGAGCGGTTCGCCCGCGAGGCGGGGCTGCCGATCAGCCAGACGGTGGCCATCGGCGACGGAGCCAACGACCTCGACATGATCGCGGCGGCCGGGCTCGGCATCGCGTTCAACGCCAAGCCGGTCGTCCGGGAGGCGGCGGACACGGCGGTCAACACGCCTTACCTCGACTCGATCCTCTACCTGCTCGGGATCTCCAGGGACGAGGTGGAGGCGGCGGACGCCGAGGACGGCGTACTCACCCGGTGACCTCGCCCTTGGGGTCCCAGCGCGTGACCAGCTCGGCCTGGCCCGGCCACAGGTCCACCCAGTCGGACTCGGTACGGATGACCGCGAACGAGCCCGGCCGGAACCCGTAGTCGCCTCCGGCCAGCGAGATCGCCAGCTCGTGCACGCCCGGGTTGTGACCGCACAGCACCACCGTCCCGAGCTCCGGATCGGTCAGCTTGACCAGCGCGAGCAGCTCCTCGGGGTAGGCCTGGTAGACGTCACGCTCGTAGCTGACCGCCACCTCGGGGAAGGCCAGCTCGGCGGTGCGCCGCGTACGCAGGGACGGGGAGCACAGCACCAGATCGGGAGCCAGCCCGAGGGCCCGCACCTCGTCCCCGGCCCGCTTCGCGTCGCGCTCGCCCCTGTGCGTCAGCGGGCGCTCGCTGTCCTCCAGCCCGGGAACCTGCGCGGCCTTGGCGTGGCGGAGCACGATCAACGTACGCACGTGCTTCATCATCCTCTCGTCGCCCACACGCCCAGCGCGACGATCACGGCGAGGATGGCCAGCATCGCCAGCAGGATGTAGGCCAGCGTCTTGCCGCCGCTGGGCGGCTTGTCGTTCATCTGCCCAGTTTCCCACCGAGGGGTCGCGGGGTGGTCCTTGGGACACGCCTTCCTGGGACGTGAAACGCCCGCTCCCCCAGACCTCGGAGGAGCGGGCGTCCGGACGGGGGTCGCTACGAGGCGACCGGCTGGTGCTCCTTGTTCTTGTCGTTGCTGGTCGATTCGCTGGAGACCGAACGGCGCTTGGAGACGAGGATGGCGCCGATCACCACGCCCACCGCCACGACCGTGATCCCGATGCGCAGCGCCGGGTTGCCCGCGTACAGGACCACCGCCGGCGCCACCAGGAGCGCCACCAGGTTCATCACCTTGATCAGCGGGTTGATGGCCGGACCGGCAGTGTCCTTGAACGGGTCGCCGACCG
Organism: Nonomuraea guangzhouensis; assembly: GCF_019396345.1. Classification (GTDB taxonomy): domain Bacteria; phylum Actinomycetota; class Actinomycetes; order Streptosporangiales; family Streptosporangiaceae; genus Nonomuraea; species Nonomuraea guangzhouensis. Next base: position 11,737 of record NZ_JAHKRM010000006.1, on the reverse strand, counting down.
TGTCACCGATGATCGTGGCTTCGTGGGCCTGCGACCCCTTGCCACCGTGGTGCCCGTCCTCGACCAGTTTCTTGGCGTTGTCCCAGGCACCACCCGAGTTGGACAGGAAGACCGCCATGAGCGTGCCGCACGCGATGGCTCCGGCCAGGAACGCGCCCAGCGGCGCGTAACCGAAGGCGAACCCGACCGCGATGGGCGTCATGACCGCCAGCAGGCCGGGCGTGGCCAGCTCGCGCAGCGAGTCACGGGTGCAGATGTCGACCACGCGGCCGTACTCGGGCTTCTCGGTGCCGTCCATGATGCCCGGGTGGTTGCGGAACTGGTCGCGTACCTCGAAGACCACGCGCATCGCGGCCCGTCCGACCGCGCTGATCGCCAGGCCGGAGAAGAGGAACACGACCGCCGCGCCGATGACCAGACCGACGAGCACGTTGGGCTGGTCGATGCCCAGACTGAAGGTGGAGAACGCGCCGAGCGCCTCCTTGGCCGACTGTGTCGCATCGGCGAGCTGCGTCTCCACGGCCGTGCGGAACGCCCCGAACAGCGCGGTCGCCGCGAGCACCGCCGTGGCGATCGCGATGCCCTTGGTGATGGCCTTCGTCGTGTTGCCGACGGCGTCGAGGCTGGTGAGCACGCGCGCGCCCTCACCCTCGACGTCGCCGGACATCTCGGCGATGCCCTGCGCGTTGTCGGAGACCGGGCCGAAGGTGTCCATCGACACGATGACGCCGACCGTGGTCAGCAGGCCGGTGCCGGCCAGCGCCACCGCGAACAGCGCGATCGTCACGTTCCCGAAGCCCAGCAGGAACGCGCCGTAGACCGCACCAGCGATGATCAGCGCCGAGTAGACGGCCGACTCGAGGCCGACGCTGATGCCGGCCAGGATGACCGTCGCGGGCCCGGTGGCCGAGCTCTCGCCGATCTCCCGTACGGGTCGCCTGGTCGTCTCGGTGAAGTAACCGGTCAGCAGCTGGATGGCGCTGGCCAGGACCAGGCCGATGAGCACCGCGCCGATGGCGATGATCCTCGGGTTGGCGGTGGACTGCACGGCCGAGCCGGTCAGCTCGGTGAAGGTGCCGGGCAGGTACCAGAACGCCGCCGCCGCGACCAGCACCGCGGAGATCGCGGCCGAGATGAAGAAGCTGCGGTTGATGGCGGCCATGCCGCTGCGGTCGCCGTCGCGCATCCGGGTGACGAAGATGCCGATGATCGCGGTGAGCACGCCGATCATGGGCACGATCAGCGGGAAGATCAGTCCCTGCTCGCCGAAGGCCACCTTGCCCAGGATGAGGCTGGCGACCAGCATGACCGCGTACGACTCGAACAGGTCGGCGGCCATACCCGCGCAGTCACCGACGTTGTCGCCCACGTTGTCGGCGATCGTCGCCGCGTTACGCGGGTCGTCCTCCGGGATGCCCTGTTCGACCTTGCCGACCAGGTCGGCGCCCACGTCGGCGGCCTTGGTGAAGATGCCGCCGCCGACTCGCATGAACATCGCCAGCAGCGCCGCCCCGAAGCCGAAGCCTTCGAGGACGCCCGGCGCGTCACCTTGATAGACGAAGACGACGATGGCCGCACCGAACAGGCCGAGGCCCACGGTGAACATGCCGGCCACGCCGCCCGTACGGAAGGCGATGCGCATGGCGCGCTTCTCGCCCGAATCACGGGCGGCCGCCGCGACGCGTACGTTTCCGCGTACGGCCAGCCACATGCCCATGAAGCCGGTCAGCGCGGAGAATACCGCCCCGACCACGAAGAAGATCGAGCGGCCGATGCGCACATCGGTCTCACCCGGTAGAAGGAGCAGCAGGAAGGGGATCACGACGACGAAGACCGCCAACGTGCGGAACTGCCGCGCGAGATACGCGGCGGCCCCTTCCTGTACGGCACGGGCGATGTCCTGCATGCGCTCCGTGCCCGCGTCGGCGGACAGCACCTCGCGCACCAAGCCGCCGGCGACGGCTAGGGCGATCAGTGCGACCGCGGCGACCACGATCACGATAGTGAGATTGTTACCGTTCAGGGCCAGATTGGACGCTGGCTCTGCGGCCAGCAGTTGCCTAAACATCGTTCTCCTCGGCAAGACCGGTCGTCCTGCCCGGGCGGTGCGCAAAGATCGACGGACTGGTGCGGCACCATCCGGGTTGTGGGTGCCGCTTCCGGATGAGTCCGCAGTTTCGCCGGATCACCTTGGCCGGTGCCGGGAGTCTACGCACGGGCTGCGCGGATATGAAGGCTCTGGTGGTCGCTATTTGGCCACGCGTCCAGTAATCCCCGAGCAATCCCCTGCCAGCACGGCGATTTGCCATCTGACAACCGATATTTCCGCCGGTTTACGGCCATGACAAGGTGCCCGAAACAACACGCCCGAAACCTGGGATTCGGTCCCGCCGGAGCCCTGGGGGCGCCGGTGCCCTGCCGATGCTCTGGACATGCCGAAGCCGAGCCGTGGGCACCACGGCTCGGCCTTGTAGGGAGGCCCTACGGCTGTCGGCTGGCGGAAGCCATGGGTGCCGGGCCTCGTATCGGCGCCCGGCCCCGTCTCACCAGAGGAGCGTGCCCCTGGACAGGGGCCGGCCACGGTCGGCGGTTGGGGCCCACCGTGCTGTGCCGTAAAGAAAAGAAAAAAATTATGCTTGCGTCGGCACGTGACCGTTGCGCGCGGCCGGCCAGCTCATGCGGATGCGCATCCCCTTGGGACTGGGGAACACCTCCACGTCATCGGCCAGCCCCGCGATCACCGCGATGCCGAACCCTGACATGAACGAGTCGGACAGCATGCCCAGATCGAGAGGTTGCTCCTGCTTGATCTCGTCGCTGGGAGCCTGATCGCTGACCGTTACCTCGAACCGCCCCGAATCGTCTTTCAGCTCGATGCGGATCGGCTCTCCCGGGCAGTGTGCGCGATGCGCCTCGACCGCCCGGGAGCAAGCCTCACCAACGGCGAGCCTGACCTCGTCCAGCAGTGACTCCTCCACGCCTGTGCGCCGGGCGATCGCCGTCGCGACCAACCGGGCGGTCCGCACATGCGCGGGGAGGGCGCTGAACGTGAGCTCGACGGTAGCCATCACTACTTGTCTTTGCCGTGAGCTTCCTTGGCCTCGTCGACCGAAGCGTAGATCCCGAAGACCTTGGTCAGCCCGGTGATCCGGAAGATCTTGAGGATGCGCTCCTGCGTGCACACCAGCTCGAGCGAACCGTCGTGCGCCCGAACCCGCTTGAGCCCCCCGACCAGGACACCGAGGCCCGTCGAGTCGAGGAAGTCGACCTTCTCCATGTTGACGAGAAGGTGGAAGTTGCCCTTGTTCACCAGGTCTATGAGGAGCTCACGCAATCTCGGCGCCGTGTAGACATCGATCTCACCCTCGACCTCGACGATGGTGAGTCGGTCCTCGTTGTGGTGATCCAACTTCAGATCCACAGATCCTCCAGCGCCTCGCCTGCGAAAGTACCCTTGCGGGCCTGGCAGTCTGGAACGGGGCTCCAGACCGTCTGACCCTGACGCGCGGCATTCAACCACGCGTCTGGCTTGTGTCTATACGAAATCACGATTCCCGGCGACTTTGCCCACGGATGCAGACTGGAAACAGTGACTTCCTCCGCTTCCTCCCCACACCGGCCAGGTCCACTCCTCCGGCACCTGCTCGGAGTTCCCGCACGTCATGAGCGCGTCACCCATGTGGAGCATGTTCCAGCACGTCAGGCTGGTCAAGCGGGATGGCCGAATTGGGCGCCGGAACTCTTGGTTACGCGCTTGGCGAACCGCGGCATCTCGGGATTGTGGCCACACCAGTACGAAGCCGCCGACCTAGCCCATCGTGGCCGAAACGTGATCATTTCTACCGGAACGGCGTCCGGGAAGTCGCTGGCGTACCTCACTCCGGCCGTCGCCTCCTGCCTCGACGGCGGCACCGTCCTCTACCTCACGCCCACCAAGGCCCTGGCCGCCGACCAACTCCGCAGCCTCCGCGAACTCCGCATCACGCAACTCCGCGCGGCCTGCTTCGACGGCGACACGCCGTTCGAGGAACGCACCTGGATCCGGCAGCACGCCAACTACGTACTGACAAATCCCGACATGCTGCATCGGAGCCTCCTGCCGCAGCATGCCCAGTGGTCGTCGTTCTTCCGGCGGTTGCGCATGGTCGTGGTGGACGAGTGCCACGGGTACCGCGGGGTGTTCGGCTCGCACGTGGCGCAGATCCTGCGCCGCCTGCGCCGGATCTGCGCCCGATACGGCTCTCAGCCCGTTTTCCTGCTGGCCTCAGCGACGGCCAGCGAGCCGGGGGCGTTCGCGATGCGGCTGACGGGGCTTGAGATGGCCGAGGTGACGTCGGACGGGTCTCCGAAGGGTGCGACGACCATCGCGCTCTGGGAGCCGCCCCTGACCGAGCTACGGGGCGAGAGAGGCGCTCCGGTGCGCCGCACCGCCACGGCCGAGGCCGCGGATCTCCTGACGGACCTCGTCCTGGCGAACGTCCGCACACTCGCCTTCGTCCGCTCCCGGCGCGGCGCCGAAACGGTCGCCCTCACCGCCCGCGCCAAACTCGCCGACGTCGCTTTCTCCCTGGGCGGTACGCCGGGGGCGCTCACGGGGGGCTCAAGCACGGGTACGACCGGCAGCCCCGCCCCTACGGCCGGTGCTTTCGGCACACCTCAACTTCCCACAGGCCAGGACCTCCCCACAGCGGCCCCCGACCAGAGAGCAGCCTCACCCTCCCCCTCAGCGCTCTCCCACCGCGACGCCCCCTCCCAGCCCTCAGACCACGACGCACCCACAGCCCCCTCCTACCACGACACTCCGTTGTCACCCGCCGATCGCGACACCCCCTCGCAGCCCTCTGACCAGGGAACTGCCTCGCCAGACCACGACGCGCCCTCGGCACCCACCCACCGCGACGCCCCCTCCCAGTCCCCGGACCAGGGCGCGCTGTCGTGGGCGTTGCCCGACTCCGCCGACTGGGCTGACCTCCCGGACCGGATCGCCGCCTACCGGGCCGGGTACCTCGCCGAAGACCGCAGGCTGCTCGAAAAGGCTCTCCGCTCAGGCTCCATCATGGGCCTGGCCACCACGAACGCCCTCGAACTCGGCGTAGACGTCTCCGGCCTGGACGCCGTCCTCATCGCCGGCTGGCCGGGCACCCGCGCCTCCCTCTGGCAACAGGCGGGCCGAGCGGGCCGCGACGGCCAGGAAGCACTCGCCGTACTCATCGCCAGGGACGACCCCCTCGACACCTACCTCGTACACCACCCCCAAGCCCTTTTCGGCCAGCCCGTAGAGGCGATCGTGCTCGACCCGGACAACCCGTACGTCCTGGGCCCCCATCTCTGCGCCGCCGCCGCCGAGATCCCGCTCACTGACGCCGACCTGCCCGTCTTCGGCCCCACCACCCCGAACGTCCTCGCCGACCTCGTCACCCAGGGCCTGCTCAGACAGCGTCCCGCAGGCTGGTTCTGGACCCGCCGCGAACGCGCCACCGACCTGGCCGACATCAGGGGCGGCGGAGGCGCGCCCATCCAGGTGGTGGAGTCCGCGACCGGCCGCCTCCTGGGCAGCGTGGACGAGCCGTCCGCCCACACCACCGTGCACACCGGCGCCGTGTACCTGCACCAGGGCGAGACGTACCTGGTGGAGCTCCTGGACCTGGAAGCCGGAGTCGCCCTCGTAGGCAGCTCACAGCCCGACTACACGACGTTCGCGCGCGACATCACGGACATCTCCGTCCTCGCCTCCCTGCGCTCGCACGACCTCGGCCCCGGCAGCCTCCACTTCGGCGAGGTGGAGGTGACCCGCCAGGTGGTCTCGTACCTCAAGCGCCGCCTCCAGTCCGGCGAGATGCTCGGCGACGAGCCCCTGGACCTGCCGCCGCGTACCCTCCGCACCCGCGCGGTCTGGTGGACGCTCCCCACCTCAGAGGTGGCCGCCCTGGCCGAGGAGGGCTTCGATCTGGGCGGCGCCGCCCACGCCGCCGAACACGCCGCCATCGGCCTGCTCCCCCTCTTCGCCACCTGCGACCGCTGGGACATCGGCGGCGTCTCCACGGAACTCCACGCGGACACGGGCCTGCTGACGGTGTTCGTGTACGACGGGCACGAGGGTGGCGCCGGCTTCGCCGAACGCGGCTACGCCCGTGCCACCGAATGGCTCACGGCCACCCGCGAGGCCATCGCCTCCTGCGAGTGCGAACGCGGCTGCCCATCCTGCATCCAGTCCCCGAAATGCGGGAACGGCAACGAGCCCTTGGACAAACGCGGCGCCATCCACCTTTTGGACACCTTGCTACGCTCCGCTCCGGCCGCAAGCTAGTCCGGTGTCGACGAACGTTCGCCGGGTGTCCGCTCTCCCTCTCCCCCGAAGGGGGTATCCCTTCAGGGACCCCTGACACTACGGACTGTCACAGGGGCCGGACCAAACCCAGGGGCCATCGTGGTCACCGCACCAGGCAGCGCGCGACCGCTCGAACCTCGATAAGCCCAGGTGAGAGCACCCGCTAACCGATTCCTCCGGGGTCCTCGGCGGGTTGGTCGCGAGACCACGCACTTACCGATTCCGTCAGGGTTCTTGGCGGGTTGGTCGAGGCGAGATCACCCGCTGACCGCATTGCCAGACCCACTCGTAGAACACAACGATGCGCGCGCTCACTCGAGGCGCAGCCCCTGCAGGATCCGGGACAAGGCGGCCCACACGTCTTCCAGATCGCCAGGATCTCCAGAGCCGGCCAGCCACAGGGCGGCCTCATTCATCGCCCCCGACAGCAGGTGAGTCAGCGGGGCGACCGGCTGTCGTGCGATGATCCCCGCCTCGATGAGGTCGGAGAGCGCCTCGGCCAGATGGCGGGCGGAGGCGGCCTCGTCCAGCGCCCGCCACTCGCTCCAGCCAAGGACTGCGGGGCCATCGATGAGCATGATCTGCTGGATGTCCGGATCGGTGCAGGCTGCGAGGAACGCCCGGCACCCGGCCGCCAGTTGCTCCCACGGGTCGTCCTGGGCCTCGGCGGTCGCGGCCACCGTCTCGGCCACCTCCCCCTGCACCTGCTCCAGGACCGTACGGAACAGGTCGGCCTTGCTCTCGAAATGGTGGTACAGCGCACCCTTGGTCACCCCGGCAGCGGCGACGATCTGCGACAGGCCCACCGCCCCATAGCCCCGGCTCGCGAACAACAGCCTGCCCTCGCGTACCAGAATCCGCCTGGTCTGCTCGCGCTGCTCGATCCTGCTGCCCTTGTGCATCGCGGCCACCCCTGTTGACGTACCGATGGTATGCCAATAGCGTAGCTTGGCATACCATCGGTATGCGAAGGAGCTTTCCGTGATGCTGACCAGCTTCTATCCGGTTCTCTGCACCTCCCTGCTGCGGGAGTCCCGGGACTTCTTTGTCAGGTGGTTCGGGTTCGAGGCGACGTTCGAGGCGGACTGGTACGTGAGTCTGCGCCGGCCGGGGACCCCGCCGTACGAGCTGGCCCTTCTCGACCACCGTCATCCGACGCTGCCTGAGGGCCACCGCGCGCACATTCAGGGGCTGCTGCTCAACTTCGAGGTCGAGGACGTGGATGGGGAGTGGGAACGGCTCGTCGTACGGGGAGGTCTGCCGGCCGTGCTCGAACTGCGCAGCGAGGATTTCGGACAGCGGCACTTCATCGTGGCCGACCCCAGCGGAGTGCTCATCGACGTCATCACACCCACTGTTCCCACCGCCGAGTACGCCGACCAGTACCAGACTCAGGATTCACGAAGGTCTGCAGCCCTTTGACCCGCAACAGAGCCCATCCGACCTCGGCTCAACAACGGCTTGCTCGCTGTGCCAGATGACCTCACCCACCACATCAGTGCCCAGGTCTGGGACTCAAAGCCCGACGGCATACCGATGATCTCGGCAAGACCGATCGCATCAGGCAAATCCTCGACGCGGAGGAACACACCGAAGGGCAAGCGCCAGCCTAGGCAGTGCTCCCACCGGCCGATTCCTTCGAAGAACTTGGTGGGTTGGTCGGGGCTAGCTATCGCCGCCGCGATGGCGGTGGCCCGCGAAGGCGTTCTCGTCGTCGTCAGCCGCCCAGAAGTCACCTGCTCCGGGCTGCGGGCGCTCCCAGAAGCCACTGTCCTCCATCGCCCTGGGAGCAGGGGGCAGGTAGTCGTCCCAACGCTCCTCGATCCGTACAACGGGCGGCGTAACGGCGGCGGCCGACTCGGGCACCTCGATCACGGCCGAGCTGGGCAGCGCGATCCGTACGGGCTCCTGACGGGCCGTTCGACCGTCCGGCTCAACACGCATCCGACTGGGCTGGTCGAGAGGCTCTCGATCAGCCCGAGCTGCTCCCCTCCAGCCGTCCTGATCAACAGAAACCAGGTCGTATCGACCGGCATCCGCCCGGCCATCCCGCTCCCCGGACACCCATGAAACCTGCCCAGCACCCACCTGGCCATCCTGTTCGCCGGACAACCACGAAACCTGCTCAGCCCCCGTCCGACCGTCCTGACCGCCGGACGCCCGATCATCCGGATCAGCAGCCCCCATATCGGCGTCGCTGAGGTGCAGCGGGAGGGCGGCGCGTACCTGCGCACGAGCATGTCCCGTCTCCGGCCCGTAACCCCGACCGGCGCTCGGCCTCTCTGCGTAACGCCGCGCTGCGGACGGCGTGGCCAGCAGATCAGACGGTGTCGAGTTGAAGCGATCGGACGACACCACACCGAGCTTTTCGGACCCACCCGAACCGAACCCATCGGACCCGCTCGGACGGGGCACACCATTAACTCCCTGACCAAACCGATCGGAAACCTCCAGACCGGAAGCCTCCAGAGTGGACCCTCCCGAGGCGGGCGCTCCCGGCCCGGATGCTCCCGGACCTGGTTGGTCGGACACCCCCGGACCAGGTAGGTCGGACGCCGCCGAGCCAGGGTGTTCCAGTGCCTGCATGTGGGATTCCAGTGCCCGCATGCGGGATCGTGCGGGCGTCTGCGCGCCGGAGCGTCCTGGCGGCGTACGCGAGGCTCCGGGAGCCTGGGCGGCACCACGCCGCTCTGACGCGCGCGAACGCTCAGGCGTCTGAGCGCCGGACCGCTCCGGCGCACGGGACTGTTCAGGGGACTGCGTACGAGGATGCTCACCGACCGGTCGGATCTTGGCGACTGCCAGCACCACGGCAGGCCGTCGGGGTGCCGAAGCGGTGGGCGGGACGCTATCCGTACTGGGTTGAGCAGAAATGCCGAGACTTGGCGAAGCAGCAGCCGAGTGCGGCACCGAACCCCCAGCACCAGCTCCAGCGAGAGACCGGCGACGCGCCCACGCGCCTCCGTGCGCGGCCAGCAGCAGCAAGACGAGCCCACCTGCGACGTACATGCCGTACTGGCCGATACTTCCGGTCGGCGACTCCGACGACTGAGCCTTCACCCTGGAGTCGACGGGAGCGGACTCCGCGTCACCTTTGGTGCCGTCGGGAGTGAGCCCGTCGGTCTTGCCCGAGTCTCCGGTCGTGTCAGCGGTCGGAATCGGCAGGTTGCCCTTGGGGTCGGTGTCGGGCATGGCGGGTAGTTTGTTGGTGTTCTTCGTCGTGGTCGCCTTGCGCGTGGGCGCGGCCGTGGGCTGCGTGTGCTTCTTGCCGGGCAGCGTCGGCAGGGTGTCGACGCCCTTCTTGGTGGTCGGCGTTTCCTGCTTTGTGGCGGTCTTCTTCGGCTTGGCGGTCGGGGGCCCGGGAACGGTCACGTACGCGGCGCCGGAATTGCCCGACCCGATCGACCCTCCGTCACCGTCGCCCCTGAACGCCTTCACGGTGAAGCCCACTCGCTGACCAGCCGCCTTGGACGGTACGGCGAGCACTGCCTTGCACGATGATCCGGAACAGGCGCTGTCGGCGGGCAGCCTGCCCACGATGCCGGACTGGCTGGTCGCGACCTCGTACGACTGGAGATCGGGCTCCGAACCCTTGCTCCATGTCACCACGATCTTCTCGGTGCCCTCCAGGGCCGCGGCGACGTTGTCCGGCGCGGCGGCGGGCCGCCTCAGCTTGAACGTGCTCGTCGCGTAGGTGGTGCCGGTGATCTCGCCCTTGAGGACCACGTTGAAGGTCCCGTTGGGAGCGCTGCCGGCGTCGAACGTACCGGAAAGCGTCTGGTTGGCCCCTCCGCCGGCGACCTTCTGCTTGGCGGTCGAGGGCCCCTCCACGTACACGCCCATGTTGAGCTGCATCACACCGGTACGCGCTGAGATCGGCACGGATCCGCTCGTGACAACCTGGCCGTCGGACGGAGACGTGATCTCCCCGGAGCTCGCACCTTGCCGCATCACCACGGCCGCCTGAGCGGACCCACCGAGCACGATGGATCCCGCCACGACCGCCGTCGCGACTATCGCTCTGCCAACCACCGTCACGGCGCTTCCCTCCATAGAGAGCCTCGCGCCGCCTGACCACCCTGGGGCGCTCACGCGACGACCGGAAGTGCAGTCCCGCTCGGCCGACATTGATCACCGACCGCCCCTGAATCCGCACCCTAACGGCTCAGATCCGGGCTATCCCAGACTCCGGTCCCAGACGGCATGGACTCACGGGTAAGCGGCACCTTATGTGAGCTATCTAACTCTTGGACACTCTGTCTAAGAAGTCGTAATTCGATTGCGACCTAGCCCCGACAGCCCCAGAAGCCACATTGTTCTGCGAAGCAAAAATCGCCGCCGCTTTTACGAACATTGCGCTAAATATCACCTCTATCCGCCCATAACACCATCAGCATGGGCAAAAGGTCCGCCTGTCAAGAACCCGCAGCACGGTGACCCGAGGGTGGTCGTGGGTCCGGAGGCGAGGGCCGGGAGGCGGGGTGGAGCTAGAGGGCATGGAACCAAGATCAGGGCTATAGGCCGGAACGGTGCAGCCACAAACGGGTCTCCGTCGCGCCTTCAGCTCCGCACCCTCAGCCCCGGGTGGCAACGTCGTCAGACCGGCTGATCGATCTACCGCGATGCGGGTCAGTGCTCCCATCTTTAGGACTCCGTTGCCCAATTCGGCGTGTCTTCTGGGAAGCCGATGATGTCCTGAATCAGGATGATCTGCCGCGCGGTTCCTCGTCTGCGAGCGGTGAAAGGATGGTGGACTGATGTCGATGCAGCCGCGTCCGTGGCCGGAGATTCCCGAGTTGACAGCGCGTGTGGCGCGGGCGGCGTTTCCCAAGGGGACGATGGCGATGCGGGTTCGTGACGCGCTGGGTCCGCTGTTCGCCGATGCGGAATTCGCGGGCATGTTCGGTGTGCGGGGGCGTCCCGGCCTGTCTCCCGGACAGTTGGCGCTGGTGTCGGTGCTGCAGTACGCGGAGAACCTGTCTGATCGGCAGGCCGCTGACGCGGTCCGCGGCCGAATCGAGTGGAAGTACGCGCTGGGCCTGGAGTTGGAGGATCCGGGGTTCGACTTTTCGGTGCTCAGCGGCTTTCGCGCCCGCCTGGTCGAACACGGCCAGGAGGAGCATGTCTTCGAGCTGCTCGTGGAGCGGTTGAGTGGCCTGGGGTTCTTGCGTGCGGGAGGACGTCAGCGGACCGATTCCACGCATGTGCTGGCCGCGGTGCGGGCGTTGAACCGGGCGGAGTTCGTCGGCGAGGTGATGCGGTCGGCGTTGAACGCCTTGGCAGCCTGTGAGCCGGGCTGGCTGGCGGCGTGGGCTCCGGCCGCATGGCAGCAGCGTTACGGGGAGCGGGTGGATGCCTACCGGCTGCCTGACGGAGAAGCGGCGCGTGCAGGCTACCTGATCCAGGTCG
>NZ_JAHKRM010000059.1 GCF_019396345.1 Nonomuraea guangzhouensis | reverse complement strand
GGGGGGGGTGGCCGCGGCCGCCGGCGCGACTCCGGCCGCCGTCAGCGCGCTGAAGGCCACACCGCCGACGGCGGCGATCGTCGCGGTCCCGGTCAGCGGCGCCGCGATGATCACGATCAGCAGCCCGACCAGCGTGGCGATGACGGCCGCCGGGGCGTCCAGCCCCTTCATGATGGCGGTGAGCTGGTCGACCAGGCCGAGCTCGCCCAGGCTGGCCGCGGCCGCGAAGGCGAAGAACAGCGTCGCGCCGATCACCGCGTACCGCGGGGCCATGTCGCCGAGCAGGTCACTCCAGGCGCGCCCGGTGCGCGGCAGCCGCTTCCAGGCGACGGCCAGCGTGGCCAGGACGGTCAGCACGGGGATCCAGACGACGATGCTGATGTCGTCCGCGGCCTCGCCGACGCGTGACTCCATCCATCTGACGCCGAAGTCGAGCGTCAGAACCACCGGCACGGCGATGCCCGCGTACACCAGCAACGACGCCCACCCGGCGCGCAGGGCGGCCCGCAGCGGGATCAGGTCGGCGGCGTCGGTGGCCTCGATGCGGTGGCGCCGCACCCAGACGAACACCACAATGAAGCGGTAGAGCACGGTCCACAGCCCGCCGACCAGCGCCGGCACGAACAACTGGTCGGCCGTCAGCACGGGCGCCACGGCGGCCGAGCCGAGCAGCAGGAACATCGACGAGCTCGGCGGGATCGAGATGCCCAGCCCGGCGTTGCCCGCCACCAGCGCGGCGGCCAGGTCGGGCCGCCAGTTGGACCTGGTCATCCACGGGATCGTCACCGACCCCACCGAGGCGGCGATGCCGGAGCCGGAGCCGGCGGGCCCGCCGAGCAGCGCCGCGGCCGAGGTGGAGACGTATCCGGCGCCGCCGCGCAGCCGCCCGAAGATCGAGTTGAGCACCGTCACCTGCTCCTGGATCAACCCCAGCTTGGTGAGCAGGTAGCCCATGAACACGAAGGCCAGGGCGGCGAACACGACCTCCTCGGCCAGCGCGTCGGAGATGCCCGCCCAGGCCAGGCCGAAGAATCCGGTGCCGCCGAACAGGCACACCCCGAGGAACCCGATGAGCATCGCCTCACCGATGTTGCGTTTCAGCACGCCGTTCCAGACGACGATGATGGCGATGTAGGCGAGGAGTGCCCAGACGGCGCTGCCCATGACGAAATTGCCTCCAATGGGGGGTGGTTACGAAAAGTCCTCGGGCGCGAGGCGCTCGGCGAGGGCAAGGGTTCGGCGGGCCCTGGCGACGATCGGCGCGTCGACGAAGCGTCCGTCAGGTAGCGCGACGGCACCCGCCCCGGCCCGCTCGGCCTCCTCGGCGGCCTGGACGATCTCGGTGGCCCGGTCCGTCTCCTCCCGCGTGGGGCTGAAGGCCCGTCTGATCACCGGGATCTGGCGCGGATGGATGGCGGTCCTGCCGAACAGGCCGATCGCGCGGCCGGCCCGGCAGGAGGCCGCCAGGCCCGCCTCGTCCTGGACATCGGGGTAGACCGACATCGGCACGGGCGGCAGGCCCGCGGCCGCGGCGGCCAGGACCACCTGGAGCCGCAGGTGGTTCATGGCGCTCTCGTCGGTGATCGACAGCTCGGCCGCCAGGTCCTGCTCGCCGAGCGCGACGCCCACCACGCCCGGGTGGGCGGCGATGGTGTGGGCGGCGACGATCCCGGCCGCCGACTCCAGCAGCGCGTACGCCTTGACCGGCAGCCCGTCCAGCACGCCGGCCGACTCGACCTTGGGCAGCCGGACCGCGTCGAGCCCCGCCAGGCCGCCGAGCGCGGCGAGGTCGTCGCGGCCGCGCCCGCTGGCCAGGTCGTTGATCCGGACGTGCACCTCGGCCGATCCGGTACGGCGCGCCAGGTAGGCGGCGGCGTTGGCCCTGGCCTCGTCCTTGCGGGCGGGCACGACGGCGTCCTCCAGATCGATGATGACCACGTCGGCCCCGGAGGCGGCGGCCTTGTCGAACCGCTCGGGCCGGTCGCCGGGGACGTACAGCCAGGTGACGGGGATGTTCATGCGATCACCCCGTCCTCGCGCAGCCGGGTGATCTCCTCGGGGCCGTAGGCGAGCTCGCCGAGCACCTCGTCGGTGTCGCGGCCGAGGCGCCGCCCCGGCCAGGTGACCGCGCCGGGCGTGTCGGACAGGCGGAACAGCACGTTCTGCATGGTGACCGAGCCCAGTTCCTCGTCCGGCACCTCGATGAAGGTGTCCAGAGCCGCGTACTGCGGGTCCTCGGCGATGTCGGAGACGTCGTAGATGGGGGCGATGGCCGCCTGGACCTCCTCGAAGCGGGCGACGACCTCGTCGGCGTCGCGTTCGGCGATCCAGGAGGCGACGGCCTCGTCGAGCTCGTCGACGTGCTGGACCCGGCCGTGGCCGCTGGCGAACCAGGGCTGCTCGACCAGGTCGGGCCGGCCGACCAGGGTGACCACGCGCTCGGCGATGGGCTGGGCGCTGGTGGAGATGGCCAGCCAGCGGCCGTCGCGGGTGCGGTAGGTGTTGCGCGGCGCGTTGCTGCTGGAGCGGTTGCCGGTGCGCCGGGGCACGACGCCGAGCGCCTTGAACGCGCTCATCTGCGGCCCGAGCAGCCCCAGGATCGGCTCGATGATGGCCATGTCGATGACCTGGCCGCGCCCGCTCTGCTCGCGGGCGCGCAGGGCGACCATGACGGCGTACGACATGGCCAGCCCGGCGATGCCGTCGGCCAGGGCGAGCGGCGGCAGCGTGGGCGGGCCGTCCGGCTGGCCGGTCATGGCCGCGAACCCGCTCATCGCCTCGGCCAGCGTGCCGAATCCGGGCTGCTTGGCCATCGGGCCGAACTGCCCGAAGCCGGTCATCCGCGCCACGATCAGGCGCGGGTTGATGTCCATGAGGTCGCCGGGGGCCAGGCCCCAGCGTTCCAGGGTGCCGGGGCGGAAGTTCTCGACCAGCACGTCCGAGCGCTCGACCAGGCGGCGCAGGATCTCCTGCCCTTCGGCGCGCGACAGGTCGACCGCGGCGGCGCGCTTGTTGCGCGACAGCGTCTTCCACCACAGGCCCACCCCGTCGACCGAGGCGCCGTGCCCGCGTGACGGGTCACCGCGGCGGGGATGCTCGATCTTGATCACGTCGGCGCCGAAGTCACCGAGCATCATCGCGGCGGATGGCCCGGCGAACAACGTCGCGGCGTCGATGACCCGCAGGTCAGCGAGGGGAGTCATGGACATGTAACTTATAAGAAATATCTCATAGGTCAACCTTTGTCTTGAATTGCGGGACACTGAGGGACATGCCGACCAGCGAGCCGCGGCCGCCCATGAGCAAGGCCGAATACGTCTACAGCGTGCTGCTCGACGAGATCCGCACGGCCAGGATCCCCGGCGGCACCGCCCTGCGCGCCGGAGCGGTGGCCCGCAGGCTGGGCGTATCGGTCACCCCGGTCCGCGAAGCGCTGCGCAGGCTGGAGAAGGACCGGCTGATCAGCTACGAGGCCCATCACGGCGCGACCGTGGTCGACCTGGGCGACGACGCGCTGGAGGAGTACTACGGCCTGCGCGCGGTCGTCGAGGGCCTGGGCGCCCGCCTGGCCGCCTCCCGGATCACCGCCGCCGACCTGACCGGGCTGCGTGAGCTGCACGCCTCGATGGTCCGCGACGCCAAGGAGGGCAGGAACGACCGGCTGGGCGAGCAGAGCAGGCTCTTCCACCTGCGCATCGCCGACATCGGCGGCCCGGCCTTCCTCGGCCAGCACGCCAGGGCGGTGCGCGACAGCCTCCCCGTGCCCGCCGAGGCCTCGCTGTGGCTCGACGCCGAGCAGGTCAAGATGCAGCTCGACGCGCACGAGGGCATCCTGGCCGCGCTCGAGGGCGCCGACGGCGTCGCGGCCGAGCGCATCATGATCGAGCACGTCCGCCAGGCGGGCGACTTCCGCAAGGGGCACTGACCGCGCCTGTCGCTCACCTGATCCTGGCCACGCCCCCCAGCCGGCCCGTACGAGCCGGAGCGATCTCGACCTCGGTGCCGTCGGGACGCCACCGCGGCACCCGGACCAGCCCGGGATCCAGCAGGTCGAGGCCGTCGAACAGGGCCAGCGCCCGCTCGCGGGTGCGCAGGTGCCTGACCAGGCCGAGCTCGCGATGGCTGACCGCCACCGCCCGGCGTACCGCGTCGTCGTAGCCGTCGAGGCTGATCACGGTCAGCCACAGGTGGCTGCCGGGGACCATGGCCGCGCGCAGCCTGGCGAGCTGGGCGGCGTCGTACATCCGGGCCGTGCTGACACCCGCCAAGGACGTGACCGGGCTGCCGCCGTCGGTCTTCACGTCGCCTCCGTCGAGCCGCCTCGAAAAGGCTCATCCTCTCAGCCGGTGAGCGTCCCGCGGATCGTGTCGAGCACGTCGAGGGTGTCGTCCACGCGGAAGGCCGACAGCGACAGCCGGGCGAACGCCTGCTGGTAGTCCTCCGCCTGCCGCCGGTCGTCGACGAGAACCGGCCCGTGCAGCAGGTGCAGCACCAGCATGTCGGGCCTGTCCCGCTCGGGGAAGCGCAGCAGGGTGAACGGCGCCCCGTGGTAGAGGTAGCCGGTGTCGGCGCTGGGCCGGGCGATCTGCACGGCGACGTTGGGCTCCTTGGCCGCCGAGACCAGCGCGTCCAGCTGCTCCAGCCGGTCGCCGGAGCGGGTCAGCGGCGGGTCGAGGAGCGCCTTGCGGTCGAGCACCGCCCACAGGTGCGGGCCGCCGGGCCGCTCGAGCAGCTCCTGCCTGCGCATGATGAGGTCGGCGCCGCCGTTGACCTGCTCGGGGGTGGCGCTCGGGTGGCGGGCGGCGCGGACCGCGGCCTCGGCGTAGGCGCGGGTCTGCAGCAGCGCCGGGACGTGCTGCGGGCCGTAGGTGTAGATGACCTGCGCCTGGTCCTCCTGCTCGAGGAACCCGGTCAGCCACAGCGGCACCCGCGGCGCGTCGAACCAGCCGGGCGGGCGCTCGCCACGCAGCAGCGACAGCAACGTCCGCTCGTGCGCCTGCTCGCCGTACAGGGCCAGCAGGAGACGTACGGTCGACTCACGTGGCGCGACGAAGCCGTGTTCGATGCGGTAGATCGTGGAGGTGTTCAGCCCGGCCGCGTCGGCGGCGGCCTTCATCGACAGCCCGCGCGCGCCGCGCAGGCAGCGCAGCCGCTCGGCCACGACCTTCATATGCATACGGCGAGCCGTTCGCGCGACTGACGATGAGTTTCGCCTCTGCCTGGTCTGTTGTGAGCGATCGACGGCTGATGCACGAGAGCCACCCTAGGCGATCTTCCCTCGAATGCAGACGTCGATCACGGCCCCTGGGTGAAAGCCGCAGTTGGTCATTCGGGGCGTACTTCATGTACTCCGGCTGGAAGGAAGAGATGACGTTCGTCTGCCTGCGCGCCAAGGCCACCGACGCCGCAGGAAACGCCGTCGAGCAGACCGTCATCCGGGCCTACCGGATCGCACCCCGGAACTGATCACGAGCCGCGGGTTCATCGCCCCGGACGCCCACCCGCCACGTTGAGGCCGCGTACGGTGCCACCGTCGCCGACAGCAGCCGCCGGCGCCGTCGGCCGCGCCCGCGACCGCTCGTCGGCAATGAGCGCCGGCCCGGTCAGGGCGTCACTTCGGCGAGGACGGAGCCGCGCAGGTCGAAGCCGCCGACGCAGGCCAGATAGTCACCCTTCTCCAGCGGGTCGCCGATGTAGACGCCGCCCGCCTGACGTACCAGCAGGGCGCCCGCCGCCACGTCCCAGGGGCTGGAGTGCGTGCCGTACGCGGCGTCGGCCCACCCGGCGGCGACGTGCGCGAGCTTGAGCGCGGCGCTGCCCGGCCGGCGCACCGCGGCGAACGACTCCAGGAAGCGGCCGTAGCGGTGCAGCGCCTGCTCGCCCTCGGCCGCCAGGTCCAGCGGCGCGGGGTAGCTGGACAGCAGCATCGCCTCCCGGTCGGTCACCGCCCCCTTGCTGCGGATCGGCGTGCCGTTGCACCAGGCGCCCTCGGTGGAGGCGGTGAACTCGTCCTCGCGCACCGGATCGTAGACGACGCCCGCCACCAGCTCGCCGTCCACCGCGGCGGCGATGGAGACGCAGAAGAACGGCAGGCCGGCGGCGAAGTTGGCGGTGCCGTCGATCGGGTCGACGTACCAGCGCGGCTCGCCGGAGCCGGTGACACCGCCCTCCTCGCCCACGATCGCGCTGCCGGGCCAATGGGCGGTGATGACGGCGCGGATCGTCTCCTCCGCGGCCCGGTCATGCTCGGTGACCGGATCGTGGAAGTCACGCTTGGTGGCGACCGGGGGCCGCGACCTGAACGCCTTGCGCAGCCTCGGTCCGACCGCCCTGGCCGCCTCCGAGGCGGTGTCGAGCAACCGTGTCACGTCCATGTCTCCTCCAAGAGCTTGTCCATCAGGGCGAAGGCGTCGTCCACGACGGCCGCCGGGCGCTGTCGTACCCGGTACGGGATGCGGGCCGTGCTCTTCGACGTCATCAGCACGGTCATGCCCACTCCCGCGCGCCGGCCGCAGACGACGTCTCTGTCGAGGTTGTCGCCGACGTACCAGGCGTCCGCCGGATCGACGCCGAGCGCGCGGGTGGCGATCCAGATCATCTCCGGGTTCGGCTTCCTGACGCCGGCCTCGTCGCTGTAGACCTGCTGCGCCACCTCGACGCCCCGGGCGGCCAGGAAGTCGCGGTGTACCGCACCGCACCGCGCGTTGCTCACCACCGCCACCGGCACCTGCCTGGCCCGGCAGGCGGCCAGCAGCTCGGGGATGCCGGGGCGCAGGGCGCCGTGCCAGCGCAGCTCACCCATCCGCTTGCACAGGGCGGTGGCCTCGGCCGCCACCACGGCACGCGCGGCCTCGGGCCAGTCGGCGGCGACGAAATCAGTCCAGAACTCGCGGTGCGTCAGCTCCCTGGGCGCTCGCGGCCTGGACATGGCGTCCTTCCAGCACGTGTCGGCCGCCGCGCCCGCCCTGATGTCGATCTCCGCGTCGGCCACGCCCAGCTCGGTGCACCCGGCGCCGATCAACCGCCGGTGCACCTCCCCGGCCAGCTCGGCGGCCCAGGACGGGCGCGTGACGCCCTCGACGAGCACGCCGCCGAAGTCCAGCAGCAGGGCCCTCATCGGACGCTCCCCTCCCCTACGGACGCCGTCGGAGCGGTGGCCCACCGCTCCGGGCAAGGGGGCGAGCGGCGAGCCGGCACCATTATGTCAAGACATGATGTCATATTTCTGAGCGGCGATAATTGTCAGGACATTCTGACCTCGGTTAATCTGATCAGCATGACCGCGAACCTGGCGATCGAGCTGGACCGCTCCAGCCCTGTGCCGCTCTACTTCCAGGTGGCTGAGCAGATCGCCGAGGCGATCCGGCGAGGCGACCTGGCGCCCGGCTCCCGGCTGGACAACGAGATCCTGCTCGCCGACAAGCTGGGCCTGTCCAGGCCCACCATCCGCCAGGCCATCCAGTATCTGGTGGACAAGGGCCTGCTGGTCCGCAAGCGCGGCGTCGGCACCCAGGTGGTGCACGGCCAGGTCAAGCGCTCGGTCGAGCTCACCAGCCTCTACGACGACCTGCGCCGCGCCGGCCAGGAACCGGCGACCCAGGTCCTGGCCCTGGAGCCCCGGCCGGTGCCCGAGGAGATCGCCGCCATCCTCGGCGTCGAACCCGGCACCGAGGTGCTCTACCTCGAACGGCTCCGCTTCGCCGCCGGTGAGCCGCTGGCCGTGCTGCACAACTGGCTGCCGCTGGGCCTGGCCCCGCTGACGACGGCCGGCCTGGAGGGGCGCGGCCTGTACGAGCTGCTGCGCGGCGCGGGCGTGCGGATGCGGGTCGCCAACCAGCGCATCGGCGCCCGCGCGGCCACCCAGGCCGAGGCCAAGCTGCTGGACGAACGGCGCGGCGCCCCGCTCCTCACCATGCTCCGCACCACCTACGACGACCAGGGCAGGGCCGTCGAGCACGGCTCACACGTCTATCGGGCCTCGCTCTACTCCCTCGAGGTCACCCTCATCGAGCGCTGAGGCGGCCCGCCGCTTGACGTACCAGGTGGTGGCGATGCCGCACAGCACCGCCGCCACCAGCCCCACCCACGAGAACCCCTTCAGCCACTTCTCGGCGACCACGCCGAGGTAGAAGATCACCGCGGTGGTGCCGCCCGCCCAGACGATCCCGCCGAGCACGTTCGCGACCAGGAACCGCCAGTACGGCATGCGCAACGCCCCCGCCAGCGGACCGGCCAGAATGCGCAGCAACGCGATGAACCGCCCGACGAACACGGCCCACACCCCGAACCTGTCGAAGTAGTGCTCGGCCTTACCGATGTGGCGGGGCCCGAAGTGCTTGGGGAACCGGCGCCCGAGCCGCTCGAACAGCGGCCTGCCGCCCTTGCGCCCGATGGCGTACCCGATGGAGTCGCCGACGATCGCCCCCGTGCTCGCGCAGACGCCCACCCACACCGGGCTGACGACCCCCTTGGCGGCCAGGAGCGCGGCACTGACCAGCACGATCTCGCCCGGCAGCGGGATGCCGAGACTCTCGATCCCGATCACCAGGCCGACCAGGACGCAGAGCCACGCGGGCGGAATCGCCTGCAGCAGTTCGTCGATGTGCACTCGGCAACCCTAGCTCGGCGGGCGACCCGGCGAAGTCATCGGCGAACTGCGACAGAAGCCATCACGGAGTGTATTCATCTCGTGCCAGACTGAAGCCGCCCACGTTCCTTAGGCCAGGGAAGGACGAAAAATGATGAGAAAGTCGGCGGCTGCCGTGGCGGCCATCATGATCGGTGCCACGCTCGCGCTCTCGACCGGCACCGCCCTGGAGGGAACAGCCCACGCCGTCGTACGCGAGTGCGTGCCGCCCGACTACTACACCAGTGGCGACGTCGCCTACTACCACCACTGCGATCACCGCAGGGGCCTGGTGATGGTCGAGAGAGTGGACAACACGCACGAGTGGACGTACTGCTCACGCCCCTGGGAGAACAGGCCGCTCGGCCCGGCCGGCGAGATCTTGTGGGCTCACGTGATCGGCTCCTGTCGGCGGCCGGAAGGCAGAGCAAATGACAGATATTGAAATCTGTCATCTGTAATGCCATAGTAGTCAGCATGAGAACCCTGGGAGACAACGGCCCGCAGGTGTCCGATCTCGGCCTTGGCTGCATGGGCATGTCCGACCTCTACGGCCCGGCCGACGAGACCGAGTCCATCGCCACCGTCCATGCCGCCCTCGACGCCGGCATCACCCTCCTCGACACCGGCGACTTCTACGGCATGGGCCACAACGAGCTGCTCATCCGCCAGGCGCTGAAAGACCGCGACCGCGACTCCGTACGGATCAGCGTCAAGTTCGGCGCCCAGCGCGACTACGACGGCAACTGGCTCGGCTACGACGCCCGCCCCGCCGCCGTCAAGACCGCGCTCGCCTACACCCTGCGCCGCCTCGGCACCGACCACGTCGACGTGTACCGCCCCGCCAGAGTCGACCCGAGCGTCCCCATCGAGGAGACCGTCGGCGCCATCGCCGAGGAGGTCGCCAAGGGCCACGTCCGTCACATCGGCCTGTCGGAGGTGGGCGCCGAGACGATCAGGCGCGCGCACGCCGTCCACCCCATCAGCGACCTGCAGATCGAGTACTCCCTGCTGTCCAGGGGCATCGAGGCCGAGATCCTGCCCACCTGCCGCGAGCTGGGCATCGGCATCACCGCGTACGGGGTGCTGTCACGCGGGCTGCTGAGCGGCCACTGGTCCAAGGACCGCGCGCTGGCCGGCAACGACTTCCGCGCCGCCAGCCCCCGCTTCTCCGGCGACAACCTGGCGCACAACCTCACACTCGTCGAAGCCCTCCGCGCCCTGGCCGAGGCCAAGGGCGCGACGGTCGCGCAGCTGGCCATCGCCTGGGTCAGCGCGCGGGGCACCGACATCGTGCCGCTCGTCGGGGCCCGCCGCCGCGACCGCCTCGCCGAAGCCCTGAGCGCCCTCGACGTGACGCTCACGGCCGATGACCTGGCCCGCATCGAGGCCGCGATCCCCGCCGACGCCGCCGCCGGCGACCGCTACGCGGCTCCGCAGATGGCCCACCTGGACAGCGAGCACTGACAGAATTGGATTTATGACAGATGGCATCCTGACGCCCGACCAGATCCTCACCGCGGCTCAGGACGTCCTCCGCCGGTACGGCCCCGCCAAGGCCACGGTCGTCGACGTCGCCAGGGCACTCGGGGTCAGTCACGGCAGCGTGTACCGGCACTTTCCCAGCAAGGCCGCGCTGCGGGAGGCGGTCACGCAGCGGTGGCTGGACGAGTCGCACACGCTGCTCACCGCCGTCATGGCGGCGGACGGGCCGGCCGATGTACGGCTCCGCGCGTGGCTGTCGGCGCTGTTCGCGGCCAAGCGCAAGAAGGCGCTCGGCGACCCGGAGCTGTTCGCGACGTACACGGTGCTGGTGGGCGAGGCGAGCCAGGTGATCGAGCGGCACATCGCGGACCTCGTGGGCCAGCTCCAGCAGATCATCACCACCGGACTGGCCAAGGGCGAACTCGTCACCTCGGACCCGGCCGCGACGGCACGAGCGGTGTTCGACGCCACGATCCGCTTCCACGACCCCGTGCACGCGGCCGACTGGGACCAGCCGGGCATCGAGGACGCCTTCGACACGCTCTGCACACTCATCTGGCTGGGCCTCAGCCCGCGCTGACCTGCGATCCAGGCGCGAAAGCCTTCCGCCTCCGGCCAGGAGCTCGGCCGGAACCTCGGCGTCGGACCCGGCACCAACCCCAGGACCCCACCGCCGGCCCTCCGCATCCAGCAAGCCGAGCCGCCGACCTCGATGCGACCGACCACTCAAGCGCTCCCCCATCGAGCGCCGCCCAGAAATCCCATCCGCCCCGAGGGCAAATGAGTGGATTGCGAAGGTTGCCCGGCTTGCCAACGACGCAGGTCAGCGTGGTTACGGACGTGCGGTCATCATTTCCGGTTGTTATCACGACTCTTGCCTTGCGAGCAGCTACGGACTTGTACACTTCACTCTGGAAGCACGCGGCTACACAAAGTAATAATCCACACATCTGGTACAAATCGCATTTGCGATTCCTCGTGACGTCCGGACCCCGCGCCACGTCAGGTGTCGAATTGGCGGCCGGGTATGTCCCCGGACTCGCGAGGGTCCTCATGGGGAGACGGCTCCCACAGTCGGCAGATGTTCCAGTGTGGGAACACAACAGGGGAGCCGAGCCCATGGAGCCACTGCACCTGACGACAAGCCGTCAGGGGGCGACAGTTATCGTGCACGTCTCCGGGGAGCTAGACATCGCCACCACCTCGGTACTACGTGACCACCTGCTCGACATCCTGCGGCAGACGTACCACGGGCACCGGAAGATCGACGAGGTCGTCATGGAGCTGAGCGGGCTATCGTTCATCGACGCGGCCGGTCTGGGCACCCTGGTGAGCATCAATGATCACGCGCGACGTATTGCGACACCGTTCCTGCTGTCCGGGATCTCACCGCAGGTCAAGCGACTGCTCCTGATCACCGGGCTCGCCGGACATTTCCCCATACGCCCCCAACCCCCCGGCACCCGCAAGGCCGTTTAGGCACCGAACACAGCTCCTCGTCGGCCCGGTCCGCGAAGCCGGTTTCTGGTCGGCTGTTGCGAGTTCGCGGGGCGCCTGCTGGGATCCCGATGCCGGTCCACCGCGGTTTGCCGGCCATGTCCGGGCAACCGGACCCTGGCGGTCATTACGCGCCGTGGATGTCGGACCAGGCCTCTGTGTTCCGCGCAGCCGCTGTGGCGCGAGAGCGAGGTCGGACACCAGCGGGCGGGCCTCAGAGCCACCCTTGCGTAGTCCTCAGGCGCCATCGCCGCCGGCCTCCAGACGAGCAGCCGCCGGGAGCGACTCCATGCCCCACAAAGCACCCATCAGCCCCACGAACAGCAAAAACACAAGTTTGTCGCCCCCGTGCTCTAGTGTCCCGGGCAGTTGATCAAGCTCGGCACATGGAGACCGCAGACATGACGTACCTGGAGCTGTCGGAGGACGGCGGCGGATCACACAAGTTCTACGAGGTGACCGTGGCCGGCACCGAGGTGACGATCACCTACGGGCGCATCGGCGAGAGCGGCCAGACGAAGGTCGCGGCCTTCCCCTCCGAGGCGAAGGCCCAGGCGGCCGCGGCCAAGAAGATCGGCGAGAAGACCCGCAAGGGGTACGCGCCGGCCGTGCGCGGTGTGCGCCAGCGCCGGGCGATCACCCGGAGGGCGATCGCCAGCATCCGTTCGACCGCCCGGCAGGCGCCCGTGTTGTGGCGGTTCAACAGTGGTGCCGCCGCGTTCGGCATCTTCGTGGACGAGCAGCGCTGCTGGGTCGGCAACCAGCGCGGCGACGTGTACACCGTCGCCCACTCCGGCACCGTGACGGGCCGTTTCCGGCTTCCGGACGGCGTCAAGTGCATCGTCGCCGACGACTTCTGGATCTACGCCGGCTGCGACGACGGCCGCGTGTACGACCTGAGCGGCAAGGTGCCGCGGGCCGCGTACGAGATCGCGGCCGACGTCGACATCTACTGGCTGGACGTCCACGACGGCGTCCTCGGTGTGTCCGACCGGGCCGGCCGGGTCACCGCGATCGACTACGAGGACGAGTTCCAGTGGGCGCGTCCGGGCGGCGGCGAGTCGGCCTGGATGGTCAGGTGCGACGACGACGCCGTCTATCGGGGCCACTCCGGCGGCGTCGCCCGCTACGACATCTCCGACGGCTCGCTCGTGTGGGAGAACCGGACGGCCGACGGTGTCCTGTTCGGCTGGCAGGAGGCCCACTCCGTGTACGCCGGTACGGCCCGCCACACCGTACATCGCCTGGCCAAGGGCGACGGCCGCGTCGAGGCCGTCTACCGGTGCGACGCCCCCGTCTACTCGTGCGCCACGTCTCCGGGCGGCCGCCACGTGTTCGCGGGCGACAGCCATTCCTCCATCTACTGTTTCGACTCCTCCGGTGAGCGGCTGTGGAAGCTCGGCACCGGCTGCGGGTCGGCCTTCTCCATGCAGTTCCTCGACGATCGTCTCTACATCGTCACCACCGACGGCTCGCTGGCCTGCATCGACGCCAGCGAGGCGGCGATCGCCGCGGCCCGGCAGGGCACCGTACCCCAGCCGGTGGACGTCAAGGCGGCCGCGTCGCTGGCCGTGGTGGAGCCGTCGGTCGTGGTGGAGACGACCACGCACGTCGGCGATGGCGTGGTCGTAGAGTGCGAGCAGCAGGGCGAGCGGCTGCGGGTGCGCGTGATCAGCCCGGGGTACGAGGGGTGGAATGTGCAGTTCCCGAAGGACATCCGGGAGGCGGGCGCCCGCTACCTCGTCGAAGGGGTGCGCCCTGCCGGGCGGGGCGGTTTCTACCGTGCGTACGGGGAGATCAAGCGCCTCGTGTGACCCGCCACCGGCCAGGCGAGGCCCAGCGGAACCGACACGCTGTTCGAGGTCGGTGGCTCTGCCGCGCATGAGGGGCCGCGCATGAGGGGCCGCGCATGAGGGGCCGCGCATGAGGGGCCGCGCATGAGGGGCCGCGCATGAGGGGCCGCGCATGAGGGGCCGGAGTGCTCGTACGGCCGCCGCCCGGCCGCGGCTAGCGGCGCGGACGCGAGTCGGAGCGCCCCAAAGCCGGGTCGTCGAGGTCGGCCCCGTACGACACGACCTCCTCGGCCACCTCCGCCAGCCGCCGGTTGTGGTTGCGGGCGTGGCCGCGCAGCCGCGTGAACGCCTCGTCCATCGTCCAGCCGTGCCGCTCGGCCAGCACTCCTTTGGCCTGCTCGATGATGACGCGGGTGCTGAGCGCGGTCTGCAGCTGCCCGGTGAGCAGTCGCCCGCCGCGCACGGCCCGCTCGTGCAATAGGCCGATGGTGGCCATGTCCGCCAGCGCCTGTCCCAGCGCCAGGGTCTCGGCGGGCAGGTCGCCCGGGGTCTTACGGAACAGATCGAGGGCGCCGATCACCTCGTCCCGCAGCCGCAGCGGCAGCGCGCTCACCGCGCCGAAGCCGCGGCCGCGGGCCTGCTGGGCGAAGCGCGGCCAGTTCCGCCGCGCCGTGGCGCCGTACACGTCGGAGCAGTGCACGGCCTCGCCGGTGCCGAAGCAGTCGAGGCAGGGTCCCCGCGCGTACCGCAGCTGGAACAGCTCCAGTGATCGGGCCTGCTCGCTGGAGGCGGCCATCAGCCGCAGGTCCCCCCGCTGGTCGGTCACCAGCAGCCCGGCGGCGTCCACACCCAGGAGTTCCACGCAGCGTTCGGTGAGCAGGTGCGTGAAGTCGACGACGTCGAACCCGGTGACCAGCGTGTCGGCCAGGGTGACGAGGGTCTTCGCAATCCCCCTCGACGGCACCGTTTCCACGGGCGAGGGACGCGGCTGAGCGGGCTCCGTTTCCGCCATCGCGGAACGCGGCTGCGCCGCCTCGGTTCCCACAGCCGCAGGATACGCCAAGCCCATCCAAAATCGGCGGAATCACCCGCCGGACGGATCGGGACTGAACCGCAGCCGCCGCCGCACCACCCGCCGCGCCACCCGGCTCAGTGGCTCGTCGTGGGTGAAGGCGTACGCGCGCAGCCGCAGCAGCGCCTCCTCCACCGAGGTGTCCAGCTGCACCGACACCATCCCGGCGGCCTGGTAGATCTCCGCCCCGAGCGCCGCCGACGCGGCCGGCGGCACCCTGTGGCCGCTCATCCGGCTGGAGCCGTCGAGCAGCAGCGTCAGGGCGGCGCCGGCCAGGACCAGCGCGTCCGTCTGCTCGCGGGCGGTCAGCTCGCCGGGCCGGTCCCGGCACAGCACCAGGACTCCCACCTTGACGGCCCCCATCACCAGCGGGTACGCGAACACCGCCCCCACCCGGGCGACCTCGCTGAACGCCGGCCAGCGCCCCTCGCAGTCCGCCATGTCGGGGACCAGCACCGGCCCACTCCCCCACACGGCCTCGACGCAGGGCCCGTCTCCGGTGGTCAGCTCGGCCTCCAGCAGCTCGCGACCGAGCCTGCCCGCCAGATGCGCCGGCTCCAGCCGTTCGTGCGAGACCAGCGACACCCCGGCCCCGCTGACCGCGACCGCCTCCACGCCGGCGGCGCAGACGTCCTGGACCGACATCGGCGAACCACGCCGCCTGGCGCTGGCCGCGATCAGCGCCCAGATCCGGGCCTCATCGTCGCCGGCCACCTCGAACCCGCCTCGACTCGATCAGCATCGTCCCCGCCATTATCCGCGGCTCCGGGACAGGTGTACTGGGGTCGGTGGACTGAGGTCCGCAGCTCCGCGATCCACGGACCGACCCGTCCGGGGCGAGGCGGGGGTCGCAAGCCGGAGTCCCCAGGCCGAGGTCCGGAGTCCCCGGACCGGAGTCCCCGGACCGGAGTCCGCAGGCCGGAGTCCGCAGGCCGGAGTCCGCAGGCTGAGGTCGCCTGAGGCCTGCGGATCAGGTCAGGTCAGGCAGTCGCGGACCGCGGCCTGGGCGGCCTCGCGCAGGCGGGCGTGCACCACCGCGTTCGCCTCCCGGTCCGTACGCACCTCCACCAGGCGCGGCCCCTCGCCGCGCAGCGCCTTGGGCAGGTCGGACAGGTCTTCCACCAGCTGGTACGGCGTCCCCGTCGAAGCCGCCACATAGCCGAGATCGACGCCGTGCGGCGTACCGAAGACCCGCTCGAACGGATCCCTGACCGCGGCCTGCGGCAGCAGCGAGAAGATGCCGCCCCCGTCGTTGTTCACCACCACGAGGCACAGGTCCGGCCGCGGCTCCCGGGGGCCCAGGACGAGCCCGTTCTGGTCGTGCAGGAACGACAGGTCGCCCATGAGCGCGTACGACGGCCCGTTGTGCGCCAGCGCCGCGCCCATGGCCGACGACACCAGCCCGTCGATGCCCGAGGCGCCCCGGTTGGCCAGCAGCCGGAGCCCCCGCCGGGGCCGCATCGCCTGGTCCAGGTCGCGGATCGGCATCGACGAGCCGCAGAACAGCAGCGCCCCGTTGGGCATCGCGTCGACCAGGTCGCGGGCCAGCCG
Organism: Nonomuraea guangzhouensis; assembly: GCF_019396345.1. Taxonomy (GTDB): domain Bacteria; phylum Actinomycetota; class Actinomycetes; order Streptosporangiales; family Streptosporangiaceae; genus Nonomuraea; species Nonomuraea guangzhouensis. The sequence goes on along the minus strand of NZ_JAHKRM010000059.1, from coordinate 22,005 downwards.
GGGTTCGCTGGTGCCCGACGCGTCGAGCACCTCGTCGATGGCCGTCCTGGCCGCCTGGTCGGCCTGCCGCCAGGCGTGCAGCCACGTGTCGTCACCCGAGGCGACGGGGATCTCCACCGCCTGGGCGACCTGGGTCGCCGACCGGGTCGGATCGGGCCAGCGATCGAGGTCGGTGGCCACCACGATGTGCTCCTCGGCCCGCCCGAGCCACGACAGCAGCGGCCGCGACAGCCCGGGACGGCCGAGTGTGACCACCACGTCGGGCCGGTGGGTGTCGGCGAACTCGGGCGTGCCGAGCAGGTAGTGGTAGGTGGACACGGCATGGTCGCCGTAGCGCCCGCCGCCGTTGGGCTCCGACACCACCGGCCAGCCCGCCATGCCGGCCGCGGCGACGTAGCGGCGGACGTTCGCGGCGCCGTCGCCGACCACGAGCACGCCGCGCCGGGTCGGCGGGATGTGCAGGGCGATGGGCGGCGGCGCCACCCGGGCGCGCACCCAGGGGCCGTTGGCGTCGCCGTCGAGCGACTCACACCACGAGGTGTCGCCGTCGGGGATCAGCGGCTCCCTGAACGCCAGATTGAGGTGCACCGGCCCCGGCGTGGCGGGCCCGGTGGCGCGCTGGTAGGCCCGGCAGGCCAGCGACCGCCAGTAGGCCACCTGCCCCGGCCGGTCCTCGGGCACCCCGACCTCGGCGAACCAGCGGACCGCCGAGCCGTACAGCTTGATCTGGTCGATCGTCTGGTTGGCGCCGGTGCCGCGCAGCTCGGGCGGGCGGTCGGCGGTGAGCACGAGCAGCGGGACGCCCGACTCGCTCGCCTCGATGACGGCCGGGTGGAAGTTGGCGGTCGCCGTGCCGGACGAGCAGATCAGCGCGACCGGCCGCTCGGCGCGCTTGGCCAGGCCGAGCGCCAGGTAGGAGGCCGACCGCTCGTCGATGCGCACGTGCAGCCGCACCCGCGACTCGGCGTGCAGCGCCAGGGCCAGGGGGGCCGACCGCGAGCCGGGCGCGACCACGACGTCGGTGAGGCCGCAGCGCACCAGCTCGTCGACCAGGACCGTGGCCAGTGCGGTAGCGGGGTTCACAGTGACGCCTCCTGCATCCGGCGAAGCCACGAGGGGGATTCAATTTCAAAGGCCGACAGAAGCTCAGGATTCACCGCAGGACGTCGTACGGCCAGCCGCCCGTCCACGGGCACCAGCGAATCGTCCACCACGTCACCCGTCAGCAGCGGCATCGTGCCCAGCCCGCACGCGTACGGCAGCTCCGGCAGCGCGGCGGCCAGCGCGAGCCCCGCCGCCAGACCCACCGAGGTCTCCACGGCGCTCGACACCACCGCGGGCAGCCCGCACGCCTCCACCACCCGCAACGCGTTACGCACCCCGCCGAGCGGCTGCGCCTTCACCACCGCGATGTCGGCCGCCTCCGCGGCCTTGACCCGCAGCGGGTCCTCGGCGCGCCGGATCGACTCATCGGCCGCGATCGGCACGTCGACGGCCCGCCGCACCGCCGCCAGCTCGTCGAGCGTGGCGCAGGGCTGCTCGGCGTACTCCAGGTCGAAGCGGTCGAGCTCTTTGAGATGGCGTACGGCCTCGCCGACGTCCCAGGCGCCGTTGGCGTCGACGCGCAGCCTGCCCGCCGGGCCGAGCGCGTCACGCACCGCCTCCACCCTGGCCAGGTCCTCGGCGAACGTCTGGCCCCGCTCGGCCACCTTGACCTTCGCCGTCGCGCAGCCCGAGCCGCGGACCAGCTCGAAGGCCCGCTCGGCGGCCACGGCGGGCACGGTCGCGTTGACCGGCACGCTGTCGCGCACCGGCTCCGGCCAGCCCTCGAAGGCGGCCTCGCGGGCGCACGCCAGCCAGCGGGCGCACTCGCGCGGACCGTACTCGGGAAAGGGCGAGAACTCCCCCCAACCGGCCGGACCGTGCAGCAGGACCCCTTCTCTGACGGTCTGACCCCGGAAACGAGTGCGCATCGCCACCCGGAAAACGACGGGAGCCCGGAAAAGCACGGGAGAACGCGTCACGACCCTCCCTGCACCGCTGTCCGACCTGTCGCCATTAACCTTACGAGCATGTTGAGGAACCCGTCGCATCCGGACCGGCCGTTGCACGCCGTGGTAGGCACTCCAGGGCCCGAGCTGTTCGCGGCGGTCCGTCAGGCTCTGTCCGGAGACGGCCCGGCGATCCTTCCCCTGCCTGCCGGAAGCTCCGCCGACGCGCTCCGGCCGACCCACGTCAACGGTGTCCGGCAGGCCGGCGGCGAGGGTGTTCCGGAGGACGTGGCGGTGGTGATCGCCACCAGCGGCAGCACCGGGGCGCCCAAGGGCGTCATGCTGTCGGCCACCGCGTTGCGCGCCTCGGCGGCCTCCTCACTGCGCCGCCTGGAGGCGATCAAGGGCGAGCGCTGGCTGTGCTGCCTGCCACCGTCCCACGTGTCGGGCCTCCAGGTGCTGGTCCGCGCCCTGCTCTGCGAGAGCGAGCCGATCATCCACCCGCACTTCGACGCCCACGAGGTGCTCGCCTCGGGCGCCGACCACGTGTCGATGGTGCCGACCCAGCTCCACCGGCTGGTCGAGATGAACGCCGACCTGTCGGTGTTCCGCACCATCGTGCTCGGCGGCGCCGCCCCGCGGGCCGGCCTGGTCGCCGAGGCCCAGGCGCTCGGCGCGCGGGTGGTCACGACGTACGGGATGAGCGAGACGAGCGGCGGCTGCGTGTACGACGGCCGCCCCTTTTACAATGTAGATCTCAAAATCGGCGACGACGGGCGCATCCGCGTCGCCGGCCCGGTGCTGTTCTCCGGCTACCGCTTCGGCGAGCCCGCCTCCTTCGACGGCGACTGGTACGTCACCTCCGACCTGGGTGAGCTGACCGGCGGCCGGCTGCGGGTGCTGGGCCGGGCCGACGACGTCATCAACACCGGCGGCGAGAAGGTGGTGGCCGCCTCGGTGGCCGAAGTGCTCGGCCGCCACCCCGAGGTGGCCGACGTGGCCGTGATCGGCCGGCCGGACCCCGAATGGGGAGAGATCGTCGTCGCCGTCGTGGTGCCCGCCGACCCTGCGGGCCCCCTCACGCTCGACCAGCTCCGCGCGTACGCCACCGACCGGCTCCCCGCCTACGCCGCGCCGCGCGAGCTGCGACTGATGTCTCGGTTGCCGCTGCTACCGAATGGTAAAACCGATCTCGTAAGCCTTAAGGCAGGAACCTGATGAGTTGCGGGTGCGTCTTATGGATGAGCGAAGGAGGGAGCCCTTCATGAACCAGACCCGCAAGATGTGGGCATCCGCGGCGGTCGTCGGCGTGATCGTCGTCGGCGGAGCCTCAGTCGCGGCGGCCGCCTCGGCGGGCAGGCTCGAACAGGTCGCCAAGGAGACCAGAGCAGTGGTGGAGAAGGAGCCGTCCAGCCTGCCGCCGGCCGCGCCGACCTCGGCCGGTGAGATACCGGCCGACCGCGTCGCCGAGCTGACCGCCTCGCCCGAGCCGAGCGACGGCACCGTGGTGTCCAAGGAGCTCAACCCGGACCCGCAGAAGGTCATCGAGTATTGGACGGACAAGCGCATGGAGGACGCGCAACCCATGCCCATGCCCGAGGTGACGCCGGGCGGGATCACCCCCGGAGGGTGACCCCCCGGGCCTGGGGTGGGTCGCCTTTAGGGTGATCCGCCCCTTTTTTTGTCCCTCCGGGAACAAATGGCGCTCAACGGCGTTATTGATACTGGTGCGCCGAGCGGCCGCAGCCGCCCCACCACAATCTTTGACTGATCGATTCGACTCCGTATGGAGGAGGTGTCCTCATGCCCCGAACCGCCGTGGCGACCCCACCCACGACCCTCGACCAGCTGCTTGACCGAGGGCGAGCTCAGGGTCACCTTTCTCTGGCGGAGCTGCGTGACGCGTTCGCCGAGGCCGGCATCAGCCCCTCGAGCGGCCGTTCGATACTGCGCGAGCTCGCTGAGGCAGGTGTCAGCCTGGCCGCCGAGGACGAGCCGTCCCTCAGCAAGTCGGCCGCGCGCAAGCCGGCCCGCAAGACCCCGACCAAGCGGGCGAAGTCTACCGTCTCCAAGGGCGCGGAGCCAAAGAAGGAGTCCGCGACGCAGGATGAGGACGCCCCCGAGGACCTCGACCTGAACCCGGACGCCCTGTCCCCCGACGCCGTGACCGCGGCCGCCGCGGGCGCCGACGACGCCGAGCTGGAGAGCGAGACGCTCGACCTCGACGACAACCAGTCGGTTATGGGCGACTCGGTGCACACCTACCTCAAGTCGATCGGCCGCCGCACGCTGCTCACCGCGGCGCAGGAGGTCGAGCTGGCCAGGCGGATCGAGGCCGGCCTGTACGCCGAGTACAAGCTGGAGACCACGCCCGGCCTGTCCGCCGCCGCCCGCGACGACCTCGAACTGGTCATCGAGGACGGCAAGGCGGCCAAGGACCACATGCTGGAGGCCAACCTCCGGCTCGTCGTCTCGGTCGCCAAGAAGTACACCGACCGCGGCATGTCCCTGCTCGACGTGGTCCAGGAGGGCAACCTGGGCCTGATCAGGGCCGTGGAGAAGTTCGACTACACCAAGGGCTTCAAGTTCTCCACGTACGCCATGTGGTGGATCAGGCAGGCCATCCAGCGCGGCTTCGCCGACTCCGCCAGGACGATCCGCCTGCCCGTACACGTGCTGGAGATGCTCTCGAAGCTGTCACGCATCGAGCGCGACATGCACCAGCGGCTGGGCCGCGAGCCCACCCCCGAGGAGCTGGGGGTCGAGCTCGACAAGACGCCTGACCAGATCGAGGAACTGCTGCGCACCAGCCGCCAGCCCATCTCGCTGAACGCGACGATCGGCGAGGACGGCGAGACCACGATCGGCGACCTCATCGAGGACGTCGACTCCCCCGAGGCGTCGGAGATCGTCGACCGCCAGCTGCTGGGCGACCAGCTGCGCGGCGTGCTCGGCAACCTCTCGCCGCGCGAGGCGAAGATCATGGCGCTGCGCTTCGGCCTGGTGGACGGCAAGCCGCACACACTCGACGAGATCGGCAAGCACCTGGGCCTGACCCGGGAGCGCATCCGGCAGCTCGAGAAGGAATCGCTTTCGAAGCTGCGCCACCCGAGCAACACCCGCCCGTTGCTCGACTGGGCCAGCTGATCCGCGACGAAGCCCCGGCACTTCACGTGCCGGGGCTTCGTCATGTCATGTCCGCCGCTGAAAGGTCAGCGGGCGGCGGGCACCAGGCGCGGCACGCGCGGGATGCCCCACAGCCGGTTGTCCTCGCGCAGCGTGCGCAGCCGGTCGACCTCGGCGGTCCACATGGCCCCGTCGGGCGTCGCCTTGGCCTTGCGGCGGGCGATGCGGTCGTCGTAGGCCTTGACCCCGAACGTGGCCCGCTGCCCGCTCTCGGCCGCCCGCAGCGCCTCGCTGAGCGCCTTGTCGAACGCCTGCCCGGCGGCGAGCAGCTCGATCTCATCCGCGGCGGCGGCCCGCAGGTCGCGCAGCAGCTCCTCGCTCTGCCGAGCCTTGTCGAGCAACTCGGGGAAGCTCTTGGAGATCTCCAGGTCCGCGTGGTAGCGGACCTCGGCCTCGCGGCTCACCCGCGGACGGAAAAACGCCATCGACTCTGCCCCTCATCCCAATCGGCTCGTATCAAGCGACCAGCGTACGCCCGTCGGCGACACGCTCCATAATCGGACCCGCGCGGCGCCCTTTACATAGTAAGATGATCTCCATGCCCGCCAAGAGACCGCCGGTGCCGCTCTCCCGCGAGCGCATCATCGACGCCGCCCTCCACATCGCCGACTCCCAGGGGCTGCGGCGCCTGACGATGCGCCGGCTCGGCGACGCCCTGCAGGTGGAGGCGATGGCCATCTACCACCATCTGCCCCGGGGCAAGGAGGCGCTGATGGACGCGCTGGCCGAGCACGTCACCGCCGTCCACGTCGAGCAGGGCCCCACCTGGCAGGACACGGCCAGGTCGTGGTGCCGGGCCGGTCGTGAGCTGCTGCGCGAGCACCCGGGCGTTCTGGCGCTCGCGCTGACCAAACCGCCCAAGGGCGGCACGGCGCTGGCCATCAGGGAGCAGACGGAGCAACTCGCCGACGCGGGCCTGGCGGACGCGCAGGAGGCGGTGCGGGCGCTGCGGGCCTTCGTGTTCGGCAGCGTCGCGGTCGAGGTCCAGCAGTCAGGCTGGGCCGACCCCGAGGTCGACGAGTGGACCAGGCGCGACGAGCGCGCAGACGTCGACTTCGAGCGCGGACTCGACGCCTTGCTGCGAGGCTTGCAAAGCTAGTGGGCGTGTCGAGCTTGGACCGTTATCCTGTATAAGGCACGCTGTGTCGAAGGTCACACTTTCGCATCCTCCTGTAACAGTCCTAACGGACTATGTCCGAACGTGTGACATACGCCGCACACTTGAAAGAAAGACAGCACCCACACAGTTCCCGCCCCTACCTATCCGCGGGAGCCATTCACGAGATATCGGAGGCACGCCGATGTGCCCGCACGACCCGGCCTGTCCGGCAGCCGAGGCGCCCGACCGCGAGGCCGCACGTACCCTCGCCTGCCACCCCGAGCAGGGGTGGAGCCTTCTCTGCAACGGCGTCGTCCTTTTCGAGGACACCGGGGAGCTCCTGCCTGGCGGCACCGCCATCGCTCCGCACCGCCCGGACCCGCTCGTCGGCGCCGCCTGAGCCACCCGCTCGCGCGAAGCGCCCCCTGAGCGGCGGTCCGCTCCCAGGCATCCCCTGAGCCGCGCCGCTCACACGTAGCCGGCGATCCACTCGGCGACCACCTCGCCCACCCGGGCGGGGTTCTTTTTCAGATCGTGCCCCTCGCCCGGCAGCACCACGAGGCGGGCCGCGTCGACGGCGTCGGGCACGCCGAACGGATCCCGGTCCCCGTTGACCACCAGCACGTCCACGCCCGCCTCGCGCAACTCCCCGGCCCTGGACTTCTCGGGCCTGCCCGGCGGATGCAGCGGGAACGCCAGCGCCACCGCCGCGACCGCGCCGACCGCCTTGGCCGTACGGCAGGCCACCCTGGCCCCGTTGCTCCGGCCGCCCTGCACCAGCGGCAGCCCCGGCCACCGCGCCCGCAGCTCGCCCAGCACGGCCTCCCAGGCCTCGTCCTGCCGGGCGGCGGAGCCCGGCGCGCGCGCCCCGGCGAGCCGGAACGGTTGCGTCACCCTGGCCACCACGGCCCCCGCGCCCAGGGCGGCGTCGCGCACCGCCAGCAGATCGGGCGCGTCCACTCCCCCGGCTGAGCCATGGGTCAGCACCAGCAGCAGCCGGGGCCGCTCCACCTCGTCGAACTCGACCAGCGCCGGACCGCGCGGCGTCATGAACCGCATGTCAGAACCGTACCTGGGGATGAGTTCGCCATAGACCTCAGGGTTGATGACGGCGTGCCGTGCAGCCGCGATGATGGCCTCATGCCAGAGATGCGCCCCATCCGCGAGGACCTGCAGGCGACGCTCGACGCCCGCCGCGACCTCGGCCCCGACTACGAAGCCGCCCTGGTCGAGTCGTTCGTGGAGCGGCTCGACGCCACGATCGCGGCGCGGGTGCGCGCCGAGCTCCACACCCACGGCGCCGGTCCGGGTCCGGGTCCGGGTCCGGGCAGGTCCAAGAGCCCTGGCGCGGCGATGATCCCGATCGCGCTGGGGTCGATGGGCATCGGCATCCCGCTGACGGGCATCGCGGTGCATGAAGCCGGCGGGCTGGGCCTGGTGATCACCTGGTTCGCCATCGTCCTGATCAACGTCGCCGCGGCCGCCGCCATCATGCGCCGCGGCTGACCACCACGCCGGTCAGGCGTCGCGGTCGTAGCGCAGCCGCACCTCTGCCACAGGTCAGGCGTCGCGGTCGTAACGTAGCCGCACCTCTGCCGCCAGCGTCTCGTCCGCGTGCTCCAGCCCGTACGTCCAGACGCGGTCCGCGTCGTCGGCGCGGCCACGCAGCGGCAGGGTCCTGGCCAGCAGCTCGATGGCCAGAGCGCTCGTCGGCGCGTCACCGCCGTCCTCCACCGCCCCCGCGAACTCCGCGCAGGCGAGCTCCAGGTGCGCTATGCCGAGCTGCACCCGCAGCCGGGCCACCTCGTCCTCAGGGGCCACCTCGAGCGCCTCCAGCAGCACCTCAGCCGCCTCTCCCGGCTCCCCGCGCTCCAGCAGCAGGTCGGCAAGCTGCTGCGCGGCGTGCGCGGCCACGTCCGGCCCGGCGACGGCCAGGGCGGCCCGCAGCTCGTCCTCCGCCCCGTCGTAGTCGCCCGCCTGCACGGCCAGCCGGGCCAGGGCCAGACGCGCCAGCGGGACGTAGGCGGCCGTGCCGACGCCCAGGACGGCCTGCCACGCTCCCCTGGCCTGCTCGGCCCTGCCCTCCCGCTCGAAGCCCTGTGCGAGGTGACAGGCCGCCTGCGCGGCGAACTCCGGATGCCCGGTGGCCAGCGCCACCCTGGCGGCCGCCCGGGCCGCCTCGTGGTCGCCCCGCTCGTCGAGCACCACGGCGAGGCCCACGGCGGCCTGCGCCCGGTCGGGCCCGTCGGGGTCGGCGACCAGCTCGGTGAGTATGGCCACCGCGCCGTCGAGGTCACCCTCCTCGGCCAGGCGGCGGGCGGTGTCCAGAGGCGGAACCTGCAGCTCTGAGAACGTCAAGAGAGCTCCTTAGGCGACGGTCGGACCGAGCCTAACGACTTCCGGTGATCATGTCTTCTCAGCGGCCACCTTGGGTGGGTGACAAGGGAGGAAAACTCCGGACACCGACGAACGAGCGTGGCCCTCTCCACTGCTGCGCAGCGGTGGAGAGGGCCACGGACGCTCACACCCGGTCAGTCCTCGTACGCCTCCAGCGGCGGGCACGAGCAGACCAGGTTGCGGTCACCGTAGGCCTGGTCGATGCGCCGCACCGGCACCCAGTACTTGCCTTCCCGCAGCGACGGCAGGGGGTAGGCCGCCTCGGTACGGCTGTAGGGGTGGCTCCACTCGTCGGCCGCGACGGCCTCGGCGGTGTGCGGGGCGTTGCGCAGCGGGTTGTCGGCGCGGTCGTAGTCGCCCGACGCGACCCGCGCGATCTCGCCCCTGATGGCGACCATCGCGTCCACGAACCGGTCGAGCTCGGCCAGATCCTCGCTCTCGGTCGGCTCGATCATCAGCGTGCCGGCGACCGGGAACGACATGGTCGGCGCGTGGAAGCCGTAGTCGATGAGCCGCTTGGCCACGTCGTCGACCGTGACGCCGGTCTCCTTGGTGATCTGCCGCAGGTCGACGATGCACTCGTGGGCCACCAGCCCGCCGCGCCCGGTGTAGAGCACCGGGTAGTGCGGGGCCAGCCGCCGCGCCAGGTAGTTGGCCGACAGGATCGCCTGCTCGGTGGCCGCGGCCAGGCCGTCGCCGCCCATCATCCTGATGTACGCCCAGGAGATCGGCAGGATGCCCGCCGAGCCGTAGGGGGCCGCGGAGACCGCGCCGACGGGCGAGCCGGAGCGCAGCGGGTGGCCGGGCAGGTAGGCGGCGAGGTGGCCGCGGACCGCGACCGGGCCGACGCCGGGGCCGCCGCCGCCGTGCGGGATGCAGAACGTCTTGTGCAGGTTGAGGTGGGAGACGTCGGCGCCGAACTCGCCCGGCTTGGCCAGCCCGACCAGCGCGTTGAGGTTGGCCCCGTCGACGTACACCTGGCCGCCGGCGTCGTGCACCTTGGCGCAGACCTCGGTGATCGTCTCCTCGAAGACGCCGTGCGTCGACGGGTAGGTGACCATGATCGCGGCCAGCTGGTCACGGTGCTTGTCGATCTTGGTGTCGAGGTCGGCCAGGTCCACGTTGCCCTCGGCGTCGCAGGCCACGACCACGACGCGCATGCCGGCCATGACGGCGCTGGCCGCGTTCGTGCCGTGCGCGGAGGCCGGGATGAGGCAGATGTCGCGGTGCTCGTCGCCGTGGTCGCGGTGGTAGGCCCGGATCGCGAGCAGCCCGGCGAACTCGCCCTGGGAGCCGGCGTTCGGCTGGAGGGAGACCGCGTCGTAGCCGGTCACCTCGGCCAGCAACTCCTCCAGGGTCTCGATGAGGTGGCGGTAGCCCTCGGCCTGCGCGGTGGGCGCGTAGGGGTGGATCCCGGCGAACTCCGGCCAGGTGATCGGCTCCATCTCGGTGGTCGCGTTCAGCTTCATCGTGCAGGAGCCGAGCGGGATCATGGAGCGGTCGAGCGCGATGTCCTTGTCCTGGAGCCTGCGCAGGTAGCGCAGCATCGCGGTCTCGGAGTGGTGGCTGTGGAAGACGGGGTGGGTGAGGTAACCGGACTCGCGGGTCAGCGCGCCGGGCAGCGTGTCCAGCCCCTCGTCGGCGAGCAGATCGGCCACCGGCCCACTGGCGCCGAAGGCGGCGGCGACCCGTTCGAGGTCGGCCGCCGTGGTCTTCTCGTCGCAGGCCACCGAGACGTGGTCGGCGTCGGCCTGCCACACGTTGACGCCGCGCTCGGCGGCCTGCCGGACGACCTCGGCGGCCCGGCCGGGCACCCTGGCCAGCACGGTGTCGAAGAACTCGCGGTGCACGACCTCGACGCCGCCCCGGCGCAGGCACTCGGCCAGCGCGGCGGCGTGCCGGTGTACGCGGGCGGCGATGCGGCGCAGCCCGTCGGGCCCGTGGTAGACGGCGTACATGCCGGCGATGACGGCGAGCAGGACCTGCGCGGTGCAGATGTTGCTGGTGGCCTTCTCGCGCCTGATGTGCTGCTCGCGGGTCTGCAGGGCCAGCCGGTAGGCGGGCGCGCCGTCGGCGTCGACGGAGACGCCCACGAGGCGGCCGGGCATCTGCCGCTGCAGTCCCTCGCGTACGGACATGTAGGCGGCGTGCGGCCCGCCGAAGCCGAACGGCACGCCGAAGCGCTGCGAGGAGCCGATCGCGATGTCGGCGCCGAGCTCGCCGGGCGCGGTGACCAGGGTGAGCGCGAGCAGGTCGGCGGCGGCCACGACGAGCGCGCCGGCCGCGTGCGCCCGCTCGGCCACGGCGCGGAAGTCGCGCAACCGGCCGGAGGCGCCCGGGTACTGGACGAGCACGCCGAAGCACTCGGGCAGTTCGCCGTCGAGCGAGTCCTCCACGAGCGTGATGCCCAGCGGCTCGGCCCGGGTGGCCAGCACCGCCTTGGTCTGGGGCAGCGCGTCGGCGTCGACGACGAACACCTGGCTCTTGGACTTGCCCGCGCGCCGGGCCAGCGTCATCGCCTCGGCGGCGGCCGTGCTCTCGTCGAGCAGCGAGGCGCCCGCCACGGCGAGGCCGGTCAGGTCGGTGACGACGGTCTGGAAGTTGAGCAGCGCCTCCAGGCGGCCCTGCGAGATCTCCGGCTGGTAGGGGGTGTAGGCGGTGTACCAGCCCGGGTTCTCCAGCAGGTTGCGGCGGATCACCGCCGGGGTGATCGTGTCGTGGTAGCCCAGGCCGATCATCGAGGTGAGCACCCGGTTGCTGTCCGCGATGGCCCGCAGCTCGGCGATGACCTCGGTCTCACTGGCCGCGTCGGGCAGGGTGAGCCGGTCCTTGATCCTGATGGATTCCGGGACGGCCACCGCCACCAGGTCGGCCACGGACTCGAAACCCACGGCCTCGAGCATGCGCTGCTGCTCGGGTTCGGACGGGCCGATGTGCCGGGTCGAGAACGGCGGAGCTGCCAGATCGGTCATGAAGGTGCCTCCCGAGGGCTATGGAGACCGGCGCCAGGGCGCGGGCGAGTGCCGGATCTCCCCCTCTGTCATGGCGACCTGAGAGCTTCACCCCATGTGGGCTTGCACCGTCGGTGAGGTGCGCCTGGCGGGCGCACCTGCTTTCCAGAGTTGCCTACCCCGAGCGGTACAGGTGCCTGAGAGATTCCGGGGAGGTTGCTCCTTCGGCGCCCCGGGAACCAGCCCGGGGACTCTCCCGCATGGGGTTATCAGCCTTGCGCTCTACAGGTTACTACCCAATTGCTACCCTATGCGGCGCGCGCGCCGCCGCTGGGCCAGCTCGTCAGCGGGGTGGTCGGCCGGGACGCTGTCCTCGACCGCCGCCCTTTCCCCCGGCAGCTCCGCGAGGGAGCCCTCGACCTCTCGCCAGACCCGGCCGAGCGCGATGCCGAACACGCCCTGCCCGCCCTGGAGCAGATCGATCACCTCGTCGGCCGAGGTGCACTCGTAAACGCTGACTCCGTCACTCATGAGCGTGATCTGCGCGAGGTCGCCCACCCCGCGGTCACGCAGATGTTGTACGGCCGTACGGATCTGCTGGAGGGAGACTCCGGTGTCGAGGAGCCGCTTGACGACCTTGAGCACCAGGATGTCGCGGAAGCTGTAGAGCCGCTGCGAGCCCGAGCCGTGCGCGGCTCTTATCGTCGGCTGGACCAGCTCCGTGCGCGCCCAGTAATCGAGCTGCCGGTAGGTGATGCCGGCCGCCGCGCACGCCGTCGGGCCACGGTATCCGATGTCTGCCGGCAGCGACGCGGGCTGCTCGTCGAAGAGCAGACCCTGCTCTCCGGCACGCTGCCGCGCACTCTCACGCCGCACCGGATCTTCCTGGCCGGTCGTCTTTCCCTCGCCGCTGCTGACCGCCACGCGGACCTCCGGCTTTCTCTCATCCCGTGGCCTGATCTGGGGGTTCGTAAAAGCGCGACCACGGGTTTCACTTGCACCGTAGGACCGTGACCATGCGCAGTCAACGATCCGGCTCGGCGCGTCGTGAAGCCTAAATGCACTGAAATACCTACCCCGCCCGGCCAAAGTCTTCGGGGGTGATCGTGTCAAGGAACTCCCTGAACTTCTCCACCTCATCCTCCTGGTCGTCCGGGATGATCACCCCGGCTTCCTGGACGACTTCTTCGCTGGCGAAGATACGCGCACCGGTGCGGAGCGCGAGCGCGATCGAGTCGGACGGGCGCGCACTCACCTCTACGCCGTTGGAGAACACCAGGTCGGCGAAGAAGATCCCGTCACGCAGCGCAACGATGTTGACCGCGCGCAGGCCCACGCCAAGAGCGCTCAGCACGTCCCTGAACAGGTCGTGCGTGAGTGGACGGGCTGGAGGCTCCTCCGCTTGGGCCAGCGCGATGGCCGTGGCTTCGGTCATCCCAATCCAAATCGGCAGGAACCTCTCCCCGTGTGCCTCCTTGAGCAAGACGATCGGCTGATTTGTGGGCATCTCTACGCGAACACCCACGACCTCCATCTGCAACACGGGCTGCTCCATATTCGACTGGTCGGCGACCCCGGCGCAGCTATTTGGCCGGTCCGCTTCTGCATTTCAACGTAACACCCGAGGGGCCTTGTATGTCCCGCTGGTCCGGTCATCGGCCTAGAACGGTCCGCACGCCCGTACGGACGAGAGAGGCATGCAGGTCGAGCAGCAACGCCGACAGCTCCCTGGCGGCCTCGTCGGCCTCTCCGATGGCCCCTGGGGCGCGCCGTTTGAGTATCGGCGCGATCGTCTGCTCCACCAGCCCGCACTCGCGCTCGGCCGCGGCCTTGACCGCGCGTAGATGCCGGGCGCGCAGGCCGAACCGGGCCAGGGCGCCGACGCTGCGCGCCACGTTGAGCGCCTCCTCGTCGTAGCGCCTGGCCGTCGCCGCGAGCAGCCCGTAGTCCTCGAGCTCGGCGAGCGTCTCCTCGTCGAGCCCGGCCGCCTCCAGCAGCTCGGCACGGCTCAGTCGTACTTCCTGCCGGTCCGGCCGATCGGTCAAGGCCCGCGGACGGCCGAAGTGCTCGGCCATCTTGTCCTTGATCACCCGCAGCGGCAGGTAGTGGTCGCGCTGCTCGGTGAGGATGTAGCGGAGCTGCTCGACGTGCAGGTGAGTGAACTTGCGGTAACCCGACGGGCTGCGCTCCGGCTCGATGAGCCCCTCGCCCTCCAAGAACCGGATCTTGGAGATGGTCACATCGGGGAACTCGCCCTGGAGCATGGCGAGCACCTCCCCGATGCTCATGTGCGAGCGTGCCGCCTGCGCGTTCATGCAGTGCCCTCCGCCAGTCGCTCGCTGCGCTCGCTCATGCGCCGGCGGCGGTCCGCATCAGGAAGACAAGGCGGAACTTGCCGATCTGCACCTCGTCACCGGAGTGCAGCGGCACCTCCTCGATGCGTTCCCTGTTGACGTAGGTGCCGTTGAGGCTGCCGACGTCACGCACGGAGAACTGACCGCCACGCAGGCGGTAGAACTCCACGTGCCGGCGGGAGACCGTGATGTCGTCGAGAAAGATGTCGCTCTCGGGATGTCGGCCCGTGGTGGTGAGCTCCTTGTCGAGCCGGAAACGGCTTCCCTGGTTGGGCCCCCTGGTCACCGTGAGCAACGCCGTGCCCGGCGGCAGCTGCTCCACCAGCGCGCGCTCGGCGAGGAGCATGTCACCGGTCTCAGCCTCGTACGCCTCGATTCCCGCGACGGAGATCGTCGATGTGGTGTCCCCGGCGACCTCCGGTCTGGTCAGCGGTGACCCACAACGGGAACAGAAACGGGCATCCTCGGGGTTGGCGTGCCCGCACTGCGTGCAGTAGACGCTCGGCATCGATCGGCTCGGCCTCCTACCGCGAAGACGCGGCAACGGGGATCTGGACGCGCCTCGCTTCGCTCTTCAAGTTTGCGAATGCCGCAACTTACGCTGATCAGCGGCAAAGGTCAAGGCGAGGCGCTGGACGACGGGTTCGGACGGTGACAAAGTTACCGCCGCCCGAGCCTCAAGGTCCATGCCGCCGCGCGTTTCAACATTACGATCTTGTACGTTCCACCGCCACCTATCCCCCAGAGTTACCCTATGTGACGGTCTGGCGCGAATTCCGGATCACGAGGAGGCCTCCTCGACCAACCGGGCCCAGTGCTCCAGGAGAGACTGGGCGGTGTCCACGTCGGCGGCCTCGGCCCACAGATCGGTGACCGGCTCGGTGGCGGCGGGCAGGATCAGCACCCAGCTCCCGTCGTCCGAGGCCACCCGCACCCCGTCGGTGGTGTCGATGCGGTAGCCGTTCGGCTCGGCCTCGGCGGCCTCGATGACCGAGCGCATCACCGCGCCCTTGGCCGCCCACGGGGTCGGCACCGTGCGCTTGAGCAGCTTGGCCTCGGGGATGCGCGCGTCGATCTGGCTGAGCGAGAGCCGGGTGCGGGCGACCAGGCCGAGCAGCCGCATGAACGCCGCCACCCCGTCGATCGCCGGTCCGAACTCCGGCACCACGAAACCGCCCCGCCCGTCGCCCGCGAAGATCATGTCGTCGTCCACCGCGGCCGAGGTGAGGGCGTCGACCGCCGTGGAGGTCCACCGCACCTGCACACCGTGGAAGCGGCAGACCTGCTCGGCGACCCTGGTGGTGGTCACGGGCAGGGCCACCCGGCCGGCCCGGCGCTCGGCGGCGATCAGGTCGAGCACGACGAGCAGGGCGCGCTCCTCGCCGATGAGCTGGCCCATCTCGTCCACCAGCGCGATGCGCTCGCCGACGGGGTCGAACCGCACCCCGAAGGCCGCCCTGGAGGAGCTCACGAGCTCCGAGAGGCGCTGGAGGTCCCGGCGGCGCTCGGCGAGCGTCTCCGTGGGCGAGATGTCGTCCAGGCGGGCGTTCACGGTGAGCACCTCGACGCCGACCCGGCCGAGCAGCGTGGGCAGGACCAGCGAGGAGGTCCCTCCGGCGCAGTCGACGACGACCTTCATGTCCCTGATGCCGGTCATGTCCACACAGCGCAGCAGCTCGTACGCGTAGTCCTCGACCGCCCTGGCGGGAAAGCGGAGCTCGGCGATCTCGCCCGGGAAGGCGCGCCGGAACTCCTGGCGCGAGAAGACCCGCTCCAGCTTGCGCTGGGCGGCCGGGGGCAGGTCGGCGCCGCGGTCGTCCATGATGACGATGTCGATGCTCTGCGGGTCGCCCGCGGTGGTGCGCAGCGCGATGCCGCCCGCGGCCGACTCCCTGGCCGTGTGGAAGCGGGTCACGGGCAGCGGCGCGGCCTCCAGGTCGAGGACGTTGATGGCGCTGGCGTTGAGCGCACCGATCACGGCCCGCTTCAGCGCCCTGGCGGCCAGTGAGGAGTCGCGCGAGGTGACGACGTGCTCGCCCTTCTTCAGGGTGGTGGCGTACGCGCTGGCCAGTCGTACGCACAGCTCGGGGGTGATCTCCACGTTGACCAGGCCGCTGACGCCGCGGGGGCCGAACAGGCTGCGCTGGCCGCGGGACTCCCAGATGACGCTGGTGTTGACGACGGCGCCGGCCTCGATGGTCTTGAACGGGTAGACCTTGACGCCGCTGGAGACGTACGCCTCGGGCTCGATGACGCACTCGTCGCCGATGACGGCGCTCTCCTCGATGCGGGCCCCGGCCATCACGTCGGTGCTCTTGCCGATCACGCAGCCGCGCAGGTGGGCGCCCGGGCCCAGGTAGACGTTGTCGTGGACGACGGCCCGGTGCAGGAAGGCGCCTTCGCGGACGACCGCGTTGTTGCCGAGCACGGTGTACTCGCGCAGTTCGGCGCCGCCTTCGACCTTGGCGTACTCGCCGACGAGCAGCGGGCCCTTGAGCACCGCGTCGGGGTCGACCGAGGCCGACTCGGCCACCCGGACGCCCGGCGACACCTCGAAGCCGCCGATGTCCACGGCGACCCGGCCGGACAGGGCGTCGGCCTGGGCCTTGAGGTAGCTCTCGTGGGTGCCGACGTCCTCCCAGTAGCCCTCGGCGACGTAGCCGTAGATGGGGGCGCCGCGCTCCAGCAGGCTGGGGAAGACGTCGGCCGACCAGTCGACGGGCTCGCCGGAGGCGACCGCGTCGAGCACCTCGGGTTCCATGATGTAGATACCGGTGTTGACGGTGTCGGAGAAGACCTGGCCCCAGGTGGGTTTCTCCAGGAAGCGCTGGACCCGGTGCTCCTCGTCGACGATCACGATGCCGAACTCGAGGGGGTTCGGCACCCGCTTCAGACCAATGGTCACAAGCGCCGATTTTTCACGATGAAAACGGACCATATCCGACAAATCGATATCGGTCAGGGCGTCGCCGGAGATCACCAGGAATCGGTCGTCGCGCAGGCGGGCCGCGGCGTTCTTCACGCTGCCCGCCGTACCGAGGGGAACGTCTTCCGTGGCGTATTGCAAGCTCATGCCGAGTTCGTCGCCGTCGCCGAAGTAGTTGCGCACGAGCGCGGCCAGGAACTGGAGGGTGACCACGGTCTCGGTGATGTCGTGCCGTTTGAGCAGGCGCAGCACGTGCTCCATGATCGGGCGATTGACCACGGGCAGCAGGGGTTTGGGCTGGTTGGCCGTCATCGGACGCAGCCGAGTGCCCTCTCCACCCGCCATGACGACCGCCTTCACCCGATCACTCCTCCTTGGCCGCGGCTACGAGCCGGCGCACCTGCACCACATAGAGCACCCCCGACCACCAGTACAGGCCCGTTCCCCAGAGCGCAAATGCCCATCCGACAATTCGTGCTATATCGGCATACCACCCAGTGTGGGACGCAAGGAAGAGCAGAGGGAAGGCGTACATGAGGTTGAACATGGCGGCTTTGCCCAAGAAATGCACCTGAAGTGCCTTGTAACCGCTCTTCCGAAGTACGGGAATGAAACAGGCGACGAACAGTTCGCGCCCGAGGATGATCGCCACCAGCCACCACGGAATGACATCACGTAGCAGCAGCGCCAGGATCGTGGCGAAGACATAGAGCTTGTCGGCCGCCGGGTCGATGATCCGGCCGAGCCTGCTCATCTGGTTGAAGGCTCGAGCGATCTTGCCGTCGAGCCAGTCGGTGAACCCGGCGACCGCCAGGACGACGATCGCCCAGGCGTCCGCCTTGGGCCCCAATACCAGCCAGAGGAAGACAGGCACGCCGAGGAGGCGCAAGAAGCTCAGCAGGTTCGGAACCGTCCAGATCCGATCCTCGGCGGAAGTTTCGCTCACGCTGCCGACCCTACTGCCTCGCCTTTCCCGGCAGCGGTGTCAACATCCGGCCTTTCCCGGCAGCGGTGTCGACATCCGCTCGATCCGCTCGTCGCGAGAGGTTAGGTCCATCCGTCACCGCGCAGGGAGAAGGGATGAAGAGGAACGTCCTGATCGTGATGTGCGCGGGCCTGTTCGTCGTCCTGCTGGACGTGACCATCGTGAACGTGGCGCTGCCGTCCATCGCGGCCGACCGGCACGCCGGGCTCGCCGACCTGCAGTGGGTGGTCGACGGCTACCAGATCGCGCTCGCCGGGCTGCTGCTGACGGGCGGCACGCTGGGCGACCGCTTCGGGCACCGGCGGGTGGTGCTGGCGGGATTCGCCCTGTTCGGTGTGGCCTCGGCGGGTTGCGCGCTCGCGCCCGGCGTCGGCGCCCTGGTGGCGGCGCGGGCCGTACAGGGGGTGGGCGCCGCCCTGCTGCTGCCGGGCACGCTGGCGGTCATCACCCGGACCTTCCCCGGCGGCAAGGAGCGGGCCAGGGCCATCGGGGTCTGGGCCGCGGTGGGCAGCGCGGCCCTGCCCGCCGGGCCGCTGCTCGGCGGGGTGCTGGTCCAGACGTTCGGCTGGCCCGCGATCTTCGCGATCAACGTGCCGCTCATCGTGGTGATCTTCGTGGCGGTGCTCCGGGTGGCTCCGGCCGACGTTCCCGAGCCCCGGCCGGTCGATCTGCCCAGCACCGTGACGGGCGCGGGGACGCTGCTGGTCCTGACGTACGCGGTGATCGAGGCGGGGCGCGAGGGGCCCGACTGGCGGCTGTTCGCGCTCGCCGCGGCGCTGCTGGCCGCGTTCGTGCTGATCGAGAAGCGGCGGGAGTCGCCGATGCTGCCGCTGGGACTGCTGCGCCGCCCCTCGATCGCGGTCGGCACGATCGGCTCGGCGATCATGAACTTCGGGATCAACGGCATGATGCTGCTGATCACCCTCTACCTCCAGGGCGTGCTGCGGCTGTCCCCGATGACGGCGGGCGCGGCCCTGCTGCCGCTGTTCGCGCCGCTGGCGTTGCTGTCCGCGCCGTTCGGCCGCCTGGTCGCCCGCCACGGCCCGCGCCTCGTCATGCTCGCCGGGCTCGTCACCCTGGCGGTGGGAATGGGGCTACTGCTGCTGGTACGGGCGGCTTCGCCGTACCTGGTACTGCTGCCCGCACTGACCGTCATCGGACTCGGGGCGGCGCTGCTGACGCCCAGCGTGGTCGCCCTGGCCATGAGCGACCCGCCGCCCGGCCGGGAGGGGCTGGTGAGCGCGATCAACAACACCGCGCGACAGGCGGGCGGCGCGATCGGCGTCGCGGTCTTCGGCGCGCTGGCGGGCACTCCGGGCGGGCCACGCTTCATCGGCGGGTTGCATGGGGCGGCGGCGCTGGCCGGGGCGGCCTACCTCGGGGTGACCGCCCTCACCTTGACCGTCGGCCTCACCACCCGCCACCACGACAAGACCTTGGTCTGACCACCCGAAGGAGATCGCCCCAGACCACCTGGTGGCGCCCCGGACCAGGGCCTTGGAGCGCACCCGACCACCCAAAACACCACACACCACCCCAGACCACGCCACCCGCGACACCCAACCAGCCCCATGGGACACACCCGACCACCCCAAAACCACCCCACACCGCCCCAGGCCACACCACCCGCCGCACCCGACCAGCGCCACGGGACACACCTGACGCCTCCCAATCGCCCCACGCCATGCCACCAAAGACCACACCGCATCACCCGACGACGTACCAGACCAGGCTTGTGGGATACACCGGACCGCCTCAGGTCGTCTGGGCGCGTCGGATCACCCGGGACCACGCCAACTGACCGCAAGGCTCCCGGGGCTCAAGCCAGTGTCGCGTAGGACCGCCTAGGGCCCCGCCAAATCACCGAGACCGACAGACCAACCACCCGGGATCCGCCAGGGCCTGGTGGCAGGGCCTGGTGGCAGGGCCTGGTGGCAGGGCCTGGTGGCAGGGCCTGGTGGCAGGGCCTTGGTGGCAGGGCCTGGTGGCAGGGCGGAAAGCTAAAGCTGAGGGCTGAGGCTGGTGGCTGGTCAGGTGCGGAGGAAGCCGTGAATGTGGCCTGCCGCCTGGAAGCCGAGCCGTTCGTAGAAGTTCTTGGGCCAGTCGCCGGCGTCGGCCACCAGGAACACCAGGTCGCTGCCCGCCGCCTCGGCGAGGAGTGCCCTCATCAGGGTGCGGGCGTGGCCCCGGCCCCGGTGGCGGTCTCCGGTGTAGAGGTCCTCGATCTGTGTGACGCCGCCGTGCGTGTAGATGTCGGCCCTGGCGGCGAGCTCGCCATCCTCGGCTCGTACGCCGCGGAAGCCCACAGTGTCGGCGCCGCGCAGGCGTTCCTCGACGCGTCTGGCGAGCTGGTCGATCACTTGGTCGGCGGCCTCGGGCAGCGTCTCGCGCCAGCCGGCCCGGAGGGTGGGCAGCAACGCGGGCAGGTCGAGATGCTCAACAGGCGCCGCGTCATGCGGGAACGTGCCGCGGAACACCATGACGAGATTGGTCTCGTGCGTGTAGCCCGCGGCCTCGAAGGCGGGCGCGTACGCCTGACCCAGGCGGTCGTCATCGACGTTGACGAGCCGGTGCGCGCGCCCGGCGAGCACCTGGTCGGCCGCCTTGAGCACCGCGCCGGGGTCGGCACCGGACCAGACGACGAGCTTGTTGTCGTCGTACGAGCCGGGGTAGCGCTCGTTGAGCACGGCGAACCCGCCGGGCACTTCGACGGTCCGCCCCGCCTTGCGGCGGGTGAAGTCATGCATGAACGCGACGGAACGGGCGAAATCCTGCGGAGGACCGGCGCCCAGATCGGGACCGTCAGTTCCGGAGTCGATGTCGGTCATGGATTCATCCCTGGAGTCGGCCACTGAGTCACCCTGAGGTCGCCAAACGGACCGCCGACGAAGTTCTCATCGGCGTAGTCGCCGGGGTCACCAACGAGATCGCCACCGGGGCGCCCACCGGCGTAGCCAACGGAATCACCGCCGAAGTCACCACAGAAGACGGCGCCGGAGCCACCACTGAGACCGTCACCGGAGTTACTACCGAGATCGCCGCTGAAGCTCTCACCGCCGGAGCCACCACTGGGGACCGCCACCGGAGCTCTCGCGAGCGTCGCCGCCGAGATAAAGGCCGGAGTCACTGCCGAGGTCACCGCCGGAGTCGCTACGGAGACCGCCACTGGAGACCCCATCAGCATCGTCGGCAGGGCCGCGATCGGCGATCGGCGGCGGGCCCGGGGGCGCCAGATTCGTCACGGAGGTCGGTCATGGGCGGGCCGCCGTGATGAAGCGGCGGATGAGGTCGGAGTCCTTTACGCCGGGCGCCAGCTCGACGCCGCTGGACACGTCCACGCCCCACGGTTCGGCGGCGGCGATGGCCTCGGCGACGTTCGAGGGGGCGAGGCCGCCCGCTAGTATCCAGTGTCCCGAGGGGTGGCCGCGCACTGCCGACCAGTCCCATGGCTCACCGGAGCCGGGGTGAGGGGCGTCCACTATGAGCAGGTCCTCGTCATAGGCGCCGCAGCGTAGGTCGGCTTTGACGTCGACGGCTCTGATCAGGGTGTGGCCGAGGTCCTTCAGCGCGGTGAAGTCGCCGTGCGGGTGCTTGCCGTGCAGTTGGATGCCGCGTACGCCGGAGACGAGCGCGGCGGCGCGGACGGTCTCGGGGGACTCGCCGCGGAACACGCCGACAGTGAGGACGTGGTCGGGCACCGCCGCGGCCAGCTCGGCGGCTCGCTCGGGCGTCACCTGGCGGGGGCTCCGGGTCATCACGAACCCGATGGCGTCGGCGCCCGCCTCGACGGCGGCCGCCACGTGCTCGGGCTCGCTCAATCCGCAGATCTTCACGTACACACCGACGACCCTAGCGGCGCCAGGCGACCCACGGCGACCGTGGCCCAAGCCGAAGTCCAGGCGGGGGCCAGACCGGGTCGGGTCGGAGCCGGGCCGGGTCGGAGCCGGGCCGGGCCAAAGCCGGAGGCCGGAGGCCGGGCCAAAGCCGGGACCCGGGGGTCAGAGGCCGGAGGCCGGGGCTGGGGCCCGGAGCCGGAGGCCGGGTCGGGGGGTCGGAGGCCGGGGGTCGGAGGCCGGGGCGGGCGGGACGCCGGAGGCCGAGAGATCGGAAGAGCGT
>NZ_JAHKRM010000058.1 GCF_019396345.1 Nonomuraea guangzhouensis | reverse complement strand
GCCTGCATCCCCCCCCCCGCTCACTTACTCAGACCGAAACTCACGCGGTGCGAATCAACGGGAGATCCTGCGCCGGCGGCAGGATCTCCCGTCTCAGACCTCCTGGCTCAGAGCCCGGGTGAGGCGCTCATTCGCCCGCTCGACACTGCGACGCGCACGCTGCACACGACGGATGCGCGCTGCGAGACGTTGCTCCTCGGCCTCGCGGTGGAGCGTTTGTATTCGGTCGTTTACCAGTTCATGGGAAAGATACGGCACTTTGAGACTCCCGGTGGAGAACGGATTCATCTGTCTGTCTGCTTTCTGCTCGTAGCGGTTGGGGGTTAGGCAGCGACCGGGTGCTTCCGCGGACGACCGCGGGGCCGCTTGCGGGGAACTACGGTCCCCCGGAGGATCAGTTCGCCGCCCCAGACGCCCCACGGCTCCTCGCGCTCGAGCGCGCGAGCCAAGCAGGCCTTCTGGATCGGGCAACCGCCGCAGAGCGCCTTCGCGAACTCCACGTCCTCCGGCGACTCGGCGAACCACAGGTCAGGGTCGGTACGACAGGGGATCTTGGCTTCGTCGATCAGGTCCATGATCGTCTTCGCCCCCATCACGTTCTCCTTTTGATCGATCTTTTTGATCTTGGTCGGGCACCTCGTGGGTGGTTGGGGGATCACGGACAAACAAAGAGGCCGCGGATCCTGTTTGCGGATCCGCGGCCTGGAGGTTAGTTACCGGTCAGGTTGTGACCGGTATATCCCTCCAGGGATGCGGACCGCGCAGTCCACCCTTGGGGTTCTGCTGGGTCGGCAATTCACTGCCTGCGACGTAGACGGGAGCGCTCGGAGTGGCCACGCCATAGTGGGCGTGCGTGAACACGGCGGGCTCCTGGCGACGGGCAGACTTCTGGTGCCGTAGCTTGGCCGGCTCATCGACGAGCCTCACCAGATCACGGCATGCGAAGGCGAGCCACTGCGTGGCCGACATCTTGATGCTGATCACTGGGACTCACCTCCACTCATGAGATCGTCGGACAGGACCTGTCCGACTCGCTTGACCATGACCCTAAACCGGGAACCGAAGAACCGGCAACATATTTTCTACCTGCGATGTTGTTACTTTTTCACACGGATCATGGCCTCCTGAACGACCGACACGACGAGGTCACCGGACGCAGTGAACATCTCACCGCGCGCTAGCCCCCTCGCTCCCCCGGACCAGGGTGACTCATGTGCGTAGAGCAACCAGTCGTCCGCCCTGAACGGCCGGTGGAACCACATCGCGTGATCCAGCGAGGCCCCCACGACATCGGAGGCACCCCACGCCATGCCGTGCGCGAGCAGGATCGTGTCGACCAGCGTGAAGTCGGAGGCGTACGCGGCCAGCACCACGTGCAGCAGCGGGTCGTCGCCGAGCTCCGCGTCGTAGCGGAACCACACGTTGGTCTCGGCGCTACGCAGCTCGGGGTTCTGGAACGCCTCCCACGTCAGGGGCGAGGCATAACGCGCGTCGACCGGCCGCGGCCGGCTCAGCCACTCCTTGTATTCGGAGTTGACACCGACGATCTCCGTCATCCGCTCCTGGAAGGTCGGAAGCGTCTCGGGATCGGGTACGGCCGGCTTCACGGACGCCTGGTGCTCGACGCCCTCCTCGAAGATGTGGAACGACGCGGACATGGTGAAAATGGCCTTGCCATGCTGGATCGCCTGGACCCTGCGCGTGGTGAACGACCTTCCGTCACGCAGCCGCTCGACGTTGTAGACGATCGGGACGGACGGGTCACCGGGGCGGATGAAGTAGGCGTGCAGCGAGTGCACGTTCCGGTCGGACGGCACGGTACGGCCGGCGGCGACGAGCGCCTGCGCGGCCACCTGACCGCCGAAGACCCGCTGGATCCGCTCCTCCGGGCTACGCCCGCGAAAGATGTCGAGCTCGATCTGCTCCAGGTCCAGCAGATCGAGCAGCTCCTTCAACGCCTCGTTCACGATCCCCCCAAACAACAACCATTGGCCCCAAGTCTGGCGTGCCCCCCAACCTCTCACCAACCCGGTCCCCCATGGGCACTGGATCTCCCCAGGGCCGGGGTCGCTGTCCAACGCGAAGGAGCAACCGGCTGAGATGGGCAGAAAACCCACGGACCTGGCCAATCGACGCGACGTGACGGCGGCCGGCCGGGGAAGCCGGTAACCGTATCCCTGGAATGCCCTCAGCCACGCACTGCGCTTGGCGCCCTCCCGTGCCTGCCGTACAAGAAAGAGCGGAGACCAGCGCCGGTAGCGATCAGCCTGACGCCAGACATGGCCGGGTCGGCCTCCGCGGTGTAGAGCGGTGGGTGCCTCCGTCCGGGCGACACCCCCACCCGGTCGACGTTGGTACGAGGCCCGTGTGGCGTCGATGTCGCGCCGGATGAGGAGCCTCAGGAGCGGCACAGCGCGAGGACGGCATCCCCATAGCGGTCGAGTTTGACGCGGCCGATGCCCGTAATGGACAGGAGGTCCTGCTCGGTGACCGGCGCGCGCTCGGCGATGGCCTGCAGCGTCACGTCCGTGAACACCACGTACGGCGGCAGCTTGGCCTCCTTGGCCGTCGCGGCCCGCCATGCCTTGAGCCGCTCCAGCAGCGCCTCGTCATAGTCGGCCGGGCAGGTGGCGCAGCGCCCCAGCTTCTGTTCCGTGGCCGACACCAGCGTCTTGGCGCAGACCCGGCAACTGACCGGAACGGCGACCGAGCGACGCTCTCGTGGAGGAGAGCTGGAGACAACGGCGCCGGCCCGCGCGGGACGGCCGGTGAGGCCGTCGAGGAAGCGCGACGGGCGGCGCCCCTTGCGTCCGCCGGGCGCGCGCGCCAGGGCCCACGAGACCGACAGGTGCTCGCGCGCCCGCGTCACCCCCACATAGAGCAGCCGCCGCTCCTCCTCGATCTGCTCGGGCGTCTCCGCGTACACGATGGGCAGCATCCCGTCCGTGACCCCGACGAGGAAGACCGCGTCCCACTCCAGCCCCTTGGCGGCGTGCAGGGAGGCCAGGGTCACCCCTTCGACGGGCGGGGCGTGCTGCTCAGAGGCGCGCCGCTCCAGCTCCGCGACGTAGGCGGGGAGGTCGGCGCCCTCGGCGGCCATGTCCTCGGCGAGGTCGGCCAGCGCCTTGAGCGACTCCCACTTCTCGCGTGCCTTGCCGCCGCCCGGCACCGTGGGCGTCAGGCCGATGCCCGCCAGGATGTGGTGTACCTCCGTGGCCAGCGGCTCTTCGGAGGCGGACCTGGCCGCGCCGCGCATCAGCACGACCGCGTGGCGTACTTCTGGACGTTCGAAGAAGCGCTCGGCGCCGCGCAGGACGTAGGGGATCTCGGCCTTGGACAGGGCCTCCTCGTAGGCCGCCGACTGGGAGTTGACGCGGAACAGCACGGCGATCTCGCGGGACTGGACGCCCTGGTCGAGCAGCTTCCTGATCGCCCTGGCGACGCCGGCGGCCTCGGCGGGCTCGTCGTCGTAGTCGACGAAGGCCGGCCGGGGGCCGTCGGGCCGCTGGGCGACCAGGTCGAGGCGGTGCGCGGAGCGGCCCTTGGCGATGAGCAGGTTGGCCAGGTCGACCACCTGGGGGGTGGAACGGTAGTCGCGGACCAGTTTGATGACGGCGGCCTTCGGGTGTTCGACGGCGAAGCCCGTGAGGTAGCGCGGCGAGGCGCCGGTGAAGGAGTAGATGGTCTGGTTGGGGTCGCCGACCACGCACAGGTCGTCGCGTCCGCCGAGCCAGG
Organism: Nonomuraea guangzhouensis; assembly: GCF_019396345.1. Classification (GTDB taxonomy): domain Bacteria; phylum Actinomycetota; class Actinomycetes; order Streptosporangiales; family Streptosporangiaceae; genus Nonomuraea; species Nonomuraea guangzhouensis. The sequence goes on along the minus strand of NZ_JAHKRM010000058.1, from coordinate 37,781 downwards.
TGTCGAGCAGGAGCTTCTGCAGCGGGTTGACGTCCTGGTATTCGTCGACGACGAAGTAGCGGTATTGCTGGCGGATCTGCGCGGCGACCTCCTGGTGCTCGGTCATCACCGCGGCCGTCAGCTCCAGGATCGTCTCGAAGTCGACCAGGTGCCGCTCGCGCCTGATCCGCTCGTACGCCTCATAGAGCCGGGACACCTCTTCGGCGGGCACCGGGGGCGTCCTCGCGGACTTGGCGGCGGCCGCGGCGTAGTCCTCGGGACCGACCTGGGTGACCTTGGCCCACTCGACCTCCGCCGCGATGTCCCGCAACTCGGACCGATCCGGATTTTTCCGGATCTGGCGGCAGGCTTCGATCAGGATCGGCAGCTTGGATTCGATCACCGAGGGCGCCTCGCCGCCGATGACCCGCGGCCAGAAGTAGGTGAGCTGCCGCAACGCCGCGGCGTGGAACGTACGCGCCTGCACCCCCGGCGCCCCCAGCGCCCGCAGCCGCTGCCTGAGCTCTCCCGCCGCCCGTGTGGTGAATGTCACGGCCAGCACGCTCGGCGCGTCGACGACCCCGCTGCGCACGGCGTGGGCGATCCGGTGGGTGATCGCCCGGGTCTTACCCGTGCCCGCACCTGCGAGAACGCACACGGGACCACGCACGGCCTCGGCCACCTCGCGCTGCTCCGGGTCGAGGCCGGACAGGACATCGTCCACGTTGGTCACCGGTCAATCCTCCCAGCCAGTGGCGGTGAAGGGCTCCATTCTGGCAACATGCCGCCCGTCGTCCGAATCGTCGCCGAGATGCGAAGAACGGGTCTCTTCCCCCACAATGGGGCCCGACCAACTGCATGGGGGAAAGGGCAGGCCGTGCGAACAGCGGTTTTCGTGAGCGTTTGCGCGCTCGCTGCCGTCGCGTTGACGCCGATGACGGCGCAGGCGACGAAGGACCCCACCCCGGGCCCCGTGTCGACCACATCGCCCGATCCGTACGGGCTGAGCGGTTTATCAACCGAGACCATCTCCTACGGCGCGCGCCGCCGCCAGGACATGGACATCTGGTGGACCTCGGACGGCACCAAGCGCCCCGGCGTCTTCCTGATCCACGGCGGCTGGTGGTCCAGCGGCGACAAGAAGCAGATGACCGAGATCGCCCGCAGTTACGCCGACCTCGGCTACACGGTCTTCAACATCAACTACCGGCTCTCCGGCGAGGCGGCGTGGCCCGCGCAGCGGGTCGACGCGCTGGCCTCAATCGCCCTGGCGCGCAAGCACGCCGAGCGCTGGTCGTTCGACCCGAACAAGTACGTCGTGGTGGGCTTCTCGGCGGGCGGGCACATCGCCGCGTCGATCGGCACGTACGGCGACGGGCAGCTGCGGGGCCTCAAGGGCGTGGTCGGGCTGTCGCCGATCATCTCGCCGCTGCGCGCCTACGCCGACGGCGCCAACTCCCCGGACCCGTACAAGCGCAAACTGCGTAACTCGGCGATCCAGCTCGCCGGCGGCTGCCTGCCCAGGGGCAAGTGCTCGCGCGTCTGGGCCAGCATGGAGGTGGCCTGGCACGCCAGCCACAACGACGCGCCGGTGCTGACCGTGCACTCCACGGACGAGTTCGTGCCGCCGTCGCAGAGCCAGCTGCTCAAGGAGATGCTGGGCCAGGTGGGGGTGCCGGTGACGATCTTCACCTCGCCCGGCGTCGCGCACAGCGCGCCGCTCTATCGCGAGATAGGCATCGCCGACCGCGTGCAGCAGTGGATCGCCGACCGCATCGGTTAGGGATTACCGGAGCCTTCCAGGTTGTTGCACCGACCGCCTGCTTTCGCCTCGAAGGGATGTCCACATGGCGCTCACGGTTTACAGCACCACCTGGTGCGGTCCCTGCAAACGACTCAAGTCGCAGCTCACCCGCGAAGGGATCAGCTTCGACGAGATCGACATCGAGCGTAATCCCGATGCCGCCGAGTTCGTGATGAGCGTCAACAACGGCAACCAAGTGGTGCCCACCGTGGTGATCGAGACGCCCGCGGGGCGGGTCGTCCGCACCAACCCGTCGGCGCGCGAGGTCAAGGCGCTCCTCCAGGCGGCCTGAGGCTTCTCAACCGCTACCCAGGCCTGGGCTGTTGGTGCGCCCAGGCCTGCTGGTTCAGGGGACTGTCGAGCTTGTGCTCCAGGAGCCTCTTCAGCTGTGGCACCGCGCGGAGGATGGCGCCGCGACCTACCAGTCCCCCGAAAGTGGTCCGCCGTACCAGGTCTCGATGAGGCGGCGGGCGATCGAGACCGGTGGGGGGAGGCGGAGCTCGCCTGATTGCAGGGCCTTCACCAGTTGGTCGCGGGAGAACCAGTGGGCCTCGGCGATCTCTTCGGCGTCGGGGGTGAGGGTGGTCGTGGTGGCGCGGGCGAAGAAGCCGAGCATCAGGCTGCGCGGGAAGGGCCACGGCTGGCTGCCGAGGTAGCGTGGTTCGACGACGGTGACGCCCACCTCCTCGGCCACCTCGCGGATGACGGCGTGCTCCAGCGACTCCCCCGGCTCCACGAACCCGGCCAGGATCGACAGCCGGCCCTCCGGCCACTGCGGGCCGCGGGCCAGCAGGCAGCGGTCGTCCTCGTCGCGGATGAGCATGATCACCGCGGGGTCGACGCGTGGGAAGTGCTGGCTGGCGTCGCGTGGGCAGACCCGGATGTGGCCGCCCGCCTGCACGTCCGTACGGCTGCCGCAGCGCGGGCAGAACTCGTGTGTCGAGTGCCAGGCCTCCAGCGCCACCGCGTAGACCAGCAGGCCCGCGTCGCGGTCGCCCAGCAGGCCGCCCACCTGGCGCAGGCCCGCGACGACGAGCTCGCCCTCGCCCGTGTCGCGCAGGCTCATCGGCATCGTGACGCGGCCGTTGGCGTCGCCGGCCCGCGAGCCGGGCAGCGGCGCGGCGACCGCGAAGTAGGCGACTCCGTCCTCGACGCCCAGCAGGTAGCGTTCGCCCGGTGGTGCCTCAGCTGTGTCGTAAAGGACCGCGTGCACCTCGTCGCCGACGCGCTTGACCAAGGTCTGGCCGTCGTCGATCACCAGCACCCTGGTCGCCGGATCGGTCCAAGCGCGCTCCAGCCAACCGGCGTTCGCCCGCAGCGCGGACGATCTGTCGATGGTGCCGCGTGCGAGGAGCAGCGGTCCGATGAGTTGCTCTTCCGCTCGCGTCTCCACGGGCCCCACCCTTCCCAAATCCCATGTCATCCTATGACCGCCACCGAATGCGGGGTCTGGTATCCGGGATGATCGCCCACGGGCTAGGATCGGCGGGTTAGGTTAGCCTTACCTGAGACCCGGGGGTGCCTTCGCGTTGCGGCTCTACCTGACCGCACTCAAACCGACCGATTCGGTGACGGACGGGTTCCTGCCCGCTGCCGAGGCTCTGGGCTGTCGTGTGACGATTCTCACTGACCGGCCGGAGCAGCATCCGGGCGCCGTCGCGTGCGACGTGCGCGACCCGCGGGCGGTGATCGACGCGATCGAGCAGCTCGGCCGGCCGGACGCGATCTTCTCCAACTCCGACCACCTGCAGGTGGAGACCGCGCTGGCGGCGGCCTACTTCGGGCTGCCCGGCAAGGACTGGCGGGCCTGCCTGGCGGCCAAGAACAAGTTCCTGATGCGCCGCCGGCTCGCCGAGGCCGGGGTCGAACGGGTCTCGTCGGTACGCCTGGCGCCCGGCGATCCCGTGCTCGGCGGTCTGCCGTACCCACTGGTCGTCAAGCCGCGCGAGGGGGTCGCGAGCGAGGACGTGCTGCTGGTCGAGCGGGACCTGGCCGGGGCGGTGGCGACGCTCAGGAAGCGGCGGCCCGGCGAGGCGCTGGTCGTGGAGGAGTACCTCGAGGGGCCGCTGCGCACGCTGGAGACGCTCGGGGACGCCGAGGGAGTGCGAGTTCTCGGGGGGTTCAGGACGACGCTGGGGCCGTTGCCGTACTTCGTCGAGGAACGGCTGGACTGGGCGCCGGACGGGCCTCGTGAGCATGTTCTGGCCGCGTTGGGGGCGCTCGGGGTGGGGTTCGGCGCGTGCCACACCGAGTACGTCGTCACCCCGGCCGGGCCGCGCGTCGTCGAGGTGAACTATCGGGTGATCGGCGACCACTGCGACTTCCTGCTGGCCGATGTGCTCGGGGTGCCGGTGTTCGAGTGGATCCTGCGGGTGCATCTGGGGGACGACGTGCCGGCCGTACCGGATACGTCGCGGTTCGGCAGTGCGGTCAGCCTGGTCGCCGACCGGTCGGGGACGATCACGTCGGCGCCGGGAGCGGCGGAGCTCGTCTCCGACGGCGTCAGGCTGTGGCACCGGCCGCTACGGGCGATCGGTGACGTCGTCGAACAGACCCATACGAACCGCGACTATCTCGGCGTCATCCGGGCCGTCGGCCCGGACCGTGCGCGGGTGGAGGCGGCCATCGAGGGCTTCCGGGCGGCCAGGCCGTGGGTCCTGGGATGAGCTCGCGGGAGGCGTACCTGGCCTCGCGGGTGCTGGACGCGCTGCTGCGCGAGGACTACGGCGGGCTGTCCGCGCGGGTGGCCAGGAGCCGTGACGGCGTGGAGCTGGAGCTGGCCGGCGGGCGCCGGGTGCGGCTGGTGCCGGGGCTGCTGTTCCAGGACTTCGTGGTCGGTCCCGGCGAGCGGCTGGGGCTGGCGGAGGTGCTCGGCACGCTGGCCGAGGTGGCCGATCCGGCCGACGCGCAGGGGGTGGCGGCGTTCGCCGAGGAGTGCGCGCAGGCGCTGGCCGCGCTGGAGCTGCACGACGCGCACCGGGCCGAGGTCCTCGGCAGGGGGCCGTCGTACGAGTCGCTGGCGGCTTTCGTCGACCATCCGGTGTATCCGACCTCCCGGGCGCGGCTGGGGGTGCCCGTCTCCGCGCTGCCCGCGTACGCGCCCGAGTTCGCGCCGTCGTTCGAGCTGCGCTGGGCGGCGGTGCCGCGCCGGCTGCTGGCGCCGGGCTCTGCCGCGCGTCCGCCGCACGCCGTCCATGAGGTGGGGGCCGACGAGGTGCTGTTCCCGGTCCATCCACTCGCCGTCGGCGAGGTGCGGAAGATCGACGGGGTGCGGCTGTTCGACGAGCCGTCGCTGACCGTACGACCCACGCTGTCCATGCGGACCGTGGAGCTCGACGCCCGCACCCACCTCAAGCTGCCGCTGCCCGCCAGCACGCTGGGGGCGCGGAACCGGCGGTCGATCAAACCCGGCACCCTCCACGACGGCGCCCTGGCCGAGCTGCTGCTGCGCCGCCTGGCCGACCCCGACGTGCTGGTCGCCGACGAGCAGACCTACGCGCACGCCGGGCACGAGTATCTCGCCTGGATGGTCAGGAGACTGCCGGCGGGCCGGATGGTGCCGGTCGCCGCGCTCAACGCCCCCGGGGTGCTCCAGGAGGTGGGCGACGTGCTGCCCGGCTATCTGCGCCTGCTGCTGCGCTGGAACGTACGGCTCTTCGTCCGCTACGGCGTCGCGCTGGAGGCCCATCAGCAGAACCTGTCGCTGGTGTTCCAGGACGGGCGGATGAAACTGCTGGTCAAGGATAACGACGGGCTGCTGGCCTCTCCTTCGAGGCTGGCCGCGGCGGGCGTCGAGGTGCCCGCGTTCCGCGACGAGCGGATGCTCACCGACGATCCGCACGCCCTGGCCGACGTGTTCGTGACCATCACACTGCACCTGGCGGCGGCCGCGATCGTGTTCGGGGCCCTGCCGCCCGCCCAGGCGTCCGCGCTGCTGCGCGACACGCTGGCCGAGGCGCTCGACGAGTACGGCGACGACCCCATGGCCAGGCTGCTGCGGGCCAGGACGCTCGACGCGGCCAGGCTCACCGGCAAGTCGATGATCACCGCGGGGACCCTCGTGGCCAAGGAACGTTCCGGGGCGCGGGACATCAACAAGTTCTACGGCACCAGCGGGCCCAACTATCTGAGGAGAGCTTGAATGCACGGTCTGGTCCTCGACTCACCGGTCTCGCCGGTGTCATCAGCCGAGGAGGCGACGCTGGGCGCCCTGCTGCGGTGCTGCGTGCGGGAGGTGGCCGGGCCGCGTGGCCTGGTCTGGCCCGCGCCACCGTACCTGCTGCTGCGGGTCGGGGGCACGCTGCTGCGGGTCCGTACGCACGGCGGGGCCGCGCTGCGGTTCGCCGGGCCGCCCGAGCGTCTGGACCGCGGCACCTGGCAGCCCCTCACGACCGACGAGCTGGTACGACTGGCGGAGGCCGACCTGACCGGCAACGCGGCGTCCAATGGGGAGTTCGCCGGGCAGGTGGCCGCGAGCAGGGACGCGATCGCCGCGATCCTGGCGGCCCGGGCCGAGGCCGTGGCGCCCGCCGACCCGTGGCTGGCCTCCGAGCAGGCGCTGGTTCACGGGCATCCGTTCCACCCGAGCCCCAAGTCGCGCGGCGGCGCCGATTGGCTGCGGTACGCGCCCGAGGCGCACGCCGAGTTCCCCGTCCGACTGCTCGGCGTCCGCGCGGACGTGGTCGCGGAGGAAGGCGACGCGTCGGCTCTCGACCTGCTGGGCGAGGCGCCGCCCGGCTACCGGCTGCTGCCCGCCCACCCGTGGCAGCTCGACCTGCTGCGCCCGGCCTTCGGCGGCGAGCTGATCGATCTGGGTCCCGGCCCGGTGGCCGTGCCCACCTCGTCGGTGCGGACCGTCTACGCGCCCGCGGCGGAGTCGTGCCTGAAGTTCAGCCTCGATGTCCGCATCACCAACTGCGTGCGCAAGAACGCCTGGTACGAGCTGGCCGGCGCGGTGGAGCTGACCTCGCGCCTGGGGCCGGTGTTCGACGCGGTCACGGCCGCGCATCCGGGCACCCGCTGGCTGCCCGAGCCGGGTTACCGCTCCGCCGCGCTCGGCACCCGCCTGCTCGAAGGCCTCGGCGTGATCGTCCGGGCCAGCCCGTGGTCCGTGTGCTCCCCCGGCGTCACTCCGGTCCTGTCCGGCGCCCTCGCCCTCCAGGCGCCCGCGGGCGATCCGCTCGCCTGGTGGACCGCCTACGTCTCGGTGGTGGCGCCACCGGTGCTGGAGCTGTACTTCACGCACGGCGTGATACTCGAACCGCACCTGCAGAACGTCCTCGTCGGCCTGGACGCCTCGGGGCTGCCCGTGGAAGCGGTCTTCCGCGACCTGGAAGGCACCAAGCTCGTCTCCGGCCGCCACTCGCTCGACGGCGTGCCCGCGAAGGTGGCGCAGGCCCTGAGCTACGACGCGGAGCGCGGCTGGGCCCGCGTCGTCTACTGCCTGCTGGTCAACCACCTCACCGAGATCGCCGCCACGCTGGCGGGCGACGACGACCAGCTGCTGCGCGAACTGTGGCGGATCGCCCGGGACGTGCTCTCCCGCCACGCCGGGGCGCTCGGCTGGCCGCTCCCGCTGTCCGACCTGCTGGCCGGCGCGCCACTCCCGGCCAAGGCGAACCTGACGGTCCGCTGGGCCAGAGCCGCCGACCGGACCGCCGGATACGTCCCGATCGCGAACCCGCTCGCGTGATCACGCCGAGAGATCGCCAACCCGTTCGCGTGATCACCCCGAGAATCCGCGAGGCCGCCCTGCGGCTCGGTGACGTGCCCGCCTACGTCTACGACCTGCCCGCGCTGCACGAGCACGCCTCAGGGGTACGTCAGGCGCTGCCCGGCATCGAGCTGTACTACGCCGTCAAGGCCAATCCGGCCGCCGAGCTGCTCCAGACGCTGGCCGAGCACGTGGACGGCTTCGAGGTGTCCTCCGGCGGCGAGCACGCCCACGTGTCGGCCCTCTTGCCCGGCAAGCCGCTGGCCCTCGGCGGCCCCGGCAAGACCGACGCCGAGCTGCGCCTGCCCTGCCACCGCCTGCACGTCGAGTCGCCCAACGAGCTGCGCCGGCTGCTCGCCACCGGCCGCGAGGCCGACGTCCTGCTCCGCCTCAACCCGGACCTGCCGGTCGAGGGCGCCGCGCTGACGATGAGCGGGCCGTTCGGCATGGACGAGGCAGGCGTACGCGAGTGCCTGCCGCTCTTCACCGACCGCGTACGCCTGCGCGGCCTGCACAGCCACCTGGCCAGCGGCCTGGACGCGCCGAGCCTGCTGCGGCTGGCCGGGACGCTGCTGGACACCGAGCACGACGAGGTCAACCTGGGCGGCGGCATGGCCGTCTCCTACGCCTCGCCGGAGTCCCGGTTCGACTGGCGGGCCTATGGCGCCGGTCTGGCGGCGCTGCGCCGGGCCGGGCAGCGGGTGCGGGTCGAGCCGGGCCGGGCGCTGACCGCGTACTGCGGCTACTACGTCACGAAGGTCGTGGATGTGAAGCGGGTGCGCGGGGAGGCGTACGCGATCGTGCTGGGCGGCACGCATCACCTGCGCACTCCTGTCACCAAGGGCCACGACCAGCCCTTCACCGTGCTGCCCACCGGCGACGGCCCCGCCCTGACGGACGAGCCGGTGACCGTGGTCGGCCAACTGTGCACCCCGAAAGACGTTTTCGCCCGAAAAATCGTGACTTCGGTGCGGGTGGGGGACACGGTGGTGTTCGAGATGGCCGGGGCCTATGCCTGGAACATCTCCCACCACGACTTCCTGATGCACCCCAAGCCAGGCTTCCACTACCTGCGGGACTAGGGACGGGCCCTTCACACGACCGTCTCGATCCCTGTGCCGGTACGTCGTGGCGGAGGTCCTTTGGAGAAGTACCCCCTCCGGAGGAGCAGACGAAGACGGCCCGTCGTGGCGGAGGTCCTTTGAAGGAGTACCCCCTCCGGAGGAGCAGACGAAGACGGCCCGTCGTGGCGGAGGTCCTTTGAAGGAGTACCCCCTTCGGAGGAGCAGACGAAGACGGCCCGTCGTGGCGGAGGTCCTTTGAAGGAGTACCCCCTTCGGAGGAGCAGACGAAGACGCCCGTCGTGGCGGAGGTCCTTTGAAGGAGTACCCCCTTCGGAGGAGCAGACGAAGACGCCCGTCGTGGCGGGGGTGCCATCAGGGGAGCGGAAGAAGGCGGGCCCTACGAGACGGGGACGGCCTCGATGAGGGCGACCAGGCCGTCGGCGTCGAGGAGGTCCACCGGGCGTACGGTCTGGTTCGCCCGGACATAGTGGAAGGCCGCCCCCACCCGCTCCAGCGGCACCGCCGCCAGGTGCGACCAGGCCAGCCGGTAGGCGGCCAGCTGCACCGAGGCGGCGCGGGCGGCCTTGCCGCGCGGCGGCGCGCCGGTCTTCCAGTCGACGACCTCGTAGCGCCCGTCGGGCAGCTCGAAGACGGCGTCCATCCGGCCGCGCACCAGCCGGTCGGCGATCATCGTCTCGAACGGCACCTCGAGGTCGAACGGCCGGCGCCCGGCCCATTCGCTCTCCTCGAAGCGTTCCTGCAGCTCCGCCAGCCGTACGTCGGCCTCTTCCGGCTCGTCCACCAGGTCGAGGTCGAAGTCGTCGAGCAGGCGCTGCTGGTCCCAGCGCGTCTCCAGCCACTTGTGGAACGACGTGCCGCGGCGGGCCAGCGGCGCGGGCTTGACCGGGACGGGACGGCGGATCCTGCGGGCCAGCTCGCGGGCGTCGGCCGCCAGCGTGACCAGTGACGACACGGTCAGCTTCGAGGGCAGCTCGACGGTGGTGGAGGCGCGCCTGCGGTGCAGCTCGCGTTCGCGGAGCAGCAGGTCGGTGTCGCGTTCCCAGGCGCGGACGCGTTCCTGCTCGAAGGCGCGCAGCGTCTCGTCCTCGGCGGGGGCGAGCGTGCCCGCCAGCGCGTCCTCGACCAGGCGCGCGCCGTCCAGCACCGACTCGTAGCGCAGGCCCTCCGGCGTGACCGGCCACACGGCCTCGGCAGGCTCGGCCAGCAGCGGGTTGGTCACCCCGGCCGCGAGCTCCGGCGCCCAGAACGCGACCCGGTCACTGGTGTCGCGGATCTCCAGCAGGAAGTCCGACGGCTCCAGCGGCTTGGAAGCGCTCCCCCAGCGGTAACCGGAGGCGATCAGGTGGTAGTGGGCCCGGGTGACGGCCACGTAGGCCAGCCGCCGCTCCTCCATCAGGTCGCGGTCGCGGCAGCTCTCGTCGAACGCGGCCAGCTCCTCCTTGGTGAGCCCGGTCAGCCGCGGCAGGTCGGCGGCGTCGCCGCGGAGCGGGTAGGGGAGCTTGCGTGGGTTCTCGGTCCAGCGACTGTTCATGACCGGTGTCGCGGGGAACATGCTGCCGGTCGCGATCGTCCCCTTCGAGCTGACCAGCTGCGACAGTCCGGGCACGACCACGATCGGCCACTCCAGGCCCTTGGAGGCGTGCACGGTCATCAGCTTGACGCTGTTGCTCTCGCCGACCCGCCCGGCCTCCAGCCCGAACTCCTCGCTCTCGGCCGCCTGCAGGTAGGCCAGGAACGCGCCGAGCGTCGGATCCTCCGCGTCGCCGGCGAACCGGGAGGCCGCGTCCTGGAAGGCGTCGAGGTCGGCCCGGGCGGCGAAGGCGCTGACGGTGCCGCCTCGGGCCGCCACCTCGATGTCGAGGCCCAGCCGCCGTTCGACCTCGGTGATCAGGTCCGGGAGCGGCTGCGCGGTGTGCGCTCTGAGCTGCCGCAGCTCGTACGCCAGCGCGACGAGCCTGGTCCTGGCCAGCGGCGAGAACGACTCCAGCCACGCCTCCCGGTCCGGCAGCTCGTCGAGCGCGTCGATCAGGCTGCCACGCTCCTCCGCCAGGTCGGCGACCACCTGGTCGAGCGGGTCCTGTTCGCGGCGCGTCTCGCGGGCCTCGCGGGTCAGCTCCCTGGCGTACTCGCCGAGCACCCGCAGGTCGGCGGGCCCGATCCGCCAGCGCGGCCCGGCCAGCAGCCTGGCCAGGGCGTCACCGGCGGTCGGATCGTAGAGGACCCGGAGCGTGGCGACGATGTCGTTGACCTCGGGCACGGTCAGCAGCCCGCCGAGACCGACCACTTCGACCGGGATGTCGCGCTCTTCGAGCGCTCTGCGCAGCGCGGCGAACTGCGACCGCTTACGCGCGAGAATCGCCACGTCCTGAGGTTGTACGGCGAGCGTCTTCTTGCGTTCCTTCTCGCCCCAGGGCAGCCCGTCGGGTGCGACCTCCTGGCCGAGGATCTTGTGGATGCCGTCGGCGATCCACTTCGCCTCGTCCTCCGCGGTCTCGTGGAAGGCGCAGGTGACACGTCCCCGGTCGACGCGGTTGGCGCCGGGGACCAGGACCGGCACCTCGCGGGCCTCCATGCGGAGGGGCAGCTGGACGCGGGCGGCGACGTCGAGGACCCGGTCGCCGTTGCGGAAGCTGACGCTGAGCTGTCGTACCGGGGCCAGGTCGCCGGAGCCGGTCCGGAAGTCCTGGGCGAACCGTCGCAAGTTGCCCGCCGAGGCGCCGCGCCAGCCGTAGATGGACTGGCAGGGATCGCCCACGGCGGTGACCGGGTGGCCGCCCGCGTACAGGGATCTGAGCAGCACGAGCTGGGCGTGACTGGTGTCCTGGTACTCGTCGAGCAGCACCACGGAGAAGCGGGACCGCTCGATCTCGCCGACCTCCTTGTGGCGGGCGGCGATCCGGGCGGCCAGCGACATCTGGTCGCCGTAGTCGATGACCTCCCGGGCACGCTTGAGCCGCTCGTACGCCTCGACCAGGGGCAGGAGCTGCCTCCGCGCGGCCTGGACGTTGATCGGCTTGCGCTGGGCCAGCGTCGTACGGCCGCTCAGCCCGGCGTATCTCTCATCGAGCCACTCACCCACCCGCCGCACGTCGGAGGCGGTGCGCAGGTGCTCGGACAGCTCGCCCGCGAGCTCCAGGACGGCGGCCGTGACGGATGGCGGGCCGAGCTCGATCTTGTCCATCGGCCCGTCGTACATCGCCACCACCCTGGACGCGAGCTGCCACGAGACGGCGGGCGTGACCAGGCGCATGGTGGGTTCGAGGGCCTCGCGCAGGGCGTGGTCGGTGACCAGGCGCGCGGCGTAGGCGTGGTAGGTGGAGACGGTCGGTTCGTTGTCGAGCAGCGCGGGTTCGACCAGGCCCGCCTCGGCCAGGCCGTTGAGGCGTTCGCGGACCCGGGTGGCCAGCTCGGCGGCGGCCTTGCGGGTGAACGTCAGGCCGAGCACGTTCTCGGGCTTGACCAGGCCGTTGGCCACCAGCCAGACCACCCGTCCTGCCATGGTCTCGCTCTTGCCCGAGCCCGCTCCGGCCATGACGACCATGGGTTCGAGCGGGGCCTCGATGACGCGGGACTGTTCGGGGGTGGGGGGCAGGATGCCGAGCTTCTCGGCCAGCTCGACCGGGTTCAGCACACCTGTCCCCCGTTGTCGTTGACGGGGCAGCTGGATCTGGCCGCGCAGGTGCGGCAGCCGTCGTTCACCTTGGCCTGGAAGAACGGGCCCGACATGCCGATCGCCACGGTGTCGACCAGGTCCTTGGCCCAGCCGGGGTTCTTGTCCTCGGCCAGCGCGCCCTGCTGCTGCTCCAGCGCGTCGTGCTTGCCCGCCGCCTTGCCGACCTGGACCAGCGCGGCGCCGCCCGGCTCCGTCATGCCGTGCCTGGCGAACGCGCCGAGCAGCGCGGCGAGCTGGTAGACGCCGAGCTGCGGGTGGCGGTCGAGCTCGACCGCCTTGGGCTTCGCGCTGCCGGTCTTGAGGTCGATGATCACCGCGCGGTTCTCCGAGTCGCGCTCGACGCGGTCCACCCGGCCCTTGATCTGCACGCCTTCGGAGACCGTGGCGGTGAACGCCTCTTCGAGCGCGACGAGCTCGCGGGGGTTCTCCTGGTGCCAGCGCCAGAACTTGGTGATCATCTGTTCGGCCACCTGGCGCTGCTTGCGGTTGAACCAGACGCCGCCGAAGTCGAGCTCGTTCCAGATGTCGTCCAGGCGCTTGCCGAGCAGGTCCTCGCTGGGCAGGTCGGTGGCGGCGAGCACGGCCAGCGCGTGGATGACCGTGCCGAGGCCCTGGGCCGAACTGGTGCCCGCGGCGCCGACCGCCGTCTCCAGCAGCCATCTCAGGCCGCACTTGGTGAAGCTCTCGACCGCTGAGGGCGAGATCCTGACGATGTCGTCGGGCCAGCTCAGGGGGCGGTCGTCGGTCATGGTGGTGAGGGCGTACCAGTCGTTGGGGTGGGCGCCCTGGACTCCGGCCGCGGCCAGGCGGGCGAGCTGGTGGGCGGCCTTGCCCCGGATTTTTGCCGATTTAGTGGGATCGGTCACTGCGCTGCGGAGGTCCGCCACGAGCGCGGACATGTTCAGCCACCGCGCCCTGTCGTCCACCGTGGCGGCCTCGACGGCGCCCGGCATGAGCTCGCTGAGGAACCTGGACGGCCTCTCGTCGGTGTCCTCCCCACCGACGGCCGTGACGACCAGCCGGCGCCGGGCGCGGGTGGCGGCCACGTAGAACAGCCGCCGCTCCTCGGCCAGCAGCTTGGAGGCCAGCGACGCCGCGTTCGGCTGCCCGCCCTCGACCAGCTCGACGAGGTCCTCCACGCCCAGCATCGAGCCGCGCAGCCGCAGATCGGGCCACACGCCCTCCTGCACGCCCGCGACCACCACCACGTCCCACTCCAGGCCCTTGGACCGGTGGGCGGTCAGCACCCGGACGGCGTCGCCGTCGGGCGCCCGCTCGGCCAGCGTGTCACCGGGGATCTCCTGCGCGGCCAGGTCGTCCAGGAACACCTCGGGGCCCGCCTTGGGCATCCGGTCCACGAACCGGGCGGCGTGGTCGAACAGGGCGACCACGGCGTCGAGATCCCGGTCGGCCTGTGCCCCCCTGGCCCCGCCGGACAGGCTGAGCTCGGTCCACTTCTCGGCCAGGCCGCTCTCGTGCCAGACGGCCCACAGGACCTCCTCGGCGCCGGCGTGGTCGCGTACGGCCTGGCGGGCCGCGGCGAGCAGCCTGGCGACGCGTTCGGCGGGGAGGGCTATGTGGGGCTCTATCCGGGTCAGCTCACGCGTGTCCTTTATGGCCGCGACCAGCAGTTCTCCGGACGTGCGTGCTTGGAGGGAAGAGTACGGGGGCGGCGGCTGCTCGGCGTCGTCGTCCGTCGTCTCCGTGACCTCGCCCTCGCCCTCGTCTTCGTCCTGCGGCTCGGCCGTCGTCTCGTCTCCTGGTGCGGCCATCGCCTCGTTTTCGGCGATCTTCAGTGCCCGCCGCAGGCGTCGTACGCCGATCATGTCGGTGCCGCCGAGGGGGCCGGTCAGGAGTTCCTCGGCCACGCCCTCGTCGAGTTCGGCCGCGTCGATGGCGACCCTGAGCATCGTCAGCAGCGGGCGTACCCCGGGCTCCTGCGCGATCGGCACCTCGTCGCCGGCCACCATCGTCGGCACGCCCGCGCCGACCAGGGCGCGCCGCAGCAACGGCACCTGACGGGTCGCCGACCGGACGAGCACCGCCATCCGGTGCCAGGGCACGCCGTCGATCAGGTGGGCCCGGCGCAGCGTGTCGGCGACGACGGCCGCCTCCTGGCTGGTGCTGTCGGCCAGCAGCACCCGCACCTCGCCGGCCTCCATCTCGGGCAGCGACAGCAACTCCCGATGCCCGTGCGAGCGCCGCTCCGTGGGCGTAGCAGTGTCGGGGGTCGGCGCCGCGGACGTGACAGCGTCGGAGGCCGGCGAGCCGGCCGTGACGGCGTCGGGGGTCGGGGCCGCGGGCAGGCGGTCGGCCACCCGTCTGGAGGCCGTCAGGAGATCGGCGCCGCTCCGGCGGCACACCCGCAGCGCCACCACCGGCGCGTCCCGCCCGTCACGGGTCGGAAACCGCTGCGGGAACCCCAGGATCCCCCGCACATCGGCCCCCCGGAACCCGTAGATCGACTGGTCCGGGTCACCCACCGCGATCAGGTCGCGCCCGTCACCGGCCAACTGCCGCAGCAGGAACTCCTGCGCCGGATCTGTGTCCTGGTATTCGTCCACGAAGATCACGTCGTGCGCCGCGCGTTCCCTCCGGCGCACCTCCGGGTCGGCGAGCACGCCCGCCGCCGCCCTGATCAACTCGGCGTAGTCGAGCGCCGGCTCGGGATCGAGGTCGAAGCGCACCTCGTACCGCTCCAGGAACCGGCCGACCGCCACCCAGTCCGCCTTGCCGTACTGCCTGCCGAGCTCCTGCAGCCGTTCGCCGCTGAGCCCGCGCTCGCCCGCGCGGGACAGAAAGTCGCGCAGCTCCTCGGCGAACCCGCGCGTCTTGAGCGGCTCGCGCAACGCGACCGGCCATTCCCTGGCGCCGTCCTCCAGCTCGCCGTGCAGCAGCCGCCGGATCTCCAGCAGCTGCTCGGGCCCGGTGAGCAGCCGCGGCGGCGCCTCACCGGCCAGCACCGCTTCCCGCCGCAGCAGCGCGTAGGCGTAGCTGTGGAAGGTGAGCGCCAGCGGGGTCCTGGTCGTGCGGCGCAACCGCCCGGTGACCCGTTCCCGCAGCTCACCGGCCGCCTTGCGGCTGTATGTCAGGATGAGTACGCGTTCGGGATCCTGCCCGCGTCGCTCGATCCGGTCGACCACGCTCTCGACGATCGTGGTGGTCTTCCCGGTGCCGGGACCGGCCAGGACGAGCAGCGGTCCGCGTCGGTGCTGAACCACGGCACGCTGGTGCTCATCGAGCACAGGGGCCGCCACGGGTCCCCCGCGCCCACGCCGCACCAACCGCCAGGTCTGAGCACTCACAACACTAGATTCCACCAGACCACAGGGGTAGATCGTGCCGAGTTGACCTCTCTACCACGCGATCGGCCAACGCTACCGGGGTAAAAGTCGCGCCACCCGCCGACACGCCGCAGCCCCGCCATCGTGCAATCTCGCGACATATCTTGACTTGGAGCTAATGCGATATATCGTGACTTAGTAGGCACCGACTCCTGGGAGAGGTCATGACGCGAACCGACAAGGGCTACAAGGGCATCGGCATGGAGGGAACGATCGCCCGCTGGTACGCGAACAACACTGGCAAGGACCTGTCGAGGTTCGCCGAACAGACCCGAGCCGTGGTGGCCCGTGCCCCGGCCGGCGCCGACCTCCTGGAGGTGGCCCCCGGCCCCGGCTACCTCGCCATCGAACTGGCCAGAACCGGCGACTACACGGTCACCGGCCTCGACGTCAGCACGTCCTTCGTCCAGATCGCCCGGCGGAAGGCGGCGGAGGCGGGCGTCCAGGTCGACTTCCGCCACGGAAACGTCTCGGCCATGCCGTTCGAGGACGCGAGCTTCGACTTCATCGTCTGCTGCGCCGCCTTCAAGAACTTCTCCGACCCGGTCGGCGCCTTACGGGAAATGCACCGCGTCCTCCGGCCCGGAGGCCGCGCCTACATCAACGACCTGCGCCGCGACCTGTCCAAGGAGGCGGTCGACGCGGACGTCGCCCGCATGCGCCTCGACCCGGTGAACCGGGCGATCACCCGGTACATCCTGCGCTCGGTCCTGCCCAGACGGGCGTACGACAAGAGGCAGTTCACGGCCATCATCTCCCACACGGACTTCAGAACGTTCGACATCCACGAGGAACCCATGTCGCTGGAGATCGAACTGCGCAAGTGAGTTTCGCGGTCGAATAGCGAGTTCGGGACTTGATCGGATTTCCTGCACGTTGGCTACAATTCAGCTATGAAGGCCGCAGTCCGCACCAGATATGGCCCGCCGGAAGTGGTTCGCGTCTCGGAAGTAGAGCGGCCGACAGCCAAGGACAACGAACTGCTCGTCAAGGTCCACGCAGCGACGGTTAATCGTACGGACTGCGGGTTACGGGCGGCCAAGCCCTTCTTCTTGCGACTTTTCACCGGGCTGGTCAGGCCAAGGGTGACGATCCTCGGGAATGAGTTTGCTGGAGAAGTCGAGGCGATAGGCCGCGGCGTCACGTCCTTCAAGGTCGGGGACAGGGTGTTCGGATACAACGATGTCGGGTTCGGGGCCCACGCCGAATACCTGTCGATTCCCCAGGACGGCACACTCGCGCTCATGCCGGCGGACCTGACCTACGAGGAGGCCGCGCCCAGTACCGAGGGTTCGCACTATGCCCTCACGATCATCAGAACGGCGCAGATCCGGAGCGGGCAGGACGTCCTCGTCTACGGCGCGTCCGGGGCCATCGGCTCGGCGGCGGTACAACTCCTGAAAAGCCTTGGCGCCGGCGTGACCGCGGTCTGCGACACGAAGAGCGTTGAGTTGATCAGGGGTCTGGGTGTCGACAAGGTCGTCGACTACACGGCCGAGGACTTCACGAAGGACGAGCAGAAATACGACTGCGTCATCGACGCCGTCGGCAAGAGTTCGTTCGGCCGATGCAGGCGACTGCTGAAACCGCGCGGGATATATCTCGCGTCGGACCTGGGTCCCCTGTGGCAAAATCCGATCTTGGCACTCACGACTCCGCTGCTCGGCGGCAAGAAGGTCAGGTTTCCCATCCCGAAGCCCGACCCGGCGATGGCGCGGTATTTCAAGGAACTGATCGAGTCCGGACAGTTCACGCCGGTCATCGACAGACAGTATCCGTTGGACGAGATCGTCGAGGCTTACCGGTACGTCGAGACAGGCCAGAAAACTGGAAATGTCGTGCTCAGCATCGGGCATTCAAACTAGGCCGGCACGCCGGGCGAGTTCGACTCCGTGGTAGGCGCACATCTACGAGACGGCCGATCCGGAGATCGTCATCGCCGAGTACCAGCTCCACGGCACCGTCCTGCCCACCGGAAAGCGGTTCGCCTTCTCCATCATGGTCGCCCGAGTCCGTGACGGGCTGATCGCCTGGTCCCGCAGCGGCGCGATCGCGTTCGACGGGGTCAAGGACCTGCTCGCCGGACTGGCCGCAGTGTGAAGTGGCCCTTGGCTTTCCGCTAAGAGTGGCCGTATCGCAGCAGACCACTTGTCCCTAACCTGTGGCTTCCACGCGAAGCAGCCCCAGGAGGAGCAACATGATCAACATCCGCAAGCTCCTCCCATCCGACCGGATCGCCTGGGAGGGCCTGTTCCGCGCCTACATCGACTTCTACCAGCGCGTCGAGCCGGACGAGATGTACGAGAGGGCCTGGCAGGAGTTCCAGGCGGACACGCGCCTACACGCCCTCGGAGCGACGCTGGACGGACGGCTCGTGGGCATCACGCATTTCTTCCCCCACCCCAGCACGTCGGCGCCCGACACCGACGTCTGTTACCTGCAGGACCTGTTCACCGCTGAGGACGTACGGGGCAAAGGCGTGGCGCGCGCGTTGATCGCGGCCGTGACCGACTGGGCCAAGGACCGTGGGTGCGGCCGCGTGTACTGGAACACTCATGAGTCGAACACCACCGCCCGGCGCCTGTACGACAAGGTGGCCGAGAACCGTGGCTTCATCAAGTACCAGATCGACCTTCAGCCCGCGACGGCCTTGACGTAAGCCTCCACGTGATCGGCGAGCTGAGCCTCGGACAGGTCGAGGTGCTCGAGAATGGTGTACCTGCCCGGACGGGTCCGCGGCGCGTACGCCACGGCCTTGGCGAAGTCGGCGTCTGACAAGCCGAGATCGCCGGGAGTGCGCGGCAGCCCGTGCCGTTCCAGACACGCGGAGATCAGCCCGACCTTGTCTTCGTCCTGACGCAGGTAAGTGCAGAACAGAGCACCGACTCCGGCCAGCTCCCCGTGGCTGGCCGTGCCAGGGTGGAGCTCGTTGACGGCATGCATGATCTCGTGGTCGCCACCACTGGCCGGCCGGCTCGACCCGGCCACTCCCATCGCCATCCCGGAAAGGATCAGCGCCTCGGCCAGCACGGTGAGGAACTCGTCGGTCCGGGCCTGCCCCGGCTGGTGCAGGACCACCAGCGCAGCCGATCTGGCCATCGCCACCGCCAGCCCGTCGAGGCGCTCGCCGACCTCGGCAGCGGCCAGTTCCCAGTCGGCCACCGCAGACAGGTCACTGATCGCGTCGCCGATCCCGGCCGTGGACAACGACGCCGGGGCGGACCGGACGCGATCGAGATCCACCAGGACGGCCGCCGGCATCACGACGCCGTAGGAGCCCGTGCCCGACTCGTGCCGCAGCGTGCTGACCGGCGAGGCGATACCGTCGTGGCCCAGGCTCGTGGTCACCGCCACCATCGGGATGCCCGCCATGTGCGCGGCGAACTTGGCCACGTCGATGGTCTTGCCGCCGCCGATGCCCGCGATCGCCTCGAACTGACCGGCCCGCAACTGCTGTCCGAGCTCGACGGCGGCGGCGAGGCTGCCGTCCGGAACGCGGAAGACCTCGGCCCCATCGATCCGCAACTCCTCGCAGATGCCGTCACCCTGGCTGGGACCGACGGCGACGGCCACCCTGCCCTGCCGCGCGATCTGCAGGTCGGTCAGCAGCGTGCCGACGCTGGCGACCGCACCGGCCCGGACGTCGATGAACAGGGGTGCGGAGAGCATACGGGCCAACAGCGGCATGGTTGTCCTTGTCCTCGGACCGGATGTTGCTGTCCGAAAGCGAAATGAGCTGATCGAATCCGTGAGGCTAACAGCATCAGGCGATCTTCGTGCTCGGCGTCGCGTCTTGATGATGGAGGAGTGATCGGCGAAGTCGGCGGCGATCAGGATCTGCATGAAGGACATTCGGTCAGGCTTTGCGTCGGATGGTGCGGCCGACTCCACCGCCTTCCGGAGTCAGCGCGACGATCCACTCCCACCCACCCGCCGCCCTCCGGAGTCAGCGCGACGGTCCTCTCCTGTCCCCCGCCGCCTTTCGTAGTCCGCCAAGGAGGCGGCGAAGCGTCCGGAAGGGCGCCCGAGCGGAGCGAGGACCATCGCGGGGTCGGCGCCGGCGCCGACTGGGAATGCGCCTGAGCCCGGCGCGCGAAGCGCCCCCTGCGAAGCCCTTTGGCGGTGGGGTCGGGCGGAAGCGGCGCCTGAGCCCATCGCGCGAAGCGCCCCTACGAAGCCCTTTGAAGGCGGAAATGCCTGAGGCCCCCAGGGCGAAGCGCCTTGGGAGCCTCAGGAGAAGAGCCTCAGGAGAACAGGCGGTCTACGACTCGGGCCGTGGCCTTGCCGTCGTCCCTGGGGGCGAAGGTGGCGCGGAAGGCGTCGTAGCGGTCCTGGTGGGCCGCTGCCACCGAGTCGATCGAGCGTAGTGCGTCGATCACCTCAGCCGACGTCGACAGCACCGGACCCGGCGCCTGCTCCGGAAGGTCGATGTACAGGCCCCGCTTCGTCGAGTATTTCGCCAGGTCGTAGCCGTAGAAGACCATGGGCCGACCGGTGGCCGCGAAGTCGAACATGACCGAGGAGTAGTCCGTGACCAGCACGTCCGCCACGAGCAGCAAATCCGCTATGTCGGGATAAGTCGTGACGTCGTGGGCGATCTCGGGGACGGCGGGCATGGCTTGCATGGGGTGGGCTCTGACCAACAGCTCGTGGTCCGCGCCCAGTGCCTCGCGGGCCTTGGCCAGGTCCAGTTTGACCATGGCGTTCTTGCGGTCATAGTCACGCCACGTCGGTGCGTACAGCACCACGCGCTTGCCCTCGACCAGGCCCAGCCGCGCCCGCACCGCGGCCGCCAGCGAGTCCCGGTCCGGCGAGCTGAGCACGTCGTTGCGCGGCAGCCCGCTCTCCAGGATCTCGCCCTGGTAGCCGAACGCCCGCCGCAGCACCGGTGTGGCCCACGGAGACTGGGACAGCAGCACGTCCCAGCCGCGTACCTCGGCCGCCTGCCGGTGCCAGATCGGCGGCCGGGGGTCGCGGGTCATGTGGGGCTGGTCGTTGCCGATGCGCTTGACCGGGGTGCCGTTCCAGGTCTGCAGGACGACCTGGTCCTCGCGGGAGCGGAACCAGACCGGCAAAAACGCATTTGTCACGATAAATCGGGACCGGGCGAGCGCAGCGTGGTGCTCACGGCTGCCGGCCCGCACCGAGGTCGTGCCCGGAGGCGGGGTGAACGCGCCGTCCTTGACGATCCAGATGTGCTCGCGGTCGTCGCCCCGCCGCACCCGCTCCTCATAGATGGCCCGGACGCTGTCGGCGTAGAGCCGGCCGTCGTTGACCACGTAGACGGTCGCGTCGGTCAGCGGCTCGGTGCGTTGCGCCGGGTAGAAGACCCGCCGCAGCACGTGGGTGCCCGCGACGCCCTTCTCGTCGGCCGGCCGCTCCTCTTCGACCGCCACCACCGGCACGTCGAAACGCGTCGAGAGCATCCGGAAGGACCGCCCCTCGGTCGCGCGCGGCGTCTCGTCGAGGCCGGGCAGCGCCGCGTGGTCCATGCGCAGGGGGACGATCTCCCCCGACGGGTGCCGGACGGACATGTTCCAGGTGCCGGACGCCAGCGGCACGACGTCGCCGAAGCGGTCCATCGACGCGGGCTCGAGGCGTACGGAGAACTGATCGCCCGTACGGACCATCGGCACGTGGTAGGACAGCCCGGACCGGTGGCGCAGCGTCAGCACGCGCGGCCCGGCGGCGTCGGGGTAGTCGCCGCGCAGCACCAGCGCGGTCCCCTCCCACACCGCCGAGGTGATCACCGGGCGGATGCGGTGCGCGGAGACGAGCACGCGGTCGCGCCGGTCGCCCAGCACGGTGATCTCGCGGTCTCCGGAGGGCGCCCTGGTCTCCACCAGGTCGGCGAGCATGACGGACGCGGCGGGGTCGCCCTTCGGCTCGACCCAGAGCCGCCGCCCGTCCTTCTCCTGCAGCAGGGCGGGCACGGCCAGGCTGACCAGCACCTCGGTGCCGTCGGCGACCGGCGTGAACTCGGCGGCCATGCGGTGGCCGCCCAGCCGGGCATGACCCTTGGTCACCGTACGGCCGGCCAGGAAGATCTTCAGCTCCAGGCGCTCGCCCTCGACGGAGACCCCGGAGAGTTCGGCGCGGTTGGGCTGGAGGACGACCTGGAGCGCCCGGTCGGAGGTCCACACCGGTCTGACCCACAGGCCCGGTTGAAGCTTGAGCCCGGCGGGACGCTCGGTGCGGCCGGGGGACGCGCCGCGCAGCAGACCGGTGGCCCGCGCGCCACGGCTGTAGAAGACGATCTCGGCCCGCCACGTCGTGGTGTCGTGCACGGCGGGCCGGTGGCGCAGCCGCCTGCGTACGGCGTGCACGACGTCGCGCACGGCTCCGCGCCAGCGCAGGGACCACGGGCTGAGCTCGGCGGTGAACCCGGACCAGTCATAGTTGCAGCCCGGCTCGCGCGCGCCGTGCGTGGCCTCGGGGGCCAGCACCCGGCGGGTGCGCATGCGCACCGGAGGCAGCCAGCGCGGCCCGCGCAGCACCACGGTCGCCCAGTTGAACCGGCGGCTGCGGACGGACAGGCCCGCCAGATAGGCGAAGCCGGTGACGCGCAGCTTGCCGTTGACCCACACGATGTCGTCGATATGGGTCACGGGCACCATGTCGGCGCGCCGCAGCCGGTAGAGGCCGGCCGGGAGCTCGTCACGGAACGGCAGGTCGGCGTACCAGCGCAGACCCTGGCGGATCCGCTTGGACGGCTCGGCCGCCGCCGCCACGACCTTGGTGAGCGTGTCGCCGTCGATCAGCTCGTCGTCCGGACGGTGCTCGATGAGGTGACAGATCAGGCGCCGGGCGACGGGCAGGTCACGCTTGACCCCCGCGTCCACGGCCGCCAGGTAGGGGCGCAGCAAGGTGACGAGCTCGCGCCTGCGGGCCGCGCCACGCTTGACCGCCAGGTCCATCCGGGCACCCAGCGGCCCACTGAGCACCTCGGCGTCGAACGCCGAGTCGTGGCCGCCCGATCCCACGGCCCGCATGACCGCGTCGAACGGCTCACCCCGGTCACAGAGATCCTGGACAGCCTTCAGGCGATCGGCGATCTGATCGCCGCCCTGACTCAGGGCTGTGACGCCGGTTGCCATCGGTAAGGCACCGCCTTTCGAACCGCCATCACTGGTTCATGCCATCGTAAGGGGACTAACGTGCAACGGATTCGCCTAACGCGCGAATCCGCAGGTCAAACTCATTTCTTAGAATCGGCTGAACGCCCGTCCCAGCGAGCCTGCCGCATGTCGACCCGCTCGCCGCGCAACGGTGTGCCCTCGTCGCGCCAGTGCTCCAGGCAGCGTCGTACGTGGTCAGGGGCCGCGCCGGTGCCGTCGGAGTGCACCACGCGCCACCACGGCACGCCGCCGCCCCAGGTCGACATGACCTGCCCGACCTGACGCGGGCCGCCCTCGCCGAGGTATTCGGCGATGTCGCCGTAGGACATCACCATGCCCGGCGGGATGGACTCCACCACCTCGAGGACCCGTTCGGCGTACGGGTTCACGGACTCCATGCGTTGGGCCCCGCCTCGATGATCTCGTGGTATTTGCCGATTTCGACCACCGTACCGCCGGACACCAGCTCCACGATGCCGTCGCGCACGGTGTAGCGCTCGCCGTCTTCGCCGACGAGCCGGGCGCCGAGCGCGGCCGCCAGCCGGATGAGCTGCGCCAGTTGCCAGTCGGAGCCCGGCTCGCCGATCACCTGATCGCGCCAGTGACCTACGACGTGCGTGTCACCGGCGTGTCCGGCGACGATCTCGTCCGTCCCGCGCAGCCCGAAACCGGCCGGCGCGATCGCCTTCGCGAGCTCGGCGAACGCCAGGGGCGCTTCACGAACTACGCGCAGCTCGTATCCCATGACGCGCGACCATAGCGGATCTTTACTCTCTACGCTGATTGAGCACGACGATGGCTCCGCAGAACATGATCAACGCCACCAGGACGCCCCCTCCGTAGAGCCACAGCCGCCACGGATCGGGCCCCGGTCGCGACGGCACGGGTGAGTCCTCACCGACGCCGAAGTGCTGGTCATCGGGCACGCCGACGTCGCGCTGCTCCCCCGCCAGCCGTTCGGCCGCGTTGAGCGCGGCACCGGCGTCGACCACGCCGAACCCGGTCTTGTCGTCATATCCGGCGGCGGGCCGCCCCCTGGCGCTCGCGGCCAGGGCCTGCGCGACCTGCTCGGGCGCCATGGCGGGATAGCGCGACTTGACCAGCGCGGCCACCCCGGCCACGAGCGCGCTCGCCGCGCTGGTGCCCTCCGAGAGCTCGTAACCGCCCTTGCGCTTGGCGATGGGCACGCCCACGCCCGGCGCGGAGACGAGGACGGACAGATTGTCGCTGCTGAACGTCGCGCCCTTGCCCTGCTTGTCGACGGCCGCCACGCCGATGACCCCCGAATAGCCCGCGGGGAAGCTCCAGAACGAGGTGCCGTTGTCCTTGGCGTACTGGGTCTGCCCGTCGTTGCCGACGGCGGCGACCAGCACGGCGCCCTTGTCGAGCGCGTAGGAGACGGCCTCGCGCTCGGACTTGAGCGGCCCGTACGTGCCGATCGACATGCTGATGACCTTGGCGCCGTGGTTGGCGGCGTAGCGGATGGCACGGGCCAGCGGGCTCTCCAGCGAGGTCCGTTCCTGCTGCTGGGGGTCGATGGTGTCGCCGGTGGGGTCGTCGTCGAGGGCCAGGGCCAAGGAGAGGATGCCCGACTCGGGCGCCACGCCGATCAGCCCTTTGTCGGCTCCGGACCCGGCGATGAGCGCGGCCATCGCGGTGCCGTGCTTGCCGGGCTTGGCCGTGCGTTCGACGGTGGCCTCGGTCATGTCGGGACCGGCGGTCACGCGGCCGCGCAGCTCCTTGAGCGTGCCGTCGACGCCGCTGTCGACCACGGCCACGGTGATGCCCTTGCCTTTGGTGACCGTCCACGCCTGCTCGACGTTGAGCGCGTCGAGCACCCACTGTTGCTGGTCCCTGACCGGCGGGGCCGCCGGAGCGTGCAGCATGACCAGGACGGCGGTCAGCGCGCGTACAACGGTCAGCACACGTTCCCCTGAGTGCAGGGCGGGACCTTCGGGGGGTCCGCCAGGAAATAGGCGATCTGGTTGCCGATCGACTTGGCCGCCGGCCACAGCTCGCTGTGGAGGATCTCCTCCGGCGGGATGGCCGCCCGGGTCCTGCCGTCCGCGTAGCCCGCGGTCGAGAACACGATGTACGGCCCCGCGCCCACCCAGCCGGTGCGCTGGCGCTGATCCACCCCGAACCGCTCGGTCACCGTGCCGGGGAAGGCCACGGGCAGCACGCCGACCCGGTCGTCCTGGGTGAGCTGCTCGGTCGCCGAGAGCCTGGCCTCCTCGTCCTTCAGTACGGCCACGCCGACCGTGAAGACGAACGTGGCCGTCTGGTCGACATAGGTGGCGCGGAGCATGGTCACGCATCCGTGGTCGTCGAGGATGCCCGCCACGGAGGGGTCGACGGCCTTGCCGCACTCGGTCTGGGGTGCGATGCCGACGCGCCGGGCGTACTGCTGGGCCTTGTCGAGCCCGACGTACTTCACCTCTTCCGGGAAGACGCCGGTCGCGGGCCACGCCTGCCAGCGCCTGGCGATCTCCTCCTGTTTGTACTGGTTCTGCTCTGCCGCGGTCAGTGGGCGCGACCTGGTCTCCTCGAGCAGCCCGATCGTGCCGAGGAGCACGAGGACGGCCGACATGACCACGATGATGCCCACGAGCATCACGAACAGGCGGCGGAAACGCACACCCTGCCGGAGCACGGCCTGCTCCACGCGCTCCCTGGACGCCGCCCTGTCACGGCCGTTGGCCGCCGGCCACGCGCGCACGCGGGATCGACGACCGGCTGGAGCACCGAGCGGGTTCTTCCGTCCCGATGTGGCTCCCCCGGCGCGCGGCAACCCTGAGGTGGACCTACGTGCCTTCACCACCGCCTCGTTCCCAGGCTCGGTTCGTGTCTATTTCGTCCCCCTTAGCGGACGGATCATGCGCCTTGGCCGCTCTGAGCGCGGCGCACGCGCCTGACCAGGGCGAATATCGCCCACATGGAGGAGAGCGCGCCGAGGGCGGCCGCCAGAGCGATCGTCCCATAGACCTTGACCCGCGCTTTGTCCCGGCTTACCACTTCGATCCGGCCCGCCGATCCGCCGCCGAGCGGCCGGGCCGGGTCCTGTGCCTGAGCCCCCGCGGCCGTCTCGGTGTACGTGGCGAGCCGCCCCGCTTCGGCCAGCGCCTTGGCGGCGTTGACCACGCCGAAGCCGGTGCCGGTGTCGTAGCCGTCCGGCGGCCGGTCGGTCGCGCTCGCGGTCATGGCCTGCGCGACCAGCGGCGGCGACATTTCCGGATATTTGGCCTTAATGAGGGCGGCCACTCCGGAGACCAGCGCGGTGGCCTGGGAGGTGCCCCTGCCGACCCAGTACTCGTCGCCGGGGCCCGCGCCCATGATGTCGACGCCGGGCGCGGCCACCAGCACCGAGGAGTTCCAGTTGGAGAACGTCGCCCGGCGCAGCCGCCGGTCCGTCGCGCCCACGGACACGACGCCGGGGAAGGCGGCGGGGTACGAATAGGGGGCGAATCCCGTCTCGTCGGGCTCGCCCGCGCCGTCATTGCCCGCGGCGGCCACCAGCACGACGCCCTTGGAGATCGCGTAGCGTACGGCCGCCCGCTCCTCCTGGGTCGCCAGCTCCTTGGAGATCGACATGTTGATCACGCGCGCCCCCCGATCGACCGCGTAGCGGATGCCCCTCGCCACCACGTTCTCGAAGCGCGCGGCGGTGTTGAACTCCCTGAACCCCGGTTCCTCGTCCTCCAGTATCACCCGGACCGACAGCAGCCGCGCTTTGGGTGCCACGCCGATCACGCCGAGCTTGTTCCGGTGGCCGTGGCCGTGCCCGGCGATCAGCGAGGCCATGTACGTGCCGTGCAGGCGACGCGGCGGCACCCCCGGCGGGTTGGCGCCTTCGGTGAAGTCCCGGCCCACGGTCACGGAGCCGGCCAGATCGCGGTGGCCGGGATCGACGCCCGAGTCGAGCACGGCCACGGTGACGCCCGCGCCCTTGCTGACCCGCCACGCCTTGTTCAGCTCCAGCGTGCTGATCACCGACTGCTGGCCGCCGCGCACGTCGTCGGCCAGGGCCGCCTCGGCACTCATGAGGCCCGGCGCGGGCCCGGCGCCCAACGCGGGCCCCGCGCTGAAGATCGCCACCACCGCGATCAGCACGCTCGCACGGGCCAGCACCGCGCGGCTCAGCATCGCCACTCCTGGGAGGCGCAGTCGGGCATCCGGGGTGTGCTCAGGTCGGCCAGGATCCGCTCGGAGATCTCGCTGGCGAAGGCGAAGATGGCCGGCCGCTGCTCGCCGACGGAGCGCGCCGGCCGGCCGTCGACCTGGCCCGCCGTGGTCAGCACGAGGTACGGGCCGGCCTGACGTACGGAGCCGGCCTGGCGTACGGAAGGGGTGAAACGGTTGGAGACCGTGCCCTTGAAGGCCAGCGGCCGCAGACCGGGCACGGGCGCGCCGACGGCGGAGAAGGCGGTCTTGGCGTGCGCGGCCTCGAACTCGCCGGGCAGGGCCACGACGCCGATCGTGACGAGCACGCCCTGCAGGGCGTCGATGTAGGTGGCGCGCAGCACTCCCCGGCAGCCCGCCTTGCGCAGGGCCTTGGCGGCTTTGGAGTCGACGGAGCCGGCGCAGG
This sequence comes from Nonomuraea guangzhouensis, assembly GCF_019396345.1. Lineage (GTDB taxonomy): Bacteria > Actinomycetota > Actinomycetes > Streptosporangiales > Streptosporangiaceae > Nonomuraea > Nonomuraea guangzhouensis. The sequence goes on along the minus strand of NZ_JAHKRM010000058.1, from coordinate 10,480 downwards.
CGAAACCCGGCGAGATGCCGACCCGGCTGGCCCTCTCCCGGCCGCCCTGCTCGGCGGAGTAGGGCAGGCTGGCCGGGAAGATGCGCCCGGTCGCCCAGGTGCGCCAGCGTTCGGCGACCTCCCGCTTGGCCGCCGCGTGCAGCTCGGCGGTGCTCGGGCCGCGTGACAGCTCCGAGCCCGCCGCACTGGCCGAGACCCCGGCGGCCACCGCGCAGATCATCGTCAGCACGGAGGCCACCACGAGGGCGGGCCAGGGGCGAGCGTCGTCCACGCCATCGACCTTAATGCGGGCGACCGGCCGTCATCCGCAGAAACCGGACCCTCAGGAAAGGACCTCGGTGACCGGACTCAGTAGGAGGGCAGGCTGGGGTCGACGGTCTTGACCCAGCTGAGCACCCCGCCGCCGACGTGCACCGCGTCGGAGAAACCGGCGTTCTTGACGATCGCCAGCGCCTCCGCCGAGCGCGCGCCCGACTTGCAGTGGAGCACGATCCGCTTGTCCTGCGGCAGCTTCTCCAGGGCCGAGCCGTTGAGGAACTCACCCTTGGGGATCAGCGTGGCGCCGGGGATGGAGACGATCTCGTACTCGTTGATCTCACGGACGTCGACGAGGAAGATGTCGTCGCCGTTGTCCTGCATGGCCTTGAGCTCGCGGGCGGTGATCGTCGAGCCCGTCGCGGCCTCGGCGGCCTCGTCGGAGATCGCGCCGCAGAACGCCTCGTAGTCGTCGAGGAGCTGGGTGACCGTCGGGTTCTTGCCGCAGAGCACGCACTCGGGGTCCTTGCGGACCTTGACGTCGCGGTACTTCATCTCCAGGGCGTCGTAGATCATCAGCCGGCCGACCAGCGGGTCGCCGATGCCGGTGAGCAGCTTGATCGCCTCGTTGACCTGGATGGAGCCGATCGAGGCGCACAGCACGCCCAGCACGCCGCCCTCGGCGCACGACGGCACCATGCCGGGAGGCGGGGGCTCGGGGTAGAGGCAGCGGTAGCAGGGGCCGTGCTCGGCCCAGAACACGCTCGCCTGGCCGTCGAAGCGGTAGATCGAGCCCCAGACGTACGGCTTGCCGAGCAGCACCGCGGCGTCGTTCACCATGTAGCGCGTGGCGAAGTTGTCGGTGCCGTCGACGATGAGGTCGTAACCGGAGAAGATCTCCATCACGTTGTCGTTGGTCAGCGCCGTGTTGTGGATGACGACGTCGACCAGCGGGTTGATCTCGCGGACCGTGGCCGCGGCGCTCTCGGCCTTCGGCCTGCCCACGTCGGACTGGCCGTGGATGATCTGGCGCTGCAGGTTGGACTCGTCGACGACGTCGAAGTCGATGACGCCCAGCGTGCCCACACCCGCCGCGGCGAGGTACATCAGCGCGGGCGATCCCAGGCCACCGGCGCCCACACAGAGCACCTTGGCGTTCTTCAGCCGCTTCTGCCCGGCCATCCCCACGTCGGGAATGATCAGGTGGCGTGAGTAGCGGCGCACTTCGTCGACGGTCAGCTCAGCGGCCGGCTCGACCAGTGGTGGCAACGACACTTTCTACGCTCCCGTTCCAGGGGGACCTATCCCCCTGTGAAACCTAGTTGGCGAGTCGGGCATTCCCCAACCGCGTCTCACCGATCAGACGGCGGGCCTCCGCGGCCACCACACGGGGCGTCTCCATCATCGCCACGTGCCCGGCCCGCGGCAACAGCACCAGTCTGACCTGCCTGAACGTACGGGCTGCCTTGGCGGCCATGGCGGGCCGCACCAGCCGGTCGTGCCTGCCGTGGACGATCAGGGTGGGCACCTCGATGAGGGCGGCCTGACGCCACAGGTTCTCCTCGCCGCGGCGGAAGTACTCGGCCACGATGCCCCGGGCCGAGCCGATCATGGCGGCGCCGGCGTAGGCCAGCGCGTCGCGTCTGCGCTGCTCCTCGACCGCGTCGCGGAGGCGTATCGGATGGACCGCGGCGACGTCCGCCCAGACCATGGCGAAGGAGGCCTTGATCCGCTGCTCGGCGGGGATCAGCCGGAGCTTGGCGGCCACCCACTCGCCCAGCAGGGGCAGCGCCGCGGCGGCGACGCGTACCGGGCCGTACCTGGGCAGCAGGTCGGGCAGTGCCGGCGAGATGAGGACGAGCGAGCGGACCAGGTCGGGGCGGGTGGCGGCCACCCTGACGGCGACCGCGCCGCCCAGCGAGTTGCCGAACAGATGCGCGGGACCGGTCTCCCGCAGCAGGCCGATCACCGCGCGGGCGTGCGCGGCGATGGTGTAGTCGCCGTCGGCGGGCTCGGGCGAGAACCCCGCTCCGGGCAGGTCGATGGCGTAGCCGGTGACGAGGTCTTTCAGCTCGTCCATCAGGTCGGTCCAGTTGGTGGCCGCACCGGCCAGGCCGTGGACGAAGACCGCCTTCTCGGGGGCGCCTTCCGGGGTCGCTCGTACGTGCACCGACCCGAACATGCGTCCTGGCCAGTGCGGGATCGGCGCTGCTGCCATGTGCCCTCCTCGCTCACTCAACGATAGCCGCCCTCGCCTTCCAGCCTACATTTACGACAAATGCTCCTTTATTAGCATTTATGATCCCGCGATTCACGCAGAGGCACGCGGAGTCGCCACCCCGCAAAACGGACAAATCCTTTCATTTCATTTCATAAATGCTTAATGAGAGCAATGAGAGAGTTAGCGTATAGCAAAACACAACAAGGCCCGTTTATCCGCCAGCCCGCCGGAAATAAATCCGCACGGATGACGCATTAGACGACATCCAAGGTATTTACCGTTCAGTCCGGTAAATATCTGGAACGGGGCAACCGATCCTTTAGGGGGGAATTCAATGCCCAAGTTCAAGAGTGTCCTCGCAGGGCTCGCGCTGAGCACGGCCATGTCCGGTACCGTCATCGGTCTGGGCGCGCTGACCACCGCATCGTCCGCCAACGCCACGGCCTCCGCCGCCACCAACGCGGGTGTCGTCGCAGGCTGGGGTGGCGGCTGCCACCGTCGCTGTGGCGGCTGGGGCGGCTGGGGCGGCGGCTGGGGCGGCTGGGGCCGCAGGAACCGTGGCGGCCGGGTCAAGGTCCACATCCACCTGCACAACACCAACACGAACAACGTGCGCGGTGACTCTGACGCGGACGCCCGCAACTTCAACCGCAACGACGCCGACGCGGACGCGGACGCCCGCCAGGCCCAGGCTCAGCTCGAGCGCGAGCGCGATCTGCAGCGCGAGATCGCCCAGTAACAACGCGCAGACGACCCGTCCGGGGACACTCCAGCAAGGGTCGCCGGATACGGTCCGAAGAGATAGCCATGCAACCGGTTCTCCGGTTTGGGGGAGTTCCGGACGCGTGCTGAGTGCCTGTGTTCTCATAAAGGAACACAGGCACTCAGAAAGTCGCCACGCCCACGCGTACGGAGCCGACGGGAATTCATTCCCCATGGCATTGAGGGGAGCGGCCGATAAAGTCGCTTCTCTCCTGGATGTGTGAACATAAAGGCGCCTTCGGCAATAAAGCCGAAGGCGCCTTGCCTTTTCCGGGCGCACCGCCCGATCAGGCGGTTTTGCGGGCCTTGCGCTTGGGGGCGGCCTTCTCCCCCTCGTCCTTGGACTCCTTGGCGGTCTTCCTGGGCTTGGCGGCCGCGCCGGAACGCTCGCGCTTGGCCGCGTCGACGCTCGCCCGCAACGCGGCCATGAGGTCGACGGCGGGACCCGCCTCCTCCTCGCCCGCCGGCGGCGCGACGACCTCCTTGCCCTCCACCTTCGCCTCGATCACCTGCTGCAGTGCCTCGCGGTAGGCGTCGTGGTACTCGGTCGCGTCGAAGTCCGCCTCCATCGTGGTGATGAGCGACTCGGCCATCTTGAGCTCCTGGGCCCGCACTTCGATGTCCTCTTCGAGGAAATTGAAGTCGGGCACGCGGATCTCGTCCGGCCAGTACATGGTCTCCAGCACGAACACCCCGTCACGCACCCTGAGCGTGGCCAGCGACTCCCGCTGCCGCAGCGCCACCTTGACGACCGCGACCTGCCCCGAGCTCTCCAGGGCGTTGCGAAGCAGCACGTACGGCTTGGCGCCCTGAGCGTCCGGTTCGAGATAGTACGACTTGGCGAAGTAGATCGGGTCGATCTGTTCGGCCGGCGCGAACTGGAGGACGTCGATCCTGCGTGACGTGCTGAGCGGCAGGTCCTCGAAGTCCTCGTCCGTCAGCACCACGATCTCGCCGGTGGCCAGCTCATAGCCCTTGGCGATGTCGGCGTAGGGGACCTCCTCACCGTCGAGCGTGCACACGCGCTTGTAGCGGATCCTGCCGCCGTCCTCGCGGTGCACCTGGTGGAAGGTGACGTCCTTCTGGTCGGTCGCCGAATAGAGCTTGACGGGAATCGTCACGAGGCCGAAGGAGATCGCCCCTTTCCAGATGCTGCGCATGGGCACTCCTCAGCTCTAGCGGGCTCGCCCAATGGGCACATACCCCCCCATGGGGCCACCAATGCCATATCCGATCGAACCAATGCTCGCCGTACCTGGGCAACTACCTCAGGATCGCGAGCGGTATGGCCTGGAGGTCAAATGGGATGGCATCCGCGCCCTCCTCCACCGGAACGGCGCCCTGAAGGTGACGGGAAGGCACGGAGCCGACTACACCCGCCGGTATCCCGAAATTTCGGGGTTCGGGGTGAAGAATGCGGTGATCGATGGGGAGGTCGTCGCGCTCGACCCGCGCGGCCGCCCCAGTTTCGTCCGCCTGCAGCACCGCATGCATCTCACCGACCCCGAAGAGACGATGCTGAAGCTGTACCCGGTCACGTACCTGCCCTTCGACCTGCTCTACCTCGACGGCACCACCCTGCTGGACCTGCCGTACCGCGACCGGCGCAGCCTCCTCGACGAGCTGGACATCGGCGCCCCGCCGTACTTCCCCGGAGAGTCCGACCTGCTCGCCGCCACCAAGGAGCAGGGGCTCGAAGGCGTGGTCGCCAAGCGCCTCGACTCGCCGTACCGGCCGGGCACGCGCTCGCCATGGTGGATCAAGGTCAAGCACCTCAGCACGCGGGAGGTCGTGATCGGCGGCTGGAAACCCGGCAAGGGCCGCAGGTCGGGCGGGGTCGGCTCGCTGATCATGGGCGTGTTCACGGAGCGCGGCCTGACCTACGTCGGGCACGTCGGCACCGGCTTCACCGACGACGTGCTCGACCAGCTCGACGCGTTCCTGCGCCCGCTGGAGATCCCGCGCAGTCCCTTCCAGAACGACGTCCCATGGCGCAACCGATGGGTTAGACCCGACCTCGTCGGGGAGGTGGCCTACACGATGTGGACCGACGATCTGCGACTGCGCCACCCCGTGTGGCGCGGGCTGCGCCCGGACAAACTCCCTTCGGAGGTGACGTTGTGAGCCCCCAGAAGGTGGCGGTGAAGGTCGGCGGGCGGCAGCTGACGCTGAGCAACCTGGACAAGGTCCTCTATCCCGAGGCCGGCTTCGCCAAGGCCGAGGTGATCGACTACTACAGCCGCGTCGCCCCCGTACTCCTGCCGCACCTCGAAGGCCGGCCGCTCACCGTCAAGCGCTACCCCAACGGCGTGACCGGCCAGTCCTTCTTCGAGAAGAACGCGCCCGAGCACACCCCGGACTGGATCAGGAGGGTCACGCTGCCCGTGCCGGGCAGCACCAAGAACCGCGAGACCATCGACTTCGCCGTCATCGAGGATCTGCCCTCGCTCGTCTATTACGCCAACCTGGCGGCCCTGGAGCTGCACGTGCCCCAGTGGCGGGTGTCCGCCGACGGGGAGGCGCTGCCGCCCGACACGCTCGTGTTCGACCTCGACCCGGGCCCTCCTGTGACCATCGTGGAGTGCTGCCGGGTGGCCCTCATGCTGCGCGAGGTGCTGCGCGCCGACGGCCTCACCGCCCGGCCGAAGACCAGCGGCAACAAGGGCATGCAGTTGTACGCGGACTGGGACGGCCGCGAGGAGCCCTCGGCGTACGCCAAGAGACTGGCCCAGGTACTGGAGAAGGCGCACCGCGAGCAGGTGGTCAGCGTGATGGCCAGGAAGGCCCGCCCCGGCAAGGTGTTCATCGACTGGAGCCAGAACAACCCGGCCAAGACCACCGTGGCCCCCTACTCACTGCGGGCCAGGGAGCGGCCCACGGTCTCGACGCCGCTGCTGTGGAAGGAGGTCGAAGGCTGCGAGCATCCGGAGGACCTGGTGTTCGCGACACACGACGTACTGGCCAGAGTCGAGGAACACGGCGACCTTTTCGGTCAGGCGTAGTCTGGTTCCGTCCGCACCTAGAAGGGGACTGCAATGTCGGAGATGGACGTACGTGGGGACGACCTCCCCTTCGACGAAATGGAAGAACTCCCGGTCCAGGCTCCCGAGGCCGACGCCGCCGAACAGCTCCTCCTGATTCGCGGCGCCGGGGGCGGGACGCTCCGGGAGACCCCGCTGGAGGTCGACCCCGCCGACGCCGCCGAGCAGGCCCGTGAGGTGGACCTCGATGATGACGACTATCGCTGATGAGCCGCTGAGCCGCACGTAGGATGTCCGAACAGCCGACTCAGAGACCCATGGAGACCAGCGTGACCGCAACCCCGGACGCCAAGCCCCGGGGCACCCGGCTGCCCCGACTGGCCCGCCGCCGGCAGCTACTCAGCGCGGCGCAGGAAGTGTTCGTGGAGAACGGCTATCACGCGGCCGCCATGGACGAGATCGCCGACCGGGCAGGAGTCAGCAAACCCGTCCTGTACCAGCATTTCCCCGGCAAGCTGGAGCTCTATCTCGCGCTGCTCGACCTGCACGTCGACGACATGGTCAACCGCTGCCGCGAGGCGCTGGCCTCCACGCACGAGAACAAACTCCGCGTGCAGGCAACGTTCAGCGCGTTCTACTCCTTCGTCTCCACCCAGGGCGAGGCGTTCCGGCTCGTCTTCGAGTCGGACCTGCGCAACGTGGCGCCGGTGCGCCAGCGCGTGGAGCGTTCGCTGCAGGAATGCGCGGAAATGGTCAGTGCGGTGATCCAGGAGGACACCGGCTGCACCAGCGACGAGGCCCACCTGCTCGGCGTCGGGCTGGTCGGCATGGCCGAGGTGAGCGCCCGTTACTGGGTGACCCAGCACGGCTCCATTCCGAAGGACGCCGCCGAGCAGCTCATGGCCCGGCTGGCCTGGCGCGGCATCAGCGGTTTTCCGCGTACGGCTTAAACCCGTTCGCTGGGCGCGATCAGCGGCGTTTCCCGGCCGGTCAGCGACGACGATGGGGTGAGCCGGCCCCGTCGAAAGGGAGCATGATGGAAGTCAAGATCGGCGTACGCTCCGTACACCGCGAACTCGTCGTCGAGACCGAACTATCGTCCGAGCAGGTCGAAGAGGAGATCAGAAACGCGCTCGCCGCCGATCGCGGCGTGTTCTCCATCACCGACGTGAAGGGGCGGCGCGTGATCATACCGGTCGCGTCGATCGGCTTCATCGAGATCGGCGAGGACGAGTCGAGGCCCGTCGGCTTCGGAGGCACCCTCTAGCGGCTCGAGCGGGGTGCGGCGGCGAGCGCCGTACCCTCGCTTGAGCGGAGCGATCAGCCGTTCAGATGCCGAGGGCGGCCATCCGCTTGCCGTGTTCCTCGGTCAGGGTGGCGAACAGCCGGGAGATCTGCGCCTGGTCGTCGGACGCCGACTCGACCAGCAGCAGCGCCAGCTCCGGCCGGGCCGCCGCGACCCGCTGCCCCTGGCTGAGCGCCTCGCCGACCAGCCGCCGCGCCCACAGCGCCAGCCGGCCGCTCGCCGTCGGGTCGGCCACGAGCCCGGCCCTGACCCGCTCCACCGCGAACTCCGAGCGGCCCTCGTCCACGAGCACCTCATCGACCAGTTTCGCGATCGACGGGTCGAGGTGCCTGGCCGCCTCCCGGTAGAAGTCGAGTGCGATGCCCACACCCACGTACGCCTTCACCAGCGCCTGCAGCCAGTCGGCCGGGGCCGTCTGGGTGTGCCAGGCGTCCAGCGCCTCGGCGAACGGGGACATCGCCTGTTCGGGATCGGCGCCGAGCTCGGTCAGCCGGTCGTGCAACAGGCGGAAGTGGGCATATTCGGCCACGGCCAGTTCGCTCAGCGCGACCTGATCGGCCAAGGAGGGGGCGAGGGACGCCGCGTCCTCGGTCATCCGCGCGAAGGCGCTGAGCTCGGCATAAGCCAGCACACCGAGCAGATCGACGACTCCTGGAGACTCGTTCATGGAAGGCAGCGTACTTCGGGAACATTCGGAAACTCGGCCAACGTTGTGGTATCGAGTACACTGCTCTGTGAAAGTGCGACCGCACTGTGTTAATTCGGGGGAATTCCCCGTTAACCCCCCACTCCCGGGTCTGCGGTCGCGATGACGCGAGAGGGCTGGCTCTACCGCGAGGACCCAGGCACGGGGTTTGTTTTCCGCCCGTCGGTCCCGGCAGGCCCGCCTTCATTTGAGACTGAGGCAGGCCACGCTGACGACTTTCCGAGACCTCGGAGTCACACCTGAGATCGCTGATGCCCTCGAGACCGAGGGCATCACCACACCGTTCCCCATCCAAGAGATGGCACTCCCGCTCGCGCTGAGCGGCCAGGACCTGATCGGTCAGGCACGCACAGGCACGGGAAAGACCTACGCGTTCGGCATCGCGATGCTCCAGGGCATCGGCAAACCGCGTAAGAACCGCAAGAAGCCACGCGGGCTGGTCGTCGTGCCCACCCGCGAGCTGGCCGTACAGGTCAGCGAAGACCTGGTCACCGCCGCCGGCAAGCTCGGCTCGCGGGTCCTGACCGTCTACGGCGGCCGGGCGTACGAGCCGCAGGTCGAAGCGCTCAAGGCGGGCGTCGACGTCATCGTCGGCACCCCCGGGCGCCTGCTCGACCTGGTCAAGCAGAAGCACCTCGACCTCAGCCAGATCACCTCACTGGTGCTCGACGAGGCCGACCGCATGCTCGACCTGGGGTTCCTGCCCGACATCGAGCGGATCTTCAAGCTGATCCCCGACGAGCGGCAGACCATGCTGTTCTCGGCGACCATGCCCGGCGAGATCGTCGCGCTGTCCCGCAAATACCTCAACCGGCCCACTCACGTACGCGCCGAGCACGAGAACGGCGAGGGCGGCGAGGGCATCCCGCACCCGCAGGTACGCCAGATCGTCTGGCGCGTCCACCGGATGGACAAGATCGAGATCGTCGCCCGGCTGCTCCAGGCCGAGGGCCGCGGGCTCACCATGGTCTTCTGTGAGACCAAGCGGGCCTGCGACATGGTCGCGGAGCAGCTCGAGACCCGCGGCTTCGCGGTCGCGGCCGTCCACGGCGACCTCGGCCAGGGCCAGCGCGAGCAGGCCTTGCGCGCGTTCCGCAGTGGCAAGATCGACGTGCTGGTCGCCACCGACGTGGCGGCCCGCGGCATCGACATCGACGACGTCACCCATGTGGTCAACTACGACTGCCCCACCGACGACAAGACCTACGTGCACCGCACCGGCCGCACCGGCCGGGCCGGGCGCACGGGCATCGCGGTCACGTTCGTGGAGTGGGAGGAGCTGACCCGCTGGAAGATGATCAACCAGATGCTCGGGCTCGACTTCGCCGAGCCCGAGGAGACCTACTCCACCTCGCCGCACGTCTTCACCGAGCTCAACATCCCCGAGGGCACCAAGGGCGTCCTGCCGCATGCCAGCCGTTCGCGGGCGGGCCTGTCGGCCGAGCGCATCGAGGATCTCGGCGAGACCGGCAGGACGCGCTCTCGTAACGGTGGTCGCCGCCGTGACGAGCGCGAGGAGCGTCCGGCGCGCACGCCGCGCCAGCGCCGCCGCACCCGCGGCGGAATGCCCACGGAAGAGGGCACCGCACCCGTCGAGACGCCGGAGGTCGAGCCCGTGCCCAGTCGCTCCAGCAAGGCGACCGCCAGAAAGACGGAGGAGACACCCGCCATCATTTCAGCTGACGAGATCGAGGCGGCCGCCGAGCCGCGGCGCGGTCGCACTCGCAGGGGGGCCGCCTCGGCCGCCATCGAGAACGCCCTCGCCGACGCCCCGGAGGCCCCGCTCACCGACCGCGAGCCGGTTGTCGAGCAGAAGGCCGAGCGCGAGCCCGTGGCCGAGCGCAAGCCCACCAGGGAGCGCAAGCCCGCCGCCGAGCGCAGGCAGGTCGTCGAGCAGGCTCCCGCAGCGGAGCGGAGCACGGAGGAGCACATCGCGAAGGAGCAGGTCGTGGAGGAGCGGGTCATGGAACGGGCGCCGATCGCCGAGACGAGCTTCTCCACGCCGCCGCCCCCGGTGCGCCAGGAGCCGGACCGCATCGTCCCCGCGAGCCCGTTCATGGTGATCTTCCAGTCACCCGACCTGGCCACGGACGACGACGACATCGCCCCGTCGGCGGCCACCGAGCGCAAGCAGGCGCGCCGCCAGCCGCGTGGCGGCGGCGGTGGCAACAACGGCGGTGGCAACCGCCGTCGCGCCGGCTAGGCACCTGGCCGACGCAGGGACCGAAGGCTGACAGAAGCAGGCGCCC
>NZ_JAHKRM010000057.1 GCF_019396345.1 Nonomuraea guangzhouensis | reverse complement strand
GGCCGGGCGCATCCAGCGCCCGGCCGCTTTTGGTGTCCGAGGCGGAGATTGCCCGCGACGGGAATGTCCGCCGCCCGTCGGGCCACCGGCTACCGGCCGATTCTGACGGCACCTCCAGCGCTGTGAATGTCCGCCGCCTGTCGGGCCACCGGCTACCGGCCGATTCTGACGGCACCTCCAGCGCTGTGAATGTCCGCCGCCTGTCGGGCTACCGGCTACCGGCCGATTCTGGCGGCATCTCCAGCGCTTGCTGTACAGTCCCGCCGCGTCGGCTCGACCGCTTCGGCACGCAGGTGGCATTTGGGAGCCTGGCGTGGGGTTATTGGAAATGGCAGCCGTCAACCTCATGAGACAGAACGATCAGCCGGGCTCGGCTTCGAGGTAGGCCAGGACCGCCATCACCCGGCGGTTGTGATCGTCGGACGGGGGCAGCCCCAGCTTGGCGAAGATGTTGTTGGTGTGTTTGCCGATCGCCTTGTCGGTGACGAACAGGCGGGCCGCGATCGCGGCGTTGGACATGCCCTCGGCCATCATCGCGAGCACTTCGCGTTCCTTCGGGGTCAGCTCACTGAGCGGCTCGTCCCGCTCCCGGCGGACGAGGAGTTGGGAGATCACCTCGGCGTCCATCGCGGTGCCGCCCGCCGCCACCCGGCGTACCGAGTCGACGAACTGCTCCACGTCGCCGATCCGGTCCTTCAGCAGGTAGCCCACCCCGCCGGAGTGGTCGGACAGCAGCTCACGGGCGTAGAGCTGCTCGACGTACTGCGAAAGGATCAGAACCGGCAACCCCGGCAGCCTCTTGCGGGCTTCAAGAGCGACCCGCAGCCCTTCGTCCGTCAGCGTCGGCGGCAACCGTACGTCGATCACGGCCACGTCCGGTTGGTGTCGGATGAGCGCGTCGAGCAGCATCGGCGCGTTGTCGACGGCCTCGACCACCTCGAAGTCGTGTGCCGACAGCAGGCGGACCAGGCCGTCTCTCAGGAGTGCGAGATCTTCGGCGATGACAACGCGCACGGTAACTCCATGATGAGTCGGCTTGGGCCGCCGGGGGGACTGGATATGGCGAGTGTTCCATCGAAGGCCGACAAGCGGCGACGGATGCCGTCGAGGCCGGTCCCGGCCGCCGGATCGGCGCCGCCGCGTCCATCATCGCCCACCGCCAGTCGCAGGATGCCGCCCTCGTGGCGCAGCCGTACCCACGCTCTGGCGGCGCGGCTGTGCTTGGTGACGTTGGTCAGGGCTTCGACGGCCGCGAAGTACACCGCGGACTCGACGGGCGCCTCCGGACGGGCGGGCAGGTCGATGTCGACCTCCACCGGTATCGGGCAGAGCAGAGCGGCAGCCTGGATCGCGCCAGCGAGTCCCCGGTCGGCGAGCACCGGCGGGTGGATGCCGCGCACCAGGTCACGCAGGTCGACGAGGGCCTGCCCGGCGGACTCCCACGCCTCCTGCACCAGCGCGCGAACCTGATCGGGGTCGTTCGCCCCCTTGATCAGCCCAAGACTCATCCGCACCGAGATCAGCCTGGCCTGCGCGCCGTCGTGCAGATCACGCTCGATCCGGCGCAACTCGGCGGCCTGCGCGTCGACGGCCGCCGCCCTGGACTCGGTCAGCTCCCAGACCCGCTGGGTCAGGGAGGAGGCCGGTCGTAGCAGGAGCTCTGCCAGGCGAGCCTGCGCTCTGTTCATCAGCGGGATCGCCGCCACAGCGATCGCCACGAAGGTCAGGATCGTCAGCGAAAGTGTGATTGTCTGCCACCGGCTGTTCTCCAGCGGGTGCAGGTTGAGGATCACGCCGACGAAGGACAGCAACGTTCCGATGGTGATCACGCAGGACGGCCCGACGAGGGCGTGGACGGCCAGCCAGGTCAGGTCGCGCCTGGTCCGGCCGCGCCGGCTTCGCCGGTCCGGCCCGGTGATCTCATAGCCGAGCACGCGGGCGGCCCAGGCGCGCTGAAAGCGGGTCAGGGCGCGGACCGCGACCAGCGCGTGCGCCAGCAGAGGAAAGCCGAGCCCGCCTACCGGGATCAGCATCACGCAGCCTGCCAACAAGGCGAACAGCAGCCAGGCCGCCACGCCCGTGGCGGCGTTGAGCAGCAGCCCGGCGGCTGGTTCGAGTAGCTGGCGAAGCTTGGTCACGCCAGCATTCTGCCTGCTCGGCACCGCGAAGACGGTAGGCCCAGCCCTACCACGGCGGGGGTGAAATCCCACCTTCGAGGGTGGGTCGAGGCCGATGGAGCAATCCGAGCCGCGCCTCGAAGCTGGATGCCGGCACCCGAGAACGATGGGAATCTCATGATCGAAATATCCGGCCTGACGATGCGGTACGGCGACGCCCTCGCGGTCGACAACCTGACCTTCGTGGTGAAACCGGGCCTGGTGACCGGTTTCCTCGGAGTCAACGGCGCGGGCAAGTCCACGACGATGCGGATGATACTCGGCCTGGAAGCTCCCGACAGCGGGACCTCGCTCGTGGCCGGTCAGCCGTACGGCGCGCTGAGAAAGCCGATGCGCGAGGTCGGTGCGCTGCTCGACGCGGGCGCGGTGCACGGCGGGCGGAGCGCCGCCGCGCATCTGTGGTGTCTTGCCCGCAGCAACGGCATCGGTCGTGGGCGGGTGGGCGAGGTGCTGGAGCAGGTGGGGCTGGCCGAGGTCGCCGGACGGCGGATCGCCGGGTTCTCGCTGGGCATGCGCCAGCGACTTGGCATCGCAGCCGCGCTGCTGGGCGATCCCGGGGTGCTGATGTTCGACGAGCCGGTCAACGGGCTGGATCCCGAGGGCATCCGCTGGATCCGCGAGCTGATGCGCCTGCTGGCGGGCGAGGGCCGCACCGTCCTGGTCTCCAGCCACCTGATGGGCGAGATGGCGCTCACCGCTGACCATGTCGTGGTCATCGGGCGCGGCAGGCTGATTGCCGACACCACCATGTCCGAGCTGGTCGAACGGTTCCAGCGCGGCGTGCTGGTCCGCGCGGCCGCTCAGCGTGCGCTGGCCGACGTGCTGCGGTCGGGTGGCGCGACCGTGCGCGAGGAGGACGGTGGACTGTCGGTGAGTGGTCTTTCCGCGACGCGGATCGGCGAGCTGGCCCTGGCGCGCGGGATCGCGCTGAGCGAGCTGACGCCGCGCAGCGCATCACTGGAGGAGGCGTTCATGGAGTTGACCGAGGATAGCGTCGAGTTCGGCGCGGGGAGGGTCTTGTGATGGTCGACACCATCGTCTCCGAGTGGCTGAAGCTGCGCACGTTGAGGTCCAACCTGTATCTGCTGGTCTTCTCGGTGCTGTCGGTGCTGCTCTGCGCCGGAATAGCGTTCATGATTTCTCGCGGTTTCGACAACCAGGCGGGGGATGACAGGCTGGTCTTCACCAGTGTCGGTGCGGGGCTGGGCACCGGCTTACCGGTCGCCTACTTTGTGATGGCCGCGCTGGGTGCTCTGTCGATCACCTCCGAGCATGCCACCGGCCTGATCCGCACGAGTCTGGTGGTCGTGCCGAGGCGGCAGTTGTTCCTGTTCGCCAAGATCCCGGCGCTGGCGGCCGTAACGCTGGTCGCGGGCGAAATGCTGGTGTTCGCCATGCACTTCGCCGCGCAGGCCGTGCTGGGAGATCGCGCGGGGCAGGTCCTACTCGACGGCCGGACGCTGGGCGCCTCCCTGACGGATCCGGGAGTGGCGGCCGAGCTGCTGGTCGCCGGGGCGGTCATGCCGCTGGTCGCCATGGTCGGGCTCGGCCTGGGCGCGGTGATCCGCTCCACGGCGGGCTCGCTGGTCGCGCTGATCATGATCCTCTTTGTGCTCCCGGTGGTGGCGCAGACGCTGCCGTCGCCGTGGAGGTGGCGGATCGGCTCCTTCATGGTGGAAAACCTGCCGAATCAGATCGTCGCCGGGGACGGACCGGGCATCCTCACCCCGCTCGCGGCCCTCGCCCTGCTGCTCGCCTACCCGGTCGTGGCACTCACCGCGGGAGCGGTAGCGATCGCCGTCCGAGGGCGCGGGATCCGGCCGCTGGTCGTGGGCGGGCTGCTGGCCGCCCTGCTGGCCGCGGTGACGGCGATCCCGTCCAGCGCCGCGGCCTCCACTCTGCCGTGGAAAGCGTGCGGCGGCGACCTCGAATGCGCCTCGGTTCAGGTGCCCGTGAATTGGTCGAAACCGTCGAGCCGGAAGATCTCCATCCGGATCGCCCGTCTGCCGGTCGCCGGGACGCACCGCAGGATCGGCACGGTGTTCGCTGTCCCAGGCGGGCCCGGCGGCTCGGGCATCGACGATCTGAAGAAGTCTGGCGGCAACTTCACCCAGTTGCGACAGCAATTCGACGTGGTCACCCTCGAGCCTCGCAATACCACCGACCTGGGCGTCATCCCGTTCGACTGCTTCGCCACCGGTGCCTGGATCACCGTGCCCGACAATCGTCCCGAATACGACAGGCTTGCCGCGAAGAACCGGAAATACGCTGAGCAGTGCCGCAAGGCCGACCCTGAATACTTCGACAACCTCGACTCGGGCTCTGTCGCCAGAGACATCGAGGCGATCCGGGTGGCACTGGGCGAAGAGAAACTGAGCTTCTTGGCCACCTCCTACGGCGGGGTCGTCGCCACGACCTATGCCCGGCTGTTCCCCGGCGCCGTCCGCGCGCTCTACGTCGACGGCAGCGTCGACCACCTCGCCGACCATGCTACTGACCTGCGGATGAGGTACGCGGCGATCGAGGGCCAGTTCGCCCGGCTCAGCGCCTGGTGCGAGTCCAGCGCTGCCTGCGCTCTGCGGGGGCGTGACGTCGGCGCCGTCTGGCGTGGCCTCACCGCGGCCGCGGACCATTCGCCCGTTCCGGTGAAGGGGACACAGGTCTCCTACAGCGGATTCGACTTCAAGGTCGCGGCCGCTCCCGATGTGATCAGCCCCGGCCCCGCGCCTGACTTCCCCAACTGGCAACGGTTCGCCAGGGCCGTCGACGAGGCCGTGAAGGGAGACGCCTCAGGTTTCGCCGACTACGTTGAGCAAGCCACGAAGAGCAAGAAGGTTCCCTCCTTCAGGGGCATGGACGCGACTCACTGCACGGATGGGCTGGGCTTCGCCAGCTACGAGGAGTTCCAGCAGGTGAAGGCGCTCGATCAGCAGCTCTCCCCGAACTTCGCCGGAAACGAGCTCTGGCATCCGCTCGGCTGCGTGGGCTGGCCGGCGCCGGTCACCAATCCCGCCAAGCCGCTGCCCGCCGACCGGCTGCCGCCATTCCTTGGGGCCGGCACCTGGACTGATCACGCGGACGTCGCCGACATCGTGAGCCGAGTGCCCGGCTCGTCCACGGTCCGTTACAACGGATCTGGACACGGCCTTTATCTCACCGGCAACCGGTGCACCATCTCATACGCCAACCGGTACCTCACGTCCCTCCGCCTGCCGGCAAAGGGGACCACTTGCGAGCCACCGACTGCCAAGTGATTGGGGTTGCAGGACTGGTGTCCGATCCCCGGCCTCCTGTCGAGGCCGGGACCGGGACCGGACACTGTGCTCCCTGAATATCGCTGGCGAACTAAGCGGTCATCCGCCGTCCGGTGGGCAGGAGCGCCGGTTCCTCCTGGGCCGACCAGAGACGGGCCGACATCCAGGCGATTCCCACCGCCGCCACCACCAGGCCGATCAGGTAGACCGGGACCGGGACCATGTTCCGCAGCGCCCCGGGGATCATGCCGACGGCGTAGAGCACGACCGCGAGGGCCGGTAGCGTGCCCGCACGCAGGGCCGCCGCGCTGAAGGTCAGCACCCCCGCCAGCAGTACGACCGAGGTGACCAGGAACGCCTGCCCGGTGCCGCCGGCCAGCAGCCCGTTCACCGCCGTGGTGCCCAGGAGCGGGAAAACGTAGTGCAGGGCGTACTCGATCGCGTAGGCCCCGGCCAGCCCGGCGGCGTTGAGCAGGTAGCCGATCAGGCCGAGGGGGCCGGCCGTGCCGCGAATGAGCAGATAGAGGCCGGTGATCGCGAGTAAGCCGGTCAACGCCCCGAAGGGGGCGATGGCGTGGGTGAGCGTGGTTTCCGGCAGCAGCCCCCCGCGGCGGAGGACGTTGATCACCAGCAGCACGGCGCAGGCGAACCCGGCCGTGGCGGTGGCCCGGTAGAGAGCCGACGAACGCATCTCGGAGTCCCTTCTGGTTAGGCGATAACGCTCGTTATCATGCGCGTTATGAGCCGTTAGGGTGAGAGGGTGCCGAGAGATGTAAGCACCTCGAAAGAAGTCGGCGAGCTGCGCGGCGACCTGCTGGAGGCGGCCGTTCGCGTCCTCCGCGAGCAAGGGGCGCCGCACCTGACGCTCCGGCGCGTCGCCGAGGAGGCGCGGACGTCCACGATGGGCATCTACACGTGCTTCGGCGGCCGGGCGGGGCTGCTGGAGGCGGTTTATCGGTACGGGTTCGACGTGCTGCAAGAGATGCTGCTGGGCGCGCTCGACGGTCACGCCGAGCCGCGTGCTCGGATCATGGCGGTGGCCCGCGGATACCGGGAGTTCGCGCTGGCCGATCCGGCGCTCTACGCGTTGATGTTCGAGCGGCCGCTGCCCGACTTCGACCCCTCGCCCGAGCAGCGGCAGGACGCGCTCGGGCGGACGTTCAGCCTGCTGACGGAGGCCATCGGGGCCACCGGATCGGAAGATCCCACGCGGATGGCCTATCTGGTGTGGACCACGATCCACGGCCTCGTCAGCATCGAGCTCACCTGCTCGCTGCGCAGCCCGCTGCCCGGTTGGTTCGTCGACTCGCGGGAGGAGGGCGGGCGCGTGCTCGCCGACGGGGTGAGCACCCTGCTCAGAGGAATGCGCCAACCGGACGGTGATCGACCGCTGCTCGACCGGCCGTGATCGGCTGAGCGGGAGCGACCGTGCGCGGCCGATCGTGATGGGCCCGCCGCCAGACAGATTCTGGCCGGTCCGCTGCCCAGGAGCTTGACTGGTCGCCGCCGGTCGAGCCTGCTATCCCGCCAGGCCGCCGCTGTCCTTGACGCGGTCGACGAAGCAGCGCATGTGGTCGCGGAGCAGGGCGGCGGCCTCCGGGGCGGAGCCGGACTGGGCGGCCTGGCGGATCCGACGGTGCTCCTCGGCCTCCGATTCCCAGGTCGGCACCCGGACCCAGGCAGCCGCGGAGATCAGCGCGGTCTGGTCGCGGAGGGCGTCCAAGGTGCTGACGAGCAGGGGGTTGCCGCAGCCCGCGTACAACGCGCGATGCTCAGCTGACCGGCACTGCCTCGTCCTCGGGGTCGTCGGCGAAGCCCGGCACCCAGCGGATCGCCTCGTCGCGGAAGCGCGCCGTGGTGCCCAGCTGGCAGAGGACGCCGACCCCCGCCGCGTGTACGCGATGGATGAGCACGTACGAGACCGGCAGGTTGAGCTGGCGGACCACGTTCGTGGGGCGAAGGTCGGTGACGTTGGCCGCCTGGGCCTGGAACCATTCGCGGCTGAAGGTGAACTCCTCGACCGCCGTCGGCTCGACGTAGGGGGACAGGAACGAGCGCAGGGCGTCGCCGTCCACCTCGATGTCGGGGCGGATGAAGCCCTCGGCGCGCAGGCCCGCGACCACGCTGTCCATGTCGCCTTGGTTGAAGATGCGGGTCAGCTGGCCGAAGGACCGGGGATAGCCGTCCGGCAGGCGGTTGACGGCGCCGAAGTCGAGGATGCCCAGCTTGCCGTTGTCGAGCATGCGGAAGTTGCCGGGGTGCGGATCGGCGTGCAGCATGCCGACCCGGGCCGGTGAGCAGAACAGGAAGCGGACGAAGAGCAGGCCCGCGCGGTCGCGCTGCTCCTTGGTGCCGTCGGCGATGATGCGGGACAGGGGAGTGCCGTCCATCCACTCCGTGACCAGCACCATCTCGTTGGCGGCGACCACGTCGGGGACGTGGAAGTCGGGGTCGTCCTGGAAACCGAGCGCGAAGCCGTGCTGGGCCTCGGCCTCGCGCAGATAGTCGAGCTCCTCGGCGATGCGCTCACGGAGCTCGGCCAGCACCGCCTTGATGTCGAGGCCGGGCAGCATCACGCCGAAGAGTTTGCCCAGCCGCGCCAGCTGGGTGAAGTCACCGAGCAGCGCCTTGCCCGCACCCGGGTATTGGATCTTCACCGCCACGTCGCGGCCGTCGTGCCAGACCGCCCTGTGCACCTGCCCGATCGAGGCGGCGGCGGTCGGCCGGTCGTCGAACGACTCGAAGTAGTCTCGCCAGCCGTCACCGAGCTGCTCGGTGAGCACCTTGTGGACCGTGGCGACCGGCAGCGGCGGGGCTGATTCCTGCAGTTTGGTGAGCGTGGCGCGATAGGGCCCGACGATCTCCTGAGGAAGGGCCGCCTCGAAGATGGACAGCGCCTGCCCGACCTTCATCGCACCGCCCTTGAGCTCACCGAGGACCTTGAAGATCTGCTCGGCCGTGCGCTGCTGGATCTCCTGGGCGACGATCTCGGCGGGCTTGCCGCCGATCCGCTTGCCGAGCCCCAGGGCGGCACGGCCGGCGAAGCCGAGTGGAAGGGTGGCCAGCTTGGCGGAACGCGTTACGGCGCGGCGCGGCAGATCGCTCACACTGATGCGCGGCATCCTGGCTGAGACACCGCTTCCCCCCTTCGAGGTTCCCCTGACCCATCGTCAGCCCATCGCTGGTGACTGACATGACCATTCTGGGCGATAGGGATGGTTTCGCATACAACGACATTGCGGTTGCTGTATCCATGACCTGGTTTTCCATCGCCAATCAGGCATGATGTCCAATGTGCCATTGGTCACAACAGGGTCGCGTCCGTCGATGTGAGCGAGCGCGTGGCCCGTGGCCGAGGCCGCCACCAGCGTGGCCATGGTCGTGTCGCAGGCGATCTCGCCGGGCGGGTAGCCGCCCAGTCGCGCGGTGACGATGGGCCACGCGGGGTCGGCATCGCGCCTGGTCAGGTCGAGGCAGTGCAGGCAGGCGGTCTCGCCGGGAAGGACGAGCGGCCCCACGGACCCGTGACCCTCGAACGCGGACACGAGCAGGTGGGGGATGCCGAGCTCGGTCAACTCGTTGACCAGCACGCCGTCCAGCGGGGCGACCGGTGCCAGGACCACCAGATCGGGACGGTCGTAGCCGTCGCCCAGGAAGGGACCACCGGCCTGCGCATTCGTCGCTGGCATCGAGGGCGTCCCGGGAATCGCGGAGTCGTCGGCCGGGGCCACTATGTCCGGGGGCGGCGTGTTCGGGGGTGGCGGGGCGCCGGAGGTGAGGCGTCGGGCGAGCGCCACCGCCCCGTCCTGGCGGCTCATCCCCAGCTCCGACCACGTCAGTCCACCAGGCGCGAGGTCACAGGGTCGTACCGGACCCTCGTCGAAGACGCGGATCGCCCCGACACCGCTCGCCGCCAGCAGCCCCACCACCTGCGCCCCCACCCGCCCGGCCCCGTAGACCCGCACCCGCGCCCGCCGCCGCCGGGCGAACACCTCGGCCCCGTCACCGGCCAGATCGAGGACATCCAGATCGGGAGCCAGACGATCACGCTCACCGAGAGAAAGGCGAACGGGCGGGACCGCCGCGTCATCCAGCACCCCCCGCTCGGCGAGCCGATCCAGCAGCGCCCGGCAGTCCGCCTCGCCCAGTCCCGCGTCGGCGCCGTCACGCAGAACCTGCCCCAGCTCGCGGGTGCCGTCGAGCCCCGCCACCCACTGATGCTCCGAGCCCGTCACCAGCACGGAACGCAGCGGATGCGCCCCCAACTGCAAGGTCCGCTCGTCACGGACGATCCGCCGGAGCGTGGGTTTCACACGTGGCCTCATGGCGCGCAAGACTGCCACCCCGATCCAAGATCCCGATGGCCTTACGAGCCGCCTGTGGATAACCCTCCGCCGTTACGCTCCCTCCATGAACGAACTCCTGGTGGACCGCAGAGACGACGGGACCGTACTGATCACCCTCAACCGTCCCGACAGGCGCAACGCCATGACGGACGGCATGACCGGCGAGTGGCGCGAGACCATGGCCGCCCTGGCCACCGACACCGGCGTCCGCTGCGTGATCGTCACGGGCGCCGGCAGCGCGTTCTCCGCCGGCGGCGACCTGTCCTGGCTGGGCGAGCGCGGCGCGGAGACCGTGCCGGAGCTACGCGACCGGATGCTCGCCTTCTATCGCACCTGGCTGGCCATCACCGAGTTGGAGGTGCCGACCATCGCCGCCGTCAACGGCCCGGCGGTGGGGGCGGGCCTGTGCGTGGCGCTGGCCTGCGATCTCGTGTACGCGGCCGACGACGCCAAGCTGCTGGTCCCGTTCACGAAGCTCGGTCTGCACCCCGGGATGGCGGCCACGTACCTGCTGCCGAAGAGGGCGGGCGCCCTCGGCAGGGAGATGCTGCTCACCGGACGTACCGTCACGGGACAGGAAGCCGCGATTAAAGGTCTGGTAAATCAATCTTTCCCGAAAGATGACCTAATGGCGGAAGTAGCGGCCCTGGCCCAGGCCATCGCGCAGAACGCCCCGATTGCCACAAGACTCACCAAGGTCGCCTTGAACCAGGACCATCCCCACCTGGAAGCCGCGCTGCGCTGGGAGTCCCTCGCCCAGCCGGTGACCATGGCATCCGCCGACATGATCGAGGGGCTGGCCGCGCATCGGGAAAGGCGCATGCCCAAATTCACCGGGTCTTAATCATCTGACCAGCAGAAACAACGTCTCCCCCTCTGTGGAATTCCGCCAGTCTCGGCTACCGTGCATATGTGCCCCCCGAGACAGTCGAGGTCCGTCGCAGTTCTCGTCGCCGGCGTACGGTCTCCGCCTACCGCGACGGCGACAAGACGATCGTGCTCCTGCCCGCCTGGCTGAGCGGCGAAGACGCTGATGAATGGGTGAGCCGGATGCTCGATCGGCTCGCGGCCAAGGAGAGCCGGCGAAGACCGACCGACGAAATCCTCCTGGAGCGGGCCAAGGAGCTTTCGGCGAAGTATCTCAACGGCAGGGCCATGCCGGACAGCGTGCGCTGGGTGGACAATCAGCAGCATCGATGGGGATCATGCACCCCGGAGAACGGCACGATCCGGATCTCGACCCGCCTCAAGGGTCTCCCTGAGTGGGTCATCAACTACGTGATCATCCACGAGCTCGTTCATCTGCTCGTTCCCAGCCACGGCGCCAGGTTCTGGGCGCTGGTCGAACAGTATCCCAAAGCAGAACGGGCGCGCGGGTTCCTCGAAGGATTCTCCGCCGCCGCCCACACGGCACCGGAGGAATGTTGACGCGCATCGCCGCGGTCCTCGTACGGCAGAGCATGGCGCAGGCGGCCCCCGAGGGCATGGACCCGGACGATTTCCTGGAGGCCATGGCCGAAGACACCTATGAGATGGTGGCCGGCCTCGAACTCGTCACGCCCGTCCTGGTCACCAGTGTCCCCGGCCTCGACGAGATCGTCTGGCCCGGCACCGAAGTGATCATGATCGATGAGGACGAGCCGCTCAAGGCCATCATGGGCCGGTTCGCCGGCGACCAGGCCGTGGTGATCGGCGCCGACGCGCCCGACCTGCCGCCGCTGCTGGTCGGCAAGCTCTTCCGCGAGCTCGGCCGGGCCCAGATCACGCTCTGTCCAGCCGAGGACGGCGGAGCCGTGGCCCTGGCCTGCGGCCTGCCCATGCCCGGATGGGCCGATCCCGATCTCGACGACCCCGACCCGGTAACGACCCTGCGCGCTCAGGCGCCCGGTCGCCGCATGGTGGCCACCGGCCCCGGCTGGCACCGCCTGCGCACCCCCGAAGACGTCACCCGCCTCGATCCCGGGCTGGAGGGCTGGGACAACCTCAGGGCGCTGCTCAAGGCACGCTGAGCTCGGCGAACACCGCCCGATGGTCGGTGTCGGGCACGGTGTGCACGCTGACCTCCTTCACGCCCACCCGCTGGTCCACCAGCACATGGTCGATCGTGATGATCGGCGGCACCCGCTTGTTGGCCGGCCAGGTCGGGATGAGCCCGGCCCCGACCTGGTCGGCGGCGTCCTTGTAGCCGCGCGACAGCAGCCGGCGCATGGGCGTGTGGTCGAGCGTGGCGTTGAAGTCGCCCGCCAGGATCCGCACCGTGTCGCCCGAAGCGGCGGGGAGGTCGTCCAGGGCCTCGATCCAGTTCGTCACCTGGGGACCGAGCGGCGGGAAGGGATGCACGTCCACGAACTCGACCGGCTTGCCGCCGGGCAGCGAGACCATGGCCGCGGGCATGTTGTGCCCGGTCTGCGGCATCAGGTCATAGAGCGGCTTGAGCGGATGCTTGGAGTAGAGCCCGCCGCCGCCCGCGGACCATTCATCCTGAAGCACCCGGTGCGGCATCAGGCTGGACAGCCCCGCCGCGTCGAGCGCCTCGACGCCGGGGGGCGTGAGCTCCTGAGTGCTCAGCACGTCCGGGTCGAACCGGCGCACCAGGCCGATGATCGTCTCCGGGTCGGCCCTGCCGAACAGCATGTTGATGGTGAGCACCCGGAACGGCCGGCCCACCGTGGCGTCCGCCGTGCCCAGGGCCCGGGGGAGGACCGCGAAGCCGAGAGCGGTCGTCGTGAGCAGTGCCACCGCGGCCGCGGCGCGCTTGCGGGTGAGCGCGGCGATCATCAAGGGGACCACCGAGCCCGCGGCGGCGTACGGCGTCGCGGTCATGAGCTGGGTGGCCAGCGAGCCGCGTTCGAGCCCCGCCACCCTGGTCACCGCCCAGGCCGCGAACGGGGTCACGGCCAGCCAGGTCAGCGTGGTGCTGGGGAATTTGCGGCGTTTCCGAGGGGGCGTGACGATCGTGCCGCCGACCGAGTCTTCGGCTGAGGTGTGCACATGGCCCCCTTGGAACGGTACAAGCCCAGGCGGACTCTAACCGAGAGCGCGTGTATTTGACGTAAGCGCCACGCGGCCACGTGCGGCCAACCTGCGGGTCGCCTCATCGGAGAGCTCCGGGATCTCGTCGAGCGGGAACCAGCGCAGGTCGAGGGACTCCTCGCTGATCACCGCCTCGGCGTCCGCGGGCGCCACGGCCGCGTACTCCACGTCGAGATGCCAGCTGTGCGGGGGATGGCACCAGACCTGGTGCTTGTCGACGGCCAGCGGGCCGGGCAACAGCTCCAGGCCGGAAATGCCCGACTCCTCCACCGCTTCGCGCAACGCGGCACCCGCAAGGGAGGTGTCGGAAATTTCGCAATGACCGCCCATTGGCAGCCACATGCCCGCCTTGGGGTGCAGCGTCAGCAGCACCCGCTCGCCGTCGTGCGACAGCACCGCGGTCGTCGCGGTGAGATGCCCGGGCACGCACTCGCGCAACATCGCGTCGTCGTGCGTACGCAGGTGGTCGAGGAACTCGGCGCGCAGTGACTCCTCGCCGGGCGTGGGCGCGGCCCAGCCGGAGAGCACCGCCACCGCGTCGTGGCGCAGGCTCAACTCTGGTCGTCCTCGTCGGGCTTGGCGTCCAGTTGGGAGATGTCCCAGGCGGCCTCGCCGCGTACGAACGCGTCGGGGTCGTCGAGGTCGTCGGCCTGCGGCAGCAGGTCGGGGTGGCCCCACAGCGCGTCGCGCCCGTCGATGCCGCGCGCCTCCTTCAGCGCCCGCCACAGCGTCGCCGCCTCGCGCAGCCGCCTGGGCCGCAGCTCCAGCCCGACGAGCGTGCCGAAGGTCAACTCGGCCGGGCCGCCGGTCGCGCGGCGCCGTCGTACGGTCTCGGCCAGGGCGACGGCCGAGGGCAGCTTGCCGTCCGCGGCGTCGTCCACCACGGTGGCCACCCAGCCCTCGACCAGGGCGAGCATGGTCTCCAGGCGGGCCAGCGCGGCCTTCTGCCGCTCGGTCTCCTCGGGCTTGAGCAGCGCGCCGCCGCTCAACGCCTCCTGGATGGCCTCCGGGTTGTTGATGTCGAGCCCGCGGATCTGCTCTTCGAGCGCCGAGGTGTCGACCGTGATGCCCCTGGCGTACTCCTCGACGGCGCCGAGCAGGCTGGCGCGCAGCCACGGTACGTGCTGGAACAGCCGGTGGTGCGCGGCCTCGCGCAGCGCCAGATAGAGCCGGATCTCGTCGGCGGGATGCTCCAGGCCCTCGCTGAACGACGCGATGCCGCCGGGCAGCAGCGCGGCGGTGTCGGACAGCGGCAGGCCGATGTCGGTGGTGCCGATCACTTCGCGGGCGAGCGAGCCGAGGGCCTGGCCGATCTGCTGGCCGACCATCATGCCGCCCATCTGCTTGAGCATGCCCATCAGCGGCCCGGCCATCTGCTGGGCTTCCGGAGGCAGGCCCGCGCCGCCGAGCGCGCCGCCCATGGTCTCGACCATGCGTGCGGCGATCGGCTCGCAGAGCGTGCGCCACACGGGGACGGTGTTCTCGATCCACTCGGACCGGCTCCACGCCTGCGGGTTGGACACGCCGCTGGGCAGTGTCGTCGCCTCGTTCAGCCACAGGTCGGCCAGGCGCAGCGCCTCCACGATCTGGCGGCGCTCGCCTTCCATGACGCTGGGATCGCTCTCGGCGACCACGGCGTGACGGGCGATGTTCTTGGCCATGTCCCAGTTGACAGGGCCGGAGCCCTGGGGCGCCGACAGCATGTCGGCGAACTGGCGCATCGCCTGAGCCATCTGCTCAGGGTTGCCGAACATGGCGAACGGGTTCTCGTTGGGGTCGTTTTCGCGACCTGGCAGGTCAGTCACCGCTCTACCTCGTGCAGGATGGAGGAGTCCACATCCGCCACGTTAGTCGTCCTACGGCGGATCAGTGCAAAGTGAGGACCTGGTGCCTACCTCGAAACGCCCGCGCCACCCCGTCGTCGCCGTCACCGGGGCCGCCTCAGGCATAGGCCGGGAGCTGCTCGCAAAGCTCGTGTCCTCCGCGGATTTCCGCAGGGTGGTGGCCATTGACGAGGAGCGCGGTGACGTCCAGGAAGCCACCTGGAGAGTGATCGACGTACGGGATCCGCTCTTGGCGAACCGCATTTCCGACATCGACGTCCTGGTCCACCTGGCCGGTGACTACGCCGTCGACGCCGACCCCGCCGAGCGGCGCGCGTACAATCTGCGAGCTGCGCAAACGGTGCTCACCGCGAGCGCCGCCGCGCGCGTCCGGCGTGTGGTGCTCGTCACGAGCGCGATGGTGTACGGCGCCGCGCCCGAGAACGACGTGCCCCTGCCCGAGGCGGCCCCGGTCGCCGCCGAGCCCGACACAGGGGTCGTGGGCGACTATCTGGAGATCGAGGCGCTCGTACGCAGATCGTCGCGGAGCCACCCCGGACTGGAAGTGACCGTCCTGAGGCCCGCGGCCGTGGTCGGTCCCGGCATCGACACAGTCATTACCCGCCACTTCGAGTCACCCAGGCTGCTCACGGTCAAGGGCTGCTCACCGCGCTGGCAGTTCTGCCACGTCGACGACCTGGTCTCGGCGCTGGAACTGGCCGCGCGCGGCGTGATCACCGGCGTGGCCGCCGTCGGCTCCGACGGCTGGCTGGAGCAGGATCAGGTCGAGGAGCTGTCCGGACTGCGGCGCTTCGAGCTGCCCGCGGGCCTCACCTTCGGTACGGCGCAGCGCCTGCACCGGCTGGGCATCACGCCGGCCCCCGCCACGGACCTGCACTATGTCGTCTACCCGTGGGTCGTCGACTGCACGGCGCTGCGTGAGGCGGGCTGGAAGCCCGTCTGGACCAACGAGGCCGCGTTCGAGCAGCTCCTTGAGCTGCGCGAGAACAGGACCACCGTGGTCGGCAGGCGGCTGCCGGTCAAGGAGGCCACGCTCACGGCCGCCGGTGCCACGGTCGCGGTCATCGGCACCGCCGCCATCGTCCGCCAGGTGCGCAAGAAGCGCCGGCTCTGAATATGTAGGCTCTTTTCGTGGACGTCATCCGGTTGCTCGGGATTCGCGAGACTTCGCTCTCCGTCGACGAGGTGCTGGCCGCCGTGGGGGACCACGGGGCAGGGGGCACCACGCTCTTCGTCGGCACCGTACGAGAGCAGGATCACGGCAAGCCCGTGACCAGGCTCTCCTACTCGGCGCACCCCTCGGCCCTCGACGCGCTGCGTCAGGTGGCGGAGAAGGTGGCCGCCGACTTCCCGGTCACCGCGCTCGCCGCCGTCCACCGGGTCGGCGATCTGGAGCTCGGCGACATCGCCGTGATCGTCGCGGTCGCCTGCCCCCACCGAGGCGAGGCTTTCGAGGCGTCACGCAGGCTGATCGACGACCTCAAGTCGCAGGTCCCGGTCTGGAAACACCAGATCTTCGCCGACGGCTCGGCCGAGTGGGTCGGTGCCTGCCAATAAGCTCGTCCTCATGTCGCGACGCGCCTTGACCCTGCTGGTTGCGGGCTTCCTCGTGCTAGCGCTCGGTGTCGCAGGGGCCTTCCTGCCCGTCCCGTACGTCGTACTGAGTCCTGGACCGACCGAGAACACCATCGGCGAGGTCGAGAAGAAGCCCGTGATCACGATCAGCGGGCACCAGACCTATCCGACGAAGGGTGCGCTGAGGCTGGTCACGGTGGCTTACCAGGGCGGGCCGAGCAGCAGGATCGATCTGCTGACCGCGTTGCGCGGCTGGGTCGATCCGACGGTCGCGGTCGTTCCCGAGGAGACCATCTTCCCCAAGTCCCGTTCGCCCAAAGAGGTCGAGGAGGAGAACACGGTCGAGATGACCAACTCCCAGGACTTCGCCACGGCGGCCGCGCTGACCGAGCTCAAGATCCCCTTCGGCATGGTCGTCACGGTCGCGTCCACGGAGAAGGGCAAGCCGGCCGACGGCAAGCTCCGCAAGGGCGACGAGATCAGTACGGTCGACGGCAAACCAGCCGCGAACGTCAAGATCATCAGCGACGCGGTCAAGGCGCACAAACCTGGCGAAAGCGTGGCCTTCACCGTCATCAGGGGCAAGGACAAGACCGACATCAGCCTGCCGACCGTGGCGGGTCCCTCGGGGCAGGCCGTCGTGGGCGTGGTCATGCAGGAGAGCTACAAGTTCCCGTTCAAGGTCGACATCAACGTGGGTGACGTCGGCGGGCCGAGCGCCGGGCTGATGTTCTCGCTCGGCATTCTCGACAAGCTGACCCCCGGCGAGATCACCGGCGGCAAGGACATCGCCGGCACCGGCACCATCCAGGCGTCGGGCGAGGTCGGGCCCATCGGCGGCATCGCCCAGAAGATGGTCGGCGCCCGCAAGTCCGGGGCGACGGTGTTCCTGACCCCGGCCGACAACTGCGCCGAGGCCATGAAGGCCGTCCCCGACGGGCTCCGCCTGGTCAAGGCCGAGACGCTGCACGCTGCCGTCAGTGCGCTCGACGCGCTACGCACCGGTAAAGGCGATGTGCCCGCTTGCGCTGCTGGATGAAACTTCTGGCGATCGCCATGCGTTAGCCGTACGGCTGGCGTAGCGGTGTAGGTTGCCAGACACGGACCGTTTGTTCATCACGACGAGGGGTTGGCCTTGAGCTTCCGGACCCCAGGAGCCGGCGGCAGGGCAATGCGTTTGCCCCGCCGACCGCGACTGCTTCTTCCGGTCGCGATCGCACTCGTGGCGATTGTGGCGCTATTTTTCCTATTTTCCGGGATTTATACCGATTTTTTGTGGTTTGACACGGTCGACCCTTCCGTCGACTACACGTCCGTCTTTTCGGGCGTCCTGCTGACCGAGATCGTGCTGTTCCTGGTCGGCGCGGTGCTGATGATCGGCATCGCCGGCGGCAACATGCTGCTGGCCTTCCGGATGCGGCCGATGTTCGGCCCCGCGATGTTCGGCGGCGGCAGCGGTGCCGACCGTTACCGGATGGCGCTCGACCCCCACCGTAAGCTGATCTTCATCGTCGGCATGGGCCTGCTCGCGCTCTTCGCGGGCTCGTCGTTCGCCGGGCAGTGGAAGACTTGGCTGGAGTTCATCAACGGGGTGCCCTTCGGCAAGACCGAGCCCCTGTTCGGGATGGACATCTCGTTCTTCATGTTCGACTACCCGTTCATTCGGATGGTCCTGAACTTCCTGTTCACCGCCGTGATCATCTCGATCATCCTGGCGGCGATCACGCACTACCTCTACGGCGGCTTCCGGCTGCAGTCACCCGGCGTGCACGCCTCGCGCGCGGCGCGTGCCCACCTGTCGGTGCTGCTCGGCGTGTTCGTGCTGCTCAAGGCCATCGCCTATTGGATCGACCGCTTCGGGCTGGTCTTCTCGGACCGCGGCTTCGTGCACGGCGCCTCCTACACGGACGTCAACGCGGTGCTCCCGGCGAAGACCATCCTGGCGATCATCGCGTTGATCTGCGCCGCGCTGTTCTTCGCGGGTGTCATACGGCCCGGCGGCATGCTGCCCGGCGTCTCCTTCGGCCTGCTCGTGCTCTCGGCCATCCTGATCGGCGGCGTCTACCCGGCGCTGGTCGAGCAGTTCCAGGTCAAGCCCAACCAGCAGGCCAAGGAGACGGCCTACATCCAGCGCAACATCGACGCGACGCGGGCCTCGTACAACGTCGACAAAACGGAGATCCTGCCCTACACCGCGGAGGCCGACCCGACCAAGGTCGAGACCAACGGCGACGCCTCGGTGTCCGGTGTCCGGCTGCTCGACCCGGCGCTGGTCTCGGCGACGTACGAGCAGACCCAGCGCATCCGCGGCTTCTACGGCTTCTCCGACCAGCTCGACGTCGACCGCTACCCCGACGCCAACGGCAAGGCGGTCGACCACGTCGTCGGCGTCCGCGAGCTGCTCGGGGTGCCCGAGGGCCAGAACAACTGGATCAACAACGCCCTCGTCTACACCCACGGTTACGGCATCGTGGCGGCGCCCGGCAACGAGGTCGACTCGGGCGGCCTGCCCGACTACGACGCCAAGGACATGCCGGTCATGGGCCCGCTGGTCAACACGACCAAGCTGAAGGAGTCGCGGGTCTACTTCGGCGAGAGCCCGGCGTCCAACGAGTACGTCATCGCCGGTGGCAACCCGAACAACCCGCAGGAGCTCGACTACCCGGAAACGGGCGGCACCGGCCAGAAGAACACCACATACACCGGCAAGGGCGGCGTCCCAGTCGGCTCGTTCTTCAACCGGCTCGTCTACGCCGCCAAGTATGGCGAGAAGAACATCCTGCTCTCGGGTGACATCAACGACAACTCCAAGATCCTGTATGTGCGCAACCCGCGCGAACGGGTCGAGAAGGTCGCACCGTTCCTGACCCTCGACGGCAACCCCTACCCGTCGATCGTCGACGGGCGGATCACCTGGATCATCGACGGTTACACGACCTCCAACGAATACCCGTACGCGCAGAGCGAGAGCCTGGGCGGCATGACCAGCGACACCACCACCACCCGCGGCGTGGTCGCCCAGCAGCCGCAAGACAAGATCAACTACATCCGCAACTCGGTCAAGGCCACCGTCGACGCCTACGACGGCACGGTCACCCTGTACGGCTGGGACGAGAACGACCCGGTGCTCAAGACGTGGAGCAAGGCCTTCCCCGGCATCATCCAGCCGAAGTCGAAGATGAGCCCCGACCTCCAGGCCCACGTGCGCTACCCGGAAGACCTGTTCAAGGTGCAGCGCTACACCCTGTCGCGCTACCACATCACCAACCCCGCCGCCTTCTACAGCGGCCAGGACTTCTGGAACATCCCGAGCGACCCGTCACAGGGCGAGAACACCAAGCAGCCGCCCTACTACGTGACGACCACGATGCCCGTCCAGAACCAGGCGCCGACGTTCTCGCTGACGACGACGTTCGTCCCGAAACAGGGACCCAACCTGGCGGCCTTCATGGCGGTCGACTCGGTGGCCGGCCCCAACTACGGCAAGCTACGCATCCTGCGAATGCCGTCCAACACTCCCATCCCGGGCCCAGGCCAGGCACAGAACGCCTTCCAGAGCCGATTCGCCGGCGAACTTAACCTGCTGGGCGTCGGCGCCTCCTCGGTCCGTTACGGAAATCTGCTGACTCTGCCCTATGCGGGCGGGCTGGTGTACATCGAGCCGGTGTACATCCAGGTCGCCGCCGGTGGCGGGCAGGAGCCGTACCCGATCCTGCAGCGCGTCCTGGTGTCGTTCGGCAGCAAGATCGGTGTTGCCCGGACCCTTCCTGAAGCTCTGAAACAGGTCTTCGGCGACGGCCAACAGCAGCAGACGCCACCCAACAACGAGCAGGTGAAACCCAACCAGAACACCACGGCTCTGAAGGCGGCGATCGACAACGCCCAGAACGCCTACACCGAGGCCCAGAAGGCGCTGCAGAGCAACCCGCCCAACTGGGAGGCGTACGGCAAGGCGCAGAAGCAGCTGGAAGAGGCGCTGAAGGCTCTGGAGGGGCTGGGCGCTCTGCCGAGCACCACCACCACTCCGACGCCGTCACCAACGGCCTCTCCGTCGTCGGCACCGTCATCGTCACCCTCGGTGTCGCCGTCGGCATCACCGTCAGCGTCGCCGTCAGGCACGGTGTCACCGGCGGGCGGCTCGTAGCTTCCGCGATTTGCTTCCACCCCGCGCCACCTATAGTCTTTAGACACACACCGACGCGGGGTGGAGCAGTTCGGTAGCTCGCTGGGCTCATAACCCAGAGGTCGCAGGTTCAAATCCTGCCCCCGCTACCAAGTCGAAAAGGCCCTTCAGGATAATCCTGGAGGGCCTTTTCGCATGTTCCTGCACAAAAGGGCTTCATATGGATGCGCTTCGCGCTTTCGGAGCTCAGACGTTGCTTCCAGTCGCGCCGAAGCCGCGACCCCTGGAGGGCCTCCGCTTCGCTCCGGGCGTTCTT
The DNA here is from genome assembly GCF_019396345.1 of Nonomuraea guangzhouensis. Classification (GTDB taxonomy): domain Bacteria; phylum Actinomycetota; class Actinomycetes; order Streptosporangiales; family Streptosporangiaceae; genus Nonomuraea; species Nonomuraea guangzhouensis. The sequence continues at coordinate 21,631 of NZ_JAHKRM010000057.1, read as the reverse complement.
TCTATTAAGGGCCCACCCGTTACCCATTTGGGTGGTTAACCATCTGACGCCCGCCCCGGGCACAAAGGGCTTCGCTTCATTGGCGCTTCGCGCTTTCGGGCTTAGACGCTTCTTCCAGTCGCGCCGGAGCCGCGACCCCTGTAGGGCCTCGCTGCGCTCGGACTGCCTTCCTCGGGCGCGCCTTCGGCGCGCAACCCCCACGACTGGCGCTTCGCGAGAGCGAGCGGCCACGGTTGAGTGGAGTCATTGTCATGATCATTCGCTCGGACCTCGATCTCTCGGAGCTAGCGATCGGGGAACCTGGAGTCCAGGTTCCCCGTCGCCTGGAGCGTTCGATCAGGCGATGTCGAATTCGCCGTCGTTGACGCCTGCGAGGAATGCGGCCCACTCCGAGGGGGTGAAGATCAACGGTTTGTCGGAGCGGTGCCGGGAGTTTCGGACTGCGATCACTCCTGGGAGGTTGGTGGCGACCTCTACGCAGTTGCCGCCGTCCCCGCCGCTGTGGCTGCTCTTTCGCCATTCGGCGTGCTGGAGGTCGGGGGTGTCATTGTGGGCCATGCGTCATCACGTCCTTGATGATGTTCAACGATAGATGGTGCGGATAGGCCTCTGAGCGGACGCAATCGTAACGCCGCAGGACGCCGGAGATAATGGCCCGGTCCTCATACGCTCGGCCGTGTGGTTGCGACTCCACGTACACCGTCGATGGTGTCCCGTGTCGCTCGGCGATGATCAGCCCGCCGAGCAGCCCTGCGTATGCCCCGGCGTTGTACGGCACGACCTGTACGGAGATCTGGCGATGCTGGGCCAGTTCCAGGATGTGGGCGAGTTGGTCGCGCATCACCTCGGTGCCCCCGACCGGTCTGCGCAGGACTCCCTCGTCCATGATGGCGGTGACCGTGGGCGGCTTGTCCCTGGTCAAGACTCTCTGGCGTTGCATGCGGGCTTGGGTGCGTTCGTCCACCTCCTTGGGGGTGATGCCGGGCTCGGCGGCGAACAGTGCGCGGGCGTATGCCTCGGTTTGCAGGAGTCCGGTGACCAGCATCGGCTCCCAGCTGCGTAGCGCTGTGGCCTCTTGCTCCTCATCGAGCCACGCGCGGAAATGTTCGGGGCTGCCGGCCCAGGTCGTACGGACGTACAGCTGGCCGAAGTCCTCGACGCCGAACTCGGTGTCGAGGAGGTCGGCGAGGTGCTGTGTGGGGCGGCGCCGGCCCTGTTCGATCATGCCGATCTGGCTTTCGGAGTAGCCGAGCCGGTCGGCCAGGTCGCGTTGTGTCAGTCCGCCCGTGGTGCGGAGCCGCCGCAGGAGGTAGGCGAACGCGGCTCTCGGGCTCTCGTCTGGGTCGATCTCCTCTGTTCTGGACATGGACCTCCGATCGTAACTCTCCGTGCTGGCGTTGATACGCAGCGAGCCTACAAAGAGTGTGGTGTGACTGTGGGGTGATTTTGCTGTCACTCTCTGTTCGCGATCGTCATTCTGGTGAGGGCCAGCCCAGCCGGAGAGCGAGGTAAGAACGTGAACGCCCACAAGCCCACCGTCCAACCTGTGGGCGCGCAGCCGACCTCCTCACTCGCGGAGGAGTTCGCCGCCGAGCTCATCCAGACCCTTGCTCGGCGGCACAACATCCTCGCGTTCGCTCTGCCCCTACGAGGCGACCAGGTCACCATCTCGATCTACATCGGCCTGCTGGTCCACACCGACGGAACTCGGCTCTGGTGGCTCGTCCCCAACGCCCGTAAGCGCCCCACACCGCTATGGACGTACGCCGTCACTGTCCAGGCCGCAGCGGAACGGCTCGCCACCCACTACCACGAACTGGACAGTCGCCCCTTGGCCGAATTGCTACCCGCAACCGGCAGCGAGATATGGCGCCGAGCCGCCTACTTCGCCCACAACCCGCGCCCCTAGACACCGACAGGCCCCTCGCTGGGCACCAGGACGCCCCCGTGGTGCCCACATGCCTGACGGGGGGCTACCAGCGCACCTATTCACAGCCACCGAACGGTACGTGGTCATGGCGTTCACACTCAACTTCCTCAAACGCTTCCGCAGGTCTTTCCGCACGTCAGATGCCGCGCCCAAGCACCTTTGCTACCAGCCGACGTGGTCACCGGGCGGCCTGATGGAGAGCCCCGCGCATGTCGGGCAGGCCCTGCACTGGGACCTGCCCGATGATCCAGTCATCATCGGGCAGGCTCGCGATCTGGTCCGCGACACCCTCACCTCGTGGAATCTGCACGACCTGATCGACGACATCACCCTGGTCATCAGCGAGTTGGTCACCAACGCGCTGATCCACGGAGCACCTCCGATCAGGCTGTGCTTGGACCTAACCCCTGAGGCGGTGACTGGGCACGTCTATGACCAGGGCGCTGGACGACCTCGATGCCTCACGGTCCGGCACGATTCAGAGCACGGTCGCGGCATGTCGATCGTGGCTGCTCTCACGGACGAATGGCGGTACGAACCAGCCCCCTGCGGTACGGGGAAGACCATCTGGTTCAGCCGCAGTCTGGAACCCGCATCCCCGCCCTCACACTCCACGTAAGAGTCCGGCGGCAGAAGAGGACATGCCCCGAAGGACTGCGAGAAGAAAACCGTACAGTCCGACGCCGCTGGTGTTGCCACGACGCCTCACTACCGAGGACTGTTCGCGCCCGCCCCTGTCAGGGAATCCTGGACAGGTCGATCACGTACCTGTCGCTCTTGATCCGGTACGTCATCATCCGTCCAGCCCGGTCGGCGACCGGCACCTCGCCCTGACTGGCTTCATCCCCGATGCCCAGGTCCGCCAACGCCCCGGTCTTCAGGTCATAGAGCCCCAGCCCCGGGGCGTCACTTCTGAGGTTGCGCACGTAGAAGCGGCTCTGGCTGGGCGGCTCCGGGATCTGGTAGCCGGTCGGCACCTCCTGCTGTTCCGAGCCGTCACGCCCCCGGGTGAACGCCCTGGCGCCGTTGCCCATCGTCGACAGGCAAGACCCCACACCGCAGGCGAGCAACTTCTCTCCCTGGCGGGCAGGGGCCGCGTCGCTGGTCTGCCCGGTCTCCAGGTTCACCAGGTGAGTGAACGGGGCTCCGTCCTTGGGGCTCCACGAGCCTGGCGAGCCCGCCCACGGCCAGGACAGCAGGTGCAGATCGGTCCCGCGGTCGATCGGCGTCACCTGGCCCCCGCCAGCAGGAACGCTGAACACCCCGCCCTTCCCCAAGGAGAACACGATCGCGCCCTTCGCCACGGCGAGGCTATCGATCATGTCGTCTCCGGTCTTGTGCTCGGCCACCTGTCTGGCCTCGCCGCCGGTCAGCGGCACGGTCCAGAGGCGTGCGGAGGCCTTCGCCGAGGTCCACCACGCCACCACGCCCTCACCCATGCTGAAGCCCATGGCGACCCCGGTCTTCTTCGACGTGGCTATGTCCGCGATCTTTCGCAGATCACCTCCGGCCAGGTCGTAGAGGTAGAGCACCTCGGGCTCCTCGACCTCGCGCCATGCCTTGACCAGCAGCTTCCCGTCGTCGGTCAGTGCGACGGGGTGTAGTTCCCGGCCCTGAGAGTCCTCGACGGGCATCTTCCACACAGCCTGCGGCCACAGCTTCTCGATGGGTTTCGTGGTGGTGGCGGCGCTGATCATCGCGGACGGCACTTCCGACGGGCCGATCGCGGGCAGCGCCTTCGTGTCGCCGACCGTCCGCAGGCCCACGACGGTCCCGCCGGCGAGCACCACCACGGCCGCCGCCGCGAGCAGCGCCTGGGACCTCTGCCTGCGCCGTCGGTAGCCGGTCTCCAGCCGTTCCGCCGCCGGGGCGGCCAGCCGTGGCGCCTGTTCGGCCGCGTGTCCCAGGGTCCTGCTCAACTGCTCCTCGATACCGCTCATCGCCGCTCCCCGCGATCCGACCCGACGCCTGACTCGATGTGCTCGCCCACTGCGGAACGGAGTTTGCCGAGCGCCCGTGACGCCTGACTCCGCACGGTTCCGCGAGAGATCCCGAGGGTCGCCGCGATCTCCTCGTCGCTCAGCCCTTCGTAGTAGCGCAACACCAGCACCACCCGCTGCTTGCGCGGCAACCCGGCCAGGGCCTCCCACATCGCCTGCTCGTCTTCGCTGGGCAGCGCGTCGTGGTAGCCGTGCTCTGGTGGGTCCCAGGCGAGCAGCTCGCGCCGCCGCAACCTCCAGGTCGCCGTGTGCAGCCTGGCCATGGTGGTACGCACATAGCTTTCCGGATTGTCCTTGGCGCGCAGTCTCGGCCAGGAGGCACGTAACTTCAGTAGCGCCTCCTGCACCAGGTCAGCCGCGTCGTGCGGGTTCCCAGCCAGGACGTAGCCATAACGCAACAGCGCATCGCCACGTTCGGCGGCGAACCCGGCGAACCGGGGATCTGCTTCCAACAGCCTTCGCCTTTCGTCGTCCGTGTCACCTCCCAGATGGACTTACGCGGCGAACTGTTGCATCGAAGGCTGAGGGACTTCACCCCTCGTCGAGTCTGGCCAGTTCCTCGGCTTCGACGGGATGGAACGTGTCCAGGACGGCGATCAGCTCTTTCTCCGACATCGTTGGGCTTTCGATCCGCACCAAGGCGTCGCCGTACGTGGCGAAGATGATCTTCCCGTATTCACCGCTACGGAGCCATACGCCGGGTGGCACCCGTCGGCACTTCTCGTATTCCTGGATGTCGTCCCACGGATCGGACTTCCGGCAGGCAGCCTTGAGGCTCGCCGTGCTCTCTGGGCCGACGGAGACGTCGACGCGCGAGCGATCATCCTGGCCCTCGTACGAGAGTTCGAGCCGCCCACCCACGTAGTCCAGGTACACCAGTCGGTGATCCGGCAGGGTGGGTGCGATGAGCGGAACCTCGGCGCGGGACAGCCGGTTGGCCCGCGCCGCGTCGGCGATGACGTCCGGTGCCGACCACACGGCCAGGTATACCGCGGCGACGCCGGCGATCAGCAGGCCGCGAAGTCCCCAGTGCACCGGCATGAATATGCCGCCCGCGGCCAGGTAGGCGGTCGCACCCAGGGCCATGAGGCACAGGGCGGTCTGCCAGTCGCCCAAATCCGTGATCTCGGGTATGCGCAGGACGAAGATGTTGGCGAGGAGGAACACCGCGGTGATAGCCGGGCCCATCGTGGCCACCCCCCACCAGCGCGGTAACCTGCCCCACCAGGACAGGAAGAACCCCAGCCCGTACGGCAGGACGATCAGCGCCATGGCGTCGAGTGACCCTATGTCGTCTCTCCGCCAGTAGAGGATGACGAACTGGACCAGTCCGACCACCGCCCCGACGAGCCCCGCCCGCGCCGCTGCGTTCATATTCAGATCATGTCTAAAAAAATCCGCCCATAGGGGGCTAATGAGTGGTGCGGACGGTCACGTACGTCTTCCGGATGGTCTCGTGCACGTCCCAGGTCCCCCGCCACCCGTCCGGCAGCACGACCGTCGAGCCCGGCCCAAGCTCGACGACCGCGCCGTCCTCACCCGTCAACGTCGCCCGCCCCACCAGGATCTGGCAGATCTCGTGATAGCCGTCCCTGACCGCCGTGAACGAGCCGGGCCCGCACTCCCAGACACCCGTCTCCGCGTGAGAATCGGCCCACACCTCCAGCGTGGACTCCGACTGGCCGGTCAGGCTGGTCGGCTTGGGCTCGGCGGCGGGCAGCGAGACCGACGGGGCGTGCGCCAGGTGGGAAAGCTGGATCAAGAGTCGTCCTAAGGAAAGAAGTAACGGAAGTCAGCGGCCTGAGATGAGGTTGGCGAGGCGCGCGTAGGCCGAGGTGGTGGTGCCCCGGTCGTTCTCGTGCCGATCGGCGGACCTGAAGAGCGCGTAGATGAGCTGCACCCCGGTCCACCGCAGCGGCTCCGGCTCCCACTGCCTGACCTGGCGGCCCACCCACGGCAGCGCCGTCAGCTCGGTGTCGCGGCGCAGGACCAGGTCGCGCAGCGTGCGGCCGGCCAGGTTCGTGGTGGTGACGCCGCTGCCCACGTAACCCCCCGCCCAGCCGAGCCCGGTCGAGTGGTCGAGGTGCACGGTCGAGCACCAGTCGCGCGGCACGCCGAGCACGCCGCACCACGAGTGCTGGACATGGGAGTCGGCTGCGGCGGGGAACAGCTTGACCAGCATCCGCCAGAGCAGCGCCACCGTCTGGGCCTGGGTGGCGCCCCGGTCGTCGGTCCGCGAGCCGTACCGGTACGGCACGCCGCGCCCGCCGATCGCGATCCGGTCGTCCGCGGTGCGCTGGGCGTAGATGTAGGCGTGCGCCTCGTCGCCGAGCAGTTCGCTGCCCGACCAGCCGATGTGCTTCCACACCTCGGCGGGCAGCGGCTCGGTGACGATCATGGAGCTGTTCATCGGCAGCCACTGCCGGTGCTGCCCGGCGAGGCTGGCGGTGAAGCCCTCGGTGGCGCGGATGACGTACTCGGCCGAGACCACGCCGCGCGAGGTGACCGCCGAGGCCTGCCCGCCGGCAGAACGGGGGCGGATCTCGGTCACGGTGGTGTTCTCGAAGATGTCCACGCCCAGCGAGGCGACCACTGAGGCGAGCCCGACGGCCAGCTTGGCGGGCTGGATGCGCGCGCAGTGCGGCGAGTACGTGGCCTCCAGGGTCCCGGCCACCTGCACGCGTTCGCGCTGCTCGTCCCGGGACATCAGCCTGAGGTCGTCCTCCCCGTACCCCCAGGTACGCAGTTCGGACAGCTCCTCGTGCAGGCGGCGGCGCTGGGCGGGGTTGGTCGCGACGTGGATCAGGCCGCCCTTGTGGATGTCGGCCTCGATGCCCTCTTCCCGGGTCACGCCGATGACCTCGTCGACGGACCGGAACATGGCCTGCTGCAGGGAGATCATCGCCTCCCGCCCCCGCGCCGCCGCGTACCGCTTCCGCGACCCCGCGAACTCGGCCGACAGCCAGCCACCGTTGCGCCCGGACGCGCCGAACCCGGCGAACTCCCGCTCCAGGATCGCGATCCGCAGATCCGGCTGCGCCTTCTTCAGGTAGTACGCGGTCCACAGGCCCGTGTAGCCGCCGCCGACGATCACCACGTCATACGAGCGGGCGCCGGGCAGCGCCGCGCGGCGGTCCGGCAGGCCGATCTGCCGATACCAGAACGAGACGCCGCCGTTGGCGAAGTCCGTGGTCAGCGGGATGCCTTTCACGTGAGTACTGCCTCCACATCGCTTTCGTCAGCCAGGAGTACGGAGTCGGACACGCGCCAGGTGAGCGTGACCTCGTCGCCGCGGCGGGCGTCGCTGAGGCTGCCCGCCTGTTCGCGGACCAGCGCCGGCGAGCCGTCCGGCAGTCTCAGTTCCAGTTTGCGACTGGATCCGAGGTAGATCTCGCTGGTGACGGTGGCGGGCAGCGCGTTCCAGCCGGTCTCGGGGGAGTGGTCCGCCTGCCGTACGGCCAGCCGCTCGGGCCGTACGACGAGCGCGCCGGGCCCGTCGGGCAGCGAACCGGGCGCCCGCATCAGCCGCGCGCAGACGCCGATGCCGTCAGATGAGACGTCGCCGCGCAGGATCGTCGACTCGCCCAGGAAGCGGGCCACGAACAGCGTCGCGGGCCGCTCGTAGAGCTCGTCGGCCGGGCCCAGCTGCTCGATGCGGCCCTGGTTGAAGACCGCGATGCGGTCCGACAGCACCAGCGCCTCGTCCTGGTCGTGCGTGACGTAGACGAACGTGATGCCGAGCTCGCCGTGGATGCGCTTGATCTCCAGTTGGAGCCAGTCGCGCAGTTTTTTGTCGAGCGCGCCGAGGGGCTCGTCCATCAGCAGCACGCGCGGGCTGTAGACGATCGCTCTGGCCACCGCGACCCGCTGCTGCTGCCCGCCGGACAGCTCGCGCGGGTAGCGGTGGCCGTACTCGCCGAGGTGGACGGTGGCCAGCGCCGCCTGGACCAGCTCGGTCCTGCGCGCCTTTGGGATCTTGCGTTGCTTCAGCGGGAAGGCGATGTTCTCGGCCACCGTCATGTGCGGGAACAGGGCGTAGTGCTGGAAGACCATGCCCATGTCCCGCTTGTGGGGCGGGGTGGCGGCGATGGCGGTGCCGTCCACGGTCAGCTCGCCCGAGGTCGCCTTGGTGAAGCCGGCGATGACGTTCAGCGTGGTCGTCTTGCCCGAGCCGCTCGGTCCGAGCAGCGTGATGAACTCGCCCGGGTTGATCGACAGCGAGACGTCGTCCACGGCGACGAAGTCCCCGTAGCGTTTGGTCAGACCGGTGAGTTCGATGCCCCCGCCGCGGGCGGCGAGGTCGTTACTGGTTGGCGGCACGGGACCTCCTGGCGACGAAGAAGGTGGCGACGAGCACGAGGGTCGTGGTCAGCACGAGGATCATCGTGGCCGCCGCGGCGATGGTCGGGTCGATCTCGCGGGTGACGCTCGCGTACATCTTGACCGGAAGGGTCTGCAGGTAGGGGCTCTGGATGAACAGCGAGACGACCACCTCGTCGAAGCTCGTGACGAACGCGAACAGCGCGCCGGAGGCGACGCCGGGCGCGACCAGCGGCAGCGTCACGCTCCGGAAGGTGGCCCACCGGCCGGCGCCCAGACTGGCCGCCGCGCTCTCCAGCCGCCGGTCGAACCCGCGCAGCGACGCGACCACCGGGATCATCACGAACGGCAGCGCCAGTACGGTGTGCGCCATGACGAACCCGGCCAGCGTGCCCACGAGTTGCAACTTCAGGAACACGGCGTAGGTCCCGACGGCCAGCACCACGCCCGGCACGATCATCGGGGCCAGCATCGCCCCCTGCGCCGGCGCCAGGCCGCGCATCCGCGCCCTGGTCAGCCCGATCGCGGCGGCCGTGCCGAGCACCGTGGCCACGACCGTGACGAGCAGCGCGACCTCGACCGAGGTCAGCAGCGCGGACACCCAGGCCTGGTCGCTGAAGAAGTGCTCGTACCAGCGCAATGAGTAACCGTCGGGCGGGAACTTCAGCGAAGCCTTCGAGGTGAAGCTGAGCGGCACCACGATCAGCGCCGGCGCGACCAGCCACACGCCCACGAGCGCGCAGAACGCCCACAGCAGGCCACGGCCTAGGCGAGCGGTCATCCGGCCACCTTCCTTCCGGTACGGCGCAGCGTGAGCGCGAGCAACGCGATCATCGCCAGCGTCAGCCCGAGCAGCACCACGCCCATCGCGCCACCGCGTCCCCACTTGAGCAGCCCGTTGACCTGCGTGAAGATCTGCTGTGAGATCAGCGCATCGGTGGGCGAGCCGAGCAACGCGGGCGTGACGTAGAAACCGAGCGCGCTGATGAACACGGTCAGGCACCCCGCCGAGACGCCCGGCAGCGACAGCGGCAGATACACCTTCACGAACGCCTTGACTGGATGCGCCCCCAGGCTCCCCGCCGCGGTCAGCAGCCGCCGGTCGATCCCGTTCATCACCGCGTACAGCGGTAGCACCATGAACGGCATCAGCAACTGCACCATCCCGATGACCACCCCCGTCTGGGTGCGGATCAGGTTGAACGGCCCGAGCCCGATCGCCTGCAGCGCGCCGTTGATCACACCGGTGTCCTGCAGCAGGATCACCCACGCGAACGTGCGCACCATCAGGCTGGTCCAGAACGGCACGAGCACGAGCAGCGTCAGCACGCTGCGCGCCCGCGGCCTGGCGATGGTCATGGCGTAGGCGTACGGGTACGACACGACCAGCGCGATCACCGTCACCCACAGGCCCGTGGTGAACGTACGGCCGAGCACTCTCAGGTTCTGCGGCTCACCGAAGAACCAGGCGAAGTTCCCGAGGCCCGGCGTGGGATCGGTGAACGCGCTGATCACCATGGAGACCAGCGGATAGAGGAAGAAGACGGCGAGCGCGATCAGCGCGGGCAGGATGAGCAGCGCCGGCCGGCGGTCGCGGTCATCCCTGCCCGCCGTCGCCGGCAGGGACACCGCTTGGAGCGTCGAGGCCATCTCGGATCAGCCGCCGAGCCAGGCCGACCACTTCTCGATCATCTCGGGCTGGTGTTCCGCCCACCACTTCGAGTCGATCTTGAGTGCCTTGTCCGCCACCTCGGGCCTGGTCGTCAGGAACGCCTGCCCCTTCTCGTCCAGCTGGGGCTTGGCGTCGGTGTTGATCGGCGAGTACGAGGTCAGCTCGGTGAGCTTGGCCTGCTGCTGCGCGCCCAGGTAGTAGTTGATCAGCGCCATCGACGCCTTGGGGTTCTTGGCGTTCTTCGGCACGGTCAGGGAGTCCATGATCGGCATCCACTGGTCGAAGGAGACGTCGAACGGGGCGCCGTTCTTGACGGCGGCGTACGCGCGGCCGCTCCAGAGCATCGCCATGTCGACCTCGCCGGACTCCAGCAACTGCTGCGACTCCGCGCCGGTCTTCCAGAACACCAGGTTCGAGCGGACCGACTGGAGCTTCTTGGTCGCGCGGTCCACGTCCAGGGGATACAGCTGGTCCGGGGCGACGCCGTCGGCGATCAGCGCGCCCTCGAACGGCCCGGGCGCCGAGTCGCCGGGGTTGCCGGAGATGCCGCGCTTGCCGGGGAACTTCGCGGTGTCGAAGAAGTCCTTCCAGCCCTTGGGCGGGTTCGCGCCGAACTTGTCCTTGTTGTACGCCAGCACCATGCCGTACTGCATCGCGGGGACGCTGCACTCGGTGGTGAGGCCCTCGGGGACCTTCGACTTGTCGATGATCGTGTAGTCGAGCGGCTGCAGCAGCTTGCCGCACTGCGCCTCGGCCCAGATCGAGTCGGTGTCGATCACGTCCCAGGTGACGTTCGAGGAGTCGACCTGGGCCTTGATCTTGGCGTAGTCGGTCGGGCCGTCCTCGAGGATCTTCGCGCCCGACTCCTGGGCGAAGGGATCGACCGCCGCCTTCTGCTGGCCCTCCTGGTACGCGCCGCCGTAGGAGACGAACGTCATGTTCAGGCCGCTGAGCGCGTCCTTCTTGACGGTGCCGGACTTGGCGGGGCCGGAGCCGAGATCGATGCTCGCGGGCGCCGCGGAGCCGGCGCCACATGCGGCGGAGAGCAGTAGCGAAGCCGCTATCGCGGCCATACCGGGCAGTCGTTTGGGATAGGTCGGCATGGTTGAACCCCCTTGATAAGGGTGGGGTAAGTCAGGCGGGCGTGGGCGGGCTGATCGTCCAGAGCACCTCGGCCGTCTCGTCGCCGTCGTTGACGACGCGGTGGGGCATCGACGTGCGGTATTCCACGCTGTCGCCCGGCCCGAGGACGTGCGGGGCGGCCGAATCGGCGGGCCCGAGCCAGAGCGTGACCTGGCCGCGCAGGATGAGGAAGATCTCCTGGGAGTCGCCGTGGGTGTACGGCTCGTCCCCGGTGGACGCACCCGGGTCTAATTCCCCGGCGTACATCTCCAGGTTCTGCAGGGGACGTTGGGAGATCAGGTACTTGCGGGTGCCGGATTTCGTGGGTAATGCCGGACGTTCGGCGCGGCGTACGACCCGGTGTCCGACCTCGTCCTGTTCGTTGAACAGGTCGGCCACCGTGATCCCGAGGGCTCCGGCGATCCGCCGCAGCATCCCGATGCTCGCGCTGGTCTGTCCTCGCTCCAGCTGGCTGATGAAGCTGGCGCTCGCCTTGGCCTGGCCGGCAAGGCCGCGCACGGTCATTTGGCGCATGTTCCGGTAGGCCCGGATGCGTTCACCCAAGTGTGCGGTCTCCGGCTCCGTCATCGAACCCCTTGATCGGTTGCACTGAACAGGTTGTTAAGTGGCAATGAAAGGACCGTACATAGCACAAGAAATCCCAGCAAGGGGCAGCATGTAACAAATGGGTTACCGAGGGTGGCGGCATACCTTCCGAGGAATTGCCCGGCCGCAGCCCTTCTTCGATGCTTCTCAAGGTCAAACGCGTACCAAGGAGAAGCAGTGACCGATACTCGTGCGCGGCTGGGAGTCCTGCTCCCCACCAACCGCACCCAGTGGAACGACGCCCGGCACCTGGTCGACTTCGCCGTCCGGGCCGAGCGGCTCGGGTACGACTCCGTCTGGGCCAACGACACCCTTCTCGGCGCGCGGATCGAGCCGCTGGCCATGCTCGCCGCCCTCGCCCCCGCCACCGAACGCGTCACGCTCGGCACCGCGGCTCTGCTGCCCGCCTTCCGCCGGCCGGTCACGGCCGCGCAGGAGCTGGCCTCCATCGACCACCTGTCAGCCGGACGGCTCGTCGTGGCCGTGGGCGCGGGCTTCCCCGGCCGGTCCGAGATCGAGTACGCGGTGTCGGAGGTGCCGTGGGAGCGACGGTTCCGGCGACTGGACGACACGGTCTCGCTGTGGCGGGCGCTGTGGGCGGGGGAGCGTACGTTCCATAGCGAGGTGTTGCGCCATGACGACCTGCCGGAGTCCACGCCGTCCTACCGGCCGGGCGGCCCGCCGATCTGGCTCGCGGGAGGCAGCCCGTCGGCGCTTGAGCGCACCGGCCGGCTCTACGACGGGTGGCTGCCTTACCCGCCGGACGTCGCCGACTACCGGGCGGGCCTCAAGTCCGTGAGCCAGGCCGCGACGGCCGCGGGCCGTCTCCCGGACGCGATCACGCCGGCGCTGTTCGTCACCGTGCTGATCAGCGACGACGCGGAACAGGGGGAGCGGGAGCTCGATGCCTACTGCCGGGCCACGTACGGGCTGCCGTCCGAGACCGTACGGACGATCCAGGCGATGGCCGCAGGACCGGCCGGACAGGTGGCGGAGACGCTCGCCCGCTACGCGGAGGCGGGCGCGCGGCACATCGTCTGCCGTATCGCCGCCCCCACCATCGACACACAGCTCGACCAGCTGATCGCCCTCGGCCGGGCGGTCATGTCATCCTGAAGGCGCTTTCCCTACCCCCTCCAGGACAAGAAACGAGAAATGCAGTGAAAGCATGGATCTTCCTCGTACTCGGTGTGCTCCTGATCCTGGTCGGCGGCCTGTGGACGCTTCAGGGGCTGGGCATCGTCGGCGGTAGCGTGATGAGCGGCGTCACCATGTGGGCCATCATCGGCCCTGTCGTCCTCATCATCGGCGGTGCGCTCGCATTCCTCGGAATACGTCAGCGACAAGGTCAATAGCTGGCAATAGGCGGTATTGATGGATCATGACCGCACGCTATGACGGCCAGGCCGAGTGGTACGACGAGTTCAACACCCCCGCCGCCGCCGAGAACCGGTCGGACGTGGCCGAGCTGCTGGGACCGGGCGACGGACCATGCCTGGACCTGGGCTGCGGCACCGGCCTCTACCTCGACGCGATCCGCGCCACCGGCAGGACCGTGGTGGGCCTCGACCGGTCCGGCGACCAGTTACGCCTGGCCCGCCGCCGGGACGACGCGCCGCTGCTCCAGGGTGACGGCACGGCGCTGCCGTTCGCCGCAGGGGTGTTCGGCACCGTCGCCGCGTTCTGGGTGTCGACCGACATCGGCGACTTTCCCGGACTGCTGAAGGAGGCCGCCCGGGTGCTGCGCCCGGGCGGGCTGCTGCTGTTCTACGGGGCGCACCCGTGCTTCAACGGCCCGCACATCGAGAACCGCGAGGATGGTGCGCTGATCATCCATCCCACGTACCGCGTCAAGGGCTGGCACCGGAGCGGACCATGGTGGCGCAAGGGCGGGGTCCGGGAGCGGGTGGGGATGAGCCAGGTGCCGCTCCCGGACCTGATCAACGCGTTCATCGACGCGGGACTCGCCATCGAGCGGGTGTACGAACCGGGCGAGCAGCCGATTCCCAACCGCCTGGCCGTCAGGGCGTACGCGCGCTGAGCCCTACCGGAAGTCGTCGGCGTGGTCCTGGGCCCACTGGGCGAAGGTGTGCGCGGGACGGCCGGTGACCTCCTCGACGACCGTCGAGGTAGGAGCGGGGCGCTCGGTACTTGCTGCCAGCATGCGCATGATGCCGTCCACCCCGATCGGAGGCATGGTCTTGGCCAGATCCGACCGGGCCTCCTCTTCGGAGGTCACGTCAAGCGTGATCTTGCGGCCGATGGCCTCGCCGATGTGCTCGACGTGCTGCCTGATGGTGAGCGACTCGGGGCCGTAGAGCGTGTAGGCCCGCTGAGCGTGGCCGGGTTCGGTGAGGGCGGTGACGGCGAGCGCGGCCATGTCCTTCTCGTGGATGGAGGAGAGCTGCGCATCGGGATACCCCGTACGGACGGTGTTGTCGGTTCGGATCGACTGGGCCCACCACCACAGGGTGTTCGTGGCGAACATCCCCGGCCGGATGAACGTCCAGTCGATGCCGGAGCCCTCGAGGGCCGCTTCGACGACGCGATGCAACTTGGCGATCGGATTGAGTTCGGCGCTGGGGAGAACGACGGACGCCGACGACAGCAGCACCACGTGTCGTACGCCGGCGGATCGCGCCGCCTTCACAAATCCCTCGATGCCATCCGGTTTGGTGTACAGGAAGACTTTCTCGGCACCCTCCAGAGCGGCGGGCAGCGTCTCGGGAGAGTCGAGATCGGCTGCTACGACCGGTGTGTCCGGCGGGAACCCCGGCGCATGCGGATCCCGGCCCGTCGCGCGGATCGGTATGCCCGCCGCGCGCAGTCCGGCGGCGACATGGCGGCCTACATTGCCCCGGGCGCCGAAGACGACAGTGACCATTAGGAGGACCTCCCGAGAAGTTTGATCAGCTGGTTGCGGAGCTCGGTACGGGTTTCGGGTGACAAAGGGTCGTCGCCGAACAGGGCCCGTACGAAGTGCGGCATCGTGATCGGGGCGAAGACCACCGCGTAGGCGGTCAGGAGCGCGAACCTGGCGTCCACCTCATCGGTGACCTCGCCGTTCTCCTGCCGTTGGCGGATCTTCTCCACCGAGTCCGCCATTTTGGCCCGCTGACGATCCGCGTACTGCCGCCCGTCCGCCTCATCGGTGAACGGGCAGTCGCCAAGGGCCTGCCAGACGGTCAGCCGGGCCCAGTCGGGATTGTCGAGCGTCGCGTCCAGATGCGCGCCGATCGAGTCCGCGAACGAGGTGTCCGGCGTGACCAGGCCGGCCTCGAGCTCCTGCCAGCGCCGGCGCAGCTCGTCGAGCAGCCCCTGCTTGCCGCCGAAGTAGTACGAGATCAGCTGCTGGTTGACGCCGGCGCGGGCGGCGATGCCGGCCGTGCGGGCACCCGCGTAGCCCTTCGCCCCGAACTCGGCCACGGCGGCGGTCAGAATCCGCTCCCGTGTCTGCTCCGCCGCCTGGCCGCGATCTTCTGGGCGCGGTGCCCGCCGTGCTCCCATGCCTGGAGAGCGTAGTTCTTCAATCGGTTGGATGACAACTGTCACTCGAACGATTGAAGAAGATCAGGCGGGAGAACAGGTGGGGACGGGCGCGGTGTTGGTGCCGTTCCAGGAGCCCAGGAACCCGAAGGTGGTCGTGGCTCCGGTGGCCAGGGTGCCGTTCCAGCTGAGGTTCCGCACGCTCACGGCGGCTCCGTTCGCGGTGAGCGTGCCGCCCCAGATCTGCGTGATCTGCTGGCCGTTGGCGAACGTCCAGCCGACCGTCCAGGCGTTCGTTGTGGCGGCACTGGTGTTCTTGACCGTGACCTCGCCCTGGAAGCCGCCCGTCCACTGCCCGACGTTCTTGAACGTCGCCGTGCAACCGCCCGCCGGTGTCACGGTGGGAGTGGGGGTGGGCGTCGGCGTGGACCCGCCCGGGGTGAGGAAGTTCACCAGCGCCGGGTACCAGCGGTCGGACATCTTCTGGTCGCCCGAGGCGTTCGGGTGCACTCCGTCGTAGGTGTCCGCGCTCGTGCTGAACCCCGTCCACTGGTCGACGACGACGATCGGTGACTGCTGGGTTGTGGTGGCGGCGGCCCAGGCGGGGATGGCGTTGTTGAAGGTGACGGCGCGCTGCCCGCAGTCGGCGCAGTTGGCGGGGTTCATCGGGATGATCTTCGCGACCAGGATCTTCATCGCGGGGTTGCTGGCCCGCATCTGGTTCACCAGCGTGGTGAACGCGCTGAGGATCGTCGCGGGCGCGATGTTGCTCCACACGTCGTTGGTGCCGAAGTGCATCACCACGATGTCGGGCCTGGTGGCCGCCAGCCAGCCGGGGAGCTGGTTCTGGTTGGCCACGTTCGTCGCCAGGAAGCCGCCGTGGCCCTCGTTGTCGCCGTCGTACGACACCGAGCAGCCCTGCGGCGGCAGCGTGCCGACGAAGTCGATGTTGGTGTAGCCGGTGCTCTGCAGCCGGTTCCACAGCAGGGCCCGCCAGCAGCCGGGCGAGCCGGTGATCGAGTCGCCGAGAGGCATGATCCTGGTGGCGGCGGCGCTGGCCGGTGTCGTGGTCAGGAAGAGTACCGTTGCGATCAGGGTCAGCACGGCCATCAGCAAGGCGCTCGTCCGCGACATCGTCAGCTCCCGAAGATCGTGGGTCTGCCGAGAGCGTAGGAGCGCGTCGGGGCGGCGGAAAGGCGGCCGGTCCTGGCGAGTCTTCCGACCTGCGCCGTTGCCCGGAACGGCGTGTAACTTTCAGAACTTGCCGACCAACCTGGCACCTGATTACATGATTACATGGATAACGAGGCAGTGCCGACCTTATATGAATGGGCGGGCGGGGCAGAGGCGCTGGAGCGGCTCACCGAGGCGTTCTACCAGCAGGTACGCAAGGACGACCTGATCGGGCCGCTGTTCGCGCACATGGATCCCGGCCATCCGCGATACGTGGCGATGTGGCTCGGTGAGGTGTTCGGCGGCCCCGACCACTACACCAAGGAGCGTGGCGGCTACCCCCACATGCTCTCCCAGCACCTCGGCAAGGGCATCACCGAGCCGCAGCGGCGCAGGTGGGTCAACCTGCTGATGGACGCCGCCGACGACGTGGGACTGCCCGACGACCCCGAGTTCCGGGCCGCCTTCGCCGGCTACATCGAGTGGGGCACCCGGCTGGCCGTGCACAACTCGCAGCCCGGCGCGAAGCCCCCGACCAAGGCTCCGGTGCCGCACTGGGGCTGGGGCGTCGCCCCGCCGTACCAGCCGTAGGACAGCACACCCCTGGTCGTAGCCTGGAGGTCACCGACAAAACCACCAGGAGCGGGGCATGACACGCGGGCGGCTGCGCATCGACCTAGGCGCGGCCCCCGGCGTTGCCGCGAACGCGCCGCCGCCGCCCGCGCACCGCTCCGCCCGCCCGCCCGCCGCGCTCACCCGAGACCGGCGGATCGCCGGCTGGGCGCTGGCGCTGCTCGGGCTGCCGCTGCTCACGGCCGTCATGCTGGCCTTCGCCGAGCAGCTCACGCTGCCGAGCGAGATCCTCTTCTTCCTGCTGCTGGTGGTCGCCGTCGCCCTGGTGGGCGGCAGGTGGCCGGCGCTCACCGCGGCGGTGCTCGGCTTCGCGCTGCTCAACTGGTTCTTCACGCCGCCGCTGCACACGCTGGCGATCTCCGCGCCGGAGAACCTGTTCGCGCTGACCACCTTCGTCCTGGTCGCCGCGATGGTCAGCACGGTCGTCGACCAGGCGGCCCGCCGCAGCAGGGAGGCCACCCGAGCGCGCGCCGACGCCGAGGTGCTGTCCACGCTCGCCGGCCACGTCCTGCGCGGCGACGCGGCGCTGCCGTCCCTGCTGGCCAGGCTCAAGGAGGTGTACGGGCTGGAGTCCGTCACGCTGCTGGAGCGCGACGGCGACTCCTGGCGGGTCGTGGCCACGGCAGGAGGGCCGCCGTCCACCTCGCCGGGCCATGCCGACACCGACGTGCCCATCGACGACGACCTGGTGCTGGCCGTACGGGGGAGGCCGCTCGACGAGGCGGACCGGCAGGTGCTCGAGGCGTTCGCCGCCGAATCGGCGGTGGCGCTGCGCCAGGAACGCCTGCGCGAGGAGGCCGAGCGGGCCAAGCCGCTGGCCGAGGCCGACAAGATGCGCACCGCGCTGCTCGCGGCCGTCAGCCACGACCTGCGCAACCCGCTCGCCGCGGCCAGGGCGGCGGTCGACAGCCTGCGTGGGACAGAGGTCGACTGGACCCCCGAGGACCGCGCTGAACTCCTGGCCACGGCGGGCGAGTCGCTCATCAAGCTCGACCGGCTGGTGTCGAACCTCCTCGACATGAGCCGCCTGCAGGCCGGCGTGCTCGGCGTCACGCTGGAGCCGCTGGCGGTCGAGGACGTCGTCCCCCAGGCGATCGCCGATCTCGGACCGCTGCGCGACCGCGTCCACGACGGGTTCAGCGGTGAGGTTCCGGAGTTCATGGCCGACGCGGCGCTGCTGGAGCGGGTGCTGGTCAACCTGATGTCCAACGCCGTCCGCTTCAACCCACCCGATCGCAAGGTCGTGATCTCCGCGAGCTCGTACGGCGAACACGTCGAGTTCCGCGTCATCGACCGGGGACCCGGCATTCCGGCGGAGGCCCAGGAGCGGGTGTTCATGCCGTTCCAGCGCCTGGGCGATCGGCAAGGCGTAGGGCTGGGCCTCGGGCTGGCGCTGTCCCGCGGGCTGACGGAGGCCATGGGCGGGACGCTCACACCGGAACGGACGCCTGGAGGGGGCTTGACCATGACCGTTTCGCTGCGGAGGGCTCATTGACCCGCGTGCTCGTGGTGGACGACGAACCGCAGATCCTGCGGGCGCTGCGCATAAACCTGGCCGCCAGGAACTACGAGGTGGCCGTCGCGCCGGACGGCACCGCCGCGCTGCGCCAGGCCGCCGACTGGCACCCCGACGTGATCATCCTCGACCTCGGGCTGCCGGACCTGGACGGAGTGGACGTCATCCACGGGCTGCGCGGCTGGACGAGCGTGCCGATCATCGTGCTCTCGGGGCGGGCCGGCAGCCCCGACAAAGTGGACGCGCTCGACGCGGGAGCCGACGACTACGTGACCAAGCCGTTCGGCATCGACGAACTGCTCGCGCGCATCCGCGCGGTGACGCGCCGCATGGGGGCGGCTCCCGACGAGCCCGCGGCCGTGCGTGTGGGTGAGCACCAGATCGATTTCGCCAGGAAAACGGTGTCTGGCGGGGTACGGCTGACGCCAACGGAGTGGCATTTCCTGGAGCTGCTGGTACGCAGTCCCGGAAAGCTGATCAGCCAGCGCCAGTTGCTGAGAGAGGTGTGGGGGACTTCGTATGTGAAGGAGACCCACTACCTGCGGCAGTACATGGCTCAGCTACGCCGCAAGCTGGAGCGCGATCCGGGGCATCCCGTACACCTGCTGACAGAGCCGGGAATGGGCTACCGCTTCCAGCCGTAGCCACTACTCCGGCGGGAAGTACGTGTCCTCCAACGGGTCCGCGAACGCATCGGACTCGCGGGGGTCCTCCTCGTTCACCCATCTGGAGATGCTTCGCGCGGCCTCGTCATCGATCTCGACGATTCTGTGACGTTGCGGGAGCCTGTCCATGTACATGGCGGTGGCGGACAGCTGTACGTCATCGCCCATGTCGTGACTGATTTCGTAAAGTTGATCGCTCATGGGACTCACGCCTTGGTGATCATCAGAGTTGTCTTGCGTACGGTCCATGCGGCCAGCGCGACACCGAAGGCCAGCTGGAAGACACGCATCCAGAAGGTGGAGCCGTCGTTCACATAAATCACGACACCTAGCCACACGAGGCTGAAACCGCCGACTAGGACGATTGCTGCCCAGTTGAACCATCGCTGCCACATATGCGCAGTCTTACAGCCGGTCGACCAAGGCTGGGTAAGTGAGTGGTCGTCTTCTGGTCACCTGGGCTCTCCGTGCGTGCCGGTCGGCCGGCACGCACGGTCGCTCCCTACTCGGTGGGTTTGGTGCCGATGACGACGGTGGCGTACAGCTCATCGGAGCGGGCCACGCGCGAGGTCAGCCCGCAGGCGGCCATGGCGTCGGCCGTCCGCGCCGCCTGGCCCTCGCTCGTCTCGACCAGCAGATGACCGCCCGGTGCCAGCCACGGCGGCGCCTCCGCGATCACCCGCCGCACGACGTCGAGCCCGTCCGCGCCACCGTCGAGCGCCACCAGCGGCTCGTGGACGCGGGCCTCCGAGGGCAACAGCCGGATCGCCTCGGTGGGCACGTACGGTGGGCTGGCGATCAGGATGTCGACGCGACCCCGCAGCGTGTCGGGCAACGGCTCGTAGAGGTCGCCCTCGTACACGTGGCCACCGATGGGCGCCAGGTTGCGGCGCGCGCACCGTACCGCGGCGGGGTGCAGGTCGGCGGCGTGCAACTCGACCCCGTCCAGGACCGCGGCCAGCGCGGCACCCATCGCGCCCGTTCCACAGCACAGGTCGACGACGACGGTGGCCGACCGGCCGCCCAGCGCGGCGGCCTGGCTGATGAGGAACTCCGTACGCCGGCGCGGCACGAACACCTCGGGATCCACCGCGACCCGCAGCCCGCAGAACTCCGCCCAGCCGAGAACGTGCTCAAGAGGGAGACCGGCGACCCGCTGGTCGACCATGGTGGTGAGCTCGTCCGGCGTCCTCGCCGTGGAGATGAGCAGCTCCGCCTCGTCCTCGGCGAAGACACAGCCGGCGGCCCGGAGCCTGATGACGATGGCGGATTGGTGGACAGATGACGGAAAAACCGACATGAGCGCCTTTCGGAAAGCCTATGAGCGCTCCCTAGGCCACCTACGTCAGGTGGACCGCACAACCATGAGACGGGAGCACCCAGCCTGCTACAGCGGTAATGGGTCTCACCTCCTCGGTCGGGTCCATCGCTGGAGACGGCAACATTACCGGACGTCCTGTTCCGCACGCCAACGGCCGGTCTCGTCCGCCTTTTTGCACCGGACGCTTCGCTGCTCGTATGGGCTCGTACGGGAAGGCGTTCAGCGGGGCAGCGTACGGGCGGTGCCGATGCAGCGGCGCTGCCGCATGCCTCTTGCCGGCCGCACCTGAGCCGGCTGCTGCTGCTCCAGGCACGCCAGCAAGGCGGCCGCCGCGCGGGCGTCGGCCAGGATGCGCTGCACGGCCTCACCGTTCTCGGGAAGCTGGCCGCGTTCGGCGAGCTCGTGCTTGAGGAAGGCCAGCGGGTCGGGCGCGTCCACCGCCTCGGCCGCCACGGTGGCCCGGGCAGCGGTGAGCAGCCGCAAGTAGTACGTCCGCAGGACGGCCTCACGCATACGCGCGTGCTCGAGGTCGTCGATCAGCGTCCGGGCGACTTGGAGGAGGTCCCCAGCGTGAGTCGCGTCGTCGGCAAGGAAGGCACGGATGTCATCGAACTCCGAGCGGGTCATTGCGGACACCTCCAGGGACGCAGATTGCTCGTAGCTACTTCGTACACAGGGGCGATTGCGGATGACTTGCTTTCGGCTTGTCTCCGCCATGTCGGCCGCCCGCCCCGGGGCCGGTCCGAGATCGGCAGGTTTGAGCATCTTGTGGGCAGGGAAGGACCTCATGATTACCTGTACGGCACGAAGCAGCCGGAGACGGCTGCTAGAGTTGCTCAGGCAGGGCGGCGCGGGGGTTCACGGAACCCCGGACGATGCTCAGCACATCCCAACTTCCTCCTGGTTCATCCAGATGGTTCGTACCATCCGGATGGGCTGGTAAGTTAGAGGGGTTGTCCCGGAAACGGGGCGGTGTTTATTCCAGAAGGTCGATGCGAATCGGGTCAATTTGACACCGGATCGGGCGGCTGAAAGAATAAAGACACAACGAAATGAACGAAAAACGAAATGTGCGCCTCTCGCAGGTTGGGGAGTACGCGTCCGTTTCTTGAGAACTCAACAGTGTGTTAAAAGCCAGTGCATGATGCACAACCCCGTCATGTCCATGCTTTCGGGTGTGGATGACG
>NZ_JAHKRM010000056.1 GCF_019396345.1 Nonomuraea guangzhouensis | reverse complement strand
ACCGCCGCGGTGATCATCGATCACCGCGGCGGTCGAACTCATGTACGCGGCGACCACTCGATCAGGGAGTGCAGGGCCGCGGCAGCGCCGGTGGTCAGGGCCCAGTAACGATCGCCGTACGACCAGTGCCACCACTCCGTCGGGTAGTTGACGAACCCGGCCGCGGACATGACGCCGATGAGGATCTCCCGGTTGGCGCGGGCGTGCTTGGAGATGTTCGGCGCGGCCGTGTAGCAGGCGTCGTCGCTCTCCTCCGGGCTGGCGTTCACCTCGGTGCCCATGTCCAGCTCGGCGCCGTCGCCGGTGCACAGGGTGAGGTCCACCGCCGCGCCGCAGACGTGCGGGCCGATGTGGGGCGGTGCCAGGGAACGGCTGGCCTGCACGTACACGTGCTCAGGCGACCAGTCGGGGTTGTCCGCGCCGAGCTGCGAGGCGTACCGCTGGAAGTACCGTTCCTGCAGCGCGGGCGGCCGGTACGCCTCGACCACGAGCAGCCGCAGTCCGTCGGGCAGGCCGTTCTGGGCGCGCAGGAGGCGATCGACGTGACCTTGGCGGACGTGCGCGTACGCTCCGCCGGGGTCGGCCATCCGCTGGTCCAGCCGCAGGCCGGGGACGGTGCGCAGGTCCGCCAGCGGCTCCGCGCGATCTTCGACGGGGATCTCGCTGATTCTGGGGTCTGACATGAGGACGATGTCCGGCACGACGCTCTCCTTGCACAGAAAAGGGGCTGTTTAGGAGGACGTTGAGCGAGGGCGCTCCAAATTCACTCCAGAAAGCCACCAGACGAGCGCAGTTCGCCGTACTCGCGGGTGCCGTACTCGGCGAAGACGGCGAGCGCCGCGGCTCGCATGGAGGCGGCGGCTGGGGCGTCCCCGGCCGCCTCGCGCGCGGCGGCCAGGTCGCGCAGGGTGCGGGCGCGGAACAGCGGCAGCCCCAGCCGGTCCCACAGCGCGACGGCCCGGCCGAGATGCTCCTCGGCCTGCGCGTGCCTGCCGTGGGCCAGGTGCAGCTCACCGACGGTCCGCTCGACGAGCGCCATCCCGAACCGGTCGTCGTTCCGTTCGCACACCTCCATCGCCTCCCGCAGTTCGGGCAGGATGCCGGCGTCGCCGCCGAGCCGGATGCGGGTCTTGGCCAGGGCCTGCACGCAGTACGCGAGCATCAGCGGGTCGCCCGCCTCACGCAGCAGGGCCACCGCCCGCGCGCACAGCTCCTCGGCCCGGCCGAACTCGCCGACGGCCCGGTGGACCAGGCCGATGCTCCGCAGCGTGATCCCCTCGCTGCGCTTGCTGCCCAGCCGGCGGAAGGCGGCCAGGGCGTCGTCGAGCAGCGCGTGCGCGGCGGCGAACTCGCCCTGTTCGAGCAGCACTGATCCGGCCAGCCGGTTGACGTGCCCGATCCCGGCGTCGTCGCCGAGCGAGCGGAACACCTCCGCCGCGTCCCGCAGGTGGGCCAGCGCCGCGGCCAGGTCGCCCAGCTCGCGGCAGGCGTTGCCGATGCCGGCGACGGCCACCGCCTGCCCGTGCGCGTCGCCGCCCGCGCGCAGCAGCGGCAGCGCCTGGTGGAAGAACGCCTGCGCCTCCGAATAGCGGTCCTGCCGGTAGCGGAGCTGGCCGAGTCCCACCAGCAGCGTCGCCTCGGCCAGCGGATCGCCCGCCCGCCGTGCCGCGCCCAGCGCCGACTCGTGCGTACGCCGCCACTCCTCGAAACGGGTGTCCACGGAGAACGAGGAGGAGCACAGGGCGGCGGCCACCTCGCAGGCCACCTCGTGCAGGTTCATGGCGGCCGCCCGCTCCACCGCGACGACCAGGGCGGGGCTCTCGGCGCTGAACCACGTGACCAGGTCGGCCACGTCCGCGTCGACGGGCCTGGCCATGGCATACTCGCGCCGCAGCGTCAGCGCGCCCGGCGGCCGGGCGGCGGCGGCCCGGGTGATCAGCCACAGCCAGCCGCCCAGGGCGCGGTTCACGGCCGCCGCGCGCTCCTCGGGCGGCTCTTCGGCCTCGGCGCGTTCGGCCGCGTACACGCGGAGGAGGTCATGTAATCGGTAGCGGGCCTGCCCGGCCGCGTCCACGGCGACATCGTCGAGGAGTTGGGCGTCCATCAGGCGTTCGACGGCCTCCTCGGCCTCGGTCTCGGGCACGTCCAGGAGCGCCGCGGGCACCCAGGACGCGAAGTCGGGCACGCCCAGCAGCCCGAGCAGGCGGAACGCCCGTTTCGCTCCCTCGTCGAGCCCTCGGTAGCTGAGCGCGACGCTGGCCCGTACCTCCAGGTCGCCGGCGGTGAGCTCGTCCAGGCGGCGGTGTTCGTCGGCCAGACGTCCGGCCAGCGTCGCGAGCGGCCAGTTCGGGCGGGCGGCCAGCCGCGCGCCCGCCGTGCGCAGCGCGAGCGGCAGATGACCGCAGAGGCGGACGATGTGCGCGGCCGCCTCCGTCTGCGCCCGTACGCGCTCAGGACCGGCGATGCGGGCGAGCAGGTCCACTGCCGCAGGGGTGTCGAAGACGTCGAGATCGCTCACCCGCACCCCGTCCAGGCCGGCGAGCCTGCGCCTGGCCGTGATCAGCACGGCGCAGGTGGGGCTGCCCGGGAGCAGGGGGCGTACCTGCTGCTCGGAGCCAGCGTCGTCGAGCACCACGAGCACCCGCCGACCGTGCAGGGCGCTGCGGTAGGCGTCCACGCATTCGGGCACCGTCGACGGAATCGCGGACGGCGGCAGGCCGAGCGCCCGCAAGAAACGGCCGAGCACCTCCAAAGCCGGGGCCGGAGAGCCGGTGACGCCACGCAGGTCGGCGTAGAGCTGCCCGTCGGGGTAGGCCGGGGACGCCTGGTGGGCGGCCTTCACCGCGAGCGTCGACTTGCCGACTCCGCCCTTGCCGGAGATGACGCACACCGTGACCGTGTCGCTGGGGGCGCCGAGCAGGGCGGTCAGCTCCGCGAGCTGGCGCTGCCTGCCGGTGAAGTCGGCGACCCCGCGGGGCAGGTGTGCCGGGACCGGCTGTGATTTGGGCAGCGCCGGAGCGGGGTCCAGGGCGGGGTCCGCGCGCAGCACCGCCTCGTACAGTTCCTGCAGCTCGGGGCCGGGATCTACGCCCAGCTCGTCGGCCAGCGCCTTGCGGCCCTCGTGGTAGACCGCCATCGCGTCGGCCTGGCGGCCCAGCTGGTACAGGGCCCTCATGAGCAGGGCTCGGGGGCGCTCTCTGGTGGGGTGCAGGCGAACCAGCTCGGTGAGCTCGCCGGCCGCCTCCGCGTGCCTGCCCAGCGCCAGCTCCGCGTGAAGCAGCTCCTCCTGGACGAGCAGCCGCGTCTCGTCGAGGCGGGCGGCCTCGCCGCGCAGCACGTGCCCGATGCCGCCGAGCGCCGATCCGCGCCACAGCGCCAGCGCCGCGCGCAGGCTCTCGGCCGCGCGGTCGTGCCCACCGTCCGCCGCGTGCCGCCGGCCTTCGGCGACCATCCGCTCGAACGACTCCATGTCGAGCCGGCCGGGCTGGAACCGGGCCGCGTACCCGGGCGGCCTGGTCTCGATCACCTCCGCCTCGCCACTGTCCGCGAGCGTGCGGCGCAGGCCGTACACGTACGTCTGGACGAGCGCGGAGGCGCTGCGCGGCGGGTCGTCGCCCCACAGCACGTCCACGAGCCGCTCACTGGAGACGACCTTCCCGTCGGCCAGCAGCAGCGCGGCCAGGAGGGCGCGGGGTTTCGGGCCGCCCAGCGCCAGGCGCTTGCCGCCGTCCCAGGCTTCGACGGGGCCGAGCAGACGGAACTCCACTGATCCCCCTCGGGGAGGTGACCTTGTCCCCGCAGTGATAACACCGCGGGACCGCGTACGCCACCGCCCCGGGGAGGAAATCGGTCAGGCAGTGGTGCCCTACGGTGCGATCGACCAGAGCTGGCAGGTGTTGTTGAGCCACATCCACAGCCGGGCCGGGGTGCCGTTCGCCGTGCCGCAGTTCTGGTCGTCGAGCACCATGCCGCTGTTCTCGACCACCAGCTCGTATCGGCCGTTGCCCGCGGGGATGACCGCCCACTGCTGGCACGTGTTGCCGAGCGGCTCCCACAGGTTGACGGCCGTGCCGAGGGCCAGCCCGCAGTTGACCGCGTCGAGCACCTTGCCGGCGTTGACGTTGGTGATCGTCCACTTGTTCGCACCGACGCTGTTGAAGCGCCACTGCTGGCAGGTGTTGCCGAGCGCCTGCCACTGGTCGATCTGCGTGCCGTTGGCCGTGCCGCAGTTGACGGCGTCGAGCACCTTGCCGCTGGTGAGGTTCGTGAGCCGGTAGGTGGCTCCGTTCACGGGGAAGGTGACGCTCTTGCCGTAGCCGACGGAGACGACGTTGGCCTGCACGGCGTTCTCCGTGGCGTCGCTCGGATAGCCGCTGGTCATCACGCCTTCGAAGAACGATCCGACGGAGCCGTTGCTGTTGTCGCCGCCGATGCCGAGGATGATCGCGCCTTGCTTGGTCATCGGGCGGTAGCCGGCCTGGGTCGGCAGCCCTCCGTTGTACCGTGTCGCCAGGCTGCCCGACTGCGCGTTGCCGTCCTTGATGGCGTACGTCGAGGTGCCGTTGTTCTTCAGCATCGCCGTCACGAATGCGGAGCTACGGCCGGTGTTCGCGGTCCAGGAACCGTTGCCGCCGGCGAACAACCCGTTCTCGAGGTCCGCGGCGACGCGCGGTCCGCCCGCGCACGGTGAGAACCAGCACAGCGTGCCGAAGTAGATCGCGTCCATGTCGCCGTTGCCGGTGTCCATGTTGTTGGTCTCGGCGTTGCCGTAGTCGAAGCAGCACCGGTTGTTGACGTGGGTGCCCTCGGTCACCATGTACATGCCCTCGGGCTGGCTGCCGGTGGCGACGCCGTTCGTCGCGTTGTTGCGGTAGCCGTTGCCCGCGGAGATGTAGACGCCGTAGACCTTGTGGCCACCTGCCGTCACGGGCAGAGCCGCCGCGTTCGCGCCTTGGTCGGCCGTGGGATTGGCGCCGCCGCCGGGAGCGATCGTGAGGTCGTTGTGGCGCGACGTCTGGTCGTAGATGCGAACGATCGTGCAGTACGTGCCCGAGCAGAAGGAGTCCTGGGTCGCGGCGTTCGCGTAACCGCCGGCGCTGAGCACGCCGATGTTGGTCGTCGCACCGTCGGACCAGCGCCGCACCTGGTAGAGCGCCCCGTTGTAGGAGCCGAACAGCGCACGGGTGGTGCTGTGAGCGGCGACGCACGGCGTGCCGCCGCTCGCGTAGATGTCGCAGGACAACGTGCCGGCCGCCTGCGCCGTGCCTGGCACGGTGACCAGCGCGGTGACGACGAGCGCCGCGAGGGAGGCGGCGGTGAGGGCCGTTCGCCGCCAGTGGCGTAGAGACCAGAAACCCATGGTGTGCCTTTCGTGTGCGGCGAGAGAGCGCGGTGACCATTGGGGGTGAGCAAATATTGTTAGCGCTAACATTTTCTATGGAGGAGGTTCTATTGTTAGCGCTAACATAAGGATGCGCACGTATTTCTATTAGCAACGGGCAATTGGGTTTCCGCTGTGTTTCGACCAAAGTGTCATCAACGACACGGCGACTGTCAATACCCGGCGAATGGTCCTATACCTTCGTCGATTGCGTGCGAGGCGACGCGCTGAATGGCCCGGACGGCGATCTCGGGCTGGTCGAGGTAGATGTAGTGCCCGCTGTTCTTGGCGGTGCTCAGCTTGCTGCGGCTGGACAGGCCGAGCCACCTGCGTTGGCCCGCGGTCCACGCCCGCTCCAGGCGCGGCCCGTAGGTGGGGATGGCCGAGAGGTACGGCTTGCCGTGCCGGATTACCTCGACCGGGATGTTGTCGGCGGAACGGACCTTGCCGTCGGTGATGACGAGCTTCTCCGGGTTCTGTCCCTTGAAGATCGCGAGGTTCTGGGCGCGTACCTCGGCCGCCGGGCCCTTGGCGGAGGCGGGGATCGTCCTGGTGCGGTCGGCGATCATGGTCGAGGGTGGCGGCGAAGGGGTCCCAGTCCGCCGCCGAGCCGATTCACGCGGCGATGCGGTGGGGAAGCGGCCGAAGCGCTGCGGCCGCGACGTAACGCTAGGGAGTCGACAGCCCCGCGATCGTCACCACGTGGTGGACATTCGCCGGTAGCTCGCACGGGGGACAGGTACGCCGCGCCCGTCCCCGGAGCACCGGCCACCTTGCCCCGGCGCCGCGGTGTAAGGGAGTTGCAAGTGATGGGAAAGCATCAAAGGGACAATTGTGGCGATTGATAGTATTCGCGCTTCCCTGGCCACTTCCTCTCAGCTCGCCAGCAGCTTTCAGGTGGCCGGGCCGACAGGACAGGGTTGTCATGGCCACACGACGAGAACGTCTGCGCTACCGGTTCGACAACAGCATGTCGAAAGGCACACCGGCGCTCATCGGCTGGCTCGCGCTGGTCACCGTCGTCATGGTCACGGTGTTCGCGGGCCTGTCCATGCTCTTCGCCGACAACGACGTGCACAACAGCTGGTACGAAGCGCTGTGGGGCAGCCTCATGCGCGCGATGGATGCCGGCACTGTGGCGGGCGACAACGAGGGCAGCACGATCTTCACGATCCTCGGGTTCTCCATCACGATCGGCGGGCTGCTCATCGTCTCCAGCCTCGTCGGCGTGCTCACCACAGGGCTGGACAACAAGCTGACCGAGCTGCGCAAGGGCCGCTCCAGAATCGTCGAGTCCGGCCACACGGCGCTGATCGGCTGGTCGGACCAGATCTTCACGATCATCCCGGAGCTGGTCGAGGCCAACGAGAGCGAGGCCAAGTCCTGCATCGCCATCCTCGGCGACGGCGACAAGCTGGAGATGGAGGAGGAACTGCGGGCCCGGGTCGGCGACACCGGAAAGACCCGGATCGTCGTACGCAGCGGCAGCCCGGCCGAGCCGTCCGACCTCGACCTGCTCAGCCTGGACACCGCCCGCTCGATCATCGTGCTCTCACCGCCCGGCGAGGACTCCGACGCGCACGTCGTCAAGACGCTGCTCGCGCTGACCAACCGCAACTGGCGCAGGCGGCGCCCGCCGATCATCGCCTCGGTGATCGACACGAACAACCTGGCCGCCGCCGAGCTGGCTGGAGGCGGCCACGCACAGGTGGTCGACAGCGACGACATCGCCTCACGACTCATCGTCCAGACCTCCCGCCAGTCGGGCTTGTCGGTGGTCTGCACAGATCTGCTGGACTTCGGCGGCGACGAGATCTACATGCGGGTCGAGCCGAAGCTGATCGGCTTCCCGTACGGGGAGGCGCTGTTCGCCTACGGGACCGCCTCCCTGATCGGGATCCGGCACGGCGACGGCTCGGTGGTACTGAATCCGCCGATGGACACCCAGATCATGGACGGCGACCAGATGATCGTGATCGCCGAGGACGACTCGACCATCCGGCTCGTCCGCAGCTTCCCGCCCATCGTCCAGCAGGCGATCACCCACCCCACTCGCCAGCCCTTGCCCCCGGAGAACACGCTCCTCCTGGGCTGGAACAAGCGCGCCCCGAAGGTCGTCACCGAGCTCGCTCAGTACGTCTCGCCCGGCTCGGCGCTGAACATCGCGGCCGGCGTCATCGAGGACGAGCACCTGGAGCGGCTCACCGCCGGACTGAGCAACCTGACGGTGAACGTCAAGGAGTGCGACACCACCGACCGGATCGCGCTGGAGTCGCTGAACCCGGGCATGTTCGACCACATCATCGTGCTGGCCGACGGGCATCTGGAGCCGCAGTACGCCGACTCGCGGACCCTGGTCACCCTGCTGCACCTGCGCGACATGGGCTCCCGGACCGGGCAGCGGTTCCCGATCGTCAGCGAGATGAACGACGACCGCAACCGCCGCCTGGGCCAGGTCACCCAGGCCGACGACTTCGTGGTCGGCGACAAGCTGATCAGCCTGCTGATGACCCAGCTCTCGGAGAACCCGCACCTGGGCGCCGTGTTCGACTACCTGTTCGATGCCGAGGGTTCGGAGATCTACCTCAAGCCCGCCACCGACTACGTTCACCCCGGCGTGACGGTCAGCTTCGCCACCGTCATCGCCTCGGCGCGGATGCGCGGCGAGACCGCCATCGGCTACCGGCTGCAGGTCGAGTCCACCGCTCCACCCAACTTCGGCGTGGTGCTCAACCCCGGCAAATCTGATCCGGTCACGCTCGGGCCCCGCGACATGGTCATCGTCCTCGCCGAAGATTGATTCCTTGCCGGCCAGAGGATCCTGTGGGCCGTTCGAAGACTTAGCGTAGTTCGGCGAACCAGCGGCCGGCCTCCGGCCAGCAGTCGGTCACATCGAAGCCGCCCAGCTGGGCGGTGCGCCTGATGTCGTCGGCGGAGACCACCGCCCAGGCGAACCAGTCGCCCACGACATCGTCGCGGCGCAGCCGTACCCGGTCGACACGGCTGCTCACCCCCGGCGGGTCGACCTCGACGATGGCCCGGCCGCCCGGGCGTACCAGCTCTCTGACTCTGCGCAGCAGGACGCCGGGATGGCCGCCGATCCCGATGTTGCCGTCGGCGAGCAGGGCCGTCTCCCAGCGGCCGCTGCCGGGCAGTTCGTCGAAGACGCTGCGGCGCAGCGCGAAGCCGCCCGCTCGGCGGGTCAGGTGTACGGCGTGCGGGGTGATGTCGATGCCGAGGGCCGGGATGCCGCGGCGGTTGAGCGCGACGGTGAGCCGGCCTGGGCCCGAGCCGATGTCCAGGGTGGGACCGGTGCATCGCCGCAGCATGGTCTCGTCGCCGTCGATGGGCTCGAACCAGCGGGTGGCCTCCAGGAGGGTGCGGGTGCCGTCAACGTACTCGAGCTCGGCGGAGGCTCCGGCCAGCGCGTCGGCGTAGATCTCGCCCATCATCGCAGGGCGACCGCCGCCAGTTCGCGGAGCACCTGGGCGAAGCGTGAGGCCGGGGCGTCGGAGGCGACCCGGGCGGCGTCGGCCGCGGTGTCCACGTCGGTCAGTTCGGGCAGGTGCCGCACACTCAGCCCTGCCCCGCTGAGGCGTTCGAGTTGCGCCCGTCCGGTGTGGGGCTGCGACATGGGCACGCCGAGCAGCAGATCGGGATCAGGGTGACGCAGCCCCAGCAGCCAGAAGCCGCCGTCGGCGGCGGGCCCGAAGACCGCATCGTCTTCGCTCAGTCCCTGTATGGCCGTGTGCAGCAGTTCGGGGGTTACTTGGGGGGTGTCCATGCCGATCAGCACCATCGGCTCCGGCCAGAGCCGGTAGGTGTCGGCGAACGCCGCGGCGAGGCGCTCGTCCAGCCCAGACCCGCGCTGGGGGATCACCTCGAAGCCTGCGGGCAGCCAGCCGCCGGGCAGGCCGTCCAGGACCAGCACCCGCCGGGTGGCGGGTGTCGCCGCGACGGTACGCAGGGTGTCCTCTAGCGCGGCCTCGGCCAGCCGAGCCGCCTGAGCCGGGCTGTAGGGCGGTGTCAGGCGGGTCTTCACCCGGCCCGCCACCGGCTCCTTGGCAATGATCACGATCTGCGTCATGCACCTGACGATAAGTGCTGTGACCTGCGTCATCTCTTACAAGGTCGTTACGGCACGGACTTCTTACGGAGTGCGAACGAGGTTCGGCTCGCAGGTGACGGGTCGGATCGCGCTACACGCTGATGGCGACCTTGCCTCGGGCGTGATGGCCCAGCATGTGCGCGACCGCGCTCGCCGCCTGGTCGAGCGGGTAGGTCGTATCGATGACCACCCTGACCTGGCCGGATTCGAGAAGGTGGACGAGCGCGTCGAGGTTCTCCCGGTTCACCGCGAACTTGACGAGCTTGACCTTGGTGGTGCCCTTGCGCATCAGGGTCGCCCGTAGCGTCCTGGGCAGGCCGGCGAGCAGTCCTCCGGTGTTTCCGATGCTGTTCGGGATGAAGACGCCATGTGGTGCCAGCAGCCGGGCCGTGGCCGACGGCGGGCGGTTCAGGACGTTGTCCAGGATGATGTCGTAACGCCGCTGGATCTGGGTGAAGTCCTGCTTGGTGTGGTCGATGACATGGTCGGCTCCGAGCGACCGCACCAGCTCCACGTTGCCGGTGCCGCACACGCCCGTGACCTCGGCGCCGAGCGTCTTGGCGATCTGCACCGCCATCGTGCCCACCCCGCCCGAGGCTCCGTTGACGAGTACCCGCTTGCCGGGGCCGGCTCCGCCCACCTCACGCATCGCGGTCAGCGCGGTCAGCCCGGTCATGACCGACGCGGCTGCCTCCTCGAAGCTGAGGCCGGTCGGCTTGGTCACGAGCTGGCGCTCCGGTGCGACCGTGTATTCCGCGAACGTTCCGGCGCGCGACCCGCTACCCCACAGGGACCCGAGCACCTCGTCGCCGGGCCGCAGATCGTTCACGTCCGGGCCGACGGCCTCCACGACACCGGCGAGATCGCTGCCCCGGATCGGACGAGCCGGCCGCCGTAGCCCGGTACCCAGGCGAAGGACATAGGGGACACCGGCCACCGTGCCCCAGTCCGGGGTGTTCACGCTCGTGGCCCGTAACCGGACGAGGACTTCGCCGGTGCCGGCCTGTGGTCGGTCGATGTGATCGGACCTGAGCACCCGCTCGGGCGCACCGTAACCGTCCTGGACGATGGCCAGCATCGTTGCGGTGCGATCCTTCGTCATCTTCATGTCTCTCCCTGCTGTTCGTGATCCCGTCATGAGGAGGTGGAATGCCGCGACGTGGTAGTCTGCACGCGTCCTTACAGAGTAAGGACATCCATACGTCGTAAGGTAATCCGTACGGCGTAAGGATGTCAATAGGAGGTGCTTTGGGCGACATGAGGCGCAGTGGCAAGCCGAAGAGCGGCATGAAGATCGCCGCGCTGAGCGAGACGAGTACCGAACGCCGCACCCAGCTGACCAGAGAGCGGGTGGTCGCGGCCGCCATCGAACTCGCCGATCGGGACGGCATCGAGGCGGTCAGCATGCGCAGGCTCGCGCAGGAGCTGGGAGTAGAGGCGATGTCCCTCTACACTCACGTCCGCAACAAGGACGACCTGCTGGACGGCATGGTCGACGCCGTGATCGACGAGATCCCGATAACGGCCGACGGCGCCGACTGGAAGACCTCACTCCGCACTACGGTGCTCGCCGCGCGCGGTATCATCCTCCGTCACACGTGGGCGCCCCGCACAGTGGAGACCCGGACCGCACCCGGACCCGCCGTGCCGCGCTACGCCAACGCGGTGATCGGCATCCTCCGCGAAGGCGGCTTCTCCGTCGCGCTGGCACACCACGCCCTGCACATCCTCGGCAGCCGGGTGCTCGGGTTCTCACAAGATCTTTTCGATGAGTCCCCCGACCTCGACCCGGAGGCGGCCGCCCAACTCGTCGCCCAGCTCGGCGCCACCCTTCCGTACGCCGCGGAAATGGCCGTCGCGGTCACCCATGACGGCGTGCTCGGGGCGTGTGACGACGACGTCGAGTTCGAGTTCGCGCTCGACTTCATCCTCGACGGCCTCGACCGGCTCCGGAACCGCTGATCGGCCTGCCTACGCCGCCGTTCCGCGCGAGCGGATTCTCAGCTCCCTGCCCGCCGTCCGGACACTCGTCCTGCCGCCGGCGGTAATGATCCCGGCTTTCGCGTGGCGTTCATGACGCGCCGCATGTCGGCGACCGCCCGCATGGTGCCGCGGACCGTACCGGTGACCTTGGAACGGCCGCTGCGCGGCAGGTAGTCCACCTCGACCTCGGCGATACGCCAACCGGCCTGCGCGGCGCGCAACACCATCTCCAAGGGGTAGCCGAACCGGCGGTCGGTCAGGCCGAGCGCGATCAGCTCCGCTCGGGAGCAGGCTCGCATCGGCCCCAGGTCGTGCAAGGGCGCACCGGTGCGGCGGCGCAGGTTCCTGGCCAGTACGGCGTTGCCGAGGCGGGCGTGGGCCGGCCATGCCGCGCCGGCCCGCGGAATCCTCCTCCCGAGCACCAGGTCGGCCTCACCTGCCAGCACGGAGGCGACCACCTCGGGCAACTGCTGAGGATCGAGCGAGGCATCCGCGTCCATGAAGCAGACGATGTCCGCCGTCGCGGCCAGCAAGCCCGCGTGGCAGGCGGCGCCGAACCCGCGGCGGGGCTCGCTGACCACGCGCGCGCCGAGCTCCGCCGCCACCCTGGCCGAGCCGTCAGTGGAGCCGTTGTCGGCCACGATCGCCCTGTAGCCGGGCGGCATCCGGTCAAGGATCCACGGCAGCGCGGTCTCTTCGTTCAGGCAGGGCAGCACGACGTCAATGGTCATGACATCCCTAGCGGCGCGGTGGCGAACTCTTTCATCCCGTCCGCGAACGTGACCTCGGCGCGGAATCCGAGCTCGGCTCTGGCCCGGTCGGGCGCGGCCACGATATGCCGGACATCGCCCAGCCGGTACTCGCCGGTGACGATCGGTGCGGGTCCGCCGTGCTCGACCGCCAGGGCGGCGGCCATCTCTCCGACGGTGTGCGGGGTGCCGCTGGCGATGTTGTACGCGGTCAAGCCGCCCGGCACCTGTGTGGCCGCGGCCGCGGCCAGGTTCGCCCGGGCGACATCGCGCACGTGCACGAAGTCGCGCAGCTGCCTGCCGTCCTCGAACACCCTCGGCGCGCGGCCCGCCTCCAACGCCGACCTGAAGATCGCCGCCACTCCGGCATAGGGGGTGTCGCGCGGCATCCGCGGACCGTAGACGTTGTGATACCTGAGCGCCACCGCCGTTCCCGCCGTTTCCCGCGCCCAGTTCGCCGCCAGGTGCTCCTGAGCGAGTTTGGTCGTGGCGTAGGCGTTGCGCGGGTCCAGCGGAGCGTCTTCCCCGATGACCGCGTGGCCTACTGTGGCGCGGCACTCCGGGCAGGTCGGCTCGAAGAGGCCACGCCGGAGGTCCTCGGCGGAGCGTGGGCCTGGGCGTACCCGGCCGTGCTCGGGACAGTCGTAGGCGCCCTCCCCGTAGACCACCATCGATGAGGCCAAGACCAGCCGCTCGATGCCGTGTCTGGCCATCGCCGCCAGCAGGACCGCGGTGCCGTACACGTTGACCGCCGCGTAGTCGGGCAGATCAGAGACGTCCACGCCCAGACCCACCTTGGCGGCCTGGTGCACCACCAGATCCACGCCCGGCAGAGCCCGATCCAGGACCGCCTCGTCCCGTACGTCGGGACCGTCCTTCAGATCGAGTCGCACCACTTCGTGCCCGGCCGCTTCGAAGGCCTCGACGACATGACTACCGATGAATCCGGACGAGCCGGTGACCATGACCTTCACCTGGCTGACGTTAGCTGTGGATACCGCGCGTTGTCAGAGCCGCCACGGCCGCGTTCGCAAGCCGTAAGAACTGCGGTGCACCGCTTCGACATGAAGCACTTTCTGAACCCCACCGCGGGTGGCCACATCTCAAGCCACCACCAGCGTCGGGATGATGGCCGCGAGAAGCAGGACGAGCGTCCAGATGGCCGGGGCGGAGCCGAGCGTCTGCTCCCGCAGCGCAATCGCGCGTTCTGCGGCGGCCTGGCCACGGGTGAGCCACCACGGGCTGGTCCGCTCTTCCAGGCGCTGGTAGCCGACGCCGAGCACGGCGCCGAAGGCCAGGTGCCCGACCAGGGCGGGGGAATCGGCCGCCAGCAGGGCGGCCGACCACTGCGGATGGCCGCCCTGCAGGACAGGCCACAGGGTCAGCGAGCCGAGGAGCCACCACAGGAATCCGTATGACAGGCCCCAGCCGATCCCCGATGCCGGATCGAAGCTACGCCCGCGGAAGAAGAGCGCATAGGACGTCCCGGCGGCCAGTCCCTCCACAAGTCCGAGCGGGCCGGTGAAGAGCGTCGCGATCAGGCCGCCGGCCAGCCCGAAGGTCCCGCCGTAGCAGGCGGCTCTGAGTCTGGAGACGCCGAACCGGTCAGGGCGCAGCCGCCGTACGTCGTCCACGAACAGCACTCGACCCAGCCCGCCCAGCCAGGTGAAGACCGCGCCCGTGCCTGCCCCCAGCAGCAGGTAGCCGACCAGATCCGGCAACGCCGCGCGGACCGCGCCGATCGACCAGTCCAGCCGACCACCGGCCAGCAGGGCCGGAGCAGTGAGGACCAGAAGGATCCACCAAACGAAGCCGTACACCATGCCGCGGATTAACGCGGGTCCGGTGCCTTCCGGACGTTTGCCGAAGAGCAGGCCGTAGCCGCCGCCGACCGCCAAAGAGGCGTACAGCAGTTCGTACGGGACTTCACCCACCATGATGCCTAGGCTGAAGACCAGGGCGGCGGCGGCCAGCAGCCCGGCCATCACTCCCCGGGCCACGGTGGCGAGGTGGATGCGGATGACCGGGGCCTGGCGCCAGGCGAAGACAGCGGCGGTGACCGCGCCGTAGGCCAGGTGGCCGAACAGGCTCGGGGTCAGGTTCTGGCCGCTGACGAGATCCCAGGTGACCGGCTGACCGAGCAGGATCGGCAGCAGGGTGAGCGGTCCGAGGAACCACCACAGCGCGCCGTACACAAATCCCCAGAACAGCAGCTCACTGGCCGCCGCCCGCTGACGCTCGACGAGGACGCCGAAGCCGGCGCCGATGATCGCCGCGAACAACAGGTGCACGGCGAACCCGAGCCCGACGGAGTCGGTGCGGACGATCGCGGCGACCGTCGGCAGAAACCCGATCTGCGCCATGACAGCCCCGAACACCAGCCCGCCGACCAGGCCGGACACCGCTCCCCTAATCATTGGCGATATCTCTGGGGAAGACCAGGTCGAGCGACCAGTCGAACAGGACGCGGAGCTTCTTCTCCAGCCCGGGCAGCTTGGCCAGGTAGACGGCCCGCCACACCGCCCACGCCGCGAAGCCGGACAGCCTCCGCCCGCGGATCTCCGCGACGGCGGTACGGTGCCCGAGCGCCACCAGGACCCCCAGCGCGCGGTATCGGAACTCCGCCGGCTCGCGTCCGTCGAGCGCGGCGGCGACGTTGTCGGCCGCCACTCTTCCTTGGCGCATCGCGTGCTGGGCCGTCGGCGGGTAGGGCACGCCGTCCGGGCCGGAGATTCGCGCGCAGTCGCCGATCGCCCAGACACCTGCCCGCCCGGGCACGCGCAGCTGGGCGTCGCCGTCTGGCAGCTCGGCCATCAAGGGATGCTGCCGGTTGCCCGCCGTCCAGACGATGGTGCGGGTACGGATTTCCTCGTCCCCGGCGAGGTGTGCGGCGTGCCGCGTGGCCCCGGCTACCCGGGTCTTCAGCCGGACTTCTATCCCCCGCCCGGTCAGTTTGTCCTGCGCGTACGTGCCGAGCGTGGTGCTCAGCTCGGGCAGGATCCGTTCGCCCGCGTGGACGAGCACGAAGCGCGGCTCGTCGGGGTGGATTCCGGGATAGCGGTGGAGCACCCCGTGTACCAGGTCGAACAGCTCGGCGATCAGCTCGGCGCCGGCGAAACCGCCTCCTGCCACCACGAACGTCAGCAGCTCGGGCCGGTCGCCGCCGGCGAGGTCCGCCGCGTCCAGCATCTCCAGGACGTGATCGCGCAGCCGGGTCGCGTCACCGATCGTCTTCAGCGTGAACGCGTGCTCGGCCAGTCCCGGCAGCCCATGGAACGAAGGGATCGAGCCGACGGCCACCACCAGGTGGTCGTACGGCATCGCCGCCCCACCCGCCACCCGGACGGAACGGTTCACGGTGTCGATCGCCTCGACCCGCGCGTGCACGAACGACGCATGGACCAGGGACGCGCGAACCGGCACGCTGATGTGCCTGGCCTCCAGCGCGCTGGCGGCCACCCCGGCGAGCATCGGGGTGAACAGCAACGACGTCGAGTCGCTGATCAGAGTGACCTCGGCAAGCAGCCCGCGCGAGATGAGCCGGTCCAGCCGCCGGGCGGCGCTCATCCCGCCGAAGCCACCGCCGATGATGACCACACGCGCGGCCCGCGTCTCAGGCGGCGCGGCGCGCTGCGGGGGGCGGTTCAGCGCCGCGTACAGAAGGGTGCCGGTGATGCCGCCGAGCAGGACCTCGCCGACCAGCGCGCGGAAGTCCCCTGGCGCGATGGTCCAGGTGGGGCGACCGCCGAGCAGGATAGGCAGCAGGGTCAACTGCCAGCCGACCCAGGCGAGCAGACCCGCGAGCAGACCGCCGGCGAAGGCGTTGGCCAGGCCGTACAGCCGGGTGCCGAAGACACCGCCCAGCACGGCGCCCAGGAGCGCGGCGTGGCCGAGGAAGAGCACCCACCGGGCGGCGTCGATCATGTCGTTGACGGCCATCAGCCCGGCGACGAGCAGACCCGCGGCCAGCCCGGCAGACAGACCCAGCGCCACGGACCTGGACCTGAGCTTGGGAACCAGCGCGACGAGTCCGATCGCGATCAGAACGAGGAGCAGGTCGCGGCCGTAGTCGAGCGGAAGGATCGACGGGTTGTCTGCCCGCCTGCCCAGCGCGAGCACGGTCGGCAGGGTCGCGAGCGTCACCAGGGCCGCCACGATCAGCGCCGCCTTCGTCCACCGGCCCGCGCGGCTCGCGGCCACCCCGACCAGCAGGACCGCGGGCACCAGGACGGCGTCGTGTGCCACCACAACGCCGCCGAACCACCATGCCCAGCCGACCGGGTTACCGTCCAGGACCAGCCCGGTCAGGCCGAGTGCCAGGAGCGCGCCACCGAAGGTGTAGCCGATCCATCTCATGCGACCCTCACCGTGGTGACCCATTTGGTCTGCATGACACCCGGCCGGTTGGGCGCGATCAACCGCACCGGATAGCCGTGGTCAGCGTCGAGCGTCCGGCCGTTGATCTTCAAGGCGAGGAGGGTCAGCGGGTCGTTCCAATGCGGGGGCCGTACCTCGCTGGTGCGGTACGAGCTGCCCCGTTCGAGGGATTCGACCGTCACGAACGCGTCCGGCGCGCCCCCGGCACGCTGGATCAGGTCGCGCAGCCGGATCCCCGACCATTCACATTCCACGCTCCAGCCCTCCACGCACGAGATCGGCAATCGGACCGTGTACTGCGGCAGCCGTACGAGGTCGGCGTAGGTCAGTGACAGCTCCGTACGGACGGCGCCCGTCACGACCAGCCGGTACGCCGGGTCGCCGATCACCCCCATCACCCCGGCGGCGACCGCCGACTTGTTGACCGGCACCGCCTGCGGCCCGATGCCTGGATTGCGCGGCGCCAGCACGGCCAGCCGCTCCAGAGGCGTGACCGTCTCGCCCACGGTGACCAGAGCCGTCAGACCGGCCGCGGCGGCCACCGTGTACAGGAAGCGGCGCCGTTCCGGATCGGTCACGCGGGTCCACAAGTGCCGCCGGACCTTGGCCCACTCGTTGCTGACGTGGATGACGAGTGCGCCGTACACGATGAAGGCCGTCCAGTAGTGTGCCTGGACGAAGCCGAACGGCCACGGGTAGGTGTAGGCGATGTTCAGCAGCCCGGTGACCAGCTGGAACAGCGATCCCGCCACCAGGAAGAGCACGAACAACCGCTCGGCGGCATGCCCGATGGAGCGCACCGGCGGCCACTGCCACAGCTTGGGGTAGACCGTCCACAATTTCGCCAGCAGGAGCGGGACCGTGGCGATGCCGCCGATGACATGCAGTCCCTGGGTGAGGCGGTAGAGGTTCACCGGTCGCGAGGGCCACAGCAGCCAGGCGGGTGGATGCTGCATGAAGTGGCTGAACAGTCCGGTCGCGAAGGCGACGGTGAAGCTGAGCCCCAGCCACATGCCCAGCTTGGCCGCGACCCGCTCGGAACGCAGGCGGCTGGTGAACCTGGCCGACAGGGTCCGGAGAATCATCGCGCCGCTCCCACCTCTTGCGCCGCTCCCCTCTCGTCGACCGTGCGGGAGCGGCGGGCCCGGCTCACGGCCCAGCCGGCGAACACCGCCAGCGCCGCCAGCGTGTAGGCGAGCGTCGCGGGGCCGAACAGGTAGCCCACTGCTCCCGCCAGGGCCACGCCCAGCCATTCCCACCGGCCATCCAGGGCGACCAGCGCGACCACCAGCAGGGCGTACCAGGAGTACTCGGGTGTGAACAGCAGCAGTATGGACCCGCTGATCAGTAACGCACCGCCCCAGGGCCGCTCGGGATCTCCGTAGCGCAGGACGTACAGCACCATCAGCGCCAGCAGCAGTATCGCGGCGAACGGCGCCCACGAGTCCGGCATTACCAGCCGCAACACCGCATACCGCCCCCTCGCCGAGGGGGCCTCGTAGCCTTCCTCCTGGACGTACCCGAACAGGTAGCCCGCCACGGAGCCCCGCGAGATGAGCACATAGGGCAGGTACGTCAGCACGATCACCAGGACGGCAGGCACGGTGGCGGCGGCGATGCGCCGCCAGGCCACCCCGCCCTTGAGCACCCCCGACAGCGCGCCGGGCAACGCGGTCGCGGGGATCAGCTTGGCCGCGATGGCCGCGCCGAGCAGCGCTCCCCGGCCGCGGACCACGCAGTAGGCGAGCACCACGAGCAGCACGCCGAGCATGTCGATGTGCGCGTTGTTCACCGCCTCGGCGGGTACGGCCGGGCACCACGCCCAATAGGCGGCCCGGCCCGCGCCCGCCCATCGCCACAACGCCAGCAGCACCACGATCGCCATCAGCGCCCCGCCGGCCTGCAGCCCCTTGTGCCGTGAACCCTCCGGCGTCAGCCAGTGCACCAGCAGGAAGTACCCCTCCGCCAGCGGCGGGTAGATCGTGTGCACCAAGGGCCGGTTGATCCGGGTGCACACCCCTGGCGAGACCCGGGCCCGATCGGGCGCGTCACAGTCATCCGGGAACAGCCAGCCGTCACGCAACGGGCTCAGCGCCGGATCGGCGGGAGGATGGTCATAGGGCGAGATGCCCGCCGCCTGCACCCGGCCGTCCCACGCGTACCGGTAGGAATCGGTGCTGGTGCTCGGCGGTGCGACCAAGCCGGTGGCGGTCACGATGACGCCACCCGCGACGACCAGCACCGCGCGCTGCCGCGCCGGCACCGACCTGGCCAGCCACAGCGCCACGACGAACAGCCCCCACGCGACCAGGTACCACCGCAGCAGGTCAGGACGCCCGAACGCCATCCTGACCAGGACGGCGACGAGCGCCAGGAGTGTCGCGCCGACATACATCGTGTACCTGCTCACGCCCCGCAGCTTCGCACCGGCCACCGCTCATGAGGCCACGACGGCACGGTTCGTCCGCACTCCGTAAGAAGTCACATGCTGTTCGCGGGGCGTCGGGCGTGGTCACGGGCGAGTCTTGACCGTGTCGGGACCGCTTCGTGCGGCGGCGTCGACCCGGCCGCTGGAACTTCGCCGTTAACGTGACCGGTGTGGCCGCGAACGTCTTCCCGGCATCCGTCCGTGAGTAGTCGCGGGTTTCGAGAACGGCTCAGACCGGCGGCCGTTGCACGGCTTCCGATCTTGCTCGCCGCGGCTGCGGGACTCGTCGCGATCGCGGTGTACGTCGGCATCGCCGTGAGCCGGCTGGGCTATCCGTATGCCCTGGAGTGGCTGGAAGGCAACTCCCTGGTCGAGGTGGAACGGTTGCTCACTGACCGCCCGTTGTACTCCGCTCCGACGGTCGACTACGTACCCGACGCCTATCCTCCGCTGTACTTCGCCGTCTCGGCGGCCCTGGCGGGCGTGCTGGGGGTCTCCTATCTCCCGCTCCGGCTGGTCTCGCTGGCAGCCTCGCTCGGCTGCTTCGTCCTCCTCGCCCGGCTCGTCCAGCGGGAGACCGGGGATCTGGCCGCCGGGGTGGCCGCGGCGGGGCTCTACGCCGCGACCTACTTCGCCGTCGACTCCTGGTTGGACTTCGCCCGGGTGGACTCGCTCTTCCTTCTCCTCAGTCTCGCCGGGCTCTACATGGCCCGGTGGATGCGCCGGCCGGGCGGTGCGGTGGCGGCCGGACTGCTGCTCGCGGCGGCCTTCCTCACCAAGCAGAGCGCGCTCGCCGAGGCGGTGGCGATCGCCGCTGTGCTGCTGCGCGGTCCCCGGCGCCGGCTGGGCGGATGGCTGGCGGTGACGTTCGCTGGAGTGGTGGGCCTGACCACGCTCGTATGGGGCCTGACCAGCCACGGCTGGTACGTGTTCTATGTCTTCGAACTTCTCGCCCAGCACCGGCTCCACCACACCGCGTTCACCGAGTTCTGGACCCGGTACCTGTTGCCCGCCCTCGGCTTCGCGCTGGGAGCGGTCCTGCTCGCGGTGCGGCGGACTCCGCTGCTCATCGGCCTGGGCTGCCTCGCGCTGGTCGTGGAAGGTTACGCCGGCCTCGTGCACGCGGGCGGTGCGGTGAACAACATGCTTCCGGTCTATCTTGCCGTGGCGTTGCTCGCGGGTATCGGGATGGGCGGCTCGACGCCGAGCCCGCGCGGGGCGGTGGCCGGTCTGCTGGTCCTGGCGCAGATCGCCGTCCTGGCCGTGAGCACCTTCGATGCCGACCGGGTGGTTCCGGGCCCCGCCGACCGGCGCGTGGGTGACCGGCTCCGCACGTGGCTGGGGGAGTTCGACGGGCCGGTGGCGGTTTTCGCCGATCCGGGACTGAACGTGGTGGCCGGGCTCCCGCCTGTGGCCCACCGAGCCGCCGCCGCCGACATCCTGCGCGGCACCGACCGCTCCGCCCGGGCGGAGCTCGAACGGAGCATCGCCCGCGCGGTGACCGAACGGCGTTTCGCCGCGATCGTGGTCGGGCGCCGGGCCGATCTCCGGGGATTTCCCCCCGATCTGGCACGGTACTACCACCGCTGCCCTGAGAAGCTGCTGGCGGACGTCCCGAAAGGGGTGTTCCGGCCGATCAGTGGGGGACCTCCGCCGCCTTCGGTCTTGTGGCTCCCCTTGGGGCGGGGTTCCTGCGCGGAGATCGCGCGACGGCTCGGGTGACCGCCGCGGCCCACACCGGCCGCCCCAGTTATGCGATCCCAAATAGGGGTATTTCCGGCAGAACACTTGTTTCGGGGGGATTCGGTGTCAGATCGGAAAAATGTCACCGCTTGGCTGCGAGAACATCCTCCGCCTGGCCCGTTCCGGCCGGGGTTCTGGCGCAGCCCGCTGCGGGGCCCGTGGCTGACCTCGGTTTTCGGGCTCGTCCTGCTGTTCGGGATCCCGA
The DNA here is from genome assembly GCF_019396345.1 of Nonomuraea guangzhouensis. Lineage (GTDB taxonomy): Bacteria > Actinomycetota > Actinomycetes > Streptosporangiales > Streptosporangiaceae > Nonomuraea > Nonomuraea guangzhouensis. The sequence continues at coordinate 24,516 of NZ_JAHKRM010000056.1, read as the reverse complement.
TCATCGCGATCACCGGACTGGTGTCCTACGCCGCCTACGATCCGCACCTGCCCATCAACGACACGACCCCCGAAAAGGGATGGCTGGGCTTCTACCTGTTCGACTGGCCGACACATCCGGCCTGGCTGTACCGGGTCACGCAGGGAGTGCACGTCGTCCTGGGACTGGCGTTGACCTCGGTGCTGCTGGCCAAGCTGTGGTCGGTGATCCCCAAGCTGTTCACCTGGCCACCGGCGCGCTCCCCCGCCGAAGCCGTGGAGCGCGCCAGCCTGCTGCTCCTGGTCGGCGGCGCGGTGTTCGAGTTCGCCACCGGCATCCTGAACATCCAGCTCTTCTACGTCTTCCCGTTCTCCTTCTACCCGGCCCACCTGTACGGGGCATGGATCTTCCTGGCGGCCTTCGTCGTCCACGTCGCCTTCAAGCTGCCGAAGATGGTCCGATCGCTGCGATCGCGGAGCTTCCTTCGTGAGCTGCGTACCAGGCTGGACGCCACCCAGCCGGAGCCGCCCGATCCCGATGGCCTGGTTCCTCCGTCTCCGGCGGAGCCCACCATGTCCCGGCGGGGCCTGCTCGCCTTCGTGGGCGGCGCCTCGCTGATCACGCTCGGCCTGTCCGCCGGCCAGACCCTGGACGGGCCGCTGCGCCGTACCGCGCTCCTGGCCCCGCATGGACGGGACTACGGCCCCGGCCCCAACGACTTCCAAGTGAACAAGTCGGCCACCGCCATGGGCGTCCGTCTGGCGGACACCGGCCCGGCATGGCGGCTGGAGCTGGCCGGACCGCATCCGGTCCGGCTGAGCCGCGCCGAACTGCTGGCGATGCCGCTGCACACCTACGCGCTGCCCATCGCGTGCGTGGAGGGATGGTCCACAGAACAGTTGTGGACGGGTGTACGGCTGGCCGATCTGGCCCGGCTCGCGGGGATGGCGCCGGGCACGGCGGAGGTGCTCGTCGTATCCCTGCAACGCGGCGGCTCCTTCCGCCGGGCATCGCTGAGCACGGGCCAGGTGGCCGACCCCCGCTCCCTGCTCGCCTTGCGGGTCAACGGCACCGATCTGTCCCTCGACCACGGTTATCCCGCCAGGATCATCGTCCCGAACGCCCCCGGCGTTCACAACACGAAATGGGTCCGCAGACTCAGCTTCCATCCGTCGGCGAAATGAGTGACGACATGCCTTCCCGGATCCGCAGGAGGATGGCCCGCCAATACGGGGCCGACCCGCTGCATCTGCTGGCGCTGCTCGCCTGCTTCGCCCTGGCCGGATACGCCGCCGGCCGCGTCGTCGCCGCGGGCATCTGGATCGGCTTCCTGGTGTGGTTCGTCGGCGCGGCGATCATCCACGACCTCCTGCTGTACCCGCTGTACGCCCTCGCCGACGTCGCCGCGCAACGGCGGCCGTGGCGTCGCCGCCGGCGACCGTCCGGCACCGCCACCTGGCCAGCCTCGATCAATTACCTGCGCGTACCGGTCGCGTTGTCCGGGCTGCTGCTCCTCATCTGGTTCCCCCTCATCCTCCGGCTGGCCGAGGGCAACTACCACCGGTCGACGGGGCTGCACACGAACCCGTACCTCGGCCGCTGGCTGCTGATCACCGGCGTGCTCTTCGCCGGGTCCGCACTCGCGTACGCCATCCGGCTGCGCCACCACAAGACCCCGGCCGAGCCGCCGCCTCCCCTCCGAGCGGCGCAAACCCCGCGATCATCGCCGAGTGGATGAGGCTCCCTTGAGCACCAGGCCGATCAGCGACCACGCCCTGCTGGGGGACTGCCGATCCGCGGCCCTGGTCACCTCCGACGGTTCGGTGGACTGGCTCTGCATGCCGCGCTTCGACAGCCCATCGATCTTCGCCCGGCTGCTCGACGAGACCGCCGGATACTGGTCCATCCGGCCCACCCGGCCCACAGAGATCACCCGCAGGTATCTGGACGACAGCCTGGTGCTGGAGACCACCTTCCGTGGCCCGGACGGAACCGTGGTCCTCGTGGACGCCCTCGCGCTGGGCCACGGAGAACGCGGCCACTCGATGGGCGCGTCCTCACCCGGCGTTCTCCTACGCCAGGTGACCTGCGTCGAAGGACGCGTGCCCGTGGAGGTGGTGTACGCGCCCCGGCCCGAGTTCGGGCTCGTCAAGCCACTGATAGAACCGGTCCGCGGCGGCCTGATCGCGCACGGCGGCGCCCACGTCCTCACCATGTCGACGCCCATCGACCTGCGCGTGAGCGGTGCGGTCGCCGACACCACCCACACCCTGCGAGCGGGAGAACGCCTGGGGCTGGCTCTGCGGGCCGGCTGGGCATGGGGTCCCGAACAACCGTGTCTGAACCCCCGGCACATCCGCCGCCGCCTCAAGGACACCGTCGCCGGCTGGCGCTCCTGGTCCCGGTTGCACGCGCGCTACCAAGGCCCCTGGCAGGACCAGGTCGGCCAGAGCGGCCGGGTGCTGCGAGCGCTGACGTTCGCCCCCACCGGGGCCATCGTCGCGGCGGCCACCACCTCCCTGCCCGAGAGCATCGGCGGAGAGCGGAACTGGGACTACCGCTACACCTGGATCCGCGACACCAGCTTCACCCTGCAGGCGCTGGCCACGGCGGCATGCGAGATGGAGGAGACCGCGTTCTTCGCCTTCCTCGCCCGCGCCTCGGCCACCCAACTCGACCACGACGTCGACCTGCAGATCATGTACGGCGTCGGCGGCGAGCGGGACCTGAGCGAGCGGCCTCTGACCCACCTGAGCGGCTGGCGGGGCAGCGCCCCGGTACGCGTCGGCAACGACGCCTGGCGGCAGCGCCAGATCGACATCTACGGGGAACTGCTCGACGCGGCCCACCAGATCTACCAGGACGCGGGCCCGCTCGACACGCTCACCCGCTCCTTCCTGATCGGCGTGGCCGACGCGGCCGCCCACCACTGGAGCGAGCCGGACCAGGGCCTCTGGGAGATACGAGGCCCCAGCCGGCACTTCCTCCACTCGAAGCTCATGTGCTGGGTGGGCCTGGACCGGGCGATCACCCTGGCGCCCCTGCTGGGAGCCACCAGCCGCGTCGCCGGCTGGACACGCGCCCGCGAACAGATCCGCACCGCGATCCTGACCCACGGATGGAACCACCAGGTGGGGGCCTTCACCCAGGCATTCGCCGCCGCCGATCTGGACGCGTCCGTGCTGATGATGCCCATGGTCGGATTCCTGCCCGGCGACGACCCACGCGTCCGGGCCACCGTGAACGCCGTTGCCACCCACCTGACCGACGCCCGCGGCCTGGTGCACCGATACCACGCCGCCGATGGACTCCCGGGAGAAGAGGGCACGTTTCTGTTGTGCACCTTCTGGCTGGCCCACGCCCTGGCACTCGCGGGCGAGAGCGACCCGGCCAAGCGGGTGTTCCAGACTGCGGCCTCGTACGCCAACGACGTCGGCCTGCTGGCCGAAGAGGTCGACTCCGCCACAGGCGAACCCGTCGGGAACTTCCCGCAAGCCTTCAGCCATATCGGCCTGATCAACGCCGCCCGCGCCATCCGCGACACGGCCCTTGTGATTGCCCACTAGGTAGCGTAGTCCTCACCTGCTTCGTCACAACTGATCAGGCTCTCATCCGAATCCCATGGTTCCTGGAGGAAATCATGTCCTCACGGCTCAACCCATACCTGGTGTTCAACGGCAACGCCCGTCAGGCGATGGAGTTCTACGCGAACGTGTTCGGCGGCAACCTCGCCCTCAACACCTTCGCCGAGTTCGGCGCCACGGACTCACCGGATGCCGACCGGATCATGCACGCGATGCTGGAGACGGACGCCGGCTACACGATCATGGCCAGCGACGTCATCGGCGACATGCGATTCGAGCCCATGGCGGGCGCTTCGGTGAGTCTCAGCGGCGACGACGCCGACCTCCTGCGCGGCTACTGGGAAGGGCTGTCCGCGGGCGGTTCCGTCACGATGCCCATGCAGAAGCAGGCCTGGGGCGACGAGTTCGGCATGTGCGTCGACCAATTCGGCGTGCCGTGGATGGTCAACATCAGCCAACCGCAGGCTCAGCAGGGCTGACCATTGTCCTTGCGGCGGGCGTTGACGACCGCCCCCACCCCGGAGCTGGAGAACGGGCAGGTGGGCAGGTGATGGTGCACAGCTCATCGCGCGACCGGGTGATCACGGAGTGCCTGGCCAAGCCCGGAGCGGCGGAGGACTACCCGTTCGGCGACGAGGTGGCTGTGTTCAAGGTGGCCGGGCGGATGTTCGCGCTGGTGCCGCTGGGTCCTGCGCCGGGGAGCGTCAGCCTCAAGTGTGATCCCGGCCTGGCCGCCGATCTGCGCGGTCGCTATGCCGCGATCACGCCGGGCTACCACCTCAACAAGCGGCACTGGAACACCGTAGCCCTCGACGGCTCGGTGCCGGAGGAGGAACTGCTGGAGCTGATCGATCACTCCTACGAGTTGGTGGTCGCGCGGCTGACCACGGCTCAACGGAACCAGCTCATGGCCTGACAGGCGCTCCTCTCGTCCGGATGACGAACGGGCTCGGCAGATCGCCGAACGGGCCGGAGCCGACAAGCTCGCCCTCTATCGCGTTCGCGGAACGCGCCCGGCACGGGCTTCAAGCCACCGGTTTGGTGGTACGCAAGCGCGCCGCTGAGTCGAATGGCACCTACGCAAAATCTTCGCGAAGTTCGACATCGTGTCCCGCAAAAAGATCAGCACCATACCGCTCAAAGGCCGGTGCCGCGCGGGTTCATGACAGCTCCTCCCTCTCGATCCCCGGTGTCACGGATCCGGGGGCTGTCGGGTCTAAAAGGGTGAGTCGCCCCGAACGGAAACGGAGAATTCCGCATGAATAACCACGTCCTGGAGCCGGCGGCGCAGGAGCTCGCCGACGCGACCTCCAAGCCGCCATTCCTGTACGAGCTGGGCGTAGAAGGTGCCCGCAAGGTCCTCGACGACCTCCAGTCAGCCCCGGTCGACAAGCCCGAGGTGGACGAGAAGTGGATCACGGTGCCGGCCGAGGTCGGCGACGTACGAGTACGTATCGTCAAGCCGGCCGGCACGACCGCCGCGCTGCCCACCGTCCTGTACGTCCACGGCGGCGGCTGGGTCCTCGGTAACGCCGGCACCCACGACCGCCTCGTCCGCGAACTGGCTGTCGGCGCGAACGCCGCGGTCGTTTTCGTGGAGTACGACCGCTCGCCCGAAGCCCGCTACCCGGTCGCGATCGAGCAGGCCTACGCCACCGCCCAGTGGATCACCCGGCACGGCGCGGACGAAGGGCTGGACGCCTCCCGGCTGGCGGTGGCCGGCGACTCGGTCGGTGGCAACATGACCGCCGCGCTGGCCATCCTGGCCAAGCGGCGCGGAGACGTGACCTTCGCGCACCAGTCGCTGTACTACCCGGTCACCGACGCCGGCCAGGACACCGGCAGCTACCGCGAGTTCGCCCACGGCCCGTACCTGACCGCCAAGGCCATGGCCTGGTTCTGGGACGCCTACACCACCGACCCCGCACAGCGCGCCGAGATCACCGCCTCACCACTGCGCGCCGGCCTGGAGGACCTGGCAGGGCTGCCGCCGGCGTTCGTCATCGTCGACGAGAACGACGTGCTGCGCGACGAGGGCGAGGCCTACGCCCGCAAGCTCACCGCGGCCGGCGTGCCGACCACCAGCGTCCGCTACAACGGCACCCTCCACGACTTCATGATGCTCAACCCGGTCCGCGACACCCACGCCGCGCGCGCCGCCACCGCCCAAGCCATCGAGGTTCTCAACGTCGTCCTGAACACCGGAAAGGCCAACTCATGAGCGAAGAGCCGGGCGGACGGCTACCAGTTGATCATGGACATCGAGCGCATCGACCTTCACCGGTTTCGCCGGCTGGTCGAACAGGCCCGCGCCCACCACCGCCACCGGCCGGAGCGCGCCGCCCTGCTCGCCGAGGCCGTGGGCCTGTGGCGGTCTTCCCCACTGGACAGTATGGCTGGGGGGTGGGCGGCGCGGGTCCGCGAGGGGCTCCGGCAACAGCGGCTGGGTGCGTTGACCGACTGGGCCGAGGCAGAGCTGGAACTGGGCCGGTACTCCCCGGTGATCGAGCACCTTGAGGAGCTGATCGTCCGCTACCCGATGGCGGAGTCCTTGGTGGCCCGGCTGATGCAGGCTCTGAGCCTGGCCGGCCGCGGTGCCGAAGCTCTGGAGGTTTACGCGAGGGCGTGCCGGCGAATCGACGACGAACTCGGCGCTCAGCCCGGTCCTGAGCTGCGCTCACTGCACACGGCCATCCTCCGCGGAGAAGCGGTCACTCTCGCAGCCGACGCGCCGAACTCCGTACCGACGCTTCCCTCAGTGCCCAGGCCACGGGATGTTCACGTATCGGAGCGTCCGCAGCCGGCCCAGCTCCCGGCGGAGGTGCCGGCGTTCGCCTGTCCGACGCCGAGGCACGCGAGTTGCTGGTCCACCGCCTCGGGCCGGCCCGGATGGCAGCCGAGCCCCAAGCAGTAGATGAGATCATCGCCCGGTGTGCAGGGCTGCCTCTCGCGCTGGTGATCGTGGCCGCCCGAGCCGCCACCCACCCCGGGTTCCCCCTCACCGCGCCGGCCGGCGAACTGCGCGACGCGCCGGCCGTCCTCTCGGCAGATTGCGGCCTGCTCCAGTTGTACGACCTCGGCCTCAAGCCCACCCGCGCAGTTGCGGCTCCGGCTCCGTCGTGGGCGGGCGCCCTGGGCGCGTCAGCGGATGGACAGGTCGCCGCCCTGTGGAACGACGACGAGGACCCGGCCCTGCTCCTCCTGTCCCCCAAGGACCCGGCCAAGGACCGCCGTATCTCCGGCGGCTACCTCAAGGACGCGATCCGAGAGGGGATGACGTTCAGCGGAACCCGGCTCGTGGTCGGCCTCGACTGGACCGCGGACCTGGCCATCATCGACCCTGCCACCGAAAGAGCCGAACTCGTCAAGGCCGCCACCGGCCGGCTTTTCGTCGGGTCCGTCGCAGGCTAGCCATGGCGCAGCAGGTCCTTCACCGCGGCCACGATGCCCTCGGCCGACAGCCCGAAGTGGTCGAGCAGGAAAGCGGTGTCACCGGTCGGCGCGAACACGCGGGGCACGCCGAGGATCCGCATCGGGACCGGGTGGTGGGTGACGACGGCCGCCGACACCGCCGCGCCCAGGCCCCCGCTGACCGTGGCCTCCTCGGCCGTGACGATCCGGCCGGTCTCGCGGGCCGCCGCGACGACCGCGTCCTCGTCCAGCGGCTCCAGGAAGGGCATGTTGAGCACCCGCACCGACACGCCCTCTACGCGCAGCCGGGCCGCCGCCTCCAGAGCGCGGGAGGTCAGCGAGCCGATCGCGATGACGGTGGCGTCGCCGCCGTCATGCAACAGCACGGCGCGGCGCGGCTCGAACGGCGCGTCATCCGGAGTGACGACCGGCACCTTGAAGCGTGGGATGCGCAGGTAGGAGGGCCTTCGCGAGGCCGCGGCCCAGCGTACGGCGGCCCGGGTCTGCACCGGGTCGGCCGGGATGATCACGTCCAGGTTCGCGATCGCCCGCATCCAGGACAGGTCCTCGATCGAATGATGGGTCGGCCCCAGCTCGCCGTAGGCCATGCCGGGACTCTGCCCGCAGAGCACGACATGGGCTTCGCTGTAGGCGACATCGGCCTTGATCTGCTCCAGGGCCCGTCCGGTCAGGAACGGCGCCGCCGCGCAGACGAACGGGATCTTGCCCGCGTTCGCCAGGCCGGCGGCCACGCCCACGAGATCCTGCTCGGCGATGCCGACGTTGATCAGGCGGTCGGGATAGCGCTCACGGAACCCGACGAGGTTGCTGGAGCCCACCGAGTCGTTGCACACCGCCACGATCCGCTCATCAGCGCCGGCCAGGGCCAGCAACTCGTCGGCGAAGTCCTGGCGGCAGTCGAAGACGGCCTGCTGCTCGGTGAGGGTCATCGGGCCAGCTCCGCGAGCGCCGTCTCGACCTGTTCCGGGCTGGGCACCTTGTGGTGCCACTCCACCCTGTCCTCCATGAACGAAACGCCCTTCCCCTTGATCGTGTTGGCGATGACGACGACCGGCCGGCCGGTGCGCGAGCCGTTCAGCGCCCGCAGCAGCGCCAGGTGGTCATGGCCGTCGACCTCGCGCACCTCCCAGCCGAAGCTGCGCCACTTGTCCCCCAGAGCGCCGAGAGCGTTGGTCTCCTCCGTCCTGGCGCCCTGCTGCAGCCGGTTGCGATCGACGATCGCCGTCAGCGACGACAGGCCATGGTGAGAGGCGGCCATCGCGGCCTCCCAGTTGCTGCCTTCCTGCAGCTCACCGTCCCCCAGCACGACGAACGTGCGCCAACTGACGCCGTCCAGCTTGGCCGCCAGCGCACAGCCGGTGGCCACCGGCAGGCCGTGCCCGAGCGCGCCGGTGTTGGTCTCGACGCCAGGCACCTTGAGCCGGTTGGGATGGCCGTTCAACGCCGACAGCGGCGCCATGAACGTCTCCAGCTCCGCCGGCGCGAAGAAGCCGCACTGGGCCAAGGTGGCGTAGAGCGCGGCGGCACAGTGGCCCTTGCTCAGCACGAACCGGTCGCGCCCCGGCCAGTGCGGACGCTCAGGGTCGACGGACAACGCTCCGTAGAAACAGGACGCCAAGATGTCGGTCACCGACAGATCGCCGCCGATGTGTCCCATGCCGGCCCGGCCGATGGTCCGGATGACGCTCCGGCGCACGTCCGTGGCCAACCGGTCCAGCTCTGCCGCGGCGGTCTCCGGGTCGGTCTCCCGGATGCGCTCGACCGTCTTGCGGTAGGCGGCCGCCCGCACCAGATCAGGGGCGAGCATCGGCATCACTCATGTGAATAGATATTCCATAGCGACTAGACATAACTAGAAGCTACGACCGTCGGCGGATTCGTGTCAACGAGGAGGTGATGATCGCTTACGCGCCGCCTCCTTGACGGGCGCATGTCGCCGACGTTACATTCCGGCTGAATAGCAAAGCAGCATTGAATAGATATTCACACTCTGCTTTCGCTCTTACGATGGTCCTCCGACCAGCGGAAACGTCGCGAGACGACGTTGACGTACCCGAGCGAGCCTCACGAAATCGCTACCCAACGCTCCTCTCCCCGGCTCTTGGAGACGCACATGAACATCCCGACGAAAGCCGCGGCGCTGACGGCCTCCGTGCTGCTGCTGACCGCTTGCAGCGGCCGCGTGCAAGACACCGGTGCGACCAGCGGGGGCGGGGGCCAGGTCAAGCTGAGCTGGTGGATGGTCACACAGAACGCCGACACCGCGTCCGCCGCACTGAAGTCGATCATCGCCGACTTCGAGAAGCAAAACCCGAACATCAAGGTAGATCTGCAGTACCGAGCCGTGGACGCCCACAAGGACGCGCTGCGCACCACGGCCGGCAGCGCCTCGGGTCCGGACATCTACTACAACTGGGCAGGCCCCGGTCTCGGGGGTGAGCTGGTCAAGTCCGGTGTGAGCCTCGACCTCAGCAAGTACTACCAGCAGTACCAGTGGAACAACCGGTTCAACGCCGCCACCCTGTCCGCGTTCACCCAGTACGGCGGCCACCACGGCATCCCCTGGACGCAGCGGACAGAGGTCGTCTACTACCACAAGGACCAGTTCGCCAAGGCGGGCATCAGCGCACCGCCCACCACCTATGAGGAGTGGGCCACGGCGGCGCAGAAGCTCAAGGCCGCCGGCCTCACGCCGATCTCCATGGGCGGCAAGGACAACTGGCACGTCATGCGCCTGCTGGACACCTTCATCGAGACCAACTGCGGCGCCGAGCTGGGCGACAAGCTCAACACCCGCGCGACGAGCTGGACCGGCCAGCCCTGCGTCGACAAGTCCTTCGAGCAGCTCAAGCAGTGGGCCGCCAACTACTTCAACAAGGGCTTCGCCGGGCTGCCGGCGGCCGAGGCGGCCGCCCTGTTCAACTCCGGCAAGTCGGCGATGCAGCTCGAAGGCGACTGGTTCACCCAGCAGAACGTCGACGCCGGCGACGATCAGAACAACATCGGCGTCTTCCCGATGCCGACGGGCACCGGCCGGCTCTACGGCTTCTTCGAAGGCATGTACATCAGCAAGAGCAGCAAGCACCCCGACGAGGCCGCCAAGTTCCTGGACTACCTCTCCTCCGCGCCGGTCGAGGGGAAGTACCTGGGCGTCTTCTCCTCCCTGCCGGTCAACAAGGAGAGCAAGTCGGCCAACGCCCCTCAGCCGATCAACGCCCAGATCGCCCAGCTCACCGGCACGGCCAAGGGCTTCTTCCTCAACAACGACCAGAACTTCCCGACGGACGTGACGACCGAGTACTGGCGCATCCAGAACGGGGTCACCAGCGGCTCCATCGAGCCCAAGGAAGCCGGCGCGCTGCTGCAGAAGTTCATCGACACCCACAAGAACTGACCTGCCAGGCCCCACCGGCACCGAACAATCAACCGACAAGGAGCGGCCATGGCCACCGTGTCCACCGCCCCGGCCACGCCACGCCCCACCGATCATCTCCATCACCGTCCCCGACGAAGACGGGGGAAGATGCCGATCCTGGGCGCGCTGCCATTCCTGGCTCCGGCCTTGGCGTTGTACGCGGTGTTCCTGCTGTTCCCCATCGTCTCGGCCGTCTACCTGAGCTTCATGCGGTGGAACGGCTTCCCCACCGTGCCGCAGGTGTGGGCGGGACTGGCCAACTACCGGGACATCCTCACCAACGACACCGTCTTCCACACCGCCCTGCGCAACAGCGTCATCTGGGTGGTGCTGTCGCTCATCGTGCCCACCGTGCTGGCCCTGCTGCTCGCCCTGGCGCTCAACCGCAGGCTGCTGGGACGCAACCTGCTGCGGTCGGCGTTCTACATCCCCGCCGTACTCGCCTCGATCGCCGTGGCGACCATGTGGACCTGGATGTACAACCCGAACTCCGGCCTGGTGAACGGCACGATGACCTCGCTCGGCCTGTCGTCGTGGATTCAGGACTGGCTCGGCGACCCGCAGATCGCCCTCTATTCGGTCTTTGTCGCCTTCGTCTGGCAGACCACCGGCTTCTCCATGGTGCTCTTCCTGGCCGGGCTGCAGACGGTGCCCACCGACCTGGTGGAGGCGGCCAAGCTCGACGGCGCCTCCGCCTGGCAGACCTTCCGCAACGTCACCCTGCCGGCTCTGCGGCCCACCTTCACGGTCGTGCTGGTCCTGACCGTGATCAGCTCGCTGAAGGTGTTCGACCTCATCGTCGGCATGACCAACGGCGGTCCCGCCCAGTCCAGCCAGGTCCTGGCCCTGTGGTCGTACAGCCAGTCGTTCATCAACCACAACTTCGGCGGCGGCAACGCCCTCGCCGTCGTCCTGCTCCTGATCACCTTGGCGCTCGTGCTGCCGTACCTGATGTGGACACTGAAGGAGGACGAGCGATGACCGCTGTCCGCCGTACCAACTACCCGCTCATCGGGCTGTGGATCGCCCTGGTCATCAGCGCGTTGATCTGGCTGGCGCCGTTCGCCTTCATGGTCCTGACGTCGTTGAAGTCCACCGCCGAGATCGGCCGCGGCTCCATCTGGGCCCTGCCGGAGGTGTGGCACTGGGACAACTACGCCAACGCCGCCGAACGCGGCGAGTTGTGGACCGTTGCCGCCAACAGCGCCTACATCGCGCTCATCAAGGTGCCACTGGGTCTGCTGGTGTCGGCCGCCGCCGCCTTCGCGATCGCCCGGCTGCGCTTCAAGCGGCATCGGGCCCTGCTCATCGTGATCACCCTGGGGTCGATGGTCCCGGTCCAGGTGGCCCTCGCCCCGATGTTCACCACGCTGTCGAGCATGGGCCTGCTGAACTCCACCAACGGCATCATCCTGCCGTATCTCGCCTTCGGCATCCCCTACCAGGTGTTCTTCCTGTACGGGTTCTTCCGCTCACTGCCGCACGAGCTCGACGAGGCCGCCCGCATCGACGGCTCGGGCAACTGGCGGTTGTTCCTGAGCGTGTGCCTGCCGCTCGCCAAGCCGGCGCTGGCCGCGCTGTTCATCCTGGACTTCGTCGCGACCTGGAATGAGTACGGCATGGCCCTGGTGTTGCTGCAGGACCAGGAGGTGCGCACCGTGCCGCTGGCGCTGCAGGCCTTCCAGTCGCAGTTCGCCTCCAACTACGGCCAGCTCAACGCCTTCATCATCATGTCCATTCTCCCCGTTCTCATCGTCTACCTGATGTTCCAGCGATTCTTCACGCAAGGCGCCCTGGCCGGCGCCGTCAAGGGATAGGAAACCGTTCCATGTCCGCAGAACCTCTCTACGGCGCGGGACTCTGGCACTTCGGCCAGTTCCGCGACCGCTACGCCACCGACGGCTACGGCCCGCCCGTCTCCACGCTGGAGGCCATCGACCGGGCCGGCCAGGTCGGCAGCCTGTCCGTCGTCGACATCAACTACCCGTTCAACCCCGCCGACCTCGACGTGACGCTGCTGGAAGAGCGGCTGAAGGCCAACGGGCTGCGCGCCATCGCCCTGACGCCCGAGATCTACACCCGCAAGTTCAGCCGCGGCGGCTTCACCAACCCCGACCCCGAGGTCAGGCGCGCCGCGATCGAGCTGGTCAGCGACGCGGCGGACCTGTCCCGCCGGCTCGGCTGCGACTACGTCAAGCTCTGGCCCGGTCAGGACGGCTGGGACTACCCCTTCCAGGCCGACTACAAGGCCCTGTGGGCGATGTCCATCGACGCCGTACGCGAGCTCGCGCAGCGCCATCCCGACCTGCGCTTCGCCATCGAGTACAAGCCGCGCGAGCCGCGCAACCGCATGACCTTCTCCTCCGCGGCCCGCACCCTGCTGGCCATCGAGAAGATGGACGTGCCCAACGTCGGCATCCTGCTCGACTTCGGCCACTCCCTCTACGGCCTGGAATCGCCCGCCGACGCCGCCCAGCTCATCCTCGACCACGACCGCCTGTACGCCATCGACGTCAACGACAACTTCCGCGGCTGGGACGACGACATGGTCGTCGGCTCCATCCACCTGGTGGAGACCTTCGAGTTCTTCCACACCCTGCGCCAGGCCGGCTGGCAGGGCGTCTGGCAGCTCGACCAGTTCCCCTTCCGCGAGGACTCCGTCGAGGCGGCCCGCGCCGGCGTCGAGGTCATGCGTACCATCTGGCGCGCCCTGCAGATCCTCGACGTCGACGCCCTCGCCGAGGCCCAGGCCCGCCAGGACGCCCTGGCCGCGCAGCGCATCGCCCGCAAGGCCCTGCTGAGCGCCGAGGTCGACGGCTGATGGGCGACGTCACTCAAGTCCGCGGCGCCTGGCGCGAGGCGGAGATCACCCTCACCGCCTCCACCGATATCCCCGACGCCTACACCGGTGTGGACGTCTGGGCCGAATTCACCCACGACGACGGCCTCACCCTGCGCCGGCCCGCCTTCCACGACGGCGGCCGCACCTGGCGCATCCGCTTCAGCTCGCCGCTGCCGCACGGGCGATGGCAATGGACGTCCGACGCGTCTCTCGACGACCCCGGCCTTCGCGGCGCGACCGGGTTCGTCGAGGTCGAACCCGGCGGCCCGGCGACGAACCGCTTCCAGCGCCACGGCTTCTGGACGATGTCACCGGGCGGACGCAACCTCGTCCACGCCGACGGCACCCCGGCGATCCTCGTGGCCGACACCGCCTGGGGGCTGCCCTGGCGCGCCACCGAGGAACAGGTGCGCGTGTACGCGGCCGACCGGCAGGCCAAGGGCTTCAACGCGGTGCTGCTCATGTCCGTCCAGCCCGACATGCGCGCGGTCGGACCGCGTGACCGCGGCGCCGACACGGGGTTCGACGTCGCCTTCGAGGACCTGCCCAGCGGCCACATCAACGCCCTCAACCCCGCCTACTTCCAGTACCTGGACCGGCTGCTGGACATCCTCGTCGAGCATGAGATCGTCCCCGTGCTGCAGCCGGTCTTCCAGGGGTTCGGCTGGAAGGGCCTGGACGTGGCCGGGACCGTCGTCCCGCCCGCCGAGTACGCCCGCTACTGCCGCTACCTGGTGGCCCGCTACGGCGCCCGACCGGCGATCTACCTGGTCGGAGCCGACGGCTCCGGCCACGAACCGCAGATCCCGGCCGGCGGCGCCGAGGTCCACGAATGGGACTGCTACACCCAGCCCACCGGCATCCACTACCGCCCTCACGGCGACAACCGGGCCTGGCAGGACGCCGAGTGGCTGGACTTCCAGTGGTGCCAGACCGGTCACGGCGGCGAGCACGTCCCCGAACGGGTGGCCGACATGTGGCGCAACACCCCCGTCAAAGCCGTCGCCAACGGCGAGCCGACTTACGAGCAGACCCGCTCGGCCACCAATGCCGCCGGTTGGTGGCAGGGCCACGAGGCGTGGAGCAACCTGTGCGCGGGCGGCACCATGGGCGTGGTCTACGGTGCCGCCAACATCTGGCAGTGGAAGCTGCACGACGGCGAACCCGGCCACGAACCGTACTTCCTTGCCCCTTCCGGCGGCTGGCGCGAGTCCCTCGACTTCGCGGGATCCACCTACGTCGGCCTCCTCGGCAAGATCCTCGACGGCCTGCCCACCACCGACATGGAGCCGGACTGGCAGACCTTCATCAGCCCGCGAACCCTGCGCGTGGCCGGCCGTCTGCACGTCGTCTACCAAGAACACGGCGGCGCCCTCCGCGCCAAGCAGGATGACGAGCTGCCCATGGCCTACCGGGTCGTCGACCCCCGCACCGGCGACATCCTGGCCACCGGCCGCCGATCACCGGGCGAACCGATCGAGGACGACCGGCACACCGCACGGATCGTCATCTTCCACGACGACGAATCCGCCTCTTAGCCGGGCCGGCGGTAATCCGCCGGTTATCCCGTTGAAGAGCAGGTGAGGTGGATCGTACGCTGGCTCTGTTGCTCCCGCCGGGTCAGGCCCGGCCGATCACGAGAAGGCGATGCCATGGTCACCGCCCGGTCACTCCGGGGCGGATGACGAGACGGCCGTACCAGCGGCCGGTGCGGTGCGTGTGAACGCACGGGTTCGTCGTGCCCCGGATCTCGCGGAGATTCTCTCGTCCGCGCGGCGCCGGTCGCCGCGCACCTGATCTGGAGCACACGGAAATGTCGCACGACTCCCTGTCCGCGTGGTACGCGGACTTCTTCACCGAGCTGCCCAACGCCTTCTGGCGGGCGGCCGTACCCGAGGGGACGACCGCCGCCGAGGTCGGCTTCGTCGCCCGCGTGGCCGGGCTCCGTCCCGGTTCGCGGGTGCTGGACGTGGCCTGCGGCAGCGGCCGACACGCCCTCGAACTCGCCCGGCGCGGCTACCAGGTCACCGGCCTGGACGTCTCGGCCGAGGCCATCGCCCACGCCCGCGCCACCGCCGCGGGCGAGCGGCTCGACCTCGATCTGCGCCAAGGCGACATGCGGGCGCTTCCCGCCGACGTCCGGGCCGAGGCGGCGATGTGCATGGGTAACGCCTTCGGCTACCTGGAGCATGCCGGCACGCAAAGGTTCCTCGCGGACCTCCGCGGGCTCGTCGTGCCCGGCGGCACGCTCATCCTGGACTACGGGTTCGTGGCCGAGTCGCTGCTGCCGAACCTGGCCCTGGAAGAGCCGCCGATGACGTTCGGCGGGGTCGAGGCCGTCTCGGTCAACGAGTACGACACGGCGAACAGCCGCTGGCTCACGTCCTTCACCTTCCGCCGGGGTACGGAGGAGCACCGCGGGACCTCCGTGCAGTACGTCTACACCGCGGCGGAGGTCGTCCGGCTGGTCGCCGAGGCCGGCTTCAGCGGCGTCGAACTGTACGGCGACGCCGACGGCACACCGTTCCGGCTCGGCAGCCCCCGGCTGCTCCTGGTGGCCCGACGACCGTAGGCCACCCACGGGCACCGGGCCCTCGGCGCCGGCCGTCAGGCGGCGTCGAGGGCTTCGGTGATCTCGCGGGTCGATGTCAGTTGTCGATCGCCTGGTAGAGCGTGGTCCAGAAGTCGTGGATGAGGTGTGCCGCGTTCGGGACGGTCATGCCGACCTGGGTGAGCAGGAGTCCGGTGAGCTGGTGGTGCGGGTCGGCGTAGGTGGAGGTGCCGCTGCCGCCGTCCCAGCCGAACTGGCCGATGGGGGCGTAGTCGCCGCGGTAGGTGCGGACGGCCATGCCGAAGCCCCAGCCGCCGTGCTGGCCTTGGCCGAAGGACAGGTGGACGTTGTCGGTGGCCATGGCGGTGCGGGCGGCGTTCTGCTCGGGGGTGAGGCGGTTGGTGGTCATCAGGTCGACGGCGGGCCGGGACAGGATCCGTTCGCCGGCGTGCGTGCCGCCGTTGAGCAGCATCTGGAAGTAGGCGTGGTAGTCGTCGACGGTGGAGACCAGTCCGCCGCCGCTGCCCTGGAAGGCCGGGGGCTTGCTCCAGCGTCCGTCTTCGGCCTCGTCCCACACGTGGAACTCGCCGCTCTGCGGGTCGGGGGCGTACAGGGTCGGAAACCGGTCGATCTTGTCGGCGGGCACGTGGAAGCCGGTGTCCTTCATGCCCAGCGGGTCGAGGACGCGTTCGCGCAGGAACGTCTCGAACGGCTGGCCGGTGACCCTGGCGACCAGCACGCTGAGCACATCGTGGCTGATCTGGTACTGCCAGCGCTCGCCGGGCTGGTACATCAGCGGGAGTGTGCCCAGGCGGCGGATCCACTCGTCCGGGCCGGGCATGGGCTCGGGCAGGTCGGGGGTGAGGCCCTGCTCGAAGATCGCGCCCATGATCGGGGTGCCCAGCGCCGTCATGTCCATGCCGAGCCCGAAGGTGGAGGTGAGCAGGTCCCGTACGGTGATCGGCCGCCGCGCCGGGACGGTGTCGTCCAGCGGGCTGTCGATCCGCTTCAGCACCTGGCGGTCGGCCAGTTCGGGCAGCCACTGCTCCACCAGGTCGTCCAGTCGCAGCCGGCACTCGTCCAGCAGGACCATCGCCGCCGCCATCGCGACCGGCTTGGAGGTGGACGCCATCCGGAAGATCGTGTCCCGGCGCATCGGCGCGCCACCGTCATGACGCATCGTCCCGAGCGCCTCGACGTGCGTCTGGCCACCCCGGCCGACCAGAGCGACGAGCCCGGGAACCTTCCCCGACTCCACATGCCGCTCCAGCACCCCACGCAGCCTGCGCAGCCCCGCTTCGGAGAAGCCGCTGTTGCTCTGTCCCATCATGAATCTCCTTGCGCGCACGAACGTTCGGGAATCGCTGAACGCCTGCGACAGTACATTGCGTTTAGAAATGCGTCAACAGACAATGGAAGTGCATTGAGCCTGTTAGATAAGCCAATTATTGCAATGGACCTGACAGTGAATGCAAAGAACGATCAAGACCAGAATTGCAATGGCCTGCGAGTGAATGCATACTGTTCGCGCAGGCCGAGCGACAGGAGACGAGCACCGATGCCCGGAGGCAGACTGACCGGCCAGGACCGACAGCACATCGCCACGTGGCTGGTCGAGGGTCACGGATACGCGGAGAT
Source organism: Nonomuraea guangzhouensis (assembly GCF_019396345.1). Lineage (GTDB taxonomy): Bacteria > Actinomycetota > Actinomycetes > Streptosporangiales > Streptosporangiaceae > Nonomuraea > Nonomuraea guangzhouensis. The sequence goes on along the minus strand of NZ_JAHKRM010000056.1, from coordinate 7,075 downwards.
CGGCCGGCGTCTGGGGCGGCCCGCCTCGACGATCATGCGCGAGGTCACCCGCAACGGCGGACCCGACGATTACGGGGCGGACCGGGCGCACGAGGCCACCCGGCACCGTGCGCGCCGCCACAAGCAGGCCCAGCCTCCGCCGCCACCCGTCCCCGACAGCGGCCATGGGCGGGATCCCCAGGCCGTCCAGGACTTCACTGAGTCCTTCACCGAGCTCCTCATGCAGCAGGGGATGGCCCGGATGGTGGCCAGGGTGATGGCCTGCCTGTACATCACCGACTCCGGCAGCCTCACCGCCGCCGAGCTGGTCCAGCGGCTTCGCGTCAGCCCGGCGTCGGTCTCGCACGCCGTCACCTACCTCGAACAGCAGGGACTGCTCAGCCGCGAACGGGTTCCCGGCGGGCGCCGCGAACGCTACGTCATCGACGACGGGATCTGGGTCCGGTCGATCGTCGCGGCGGTGGAGGTGAACCAGGCCCTGGTGGCCGCGTCGCAGCGCGGCAGCGAGATCCTCGGCGCCGCGACCCCGGCGGGCGCCCGCTTCGAGTCCTCCGCCGAACTCCTTCTCCTGGTGAGCGAGGCCCTCCGGCAGGCCATCGAGCAGTGGCGGCAGAGCCCGGCCGCCTGGAACGCCTCATCGCCGGAGTGAACACTGGTCACCCGGCGAGAAGCGTGTCCGGAGCGGCGAGCGCCAGACCGGCGGCGCCGAGCGCGTGCTGGGCGTCACTCCACGGACGGACGATCACTTGGACGCGGTAGGCCGCGGTGACCTGGCTGGTCCGCATCACGGCGGTGAACCCGGGCTCCAGACCCGGCCAGAGCACGTGGTTCTCGCCGATGACCGCGATGGTGGGCGTGCCGAGCAGGTTGACGACGCCGGCGACGGCCCGCCCGAGAACGGTGCCGACCTCGGCGAGCACCCCGGCCAGCGACCGCTCACCGGAGACCCATCGTGCGCGGAGCTCCTCGATGGTGGTGGACGCCTCGGCGAGGCCCTCGCGACGGGCGGCGCGCAGGATCCCGTCGTCGCTGGTGAACGTCTCCAGACAGCCCCGGGCGCCACACGCGCAGCGCGGGCCGGTGGCGGCGACCGGCGTGTGACCGAACTCGCCGGACAGCCCGCTCGGGTCGCGGTGCACCCGCCGCCGCAGGACCGCCCCGATCCCCACCCCGTCGCCGATGCCGAGCACCAGGAAGTCGTCGTGGTCACGTCCCGTCCGGTACAGGAGTTCGGCGGTGGTGCTGGCCATGAGGTCGTTGTCGACGAGCACCGGGATCGGCAGCTCGGCACGGAGCCGCTCACCGAGGGGAAGGTTGCTCCACCCAAAACGCGGACAGAACCGGATATAACCCGCATCGACGGAGGCAGGCACGGCCACGCCCGCGGCCTTGAGCCGGGGGCCGACGGCGGGATCGGCCAACCATTGGCCGATGACCCTGAGTATCTGGGAGGTCGGGTCTGCGTGACAGTCGAAGGGCAATACATCGGATGTGAGCGTCCGGCCGTCCAGTCCTGCTACAACGGTTACGAGGTGGTCGGTGGCCACCCGTACGCCGATGGTCGCGGCGGCCTCCGGCACGACCTGTAGCGGGATGCGCGGCCGCCCGACCACCCCGGCCTGCGGGGCGAGAGTACGCAGATAACCGCTGGCCAGCAGGCGTCGCGTGTGTTCGTGCACGGTCGCGTCGCCGAGCTTGAGCCGGGCCGCGATCTGGCGGCGGTCCAGGGCGCCCGCAGTGCCGAGAAGCGCCAGGATCTCGACGCGAGTCAGATCACCACGACCGGCCGTTCGGCGAGCAGTCATCGGATATTTCCTATCAAGATCTCATTGACATTACGGATTGCGACGCCCTAGTTTCGAAACAATTAACTCGGCCCCGAGCTTATTGAGTGGAGCTGCGATGGGCAGGCGGATGCATGGCGGTCGGAGATCACTAGCGGTCGCAACAGCGGTGGTCATCGCGGGAGGATTAGCAGGTTGCGGGGGCGGCAGCCAGGAGTCGGCAGGAGGCAACAAGGCGAGCAACGGCGCGGTGACGCTCAACTGGTCGATGTGGGCGTCCGGAACCGAAGACCGAAACGCCTGGCAGAAAGTGGCCGACCAGGTCACCCAGAAGTACCCGAACATCAAGATCACCCTCGAGACGTCCCCGTTCAAGGACTACTTCACCAAACTCGGCACCCGCCTGGCCGGCGGCAGCGCCGCGTGCATCGTCTCGATGCAGAGCCTGCGCACAGGTGGCTACGTCAGTGGGATGCGTCCTCTGGACGACCTGATCAAGAAGAACAACCTGGACATCGGCGACTTCGACTCGTCGATCATGTCCGGGCTGGCCTCGGGCGGCAAGCAGTACGCGCTGCCGTACGACGTCGGCTCGTTGATCCTCACCTACAACAAGGACATGTTCAAGGCGGCCGGCGTCGAGGCGCCGAAGGTCGGCTGGAGTGTGGAGGAGTTCGAGGCGGCGGCCAAGAAGCTGACCGGCGGCGGCAAGTACGGCTTCGTGGCCTACCCGTCGGCCCTGGGGATGTTCTCGATGATCCTCTCCAAGACGGGCGCCGAGCCGATGGACTCCTCCGGCAAGCTCACCCTCACCACCGAGCAGATGAAGGCCGGCTTCCAGTGGTACGCGGACCTGGCCGCCAAGCAGGGCGTCGCACCCAAGGTGCCCGGCGTGGACAACAACTGGGCGGAGACCCAGTTCCTCGGCGGCACCGCGGCGATGTCGGTGAACGGCCCCTGGTCCGTTCTGGAGCTCAAGGCGCAGGCCAAGTTCGACGTGGGCCTGGCCACCATCCCCGCCGGTCCGAACGGGACCAAGAGCTACTCGGCCGGGTCCGGCTTCGGTATCTCCCAGTCCTGCCCCTACCCTGACGAGGCTTTCAAGGCGGTCAGCACGATGACCAGCGCCGAGGTGCTCGGGCAGCTCGGCTCCGTCGGGCGCGCCTATCCCGCGCGCAAGTCCGTACAGAACAAGTGGTACGAGAACGCCTTCGAGGGCTCGAAACCCGTCATCGACGCCGCCAACGCCTCCGCGAAGCCGTTCCGGACGACCAGTAACTGGGACCCGGTGGAGAAACTGCTGGCCCAGTATGGCATCCAGGCCTTCAACGGGCAGTCCACGGGGGCGGAAGTACTCAGCCAGGTGCAACAGCAGGCACCGGCGTAAGGAGCGACGTGCACGCCGACGCCAAACCGCCGCGCCTGCGCCGTGATGGGCGGGCCGCGGCCCTGTTCGCCGGGCCCAGCCTCCTCGGGTTGACGGTGTTCACCCTCTTCCCGATCGTGTTGTCCTTGGTGATGGCCTTCTTCCGGTGGCCCGCGGTGGGCGAGCGGGCCTTCACCGGACTGGACAACTTCACGACGCTGTTCACCGATCCCGTCTTCCGGCGGTCGCTGTTCAACACGCTGCTGTTCGTGGTGCTCTACCTGCCGCTCAACCTCATCGTCTCGGTGGGGTTGGCGGTGTGGATGGGCCCGCGCATCAGGGGCCGCAAGGCGCTGCGGGTGGTGTTCTTCCTGCCCGTGGTCACGCCGATGGTGGCCAACGCGGTCGTCTGGCGGATGATCTACCAGCCGAACGGGCTGATCGACGGCTCGCTGTACGCCGCCACCGGCGTGCACGCGCCGAACTTCCTCGGCGAGCAGGGCTGGGCCATGTTCGCCGTCGTCGCGATGAGCGTGTGGCAGGGGTTCGGCTACAACATGCTGGTCTTCTCGGCCGCGCTGGACGCCATCCCACGGCACCTGCTGGAGGCGGCGCAGATCGACGGGGCGGGACCGTGGCGGCAGTTCTTCCGCATCATGCTGCCGATGATCTCCCCGGCGCTGTTCTTCGCCTCGACCATGACGCTCATCACGTCGTTCCAGGTCTTCACCCAGCCGTTCCTGCTGACCGCCGGCGGGCCTGGCAATGACACCGAGACCCTCATGATGTTCGTCTTCGACAAGGGGTTCTCGATCTATCAGTTCGGACTCGCGTCCGCCGGGGCCTGGATCGTGTTCGTGCTGATCCTGGGCGTGACCGCGGTGCAGTTCGCCGGCCAGCGCAGATGGGTGAACTACGATGTCTGATCACGCCGTCCGCCGCGTCCGGCTGGTCATCTCGCACATCGCGCTCTACCTGGTGGCCGCCGCGTTCCTGTCGCCGCTGGTGTACATGCTGGCCACCTCGTTCAAGCGCCCCGACGAGGTGTTCGAGCAACCGCCGAGCCTGTTCGGGTCGGTCTTCCGATGGCAGAACTACACCGAGGCGTTTGAGTACCTCCCGTTCGGGCGGTTCGTGCTCAACGGGTTCGCCGTCGCCGTCTGCGGCACCCTCGTGGTGCTGGTGGCGTCGGCCATGTCGGCGTACGCCTTCTCGCGGCTGCGCTGGCGCGGTCGCGACGGCTTCTTCCTGCTCTTCCTGGCCACCCTGATGATCCCCCAGGAAGTGCTGGTCGTGCCGATGTTCATGCTGATGAAATGGTTCGGCTGGGTGGACTCCTTCCAGGCCCTGATCTTCCCCTGGGCGTTCACCGCCTTCGGGACGTTCATGCTGCGCCAGTTCTTCCTGACCATCCCCGAAGAGATGTCCGAGAGCGCCCGCATCGACGGCGCGGGAGCGGTGCGCGTCTTCACCAGCATCATGCTGCCGCTGATCCGGCCCGCGCTCGCGGTGCTGGCGGTCTTCACGTTCATCAACTTCTGGAACAGCTTCATGTGGCCGCTGATCATCATCAACTCAGTGGATGAGAAGGCCACCGTCCCCTTGGGCCTGAATCTCTTCTTCGGCCAGCAGGGCACCCAGTGGAACCTCATCATGGCCGCTTCTGTGATCTCCATGGCGCCCACCGGGCTGCTGCTCATCGCCTTGCAGAAACATCTCGTACGCGGGATCGCGACCAGCGGTTTCGGCGGCAGGTGAAAACTCTTGAAAGGAATGTCGTGGACCACGCCTGGTTCGCCGAATCCCGCTTCGGCATGTTCGTGCACTGGGGTCTGTACGCTCTCCCCGCCCGTCATGAGTGGGTGAAGAACCGCGAGCGGTTGACCGATGAGGACTACCAGCGCTACTTCGACCACTTCGAGCCCGACCTGTACGACCCGGTGCGATGGGCGCGGCTGGCCAAGGAGGCTGGCATGCGCTACGTCGTCCTCACCACCAAGCACCACGAAGGCTTCTGCCTGTGGGACTCGGCGTACACCGACTACAAGGTGACCCGCACCCCCTGGGGCAAGGACCTGATCGCGCCGTTCGTGGAGGCCGTACGCGCCGAAGGGCTGAAGGTCGGCTTCTACCACTCGCTGATCGACTGGCACCACCCCGAGTTCCCCGTCGACTCCCGCCACCCGCAGCGCGACGACGAGGCGTACAAGGCCGCCACCGCGGGCCGCGACGTCTCCAAGTACGCCGACTACCTGCACGCCCAGGTACGCGAGCTGCTCACCGACTACGGTCAGATCGACTACCTGTTCTTCGACTTCTCCTACAAGAACAGGCCGGGCGAGTGGGGCGGCAAGGGCGCCGACGACTGGCGCTCTCCCGAGTTGCTGGAGATGGTGCGCGAGCTCCAGCCAGGGATCATCGTCAACGACCGGCTCGACATCCCCGGCGACTTCGTCACCCCCGAGCAGTACCAGCCCGCCGGGCCGATGACCGTCGACGGCCGCGAGGTGCCGTGGGAGGCCTGCCAGACCCTCAACGGCAGCTGGGGGTACGACCGGGACAATCTCGACTACAAGTCCCCTGAGCTGCTCGTACGCATGCTGGTCGACAGCGTCGCCAAGGGCGGCAACCTGCTGCTCAACGTGGGCCCTGACGGGCGCGGCCAGATCGACCCGCGCGCCACCCAGACCCTCGATGACATCGGCGCCTGGATGCGGCTGAACAACCGCTCCATCTACGGCTGCGGCCCCAGCGGCTTCACCGCGCCGCCCGACTGCCGCTACACCCAGCGCGGTAACCGGCTCTACCTGCACGTGTTCACCTGGCCGTTCCGCCACCTGCACCTGCCGGGGCTGGCCGGGCGCGTGAAGTACGCCCAGTTCCTGCATGACGCGTCGGAGATCCGTACGCGGGTCATCGACCCCACCCAGACGGCCGGGAACACGACGATGGGTGGCCTGGCCCCGGACGTCCTGACCATGGACCTGCCCGTTGTACGCCCCGACGTCGCCGTACCGGTCATCGAACTGTTCCTCAACGACTAGCGCCCACCGGCCCCGGTTCGCGGCACCCGCCGCAACCGGGGCCTCGGCGTACCCTGGACCGGGAATGTCGGCACTTCTCGCCATAATGGGTTGGCTATGAAGCCGAAAATTGAGCTGTTCTGGCCGGTCAGCGCCGATGAAGCGCTCCGTGCCGAGGTCCACAGGGTCTTGCGGGCCGTCGTCGAGGCGGGCGGCGCGGTCGGCTATCTGGAGCCACCCGGCCGGGACGAGGCCGACGCCTGGCTGGCCGGTGTGCTCGAGGCCGTACAACGCGATGATGCGGCCTTGGCGCTGGCCCTGGTGGACGGGCAGGTCGAGGGAATGGGGCTCTGGATGCGGGAGTCCGCGCAGATCTTCAGGCACTCCGCCGAGATAGGGAAGATCATGGCGCACCCCTCGGCGAGGGGTCTCGGGTTGGGCCGGCTGGTCGTGAGCGCACTCATCGACCACGCACGACAGGCCGGCATCGAAACCCTGACGCTGGGAGCGCGCGGCAACAACCTCGGCGCGATCGAGCTCTACGAGCGGCTCGGCTTCCGCGAGTGGGGCCGGCTGCCCAACGTCATCGAGGTGGGCGACCTGCGCTTCGACGATGTCCGGATGTATCTGGAACTGGGACGAGATGCCAAGGTCGTCCTGCATGGTTCGCAGGCCGGTGGGCCAGGCTCCTCGCCCCGCCAGCGATCAAGGACATAACGTCGATCAGGCGTCGGCCAGGCGGGTGCCGTCGTCGGTCAGGCGGACGGCGTGGCCCGTGGTGGCCGAGCGGGTGGCGGCCACGCCGACCAGCACGCTGCGGATGCCGTCGCGGTAGCCGGCCGGGCGCCCGAGCGGGTCGTCGCCGGGGCCGCGGAAGACGTCGTCCAGCAGCAGCCGGTCGC
>NZ_JAHKRM010000055.1 GCF_019396345.1 Nonomuraea guangzhouensis | reverse complement strand
CGCCCGGACCGCCTTCCACCTGCTCGGCCACGGCGGCCGGATGGTCAGCTTCGGGCTGGCGAGCGGAGAGTGGGCCGGCATCGAGGAGGAGGCCGCTGTCGCGCGCGGCGTCACGCTGGTCCAGGCGAGACCCACCCCGGAGACGATGCGCGAGTACACCGAGAGCGCCCTCGCCGAGGCCGCCGCCGGACGGCTGCGGCCGCTGATCGGGCAGCGCTTCCCCCTCGAGCGGGCCGCCGCCGCGCACGCCGCCATCGAGTCGCGCGCCAGCGTCGGCAAAACCCTGCTTGAGGTGCGTTGACGCGCAAAGCCCGACGGGTGTGGTGAGTGCGCACCTTCGCGGGTTCTTTGCGGCCGTAGCGTGGGCGGGTCAACGCGCCGGACGACGTGGGTGTCCATCGGTCGGGGGACTCAGGTGACAGGTCGGCGAGATCTGCCTGGTGGAGGCGTCGCGGGAGTGGGTGCGCCGCGTCGCTGATCAGGCCACGCGACATCGTCGACCGCGAGAAACGGCGAGACCGCGACCGCGGTCGGCGTCATCCCGGCGAAGGCCACGACGTCTCTATGAAGGTGGGACTGGTCGGCGTAGCCGCTCTCCGCTGCTACCAAGGCGGCGCTGTGGCCGGCGGCGAGACGGTGGGCCGCGTGGTGGAAGCGGATGAGCTGGGCGGCACGCTTGGGGGTGAGGCCGACCTGGGCGCGGAACCGAGACCACAGGCGCTTGCGGCTCCATCCGATCTCGGTGACGAGCCGGTCGATACGTACCCGCCCTCGGCCGGCCACCATCTGTCCCCAGGAGAAGATGACTTCTGGATCGACGGCTCGGCCCGCGTCGGCCCGCCGAGCCAGCGCGGCCTCCGCGATCGCGAATCGGTCCTCCCACGACCTGGCGGCACGCAAACGCTCCTGAGTTCGTACGGCCTCTCGTCCCCAAAGGTCATCGAGGGCGACCACCGTCCCGCCCAGCTCCGAGGAGGCGCCCAAGACCGCGTGCGCGACCATCGGCGACAGCCGTAACTGGAGGCACTCGGAACTTCTGGCCAGCCCTCGCCCTCGAGCCCTCTTGGGCGCGAGTCCGGCGACGACGCGTTCCCGCTGCTGCGAACCACAGCCGTCTTCGACGACGAATGGTTGGTCGCCGAGGTCGAAAAGCACCGTAACCGCGGGGTGCGGGACCAACGCAAGGTCGGGGAACTCATTGGCTCGATCGCCGAACCCGGCCATCGCGACCCCCGGCAGCCGGCCGGGACGCGACGGGAGCGTGATCTCCCATCGAGGCGCACCCGTACGAACCGGCTCGGCTGATCGCACGCCGACATGTTAGGAGCCACTTCGCGGTGGCCGCAACGCGACCATGCTCAAGCAGTCCGCCGGTCGATCGGGGGACCGCACCGTCGGCCGGCCCACACCTCGCGCTCGGCACCGCCGGGGTCGTCGACGACGGTGATCCCCTCGTCGATCAGCGCGGTGGACCGGTCGGTCAGGTTGTACCGGGGCCAGCCCGGGTCGCCGTCGGCGACGAAACGGACCCAGGCGCCGTGGGCCGTGTCGGCGACGGCCTGGGGTGGTTCATCGCCGATGAGGGCGTGGTTGGACTCCTCGTCGAGGAGGTCGAACACGTACGGGAGTTCCACCGCGTGGGCGGCGCCGAGGCGGCCGGCGAAGCTCGGCGACTCGTGGTCGAAGCGGTACATCCAGGTGTCGGCCTCGCCGCCCTCGAGGCGTGCCTCGGCGACCCGGATCGCCGGAACCCGGATGAAGCAGTCGGTGGTCACGGCAGCGAGCAGGTCCCCGCTACTCGCTCCCGGCCGGGCGGCCCGATAGCGCTCGACCGTCCCGTCGGGCGCGCCGAGGGCGCCCACGACCACGGAGAGGGCGGGCTCGGTGACGAGGTCGATCATGCCGGTGGGGACGAGGCCGATCCGGGTGTCGTCCCGGTTCCACCCGGCCAGGAGCCGAACGCCGCTGCCGGCGCCCCTGCTCAACGCGTCGAGCGGGTGGTCGGGGAGAGTGTCGCCGTCGACGACCGGGGCGAAGGGGAGGCTGTCCCACTTGGCCGGATCCGAGGCGGTCTGGAACTCCTCGACGAGGGCGGACGCCGCCCGCGCGAGCCGTGCGACCGGCACCTCGCCGAAGGCTTCGCGGGTCGGGGCGACTCCGAGCGACTCAGCCAGCCTTGAGGCGACGTCCTCGGCGGTCTCAGCCGTGAGTGTCTGACCGACCGCCCCGCTCTGGGCGACCGCGTGGCGGAACATGCCCCGGGCGCCGGGCATGGCCATAAGGGTGACGACGCTCATGGCCCCGGCGGACTGGCCGGCGACGGTCACCTTCCCCGGGTCGCCACCGAAGGCGGCGATGTTGCCCTGGACCCACTCGAGCGCGGCGATCTGATCCAGCAACCCCAGGTTGGCGGTGCCGTCATCGAGGTGGAGAAAGCCCTCGGCACCGAGCCGGTAGTTGATCGTGACGCACACGACCCCGTCGCGGGCGAAGGAGTCGCCGCGGTAGCCGACGACGGATCCGGCCCCCTTCGTGAACATACCGCCGTGAATCCACACCAGCACCGGCAAGCCGGATCCCCGGGGATCGGGAGTCCACACGTTGAGGTTCAGGCATTCCTCGCCAGGGATCACGACTTCCGGGAACAGCGCCGCGCTCTCCGGACCGACGTCGCCTTTCGGGCAGGTCGGCCCGTAATCGGTAGCGCTGCGCTCGCCCTCCCACCGCACGGGCGGCTCGGGAGGCCGCATGCGGCGCGCCCCGAAGGGCGGGGCGGCGTACGGGATCCCGAGGAACGCTGCCACGCCCCGCTCCATCCGCCCCCGCAGCCGACCACTCGCCACCTGAACCTCTGGCGCGCTGTCCACGGTCCTTGTCATGATCTCTCCTGTCGCTCGGAGCTCCGCGGCCTCCGTATGGGGAGCCGGGCCAGACACGAGATCGAGCATCACAAGCTCGGCGCCGGCGCGTCTTGAACGAATGTTTCGTCCTGTGGTCAGCGCCATGAACACCGATCGGCCTGCCGTCCTCGGCCAGGCGCCGGCGAGCTGCCTCAGGCACCTGGCGCTCGGTTCTGGAGGCTGTGGGCCAGGTCGGTGAGAGCGGTGATCAGCTGATCGGCCGAGGTGCTGGTCAGGCCCGCGACGGTCTCGTCCGCGAGATCTTGCCACAGCCGCTTCAGCCGCGGGATGACCTGCTGCCCTTCGTCGGTCAGCCGTACGACGTTCGCCCGCGCGTCCTGGACCGCGGCGACGCGGCTGACCAGCCCCGCCGCCTCGAGCTTGCGCACCATGAGGGTGATGCTGGGCGGTTCGCAACCCGCTCCGGCGGCCAGTTGCCGCTGAGTCTGCGGGCCGTTGGCGTGGAGCAGGAGCAGCACGGCCTCATGCCCGGGGTGCAGCCCCAGCTCCGCGAGCTTGGCGCCGGCCTGGGCCCGGTGTTTCAGAGCGATCATCCGGATCGCTCCGTTCAGTGCCTCGGCCTGTTCGAAGTCCACCAGATCTCCTTGCGCCAGAGATAGTTACGTGCATAATAGTTACTCGCATAACGTTATGCCCGTAACTATCTGTAGAGTCTACAAGGGAGATCACCATGCGTGTCGTGGGCTTCACCTCCTTCGGCGACCCCAGCGTCCTGGCCATCGCCGACGAGCCCCTGCCCGAGCCCGGCGAAGGTCAGGTGCGGATCCGCGTCGAAGCGGCGACCGTCAACCCCGCCGACCTCGCCGCACGCTCCGGCGCTTTCGGGCCGATGCTGCCCGCGGGACCGCGCTACATCCTGGGCTGGGATGTGGCCGGCTGGGTCGACGCGATCGGACCGGCCACGCCCGGCTTCATGCTGGGAGACCACGTCGTCGGCATGTCCGACTGGCTGGCGACCAAGCGCGGCACGCACGCCGAGTACGTCGTGCTGGACGCCGCCGCGCTCGCGGACGCTCCGGCCGGAGTCGACCCGGCCGAAGCGGCGACGCTCCCGGTCAATGCCTTGACCGCCGACCAAGCCTTGGACCTGCTCGGCCTGACCCAAGGCCAGACGTTGGCCGTCACCGGAGCAGCCGGCGCGGTCGGCGGCTACGCCGTCGAACTGGCCCGGCACCGGGGCCTCGACGTCATCGGCATCGGCTCCGCCCAGGACGAGCCGTTCATCAGCGGGCTCGGAGCCGCTTTCCTTCCCCGCTCCGACGACCCGGCCCGCGCCCTGCGCGCGATCACGCCCGAAGGCGTCGACGGGCTGCTGGACGCCGCGGTCATCGGCCCTCCGGCGCTGGCCGCGGTCAGGGACGGTGGCGCGTTCGTGAGCATGATGCCACCCGCCACGCCACCGGCCGAACGCGACATCAGCGTCGAGACCGTCTTCGTGCACAGCGACGGCGCACGCCTTCGCGAACTGGTCACCCTCGTCGAACAGGGCCTGCTCACCCTCCGGCTGGCCCAGACCTTCACCTTCGACCAGGCCGCCCAGGCCCACGAACTCTTCGCCAAGGGCGGCCTCCGCGGCCGCCTCGTCCTGGTGCCGTGAGGCCGGCCATGAACCACGAGAGCGAATTCGCCAAGGCGTGGGCCGATCCACGCAACACCCGCTTCGAACCACCACCCACCGATATCAATCGCGTGCTCGCCGAGCGGTACAAGACAAGTGAACCGCTCACGTTCACCCGCGCCATGCTCTGGGACCTGGAGGTCCGCAAGGCGTGGCACCCCGACATCTACATCCCCTATGTCGTACGAGAGGGGAGCGCCGCCACCTGGAACGCCACGGACGATCCCACGACGTTCGACCGCTCCTCGGAGCAGCGGCGCTGGATGGAGCAGGACGACTTCGGGCTGGTCCTGGAAAGGGTTCACCTGAACCCGGCGGAGCAACGGGTCACCTTCATCGGCGCGGCGGAACTGCCCGGTCCGACCGGTGCCACGCTGCGGGCGGGAACGAAGCAGCCGCTCTTCCACATCGAGCACGCGGTCGCCGGCGATGAGAACGAGCCGCTGAACCTGTGGCGGATCGTCCACCTCACTCAGGAGCCGGACGAACTCCTCGGCCAGACCCTCAGCAGGCGCACCTATGAGGGATGGCTGCCGGGCTTCGTCGAGATCTACATTCGTTCAGAACTGAACATCGAACTGACCAGGCTCGACACCGCCTGACCGAACGCACCCGTGTTGGTCCCCGGCATCGCCGAGAAGCTGACGATCAAGACCGGGCGAAGAAGGCCCGGATGTCTTCGGCGAGCAGGTCGGGGGCCTCCATGGCCGCGAAGTGGCCACCACGTTCGAACTCCGACCAGTGCACGATGTTGTGGGCCTTGTCGGCGAAGACCCGGATGGCGTAGTCGGTGACGAAGACGGCCACTCCGGTGGGGACGGTGCCGCGCGGCTTGGGCGCCCACATGGCGTGGTCGTGGAAACGCTCGTAGTACGAGTTGGCCGTCGAGCGCGCCGTTCCGGTCAGCCAGTACAGCATCACGTTGGTCAGCAGCCGGTCCCGGCCGACGGCGTCCTCGGGGAGCTCGGCCGCCGGATCGCTCCATTCCTGGAACTTCTCCACGATCCACGCCAGTTGCCCGACGGGCGAGTCGGTCAGCGCGTAGGCGAGGGTGTCCGGACGGCTGCCCTGCACCTGCATGTACGCGGCCCCCTCGTCCTGGAACCGCCGCATCGCCGCCAGACGTGCCTGTTCGGCCTCGGTGAGGCTCGCCAGGTCGTCCGGGTCGCCCGTGGGGAAGGCGAACATCGCGTTGAGGTGCACCCCGATCACCCGCTCGGGCTCGGCCCGCCCCACCAGCGGCGCGATCAGGGCGCCGACGTCGCCGCCCTGCACGCCGTAGCGCTCGTACCCCAGCCGTTCCATCAGCCGCGCGAACGCCGCCGCGGCGCGCCCGTCGGTCCAGCCGGCCTCGCTGAGCGGGCTGGAGAACGCGAACCCGGGCAGCGAGGGGACGACCAGGTGGAACCGGTCGGTGAGCAGCTCGATGACGTCGGCGAACTCCACCACCGACCCCGGCCAGCCGTGCAGCAGCAGGAGCGGCGTGGCGTCCGGAGCCGTGGAGCGGATGTGCAGGAAGTGGATCACGGCGCCGTCGATCACCGTGGTGTACTGCGGGTGCGCGTTCAGCGCGGCCTCGTTCGCGCGCCAGTCGTAACCCTCGGCCCAGTAGCCCACGAGGTCCTTCAGGTAGGCCGCGGGCACGCCCCGGCTCCAGCCGTCGGCGGGAGAGGTGTCCGGCCAGCGCGTCTGCGCCAGCCGTCGCCGCAGGTCGTCCAGCGTCTCCTGCGGAACGTCGATCTTGAACGGGCGGATGTCGGACATGGTTGTCAGCTCTCTGCTCGATGGTGTGTCGGTGCTGCAGGCGGCAGTGCGCCGCCGCGGTGCCCTAGGGCGCAAGGTGGGTGCGTAGGCGGTCAGAACGCGGTGGCGTGGTCGATCACCCATTCGCGGTAGCTCCGCGCGGGGCGGCCGGTGACGTCCTCGACACCGGTGGTGGTCGGTGCGGTGCGGCCGACGGAGGCGGACCAGGCTTTGAAGATGCCGTCGAGGATGGGAGCCGGGACGTGCGCGCTCATGGCCTGCCGCACCGACTCGGGGGGAAGATCGGCGAAGCGGATCGGCCGGCCGAGCACCTCGCCGATGATCCGAGCCTGCTCCGCATGGGTCAGCGACTCGGGGCCGGTCAGCTCGTGGACGCGGCCGGCGTGCCCGTCCTGGGTCAGCGCCGCGACCGCGACGGCGGCGATGTCGGCCTCGTGCACCGGTGCGGCCGCCGCATCGGCGTAGGCGCCGTGCACCACGTCGCCGGACTTGGTCTGCCCGGTCCACATCAGGGTGTTGGCGGCGAAGACGTCCGGGCGCAGGAAGGTCCACTCCAGGCCGGAGGCGCGCAGGGCCTGCTCGATCTCGGCGTGGTACGAAGCGATCGGTCCGTCCTGGACCTCCGCGTCGTCATCGACCCCTCCGGAGGACAGCAGCACCACCTTGCGCACTCCGGCCTGCCGTGCCGCGGCGACGAAATCCGGTCCGCTGCCAGGGACAGCGAACAGGAACACCGCATCGACACCGGCCAGGGCCGGGCCCAGCGACGCGGCGTCGGCCAGGTCGCCCGCCACGACGTCGACTTCCGCCGCCCACATCGCGCGCTGCGGGTCGCGGGTGAGGGCTCGGACGGCTTGGCCGTTCTCGACCAGCAGGTTCAGCACGTGGCGGCCGACGTTCCCGGTGGCACCGGTGATGAGGATCATGACGTTCTCCCGTGGATCGCGTGCCCCGTTCGGGCTTGCGGGACAGACACTAGGCACCGTTGAGGACAGGTATGGTCCTCAAGGAACGTCGTCTCTAAAGGAGTTTTCGGACATGCTGGAGACCTCGGCGCGGCTGCTGCGGCTGTTGTCCCTGATGCAGTCGCGGCGCGACTGGCCAGGGCCGGAACTGGCCGAACGGCTGGGCGTGACCACACGTACGGTCCGGCGTGACGTCGATCGGCTCCGCGACCTGGGCTACCCGGTGGAGTCCGCGACCGGCACGGCCGGCGGTTACCGTCTGGGCGTGGGCGCCGCCCTGCCGCCGCTGCTGCTGGACGACGAGGAGGCCGTCGCCGTAGCCGTGGGGCTGCGCGTGGCCGCCGTGGGATCGGTCTCCGGAATGGAGGAGACGTCGTTACGCGCGCTGACCAAACTCGAACAGGTCCTGCCCGCACGGCTGCGCCACAGGGTGACGGCGATGCAGTCCGCGATCGTGCCGCTGACCGGCTCCGGACCGGCAGTGGACGCGAACCTGCTGGCGGCCCTGGCCGCGGCCTGCCGCGCCCACGAGGGAATCCGCTTCGGCTACCAGAAACGCACCCGCCGCGCCGAGCCGTACAGCCTGGTCCACACCGGCCGCCGCTGGTACCTGCTGGCCTTCGACCTGGACCGCGACGATTGGCGCACCTTCCGCGTCGACCGTATCGACGCCCCGCCGCAGCCCGGCCCGCGTTTCACGCCACGGCCGGCACCGGCGGAGGACCTCCGTGCCTTCATGTCCGACGCGTTGTCCTCGGCGCCGTACCGCTTCCAGGCGAAGGTCCTGTTCCGCGCGCCGATCGAAGTGGTCGCCGAACACACCTCACCCACTGCCGGAAGGCTGGAGAAGCTCGACGAGCAGTCGTGCCTGTTCTACGCCGGCGCCGGCTCACTGGATCAGATCGCCGTGTACATCGCGCTCAAAGGCATCGACTTCCAGGTCGTGGAGCCGCCCGAACTCCGGGCTCATGTCCGAGCGCTGGCAGCGCGTCTGACGCGCGCCGGCGAAGAGCCGGGTGACTGACCGACCAGGAGCACGTCCGCTTGCCCTTGACGTGCGGGTCAAGGGTTAAGGTCTCGACGCCCTTTGGCCGACTATCTGAGGAGCGTAACGTGCCTTCCCTGCCGCGAACGTCAAGAGAAGTCCAGCTCGCCACCGTGCCCGACGGGCTGCCCAAGGCTGAGCATTTCGTGGTCGCCGAGGTCCCGCTGCCGGCGCCGGACGATGGCCACGTGCTGGTCCGCAATCGTTTCTTCCACGTCTTCGCCGCCCTTCGCACGCTGATCGGCGGGAGCGTGAAGGGCACGCCCATGCCGCCGCTGCACCCCGGCGACACGCTGTTCGGGCACGCGGTCGGAGAGGTCGTGTCGGCCGCCGGGGACAGCGGGCCGCAGGCCGGCGACCTGGTCTCACACTGGCTGGGCTGGCGCGAGTACGCGGTCGTGCCGGTCGGCCAGGTCACGCCCTTGGGTGACGCGCTGCCCGATCCCGTCGCGTACCTGGGCCAGGGCGGGCTTGCCTACGCGGCGCTCACCAGGGACGCCGAGATCAGGCCGGGGGAGACGGTGTTCGTCTCGGGCGCCGCGGGCGCGGTCGGATCGCTGGCCGGGCAGATCGCCCACCGGCTCGGCGCCGGTCAGGTGATCGGCAGCACCAGCTCCCAGGAGAAGGCCGATCGGCTGATCTCCGAGCTGGGGTACGACGCGGCCGTGATCCGTGGCGCGGCGCCGATCGAGGAACAGCTCGCGAAGCTCGCCCCGGACGGCATCGACGTCTACCTGGACAACGTCGGCGGCGACCAGCTCCAGGCGGCGGTCGCCGCAGCCCGTCCCGGAGCCCGGTTCGTCCTGGTCGGCGCGCTGTCCGGGCAGATGTCACCCCACGGAACGGGTGGGACGGCGCCGGTCGAACTCGACGCCTACCAGCTCATCCTCAAGCGCATCTCGATGCGGGCCTTCCAGGGCTTCGACCAGCAGGCGCGAGCCCAGTGGCTGGAACGCTTCGGCGGCTGGCTACGCGCGGGCGACATCACTTTCCCGTACGTCCGGGTCGCGGGCATTGATAACGCGCCGCGGGCGTTGCAGGAAGTGATCGAGGGACGGCACTTCGGGACCGTCATCGTCCAGCTGTAGGGCTTCTGGAGGATCGATGCGCATCGGCGACGCGGCGGCAGCGGCGGGCACCACGCCCCGGGCACTGCGGTTCTACGAGCAGCGCGGGCTGCTGACCGCGCCCCCGCGCACGGCGACCGGGCAGCGCGAGTACGGGCCGGGCGAGGTGGCCCGCGTGCGCATCATCCGCGAGCTGCTGTCGCTCGGCCTGACCATCGAGGACGTACGGAGCTGCGCCGATCGCCTGCATCTGCTGGGCGACACGCTGCCGCCATTCGGCAGCCCCGGCTGCTCCACGGCGAACGGCGTGGTGGAGCGCAGGCTCGCCACCCTCGACGCGGAGATCACCCGCCTGTCCCGGCTGCGCGAACAACTCGCCACGCGGTCCGGGGTGACGGTGGACGCCACGACCCCGTAAGCGGCGCTGTGGGGGGCGGCGTGTGGCTCAGATCACTGTCACATCGCAGGGCCGTGTCCCGTCCGGTCGGTGAATGATCCACCGACTGAAGGACACCGATATGAGGACTCTCCGTCAGGCCGCCGCCGCACTGCTCGCCGCGGGTGCGATGATCACGGCCACCGCGTCCCCCGGCCAGGCCGACGCGGTGCCGTGTGACCAGTGGTGCCAGACCGCCTGGGAACAGCAGCGCGCCAACGCCCTGCCCAGAACCGGCTTCTACGACCCGCCCACCCCACTGCGGTGGGCCCCGGCGGGCACGCTGATCCGCAAGGAGGCGGCCACCGGCTACGCCGTCCCGGCCACGCGTACGCTCTACCACTCCCGCGACTCCGGCGGCCGCGACGTCGCCGCCTCGGCCGTGGTCCTGGTGCCGCAGGGCACCCCGCCGTCCGGCGGCTGGCCGGTGGTCGTCGACGCCCACGGCGCCAGCGGCATCGGCCGTGACTGCGCCCCCTCGCTGATGCGCGACCTCTACCACGGCGACCAGATGCGGCGCTTCCTGGACAAGGGTTACGCCGTGGTCGCCCCCGACTACGCGGGCCTGGGCGCCGCCGGGCAGCACGCGCTCGGGGACAAGACCGCCGTGGCCAACGACGTGATCGGCGCCCTGCGTTCGGCCCGCCGGTCCGTGCCCGCGCTGTCGTACCGCTGGGTGCTGTGGGGCCACTCCCAGGGCGGCGCTGCGGCGCTGAGCGTCGCCGAACGCCAGCTCGACCGGCCGGAGCCCGGCTACCTCGGCGCGGTGGTCACCTCACCCGCCGCCGACCTCACCCAGATCGTCACGCACGCCGCCACGCAGCCGGGACTCGGCGGCTTCGTCCCGCTGATCGCCGCCGGCGCCAAGGCCGCCGACGACCGCGTGCGCCTGGACCGGGTGCTGACGCCCCAGGCGCTGGCCGCTCTGGAGGTCACGCGGACCGGCTGCCTGGGCGTGGTGGCGGCGGTCTACCGCGAGCTGACCGGGCCCGACCTGGTCCAGCCCGGCTACCTGGCCGAACCGGGCTTCGCCCGTTTCCTGACCCGCAACACCACCGGTGTACGGCCGGTCGCCGGGCCGGTGCTGCTGTTGCAGGGCGACGCCGACAGCGTCGTGACCCGGGCGATGACCGACCAGGTGGCCGCGACGCTCTGCCGTACCGGATCCCGGGTGGACTACCGCACCTATCCGGGACTGGAGCACGACACCTATCCGGGCGTGGTGACGGGCATCGACGACGGCGCCATGCCCGACATCCTCGCCTGGACCGCCGAGCGGTTCGGCGGCGAGCAGGCCGCCACGACCTGCTCCTGACCCGGGGCGGGCTATGCCCGCAGCCGCATGGCGGGGTCGGGCGAACGGACGAAGCCCAGCGACCGGTAGAGCGGCTCGCCCTCGGGGGAGGCGAGCAGGTCGATCGTCCTGATGCCACGGTCGCGGTACCAAGCGAGCAGCGCCGTCATGCAGCTCCGGGAATAGCCGCGCCGACGGTGAGCCGGATCGGTCGCGACATTGAACACGTAGCCGATCTCACCGCTGGGATTGACCGGCCCGGGCAGCCGACGCTCGACGGTGCCCACCGCGCAGGCGGCCAGCAAACTCGGCCGGTTCCCCTGGCCCGGCCGGTCAGGCTGGCCCGGCCGGTCAGGCTGGTCCACGACGAAGGCGATCAGCGTGGGGTGTGGCCCCGCCAGTCGCTCGCGGAACGTCGCGTCCGCGGCCTCCTGCCAGCCGTCCCCGGCCCCCTCGTGCCGCGCCAGGTCGGTCATCAACACTCCGCGCAAGCGGACCAGCTCCGCGGCGTCCGCCGCGGTCGCCCTACGTGCCTCGTTCATCGGCCAGAAGCCTAACCGCCGCCCACCGGGAACGTTCTTGACTGATCTGTACAGAACCCGCTAGCTTCAGCCCATGGGCAGACCCCGTGAGTTCAGCGATCAGGCCGTCGTGGACGCCGCGATGGCGGTGTTCTGGGAGAAGGGGTACGAAGCGACCACCACCCAGGACCTGTGCGAGCGCACCGGGCTCGGTCGCGGCAGCCTGTACAACGCGTTCGGCAGCAAGCACCGCCTGTACGAGGAGGCGATCCGCCGGTACGCCGCGACCCGGGCCGATGCCCAGCTGGCGATGCTGGCGGACCCGGAAGCCGGTTCGGTGCGGGAGCGACTGCGGGAGATGATGCTGGGCGTCATCGACGCCGACCTGGCCGACCCAGGGCGGCGCGGCTGCCTGGCACTGAACGCCGCCACCGAGCCGAGTGGGCGCACCGAGGACGTCGCGGCGCTGGTGCGGCGGCAGTTCGTGGACTTGGAGCAGGCGATCTGCCACCTGGTGACGGTCGGCCAGCGCACGGGCGAGCTGTCCGCCGACCGGCCGCCGCTCCAGGTGGCGCGTACGTTCCAGAGCGCCTATTACGGCCTGCGCGTGCTCGCGAAGGTGACCGACGACAGGAAGGCCCTGCTGGACGTCGTGGACGGGGCGCTCGCGGCCCTGTAAGTCCCAAAGGTCGGCGGCGCGGGCATGGTGCTGCCCATTTTTTGTACTGATCAGTCAACTATTATGAGGTGGAACGAGTGGCGGTACTCTCCCTGATGCTGTGCGTGTTCGGCATCACGACCGGCGAGTTCGTGATCGCCGGCATCCTGCCGGACATCGCCGATGACCTGGCCGTGTCGATTCCGGCGGCCGGACTGCTGGTGACGGCGTACGCGATCGGGATGATCATCGGCGGCCCGGTGCTGACGGCGCTCACCGCGCGCTTCGCCCGCAGGCCGCTCATCCTCGTATTACTCGCCATCGTGATCGTCGGGAATCTGGCATCGGCGCTGGCACCGACGTACACCGTGCTGTTCGCGGCCCGGATCGTCACCTCGCTGGTGACCTCCACGTTCTTCGCCAACGCGATCGTCATCGCGGCCTCGACCGCCCCGGCGGGCAAGCAGGCGTCCACCGTGTCCAAGCTGGTGTTCGGGATGAACCTGTCGATGATCCTCGGTGCGCCTATCGGCACCTTCATCGGTCAAGGGCTGGGGTGGCGGTCCACGTTCGTGGCCATCGCCGGGTGCTGCGCGCTCGGGTTGCTGCTGCTGCTGCGCTTCGTACCGGACGTTCAGCAGGCCACGCCTGGCACGTCCGCGCTGGCCGAGCTCCGGGTGTTCCGCGGTCGTGATGTGCGGCTCGCCATCGCGGTCACGGCGGTGGGCAATGCGGGGCTGCTCATCGTGTTCACCTATTTCGCGCCGCTGCTCACCGGCGTCACCGGATTCGCCGAAGGCTCGGTGGCCGTGCTGCTGCTGGTGTACGGCGTCGGCGCGGCGATCGGCAATTTCGCCGGCGGCCGGCTGGCCGACCGGGCGCTGATGCCGTCACAGGTCAGCCTGCTCGGCGCCCTGGCGGCGACGCTGGTGCTGATGTGGACGGTCAGCGCCGGGACGACGGTCACGGCGGTCCTGGTCTTCGTGATCGGCGCGCTGGGATTCTCCGTCATTCCCGGCATGCAGACCAGGGTCCTGACCACCGCGACCGCGGCGCCGACGCTCGCCATGGCGGTGAACGCGTCCGCGTACCAGCTCGCCGCGGCCTTCGCCGCATGGCTGGGCGGCCGGGTCATCGACGGCGGGTTCGGGCTGCGGTCCCTCTATCTCGTCAGCGCCGCTGTCACCGTGGCCGGGATCGTCGTGAGCTGCTACGCGTGGTTCCGGGATCGGGCAGTGGTGGCGGCGCGCTGACGAGAGCGCGGGTCACGCGGGCTCCAGGTGGAACTGCTCGGCGCGCTGTGGCACGGCCACCGCGATCAGCGCGCCCAGCACGGTGGTGCCGATCAGCAGCCCGAACGCGGCGGTGTAGGAGTAGTGGTCGACCAGCCAGCCCATCAGCACCGGCGCGATGACGCCCGCCACCTGCCCGCCGACGTTGACCACGCCCATGCCCGAGCCGATCACCTCGGGTGGCAGCGCCCGCACCGGCATGCCCAGGATGCCCATCATCGACAGCCCGCCCACCGCCATGGCCAGCGTCTGGAACAGCGTGAACCCGGCCGCGGTCTCCGCGCGCAGCATCAGCACCAGCAGCACGGCGGTGCAGAGCAGCAGTGGGATGACGTACAGGCGGGCCCGGTCGTGGAAGTAACGGTCGAACAGCCAGCCGCCGAGGATGACCGTCACGGTCATCACCAGGCCGGGGATGGCCGCGTACAGGCCCGTCTGCAGCAGGGAGATGCCCCGCGCCTCCAGCAGGTAGCTGGGCACCCAGGTGATCATCCCGTACCCGAGCATGTTGGTCGCGCAGAACAACGCCGCGAACTTCCACACCGACGGCGCCCGCAGCACGGACCTGAGCGGGGGAGCGGGCCGGGCCAGATCGCCGGACCCGTTCAGCCCGGCGGGCAGGGGCGCGGGCAGCAGCGCCCACAGCAGCAGCCCGATCGCCACCCCCGCGGCGGCCGTCACCCAGAACGTCTGCCGCCACCCGAACGCCAGCAGCAGCGGCGCCACGACCAGCGGCGCCAGGCCCGCGCCCAGCTGGCTGGCGGCCAGCATCGCGCCCGCCGCGGTGGCCCGCCGGGCGGGCGTGGTCCGCTCGGACAGGGCCTTGAAGGACGCGCCGGGAAACAGCCCCTGCCCCACGCCGAACAGCGCCCGGATCACCAGCAACGCGACCAGCCCCCAGGCCACGCCGGTCAGCGCGGTGAACACCGACCACAGCGCGAGCGACACCACGAGCAGCCTGCGCGAGCCGAACCGGTCGGCGAGCAGCCCGCCGGGGATCTGGCACAGCAGGTACACCAGGGCGAACACGGTGACCAGCGAGCCCTGCTCGGTCTTGGTGAGCTCGAAGTCCGCGCCGATGAAGGGCAGGGCGACCGCGATCATCACCCGGTCGACGTAGTCGACGACCCACACGCCCATGAGCAGGCCGGCGGTGAGGACGGCGGTCTTCCTGACATCGACGGTGTACGTGCTTCCCAAGGCGACCTCCGGATGATGCGGGCGTTCCGCATTCTTCTTACAGATCAGCCGGTGGTCCTTCGGGCTGTTCGGCGAATCGCGGGTAGATGATCGCTATGTCGCTTCCGTGAGGCTTTGGGTCATCCGGCCGAGCGTACGGTGCAGGTCGGCCAGCTCGCTCATCCGCAGGCCGGTGGCCTCGAGCACGTGCTCGGGCACCCGCAGGGCGGACTCCCGCAGCGCCGCGCCCCCCTCGGTGAGGCGTACCACCACGGACCGTTCGTCGCTGGCGCTGCGTTCGCGCCGGACGTGCCCGGCCGCCTCCAGCCGCTTGAGCAGCGGTGACAGGGTGCCGGAGTCGAGCCGCAACGCCACGCCCAGCTCCTTGACCGTCACCGGCTCGCGCTCCCACAGGACCAGCATCACCAGATACTGCGGATAGGTCAGTCCCAGCTCGGCCAGTTCGCGCCGGTAGAAGCCGTCGAGCGCGCGAGACGCGGCGTGTACGGCGAAGCACACCTGATTCTCCAGCAGCAACGCGTTCATGACACCAGCATACCCGGGGTTGACGGCGAGCAATTTAATTGTGCACAATTGAGTTACAGGCAACCGATTAGGAGCGATCATGAGCACCCTCTACACCGCCATAGCCACCGCGACGGGCCGCGAAGGCCGCGCCGTCGCCTCCGACGGCCGCCTGGACGTGGCCCTCTCCCGGCCGAAGGAGCTAGGCGGCACCGGCAGCGGCACCAACCCCGAGCAGCTCTTCGCCGCGGGCTACGCCGCCTGCTTCGCCAGTGCCCTCGACCTGGTGGCCAAGCGCATGAAGGTGGACGCCGAGCAGGCGTCGGTCACCGCCGAAGTGGGCCTCGGCCCCAACGGCGACGGCGGCTTCACCCTGGAAGTCGCGCTCCGCGTCGAGCTCCCCGACCACCTGCAGGGCGAGACCGGCCGCGCCCTGGTGGAGGCCACGCACCAGGTGTGCCCGTACTCGAACGCCACCCGCGGCAACATCCCGGTCACGCTCGTCATCGAATAGGGTATCTTGATGGTCGAGACATCGTTGGCTTGATCGTCAAGAGGGTCGAATGTCAAGAGAGAGCCTGGAAGCACTGCGTCAGACCGTGGGCGAGGAGACGCAGGCGCTGCAGTCGGCGGTCGACGCCTTCGACGAGGCGGCCGCCGGCGCTCTGGGCGTCAACCGCACCGACCTGCGCTGCCTGGAGGCGCTCTCCCAGGGAGAACGGCTGACCCCTGGCGTGCTCGGGCCCGCACTGGGGCTGACCACGGGCAGCGTGACGGCGATGCTCGACCGGCTGGAACGGCTCGGCTACGTGACCCGTTCTCCCGACCCCTCGGACCGGCGCAAGGTGGTGGTGGGGATCACCGAGGAGGCGGCGGGCAAGGTCTGGGACCTCTACGGGCCGATCGCCGCGGCCGGTGACGCGTTCATGAAGGAGTACACGGCGGCGGAGCTGACCGTGCTGGCGGGCTATCTGCGCCGTTCACGCGAGCTGTACGAACACCACCTGACGCGGGCGCGCGCGATGCCCACCGCGGCGAAGCGCCGGTGACTCCGGCTCCGCCCCCATGCGTTACGCGGTTGTGACCGGCTTCCCGACTCCGCGCTGCCGTCGATGACCCCGGCCGGCCCGCCCACGGCCGCCCTGTCCCAGGACGGCCGGAGCGAGGTCGCCTACCGCCCACGCTCAGAGCCCGGCGGCCTCCTCCAGGGCGCTGACGTCGATCTTCCGCATGCCCAGCATGGCCTTCATGACCTGCTGCGCCTTGGCCGGGTCGGGGTTGCCCAGCAGTTCGGGCAGCGCCTGGGGGATGATCTGCCAGGACAGGCCCCACCGGTCCTTCAGCCAGCCGCACTGCGACTCCTCACCGCCATCTGTGAGCTTCGCCCACAGCTCGTCGACCTCCTCCTGCGACGCGCAGTCGACGTACAGGGAGATCGCCTCGGTGAAACGGAACTGCGGGCCGCCGTTCAGCGCGAGGAATCGCTGGCCCGCCAGCTCGAACGCCACCATCATGGCCGTCCCCGCCGGTCCCGGACCCGCCTCGCCGTAGCGGTTGACCTCGAGGATCCGCGAGTCCTCGAAGATCGAGGTGTAGAACTCGGCCGCCTCTTCGGCCTGGTTGTCGAACCACAGGTACGTGGTGATCTTCTGCATCATGCACTCCTCGGAGTTCGGGACGGTGCTGTCCTGTCGCTGACGCGTCGAACAGGCCGACGGCGATTCGACACAGCGGGGCGAGATTTTTCCGTGGATTTCATGACAAAGATCCTTTGACCCCGGCGATGATCAATTCGAGGCCCTCGCGGAAGGCGCGGTCGCGGAACTCCCTGGGCTGAGTCCCACGGGCCTGTTCCTCGGTCGTGTAGCCGTTGACGTACGCCATGACGGTGTCCACGGCGACGGCGGCCGTTCTCGCGGTGACGCCCGCGTCGGTCAGGGTGGCGATGAGGGCGTGGTAGAAGGCGACGGCCTCCTCGCCCGGGTTCTGGAAGGTGGACAACAGGCGCGCGCCATCGCGGTGGGCCAGCATGAGCTCACGCGTGCCGATGGCGAGACCGCGCAGCTGCACGTCCCAGGGGCCGTCGAGCGGCGGTACGGCGTCGGCAGGCGGGGTGACCAGGTGCGCGACCATGGCGTCCAGCAGAGCCTGCTTGCTGGGGTAATGCCGGTACAGGGCGCCTGCCTGCACACCGAGCCGGCCCGCCAGCAGGCGCATGGTGAGTCCGTCCAAGCCGACCTCGTCGAGCAGGTCGATCGCCGCCTGAAGCACCTCGGCACGCCGCTGCCCCATCGAATCCTCCCAAAGTCCCGGTTGACAATCCGGCTCCGCGTACGTGAACAATGTACACGTGAACGTTGTTCACGTCGGAGAGAAGGAGGGTTTCATGACCGAGCAAGGCGTGGGACGGGTGCTGGTGATCGGGGCGGGCCTCGGCGGGCTGACGCTCGCGCACGCGCTCGTCCGTGCGGGCATCGACGTACGCGTGTACGAGGCCGATGACGGCAGCGGCGAGCGGTTCCAGGGATACCGGATCGGGCTGGCGGAGCCCGGGCTGGCCGCCCTGCGCGCGAGCCTGCCGCGGCGGCTCTACGACCTGGTCGAGATCACCAGCGGGAGCCTCACGGGGCCGGGACTGCTGTTCGACGAGCAGCTCACGGTGCTCAGCCGCGACCTCGCGGGGCCGTCGGCGGAGACCAGGGCGGTCGACCGGCAGGTGCTGCGGCGGATCCTGCTCGGCGATCTCGGGGACCGGGTCGCGCACGGCAAGCGGCTGAGGGGGTTCGCGGAGGAGCCGGACGGGAGCGTGACCGCGCGCTTCGCCGACGGCACGCAGGCCACCGGCGCGGTGCTGGTCGGCGCCGACGGCGGCAACTCCGTGGTGCGGCAGCACCTGGTGCCCGAGGTCGGGCTCGTCGACTCGGACCTGTGCGGGGCGATGGGGCGCACGCCGATCACCGACCGCTTCCTGCGGCTGGTGCCGGGGCGCGGCACGATGGTCAAGGGGCCCGGCGTCACGCTGATGCTGGGCCGGATGCAGTTCGACAGGGAACCGTCCGAGGCCGCCGCCGAGTTCGCTCCCGGGCTGGACCTGCCCTACCGGGACAGCTACGTACGGTGGGTGCTGCTGGTCCCGCCGGAGCACCCGGCGGCCACCGAGTCGGGGGACGCGCGCGAGCTGGTGCTGGAGCTCATCGACGGCTGGCATCCCGACCTGCGGGACCTGGTGCGCTCGGCCGACATGAGCGCCGTCGGCCGGTCCAAGATCTACGACCGGCCGATGCCGTCCTGGCCGGTGGGCCGGGTCACGCTGCTCGGCGACGCCGCCCACCTGACACTGGCCAGCGGCGGGAACGGCGCGAACACCGCCATGCAGGACGCCGTACGCCTGTCGGCGCGGCTGGCCGAGGTCGACCGGGGCGAGCGGGACCTGACGTCGGCGCTGGGGGAGTACCAGGCCGACCTGCTCGACCGCGGGAACGCGGCGGTGGAGCACGGCAAGGAGGCGCTGAAGAGGTTCGTCCGTCCGCGGTCCCAGGCGACGCCGTGAGTTCTGCGGCGCATCCTGACGGGCCGGTTCACCGGGCGTGGATGCGGCGGCCGGTGATCTGGTGCGGGACGATGCGGATGTAGAGTCGGCGGTCGCCGCCCGCCCAAGGGGTGACGGTGGCCTCGGCCGCCTCGTCCGGTGGCACGTGGTGGGCGGGGCCTTGGATGAGGACGCTCCAGCCCTCGTTCTGCGCCTCGTCCACCTGGTCGACCTCGAAGCCGACCTTGATCTCCACGTCCCGCAGGCCGGTGCGCAGGTCCTGGTCCATGGGGCCGCCATATGAGGTGCGGAACACGATGGCGCCGTCGTGGAGCCGGTAGTTGACCGGCAGCACCGTCGGCCCGTGCGAGCCGTTGAACGCCACCCGGCCGACACCACCCGGCGCGACCAGACGCAGGCACTCCTCGGGCTCCAGCACCTCCAGGACCGGGTCGGCCGCGGCGGGGCCGCCACCGGACGGGCGGTCCCGGCCGCCGCCCAGCAGGTCTTGGACGGTGGTCTCCAGCGCGGTCGCCAGGCGGGTCAGCGTGCCGGCGTTCGGGGGGGCCAGGTGCCCTTCGAGGTACTGGACGTACCCGGGGGACATCTCCGCGCGGTCGGCGACCTGTTCGCGGGTGAGACCCAGCTGTTCGCGGTGGTGAATCAGGCGACGTGCGAAGTCACCGGTGCCTGTCATGACCGTCTCCTTGTCCTCATGGCCATGACGGTAGGTACAGGTCACCGGGGCCGAACAGGGTCCTTCGACTCTTGCCTGACGGACTTCCGGCCCTGCACCGGCGGTCGGTGAGCGAGTGCGATGGGAGGGAGGGAGCGAAGGAGGACAGATCATGATCGTCGTAGGAGTGGACGGCTCGGTGACCGCGCGGGCCGCGGTGGAGTGGGCGGTCAACGACGCCTTCCGGATGAAGGAGCCGCTACGGATCGTGCATGCGGTGGACCGTTCGCCGTATCACATCGCCAGGTTCCCCAGCGCCTCGCTGCCCGACACGCTGCTGCGTGAGGGGCAGCGGATTCTGCGGGAAGCGCTGGCCCTGGCCCGTGAGCGCCGGCCCGAGGTCGAGGTCACGACGGCGGACATCGAGGGCGCGCCCGCGGAGGTGCTGCGTGAGCAGGCCAGGGACGCGACCGAGATCGTGCTGGGCAGCCGTGGGCGCGGCGGGTTCGCCGGTGCGTTGCTGGGCTCGGTCAGCACGCACGTGGCGGGGCGGGTGCACTGTCCCGTCGTGGTGGTACGGGACGATCACCGGCCGGTGCTCTGGGAGATCGTGGTCGGGGTGGACGACTCGCCGCAGTCCGCGCCGGCGCTGGCCTACGCCTTCCGGCAGGCCGAGGCGCGGGGCAGCGTGCTGAGGGTGCTGCACGCCTGGCAGTTGCCGGTGCACGCGTTCGCGCCCGAGGTGGTCTACGGCATGGACGAGGCACGTACCGCGCAGTATCAGGTCGTCCGCGACCGGCTGGAAACCTTCAGGAAGGACTACCCGGAGGTGACGGTGGTCGAGGACGTTCAGCAGGGGCAGCCGGTGCAGCGGCTCACCGACGCGTCCGCCCGCGCCGACCTGCTGGTGGTGGGCTCGCACGGTCACGGCGCGCTGGGCGCGATGCTGCTCGGCTCGGTCAGCCGCGGCGTCCTGCACCACGTCCGCTGCCCGGTGGCGATAGTGCGCCAGTGAGGATCCGGCGGCGGTCAGAGCGCCAGCGCGCGGTCGAGCAGTGACTGGAGGGCGACGGCGCCGACCAGCCTCTTGTGGTCGTCGATCACGGCGAGCAGCGGGCTGCGGGTACGGGCCATCAGCGCCGCCATTTCCAGGACGGTCGCCTTCAGGTCGGCGACCGGCAACTCCCGGGGCTGCTCGGGCAGGCATTGCCGGACCGTCTTGCCGCCCAGCCCGCGCAGGAACAGGTCGGCGTGGGCCTCGTCCACCACCCGGGCCAGGGCCGGATCGTCCTGGCAGTAGCGCGGCACAGCGAGGCGGAGCACCTGCGTGCCGGGCAGGATGGTGATGGGCCGGTCGCGGTCATCGACCACGATGAGGCCGGGCAGGGACTGCTCGGCGAGCAGCCAGGCCGCGTCCAGCGCGGGAGTGTCCAGGGTGACCGTGGGGAACTCACCGACGAGATCGCGTGCGCGCATCCTCTGGCCTCCCGGAACGAAGCAGAGATCCAGCCTAACCAGTCAGATATCGCAGCCACAGGTACGGCGTCGCCACCGCCACCGTGACCAGGGTGACGACCAGACCGTACTTGGTGAATCCCCAGAAACTGATCTTCACACCGTTGCGCTCGGCGATGCCGATGATGACGACGTTGGCCGAGGCGCCGACCGCGGTGGCGTTGCCGCCCAGGTCGGCGCCGATGGCCAGCGCCCACCACAGAACCTGCGAACCGGGCCCGAAGGAGTGGGCGAGGTCGGCGACGATCGGGCTCATCGTGGCCACGTACGGGATGTTGTCGATGATGGCGGACAGGCCGGTCGACGCCCACAGCAGCACCATCGTGGCCAGGCCCAGCCGGCCCTCGGTGGCGGAGGCGGCGGCCTGGGAGAGCCGGCCGACCACGCCGGTCTCGACGAGGGCGCCGACCATGACGAACAGGCCCATGAAGAAGACCAGGGTGGACCACTCGACCTCGCGCAGTGACTCCTCGGTCGTCACCTTGGTGGCGGCGACCAGCAGGCCCGCGCCCAGCAGCGCGACGACGGCCGGTTCGTAGTGCAGCACCGGATGCAGGACGAACGCCGCGATCACCACCACCAGGACGCCCAGGCTCTGCCACAGCAGCAGCCGGTCCCTGATCGCCTCCCGCTCGTTCAGCTCCATGACCTCCGCGACCCGTTCGGGGTGGTAGACGAACGCGTCGCGGAACAGCCACCGGCACAGCCCCGCGAACACCGCGACCAGGACGATGATCAGCGGCGCGAGGTGGATGAGGAAGTCGTTGAAGGTCAGCCCGGCGCGGCTGGCGATGATGATGTTGGGCGGATCGCCGACCAGCGTGGCGGTGCCGCCGATGTTGGAGGCCATCGCCTCGGCGATCAGATACGGCGCTGCGGGCAGGGCGAGCCGGTCGCACACCAGGAAGGTGACGGGGGCGATCAGCAGCACGGTGGTGACGTTGTCCAGCAGCGCGGAGGCGCCCGCGGTGATGACGATCAGCATGACCATGAGCCGGAACGGCCGCCCCTTGGCCCGTTTGGCGGCCCAGATCGCCAGGTACTCGAAGACGCCGGTCTGTCGCAGCACCCCGACGATGATCATCATGCCGAGCAGCAGGAAGATGACGTTCCAGTCGATGCCGGTGCGCTCGGCGAAGAACGCCGCCCGGCCGTCCACGGCGTGGATCAGCAGCATCATCGCGGCGCCGCCCAGAGCGGCGGCCGTACGGTGGATCCGTTCGGTCGCGATGAGAACGTAGGCCACGATGAAGATCGCCAGGGTTGCGATCGCGATCACAGGCGGTCCTCCTGGGGTGGCGCGGGTCTCGCGAGCACCCTAGACCAGCCGTTCAGGTGGAAACGGTCTTGTTTACCTGCTTCTGCGGTCTTTTGCCCGAGGCTCGATTGACCTCACTGGATCACTCCTGGTCGTGTGGTGATTACCGAATGATATTGCTCCTAGGGGGGATGAAATGGCGGACAACGTAATCGCTCGGAAGCCCGGGGGCGGGGACGCGTACTGGGTGATGGGCGGTCTCTACGAGATCAAGGCCGCGGGCGGCGAGACGGGCGGCGGCGTGAGCGTCGTCGAGATGACCGTCCCGGCCGGCATGGGTCCGCCGCCGCACACGCACCCTGGTTCGGAGATGATCTACGTTCTGGAAGGAACGGTCCGCATGCACATCGACGATCAGGTGGTGGAAGGTGGTGCCGGGTCCTTCTTCTACATCCCCGAGAGAACGTGGGAGCGCTTCGAGCCCCTCACCGATGCGCGCCTTCTCGTGATCTATTCTCCCGGCGGCATCGACCGGTTCTTCGCCGAGGTGGGCGAGCTGGCGCCGACCAGGGAGGCCCCGCCGTCGGAGCATCCGCTGCCCAGCCTGAAGGCGGTGACGGAGGTCGGGCTCCGCTACGGGCTGGAGATGAGACTTCCCGACTGAAGGTCTCCCTCATGGGGTCAGGCCGGTCAGGCGGCACAGCGCGGCGAAGCCGTCGTCGGTGCCCGGCCAGTGGCGGCGCACGGCCGGCAGACCGGCCCGTCGTACCACTGAGCGCAGGACGACGGTGACGATGATGGCGTCGTCGGCGTAGCCGAGCACGGGGATGAAGTCAGGGATCAGGTCAAGGGGGAAGGCCAGGTAGGCCAGCAGCAGCGCGAGCCGCACCCGTACCCCTCGGGGCAGGACGGGATCGGCGGCCAGGCGGCGTACCAGGCGCAGCACGTCGGGCAGCAGCCGCAGCGCCTCGCGCAGCAGTCCACCACGGGGCCGCACGATGGCCAGCGTGGCGATGAGCGCCAGCCAGGTGACCAGCAACGCGGCGGCGATCCCGATCAACAGATCCCATCCCCATGTCCCGGTCATCACCGCTCGCTCTCGATGGGTGTCTCGGCGGCCAGGGCGGCCTGTTCGAAGGCGGCCAGGTCGGCGGCCGCGTCCTCGACGGCCGCGCGGGCGGCCGCGCCGGTGGGGGCGGCGAAGTAGTCCCGCGCGGCGATCTTGGCCAGCCAGGAGCGGAAGCGCTCCAGATCGGCCTCGGACTCCTCGACCTCGGCGTAGGTGGTGCGGCCACGGGAACGCTCGTGCTCGAGCTCCGCACGGAAGGCGGGCAGGCGCTCCAGGACCTCGGCGTACTCGGCGTCGCGCGCGGTGTTGAACTCGCCGATGATCTGCCGGCGTTCGGCCGGGTCGGTGATGGCCATGCGCAGGATCCGGCCGGTGCCGCCCTGCTGGTGCACCCGGTCGAGCAGACGGCGCGCCTGCCGGGTGGTCTCGGCGCGTTCGGGCAGCAGGCACACCGACTGCTGCAGGTACAGCGCGCCCAGCGAGCGCAGCTTGCGCCACACCTGCACGCGCAACGTCCCGGCGGCGCCGGCGGTGGACACGCTGATCAACAGCCAGCCCTGGTCTTCCGTAGTGTCCGTCACAGACGCATGTTACATCCGTTACATCGGCGCCCTGGTCTTGGGCAGCAGACGCACCAGGACGGCCGCGACGATCGCGACGGTGCAGGTGAAGACCGAGGACATCGCCAGTGCGTGGGCCGCCGCGGCGGTTCGGTCGCCGTCGGCGGGGTCGAAGGTGTTGAAGAACACCACGCCGATGATGGCGACGCCGAGCGCGCCGCCCACCTGCTGCGCGGTCGACAGCACCCCGGAGGCGATGCCCGCGTCGTCGGGGTCTATGCGGGTCAGGACCGCGTTGAGTGACGGCGTGATGAGCAGCCCACCGCCCACGCTCTGCAGCATGAGGGTCGGGATGACGACCACCGGCGTGAACGGCAGGCCGGACGTCAGGACGGTCACGGTCGCCGCGTACCCGAGCGCGAGCACGATCGCGCCGATCTCCAGGACGCGGCGGCCGTACTTCGGCACCAGCCGACCGGCGATCATGCTGAAGACGAAGAACGTCACCGCCGCGGGGGTGTAGACCAGCCCTGCTCCGAGGGCCGACAGGCCGAGTCCGTCCTGCAGCGCGATCGACAGGACGAGGTAGTAGGAGGTGATGACGGCGTAGACGGCGAGGACGAGGACGATGCCGACGGAGAACGACCGGGTGGCGAAGAGGGAGACCCTCAGGAGGGGGTCGCCGCCGAGCCTTCCGGTCCGGCGTTCGATGGAGACGAAGAGGGCGAGACCGAGCGCACTCGCGGCCATACTGGCCCACGTCCACCAGGGCCAGCCCGCTTCGTGGCCTTGGATGAGCGGGAAGGCGAGCAGGAACAGCGCGACGCTGAGCACGACGACGCCCGGGATGTCGAGCTTGCGGGCGAGCGCCGCCCTGGATTCCGGGATGCGCCCGGCGGTGAGCAGGATCGCGATGAGCCCGATCGGGACGTTGATCCAGAACACCGGCCGCCAGCCGGAGCCGAACAGGTCGGCGCTGATCAGCAGGCCGCCGACGACCTGACCGCCGATGGTGGCGAGTCCGAGGACGACCCCGAGGACGCCGAAGACGCGATGCCGTTCCTTCTCGGGGACCAGCACGGCGATGACGGCGTACACCTGGGGGAGCATCAACGCGGCGCCCAGGCCCTGGACGAGACGGGCCGCGATGAGGGCGGGCGCCGTCTGCGAGAGGGCGCACGCGGCCGACGCCAGGGTGAACAGCGCCAGGCCGGCGATGAAGGTCCGTTTGCGGCCGTGCAGGTCGCCGAGGCGGCCACCGGTGATGAGGAACACCGCGAACGTCAGCTGGTAGCCGGCCAGGATCCACTGCAGTTCGCCGCCGGAGGTGTCGAGGTCGGCCTGGATCGCCGGTCCCGCGACGATGACGATGAACGCGTCGAGGGTCGCCATGAACGCGCCGACCAGCACGATCGACACCGCACCCCATGGCGTGGTCGGTGGCGCGGGTGTCACGGATTCTTGGGTGGTGTCAGTCACGAAAGTGAGCGTACGATCGTTCGTACACTTATGGCAAGCGTGTGGCAGGATGGGGCCATGAGCGAGCTGGCACAACGGTCGGACCTGGGCTCGTCCGAGCCGGTGGAGGCGGAGACCTCCGACCTGCGGCTCCTGCGCGGCGCGCGGACCAGGCAGGCGATCGCCCGGCACGCCGTCGACGTCGCGTCGCTGGAGGGGCTCAACGGGCTCAGCATCGGCCGGCTGGCCGGCGACCTCAAGCTCAGCAAGAGCGGCGTCGCCACCCTCTTCGGGACGAAGGAGAAATTGCAGGTCGCCGCCGTCGCGTCGGCCCGCGAGGCGTTCCTCGACGCGGTCGTCCACCCCGCCTCGGCCGCGCCCCACGGCGCCGCCCGGCTGCGCGCGCTGACCGAACACTGGCTCTCCTACGCCGAGACACCGCTGTTCGCGGGCGGCTGCTTCTGGGCGGCGAACCTCCCCGACTTCGACAGCCGGCCGGGGCGGGTCCGCGACGCGCTGGTCCGGCATCACCAGGGCTGGCTCGCGCTCCTGGCCGGCGAGCTGCGGCAAGCCGTCGGCTCCGGCGAGATCGCCGACCTGGACGCCGACCTGGCGGCCTTTCAGATCGACGCGGTGTTCACGGCCGCGAACACCGCGTTGCGCCTGGGCGACAAGGATGCCGGGGACAAGGCCCGTCGCGTGGTCGACGGGTTCCTCGCGCCTCGCCGCTGACCCTGTTCGGGCTCGATGGGTGGCGCTGGTCAAGCGACGATCTACGGGTTACGATCCGGGCACACATCCGATGTATGTGGCTCGCAGGAGCTCCCATGGTCGCGTTGATCCGTCTGTGCGTCGCTCTCCTCCTCGCCTTCGGCCTCCTCCCGGCGCTGCCCGCCCAGGCGGCCGCCCGGGGAAGCTGGAAGATCACCGGCTTCCCCGGCGGCCCCTCCGCGGAGCTCGCGCTCGACCCGCAGGCGGGCACCCTCACCCTCGCCGTGACCCGCGGTGGCGTCCGGGTGCTGGAGCCCAGCCCCGCGGGCATCGTCACCGAGCGGGCCGACCTGTCGCAGGGCCTGCGGTTCCTGCACCGCCGCGACCGGGTGGTGGCCGAGCACTACACCACCACGGTCGGCAAGCGCCTCAAGCGGTGGGCCCTCATGCGTGAGGCCGCCTTCACCTTCGAGAACGCCGCCGGCGCCCGCCTCGACCTGGTCGTCAGGGTCGCCCACGACGGTGTCGCCTACCGCTACCGGCTGCCGGATGACCAGGGCGCGGTCCTGCGCGAGACCTCGGCGTTCACGCCCGCGCAGGACGCCACCGCCTGGCTGGCCCTGCATCGCCGCGACTACGAGAACCCGTTCCTGCAGTATCCGGTCCAGAGCGCGCCCGCGGCCGACTTCATGGTGCCCGCCCTGTTCGAGAGCGGCGGCACCTATCTCCTTGTCACCGAGTCCGACCTCGACGGCCGCTACTCCGGTCCCAGGCTCTCCCACGAGCAGGGCACCGGCACGTACCGCCTGCAGTTATGGGATCCGCAGGTCCAGGTCAGCGGGCCGTTGGCCACCCCGTGGCGAGTCATGATCGTCGGGGACCTGGCCACGGTCACCGAGTCCACGCTGGTGGACGACCTCGCGCCGGACTCCAAGGTCCGCGACACCTCCTGGATCGAGCCCGGCCAGGTGCTGTGGACCTGGCTCGCCGGCGGCAGGGAGGCCGGGCAGAGCCTGGAACTGCAGAAGGGGTTCGTCGACTACGCCTCCGTCCGCGGCTGGCCGTACGTGGCGGTGGACGCGGGCTGGTACTTCCTGAAGGACCAGTGGGACGTCACCGACCCGGAATGGCCGACCACGAGCTGGATTCCGCGACTGGTCGAGTACGGGCGCGGCAAGGGCGTGGAGATCGTGGTCTGGATCCACTTCCGGGACCTGGACACGCCGGAGGAGCGCGCCCTGTGGCTGCCCACCCTGCGGAAGTGGGGCGTACGCGGCGTCAAGATCGACTTCATGGACGCGGAGTCGCAGGAGCGGCTGCGCTGGTACGACGAGATCCTGCCCGCCACCGCCGCGAACCACCTGATGGTCAACTTCCACGGCTCGACCATCCCCAAGGGCATCCACCGCACCTGGCCGCAGGTGATGACCATGGAAGGCGTGCACGGCGGCGAGAAGCGCACCCTCACCACCTCCCACCTGACGACCCTGCCGTTCACCAGGAACGTCGTCGGCTCGATGGACTACACCCCGATGGCCTTCCAGCGTCCGTCCCGGCCCACTTCCGATGCCCATGAGCTGGGCCTGGCCATGACGTACGAGTCCGGTCTGCAGGACCTGGCCGGCACCGTGGAGTCCTACCAGGCGCGGCCGGAGGCCGAACGCTTCCTGGAACGGGTGCCCACGGTCTGGGACGAGACGCGCCTGCTGTCCGGCCGCCCGGCCGACCACGTGGTGCTGGCCCGGCGCAGCGGTGACCGGTGGTTCGTGGGCGCCGGGATCTCCGGCGCTGCCCGGACGCTCGACGTCGCGCTCGGCATGCTTCGCGGGCGGTGGCTGGTCGAGGTGGTACGTGACGGTCCGACCGGCCTGGTGCGGGAGAGCCAGATGGTCGACGGGCCGCGCGGCCGGCTCGTGGTGGCGGTGCCGGCCGAGGGCGGGTACGCGGCGATCGCCTGCCGCTGGCATCCGGGGATCACGACCTGCGACCGATAAACCTCCGCGGCGACCAACTCCGTAATTCACTACTTTTACTTCGCCACCACCCGCGATACGCATGGGCCCATCGAGACGTACTGCATATTCATGCCTAACTGCAGTGCTCTTGAAAGGGAATGGCATGCTGGCGAATAAGAAAATGCGCGTTTTTGTCTGGGCGAGTGCGACGGCCGGCCTCGTCGCGGCGGTCGCGGGCGCCGGGGCCGCGGCGGCGACCATCGCCACCCCGACCAAGGTGACGGCTCCGTACGCGCAGGCGGCGGCCGTGGTCAACGCCGACGGAAGCATCAACCGGGCCAAGGGGATCGCCGGGGTCACGAAGCCGGCCACCGGGCGCTACTGCGTCGAGTTGGCGGACAAGGAACTGGACGTCACGAGGCTTGTTCCGTCGGCCACGCTGCAGTATACGTCCTTCGACTATGGAATCCGGGTGTCCATGTGGCCGGACCCCGTCTGCGGCACCCGGTCGGACACATTCCTTGTCATTACTGGAAAGCCGCACATGTGGGAAGACCGGGCATTTTCTATCGTCATTCCGTAACAGCCTTCGGCTTGCGGCGGCCGGGGAGGCGCATGGTGAGCAGCCTCGCGCGGGGTGCCACCCGTTCGGCCAGGTTGAACAGGGCCTCGGTCCGGGTGCGGTCGGCGTCGAGGTGGGTGAAGAGGTTGACGCCGAGATAGAACGTGATCGCCGCGTACGCGAGATCGCGCGGGGGCAGCAGTTTGGCCAGCGGCGACCCCCCGATGACCCGGTCCAGGGCCTGCTCGATGAAGTCGATCCAGGGCTCGGACCGCGCGGTGATCTCCGCGCGGAGCTCGGGCCGGGCGATGCTCGCACCGACCATCTCGGAGAAGAGGGTGATGTGCCCGCCTTCGAGGTCGGCCCGGTAGATCTCGCTCGCGGTCTGGACGAGTTCCTCGAGGGTGCCGGCCTTCTCCACGGCCTGCCGGTAGGCCGCCATGCGCTGCTCCGACGACCGGTCCAGCGCGGCGAGCAGCAGCGCGTCGACGCCGCCGAAGTGGTAGAAGACCAGCGCCGAGTTGACCTCCGCGGCCTTGGCGATGGCCCGCGCGCTGGTGCCGGCGTAGCCCTGGCTCCGGATCGTCTCGGCCGCGGCGTCGATGAGCCGATCGCGAGTCTCCACACCCGACTGCTGCTTTCCGGCCACCCGCACCCCCGCTTGACAGAATCCCGCGCCCTCATCGTACAGTTTAATCACCTGATTAAATCTCGCGATTAAGAGGTGCTCGTGGAGCCTGACCCCCGACCGCAGTTGAGAGCGCGGCGCACGCTGGCCGGGGTGCTGGCCGCGCTGTTCGCGGCGATGTTGCTCTACAGGGTTCTGCACGAGGGGCATCTGGAGCAGACGGCGTTGTTCTACGTCGGCATCCCGGCCGTGATCGCCATCACCGTCGCCCTCACCGCCCGGGCCCGCAGCACCACCGGCATGGTCATGGCGTCCATCACCGTGGCCCTGGCTTTAGCCGGTCCGCTGCTCGGCGAGGGGATCGTCTGCCTGGTCATGGCCGCGCCGCTGTTCTACCTCGTCGGCGCGATCGTCGGGTTGTTCATCGATTCCGGCAGGCGCGGTGACGGCAACGGGCGGATGAACCTCTTCCTCGCGCCGCTCCTCATCGCCGCCATGCTGGAGGGCACGGCGGCCTCGCTGCCCCGTGACAACGAGGTCACCGTCACCCGGGCCACTGGAACCACGGACGTCGAACGGGCGCTGGCCGCCGAACCACGATTCGGGCCGGTGGAGTCGTGGTTCCTGGCACTCGGCTTCCCCCGGCCGTTACGGGCCGAAGGCACCGGGCTGGCCGTCGGCGACACCCGGAAGATCTTCTTCACACCGCGCCGCTCCCTGGGCATCGGCGCTCCCCTCGAACCCCGGTCCATGACCCTGCGCGTGAGCGAGCGCTCGCCTGGGCGGGTGGTGTTCGCCGTGGTGGCGGACACCACCGTCGCCCGCTGGATGGACCTGCGCCGGGCGACGTTCGACTGGCGAGGCGGCGAGCTGAAGCTGACCCTCGGCTATCGCCGTACCTTCGACCCGGGCTGGTACTTCGGCCCGCTCCAGCGCTACGCGGTCTCCGAAGCGGCCGGCTATCTGGCCAGGACCTTCGCTCCGTGAACGACCCCGCGCTGATCCGCGGTGTCGCGCTCTTCGTCCCGCTGGCCGCCGTCTGGATCGCGGCGATCGTACGGCGGCCGGGGGAACGGGACGTCGCCGCGATGATCCTTGCCACGGCGTGGAACCTGCTCACCCTCACCATCGTGAACGTCCTCGCCCCGTACGCGGGCTGGTGGCGCTTCGCCGCCGACGGCGCCGTCGTCGCGGGCATCCCCGTCGATCTGCTGCTGGGCTGGGCGTTGCTGTGGGGTGCGCTGCCCGCGCACACGGCGCGGGCCTACCCGCTCCCGCTGGTCCTGGCCGGGTTCGCCTGGCTGGACCTGGGTGTGATGCCGCTGGCCGAGCCGATTGTGCTGCTGGGTCACGGCTGGCTGTACGGCGAGGCCGTCGCGATCGCGCTCTGCCTGCTGCCCGGCCTGCTGCTGGCCCGCTGGACCGCCGCGGACCGCCGGCTCGGCTGGCGCGCGTCGCTTCAGGTGGTCCTCGCGGGCGGGCTCATGCTCGGCGCGCCCGTCGCGCTCACCGGCGTGTGGCGGCAGCCCGAGTGGGTGATCGGGCTGCTGGCCCAGATCCTCGCCGTGCCGCTGCTGTTCGGCCTGGCCGCCGTCCGCGAGTTCGCCGTCGCCGGGGGAGGGACGCCGGTGCCGTACGACCCGCCGAAACGCCTGGTCACGAGCGGGCCGTACGCCTACGTGCGCAATCCCATGCAGGCTTCCATGGCGGGCGCCTACCTGGTGCTCGCGGTCCTCGACCTCCGCTTCGCCGCCGCCACGGCGATCTGCCTCGCCTACGGCGCCGGGCTCGCCTCCTGGCACGAAGGGACCCAGCTCGCCACCCGGCACGGCCGGGACTGGGCGGCCTACCGCGACCAGGTACGCCCCTGGCTGCCCCGGACCCGCCCCTACGCCGGCCTGCCGCCCGCCGACGTCTACGTGGCCGCGACCTGCGATCGATGCGGCGCACTCGGCCGGTGGATCGCCCACCGGCGGCCGGTCTCGCTGCGGATCCGGCCCGCCGAGGGCCATCCGGGCGGCCTGCGCCGGATGACCTACGAACGCGCCGACGGGCTGCGCGCCCAGGGAGTGGCGGCCTTCGCCCACGTGGCCCAGCACCTCCACCTGGGCTGGGCGCTCCTCGGCTGGCTGCTCCTGTTGCCGGGGTTGGGATGGTTCGCCCAGCTGTGCGCGGACGCCTTCGGCGCCGGCCCCGCACGGGCGCAGCTGTTGTGACCTAGATCACAGTCTCTGCCTGTCCCCTGGAGGCGTTCCGGCTCGTCCTGTGACCGAGAAATCGGCTTCCAGGAGGTCCAAGGTCATGGGTCAGGTCATCGCCATCCAGTTCATCACCCTCGACGGGGTCATCGAGGACCCGGACGGGTCGGCCGGCTCGCCGTGGGGAGGATGGGCCTTCCGCTACGGGCCCGAAGCCGTGGCCGGCGACAAGTTCGAGCTGGGCGAGGTGCTGGACACCGGAGTCATGCTGCTGGGCCGCGTCACCTGGCAGCTGTTCTCCGGCATCTGGCCCGCCAGGGAGGACGAGTTCTCCCAGAAGATGAACGCCATCCCCAAGCTCGTCGCCTCACGATCACTGGACGACGTCGAGGGCTGGCGCAACTCCACCCTCCTGCGGGGCGACCTGGTCGACGAGGTGTCCAAGCGCGGGCGGAGCCAGGATGTCGTGGTCGCCGGCAGCGCTAGCATCGTCGATGCGCTGCGCGCGGCCGACCTGATCGACCAATACCGGCTGCTGGTCTTCCCGACGGTGCTCGGTCAGGGCCGGCGCCTGTTCGAGCAGCCCGGACAGCCCATCGGCCTGAACCTCGCGGCCGCCGAAAGGACGGGCCATGCCGTCCGCCTCGTCTACGACCGCGTTTAGGAGACCACCGTTGAAGTACGCACTGCTGATCAACGAACGCCCCGGCGCTTACGACGGCCTCAGCGAGGACCAGCGAGCCGCCATCAGCGCCGAGTACATCGCGCTGACGAAGGATGAACGCATCCTCGGAGGCGAACGGCTCCAGCCCGCCGACACCGCGACCACCGTCCGCGTCGAGCACGGCGAACTGCTGCTGACCGACGGGCCGTTCGCCGACACCAAGGAGATCTTCGGCGGCTACTACCTCGTCGAGGCGATCGACCTCGACTCCGTGCTGGAACTCGCCGCCCGGATCCCGGCCGCCCGCCTCGGCGGTTCGGTCGAAGTACGGCCGCTGGTGGAGCGGTAGGCCGTGCTCGAGGAGGTCTTCCGCGACCAGTGGGCGCGTGTGGTGGCCGCTCTGGTGAGCTTCCTCGGCGACATCGACCTCGCCGAGGAGGCCGCGCAGGAGGCGTTCGTCATCGCCGCCGAGCGCTGGGCGCGTGACGGGCCGCCGGACAATCCGGGAGCCTGGCTCGTGGTGACCGGACGCAACCGGGCGATCGACCGCCTGCGTCGCGACCGCACCCGCGCGGAGAAGACCCGGCTGCTGGATCGCCCGGAACCCGCGGAGATCACGATGGATGAGACGACGATCCCCGACGAACGCCTCGAACTCTTCTTCATGTGCTGTCACCCGGCGCTGGCGACCGAGGCCCAGGTCGCGCTCACCCTGCGCGCGCTGGGCGGCCTGTCCACCCCGGAGATCGCCCGGGCGTTCCTGGTGAACGACGAGACGATGAAGCGCCGCCTCTCCCGCGCGCGCAACAAGATCAGGGTGGCGGCGATCCCGTTCGCGATCCCGCACGACCACCTCCTGCCCGGCCGCCTGGGAGCGGTCCTCGCGGTGCTCTATCTGATCTTCAATCAGGGGTACGGCGACGGCCGGGCCGACCTCGCGGCGGAGGCGATCCGGCTGGGCCGGATACTGCTCGGCCTCATGCCCGACGAGCCTGAGGCCGTCGCGCTGCTGGCGCTGATGCTGCTGCACGACTCCCGTCGCGCGGCCCGCGTGCGCGACGGCGAGATCGTCCTGCTTCACGAGCAGGATCGCCGCCTGTGGGACATCGCCCAGATCGAGGAAGGGCGGGCGCTGCTCGACCGTGCTGTCAGGGTCGGCGCTCGCGGCGTTTACGCGGTGCAGGCGGCCATCGCCGCCTTGCAGACCGAGGAACGGATCGACTGGCCGGCCGTCGCCGCGCTCTATGGCCGCCTACATGAACTGACGGGCTCCGAGATCGTCGAGCTCAACCGGGCCGTGGCGATCGCCGAGATCGAGGGGCCGCGGGCGGCGCTGGCGATCGTCGACGCGCTCCACCTCGACGACTACCGCTACTTCCACTCCACCCGGGCCGAACTCCTGCGGCGCCTCGACGACCCGGCGGCGGCGCGGGCGGCGTACCGAAGAGCGCTCGACCTCGCCACCACCGAGGCCGAGCGCCGCTTCCTCAACCACCGCCTCACCGACCTGTGACCCGCCTCGCCTCGCTTCGGGTCCCTGAGCGCCGGCTCCCCGAGTGTCGGCGCGGTCGGGTGACGGTCGGGGAGAGTGTGTGGTGCGAGCTCACCGGGGGCGGCGGAGGGCGGTGGTGAGGTCGTCGAGGTGTCCGGAGACCGGGCCCAAGGTGAGCAGGCCGCTGCCCGCCCCCGCCAGCTCCGCCGCCGCGGGGAGCAGCTCGGCATGGGCGCGTTCCATCGTCTCCCGGTCGCCGACGGCGATGGCGGCCCGGGCGGCGAGGCACCACAGCGCCTCGTACAGCAGGTCGCGGGGCGGTTCCGGGACCAGGCGCAGTGCCGCCGCGGCCTCGCCCGGGCGGTCCTGGGCCAGCAGCACCAGGGGACGGGCCCACGGCTCGTAGGGTCCCCAGTCGATGCCCTCGTCGGTCTGGGCGGGCCGTGCGTGCCGCAGGCGCAGGCAGAGCAGCGCGAGCGGCAACAGCCCGGCCTGCAGTCCGGGCATGCCGGCACCTTCCAGGCGCGCGGCGGCCGCGCGGTAGGCCGCCTCCGCCACCGGTGCCTGCTCGGTGGCGGCGAGCCGTAGCGCCCGGTACCACTGGGCGAACACGCCGGCCAGCGGCAGCTCGTGCCGTTCGGCCAGGCGGTCGGCGGCGGCCGCGTGCTCGTCGGCGCCGGGGAAGTCCGCGAGCGCGCTGCGGGCTTGCAGGCGGACGAGGTGCCCGAGCACCTCGAAGGTGACCAGGCCATGCCGGGCGGACAGGGCGACCAGCTCGGCGCCGAGCTCGTCCCGGCGCGGCGCCAGACCGGCCCGGTGAAAGGTCTGCATGAACACGCCGTTGAGGGCGAACGCCAGCAGCGCCGGATCGTCCAGACGGCGGGCGATCTCCTCCGCCTGCGCCGCCGCCCGGGGCCCGCGCTCCGCACGGGTGCCGCGTGACTCCAGGGCGATCGTGGCCAGCAGCCGGGCCCGCGCCGCCTGGTGCGCGGCGGGTGGGAGGGCGGCCAGGGCGCGTTCGGCCGCCGCCACGATCTGGGCCGCCTGTTCCGGGTCGTCCGAGCGGGTCCAGATCGCCGGTACGTCGTACGCGCCGATCACCCGGGCGGTCAACTCCGCGTCGCCCAGCTCCTCCGCCGCGGCGACGGCCGCCCCGCGGTACCGGCGGGCGGCCTCCAGACCGCCGCCCCCGGTCACCGCCAGATTACGCAGCAGTCCCACCGTCGACTCCAGCCGCGCCCGCGCGCCGGACGCCACGGTCCGGTCATAGGCGGCGGCCGTCTGCGCCCACACCCGGCCCGCCGCGCCGGCCGGGTCGAGGTGGCCCGACTGGTGCAGGATGTCGGTCTCCAGGCCGCGCAGTGCCGGGCCCGGATCCACCCCCAGCTGCTCGACCAGGAGCGTTCGTGCCCGGCGCAGCACCGCCAGCGCGTCCCCTTGGCGGCCGGTACGGTACAGCGCGAGAGCCAGCAGCCGCCAGGCGTCCTCGCGCCAGGGATGCTCGGCCACGTGCGCGTCCAGATCCGGCACCGCCTCGGCGGCGAGGCCCAGGGCGAGGCGTGCCTCGGCCCGGCGTTCCACCGCCCGCAGCCGCAGCTCCGCGAGGCGGGAACGCTCCGCCCGGGCCCAGTCCTCCTCGGCGAACTCGGCGTAAGCGGGCCCGCGCCACCATCCCAGCGCCTCCTCCAGCCGGGCGAGCAGGTCTTCGGGCGGCAGCGTCGCGGCCACCGCCTGCTCGAACCGCCAGGCGTCCACCGCGTCCGGCTCCGCGCGCAGGGCGTACCCCGGCCCTTCGGTGACCAGCAGCCGCGCCGCGGTGCGCGGCGGGCGCTCGGGCTCCAGCGCGCGGCGCAGCGCGGCCACGAAGGTGCGTACCGCACCCACCGCGCCCGGCGGCGGATCGAGCCACAGGTCCTCGACCAGGTGGGAGACCGGGACGACGCGGCGGCGGGCGACGATCAGCCGGGCCAGCACCGCGCGGTGCCGCGGCCCCTTCAAGGCGATCGCCTCCCCGGCATCGTCCCAGGCCGTCACCGGCCCCAGCACCCCGAACACCTTCCGCGTCATCGCCACCCCGGCCACGTTATAGCGCTCATCCGATGCTCATCGCCGCCCGGCAGGCTGGAGGCACCCGCTCACCCACGGAAAGGGCTCGACCATGACGCCTGCCATCGCCGGCTTCGACTACCGGCGCGTCCCTGTCGCCGACGGTGTGTCCCTGAACACGGCCGTCGCCGGCTCGGGCACGCCGATCGTGCTGCTGCACGGCTTCCCGCAGACCCACCTGATGTGGCGGCACGTCGCCGCCGACCTCGCGGCCGACCACACCGTGATCTGTCCCGACCTGCGCGGTTACGGCGCCAGCGACAAACCCGCCGAGACCGGCGGCACCACCTACGCCAAGCGCACCATGGCCGCCGACATCGTCGCCCTGGCCCGCGCGCTGGGACATGACCGTTTCGCGCTGGCCGGGCACGACCGCGGCGCCCTGGTCGCCTTCCGTGCCGCCCTCGATCACCCCGAGACGATCACGCACGTGGCCTGCCTCGACGTACTGCCGACCCTGGACATGTGGGACGTGATGCACGGCGTCAGTGCCGCCGTCGGCTTCCACCTCTACCTGATGGCCCAGCCGCCGGGCCTGCCCGAGCAGCTGATCGCCGCCGGTTCGGACGCCTTCTTCGGCCACTTCCTCGACATCTGGGCCACCGACCCGCAGGCGATCCCCGCCGAGGTCCGGGCCGCGTACCTGGCCGCCTGCCGCGACGCGGTCCCGTCGATCGTGGCCGACTACCGCGCCTCCGCGGGCATCGACGTCGTCCACGACCAGGCCGACCGGGACGCCGGCAACCGGCTGCGGATGCCGGTCACCGTACTCCAGCAGGACTGGGGCGCCGCCCTTGGCTTCGACGCGGCCGCCCGGTGGCGCGCCTGGGCGCCCGACCTGCGGCATGACACGGTCACCTGCGGTCACTTCATGGCCGAAGAAGCCCCCGCCGACATCGCCAAGGCCCTCCGCGACCTCCTTATTCGCTAAATCGCCCGATATATTTCGGCATTCGATATATTCTGCCCGCGTGACCAAGATGACAGAGGCGACGTATTTCATCCTCGCCGCACTGCTGGAGAAGCCGCTCCACGGCTACGGGATCATCAAACGCGCGGGCGAGCAGTCCTCGGGACGCGTGAAGCTCGCCGTCGGCACCCTGTACGGCGCGCTCGACCGGCTCGCCGAGGCCGGACTGGTGGTGATCGACCGTGAGGAGATCGTCGACGGGCGGGCCAGACGCTACTACCGGATCACCGAAGAGGGCACGGCCGCGGTGCGCGCGGAGGCCGTCCGGCTCCAGAGCGCCGCGGCCGTCGTGACCAGCCAGATCACGGTGATGGGCACGTGAACGTCCTCGAACGACGCTACCGCCGCCTGCTCTGGGCCTATCCCCGTGCCTACCGGGAGCAGCACGGCGATGAGCTCCTCAACACGCTGATGGAGGCGGCCGCCCCGGGCGCCCGCCGTCCGGCGATCCGCGAAGCGCTCCCGCTCCTGGCGGGGGGCTTCGCCGCCCACGCCAGAGACGCCAGGTCCCGCGCGCCCTGGTGGGCCGACGGCCTGCATCTCGGTGTGCTGGCCGTGGCGACGACCACGTACGCGATGAAGGTCGACGTCCTGCCCCACCTGATCCGGCCGATCTGGACCGCGCTCGCGATCCTGCTGATGGTGGCGATCACCCGCGGCCGGCTGCTGCTGGCGCTGCCGCTCGCGACCGTGGCCGCCTTCCAGGCCGGCGGTCTCTTGGGCCGGATGGGCGTCCCCCGCTTCGGACCGGCCTACGTCGAGATGTCGAACGTGGTCCCCCACGTGGTGATCGTGGCCGGGCTGGCCGTCCTGGTCATAGGACGGCGCGGGAAGGCGCTGCCCGCGCGGTCGTGGTTGTGGCTGCTCATCCCGGTGCTCTGCTGGACGCTGCAGTACGTCGACTTCTCCTTCCCGGAGGAACTGCCCTGGTTGCTGTTCCGGTCGGGCGTGGAGGTGCTGGCGCTGAGTGCCGTGCTCTGGGCCACCGTGGCGGCCAGGGACGCCCGGTGGTCACTCGCCGCCGCCATCTATATGATCCCGGGCCTGGCCTATTTGGCGGAGAACCTGCCCGCGCACGGCAGGAAGGGCTTCGCCTACTGGGGGCTGCTCACCCTGCTGGTGATCGCTTCGGCGGTGGCGGCTCG
Organism: Nonomuraea guangzhouensis; assembly: GCF_019396345.1. Classification (GTDB taxonomy): domain Bacteria; phylum Actinomycetota; class Actinomycetes; order Streptosporangiales; family Streptosporangiaceae; genus Nonomuraea; species Nonomuraea guangzhouensis. The sequence continues at coordinate 8,906 of NZ_JAHKRM010000055.1, read as the reverse complement.
TCGTGCCAGACGCAGGATCTGACCGCCCCATCCGATTGCCCGGCGACTATAGTTAGTTAGGTGACTGACTCGAAAAGCCCCCGGGTGCGGGCCGCGTCCGCCAAGCGGGAGCGGCTGATGGCCGCCGCCGCCCGGGTCGTGCACCAGCAGGGCGCGGAGCGCACCACCATCGCCGACATCGCCCACGCCGCCGACGTCCCGGTGGGCAATGTGTACTACTACTTCAAGACCAAGGACGATCTGGTCGCGGCCGCGCTCACCGAGCACGTCCGGCAACTGGGTCTGCTCACCGGCCAACTGGATGACCTTGACGACCCGAGGGAGCGGCTCAAGGGGCTGGTGGAAGCGTGGGCGAGTCAGCGCGAAGTCGCGGCCCGCTACGGGTGCCCGACCGGGACGCTGGCCGCCGAGCTGGACAAGCGTACCGAGGGCGGCCTGGACGTGGCGGCGGGCAAGGCCATCCGGGTGCTGCTGGACTGGGCCGAACGCCAGTTCCGCGAGCTCGGGCTGCCTGATCCCGGCGGGCTCGCCGAGACGCTGGTGGGCGCCTACCAGGGCATGTCGCTGCTGGCCAACGCCCTGCGCGAGCCCGACGTCATGACGCGGCAGTGCGCCCGCCTGGTCGGCTGGCTGGACTCCCTGTCCGCCGACGGCTCCTAGCCGATGCGGTAGCCCACGCCGGGCATGGTGGTGATGATCGGCGGGTCGCCGAGTTTGCGGCGCAGGCGGCCGATGGTGACGGTCACGGTGTTGGTGAACGGGTCGGCGTGCTCGTCCCAGACCTGTTCCAGCAGGTCCTCGGTGCTGAGGAAGGCCGGGGTGGCGCGCAGGAGGGCTTCGAGCAGGGCGAACTCCTTGACCGACAGGTCGAGCCGGTTGCCGTCGCGGGTGGCCGTACGGCGTAGCGGGTCGAGTTCGAGCCCCGCCGCGCGCAGGACGCGGGCGCGGGCGGCGGGCCGGCGGCGGGCCAGGGAGCGGATGCGCAGGACCAGCTCGGGGAAGTGGAACGGCTTGGCGAGGTAATCGTCGGCGCCCAGGGTCAGACCGCTGACCCGGTCGCCCGGCGCGCCGGCCGCGGTCAGCATCAGGACCATGACGCGGTCGTCGCGTTCGGTGATCATCTGGCAGAGGGTGTCGCCGTGGATCCCCGGCAGGTCCCGGTCGAGCACGACCACGTCATAGGTGTTGAGGTCGAGCTTGGCCGCCGCCTCCAGCCCGTCGTACGCCACGTCCACGGCCATGCCCTGATCACCCAGGCCCTCGACCAGGACGGCGGCGAGGGCGCGCGCGTCCTCGACCACCAGCACCCTCACGCCGCGACACCCGCCCGCGCCGGCGCCAGCGGCAGCGAGACGGCGACCCGGAGGCCGCCCTCGGGCCGGGCACGCAGGTCCAGGTCGCCGCCGTGCGCCGCGGCGATGGCCGCGACGATCGACAGCCCCAGCCCGGAGCCGTCGCCGGAGCCTGTCCGGTCCGTGCCGAGCCGTTGGAACGGCTGGGCCAGCCTGGCGACCTGCTCCTGATCGAGCACCTGTCCGCTCGTCTCCACCACGAGCAGCGCGCTCGCGCCGTCGGCCGTGGTGGTCAGCCGGATCCAGCCGCCGTCGTGGTTGTGGGTGATCGCGTTGTCGATCACGTTGTCGGCCATGCGGGTCAGGAGCGTCCGGCTGCCCTGCGTCCAGGCGTCATCGTGGACGTCGCCGTCGTGGACGGTCAGGTGCTTGGCCGTGATGTCGGCGGCCCGGGCGACCAGGGCGGCGGACACCACGTGGCCGAGCGAGAGCCTCGCCCGGTCGGACAGGGCGCCGTGCTGGGTGCGGGCGAGCATGAGGAAGCCTTCCAGAAGCCGGTCCACCTGGTCGAGTTCGGCGCGGATCCGGTCGGCCAGCGCGAGCGTCTGCGCCGGTACGGGCTCCGGCTTGGCCACGGCCACGTCCAGCGAGGCCCGCATGGTCGCCAGCGGGGTACGCAGCTCGTGCGAGGCGTTGGCGACGAAGCGGCGCTGCGCGGCGAAGGAGCCCTCCAGGCGCTCCAGCAGCCCGTCGATGGTGTCGGCCAGGTCCTTCACCTCGTCGGCGGGGCCCGGCGCGGCCAGCCGCTCGTGCAGGTTGTCGGCGGAGATCCGCCGCGTGGTCGCGGTGATCGTCCGCAGCGGTCGCAGCACCCGGCCCGCGACGATCCGGCCCAGCACGACCGACACCACGGCCATGACGGCGAGCGCGACCGCTGAGCCGATCAGGAGCTGGCGCGCTTGGAGCGCCTGTATCTCCGACAGCCGGCTCTGGAGCCGGCCGATGAGCTCCTGGGCGGCCCCGAGTGTCAGCTGCTCGCCCGGCGGCGTCGCGACGGGGGAGTTGATCCGCGACCCGAGGCTCACGAGGTTGGTGATGGCCAGCAGCCCGACGCCGGACAGCAGGAACAGGGCACCGTACAGGGCGGTGAAGCGCAGCCGTACGGGGCGGCCGGCCAGTGCCAGGCGTCGCAGCTTCCTCATCGCTCCAGGATGCCGTGCCGGACCTAACAACGGCATGACAGCCTCCGTTCGGCCCGCGTTATGGGCACGTCCGTAGAACCGAACCCATGCGAGCAACCATCGAAGTCGCCGGGCTGCGCAAGCGGTTCGGCCACACCATGGCGCTGGACGGGATGTCCTTCACCGTGACACCGGGGCAGGTCACCGGTTTCGTCGGCCCGAACGGCGCGGGCAAGTCCACCACGATGCGGGTGATCCTCGGCCTGGACGCGGCCGACGAGGGCAGCGCGCTGGTGGGCGGGCGGCCGTACACCGGCCTGCGCGACCCGCTGCGTCACGTCGGCGCGCTGCTGGACGCCTCGGCCCTGCAGCCCAGCCGTACCGCCCGCAACCACCTGCTGTGGCTGGCCCACTCCCAAGGGTTGGGCGCCGGACGCGTCGACGAGGTGATCGAGCAGGTCGGGCTCGGCTCGGCGGCCCAGCGCAAGGCGGGCGGCTTCTCCCTGGGCATGCGCCAGCGACTCGGCATCGCCGCCGCGCTGCTCGGCGACCCGCCGGTGCTCATGCTCGACGAACCGTCCAACGGCCTCGATCCCGAGGGCATCATCTGGATGCGCGGGTTCCTGCGGTCGCTGGCCGCCGAAGGCCGCGCCGTACTGGTGTCCAGCCATCTGATGAGCGAGCTCGAGGACACCGCCGACCACCTCGTCGTGGTGGGCCGCGGCCGGGTGGTCGCCGACACCAGCGTGGCCGGCCTGCTCGCGACCGCCTCCGGCGGCCGGGTCAGCCTGCGTACCTCGGCGCCGTCGGAGGCGATGGCGGCGCTGACGCAGGCCGGCGCCACCGTGACCGGCGCTGGGACCGGCACCGGCACCGGCACCGGCCGCGACGCCTTGACCGTGACGGGTCTGACGGGCGAGCACATCGTGGCGCTACTCAACCGGTACGCCGTGCCGTTCTCGGAGGTGTCGGCGCATCGCGCGACGCTCGAGGAGGCGTACCTGGAGCTGACCCGGGACGCCGTCGAGTTCCGCGCCGCCGGGCAGGAGGCGACGCGATGAGGACCACCGTCCTTTTCGCGCGGCTGCTGCGCGCCGAATGGACCAAGTTCCGGACGGTCCGCGGCTGGGTGCTCGCCATGGCGGCCGCGGCGCTGGTCACCGTGCTGCTTGGGCTGCTGTCCGCCTCGGGCAGCCACCAGTCGTGCGGCGGTGCGAGCGGCGTCTGCCCCGCCGTCCCGGTGGGGCCGGACGGCGAGGCGGTGGAGGACAAGTTCTACTTCGTCCACCGGCCGCTGGACGGGGACGGCAGCATCACCGTCCGCGTGACCTCCATGACCGGCCAAATCCGCCTGCCTGACGCCAACCCGGCGAACCGGCGGGTCATCTCCGGGGTCGTGCCGTGGGCGAAGGCCGGAATCATGATCAAGGAGAGCATGAAGCAGGGCTCCGCCTACGCGGCGGTGATGATCACCGGCAAGCACGGGGTGCGGATGCAGCACGACTTCACCCACGACGTGGCCGGCCGCCCGGGCGGCGTCTCGAAGCAGTCCCCGCGCTGGCTGCGGCTCACCCGCTCCGGCGAGGAGCTCACCGGCTACGAGTCCACCGACGGCCGGCAGTGGAGCCAGGTCGGCACCGCGCGCCTGACCGGACTGCCGGCCACGGTGCAGGTCGGGCTGTTCGCCGCCTCTCCGGGCGACCTGACCGTGACGCAGGGCGATTTCGGCGGGTCCAGCGCAGCCTCGCGCTTCGCCGAGGCCACCGCGGTCTTCGACCAGGTCAGTCTCCAGGGGCCGGTCGGCGGCGGTGCGTGGCGGCCCGACGATGTCGGAGTCACCCTGAATCCCGATGGGTCGGCGCACCATCCGGGCGGGTTCAAGGAGTCCGGCAGCACGTACACCGTGACCGGGGTCGGCGACATCGCGCCCCTGTCGGACGGCCGGCAGATCGAGAACACCCTCACCGGCGTCCTGACCGGGCTGATCGTGGTGATCGTGGTGGCGGTCATGTTCATCACCGCCGAATACCGGCGCGGCCTGATCCGCACCACCCTGCTCGCCGGGCCGCGGCGCGGCCGGACGCTCGCGGCCAAGGCCCTCGCGATCGGCACGGTCACCTTCGTCGCCGGACTGGCCGCCACCACGGCCGCGGTCACGTTCGGCGGGCAGGTCCTGCGCGCCAACGGCAACTACATCCTCCCGGTGACCGCGTTCACCGAACTACGCGTCGTCGTCGGCACGGCGGTGCTGTTCGCCGCCGCCGCCGTCCTCGCGCTCGCCGTGGGCACGCTGTTCCGGCGCAGCGTCCCCTCGGTCATCGCCGCCATCTTGGTGATCGTCGTCCCCTACATCCTCGCGACCGCCTCCATCCTGCCCTCGGGCGCGGCGCAGTGGCTGCTGCGGCTCACCCCGGCCGCCGGCTTCGCGATCCAGCAGAGCATTCCCGAGTACGCGCACGTGCTCGGCAACTACGCCCCGTCGGCCGGCTACTACCCGCTGGCACCCTGGGCCGGCCTCGCCGTGCTCTGCGGCTACGCCGCGCTCGCTCTGGGCCTGGCCGCCTTCCAACTCCGCCGGAGGGACGCATGAGACAACAACTGCACGCGGAGTGGACAAAACTCCGTACCGTGGCCGGCACCGGCTGGCTGCTGCTCGGGCTCGTCATCCTCACCGTCACCGTGAGCGTCGTGGCGGCCGCCGCCGTGTCCTGTACGTCGGCCGGATGCGACTACGACCCGGCCAAGATCAGTCTTTTCGGCGTCCAGGTAGGCCAGGCGATGGTCGCCATCCTGGCCGTACTGGCGATCAGCGGCGAGTACAGCACCGGCATGATCCGCACCACTCTGACGGCCAGGCCGCGCCGGGTCACCGTCCTGGCCGCCAAGGCGGCCGTCGTCACCGGGCTGACGCTGGCCGCGGGCAGCGTCGCCGTGCTCGCCTCGATGACGGTCGGGCGGCGGGTCCTGCTCGACAACGGCTTCACCCGCGGCCCCGGCAGCCCGATGCTGTCGCTGGCCGAGGGGCCGATGCTGCGCGCCGCTTTCGGCTCGGTCCTCTACCTCGCGCTGATCGCCCTGCTCAGCCTCGGCGTCGCCGCCGCCGTACGGGACTCGGCGACGGCGATCGGAGCCGTGCTCGGCCTGCTCTACGTCCTGTCGATCCTGCCCTTCATGATCGCCGACCCGGCCTGGCAGAAGCTCCTCTGGCAGCTCTCGCCGATGAACGCCGGGCTCGCCGTCCAGGCCACCACCCACCTGTCCACCCTGCCCCTCAGCCCATGGGCGGGGCTCGGCGTACTCGCCGCATGGGCCGCCGCCGCGCTCCTGGGTGGGGGGCTGCTGTTACGGCTGCGCGACGCGTGACCTCCTAACCGGCGGCGTCGCCCGGCAAGGTCACGAACGAGGACTTGCCGGTCTGGCGGGCCAGCTGCCGGATCTGCCCCGTGCGGACGTCGACGGCATAGGTGAACAAGGAATCCTTGTCGCCGAGGAAGGCGATGGTGACCTCGGATCCGCTCTGCCAGATCGAGGTGCCCCAGAGGCTACCGTTTGTCGGCAGGCCGCGGATGGCCACCTTCCGCAGGGTCCGCCCGCTCTTGGCGTCGAGCAGGGTGAGAGTGCGCTTCTTCAGGTCCCGGAACTCGACGGCGGCCACCGTACGGCCGTCCGGGGCGAGCTCGCTGAACATGATGAACGTGCCACGGAAGCGCACCGGCGCGCCTCCACCGGTGACGGGCATCAGCCACAAGTCGGTCTTGATGTACCGGACCAGTTCGGCGACACCGTCCTTGATGCTGACCGTCTCGTACTTGCCGGGCACCGGCACGGTCTTGCCCGTGCGCACGTCGATCAGCAGCCCGGGCTCCTTGCTCCCTTCACGCGGGTCGAAGACCACGTAGCGGCCGTCGTCGGAGACCACGAGCGTGGAGCCTATGCCGATCCGTTCCTCCTTCACCGTGACCGGGGAGGACACCTCGGATCCGGTCATCAGGTCGCGGACCACGTGCGCCTGGGCCGTACGGCTGTAGTAGGCGAGCTTGCGCCCGTCCCGGCTGATCGCGAGGGGTACGCGCCTCGTCTTGGTGGTGCTGACGAGCGCCTGCGGCACCCGGTAGGTCGTGCCGGCGCGGGTGACCACCCGCCACTCGACGGCACTGCAGTCGAGCTGCCCGCTCACCTTGACCTCGCAGGGTGACCGGTACGCGCTGCCGATCAACCCCACCTTGCCGTCGGGCAGGTCGGGCACCGTGTCAGCGCTCCGCGGCGTGGCCGTGCGGTCGCCCCACGACCACGGCAGCGACGCGGCGGCGGTCCCAACCCCCAGCAGCACCACGACCGCGGCGACCGCGGCCACTGTCCGGGTGGTGCGCCGCCTGCGCCGGTGGCCCGCGATGGCCAGGTCGACCAGGCTCACCATGGGGGCCTCGTCGGCGAGGTCGTTCAGCGCCTCACGCAGCCTCGTCATCGGATCACCTCCTCGATCTCGGAATCGGACAGCAGGTGCGCCAGCTCGGGCGCGACCATGCGCAGGCGGGCCAGCGCGTGATGGACCTGGCTTTTCACGGTGCCGACCGCGCAGCCGAGCACCTCGGCCGTCTGCGCCTCGGTGAGGTCCTCCCAGAACCGCAGCACGACCACCGCACGCTGCTTGGGGGTCAACTTGGCCAGCGCCTGGCGCAGCACGATCCGGTCGAGCGCGGCTCCGTCGTGGGAGGTGCCGTGCTCGGGCAAGTCGGCGCTCGGCGACTCGGGACGCGGCCGGCGCTTCCAGGAGATGTACTGGTTGACCAGCGCCTTGCGCGTGTACGCCTCGGGGTTGCCGCCCTTGGACAGCTTGGACCACTGCCCGACAACCTTGATCAGGACGCTCTGCAGCAGATCCTCGGCGAGGTGGGCGTCTCCCGTGAGCAGGTACGCGTTCCGCATCAGCGCTTGCTGGCGGGCGAGCACGAACTCGCGGAAGCCGTCATGACGATCCAACGTGATCTCCTCTCGCCCCTTGCAACGCCGCTCGTCGCGCGAAAGGTTGCAGTCCCTCCCCGCATTTCGTGGATGGAACGGGATGGCACGCCTATCGGGTGTAGGCCGCACGAATCATAAGGAGTCGGTCGTGTCCATCCGAATGTCCACGCGAGTGGGCGGTGCCCTCCTGGCCGCCGCCCTGCTCGCCGCCCCATCCTTCGCCCCGGCCCAGGCCGCCGCGGGACCGGTCCTGCCGCCGTCCGGTGGCGTGCTCTACGTCACGAACGCGGGCTCCGGCGACGTCTCCTCCCTGGCGATCGGCCCGAAGGGCACCCTGAGGCTTCTCGGCAAGCCGGTGTCCACCGGCGGCGAGACCCCCCGTGGCATCGCCCTCACCCCGGACGGAGCCACCGCGTACGTCGTCAACAGCGACTCCGACACGCTTTCGGTGTTCCGTGTGGGAGCGCAGGGCGCGCTCCAGCCGGACCCGCGGATCGTCAGGACCGGCGACGAGCCGTGGGGGGCGACCATCTCCCCGAACGGGCGCACCCTGTACGTGACCAACACCGGCGCCGGCGACGCGACGATCTCGGCGTACCGGATCGGCCTGGACGGAACGCCCATCAGGATCGGCGACTTCAAGACCACCTCGGACCATCCCAAGCAGACGGTGCTGTCCCCCGACGGGCGCTTCCTCTACCTCTCGTACGCCGACACGGACGAGACCGCCGACAGCCCGCCGCGGGTCATCACCCGATTCGCCATGCGCTCGGACGGCACGCTCGGACCCGCGCAGGACGTGGCGAAGGTCGGACCGGCCAACTTCGGGATCGCGATCAGCCCCAACGGCGCCTTCGTGTACGTGACCTCGGTGGAGCCGCAGCAGGTGTGGGGGTTCCGGCGCGGCGTGGACGGCTCGCTGACCCCCGTGCCCGGATCGCCGTTCCCGGCGGCCGAATTCCCGGTCGGTCTCAAGGTCACGCCCGACGGGCAGCACCTGTACGTCGCCGGCCAGGACTCCGACACCGACTCGCCCCCCGGCGGCCTGCTCGGCTTCACGATCCTCCCCGACGGCTCGCTCCGGCCGACCGCCGACTCCCCGGCCCCCACTCCCGACCACGCCGAGGTCGCGGCGGTCGCGATCACCCCGGACGGCCGGGACGTCTTCGCCGCCATCCGGGACACCAACCAGGTGGCCGCGTTCGAGATCGGATCGGGCGGCGCCCTGAAGGAGGCCCCGAACTCACCGTTCGCCACGGGAGGGTTGAGCCCGCGGAGCCAGTCCATCGCCGTACGCCCGGTCCCCGCGACCCCACGGTAAGGAGGCGGGCGGCCCGAGGAGCGCTAAGAGGTCCTAACAGAAAGATCAGCGGACGAGGCGGCGCCAGCAGATGATCGCGGCGGCGAGGGTCATGAACGCTTCGTGGATGTCGTCGCGGATCTCCCAGCGGATGCGCAGGCGGCGGAACCA
>NZ_JAHKRM010000054.1 GCF_019396345.1 Nonomuraea guangzhouensis | reverse complement strand
GCTCGATCCGCTCCCACAAGCTGTCCGGCACGATCCACGGCAGTTGCTCGCCCTTCTTCACGCGAAGATCAACGACCTGCAGTGCCAGAAGACACGCCTCTAGATCATTTTGTTAGTAGCTCTAAGAGCCCGATTCGCCAAGTTCGGCGAGCGCGCGTTTCCAGGGGAAGGCGTCGATGAGGCCATCTCCGAAGCCCGGGTCGTGCGGCTCGACCTGGCCGGCGGCGCCGAACACCACGCGGACCCCTTCGGAGCGCAGACCTTCGATGCTGCGTACGAAGGGCGCGCGTGCGGCCAGGGCGCTGTTGACGAAGGGCATGACGACAACCGGAATCCCAAGCCCCGGTGCCTCGGAGAGCAGGCCAAGGGCATAGGTGTCGGCGATGCCCTGGGCGAACTTGTTGACGGTGTTGTAGGTCGCCGGCGCGACGATGATCGCGTCCGCTCGTGGCGCCTTCGGCTCGTCCGGCCTGCGGTACTGGCTGAGGACGGGCCGCCCGGTCTGCCGCTCCAGGGCCGGACCGTCGATGAAGGCGAGCGCGGAGGGCGTGGCGATGACCTGCACGATCCACCCTTCCCCCTGAGCCATGCCGACCAGCCGGCCGACGTCCCCGGCAGGTCCGGCCGCACACACGATGACGTAGAGAACCTTGCCGGATCGGGTCACCCGCTGCCCACTCCCCACGTGATCTTTGTCGACGCGAATTCCCGGCTGGTGATACAGCTCTGGAGGTTGCCTCGCTACTCGTCGCCCGACGATGGTCGCAGGCGGCGGCGGTACCTGTATATCAGCGCTTCCCCGGAGGTCATGAAGCAGCCGGCGATCATATCCACGAGCATCAGCTTGGCACGCGGGCAACACCCTCGCCACGCCCACGGGAGCTCATGACCGCCATCGCGCCGTTTCACCGCCCCTGCCCTTTTAGGCGTCTGTAGGCGTTCTGGACCAAGCTGGGCGGCTCGGCCACGATGAGGCGATGACGGAGAATGGATCAGCGCAGCGGCCGACGGCGAGCGGACGAGCAGGCATGCGCCTGAACTGGACGGCAGTGAGCGCGCTTGCGGCTGCGTTCGCCGCCGTGGTCGCGCTGGTCGCCTACCTTGCGCCGCCGGCCCAGCCTCCGCAGTCCCAGCCCGACGCGGTGGTCCCCACCCCGGCCCCGCAGTTACCGTCATCGGATCCGGTCACCACCCCGGCCCAGCAGTCACCGTCATCGGACCCCGTCACCACCCGGCCCGCACGGCCGACCCCATCGCCTAAATCCAGTACGCCCAAGCCACCAAAGCCAAGCCCCACGCGAGCGGTCGCCCCTTCCTCCGAACCGCTGTCAGCGGTCCGGCCCGGCGGTTGCGACGAGGCGGCGACGGCGCTGACCGCATACCGCCGGAACGCCGGGACCGTCCGCAGCAGCCAGGCAGCCGCGGCTCAGCAGACATCCAGCGACCTGATGAGCGCGGTACTCGACGCGGAAGGAGCAGTGGGGTCGAAAATCAGCCGGCTGGCCGCCGAATTCCGGGAACTGAACTTCCGCTTGACCGGCATGACCGGCGGCGATCCCAACCAGGTGATCACGGATATCAATACAGACGTCGCGGAGCTCAACAGGTTGTGCGAATCCAGCTGACCTGACGACACATCACAGCCGGCCTGGCACGCGACCACGGCTGCCGAGCACTCCTCCACGCGAGCTGCGCTGATCCACCGGCACGCGACACAGGACCGACCAGGCCATCGCACAGGCGCTCGGCAGGGCACCGAAAGAGCACAGAAGATCGAGAAGAAGTAGCGGAGATCACGAAGGCCAGGTCATCCCATGGGGCTGACCTGGCCTTTCGCCTTTGGAGCGGACGACGGGAATCGAACCCGCGTAGCTAGTTTGGAAGACTAGGGCTCTACCATTGAGCTACGTCCGCGCGAACCAGTCGGAGTCTGGTCTAGACTTCAACCGGTCGTCAGGGCGTAAGCGTACCGGAGTCACGGAGCGCGTGCGTACCCGGCGAGACGGGGCGTGGCGCAGCTTGGTAGCGCGCTTGCTTTGGGAGCAAGAAGTCGCAGGTTCAAATCCTGTCGCCCCGACAGATGGTTGCAGGTCAGGGCCCTGATTCACTTCGGTGAGTCGGGGCCTTTTGGCTTCCGTCTCACAATCTCTCACAATCGGCTGCCGACCTCGGTACCCGCTGGAGTGTGGTACCCGCCCTATCCGAGCAGCGCGTCGAGCTGCTCGGTGGCCGCCCTCAGGTGACTCATGTCCGGGTGGATGTACACCCGCTTGGCCAGCGTGCCGCCGTCCGCGTGACCGGCCCACGCAGCGAGCACCACGTCCGGCACTCCCGCCCCACCCAGGAAGGTCAGGCAGGAGTGGCGGCAGTCGTACAGCCGCACCTCGCCCTTCCCGCGCACGCCCACCTTCTCCATCAGCTCGTAAGCCCTGCGCCGTAGCCAGTCCGTCCGCTGAGGCGCCCCCAGCTCGTCGACAAGCACGTAGCCGCTCGCGCTGTACGCGTCACCCGCCGCGAGCCTCTCGGTCGTCTGCAGCGTCTTGAACGCCTTCAGCGCGGCCATCACCACGCCCGGCCCTGGTAGTCCGCGGTTGCCGGCGGCGCTCTTGGCGCCCTTCTCCTCTACCTGGCCGTCCGCGAGCGTCCGCGTGTTCTTCCCGGCCGCGATCGTGCCCGCCTCGAAATCGACGTCTATCCAGCGCAGCCCGCACACCTCGGCCGGCCGCAGCCCAAGCAGGGACAGGAGCATCACCGAGAACAGCCGCTCCTCGCGGATCCCGGCAAGGAACGTCTTCACCTCCTCCGTCGTCCACGGCGTGCGCTTGGCCTGCGTCTCCTGCTCCGCCTTACGTGCGGCGCGAGGGATGGTCACGAACGCGGCCACGTTGCGGACGACCAGCTGCCGGCGCACGGCCACGTTCAGCGCCGTACGGAGCTTGCTCAGGGTCAGCGACGCCGAACGTACGGACAGGCCGGTGCCGGGCGCCCCGCCGCGGCGGCGAGCGCCGGTCAGGATCCAGTCGACCAGTTTCTCGACGTCGGTCTCGGTGAGGCTCTGTAGCAGCCGTTTGCCGCACCGCTCGCGTACGGGTAGCAGTGCGTCGCGGTAGTTCGCCGCGGTGGCCTTCTCCACATCTCTGGTGGCGCTGGCCAGCCACTCGTCGAGGAACTCGTCGACGGTTAGCTTGTGCGGCCGCACGTAGGTGCCGCGGTCGCACTCGTGCTTGATCCGGGCGTACTCGGACTTGGCTTGCGTCTTCGTATTGAACGTGCAGGTCTGCTGCTTGCGCTTGCCCGTCTCTGGGTCGTGACCGATGTCGATCACGAACCTGTAGCGGACCGTGCCGTCCTTGAGCTCAATTTTCTTGATCGGGTCTGCCATCTGTCTCGGGCTCTCCCTTCTGGTCCTTCTCGGCTTGAGCCAGCCACTCGCGGTCCTCCGGGTCGAGCCACTCGCGGAGTGCGGCCTCAGCCCGATCCTTGGGCATCCAGTGCAGCCTGTCAGCGAGCTCTCCGGGGGTGATCGGCTGAGATAGGAATCCGTGGCCGCCGATCCATTTCCGCGCCTGGCCCACGGACACCCGCACTTCCGGCGTGATGTCGTAGGGCTGACTGTCGGGTGCGTCGCCGGGGATCAGCAGGTCAACGACGGCGACGCCGAGCACGTAGGCCAAGGCCACCAGGTCGTCGGCGTCGACGCGCCGCTCCCCCCTCTCGATGCGCCGTAGCCCGATGAGGGGGATGGGGTGGCCGAGCTCCTTGAGTCGCTCCACCAGTTCCACGTACGTGAGCCGCTGGCCTTGCCTCAAACGCTGGATGTTCTGCCTCAGCACCTCGCTGGGTGTGCGCTGCTCATTCGTCATGCCGAAAAGCATGGCATCAAAATGACGCGCGGTCCAATCAGTCTTGAGAGTCCCCAGCGGTCTATATGAGCGCTATCATGAGCAACAGACGCATCATTCTGCGTCAGTAGACGCTCAAAATGAGCATTCGAGGTCAAGGGGATCCCGCATGGCCGAAAAGAACCGACCGACCCTCGATGAGATCCGATCGTGGCCGCCGACGGTGGACGTCACCCCCGCGGCATTAGCTGTTGGCGTGTCGCGGGCCCACCTCTACGGGGAGATCAAGCGCGGCACTGCTCCCATCCGGACGTTGCGTGTCGGCAAGAGGACGAAGGTCATCACCAGTTCCATCATCGCTCTGCTCGATGCGACCGCAGCGGAGTAAAGGCGTGAGAAGGCGTGAGACGACCGCACAACGTCGCAGGTCAAGGGGTTGCCAGAAGGGCGCACTTGTCCTGTGGTCAAGGGGGATTCGCGATGCAGCCGCCTGACAACAAGAAGAACGGGCCTCAGGGTCGCACCCCTGAAGCCCGTACCGAGAAGAACAAGGCCGCCCAGCCCGTCGAAGCTCTCTCGTCTGCCACGGTACAGGCTGGCGGCGCCGAATTCAGTACCTCGGAGCAGACCGCGTTGCTGGCCCTGTTCGCCGATAACCCGCTGGGCGTGGCTGCCCGGGTCATCCCGCGGAGCCGTTCGGCGTTCGCCGATCTCTGGGCGCCGGACGCACCGGCCGGCAGGCGAACCATGTGGACGCTGGTCTTCCGCTGCCCGCTCTGCCACTGCCACCATATCGGCCGCGCCGAGTCCATCGAGGCCGCCCGAGGTAAGCGCCGTGCTGGCTGTGGCCGCATCGTCAGGATTCGGATCCGCCGCGTGTACGACGCCCGTCCCGTCCAGGCGGTGAGTGCCTGATGCCTAACGCGTACGACCTTCCCGCTGCGGCGACGGCCCTGGCTGCCGCGACATGGGGAGTGTTCCCCCTGGCTGACGGTGGGAAGTTCCCGCGCGCCGGGTGCCCTGACTGTCAGGCGCCTCTGCCGAGCCACGACCCTGCGTCTTGCAGGCACGAGCAGCCCTGTACGACCCCGGCCGAGATCCACGGGGTGGGGCGGTGCCGGGACCGCCGATGCCAGACGCCCAAGTGTCCGGGCCCGCACGTCTGCGGGCACGAACTCTGTCACGGCGTCCTCGACGCGTCCTCCGACCCGGAGATTGCGGCCGACCGGTGGCGGCGCTTCCCGCGCGCCAACATCGGCCTCGCCATCCCGGCCGGGCTGTTCGTCGTTGACATCGACCCGCGCCACGGCGGTGACGCCCACCTGACTATCTTGGAGCAGCAGTACGAGCCGCTGCCGGGGACGCTCACGACCATCTCGGGACGCGGGGACGGTGGCGAACACCGGTTCCTGCGACGTCCGCCCGGCAAGCTGAGCGCGGTACGGCTACGGAACACGGGTGTCGACCTCAAGACGCCAGGCTCCTACTGCGTCGCCCCGCCGTCCGTGCATCCCTCCACCGGCCAGCCATACCGGTGGGTTGACCCGGACGTGCCGCCCGCCGAGCCGCCCCGGTGGCTCGTCGACCTGGTGACCGCCACCGCCCCGACGTCGCTGGCCAAGCGGCCAGCCCCGCGTCAGACCACGTTCTCCGGCACCTCGATCGCCGACACCTTCACCAGCTCGGCGTCGTGGACGGACATCCTGTACGGCCACGGCTGGACGTGCCTCGACCTGGATGGCGACGACGACGGCGCGCGGTGGCGCCACCCCACGGCAACCGCACCGATCTCGGCCACGATCCGCAACGGGTGCCTCTTCGTCTACAGCAGCAACACCCCGTTCGAGCAAACCACCACGGGCGACCAGCACGGCTACACCCGCTTCCGGGCGTACGCAGTGCTCAACCACGCAGGCGACCTATCCGCCGCCGCCCGCGCACTCAGGAAGGGGGCCGCGTGAGCGCGCCCAACATCAGCGGCTACCACGAGCCGCCGGCCCAAGGTCCGGACGCGCAGGATGACGGCGGGAGCGAGATATTGGCGGCGCACCTGCCGCTCGTCCTCGAAGAGGACCCCGCCCCGTCGGAGCCGTACACCGAACTGGGGCACGCCCGCCGCCTGGTCGCCGCCTACGGGAACGACCTTCGCTACATCCCTGTGTGGAAGAAGTGGATGGTGTGGGACGGCGCCCGGTGGCTGGTCGACACGACCGGAGAGACCCAGCGCCGAGGTAAGGCCGTCGCTCGCGGCGCGCTGGAGTGGGCACAGAAGGTGGACGATGACGACGGCGGCAAGGCTATCGTCGCAGCGGCGAAGCGGCTGGAGAGTTCTCGCGGCGTGTCCGGCATTCTGACCCTCGCTGGCACCGAGAAGCTGATCGCCCTCGATCCGTCCTCCCTCGACGCAGATCCGTATCTGCTCAACTGCGCCAACGGAGTGCTCGACTTGCGCACCGGCGAGTTGCTCGAACCTGACCCGATGCTGCATCTGACCAAGGTGACCAAGGCCGCGTTCCGGCCGGACGCTGAAGCCCCCGAGTTCCTCAAGACCCTTGAGCGGATCTTGCCCGACGAATCGGTCAGGACGTTCGTACAGCGACTGCTCGGCTACAGCCTGCTCGGCGTCGTGCAGGAACACGTCCTCGCCGTCTTCTACGGAGTGGGGGCGAACGGGAAAGGAACGTTGCTCGGGTCGGTTGACTACGTCCTCGGCGACTACGCGGTCACCCCCGACCCCGAGTTGCTCGCCGAGCGGTCCGGCAACTTCCACCCCACCTCCAGCGCAAGCCTGTTCGGCGCTCGCCTCGCAGTGATCCAGGAGTTCGACGAGGGGCGCCGCCTCGCCGAAGGCACTGTCAAGCGGCTGACCGGTGGCGACCCCATCGCAGCTCGCAGGATGCGTGAGGACTTCTGGGAGTTCGATCCAAGTCACACGTTCGTCATGGCGTCGAACTACCGGCCCGTTGTCCGCGGTTCCGACGAGGGCATCTGGCGTCGCCTGCGCCTGGTCCCTTTCGACGTGGTTATCCCCAAGGAGGAGCGTGACGGAGAGCTGCCGCAGCGGCTCCGCCTGGAGGCTGACGGCATCCTCACGTGGATGGTCGAGGGCTACGCCTTCTGGCAGGCGAAGGGCTTAGACGAGCCGGACGCGGTCAAGCAGGCCACCCAGAAGTACCGAGACGACTCCGATGCGGTCGCCCGGTTCATCGCCGAGAAGTGCGTCGTGACCGGTAGGCCACAGTGCAACTCCACGCAGCTCTTCAACGCCTTCAGCGACTGGTGTTCAGCCGAAGGGCTCGACCCGGGATCGCAGACAGCGTTCTCCAACACGCTCGTCCAGAGAGGGTACGACAAGGGGCCGATCGGAGGGCGGATGACCTTCAAGGGAATCGGCCTGATGGCCGACCCCGACAAGCACTCTGACCAGCGCGAATGACGTTCATGGTGAGGGTTGGTGAGGGTCTACGCATTAACCGCCTAGCACGCAAGTTACTCGTCGGTAGGAACTTTGCTAGGGAGTTAATGCAGAAACCCTCACCAACCCTCACCACATCAGCTCTGACCTGCACGGCTGCACCCAAGGAGGGTTAGTGAGTATCGAGCATGAGGACCAGGAAGAGCGGGCCGCCGAGTTCTACGGCCTGCGCCCCTCGAACGCCCGCGTCTGCCCCCGCGTCGTCGCCGGCAAGCGGTGTCTCGCCAACAGCGGCGAGTGCGTCTGCTTCAACCATCAGCACGTGCTCGACCACGGCCGAGTCTGGCTCGACAAGGGCGGCAAGCACGTCCTGACCGGCGAGCCGTACAGCGCGACCGGCGACGAGATCGCCGCGCTGGTGGGAGACGTGGCCGCGCTCGGGCTCAAGGTCAGCCTGTCTGGGCGCTCCCTGTGGAATCCCCGCTCGACGCTGCTGATCCGCGTCACTGCGCACGGCAACAGCACCGGCCGTACGGCCAAGGAGGCTTCGTGACCCGCAAGCGGAGTACGAAGACCGTCGACCGCAACCCGGCCGGCTGGCCCCTCGCCGAGTACGACCGCGGATACCCCGGCGTCCAGAAGTGCCGAAGCGTCCTCGACCGGGCGGCCAAAGGGCTTCTGCCCTGCGACGAGCTGACCGTGTGGCGCGTCCGCACCTCCACGCGCGGACTCGTGGCAACCGGCTACTTCTGCGACCAGCACCTACCCCAGCAAGCCCCGTAACCGGCAAAGGCCGGGCTCACCCGAAATGAGCCCGGCCAGTCAGGAGAGATCATATGGGCTCTACCCCGATCGACCTCGGCATGTTCACCTCGGAAGCGGACGGCGAATGCCACCGCTGCGGCGGCGTCTACGAGATCCACGGTCACGCAGCCTTCTACGCCGATCAGTGGACCTGCCCCGACTGTGCAGACGCCTTCAGTCCCGGATTCGGCGACGTCATCCGCGGCTTGGACCGCGTCCTCCATGGCGTGCTCCTCGACATGTTTACCCGCCGAGTCCTCATCAAGGACCTCAACCAGGTGACCTCGGCGCTGCGCAAGCTCGCCAATCTGTTCGACGACATCGCCAACGACCGCACCCACCTACGCCTCAACATCAAGGCCGTCGAAGGCATGGCGCCCGACGAGGACGGCCAGCTCATCGGCGTCAGCATCGACCGCGAAATCGTCCCCCTCGCACACAAGGAGACCGTGAAATGAGCGCCACCGTTCCAGACCCGCGCTTCCACCTCGACGACTTCGCCCGCACATGCCTCAACGAGCACGGAGACGGCTACCGGGCCGGCATCCAGTGGATGGCCACCCACCCGGGCAAGACCGAAGTCGCAGCCGTCGCCCGCGTCTGGCGCGACCTGTGGGACGGCGGCCCGACCGGATGCGAAACCCGCTACTACAACGCCGACGAGTTCGAAAGCTTCATCGACTACCTCGACGGCGGGCCGTACGAGCTGCGCGTGTTCAACGGCATCACGGCGATGGCCGAACTCAACCGGGCGCAACGCACCGCTTACCCGGCCTGGCCCGAGCGGGCGTTCGCGATCAGCTTCGACTCCACCCACCTGCTCGGCTTTGCTAACGCCTGCAACGACGCCTTGAGGATGGGGGCGA
Source organism: Nonomuraea guangzhouensis (assembly GCF_019396345.1). Taxonomy (GTDB): domain Bacteria; phylum Actinomycetota; class Actinomycetes; order Streptosporangiales; family Streptosporangiaceae; genus Nonomuraea; species Nonomuraea guangzhouensis. The sequence goes on along the minus strand of NZ_JAHKRM010000054.1, from coordinate 44,871 downwards.
ACCGATGACCGACATCCGGCCCATCCGCCGCATTCACCACGGCCCGTTCATCGACTGGGCGCTCCACGACGACGGGTACGCCAGCGAGTTCCTGGCCGGCTACCAGGCGACGATGAAGTGGTTCGCCGAGGGCGCATACGTCGCCGAGGCGGAAGAACTCGCCGACATCTACCTGTCCAACCGGCCAGGCGGTCCCAACTACGCCGCCGGCTCGTCCATCTACGTCAACGCAGACTCGTTCCCGTCACTGCTCATGTGCATGAACGGCCGAGACGGGGTGTACGAACGCAAGTACGGCCAGCGGCTCCCCGTGAAGGACGGCAAGGCACTGACCGCCGAGTTCGTCGAGGACTACGGCGGCGACCCGTCCGAGTGGGCGTTCCCGGCACGGACGTTCTACATCAACCCCACCCTGCCGTTCCACGACGGCCTCCTCACCGCCGTAGGCCACCTGCTGAGGCGCACCTGACCATCGGGCGCCTGGACGTCCAACGGGGGCTTCCAGGCGCCCCAGACGTTCCACATCGACACGCACGACCCCAAGGGAAGTACCGGAAATGCCGAAGCCCATGAATCTGCCCTTTGCAGATGGAACGTATGCAGTGCCGGACCCTGACGATCCGGACGTGGTCACGTTGTGGTGGGCGACTAGTAGGCGGTTCTCGGCGTGGCCGCTCGGGCACAGGTGGGCGCCGTTCCCCCCGCCTGCTCCTGCGGGGCTTGACCCGGCCGAGCGTGGGGCGTGGCGGCAGGAGTGGTACGACCGCGTGTACTTCCCGTGGAAGGAGCGGGTGATCGACGCCATCGCCGATGACCCTGCCGCCGCGGCGGCCTTGTTTGATGAACGGGTGCCGCCGGCCGACCGGCCCACCGTTGATGCTCTGCCTAGGTCGCGGCCGAGTGTCTTCCCTCGTCGCCGTAAACGGCGGAGTGCTCCTGGTGGTGGGAAGTTGGCGGCCAGGAGGGACAAGGCGGCTCGTGAGGCGTTCCTGGCCGCCTCGCTGGACGACGAGGGCAGCACGGTGGATGGGATCGCATCAGCTCTCGGCTTGCCGAGAACGACCGCGTGGCGGCGTCTGAAGGCGGGACAGGCGCAGTACGGCGCGGCGCTGGCCACCCTGCGAGCGCTGCGGTCCCGGCCTGATCCGTTCACGCTCGCAGCGGACCATTTCGGGGAAGACCCCAACATGGTCGACGGGGGCGAGCGGTGATGGGCAGCCCTGGCGGGTGGGTCGACCAGGTCGGTACGTCCCTGCCTGGCGGGTGGGTGCTGCTGTCGCCGACCAGCGCCAAGCACTGCAAGAACGCGTTGGCGTTGGCGGTGCGGTCGTCGAGGCGGGATGCGATCCCGCTGCCTGCGGCAGTGCGGGCGCTGGTGTCGCTGCTGGCTGTAGCGGTGGAGACTTCCGGGCTTCCGGTGACGGAAGTGCCGAATGGGACGTCTGGGTCACTCTCGGGGCGTTCGGGGTTGGGCCCCACAGCGTCCATGGGTGCGGGAATAGGCCCTCGCTCACTCGTGGACGTCGGCTCTGCTGCAGCGCATCTCGGGATCACGGATCGCGGTGTCCGTGACCTGTGTACCCGAGGTGCGTTGCCAGCGGAGAAAGTTGCCGGCCGCTGGCTGATCGACTGGCCCGACCTTGAGGAGTTCGCGCAACTGCGCGCGGCTCGTCGAGAGGGATCGTCGAATGGCACAGCCGCCCACGGAGAAGCCCAAGCAGGGTGACCCCCCAGAGCCGTCGCCCAGCACGCGGCAGCTCGCCAAGAGCCTGACCATCAACCTGGCGAGAGTCCAAGGCACCGGTTCAGGCGGGATGGTCACCAGGCAGGATGTGCTCAACGCGCACGCTGCGATGGTCGCGAGGGGACGCGAGTTCGCCAGGCGGCGCGAAGCACGCCGTCAAAGCGCCACGTCCGCCCCGTCCCCGTCCGCGGCGCGGCCGAAGACGCCGCCGCAGCGCCGGACAGCTCCTGCCGCCGCAACTGGGGTGTACGCCGCCAACCCGCTGATCGTGCAGGCCCGCGCGGAGCCGGGTGGCAAGCGGCGTGTCGCCGCAGCGGAGGGACAGGCGCCGGCGCCGACGCTGTTCCTGTCCGGCGACTTGCCGGCGTTCACCGCCTCCGGCGTCGACCCGGACGAGCTGACGAAGGTGCCGTGGTACGCGCGCCACCATCTCGCCTCGCTCTCCGACAAGGCGGCGGTTGAGCAGTTGGTGCGGGACTACTCCGGCCCGGACGGCGACGTCATGGCGCAGACCGACGGTGTGGCCGGCCACCGCGGCAACCACGACTACGCAGACCGAATGCGGGAGTGGCTGGATCGCGGCGACGTCGCCGCGGCGCAGGCTAGCCAGGATCGGTTGTGGCGGCAGACAAAGGCCGCTCGGCAGCAGGCGCAGGCCACGCGCGAGCAGGGGTTCACCACAGAAAACTTCGACGGCCTCTTCTCGGTGCAGGCGCCCGACGCCAAGGGGTCGCTGTGACCGCGACCCGCTACCAGGTGACTGCCCCGTGCGTGACGCACATTCCGACGCAGAGCTCCCTGTCGGGCAGAGGCGGCGGCACCCTCGTGACCTTGTACTGCAGGCAACTGCTGCCTGACGGGGTGCCCGAGGAGAAGGTCCGGCAGCTGCTCGACTCGGGGCTGATCACAGAGTTCGACGGCTGAGGCGGCGAGACTCGCCATGCCTGGCACTCCGCTCGCGGAGGCGTTCGTCCGCGTCCGCGCTGACACCTCCCGTTTCAAGGACGACATCCGTGACGCCTTCAAGGGCGTCGGCGACGACTTCGGCAAGCAGTTCTCCAAGGAGGCGACCGACCGGCTCCGCGATGAACGCGGCCGGTTCGCTTCGGCGGGATCCGATCTCGGCGACGCTGCCGGAGACTCCGCCGGTGCCCAACTCGGCCGCCGCATGGCCGAGCTGGGCGCAGTCCAGTTCGGCGACGACGGCAACCAGTTCGTCCCGGTCGGCACGCAGATCGGTGACGAGACCGGCAAGGCTGCGGGCGAGGCGTTCGGCGCCCGGTTCACGAAGGACGCCCAAGGCCGCTGGCATGACGAGCGCGGCCGGTTCGTGTCCGAGGCGACCGCGGCGGGCGAGGAGTCCGGCGACGGGTTCAGCAAGGGCTTCGACCGGCGGATGGGCGACGGGAACGGCCGCGGCCGGCGCCACGGCCGGGACTTCGGCGACGGGTTTTCCGACGGCCTGGGTGACGCGCTGCGTCGTCTGGGCGACATCGGCGGGCGCGTCTTCAACCTGATGCTGCCGGACCTCGGTCGGCTCGCGTCAGGGTTCGGTTCGGCTGCCAGCGCAGCAGGCGGGCTGCTGGCCAGCGTTGGCAAGTGGACGGCCATCGCTGGCGGTGTCGCTTCCTTGGGCGCGGCTGCCGCCTCATCCGCCGGCTACACGGTCGAACTCGCTGCGGCGCTTGCCCCGGTAGGCGGCCTGACCGCAGCGCTGCCCGGCGTCCTGCTGACCGGCGTTGCCGCGCTCACCGCGTGGAAGTTGGCCACGTACGGGGTCGGCGAAGCGATGGGTGCCGTCTGGAGCGGCGACGCCAAGGCGTTGGAAGCGGCGCTGGAGAAGCTGACGCCCGCCGCTCACGCATTCGTCACCGAGTTCGAGGCGGCGAAGCCCGCGTTCAAGAGCTTCCAAGAGGCAGCACAATCCGGCTTCTTCAGCCAGCTTTCCGGCAGCCTGTCGGGGGTAGCGCAGGCGCTCGGCGCCATCAAGCAGCCGCTGAGGGATCTGGCCAGCGAGTTCGGCGGACTCGTACGCGAGACGCTGAATTTCGCCACCGCCCAGCAGACGGTCTCGCAGTTCTCCCGCATCCTCGGCAACACCGGTCAACTGGTGGGCGCGCTGTGGTCCGCCATGCAGCCACTGCTGAAGGGCTTCGTCGATCTCGGCACGGTCGGCTCGGACTGGCTGGCCAGCATGTCAGGTGGTCTCACGTCCAGCCTGACGAAGTTCGGCGAATGGATGTCCAGGGTCGCCGAAAGCGGCCAGGCGTTCGCCTGGATGGACGGCGCAGCCGCTGTCCTCAAGCAGCTCGGCGCCCTCGCCAAGGATGTGTGGGACATCTTGGCTGGCTTGCTGAACGCCGCCGCCGCGGCGGGCGGAAACGCGCTCGGCGTGCTCGGCAACCTGGTCGACGGGTTCGCGAAGTGGGTCAACAGCACCAAGGGCCAAGACGTCCTGGTCGAGATCTTCCGCGCACTGGGCGATATCGGTCGCGCCTTGCTCCCTGTGATCACAGCCCTGGCCGGCGCGCTCGCCGGGCTCGCGCCGACGATCGGCGATCTGGCCAAGCTGATCGGACCGATCCTGACGACGGCGATCAACGCGCTTGCCCCCGCGATCGAGGCGCTCGGACCTGGCGTGATCGCCGTGTTCACCAACCTTGGCATCGCCGTGCAGACCCTCGCCGACTCCGGCGCGCTGACGCTGATCGGCCAGGCCATCGCCGACATCCTGATCGCCCTCGCGCCCCTGCTGCCCGCCCTGGCCGACATCCTCGTTCCCGTCCTTGAAGGGCTGGCGTTGCTGGTCACGAGCGTCGTTGCCCCCGCCTTGTCCACGCTGGTCGGCTGGATCAAGCAGGCCGTCGACTGGATCATGAACGCGGCGATCAACGACGATCACCCGCTGAGCCGCTTCGCCACGTTCGTCCGCGACACGCTCGGCCCCGTCGTGCAAAAGGTGTGGGGCGAACTCTCGACCGCCTTCTCCTCCATCGCCACCTGGGTACAGGCCAACCGCTCCACGTTCGAGGAGTGGCAGACGAAGATCCAAGACATCTTCGCCATCGCCCAGAGCGTATGGACGACGATCTCCGACCTGATCGCCAAGGTGTTCACCGACATCTCGTCGTGGGTCCAGAACAACGGCGACAAGTTCGGCGAGTGGGGAACCCGGCTCACGTCGATCTTCCACAACGTCGCCGAGATCGTCTCCGGCGTCTGGGAAGCAATCAGCCTTGCCTGGGACACCTTCGGCGGACCGCTCCTGGACCTGGTCGGCGGCGTCTTCTCGGCGATTCTGCAGGTCATCGACGGCGTCATGCAGGCCATCAAGGGCCTGATCGACGTCGTCATGGGCGTGATCACCGGCGACTGGGACCGCGCCTGGAACGGCGTGAAGGACGTCTTCGGCGGCATCTGGGAAGCGATCAAGGGCATCCTCAACGCCGCCTGGTCGATCATCAAGTACCAGATCAGCAACGCCCTCGCCATCGTGGGTGAGACCTGGGACGGCGCCTGGAACAAGGTCAAGGGCCTGCTGGAGTCCGTGTGGAACTCCATCACCAAGACCGTCAGCGACAAGATCGGCGACGTCAGGAACTTCATCGGCCGTCTCAGCGAAATACCAGGCCAGGTCAGCAACTGGTTCGGGCAGGTCAAGGACTCCATCTCCGCCAAACTGAACGACGCGGTCTCGTTCGTGCAGAGCATCCCCGGCCGGATCGTGAGCGCCTTCGGCAACATGGGATCACTGCTGCGGGACTCTGGCCGCTCCCTCATCCAAGGTCTCATCGACGGTCTGTACAGCAAGCTGCAGGACGCCTACAACTCCGCCGCCGACATCCTCAACCGGATCCGGTCGCTGTTCCCGTTCTCGCCCGCCAAGGAGGGGCCATTCAGTGGCAAGGGCTGGACGCTCTACTCCGGCCAGTCGCTCATGGCCGGACTCGCCGCAGGCATCCTGCGGCAGGAAGGCGCCGTCACGGGCGCGATGGATCAGGTGATGGCGTCCGCGTCCGCCTCGCTGGTCCCGCTCGTGGCGCCCGCCATAACGCCGGCGCTGACCGGTCTGGCCGCACCCTCCGACGCATTGACGTCGCCGTCTGCGTTCTCCGGCACGTTCGGCGCACCGCGCCCGGCCGGCGAGTCGACGTCAGCGGGCGTCTCCATTCAGGGGGACCTCGTCGTCCAGGTGCAGGGCATCCTCGACCCGAACAACCCGTCGTCGTTCCGCCGGTTCGCCGAGCAGCTGCGCGCCGAGATCCGCGGCCTGGAACGGGAGGTGTATCAAGGATGAGCGTCAACGTCGACGACCTGACCGGCCTGCTGATTGCTCTGGTGACGGGACACCGCTCCGGCATGAAGCCGGCCGAGCTCGGCAGCCTGCTCCAGGAGTCCATCGAGGAGATAGCCGAAACACCGCAGGACATCGCCTTCCTGCTGTCGGAGCTCATCGGCCTGTTCACCCTGCACCTGTCGGCCGCCTTCAACAACTGGGACCAAGCGGCCGGACACCCGGTGTCGGAGCAGTGGATCGCCGCCATGGTCCAAGTCGCCGCCGACAACCGCGGCTGACGCCCCCGCAACTAAGAAAGCCGCATCCCACCTGCGCAGGTGGGATGCGGCTTCTTCGCGTTCTATGTGCGGCCAGATGCCGAACGTCACCCCGCTGGCTTCTCGTGGCTGGTGGCATCGAGGCGGTCCAGGTGGTCGCGGCCGCGGTTGAACGCCGACACGTGGTGCTCGGCGGGCAACCCGTCTTTCAAGGCGAGCAGCCGGCCGAGGCATATCAGGGTGGCACCGGCCTCACGCAGCTCGCTGTCCGACGCGGCATCTTGGCCGTTCGCCATGAGCGCGGCATAGCGGCGGCGGGAGAGCCGCCAGTCCGCGATGGCCGTGGTGATGGCCGCGTCCACGCCGACCTGACCTAACGCAGCTTCCCGCCTGTAGATGGTCTCGTTTCCGAGCAGACGAGCCATCGCGGCGTCGAGTTCGCCAGCGTTCATGCGTTCCACCCCTCCCCCTTGCTGGTCGGTGTCGCCGCTTCGGTAGTTGTGCAGGTGTTCGTCGTCCTCGCCGACCGTGCCGGACAGGAGACGGGCGACCAGGTAGCCCGCCTGCCGCCTGACCGCGACCGTCGCAAGGACGGCTGCCAGCCAGCCGGAGAAGTCATGCTCGAGTGATACGGCCTCGCTGATCGCGTCCACTGCGCTGCGGCCGTACGGGGTGCTGGTCACGCTCATGCTGGCCACCCGAAGACTGGGGCGAGCGTGATGAGGAACGTGGCCACCACCGGCAGCGCGGCAGGGTGCGCTCCGCCGACCTTCCACACGTGGAAGGCCGACAGCAGCGCCGAGGAGGCCGCAATGGCGGTGACCATCCACGCCATCCCGTCGTCGAACAGCAGGCAGAGGACGGGCTGACGCCACACGATCAGAACCGCGACGGCGACCATGCCGACCGCGCCGAGTGCGTCGAGCAGAGAGGGCCAGGCGGGTGGGTTCACGGAGGTCATGTCGTCCACCTTCATTTCCACACGATCAGGGCGATGGCGGTGACGCCGAGCATCACCAGCGCGGCGATCAGCAGGCGGGTGGCGGCCTGGACGCGGACGTGCTTGTCGTAGGCGATGTTCGACAGCCGGATCGCTTCCGCCCCCTGCTCCTCCTCCAGGTCGACGGGCGGGCTCTCGCACAGTTCCTTGACCTGGTCGGGCAGGTAGCCGGCGAGGACGGGGAAGCCGACCCCCTCGCCGCGGCCGGGCAGCGTCGGCAGGATCGTCAGGAGGAGCATCACCGTGGACGTTCCGAGCGCGGCGACCGTGAGGCAGACGCCGAGGACTCCGCCGGCGGGCAGATCGTGGCCGACAAGTACAGCGAGCGCCGTCAAGACGGAGAACATCGTCCCGTTGACGGTCAGCAGCGTGTTCGCCTTGACGTCGGCCCGGCACAGTTCAGCGCGGGCGCCTTCGGCCTGGCGGGTGAAGTAGGCGGCCATTTTCACCTGTCGGGCGTCCGGGGAGATTGGCGCGGTCACGAGCGCTCCCCTTCTCTGGGCTGGCCGTTGTTGACTCTGTCGATCAGGCGGGCCGGGCGAGCACTGGCCAGCCGCACGATTACCCAGATCGCGCCGCACGCCAGAGCGAGGCCACCGAGGCCCGCGAACAGGCAAAGTGCGGCCTGCAGCGGGCTCACCGGCTGCTTCCTTCCAGCTCTCTCGCGTACAGCCTTTGGATCGACTCCAGGCATGCCCAAGCCTGGTCGTCGTCCCGGGCCAGCTCGATGTGCCCAAGGTGGTAGAACCACTCCACCCACACCGGCTCAAGGCCAGGGCGCTCTGCGAACTCGCCGTCCGTCAGGTGGCCGTTCGCGTAGGCCATGGTGATGTTGGCGAGCTCCTGCAGCTCGGCAATCTCGACCCAGCGGACGTTGCGCGTCTCCTCCTCGCTCGGGGCGACCTCGCCGCGGACCTGCGCCCAGTAGACCCGCCACTCGTGGCCCGGGTCGTCGTCGTCGAGTTGGCGGCGGCACCGGTTGGCCGCGAAGTCCGCCCAGACGAGGGTGAGGTCCACCACTTCCAGGCCGACCTCCTCGCGGACCTCGGCGTAGGCGGCGCCCTCGTACGTGTGGTGCTCGTCGAGGGCGTGGCCGGCGACGGGGGCGACGCCGGGTGGGAACTTGGCCCGCTCGAACATCAGGTAGCGCCCGTCCTGCTCGATGAGGACGCCGACGCTCGTACGGCAGCACTTCTTCACGCCAGGTCTCCTCTCCACGTGTCGAGGGGGTGGAGGGTGGTGGAATGGCCGTCCGCGCAGGTGCCGAAGAACAGGGCGTCGGGCCTGCTGCTGTAGGCGAGAGCGGGGTAGCCGCAGCCACACCGGCAGGCGTAGGCCATCGTCCAGGCGGCTTTCCTGTTGGTTGGTCTCACGAACCGCAGGACCTCGACGGGGGCGAGCGCCTTGCACAGCTCCCGCTGAATCAGCTTGATGCGGGTGTTGCGGCGCAACAGCTTGCGCTCGACCGCCCAGAAGAGCATGAACCTGGCAAAGAGCCGGACACGCCACCAGTTCCGCCGTAGCGGCCGGCGCCGATGCACGTGCTCGTTGGCTCCAAGGGCCTCCTTCACGAGCGTGACGGCTCGTTCCAGGCCCGGATCGTGGTTGGCCACGTCGGGATAGTGCTGCATGATGATGGTTCCTCTCGATCGTGAGGGTTGAGGGGGAAGTGGGCGCGCTCGGTGTGAGGCTTCTTGGCGGGAGTGATCACACTGATGCGCGCCCGTCTCGCGTTCAGCAGCGCCAGTTGTCGAGCGTCTGCTGCATCTGGGCGAGCTCGACGTCGATGAGCGCCGCCAGGTCCTCCGCCGCGGTGAGCCTTGCTCGCTCGGCGTAGAGAGCGTTCTGTTCGATGGTGAGGAGTTGCTGTTCGACCTCTTGTAGGTCCATTCGGTGATCTCCTTCGGTTCGGGATGACGTCGCCGCGGGAGGCGGACATCAGGCGGACATGTCCGCGTTGGAAGGGGCGGACATGTCCGCGTTGGAAGGGGCGGACATGTCCGCGTCTTCAGGCGGACGCGGCACGGCGCGAAGGCGGACATGTGAGGCGGACATGTCCGCCCCGTCCGCCCCCTTCGGATCGTCATGTCCGCCCCCGCCGGGGGTGCTGCCGCCCTGCTCGCTCTGGATCTGGTCGAGCAGGCGGCGGCCAGAACGCGGATCCAGGCCCAGCGCCTTGCCGAGCTCGCCGCCGGTCATCTCCGGGTTCTGGCCGAGCAGGATCTTGGCGCGGTCTTTGCTGCTCAGACCGTTGCCGTTCGTCTTCTTAGAGCCGGGCGGGAGCGCTTTCCGGTGTGGCTGGCTCTTGCTCGCTTCGGCCATCTCGCGGCGTAGCCGGGCCTCAATCTCGACCTCGACCCGCTGCCGGATGTCCGCCTCCGCAGTCTCCAGGCGGACTGTCATGTCCGCCTCGGCGCGGGCCTCGATGTCCGCCCTCGCGGCCTCTACTCGGGCGGACATGTCCGCCTCCAACTCGGCCCGGATGCCCGCCTCGATGTCCGCCCGCACGCGCGGCATGTCCGCCTCGTACTCGGCGCGAATGTCCGCCTCCAAAGCGGGCCTGATGTCCGCCCTGATGCCCGCCAGCTCGGCCTCCCGGTCGGCCTCTTCGAGAGCCTCGCGCGCCTTGGTCGCGGCGGTCGTGATGGCGTTCAACGCGAGCAGCGTGGAGGCGTCGAGGACGATCGGGATGGACCACTCCCCGCCGTAGCCGCCGCCGTACGGCGCGAGCACGGCCGCCTGCGACGAGATCGATGTCAGCATGGCGATCGCGAACAGCGCCAGGATCGGCCACTTGAACCACTGCGCCACGACCGGGCTGACCAACCCGTGGGAGAGCAGTGCGGCGAACAGGACCGGCACCAAGGCAAAGATGATGCCGAGCACCGGATGTCCCTTGCCGTGGGTCTCCAAGGTGACCGCGTGCCAGATATTGAGCACGACCGAAATCAGGCAGCCCAGGATCAGGATCCACCACCACAGGCGTAGCCCGTGCGGCTTGGCCGTCGATGTTGAGGCGGTCATGGAGTTCTCCTTAGATCTTCAAACCGTGGTGGTCGTGGTGGTCGGTCAAGGTGTGGGGGTTTCGGCGTTCAGAAGGGCGTGAGAGGGGGGTGGGGTGAGCCACCACGACCACCACGGGACGTCCCTGTCGAGGCGTGTTTCCGCAGGCTGTGGGCCGGTCGTGGTGGTCGTGGGGGCGGGTCGTGGTGGTCGTGGTGGTCGTGGTGGTGCCCCGTGGTGGTGGGTCGTGGTGGTCGTGGGGGTCACGACACCCTCCACTCGGCTACCTCGGGCGGCACTTCAAGCTGTCCGGTCCTGATCCGGGTGGCCGTCTGCTCGATGTCGGAGCGGGCGTAACCACGAGCGCGGTGCCCCCGGAAATAGACGTCCGGAATGGGGCGGATTCCGAGCGGCTGCAGGAGCGCGGCGAGCCTCTGCTGAGTGATGCCGAGTGCGGCGGCCAGCATTTTGGAGTGCAGGCGGTCGGCCCGGTGCCGCGCGTACAGGTCCAACAGGTCCATCAACAGCGCAGGTATCGCCACATCCTCGACCGCCACTCGGCCGGGCGCTGCCTCGACTGCGTGCACCTGCTCGGCGCGCAACGGCGTCGGCACGCGGTCGGGCTCCAGGTTGTAGCGGGCCAGGATGTCGGCGGCCCCGCCCTGCAGCACCTTCAGGTGCGGCGGAGCGGCCGGCCCTGCAGCCGCAGCAGCAGTGCGTCCTGCCGTCGCTGCCGTCGCTCCGGGGACAGCCGGGGTGGCGAGCTCAATACCGTGCCGCTGCAGGAAGGTCGTCGGCAGCGCCACCAGGTCGGCGCCAGGCGTGAACCGGGCTCTCATCCGCTCCAGGCGGCCTTCATACAGGTCGCCGCCGATCGCCACGCCGGCCGCGTCCAGGTTCGGCCGGTGGTTGGCCATGTAGATGGCGCCCTCGCGGATCGCGGACGGCAGCAGGTTGCCCGCCTTCCACGGCCGGATCGGCGTCTCCAACGTCTGGATGAAGCCGGTGCCCTTGCCGTTCAGGTCGTCGAGCGTGTACGGGAAGCCCCAGCCGTACAGGTAGGCGTACTCGGCCGGGTCCTGGAACAGCATCCCGATGCGCAGCGTGGCCTGCCGGACGATGTTCGGGGCGAGCATGTCCTGTGTGGCGCGCAGGCTCGACACGAGCACGTTGCCGGCGCCGTCCCGGCCGATGCGCTGGATCTCCTCGATGTTGTCGCGCAGCTGCTTCTTCAGCGGGTCGCGCTGCTGCGGCGACAGCACTTCGGCGCCCTCGTCGACCAGCAACTGGATGGCGACCGGCGCCATCAGGCCGTCGCCGACCGGCATGAGCCCGGTGTCGGCGTCCAACTTCAGGTGCGCGTACGTGGTCTTCCTGTCGAGCAGGATTTCCAGCATCACCTCGGACATGGCCAGCCCCTCTTCGAGGTCGCCGGCCGCCCAGTCGACTGCGGGCCGGTCGGTGACGCCGTCGATCCACGGCCGGAGCCAGGCTTGCGACAGGCCGCCGCCGTTGAGGTCCATGTGCCACACGAGCGAGTCCCTGTTCATGCCGGACGCCCACGTCAGGCCGTGCAGGGTGGTGGTCTTACCGGACCCGCGCTGACCGACGACGACCGCTGACGCCTCGCGGAGATGCACCAGGACCGGGGTGGAATCGCGGTGGTCGCCGAGCGCCTTCGGGTCGTTGATGCTGCCCATCACCCGCTCACCAGGCCAGGGCACGTCCTGGGTGAGCCGGTTCACGGTGGACACGTTCATCACGAACAGGCCGCGCCTTTCCCCGCCGAGCACCTCGACGCCGCAGCCGTTCGGCAGCCGGGCCGCCTCGGCGAGAGCATCGGTGTGGGACTCGAGGTTCTTGCGGGTGGCGCCGACCGGCAGCGACCCGTAGAGGGTGTAGCCGGATCCGGTCGCCCAGTGCGACACCTCGTCGATGGTGACCCGCAGGTTGGTGACGCTGAGGATCCGCTGCTCCCATTCCTCGGCCAGCTTGGTGGTCTTGCGCAGCACCACCGCCCGGCCGGGCGTGGTCGTCGCCGCGGGGCCGGTCTCGTAGAACGGGGCCAGCGCCGCGGCCGTACCTGCCGCGACGCCGAGCGCCAGCATCCCATTCAGAGTCGGCTCGGTGGCCAAGGCGAAGGTCGACCATCCGCCCGCAACCAGAACGCGCAGCAGCTTGAAGATGACGCTGGGGGTGGAGGAGTTGGCGCCCATCGACCGGACGATGGAGCCGAGGACGCCCGCGCCGGTGGCCAGGCCAGCCCAGTACGGTTCGAGCTCCATCATGTGGCCGACCTTGGTGGCGGCAGCCAGGCCGAGGAACCCCACGGCGGCGCTGGAGATCGCGCCGCGTGAGGCCAGCGACCAGTCGGCCTTGGGCCGCTTCTGGTCCTTGCGTGCTGCCATGGGGTTTCCTCGCCTCCCGATCGGGCTGGTCAGACGTTCCAGAGGTGCTCGTTCGTGCGCGGCTGGGTGCGGCGCTTGATGTCGTCGGCGTGGACCTGCTCGAACGCCGAGGCGATGGCCATCGCGTAGTCGCTCGCCTTGCCGACCGTGGTGGAGTACTCGTCGAACATGTCGACGATGCGGTGGTCGATCGGGTAGCCGACCGCCAGGTTCCGCGAGTAGATCCGCAGCGCGGCGGCCACGTTGCCCGTCACGTTCTCGAGCTGCTGCAGGTCGGCGGCCACCCACCACATGTCGGGCGGCAGGAATCGGGCGACGCCCGACACCATCTCGGCGGACATGGCCACGAGCGGGGAGACGAGGCCCCCGGGCATGATGAGACCGGACATAGACGTGTTCCTCCTGTAGAGCAGCCGGGCCCCGGTGATGATCAGGCCGGGCGGTTGGGAAGGCGGCGTCGGGGTTGGCGCCGCCTCGTTCGGGGTGTCGTCGTCAGGCGGGGGCGGGTTGCGGCGCTTACGCCAGCGGCCCCACAGACCGCGTAGTCCGCGGGTCGCCCACTCGGTGAGGGTGAGCACGCCGAACAGCAGTTGTGCGTCCCACCGGCGGTAGGCGTCGCGTAGTGCATCCCAGTGCTCGCGGTCGCCGCGTACCAGTGCCGACCAGCCGCCCGAGGTGACGCGGCCTGTACGCCGGTCAGCCCAGCGCAGGAACCGGCCGCTGACCCGGGCCGCCCCCAGCAGACCGCCGGTCGCCAGCCGCTTTGCCGCGGCGGTCCAGGCGTTGTTGACGGCTCGGCCGTGCTGTCGAGCCCTGCGCCAGCCGCGCCGCAGGCCCCGCCCTCCGCCGTCAGCGAGCTGCTGCGTGGCGGCGGTCCACTCGCGGTTGATGCCGCGCCCTTGCGCCCGAGCGTGCCGGGCGCCCCGGCCGATCGCCGCGGCGGTGCCGTGCGCCAGCCGCGAGGCGATCCCGCCGCGGCCGTGGAACCCCGCACCGCCGGCGCCGTGCCCGCCTCCGAGGAGGGGACGGAACGCGCCTCGGTTCCGGCCGGCGCCCGGCATGTTGAACGCGCTGTTCAACCGGCCGAGAGCCTGCCGAGCAGCCCGTCCCGCCGCCGTGGTGCCAGGCGTACGAGAGAGCGGAACATGCCGGCCGTTCGGCCGGTGACTGCCCGAGCCGGAGCCGAGCAGCGATGGGATGCGCGAGGAGGCGCTGGAGCGGCGACCGTGTCCAACACCCAGCCCGCCACTGTGGCCACCGCCGAACGACATCCGCCGTCCCACGCCGCCGCCACGACCGCCCCGGCCGCCGCCGAGCCCATCGAGCAGGCCATGACCGCCACCACCATGACGGCCGGTACGGCGGTCCCGGCCGAACCCGAGTGCCGAGCCGAGCGCGCGGGCCCGGTCCGGGTGCGCAGCCCGCCACCGCAGGTAGCCGTAACCGCCGCCCGTTGCCGCCACACCGCCGCCGGCGAGGAGCACTCCCGTAGTGCCGAGCCACTCCCACAACGCCCACCCGCCGAGAACCAGCGTCGACATGGCGCCGATCACGAGATGGCCGGCGGGGATGCCGGGCTCGGCGTCCTCCTCCTGCTTCTTGCCGCGGACGGGGACGCGCTCGCCGCGGCCGTCGCTTGCCTCGTGCTCGACAACGACCGGCTCGGCTTCTTCCACGTGCGCCGCCGCCTGCTCGACTGGAGGAGGCGGTGCGGGCTGCTTGGTGTCCGTCACGCCGCACCCCCGGCGAGGAAGGCGGACAGGTGGTGGTCCACGTTCAGCCAGGCGCCCTCGCCGCTGACCGGGATCAGGTCGTAGGTGGCGTTGAGGAACTCCTGGAGCGGCGCCGTGTCGGTGATGAACTCCATCGGCAGGGCGTCATGGTCGGCGGCCAGGATGAACGCGGTGAGGCCGGGCGTCACGGACGGGTCGATCACCACCAGGTCGCACGGCACGTCGTGGACGGGCTGCGTCACGCGGGCGATCAGCAGCAGCCGGGCGAACCGGTACGAGGTGGTGACCCGGCGGGCGTCGTCCACGAAGTCGAGCACCACGGCGAACGGGTCCTCGACGGAGTAGCGGAAGAACGCCTCGGTCGGCTGGGAGTCGGGCGTCCACATCACCACGTCGGCGATCGCTTCGGTGCGGCTCACGGCGACACCTGCCACGGATCTGTCTGGGATGCGGTCACGGCCTCGGCTATCGCGGCCTGCTGGCGGCGAACTTCGCGGCGCCGGCGCCACTGCCACCAGCGCGGGCGCGACAGCGCCTCCTCGATGGCAGCCAGGCGATCTTCGAGAATTTCGCCGGCCTCGCGGATCGCGGCGGCGACATCCATCGCTCCCAACGTGGTGGCCTGGTTGCACCCCAAGACCTCACCGGCGACTTCCGCGACCTCGTCCTTGACGGCGGTCACGCTGTCGCCGAGCCACTGCACCGCCGCCGGCAGTGCGGCCAGCGTGCGCAGCGAGGCTGCGATGTCGGCGAGCTCGCCGCGGACCGCCAGCATCGCGTGACCCTGGCCGACCATTGCGTCCCGCACCGCCGCGACGCCGTCGACGTAGTTGTAGCGGTATACCTTTCCGTCGAACGTGGACCGGGCGACGTGCTTGACGCCCGCCGCGCGAGCGAGAAGGTCCTGCGCCTGCTCGACGCGGGCCGCACGCTCGGCTTCGGCCGGAGTGGTGAACGGGTCGGTGGTCGTCACGCTTCCACCTCGCCGCTGACGTCGATGTCCACTGACAAGGGCGTACGCCGGTAGCAGGAGACACGGACGGCAACTCCCTGGAAGGTGCCCTTTGCGCAGACCAGGGTGCTGCGGCCCGTCTCACTCTCTTGCATCTCCAGGCCCAGCACGGCGGCGTACGCGTTCACCTGCACGTCGTTGTCCGCCGAGCCGGTCAGCTCGCCCGCGTCCCCGCTGTTGAGGTACCAGGTGATGCGCGGCAGGCCGTTGATGGTCAGGATGTAGGCCAGGGTGTGCGCGGCGGTGACATCCGCGATCCGGTTCAGGTCGTCCTCGGTGACGTCGAGCCAGTCCCCGAGGTCGTGGTCGCTGAACAGGCCCTGAAGGCCCGAGCGCGGGTAGGCGCGGCGGACCCGCGTGAGCGCCTCGCGCGCCTCCGTGAGCAGCGTGGTGCTGTGCAGAAAGCCGAGCCCGGTGTCGCTGTCGTCGCGAACCGCCACGCGGAAGGCGCGCACGGGCGAGTCCGTGCTGTTGGTCGGGATTGTGGTTGCGGTCTTCACGCGGCCACCTCCATGGGAACCAGTTCGGCGGTGTGGTCAAGGAACTGCAGCACCACGACCGCGTCGGCGTAAAAGTCGCCGAGACCGGGCAGCGTGACCACGAGCCAGTCGGGCCTGTCGTCCGGCCGGACCGTGAACCCGCGCCAGGAGGCGCAGTGCTGCAGGCCGGCGGCCAGCAGCTCGCGGGGCACCGTGTAGCTGGTGACCTCGCCGCTGCCGTCGTGAAGGGGGAAGACCAGCTCCACCATGGCGGGGGCGTCGATGCCGTACGCGAGGAACCCGGCGTGGACGTTCAGCTCTGTGCCGGTCGCCCACAGGGTGAAGGGCTGGTGTACGTAGTTCGTCATGTGCGCCTCTCTCAGGAGGGCGGGTAAGGGAGGGGCCCCGGAGCGCCGGGGAAGGGACGCTCCGGGGCAGGAGGATCAGCTGCCGCAGGTGGGCGCGAAGAGCTGCTCGTGGCACATGCACGTGGAGTCGTCGCACGCCTTCGGCTCGTGCTGCAGCGGGACGACCTTCCCCCACTCCAAACCCTGGGCGGCGGCGATCAGGCCGAGCAGCGCGTGGGCGATGTTCTCCGCCTCAGTGAGCGTGCTCCAGGCCACGGTCTCGTCACCGACCTGGAACACAACGCGGGGCTCCTTCTCCCGGTACTTGCGCTCCAGCGACAGCGCGAGCTGGGGCGGCTCCCACCGCTCCGGGTAGCTCACGACGATCGGGGCCATGGTCTTCAGCGGGACCAGGACGGAGTGGCTGAAGTGGGCGCGGTCGTCCGGGTGCGTGCCCGGCGTGTGGTCGACACCATCGACACACCAGACGTCGCACGGGTCTTCGGCCAGCCACGCGGCGGGCTCGGCGGTCCCTGCCGCACGCGAAGTGACGTAGTTCTCGTGAGCCTTGATCTCTGCGTGCCACTCTCGCACGTAGGTGTCGATCACCCGGCCTCCGGCGTCAGCCGCCGCTTTGGCAACCCGGGGCGGGATCTCCACCGAGGGCGGGGCGGGGTGCGTCCTGGCGATCTGGGCGAGGATGGCGTTGGCCAGATGCCCGCCCTCAGCGAGCGGCACCGTGCCGTCGAACCGGTCGACGTGGACCTGTACGCCCTCGTCGGCCTGGAAGCTCAGCCCCACCGTGTGGTCGCCCGCCTCGACGTTCTCGGCGATACAGATGTCGCCGTCGGGGTCGTGCTGGACGCACCACGGCTTACAGTTCGGCTGGGGTATGGTCGTGTTGGACAAGGTCTCCTCCTGGTGTTGCAGGGGTTGGGACGTCGGGCGGGTCAGGTGGTCGGACACCAGGCCCGCCTTTTCTTTGTTTGTGCTGGCCATCAGGCCACCTCGGCAGGAGCGTCAACCATCGCGTCGACGTCGGCCGGGCGGAATCGGTACTGGCCGCCCGGAGTCCGGATGTATGCCAGACGACCGTTCGTCGCCCACGCGATCACTGTGCGAACGCAGACGTCGAACTGGTCTGCCACGGCCTGAGGCTTCAAGAGGCGCTCGCGACGCGGGCGAGGCTGTCCGAGGTCTCGGCGCACGGGCGTTCCCTTCTCACTGGCCGGACCGAATCGGACATCCCGTCAGATCCGGCGCTTGCTTGATTCGACTCAACAGTGACTCACTCTTGCTCACAGGTCAAGGAGAAAGAGCACAAGACCGGGGCCTGTATCTCTGGAGATAGGAAAACGCTGCGAATTCACGCCGCCTTGACATCAGAAGAGCGTCTATCACCATGGGAGTGAAGCTGCTTGGCCTAGACTCACCGACTCAGGAGGCCCGATCATGGAGCGCATGAGAGTGCTCGCAGGCAACTGCCGTAGCGGCAACTGCCCCACCGCGTACGAGCTCGCAGACGGGAAGCTCGGCATCCAGGGCTACACCGTGGAAACCGAGGGGCTCCCCGCTGGCGAGTCGATGGTCAGCGTCCCCCCGGACCTGATCCTCGAACTCGCCGACCGACTCCGCGCTGAGGCGACCCCGTGACGGCCGAAGACCTCGACACCTGCTATGACCGGTTTCAGGTCTCCGCGTTCCGACTGGAGACGCAGCAGCAGTACATCGTCCCCGAAGAGGACGCAGACCTGGAGCTGTGGCTAAAGGGTCGTCCCCTACCCGACCGGTCCGTCCGCACCGACCCGTGGCTGCGCCGAATCGCCGTCACCACCGCCGCGGGCAAACATTGGTCGCGCGTCCACATCGTCGACCTACCCCTGGTCGACTACCTCAGGTTCGAGGTCGCGGGATACCTGGAGAACGCCGCAGCCGGCGAGGAGATCCGGATCGCCCTCCGCAACGAGAACCCGTCACTGCTCGACCTGCGTGAGGACTTCTGGCTGTTCGACGGCGGGACACCGGGGGCGTACGGCCTCGCCCTCCACTACGACGCGGACGGGCGCCACCTCGGCAACAAGCTCGTCACCGACCCGGAGCGCCTTGCCGCCTACCAGCGAGTGCGCGACATCGCTTGGGAGGCGTCGATGCCGCTGAACGACTTCACCGCCAGAGGTGCCGGTTACTGGCAGGGCTAACCGGCGTAAAAGGAAAGGAGCATGATGAGCGCCCGCGGAACCGAACCCCGCAATCAGCGCGAGTATCTAGGGGCTGAGCTGCGGAAACTCCGCGAGCGCGCAGGCCTGAGCGGTCGCGAAGTTGCGGCCCACCTGGAGATCGCCCAAACGTCCGTATCCCGGATCGAGCGCGGGCTCAAGGTCCCGACGCAGGACGAGATCACCAAGTGGGCCGCACTGACGGGAGCAGCGCCTGACGTCCAAACCCGAATGGGCCAACTGGCCGAGGCTGCCTACACCGAAGTTGCGACATGGCGTACCGCCCTCCGCGACGGCACCCACCTACAGGACCGGATCGGGAACCTTGAGGAGCAGGCCCGGGTCCTGCGCCACTTCGAGACGATCGTCGTACCTGGGCTGTTGCAGACGCCGGAGTACGCGCGGCGAGTCATTCAACTCGCCGACGTCACCGGCACCCAGGACCACGAGGCGGCCCTAGCCCGCCGGCTCCAGAGGCAGGACGTCCTCTACGACTCCGACCGACGCTTCGAGTTCCTCATCACGGAGGGTGCCCTCCGTGCCAGGCCGCCCGGACCGCCGGCCATCCTGGTTGCGCAGATGGGGCGCATCTCCTCGCTGGCCGACATGGACAACGTCACCATCGGCCTACTGCCATTCGACCGGGTCATCCGAGAGGCAATCGGGTGGAGCGAGTTCGCCATCTACGAGGGTGCCGACGATGAGGAGTCGGTCGCGTTCGCGGAGGTGACTCACGCCGAGCTGACGATCAGCGACCCGCGCGACGTCCAGATCTACACCGACGTCCTCAATCGTCTGGCGCGCGTCGCAATCTACGGAGACGAGGCGCGCGACCTGCTCAACCGAATCGCACGGGAGACCAGGGCCGCCGGGCAATAGCTAATCGTCGGGGGTCGAGTTTTCAGCGCCGCAGTTCCAGCAGTACCACTCCGCCGGCACTTCGATCAGGTCGCAGCAGTTGCACGCCTCGCCCTGGACAAGGCAGTCCTCGCCGCAGTTCCAGCATTCGAAGTGGAGGTGTGCCATTTGGGGCCTCCAAGCGTCTGGACCGCGGCAGTCGCGCTCTATGTTCAGCGCGGGGACGGTCGGAAGCAACACCGGCGATCACGTCCGAGTGCGCCGAACCAAGTCGAGGATCGCGTCCACCACCAGTTCCGGCTGGTCGTGGTGTATGTAGTGGCCGGCGTTCTCGGCCACGATGTGCTTCGAGTCCGTGGAGAGTGACGCCAGGTCCGCCTGAAGCGGGTACCAGACTCCGAAGTGCCAGCGAGCGTACGCCCGTTCCTTCTCCGTCGTCGCATCTGGGTTGTCCTCGCTGCACGTCAGCACCGTCACCGGGATGTCTCCGAGCGTCCCTGCTCTCCTGCTGACGGCGGCACCGATCTGCACGCGCAGCGCGAGCTCCCACCACGAGGTGCGCCGCTGCCGGTCGCCGAACTCCAGCGCGACCCGCGCGTCTGCATACTCAGCCGGCCCGTCGTACGACGGCGACGACGCCACCCCCAGATCTACCAGCAGCCGGCGCACGCCGTACCACTTGGAGCGGCGCATCATCGCGTACTTGAGCGTCCGCCAGTGATAGCCGCGTATCCGGTCGGCCTGGTCCGGGTGGCTGGAGTCGATGAACACCATCCCGGCCACCTCGTCGGGGTAGGCGGAGGCGAACAGACGGAGAACCCAGCCGCCCATCGAGTGGCCAGCCAGGATGTACGGCGGCTCGATGCCTGCTCGGTGTAGCGCGGTGTGCAGGTCGCCGGCGGCGTCGACGTGCGCCATCGGCGACCATGCCGGGTCGCTCCAGCCGAGCCCGGCCCGGTCGAACACGACCGTCGCCGTCTCGCTGGCCAGGTCGGGCAAGAGGGGGGCGAAGTCGAGGCAGGGCTCGCCGAGTGCAGGCACGATCACCACCGTGGGAGACCCCTCGCCGGCTTCCCACAGGTGGATGCGCCGGCCGCCGATGTCGACCATCCGGCCGGGCGGCGGGTAGCGGCGCCGGTCCCGCTGTGATCCCCATGTCTGGTAGGCGGCGCTGGCGATGCCGGCGGCAGCGGTAGTAAGGGTGACTGCGGCAAGGGCTCTCCGTAGAAGGCGCACGATCTCCATAGAAGCAGCGGGCGCCGAAGCCGCCACGACGCCACAAGGTCACAACCGGCTACCGAGCGACACTCGGCGGTTCCGATGGTCGGGATGTCCGGCGCCAGATGAGGCAGTTGGACCGTTGCTCACGACTCTGCTCACGACTCTGAGCCGCGAAATCACGACTCTTGAGCGCCCAATCACGACTCTCAAAACAGGAGTCGTGAGCTGTTTCGATCTTGCGGGCTGGCGCTGACCTGCGGCAATGTGGGCAGAAGTAGGCGTCCTCACGACTGTCACGACTCTCTACCGGTACAGACGCTTACTAGGCACC
Organism: Nonomuraea guangzhouensis; assembly: GCF_019396345.1. GTDB lineage: Bacteria > Actinomycetota > Actinomycetes > Streptosporangiales > Streptosporangiaceae > Nonomuraea > Nonomuraea guangzhouensis. The sequence goes on along the minus strand of NZ_JAHKRM010000054.1, from coordinate 23,965 downwards.
GGGATATATTCGCGGCGTCGTGTTGGATCGGTTGCGGACCGTAAACGTTGAGGGCTAAGCGTCAAAGAACCGCCGCCGCCCTAAGGAAGGGCGACGACGGTTCGGGGCGAGGATGCGTTCAGACCGTTGCGGTGGCGCTCATTGGTTCGTCTCGCTCACGATCTGGACAGCCTCGGTGAGGAGCTTCCCGACCTCGCGCACGCCGCGCGGGTCGAGGTGGACGATCGCGAATCCGAATGCCGCGGCCGTCTTCATGTCGAGCCTGTGGAAGCTGCTGGTGTCGAACGGGTCGTCACTGACTAGGTGCGCCTGCTCGTCGTGGATGCCGACACGTACGTACGGCTCGCCGTCGCCGTCGGCCAGGATGTTCACCTCGACGGTGACGGATGAGAACGGCGGCCCATTCACGAGGTCGACGTTTCGGAAGTGTCGGCTCGTCTGCGTCTCGTGGCCATCGCGGCACCACGACGGGCAGGACGGCAGCTTTGGATGGCCTCTCACGCCGCACCCCCACGGGTCCGGCGGTACGCGGTCAGGTCGACGACCGGTGCCGACGCGCTGGCGGGGCGCCGGCCCTGGTCGGGCATCATGGTGTCGATCGCACTGGATACCTTGGCCAGCGCGTCGACGGCGCCGCTCAGGGACTCCATGAGGTCGATGAGCGTCCCCGCCGGGACGCGGACAGTGGGCTCGGGCATACTGCCCATGGGTCTCCTCCTGCTTAGATCAGGTTGGGGCCAAGGGCGGGTCAGGTGTTGACGCACCTGGCCCGCCCGCTATCGCTTCGGGAGATGCCGAAGTGATGGTCTGCCTGGTTACTCGTCGTCCTGTTCGTCGTGCCACAGCATCCGCTCGACGGGATCGGTGATCGGCTGCCACAGGTCGTAGAGCAGGCTTTCGGGGTCCACGTGTCCTCCCTTACGCGGCAACGATGATGTCGGCGGCGGCCAGGTGGTAGCAGGGGATGCCGCGCGCGCCGGCCTTGCAGGTGCAGGAGTGCTCGGCCTGGTCGACCAGGTAGTTGGCGCTGCCGTCTGTGCTGACCGCCAGGAACAGGGCGGTCCGGCTGGTCGGCACGATGCCGCCCTGCTCGATCAGCTCGCGTGCCTTGTCCACCTGGACGGGCTTGAAGGCGGTCAGGTCGGCGGAACTGGTGATGACCCACCGCCCACCGACCTTGATGGCGTCGAGCTTGCCGGTTCGGGCCCAACGCTGAGCGGTGCTGAGGGAGACGCGGCGGGCCTGGGCGATCTCGCGGGTGGTGAGGGTGGCGGTCACTGGTGTCCCCCTGAAACATTGTCCGTCATCACGGACAACGTTAATGCTCCCTAGGAACCTTGTCCAGCATCGCGGACAAAGAAAATGGGGCTTGTCTCGACGACAAGCCCCACGATCACAAAACGGCGTCTACGCCCTTGGCGGGCGACCCCCTCCAGCACCCCGCCCCGGACGCCCGTCCGCCCACGTTCGCCACTCCGCCTCACGCTCCGGAAGCCAGCCCTTCGTCCCGTCCGGCTCAATCTCGGCATCATGCGCCGGCGTCGGATGCGACTCCGCATACCGCGACTGCCACTTCGTCACCGTCCCGGGCGACACGTCGAACCACTTCGCGATCACGCCTACCCCGACGTAACGGATCACCACACACTCCTTTGTCCACTTACCCAGACAAGGTAATCTCTCGAGGCAGCTCCGTCCACCACTCGGGAGAGCCCACCAGCTACGGCACTTGGCGGTCTCACCGCCCCGCACCCGCCCAGAGTGGCATTGGAGCGGTGGCGCATCTCACAGGCGTCTCACAGACCCGCCCGGATAGCGGGTTATGGCGTGGATGGGATGGACAAAGCAAGGCCCTGACCAGCACCGTACGGACGACATAGACGCCTTGGACACTCGTCATCCCCTTTGGGAGCAAGAAGTCGCAGGTTCAAATCCTGTCGCCCCGACCAGCTCAAAGGCCACCTCCGATTTGGAGGTGGCCTTCTGCGTGACAAACTGAGTGACTACGGCTCCGCGCCGCCCTCAAAGATGTGGTCCATTGCCACGGCGCCGGTCTGGAGGACGGGCCTGATCTGCTTGCGGTAGACGGCCTCGGTCACGGCCGTGCTGCTGTGTCCGACGAGCCGGGAGATCTCCTCAAGCGGGATGCCGTTGTCCGAGAGCAGCGAGACGAAGCTGTGGCGCAGCTCGCGTGGCGTCCACTCGGCGGGGTTCAGGCCCTCGGCGTCCCTGATGACGATGCGGAAGGCACGCCGAACGTTCGAGGCGTCCAACTCCGTACCGGTCGATGAGGCGAACGCCAACCCTTCTGCGGCCGAGGAGCCGTCCTGTTCGCGGCGCTGGTCGTTCCGATGCTGCCGGAGTACCTCCACACAGCGCCGAGGCAGGGCGAGCGTGCGCCGGGACTTCCGCGTCTTCGTGTCCCCGTCCGCACGTACCGACCGCCACACCGCCACATGCGGAGGCACGGGAGGGACGGTTTTCGGATCTCCTTCCAGATCGACGTGATCCCACGTCAGAGCCCTGAGTTCCTCCGTACGCGCGCCAGTGAGCAGGGACACCACCACGTAGGCGTACAGCCTTGTTCCGGTCGCAGCCTTGAGCACAGCGTCTGCCTGGGCGAACGTCAGCGCCTTCGACGGTCGCCCCGCCTTTCCTGCGGGGACTGAACACAGTTCCACGACGTTCCGCTTGACCTTGTCGCGAGCCATCGCCCGCTTGAGAGCGCGATTCAGGCAAGACCTGATGATCTGCAAAGTACGGGTGCTGAGCGTCTTCGCCTTGTCCGCCAGCCACCTGTCCACGTCCTCGGCACTGAGGTCACGGAGCTTGCGCTTGCCCAGGGCAGGGATGACGTGCTTCCTGCACAGGATCGCGTAGGACTCCACAGTCCGTGGATCGCGACCGTTCAGGCCGTAGGTCAGCCAGTCGTTCACGGCCCGTTCGACGGTGTAGTCCCCGGGAGCGATGGCGAGGCCATCCTCGTAGTCTCGGACGATCTCTTTGAGCTTGTCCTTGGCGGCAGTCTTGGTCTTGCCGCTGGCCTTCTTGACGATGCGCTTTCCCGGCAGGCGTGTAGCCAACCGTGAGTGAGGCGATCCAGCGTTGCCGCTCCTCGTCCCAGTGCAGGCCGCCGTCCCGCGGCTGCGGCGCTTGGTCATGACGCCTCCCGCTGCAAGAGAACTATGTACTCGGCCAGGGCGCTCTCCGGGATCAGACGGCAGCGGCCCTGCTTGACCGACCGGAGACGGCCCGACCGGAGCTGCTCGTAGATCACGCTGCGGCTCATCCGGAGTTTCTGCATGGCGTCAGGTACGCGGTAGAGCTGGGTGTCATCAGCCATGGCGGACCTCCGGCGCGAAGGAGGCGACCAAGGCGGATTCGCCGGGTGTGAAGCCCTGTCCGGCGTACTGCCAGTGGCCGAGGACGAAGGTGGCTTCCGGGTCGTACGGCAGGCGTGCGCGGGTCCAGTCGATGCGGGCCTGGCGTAGGTCGCCGAGGGTGGTGGAGTAGGTGCGGCTCTTGGTGGAGAAGTGGCCCCGGAAGCCGAGCATGTGGGTCCAGTCGCGGAGGCGCAGGTGGGCAAGGTCGGGATGAGTGATCGGGTTGCCGAGCCTCCAGGCGGTGCGGATGAGGCGGGCCGGGTGGTCGGCGATGTCGAGGCGGTGGAGTTGAAGGATGGTGGCGCTGGTCACGGGCCGGTCGAGGGTGCCTGAGGACTCGGCGGCCTTGGTTGCGTACTTGGCGATGTAGCCCGCGACCTTCACTTCAGTCATGTCGTCGTTGCCGGAGTCGGCAGTGTCGATGTGCTTGACGTCGAGCTGGTCGCCCCAGACGAGTTCGCGGGTGGGCTGGCCGAGCTCGGGCGCGGATAGGTGTACGGCGCGAGCAGCGGAGTGGACCGCGTCGTCGAGCAGCACGACAGTGGCCCAGATCGGTGGTGGGGCTGGTGTGTTGTCCAGGGTGCGGCTGTCCAGCCGGATCACGGCGTGGAAGTGGACGACACCGCGAGCCTGGTACTCGGCGACTACATCCCCGCCGACATCGCACGCGGGACGTCCCTGGAGGAACGCGATGTCGTCCCCAAGGCGCTCTTCCTGTGCATCGAGGACCTGAGCGGCAAGCGATACCACCACGCCCGCGACCAGTGGATCGCCCGCAGCGCTACTCCAGAGGAGGCCGTCACCCTCGGCCTGCCGCAGGGCGGTCAGGTCATGCACGTCATCCACACCGCCCGAGCCGAAGATGAGACGGTCCTGGAGGTGTCGGAGTCGATCTGGCCGGCAGACCGGGTAGCCATCATCGATGAGTACCTGATCGACCAAGAGCCGAACGTCCCCGACGCTCCCTCCCAGATCTGAGGCACGTCGATGGCCATCGAGAACGTCGACGAGGTTCGCTCGCACTGGTGGCCACGACAGGGCTGGCATCCGGGCCGCCTGATCTACACATGGCGCCTGACCTTCGAGTGCGCGCCACAACTGCACCAGCTCGCGGAGCGCTACCAAAGCGCCCTCTCGGTGATCGGCGGGCACAACCCGATTCCGGCCCAGTGGCTGCATCTCACCGTGCAATCGGTGGGATTCGTCGACGAGGTGCCTGAAGAACTGCTTGACCAGGTAACTAAGGCGGTAGGCGTACGCCTGGGGGGAGTTGCCCCTATCGAGCTGAGCTTTCGCCGGCCTACGGTCATCGGGGAGGCTGTGGTGTTGGCTCCCACACCAGCAGAGCCACTGCATCAGCTCTGGGGCGAGGTCAGGAACGGCATCGCCGATGTCACGGGGAACGCGTCAACAGCGGCCGAGCAAGTCAAGGGGTTCCGCCCGCACGTGAGCCTGACCTACTTCAACACACCAGGCCCGGCCCAGCCGTACATCGACGCTCTCAGCAGGGTCGAAGCCAACGCAGTGAACGTCAACGTCGATCGAGTGGCGTTGATCGTGCAGAACCGAGTCCTGGAGCCCGAGTGGGTCTACCGCTGGGACATCCACACGTCGGTGCCCCTCAGAGCCCGATAGCGCGGATCGAGCGACGGCGGCGGCCACCTACTCGGGAGTGGTTACAACCTTCTATACGGGTTCAAGCCGCCGCCCGATGGGCGGCGGGCGGCCGGGCGGTCCGGGCGGGCGTGCGGCCTCTCCGGGCCGGTCCCGCCCGGCCACCCCGCCGCACCATCGAACGCGGGCAGAACCGCGCGCAGAACATCCACTAGCACCATGCGGGATGTCGACTCCCGGACTGAGCCGATGAGGTCAAAGCATGCCTCCGGCGGGAGCGCTCTGGCACCGAGGTGATCACCACACGGAACTTGACGTTGATGGGTGGCTGGGGGCTGATCACCTCGCACACCATCGACTCAGGCAAGCCCAGCAGACCGGCTCCTCCGTATCAAGCCCGGCTCTGACCGCAGGACAATGCATGATCGAGGAACGGCGACCGGCGAACGTACACGCGAAGCCGAGCTTGACACTCCGTCCCCGGCCCGCTGCCGCTACGCGGTGAGTCGACGGCGTGCGAGGTGATCAGGAGGCGAGTGTTGGAGGCGGAGGCCAATCCAGCCTCAGAAATCAGATAATTGGTCAGCCTGGCTCTACTCCATTGGAGCCAGATCCACGATCACCAGAGTGTCAGCCTCTTTTGAGGCTGCCTGGACCGCCTTTTCTATCTCGGCCTGCAGAGTGGCGCCATATGCCTCCAGGCCATCCAATGAATCAAGCGAAACAATTACGTGTCTCCCTTTACGTGATTCCACTTGTTCGGCGTTCAGTTCAGTCCATCCTTGCTGAATCAGGCGCGAGTGTGCTTCTATCTCGGCTTCCTTGGAGTCTGACGCCCCAACGTCCATGACCAAAATCTCGTCGATCTGCGTACTGTTCTCCCAGGTATATTCCGATTTGGCGTGCAGGACTACTGTGCCAATCTGGCGAGCATCGTTTATAGCTGTAGGGTCAACTTCTAGCGTCTCGTGAAACCAGCCGCAGGAGGATAATGTGATTATGAGAAATATGAAAGCGAATGGATGTCTAGCTCGTAGATATACTCGCCTGCATTGCAGCAACATCGCATGCTCTCCGCTGGTTTGACGAATCATGGATGATTCGCGCCAGATTACCGAGGCAGTCCCAGTTGCGCTAGAGGAACGGGGCGGGCGCTGGGGCCCCGTTGTTGCTGAGCGACGATCGAGGTGCACGCCTTCGGATGTTCACGGACACGAGGTGTGTTGTCCGTGCCGTCGGTGTCGAGGTAGAGTCGATGGAAGAAGGCTTGGCGCGGCCGTATTCAGCCTCCGTCATCTGACGGCATGCTGTAGCGGCGGCGCGCCCGAGGTATTCGCATTCAGAACCGGGTGGACGCATCAATGCGAGCTCGGCTTCGTATCGCCTGCTCCGTAATACCTACGATGCCAGTTAGGTCAGCGCCGCGCAGATTCGCGTTGCCCAGGTCCGCGCCGGCCAGGTCCGCGTCCCGAAGGTCGGCCTCGCGAAGGTCCGCGCTGCCCAGGAACGCGCCACGCAGGTCCGCGTCGGGTAGGTTCACTTCGCGCAAGTCCGCGTTGGGAAGCTCCGCATTGCGTAGGTCGGCATCGCCCAAGTATGCGTAGCGCAGCTTTGAGCTGTCCAGATTCGCGCTGCGGAGATCCGCGCCTGTCAGGTCCGCGCCACGAAGGTCTGCATAAGGCAGTTTCGCGCCACGAAAATTCGCATAGGGCAGGTTCGCGCCACGAAGGCGGGTGCCAGCGAGGTTGATTGCACTGCCACCGAGTGCGGGATTGCGGCGGCCGATGACGGTCAGAGCTGCCTGGATGTCGGTGGCTGGTTCTATCGGGAGTTTGGCTTCGAGCTGAGGATCGTGTTCGCGAAGGAAAGCGGCCAGTACATCGTAGACAGTGGGGTGATCGCGGGGAGAGTCGATGGCTAGGCGTTCCAGGGCATAGATACCGCCCAGGCGGACGTCCAACTTGGAGGAGCCAAGTTGTTCGACAGCTTTGGTGTAGCGATCGGTGATCTGGCCTTGTTCGGCGGTGTGCTGGCTCTGGGCTGCGATGAGTTGGGCTTGTCGAGAGGTTTCCAAGGACTCGGCGGTGTACCACAGGCCCTGAGCCGTGAAGACAACGCCACCGATGACGACCAGGCCGGTGGCGGCCTGGAGGAGGGTGTGGCGGGCGGCGTTGACCGCCTCGATGCGTTCGGTGGCGGTCATCTGCTTGCGTTCGGCGGCGGTCAGCGGATATTGCACGCCAGCCAAGCGCCGAGCACCAGGGCCGAGCAGTAGGGCAATGACCATGCTCGCGGTTGCGGCCAGGGCGGACCCAACCAGGGTCCAGCGGGCCCAGTCGGGCACAGAGAGGATTGCCGCAGCCCATCCAAGGGCGGCGATGCCGGCAGAGGCAGGGAGCAGCCACAGTAATCGCCGCCATCGCCTGGCATCGCCCATCAGGGCGGGTGGCTGTGGGGTCAGTGTGGGTAAAGTTTGCTCGCGGGCGATCGACGGCCGGGTTGTGCCTTCTGCATAACCGCGGGCAATTGCTGATATGGCTACTGCTGATGCGATGATCGCTACTGCTGCCGCGGCGACCAGCCCTCTGCCTGGTGGGCGCGGATGTCTGTCATTCATGCGGCCTATTGCACCGCTCCATGCCGCTTTCCCGGATCGATATAGGCTTTAGGGCCGATATCCAGTGCGTATAGCTCGTGCAGGCGGCGACCGAAACGGCGGGCTGGTCATCTGCCTAACTGTCGCAGAGCCGTCGAAACACATGCCATCAGGCTCGCACCTGGCGCTTGACCAGAACGAAGACCGTCTGACGTGGTGGATTGGCTCCCGATTGCAAGGAACTCTCATGCTGAACGGGTGAATCATGATCAGGGCATCAGATGTTTGGCGAGTTCTAATCCTGGTGCGATGAACTTGAACGTAAGCAGGACGGACCTCGCGGTCGTGGTAGATCTCGGCCGACGGGCGGCTGGGCGGAGTCAGCGAAAAGGCAGCGGACCCGCCGACACAGGAGCGCAGCCGAGATCAACGGACCTCATCTGACGGCACCAGTTGGCATACAGCGGTCAGGCTCGGTATGCCCCATCGGGGGTCGCATCAAAGGCTGCTTCGTTCTGGTAGCGCTTGACGGCAACGGTGAGTACGTTCAGGCTCACGGAGTGCAGGGGAGCACTGCCATCTCAGCACGAGGGAGCTTGACGTGGCACTGGACTTTGTCGGCATGGATCCTGACTCGCCGAAGAACGAGTGTCCGGCTGTGTTCGTGGATCCGGAGACGGGCGACATGTACTTCCAAGGGCGGACCGTCACTGATCCGGCCGTCTTGGAGCGCATCGCCCAGGATTCCCCGATCGCTGCTGACGAGTCCGTGGTCTGGCATCCGCAGCGCATGACCCCCATCGTGATGGAGGCCGTCAGCAGCACCTATGAGCGGAACAAGCAGGGACCCGGCCTGCCCAGCTTCGAGCGCATGCTGGAGAACGCGGAGCGGTCCGCCGTGCACCTGGAGATGCGCGACACCTACGACGCGACAGACCCGGCCTTCCTGAAGTGGCAGGAAGACGGGAGCACAGAATACGAGTGGGACGACTGGGTCGAGCTGATCGGCGTAGCGGTAGCTCGTGGGGTGAGGATGCGGCGCCTGCGGATCGTGTCGGAGCCAGTCACCGACTACATCCGGTGGGAGCACGCCATCAGCTACGGCAACGTCAAGGCGGGCGAGGAGCTCCGCTGGCTGCCGAGGAAGCAGGCGTACGACCTGATGTTGCTCGGTGCGGACTTCTGGATGTTCGATCAGCGCATCGTGCGCTACAACTTCAACGCGGGTGACGGGACGAGCCTGAGGCAGTACGAGCATGTCAGTGACCCGCGCAGGGTGGCCCAGGTCGTGGGGGCGTTCGAGATGGCTTGGGAGCGCGCCGTCACGCACGAGGATTACCGGCCTTAAGAAGGCGTAAGTCGCATTGCCTTCGTCCACCTCTTCTTCCAGCGTCCAGGCGGCCCGGCGGCGCTTGGCTGATCAGCTTCGGGAGATCCGCGAGGATGCGGGTCTGACCGGGCGCAGGCTCGCGGAGCTGGCCGGGTGGCACGGCGTGTCGAAGGTGTCGAAGATCGAGCATGCCGTACGTCCGATCACCGCAGCGGATCTGCGCGTGTGGTGCCGGGTGTGCGGAGTGCCGGTAGATCGTGAACAGGAGCTGCTGGCCGAGCTGCGCGACGTGGCCGGGATGTGGGTGTCGTACAAGCAGCTCAACCGAGGCGGTCTGAAGAGGGCGCAGGAGTCGGTTCGCGAAGAGTACGAGCGCGCCCGCCTGATGCGCGCCTACCAGACAAAGGTCATCCCCGGCCTGCTGCAAACCGCGGCCTACACGACGGCCGCACTCACCCAGGTACGCATAGAGCAGGGCGTAGACGTGGACGACGTCGCGGCGGCGGTCGCCGAGAGGATGGACCGGCAAGGCTGCTTGCGGCGGCGGGACGCCCGCTTTCTGTTCGTGCTGGAGGAAGACGTCCTGTGGTACCGCCCGTACTCGGACGCAGTCCAAGTCGAGCAGTTGCGGCATCTGCTGGAGACGATGCGCCGGCCATCGGTATCGCTCGGGATCATCCCCCGCATGGTCCACCGTCGCGGCGTGGCCCCAGACGAGTCGTTCGACATCACCGACGAGGAATCGGTGACCGTGGAGCTGGTCTCCGGCTACCTGACGATCACCAACCCCTCCGAGATCGCCATGTACCTGCGGGCGTGGGATCGACTTCATTCCCTGGCAGTAGTGGGGGAGCCCGCGCGAAGGCTGATCCAGCAGGCACTGGAGGCGCTGCCGAACGAGTAGTGGGCAAACCTCGGCAACTTCATTGAGCCTGGTAGAGGGCCATACCTACGGTCAGTGCGTGCTCTCTGTACAGGCAGTGAGGAACCCCATCACGACGAGCTTCCGGGTGCCGTTCGTCATCGGCTACACGGGGGATGTTGTCCGGCAGTCGCTGAAGTTCGTGCCACGCCCAGACGGATGGAAGCTGAGCTACGACGCGCCGAGAGCGGGTGACTGGGCGCATGGCGTATTGCGCCTACGGCAGAACTCCAAGCGGTCGGGACGGCCGGACTTCAAAACGGTGAACACGCGGCGGCAGTGGCGCTGCATGACCAAGCGCCTGTGCCAGGTGTGCGCACGCTCAGCGGTGGACCCGGACACGGGGCGGATCTCGTGGCTCCTGTCGTCCGAGGAAGGCAACCAAGCACGCGACGGCTTCACCAACGCCCCGCCGACATGCAAGGCGTGCATCCCCGAGGCGATCACCTACTGCCCGCATCTCCGGCACAACGCCCTGGTCGTGACCGTAGGCGACTGCATCCCGTACGGAGTGCGCGCCGATCTCTTCCTGCCCTTGCTGCCGACCGTGGTGCCGTACGAACGCAACGCGGTCATCCTGCTGAGCGATCCCGACCGCGAACTGGCGCTCGCCCGTGAACTGCTGGTCCGATTGACGGACGTAAGGCCCGCCCGGATCGAGCGATGACTGAGTGACATACCGAGTGACGACGGGAGCGCACGAGCTCGGACACTAACGGACGTCAGGTGACCGTCTTTCCAGCTCAGAGGCCATCCATGCCCTGTTGCAGATCATGGGTGAGTGGCTTTGGGAGCAAGAAGTCGCAGGTTCAAATCCTGTCGCCCCGACCAGGTCAGAAGGCCCCTCTCGATTTGGGAGGGGCCTTTTGCTTGTCCGTCTGCTTGGTTACAGCTCCTCGCCTTGCCGCGGCAGCAGGCATTCAGTGTTGTCGCTGGCTTCTGGACTCGCATGTGGATACGGATCACGGCGCCGGCGGACATCAAAGATCGCGGAATGTGGCCTCAGCCTGCTTCAGGGCTTCGCGCTGGGCGTGGAACGGCTGATCGCACGGTCCTGGCCCGAAGCCGGGACGCAGGGTCCCGGCTGGCCGTCGCCGGTTACGGGGTGGAGTGATCGGTGTCTTCCGGCGGGGTGTCGTCGGCGGGGTGTTCGCTGCGCCCCCTGCGTCCGTGGTGCTCCGAGTCTGGGTCGCTCTCGGCCGGGGCGAAGGGGATGAACGGAGAGGTCTCCGGGGGATTGTCGACGTGATCGGGCGACTCCAGGGGGCCGGTGGGACTGAAGGACTCGAATGGCGGAGTCCAGGCGGCGGTCTCCTCTGGGTCCGTGCCGGTGAAGGGTACGGGCGAACCGGTCTCGGGCCGCGGGTTCTCCTGGCCGTAGGCACTTTCCTGTTCGTCGAGGGTGGCGGCCTCGAGGGTTTCCAGGAGTTGCAGCCTCCACTGGTCGGGCTCGGGAGTGCTGTGGGGGGAGAGGGTTGGGGTGGGTTCCGCGTATCCGGCGGTGGCCAAGCGGGTCCCGCGGCGGGCCTTGGCCACCAGCATCGTGAGCACGGCCAGCAGGGCCGCTACGACCACCACGGCCGAGGTGGCCACCATTGGCGTGGACAAGCTCGACGAAGGGGTGGTGATCGCGGCGTTGAGGTGTGTGGGCAGGGCACTTGGAGTGGTGCTGGACGCCGTTGGCGTGGCAGCGGTGTCCTCCGCAACGGCGAGCTTGGTCGTGGGGGTCTCGGTTGACGTGGGCGAGGACGAAGTGGTGGGCGTCGCTTCAGTCGCGGTGGCGGTCGGCTCGGCTTCGGAGGTGGCCGCGGCTGACGGCGAGTCCGACGTCGTGGCGGTATTCGTGGGCGAGGGCGAGCCTGGCGTTGTGGGGGAGGGCGAGTCGGATGTTGTGGGGGTGGGGGTGGCTGATGACGAATCCGACGGAGTGGGGGAGGGCGTATCGAAGGTGGGAGTGGCAGTCGGCGCGTCTGAGGTGGGCCGTGGAGTAGCTGTGGTCGAAGGTGTGTCGGATATCGAGGCCGTTGGTGTGTCGGACGTTGACTGGGGAGCGGTCAGGTCAGTGTGGGGGTCGGGCCACTGCTGCTGGCCCTCGTCGCTGCTGGACTGCTCGTCGGGCGTCCGGTGGCCGGGTTGGTCGTCCGTCATCTGCCAATTGGGCTGTGCATCGGTGGACCGGTGGGGGCCGGGCGGTGCCTCGGTGGTCTGGTGCCACGAGGCCGAGTTGTAGGCCGCGTCGATGAACTTCTGAATCTCTGGTGCCATGGAAATGTAGATCTCCCGGACTAGGCCGGATTTACCAATACAGATCCTGACAGAAGTGATGATTAAGGACTGATGTGGCTAAACCGGAAGCCTGTGGTACGGCGAGGGTACCTTGCCATTTCCGCAGGTCAAGTGCCACTCAAGAGATGACCAATAGATCATCTAAGAGTAAAAGGCCAGGTCAGAGGCTCTGTCTGAAATGCCATATAACGTGAACTATGTAGAAAGATCTACCAAATAGCCGTCGCATCTCACCCGGCTTCCGCGAGCGTTATATGCCGTTCGACGGATTGCTGTTCTTCGGAGAGGTGGGGAGCGGTGATCTCTTGCAGCTGATCTCCGGCAGTACATCGACTGGTCGTTGATCGGTCGTATCCAGCGCTGACACACCGACGGAGGCGCAGGTTCACAGCCTGTCTGTTGTTGCTCGGTATCGCGACAAACCACGGCGTACTACCTTGGCGCGGTGAATTCGATCATTTCCCTCTTACTCGTCGCGGCGGTAGCCGCGCCGGGCGCGCCCGACAAGGGGCGCTCCGAGCCGGTGGCGGACCCCGTCTACCCCGCCTACGGCAATCCCGCGATCGACGTCCTCCACTACGGCCTGGACCTGGACTGGAAGCCGTCCAAGCGGGTGCTCACCGGTAAGGCCGTGCTCACCGTCAGAGCCGTCAAGAACATCGACAAGATCGCGCTCGACTTCGGCCACGCGTTGCGGGTGGACGAGGTGACGGTCGCGGGCAAGCGGGTCAAGGCCCGGCATCCGGGTGACGACCTGGTGATCCCGCTGCGTTCCCCGGTGGCGGCGGGCAAGCGGGTCAAGGTGGCGGTCCGCTATCACGGCACTCCCGCGCCCGTGCGCACCGGACAGTACCGCTCCGACACGAGCATGCTCGGGTTCCGCTCGGCGGGCGATGGGTCGGCCTGGGCGTTGCAGGAGCCGTACGGGGCTTTCACCTGGTTCCCGGTGAACGACCAGCCGTCCGACGAGGCGCGCTACGACGTGGCGGTCACGGTGCCGCGCGGGTGGGCGGCCGTGGCGCACGGGCGCTTCCAGGGCCGTAAGGGCAACACCTACCGCTGGCGGTCGACCGAGTCGGTGGCCAGCTACGTCACGCTGCTCACCATCGATCACTACGATCGCTTCAACGACAAGGGGCCGCGCGGGATCCCGATCACGTACTGGCTCCGCAAGGGTGACCGGTCGCAATACCTTCCCGTCGTACGGCAGACGCCGGCGATCCTGCGCTGGCTGGAGCAGCGGCTGGGTCCGTACCCCTTCTCCAGCGCGGGGGTGGTCGTCACCAGCGACTCGGGGATGGAGACCCAGCAGATGGTGACGCTGGCCCCCGACTTCCTCACGCCCAATGTGGTCGCGCACGAGATGGCGCACCAGTGGTTCGGTGACGCGGTCACGCCCCGGACCTGGCGGGACCTGTGGATGAACGAGGGCTTCGCGATGTACTTCGAGTGGGCGTGGGCCGCCGGCCACGGGTCCAAGAAGCTGGAGACCTATCTCAGCGACGCTCGGGCGGTCGACGGGCAGTTGCGCAAGCTGGCGGGGCCGCCCGGGCACTACAAGTCGGACATGTTCGGGGTGAGCAACGTGTATTACGGCCCCGCGCTGATGCTGCACGAGATCCGCAAGCAACTCGGGGACAAGCGGTTCTTCGCGACGCTGCGAGCGTGGGTGCAGGAGCACAAGGGGACCACGCAGGACCGGGCGTCCTTCGTGTCGTGGCTGAACAACAAGACAGGGACGGATTTCACCGCCCTGATCGACGACTGGCTCGACTCGCCGACGACGCCGGCGACCTCGTAAGGGCTAGCCCATGAGCCGCCGCACCCGCACGTGCACGTGCGGGTGCGTGGCCATCAGGCGGCCCTTCTTCGTACGGCCGGCCACCAACCCCAACGCGGGCACTCCGCGCCGCAGGTCCGTCAGGGGGATGCCGTCCTCCTCGTGCACCTTGAGCAGCGCGGAGGCGAGCAGGCCCGGCTGGCCGAGCAGGTCGGCGGCGGCGCGGTCGGCGGCCAGTTCCCTGGAGCGGCTGAGCCAGCGCAGCGGCAGGTGCGCGAGGAAGCTGGCCAGCCCCGCGGCGGCACCGCCCGCCAGCATCGCCAGCCCGATGAACAGCCCGAAGGGGAATTCCTCCAGGAACAACCCCGGAGCCTCCACCGCGACCCGCCCGGTGCCCTTGGCGAACGCCGCCAGCGCGATCGCGAACGAGCTCGCCAGCGTCATCACCGCCACGTCCTTGTGCCGGATGTGCGCGATCTCGTGCGCGAGCACCGCGGTCAGCTCACCGGGCTCCAGACGGGCGCGCAGCCCCTCGGTGACGATGATCGTCGAGCTGCGCCGTGAGCGGCCGACCGTGTAGGCGTTCGGGGCCGGCGACGGGCTGATCGCCAGCCGCGGCTTGGCCACATCGCTCAGGGCGCAGAGCCGATCGAGTACGGCGTGCAGCTCCGGCTCCTGCTCGGCCGTGACGTACCGGGCCCTGGTCATCCGCCGCGCCATGGCCTCGGTGGACCACCACTGCACGAGCAGGACGAGGACGGCTCCGAGGGCGACGTACAGGACCGGAACGTCTATCAGCACGAGACCGGCCAGGACAGCAGAGTAGATGGCCACGAGCAGGGCCATAGGGATGAGCATGCGCACCTTCGGAACCTCCAGCCGACGACGACGGGCCGGAAGGTCTCCCTCGCCACACAGGGCCCGCCTGACCGGGCCGAGAGGGCCGTCATGACGATCAGGCGTGTTCGGAGGTACTCCCCTTCACTTCAAGAAAGGGTAATAAATCAGGCCTCGGTACGGAAGAGGGCCCACACGGCTTTGCCACCCCGAGCCAGCGGATCCCAGCCCCAGCATTGGCTGTAGGTCTCGACGATGTAAAGGCCACGCCCGTTTTCGGAGATGAAGTCGGGCTCCTTGGGGGTGGGGATCTCGTCGCTCGGGTCGGCCACGGCCAGCAGCACGTGGGGCACGACCCGCATCAGCAGCAGCTGGATCTCCCGCCGGCCTCTGGCGTACATCGCGTACCTGACCGCGTTCGTGACCAGCTCTGACACGACCAGCGCGGCGTCATCGCCCAGCTCCGGCAGACCCCACCCGCGTAACGTGGAGCGCGTCACATCCCTGGCGGTCTTCACCGAGTCGGCCTGGAAGGGCAGCGGACACGAGGTCGTGTACGGCTTCCCGGCGCTCAGCAGGCTGTCGAACCCCACTTCACGGGTTATCTGCAGGCAATCGGCAGTGGCCAAGGGGTCCTCCACCATCCCGCCGATACCTCCCGATTGCTTCTGGGTTCGTGCATGTTTGGCCCAATATGCACTAGGCCATCATGGGACACGACTCCCGGTCGCTGCAAGACCCAAATGCACGTGCATGTGCAATGTGCAGCCGCATGGGCGGTTACCGGTAGGGGTATCCAAATCGGACACCAGGTTGAGACCTTGTCATACGCGGCAATGTGGTGTCACTGTGTGTGCGGACCTTGATAGGAGGCAGAGTGACGCAGAACCAGCCGGGTTCCGGCCCTACGGCGCTGCGCATCCTCCTGGGCTCCCAGCTGCGCAGGCTCAGGGAGGGGAAAGGCGTTACTCGCGAGGAAGCGGGCCACCTCATCAGGGGGTCCGAATCCAAGATCAGCCGCATGGAGCTGGGTCGCGTCGGCTTCAAGGAGCGCGACGTGGCCGATTTGCTGACTCTTTACGGGGTCGTGGACAACCAGGCACGCGCAGCCGTACTCGATCTGGTGGCCACGGCGAACGAGCCCGGTTGGTGGCACCGGTTCAACGACATCCTGCCCACGTGGTTCCAGGCGTACGTCGGCCTCGAGGAGGCCGCGGCCAGGATCAGGACCTACGAGGTCCAGTTCGTCCCTGGCCTGTTACAGACCAAGGAATACGCTCGGGCAGTGGTCACCGCGGGCTCGGCCGGCATCAGCGCGGAAGAGATCGCCCGCCGGGTGGATCTCCGGCTCGAACGCCAGCGCATGTTCGACAGACCCGACGGCCCGGTCTTCTGGGCGGTCATCGACGAGGCAGCGCTGCGCCGCCCCATCGGCGGCGCCGAGGTGATGCGGGCTCAGCTCGAACACCTCATCGACCTGATGCGCCAGCCCAACATCACCATCCAGGTCATGCCGTTCAGCTTCGGTGGCCACAGTGCCGAGGGCGGGGCGTTCACCGTCCTGCGCTTCCCCGATCAGGACCTGCCGGACGTGGTGTACGTCGAGCAACTCGCCAGCGCCCTCTACCTGGACAAACGCGAGGACGTCGACCGCTACACCGAGGTGATGGAGCGGCTCTGCGCCGTCAGCACGACGCCCGATGAGACCATCGAACTGCTGCGGGTGATCGCCGAGGAGTTCTGACGGGTTGTCCCGTCGTCGTTGGGTACGCATCTACCCTAGACTGGCGAACGGCGCTTGGATCCCGCCAAGGCGGAGCATGCCCAGCGCCGCTCATGTGGGCGCGGCGCGTGAGCCGTACCAAATCTGGACGCGCCCGCGATCACTCGAAGCTTGATCAAGGAGACCACCCCGTGAAGACCGCTGTCGAGGAGCTCAGCCCGACCAGGGTGAAGCTCACTGTCGAGGTGCCGTTCGAAGAGCTGCGCCCGAGCCTGGATGCGGCGTACAAGAAGGTCGCGCAGCAGGTGCGCGTCCCCGGGTTCCGCCCTGGCAAGGTTCCGGCCCGCATCATCGAGCAGCGCTTCGGCCGCGCGGTGGTGCTGGAGGAGACCCTCAACGACGCGGTGCCCAAGCTGTACGGCCAGGCCGTCGACGAGGTCGACGTCTTCCCGGTCAGCCAGCCCGACATCGAGATCACCAAGATCGAGGACGGCGAGCAGGTCGAGTTCACCGCCGAGGTGGACGTCCGGCCCAGCTTCGAAGTCCCCGACTACGCGGGCATCGAGGTCACCGTCGACTCCGCCGAGGTCGCCGACGCGGACATCGACAGCCAGCTCGACGCGCTGCGCCAGCGCTTCGCCACGCTGACCGGTGTCGAGCGCGCCGCGGCCGCCGGCGACTTCGTCGTGATGGACCTGCGCGCCGAGATCGACGGCGCCAACATCGAGGAGCAGCAGGCCAACGAGGTCTCGTACGAGGTCGGTGCCGGCTCCGTGCTGCAGGGCCTCGATGACGCGCTCGTGGGCATGTCCGCGGGCGAGGAGAAGAGCTTCAAGACCGAGTTGGTCGGCGGTGAGAACGCCGGTGAGGAAGCCGACGTCATCATCACCGTCAAGACGGTCAAGGAGAAGGTCCTGCCCGAGCTCGACGACGAGTTCGCCCAGCTGGCGAGCGAGTTCGACACGCTCGCCGAGCTGAAGGACAGCATCCGCGAGCAGGCCCGTCGCAACAAGCTGGTCGACCAGGTCGTCCAGGCCCGCGAGAAGGCCGTCGACGCGCTGCTCGACAAGATCGAGATGCCGATCCCCGACAGCGCCCTCAAGGCCGAGGTCGACGCTCGCAAGCACAACCTCGAGCACCAGATCGCCGAGAGCGGGCTGAGCCGCGACGCTTTCTTCCGCCTCTACCAGACGACCGAGGAGGAGCGCTTCGCCGAGTTCGACAGCAGCTCCGCCAAGGCCATCAAGGTCGGGTTCGTCCTTGACAAGATCGTCAAGAGCGAGGAGCTGGGCGTCTCCGAGCAGGAGCTGACCAACTTCGTCGTCCGCCGGGCCATGGAGATGGGCGTCCAGCCCAACCAGCTGGCCCAGCACCTGGCCGACAACGACCAGCTCACGCTGGCCATGGTCGAGATCGTCCGTGACAAGGCCAAGTCCGTCGTCGGTGACGCCGCCAAGGTGGTCGACTCCGAGGGCAACGAGGTGGACCTCAAGGCCATCTACACCGAGCTCAACGGCGCGGAGGCCGAAGAGGAGCCCGCCGAGGAGCCGACTGAGGAGAAGGCCGACGCCTAGCCCCAGAAACGGCACCAAGCCCCCGATCCGGATGGTTCGGGGGCTTCGCGCTGCTCTGGTCGCCCTTACCTGCGCCGTCAGCGAACAGCAGGCAGACGGGGCATGACCTGTGTGCCCCGCGCGTTAGGGTCACAGGCAAAGCCAATCGATTACGACGCATCGGAAGGTGACGCTGTGACCAGCCCGCCGACCTTCTATCAGCCTGAGTCGCGAGGCCGTGAGAACGGCTCGTCCTTCCGGCTTGAGGACCAGCTTTACCAGCGCCTGCTGCGCGAGCGCATCATCGTGCTCGGGCAGGAGGTGAACGACGAGATCGCCAACCGCATCTGTGCCGAGCTGTTGCTGCTCGCGGCCGACGATCCGGACCGTGACATCTGGCTCTACATCAACTCGCCTGGCGGGTCGGTGACGGCCGGCATGGCCATCTACGACATGATGGAATACGTGCCCAACGACGTGGCAACGGTCGCCATGGGGCTGGCCGCCTCCATGGGGCAGTTCCTGCTGTCGGCGGGCGCGAGAGGCAAGCGCTACGCGCTGCCACACGCGCGCATCATGATGCACCAGCCGTCCGGTGGCATCGGTGGCACCGCCGCCGACATCGCCATCCAGGCGGAGCAGATGCTCTACGTGAAGAAGACCCTGGCCGAGCGGATCGCGCAGCACACAGGCCAGTCGCTCGAGCAGATCGAGGCCGACTCCGATCGAGACCGCTGGTTCACGGCCGAAGAGGCCAAGGACTACGGCTTCATCGACAACGTCGTGCGCAGCGCGAGGCAGGTGCCCTCGCAAGGCGCCGTCTCCTAGGGGAGTTGAAGTGAACATCGAAAGCCGGTACGTTCTCCCCTCCTTCGTCGAACGCACGTCCTATGGCGTGAAGGAGATGAACCCGTACAACAAGCTCTTCGAGGACCGCATCATCTTCCTCGGAGTGCAGATCGACGACGCGTCGGCCAACGACGTGATGGCTCAGCTGCTGACGCTGGAGTCGCTCGATCCCGACCGTGACATCAGCATCTACATCAACTCGCCGGGTGGTTCTTTCACCGCCATGACGGCGATTTACGACACGATGCAGTTCGTCCGGCCGGAGATCCAGACCGTCTGCCTGGGGCAGGCCGCCTCCGCCGCGGCCGTGCTGCTGGCCGGCGGGACTCCCGGCAAGCGGTTCGCGCTTCCCAACGCCAGGGTGCTCATCCACCAGCCGTCCACCGAGGGCGGCGGCCAGGGAAGCGACATCGAGATCCAGGCCCGCGAGATCCTTCGCATGCGCTCCCTCCTTGAGGACATCGTGGCGAAGCACTCCGGAAAGCGCCCTGCGGAAGTCCGAAAGGACATCGAACGCGACAAAATTCTCAACGCGGACGAGGCAAAGGCGTATGGTCTGATCGACGACATCATCCCGTCGAGGAAGAAACGAGCTCAGGCCGTCGCTTCCTGATGAGATGTGACGCACCGGAGCGCTGCCCAATAGGGCACGTTCCGGTGCGACTCGCCGCCAGGGGGCTCACTGAGGGCCCAGAAGACGGTAACGTCGAAACCTGAGCGGTTCGGACCCGGTCCGGTAGATACGGATCGCGGGAGCAGGGCGGTCCCACGCAAAGGAGTATCTGGGGTGGCACGCATCGGCGACGGGGGAGACCTGCTGAAGTGCTCTTTCTGCGGGAAGAGCCAGAAGCAAGTCAAGAAGCTCATTGCCGGTCCAGGCGTCTACATCTGCGATGAGTGCATCGATCTCTGCAACGAGATCATCGAGGAGGAGCTCTCCGAGTCCTCTGAGCTCAAGTGGGACAACCTGCCCAAGCCGAGGGAGATCTACGAGTTCCTCGACGCCTACGTCATCGGTCAGGACAAGGCGAAGAAGGCGCTCTCGGTGGCGGTCTACAACCACTACAAGCGGGTGCAGTCCGGCGACCGAGGTAGAGACGACGGTCTTGAGCTGGCCAAGAGCAACATCCTGCTGCTGGGCCCCACGGGCTCGGGCAAGACACTGCTCGCGCAGACGCTGGCGAAGATGCTCAACGTGCCCTTCGCCATCGCCGACGCCACGGCGCTCACCGAGGCCGGATACGTCGGCGAGGACGTCGAGAACATCCTCCTCAAGCTCATCCAGGCCGCTGACTACGACGTCAAGAAGGCCGAGACCGGCATCATCTACATCGACGAGGTCGACAAGATCGCTCGCAAGAGCGAAAACCCGTCGATCACGCGCGACGTCTCCGGTGAGGGCGTCCAGCAGGCACTGCTCAAGATCCTGGAGGGCACGACCGCGAGCGTGCCGCCGCAGGGCGGGCGCAAGCACCCCCACCAGGAGTTCATCCAGATCGACACGACGAACGTGCTGTTCATCTGCGGTGGCGCCTTCGCCGGTCTGGAAAAGATCATCGAGTCGCGCATCGGCAAGAAGGGCATCGGCTTCAACGCCATCATCCGGTCGAAGGAAGAAGTCGACATGGTCGACATCTTCTCCGACGTGATGCCCGAGGACCTGCTGAAGTTCGGCATGATCCCCGAGTTCGTCGGTCGTCTGCCGGTCATCACCTCGGTGCACAACCTCGACCGTGAGGCGCTCATCCAGATCCTCACCGAGCCCCGCAACGCGCTCGTCAAGCAATACCGCAAGCTGCTGGAGCTCGACGGCGTGGAGCTGGAGTTCACCGACGGCGCGCTCGAGGCCATCGCCGACCAGGCGATCCTGCGCGGCACCGGCGCCCGCGGCCTGCGCGCCATCCTCGAAGAGGTGCTCCAGTCGGTGATGTACGAGGTGCCGTCGCGCCAGGACGTCGCGCGCGTGGTCATCACCCGCGAGTCGGTGCTCGAACACGCCATCCCGACGCTCGTACCCCGCGATCAGCTCGCCGCGAAGCAGCAGCGCACACCGCGGGAAAAGTCCGCCTGATCCTTTCCCTTTCGGCCAAGCGCCCCGCGGAGCACCACTCCCCGGGGCGTTTCGCTTTCCTCCTTCCCTAGAATTGGTCACTGTGACAACGCCAGAGCTGCCTACCCAGTACACCCCGGCCGACGTCGAAACCCGGAGCTACGAGCGCTGGGTAACCGGAGGTTTCTTCCACGCCGACCCGGGCAGCCCGCGCGTGCCGTACAGCATCGTCCTTCCCCCGCCCAACGTGACCGGCGTCCTGCACATCGGGCACGCGCTCGACCACTCCATCCAGGACGCGCTCACCCGCCGGGCCCGTATGCAGGGGCGCGAGACGCTGTGGCTGCCCGGCATGGACCACGCGGGCATCGCCACCCAGAACGTCGTCGAGCGCGAGCTGGCCAAGCAGGGCCTGTCGCGCCACGACCTCGGGCGTGAGGAGTTCGTGGAGCGGGTCTGGCAGTGGAAGGAGGAGTCCGGTGGCCGGATCCTCGGCCAGATGCGCAAGCTCGGCGACGGTGTCGACTGGTCGCGCGAGCGCTTCACCATGGACACGGGGCTCTCGCGGGCCGTGCAGACGATCTTCAAGCGGCTGTTCGACGACGGGCTGATCTACCGGGCCGAACGCATCATCAACTGGTGCCCCCGCTGCCTCACCGCGCTGTCCGACATCGAGGTGGAGCACAGCGAGGACGACGGCGAGCTCGTCTCCATCCGCTACTCCGACGAGATCGTGGTGGCGACCACCCGCGCGGAGACCATGCTCGGCGACACCGCCGTGGCCGTGCATCCCTCGGACGAGCGCTACGCCCATCTGATCGGCACGCTCGTCGAGGTGCCGCTCACCGGCCGACAGATCCCGGTGGTCGCCGACGAGCACGTCGACCCGGCCTTCGGCACCGGCGCGGTCAAGGTGACGCCGGCCCACGACCCCAACGACTTCGAGATCGGCCGGCGCCATTCGCTGCCGTCGCTGACCATCATGGACGAGCGTGGCGTGATCACCGCGCACGGGCCGTTCGAGGGACTCGACCGGTTCGAGGCGCGACCCGCTGTGGTCGCCGCGCTCCGCGCCGAGGGCCGGATCGTCGCCGAGAAGCGCCCCTACGTCCACTCCGTCGGCCACTGCTCGCGCTGCAAGACGGTGGTGGAGCCGAGGCTGTCGCTGCAGTGGTTCGTCAACGTCTCGCCGCTGGCCAAGGCCGCTGGTGACGCGGTGCGCGACGGACGCACCCGCATCCACCCGCCCGAGCTGGCCAAGCGCTACTTCGACTGGGTCGACGACATGCACGACTGGTGCATCTCGCGCCAGCTGTGGTGGGGGCATCGCATCCCGGTCTGGTACGGCCCGGCCGGCGAGGTCGTGTGCGTGGGCCCCGACCAGGACCCGCCCGCCGGCTACGTCCAGGACTCCGACGTGCTCGACACCTGGTTCTCCTCGGGCCTGTGGCCGTTCTCCACACTGGGCTGGCCCGACGCGACACCGGAGCTCGAGCGCTTCTATCCGACGTCCGTGCTGGTCACGGGCTACGACATCCTGTTCTTCTGGGTGGCGCGGATGATGATGTTCGGCCTGTACGCCATGGACGGCGAGCCGCCCTTCCGCGTGGTGGCGCTGCACGGCATGGTCCGCGACCAGTACGGCAAGAAGATGTCCAAGTCGTTCGGCAACGTCGTCGATCCGCTCGACTGGATCGAGCGCTTCGGCGCCGACGCCACCCGCTTCACCCTGCTGCGCGGCGCCAACCCCGGCGCCGACGTCGCGGTGAGCGAGGAATGGGCGGCCGGCTCGCGCAACTTCTGCAACAAGATCTGGAACGCCACGCGCTTCGCGCTGATGAACGGCGCGGCCACCGGCTCCCTCGACGGGCTCGACCTGACGGCGGCGGACCGATGGATCCTGTCGCGGCTGCAGAGCGTGATCTCCTCGGCCGACGCGGCCTTCGAGGAGTTCGAGTTCGCCAAGGCGTCCGATCTGCTCTACCACTTCGCGTGGGACGAGGTCTGCGACTGGTATCTGGAGCTGGCCAAGATCCAGCTCGGCGAGGGGCTGGAGCATACGCGGCTTGTGCTGGGCCATGTGCTCGACACGCTGCTGCGGCTGATGCACCCGCTGGTGCCGTTCGTCACCGAGGAGCTGTGGCGGGCCGTCACGGGTGGTGAGTCGGTGGTCGTGGCAGCGTGGCCGCAGGTCGACTCCGGCCGTACCGATCCGGTGGCCGAGGCGGAGATCGTCGCGCTGCAGGAGCTGGTGACGGAGGTTCGGCGGTTCCGTTCGGATCAGGGGCTGAAGCCCGGCCAGAAGGTGGCCGCGCGGCTCGGACTGGCCGGCACGGCTCTTACCGGTCAGGAGGGGGCTGTTCGCTCGCTCCTGCGGCTGACGGAGCCGTCTGACGCCTTCTCAGCCACCGCCCGCTTCACCGTGGGCGGGGTGACTGTGGAGATCGACACCGCGGGCGCCATCGATGTGGTGGCCGAGCGCAAGCGGCTGGAGAAGGATCTGGCGGTCGCCCGCAAGGAGGCGGCCCAGGCCACGGCCAAGCTGGGCAACGAGCAGTTCATGGCCAAGGCGCCCGAGGACGTGGTCGCCAAGGTCAGAGGGCGTGCGGAGCAGTCGGCGGCCGACATCGCTCGGCTGGAGAGCCAGCTCGCCGGCTTGGGGGTTTGAGCGAGACACACCGGGGGAAGACCTATTCGTTACCGAAGTTGGGTCTTCCCCCGCGCTGGGGCTGCTAGAGTCTTCAACGCAGGGCAGCAGTCCTGACAAACACTCTGATCACTCTCTCGAGCTTCAGGCTGTGCCCAGATCGGATTGGACACGGACGAGAAGTTCGGGTAAGTTAGCAGGGTTGCCCGGAACGAACCGGATCGGCCGATTTGACAAGAATCGCCCAAATCTGGTAAAATGGGTAAAGCGAAATGTGCGCCTCTCGCAGGTTGGGGAGTACGCGTCCGTTTCTTGAGAACTCAACAGTGTGTTAAAAGCCAGTGCATGATGCACAACCCCGTCATGTCCATGCTTTCGGGTGTGGATGACGGATT
>NZ_JAHKRM010000053.1 GCF_019396345.1 Nonomuraea guangzhouensis | reverse complement strand
ACACGGCGATCGGTGGCTACGTCCGCTGGCGCAACGCCCGTGCCCAACCAAAGACCAGCTTCGCCGCCACTTCACCTATCCGAAGCTGGACCAGTTACCCGGCCAAGGTTGCGTGACGGGCCACTAGCGGAGCGAGATGTGCAGGGCCTCGCCCACCTTCCGGTAGCCGACGCGGGCGTAGACCCGTGCGGCGCCGTCGTCGGCGGGGGTGAGGAACGGCGTCGTGATCCCGGCGTCCATGCCCGCGCGGGTCAGCAGCGCCGTGACCGCCCCCGCGATGCCCCGCCGCCGGTGTGAGGGACGCACCGCGATCCCCGCGACCTCGGCGACCCCCTGATGCGGGCTGCCGATCTGCCCGGCGCCGACCACGTCCCCGGTGGTGGTGTCCACGGCGGCGGCCACGAGCCCGCCGCCGTTCAGGACCCGCCGAAGCCGCGCGACGTCGTGCTCGTTGGCCTCCGGCGCCTCGAACGTCTCGCTCATCACCCGCGCGACGTGCCAGAGGTCGGCGTCATCGGTCACGAGCGCGACCCGGACGGCCGGGTCGACGGGCGCGACCCGGACGGTTGCGCCGATGGGCAGGTCCAGGACGACTGCGTCGACAGGTGCGTCCACCGCCTCGCCCGGCGAGCACACCAGGACCGGGTAGCGGCCCTCCGCCGTGAACCCGGCTTCGAGCAGCGCGTCCTCCACCTTCGGCGCCGCCTGCGGCAGGTACTCCAACCGTGGTGTCCGTGCCCGCTCACGGAACACCGCGACCAGCGCGGCGACCTCATCCGCCGTGGGGGCACTGTGGTCGTCGGGTACGGCGTAGTTGAACGGCAGCGCGTCGTCATGCTCATCGAACCGGATCACGAACGGCCCGGCCCGATGCGCCCGAGCCCCGGCCACCGACCTGAGATAGGCATGTGCGGCGGCGTCCAGCACGTAAGTGTCCTCTCCGCAGAACGATG
The DNA here is from genome assembly GCF_019396345.1 of Nonomuraea guangzhouensis. Lineage (GTDB taxonomy): Bacteria > Actinomycetota > Actinomycetes > Streptosporangiales > Streptosporangiaceae > Nonomuraea > Nonomuraea guangzhouensis. Next base: position 55,398 of record NZ_JAHKRM010000053.1, on the reverse strand, counting down.
ATCACTACAAGCTAGGGGCGCTGTTGACGTTACGTCCAGTTCGGGAGACGGTCATTGATAAGGCCAGGTGGACCGGAGGCTTGAGGTGCGGTTCGGAATCTTCTACGAGCATCAGCTGCCCCGCCCCTGGGAGCCGGACAGCGAGCAGCGCCTGTACGCCGACGCGCTGGAGCAGGTCGAGATCGCCGACCGGGTGGGGTTCGACTACGTGTGGGAGGTCGAGCACCACTTCCTGGAGGAGTACTCGCACTCGGCGGCGCCTGAGGTGTTCCTCGCCGCCGCCTCGCAGCGCACCAGGAACATCCGGCTCGGCCACGGCATCGTGCAGGTGCCGCCACCGGTCAACCACCCTGCCAGGGTCGCCGAACGGGTCGCCACGCTCGACCTCGTCTCAGGTGGCCGGGTCGACTTCGGCACCGGGGAGGCGAGTTCGGCGGCCGAACTGGGTGGGTTCGGCGTGGACCGGGAGCGTAAGCGGGCCATGTGGCAGGACTCGCTCGACGCGATCACCCGGATGTTCGTCGAGGAGCCGTTCGCCGGGTGGCATTCGCCGTACCTGCGGATGCCGCCGCGCAACGTGATCCCGAAGACCGTCCAGAAACCGCACCCGCCGCTGTGGGTGGCCTGCTCGCGGCGGGAGACGATCCACCTGGCGGCGCGGAACGGGATCGGGGCGCTGTCGTTCGCGTTCGTGCATCCGGAGGACGCGGGGAAGTGGTCGCGGGACTACTACCGGCTGCTGGAGTCGGAGGAGTGTGTGCCGGCGGGGTTCGCGGTCAACGCCAACCTGGCGATCGTGCTGCCGATGATGTGCCACGAGGATCCCGCCGAGGCCCGGCGCCGGGGCGCTCTCGGGGCCGCGTTCTTCGCCTATGCTTTGGCGCATTATTACGGTCCGTCGAAACACACTCCCGGCCACAACAGCATTTGGGGAAATTTCACGAAAGATGGCCCTAAGATGGGGGCGCAAGGGACGGATCCGCTCGCGGGTGCGTTGGGTAGCCCGCAGCAACTCATCGACCTCATTACCCGGTACGAGGCGGCCGGCGTCGATCAAATGATCTTCGTGCTCCAGGCCGGGCCGAATCGCCACGACCATATTTGCGAAAGCCTGGAATTGTTCGGGAAAAAGGTCCTTCCCGCATTCACCGAAGGCCGCGAAGAGCGCGAGCGTGAGAAATCCTCGCGACTCGCCCCGGCCATTGAAGCCGCCCTCTCCAGACGGTCCCCGGCCAGGAGGCTGTCCCAGCCGTACGTGATCGACGAGGACGCGGAACTGTCCCGCCTCACCCACCGCCCGCCCCCAACCCCGGCGGATCTCCTCGCCGCGACCCGCAAACGAGCCCGCCTCATGGGCCGGCACCTCCTGTCCCGCTTGGTCGCGACCCGCTCGGACGAGGACCTGACCCGCTGGCTGACCCCCGGCCGGCAACGCCTCCTGTTCACCCTGATGGCCCGCTCCTTCCAACCGGACAAGGCGTTCGGCTTCCAGGGCACCCTCGAATTCCGCCTCCAACCCCGCTCCACCTGGACCATCGCCATCCGAGGCCCCCGAGCCCGCGCCTTCCCCGGCCCCGCCCGCACCCCGTCCCTCTCGCTCACCCTCCCGGCCGCGGACCTCCTCCGCATCCTCGCGGGCACCGCCAACCCGGCCGCCCTGCTGGTGTCCGGCCGCCTGAAGATAACGGGCGACGTGACACTGGCTTCCCGGGTGGCGGAGATGTTCGGCGGCCCTTCGCCGTACTAGCGGGGGACCTGTGAGCGGGGCCCCAGGGTTGACGTTCAGAAGCCCGCGAGCCCATCCGAGCGCCGCGTCGGCGGGAGCTGGTACGGCGGAACCCGGCGCCTGTCACGCCGCCCAACCCAATCCCGAAGAACACGGCCCATCATGCGCACGTCACGGCGCCCGGCCACCTCCACCGGAGGAGCGTGCCCCTGGACAGTCCCCAGCACCGGTCGGCGGGTGGGGCCCACCGGGCTGGCCGTACAAGATCGAAAAAGTGCTTATCCTAGGAGTTTCCTTGCCGCCTGCTCGATCTCTTCCTCGGACATCAGCACATGGCCGGCCGCGTCCCCCAGCGGAATGAAGCTGTCCGCCGACGTCACCCGCGCCACCTGCCCCGAGAACCCCGCGTCCACCAGCTCGGCCACGATCCCCTCGGACACCCCGCCCGTGTGCCGGGTCTCGTCGGCGATGAGCACCTTGCCCGTCAGCTCCGCCGCCCGTACCAGGTCCTCCACCGGCAGCGGCGCCAGCCACCGCAGGTCCAGCACCCGGCAGCCGAAGCCCTCCTGCGTGAGACGGACGGCGGCCCGCAGGCTCATCCGCAGCCCGTTGCCGAACGTGACGATCGTGAGATCGCGCCCGTCCCCATAGGATCGCGCCCGCCCGATCGGGACGTGCGTCTCGGGCCAGCGCGACGGCGGCGCGTACGGCGCCAGCCAGCCCCCGTCGCCCTCCTCGAACAGGTCGCGCGTGTGATAGAGCGCGATCGGCTCCAGGAACACGCACACGGACCCCTCCGTGCGCGCGGCCGCGAGGCAGGTGCGCAGCATGGCCGAAGCGTCGTCGGGACGCGACGGCGAGGCGATGACCAGGCCGGGGATGTCGCGCAGGGCGCCGACCGCGTTGTCGTTGTGGAAGTGGCCGCCGAACCCCTTCTGGTAGGCGTAACCGGCCACCCGCACCACCATCGGGTTGAGGTAGGCGCCCCGCGAGAAGAACGACAGCGTGGACGCCTCGCCCCTGAGCTGGTCGAGCGCGTTGTGCAGGTACGCCAGATACTGGATCTCGGGCACGGGCAGCAGCTTCGACACCCCCGACCCGAGCGCGAGCCCCAGGATGGACGACTCGTCCAGGTGCGTGTCGAACACCCGCCCGGCGCCGAACCGCTTCTGCAGCCCCCGGGTGACGCCGTAGACGCCGCCCTTCTTGGCGACGTCCTCGCCGAAGACCATCATCTCCGGGTGGACGGCCAGCGCGTCGGTCAGCGTGCGGTTGATGGCCTGGGAGAGCGTCAGCGGCTTCTCGGCCTCGGGCAGCGCGCCGGCGAACGCCCGCTCTCTGACCGACGCCTCGGCCGCCACCGGGCTGATCCTGGCGATCATCTCGGCGCGGCGCGGCGCGAGCGGCTCCATGATCTCCTTGGCCGAGCTGAGGCGCGGGCCGCGGCTGGTCTCCAGGGCGATCCGCAGCACGTGCTCGCGGGACGACTCGTAGTGCGTGAGCAGCTCCTCGGGCGTCGTCAGCCCCGCCTCGACCAGCAGCCGGGCGGTGGTGAGGAGCGGGTCGCGCTCCATGTCGGCGCGGATCTCCCGCTGGGTGCGGTACGCGGACTCGACGTCGGACCCGGCGTGGCCCATGAGCCGGACCGTGCTCAGGTGCAGGAACGCGGGGGAGCGGTTGGCCCGTACGTGCTGGACCGCCCGCGTTGCCGCGTCGTGGGCGTCGGCCAGGTCACAGCCGTCGGCGGCGAAGTATTCGATGCCGGGACGCCGCGCGCTCGCCGCCACCCAGCCCTTGGGCGTGCGGACGCTGATGCCGATGCCGTTGTCCTCGCACACGAACAGGATCGGCAGCGCCTGCCCCTGATGCGTGGCATAGGCGGCGGTGTTGAACCCCGACAGCGCCGTAGCGTGGTTGACGGACGCGTCGCCGAAACTGCACACGGTGATCGCGTCACGCGCCCACGGCGAGGGGACATCCAGCGCGCGGGCCCGCTCGATCGCGAAGGCGACGCCCACCGCGCGTGGCAGGTGGCTGGCGATCGTCGAGGTCTGCGGGATGATCGCCAGGTCGGGATGGCCGAACACCTTGTGCCGGCCGCCCGCGATCGGCTCCTCCGCCGAGGCGGTCAGCCCCATGAGCACGTCGCGGATGCCCTGCTCGGGCAGCCGCCCGGCCTGCTCGGACCTGGTCAGGTAGAAGGCGCCCGAGCGGTAGTGCAGCAGCGCGGGGTCGTCTGCCCGCAGCGCCGCGGCGACCGCCGCGTTGCCTTCGTGGCCGGCCGAGCCGATCGTGTAGAAGCTCTCGTTCTGCTCGCGCAGCCAGCGGGCCGCGATGTCGAGCAGACGGCTGTCGAGCTGGCGCTGGAAGAGGGTGCGGCACTGCTCGCCGGTCAGCGACGTGCCCTCGCGTACGGGCAGGCCGGGATCACGGGCCGCGCCCGTCCTCAGCGTCGTAACCGCTTGGGTGAAATGGGTCTCAACAGTGTCGCGCGCCACAAGGCGATTATGTCGTCCCGATACCGGGTTCGTCTGCCTGTCGGGAGGGACATGTTGTGGACCGGTCCGATTGACCCTGATCCATAACAGATTGTCAGATTGAGCCACTTTGTGGCCAACCTGAATGTTTACTGGGAGCGAATGCGTGGCACCCTCAATGCCGCGTTGAACGCAGGGATCCAGAAAGGAACCCGCATGTTACAACGCATCCGTGTCGCCGCCATCGCGCTCGCGACGGCCGCCGGGCTTCTCGCCCTGGCGCCGTCCGCGTCGGCCGCGGCCAAGGCCCCCTCCATCTCCGATGTGGACCTCAGCCCGGGCTCCCCGGTCGTGGTCTTCGACAAGCCGGTCACGGTGACGTTCACGTTCACCACCGGCGACGCCAAGACGGCCGAGCTCCAGCTCAAGCCGCCCGGCCTGAGCGTCGGCACGCCCGTCGAGCTCAAGCCGGCGCCGTTCGGCCTCCGGACCAAGTGGACCGGTACGAAGAGCTTCGAGGCGAAGGACGCCGGCAAGTGGAGCTTCCTCGCCATCGCCCACGGTGACGGCGAGAAGTCCGTCAGCGGCACCTTCGACATCCAGAAGGCCCTCGTCACCAAGATCGTCGACTTCGGCGCCAGCCCCGGCCAGGTGGACCGCGGCGACCTGATCAGGGTCTCTGGCCGGCTCCAGGCCGACGGCAAGGGATACGCCGGGGCGTCCGTGGCGATCACTTTCCGTGAGAAGGGCGCCGACGCCTACCGCGGTGTCACCTCGGTCACCACTGGCCGCGACGGCTGGTTCGCCACCAAGGTACGGGCCAGGGCCACCGGCTACTGGCGAGCCGAGTTCGCCGGGAACAAGGAGGCCCGGGCCTCGGTCAGCGACAGCGACAGGGTCGACGTCCAGGTCAGGCACGATCGCGACAGCAGGATCACCGGCTTCGACGCCGCACCCGATCCCGTCGACAAGGGCTCCCGGCTGAACTTCACCGGCACCCTGCAGGCCGAAGGCTGGCGGGCACTGCCCGGCCAGCGGGTCTCGATCTTCTTCAAGGCCGATGGGTCGCGCCGGTGGGAGTACGTCACCAGCGACGAGACGAACCGCGACGGCCGCTTCTGGGCCAGCGCGACCGCTGAGTCGTCGGGCTGGTGGCGGGCCGCGTTCGCCGGCACCAGCGGCGTCAGGGGCTCGGTCAGCGACGCCGAGCGGGTCACGGTCGTCGAGCCCACCCCGCCGCCGACGGCGGACAAGTCGGCCAGCCGCGTGATCAAGTTCAACGCCTACCCGGAGCCGGTCAAGCGCGGTAAGTACCTGAAGTTCAGGGGCAAGCTGCAGATCGACGACAGCGGATCCTGGGAGGGGTACGCGGGCAAGGTCGCGCTGTACTTCAAGCCGGTCGGCGCGCACAAGTGGCAGTACGTGAAGACCACGTCGTCGGGTGACAGCGGCAAGCTGTACGCCAGGGTCAAGGCGTGGAAGTCGGGCTCGTGGAAGTTCGTGTTCGGCGGGGATGACGATTTCTATGGCGACAGCAGCCGTAGGGACTATGTCCGCGTGAAGCGGTAACACGTCGGCACCGCTAGCTGAGGCCCGGGGCGATCTGCTCCGGGCCTCACGTGTTGCCGCTAGGACTCGGGAGCTTTGGCTCCGAGGCTGATGAGCATGCTCTTGAGCTCACCGAACCCGCCCTCGAGTCCGCCGAGCCTGCCTTCGAGTCCGTCGAACCTGCCCTTGAGCTCGGCCATGTCCTTGTCGAGGGCCTCGAACCGACGGGCCATGGACAACTCGAGGTTGTCGATCCTGGTGCCTTGCTGATCGAGGCGATGACTGACCTTTGCGATGTCTTGATTGACCCGGTCGAAGCCATCCATCATGTCGATGTTGAGCGTGTAGATCTTCTCGTCGAGCTGCTTTGTCCGGAGATCGATCTTCTGGTTGAGCTCTTTGGTCCGCTTGTCGATCTTGTCGAGGATGTTCTTCCCCATGGCGTCAGCGCGCACATGGTGGACATCGAACCGTTCGGCGATCGTCATGTCAGGCACACCGCTAACTGTACGTTCCTCGAGCACGGAGACCCGGTCCGTGAGCTCCATCACTGCCGCGTGCAAGTCCAACGCTGACGCTCCTTTGAAGGGGGGATTGCGCTTGCATCGGGAAAGCTACCCTCCGTAACGAGCCCGTCGCAGCCGGATACGAAAACCTGTGCGACCTACTCCGCCCGCCTGAACTGCGCGATCCCCACCCCCAGCAGCACCGCCCCCAGAAGAGCCACCACCCCCAGCTCCACCCCCACCGGCACCTGGAAGTCGAACCACCGAACCCCCGGGTTGAGCACCGCGTTCACCTGCGCCGGAACGTCGAGGTGGGAGAAGACCGCCTCCCGCATCGGGTCCACCGCGTACGTCATCGGGTTGATCACCGTCAGCAGGTGCAGCCACGACGGCAGGTTCGCCAGCGGGAACATCGCCCCCGACAGGAACATCATTGGCATGATCGCCATCTGCATCAGCCCGAAGAAGGTCTGCATGTTGCGCATCCGCGCCGCCAGCATCACCCCGAACGCCGTGATCGTGAACGCCGCGAGGAACATCTCCGCCAGCAGCGTGACGATCAGAGCCGGCGAGTACGGTACGCCGACCAACCCGGCCATCGCCAGGATGACGACGCCCTGCCCGGTGGCCACGAGGGCCCCGCCCAGGCACTTGCCGACCACGATCGCCCCACGTGAGACCGGGGCGACGAGCATCTCGCGCAGGAAGCCGAACTCGCGGTCCCACACGATGGACCCGGCCGAGAACATGCCGGTCATGATCACGGTCATCGAGATCATGCCGGGATACATGAAGGTGCGGTAGTCGATGCCCGGGATGGTGCCGCGCACCAGCGAGCCCAGCCCGGTGCCCATCACGAACAGCCACAGCACCGGCTGCAGCAGCATCGACAGCATGCGGGTGCGGTCGTTGACGAACCGCAGCAGCTCCCGGTGCAGGACCACCTTGATCGCCCGGAGATCGTGCCCGGCGCTGTGCACCGGCACCCGGACGCTGATCGCCTCTGTCGCCATGACTATCGCCTCGCCATCGCTCTCATCCACGCCCTGCCGCCTGACTCGGCGCCTTCCTCGGCGTCGCGGATCGTGGAACCGGTGTAGTTCATGAACACGTCGTCGAGGGAGGGCCGTGAGACGCTCACCGACCTGATCGGCATGCCGAGCTCGGCGAACAGCCGGGGCACGAACTCCTCGCCCGAGGCGACGGCGAACGTCACCGCGCCCTCGCGCACGGCCGCGTCCAGGTCGAACTTCTCGCGGAGCGCCTTGATCGCGGCGTCGTCGTCACCCGTCTGGATCTGCACCCGGTCCTTGCCGATGCTGGCCTTCAGCGCCTCCGGCGAGTCGATGACGACGATCTCGCCGTGGTCGATGATCGCGATCCGGTCGCAGTACTCGGCCTCGTCCATGTAGTGGGTGGTCATGAAGATGGTGATGTCCTCCAGGTGCCGGAGCTGGTTGATGTAGCCCCAGATGGCCGAGCGGGTCTGCGGGTCGAGGCCGACCGTGGGCTCGTCCAGGAACAGCACCCGGGGCGAGTGCAGGAGCCCCCGGGCGATCTCCAGCCGCCGCTTCATGCCGCCGGAGAACGTCATGACCTTGGCGTCCTTGCGGTCCCAGAGCGCGACCATCTCCATGACCTGCTTGATCCGGTCGCCGACGATGCTCTTCGGCACGCCGTACAGCTCGGCGTGGAAGCGCAGGTTCTGCTCGGCGCTCAGGTAGCCGTCGAGCGTCGGGTCCTGGAAGACCAGCCCGATGTTCCTGCGTACCTCGTCGCGCTCCCGCACCACGTCGTGCCCGGCGACCGTGGCGCTGCCGCCGGTCGGGTTGACGAGCGTGCAGAGCATGCTGATCGTGGTGGTCTTCCCGGCGCCGTTCGGGCCGAGGAAGCCGAACACCTCGCCAGGTGCCACCTCCAAGTCGACGTTCTTGACGGCCTCGACCTTGCCGTAGGTCTTCTTCAGGCCGTGTACGGCCACCGCCGCCGCTGTCATCGTCAGTCCTCCGCGAGGATCTGGAAAACGGACTTACGTGTCTGCCTGAGCAGCTTCTTGGCCTGGGTGACCTGCTGGTCGTTGGCCGTCCGCGCCAGGTGGCTGAACGCCTCGTTGAGCTGGGCCCACAGCAGCCGCAGCTCGTGCCGGTCCTCGGGCACCGAGCGCGCCACCTCGTCCCAGGGCGGCTCGCCGTCGAGGTGCCGTTCGGCCTGCTCGCGGCCCTGCTCGGTCAGGCGGTAGATGCGGGAGCCGCCGCTCTCGTCGCTGGCGACCAGGCTCTCGTCCTCCAGTTGCTGGAGTGACGGATAGACCGAGCCGGGGCTGGGCCGCCACACGCCGCGGCTGCGCTCCTCTATGTCCTGGATCATCTGGTAGCCGTTCTTCGGCCCCTCGCTGAGCAGGCTCAGCAGCGCGGCCCTGACGTCGCCGCGTCGTACGCGCGGAGCGTCGCCCTCCCAGCCCATCGGCGGCACGCCGGGCAGGCCGCCCATTGGCGGCGGGCCACCCGGGAAGGGCGGCATGCCCGGGCCCATCGGGGGTGGGGGTGCGCCGGGCGGGAACGGTGGTCCCGGCGGTAAGTGGGGATGTGGGGGTTCTGTAGCCGCTTGCAGGATGTCATCCCACAGATTGGGATCACGCATGATGCCTCCAACTATCGAGATATCGTGACGATATATCTAGATAGTTGGCGTGAAAAGCCCATGTTTTGCGGACATGGCGCTCTGTTAGTGAGCGTTAACTGAGGCCGTGATGGCGGCCCTGGCCATCGCGTGCAGGAGGGGGCGCATGGCCTGCGCGGGCAGTTCGCCGGCGCTGTGCGGGGTGGAGTTGAGCAGCCCGAAGACGGCGTGCGTGGCGGCCCGGAGCCGCGGAGGCGGGCACGACGGGTGCAGCTCGGCCAGCACGGTCACCCATTCCTCGACGTACAGCCGCTGCAACCGCCTGATCTGCCGCCGCTCGCGCTCGGGCACGTTGCCCAGCTCCCGGTCGTGCACGGTGATCAGCGCGGGCTGTTCGAGCGCGAAGGTGATCTGCACGTTCAGCAGCGCGTTGAGCGTCTCCTCCGGCCCGCCGGGCGAGGTGACCGCCGCTGCGGCCGACTCGCGCAGCCGCGAGCTGATGCCCAGCAGCATCTCGGCGAGCAGCGCCTCCTTGCCGCTGAAGTGGCGGTAGAGCGCCGGGCCCGAGACGCCGACCGCGCCGCCGATGTCCTCGATCGAGACGCCGTGGAAGCCGCGCGCGGCGAACAGGTTCGCGGCCGCGCCGAGGATCTCCAGGCGCCGGCTGCCACGGCTCCGCGTCGTCGTCACGTCTCACATGGTAGACGGTTACGTTAATGATGACTAACATCTGCCTCATGACGGAAGGGGGCACATGAGCGACTGGCCGGTGCTGAACTCGGCCGCGGACCCCGGCAGCGAGGCGTTCAAGCAGAACGCCGCGCTCAACGAGCGGCTCGCCGCCGACCTGCTGGAGCGGCTCGCCGTGGCCGCCGCGGGCGGCCCCGAGCGGTCGCGGCAGCGTCACGTCGAACGCGGCAAGCTGCTGCCGCGCGACCGCGTCGACGGCCTGCTCGACCCCGGCTCCCGCTTCCTGGAGCTGTCGCCGCTGGCCGCCAACGGCCTCTACGACGACCAGGCGCCGGCCGCCGGGATCATCACCGGCGTCGGCCGGATCGCCGGGCGCGAGTGCGTGGTCGTGGCCAACGACGCCACCGTGAAGGGCGGCACGTACTACCCGATCACCGTCAAGAAGCACCTGCGCGCGCAGGAGGTGGCGCTGCACAACCACCTGCCGTGCGTGTACCTGGTCGACTCCGGCGGCGCGTTCCTCCCCAAACAGGACGAGGTCTTCCCCGACCGGGAGCACTTCGGCCGCATCTTCTACAACCAGGCCACGATGTCCGCGCGCGGCATCCCGCAGATCGCCGCGGTGCTCGGCTCCTGTACGGCGGGCGGCGCGTACGTCCCGGCCATGAGCGACGAGGCCGTCATCGTGCGCGACCAGGGCACCATCTTCCTCGGCGGCCCGCCGCTGGTGAAGGCGGCCACCGGCGAGGAGGTCACGGCCGAGGAGCTGGGCGGCGGCGACCTGCACGCCCGGGTCAGCGGCGTCACCGACCACCTGGCCGAGGACGACGCGCACGCGCTGGCCATCGTCCGCGACATCGTCTCCACGCTGGCCCCGAGAGCCGAGCGGCCCTGGGACCGGGCCGAGCCCGCGGAGCCCCGGCACGACCCGCGCGACCTCTACGGCATCGTGCCCGCCGACACCCGCCGGCCGTACGAGGTGCGGGAGGTCATCGCCCGGCTCGTCGACGGCTCGCGGTTCCTGGAGTTCAAGGCCGAGTACGGCTCGACGCTGGTCACCGGCTTCGCCCACCTGCACGGGCACCCGGTCGGGATCATCGCGAACAACGGCATCCTGTTCAGCGAGTCCGCGCTGAAGGGCGCGCACTTCATCGAGCTGTGCGACCGCAGGCGCATCCCGCTGGTGTTCCTGCAGAACATCAGCGGCTTCATGGTCGGCAAGGCCTATGAGGCGGGCGGCATCGCCAAGCACGGCGCCAAGATGGTCACCGCGGTCTCCTGTGCCAGGGTGCCGAAGTTCACGGTGGTGATCGGCGGCTCGTTCGGCGCGGGCAACTACGCCATGGCCGGGCGGGCGTACTCGCCCAGGTTCCTGTGGATGTGGCCGAACGCCCGCATCTCGGTCATGGGCGGCGAGCAGGCCGCGAACGTGCTCACCACCGTCGGCAACGCCGACGCGGACGCCATCAGGGCCCAGTACGAGCACCAGGGCAATCCCTACTACTCCACGGCCCGGCTGTGGGACGACGGTGTGATCGACCCGCTCGACACCCGCACGGTCCTCGGCCTGGCACTCTCCGCGGCGGCCAACGCCCCGCTCGACCCCGTCGGCTACGGCGTCTTCCGGATGTGACTGTGTCCATGGCCCCACTGCCCAATCGCGTGCTCATCGCCAACCGGGGTGAGATCGCGGTCCGCGTCATCCGTACGCTGCGTGCGCTCGGCATCACGTCGGTGGCCGTTCACACCGCCTCGGACGCGGATGCCCGCCATGTCCGCGAGGCAGACATGGCCCTCCAGGTCCCGAAATATCTGGATATAGAGGCGATCGTGGCGGCGGCCGAAGCGTCCGGCGCGCAGGCCGTCCATCCCGGATACGGGTTCCTCGCGGAGAACGCCGAGTTCGCCCGCCGCTGCGCCGCGGCCGGGCTGGTCTTCATCGGCCCGCCGCCCGAGGCCATCGACGCCATGGGCGACAAGATCCGCGCCAAGGCCACCGTCTCGGCCGCCGGGGTTCCGGTGGTGCCGGGCGGCGCCGAGCCCGGCGACTCGCTGCTGTCCTGGACGGACTTCCCCGCCCTGATCAAGCCGTCGGCGGGCGGCGGTGGCAAGGGCATGGTGCTGGTCCGTTCGGCCGCCGAACTGCCCGACGCGCTGGAGTCGGCCCGCCGTACGGCCCGCGCCGCGTTCGGTGACGAGACCCTGCTGATCGAGCGCTACGTCGAGAACCCCCGCCACATCGAGATCCAGGTCCTGGCCGACACCCACGGCAACGTCGTCCACCTGGGCGAGCGCGAGTGCAGCCTGCAACGCCGCCACCAGAAGATCATCGAAGAGGCCCCGTCGCCCTTCGTCGACGCGGCGATGCGCGAGCGGATGGGCGCCGCGGCGGTGGAGGCCGCCCGCGCGGTGGGTTACGTGAGCGCGGGCACGGTCGAGTTCATCGTCGACGGCACCACCGGCGCGTACCACTTCATGGAGATGAACACCCGCCTCCAGGTGGAGCACCCGGTCACCGAGCTGGTGACCGACCTCGACCTGGTGGAGCTCCAGCTCCGGGTGGCGGCGGGCGAACCGCTGCCCATCGCCCAGGACGAGGTACGGCTCCGCGGCCACGCCGTCGAGGCCCGCGTCTACGCCGAGGACCCGTCGCGCGGCTTCCTGCCCACGGGCGGCCGGGTGCTGCGCCTGGCCGAGCCCGACCGCGTCCGGGTCGACTCCGGGCTGGTCGAGGGCGGTGTCGTGGGCAGTGAGTTCGACCCGATGCTGGCCAAGGTCATCGCCTGGGCCCCCACGCGGGAGGCGGCCTTCGGCCGGCTCGACAAGGCGCTGGCCGAGACCGCCGTGCTGGGCGTGATCACGAACGTGCCGTTCCTGCGGGCGCTCGCGGCGCACCCGGCCGTGCGGGCGGGCGAGCTCGACACGGGGCTGGTCGAGCGGGTCCTGCCCACGTTGGTCCCCGACGCCGGGCCGCCGGACGAGGTGCTGGCCGCCGCCGCGCTGGCCTTCCATGTCGCGCCGGTGGGTTCGGATCCGTGGGAGGTCGCGGACGGCTGGCGGGTCGGCGAGCGCGCGTGGACGTCCTGGCGGCTGGAGTCCCGGGACGGCGTCCACACGATCCAGGTACGCGGCCTGCCGGAAATATCCGCAGAAATCCGGATAAATGAACCAGGCGGCGGTGTGGTCGTCCCGGCCAGGATCCTGGTCAACGACGCCGAGCTGACCGTCACCCTCGACGGCCGTACCTCCCACTACACCCACGCCCGCCACGACGACACCCTCTGGCTGGGCAGAGACGGCCAGTCCTGGGCCCTCACCCGCCACCGCATCGGCGACCCCGGCGACCGCCCCGGCGCCGCGCACGCGGGCGACGGCGTGGTCAGAAGCCCCATGCCCGGCACCGTCCTGGTCGTCAAGGTCCAGCAGGGCGACCAGGTGAGCGCGGGCCAGCCGCTCCTCATCGTGGAGGCCATGAAGATGGAACACACCGTCACCGCCCCCTGCGACGGACAGGTCACCGAGCTGCCCGTACAGGCGGGCCAGCCGGTCGACATGGACGCCGTCCTGGCCGTCGTCACGTCAGGGGAGTCATGATGCGCACGCCGTACCCGATGGAGGGTCTTCCGCGCCAGGTCACCGTCTACGAGGTGGGCCCGCGCGACGGCCTGCAGAACGAGTCCGCGATCGTCCCGGTCGAGGTCAAGGCCGAGTTCATCGACCGGCTCGCCGACGCCGGCCACCGGGTGATCGAGGCCACCAGCTTCGTCCACCCCACGTGGGTGCCGCAGCTCGCCGACGCGCAGGACCTGCTCACCAGGCTCGACCGGCGGCCGGGCGTCCGTTACCCGGTGCTCGTCCCGAACGAGCGCGGCCTGGACCGGGCGCTGGCGCACGACGTCGAGGAGATCGCCATCTTCGCCAGCGCCACCGAGACGTTCGCCGCCAAGAACCTGAACCGCGGCCTGGAGAGCCAGTTCGAGATGTTCGAGCCGGTCGTGGCCAGGGCGCTCGACAACGGCGTCAAGGTACGCGCGTACGTGTCGATGTGCTTCGGCGACCCGTGGGAGGGCCCGACGCCGATCGCGCAGGTCGTCGCGGTCGGCGAGCGGCTGCTCGGCCTGGGCTGCCACGAGCTGTCGCTCGGCGACACGATCGGCGTCGGCACCCCCGGGCACGTCACCGCGCTGATCGAGTCGTTCCGCGATCCCGACCGGCTGGCCGTGCACTTCCACGACACCTACGGCCAGGCCCTGGCCAACACGCTGGCCGCGCTCCGCTCGGGCGTGCACGTCGTCGACGCCTCGACCGGCGGCATCGGCGGCTGCCCCTACGCCGAGTCCGCCACCGGCAACCTCGCCACCGAGGACCTCGTGTGGATGCTGCACGGACTCGGCATCGACACCGGCCTAGACCTCGACAAGCTCGTGGCCACGAGCACCTGGCTGGCCGAACGGCTCGGCCGTCCCAGCCCGTCCCGCGTCGTCCAGGCTCTCGCGAAAGGCTGACCCACCATGCTCACCGACGAATACGAAGAGCTGCGCAAGACCGTCGAGGCGTTCGCCCGCGACGTGGTGGCGCCGGTGATCGGCGACTTCTACGAGCGGGAGGAGTTCCCGTACGACATCGTGCGCCGGATGGGCGCGATGGGCCTGTTCGGCCTGCCGTTCCCCGAGGAGTACGGCGGCATGGGCGGCGACTACTTCGCGCTCTGCCTGGCCCTGGAGGAGCTGGCCCGCGCCGACTCCAGCGTGGCGATCACGCTGGAGGCCGCGGTGTCGCTCGGCGCCATGCCGATCTACCGATTCGGTACGCCCGAGCAGCGGGCGGCCTGGCTGCCGGCGATGGCGGCGGGCGAGACCCTCGGCGCGTTCGGCCTGACCGAGCCCGGCGGCGGCTCCGACGTGCCCGGCGGCATGCGCACCACGGCCACGCTCGACGGCGCCGAATGGGTGATCAACGGGACCAAGGCCTTCATCACCAACTCGGGCACCGACATCACCGGCGTGGTCGGCGTCGCCGCGCTCACCGGCGAGCGGCAGATCTCCACCATCCTCGTGCCGTCGGGGACGCCCGGCTTCACGGTCTCGAAGAAGTACTCCAAGGTCGGCTGGAACGCCTCCGACACCAGGGAGCTGTCCTTCTCCGACTGCCGCGTCCCCGCCGAGAACCTGCTCGGCGAGCGCGGCCGCGGCTACGCCCAGTTCCTGCAGACGCTCGACGAGGGCCGCATCGCCATCGCCGCCGTCGGCGTCGGCCTGGCCCAGGGCTGCGTGGACGAATGCCTGCGCTACGTCAGGGACCGGCGCGCGTTCGGCCACGCGATCGGCCACTACCAGGCCATCCAGTTCAAGATCGCCGACATGGAGGCCCGCGTCCACACCGCCCGCCTGGCCTACTACCACGCGGCCGAGAAGATGCTGGCCGGCGTGCCGTTCAAGAAGGAGGCGGCGATCGCGAAGCTCGTCTCCTCCAACGCCGCCATGGACAACTCCCGCGACGCGACGCAGATCTTCGGCGGGTACGGGTTCATGAACGAGTTCCCGGTGGGCCGCTTCTACCGCGACGCCAAGATCCTGGAGATCGGCGAGGGCACCAGCGAGGTCCAGCGCATGCTGATCGCCCGCCAGCTCGGCCTGGGCGACCTCTAGTTCGACGTGCCGAGTTTCTCGGCGACCGATCTGGCCACGTCCAGGGCGCCCTTGGTCAGCCGGCCCGCCGGGTCCTCGGTGACGTGCCGCTGGTAGGCGACCTGGATCACCGCGTTGCTGACCCGGACGCCGACGGTCGCGGTGGTCGGTCCCTTGCCCGTGTCGCCGGGCAGTGTGTACAGGGTGGTCCAGGAGGCGTCGCCGATGGGCGGCTCGGCGGGGGTGGAGGTTCTGGCGAGCAGGACGGCCTCCTGACGCTGTCCCAGGAACTGCTCCTGCGCCGCCGCCAGATCCCCCGGGAAGACCTTCACGTACACCTCGAGCCGGTACTGCATGTTGCCCGGCATCCCCGAGCCGGGCGCGAGCGTCGACCACACGCACTCCTCGGCCTTGATCTGCGACTTGTCCGGGAACAGCGTCAGCTTCTTGACCAGGTCCTCGTCGGTGACCGCGCAGGGGTCGACGGTCTTGGTGAACGTGGCGGTCCCGGTCGGCGCTGGCTCGCTCGTGGTGGCCTGCTCGGTGGGTGAAGCCTCGGTGGGTGCGGGCTCGGCCGTGCGCGTGGTCGCGACGGCCACGGGCACGGCCGGCTTGTCCGGCTGCCGGGTGAGCAGGAACAGGACGGTGAACAGCATGAGCACGACCACGGCCGACGCCCCGCTCAGGATCGCGGGCGTCACCCGCAGCCCGGGGCGGGACTGCTGGGTGGGAGCGGTGTGCCGCACAGCCGCGGTCGGGAAGTCCTGCTGCTGGTAGTCGTTCATCGCGCCTTCTGGAGGGTGTCGGCCACCGCGCGGGCGGTCCTGAGAGCGGTGTCCCGGAGCTGCGGGGTCACCTTCGTTCGCTTCGGATGGCTGACCGCCACCTGGATGATCACGTTGCTGATCCGCATCCATATGGTGGTGGTCGAGGTGTGGATGATGCCGGCTTCCTTGTCCTGGGCGGCCGCCTCGTCGCCCGCGCTCACCGTTCTGATGCGCGAGGTCGTCACCGTCTGCTCGCTGCCGGCCTCCCCGTCGCGAGCCTGTACGGCCTTCGTGTAGGCGTGTTCGGCGGCCTTGACCTCGCTGGAGTGCTTGACCTTGAGGTTGATGGAGGTGGTCTCGAAGAGCCCGCCGAGCCCGACCGACCAGTAGCACTCGCTCTCGTCGTAGAGGCGGGGCTGCCGGGAGCGAGAGCCGGGCAGGACACGCTGCGCCTGCTCGTCGGTCAGGAGCGAGCACGCCTTCGGCGGGCGGCCGAACGCGCCGTCCCCCCTGGCCGGGCTGGTCGGGGGCGCCGTACCCGTCGTCGTGCTCGTCGTCGTGCTTGTCGTCGGAGAGGGCGCCGCGGTCGAGGCGGGCTGGGCGATCTGGGTGGCCGGCGTCGTGACGGCGGGGGAGCCCCCGGAGCCGCCGGAGCCATTGAGGAGCACGACCGCCGTGACCGCGATGGCCGTGGCCGCCGCCAGGCCGCCCAGCACGTACGGTGTGCGGCGCCGGCGCGCCCGCACCGGGACGGTGGCGGGCGCGGTCTCGCGCGGCCGGACGGGCAGCGGGACCGCCAGCGACTCCAGGTGCGCCCTGATGCCCTGCGGGTGCGGCCGGACCGCCGGGTTCCGGTCGAGCATCGCCAGGAGCAGGCCGCCGAGCGGGCCCGCGTTGACGGGCGGCGGCGGGGGCATCGTGAGCACGGCCGCGACGATCGCCATCGCCGAGTCGCGCTCGAACGGCGCCCGGCCCTCGGCGGCCAGGTACAGGGTGGCGCCGAGCGACCACAGGTCGGCCATCGGGCCCGACGGCTCGCCGCGCAGGTGCTCGGGCGCGATGTAGCCGGGGGAGCCCGCGACGCCGCCGGAGTGCGCCGCGGCGGCTGCCGTACCCGCGCCGGGGACGTCACCCGTATGTGCGGCGATGCCGAAGTCGGTCAGGACGACCTCGCCGAGATCGGTGATCATCACGTTGCCCGGCTTCACGTCCCGGTGCAGGATGCCGCGGCGGTGAGCGGCCTCCAGGGCGTCGAGCACGCGCAGGCCGATCGTGGCGACGTGGCCGGGCGGCAGCGGGCCGCGTTGCTTGACCAGCTCGCCCAGGGATCTGCCCGCGAGCAGGTCCATGATGATCCAGGGCTGGCCGCCCTCGGAGATCACGTCGTGCACGGTGATGATCGACGGGTGGTTCAGCGCCGCCGCCGCCCTGGCCTCGCGCAGCGTGTCGACCAGGGCCCGCTGCTGGTCCTGGCCGGGCGGCAGCCGTACCTCCTTGACCGCGACCTCGCGGTGCAGCAGCTCGTCACGCGCCCGCCACACCGTGCCCGCGCCGCCCGCGCCGAGCGGGGCGAGCAGCTGGTAGCGTCCGGCGATCACGCGCATGGTCAGGAGGACTTGGCGTCGAGGTTCGCGGCGAGGAACTTGGCGGCCTGCGCGGCCTTGTCCCGCAGGGCGGCGTCCTTGGCCACGTCGTGCACGAAGCGGAACTCACCCACCATGTTGCCGGTGCGGAAGAGCACATGCACCTCGACCTCGTGCTTGTTGTTGAACTTCACCCTGGAGATCTCGTACGCGATGGCCTCCTCGCCCGCGCCGGGGATCTCGAAGACCTCGCCCTGCTTCTCGCCGGTGCCGCCCCTGCCCGCCTTGTCCTCGGCCTCCTTCTTCGCCCCGGCGATGTGCTCCTGCGCGAGCGTGGTCTCGTAGCCGTCGCCCTGCGGCGGGTACAGCCAGAGCGTCAGGAAGACGCTCAGCTGCTTGCCCGCCGGCGGGAAGCCCGCGGTCGCCCACGCACACCTGAAGGTCGGGTCGGTCGACGAGGTGAGGAACGTGCCGACGAGCCGGGTGGCCTGCTCCTTGGTGAGCAACTGACAGGGCCGGGGCATCTTGGAGAACTTCCCGGCCGGCAGTGTGGCCGCGGGGGAGGAACTGGTCGAAGGCGAAGCCGACGCGGTCGGTGCCGCGCTGGTCGGGGCCTTGCTGGGCGCCGGTTTCGTGGTACGCGCCGCCACCGGTGTGCTCCGCGGCGACGGCGTGGCGGAGGACCCCGTGGTGAGGATGAGCGTGACCGCGACGACGAACGCCACGACCACGGCCGCCGCCGAGCCGTACGCGGCCCCGCGCGAGACCACCCACGCGGGCGCGGGCGTCCTGACGGTGGCCGCGTGGCCCGCGACCCGCTCCAGCCCCCGGCGCAGCGCGCGCACGTCGGGCCGGTGTGCGGGGTCCTTGGCCAGCAGGCCGAGCAGGAGCGGGGCGAGCTCGCCCGCGCGCTGCGGCGGCCGGGGAGGCTCGGTCATCACCGCGCCGAGCGTGGCCATCGCCGTGTTGCGCTGGAACGGCTGTACGCCCTCCACCGCCGCGTAGATCGTCGCGCCGAGCGAGAACAGGTCGGACGCCGGCCCCGGCGCGACGCCCTCGGTCAGGCATTCGGGCGCGGTGAAGCCGGCCGTGCCCACCGGTACACCGCCCTGCTGGGCGGCCGCACCCGTCGGAGCGGCGATGCCGAAGTCGGACAGCAGGATGCGGCCGTCATCGGCGAGCAGCACGTTGCCTGGTTTGACGTCGCGGTGGAGCAGGCCGCGCGTGTGCGCGGAGGCCAGCGCCGACAGCACGAACAGGCCGATCGAGGCCGCCCAGGCCGCCGACATCGGCCCGCCGGTCTTGACTGCCTGGTCGAGCGAGCGCCCACGGACCAGCTCCATGACGATCCACGGCTGGCCGCCGTCGTCGATCACGTCGTGGATGCCGACCACCGCCGGGTGCCGGATCCCGGCCGCCGCGCGGGCCTCGTACAACGTACGGTCGCGCAGCGCGGCCTGGTCGGCGGGGGAGAGGTTCGGCGGGATCAGCACCTGCTTCACCGCCACCTCGCGGCCGATCATCGTGTCGTGCGCGCGCCAGACGATGCCCATGCCGCCGCGGCCGAGCTGTTCGAGCAGTTGGTAGCGGCCGCCCACGAGTCGCGGTTGGTTCATTGCCTCACTCCTGGCGGTTCAATGCCTCGGCCAGCCGGCGCGCGGCGTCGCGCGCTCCCTTGCGCAGGGCGGCGTTGTTGCCGATCTTGTTGACGTTGACATAACCGATCTCGACGTTCACGTTGCTGAGCCGGAAGATCACGGTGACGTTCTCGGCGTTGCCCTTGGGGCTGACCAGTTCGTAGCCGAACGCCTCGTCGCCGATGCCGTCGATGTCCTGGACGTTCCTGCGCTGCTGTTTGATCGGCTTGGCGAGGCCGATCTCCGGCCAGGACCACGTGATCTCCGCGTCCTGGCCGCGAAGGTTGCGCAGGTTGACGTAGTGTTCCTCGGCGTCCTCCGGAACCGCGCTCCACTTGTCGCTCCCGGCGGAACCGGTCAGCACCGCTGCGGACAGTCCCGTGCCACGGGTGGTCCACTCGCACGAGTCGCCGTCGCGCCTGCCCTTGCCCACGCCGGGCGCGAGCTTGGCGACCTGGGCGGGGGTGAGCAGGGTGCACAGATTCACGGCGGCGGTGAACTTGGGGGTCTTCTCCGGCTCCGGTTCCCTGGTGGGGGTGGGCGTGGGGGTCGAGGCGGCCGACGTGGTCGGCGCCTGCTGCTTCACGGGCTCCGCCACGGGTTTCGCGGGGGTGTCCGCGGGCCGCAGGGCCACGAACGCGACCGCCGCCACCGCCGCCGCGACGACCGCGCCGCCGACGACGATCGGCAGCCGGTTGGCGCGCCTGGCGATCGGCTGCGTGGCCGCCAGCGCCGGCCCGCCCTCCGCGACCCGCCGCAGCAACTGCTCGGCCGCCTGCGGGACGGGTCGCTGGTACGGCTCGCGGGCCAGCATCAGCATCAGCACCGGCCCGAGGTGCCCGGCGCGCTGGGGCGGCCGGGGCGGCAGGGTCAGGGCGTCACGCAGCACCGACATGGGAGAGGTGCCGACATAGGGAGCCTGGCCCTCCACGGCCGCGTAGAGCGTGGCGGCCAGCGACCACAGGTCCGACTCGGGCCCGCCGCGCTCGCCGCGTAACCGCTCCGGGGCGATGAACCCCGGTGACCCGATCAGCAGCCCCGACTCGGTGATCGTCGCCTGGTCCTCCAGCTTGGCGATGCCGAAGTCGGTCAGCACCACCCGGCCGTCCTCGGTCAGGAACACGTTGGCGGGCTTGACGTCGCGATGTTGAATGCCGTGCGCGTGGGCGACGGACAGCGCCTCCAGCACCCGCAGCCCGAGCGCCGCGGTGCGCTCCGGCGACCACGGACCCTCGGCGGCCACCGCGTCCTTCAGGTCGCGACCCCTGAGCAGCTCCATGACGATCCACGGCCGCCCGTCCTCGGACAGCACGTCGTGAATGGTGATGATGCCCGGGTGCCGCACCTGGGCAGCCGCCATCGCCTCGCGCATGGCCCGCTGGAGCGCCTCGGCCCGCTCGGCCGGCGCAAGAGA
Organism: Nonomuraea guangzhouensis; assembly: GCF_019396345.1. Classification (GTDB taxonomy): domain Bacteria; phylum Actinomycetota; class Actinomycetes; order Streptosporangiales; family Streptosporangiaceae; genus Nonomuraea; species Nonomuraea guangzhouensis. Next base: position 34,804 of record NZ_JAHKRM010000053.1, on the reverse strand, counting down.
CTGCGGGAGCAGCACTTCCTTGATGGCGACCTGGCGATCGAGCAGCTCGTCGTGAGCGAGCCAGATCGTGCCCATGCCACCCTGACCGAGCGCCCGTAGCACCCGATAGCGGCCTGCGATTTTGGAATCCCCCAGACCAGGCACGCTGGAGACCATAGTGTTCCGCACTTTCGGTTCGCTATATTTCCGTCCCGTACGCGGTAACAGCAGCCCATTTGTAATGATCGTCGAGTTTAGGGGTGGCCATGATCCAGGGCCCGCAGGCACCGCAGGCGCCACCCGTACCTCCGGCCTCGTACTGGCCGGACGGGGGCGGCGAGCGGCCCGTCACGTCGAAGGCGCCAGGCTGGGCCAAGGCCGTCCTGGCGGGGGCCGCGGCGGTGGCGGTGCTGGGCGGGGGGCTCATCGCGGTACGTAACGTCGGCCAGGAGGCCACTCCTGTCGCGCTGCCGTCACCCTCGTTCGACCTTCCGTCCGACCTGCCCTCCACACTCCCGTCCACGCTGCCTTCCACGCTGCCGTCGTCGCTCCCCTCGTCGTCCGGGCTGCCCTCGTCGGCGCCCTCGTCCGACGCGGCGGAGACGCCCGCGGCCACCTCCACCTTCCCGCCGCTGAAGGCGGTGCCCGAGGTGTGCGACCTGCTGCCCGCGAGCCTGACCACGCGGCTGGCGCCCAAGTCGCAGTCCGAGCCGGGCGTCCAGAAGGACGGGTACGGCGCCCTGCGCAAGGGCTGCGAGTGGACGCCGAAGGCCAAGAACATCAAGAACGGCATTCTTGAGTCGCGGACCATCTTCCTGGCGGTCAACGTCTGGCCCAGCGTCGAGGACGCGCGGGAGGACGCCGACTTCAACTTCGACTCGATGAAGGACATGGCGGGCACCAAGGAGGAGAACCCCGGCCTGAAGTACCTGAGCACGTACGGTGAGATGAAGGACCTCGACGGCATCGGCGACGAGACCCACGCCATGTACACCCAGAACCTCAAGGGCACCACGAACGTCTGGGCGTACATCGTGATGGGCAACACGACGATCAACGTCCGCTACTTCGGCACCGACAACAAGGACGGCCAGATCACCGCCCAGGGCGCGAACACCAAGCCCGTCGCCGAAGACGTGCTCATGAAGGGCGCCCAGGAGGTCGCCGAACAGACTGTCAAGGCGCTGACACGCTGAGGTGATTGGACGGCGGCCACGCCACGACCTAAGGTCGTACGACATGACGTCAGACGATCTCCACATCAGGAGAGCGGAGGAGGCCGACGCGGACGAGTTGTTCGCCTTGGCCAGGGAGTTCGGGCTGACCTTCAGGCCCGAGCGCAAAGCCTTCGACGCGGCGCTGCCGCAGTTGCTGCGCGACGACGACGTCATGCTGATCGCGGCCGTGGTGGGTGGGCGGGTCCAGGGTTACCTGCTGGGGTTCGTGCACCTCACGCTGTTCGCGAACGGGCCCATCGCCTGGGTCGAGGAGGCGATGGTGCAGAGCGGGTCGCGCCGGCAGGGCATCGGCCGGGCGCTGCTGGTGGAGTTCGAGACCTGGGCCCGCTCGAGAGAGGCCGGTTACGTGGCCATGGCGACGCGGCGGGCGCCCGAGTTCTACCACGCGCTGGGCTACGAGGCGTCGGCGACCATGTTCAGGAAGGTCCTGCGCTAGCGGCAGGTCCCGCCGTCGGTTTCTGTCACCGCCGGATGGCATTCTTGGGGCGTGAGCATCCACGCGGTGAGCCCGCTGTTCGTCGGTCGCGCCGCGGAGCTGGGCGCGCTCGACGGGGCCCTGACCGGCGTCCGGACCGGCGCGGCGGCCACCGTGCTGGTCGGCGGCGAGGCGGGAGTCGGCAAGACGCGCCTCATCAGGGAGTTCGCCGATCGGGCGGGCGAGGCGATGGTGCTCGTCGGCGGCTGCCTGGAGCTGGGCACCGAGGGCCTGCCGTTCGCCCCCTTCACCGCGGTGCTGCGTGGCCTGGTGCGCGAGCTCGGCCGCGACGGCGTGGCGGCCCTGGTGCCCGGTGGCACCACGCGCGGGCTGGCCCGGCTGCTGCCCGAGTTCGGCGAGCCCGACGGCGACGGCCCCGAGGCCCGGGCCCGGCTCTTCGAGCAGCTGCTCGGCCTGCTGGAGCGGCTGGCGGAGGACCGGCCGGTCGTCCTGGTCATCGAGGACGCCCACTGGGCCGACCGCTCCACCCGCGACCTGCTCTCGTTCCTGGTCCGCTACCAGCGTTCCGACGTACGGCTGCTGATCGTCGTCACCTACCGCTCCGACGAGCTGCACCGCACCCACCCGCTGCGCCCGCTGCTGGCCGAGCTGGGCCGCGTCCACTGGGTGGCCAGGCTGGAGCTGCGCAGGCTCACCCGCAGGGAGGTCGTGGAGCAGGCGGCGAGCATCCTGGAGCGCGAGCTGTCCGACCTCGACCTGGACCTGGTCTACGCGCGCAGCGAGGGCAACCCGCTGTTCGTGGAGGCGCTGCTCAGTGAGTCCGGCGCCGGCGAGGCGCTGCCGGAGTCGCTGCGCGACCTGCTGCTCGCCAGTGTCGAGCGGCTGCCCGACGACACCCAGGAGCTGCTCCGCGTGGCCAGCGCGGGCGGCCAGCGCATCGAGCACGCCCTGCTGTCCGCCGTCGCCGGGATGGACGACGGGGCCCTGTCCAACGCGCTGCGGCCCGCCGTGGCCGGCAACGTGCTCGTCGTGGACGGCGAAGGCTACTCCTTCAGGCACGCGCTGATCCGCGAGGCGCTCCACGACGACCTGCTGCCGGGCGAGCACACCCGCCTGCACACGCGCTTCGCCGAGGCGCTGGAGCACGACCTGTCGATCCTGCCCGCCCCGCGCGGCGCGATCGAGCTGGCCCACCACTGGCACGCCGCCCACGACACCACCTGGGCGCTGGTCAGCGCCTGGCACGCGGCCGCCGCCGCCCGCCGCTCCACCGCCTACGACGAGCAGCACAGGATGCTGTCCCGGGTGCTGGAGCTGTGGGACCAGGTGCCCGACGCCGCGGAGCGCATCGGCATCGACCGCGTCAACGTGCTCCGGCAGACGGCCACGGTCGCCCACCTGACGGGCGAGTACGAACGCGCGATCGCCCTGGCCGGCGCCGGGCTCGCCGAGATCGACGAGGCGGCCGAGCCCGCCACGGCCGCGAGGCTGCTGCGGCAACGCGGTCTCACCGCCTACGACCTCAGCCGTCCCGGCCACGTCGACGATCTGCGCCGGGCGGCCTCGCTGGTGCCCGACGACCAGCCCGCCCTGCGGGCCCAGGTGCTGGAGACCCTGGCCCGCATGCTCTACGACGGCTGGCAGGAGAAGATCTCCACGGCCCGGCTGGCCATGGAGATCGGCCACGAGGTGGGCGACGCCAACACCGAGGCGCACGCGCTGATCACCCTGACCTGGGCACGCTGCCAGTTCTCCGACGTCGAGGCCAACCTCGGCGGGTTCGCCGAAGCGCGCCGCATCGCGGCCTCGGCCGACGCCTACAACGCGATGCTGCGCGGCGCCATCTCCGAGTCCGACGTGCTGGAGGGCGCCGGCCGGCACGAACGTGCCGCCCAGGTCGCCCGCGACGGCGTCGCCGAGGCCGCACGCTACGGTTTGGCGCGCACCTCGGGCACGTTCCTGTCGATCAACCTGGCCGAGCCCCTGATGTCGCTCGGGCGCTGGGACGAGGCGCTGGAGGTGATCGAGCACGCCCTGGAGCTCACCCCACCGCCGCCCTACCGGGCCAGCCTGCAGGGGATCGCCTCCGACATCGCGCTCGCGCGCGGGCGGATCGATCGGGCCGAGGAGCTGTTCGTGGCCTCGCGCAGCGTGCTGATGCGCGGGCGGTTCCGCGACCAGAACGTGCTGCCGCACGCCTGCAGGGAGGTCGAGCTGCTGCTGGCGCGGGGGCGCCTGGACGAGGCGCGGGAGGCGGCGGCTCGGACACTGCGCGAGCAGGATCTGCTGGCCAGTCCGCGATACGCGTGGCCGGTGCTGGTGACGTTCGCGCGGTTGGGCGGGGAGATCGGGGCGGAGCTGCGGACGGTCGCGGGGTGGCTTGAGGCGGCGGGCGACTACCAGCAGGCTCTGCGACTCACTTACCTGGCTTTGGCGGGCCTGTCCGAGGCTGAGCTGGGGTCCGGCTCGGGCTCGGGGGCTGAGTCCGGCTCGGGCTCAGGTTTTGGCTCAGGTTTTGGCTCAGGTTTTGGCTCGGGCGCTGGGTCCGGCTCGGGTGCTGGCGCGGGGCCCGGTCCTGGGGTCGTCGGCGGATCCGCGGCTGATTCTGCGGCCGATTCTGTGGCCGGGCTCGATGGTGCGCGGGTCAAGGCGTGGGACGCGGCCGTGGAGGCTTGGGCGGGGCTGCGGCAGCCCTACTCCGAGGCTCAGACGCTGGAAGGCGCCGCCCGGGCGGCGCTGGAGGCCGGTGATCGGCAGGGGGCGGGGGTCAGGCTGGCCAGGGCCCGTGAGCTGGCCGAGCAGCTCGGGGCGACGCCGCTGGTCGAGCGGCTGGACGCGGTCGCGCGGCGGGGCCGGGTCGCGGTCGCCGACGAGCCCGCGCCCGACGGGCTGCCGTTGGGGCTGACGGCGCGTGAGCTGGAGGTGCTGCGCTACGTGGCCGAGGGGCGCAGCAACCGGGAGATCGCGGGGGAGCTGTTCATCTCGGTCAAGACCGTGAGCGTGCACGTCTCCAACATCCTGGCCAAACTGGGCGTCGCCTCCCGTGGCGAGGCCTCCGCCGTCGCCCATCGGATCCGGCTCTTCGCCGGGGAGTGATCAGCTCGTCGGTCGTGCGGTCAGCCGGTGAGCTGGGCTTCCAGGCGGTAGCCGTCGACCGTGACGTACACCTGGTCGCCGGCGCGGGCGTTGAGGCGCATGAGGACCGGCTGGAGCGAGTCGAACACCGGCTGGTGCCCCTGCCAGACCAGCACGATGGCGTTGTCTCCCGGGCCCGTGACCGACAGGAGGGTGCCGGGGCGCATGCCGAGCTGCGTGGCGTACCCCTCGGGCACCGGGACCGGGCCGCCCCGGAGGTGCTCGTTGGTGACCTCGATGCGCTGCCAGCGGCGCGGGTCCGACGAAGGGCCCGGCAGCGGGGGCGGCGGGGTGGCGGGAGTGCCCGCGAGCGTGCCCGGCAGCATGGCGGACCGCCCGCCCGAGAGGGCGGACAGCGTGGCGAGGGCCGCCGAGGGGTCAATGGACTTGCTCTCGGCCGCGGGGATGGGCTGGCCGCCTCTGTGGTGGTGGCCGTTGGCTCCGGGAGTACGGCGGGGGAGCGGCTGGGCCGGTGACGGGGCGGAGGCGACGGGGTCCTCTGACGTCTCCGGCAGCGCGTCGTACCAGGCCTTGGCCGAGTGCGCGCGGATGCCCAGCTCGCTGAGCAGTTCCACGACGTCGGCGTCGGCGGGCTGACCGGCCAGCAGCTGCCTGGTACGGGCCTGCAGACCGTGCAGGTCGCCGACCACCAGCCAGCCGTCCTGGAGGCGACGGTCGGGCATCAGCGTCACGAGCACCCGCCAGAGCGGCGTACGCAGCGACGGCACCATCACCGGGTGGGCCGGGTCGGCGCCGATGAGCTGGTCCTGGGTGGCGGCCGCGCCGAGCCACTCCGTCAGCCGGAACATGTGCCCGGTGACCGGCGCCGACTCCGACGAGCGCAGCCAGTGCAGCACGCGTTCCTCGGCCGTCCGCTGTGCCTGGGAGAGAAGGTCCCGGTCGACGAGCATCTTGTGGGCGAGCGTACGCAGGCTGACGGGGTCTTCGGCGAACAGGCGGTGTACGGCCACCGCGAGGGCCAGCTTGTCCAGGCTGCGGAACAGGCTGTCGACGACCCTGACCATGGCGTGGTCGGTCTCGGAGGGGGCGGGCGTCGCCGGTGTGGCGTTGCCGGCCGGTGCAGGGGCGCCGTACGCGGTGCCGTTGCCCGGAGCGCCTGCCGCCGGGGCGGGGTCCGCGTTCGGCGTGCGGGGTGTTTTGCCCAGGTCGCCGGGGAAGCCGCCCGTGGTGGGTGAGCCGTTGCCGGTGGGCGTTCCGGTGCCCGCGAGTGGCCCGACCGCGGGGAACTGCCCGGTGCCTGTGACAGATCCGGGGGCGAACAGCCCGGCGGCCGGGAGTGGCCCGGTTTGGGGCTTCCCACCGCCTTCGGCGCCCGGGAGAGGACCCTGCTGGGTCGTTCCGGTTCCGTCGGGACGGTCGGCGGCGGGCCCGGTGTGCGGGCCGTCGGGGGCGATCGGGCTGCCTGGGGTGAGCGGGCTGCCTGGCGTGGCCGGACTGCCTGGCGTGGCCGGAGCGCCGGGGGTGAGCGGGCTGCCGAGGGGCGGCGTGCCGGCCTGAGAGCCGGCGGCGGGGTGCGGCCCGGCGGTGGAGTGCGGACCGGTGTGCGGTCCGGCGGTGGGATGCGGACCGGTGTGCGGGCCGGTAGCAGCGTGCGGGCCGCCGGTGGTGGGGTGGGGGCCGGTCCGATCGGGGCTCGCGTTGCCTGGGGCGTTGGCGCTTGGGACTCCGGGGCCGGGGAGGCCGGTGCCCGGGAAGCCGCCGCCCTGCTGGCCGGCGCCGGGAGGATTGGTGCCGGGAGAGCTCGCGTCCTGGCGGGCCGCCTGGGGGCCGGACTGGGGCTGCGGAGCGGCCAGCGGCTGCGCGCCGGTCCTGGGCGAGCCGTCCTTGTTGAGCGCCGGGAACGAGCCGGTCTGCGGCGGTCCGCCCGAAGCGGGGAACGAGCCGGTCTGAGCAGGTCCGCCCGGTACAGGGAACGAGCCGGTCTGGCGGGCGGCCCCGCTCTGAGCGGCGAAGGAGCCTGTCTGGGGTCCACCTTGATCGGCGAAGGGACCCGTCTGGGCGGCGGCCTGGCCGGGGAAGGAGCCGGTCTGGCGTTGAGCGGTGCCGTTCTCGTGGGCCACGGGCTGCGGGCCGGTGTGTGCCGGGCCCTGGACCGGGCCTCCGTCGCGCTGGCCGGGGACCGTGCCGCGCTGGAGCGGGCGGGTCACCTCTGGGTGACCCTGCGCCGGGTGGACCGGCTGCTGGCCCTGTCTCGGGTGAGCGCCGGGCCGGGCCTGTGCCGGGCCGGGCTGCTGGGCGGGCTGGCCGGGTTCGCGTTGGATCGGGATGCGGCTGAGCACCTCGCGGAACACCGAGCCGATCACCACTTCAGGCGTGGCCGACGGGGTGCCCAGGTCGCCGGGCGAGAGGCGGCGCAGTCGCTGCCAGCCCCCCAGGCCGGTGATCGCCGTCCGGGTGGCCTCCGGCCAGCCGGGCAGCGCCGGGTCGATGTGGTGCACGGTCAGCGCGGGCAGCAGGTCGGCGAGGGCCATGTGGTCCCAGCGGGACGAGGCCAGCAACGCGAGCCGGTCGCAGATCCAGTCGAGTCCGGCCGTACTCAGAGCCCTCGACAGGGCGACGGACGACCACCACCCGGCGGGCAGGCGCGGGTCGCCCAGCGCCTCCGCGACTTGCTGGGGACGGCTCCAGCGCAAGGCAGGGACCAGGTCGCTCAGGCAGATCGATGACTCGACTTCCATCGGCGGACCTTATCCTCCCCAGTGAGCCGCGTGTTGCTACTCAATACGCATGTGGTTAATGGTGCAGCCTACGCGGCAAGCTATCAATCGGTGTGAATAGGGTAAAGAAGGTTCAGCTCCAAACCGTACCGTGGCCGACCGCCCACCAGGGCCACACACTCGGCTCCGGCCCGGCATCCGGCGTCCAAAGACTGCCCTTCACCGGCACCCTTCAATCTTGCTGTGAGATATCCCGCAGCGAACGCGTCGCCCGCTCCTGTCGAGTCCACGACGTCCGCTGGAACCCCAGCTGTCACGGCCGTCACCGTGCCGTCCGAAGCTACCAGAGCGCCCTGGGGTCCCAGCTTGACGATCGCGGTGCCGTACCTCTCACTGAGCAGTTCGGCGGCGCGCTCAAGGGTCGGCGCTCCGGTGAGCAGGAGGGCTTCGTCCCGGTTGGGGATGATGAGGTCGGCGGGGGCGGATTCGCGGAGGAAGCGGGCGATGCCGAACTCGCGCAGGAAGCCGGTCGAAGCGGGATCCATGCTGACGGCCACCCCGGCGGCGCGGGCCTCGGCCATGGCGAGCCTGGCCAGCCGCAGCCCCGGCTCGGCGAAGAGCGTGTAGCCGGACAGGTGCAGGCGGCCCACCCCGTCGAGCAGGGAGCCGTCCCAGTCCTCGGCGGAGATCCGGCCGCCCGCGCCCCGGTTGGTGAGGAACGAGCGTTCGCCGGTCCGGTCCACCATCGCGATCACGATCGCCGTCGGATGGTCGGGGTCGACGCGTACGTGCGGGCGCACCCCGATCTTGATCAGCTCGCTGGTGTGCCACTCACTGCTGTCGTAGCCGAGCCTGGCCAGCAGCCGTACGTCGGCGCCCAGGTGGGCGGCCCAGGAGGCGGTGTTCGCGCCCGAGCCGCCGGGACGGAGCACGATGTCGGCGGCCGTGTCGGTGCCCGACATGACCGGCGTGTCGTGCAGGGCCACCACATCGGTGACGACGTCGCCGATGACCAGGAGGCCGGTGCCGGTCACGCTCGTGACCAGGAGAGCGCAATCTGGGCCGCGAGGGTGACGTTGCCGCGGACCGCGGCCAGGTTCGCCTCCAGGGAGGCGCCGCCGGTGCCGTCCACCAGATAGCCGAGGAGGAACGGGGTGATCTTCTGCCCGGTCACGCCCTCGCGGTCGGCGGCGGCCAGCGCCTCGCCCAGCACGCGGTCGTGCAGGGCCGGGTCGAGCTGCTGGTCCACCGGGATGGGGTTGGCGACGATCAGCGCGCTCTCCTGGCCGCCGAACGCGTCCTGGCCGCGCATGATGGCCGCGGCCTCGTCGGCCGACTCGATCCGCCAGTCGATCGGCTCGCCGGAGGAGTGCAGGTAGAAGCCGGGGAAGGTATCCGTACGGTATCCCGCCACGGTCACGCCGCGGGTCTCCAGGCGCTGGAGGGTCGCGGGCACGTCCAGGATCGACTTGACCCCGGCGCACACGATGGTGATCCGGGTACGCGCGAGCGTGTCGAGGTCGGCCGACTCGTCCTGTTCCTGGATCCAGCCCCGGTGCACGCCGCCGAGCCCGCCGGTGGCGAAGATCCGGATGCCCGCGCGGGCCGCCAGGAACGAGGTGGCCGAGACGGTCGTCGCACCGCTCGCCTTCAGCGCCGCCGCCACCGGCAGGTCGCGCTGGCTCAGCTTGCGCAGGTCCGACTCGGTCGCGATGCGTTCGAGCTCGACGTCGTTCAGGCCCACGTGGGCGACGCCGTCGAGCACCGCGATCGTGGCCGGCACGGCACCCGCCGCCCTGACGATGTCCTCCAGCTCCCGGGCGACCTCCAGGTTGCGCGGCTGCGGCAGGCCGTGCGAGATGATCGTGGACTCCAGGGCCATGACGGGAGCGCCGGTGGCGAGGGCTTCGGCGACCTCGTCGGACGGCCGGAGGATGGGGTCGGCGGCGCGGTGCATGCGGGCTTCGTGCTCCTTCGTAGGGCGGCTAAGTGGAACGCTCTACTTTACGAAGTTTGTTCAGATTAAGCACGTCCATCGATGATCACACGAGGAGCATGACACCCGCGAGCGAGACGGCCCCGACCAGGCCGGTGGCAATGGCGCCGAGCAGCAGTGCGCGTCCGCCCTTGACCAGTATGCGGGCGTCGATCCCCGTACCGAGGCCGAACAGGGCGGCGGCCATGAGGATGTTCGTGACCTGGGGGATCGCGGTGGTCACGGCGCCGGGGACCAGGCCGGTGCTACGCAGCGCCACCATCGCCAGGAAACCGGCCACGAACAGCGGGATGATCGGCGGCTGCTTGGGCCGGCCGGGGGCATCGGGTCCGGTGTGGCGGCGGCGGTAGGAGGTCAGGGCGACGATCGGGGCGAGCAGGATGACGCGCCCCAGCTTGACGGTGACGGCGGTGACCAGCACACCCGAGGCGGCCCCGATCGCGGCCACCTGGGCCACCTCGTGCACGGCGGCCCCGGCCCACACGCCCAGCTGCGTCGGTGACAGCCCGAGCCAGGACGCAGCCAGCGGTACGAGGGCGATGGCGGTGGTGCCGTACAGGACGACCACGCTGAGCGCGCTGGCCGCGTCATCGTCGGAGGAGTCGTCGGTGCTCTCGCGCATGGCCGCGATCGCGGCGGCGCCGCAGATCGAGACGCCGGTGGCGACCAGCAGTGACGTGCCCGGCGTGAGACCGAGGCGGCGGCCGATCAGCGGGGTCAGCGTGAACGTGACGCCGGTCGCCAGCACCACGACGGCCACCGTCCGCCAGCCCAGCGCCAGCACCTGCGGCACCGCGATCTGCAGGCCGAGCAGCACGATCGCGGTACGCAGCACCCGCTTCGCGACGAACCGCAGACCGGGCTTGAGCCGCTCGCCGACGCCCACCAGGTTCGCCAGCGCCGCGCCCGACACGACGGCGACGACCGCAGGGCTGAGCACGGGCACGAAGTGGTTCACGACCAGCGCGAACACCACCGCCAGCGCCGCCGCGCCGATGCCAGGTAGCCGACCGTCAAGCTGACGGCCGCTGTCGGGACGATCGTGCGGCAAGCGGGCGGTGAGGGTCATGATCCCAGTGTTCTGAGTGCCGCGAGGGCTCGGTAGCCATCCGTTGCCTGGTAGGTCATAGCCTGTGGCTATGAGTACGCTGCCGGATCTCGACTCGCTGAAGCTTCTGGTCGACGTGGGCGAGCTGGGCAGCCTGGGGCAGGCGGCCAAGGTCGCGGGCATCGCCCAGCCGTCGGCCAGCAAGCGGATCGCGCACCTGGAGCGCCGTCTGGGCCTGCCGCTGCTGGAGCGTACGCCGCGCGGGTCGACGCTGACCGCCGAGGGCAAGATGGTGGCGGGCTGGGCCGCGCAGGTGCTCGCCGCCGCCCAGGAGCTGATGCGCGCCGCCCAGGCGGTACGGCACAGCGGGGCGGCCCATCTGCGGGTGGCGGCGAGCATGACGGTGGCGGAATACCTGGTGCCGCGCTGGCTGGGCGAGTTGCAGAACCGGGAGCCGGGCGTCCAGGTCGGCCTCGACGTGGTGAACTCCGCCGACGTCGCCGCCCGGGTGCTGGCCGGGGAGGTGGAGCTGGGCTTCGTCGAGGGGCCGAGCGTGCCCGAGGGACTGGCCAGCCGCGTGGTGGGCACCGACCGGCTGGTGGTCGTGGTGGCGCCGGGGCATGCCTGGGCGCGCCGCCGTACCGCGCTCAAAGGGGCGGAGCTGGCCGCCACGCCGCTCGTCGTGCGCGAGCCCGGGTCGGGCACGCGGGAGACGCTGGACGTGGCGTTCAAGAGCCTGCACCGCGCCAGCCCGCGGCTGGAGCTGGGCTCGAACTCGGCCGTCAAGGGCGCCGCCCAGGCCGGGTCGGCGCCCGCGGTGCTCAGCGGATACGCCGTGGAGGCGGAGGTGGCCACGGGACGGCTGGTCGAGGTGCCGCTCGCGGGCCTGAACCTGGTCAGGAACCTGCGCGCGGTGTGGCGCCGCGGCCGCTCACTCGCCGCCCCGGCCGCGACCCTCTTGGCGATCGCCAGCCGCCCATGAGCCGTTTTGCCGTTACGGCACGAGAGCTTGTCAATCCATCGGACACCGGCCGATGCTGTCCGGTCCCGACAGGAAAGGCACCCTTTCGATGCATGTCTTCGTCACCGGCGCGAGCGGCTACATCGGCGGCACCGTCGCCGCCCACCTCCTTCAGGCCGGCCACCTCGTCACCGGCCTGATCCGCGACCGGGCCAGAGCCGAGGAGCTCGCCCGGCTGGGCATCCGGCCGGTGGTGGGCACCCTGGACGACACGGCTGTGCTCGCCGAGCAGGCCCACCGTGCCGACGCCGTCGTCAACGCGGCCAGCAGCGACCATCGCGGCGCCGTCGAAACGCTCATCGCCGCTCTGGCCGGGTCCGGCAAGCCGCTGATCCACACCAGTGGTTCCAGCATCGTGGCCATCGGCACCCAAGGGGAGGCGTCCGAAGAGATCTTCGGCGAGGACGTTCTCGATGCGGGCTCCGCCTGGGAGCCCGACCATCCCATCCGCAAGGCACGCGTCGCCATCGACCGATTGGTCCTGGGCGCCGCGGAGAAGGGCGTGCGCTCCGCGGTCCTCTGCAACAGCCTGATCTACGGGCCCGGACGGGGCCTGGGCCGCGACAGCGTCCTGATCGCGGCACTGGTGCGTCAGGCACGTTCCGGCGGGGTGGTCCGCCACGTCGGGACCGGCCGCAACATCTGGTCCAACGTCCACGTCGACGACGTGGCCGAGTTGTATCTGCTCGTCCTGGAGAAGTCGCCCCCCGGCACCTTCTATTTCGTCGAGAACGGTGAGGAGTCCTTCGCCGCGATGACCGGCGCCATCGCCCGCTCCCTCGGCCTGCCCGGCCCACAGCCCTGGGACCCCGGCTCGCCGGACAACGTCTGGGATCCCCAGTTCGCCGGCCATGCCCTGGGCTCCAACAGCCGCGTGCGCACCACCCGTACGCGCGATCTTCTCGGCTGGAGCCCGCGGCACCGCTCCGTCACCGACTGGATCACCGGCACCGACCTGGTAGTAAGGCACGAGACGAAGCACCCGAAAAGAGAGACGCGCTCATGACGAGTCAGTTCACCGACGCGAGGATCGCGGTGACCGGTGTCACCGGCAACCTCGGCGGGCGCGTCGCACGGCGGCTCGCCGCCGCCGGCACCCCGCAGACCATGGTGGTCCGCGACCTGGATCGGGCCCCGCGGCTGCCCGGGGCCACCGCTGTCCGTGGCGGGTTCGGCGAGCGTGAGGCCATCCTGCGGGCCCTGGACGGCGTCGACCGGGTCCTGATGGTGTCGGCCTCGGAAACGCCCGACCGCCTCCAGCAGCACCGCACCTTCGTCGACGCCGCCGCCGAGGCCGGCGTCGCCCACCTGGTGTACATCTCGTTCTACGGCGCCGCCCCCGATGCCACGTTCACCCTCGCCCGTGACCACTGGGCCACCGAACAGCACATCCGCGCCAGCGGCCTGGCCTTCACCTTCCTGCGCGACAACCTCTACGCCGACTTCCTGCCGGCCATGGTCGGTGACGACGACGTCGTACGGGGCCCCGCCGGACAGGGGCGAGCCGCGGTCGTCGCGCAGGACGACATCGCCGACGCCGCCACCGCCGTACTGCTCCATGCTCCCGAACACGCCGGCGCCACCTACGACCTGACCGGCCCGCAATCCCTCACCTTGGCCGAAGTCGCCGCGATCCTGTCGCGGGCCACCGGCCGCGACATCACCTACCATCCCGAGACGGTGGAGGAGGCCTACCGATCCCGCGCCTCCTACGGCGCCCCTGACTGGCAGGTCGACGCCTGGGTCTCCACCTATACCGCCATAGCCGGGGGCGAACTCGACGGGGTCAGCGACGCCATTCCCCGGCTGACCGGCCGGCCCGCCACCCCGCTGGCCGATGTCGTCCGCGCTTCTTAGGCGATAGGCGGTCTCCTCCAGGACGGCGGCCCCGATGCCGTCGGCCTCGACCTTGCCGCCGACGGACCTCGACGTTCACACGAACACAGGCTGTGTGGTCGTTCGCCATGCCTCGGCACCTTACGGCGGCGATCACTAGGTATGGTGCGGATATGGGGTCCTATGACGTCGTTGTCGCGGGTGGCGGGCACAACGGGCTGGTGGCGGCCGCCTACCTGGCGCGGGCCGGGCGGCGGGTGCTGGTGCTGGAGCGGCTCGGGTACGTGGGCGGCCTGGCGATCTCCGCGCGGCCCTTTCCGGGCGTGGACGTACGGCTGTCGCGCTACTCCTACCTGGTCAGCCTCCTGCCCACCGAGATCGTCCGCGACCTGGGGCTCCGCCTCGACCTACGCCGTCGGCGCTACTCCTCCTACACGCCCCACGGCGACACCGGCCTGCTCGTGGACGACGGCGACGAAGGCGCCACCGCCGCCTCGTTCAGGGCCGTCACCGGAGGCGACGCCGACCGCCGGGCGTGGGAGGAGTTCTACGGACTGACCGCCAAGGTGGCCCGGGTCCTGGCGCCCACGCTGCTCGAACCCCTGCGTACCCCCGCCGAGATCGAACGCCTGGTGGGCGCCGAGGCGTGGCGGGACCTGTTCCAGCGGCCGATCGGGCAGGTCGTGGACGAGCGGTTCGGCGACGACACCGTGCGTGGCGTGGTGCTGACCGACGCGTTGATCGGCACGTTCGCCGATCCCGCCACGGACCTGCTGGCCAACCGGTGCTTCCTCTACCACGTGATCGGCGACGGGACAGGCGACTGGAACGTGCCGGTCGGCGGGATGGGCGCGGTGTCCGGGGCGCTCGAAACGGCCGCCAGGCAGGCGGGGGCCGAGATCAGGACCGGGGCGGAGATCATCGGGATCTCGCCGTCGGGTGAGGTGGCGTTCCGCACGGACGACGGCGAGCACACGGTCACGGGGCGGCACGTGCTGGTCAACCTGCCGCCGGCCGTGCTCGACCGGCTGCTCGGCGCGACGCCGGAGGTGCCCGAGGGTGCCCAGCTGAAGGTCAACATGGTGCTGAGCAGGCTGCCGCAGCTCAAGGACGCCTCGGTGGACCCGCGAGCGGCCTTCAGCGGTACGTTCCACATCAACGAGAGCCGCGACCAATTGGCCATGGCCCACGCGCAGGCGGCCCGGGGCCAGATCCCCGATCTGCCGCCCGCCGAGGTCTACTGCCACTCGCTGACCGACCCGTCGATCCTCGGCCCCGAGCTGCGGGGGCGGGCGGAGACGCTGACGTTGTTCGGGCTGCACATGCCCGCCCGCCTGTTCCGGGAGAATCCAGACAAGGCGAGGGCTGAGGCGCTCAAGGCCACCCTGGCGTCCATCGACAGCGTGCTGGCCGAGCCCATCGAGGGCTGCCTCCTGCGCGCCCCTGACGGCACGCCCTGCATCGAGGCCAAGTCGCCGGTCGACCTGGAGAACGAGGCGGGCCTGCCCGGCGGGCACATCTTCCACCGGGACCTGAGCTGGCCGTACGCGGAGGAAGGCGGCTGGGGAGTGGAGACGGCGCACGAGCGGATCCTGCTGTGCGGCGCCGGCGCCCGGAGGGGCGGCGGCGTCAGCGGCATCGGCGGCCACAACGCGGCGATGGCCCTACTGACCTGAAGGCTCGTGGTCCGCGACCAATCGGACGGCCACGGTCATGGCCGCGGAGGCCAGCTCGGCCGGCGGCAGGTCCATGCCGAACACCTCCGGCACCGAGCCCAGGATCAGCGCGAACACCGCCAGCCGCGCCTCGAACTGCACGACCACGTCGCCCCCCGGCCGGCTCAGCGCCGACAGCAACGAGATGATGCGCTCCTGCATCCGGTCGCCCACCGACGTCTCGGCGAACGCCCCCTGGTTCATCTGGGCGAAGCGCATCAGCGGCCGCCACTTGTCCTCCAGCAGCCCGGCGATCCGCCGCAGGATCTCCTGCCGGGCCTCGAACGTGTCCGGTTGCGCCCGCGCCCACTCCCCGAGCTCGTCGAGCGAGGAGATGAACCCGTCGGCGATGCTGGTGAGGATCTCCTCCTTCGTCCGGAAGTGGTAGTAGAGCGCCGGCCTGGTGATCTCCAGCCGCTCCGCCACCTCCTGCAACGTGGTCTTGTCGTAGCCCCGCTCGGCGAACAGCTCCATCGCGACCCGCTGGATCCGCTCACGTGTGTCGGTCCGCCGCCCAGCCATCCCGCTCCCGTCCACTTGACGTCAAGCCCCCGCATTGCTTACTTTCGCGTAAGTAAGCAATGCGAATCCGGCTTTGTAGGGAGCAAGACTATGACCCCATCCTTCCCCGTCCCGCGCACCTGCCCGTATGCCCCGCCCCCCGAGTACGAGCGGATGCGCGAGGAGGCGCCGCTCGTACGGGCGTCCCTGCCCCACGGCGACGTCTGGCTGGTCACCCGGTACGCCGAAGCCAGGCAGGTGCTGAACGGCCAGGGCATCAGCACCAGCCCCGCCACCCCCGGCCACCCGAACAACGCCTTCACCGCCGAGGAGCCCACCCAGGAGCAGCGGGAGGTCATGGAACGGTTCAGGGTCGGCCAGTTCATCGACATGGACCCGCCCGAACACGGCCGCTACCGGCGGCTGCTCATCCCCGAGTTCACCGTCCGGCGGGTCAAGGAGATGCGGCCCGGCATCCAGCGGACCGCCGACCTGCTCATCGACGACATGCTCGCCAAGGGCCCGGACGCCGAGCTGGTCGCCGACTTCGGGCTGGCGCTGCCGTCGCTGGTCATCTGCCAGCTGCTCGGCGTACCGTACGCCGACCACGAGTTCTTCCAGTCGCGTACCCGCACCATGGTGTCCAGCGACGACCCGCAGGCGAGCTTCGCGGCGATCATAGAGATCAAGAACTACCTCGCCGACCTGGTCGCGGAGGCGGCGCGGCAGCCGAAGGACGACCTGCTCGGGCGGCTGATCACGGCGGGGGAGGTGAACCACGACGAGATCGTCGGCATGATCTCGCTGCTGCTCATCGCGGGCCACGAGACCACCGCCAACATGATCCCGCTCGGCGTCCTCACCCTGCTGCGCCACCCCGGCCAGCTGGCCCGGCTGCGGGAGGACCCGGGACTGTGGCCGATGGCGGTCGAGGAGCTGCTGCGCTACCTGTCGATCGTCGACTGGGTGGCCTTCGACCGGGTGGCCGTCGAGGACCAGGAGATCGGCGGTCAGCTCGTCAGGAAGGGCGAGGGCATCTTCGTGCTCGGCGCCTCGGCGAACCGGGACGAGCGTGCCTTCGAGCGGCCGGACGACTTCGACATCGACCGCGGCGCCCGCCACCACGTCGCCTTCGGTTACGGCGTGCACCAATGTCTCGGCCAGAACCTGGCCAGGGCCGAACTGGAGATCGCCTACCGGACGCTGTTCGAGCGCATCCCGTCGCTGCGTCTCGCGGTGAACGAGGAGGAGGTTCCGTTCAAGTACTGTCAGGTCATCTTCGGGGCGAACGCCATGCCCGTCACGTGGCGGCACTCATGAAACAACCCCGAAACCGTTCATAGCGTTTTCATGATGGGGCCTTAGCTTAAGAGCATGAGTGAGCCTGCACGGTTGCTGGTGGTGGACGATGAGCCCGCGTTGCGCGAGGCGTTGCAGTCGAGCCTCGAATTCGAGGGCTACAAGGTCGTCACGGCGAACGACGGGCAGGCGGCGCTCGACGAGCTGGCGCGCGAGACGTATGACGCGGTGCTGCTCGACGTCATGATGCCGCGCCTCGACGGGCTGACCGCCTGCCGCAGGCTCAGGGCAACGGGCAACCACATCCCCGTCCTCATGCTGACCGCCCGCGACGCCGTCGGCGACCGGGTCTCCGGGCTCGACGCGGGCGCCGACGACTACCTGGTCAAGCCGTTCGAGCTCGACGAGCTGCTGGCCAGGGTACGCGCCCTGCTGCGGCGGGGCGCGCTGCACACCGGCGCCCCCGAGGTCACGCTGAGCTACGGCGACCTGCGCATGGACCCCGACACCCGCGAGGTGACCAGGGGCGAGCGGCGGCTGGACCTCACCAGGACCGAATACTTGCTGATGGAGCTGTTCCTGTCGCATCCGCGTCAGGTGCTGACCCGTGAGCAGATCCTGGGCGAGGTGTGGGGGTTCGACTTCGAGCCGACGTCCAACTCGCTCGACGTGTACGTGATGTATCTGCGGCGAAAGACCGAAGCCGGTGGCGAGGCGCGGGTGATCCACACGGTGCGCGGGGTGGGGTACACGCTGCGAGCTGCGCCGTGAGAAAGGGCAGTCTGCGCTCCCGGCTGACCCTGCTCGTCACGCTCGCCGTGGCAGTGGCCATTGCGGCCTGCGCGACGCTGTCGTGGTTCATCGTGCAGAACCAGCTGGTACGCCAGCTCGACCAGACCATCATGGACCCCGAAGGACCGGGGGATAAGAAGTATCTGACCGACCATTGCACCCCGCAGGGCACCGCCGACAAGTTCGGCGGGATAGTGACTCTGATGGACGCCAACGGCACCACCTGCTCGCTGGGCTCGCCGATCGTGGCGACCGACGAGGACAAGGCGGCTGTCGGTCACCCTTGTCCGCCGATCTACCGCGATGGCGTCGCCAAGGACGGCACACCGATGCGCGTCGTCACGACGAACTTCGCGCCCGGCCTGGCCGTACTGGAGGCCAGGCCGCTGTTTCACCTCCAGTACACACTGCGCAACACCGCCCTCGCGCTGGCGGCTGTCGCCGCGCTGGGTGTGCTCGGCGCCGGATGGGCCGGCCTGGCCATTTCCCGTACGGCGCTGCGCCCTGTCGGCCACCTCACAGAGGCGGTCGAGCACATTGCCAGAACGGAGGATCTCAACACCCGCATCCCGGTGCGGGGCAATGACGAGATCGCCCGCCTGAGCGCCTCCTTCAACGCCATGACCACGGCCCTGACCGGATCCCGTGAACGCCAGCAGCAGCTCGTCGCCGACGCCGGACACGAGCTGCGAACCCCCCTGACCACCCTCCGTACCAACATCGACCTGCTGCTGCGCAGCGAGCAGACCGGCCGCAGCCTCGACCCCGGCGCCAAGGAACGGCTGCTCGTCAACGTCAAGGCGCAGTTCGCCGAGCTGTCCACGCTGGTCGGTGACCTGCTCCAGCTCGCTCGCGGCGACACCGACCACGAGCCGCACATCGAGCTCGAGTTCAGCAACGTGGTCCGGGCCGCCGCCGAGCGGGCCCGGCTGCGCGGGGCCGCGGTCGCCACCGATCTGGCCCCCTGGTACGTCGTCGGCGGTCCCGCCTCGCTGGAACGTGCCGTGCTCAACCTCATCGACAACGCCGCCAAGTTCAGTCCGGACGGCGAGGTCCAGGTGACCTTGCGCCAAGGCGAGCTGACCGTACGCGATCACGGCCCCGGCATCCCCGAAGAGGACCTGCCGCATGTCTTCGAGCGCTTCTGGCGTTCGCCGGCGGCGCGCGGCCTGCCCGGCTCGGGACTCGGGCTTTCGATCGTCGCGCAGGCCGTGGCCGAGGTGGGGGGAAAGGTACGCCTGGAGAACGCCCCCGGCGGCGGCGCGATCGCGATCCTCGAACTGCCCGGGAATCTCACCCCGCACTCATAATCGGCTAAGTCGCGTTAAAGACCTGAACGAGAGATTCGGGTCATGCACACAACACTCAAGACCCGCCTGGTCGAGGTGGTCGTCCCGGTCTACAACGAGCAGCGGGCCCTGCGTGACAGCATCGGCCGGCTGCACGCCTACCTGTCGGGGACCTTCCCGTACGACTACCGCATCACGATCGCCGACAACGCCAGCACGGACAACACCTGGCAACTGGCCATCGAACTGGCCGCCGAGCTACCCCACGTGCGCGCCGTACACCTGGACGGCAAGGGACGCGGGCGGGCGCTGCGCCAGGTGTGGTCGGAGAGCGACGCGGACGTCGTCAGCTACATGGACGTCGATCTGTCCACCGACCTCGACGCGTTCCTGCCGCTGGTGGCGCCGCTGCTGTCGGGCCACAGCGACCTGGCCATCGGCACCAGGCTGGCGAGGGCGTCGCGGGTGGTGCGCGGGCCGAAGCGCGAGTTCATCTCCCGCTCGTACAACCTGCTGCTCCACCTCATGGGCGCCCGGTTCTCCGACGCCCAGTGCGGGTTCAAGGCCGTACGCACCGAGATCGCGCAGGCGCTGCTGCCCGCCGTCGAGGACGAGCAGTGGTTCTTCGACACCGAGCTGCTGCTGCTCGCCGAGCGGCACGGGCTGCGCATCCACGAGGTGCCCGTCGACTGGGTGGACGACCCCGACAGCCGGGTGGACGTCTTCCAGACCGCCAAGGACGACCTGCGCGGCCTGTTCAGGGTGGCCCGCAAGACGCTGTCCGGCGCGGCCCGCATCCCGGTGCCCGCCCGGGTGTCGCAGGCCCAGCTGCCGCGCGGCATGGCGGCGCAGCTGCCCAAGTTCGCCGTCGTGGGCGTGGTGAGCACGCTGGCGTACCTGCTGCTGTTCTCGGGGCTGCGGCAGATGATCCCAGTGCTCGTGGCCAACGCGATCGCGCTGCTGGTGACCGCCGTGGCCAACACCGCCGCCAACCGCCGCTTCACCTTCGGCGTGACCGGGTCGGCCGGGGCCATGCGGCAGCAGTTCGAGGGCCTGATGGCGTTCCTGGTCGGGCTGGTGCTGACCACCGGCAGCCTGGCCCTGCTGCCCGACACCGTCTCCCACGGCGTGGAACTGGTCGCGGTCGTCATGGCCAACGCGCTGGCCACGCTGGTCCGCTTCCTCCTGCTGCGGGTCTGGGTCTTCAACCCGAGCCGGAGGACCTCATGACCATGACCCTCGACCAGCCGAGCCACCGCCGCTCGGTTTGGCGCGGCGCTGTTTGGCGCGGCGCTGTTTGGCGCGGCGCCCCGGAAGATCCTCGCTGGTCCCGGCCCGCGCTCTGGATCGTGCTGGCCGTCGCCTTCGTCCTCTATACGTGGGCGCTGAGCGGCAACGCCAACGAGTACTACTCCGCGGCCATCCTGTCGGGCACCAAGAGCTGGAAGGCGTTCTTCTTCGGCGCGCTCGACTCCGGCTCGTTCATCACGGTAGACAAGCCGCCGCTGGCCCTGTGGGTGATGGGGCTGTCGGCGCGGGTCTTCGGGTTCTCGACCTGGAGCATGCTGATCCCGCAGGCGCTGGCCGGTGTGGCCTCAGTCGGGCTGGTCTACTCGTCGGTACGGCGTGCCTTCCCCGTTCTTCGGCCCGCGACTGCCCACTCGGAGGTAGGGCAGGCGCACGTGGCCGCCCTGATCGCGGCCGTCGTCATGACGCTCACGCCTATCACGGTGGCGATCAACCGGGACAACAACCCTGACACCATCCTGGTGTTCCTGCTCGTGCTGGCGGCCTGGTTCTGCCTGGAGTCGCTGCGGACGGGGCGGTTGCGGTCGCTGTTGGTGTGTGCGTTGTTCGTCGGGTTGGCGTTCAACGTCAAGATGCTTCAGGCGTATGTGGTGGTGCCCGCCTTTGTGCTGGCGTACCTGTTGTGTGCTCGGGTCTCCTGGGGCAAGCGCGTTGGTCACCTGCTGGCCGCCGGTGCCGTGATGGTGGTGTCGAGCGCCTGGTGGATGGTGATCGTGGACCTTCTGCCTGCGGACTCGCGGCCTTATATCGGTGGTTCGACCGACAACTCCGTGTGGGACCTGGTCATCGGGTACAACGGGCTAGGGCGCATCTTCGGTCAAGGTGGCGGCGGCCCGGGTGGCGGTGGGGGCGGGTTCGGCGGCGGTGGTGGGGCCTCGTTCGGCGGTGCCGCCGGGGCCGACCGGCTGTTCAACGAGACGATGGCGGGGCAGATCTCTTGGCTGCTGCCGTTCTGCGGGCTGGCCCTGGTGTTCGCGCTGACCGCGCGGTGGCGACGCGCCAAGCTCACTGCGCCGCAGGGGGCTGACACGGCCACGAGCGCCGCCGCTAAGCCTGAGGCGACCACTCCTTGGGTCGGCCTGGTCACGCCCGAGGGTGGCACCGCGGCTGGCGCCGGTTCCAAGGTCGGCACTGCGCCCGAGGTCACTGCCCCGCCCATAGCGGTTGGCGCTTCGGGGGCTGTCGGCACTTCGGGGACCGCCGGTCAGCCCGGGGCAAGCCTCGCCGCGTGGCTGGTCTGGGGCGGCTGGCTCGTCGTGCACTTCATGGTGTTCAGCTTCGCCAGCGGCACCTTCCACCCCTACTACACGACCGCCATGGCCCCGGCCGTCGCCGCCGTCACCGCCTTCGGCGGGCTGGCCATGTGGGGCGCCTACCGGCGCTCTTCCCAGGTGTGGGCCTGGGCACTGCCGCTGGGGGTCGCCGTCACGGGCGCATGGTCGTTCGTGGTGCTCCGCCGTACTCCCGACTTCGTGCCGTGGCTGGCCTGGGCGGTGCTCGCCGCGACCGTGGTCGCGGTGGCGGGGCTGGTGCTGGCCAAGTTCCGCAAGGAGATCGCGGTGAAGGCGGCCGCGGTCGCGCTGGTGGCGACGGCGATCGCCGGGCTCGCCGGACCGGCAGCGTTCGCGGTGTCGCCTCTCGGTTCGCAGGTCAACGGCAGCAACCCCACCGCAGGACCGTCTAGCGGCGGGATGGGCTTCGGCCCTGGGGGCGGCGGCTTCCGCGGCCAGATGCGGCCGGGCGAGATGCCGCAGGGCCAGTTCCCGCAGGGGCAGATGCCTCAAGGCCAGATGCCGCAGGGCCAGGACGGGCAGGGCCAATTCCCGCAGGGTCAGGTCCCGCAGGGCGATGGTCAGGGCCAAGATGGCCAGGGTCAGGACGGACAGGGGACGGAACGGCGGTTTGGGCGGATGGGCGGCGGCGGTCCCGGCGGCGGGATCAGCAGCTCCATGGTCTCCTACCTGGTGGCCAACCAAGGCAAGGCCGAATGGCTCGTCGCCGTGAGCAGCGCCATGCAGGCCTCCTCGACCATCCTGTCCACCGGCAAGCCGGTCCTCGCCATGGGCGGCTTCACTGGCAGCGACCCCGCCATGACCGTCACCAAGCTCAAGGACCTCGTCTCATCCGGCAAGCTCCGCTACGTGATGGCCGGCGGCGACGACCGCGGCGGCCCCGGCAGAGGCAACAGCGAGGTCACCACCTGGGTCCAGGCCAACTGCAAGAGTGTGACCGGCCAGGACGGGCTGTACGACTGCTCCTCATGATCCAGCCAAGGGGCTCCGCGTTTTGCAGCGACGCGGCGCCCCGGGGGGCTACAGGAAGCGGAGAGAGCTTCCAAGGGGCCGAGGCAGAGGGTGCGCGTCGTGGACCGCCACGATCGACTCCGGCGAACGCGGTGACGAACCGACGAGGCTCATCGATTTCTCGCAGGACAAGCCCGAGATCCTTCGCAGAGGCGCCGGAACCCGTCCCTCTTCGAGTAGTGATCGAGACGTGGGTCAGGCCGCTGGCCTTGCACCGGCGGTGCTGGGACGACGGCCGCACCCTGGTGTGATCACGCGTTGACCGATCAGGGGGACCGTGTCAAGGCAAGATCATCGAAAGACGCTGCCCGGCGGCGGCAGGGCCGGGCAGCGCTGTCGGTCACCTGCTCGGTTCGTCAATCTTGACGGCCTGACTGGCCTGTGCTGGTCCGGTCCTGCTGTCGCCGGGCCACAGCACGGTGTAGGTATATTCACCCGCCTCCGGCGTGTCGACGAAGAGGTACGATCCGTTGTTGATCCTCGCCGACCACCGACGGAGGCCGCTGCCGTCGGTGGTGAGAGTGCGCTGGACGGTGACCCGGGAGCCGATCGGCACAGTGGTGCCCTCGACCTGAAACACTCCGCTGAACACCAGTTGCTCGCCTGCGACCGCACTCGTCGGCCCCGTCAATGTCAGCGCTGTGCCGTACCTGACCGCAGTAGTGACCGAGGCCTTGCTCCACCGGTGTTCCTCGTCGCCCTTCCAGCGCACGGTGTAGGTGAGCTGCCCGCCGATCGGTGGCGCGTCCGTGATGGAGAAGGTTCCGTCCGCTGCGGTCGTCACGCCGGGCAAGTCCGCGCTGGTTCCGTCGGGCAGGGTACGGGTCACCGCGAGCTGCTGCGCGCCCGGGGCCGTCCCATCGGCGAACGCCAACTGGCCTGTCATGGTGAGCGGTTGGTGCGCCGTCCCGCCGGGCGCTGCCGTCAGTGTCAGCGTGGAGCGCGGCAGAGTCATGTCGTGCAGCCGCCACAGGTAGAGCTGCTTCGTGCGCGACCTCACCAGGCTGAAGATGTCCCGGCCCGAGAATGCGACGCTCCCGCCGACCACCTGACCCACTGTGGTGTTCTCGGTGTGCAGATTCGCCTTCGAGTCCGCGTCGTACAGCGTCATCGTCGCCACCCCCTGGCCGTTGTCGCGCCCGCCCGCGACGTAGGCACCGTCCGGACTGATGGCGACGGCCGTCGCCCACGCGGGCCCGTCATAGCCACCTACCTTCGACAAGGTGGTGGCATCCCACACATCGAACGAGTACGGGAGGGCGAACGCCGAGATCACGTGCGAGCCGTCCGGGGTTACGGTAACGTCCATCAGCTGGCCGTTTCCGGTGACGTGCCCGTCGATCTCGCCGCGCAGGACGGGAGCGGTGCCGCTGATGTCGTAGACGAACAGATCGGTCGGATAGCCCGCTCCTTCGCCGACCACCAGCGTGTTCCCGGCTGCGGCGATAGACGGGCCCGACTTAAGGAGAGAGGTGTCGAACGGCTCCGGCTCCGGCTCCGCCACCGACAGGTCGAGGCCGAGGACGCCGTACCCGGTGCCGCAGCCGTAGTATCCGACCCACAGCCGCTCCCCGGTGAGCGCCAGGCTCTCCGGGCATGGGTAGTCGGCGAGGTCGATGCGCCGGGTGATCTCCAGTGTGGCGGTGTTGATCTCGGCTACCTCGTTCGAGCCGTACAGCGCCGCGTAGAGGCGGGCGCCGTCGGGCGTGATGGCCAGGCTGTCGGCACCGGACAGGCCGGTCACAGCGCCCTCGATCTCGCCGGTGGTGTCCGCGACGACGATGCGATCGCCGGCGGCGACGGCGACCTTGTCGCCTCCGACGACCAGGTCACCGCTGTAGGTGAGAACGCCGAGGTCGGTCATGGAGTCCTTGGCCGAGGCGGTGGGTGCCAGAGCGATGAGGATGCCGGCGGTCAGGGTCAGAACGCCGCCGAGGGCGGCCGGCCATGATGCGGCGGGTCTGCGACGTTCCGCGGATAAGAGACGCACGTGGATCTCCGCTCGGGAGGGGTGGGGGAGCGATGAAGCGCCCTGATCAAGCCACACAAGCGCATCTCTGGTCAAAATCTACGATCAGTAGTCACTGATGATCAGCGACCAGAAGGCGATCACCTACGGTGACCTCAGCAGGTCGCAAGCCCCGGTAAGTGACGTCAAACCGTGATTATGCGCACGTCTGGCCCGCGTCACCGCTCTGATCAAAGAGTTGTTCCGTATCGGCTACACCCCGCGCGGGGTGCCCTATCTGCTGCACCTGGATGAGGCGGAGCCCGCAGGTGCCTGCACGCCGCGCTGCCGAACGTGATCTTCGAGTACCTGGAGATCTGGCACAATCGGCAACGACGGCACAGCAGCCTCGGCATGCTCACCCCGATACAGTTCGAGAACGCGTCCACCGTGGCATGACGATCCAGAAACGCGACTCCATCGGACCCAGGGCACACCCAAGTCTCCCCCAAAGTCGGGGCGGTTCAGCCGGTGCCCGAACGCGGGTCGTGGATAGGCGGCTCATCGGCCTGAACTTGCAATCGGCCTGTCCTGCACGCCTTCCCTGTTCAGCGAAGCAGCACGATCTACCACCCCTTGGCCGGGCATGCTCATATATGTCGCTATGTCGGACTGATCGTGTGGTAAGTCGCATTCCGTGACTATTGATCACGAAAATCGATCTTGTGTCCGTTTTATGCGCAGCTTACGCTCGGTCCGTTTGGCAATCTTGCTCCGAACCGCGCGGTCTCGTGCCGGGGGGTGGAGCTTCGTCCGGCGTCGTGAGGCGTCCTGCGTAGTTCGGAGTGTGACGGCGTATGCGCCGGTTGCTGGCATGGTCTCGTTCTGCACGCGTGCGGTCCAGCCTCGTGGGTATCACGTTGATGGCGGCATTGCCGGGCCTTTTGACGTTGCAGGCGCAGCCGGTGGTGGCCGATTCGGGGAGGCCGGTCGTCACGGCGGCGGCAGATGGCATGCCGGACACGCCTAAGCAGATGATGGGCAGCGGGGCCGGCCTTTCGTCGTCTGTTTCTGCGGATGCGACACGCTCGACGGCCGATCCGGGGACGCCGAAGGCGAAGGCTGCGCCGGTGGGAGCGGTGCCGCAGGAACTGCGCAAGGGTGTGGTCCGTACCAAGCAGACCGGTTCTCTTTCGCGGTTGTTGACGGCCAAGGCAACGTCCGGCACGACCTCGGCGCCCACGATCACGTCGATGTCGCCAGCCAATGGCGTGCAGGTGATGACTACGGAGCCGACGTTGTCGGTGACGGCGACGACGTCGCCGGGCGGGTCGATCGGCTATCGATTCGAGGTGTGCACCAACCCGTCGATGTCGACGGGTTGTGTCACCGCGATTCCGTTGTCCAACAGTTGGACGGTGCCCAAGGACACGCTCGGGTGGGGCCGCCAGTATTGGTGGCGGGTGCTGGTCAGCGACGCTTCGACGACGGGCGGGGAGAGCGTGATGTCCTCGACGTACACGTTCGTGATCGGGGTGCGGCAGCCGACGATCACTTCGCAGTTGTCGATGCGTGGCATCAACGGTCAGGAGTTCAACCAGGCCTCCGGCAACTACACGACCACGTTCACCGATGCGCAGGTGGCGACGGTGGGTGCGCCGTTGTCGGTGGTGCGGACCTACAACAGCATGGATCCGCGCCGGGACGGCGCGTTCGGGGCGGGTTGGTCGACCCGGTGGGACATGCGGCTCGTGGCCGAGAGCGTGCGCGGGCGCGAGGCTGCGCTGGTCACCTACCCGGACGGCCGCCAGGCCCGCTTCGCCAAGAAGGATGACGGCACGTTCCAACCGCCGCCGGGCATGTACGCCACGTTGGCCAAGAACGCCGACGGTAGCTGGCGGTTGATGGACAAGTCCTCCACCTCTTATGCCTTCGATGGCACCGGCCGGTTGCTGAAGCTGACCGACAGTCGCGGCCGCGGTCAGGAGTTGACGTACGGCAGCGACGGGAAGCTGGCCAAGGTGACCGCGACCGGCGGCCGGTCGCTAACCTTCTCTTGGACTGGCGCGCATGTGACCACCGTGGCCACCGACGCTGTGGACGGCAAGGCGCTGTCCTGGACGTATACCTACAACGGTGATGCGCTGGAGAAGGTGTGCGACCCGACGACGAGTACGGCCTGCACCGTGTATCAGCTCAACAACGGGTCGTTGTATCGCAGCACGGTGCTCGATTCCGACCCGATGGGCTACTGGCGGCTGGGTGAGAGCACCGGGTCGACGTCCAAAGATCTGGGCTGGATGGGCGCGGACGCCCATTACAACATCGGCTACACGCTGAACAAGCCGGGCGCGCTGGCGGGTACCACGGATGCCGCGGTGCAGATCGCCGCCTCCAGTACCCCGAACATCAATCTGGCCTCTGACGCGATCTCGCGGATCGGCGCCTGGGGGTCGGTGGAGACCTGGTTCAAGACCACGGCCACTGGCACGCTGATGTCGACCAGCTACGAATTCCCCAGCGAGATCATTCCGCTGCTGGAGGTGACCAGTGCGGGCAAGCTGTCGGCGACCTACCAGGAGGACTCCACCCCGATCGTGTCGGCCGCCTCGGTCAAGGACGGCCAGTGGCACCACGCGGTGTTCACTGTCGGCGGCACCGTGCAGACGCTGTATCTGGACGGCCAGCAGGCCGGAACGGTGACCGAACCGGTCGCCGCGATCAACCAGGACGATGGGCTGGACATCGGTGGCGGCATCGCCGCCACGGTCGATGAGGCCGCCGTCTACGATCGGCCGCTGTCGGCGGTGGAGGTGGCCCGGCACTACGCCGCGAGGCTGGCCGCGCCGCACGAACTGGTCAAGATCACCCTCCCGTCAGGCCGGATCTGGGCCGCCAACACCTACGACGCCTCGACCGAGCGGATCAAGACCCACACCGACCAGCACGGCGGCACCTGGCAGCTGGCCGAACCGGTCCTGGACCGCACAGCGGGAACCTCCACGGTTCAGGTGACCGACCCGAAGAACAAGAAACTGACGGCCGTTCACGACATCTGGCGTGGCTACCGGCTGATCTCCAAGACCGACCAGCGGCCTGCGACGACTTACTACGACTACGACACCAACGGGTTTTTGTCGGAGATAGCGGACGCCAACAACAACACCACCACCTGGCGCAACGACAAGCGCGGCAACACCATCTCCACCCACACCTGCCATACGTCCAACAGTTGCCAGCTCTCCTACACCGAGTTCTACCTCAACAAGAACGACCAGTTCGACTCGCGCAACGACCGCGTGACCAAGGTTCGCGACGCTCGCTCGGCTAGCGCCACCGACAACACCTACGCCACCACCTTGGAGTACAACTCCTACGGCGAGCAGACCAAGCAGATCTCCCCAGCGACCGTAGACTTCCCCAGCGGCCGTTCGGTCAGCGTCACCTACACCGACGGCAGTGAGGCGGCGATCGGCGGTGGTTCCACCCCTGCCGGTTTGATCGCGTCACAAACGGATGCGCGGCAGAACACCTGGACCTATCGCTACACCGCCGCTGGAGATCTGGCCGAGCAGAGCAGTCCGGCCGGCCTGCTGGTCAAGCTGAGCTACGACGCTCTGGGGCGGCTGCGTGAGAAGTCGGAGGTGTCACAGGCTCATCCGGACGGGGTGAAAACCGCCTTCACCTATGACGGGCTGGGCCGTCCGGCGACACAGACCGAGCCCGGTGTGAAGAACGAGGTCTCCGGGGTTACCCACACCCAGCGCACCACGTTCGCCTACGATCCGGACGGCAACAAGCTCAGCGACACCATCGCCGACCTGACCGGCGGCGACGCCGAGCGGGCCACCGTTTACACCTATGACACCCATGGCAAGCTCGAAACGACCACCGACCCCGAGGGCGGCGTCGTCCGGCAATCCTGGAACACCACCGGCCAACTGGCCACCGTCACCGATGCCCGGGGCGCGGTGGTCGAGTACGGCTACGACGGGCGCGGACTGCTCACCTCGCGCACGTTGAAGGGCTGGACCGACAGCCCGGTCAACCCGAAACCGGCCAAGGACGAGGTGCTGGAGTCATTCACCTATGACCCAGGCGGTCGCCTTGAGACGCAGACGGACGCGATGCAGCGTACGACCTCCTACAGCTACTTCAATGACAACCTGCTGGAGAAGAAGACCGCCGTAGGCGTCTTGCTGAACAACTCCACCACCACCACGGATGTGGTGCTGGAGAATCACACCTATGACGCGGCAGGCAACCAGACCCAACTGGTGACCGGCGGGAACGAATCGATTACTACCGACTATGTCTATGACGCCGCTGGCCGCCTGACCTCGCAGACTTTCGATCCCGAAGACTTGGCCCGCAAGACGACCTTCGTCTACGACGCCAATGGCAACGTGCTCAAGACGACACGTACTGGCACCGGATCTACTCGCGCCGAAATCACCGAGTACGCCTACAACAAGGTCAACCAGCTCACCACGACCACGGTGGAGAACGGTGATCAGGACCTGGTCTCCACCACCCTCTACGACGACCGCGGCCTGGCCACCGCCAGCATCGACCCGCGCGGCAACGCCACCGGAGCGAACGCGGCTGACTTCACCACCACCATGCGCTACGACGCCCTCAGCCGACTGATCGAGGCGAGCGGCCCGCAGGTCAAGGTGGACAAGGCCGGCACGTCCAATGACGCCCACCCCACCGCCCACTACGGCTACGACACGTTCGGCGCCAAGACCCACGCGACGGATGCCGAAGGGCGGACGGTCACCTCGGTCTTCGACAAGGCCGACCGGTTGACCAGCCAGAGCGCGCCCAGCTACACCCCGCCCGGCGGTACCGCCGTCACTCCCACCACCGCATATGGCTACGACACGGCCGGTCAGCTGATCACCACCACCGACCCGCGCCGCTACGTCACGACGTTCGAGTACGACAAGCTCGGCCGCCAGGTGCGCATCACGGACCCCGCTCCGGCCGGGCAGACCCCCGGCCAGTCGATCATCGAGTACTACATGGACGGCTCGAAGCGGGCCACCGTTGATGCGACCGGCGCCCGCAGCGAGGCCACTTACGATGGCCTGGGCCGTCAGGTCACCCAAACCCAGATCGAACGCAAGCCCACCGCGGCCGTCTACACCACCAAGCTGACCTACAACCAGGCGGGCTTCCTCACCAAGACGGAGGCGCCCGGCGCCAAAACCGTCACCACGGACTACAAGCCGAACGCCGCCGGCGAAGTGAGGTCGCAGACTGTCGCGTCGGGCACCAGCACGGCGATCACCACCACGATGGACTACGACCTGGCCGGTCGCCTGATCAAGACCGCCGACGGGCGAGGCAACTCCACCACCACCGAGTACGACCTGGCCGGCCGCAAGATCGCCGCCAAGGACCTGGAAGGCTCGACCATCCGGCGCACCACCAGCGCCGGCTACGACCCGGCCGGCAACCAGACCAGCCTCACCTCCGGCGAGAGCCACACCACCCGGCAGACCTTCGACGCGCTCAACCGCGTCACCTCACTGATCGAGCCCACCTCCGCCACCGACTCGATCACCACCAGCTTCGGCTACGACGCCACCGGCGCCCGCACCCGCCTCACCGACGGCCGCGGCAACGCCACCTGGACCACCTATAACAGCCTCGCCCTAGCCGAAACGGTCACCGAACCGGCCACCAACACCCACCCGAACGCCGCCGACCGCACCTGGACCACCGGCTACGACGAGGCCGGCAACCTCAATGTGGTCATCCAGCCCGGCGGGGTACGCATCGACCGCACCTTCGACCACCTCGGACGACTCACCAAGGAGACCGGCGCGGGCGGTGGTGCCGCCACCGCGGAACGCACCTTCGGCTACGACCTGGCCGACCGCCCCACCACCATCGGCGACCTCACCGTCGACTACAACGACCGCACCCTGCCCCTGTCGATCAAGCGCGGCACAACCCAGCTGACCGGCTACACCTACGACGGCCTCGGCAAGCCCACCCAGCGCGTGGACGCCGCCGGTACCGCCACCTTCACCTGGGACGCCAACAACCGGCCCGCAACGGCCACCGAACCGGTCACCGGCCGCAAACTCACCTACGGCTACGACGCGGCCGACAACCTGTCCTCTCTGACCGCCACCACCGGCACCACCACGGTCGACACCCAGATCTTCACCTACGACTACGCCGACCGGCTGGAAACCCAGACGCTGCGCAAGGGCAGCAGCACCGGCACCCAACTCGCCAAGATCACCTACGGCTGGGACAAGGACGACAACCTCACCACCAAGACCACCGCAGGCCTGGCCGGAGCGGGCACCAACACCTACGGCTACGACCACGCCGGCCGCCTCACCTCCTGGACCGCCCCCGGCGGCGCAGTCACCGCCTACGAGTGGGACAAGTCCGGCAACCGCACCAAGGCCGGCACCAAGACCTACGCCTATGACGAACGCAACCGCCTCACCTCAGGCGACGGCGCCAACTACACCTACACCCCGCGCGGCACCCTGGCCACGGAATCCAAAGCCGGTGTCACCACCAACTACACCTTCGACGCCTTCGACCGCCTCATCGCCGACGGCGACTCGCTGTACAGCTACGACGCCTTCGACCGCGTCAGCTCGCGTATAAATGGGGCTGCCAAGCAGAATTTCGCCTACGCCGGACTGACCAACGACCTGGCCGCCGCCACCGACAGCAGCGGCGCTGTCCAGGCCAAATACGGTCGCGACGCAGGAGGCACGCTCCTCGGCCAGCAAGAGGGCACCAACCCCGCCCTGGCCACGCTGACGGACCTGCACGGCGACCTGGTCGCCACCTACAGCACCACCGCGCTGGCCACCACCACCGCATATGACCCGTTCGGCACCGTTACTGCCCAAACTGGCGTCAAGACCACCCTTGGCTACCAGGGCGAATACACCGACCCGGACACCGGCAAGGTCAACATGCACGCCCGCTGGTACCAGCCCGGCACCGGAGCCTTCACCAGTCGCGACACCGCCACCCTCAACCCCAACCCGTCGGTCCAAGCCAACCGCTACACCTACGCCAACGCCTCCCCCCTGACTGGCACCGACCCCACCGGCCACGCCACCGTCGTCTCCGGCGACGCGGTCGGCGGCACCTGGGACTCGCCCTACACACCAGGCATCGACTACCAGACGGCCGTCGATTACTACGCCCAACATGGCATGGTGATTGGAGGCGGCGGTAGCGGAAGCGGGCTATGCATCGGAAAGCCATGTTCGATAGGCGACATCGACGGCGGCGCCATAGCTTGTGACATATGGGGGTGCTATGCAGCGATCTACGCGCCACCATCAGAGATCGTCATGTCTGATAAAGAGGCCAAGCAGCGTGGACTGATGCCTAACGGTCGGTCCGCGCCAGCGGGATACTGGAAAGAAAAGAAGGACGCCCGAGAGGCGTACATGTTCGCTTATGCCATGGGCATGGACGACGAGAGCCTGGCCAAACTTTGGGATGTGCTCCGTTCCAAAGGCCTGAAAGGGGCATGGGGGGGCTCATCAAGCGGAGGCAGTTCCGCAGTACCTGCAAAGGGCGGATGCTACACTTGGAAGGGTATCCCCGGGTGTATTACTAAAGGCCATCGAGATATTCTGGTCGCGGCCATGAATAACAACACCAAGAATGGCCCTGTGTGGACCGAAAGGATGGCGGCGCACTATGGCTACCTGAAGGCGACCGGCCAAGCAAAGGAGGCCAAGGCTTATGTGGAGGCATTCAAGAAGAAATTCATAACGAGCTACAAGAGTACTATCAAGGCTGCCGCGCAGATGTTCAACATACCTGCTTACCTGCTTGCCGCAATTCTCTACGCAGAAGCCGGTGGTAAACCGGAGTCCGCAAACCTAGCAGCAATGACTTGGCGTGAGGGATTCGTGGGTAAGTTGACTGGGGAACGAGATTGGGTAACGACGTGGGGCGTCGGATCGATCAATATGAGAAATGCGGCAAAGTCGTTGGGGTATAAGCCTGGCGATATGACCGACGCTCAATATGGATTCCTTAGGGCGACTATTCGAGACCCTAATGTGAGTATATTTGTAACCGCTGCATATATGGCTTATATCAGAGCTGGGTGGCCTAACTCATGGAATGATCCATGGCTGCAGCGCCGGGTTGCATTCGAGTACAATGGATCCGGAGCGCACGCAAACACCTACGCCGACCTGTATATGGGCTACCTGCCGACAGTGAAAACTTTGATGTAATTCTTCTTGGCGCGAAGGAATCGATGATGCGTCATGCGGCGCTCGCACCGCTGAAAGGTAGGGCTGTGGAACCGTTGAATGAATCCTTCGATGCGGATCTCCCATGGATTCAGGAGGGGCAACGCCCTTCTTCAAAGGCGCAGGAGAACGCCAGGACTGCTCGTCTTGCGATGGGGGCCCTTACGGCGGGAGTCGGGCTGCTCGCGATGTTGGTGAGCTTCATGCCGACGAACTATGACTGGGATAACTCTATGCCCGACTACAGCGATGTCACCATGGTGATGGTCACTACAGTGGCATCGGGCTTTGCTGCCGTCCTCACTGTGGCGGCCACGGCGTTCTTCTGGAGAAGCAAGGCTTTGGTGCTCACGCTTTCTCTTCCTCTGGCCGTGGATATTTATCGACTCATCACCCTTCTGCCCCACTACGAGGGCTGACATTACTGCACCTTAAATGTCGTACTGTCTTTGGTTCGTGGCGGGTTGCTCTCGGTGCGGTACGGCGGGGTATGCGGTATGGGTACCTTGACCATTCCCGTCATCGCCGACCTGGCCGGACTCGTGTGGATCCTGAACGCAGGCTGAAGAAGATCGACTACCGGCCCTGCTACTCACTCTCTGTCTGGTCCAAACTGGACTGATAACCCTCGACACCCTGGCAGACCACAGTTGCACTGCGGCCAGGTCCTTGTCGTACTTGGCATAGACCGTGTAGTCATCGCGTACCAGGTGCTGCGGTCGTCGGGCAGAATCCCGAACCCTATCCAGGGCGTCATGGCCGCGGTGGTCGGCAGCGCCGAACCAGACCAGCCGGTCGGCGCGGGCGGTGGAGACATACAGCAGCCGATCCCCGTTGTCGGCGGCGACGCGGGCGGGGGTCTCGTTGTGGTGCAGCACCAGCGCGGCCCGCAGCGCATTCTTGAGCGCGCTTTCGAAGGTGGCCAGCCGCGAGGACACGCGCTTGACCAGGCCACCAACGAACCCGGTCGAGGCCGGCGCGTTCAGCAGCACTCATCAGGTCGGCGGACCGGCTGATGCTCATGTTCCCGTTTCAGGCCAACATCGCGGCCAACATCGCGGTGGGTGCGCGTACGTTCGGGCCGTAACGGCGCGGCCCCGGCCAGTGGCCGCCCGGGATCCCGCCGACAAGCCGGACAGGTGACCTTGACCATCCGATATTCGGTGAGCTGGAGTTTCATCGGAGGTGTGTCGAACACCTGCACCCGGGCGGCAATTCTTGCCTCGATGCCGGCCAACCTCTGACCGCATCCGGCGCACTCCTCGGGGACCACGACGGTGACCTGGTCTGGGTCAGTCCGCCAAGCTTGCGCATGCCCCTCGTGCCCGGCCTGCCCGCCCCGTGGCCGAGGTGAACGCTTCTTGGGCTGCTTGGCTCGCGCCGCCGACCCGTCCGACCCTGGTGGCATCGACGAGTTGGAGGAATTCATGCCCACGCGCCGTTTCAGCTGCTCGGTCTCGTCCAGCAGCGCCGCGATCAACGCATCCTGCTTGGCCAAGGCGGTCAGAACACCTCACGACTGAGCGTTGACTGTCGGGGCCTCTGGACACACTCGCCTATAGCTGTCGGGGACAGCGAGGAGGCGCTGTCTACGGACTGTCCCCTTTGCTTGGATGTGTTTCCACAGGCCCAGACTTCGGGTAGGGAGGGACGCGGGAGCGGGCGTGTAGAGCCTTTCAGGCAGATCAGGTCATATGACTTTGGCAGGGTCCTTCGACGAGAGCGTCCCAGAGGGGGCGTGCTTCGCTGTAACGCCCTCTGCCGGGGTTGCGTCCACGGGAGTGGTGTACGAGTTTGACCTGGCCACAAGCGTGGCGTCGTGAAATGACGACGGCCATCGCGTGATCCTTCGAGTAGCAAGATCAAGATCGAAGGAGATCAGACGATGGCCGCAGACAACAGTGTGACGCCCGCGCAGTGGCTGGCACGGCAGATCGAGACCGACGACCCCGACATGTTGCGATCCATGGTGAAGACCATGGCCGAAGCGTTGATGTCGGCCGAGGCCGACAACC
>NZ_JAHKRM010000052.1 GCF_019396345.1 Nonomuraea guangzhouensis | reverse complement strand
AGCAGGCTGCCGTATCGGCGGCAGCACACATTGCCCCCGTACGCGGGACGACCCGCGACGGGTCCAGCGGACATGCTCAGACGACATCCAGTCGCAGGAAGGAAGGAGCACCACATGTCCGTACGTCACCTGCTTACCGCCGCGGTGAGCGTCCCGCTCGCCATCGCCGGGCTTGCCACACCCGCGGCCGCGCACGTCTTGACCCAGCCGGACCCTGTCAGTGCCTACAGCCTGACCGCCGGGCGGCTGTGGTCCCTGGTGGCCGCGCTGCTCGGGCTGGCCGGCGTGGTCATCGGCGGGCTGGCTCTGGCCCGCGCCGCCGGTCGCATCGGCACCGGCTCTGGGCGAAGGGGAGCCGTCGTGGCCCTGGTGGCGGGGCCGGCCGGCATGGTCATCGGCGGACTGGTCGTGGCCGCCGCCAAGGGCGGTCCCGGCACCGGCTACGGGATAGTCGGCGGCTACGTGGCCCTGGTGGTGGGGCTGATCGCCACGGTTCTCGGCGGGCTGGCCCTGGCCCGCTCCCGCCGCGCCACCGCGTCACCGCGCCCCCGGACCAGCTGACGCGCTGCCAACACCCGTCATTCGACCGAAAGGAAGCTCAATGTCCGTCCTGTTGGTGCTTGCCGCGCAGGCGGCCTCGCCAGTCTGTACGACGCCGACAGAATGCGCGGGCCAGGGTCTCGGTACTTTCCTCGGGACCCCTGCGCGAATCTGGGCCAGTGTGGCCGCACTGGTGGCGCTGGGCGGCGTGGTCATCGGCTGGCTGGCGCTGCGCTCCGTCCGTCGTATCGGCGACCGCGGGAGGAAGGGAGGCATCGTGGCCCTGGTAGTGGGGCTGATCGGCGGGCTCAACGGCGCGGTGAAACTGGCTGTCGCCGACGGCGGTCTCGGCACCGGCAACGGAGTATTCGGCGCCGCCGTGGCCCTGGTGCTCGGGCTCGGCGGCGCGGTCCTCGGCGGGCTGGCCCTGGCCCGCTCCCGCCGCACCGAGCTGAGCGGCTGATACAAGCGCGAGATCGAGGCCCTGATGACCGTACGCACCTCGATCATCGTACGGCTGCCGCTTCTCGTGATCGCCGGATGGTGCCGGTCAGGGACACCCGGGCCAAGCCCGGTCCTGCTATCCCAGATAGGCGGCTCGCACCACCGGGTCGTCGCGGATCTCCGCCGGGGTGCCGGTGGCGATGACCCGGCCGAGGTCCAGGACGACGAGCCGGTCGCAGGTGTCCATGACGAAGCCCATGTCGTGCTCGACCAGCAGCACGGTGGTGTCCAGCGCGCGGACGACCGCGCGCAGCCGTACCGTCTGGTCCGCGTCCAGGCCCGAGGTGGGCTCGTCCAGCAGCAGCAGGCGCGGCCGGTCGGCGATGGCGCGGGCCAGCTCGACCAGCCTGCGCTGACCGACCGGCAGCGCGGCGGCGTAGGCGTCGCGCAGGTCGGCCAGCCCGCACAGCTCCAGCACCTCGGCCACGCGCACCCGCCGCTCGCGGTCCAGCCGCCGCCGCGCGGGCGACCGCTCCGTTTGGGTACTGAAGCCTCCCTCATAGGGAAGTGACTGGGTTCTGCGTTCGCCCTTGACCAAGTCCCCCTCCTGACAGAGGATCGAGAAATCTGAGAAATATCCCGAAGCGATCAAGCAAATGAAGCTACGTTTCCTCGGCAGTACCTCCGATGGCGGCG
Source organism: Nonomuraea guangzhouensis (assembly GCF_019396345.1). Classification (GTDB taxonomy): domain Bacteria; phylum Actinomycetota; class Actinomycetes; order Streptosporangiales; family Streptosporangiaceae; genus Nonomuraea; species Nonomuraea guangzhouensis. Next base: position 65,425 of record NZ_JAHKRM010000052.1, on the reverse strand, counting down.
CATGCCCGACGCTGTACGAAACCGATCGCGGCACATTCGTCGTACAAGGGGATGAGGTCACCGACCCAGAGGCGCTGGCCGAGTTGCGTAACGTGCTCCCCGGCGAAAGCGTCGTGGAGATCCCGAAAGAGCTCCTCCGCTTCGCGAAGCCTGACGAGAGCGGAGCATGACCCTCATAACGGGATCCGACTTCAACGCCCTGTTCGCCGAGTTCAAACGTTCAGCGTTCCGGCTGGAGGGCCGGGACAGGTACTACGCCCCTGACGAGCGGGAGCGGCTCCGGAAGTTCCTCGCAGGGGAGGGCTACGACGTCGCATCGCGACTGGCCGCCCCGTGGTGGCAGATGATTCGCGACGCCACCGAGGGCGGCAAACGCGTTCAACGGGTACGTGTGGTGACCGAACCGCTCGGCGACTACAGCCGGTACGCGCTGGCCGGAGCCCGCATCAACATCGACGGCGGAGAGGACATCCGCTACATGGCGCGCGACAAGGCCGTCTCGCTCGGCCTACCCGAGCACGACTACTGGCTGTTCGACGAGCGGCTCGTCGCCAGGTTGCATTTCGACGATCATGAGGCCTTCCTGGGCGCTGACCTGGTGGAAGATCCTGACGTCGTGAAGCAACACCTGCAGTGGCAGGCGACGGCGTGGCAGCACGCCACGCCGTACGACGACTACATCCGATAGAAAGCAACCCGTGTCCGACGTCCACCAAGTACGCACCGCCCTAGGCCGCAGGCTCCGCGGACTCCGTACCGGCGCCAGTCTGTCCGGAAAGGGGCTCGCGGAGTCACTGGGCTGGCCATCGTCGAAGATCTCCAAGATCGAGCACGGAAGGCAGACCCCGACCGCCGAGGACATCACCGCCTGGGCGCGAGCCTGCGGCGCAGAGGACAGCGCGAGCGAACTGCTGAACCTGCTCAGCAACCTGGAGACGCTGTACGCCGAATGGCAGCGGATCCTGCGCGCCGGCACCGGCACGCGGCAGCAGACCTACCAGGAGATCGAGGCGAGCACCCGCACGCTGCGGGTCTTCGAGTCAATGCTGATTCCCGGCCTGCTGCAGACTCCGGATTATGCGCGGGTCCGGCTGGCCGAGAACATCGAGCTATGGGGCGGCCTCAACGACCTGGATGAGGGTGTCCGGCAGCGGATGCGCCGACAGGAGATCCTCTACGACTCCGGCCGCCGGTTCTATTTCGTCCTGTCGGAGGCGGCGCTCCGGACCCTGCTGTGCCCCCCGCAGGTGATGACTGGACAGCTCGAACGGCTGATCGCCTTGTCGCTGTCGCAGACGCTGAAGCTAGGGATCATCCCCTTCGGCACGGTCCTGCCGATCTGCCCGAAGCATGGTTTCTGGATCTACGATGACCGGCTCGCCATAGCGGAGACGGTGACCGCCGAATTGCATCTCACCCAGCCCGACGAGATCAAGCAGTATCGGCGCGTTTTCGATGCCATCTCAGGAGTGGCTCACTACGGCAGCGACGCGCGGCAGATCATCACCAAGGCTCTGAGCGACCTCACCGCTACCTTGGGCTAACGATCTTGAAGAAATGTTGAGCAATTTGCTTCACCTGCAAGTCAGTCGTCTTTACCGTCCTGGGCATGGACACTCATGGGTCCGTAGCACCCACGCGAACGCCTTCCCAGCGGGCGTTGATGCCACGAGCAGATCTGCCGACGGCGACGTGGCGTCGGGCATTCGGTGGCCGTTGATGACGGCGAGCCACCACCAAGACGTCCGGCATGCCTGGGCCGCCGCCTCATCCACACGGCCCGCTGCCGGCCTCGGCCCTGCAAGATCCCGTACTGGCAGATCCCTGCCGGGGATCGCGACCACCGCCCGCGGTCCCCGGCCCCACCGCGCCTGGAGCGCCATCGCGTCGCCCTCCAGGCGTCCGGCAGGCGCGGCGGCGACACCGTCCCAGGCGTTGCCGCCGCGCCACCGCCCATACCTGCCGTTCCGGACGGGAGATAGACCGTGACCGCCGGACAGGTGCGCGTGCCGTACATCACCGCCTACAGCAACGAGATGGTCCCTCACCCCCTCACCTTCATCGCGCATCCCGAGTCGACCGACGGGCTGCGGCTCAGCTATGCCGACCCGATCCCGCAGGACTGGCAACTCGGCGTCCTGTGGGCGCGGCAGGGACTGCACCGGCGCGGCCGTCCCGAATGGAAGATCGTCAACACGGTCAGGCAGCGACGATGCCTGCTGCGCCTGCTCTGCCAGGTATGCGGCCTGTCTGCGGCCAACCCCCTCGATGGCCGGACCTACTGGGTCCTCGCCGACGATCCCGGCGACACCTCGACGGACGCCGGCTATACGAACGCGCCCCCCACGTGCGCCTCGTGCATCCCGGTAGCGATTGCCACCTGTCCGCGTCTGCGTCGGGGCGCCAGGGCGTACACCGTGGGTGGCGCAGAGCCGTACGGCGTCCTCGCCGACGTCCTACGCCCGTCCGGCCGTCGGCCTGTCGAACGTGAACGGAACACCGCCATCCCGCTCGACTCCTTCCACCGACTGGAGTACGCCCTGGCCAAGCAACTCCTGCTGGTCCTCGACGACCTGCGGCCCGCTCCGATCCAGGGCCGGCCCGGCTCGGGGTGGCCACTCTCCTAGACAGCCCGGCACTCGCCTTCCATGGATCGCGGGTGCCGGGCGGGTGGCCTCGCCTCAAGGCTGGAGGGCCTCCGGGCGGGGCCACCACAACACCTTCATAGAGTCGCGCCGACGAGTTTCGGGTGGCCAGTAGACCGAGAGGCCGGGAGAATCGGCTGTCGTGAGGATGGGCATCTCCGGTTTCGAGCCGACCTTCCTGGTCGGGATCGCCGCGATCCGCGAAGAACACGGAGTGCGGCTGGCTGCGCTTGCCGGGCGGCGTCTGACCGGGTTCGCGCTCGTGCGTTTCGCCGAGGACGGGGATTGGTTCGCCGACTGCCCAGTCGTCCTGGACTTCGACGGCATGCGGGTAGAGATCTGCCACTGGAAGTTCGACGAGTTGTCGATCGGCTGGGGCACCAGAGACACCACAGCCGCGATCACCGGCTGGGAGTCACCGGATTTCACGCCTGAGTGGTCATGCTCCGACGAACGGCTAGAACCGTTCGTCGGTCAGGAACTGTCCGAGGTCGCTCTGCTCGAGTGGCGATCTTCAAGCCTCGACCTGGCGGACGGCACCGTCGCGGTGGAGTTCGTCTTCCACAGCAGCCGCTTCCAGATCGTCAACGGTCTCGACGAGAACGGCATCGACGTCGGCGCGACCCATCCGGATTTCGTGCGGCATCGGCTGAACTGGTGAGTTTGATCACCGAGGCCGCCACCGGCCGGACGGCTTGACCTTCACGCATGGGTCAATCCCTAGCGTCGTCGGCATGGACGCATCTTCGAAGAGCTCGACATTCTCCGGCATCTCCCGTACCGGGCTGGAGGTCCGGCTGGTCGCACGGCCTGAGGGCCTGCCCGCTCCTGGCGACTTCGCGATCACCGAGGTCGATGTCCCCAATCCCGCATCGGGTCAGGTCCTGGTCCGCAATCTGTTCATGTCGCTCGATCCCGGCATGCTCATGCTGATCACGGGCGAATCCTGCCTGCCGATGCCTCGCTACGAGGTCGGCGAGGTGATGTACGGCGATGCCATCGGTGAAGTGGTCGCCTCCGCGGATTCGTCACTTCGCGAAGGCGACCTGGTGATGCACCGGCTTGGCTGGCGCGAGTACGCCGTGGCGGATGCCGGGCTGTTCCGTCGCGTCGACCGGGACGCGTATCCAACACCCTCCACTTACCTGGGCTTCGGGTTGGTGGCTTATGTCGGGCTCATGGACGCGGCGGAGCTGAGGCCCGGCGATACCGTCTTCGTTTCCAGTGCGGCGGGGGCGACCGGGAGCATGGCCGGCCAGATCGCCCGGCTGAAGGGAGCAGCCCGCGTGATCGGCAGCGCCGGATCGCGGGACAAGGTCGACTATCTGACCGGGAAACTCGGGTTCGACGCGGCCTTCGACTATCACGACGGCCCGATCACGGACCGGCTGCGCGAGGCCGCACCCGAAGGCATCGACGTCTACTTCGACAATGTGGGCGGGGAACAGTTGCGCGCCGCGATCGAGATCATGAACCCGCATGGACGCATCGCCGTGTGCGGAGCCCTGAACCGGCAGAGCAAGGCCGGTCCCGACGGCGGTCCGGGCGACCTGCTCAGCGTCCTTGGCAAACGCCTCACCATCCGCGGCTTCACCGTGGGCGATCACCTTGAGCGTGCTCCGGAGTTCGGCGCGCAGTTCCGCACGTGGCTGCGCGAGGGCGCGATCGTCTACGACGAGACGGTGATCGATGGGCTGGCCAAGGCGCCGCAGGCCCTCCTCGATCTCGTGAACGGCGCGTACACCGGGAAGACGGTGGTCCAGCTCGGAGGTTGACCTTGACGTGTGCGTGAAGCCGTACGGTCGGACTCGGGGGTGGCTGCAATGCTGATCGGTGAACTGGCCGCGGAGGCCGGGCCCACGACCCGTGCCCTGCGTTACTACGAGGAGCAGGGCCTGCTGGAGTCCGACCGTACGACGGCGGGTTATCGCCAGTATGGGCCCGGCGCGGTACGCAGGGTCCGGAACATCCGTGAGCTTCTGTCCTGCGGGTTCACCGTGGAGGATGTGAAGTCCCTCCTGGCCTATCTCGACGCCGATCTGCCCGAGGTGTTCTCTTACTCACCGGTGTGCGCCGACGGCTACGGCGTCGGCGCACAGCGGGTGGCCCAACTGGAGGAGCGGATCGCGATCCTCACCGAGCTGCGCGACGGCCTCGTCCACCGGATGCCGTGGCTGGCGGCACCTGACGGCACCACAGACGAGCAGGCGGCCTGATCGTCCCGCAAGACCGGCGACTCGGCGTCCTATGGGTGCGGCAGGGACTGCACCGGCGCGGCCGTCTCGAATGGAAGATCGTCAACACGGTCAGGCACATTGGGGACACGGTCCCGCGAAGGCCCGTGCTGGCGATCAGGGCTGGGACGCCGCAGCGAGCTTCACGACATCGGGTGCGTAGACGGTCATCCAGTGCGGATGCAGCCGGTAGTAGACCACGTCGTTGTCCCAGTCGAAGGCGTCGTCGCCGTAGAAGTCCTTGAAGTACGCGAGCAGGTCGGGCCAATCTGGGGCCGGCTCGCCGTCTTGAGGGTTGAGGATCTCCACCACGCCGTGTGTGAACACGCCCAGGTCCTCCCCTCGCATGTGCGCGGCGCTGGCCGCGGGGCGGGCGGCGAGGTGGCGGGCCTTGGCGGCGCTGCGTGCCGTGCCGAAGTACCACTTTCCGTGCAGGAAGTGCCCGTCCGCACCGCTGATCCGCGGCTCGCTCTTCGCCGTCACGGTGGACAGGGCGAGAGTACACATGCCGGTCAAGATCTGGGTGAGTTGCTCCGCGGTCATGGTGCTCTCGGTGACGATCGAGCGGAGGTGCAAGGTGGAGCGGGAGAGGGAGGCTTCGAGGAGGGCCTGGAGCTCTTTGAGCTCTTCTGGCGTTTCGCGCATTGAGGTCCTTATCTATCCGTAGGCCCCGGTCGACGTCCGCCATCGACGCCGATCGGTGGAGCCATACTCGCCTCAAAACCCGACACCTTGTGTCCTGTTTCTCTGCTCGCGATCTGGTTCTGTCACTGATCTTGCGATCTGGAACGGCTCCTCGCTGACCAGGCGTGAGGGTTTGCGACGTGGTGCTGGTCCGTGAATGATGATCGGCAGCTCAGGCGAAGGAGTACTGGTGGACTTCACGATCAGATATGAACCCGCTCCCGACGAAGTGGCGCGGGCGTTACGCCAAGGCCTCAAGCGGCAACTCGTTATGGTCTATCGGATCTTGCCCTCGGTCCTGGTCGTGGCAGGACTCGCCTGCATCTGGGCCGATGCCGTCTTTTTGGGTGTGGGCATGCTCGTCGCAGCGGTCGTGGCTCCCTTTGTGGCGACCCGGGCGATCCGCCGGGTCGCCACGCGACAGCTCGCCTACATGTGCGTCCCTACGACGATTCGGGTGACCAGCGAAGGGTACGAGTGCCGAACCGACCAGTACAGCACCACGATGCAGTGGTCTATGTTCGGACAAGTCGTGACAACTCCAGAGTTCTGGCTGTTCTTGGTGAACAGGCAGCCCGCGGCATTCCTCCCCAAACGTGCCTTCAACAGCGAGCAACAGGCCGAACTCATTGACTTCCTGGCCGCACGGCAGAATGCGGGAACCTCCTGAGCCGGCTATCGCCCGATGGCCCGCGGAGCGGGCGGCGCGCCATGACGAATCCGGCGGCGCTGATGGTGTCGTGCCAGGAGTTGTATTCCCTTCAGCCCAGATAGGCGGCTCGCACCACCGGGTCGTCGCGGATCTCCGCCGGGGTGCCGGTGGCGATGACCCGGCCGAGGTCCAGGACGACGAGCCGGTCGCAGGTGTCCATGACGAAGCCCATGTCGTGCTCGACCAGCAGCACCGTGGTGTCCAGCGCGCGGACGACCGCGCGCAGCCGTACCGTCTGGTCCGCGTCCAGGCCCGAGGTCGGCTCGTCGAGCAGCAGCAGGCGCGGCCGGTCGGCGATGGCGCGGGCCAGCTCGACCAGCCTGCGCTGACCGACGGGCAGCGCGGCGGCGTAGGCGTCGCGCAGGTCGGCCAGCCCGCACAGCTCCAGCACCTCGGCCACGCGCACCCGCCGCTCGCGGTCCAGCCGCCGCCGCGCGGGCAGGCCGGCCAGGTCGGCCATCAGGCCGCCCCCGCCGCCGTGCCAGTCCAGCGCCGCCAGTACGTTGTCGGCCACGGTGAGCCGCCCGAAGACCTGCGTACGCTGGAAGGTACGGCGAAGACCCGCGCGGGCCCGCTTGACCGGCGACACCCCGGTCACGTCCTCGCCCGCCACGCGCACCCGGCCGCCGCTCGGCCCGCGCAGCCCCGACACCACGTCGAACAGCGTCGTCTTGCCCGCCCCGTTCGGCCCGATCACCCCGCAGACCTGCCCCTCGGGCACCTCGAACGACACCGCGTCCAGCGCCGTGACCCCGCCGAACGCCACCAACACCCCCTCCACGGCCAGCACCACGTCCGTACGATCGACGGCCTGTACGCCGGACATCACGTCACCCCCAGGTAAGCGTCGGACATCACGTCACCCCCAGGTAGGCGGCGGTCAGGCGCTCGCCGTCCACCTCGGCGCGCGGTCCCGCCCACACGACGCGGCCGAGCCGCATGAACGCCACCCGGTCCGCGATCGCCAGCGCCTCGGTGGCCTTCTCCTCCACCAGCAGCAGCGCCACCCCGCGCTCGCGCAGCTCGGCGAACACCTCGAACACCTGCCGTACGACGAGCGGCGCCAGGCCCAGCGACGGCTCGTCGGCGATCAGCACCTTGGGCGGCCGGGCCAGCGCGGGGGCGAGCGTGAGCAGTTGCTGCTCGCCGCCGGACAGCGCGCCGGCGAGCACGGTACGGCGGGCGGCCAGCTGGGGCATCCGCTCATAGACGGTGTCGGGCTCGGCCAGCCAGGTACGCAGGTTCTCCTCCACGGTGAGACCGGGGAACACACCCCGCCCCTCGGGAGCCAGCAGCACCCCCGCCCGGGCCCGGCGGTGGGCGGGCCAGGCGGTGACGTCGACGCCGTCGAGCAGTACCCGTCCGGCGGCCACCGGCAGGTCTCCGGCCGCGACGGCGCAGGTGGTGGACTTGCCCGCGCCGTTGGCGCCCAGCAGCGCCACCACCTCGCCGGGCCGCACCTCGAGATCCACACCCCGCAGGACCGTGCAGTCGGCGTACCCCGCCACGACCCCCTCCAGCCGGAACAGCGGCTCCGCGACCGCGCCGGATGAGCTTGGGGAGGCGGACGCGGGCCGCACCGGAGCGGGCGCGACCTCCACCGGGGCGGCGCCGGCGGCCCGCGCCTGGCGCCGTCGGTGCCGGGACTCGGCGAGCTGAGCCAACACCCCATCCGGATGCTTGGCCAGAATCATCCCCCCAGCCCCGAACAGGATCGCCCCCACCTGCGCCGACACCCCCCACGTCTCCAACAGCTCCGGCACCGCCACAGCCACCAGCCCGCCCAGCACCGCCCCGCCGATCCGCCGCACCCCCTGCAGCACCACCACGGCCAACCAAACAAACCCGGAGAACGCCGGCAGATCGGTCGCGGTGATCGACCCCTTGGACACCGCGAACAGCACCCCGCCCAGCCCCGCGATGGCCGAGGCCAGCGCGAACAGCACGATCTTGGCCCGCGGCCCGGACAGCCCCGAGGTGGTGGCCGCGGCGGGAGCCGACCGGACCGCCAGGATCGCCCGCCCGGACGCCGACCTTTCCAGGTTGCGCACCAGCAGCCCGACCAGCCCGATCAGCGCGAGCAGCAGCACCACCCGCACCCGCGGATCCGAGGTGTCGGCGAACCCGAAGCCGAGCGCGGGCAGCGGCCAGCCGATCGTCCCGTTGCTGAACGCGTCCACCTGGAACAGCACCTGGTCCGCCAGCAGGGCCAGCGCCAGCGTGGCGAGCGTGAGCACCCGCCCGCCGAGCCGCAGCGCGGGCAGCGCCACCAGCATGCCCACCGCACTGGCCGCCAGCACCCCCACCACGATCGCCACGACCAGCGGCCACCCGGCCGAGAACGCCCACCCGCAGGTCAGCGCCGCCATCGAGGCGAAGGCGGCCTGCGCCAGGTTCACCATGCCGCCGATCCCGGTCACCACCACGAACGAGCAGAAGATCAGCGCCAGCACGAGCCCCTGCGCCGCGCGGTCCACGTAGTACTCGGGACCGGCGAAGGTGAAGACGAGCAATGCCACCAGCCCAAAAACCCACGGCAGCCGCCGTCGCCACGCGGGCACCCCGGCCAGGTGGTCGGGCGGCGGCGCGTCCTCGGCCGCGCTCCCGGCCACCCGGTCCCGCGACCTGTTCAGCAGCACCAGCCCGGCGAACAGCAGGATGACCGGGACCGCCGTCCGCAACCCGGTGATCTCCTCGAGGAAGTCGGTGTACCCGGCGACGAGGTTCTGCACCACGCCGAGTGCCAGCCCGGCGGCGAACGTCCACGGGATCGACCGCAGCCGCCCGAACACCGCGGCCGTCGCCGAGGCGAACAGCAGCACGGTGTAGGCGGTGGCGTCGAGCCCGAGCACCGGTACGGCCAGCACCCCGGCGAGCCCCGCCAGCCCCGACCCGAGCATCCAGGCCAGGGCCGAGGTGGCGTCCACGTCGATGCCGCGCAGCGTGGCCAGCCGCCGCCGGTCGACGGAGGCCCGCATACGCAGCCCGTACGGCGTGAGTCTCATGAACGCCCACAGCCCGGCGGCGACCACCACCGAGAAGCAGAACGTGATGAGCTGGTCGGTGTCCAGCCGCGCGCCGAGCACCTCGAACCCGAGCACCGGATGCGGCCCGAGACCGCGCGGCAGGGTGGTGCCGTCGGCCCTCGGCAGCCCGAGCAGGTCCACGACGAGCAGGCCGAGCGCGGGCAGCGCGATCGTCAGGCCGATCGTGCCGACGATCTGCGCGGTCTCCCCCGCCTGGGCGAGCCCCCTGAACATCAGCAGGTGCAGCAGGTAGCCCAGCGCGGGCGCGAACACCCCGGCGGCCAGCAGCGCCGCCAGCCAGGCGGGCAACCCCGCGGCCAGGTTGAGCTGGTAGAACAGCAGCGCGGTCAGGAACCCGACGGCGCCGTGGGCGAAGTTGAACACCCCGGTCGCCGCGTACGACAGGGTCAGGCCCGACCCCATGACGGCGAAGATCGCACCGGTGACCAGGCCGCTGAGCAGGTAACCAAGGATCATTGGAGCGGCACGTTGTCGAAGCACTTCATGCTCTTGGCCACCCGGAAGGCGCCGCCCTCCAGCTTGACCAGGGCGCCACAGCCGTTCGGCTCGCTGTGGTCCTTGGGGTACTGGACCCGGCCGAAGCCGGCGTTCTCGTAGGTGTACGAGCCGTTGCCGGTGGCCAGGAACTTCTCCCTGGTCAGGTCCTTGCCGGTCTTCTTCAGCATGTCGAGGAAGATGTCGGCCGCCCAGTAGCCGATGGCCATGTGCTGGGTGAGTGTGGCGCCGGGCGACACCTTCTCGACGTCGGCCTTGAACGCGGCGATCTCCGGCGCGTTCGACTCGAACGGCTCGAACATCGGCGCGGCCACCACGCCCTCCAGCGCCTGCGCGCTCGCCGGGTCCTTGAGTATGGCCGGGTCATAGCTGGTGGCGTCGGTCAGCACGCCCTTGTACCCGGCCCGTTTCAGCGCCGAGTAGAGGCCCACGTTGAACTTGGTGCCGGCGATGATCGACACCAGGACGTCGGGCGCCTTGCCGCCGTTGGATGTCATGATCTTGTTGACGTACGGCAGCCAGTCGGGCGGCGGCGCCGCGGCGGGCAGGCCGGAGTTGAGCCCGACCAGCTTGAACCCCGCCGCCTGGAACGACTGCGAGATCGTGGTGCCGCCGTACTTGCTGCCGCTGGAGTCGGTGGTCTGCACGTACACGGTCTTGCCGCTCGCACCGCCGAGCAGGTCGGCCATCTGGCTGCCCCACCAGGTCTGCGAGCCCGCGCCCTTCTTGGGCGCCAGGCAGCCGCTGTAGCCGAACCCGGTCTTCGTGCCGCACCACTGCGGCCCGGTCGCCCAGCCGAACCACGGCACGCCCTGCTGCTCCAGGAAGGCGGCGCCGCCGAAGTTGGGCGCGTGCACCGGCACCAGCGCGAACACCTGGTCCTTCTGCACGAGCTTCTTGGCCGCGGCGTCGCCCTTGGCCGCGTCCTGGTTGTCGTCCTCCGCGCCGACGAACTCGATCTTCCGCCCGTTGACGCCGCCTTCGGCGTTGGCCCGCTCGAACCTGGCCTTCGCCCCGATCTCGGCGTCCTTGGTGGAGTAGCCGCTGGCGCTGGTCTTCGTCAGCACCCCGCCGACCTTCACGCTCGTGTCGGTCACGCCCGCCGTGCCCCCGCCCGCGCTCTTCTGCTGGGCCGCGCACCCTGATAACAGCATTGCCGCCGCCAGGATCGCCGCACTCCGCCGCTGATGTCGTCGCACCATCGTTCTCACCTTTGTACGGCAAGGCGCACAGCTCTTTGGCCTAGCGCTCGCTTGGTTTTTGGTCAGCGTAAATTTGCCCGCCAGGGGTGTCAACGGTGCCGAGCAATCGCTTGCTCACAATCACCCGCCCGGCTAGCGTGAAGCGCATGCTCATGCGCGCGGCCGTACTGACCGGCTTCCACCAGCCCATGGAGATCCGCGAAGTGGAGATCGCCGACCCCGGCCCCGGAGAGGTGCGCGTACAGATCAAGGCGTCCGGCGTCTGCGGCTCCGACCTCAAGGCCATCGACGGCAAGAGCCCGGTCGTCCACAAGCTGCCGTTCATCCTCGGCCACGAGAGCGCCGGCATCGTCGAGAGCGTCGGCGCCGGGGTGACCGCCGTCAAGCCGGGCGACCACGTGATCGTCTCCATGAGCGGGCCCTGCGGCAAGTGCCGCAACTGCGGGGCCGGCCGCTTCCACCTGTGCTCCGGCCCGGCCAGGATGACCGCGATCATGGGCGGCGAGCCCAGGATCACGCTCGACGGCCAGGAGACCCGGCGCTTCATCGGCATCGGCGCGTTCGCCGAGTACGCCGTGGTCCGCGAGGCCACCTGCGTGAAGATCTCCGAGGACGCGCCCTTCGCCGCGATGTGCCTGCTGGCCTGCGGCGTCATCACCGGCGTCGGCGCCGTCCTGAACGTCGCCCAGGTCACGCCCGGCTCCAGCGTCCTCGTGGTGGGCTGCGGCGGCGTCGGCCTCAACGTCATCCAGGGCGCGGTACTGGCGGGCGCGACCACGATCGTCGCCGCCGACGTGGCCGACCAGAAGCTCAAGCTGGCCGAACGGTTCGGCGCCACCCACACCCTGGTCCCCGCCGACCTCCCCGCCCAGGTCGGTGAGCTGGTCAGGGGCGGCGTCGACTACGCCTTCGACGCCACGGGCGTCCCCGGCGTGCTGGCGAGCGCGTTCGCGGCGACCGCGCCGGGCGGCACCACGGTCATGGTCGGCAGCCCGCCCGCGGGTCATCCCGTCGAGCTCGACCCGGCCCTGCTGTTCTCCTCACGCCGCCTCATGGGCACCCAGGGCGGCGACGCCGCCCCGCACCGGGACCTGCCGATGCTGGCCGGCCAGTTCCTGCGCGGCCGCCTCGACCTCAACGGCCTGATCACCGAACGGGTGGCGTTGGAGCAGATCAACGAGGCCGTCGAGCAGGTACGGCAGGGCGCGGTGGCAAGAACGGTGGTCGTCTTCTAATCTCGCATTCCACAAGGAAAAGCGAGGAGTCACGAAATGTCCTACCCAGATGCCCGCTACTTCGGCGACGCCGGCGAGGCCAGCGGCATCCTGCGCGCGGCCGACACCCCTCCCGACCTCCGGATGTACGCGCCCGGCGCCAACCCCCGCGGCACCGACGTCCACTACCTGAGCACCGGCGCCACGACCAACGGCGCGTTCGGCCTGTACCGCTGGGAGATGGGCACCCGCCCCGGCGGCGCCGGAGCGCACTTCCACCGGACGATCACGGAGTCCTTCTACGTCCTGTCCGGCACCATCCAGCTCTACAACGGCAAGCAGTGGGCGGACGGCAACCCCGGCGACTTCCTGCACGTGCCGGAGGGCGGCGTGCACGGGTTCCGCAATGAGTCCGGCGCGCCCGTCTCGATGCTCATCCTGTTCACCCCGGGCGCGCCGCGCGAGGCGTACTTCGAGGAGCTCGCCGAGATCGTGAGCACCGGCCGGCAGCTCACCGACGAGGAGTGGACGGACCTGTACCTGCGCCACGACCAGTACATGGTCCCATGACGCCACATTTCGCGCTCTCCGCCACCGTGCTGGAATCCACGGACGCCAAGGCCCTGGCGGTCTTCTACCAGCGGCTCCTCGGCTGGCAGATCGACGATGACGAGCCCGGCTGGGTGACGCTCCGTCCCCCGCACGGCGGTGGCGCCGGGCTGTCGTTCAACACCGACCCGGACCACGTCCCGCCCGTCTGGCCCGCCGGCCCCGGCGACCAGCGGATGATGATGCACCTCGACATCGAGGTGGACGACCTCGACATCGCGGGCGCCCACGCGGTGGCGGCGGGCGCGACACTCGCCGAGTACCAGCCGCAGGATGACGTCCGGGTCTACCTCGACCCGGACGGCCACCCGTTCTGCCTGTGGATTCGCTAGCCCTCTCCCCCGAAGGACCCCAGCCACCACGGACCGTCACAGAGGCGGAGACCCGACGCTCTACCCAGCGGTGACGAGATCCTTGGCCGGCGCGGCGGCGGGCTCTTCCTCGTGCCCCTCCACCGACAGGTTGGGCAGCAGGCGGTCCAGCCAGCGGGGGCACCACCAGTTCGCGCGGCCGAGCAGCACCATGGTGGCCGGGACGAGGAAGCCGCGGATGATCGTGGCGTCCACGGCGACGGCCACGGCAAGCCCCACACCGAACGTCTTGACCATCGGATCCGGATAGGCGATGAAGGCGACGAACACCGCCACCATGATGAGCGCCGCCGAGGTGATCACCCGGCCCGTCGAGCCGAGCCCCTCGGCGACCGCGCGGCCGTTGTCGCCGTGCTTGAGGTAGGCCTGCCGTACGGAGGTCAGCAGGAAGACCTCGTAGTCCATCGACAGGCCGAACAGCACCGCGAACAGCATCAGCGGCACGAAGCTCTCGATCGGCACGCTGAAGAAGATCGTCTGGAGGTACGAGGCGCTCGACGGGGCGTCCATGCCGACCAGCCCGCTCCCCAGGCCGATGGAGAAGACCAGCGCCAGCGCGCCGAACGCGGCGCCCAGGGAGACGAGGTTCATCAGCGCCGCCTTGATCGCGAGCACCGGCGCGCGGAAGGCCAGCAGCAGCAACAGCGCGCTGAGCAGCACGACCACGCCGATGACCAGCGGGGTCCGCTCGGCCATCCGGTCGCCCGCGTCCACCATGGCGGCCACCTTGCCGCCCACGTTCAGCTCGACGCCCGGCACGGAGATGGCCCGGACGTCCCGCACCACCTCGGCGGAGCGGCTGTCGCTCGGCGCGTAGTCGGGAATGACCTGGATCATCACCGAGCGGCCGGAGGTGTTGAGCTTCGCCGCGGCCACGTGCGCGGTCCCGTCCACCGCGTCGATCTCCCGCGAGAGCCGGTCCACGATGGGGTCGGTGGCCTTGGCCACCTTGCCGGGGAGCGTAGCGACGACGATCAGCGGGCCGTTGCTGCCAGGTCCGAACCCGGTGGTCATGAGCTCGTACGCGCGCCGCGAGTCCGACTCCCGCGCCTCGTACCCCGCGTCGAGGGGCCCGAGCCGCAGCGCGAGGGCGGGCGCGGCTAGGGCGCCGAGCACGAGCACGCTCGCCAGCAGCACCCGCCACGGCCGCCGCGCCACCCACACCCCCAAACCGCCCCATCCTGACCCCTCGGCGCGCTTCCTGCCGAGGAACGGGATGCGCAGCGCGTTGATGCGATGCCCGAGCAGGCCCAGCAGGGCGGGCACCAAGGTGACGGAGGTGAGCACGGCGGAGACGACGGAGACGCCGGTGATCCACCCGAGCGTGCTCAGCAGCGGGAAGCCGCCGAACATCAGCGCGCTCAGCGCGATGATCACCGTGCCGCCGGCGAACACGACCGCGCCGCCCGAGCTCGCCACGGTACGCCGGACCGACTCCTCGACCGGCACGCCGGACTCCAGCAGCCGGCGATGCCGCGACAGCAGGAACAGCGCGTAGTCGATGCCCACGCCCAGCCCGATCATCGTGGCCATGATGCCCGCCTGCTTCGGCACGTCCACGACGTACCCGAGCAGGCCGATCACGCCCAGTCCTGTGACGACGCTGACCAGCGCGGTGAAGATCGGCACCAGCGCCGCCGTCAGCGTCCCGAACGCGAAGACCAGCACCAGCAGCGCGCACACCACGCCGATGATCTCGCTGGGCCCGGTCTTGATCTCCTTGTCGGCCGGGGTCGAGCCGTCCGCGGCCACGACCTCCAGCCCGGCGGCCCGTGCCGGGTCCGCGGCCTTGGACAGCGCCTGCGTGGTCTCGGCGAGCTTGGTGGTGTCGTTCCCCTGCAGGCGGATGGCGATGAGCCCGATGCTCAGGTTCGCGGCGATGCCGCCCCGCCGGTACGGCGAATCGACCGCCACCACGTGCGGCACCGTGCGGATGCGGTCCACGGCCTGCTCCACGGCCGCCTTCTTGGCCTTGTCGATGAGCAGGCCCTTGTCCGAGTAGACGACCAGCTGCACGGACCCGCCCGCGGCGAACCCGGGGCCGAAGCCCGTGAGCATCAGGTCGTGCGCCCGCTGCGCGTCGGTGCCAGGGATGGTCGCGTCGTTGCTCACTGGACTGCCGAGCGCCAGGCTGCCGCCCATCAGTCCGGCCGCCGCGATCACCCATAACGCCAGCACGATCACCCCATGCCGCGCGCACCAGCCGCCCAGTCGTCCCAGAAAGCGCGTCATCGCCAGCTCCCCCAACTCGACGGCCGTCCTGTACGGTCGTACAGAGATACGTTAAGACAGGAAATATCCGAAGGCTGTAGATCAGTGGGAAATGAGATGATGAACACAGCCGACGACACCCGCTCCCGGATCCTGGCCGCCGCCAGGGAGCTGTTCGCGGTCCACGGCTACGCGGCCACCTCGCTGGCCGACATCGCCGCCGCCGTGGGCCTGACCAAGACGGCCGTGGCCTACCACTTCCACCCCAAGGACCGGCTGGCCGCCGAACTCACCGCGCCGGCCGGCGACGACATGTGCGTCCTGCTGGACACGGACTTCGCGGGCGACCGGCAGGCCTTCGTCGAGGCGCTGGCGACCTTCGTGGTACGCCACCGCATGGTCATCCGCCTGCTGATGGAGGAGATCGTCGGCGCCGACGACGCGCTGCCGGGCTCGCCGGGCGAGGCCATCAGGCCGTTCAGGGACGAGATCTTCGCCAGGCTCGCCGGACCGGACCCCGACGCCGCGGCGCGGGTCCGCGGCTGGGCCGTGATCGGCGCCCTGCAGTGGGGCGTCGTGCAGACGATGGACCTGCCGGAGGAGACGGTACGCGAGCTGCTGGTCCGCACCGCGCTGGCCATCTAGAGGGGCCGTCTAGAGGCCGAGCACCTCGCGTTCGACGTGGTCGAGCGCCAGGCGTACCCCGCCCAAGGCGACGGACTCCGCACTGAACGTGGACGCGACCACCTCCGGCGCGCTCACGCAGAGCTCGGCCAGGTGCCGGCGGAGCGGGCCGAGCAGCACGTCGCCCGCCCGCGAGTAGCCGCCGCCGATCACCAGCAGCTCGGGGTCGAGGCTCAGCACCAGCGCCGAGGCGCCGATCGCCAGGTTCTCGGCGTAGTGGTCCACCCGGCGCAACGCCCCGGCGTCACCCGCCCGCGCCGCCGCGAACACCTCGGCCGCGCCGCCCTCCTTGACCAGCTCCCGCGCGGCGTCCTCCCAGCCGACCTGGCGCAGCGTGCCGATCTCGCCCGCGGCTCCCGACCGCCCGGCGTGCAGCCGTCCGCCGATGAGGATGCCGGCGCCCGGCCGATGGCCGACCAGGATGTAGACGACGTCGGAGGCGTGCTGGGCGCTGCCCCGCCAGTGCTCGGCGAGCGCCGCCAGGTTCGCGTCGTTGGCGGCCAGCGCCGGGCCGCCGAACCACCGCCCGGCCAGCCCCGCCAGATCCACGCCCGTCCACCCAGGCAGCGTGAGCGACAGCGACACCCGCCCCGAGCGGTCGACGATGCCCGGCGTGCCGGCCGACACGGCCAGCACCCGCGCCCGGGAGACGCCCGCGCCGTCCACGCAGGCCAGTGCGGTGCGGCGGGCGGCCTCCAGCCGTTCGGGCGCGGCGGCGTCCTCGGAGACGGCGACCTGTTCGCAGGCGACGACCTCGCCGTTGAGGTCGGCCACCGACACGACGATCTTCTCGCCGCCCACCTCGGCGCCCACCACGTAGCCGGCGTCCGCCCGGAACCCGAACCGGCGGGCGGGCCGCCCCATGACGCCCTCGTCCGGAGGGATCTCCCTGATCCAGCCCCGGTCCTTCAGCTCGTCGAGCACCGTCTCGACGGTCTGCCTGGACAGCCCGGTGATCCGGCCGAGCCGGGTCAGCGTGGACACGCCCTCGCGCCGCAGGGCCCTGAGCGTGGCCTGGGTGTTCACCTTGCGCAACAGTGAAGCGTCGCCCGGCCGGAGGTCGGTCAACTTTCGCGACCCTTTCCCATAACTTCCCTATTGACGGCTAACTGCCCGGATCCTAGCATCGGCCGGACATACGGTAACTAGTTACATAAGTGGAGGCGGAATGATCACGCTGGCCGTCGTCGGCGCGGGCTCCCGGGGGACCTCCTACGCTCGCCATGCCGTCGAGTCCGGCGGAGCGCGGGTGGTGGCGGTGGCCGATCCGGTCGAGAGCCGCCGGGCCAGGCACCCCGGCGCGGCGCAGTACGCGGACTGGCGCGAGCTGGCGGCGCTCCCCCGGCAGGCGGACGCCGTGATCATCGCGACGCAGGACGCCGATCATGTCGAGCCCGCGGTGCGGTTCGCCGAGCTGGGCTACGACATCCTGCTGGAGAAGCCGATGGCCGTCTCCGAGGACGACTGCCGGACGATCGTGGCCGCCGCCGAACGCTCCGACGCGATCTTCGCCGTCTGCCACGTGCTGCGCTACACCCCGTACACCCGCACGCTGAAGGCGCTGCTCGACTCCGGCCGGATCGGCGAAATCGTCAGCATCCAGCACCTGGAGCCGGTCGGCTGGTGGCACCAGGCGCACTCCTACGTACGCGGCAACTGGCGCAGGTCCGACGAGTCGACGTTCATGCTGCTCGCCAAGTCCTGCCACGACCTCGACTGGCTCGTACACCTCACCGGCAGGCAGGTCGCCAAGGTGTCGTCGTTCGGCGGCCTCAAGCACTTCAGGCCGGAGCACCGGCCCGAGGGCGCGGCCGACCGCTGCCTCGACTGCGCCGTCGAGGACACCTGCCCCTACTCGGCCAAGCGCGTCTACCTGCCGCTGGCGGGCAGGGACGTGTGGCCGCTGAACGTGGTCACCGACGACCTCTCCGAGCACGGCATCCTCCAAGCGCTCCGGACCGGCCCGTACGGCAGGTGCGTGTACGCCTGCGACAACGACGTGGTCGACCACCAGGTGGTGAACCTGGAGTTCGAGGGCGGTGTCACCGTCTCCTTCACCATGACCGCCTTCACCCCCGCCCTGCGCCGGCAGACCCGGATCTTCGGCACCCACGGCTCGATCGAGGGCGACGGCGATCGGCTCGACGTCACCGACTTCCGCACCGGCGAGCAGGAGACCGTCGACACTCGGCCGGTCGGTGACGGAACAGCGGCCGGCGGGCATGGGGGCGGCGACAAGGCGCTGGTCGACGCCTTCCTGACCGCGGTACGCACCCGCGACCGCGCGCCGATCCTCTCCTCGCCGAGCGAGAGCCTGCACAGCCATCTGATCGCCTGGGCGGCCGAGAGATCCCGCCTGGAGGGCGTGATCGTCACCCCCTCGGGAGAGAGCTAGCCATATGCGGGGCGGCTGTCACTCCGGGGGCTGAGAGGTTTCCGAGGTGGTGACCGTCGGTGTGGGCTCGGTGGGATCGGGGTCGCTCTGGCCCGCGACGCCGACGGTCACGACCACAGTGGCGCCCGGCTTGGCGCAGCTCCCCGCTGCCACGCTCTGCGCCAGCGCCACGTCCACCTGCTCGTCGTCCGTGACCACCTGCGTCTTGAAGCTCGCGGTGAACCCGGCCGCCTGGAGCGCGGTCCGAGCCGCCGCCTTGGACTCCCCGGCGACGGCCGGCACCGCGGCCCCGTGGCGGGCGAGAACCAGCGCCACTTTCGTACCACCGGAGACCCGGCTGCCCGCCCCCGGCCGGCTGGACAGCACCTGCCCGTCCGGCCGGTCGGAACAGGTGCTCGAGGTCTCGCCCACCACCAGCCCGGCACCGGTCAGCGCCGCCTCCGCCCGCTCGCTCCCCAGCCCGACGACCGCCGGAACCGCCAGCCCCGCCGACACCTGAAGCGAGACCGTGCTCCCCCGCGCCGCCGTGACCCCACCGGCGGGACTGCTGCTCACCACCTTGCCGATCTTCTCCCGCGAGTCGACCTGTGTGACCGCCCCCACCGCGAACCCGGCCCGCTTGATGGCCTTGATCGCCGTCGACTGCTCCATCCCGGCCAGCGCCGGCACCCGCACCACGGCGAGCCCGGCGGGCGGAGACTGCGTGGCCGGCAGATGGCCGCCCAGCGCCCGCTCTCCCCGCTTGGCCGGCGACCGGCCGAGTTCGGGCGCGGTCGCGGTCGAGGGCGGTCCGGTCGTCACGACGGACGGCCGCTCGACCGCCTGCGGACGTACCTGATTTTCGTCCCTGACCGTCGGCAGCAGTACGGCGACCAGCACGGCGCCACTCACCAGGAGCGCGGCGGTGACCGCCAGCGCCGCCCGGCCCACGGCCTGGCGCGTGCGCCTCCCTGGCTCACCCCAGGGTCCCCGGGAGGAGCCGGCGCCATCGTATGGCGGGCCAACGTCCTCGGCGCCGTCCCACCGCACGTCCGGCTCCCCGGAGTCCTGCCGGGGGACGATCGGCGGCCAGGAGGTGCCGTCGTCCGGCGAGGCGCCGCGCAGCCGGTAACCGGCCGGCGCCCCCGTCGCCTCGGGCTCGGCCATCGGCAACCGGTTCGCCGCTCCGTGCGCCACCGACGGAGCAGGCAGCGCCCGCAGGATGTGCGGCGGCGGCGAGCGCAGCACCTCCGGCGGCACGAAGTCGTTGTCGCCCAGTAACGCGAGCAGCAACTCCCGGCTGGCGGGCCGGTTCCTGGCGTCCTTGTCCAGGCACGCCATCACCAGCTCCCGCAGCCGCCCGTCCAGCCGCCCCAGCTCCGGCGGCGCGGTCAGGATGCGGTGCAGCACCGGCGCCACCGAGTCCTGCCCGAACGGCGCCGACGCGTTGGCCGCGAAGCACATCGTGGCGCCCCACGAGAAGACGTCCGCCGCCCCCGTGAGGGCCGAGGCGGTGATCTGCTCCGGCGCCATGTACGCGGGCGTGCCGACTCCCCGCCCGCTCACCGTGGCCGCCGCGTCCAGCGCCCTGGCCAGCCCGAAGTCGATCACCCGTGGCCCGTCCGGGCCGAGCAGCACGTTCTGCGGCTTGAAGTCGCGGTGCACGATGCCCGCGCGGTGGATCGCCGCCAGCGCGGTGATCGTGCTCACGGCGAGCCGTTCGAGCGCCGCGCCCCGGCGCGGACCGGTGATCGCCACCTCGCGCTGCAGCGACGGCCCGTCGACGTACTCGCTCACGATGTACGGCCGGCCCTCGTCGAACCCGGCGTCCACCACCTGGGCCGTACAGAACCGCGCCACCTGCTTGGCCAACTCCACCTCCCGCAGGAACGCCAGTTTCTCGTCCCCCACGGGTCCGTGCAGCAGCTTGACCGCGTAGACGTCCTCGATCCTCGTCCCGAGGTACACCACGCCCTGGCCGCCCTCACCCAGACGCCCGGACAGCTCGTAGGCGCCGAGCCGCCGCGGATCCCCCGTTCTGAGTGGCTGTGCCGTTGGCACGGGGCTGCCTCCCCTCGCCGCCACCCACCGTTTCCAAGTCCACTGAAGGCAACGGACGCGGGAGAGTCAACGGTGGCCGCCGCAATGCCGCCTGACCGTGACACATGCCGTCAGGAATGTCGCGAGAGCGTGCCTGAATAGGTGATGTCCGTGTCACCCTGACGTGTCATCTTGATGGCCACTTGGTCCAGCTCTTGCGTCGGGAACACCCTCAGCATCCCCGGAACGCACCCTTCGCCCTTGACCCGGTCGAGCGTGAACACGAGCCGGCTCCTGGTGGGCTCGAGCCGCCCCGAACACCGCAGCCCCACACCCCACTTCAGGGCCGAGCCCTCGTCCGACAGCTCCATGGCCACCGGGAAAACCGGCTCGGTGCCCGCCGACCCCGTCCACTGTCCCGCCAGCCCTGGGCTCTGCGCCCCCCGCAGCCAGAGCACGAACCCGGCCACCCCCATGACCAGCCCGGCACCGGCCACGACCACCTGCCACACCCGCGCCCGCCGCATCGCCTCGACCTTGTCTGGGAGGCCTCCGAGATTACGGCAGACTCAGATGAGCCGGGCGTACTCGTCGAGCAGCGGCAGGATCTCGTCGGCCGAGCCGCTGGGCAGGTTGGCCACCGACTCCTCGATGCCCAGCTCGGCGTAGTAGTCGAGCTTCTCCCTGGTCGGCAGCGTCCCGAACGGGATGACCTTGGCCATCGGCCGCTCCGCCTTGTCGCAGGCCTCGCGTAAGGCGGGCAGCGCGGCCTTGACGCCCTTGCCGCCGATCGGGATCCAGCCGTCGGCGTACTCGGCGACGTGCGCGAACAGCTTCGGGCCCGCCGCGCCGCCGATGTAGACGGGCGGCTCGGAGATCGGCTTGGGCCATGACCACGACGGCTCGAACCCCTCGAAACCGGCCACCTCGTCCCGCCACAGCTTCCGCATGGCCAGCACGTTGGCCCGCGCGACCACGCGCCGCCTGCCGTACTCCACGCCGTGGTTCTCGATCTCCTCCACGTTCCAGCCGAAGCCGACGCCGACCACCACACGCCCGCCGGAGAGGCGGTCGAGGGTGGCGATCGCCTTGGCGGTCACGATGGGGTCGCGCTGGGCGGCGAGCAGGATGCCGGTGCCGACCACCAGCCGTTCGGTGGCGGCGGCGGCGAACGAGAGCGCGACGAGCGGGTCCAGCGTCCGCTTGTACTCCTCGGGCAGTTCCTCCAGCCCCATCGGGTGCGGCGTACGCCGCGAGATCGGGATGTGGGTGTGCTCCGGGACGTAGAGGGAGTGGAATCCGCGCTCCTCGGCAGCCTTGGCCAGGTCCACGACCGGCATGGCCAGATCCGTGGTGAACATGGTGACACCAAGCCGCATACGACTCTCCTTGACGTCAACCAAGCGATTGCTCGGCTAAGATTTCTAGAGTAGCTTGCCGGACAGAGAAGCGCCCCGCGGAAAGAGGTCTCCTGGTGAAGTTTTCCATCTTCCTGAATCCGCAGATTCCAGGCTCCGGATACGCGGCCGAGGAGAACGCCAAGGCCAAGCGGCCCATCGGGCGTGACACGGAGTCGTACCAGAAGCTGCTGCACGAGGTGCGGGAGATCGCCGTCCACGCCGACCGGATCGGCTTCGACGCGCTGATGATGACCGAGCACCACTTCCACTCGGAAGGCATGGAGTTCTCGGTCAACCCGCTGATGTTCCTCACCGACCTCGCGGCCAGGACCGAACGCATCCTGCTCGCGCCGCTCGGCATGGTGCTGCCCGCCTGGGACCCCATCCGGGCGGCGGAGGACGTGGCGCTCCTGGACCAGTTCTGCAAGGGGCGGCTCCGGCTGGGCGTGGCCAGGGGCTACCAGAACCGGTGGATGAACGTGCTGGGCCAGCGCTGGCACGCGGCGGCCGCCCGCTCCGACGGCTCGGCCTCCGACACGCGGAACTTCGACGTCTTCGGCGAGGTCCTGAAGATCATGAAGATGGCCTGGACCCAGGAGACGCTCCGCTACAAGTCCGACGTGCTGGACTACGAGATCCCCTACCCGTTCGACGGCATCGAGGGCTGGCCGGCCCTGGAGTGGACAAAGACGTTCGGCGCTCCTGGTGAGATCTCGGACGACGACAAGGTGCAGGCCGTCTCGGTCTGCCCGAGGCCGTACCAGAACCCGCATCCGGAGTTGTGGCAGCCGTTCACGATCTCCGACCGCTCGGTCATCAGGGCCGCGCAGGAGAACATCCTGCCGTGGATGTTCACCCCGAACCCCGACGACCACGCCGCCAAGGCCAAGCTCTACCAGGAGGAGTCCGCCAGGCAGGGCCGCGACTACAAGCTGGGCGAGCACACCGGCATCCTCAAGATCGTCGGCATCGCGGAGACGACCGAGGAGGCGATCAACACCTTCGGCCGGAGCATCCCCAAGGACTTCGCCGCCTTCTTCGGCCCGTTCGGCTACCTGGAAGTGCTGCGGAAGAAGGAAGACGAGAAACACAAGCCCATCTCCCCCGAGAAGGGCGACGCCAAGCGGATGAACGACGTGGAGATGGCGCTGTTCGGCACCCCCGACGACGTCAAGCGCGGCATCCAGCGGATGCTCGACCGGATGCCCGACCTGGAGTGGTTCGGCCTCTACATGCAGGGACAGCAGGGCGTACTGCCGCTGGACACGGTCAAGCGCAACCTGGAACTGTTCGCCACCAAGGTCATCCCGGAGTTCCAGTGAAATTCTGGCTGGGCGCCTCGTTCGCCGACACCGACCAGTTCGTCGATCTGGCCAAGGCGGCTGAGAAGTGCGGGTTCGACACGCTCACCCTGTCGGACCACCTTTTCTACGCCGACTTCGCGACGCCGTACCCCTACTCGAAGTCGGGCAAGCCACGCTGGACCGCCGAGACGCACTGGCCGGACGTGTGGGTGACGATCGGCGCGATGTCCGCGGTGACCAACACGCTGCGCTTCGCGCCGAACGTCTACATCGCCCCGGCCCGCGATCTGTTCACCGTGGCCAAGCAGGTGTCCACGGCGGCGGTGCTGTCGCGGGACCGCGTCACCTTCGGGGTGGGCGTCGGGTGGTGCGCGGAGGAGTTCGCCGCCACCGGCCAGGACTTCCACACCCGCGGGCGGCGGCTCAACGAGATGATCCCGGCGCTACGGGAGCTCTGGAGCGGCCGGAACGTCACGATCGACGGGCTGCCCGAGCTGTCCATCTCGCCCACGCCCGCCGAGCCGATCCCGGTCCTGGTGGGCGGCGACAGCGAGGCGGCCCTGCGCCGGGCGGCCCGGCTGGGTGACGGCTGGATCGGCAACCGCATCTACACCGAGGAGCAGCTCGACACCGTCCTCGGCTCGTTACGGCAGCTGCTGGACGAGTACGGCAGGACCGGGCCGTTCGAGATCATCGCGCCGCTGGCCGTGCTGCCGGACGCCGACACCTTCCGGCACTTCGCCGCCAAGGGCGTCACCGGGACGATGGCCGCCCCGTGGTGGCTCGCCACCGCCGAGGAGAAGGCGCGGTACGGCGAAGGCAGCCTCGAACTCAAGGTCGCCACCATGGAACGGTTCGCTGAGGAGGTCATCGCGAAGATGTGACCCCGGCCGCGACGAGGCCGGGGCTATGAGGGGGCGGTCGCGGGCAGGCCCAGCTCGGCCATCGCCAGGTCGACCAGGGCGCCCGGCACCTCGTCCACCGCTCCGATGCGCATCAGGGCGGCCAGGCCGAGGTAGGTGCCGTAGGCCGCCAGCACCCGCCTGCGCGCCTCCTGCTCCGGCTGGCCGAGCTCGCGCAGGACGTCCCGCATGTACCTCAAGCGGCGGTCACTCACCCGCCGCACCACCTCGCCGACCAGCGGATCGTCCGCCTCGCTGATCAGCCGGAACGAGATCGCCGCATCCTGCTCGTCACCGAAGGCCAGGTCCAGCAGGGCCCGCATCCGCGCCACCGGCTCGTTGAGCGTGTCCAGCCGGGCGATGACCTGCTCGGTCTCGTCCTCCCAGCGGGCCAGCGCCGCCTCGACCAGCGACCGGCGGTTGGCGAAGTGCCAGTAGAAGCTGCCCTTGGAGACGCCGAGCCGTACCGCGACCGGCTCCACCGCCACGGCGCCCAGCCCGCCCTCCGCGAGCGCCACCAACGCGGCCCGCGCCCAGTCGTCCGGACCCAACCGCTCCACGACCCCACACCTTTCCTCGCTCGACCACGCCCGTCCAGGGACGCCCGTCCACCGCGCCGCACAGCCGCTCGCTCCGCACCGCATGAAACCTTCGCCCCGCTCTGACAGCCTGCCATACGGCGGCGTATAGTCGCTTCCATACGGAACCGTATGGCAGGCCGCGAAGAAGGTCGCCGAGACCGAGGAGCCCCCCATGCCGACGCTGGTCGACGACTTCATCCCCCGCCCGGACGCGGCGGAGCGGCACTCGATCGTGATCAACGCCTCCCGCGACCGCGTCTGGCAGGCGCTCACCCACCTCGGCCCGCAGGACATCCGCCTGGCCAAGCCGCTGTTCGCCGTCCGGCGCCTGTTCTCCCGCACCCCCTCCGACCAGCAGAAACAGGCCAGGCCCACCTTTACGCCGCTGGCCGAGGAGCCGATGCGGGAGATCGTCCTGGGCACGATCGGGCAGTGGTGGCGCCTGGGCCGCGCCGAGCACACCCCGACGATCGGTGACGCGGACGACTTCCGCGCCTTCGACCGGCCCGGTTACGCGAAGGGGACGTTCAGCTTCCTGCTCGACGACGCGGGGCCGGGGCGCATCCGGCTAGTCACCGAGACCAGGGTGATCGCCACCAGCCCCGACGCCCGCCGCGCCTTCCGCCGCTACTGGATCGTCATCCGCCTGGGCAGCGGCCTGATCCGGCGCATCATCCTGGCCGCCGTCCGGGCCCGCTCCTGACCGATCGGCGTAACGCTGTTCGCGCCGGTCGGGGCGCCGGGCTGGCGCGAAAGTGGTCTCAACGGACGATAATCTCGTGTCGTGCTTGATGAGATCGCGGCGACCCGCTACGTGACGCCGCTGCGCGAAGGCGGATCACTACCGGGCGTCGTCGAGGCCGATGATCTCGGCACGTACGTGGTGAAGTTCCGGGGCGCGGGCCAGGGCCGCCGGGTCCTGGTGGCGGAGATCATCTCTGGTGAGCTGGCCAGGCGGCTCGGACTCCGCACTCCCGAGCTCAAGCTGATCGACCTCGACCCGCAGATCGGCGTCCGGGAGCCCGACGAGGAGGTGCAGGACCTGCTCAAGGCCAGCACCGGCCTCAATCTGGCGATCGACTTCCTGCCCGGCGCCCTCGGGTTCGAGCCGCTGGCGTGGACGCCCGACTGGATGTTCGCCTCGCGGGTGGTCTGGTTCGACGGCCTGATCCACAACGTCGACCGCAGCTGGCGCAACCCCAACCTGCTCATCTGGCACCGCGACATGTGGCTGATCGACCACGGCGCGGCGCTCTGGTTCCATCACAACTGGCCGACGGCGGACCCGCGACGGCCGTTCGACGTGGGGGATCATGTGCTGGCGCCGTTCGCCACCGACCTCGAGAGCGCGGCGGCCGAGCTGTCCGCGAAGATCACTCCCGAGCTCCTCGAAACCGTGACCGCCCTGGTGCCCGACGAATGGCTCGACGACGAGCCGGGCTTCGACTCGGCGCAGGCCGTACGCGATGCCTATGTCGACCACCTGCTCCGCCGCGCGCAGGGACCGCACGAGTGGCTGAGACGGCCCGACACACCGACCGGCAGACCCGCGGGGCCGGGGTCCGTCGGCGAGTTCTGGCGGGGAGGCGACCGATGAGCCGGGACGTCTACGAGTACGCGGTGATCCGCGTGGTGCCACGGGTCGAGCGCGGCGAGCTGATCAACGTGGGCGTGCTGCTCTACTGCCAGCCGCGCGGCTACCTCTGCGCACGGGTCGCCCTCGACGCCGACCGGCTGCGCGCGCTCGACCCGGCCGCGGACGTCGACGGTGTCCGGCAGGCGCTCGGCGCGTACGAGCTGGCCTGCGGCGACGAGGCGGGACCGCTGACCGGGGAGTCGCTCGGCGGGAGGTTCCGCTGGCTGACGGCGCCGCGCAGCACGATCGTGCAGACCGGCCCGGTCCACGCCGGTCTCACCGCCAACCCCGACACCGAGCTGGCCAGACTCTTCGACAAACTGGTCCTGCTCTGACCGATCAGTTGCGCGCCCAGATCCCGGCATGCGTGAACTTCGCCACCAGCAATGCGAGAAGCGGTGGAGCTCAGGCCTGGATCGGAGCCTCGTGGATGCGCAGGATGGGATACATCGCGTACCGCGTGTCCCACGAGGTGTGCCGGCGTTCGAAGAATTCGCGGCGTGCCTGCGGGTCGGCCGCGAAGGCCGGGTCTTCGGCCAGTCTGCGCCGGAACTCATCGGCCAGTGCCGGGTCCTGCTCCAGGATCTGGTGGGCGAAGATTTCGGTGACGTAGGGCTCGACGTATTCCTTGAGCTCGTAGTGGCTGTTGAAGAATCCCCAGGCCGCGAGCGAGTCGGGCGCCTGCGGCTCCAGCAACGTCATCAGCAGTCGTGCTCCGGGCTGCGCGATCGGCACGAACAAGCCGCCGGCCGGTAGCGACTGCGGCTCGGCGCGCCACGCGCCCTGCAGCGCGAGCCGCGTCCGACCCTCGAACGGGACCGGCGAGAACCGCACGCCGGTGGCGCGGAACACCTCGGTGTCGAGGCGGTCGACGTTCCGCTCGAGGATTCGGCAGACCAACCCGTGCAGGGCGAGCTTGTCGGCGATCAGCGGCACGTACTCCCTGGGCACGAGGTAGCCGCCGCGCGGCGCGCGCACCACCAGCGACGGCAGCACGTCGCCGTAGTACGGGACGCGCCAGATCTGCGGGGTCGTGGGGTCGTAGACGGTGACCGGCTCGCCGGAGATCGGTGACAGGTCGCGGGTGTAGGCGTAGCCACGGAAGTCGAGGGTGGCCGTTTCGCGCTGATCGACCGCGACGTCCAGCACGATCTCCTGACCACCCAGGGCGCGCCGGTCCGCTTCGAGCGCGGCCGCGTGCCATGGGGCGCCGTGCGCGGCGAGGAGTTCGGTGAGGCCGATGATCGCGTTGCGGCTGACCCGGGTGCGGGTGGCGTAGTCCTTCCAGGAGTGGGTTTCCACCAGCACGGTGTACCGGTTGCGGGTGGGGAAGTAACCGGTGGAGTAGCGCGGTGAGTAAGCGGTGACGTGGAACCCCGAGGCGGGGTCGTCGGCTACGACGAGGTCGGGGTAGAACGGCAGCGCCAATGAGCCTTGCGCGTTCAGTTTGTCGATGAGCGCGGCGCGTAGTGCGATGCCGGTGGCGTGGAGTTGTGGATCGCCGAGCTGGATGGGTTCGACCTGGATGGAGACATCGGGTTCGAAGTCCGCGCCGTTGGTCACGTGCATGTCCACGGTGACCAGTGGATCCCAGTCGCGTACCAGCGCCAGCAGGGCTTGCATCTCGGGCGCGTCGGCTTTGGTGTAGTCGCGGTTGAGGTTGAGGTTGTGCGCGGTCGCGCGCCACCCGGTCTCCTCCGGGCCGATCTGGTTGGGGCGGTTCCAGCGGCCGGTCCGCTCGTGGCCGTCGGCGTTGAAGGCGGGCACGAACAGGATCGCGACGCGTGCCAGCGGATCGCCCTCGGGCGGGCGCATCTCGATGTGCGACCCGCCCTCCACTTCGGTCAGTGGGTCGCCGCCGAGCAGTTCGCGGAGCGCGGCGAAACCCGCGTCCTTGCCGTCGCTTTCGCCCGGGTGGATACCGGCCTGGACCAGCAGCAGCGGGATAGCGCGCTCCCGGAGCGTCTCAGGTGTGAACGCGCCGCCGCGCGAGACCAGCAGGGCCCGCAGGGGGCGTCCCTCGGCCGACTGCCCGTAGACGAAGCTGCGCACCGCTTCAGGCCAGCGTTCGGCGAAGGCCGCGCACAGCGCTTCCACTTCCTCCAGCCGCCCGGTCAGGCGGAACTGCGACTGCTCGGCGAGGGTCTGCAGGATCATCAATGGCTGGGCTCGCTGCTAGAACAGTACGGACATGAACGTGTCGACTTCGTGGAAGCCCACCTTCCGGTAGACCGCCCGCGCCGAGTGGTTGAAGTCGTTGACGTACAGCGAGACCACAGGCGCGAAGCAGTCCAGAGCGGCGTCCACGACCGCGGCCATGCCGGCCACCGCATGCCCCTGGCCGCGTAGCGCGGGATCGACCCACACGCCCTGGATCTGGCAGGCGTGCGGGGTGACCGCGCCGATCTCCGCCTTGAACACCACGCGCCCGTCGTCGATGCGCGCGTATGACCTGCCGATGCGGATCAGCTCGGCCACCCTGGTCCGGTAGAGGGCGCCACCGTCGCCGAGGTTGGGCGAGACGCCCACCTCCTCGGTGAACATCGCGACGCAGGCCGGCAGCAGGGTCTCGAACTGGTCCGGGCGTACCCGCCGGACCAGCGGATCGGCGGGGACGGGCGACCTGCGCGAGGTGGCCATGACCGGCTGCGCCCAGCGGATCGTGCGCGCCCGGCCCCAGTACGGCTCCAGCCGCTCCCACAGCAGCGAGACCGCGTCGGCGGGACCCACGATGGACGAGCAGCGGCGGCCCTGCTTGCGAGCGCGGTCGGCGAACGCGTGCACGGCTTCGGGACCGGCGTTGACCGGCACCATGTTTGCCCCGGCATAGCAGAGCGAGACGAGCCCGCCGCGCGGCCCGAACCCCCACATCTGCCCGCCCAGGCGCGCCGGATTGAGTCCGACGGTCCGCACCCGGGAGGAGACGAAGACGTTGGCGACCGGGTCGAGGTCGAGCAAGGCGAGGGCCTCGTCCCGGTCGCTGTCATCGAGCACACGCGACGCCGATGTACGCAGCATCACATGGTCAGACTACGCGAACGACCACCGAATAGCTCATCTGGACAGGAGCTCGGTGAGCCTTTCGTGACCAAGTGGACCAGCTGCCGCCATATGGGCCGTGGGCTTGGGCGCCGGCAGCTTCTGACACTCGGCTCCCTGCCGTGGCACCGTGCCGTCGAGCAGGTAGGCGACCAGGTGGCGGTCCACGCACTGGTTCCCGGCCAGCGAGGCCCCGTGGTTGCCGCCCGCGTCGACGACCATGCGGGCGCTCGGGAACAGCTTGCGCATGTTCAGGGCGCCCTGGTACGGCGTCGCGGCGTCGTCCTTCGACTGGATCATCAGGATCGGCGGCAGCTTCCGGGACGCGTGGATCGTGACCGGGGTGCCACCGGGCACGCTCCAGAACGCGCACGGCGCGTTGTACCAGGCGTTGGGCCAGGTCAGGAACGGCGCCTGCTTGTGCATCCGCGTCATGTCCGTCCGCCACTTGGTCCAGGACCTGGGCCATTGGACGTCGCGGCACTGCACGCTCAGGTAGATGGCGTAGCCGTTCTCGTCGTCGGCGTCCTGCTTGCCGTACTTGTTGAAGACGTCGACCAGCCCCTTCGGATCGCCCTGCCGCACGTACTTGGACCAGGCGGCGGAGAGCTCGGGCCAGATCCGGTCGGTGTAGCCGCCCACGGTGAAGGTGTCGTCGAGCTCGCTCGGGCCGACCACCCCGCCGGCCGGGCGGTCGTGCAGCCGGGAGCGCATCGCGTTCCAGGCGAACGAGGTCTGCGTGGCCGAGCCGCCGAGCTTGTAGACGGCGTTGTTCTTGGCGGTCCAGGCGAGGAACTCGTGGTGCCTGCTCTCGAAGGCCTTGTCCTGGGCCAGGTTGGCTTTGTACCAGATGCCGGCCGGGTCGACCGTGCTGTCCATGACGAGGTGCTTGACCCGGTCGGGGAAGAGCGTGGCGTAGACGGCGCCGATGTAGGTGCCGTAGGAGTAGCCGAGGAAGCTGATCTGCTGCTCGCCGAGTGCCGCGCGGATGGTGTCCATGTCCCTGGCGGTGTTCTCGGTGGTCAGGTGCGGCAGCAGCCACGCCCACAGGTCACCGCACCCGTTGGCGTAGTCGGTGGCCCGGCCGAGCAGCACCTTCTCGTCCTCCTGACCGCGCGGTATCGCGTCCGGCCTGGGCGGGGCGTAGTAGGTGCCGGCGTCGACGCAGTGCATCGAGGGCTCGCTGTTGCCCACGCCGCGCGGGTCGAAGCCGATGATGTCGTAACGGTTGGCGACCTTCTGCGAGAGCGCCGCCGACACGTACTCGGCCAGCGACCGCCCCGAGGCGCCCGGCCCGCCCGGGTTCACCAGCAGGCTGCCCAGGTGGTTGCCCTCGCGCGGCACCTTGGCCTTGATCCGGTTGAGCGCCAGCGTGATCGACTGCCCCAGCGGCTCGCGGTAGTCGAGCGGCACCCGCACGGTGGCGCACTCGACGCCGCTCACGGCGGGCGCGGACCTGCTGGTGACCGCCCCGGAACCGGCCGCCTCCGCCTTCGCCGAGGCCGGCGCCGGACAGGCTCCCCACTCCAGCGGCGACCCGACCGCACTCCCCGTGGCCTCGGCGGTCCCGGCCATGGCCCCACCGGGTCCCAGCACCGGCACCAGCATCGCCAACCCGACGACAACCCTTACGACCCGCTTCACACGGCCTCCCCTTCAGTAGGAGGACCGATGCTCCCGCAAGTAACCAAGTCGTGACGCTGGGTATGGCTAAATGCTTACCATTCTGTAATCACCCAATTGCACGCCGTAATAAGCGGCCGGCAGGGGCTCCGGGTTTTCCACGCCACTGGCCAAGAATGCGCACGTCACGGCGCCGCACCACCTCCGCCGGAGGAGCGTGCCCCTGGACAGGGCTCAGCCCGGTCGGCGTCTGGGGCCAACCGGGCTGAGCCGTAAAATATGGGCTTAAAGTCAGCCGACGACTACCTCAGGATCGCCGTCGAGGGCGATGCCCATTTCGTCGGCGATGCGCAGGGCTTCGTCGATCAGCGTCTCGACGATCTGTGACTCGGGGACCGTCTTCACGACCTCCCCCTTCACGAAGATCTGCCCCTTGCCGTTGCCCGACGCGACGCCCAGGTCCGCCTCGCGCGCCTCGCCGGGGCCGTTGACCACGCAGCCCATCACGGCCACCCGCAGCGGCACCTTCAGCCCTTCGAGGCCCGCCTGCACCTGCTCCGCCAGCGTGTAGACGTCCACCTGCGCCCGGCCGCACGACGGGCACGAGACGATCTCCAGCCCGCGCTCCCGCAGCCCCAGCGACTCCAGGATCTGCGCACCGACCTTGACCTCCTCGACCGGCGGCGCCGACAGCGAGACGCGGATGGTGTCGCCGATGCCCTCCGCCAGCAGCGCCCCGAACGCGACCGCCGACTTGATCGTGCCTTGGAAGGCCGGACCGGCCTCGGTGACGCCCAGGTGCAGCGGGTAGTCGCACTTTCCGGCCAGCAGCCGGTACGCGTTGATCATGACGACCGGGTCGTTGTGCTTGACCGAGATCTTGATGTCGCGGAAGCCGTGCTCCTCGAACAGCGAGCACTCCCACAGCGCCGACTCGGCCAGCGCCTCGGGGGTCGCCTTGCCGTACTTCTGCAGCAGCCGGGGGTCGAGCGAGCCGGCGTTGACGCCGATGCGGATCGGCACACCGTGATCGGCCGCGGCCCGCGCGATCTCGCCCACCTTGTCATCAAATTTCTTGATGTTGCCGGGGTTGACGCGCACGGCCGCGCAGCCCGCCTCGATCGCCGCGAACACGTACTTCGGCTGGAAGTGGATGTCGGCGATGACCGGGATCTGCGACTTGCGGGCGATCGCCGGCAGCGCGTCGGCGTCGTCCTGAGACGGCACGGCCACCCGGACGATCTGGCACCCGGCGGCGGTCAGCTCGGCGATCTGCTGCAAGGTGGAGTTGATGTCGGCGGTCACCGTGGTGGTCATCGACTGCACGGAGACCGGCGCGTCGCCGCCGACCGGGACACTGCCGACCATGATCTGGCGGGAGTGCCGGCGTTCGGCGAGGGGCTTGGGGCGGACCGCGGGGATGCCGAGTGCTACAGGAGACATTTCAACCCTTGAGTTTCGGTAACGGTATCCAGTGTAGGTAGCCCGTGGGACTGCCGGGCTGTGAGCTCCGTCCCAGGTCTCATCCGGCGGCCACGCTCCGTACGAGCTCCGTCGCGCGGGCACGTGCCCAGGCGTCGGCGGCCAGCACCTCCTCGACCGAGTCGGCGGGGGTCACCCGGTGCTCCTCAACGACCTTGGCGACCGTGTCGACGATCCCCAGGAACGGCAGCCCGCCCCCGATGAACGCCTCCAGGCACGCCTCGTTGGCGGCGTTGTAGACGGCCGGCGCGGTGCCGCCCTCGGTGCCGACGTGCCTGGCCAGCGCGACGGCAGGGAACGCCTTGTCGTCCAGCGGCTCGAAGGTCCAGGTGTGGGCCAGCGTCCAGTCGATGGCACGCGCGGCGCCCGCGATCCGCCCGGGGTGGCCGAGCGCGAGCGCGATGGGCAGCCGCATGTCGGGCGGGCTGGCCTGGGCGATGGTGGAGCCGTCGATGTACTCGACCATGGAGTGGATGATCGACTGAGGATGCACCACGACCTCGATCCTGTCGAAACCGATGTCGAACAGCAGGTGCGCCTCGATCACCTCCAGCCCCTTGTTGACCAGGGTGGCAGAGTTGATGGTGATCATGGGCCCCATCGACCAGGTGGGGTGCGCCAGGGCCATCTCGGGCGTGACGTCCAGCAGCTCGGCGCGCTCGCGCCCCCTGAACGGCCCGCCGCTCGCGGTGATCACCAGCCGCCTGACCGCCTCGGGACGGTGACCGTCGGGCCCGGCGGCCCACAGGCACTGCTGCACGGCCGAGTGCTCGGAGTCGACGGGCAGGATCTGCCCCGGCGCGGCCAGCCGTTTGACCAGCGGTCCGCCGATGATCAGCGACTCCTTGTTGGCCAGGGCGAGCGTCCTGCCCGCCTCCAGCGCGACCAGCGTGGAGGTCAGGCCGAGCGCGCCGGTGATGCCGTTGAGCACGGTGTCGCACGGCCACGCCGCCACCTCCGCGACCCCTTCGGGGCCCGCGAGCACCACCGGGCTCGCGCCGCGCGCCGCGAGCGCCTCTTTCAGCGCGGGCACGGCCGTGGCGTCGGCCACGGCCACCACCTCGGCGCCGTACGAGGCCGCCTGCTCGGCCAGCAGCCCGGGATTTCCGCCACCGACCGCGAGCCCGGCGACTCTGAACCTGCCCGGGTCGGCGCCGATGACGTCGAGCGCCTGGGTGCCGATCGAGCCGGTGGAGCCGAGGACGACGACGGAGCGGAGGGTGTCAGCATGCACCCGTCCATTGTCCCCGCTGCCGGAAGCGACCGGACACGCGGCTCCGCCGTCCCAAAATCCAGCAATGAATGGGGCGCCAGATAGTCGAGTCCACCAATGCCCAAATATCGCCATATCCGTATTCGCAAATCCCGAAAAATTGGGATATTGAGGCCGCTACCTTCCGAGCTCAGATCCGGGATTTCGGGAGGTACGCCAGCCGCCGACTCCACCTCCGAGCAGCAGGCCGTCCTGCGGTACTGGACCCCGCAGAAGGCGGCGGCGCGGTCACGAAGACGACGGGCCGCGTCTTCTTCACCTACCAGGGGCGCAACGCCTCCTGCTCGGGTTCGGCCGTGACCAGCGCCAACAAGAGCGTGCTGACCACCCCGCAGTGGAACGCGAGCGAGGACATCGACTTCGACGTAGCCGCCGCCGTCGTGGCACCACTGCAGGGCAGGGCGCTGACCGACGCCGTGGGCGGCCAGGGCGTGGCGTTCAACCAGGCCAGGCGGCAGCGGATGTACGCGTTCGGCTACCCGGCGGCGGCCCCGTACGACGGCGCCAGGCTGATCTATTGCAGCGGCCGCGCATTCGACGATTTCCTGATGTCCAAAGATCAGGCCCGACCTGCGACATGACCGGCGGTTCGAGTGGCGGTCCGTGGTTCCAGAATTTCACCGGAACGACGGGCCTCGGTACCCAGAACTCCGTCAACAGTTTCAAATACAGCTTCGCCCCGAACTTGATGTTCGGCCCCTATTTCGGGGCAGAGGCCCAAGCCGTCTACCAAGCCGCCCAGAGCACCAACGCCCCCTGAGGGTATTCACCGAAAGTAGTCACAAGGACACATCTAGTGGTGCACACTCGGGGGTCATGACCCTGAGCACCCCCTTGCTGACAGGTGTGCCGCTCGTCGCGGGACTGATGGGCCCCGCGCTCATCGGCGCCATGCCCGTCCAGCACCACCACGCCGCCCCTGCCATCACCAAGCCGATCGTGCACACGGCCAAGCGGATGGAGGTGGTCGAGCACGTGGCCGCCCGCACCCCCGCCGAGCAGCGGCGCGTGCTCGACTACTGGACACCGGCCCGGATGGCCGACGCCCTGCCGATCGACATGCTCGGCATCGTCACCAAGGGCAACGGCCTGCTGAACAACCTCGCCGACAAGACGGGCATCACCGCGGCACCCGGCCTGACCGGCGGCAAGGCCAAGCTCCCCACCCCGCGCCTGCAGTCGGCCAGGCCCCAGACCACCACGTCCGGCTCCCGCTGGCTGACCGGCGGGGCGGTGACCCGCACCACCGGCCGCGTCTTCCTGACCGTCGGCGGGATCGACTTCGTCTGCTCCGCGAGCACGGTCCAGAGCGCCAGCAGGGACCTCGTGGTCACGGCCGGTCACTGCGTCAAGGACGGCACCGGCGAGTGGGCGGCCAACTGGCAGTTCGTGCCCGGCTACCGCACGGGCGGCGGGCACCCCTATGGCCAGTACGCGGCCCGCCGCATGTTCGTCACCGGCCCGTGGGCGCACTCCGCCGACGACAGCTATGACATGGGCATGGTGGCCCTGACGACCGCGGACAGCCAGCACGTCACCGACGTGGTGGGTGCCCAGCGGATCGCCTTCAACGTCCCACGTGGCGGCCAGACGTTCGGCTTCGGCTACCCGGCCGACCCGCCGTACAACGGCGAGCACCTGGTCTACTGCGCGGGCCGGCTGCGCGGCGACCCCTACAAGCAGACCCGTGACCAGGGCCTGGGCTGCGACATGACGGCGGGCTCCAGCGGCGGCCCGTGGCTGTCCGGCTTCGACCCGGCCACGGGCATCGGCGAGATCACGTCGTTGAGCAGCTTCAAGTACAGCGACGACCAGCGCACCATGTACGGCCCGTACTTCGGTGACGCCGCCAAGGCCCTCTTCGACACCGCCCAGCGGGCATAGGACTAAAGCGACAGTCCGGTCAGCACCATGACCTTCTCGTACGTGTAGTCCGTCATCGCCGAGTGCAGGCCCTCACGTCCGATGCCGGAGTCCTTCACGCCGCCGTACGGCATCTGGTCCGCCCGGTACGACGGGACGTCGCCGATGATCACGCCGCCCACCTCCAGTTCCCGGTTGGCCCGGAAGGCCGCGTCCAGCGACCGGGTGAACACGCCTGCCTGCAGCCCGTACGCGGAGTCGTTGACCATCGCGTACGCCTCGTCGATCGACGCGGCGGGCTGCAGGACCACGACGGGCCCGAAGACCTCCTCGCGCAGGACCTTCGCGTCGTGGGGCACGTCGGCCAGCACGGTCGGCGCGATCGTGGCGCCTTCGCGGGTGCCGCCCGTCAGCACGCGGGCACCCGCGTCCACCGCCTCCCGGACCCACTGCTCGACGCGTTCGGCGGCGTGCACCGAGACCAGCGGCCCGACCTGCGTCTTCTCGTCGGCCGGGTCACCGGTCACGAGCCCGTCGACGGCCGGGAGCAGGCGCTCGACGAACTCGTCGTAGACGGGCCGCTCGACGATCACCCGCTGCACGGCGATGCAGCTCTGACCGGCCTGGTAGTTGGAGAACAGCGCCACCCGCTGGGCCGCCCAGTCGAGGTCGGCGTCGGCCAGCACCACCGCCGCGGCGTTGCCGCCGAGCTCCAGCGTCACGTGCTTGCGCGGGATCTGGTCGGCGATCGCGTAGCCGACCGGCGCGGAGCCGGTGAACGACACCACCGGCAGCCTCGGGTCGAGCACCAGGCCGGAGGCGCGCTCGTTCTCGACCGGCAGCACGGAGAACATCCCGGCGGGCAGGTCGGTCTCGGCCAGGATCTCGCCGAGCAGGAGCGAGGTGAGCGGCGTGGCGGGCGCGGGCTTGACGATGACGGGCGCGCCCACCGCGATGGCGGGCGCCACCTTGTGGGCCACCAGGTTCAGCGGGAAGTTGAACGGCGTGATCGCGAGCACCGGACCGTACGGCACGCGGGACACGTACGCCAGACGGCCGGCGGCGGCGGGCTCGGTGTCCAGCCGCTGCACGTCGCCGGACCAGCGGCGGGTCTCCTCGGCGGCGAAGCGGAACGTGGCGATCGCCCGCGAGACCTCGCCGCGCGCCCAGAAGATCGGCTTGCCGTTCTCGGCGGTGATCAGGTGGGCGATCTCGTCGGCCCGCTCCGAGAGGCGGCGCGAGACGTGGGCCAGCGCTTCGGCACGCACGTGCACGGGGAGCGCGGCGGCCTGCCCGGCGACCGCGTGAGCGGCCGCGATGGCCTCCTCGACCTGGCCGTCGGTCGGCACGGAACAGCGGCCGACCTCGCGCCCGTCGTGGGGATTGGTCACGGTGAGCTCGGAGTCTCCGGTGGCGGGGCGGCCCGCGAGCCAGAAGGTACGCACGTCCATGTTCACGACGTTATGCCACTACGGAGATCGGGGACCTACACCAGCGTGCACAAGACTCTCACCAGACCGCACCGTTAAGTACAACCTCCCTTGCCTACCCAGGATGTAACAGAAGTAGACCTAATTCGGGATGTTTACCATGCAGAGCGGTTTGAACGTTCTCTCGGCTGGCTAAGCATTGTGTGCGGGTCCCTCAGCGCGGCGGGCCCCCGAGCAGAAAGGCGTGGCCCCATGACCTCCTCGGCGCCGCTCGGGCTCCAAGGGGCCTACTTGCTCGGTGAGCGGGCCACCCACGACGAACTGCGTTCGCGGCTCCTCGACGTCGCGGTGAACCTCCTGATGAGCGATGGTCCAGAGAGTCTCACCATGCGCAGAATCGCCACGGAGGCCGGCTGCACGACCACCGTCATCTACACGATGTTCGGCAACAGGGAAGGGCTGGCGGAGGCCCTCTACCTGGAAGGATTCGAGCGCTTCCGGCGGTTTCTGGACGCGGTCCCGCACCGGCGCGACGCGCTCGAGAACCTCACCGCGCTCGGCCCCGCCTACCGGCAGGCGTGCCTGGCCGAGCCCGGCTACTACAGCTTGATGTTCGAGCGGGCGATCCCCGGGTTCGAACCCAGTGAGCGGGCCAGGACCTTGGCCCGCGCGGCGCTCAACATCCTCGACCGGGTGATCGCCGACTGCATCTCGGCCGGGTACCTCATCCCGACCCAGCCCCGCAAGATCGCCGACGCGCTGTGGGCCGCCGCCCAGGGCGCGATCAGCCTGGAGCGCGCCGGTCACCTGCGTGACGGCCGCACCTACGAGGCGGTCACGATGGCGACGATCTGCTGCTATCTGGTGCACCCGCCGAAGCCGAAGCTGTAGCCGCCAGCGCGATCCAGAGTTCGGCGCGCACGCCAGGATCGTCCAGATCACGGCCCAGTAGCTCAGTGACCCGCTTCATGCGGTAACGGAGCGTGTGGCGGTGGATGCCGAGCCGCTGGGCCGCCGCGTCCCAGTGCCCGTTGCTGCCGAGGTAGGCGCGTAGCGACTCGATCAGGTCGGGCCGCGACCCGTACCTGGTGAGGGGCGCGAGCAGCGCCGACGCGAACGCCTGGGCGGTGGCCGGGTCGAGCAGGCCCAGCAGCCCCTGCCCGGCGAGGTCGGCGAACCTGACGAGGCCGTCGTGGCCGCTCTCGAACGCCCGCCGGGCCTGGTCGAGCGCGCCGGGCAGCTCACCGTACGGGCCGGGCGAGCTCATCCCGACGGTCCCCCCGACGAGCCCCGCCACCTTCTCGGCCTCCCCCGCCCCCACGAGCACCACCACATCCGCTCCAGGACCTTTCAACCGCTCAACGGCACTCCGCCGGTCGGCGAGGCTGTGCGAGTCGAGGGGACTACGCCGGTCGAGGCCGCTACGCGAGTCGGCAGGACTGCGCGAGCCAGCGGCACTCCGCCGGTCGGCGCCGCCGCGCGAGTCGGCGGGACCGCGCGGATCGGCTTCGGCGAAGTGGGCGGTCGACGCGTGCTGGGCGTCTTCGGTGGGGCGGGAGGCGACGGCATGCTGGCCGACTTCGGCGATGCCGGTGGTGGCGGCATGCCGGCGGGGTTCGGCGAGGCCGGCGGTGATGGCGTCGGGGTCGGTGAGGCGGGCGGTGAAGGCGTGGGGCTCCAGCGCTTCGAGCGCGTCGCCCGCCATCGCCAGCACCACCACCGGCTCCTCCGGCAGCCGCTCGCCGAGCGGCGCCAGCACCGCCCGCGCCCGCTCCTCGCCTGCCCGCTCCTTCGCACCGGCGAGCAGCAGGCCCAGAACGGCCGAACGCACCCGGCGCTCAGCCTCCCGCTGGGCGCCGCCCTGCTCGACGGCCAGCGTGAGCAGGGACCCGGCCGCGTTGATGACCGTCTGCGTGACGGGCGAGAACGCCCGGGACGCCCCAACGGCGAAGAACCCGCGCGGCCGCGGCCCCCCACCAAGCGGCTGCACAACGACGTGCTCATCCGGCCCGGAGAGCGCCAGGCTCGCAGGCAGCCGCCCACTCGTAGCACCCTGCCGCCCGCCCAGAGCACCTTCCCGACCGCCCGAAGCACCCTTCCGGCCGCCCAGAGTGCCTTCCCGCCCACCCGAAGCGCCTTCCCGCCAGATACCGTGCTCGCCGCGCAGGCGGGCCAGTTCGCGGGCCGCCTCCTCCGCCTTGGAGCCGTGGGTGGCGTGCCGTACCTCGGTGTTCTCGTCCAGCAGCGCGGCCCAGCCGCCGATCTCCTTGGCCAGCCGGTCGATGACCGCGTACGGGCCCTCGGGCAGCAGCGCGGCCCGCGTGAGGCGGCCCTGGGCGGCGAAGGCGCGGGTGATCTCCTCGTACTGCTCGGCGGCGAGCAGCTCGCTGACCGCCTTGCCGACCGCGATGAACGGCGTCTCGCGCGGCACCTCCAGCAGCGGCAGCCCGGCCGCCGTGGCCGCCGCCAACAGGGCGGGTGGCACCTCTTCGTGCGAGAGCCCGACGCCGAGGGCGAGCCCGGCCACACCACGCGCCACGAGGCGGGCGACATAGTGGGAAAAGTCGCCTTCCAGGCGCATACCGGTGGTCAGCAGCAGCTCGTCGCCCTCCAGGTAGGGCGTGGGGTCCTCCAGCTCGCTGACGGCCACCCAGCGCACGACCGAGTCCAAGGTCCCGACCAGCGGCCGCAGCCCTGTCCGTCGCACCACGGTCCGCAGCGAAGGCGCCATACGAGTTGTCCATTCTGGCAAAGACGGGCACCCTCAGTGTGCCATATCGACGCATCGGGCCTGGTCGGCGCGCGGCGTACCGTCAGACATATGAGCATTCCGCAGGAGCGTCGTCTCGTCACCGCGATCCCAGGCCCGAAGTCGCAGGAGTTGCTGGCGCGCAAGCAGGCCGCCGTGCCGCCGGGCATCGGCACCGCGCTGCCGATCTTCGTGACCCGCGCCGGCGGTGGCGTCGTCGAGGACGCCGACGGCAACTCGCTGATCGACTTCGGCTCCGGCATCGCCGTGACCAGTGTCGGCAACGCCGCCCCGAAGGTGGTCGAGCGGGTCCAGGAGCAGGTCGCCGAGTTCACCCACACCTGTTTCATGGTCACCCCGTACGAGTCGTACGTGCAGGTCTGCGAGAAGCTCAACGAGTTGACCCCCGGCGACCACGAGAAGCGCACGGTCCTGCTGAACACCGGCGCCGAGGCCGTCGAGAACGCCGTCAAGATCGCCAGGCACGCCACGGGCCGCCAGGCGGTCGTCGTGTTCGACCACGGCTACCACGGCCGCACGCTGCTGACCATGACGCTGACGGCCAAGAACATGCCCTACAAGCAGGGCTTCGGCCCGTTCGCGCCGGAGGTGTACCGGGTGCCGCTGGCCTACCCGTACCGCTGGCCGACGGGCCCGGAGAACTGCGCGGAGGAGGCCGCCGCGCAGGCCATCGACATGATCAACAAGCAGGTCGGCGCGGAGAACGTCGCCGCCGTGGTGATCGAGCCGATCGCGGGCGAGGGCGGGTTCATCGAGCCGGCCAAGGGTTTCCTGCCGAGGATCGCCGAGTTCTGCCGGGCCAACGGCATCGTGTTCGTCGCCGACGAGGTGCAGACCGGCTTCGCCCGCACCGGCCACCTGTTCGCCTGTGAGGACGAGGGCGTCGTGCCCGACCTCATCACCACCGCCAAGGGCATCGCGGGCGGCCTTCCGCTCGCCGCCGTCACCGGGCGCGCGGAGATCATGGACAAGGTGCACCCCGGTGGCCTCGGCGGCACGTACGGCGGCAACCCGGTCGCCTGCGCGGCCGCGCTGGGCGTGCTGGAGACCATCGCCGAGGAGGACCTGGTCGCCAAGGCCCGCCGGATCGGCGAGATCATGCTCCCCCGCCTGCACGCGATGCGCGAGCGCTTCGACGTGATCGGCGACGTGCGCGGCCGTGGCGCGATGATCGCGGTCGAGCTGGTCGAGCCGGGCACGAAGGAGCCGAACCCGGCCGCGCTCGCCGAGGTCGTCCGGCGCTGTCACGCGGAGGGCCTGCTGGTGCTGACCGCGGGCACGTACGGCAATGTGCTGCGTTTCCTGCCGCCGCTGGTCATGCCCGAGCACCTGCTTGAGGAGGGTCTCGGCATCCTGGAGAAGGCGTTCGCCAGCCTGTAGGAAAAGCGTACGAACCGGGCATCCAGCTTGCGGCTGGATGCCCGTTTTTGTAGGTGTACGGGGCGTGGAGCGGGTAGAGAATTCACCCGGGCTTGACGCTCCACTAGACGATCAGGAGCGCGACCGGGGTTATAACGGATCCGGTAGACGACTGGCCCACCGCAGCTGGGAGCGTGATGAACTGGGGTCCGACAGGAACGGCACAGGACATGTTGACGTTCGACCCTGATGGCCTGAGCTGCGCGCAGCTCGACGGAGACGCGTGCGTCGTCTGCCACAAGAGGTGGCCGAGGCCGCGGGTGCGTGTCGGGCGCTTCCCCGACGACGCGCCCGTTATGGCCTGCGCCGACTGCGCCGACGCGCTCATCCCCGCGCCCATGGCCACGGTGGTCGCCTTCCCCTCTCGCTGAGCGCTCACGGATATAAGGCGCGGGGCCGCACGTCCTAGGCGGCGGCCTCGCGGATCCGCCAGGGCGAGCCGTACTCGGTCAGCAGGTCGAGGAACGGCACCGCGTCGAACGCCTCGGGCCCGAGCACGCCCGTGCCCTTCCAGACGCCGCTCGCCAGCAGCTCCAGCGCGACGACGGGGTGCACGGCGGTCTGCCAGACGACGGCCTGCGAGCCGTACTCGCTCATCGACCAGGCGTTGTCGACCACGTGATAGAGGTAGACCTCGCGAGGAGCGCCGTCCTTGCCGGTGCCCTTCACCCACGTGCCCGCGCAGGTCTTGCCGTGCATCCGGTCGCCGAGGGTGGCCGGGTCGGGCAGGCTCGCCGCCACCAGGTCGCGGGGCGCCACGTCGGCACCGCCCACCCTGATCTTGTCGGCGCTGTCCAGCCCGAGCTTGCGCAGGGTCTTGAGCACGCCGATGAACTCCTCGCCGAGCCCGTACTTGAACGTCACCCGCCTGGCCGGGATCCAGCGGGGCACGAGCAGCACCTCCTCGTGCTCGACGTTCACGCACTCCACGGGCCCGATGCCCTCGGGAAAGTCGAACACCTCGGGCTCGCTGAACGGCTCGGTCGTGTGCCACCCTCCGTCCTCCCAGACGACGGGCGGGTTCAGGCACTCCTCGATCGTCGTCCAGATGGAGAACGTCGGCGCGAAGTCGTAGCCGTCCACGACGAGGTTCGAGCCGTCCCTGACGCCGATCTCGTCGATGCCGTCGAACAGGTGGTCGGCGGCGTAGCGGGCGAACACGTCGGCCAGTCCCGGCTCCACGCCCATCCCGACGAGCGCCAGCCGGTCCCGCGCCTGCCACTCGCCGTCGCGGGCGAACTGCTCGTCGCCCAGCTTCACCCCCGGCTGCTCGTACGGCCGGCTGGAGTGCGGCCTGGACAGCGACATCGCCATGTCCAGGTAGTCGGCCCCGGCCGCCAGCGCCGCCTCGAACAGCGGCATCGTGAACCGCGGATCGACGGCGTTGAAGAGCACGTCGCACCGGTGCTCCCGGAGCGCCGCCTCGACCCCCGCCCGATCGGCGGCGTCGAGCCCGATGGCGCTGAACCGGGGATCGTCCACGCCGTCGACGGCCCGCGCCGCCCGGTCCTGTTGGGAGTCGGCGACCACGATGTGTTCGAAGAAATCTCGGCGCGCGGCGATGGACACGACAGCGGAACCGACGCCGCCGGCCCCGACCAGAAGGATTCTCATGACCCGACCTTACTCACTGACTGGTCATTCAGTCGAATTTTCGCTGATTGGCCATTCAGTCAAAATCTCGATCAGCCGACCGGGAACAGCGAGACGCCCCGGAGCGGGGGGAAGGCCCGGGGCGTCTCTGCAGGCGCGGCCCAGCGGGGGGACGGGGCGCGCCCGCGGCACAGGTCACGTATGGGTTGGCATCCCCCGGCTCAC
Organism: Nonomuraea guangzhouensis; assembly: GCF_019396345.1. Taxonomy (GTDB): domain Bacteria; phylum Actinomycetota; class Actinomycetes; order Streptosporangiales; family Streptosporangiaceae; genus Nonomuraea; species Nonomuraea guangzhouensis. The sequence goes on along the minus strand of NZ_JAHKRM010000052.1, from coordinate 22,363 downwards.
TTCACCAGTGCACCCCACCGTTTGGTCCATGCGAGGTCGTAATCAGTGCATTCCCCCTCAGATCCCTCGCAATCCCCCGGAGGCCGGACGGCGAAGGCGACCCGGTCGAGCCACTTCGGCTTGTCGGCCCCGTACGCGTCGCACATCTGCTTGGCCCGCCCCTTGCACGCCTTGGGGTTGGCCGGCGCCAGCCCGACCCAGGCGGCCGCGTCACGCTGGGCCGGCGCCGCCGCCATCCAGCTCAGCCAGCGGTAGGCGCAGTCGGTGTTGGGGATGTTCGCGCCGAGCATCCAGGAGTCGAGCCACCCGGTCATCTCGCGCGCGGCGACCGCCTTGATCGGCTTTCCGGCCTTCTGCAGGAGCAGGCGATAGTACGGCGTGGCCTGGGCGTAGTCGAGCGAGCCCGTGGCGAAGCCCTTGACCAGGTCGAGCGGGTTCTTCCAGTAGGTGCGGTCCTTGTGCTCGCCCAGCAGCGCCACCGCCCGGTCGAGCTGGCTCTCGGTCAGCTCGAAGGGGTCGTCCACACCGCTGTCGGTGAGCGCCGCGTCGGCGATGGTCAGCGGGCTGTCCTTGAGCGCCACGTGGTCCGACTGGAAGACCTTCTTGAGGTCGGCGCTCTTGACCCTGGTCGAGTCGTAGAGGAACTCGTGGTAACCCCACAGGTACGGCACGCCGTAGATCTTGCTCGACACCTTGGTCATGTCGCGGAAGCGCTTGGAGAGGTCGTCGTAGCCGGTGACCTTGGCCGGGTCGATGGGCTGCACCTGCTTGGCTTTGATCATCGTGGCCGCCAGCACCGGACCCGCCGAGATCACGTCGTAGGGGCGCGCGGCCACGGCGCGGTCCATGTCGTCGGCGGTCTGCACGGTGTCGAGGCGGGCGATGCGGCAGCCGGTCGTCTTCTCGAAGTCGCCCACCCAGTTGACCCTCGGGCTGGTGCCGCCGTATTCGGCGTAGCCGCGATAGGTGAGGATCTGCAGCGTGCCGTCGCCCTGCGTCGGGCTCGCCGACGGGGTGGGGGTAGGGCTCGGGCTGGGTGTCTTCTTCGGTGTCGGGCCCGCCGCGCCCATGCTGGCGACCAGAGCCGTCATGGCCAGCGCCATGGCAGGTATACGGCGATCCACGATGCCCCTCTCATCCGTGTGCTGGAGTTTATCGGGCACACGAAGAGAGGGGCGCCTGGTGGACGTCGGTTACCCGTTCGTGGGGAAGCCCAGGTTCACGCCGCCGTGCGACGGGTCGAGCCAGCGCGAGGTGACGACCTTGCCGCGGGTGTAGAAGTGGACGCCCTCGGTGCCGTGCACGTGCGTGTCGCCGAACAGCGAGGACTTCCAGCCGCCGAAGCTGTAGAACGCCATCGGCACCGGGATCGGCACGTTGATGCCGATCATGCCGACCTCGACCTCGTTCTGGAAGCGCCGGGCCGCGCCGCCGTCGTTGGTGAAGATCGCGGTGCCGTTGCCGTACGCGCCGCCGTTGATGAGCGCCAGCCCCTCCTCGTACGAGCCGACGCGGACGATCGTGAGGACCGGCCCGAAGATCTCCTCGGTGTGCACCCGCGAGCCCGCGGGCACGTGGTCGAGCACGGTCGGGCCGAGCCAGAAGCCGGGCGACTCCAGCGCCTTGCCGCCGCCGAGCAGGGTCGTCTCGCGCCCGTCCACGACGAGCTTGGCGCCCTCCTCGACGCCGAGGTCGAGGTAGGAGGCGACCTTGTCGCGGTGCGCCTCGGTGACGAGCGGCCCCATCTCGGACTTGGGGTCGTCACCCGGGCCGATCACCAGCTTGTCGACGCGCTCGACGATCTTCTGGACGAGCTCGTCGCCCACCGGATCGACGGCCAGCACGACGGAGATCGCCATGCACCGCTCACCGGCCGAGCCGAAGCCCGCCGACACGGCCGAGTCGGCGACCAGGTCGAGGTCGGCGTCGGGCAGCACGAGCATGTGGTTCTTGGCTCCGCCGAGCGCCTGCACCCGCTTGCCGTGCCGCGTGCCGGTCTCGTAGACGTACCTGGCGATGGGGGTCGAGCCGACGAAGGAGACGCCGCGCACGTCGGGGTGCTCCAGCAGCCGGTCGACGGCGACCTTGTCGCCCTGGACGACGTTGAAGACGCCGTCGGGCAGCCCGGCCTCCTGCCAGAGCCGCGCCATGAGCAGCGACGCGGACGGGTCCTTCTCCGACGGCTTGAGCACGAACGCGTTGCCGCAGGCGATCGCGATCGGGTACATCCACATCGGCACCATGGCCGGGAAGTTGAACGGCGTGATGCCGGCCACCACGCCGAGCGGCTGGCGCAGCGAGTAGGAGTCGACCCGGGTCGAGACGCCCTCGGAGAAGCCGCCCTTGAGCAGGTGCGGGATCCCGCAGGCGAACTCCACGACCTCCAGGCCCCGGGCGACCTCGCCGAGCGCGTCGGAGTGCACCTTTCCGTGCTCGGCCGAGATGAGCGCGGCCAGTTCGTCGCGGTGGGCGTACATCAGCTCGCGGAAGCGGAACAGCACCTGTGCCCGCTTGATCAGCGACGCGTCGCGCCAGGCGGGGAAGGCCGCCACGGCGGCGGCCACGGCCGCGTCGACGTCGGCGACCGACGCCAGCGCGACGTTCCCGCTGACCTCGCCGGTCGCCGGGTCGAAGATCTCCTGTGTCCGGCTGTCGCCGTCCGCTGGAACTCCGTTGATCCAGTGCTTGACAGACTTCACTGCGTTACTGCCTCTGCGTTGATGACTTCCAGTGCGTGCACGATGATGCTCAGGCCCTCCGTGGCCTCTTCCACGGTAAGGGTGAGCGGCGGCGCCATGCGGATGGCGGTGCCGTACAGGCCGCCCTTGCCCGCGAGCAGGCCCGCCTTCTTGCTCTCCTCCATGAACCGCGCGGCCTGCGCGGGGCTCTCCAGCTCGACGGCGAACATCAGGCCCTTGCCGCGTACGTCCCGCATGATCGGCAGCCGTTCGGCCGCCGCCCGCAGGCCGTCCATGATGATCTTGCCGGTCCTGGCGGCGTTGGCCTGGAGATCGTGGTCGAGCACGTAGTCGAGCGTGGCGTTGGCGGCGGCCATGGAGATCGGGTTGCCGCCGAACGTGGCCAGGCCCACGGCGGGCAGGCTGTCCATGAGGTCGCCACGGGCCACGACACCGCCGACCGCGAACCCGTTGCCCAGCCCCTTGGCGAAGGTCATCATGTCGGGCGTCACGCCGTGGTTCTGGATGCCGAAGAACGCGCTGCCGGTGCGGCCCCAGCCGGTCTGCACCTCGTCGGAGATGAACAGGATGCCCTGCTCGTCGAGGACCTCCTTGTAGGCGGCGAACAGCCCGTCGGGGGCCATCGTGAACCCGCCCACGCCCTGGATCGGCTCGGCGATCAGCGCCGCCACGTCGTTGGAGACGGCCGTGGCCAGCACGTGGCGCAGGTCGTCGACGCAGGCCGCGATGTAGTCGGCGTCCGAAAGACCCTTGAACTGGGCGAGCTGCCGGTCGGCGCCGTGCAGGAAGTGCACGTTCAGCGGGGAGAGCGAGTTGTTCTTCCACGACCGGTTGGACGTGACGCTGATCGCGCCGAAGCTGCGGCCGTGGTAGCTCTGCCGCATGGCGAGCACCTGGTCGCTCTTGCGCGCGTACGTGGCCAGCAGCAGCGCGGTCTCGTTCGCCTCGGTGCCGGAGTTGGTGAAGAAGACCTTGGCATCGGGGATGCCGGAGAGCCTGGCGATCTTCTCGGCCAGCTCGATCTGGCCGCGCAGCAGGTAGACTGTGCTGGTGTGGACGACTCCCGTGGCGAGCTGGCGTTCGACGGCCTCGCGTACCTCGGGCACGTCATACCCGATCATGTTGGTGAGGATGCCGGCGAAGAAGTCCAGATAGCTCTTGCCATCGGCGTCGACGACGCGGTTGCCCTTGCCGCTGACGATCTCGATGGGCTCGTTGTAGTTGAGTGCCACCCAGTTGGGGATCACTGCCCGGTGGCGGGCGAGAAGCTCCGACATGCTATGAGTATCCCGGTTTGTCATCGCGCCACCCGCCTTCAACCTGTTGGCATGCCACAAAATCCCCTTACATGGTGTCACATGCCCTAGGGGATCTCCCGTGCGCCTGCGGGCGTACGGCCGCCTTGATCAGTACGCCACGGGAGGCACGGCGATTGCCCACTGGCGGCCGACGACCGGCCACCCCCCGCTCCCCCACCATCGAGTCATCACCAGGAACGACTCAGGGAGAGCGGACATGACCATCACCGTCGACCACCGGCCCGACGTCCATCCGGGCCCGCCGAAGCTCGGCCGCGCCCAGTTGCTCCAGGCCCAGCGGGACACGCTCGACACCCCGCGCATGGAGTACAGCGTGCTGGCCAAGATGATGTTCAAGCCCGTCGACCTCATGTACGGCAAGCAGGGCTCGTTCACCAAGTTCGCCATGCTGGAGATCATCGCCCGGGTGCCGTACCAGGCGTGGGAGCGGATGGGCTACTGGGCCGTGCACCGTCACGCGGGCCGCTCGGGCCTGGCCAGGCGGGTCTTCGAGCGCATCGTGGAGGCCCGCGCCGACCAGGACAACGAGCAGTGGCATCTGCTGATCATGCAGGACCTCGTCCAGCGGCACGGCCTCAGGCAGAACTGGCTGCTGCACAAGGCGGCGCCCTGGCTGATCGCGTTCTTCTACTACCATGTGTCGTGGGTGTTGTTCCTGGTCAGGCCCGACTGGAGTTACCGGCTGAACGCGGAGTTCGAGGACCACGCGGAGCACGAGTACATGACGTTCGTGGCGGAGAACCCGGACCTGGACTTCATCCCCGACCCGGGCACGTACGCCGCCGAGTACGGCCGCTACCGGTCGGTGGCCGACCTGCTGCGGCAGGTCGGCCACGACGAGCGGACCCACAAACTGGACAGTCTGGAGGCCATGCGCGAGCCCCGCGTCCGCTAGACCCGGGCGGGCTCGGTGGTCTCCACGGGAGCGGGCGGTCGCAGCACCGCGAGCGCGAGCAGCGCGGCCGCCACGCAGAACCCGGCCCCGACCCAGCAGCCGAAGTGCATCGCGTCGGTGAAGGCCGCGCGGGCCGGCGCCACGATGCCCAGCTTGAAGGCGCCGCCGATCGACTCCCTGGCCGCCTCGGGCGCGTCGGCGGGCATCGCCGAGGTGAACACCCCGGCCAGCACGCTGCCCAGGATGGCGATGCTCATGGCCATGCCGACCTGTTGCACGGTGTCGTTCAGCGCGGAGCCGACGCCCGCGTGCTCCATGGGGATCGCCCCCATCAGCGACGCGTAGGCCGCGGGCCCGGCGAGACCGCCACCCACCCCCATGACCAGCAGGCCGGTGAGCAGCGGCAGGTAACCGGAGGTCGTGGCGAGCACGACGAACCCACCGGCCATGACCACCAGCCCGGCGGCGATCAGCGTCCGGTTGCTGACCTTCTGCCCGAGCGCGGCGCCGAGCCCGTTGAAGACCGCCGCCGCGACCGCGTACGGCAGCAGCGCCAGACCCGCCCGCATGGGCCCGTACCCCAGCACGAACTGCAGGTACTGGGTCAGCATCAGCATCACGGCCCCGGCCCCGAACGACATCAGCAGGATGGAGAACGACGCCCCGCTGAAGTTGCGGTTCCTGAACAGCTCCAGCGGCAGCATCGGGTGATCCGAGCGCCGCTCCCAGATGACGAAGGCGCCGAGGAAGACCACGGCGATCGCGATGCCGATCGGGTTCCACTCGCGCTCGATGATGACGTACACGGCCGCCGTCAGCCCGACGATCGACAGCAGGACGCCCACGGGGTCGATCTTCCGCCCGGCGCTGCGGGTCTCGGGCATCAGGGTAACGGCGGCGATGATCGCGACGGCCGCGATGGGGATGTTCAGCAGGAAGACCGAGCCCCACCAGTAGTGGTCGAGCAGGAAGCCGCCCAGCGTGGGCCCCGCGATCACGCCCACCATGGCGACGGCGCTCCACGCGGCCATGGCCTTGCGCCGCTCGCCCTCGTCGAAGACGGTCATCAGGATGGACAGCGTGGACGGCATCAGGACCGACCCGCCGACGCCCATGAGGGCCCGCGCGCCGATGAGCTGCCACGGCTCGGTCGAGAGCACGGCCAGCAGCGACGCGCCGCCGAAGAACGCCAGCCCGACGATCAGGAAGCGCCGGCGCCCGAACCGGTCGGAAAGGCTCCCGGCGGTCAGTAACAGCCCGGCGAAGGCCAGCACGTACGCGTCGATGATCCACTGGATGTCACCCGGGCTCGCGCCCAGATCCTTGATCAGCTTGGGGATGGCCAGATTGAGGACGGTGTTGTCCACGACCAGCACCAGAAGCGACAGGCAGAGTACGACGAGAATCCACCAGCGGCGGGGGTCTCGCACAGTGTTCGATTCCACTCGCACACTGTACGACAGGACTCGTACAGCGTGCGAGTGGATTTATCCTGGAGGTGTGACCAGCAGGCAGTACAACTCCGTGTGGTTCCGCGAACCGCGCAAGGCGGCCAGCCCCGGCCGCAGCCGCGAGGAGATCGTCATGGCCGCCGTGGAGCTGCTCGACGCCGAGGGCCTGGCCGGGCTGAGCATGCGCAAGCTCGGCGCGAAGCTCAGCGCGGGGGCGACCAGCCTCTACTGGTACGTGGCCCACAAGGACGAGCTGCTGGAGCTGGTCTACGACGAGGTCTGGGGCGAGATGATGGTCCCCGACCCCGAGGTGATGGGCTGGCGGGAGACCTGCTCGGTCATGTCCCACAGCATGCGCCAGGTGATCCTGCGGCATCCGTGGTCGGCCGACCTCATCGGCCGCATGCCCGCGCTGGGCCCCAACGCGCTCCGGGTCACCGACCAGATGCACAAGGCGTTCAGGCTGGCCGGATTCACCGGGCTGGACATCGACTACGCCAACTCGACGCTCACCGCCTACGTGTTCGGCATGACGATCCCCCAGGTCGCCTGGGACGCCGCGGCGAAGGACCACGACTACGACCAGGACCGTCTGCGCGAGTTCGTCGCCAAGGCCGCCGCCGGCTACCCCGAGCTCGTGGAGCGGATCAACGCCGTCGATTACGACAATCCGCAGGTGATGCGCGAGGTGAGCTTCGACTTCGGCCTCGTGTCGGTGCTGGACGGCCTTGAGAGACGGCTGGGGACGTAGCAGGATCCGGGGCATGAGCGATTTCCGCGCCGCACGCGACCTCCTTCTCGGAGCCGACTATCCGACGGCCCGCCGCGAGTTCCGCTGGCCGGAGCTGACGGAGTTCAACTGGGCGCTCGACTGGTTCGACGGCGTGCTGGCCGCCGAGACCCCCGACGCGGTCGCGCTGAAGATCGTCGGCAGGGTCTCCTACACCTTCGCCGAGCTGTCCGCCCGGTCCAACCAGGTCGCGAACTGGCTGCGCGAGCAGGGCGTACAACGTGGCGATCGCATCCTGCTCATGCTGGGCAACCAGGCCGAGCTGTGGGAGTCACTGCTGGCGGCCATGAAGCTGGGCGCGGTCATCATCCCGGCGACCACGCTGCTGACCGCCAAGGACATCGTCGAGCGCGTCGAACGCGGCGGCGTCTCCCACGTGATCGCGAACGCCTCCGACGCGGGCAAGTTCGACGACGGCGGCTACACCAGGATCGCGGTCGGCGACGCCTACGGCTGGCTGCCCTACGCCGAGTCCCGCGAGGCGGCCGAGCACTTCGCCCCCGACGGCCCGACCAGGGCCGGCGACACGCTGCTGCTCTACTTCACCTCGGGTACGACCTCGCAGCCCAAGCTGGTCGAGCACACGCACGCCTCCTATCCGGCGGGCCACCTGTCGACCATGTTCTGGATCGGGCTCAGGCCCGGCGACGTGCACCTCAACGTGTCCTCGCCCGGCTGGGCCAAGCACGCGTGGAGCAACGTGTTCGCGCCGTGGAACGCGGGTGCCACCGTGCTGATCCACGACTACCAGCGCTTCTCCGCCGTGGCGCTGCTGGAGGTGCTGCGCGACGAGCGGGTCACCACCTTCTGCGCGCCGCCGACCGTGTGGCGGATGCTCATCCAGGAGGACCTGGCGGCGTGGCGGCTGCCGCTGCGCACGGCCGTCGCCGCGGGCGAGCCGCTCAACCCGGAGATCATCGACCAGGTCGCCAAGGCGTGGGGGTTGACGATCAGGGACGGCTACGGCCAGACCGAGACCACCGCCCAGATAGGCAACGTGCCCGGCGAGCCGGTCAAGCCGGGGTCCATGGGCCGGCCGCTGCCCGGCTACGACATCGTGCTGCTCGACCCGATCACCGGCGAGGCAGGCGACGACGGGGAGATCTGCCTGCCGCTGGCCGACCGCCCCCTCGGCCTCATGTCCGGATATGTCGGTGGATCTAGTGATGCGATGAGAGGTGGGCACTACCACACCGGTGACGTCGCGACCCGTGACGTCGACGGCTACATCACCTACGTCGGCCGGACCGACGACGTCTTCAAGGCCTCCGACTACCGCATCTCGCCGTTCGAGCTGGAGAGCGTACTTCTGGAGCATGAGGCCGTGGCGGAGGCGGCCGTGGTGCCCGCGCCCGATCCGGTGCGTCTGGCGGTGCCCAAGGCTTATGTGACGCTGGCCCCCGGGTTCGAGGCGGACGAGGCGACGGCCCGCTCGATCTTCGAGCACTCGCGGCGCGAGCTGGCCCCGTACAAGCGGGTGCGCAGGCTGGAGTTCGGTGAGCTGCCGAAGACCATTTCCGGCAAGATCCGGCGGGTGGAATTGCGGGCGCAGCAGCCCATCCGGGAGTTCCGAGAGGATGAAATGGGCTCGCCATGAGCAGTCTGTAAATGGGTGCCTATCCGATCTTACAGGCTGATCGGCTAGGCTCGGGCGCGTGCTGCCCACCATCGCCGACGTCCTCGCGCTGGACACCGTCCGTCGCGGGAGCCCGCGCGTGGTCGCGGGCGGCGACCGGCTGGACACCAAGGTGCGGTGGGTGCACGTCGGCGAGATCGCCGACCTCGCCCACCTGCTGCGCGGCGGAGAGCTGGTGCTCACCACCGGAGTGGCCCTGCCCGAGGACCCCCAGAAGCTGGCCGACTACATCGGCGAGCTCTCGGCTGTCGGCGCCTCCGGGCTGATCGTCGAGCTGGGCCGCAGGTTCGTCCGCGAGCTGCCCAGCGCGGTCGTCAAGTCGGCCGAGGAGCACGGCCTGCCGCTGATCGTGCTGACCCGCGAGACGCCGTTCGTGCAGATCACCGAGTCCGTGCACGCGCGGATCATCGACATCCAGCTGGAGGAGCTGCGGGCCTCCGAGCAGCTGCACGAGGTCTTCACCGAGCTCTCCGTCGAGGGCGCATCGCCCGCCGAGGTGCTCGCCCAGGTGGCCCGGCTGTCCAACCGCCCGGTCCTGCTGGAGAACCTCGCCCACCAGGTGCTCGCCTGCGAGTCCGCGGGCCGCGACACCGGCGCGCTGCTGGCCGGATGGGAGTCCAGATCACGCGCGGTCGCGCCGGCCGAGCGGACCGCCTACGACGCCGCCTCCGGCTGGCTGGTCACCACGGTCGGCGCGCGCGGGCAGGATTGGGGCAGGTTGATCCTGCTCTGCGAGAGCCCGCCGTCGCCCCGTGACCTGGTGCTCGCCGAGCGGGCCGCCACCACGCTCGCCCTGGGCCGCCTGCTCGAACGCCACCAGGAGTCCCTGGAACGCCAGGCGCACGGCACCATCATCACCGGCATCCTCACGCACGCCTACGCCGATCCGGACGAGGCCGCCGCCCGCGCCCGCGCCGTGGGCGTGCCGCTCACCGGGCGCAAGCTGGTCAGCGTCGTCATCCGCCCGACCGACCCCATCGAGCAGGCACTCGACGGGCAGGCGCAGCTCGGCGAGCTGGCCGAGGCCACCGCCGCCGCCTGCCGCGACGCCCGGCTGCCCGCCCTCGTGGGCGCGCTCGACCAGGACCGGGTCGGCGTCCTGCTCCCCCTGCCGCCACGCTCGGGCGCCGAGGCCGCGCTGACCGCGCTCGCCGAACGGCTGCGCATGCTGTGGAAGCCCGGCGCCGCGTTCGTCCTGGCCTCGGGCTCGGTGGTGGAGTCGATCAGGGACGTACGGCGCAGCTTCCTCGAAGCCGAGCAGGTGGCCGACGTGGCGGTCCGCCAGCCCGACGGCCGGCCCTTCTACCGGCTGCCCGACCTGCGGCTGCGCGGGCTGCTTCACCTGCTGCGCGACGACGCCAGGCTGCAGACGTTCGCCGAGCGGGAGCTCGGACCGCTGCTGGCGCACGACGCGCAGCGGGGCGGCGACCTGACCCGCATCCTGCGCATCTACCTGGACGCGGGCCGCAACAAGGCGGTGGCCGCCCAGAAGGCCCATCTGTCGCGGCCCGCCTTCTACGACCGGCTGCGCCGCCTCGAACGCATCCTCGACACCGACCTCGACGACGTCGAGTCGTGCCTGTCCCTGCACGTGGCGCTGCTGGCGCTGGAGTCGTTCCGCAGGGAACACAGGTAACATTTCCGCCCCTCAGCGGCTTACCGTCGCGATGTGCCCTTATTCAGCAATCCCCTGGAAGCGGCGGCGCACCGCCTGTCGATCCTGCCCCCGATGCTCGACTACTTCGGTGTCATGGGCCTGCACGCGCTGATCGCGGGGATGCGGCTCGGTCTCTTCGACGCCCTGCGCGGCGGGCCCGCGAGCGCCGCCGACCTCGCCGGCTCGCTCGGCCTGGACCGGCACGCGACGGACGTGCTGCTGCGCGGCCTGACCGGGCTCGGCTACCTGCGCGCGCGAGGCGGCCGCTACCGGCTGACCCGCACGGCGCGGATCTGGCTCACCACCGGCTCCCCCGCCTGCCTGGCCGAGGGGCTGTACTTCTGGGAGCGCACCGCCTGCGTGATCTGGCCGCAGCTCGAAAGCACCGTACGGGACGGGTCGCCGATCACCTCCCTGTACGCCCTGACCGAGAGCGAACCGGAGCTGTCGCGCTCCTTCCAGGCATGGACCGCCGCCGTGGCCGGCCGCCAGGCTCCCGCCACCGCGAGCGCCATCCCCGTCCCCGCGGGCGCGAGGCGGATGCTCGACGTGGGCGGCGGCCATGCCCGCTACAGCGTGGAACTGCTCCGGCGCCACCCGGACCTGCGGGGCACCGTGATCGACCTGCCCCAGGCCCTCGAATCGGCCGCCGCCCACCCCCGGCTGACGCTGCGGGCCGGTTCGTTCCTCGACGAGGATCTGGGCGGCGGGTACGACGTGGTGCTGCTGTTCAACGTCATGCACTGCCTCGACGACCAGGAGGTGGCCACCCTGCTGGGGCGGCTGGCCAAGGCGGTCAACCCCGGCGGCACGATCGCGATCGGCGACCAGTTCGGCGACAGCGTCATGCCCGGGCGGGCCAGCCGGACCCTGGTCGATCTGCTCCACCTCAACTACCTGGTGGCGGGCGGTGGCAGGCTCCGCGGCTACAAGGAGGTGGCCCGCCTGCTCAAGGCGGCGGGCTTCACCAGGCCGCGCCACCGCCGCCCGCTGAGATCCCCGGCCACGGAACTGGCCATCGCCAGAGCCCCCCGTTAGAAGCCCATGGCGTTAGCAGCCCACCGTTAGCAGCCCATCGTCAGAAGCCCATCGCGGCCCGCACCTCCCCGAGGGTGACGATCGCCCGCTCGCGGGCGCGCTCGTTGCCGTCACTCAGCACCTGCCTGGCGTCGGCCTCCGAGTACTCGCCACGGCGCTTCCTGATCGGTCGCAGGAACTCGTTGACCGCCTCGGTGACCAGCCGTTTCAGCGCGGCGGCACCACCGTTGCCGATCTCGTCGGCGATGGACTCGGGCCGGCGGCCGAGGCAGAGGCCGGCCAGCGTGAGCAGGTTCGACACTTCCGGCCGGTTCGTCTCGTCGAAGGTGATGAGCCGCTCCGCATCGGTGCGGGCACCGCGGATCAGCGCGGCCGTCTCGTCCTCGGTGGCGGACAGGGCCACGGAGTTGCCCCGGCTCTTGCTCATCTTGCCGCCGTCGAGGCCCTTGAGCAGCGGCTGGGCACCCATCATGGCCTCCGGCACCGGGAAAACGGGACCGTAGCGCTCGTTGAAACGCCGCGCCACCAGCCGCGTCATCTCGACATGCGGGAGCTGGTCCCTGCCGACCGGCACCAGCGTGCCCTTGCAGAACAGGATGTCGGCCGCCTGGTGCACCGGATAGGTGAACATCAGGCCGTTGACCGCCTGCTGCGAACTGTGCGCGATCTCGTCCTTGACGGTCGGGTTGCGCCCCAGCTCGGCCACCGACACCAGGCTGAGGAACGGCAGCAGCAGCTGGTTCAGCTCGGGGATCGCGCTGTGCTGGAAGATCGTCACCTTCGCGGGGTCCAGCCCGATGGCCAGGTAGTCGAGGAGCAGAGAGGTGATGTTCCCCTGGATGGCGCCGGGCAGATCCCGGTCGGTGATCACCTGGTAGTCGGCGACCAGCACGTACATGGGGTGGACGTCCTGCAGGGCGACGCGGTTGGCCAGCGTGCCGAAGTAGTGGCCCAGGTGGAGCGGCCCGGTCGGGCGGTCTCCGGTGAGCACGACGTGGTTCATCACGGGTTCCTTTCTTCAGGTCATGCCGCCCTGAAGAAGAACCCGCGCCGGGCCCGTCCTGAGGACGGCCCGCGCATGCGGAGATCAGCGGCCGTCTGTCGGCCGCCACCACATGCTGACGCGTGTCATGCCACTCATCATAGGCGCAAGCCGCACAGAACCCCAGAAGCTGTGCGGCTTTCGCCGACTCGTACTCGACTCGTACTCACTCGTGAGGATCGCGCGTCACGTCGGCGCGGGACCGATCCTCGGGGCGGGCGTACATCACCCACCCGCGGGGACGGGTGACGAACGCGCCCAGGATGAACCCCAGGACCACGCTCGCGATGATCACAATGAGGATGCTCAGCCCCATAACGGCTGCCTCTCGGACTGGTATGCCGCACGGGTCGCGGCCTACCGCACGGTAACGCCGCCCCCACAGTACGCGCAGGAAAACCTCCCGAGGGATGTCAATCTTGTAACCTCTCCGACCGTTTAGCGTGTTTGCCTGCCTACACGACCATGATCTCGCCAGGATAGGGCGGTTCCTTTGTCCGCCCTCTGGAGTTTTCATGTCTCGACGCACCCTCGCCGTCGGTCTTTCGATGGCCACGGTCCTCACTGGGACGGCCGTACCCGTCGCAGCCGCCGAGCGGGTTTCGGTGACGTTCCCCTCGGCCAAGTTCCCCCTGGGCGTACCGGCCGTACCGACCAAGACGATGACCAGCGTGGCGCCCGGCATCGACTTCTGGGACGTGAAGTCGGGTACGTCTACCGACGGCTACACCGTCACGGTGCTGATGCCGAGCGGCCGCGACTACGGCATGCAGCAGACGGCCGAGGCGAAGGTCGCCGAGGTCGAGGCCACGGGCGAGACGGCGAGCCTGCAGAAGGTCGTGCGCCCGAAGGTCGCCGACGCCGAGGCCCAGACCGTCTACATGGTGCGGGTCGGGCTGTGGAAGTTCGAGGAGAAGGACAAGGCCGCCGAGACGGCCAAGAAGCTCAAGGACGCCGGGATAAAGGCGAAGGTCGACTACCTCGGCGACGACGGTATGAAGACCACCGGCCCCTGGGACGTCAAGGTGGTCATGATCGACGCCAAGACATTCCGTGGCTCGTACGCCGCCACGCTCGGCACCAGCGTCGCCAAGCGCGAGACCGTCTCCTCGATGGCCAAGGCCGGCCAGGCACTCGCGGCCGTGAACGGCGGCTTCTTCAACATCCACACCGCCAAGAACCTGCGCGGTGAGCCGGTGGGCATCTCGGTGGTCGGCGGCAAGCTGCTCAGCGAGGCCGTGCCGGGCCGCTCCGCCGTCGTCCTCAAGGGTCGTACGGCCCGCATCACCGAACTCAAGTCGACCGTCACCGCGATCGCCCAGGACGGCCAGAAGCTGGTGGTCAACGGCGTCAACCGCGCCGCGGCGGCGGACGAGCTGGTCCTCTACACCGAGGAGTACGGCGCCAAGACGCCCGCCGACAACGGCGCCGACGCCGTGCTCGACGCCAACGGCAAGGTCGTGGCGCTGCGCGCGCCGGGCGCCGCGGTGGCGGCGGGGACGCGGGTCCTGCACGGTGTCGCCGGGGTCGCCGCCGAGTGGCTGAACGCGCACGCGGCCGAAGGCGTGACCGTCAAGGTCGACACCAAGGTCGTGGACGTACGGACCCGTAAGGCGCTCAAGCTGACGCCCGACCTGGGGGTGATCGGGGGCAATGTCGGCCTGGTCAGGAACGGGCACGCGAAGATCACCGCCAAGCTTGACGGCCAGGACTCCGTGAACATGATCCTCCGCCGCCACCCGCGCACGCTGCTGGGCACCACGCGCAACGGCAGCCTGATCCTGGCGACCATCGACGGGCGGCAGCCCGGCGTGACGGTGGGGGCCAGCTTCATCGAGGCGGCCCAGTTCATGCGCTGGCTGGGCGCCAAGCAGGCGGTCAACCTGGACGGCGGCGGGTCCACCGCGATGGTGGTGGGCAACAAGCTCGTCAACCGGCCGTCCGACGGGGTGGAGCGCGGGGTCGGCGACGCGCTGCTGGTACTGCCGAAGTAGCCCTCCCACGACGGGACGTGCCGTCGCTCACCCCGGCCCAGAACTGGGCGGGGGTGGGCGGCCCTGCCCGCCTCCAGAGAGCGCGCGGCCGACCTCCAGAAACCGCGCGACCAGCGGGTTCTCATCACCTGACCGCCAGCACATGGCGACCGTGGTGCGCGCGCCGTCCGGCTCGATCCGGCGATAGGCCACCCCCTTGAGCCGGATCCGGCGCACGCTCGCCGGGGCGAGGGACACCCCGAGCCCCGCCTCGACAAGCGCGGAGACCGTCGCCCACTCCACCGCGTACTGACCGATGCGCGGCTCGAACCCCGCCGACCGGCACAGACCAACGATCCGATCGTGCACCGTCGGCCCCGCCGCCCTGTTCAGCAACACGAACGGCTCCGCAGCCAGCGCCGCGACCGGAACGACCCGCTGACCGGCCAGAACATGACCAACCGGCAGAACCGCCACGAACTCCTCCGAAAACACCGGCTCGGCGACCAGCCCCGGATCGTCAGGCGGTTCCCGCAGGAGCCCGACGTCGATCGAACGCTCCAGGAGCGCGGCCGTCTGGGGGGCCGTCGTCATCTCCCTGATCTCCATCTCGACCGCGGGATAGCGCTCACGGTAGCCCCGCAGCATTCCCGGCAGAATCGTCAACGCGAGCGACGCCGCGAACCCGACCCGGATACGACCGGCATCTCCCCCACCGACCCGTCGCGCCGCCTCCAGCCCATCCGCGATCTCACCGAGCGCACGCCGCGCGGCAGGCAGCAGTTCGTGACCCGCCGACGTCAGGACGACCCCGCCGGGATTTCGCTCGAACAGCGGATGCCCGACCCTCTCCTCCAGCCGCCTGATCTGCTGACTCAGCGGCGGCTGCGCGACACCCAGCCGGTTGGCGGCCCGCCCGAAGTGCAGTTCCTCGGCCAGAACGGCGAACGCGTAGAGCTGATGCAGCGCGAGCTGAGGACGTTCCATACGCGCAGAGATATCATATCATCAGCGGCAGCGTCTTCGACATATCACCGCAGGTTGCCTACCGTTCTGCCTATGACAGAACGACGCGCGATCTTGAGTGGCTCCACTTTCGAGGAGCAGATCGGATATGCCCGGGCCGTGGTGGACGGCGACTGGGTCCACGTCTCGGGGACCACCGGGTTCGACTACGCCACCATGACGATCTCCGCCGACGTGGTCGAACAGGCCGAACAGTGCCTGCGCAACATCGGGACGGCGCTGACCGAGGCAGGCTGTACGTTCGCCGACGTCGTCCGGGTCCGCTACCTGCTACCCGATCGGGAGGACTTCGAGCCATGCTGGCCGACCCTGCGCCGCCACTTCGGCGAGATCCGCCCGGCGGCGACGATGCTCGTGTGCGGCCTGTCCGATCCCCGGATGCGCATCGAGATCGAGGTGTACGCGCGGATTCGCGGCGCGATTACCGGGTGAGCAGACGGCTCCGTCCTGTCGGCGGATGAGCTGTACATGCCGCGGAGCTGCCCGCCCTGGAGGGTCGGCTACGAGCCCCCGTCCTGTTCCGGGTGCGCCGCCACCGGGGGCTCGGCCGTTTACGGGAGGGCTGCGGCGATGCAGTCGAGGACGCGCTGAAGCCCGTACCGGAACTGGTCGTCGCGGCTCAGGTTTGGCTGGCCCGCCTCCATCACGATCTTGGTGAAGATCGGGTAGTTCCCGCTCTTCACCAGCCGGTTCGACATCGCCGTCATCGACCACGGGCAGGTGATCGCCACCGGCCCGCCCGACGAGCTGAAGGCCACCATCGGAGACCGCCTCGACGTCACCCTCGAAGACCCCGCCGCGCTGCCCGCGGCGATGACCGTCCTGAACACCCTCGCCGGCACCGACCCCACGCCGACGGGCGCCGACGGGCTCAGCGTCGCCCTGCCCGTCGCTGCGTGAGGACGGCGAACGCTCCTGGCATCTGCAGACCGGGTGGGGATGCCCGGTGGGCGTCCGGGGCCGGGCCTGGAGGGTTGGGGTGCACCGGCCGGTCATGAGCCATGTCCCCGTAGGATGACCGGCTGGACCTGACCGCCGTCCGGCCGGGGCCGGCGTCAACCCCGTACGACACGAGAGGCACAGCACCATGGCGAACCGGGACGCCACCGCACTCGATGACCCGGTGGGCGCATCGCTGCGCGGTCACCACGCGCACCTTGCCCGCCGACTCGGCAACGCTGTCACCTACCAGCCAGGAATCGCGACCTTCTCCGCGGTGAGCACCGACCCGCGCCCGGAGGAGTGGGCAGACCTCGCCCGGCTGCTCGGCCGGGGAGAGCTCGCCGACATGTTCAGCTCCGCAGCGACACCACCGTCGGGCTGGGAGCCGGTCTTCGTTCTCGCAGGTCGCCAGATGATCTGGAGCGGCAGCGGCAGGTCCGATCGCCCGCCGGCCGCGACCGGCACCGGCGTGGTCGAACTGGGCACGGACGACGTGCCCGAGATGCTCGACCTCGTCGAGCGGGCACAGCCGGGGCCGTTCTGGCCGCGCACCCGCGAACTCGGCACCTATCTCGGCGTCCGCGACAACGGCACCTTGGTGGCGATGGCGGGTGAGCGGCTCCGGCCCCCGGGATGGACCGAGATCAGCGCGGTCTGCACCGCCCCACAGGCACGCGGGCAAGGACATGCCGCCCGTCTGGTCGATGCGCTCGTCGCGCGCATCGTGGCTCGCGACGAACGTCCGTTCCTGCACGTCGCCGAGGCCAACACCGGCGCGATCACCCTTTACGAGCGGCTCGGCTTCGAGACCCGCAAGCCCGTGACCTTCCGGGGGTTCCGCACGCTGTGACCGCCTCCGCTGGTACGCGACGTCGGGGCGCAGCAGCCGGTCGCCCGACGTGGCCGTCGACCCCTCAGCGAAGATCACGTAGAGGACGCTAAGCACGCCGCCCAGCCGCTCCCGGCGCTCGGCGGCCGGCGGCCGGCGACCGGCGCTCGGCGGCCGGCGACCGGCGGCCAGCGGCCAGCGGCCAGCGGCCAGCGGCGGTTCGAATGGCATTCAGCGGCGTTTCACCCGCTCGGCGGTCAGCTGGACACCGGCGGCCAGGCGGCGGCGCAGCCGATCCAGCTCTTGGCACGTCTGCTGCAGGCGGCCGCGGGCGAACTTGAGTAGGGGCATACTCAGACGATCCCGGCGCGACAGCGCGATGGTGGTGGCATGCTCGCCTTACGCGCCCGCCGTCTCTTCGACGGCCAGGAAATGCGCCACGACCAGGTGGTGATCGTCAAGGACGGCCGCATCGCCGACGTCACCGCCGACGTCGCCACCGACGTGCCGGCGGCGGTCGACCTGGGCGATGCCACGCTGCTGCCAGGACTCATCGACTGCCACGTCCACCTGGCCTTCGACGCCGGCCACGACGTCGTGGCGATGCTGGAACCGCCGGGACTCCCCGACCGGATGCGGCAGGCCGCGCGGCAGCACCTCGCGGCCGGGGTGACGACCGTACGCGACCTGGGGGACCGGGACTACCTGGCGCTCGGGCTCGGGCTCGGGCTCGACGGGCCGGAAGTCCTCTCCGCCGGGCCACCGATCACCACTCCCGGGGGTCACTGCTGGTTCCTGGGCGGTGAGGCGGCGGGCGAGCAGGGAGTGCGCAAGGCCGTACGGGAACGGGCGGCGCGCGGCGTCCACGTGATCAAGATGATGGTGACGGGCGGCGAGATGACGCCCGGCACGCACTCCCACCTGCTCCAGTACGGCCTCGCCGAGCTGAAGGCGGCGGCCGACGAGGCGCACGCGCACGGCCTGCCGATCACCGGGCACGTCCACTGCGCGCAGGGGATCGCGCACGTCCTGGACGCCGGGTTCGACTCGATCGAGCATTGCTCGTTCTTCACCGAGGACTCCTACGCGGTGGACCACACCGTAGTCGCACAGCTGGCCGCCGCCGACGTCGTGGTGTCCCTCACAGTGGGGGTGGCGCCCAGCCCGGTGCCGCTGCCGCCGCGCATCCAGCAGCGGATGGCGGGTATGAGGGAGGCGCTGCGGGCCATTCAGGCCGCTGGGGTGGATTTCGTCATCGGGACGGACGCGGGCATCGGGCCGCCCAAGCCCCACGGAGTGCTGCCGTACGGGGCGGAGATGCTGGTCGAGAACGGGTACGCGCCCCTGGATGTGCTGCGGGCGATCACCTCGGCCGCGGCCCGCGTCTGCCGGGTGGGAGAACGCAAGGGCAGGATCGCGCCCGGGTTCGACGCCGACCTGCTGGCCGTGGCGGGTGACCCGCTGTCCGACATCACCGCGTTGCGGCGGCCGCTGGCCGTCTACCGGATGGGGAGCCGCGCCACAGGCAGGGTCGGACAGATCAACCAGACAGCTCCCACAATTGGATGATCTTTCCTGTGACGGTGGCGAACAGAGACCCGTCGGGGCTGAAGGCCCCCGCAGTGGACCAGTGGCCGCGCGGGAGCCGCAGGACCTCCCATACATCCGTGCCGTCCCCGACGTCCCAGAGCCGGACTTCGGAACCGTAACCGGCGGCGGCCAGCAGAGTGCCATCAGGGCTGAACGCGACGTGCCTGGCCTCCTCGTGCAGCGTGACGAGGACCGCGCCCGAGCCGGCGTCCCAGATGCGGGTGACGTCGGAGCCCGCGGTGGCCAGCAGGGTGCCGTCAGGGCGGAACGCCACGTCACGAGTCCACGAAAACCGTTCGGTATCCGATGCGGACAGCCGCAGAAGCGCCACGCCGGTCTCCGAATCCCAGATCTCCGCCTCCCAGGTCTGGCCGCGTCCCCAGGAACTGGAGGAGGCGGTGGCCAGGCGGGTTCCGTCGGGGCTGAAGGCGAGGCCGGGAGGGCCGGCGAGGTGCGCGATGCGCAGGAGTTCGGTGCCGTCCGTCACATCCCAGATCCGAGTGGTGACCTCGGTGTCACTGACGGCCAGGCGGGCGCTGTCAGGGCTGAAGACCATCGCCTGTACGCCACCATCGTTGCCGAGCTCCACGAGCTCGGCGCCGGTGGCGAGGTCGGCGATCCAGATCTTGCCGGCAGTGGCGTCGTAGTCCCTGAGGCTCAGGCGTTCCTTGGTGAGGGCGATCAGCCGACCGTCGGGACTGATCGCCGCCATCGGTCCCGTGCCCAGCAGGCGGGCGATCAGGCGGCTGCTGTGACGGAAGACGCGCTCCGGGCTGCCGGTGAGGTCCGCCAGCGTGGTCGTGCCCTCGCCGGTCCAGGTCAGGCGGGTGCCGTCCGGGCTGAACGCGAGGCCGCTGACCTTCTGAGCCGTCTCGATCGTACGCAAGGGCACGGGGGTGACCAACCGACCGGCACGGCGGGGCACGGGCGGCGGGGGCGCGATGGCCTGCCGGGGGGCGGTAGCCGGCGCCCCACGCCCGGCAAGATGGTCGTGGAACTCGGCGTGCCGGAACTGGTAGAGCGGCCCGACCGCGCGCAGCAGCCCGAGGCGATGCGCGTCGTCCAGGAACGCCATCAACCGCCGCGGCAGCCGCCCCTGCCGTGCCAGGCGGAAGGCGGCCAGCTCGTAGACCAGCCAGGCGTGGTGCCGCCCTGACACGAGCCCGTACGTCATGCCGGCCAGGGCCGCGACGGTGATCGCGACCGCTGTCTCGCCCACGGATCCGCCCGTCGCCCAGATCAGGACCCCGCCGATGATCGCGCCGAGCGCCCCTCCAGCGAGCAGCCGTACGAGGTTGAGCCTGCGGTCCGCGCGCCAACTCGTGAGCGGCGTGCTGGCCTGCCCGTCCATCACCGGAATCTCGGCCCACTCGGCCACCGCGTCCGTCATGAAGACGAGCAGCATCGCCGGCCCGAACACCACCGCCGCGACGAATGCCCTCACCAGCCCCTCTGTGAGCGCATCCCCCGTGACGAGGTTGACCACCGCCTGCACGACGCCCTCCGCCAGCGCGGACGCGAGCGCTATCCCGCTCGCGATCGAGAACGCGGACAGCAGCTTGTTGAGCAGCGAGAAGATCCGCCGCCCGATCCGCAGGTCGGCATAGCCGGGCCGGTCACGCGTCCAATACGAGTGGCCGGACTTTTCCCGATACATGATGATGATCCCCAGACCGCCGGCGAGGAACCACCAGGTGAAGCCGTCCAACGCCAGCGTGGCGAGGACCCCTCCCCATGCCACGCTCGCCACCAGCACCAAGAGCATGACACCCGGCCCCGGGGGCGGCCGGCGCATGGTCAAGCCCGCGAGCCACCACCAGGCGAAGTCCCTGACTCCGATGCTCTTGCCGCCCAGAGGTATGGCCTCGGCCTCGGCAGGGGTGCGGTCGAGCAGCGTGGCCAGGTAGCCGAGCCATTGGGTGACCTGTTCGGGCCGGTAGCGGCGGCTGGGCCGGAACAGATCGGCCTCGTCCTTCTCTGCGGGAGGCCGGGCCTCGATCAGCGCCGGGACGAGCCGGTCGAAGAGGTAGGCGCGGAGCTCGGCAGCGGTGGCGAAGCGGGCAGGGTCGAGCAGCCGGGACGGATCGGCGGCCGGTTCGTAGACGGTGCGCAGCAGCCACATCCCCAAAGGGCTGGACACGGTCTCGGAGAGCGGTGTCGACTCGTCGTCTCGCAGCCGGTCGAGCAGACGTTCCCAGCCGGGATGCCGAACGGTCCGTCCGAGGATGCCGTTCAGGTAGTCGGCGGCGGCAGCCGCCGACATGGGCTCCGCCTCGACCACGGCGGCCCGCCCCAGCGCCTGCGCGGCGGCGGTGTACTCGGCGGTACGGCTGGTGAGGACGAGCTGGGTCTCCACGGGGAGCG
Source organism: Nonomuraea guangzhouensis (assembly GCF_019396345.1). Lineage (GTDB taxonomy): Bacteria > Actinomycetota > Actinomycetes > Streptosporangiales > Streptosporangiaceae > Nonomuraea > Nonomuraea guangzhouensis. Next base: position 1,112 of record NZ_JAHKRM010000052.1, on the reverse strand, counting down.
ACCGGTTCAGCGCGGCCAGCGCCCCAGGTAACGAGGAGGCGGGCATCTCGTCCAGGCCGTCGAGGACCGGCACGATCTTGTCGTCGCGGACGAGCCGGCGCGCCATGTCGCCGCCGTACGTATGCAGCGCCGGATAGGTCTGCTCCAGCCGGGCGACCAGCCAGTCCTCGAAGAACGGATACTCCTTGACGTCCCAGCCACTCATCGTCAGCAGTACCGGCACCGGGCCGTTCTTGCTCTTCAGCAACTCGCGTAGGAGCTGGATCGCCAGCGTCGTCTTGCCGGCGCCGGGCCCGCCAAGCACGACCAGGCGGCCTCCTGACGCGCGGAACCGGTCGGCCAGCCCCTCGATCTGGTCACCCGATCCCGACCAGGTGATCTCCCCACTGATGCGCGGGCCATCGATGAAGCGCACCTCGTCGCGCAGGTTCCACCGGACGGGCATCGGGTCCAGCCCCAGCATCCGGGTGGCCTCGTTGCGCCACTGGTTGTTCACCATCTTCCTGAGGTCGGCGAGCGCGGGCTCCACCGGCGTGAGCTGGGCGACCTTCCTCGTGCCAAGTGCGCCCATCACGACAACCAGGCCGAACAGGCCGGTCAGGCCCCAGATGAGCGGCTTCCACCACCACGCGTCCACTTTGACGGTGTCGGTCGCCATGCTACCCACCAGGCCCAGCGCGACGCCCGCGGCCGCCAGCGTGGCCGGCCACATCGTTCGACGACGCCCCATGTGCACAAGCATCGGGGCTGGAGCCCGACTGGATCAACAACATTGATAGACCCGGTTGGCCGTCGTGCCGAAGACGTCCGCGATCTCCTCGGCCGATCGGCCGACGAGCACGTCCTGCCAAGTGGAGAGCAGCGTACGCAGGGCTGGCCCAAGAGCATACCGATCGGGAAGTTACCGCCTCACATGCAGCGCGGGGACCGAACAGCGGATGCGGCGTAACCGCACGCCAGGCGGTGAAATCCTTTTTAACTCCCCAACGCAGAAAGGGCCCCACGCGTCATGCGTGGAGCCCTTCCCGAACAAAGATTGTCCGGCGGTGACCTACTCTCCCACACCCTCCCGAGTGCAGTACCATCGGCGCTGGGAAGCTTAACTTCCGGGT
>NZ_JAHKRM010000051.1 GCF_019396345.1 Nonomuraea guangzhouensis | reverse complement strand
GTCTCCATCGGCCTGCCGGAGTCCCCGGCCGCACCCGCCGAGGTCTCCAGCAACGTGCCGGAGACCTCGGCCGGGTCCGCCGACGGGGCTGCCGGCGCGTTGGAGCCCTTCGCCGCATCGGCCGACGTGCCTGCCTCATCGGCAGCACCCGCCAACGTGCCTACCTCCTCGGACGCACCCAGCGACGCGTCGGAGTCCGACGACGCGGCTGCCGACGTCCCCGTGGGCGGGCCGGCGTCCTCACCCAGGCCCGTGGGCGGGCCGGCGTCCTCACCCGGGCCCGTGGGCGGGCCGGCGTCCTCACCCGGGCCCGTCAGCGGAGATGGGTCTGTGGCGTGCCAGCCGGGGTCGGACAGCGGGAGGTCGCAGCACAGGACCTCCGCGCCGCGTTTCCAGGCCCACCGGATGGCCACCAGCTCCGGCGAGAAGTCCGCGAACGGATAGAAGCCCAGCCCACCGTCACCACGAGCCCCGGCGAGGGCGACGGGCGCGATGGTCCCCGGGTCGGCCAGGTGCACCAGCCACTGCTGGAAGTCCGCCGGCAGCTCGACGCAGACCACCTCGGCGTCGGCGGCGTCCAGCAGCGCGGGCAGGGCGACGGCCAGCGCGGGGCTGTGGTGACGGACTCCCAGCAGGTACGGCCGCGCGGAGGCGGCCAGCGCGGCGACCGCCCGCCTGGGATCGGCGTCCCAGGCGGAATCGGCAGCCGGGCCGGGCGACGGATCGATGTCCTGGATGGTCAACGGAGGTTCTCCCGCAGGTCCCAGAGCCGGCGCCACATGGCGGAGCCGTCCTCGGCCCGCCGCCGCACCGGCCCGTCCCAGTAGCCCAGGAGCCGCCCGTGGTCCGCCGGATCGTCCTTGCGCACCACGCCGAGCAGATGCCCCGGCACCAGGTCAAGAACATCGCCACTGGGCAGGTACGCCGCCGCCACCCCCAGCGAGGCGGCGACCTGCACGGCTTCGGCGGTGGACATGACCGTGCCGGGCCGTTCCACGTCCCAGCCCTCGGCCGAGCGCCCGGAACGCAGGTCGCGGAAGACGGTGACCAGCGCGTCGAGCACGGCGTCGTCCACGCCGAAGGCGGCGCCGGCCCGCTGGACGACGGCGGTGGCCTGGTGGCGTACCAGGGCGGTCTCCGCCCCGGCGTCGGAGATGGGGTCGACTGTCTCGAAGTTGAACCGGCGCTTGAGTGCGGCCGACATCTCCGAGACGCCGCGGTCGCGCAGGTTGGCCGTGGCGATCACGGTGAACCCGGGAGCGGCCGCCACCTGGGCGTCTTCGGTGCCGGCCAGCTCCGGTACGCTGACCCGCCGGTCGGACAGGATGGACACCAGGGCGTCCTGTACCTCGGGCAGGCAGCGGGTGATCTCCTCCACCCGGGCGACGCGGCCGGACCGCATGGCGGTGAGCACCGGGGAGTCGACCAGCGCGGCGGGGCTGGGGCCCTGGGCGAGGAGGAGGGCGTAGTTCCAGCCGTAGCGGAAGGCGTCCTCGGTCGTTCCCGCGGTGCCCTGGACGGTGAGCGCGCTGGTGCCGCACACGGCGGCGGACAGCAGCTCGGACAGCATCGACTTGGCGGTGCCGGGCTCGCCGACCAGCAGCAGGCCGCGTTCGCCGGCGAGGGTCACCACGCAGCGTTCGACGAGGGCGCGCTCGCCGACGAACTTGGCGGCCACCTTCATCTTGGACGTGGGCCCCACCAGCGTCTCGTCACCGCTGCCGCAGATGAAGGTCACCACGGCGCGCGGGGTCAGCGCCCAGCCGGGCGGCCGCGGGCCGGTGTCGTGGGCGGCGAGGAAGGCGAGCTCGTCGGCGTATCGCTCTTCGGCGGAGATTACCTGCCGGGCCGGAGCCCGGTCTTCGGTCAGGGTCATGAAGTGAAGTCCTTAGGAGAATCGGGGCGACGCGTGTTCAGCGTCGCCGTCCGCGCTTGACCTTGAGCTGCTCGAACCGGGGAACGTCGCCGTCCCGCACCCGCTGCCACGCGCTGGCGTACAGGTCGGCGACGGGCTGGATCGGCGTGCCGTAGTAGCTGCCCAGGTCGTACAGGGCCAGCTTCCACTGCTCCACCGGCAGGCGCGGCGACGACTGCTCCACCCAGCCGCCGGGCAGGAACAGCGTGCGCGCCGCCCGGCTCCGGCTGGCCTCGATGACCAGGCCGCTGCCGGCCAGCTCGGCACGGGCCGCCTTGAGCCGGGCGGGCTTCCAGCCCGTCCACCGGGCCACGTTGCGGTCGGTGGGATCGGGCAGGGCCAGCAGCATCAGGTAGATGGCCGCGGCATCCTCGCCGAGCCCGTGCTCCTTCGCCACCTCGACGACCAGATCGGGTACGGACCTGGTGGGATCCTGCGGCCACCACGTGCCGTCCGCGTCCCGCTCCCCCTGCGCCGGCTCGCCCGGATCGGCGAGCAGCGCCGCGAACCGCGGGTCGCGGGCGAACCGCAAGGCGATCTCGGTGACGAACGGCGCCTCGGACCCGAGCAGGGCACGCAGGTAGGGGTCTTCGCCCGCCGCGTCCAGCAACGCGGTGCGGATGGCCGGAGAGGGACGATCGTCATGCGTGGGCATGATGAGGGCGCCGTACCTCTCGTAGCCCTGGCCGGTCTCGGTCGGGGCTCCGGCGGCCTTCCTGAACGCGGGCAGGTCGACATAGCGGTCGAGGTCGAGCATCAGGTCCGGGTTGGCCAACCGGGCGCGCACCTCGGCCAGCGCCGCCGGCAGCGCGGCCCGGATCGGGTCTCCGGCGGGCAGCCGGTACGCCAGCCACCCCGCGGCGGCGACGAACATGGCCAGCGCGTCCGCGGTGAACCCGGTGGCGTTGTCGTCGGCGGGCCTGACCCGGTCGCCGCGTACGGTCCAGACCAGGTCACGGCCCAGCTCCGGCGCGGCGGCCGGGTCGATGAGGACGCGCAGCGCCCGGCTCGTGTCCCAGCCGGTGCGCACCGCGCGGGACATCTCCCCCAGCAGCCATTCGGGAATCGCCGCCTGCTGCCCGACCTTGTCGTTCCACACCGCCGCCGCGGCGGCCACGTCCGGACCGTCCGTCCAGAGCCGGGCCGGATCGCAGGGCAGGAGCGCCGCGACGACCGCGCGCCGGATGCCGGCGTCCATCTTGCGCAGCTCGTCCCTGGCGACGGCGGCATCGGCCAGCTTCACGCCGAGCGTGGTGCGTGCCTCCTTGGTGAGGAAGTTGCGCTCGTACGCGTCCACGGACGGCAGTCCCGCCACGATGAGCCGGGCGAGCGTCGGGGTGACGCCGGTGAGCCGGGCGAACTCCTCGGCCGCCTCGGGTCGCCAGGGCGCCGGTCCCCGCGCCGCCAGCTCGGTGAAGAACGCCTCCAGCCAGCCCGCCTCGCGCGGCGCGCCGACCGGGTCCGAGGACCGGACGGTGTACGGGTGGGGGACGTCGAAGCGGCCGGCCGGGTCGTGGAACAGTGCCGTCCACACGCCGCCGGCGTTCTCCCGGGTCTCCGCGCTCACGAAGGCGAGGAACCCGCCGCCGTCCAGGGGCAGGGTGCCGAGCCAGTTGCCCTCGCGCCACTCGCCGTCGGGCTTGACGAGGAAGGGCTTGTCGACGTGCAGCGACATCCGCCGCCAGCGGGACGGATCGGCCGTGACAGGCAGGCCGAGGCGGTGGAGTTCGTGGAGCAACTCGTGCAGCGTGGCGCGGTGTTCCTCCTCGATCGACGCCGATCCGGCCCGGAACGCCAGGGCGGCGGTGTCGTCGAGCAGGGCGTCCCAGCGCACGCCCACGTCCGGCAGTCCCGGCCGGTCGAGGTGGGTGCCACCCAGGGAACCCGTGGCCGGCCCCGACGCCAGCCCTTGGCCGATCGTCCGGATCTGCCGGAACGCGCCGTCGAGGTGTTGCAGCCACGAGTATCCGCCGGTGCTGCCGAGCCCGCTGAGCGCCTGGTCGAGCAGCTGGTCCACGGGACCGGAGTGCGCCTCCTCCCGGTGGCCGCCGGCCAGCGCCTCGGCGAGTCTGGCCGCGGCGGCCTCCAGCACGGTCACCTGGGTCGCGGCGAAGCGCACGACCCCGGCGATGCCGGCCACGAGCGCGTCATGGCTCACCTCGGGCAGCAGCGTGCGTATCCGCGCCTCCAGGGCGTTCCCCGCACCGACCGCGTTCCCCGCACCGCCCGCATTCGCCGCGCCGACCGCTTTCTCCGCGCCGGCCGCCAGCAGGGCCGCCGCGGTGTCCAGGTCCAGGCCGCGCAGGGCGGCGGAGCCCTGCGGATCCCTCGGGCGCAGGTAGCACCAGTAGCGCAACGGCGGCAGGATGAGGCTGCCCATGGCGAAGTGGCCGGGGGCGTCGTCCGTCCTGGCCCAGGCCGTGACGACACCGTCCGGGTCGACCAGGCTGAGCCGGTAGCTCCCCTTCACGATGGTCCGCGGCCGGTCGTCCCCGGGGAACATCAGGGCGCGCGCCGGTTTCCCGGCGTCCGGCGGCAGGGTGACCGTACGGCCGGCGATGTCCTGACCGCGCATCGACCCGTCGGGCAGCCGCACCACGCGCCAGCCGAACAGCCCGCCCACGGGAGCGCCCACGGGGGTGACCTCGTCCGAGGGCGCGGGCAGCAGCCAGCCCGCGTGGAACGTGCTGCCGGCCGGAGCGTCGCGGAGCGCGTCGGCGAAGAAGGCGGGGCCGCCGCGCCTGCCCTCCTGCCCGGTGACCGGGTCGTACTCGTACCAGTCGGCGGTGGCGCCGTCGGACCCGTCCCAGCTCCACACCCAGAAGGAGGTGCCGTCGGAGAGCACCGACCGCTCGTCGGGAATGGCCGTGTCTCCGCGATGCAGCACCCCCGAGCCGGTGGCCCGCCCGCCGCCGGGCAGCGCCAGGGTGACCGGGTCGTCGCCGCGGTACCAGTCCATGCGCGTGCCGCGGGTGCCGCGGCCCTCCATCGGGTGGAGGCGGTCGGGGGCGGTGTGCCAGTATCCGCGCAGCCGCCCGTCGAGGTCGCGGGACTGCCAGTAGACGAGCAGCTCGTCGTCCACGTAGTGCAGGCCGACGTCGCTCCAGGTGTCCCTGGGCGGGACGCGCAGGTCGTGGGTGAGCACGGTGCCCTCGGGGCCGAGCACCCGGGCCTGCGCGGAGCCCGCGGTGATCAGGTGTGGCCAGGCGTCGGCGACGACGATGTCGTCGACGTCCTTCTTGGCGACGAGGGTCGCGGCCGCCTCCTCCCAGGCGGGCCAGCCCAGCTCGTCGAACAGCCCGGCCCGCAGGGTGCGGGCGAGCACCGGCGCGATCTGCGCCGCGGCGGCCTGGCGCACCTCGTCCTCGGCCAGGGCCAGCGCCTCGCCCGGCAGCCAGGCCAGCCGGCTCAGGGCGTCGGGCAGCTCCGGCAGCCCGGCGGCCGACGACCGCTGGGCCACCTTGGCCACCCACTCGGCCAGCATCGGCCGCCCGCCGGGGGACTTCGCCAGCAGGCGGATGGCTCGCCGGCCCGACTCGTCGTTGCTGAAGGAGTAGGCGGCGCGCTCGAACGAGGGCCGGAACCGGGCGTCGGCGGCCAGGGCGACCAGGTCGCGCTGCCCCTCCCCCTTCGCCCACTGCTCCAGCTGCAGCGAGGCGTGCTCCTCGGGATCGGTCACGGGAACGTGCAGGGTGAGCAGCAGGTCCAGCAGGTCGACGTCGTAGACGATCGTCAGCGTCCGTCCCGGCCCGGTGAGCTCGGAGCGCACCTGGTCGGCCGTCCGCTCCACCAGGGTGTAGAGGGCGGGCTGGCGCGGCGGGGAACCCCAGCCGTGGTTGCGCGCCTTCAGGAACCGCTGGAGCCAGCCGGCGGTGCCGTCGCCGGGACGCTCCGGCACCTCGCCGGAGATCAGCCCGGCGGTGGCGCCGGAGGCCTCGAGGATCTCCAGCCACAAGCCCGACAGGTCGTGTTCACTGGACTCCGGCATGATGTCGAGCAGCGTCGTGCGCACCTCGGGCGTCCGCGCGGCCAGGGCCGCGATCGCCGTGCGGTGGGCCTTCCACCAGCCCGTCGCGGCCCGGTGGGTGGCCGGCAGGGCGAGCAGCTCGGCCAGGTAGGCCTGCTCCTCGGCGTCCGCGTCGGCCCCGGCGGCCTTGGCCAGGCGGCGCAGGTCCGTGGCCATCTGCGCCGACGGCGGCAGCCCGCCCGCCGTGCGGCGCACGCACAGCCGCGCGAACCGGCGCAGCGCCTCGTCGGCGGGCACCCGGGCGGCCAGCTCCTTGGCGTAGCCGGACAGCACCTTGACCGGCAGCGCCCCCGCCAGCGCGAACTCCAGGAACACCGCGTCGAGCCGGTCCTCGTCCACGTCGAGCCCGTGCTCCGCCTCGGCCCGGCGCGCGGCGGCGAACATCTGCGCGGCGTAGCCGGTGTTGTCGACGCCCAGGAACACCCGGCCGCTCTGCTCGTAGAACGTGGGCAGGAAGTGGGGAACGGACGCGGCCAGCTGGCGGGCCAGCTGCTGGTAGGTGTCGAGCGCGGCCTTCGGCTTGGACTTGGCCTGCCTGGCCGTACGCTCCAGCTCCGGCACGACGGCGAGCGCGTGCTGCCCGTCTTCGGGGTGGTTGACCAGCACCCATTCCGGGAAGCCGAGCGAGCGCTGTGAACCCAGCCCGACCACGGCCGGCTCGCCGTCGGGCGCCAGGCCCAGGAAGCTCGCGGCCAGGTCCTCGGCCGGGCCGAGCTCCCCGGCGACCAGCCGCACGACCACCCGGTCGTCCAGCGCGGGATGGCGGTAGCGCCGCGCGGTCATCGGCACGGCCCGCTCGCCGGCCTCCTCGGTGCCGGGCGGCAGCACGGCCCCGGCCTTCAGCAGCTCTTCGGCCTGAGACATGCTCACGCGTCCTTCCCCTCTTCGACCCGTCGCCCGGCGTAGAGCGCCGCGGCCATCCGCATCCCCTCCGACCAGGCCACCGGCCCGACCTCGCGCAGCGGCAGTGTCCTGCCGTCGAGGTCCTGCCAGCTCAGGCCGCCCGTCGTCACCTCGTCATCCCAATAGGGCTCGCCGATCCAGACGGCCGCCTCCACCAGGCTGCCCGCGTCGCGGACCCGGCAGGTGGCGTAGCCGCCGGAGACGCGGTAGCCGAGCGAGGTGGCCCGCGCGGCCAGGCCGAACCGGGAGTCGTAGGAGCCGCCGGAGAACTCCGACACGGTGGTCTCGCCCGCCTTGAGGTCGGCGGGCTTGCGCCACGTGGCGCGGTGGATCTGCTCGACCTTCTGGACCACGCCCAGCTCCGCGGCGAACTCCCGCAGGTCGTCCAGGTCGGGCAGCAGCACGGGGTGCGGCAGGGTCACCGTGGACGGCGACAGACGTACGGTCTCGCCGTCGAGGTTGACCACCCGCAGCTCGCCGGAGTCGGTGGCGTCCCGCAGGAAGCCGACCTCGTCGGGATCGTCACCGACCACGGCCATGTCCCGTAGGGCCGACTGCCACGCCTCGTCCGGCCACACGCGGGCCAGCAGCCCGGTCGGCACGGGCAGGGACGAGACCATCCAGAGGTCCACCTGCGCCACGCACGCGGCGGCGTGCCGGTCGAGCCACTCGGCGAAGCGGCGCAGCCGGTCCACCTCGGGATGATCCCGCAACGCCTTCGGCAGCGACTTCAGCTGCCGTCCCGCTGCCCGGCCGGAGGTGGCTCGCGCCGCCACCCGGCCCTCTATGAGAGCGACTTCGTAACCGTCGCCCGCTGCCAGCCAACCCAACGGTCCCCGCCTTTCAGCGTGCATGAATCGTCAAATGAGCAGGGGTTTTCCAGCCCCTGCCGCCGTGCTGCGCCGAACGTTAGCGACCCCGACCGACAAACGCGGTGGGGCCGCTTCAGACGCTCTGACGGCGCGCACGGGGGTGGGGTGGCGAGCCATGCGCAGGCGGCTTTTGTCGGCCTGCGTCATGCGGTGATCCGTCAGAGATGGCTGGTACGGTACCGGTTTTCCACCGAATGACGGGAGTTTTCCCTTGAGGCGACATATTGCATAGGAAACTTTCCTAACAGATACTCCGAATGACGTGTTCACCCCCACATCTGGAGTCGCTGTGCTTCGTCGCGCCCTCACCCTGACCTCGGTCGTCGCCGCCACCCTCCTCGCCGTCGCCCTGCCCGCCCAGGCGGCCGTCGTGGACGTCCCCTTCGGGCCGTCCTCGATCGGCGACTACTGCCACGCCAAGGTCAACTCGGCCTCGTGGCTCGGCTTCTACGAGGCGGGCGGCCTGCGCTGCTACATCACCGGCATGGGCGGCGCGCCGCAGTACGCCGGATCCGGCGATCCCTATCTCGCGTGCAAGTTCCTCACCACGGACGTCGTCATGAGCGCCACGCGGGGCGCGTCCGACTCCCTCGTGTGCAGAGTGATCCGCTGACGCCCCTTTAGGGATGACTTTCGGCCTCCTGACACGTTCCGGACACAAAATCATCATTTTGGGTGTCGAAATTAACCAGGCATCACGGTTACAGTGACCCCGGAAGTCAGATGATCTTCATCCGGCTTCTTGTCACCGCGATCAGGAGGCTGAGAACTCAGTTGCGTGCCTGGAACTTACCCACCCGGAAATTAGTGGCGTACGCGGCGAGTGCGACAGCACTCGCGTTGGTGATGGCGGGGGCCGTGTCGGCCCCCGCCATCGCTGACGACACCCCCCACACCTACTACCTCGACAGCGTCAACGGCAAAGACTCGGCGAACGGCCTCTCGGACACCACGCCATGGAAGACCCTGGCCAAGGCGAACGCCGCGGAGATGGTCGCCGGCTCCAAAATCATGCTGAAGCGCGGCAGTTCCTGGTCCGGACAGCTGTGGATCACAGGGTCGGGCTCGGAGGCGAACCCGATCGTCGTCGACGCGTACGGCACGGGCAACCGCCCCGTCCTCAAGGGCGACACCGAGGCCTGCCTGTACCTCGAAGGCGACTTCATCGAGGTCTACAACGTGCAGATCGGCGTGGACTCGGACCAGGGCCGCTGCTCGTGGGCGGGCATCAAGGTAGGCGGCAGCAACAACGTCATCGAGCAGAACTACATCACCGGCGCCGCGGCGGGCGTCTACATCGAGACGAGCGCCAAGGGCACCGCGGTGACCAGCAACGAGTTCGTCAACAACAACTTCATGAGCAAGCTCACGCCGCAGGAGGAGAACGACAACGACGACTCCGGCGCGTTCGCGATGCTGGTGCAGGGCGACGACTCCAACATCGGCTGGAACACCATCACCGGATCGGTGGCCTTCAGCTACGACTACGAGTGGGACGGCGCGGCGGTGGAGATCTTCATGGGCTCCCGCAACTACGTCCACCACAACCTCGCGTTCGACGTCGACACCTTCACCGAGCTGGGCACCAGCCGCAACGACGACGGATCGACGAACGACCCCGACGGCACCTCCGGGAACGTCTTCGAGTACAACGGCATCTACGGTGACAGGTCCCGGTCGGGCATCGTCACCCGCGGCCCGACGAAGGACAACGGCGAGATCGAGACGAACGGCCCGGTGTTCGGCACCGTGTTCCGCAACAACTCGATGAACCTGCCCAACGCCGACTCCGAGGGCGTCGTCTGCTACGCGGGCTGCACGAACGCGCACTTCAAGCTGTCGCAGAACATCATCGTGGCCGCGGGGAAGAGCGCGTACGGCGACTCCACCTTCACCGCCAACGACCACAACGTCTTCTACGGCGGCCAGTACCAGATGACGGCGGGCACCGCCAACCGGCGCCAGGACCCCAAGTTCGACCCGAACAAGCCCCTGCACCTGCTGAGCGGCAGCCCGGCGATCGGTCTGGGCGTCAAGGCGTTCAACCCCCTCGACCTCGACGGAGTGACGGTGGGCTCGGACGGCAACATCGAAGCCGGCGCCTACGAGTACGTGGACTAGCCTGTAGCTCATGCGAGTAGTGGTGATCGGCGCCAGCGGCCATATCGGCACCTACCTCATTCCCCGTCTCGTCGACGCGGGGCATGACGTGGTCGCCGTGAGCCGGGGCCGGCGGGACCCTTACACCCCGCACGGCGCCTGGCAGCGGGTCACCACGATCACCGCCGACCGCGAGGCGGAGGAGGCCGACGACACCTTCGGCGAGCGCATGGTCGCGCTGGAGCCGGACGTCGTCATGGACCTCATCTGCTTCGAGGAGTCCAGCGCGCGCCGCCTGGCGGCCGCGCTGACCGGCCGTGTCCGGCACTTCCTGCACTGCGGCACGATCTGGGTGCACGGCCCCAGCACCCGGGTGCCCACGACCGAGGATCGGCCACGGCGGCCGATCGCCCACTACGGCCGCCAGAAGGCCGCCATCGAGGCGCACCTGCTCGACCGCGCCCACCGTGACGGCTTCCCGGCCACCGTCATCCATCCCGGCCACATCACCGGCCCGGGATGGGTGCCGGTCAATCCGGCGGGCAACCTCGACCCGGCGGTGTTCCAGGCCCTGGCCGACGGCACGGAGGTGACCCTGCCCAACCTGGGCATGGAGACCGTCCAGCACGTCCACGCCGAGGACGTGGCGCGCCTGTTCATGGACGCGCTGGCCAACCCGGCCGGCTCCGTGGGCGAGAGCTTCCACTCCGTCGCCACCACCGCCCTGACGCTGCGCGGCTACGCCGAGGCGGTGGCGGGCTGGTTCGGGCAGGACGCCCGGCTCTCCTACCTGCCGTGGGAGCAGTGGCGCGACACGGTGTCGGAGGAGCAGGCCCGCATCACCTACGACCACATCGCGCACAGCCCCCACTGCGCCATGGACAAAGCCCAGCGCCTGCTCGGCCACCGGCCGCGTCACACCTCGCTGGAGGCCATCGCCGAGGCGGTCGACTGGCTCGTCGCGGCGGGCACCATCACCAGATAGTCGCGGCATAGATACTGCCCGAAATGCTGAATTTGGGGCGGAAGATACGACAGTATCGACCGGGTGATGTCCCGGATCGCCGTCCCGTCCCTCGCCGTACTCCTGCTGTCGGCCTGCGGAGTGCAGCAGAAGGCCGCGCCACCGGCGCCGTCCGCCGCCCCGCCCGCGAGCCCCCCGGCCGGTGCCGGCGCCTCCGCCAGTCCGGGTGTCTCCCGGCAGGACACACGGCCCGCGCTGGCCGAGACCCGAAGCACGCTCACCCCGAACCTCAAGGTCGAGGTGGTCGGCCTCAACCGGGTCAAGGGCAAGCACCTGGTCATCCAGGTCCGCCTCACCAACACGGGCACCGACAAGCACCTGCCGTGGACGGGCGAGATGGGCGACTCCACCCGACCGCTGGGCGAGATCCGGTGGGCCTCCGGTATCGGGGTGCTCGACGCGCCGGCCCGTACCTGGATCCTGCCCTACAAACCCGCCGACTTCCCCTGCCTGTGCACCGACCAGAGGCGCGACGGCCTCGGCTACTTCATCGACCCCGGACAGGCGATCACCGTGTACGCGGTCACGCCCGCCCCCTCCGGCAACCCGCCCACGGCCATCGTCGTCACCCCCGTCGGCCCGCCCATGACGAACGTGCCCATCAGCGACGACCCGCCGGTCACCGTGCCGGGCACGGACATCCCCGACCCGGACGCCGAGCCGGTCACCACCGTCACCCGCCGGATCGTGACCCCGTCGGAGTCGCTCGACAAGTCGGAGGAGACCGCGGACGACGGCAAGGACCTGCGGGTCAGCCTCTCCTCCGATGTCCTGTTCGCGGTGAACAAGGCCGTACTCACCCGCAGGGCGGAGGCGGTCCTGGCGCGCACCGCCAAGCTGATCGACTCCTCGTCCGGCGCGACGGTGCAGGTCGAGGGCCACGCCGACTCCTCGGGCACCGACGCCATCAACGACCCGCTGTCCACGCGCCGCGCCCAGACGGTGCGGCGGGCGCTGTCCACGCAGCTCACCAGGAAGGGCGTCGCCTTCCAGGCCAAGGGGTACGGTTCGCGCCGCCCGCTGTACAGCAACGACACGGACGAGGGCAAACGCCGCAATCGCCGCGTCACGGTGACGTTCATCAGGCCCGAAGCCACCGAGGCACCCACCCCCGCGACGGCGAGCACGCCGGACGCGACCGGGCTGACGGGCACGGCCAGGGCGGACGGACAGCCGATCTCCATGGCGGTGACCGGCCTGCGGCGCCTGCCCGGCGGCCTCGGCCTGCTGACCTACCGCGTCACCAACGAGGGTGCGGCCGAGGCGTGGTTCAACGAGCTTCACCACGCGCGGGACTGGATGTCGTTCAAGTACCAGGCGGCCACCGACGTCACGCTGACCGACCCGGCCGCCGCCCGCCAGTACCTGCCCGGCCGCCTCCAGGTCCCCGCGGACGACGGCGGCATGGACTCCTACTGCGCCTGCACCGACATGTCGGGCGTCCGGTTGAGCACCGGGAAGTTCGGGCCCGGCCAGGTCAGGGACTTCTGGGGCCTGTTCGAGCTGCCCGCGGAGGCGGCGACCCTGAAGGTCGAGATCGCCACCTTCCGCGAGCTCCAGGTGCCGGTCCAGTAGCGACGGCTCAGGCCCGCGGTTCCTTGACCGCGAGCACCGGGCAGTCGGCCTCCAGGAGGATCCGCTGCGCGCTGCTGCCCATGATCAGCTTGCCGACCGGTGAGCGCCTGCGCAGCCCGATGACGATCAGACTCGCCGCGGCCGCCTCCGCCGCCGCGAGCACGGCCTCGGCGACGTCCTCCTCCCCCACCTGCTCGAACTCGTGCACCAGCCCGCCCGGAGTCAGCTCCGCGACCAGGCGGCCGAGCTCCTCCGCGTCCGCGGTCGAGGCGTCGACGTAGGCGCCGGGCCGCGAGACGTTGAGGATCTTCAGCGGCACCCCTCGGAGCACGGCTTCCGCGATCGCCTGCTGGAGCGCGGCCCTGCCCAGCTTGTTGGGCAGATATCCCACGATGACGGTCATGCTGCGGCCTTTCTCCGTTGCCTGCGCAGCAGGCGGGTCAGCGGCGGTACGGCGATGATGAGCAGGATCGCCACCAGCAGCGTCGCGGCGATCGGCTGGCCGAAGAAGCCGGTGAGCTGCCCGTCGAACAGGCGCATCGAGCGCCGGAACGACGACTCCAGGAGGCTGCCGAGGACGAAGGCGAGCACCAGCGGCCCCGGCTCGAAGCCGACCTTCTTCATCAGGTAGCCCACGATGCCGAGGCCGACCATGAGGTACATGTCGAAGACGTTCATGCGGACGGTGTAGACGCCGATCATGGTGATCAGGATCGTCAGCGGGGCCAGGATCGCCGCCCGGATACGCAGGATCCTGACGAAGATCCCGATCAGCGGCAGGCTCATGGCCAGCAGCAGCACGTTGCCGATGTACATCGAGTTGACGACGCCCCAGAACAGGTCCGGCTTCTCCTGCACCAGCAGCGGCCCCGGCGTGATGCCCTGCAGCAGCAGCGCGCCGAACATGATGGCCATGGTCGCGTTCGCCGGGATGCCCAGGGTGAGCAGCGGGATGAAGGAGGAGGTGGCGGCGGCGTTGTTGGCGGTCTCGGGCCCGGCGACGCCCTGGATGGCGCCCTTGCCGAACTTCTCCGGCTGCTTGGCGGCCTTCTTCTCCACCGCGTACGCCACCATCGACGACATGGTCGCCCCGCCGCCCGGCAGGATGCCGAGCACGAAGCCCACCAGCGAGCCGCGCGTGATGGCGCCCTTGGACTCGCTGACGTCCTTGCGCGAGGGGTAGACGGAGCCGACGCTGGGGGCGGGGGCGCTCTTGCCGCGCAGCGATTCCATGCTGTAGAGGATCTCGCCGACGCCGAACAGGCCCATCGCGACGATGACGAAGTCGATGCCGTCGAGCAGCTGGTCGCTGCCGAACGTCAGGCGCGAGGTGCCGGCCAGCGGGTCCTGGCCGATGGACGCCAGGAGCAGGCCCAGCGTGGCCATCAGGATGCTCTTGGTCGTGGAGCCGGTGCCGAGCGTGGAGACCAGCAGAATGCCCAGCAGGGCCAGCGCCGTGTACTCGGCGGGGCCGAAGTCCAGCGCGAACCCGGCCACCAGCGGGGCGACGAAGGTGAGCGCGAGGACCGCGACCGTGCCGCCGATGAAGGAGCCGATCGCCGCGATGCCGAGCGCGGAGCCGGCCCGGCCCTGTCTGGCCATCTCGTGCCCGTCGATGGCCGTCACCACGCTGGACGCCTCGCCGGGCAGCCGCAGCAGCACCGAGGTGATCGTGCCGCCGTACTGGGCGCCGTAGAAGATGCCCGCGAGCATGATGATCGCGGCCGTCGGCTCGATGTTGTACGTGACCGGCAGCAGGATGGCGATCGTGGCGGCGGGGCCGAGGCCGGGCAGCACGCCCACGAGCATGCCCAGCGTGACGCCGAGCAGGCAGTAGAACAGGTTCTCCGGTTGGAAGACGACCCCGAACCCGGCGATCACCGGGGAGAAGAAATCCATGGTCAGCCGATCTCGTTCAGAAGGGCAGGATGTGCGGCAGTGACACACCGAGCCCGGTGACGAACAGCAGGTAGAGGGCGGCGGTCGAGCCGAGCGAGATGATCGCCGTCATCCGCCAGCCCTCCCGCCCGAGCCCCTTCAGCCACAGCACCAGCAGCGCCACGGTGGGGATCTCGAAGCCGATCCGCTCGAACAGGAACGCGTAGCCCAGGAGGGAGACGGCCGCCACGACGACGATCAGCGTCTCCCGGGTGAACCTCTCCTCCTCGCCGGTCGGCCCGGAGCGCAGCACGAGCACCGCCGCGGTCACGACCATGGCGACGCAGACGGCCAGCGGCCACAGGCCCGGGCCCGGGTTGGACAGCGAGCCGACGCCGAGGTTCCACGACATGATCCCGGCGATCACGCCGATGACGAGCGGGATGATCGCCGCGATGATGTTCTGCCGGCGCGCGTACCGCGGGCTCGGCGGGACGGGCAGGTCCTCTTCCTCCGGCCCGTCCTCCCGCGGCAGGTCCTCCTCTGGCGTGAGGCTGGTCATTGCTCGCCCGTGAGGTCGATCCCGAGCTTCTTCGTCAGTGCGGCGAACTCGCCCTGGGCCTTGGTGAGCTGCGTCTTGACCTCGTCGCCGCCGACTTCCCAGCGGCCGATGTAGTTGGACTTCAGCAGTTCGCCGTACTCGGGCGTGGCGATGGCCTTGTCGATGGCGCCGGCCAGCTTGTCGCGCACGTCGGCCGGGAGCCCGGCGGGCGCGGCCACGAACCTGCGCTGGTCCACCACGACGTCATAGCCGGACTCGGTGGCGGTCGGCACGTCGGGCAGCGCCTCGACGCGCTTGCTGCCGAACACGGCCAGCGCCCGGAGCTTGCCCGACTGGACGTGCTTGGCGGCCTCGGCGATCTGGACGGACGCCGCGTCGACCTTGCCGCCCAGGACCGCGGTGATCGTGGGGGCGCCGCCGTCGAACGGCACCGGCGTCGCCTTCACCTTCGCCACCCCGAACAGCAGGGCCTGGGACAGCTGGCTACCCGTCCCCGCGCCCGTGGTGCCGTACTTGATGTTGTCGGCCGCGACGATGTCCTTGACCGTCTTGTACGGCGAGGAGGCCGGCACGACCAGGGCGTAGTCCTCGACGGCCAGTCCCTTGACGAAGGTCATGTCCTCCAGCTTGATGGCGTCGGGGTCCTGGACCATCAGCGGCCCGATGGCGAACAGCGACTGCGGCATCACGGCCACCCGGTAGCCGTCCGGCTTGCTGCTGAAGACGTCCTTGCCGGCGATCTTGCCGTTGGCGCCCGGCTTGTTGACCACCACGGCCGGCTTGCCGAGCGGCTTCTCGATGCTCTTGGCCAGGGCGCGGGTGACCAGGTCGGTGCTGCCGCCCGGCTCCGTGGGGACGGTGAACTCCACGGCCTTGCTGGGGTACGCGGCGCCGTCGCCGGCACCGCCGCCCTTGACCGAGCAGGCGGTCAGCGCGACGACCGCCAGCAGGGCGCCGCCGATGCGCAGGCCGATCGTGGATGGCATTCTCATGGGGTTCTCTCTTTCACCAGCGTGGTAGCGGGGGCTGGACCCACGTGGGGTCGGCCTGTCGCATGGCGGCCACATCGTCCCGATCGCGGAAGCCGTCGAGCTCGATCCAGCGTTCGTGCAGGGTGGCCAGGGCGTCGCGGTCGAGTTCGACCCCGAGTCCCGGGGCGTCGGACACCTCGACGGCGCCGCCGGTGAAGCGGTGCGGTTCGGTGATGACGTCCTCGGTCTGCCAGGGCCGGTGGCTGTCGCAGGCGTACTCCAGGTCCGGAATGACGCTGGCGACGTGGGTCATCGCGGCGAGGCTGATGCCGAGGTGGGTGTTGGAGTGCATCGAGAGCGCGACCCCGTGGGTGCGGCAGAGCGCCGCGAGCTCGCGCGTGGCGTGCAGGCCGCCCCAGTAGTGGTGGTCGGACAGCACCACCTGGACGGCGTCCTTGGCGAACGCTTCGGGGATCTCGCCGAAAGTGGTGACGCACATGTTGGTGGCCAGCAGCGCGCCGGTCCTGGCGCGCACCTCGGCCATGCCGTCGATGCCCGTGGTCGGGTCCTCCAGGTATTCCAGCTTTCCGTCGAGCTCCTCGGCGACGCGCACGCTCGACTCGACCGACCAGCCGCCGTTCGGGTCCAGGCGCAGCGGGTGGTCGGGGAAGGCTTCGGCCAGCGCCTTGATGGCCGCGATCTCCTGCTCGGGCGGGAACACGCCGCCCTTGAGCTTGAAGGAGCGGAATCCGTAGGTGTCGGTGAACCGCCGCGCCTGCCGTACGACGCCTTCGGGGTCGAGGGCGGCGCCCCAGTCGTCGCGCGGGGCGTCCTCCACGGGGTGCTCGGCCCAGCGGTAGAACAGGTAGCCGCTGTAGTCGACCCGGTCGCGGACCTTGCCCCCGAGCAGCGCGTGCACGGGCAGGCCGAGCGCCTTGCCGAGAGTGTCCAGGCTGGCCACCTCGAACGCCGAGACCACGCTACGGACGATCTTCTCGTTCGTCCGTGCGCCGCGCAGTCCGGCCGGGTCGAACTCGTTGACCGTGCCGGGCGTGAGCCCCGCCGAGTCGTAGGCCAGGTCGTGCAGCCCGTTCAGCGCGGTGAGCGGCTTGCCGATGACGGCCTTGGCGAGGTTCCGCGCCACCTCGAGGTATTCGGTGTCGCCGTAGGTCTCGCCGACCCCGGTGGCGCCGGTGTCGGTCTCGAGCTCGACGATGGTGCGCGGCGTGTACGGCTGGTGCACGCCGAGGACGTTGAGCAGCGGCGGGTCGCTGATCAGGATCGGCGTGACGGTCGCCCTGACGATCCGGGGGATGGGTTGCGACATAGGGGGATTCCTTCCTTACCGGACGAGGGCGAGACCGGTGTCCAGCAGGGCACGGAGCTCTTCGAGGTGCTCCGGGGAGGGGTCGGCGAGCGGGGCGCGTACGGGGCCCACGGGGAAGCCGCGCAGCCGCGCCCCGGCCTTGACCAGCGAGACGCTGTAGCCGATCCCCTTGTCGCGCAGCTCGACCAGCGGGATGTAGAAGCGGCTCAGCAGCAGGTCGACCCGCGCGTGGTCGTCGGCGTGGAAGGCGTGGAAGAAGGACTTCGCGATCTCGGGGGCGAAGGCGTGGACGGCGGAGGAGTAGGCGGGCACGCCGATGCTCCGGTAGGCGCGGGCCTGCATCTCGGCCGTCGCGGCGCCGTTGAAGAACAGCCAGTGCGGCGGCGCGGCCAGCTTGAGCCGCTGCAACTGGTCGAGGTCGGAGTGGCCGTCCTTGAAACCGATCACGTTCGGTATCTCGGCCAGCGCGGCGATGCTGCGCACCGCCACCTTCACCTGGGCGCGCTGGTAGACGATGACGGGCAGCGACGTACTGGCCGCGACCCGGCGTACGTGCTCGACCAGGCCCTCCTGGGGCGCCTCCACGAGGTAGGGCGGCATCAGCAGCAACGCGTCGGCCCCGGCCCGTTCGGCGATGGCGGCGAAGCGCGCGGCCTGGGCCCAGCCGTAGCCGGCTCCCACGACCACCGGCACCGCCCCGGCCGCCTCCTCGACCGCGGCCGTGACGAGGCTCTCGTACTCGTCCTCGGCCAGGGAGAAGAACTCGCCCGTCCCGCAGCACGGGAAGATCGCGCCCGGTCCGGCCGCGATCTGCTCGCGGATATAGACGCGGAAGGAGTCGAGGTCCACGGCGCCGCCGGTGTCGAACGGCGTGAGCGGGAACGACAACACGGCGGTCTCCATGCCCCGTCGGAGCCTGGCGCGTACATCATCAACTGTATACGTAGCGGTCATCCTGTCTCCATATGTAGATGCCTGTTACGTGGCGAGCAGTCTTGCTCGCAAATTGGTAATGTGTCAACCGGCCGTTCCCATGACAGATGAGGTGCGATGACACTCCCCCTAGACGAGGCCGAGGGTACGGCGCCGGGCGGCGTGCGGGGCGTGAAGTCCGCCGCCCGTACCGTCGAACTCCTGGAACTCCTGGCCTCACGACAGAACCGGCCGGCCCGGCTGCGCGAGCTCAGCGACGCGCTCGGCGCGCCCAGGAGCAGCATCTACGCGCTGATCCGGACGCTGGTCGAACGCGGCTGGGTGCGTACCGACGCGAGCGGCACGCTCTACAGCATCGGCATCCGCGCCCTGCTGGCGGGCACCACCTACCTCGACACCGACCCCTATCTGCGCATCGTGCAGCCGCACATCAACGATCTCAGCGTGCTCCTCGACGAGACCATCCACTTCGGCCGACTGGACCGGGGCGACATCGTCTACCTGGCCACCAAGGAGTCGAGCCAGTACCTGCGCCCCTTCAGCCGCGTCGGGCGCAGGCTGCCCGCCTTCAGCACCGCCATGGGCAAGTCGCTGCTGGCCGAGCGGCTCGGCACCGGCCTGGAGGTGCCGATCCCCGAGCAGTTCACTCCCCTGACGCCCAAGACGCTGGTGGACCGCGAGTCCCTCGAACGGGATCTGGAGCTGACCCGCAAGCGCGGCTACGCGATCGACGACGAGGAGAACTACGTCGGCGTGATGTGCTTCGGCTTCGCGCTGCGCTACACCAGCCCGCCGACCGACGCCATCAGCTGCTCGGTGCCCATCGCCAACCTCACCGAGGAGCGCGCGAAGGAGATCACCGAGGCGATGGAGCGCACCCGCCTCGCCATCGAGCGCATGGCCCCCATGGACCTGGGCGAGTTCTAGCAGTTGTATGACGACATGGCGAGTTGTACTATGACTGCCATGACTTCCTCCGATCGCATCGCCTGGGTCCGGCTCTCCTCGGTCTACCTGCCGCTCGCCACCCCGATCAGTGACGCCAAGGTGCTCACGGGGCGGCAGCGGCCCATGACCGAGATCGCCTTCCTGTTCGCGGAGATCGGCGCCGAGAGCGGCCACCAGGGCTTCGGCTTCGGCTACTCCAAGCGGGCCGGCGGCCCCGGCCAGTACGCGCACGCCAGGGAGATCGCCCCGGAGCTGCTCGGCGAGGACCCCAGCGACATCGCCCGCCTGTGGGAGAAGCTGGTCTGGGCCGGCGCGTCGGTCGGGCGGAGCGGGCTGGCCACGCAGGCGATCGCCGCCCTCGACGTCGCGCTGTGGGACCTCAAGGCCAAGCGCGCCGGGCTCCCCCTGGCCAAGCTGCTCGGCGCCCATCGCGACTCCGTACGCTGCTACAACACCTCCGGCGGCTTCCTGCACACCCCGATCGAGCAGGTCCTGGAGAACGCGAGCGCCTCGCTCGAACGCGGCATCGGCGGCATCAAGCTCAAGGTCGGCCACCCCGACTCCCGCGTCGACCTGGCCAGGGTCCGCGCGGTCCGCGAGCACCTGGGCGACGGCGTGCCCCTCATGGTGGACGCCAACCAGCAGTGGGACCGGCCGGCCGGACAGCGCATGGGCCGGGCCCTGGAGGAGCTCGGGCTGGTCTGGATCGAGGAACCGCTGGACGCCTACGACAGCGCCGGCCACGCGGCGCTCGCGGCCTCGCTCGACACGCCGATCGCGACCGGCGAGATGCTCACCAGTGTCGCCGAGCACGCCGAGCTCATCCGCGCCGGCGCCGCCGACGTCATCCAGCCCGACGCACCGCGCATCGGCGGCATCACGCCGTTCCTGCGCCTGGCGGCGCTGGCCGAGCACAACCGCCTGCAGCTGGCCCCGCACTTCGCGATGGAGATCCACCTGCACCTGGCCGCGGCCTATGGCCTGGAGCCGTGGGTGGAGCACTTCGAGTGGCTGGAGCCGCTGTTCGACGAGCGCCTGGAGATCCGCGATGGCAGGATGATCGTGCCCGGCCGTCCCGGCATCGGGTGCACTCCGAGCGAGCAGGCCGCCAAGTGGACCGCGGACCAGTGCGAGTTCGGCACCAGGAAGGACTGACCCCCCGATGGCGAGCCTGACCCAGACCCTCGTCGACGACCTGACGGCTCGCATCCAGGAAGGCGTCATCCACCCCGGCGACAAGCTGCCCACCGAGAGCAGCCTGGTGGAGACGTACGGCGTGAGCAGGACGGTCGTCCGCGAGGCCATCTCGCGGCTGCAGGCGGCCGGGCTCGTCGAGACCCAGCACGGCCGTGGCACCTTCGTCCTGGCCCGGCCGAGCACGACAAGGTTCGAGTTCGGCCAGAGCGACGAGCTGACCCTCGACGACGTGGTCGACCTGCTCGACTTCCGCACGGCCTTCGAGGTCGAGGCCGCCGCGCTGGCCGCCCGCCGGCGCGGCGGGCCCCGCCTGGAGGAGCTGCGGGCGGCGCTCGACCGGTTCGCCGCGAGCGCCGACAACCCCAGCGCGGCGGTGAACGCCGACTACCAGTTCCACCTGCGCGTCGCCCTGGCGACCGGCAACCGCTACTTCGCCGACCTGATCACCTCGTTCGGCCCGTCCATGATCATCGTGCCGCGCGATCGGCTGTCGCCCGCCGGACAGGGGCACTTCGAGCAGATCGTGGTCGAGCACGAGAACATCTACGCGGCCATCGAGCGCCAGGACAGCGACGGCGCACGGGCGGCGGCCCGCGTCCACCTGGGCAACAGCCGCAGCCGCCTGCTCGCCGCCCACTAGCCGGACACCACCTGGAGCCACGACGGCGCCGACCAGCATGAGAAGCCCCCGCGGCGGTCAAGCGGGGGCTTCGATCTTCGCGGGGCGGGAGGGGAAACCGGCCGGTCGCGGGGTACGTCCGATAGACATGGTCATGCTGGAGATCCGCCCCGGGTCCGCGTCCGACAGAGAGTGGATCTACCGGCTGCGGCACGAGGTCTACGCGCACGAACTCGGCCAGCACCCGCCCAACCCGGCCGAACGGCTGACCGACGCGCTCGACGACGACAACGTCTACCTCGTCGCGGCCCACGGCGACCGGCCCGTGGGGTTCATCAGCGTGACACCGCCCTGGGCGGGTCACTATTCGATCGACAAGTACCTCAGCCGCGACGGGCACCCGGTCCTGGGCCAGGACAGCCTGTTCGAGATCCGCATTCTGACCGTGGACCAGAGCTGGCGGGGTTCGGCGGCGGCGCCGCTGCTCATGCACGCGGCGCTGCGCTGGGTGGCCGCGCACGGTGGCCGCACCGTCGTGGCGCTGGGACGGACCGAGATCCTCGGCATGTACCTGGCCGCCGGGCTGACCGGCACCGGGACGCGGGTGGGCGCGGGGGCCGTCACCTTCGAGGTGCTGTCCGGGCAGGTGAGCGACCTGGCCGAACGGGCGCTGCGGGACCACGGCCCCTTGCTGCGCGGCCTGGAGCCGAGGGTGCGCTGGAGTCTGGAGATGCCGTTCCTGCCCGGCCCGCCCGCCTGCCAGCACGGCGGCGCCTCGATCGGGGCGCTGGGCCGCCGGTTCGACACGCTGCCGGCGCGTGGCGACGTCGTGCCCGCCGATGTGCTCGACGCGTGGTATCCGCCCGCTCCCGCCGTGGTCGAGCTGCTGGGCGACGATCTGGGCTGGCTCGCCCGTACCTCTCCCCCGGCCTACCCCGAAGGGCTCGTCGAGGAGATCGCCGAACGCCGCGGCCTGCCCCCGGACGCCGTGGCGGCCGGGGCGGGCTCGTCGGACCTGATCTTCCGCGCGTTCCGCGGCTGGCTGGGCCCCTCCTCCAGGGTGCTGCTGCCCGACCCGGTCTACGGCGAGTACGCCCATGTCGTCGAGCAGGTGATCGGCTGCCGCGCCGACCGCTTCCCGCTGCGCCGGGCGGACGACTGGCGGCCGGACCCCGGCCGCCTGCGGGACGCGCTGCGCGAACGCTACGACCTGGTGGTCATCGTCAACCCCAACAACCCGACCGGCGTCCACACCGACGCCGCGGACCTGCGCCAGGTGATCGCGGACGCGCCGGGCGGGACGCGGTTCTGGATCGACGAGGCCTACGTCGAGTACGCGGGTGCCGGGCAATCGCTGGAGACGTTCGCCGCGGCGTCCGGCAACGCCGTGGTGTGCAAGTCACTGTCCAAGATGTACGCCTTGTCGGGCCTGCGGGCCGCCTATCTCACCGGACCGGCGGCGCTCGCCGCCGAGCTGCGCCGCTGGACCCCGCCTTGGGGGCTCGGCCTGCCCGCCCAGATCGCCGCCGTGCACGCCCTGCGCGACCCCGGTTACTACGCCGAGCTTTGGGCCCGGACCCGCGCCCTGCGCTCCGGCCTCGCCAAACGGCTCGCCGCGATCGGCGACGACCTGCACGTCCACGAGTCGGCCGCCAACTTCGTCCTGCTGACGCTGCCCCGGTCCGGGCCGAGCGCGGCCGGGCTGGTGGCGGCGTGCCGGCGGGACGGGGTGTTCCTGCGCGACCTGTCGCCGTTGTCAGCCGCCTTCGAGGGCAGAACGGTACGGATCTCGGTACGCGACCCCGACGCCAACGACCACATAGCCGCCACCGTCTCCGCCGCACTGGACCACCTACGGACCGCCGCGTGATCACACCTGACGCGACTGTCCCGCACGCTGTCGGCATGATCACGCCTGACGCGACTGTCCCGCACGCCGCGAGCCTCGTCGCCCCTGGCGCGGCGATTCCGTACATCGCGGGTGCGCTCGTTGTCGGTGGGGTCGCCGTCGCGTTGTCGCGCAGGCGTGAGTACATCCTGCGTTGGTGCGTCTGGGCGGTGGCCGTGCCCGTGGTGGTCGCCGGGCTGTACGCCGGGCCGGGCGGGGCGGCGGCGCTGGCCGTGGTGGCCGGGGTCGTGTGTGCGCTCGAGTACGGCGGGCTGGTGGGGCTTGCCGTGCCTGACCGGGCGGTGCTTGTGGCGGTCGTGGCCGCGTTGCCGGTGGTGGCCTGGCTGGCGCTGCCGTACCTGCCGCGGGCGCTGATCGCCGCCGTCCTGGCCGTCACGCTCGTCCCGCTGCTCGGCGGCGACACGGCGGGCGGGCTCAGGAGGGCGTCGCTGGGGGTGTTCGGGGTGGTCTGGTTGCTGCCGCTGGTGGGGGTGGTGCTGCTTGGGCCGGTCGTGCTGGCGGTGTTCGTCGCGGTGTCGGTGGGTGACATCGCGGCCTCGTTCGCCGGGCGGCTGCTGGGCGGGCCGGCTCTGTCGCCGCTGTCTCCGGCCAAGCGCTGGAGCGGCGCGCTGGCCGGCGCCGTCGTCGGGCTGGGCGCGCTGGCGCTGCTGGGCGCGTTCACCGTCCCGCTCGCGCTGGCCGTGGCGCTGGGTGCGCCGCTGGGCGATCTGCTGGAGTCGATGGTCAAGCGCGGGGCCGGGGCCAAGGACTCGGCGGGGTGGCTGGCAGGGGCGGGCGGCCTGCTGGACCGGCTGGACTCTTTGCTGCTCACACTCGCGCTGGCCTTACTACTCGCATGACGAACTGGGCCCTCGAGGGCGGGTCCGGTGACGTGTGCGACCATGATCCGGACGGGTCGGCAGGCCGGGGAGGGACACCGTGCAGGTGAATGAGGTCATCGAGACCATCGGCACGGTGCTGGACATCGTGGGCGTGGCCGTGATCGCGGGCGGCCTGGTCATCGCCACCGCCACGTTCATCCTCAACCTGGCGCGCACCCGGCGGATGGCCGGTCTGTACCAGGCTTACCGGCGCGGGGTGGGCCGGTCGATCCTGCTGGGGCTGGAGTTCCTGGTCGGGGCCGACATCATCAAGACCGTGGCGGTCTCCCCCACCTTCCAGAGCCTCGGGGTGCTGGCCATCATCGTGGCGGTCCGTACGTTCCTCAGTGTCTCGCTCCAGGTCGAGCTGGAGGGCCGCTGGCCCTGGCAGCCGGCCCCCGCCGCCGAGAAGTCCGGCGGCGGGAGGCCGGCCTCAGCCGAGTGACAGCCGGTCCAGGTCGGGCGCGGCCGCCGTGTCGTTGTGGATCTTGATGGTGTTGGCGCCGGCCCGCAGGGTGACGGGCACGGACGTCGTGTACGGGGTGCTGTTGCCGACGCCGCTCACCTTCACCTCGACCGGCGCGGCGTCGTTGACGGTGACGAAGAACGAGCGGTCGCCGTTGACCGTGAAGTCGATGAACAGCGTGTACTGGCGGGCGGCGTCGACGGTGACGTTCTCGAACAGCACGTACGCGTCCGCCGCCCCGCCCAGGTTGCGTACCTTCTGCCCGCCCGAGCAGAGCGAGCAGCTGGTGATGCCCGCGCTGCCGAGCCCGTTGCGCGAGTCCTCGGCCTCGCGCATGAACACCCGGTCGGCCGGGCGCAGCCGTACCCGCAACGGCCTGGTGACCTGGTTGGGACGGCTCAGCACCTGGAACGACGCGGTGATGGGGATGTCCGCCGAGGTGACGTCCTGGCCGGGCGGCGAGGTGAGGGTCCAGGAGCCCTCCAGCGTCTGCCCGAGCCGCAGCGTGGCCGCCGTCGCCGGGCCGCCCGTCACCGTCCAGCCGGCCGGCGCGACCGGGGCCAGGTTGACCTGGTCGAGCGCGTCGTCGACGTCGAGCCGCAGCTTCGCCGACACCTTCATGGACTGCTGCCCGGTGGCGACCCACTGCAGGCCGGACGGGTCCACGGTCATCGTCGTCTTCGGCACCTCCGAGGCCGGCGGCAGCGGCGCGACGGCGATCCGGTCGAGCCCGGGGCCCTGCCGGGCCGTGCTGAACAGCGTGATCGTGTTGGCGCCCGCGTTCAGCGGCACCGCCAGCGCCGTGGCGGCGGGCACGTCGGCGTTGTCGCCGCTCACCGGCACCGCCACCGCCGCGGCGCCGTTGACGCTCACCGACAGTGATGTGGCCGCGGCCGTGGTGTGATCGAGTTCGAGCCGGTACGTCCCGGCCGCCGCCACCGTGACCTCGCGGTAGGTGACCGCGTTGCGCGGGCCGCCGCCGAGCCCCGTCACCCGGGCCAGCCCGGAGCACGCCCGGCACAGGTCCGGCCGGGCCGAGCCGCTCCTGGCCTGCCGCTCCGCCTCCAGCGGCACCGCCGCCCCGAAGCCCACCGGGTAGTCCGACGCCACCTTGATCTCGTCGATCTGCAGCTCCTGGTAGAAGCGCGGCGCCTGCGGGCCGGCCCAGGTGTTCAGCACCTCCAGTTTGAGGTAGCGGGCGCTGGTGTCGCCGAGGTCGACGAACTGGACGCCACGTGCGCTGCGCATCGCCCCGGTACGTACTGGCTTGCCCCAGTGCTTGCCATCGTCACTCGCGTACACCCGGTAGTCCTTGATCCGGGCCGAGTCCTCAGGCCGGCCGAACGTCTCGCGGGCGTACGACGGCGACCACTCGCGCTGGTTGACCGCAAGGTAGGCGGCCCTGCGCTGCCTGCCGAGGTCGAGCGTGAGCGAGACGGGCAGTTTGGCGCCGGCGTCCCAGTAGTTCTGGAAGCTCCCGTCGACCAGGGCGCTCGCCGGGTGGTCCGCGCGGGCGGATGAGGCGGTCGCCTTGAGCCCGGCCTGAGGGTAGAAGTGCTCCTGGCCCTGGGTCTCGACCTTGAACACCGTGTCGTAGGTGTCCCACTGGGTGATGCCGAGGATCGTCAGGTAGCCGCCGGACTGGGCGAACCTCATCCGCTGACCCGTCCGCAGATCGGTGACCGCCGACACGCGGTAGCCGTTGTCGCGCAGCCGCACCAGGTCGGTCCTGGGCCTGGTCACCACGTGGACGTACTGGATCTTCGCGCCGGGTTCGACGGTGACGACGCCGTGCGCGCCGTCGTTCCAGAAGCCGGGCTGCATGCCGCCGTACATGTAGCCGCCGCCCTCGGTCCCCTGCAGCGACTCCTTGATCGGCGGGACCCAGGTGGACATGAAGGAGTTGAACTCCTCCTGCTGCGGCGGGAACTTCCCGTTGACCATCGGGGTCTCGGCCATCAGCGACTTCATCGACGAGCCGGCGTTGGTGACGTACCGGCCGGTGCTGAGCCGGAAGTCGACCGGGTGGCTGCCGCCGTCGTACCACCAGTCGCCGGTGGTGGGCAGCTTGTAGTCGGCCTCGACCAGGCGCGGCATCGGGGTCCACGCCGCCTGCGGGTAGTCGTAGGCCGGAGTCATGCCGGTCTTCTGCTCGTTGCTGACCGTGTCCATGATCGGCGTGTCCTCGTTGTTGTTGCTCAGCAACCAGGACGGGCGCTTCTGCCGGATCTGCTCGTAGAGCTGGTTCTGTTCCCAGTACTCGTTGTCGTTGTCGATCCAGAACCCGGCCAGGTCCGGATAGTTCTCCATCACCTCGAAGAACAGGTCATAGCTGAACTGACCGAAGCCGTTCCTGGTGGTCAGGTCGACCTGCTTGCCCTTGTAGGCGGAGTAGGCGGCCGAGTCGAGCGTCTCGACACCCTGCTCGTTGTGCCACTGCGGGTCGTCGGTCATGTACAGGATGACCCGTACGCCCTTGGCCTGGCCCGCCTTCACCAGCTCGCCGAGCAGGTCGCGCTGGGTGGCGCAACTACCGGGGATCTTCGACGGCCACGGCCGGGCGTAGCCGAGCCTGCTGTGGAAGGTCGCCAGCACGATGTAGGAGGCGCCCAGTTTGCGGGCCTCGTCCACCCAGTAGTCGGGGCTCCAGCCACCTCCGGTGACGTCCCGCTCCCAGGCGGCGCAGTCGAGGTGCCGGGGGGCGGTGAACATGCCCCAGTGCAGGAACAGCCCCGCGGTGGACTCGCGCAGCCACTGCTGCCGCGGGTGTTCGATCTCCGCGCCGGCGGCCGGAGCGCCGGCGATGAAGGCGGTCAGGGCGAGGAGGAGGGCGGCGCAGGCGGATAAGACTCTGGCGGAGGTGCGGCGGCGCGGCATGGCGATCGCTCTCTCGTCGGGCTGAAGGGGGGTGACGCCAACAAGACTGCTCTCTTCAGACATCCGACGAATACACGAGACAAACTCCAGAGTCAAGGCATACCGCTCCCGCAGCGGTTAACTCATCCGATGATTTCAGTCCTCGGCGAGGACGATTACCAGGTCACGCGGGCCGAACGTGACAGAGTCGGATTTACCGGGATTCAGCACGACACCGTAGGCAGGCGGGGAACTGGCCTCGGCCAGCACGCGGTAGCCGATCGCGGTCTCGCCGCGCATCCGCGCGGAGTAGATCACGGTGGCGAAGCTGACCGGCACCCCCGGCTGGATGTAGTCCGTCGCCGGCTTGAGGTAGATCTCCGACCCGTCGGAGTCGAACAGGTAGCGGAACACCTGCCCGAGGTGCGGGTTCTCCGACAGCTGGGTCATCAGCAGGCTGATCAGCTTGTCGCTGACGACGAAGTCGTCGGCCTTGGTGACCTGGGCCAGCCGGCGGTTGCGGTCGTCGTTCATCTCGCTGACGATCGCGAACCGCTGCCCGGACTTGGCGGCCATGTCGCGCAGGTGCAGCAGCGTCACCAGCGTGCGCGAGTCGGCGTGCTGCGGTTCGAGGTTGCTGTCGGCCAGCACGATGATGTGCTCGAACGTGCCCACGTCCAGCGCTTCCAGGGTGATCCTGTCGGTGGTGTCAGCCTCCTTGACGTTCACCGCCAGGTTCTGCAGGCCCATCTTCAGCCGTTCCAGGCTGTCGCTCTCCTCAACGGCGGCGGCCGCCACGTGCAGGGACGACCCGGGTGACACGTACTGGTTCAGCTCCTGCACGATCTTGGGGGCGCGGCTGTTCCAGCCCAGCAGCAGCGTCCGCTCCGGCGGCGTCGGCTGGCGGACCGGACGGGCGATCGCGCCCTCGACGATCGGCGGGAAGCTGCGGACGAGCCGGATGGTGGAGTCGTCCTCGGCGACCACGATCATCTCGTCGCCCTGCATGATCTCGGTGTTCATCGGCGGGTTCAGCACCACCGATCCGTCGGGGTGCCGGATGCCGATGAGCGAGGCGGTGTCGTAGGCGAACAGCGCCTCCCCGTACGGGAAGCCGGTCAGTTTCGGCTCGGGCCGCAGGTAGATCTCGTCGCCGCCGAAGTCCAGCAGGTCCGTGCAGACCACCGACAGTCCCGACTGCCGGCAGGACTGCACTATGAGCCGGGAGGCGATGTCGTCGGTGTCGACCACCTGCGCGTGGCCGCCCCCGGCGAGCTCGGCGGCCACCAGGTTGGTGGTGTCGACGACGGAGGCGATGATCGGCGGACGCCGCCGGCGCCAGTTGCGGTTCGTGAGCGCCAGCAGCGTCTTGACGACGTGCGCGTCGGGATCCTCACCGGCCGGGGACAGCACGATGATCGCCCGCGCCGTGTCGAGGCTCAAGAGGTCGAGGTCGGTCGGCTCGGTGGGGCTGCCGGAGCGGACGACGACCCGGGTCTTGCCGGTGTCGCCCAGTCGCGAGCGCAGCTCCTCTTCCATCTCCAGCTTGTCGCGGTCCCCCAGGAGCGCCACGCAGGACTTCGACTCGCTCGAGTTGGCCTCCACGAGCTCCGGGATGATCGTGAAGATCTGGTCCGACCAACCGATCAGCGCCGTGTGCCCGGACTCCACGATCTTGGAGCGGCCCTTGCGCAGCTCCTGCAGCTTGTTGTCCAGGCCGGTGGTGAGGACACCGACGAGGCTGCTGACGATCAGCAGGCCGCCGATCGTGATCGTGAAGCCCAGGATGGTGAAGAGCGTGCTGCCTTCGTTGTCGCCCGCCACGGTGCCGGCGTCCATCGCCCGCATGAGCATGCCCCAGAGCGCCTCGCTCCAGCTCTTGTGCGGCAGGTCGTCGCCGGCGAGCACATAGACGAGCACGCCGAAGCTCGCGACCATCACGACGGTCACCAGCGCGAGCCAGCCGATCAGAGCCGGGGTGCCCCTCGACATCGTGTTGTCGAACCAATAGCGCAGACGCTCTCGCCGCTTGGCCATGATCATCCCGTCCTTCGTGGATCCACGCCTGGGACGAGCGACCCCGTCCACGATCCCCATTCGCCGGACAGAACGTCGTAGCGCGCCTTCCCCCAGGCCGTCCGCCCGCCACTCGGGCCTCGCCCCGGCGACCGGGGGTACCAGAGGCGCCAGAGGTGGCTATGGGGCGCGCGAACCTAACAATAGCGACATCTGTCGTCTAGCCCCTACCGATCCGCCTAAAGCGCCCAGTCTCGCCGTCTAGAAGCGAAGGACCGGCTTGACGGCGGCGCCGGAGACGATGTCGTCGGCCGCGCGCTGGATCTCCTCGAACTTGTAATGCTTGATCAGCCGGTCGATCGGCAGCCGGCCGTCGGACACCAGCTCCGCGAGTACCGGGATCAGCGACTCGGTCTCGCTGTCACCCAGCGTCAGGCCCACCACTTGGCGGCCCGGGAGCATGAAGTTGACGTCCACGGGGACGGTGGAGCCGAACGGCGGGGCGCCGACCAGGACCGCGGTCCCCCGGGCGGCCAGGACGCCGACGGCGGCGCTCGCGACCGTCACGTTGCCCGTCGTCTCGACCACGCCGTCGGCGCCCCGGCCGCCGGTGATCTCGCCGATGGCCTCGGCGAGGTCGGCCGTGGTGGTGTCGACGGTGTGGCTGGCGCCGAGCTCGGCGGCCAGCTCCAGGCGGGCGGGGACCCGGTCCACGGCGATGACGCGGGTGGCCGGGGTGAGCCGGGCCGCCATGATCGCGGACAGGCCGACCGCGCCCGCGCCGGTCACGACGAGGGTGGCGCCGGGGCGGGGGCGCAGGATGTTCCACACCGCCCCGGCGCCGGTCTGCACGCCGCAGCCGAGGGGCGCCAGCAGGTCGAGCGGCGCGCCGGCGGGCAGCTTGACCAGGCTGCGCTCGTCCACCAGGGCATGCCTGGCGAAGCAGGACTGGCCGAAGAAGTGCCCGCCGAGTGCCGCGCCGTCCCTGGTCACGGTGGGCGAGCCGTCCGCGCGGGCGCCGCCGAGCAGGTTCAGCGGCAGCCAGGCCGCGCAGTAGGCGGGGTGCCCGTCGCGGCAATCGGCGCACCTGCCGCACGAGGTGAAGGAGAGCAGCACCTGGTCGCCGGGACGGACGCGCGTCACCGCCGAGCCGACCTCCTCGACGACACCCGCGCCCTCGTGGCCCAGGACGCCGGGCAGCGGGAACGGCAGCGCGCCCGCGGCGACGCCCAGATCGGTGTGGCAGACTCCGGCGGCGACCATCCGGACCAGGACCTCGTCCGGGCGCGGATCGGCCAGCTCGATCTGGGTCAGGTGGAAGCCCGCGCCCGCCGATTCGACGACGGCCGCTGCTGTGGTGGTGGTCATGGCGTACCTTTCACAGGGCGATGACGACGGACTTGACCTTGGTGTACGACTCCAGCGCCTCGGGCCCGTACTCCCGCCCGTACCCGGACTGCTTGACGCCGCCGAAGGGGATCGCCGGGTCGAGCATCGCCCAGTCGTTCACCCAGACGATGCCCGCCTCCAGCCGGGCCGCCACGCGGTGGGCGCGGGCCAGGTCCGTGGTCTGCAGGCCCGCCGCCAGCCCGTACGGTGTGCCGTTGGCCAGCTCCACGGCCTCGTCCTCGGTGCCGAAGGGCTGGACGGTCAGCACGGGACCGAAGATCTCCTCCTGTACGACCCGGGAGCCGTCGTCCAGGCCGGCGATGATCGTCGGCCGGTAGTAGTAGCCGCCGTCGAGCTCCAGACGCTTGCCTCCGGTGACGATCCGGCCGCCCTGTTCACGGGCGAGCGCCACATAGCGTTCGACCTTGGCGAGATGCCGCTCGGCGGCCATCGGGCCCACGACGGTCGCCGGGTCGAAGGGGTCGCCGACCGGCACCCCGGCGACGGCGCCCGCCAGGATCTCCAGGACGGTGTCGTACAGGGAACGGTGGACGAGCAGCCGCGGCCCGCCCATGCAGAACTGGCCGGTGTTGAACACGAAGCCCTTGATCACCGAGCCGATCGCCTTGTCCAGGTCGGCGTCCTCGAACACGATCTGCGCGGCGTTGCCGCCGAGCTCCATCGTGACGGGCTTGAGCGCCTCCCCCGCCGTACGGGCCGCGTGCCGGCCGATCTCGGTCGAACCGGTGAAGGCGATCTTGTCGATCCCGGGGTGGCGCAGCAGCGCCTCGCCGGCTTCCGCGCCGCCGCCGGTGACCACGTTCAGCACGCCGTCGGGCACGCCGGCCTCGGCCAGGATCTCGGCCATGAGCAGCGCGCTGAGCGGCGTGTCCTCCGCGGGCTTGTGCACCACGGCGTTGCCGGCGGCGAGCGCCGGGGCGATCTTCGCGCTGCTGAGGATCAGCGGGAAGTTGAAGGGCGTGATCGCGCCCACCACGCCGAGCGGCTCACGGCTCGTGTAGGCGTGCGAGGGGATCGGAATCTGCCGGGTCGCCCCTTGGATGGTCTGCGCCAGTCCCGAGTAGTACTCGTAGATCTCGGCGGTCGTGGCGACGTCGACGGCGCGGCACAGGCTCACCGGCTTGCCGACGTCGAGGCTCTCGACCGCGACGAGCTCGTCCGCCCGCCGCCTGACGATGTCGGCGACGCGGTGCAGCACGCGGGCCCGCTCGCGGCCGGACATCCGCGCCCACGGGCCGGCCGCCCCGCGCCCGGCCGTGACGGCGGCGTCCACGTCGGCGGCGTCGGCCTCGGCGACGGTGGTGACGACCTTCCCGGTGGACGGGTCGACGACGTCCCTGCGGCCCTTGGCGTTCGCCTCGCACCACTGGCCGCCGATGAACAGCTTGCCCGGCTCGACGTGCGGCCGGCGCACGGCCGGGACATCCTGGAGCCCGGAGTCGGTCATAGCCCGCTCGCTTTCCCGGCGCGATCGCGCGCCGCACTGTGATGTTCCTGGCTGCCGGACTGGACCTGCTCGCGCAGCCTGGGCTTGAGGATCTTGCCTGAGCCGGTCTTCGGCAGGTCGTCGACCATGGTGACCTGGCCGGGGATCTTGTACGCGGCCAGCCGCGAACGGAGGAAACGGCGCAGGTCTTCGCCCGTGACCGCCTGCCCGGGGCGCACCACCACGAACGCGTGGCCGCTCTCGCCCCATGTCGCGTCCGGCACGCCGATCACCGCCGCCTCGGCCACCGCCGGATGCTCGAAGAGAGCCGCCTCCACCTCCGCGGGATAGACGTTCTCACCACCGGAGATGTACATGTCCTTGACCCGGTCGACGATGTACAGGTGGCCGTCCTCGTCGCGGGTGGCGAGGTCGCCGGAGCGGAACCAGCCGCCCTTGACGAAGGCCGCGGCCGTGGCCGCCGGATCGTCCCAGTAGCCGGGGGTGACGTTCGGCCCCTTGATGAGGACTTCGCCGGGTTCGCCGGGCAGGGTGTCCGTGAGGTCGGGCCGCACGACCCGGACGTCGGCGAACAACACGGGCACGCCGGCCGAGCCGACCCTGCGCGCGCTCTGATCGGCCTCCAGGAAGGTCGCTCCGGGCGAGGTCTCCGTCAGCCCGTACCCCTGGCAGAACACCAGACCCCGCTCCTGGTACGCCCGGATCAGCGCGGGCGGCACCGCCGCTCCCCCGGCCATCAGCGTACGGACCGAGGACAGGTCCGCGCCGCTCCAGCGGGGCGAGCGGGCCAGCGCGGCGAACATCGTGGTGACCCCGAACATCCAGGTGACGCCGTGTTTCTCGATGAGGTCGTAACACCCGTCCACGTCCCACGACGGCATGATGACCGACCGGCCGCCCTTGGCGAAGGTGGGCAGCAGCGTCTGGTTCAGCGCCGCGACGTGGAACAGCGGGGCGCTGATCAGCGTCGTCTCGTCGGCGGCGACGTCCACGCCGATGATGATGTTGAAGGTGTTCCACACCAGGTTGGCATGGCTGAGCATGGCGCCCTTGGGACGGCCGGTGGTGCCCGAGGTGTAGAGGACGAGCGCGATGTCGGCCAGGTCCACCGGCAGGTCGATGGGCGTGGGGTCGCCCTGCGCGAGCCAGCTCTCGTAGTCCCGCTCCCCCGGCGCCGCGCCGTCCAGCGCGACGATCTCGTCCAGGGCCGCGGTCTGACGCAGCGCGCGGACCGTGCCGGCGCACTGGGGCGCGTAGAGGAGGATCTTCGCGCCGCAGTGGCCCAGCATGTAGTCGAGCTCAGGCGGGGCGAGCCGGAAGTTCAGCGGGACGAAGATCGCGCCGAGCACGTGCGTCGCGAACATGGTCTCGGCGAACGCGGTGTGGTTCGGGCCGAGGTAGGCGACCCGGTCCCCCGCCCGCACCCCGCCGGCCCGCAGCCGGTCGGCGAGCCTGGTCACCCGTTCATGGACCTCGGCGTAGGTCAGCGAGCGATCGCCGAACACGAAGGCGGTACGGTCCGGCGTCATCTGGGCCCGCTTGGCGGGCCAGGCGCCTGTTCCGGCGTTCCGCATCGGTGCTCCTCAGGCGTAGTGCCGGTAGACGGCCTGGGCTACACAGGCGGGCTTGCCCGAACCGTCGATCTCGACGATGAAGTCCATGAGCATCTGGACGCCGCCCCCTGGGACCTCCTCGACCTCGGCGACCTTCCCGGCCAGGCGGATCTTGGCGCCCACCTTGACGGGGCTGGGGAAGCGCACCTTGTTCAGGCCGTAGTTGATGCTCATCGTCACGCCCTCGATGTCCAGCAGCTCGTTGAACAGCGGGATGAGCAGGGACAGGGTCAGGTACCCATGCGCGATCGGGCCCCCGAACGGCCCGTCCTTGGCCCGCTCCGGGTCCACGTGGATCCACTGGTAGTCGTTCGTGGCGGCGGCGAAGGCGTTCACCCGGTCCTGGGTGATCTCCACCCAGACGGTGTGGCCGAGGTCCTGGCCCGCGAGCGCCTTCAGCTCCTCCAGGCCGTGCGCGGTGATGGTCATGGCTGCTCCTTGGGAGTGAGGCCGAGCAGGCGGGCGGCGTTGTCCTTGAGGATCTTGGGGCGGACCTCGGGCTTGATGTCGAGCTGGGCGAAGTCGGCCAGCCAGCGGTCCGGGGTGATGACCGGGTAGTCGGAGCCGAAGAGCACCTTGTCCTTGAGCAGCGTGTTGGCGTAGCGAACGAGCTGCGGCGGGAAGTATTTCGGCGACCAGCCGGACAGGTCGATGTGCACGTACGGCTTGTGCGTGGCGACCGCGAGCGCCTCGTCCTGCCAGGGGAACGACGGATGCGCCAAGATGATCTTCAAGTGCGGGAAGTCCACGGCGACGTCGTCGACCAGCATCGGGTTGGCGTACTTCAGCCGGATCCCGCCCCCGCCGGGGACCCCCGCGCCGATGCCGGTCTGGCCGGTGTGGAACAGGGCGACCGCGCCCGCCTCCTCGATCACCTCGTACAGGGGGTAGGCCATCGGGTCGTTCGGGGCGAAGGCCTGGATGCCGGGGTGGAACTTGAAGCCGCGCACCCCGTGCTCGGCGACCAGGCGGCGGGCCTCGCGGGCGCCCGCCCTGCCCTTCCACGGATCGACGCTGGCGAACGGGATCAGCACGTCGGGGTGCTCGGCGCAGCTCTCGGCGATCTCCTCGTTGGAGATGCGGGGATGGCCGGTGGCGTGCTCGGCGTCCACGGTGAACACCACCGCGGCCATCTTCCGCTCCCGGTAGTACGCGGCCATCTGCGGGATCGTCGGGCGCTCGTGCGAGCCGAAGTAGTCGGCGGAGGCGCCGAACAGCGCCGGGCTGAGCGAGCCGTGCCCGTCCTTGGACACCTCGGCGTGGGTGTGGACGTCGATCGCGACGAGTTCGTCGAGGTCCATCTCAGGCCCCCTTGGGTGCGGGGATGCCGTACGTCTCCGGCTCGGCGCCCACCGTGGTGTGCCAGGAGTCGGCGATGGCGTCGGCGCTCCACCCTCCGTCCGCGTACGCCACGGCCTTCTCGGCCGGGTGCGACCAGAGGGCCAGCTTGTCGCCGCCGACGCCGATGGCCTGCCCGGTGACCTCGGCGGAGGCGTCCGAGGCGAGGTAGACGACGAGCCCGGCCACGTCCTCGACCGTGCCGAGGCCCTCGTCCTTGCGCACCCAGTCGGGGTACGGCTCCCCCCGTTCCAGGACGGGCGCGAAGGCGGGGATGGTCTTGGTCATCTCGGTGGCCGCGACCGGCACGACGGCGTTGACCGTGATCTCCGAACGGGCCAGCTCCAGCGCCCAGGTACGGGCCATCGCCACGATCCCGGCCTTGGCGGCGGCGTAGTTGGTCTGGCCGAAGTTCCCGCGCTGGCCGGCCGGAGAGGAGATGAGGATCAGGCGACCGCCCTGCCCCTGCTCGCGCATGCGCACGGCCGCGGCGCGGGCGCAGCTGAACGTGCCGCGCAGGTGCACCTCGACGACCGCGTCGAACTCCTCGTCGGACATCTTCCACAGCACGCGGTCACGCAGGATGCCCGCGTTGGTGACCATGACGTCCAGCCGGCCGAACTCCTTGACGGCGGTGTCCACCAGCCGCTGGGCGACCTGGGTCTGCCCGACGGCGCCCGCCGCCACGACGGCCCTGCCGCCCTCGGCGGTGATGGCCGCGGCGACCTCCCCGGCCGCCTCCGCGTCCACGTCATTGACGACGACCGCCGCGCCCGCTCGCGCCAGCGCCCGTGCGTACGCCTGCCCCAGGCCGCGACCGGCACCGGTAACAACAGCCACTTTTCCTGACAAATCCACCATGTCACCCCAAGGAAGGACGGTGTTTGCTCAAATGTAGGGCAGTTCACTGACCACAGTCAAAGATATGCCCAACATCAATGCGGGCGAAAACGGCAGCCGGGATGAGCCCGCCGGTTACGGACGTGCGGTCATGAGCGCGCGGGAGATGGCGCGAGCGCTGGTACGCACCAGCGGGGCGATCGCGTGCGGCGAGACGCTGCCGTGGTGGACGACCAGGGACACCGCCGCGACGACGTCGCCCTCGGCGCCGTAAATCGGTGCCGCCACCGACACGGCGTCCATGGTCACCTGCCGGTCGCTGACGGCGTACCCGCGGGCGCGGGTGTCGGCGAGCGCGGCGCGCAACTGGTGCGGGCTCGTCATGGTGCGTTCGGTATAGCTTTTGATGGGCCCTGACAGCACCTGTTCGCGCACGTCGTCCGGGGCGTGGGCGAGCAGGACGAGTCCGACGCCGGTCGCGGTGAGCGCGAACCGGCCGCCGACCCGGGTGAGCACCGGGACGGCCTTGCTGCCCGCGATCCGCTCGACGAATACCACCTCGGTGCCCTCCCGTACGGCCAGCTGCACGTTCTCCCGGGTGACCTGCGACAGGTCCTCCAGGTAGGGCAGGGCGGTCTCACGCAGGCCGAGGCCGCGCGGGGCGAGCGAGCCGATCTCCCACAGGCGCAGGCCGATGTGGTAGCAGCCGCCCTGGTCCCGCTCCAGCGCCCCCCAGGCCACCAGGTCGGCGACCAGCCGATGCACGGTGGAGACCGGCAGCCTGGAGTGCCGGGACAGCTCGCTGAGCGTCAGTGCGCGCTGGTCGGGCGTGAACGCGCCGAGGATCCGCAGCGCGCGTGCCACCACGGGCCCGGTCCGGTCGGCCGTCGGCATCGGTGGCTCCCGCGGGTGGTGTCAGAGTTCGAGGACGAGTTTCGGGCAGGCGGCGCGGGAGACGCACAGGAACATGGTGTCGTGGGCCGCCCGCTCCTCGGGGGTGAGCAGCGAGTCGCGATGGTCGACCGTGCCGGCGAGCACGGTGGTCTCGCAGGTGCCGCACGTCCCCTCACGACATGAGGATAGGACCTGTACGCCCGCCTCCTCCACGACCTCCAGGACCGACCGCTCCGGTGGGACGGTGAGCGTGCGGCCGGTGACGGCCAGCTCGACCTCGAACGACGCCGCTCGTACGGGCTCGCCGGGGTCTTGGGGCGAGAAGCGTTCGACGTGCAGGGGGCGGTTCGCGCAGCGGCCCTCGACGGCCGCCAGCAGCGGGGCCGGCCCGCAGCAGTAGACGACGGTTTCAGATGGGGTGCGTTCCAGGATGGTGTCGAGGTCGAGCAGGCCGTGCTCGGCCTGGGACCGCAGGGTCACCCGGTCGCCGTAGCGGGCGCGCAGCTCGCCCGCGAACGCCATCGACGCGGCCGTGCGGCCTCCGTAGACGAGTTCCCACTCGGCGCCGGCGGCGGCGATCATCGGAAGGATGGGGGTGATCCCGATCCCGCCGGCGATGAACAGGTAGCGGGGCGCAGGGTGGAGCGGGAAGTGGTTGCGCGGTCCGCGGACCAGCACCGCCGTACCGGGATGGAGTTCGTCGTGGACGTACGCCGAGCCGCCCCGCCCGGCGGGCTCGCGCAGGACAGCGATCCGCCAGGTCGTGCGGTCGGCCGGGTCGCCGCACAACGAGTACTGGCGGACGAGATCGCCGCCGAGAACGAGGTCGACGTGCGCGCCGGGCGTCCACTCGGGCAGTTCGGCGCCGGCGGGGTCACGCAGGTCCAGGACGATGACGCCGTCGGCCGCCTGCCGGCGCGCGTGCACGACCAGCTTGCGCTCGGTCATCGTGCCGCCCCCTCAATGGCCGTGTGGCCGATCGGGTGGGCGAGCAGCCACTCCCACACCTCGATCGGGCCCTCGGCGACGTGCGTGGCGCCGCAGTGGCAGCTGCCTTCCAGCAGGTCGCTGCCGGGCAGCCACACCACCCTCAGCACCTCGCGGCCGGTGAGCATGCGGTCGGGTGCCATGCCGGTCATACCCGGCCGCCCGTGCTCTGCCCGGCCTGGCGGGCCAGCAGCCGGCGCGCCGCCAGCCCGCCGGTGTCGATGTTGATCGACAGTTCCTGGTAGCCGGGGGGTTCGGTGGCGATCACCTGTTCCAGCACGTCGAGCGCGGCCACGTCCTGGAGCACCACCGTACGGTTCTGCTCGGCCAGGAAGTCCGACACGCCCTGGTCGTCGAGGGCGAAGTCGCGGGCCACGGCCCAGAAGTCGTGCGTGGTGTGCTCGGTCTCGGGCGTGATCGCGTACACGACCTCGACGTGGAAGGCGTCCGGGTCGCTGCCGTCGGCGCGGGGCAGGACGCCGGGCGGCGCGATGCGCGAGTGCAGCTTGTACAGGCACGGCGGCGTGTACTCGATGTCCTGCCAGCGCATGATCCGCCCGCTCAGCCCGGTGGACTTGGCGTAGAACGGCGGGCACTCGGCGTCGTCCATGTGCCGGCTGACGTAGACGATCCCGGCCTCCTCGTCCACCTCGGTGGTGATCGGTGTGGCGGCCACCTCCGGGGTGCCGATGTAGCCGCCGTGCAGGTACGTCTCGTGCGAGAGATCGAGCAGGTTGTCCACCAGCAGCCCGAACCGCGCCTTCAGCGGCTCCATCCCGGACACCGTGGTGTACTCGGGCGAGACCAGCCACGGCGCCCGCGGAATGGTCGCGGCATCGGCCTTGGCCGGGTCGCCGATCCAGACCCAGACGAACGAGTCCTGCTCCACGGCCGGGTAGGCGGTCAGCCGCGCGGTCCGGGGCACCCGCGTCTGGCCAGGGACGGCGACGCACTTGCCGTCGGCGCCGTAGGTGAACCCGTGGTAGCCGCACACCACCTGGTCGTCCACCACCCGGCTCGGCGCCTGGGACAGCGGAAAGCGCCGGTGCACGCAGCGGTCGGACATGGCGGTGACGGTCCCGGCGCGCGTGCGCCAGAACAGGATCGGCTCACCGCAGACGGTGCGCCCGAACGGCTCCCGGCCGATCTCGCGCCCGTACGCGGCGACGTACCACTGATCGCGGGGAATGCTCGACATCGGCCGGCTCCTTCGGTAGGCGAGTGAGACCGATGGTGACCTCCGTCATACCGGCGGCGGAACGCCGTTTCCCGGATGCTGGAAAGCCAACTCAGACCCGCCGCATGACATGCAGCAGGTATTCCTTGCGGTCCAGCGGGTTGTGGTCCGTGCGCGGCCGGGCCGGGACCGCGCCGGAGACGGGCTGGTAACGGTCGAAGGCCGACTCCAGCACGCCCTCGCCGCGGGTCAGCGCGGGCAACTGCTGCTGCAACTCGTGTACGCGCGCCGCCGGGATGTCCCCCTCGACCAGGCAGGACGCGCCCCGCATGGCCGGTGTGCGGGGCACGGCGCGCAGCCGGGCCAGTTCCGGCAGCACGGCGCCGATCGTGTCGGCCGGCACCTCCAGGGTGAAGCGGTGCATCGGCTCGTGCACCAGAGTGCCGGCCTGCCTGAGCGCGTTCATCAGGACCAGCGGCGTCAGGTTGCGGAAGTCCGCGCCGGTGCTCGACATGCTCTTGTCGAAGATGGCGTGGGAGTGGCTCTGCCGGGGCGAATATCCGGAGTGCGTCATGGTGACCGTGCAGTCGGTGACCTGCCATCCGTGCAAACCCTGGCTCAGGGTCTCCCGTACGGTGTCCTCGACCGCCCTTTGGAAGGCCAGCGGCAGCGCCCCGGGCGAGACCGCCAGCCGATACCGCACGCCGGTGCCGGTCGGGGCCGGCTCGACGCGCAGCCCGACGGTGGCCAGGAACGGGTTGGGCGCCTTGCCGTTGAACTCGACCGCCGCGCCGGTGCCGATCGGCCGTTCGACGCAGATCGTGGTCGTCTCGCGGAAGGCGACCTTGAGGCCGAAGTCGGCGGCCAGCGTCGCCTGGATGACCTCTTTCTGCACCTCGCCGTAGAGCGAGACGTAGATCTCCTGCCGCAGGTCGTCCTGGCGCAGGTCGATCAGCGGGTCCTGCTCGGCGAGCTGAGCGAGCGCGACGCGCAGGGCGCCCAGCTCGGCGGGGCTCGCGGGGACGACGACGGTCTCCAGGGTGGGCGGGGCGAAGTGGTGACGGCCGGGGCTCTGGCGCGGTTCGCCGATCGTGTCGCCGATCTGGACGTCGGTCAGGCCCCACACCTTGCCGATCTGGCCCGCCGTGACCGAGGAACGCTGGACATCGGTGCCCCGGTCGAACACGCTCAGCGCGGTGACCTTCTCGTGGTCGCGGGTCTCGCTCCCGAACCGCGGCCGGTCCCGTACGCGTACCGTCCCGGAGAACATCCGGACATAGGCGATCTTCTCCCCCGCCGGCCCGCGTTCGACCTTGAAGACCGTGCCCGAGACGGGGTCGTCCTGGGACGCGGCGGCGGGCAGCAGTTCCGCGATACCGGAGGTCAGCTCGGCCACGCCCGCGCCGGTGATCGCCGAGCCGAAGAACACCGGGTGCGCCAGGGCCCGCCCGGTCTGCGCCGCGAGCTCGCCGCGCAGCCGCCGGTAGGAGACGGCCGTCTCGTCGTGGACGTACGCGGCCAGCAAGGCGTCGTCGTGATCGGCCAGCACCTCGGCCAGCCGCGCGGTGAAGGCGTCGTCGGCAGGCCCGAACGGCGCGAAGGCGGCCTCGCGGGTGCCCAGGTCACGCGCCGAGCCCATCGCCACGATCGCGGGCGTCAGCTTCTCGGCGATCGTCCGCAGCAGCCCCTCGTCCTGCGCGCCACGGCGGTCGATCTTGTTGACGAACAGCAGCGTCGGGATCCCCAGCCGCTGCAGCGTCCGCATCAGCACGCGGGTCTGGGCCTGCACGCCCTCCACCGCGGAGATGACCAGCACCGCGCCGTCGAGCACGCTCAGCACGCGTTCGACCTCGGCGATGAAGTCGGGGTGGCCGGGCGTGTCGATCAGGTTGACCGTGACGTCGCCGATGACGAAGGAGACGACGGCGGACTTGATCGTGATGCCGCGCTGCCGTTCCAGGGCCAGGGAGTCGGTCTGGGTGCTGCCGTCATCGACGCTGCCGATCTCGTCGATGACCCCGGCGGCGTGGAGCAGCCGCTCGGTCAGGCTGGTCTTACCGGCGTCTACATGCGCCAAGATCCCCAAGTTCAAGCTTCGCATCAAGCGTTCTGTCCTCTAGATAGCTGGCAATTGCCTTAAGGGGGGACAAGAACGCTTCGCGCATTTCCTACTCCTGGGTCGGCGGACAGATGCCGGGAGTACAACAGACGGCCGCCTGACGGGGCAACCGATTTTGCCGCCGGGTGGCCGCTACGGCCGACCGGCCGACGCGGCGGCATGGCAGGCGCCGTACCCGTCGGCCCGGGTCACGATCCGCCCGGACTCCACGCGTACCGCCGTCTCGGTGGCGTCGCTGACCGCCGGTACGCCCGCCGCCGCGGCGAGCGCCCACGACTCGTCGCACACCACCCGCGGCCGCGGCAACGCCGCCGCCGGGAAAGCCTGACGCAGGCAGGAACGCAGGTCGGCGATCATCAGCCGGGCCAGCGGCGCCAGCTCGTCCACGACCCCCGTGACCAGCACGATCGTCACCTCGGCCGTCGGCGCGGCGGCGCGGACCGCCTCCTCCGCCGCCGACAACCGGTGCAGCCCGAGCACCGCCACCACCCCGTCGCCGGCGAACTCCACCGGCTCGCCTCGGACCAGATCCACCGCGACCGGCGGCGCCCACCGCTCATCGACCACCCGCGCCTGCGGCACGATCGACGGCTGCGGCCACCGGTCACCCAGATCCAGCTCCGCCAGTTGCGCACACGCGCTGACCACGTTGAACGGGTCCACGAAACCGGGCGCCACGGCCGCCAGCTGGCTCGCGCCGTGCAGCGTCGTCAGCGCCATCTCCGCCACCCGCACCTGGCGGCCGGCGGACGGGCGCAACCGTTCCAGGGCCAGCCCGAGCAGCAGCGCGTCCAACATCATCAGCTGCGCGAACGGCCGGCGCATCCGCTCGTCCGCGCCGACCTCCGGCATCAGATCCATCCCGAGCCGGCCGGCGCCGTACTGATCGTCGGTGGCCAGGGGCAACCGCGTCACCCACGCGCGTGCGAACGCGCCGAGCGCCTCCGCCACGGTCAGGCCCGGCTCCGGGTGCGGCGGCTCGGGGGCGCGCTCGGCCAGGTCGGCCAGCATCGCGAAATAGAGCGCCCGCTTGCCGGGGAAGTTGGAGTAGACGGCGCCCCGCGTGAGCTCCGCCCGCTCGGCGATGCTGTCGATCTTCGCGTCCCGGAAGCCGTGCTCGGCGAACTCGTCCTTGGCCGCGGCCAGCACCTTGGCACGGTTGCGCTCCTGCGTCTCTGCCCTGGTGAGCCGGCCCATCGTCCTCCTCGTCCCGGCGTTTGCCGCGCATCGGCAACCAAGATACCGTGACCATTCGTATGATGAGATCATCTGATCTGACCATCCGAAATCACTGGAGGATGCATGACCAGCGACGTTCCGCAGATCGACCTCACCGACCCCGGCGTGTCCCGCGACCCCTTCACCGCCTACGGCCGTGCCCGCGAGCTGGCCCCCATCGCCCGCGTGGGCGCCCCCGGCTTCGGCACCTGGCGGCTGTCCGCCCTGACCGTCACCCTCTGATCATCGAGGAGCTAACCCAGTGGTCCGCGACCAGCCGAGATGCACGTTCTGCGGGAAGGCCCAGCGGCAGGTCCGCAAGCTCATAGCGGGCCCCGCCGGAATCTGCATCTGTAACGAATGCATCGCACTCTGCAACGAACTCATCGACGCCGACGAGATCACCCCGCCCCACGACCTGCCCACACCACGAGACATGCACGCACGTCTCGACCACTACGTCATCGGCCAGGACGCCGCCAAGAGAACGCTCGCCGTCGCCGTCTACAACCACTACAAACGCATCCGGCACACCGAGGACATCGAACTCGGCAAGTCCAACATCCTGCTCATCGGCCCCACGGGCAGCGGCAAGACCCTCCTCGCCCAGACCCTCGCCAGAATGCTCGACGTGCCGTTCGCCATCGCCGACGCCACCGCGCTCACAGAGGCCGGCTACGTCGGCGAAGACGTCGAGACCATCCTCCTCAAGCTCATCCAGGCCGCCGGCGACGACATCGCCAAAGCCGAAACAGGCATCATCTACCTCGACGAAATCGACAAGATCACCCGCAGGAGCGACAACCCCTCCATCACCCGCGACGTCTCAGGCGAAGGCGTCCAGCAGGCACTGCTCAAAATCCTGGAGGGCACCACGGTCAGCGTCGCGCCCCAAGGCGGCCGCAAACACCCCCACCAGGAAGTCCTCCAGATCGACACCACCAACGTGCTGTTCATCGCGGGCGGCGCCTTCACCGGCCTCGACCACATCATCGAGCAACGCACCGGCCACAACGGCAGCGGCTTCCTCGCTCCCCGGAAAACCGACGTCCGCCCCCACGCCACCCCCGCCGACCTGCTGACCTTCGGCCTCATCCCCGAACTCGTCGGCCGACTGCCGGTGATCT
Organism: Nonomuraea guangzhouensis; assembly: GCF_019396345.1. Classification (GTDB taxonomy): domain Bacteria; phylum Actinomycetota; class Actinomycetes; order Streptosporangiales; family Streptosporangiaceae; genus Nonomuraea; species Nonomuraea guangzhouensis. The sequence continues at coordinate 35,690 of NZ_JAHKRM010000051.1, read as the reverse complement.
CCGCCCTTCACCCGCTGGACCGGACCGCGCTCACCCGGATCCTCACCGAACCACGCAACGCGGTCGTCAAGCAGTATCAGCGGCTCTTCGAACTCGACGGAATCGACCTCGAATTCACCGAGGAGGCCATCGCCGCCATCGCCGACCAGGCACTCGCCCGCCGCACCGGCGCCAGAGCCGTCCGCGCCCTTCTCGAAGAAGTGCTGCTCAACCTCATGTACGAAATGCCGACGCGCGACGACGTGTCCAGGATCGTCATCGACCGCGACACCGTACTCGGCAACGTCAACCCCACCCTGGTGCCCCGCGTCCACCCCGACCGGCGACCGGAACGCCACGACAAGTCCGCCTGACACCTCACCCGCCGATGAAGGTCAGCGCCTGCTGCAGATTGTGCTCGGCGATCCCCCGCATGGCCTCCCGCCCCGGGAAATCGCCCTCGATCAACCGCAGCGGCCCGGCCACCAGCGACAGGCGCATCGCCAGCGTGTAGAACGACATCCGCCGCTCGTCCAGCCCGTCCCAGCTCAGCCGCGCGTAGTCCTCGTGGAAGCGCAGCCGCAGGAACGCGTGCTCCCATTCGACGTCGAAGTACATCAGCCCCTCGATGTCGATCAGCACCGGCCGCCCAGCACTGTCCACCAGCACATGGTCCGGCCCCAGCTCCCCATGGACCAGCACGTGCGCCGACCGCGGCCGCACGCCCGCCGCCAGTTCCCGGAGCACCCCCTCCAGCCGATCACGGGCGGCCGCGAGCCGCGCGTCCCGGACAGCGCCCTCCTCGAGATCAACGAGCGCTCGTTCGAAGACCACCTGCTCACACGACCGGCCCGTGGCCACCCCGCCACCGTCAACCAGGGCCACCTTGCCGAAACCCGGCCCCGCGTGGCCCCGCATCACCTCGAGCGTCTCGGCCAGCCGCGCCAGGACCGGCTGCGCCGCCGCCGGATCACGCTGGATCAGCGCCTCCAGCGTCCCGCCCGGCACGTCCTCGACCACCGCGACATCAGCCGGATACAGCTCCCTGCCCCGGTCGGCCAGATAGATCCGTGGCGTCCGGATCCCGGCGGCGTCCAGCCGCCGATGAGCGGCCTCGAACAGCTCCAGACCGGAAGCGGCCGAGAACGCGTCCGCGTGATCCTCGACCTGGAGACCGGGCCAGTAATTCTCGGCCGCGTCCCAGATGTAGGCGATGGCGGTCGAACCGTCGTCGAGAACGAGCCGGTACACCCCCTTCTTGCTGCCGCCCCGAAGGCGCAGCACGTCGACCAGCCGGTGCTCGGCGCCCAGCGCCGCCCGCACCACGCCCGTCAACTGCTCGCGCACGGCGAACCTGCGTTCCACGCATCCCCCAACGTCAATGGGCAACTGTCAGGTGTGGGACGGTAACACGGTGTTGATGACACCTGGCCCTCTTATGCCCGAAGTCCACCGGAGAAGGGCCTGGCGCGACGGGGTGACTTCGGAGAGGTTGGAATAGACGCCCGATATGCGGCTGTTGCTATCCGGGTGGCGTAATCGCCACAGATGGCGGCGGAAGCAGTGTGTGCTCTTCAGTGCGACAGGACCGGCTCCGCCCGACTCGAGGAGCAACGTTTGAGTCCGTACATGGCCGATCTTCAGCCGTTAAAGCTCGCCTCGCGCGCGGTCTACGCCGCGGGCCCGCTGGCGGCGGCGCCCCGTACCCTGCTCGACATCCTCGACGAGACCGCGCGGATCCATCCGGACGAGCCGGCACTCGACGACGGGACCACGCGGTTCGACTACCGGCGGCTGCGTGCCGAGGTGGCGCGGGTCGCGGGCGAGCTCAGGGAGGCCGGGATCGGCCGTGGTGACCGGGTGGGCGTGCGGGTGCCGTCGGGCACCGCCGAGCTGTACGTCACGATCCTCGCCGTCCTCGCCGCGGGCGCCGCGTACGTGCCCGTCGACGCCGACGACCCCGAGGAACGCGCCGAGCTGGTCTTCACCGAAGCCAACGTCTCCGCGATCGTGACCGGCAAACCGGCTGGCCAGGCATCCAGCGCGGCGACCGACCGGCCGATCGGCGACCTGATCGTACGGACGATGTCGCCCGAGCCCCTGACCCCCGGCGATGCCTGGAACCCGCGGCCGGAGTCGCCCATGCCCGGTGACGACGCCTGGATCATCTTCACCTCCGGCTCCACCGGCAAGCCCAAGGGCGTCGCCGTGACGCACCGCTCCGCCGCCGCGTTCGTCGACGCCGAGGCGGGCCTGTTCCTCCAGGACCAGCCGCTGGGCCCCGGCGACCGGGTGCTCGCCGGCCTGTCCGTGGCCTTCGACGCCTCGTGCGAGGAGATGTGGCTGGCCTGGCGGCACGGCGCCTGCCTGGTGCCCGCCCCCCGATCGCTGGTGCGTACCGGCATGGACCTGGGGCCCTGGCTCGCCGAGCAGGACATCACGGCCGTCTCGACCGTGCCGACGCTGGCGGCGCTGTGGCCGGTGGAGTCGCTCGACGGCATCAGGCTGCTGATCTTCGGTGGGGAGGCGTGCCCGCCCGAGCTGGTGGAGCGGCTGGCCGTACCGGGACGAGAGGTCTGGAACACCTACGGCCCCACCGAGGCGACCGTCGTCGCGTGCGCGGCACAACTCACCGGCGCGGAGCCGGTACGCATCGGGCTGCCCCTCGACGGCTGGGATCTGGCCGTCGTCGGCGCCGAAGGCGAGCCGGTGGCCATGGGCGAGACCGGAGAGCTGATCATCGGCGGCGTGGGCCTGGCCCGCTACCTGGACCCGGGCAAGGACGCCGAGAAGTACCCGCGCCTGCCGTCACTCGGCTGGGAACGCGCCTACCGCAGCGGCGACCTCGTCCGCGCCGAGCCGGAAGGGCTCTACTTCGTCGGCCGGGCCGACGACCAGGTGAAGCTGGGCGGGCGGCGAATCGAGCTCGGCGAGGTGGACGCCGCGCTGCAGGCGCTGCCGGGCGTCACGGGCGCCGCCGCCGCGGTGCGGACCGCCGGCGGCGGCCACCAGCTGCTGGTCGGCTACCTCGTGGCGGACGACGGGTTCGGCCTCGGGCAGGCCCGCGAGCTGCTGGCCGAATCGCTGCCCGCCGCCCTGGTCCCCCGGCTGACCTTGATCGACACGCTCCCGACGCGTACCTCGGGCAAGATCGACCGCGACGCGCTGCCCTGGCCGCTGGCCGAGCCGGGCGCGTCGGACGCGGCGAGCGGCGAGCTGAGCCCGATCGAGGCGTGGCTGGCCGAGCGGTGGACCGACGTCGTCGGCGTCGCGCCGGACGGGCCGCAGGCCGACTTCTTCACCGACGGCGGTACGAGCCTGGCCGCGGCCCGGCTCGTGTCCCTCCTGCGCACCGACTACCCCGACGTGGCCGTGGGCGACGTCTACGCGAACCCGACCCTGGCCGGGCTCGCGAAGCTGCTGGCCTCCCGCGGCCCGGCCAAGTCGGCGCGCCGGGCGGTGAAACCGATGCCCGCGCGGGCCTCGGTCGCGCAGGCCGCGCTGATGGTGCCGCTGCTCACGGCGGGCGCCATGCGCTGGATCGTGCTGCTCGCGACGGTCGGCAACCTGCTCGCGCCGCCATGGGCGCCTGCCGTGTCGTGGTGGTGGGTGGCGCTGGGCTGGCTGGTGTTCGTCACCCCGCCAGGGCGGATGGGCCTGGCCGCGGGCTCGGCCCGGTTGCTGCTGCGCGGCGTACGGCCGGGCCGCCATCCGCGCGGCGGCGGCGTGCACCTGCGGCTGTGGTTCGCCGAACAGCTGGCCGCCCGGCTCGGCGTGCCCGACCTGGCCAGCGCGCCCTGGATGGGCCTGTACGCCCGGATGCTCGGCGCCCAGGTGGGCGCCGACGCCGACCTGCACTCCGCTCCCCCGGTGACCGGCCTGCTCAGGCTGGGCGCGGGCGCCTCGGTCGAGCCGGAGGTCGATCTCAGCGGCTACTGGTACGACGGCGACGTGCTGCGCGTCGGCGAGATCCGGATCGGCGCGGGCGCCACGATCGGCTCCCGGTCGACCCTGTTCCCCGGCACCAAGATCGGAAAGAACGCTCAGATCGCCCCGGGCTCGGCGATCGACGGCACGGTGCCGGCCGGGCAGCGCTGGGCCGGAGCGCCGGCCTCGCGGCAGGGCAAGAGGTCACGGCCGGCCGAGCGGGCCGCCCGCTCCCGGTTCTGGGTGGTGATGTACGGTCTGTCGGCCGTCGTGCTGAGCCTGCTGCCGGTGGCCGCCGTCCTGTCCGGCCTGGCGGTCCTGGGCTGGTACGCCGGGGACGCGCGCACGCTCGGCGAAGCGCTCACGAGCGCGCTGACCGGTGTGCCGCTCGCGACGATCGTCGGGATGGCCATGTTCGCGCTGGTCACGCTGGTGATCGTGCGGCTGCTCGGCATCCGCATGCGGCCCGGCAACTATCCGGTGCACAGCCGCCAGGCGTGGCAGGCGTGGGCGACGGGCCGGCTGATGTCGGCGGCCCGGGTCTGGCTGTTCCCGCTGTACGCCAGCATCCTGACGCCGGCCTGGCTGCGCGCGCTCGGCATGCGGGTGGGCCGTGGCGTGGAGCTGTCGACCGTGCTCGCGCTGCCCACGATGACCTCGGTCGGCGACGGCGCGTTCCTGGCCGACGACACGATGGTCGCCCCGTACGAGCTCGACGGCGGCTGGATGCGCATCGCCTCGGCGCGGATCGGCAAGCGGGCCTTCCTCGGCAACTCGGGGATGACCGCGCCCGGCCGCAAGGTGCCCAAGGACGGCCTGGTGGGCGTGCTGTCGGCGACGCCGAAGAAGGCCAAGTCCGGCTCGTCGTACCTGGGCATGCCGCCCGTGGAGCTGCGCCGGACCACCGAGGAAGGCGACCGGAGCCGCACCTACGACCCGCCCGCGCGGTTGAAGGCGGCCCGCGCGCTGGTCGAGGTCTGCCGCCTGGTGCCCGCGATGGGCACGGTGGCGCTGGCCGTTCTGACCGCCGGGGCCATGGAGTGGGTCGCGGTGTCGTACGGCTTCGTGGTGGCCGCGCTGCTGGGCGGCGTGCTGATGCTGGCCGCCGGGGTGGTCGCCGCGGCGGTGGCGAGCGCCGCCAAGTGGGTGCTGGTCGGCCGGATCGCGGTGGGCAACCGCCCGCTGTGGAGCTCGTTCGTGTGGCGCAACGAGCTCGCGGACAACTTCGTGGAGGTGCTGGCGGCGCCCTGGTTCGCCGAACCGTGGCTGGGAACCGCGCCCCTGAACGTGTGGCTGCGCTCACTCGGGGCACGCATCGGGCATGGGGTCACCTGTCACACCTACTGGCTGCCCGAGGCGGACCTGGTGAGCGTCGGCGACGGCGCCAGCGTCAACCGGGGCTGCGTACTGCAGACGCATCTGTTCCACGACCGGGTCATGAGCATGGACACCGTCACGCTGGCCGGGGGCGCGACGCTCGGCCCGCATGGCGTGATCCTGCCCGCCGCCCGGGTGGGCGCCGACGCCACGATCGGCCCTGCCTCCCTGGTCATGCGTGGTGAGGACGTTCCCGACGGCTCCCGTTGGTTCGGCAATCCCATCGCGGCCTGGCGATGACCTCGTACTTCCCCTCGCACGGCGACATCAGGTACGGGGTCGCACAGTACGACCTGACGCTGAAGTACCGCGTGTCCACGAACTGGCTGGACGCCACGGCCCTGCTGTCGGTGATCGCGCACGAGCCGCTCACCGGCCTGGACCTGGACTTCGGCCAGTTCCGCGTCGCGGGCGTCACCGTCGACGGCGTCAGCGCCCGCTACACGCACCGCGACGGCAAGCTGCGCGTCAGCCTGCCCTGGACCCTGCACGTCGGCGCCACCGCCGCCGTGGAGGTCCGCTACACGGGCAGTCCCAAGCCGGTGCGGAGCGTGTGGGGCGGCCTGGGCTGGGAGGAGCTGACCGACGGCGCGCTGGTGGCCAGTCAGCCGATCGGCGCGCCCTCCTGGTTCCCGTGCAACGACCAGCCCGGTGACAAGGCGCCCTACCGGATCACGGTGACCACCGCCTCGCCGTACCAGGTGATCGCGAACGGCCTGCTCGTCCACAAATACCGGTCGGCGGGCACCACGACCTGGGTGTACGAGCAGCCGGAGCCGATGGCGAGCTACCTGGCGAGCGTGCAGATCGGGCGCTACCAGTTCTCGGACGTGGGCGGCACGCGGCTGGCCCACCCGCCCCGGCTCGGGGCGCGGGCGCGGCACGACTTCGGGCGCCAGGACCAGATGATGACGCTGTTCGTCGACCGGTTCGGGCCGTACCCGTTCGCCGGCGGCACCGTCGTGGTGGCCGACGACGACCTCGACATCCCGATCGAGGCCCAGGGCATGGCGATCTTCGGCCGCAACCACGTCGACGGCCGGCGCGGGCACGAGCGGCTGGTCGCGCACGAGCTGGCGCACCAGTGGTTCGGCAACAGCCTGACCGTGGCCTCCTGGCAGGACATCTGGCTACACGAGGGCTTCGCCACGTACGCCGAGTGGCTGTGGTCGCAGGCGTCGGGCGGCCCGACGGCCGACGAGCTGGCCGCCCGCTGGCGCCGCCGCCTGGAGATCCTCCCCCAGGACTTCGTGCTGGGGGACCCGGGCACGGCGCTGCTGTTCGACGACCGCGTCTACAAGCGCGGGGCGCTGACCCTGCACGCGGTCCGGCGAAAGCTGGGCGACCAGGCGTTCTTCCTGGTCCTGCGGGCCTGGACCGACACCCACCGGCACGGCAACGTCACGACCGACGCCTTCGTCGCCCATGTGGGGCGCTACGCCGAGCCGTCGGTCGTCCCACTGCTCTGCTCGTGGCTGTACGACAAACCGCTGCCGTGATCACGTGCGCTGATACCAGAGAGCCGGTACGACGGCGAGGAGGGTGAACGCCAACGCCCAGGCGAAGGTGTGCCCGAACGCGGCGCTCGGCCGCCAGCGGCCGAGCACCGCCGCATGGCCGAACCCGCCTTCGGTGCCCACCCGGGTCAGTCCGTACATGAGGGCGGCCAGCGCGGGCGAGAACAGGAGCAGGCCGGTAACGTCGAGGCAGCGGCCGTCGCGCGGAGCGTCGGCGGGCAGGCTGCGCCAGGCCAGCCGCGCCGCGAGCAGGGTATGAACTGCTGCTTATATTCGCTATGAAAACCTGGCCATCCGCCATGATCTGTCAAAGTTTCCTCTTGGTCGGCGGTGTCGGCCGGGCCGGGCGGGATCATCTGGCAGGGCTGGTCTTGTGTCGGCGAGGCGTTCGCCGAACCGGTTGCTTGTGGCGCCGCTGAGCTTGCACGCCCTCAGCACGGCGGGTGGGCTGGTTCTGGCCAGGCAGGTCATCAGATGTTGTCGTTCATATGTTCTATCCGCCTTGGCCAACCAATGGTAATGTTTCGGTTGCTGATCGTGAGGTTTTGTTCGAGAGGGGCGGGGTGCAGACATGCGGGCGTACCGGCTCCCCGCCGATCGCGACGCGCCGACCGCGTGTACACGTTGCCACGACCGCCGCCCGGTCGGCGCCCTCGTGCCCGCATGCGGTCACCGGCCGTCGAGCGGCGCCCAGAGGGCGGCCGACCTGAGCGCGGTTCGCAACCTTCGGCCCACCCCCGAAAAGGGCGCGGTGCATGAGTGACCTCACCTCGACCGCCTCCTGCACCGCCTATGCGGCGGTGGTGGAGGCGACCGGCGAGGTCGTTGCGCAGCCGCTTCTGGTGCGGCGGGTCGCCTGGCTGACCGGCCTGGCAGGCGGCCTGACCGCCCGCCTGCTGGCGGCCCGGTGGAATGCGGCTGATCTGGACGCGCTGGCGTCCGGGGTGGGGCTGGACGGGCGGGCGTTGCCGTCAAAGGGCTGGATGGCCGCGCCGGCTCGGCTGGGGCGTGAGCCCGGCCTCGGGTGTGCACGTGTGCGATCGGGTGATGCGGTGCGCGCAGGAGCAGTCCGCCCGCCTGTTGCGGCTGGCGCTGCACCGGCGCCGCCTGGTGGCGGCGATCGTGGCGACCTGGCCGCAGGAGCCGGGTGCGCGTACCGGCGCCGAGTGGGACGCGCTGCGCGCGCTGCTGCCGGACGGGGTGACGGCGGCGGACATCCGTAACCGGACCCGGCAGATCCGCGCCTATCGCGACGCGAATGGGGTGTTCCCGGCTGATCTGATCGAGTTGGAGGAGCCGCCGAACGTTGCGGCGCAGGTCGTGCTGGCGGCGGCCGACCGGCAACTGCTCACCCTGGAGCGCACCGGCAATCGCAGCACCCGGCTGCGGTTGCGGCTTCCCCTGGTCGAATCGCCCGCGTCCAGTAGGGACTGGGCCTGGCATGTGCTGCCGGTTGCTCTGCCGCCGACGGTGCCGCCGGAGGCGGCGTTGTGCGCCCCCACCGTGCGGGTGGCCAAGGGGCGGGTGCGTGTCGATCTGCCGTTCAAGGTCCCGGTCGGCTTTGCGCCCGCCGCCGGTCATGTGATCGGGTGCGGCTTCGACTGGGGCCTCAACACCCTGCTGACCGGCGTAACAGGGCGTCTGGCCGATGGCCGGGTGATCAGTGATGGGCGGCCGTTCGCCTACGACGCGAGCGGCATCTGCGCCAAGCTGCATCGGCTGTGGGCCGAGCGTGAGCACCTGGCCGCCAAGCACCGGCACCTGGAAAGGCTGCTGGCCGCGATCACGCCTGCTGATTCCCGCTACGCCGCGTTGAGTACGGGCTGCCAGGCCCTCGGGGTTGAGCATGAGCGGCTGTGCGCGCGCATCCAGCACGTGAACAAGGCGCTGGCCTGGTCGGCGGCGCGCTGGGCGGTCGATCAGGCCGCCGCCGCGGGGGCGACGGTCATCTATGTGGAGGACCTGGCCACCCTGGAGGCGCGCGGGCGCCGGGGGAGCGTGAACGCGCGGCTGTCGGGGCAGGTGCGCGGGCGGATCGTCGAGGCGATCCGGCACCTGGCGGCCAAGCACACCATCGCGGTGGTCACCGTCCCGGCGCGCGGCACCTCCCGATACTGCCCCCGCTGCGGAGAGGGCACATCGGTACTGCGGCATTGCCCGGCCCCCGACCGGCTCGCCGAGCGGGGCTGGAAGTGGGCCTGGTGCCCGGCTTGCGGCCTGTCGTGTGACCGGGACTGGGCAGCGGCCGAACGGATCGTCTCCCGCGGCCTGCTCGGCCAGAACGCCACCCGCACCCACCGCACCACCGGGGTGCGCACCATCGCCACCATCGTGGAAGGCAACGTGGCCCGCGCCCGCCGAACGCGTAAGCCCACCCGGGCGGCCCGGCGCGCCCGCCGCACCCGAGCAGACCTGCACCCCCGACCGGCAGCACGCGACAGAGCCAAGAACCGCCCCACCCCGAAACGGCCCACCCGCACCTCAGCCAACCCACGAAACACCTCGATGACGTTCAGCCGTGTGCCCGACCGGCGCACGGTGCCCGCCCCACCGCCCACCGGCGATGGACAGCGTCCGGCGGGCCATGCACCCAAGCCAGGGCGGCACCAGCCGTACCGGACAGGGCATGTCAGGAACTCTCACCACCGGACCGGCTTCCACCACGCCCAAGCCACCCCCGTACTTACGTTCACTGAGTACGGGGGCGGCCTAGGCCAGGCCACGCCTGTCCGAGTTGCCTGATTCCTTCAGGGAACTATAGAGAATTCAAGACGTTGACGACGGCCATCAGCCGGCCGAGCTGCCTGCCCTCCACCGCCCGCATGAGCACGGTCTGCAGGATCAGCCCGCCGCCGACGCCCTGCAGGACACGGAAGGCGATGAGCAAGCCGAAGTTCCACGCCAGGCCGCACGCTCGTCGAGATCGTGGATGAAGGTGTTCCTGCCCCTGCTCCACTCCACAGCGCGCCGCTAGGCGGCCGGTGGGTCTCAGCCATGCGGCCGCAGTCGCAAAGCCGAGTCGTCGTCGAGGTCGGAGAGGAAGGCGGCGAGCGTGTCGGCGACGTGGGTCAGCGAGCGGGCGGCGAACAGCACCGGCTGGTACCCCGAAATCTCGTAGGGAGTGGCCAGCGCGTCGAGCGCGTTCAGGTCACGGATCCGGCTCCGGTCGAGCCGGCCGAGCTCGCCGGAGGACGACAGGAGCGCCGCGCCGTATGCCTTGGGGGTCCCGCCCTCCTCCAGAACCCCGTACTCCAGGGTGAACCAGTACAGATCACTGATGATCTGCAGGGCCGCCTCGGTCTTCACCCGCACCGCGGCCTGGCCGATCAGCCGGTAGATCGCGGCGAACTCCGGCGCGGCCAGGTGGATGCCGTGGCCGAACACGTCGTGGATGATGTCCGGCTCCGGCGAGTACAGCGGCACGGCAGGATGACGGACGAACTGCACGGCGTGGAAGTACCCCCGGGCCATCGAGCCGAGGAAGCGCTCGTTCTCCACCACTCCCCCGGCCAGCGTGAAGTCGAACCCGGTCAACCGCCGCAGCCGGGCCCCGACCTCCGCGTGCTGGGGAATGCGATCGGCGGGGACGCGGACCTCCTCCCGCGCGTCGAGCACGGCACGGCACGCGTACGCCCGGTGCGCGTCGTCGAGCGCGCGGTGGACCCTGCGCCAGGTGGCCTGCTCGCTCTCGGTGTACTCCACCACCGGCGACGGATCCCCCACCCGGTGACCACGGGCCAGCTCGGCGAGCGCGTGGCGCCGGGCGAGGTAGAGCGGGTCGCGCCGGCCGGGGTGCTCGGCGGCGGCGCCGAGCGTGCCGTCGGCGGCGATCGGGGTCCGGCGCCACACATCGCTCATGCGGGGTTCATTACCGGGTTGCCGCACACCTGACGTCCATGGCGATAGGCTTTGCCGAAGCTTGGCGGGTCCGGATGGATCAAAGGACGCAGGGACGTACGATCGTCAGATGACCGAAAAGACCGAAACTGTGCCCGGCTGGCTCGCTCCGGAGGAGCTGGAGTCCATGCGGGGGCGGATGCCGATCCTCTACATCGACGCCGTGCCGGTGCGAGTCGACGAGACCGGCGTGGTTACCCGCGTCGGCCTGCTGCTCCGCATCGACCCAGACGGAGCGGTCAGCCGAGCGCTGGTCTCGGGTCGCGTGCTGCACCACGAGCGGGTCCGCGACGCGCTCCTGCGGCACCTGGAGAAGGATCTCGGCCACACGGCGCTGCCCCAGGTGCCCGCGTCGCCGCAGCCGTTCACCATCGCCGAATACTTCCCGACGCCGGGGGTCACGCCCTATCACGACCCGCGCCAGCACGCCGTGTCGCTCGCCTACATCGTTCCGGTCGCCGGTGACTGCCGCCCCCGCCAGGACGCCCTCGACTTCGTCTGGTTCACGCCGGAGGAGGCCGCCTCCCCCCTGGTCCAGCAGGAGATGACCGGCGGCCAGGGGGTGCTGCTGAAGCAGGCGCTCGCCCAGGTGGGCCGCCTGCCCTAATCGCTGTCAGGCGGCCGGCGGCGACGGGAAGGCGTCGGGGTTGGCCAGGCCGGTGCTCTCCAGCAGCCGCTGGTGGTTCAGCACCGCTGCGTTGGCCTCCTCCGAGAAGCGCCGTACCAAGGTGTTCTGCGTGCTGCCGCGCACCGCGCCGATCAGGGCGAAGATCTGCCCGTGCGCGAGCCGCAGCCACTTCACGAACGTCGAGTCGTACTGTTTGCCGGACCGGCTGGAGATGTCGTCCATCCACTCCTGCTGCAGGTCGGTCGGCTTGATCGGCAACTGCACCTTGAGCTTGGCGGCCAGAGCGAGGCCCTTCTCGTCCAGGACATGGTGCTGGGCCGCGATCTCCACGCTGATCTTCCGCACCCGCGCGGTGCTCGCCCGCGTGGTGGCCTGCTGCGCCATGGTCATCTCCCACAGCGTGGCGAGCCGGACCTTGGCGATCAGCTCCCTGTCGGCCGCCGACAACGGGCCCCACTTGGTCGCCCACGTACTGGTGTCGACCGCCGTCGCCGCGGCGGCGGGCGGCGCGCTGCTGACGCCCGGCACGGCCGTCGCGGCGGGGAGCTGAGCGCTGGGCAGCTGCGCGCCGGGGAGGCCGGCGCACGCGCCGAGAGCCAGGAGCACGGCGACGCCACTGATGGCGAGAACGGGACGGCGATGTCGCAGTAGCACGCCGTCACCCCCTTCATGGGTCCTCGGACTGTTCAGAAGGAGGTACGCAGCGCCGGGCGGGAGTGTTCATGGCAGGATGCAAAATTTGCTCTAGGCAAAGATCGGCCCTCAGATGTCGGGCCAGCCGAGCGGGTGCAGGGCGTCCTCCGGCGGCTCACCCCCCGCCTCGGTGAAGGCCGTCATCGCCGTGACCAGCGCCCGGCACTGCTCGGGCGGCATCCGTGAGACGATCGCGGCGATCTCCTCGCCGCGGCGGGCGGTGACCTGGTCCACGATGTGCTGGCCCTCGGCCGTCAGGCGCATCGGGCTCTCCCTGCGGTCGCGCGGATTGACCTCGCGCACGATCAACCCGGCGGCGAGGAGCCGGTCGGCCATCCGCATGGCCGTGGAGGGGTTGACGTTGAGCAGCTCGGCCATGGTGACGAGCTTGGTCTCCCCGTGCCCGGCGAGCACCACGAGCATGCGGAACTGCGGCAGCGTGACCTTGTCCTCGACCGCGCCGAGCGAGCGGACGGCGATGGAGACGAGCAGGCGCGAACCGGTGAGGACGGCCGCGACGACGGCGGCCAGGTCCTCCCGGTTCGCCTGATCCGCATTACCCTCTGACATACGCACTGTTGTACACGCCCTGCCTGGGGGCGACGCCAACCGTGGCAGTCAGGCGGGGACCGTCCACTTCTGGTTGGCCGCGCCCGTGCAGGTCCAGATCTGCAGCCGGGCGCCGTCGGTGGCGGCGTTGTCGACCACGTCGAGGCACTTGCCGGACACCGGGTTCACCAGGTCGCGGCCGGTGGTGTAGCTCCACTGCTGAGCGGCCGACCCGTTGCAGGTGTAGAGCTGCGCGCGGGCGCCGTTGGCCGTGGAGCCGCCGGTGACGTCAAGGCACTTGCCGAGCGAGCGGAGCGTGCCGTCGGAGGCGCGGGTCCACTGCTGGTTCGCCCCGCCGAAGCAGGTCCACATCTGCACGGGCGTGCCGTCGGCGCTGCTGCCGTCGGTCACGTCCAGGCACCGGCCGCCCAGCCCGCTGATCGTGCCGGTCGGGGTACCGGCCGACGTGCCGCTCCAGGTGAAGGTGGCCGTCGTACGGGCCGGCATGGTGTAGGTGAACGACTGGCCGCCCCACACCACCTTGACCGACTGGGCGGACGTGCCGCCGTTGTGGACGAGCAGGGCCTTGGAGCCGTCCGGATTGCGGTACGCGACGTTCTGCACGGTGGCGTTGGCGGTGGAGTCGACGCGCTGCGCCCCCGGCCGGACGAACTTGGTCAGGTGCCCGGTGGTGTAGTACTCGATCGTGTAGTCGACCTGCCCGGCGCGCGAGCCGCCTTCCTGCACGGTGATCAGGCCGGTGCAGGTACCGCAGCCGCCGTTGTGCGGGCCCATGGACTGGTTGACGCCCAGACTCCACTTGACCAGGCTGCCGCTCCAGTTCCTGGCGTAGGTCACGATGTCGGCCATGTCCTCGTTGTGCTGGTTGCCGATCCAGGTACCGCCCGAGTGCTCGGTGCTGAACTGCCGTACCGCCGGATACTGGTTGTGCACCTGGGCGCCCACCGCCGGGTCCCCGAAGTAGCCGTGCCACGCGATGCCGCCGAACAGCGGGTCATCACGCACCCCGGCGTCACCGAGGATGGGGGCGCCGCTGTTGGCGTAGTCGCCGTAGTTCCAGTCGTGGATGAGCACCTTGCTGGTGATACCGGCCGCGCGGAAGGCCGGGTAGACGTGATTCTTGGTGAACTCGACCAGCCCGGAGGGGTTCCAGCTCATGCCCGGGTAGTTCATCGCGGTCGGGTTGCCGGCCTGGCAGCAGTTCGGCTCGTTCTGCACGGAGATGTAGTCGATCGGCACGCCGATCGCGGCGTAGGACTGGACGTACTTCACCAGGTACTGCGCGTACATGGGGTAGTACTCCCACTTGAGCCAGCCCATCTGGTCCATCCGGCCGTTGTCCTTCATCCAGCCGGGCGAGCTCCATGGCACGGCCATGATGCGCAGCTGCGGGTTGAGCTGCCTGGCCTGCTGGGTCAGCAGGCGCACGTTCGTGTCGTAGCCGTTGGCGCCGAAGTCGTTCAGGTCGCAGCAGCTGTCGTCGAGCGAGACGTTGCCCGGCCGGGACAGGTCCGACGCGCCGATGGGGTTGCGGACGAACGACAGGCCAATGCCGTCGGCCGGGCTGAACAGCCGGCGCATGACCTCGTCCCGGGTGGCGGCGCTCACCGGGCCGCCACGCAGCAGGTACGCGGTGGTGTCGGTGATGGACGCGCCGCCGCCTTCGAAGGTCTGGTAACGGGTGCCCTCGTTCACGGTGATCGTGTGCGTGGCGGCGCCGCTGCTCGCCGCGAACGCCGTCGGGGCCTGCTGCTGCAGGCCCCGGGTCACCGTCCGGCCGCCGGCGTCGGAGGTGGTGGTCAGGTAGATGTTGACCGGCTCGTTGGCGGCGAAGGCCTGCGGGGCGGCCATCAGGCCTCCGGCGGCGAGGCACACGGCCAGGGCGGCCTGGACCGCGCGCCTGTGTGGTGTTGTCACGGGGGCTCCTCTGTGACATTGGGGGGTGTATACCGAGACAACTGACGTTTTCCACTTATGTCAAGGTATAAATTAAGCCCCCGATTTGGTCACACGGCGCCCGGTCCTCCCCAGCGGTCGAGGTGGAGGACGTCGTCGAGCGGCAGGCGCGAGGCGGGCTTGAAGGTGTCGCCGGTGTAGTAGGCGGTCGGGATGAGCACGCCTTGGCGGACGTCGCCGGGGAGGCCGAGCAGCTCGGCCACCTCGCTCTCGTAGGCCAGGTGCAGGGTGGTCCACGCCGTGCCCAGCCCGCGCGCCCGCGCGGCGAGCATGTAGCTCCACGCCGCGGGCAGCAGCGATCCCCACAGCCCCGCCTGGTTGCCCTCGGGGAGCTTGGACGCCTGGATGCACGGGATCACCAGCACCGGCACCTCCCCCATGTGCTCGGCCAGGTGGACGGCGCTCGCCGAGACGCGCTGCTGCACCTCGGCGCGGGCCGGGTCGTCCTTGTACAGATGCGCGCCCGAGACACCGGACGCGAAGTACGCCTGCGCCGAGCGCTGGTAGTAATCCCCGATCTGCCCGCGGAGCTCGGGATCGGTGACCACGATCCAGTGCCAGCCCTGGCGGTTGCCGCCGCTGGGCGCCTGCAGCGCGATCTCCAGGCACTCCCGCACCAGCTCGATCGGGACGGGGCGGTCGAGGTCGAGGCGCTTGCGCACGCTGCGGGTGGTGGTGAGCAGTTCATCGATCGTCATGAGCTCATCGTGCCACCGAGTTCCCGCCGGTCCACCTTGCCCGTCTGGTTGCGGGGCACGGCCGGCACGAACTCGATGTCGCGCGGCACCTTGTACCCGCCCAGCTCGGCCTTGACGGCCTGCTTGAGCTCGTCGGCCGACAGCCGCGCGCCGGGCTCCCGGACCACGTACGCGGCCAGGCGCTGGCCGTACTCCTCATCCGGTACGCCCAGGACGGCCACGTCGGCGACGCCCGGATGCCGGCCGAGGAAGTTCTCGACCTCCTGCGGGAACACGTTCTCGCCACCCGAGACGATCATGTCGTCCTCGCGGCCGTCGATGAACAGCCGTCCCCGGCCGTCCCGGTGCCCGAGGTCGCCAGTGCTCAACAGACCGCCCGCTTCCGCGCCCGCTTTCGTGCTCGCTTTCGTGCTCGCGTCGTCGCCGCCGCCCGAGTAGCCGCTGAAGGTGAGCCCGCCGCCGACGAGAACGCGGCCCACCTCGTACGGGGGCAGCTCGCGGCCGTCCGGGCCGGCGATCACCACCGTGGTCCCGCGCGTGGGGCGGCCGATGGTGTCCGGGGCGGCCCGCAGGTCGGCCGGGGTGGCGAGCGTGGCCCAGCCGACCTCGGTGGAGCCGTAGAGGTTGTAGAGCACGTCACCGTAGGCGTCCATGAACGCGGTGGCCAGGTCCGGCGGCAGCGCCGACCCGCCGGAGACCACCACGCGCAGATGCGGCAACGGCTGGACGTCGTGGGCCAGCAGCCGCCTCAGCATGACGGGCACGGCGACCATGGCCGTGGCCCGATGACGGTCGAGGGCGCGAAGGACCGTCCCGGGATCGAAGCGCCGGGTCAGCACGACCGGGCAGCCGAGCACCAGCGCCACGCCGTACCAGAGCAGGCCGAGACCGTGGAACAGCGGCGGCGCGATGAGGATCGGCTCGCCGCTGCGCAGCGGCACGGTGGCCAGCATCGAGGTGAACGGCTCGGCCAGCGCGGTCAGCGACAGCCGTCGCGTCGCCCCCTTGGGCGCGCCGGTCGTCCCGGACGTGAGCAGCACCAGGCGTCCCGGCCGACGCGGCGCCGGCGGCTCGGACGCGGCGGCGGAGGCGGTCGCGGAGGTGGCGGAGGTGGCGGCGAAGGTGGCGGCGGCGGTGGCGGACGCGATCAGCTCGTCCAGGTCGCCGGTGCGGGTCCCGGTGAAGTCCACGGGCGGCAGCTCTGGCGCGGCGATCAAGGTGTGCACGTTCTCGCGCCGCAGGATGTCACGCAGGCGCGGCCCGGCCAGGCCGGTGTTGAGCAGCAGCAGGTCCGCGCCCAGCCGCGAGACGGCCGCCACGGCCTCGACGAAGCCGCGATGGTTGGGCCACATGATCGCCACGGTCCGGCCCGGCCGTACGCCGAACCGGTCGTACAGGGCCCTGGCCAACGCCACCACCCGCGCGTCGAGCTCGGCGAACGTCAGGGAACCGTCCTCGTCGAGGATGGCGGGGCGATCCGGCCAGCGCGCGGCGGCCATGGCCACGCCCGTGGCCGGGGTGACGTGGAAGTGGCGGAACGCCTCCACCATGCGCGCCAGATCCGCGGGCGGCACGGGGCGCAGCAGACCGTTGCGGGCGAACGTTTCGACGGCCTCGGCCCCGAAGCCGCACAGCCGGGCCAACCTGGTGATCATCTGGGTACCTGTTCTCAAGGGTAAGGAGGCCATACCCATGGGATCCGGTTCTAGCCCGGACGCCCACCCCGGGGACGGGGTGGGCGCGGGCATGCTCACCCGGCGAGCAGCTTCTCCGCGGGGATGATCTGGCGGGGAATGCTCGGGCTCTCCCATCGCAGCTCGGCGATGGCGTCATAGCCGCTGTCGTAGAACTCCATCTTGATGTCGTGCGTCCCGGCGCTCAGCGCCACCTGGCCGGTGTCGTCGCGCTTGGAGTGGTCGGTCCAGTTGTCGATGAGCGGTTTGCCGTCCACCCACAGCCGTACCCCGTCGTCGGTGGTGGTGACGAAGGTGTAGGTCTCCGCCTTGTCGGCCACGACCTTCCCCGTCCAGCGCACGCTGAAGGTGTCGGCGCCGATGGCCGGGTCCGGGGCGGCCGAGCCCCAGTCGAAGTTCACGGTGGGGTCGATCCTGGTGACCGTGGCGCCGGCGAGGTCGGCGTTGTCGAAGTACGTCGCCGACAGCCCCTGTTGGTCGATCACCAGCGTCGTCGCCGAACCGGCCGGCAGCGTCACCGTGGCCTTGCCGCCGGCGATGGTCGCGGTTCCGGTCCGGTGCGGGGTCCAGGCGTCCGACGTGCTCTGCCAGATCGCCGCGGTGCCCGCCGTCAGCCCGGTGAGCGCGAGACCGGCCTCGATCGGGTCGGCGCCGACGTTGACCAGGACCACGTTCTTGCTCTGGTCCGAGGCGAAGACGTGCAGCTTGTCGTTGTTCGCGCTCGCCTGGACGACGGTCTTGCCGAAGGGCCGGAACAGCCCCTCCCCCGTGTACATGCCGATGCCGTGGTAGATGGGCAGGGGCTCGCTGCGCGGAATGTTGCCTTCGCCGTTCGTGCTGGTCAGGCCGAGCTGCCCGTTCTTGTCGCCGTACTGGTAGGCACTGGCGCCCGCGTGCAGGATCTGCCCGAGCGCCGCCGCGCCCCACAGCGTGTTGAAGTGGGTGAGCGTACGGTGGCCGTCGAGGTCGTTGAAGTCGGAGTTGAACTCGCCGATCTGCAGGTCGATCTTCCGGCCCAGTACGGACTCCGCGAGAGCGCTCACCTCCTTGATGTCGGTCTCGTAGTCGCGGATCACGCTGCCGAGGAGCGCCTCATCGGTGATCTCGTCGAAGCCGTTGCCGTAGTCGTGGTAGTCGACGAAGTCGACGCGGCTGCCGGAGCCCTGGAGGAACGTTCTGATGTAGTCGTGGTCGTCCCAGGCCGTGGCGGGGCCGCCCACCTTGACCGCGGGGTTCTCGGCCCGCAGCGCGTCGGTGATCAGGTTGAAGCGGCTGCTGTACTCCGCCGCCGTCATCTCCGGCTTGTCGGGCGTGCAGGCGCAGTTGAGCTCGTTACCCAGAATGAACCGCTGGACCGGCTTGCCGGTCGCCGCGAAGTGCTTGTAGAGGGCCACCGCGTCACCGCGGTTCACCTCCGCGCTCTGCCGTCCGTCCACCTGGAGGATGACGACCGGTTCGGCGCCGAGGTCGCGGATCGCGTTGATCCAGGCGTCTCCCGAGACCTCCGTGGCGCACCTGTAGCCGCCGCAGACGATCGGGCTGCCATGGTTGCCCGGCTCCTGGTAGTGGAGCTCGATCCGCATCCGGCCCACGCCTAAAGCGCGCAGCCGGTCGCGGTGCTTGGTGTCGTTGGTGATGTACGAACCCTCGCCGTACCCGGTGATCCCGATGCCGAAGTCGGTGGGGGCGATCGTCCGGATCGGCTTGGTGAAGTCCACCGAGACGGTGGCGGCCACGGCCGCCTCCGCCGGTACGCCCGCCGTCCAGACCGCCGCGGCGGCCAGGCCACCCGCGAGGGCGGCGTGCAGCGTACGACGTGCCAGTGCGATCATCCTTCTCCTGTCACAAAGTCCACAAATCCCGTGGATCATGACATATGCGGATTACGCGGGAGTGACTTCTCGCGTTGATGTGGCGCGCGACACTGCGCCGATCTCACAGATCGATCTGGTCCAGACGGACAACCCCGGCATCCGGCACAATCAGCTCTATGCAGCTGCCGCCCCATCCGCACGAAGGCGAGGACGCGGTCCGCCTGCGCCGCCGGCCGGACCCCCGCGCTCGCTCTCTGCCGCCGCTGCTGTTGCTGCCCGAGAGGGTCTGATGCGCCCTCTCCGATCGACCGATCCCCGGGAAGTCGCCGGGTACGTCCTGCGGGGGCGGCTCGGCGAGGGCGGCCAGGGCACGGTGTTCCTGGGCACTTCGCCCAGCGGGCAGCAGGCGGCGGTCAAGCTCCTGCACACGCACTTCGGCCACGACCTCGACGCCCGGCGGCACTTCCACCGGGAGCTGGCGTCCCTGCAGCGGGTGGCGCCGTTCTGCACGGCCCGCGTCCTGGCGGCCGATCCCGACGCCGACCCTCCGTACGTCATCAGCGAGTACATCGACGGCCCGTCGCTGCAGGAGGCGGTGCGCGACAACGGGGTGCTGCGCGGCGCGGACCTGGACCGCCTGGCCATCGCGACGGCCACGGCGCTGGGCGCCATTCACGCGGCGGGGGTGGTGCACCGCGACTTCAAGCCCGCGAACGTGCTCCTGGCCGCCGACGGTGCCCGGGTCATCGACTTCGGCATCGCGCGCCCGATCGACGCCACCGCCGCCACGGTCAGCGGTGTCGTGGGCACTCCGGCGTACATGTCGCCCGAGCAACTGTCCGGTCACCCGGCCGGTCCGGCCCTGGACATGTTCGCGTGGGCGTGCACCATGGCGTACGCGGCCAACGGCCGGCCGCCGTTCGGCCACGAACCGCTGCCCGCCGTGATCAACCGCATCCTGAACGCCGAACCCGAGCTGGGCTCGCTGACCGGGACCTTACGCGGCTTCGTCGCCGCCTGCCTGCACAAGGACCCCTCGTGGCGACCGGCCGCCCGGCAGGTGCTGCTGGGACTGATGAACAAGCAGCCCGGCCCCCCTTCGTACGGGACACCACCGGCTTTTGGGACACCACCGCCTGCTTATGGGACACCACCGCCTGGCGGAACGCCCCCGGGCGGCGGGACACCCTCGGGCGGCTGGACACCATCGCCTGAGGGAACGCCACCCCCTGGCGGGACACCACCCCCTGGCGGAACGCCACCGCCCGGGGGGACACCGTCGCCTGGCGGGCCGAGACCGCCTTACGGGACACCAGCGCCGCTCCGTCAGGGTCCGTGGCCGATCACCCCGTCACCCGGCACGCCCCACCCGACACAGCCGGGCCGTAAGCGTGCCGGCGTGATCGTCGGCACGGCACTCGCGGCGGCACTCGCGATCACCCTCACGGTGGCCGCCGCCGTCGCCATCAACTGGAACCCAGTGCTGCGGCCCAGCACCAGCCCATCGGCTTCGGGCACGGCCGGCACATCCCCGACAGTGCCGGCCAAGCCCACGGCCACACCCGCGGCGCAAGTAGCCCGCTCACCACGCCTGGGCCTGGAATTCTGGCAGGACAAGGCGGCCAGCCCGATGTCCCTGACCGATCTGGACCAGCCCATCACCACCGTCACCCTGAAGCGCCAGCCGTTCGAACTGCGATTCCCCACCCTCCCCAAGGACACGGCCGCCCAGGTCTGCGCCTGGACGGATGACTCCGTCTTCTCCATCGACGACGGAGGCAAGGTGGCCGACAATCCCTGCTTCAGACCGGGGACCGGCATCGCCGACTACGAGCACGGCTCAGGGACGCTGTACCTGAACAACCACGGCCACAACTACCTGATCGGCGACCGGGTCGGGCACAGCTCCGCCTCCCAGGACACGGTCCTGTTCTCCACGGTCTTCAAGGACGGCACCTCGACACTCCTGGCCGCCCAGCAGAAGAAGCTGTACCTGACCGTCTTCATCGACCTGGACGGAGACGGGACCTTCAAACGCGCGGCTCCGGGCGAGTACGAATACGTCATCCTGGATTTTCCTAGCTGAACGCCGGTTTCGCCCTGCTACGCCAGCGCATTCTGCTCTCCTGAGAGAACCGGTGGGAAACCGCTCCTGCAAGCGAACTGACCGGCTGCTGGTTTGCACATTCGGTGGCGGTATGCGGCCAGCACGTTCACCATGGTCTGCATGGCGACGAGGAAGAGCACTTGGGGCTGGATCTCGCTGACAGTCGGCGGTCTGGTGGTCGGCGCACTGGGGACGATCTTCATCGTGCTCGATCTGGAACAGGCCGATCAGCTGGCGAGCGTGGTAGGCGTGTTCGTCGCCCTGGCAGGGCTGGGCATCTCGGTGTACGGAGTTGTCCTGGCCCGCCGAAGTTCGAGCCCGGCTTCTTCCCAGGCGACCGCTCCACGCTCAGACATAGACGCCATTACGGAGCGCGAGGAGCGATCAGTTGCCGTTCAGGACAACTTCGGGGTGATCCAGACCGGCGACGCCGGCCGGGCCGCCATCACGGGGGCGGGTAACGCCAGTAACACGATCACGGGCGGCACCTTCCATGGGCCCGTGACGATGGCCCGGGATATCGTCGGCCCGTCCGCGGCTCAACTGTCCCCGCCTCCTGCCTTACCCCCAGACGGTCCGGATGTCCCGGAACAGCCCCGATGAGCGAGCCTCGCACGGTTGACAATCAGGCCGGTGGCGACGGTGCCCCCCATAACGCGGTCACCGGTGGGACGTTCTACGCGCCGGTGACCTTGGCTCGCGACGTCACCATGCACGTCACCGGTCCAGCCCCGCAGGCCCCGGCGGGCCTGCCAGCCGGCCCGGTCGGTTTCGTCGGCCGCACCGACGCTCTGAGGGAGGTGCTGGCCTTCCTGGACCCGGCGGATGCGGGTGGGACAGGCGTGGTGGTGTCGGCGGTGGCGGGGATGGCCGGGGTCGGCAAGACCGCGCTGGCGCTGGTGGCCGCCCATCAGGCGATGGAGCAGGGCTGGTTCGGCGGCGGCGTGTACTTCGTCGACCTGCGCGGCTACACCCCCGACCCCGGCAAACGCGTATCCGCCGCAGCGGCGGCAGGGGACGTGCTGCGCAAGATGGGCATCCGCGACACCGATCTTCCGCCAACCGGCGAGGAACGGCTTGCCTTGTACCGGTCGGTGCTGGCCGAACAAGCCCGCCAAGGGCTGCCGGTGCTGGTAGTGGCCGACAACGCCGCCGTCACCGGCCAGGTCGAGCCGCTGCTGCCGGCCCAGCCGTGCCACCGGCTGCTGATCACCTCCCGGCACACCCTTACCCTGTCCGCCCACCTGATCGACCTGACCGTGCTGCCCGAAGAAGAGGCCCTCGACCTGCTGCGTACCGCCCTGCAGCCGAGCCGGCCCGATCCACGTATCGACGCGGAGCCCCATCCCGCGACAACGATCGCCCGGCTGTGCGGACGGCTGCCCTTGGCATTACAGATCACCGCCGCCCTGCTACGCGCCGAACCGGGCCGCTCCCTGGCTGACATGGCCGCAGAGCTCGCCGACGCCCGGCACCGGCTGGACGCCCTGGACACCGGTGACACCGACTCCCACGGCCGGCCGTACGCGGTGCGGGCCGCGTTCGACCTGTCCTATCGGCACCTGGTCGACACGCAGCCGGAGCAGGCACGACTGTTCCGGCTGCTGCCGCTGGACCCGGGCCCGCACCTGTCCCTGTCGGCCGCCGCGGCCCTGGACGACGCACCCGAACCCGTCACGCGCCGACGCCTGGCCGCCCTGTCCCGTGCCCACCTGGTCACCGCCCCGGTCCCGGGCCAGGACCGGTGGGCCATGCATGATCTGGTCCGCCTGTACGCCGACGAGCACGGTAGGACCGAGGCGGACTCGGACGGGCGCGAGCGGGCGCTGGACCGGATGCTGGCCTTCTACCTGGACACGGCCGACGCAGCCGACGGCCACCTGCGTGCTCTTCCCAGTCAATCCACGTCTGAGCGGTTCGGCGGCCGACAGGACGCGCTGGCCTGGTTGGACGCCGAACACGCCAATCTGGTCGCCGCGGTCGCCCTGGCCGACGCCACTCACCGCCACCACGTCGCCTTGTACCTGTCGGTCCGCTTGACCGAATACCTTGCGTGGCGCCGCCACCTCGATGACCGTCTGACCGTCGCCAATGTCGCGGTGCGGGCCGGCGACCGGCTGGGCGACCGGCTGGGCGAAGCCGTCGCGCTGAACAACCTCGGCGTCGCCCTGAGCGAGGTGCGGCGATTCACCGACGCCATCATCACGCACCGCAAGGCGCTGACGATCCTCCGCAAGCTACGCGACCGGCACAGCGAAGCCCAGGTATTGAACAACCTCGGCAGTGCCCTGAGCGGACTGCGGCGCTTCACAGAGGCCAGCACCGCACAGCAGAAAGCCCTGACAATCCTCCGCGAGCTGGGTGACCCGCGCAGCGAAGCCCAGGTGCTGATCAACCTCGGCAATGCCCTGAGCGGACTGCGGCGCTTCACAGAGGCCATCACCGCACAGCAGAAGGCCCTGACAATCCTCGGCTTGCTGGACGACCGGCTCGGCGCAGCCCAGGTGCTGATCAACCTCGGCAATGCCCTGGCCGAGGTGCGGCGCTACGCAGAGGCCATCACCGCACAGCAGAAAGCCCTGACAATCCTCCGCGAGCTGGACGACCGGCACGGCGAAGCCAAAGTGCTGAACAGCCTCGGCTCCATCCTGGGCGAGGCGGGACGGTTCGAGGAGGCCGTCACGGTCTTGGAGGACGCCCTGACAGCCCGCCGCGAAGTGGAGGACCGGCACGGCGAGGGCATAACGCTGACCAACCTCGGCAATGCCCTGGGTGAGCTGGGGCAGTTCAAGGCGGCCGTCACCGCGTACCGGGACGCCCTGGCGGTCTACCGGGAACTGGGCGATCGGCACGGCGAAGGCACAGCACTGACCAACCTCGGCAGTGCCCTGAGCGGGGTGCGGCGATTTGATGAAGCCATCACCGTCCTGACGGACGCCCTGGCGGTCTGCCGGGAGTTGGGCGAGCGGCACGGCGAAGGCATGGCGCTCAACAATCTGGGCAATGCGCTGGGCGAGGCGGGGCGGTTCGAGGAGGCCGTCACCGTGCACCGGAAAGCCCTGACGATCTGCCGCGAGGCGGACGATCGGCACGGCGAAGGCACGGCGCTGACCAACCTCGGCAAGGCCCTGGGTGAGCTGGGGCGGTTCGACGAGGCCATCAGCGCCTTCGAGCGGGCGACCACCATCTTCGAAACGGTGAGCGACGAGCGGCGCCGCAAGCGGGCCCAGGCTCTTGCGGAGGCCGCGCGGCTGCGGAACGCCGAGTGACAGGGGCGTGCGCGCGCTGACGGCTGCGGGTTGCGTTTGACGGCGCTCGGCACCGTACGGCTGCATTCGCGCGCGACCTGATCAAGCAGCGCACCGTGCCGCGTCGCCGCCTCATGGTGCACCTGTTGTCCTGACCCGCGCGATTCGCCGAACGCGGTCCCGCCCGCCCTGTCCCTCCACACGCTGTCGGTTTCCGTGCCTCGAGCGAGACGGGCGCCCTCCGCGATCTGCCGGAGTATGGAGGCGTAGTTCTGGAAGGCGTCGTGCCCTTCGTCGGTCAGCGCCGGCCAGGTTCAGGGGCGTTTGCCGACGAAGCCTTTCGTCGCCCGCACGTAGCCCGCCCCAGACATGAGTGCCGGCACCGCCTGAGACCTGTACGCCGGGCGCGACCCTCAAGACCGCCCGGTCGGCTATCGTCTCAAAATGAGTCGCATATTTAGTCTCAAAATTAGCCGTCCGACAGGTGCCGGTACACGGTCGCGCGAGAGACGCCCAGGGCTCGCGAGATGTCGGCGGCGGAGTGCTCGCCGGTCGCGTACATCCGCCGGGCGGTCTCGATCATG
Source organism: Nonomuraea guangzhouensis (assembly GCF_019396345.1). Classification (GTDB taxonomy): domain Bacteria; phylum Actinomycetota; class Actinomycetes; order Streptosporangiales; family Streptosporangiaceae; genus Nonomuraea; species Nonomuraea guangzhouensis. Next base: position 11,001 of record NZ_JAHKRM010000051.1, on the reverse strand, counting down.
TCCGGGCTCATCGCGCCGGGCCTGCCACGCCGTCGACCTGGCGACCGAGCGGGCGCGGGCGAAGGACCGGAGGAGACCCCATCGGAGGCCCCAGCGGAGCGCTCGGCAGAGGCCATGGCGGAGGGCTTGGCCGGGGAGGCAACCGAGCGCTCCTCCGGGGCCCCGACCTGGCCCTCCGCAGGAAGCCCAACCTGGAACTCCGCCGCAGACCCCATCTGAAGGTCGGATGCGAGCCCTGCCTGGAGGTCGGACACACGTCCCACCTGAAGGCCGGACGCAGGCTCTGCCTGGAGGCCGGACACAACTCCCACCTGAAGGCCGGACGGGGATCCGACATGGAGATCGGTTGCGGACCCAGTCACACGCCCCGGGGCCGTCTCGCCCAGGAGCCGTTCCACCCCGGCCAGTACCGCGGGCCGGATCAGGTCGGCGGGCAGGTCGGCGAACATGACGACCGGGTCGCTGAGCATGGCGAACGCCTGCACCGCCCGCACCTGCCCGGCGAGATCCGCGTCCGGGCCGGCGATGAAGCGCTCGGCCGTCATCGCGGTGTCGCGAAAGCGCTCGAACGTCGGCCGGTCGGCGCCCAGTGCCAGGTCCTGCGTGTTCATCCGCATCAGGAACCGGTGCCTCAGCCACACGTCGAGCAGCCCTTCGATGACGACCCACCGCTTCCGCCGGAAGTCTTCGCCCTCGATGCCGTTGGCCGCCTCGACTGCGGCCTCCATGTCGGCCAGCATCGGCTCCGCCAGCGTGGCAAGGATGTCCTTCTTGCTGGGGAAATGGTAGAGGACCGCGGTCTTCGTCAGGTTGAGCCGCTCCGCGATCTCCCGTACCGAGGTGGCGTGATAGCCGAGCGAGGCGAACAGTTCGAGCGCGACCCGCAGGATCCCGGAGCGGGTGTCGTCAGTCATGTCGCAGATTCTAGCCGCTTGACTGACCTCCGGTCGGGACCTATGGTTCAACCACTGACCGATGGTCAGGGCGAATGAAAGGCGATAGGTCTCATGAACGAGCGGATTCTGATCTCTGGGGCGAGCATCGCGGGGCAGACCCTGGCGTACTGGCTGGCCCGGCACGGGTTCCGGCCCACCCTGGTCGAGCGCGCGCCTCGGCTGCGCGAGGGCGGCAACGGTGTGGACGTACGAGGTCACGCCATCGACGTGGCCGAACGAATGGGGATCATGCCGCAGATCAGGGCGATGGCGGCGGACGTTCAGGGCATGTCCTTCGTGAACGCTGCGAACCGGAGCGTGGCCCGCATCGACGCGCAGGCCATGCAGAGCGGCGGCGCCGACGTGGAGATCATGCGTGGCGACCTGGTGGCGCTCCTGTACGAGGCGACGAAGGATGACGTCGAGTACGTTTTCGGCGACTCCATCCGGACGCTGGAGCAGAGCGGCGACGGTGTGGCGGTCTCCTTCGAGCATGGCCCGGCCCGCCGGTTCGATCTGGTCATCGGCGCCGACGGCATGCATTCCACGGTCCGCCGGCTGGCTTTCGGCCCCGAGTCTCGGTTCATCCAGCACAAGGGCCACTACTTCGCGTTCTCGAACGCCGACTCGGCGCTGGGCGAGAACCGCTGGGTGACGATGTACAACGTGCCGGGCAAGATGGCCGGAATCTACCGCTCAGGCAACCACGCCCAGGCCAAGGCGTACTTCATCTTCCGCCGGTCCGAGCCGCTGACGTACGACCACCGAGACGTGGAGCAGCACAAGCGCTTGGTGAGTGAGGCGTTCGCGGGTGAGTCGTGGCGGGTACGGGAGCTGCTCGCCGGAGCGCTCGCGGACCCCGACTTCTATTTCGACGCGTTGAGCCAGGTGCGGATGCCGTCGTGGTCGTCGGGCCGCGTGGCGCTCGTGGGTGACGCCGCCTACTGCGCCTCTCCCGCGTCGGGCGCCGGCGCCGAGCTGGCGCTGGTCGGCGCGTACCGGCTCGCGGGCGAGCTCGCGGCGGCCTCCGGGGATCACCAGGTCGCCTTCCGCCGGTACGAGGACGGCCACCGGGAGCTGGTCGATCAGAAGCAGAAGATCGGGCCCAACGTCCGCCTCATGGTGCCGAAGACCCGCACCGGCAGGTGGGTCCGCGACACCATGGCCCGGCTGCCGCTGATGCGGGCCATGGCGACGGTGGAGCGCATCATGGCGCCGAAGAACACCGCGCCGCTGCCCGACTACAACCGCGACCAGGTGGCCGACCATCTGATCCGCGAGCCCCAGCTCGCGACGGCGGGCCGAGCGCGGGGCCTGTTCCCGCACTGCGATCGCGCGGCCTCCTGACCTCGCGTACGCCCGCCCGGCCGCAACAGCCGCCGCCCGGAAACTGTCACCGACGGGAGCTGAATGGCGTCACCGCCCATGGAAACGGTCACCGGCGAGGATCGGGCCGCCGCCAACCAGCACCTGCTCGGGTCCGGCCCGCCGACCGACGCCCGGCTGCGGCACGCCCACGTCGCGGGCGGCTCATCGTCGACTGAACCATTCGCGGCCAGGCGCGCGACGGCCGCGAGATCGACCTCCACGGTACGGCGACCGACGTCGCACGGCGGGGCCCGGACGGCCTGTGGCGCTACCTCATCGACAATTCGTTCGCGGCCGGCCCCGCTTAACCGATATCGCCACCGCGGTCACCCTGAAGACGCACTTCCACTACTCGGCCGCACCACATGAGAACCCTTGACCAGCCCGTTTAGGCCTTGTGTAGTGGCCAGATAGTGCCCCTATAGCCACCGGCACTTAACTCCTTCTTGAGGCGGCCGGCTCCAAACCGACCGCCCATCGAAGATCGGAGGAACAAATGCGACTCCTCACGACAAGGACCGGAGGCAACGGCATGCACGGCAAAAAGACGCTACTGCCTGCGCTGCTCATCGCAGCCGCAGCCCTCACGAGCGTTGGCATAGCCTCGCCGGCTCAAGCCGCCGCCTCGACCACCACCACCGTCGCCGCGCCAGCTCAAATACGTGCCTGGTATGTCAAAAGGGTATACGCGAGCTCAGCTTCTTGCAAAGCCGCAGGTCAGGCTTACGTAGACACCGGCTACGCAAAGGCATATAAGTGCGAATATGACAGTCCGGGCTTCGCCCTCTGGCTAAATTCGTACTAAGTTAGCAATTCTCTGGAATCAAGGTCTAAGTCCCAGGTATATCGCATGAAGCGGCGGAGCTCCTGGCAGGCGGACCCAACCAGGAGCTCCCCGCCACCGGGCTGAAGCGTTCTCGCGTGGCGTGGCCGAGTGGCATGTGCGCGGCCGCTGGTACCATCCACGGCACCTTCGCTCACCGTAACGTCGCGGATCAGGTCGGCGACCGCGCGACGCACCTTTCAGGTGAGTGAAGGACGTTCCGAACACGGGCAAGGCCGGGCCTTTTTGACGCTCCACGAAGCCCCGACCTGGCCCTTCCTCGCCGAACCCGTCTCAACGCCCGCATGACCACCGGAACGCTCTTGAATTGCGGTCACGCACGCGAGGATGATCGCCCGTATGCGAGTTGTCGTTCTCGTCTGGGAAGGCTTTCTCGGGATCCTCACGATCGCGCTGATCGTGGCGGCGCTGTTCAGCGTGTCGCCGGGCCAGTATCTGGTCTTCATCCTGGCGCAGGCCGGGGCGACGGGGCTGGTGGCGACAGGGCTGGCGCTGTCGTTCCGCACGGGCACGCCCAACCTGGCCGTCGGGTCGATCGCCGCCTTCACCGCCATGGTGACCGCCTGGCTGATGAACATGAGCGGGCTGGGCTGGTCGGCGGCGATCATCGCGATCCTGCTCACCACGGTCGGCGGGCTCCTCCTGGGTCTGTTCGTCACCGCGCTCTCGGCGCCCGCGTGGGCCGTGACCCTGGGCGCGGCCGTGGCCTGCGAGGCGCTGGTCAGCGGCATCGCGGACGGCCGCGTCATCCCCGTCGACATTGATTTTCCGACCTACGTGTGGTTCGTGCTGTTCGTCATCGTGTCCCTGGGCGGCGCGCTGGCCTGGCCCGCCCTGCGCGTGGCGTCGCCGTGGATCACCGCCATGCTGGGGCTGGGCGGGTCGAGCCTGCTCGCCGCTCTCGGCGGAGTGGCGCTGCTGACCCGGACCCACGCGGCAACCCCCGTGGCGGGCTGGACCACGACCACGCTGACCTTGGCCGCGGTCCTGCTCGGCGGGATCAGCGTGCACGGCAGGCGGGGCGGCATAGCGGGCACCGTGCTCGCGGTGCTCTTCCTCACGCTGGTCCAGGGACAGCTGGTGCTCTGGGCCACGCCGGTGTGGGTGTTCCAGGTCATCGCCGGAGCGGTGATCCTTGCCGCGCTGCTGGCCGGGCGGCTGGCCGACCTGGTGACCCAGGAGACACCGGCCCCCGTGACGCCCGACGCCAGATCGTAAGCGATCCGCCGGGCCGCCCCGCTCGGCGAGCTCGGACTGCGCCTCATCACCGGCGATCGGACTGCGCCCGATCACCGGTGATTGCCCCTTCCACACCGAAGATCGAGTCATGTATGTTCGATCCCGCCATCGAAAAAAAGTTTCAACCGAAGAGGGGCAATGGGCAAGAAGCTTCAGATGCTCGCGCTACCGATCGCAGCCGTCGCGCTGTCCATCCTGCCGACCGTTCCCGCCCAAGCCGCCACGGGCTATGACCGGTGCCATGACGACAACTACTGCATGTTCTCCGGCCTCGACGGCACGGGCGACATCATCGAGATCAAGAGCGACACGCCGGATCTCGCCGCGTTGAACATGGGCGGCAGAGCCAAGTCGGACTGGAACCGGACGGATTCCTGGATCCACCTCTACTCCGAAGCCAACTACGGTGGCTGCTCGGCGACGACCAGCCCGGGCGGCAAGGGCAACTTCTTCTCCGCCTACCGCGACTTCTTCGACTCCGTCCGCATCGGCGGATCGAACGGCCCCTCCTGCGGCACCGAGGACACCTTCCAGGTCAAGTCCCACTCCTGACAGCGGCACGAAGCGCCCCGGCATCGCACCTCCGATGCCGGGGCGCACGCATGTCCAGCCTCGATGCCAGGACCAACACCACCCTCCGAACACTGAACGTCCCGGCGCGTACGTGCGTATCTCCACATGGGTCGGCATATCACCCCCCTATCGCCCGTAGTAGTGGATCTCGCAGCCGTCCCAACGAGAAATGGTGCTGAACAGGCCATCTCTCCGGTACGGTTTCGCCCCATACAAGGACGGTTACGAGGAGGCGTCGTAGTGGCCATGCCGACAAGGCTGGGACGGATGGCAGTGGCCGTGGGGCTGGCGCTGGTGGCATTGGTCTCCACCCCAGGCAGCGTTCTCGCCGCGCCGACGCCCACCCCACAGGCCAGGGCCAAGGCGAAGGCCAAACTGGTGAAGCTCAACGAACGCGCCGACAAGGTGGTCGAGCAGTACAACCAGGCCACCGAGACGTACAAGAAGGCCAAGAAGAAGTACGACGACCTCAACGCCGAGGTCGGCCGCAAGGGCGTACAAGCCGACGCCCTGCGCAGAGACCTCGCCGCGGTGGCGGTGAGCAACTACCAGTTCGGCGAGATCGCGGGCTGGCAGAGGTTCGTCGTCGATGACAGCCCCGAGACGACGCTGAGCGGCATGGCCTCGCTCGACCAGATAGCCCAGGCCAGGGTGGCGAAACTACGCGCCTACGAGGCGACCACCAAGGACCTGCGCGACCGGCGCAATGACGCCAAAACCGTCCTGGCCGAGGCCGACGACGCGCGCGACAAGGTACGCGGGCAGAAGACGGAAGTCGAGAAGCTGGTCGCCGAACAGACCAAGATCCTGCGCAAGCTGGGCGCCTTCCAGGCCGGCGACCCCAACAGCACCGGCATCAAATACACCGGCGCGGCCTCCGGCAACGCCCGCGTCGCACTCCAGCTCGCCTTCGCCCAGGTCGGCAAGCCCTACCAATGGGGCGGCACAGGACCGAACTCCTACGACTGCTCCGGCCTCACCCAGGCCGCCTGGCGGGCCGCGGGAGTCGAACTGCCCCGCACCACGTACACCCAGTGGAGCTGGGGCGCCAGCCGCCGCGTATCACTGGACGAACTGCAGCCCGGCGACCTGCTCTTCAGCAAAGGGCTGGGACACATGGGCATGTACGCGGGCAACGGCAAAATGGTCCACGCGCCGCAGACCGGCGACGTCGTCAAGGTGGTCGACCTCGACGACTACTGGCGCGCCCGCCTGCTCGGCGCGGTCCGCCCCTGACCGCCCGGCGGGCCGGTCGCGTGTGCCGTCAGGCGGATACGATCGACTCGTTCAGCGCTGCGGAGGAGTCGGCGCTGCGGAGGAGGCGGGCATTGCCGGGCACCGAGAGGCCGAAGACCGGCCGCGCCCCCGAAGGCCAGGAGGCCGTCGAGCCGGCCAAGCATGTCACCTGGCTCATGCTCATCTACCGGGTGCCCAGCGAGCCGACCCGGCTGCGGGCCGCCGTGTGGCGGCGGCTGCGCAACCTCGGCGCCATCTACCTGCAGAACTCCGCGGCCGCCGCACCGCGGACACCGCACAGCGAGCGGATGCTGCGGGCGCTGCGCAACGAGATCGTCGAGTCGATGTCGGGTCAGGCCTTCCTGGTCAGCACCTCCTCGGTCATCGGCGAGACCGAACTGGTCGCCCTCTACAACGCCGCGCGCGACGACGAGTACGAAGAGATCCTCGACAAGTGCGTCGACTTCCACGCGGAAGTGGCCAAAGAGGTGACCGCGCGGCACTTCACCTACAGCGAGCTGGAAGAGAACGAGGAAGACCTCACCAAGCTCAAGAACTGGTACGAGAAGGTCAAGGCACGTGACGTCCTGGGCGCCGCACGGGCCAAAGAGGTGACCGAGGCGCTCGAGGACTGCGCGAAGACGCTGGAGGAGTTCGCCGCCTCCGTCTACGAGGCCGAGGACAGCGCGATCTTCTAGGTCGGCTACCAGCCACGCGGCGCGATCTTCCAGGGCGGCTACCGATCGCGTACGTCGATCCGCAGCGCGATGACGAAGGCGGCCATGAGGCACACCCCGAGCACCGGCGTGAGCACCGCTTCCGGCACCGCGAACGCCAGCAGGACCACCGTGCCGAGCGCCAGCGTGGTGACGACGGCCACAGCGATCTTCCAGTCGTCGCCGATGACCAGGTCGTACCAGAACTGCCCGAACCCTCGGATGAAACCCATGCTCAGCTCCTGACTAGAACGTGCTGGGGACGGCGGCGGGCCGCCTGAGGACGTGGACCAGCACCCGCGACAGCCCGAACCACGCGGCGACGAGCACCAGGATCGCCAGGTCGGCGCCCGGCCACTCCAGGCTCTGGCGGCTCGCGGTGAAGATGCCCAGCCCTTCGACCGCCCAGAAGGTGCCGAACGCCGCGAGCAGCAGGCCGACGCCGTACTTCATGGCGTTCTCCGGCACCCTCGACAGCGGCCCCCTGACCGCGATGCCCACGGCGAGGACGAGGAGCACACCGAGGACGGCGGCGCCGATCGCCACCGGCATGTTGTCCGCGCTCAGGCCGAACGTGATCACGATGAAGACCACCTCGACGCCTTCGAGGAAGACCCCCTTGAAACTGATCATGAACGAGAACCAGTCGAGTCCCTTGGCCTTGACCGCGCCCGCGCTCTCGGCCGCCGCCACCTCGTCGGCGAAGATCTGGTCCTCGTCGTGCATGGCCTTGCGCCCGGACGAGCGCAGGATCGCCTTGCGCAGCCACTGCAGGCCGAAGATCAGCAGGACGCCGCCGATCGCGAGCTGGAGTGCCGCCTCCGGCAACCAGGTCGCGAGCGCGTATCCGGCGACGGCGGTGAAGGCCGTCAGCGCGACGAGAGCCGCCGCCACCCCCGCGAACGTGGAGCGCCAGCTCCGCGTCATGCCCATCGCCATGACGATCGTCAGGGCCTCGACCATCTCCACCATCGAGGCGAGCAGCACCGCCGTGCCCAAGCCCCATGCGGCCGCATCCATCGGTCCACATCCTTCCGTTCGTCCTAGGATGTAACAACTGTTAGTTTGCGCATATATCCAGCGCTATGTCGACAAGGACGACAGCGTGTCGGCGATGGCCAGGCAACCCGCGATGCTCCCCCGCGCCAGGTCGTCGATCCACGGCTCGGGCCAGGAGGAGAACTTGGCGATGACCACCCCGGCCGCCTCGTGGACGAACAGCATCTGGCCGTGGATGCCCAAGGCCATGTACACCCCGCCCCCGTCCGGGGTGCGGGGCGCGGCGACCCACCACTGGTTGCGGTAGTAGGCGCCGGGCACGGTCAGGTACGGCGAGCCGTGCCGGAGAAAGGCCGCGGCCTGGTCGCCGTCGGGGGTCAGGGTGTCGGCGACCCAGCCTTCCGGCACCACCCGCGTCCCGTCCGGGCGCAGCCCGTCTCGCCGCAGGGCCTCGCCGAGGCGGGCCAGGTCGCGGGCCGTACAGCAGACCCCGATGTCCGCCAGGGCGTGGCCGCTGCGGTCGACCGTGATCTCGGCGTCGTGTTCGGCGCCCAGTCGCCGCCACAGATGCCGGGAGATCAGCTCCGGCACCCGCAGGCCCGTCGCCCGCTCGGCCAGCAGCGCCAGCACGCAGGTCAGGGTCGAGCGGTACTCGAAGTCGCCGCCGTGCGGGCGCACCTGGGTCAACCGCCAGAAATGGCTGCGCGAGTCCTCGTCCGGCGGGCCCGCCGGGGGCGCCCACTGGCAGATGGAGAAGTAGGCGCGCTGGAGTTCGAGCGTGGTGATGTCCTCGCGCGTCCCCGTACGCATGTCCAGCAGGTGCCGGACGCTCGCCCCCGCCAGCCCGGTGCCGCGGAACTCGGGCACGATCGCGCCGACCTCGTCGTCCGGCGACAGCGCCCCGGACTCGATCACCGAACCGACGGCCGTGGCGGTGATGGACTTGGACACCGACATGCACAGATGCCGGGTGCCCGGCCGCATGCCGTGCTCGTACTGCTCGTGAACGAGCCGGCCCCGGTGCAGCACGACCAGGGCGTCGGTGTGCGACCACTCGACGAGCTCCGCCACGGTCAGGCGACGTCTCGGGCCGTCCTGGAGGCGCAGTTCCAGAGAGCCCAGGCCTGTCCCCTCGGCGATCAGGTCGTGGACGGGCCCCGCACCGCGGGAGATCGGCGCGGTGGGGATCAGCTCTCCGATGCGCTGGTACGCGCTGACGTTGTACGGCGGACGCATCCAGTTCTCCAGCGTCACCGGTTCCATCGACATGAGCCCGATTCTCCTTTGCGCCTGGGAGCTCCCCCACGCACACTCACCCCTTGGCAAACTCATCACTTAGAGCAATCATGTACATGCTTTACGTGACGATGAAGGAGCGTGACGTCCTGGAAGAGAGCCCGTCGATGTCGACACCACTGGGTTCGGCCATGCCCGCGGAGCTGGCGGACGCCGGAGTGCCGAGACCTAGTCACGACCTCAGAGTGCCGGCGGACCTGGTCGCGACCGCCGAGCACGGACTGGCCGCCGGCGGCCGGCCGCGCAAACGCGTACTGATCATCGGAGGCGGGATGGCCGGTCTGGTCGCCGCCTACGAGCTGATGCGGCAGGGCCACGAGCCCATCGTTCTGGAGGCCCAGCAGCGGGTCGGCGGGCGCGTGCTCACCCTGCGCGGATTCGCGCCCGGCCTGTACGCCGAGGCGGGCGCGATGCGGATCCCGCGCGTGCACGACCTCACGCTCGCCTACTGCGCGAAGTTCGGGCTGGCCCTGCGCCCGTTCGTCATGGGCAACCCCCACACCCTGGCCTACATCCAGGGCGTCAGGACCACGATCCAGGAGCTCAACGACAACCCCGAGATCGTCGACTTCGGCCTGGCCGAGCACGAGCGCGGCCGCTCCTACGAGGACCTGTGGCGCACCGCCACACAGGAGATCCACGACCTGTACGCCCAGGAGGGCGAGAACGCGCTCGACCGCCTCTGCGCCGAGTATGACCGCTACTCCATCCGCAGCTTCCTGCGCGAGCGCGGGTTCTCCGAGGGGGCCATCGAGCTCTACGGCGTCATGAGCTTCCGGGAGGCCAACCTCAACGCGGCGGTCATCGAGCAGTTCCGCGAGATCATCGGGCGGGCCTTCGAGGACATGCAGGAGATCGAGGGCGGCGCCGACCGGCTGCCGGACGCCTTCTACCAGGAGCTCAGGAACCACATCCGGTTCGGCCACGAGGTCACCGCCATCGAGCAGGACGACGACTCGGTCACCCTGCACCTCAGGACGGGCTCGGGCAAGACCACGCTCACCGGCGACTACGCCATCTGTACGATCCCGTTCTCGGTACTGCGCGACGTCGAGGCCAGGCCCGCCTTCTCCCGCCGCAAGCAGCGCGCCATCCGCGAGCTGAACTACAACGCCTCCACCAAGATCCTCTTTCAGGTACGGCGGCCGTTCTGGGAGCAGAGCGACGGCATCGTCGGCGGCACCACGGTCACCGACCTGCCGATCCGGCGCATCTGCTACCCCTCGCACCCCGCCCCCGGCGACGAGCGTACGGTCCTGCTGGCCAGCTACACCTGGGGGCAGGACGCTCTGCGGTGGGGCGCGATGTCGTCGCAGAAGCGGGTCGACCAGGCGCTCGAGGACGTCGCCAAGATCCACCCGCAGATCCACGACCACTTCGAGTTCGGCGTCACGCACGCCTGGTACAACGATCCCTACGCGGCCGGCGCCTTCGCCCTGTTCGAGCCGCATCAGCAGAGCAACCTGCATGACGCGATCATCGCGCCGGAGGGCCGCGTGCACTTCGCGGGCGAGCACTGCTCGCTGTGGCACGCGTGGATCGAAGGCGCGCTGGAGTCGGGGCTGAGCGCGGCACGGGCCATCCACGAGGCAGGCTGAGCGCGGCACGGGCCGTACGAAAGGCGGTCGGAACCCGGCCCAGGCCGTACGACAAAGCGGTCGGAACCGGGCACAGGCCGTACAAACGCGGCGGGTGGGCGCGTCAGGGGCGCGCCCGCTCGGCGTATTGGCGCAGGTACGCCGCCGCCGTGGTCAGATCGGCGGCGGCCGTCACGCAGGCGGGGTGGTGGGGGGTC
>NZ_JAHKRM010000050.1 GCF_019396345.1 Nonomuraea guangzhouensis | reverse complement strand
ATGGTCGAGGGGCTCTGGAAGGCCAGGCAGATGCCGTTCCGTGACGGGCTGTACCGGCCGGACGACACTGGCTTGGAGTTGCATGTTGACGGTCCGGGGGCGTACCACCCCGATGCTGGGCAGCCGACTCCCTTCCGTATCGGAGGACCGTTCGATGTGGCCCAGGCCATTGAGGAGCACGGCATCAACGAAGTCGACACAAATTTCGAGAGCCCGCCACCGGACGGAGCAGGATGGATGTCCGGTGGGGGCGGCGGGATGGGGAACATCGGCTACCTCGCCCGTCTCAACGCCGACCGCTCGTTGCAGTGGGTCGCCGTGATGTTCCACTCCAACCCGTTCGTCGGAGTGCACTACCAGGGCATGAAAGCCGTCTTCACCAACGATTGGAGGAATCGGCTGGTGCTCGACCTTATGAACCCTGCTCTTGGCTGACCCCGCCCGTGCCCAAGATGGTAGGTCTACCTTTCACGATGATCGGCCGGAGAGACTTGGACACCCTCCCGTCGCCCCGGGCCACAACTCGACCGGACTTCGGAACTACTCGTCTAGCAGGAAATACCGCCGTCAACCGGAATGACCGCCCCCGTGAGGTAGGCGCCGGCGCGCGAGGACAGGTAGATCGCCGCCCCGGCCATGTCATCGGGGCGGCCGATGCGGCCCATCGGCACACTGGACGTGACGGTCTCCCGGATGGCCGGATCATCCAGCGCGAACGCCATCATCTTCGACTCGAACGGCCCCGGCGCGATCGCGTTCACCGTGATGTGCTCGCGCGCCAGTTGCCTGGCCAGGTGCCGGGTCAGCATGTGCACGCCGGACTTCGACGCGGAGTAGGCGTAGTTCTCCACCGACGGCACCCTGATCCCGTCGATGGACCCGATGTTGATCACCCGCGCCGGGTCCTCAGCGCCGGCCGCCGCCCGCAACTGCGGCAGGAACCGCTGGGTCAGGAAGAAGACCCCTTTGACGTTGATGTTCCAGAGCTTGTCGAAGGCGTGCTCCGGATACTCCTCCAGCGGCGCGCCCCAGGCCGCGCCCGCGTTGTTCACCAGCACGTGCAGCGGCCCGTCCACCGCCGCCACCAGCGTGTCCACTCCCTCGGGCGTGGACAGATCAGCAGGTACGGCGACGCATCCCAGCTCCTTGGCGGTCTGCTCCACCTCGGCGGTCTTGCGCGCGGAGATGTACACGGTCGCGCCGGCCTCGACGAATCCGGTCGCGATCATGCGCCCGATGCCACGGGAGCCGCCGGTGACGACGACGGTCTTGCCTTCCACCGAGAACAGAGTCATGTTCCGGAAGCATGCCATACCAACCGGTTGGTAGCCAGCGCCATCACTCACCCGGAGTCCTTCACCCACAATCCGAGCAGACCGCGGAAATGCTCCACGAAGCGGTCCCTCTCGTGCGCGGGATACGTGGCCGTCACCGTGTCGACCAGCAGCCGGTCGAAGTCCGGCCCGGCCACCCAATCGAGCACGATCTCATCGAGGTGGCGCAGCCGGCTGTCGCAGAAGTCCTGGTAGCGGTCGGTCTCGAAGTAGTCGTCGGCCAGCCGCCGATAGGCCGCCAGCCGCTCCTCGTACGACCCGGTGACCGCGAAGTACTCCCGCGTATCCAGATCGAGCCGCGGCCGCCGCCCGGTGCCCACGCAGAACACACTCCACCGGACCAGCGCCTTGATCGCCCAGGGGAAGTAGTAGTGCAGGCTCGTCAGCGCGACATCCGGGCAGGCGTTGGCGTAGTCGATCGGATGCACGTCCGCGCCCTTGACCAGCGTCTCGCAGGAGTTGAACTCCCATCGGAAAAACGCGTTCACCAGCCGGCCGATCGTGACCACCTCGTCGCCCACACTCGGGGCGAGGAACTCGTGGTCCACGACATACCGCGCGTGCATCGGCTCTTCGGGCCGGAACCGCATCACCATGGTCTCCGCCCCGATCGACAGAGACCGGGCGAACGCGTCGTACCCCTCGACCGCCTGCTGCAGATGCATGAGCATCTCGCCGCTCTGGTCGTAGGCCCGATGGAGCTCGTCGGGGTTCCGCACCAGCGACACCCCGCGCCATGCTCCGCCGTCATAGGGCTTCATGAACAGCGGGTACCCGACCCCCTCCGCGACCGCGTCAAGATCGAACGGCTGGTTGTAGCGGGCCGCCGTGTAGGCGTACTTGGTGTTGCCGGGCGGGTTCTTGTACGGCACGAGCACCGTCTTCGGGACTTTCAACCCGAGTCGCATCATGGCGCAGTAGGCGGCGTGCTTCTCCATCGACTGGAAGGTGAACGGGCTGTTCAGCAGATAGACGTCGTCCATCATGGCGACCTTCTTGAGCCACTCGCGCGGGTGGTAGTACCAGTACGCCAGCCGGTCGATCACCAGATCGTGCCGGGGCTGATCGCGCAGGTCGAACGGCTCGATCGTGATGCGCTCCACATCGAACTCGCCGACCCCTTTGACCGGCCCCAGCCGCCGCAGCACCGTCTCGAACGCCGACGGCCAATCCTCTTCCGTCCCCAGCAGCAACCCCACCAGATGCCTCACGATGCTCCTTCCGTAAAGCTCCTCCCGTCAGGACCGCACCGGAGCGTCGGCGGTCACACTCCCGGAAGGCGGCCGTTGCGGAAGAGGTCGACGAACCGTTGGTGGTCTTCCCGAGCCTGTGCCCCATAACGGTGCGCAAAATCCACCAACATCCTGATAAATCCGGGTCTGTCGCCATTGACAACGCGCATGATGGACTCCTCCGTCGAGAAGCTCACCAGGTCGTGGCTGGACTCGTCGTCCGCCACCGAGTGCATACGCGCCACCGCCCGCCCCAGGTCGCGCATGATCGACCGCAGCTCCGCCGGCTCGTTGACGTCGTCCCAATCCAGGTCGGCGGAGTACGGCGAGACCTCCGCCACCAGTTGCCCCACTCCGTCCAGCGTCGTGTACCCCAGCCACGGATCGGCGTACGCCTGCAACGCCCGCTGCGACTCCGCGGTCCGATGCCCCTGGTGATGGAAGTAGCGCGCGACCTTCTCATCCGGAATGTGGCGAGCCACCGCGGGCACCTGCGCCTGCTTCATGTAGAGGATGACGTCGTTCTCCAGCGCCTGCGAGCGTCCCTCCAGCAGCAGGTTGTACGACGGCAGCCCCGCGGACCCGATCCCCACGCCCTTGCGGAGCGCCACGTCCTTGATCACGTGCTCGACCGGGTTCGTCTCCGTGGGCAGGGTCGTCAGGTAGTCCTCGAACGCGGCCAGCACGGCCTCCCGCGTCGCCGCGCCGACGGGCTCGCGCCCGTCCATGAACGCGAACCGCCGGTCGTAATCGTCGATCACGGTCTCGACGTCCAGCATCGCCACCCGCGTGCTCAGCCGGGCCGTCTGCAGCACCCGGTGCAGCACGCCGCTGGTGGTGTCGAGCGTGAGCGACCCGATCGCGTCGTCCCCGCCGCGCGCGATGCCGCTCAGTTCGGTCAGGTACGCGCTCGCGAAGTCGCCCACGAGCCCGCTGATCGCGTCGTCCGACAGAGCCTTGGCGTACCCGATCAGCGCCACGCTGGCGGCGAACCGCTTGAGATCCCAGACGTACGGCCCCACGTACGCCTCGTCGAAGTCGTTGACGTTGAAGACCAGCACCCCGGAGGCGTTCATGTAGGTGCCGAAGTTCTCGGCGTGCAGATCGCCGTGGATCCATACGCGGCTGGTTGGTTCGTCAAGGTATGACTGGTCGGCGAATCCTTCGGTGAGGTCCGCGTAGAACAGGCAGGCGCTGCCCCGGTAGAACGCAAAAGGGGAGGCCGCCATCTTCCGAAATTTCCGCCTGAACGCCGCGGGGTCTCGCTTGATCGACTCGCCGAACTCCGTCATGAGGACATCTAGCAGGTGGGAAGCGCGTGTGCCCATGAATCGGACACTAAGTCCTCCCCGCCCGCCCGCCTACCCTGGTCTTTCCCTGTCAGGGTGGGGACCGCCGATCTTCAGGCGGTCGCCTGCCCCCGTCGTACGGCCGGCAGCCCGCGGAACCCCGCGACCGCGAGCAGCACCACCATGACGACCAGCGCCACGCACTGGCCCACGCTGGACGCCCACAGCACGTCCAGCCCCGAGCTCAGGTAGCTGTTGTCCACCACCGACAGCCGCGACGGCAGCATCAGCGTCCCGAGGATCGCCAGCGCGAGCGGCACGTACGGGGGCAGGCGGCGCCCGAGGCAGACGATCCCGGCCACCACGAGCACCACCGAGGCCAGACCCATCAGGTCCAACCACGGCCACAACAGCGGCACCTTCCCCAGCGCGGGCGCCAGCAGGGCGAGGACGACGGCCCGCAGCACCAGCCCGGCGGCCAACGGCAGGAGGGTCGGCGGCCACGCGCGCCGCACCGGCGGGACGTCGCCGTGGAAGCCGGCGAACAGGGCCGCCAGAGGTACCACGACGTTCAGGACCGGTGACACCACGTCCAGAGGCACGAACAGGCCGCCCGCGATCTGCCACGCGGCGAGCTCGGCCAGGGCCGCCGCGCCGGCCGCGAGCGCCACCGGCTTGGCCGTCCGGACGTGCCCCCGCATCATCAGGACGAACGCCGGCACCCAGAGAGCCGCCGCGAGCACACCGAGTGGCTGTGTCATCGACCCGGGCGCCGCGAAGGCGAGGGAGGTGAGGGTGAAGGCGCCGGCCGCCGCGTGGAAGGCGAGCCCCAGTGTCGCCACCAACCTGACGGCCGCGCCCCAGACGACAAACCGGGGTATCGCGCCCGCTCCGCCGAGCCGTACGCGGGTCGAGAGGGCGAGCACGCTGGCGATCTCGCCCCAGCCGGGCCGGGGGTTGTCCTCATCGGACACCTCGCCACCCTCCATGAACGCGGCCACCATCTCCTCCTCCCGCTCGGCCCGGTACGAACGGGGGAGCAGCCGCAGGACGGTGCGGTAGCGCTGTTCGAGCAACTCGTTCACCTCGTTCACCCGACACCTCCGGCATCGACGACCGCGCCACCCCGGTTGGCGAAGGCATTCCCAGCGGGGATGCGCGCAAGAACAACGGCGGTCGCGCGATGCAGGCGCGCGAGGGCGATGGCGGTGGCGGTTCCGGGGTGTAGGCGGGCGGTGCGGTCCCGGAGCCGGGCGGTGGCCGCGCGGGCGTTGGCCGTCAGGCGGGCCGCCTCCTCCTCCAGTGCCCCGGCCCCAGTGTCCGTCAGCCGGTAGTAGCGGCGCAGCCGGCCTTGGGCCACCTCTTCCCGGTCGAGCGCCACCAGCCCTTCCCCGGCCAGCCGGTCCAGCACGCCGTACAGGGAGCCGATCTTGAGTTGCACCCGCCCGCCGGACAGCCGATCGACCTCCTGGACGATCCCGTAACCGTGCCGCGGCTCGTCCACCAGCGCGGTGAGCGCCAGGAACATGGGCTCCGTTATATTCACCCTCGCACTATATCCTGTCCCTCAGGATATGGTCACGGGTGCTGCGAAGAGACGGAGACCACCTCGCCGGTCATGTACGAGGAGTAGTCGCTGGCCAGGAAGACGATCACGTTCGCCACCTCCCACGGCTCCGCCGAGCGCCCGAACGCCTCCGCCGCCGCCAGCTCCGCCAGCAGCTCCTCACTCGTCACCTTCGCCAGGAACGGGTGCACGGCCAGCGAAGGCGCCACCGCGTTGACCCGTACGCCGTGCTCGGCGGCCTCCAGCGCGACGCACCTGGTCAGTGCCATCACCCCGGCCTTGGCCGCCGCGTAGTGCGACTGCCCCCGCTGTGCCCGCCAGCCGATCACGGAGGCGTTGTTCACGATCACCCCGGAGCCCTGCGCGATCATCTGCTTCAGTGCGGCCCTGGTGCAGCGCATGGTGCCGTTCAGGGTCACGTCGATGACGGTGTGCCACTGGTCGTCGGTCATCTCGGCCAGCGGCGCCGTACCACCGAGCCCGGCGTTGTTGACCACCACGTCCAGCCGGCCGTGCGCCTCCACGACCGCGTCGAACAGCGCCAGCACCTGGGCTTCCGACGTCACGTCGCACGGCACCGCCAGCGGCTTGACGCCGGTGATCTCGGTCAGCGAGTCGGCCGCGGCGGACAGGCGGCGCTCATGCCGGTCCGAGATGACGATCACGGCGCCCTCCTCGGCGCAGCGCTTGGCCGTCGCGTACCCGATCCCGGCCCCCGCCGCCGCCGTGACCAGCGTGACCTTGCCATCCAGCAGTCCGTGCGCCTTCGGGTAAGGGGGTGCCATCGTGCTCCAATCAGCGGGGGGAGTTCAGCGAGGAAGTCCAAGGGTGCGCTCGGCGATGATGTTCCGCTGGATCTCGCTCGAACCCGCATAGATCGTGTCCGCCCGGCTGAACAGATACAGCCGCTGGAGATCATTGAGCTCACCGTCGCGGGCGACAAGTCCGGACTTCTGTTGTACGGCCTGCGCCAGCTCGCCCAGCCTGCGATGCCACTCCGACCAGTACAGCTTGGCGATCGACGCCACCGGCCCAGGATCGGCCCGCAGCGCGTTGAGCCGCATGATCTCCAGCTCCAGCCACGAACGCACCAGCCGGTCGCGCAGCACCGGATCGTCGGCCGCGCCCGTGCGCCGGGCGACCTCGATCACCCGGGCCAGCTCCCGCCGGAACCCGATCTGCTGCCCCAGTGTGGAGACACCCCGCTCGTAGCCGAGCGTGGCCATCGCGACGCGCCACCCGTCGCCGGGCGCGCCGAGCACGTTCCCTGCCGCGGTCCTGGCCCCGTCGAAGAACACCTCGTTGAACTCGGACGTCCCCGTCATCTGCACGATCGGCCGCACCTCGACGCCGGGCTGGTCCATGGGCACGAGCAGGTACGACAGCCCACGGTGCCGCTGGGAGCCCGCTTCCGTACGGCAGAGCGCGAAGCACCAGTCGGACACGTGGGCCAGTGACGTCCACACCTTCTGCCCGGTGATGATCCATTCGTCGCCTGACAGGTGCGCCTTCGTCTGGACGTTGGCCAGATCGGAGCCCGCCTCCGGCTCGGAGTAGCCCTGGCACCACAGCTCGTCGCCGCGCTGGATCGGCGGCAGGAACCGGGCCTTCTGCGCCTCGGTGCCGAACTCCAGGATCGTCGGCCCGATCAGCCCCTCACCGATGTGGCCCACGCGGGCGGGGGCGTCCGCCAGGGCGTACTCCTCGTGGAAGGCCACCTGGTCGGCGAGCGAGGCGTCGCGCCCGCCGTACTCGACGGGCCAGCCCAGGCAGGTCCAGCCCGCCTTGCCGAGGTGACGCTCCCAGGCCAGGCGGACCTCGTGGCCCTCGTGCTCGCGTCCGGGACCGCCCAGGCCGCGGGCGTGCGCGAAGTCTCCGGTGAGGTTCTCGGCCAGCCAGGCCCGCGCCTCCTCACGCAGGCTCAACGTAGGCCTCCTGAGAGACGGGACTCAACGGGATCAACCGGGCTCAACGAAGCCGCCGTAGCCGCCGCGGAAGAACAGCAGCGGGCCGCCGTCCGCGTGCGTGTCGAGCTGGAGCACCCGGGCCACCACGATCATGTGATCGCCCGCCATGTGCTCGGCCTCGATCGCGCAGTCGATCCAGGCCAAGGCGCCCTCGATCACCGGGTTGCCGCCGGGCGAACCGGTCCACCGCAGCCCGGCGAACTTGTCGCCGCCCCTGCTCGCGAGCTGGGCGCAGACGTGCTGCTGGTGCTCGGCGAGCACGTTCACGGTGATGACCTTGGCGCCGCGTACCTTGGGCCAGCTCGTGCTGGTGTGCGCCACGCAGAACGCCACCAGCGGCGGGTCGAGCGACACCGAGGTGAAGGAGTTGGCCGCCAGACCGCACGGCTCGCCGTTCGTCGGGTCGAGCGCGGTGATCGCCACCACACCGGTGGCGAACCTGCCCAGCACCGACCGGAACCTCCGGCTGTCGAGCTGGCCGTTGCCGCTCTCGTGGGACTGGCCGTTCGGCATCGAGGCTCCGTTGAGAGTCCTGCGCTGGTACGGCGCCGGGGGGCCGCCACAGCCGTCCGGCGTGATCAGCCGGGCAGCGTGTGTGCTCATGGTCTCCTCCTCATCGCCGCTTGCATCGTATCTTACCAAGCGCTTGCTTGGACGGTAGGCGTGCGGCGGAAAAGGTGTCAAGCGAAATGCGGCGCAGGTTGGCATCCCAGGCGTACCTCGCCGTTGACATATGTGGACGGTGCGGCCTAGCGTTTCAGGATGGCCAAGCGCTTGCTTGAGTTCCGGGACCGTACGGCCGTGGTGGGGGTCGGTTACACGCCCTTCACCAAGGACTCGGGGGTCAGCACGCTCACCCTGGCCTGTCGCGCGATCCTGGCCGCCCTCGACGACGCCGGCCTCGGCCCCGGCGACGTCGAGGGCTTGGCCACGCATCGAGTCGGCGACTCGGCGGCTCCGTCCCTGGTGGGTCCCGCGCTCGGCATGGCCGATCCGACCTGGTATCTCGACCAGTTCGGCGGCGGCAGCGTGTCGCACGCGGTCGTGGCGCAGGCGGCGCTGGCCGTGGCGACCGGCATGGCCGAGACCGTCGTCTGTTACCGCGCGATCAATGCCCGGTCGGAGTTCCGCATGGGCGGCACCGGGCGAGGCCTTCCGGTGAGCCCTGAGGTGCAATATCAGGCGCCATATGGCTATTTCGCGCCACCGCAGCAATATGCGATGTACGCCCAAGCCCATATTCAGAAATACGGCACTAAAGCGGAGCATTTCGGGCAACTGGCCGTCACTCAGCGGGCAAATGCCGTCAAGAATCCGCGCGCTCTCATGCGTACGCCCATCACCCTCGACGACTATCTCGCCAGCAGGTGGATCGCCGAGCCGTTCCGCCTGCTGGACTGCTGCCTGGAGACCGACGGCGCGTGCGCCCTGGTCATCACGACCGCCGACCGCGCCCGCTCGCTGCGCCGCCCGCCGGTGCTGATCTCCGGCGCGGCCTGGGGCGGCGGCGACTCGCACCTGTCCGGCGGCCGGGCCGACCCCACCACCACGGCCGCCGCCGCGCTGGCCCCGCGCCTGTACGCCCAGGCCGGACTCGGCCCGGCTGACATCGACGTGGCGGAGCTGTACGACTGCTTCACCTACTCGGTGATCGTCCAGTTGGAGGACTACGGCTTCTGCGTCAAGGGCGAGGGCGGCCCGTACGTCGCTTCCGGCGCGACGGCCCTCGACGGAGCGCTCCCGGTCAACACGCACGGCGGCTTCCTGTCGGAGGGCTACGTCCACGGCATCAACCACATAGCCGAGGCCGTTTCCCAGCTACGCGGGGACGCGGGTGACCGGCAGGTCGCCGGCGCCGAGGTGGCTCTGTCGACCGCCCAGCCCGGCTACATCCTGCCCGCCACCTCGGCCCTCCTGCTCAGAAAGGGCTGACCCATGCCTGACCGGTACGGCAGGCCGCCCCGAGGCGTGCGGCCGACCCCTGATCGGGACTCCAAGGACTGGTGGGAGCGGCTCGCCGGCCACGAGTTCACGGTCCAGCGCTGTGACACCTGTCACACCACCCGCTTCCCGGCCAGGGCCTTCTGCCCGGCCTGCCGTACCGAGAGGTGGCATTGGGAGGCGGTCGCGCCGCAGGGCACGGTGGAGAGCTGGATCGTCAACCGCCGGCCGTTCATGCCCGGCTCGACCGAGCCGTACGTCGTGGTGCTGGTGCGGCTCGCCGCCGTGCCCGGCTGCCTGATTCACGGCGGGTGGGACGGCGATGGCGAGCCCGAGTACGGTCAGGCGGTCCAGGGGGTGTACGCGGACATGGGCGATGACCTGGCACTGCTCAATTGGCGGCCGGCTGAGTAGCACGCATCCCCGGGAAATCCTTCGCGGCGCCACCAAGTCGGGAACGATAGGTAGTAATGGGCCTGAAAGCCAATCCCGGTCTGGCCGCCTTCTCGCCGCGGCCGGCCACGCACGCCGGGCGCCCGCCTCCTGGGCAGGGCTCGACCGGGCTTGGTGGATGGCACGGGCCTGGCTAGGCGCAAAAAATGGTGGTAAAGGGCGCGAAGTGCCGCAAATGTTATAGAAAAGGAGGAACGCGCGCCCTGGCGGGCGTGGGGGACCCGCCAGGACGCGCTTCCTGCCCCGTGTGCGGCGACGCCAGGACTCCGGCGAGGGATGGAGTCCTAGGTCGAGTGTTCGCACACGGAGTTCATGGGGAGCGACCCTCTTTCGAGGACTCCGAGTGTCGGTAGTGGTTCACAATGCGTTGGGCCGAACCGACGGGGTCATCAGTGGGATGTGCCTCGGTCGACACGGATAGTACGGACATGCCGTTCCCATTGCTCTGGTAGGTGTAGCAGAGGCCCTGGCGATGCAACGCGTAACGCGGTAAACGTGTTGCTTCACGAGGGTCTTGCCAGGGCAGGTATGGCGTACCCGCGTGGACCGGTAACACCGGCCCTCACCCCCTCACCGGCCTTTCGATGGATTTGTACCAACGATTGGATGATGCGGCTGTCAATGGCCATTGGTCAAGGGGTTGTGGCCTGTTAGAACCAGATCGTCTAAATTGTTGGAACAAAAGGGGTGAAAGTGGCAAGGTCGGTCCTGTACCAGCTGGTGGCCTCGGAGCTGAGGAGAGCCATCTACTCCGGTGTACTCGGCCCCGGGGCGCAGCTGCCGACCGAGGCGCAGCTCATGGAAGACCATGGGGTGAGCCGCAACACTGTCCGACTCGCCTTAGGGGAGCTGGTCAACGAAGGGTTGGTCACCCGAACCCCGCGGCGTGGCACGGTCGTCCGGGACCGGAGACCGCTGCTGATCTATCCGCAGCGAGAGCTGGAGCCGCAGCCGTCCGGCGAACTACGCGAAGCTTTCGCCTTCGCCGTGACGCAGGAAGGTCGTGCGCCCAGCCAGTACATAGAGGTCTTGACCGTCTCTCCGGTCGAGGAGATCGCCAGCCGGCTCGAGCTGGCCGAAGGAGAACTGGCCGTCGTCCGGCGGCGCCTTCGGTTCGTCGACGGCCAGCCGTACAACACCAACGATTCCTATTTTCCACGTGACCTGGTGGCCAGCACGGAGATCGCCCGGCCGGGCGACATTCCGCGGGGAGCCAACCGGGTGCTGGAGGAGCTCGGACACGAGCAGGTGCGGGTGGTGGACGACATCTGGGCGCGTATGCCCAACCAGGAAGAAGCCGAGCGTCTCCAATTGGAGCTCGGCACACCGGTCATGGTTTACGTCCGGGTTGGTTACGACAACGGCGACATGCCCGTGCGTGTCGCCGTGTCGGTGCTCCCCGCCGACAAGCACTTGATCAGATACGAGCTCGACAGCCGCTGAGCGAGCTCGGTTGGGGGTGATCCCACCGGCCGCCTAAGACGAGCCTCCCGCCTCGCTGGGCAAAGGGAGTCCTGCGCACTCCCTTGATGCGCGATTTCTCGATAGATGTCGCCTCAAACCCCCCGTGCGAGCCAGCGCGCGCTCAAATGGTCACGTTCTGTGTTCGCATGGACACCCAATGTCATGAAGGGCTGAACCGTGCTTTCGAACACCCTGCTCCATCCGCTCGCTCTCCGCCGCGCCGACGCCGCCGATCTCCCGGGCGTCCTGACCCTCCTCGCCGACACGGCCGAATGGCTGCACTCCCGGGGAGTGCGGCAGTGGCCGCGGGGAGGCTTCGGCCCCGAGCGGATCGAGCCACTCATCGCCGAGCGGGTGCTCTACCTCGTGGACGACGAGCTCCGGTACCTCGAGCTGGACGACGAGGCCCCGCCCGTCGCCACGATCGCTCTCGACGACAACGCCGACCCGGAGTTCTGGCGCCGGGCCGACGACCCGGGCGCCGCCCTGTACGTGCACAAGCTCGCCGTCGCCCGGCCCTGGTCGGGCTTCGGCCTCGGGGACGCCCTGCTGGACTGGGCGGGCTCCATGGCGCACGCGGCCGGGTCGCGGTGGCTCCGGCTCGACTGCGCCAAGAACAACCCGCAGTTGCAGGACTACTACCGCAAGCGCGGCTTCCGGCACCTGCGTACGGTCGATCTGCCGCACCGCTCCTCGGGCGCCCTCTTCGAGCGGCCCGCGGAGGAGGCCGCGACGACGGCGTTCCGCGATCTCACGGTCGCCGAGTTGATCGGCGTCTGAGCACACCTGACCGGCGCCCGCCGGTACGGCCGTGCCCTGCTTCCCCCAGTGGGGCACGGCCGGCGGGGACTTTTATCCCCCTTCGCCCCCGGAAATGGGCAGAGCACCATATAACCTCTCCAGCATGACCGGATCCCTCCTAGAGGTGATCGCGCTGAACGTGCGCGACGCCGTGGCCGCTGAGCAGGGCGGAGCCGACCGTCTGGAGGTCGTCGCCGACATGGGTGCCGACGGGCTCACCCCTGCTCCGGAGACGGTCGCCGCGATCGCCGCGGAGTGCCCGCTGCCCCAGATGGTGATGCTGCGCTGCGACGCGACCTTCACCGCCGGTCCCGAAGTGCTCGACCGGCTACGCCTGGATGTCAAGGCGCTGGCCCAGGCGGGTGCGGCGGGATTCGTGTTCGGCTTCCTCGACGAGGCGGGCGCGGTCGACCTGGCCGCCACCGAGGCGCTGATCCACGCGGCGTCGCCGCTGCCGTGGACGTTCCATCGCGCCGTCGACCACGCGGCCGACGTCCAGGCGTCGTGGCGGGCGGTACGGCTGCTGCCCAACCTGGCCACGGTGCTCACGGCGGGCTCGCCCGCCGGTGTGCGGTCCGGGCTGCCGGTGCTCAAGAGCCGGGCCGACGCGGGCGACGGCTCCATCATCCTGGCGGGCGGCGGACTCAAGCCCGCCTACGTGCCGTCCCTGCTGGACTACGGCATCCGCGCGTTCCACGTGGGCTCGGCCGTGCGGGAGAACTGGTCCATGCCGGTCGACCAGCGCCGCGTCCGCCAGTGGCGCACCCTCGTCGACCGTGATTGACCTGCTCTCAGCCGGGCTCAGTCCGGGAGCGTGAGCGCCGCGTCGGCGCGGCGGAGCGCGGCGGCGAGCGTCTTGATCGTGGCGGGCTCGTCCATGACGCCGCCCCCGGCCGCGCGCCGCTGCTCCCAGGCCCGCACCCGGTCCCGGTAGGAGTCGTAGCGCGCCAGATGGAAGGCGTAAACCGTGGCGAACCTGCTCACCAGGTGCGAGGGATGCATGTCCCAGCCCTGGTAGAACCCATGCCCCAGTGAGTGCCTGACGAGCTCGGCGTGCCGCCGCCACAGCGCGTGCACGTCCTCGGCCGACCCGGAGGCGGGGGAGGCGGCCAGGGAGCCGTCGGAGAGCTCGACCCCGGTGCCCGCGAACGCCGTCTGCATCACGTGCCGCGCGTGGTCGCAGGCCGGATGGTCGAGCCGCTGCTCGTGCGGCGGCAGCCCGAGCGCCGCCGTGTAGTCGAACACCCCGAAGTGCGCGCCCGCCAGGCGCCCGCCGAACGACTCGGCCAGCTCCCCGCGCAGGAACAGCACGGTCTGCGGCGCCTCGACCTGGATCTCGAACCGCAGCTCGACGTCCAGCTCCCTCTCCAGCCGCTCCAGGAAGCCGCAGAACTGCCCCAGGTACGCCTCCATGAGCACCTTCGGGAAGGTGACCACGAACCCGGCCGGCAACTCGCCCACCCGCTCGACCACCCCGGTGACGAACCCGTCGAGCGTCCGCACCGACCGCCCGGGATCCCCGTCGGCGAACGATTTGACCCGCAGCCCCCACCGGCGCGGCAGCGCTCCGGCGGCCCGCATCACGGCCACGGCCTCGACGGCCTGTTCGACGTGGCCGTCCTCGTCGCCGGGCCGCCCGCCGTAGCCGTCCTCGAAGTCGATCCGCAGGTCCTCGACCGGCTCGCGGGCGAGCTTGCGCAGCACTCTCTCGTGTACGTCCCGCGCGAGCGCGTCCGGCAGCCCGAACACCGCGGCCAGCTCATCGGGGCCGCTCAGATGCTCCTTGACCAGATCCATGGCCTGCGCGCGCCACCCCACGACCGTGCTCGGCGACAGCCGGTCGGCGGGAACGTAGACGGTGTGCACCGGCTGCCAGGCCGGCTCGGCGGCCGGATAGCGGGCCCGCTGGATCCGGTAAGCCTCCTCGAAGCCGGGAAGGGACTGATCTCTCACTGTGCCGCGTCCGTCTTCAGGGCCGGCAGGCCCGCAGCATGGCCTCCAGGCCGGCGAGCTTGACGCGCTCGCCCCGGCCCAGCGACTTGGCCAGCGCGCCTTCCGCCGCCTCGATGGCCAGCCATTCGTCGTACGTCACCGGCCGTACACCCCGTTCGAGCAGCAGCGCCTCGATGGGCGCCGACTGTGTCCGATCATGGCCCGCCAGGTCGGACAGCAGCGTGCGGACCGTCTCCGCCGCGTCCGACTTGTTGGTGCCGATCACGCCGGTGGGGCCGCGCTTGAGCCAGCCCGCGACGTACTCGCGGTCGCGGACCCGTCCGGCCTCGTTGGGCACGGTCATCGACCGTTCGTCGAACGGTACCCCCGGCAGCGGGACGCTCTGGTAGCCGACCGAGCGCAGCACCATGCCCACCGGGAGCGTCTCGAACTCGCCCGTGCCCACCACCCGCCCCTCCTCGGACAGCCGGG
The DNA here is from genome assembly GCF_019396345.1 of Nonomuraea guangzhouensis. GTDB lineage: Bacteria > Actinomycetota > Actinomycetes > Streptosporangiales > Streptosporangiaceae > Nonomuraea > Nonomuraea guangzhouensis. Next base: position 66,021 of record NZ_JAHKRM010000050.1, on the reverse strand, counting down.
TGCGTTCGAGCCTGAGCCCCTCCACCCGGTCCGTGCCGAGGATCTCCACCGGGCGCAGCCAGAAGCGGACGTCGAGGCGGCGTGGGCGGCCGACGGGGGCGCGGGCCGCCCAGGACTGCAGGACGTCGATGTTGCCGCGGATCTGCCGGGGGAAGTCGCCGCCCAGCACGACGGCCTCGTCGTCGCGGACGCAGACGTCGGCGTTGGCCAGCTCGCCGAGCTCCCGCAGCTCCTTCAGCGTGAACTTGGCGTGCTCCGGGCCCCGGCGGCCGATCATGTGGATCGCCTTGACCTGGCTGGCGCCCAGACGTTCGAGCACGTCGTGCGGCACGTCCGTGGAGCTGAGCTCCTCGGCGGTCTTGGCCAGCACGCGGACGACGTCGACGGCCACGTTCCCGACGCCGATGACCGCGATCTCGGCGCTGTCGAGGGTGAACATGGAGGCGGAGACGTCGGGATGGCCGCAGTACCAGTTGACGAAGTCGGTGGCGGCCACGCTGCCCGGCAGGTCCTCGCCCGGGATGCCGAGCTTCCTGTCGACCATCGCGCCCGTGGCGTAGACGACCGCGTCATAGTGGCCCAGCAGGTCCTCGACCGACAGGTGCTCGCCGAGCGTGACGCCGCCGAGGAAGCGGACCTCGGGGAGCTCCAGCACCCGGCGGAGGTAGTTGGCGATCGACTTGATCGACGTGTGATCGGGCGCGACACCGTATCGGACCAGCCCGTACGGCGTGGGCAGCCGCTCGATGACGTCGACCCGCACGTCCTCCTGCGCCTGCTTGACCAGGGCCTCGGCCGTGTAGATACCGGCAGGGCCCGACCCGATGACCGCCACGCGCAACGTCACGCTGCCTCCTCTATGTGGGCGATTCTGTTACACGGGCTTGCGTCCTACCAGATTCAACCAGGCACTGTGATCGATGTATCCCCGATCGCCGGGACGAATGAACCCATCTTTCGCGAAGGGGGCGGTCGTCGGCGTTTCACGACCTGGACGCGCGGGCGCGGAGAGCCATCTTGTCGATCTTGCCGTTGGTGTTGGCGGGCAGCGCCTCGACCACGATGATCCGCTTCGGCACCTTGTAGTTGGACATGTTGTCCTTCGCCCAGCCGAGCAGTGTGCCCGGATCGATCGTCATCCCCGGCCTGGGCACCACGTACGCCCAGCCCGCCTCGCCCGAGACCGGGTCGGGCACGCCGATCACGGCCGCCTGCGCCAGCGAGCCTTCGCGCAGCAGCAGCGACTCCACCTCGGCCGGTGAGACGTTGAAGCCGTTGACGATGTAGAGCTCCTTCTTGCGGTCCACGATGGCGAGGTTGCCCGCCGGGTCGAGCACGCCGATGTCGCCCGTGTGCAGCCAGCCGTCCGGATCGACGACCTCGGCGGTCTTGCCGGGCTCGTCCCAATAGCCGCGCATGACCCCGTACCCGCGCTGCAGGATCTCGCCGCGCTCACCGGCGGCGACCTCCTTGCCGTCGTCGTCGACGATCCGCACCTCGATCCCGGGCACCGCCCTGCCGGTGGTCGCGGCGATCACCTCGATCGGGTCGCGGGCCCTGGTCATGGAGACGACGGTGCCCTCCATCAGGCCGTACGCGTTGATCATCCGTTCCAGCCCGACCCGTTCGACCAGCCGGGTGATCAGCGCGGCGGGCACGGCGGCGGCGCCGCAGATGGCCACGCGCAGCGACGACACGTCCCAGTCGGCGCGGTCCAGCTCGTCGAGCAGCCGGTGGAACAGCGTCGGCGGCCCAGCCAGGATGCTCACCCGGCCTTCGGAGATCAGCGACATCAGGGCGTCGGGGGTGAAGATCCTGATCGGCATCATGGTCGCCCGCCGCAGCACGCAGGCGATCAGCCCGGCGTTGAGCCCGAAACCATGGCTGAACGGGGCGATCACCGGATAGCGGTCGTGCTCGTCCAGGGTGACGATCTCGGACCAGTCCCAGTAGCCGCGCAGGACCTGGGCGTGGTCCAGCATCACGCCCTTGGGGGTGCCGGTCGTGCCGGAGGTGGACATGATCTCGCACAGATCGCCTGGCCGTACGGCCAGCGCCCGCTCCTCGACGTCATGGTTCCGATCGACGCCCGCGAATTCCGTGCCGGGGCCCAGCACGTGGCGCAGGCCGGTGCCCGGCGGCAGGAGATCGGCGAGAACGACGCCCGGCGGGCCCTCGCCCGTGATCAGGACCTCGGCGCCGGTCTTCGCGATCATCGCCGCCGCCTCCAGGCCCTTGGCGCGCGAGGAGAGCGGCACGATCACCGCACCGGCGTCCCAGACGCCGAAGGCGTGCATCACCCAGTACGGGTCGTTGACGCCCCACAGGGCCACCCGGTCGCCCGGCCGGACACCGAGATCGATGAGCTCGTGTGCCACACGGGCGGCTCCGGCGCGGAGCTCCGCCATGGTCACGCGCGTGGCGCCGTCGACGATCACGATCGTGTCCGGGTGCCGGTCCGCCTGGTCGCGAAGCATGCGGGGGAGCGTCCCCCAGTCCGGCATCGGTCCCATCGGTGCGCGCCTCCGGTTACACGATCAACGGTTACACGATCAACGCCCGGTCGCGGCCCAGGTGGTGGCCGCGCAGGTCGGTCAGTACACCGGGACCCGGCGCCTCGGCGATCTCCGGCGCGATCTCCACACCGATCGAGATCGGGGTCAGCCCCTGGATCGCCTGCTGGATCCGCCCCCGCCACATCGGGTTGCGCACCAGGCTCTCCCTGCTGAACGTGACGGTGAGCACCGCGGTGTCCAGCGTGCCCGGCCGGCTGATCGACAGCTCCCATCGGGACACGCCGTCGATCTTGGCCAGCGCCTTCTCGATCCGCGGCAGCGACAGCCACACGCCCCGGACCAGCACGTACTCGCCGACCGTGTGCGCGGGAGCGGGCAAGCCGGGGTCACCGGCGCGCGTGTCGTCGCCGGACGCAGGGGAGTCGGGCGCGGGGGAGTCGGTGCGGACCACCTGGCCGGTACGCAGGACGGCGTCGCCGAGCGCCGAGTGACCGTGAGGGGTGATCACCAACTCGGCCACCCCGGACGGCTCCGCGTGCCGCAGCACGTCCTTGGTCAGCGAGGCCAGGTGCAGCACGCCGTCCGCCAGCGGGGTGAGCGGGTCGTTCTCCGCCGCCCGCCAGGCCAGGGCGCCGCCGCTGAAGGGGTTGGCGTACACCTCGGTCACGTGGGCGTCGAACTCGCCCGCCAGGTGGCGGATCGTCCGCTTCGAGGCGATCTCCCCGGTCAGGACGATGTGCCGCAGCCCCAGGTCGAGCGGGTCGAGCAGGAACTCCAGGTGCAGCCTGGCCAGCAGGTCCATCGCACCCGTCGGGGTGGCGACCAGCGTGGTGGCGCCCAGGGCGGACAGCGCGTGGATCAGCCGCATGCGGCCGCGCGGCCCCACGGAGGCCGCCGCCGACGCCACGTCCGCCGCTGCGGCGGCCCAGAGGGCGCCCGCCGGTTCGGCCAGCGCCACCACGACCCGGTCGCGTCCGCCCACGCCTGCCGCGCGCAGCGCCGCCCCGGTCAGTCCCGCCGCCTCCGCGCGGTCGCCGGACCCGAGCGGGAAGGCGCTGGAGGCGTCGGGAGCGACCAGTAGCAGCCCCGTGGCGGACCGCGCGCCCGCCCGGAGATCGTCCCGCGTCAGCCACCGCGCGGCGGCGGCTTCGGCTGAGGTGTCCGAGGCGGTCACTTGGCCACCTCGGTCATGAACAGCGTCATCGCCTCGCACACCCGTTCGTGCGCCAGCCCGCCCACCTGCGCCTGGATGATCAGATCCGTCGCCCCGGCCTCCGCGATCCTGGCCAGGGCCTTGCGCGAGCCCGCCACGTCGTCCACCACGACCATCAGGTGCTCCCGCAGCGTCGCCATCGCCTCCTCGGGCGGCATCCCGGCCGCGAGCTGGCCGAGAACCCGATGGGTGGCGTGCCGCGCGTCGTAGTAGTCCGGTGGGGTGACGAGGTTGACCTGGCGGCGGATGTACCACAGGACGGCGTCGGCGGCCGTCTCGTTGGCCTCGTCGCGGGTGGGCGCGACGAACCACGGGATCATCAGCGCGACCCGGCGTGAGGCGGGGTCGAACCCGGCCGCGGCCAGGCGCTCGCGGTACTGGGCGATGTCGGCGGCCACGTCGTCGATGCCCTTGACCATCGTCATGCCGAGCAGGTTGTAGCCGTGCTCGGCCGCCGCCAGGTAGCCCTCCAGCGACGTCGAGGCCACCCAGACCGGCGGGTGCGGCTGCTGCACCGGGCGCGGGTAGACGGCCACGTCCGGGATCTCGAAGAACTCGTTCGAGCGGCTGACCGGCTCCCCGTCGGCCCGCCAGATGGCCAGTGTCGCCTCCAGCGAGTCCTCCCAGATCTGCCGCGACTTCTCGAACGGCCGCTGGAACGCCTGGTACTCCAGGGGTGAGGCGCCCCGCCCGGTGCCGAACTCCACCCGGCCGCCGCTCAGTACGTCAAGGGTGGCGACCCGCTCCGCCGTACGGATCGGCGACTGGAACGGCAGCAGCACCACGCCCAGCCCGAGATGGATCCGCTCGGTCCGCTGGGAGATCGCGGACAGCACCAGATCGGGCGCGGAGGAGTGGGAGAACCCTCGGGTGAAGTGGTGTTCGACGAACCAGGCGGTGTCGAAGCCGAGCCGGTCGCCGAGCGCGACCTGGTCGATCACGTTCTGGAACGCCTGTTGTTCGACCTCGCGGGAGCGCCCGCGGACCTCCAGCTCGTACCCCAGGCTGATCCGTAGGGACGTCATCGCGCCTCCGGCGAAAGTAGTAAACCAAGCGCTCGCTTGGTAGAGACTACCAGCACCAAAGACTTGCGGGAAGGGCGCGTTCGCGATCAGAGTGATGCACGTGAGGCGAAAGCACGCGCTAAGGCGGCCGAAAGATGGCACGCTCCCCGATATGCGGGCCGATGACTTCTCGCTCACCAGCGGGCGCGGTTTCGAGGCGTTCGGCCGGGTGATGGCCGCCCTCGCGACCGAGGCCGAGTTCATCGAGTCGTGCCGGGACCTGACCTGGTGGCGCGGCTCCGACCACAGCTGGCACATCGAATGGCGCGACGGCCCGTACGCCTCCGAGGTGGCGGCGCTGCTGGCCGCGCAGGTGCGCAATCCCGCCTACGAGGACGAGCTCGGCAGGCCCGCCGGGCCGGGCGACAGCCGGTCGGCGGTGCTCGACGTGATGGGCGTCCGCTTCGAACTGCGGGCGATCGATCCGCTGGGCCGCGAGCGCGTACGCGACAAGCCGGGCTTCTGGCGGCTGGCCGAGGCGCTCGACACCACCCGCAGCACGAACGCCCGGCGCCCCTGGGAAACGCTACTGGGCGGCTGACCCGTCGGCGGGGCCCGGGAAGACGTACGCGGCCAGCCGTTCGCGGTGCGCCTGCGGCGGGCAGAAGAGCTGCGCGTCGGAGGTGGCCCGCTTGAGGTAGCGGTGGGCCGGATGCTCCCAGGTCACGCCGATCCCGCCGTGGACCTGGATGTTCTCGCCCGCCGCAGTGAGATACGCCTCGGTGCAGTAAGACCCGGCGATCGCCGCGAAGGACTCGGACTCGGCCGCCGCCCGCGCCGCCGACCTGGCCGACTCGACGAGCAGCAGCAGGTCGGCCAGCTTGTGCTTGACGGCCTGGAAGGAGCCGATCGGCCGGCCGAACTGATGGCGCAGCTTCGCGTGCTCGACGGCCATCTCCAGGCAGCGTTCGGCCCCGCCCACCTGCTCGGCCGCCAGCGCCGCGATGCCGAGGTCGCGCACCCGGCTCCACGCCGCGCCGTCTCCGGCCGGCCGTACCTGGACGTGGTCGAACGACAGCTCGGCCAGCGGCCGGCTCTCGTCCATGGTCGGGTGGGTCACGCGCCGCGTGGGCACGGCCTCGACCAGGAGCCCGTCCGCGTAGGCGAGCACCACGTCGCCCGCCGGCGCGTACGGGACGACGCCCGTGAGCAGGCCGTCCCGGAGGGTCAGGTCGCCCTCGCCCGGCAGGACGACGGTCGCCGTCGCCGAGCCGTCGGCCAGCGCGGGCAGCAGCCGGGCCATCGCCGCCTCGTCGCCGCCCGCCTTGAGCGCCTCGACGGCCAGGACGGCGCTCTGCAGGAAGGGGTAGGGAGACAGGGTCCTGCCCAGCTCGCCGGCCACGACCGCGGTCTCGGCCGGGCCGCAGCCCGCTCCGCCGTACTTCTCGGGAATGGCGAGTCCGGCGGCGCCGAGGTCACGCGCGAACGCCGGCCAGGGCGCGGCGGGGCGGTCGGCGAGATAGGCGCGGACGACGGCGCGCAGCTCGTCTGTGACGGTCACCGGGCAAGCTTAACCAAGCGATTGCTTGATTACATACGGTTGTCCTAAATTTGCCTTTTTTGTACAGGCACATAATCTGATTGTGGTCGTTCCCAGAAGTTCTCGGGGGAGGGATGACCAGGGACTGGAGATGAAAGAGACAGCACTCGACTATGCCGAGTTCGCCGCGTACGACCGGCGACTGCGCTGCATAGAGCAACACGTGGTGGCGTCCTTCCTGGGTGGACTGGCCGTCGGCCTCATCGGCATATTCGCCTCCGACCGGATGCCCCAGTGGCTCGGTCAGCTCTATGACCCCTACATGTACCTGGCCCTGGCCCTGGTCGTCGGGGCGAGCGCGGCGGGCTTCGGGTGGGCGCTGCTCACCACGTTCCTGGCCGCTCTGTCCATGATCGTCGCGACGCTGGGCGGCAACATGCTGCGCGGCGGGACGGACATCAGCCCGGTCGCCGGTGAGCCCGCGGTCGGCTTGAACTGGGCCCTCGTCCTGCTGGTCGGGGTGGGCCTGCTCGCCTACGTGACGAGCAGGACGGACATCTGGGGTGATGTCGCGGCCGGTGTCATCGGCGCCCTGCTGCTCGCCGACACGGTCGACCGCGCGACGCCCGGCTTCATCGACAGTGAGCCCGCGTTCTGGCCCGGCCCCGCGATCGTGATCGGTGTCCTGTCCGTCGCGCTGGTGCTGGCGCTGCGCAGGAGCATGGCGGGCCGGGTGCGCGCGCTGTCGCTGTCGGCGGTCCTGACCGCCCTGTTCGCGGTCGGGGTGACCGGCGCGCTGGCCGGCTGGATCTCCATCGCCGGATAAGGCCGCGCGGTAGGTTGCTCCGAGTCGATAGCCTGTAGTCCTCCATATCCAGGCCCACCAAGGAGTAGCCGTGTTGCTGCGCATGTCGTCGTTGTTTCTTCGCACCCTGCGGGACGACCCGGCAGACGCGGAAGTGCCGAGCCACAAGCTCCTGGTCCGCGCCGGTTACGTCCGGCGGGTGGCGCCCGGCATCTACTCGTGGCTGCCCCTCGGCAAGATGGTGATGGAAAACGTCGCCAAGGTCGTCCGCGAGGAGATGAACCGGATGGGCGGCCAGGAGGTGCTGTTCCCCGCCCTGCTGCCGCGCGAATACTACGAGGCCACCGGCCGCTGGACCGAATACGGTGACACGCTCTTCCGGCTCAAGGACCGCAAGGGCGCCGACTACCTGCTCGGTCCCACGCACGAGGAGCTCTTCGCCGACATGGTCAAGAGCGAATACTCCTCGTACAAGGACTATCCGGTCACGCTCTACCAGATCCAGACGAAGTACCGCGACGAGGCCAGGCCTCGCGCGGGCATCCTGCGCGGCCGCGAGTTCCTGATGAAGGACTCCTACTCCTTCGATCTCGACGACGACGGGCTCAAGCACTCTTACGAGCAGCACCGCGAGACCTACATCCGGTTGTTCGACCGGCTCGGCATCAACTACAAGATCGTGTTCGCCACGTCGGGCGCGATGGGCGGCTCGGCCTCGGAGGAGTTCCTGGCGCCCACGCCCACCGGCGAGGACACGTTCGTCGCCTGCCACTCCTGCGGCTACGCGGCCAACGCCGAGGCCGTCACCACGACCGCGCCCCCGGTCCGCGCGCTTGAGGGGCTGGAGCCGCAGCGCGTGCTCGACACGCCCGACACCCCGACCATCGAGTCGCTGGTGTCGTACGTCAACGAGCACCACGGCCTGTCGATCACCGCCGCGGAAACGCTGAAGAACGTCGTCGTCAAGGTCACCACGCCCGGCTCCGACAAGGTCGAGACGCTGATCGTCGGCGTGCCCGGTGACCGCGAGGTCGACTTCAAGCGACTGGAGGCCGCGCTGGCCCCCGGCGAGCCCGCCATCTTCGAGGCCGAGGACTTCGCCAAGCACCCCGGCCTGGTGCGTGGCTACATCGGGCCGCAGGTCCTGCGCGATCTCGGCATCCGCTATCTCGTCGACCCCCGCGTGGTCACCGGCACCTCCTGGGTGACCGGCGCCAACGAGCGCGGCAAGCACGCCGCCGGCGTGGTCGCGGGCCGTGACTTCACCCCCGACGGCACGATCGAGGCCGCCGAGGTGCGCGCCGGAGACCCCTGCCCCCGCTGCGGCTCGCCGCTGTCCATCGACCGCGGCATCGAGATCGGGCACATCTTCCAGCTCGGCCGTAAATACGCCGACGCGGCCGGGCTCGACGCCCTGGGCCCGGACGGCAAGCCGATCCGCATCACGATGGGCTCCTACGGCGTCGGCGTCTCGCGGGCCGTGGCGGTCATCGCCGAGCAGGCCCACGACGAGCTCGGGCTGGTGTGGCCGCGCGAGGTCGCGCCCGCCGACGTGCACATCGTGGGCACGGGCAAGGACAACCAGATCGAGGCGGCCCTCGAGCTGGCCGCCGACCTGGAGGCACGCGGGCTGCGGGTCCTCGTCGACGACCGGGCCGGGGTCTCGCCGGGGGTCAAGTTCAAGGACGCCGAGCTGCTCGGCCTGCCCACGATCGTGGTCGTCGGCCGCGGGCTGGCCCAGGGCCTGGTCGAGCTCCGTGACCGCGTCTCGGGCACCAAGGAGGAGATCCCCCTCGACACGGCCGCCGACCGCGTACAGGCCGCCTGCTCATAACGGAAAAGACATGGCTCCTCCCGCCGCCGGCGGGGGGAGCCATGTCTTGTTCTGTGTCAGTCCATCGCCGCGGGCATCTTGATCTTGCCGCGGCGGCGGAGCACCACGGGCCCGATCAGGCAGGCGGCGGCGATCACGAGGATGACCAGCGACACGGGCCGGGTGAAGAACACCGCCGGATCCCCTTCGCTGAAGGCCAGCGCCCGCCTGAACTGCACCTCCATCAGCGGCCCGAGCACCGCCCCGAGGATCAGCGGAGCCACCGGATAGCCGGCCCGCCGCAGCACGAAGCCGACCAGCCCGAACCCGTACGCCACCAGGATCTCGAACACGCTCTGCGAGGTGGCGTAGACGCCCAGCGTCGCGAACGTCAGGATCGCCGCCGTCAGCAGCGCGGCGGGCACGCTCAGCAGCTTCACCCACAGCCGGATCAGCGGCAGGTTCAGCACCAGCAGCATCACGTTGCCGATGTAGAGGCTGGCGATCAGCGTCCACACGAGCACCGGCTGCTGGTCGAAGAGCTGCGGCCCGGGCTGCACGTTGTAGATCTGGAAGGCGATCAGCAGCATGCTGGCCGTGGCCGACGTGGGGATGCCGAGCGTGAGCAGCGGCACCAGCACGCCGGAGAACGCCGCGTTGTTGGCCGCCTCAGGCCCCGCCACACCCTCGATGGCGCCGTGGCCGAACTCCTCCGGGTCCTTCGCCAGCCGCTTCTCGACGTTGTAGCTGAGGAACGTCGGCAGCTCGGCGCCGCCCGCGGGCAGCGAGCCGATCGGCAGGCCGAACGCGGTGCCCCGCAGCCATGGCCGCCAGGACCGGCGCCAGTCGTCGCGGGTCATGCCGATGCGCCCGGTCACCTTCACCGGCGCCTGCTCCTGCCGGTTGCGCTGGGCCGCGGTGGCGACCGCCTCGGCCACGGCGAACAGGCCCACGGCCAGCGCCACGACCGGCAGCCCCTCGTACAGCTCGGGGACGCCGAAGGCCAGGCGCGGCTGGCCGGTCATCTGGTCGATGCCCACCATGCCGATCGCCAGCCCGAGGAAGAGGCTGGACAGACCGCGCACGATCGAGTCGCCCATGAGCGAGGTGACGGTGACGAACGCGAGCACCATGATCGAGAAGTACTCGGCGGGCTGGATCGACTTGGCGATGGCCGACATGCCGGGCGCCAGGAACGTGATCACCACGGTGGAGATCGTGCCCGCGACGAACGAGCCGATGGCCGCCGTGGCCAGCGCGGCCCCGGCCCGGCCCTTCCGCGCCATCGGGTAGCCCTCGATCGTGGTGGGGATCGACGCCGTCTCGCCGGGGATGTTGAGCAGGATCGCGGTGGTGCTGCCGCCGTACATGCCGCCGTAGTAGATGCCGGCGAACATCACGAACGCGCCCACCGGGTCGAACACCATGGTCAGCGGCAGCAGCAGCGCGATCGTCGTAGCCGGGCCGAGGCCCGGCAGCACGCCGACGAGCGTGCCGACGGTGACGCCCAGCAGGCCGAGCAGCAGGTTCTGCAGGGTGAGCGCGTGCGCGAAGCCGTCGAGCAGGTGGCCCAGTACGCTCATCTCAGATCGCCAATCTGATCAGTCCGGGCGGCAGCGTGATGCCCAGCACCCGGTCGAACAGCAGGTACGTGGCCAGCGCCAGCAGCAGGCCCACGACCAGGTCGCGGACCAGCTTGCGGCTGCCGAGCACCCGGGCGACCGCGACGAAGAACAACGTGGTGGCCTGCCAGTAGCCCACGGGCACCAGCAGGGCCGCGTACAGGGCGAGCGTGCCGATGAGGAGCAGCACGGGACGCCAGTGGATCCCCTCATCCTCACCCTGGCTGGTCACCGGAGCGCGGAACGCCTGCACCACCCCGATCACGGCCACCACCGCCATACCGATGCCGACCAGGAGCGGGAAGGCCCGGGGCCCGACGGCCTGGTAGCCGCCGCTGTCGGGGATCATGAACGCCTGCGCCAGCACGACCAGCGCGACCGCCAGGAACCCGGCCGACACGAGCCGGGTGCTCATTTGCCCAGTCCCAGCTCGCCGAGGATGGTGGTGATCTGACCGCGCTGCTCGGTGAGCACCTGCTTGAAGGAGTCGCCAGGGGTCCAGGCGTCGACCCAGTTGTTCTGCTTGAGCACCTGCTGCCAGCACGACGTCTGCCGCATCTTGTCGACCATCTTGACGATGTCCTGCTGCTGCGCGGCCGTCAGTCCCGCGGGGGCGAGCACGCCGGCCATCGTGGAGATGGCCTGGTCCGAGAGCCCGAGCTCCTTCAGCGTCGGCGCGTCGACGCCCTCGATCCGCTTGTCGCCGTCCACCGCGAGCGCCCTGAGCTCTCCGGCCTGGAGCTGCGCGCGGAGCTCGGCGACGGTGTCGATGCCCGCGGTGGCGGCGCCGCTGAGCAGCAGGTTCATCGACTCGCCGCCGCCCGACGTGGGGACGTAGTTGACCTGCTTGGCGTCGATGCCCTGGCCCTTGGCCAGTCCGGCCACCGTCATCTGCCCGGGGCCGCCGAGCGAGCCGCCGGTCCACTTGACGCCGTGCGGGTCCTTCTTCATCGCGGCGAGCAGCGACTTCAGGTCTTCGTACGGCGCCGACTTCGGCACCACGATCGCGCTCGGCCCCCTGCTCAGCCCCGCGATGGGGGTGAGCGTGGTCAGGTCGACGGGCGAGTGGTTGTTGACGATGCCGCCGAGCATGGTCGCGCTGTCCATGACCATGAGCTGGTAGGGGTCGCCCTTGCTCTTGGCGAACTGGGCGAGGCCGATCGTGCCGCCCGCGCCGGGGACGTTGACGACCGTGGCCTTCGCGGTGGTGATCTTGCACTGGCTGAGCGCGCCGGCGATGCCGCGGGCACGGGTGTCCCAGCCGCCGCCGGGGCTGCCCGGCGCCATGATCGTCAGAGGCTTGCTCGGGTATTCGGCGCTCGCCGTGGTGCTCTCGCCGACCGCGCAACCGGTGGCCAGGACCGTCAGGGCGGCGGCGGCAACAATGATCTTCATGAGTTCTCCCGGGGGGTGAGGATCGAGGTGAAGAAGTCCTTGACCGGCTCCAGCACGCTCATCGGCTGGTGCGCGACGCCTGGCACGACGTCGAACCGGACGGTGATGCCATGGGCGGCGAAGTTGTCACGCAGTGCGGCGAGCCGTTCGACGCGGGTGGTCCCGTAGGCGTCGGCGCCGTCCATCCAGTTGGCGTCACCCTGGTTGTTGATCTCCCAGGTCTCGACGTCCTCGGCACCCACGACCATCTGTACCGGCACCGCCCCGAGCTCTTCGATCCTGGGCGGCTGGCCGAACTCCTCCTCGAACCCCTTGAGCCCGATCCACCACGGGCTGTCCCAATCGATGTACGATATCCGCCCTGGTGCACCAATTGACACTCCAGACAATCGGTCCGGATGCAGGTAGGCGAACCGATGGGCGAACTGACCGCCGCCGGAGAAGCCGTGCAGGAGGAACCGTTCGGTGTCGACGTTGAAGCGCTCGCCGACCTCGTCGACCATCGCCAGCAGCACATGGTCGAAGCGGATGCCGCGGTAGTGGATGAACTTGAAGCCGTGCAGGTCCTCCGCGTCCTCGATGCCCGCGGGGAACAGCGGCGCCAGGACCAGGCAGCCCTGCTGCTCACCCCACTCGGCAAGGTTGTCGCGGTACTGCGGCCCGCGCCGTCCCGTCCCGTGCTGCATCACGGCGAGCGGCACCGGCGGGCCGTCGGGCGAGTGGGCCGTCGGCACGTAGAGGCAGTAGGAGAAGCGCTGGTCGTATCGGGAAGCGAAGATCGTGGTGGAGCCGCTGAAGTAGAACTCCTTGGGGTGCTTTACTCCGCCGGTTTCGTGAAGTGCCTTGGCCATGGCGCCACAGCCTGGACATATATCCAGTGTCGGACAAGGAGATTGTCGCCAACGCGGTAATGTACAGGGTGCCTGTCACGCTCCTCCTGTCCTCCACCGACTCGGCCTCGATCACCGTTCGCGTCTCGCCGCTGGCCGAGCTCTGCGCCTGCCTGCACGCCCTTGACGAGCCGGGACACCATCCCGCGGCGGCCCGCTGGGTGGCCAGGGTCCACACCGAGACCGACGAGGACCTGCTGACCAGGGCGACGGCGTGGGCCCCGCTGTGGAGCGCGTTCCGGGCCCGCTACCTGCTGCCGCTGTCGGCCGGCCGCGCGAGGACGATCGAGGACGAGCTGGCCGAGATCGAGGCGCTGCCGATCGGCGACTTCACCGCGATGACCCTCCAGGCGCTCGTCGGCAAGAACAGCGCCGGTCTCGGCGGCGACGTGCTCCAGCGCCTCAGGCTGATCTCCTTCAGCAGGGTGGAGCTCGGCACCCGGGTGCACGACGACCCCGAGGGCTTCAGGCGCGAGCTGACCGGCTTCCTGGCGGACTTCGCCGCCGCGGCGTTCGAGGCGGACTGGCCGGGGCTGCGGACGGCGCTGGCCGCCGAGGCCGCCGGGCGCGAGCGGGCGATCGCCGTACGCGGCCCCCTGGCGATCGCCGACTTCCCCACCGCCACGGCCGTCGAGGGCGGGCGCAGGATCGTCCTGGACAAGCTCTACAACGCCACCGTCCCCATCGGCGCCGACCGCCCCTGCCTGCTCGTGCCCAGCCTGTACGGCCGACCGCACTTCGTGGTCAAGCACTACCCGGGCTACCCCGTGGCCATCCAGTACGGCGTGGGCACCTCCGTCGGCCTGTCCCTGGAGACCGCCCGGCAGCGGCTGGCCGTGCTCCAGCACCCCACCCGGCTCAAGCTCTGCTACGCCATCCTGCGCAACCCGGTGGCCACGGCCGAGCTCGCCAACCAGCTGGGCATGACCGCGCCACAGGTGTCGAGGCACCTGCGCCACCTGAGGGAGGCCGAGCTGGTGCACGTGCACCGGCGGGGCTCGGTGGTCTACTACCAGCTCGACGCCGAGGCGATCGAACGCCTGGGCGTCGACCTGCTGTCGGTCCTCTACCGCTGAGCGGTGCTCATCCGGTGGGCCGCGACATGCCGGGGAAGGCCGTGGTGACCACCGGGCGGAAGCCGTAGGAGCGGTTGACCGACTCCTGCATGGCCAGAGCGGCGTAGCGGCGCAGCGAGGCGTCGTCCGAGGCCACCAGCTCCAAATAGGCCGCCGTGATGCCGGTCTCCACGTAGACCGCGAGGCGGATCGCCTCCGCCGCCGTGGACGGCACGATCGGCAGGGCGTAGCCCGCCTCCGGCTCGGACGGCGTGCCGCCCCGGGCGGTGATGGCGGCGCGCAACTGGTCGCGCCTGGCCCGATGGGCGTCGAACGCCGTCGTGACCCGCGAGCGCAGCGAGCCCGTGGTGCGCGCGCCGATCAGCCCGTACGCGAAGACGGCGGCATGCTCGGCAGCCAGCGCCTTGCGCAGCTTCTCCACGTCGGCCGGCGTCACGGCGGTCATCATGCCGACCTCGGCAGGGCCAGGGCGTGGGCGGCCTCGCAGGCGCCGATGCTCGCGATGAGCTGGGCCAGTGGCGGCGAGGCGCTGGCGAGCTGACGGACGCGGAGCGCCGCCGATCTGCGCTCGGCGTCGCGCAGTCGCGACAGAGACATCTTGGGCGCCGGAGCGGCAGTCTGGGAGCTGGGCGCCGGAGCGGCCGAGCCCGTCGGAGAGCTGGGCGCCGGAGTGGCCGTCTGGGAGCCGCCGGGCAGGCGTTTGCGCAGCTCGACGAGGTGCGCCTGGTGGCGGTCGCGGAACGGCGTCAGCTTGGTCTGACCGGCCGCGATCAAGGTGGAGTAGAGGGCGATCGTGTGTTCCTTGTCGGCGATCAACTGCCGCAGCAGCACCCGCTCAGGATCCTCCGCCGGGGTGGGCGTCGGCTGGGGGACGTCGGACGCGCCGCATCCCGACAGAGCCGCGGCCGCCGCTCCGCCCGCCAGCACGGCTCGCCGTGAGAGGGAACGCGGGCGCACGGGCAGGGACCTCCTGTAAACGGAACGCAGATAGCATCGTACGGTCTTGCGCCCGCTCCCAGTGTCAGGCGACGCTCGCCATTCGCCCGTGCCGAGTGGCGCTCTCTTCGTGCCCTCGTACAGATAGGGTGTCAACTGTCGTAGCTGGCTGAGCGGCCAGACGGCAAGTGAGCCAGAGGCGAGGTCCGCCCGGCTGAGACATGACAATAGGGAGGTCGATATGGGCAGCGCATCACCCCGCGACCACCTGAGGAAGCTCCTTGAGCCCGTCGTCAGCGCGGAGGGCCTCGACCTGGAGGACGTCACGGTCACCCAGGCCGGCAAGCGCCGGCTGCTGCGTGTGATCGTCGACCGCGACGGCGGCGTGAGCCTCGACGACGTGGCCGACGTCAGCCAGGCCGTCTCCGCGGCACTCGACGACACCGACGCGATGGGCCAGTCGGCCTACACGCTGGAGGTCTCCTCGCCGGGCGTCGACCGTCCGCTGACCGAGCCGCGTCACTGGCGGCGCGCGGCCAAGCGGCTGGTGAAGGCCGAGATGAGAGATGGTTCCGTGGTGGAGGGCCGAGTGCGCTCCGCTGACGAGAGCGGCGTCGAGCTCGACGTCGACGGCGCGGATCGCCGATTCGACTATCAGGACCTGACCCGTGGACGGGTGCAGGTGGAGTTCCGCCGGTTCGACGACGAAGACGTCGACGGCGACGAAGGCTAAGGGGAAAGCCTCGTGGACATCGACATGAGCGTCCTGCGCAGCCTGGAGCGGGAGAAGGACATCTCCTTCGACCTGGTCGTCAAGGCGATCGAAGACGCGCTACTGATCGCCTACTTCCGCACCGAAGGTGCCGCGCCCAAGGCGCGGGCGGAGCTCGACAGGACGAGCGGGCACGTGACCATCTACGCCGCCGAGCTCGACGACGAGGGTGAGATCGTCAGGGAGTTCGACGATACGCCGGGCAACTTCAGCCGGATCGCGGCGACCACCGCCAAGCAGGTCATCCTGCAGCAGCTGCGCGACGCCGAGGACGAGATCAACTTCGGCGAGTTCGCCAGCCGCGAGGGCGAGCTGGTCTCCGGCGTGATCCAGCAGGGCAAGGACCCGCGCGTGGTGCTGGTCGACCTCGGCAAGATCGAGGCCGTGCTGCCGCACAACGAGCAGGTCCCAGGCGAGGACTACGTGCACGGCGAGCGCATCCGCGCCTACGTCGTGCAGGTGAAGAAGGGCCACAAGGGCCCCTCGGTCACGCTGTCGCGCACCCATCCCGGCCTGGTCAAGAAGCTGTTCGCGCTGGAGGTGCCGGAGATCGCCGACGGCACGGTGGAGATCGCCGCCGTGGCCCGCGAGGCCGGTCACCGCACCAAGATCGCGGTCAGGTCGCGCAGGCAGGGCGTCAACGCCAAGGGCGCGTGCATCGGCCCGATGGGCTCGCGCGTGCGCAACGTGATGACCGAGCTGCACGGCGAGAAGATCGACATCATCGACTGGTCAGAGGACCCCGGCGAGTTCGTGGGGAATGCCCTGTCGCCCGCCCGCGTTTCCCACGTTGAGGTCCTCGATCTCGAAGGCCGGGTCGCGCGGGTCACCGTTCCCGACTACCAGCTTTCCCTGGCCATCGGTAAAGAGGGGCAGAATGCCCGGCTTGCCGCCCGGCTCACGGGATGGCGGATTGACATCCGGCCTGACACCCAGGCCGAGGATGCTGCCGGTTCCGTAGATGCGTCAACACGGTAAGCTGGAATATGGTGGCCACGCGGCTCCACAGCGCACCTGTGTGGGCTGCAGGGTCCGTACGGCTAAGTCCGACCTGCTCCGCTTGGTGCGGGTCGAGGATCACGTGATCCCTGACCTGCGAGGACGGCTTCCTGGTCGAGGTGCGTCACTGCATCCGACCGAGAAGTGTCTGGAGCTTGCCGAGCGTCGCCGAGCGTTTCCGCGCGCGTTCCGCGTGCCGGGGCCGCTTGACATCTCGCGAGTGCGGGCGCACCTGGAGAAGGAGAACCACGAAATGTCATGTAGGACGCCGAGTTGATGGGCGGAGTCAGATTGCTATGAGCGCCTGATGAGCACGCGGCGATGAAGACGTCAAGGTAGCGACGGTCCGGACGGCACAGCCAGCCTCCCGGGCCGAGTAAGGGAGTGCAGTGGCGAAGGTCCGGGTATACGAGCTCGCTAAGGAGTTCGGCGTAGAGAGCAAGGTCGTCATGGCCAAGCTCCAGGAGATGGGGGAGTTCGTCCGTTCGGCGTCCTCCACCATCGAGGCGCCGGTGGTCCGCAGGCTCACCGAAGCTTTGGGCGCATCCAAGGGTGGGTCCTCTAGGGGCGGCGGTTCGTCGTCCAAGCCGCAGCCGCCAAGGGCTGCTCCCCGGCCGGCGGACAGCCAGGCCGGTAACGGCGTCGCGGAGGCGCCGACCCCAACATCAGCTCCGCGTCCTGGTCCGGGTCCCAGGCCCGGTCCCCGTCCGGGTCCCGCGGCTCCGGCCCCGACTCCGGCGCCCGCGCCGGCTCCCACGGTCAGTGGTCAGCCGCGCCCGCCGGTGCCGATGCCGCACCAGCCGCAGCCTGAGGCCGAGCGTGGCGACACCTCCGGCGCCCCGCAGGCGCGTTTCGACAGCGGCACCCGTCCCGCGCCCGCTCCGGGCGCCCCCGCTCCGGGCCCGCGTCCCGGTCCCGCCGCCCGTCCGGGTCCCAAGCCCGGCCCCGCGGCGCGTTCCGGCGCGCCCTCCGGTGGCGGCGGTCCGGCGGCTCCGCGCACCGGTGGTGCCCCGTCCGGCGGCGGTCCCCGTCCGGGTCCCGGCGGTCCCAAGCCGGGTCCGCGCGGCCCGCGTCCGGGCAACAACCCGTTCTCCTCCAACGCCAGCGGCATGGGCCAGTCCCGGCCGCCGCGTCCCGGTGGCAACCGTGATGGTGCCCCCAGCGGTCCCGGGCAGCGCGAGCGTCGTGACGGTCCGCCGCGCGACGGCGCGAGCCCGCGTCCCCCGCAGGGGCGTGGTGGCGGCGAGGGCGGTCCCCGTCCCGGTGGCCCGCGTCCTGGTCCGCCCGGTGCGGCAGGTCCGCGTCCCGGTCCCGGTGCGGGCGGTCCCCGCCCCGGCGGTCCGCGTCCCAACCCGATGATGATGCCGCAGGGTCGTCCCGCCGGTCCCGGTGGTGGCGGCGGCGGTGGCCGTCCCGGTGGCGGCGGCGGTGGCGGTCGTCCTGGCGGCGGTGGCGGCGGTGGCCGTCCTGGCGGCGGTGGCGGCGGCGGTCGTCCCGGTGGCGGTGGCGGTTTCGCCGGTCGTCCCGGTGGCGGCGGTGGCGCCGGTCGTCCGGGCACGAGCACCGGTGGTCCCGGTGGCGGCGGCGGTTTCGCCGGTCGTCCCGGTGGCGGCGGTCGTGGCCGCGGTGGCGGCACGGCGGGCGCCTTCGGTCGCCCCGGTGGCCGTCCGACGCGTGGCCGCAAGTCCAAGCGCCAGAGGCGCCAGGAGTTCGACAACATGTCGGCCCCGGCGATCGGTGGCGTGCAGGTCGCTCGTGGCAACGGCGCGACGATCCGCCTTCCGCGCGGTGCGTCGCTGTCCGACTTCGCCGACCGGATCGGTGCCAACCCCGCCGCGCTGGTGCAGATCATGCTGCACCTCGGCGAGATGGTGACGGCCACGCAGTCGGTCAACGAGGAGACGCTGCAGCTGCTCGGCTCCGAGCTCGACTACAACATCCAGGTCGTCAGCCCGGAGGAGGAGGACCGCGAGCTTCTCGAGGCCTTCGACATCGAGTTCGGCGAGGACGAGGGCGACGAGGCCGACCTGGCCGCGCGTCCGCCGGTCGTGACCGTCATGGGTCACGTCGACCACGGTAAGACCAAGCTGCTCGACGCCATCCGCAAGACCAACGTGGTGGCGCGCGAGGCGGGTGGCATCACCCAGCACATCGGCGCTTACCAGGTCTCCACCGAGCACGAGGGCGAAGAGCGCAAGGTCACCTTCATCGACACCCCGGGGCACGAGGCGTTCACCGCCATGCGTGCCCGTGGTGCCAAGGCGACCGACATCGCGGTGCTGGTGGTCGCGGCCGACGACGGTGTGAAGCCGCAGACGATCGAGGCTCTCAACCACGCCCAGGCGGCCGACGTGCCGATCGTGGTCGCGGTCAACAAGGTCGACAAGGAGGGCGCCGACCCCAACAAGGTCCGTGCCCAGCTCACCGAGTACGGCCTGGTGGCGGAGGAGTTCGGTGGCTCGACGCTGTTCGTCGACATCTCCGCCAAGAACGGGACCGGCATCGAGCAGCTGCTCGAGGCCATCCTGCTCACCGCGGACGCCGAGCTCGACCTGCGCGCCAACCCGGCGATGGACGCTCAGGGCATCGCGATCGAGGCGCACCTCGACAAGGGCCGCGGCCCGACCGCGACCGTCCTGGTCCAGCGCGGCACGCTGCGCGTCGGCGACTCGATCGTCTGTGGCGAGGCCTACGGCCGCGTCCGGGCGATGCTCGACGACAACGGCGACCTGGTCGAAGAGGCCACGCCGTCCCGTCCGGTCCTGGTGATGGGTCTGACGGCCGTGCCGGGCGCGGGTGACAACTTCATCGTCGTCACCGACGACCGGATGGCCCGCCAGATCGCCCAGCAGCGCGCGGCGCGCAAGCGCAGCGCCGACATGGCGAAGTCGAGCCGCCGCCTGACCCTCGAGGAGCTGTTCAGCAACCTCGAGAAGGGCCGCGTCGACGAGCTCAAGCTCATCATCAAGGGTGACGTGTCCGGTTCGGTGGAGGCCCTGGAAGACGCCCTGCTCAAGATCGATGTCGGCGACGAGGTCAGGCTCCGTGTCCTGCACCGCGCCGTCGGTGCGATCACCGAGTACGACGTCAACCTGGCCGTCGCCGACGACAACGCGGTCATCATCGGCTTCAACGTCCGGCCTGAGCCCCGGGCGCGCGACCTGGCCGAGCGCGAGGGCGTCGACATCCGCTACTACTCGGTCATCTACCAGGCGATCGAGGAGATCGAAGCGGCGCTCAAGGGCATGCTCAAGCCCGAGTTCGAAGAGGTCCAGATGGGCACCGCCGAAGTCCGCGAGGTCTTCAAGGTGCCGAAGATCGGCAACGTCGCCGGTTCGCTGGTCCGCTCCGGGACGATCGTGCGCAACAGCAAGGCCCGGATCATCCGCGATGGCGTTGTCATCGCCGACAACCTGACCGTCTCGTCGCTGCGTCGCTTCAAGGACGACGCGACCGAGGTCCGTGAGGGCTTCGAGTGCGGTATCGGGGTCGGCTACAACGACATCCGGATCGACGACGTCATCGAGACGTTCGAGATGCGGGAGAAGCCGCGCGCATAACACGCGGCCGGGCGCCCGGCGGACCATCCGCCGGGCGCCTCTCGCACGCCTGGGCCTGCTCTCCACCGCAGCAGGGCCGGGGTGCGCTTCACACACCAGGACAAAGCGGTGGTTACCAACGATGTATGTGGGTGCTCTGACCCTGGACATCCTGCTCGGTGACGTACATTCGCTGAAGCAGAAGCGTTCCGTCGTGCGACCCCTGGTCGCCGAGTTGCACAGACGCTTTCCCGGCGTCGCGGTGGCCGAGACCGGCCATCTCGACCTGCACCGCAGAGCAGAGGTCGGCATCGCCGTAGTCTCGGCGTCGGCGGGCAACTGCAAAGAGGTATTGGATGCTTGCGAGCGTCTGGTGGCCTTCCGCCCCGAGATCGAGTTGCTGTCGGCCAGACATCGGCTTTACAACGACGAAGACTGAACGACTGCACGACCTCCGGGTCGTGCGTGAGGGGGAGCGAACATGGTGGATGCAGCACGAGCGCGCAAGCTCGCCGACCGCATCCAGCAGATCGTCGCCGAGATGCTGGAGCGCCGGATCAAGGACCCGCGCCTGGGCTTCGTCACCGTGACCGACACGCGCATCACCGCGGACCTGCGTGAGGCCACGGTTTTCTACACGGTGTTCGGCTCCGACGCCGAGCGGGCCGACACCGCGGCCGCCCTCGAGAGCGCCAGAGGCATCATCCGCTCCGAGGTGGGCCGGCAGACCGGTGTCCGCTTCACGCCGTTGCTGGAGTTCAAGCACGACCCGCTGCCCGACAGCGCGCGCCAGCTCGACGATCTGATCAACGCGGCCAAGGCGAGGGACGCCGAGGTGGCCCGCAAGGCCGAGGGCGCGGCCTATGCCGGCGACCCGGACCCCTACCGCAAGCCGGAGGAGGACGACGAGCCGGACCTCAGCGGCAAGCCTGACGAGGACGGGCAGCCAGCGACGTGACGCCCGACGTGCGTGACAGAACCGGCCGCCCGTCCCGTGTGGATCCGGGCGCGGTGGGGCAGGGCCTCAGCCCGGCCCTGCCGCCCACCGGCCCGGAGGGCACGCTGCCGCCGTCCGGCTCGGTGATCCCCGAGGCCGCCTGGCGGCGCGCGCTGGACCTGATCGGCAAGGCCGACGAGATCGCGCTGGCCTGCCACGTGTCGCCGGACGGTGACGCCCTCGGCTCGATGCTGGCCACCGGTTCCGTGCTGCGCGCCCTGGGCAAGCGGGTCATCGCCTCTTTTGGTGACCGGCACTTCGCCGTGCCGCGCCTGCTGCGCTTCCTGCCCGGCCAGGATCTGCTGGTTCCGCCGGCCGACGTCCCGGCGGAGCCGGAGCTGATGATCACGTTCGACTCCTCGACACCCGATCGGCTGGGCCTGCTGGGCGCCAACACGGCCAAGGCCCACGAGGTCATCGTGATCGACCACCACCTGTCCAACACCGGCTTCGGCACCCTCAGCCTCATCGACCCGCACGTGGCCGCCACGGCCGTGCTGGCCGAGCAGCTGATCTACCGCCTCGGCGGCAGCCTGGACCGTGACATCGCCACCTGCCTGTACGCCGGGCTGGTGACCGACACCGGTTCGTTCCGCTACTCCTCGACCACGCCCGAAGTGCACCAGATGGCCGCCCGGCTGGTCGCCACCGGGCTGCACACCGACGAGATCGCCCGCGAGCTGTGGGACCGCTCCCCGTTCGGCTACCTCAAGGTGCTCGCCGCCGCGCTCGACCGGGTGTCGCTGGAGGACCACCTGGTGTGGACGTACGTCCCCCGGGTAGACCGGGCCGCGTACGGGCTGCCGTACACGGAACTGGAGGGTCTCATCGACATCGTGCGGCGCACTGACGAGGCCGAGGTGGCGGCGGTGCTCAAGGAGGACGACCACGGCGCCTGGCAGGTGTCGACCCGCTCCAAGGGCGCGGTCGACGTCGGCTCGATCTGCGCCGAGCTGGGCGGTGGTGGCCATCACAACGCGGCCGGATTCACCTCGCACGGCAGTGTCGAGGACACCATGGCGGCGTTCCGCGCGCTGCTGGCGAACGCGGACGGAGAGGCTTGATGGCCGAGAGCGGCTTGATCATTGTGGACAAGCCCGCCGAGTGGACGTCCCACGACGTGGTGGCCAAGCTGCGGCGGCTGGCCGGCACCCGGCGGGTGGGCCACGCGGGCACGCTCGACCCGATGGCGACGGGGGTGCTCGTGGTCGGCGTGGAGAAGGCGACCCGGCTGCTCGGCCACCTGGCGCTGACCGAGAAGGTCTACGAGGCCACGATCCGGCTCGGCGTGACCACCAACACCGATGACGCCGAGGGTCAGGTCATCTCGACGGCCCCGGCGGCCGACGTCGACCCCGCCGCGGTCCAGAAGGGCGTCGACGCGCTCACCGGCGAGATCATGCAGGTCCCGCCGCAGGTCAGCGCGATCAAGGTCGATGGGCAGCGGGCGTACAAGCTGGCCCGTGCGGGCGAGGACGTCGAGCTGGCCGCGCGGCCCGTCACCGTGCGGGAGTTCTCGGTGCTGGACATCAGGGCGCACGACGACGTCATGGACATCGACGCCGTGGTGACCTGCTCCAGCGGCACCTACATCCGCGCGCTGGCCCGCGACCTGGGCGCCGGGCTCGGCGTCGGCGGTCACCTGACGGCGCTGCGCCGCACCCGGGTCGGCCCGTACGACCTGTCGCGGGCCAGGACCATCGAGGGGCTGACCGAGGAGTGCGTGATCCTGCCCATCGGGGAAGCCGTGTCCGCGGCGTTCCCGCGCTGGGACCTCACCGCCGAGGAGGCCAGGGTCGTCAGCCACGGCGGGCGGTTGCCCGCGGCGGGGCTCGGCAAGGGCCCGATCGGGGTGTTCGGGCCGGAGGGCGAGCTGCTCGCGCTGGTGGAGGAGCAGGGCCGCATAGCCAAGCCGCTGGCCGTGTTCATCTCCTAGCCCTTGGTCGTCTGGTGGACGATGTTCGACGACGCCCCGTAGCGGAAGGCGCGCACCCGGTAGGACGCGCGGCTCTCCTCGGGCAACGTGATCAGGCCGAAGGCGTTGACGTCCGGATCGAGGGCGGCGACCACCCGGAAGTCCGGCCGGCCCGACGGCCGGTCCTCCAGCAGGAAGCCCTCCTCGTCGGCGGTCCGGTCGGTCCACCGGAACGCGACGCCGTCGGCCTGCATGACGGTGGCCGTCAGGTCCGACGGCGCCGCTCCCTCGCTCCTGACCGGCCGCGCCCCTTTCGGGCCGCCGGGGATCGTCCGCGGCTCCGACCAGCCGGATTCCGGCTTGGCGTACGGCCCGCCGCCCAGCGCCACATCGACCGGGGCGGAGGCCTGCCCGTAGTAGGGCCGCACCCGGTAGTAGAACGGCGTGCGCGGGATCAGATCAGGATGGGTGTACGTGCTCTGCTCCGGCGGCAGGAACCCCAGGATCGTGTACGGACCCCCTGGCTCGGTGGCGAACTCGATGACCTGCCCGGAGGCGTCCGGATCGCGGCCCTGCCAGCGCAGCGTGATGTCGGTCGGCGACACGAGCGTGGCCGTCAGCTGGACCGGCGCCTGCCGGGGAGTCGCGCAGGCGGCCGCGAGCAGGAGCGCCGTCGTTAGGAGCAACGCCGCCAGAGCTGCTCTCATCGTCGCTACTTGCGCCAGAACTGGATGCCGCTCCACTCGACCGTGGCGGGACCCTTGCCGCTCCCGGTCCGGTAGGCGCCGAACTTGTCGTAGAAGCTGCCGCTCTCACTCGACACGGTGTGCTTCAGCGACCCGTTGATGTAGGTCCGATGGGTGCTGCCGACCACGTGAACGGTGTTGACGCGGACCGTCGTGCCGATCGTGGCGCCGGTGGCGATCGTGTCGCCGCCGTGCACGGAGTAGAGCCGGCCGCCGCGTTCGACGGCGAGCATGAAGAACGGGCCCGTCGTCTTGAACGTCTGCTTCAGGCTGATCCGGGTCCCTTCGAGACTGGTGATCTTGAAGTAGCCCTCGAACTGGCGGGTGCCGCTGGAGTAGGTGGCGTAGCGGCGCTCGGCTCGCTGGTCGCCGCTGCCGGTGGAGCAGTTCAGCTTGAAGGTCAGGTCGCTGACGTCACCGCAACCCCGCTCCTGGACGGTGAACGTCGGCTCGTATGAGGTCCAAGGTCCGGACTCCACGGGGTCGGCCGAGGCGGGCAGGGCGGGGACGAGTAATCCGATGGCTAGCGCGCTCGTGGTGAGTAATCGCATGGATTCCTCCTGATTAGGAAACTTTCCTATCAGGATTCATAGGATCACTTACCACACTCACGCGTCAAGACCGGTGACGTGAGCTGTCGGAAGCGAGGAGAGATCCGACCTCTTATGGCTTGCGGGCCACCATGATGTCGCGGACGATCGCCTGGTCGACCCAGTGCTCGAAGTCGGGCAGATCGACCACGTCGAGCCCCGTCTTCGTGAGGATCTCGGCGAGTTCGTCGCGGGTGCCGCCATAGGTGTTCCACGAGATGCCGATGGCGCCGCCGGGCCGCAGCAGCTCCGCCCAGACGGGCGCGGCCTTCCTGATCAGCTCCAGCGGGCTGCGCGACAGCCCGCCGCCGCCCCTGCTGCCGTGCTGCACGCCGTAGGGGGTGTCGGTCACCACGACGTCGAAGGAGTGCGGCTTGAAGAACTCGCGGCTGCGCAGGGTGTCGGCGTTGACCACGGCGACGCGCTGCGTGTCGCCGGACTTGAACGCCTCCTTCGACGGGCTGAAGGCGATGTTCAGTCGCCGGCCGACCAGTGCCCGCTCACGGCGTACGGGGACGGTCTCGGCCGTGTGCTTGAACCGCTTGTTCTTCAGCCAGGTCTTGAGGAAGCCGGAGTACGCCTCGAAGTCCTTGCTGTCGACATCGACCCCATAGGCGTCATATCCGTACATGAGGGCCTGGTTGAGTGTGGTGCCGCGGCCGCACAGCGGGTCGAACACCGACAGCCGCTCGTCCAGCCGCCGATCGCCGGCCAGCACCGTGACGTTCAGCAGCAGCTTGGTGAAGTGCTCGTTGGTCTTGCCGGCGTACTTCTGGATCGTGATCAGATCGCTGCTGAGCCGGTCGAGCGGCGCCATGGTGAGCGGCCGCAGCAGCTCGCCCTCGATCCCGTAGAGCGCGTAGACCGACGAGAGGTTGGACAGCAGCGCGACGTCGCCGTCGGCGAGCGGCGCGGCCGTCTCGAAGCTCACGTAGGGCAGGCCGCCGATCACCCGCTCCTCGATGGCCGACACCTCGCTCCGCAGGGCTCGTCGGCCGAAGACGGCCAGCTCGGCGAGGGTCAGGCGGACCGAGCTCTCGCCGTAGACCCGGTTGAAAGCAGGCAGGATCAGAAGTGCGTATCGAGGCATGGTGCGGCCGATCGTACCCCCTCGATTGGAGCCGGCGCGGCGCCGCATGGCAGGCTGGTGGGGGATTGATCCGCCACAAGCGAATGGGGCCGGGCGTGCAGGGTTCGGAAAGGTCCGCCGTCACGATCGGCGTGTTCGACGGCGTGCATCGCGGGCACCAGCGGGTGGTCGAGCGTGCCGTGGCCGCCGCCCGGGAGCGCGGTCTCCGCAGCGTCGCGGTCGTCTTCGAGCCGCATCCCGCCGAGGTCGTCCGGCCGGGCTCCCACCCGGCCCGGCTGAGCACGCCGAGGCGCAGGTCGGAGCTGCTGGCCGGGCTGGGCGTTGATGACGTGTGCGTCGAGGAGTTCACGCTGGAGCTGTCCAGGATGAGCCCCGGAGAGTTCGCCCAGTCGATGCTCGCCGACCGGCTGCGGGCCGCCGTGGTCGTGGTGGGGGCGAACTTCACCTTCGGCCACCGTGCGGCGGGCGACACCGAGACCCTGGCCGCGCTCGGCGAGAAGTACGATTTCACCGTCGAGGTGGTCCCGCTGCGCGACGGGGTCTCCTCCACCGAGATCCGCGAGCGGCTGGTGGCCGGCGACGTCGAGGGCGCCACGGCGGACCTGGGCCGCCCGCACCGGGTGGAGGGCGTGGTCGTACGCGGCTACCAGCGCGGACGCCAGCTCGGCTTCCCCACCGCGAACGTCGAGACGCAGCCCCACACGGCCATCCCCGCCGACGGCGTCTACGCGGGCTGGCTGGAGTGCGTGCCCGTCGCCAACCTGCCCACCGTCTACAAGGGCGAGCGCTGGCCCGCCGCCATCTCCGTCGGCACCAACCCCACCTTCGAGGGCGTCCCGCGCACGGTCGAGGCGTACGCGCTGGACCGCGACGACCTGGAGCTGTACGGCGTACACGTGGCGGTAGACTTTTGCGCGAGACTGCGGGGAAACACCCGATTCGACTCGATCGAGGAGCTCATCGCGCAGATCCACGCAGACGTCGACCAGGCCCGGCGGCTGACCTCGGGCTGAGGATTGATGACGCGGAGCTTGACCGCGGTGGTAACCTTGCATGTCGGTCCAGTGACGGCGGCGCTGCGCGCTGCTCTGACGGCCTTCGCCGCGGCGACTGTAGGCACGCACGGTCGTTCGCATCAGTTATCCATCCGCGCGTGCCCGTAGCTCAAAGGAGAGCCGTGTCCCTCGACACCGCTGCCAAGAAGACCATCATCGCCGAGTACGCGACGGCCGACGGTGACACCGGGTCGCCCGAGGTGCAGATCGCGCTGCTCAGCAAGCGCATCAGCGAGCTGACCGAGCACCTGAAGACGCACAAGCACGACCACCACAGCCGTCGTGGCCTGCTCCTGCTCGTCGGGCGCCGGCGCCGCCTGCTGAAGTACCTGCAGAAGGTCGACATCGCGCGTTACCGTGCGCTCATCGAGCGGCTCGGCCTGCGCCGATAGAGTGAGAGGGAGCGGCGTTCGCGTCGCTCCCTTCTCCGTTGTGAGACCGGCGCGTCGAGCGCCGGACAACTGAATATCCAAGACACACTTAGAGCCCCCCGCGTCCGCACAAGCACCAAGCGACCCGCGACGCATGCGGGCCGGTCCTCGGTAGTGGCTTCCGGTAACAGCGACAGATCTGACCGGGCGCTTCGATCGAAGACCGGCGCTGCACCTAACGAGGGTGCCGGTGAGAAAGAGGGCGCGGGAGACTGACTGACCAAGGAGGTCCCCCGTGGAGGGTGTCCACACCGCTGAAGCCGTCATAGACAACGGTTCTTTCGGCACGCGCACGATCCGGTTCGAGACCGGTCGTCTCGCGCGCCAGGCGGCCGGCTCCGCCGTCGCCTACCTCGACAATGAGACGATGGTCCTGTCCGCGACCACCGCCTCGAAGTCGCCCAAGGAAAACCTCGACTTCTTCCCGCTGACGGTGGACGTCGAGGAGCGCATGTACGCCGCGGGGCGCATCCCCGGCTCGTTCTTCCGCCGTGAGGGCCGTCCCTCCGAGGACGCCATCCTCACCTGCCGCCTGATCGACCGGCCGCTGCGCCCGTCGTTCGTCAAGGGCCTGCGCAACGAGATCCAGGTCGTCGCCACGGTCATGGCGCTCAACCCCGATCACCTCTACGACGTGATCGCGATCAACGCCGCCTCGCTGTCCACCCAGCTCGCCGGGCTGCCGTTCTCCGGCCCGATCGGCGGCGTCCGCGTCGCGCTGATCGACGGCCAGTGGGTCGCCTTCCCGACGCACCACGAGCTCGAGCGCGCGACGTTCGACATGGTCGTGGCCGGGCGGGTGCTCGCCGACGGCGACGTCGCGATCATGATGGTCGAGGCGGAGTCCACCAAGGACACGCTCAAGCTGGTCGCCGAGGGCGCCGTCGCGCCCAACGAGGAGACGGTCGCGCAGGGCTTGGAGTCCGCCAAGCCGTTCATCAAGGTGCTGTGCGAGGCGCAGTCGCAGGTCGCGCGGGTCGCGGCCAAGGAGACCGCCGAATACCCCGTCTTCCTCGACTACCAGGAGGACGTCTACGCGGCCGTGGAGAGCGCGGTCAAGGCCGAGCTGGCCGCCGCGCTGACCATCCCCGGCAAGCAGGAGCGCGAGACCCAGCTCGACAAGGTCAAGGCGCTGGCCGCCGAGAAGCTGCTCCCCGAGTTCGAGGGCCGGGAGAAGGAGATCTCCGCCTCCTTCCGCTCGGTGATGAAGAAGCTCATGCGCGAGCGGGTCATCAAGGAGGGCCTGCGCATCGACGGCCGCGGCACCAAGGACATCCGCGCGCTGTCCGCCGAGGTCCACGTGGTCCCGCGGGTGCACGGCTCGGCGCTGTTCGAGCGTGGCGAGACCCAGATCCTGGGCATCACCACCCTCAACATGCTCCGCATGGAGCAGGTCATCGACACGCTCAACCCCGAGCGGACCAAGCGCTACATGCACAACTACAACTTCCCGCCCTACTCCACCGGTGAGACCGGCCGCGTGGGCTCGCCCAAGCGCCGCGAGATCGGCCACGGCGCGCTGGCCGAGCGGGCGCTGATCCCGGTCCTGCCCTCGCGTGAGGACTTCCCCTACGCGATCCGCCAGGTCTCCGAGGCGCTCAGCTCCAACGGCTCCACCTCGATGGGCTCGGTCTGCGCCTCCACGATGGCGCTGCTCGACGCCGGTGTGCCGCTGCGCGAGATGGTCGCGGGCATCGCGATGGGCCTGATCGGCGAGGGTGACCAGTACGTCACGCTGACCGACATCCTCGGCGCCGAGGACGCCATGGGCGACATGGACTTCAAGGTCGCCGGCACCAAGGACGTCATCACCGCGCTCCAGCTCGACACCAAGCTCGACGGCATCCCCGCCTCCGTGCTGGCCGCCGCGCTGAAGCAGGCCAAGGGCGCCCGCCTGGCGATCCTCGACGTGATGCAGGAGGCGATCGACTCCCCGGCGGAGATGAACCCGACCGCGCCGCGCATCATCACCATCAAGGTCCCCGTGGACAAGATCGGCGAGGTCATCGGCCCGAAGGGCAAGATGATCAACCAGATCCAGGACGACACGGGCGCCGAGATCACCATCGAGGACGACGGCACGATCTACATCGGCGCCACCGACGGCCCGTCCGCCGAGGCTGCCCGCACGGTGATCAACGGCATCGCCAACCCGCACATGCCCGAGGTCGGCGAGCGTTACCTGGGCACGGTCGTGAAGATCGCCGCCTTCGGCGCGTTCATCTCGCTGATGCCCGGCAAGGACGGCCTGCTCCACGTCTCCCAGATCCGCAAGCTGCACGGCGGCAAGCGCATCGAGAACGTGGAAGACGTCATGAGCGTCGGCGAGAAGGTCCAGGTCGAGATCGCCGAGATCGACGGCCGGGGCAAGCTGTCCCTGGTCCCGGTCGAGGTCATCGAGAAGGAGGCCGCCGAGAAGGAGGCCAAGGGCGACGCGGACTCCTCCGCCGACTCCGGCCCCGCCGAGGTGGCTTCGGACGACAAGCCGCGTGACGACCGGCCGCGCCGTACCCGCACCCGTGTGCGTGCGCCGCGCGCCGACGGATCCGATGGAGACGACCGCAACTCGTGACAACCACCACGCTGCACCCCGGCCGTGACGGGGCCGGGGTCGTGACGCGCACCGTCCTTCCCGGTGGGCTGCGCGTGGTGACCGAGACCATGCCGACCGTGCGTAGTGTCGCGGTCGGCATGTGGGTCGGCATCGGCTCGCGTGACGAGGACCCCCAGCACATGGGGGCCACCCACTTCCTCGAACACCTGCTCTTCAAGGGCACCCCCACACGCGACACCATGGAGATCTCGGCCTCCATCGAGGGCATCGGCGGTGAGATCAACGCCTTCACCGCCAAGGAATACACCTGCTACTACGCCCGGGTGCTCGACGAGGACCTGCCGGTCGCGGTGGACGTGCTCGCCGACGTGGTGACCAGCTCGCTGATCACCCCCGACGACGTCGAGTCCGAGCGCGGGGTGATCCTCGAAGAGATCGCCATGCACGACGACGACCCGTCCGACGTCGTGCACGAGCAGTTCGCTGCGGCGCTCTACGGCGACTCGCCGATCGGGCGGCCCATCCTCGGCACCGTCGAGTCGATCAACGAGCTCCCCCGCGACCGGATCGCCGAGTACTACCAGCACCACTACCGGCCGCGCCGCACGGTCGTCTCCGTCGCCGGCAACATCCGGCACGAGGAGGTCGTCGAGCTGGTCGCCCGCGCCTACGAGCGGGCGGGCGCGCTGGGCGGCCCGCTGGAGGCCGATCCGCCCCGCACGAGCGGGCCGGGAGCGCGGACGCGGTCGGGCGTCAGGGTGCTCGACCGGCCCACCGAACAGGCCAACCTGGTGCTGGGTACGACCGGCATGTCCCGCACGGACGACCGGCGCTTCGCCCTCGGCGTGCTCAACGCGGCGCTCGGCGGCGGCATGTCGTCGCGGCTCTTCCAGGAGATCAGGGAGAAGCGCGGGCTGGCCTACTCCGCCTACAGCTACACCTCGGCCTACGCGGACACCGGCCAGTTCGGCATCTACGTGGGCTGTCTGCCGTCGAAGATCGACGACGTGCTCAAGATCTGCCGCGACGAGGTCGTCCGGGTCGTGGACGAAGGCCTGGACGCCGACGAGATCATGCGCGGCAAGGGGCAGATGCGGGGCGGGCTGGTGCTCGGCCTGGAGGACACCGGTTCGCGCATGTCGCGGATCGGGAAGAACGAGCTGGTCTACGACGAGCTGCTGTCCGTGGACGAGGTGCTCGCCAGGATCGAGGCCGTCACCCCGGACCAGATCGCCGAGGTCGCGACCGACGTCCTGAACCGGCCGCTCACGCTCGCCGTGATCGGCCCCTACGGCGACAAGGACTTCTCCGGCGCCATCGCCTGACGACGCTCGCGGGACCTCCCCGGAGGTCCCGCGACTGTCATCAGGTATAGGGTTGACCTGTGATTAAGGTAGGTGTGCTGGGCGCGCGCGGTCGCGTGGGCCTCGAGGTGTGCAACGCGGTAGAGGCGGCCCCCGATCTGGAGCTGGTGGCCGCGCTCGACAAGGACGACGCCATCGAGGGGCTGCAGGGCGCCGAGGTGGTCGTCGACTTCACCCATCCCGACGTCGTCATGGGCAACCTTGAGTGGGCGATCGCCCACGGTGTCCACCCGGTGGTCGGCACCACCGGCTTCGACACCGGGCGGCTCGAGACCGTACGCGGATGGCTGGCCAAGTTCCCCGGGACCAACTGCCTGATCGCCCCCAACTTCGGCATCGCCGCCGTGCTCATGATGCACTTCGCCCAGCAGGCGGCCAAGCACTTCGAGTCCGTCGAGATCGTCGAGCTGCACCACCCCAACAAGGCCGACGCGCCCTCCGGCACCGCCCGCCGCACCGCTGAGCTGGTCGCGGAGGCGCGCGCCAAGGCAGGGCTGGGCGCGATGCCCGACGCCACCTCCACCGAGATCGGCGGAGCGCGCGGCGCCGACGTCGGCGGCGTCCGCGTCCACGCCGTACGGCTGAGCGGGCTCATCGCGCACCAGGAGGTGCTGCTGGGCGGCGACGGCGAGATCCTCACGATCAGGCACGACACGATGAGCCGCGCGGCGTTCACCCCGGGCGTGTTGCTCGGTGTGCGCCGGGTCCGCGAGCTGCCCGGCCTGACCGTCGGCCTGCAGCCCCTGCTCGACCTCTGAAGACACATCGTGCCCACAACCTGACGCGGGTCATGGGCACGACGTGAGGAGAGGCTCCCGGCTCCGCACAGCCGGTCTGCTCACCACATTAATATCCAGAGGCGCGAACCAGGCCAAACGTGAGACCGTGTCGGCATGACGCGATGGGTCGAGCCGGGCGAGCTGCCCGGGCTGGTCGCTGTGGAGCTGGCGGCGGACGGGCTGTTCGAGCAGGTGGGGATCGTTTTCCCGCCGGGCACGACCATGATCGAAGAGGTCACGGACCCGGCCGTGGTGCTGGTCGAGGGGGACCCGCCGGCCGGGTTCGCGCTGATCGGCTGGGTCGACGGCAACCTGCACCTGGATCAGCTGGCCGTACACCCGTCGCGGATGCGGCAGGGGATCGGGGGGCGGCTCGTCGCGGCGGTGCGCGACCACGCGGCGGCCTGCGGGGCGCCCGCGGTGACGCTGACGACCTACAGGGACGTGCCGTGGAACGCGCCCTGGTACGAGCGGCACGGCTTCTCCGTGCTGCCCGAGGCCGAGTGGGGGCTCGAACTGCGGGCGCTGGTCGAGCATGAGCGTGAGCTGGGCATCGAGGTGGCGCCGCGCGTTGTCATGGCCTGTCCGCGCTGAAGAAGGTTAGATGCCGAGTTCGTCCGCCAGGCGCTTCAGGTAGGAGGCGAACTGCCGGCGGTCGTGGTCGTCCCATCCCACGGTGAGCTCGTCGAAGGCGTGGCGCTGCCACTGGCGCGAGCCCGCCAGGAGGTTCTCGCCATGCGCGGTGAGCTGCAGCGACGCGCGCCGGCGATCGTACTCGGACGAGGCACGGACCAGGTAGCCCGCCTTGGTGGCGTCCTTCACGATGCGGCTGGCCCCCGAATGGTCGAGGCCGAGCTGGTGGGCCACGGTGCCGACGGTGGCCTCCTCGGTGGTTTCCTTGCCCGTGTCGACGGCCTCCACGGCCAGGATGTGCTGCACGTGGCGGGTCTCCCCGGTCTGATCTTCCGAGGCGCTGTTGATCCACCGGCGTGACCAGAAACGCACCAGTCGGAACAGTGCGGGACCGCCGTCGCCGTCAGCAGAGGAAAGGCCATGCGCGTTCATGCGCACACTCTACCCCGGGATGGATGCGATATGCATATATAGTATGTGCATATCGCACATATCTGGCCGATCCTATTTGGCCTGTTTTGAGGGGAGTTGACATGTCCATCGTCCTCAACCATCTGATCGTCCCGGCGGCCGACAAGACCGCCGCCGCCACGTTCCTGGCCGACCTGCTCGGGCTGCCGGTCTCCGCGCCGTCCGGCCCGTTCGTGCCCGTCAGGGTCAATGACGACCTCGCACTCGACTTCGACGACCGGCACCAGGTCCAGCCGGGCCACTACGCGTTCCTGGTCGACGACGACACGTTCGACGCGGTGCTGGGCCGTCTCCGGGAGTCCGAGTCGATCGCGTACGGCTCCGGCCCTGGTCATGGCTGGGACCGGCAGATCAACCACCTCGGTGGCGGCCGTGGCGTCTACGTACGCGATCCCAACGGCCACAGCTACGAGCTGTTCACGGCCGTTCCCTAGCGAGTAGGGTGGCGACCGTGACTGCCGGGTCGGCCAAGTGCCATGACGAGACGGGGCGCCCGGTCACGCCTTGATCACCGAGCGGGCCCGCGGCCCGCCGCCTCTCGCGTTCCCCAAGCGGAGATCGCAGAGGAAAGGAGGTGATCGCATGTCCCATGCTTGGGAAGGCTTCACCGCGCGGCACGCTGTCGGTGACGTGCTCGACGGGCACGTGGCCAAGGTCGTCCCGTTCGGCGCCTTCGTCGAAGTCGCCGACGGCGTCCACGGGCTGCTCGTCGGATCGGAGCGACCAGAGGCCGGGTCGAGCGTCTCGGTACGGATCGCCGAGATCGACCACGACAACCAGCGGCTGAGACTCACCGCGAGCTGAGGCTGACGCGCGTGCGGGGGCCCATCGGTCCCCGCACGCCCTTCACAGAGTGATCGCCAGGCCGAGCGTGAACAGCAGGCCGTACGCCAGCTGCAGTTTGCCGGTCTGCTGCAGTACGCCGATCAGCGCGGGGCCGACGGCGCCATGCAGGACCGTCTTGACCGGCGTGATCGCCAGCGGCGCGGCGAGCACCGCGGCGGCGGCCAGTGGCGCGATCGGGAGCATGGCCAGGGCGATGACGAACGGCACGATCAGGCAGGTGGCGTAGAGCGTGCGGGTGCGCGCCGCGCCCAGGACGACCGCCAGCGTCCGCTTGCCCGCCTGGCCGTCGGTGCCCACGTCGCGCAGGTTGTTCACGACGAGCATGGAGCACGACAGGAGCCCGACGGGGATCGACGCCACCAGCGCCGCCCAGGACAGGTGCTCGGTCTGGACGTACGCGGTGCCGACCACGGGGACGACGCCGAAGAAGGTGAACACCGATATCTCGCCGAGCGCGCGGTAGCCGTACGGAGTCTTACCGCCGGTGTAGAACCAGCCGGCGGCGATCGCGGCGGCGCCCACGAGCAGGATCCACCACGCGCGGGTGGCGAGCACCAGGGTCAGCCCGAGCACCGCGGCGAGGGCGAAGCTGCCGAGCGCGGCGGCCAGCACCTGCTGCGGCGTGGCCGCCCGCGAGCCGACCAGGCGCATCGGACCGACCCGCTGGTCATCGGTGCCGCGGATGCCGTCGCTGTAGTCGTTGGCGTAGTTGACGCCGATCTGCAGCGACAGGGCCACGAGCAGCGCGACGATCGCGCGCCACCAGTTGAAGCCGTTCTCGCCGATCGCCACGCCGGTGCCGACCATGACGGGCACGATGGCGTTGGGCAGGGTGCGCGGACGTGCGCCGGCGATCCACTGGCCGGGGGTTGCCATAAAGACGAATCCTCTAGCTGATGTCGGTGGTGAGCCTGACCATGCGGATGGGACGCCCCATGTCGAGCACGCGCTCGGCCATGTCCTCGCCCCAGCCGGCCGACTCCAGGAAGCCCAGCACCGCGTAGTTGTCGGCGAACACCCACGTCACGATCTGCCGGAAGCCGTCCTCCCGCAGGTGGTCGACGGTGGCGTTGAGCAGGCGGCTGCCGTGCCCACGCCGGACGAAATCGGGGTCGACCAGCAGAGTCAGCATCTCGGCTGCGACGGTCGGGTCGAGGTCGGGGTCCTCGGCGGGCGCGTGCGAGGCCAGGCCCACCACCCGCTCACCGCCGCGCGGTGTGGCCAGGGCCGCGCTGCCGCCCACGCCGAGAGCCGGGAAGCCCTCGGTGTCCAGGATGGTCTCCACCGCCACCAGCACCCGATGCATGGGGGTGGGCGGGGCGACGATCGCCTCGTCCCACTGGCGCAGCCACATCTTCTCCGCCGCGGCCCCCGTCATCTGCTCGAGCGGCCCCTCGGGAAGGAACTCCCGATAGCCGTAGCGCCAGGCGCGGATCTGAGTATTCGCCACCTGGAGCACATCCTCGCGCCGGGCCGCCCGGACGCCTACGTCTGCCATCTCGGCCCGCTCCTTCGCCTGCCGTCCATGCCACAAGGCACGAGTTACACCGTATCGGTGTTTGAGCCTTGGGGATGACGTGAACCCTGCTTCCTCGCCCGGTAAGCGCGTGTTTTGGTGCGGTTGCCGCAGACCCGCATAGAACACCACGAGCGTGACCGGTTCTTCGAGGAGTCGATGAACGCCCACTGGCACATGCCCTCGGCGCAGACCTTCAGCCGGTGCCAGGACTGGTCAGTCACGGCCGCGGTGATCCTGGCCAGGCCGCCTCTGACGCCATCTTCGAGGGGGACCAGCTCTGGTGTGGCACCGTGGACGCGTACGAGCAGCGGCAAGGCCGGCAGGTCGGGCATCTCCGGAGTTTCGCGGCTTGGCGCGGGCGTCTTGGGAGGTTCGCAGCTCAGTGTGGGCGTCTTCGGAGGTTCGCAGCTCAGTGCGGCCCGCAGTTCGGGCGTCTCGGGAGTCTCGCGTCTTTGGGCGGCTCGCAGTTCGGGCGTCTCCGGGGTCTCGCGTCTTGGCGCGGCCCGTAGCTCGGCCGGCTCCGAAGTTTCGCGTCTCAGCGCGGCCCGAAGGGCTTCGCGCAGGGTGAGCGCGGTGGCGAGGTCGTCGTCGGTCGCGCGGTCACGCGGGCCGATCAGGCCCCGCTCCCGGAGCCAGACGGCCAGTTCGGCGGGTGAGGCCAGCTCGTCGGCGTCGGAATCGAGGTTGTAGGTGTTCACGAAGTCGCGCACGAGCTCCGCGGGCGCCAGCATGTCACCACTGTATGGCAGTGGCCGGTTGCGCCATGATGAGTCGCGTGATCGTTCGTACCTGGCGAGGCTGGACGCGTAGCTCCGATGCCGCGGCCTATGAGGAATATCTCCTGCGCACCGGATTCACCGGCTACACCCAGACGCCGGGGAACCGCGGCGCCTACTTCACCAGACGAGACTCGGGGGACAGGACCGAGTTCTTCCTGATCTCGCTGTGGGAGTCGTGGGAGGCGATCAGGGCGTTCGCCGGGGACGAGCAGAGCGTGGCGGTCTTCTACCCCGAGGACGACGCGTTCCTGGTCGACAGGGAGCGGACCGTGGAGCACTACGAGGTGTTCGCCAGCGCCTGAGCCAGCCGCCGCACCCCCTCCGCCAGCTCGGCCAGGTTCGCGGCGGCGATGTGCGTGACGCGGAGGCGCGGTCCCGGCGGTTCCGACGGGTAGTGGATCCTGCCGGGGCTCACCAGTACGCCGTTGCGTTTCGCCGCCTCGACCAGGGCGTTCTCGTCGGTTTCCGGCGGTAGGCGTACCCACAGGTGCATGCCGCCCTTCGGCAGCAGGTGCAGCTCGGCGGCGGGCAGCCGCGCGGCGAGCTCGGTGGTGAGCGCGTCGCGGCGGACCAGGATCTCGGTCCGCACGTTCGCCAGGTGCCGGCGCCAGCCGGGGGAGCCGACGAACTCCAGCACGGTCTCCTGCAGCGGGCGCGCCACGAAGAACGACTCCACCAGCTGGCTGGCCCGCAGCCGGTGCGCGGCCGGACCGCGCGCGACGACGGCCGCGACCCTCGCGCTCGGCGACAGGATCTTGGTGAGCGAGCAGATGTAGACGACCGTGCCGTGCGCGTCCATCGACACCATCGGCGGCGGCGTCCGGTCGCTGAAGTAGCGGGCGTAGTCGTCCTCGATCACGAACGCGCCGGCCGCCCTGGCGACCTGGAGCACCTGTTCCCGGCGTTCGTGGGTGAGCGTCGCGCCGGTCGGGTTCTGCAGGGTGGGCTGGCAGAGGAACACCCGCGCGCCCGTGACGGCGAACGCCTCCGCCAGCAGGTCGGGCCGTACGCCGTCCCGGTCCATCGGCACGGCCGTCGCCCGCAGGCCCGCCGCCTTGGCCGAGGCCAACGCGCCCGGATAGGTCGGCGTCTCGACCAGAACCGGCGTCCCCGGGGCGGCCAGCGCCCTGAAGGCGTGCGTGAGCGCGGCCTGGCCACCACTGACGATCAGCGCGTCGGTCTCGGTCACGTCGCCCCCGGCCTGCGTCGCGAACCACCTGCGCAGCTCCGTCAGCCCGGCCAGCGGCGGCATCGCCCACGCTCCCGGCCTGCGCACCGCCCGTGACGCCGCGGCGGCCAGCTGCTTGTCCGGCCGGAGCCCCGGGGGCAGATAGCCGCCGGTGAGCGGGATGACGCCCTCGGGCGGCGGGGTCAGCAGCGCGGTCACCGGGCTCTCGTCCACCACCCGATCGCCCAGCGCGACGGTTTGCCAGGAGAAATCGGGCAGGTCGCTGGGCCCCGCGGGCGGCTGGGCGATGAATGCTCCGATGCCGGGCTTGGTGACCACCCGGCCCTCGGCCGTCAGTTGCCCGATGGCCCGCGAGACCGTCACGGGGCTGACGTTGTGGCGGCGCATGAGCTCTCTGGAGGAAGGCAGGCGGTCACCTGGTCGCAGCTGGGTGAGCTCCTGGCGCAGGATCGCGGCGATATGGGCGATACTGCTATCCTGTTCCATGACGGATAAGAATAGCGCTATCGTCCGCGACAGAGTAGCGGTCGCCTCTCGGGAAGGCTCGGCGCGATTCCGCCAGGGGACTTTCCTCGCGTTTCTCGGCGTTCTCGCCTTTTCCGGCTCCTTCCCCGCCACTGTCTACGCGATGCGCGGTTTCGATCCGTGGCTGGTCGCCATCGGCCGGGCCGTGATCGCCGGTGTCATAGCCCTCATTTGCCTCAAAGCAGCCCGCCTCCCGCTGATCCCGCCCCGACACCTGTGGCGTTCGTACGCCGCGATCTCGCTCGGCGTGGTCTTCGGGTTCCCCGTCTTCAGCGGTCTGGCGCTGGACCTCGGCGCCACCACCGCCCACTCCGCCGTGGTCATCGGCCTGCTCCCGGCCGCCACCGCCGTCTGCGCGGTCCTGCGCGCCGGCGAACGCCCGCGCCCCCTGTTCTGGCTGGCCTGTACGGCAGGCGCGCTCGCCATCACCGCCTTCACCCTCACCCGTGGCCAGAGCACCGCCGCCTGGCCCGACGTCCTCCTGGTCGGCGCCCTGGTCTCGGCGGCCATCGGCTACACGGAAGGCGCCCGGCTCTCCCGTGAAACGCCGGGTTGGCAGGTCATCTCCTACACCCTCGTCCTCTCCCTCCCGCTCACCATCCCCGTGACGGCCGTACTCGCCTTCACCACCCCCGTCCACCCGTCACCCCAGGCCCTCGCCGGCTTCGCGTACGTCGGCTTGATCTCGATGTTCCTTGGCTTCGTCCCCTGGTACGCCGGCCTCGCCAGGGGTGGCATCGCCAGGGCGGGTCAGACCCAGCTCACCCAGCCGCTGCTCACGCTCGCCTGGGCGTGGTTCCTGTTGGGGGAGAGGTACGGTCCGGCCACTGTGGCCGCGGCGCTGGCCGTACTCGTCTGCGTGGCCCTCACTCAGCGCGCCCGCACGTGAAAGCCGTCTGGCTGTACTTGCCTGCGTGGCTCTCACCCAGCATGTCCGCGCTTGAAAGCTGTCTGGCCCCTGCATGGTTCTCACGCAGCGTGCCCGCACGTGAAAGCCGCCTGGCCGTACTCGCCTGCATGGCTCTCACCCAGCGTGCCCGCACTTGAAAGCCGTGACGGCGCCCCGCAGGATAGGAGGCGGAGGTGTCACAGATGGCAGACCTCACGATTCCGGAGGGCGGCTTCTGGCCCGCCCCCGCGATCCCGCAGCCGAACATCTACCCGATGGAGTGGCGGGTCGAGACGGCCAAGCTGGCGGCGATCTACGAGAAGTCCAAACGGACGCTCTGGAACCCGGCCGACCTGCCCTGGGACGGGCTGAACCCGGACGACTTCACGCGGGAGCAGCGTCTCGGGATCATGTACTGGTTCGCCGTGCTGGCCAACTTCGACGCCTCGGGACCGGCCGTGTTCGCGCGGGCGACGATCCAGGCGTTCGAGAAGCACGAGGAGGATCCGGTCAGGAAGTGCTTCTTCTCGATCACCCGCGACGAGATGAACCACGAAGAGTGCTGCCAGCGGACCATCGCCAAGCTCTGGCCCGGCGGCCCCCTCGACTGGACCCCGTCCGACGACCTGGAGAAGGCTGCGCACAACAACATCGGCTGGCTCTATCACAACGGCGGTCGCTACTGGACCGGCTACAGCGCGGCCGTGGGCAAGTATTCGCTGCCCGTGCTCTTCACCAGCTTCATGATGGGCGAGATGGCCGCCTCGACGCTGTTCAGGGGCATGGCCTCGGGCACTGAACATCCCGTCTTCGGGGAGATGTTCCAGCGCATCGGCCGCGACGAGTCCCGACATCTCCAGATTTGCATGACCATTCTGGAGAACGAGTGGCCCGGCCTCACGGACGAGACCCGTTCCCTCATCACCCGCCAACTCCGCGCCGGCTTCGTCTTCCTGTCCATGATCCTCTGGGAGCCGCCGGAGGGCTTCTGGGAGCTCCCGCCGTACTTCCTGGCCAACCACCGCGTCCTGATGGACCACGCCAGGCAGGCAGGACTGGGCGTGCTGTCCTACGAGGAGCAAGCGGAGAACTGGCGGCTCGCCATGGCCCGCATCCGCGTCATCGTCGAACGCTGGGGCATCGCCTTCCCCGCCATCCCCGAACTCGACCTGGAGGGCGTCCAGGTGGACTTCATCGACCCCGAGGAGATCATCCCGGTCTTCTGACCTCGGTCTGTACGATCCCTTACATGTGGGGACGCATCGACGGGCTCCGCGTGCTCGAACTCGGCATGCCCGGCGAGCAGCGCACCTGGCTGACAGACCTGGTCCTGTCCGGCGCCAAGACGGCCACGGCGGGGCTGCTGGAGCTCGACTACGTCGCCGAAGGGGAGCCGCTGGAACACGTCGGCGAGCGGCTCGTGCTCGTGGACGATGGGGGCTCGCGGGCGGCGCTGGTTGAGGTGGCCGGGGTGGAGCAGGTGGCGTTCGGGGCGGTGAGCTGGGAGTTCGCGCAGGCGGAGGGGGAGGGGTTCCGGTCGATCGAGCACTGGCGTGAGGTCCATGGGCGGTATTGGGCCGGTCTGGGGCACGAGGTGACCGACTCGTCGACGATCGTGTGCCTGACCTTCCGCCTTCTTACTCCCTAGGTGAGCGCTTTTCGGGGGCTCGCGGGCTGGTCATTCTCACGTCGCGGCGCCATCGAATCGCCTGGAGTGCTTGCGGGGTCGGGCGGGGATCTTGCGGGTCGCGTGGGGATCAGCTGGGAGCTCTACGGCTCTTCCGGCCAGTCCTCTTGAGCGGCCACGTATGTGCCCCGATAGGGGACGGTGAATACCCAGCCTTGCCTCCGAAGGGACTCAACCGCCTTTCGGGCCGTGACCTTGGCGACCCCGTGGCGCCGCATCAACACCTTTTCGCTGAATATCGCCCGGTTTGGCTGGAACTCACCGCGGCGGATCCGCTTGACGATGTCGTCCGCGATTTCTTCGAAGGGGAACGGCTTTCGTCTCTGTCGTGGAACGCCAACCGTCCCTACGAATGTGCCCTCGCCCTGCACCGTGTGGACCACCTGACGGTCGCGCAACTCTCTGGCGACTCTGCGTGCCGTCGTCCTGGCGATGTAGAACTCGGCCTCCATTGCCGCCTCGCTCGGCAGAGGCGCTCCGGCCAGCAGCTCACCCTTGAGAATTCGATCGTGGAAGATGTCGGCGATCTGGACGTAGATCGGGGTGGGTCCTTCACGATCAAGCATGCATAGATTCTAGATGTCTCTATACAAGCAGTCGACCAGGTTCAGTCCTGGGGCCACGACTCCTTGGGGGACACGTAACTGCCGCGCTGAGCGACTGTGTAGATCCAACCACGCTCGCGGAGTAGCGCCATGGCCCGCCGCACTGTCTCGCGGGCGCAGTCGTACTGCTGAAGTAGCGCTGTTTCGCCAGGGATCGGACGCCGTGGCGGATACTTCCCCGCCTTGATCTGCTCCGCCACATCTGCCGCTATCTGCTGATAGAGCGGGATTTTGCGCTGCTTGCGCGGTGCCTCGTTCGGTGCGCCGACAAAGGTGCCCTCGCCCTGGACCGTGTAGATGAGCCCCTCTTCGCGAAGAACATGGATTGCCCGCCTGGCAGTCGTCCTGG
Source organism: Nonomuraea guangzhouensis (assembly GCF_019396345.1). Classification (GTDB taxonomy): domain Bacteria; phylum Actinomycetota; class Actinomycetes; order Streptosporangiales; family Streptosporangiaceae; genus Nonomuraea; species Nonomuraea guangzhouensis. Next base: position 24,888 of record NZ_JAHKRM010000050.1, on the reverse strand, counting down.
CGACCCCGAACTCCGCCTGGATGTCGGCCTCACTCGGCATGGGATGCCCCGAGGCGAGATCGGAGACCCGTTGGCGGAGGATCTCAGCGATCTGAAGGTATGGATGGGTGTCTCCATCGTAGTCGAGCACATACGCAAGATAGGCGAAGAGGTACGACCTTGCCCATATCGTCCCGTCCAAATAGGCGGAGCGATCGTTTCGACTAGGCAACGCGATACAACTAGATATATGCTTGAGGAATGGCTGGCTCCAAGCGACGGCCGTACGCGGACGACTGCATTGGTCTTCACGTCGAGGCGGCGCACAGGGACTGCGCACGCATCGACTGGAATCTGGTGAGGCCCGATGTCGAGCGGATGCGCGTGCGGGACCACACCTGTGACTGCCAGCCGGTGTTTTACGAGCTGTGCCAAGCGGGTGGCCAGCGTTGCATCCGCAGAACGACGAGAAAGGGCGGGCGAGTGGTGGTGGAGGAGAGCGTCCGAACGGCCGCCTCTAGGACGGACATCCTGTGGTCTCTGCTGCTGCGCGGAGACGCCCGATGATCGCCGTACGTCGTCATCGAAGCATCCTGGGGTGTCTTCTCGCCACACTGCGTAGTCATCGCGCGGTCCGTTTGACCGAACAGTCGTGGGCTCGTGCCGGTCAGTTCCTCCGGCAGCGGTCATCCCAAGAACTCCGTGCTATGCGTGGGTCCAACTTGTTCTTGCAGGTCCCATTCCCGCGTCTGGGACCTGCGACCACCTTCTGGTGGGGCATTTCACTGGAGTCGGCGTCGCCGGGGCGGGCGTGGCCGTGCGGAGCATCAGGTCGCTTTGCCGAATGAAGTGCCGCAGATTCGGCGATCACGGCCGAAGACCGGGTCGCGCTGGCCCCGCATCCCGCGTCTGATACGGGGCCAGCGACGAGGCAACCACCCTCTACAGTCGAGTGGCTGCGATTTCAGAGAGTCTTCTAGTCCTAACGGGTTCACTGATCGCCGACGAGCGCAGTCCGCCGACGCTTCCGAGAATCCGCTTGGGTGGTGCTGAGCCTTCCTCTTCGCCTGCTACCGGGTGAACCTTGCCAGGAGTCCGACCGTCCACGGTGTTGCTGCGCCGTCGCGCGAGTGGACGGACCCAGTTGCGGGCCGTACGTGGTCCCATGCCCTCCGGGAGGCACGGGACCACGCGTTTGCCAGCAATTGGCCGACTCACGTCTTAGTCGACCTGCTCGCAGAGGTAGCGTCTCACGCTCCGCTGAGGGAAGGCTTGCCTTCAGAGCTATCAACGGAAAGATGCCTTTCGGTGGCCTTGCGGTAGATCAGCACTCTTGATGGTGATCAAAAGGCCGCATACCGGTTCGGCGAAGCGCGGGAGTGAGCTGAGGAACGCACTGGAGCGGACAGGTCGAGGGCCGTGATGCCAGTGAGAGACGTGCCGGAGCGGGCGGCCCGACGGGGTGCGGCGCCTGGTTTGTGCTTGAGATTCGGTCGTTTCGGGGTTCGTCTGAGGTCTGACAGGCAGTTTCGCGCCGGGAATCTGGCGGCTGGTTCGTGTCTAGGAGTTCGATCGTTCGGCTTGCGCCTGGAGTCTGGGGGTCGGTACGGGGCCGGCGCCCGTCAGGGGGCGGAGACCGACCCGGTCCCCGCACCACTCCCCTTGGCGTTCAGAAGGGCACCCGACGCCATGCCGTGTCCGTGACGATCAAGTGGTCAAGGAATCGCAGCCCGACCGTCTCGGCGGCCTCGGCGAGACGTGCCGTCGCGGCAACGTCCGCGTCGCTCGGATCGAGGGAACCGCTCGGATGGTTGTGCGCGACCCCGAACGCCGCCCCGCCGGCCGTCAGCACCGCCGTGATGATGTCCCGAACCGGCACTGTCGTGTGGTCAGAGCCCCCTTCGGTCAGCACCACCCGCCGCAGCACCGCCCCCCGGACGTCGCACGCCATCACGACCAGCCGCTCCCGGGAGTGGCCACGGAGCAGAGGAGCGACGACCGTCGCCAGATCGGACGTGCCGGTGATCCTGGTCGGCTCGGGCTCTGCCTGCGCCCGCCGTACGAGATGGAAAGCCGCAATCACTCGCGCCGCCTTGGCAGGCCCAACGCCGTGTACGGCGAGTAGCCGGTGTGGCTCAGACCGGGCCAGCCCATCGAGATCGCCACAGTGCTCGATCACCTGGGCCGCAAGATCCATCGCGCTCGCCCCCCGAAAGCCTGAACCGAGGAGCACGGCCAGGAGCTCCCGGTCAGCCAGCGCCGTCGCGCCGCTCGCCATCAGCCGCTCGCGTGGCCGCTCACGTCTTGGCAGGTCTTTGACTCGCATCCGCAACCTCCAGAACGGTTGTATCAACGAGCACCGACAACCTAGGCCTGACCAGCGGGAACTGCCTGAAATGTCGGCAGGAGGCGCCTTTGAGAGCTGCGGTCTGGCTGACGAAGCTCGATGTTGCTTCCTCCACATCGAGGCCCGGACGGTGAGAGGCGGCGCTCGGCTTCGCCCTGCCCCCGGAGGTCTGGACGCTTGTGGCGGCCAGGACGCTGGCGGTTCCGCGCGATCGCATTCTGTGCGTACGTAGTCTGGACAGTCCGTGTCTGTACGCTCGAGGTCCGGACGGTCACAGTCTGGAGGGACGCAGATTCGGCCGCAATTCCGGACGCCTGCAGTCTGGACACCCGCAGGCCGGGACGGAGACCGCTATAGCGCAACCGTCCTGGGTGGCATCCGTTGGAGCGGTGTAACTGCTGGCGACCTTCGACCTTCGATCTTCGCGAGGCGGCGAGGGGCGATCACCTGGCGTCTTGAGCGTCTCGGACCTTAAGACCGACCATGCCATCACACCACTCGGCGGGACGCCCATCCAGCCCTCTGAGGCCGCAAGTCGGCTCCGGGGCGCGTGATGTACGGGTTCTTGGGTCGCAGGTCGGTTCGTGGTCGCGTAACGCGCGGGATCCTGAATCGCCGGTTGGGAGTCCGTCTGAAGCCGCAAGTTGGTTCGGTGGGGTGCGTGACGTAGGACGCTGAAGCAGCCAGGGCGCAGAGATCCCGCAATGCGAGGGCTACGACGCCCCGGGGTCAGTATGGAACCTCGCACCTCAAGGTCCCGAAGCCGCAGGACTCAGCTCAGCGACAAGTCGTGATGCTGCGGAGGACCGGCCGGCCGTCGTCGCGGCGAAATGTCAGCCCGATGGCCGTCTGGCTGAGCTCCAGGCCGAAGAGGCGGGTATCGGCCCGGAGCTCTCACATTCGCTTAAACAGGCATGCTGTACATGATCCGGAAGCGGTCGCCCGGGATCACGATGTCGCTGGTCTCCACCGGGCGGTCGCCTGCCCAATGGGTGCGTTCCACGTGCAGGACGTGGATGCCCGCAGGCAGATCGAGGGCGTCGCTCTCCGCAGGGCGGGGCACGCGGGTGTGCACGCTTTCGACGATCTCCGTGATCTTTATCCCGTGCGCGTACATTCTGGCGACCAGACTGCGCCGTTCCTCCTCCGTGTGGGCGGCGAACTCCAGAGGCTCGTACGACGTGGCGAGCTGGAGCGGCCTGCCGTCGCCGCGGAAGACATAGTGCGTCCTCGTCAGGGTGGTCGATTCGTCGAGCCGTAGCCGTCTGGCGATGTCGGGTCCGGCCTCGGCAGGTTCGCTGTGCCAGTCCCACGTCACGCGCCGGCCCTGGGACTGCAGGTCGGCGGCGAATGGGGCGGGATGATCGAGGAAGCGCCATCGGTGCAATGGGGAAAGGTCGGGGCGTTCTCTGACGTAATGACCCGATCCCACGCGGCCGATGATGAGGCCTTCGCCTGCCAGCACGCGCAGGGCGTGGCGGGCTGCGGTCTCGCCGACCTGATACTTGCGGGTCAGCTGCGCCCGTGAGGGAATGGGCGCGCCGGGGGGAAGGGTGCCGTCGGTGATCTGTCGCCGAATGTCTTCGACGACACGCAGGTAGACCGGATCTGAGGTGGCCACTAGTCCATCCCTGAGGGTTCGTGTGAGGCGTTGCCCCATGTTGCCGTATTCGGCAGGTAACCGACCGTCATCGAGGACACTTGGAGCCCCAACTTTGCGGCAGTGGAAAATTATCGGAGAAACCCTGTAACGCCGATGTAAGGGCAGCCGATTCTTCGGTAGAGGTCGTCGATGTGTGTACCCCCGAGCACATATCGGCGGCCTCTTCCCATGCGTGCCGCAGAGGTCGCTCGCGCGGGTGTTGCCCGGCGTCGCGCCCGGTTCGGCTGATATGGGATATGTACGAGACGTCTGTGGACGTCATGGCGTCTGTGTGCGGCATGTCGAGCTGCTGCCGTACGGCATGCTCCTGGCATGGCATGAAGCCTGCCCTGTGGTCCTGGTGATCGCTGCGACCGAATACCCGATGATCGAGTTCCGGGCCCGCAGTCAGCTCCATGCGAACGCCCGGACGCTTGGAACAGCGCGCAGCGGCGCGTCGAGGGCGGTTGGGCATGCCCTGAGAGGCCGGGGAACTGCATGACAATAGGCGGCTCCAGGCAGGCAAAGCGGGGTGGCGGCGTCCACCGCTTTTGCGAATCCAGGTAGCGTTCGCACTATGGCTTCGCCAACTGGAACCACCGACGCGCCCTTCGGCCGTATGTTGACCGCCATGGTCACGCCGTTCACTCCTGACGGTGCGGTCGATTACGACGCCGTGCGGCGCCTGGCCACCTATCTGGTGGACGAGCAGCGCAACGACGGCTTGATCGTCAGCGGGACGACCGGAGAGTCGCCCACCACCTCCGATGACGAGAAGGAGCGCATTCTGCGCACCGTGCTCGAAACGGTGGGTGATCGAGCGACGGTGGTGGCCGGGGCGGGCACCAACGACACGCATCACAGCATCTCGCTCGCCAGGGCCGCGGCCCGCGCCGGTGCTCACGGGCTGCTCGTGGTGACGCCGTATTACAACAAGCCTCCGCAAGAGGGCCTGTATCAGCACTTCGCTGCCGTGGCCGATGCAACCGGCCTTCCGGTGATGCTCTATGACATCCCCGGACGCAGCGGTGTGCCGATCAAGATCGAAACCTTGATCCGGCTCGCACAGCACGAGCGCATCGTGGCCGTCAAGGATGCCAAGGGCGATCTGTTCCTTGGCAGCCAGGTGATGGCGATGACTGATCTCGCCTTCTACTCGGGCGACGATCTGCTCAACCTGCCCTGGCTCTCGGTTGGAGCGGCAGGATTCGTCAGCGTTGTCGGCCATGTGGTCGGCGCTGACCTGGCCCGCATGATCGACCTGTACAGGAACGGCGACGTCGTTCAGGCGCTCGCAGTGCACCGCCAAGTGGCGCCCGTGGTCGAAGGGATCATGTTGAGCGCGGGCGGCGCGATCATGGCCAAGGCGGCACTGGGCATGGTAGGAGTGCCGGTCGGACCGGTGCGGTTGCCATTGGTGGCCGCGACAGAGAAGCAGATCGCCGAGCTGCGTGCTTGCCTGGTGGCCGGCGGGGTGAAGTTGACAGACGCATAGGAACGGGGAGGAACCGGGAGTTTTGAGAACACGATTTGACCATGGGGGCCGGCTATGAGCCATCCACATCCTGAGCTGGGCCCCCCGCCGACGCTGCCGGAGGGCGGCCTGCGCATTGTCGCGCTGGGCGGGCTGGGTGAGATCGGCAGGAACATGGCCGTCTTCGAGTACGAGGGCCGGTTGCTGATCGTCGACTGCGGGGTGCTTTTCCCCGAGCCGGACCAGCCAGGCGTCGACCTGATCCTGCCCGACTTCGAATACATCAGGGATCGGCTCGACGATGTCGAGGCGGTCGTCCTGACGCACGCGCACGAAGACCACATCGGCGCCGTGCCATACCTGCTTCGCGAGCGGCGTAACATCCCGCTCATCGGATCCAAGCTGACGCTGGCCTTCATCGAAGCCAAGCTCACCGAACACCGGATCCAGCCGACCAAGATCGAGGTTATCGAGGGCGAACGGCACAGGTTCGGGCCGTTCGACTGCGAGTTCCTGGCGGTCAATCACTCGATCCCGGACGCGCTGGCCGTGGCCATCAGGACGCCTGCCGGCATCGTGCTGCACACCGGCGACTTCCGCATGGACCAGTTGCCCAGTGACGGCCGCCTCACCGACCTGGGCGGGTTCGCCCGTCTTGGTACCGAGGGCGTCGACCTGCTGATGTCCGACTCGACCAACGCAGAGGTGCCGGGGTTCGTCACCAGCGAACGGGAGATCGCGCCGGTCATCGACGAGGTGATCCGTACCTCGGAGCAGCGGGTCATCGTGGCCAGCTTCGCGTCGCACGTACACCGTATCCAGCAGGTCCTCGATGCGGCGGCCAAGCATGGCCGCAAGGTCGCCCTGGTCGGACGGTCGATGGTGCGCAACATGGGCGTGGCCCGTGATCTCGGCTATCTCAAGGTGCCGTCGGACCTGATCGTCGACTCGCGCGACATCGAGGAATGGCCGCCGGAGGACGTGGTGCTCGTCTGCACGGGTTCGCAGGGCGAGCCCATGGCGGCGCTGTCGAGGATGGCCAACCGGGATCACCCGATCCGTATCGCCGAGGGTGACACCGTCCTGCTGGCTTCGTCGCTGGTGCCGGGCAACGAGACCGCCGTCAACAAGGTGATCAACGGGCTCACCCGTTGGGGGGCCCGGGTCGTACACAAGGGCAACGCCAAGGTGCATGTTTCCGGACATGCGGCCGCCGGCGAGCTCCTCTACGTGCTGAACCTGACCCGTCCGTCGAACTTCATGCCTGTGCACGGCGAATGGCGGCACCTGCGTGCGCACGCCAAGCTCGCCGCGCTCACCGGCGTGCCCGACGATCACATCGTGATCGCGGAGGACGGCGTGGTGGTCGACCTGGTCGACGGCAGGGCGAAGATCGTCGGTGCGGTTCACGCCGGGTACGTCTACGTCGACGGCTCGTCCGTCGGTGAGATCACCGACACCTCGCTGAAGGACCGTAGGATCCTCGGCGACGAAGGCTTCATCTCCGTCGTCGTGGTGGTCGACTCCAGCACTGGCAAGCTCACCGGCGGGCCGGAGATCCATGCCCGTGGCTCCGGCATCGACCCGGCGCAGTTCGAGCAGTTCATTCCACAGATCGAGAAGGCGCTCGAGGAGAAGGCCGCCGACGGAGTCGTCGACATGCAGGAGATCCGCCGGGTGGTTCGCCGCACGGTCGGGCGCTGGGTGAGCGACACCTACCGCCGCCGTCCGATGATCATCCCCGTGGTCCTCGAGGTCTGACCTCCGTACGGGTACGGCAGGCACGCGCGCCTGCCGTACCTCTGGGAGCCGTTCCGGATACAGTTCCGACGTCGTCTGGTGATCTGCTGGACGGCGGCGGCGCACTGACGAGCTGGTCGGCCAGCCAGCGGTCAACGTCCTGGCCGACAGGCCAGCCGATCGACGAACGGTTCGACTCGCCGTGGACGGTCGGTGAAACACTGCCTGGACGGTTGGTGGGCATGGCCGGTTGAGCATGGTTGCTTGGACACCGCCTGGACGGTTGGTGAGCACGGTCGGTTGAGCATGGTTGGGTGAACACCGCCCAGACGGTCTGCTCAGCATGGTCGGTTGAACACTGCCTGGACAGTCGATTGAGCATGGTTGGTTGAAGACCGCACGGTCGGTCGGTTGAAGACCGCACGGTCGGTTGAGCGAGGGTCTCGACCGGCCTGATCCAGTGACCGTTGTGGCGGCTCGTTTCGCTGGCTCCGTGTCCCGCCGACATGGTGTGTCAGCAGCTCACGCGTCCCTCCGGCGCATCAGCCATGCGCCGGCGAGCAATGGCAGCACGGCATAGGCGATCAGCACCATGGCCGCCGCTGCAGGCGGGAGCAGCGAGCCGTATACCGAATGGGTGAGGCCGTCGCCAGTTATCTCGCGCGGGAGGGCTCCGATCTGCACCGAACCGACCCGTTCGCTCCATGGCTCAGGCAGGTTGCCCACGATGATCGGGATCACGTACACGAGACCCACGAGGAGCGTGATGGCTCCCGCCGTGGAGCGTAAGATCGCGCCCAATCCCAACCCGAGCAGCGCGAACACCACCACGGAGAGGCTTGAGGTGACAAGCGTCGGCAGCCTGTCGAGGAAGGGCGTCGTGTAGGAGCCGCGAAAGCGGTCGCCGATCATCCAGCGGGCGGCGAAGTAGGTCCCGAATACCACGAGCGGGCCGATGACGAGGCTGAGCAGCCCCACGATCGCGGACTTTCCTGCCAGGACCGGCCAGCGTCTTGGCACGATGGCGAGGCTCGTCCTGATCAGGCCTGTTGTGTATTCGGACGTAATGGTGAGTACGCCGAGGACTCCCATGCAGAGCTGTGGCACGATCAGCACCACTTCCTCCAGGTCCGCGATGCTGGCATGGGCCTGTCGTTCGGGGGTGGTGCTGTCGTACATCCCGACCGCCGCCCAGGCGACCGCGATGCCCAGCAGGATGCCGCCCAGACTGAGCCCCAGAGCCAGGTAACTGGAGCGAACGGTGCGAACCTTCAGCCATTCCGACGCGAGCACGCTCACGCGTCTCTCCTTCTGAACAGATAGAACCCCGCCGCGAGCGCGACGATCGCATATGTGGCGAGGACCAGGAGCGCGGCCCAGGGCGGCAGGAAACCGTCGCCCAGCCGTCTGGAGAGCCGCTGGTCGGCGATCTGAGGCACGAGGTTGGGCAGCATGAGCGCGGCCACGCGAGTGTTCCACGGCGCCGGCAGGTAGTTGGCGATGCCGGGCAGGACGAACAGGAGCGCCACCACCGAAACGATCGCCGCCGCCGTGGATCGGGTGGCTACTCCCAGGCCGAGGCCCACCAGCGCTAGCACGGTCACCGACAGTCCGGAGGCGAGCAGCATCGGCAGGTCGTTGGCCACGGAGGACTCGTTGAACTGCAAGTGGCGGTCGCCCGCCATGAGACGGCTCGTGACGTACGTGAGAATGATGATCGAGTTGGCGGCGACGAATGTGACGGCGGCGACTACGCCGGCCTTGGCCAGTAATAAGGTGCCTCGCTTGGGAACGACGGTGAGGGTCGTGCGGATCATGCCGCTGGTCTGCTCCGCGGTGATGGCCAGCACGCCGAGGACCGCCAGGCTGATCTGGACGAGTGGCAGGAAACCCTGCTCAGGCGCCGCCGCTCGCAGTGATCCGCGTTCGTCCGCCAGACCGCTGACGTAGAAAGTCCAGATCATGCCGAGAACTACCGTGAGCGCAGCCACTCCGAGCGCGTGATAGGTCGAGGTGACCGAGCGCAGCTTCAGCCATTCGGAAGACAGGATTGCTCTCATCGTGCGGCTCCGTACTCCACGCTGCTCGCCGTCAGCGCGAGGTAGGCGTCTTCGAGTGATGGGTAGCGCTCGGTGAGCTCCGCCACGGTGGCTTCCGTGATCAGCTTGCCTCGGCCGACGATGATGATGCGCTCGGCGGTCAGTGCCATTTCGCTCATCAGGTGGCTGGAGAGCAGGACGGTCCTGCCTTGCTTGGCCAACGAGCGCATTAAATCGCGAATCCAGCGCACCCCGTCGGGATCGAGTCCGTTGACCGGTTCGTCGAACATCAGCGTGCCTGGGTCGCCGAGCAGGGCAGCCGCGATGCCGAGGCGCTGTTTCATGCCGAGTGAGAAGCCGCCCACTCTTTTACGCGCCACACCGGCCAGGCCGACCTGTTGGAGCACCTCGGATACGCGCGTCGCACTGATGTCGTTGGTGCGGGCCAAGCACAACAGGTGGTTGTAGGCGCTGCGGCCGCCGTGCACAGCGCTCGCGTCGAGCAGCGCGCCCACCTCGCGCATGGGCCTGCTCAGCGAGGTGTATCGTCGCCCGTTGACGAGTGCTTCGCCCGACGTCGGGGAGTCGAGGCCGAGGATCAGCCGCATCGTGGTGGACTTGCCTGCGCCGTTGGGACCCAGGAATCCGGTCACGTGGCCGGGCTCTACATTGAAGGACAACTCGTCGACAGCGAGCGTGTCGCCGTAGCGTTTGGTGAGGCGGTTGAGTTCGATCACGCGGTAAAGAATGAGGTACGGCGGGCGTTCGTCACATCGGACCACGGTCCGAACCTCAAGGTCAGACCCTGGTCTGACGTGCGGGCCCACCGTCAACCACTACGGTCAACGCGTGAACGACTCCCACTCCTTCTTCACCGCTCGCTTGAGTCATCGTCAGCTGATCGCGCTGGACCTGCTGGCAGGGTTGGGCTTCTCTCTTATGTTCCTCACGGCGTCGACGAGTGGGTCGCACCTGCCGCCGTGGGCGAGGCTAGCTCTTATCCTGGGGCTGAGTTTGCCGCTGGTGCTGCGCAGGGTGTGGCCGTTGCCTGTCTTCTGCCTCATGCTGACACTCTCCATCGTGGTCGCTGCGGTGTTAGGGGTGTCGTTCGCTTATATCTCGCCTGCCTATGCGCTCTATATCGTCGCGCTGGGCGATGCCCGGGGCGCGTGGGTTCCAACCTCAGCGATCGGCGTGCTCACTCTGGTCACGCTGGTCAGCATGGTGGTCGCCGGCGCTGCGCCGCAGCCGGCGGGTCCCGCGTGGTTTCCGAATATCGACGGGCCACTCATCGGCATAGCAGCGCTGGGCGGCGCGTGGACGGTCGGGCGAGCCGTACGAGAACGAAGACACTATGCGGCGCGCGACGCCGAACGCCTGGCCGGCCAGGCCGTGACAGAGGAGCGGCTGCGGATCGCCCGCGAGCTGCACGATGTCGTCGCGCACAGCGTGGGATTGATCGCAGTCAAGGCGGGCGTGGCCAATCATGTGATGGGCACCAGGCCAGAAGAGGCGCACGATGCGTTGCGGGTGATCGAGACCGCCAGCCGAAGTGCGCTCGTCGAGATGCGCCACTTGCTCGGCGTCCTCCGCTCAGACGAAACGCCCGACCGTGGTCCCGCTCCCGACCTTGGTGGCCTTCCGGGGCTGGCCGAGCAGGCCAGGCTGGCGGGAGTAGAGGTGGAGTTGGATCTCCGGTTAGCGACAAGGGAAGGCCGTGGCGGCGAAAACGATGCCGCACTTCATCCGTGGATTGATCGTGCGGACGGCAGGGGCGTGCGGGATGCTGCGGCGGACGGCAGGGACGCTCACGCTGCTGCGGTGACCAGTAGTGAACGCGCAGACCGGGACAGCGCAGCTCTGGAGGGTGCTGACGCTTCGATCAGAGGCGGTAGGCCAGCCGTGGGACGGGCTGACGGTCGGACCGATGCCCAGGCGAGGGCCGGCCGACGAGCCCAGGACAGAGAGGAGGGCGGAGCAGGCAGCCCCGGGGGAGAAGATATCTCGCGGCTCGGGGTGGGGCTGCCTGAGGGCGTGGAGTTGTCGGTCTATCGGATCGTCCAGGAGGCGCTTACCAATGTGGTGAAGCATGCGGCACCGGCGAGGTGCCGGGTGTCGGTGGTCGCCGACGTGCGCGAGGTGCGAATCGAGGTGATCGATGACGGTCCTGGCCGCCGCACACTGCCGGTGGAGGGGACGGGGCACGGGCTGATCGGAATGCGAGAGCGGGTCATGATGTACGACGGAGTGTTCGAGGCAGGGCGTCTGCCTGGGCGAGGGTTTCGGGTGTCGGCCCGATTGCCTTATGGAGGCATTTCATGATTCGTGTCCTTGTCGCCGATGATCAGGCGTTGCTTCGGGGGAGCTTCAGGGTGTTAGTCGACTCGGAGCCTGATCTGATGGTCGTCGGTGAGGCTGCTACGGGAGCCGAAGCGGTGGCCGTTGCTCTGGAGGAGAGACCCGATGTGGTCCTTATGGATGTACGGATGCCGGAAATGGATGGCATCGAGGCCACGAGGCGCATCGGTGATGTGGCTCGGGTCCTGATCGTGACCATGTTCGACCTCGACGCCTACGTTTACGACGCGCTCCGTGCCGGGGCCAGCGGGTTCCTGCTCAAGGACACCCCGCCGGCTGATCTGGTCGCCGCCATTCGGGTGGTCGCGAGCGGTGAGGCGCTGCTGGCTCCGACGGTGACGCGCAGGTTGATCGAGGAGTTCACCCGCACGCCGGCATCGCTAGAGGTCAAGGGGCTTCAAGGGGTTACGGAGCGGGAGCGGGAGGTTCTCACATTGATCGCTCGGGGGCTCTCCAATAGCGAGATCACCGCTCACCTTCACCTCAGCCTGGCGACGGTCAAGACTCATATCGGTCGCTTGCTGGCCAAGCTCGACGCTCGGGATCGGGCACAGCTTGTCATCGTGGCGTACGAGAGCGGGCTCGTGTCTGCGGTTCGTCCAGGAGAGGGGCGTGAGCGTGGGTGAGGTCGGGGCTGTTGATCGTGGGTTCGGGAGCGCAGGTGGGGTCGAGGTTGTTGATCGAAAGCTTGGGGAGCGCAGGGTCTGAGTGATGGTCCGGTAGCGTCCCGGGAGTGACCGATGTGAGGGTTGTCTTCCGGAAGTACGGCGGGGCGTTGCACTGGAACCATCCCGCGAAGGTGCTGGGCGAGGATGAGCACGGGGTGTGGGCCGCGGCGCCGAAAGGGACGGTCGCCCGTAAGGGGGATGGGCCGCCGGTGGTGTGGAAGACCACGGTCATCATGCTGTTCCCGCGGGACGGGTGGTGGACGGCGTCTTTCAACTCACCGCCGAATCGGGCTGAGGTTTATGTGGACGTCACCACCGTTCCTGAGTGGCGTGACGATGAGGTGACCATGCTGGATCTCGACCTTGACGTGATCAGGATGCGGGATGGGCGGCTGATTTTGGACGATGAGGACGAGTTCGCTGAGCACCAGGTGTTACTGGGATATCCGGAACAGATGATTACACGGGCGGAGGAGACGGCCAGGTGGCTGATGGGCGCGGTGGGAGAACGGCAGGGGCCGTTCGCGGGTGCCCATTTGAGGTGGCTCGATCGGATGGGTGGAGCAACGCGAGCTGAGTAAGTGCGGGGCTGTCTCCGGGGGTTAGCTGTCTCCGGGGGTTAACGGCGTGGGAGGCCTCTACGGGCGCGTGGAGAATGCGGCGGGCATTGAGAACCCGTGGACCTGCTGGAAGGCGTCCGGGGATGGGTAGAGGCCGTGGACCTGCTGGAAGGCGTCCGGGGATGGGTAGAGACCGTGGACCTGCTGGAAGAGGTCCGAGGATAGGTAGAGACGGTTGGTCGGGCAGCGAAGTCCTGGGTGGGCTGCGGGCGTGGTCGGCCAGGCCGTGGAGTCGCGTTCGGTGATGTGTCGGGCGACCACCTGGACGCCGGGGTGTGCGTCTTGGGCGCTGATGCGGCAGCTGGGAGGGGTTGCCCCAAACGCGTTCGATCAGACCAGATTGGACCCGATCGGACCAGCTCCGCCGCGTCGGCTTGGGCACCAGCAGCTTCCACTACAACGCACACGCGTAGAAGCCGTGGACGCCGAGAGAAACCACAGGCCTGCGGACCGGGATGAAGTCGTACACGCGAGGGGTAGAGGGCCCCGCCGAAGAGCGAGGCCCGGGTTTCGTGCGTCAGTTAGCGGATGAGGCGTAGGGCTTCGGCCATGGAGGCGAGACGGCGGGGGGAGGCGAGGCCGGCGTGGTAGAGGTGGAAGTCCGTGGCGCCGGCCTTGGCGTACGTTCTGAGCTGCTCGGCGAGCGTCTGGCCGTCGGCGGGGCGTGGGGGAAGGGCCAGGACGTACGCGCCGACTCGCTGACCGGGGTCGCAGAGTTCGCCGAGCTTGGCCAGGCGGGCGGCGTCCGAAGCCGGGTCGCCCCAGCAGCTGCCTACCAGGACCTCGGCTCCGGGTTCGCCGGTGGGGAGGGCGGCGAACGAGCTGGCTGCCCACGGGTCGGGGTTGGCGTGCAGGGTGATGGGCACGTTCGACGCGGTCTCGCGGGCCACGGCGACGAGGCGGGTGCGCAGTGAGGCCGACAACTCGACGCGTACGGCTCGGACGTCGTCGGCGAGGGAACCGAGAGCGGCCTCCACGGTCGCAGGAGAAGGCGGCGATGTAGATGCGGGGGATGTGGATGTAGGGGATGCGGAGACGGGGGCGAAGGAGGCCGGCGTGGGAGGCGCCTGTGTGGGAGCAGTCGGTGCGGGAGAGGTCGCGGCCCTGGCAGCGGGGCCGTCGATGGCCGTGCGGACGCGTTCTCTGGTGCCCTCCGGGTAGCGGGGTGCGCAGGCTGTGCAGAAGCAGAGTGTCAGCAGGTCACTGTGTACGGACGTCCAGTCGGCGCCGGCCGTCTTCTCATGCACGCTCTGGTGCCCGAAACCCATGGGGCCGCACGCCTCAAGGATGAGCCCATCCGGCTCTCCGACGGTCAGGATCTCGCTGACCAGATGTTCGCAGTACTCGACCACGTCCTCGTAAGCCGGACACAGCGCATATGGATAGCGATCGCCGAATGCGTTACGCACCACCAGGTCAGGGTGTACGCCGCCCAGGAATGAGTTGTGGGTCAACACTGTCCACGCGTGCACCTGCAGTCCGACGGCCTTCAGGGCGTCTCGGGCCTGCAGGAAGGCGTCCGTGGGTGTCCACGTTGGGGAGGCCGGTGTCAGGCGTCCCCAGGAGGAGGGGCGTACTGGCAGGTAGAAGGCCGAATAGGGGACGTCCAGCACTCGGTGCGCGGGGTGATACGGCGTCGCCGCGCGGGTGGAGTGATAGCTGGCCGCCACCGCCACGGCCTCGACGCCCAGCTCCGCGAGGCGCGAAGGGGCCGACGGGTCGCCGACGATATCCCAGGGGTAGGCGTAGGCCACGTTCACCAGCGCGGTCTCCTCGCAGAGAAAGCAGGCTCGAAGCGCTGCATATAGGTGGTGTCGTCGCGTTCGGTGATTCCGCACGCGAGATATTGCTCGTGCATCACGGCCAAGGCGTCCCGGTCCAGTTCGACGCCGAGGCCGGGCCCGTCGGGGACGGGTACGGCGCCGTCGACGAACCGCAACGCGCCTGGCGCGACCACATCCTGCCCGTTCTGCCACGGTGTGTGGGTGTCGCAGGCGTGGGTGAGATTGGGGGTGGCGGCGGCCAGGTGGGTCATGGCGGCCAGGCTGATCCCGAGGTGGGAGTTGGAGTGCATGGACAGCTCCAGCCCGAACGTGTCACACAGCGCGGCGATATGCGAGGAACGTACGAGCCCGCCCCAGTAGTGGTGGTCGAGCAGCAGCACGCCGATCGCTCTGGCGGCGATGGCGGGCGGAAGGTGCTCGGGTGTGACCACGCACATGTTGGTGGCCAGTGGCATCGGCACCTCGGCGGCGACCTTCGACATGCCGGGAATTCCTGGTGTGGGGTCCTCCAGATACTGCAGGCTGCCTTCCAGCGCCTGTCCTACCTGGATGGAGGTCTCGACGGTCCAGGCGGCGTTCGGGTCGAGGCGGAGCGGCACGCCAGGGAAGGCCTCCCGCAGGGCTATGATTGCCGCAACCTCTTCCTGGGGTGCGAACACGCCGCCTTTGAGCTTGATCGACGCGAATCCATACTCTTTGATCAGCATCGACGCCTGGTCGACCAGCCCCGCCGGGTCGAGCGCCGCGCCGAATCTGTCGGGCTCGCCGCCCGGATGCCCCGCCCACTTGTAGAAGAGATAGGCGCTGTACGGCACGGCGTCGCGCACTCGGCCGCCCAGCAGGTCGACCACGGGCACACCGGCTGCCTTGCCGCGAATGTCCAGGCAGGCCACCTCGAAAGCCGCGAATACTCGATCGATGCTCTTCTCCTGGGTCGCGGCCCCGGTCAAGCCATGCATGTCCGTCACCACGTCGCCGACGATCGCGCTGATCCTGGCGTACATCTCGTTCGTCGCATGCACGTCCACGCCGACCAGTGCCTCGGCGCATTCGCGTACCTTGGTGAGATGTCCCAGGTCACCGTACGTCTCGCCGAGGCCGCTCAATCCCTCGTCGGTGATCACCTCGACGATCGTCCGCAGCGCCCAGGGTTCGTGCACCCCGGCGGCGTTCAGCAGTGGCGGATCCCTGAAGGCTACGGGGGTGACGTGGATCTGCCGGATGATCATATGACCGCCGTCCATATATGTGAACACTTGCCAGGTTTGTGGACAGGTTGCGGCAACTGTAAGAATCAACATGAAGAAGTGTCAAGACTCCGAAGGGCCATTCGATGATCTACGGACACGACCCCAGGACCGGCGAGGCCGTGGGCACCGCCCTGCCTGAAACCGACCGAGCCGGGGTCGACCTGGTGGTTTCCGCCGCGGCAGCCGCGGGCGCGGCCTGGCGGGCGACGCCGGCCGCCGAACGGGCCGAAGCGCTGGAGGCCGTCGCCGACGCTCTCGCCGCGAAGGTGGGCGAGCTGTGGCAGACCGCCGACAGCGAGACCGCGCTGGGAGAGGCACGGCTGCGCGGTGAGGTCGCTCGTACGGCCGGGCAGTTCCGGCTGTTCGCCCAGGTGCTCAGGGACGGCGGCTACGTCGACGCCATCATCGACCACGCCGATCCCTCGGCAACCCCGCCCAGGCCCGACGTACGCCGGATGAAGCAGCCGCTGGCCGGTGTGGTCGCGGTGTTCGCGGCGAGCAACTTCCCGTTCGCGTTCTCCGTGGCCGGTGGCGACACCGCCTCGGCGCTGGCCGCCGGTTGTGCGGTCGTTGTGAAGGCGCATCCCGGCCACCCGAACACTTCCGAGCAGGTCGCCCGCATTGTCCGCAAGGCTCTGCCGTACCCCGATCTGCTGGGGCTGGTGCAGGGCATGCAGGCGGGCGCCGACCTGGTGCAGCACCCGAGCGTGGTCGCGGCCGGGTTCACCGGGTCCGTCGCGGGTGGCAAGGCGATCCAGGGGCTGATCGACGAGCGGGAGGTGCCGATCCCGTTCTTCGGTGAGCTGGGCAGCGTCAACCCGGTCGTGGTGCTGCCGTCCGCGCCCGTGGCGGAGGTGGCCACCGGGTTCGCCGCGTCGCTGACGATGGGGGTCGGGCAGTTCTGTACGAATCCTGGGCTGATGTTCGTGCCGGAGAACGACGAGCTGCGCAAGGCGCTCGCCGCGGCCGTCGAAGGCACCACCGGCGGGCCGATGCTGGCCGAGCGGATCAGGGACGGCTACCTGGGCGGGCTGCAGCGGCTCGGCGAGCTGCCGCTCCTGGCCGAGGGCAAGGCGGGGGAGGGGAGTTGGGCGGTCACGCCCAAGGTGTTCACCACGGATCTCGACTCGTTCGCGGAGAAGCTGCCGGGTATCGGCGAGGAGTGCTTCGGGCCGGCGTCGATCGTCGTGACTTATCGCGAAATTTCGGAACTGCCGGCGGTGCTGGAGCGGCTGGATGGGTCGTTGACGGCCACCGTGCACGCCACCGACCCCAGCGAAGCCGGTGAGGTCGCCGAGGTGCTTGGACGGAGGGCCGGGCGGCTGATCTGGAACGGATGGCCCACCGGGGTGGCGGTGTGCTGGGCGATGCACCATGGCGGTCCGTGGCCGGCTTCGACGGCGGCCGCGCACACGTCGGTCGGCGCGACGGCCATCGACCGGTGGCTGGTGCCGACGGCGTACCAGGACTGGCCGGAGGAGCTGCTTCCGGAGGAGCTCAGGGACGACAACCCGCTGAGTGTCCCGCGCCGGGTGGATGGGGCGCCGGCGCGTTAGGGGCGGGACTGGCGCAGGGACGCGCCCCGGCGTCCGGAGGTAGAGGGGCGCGTCTTCCTGCCTGGGTTCCGGGCTGGTGGAGGGGCGCGTCTTCCTGCCTGGTTTGGTGTTCTGCGGGGTGGAGGGGAGCTGTCTCGTCTGACGCCGACGCCGACACCAACGCCGAGGGAGAAGGCGAAGGAGACGCTGAGGGAGACGCCGAGGGCGAGGGAGAGGGCGGCGCTGAGGCAGAGAGCGAGGGCGAGGGCGAGGGGGCGAGGGCGAGGGAGACGCCGAGGGCGAGGGAGAGGGTGGAGGCGGCGCTGAGGGAGAGGGCGGCGCTGAGGCAGAGAGCGAGGGCGAGGGAGAGAGCGAGGGAGCGGAGGTGAAGGGGAAGGGAGACGCCGAGGGCGAGGGAGAGGGTGGAGGCGGCGCTGAGGGAGAGGGCGGCGCTGAGGCAGAGAGCGAGGGGACGAAGGAGACGCTGAGGGAGAAGGCGAGGGCGAGGGAGGGAGCGAGGGGGCGAGGGAGAGTACGGAGGTGAAGGGGAAGGGAGGATGCAGACGCCAGAAGGCCGGTTAGGCCCCGGCGATCTCCAAGCCGATCGCAAGGATCCGTTCCAGCTCCGCCAGATCCGCAGCCGACGGATCGACCAGCGGCGCCCGTACCCCGCCGACCTCCAGCCCCCGCAACCGCACCCCCGCCTTGACCAGCGACACCGCATACCCCGGCACCCGATCGCGCAGCTCCACCAGCGGTAGGTAGAAGTCGGTCAGCAGCCGCTGCACCAGCACCTCGTCGTCCCCGGTCACCGCCTTGTGAAAGGCCAGCGCGATCTCCGGTGCGAAGGCGAACACCGCGCTGGAGTACAGCGTCACGCCCAGCCCCCGGTAGGCGGGGACGGTCAGCTCGGCGGTGGGCAGTCCGTTGAAGAACGTGAACTCCCGGTCCGTGGACCGGCGCACGGTCAGGATGATGCGCTGGAGCAGGTCGAAGTCGCCGAGCCCGTCCTTGAAGCCGATGATCTCGGGCACCTGGGCCAGGGTGGCCACGGCCGAGGGGGAGAAGCGGGCGGTGCCGCGCTGGTAGATGATGACGGGCAGACCGCCGGCCGAGGCCACCTCGCGTACGTAGTGGACCAGACCGTCCGGGGGAGCGGTGACCAGGTAGGGGGGCATCAGCAGCAGGCCGTCGGCTCCGTTGTCGGCCGCCGCGCGGGCGAGCGCCTTGGCGGTGGGCAGGGGGCCGCCCGCGCCGGAGAAGACGGGCACCCGGCCGCCGGTGGCGGTCACTGACGCGGCCACGACCTTGGTGTAGTCGGCGAGGTCGAGCGCGTTGAACTCGCCTGTGCCGCACGCGGTGAACACTCCTCCGGCCCCGGCGGCGACTCCCTGGGCGACGTGCTCGGCCACTGTTTGTTCGGCTATGTCGCCATTGGTGGTGAAGGGGGTCACAGGGAAGAAGAGAACACCATCTAGCCGCATCAACGGTCCTTCCTAGCGGATGCCCTCCCGGCGAAGAGTGGCAGCCAGCTTGCGAGTGTGTTTGACCACCGCATCGGTGATCTTCTCGACCTCGGCGGGAGACAGGCCCGCCGGCATCGAGCAGCTGATCGCGTCCGTGGCGGGGATCCGGTAGTCGACGGCCACCGCCACGCACGCCACGCCGGGGGTGCCCTGCTCGCGTTCATAGGCCCAGCCGCGGGTGCGTACCTGGTCGAGCTCGCCGATCAGCTTGGCCGGATCGGTGAACGTGTGCTTGGTGATCGACTGCAGCGGGTCGGGCAGCAGGGCCGCGACCTCGTCGTCGGTGAGCTGGGCGAGCAGCACCTGGCCGAGCGCCGTGACGTGGGCGGGCAGCCGCCGGCCCACCCTCGGGATCACGTGGTGCGCCTCCCGTGACTCCCTGGTCGCCAGGTAGAGGACGTGCGCTTCGTCGCGGCGAGCGAAATGCGCCGTCTGGCCGGTCTCCGCGCGCAGGTCCTCCAGCGTCTCTTGGGCCAGGGGCAGCGCGGGGTCCTTGTCGAGGTAGGCGGTGCCGGTCAGCAGCGCGTGCGGACCGATGCCGAAGGATGACCTGGCGGAGTCGGTCTCGACCCAGTTCAGCTCGACGAGTGTGCGCATCAGGGCGTGTAGTGAGCTGCGCGGGAATCCCGTGTGCTGCTGAAGCTCCGACAGTGTCAGGGTCTCGTGAGAGGCGGCCAGGGTCTCCAGGATGCGGACCGTCCGCTCGGCGGACTTGACTAGCTGGGGCTCCATACTCATCCCATCTCGACAGTGGCTTCAGATTGTCAGCATATGGGATCCCATCCAGATACATGGACATCTAACCCTTGATGGCGCCGCTGGTGAGGCCACGCATGAACTGCCGCTGGAAGGCCAGGAAGGCGATGATCGACGGCAGCAGCGCGAGCAGTGACGCCGCGAGCAGGACGCCGATGCCGACCTCCTCGTCGGAGCGGAGCGAGCGCAGTGCGATGGGCAGGGTCCACATGCTGGACTCGGGCGCCACGATCAGCGGGAGCAGATACTGATCCCAGATCATGGTGAAGCCGAAGACGCCGATGACGCCGAGCGCGGGCCGGCACAGCGGCAGGATGATGCCGAAGAAGATGCGCAGCTCGCCCGCGCCGTCGATGCGCGCGGCCTCCTCCAGCTCGACCGGCACTTCCTTCATGAACTCGGTCATGACCAGGATGGAGAAGCCCCAAGCGCCGACGGGCAGGATCATGCCCGCGTACGTACCGATGAGATCGGTATGGATGATGGGCATGTCGGCGAGCACCAGCGAGAGCGGGATCGCGATGATCTCCTCGGGCAGCATCATCGTCGCCAGCATGATCAGCATCACGAACGCCATGCCCCTGAACTTCTTGCGGGCGAGCGCGTAGGCGGCGAAGACGCTGACGAGCATCTGCAGCAGCAGCCCGAACCCGACCACCACGAACGAGTTGAACAGATAGTGATAGACGTTCTTGTTGCCGGCCTGGACGAAGTTCTCCAGGGTGAAGTCGTCGGGCCAGAGCGAGAACCTGGTCGGGTCGAGCGTCTTGCTGAAGGCGCTGACCAGCAGTCCGACGAGCGGCCCGGTGAAGACGACCACCATGAAGGTGTAGACCAGGATCTTGCCGACAGTGGCCAGGGGACCTCGCCTGGACTCCAGGCCGAGGGCGCTGTCGAATCTCATCATGCGTTCTGCCTCCTGCGCATGACCTGGGTCAGCACCGTGAGCAGCAGGGTCGCCGCGAACAGCACGATCCCGCCGGCCGACGCGATGCCCAGCTCGCCTTTCTGGAATCCGAGCTTGTAGATCAACGTCATCAGCACCTCGGTCGATCCGTTCGGGCCGCCGTTCGTCAGCACGTACACCTCGACGAAGACGCGCAGGCCGCGGATGGCGGCGAGGGTGAACAGGATCCAGAACACCGGGCGCAGCGCGGGCAGCGTGATGTGCCGCAGCCGGTGCCACGTGGTGGCCCCGTCGACGGCGGCGGCCTCGTACAGCGTGCGGTCCACGCCGACCAGTCCGGCCAGGAAGATCATCATGTCGTACGGCGTGCCGCGCCAGATGCTCATGCCCATGATCGACAGCAGCGAGGAGTGCTCACTGGCCAGGAAGGGCTGCGGGTCCAGGGCGATCCATCCGAGAATGGTGTTGATCATGCCGCTGTCGGCGGGGTGGTACATGATCCGCCAGACCTCGGCCACCGCCGCCATCGTGGTCACCACCGGCAGGAACGCCGCCGTCCTGATGAACCACAGGTAGCGTGCCGGGCCCTCGATGAGCAGCGCGAACAGCAGGCCGAGGAGGAGCGAGCCGGCGGTCGTGCCCAGGGCCAGCACGATGCTGTGCCAGATGGCCGAGACGAAGGCGTCGTCGGTCATGATCGTGGCGTAGTTGTCGAGGCCCACCCAGCGGTCACCCACATAGCGGACCTCGAAGAAGCTCATCCGCAGGCCCTCGAACATGGGGATGAACTTGAAGAACAAGAACAGCAGCAAGGCCGGCGACAGGAACGCCCACGCGATGAGGGTCCCCCGCCGCCGCATCCGCTTGGGACGGCGGCGGGGGGTCACCGTGCGGCTCCGCGCCTGGGTCAGCGTCGGAGTCATGATGCTTTCTGGGTCTGCAGTTCCTGGGTGAGCTTGGTGTTCAGCGTGTCCATGGCGGTCTTGACGTTGGCTGAGCAGTCGGCCCACACGGTGTTGATGGAGTCGGCGGAGTCCTGGCGGATCGGCGCCCAGTTCGGCACCGGCGGCGCGTAGACCGCGTTGGCGTAGGCCTCCTGGAACACCTTCCAGCGCGGATCCTGGCGTTCGGCACCCAGGTCGACCTGGGAGTTGACCGGCAGGCGGACGATGGCGCCGTTGGCGTCCTTGTTCATGCCGATGCGCTGGCCGTCGGGGGAGACCGCGTACTCGGCGAACTTCTTCTGGCCCTCGACATTGTCGGAGCCGGCCATCATGTAGACGTTCTCGCCCTCACCGAGGGTGCCGGGGCCGCCCGACGGGCCCTTGGGCACCGGGACGACCTCGATCTTGTCGGTCCCGATGCTCTTGACGAACCTGGCGAGCACGTACGGACCGACCAGGTAGATGCCGCCCTGGCCCTTCTCGAACACCTCGTGGGTGACGGTCGTGTCGTTGCTGACCGCGCCCGGGTTGACCGTCTTGGCCTTGCAGAACTGGTCCTGCAGGTACTGGACCGCCTCCACGGTCTTGGGGTCGTTCACGATGGGGGCGAACTTGCCGCCGCCGTTGGCCTTCACGAAGTCGCCGCCGTTGGCGTAGATCAGCGAGGAGGCGTACCAGGAGGCGTAGCCGCGCTTGGTGCCCGCGGGGATGACGAAGCCGGCCGTGTCCTTCTGGCCGTTGCCGTCCGGGTCCTTGTCGGTGAAGGCCGCGGCCAGCGTGGCCAGGTCGTCCCAGGTCTTGGGCGGCTCCATGCCGACTTTCTCCCGCCAGTCCTTGCGGATGATCAGGGCGAAGGCCTGGGCGGAGAACGGCGTGCCGTAGTACTTCCCGTCGGAGCCCTGAGCGGCCTTCCAGGCCTGCTCCGACACCTTGTCGCCGCCGGCGAGCTTGGCCTTGTCGACCTCCTGCAGCCAGCCCTGCGTGTGCATGTTGCCGAGTTGTGCCGTGTCATTGATGACGATGTCAGGTAGCTTCTTCTGAGCTGCCTGCTGTTGAAGCTTGGTCTCGAAGTCATCGAAGAGCGCGACGACCTTCGTCTTGATTCCGCTGGCTTTCGTGAACGCGTCGGCCAATTTCACGGCCGTTTTGGCGGAGTCGGAATCGGGCGCCTGCCTGATCCAGATCTCTAACGCGTTGTCGGAACTCGATCCCCCGGAGCCGCAGCCTGTCAGCGTTACGGCCAGGGCCGTCGCAATCGCGGCCCCGAGCAGCTGGCGTGACATCAGACCGCCTCCCGTTCACATACGTGGACAACTGTCGCAGACGTGGAGCATGTCCATGTGAACGTAACGAGTGACGTAGGTCACGGTCAACATTCAAGAATGTGAAGTTCGACCAGAGTTGTGTACAACAATGACCCTCATGCGCATTCTCATGACCGGTGCCGCCGGCAAGGTCGGCACGCTGCTCCGTCCCCGCCTGGCCCGTGACGGCCGTACGCTGCGCCTTTCCGACCTCCAGCCGGTGGAGACCGGGCCCGGCGAGGAGATGGTGACGGCCGACCTCGCCGACGAGGCGGCCATGGCCGAGGCGATGAAGGGTGTCGATGCGGTCATCCACCTGGGCGGGCAGAGCCGGGAGCATCCGTGGGCCGACATCGTACGGGCCAATATGGACGGCACGCACGTCCTGCTTGAGGCCGCCCGCAAAGAGGGCGTCGAGCACCTGGTGTTGATGAGCAGCCACCACGCGGCCGGCTTCCACACCCGGCCCGCCTCGGGCGCGGAGCTGCCCGACTACGCCTTCCCGCGGCCCGACACCTTCTATGGCGTGAGCAAGGTCGTCATGGAGGCTCTCGGCAGCCTCTACCACGACAGGTTCGGCCTGAACGTGACCGTGATCCGGCTGGGCACCTGCAACGAGGCCTCGGGCGACACGCGCGGCCTGGCCACCTGGATCTCCCCTGACGACCTCGCCCGCCTGGTGGAGGCCGCGCTGACCGCGCCCGGCTATCACGTCGTCTGGGGCGTCTCCGACAACGCGCGCCGCTGGTGGTCGCTGGAGGAGGCCCGGGCGATCGGGTACGTGTCGCAGGACGACTCGGAGGGTCAGGCCGCCGCGCTGATCGCCGAGCAGGGCGAGCCCGATCTGAGCGAGCCGCTGCACGATCGGGCGGGCGGTGTCTTCACGCTGAAGGATCTCGGGGGCAAGTGGTAGGGCGTTTCGCCAGCATGATGCGGTTGCCGACGGCAGTGCAACCGGTTGTATTCACCGGCAAGACATTCATCCGACCCTTTCGTCTCGACCGTCTCGTGACCTGGGATATCTAGGTGTCGATATATCGGTAACGTCTTTGTAACGCCTGCAAAGGGTTGACGAAACTTTTGGCGCACCTATAGGAAGGCGCTATCCGATCCCGCCGAGCCGGGCAGGCCCTGAATGACGGGTGCATGAATGTCTGTAACCCCGGACAGCGCGGTTGCCGCCGTGCCACCACGCGCGCAACCGCCCAGAGGGCGTCGTCGCGTCCCCCGCGTTAACGCTCACAGACGGCGTGAGGCGCGTACGGCTTACGTCTTCCTCGCGCCCTGGTTCATCGGTCTGTTCGTGATCACGATTGGTCCGATCCTGGCGTCGCTGTATCTGTCGTTCACCGATTACAACCTGCTGGAAGCGGCCAAGTGGGTCGGGTGGGACAACTACACCAAGTTGTTCACCGTCGACACGCGGTTCCTGGCCTCGTTGAAGGTGACCACGATCTATGTGGTGGTGTCGGTGCCGTTGCAGCTGGCGTTCGCGCTGGTGCTGGCGTTGGCGCTGGATCGGGGTCTGCGCGGGTTGTCGTTCTACCGGTCGATCTACTATCTGCCGTCGCTGCTCGGCGGCAGTGTGGCGGTCGCGATCTTGTGGCGGAAGATCTTCGGCTCCGACGGCCTGGTCAACGCGGTGCTGGACGTGTTCGGTATCCAGGGCGCCGGCTGGGTGTCGGATCCGGACACGGCGCTGGGCACGCTGATCTTGCTGCACGTGTGGACGTTCGGCGCGCCCATGGTGATCTTCCTGGCCGGGTTGCGGCAGATTCCGCAGAGCTACTACGAGGCGGCCCAGGTGGACGGGGCGGGCAGGCTGCGGCAGTTCCGCTCGATCACGCTGCCGCTGCTGACGCCGATCATCTTCTTCAATCTCGTGCTTGAGGTGATCAAGTCGTTCCAGTCGTTCACCCAGTCGTTCATCGTCAGCAGCGGCACGGGTGGCCCGGTCGACTCGACGCTGTTCTACACGCTTTATCTGTATCTGAAGGGCTTCAAGAGTTACGAGA
>NZ_JAHKRM010000005.1:276639-466138 GCF_019396345.1 Nonomuraea guangzhouensis | reverse complement strand
TGCGTCCTTGGGCTCCTTGCGTGCCACCGCGGTGTCCTCTAGGTCGATCTCCGTCGATGCCTGGATCACAGTACTCATCAGGTGCGTTCTCCTTGATCAGGAGTTACACCGAAAACCGTACAGTCCCCAGCCGGACGATGCTTGCGCGGTGCTGGGAAGCCGGATCGTGACGAGGAGCCCACCGGTGGGTCGGGGTGTGAGGTCGAGTGTCCCGTCGTGTGCCTGGACGATGCTGTGCACGATGGCCAGCCCGAGGCCGACGCCCGCGTGGTCGTCGATGCGTGCGCGTTGGGTTCCGCGTTGGAAGGGTTCGGTAAGGGTCGGTACGAGTTCTAGTGGGATCCGATGGCCGGTGTTCTCGACCCGCAGCACGCTCGCGTCGCGCCGCGATTCAGTGTGGACCGTGACGATGCCTCTGCTGGGGAGGTTGTGGACGATGGCGTTCTGGACGAGGTTGGTCACCATCCGCAGCAGGAGCGCCGCGGAGCCTGCGGACCATGCTTTCCCGCCGGTGACCTCGAGCGCGATCTGGCGCTTTTCCGCGAGGGGAAGCAGCGTTTCCGCGGCTTCTTCGGCAATGAGAGACAGGTCGACGGGCTCGCGGTTGAAGCTACCTCGGTCGCTGCGGCTGAGCAGCAGGAGGGCCTCGGTGAGGTCGATCGCCCGCGTGTTGACGGAGCTGAGGCGTTCGATGAGTTCGACCTGGTTCCGTGGGGGGGCGTTGCGGGCGACATCGAGGAGTGTCCGCGAGATCGCCAGCGGGGTGCGTAGTTCGTGGGAGGCGTTCGCGGCGAACCGTTGATGCCGGCTGACGTGGAATTCGAGTTGCTCGAGCATGGCGTCGAACACGTCGGCCAGTTCGCGGAACTCGTCGTCGCTGCCCGGTAGCCGGATCCGGTGGGAGAGCGATCCGTTGGCGGCCATCCGTGCCGCGTCCGCGATCCGTGTCAGTGGTGCGAGCATCCGGCCGGCGAGGACCCACCCTCCCATGAGGCCGAACACCAGGAGGAAGGCCAGTGCCACGGCCGCGGCGGGGAGGAAGACGTACAGGAGGTCAGTGCGGTCGGGCACGTATATGGGGGCCATGATGCTGATGCGGTCGGGTACGTAGCGCAGCAGGAACACCCACACCACGGCCAGCAGGAGAGCGCCGGCGAGAAGGAGGAATCCGGCGTAGCTGATGGTGAGTTTCAGGCGGGCGCTGAGCCCTGGGCGTCTATTCATGAGTGCGGTCAGGGTGGACGGGGTCCATGCCGCTGTCGATTCGGTAGCCCACGCCGGGCACCGTGGCGATGAGCCATGGTTCGCCGAGTCGTTTGCGCAGGGCGGAGACGGTGATGCGGACGGCGTTGGTGAAGGGGTCGGCGTTGGCGTCCCAGGCCCGCTCCAGTAGCTCTTCAGCGCTGACGACACCGCCCTCGGCGGCGACGAGGACGTTGAGTACGGCGAACTGCTTGCGGGTGAGCGCCACGTAGCGCCCGTCACGGAAGACCTCCCGGCGGAAGGCGTCCAGCCGCAGACCCGCGATCTCGATGACCGGGGGGCGGGCGTACGCCCGCCTGCGGTCCAGCGCCCTCAGCCGCAGGACGAGCTCTCGAAGCTCGAACGGTTTGGTGAGATAGTCGTCGGCGCCGAGCTCGAACCCGGAAGCCTTGTCGTCGATCCGGTCGGCAGCGGTGAGCATGAGGATAGGGATGCCGCTGCCGGAGGCGACGATTTGGCAGGCGATCTCGTCACCGGAGGGGCCGGGGATGTCGCGGTCGAGGACCGCGAGGTTGTAGGAGTTGACGCTGAGCAGTTCCAGGGCGGAGTCGCCGTCGCCGGCGATGTCGGCGGCGATCGCCTCCAGCCGGAGACCGTCACGGATTGCTTCGGCCAGGTAGGGCTCGTCCTCCACGATCAGTACGCGCATGACGTAAACCTAGGCAGCACCGCATATCGCCAACGTATGCCCACCTTGGCCGCCCGCTCTGCCACCTCCCGTCCCGATTTTGCGTCGCTCGCGGCGCCAGGGCATCAGGTGGGAGTTGTGAGGTCGTAGAGCTTGGCGGTGCCGACCGTACGGGCGGTGAAGTTGGTCTTCACCCACTCGGCGATCCGCTGGGCGGCATCGCTGCCGCCGTGGGGACGGTCGTGGCCGGCGAAGCCCATCCCGCCGCCGTCCACGAAGTAGTGGATCTGCTTCTGGGCCACGTACTGCTGGAACTGCTCCAGTGTGGGAGCCGGGTCGGTGCCGTTGAAGCCGCCCATCGCCATCACCGGCGTTCGCGTGGCCAGCTGGTACACCGCGGCGTTGAGGGACGTCAACGTCGCGGCGGGCCACCGGTAGGAGCCCGCGTTCGAATTCAGCAGCGCCACCAGTTCAGCGCTAGGGGGAGGCGAGGAGTGCATGAGGACGACCCTGCGGCCTTGCGGGACGCCCTCGCGGCCACCGCCCGCGGGCTGCTGGGACTGACCGTGTCGCGCCGTGCCACCCTGCTGTTTCCCCCGGCCCGGTCCTGTCCGCATCAGACCGACGCCTGAAGCGACGGAGGGCCCGGCGGTCACGATCACCCCGCTACGCGGGGAGGCGACCGTGTCCTGTGCGTACGCGGCCGGCCCCGCCAACGACACCAGCACGGCCGCCGCGGCCGCCGCCGCGACCACACGTCCTGGCAGGTAGGCGGCTCCCAGCAGCACCCCGGCCGTGACCAGGCCACCCACGACAACGACCGGGCCCAGCCACGGATGCCAATCGGGGGTGCGCTGCAGCAGCGCGTAGGACCACGCCGCCGTGATCGCCACGACCGCCGCCAGCGTGGCCGCGCCCGCCACCGTGCGCCGCCGCGGCCACAGCAGGCCGGTTCCCAACCCGACCAGGGCGGCGACCGCCGGGGCAAGCGCCACGGTGTAGTACTGGTGGAAGATGCCCTGCATCAGGCTGAACATCGCGCCGGTGACCAGCACCCACCCGCCCCACAGTCCCAGTGAGGCGCGCGCCCGGTCGGTACTCGGCGCACTGCGCAGCATCCACGATCCGATGACCAGCAGGACAAGCGCGGCCGGCAGCAGCCAGGAGATCTGGCCGCCGTTGGCGTAGCCGAACATGCGGCCCCACCCGGCGTCGTCGCTGGTGTTGCCCAGCCCTCCCACCTCGTCGCCGTTGAGCCGGCCCAGCCCGTTATAGCCCAAGGCCAATTCCAGGACGCTGTTGCCCTGCGAACCGCCGATGTAGGGACGAGCGTCGGCCGGCACCAGCGCGACGATGGCCACCCACCAGCCGGCGGCGGCCACCATCGCGGCCGCGGCCAGGGCCAGCTGCCAGATCCTGCGCCGCAGCGGCGTCGGCGCGGCCAGCAGGTACACCAGTCCGAAGGCGGGCAGGACCAGGAACGCCTGCATCATCTTGGCCAGGAACCCCGCCCCCACGCACGCCCCGCACACCACCAGCCATCGGGTGCTCGCTTCCGCCTGGGCGCGCACCAGCGCGTATGCGGCCACCGTGAGCATCAGCACCAGCAAGGCGTCCGGGTTGTTGAACCGGAACATCAGCGTGGCCACCGGCGTCAGCGCCAGCACCGCACCAGCCAGCAGCCCCGCGCCCGCCTCGACACGCGCAGGCACGGTGTCGGCCAGCGCGCGCCGCACGGCCGCATACACGGTCGCGACGGTCGCCACGCCCATCACCGCCTGCGGCAGCAGGATGCTCCACGAGTTCACCCCGAACAACCGCGCGGAGATCGCCATCGGCCACAACGCGGCGGGCGTCTTGTCCACGGTGATGGCGCCCGCCGCGTCGGAGGAGCCGAAGAAGAACGCCTTCCAACTACTCGCCCCGGCCTGCACCGCGGCCGAGTAGAAGGAGTTCGCCCACTCCGAGGCGCCCAGCCCCCACATGTACAGCACGGCCGTGCCTGCCAGCAGCACCAGAAGCGCAGGCCGGGCCCACGCCGGGTCACCCCCGGCGGATCTCGCACGCTGCCGGGCAACGGACAAGGTTCGCGTCAATCCCGCCATGGATTCTCCTCAGCTCAACCGGTACAGCTGCTGCTCGGCGCCCTTCGAGGAGGACGGCGAATCCCCGCCCGAACCCCCGTAATCGCCGGCGTCGATCAGAGTGCCGTTCTGCCGTACCCACTCCACGACAGCCGAGATCGCACCCTTACGAGGACCGGCCGGACCACTACCCGACGCGGCGAGCAGGACGTAGCGCAGCTCGCCGTTCTTGATGTACTCCTGCAGCTTGGCCACCGTCATCGCCGGGTCTTGCCCGGTGAAGCCGCCCATCGCGATCACCGGCTCGCCGGTCGACAAGATGATCCCCGCGGCCTGCTGGGCAGCGGACACCGCGACCAGCCAGCGCGCATCGCCCTGGTTCCTCCGCAGGTAGCCGATCAGCTCGGGGGTCAACTCAGCGGCCGGCCCGCCGACCACGAGCATGCCGCTGCGCCCCGTCTGGGTCTGACCCTGCCCGTTCGGACCCTGCCCGTTCGGACCCTGCCCGTTCGGACCCTGCCCGTTCGGGCCTTGCATGTTCGGGCCCTGCTCCGTGGATGGACCCGCCAGCGCGTTGCCGTACGAGTCCTTCGCACCGCCGAACGCGGCCGCCGATGCGTACGCTCCCGGGCCCGCCAGAGCCGCGACCAGCGTGAACGCCACCGACGCGACGGCGATCCCACGGCCGCGTCGCCCCGTCAGCCGCGCGGCCACTAGCGCCGACACCGCCACCACGGTCGCCGCCACGACCACCCAGGGCAGCCACGGATTCCACTCGGGCGTGCGGTTCAGCAGCACGAACGACCACGCGCCCGTGGCCACCACGCCCACTAGCAGCACCCCCGACCAGCGGACCGACCGCCGGTACGCGCCATACAGCAGCACCCCGCCCGAACCGGCCAGCGCGGCGATCGCGGGGGCCAGCGCCGTGGTGTAGTACGGGTGGAACACGCCCCCGGCGAAGCTGAACACCACATAGTGCACGGCCAGCCAGCTGCCCCACAGCACCAGCGCGGCCCGCGCCAGATCGGTGCGCGGCCGTTTCCACAGCAGCACCAGCCCCGCCACCAGCACGAGCACCGCGAACGGCAGCAGCCACGAGATCTGGCCGCCGATGATGTCGTTGAACATCCGTCCCGCGCCCGTGGCGCCAGCGAAACCACCGCTGCCTCCGCCGAAACTGCCTCCGCCGGAACCCTTCCCCTCACCGAAGATCCGGCCCAGGCCGTTGTAGCCGATGACCAGGTCCCACACGGTTCCGTTGGTGCTGCCGCCGATGAACGGGCGGCTCCCGGACGGGATCAGGTCGACCACCGCCATCCACCAGGAACTGGACGCCGCCAGCGCGACACCGGCCGCCAGCAGATGCCAGATCCGGCGCGGCACGTCCGGCCTGGCCGCCACCAGGTAGGCCAGCGCCAGTGCCGGGACGACCACGAACGCCTGCAGCATCTTGGTGTTGAACCCGCACCCCACGAACACCGCCGAGGCCAGCAGCCAGGTCAGGCGTCCCGTCTCGATCGCGCGCTGGCACGCCCACGCGGCCAGCACCAGGAATAACACCAGCAACGGGTCGGGGGCGTTCTCGCGGTTGATGGCGACCGTGATCGGCGTCAGCGCCAGCACCCCGGCAGCGATCAGCGCCGCCGGGAACCCAGCCGCGCGCCGCACCGTTGCGTGCAGCACCGCGACGGCGGCCACCCCGGCCAGCACCTGCGGCAACATCAGGCTCCACGTCCCGAACCCCAGGACGCGGGCGAACAGGCTCATTGGCCACAGCGCCACCGGGGGCTTGTCCACGGTGATGAACGATTCGGAGTCCAGCGAGCCGAAGAAGAACGCCTTCCAGCTCTCGGTGCCGCTCTTGACCGCCGCTGAGTAGTAGGAGTTGGCGTTGCCGGCCGACGACAGGTTCCACGCGTACAGCACGAAGGCCGCCAGCAGCACGCCCCAGAGCGCGGGACGCGACCAGCGCGGATCTTCAGGCCTGCCCAAGGCCAGCCGGCGCAGCCGCCCCCATCCGGCATGAAGGCGGCCATCGACACGGTGACTGCCTTGGTTCCTGTTGGACGCGGGTGGGCCTGACGGATCGGGGAGCGCCGGTGAAGGATGTGCGGGGGTGGTCATCGAACCTCGTCTTTTCTGCCCGTGTAGACGGTCGTCGGCTCAGCCGGAGCCGGCCGGTGCCCCAGGCGCCGTGGATGAAAGATCCAGACGCGCATCAGCATGAATCGCACTAACGTCGCGACCCCGTTGGCGGTCACCAACGCGGTGATCTCGACGGCACGTGACGCCTCTGGCACCAGTGCGTGGAGCAGCGCCAGGCCGCCGGTGCTCAGCGCCAGCCCGAGCAGGAACGCCACACCGCCCTCAAGCTGCTGCCGGAACGCCCGCTCTGGCCCGGTCACGCCGAAGGTGAAGCGGCGGTTGGCGGCGGTGTTGCCGATGGTGGTGATCACCAGCGAGACCGCGTTCGCCCACAGCGGCCCCATCACTGTGCGCAGCAGCACGAACAACACCAGCTGAGCGATCGTGCTGAACACCCCGATGATCGCGAAGGTCGGCAGTTGCCGGGCCATCTCCGCCGGCAGTTGCGGGCGCGGCCGGCCCTCCACCGGGGCGCGGAACGCGCCCGTCAGCATGCGACGCGCCACTCGGGCCATGCCCTTCAGGTCATCCAGCGCGGTTCGCAGCACATCCACGCGGCTGTCGGGGTCGTCGACCCAGTCCACCGGCACCTCGTGGATGCGCAGCCCGTTGCACTCGGCCAGCAGCAACAACTCGGTGTCGAAGAACCACTTCTCGTCCTGCACCGACGGCAGCAACGCCCGCGCGATCACGGTCCGGGCGGCCTTGAAGCCACATTGGGCGTCGGTGAAGCGAGCCGCCAGCGTCGTGCGCAGCAGAACGTTGTAACAACGGGAGATCAGCTCCCGTTTCGGGCCGCGTACCACCGCCGACCCGCGGGTCAGCCGGGACCCGATCGCCAGATCGCTGTGCCCGGAGATCAGCGGCGCCACCAGCGGCAGGAACGCGTCCAGGTCGGTGGACAGGTCCACGTCCATGTAGGCGACCACGTCGGCGTCGCTGCGGCTCCACACATGCCGCAGCGCCCGTCCCCGGCCCTTCTGCTCCAGCCGCACCGCCCGCACGTGTGGCAGCGCGGCCTCCAACTCCAGCGCCGCCTGCCAGGTCCCGTCCACGCTGGCGTTGTCGGCGATCGTGATCTGAAACCGGTAGGGGAAAGTCTCTTCCAGATAGGTGTGCAACCGGCGCACGCTGTGCGCCAGCACGTGTTTCTCGTTGTAGACGGGAATGGCGATCTCCACCAGGGGATCCACGACGAAGACCTCCTCGCTCTGTCTGCTACTCAAAGTGCGGCCGCAGAAGTCGTCGGCTCGGTGGCTTTGCCTCATTTGCGATGTTTCGACTGGGAAGGCGAGTCGCCGAAGATCGACGGACTGACGAGCACGAATCCGCGCCTACGACGCGCCCGCGCTGACAGTGATGCGCTGTGGTCCATGGCTCCACTGAAGACGGAAGACTGTTGCCGTGGCGTATGTGGTTTTCGATATGCCCGCGATACGTCCAAGGCGGACGGCTTATCACGACATGACCCGTAAGCAGGACATCGCCTATGCCAGGGTGCGCGCCGCCAGAGATCGGGCATACCGGCGCGGTGACCGTGCTACCGCGCGGGAGTTGGGCAAGCAGATGCGAGGCATGCCCCGGCGACGACGTCCTCGACGCCCAGGACCGCGCCGAGGCATCAGACGGCAACAGACGGGTCGCGAGAAGGCGAGGGCGGCCCTGGGGGCCAGCCGGCCGGCACGCATGGCCAGGTGGTAGAGGCCCGCGATCGACACGTCCGTGGAGCGCTCGTACACGGTGGTCGGGCCGCCGTCATACCCGAGGTACCGCTCGGCGGTGTCGAACCCGACCCGCCCCATGTCACCGTTCCCGACGGCGGCCACTGTCGCGCGAACCGTGACACAACGATGACACGGCGCGGACGTGGCGGAGACACGGCCGGTCGACAGTGGACGGGGCTGACAGGCGGACGGGTTACGGAGCGCGAGGCGAGACCCGGGGCGTGTCGCGAGTGTTGTTGATCGGTGTGAGAGAGCCTTGAGCCGGCCCTCGCTCGAACCGTCCACCGTGGGCGGAAAGCCGCCTCCGGACAGGCCGGAGGCGGACTGCGGCACGGTGACCGTGCCGGTGGCCGGCCGAGGCCGGACGCGCCGGCCAGCTAGGTGGGACTGGCTTGGGCTGCCTATCCGGCGCGCCCGTACCGGGTCCATGCGGTGTGGCCTGGGGTAGCTCCGGCGTCGCCCTCATCAGGCAGGGCGAGTCGAGCAGGCATGAGGCGCTGTGACCGTCCGCTGGACAGAAAGTCGCCGTGAAGGTGATCACGAAAGGGAGAAGACGTGGCTATTGACGGAGTATGGGACCGGCGTTCGCTGTTGCGGGGTGCCGCCGTGGCGGCGGGTGCCGCCGCGACCATGCCGCTGCTGGGCGGCTGCGCTGCGGTCACGGCGAGAGCCAGCGACGGTGACGCGGACTCCGACATCCCGCCGGACACTCTGCCCGGCGGGGCCTACGACACGTACGTGGCGCAGCTGGCCGCTGAGGGCAAGTTCTCCGGCGTGGTGCTGCTGTCGCACAAGGGCCGGACGGTGCTGTCGCGCAGCTATGGCATGGCCGACAAGAAGAAGGGGATCGCCAACAGCGAGAGCGTCGCGTTCAGCCTCAGCTCGGCGGGCAAGCCGTTCCAGGCGGTGGCCATCTTGCAGTTGGCTCAGCAGGGCAAGCTGAAGCTGTCGGACACGGTGGGTACCTACCTGACGCGCTTCCCCAAGGAGATCGCTGAGCAGGTGACCATCCACCACATGCTCGCCAACATCTCCGGGATGGAGAGCCCGGATGAGGACGTGCAACGCATCTTCCAGAGCCGGGAGGAGGTGCAGGAGTACTACGAGCAGTGGGCCCGCCATTCGAAACTGGTGGCACCCGTCGGCACTCCCACCAACCACGCCGGCGCCGAGATCGTCATCCCGGCGCTGATCGTGCAGGCGGTGACCGGCAAGACGTACTGGGACTACGTGGAGGAGAACATCTTCAAGCGCTGCGGCATGACCGGCTCGGCGTTCTACACCAGGCCGCAGTGGCTCGCCGATGAGCATATCGCGCACCCTTACATGACGTTGGCTGACGGCAGCGTGGTGGACGCCGTCCGCAACCTGGACAAGAGCAGCTCGAACCAGTCCACGCTGGGCAGGAACCCGGGCCGCTGCTTCATCGATGCCCCCGGGGACGGAGGCTTCGCCACCGCACCGGACCTGGTCCGGTTCGCGCAGGCGCTGAGCGACGGCACGGTGCTGGAACGGCCCTACGCCGATGTGCTCACCGCGGCCAAGTCCCCCCACGGACCGCAGTCGTTCGGGGCTTACCAGATGGCGGTCCGCATCGTCAGCGGTCAGTGGGTGCACGGGCGCGCCGGTGCCAACCCTGGGGTCGGCGCCAGCTGGAACATCTACCCGTACACCGGCTGGGTTGGTGTCATCCTCAGCAACACCGATGGCGAGACGCTGCAGGAGCTGAGCGGGCGGGAAGTACAGGCTGTCACCGGAGGCACGCCCGGTGGCGGCGGCGGGGGTGGCTGAGATAGTCCGGCGGTTGACATGAAGGGAACGGATCTCCTGACGTTCTTGTGGGTGAGTTGACGCCTGGCCTGATGACCGGCCGACCACAGCCGGTCATCAGGCTTTGAGGGGCTGCCTGGCCTCTCCTGGTGCTACGCAATGGGGGCGCTCGCCACCACCCTCAATCGCGCACCAGCCTGTGCGTCTACTTCGGAGCTATACGGCCCTTCCTGCAGGGGTGGGCGCCCGCCCGCAGACACCTGCGCGAAATCACCACAGCCGACATCGCTGGCGCGTCGAGAATGCGCCATGCAGTTCGACCGGCATGGGGCGCGCGTCTGGCATCAGGCGAAGGCCTTCCAAGACGCCGAGCGGCTGCGCCGTGGCGTTGGGGAAGCAGCGGTCCCCTACGGATTATGTACCGAGCCCAGCAACGTCCAGGCCGATGGAACCAGTTGCCCGCTGCGATTTCGCTGCCTGGGCTGTAAGTCTTCAGCGCCGACGTGTCCTACCTGCCTGACCTTGAGGCATACCTCGCCGACTTGCTGCGCAGTCGCGAGCGCATCTTGGCCCTGGCCACCGCCGACGAGTGGGCGAAGGCCGAGGCACTCCCCTCACAAGAAGAGACTGCGAGCCGATCTGCGACCCGTTCGTCCGACGCCGTGTCTTCGCCGAGGTCGCAGAGGAACACGCCCTGCCGATCGACGACCACTGGAGAATCGTGGGCGAGCAGACCCTGGACGGCGGCGCCGCCGCGTTCGAGGCGCTCCACGCCGCGCACCCGGACCTCACCGCCGTGTTCGCCATCAACGACCTCGTCGCGATCGGCGCGCTCCAGGCCGCCCGCCGACTCGATCGGCATCCGAGTGCCGGACGACTGCGCACTCGTCGGTTACGACGGGCTGAGCGTCACCGATCTGCTCGACCCGCCACTGACTACCCTCTACCTGGACAAGCGACGGCTGGGCGAAATGGCCGTCCACCAGGTCGACCGGCTCCTCGCCGGTGAACTGCCACCCCCGCCGTCCTGACGCCAGTCCTCCGGTTGGGTCGGTGGCGAACGCTCCGGCATCAGCGGCGGGTCGGCAGGGGTAGTGCCCAGGCGAAGAGCGGCACCGCGACGGCCGCGGTGGCCACGTGCATCATCATCAGCGCGATCACGCCGAGTGCGGTGGTGTTGGGTTGCATGGCGGTGAAGAACATCGCGATGTCGGGTAGCAGCGAGACGGCCACGACGGCCGGCACCAGCAGGCGCAGCACCGCGGTGGGCCGGCGCGACCACCGCCGTACCGCGGCCCAGCCAGCGGCGCCGGCCAGCACGCCGATCACGGTCAGGGCGATGTAGCTGGATGCCTGGAGCGGGAGGAAGCCGTCAGAGGCGCCGGCCGCCAGGGCCAGCACCGCGATGACGGCATTCGCGACGACGGCCGCGAGGACGGCCGCGGCCAGGCCTGCGGCGATCCGACCGGCGCTGGCAGAGGGGGCGGCGCCGGTTTCGGCGGCGTGCGACATGGGAGCTCCTACACTCGATGTATTTGAGCCTTCAAGAACATCACTAAAGGTAGCCACGTTTTATTTGAAGCGTCAAGGACCATGTCGGCCGAAGGGCATGCTCACGCCAGGTCGCCCCGGCCATCCCCGATCTTCTCGAGGATCGCGGAGCAGATCTCCTCAAGCTGGCCGAGTTGCTCCGGGGTGAGCACGTCGAAGACCATGGACCGCACCGCCGCCACGTGGCCGGGGGCACTCGCGACGAGTTTGTCGTACCCCGCATCAGTGAGCACCGCGACGTACCCGCGGCCGTCGTCCGCGGCGCGCTCCCTGCGAACCCATCCCTGCCGCTCGAGCCTGGCAACCACGTGCGACAGCCGCGACTGGGAACCGTTGACGAGGGCCGCCAACTCACTCATGCGCATCGCCCGCTGCGGCTTTTCCGACAGTGCGACCATGACCCCATAGCCGAAGTGGGTCAGGTCGCAGTCGCGCTGCAATTGGCCGTCAAGCTCCCCGGGCAGGCAGGTGAGCACTCCCGCGAAACGTCGCCACACCTGCTGCTCGCGCTGGGTCAACCACTGGACATCTGTCACCCGGCCCACGATACGCACTGCTTGAAGCTGCAAGCAGTGGTAGATGCGCGAGGTGCCTCGGGCGTTCCAGGAGCGCCCCACCCAATAGGCGATCACTCTTCGGTGATCGCACCGATCGTCGCTGTGAGCAAGCTCACTGACTGACCAGATGATGAATTCGGTCAGTTCGTCTACTGTGAAGGCATGGACAGCAGAAACAGCACCAATCGCCGCGCACTGGTGGTCGGGCTCGGCATCAGCGGGATGGCGACCGCCTTGCGGCTACGGCAGATCGGATGGACCCCGGTCATCATCGAAAAAGCCCCGGCCCGGCGAACCGGCGGATACTTCATCGCCCTGTTCGGCGGGGGCCGGCCTCCCGCCGAACGCCTGGGCATCCTCGACAACCTGAACGACCGCGCAGCCGGTGGCGCCAACTACGAAATCGACCGCGCGGGGAACCGGCGGGCCGGTCTGGGGTACAAGGACCTGCCGGGCAGTCCCTGGATGATGCTGCGCGGCGACGTCGAGGAAGCCGCCTTCACCGCGCTTCCCGACGATGTCGACATCCGCTACTCGACCGTGCCGACCCGCATCGAGCAGGACGCCGACGGCGTGGAGGTCACGCTGACCAACACCGCGGACGACACCACGGTCACCGAGCGGTTCGATCTGGTGGTCGGCGCGGACGGACTGCGCTCCACCGTGCGGTCGCTGGTGTTCGGACCGCACGAGAAGTATCTGCGCCGGCTGAACTACATGGCGGTCGCCTACCAGCATCCCGGCCCGCTCGGCGACCTCCATCAGGACGACGGGGCCATCCTGATGGAACCCAACCGGTCGATGTGGATCTTCCCGTTCGCCGGCAGCCCGCCGACGGTGCTGCTGAGCTACCACACCGACGACGTCGATGCCGAGTTCACCCAGCCGCCCGCCCAGCGCGTACGCGCCGCGTTTGGCCCCGAGCCGGCCGGCCGCGTGCTGGGCGACGCGCTGGAGGCGCTGGAGTCCGCCGACGACCTGCTGTTCGACTCGGTCGAACAGGTGCACCTGGACTGCTGGCACCGCGGCCGGGTCGTGCTCGTCGGCGACGCGGCCTGGTGCGTCACCCTGTACGCGGGCATGGGCGTCTCCACGGGAGTGTCCGGGGCGGACCTGCTCGGCACCATGCTCCAACGCCACCCCGGGAACGTGACGCAGGCCCTGGAGGCATGGGAACTTGCGCTGCGCCCCAATATGGAGCTCTTCCAGCGCAACGGGATCCAGCAACGCTCGTTCTTCGTCCCGGCCACCGCTTCCGAGCTCGCGCTCCGCAAGGTCATGACGGTGGGGATGCGGATGCCGGTGGTCTCCTCGCTACTGCGGCAACTGCGAACCAGGGACAAAGCAGGAAGGCTCAAGGACACCGACATCGCCCTGGCATGATCGCTCGGCCCCGCGCCCGCGGACCGGCGCGGCACAGGCAAGCCCCTCGGCACAGCACTCGGCACGGACAAGGAAAACGACCATGACAGCACTGGCTGAACACGACTCCGCCACGGCCGCCCGGATTCTCGCCGCGGCCAGGGAACTGGTGCTCAAACGCGGGGTCAAGGGTTTGACCGTCGCCGAGATCGCCGAACGGGCGCACGTCGGCAAGGGCACGGCCTACCTGTACTGGCCGACCAAGGAAGACTTGCTGTTCGGGCTGGTCGCCCGGGAATTCCTGGCTGTCCTGGACGGCGAGATCGACGCGACGGCCGCCGATGCGGACCTGTGCCGCCCGCACCGGCTCTGCCCGCAACTCCTCCAGCGCGCCCTGGCCAACCCGTTCATGCGGGCCTTGCAGATCGGCGACACCGACCTGCTGGGCGTCCTGGCCCAGCATCCCCGCAGCATGGAACTGCTCGACCTGGTGGGATCCGCCGCGCTGATGTACACGGTGCTGCCGGTGTGGCGCCGCTACCGACTCGTCCGCACCGACTGGCCGCTCGACGAACAGGCCTACGCGCTGCAGGCGCTCATGACCGGCTTCCTCGCTGCCGCCACCCGCCCGCAGGCTCTGCGCAGCGTCACCGTCGACGCCCCTAACCAGGTCTTGGCCGCAGCGGTGACCGCCCTGCTCGGCCCCGACCAAGCCGGGCCGGACGAGGTCCGCGCAGCCGCCGGGGAAGGCCTGCGGCTGCTGGGCGAGCGGCGCAAGGCCGTACTCGCCCTGATCACCCCAAACCAGGAAACCACGTAAGAAACCAGCAAGTTCAGTAACCGGAACTTTGTCCGGTGCGAGCACGAGACGACGGAGGAAACGTCATGACCCAGACGACCGAGACGGTGATCGACCGCTACATCACACTCTTTGACCGCACGGCACACGACCCCGCAGCCGTGCAGGAGTATCAGTCGATCTTCGCGCCGGACGCCACCGTGCAGCTCACCGAAGAGATGGAGCCGGTGACCGGCCTGCCCGCGATCACGCAGCTCTACCAGGCCATGGCCGCGACCATGGCCGACAGCAAGCACCTGTGGGACACCACGGTGCTCGACGACGGCAGGATCAAGTGCCACTGGGTCAACATCACACGATCGGCCGACGGCCGCCTGCTGGCCATGAGCGGCATCGAATACGCGACCGTCAACGCCGACGGGCTGATGACGAACCTGACCAACCGCATTGTGACCCCGCAAAGCATGACCTGACCGGTCCTGACGGCCCACCTCGACGCCGAGGCTCCTGCCGCACCTGTTTGCCACGTCGGATCCGAAGCAGCCGCCGCAGCGTCCGTGCCAGTCACGATCGACCAGGCGCGTCAAACAGCGCCGGCCACCTTCGCCGGCACCGATCCCAGCACCTCACACATCAAGCACCTCACACATCAAGGTGAACGAACCAGAGAGTTCCTGTTCCGCGCCGACGCCACTCGTGCGCCTTCCGGTAAACCCCTGGCGGCACCGCATCACTGCGCCTCGAGCGCCACCCGCACAATCCCTCGAGAGGACGTTCAATGTCCGGCACCATCAACAGCAAACCCATTCCGCGCAGCATTCTCATCTTCGGCGCGACCGGCCACATCGGCAGGCCGCTAGCAGAATTCCTCCACCGCGAAACACCGCAAATCCAACTGCGCCTGGCCAGCAGCAAGCCGGAACGCCTCGACGACCTTCGCCGCGAATTCCCACACGCCGAAGCGGTCCACGCCGACTACTTCGACCTCCCCTCGCTCGAGTCCGCCGTACAAGGGATGGAGGGAGTCTTCGTCATCACCACCAACGGAACCGACGAACGGCCCGCCATGACGAACCTGGTGGACGCCCTCAAGAAAGCGGACACCGCGATCCATGTCCTGCGCCTCGTCGGCCTGCAGCCGGAGGCCAACCAGCGGCGCATACCCCAGTCCATCCGCGACGCGGGTTTCCTGCTCCCCACTCAACATCCCATCGTGAAACAGCTTCTCGACGAGAGCGACCTGCCGGTGACCTATCTCAACATCGGCGCCACGTTCATGGACAACTACTTCCGGATGACCGAAGGCCTGCGCCGCGAGCGCAAGCTCATCTGGCACGACCGCCTCGTCCCCTTCATCGACCCGCGGGACGTAGCCGAAGTCGCGGGACGTCTGTTCCTTTCCGACAATCATCGGCACATCGGTCAGTTCCACACGCTGAACAACGGCCATGACCTCATGCGCCAGAGCGAAGCCGCCGAGCTCATGACCGAAGTCTTCGGCGAGAAGATCACTCACGACGGCAGCAAGGAAGGCTTTCTCAACGCATACTCCCGGCAGTTCGGCCCGGCCGCCCCGGGCGTCTGGGAGTTCTTCGAATACGAGAAGGAGAACGAAGTCGTCTGGGCCCGCAACGATTTCGTCGAACGCACCCTCGGGCGTAAACCGATCACCTTGCGCGAGTGGCTGCAGGAACACGCGCAACTCCTGCTGACGTAAAGGTCGGCCAGGCTATCCCTCGCCTCCATCCTGGCGCCCAGACGCCGAACCCGGGGCGACGATCACCCTCTCTGCGTACTCCGATACCGCCCTGGTTGACCGTGGCCTGATGACACGGTGCCCACCCCGCCCACGAGAGAGAGACCCAACCATGCCATCTCCTGACAAGGCCACCGAGACGCCTCCTTCCAGGGCGGTAACCGGAAGGCGCCGGCGCAATACGATCCTCCTCGTCTCCGGACTGCTGCTCACCGCGTTCATCGCCTTCATCTCGCATGACTGGGGGGCGACCTGGCACTCGATCCTCGGGATCGGCGCGTTCGGTGTCATCGCCTGGCACGTGTACACGCAGCGCCGCTGGGTCAGATCCGCGGCGGCACGCCGCACGGCGCACCCCGAGCGCAAGCTCGTGATCTTCAATCCCCTGCTGGCCCTCACCTTCAGCATCGTCATGGTGTCCGGCTTCCCGGTATGGCTGGCCGGTGCGGACGGCGTCGTCGAGCAGGTCCACACCATCTCTGGGATGGCCTTCCTCCCTCTGGTTATCATCCACTTGATTCTCAATCGCCACCGCGTCGCCGCCGGGTTGAGCCGCCGCCGGGCCGCCATCAGATAGACCTCAGATAACGCGGTCGTAAGCGCTTCGCTCAGCGCATCAGATGAGCGCCCGGCCACCAGGACGCCGCCGGCCGGCCTGATCGCCCTCAACACCAGCGACTGCGGTTCCGTTGCAGGTCCACCCCGAGAACATGGCCTTCGCCTACGGCGTGCTCCAGCTCCTGGCCCTGCTGACCTACATCAGCCCCTGAGCGGTCACATCAGACTCGCGTCCACCGCTGCCGGGCGCAGCGGCCGCCAGCCGCCACCGTCCAGCTTGGCCAGCTCCGCCTCCACGTCCACGGTGATCACGCCGAAGAAGTTGACGTTCTCGCTGTGCGCCGGCGAGATGTGGGCCAGCAACTCGTCGGGAATGTCCCGGCCGGCCGCCCGCAGCTGCCGCACGGCGAGCGAGTAGTACTCGGTCGTCCACGCTGGCCGCACGACTCCCGGCTGCCAGTGCGCTGCTCGGCCCAGGTCACCTCCTCGGGCGACGGCGTGAAGAACACGTGTAGCACCCTGGCCGACGTCAACCGCTTGAACTGCGGATAGGCGGTGCGCTCGATCCACGTCATTCCAGGCCCGTTCCTCGCCTCGGTCCCGGGCGTCCAGACGCCGAAACCGT
Organism: Nonomuraea guangzhouensis; assembly: GCF_019396345.1. GTDB lineage: Bacteria > Actinomycetota > Actinomycetes > Streptosporangiales > Streptosporangiaceae > Nonomuraea > Nonomuraea guangzhouensis. The sequence continues at coordinate 449,313 of NZ_JAHKRM010000005.1, read as the reverse complement.
AGCGGCGATCAACCCCGCCGAACGACCTTGTTCATCAAACCGCAACCAAACCCACGCAGAGGGTCACGTCCGATTGACGATCACATCGTCTGACCAGCGGCTCAGTGACTCACTGCCCCTTTCTCCCGTACTTGGTCTGCCCCCTACTAGAACATAAGCCGCAATCTACTCAAATCAAACGCCCTCTCAGCATGGCGGAGCCCCTCGGCCTGGCTGCCCGACCTCCGGCTCCCGAGCCGATCACGCGCGGCCCACACGATCCTCGGCGTCGGCTGACCGCGCGAAGCGCAAGGAACATCAGCGGCGACCTATAGCATCGGTCTCCGGGATCCGGCCATGTCCACCTGGCCGACAGTGACGCGCACAGTGATGCCTTGCAGGCCGCTCGGGGGAAACAACGCCCGAAAACCGTGGCGGTCCGCTTCCACGTCGTCCGCGTACGCGGCGGTGGTCAGGCTGTGATAGTTGAAGACGAGCAACGATCGAGGTGCTTGCGCGACGATCCGCGCCACCGCTCGGCGATCGGGATGTCCGTGGCGGGCACCGCTGGTCGAGAAGAGCCAGTGCGAGCAGTCCAGCGTAGAGACCAGTTCGGCACTCAGGTTGCGCGCGCTGCCGTGATGAGGCACCTTGCACAGGTCTACGGGAACTCGTCGTTGCCCCGCCAACCGGCGCAGGCCGCGTAACAGCGCCTCGGCCGGGGAGTCGCCGGTAAACAGCACGCGCCCGCCGTGCTCGTGCTCGGCGATGAACGCGATGCTGGAGCCGTTTGCGGGTGATTTGTCCGGCGTGTAGGCCTCACCAGCGAGTTCTGTGAGAGATCTCGTGGCGTCGTCGTCCACGAGACGGCGGCGGCCCTGCAACGGCTCGATCAGGTCGGCCATCGCCTCGGGCCAGAACGCGTCCAAGCGGGCCAGCGCGTCCCAGTCAGGAGCGAGAAGCGTCAGCGTGAGTCCGGCGAGCCGCACGATGGGCGGCTCAGCACGATCGGGCACCACCACGGCGGATCCGCCGAAGGCGGCGTTCCATGGCACACCGGCCTTGTCCAGCAGCATCTCCAGGCGTTCGCCCTGGCGGGGACCGGTCACGTCTCGGGTGAGATGTCGGTGACCATTGAACCAGACCTCGCCGACCGAGAACCCGGCCGGCAGCCGTGCGAAGAGAGTGATGAGGCCTTCGATGTGATCCACGTCGATATGGGTGCACACGATCAGGTCCACGTGCCGGTCGTCGATCGGCAGGCTGCGCAGCCTGTCGAGCAGGACCGTGCCACGGCCGCCGTCGATGACCATCCTGCGGAAGGCGCCCCGGTGCGTCCATTCCACCCAGAGGCAGTCGCCGTCGTACGCGGGCAGCGCCTCGACGTAGATCACACCGTACGTCCGCGATCAGATCTCATGTCTATTGCGCCTCTCCGGATCGTCGCCGTCCGCCGATCGATTGACTAGCATTGCCTGTCCAGGTCTTGTGCCAGTATGCGCCCGACGCGGGAGCGGCTCTTGGAAAACGACGGGCTTGACGAAATCCGGGTCGCTCGTGAGGAGCTCGAGGAGGTGATCCGCGAGATCCAGTCGATACCGGGTTATGAAGACTTTCTCGAAGCTCCGACCTTCGACGACGTCGCGGACGCGGCTGAGGCCCAGCCCTTGGTCTATCTGGCCGCCACCGAGTTCGGCGGCCTGGCACTGGTTGTGCGCGGGGAGGACGTCGCGCACGTCCCTCTGGACGGCCTCACGTCACCGGTGTTGTACGACCAGGTGACGGCGTACTTCGAGGCGTACAACGCCTTCCGCGCGGCGAAGGACAAGGACGCCGCGCTCCCGGCGTGGCGGGCCGCCATCGACGCCGTCACAGCCTGGCTCTGGAGCGACGTCATGGGACCTGTGGTGGCAGAGGTCCGCCCCGCGTCGAGCGCGGTCCTGGTCGCCGGCGGGTTGCTGGGCCTGCTGCCGTTGCACGCGGCGTGGACGCCGACCGGCGATGCCGTTTCTCCTCGCCGTTATGTGCTCGACGATCTCGTCATCACCTACGCCCCCAACGCCCGCTCGCTGAGCAGAGCACGCGAGCTGGCCGCCCGGCCGGCCGAACGCCTGCTCGCAGTGCTTGGCCCGCCGGAGGCGCGCGAACGGGCCTTCGACTCGGCTCCGATCGAGGCGGAGATCGTGGCGGGGCACTTCGGCGAAAACGCCAAGGTCATGGGAGGACGGGCGGGAACCGCTCCGCGTGAGGTGGGCGACGCCATGCGCGAGGCCGACGTGGTGCACTTCGCCTGTCACGGCTTCGCGCGGCCAGAGTCCCCGCTCGACAGCGGCCTCGACCTGATCGCGGGACAGGCGCTCACGCTGCGCGACATCTTCCCGCTCGACCTGGCGCTGCGCCTGGTCGTCCTGTCGGCCTGCGAGACCTCGCTCCCTGGCACGGAGCTGCCGGACGAGGTCGTGGCGTTGCCGACCGGCCTGCTGCAGGCGGGCGTGGGTGGCGTGGTCGCGTCGCTGTGGCTGATCGACGACCTGCCCACGCTCATCCTCATGATCGAGTTCTATCGGCGCTGGCGCACGGAGGGAGCAGATCCGCCTGCCGCCTTGCGGGATGCTCAGTTATGGCTGCGCGACACCCCCAATGTGGAGATCGTGCGCATGTACAGGCAGGCGCTGGAAGCGGAGGCAGACTGGTTGTCTCGTGAAGCCGCCATCACCGTGCTGAGCGACCTTTTGATACGCCCGGAGGAGGAGCGTACGTACTCCACCATCGACGCCTGGGCGGGACTCGCCTACATCGGAGCCTGACGAGCGGAGGTCGAGCACATGCCCGGCGAGCAAGCACGGCGAAGTGCGGAACAGGAGGTGCGCCGGCTGGTCGAAGCGGCTCTGGCCTTGCTGAACCTGCTGGTGCCCGACCCCGCTGCGGCCCGACGTATCCGTTCGGAGCTGATCGCGGCGCTGGCCCTGCCACCGGGACGGGCCGAGATCGCCGCGCTGACGGTGCTCGCGGGTAACCCCGTGCTGGCGGACTGGATGCGGGAGCAGCGCAAACGCCGCTACCGCGACGTTCCTCGCCACCTGTTCGTGTCCATGCCTGAGCAGATCACCGTGGGCAGGGAGTTCAGCGTGGTGGCCTGGGTCGCGAGGTCCAAGGGCGACCATCAGGTCTCTGCCCCGCTGACACCGTTCGACGTGGGGAGGCAAGGTACCGCGATCACCGTCACCGTGGAGGCACCTGGCCTGGTCTTCCTGGAACACCAGCGCATCCGCCTTCGCGTGCCGCAGGACGAGGATTCGGCACCAGTGGAGTTCGGCCTGCGCGGCATGCGTACCGGTGCGCACGACATACACGTGCGGGCCTTCGAGAGCGGCAGGTTCCTGGGCGGGGTGTCAGCGCGGACCATCGTGCACGAGGACGCCGTTCCCAACCACCTCACGAACCTCCAGGGAGAATTGCCATCCACGCCCGGCGACCCGGGCCAGGTCACGCTGGAGGTGTCGCAGGTGTCCGGCGGCAAATATAGCTTTCACCTACTGGGGCCGGGACTCGACGACGACAGTGTGGTCCGGCGCCTGGGCGGCGGGATCGAGGAGGTGGTCAAGGAACTGGTCGCCGAGTTGTCCAAATTCGCGAACAACTCGCCCTACAGCACGACGGCCGCCAGACGAGATCGCCTCAGGAATCTGGGCGTAGACCTGTGGCGACGGGCCGTCCCGGAGGAGATCCGGGCCCGGTTCTGGGAGCTCGCGGACGGCATCTCGTCCTTCGCCGTGCTGAACGCCGCCGACACACTGCCCTGGGAACTGCTCCATCCCATGGACGGCCACCACGACCGCGGTTTCCTCGTCGATCAGTTCCCGGTGGTCCGGGCCGTTGACGGGCAGGAACCCGCAGGGCACCTGTCCATCCGCAGCGCCGCCTACGTGACCTCCAAGCGAGCACCTCGCAACGCCTCCGACGAGATCCGCGGCGTTCAGGAGCTATTGGGGACAGGCGTGCACCATCGCGGGCACATCACCACGCTCGGCCAGCTGAGCGCGATGCTGGTCGCGCCGCCCAGCGTGCTGCATTTCTCCTGTCACCATGAGTTCAACGAGCAGAGCGGCTCCGTACTCCGGCTGGACGAAGGCCCGTTCCGGCCGAGCGACCTGGCGACGGCGGTCGCGAAGAGTTCCCTCATCAATGCGACGCCCATCGTCTTCCTCAACGCCTGCCGCACCGCCGCGGAGGTACGGCGGCTGAGCCGTCCCATGGGCTGGGCCAGCCAATTCATGGCGGCCGGTGCCGGAGTCTTCCTCGGCACTCTGTGGCCGCTGCAGTCCGGTTCGGCACGGACGTTCGCCGAGGCATTCTACGAGTCGTTCGCCAAGAAGAAGAAACCGCTGGGCCGGGCCGTGTCAGACGCCCGGGAACAGGTGCGCAAGGAGGACGGCGATCCGACCTGGCTCGCCTACACGGTGTACGGAGACCCGGCGGTGCGGGTCGGCGTTCCCGATCAGGGAGCTTCATGACCGGCACCGGCTCCTTGGAGGAACTGCGCGAGCGGGAATACCTGTACCGGTCCGAGGTCAACGCCCTGCGCCGGCAGATCTACACCGGGCCCGTCGCGGGCCGGTCGGCGACGTTGCTCGGCGAGCTGGCCAGGCGGGAGGAGGAGCTGGGCGGCCTGGCCGCGCAACGCGCCCGCGCCGCGTTGCGGTTGGACGATGAACTCCGGGGTCCGGCCAGCACCGGCCTGGACGTCGACGTGCAGCTCCGCATGACTCACGTGCCGACGGCCATCTGCCACCTGTTCGACCCGGCCCGGCAGCCTTTCGTCTCGGTCCGGGTGGTGAACGCCGAAGGCGACGCCATCCGGCGTGTCCGCGTCACCTCCTACATCGAGGGGTACTCGGCCCGGGCGGTGGACACCGTGGAGCTCGACTGCGCCGAGGAGGTCACGATCGGCCAGTTCCCCACCCTGTTCTCCGACCGCGTACGGACCATCACCGAGATGACGGCTGCCACGCTCAACGTGCTTGTCGAGGACCTGGACGGCAGAGCGGAGTTCCACACGACGCGGGTGCTGCGGCTGTTGGCCAGGACCACCGCGCCGCTCGCGGTCATCGATCCTTCCACCCAGCTGGAGATCGACCTCAGCCGCTACCTGGGCGCCTTCGTCACTCCCAACGCGGGCGAGGTGATGAGTTTCCTCCGCGACGTCGCCGCCGTGCACCCGAGTCGGCGCCTCGAGGGCTACCAGAGCGGCATGGAGCAGGTGGAACCCCAGGTTAGAGCTATGTTTACCGCGCTGAAGCAGGCCGGCATCAACTATGTGAACTCGGTGATCACCTGCAGCCCCGACGACGGTGGCACGCGCCAGCGCGTCCGGTTGCCCCGTGAGAGCCTCACCGATCGGCAGGCCAACTGCGTCGACGCCACAGTGCTGATGGCGAGCCTGCTCGAGGCGATGTCGCTGAGCCCGGCCATCGTCGTGGTGCCCGGTCACGCGCTGCTCGCCTGGGAGACCTGGCGTCGCAGCGACGAATGGCGATATCTGGAGACGACGGAGATCGGCTCGGCGACGTTCGAGGAGGCATGCAATGCCGGGGAGCTGCTGGTGCGGCAGTACCGCGAGCCGGATGAGGCCGCGACCGACCTCTATCGCCTTCGCCGATGGCCGTTGCGCAGGCTCCGGGCGACCGGAATCACGCCGATGGAGTGATCACCTGCTCAGGCCCTCCCCGGAAGTCCTGGTCGGGTCGCCTCCACGGCCCGAGCGGTCAGGGCCCGGGCCAGCCGCGCCACAGCCCGCTCGTAGCGCGCAGCGAGTTCGTCGTGTCCCTGGGCGCGCAGCCTGTCGGGCAACGTTCGGGTCTCCAGCGCCTCTGACAGGCCAAGAGCTCTGCCTCCGTCGAGTGCGGCCACGGCCTTACCGGGCATTCCGCAACGGATGCGGGCCACCGCCTCGGCGGCGTTGACGTCCTCGCCCCAGCGCAGCCAGCTGGTTTGATGCGCCCGCTCCCGTTGCACGCCGAAGAGGGCGCGGCGCGCCTCCACCGCCGCGTGACACGCCTCGACGGCCAGCGGCCAGAGGCCCCGCCGCGCCGTCCACGTGCCGAACGCGGTCATCGTGTGCAACCTCATCACCCCCTGGCCCTGGCTCGCGGCTGCCGCCTTGCGGTAGGCGCCCAGCACCTCGGCCCGCCGGTACGGGTGGCCGAACCGGTCGTGGCGCTCCGCCAGTGCCTGCGCGTAGTTGCTGAGCAGGATCGCTCGTACCGGTCGGGGCCCGCGGACGCGGCGCAGAGCGGATCGGAACACGTCCACCACGCGGTCGTGGTCAGCCCTCCTTCCGCTCGCCATGGCACGCAGGTGCAGCACTGACGCGAGGTTGGCCAGGACCATGGTGCGGTCCGGCGCGCCGGCGTCCAGCGCTTCCAGGGCCTGCTCATAGAGGTCGACGGCGCGGTTCAGGTCCGCTGGCCGGCGATCGCGTTCGAATCGCAGTTGCAGCGCCGCCCCCAGGGTGGCCAGGCAGCCCGGCCGATGCGGCGAGGCCGCCGGGCACAGCTCCACCGCCCGCCGGTGCGCGTCGATCGCCTCGTCGAGCCCGGCGTCCTCGCTGTACAGGTAGACGTCCTGAAGGACACCGCCGAAGTTGTTCAGCATGGTTGGCAGCCTGGGCGAGGTCGCTGCTTCCAGGGCCAGTGCCTCCCGGTGATGCGCGACCGCCTCTTCGAGCTCGTCCCATCGGCCCTCACTGTGGAACCTGTCGTGCAGGGCGGCGGCCAGATTGTTGCCGAGGTGGGCCGACTCGCTCACGTTCCCCTGGAGCGCGCGACGCCCGAGGCTGAGCGCCTCCGCCTGATCGGCGGGATCCCCGTCGCGCTCGTAGCGCTCCGACAGTAGGGCGGCCAGGTTGCCGAGGTTGTCAGCGCCGGCCTCGTCGCCGATCGCCGTCGCCATCGACCGGATCGCCAGGTCGAGGTCGCGGCGCCGCCCGTAGCGCAGGTAACGCAGGTGGACGAGCCGGACCAGCCAGCTCAGGCGGGCGTCCCCGGTGATGTCTGGGCCGCCAGCCAGGCTGCGACGGGCCGCGGCGATACCCGCCGCCAGGTCGGCGGGGCTTCCTGCCGCCTCGTAGCGCAGGGTCAGGGCGCGCGCCACGGCCGCCGTGCATGTGGCCCGCTGCGCTTGCCGAAGGTCGCGGCCGTTGAGGCGGTGCATCACCTGTAACGCGGCCTCGATGTCTTCCGGGTCGCCCAGGGCCTCGTAGCGGTTGAGCAGCGTGTGAGCTAGGTTGGCGAGCAGATCGGGCAGGAGGGCCTGCGCGTTGCCCGGCGCCTCGACCGCGCCGGCGACGACCGTGACCGCCTCGTCCAGGTCAGCGGGCGCTCGGCCGATCCTCCACCGGTGTGACAGGGCCTGGGTGAGATGGTTGCGGTAGACGAGGGCTTCGGGCCTGGACGCTCCCTCGCGTACCGCCGGGCGGCCGTGGCTCACCGCGAGCTCCACGTCGGCCTCGGTGCCGTGCCCGTGCTCCCAGCGGGTGAGGAACCCGTAGGCCAGGCGGTCGTGGAAGGCGGGACGGTACGGTGAGCCCGCAGGCAGCATGTCCATGGCTTCGTTCCAGCGCCGCAGCGCCTCGTCGAGATCAGCCGGGTCACCGGTGGACTCGTAGCGGGTCATCAGCGCGGTGCCGTGGTTGACCCAATGGCAGGCCAGGTCCGGACGGCATGCCTGGGCCTGCGCCGCTTCCCGGGCGAGGGTGATGGCGCAGTCGGCGTCGGCGAGGTCCTGGTCCTCGGCGAAACGGTCCTGCAGGGCTGTGCCGTACTCGGTGAGCAGCATCGGGCGGACGACCGGGCTCGTGCCGGCCATGGCCAGCGCCCGCTCGTACCTGCGGATGGCCCGGTCCAGCAGGCTTCGTGTGCCGGAGGCCAGGTAGAGCTCCTGCTCGCAGAGCGCCAGGTGACCAAGACACATCGCGCGAACGATCCGCTCGCCGGCGTTCTTGGCGGCCCGGCGGGCGGTGTCCACGGCGTGGCGCAAGTCGGCCTCGTCAGCACCGAGCCGATACCGCTCAAGGCGGGCGCGCGAGAGATCCATCAGGCGCCAGGCCGGATCCAGCCACAGCGGTCCGGCCTGCGCCCCGCATGCGTGCTCGCTGCCAGCCTCAATGGCGTGATCGAGGTCTGTCACGTCGCCGTCGCGGGCACAGCGGCGCAGCAGCACGGCGGCTGCCAGCGGGATCAGCCGCGGGTCGGACCAGCTGCTCGCCTCCAGCACGCCGATGGCGGCGTCAAGATGGGCTTCCTTGCCGGTGCGGTCGTAGCGGAGCAGCGATAACCACGGCCGGGTAGGGGCGGCGAACGGCACGTCGGCGAGGTCACCGCCGATCAGCGTCTCCGCACGGTCCAGGAGCTCGACGTTCCCCGTGTACAGGAAGGTACGCTCGGCCGATCGCAGTTCAGCGACGAGGTCTGCCAGCATCTCTCTGCCTGTCCGCCAGCCTGCCGTGGCCTGTTTCGTGCAGGTGCTCCAATCTGGGCTTCTCCCTTTCGATCGTCTCCGACAGCAACACCGCCCGGCCCCGTTCGGCCGCCGTCACGGCCTGCTGCAGCGCGCCCGTCTCAGCGCAGGCGAACGCGGTGATGCCGGGCAGCTCTCGCGCCTCGCGCAGCCAAGCCTCCTTCTCAGCTCTGGCGGCCTGGATGGCGACCAGTCCCTCCATGGCCAACAGCCCGGCTGCGCTCGCCTCTGCCGCCTCCGGCCAAGCCGCTCGTGAGCCTGCCCAGGCCGCCCAGTCCTGCGCCGCGCGCAGAACGACGATCGGCGCGGCCGTTCGCGTCGAACACGACTGCCGGTAGAAGCGTACGCCTTCGCGGAGGTCTGCTTCATCCGCGAACAGCGCGTGCGACTGTCGATAGACGCTTGCGAGATTGCCGACATATCGTGCGATGTGCGGATTGGTGGGCTCCGCTCGCTCGGCCGTCCGGCGCAGCACCGTCAGGGCGGCTCGCATGTCCTGGTACGAGCCCGTCGCCTCCGCCTGGGCATAAGGAGCCGCCTCCTCGTGCAGCCGTGCCGCTTCGGCGAGGAGCGCGCGGTCACCCTTACCGCAGAACGACGTGACCAGTGCAGTGCCCAGATTGTCCAAGTCGAGGGCTCGCTGCGGAGAGGCGGCGACAGCCTCACGGAACGGGGAGACGGCCTCGTCGAGCTCGCGCGCCTGCCCGTTGACGTTGTGCAGCTCCGCTGGCGCGGTGCCGAGATTACCGCGCACGCGGGACCGGCCCACCGACCCCTCCGGAGCCAGCTCGCCGACCCGGCGGTACCCCCGGATCGCCTCGTGGAGGTCGTCCAGGTCACCCGCACGGACGTAGCGCTCGTGGAAGCCGTTGCCGAGGTTGTTCAGCCATCGCGCTCGAAGGACCGCCGGACCGGGGGACGAGGCGGCTTTCCGGTAGACGTCCAGCGCCTCCCGCATGTCGGTCTCGTCGCCGAGAAGCAGGTAGCGCGCGCGGAGCCCGCTCGCGAGATTGCCGAGGTAGAGCAGCTTGCCGGGCTCGGCATCGAGTGCCTGGCGGGACAAGGCGATGGCCCCGTCGAGGTCGGCCCGAGATCCGGACGCCGCGAACCGGTCGCGCAGGCAGTTGCCCAGGTTGTTCCAGTAGCCCGGCAGCTCGCCGGGTGCGGCCCTGGCCAGGACGGTCCGGTAGATCGAGATCGCCCGCTCCAGGGGCGCCGGCGCGCCCCCGAGCACGTGACTCTCGCGCAGGACGTCCGCCAGGCCCGTCAGCCGGGGCTCGCGATCCGCGGAGGTGGCGGGGGCGGCACGCACAGCCGACTCGCAGGCACGTACGGCTCTGTCCATGAGCGCGCTCCGGCCGCTAAGAGCGGCCTGGGCGCACAGTGCCGAGCCCAGGTTCCCCAGGGACATGGCGTGGACGTCCGTGCCCCGTCCCTGCCCCGCCGCGGCCCGATACGCGTCGACGGCGACGTCCAGGTCGGCGCAGGCTCCTTCGGCCTCGTACCGCTGGAACAGCGCGTTGCCCAGCGTGTTGGCGTAGAGCGGCAGGTCCGGCGAGTCCCAGGGCGTCAGCGTCACGCCTCGCGCGGCGGCGTCGACCGCTCGCGCGATGTCCGCGGCCAGAGCGCGGCCGGTCAGCGCGTTCGCCAGGTTGTTGAGGTACATCGGCAGATCGGGGTCCTGCGCCGGCGCCTGGTCCGCGGCGGACGCGAAGCACTCGACGGCCTGATCCAGCGCCGCCTGGTCGCAGGTGACGGAGTGCCGTTCCTGGTGCACCACGCCGAGGTTGCTGAGATGGAACCCGTGTTCCAGCGACTCCGAGGGGACCGCGGCGACGGCCTCCTCCAGCCATGCGCGGGCCAGATCCAGCAGGTGAGCCGATGAGCCGCCCGGCCCACAGCGGTCGAGAAACTCGCCCGCCGACCGGCTCAGCAGATCGGGTCGGTCAGGGTCGCCGGGAGGCACCCGGTCCAACCGTGCCAGCCACGCGGCGACGAGCTGATCTCCGTCCATCTCGGTACGATTCTCTCTGACATCGTGACGGGGAGGAAGGATGTGCCACAACCCCCCGGACGCCGAGCTGCTCGCGTTGATCGAGGCGTTCGTCGGCGCCGCGTCCTGGAGCGAGTCACGCGCGATCGTGACGCGCCACCCCGAGCTGCTCTCCGATCGCGCCGACGCGCTCCTGGGCGGCTATCCGCCGGTTTACCGGGAAGTCCTGCGCGACGCTCGCCGCGCCGGCATCCGCCAGGCGTTCGACGCGGTGTCCACCCAAGGCGTCCCCGAGGGACTGCGCGCGTCATGGCTGGCGGCGATCCGGGCCCGCGAGGAGGCTGACGCCGACAACAATGCGGGCAAGCGCGACCGATCGATCCTTCTGCTGTCCCGCCTGGTCGCCGATCCGCTGTTCTCCCAGGCGACGCCGCACATGCAAGCCACCATGGCCTATGTCCTGGGGCTGGCGGCGATCAACCGGTTCTTCGAGGAACACCGCGACAGCGACCTCGAACTCGCGGTGGCGGGGTTCGCGGCCTGCGTGGCCGCCGCGCCCGAGCCGCACCACCTCACCGCGCTGGGCAACGTCCACGGCATACGCTACGAACACCATGAAGACACCGCCGACCTCCTGGCCGCCATCGATGCCGGACGCCGGGCCGTGGCACTGTCCGACGAGGACGATCCCGTCGTCCTGCACGACCTCGCCGTCAACCTCGGCATCTGGTACGAACTCGACGGCGCCACAGAGATCCTGAACGAGGCCATCACGACCTCCGCGCGAGCCATTCGCGCCGGCTCCGCGACCGAGTTCCTCCCCACGCTGCTGAGCACCCTCACCAACTGCCTAACGATCCGTTACGAGCACCGCGGCTCACTCTCCGATCTGGAAGAGGCCATCGACACCGCGCGGCGAGCCATCGACCTAGACGGCGACACCTCGGAGGCGGCCATGCTGCGCGCCACGCTCGGGGACCTGCTCCAACTGCGTTTCGCCCGCGACCGCGATCCCGCGACTCTGGCGGAGGCGTCGGCCATTCTCGAAGGCGCCGCGGCCGAGCTACCGCCAGGCTCCCTGCCCGCCGCCATCTGCCTGGGCCATCTGGGCAACGTGCACCTCAACAGGTTCGAGACCGGAGAGGACACGTTGCCCGCCGCGGAGGACGCCTTCAGACGCGCGATCGGCGGGTGCCCTCCCGGATCACCCCACATCACGCGGCTGTGGAACGGCCTCGGCCTGACCCTCCTGGCCTGCGGCGATGTCGAGGCGGCCATCGGAGCCTTCCGTGAGGCGGGCGAGGAGGACCCGCTGGCGCGCGGCAACCTGGCCTCGGCCCACAGGGCTCGGCACGACGTCCAGGGACGTCCCGAGGACCTGGCCGCGGGGATCGAGGGCTTCGAGTACGCCGTGACAGCCGCCCTGGGCCGGCAGCCGGAGATCGCCCTCGACGTGGGGCGCCGCTGGGCGGAGTGGGCCACAGTCCGCCAGGCGTGGACGGAGGCGGCCAAGGCTTACCGGCTGGCGGTGGACGCGGCCCGGTGGCTCTTCCGGGCGCAGCACGAACGCGGAGCGTGGGAGATGTGGCTGCGGACCGAAGCGGACCTCGCCGCCGGGGCGGCGTACGCCTTCGTCCGCGCGGGCGGCCCAAAGGAGGCGGCCGCGGTGCTCGAAGGAGGCCGCGCACGCGTGAGCGCGGAGGCCCTACACGACCCCGTCCGCCTTCGCGCCCGGCTCGGCGTTCTCGCCGACCGCTACGCCAGAGCGTCGAGGCATGTCCGTGAGCTGGAGAGTGTCTCATTGAGCAAGCTCCTGGAGTAATCGGGGGTGCACTCGACCGTAGATCACCTGCCGGCGCGGGTACGTATCCGACCGAGCCGCCAGGACGAGCACGGCACGGGAGGCGCTCATGAGCACCGCTCCAGCGATCGGGCTCGCGTTGTCGGGAGGAGGCTTCCGAGCCACCGCCTTCGGTCTCGGCTGCCTGCGCGCCCTGCACGACAGCCGCCTCCTGCCCCAGGTCCGCGTCGTCTCCGGAATCAGCGGCGGCAGCCTCCTGGCCGCCATGTGGGCATACGGCCCGCGTGACTTCGCCGATTTCGACGACAACGTCACCGCCCTCCTCCGACGGGGCATGCAGGCCGAACTCATCCGGAGCGCGCTGCTTCCAAGCCGCGTGCTCAAGGGGGTCGTCAGCAGGGTCCGGTCGATGCCGGGGCTGCCACGGCGTCGCCTGAGGACATTCACGCGGACCGAGGCACTCGTACACGTGCTGGCGACGCGGTTCTTCGGCTCCCGCACCGTCGAGCAGATCACCGTCCCGAACCTCACCAGCGTCATCTCCGCGACCGATCTCATCACCACGAACGCCGTGCGTTTCGGCAGCGCGGGCAGTTCCTGTTCGGCTTACGGCCGCATCGTCCAGGCTGTGCCGGTCGCCGACGCCGTTGCCGCCTCCGCCGCGTTCCCCGCCTTGTTACCCGCCCTCGCCCGCACCTACGACTTCGCCGACGCCCGGATGGGAACCAGAACCGAAGCCGTGCTCATGACCGACGGCGGCGTGTACGACAACCTGGGCCTGTCCCCGCTGCTGCCTGGACGATCCCGCGCCTTCACCAGCCACGTGTACGACCTGGACTATATTTTCGCCATCGACGCCGGCCGCGGCCGGACGACCAAACAGGCTGCCCCCTTCCTGCTCGGACGCCTGGTCCGTAGCTTCGACATCGCCTACAACAGAACCCAGGACGGCAGCCGTGCGCTGTTGAACACGGCGGTGGAGCGCGGCCCGCTGCGCGGGTTCGTGCATGCCTACCTGGCCATGCGGGATCACAAACTTCCCGTTCCGATCGCGGACTACGTGCCCCGTGCGGCGGTCGTCGACTACCCGACCGATTTCAGGGCGGTGTCGGCGGAGAACTTCCGCCTGCTCACTGTCAGGGGTGAGCAACTCACGCGAGTGCTGCTGGCGCACTACTGCCCGGAACTGCTGGCGGGGCCGTGACCCTGCCTTGCCATGCGGGCGAAGGGCAACGTCGGTCGGTCACCGATCAAGCGCGCTCAGTTCGGCGACGCGGGCCACCGCCCTGCCGAAGCGTTCGGCAAGGTCTCGGTGCGGGCCTTCGGCCAGAGCGTCGAGGGCGGAATCGCGGAATCTCAGGCTCTCGGACAGCAGCAGAGCCCGACCGCGTTCGAGGGCGAGCACCGCGTCACCGCGGTGTTGGGGTGAGCGCGCGAGATGGTTCCACGCGGCCCGCACGTGTACGTCTGCCGTGCTCCCGAGCCAGTTCTCCCGATGCGAGCGCAACAGTTGCGCCTGGAAGAGCTGATGCGCGGCGCGCATGCCCCAGGAGAACGCCTCTGCCGCCTCGGCGTGCTCCCCGCGATGCTCCGCCCAGCCGCCCCAGGGCCGGCAAACCCCGAGAGTCACGTCGGGATCGGCTTTCAAACCCAGCTGGCAGGCATGCCTCAGCACTTGGACGCCCTCGTCGAGGTGGTGCTGCTGCCCGGTATGACCGTGCAGCCTGATCAGTACGCGGCCGAGGTTGGCCAGCTGCACAGGGCGATCCGGCGAGCCCGTGGCGGTGAGCTCGAGGGCCGCTCTGAGGTGGAGTTCAGCCTCCTCCAACTCGGCTTGGCCGCCGGCCACGATCAGGGCGGCTGCAAGATTGGTGAGGAGCGGGCCGCGTTGCGCGGCATACTCCGGCACCAGGCCGAGGGCCGATCGCAGGAGCGTGACCGCCTCGTCGAGTCCCTCTCCGTCAGGGGTGGCGCCCGAGAGGAGACGCAGGGCGTTCCCGAGGTTCGCCACGTAGTCGAGGCGTTCGGAGGAACTGTCGGCGCCGTCCATCGCCTCGCGGAAGTACGCCACGGCGTCGCGGAGGCTGCTGACGTCTCTGGTGCGGATGAAGTGTTCGGTAAGCACTCCGGCGAGGCTGTTGACACATTGGGCTCGATGGACGGAGTCGGCAGAAATGTCGGCTGCGGCCATCTCCAACAGGGCAATCGCCCGTTCCAAGCATGAGAGGTCGCGTGTACGCCGATATCGGATCCACTGCCCGTTCCCGGCGTCGTACAGCAGCTCGGTGTCGCGGACAGAGGGCGCGGTTGCCTCCGTGGCCGGGATTTCGGTGAGCTGCGACATGGCCTCATGCAGATCCTGCTCCGCGCCGCTGTGCAGATATCGGGTCAGTAACGCCGTGCCGAACCCGCTCCGCCGCTCCTTGAAGCTGGGCGACTGCGGGAAGGTCTCTTCGGTCGCGGTGCGGTACAGCGAGACGGCGCGATCATAGTCTTCGTTATTTGCCAGCCTTCTGGCACGTTTCAGCAGCGCTCTCGCCAGGCTGACCAGGTGCGCAGGCCGATCCCGGCTCCCCGGTACGGCTGCCGCGACGGCCCGCTCGCCGTGCTCGACCGCGCGGTCGAGCTGGATCAGCTCATGACCGGTGTCGTAGCGGCTGAGCCAGGCGTTGGCCAGCGTACCGTGGACGGTGGCTGCGGCGGGCGAGCCGGGCGGCAGCGACGCCAGCACCTCGCCCGTAAGCTCGAACGCCCGATCGAGGTCGTCGGCCCTCTCCTCGTCGACAGATCCGGCGTCCGCGCGCAGCAGGAGCGCTCCCGCCAAGTTCGTGAGCACGGTGGACCGTTGCGGGGACCGTCTCGGCAGCAAGTCTTCGAGCTCGGACAACAACGCCACGGAACGATCCAGGTCGGGCTTCTCGCGGTATTCTCGGTAGCGCTCCAGCAGCACGATAGCGAGGTTCTCCAGCGAGCGCGGCAGATGGTGGAAGGCCGCGGCGCGGTCGGTATCGACTGCCCGGTCCAGCAGAGACACGGCGTGGCCAAGATCGTTCCGCGTTCCGCCGCACTCCCACCGAATGCGGAGCACACGGCCTGACAGGCTCAGCAAGGTAGGGACAGCGGCAGAGTCCGGTGCCGTCACGTTGAGCGCCCTGCTCACCAGCGTCTGGGCGAGGTCGAGTGCGGCGATGCTCCCGCGGTGGGCAAGCAGGCCGACCACGTCCGTCACCACGGTCACCCACTTGGGGGATGCGGTCATCGGTGGCCGGAACGCGGATCGCAGGCACTCCACGGCGCGGCCGAGATCGTCGTCGTGGCGCGTGAGGCGGTGCCGCTCGCACAGGGCGTGGGCCTCCTCCACCAGGGCCGCTTGATGGCGGCTCCTGATGTCGACCATCAGCTCACTGATTCGAGCCCTGGCCTGGACGAGCTCGTCCAGCGCCGTCGCATCGCCTGCCCCATACCGGGCGGTAGCGGACTCTTCCAGCGCCGAGGCCTGCGTGATCTCCTCGCGCCGTCTTGCCCACTCGGTGAATGTCGCCTCCACGCCGTGGCGGCGGGCCTGCTGCAGCAACATCGCATGCTCTTCCAAACCGGTGAGCGACGTGGGCTCCGTCTCTCGCGGGATCTCTCTCGCAAGAGCCAGTTCGCCCGCGTCGGTGAGCAGGATCGGATGGCCGGCCAAAAAGCGCGCCGACTCCTCCCACGTCGGCGTCGCGAGCCAACCGGTGAGCGCTTCCATCACGGGCTCCATGGACCCCTGTCTACATCAACGCCGGTACGGGCGCGCGACAGCGTCACAATCACCCGGCGTGGTCCCCTCAGCCGAAGGCGGCGGGCTGGGCGGCCAGGAGGACGGGACCTACGTCCAGCCCCCGATCTCGACGGCGCCCTGGCCCGTAAGGTCGTTCCCTGGCTTCGGCAACCGTCGGCATCGTCGGCGCCTCCAGAATCGGACGGCGCGTGATCGAGTTGCTGCGCCCGTTCAGCCCTGGGCGTTCTCGTCGCTGATCCGTACCTGACGGAGGATCTGGGTGTGCCGCACGTGGAGCTGGACGAGCTGCTCACCCGCTCCGACATGGTCAGCCAGCACGCCCCCGCACTGCCCGAGACTCGGCCCCTCATCGACGCCGCCCGCCTGGCACTCATGCGCGACGGTGCGACGCTCATCAACATCGCCTGGGGAACGCTGGTCGACCAGGAAGCACTGACTGCCGAACTGACGCGCGGCCGACTCTACGCCGCGCTCGACCACACCGAATCGGAGATACTGCCTGTTGCTGGCAGGGGACCTCACGCCAGTGCCTGTTAGGTCAGCTGCAAAACGTCAGGACACGGTCAGCTCCACATTGCCATGAGTGATCAGTAGTGGTGCGAAGAGCAGCCCTGCCGCATATGCGAGCGCTGAGGTGCGACGCGCGGCGCCGTCTGCGCACACCGAGGCATCTGCTGGCGCATTCAATCGACGCGTCCTGCCGGAATTCAAGACAAATCCGCGGCAATCGGCCCTCGTGTCGGCAATTACGTTGAAGGGCCGGCCCTGCCGGTCAGGATGAATTCATGACGACCATCCCGGCGCCGCTTGAGCCAGTACCGGTGACGATCCTTCTGGATCCGGCTGATGATTACCGTGTTGCTACGGCCTCGGTACTGGTGGAGTCACCTATTCGACTATCGCGAGTTCTCGAAGCCGAGGGCCGTGGTAGTGACTTTCCGTGATGTCGGCGGCAACAAGCCGGGCTCTCGGGCAGCAGGTGCGCGCGGAAGGGTGAAGTGGGCCTGACTTTGTCGGTAGGGCCTGCCAAGATCGCGACATGACCATCGATGCGCTGACGCCGTTCCGCTGGCTGCAACCGCCGTACGGCGATCGGGGCAACCTGCTCGGCGAAATCTACTGCGTGACCTTGCTGCGCGGGCTCGACCCGGCCGAGGTGCTGCGCCGGTTCGGCGCCCGCACGAGCACGCAGATGAGCTTCGCCGAGCTGGAGCTGGCGGTTTCCGACTTCACGATGGTGACCGACGGCGGTGACGAGGTGGTTATGCCGGAGTGGTCGCAACCGGCGAGGGGTGCGCGGCGGTGGAGCCGTACGGCTGGTCGGGGACGGAGATGCTGGCGCGGCTGTCGGCCGGCACCGACGTGGTGTCCATCCTGCGGCATGACTATGCCTGCGACTACTTTCATTACGCTGCGGACGGCATGGTGCTCACGGCTTTCGACCCGAGTTTTCCCGAGCGTCGCTCCGGTGCCGACACCGACCGGCTCGCCGGCCTCATGCGCGAGTTCGGCCTGCCTCTCGAGGAGAGCTCAGATGAGGACTGGGACCAACGCTACGACGACCTGTCCGGACATGGCCTCGCGCGGATGTTCGCGATGGCGGCCCGCCTCACCGGCGTGACGTTCACCGCCGACCTGCTGGACGGACCACTCCTGGTGGGCGCGATCGCCGACCTGCCACCGCCACAAGAGCCTCAGCCCGGGAAGAGCCTCGGCGCTTTACTCGAGCAACTGAACGCGGTAAGCGGCCCTGAGCCTGATCACGACGCCGATTAACCCCCATGGGTCTCCGGTACTGACTGGTGGGCCCGCCTATTCAGCTGCCGTAAGTTGTCGTTCCTGCAGGGCTTTATGGTGACGTTCCGTGTTCCCCGGCGGCGTAGCGGTTCCACCCTCCGCCACCTTCTCGAAGGAGGCGGGCGGCGGTCTTGTCGTGGTAGCTGAGGGCGTCGGCGACGACGGGGGCAGGCATCTCCAGGAGTTGTTGCCGGATGGCAGCGCCGCGGGCGGCGGCCGCTGGAATGCCGATCTCGTTGAGGAGCTCGGAGAGATGGTCGGGGCGGCAGGGCTGGCCCGCTCGGCGGCCGGGGAACAGCCAGCGAGAGGCACGGTTGATGGCGGTGTTCATAATGTCGCGAGCCGCAATGTAGTCCAGCAGCAGGGACGCGACCGGCTCGGGGACGGGCGAGGGCGGTTCCCCCAGGCGCAGGAACACGTCTTCTCCGTCGCGGAACAGATCATCGACCGTGAGCTGGACGACCCGGGTAAGGGGTATCGCGTAGAGGAGCACGATGATGCCGGCGACCCGCAGGCGCTGGGGAAGGGGTCCCAGCAGTCCTGACGAAACTTTCGTCGGATATGCCCTTGACCTGCGGCGATACAGGGACTCTGCGACTGAGGTGTGAGATCGCTTACGGCGGGGGCTATGAGCGAGGGCACGCCGGAGTTCGGGTACGGACGGGGAACCGGCCGCCTGGGACGGTGCGGGACCGCGATGCCGAGGCCATCCGGAAGGTGCTGCGTACGGCGGGGGCGGGGAGTTCAGCGAACGCCATGGCGGGTTCGTCGTCGAGGGCGGGCAGGACGGCGCGCCCTTCCTGGTCGCCTGCACAGACGACGATCGAGGCCTGCCGCGCGGCCATGCGCGGCGAACCGTTCCTCTACCCCGGAGCGATCACCGCGCTCATCCGCGACTACCTGCAACGCCACCAGCAAGGCGAGCCGGTGCCCGACACCCCGCTCACCCCACGCGAGGAGGAGATCGTCAAACTCATCGCCGAAGGCCACTCCTCCAAAGACATCGCCGACATCCTGGTCATCAGCGTCAAGACCGTCGAACGGCACCGCGCCAACATCCTGGACAAGCTCGGCCTGCGCGACCGGCTGGAACTGACCCGCCATGCCATCCGCGCGGGCCTGGTCGAGCCATGAACGTCCCCGAGGACCATCCAGCTACTCGGTCCCTACCTGCAGAGATGGTGCGGGCGGCCGTCGAGGCCGCTACCGCGGCCATCGTCTGGCCGACCTGAGCCCAGTAGCATCCCGCGCGCTTCCCCCTGCCCCCACGCGCCCCATCAGCGGTGGACGAGAGTCTCCGGGTTTTTACTCGGCGGAGCGATCGGTGTTGCCGGGCGCGGCGGCGGTGACCTCGTTCAGCCGGTACAGCTCGACGGCTTTGCCGGGCGCGGAGGCGTCAAGCTCTCCACGCTCGGCCAGTTGGGTGAGCACCCGCAGCACGATGGAGGGGGCGTCGATGTGGAAGTGGCGGCGCAGCGCCCCGCGGGTATCGGAGTGTCCGAAGCCGTCAGTGCCCAGGGAGGACCAGGGGGCGGGAACGAACGGCGCGATCTGGTCGGGCACCGCCCGCATCCAGTCGGACACGGCCGTGACGGGGCCCGGTTCGGTGGCCAGGCGGCTGGTGACGTACGGGATTCTGCGCGGCCGGCCGGGGTGGGCGAGGTTCCAGGCGTCGGCGGCGAGGGCTTCGCGGCGCAGTTCGGTCCACGAGGTCACTGACCAGACATCGGCGCCGACGCCCCAGTCGTCGCGCAGCAGGCGTTGCGCCTGCAACGCCCATTGCACGGCGATGCCGGAGGCCAGGATCTGCGCTCGCGGCCCGTCGGTCTTCTCAGCTGGGCGGTAGCGGTGCATTCCAGCGAGGATGCCGTCGATGTCGACGTCGGCCGGCTGGGCCGGCTGGGCGATGGGCTCGTTGTAGAGGGTGAGGTAGTAGAAGACGTTCTGGTCCTCACCGTCGCGGGGTTCGCCATACATCCGGCGCAGGCCGTCGCGGACGACGTGGCCGAGTTCGAAGGCGAAGGCGGCGTCGTAGGCGAGGCACGCGGGGTTGGTGGAGGCCAGCAGCAGCGAGTGGCCGTCCTCGTGTTGTAGGCCCTCGCCGTTCAGGGTGGTCCGGCCGGCGGTGGCGCCGAGCAGGAAGCCACGACTCATCTGGTCGGCGGCTGCCCACAGGCCGTCGCCGGTGCGCTGGAAGCCGAACATGGAGTAGAAGATGTAGATCGGGATCATCGCTTCGCCGTGGGTGGCGTAGGAGGTGCCGGCCGCGGTCCACGACGCCGTCGAGCCGGCTTCGGTGATGCCCTCGTGCAGCAGGACACCCTTGGTGTCCTCCTGGTAGCTGAGCATCAGTTCCCGGTCCACGGCGAGGTAGGTATGCCCGTGCGGGGAGTAGATCTTCGCGGTCGGGAAGAGCGCGTCCATGCCGAAGGTGCGGGCCTCGTCCGGGATGATCGGCACGAACCGGTGGCCGATGCCGGGGTCTTTCATCAGGTCCTTGAGCAGCCGGACGAACGCCATCGTGGTGGCTACCTGCTGCCGGCCCGAGCCGCGGCCGGTGACCGCGTACGCTGCGGCGTCCGGCAGGGTCAGCGGCCGGTGGGGCACGGTACGGGTGGGCAGATAGCCGCCCAGCGCGCGGCGCCGCTCGCGCAGATACTCCAGTTCCGGGGCGTTCTCGCGCGGCCGGTGGTAGGGCGGCAGTTTCTCGTCGAGGGCCCCGTCGGGGATGTCGAGGTAGAGCCTGTCGCGAAAGGACCTGAGGTCATCCAGGGTGAGTTTCTTCATCTGGTGGGTGGCGTTGCGGCCCTCGAAGTGCGAGCCGAGGGTCCAGCCCTTGATGGTCTTGGCCAAGATCACGGTCGGCTGGCCGGTGTGCTGCACGGCCGCCTGGTAGGCCGCGTACAGCTTGCGGTAGTCGTGTCCGCCGCGCTTGAGTCCCCAGATCTCCTCATCGGACAGGTGCGCGACCATGGCGGCCGTGCGCGGGTCGCGGCCGAAGAAGTGCTCCCGGACGAACGCCCCGGACTCGGCCTTGTAGGTCTGGTAGTCCCCGTCCGGCGTGAGGTTCATCAGGTTGACCAGCGCGCCGTCGGTGTCGGCGGCCAGCAGGGGGTCCCACTCGCGGCCCCAGATCACCTTGATGACGTTCCAGCCGGCGCCGCGGAAGAAGGCCTCCAGCTCTTGGATGATCTTTCCGTTGCCGCGGACTGGGCCGTCCAGGCGCTGCAGGTTGCAGTTGATGACGAAGGTGAGGTTGTCGAGTTCCTCGCGGGCGGCCACGCCGATCGCGCCGAGCGCCTCGACCTCGTCCATTTCCCCGTCGCCGAGGAACGCCCACACCCGCTGCCGGCTGGTGTCCTTGATCCCGCGGTGGTGCAGGTAGCGGTTGAACCTGGCTTGGTAGATCGCGTTGATGGCGCCCAGACCCATCGAGACGGTGGGGAATTCCCAGAAGTCCGGCATGAGCCGCGGATGGGGGTAGGACGGCAGGCCGCCGCCTGGCCAGGACAGTTCCTGCCGGAATCCGTCGAGCTGGTCTGCCGATAGCCGGCCTTCCAGGAAGGCCCGTGCGTACATGCCCGGCGAGGCGTGGCCCTGGAAGTAGATCTGGTCGCCGCCGCCCTCGGCGCCGTGGCCGCGGAAGAAGTGGTTGAACCCCACCTCATACAGCGACGCGGCCGAGGCGTAGGTGGAGATATGCCCGCCTACCCCGATGCCGGGCCGCTGCGCCCGGTGCACCATGATCGCGGCGTTCCACCGGATGTAGGCGCGGATGCGCCGTTCGATCTGCTCGTCGCCGGGAAACGGCGGCTCCAACTGCGGCGCGATGGTGTTGATGTAGTCGGTGCTGTGCAGGCTGGGCACCCCGACCTGCCGTTGCCGGGCGCGCTGCAGCATGCTGAGCATCAGGTACCGGGCCCGATTCGATCCGGCGTGGTCCACTACCGCGTCGAAGGACTCCAGCCACTCCTGCGTTTCGGCGGGGTCCAGGTCGAGAAGCTGGCTGGGCAGCCCGCCGCTGATCAGCGGCTGGCGCTGCATTTCTGAGGTCATGACGTCGGCCCTTTCTCTGAAAGCGTTGACCTTGCGACGTTCACCGGCACTGATGCGCACAACACCGGCCCGGACGGGGGCTGGTCTGCTCCGCTCATGCTGCGAGCCGGCGAAGCGCAGCCGGACCGGCGCCCGTGCGACGAACGTGCGGCGCCGAAAAGGCGCCGGGCAGTCTTTGACGCGGCCCGGGTGCCAGGCCGCGATGCCGTGGCCTGAGCCTGCGGCGGGTGCGGGCGACAAACCGGCCCGGCCGGTCGGTGACCTGTCGGCGTCGCCTGGCAGACGGTCATGGCAGGAGCCGATCAGTAAGCAGGATGCCGAGGGCGGGCAGGAGCACGATCTTGGCGCATTCAGCGGCGATGTAGGCCAGGTGGTGGTGCGATCGCGGTGGACTCTGTCCCTGGATGAGGTGTCGCGCTCGGCGATCCAGACGGGGCCGCAGAATCGCCACCTGGATGACCAGCAGCGTCCAGAGCGCGATCAGCACCGTCGTCACGGTGCCACCGAGGTTGACCTTGCTGGCGTTGCTCGCGAGCAGCGCCAGGGTGAGTGTGACGGCCAAGGCGAGTTCCACGACGTTGAGGGCCCGGAAGACCAACCGGCCGATGCCCAGCCCGAGCGGCACGGTGATGCCGGGCGCGCGGAACTTCAGCGGGGTTTCCAGGAACGAGATCGCCAGCACCATGCCCAGCCAGAGGAACGGGACGGCGATCTGCGCCACGGCGGCAAGATGGGTGTTCACGGCTGACTCCCGACGCCGGGCGGCGGTGGAGCCTGCTGGCCGTGGACCGGCCCGGCCGCAGGGGTGATCTGTGCCAGGCACAGGTGAGGCTGGACGAAGGGCTGCAGACTGACCGTCGTGGGTGGGGCCTCGACGTCGGCCAGGGCCCGGCGGAGCATGCCCAGGTGGATCGAGCAGACCACCTCCGGATGCGTCGCGGCGATGGCGCGAAACGGGCAGGCATGCAGGCGGATCTGCATGCTGTCCCCGTCGTGGCCGAGTTCGGGGTCGAAGCCGAGCTCGGCGAACACGGCGTTCACATGGACCGCCGCCTCGCCCAGCGTCGCCGGGGCGGTTGCCGGCGCGGGGAGGAGTTCGCGTTGTCCGCTCCATGCCCAGCCGGCCTGTTCGGCCCGTTGCGCGCGTTCGTCGCGGTCGCCGACCCATTGCGCGACAAGGAGCGCGGACAGCAGCTCGTAGCCGGTGTGCCCGCTGGGTGCGATGGCGCGGCTGGCCGGGCTGTAGAGCCGTCGCGGGCGTCCTCGTGTCCCGGACTGGCCGGCCTGGCTTCGCACCAGGCCCGCATCGATGAGGACGTCGAGATGGAAGCGGACGGTGGTGACGTGCAGGTCGCACGCCGCGGCCAGCTCACGCACATCCAATGGGCCATCGCTGGCCCGCAACACATCCAGCAGCCGCAGCCGGCTGGCGACGGCGAGTGCGCCGTGCGTCTGGGTTCGCTCGCCCGCTCGCTTGTTGTCCACCCCACCACTCTATTAAAAATGATGCTGATAGTCTAAAAACAGCCGCTGGTGCGATGCCCGGCGAGGAGGAGGCCGATATGACCTATGTGATCGCGGAGCCGTGCATCGATGTCGTCGACCGGGCCTGCGTCGAGGAGTGTCCGGTCGATTGCATCTATGAGGGGGCTCGGGCGCTGTACATCCACCCCGATGAGTGCGTGGACTGCGGCGCGTGCGAGCCGGTCTGCCCGGTAGAGGCGATCTTTTACGAGGACGACGTGCCGGCGGCCTGGTCGGAGTTCATCGCCGACAACGCCAGATTCTTCACCGAAGCGCTGCCTGGCGCGGTCGCGGCGCTGGGTTCGCCGGGCGGGGCGGCCAAGCTCGGCCGAGCGGGAGTGGATACCCCGCTGGTCACCGGTCACCCGAGCCACACCTGAGGGCGGCTTCACCGCGCGGATCGGGTAGGGCATCAGCTGCGAGTGTCGCCGGTTCGCCGCAGCTCCTGCATGCTGACGAGACTTCAAGATGAAGGTGGGATGAGATGCCACGCGTGGCCATCAACGGACTGGGCCGCATCGGCCGGGCAGCGTTGAAGATCCTCCTGGACGGCGACGGGCTCGACCTCGTCGTGGTCAACGACATCGCCGACGTCGACAACCTGGCCTACCTGCTCAGATACGACACTGTCTACGGCCGCTACCACCGCAAGGTCGACGCCGTGGACGGAGCGCTGCTCATCGACGACCGGCGGATCCCGGCGTTCGCCGAACATCACCCGGCGTACCTGCCGTGGGCTGACTTCGGCGTGGACCTGGTGCTGGAATGCACCGGTGTCTTCAAGACCGAGGACGACCTGAAAAAGCACCTTCGGGCCGGCGCCTCGTACGTGATCCTTTCCGCGCCGACAACCGCGGAGAGCGTGCCCACGGTGGTCCACGGTGTGAACCACCCCAAAGGTGAACCGCAGATCATTTCCTGCGCCAGCTGCACCACCAACTGCATCACCCCGGTCATCGAGGTCGCCCACCGGCACATCGGGGTCCAACGGGCGGTGATGACGACCATCCACGCCTACACCGCCGGCCAGCAACTCGTCGACGGCCCGAGCAAGAGTTTCCGGCGCGGGCGGGCCGCAGCGGCCAACCTGGTACCCACCTCGACCGGAGCGGCACGAGCCACCACCCGTGCCGTCCCCGAACTGGCCGGCAGGTTCGACGGGATCGCGGTGCGCGCCCCCATCCCGGTGGGTTCGATCGCCGACATCGTGTTCGTCGCCGACCGGCCCACCACCGTCGAGGAGGTCAACGACGCCTACCGGCAGGAGGCTACATCCGGCCACTACCAGGGCATTATCGGTGTCTCGGAGGATCCGCTGGTCTCCGCCGACATCGTCGGCGACCCCCGTGCGGCCGTCGTCGACCTCGACCTGACCCGAGTCGTGGATGCCACCCTGGTCAAGGTGATGGCCTGGTACGACAATGAATGGGGATTCACCCACCAGATGATCCGCGAGGCTCGCACCACGCTCGGCGTGGCCGCGACCTGATGCCTTGCTTCAAAGACCGTTGCGGCGCTTACGTTCCGGACTCGCAAACCGCGGTCCTCGGCGATAAGCCGGCCGGTAACCAGAGACGCCGCAGCCCAGTGGCGCCGCACCAGTGTGAGAGACGATTCACGTTGCAGTGCGGCGATGCCCAAAAGACGCCAGAGGCGGTCCCACGCCTGTGCCAGCAGTCAAACCCGGAGGCAAGGACGACATGCAGAAAGTCTCGCTCACAGCTCTGGCCCGCCAACAAGCCGACCGGGCAGCCTCGGCCGGTGGCGGTCACGCTGCCGGCACCGTCTACGGCGGCCACGAGAAGGTGCTCCGGCAGACGGTCATCGGCATGAGCCAAGGCGCGAGCCTCGCCGAGCACGAGAACCCCGGCGAGGCCACGGTGCAGGTGCTCCACGGCCGTGTCCGCATGATCGCCGGTACGCAGTCGTGGGAGGCGCGCACCGGAGACCTGCTCATCGTGCCCGACACCCGCCACAGTCTCGAGGCGTTGGAGGACTCCGCGGTCCTGTTGACCGTTGCCAAGCTGCTCTGATCCGATGATGGCGCGGCCACCCAGCAGGCCGGGCGAAACGCCCTCGCACCGGTGCCGCAGCGTCGTGCGGGCTGAGGCGGGCCGGCTCAACCGCGGCCACCACGCCCAGGTCATGTCCCGGTCATCGTAGGAGGCACCACGGCGTATGCATGATCATGGTCGTCGCGCCGATAAACAGCTGCGGCCGGGTGGCCGATGCCCGTCCGGGGCGGACCTTGATCGACTTGTTGAGCGGCACGGGTCGCGTTCAACTGACTCCAGCCGTATGGGTTGCTCGCTGTCCAGGCTAGGCCGACGTGGGCAAGGGTTGTTCCGGCCAGTTGAGAACCTTGGCGCCGAGCACCGCCGCTTGCAGGGTGAAGCGGTGAGCAGGGTCTGCCGGGTTGTAACCGGTCAGCATCTTGACCCGGTTCAGCCGGTAAGTGACGGTGCGCACCGACACGTGCAGCCGCTTGGCCGATTCGGTGGCCACCTCTCCGGTGTCGAAGTAGGCCTCCAGGGTGGTCAGGAGCGGCTGGGCGCCACCGCGAGCCTGCAGCAGTGGGCTGAGCACGGCGTGTACCAGGTCGACGATGGCGGGTTGGTCGCGTAGCAGAACCCGGTAGATGAGCAGGTCGTGGGCATTGACGACCGGGGTGTCGACATGCAACCGGCCGGCCATGGTGAGCGCTTCGCGGGCTTCTTCGTAGGAGCGGGCGATGCCGTACAGGCCCGGATAAGCACGGCCGACAGCGACCCGCCAAGGGCGCCCGCGCGGTAGGCGGCTGAGTTCGCGGTGCATGAGCCGCCCAAGGTCGTCTCCGGGATCGGCGGTGGGCGCTACCCGGCCGGCCAGGGCGGGGTCGGCGGGTGCCAGCACGACGAGGAGACCGTCCTTGGTCGCGACGAGCACGTCCCGGTCACCGAGCCGGTCGAACACGACCGCCTCCAGGGCGCTGATCGCCGCGTCGGCATCGGGCAGCCGCCGGCTCGGCGCGGCGAGGGCGACCTGGTGGACGCGGGCGAGGTCGAGCCCGAACGGCTCGGCGCGTCCCACCAAGGCGCCCAGGTCGGAGTCGCCGCGCAGGAGGTCGTCGATCAGTTCGCGGCGCAGCGTCTCTTCCCGGCGAACCAGGTCGCGGCGCGCGTCGGCGTAGCCTTCGGCGAGCCTGGCGACCGCGACGTCGACAACGTGCAGAACTGCGGTGGTGGCGGCGCGCACCTCCTCACGGTCGCGGGAGCGCACCGCCATCGGCAGGTCCTGCCACAGCCGCCGCGCCGCCGACAGGTACAGCTGAACCACCCGCCCGGCGGAGATGCCCTGTTCCGCGGCCCGCCGGCCGAGCAGACCCACCGCCTCCAGTTCGCCGTGCTTGGGCCGGCGTCCGTGGACGGCGGCGTCGGCCAGCAGCGGCAGGTACTCACCGAGCAACTCCACCGGCACACCCCCAGCGTCCCGGCTGGCCCCCTCAGCGACCCCGATAAGCCACGCATCATCCGGCTCAGATTCCGACGGTGGGCGCTCGCTGCGCCCCCGGGTGCTGTCGGCCATGCCCACCTCCGTACCCGCCTCGCCTCCCGAACCACGGACGCCTTCGATGCACCGTGTACGGTGCCCGGCGGCAGCGGCGGAAACCCCACCGGCCAGCTTGGTCAACCCTGCTGGTCGACGGGTCTCGATGACGATGACGGGGCGCCTGCTTCGCCAGCCGGTCCTTGCCGGACGTCGGCAGTTTAGACCTGGCCGTGCCTATTCGCCTGCACCTGCCCGATATCGCGGGACGCAACCACCATGAAGGACGTGTCCGAGCAACCCCACCACGGCCCATCTTTGAGAGCCTCACTCGTGCTGGCGGCCGGAGCCGTCGCTGCTCTGGCCGTCGCCGCTGTTCGTCATCCGCGGCGTCGTCGATGTCCATGTCCCGGCACCGTCTCGCAGCCGCCGTCTTCCACCCTTGATCGCGGCACGCGGCATCAATCCCATGGCGAGTGGCCGGCCGGCGAGCCCACGCCGCCACCGACCTGACGAAACGCCTGCGACAGCCCACCACGATAGACGGAGGCGACCAGCGTCGCCGCTGTCGACGTGACCAGAGAGGGGCAGGTCGCGGTCGGCGGACGGCGTTGACCATAGCGCCTACCGGGCCACGCAGCTGCCGGGCCGACCTGCTGGAACGATCGCTGATCACCGGTGTCTTCATCATGTCGACGGGCGCGGGCACGAGGTGTCCGGCGACGGCGTGCGGTCCTCGTTGGCCAGGTGAGCGCGGTGACGTTGTGATTGCCGACGGTCGGCAACCAGGCCCCTGGCATGTTGGCCGGTGGAGCCCCCTGCCTTCCGCCTCATGACGACGTAGGTTGGTTGTAGAAGGTGATGCCGGATCGAGCGAGGAGGCAGGCCATGGCGGCCTGCCGGGATCCCGCCGCCGCGGCTGCCCCAATCCCATTGGCTCGCACCCGGCACCAGCGCACCCATTGCGACCCGCGGCGTGGACATCTGCCGCGCCTGCCATCGCGAACCTTGAGAAAGGGGCCAGTTACGTGACCAGCACTGTGGACGATCCGACTGTGCACGATCCGATCGAGGAGCTGCGTACCACGTTGGAGGAGCAGTTCCAGCGGCACAGCGACCAGCTCGCACACCTTACCGTGTGCGGCCGGCAGCCCGACCGCGGCGGCTTCGACGACGACATCCTCCAAGCGCTGATCGCCTCCTCCCGCCAGGTGGTGGCCGACACTGCGCAGGCGTTGCGGCGCATGGCTGAGGGCAGCTACGGGATCTGCGAACGCTGCGCCACCGACATCCCGCCGCAACGGCTGGAAATCCTGCCGCACGCCCGGTTCTGCGTGCCGTGCCAGCGCAAGCTGACCGGCTGCCCGGCCGGCAGCTGGCCGGGATGCACCGGCGCGAACGCGGCAACAACTGCACTGAACGGAGGCCACCGATGCGTTTCTCATCGACCCGATACTCGGTCGGCGACCGGGTCGTCACGCTGACCCCTGTCGGCGAGATCGATCTGCTCACCGCCGGTGCGCTGCGAGCCGCCATCGAGGACACACTGCAGGCACCAGGCCCGGTCGACGTCGTCGTCGACCTGGCCACGGTGACGTTCCTCGATTGTGCGGGAATCGGCGCCCTGGTGGCCGGCCATAACATCGCCATCCGGCGTGGACGCGGCTACACGGTGGTCAATCCGCAGCGGCGCGTGCGCCGGGTCCTGGACCTTGCCGGTGTTTTGGAGGAGCTCACGCACCTCCCGCAGCCGGCACCGTCGACCAGTCGGCCGGCACGATCACCGCAGCCCGGGCGACGCCGACTCGACCAGTGGGCAGAGCTGGCATCACCTGCAGCCGCGGAGCTGAGTCATGTTCGAGCGGCCGGCGCTCGCCGATGGCCGGCTGCCACACGGGCGACGATCGCCGCACGGCCGCGGCAGGCAAACCATCCACGGTGGACGCGGGCACCGCCTGTCGAACTCTGCACCTGTTGCGCGGTCAGATAAGGCTGGCCGGCGACGGCGCCACCTCATCCGGCTCAGCCGGAAAGCTGCTGATCGTGCTTGGCGCGTGGCACACGCCGAAGGCCGGGAATAACGCGGCCCCGCTCTTGACCATCGCGAAGCCATCGCCGCTCAGCGATCCGGGCACGTAACTCCTCACGCAGGTGCAGGCGCCGAGATCACCATCCACAGCCGGACCCGCAACGCTCGTACCTGAACCCGGCATCGACTGATCTGGCCGACGGCCAGATCACCCAGCTGCGGCAGCCGCCGTCGCTCACACTCGGAAGGGGACCGAGAGCATGACCATCAACCAGGCCGCTGTGATCGTCGTGGGAGTCGATGGCTCTCCACAGAGCCTGTCCGCGGTGGACTGGGCAGCCCGAGAAGCGGCCGCCCGGCAGTATCGGCTGCGGATCGTGCACGCGTTCCTGTGGCCGTTGATGGGCGTATCGCTGGAACCGCCGGTGATGGGCCCGCCCGATGCCGGGCTCCAGCAGGAAGCCGAACAACTCCTGCGCACCGCCACCGACCGAGCCCGCCAGATCGCCCCCGCCTTGGACATCAGCACTGATCTTCCAGTGTGCGCCCCCGCCGCGGCGTTGATCGACGCCTCCCGCGACGCTGCCCTGGTGGTGGTCGGTCACCGCGGCCTGGGTGGGTTCACCGGACTGCTCGTCGGGTCCGTCGGCGTCCAGACCGCCGCGCACGCCGCCTGCCCCGTCGTCGTCGTGCGTGACAGCCCATCCGGCGGCCCCGATGAGACCGGCCCGGCTACCGGCCAGGTGGTGGTCGGCGTGGACGGCTCGGACCTGTCGAATCTGGCCGTCGACTTCGCCTTCGCGTACGCGGCGCTGCACCGCCTGGGCGTTGTCGCCGTGCACGCCTACCAGTGGCGGATCGGGAGCTACTACACGGATTACTTGTACCAATGGCCTACCCGGCTGCTCGCCGAAGCCGTGGCCGAATGCCGCGAGAAGTACCCCGATGTTCCGGTCCAGCAGAAGGCCGTCCAGGGTGAGTCCACCGATGTCCTGGTCGCCGAATCCGCGGGTGCCGCCCTGACCGTCGTAGGATCCCGTGGCCGCGGCGGCTTCACCGGCCTGCTGCTCGGCTCCACCAGCCAGCGCGTGCTGCACCACGCGACCGGCACAGTGGCCATCGTCCGTGCCCAAGCCACCCATGGCGGCGACACGACCCGACCTCGGCAGGACGTGTCGGACGCCCCGGAACCTGCGCACGTAGCCACCGGTCCCACCGCACCGGTAGCGCCCCACCCGGCCATCGGCACGCGACCCGCAGCACGAGACCGGACCGGCGCCGAGGCAGCGGACACGGGCGCACCGCCAGTGTCGTCATTCGCCAAGTCGCTGTTCACGGGCCGACTGCCGGCCACGATGGTGATGCCCTATCCGCAGCTGACCCGTGACGAGCAGCGCCGCGTCGACGGCCTGATCGGCGACGCCCGGGACTTCCTGGACGCGAGCTACGACCCGATCAAGGTTGAGCAGGAACGGTGGGTGGGCGACAACATTGTGCGCGGGCTCGGCGAACGCGGCCTGCTCGGCCTGTATGTGGCGCCCGAGTACGGCGGGCAGGGCCTGTCGCAGACCGGCTACTGCCGGGTGATGGAGGAGTTCGGCGGTTACGACGGCAGCCTGTCGGTGGTCATGGGGGTGCACCAGTCGATCGGGATGAAACCGATCCACCTGTTCGGATCCGACGAGCAAAAGGCCCGGTTCCTGCCCGATCTGGCCGCCGGCCGTAAGCTTGCCGGGTTCGCGTTGACCGAGCCCGGCGCCGGCTCCGACATGCGCGGCATCACCGCCTACGCCGAGCGGCAGGCAGACGGCTCCTACGTCCTCAACGGCGAGAAACGGTGGATCGGCAACGGCGGCAAAGACGTCGTGTGCGTCTTCGCCCGCGCTGAGACCGGTCACGTGGCTCTCATCGTGGAGAAGGGCATGCCGGGTTTCGACGCCCCGGACCGCTACGACACCCTGGGGTTGCGCGGCAACGACCTGCGCCGGCTCACTTTCCGCGATGTACGGGTGCCCAAGGAGAACGTCCTAGGCGAACCCGGAGACGGCCTGCGGGTCGCCATGCACACCCTCAACAACGGGCGCATGTCGCTGGGTACCGGCGTCGTCGGCGCCACCAAACGCCTCATCGACCTGGCCATCGACCACACCACCCGACGCGAGCAGTTCGGCCGGCCCTTGGCCGAGTTCGAACTGGTCGAAGACAAGATCAGCTGGATGGTGTCCTACCTGTACGGTTTCGAGTCGATGGCTTATCTGACCACCGGTCTCGTCGATGCCGGCGTGCCGGACTACTCTGTCGAGTCGGCCATGGCCAAGATCGCCGGTAGCGAGTTTCACTGGTACGCCGTCAACCGGGTCTTCCAACTCCTAGGCGGTCAGGCGTACATGGCCGACTCGCCGGCGGCCAAGGCGCTGCGCGACAGCCGCGTCTTTTCGATCTTCGAAGGCGCAAACGATGTGCTGCGCGCCTTCGTCGCGCTCGCCGGCCTCAAAACCGTCGCCGACGAGGTCACCGACCTGCGCCACCTGAACCTCACCGACCCGATCGGCAGCATCGGCATCCTCGCCGACTACGCCGGTCAGCGTCTGCGGCGCCGGGTACGACCCGACCGGCTCGACACCGCCCACCCCACGCTTGGCCGCCACGCCGACCGGGTCGCCGGCCAGGTCGGTCAGCTTCGTGCCACTGCCGAGAAGCTGCTGCGCATCCATGGCCCCGACATCCAATTCCGACAGCGCCAGCAGAAACGCCTTGCCCACGCCGCGATCGACATCTACGCGCAGATCGCCACCATCTCCCGTACCAGCGCCCTGTTCGACGTCCAGGGCGTCCAAGCGTCCGGGCAGGAACGCTACATCGCCACCACCTTCTGCGACCGCGCGGGCGGCCGGGTCGCCGAGCAGTTCGACCGCGTCGATGACAACGACGACGAACAGACCCACGCCATCGCCCGACTGGCCCACAATCGCGGCGGCTATACGCTCCGACTGCCGTGAAGGCCCACCCGAAGGCGACGTCAGACCCACCGCCCTGCCCGGTTTGCCTCTTGCGCAGTTCGGTCAGCCAGCAGGTCGCCACCCATGCGATCGGAACCGTCATCGTCGTCCGCGGCCTTCGCCGACGCCCTGGGCTCTCCGATCATGGTCGGCGTCGACCGCTGACCATCGGCGCAACGGGCGCTGGAGCTGGCCTTCGAGCAGGCGCAGCGCGGCGACTGCCCACTCACTGCGGTTCCCAGGTGCACCGAGCCGATCCCAGCGCACGGTGTCGACGTACCGGCGCTGCTGTATGGCCGCAACGCCGTGCGCGATGCCGTAGCCGAGAGACTCGATGCGGCGCCGGCGGCGTGGTGACCCGAATGCTGGGCGTTGTAGCGTGGAAGGGAACCGTAGTCCAGAGCAAGCCTGTCGCGATTGCGAGGGAAGATCGGGGGCGGCATGCGACCGGGTTCTGCATCCGGATCTGACCGTTGGGAATCCGCCGCGGACAGTAGCCCTGTTCAGCCGGGAGATGCCCAGCGTGCCTCCCTTCCAGAGGCCGCCCCCCGAGTGCAGTTGGCATCGGTGGTGATGTTCGTCCGCGATTTGGACGTCAGCGTGGATTTCTACCGTGAGCTCCTGGGGATGGAGGTCACGGTCCGCAGTACCACTGCGGCCCTGCTGGTCAGCGCGGACAACCTCCAGGTTTACCTTCGCGCAATGGGTGGCGATGCCTCTCGCGCGCTGGGCACCGTCGGCATTCAGTACGTGATCTGGACTGCGGCTGACGAGCAGGATCTGCGGCGCTGTGAGCAGTTCCTCAAAGACGCAAAAGCCCATGTCCACACGCGGACTGGTGACGGCTTCACGCTGGTTGAGGGCAGTGATCCGAGCGGTGTGCCGGTGATGGTGGCCTATCCTGGCCCGGACTTGGCGGTGCGGCGTAAGATCATGAGGCGGATCTATGCGTGGTGAGGACATGCCTGTCCTTGCGTAGTCGCGCTGAGCGCCGAGCCGTCGGCCGATTCGGTCGACCGCTGGCCGTGTTCGGACTGGCGTCGGCCACGATCGCATCAGCCGCCACGGGACCGGCGGTGCAACTAGTTTCCGGCGAGAAGGCCGCTTAGGCGATCGTGGCGCCGTTGTTCGCCCCAGGGGCTGGGCAGCGGCCGGAGCATCTCACCGAACCAGACGCTGGCATTTTCGGCGGTTTCTGTCACGGAGGCCGGAGTCGCTGGCGGCGCCCGGATGAAGGATCCATGCGGCCGAGGATGTGAATTGCTGGACGAATCATAGACCGGACAGGGTCGTATGGCCGCTGAGCTGGGACATGTCGTACATGTGGCCGCGCCGGGTATTCATGAGGCGTTCGAGAACTTCAGCCGGGCCGTGGTCACCGACGGAGCGCTGGGCGAGAAGACCAAGCAACTGATCGCAGTGGCGGTCGCTCAACGTCATGCAGTACCCCTACTGCAACGATCGGCACACCCGTCTAGCCCGCCGCAGAGGGGTCAGTCCGGAGGAGATCATGGAGGCGATATGCGTGGCTGCGGAGATGCGCGTTGGCGGCGCCTACGCGCACGCCAACCTTGCCCTGCACGCGATGGGCGAAGCAGCTTCAGATCAGGACTGATGAGCGCCGCAAGCCTTGCCGGCGCGCGACGCGCGCGGATCAATTTTGTGAGGAGGTGGCACAGGTGAGCGACCATACCGAGCACGTGGGGGTGTCGTCGGATGTCACTGAGTTGCCGGTGACGGTCTCTGGGGCGATTGCCGAGGAGTGGGAGGCCGTCTGCCCCAGGCAGATCGCTCCGGAGCAATGGCAGCGGTTCGAAGGCTATATGAAGGAGATCTTCACCGCGATGGGCATGCCAGTCGGGTCATCGTCCACGGTGGACACACCACGCCGTTTCCTGCGCGCGATCTTCGATGCGACCAGCGGGTTCGAGGGCGATGAAAAGCTGGTCACCGCGTTTCCGACCGAATGCCACGGCGGCTCGGACTGTCGTATCAGTCAGGTGGTGGAGGGACCGATTCCGTTTTTCTCCCTGTGTGAGCACCACAGCCTGCCGTTCTTCGGCAGGGCCTACATCGGCTACATCGCGCATGAGCACATCCTGGGTCTTTCCAAGTTGACCAGGCTGGTGCGACTGTTCGCGCGCCGGTTCTCCGTGCAGGAGCGGATCGGCCAGCAACTCGCGAACGCACTGGAGCGCATCTTGGCCCCGCACGGTGTGGCGGTGCACTTGGAGGCGGTGCACCTGTGCACGCAGATGCGCGGCGTGCGGGAGATCGAATCCAGCACCCGCACCACCTACTGGCGCGGCAACTACGACGCCGATGCGCAGTTGCGCGCCGAGTTCATCGGGCTGTGCGGTCCCCGAGGTTGACCGGGTATGGCAACGCACAAAGCCGGACATCCCGCTGGCCAGGCACCGGTGGAGTTGCTGAACTTGCTGTATGAGCAGGCCGGGCTGCCGCCTGGAGGCCTGCCCTCGGCGCTCGCCACGGCCTACGGCGGGGATCTGGGATTCACCGAGCCGTGCGTGTACGCCAATTTCGTCGCCTCACTGGATGGAGTGGTCGCTCTCGGCCCGCAGTACCCTTCCTCCGGTTCGGCGATCAGCGGCGGCGCACCGGCGGACCGGTTCGTCATGGGGCTGCTGCGCGCCTTCGCCGATGTTGTGGTCATCGGTGCCGGAACCCTGCGGGCCAGCCTGGGCCATCGGTGGACGCCTGAGCACGTCTACCCGGCGGCCGCCGCCGACTTCGCGAATGTGCGAGGCAGCCGAGGGCGTACCGCCGGTCCTGAGCTGGCTGTGGTCACGGCCAGCGGGGACGTGCCGACCAGCCATCCTGGGCTCAAAGCCGGTGCGCTCATCCTCACCACAAAGGCCGGGGCCCGGCTGCTTGACGAGCGTCTCCCGGCAACCTGCACCGTCGTCGTTCTGGGCGACGGCCCGGTCCTGCGCATGGCGGATGTGCTGCGGACCATCCGTGATCGCGGGCACACCATGGTGCTGAGTGAGGGCGGCCCGCACCTTTTCGGGCACCTGGTCCGCGACCGCCTGGCCAATGAACTCTTCCTCACCCTTTCCCCGGTGATCGCCGGCCGCGCGGACACCTCGCGTCCCGGCCTGGTCACCGGGTTGGAGCTGCTCCCCAGTAGACGGGAGAGCGCCGAACTGGTCAGCGTCCGCCGGTGCGCGTCGTACCTGTTCCTCCGCTATCGGCTTCACCGCAGTGAGCAACTGGGGAGCAGACCGTGACGGCGGACAGCGGCAGCGCGCGCAGCCGCCGCGCTGTTGGCGATGAAAGCTACGACATCGTCCGGCTCGAGCGGATCGACGGGCCGGCGAGGCTCCCATACAGCGTTCGGCCGCCTAGAGCTCCAGGCCACGCACCGTGACGGTCGGCCCGCTCACGGGCGGTGCGGACTTCACGGGCACGGCCGCCGAGCATGTCGTGACGGAGGTGCCGACCTTCAGGCCCGAGGTGAGCGTGGGAGATGCCCGCGCGCGGATGCTGGGTCGCCACTTCGACTGCGCCTGCGACATCGTGGTGGTCGACGAGGATGGCAGGCTCCAGGGGCTGGTCAGCATCGAGCGGCTTCTCGCCGCCGACGGTGCTATCACCGTGGGCGAGCTCGCCGATCATGACCCGCCCACCGTGACCCCGGGCGTGGATCAGGAGATCGCCGCCTGGCAGGCCGTCCAGCACGCAGAAAGCAGCCTCGCGATGGTCGGCCCCGACGGGCACTTCCACGGGCTGATCCCCCCGCGCCGGCTGCTCCGTGTCCTGCTCGAGGAACACGATGAGGACATGGCCAGGCTCGGCGGCTACCTCCAGGGCTCCGCCACCGCCCGCACCGCCGCAGAAGAGCCAGTGCGTCGGCGATTCGCCCACCGGATTCCCTGGCTGCTGCTCGGACTTCTCGGCGCGATGCTGTCAGTCGGCATCGTAGGCTCGTTCGAGGAACAGCTGGCCGCCAACGTCACCCTCGCGTTCTTCCTGCCCGGCGTCGTCTACATGGCCGACGCGGTGGGCACGCAAACCGAAGCGGTCGTAGTACGGGGACTCTCCGTCGGAGTCTCCATCCGCCGCCTTGTTCGCGGAGAGGCCATCACCGGCCTCATCATCGGCGCCGCCATGGCCGTCGCCTTCCTTCCGTTCGCCCTCTTGTTTGGCGACGCCCAGGTTGCCCTCACCGCCTCCATCTCTCTCTTCGCCGCCTGCTCAGTAGCTTCGGTGCTCGCCATGGCTCTGCCGTGGCTGCTCAACCGGCTCGGCCAGGATCCGGCGTTCGCTCGGGACCGCTGGCCACGGTCGTACAGGACCTGGTGTCCATCGCGGTGTATCTGCTCACCTCGCTGATCATCGTCAGCTGACGTCTCCCACCTGGGCGGGGAAAAGAATCATCTTGGCCTTGCCCATCCGGCGGAACAGGCTGTGGTGGAGCCCCGAGAGGTAGCCGATGGTGATTCGCCTTGGATTTACCCGGTGATGTGACGGCTTGCATCGGGCTGCGTCTCAGGGGCACCCTGGAGGGTACGGGGACGTTCCAGGCTCGGTGAGCCGCGGGGGGTGACGTCGGATGGGTCCAGCAGGGACCGTTCGAGACCTGCCCAGCGCACTTCATGACCGCGGGCGGCTGGCGACGCGGCTGGCAGGTCGTCGCCCTGCGGTGTTCCTGGACTACGACGGGGTGCTGACGCCCATCGTCGACCGGCCTGAAGACGCCGTGATCTCGGACGGCATGCGCGAGACCGTGCGGCATCTCGCCGCCAGGTGCCCGGTGTGCGTTGTCAGCGGCCGGGACCGGACGGTCGTGCAGCGGTTGATGGGCATCGACGACCTGGTCGTGGCGGGCAGCCATGGGTTCGACATCTGGAGCCCAGGCGAGGGTGTGATCGCACACGATCCGGCGCCTGGATCGGCGGGTCTGATCGCCGCGGTTGCCGAACGGCTGTGGGCCGAGACGGGGTCGCTCGATGGTGTGATCGTGGAGCCGAAGCGGGCGTCGGTCGCTGTGCACTACCGGCTCGCGGCCGCGGAGGACCGTGACCGGGTCGTCGCCGTGGTGCGGTCGCTGCAGGCCCGACAGCCCGACGAAATCAAGATCATGCCGGGCAAGATGGTGTATGAGATCCAGCCGAAGGTCGACTGGGACAAGGGCAGGGCCGTGCTCTACCTGCTGGAGGTGTTCAACCTCGGCGCGGAGATCTTCGTCCCGCTGTACCTGGGCGATGACGTCACCGACGAAGACGCCTTCCGCGTGCTGCGTGGTCGCGGAATCGGCATCATCGTCGGCCATCCTGATGACACTGAGGTGGCGGGCCGGCCGACGGAGGCGGAGTTCGCGCTGGCCTCGCCGGAGGAGGTGGAGCGCTTCCTGACCACTTTGGGGTATTGACCGCGCTGTGACCGTGCTGGACGCGCTCGGGGGGCGCCATGCAAGGTTTCGATCTCACCTACGACGGCTTCGACCCGGCGTCCGAGACGCTGCGGGAGGCGCTGACGTCGACGGGCAACGGCTACTTCTGCACGCGCGGCACCGCCGAGTGGGAGGACATGGGCTCGGTCCACTATCCGGGCACCTACGCTCACGGCGGCTATAACCGGGAGACCACGATCTTCGATGGCTACCCGGTGCTGAACGAGGACCTGGTCAACCTGCCCAACTGGCTGGTGCTGAAGCTCAGGATCGAGGGCGAGGCCGCCGTCAGGTTCGGCAGCGTGGAGTTGCTCGACTACCAGCACACCTACGACATCCGGTTCGCGCTGGTCCGGCGCGATCTGCGCTTCCGTGACCACGCGGGCCGCGTGACGACTCTGACCAGCCGCCGGTTCGTGAGCATGGCCTACAGTCACCAGGCAGGGATCGAGTGGACGCTGGTCCCGGAGAACTGGTCTGGGCGCGTCGAGGTCGTGACCGCGCTCGACGGCCGGATGACCAATCATATGGTCGCCCGCTACCGCGAGTTGGAGGGGCGCCACCTCGACCCCGTGTCGCCGCGCACGTTCGGGCCCGAGATCATCGCGCTCAAGGTACAGACGCGTCAGTCGAACATCTACGTCGCCGAAGCCGCGCGAACGCAGGTGTTTCTGGGCGAGCGGCTTCAACTTAACGGCCCCGTTGGCGTGGAGCGGAGCCTGCACCAGATGGAGGACTACATCCAGCAGGTGCTCGCCTTCGACGTGGAGCAGGGCAAGCCGGCCCGCGTGGAGAAGATGGTCGCGCTGTTCACCTCCCGCGACAACGCGATCACTGAGCCGCTGACCGCCGCTGGGCGGCACGTGCTGCGATACCCGCGCTTCGACGACGCGTTGGACGAACATCAGTCGGCGTGGACCGAACTGTGGGACAGCTGCGACATCCAGTTGCCCCGCGAACCCCGCGCCCAGTTGCTGCTGCGCCTGCACATCGCCCACGTGCTGCAGGTGTGCTCCCGCCACACCGCCCGGCACGACGCCGGCGTGCCGGCCCGCGGCCTCAACGGGGAGGCCTACCGCGGGCATGTTTTCTGGGACGAGTTGTACGTCTACCCGTACCTCAACCTGCGTCTGCCGGAGATCACGCGGGCGCTGCTGCTGTATCGCTACCGGCGGCTGGCCGAGGCGCGGGCCGCCGCTTGCGAGGCGGGCTACCGGGGAGCCATGTTCCCCTGGCAGAGCGGCAGCGACGGTACCGAGGAGACCCAGCAGGTTCATCTCAACCCGCTGTCCGGCCAGTGGGACCCCGACCTCAGCCACAACCAGCGCCACGTCAGCGCGGCGATCTTCTACAACGTATGGCGGTACTACCAGGCAACCGACGATTTGGAGTTTCTGCGTGACTACGGCGCCGAGCTGATGCTGGAGATCACGCGGTTTTGGGCGTCGATCGCGCACTTCAACCTCGGCAGGCAGCGGTATGAGATCCACGGGGTGATGGGCCCCGACGAGTTCCACGAGGGCTATCCCGGCGCCGAGCAGGCGGGGCTGCGCAACAACGCCTACACCAACGCGATGGCGGCCTGGATCTCCGCGACCATGCCGCAGGTGCTCGATCTGCTCCCTGCCAGCCGGTCCGCCATGCTGCGCAGATACCTGCACGTGACCGATGAGGAGCTACGCGTCTGGGAGGACATGAGCCGCCGGATGTACATCCCCTTCCACGATGGCGTCATCAGCCAGTTCGAGGGCTACGCCGATCTGGACGAGCTCGACTGGGACCATTACCGGGCCACCTATCCCAACATCCAGCGCATGGACCGCATCCTCAAGGCCGAGGGCAAGGACCCCAACAGCTTCAAGGTGGCCAAGCAGGCCGACGCGGTGATGCTGTTCTTCCTGTTCGATCACGACGAGCTACGGGCGGTCTTCGAGCGACTCGGATACGGCTACGACCGGGATCTGGCGCGGCGCACCATTGAGTACTACGACCGCCGCACCTCCCACGGCTCGACGCTCAGCTTCGTCACCTTCGCCGGCGTGCTGGCCGGCCTTGACCCGGCAAGCTCCTGGGACCGGTTTTTGGTGGCGCTGGAAAGCGACGTCAGCGACGTGCAGGGCGGCACCACCAAGGAAGGCATCCACATGGGCGTCATGTCCGGCACGTTGGACCTGCTGCAGCGCAGTTTCATGGGCAGCAGCATCGGCGACGACGGCGTGCTGCGCCTGCAGCCGCGCCTGCTCGACCGGCTCGACGGCGTGGCGCTGTGCATGCGCTTTCGTGGCACCTCGCTGCGGGTGAGTGTCAAGGGCGGGGAGCTCATCGTGTTCGCCCAGGCCGAAGGGTTCCGCTGGCCCTTGCGCGTCGGTGTCGGCCCCGACATCCACGAACTGAGCCCAGGCGGCACGTGCGTGTTCAAGCTGCCCGCCGAGGCGTCCTCCCCGCCTCCACGTGACGCGGGCGACAGGAGGTGAGCCCGCCATGGCGACCGGCGGATTCGACGGCGCGATCTTCGACGTGGACGGCGTCCTCGTCGACTCACCGCACGAGCGCGCCTGGAAGGACGCGCTGCGCGAGCTCATGGAGGGCGACTGGGCCGACATTCGCGAGCACACCACCTGGTCGGAGGATGCCTTCACCCCGCAGGTCTACCAGCGCGTCATCTCCGGCAAACCGCGCACGGCCGGGGCGCTCGCGGCCCTCGAACACTTTCAATTCCCCGACCCCCAAGCCCGGACGCAGACCTACGCCGCCCGCAAGCAGGCGTTCA
Organism: Nonomuraea guangzhouensis; assembly: GCF_019396345.1. GTDB lineage: Bacteria > Actinomycetota > Actinomycetes > Streptosporangiales > Streptosporangiaceae > Nonomuraea > Nonomuraea guangzhouensis. The sequence goes on along the minus strand of NZ_JAHKRM010000005.1, from coordinate 409,132 downwards.
TCGTCCGGCTCATCGAGGCCAGACAGTTCACGGCCTATCCCGACGCGCTGCGGTTCGTCATGGCCGTCCGCGACCTTGGCATCCCGGCGGCAGCGGCCTCGTCGTCGAAGAACGCCGACCGCTTCCTCAAGCACATCCACCTCGACACCTTCGCCCAACAGGAAGGCCTGACCTACGACTTCGTCCACCCCGGGCTGACCCTGCTCGACTTCTTCGACGCCGACCTGTCCGGGCGCGACCTGGCGCGGGGCAAACCGGACCCGGAGATCTTCCTGACCGCGGCGGCCGAGCTCAAAGCCGCACCCGAGCGCTGCTTCGTCGTCGAGGACGCGGTCAGCGGGATCCGGGCCGCCAAAGCCGGCAAGATGGCCGCGCTGGGCGTCGCTCGCGCCGATGACCAGCAGTTGCTGACCGCCGCGCACGCCGACCTGGTGGTCACCACCCTGGACGAGGTCGACGTGCGCGGCCTCGCCTCCCACCAGCTGAGGACGACACGGTAGAAACAGGTCGTGTACGACCGGCAGCCCGCCACAGGTGCCGGTCACCGCAGGCACGTCGATGCGGAACGACTGGACCGCATCGACCGCAGAGCTGTGCTGAGCGAACTCGCAGCCGCTACAGCGCACACCGGCATGGCTACGTCCTGGTCCGACCAAGCATCCGACCCCGATCGGTCGGCTGCTCCACATTTCTACCTCAGCTCGGCGGCTCTTTGCGGGCGAAATCAGAAAGAAGTGCGTTCGTTTGATTGGCTCGGTGTATCAGCGACGGAAGGCGGTTTTCGATTTTCGCCTTAATCTGCTTGCGAGTGTCCCACGAGCGGTCGACGTGCGCGATGAGCTGTCCGATTCCCATGTTCGCCAGCGGCGGTGAATCTATCTTCAAGTCCTCGAGGAGGCCGACCACCTTCGATGCGTACGGAAGTGCCGAGAAGGCGGTGCCTTGCAACGCCGCAAAGATCAGGAAGTGAAGCCGCATGCCGACCGCGAATTCAAACCGTCTCATCAGATCGAGAACCTGGCCCGGCGAGTACCTGCGCCTCAGAATCTCGGCGCTCTCCGCGTTCTGCATGTGGGCGACCACAGCATGGCTGTGCTGGACGTCGGTCTTCTCCATCGGGACGAACACGACTTCGGCGTCGTAGCGTTCGACGACATAGTCGGCCGCGTTGGCGAGCAGCGCATAGTAATCTTCGGGATCGATGTCCGGTGCGGCCGGACCTGGCTCCCGCACGGAGAAGCCGACCAGGTTGCGCTCCTGTTGGACGCCTTCGGCTACGAGGGCGTCGATCGGCATCTCTTCCGGCTCCAGCAGGAAGGCGGGGTCGGCGGTAAGGTGGATCTCGTTCTGGACGCCGACGTCCTCCAGCAGTCGGTAGCCCAATCGATCGCGCACGGTGATGACGGCGCAATGGTTAAGCGCATCCCGAACGGCCTGCATGGCGGATGGAGTCCTGAGCGGCCCAGCGCTGACCGCATAGATGAAGACCGGGACGCCGAGTTCATGGGCGAGAAAGACTTCACGGAGATATGCCTCGGCGCCCCCGTCGTAAAGAATGCCGCCACCGCCGAGGATCAGGAGATCCAACTCCTTGACCACTTGTCTGGCCTCCTTCTTTGGCAGCAGTCGGGCGGAAATCGCATGCTCGACGCGATGCCGGGCAAGAGTGTCCGACGGATTGTGAGAGAAGACGGTGATTTCGGCGACGAGGCTCGCGCGCAGTTGAGCGAGAATGGCCTGCAGGATCGCCTCGTCCCCCAGGTTCATTCCGCCATAGGATCCAGAGATCCCGATTCGCAAGGGCTGAGTGTCGATGTTCATCGTGGCTGCTCACAAAGGAATAATCGAGGGCCAGGTCAGCTGAATACCTTGTTGGCGTAGCAGGGTTTGATATTCGTCGAGCAGGCCTTCCCGCTCGCGAACCTGTCGTGGAGTGGTCTTCCGCTCGAGGCAGAAAGCCAGCAAAACTCCCGCAGACTCTCCCACATTCCATTCAACGGGGTGTACGCGAAACGCTCCGTTGGTGATGTGGGTGGTGCCCAGATTCTTCCCGCCGGGCAACACGTTTTCCACCCGCACGGGGATCATCGCCCCGAGTGGGATCTGGAACGGCCAGCAACCCATATCGCGATAGAGAGTCCCGCTCGTGCTCGGGTGGAGGTCGATCCGGTAGGAGCCGATGCCGACGGAGTCGGTGAAGAGTTCAGGCCCATCGGGTCGCAGAGGATGAGCGATGTGCTGCTCCAGCACGGTGAACTCGGCCTTCAGCCGCCTGCTCTCCCGTATGTATGGCGCTGGTGCCAGTCCGTCGGCGGTTCCTCCGACGACGTCACCGCGAAGTTTCAGTCCGGGATAGCCCACATCACCGTCCGGGCGGGGAGCCTCTGTCTGCAGCCAGTAGAGAAGACTGAGGCTGAGTTGCCGCGCAGCTTCAATGTTGCGCGCCTGTTCCGCCTCGTCAACGCCGACGACGGGGCCGAACCAATAATCGTTTTGCGGCCAGTTCACCACGGTGATATCGCTGCGCGCGAAATCACCCACGAAATTGTTCCGATCCATGATGCGGCGGAATCGCCACCATGGATGATCGTCATCGGCTTCGAACAATGATCGCGTCAACGGCTCATTGGTCTCCGGCCGCATGGTCGTCCAGCTGAGCAACCGGCCAGGCCACCCGGGCGGGTGGAAGTCACGCCAGAGTTCGTACTGCAGTGGCTTGTCGACCGTATGGTCCTCACCAGGGAGGTGCTCCATGGCGAAGCAGACGGTAATCGCCTGCTGGTCTCGCGGATCCGCCTGCTCTGCCGCGTGTGGCTCACCGGTCTCGGCACGCGACTCCGCTCCGATTACGTGCTCGACCCCGGCCAGCTCGAGCAGGTCGCCGTAGGGCGTTGCGTCGATGAAGAACGGCGCCTCGATCAGGACGTCCCGTCCCGACTCGATACTCCGCACCACCACACCGACTATTCGGTCTCCGTGACTCCATGCCGCGACCGGCCGGTGAGGGTGTAGCACGAATAGCCGCCCAGCCAACTGGTGCGGTATGACCATCTGGTGAAGTACCGCGACAGCGATGCGTGGATCATGGCAGAGCTTGCTCACCCAACCATTACCCGGGTTGAACGCCCTATCGGCGCGGACTTCGGGCTTGAGCGGCAGAAAAGCTCGATAGTAGTCACGAATGCCGGTTCGCAATGCTCGATAGCTGGCAGTGGCGCCGAAATCCTCGATCCACGGATGTTCATCAGGTGGAACAGCCTGATTCGTCAACTGCCCCCCGATCCAGCTGGTCTCCTCAGTGAGTATTGCCCGGTGTCCAAGGCGTGTGACTGCCAATGCCGCAGCACAGGCACCAAGGCCACCTCCGATGATGGCCACCTCTGTGCGTAGAACCTCCACCATCTCAACGGTACTTCGTAATCTGTCGGCCATGTCAAGAAGCGGAAGCTGTATCGGTGATGACCGGGTAAAATTTCCCAGATGCGCGTAATCTATAGCTCCGCGAACGGGTCCCTCCAGTGGGCTGCCTTTCGTCCAGCCGGTAAATTGACCCTTCTTAGGCACTCACTCAGTTTGATTTTATGTGCGCCACGAACGCGGGGAAAAAGGGAGCGGCACCAATGCCGATTGCGCTGGGACTGGCGATAAGGCACTGGAGCATGGGGCGGACGGGGCGGTGGCGAGAGCTTCATGTTTACCTGACGTCGTGCGAGGCGGGCGGCTGGGATGATCGGCTGCTCTTTCGCTCGCGGAGCCAGGGAATCAGCCCACCGGCCAGCAGCATCGCGATCTGCCGGTCGGACAGTCGGTGCCGGGTGGAGTACTGCTGGTCTCGGCTGGTGTTGCGCACCGTGATCTCGGTGCCGCCGGAGGCGATCGCGTGCCTGAGCCCGTCCAGCACGAGAACGTCGCCCTGCTCGATGCGGTGGTAGTCGTCGGGGTCGGTGAACTCCAACGCGAGCACGCCGAAGTTGGCCAGGTTCTGCCAGTGGATGCGCGCGAAGGACACCGCCAGCACCATGCGCAGGCCGAGATAGCGGGGGGCGATGACGGCGTGTTCGCGCGAGGAGCCCTGTCCGTAGTTGGCGCCGCCGACCACGATGTGCCCGCTGCCGCGACAGGCGTGTGCCCGGCCGACGTAGTCCTCATCGATCTGTGCGAAGGTGAACTCGGCCAGCTTGGGGATGTTGCTGCGGTAGGGCAACACCCGCGCTCCGGCGGGCAGGATCTCATCGGTGGACACATCATCGCCGACCTTGAGCGCGACCGGCGCCTCGATGCGGTCGGGCAGCGGCGGGAAGCCGGGCAGCGAGGAGATGTTCGCGCCCTTGACCAGTTCAGCCTGATCGGCGCGCGCCAAGGGCGGCGGTTCGAGCATGGCGGTGTTCACGCTGGACTCGGCGGGCAACTCCAGGTGCGGATAGTCGATGCCGAGCCGGTGCGGCAAGTCGCGAGGGTCGGTGATCTGGCCGGTGAGAGCAGCCGCGGCGGCGGTCTCGGGGGAGCAGAGAAAGACCGAGTCCTCACGGGTTCCGGACCGGCCGGGGAAATTGCGGGGGACGGTGCGCAGGCTGTTACGCCCGTTGGCCGGCGCCTGACCCATGCCGATGCAGCCCATGCAGCCGGACTGGTGCAGCCGCGCACCGGCCGAGATCAGCGTGAACGTGGCACCCATCTTCGTGAGGTCCTGCAAAATCTGCCGCGAGCTCGGGTTGATGTCCAACGACACCCTCGGATGCGCCTGCCGCCCAGAAACGATGGCAGCGACGACGGCGAAATCGCGTAGCCCTGGGTTGGCTGACGAGCCGACCACCACCTGGTCCACCTGCCGACCGGCTACCTCGCGCACCGTGACCACGTTCCCCGGTGAGCTGGGCAGCGCGATCAGCGGCTCCAGACTCGACAGGTCGATCTCGTCGGTGACGTCGTAGGAGGCATCCGCATCGGCGAGCAGTTCGACGAAGTCGTGCTCGCGCCGCTCTGCCCGCAGGAAATCCCGGACCTGATCGTCGGCCGGGAACACCGTGGTGGTCGCGCCGAGTTCGGCCCCCATGTTCGCGATCACATGCCGGTCCATGGCCGTCAGATGCGCCAGCCCAGGACCGTGGTATTCGATGATCCGGTTCACGCCGCCTTTGACGCCGTGCCGCCGCAGCATTTCGAGGATGACGTCCTTGGCGCTCACCCAGGCCGGCAGTTCGCCGGTCAGCCGTACCCCCCAGATCTCGGGCATCCGCAGGTACACCGGTTCACCGGCGATCGCCATCGCTACCTCGAGGCCGCCCAGGCCGATCGCGAGCATCCCCAGCGAGCCCGCGGTCGGCGTGTGGCTGTCGGAGCCGGCCAGCGTCTTGCCGGGGATGCCGAAGCGCTGCATGTGGGTCGGGTGGGAGACACCGTTGCCCGGCTTGGAGTACCACAGCCCGAATCGATGGCAAGCCGAGCGCAGAAAGGTGTGGTCTTCGGCGTTCTTGCTGTCGGTCTGCAACAGGTTGTGGTCGACGTACTGTACCGACACCTCGGTGTGGGCCCGGTCCAGGTCGAGTGCTTCCAGTTCGAGCATCACCAGGGTGCCGGTCGCGTCTTGGGTGAGGGTCTGGTCGATCCGCAGGGCGATCTCCTGCCCGGCGGTCATGTCGCCGGACAGGAGGTGGGTGGCGATAAGTTTCTGCGCGACGTTGTGCCCCATGCTGCGCCTCCCGGCTTACCTCAAGAGTTTGTCGCCACCCGGGCGTTACTCCCGCCACGATGGCTTTCCGCCTGCTGTCGGCCGTCGGCGGGACGGAGGTCCAGAGCCTGCGCCTGCGCGTAGCGGCCTCTTCGATTACGAGTTTCCTTGTCGATTGCCGTGGTCAGTGCTGGAGCAGTTCGGCGAGCACGGCTGCCTCGCTGATCTCGGGCTGTTTGGTCGCGGTGAGGAGCGTCAGCATGCCGTCTTGGGCGAGCTTGCGCAGGTGCGTCACCGCGTCCGCCCGTTCGGGGGCTTGGAGTTCGCTGCGGTAGCGGCGGCCGAACTCGGCGAAGAGTTCGGGGTCGTGGTGATACCAGGTGCGCAGCTCTGTTGAGGGGGCGACCTGTTTGCACCATTCGTCGAGGCCGGCCTTGGCTTTGGTCAGCCCTCGCGGCCAGATCCGGTCGACCAGCACCCTGGTGCCGTCACCTGCCGCCGGTTCTTCATAGACCCGACGTACCTGAATCCTGCCCTTGCCCTTGTCCTTGCCTTCCATGGCTGGCCTCCTCACGATCGCACGAGTCCACGATCTGCTCGCGGGTGTCTACGGTTCGACGCCTTGACCCGCCGTTGTTCAGGGCGAAGCGCCGACCAGCGAGCCCAGCGGTGTCCTGGGATCGCCCAGCGCGCTGGTGTCCACCCGCCTGCCCGCGCGCACGAGATCCTGGATGGCGTCGTTGACGTCCCAGATGTTGACGTTCATACCGGCCAGCACCCGTCCGTCGCGCAGCCAGAACACGATGAACTGGCGCGTCTTGACGTCACCGCGGAAGATCACCTCGTCATATCCGTCAGGTTCGACGTAGCCGGAATACTCCATTCCGAGGTCGTATTGGTCGGTGAAGAAGTACGGCAGCCGCTCGTAGCGGACGTCCTGGCCGAGCATGGTCTTGGCCGCGACCTGCGGTTGGTGCAGCGCGTTGGCCCAGTGCTCGACGCGGATGTGCTTGCCCAGCAGAGGGTGGAAGGCGTTGGCCACGTCGCCGGCGGCGTAGATGTCCAGGTCGGAGGTGCGTAGTCGCGCGGTGACCCGGACGCCGTTGTCCACCTCCAGCCCCGCGGAGAGAGCGAGCCCGGTGTTGGGGGTGATGCCGATTCCGACGATGACGGCGTCGGCGTCGATCTGGCTGCCGTCGGCCAGCCGCACGCCGATAGCCTGGCCGCCACGGCCGAAGATCTCGGCTACCCGCACGCCGCAGCGCAGATCGACCCCGTGCTCGCGGTGTAGCCCGGCGAAGACCTCGGCGACCTCGCGGCCGAGCACCCGCAGCAGCGGCAACTCCGCGCTCTCCAGGACGGTCACCTCGGCTCCGGCGGCGCGGGCGGCGGCCGCGGTCTCCAGCCCGATCCAGCCGGCGCCAATGATCGCGACCCGGGACGCGGTTGGGAAGACCGCCTTGAGCCGGTCGCTGTCTTCGACCCGGCGCAGGTAGAGCACACCATCCAGGTCGGCGCCCGGAATCGGTAGCCGCCGCGGGGAGGAGCCGGTGGCCAGCAGCAGCTTGGCGTAGCCGATCCGGCTGCCGTCGGACAGGCTCACCTCGTGCCCGGCGGGGTCGATGCCGGTGACCGCCGTACCGAGGAGCAGATCGACGTCGTGCTCGCCGTACCACGGTTGCGGGTGGACGTAGATCTCCTCCCGCTTGGTTCTGCCCAGCAGGTAGCCCTTCGACAGCGGCGGCCGCTCGTAGGGGCGTTCGCTCTCCTCACCGACGAGCACGATCCGTCCCTGGAAGCCCTCCTCGCGCAGGGTCTGGGCGGCCTTGGCCCCCGCCAGACCTGCTCCGGCGATCAGGTACGTCATGTCAACGGCCATGTCCAGCACCTCTGTCGGTTGCTCGTAGGGTGGTGGCCAGTTGCTCGCGCAGCCGGTCCCAGCTCGCCTCGAACGCGGCCACACCATCGTCTTCGAGCCTTTGCACGACGTCGTCGTAGTCGATGCCCAGCCGTTGCAGCCGCTGGAGTACCTGCTGGGCGTGCTGGTAGTGCTCGCGTACCGAGTCGGGCGGCACCTGGCCGTGGTCGGCGACCGCGCGCAAGGTGGCCTCGGGCATGGTGTTGACCACACCGGGCGCGACCAGATCGACCACGTAGCGCGTGTCGGAGTAGGCCGGGTCCTTGGTCGAGGTCGACGCCCACAGCGGACGCTGCGGACGCGCGCCCGCAGCCTCCAACGCCGTCCAGCGTGGCAAGGCGAGCACCTGCTCGTAGCGTTGATAGGCGAGCCGGGCGTTGGCCAGGGCGGCCTGGCCGCGCAGTCCGGCGGCCTCGGCGGTCCCGATCTTGTCCAATCGCGCGTCGACCTCGGTGTCGAGCCGGGAGACGAAGAATGAGGCCACCGAGGCGAGCGCTGACACATCCCGTCCGGCCTGCAGGGCGGCTTCCATCCCGTCGAGGAAGGCGTTCATCACCGCTTCGTAACGGGACAGAGAGAAGATCAGCGTGACGTTGACGCTGATTCCGTCGGCCAGGCACGCGGCAATCGCCGGCAGCCCCTGACGGGCGGCCGGGATCTTGATGAACAGGTTAGGACGGTCCACCAGCCACCACAGTGCCCGTGCCTCAGCGATCGTCGCCTCGGTGTTGTGGGCGAGCTGGGGGTCGACCTCGATCGACACCCGGCCGTCCACCCCGTCGCTAGCGTCATAGACCGGCCGCAGGACATCGCAGGCGGCACGGACGTCGAACGTGGTCAGCGCCCGCAGGGCCTCCGCGGCCTCGACGCCACGCGCCGCCAGGTCGCTCATCTGTGCGTTGTAGGCATCACCGCCGGATATGGCTTTCGCGAAGATGGTGGGATTGGTGGTGACCCCCACCACGTGGTCCCGCGCGACCAGGTCGGCCAGACTGCCTGAAACCAGCCGTTCCCGGCTCAGGTCGTCCAGCCAGATCGACACCCCCCGGGCAGTAAGTTCGGCAAGTGAATCGGCCATGGCATGGCTCCCTTTCCTATTCGTGCGGTGATGTACATCCGAGGACGTACATCCGCTTTCGTTGAGGACTTCACCAGGGCCGCCATCACTCTCTTGACACCGACGCTACGCCGGTGGACGTCAAGCCGAGTTCAGGTGGTTTCCATGACGGTGGAGGCCTTCGTCCACCTCCCGGGAAGCACTGAGGCCTACCGGTCAGCCAGCACCCCGCTGGACGTGACAGGGTCAAGGTGTTGGCCGTCCTGCAGAGGTCGGTCGACCGGTATGGATGGCTCCTCCGCTCGCGCGGCGATGGAGGGCGGGGTGGACGTGCCAGTGGTGGCTGTCGCCGGGGCGGCCTCGGGCGGCGTCGCGCGTTCCAGGAAGCGGAGCAACTCGACGGGGAAGGGCAGGACAAGGGTGGAGTTCTTCTCGGCGGCGACTTCGACGACGGTCTGAAGCAGCCGCAACTGCAGCGCCGCGGGGTGCTCGGTCATCGTCTCGGCGGCCTGGGCCAGCTTCTCCGAGGCTTGAAGTTCGCCCTCGGCGGTGATGACGCGTGAGCGCCGTTCCCGTTCGGCTTCGGCCTGGCGTGACATCGACCGCTTCATCGTCTCGGGAAGGGCCACGTCCTTGATCTCGACACGGTCGATGTGCACGCCCCAGCCCACGGCCGGGCTGTCGATCATCAGCTCGAGACCCTGATTGAGATGCTCCCGGTTGGACAGGAGATCGTCCAGCTCACTCTTTCCGATGATCGAACGCAGCGAGGCCAGGGCGACCTGCTGGATGGCGGACTCGTAGTCCTGGACGTCGACGATCACCCGCACCGGATCGACGACCCGGAAGTAGAGGACGGCGTCTACCCGGACGGTCACGTTGTCGCGGGTGATGCCGTCCTGGGCGGGCACCGGCATGGTGATGATCTGCATGTTGACCTTGTGCAGCCGGTCGGCGATCGGCGCGATCAGCGTTAGCCCGGGACCGCGGATGTTGGCGCGGACCTGCCCGAACCGCAAGACGACGCCTCGTTCGAACTGTTTGACGACCCGGACACTCGCTCCGAGCACGATCGCGCCCAGCGTAAGGAGCGCGATCAGCGCAGAGATGACGATGATGTCGATCATTGCATCCTCCGATGCTCTGCCCTAAGCCGGATTTCCTCGACGACTCGGGGCCTTCTCTATCTCCTGCCGGGCGCCGTCGGCGTCACGGCCGTCCACGACCGTTCTCCTGGCGGTGAGCGCGTGCGTACCAGACCCACATGGTCAACGCGGCGAACAGCAAGGCGATGAACGGCGATCCGGCCAGCAGCAAGATCACCACGAACGCCGAGCCGAAGACGAGCATGACCGTGTAGGCCCTCTTGGGTAGGTCCGGTGTTGCCGCCCGGTTCAGGCGTTGCGTATCGGCGTCGAAGGACTGGGCGAACTCCGGATCCTCGACCAGCAACCTGCGCTGGATCTCACGCAGTGCTTCACGTTCGTAGTCGTCGAGCACGACACACCTCCAGGGCGCTGTCGCCAGGTGCGATCTCATCCTCCATCCACCTGGACACTTATATCGTAGCACGATATAAATTACAGTCCATCGACCCCGTCGCCGCGGGCGGCTCGCACGTATGGGCAAGGTGCGCTTATATCGCATCGCGATATTATTTTGAGAGATCCGAGAGAGGGGCGGCACGGTCGTGGAGGACGAAGTAGTACAAACGGAGCCCCTGACCAAGCAGGACTTCGAGGCGCTGGCCCGGTTCCGTTTCGGGCTCCGCACCTATCTGCGCTTCAGCGAGGAGGCGGTGCGCTCTGCCGGCCTGACCCCGCAGCAATACCAGCTGCTGCTGGCTCTGAAAGGGTTCCCCGGCCGTGACTGGGCGAGCGTACGGGAACTCGCCGACCGGCTGCTGTTGCGCCACCACAGCGTGGTCGAACTCATCAGCCGAGCGCAGAAACAGGACCTTGTGCACCGGGGCGCGCATCCCAGCGACGGCCGGGCGGTGCGGGTGATGCTGACCCCCCAAGGCGAGCGCATCCTGGCGCGCTTGGTCGCGCTACACCGCGACGAACTGCGGCGCATGGACACCGCGATCCTCCCCCCGGCATGGGACAGCGCCCCGCAGCCGGACGCGCCGTCCCCGCATGACACCACCCGGAACGAGGCCGTTCCACCACACCACCGCGGGGATCTTGGCGGAGAGCTGATCTAGCGCGCACCCAAGCATCGTCGCCGGCACAAGCCACGCCTTTGACGGTACGGAAAGGAACGGCATGGACAGGAAGGACGCACCAGGTCTCAGGGAAGACGAGCGGTAAGGGCCATGATCGCCACGCAAGGAATGGTGGACCACGCACGCGCGGGGAAGAACCCAGATGGACTGGCCCCACCGGGCCGCAAAGAGCAGGTCATTCATCCAGACGAACGCATCTACGGCCGCGCACGCGAACCGGTCCAGGGAGTTACGGCATCGGCCTCGCCCAGATCCGGTCAAAGGAAGGGACCATGGATACGCAGACCACGTTGACCGCGGAACACACTCACCTCCTGGCCCAGATCACCGACCGAGCCCGTATCGTCCTGCAGATCGCCTCGCAAGACCGCTGGCCCAGCCGGGAGCTGACGGCGCTGGCCCGCTATCTGCGCGCGGAGCTCATCAGGCAGCTCACCGACGAAGAGCGACTGCTCTTCCCCGCCCACGAAGCCACCCCCGAACTGTCCCGGCTGGCCCGCGACCACGCACGGCTGCGCGCCTGCGTGGACACCATCGCCGCCGCGGCCTGCGGGCGCGACACCCGCTCACCCGCCCAGATCGCCACCACCGTCCGCGACCTGCTCACCCAGCTTCACAACCACCTCGCCACCGAGCAGGCCACCCTGACCGCGCCTGGCAGGCCGACGATCTCCACCGCCGCCCTCGGCGCCTGCCCGCACCGTTGGTATCCGCTCACCGAAGGCCCCACGATCGACCTGGACGCGCTGCCCGCCGAGCGGCTGCTCGATGCCATCGGCGACCGGCTGCACAGGCTGCCCCGCGGTGAACACCTCGACCTGTGTTCCCGCACCGACCCGGGCAAACTCTGCGACGCCCTGGCGAGCGGCGACAACGACTACGGCTTCGCCTACCTGGCCTGCGGGCCGGACCAGTGGCGGGTACGCGTCACCCGCCGACTCGAAAGGTGATCCGCATGGCCGTCACCGAGCACGTCACCTCTGCCGCCCGGACTCGCACCCCGAAGGGGCGGCTCCTGGTGTCATGGCTGTCATCGACGGACCACAAGATCATCGGCTACCTGTACCTGATCACCTCCTTCGGCTTCTTCCTGATCGGCGGGGTCATGGCCATGGTGATCCGGGCCGAGCTGACCCAGCCGGGACTGCAGTTCGCCAGCGCCGGGCAGTACAACCAGCTCTTCACCATGCACGGCACCATCATGCTGCTGCTGTTCGCCACCCCGCTGTTCGCCGGATTCACCAACGTCATCATGCCGCTGCAGATCGGCGCACCCGACGTGGCCTTCCCCCGCCTGAACGCGGTCAGCTACTGGCTGTTCCTGTTCGGCGGACTGATCGCGATCAGCGGGTTCGTTACTCCCGGCGGCGCGGCAGCCTTCGGCTGGTTCGCCTACACACCCCTGTCCAGCGCGATCAGCTCGCCGGGAATCGGCGGCGACCTGTGGATCATGGGCTTGAGCCTGGCCGGTCTCGGCACGATCCTGGGATCCGTCAACTTCATCACCACGATCGTGGGCATGCGGGCGCCGGGCATGACCATGTTCCGGATGCCGATCTTCACCTGGAACGTGCTGCTGACCTCGATGATGGTGCTGATGGCCTTCCCCGTGCTCGCCGCCGCACTGCTGGCCCTGGAAGCCGACCGGAAACTGGGCACGCACATCTACGACGCGAGCAACGGCGGCGCGATGCTCTGGCAGCACCTGTTCTGGTTCTTCGGCCACCCCGAGGTCTACATCATCGCGCTGCCGTTCTTCGGCATCATCACCGAGGTCCTCCCGGTCTTCAGCCGCAAGCCCGTGTTCGGCTACATCGGGCTGGTGTCGGCCACGATCGCGATCGCCGGGCTATCGATGACCGTGTGGGCGCACCACATGTTCGGCACGGGCCAGGTGCTGCTGCCGTTCTTCTCGTTCATGAGCTTCCTCATCGCGGTGCCCACCGGGGTGAAATTCTTCAACTGGACCGGCACCATGTGGCGGGGACATCTCAGCTTCGAGACCCCGATGCTGTTCGCGCTCGGCTTCCTGATCACCTTCCTGTTCGGCGGACTGACCGGCGTGATCCTGGCCTCGCCGCCGCTGGACTTCCACGTCACCGACAGCTACTTCGTGGTCGCACACTTCCATTACGTCGTGTTCGGCACCGTGGTGTTCGCGATGTTCGCCGGCTTCTACTTCTGGTGGCCGAAGATGACGGGCAGGCTACTCAACGAGACCTGGGGAAAGATTCACTTCTGGACGCTGTTCGTCGGCTTCCACACCACCTTCCTGATCCAGCACTGGCTCGGCGCGCTCGGCATGCCCCGGCGTTACGCCGACTACAGCCCCGCCGACGGCTTCACCACGCTCAACGCCGTATCATCAGCGGGCGCGTTCCTGCTTGGGGCGTCCACCCTGCCCTTCCTCTACAACGTCTGGCGCACAGCACGCGGCGCGCGCCGCGCACTGCCGGACGACCCCTGGGGATTCGGCAACTCGCTGGAGTGGGCCACCTCGTGCCCGCCGCCGCGGCACAACTTCACCGCCCTCCCACGCATCCGATCCGAACGCCCCGCCTTCGACCTCCACTACCCACACGAGTCCGCAAGCTGATCTCTGAACGGTCCCGCGGACGTGCCCCCCGCGTACGACCTGATGGATATGCTGGTCAACGGGTGTGCGCACCAGTCGGGCGTCCACGACAAGCCCAGCCTGGCTCAACAACTCGGCGACACAGTGGCACGACAACCGGCGCAAGCCGAGCGCCATAAGGGTGGCCGAACGGCTGCGCCAGGTGCAGAGGCACATCGCCCACTTGGCCGTGAACAGCCGTCCGCCCGGGCCACCACCCGACGGAACTCGTGGATCCGGGACCTGGCGGGACCGACGGGTTCGACGCGCTCATCCCGCCCGCAAGCCGACCCGCGTATCCCGACCAAGATGCTCGAGCTCGGGCAGGAGCGGACCGCAGCGCAGATCGTCCGGAGCCTGCGTCAGATCTCGGACAGTTTCGGTCGGCGCGCACGCTGCCTCTGCGTCATCGGGCTCCTCAGAGCAGATCGGCGCCATCCCGGTCGGCGACTCCGCCGGCTCACCGGTTGATCAGGTACTCGAGCAGGCCAGCGGTGAAGGCGCCGACCGCAGCTGCGAGGGCGTCGGCTCCCAGGCCCAGGGCCAGCACGGCCGAACACCCCGAGATGACGAAGAACAACCTGGTCAAGTCAGCACGGCCCGACCAGCGGCATCGGCCTGCTGGACTGGCACCACCATTTCGGGCCCGCCTCAGGCTCGGACCTGAAGATCCGTAGCGCCATGGCCCGGTATGTGCTGACGGCGTTCGCGTACAGCACCCTGCTGGCCGAGCACGGGCTCAACGAACTTCCCGCGCCCAAACAACCGTCCGTGCCCGTGAGGATCAGGCGTCAGCTCACTGATCCCCTATCGATCATGTTACTGGCCGCCGGGCTGGTCACGCTGCTGGTGCTCGGGACGTGCCCGAGAGTGCCCGCCATCCTGCCGGTGAACGTGGTCATCGGGGTTAGCCAGGAGATGAAGGCGGAGCAGGCGGTCCGCTCCCTGCGCACGCTCACCGCTCCGATGACCACGGCCGCCCTGCAGAGTTCGGTCACACTGGTGCCACCGCTTGGGACCCTGCTCACCCTGGTTCCCATCCCGCCGCCAGGCTGGATGATGGCGTTCGGAGCCGCCCTGCCCACCCGGTGCTGTGCGATCTGCTCAGCCGGTTCGCGACGGATCGGACTCCGTACCGGAGTGGACGTGGTGCAATCGCGTCCTGAGCCCGTCATCTCGCTGGTGAGATGGGAACTGGATGTGTGGATGCGATGGCTGGGCAGGCCGAGAGCGATCGGGTCTTCAGCGGGGGGTGATGGCGGCGTCGGGGACCGTGTTGGTGTGGCTGGAGGCGGGCAGGACCCCGGTTCGCTGGAGCCGGTCGCGGGCTGCGGCGATGGCCTGAGGGGTGGTGGCGAAGACATGGCCGGCTTGGTCGAGGCGGGCGATGACACCGAGGGCGTGCAGCGGCTGGTGGTGGCCGTCGCGGATGCCGGAGATGTAGACGGTGACGCCACGCCGCTGTAGCCGTTGGATGGCGTCGCCGAGGACCAGAGCGCCGCTGGCGTCGAGGGTGGTGACGCGGGACATACGCAAGATCACCACGGAGACGGTGGCGACTTCGGACAGCTCCAGCAGGAAGCGATGGGCCGCGGCGAAGAACAGCGGTCCGTCCAGGCGGTAGGCGACGATGTGTTCGGCGAGCAGGGCGTGCTCCTGTTCGGTGTGGTCGCCGGGCAGGTCGGGGTGAATCGGCATCGCGTCCAGGCGGACGTCGCGGGCGATGGCGCGCAACGCCAGCGCGCCGGCCACGATCAAGCCGAGGATGACGGCCTGGACCAAGTCGAGGGCGAGGGTGGCGAGCGCGGTCAGGGCCAGCACGACGGCGTCGCCGCGGATGGAGCGGATCATGGCCTTGACCGAGCCGACTTCCACCATCCGCACCGAGGTGGCCAGCAGCACGCCGGCCAGCGCGGCCAGCGGGATCCGGGCGACCAGGCCGGCCGCGCTGAACACGATCACCGCCAGGATGCCCGCGTGCGCCAGGGCGGCCAGCCGCGATTGGGCGCCCGAGCGGACGTTGACCGCGGTCCGGGCGATCGCCCCGGTGGCCGGGACACCGCCGAACAGCGGCGTCAGGAGGTTGGCCAGACCCTGCCCGAACAGCTCCCGGTCGGGATCGTGCTTGTGGTTGACGCTCATGCCGTCGGCGACCGCGGCTGAAAGCAGCGACTCCAGCGCCGCCAGGGCGGCGACCGCGACCGCCGGGGCCAGCAGTGAGCTCAGCGCGGCCGGATCCAGGAAGGCCAGGGAGGGGGCGGGCAGCCCGGCGGGCAACTGCCCGATCCGGGCCACCGGCAGATCAGCCAGCTCGGTGGCGAGGGTGGCGGCGGCGACGGCCAGCAGGGAGAACGGCAGCGCGGGCCGCCAGCGTGCGCCCACCAGCATCAGCGCGGCCACCGTCAGAGCGATGCCCAGGGCCCACCAGCGCGGCTGGGCGAGGAAGTCCTGGACAGCGTGCCAGGCTACAGCCGTGACCTTGTCCCCCGCGGGAGTCGCCACCCCCAGGGCGGCAGGGATCTGCTGCAGGCCGATCACACAGGCGATGCCGATGGTGAAGCCCTCCACCACCGGGGCCGGAACCAGGGCCATGTACTTGCCGGCGCGGCCCAGCGCCAGCGCGATCAGCAGCAGCCCGGCCAGCACCCCGACCATCAGCACGCCGGAGGCGCCATGAGCGTGCATGATCGGCACGAGTACCACCGTCATCGCCCCCGTCGGGCCGGACACCTGCAGGCCCGAGCCGCCGAACAACGCCGCCAGCGTCCCAGCGACCACCGCGGTGGCCAGCCCGGCTTCGGCGCCCATACCGGAGGAGATGCCGAACCCCAGCGCCAGCGGCAGCGCCACGATCGCCACGGTGAGCCCGGCCAGCAGGTCACGGCGCGGGCGACGGCCCATCGCAGCCAGCTCCCCGCCTTCGGGCAGCACACCGCGGATACGGGCCCAGCCCGAGGAGAACAAGGAAGTCACGAGGCGCCGGTCTCCGCCTTGAGCAACTCGCTCAGCAGCTCATGCTGACCGGTGAGCTTGTGCGTCAACAGCGTGCGCGCCGCGCGCAGCAGTTCGGCCACATCCCCGCCGGACAGGGCATAGGTCACGGTCGAGCCATCACGGTGCGCGGTGACCATGGCCGAGCAGCGCAGCACGGCCAAATGCTGTGACAGCCCCGTCGCCTCCACCTCGATGGCGGCCAACAGGTCCCGCACCGGCATCGGCCCGTCCTGCAACAGCTCCAGCACCCGGATCCGCACTGGATGGCCCAGCAGCTTGAACAGCTCGGCCTTGGCCTCATACAGGGGCATCGACATCACTGGGCCGCCGTCTGGCCTGTTGTGGAGCCGCCCGGGTCGGTGGTGCCCGGGTCGGCATCGAGACGCACCCCGTGTGAGCGGGCCAGGTGCGTCACGTCCTCCCACTCCGCTTCGGCCAGCATCTGCGCGTCGACGTCATCCTCGGCGCGGGCTGCCCGCAGCGCCGCGTCCGCCAGACGTAGTCGTTGCCTGACCGCGGCGGCAAAAGACTCGCTCACATCACGCCCCTGGTTCTCGATCACCGACAAAGCCAGCTCCATGCTGTACGAAATTGCGAAAATGCGCAATTCATGGATCTGCGGGTGGGATAGAAAAGAAAACAGAAGCCTGCCTGATGACGCAGCGGCGCCACGTGATCTCGATGCGGAGTTCGCGAAAGGTCAGAGGTTGTGGATGCGGCGGCTGGTGACCCGGTGCGGGGTGATGCGGATGTAGAGGTGCTGCTCGCCGCCCGCCCACGGGGTGACGCCGGCGTCGGTGACCTCCGGCAGTTCGTCGGCGGTGATGTGGTGGGCGGGGCCCTGGATGAGGACGCTCCATCCCTCTCGCTGGGCCTCGTCGATCCGGTCCACCTCGAAGCCGACCTTGATCTCCACGCCTTCCAGGCCGGTACGCAGGTCCTGGTCCATGGGGCCGCCCGACGCGGTGCGGAAGACGATGGAGGGGTGCAGTTTGTAACAGCAGCACAGCGGTTCCCCCGGGGTGGCGACCTCGTTCCTCCAAGGCCCTCTCAGGGCCGCACGTCCTTCATCTGAGGGACCTTCGGCGCCAGGCCGCCGCGACAGTCGGTGGTGTTCTGGAAGGAAGGAGTCGTCATGATCGTGGTCGGAGTCGACGGCTTGCGTGCCGGGTTTGAGGCCGTCGGGTGGGCAGCCGGGGAGGCGGCATTGCGAGAGTCGCCGCTGACCGTGGCACACGTGCTGCCGAGGTGGTGTGCGAGACGGAATGCGGGGCGTCCGGCCGCTGCAAGTGCTAGCGGCCGAACGCCTCTATGCGGGCGCGCCCCCCTCTGAACGCAGCGCCGCATCACTCCTACATATCAGTAGCTAACCGATCGCGATACGTGAAATCGGAATCAGGCACTCCGCCAGACAGCGGAGAGCCAGGGGAAGGTCGGCGACACGGCAAGGCCGGCGACCTGACGGGCGATGGGCGGGAGAACCTCGAGACCTCAGCCCCCGCCGCTAGTGACCTGACCCAGTGGATTTCCACGTCTGTCCCTGCGCGACTACCTCCCCACCCCCCACTGATGATCATGACTGTAGCTGAGCTGGCCTCTCGTGATGTCGCGGCATCGATCTGGGAGTTCAGAGAAGCCGCAGGGACCACGAGCCCTGGTCCGTGAGCGGGAGGAATACTTCCGGCTCATGGATCAGGGCTTCAGTACGCGCGAAGCGGCTCAGATGGTGGGGATCAACCTGCGGACCGGCAAGAAATGGAGGAACGGTCATCACTCGCCAGGCAAGGGCCTCAAGCCTAAAGCCCCGATCCACCAGAAGCAGGTCGAGCACCCGGCCGGCCCGCAAAGGCCGCCTTTCCGTTCCTCGCGGTACCTGAACGAGAACGAGCGCATCCACATCGCCGACCGAGTCCGCGAGGGAGCCTCCATCCGACAGCGTGGTAGGCCATTCCAACGCGAGGAATATTTTGGTGATGTAATCTGAGGGATAGAAAAGCGGTTGATGGCGAGATCCGGAGCGTGGTGTGGCCCAGGAGACGGCGCATGCAAGCATGCTGACGCTGGCTCGTGACTCCCGCGGGATGACCCAGACCGCGCTGGCTCGCGCCATGTCGGCCCTGGCGGGAGAGCCGATCAGCCAAGGCTATGTGAGCAAGGCCGAAGCGGGCCGCCTGGTCGTCGAGGGAGATCGCCTAACCGTGTACGCCCGCGCGCTGGGCTACCCGTCGGCGTTGCTTCGCCTGGACGCCGACCTGACCGGGGTCGGCATCGGGCTGGTGCATCACCGCAAGAAGGCCGCGCTGGGAGCCCACGCGCTGCGCCGCATCCACGCGCAGCTCGCCCTGGGCCGCCTGCAGACCCACCGTCTCCTGCGGGCCCTGCCCGCCGATCCGACCCTTCACCGCTTCGAGCACATCGCCGTGAACGACCTCGACACCCCCACCGAGGCGGCACAGACCCTGCGCAAGCTGTGGGAGGTTCCCGCCGGGCCGATCACCCACCTGGTCGGAATGATCGAAGGGGCCGGCGGATTGATTCTCGTACGCGATCTCGAAAGCCGTGACCTGGACGCGGTCAGCCAGTGGAACGGCGCGGAGCGCCCGCTGTTCCTGCTGGGCGCGCACGCTCCGGCCGACCGGTTCCGGTTCAGCCTCGCCCATGAGCTCGGGCACGTGATCATGCACCCCGAGCCCGGCGCCACCCCGCAGCAGGAGCGGCAGGCCGATGAGTTCGCCAGCGAGTTCCTGATGCCCGCCGCGGACATCGGCGGCGAGTTGAGCGCAGGCTTGGACCTGCCGCGTCTGCAGATGCTGAAGCGACGATGGGGTGTGTCGATGGCCGCCTTGGCCCGTAAGGCGCTCACCCTGGCCGCCATCAGCGAATGGCAGTACCGCAACCTGATGATCGAGATGTCCACGCTCGGCTACCGGTCCCAAGAACCCGGCGAAATCCCACGTGAGCTCCCGCAGGCCGTGCCCGCCGCGGCGCAACGACTCATTGCTCAGCACGGACTGGACCGCGCCGCTGAGATCGCGGGGCTGCTTGCTGAGGAGTTCACCCGCTTGTTGCTGCCCCACCCCGGATCTCCCGCGCACGACCCCGCCTGACACCGGTTACGTCTCACGAGGTGAGCACATGGACGACCGCACCAGCGCACCAGCCCGTACCGGGGCGAGTTCCCTGCTCACCTCGCCGCCCGACCGCGGTAGGGCCGGGCGCGCCATCACGCAGCGCGCCCTGACCTTGGAGCGCGCCAACCTGCTGCTCGAAGCGCCCGGCTACCTTCATCCCGATCACGGCGGCCTGGTGGTGTGCGGTACCGGCTGCTCGGCGCGGCTGCACGCGCTGCGGCGAGCCTTTTCCGGAGTGCTGGCCGAAGACTGCGCCGCCTACGAGAAGGAGGTCGCCACCACCGACGCGCCGTTCTGTCTGCCGCAGGATGCCCTGTTCGGCGGCGACCTGGACGGCGCGCTTCAGGAGCAGCTCGACAACGGGGCGTCCTTCGCCATCACCCCGACCCGCTATATCAAGGCCGGCGATCCCGCGGCCTTGAAGGCCGTGGTGAAGGCGGCTGGGGCGCTGCAGCGCGACGACGTCGTGGTGACGCTCCCCGTCTCGATCGGGTGGCTGCGGCCGGAGGCGCGTGCCACCCTGGTGGCCGCGATCCGCGCGATAGAGCACCCGGTCGCGCTGATCCTCGGCGGGCAGCGTGACCCGCTCCAGCAGTTCGCGGCCGCCCCTCAGCAGCTTCGACAGCTGCTGGCCGACGTACCGGGCACCGGGCTGTGGCGTACGGACCTGGCCGGGTTCGACGCCCTCGCCCATGGCGCCGGCTTCGCCGGCATCGGCGCGGGCGGCTCGCTGCGGCACCTCGTCCCCGCCGGGGAACGCGCCGAGACCTCCGGCGGCGGAGCGAATTACCCCGCGGTGCTGATCCCCGCCATGCTGCGCTTCAGCAGCGCCAAGTTCATCGCCGACTCCTATGCCAACGCCGCCCCGCCCCGCTGCACCTGCAGCCGCTGCCAGGGCAGGCCGCTGGACGATTTTCTCGGCCTCACGAACCCGGTGAAGGCGGCCGCGCACGCGCACAACGGCGCCACCTGGAACGCCTGGCTACCCGATCTACTGGAGCAGCCCACGCTGGCCGACCGGCAGATCTGGTGGCGCGCCCGCTGTAAGCAGGCCGTGAACGCGCACGCCATGGAGAACACCCGCATCAAGCAGCCCAACCACTTCAAGCCGCCCAGGCCGCTGGAGAAGTGGGCCAGCCTGCCACTCAGCATCGACAATCGGGCCATTACACCCTCGCCGGCAGCAGATTGATCTGCTGGTACGCCTCCTCCAAGAACAGCCAGCTCGCGGCGGTGAATCTGCGGAGTTCGAAGGGCGTCGGCGGGACGATCACATGCGATTCGCCGTCGGCGTCAATGATCACGCCGATGCCATAGAAGTCGGCTTCCATCCGCAGCGCATGGAGATCACGCGGCGGCGCGGGAAGCAGCATCGCGCGTGAACAGAACGGCGCGAACCGGCCCGCCCGCTCCAGGCCCACGCGCCACGATCGGGCCGGCACGACCGCCAAGCATGCCTCGATCGGGGGAACCGCCAGGCGGGTCACGCAGCCCTGGTCCATGCGTATCGCGCCGCTCGGGAGTCGGCGCAGGGCATCGGAAGCCGCCCGTTCGACGGCCGACAGCGGCAGTGGCGCATTCACCGGCAGATCCAGCAGCACTCGCAGCGCGTCCGGCGCGGTGATGGCCGCTGGGCCGGTGCGCCGCCGCCGTTCGATCTCGATCTGGTTCGGCTCATAGTGCAGCAAGAGCGAGGTGCCCTGCAGCACCACGCGTGAACATGAACCCCGGTTCAGGGTGAACTCCGGCGCGTCGGCGAGGGCCTGAGGAAAAGCCTCTGCGGCGCCGGTCACGTCTTCACCCTCTTCTGCTCGCCCATAGCGTTCATTTCCGTCCCCGTGATCAGGTCGTAATGCCCCCGCAGGCCCGCGACCAACCGCCCCAGAGGCTCCCAAAGGGCATCGCCGCCTGCGCGGCGATACCAGCGCCGCCGGTCCCGCCCAACCTCCGTCACCCTGGTCACCATCCGCAGGGCCAGCAGATCGCGCACCACGGGGTAGTACACCGCCGATTGCACGCCTTGCCGGATGGCCAGCCTCCCGAGATTCACCTGACCATCCGGTGCGCTGGCGAACGCCTCCAGCACCTCCAGCCGATACCGGTTGCCGAACATGCAGGCAGAGACCGCACGGATGTCATCCAGGTCCGCTCCACGCACCCCTTCACCTTAGTGATTAACGAATCCGTAATCCATGGCAGATGGTGTGTTGCCTGCTTGCGACCCTCACCAGCTACCTCGCCCCGGCACAACCGGGCCCAGTCGGCGTGACGACGCCCGAGCATACGCCTCCACCCGTCGCCTGCGACTCCTCTGTCACGAACCCATCACAATGCGTACGCGGCCCGAAACCGCAGAGATCCCACCCGCGATGGTCCCTACAGGGCACGAAAAGGGGGCATCAGATGGACAGCAGCCAGCACGGTTACGCCGTCATCGACCTGGAGACCACGGGACTGCGGCCATCATGGCACGACCGGGTCATCGAGGTCGCCGTCGTCCTGCTCGACCCGCTCGGGCGGATCACCGGAGAGTGGAGCACCCTGGTCAACCCCCAACGAGACCTGGGGCCGCAACACATCCATGGGATCAGCGCCGCCGACGTCCGGCACGCCCCCGGCTTCAAGGACATCGCCGGGGCGCTCACCGAGCTGCTGCGCGGCCGGGTGCCCGTAGCCCACAACCTCCGCTTCGACCTGGGCTTCCTGCACGACGAGTACGCGCGGGCCGGCACGCCGATCCCCGACCTGAGTCCCATCGGCATCTGCACGATGACCGAGGCCATCCGCTTCCTGCCCGCCGCCCCACGCACACTCGCCGGCTGCTGCGCGGTCGCCGACATCTCGCTCGACAACCACCACGACGCGCTCATCGACGCCCGCGCCGCCGCCGCGCTCCTGCGCCACTACCTCAGGATCTCCCACCCAACCTCGCCGTGGACTGCATGTCTCACGGCCGCCGCCGGACTCGCCTGGCCAGTCATTCCCCGCAGCGCCGCCACTCCGGTACGGCGGGGCGCGTCGGGCGAGCGCGACAACCACTTCCTGGCCCGGCTGCTGGACCGCCTGCCGCGGGCGTCCGACACCGTCCGGGCCGACCCGTACTTCGCTCTGCTCGACCAGGTACTCCTGGACCATCACATCTCGGCGACCGAGGCCGACACGCTGATCGCCCTGGCCGCACGGTTGGACCTCAGCCGCGCCGACGCGCTCCGTCTGCACCACGACTACCTGAACGCCCTGGCTCACGCGGCCAATGCGGACGGCGTCACACCTGCGGAACGCCACGAACTCGACCTCGTCGCCGCCCTGCTCGGCCTGCCGCCCGCTGCAGTTGAGCAAGCCCTGGCCGCTGCCGCCCCGCCTCAGCACCTTGCCGTCGGCGGCTTCCGCCTGCAGCCGGGTGATCTCGTCGTGTTCACCGGGGACATGGCAGGCGGCCGCGAACTGTGGGAAGAACGAGCCCGCCAGGCCGGCTACGCCGCACACTCCAACGTCACCAAGCAGGTCCGGCTGCTGGTCGCCGCAGATCCCGACACCATGTCGGGGAAGGCGCGCAAGGCCCGCGCCTACGACATCCCCATCGTGACACCGGACGCCTTCGCCCGGATGAGCGCTGCAGCCGATCGCTAGCAGGCCGCGCCACGTTGATCCAGGAGTCCGGGCACCGGCTGGCGCACAAGATCTGCCACGGCAACGCCGGCAGGCACGCCGGGAAACCGGCAGCATCCCTCGCCCGAGCGACATCGCTGAAGCATGGGAACGAGGCTCCGCCTCTGGATTATCTCAAGGCCGACAGAAGCTGCTCGGAGCACAACGTCAGCAAGAGACGACCTCCCGTAGAACCAGCCAACGTTGAGCGCCGTCCTACGCAGGAGATCGGGTCCATCGGGCAGCATGTCCACACGTTCGCCAATCTCCATGTCCCGCAGGATCGTGCATACACGTGAGAAGAGAGCAATACCGCCCTGCTCGATGGCCACGAGCAACAATCACTTGAAACGCTACGAACCACAATATTTCGACTCTTACCACGCGAGGGGCGAATAGTCGGGCGCTGATCTGCAGTTTATGCCGCCAGAAATGGCATGGCCCTTGATAGAGTCCTCCCGACATTCGCAAAGATCGCCGCCTATAGCGGAAAAAGTTTACGTGGAGCCTCCCAAGAATGAAACTTTCCGACCTGTGGTTCGTGCATGGTGATATCGGCGGCAACACGGCCCGACGCCTGGTGACTCTCGGAGGCTCTGCGGACCTGGTCGACCGGGAGGGATACCCGTGGGCGGAGACCTCCACGGGCATCTGGCGCATCCTCTTTCAGGGAGAGACTCACGACGGCTCGGATCCCGTACTGAGAGTTTCAGGCCAAAGCCGTACCGCAGCCCAGGCGCTGAAGCCCCCTACATGGGAGATGGCGGGCGACGTCAATCTCAGCAAGGTCGTGGCGTCATTCGAGGACGCCTTCCGATTCCGGCAAGAAGATCCGGCGAGCAACCTGCAGGGGTTGCGCGAGCCGCAACTCGGGGCTGTGCACGCGGTTTTGGGCCACTGGGCATCGCGGCGTATGCAGCCGGCCACCGTCGTCATGCCAACGGGGACGGGCAAGACCGAGACGATGGTCGCGCTGCTGGTGGCCGGACGAGTGCACCGGCTGCTGGTGATCGTCCCCTCCGATGCGCTACGCGACCAAATCGCCGGCAAGTTCGAGCGACTGGGATTGCTGCGAGCCCTCGGTGTCGTCACCGCCGCAGTGCTGCGGCCCATCGTCGGGCGGGTCAAGCGTGGCATGCAGGATCCGGAACTGGCTCGCCGATTCGCCGAGCATTGCAACGTGATCGTGGCCACCACGTCGGTGCTTCAGCACTTCTCGCCGCAGGCGCGGGACGCGCTCATGGACGCGTGCAGCCATATGTTCATCGATGAAGCACATCATGTGGCGGCGCCGACATGGCGCCACATCCGCGATCAATTCGCCGGTAAGCACATTGTCCAGTTCACCGCCACCCCGTTCCGTAGTGACGGCGCAGATCTGGGCGGCCGGGTCGTGTTCGGGCTCTCCCTCAAGGAAGCACGCCGCCAAGGCTATTTCTCGAAGATCACATATGCGCCGGTGGTCGATCTGTTCGATCCGGACCGGGCCGTGGCCGAGCGGGCCGTCGAGTTGCTCCGCGCGGACCTGGCGGCCGGCCATGACCATATCCTGATGGCCCGCGTCAAACGGATCGGCCGCGCCATCGACGACGTCCTGCCGCTCTATCAAGAACTCGCGCCCGATTTGAACCCGGTCATCCTGCACAGCAAGGGCCGGAAAAAGGACAACCGTCTGGCCCTGGAAGGGCTACATGCGCGCACCAGCAAGATCGTTGTGTGCGTCGACATGCTCGGCGAGGGTTTCGACTTGCCGGCCCTCAAGGTGGCCGCGATTCACGATCAGCACAAGAGCATCGGGATCACACTGCAGTTCATCGGCAGGTTCGCCCGTGTGTCCGGAGCATCCATCGGGCAGGCGACCGTTGTCGTCAACAGGACCGAGCCCCAGTTCGACGAGAATCTGAAGAAGCTGTACGCCGAGGACGCCGACTGGAACGACATCATCGAGGTCCTCTCCGCGCGCGCCGTCGGCGAGCAGGAGGATCTGACCGAGTTCGAGGAGGCGTTCGCCTTCTTGCCCGAAGAGATCTCGCTACGCAACCTCGCGCCTCGGATGAGCACCGTGGTGTACCGGACCAGCGCCCTGCGGTGGGCGCCCGAGGCGTTGGCTCCGTTTTTCGGTGATCGGCTGCTGACCGATCCGGTCGCCGTGAACGAACGCGACCTGATCGCCTGGCTGGTGGCCGAGGAGCGCAGACCCGTGGCGTGGGGAACGGTGCGGAGCCTGGAGGACATCTCCCATGACCTGTACGTGCTGTACTGGGATCGCGCACACGGCTTGCTCTACATCAACAGCTCCAACACCGAGAGTGTGCACCCAGAACTGGCGCAGGCGGTGGCCGGCGAGGACGCTGCTCTGATCAAGGGACCGGTCGTCTACCGCATCATGGCGAAGATCAGACGGTGCGTGCCGACCAATGTCGGGACGCTGGATGCCCGTAACCGCAGCCGCCGGTTCCAGCTCGCGGTCGGGGCCGACGTGCTCCTCGATTACCCCGAGGCGGAAAAACGCAACAAGAGCCAGACCAACATCTTTGTCAGCGGCTTTGAGGGTGGCGAACGCGTCAACGTCGGTGCGTCGCTGAAGGGGCGGGTCTGGAACTATGGTGCCGCTCCAACACTCAAGCACTGGGTCGACTGGTGTGACGACGTCGGTGCCAAGCTCACCGACGCAACCCTTGATCCGGTGGAGATCCTCAAGGGGTTCATCATTCCCGAAGAAGTGCACGACCGGCCCAAACTTGTGCCGCTGACGCTGGAGTGGCCGACGCAGTTTTTCCTGGAGGCCGGCGAGAGCATCACCATCAAGCTGGACGCCTTCAGCTGGCCGCTGATCGACGCCGACCTCACCGTCACCACTTTCACCAGCGATGGCGCCATCGGCTTTACGGTGAGCACCCCGTGCTGGAGCGTCGGCTACCAGATCGTGATCGCCGACGGTCAGATCGCCTTCACCTGTGACAGCACTGAGCCGATGATCTTCACCGGACGCAAAGTCATGCCTTTCAGCGACTTCCTGCATCAGCAGGGCCTGCGGATCATGTTCGAGGACGAAGCGATCCTGGAGCCGGACATGCTGCTCATCCGTCCGGCCGGGGATACGGTTCCGCCCTTCAGCCCGGAACGTCTGCAGATCATCGACTGGTCCGGCATCAACCTCAGCAAGGAATCCCAAGGTGCCGACCGCGACCCGACCTCGATCCAGGCCAGGACCATTCAGCACCTGCTCATTCAGGCCGATTGGGATCTCGTCATCGACGACGACGGCGCCGGCGAGGTGGCCGACATCGTCGCTGCCCGCGTCGAGGATGGGTACCTGCACGTGAACCTTGTCCACTGCAAGTACGCCCACGGTGCACCGGGCGCCCGTGTGGCCGACCTCTACGAGGTCTGCGGCCAGGTGCACAAGTCCACGAAATGGCGGCATCGGCCCGCGCGCCTGTTCCACAACCTCGTCCGCAGGGAAGGCCACCGCCGCAAGCAGGGACGGTCCGGGCTGGAGAAGGGGACTGATCGCACCCTGCACGACCTGGCTCAGCAAGCGTCGCTCCTCCAGCCGAAGTTCACCATCACCATCGTGCAGCCGGGGGTATCGAAGGCTCGCGTGTCCAACGACCAGCTTCACCTCTTGGCCTGCGCCGAGGTCTACGCGATGGACACGGCCAACAGTGTTCTGCACGTGATCGTGCACGCATAGGCACCCCGAGAGCCCGTGCGCCGATGGATAGGAACCTGTGTTGATCACACGGAGCGAGCATAGGCTGACCGAATGACGATTGAGCGGTCTCACGACCAGGCACGAGAGCTGTCCCTGGAAGTGGAGAGAAAGGCCCTCCAGGACCACCTCACAGAAGCGTTGCGCCCGATGACCCGGCAGGAACTTCGGGAGGTCGTCGACCGTCTGTGTGGTCCAGGAACAGCGGATGCCGTGCTGACCGAACGCCGCCGTCAAGCAGAGGAAGCGCATCGGATGGTCCAACAGCTCTGGGATGAGCGCTATCGAGACGATCCAACAGGCGCCGCCCGAGCCGAGGCACGCGTCCGCCGGACCCGGGAACGGATCACGGCGCAGACCGAACAGATCGCACAAGCGCGCGCCGCGCGTCTGACCTCTCGTTCAGACTGCGCCGACATGAGTTGAGCTGTACGCAACCTGCGCGTCCGGCACCAAGACCTCACCCAAGGCGGCTGCGACGGCATATCTGCGATACCGCAAGTGCGGTGAGCCGGGTGACACCGCAGTCAAGAGCCGCGTCGGTACCGCCGTGATGTGTACGGTCCGCCGCTCGGCTCGCCCGAACGGGGAACATCGTGCTGTTCACGCTAGCGAACGCCCGACCCACGCCAGGTGCCGCTCTGCAACAAAAGCTTCTTGGCGATGGCGACCTCTCAATACACCAATACGTGTCCTACCCTCCACGATTTGGAGGCCACTTCCAGGCAGATCGAGCAGTCCTCGGTCGATCAGAATCGGCCAGCGCTTCCATGTCCCATGTGCTTCCCAGCATTGAGCGACACCCATGTGGATTCCGCGATTACGCACCCGGACCCAGTGATCTGGATCGGCGGCATACTCCTCGATGCAGCCGCTATCAGATGCTCCCGTCGGCATCTCGACGAGTTCGCCGACTGGAACTATCTCGACATCCCATTGCACCCTGGAGAGATCAATATCCCCGTAGTCGCGCAGAAACGCATCATTATCTCCGTGGTCGTAGAGAAACTGCTCAACGACGTCGTCCGGCCACTGTAGCGAGCTGACCATGGCATTCGTACGGAACCTTTCGAAGCGAAGGAGATTCTCGCGGCACGACACCGCCAAGTCCGCGAAGTCGGCGAGTCTCACATTGGCCGTCGTAGGGACCACCATCCTCCCTGGCGGGTGGCTGCCGCACGTATTTAGGCTCGGTGCAAATGTTCGGCGTACAACGCGAATCACGCTACCAGCCTCCCCAAGTGCCAGAAGGGACGAGATTAGACAGCGTGCACGTGGAACCGCTGGAACAAGTCGGTGAAGAACTCCTCGAGGAGCGGGCTGGCAGCGGTGCGGTTCTCGAGCTCGGCGGTGCCGAATTTGAACACCTTATACCCGGCGAGCTTGAGGTCGCGGTCGCCGCGCATCTGGGCGGCGTATTTGTGGCGGTCGGGGCGGTTTGCGGTGGCGAAGTGGTGGGACCCGTCGACCTCGAGCACCACCCGGCAGTTGTGGGGCATGAGCAGCAGAAAGTCCATCCGTAGACGCAGGAGCGCGTCCCGTCCTCGCTGCTCGACGGTTTTGGCATCCCAGTGCAGCCAGATCTCCGGGAGAAGCGCGGGCAGCCCCTGGATGGCCGGGCCGTGGATCTCGTGGTAGAGCTCCCACAGGTTGCGTTGGGCAGGTGATTTGGCTGGCAGGCAGCTGCCCAGCCGCTGATCCCGGGGATGTGCCCGTCACGCTCGGGGCCGTAGTTGCACGTGTCGATGACCGTCTTCCCGGCCAGTGGAACGGCGGGCAAGTTGGGGAACGCCTTGACCGGCACCGTGACCACGACGATGTCACCGGTCGCCGCGGCCTCCCCGCTCGTCGCCGCGGACGCCCGCGGGCCCAGTTCCGCGGCCGTGTCCGCGAGCGTTTCGGGACCGCGCGAGTTGCTGAGCACGACCTGGTGCCCGGCCTCGATGGCGAGCCGCGCGATGGTACTGCCGATGTATCCGCTTCCGATGAATCCCACAGTCGTCATATCCTCAGCGTCCCTTTAGAAGAGCCGTATCCTTGCCATTCGCCGGACCCGTTGCGATTCGGGTCCCTGCCATCAGCTGGCGGGGAAGTAATGGCCGTTGTCCAAATCGGCGAGCAGGCGGGGCTGAGCGGGTTCCCAGCCGAGGGTCCGGCGGGTGACGAGGTTGGACGCCGGGTAGCTCTGCGTGACGATGTTCGCGAGGAACCCGAAGTATCCCGGCAGCACCAGTTCGTCGACGGGAACGCTCACGGCGGGCAGGCCCAGGCGGCTGCCGATGGCCTCGGCGATCTCGCGGAACGGGATGCCCCCGTCGTCGACCGCGTGCCAGTATTTGCCGGCCGGGCCCTTCTCCAGCGCCAGGCGGAACAAGGAGGCAACATCGCGGATGTGCACGGCGTTCCACAGGTTCGCGCCGTCTCCGGGGTAGCCGATGAAGCCCTTCTCCTTCGCGAGCGCGATCAGCGTCGGGAGGAAGCCGGCACGATCGGTCGTGCTGTGCGCGATGTTGGCGATCCGCACGACCGAAGACCGCACGCCCTGCTCGGCGAGGCCGACTACGGCGGTTTCCACGACGTTACGAGCCCGCAGGGTGCCCTTGTGCTCATCGCCACTGGGAAGGGCCGGGTCCTCCTCGGTGGCCGTCCGGCCCAGGAATCCCTGCCCGGGCGAGCCGATGCTCCCCGTCGCGACCAGCGGCTTTCCGGTTCCCGCCAGTGCCTCGCCGTAGGCGAGCATGATCGGGAGCTCGGCGGCGGCCACGGCGTGGATCCCGCCGGAGAAAAGCAGGTCTTGCCGGTGCGCGACGTGGATGATGCCGTCGGAGTCCGTGGCCGCTTCCTTGAGCCCGTCGAGATCCTGGAGGTCGCCGCGGCGCACCTTCGCGCCGAGCGCGGACAGCGCCGCCGCGGCCGTGTCCGACCGGGCCAGGCCGGTGACCTCGTGCCCGGCGGCGATGAGCTCGGGGATGATGTACGAACCGGAATGGCCGGTCCCGCCAGTGACGAAAACGCGCATGCTACTGGTCCTTGTGATTGATGTGGCGCGAGAAGTGGTGGTGCGGGCGCGCTCAGGCAGAGTGCTGACGCCAAGGGTGAAGTTGAAGCTCCCCGCGCCGTAGCGGCCCAGGCCGATCATCACCAGGCCCGTTCCCTCCAGCCAGCGCGCCATTCCCAGGGGGCCGGTGTCCATCGGCCGCAGCCCGAGGCTCTTGATGAATGCCGCCATAGTCGCCTTGGCCTCGGCGTCGTCGCCGGTGATGAGCACGTCCAGCGGGTTGCCCTGCGCCAGCATGTGACCGAAGACGGTGTTGAACGCCTTCACGACGTGCGCGCCGGCGGGGGTTCGATCACCTGGCGAGCCTAGCGGCCACGTCCGCCCGGGCCGGGCGACGGACGGGGACCACGTGACCACGCCGGTGTGCCAGCCACATGAACACGACGGTGGCCACCACGCCGAACACCACGGCGTACACACTGCCCTCCGGTCCGAAGTCGCCGCCCGTGACCAGCGCTGGACCCGACATCGTCGCGTCCAGCAGGCCCTGCGGGGTGTTGCCGCCGGACACCTTGGTGCTGAAGATGGCGCTCGCGGCAATGTTCCAGCCGAAGTGCAGACCGATCGGCACCCACAGCTTGCGGGTGGCGATGTACGCGGCGGTCAGCATCCCGCCTGCCTCGATGGCGATAGCGATGGCGCCCCACAGGGTGGCGTTCGCGTTGAGCAGGTGGATCAGGCCGAACAGCGAGCCGGTCAGCACGAGCGCGATCCAGGTTCCGGCCCAGTGCTCGACGTTCCGGAACAGGACACCGCGGAAGACCAGCTCCTCGGTCACGGCGGCACCCGCCATGATGCCGAGCAGGCCGACGGCGCTCGCCGGCGTGCCCAGGCCGTTGATCGTGTAGTCGCCTAAGAAGGCGATGTTCGCGATGACTGCCCCAAACAGCGCGATGCCGAGCAGCGTGCCCCAGCTGATCCCCGCGCCTGCTCCCTTCAGCGACACCTCGACGGGGGCCCGGTGCTCGGTGCGCCGCACCACCCAGCCGTAGACCAGGACCGCGATGACGGCCGTCAGCAGGCTGGCGACGAGCGCCAGCCAGGGGTTGTCCTTCACCGCCGCGGTGCCCAGATTGCCGAGGATCCAGACCGCCACAACCGCCAAGAGCTGCCATATCAGACGCACGATGACTCCTTCGTGAGAATCCGCGGCGGGAGCTCCGCGGGCTACTTGCAGGGGTGCGCTCAGCCGGGGAGGTCGACGCCGAGGGCGATGTCGAAGGTCCCCGCGCCGTTGCGGGCCAGGCCCATCAGCAGCGGCCCGACCCCTTCCAGCCAGCGGGCCATCTCCAGGCCGCCGACATCGAGCGGGCGCAGTCCGAGGCTCTCGATGAACGCCGACACGTCGGCCTTGGCCCGCGCGTCATCTCCGGCGAAGAACACGTCCAACGGACGCCCCTGGGCCAGCACGTGGCCGAAGACCGTGTTGAACGCCTTCACGACATGCGCGCTCGCCGGGACTGCCTTGGCGATCTCCTGCGCACCGGACGTGCCTTCAGGGATGACGAGCCCGGTGGCGTCGGCGTTGAACGTGTTGGAGATGTCGATGATGAACTTGCCGGCCAGTGCATCCCTGTGCTGGGCGACGACCGGCACGGCGCTGGCGTATGGCACGGCCAGGACGACGATGTCGCCAACCGGGACGGCGCCGAATGTCCCGACCGTAGCCCCGCTGCCGAGCGCGGCGGCCAGGTCCTTGGCCTTGGCCGGGTCGCGGCCGATGAGCTCGACGGCGCGGCCCCCGGCGACCGCGCGTGCGGCCAGGGCGCCGGCCATGTTCCCCAGGCCGATAATGCTGACGCTGCTCATGGGTGTGCCTGCTTTCTGAAGCTGGATAGGACGCCATGCCCACCCCGTCGTTGTCAACGGGTTGTGTCGTCGACATCCCACATTTAGTTAATGTGTGAACCAGAAAGTACGTCGCATTTGGTTACCATGTCAACCAGACGGTAAAGTGGTGTGCGTGACCGAGCCGCGGTGGTTGGACGAGCGAGAACAGCAGGCCTGGCGCAGCTTGATGAAGATGCAGGACGGGCTGTCGGAGTTCATCGAGCGGCAGCTGCGCAACCGGTGCGGGCTGTCCGGCGCTGACTACCAGGTCCTGGCCCATCTCTCTGAGGCGCCCGAAGGCCGGCTGAGGTCGTTCGAACTCGGCCGGCTGTTGCGCTGGGAGAAGAGCCGCCTGTCGCAGCACCTGGGCCGGATGCAAAATCGCGGCCTGGTGTCCCGCGAGCGGTGCCTCGCCGACCAACGGGGGGCGGTAGTCGCCATCACTCCCCGGGGCAGCGACCTGATCAAGGTCGCGGCTCCTCAGCACGTGGCCGACGTCCGCGACGTGCTCATCGATCATCTCACTGCGACCGAGATGGCGATGCTCGTCACCATCGGCGACAAAGTAGCCGAACGGCTGGCGGCGCTGGAATAACGGCCTCGGGGAACATCGGTACAGCGGTTATCGGTGAGAACGATCATGGTCAGGGCGTGAGAGAGTGTCGGGGTAATTGATCTCGGCTTTGCCCGGAGCTTGAAAACGGTCTGTTGCCGCTGGGAGCGCAGAGCTGTTTCTTGGATCATGTTCGGCTCCTGATGACAGGGCCGGTCGGGCTATGTCAGGGGGTCGACAATCCGGTTCATCGGAGGTCGCTGTCGGGCGGCGGCTGGGTGTAGCCTCCGGCGATCTCGCTGAGCAGCTCCGCGAATGTGATCGCTGTGTCGTCCTCGTAGAGGGGTCCCACGATCTGCGCGCTTAGCGGGAGCCCGCCGGGTGTGATCCCGATGGGTGCGTCTACCGCAGGCAGGCCGGGCAGGGAGGCGTGCGTGATCCAGAACGGCATGCGCTCAACGTCCGTGCCGTCGCCGGGGCGGATGGCGGGCGTGGCGGTCGTCGGGCACAGGAACACGTCGACGTCGGCGAAGTGATCGTTCCAGGCTTGGCGTGCAGCCATGCGCCTGGTCTCGTGCTCGATGGCCGCCGAGAGCGGCGCGAAGTCCCGGCCGCCGTCCTGGCCGCCTTCGATGAAGGCGAAGTACAGGCCTACGTGGAAGCCGAAGGATTCAGCGGAGCGGACCGGATCGATGCCCTTCGGCCAGCCTTCGACGAGCGTTGCGCCGGCGCGGCTGAGCGCGTCCACGGTGTCGGACAACTGCGCGGACACTTCGCTGGATACCGGGCCCTGGTCGTGGTCCAGCACGAATCCGACCCGGAACTCCTTGAGCTGGGTATGCCGGGGTGGGGCCGGCCGCCAGGAGTAGGCCTTGGCCGCCTGGCCTTCGGGCCCCGCGGTGACCGCGAGCGCCGTTCGCAGGTCACCGGCCGAACGGCTGAGCGGCCCCGCGGCCGACATGTACGTCATGTCGCTCGGAGGGGCCGGCGGTCCCGGCGGCTGGAATCCGGTCAGCGGCACGATGCCGGTGCTCGGCTTCAGACCGTAGACGCCGCAGAAACTCGCCGGGATCCGGATCGAGCCGACCAGGTCGGTGCCGTAGTCGAGGAAGGTCAGCCCGGCCGCCAGCGCCGCGGCCGCTCCGCCGCTGGATCCGCCGGGCGTCCGGGTGGTGTCCCACGGGTTGCGGGTCAAGCCGTACAGGTCATTGGCGGTGTGTGTGTAGTCGGCCAGCATGAACGGCACGTTGGTCTTGCCCACGACGATCGCGCCGCCCTCTTTCAACCGCCGCACGACGGTGGCGTCGGTGTCGGCGACATGGCCGGTGAACGCGGGATTGCCCCAGGTGGTGGGCGATCCGGCGACGTTGAAGCAGTCCTTGATCGTGATCGGCACGCCGTGCAACGGGCCGAGCTCGTCACCTCGTGCCATCGCCTGGTCGGCGGCTGCGGCCTCCTGCAGGGCCTGCGCCCGCCGCAGTTGGACGACGGCGTTGAGTTCGGGGTTGACGGCGTTGATCCGGGCGAACAGCGACTCGGTCAGTTCGCGGGAGGAGATCTCCTTGCGGCGGATCAGTTCCGCCGCCTCGGTCGCGGAATAAAACATCTGTACTCCTTCAAAGTGTCGTGGGGAGGCCGAAGGCCGGGAACAAGCGGTCGCCGAATGTGGTGAACTCCGCGACCGCATCGTCCCTGATGTGCAGCACGTCGAGCTTGTACGCCCGATAGACGCTGTCGCCGGGACGGCGCAGGTAGCAGGCTGCGGCGGGCTGGCGGTTGGCCCGGGTCGGCAGCAGCCGCCACTCGCCCATGCGGCTGGCTCCGAAGGCCCGCTCGAACAACGGTCCCAGCGCCGCCTGGCCCTGGTAGCAGTGCGGGTCCGGCGGCATGGTGACCCGTACGTCCTCATGCGCGAGCGCGGCCAAGGCGGCGGCGTCGCAGCGGGTGTGCGCGTCCACGTACCGTGTGAGCAGGTCGTGCTCCTGCTCGGTCAGTTCGCCGGCGGGCAGGTCCAGACGCCGGTCCGGCAAGCGCTCGCGTAGGGTGGCGCGCGCCCGCTGCAGGGCGCTGTTCACCGCGGCCACGCTGGTGCCGAGCGCGTCCGCCGTCTCCCGGGCGGACCAGCCGACCACGTCGCGCAGCACCAGCACCGCCCGCTGCTGGGCCGGCAGGAGCTGAATCGTCGCCAGGAAGGCCAGCTCGATCGTCTCCCTCGCCACCACGACCGCGTCCGGCTCCTCCTCACTGGGCGCGACTTCGTCCAGCAGCAGATCCGGGTACGGCTCCAGCCATGGCACATCGGCGAAGGAAGCAACCACAGGAGCCTGGCGTGCCTGGCGCCGGATCGCGTCCAGGCAGGCGTTCGTCGCGATGCGATACAACCACGCCCGCAGGCCCGCCTCCCCCTCGAACTCGCCCGGGCTGCGCCACGCCCGCAGCAGCGACTCCTGGACCAGGTCCTCGGCGTCGGTGAACGAGCCGAGCAGCCGATAACAGTGCACGTGCAACTCCGCGCGGTACCGGCCTATGCGTTCCATGAACGCCTCGTGCGTACTCACGTCTATTGGAACGTCGCGGTGGCCCTGAACTCATCGCTCCACCGCTCAGCGGTGACCTATGTCACAGTCCCGCCTATGATCAATCCTGCGTGGCGTCGCTGGTCGAGATGGAGTTGGCGCGCGGCAGGACCGGATCTCGTCCTGAAATCACTCTCGGCGACTCGTTTCTTCTCGACTGAGCCGCGTGGCTGGCATGCCGTCAGCTGCGGTAGCGGCGAGCGGCGGTGTCAGGGCTGACATCCAGGACTGCGGCGATCTCGTTCCAGGTGGCGCCACCGCTCGGTCGGCGGCGACGGCTGCAGCCAGGACGGCGCGGGCCTGGGCGAGCAGGGGCAGCGCGGTGGCGGTGTAGTCGGCGATGGCGCCGGGTTTCCAGCCGGTCTGCTGGGCGGGCGAAGCGAGGTCTTCCGCGTGCAGGTCGAGGGCCAGCTTCCCGGCTGTCTGAGCGAGGTGTTCGGCCTGGTCGCGGAGATGGCGGCGCTGCTTGCGGGTGTCGTCCTGACGTTGGTGCCGCTGGGTGAGCGGACACCAGCGCCTGGCGCGTATCCGGCCGAAGACCCACCGGCAGGCGTCGGAGCAGTACTTGTGAGGCCGGCCGCCGCGGGCGATGGGCGGGGGCCATGGTGCCTCGCAGTTCAGCATTGCCCGGTTCGAGATCCCATGAGGGGCACTGACCATGGGGTTTCGTGGCCGTATGGCTGCGGTTCAGGTTGTCTCGTTTGGTGGGTTCCGAGACACGGTAACCCGCAGCAGCGCGGTCACGAGACCTTTCCCCAGGACGATCTGGCGCGGGCGCCGCGGGTGAGACGGCGTGTCATCTGAATGATCGCCGACCAGATGATCATGATTTCGCTGTTCTGGGGCAGCCGTTCGTGGTCGCGGATGTTGCGGCGGGCGCGCAGCACCCACGACAGGCTGCGTTCCACTACCCAGCGCTTGGCCAGCACGACGAAGCCCTGGGCGCCGCGCGGTCGGGAGACCACCTTGACGGTGAGGTTCAGGAAGGTGGGCGCCCACTCGATCAACGATCCCGCGTAGGCGGAGTCGGCCCAGACGAGGGTGATCTCGGGGTGAGTCAGCCGCAACCGAAACAGCAGTTCGCGGGCGCAGTCCCGGTCGGCCATGTCGGCCGGGGTGACCATGACCATCACCTGCAGCCCGTTCGAGTCGACCACCAGATGTCGCTTCCTGCCATTGATGCGCTTCGCGGGGTGATATCCGCGGGTGGCTTTGCTGACGGTCTCCGATCCCTTCACTGACTGCGAATCGATGATCAGGGTGACCGCGCTGGGACAGCGGCCGCTTGCGCAACCGGATGGCGCGACGGAGCTGGTCACGGATCTCGTTGACCACCCCTGTCGTACCCAGCGCACGAAACGCCGCCAGGCTGTGACTGCCCGCCTCCACTTGGCACCCGCGTCCTCGGGTGGTTCGGGCAGGCCGAGCCGTCGGCAAAACTCCGGCAGGAGCGCATGGGTGGAGTTGTCGCCGATGGTTCGGACGGCGCCCTGGAGCAGGGCGCCGCAATGTCGTCACGTTGGGAGATGCCGCCACGCAGCGATTCTGGCAGACCTGACCGGCCCCCTGGCGCGATCCAGTTCCGGCTGCACTCCGATCGAACGGTTCGACGGCCGCCGAACTTTCTCGGCCTCGTTCTCCCACCCGGGAGACCCGTCTCGCAGGCCCCTCCGCCTCACGGCGCCGCGGGAGGCGGCTGGTCAGCGGGCATGTCCGGCAGCAGGGGCGCGACGGTGGGCACACGGAGTCGTTCGACGGCGTCCCGGGCCTCTTCGTCGGGGCGCACGTCGTAGCGCAGGGTGGTGCTGGGGCTGGCGTGGCCGGCCAGCCGGGCGGTCATGATCGCGTCGGCCTGGGGCAGGAGGTTGGAGATGAAGGTGCGGCGCAGGTCGTGCGGCCGGACCGCCGTGGTGGCGGCCTGTTCGGTGCGTTTGGCGAGGATGTCGCGCACCGCCTGGGGGTTCATCCGCCAGGGGCGGCCGTCGGGGGCGGTGCGCAGTCTGCCGCCGCGGGTCAGGCGGGGGAACAGCGGGCCGCGGTGGGTGCCGCGGCGGGCGAGCCAGGCCTCCAGGCGGCGCGCGGCGAAGGAGTTGACCGGGATGCGGCGCTGTTTGTCGCCCTTGCCGATGACGGTGAGCATGCGCCGGGCCCGGTCGTAGTCGGGGTACTGCAGGGCGACCAGTTCGGCGCGGCGCAGGCCGCAGGCGTCCAGCACGGCGATGATGGCCGCGTCCCGCAGCCCGGCGCCGGTGACGACGCCGGCGGGGGAGCGGTCGGCGTCGCAGGCGGCGATGAGGGCGCCGATGACGGTGTCTGGGACGTGCTGGCCGGCCGGTTCGCGGTGGCCGCCGAACGGGGCCAGGGCAACGGCCCGCAGGTGGTCGTCGGTGCTGAGCAGGCCGAGTTTCCAAGCCTCCTTGAGCACGCCGCGCAGCGCGGCCAAGTGCTTGTTCCGGTAGGCGGGCGACCAGTCCATCTGGTCGACCTGTTCGCGGATCCAGGCGGTGTGCTCGTAGCGCAGATGATGCCAGGGCTGGCCCTGGCCGGTGACGGTGGCGTCATCGAGCCGGTCGCCGGCGAGCATCCGGGTGATGTGGTCCAGGCAGATCCGCATGGCACGGCGGGAGTCGGTGCTGCCCAGGCGCCCCAGATAGAGCAGGTACGGGTCGCGGGCCGGCGCGACCGCCGCAGCGGCACCCGGCGCCAGTCCGGCGGCGGAGGCGGGGAAGGCGGGGAAGGCGGGGAAGGCGGTCGCGGGTAGGGGGCGGGAATCCGGCCCGGGGGCCGTGGCGGACTCGGTCACGGAATCCACCCTAACAGAAATGATCTTTGAGAACTCCACTTCTCAGTGATCATAAAAGAAACGCACACGCGATATGCGTAATCATCATTAACAGAGCATGTGCTGATGCTAAATTCGCTCGTGTGACGGAGATGAGCTTCGAGCCGGGCGAGCCGACCCCCACGCCGAGCCGGGACCACCCCGGCGCCGCCGAACCGGCCACCGGCCCGCTGGCGCCGCCGGCCGGGCCTCAGCCGGAGCCGTGGGAGCGGCCCCCGGCGCCCACCGGGCCGAACCCGGACGCACCGCCGCGCGGCGGCCGCGGCCACACCCGCGACTGCCTCGCCGTCGACACCGACGACGTGCTGCGGCAATGCGCCCGGCCCGGCTGCGGCCGCGCCAAGCCCGAACGCGAACCCGGCAAAGGCGGCCGGCCCAGCAAGTACTGCTGCAAGCTGTGCAGCAACGAGGCCAGCCGGGCCGCCGACACCGCACCCGCGGCGGTGGCCACGCACACCGCGGTCAGCGCCTTCACCACCGAGGCCGGCCAAATCCGCGCCCGGCTCGACCAGCGCGACGCCCATCTGGCCGCCGAACGCGAGGACCTGCGCCAGCTGGACGAACACCTCGCGCAGGTCGCAGAGGCCATCACCACCCAGCTAGGCCAGGCCGAAGAGCGGGTGCAGCAGGCCGACCAGGACGCCGAACAGGCCCGCACCTCGATGCGCGCCGCCCTAGCAGCGCGCCAGACGGCCGAACAGGAACGCGACGCCGCCCTGCACGACCGGCAGGAGGCCCTGCACGCCCAGCACACAGCCGAGGAGCACCGCGACCGCATCCACGGCGAAGCCCGCGCCAACGCCGAACGCCTCGGCATGCAGATCGGCCAGCTCACCGCCCAGCTGCAGGACGAGCAGGCCCTGACCAGGCGCCAAGCCGAGCAGCTGCGCGCCCTGGGCGCCAAGATGTCCCGTGCGACCGACCTGGCCGAAGAGCGCGCCGCCGCCCTGGCCGAGCGCGACCGTCAGCTGCACCAGGCCCGCGCCGACATCCGCCGCCTGACCGAACACCTGGAGCAGGCCACCGCGCACCTGGCCACCACCCGGCAACAGCTCGACCAGGCCACCACCAGCGCCGAGCAGGCCCGCGCCGAAACCCGCGCGGTACGCGACGAGCTGGCCGAACGACAGCGCCGCTCCGACGAAGAACGCGAACGGCTACAGGCCCAGCGGGACCAGGCCCGCCTGGGCCAAGCCACCGCCGAAACCCGGCTGGAGATGGCCGAACGCGAGCAGCAGACCCTACGCCGCCAGCTCGCCGCCGCCCAGGCGGCCACCGGCCTGGTGGTGCCGCCGCTCGCCGACGTCGACGGCCGGCCCGGCGTGCGGCTGCCCGGCGGAGCCTTCCACGCCGTCACCCTGCAGGACGGCGTGGTGATGTTGCACTACGACGACAGCGCCATCCCCCTCGCCAACGCTCCGCAGTCGCCGGCACAGGCCCGAGCACTGAGCGCCGCCCTACAGGCCGTCACCGCCCCGCCACCCGCCTGAGGGCGCCCCTTCGCGCTGCGCGCCATGGTCGCCGCCTGCGACCTGACCACCCCGATCGGCCGGCGCGACCGGCTGCTGCTCGTGCTCGGCCTGGCGCTGAAGGGCCGGCGCAGCGAGCTCGTCGCGCTGACCAGGGAGGACGTGCGTGAGGTCGCGGACGGCCTGGAGGTGACCATCCGCACCTCCAAGACCGACAAGGACTCGCGCGGTGAGACCATCGCCATCCCGCGCGGCAGCCACCCGCTCACCGACCCGGTCGCCGCTTGGCGCAACTGGCTGAAGGTTCTCGACCAGGCCGGACACGCCACTGGTCGGCTGCTGCTGCGGGTCAACCGGCCCCTCGCTCGGCGCGGACGCGGTCAACGTCGTCGTCCGCGACCTGGCCATGCGCGCCCGCGTGCCGTACGCAAACACCGTCACCGCGCACAGGCTGCGGCGGCGCCACCGTCGCCTACGCCGCCGGCGTCCCGATCGCCGTCATCGCCAAACACGGCCGCTGGGCGCCCGCCTCACCCGTCGTCCTGCGCTACATCCGCGCCGTGGACCGCTGGCGGGACAACGCCATACGCAACGTCGGACTTTGACGCACCCCAGGCCTATCCGGACCAGCAGCAAACGGCTTTAGCTCAGCAATCGGGAAAAGGCACTGACCAGGGAGATGGTGACAACGCAAAGGCCCCGCCCGTACTTAGGCGGGGCCCGCACCTACCCACCGAAGCGGGTAGGGGAATCGACATGAACGGTACCAGTGAGTCGGCCAGGTCCGTCAAGCCACCTGCCGTTACCTGGTGATTGCTTTCCGCACAGCGTGGGCGACTGCGACCATGAAAAGTTCTGGGTGCATCCAGCCCCACGCCCCCTGATCGCACGGCGGACAGACGCCACGCGGTGCCCCCTCTCGAGGGGCATACGGTCCATGTTGGGTGTCCTGGGCCCGTGCTGACATCCACTGGCACCTCTTGCTGACATCCCATGGCAAAACGCCAGGTCATCCTTTCGATCGTAATGTCAGCAGATGGCATTATCGCCACAATGTGTCAGCGGAGCGAAAGTCTCAAGCGCACAGATCTCGCTGTCGAAACGCGGCGGGACTGCGAGGCCATCGCTTGCGGGCGCAGACGGCGGGCGGATGACACGGAGGCAAGCTACAACGCGACTTCCGCCCCCAACATGGCACTCACCTGCGAAAATATCCTCTGGGCACCGGGAGGGCGCCCCCTCAAAGCGGCCTACTCAAAGGATCTTGCTGACACCTCGTGGCATTCCCACTGACACCAAGTGGCATAACCCCAGGACAACTTCGTGGCAATCCGCACGGTCAGCCTCTCGAGCCTGGAGAACGCCTTCGGTCGGTAACTTGCGAGAATTCCGCCTTCTCGCAAGTTGGTGAGATCTCCCGCCACGCAACAGATCATAATTATTGAATTTGAATTTCTAGAAAATAGAAAATGCTAGAGTCTGAGCGTGACAGCTGAGATGGGCGCGGTGACGCCGTGTATGCACTGTGGGACCCTGATCGAGCAGCGGCGGGGGAGGGGGCGGCCCAAGGCGTACTGCCCGGAAGGCGACTGCCAGGCCGCCGCCAAGCGGGAGCGGGAGATGCGGCGCGCCACGCCTGGGCTGGAGGGGGCGCTGGCCAGGGCTGAGCAGTTGTACGACCGGATGGAAGGCGGGCTGGCGGCCGCGATCGAGCCGCTGGCCAGGGCGCTGGCGCAGGAGTTGAGTCCGGCCGGGGTCGAGGCGAAGCTGAGTGCCGTACAAGCTGAGGCGCATACCCGGGTCGCCATCGCGCGTACCGAGCGGGAGCAGGCGTTCGAGCAGGTACGGCTGGCGCGGGAGGCCGCCGAGCACGCGCGCCGGGAGGCCGGTGCGATGCGGTTGCGGGTGGAGGAGGCCGAGGCGGAGCGGGATACCGCGCAGGCTGATGGGGAGCGGGCTCGCGAGCAGGCGCTGGCCGCGTTGCGGGAGGCGGCGAGCACCGAACGGCAGGCGCTGCTGTCGGCCGAGGAGGCGGGGCGCCGGGCTGATCTGGCCGAGCGACGGGCGGAGGAGGCTGTTCGGCAGGCGGAGTTGACCGAGCGGGCCAGGGATCAGGCGGTTCAGGAGCTGGCGGAGCGGGTCGAGGTGGCCGACGGGCGTGCCGCTGAGGCTGAGGCGCAGGCCGTACGGGCTGAAAGGGAGGCGGAAGCCCGGGCGGCACGGGCGGAGAAGGCGGCGGGGGCGCAGGTCGTACAGGCGCGGAAAGAAGCTGAAGCGCGGGCCGTACGGGCGGAAAAGGAGGGGGAGGCGCGCGCCCACCAGGCACGGAAAGAGGCGGCGGAGGCCAAGGCGGAGTCTGAGCGGGCACGTGAGGAGGCGGCGGAGGCCAAGCGGGCCAGGCAGCGGGCCGAGCGGGACCTGGCGGTGGCGGAGGCCAGGGCGGAGGCGGCCGGACAGGAGCGGGAACGGGCCGTCGCGCGGGCGGAGAGCGCCGAACGTGCCGCGGCGGAGGCGCAGGGGGAACGGGCCGTCGCTCTGAACGACGCGGCGAAGGCGCGGGAGTTGGCCGCCGCGGAGATCGCGCAGGCGCGCGAGACGGCGGACGAGCGGGATCGGCTGCGGGGCGAGCTGCGGTTGGAGCGGGCTCGGCTGGAGGATGCCCGCGTTCAGCTGGAGGCGGCTCGCGCGGAGGCTACTCAACTGCGCGAGCGGGCGGTCGCGGCGGAGCTTCGCGCGGGCTGACCTGGAATAACGCAGCGCTCTATGGTCGGGGTCTTGGGTCGCTCACGCTGTGGACCATCGAACGACGACAAGCCCTGGATTCCTCGACCCCGAGGCCGCCACGATTGACCATACTCCATTGAACGCAGTATTGTTTCCGGGCATGCGAGGAAGATCCACATTGGCACTGATCGCGATAGTCGCGTCCACGGTCTTCGGCCGGGGCACAGGTGACGGGCCGCAGCACGTCCAGGCGGGTGACTGTCGCGGCAGCGTTCGGCGCTAGCCGCAAGGGTCGCTTGCGGCCGGACTCGCACAACCTGCCAGATCGGACGGTAGCCGGCTCGTACGCGAGCCACGGAAGAAGCAGATCACGCGCGCCGGACGCCACCACGAACCGTACGGGTGCCTTGGCGGTCGCGTGCGCGCGTGACGTTGAAATACGGGAGACCGACCATGAACGCCATCAGAAAGATCGCCTTAACCCTGGCCGCGACGGCCGTGCTCAGCGCCTGCGGGGGAGAGGCCGAGCCGGCTGGGACGGCCTCTTCACCTGCCTCGAAGTCGGCCGCGACGGCACAGGAGAAGAGGCGCCAGTTCGAATCCGTCAAGGCGGACTGCATGAAGCAGAAGGGTTTCAAGTACATCGCCTACGTGCCGCAGGAAGATCCCCTCACCGATGATGAGCTCAAGCGCAGGGCCGGCGACTATGAGGCGTTGAAGGCCCAGCGGGCGAAGTACGGCTTCGGGGTCTTCGCGACATACGTCTACCCGAAAGGCCCAGACAGCCCCGACATCATGCCCGACCTCTCAGGAGCCGACCCCAACGGGAAGATCTGGACGAAGCTCTCCCCGGCTCAGCACAAGAGCTACTGGAAGGCCGTGAGCGCCTGCGTCGTCCTCGCGGCCGAACAGGTCCTCGGCAAGAAGGTGAGCTCCGATACGGACCTGTTCGACCAGTCCGCGGACGCTTCGGACAGGGCGGCTGAGCGCGAGATCGACGGCGACGCCGAACTGGTCAAGCTGGCATCGAGCATGGCCACGTGCCTGACGGGCAAGGGATACAAGATCTCCGGCACCACGCCGTCGCAACTGTCGTCGCGCGGCCGCGACGCGTTTTCCGATCAGGAGGACGAGATCGGCCGCAAGCAGCGCGAGGATGTTCCCGACGTGCCGTCGCCCCCCAAGAAGGGCGAGACCAAGCGAACCTTCGGCGCC
Organism: Nonomuraea guangzhouensis; assembly: GCF_019396345.1. Taxonomy (GTDB): domain Bacteria; phylum Actinomycetota; class Actinomycetes; order Streptosporangiales; family Streptosporangiaceae; genus Nonomuraea; species Nonomuraea guangzhouensis. The sequence goes on along the minus strand of NZ_JAHKRM010000005.1, from coordinate 365,893 downwards.
ACGCTCACGCCCGCCCAGGCCAAGCCGTACCTGGCCAAGGAGATCAAGGCCGCTCTGGACGATCTGGAGTGCGGCAAGGACTTCTATCGGGTCTACACCCCCAAGGTGGAGGCCATCGCTCAGAAGGTCGCCGAGGAATACGCCTACTGACGCGGTCACGCGTTGGGCTCCGGCCGACGGCGTAGCGGTTCCAGGCGCCACCGCCCTCGTAGAGGAGTCGAGTGGTCGTCTTGTGCGTCAGCGACAACCAGGGGTCGGATGGCGGCGCCCGCCTGCGATATCACGGACGCGGCCAACAACTGGCCGCCGAGGGGCAGCCGGTGGACGTCGACGATCTGGCCTGATGTCGCCGGGGGCCTCGACGACGATGACGGCGGCGAGGAGTGAGCAGGGCAGTTCGCGGGAGTCGGCCGGGTTCACGCCGGGGGGTGGAGATGGGTGCGCTGTCCGTCGTGGTCGAGGATGACGAGGATCTCCGTCGGACCGCCGTGTGCCTTGATGGCGTGGGGGATCATGGTGGAGAACTCGGCGGCCTGACCGGTCTCGACTCGTATGGCGCGCTCGCCGAGGATCAGCGCGACGGTCCCCGACAGGACCGTGAACCATTCCTTGCCGGGGTGCACGCCGAGCTGATCGGCCCCGGGTCCGCGCGGCTCGTCGGTGATGCGCATCTTGGCGACGGTGACACCGGCGGGCGCGGATCCGCGGCTCAGCAGCCAGGTGGTCAGTCCACGCTGATCGTCGCGCTCGGGCCTGATCACGACGTCGTCGTCATTGACGGTCTCCACCAACCGGTCGATCGAGGTACCCAGGGCGCGTGCCAGAGAGGTCAGCTGGTCGAGGCTGATGCGCTGGCGGCCGGTCTCGATGCGGCTCAGGCTGGAGGGACTCATGAGGGCGCGCTCGGCGAGGTTGTCCAGAGACCAGCCGCGTGCCTGTCGCAGACTCCGGATGCGCATGCGGACCATGCTGTCCAGATCGCCTTCTTGCGTCATGTGCAAGAGCGTATGTGATCCATGCAAGGCCGCATTACGGTCGAAGCATGAACAGCTCCGAAACCAGTCCGGCTCACCCGCACCAGAACCACAGTGGAGCCGACGCCGATGCCGTCGCGATGGCCGAGCTCCTGGAACTGGATGCCGAAGTCCTGCGGACCTACCTGTCGGAGCTGACCGACTGGCTGGGCGAACTGTCCGACCGGGAACCCGGTCACATCGTCGACCTGGGCAGCGGGACCGGGACCGGCACCCTCGCCCTCGCGCGGCGTTTCACGCAGGCCGGCATCACGGCTTTGGATCTTTCCTCCTAGATGCTCCACCGGCTCTCGAAGAAGACATCCGCGCTCGGCCTCTCCGACCGGATCCGGAGCATCCAGACGGATCTGAACGAGGGCTGGCCGCACCTGGAGACCAGCGACCTGCTCTGGGCGGCCGCCTCTCTGCACCACATGGCCGATCCCGACCGCGTACTGGCCGGAGCGTTCGACAACCTGCGGCCGGGCGGCCTGCTGGCTGTCACCGAGATGGACTTCTTTCCCCGATTCCTGCCCGATGACATCGGCGTGGGGCGCCCCGGTTTGGAAGCGCGCGTCCACGCCGCGCTGAACCCGGGCCCGTCCGTCGACTGGACCGAGCACGTGGCCCGCGCGGGATTCGTGCTGGAAGCCAAGCGGCCGTTCGTCGTCGATCTGCCCGCCCCGCTGCCGGCCGCCACGGCCCGCTACGCGCAGGTGTGCCTGCGGAAACTGCGCTCCCACCTCGACGGCCAACTGCCCGCCGACGACCTGGCCGCGCTCCTCGCGGTCCTCGACAGCGACGGCCCCCACAGCGTGCTGCGGCGCGACGACCTCACCGTCCGGACCACCCGTACCACATGGGCGGCCCGCCGCCCCACAACCCCGGGCGGCTGGCGGCAAGGCCACCCCCACCACATCCAAGCCCCTACTGCGCACCCCGCCGGGCCCGCGCACTTCATCCGCTCTGCGGGTTCGTCAGCTGATGTAGCGGCAGATCGAGCCGTATCGGCCGCCGGTTCCGGTGCCGCCGGTTCCGGTGCCGACGCCGCCCGCGCTCGAGGCCGCGTCGGCGGCCACCCTCCCGCCCTGACCTCCGAACAGATCGCCGACGCCCGCATCCTGCTCAGCGCCGGACAAACCCGAATCGCCGTCGCCGCCAAGCTCCGCGTCTCCCGCTGGACACTCAGCCGCGCCCTCGACACCGCGCCCCGCTGACGCCCGCCACCGGGTGCCAACGCTTGACCGCAGCGGACAGCCCACGCCCGGATCGCAGCACGACAAGATGCTTTCTCAGCTTGCTGACCACCACTGGGCGTGGGTCCGCTTCGCCCGGCAGACAGGGTGACAGGAGTTGGGCAACGGGAGACTGTTACGCCCAAATCTGGGATAGCCCGGAGGTGAGACTCCTCCCGGCTACTCGACCTGAGGTAGAGCCAGCTATACCGCACGGGTAGCGCAGCCTCACCCGGTTGTGCTAGCTCATGTGCCATCGCGCTCCGAGCGGCCCTTCTCTACCGTCGTCCCATGCGATTTCGATCGATCACGACAACTGGTGCCGCCGAACCAACACCAGGTTCCGACCGCAAAACTGTTCGACTGCATTCGAGGTCCGTGATCGGGTTGCTGCTGGCGGCCGGCGCAGCTTTGGTGGCAGCGTTCGTGTTCGCCCCCGCCGCCCTCCTGAGGCCAACCTTCGGGGCTTACGACAGTGACGCGATACAGGACGCCCTCGGGCGTGCTCTCGTCGAGTATTGGCGAAGCGGAACCCCGGCGTTCCCCGCCCGACTGACGACGCTGGTCGACTACTGGTTCCAATGGCATGCGATCAAGGTGGCGATCAGCTCGTTGTTGGTCATTGTCTTCGCCCTGCTCGCCACCGCGCTGTGGCGGAGATACCTGCGAGCCCGGCCCTGGTACGCGGCGGTCGCCACGGCCGCAGCGGTGTTGACGGTTCTCGCCATGGGAGTGTTGATGTTGAACATCCAGGCGACGGCCGTACCGCTGGTCGCGTTGCTGGGGCTGCTACCCGGTAGAACCGCCGACGGAAAACTCGCACAGGTTTTGAGTGAGATGCGCGAAGGGCTGACGGAATCGGCCAGCCCGCATGCCGGTTCCCCCGCGCTGACGGTACTGCTCGGCGAGGTCGAGCGATACCACTGGGTCATGGTGGCGATTTCCGCCACGCTGATGGTGGCAACCGGCCTGGCGAGCGCCCATTTCTGGAAGCGGCGTATCACCGGCGACCCGGGCGCCACCCGCGTCAGATTCATGCACAGGACACTCGGTGTCATCGCGGCCCTGACCGCATGCCTGCTGCTACTCATGACAGGGGCCAGTGCACTCTCGGCGCTCGAGCCCGCCACCACGCTGCTGGACGTCATCGGTGCGGGCTGACACCGCTCCTCCAGCTGCTGCGACGTAGGGTCGTGACCGTGGCGACGAGCGTGTGGCGGGCGATGGCGGGCAACCCCATCCGATTCGTCCTGTCGCGATGGCCATGGCGCAGCCTGGCCTATGTGGTCAGTAGCGTGGCGGTCATCTCGATCGCCTGGCTGGCCATCATGCCGCTGCTGCTGTTTCCGCCGCTGCTGCTGCTCGTCGGCATACCGATCGGGGCGCTGGAGCGCCACCGGCTCGGCTTCATGGAGCCGCTGGCGGTCCCCGACCCGCACGCACCCGCGCCCCCGAGCGGCTGGGCGTGGGTGCGGCTGCGGGTGACCGAGGCTGCCACCTGGCGCGAACTCGGCTATTGCGCGTGCCTGCTGTCGGTGCTTGCGCTCCTCGACCTCGCCGCGGTGTTCGTCCTGTTCATCTGCCTCCTCCTGCTGGCGCCGCCGTTGTTGGTCGGGTTGGGCGCGGACGTCCATATCGCGGTGGGCACCTGGACGGTCGAGACCGTCGGGCAGGCGTGCGCCGTCGCCGGTCTGGCCGGGGTGCCCGCGACGGTGGTCACCCTGTACGGAATCAGCGTGCTCGGCGGTGCCCAGGCAGCCTTCGCCAAGTGGCTGCTCGCGCCCACCGGCACCGAGATGAACCGTCAGGTCGAGGAACTGGCCCAGTCACGCAGCCGGTTGGTCAACGCGTTCGAGGCCGAGCGCCGTCGGATCGAGCGAGACCTGCACGACGGCGCGCAGCAACATCTGGTGCTCCTGACGATGAAGCTGGGCCTGGCCGAGCGGCATATGGCCGACGCAGACGGACGCGCCGGTGAACTCGTCGGCGAGGCCCACGAGCAGGCTCGGCTGGCACTCACCACCCTCCGGGACCAGATCCGCGGCATCCATCCTCAGATCCTCACCGATTTCGGGCTGGCCGAGGCGGTACGCGAACTCGCCGAACGGTGTCCGATTCCGGTCGAGGTCGACCTCGACCTGCCCGGCCGGCTGCCGCCCGAGATCGAGTCCACCGCCTACTTCGTGGTCTCGGAGGCCCTGACCAACGCGGTGCGACACGCCGCAGCCACTCGTATCCAGATCAGCGGCAGACTCGCTGAGCAACGGCTGGCGCTGACAATCGTCGATGACGGCAGGGGCGGCGCCGAACCGTCACTGGGCACGGGCATGCGGGGGCTGGCCGACCGAGTGGCCGTCGTGGCTGGCACCCTGGAGATCAGCAGCCCACAAGGAGGACCCACCACAGTGCGGATCGACCTGCCGTGTCGCTACGAATAGTGCTCGCCGAAGACGCCACGCTCATGCGGGCCGGACTCGTCAGCCTGCTCGAAGGACTGGGCCACACCCTGGTGGCGGCGGTCGGCGACGGTGACTCGATGATGGCGGCCGCCCGAGAGCACCGACCCGACCTGGTCATCACCGATGTCCGCATGCCGCCCAGTTTCACCGACGAAGGGCTGCGTGCCTCGGTGACACTACGCGCCAGCGACCCGAGCGCGGCGGTCCTCGTGCTGTCGCAGTACGCGGCCACCGCGTACGCCGCTGAACTGCTCGGCCCGTCCGGTCGGGCCGGAGTTGGCTACCTACTCAAGGACCGCATCGGCGAGGTCGCCGACTTCTCCGACGCGGTGTCGCGGGTCGCGGCCGGCGAGACCGTCATCGACCCCGACGTGGTACGGCAGCTGCTGAACCGCCCACGCACGACCAACCCACTCGACCGGTTGACCACACGGGAACGGGAGGTGCTCGGGCGGATGGCCGAAGGACACAACAACCCGTCCATCGCCCGAACGCTCGGAATCAGCGACGCCGCGGTGGCCAAACACATCGGCAAGATCTTCACCAAACTCGACCTCCCCGAGGCCGACGGCCACCGCCGGGTACTCGCCGTCCTGGCCTACCTGCGAAGCTGACCGCACCCGAGTCGGCGGCGGCAGCGACGGCGCAAACGGCGCGTGAGCGGCGAACTGTGCGTGCATCCGGAGCCACTACCCCTCACCTCGGTAGACACCGAACAGGCGCCGAGGTTGGAGGCCGCACCAGACAAAGATCAATCCCTTGTCGTTGTTCTTCGCTGGAACTACGGCTGGACCTTCGTGCCCTCGGGGCGAGGGTTCTTGAACACCAGGGGACGCCATCCCGCGGGCACCACATCCACCTCGACCTTGCGGGCGTCCAGACATCCCGACGGCACCCGTCTGGTCGGGTTGGCGTCGACCAAGTCCGGCAGCGACTGAAACGCGATCAGGATCTTCGCCGAGTCGGCGGTCGCGCCGAACTCCACCGTCTCCACCAACAGCCGCAAGAACTTCTTGACCAACGGATACCGTTGGGTCAGCGCGGCGCGCCACTCGCCGTCCGGGTCGGCGTCCGGCGGCAGCACCAGGCCACCGACGCGCGCAACTCCGAGCGCGACACCACGTTCTCGATCGCGTCCCACACCACGTCGAGCGTGCTGTTCTCACCCCAGTCCACGGCCTCCAGCAGCACCTCCACCGCCGCTGCCAGCTTGCCCGCGTCACGGCTCAGCCGCGGATAGCGGCGCAGCTTCTCCGTCTTGGACGCCCGCTCCGCCCGGGCCAGCAGGTCACTGGTGACGATCAGGTCGAACAGCTCCAGCGCGTCATCGGTCGCCTTCGCCTCCAGGTACACGATGGCCGACAGCAGCGTGGCCAGCTGGTACTCGTACGGACGGTGTCGGCGCAGCGCGGTCGCGTTGCGCATCATGCCGTCGCGGGCCAGCTCCCGCCGCCGCCGCTGCGGGACCACGGTCACATCCACACCGCCCAGGTTGGCGCCGGCAACCTCACCGACCCGCCGCAGGGCCTTGATCAACCCGGTCGCCGTCTGCTCGACCGGCCGGCGCCGCAGGATCTCCAGCGCGGACTTGTTCGTCTTCGGTCCACGTCCAGCAAGCTCAGCAGGAACGTGGCCTGCCGCCCGTTGATCTGACTGACCCGCTCATGCCGCAGCCGGGCCTCGGCGGCAGACCGGGTACCACTGACGTCCTGCATCAGCCGGGCCAGCCCCCGGAAGCTCGACCTGGCGCTGCCGCAGCCACCCGATCGCCCCGTAGAACAACTGCGCGCTCGTCTCGCCGGTGTTCCAGCAGCGCCGGTCGAGCCACAGCGCCAGCTCAGCCAAGCCCTCTCCATAGCCCCGCCAGCCGGCCCCGCTGGCGAATCTCGCGCTGATGCTCCCACTTGGTGTTCACCCGTTGCGAGTACGCCTTCACGCACGACGGGTCGGCGATACCGAGCTGGGCGGCCACGTCGTCCAGCACCATCGCGGGCACATCGAGAGGGTCGTCCAGGAACTTGCCCAGATACCGAAGCGTGGTCAACTGGAGCATGAAGCCCAGCCGGTTGGCGTTCCCGCGCTTGTCCGCGATCAGGTTCCGGTCCTCGTCGTCGAGCACGAAGAACTGATCCAGCTCATCGACGGTCGGTGGACGGGTGTAGCAGCCGTACGCGGCCAACTGCTCATCGGGGAGGAACTCCTCAGCGTCTCACCGGGTTTACCAGACTCATCGGCCAACTGCCCGGATAGCTCGCCATCGCCGACAAAATCATCGCCAGCGCCGTTTTCGTGGATCTTGTTAGTCACGGGCCGGTACCTACCTACCGCACCGGCCGCTTCACCCAGGTGCCCCCGGCCGGCCAAGCGGCTGCGCGTCCAGATCCCCGCCGACCACGTGCCCGGCCAGCCCTGGCGCCGAGCCTGCCCGAACAGCAGCAGGCCCGATGACTCACATCAGGCGGAGGCGTAGTCGGCCAGGGCGGGCTCCAGCAGGTCGAAGGCTTGGGTGGCTTCGGCGGCGATGGTGTGGGCGATCTGGTCGTTGGGGTGTCCGGCCAGGGTGAGGGTCTGGATGCGGTGAAACAGTACGCGGTGGACGGTGCCCAGCAGGGCGGCGGTGGTCTGTACGGAGATGTCGTCGGACGGGGCGGCAGTGATGTCGGCGAGCGCTTGGGCGAGGTGGTGTTCCCGCTGGTCGTGCAGGCCGCGCAGGCAAACCGTCAGGGTGGGGCTGTCGGCGATCATGCGGGCGAACTTCTGGCCGGAGAATCCGGCGACCGGGTCCTGGGTGGCCACGGCGTCGGCGAACGCGCGGCGCAGCGCGGCCAGCGCTGATTCTCCTGGGCGTCGTGTGGTGACGGCACGGGCCAGGGAGGCGGCGAACTCCTCCTGATGGTCCAGGGCCAGGTCTTCCTTACGCGGGAAGTAGTTGGTGACGGTCTTCTTGGCGACGCGGGCGACGGCGGCGATCTCGGCGATGGTCGTCTGCTCGAAGCCCTGGGCGATGAACAGCCGGGTCGCGTGGTCGGAGATGAGCTGCCGGGTCTCGTGCTTCTTGGTCTCGCGCAGCCCGGCGGTCGGGGCGGGAGTCTGGGTAGCCATGACGCAATCTTACCCTCGTAGCATCTTTATGTTGACACCCTTGGAAGTCTTGGGCTAACTTTACCTCCGTCGTAAGTTTATGACGATGGAACGCCAAATCTGAAAGAGGACGCCCATGCGCAAGCACCCCCGCGACGCCGCCGCTCCTGAGCCCCGGTCGCAGCAGCCCGAGCGGGCCCCGCTGCACGGCGCCGAACTGCGTCGTCCGCCGTCCGACCACAGCATCCGTGCATCGCAGCAAGTCCGGGGGACGCGCATCGTCCCCCGGCGCCGCAGCTACTGACCCCCACCCCACCCCGCCGCACCAGAGGAGATCCCTTGCAGTTCATCGCTTCCACCGTCTCGCTGACCGTCGACGACGTCGCCGCCTCCCAGGCGTTCTTCACCACCTACCTGGGCTACACCGTGCAGCAGGCCGCCGACGGCTTCGCCTCCCTGTCGCGCGACGACGCGGTCGACATCGTCCTGCTCGTCCGCGGCATCGAGGTGCTGCCGCCCGAGCAGCGCGACCAGCGTGCCAGCGGTCTGATCCTCGCCTTCACCCTCTCCGGCGGCCTGGCCGAGGAGGAAAAGCGGCTGCGTGACGCCGGAGCGCAGATCACCATGCCGCTGCGTCAGGAGCCCTGGGGCGAAGCCTTGTTCCAGGTCACCGACCCCAACGGCCTGATCGTCCAGTTCGTCGAATGGGTCGCCCCCGAACACCGCTGACCCGCCGGCGGCGAGACGAACACCGAACACGGCGGACGCGGCGTCTACTTCAAGGATCCGGCCGGGCACGCCATCGAAATGATCACCAGGCCTTATCGCTGAGCCCCAGGCCCTGGCTGACCTCAACTCACGAAGGAACCCCTCTTGGCGCCCGACCCGATGACCCTGCACCCGCTGCCCGCCCACGAGCGAGTGGTCTTCCTCAAACCGCTGGTCAGCTCGCCGACCATCACGGTGGGCGAGTACACCTACTACGACGATCCCGACGGCGCGACCGGATTCGAGCAGCGCAACGTGCTGTACGCCTACGGGCCGGAGCGGCTGATCATCGGCAAGTACTGCGCGATCGCCTCCGGCACCCGCTTCCTGATGGCCGGCGCCGACCACCCGACGATGGGTGTGTCCACCTTCCCGTTCACCATGTTCGGCGGCGAGTGGACCGAACGCACCCTCGACATCGTCACCGGCATGCCCAGCCGGGGCGACACCGTGGTCGGCAATGACGTGTGGTTCGGCTACCAGGCCACCGTCATGCCCGGGGTGACCATCGGCGACGGCGCCGTCATCGCGGCCGGCGCCGTGGTCACCGCCGACGTCCCGCCGTACACGATCGTCGGTGGGAACCCGGCCAGGACCATCCGGCGCCGCTTCGCCGACACCGACGTCGAACGGCTGCTGCGGGCCGCCTGGTGGGACTGGCCCGCCGACCTGGTGACCGAGCACGCCCGCACCATCATGGCCGGCACCCCGGCCGACATCGCCCGCATCGCCGCCGAACACGGACTGGAGAAGAGCCTCTGACCCACCGACCGGACTGCCCGCCCGCACGCCATCACCCTCGGCCCGGACGGCGCCCTGGACCGCGCTGGAAACCGGCGCCCTCTGACCACCGCGGCGCCGAAAGGATCGCATGACAACAATCGACGCAGCCGCAGAATTCGACCGCCAGGTCCGCAATCTGATCGAACGGGAGTACCCGGCGATGGCGGGCTTGACGCCTGAGCACTTCCAGTCTCTGGCCGCGCCCCTGCGCGACCTCGCCGCGACGACCGGGAACCTCACCTGCGTGCCCGGCTCCCTGGAACGATTCGTCGCCATCGCTGAGGCCGAGCTTCCAGACCAGCCGGTCTACCTGCTGGTGGACATCGAACGCGGCGAGGAGTTCTGCGGGGCCGTACCCCGGGATGCCATGGACACCATCACCGCCCGGGAGCGCACCCTGCTCACCAGCGAGGCCCCGCATACCTGGCTTGACATGGCCTTCGCCGGCGATCGTCGTCACTGATCGAACTCGCCGCGCGGCCGCGATTCGGCACGGGACCGGGACGCTGAGGTGGTCGAGACGGCGCTGCTCAAGGCCGGGCCTCGGAACCCTGGAGGGCATCGTCCTGGCGATCCTGTCAGCGGCCGTGTCAGGACGGCGACGGCCCGGTATCAGAGCGGTCGGCGATGGTGGGTGCCACGCCGAACGGGGCCGCGCCGGGACGGGTCTCGCAAGATCAAACGTAAGGGGCTTCATGATGGGACAGAGCAACAGCGGCTTCTCCGAAGCGGGGCTGCGCAGACTGCGCGAGGTGCTGGCACGACATGTCGACTCCGGGAAGATTCCGGGGCTCGTCGCCCTGGTCAGCCGGGGCGAGGAGACACACGTCGAAGCGATCGGGACGATGCGCCATGACGGTGGCGCGCCGATGCGCCGGGACACGATCTTCCGGATGGCCTCGACGAGCAAGCCGGTCGCAGCGTCGGCGACGATGGTCCTGCTGGATGAGTGCCGGCTGCGACTGGACGACCCGGTCGATCCGTGGTTGCCCGAACTCGCCGACCGGAAGGTGCTGAAGCGGGCCGACGGCCCACTGGACGACACCGTGCCGGCGCGGCGGCCGATCACCGTACGGGATCTGCTCACCTCCACGTGCGGGCTCGGACTGGACATGACGGCGCGGACCGCTCCGATGATGAGCGCGTTCTTCGAGCAGGGGGTTTACGGCCAGGAGGACGGATGGATGTTGCCGGGACCGGGACCGGATGAGTGGATGCGCCGCCTGGGTACGCTCCCGCTGATGTACCAGCCCGGAGAGCGGTGGCTGTACAACGTCAGCGACGATGTGCTCGGCGTGCTGGTGGCCAGGGTCACGGGTCAGTCGTTCGAGTCGTTCCTGCGCGAACGCATCTTCGATCCGCTGGGGATGAAGGACACCGGGTTCCACGTGCCCGCCGACAAGATCGACCGGCTGCCGCCCCTGTACGCCCCCGATTGGCAGACCGGAGAGTTCCACGTGGAGGACGAGGTCGAAGGGGGACACCACAGCCGGCCTCCGGCGTTCCAGTCAGGCGGCGGCGGACTCGACTCGACCGTCGACGACTATCACGCCTACTTCCGGATGCTGCTGAACCACGGGACGCACGGGACCCAGCGGATCCTGTCGCGGCCCGCCGTCGAGCTGATGACCACCAACCGCCTCACGCCCGAGCAGACGGCCGCCCTGCAGACCTGGGCCCGCAGCGTCGTCCACCTCTCACACGGCCAGGGGCAGCACGGCGGCTGGGGCTTCGGGATGACGGTGCGCGCCTACCGAGGCGACTACGCGCCCGTCGGCCAGTTCGGCTGGGACGGCGGAAGCGGCACCACCACATACGCGGACCCGCACAACCAGCTCGTCGGCATCCTGCTCACCCAGACCGGGATGTCCACCCCGGATTCGGCGCGGGTCATCCACGACTTCTGGACCACCCTCTACCAGGCGATCGACGACTGACCCGCCTGCCCGGCAGAAGACGCCTCAGCAGGCCGGTAAGGTGATTGCCTTACTAATAGGTCTCCCAAGTTGGAGGGCAGGATGACCTCCTTCCCATCGGCCGCCATGGCTTCTCCCCGTTCGGTGCTTGCCAGGGACAAGCTGATGCGTACCGCGGAGCGGCTCTACGCCGAGCACGGGTTCGCGAGCGTGTCGGTCACGAAGATCGGGGAGGCGGCCGGCCAGCGCAACAAGTCGGCGGTGCAGTACCACTTCAACAACCGCGACGAGCTCATCATCGCGATCCTGGAACGGCATATGGCCAGGATCGAGAAGCACCGGGTCGCGATGGTGGAGGCACTGGGCGCGGTGGGGGAGGTGCCCCTCGAGGAGCGGATCCGCTGCCACATCCAGCCGAACATCGAGCACCACATCGAACTGGGCACTCCATCCTGGTACGGGCGGTTCCTGGCTCAGGTGATCGTGGAGCCCAATCTGCGGGAGTACGCGATCCAGGCGCATGGGAAGCTGCCGTCCGTTCGCCGGCTGGACGAGTTGGGGCGGGTGCAGTGGCGCGATGATGATCGCGCGTTGATCGCACAGCATCACGAGATGATTCGCCAGCTCACTGTGCACATGTGCGCCGAAGTGGAGTACGACCTGGCGCATGGGCGTATCGATCCGGCGGCCGCGGAAGAGTCCTGGCGCCGCCTGGGCGAGAACCTGATCCAGGCGATCTGCGGGCTCAGCGTCGCCTTGCTGGGAAATCGCTAGCGAAGGTACGTGCCCGCCTTGTCGGACACTCATCCCGCCCACGACCCTTCCCGCTCGGGCAGGGTCGTGGGCGGCGGGCCGACCGGTCAGAAGCCGATCGTGGTCTCGAAGGTGTCGCGGGCCTGGGCGAGCTGGTACCACCGCTCGGCAATGGCGTCGGGGTCGCCTTCACCTCCGCCGGGGACGATCGCGACGCCCACGCACACGTGCCCGACATAGACCCCTTCGCCGGCAAGGTCGCCCTGGATGGAACGCGCCCAGTGCCGCAGGCCCGCCTGGGCGATCCCGGCGTTGCCGAGTATCGGCATCGGAATGATCGCCGAGGCGCCCGTGGTGAACAGCAGCGCCCCGTCGCCTTCCTTGCGCATCCCGGGCAGAACCGCCGCCGCGGCGGTCAGCGCGCCGCCGACGATCAGGTCGACCTGGGAGCGGGTCGATTCCGGCGTGGTCTCCAACGCCGTGGTGTAGCCCATCGCCGCGGTGTCCGGCATCGAGCCGGAGCTGTGGTCCCAGGTCGGGGCCGGGCTGTAGGACAGTACCCCGATCCGGCCGAGGTCGGTGGCGGCGGCCTCCAGCGCGGCGGTCAGCCCCGCGCTGTCGGTGGCGTCGGCCGGGTAGACCCCGGCGGTGATCCCCTCGGCGGCCAGGGAGTCGGCGATCGGCTGGAGCTTGGCCCGGGTACGGGAGATCAGCGCGACCGGGTGCCCGGCGGCACCGAACCGGCGGGCGATGGCCCGGCCCAGACCCGGCCCGGCACCGACGACGGCGATGGTGGAAGACATGCAGCTACCCCACATTCGTTACGATCTGTAAGTAGCTTCACGATAGGAAACCCCTGCGACCCGTACAAAAGGCACATTGATGTTCGCAAGCCAAGATCCAGACCCGCGCATGGTGGCGGCCCGGACCCCACCGCACCCCTGCGCGTCCTGGCCCGACAACGGCCAGGGCATCCGCGACACCCTCGACCGCGTCGGCGACAAATGGTCCATCCTCGTCATCGGGATCCTCGCCGCCGGGCCTCTTCGTTTCGGCGCCCTGTACGACCAGATCCCCGGCATCTCCCAGCGGATGCTCACCCTCACCCTCCGGCACCTGGAGCGCGACGGCCTGCTCACCCGCACCTCTTATCCCGAGATGCCGCCCCGCGTCGAATATCAGCTGACGCCGCTGGGCGAGAAGATGCGCGAGACCGCGTACGCCTTCGTCCAGTGGGCCACCGACCACAACGACGAGATCGAAGCCGCCCGCCACCGCTACGACAGCCGCTGAACCATGGAAAAGTGTCGGATTCCATCACGGCCGGTCGTTCGATGTCGAAAAATAACGATCGGACGCCGCTGGCTGGAACCCGTTGCCGCCGTGGCAGCAGCCTGTCCTCCATGGCTACTCACGACATCGACCGGATCGATCACTCTGTCCTCTACACCACCGACATGGACGCCACCGCGGCGACGTACGAGGCGCTCGGTTTCACCCTCAGCCCGCTGTCCATGCACATGGGCGCCGACCGTCCCGGCGGTGAGCGCCGGCCCATGGGCGCGGGCAACCGGTGCGCCCTGTTCGGCCGTACCTACCTGGAACTGCTCGGCCTGTACGGGGACGGCTCGGTCGACCCCTGGAACATCCGCCCGCTGATCGAGCAGTACGAGGGCCTGCACGGCTACTCCTTCGGCTGCCCCGACGTCGCGGTCACCGAGAAGCGGCTGCGCGCGGCCGGCCTGTCCTCCTCCGGGGTGCTGCCGCTGCAGCGAGACGTGGAGACCCCCGACGGGGTGGCGACCGCCCGCTTCCAGGCGGTTCATCTGGACCGTGCCCGCACGCCCGAAGGGCTGATCCACGCCGCGCACCATCTGACGCCCGAGCTGATCCACCAGTCCCGCTACCTCGAGCACGCCAATGGAGCCACCCACCTGCACAGCGTGCTGCTCGCGGTGGACGACGCCGACCTGGAGGACACCGTCGCCCGCTACGCCCTCATCCTGGACGTCGAGCCGGCGGCCGAAGGGTCGCTGCGCGTGCTGTCGCTCCCGCTGGGGAGGGTGGAGATCGTCGCGGTCTCCGCCTTCCGGGAGATGCGGCCCGATGAGCCGGTGCCCGCGCTGCCGTACATGGCCGGTCAGACCGTGGCGGTCAAAGACGTGAACGCGGCCCGCGCCCTGGTGGAAGGCAACGGGTTCACCACCCGCGAGCTTCCTGACGGGTTTTTCGTCGGAGCCGCCCAGGCGCGCGGCGCGGCGCTGGCCTTCATGGCGGTGTGACCGGTGAACACCCTTGTCACCACCTTCCTCGGCATCCAGGTCACGCTAATCTGACCACGGTGGTTGCCCCGGTCCTGGACGAGCTCGATCGTGCGATCATCCACGCGCTGCACGTGGATGGACGCGCGCCCTTCAGCCGCATCGCATCGGTGCTGCACGTGTCCGACCAGACGGTCGCGCGCCGCTACCGCCGGCTGCGCTCCGCCGGATTGCTCAACGTGGTCGGCCAGCTGGACGCACGACGGCTGGGTTGGGTGCAGTGGATCGTGCGGATCCAGGTCACGCCCGACTCGGCCATCCCCATCGCCGACGCCCTGGCCCGCCGGCCGGACACCTCCTGGGTCAGCCTCACCTCAGGCGGTACGCAGATCGTCAGTGTCATCCAGGCACGCAGCCCGCACGAGCGTGATGCGCTGCTCTTTGGGCAATTGCCGCGAACGCCAAGAGTGGTCGGGGTGACGGCTCACTGCCTGCTGCGGGTCTTCGCCGGCGGTCCCACCGGCTGGCACGGCCGCGCCAACTCTCTCGGGCCGGAACAGATCGCCGCGCTCAGCCCGCGGCACCCGCCGCCGGCACAGCACGGGCGGGTCCTCCTGGAAGAAGGCGACGAACAGCTGGCGGCGGCTCTGGCCCGGGACGGCCGCGCCGGGTATCCGGAGCTGGCCCGGGCCACCGGCTGGTCGGAGATGACGGCCAAGCGCAGGCTGGAACAGCTGCGCGGCGGCTGCGCGCTGTTCTTCGACGTGGACGTCGACCCTCTTCACCTGGGGTTCGAGATGGTCGCGATGCTCTGGCTGACGGTCGAGCCGTCCGCGCTCCGCCGCGCCGCCGAGGCGATCGCCGCGCATCCCGAGGTCGCCTTCGCCGCCGCCACCACCGGTCCGACCAACCTGCTGGTGTTCGTGGCCTGCCATGACGCCGAAGCACTGTACGACTACCTCGAGGGCGGCATAGGAAGCCTGCCGGGAGTCCGGCAGATCGAAAGCGCTCCCGTCATCCGGGACAGCAAGCGGGCCGGCACAGCGAAGAAAGGAACTGGTCGGCGGGCCGGGTAGCAGCCAGAAGAAGGTTCTAGAAATCAGCACGCTTCAGCGTGTCGAGATCGTAGGTCGGGCTCCGTCCCAGGGACATCAGCGGCCACGACGGGCCGCGCGACGAAGAAGGAGAACCACCATGACGATTCAGCGGATGGACAACGTCGGCATCGTCGTCGACGACCTTGAGGCTGCCATCGCGTTCTTCGTTGAACTCGGCATGGAGCTGGAGGGCAAGGCGCAGATCGAGGGCCTCTGGGCGGACCGAACCGTCGGACTCGACGGCGTCCGCTGCGACATCGCGATGATGCGGATCCCGGACGGCCCCGGCCGGCTGGAACTGGCGAAATACCACGCCCCCGCGGCGATCAGCGCCGGACCGCACAACCCGCCGCACAACACGCTGGGCATGCACCGCGTCATGTTCGCCGTCGACGACATCGAGGACGTCGTTGCCCGCCTGCGCACTCACGGCGCCGAACTCGTCGGTGAGGTGGCCCGGTACGAGGACAGCTACCTGCTCTGCTACGTCCGCGGCCCCGAAGGCATCATCGTCGCGCTCGGCGAGAAGCTCAGCTAAGGGACGGGAACAGCCATGCGACCGAACGAGATCATCGAAGTCCTGAACCGGCCGATCAGCCAGGAACTGCTGGCCCGCGACCTGACCCGCTTGGCCTACGTCGCCAAGGACGGCACACCCCGCAATGTCCCGATCGCGTTCACCTGGAACGGCTCGGAGGTCGTCATGTGCACGTCGACGAACGCGCCGAAGCTCCCGGCCCTGCGCGAGAACCCGATGGTCGCCCTGACGATCGACACCGAGGTGCACCCGCCCAAGATCTTGCTCATCCGCGGTCGGGCCGAGCTGGACGTCGTCGAGGGCATCCCGGACGAGTATCTCCAGATGAACGGCAGCTACCAGATGACACCCGAGCAACGGGTTGAGTGGGAGGCGGAGGTGCGTTCGCTCTACGACGGCATGGTCCGGATCGTCGTGACCCCGACGTGGGCGAAGCTGATCGACTTCGAGACGACCCTGCCGAGCGCGGTCGAGGAGCTGGTCCGGCAGCGGGAGGAGCGTCAGCGCGCCTGAGCGCCGCGCGTGGGATGTCGAGAACCCTCCCCGAAGAGAAACACCATGACCTATACCGCACCAAGGAGAAAACACGATGGCCAAGTACCTGCTGCTCAAGCACTACCGAGGCGCACCGGCAGCGGTCAACGACGTGCCGATGGACCAGTGGACGCCGGAGGAGTTCTCGGCCCACATTCAGTACATGCGTGACTTCGCCGCCCGGCTCGAGGACACCGGCGAGCTCGTCGACCATCAGGCACTCGCCCCGGGAGGCACGTTCGTCCGCTACGACGGCGAAGGGCGGCCGCCGGTCACCGACGGCCCGTTCGCGGAGACCAAGGACCTGATCGCCGGCTGGATGGTGATCGACGTCGAGACCTACGAGCGGGCGATCGAGCTGGCCGGCGAGCTGTCCGCGGCTCCGGGCGCGGGTGGGAAGCCGATCCACGAGTGGCTCGAGGTGCGCCCGTTCTACGGCGAGTCGCCCACGGTGACCGAGTGAACGAGTCGCTGCTGCGGGAGCTGGTGCCCGCGGTGATCGGTGTCCTCGTCCGTCGCGGAGCCGACTTCGCGGCGGCCGAGGACGCCGTGCAGGACGCCCTGGTCGAGGCCGTACGTGTGTGGCCGGACGACCCACCGCGGGACGCCAAGGGCTGGCTGGTCACGGTGGCCTGGCGTAAGTTCCTCGACGCCGCCCGCGCCGATACCTCCCGGCGGCATCGCGAGGTACGCGTCGAGGACGAGCCCGTGCCCGGCCCGGCCGAGGCGGTGGACGACACGCTCCAGCTGTACTTCCTGTGCGCGCACCCGTCCCTGACACCGGCTTCGGCCGTCGCGCTCACGCTGCGCGCGGTCGGCGGCCTGACCACGCGTCAGATCGCGCGGGCCTACCTCGTGCCGGAGGCGACCATGGCCCAGCGGATCAGCAGGGCCAAGCGGACCGTCTCGGATGTCCGGTTCAACCAGCCCGGTGACGTCGCCACGGTGCTGCGCGTGCTCTACCTGGTCTTCAACGAGGGCTACTCCGGCGACGTCGACCTGGCCGGCGAGGCGATCCGGCTCACTCGCCAGCTGGCGGCCAAGACCCACCATGAGGAGGTCGCGGGCCTGCTCGCGCTCATGCTGCTGCACCACGCCCGGCGCCCGGCACGGACCGGCCCCGACGGCAGGCTCGTGCCTCTCGCCGAGCAGGACCGCGGCCTGTGGAACACCCGCCTGATCGCCGAAGGCGTCGACGTACTCCAGACGGCCCTCACCCGCGACCGCCTGGGCGAGTTCCAGGCCCAGGCCGCCATCGCCGCGCTCCACGCCGACGCCCAGACGGCCGAGGAGACCGACTGGGTGCAGATCGTCGAGTGGTACGACGAACTGGTACGCCTCACCGACAGCCCGGTGGCCCGGCTCAACCGGGCCGTCGCGGTCGGCGAGGCCGACGGCCCGCGGGCCGGCCTGGCCGCCCTGGCGGAGCTCGACCCCGCCCTGCCCCGCTACACCGCCGTCTCGGCGTACCTGCACGAGCGTGACGGTGATCCGGTGACCGCGGCCCGGCTCTACGCCGAAGCCGCCCGATCGGCGTCCAGCCTCCCCGAACGCGACCACCTCACGCGACAGGCCGCACGGCTCAACGCGCGGCTGCGCACGTAGTCAGCCCGCCTGGTGCGCGCGGTGGCGGCGGTACTGGGACGGCGAGAGGCCGTACTGGGCCACGAACGCCTGCCGCAGGCTCTCCGCCGAGCCGAACCCGCACCGTGCCGCCACCTCCGCCGTGGGCAGCGACGACGAGGTGAGCAACTGCGCGGCGGCCTCGGTACGGGCCTTCCTGACGTACCGGCCGGGGGTCAGGTCGAGGTGTTCCAGGCAGAGGCGGGTCAGGTGCCGCTCGCTGATGTTCAGCCGGACGGCCAGCGCCGCCGCGCTCAGGTCGCCGTCGAGATGGCCGGTGACGTGGTCGACGATCTTCCGCACCAGGGGGTGCTCGGGCGGGGGCGCCACCACGAACATGCTCATCTGCGCCTGGTCGCCCGGCCGCTGCAGATAGGTCACCACACCGCGGGCCACGGTACGCGCCAGCGTCGAGCCGTTGTCCTCCTCGACGAACGCCAGCGTCAGGTCGAGTGCGCTGGTGACGCCCGCCGCGGTGGACACCTTCCCCTCCCTGATGAAGATCGGGCAGGGGTCCACGGTCACCCCGGGATGCCGGGCCGCCAGCGTGCCCGCGTACCTCCAGTGAGTGGTGGCGCGCCGCCCCTCCAGCAGTCCCGCGGCGGCCAGCACGCTCGCGCCCGTGCACACCGAGGCGACCCGCCTGCTTACCTCGGCCAGGCGGCGAACGTGCCCGACCAGCCGCCGGTCGCCGGCCGCCTCCTCGTGCCCGACGCCGCCGGAGACCACCAGGGTGTCGAGCGGGCCGGTGATGCGCTCGATGGTGTCCTGGCTGCGCAGCGTGAGACCGGAGTCGCAGATCAGGTCGTTGCCACCGGGAGTCGCGAGGACGACGTGGTAGCGGGGGTCCCGCGTCGCCGCTCCATGTTCGCTGGGGCGGGGCGCGCCCCGCCCCAGCGAACCACGCGCTTCTAGAGGAGCGGAAGGCGCCGTACCCCGCTCATGGTCGGCGTGGGGATGAACTCCACAGGGTCCGCTGGATCGGTACGCAGGGGATCGAACCGGTCGAGCAGGATGTTCAGCGCGACCCGCCCCTCCAGCCGGGCCAGGGGAGCGCCGATGCAGAAGTGGATGCCGCGGCCGAACGCGAGATGCGGGTTGGGATCGCGATCAGGATCGAACACTCCCGGGTTCGGGTACTGCCGGGGGTCCCGGTTGGCCGTCGCGATCCAGCACATGACCATCTGATCGGCCGGGATCGTCACCCCGCCGAGCTCGACCTCGCGCGTGGTGGCACGGCCGAGGGCGGCGAACGGGGTGAGGAGCCGGAGCGACTCCTCGATGACGGCCGGGACCGAGTCGCGGTTGGCGCGTACCCTGTCCTGCTGGGCGGGGAAGGCGTCCAGGCACAACACCGTGTTGCCGAGCAGCATGGTCGTGGTGATGTGCCCGGCCAGCAGGAGCACGATCGCGAAGTTGACCACCTGATCGTCGGGCAGGTGCTCGCCGTCCACCTCGGCCTCGACCAGCCTGGTGAGCAGGTCGGCGCGCGGCTGCCGGCGGCGTTCGGCGGCGTGGCCGGCGAGATAGTCGCTCATCTCCCGCCACGGCTTCATCGTGGCTTCGAGGCTCGCGCTCCGCTCTTCGGCAGACTGGTTGAGCGAGACCTTGGCGTCCCGCTGGAACAGCCCGTCCGCCCACTGCTTGAACAGATCGCGATCAGTGGTGGGCACCCCCAGCAGCTCGGCGATGACGATGACCGGCAGCGGATAGGCCAGATCGCGCACCAACTCGAACCGCTCGCGCTCCTGCGCCGCGTCGAGCAGTTCGTGGGTGATCGCGGCGATCCGCGGTTCGAGATCCGCGACGACCTTGCGGGTGAACGCGCTGCTGACCAGTTTGCGCAGCTTGCCGTGCTCTGGCGGGTCGATCTGGGTGATGAAGCCCTCCAGCGAAAAGCCCTCCTCCGGCAGCATGCCCTTGGGGACGATCCGCATCGTGTCGGAGGAGAAGGTCGCGGGGTCGCCGATGACCTCCTGCAGCTCCGGGTAACCGTAGACGTTCCACATCCCGGCTTGCGCGTCGAACTCGACGGGCGGGCCCGATCGGGGCCCGTGCAGCCAGAAGTGTTGCTTCGGGACGTCGTACCGCTCGACGAAGTCGGCCATTGCCTCTCCTTGGTTGAGGATCTCTCTGTCGAGGTGTACGTCAGGACGATTTCTTGCGGTATTCCGCCCAGCGCTCGAGCATGCCCTCGCCGTCCCACAGGACGAAGGCGAAGAACTCGCGGGTCTCCGCCACCCGGGCGCGCCGTCCGGGCTCCTCGCCGAGGAACGACAGCCCGAAGTCCAGCGTGTCCAGGCTCTTCCGCACGCCGGCGAGCTGGACCTGCATGACCTCCGCCCATCCGCCGCCGATCATCCGGTAGCGGTGCTCGCGGCCGGCCGTGGGCACGCGCTCGATCATCCCGCTGACCTCCAGCTGCCTGGCGACCGTGCTGACCGCGGTCTTGCTCACCCCGAGCTCCGCCGCCAGGTCGGTGAGCGAACAGTCGGGCGGGTCGCAGATCATGAGCCATGCGTACAGGCGGCCCATCGTGCGCGTCCCGCCCAGACGCTCCATGACCAGCCCCATCCGATCGACGAACTCACTCTCCTGAGGCTCCACTGGCGCCAACTCCGCAATTATCGTCAAGTACGTACTTTACGAAGCGTACATCGCGGAGGCGTGATGCGTGAAGAGCCGTACAGGTGGAGCGGGCGGCCGGTCAGTGGGGGTCCGGTCTGGGGATGTGGATGCCGGCGGCGCGGAGCTCGGCCTCGAAGAGCGCGGCCAGTCGCGCCGCGGCCGGCGTCCGCTCTTCGCCGTGGTGGGCGATCAGCGTGTACCGGGCCGCGGCCTCGGTACGGGCTTGCAGGCCGGTCACGGTCCTCAGCAGTGCGGGGTTGGCGAGGTAGTGGTCGGCCGCGGCGGTGGCGAGCTCAGCGATGCGGGGGTCGTCCGGCTCCCAGAACACCGCTTCGGCCGCGCGCCTGGTCAAGGCGACGAGCCGGGTGTCTTCGAGGGCGTGCTCGAAATGGGCGAGGTAGTCGTCGAAGCCTTCTGGGACCAGGGCCTTGGCCAGCACCCAGCCCTCCCTGGTGGCCGCCACCTCGTCCGCGGAGAATCCGTGGCCGGACATCTGTTCCAGCAGCGCCACAGCGCGGTCGGGCAGCAGGGCCCGGTCACCATCGGCGAGCCGGTACAGCGTGTCACGCCGCGCGGTCAACTCCTCGATCCGTTCGGTGAGCTGCCGCGCGACGTCGGCGAGCGCGGCGGCGAACAGCGTGGCGTCGGCGTCGAGCAGGGACCCGATCTCGGCCAGCGGCACCCCGGCGGCGGCCAGCGTCCGGGCCTGCACCAGCCGCAGCAGCTCGGCCGATCCATACCGCCGGTAGCCGGAGCCGTCGCGTTCCGGCTCCTCGACCAGGCCGAGCTTGTGGTAATGCCGCACTGTCTTCACCGTGACGCCGACGAATGCCGCCGCCTGCCCGATCGTGACTCCGTTCCGCATCTGCCCAGCCTGCCCTGTGCTCAGACTGCCGGCTGAGCCGGGTCGGCCCGCCCACCGCGGAACACCTCGTGGAGGAGCCTTTGCTGGGCGCTCTGGAATGCTGCCCCGATGGCCATGTCGGCGTCGTCCACGCAGTTCAGCGCGGCGGTGAGGGTCTTGCTGCCGTCGGGGGTGCTGTACATCAGCGCCGCGTGGCCCACGGTGGCGCCGTTGTGGGAGATGAGGGTGCCGCCGTCGTCCGTGGTCACCACGAACACGCCCAGGCCGTAGTCCATGTTCGGGATGCCTGTCGGGTGCGGGGTGCACATCTCGGCCAGCAGCGGGGGCGGCAGGAGCTTGCCGCCCAGCAGTGCGGAGATGAACGTGTGGAGGTCCTGGGTGGTCGAGATCATGTCGCCGCCGGTGGAGACCCAGGAAGGGTTGTGGCGGGTGACGTCGACCGTCTTGTCCTGGTAGCGGTAGTAGGCGTGGGCGTGTGGCTCGGGGATCTCCGGCGAGGCGTCGGGCACGATCGTGCCCGACAGGCCGAGCGGCTCCAGGATCAGCCGCCGCATCTCCTCGGCGAGCGAGCGGCCGGTGACCTTCTCGATCAGCAGTCTGGCCAGCACGTAGTTGGTGTTGGAGTAGCTCCAGCCCGTCCCCGGCTCGAACCGGGCCGGCTTGGACAACGCCAGCTCCACCAGCTCCTGCGGCCGGTAGGTCGTGAACCGGTTGTCCAGCCACTCTCCGCCCGTGGTGCTGTAGGGGATGGGGATCCCCAGCACGATCGTCCCGTCGTCGAAGACCTCGCCGGTGTAGTTGAACACCCCGCTGGTGTGTTGCAGCAGCATTCGCACCGTGATCCGCTCGTCGAGCCCGAGTTCGGGCAGGTAGCGGGCTGCCGGGGTGTCGAGGTCGATCTTGCCCTCGGCCACCAGCTGCAGTACCAGGGTCGCGGTGAAGGTCTTGGTGTTGCTGCCGATCCGGATGTGCCCGTTCGTCGGCGGCTTGGCGGCCCCGCCCAGCTCGGCCGCCCCGGCGCTGCCGGCCCATTCGCCCCGCTCTTCGTGCACGCGCAGCGACACCCCGACGAAACCGGAATCGACGACCTCCTCGATCGCCTTCTGCAGCTCCGGGCGATCCTGCCCGGCGGTGTCGAGGGCAGCGGCGATCTTGCGGGCCATCTCGGCCGTGACGGTGCTGGGCTTGTCCGGGTGGACCTGGGCGGCTTCGACGGCGAGGAGGATGGTGCCGCGGAAGTTGTCGGCTTCGGCCGGAGCCTGCTTGCCGAGCAGCTTCATGGCCGAAGTCAGGGCCGGCAGCACTCGGTCGGCGAGTTCGGCGACGGTCTTGCCCTTCAGGTCGATGTCCTTGGTCTTCGCGGCGAGCACGTGTCCGACCAGGCCGGTCGCCGACGTCAGGGCGATGGTGGCATTCGTGGCGGTCTTGTGGGGCGAGCCGGTGGCTGCGGCTATCAGCGATACGGCGCCGTACGCGGCAGTCCGGAGGGTGCTCTTGTCCTGGTCGGAAAGGGTGATGGACATGGTGGTTTGCTCCTTCAAATCTGTTATGTCCGTTCGGCGTCTCGCCGCTGCGACGAGCTTGCACCCTGACCTAAGGTCAACCTCAACCGTGATCCAGCTCACAACTACCTCGCGTCAGCCCATGATGACCTTGAGGTCGAATGTGCCCTGGTGGGGGATGCGGAGGGCGTGGAAGCGGCGGGCGCCGTCTCGGAAGTAGCGCACGCTGCCGGCCGCGACGGTCGCCTGCAGGGGAGTGTCCCAGCGGAAGCGGATCGTGGTGCGGCCCCGGCGCACGTCGAAGCCGTCGGCGGTGGCGGTGGTCGAGCCGCCGAACGTGGCTCGCGTGCCGTCGGTGAAGGTGAGGACGTCTTCGGGCCGGAGGATGAGGGGGATCTGCTCGGTGGCCGCGGCGTTGGCCCTGACCGTACGCCGGATCGTCTGGCGAGTGACCAGGACGTCCGTGGTGACGTTCGCGTTGCCGTACCGGATGCCGAAGGCGGCGGGGGGCGGGCCGCCGGTCCACTCGCTGCCACCGGGGGCGCCACGGAAGTAGGCGGCCGGGAGGTCGCCGTTGGAGTCGGGCACCTGGCCGGGGAAGACGGTGGACCAGCAGGCGTAGTTGTTGTCGTTGAGCCCGCAGATGATCGTGCCGGCCTCGGGATGCCACAGGAAGGTCAGGCCGGTGCGGGCGCGGGAAGCGCGGTCGCCGAAGTAGCCGCCCAGGTACAGGCCGGGCTTGCGGACGTACAGGAAGTCCTGGCCCCTGTCCCTGCGCAGTTCGACGAAGTCCTGCGAGCGCAGGTAGGGCAGGTCCGCGATGGCGGCGGCGCGCTGCCGCCGGGTGGGGAAGCCCTCGCCGTACAGGCCGTGGGTGAGGATGCGCGGTGAGGTGTCCTGCTTGGCGAGCGGTGTCACCGGTTCGGTGGACGCGGCCCAGGCGGTGCGGGCGTCGGCGAGGTCCTCGCGGGCGGTCATGAACGCCGACAGCAGCGGCACCTGACGGGTGAACGTCCAGTTGAGCGCGGTCCGGTCGGGATCGGGCCGGACCTCGTCGTACCAGCGCGCACTGGTACGGGTCGACGGCGCGACGTTGACCATGTACCCGGCGCCGTCGGGCTCGCGCAGCAGGTTGTAGGACAGGAAGCCGGTGAACTTGCGGGCCATGTCCACCAGGTGCGGGTCCTGGCTGTGGAGGTAGGCGTCGGCCAGCTCGGGCAGCATGACCTCGAAGTTGTAGTTCATGTCGTGGCCGCCCTCCTCGTGGAAGAAGCCGGCGGAGCTCACGCCGGTCGCGGCGATCCTGGCGAACGCCTCGCGCAGGCTCGTGGCGAGCGCGGGATCCGGGTCGAGCTTGAGCGCGTGCGTGGCCCCGGCCAGGCCGGAGCTGGTCTGGTTGGCGTAGTTGAGCGGCTCCTGCCAGACCGTGCGGTTGGCGGGGTCGAGGAACCACGTCATCGTCGTCCGTAAAGCGGCGGCGATCTGGGCCTGCCGGGCGGGCAGCGCCCCGGTCGCGCGCAGGATCCGCAGCGTCTTGGCGAGGTAGCCGAGGCCGAATCCGGTGGGGGCAAGGCCGTGCTCGTTCCGGTTGTACTCGGGGAAGGAGCCGTCGGCGTGCTGGAGCGACAGGTAGTGGCCGAGCGCCGCGTCGAGCGCGGCCAGTAGGTTCGCGTCCCCGGCGTACGGGTTCCACGGGCGGGCGTTGGCGTGGAACCAGGCCAGCGTGAAGACGTGCTCCTGCACGCGGGCGTTGTACGGCGCGGCCGGCGACCGCCACCAGCCGCCGGCGAAGAAGCCGGTGTCGTCCATGTCGTTGACCATGGGCGCGAGCGTGGCCAGGTACGGCGCGAAACGCTGCTCGTGGGGGGCGAACGACCTGCGGTCCAGACCGGGCAGCGGCGGCAGGTCGGGGACGGCAGCGTAGGCGGTGCCGGGCGCGAGCACGGGCACGGCCGGGAGCAGCGCGGCGGCGCGGAGGAGGGTGCGGCGGGAGAGCGTTCGGCGAGGGAGCGTTCGGGGAGGGAGCATGGTCAGCCTTTCAGACCGGTGTGCGCGAGCCCCTCGATGAACTGCCGCTGGGCCAGTACGAAGACGACCAGGATGGGCAGGGCGGTCATCGTGGCGGCGGAGAGCTGCACGTTCCATAGGGGCGAGCCGTAGGCGTCGACGAACTGGGTGAGCGCCTGCGGCAGGGTGAACTTCGACGGGGTGGACAGGAACACGATGGGTTCGAGGTAGAGGTTCCACGAGTGCAGGAACGTGAAGATGGCGACGGCGCCGAGCGCGGGCCTGGCCAGCGGCAACGCCACCCGGTAGAAGGTGCCGAAGCGGCCGAGCCCGTCGACCCTGGCCGCCTCCTCCAGCTCGCCGGGCAGCGTGATGAAGAACTGCCGCATGATGAACGTCGCCAGCACGCTGGGCGCGCCCAGGATCGGCACCAGGATCAGCGGCCAGTGCGTGTCGGTCAGCCCCGCCCCGTGGAACATCTGGAACAGCGGGACGATCGTCACCTCACTGGGGAT
This sequence comes from Nonomuraea guangzhouensis, assembly GCF_019396345.1. Classification (GTDB taxonomy): domain Bacteria; phylum Actinomycetota; class Actinomycetes; order Streptosporangiales; family Streptosporangiaceae; genus Nonomuraea; species Nonomuraea guangzhouensis. The sequence goes on along the minus strand of NZ_JAHKRM010000005.1, from coordinate 340,315 downwards.
CAGCAGGCCGACGAGCACGACCAGGAAGAGCACGTTCTGACCGGGGAAGCGGATCCGGGCGAAGGCGTAGCCGGCCATCGCGGCCACCGCCATCGTGCCGACGGTCACCACGGCCGCGATGTAGAGGCTGTTGAGGTACTGCTGCCCGAACGGCTGCAGCTCGAAGACCCGGCCATAGGTGGAGAAGTCAAACCTGGAGGGCAGCAGCGCGGGCGGGAAGGCGAAGATGTCGCTGATCGGCTTCACCGACGAGGTGACCATCCACCAGGTCGGGAACACGAACGGCACGCACAACACGCACAGCACCGCATATAGCGCGAGCTTGACCCTACGACTCATGGAAGACCCACTTCCGGCGCAGCCGCCACTGCAGCAGCGTCAGCGCCGCGACGATCAGGAACAGCAGGACCGACAGGGTGGCGCCGTAGCCGAGGTGCCGGAACTGGAAGGCCTGCTGGTACAGGTAGTAGACGAGGACCGTGGTCGACATGCCGGGCCCGCCCTGGGTGAGCACGGCGATCTGGGCGAACACCTGCAGCGACCCGACCACGGTGATGATCGAGGTGAGCAGGATCGTCGGGCTGATCAGCGGCACCGTGATGCGCTGGAAGCGGGTCCAGGCACCGGCGCCGTCGAGCTGCGCGGCCTCGTACAGCTGGCGGGGCACGCCCTGGAGCGCCGCCAGGAACAGGACCATGTTCAGCCCCACGTTCTTGACGACCTGGACGACGATGACCGACAGCAGGGCCGTGCTCTCGCCGCGCAGCCAGTTGGGGCCCTCGACGCCCGCCACGCCGAGCACGCCGTTGACGCCGCCGTCCTGCTGGAGCAGGAACTGCCAGACGATCGTCCAGGCGACCAGCGACACCAGCACCGGCGAGAAGAACAGCGTGCGAAAGAACGTGGTGCCGCGCAGCCGCTGGTTGAGCAGGATGGCCAGGGCGAGGGCGAGAGTGAGGTTGAGCACGACCAGACCGGCCGAGAAGAGCACGGTGCTGGTCAGCACCTGCCCCATTTTCGGGTCGGTGAGCAGCTTGGCGTAGTTCTCGCCGCCGATGTACTCGAACGTGCCCGCCAGTACGTTCCACTCCTGGAGGCTGTAGTAGACCACCAGGCCGAGCGGCACCAGGACGAACAGCACACTGCCCACGAGCTGCGGCGAGATCAGCAGATAGCCGACGAGGGCGTCGCGCCGGGGGATGGTCCAGTAGGGGCGGCGCCGGGTGGCGGCGCGTGCGGCCACCCGTTCGCCGAGGTCCGAAGCCACCACGTCATCCGCCCAGCAGCGGCTGGATCTTCGCGCACACGCCGTCCAGCACCGCCTTGACGTCGGCGTCCGGCTTCCACAGCGGGTCGAGGGCGGCCCTGGCGGTCTGCGCGAGCTCGGCCTGACCGGTGTGGCTGGGCTTGACCACGCCCTTCTGGATGCCGTCGATCACCACCTCCTGGAGCTGGTCGCCGCTCAGCATGGGGCTGGTCTTGGCCATGGTGTCGGCGGTCAGCAGCGAGCTGCGCGCGGGTGGGAAGTACGCGGCGAGCTTGGCGGCGTTGGCGGCGTTGGCGAAGTAGGCGAGGAAGTCGGTGGCCTGCTGGGCCCTCGGCGACTTCTTCAGTACGCCGATCCCGGCCTGGCCGATGACCGCGTACTTGCCCTTCGGCCCGGCGGGCAGCGGCACCAGGTCCCACTTGAACGTCGCGTCCTTCAGCATGGCGGCGCGGGAGATCTGGGCGACGGCCATCGCGGTGTCACCGGAGAAGAAGTCGACGGCGGTGCCCGGCCCCGGCATGGACTTGTCGGTGAAGATCGCCTTGTGCACGAACGTCATGGCCTCCACCATCTCGGGCGCGTTGAACTGGCAGGTGCCGCCGTCGTCGCTCCACGCCTTGGCGCCCCAGCCCTGCCAGATGGTGGCGAGGTTGTCCCAGGCCTTGTAGTCGAAGTTGAGGATGGTCAGGCCGTTCTTGCCCTTCGCCGCGATGGCCTTGTTGATCTGGTTGGCGTGCTCCCAGTCCCACTGGCCGGCCTTCATCAGCTCGCGCGGCGGCTTCTGGCCCGCGGCCTTGACCAGGTCGGTGTTGACGAAGACGCCGAACGGCGAGGTGGAGAACGGGTAGGCGTACAGCTCTCCCTCGCGCTCCCACAGCCGGGTGGCGGCCGGGACCAGCTCGCCCACGTTCTCGATCTTGCTCTTGAGCGGGACGAGGGCGCCGGAGCCGACGAAGTCCGGGGCGGAGTTCTCCATGATCCACGCCATGTCGGGGGGATTGCCGCCGGCGATCTGCGTGGTCAGCGTGGTCGTGTAGTTCTCGAACGGGATAGGGTCGAAGGTGATCTTGCCGACCTGCGGGTGGGACTTGCGGTACTCGGCGGCGATGTCGTTGAACAGCTTCAGGTGGGCCTCGTTGGAGGTCCAGATCGACATGCGCAGCGGTTGTGGGCCCTGCGCGGCCGGCGCGGTGCCGCCGTTGCCGCAGGCGGTGGCCACGAGGAGGGCGGTCAGCGAAAGGGCCGCCAGCTTCCCGGGTGCTTTCATGGGGGTTTCTCCTTCTGGCGTTGATGACGGCGTCAGTAGCCGGTGACGTCGGGCCAGCGCAGCTCCACGCCGTCGCGGACGAGCCGCTGCTGGAAGTCGGCCAGGAGCCGGTCGTCCGCGCGCACGGCGTGCGGCGTGGTGGCCTGGTCCAGGCAGAAGGCGGCGAGCGCGCCGGCCGCCTCGCCGACGTTCCACTCCACCGGATGCAGGCGGTAGGCGCCGTTGGTGATGTGGGTGGTGCCGATGTTCTTGCCGGCCGGCAGCAGGTTGGTCATCCGCTGCGGGACCAGCGCCCCGAGGGGGATCTCGAACGGGGAGCAGGCGACGTCGATGTAGTTGTCGCCGCCGGTCGACGGGTGCAGGTCGATGCGGTACATGCCCACGCCCACGGAGTCGTGATAGGAGACGGCGCCCTTGTCGCCGCGTATCGCCACGGACAGGTCCTGTTCGGTGACGGTGGTCAGGGCCCGGATGCGCCGGGACTCGCGGATGTAGGCGGCCTGGGCGAGCCCGTCGGCGCTGCCGGTGACGTCGCCGCGCAGCCGCAGACCCGGGTATCCGGTGCCGCCGTCGTGGCGGGGGGCCTCGGTCTGCAGCCAGTACATCACCGACAGGGACAGCTCGCGGGCGGCCGCCAGGTGCCGGTCCGCGTCCGGCACGTCGATGACCGGCCCCTCCAGGTAGTCGATCATCGGCCAGTTGACGAGGGTGATGTCGCTGGCGTAGGCGCCCGGCGTGAAGTTGCGGCGCGCGGCGATCCTGCGGAAGGTCCACAGGTTGGCGTCGCCCGGGTTGACGCGCTGGTCGGCCTCGACGAGCTGGGGGTCGTCGTCGGGGTTGGGGGTGAAGGAACGTTCCATGATCGCGAGGGTGCGCGGGTTCGGGCACCGCCACGACAGCAGCTTGTCGCCCCAGAAGGGCGGCTCGTACGCCCGCCAGAAGTCGTAGGAGGCGGGCCGGTCGATCGTGTGGTCGCCGTCGACGTGGTCGACCGCGAAGCAGACGGAGACGGCCTGCATGTTCAGCGGTTGCGCCTCGGCGGGCGCGCTCGGCTCGCCTGTCTCGCATTGCGACTCGAATCCGGTGACGTACTCGGTGCCGGTCAGGGGCAGCAGTTCGCCGGTCTCGGTCGCGTCCAGCACGTACGGCGCGCGCACCACGACCTGCTCGGCGTCATCGTCGCGGTGTGCCAGCCGTACCGATGTGACGCGGTCGCCATCCACCTCCGCGCCCACCGGCCGGTACGGCTGCAGCACCCTTAACCGGCCCGAGCCCCGATAGGGGGCGAGCATCGCCTCGATCACCGCGACCGCGACCCTGGGCTCGTGGCACAGGCGGCTCACGTGACCGGCTCCCGGGTTGAACTCCCGCTGCGCCCGCGCCCGTTCGGTGAGCGGGTAGTGGTGGCGGTAGTACTGCCGGATGCCCTCGCGCAGGGCCCGGTAGCTCGCCGTGACGCCGAACCGCTCCACCCAGGAGTGCTCGTCGGGCGGGACGGCCTGGCTGGTGAGCTGGCCGCCGAGCCAGTCGTGTTCCTCCGTGAGGACCACGGTGCGGCCGGCCCGCAGCAGGGCCAGCGCGGCGGCGACGCCGCCCAGCCCGCCGCCGACGATGGCCGCGTCTGCCGATATCTCAACCACTTGGGGAAATCTCCTGTCACATTCCGGGGGCCGGAGCCAGCGTGCTTCCGGCGATCAGCTCGCAAGGGAGCAGTTCTTGCGGGCTCCCGCCCCTCCCCAGCACTTCGGCCAGCAGTTGTACGGCTCTGTGGCCCATCTCGCGCCTAGGGATGCGGAAGCCCGTGAAGTCGGTGTCGGCCTGGACCGGCCGGGTGAACGCGCCCAGGGTGAGGATGGACAGGTCGCGCGGAATCTCCATGCCGCGCTCCCCGGCAGCTCTGGCGAGCGCGACGCAGTCGGCGTACTCCTCGACGAAGACCGCCGTCACCCCGGCCGCGACCAGGTCCTCCAGGGGTGCCTCGGGCGGGAGGTGCCGGCCGTCGGCGCCGCCGGCCGCCACACCCTCGTGGAACCCGCGCAGACGGTCGGCCCTGGACTCGCCGCCCGTGCCCGCCCCGACGTAGGCCAGCCGCCGATGACCGAGTGCCACCGCCCGCCCGACCAGCGCCCGGACCGCCGACGGGTAGTCGGCCCCCACGTACGGCACCGGCCCGCCCGCGTCGTCGCGGCGGCCGACGGAGACGAACGGGATCCCTTCCGCCAGCAGCCGGGCCAGGTCGTCACGGTCGACCGTACGGCCGAGCAGCAGGCAGCCGTCGGCCAGCCGCACGCGGCTCTCCTCGTTGAAGATCTGCCGTCGCGCCCCCGAGATCGCCCTGGCGCTGGTGAACAGCAGCAGGTCGCAGCCGATCTCCTCGGCGCACTCCTCGATGCCGGCCAGGAACGGGTGGTAGAAGTCGGCACTCTCGGTGGGGAAGACCGCCTCATAGGTGAACACACCGAGGATGCGGTTGCGGCCGTCGGCGAGCCGCCGCGCGGCGGGATCGGCCACGTAGCCGGTCTCCTTGATCACCCGCAGGACCCTTTCGCGGGTCTCGGGGGCGATCCGCACCTCGGCGTCGCCGCGCTTGTTGAGCACGAGGGACACCGTCGTCTGGCTCACGCCGGCCATCTTGGCGATGTCCTGCTGCGTGAGACGTCGGCCTGAGCCAGTCACCGTACGTGTTCTCCCATGATTCGGCAATGCGCATTAGCAACTTGGTGGGGCCCTATCTTTCGCGCGGCACCCCGTGCTGTCAAGCGTGGATTTTCCCAAGTTAATTCGCATTAGCATCTTGACGCATCACTCCGCCGGGGGAGAGCGTGTGAATCCGCACCGCGACGCAGCGTGAAGGAGTCCAAATGATCCGACGGCGGACTGTGTTACTGGGCGCGGCAGCGGGCGTGGCCGCGGGCCTGGGTCTCGGACCGGCCGCGAACGCGGCGGCGGGCCCGGCCGGGATGCCGACCTACCGGTACCTGCGCGACGCCCTGTCCCTGCCGCTCAGCCACAACCCGACGGGGGAGTTCATCTTCCCCTGCATCAGAGGGGTGTACGACAAGCTCAGCAACCCCCGATCGCGCTACTACCTCTACTACGCCCCGCACGAGGATCCGGGCGGCATCTGCGTGGCCTTCGCCGACTCCCTGGCGGGCCCCTTCGACGACTACTCGGGCAACCCGATCATCGACAACCGCCTGCCGACCACCACGGTCTCACACGTGTCCTCACCCCACGTGACCTGGGACGCCGCCACCCGGCAGTTCTTCTGCTACTTCCACGGCGAGAACTACACCACGCGCGTGGCCCGCTCCACCGACGGCATCACCTTCACCGACGAGACCCCGATCCTGAGCACCCGCCTGGTGCCCGGCACCTCGGAGACCTCCTACGCGCGGGTCTTCGAGCACGCGCTGCCCGGCCGGAACAACAAGTACGTGATGACCTTCATGGGGGTACGCAACGGCCGTCGCATCTTCTACGGCTGGTCGCCCAACGGCTGGGACGGCTGGCAGTTCAGCGCGACCCCGCTGGTGAACCCCGAACCCGACGGCGTGACCGACATCTCCGGCGCCACCCTGGTCAAACGCAACGGAACCACCTACGTGGCCTATCACGGCAACGACGGCAGGATGCGAATCACGGAGGTCGGCAACGCCTTCGACAAGGAGACGCACCTCGGCGTCTTCCACTCGCCGATTCCCTCGGACAACGGCAGGGTGGCGGCGCCGTCGTTCGGCACCCAGGACGGTGTGTCGTACATGTTCTACGAGGCGGGACCGCGACTGAACGCCCGCATCTGCATCGCCCGGGCGGTCTGACAGCCGTTGGGCGTTGAACGCGTTGCTAGGGCAGGGCCGCGGCGATGCAGTCGAGGACGCGCTGGAGCCCGTGCCGGAACTGGTCGTCGCGGCTCAGGTGTGGCTGGCGCGCCTCCATCACGATCTTGGTGAAGATCGGGTAGTCCCCGCTCTTCACCAGTCGGTCGACGTACGAGGAGCTCCGCGCCATCCACTCCGACTCGCTGAGCCCGCTGCGGCGGAATTCCTCGGCCGAGCTGATCTCCTCGCGGACGGTGCCTTCGACGTAGCCGCCCAGAATGGCCATGAGGCCGAGGTTCTCGTCGATGGAGACGAAGGCGTCGAGCACTCCCATCAGCCGTTCGACCAAGAGCAGCTGATTAGGGCCGAAGCTGGGCAGTGACCGCTGCACCGCGGCGATCCACGGGTGCCTCAGCCACATGGCCCGCAGCCCGTCGGCGTAGCGGGTCAGGTCGGCGCGCCAGTCGCCCGAAGGCATGCCGGTGACGTCGATCTCGCCCTGCAGCCGGTCGGCCATGAGTTCGATGAGGTTGTCGCGGCTCGGGACATAGCGGTAGAGGGACATCGCGCCCGCGCCGATCTCGGCGGCGATCCGCCGCATGGTGGCCGCCTCCAGCCCCTCGGCGTCGGCGATCCGGATCGCCGCCTCGGTGATCTGCGCGCGGCTGTAGACCGGCTTCGGCCCGCGCGCGGGGCGCTCGGGCCGCATCCAGATGTTCACGTACTCGGCGTCGGCCACCGTCTCCTCCTCCCAGTTGCGTACATGGTACCCAGTAATCTAACCTGACCCGAAACCGCGTACAACGTACCCAGTGGAGGGAACATGGCGGAGCCGATCGTGATCGCCGAGGGGCTGCACAAGTCCTTCGGCGACACCCACGCACTGCGAGGACTGGACCTGAGCGTGCCGAAAGGAACGGTCTGCGGCGTGCTCGGGCCGAACGGCGCCGGGAAGACGACCGCGGTACGCATCCTGGCGACCCTGTCCGACCCCGATGCCGGGCACGCCCGCATCGCCGGATACGACGTCGTCCGCGAGGCCGGCCAGGTGCGGGCCAGAATCGGGCTCGCCGGCCAGTACGCCGCCGTGGACGAGAAGCTCACCGGCCGGGGCAACCTGCGCATGTTCGGGCGCCTCTACCACCTGTCCCGGCGCGAGGCACACCGGCGGGCCGACGAGCTGCTCGAACGCTTCGGCCTGATGGACGCCGCCGATCGGCAGGTCACCGGCTACTCCGGCGGCATGCGCCGGCGCCTCGACCTGATCTCCAGCCTCATCCTGCGCCCCGAGGTGCTCTTCCTGGACGAGCCGACCACCGGCCTGGACCCGCGCAGCCGCGGCGAGATCTGGGACAGCGTCCGCGAACTGGTGGCGGACGGCACCACGGTGCTGCTCACCACGCAGTATCTGGACGAGGCCGACCAGCTGGCCGACGACATCGCCGTCATCGACCACGGGCAGGTGATCGCCACCGGCCCGCCCGACGCGCTGAAGGCCACCATCGGGGACCGCCTCGACGTCACCCTCGAAGACCCCGCCGCGCTGCCCGCGGCGATGACCGTCCTGAACACCCTCGCCGGCACCGACCCCACCCCGACGGGCGCCGACGGGCTCAGCGTCGCCCTGCCCGTCGGCGGCCTCCGGCTCGCCGACATCGTGCGCGAGCTCGACCACGCGGGACTCGCCGCCGCCGACGTGAGCCTGCGCCGCCCCACCCTCGACGAGGTGTTCCTGCGCCTCACCGACCACAAGGAGCCCGTCCGATGACCGTCCTCACCTCACCCCTGGGCCGCCTGCGCTGGACGTTCGCCGACGGGCTGACCCTGGTCGGCCGCGAACTGGGACGACTGCGGCAAGAACCCGGGCAGATCGTCGCCGCGCTGGTCTTCCCGGCCGTCATGGTGGTGCTGTTCGGGTACGTCTTCGGCAGCGCGATCCAGGTGCCGGACGGCGGCGACTACCGCGAGTACCTCATGCCCGGCCTGTTCGCGATGGTGACCTTCTCCGCGTGGTTGGGGGTCATGACGCGGATGGCCACCGACGCCTCCCGCGGTGTGATGGACCGGTTCCGCTCCATGCCGATGGCGCGCTTGGCGGTGCCGTTCGGGCAGACCGGCGCCGACCTGCTGACCGGCCTGCTGATGCTGGGCATCATGGTGGGCGCGGGCCTGCTGGTGGGCTGGCAGCCGCACCGCGGCCTGATCCCCACCGCCCAGGCGTTCCTGCTGATGATCGTGCTGCGGTACGCGCTGAGCTGGGTGGGCGTCTATGTGGGCCTGGCGGTGAAGAACGACCAGGTCGCCGACGCGATGGTGCCGCTCGGCCTGCCGTTCACGATGCTGTCGAACGCGTTCGTCCCGACCGGCGGCATGCCGGGCTGGCTGCGCTTCCTGGCCGACTGGAACCCGGTCAGCGCACTCACCGCCGCCTCACGGGAACTGTTCGGCAACCCTGGCGTCCCGTCCGGCGACGTGACCTGGCCACTCGCGCATCCGGTGACCACGGTCCTGCTCTGGTCGGCCGCGCTGCTGGTCGTGTTCGTGCCGCTGTCGCTCCGCGCCTACACGCGCAGAGGACGGTGACGTCCCTGGCCTCGCGACGGCCTACATGCCGACGGCACCGTCAATCCGTTGGCGAAGCAGGTCCGCATGACCGTTGTGCCTGGCGTATTCAGCGATCAGATCCACCATGAGCCAGCGAAGTGAGAACGGCTCGCCGGTGCTCTTCTTGAATCCCTCCTCGTCCAGCGACGCCGCGGCCGCCACGATCTCCCTGGAACGTCGACACTCCGCCCGCCACGTGTCGAGGGCCTCCCCGATGTCACCACTCAGATCGTCGAAGTCCTGGTCAGGGTCCTCGTCCGAGTAATAGAGCATCGGGACGTCCTCACCGAGGAATTGGATCCGGAACCACCACCGCTCGACGCCGGCCAGATGCCGCACGAGACCGTGCAGGGACAGCGACGACGGCTCAACGGCCCGCTCAGAATGACGCCCCGACGGTATGCCCGCGCACTTGAGTTCGAACGTCGCCCGGTGCCAGTCCAGGAAGGAAGTCAAGATCTCCCGCTCGTCACCGGTAGTCGGTGGGGTGGTGCGGGTGTCGCCGGCCCACGCGGGTGCGTAGTGCTTGGGAACGGGTGTGCTGGCCATCATTCATCCTCCTGCTCGGCAATGCCCCGACTCTGCCAGCCACCACTGACAACGGCGCAGCAGACGCCGGGGCCCCTCTGGACCACGTGCCAGGCCTCGTGTCCGTGACCCTGATCGATGAGGCACCGTTCGTCACCACCCCGATTTTGTCCCTCGTGCGAGCTACCGGCGAATGTCCTCCACACGGTGACGATTCCGGCACGGCCGATTCCATAGCGTTTTCGCGTGGCCACGGAGCTTCGGCCGCAGCCCCCTACATCTCGCCGGAGGACATCATGCTTCGCAAGATCAACGCATCCGTCATGGCCGCCCTGTGCGGCACCGTGCTCGGCGCGGCACTCACCGGCTGCGGGGGCGATTCGCTGGACAACTGGGACCCCCTCGCCCCTGCCACGCGCCAAGCCGACGCCGACGTGATCACTGGCACCAAGAAGATCGATGTCGCCGGCCGGTCGGTGAACGTGTCCTGTTCGGGCGACCCGGCGAAGGGCAAGCCGGTCATCGTCCTGATGCACGGCGGCGGTGACGGGCTGGACAAGATGGCCGCCCTCCAGAAGACGCTGAGCACGAAGAACCGGGTCTGTTCCTACGACCGGCTCGGCGCGGGCAAGAGTGGCCGGCCGGACGGCCCGCAGGACTTCGCCAGTGCCGGGAAGATCCTGACCGGGGTGCTCGACCGCATCGCCGGTGGCAACCCGGTCGTCCTGGCCGGGCACTCGCTGGGCGGGCTGATCGCCGCCAGGTACGCCCCCGATCATCAGGACAAGGTCAAGGGGCTGGTCCTGCTGGACGCCACCTCACCCACCATGATCGCCGACATCACCCAGGCGATCCCCGCGTCCGCCAAGGGCCCGGCGGCCGACGTGCGCGCCCAGAACCTTGCGATATTCCAGGGCAACAACCCGGAGAAGCTCGTCATCACCGATGGGAAGGTCCGTTCCGCTGGGAACATCCCGGTGGAAGTGGTCAAGCATGGCAAGCAGTACCTCGCGGCGATCCCCACGGTCGGCAAGAGCCTGGAGCAGGCCTGGACCGCGGGCCAGCGCAAGTGGCTCGCGCTGTCCAGCAACAGCAAGCTGAGCACCGCCACGAACAGCGGCCACTACGTCTACGTGGACGAGCCCGAGGTCGCCGTCCAGGCCATCGAGCGCGTCACCTCGCAGGCCGCGGCGAATGCCGGTTGACCGTTCGGCACCGGGTCAGGGTTCCGTGTGCCGGTCGAGGCCGAGTGTGGCGATGAGGTCTTCGTGGAGTTCGAACCAGACACGATGGCAGGAGTCGACGTCGGTGCGGTCGACCCAGGCGCCCTCCCCGGCTCGGGCGCGGGCCAGGGCCGTGGTGAAGCGTGTGTCGTATCCGCGGAACCGTGCGAGGACGCTCTCGAGCCGGCCCGCGAGTGGCGCGAGCTCGCGATCGATACCGGCGAGCTCCAGAAGGACTCCGGCGTCCCAGGTGGGATCGGAGTGGTCGTTGACGGCCAGCCGATCGCCGGCGGTGGGCCGGAGCTGCCAGTCGGTACAGGCTCGTTGCAGGAGGGCGTTCAGCGGGAGGAACGCGCGGTAGACGTCACGGACCTCGTCGGCACCGCCGACGCGGGCCAGCTCGGCCGCGAGCTGGCGCTCGTTCTCGGCTCGGCCCCGTTCGGTCAGCGACCAGCCTCCGGTGCCGGCGAAGGCGCTGTGCTCGACCCAGCCATATGCCTCGGCGTCGTGCAGCAGCTCTTTCGTCTCGGCCGCGTCGAGCCCGTACCGATGGGCGATCACCGGGGTGTCCGCGAACCCGGTGATGCGTACGGCGTGCAGGACCAGGAGGTCAGGCGTCGAGTCCCGCGTCACGAGTCGGCGTCCTGTCGTGCGGTCAGGCGGGTGTAGTGCTGCTGGCACGCCTGCGGGGAGTTGAACCCCATCACGTGTGCCATCTGCGCCCAGGTCAGTCCGGCGCTCCGGGCCATGAACAGCAGGCCCGATTCGAGTCCTTCGACCTCGGCGCGTGCGGCGGGCAGGAGGGCGAGTGCGCTCAGGATGTCCTCCGGGGCCAGGTCGGCGCTGCGCCAGACGGCGAACTGCAGGAGGTCGACCGCCGAAGGCGGGGTGGGGGAGGGGCGCCACGGGCGGGCGTCGAGCGCATCCGCGCCCAGGCTCCGAAGGCGCTCAGACGCGTCCCGCTCGCGGCGGGCCTGGGCGTGATCAGCGTGCGCGGCGTGAGCGATGTCCTGCTCTGCCGGGACCTGTTCGGTGTGCTCTGTGCGAGCGCTGTCCTGCTTGCGTGGCATGCGACTCATGGTGCACACTCAACGAAATGTTGTCAACGTTTTGTTGAAAGGCGGGCGGATGATCGTACCCCTCACAGAGGCTGTCGCCGAGACCTGCGGGGGCAAGGCGGGCGCGCTCGGCGCGTTGCTGCGGGCGGGACTGCCGGTTCCTGACGGCTTCGTCGTCCCGTTCGCCGCTCACCTCGCCGCCACCCGGGACCTGGAGAATGCGCTGGGACGCGGGCTCGACGCGCTCGGTGATCCGACCGTGGCGGTGAGATCATCGGCCGCGGACGAAGACACCGGTCAGGCGTCGGCGGCCGGTCAGTACGAGAGCTTTCTCGCTGTGCTGGGCGTCAGCCAGGTCGCCGATGCCGTACGTGCCTGCTGGGCCTCGTTGTTCTCGCCACGTGCCATCGACTACCGGCAGGGCCGCCCTTCCGACGATCTTGCGATGGCCGTCATCGTCCAACGCCATCTGGATGCCGAGGTGTCCGGGGTCATGTTCACACCCGCGGAGCCGGACCACGCGACCGAGATCGAGGCGTCCTGGGGCCTCGGCCCCAGCATCGTCGGCGGCACGGTCACCCCTGACGCCTACCGCGTCGCCGGGGACGGGTCGGTCACCCGCACCGTCGCGGACAAGCGGACCCGCCTTGACCGGGTCGGCACGCGGCTCGTCACGCGCGAGGTGCCCACCCAGGCCCGGGAGCGACCGACGATCGACGACGCGACCGCCGCGCAGCTCGCCAAGCTGGGCAAGGAGGTCGCCGCCGTACGCGGTGGACCGCAGGACATCGAGTGGGCGATCGTCGACGGCCGCACCTGGGTTCTGCAGGCACGGCCGGTCACCGCCACACCCCCACCGCCTTCCAGCGGCTCGGACATCCCAGACACCGCACTTTCTGGAACGCCAGGCAGTCGCGGGACGGTGACCGGCACCGCGAGGATCGTCCGCGGTCCCGGCGACTTCGCGCGCGTGCACCCGGGCGACATCCTCGTCTGTCCCTTCACCGACCCCGCGTGGACGCCGCTGCTGCGCATCGTCGCCGGCGTGGTCACCGAAACCGGCGGCGTGCTCTGCCATGCCGCGATCGTCGCCCGCGAGCACGCCATCCCCGCCGTCCTCGGCGTCACGAACGCGACGAGCATGCTCCACGACGACACCGTCATCACCATCGACGGCTCCACCGGCACCATCACGCCACACCTAAACGGTCGAGAGGAGCTGGGAAGCGGCCCCGCACGGACACCGCGCCCCTGACCGCCCATGACAACGCGACACCTCTACCTCGCACGCCACGGCGCGGCCGACGCGTTCGGGCAGCTCACCGGCATCGGGCGCCGACAGTCGGGCCTGCTGGGCGAACGGCTCGCCGGCCTACCGGTCGACGCCGTGTGGCACTCTCCGCTGCCCCGCGCCGCGGCGTGCGCGTACGAACTCGCCCGGCATCTCCCGAACGTGCCCGTGGCCGAGGCCGCCGAACTCATCGACCACGTGCCCTACGTTCCCAGCCCGGCCGAAACACCTCCGTCCTGGGCCGGCTTCTTCGACGGCTACGACGCCACCGAGGCGGCCTCGGGCCACAGGCTGGCCGAGGCGCTGGTCGCCCGGTTCGCGAAGGCCCCCGGCGCGACCGCCCAAGCCGACACCCACGAGGTCCTGGTCACGCACGCCTATCCGATCGCGTGGCTGCTGCGGCACGCACTGGACGCGCCGCCATCCAGGTGGCTCGGACTGAACAGCGCCAACACCGCACTGACGGTCATCGAGTACCGCGACCGCCTGCCGCCCACGATCGTGATGTTCAACGACATGAGCCACCTCCCGGCCGACCTGCGCTGGACCGGGTTCCCTAAGGGGATTCGACCGTGAGCCCCAGTTCCCGCATGACGAACGCCAGCCAGAAGCTCTGCTGCTGAACGATCGTGCTCCAGCTCGTCCCACCGTGTCCCGCGTCGGACCAGACGCGCAACAGGATGGGGTGGGCGGAGGTGGTGGCGGCCTGCGTCCTGGCGGCGAACTTGCGGGAGTGCCAGGCGGGGCAGCGGGGGTCGTTGGCGCCCGCGTCCAGCAGGATCGCCGGGTAGGCCGTGCCTGGTTGCACGTTGTGGTACGGGGAGTAGGCCATGAGCACGGGCGCGTCGGCCGGGTCTTGGGGATTGCCGTACTCGGAGAGGGTGGCGGCGGTGCCCACCGGATCGCGGGCGACGCGCATCAGGTCCAGTTTGGGGGCGCCGCAGACGACCGCCCGCCACAGCTCGGGCCGTTGGGTCACGGCCGCGCCGGTGAGCAGGCCGCCGTTCGAGGCGCCCTGGATCGCCAGCCGGTCGGGCGTGGTGACTCCGTCGGCGATCAGCTGCTCGGCGATCGCGTACAGGTCGTCGAAGGTGTTCTGCTTGGCGTGCAGCCGCCCGCCCTCCCACCATTCGAGGCCGAACTCCCCGCCGCCCCGTACGTGGGCGTGCGCGTAGATCCCGCCCGCCTCCACGAACGCCGCCAAAGGGCCGAGGTAGGAGGCCAGTACGGCGACGTTGAAGCCGCCGTACCCCTGGATCAGGGTCGGCTGCGGACGTGAACGGTCCAGGTCGGCGCGGTGGACCAGGGTGCAGGGCACGCGGGTGCCGTCCGCCGACGTGGCCCACACGCGGGTGGTGACCATCCCGGTCAGGGTGTGGCCCGACCCTTGCAGGGCGGTCAGCGTCCCCGATTCCAGCCCATAGTGGTAGACCGTGGGGGACTGGGTGTAGGAGGTGTAGCCGAAGGTGATCGCGTCCTCGCAGCCCACCACCTGGTCCATCACGCCCAGCGCGACGACTCCCTGGGCGATGGAGCTGACCGAGCCCTGGCCGGGCAGCGGGACCTCCCCGAGGTCCGCGCCGTCCAGGCCGAGGATCCGGATCCGGGAGACGGTGTCCACCAGCTCCCCGAGCACCAGCCGGTCGCCGGCCAGGGTCACACCGGTGAGTACGGCGTCGCCGCCGGGCACCAGCTCGGTCCAGGTGGCGGGGTCGCCGGGGCTGTCCAGCGGGATGCGGACCAGGCGACCGCGCGGGGCGCCCGCCGTGGTGACGGCCACGTAGGAGTCGTCGACGAGGACGCCTTTGTACAGGTGCTCGGCGTCGGTGATGAACTCGCGCCACTCCCACGGCTCGTCCAGGCGGGCGATGAAGTGCGGCCGGGGCCGCAGATGGTCGACCTGGAGCAGCGCCCAGCGACCGTCCCGGGAGATCTTGGGGATGGCGAACATGTGCGGGATGTCCAACGGCTCAGGCTCGGTGGCCGCCGGCTCCCCCAGCCGGTGGAAGAACAGCCGCCACCGTAACGCCGTCGCTCCTGCCTCGTTGGCCATGTAGAAGAAGCCGCTGCCGTCCGGGAGCCAGGCCACCAGGCCCGGTCGCTGCTGCGGTACGCCGTCCAGCAACACCTTCCCGGTGTCGATCTCGATCACCTTGAGCACCGGCAACTCCTGGCCGCCCGCGTCCAGGGAGTACGCCAGCAGGCTGCCGTCGGGCGAGGGCTGCGGGCTCATCCGCAGCGGCGAACCGGCGGACAGCTCGTTGAGGTCGATCACCATGCGCCATGGACCGATGGGAGCGTCGGCCGTCTCGAACACCATCAGGTCCTGGCCGGCGGGGATACGACCGCGGAACCACCGCGGCCCGTATCGCACCGGCACCACCAGGTTGCGGGCGTCCATCTGCTCGACCAGGTCCCCGACGCGGGCCGCGAGCGCCTCATGGTGCGGCCAGCCGTGCACGTAGGACCGGGCCAGCTCGTCCTGGGCCCGCTGCCAGGCCGTCACGCCCTCCCCGTCGTCCTCCTCCAGCCATTGGTAGGGGTCGTCGAAGACCAGCCCACCGACCTCGTTGTGCTCCGGCCGTACCG
Organism: Nonomuraea guangzhouensis; assembly: GCF_019396345.1. Classification (GTDB taxonomy): domain Bacteria; phylum Actinomycetota; class Actinomycetes; order Streptosporangiales; family Streptosporangiaceae; genus Nonomuraea; species Nonomuraea guangzhouensis. The sequence continues at coordinate 324,667 of NZ_JAHKRM010000005.1, read as the reverse complement.
GTGCCTCGGGATAGCGCATCCTCGCGTCACGCTCCTGATTCGTGCTCGTCGCGCGCTTTCCGGACGCGCTCGAAGTAGGTCATGATGGCGGGCAGGTCGCCCGCGTCCAGCCAGTCGATCTGGCGGCTGATCTCCTCGCTGATCCCGGCGCTGTTGTCGCGCCAGAAGGCCATTCCGGCGGCCTGGGTCCGCTGGTCGACCTGTTGGTCACCGCTCTGGAGCGCGGTCGCCAACGCCTCCCAGCGCGTGGCCACTTCCCGCACCCGCGGGTCGTCGACGGGGGTGTCCGCCAGCATGTGTTCCCGGGCCTCCCGGAGGAGGACGAGCCACTCGGCCCGGAAGCGCTCCAGCGCGTCCGCACCGAGCTGCATCCGGCGTTTGGCCAGGTCGTCTCGTACCTCCTGGCCGAAGTAGCTCTCGTACACCGAGATCATTTCGAGGGTGGTCATGAACTGCTCGGGGTCGGGCATGACCGATTGGTCGAGCAGCCCCACCAGCCCGTCGAGCCGCTGCTTCAGCTGCCCTATCCGGGCGGTTTGCAGGTCCAGTTCGGCGAGCTGGGCGGCGAGCAGGCCGCGCATGGCCGTCAGGTCGTCCACCGGCCGCGCGAGGACGTTCGCGATCTCCTCCAGCGACAGTCCCAGCCCGCGCAGGGCGCGTACGCGATACAGCTGCCGCAGGTCGGCCCCGGTGTAGCGGCGGTGGCCCGACGCGGTCCGCTCGCCGGCCTGGACCAGGCCGATCTCGTCATAGTGGTAGAGCGTGCGGATGGTGACACCGGTGGCCTTGGCCAGCTCCCCGATGGTCCATCGACGCTCGTCGCCGTCGTTTCCGGTCATGGACCCGACGGTAAGACCTCCCGCCACGGGAGGTTCAAGCTCGTTACCCTGAGAATCATGGTCGCGTTATCCGTCGTCGCCGACCGGGCGTCCCTGTGGTGACCGGCTCCTGGCTCTGGCGCTGGGATCGGGCCTCGTCAGCTCTGCCATACCTGTTCATCCTGCTTCCGGCGGTGTTCTCCCTGCTGCGGGAGTGGCGGCCGGAGGTGCTGGTCCTGGCGTTGTTCGCCGCGGTGTGGCACTGGTTCATGGTCGCCTCGCGCTTCGCCCGGATCGAGCGGCCGGCGGCGGGGATCGGCTACTTCGTCGTGCTGCTCGCCATCATCGCGGTGCTGGTCGGCATCGACTCGCTGTTCTTCGTGACCGGTGTCGGCGCCTTCATCCAGGCGTTCAGCGTGCTGCCCGGGTGGTGGGCGTACGCGGGGGTGGTCGCGACGGCCGCCGTGCTGGTCGCCGGACGCGGGCGGACCCCGAGCGAGCTGATCTTCTCCTTCCTCGTCGCGGTGCTGGTCGCCTCCGCGGCCGGCCTGCTGAACCGCACCATCTCCACGCAGAACGAGCAGCGCAAGGTGATGATCGCGCAACTGGAGGAGACCGGCGCCAAGCTGGCCGCGCTCGCCGAGGAGAACGCCGGCCTGCAGGCCCAGCTCCTGATCCGGGCTCGTGAGGCGGGCGTGCTGGGGGAGCGGCAGCGGATGGCCAGGGAGATCCACGACACCCTCGCGCAGGGGCTGACCGCCATCCTCACCCAGCTCGAAGCCGCCGACCGGGTGATCGAGGACGTACCCGCCGCCCGCTCGCGCCTGGACACGGTGCGCACCATGGCCAGAGAGAGCCTGAACGAGGCCCGCCGCTCGGTTCAGGCGCTGCGTCCGGCGTCGCTGGGCGAGGCTCAGCTCGCCGCCGCCCTGGACGACGTCGCGGCGAAATGGACGCGGACCACCGGCGTGCCCGTCCTCGTGTCGGTCACCGGTGACCCGCTGCCGCTGCACGCGGAGGTGGAGCTCACCTTGCTGCGGGTGGCGCAGGAAGCGCTGGCCAACGTCGGCAAGCACGCCTCGGCCGGCCGGGTCGGTCTCACCTTGTCGTACATGGAGGATGTGGTGGTGCTGGACGTACGGGACGACGGCTCCGGCTTCACCCCTGGCACCTCGAAGGAGGGCGGGTTCGGGCTCATCTCCATGAGGCAACGGGTCACCCGGCTGGCCGGTGACTTCCAGGTCGAGACGGCCCCCGGCCAGGGGACGGGGATCTCCGCCACCGTTCCGGCGATTCCCGCGGAGGCCTCATGAACCCGCCCATTCGCCTGATCATCGTGGATGACCACCCGGTCGTCCGTGACGGGCTGCGCGGGATCTTCGCCGATGACGACGCCTTCGACGTCGTCGGCGAGGCAGCCGACGGGCCGGAGGCGCTCGTCGTGGCCATGCGGACCGACCCCGACGTCGTGCTCATGGATCTGCGCATGCCGAAGATGGGCGGCGCCGAGGTCATCCGGCGGCTACGCGAACAGGCGCCCGCCGTCCGCGTCCTGGTGCTGACCACCTTCGACGACGACGCCGACGTCCTGCCCGCGATGCGGGAGGGCGCCACCGGCTATCTGCTCAAGGACACCCCCCGCACCGAGCTGCGCGAGGCCGTACGGGCGGCGGCGCGCGGTGAGACGGTGCTGTCCCCTTCCGTGGCCGGCGTGCTGACGCCCCGAGCGCAGCCGCCGCGACAGCAGCCGCTGAGCCGCCGCGAACTCGAACTGCTCGGGCTCATCGCCCGGGGCGCCACCAATCGCGAGATCGCCGCCAAACTGTTCATCACCGAGGCGACGGTGAAGACGCATCTGCTGCATATCTTCGCCAAGCTCAAGGTGAACGACCGAGCGGCCGCGGTCGCGGCGGCGTACGAGAACGGCCTGCTCAGGCCCAGCAACCGAGACTGAGGCAGGCGCTCGCGGTCAGCGCCCCGCTGGGGTGATGGTGGAGATCCGCGTGGCGAGTTCGGCCAGGTGCGCGAGTGAGGAGTCGGCGGCGGCATCGGGGACGGCGACGATGACATGGTCGATGCCCAGAGCGGCGAGGTCGCCGCAGCGCTGGACGCTCTCCTCGATGCTCTGCCCGTCGGGCACCCGCAGGTGGAGGGTCTTCTCGATCTCCTCGTAGGGCCGGCCCAGCCGCTCGCAGTGAGCGCGCAGCACGCCGAGCTTGTGCCGTACGTCGGCGCCGTCCAGGAAGTTACAGGCGTCGGCGTACTCGGCGACCAGCCGGAGCGTCTTCTTCTCCCCGCTGCCGCCGATGAGAATCGGCGGACGCGCCTGCGGGGAGTTGAGCGTACGTTCCAGCCGGTAATGCCGGCCCTCGTAGGGCTTGTCGTCCTCGCTCCACATCTGCCGGGCGATCTGGAGCGTCTCCTCCAGTCGCTCGAACCGCTCGGCCAGCGAAGGGAAACGCAGGCCGAGCCCGCGGGCCTCCGCCTCGTACCAGCCGGCGCCGATGCCGAGGACGGCGCGACCGCCGGAGAGGGCGTCCAGGGTGCTGACCTGCTTCACCAACAGTCCTGGTGCACGGTAGACGGCGCCGGTGACCAGGGCGCCCAGCGTGACCCGGCTGGTGAGGGCGGCGGCGTAGGACAGCGCGCCGTACGCCTCCAGCATCGGATCCTCCACGGCGCCGAAGTTGGGGATCTGGAAGAAATGGTCCATCACCCACAGACTGTGCAGTCCCGCCTCGTCGGCACCGCGGGCGACGGCCGCGAACCGCTCGGAGATGGCGGCATCGCCACCGGGCCAGGTGAAACGTGGGCAGGTCAGACCGAGCTTCATCGAATGCTCCTTGATCGGGTGGCATGCCGGCGCAGGGTGACGCGTCACTGCGGGCATGAAAAAACCCTCTCGCCTGGGTGCTGGACCCGAGGCCGAGAGGGCGTCGTAGGAGTAATTATCTCACGCCCCACAGGCGGCGTGGCGCCGGTCTTCGGCGAAGGGAGGCCAGCCGCGCGCCCACGCTGATCCGCGCGGGGCCTCCATGATCAAGGGCGCGCGGTGGATTTGCGATGGTGGGAGGCTCGGGCTTTGGCGCGGTTCCCGCAGAGGTCCATGGAGCACCAGGTCCGGCGCCGATTGCGGGAGTGGTCGTAGTAGGCCCACCGGCAGCTCGGCTCCCGGCAGGCTTTGAGCCGCGTCCACGTGCCGGCCGCCACGGCCTCGGCGACGACGGCGAGCAGTCCCGCCAACGCGGCATCCACCGGCACCTGGGTGCGGGCCACCAGCCGGGGCGGTAGGACGGTCACGTCGAGCATCAGCGGGACGTCGCGAGCGAGCTCGGCGAGCTCGGCGCGGGCAGCGGGGTTGAGGCCGTCCGGACGCGGGCTCGAGACCGGCTCGGCATTGTTCTCGGCGATCAGCGCACGCAGTCCCTCGCGGATCCGTTCAGCACGGTCGCGCTGCTCAGCACTCACCGCCGCGTCGCCAGGTATCAGGCCGCGGGTGTGCAACCACTCCGAAAGCCGTCGCGGGGTTCCGATCTCGTCGCTGTCCCTGCGGCGGGTGTTGACGAACTCCTCGATCACACGCAGCGGCATAGGCGCCGTCCCGGCCTCGAGGTTGTCCGGCAGCGGCTCGACAGCACGCTCATTCGCCATACCGGACAGCCTAACCGGCTATTGGCGATGGTAAGTTATCTAACCAGTGTAACGACTACGTCAGTTAGATCAGAGGGACAAGACATGGCCACCGTGCAGAAAGAGATCATCATCGACGCCGATCCCACGGACGTGTGGGCGATCATCGGCGACTTCGCCAACGGGCCCGTCCAGATGGCACCGGGCCTGGTCACCGACAGCCGGCTCGGCGAACCTGACGTCAGGGTCGTCACGTTCGCCGACGGAACCGTGGCGCGTGAGCGGCTCATCACGCTCGACGAGGAGACGCGCCGGCTCGTCTACTCCGTCATCGGCGACACCATGCGGCCGGTACACGACAACGCGTCGATGCAGGTCGTCCCGCACGGGGACGGCCGCAGCCGGTTCCTATGGATCCACGACGTGCGTCCGGACGACCTCACCATTCCGATGGGCGCCGCGATGGACCACGGCCTGAGCATCTTCAAGCGGACGGTGGAGTCCGCCGGCGAGTACCTCCGCTAGGCAAGTCGCTGGTCACAGCCCTTCGATGAGGGCTGTGACCAGCTTGGAAGAGCTTCGCCCGGCGAGGATCAGGCGGTCGCGCGTGTGTACCGGCCGGCGAGACGGCGCAGGTGCGCGAGGAGTTCCGGCGGCCCGGTGACGTCGAAGTCCGCGCCGAGCAGGCCCAGGTAAACGCCGAGGGTCTCGACCGTGTCCGCGCCGGTGTGCAGGACGCAGGTACGTTCGTCGACGCCTTCGACCGTCCCGGCCGCCGGGCTGATGCGATCGGCGACGACCTCGGCCGGCGCGTGCACGGTGACCCGCGCCCGGTAGCGCCAGGCGGCGGCGGAGACCCGGCGTGAGACGTACGCGGCGACGTCGTCGTGGGGCAGGTCGCGCGGCTGGAAGCGGGGGCCGGTCGGGGTGCGAGGTCGCATCCGGTCGACGCGGAAGGTACGCCAGTCGCCCCGCTCGACGTCCCAGGCCAGCAGATACCAGCGGCGACCCCAGTTGACCAGCCGGTACGGCTCGACGGCGCGCACGGTGGCCGCACCGTCATGGTCGTGGTAGTCGAACCGGAGCCGTTCCCGGTCGCGGCAGACCGCGGTCAGGGTGGTCAGGATCGACGGGTCGACGCTGGGCCCGGCGTCGTCGCGGGGAACCGGCACCATGTAGGTCTGCAGGGTGCTGACCCGGCGCCGCAGCCGCGACGGCAGCACCTGCTCCAGCTTCGCCAGCGCCCGCAGGGACGCCTCCTCGATCCCCGCGATGGCGCCACCGGCCGAGGTCCGCAGGCCGACCGTGACGGCGACCGCTTCCTCGTCGTCGAGCAGCAGCGGCGGCAGAGCCGCGCCGGCGCCGAGGCGGTAGCCGCCGACGGCACCGCGCGTGGCCAGCACCGGATAGCCGAGGCTGCGCAGGCGCTCCACGTCGGTACGCACGGTCCGCCCACTCACCCCGAGGCGCTCGGCGAGCTCGGCGCCGGTCCAGTCGCGTGGGGTCTGCAGGAGGGAGAGCAGCCGCAGGAGCCGGGCGGAAGTTTCCAACATCTCTCAAGGATGCCCGGCAATTAGGAGCGGAGTCTTCCTAATGGTCCGGCAGAGTCGATGACATGACCGAGATCCGCGAATTCCGCATCGATATCCCGCAGGCAGACCTGGACGAACTGACCGAGCGCCTGGCCCGGGTCCGCTGGGCCGACGAGCTGCCCGACGCCGGTGGCGACTACGGCGTTCCGCTGCAGTACCTGCGGAGCCTCGTCCAGAGGTGGCGCGACGGCTACGACTGGCGCGCGTGGGAGGCGAAACTGAACGCCTATCCGCAGTTCACCACGGTCATCGACGGGCAGAATGTGCACTTCCTGCACGTCCGCTCGCCCGAGCCGGACGCCACGCCCCTGCTGCTGACGCACGGCTGGCCGACCACGATCGTGGAGTACCTGGAGGTGATCGGCCCGCTGAGCGATCCGCGAGCCCACGGCGGCGACCCGGCCGACGCGTTCCACCTGGTGATCCCGTCGGTGCCCGGTTTCGGGTTCTCCGGCCCCACCGCGGAGCGCGGCTGGAACCGGTACCGGATCGCGAAGGCGTGGGCCGAGCTGATGCGCCGCCTGGGCTACGAGCGGTACGGCGCGCACGGCAACGACGGCGGCTCGCTCATCTCGCCCGAAGTGGGCCGCTGCGATCCCCAGCACGTCATCGGCGTGCACGTCACCCAGGTCTTCTCCTTCCCCTCCGGCGACCCGGCCGAGCTGACCGGCCTGTCCGAAGAGGACCAGAAGAAGGTCCAGTTCCTGCAGTGGTGGCTGGAGAACGGCGGCGCGTACGACAAGCTGCAGTCCACCGCGCCGCAGACCCTGGCACACGCGCTGGCCGACTCTCCGGTGGGGCAACTGGGCTGGAACGCACAGCTGCTCGGCCCGAACCTCGACCCGGACTACGTGCTGACCAACACGATGATCTACTGGCTCACCAACACCGCCGCGTCATCCGCCCGCCTGTACTACGAGGACTTCCACACCACCGACAAGCCGGCCGAACCCACCACCGTCCCGCTCGGGCTGGCGAACTTCGCCTGGGACTTCCAGTCGATCCGCCCCTTCGCCGAACGCGACCACAAGAACATCGTGTCCTGGAACGTGTACGACACAGGCAGCCACTTCGCCGCGCACGACGCGCCCGACCTGCTGGTCGACGACATCCGCGGCTTCTTCCGTCTCGCCGTTCATCATTGAGTTGGACAAGACTATGCAGACCGGTCTATTTTCTAGATGTGGCGATCAAAGGTGATGAGACGCGGGCGCGGCTGATCGAGGCGGCTCGGACGCTCGTGGAGGCGAAGGGCTACCACGGCACCGGGCTCAATGAGGTGCTCGCGGTGGCCGGCGCTCCTCGGGGTTCGCTCTATCACCACTTCCCCGGCGGCAAGGACCAGCTGGTCGGCGAGGCCCTCGCCGCCGCGGGCCGGGAGGTCGACGGCATGGTCGAAGAGCTGGCCGCGACGGTGTCCACCGCTCGCGATCTCGCCCTGGCCCTGCTGGACGGGCTGGCCGACCGGATGGTGGCGGCCGGCTACGCCAAGGGCTGCCCGGTGGCGACCGTCGCCCTGGAGGTCGCCGCGACCAACGACGACCTCCAGCCGATCTGCGGCGGCATCTACGCGGGCTGGCAGCGGGCGCTGGCCGATGCCCTGCGGGCCGACGGTCACGACGCGGAGGAGTCGGAGGAGCTCGCGGCGACGGTGCTCGCCCTGATCGAAGGCGCGCTGGTGCTGGCTCGCGCCGGCCGCAGCCGGGTCCCCATCGAGCGGACCGGCCGCCGCATCGCCAAACTGCTCGACGCCGCCTGAGCGTCGCCGGGCGCTCTTTTTTTATGCCTACAGATTATGTAGATCGGTCTAGAGAGGAATGTGGATGGAAGAGACTGACGCCGTGGTGTTCGGCGCGAACGGCTTCATCGGCAGATGGACGGTGCTGCACCTGCTGGAGCAGGGCCGGACGGTCACGGCCGTGCTCCGCGAGCCGGCTCGGAGCCGCGCGGGCGAACTACGCGCCTGGCTACAGGATCACGGCGTGGGAGCCGAGCGGCTCGTGGTCGTGGCCGGTGATCTCACAGCCGGTACGGACCTGGGGCTGAGCGCGGCGGACGACGAACGGCTCGCCGGCGTACGGGACGTCTTCAACACCGCCGCCGTCTACCGGTTCGGGCTGCGGCGCGAGGAGGCCAGGACGGTCAACGTCGAAGGCGCCCTGAACGTGCTGCGCTGGGCCGCGACCCGGGCCGGCCTGCGCAGGCTGATCCACGTGTCGGGCTACCGGGTCGGGCTGGACCCGGTGCCGCGGTATCCGCTCCCGGAGGCCGAGCTGGTGAAGCTCTACCGAGGCAAAGGGGCCTATGAAGGCTCCAAGACCGAGGGGGACGCGGCCGTACGGGTCGTCGCGGCGCAGTTGGGCATCCCGCTGACCGTGGTGAATCCGAGCACCGTGATCGGCCACTCCACCACGGGCGAGGCCGGCCAGTACATCGGCCTGGCCGAACTGGTCCGCGACCTGTGGACGGGCAGGCTTCCGGCGCTGCCGGGCACCGCCCGTACGTTCGTGCCCGTGGTGAGCGTGGATCATTTCGCGAAGTTCATGGCCGCCATTCCCGAACACGACCCGGAGCCCGGCGGCCTGCACTGGGTGCTCGACGAGACCACCCCGGACCTGCCCGACCTGGTGCGCCTGCTCGGCGGCCATCTGGGCGTACCCGCGCCGAAGACCCTCGTACCGGTGTCCCTGATCCGCCACCTGCCCGCGGCGCTGACCGGAGCCAATCCCGAGACCCTGGCCTTCCTGACCGAGGACCGTTACGACACGGGCTCGGCCGAGAAGGTGGCCGAGGCCGCGGGGCTCCGGCAGCCGCCTGTCGAGACCGCGCTGCGCCGCTGGGTCGATCGGCTGGTGGCGGACAGGTTCGGGACGGCGCCAGGTGGGCTTTCTGGCGGCTTCCATGACATCGGCGGATCGCGGACCTATGTCGCGGGGGACAGGACCTCGCCCGGCTTCGTCCTCCTGCACGGGCTTCCCCTCGACGGCGAGTCCTGGCAGGGAGTGCTCGGCGAACTGGACGAAGTATCCGCCCTGGTCGCCGACCTGCCGGGACTCGGCCGTTCCGCGCCCACGGCGGCCACCCCGCTGGAGTGGCTCACCGATCTGCTGGCACCCGTACGAACCCGGCCCGTCATCGTCGCCCACTCGGCGGCCACCGCACCGGCGCTCCGCTACGCCGCCGCTCATCCCGACCGCATCTCGGCCCTGCTGCTCGTCTCGCCCTATTTCCTCCAGGAAGAGGCTCCCTGGCTGCTCCGCACACCGATGCTCGCCGCGCCGCTCCTCAAGAGGATCTCCGCCGACCGGCTCACGACCTCACTCCTGGGCGCCAGCGCTTCCTCGGACGAGACCCACCGGGCCGTCGCGAGCGCCGCCGCCCAACTGCACCGGCCCGGCGTCGCCCGTCGTACGGCCCAGTGGTTGCGGGCCGCGTACCAGCCCGCCGAACGCGCCGCCCTCCAAGCCTTGCTGGGCGCAACCGGCTCAGTCCCGGTCCACATCGTGGCCGGACAGCTGGATCCGCTGGTCGGCGAGCCCGGCCCGGCCATCGTCACGACGGTCCCCGATGCTGGGCACCATCCGCAGCTCACCCACCCAGCCACCATCGCCGCGATCATGCGGCGCATGGCCGGCGCATCCACCCGGAGCTCGCGGTAACGGCCCGCGTCAGTGCTGCTCGGCCGCCGACTCCAGGACGAAGAGCGGGATCTCCCGGTCCGTCTTCTTCTGGTAGTCGGCATAGTCCGGGTACGCCTCGACGGCCCGAGCCCACCACACGGCCTTCTCGTCCCCGGTCACCTCGCGCGCCAGCATGTCCTGGCGCACCGGGCCGTCCTGAAGCTCCACCCGGGGGTCGGCCACCACGTTGTAGTACCAGACCGGATGCTTGGGGGCTCCGCCCAAGGAGGCGACCACGGCGTAGGAACCGTCGTGCTCCACCCGCATGAGCGGGGACTTGCGGATCTTGCCACTCTTCGCGCCCAGGGTCGTCAAGATGACGACAGGCAGGTCCCGCCGCCGCACGTCTTCCGCACCGACCAGGCTGCCCAGCGTCGTTCCTTCCGTACCACCGGAGCTTTCGTACAGCTCCACCTGGTCACGGACAAACTGCGCCGTGCTCGGCTCGTACTCACCTTTGAGTGGCATGTCGCCCATCTCCACGCTGTCGAAGAACCTTTGTTCCGCGCAACACAGAGAGCGGACGCGGTCATTCCCCCCAGGTGACCGGGAGGCTCTTGATCCCGTAGATGTCGGCGGCCTCCGGGCGCAGGGCGACCTCATCGGCGGGTACGGCCAGACGCAGGGTGGGGAAGCGGTTGAGCAGCGCGGGGAAGGCGACGCGCATCTCGACGCGGGCCAGCTGCTGGCCCAGGCACTGGTGGATGCCGTGGCTGAAGGCCAGGTGCCCGCCGTCCTGCCGGCGCAGGTCGAGCGTCTGGGGGTCGGTGAAGCGTTCGGGGTCGCGGTTGGCGGTGTTGAGAGACAGGATGACCGTCGTACCGGCCTTGATGGTGTGGCCGCCCAGTTCGACGTCCTCCAGCGCGACCCTCTGGAACTGCTTGGCGACGCTCAGATACCGCAGCAGCTCCTCGACGGCCCCCTCGGTGAGCTCGGGGTCGGCGCGCAGCGCGGCCAGCTGCTCCGGGTTCTGCAGCAGCGCGAAGGTGCCCAGCGCCAGCATGTTCGCGGTGGTGTCGAACCCGGCCGACAGCAGGATGAGGGCCATCCCTTTCAGTTCCTCGTCGGTCAGGTCGCTGTCGAGGAGGTCGCTGAGCACGTCGTCGGTGGGATTGGCGCGCTTGGCGGCCACCAGCTCCGCGAGGTAGGTCTGGGTCGCGGTGTAGGCCGCGATCAGCTCCTCGTCGCTGACCTCGCCGCCGAGGAACTTGTCGATGTTCTCCTGGAAGCGGCCCCGGTCCTCGTACGGCACGCCCAGCAGCTCACAGATGATGACGGCGGGGATGGGCTTGGCGAACGCGGTCACCAGATCCGCCGACGATCCTGCCTTCTCCATCGCGTCCAGGTGCTCGGCGGTGACCTGCTCCACGCGCTCGGTCAGCAGCCGCATGCGCCGGACGGTGAACTTGCCCACCAGGGGCTTGCGGTAGCGGCTGTGCTGCGGCTCGTCCATAAGGAGGAACTCACCGGGCGGCGCCGGCGGGACCTCGAAGCCGCCGTAGTCGATGGTCGGGTGGTGGCCCATGAGCTCCTTGCGCGAGCTGAACCGCGGGTCGGCCAGGACCGACCGGACCAAGTCGAAGCCGGTGATCAGCCAGCCCTGATGTCCGTCGGGGAAGGGAAAGCGGCTGATCGGGCTCTGCTCACGGGCCTGGATCAGCTCCTTGGGCGGGTCGAAGGGGCAGCCGGGCTGACGCGTGGTGGGCATCGCGGTGACGGTGTGTTCCATGGCATCCACCATCGCCGATTGCCCTGATATGGGACCGTCGCCGAGCTGACACGGCCGCTGACATGACACGGCACAATGTCTGATGTGCGAGTTGAACTGCTTGGACCGTTCGAGGTCCGGAACCACGATGGGGTCGTTGCGGAGGTTCCCGGGATTCGGCTGCGCGCGCTGCTGGCCGCACTCGCCCTCGAACCTGGCCGGATCGTCACGCGGGCCAGGCTGGTGGACTGGATCTGGGGGCAACAGCCGCCCGCGGACGAAGTGAATGCCCTGCAGGCGCTGGTGTCCAGGCTGCGCAGGGCGTTGCCGGACGGCGTCATCGAGGCGGATTCCGGCGGCTACCGGCTGGCCGTGGCGCCTGATGCCGTGGACGTGTACCGGTTCGAGCACCTGATCGGTCAGGCCCGTGCCGCCGAGCCCGCCGCGCGGGCGGAGCTGCTGCGCTCGGCCTTGGCGTTGTGGCGCGGCACGGCCATGGCGGACATCGCACTACGAGACAGCGACGCCTTCGACGCCGTGGTCGCGCGGCTGGACGAACTCTACGTCGCCGCGCTCGGAGATCGGGTCGATGCGGACATTCGCCTCGGCCGTGGCTCGGAACTGGTCTCCGAGCTGACCGAGCTGGTTGCCACGTACCCGCTGCGAGAGGGGTTCGTGGCGGCCTTGATGCGAGCGCTCGCCGAGACGGGGCGGGGCAACGAGGCGCTGACCGTGTACCAGCGGACGCGCGAGCGGCTCGCTGAGGAGTTGGGCGCCGATCCATCGGCCGAGCTCTCCGCGCTGCACACCGCGTTGCTGCGGGGCGAGCTGGGCGAGCGGGCGGAGAACAACCGGACGAACCTGCGCGCCGAGCTGACGAGTTTCGTCGGCAAGGACGATGACATCGCCGCGGTCGCCGTGCTGGCCATCGGGCACCGGCTGGTCACCTTGACGGGCGCGGGCGGCTCCGGCAAGACGAGGCTGGCCACGGAGACCGCGCGGACGATGCTCACCGAGCTGCCGGACGGGGCGTGGCTGGTCGAACTGGCCTCGGTGCAGGAGGGCGGCGACCTGGCGCAGGCCGCCCTCACCGCACTCGGCCTGCGCGACCAGCCATTGCTCGGTGGTGCGCGGGACGGCGAACCGATGGATCGGCTCATCGCCGCGGTCCGGGAGCGCACGATGTTGCTGATCCTGGACAACTGCGAGCACGTGATCGAGGCGGCCGCGGCTTTCGCGGATCGGCTGCTGGGGGAGTGCCGGCGACTGCGGATCCTGGCCACGAGCAGGGAACCGCTCGGCATCACCGGAGAGGTGCTGTGGCAGGTCGAGCCACTCGCGCTGACCGCGAAGGGAGCAGACCCCGCCGACGTCGGGTCCTCGCCCGCGGTGCGGCTGCTGCGGGACCGCGCGGATCTGGTGCGCAAGGACATCGGCTCCGACGCGCACGCCTTGTCGGCCATGGCGCGGATCTGCCGGGCGCTCGACGGGATGCCCCTGGCGATCGAACTGGCCGCGGCACGGCTGCGCACCATGTCCGTCGATCAGCTGGCGCATCGGCTCGATGACCGATTCCGGCTGTTGACCAGCGGCAGCCGTACGGCGCTTCCCCGGCACAAGACACTGCGCGCGGTCGTGGACTGGAGCTGGGACCTGCTGACCGAGGCCGAACGCGGCGTGCTGCGGCGGCTCTCGGTGTTCGCCGGCGGGGCGAGCCTGGAAGCGGCCGAACAGGTGTGCGGGGTCGAGGCACTCGCCGGGGAGCAGCTGTTCGACGTGCTGACCTCGTTGATCGAGAAGTCGCTGCTGCTCGCCGACGGCGAGGGCACGCCACGCTACCGGATGCTCAACACCATCAGGGAGTACGCGGCGGACCGGCTGGCCGAGGCCGGGGAGACCGAGCCGGCGCGCCGGGCGCACCTTGCCTACTTCACCGAGCTGGCCGAGACGGCCGATCCGCACCTGCGTCGGGCCGAGCAGCTGGAGTGGCTGTCCACGCTCGAGGCCGAGCACGACAACATCGGTGCGGCCATGCGCGGAGCGATCGCCGAGGGATGGGCCCTGGAGGCGATGCGGCTGGTCGGCGCCGCGGGCTGGTACTGGTTCCTCAGCGGGCGCAGGACCGAGGGCACCGACCTGAGCATCGCGGCGGCCTCGCTGCCGGGTGAGGTCCCCGATGAGGTGCGGGCGATGGCGTACACCATCGTGACGGTGTTCATGACCTCCGGGCCCGGCCGCGACCAGTATCAGGCGGAGAAGTGGATCCAAGAGGCGCACCGGTTCATCCAGCGCAGCGGCTATCGCAACCCGCTGCTCGGGTTCGTCGCGCCGCTGGAGCGGATGCTGCGGGAGCCGACGGATTTCCTGCCCGCGTTCGAGCCGCTGATCACCGACGACGATCCGTGGGTACGCGCGCAGGCCAGGCTCGCTCGTGGCCGATTGCGGCTCACGCTCGGCGGCGACGAGACCGACGTGGACATCGACGCCGAAATCGCCCTTGCGGAGTTCCGCACGCTGGGTGACCGGATGGGGATCTCGTTGGCGCTCACCTTCCTGGCCGATCGGCTCGCCATGCGCGGCGAGCTCGCCCGCTCGTGTGAGCATTTCGAAGAGGCGGCTGTGGCGCTGACCGAGGTAGGCGTGACCGAGGACGTGGTCAGTCTGCGGGCGCGGCAGGCGCAGCTGTACTGGCAGCTCGGCGATGAGCGATCCAGCACGTCCGCCATGGCCGAAGCGCAGCGGTACGCGAACGGGTTCACCTGGCCGGACACGCTTGCCGACCTGGAGCTGTCGATGGCGCAGCTGGCGCGCTGGCGCGGCGACCCGGACAGGACACACCAGCACCTGGCCAAGGTGCGGGCGATGCTGGACAGCGAGGAACTGAGCGCCTTGGCCCGCATCAAGGCCACGGACCTGGACGGCTACCTCACCGAGGATCTCGGCAAGGCCCGCGCGCATCGGAGCGAGGCGTTCCGCGCGGCTGTGGAGACGACGTATCCACCGCTGATCGCCGAGGTGTTGATCGGGGTCGCGGATCTCGCGCTGCGCCAGGAACAGTACGAGCAGGCCGCGCGACTGCTCGCGGCGAGCGACATCGTGCGCGGCACACCGGATCGTTCGCAGCCGGACGCCGCCAGGATCGCCGCGGACGCGCGGAATCGCCTCGGTGACACCGGGTTCGCCGAGGCGACCCTTGACGGACAGCGGCGGGATTGGCGGGAGCTGGCCGAGATCACCCTCGCTTCGTGAACGACTCGTGTGCTCCCGTGGGGAACTCCTCGATGCCGAGCACCCGCAGCAGCTCCAACCGCTCACGCGTCTCGGCGTCCGCCGGGGTGAGCACCACCAGCTGTTGACCCTGGTCGGGAGTGACCAGGGTCTCGCAGTCCATGGTCAGCAGGCCCACCCGCTCATGCAGCATGGTCTTGCGGTCGGCGCGCCGGACCGCCACCTCGTGCTCGACCCAGAGCCGGCGGAAGTCGGCGCTCGCGGCCCGCAAACGGTCGACGAGTCCCTCGACCGTGGGGTCGCCGGACCGGCGGCCGTTGGCCGCACGTAGGTCGGCCACGAGCTGACGGGCCCGATGCTCCCGCTCCTCCGGCGGGCAGAAGGCGCGGACGGCGGGCTCGGTGAACCAGCGGTACACGACGTAGCGCCGGTCGCCGGAGAAGCCGGTGTGATCGCCCGACAGCAGGACGGCCGCCCGGTTCTGGGCGAGAACCTCACCCAGGTCGGACAGCACCATGGCCGGGGTGTCGCCCAGCAGGTCGAGCATGCGCACCAGGCCGGCGCGGGCCAGGAGGGCCACCCCGTCGGCGGGCGGTGGCCGGTGGCCGGCCAGGTGGAACAGATGGTCGCGCTCGTCGTCGGAGAAACGCAACGCCCGGGCCAGCGCGCCGAGCAACTGGGTCGAGGGCTGACTGCTACGGCCCTGCTCCAGGCGTACGACATAGTCCACCGACATCCCGGCGAGCATCGCCACCTCTTCCCGGCGCAGGCCGGCGGTGCGACGGCGAGGGCCGTCGGCGAGTCCCACCTCGGCCGGCCGGATCGCCTCGCGGCGGCGGCGCAGGAAGTCGGCGAGCTGGTCACGTTGCATGGCTTCATCCTGCCTCGCGGTTCGTCCACCGAGCCAGGGAGCGGCTCTCCCATGATGGAGGCTCCGCTTCCGCGCGTCCCGGCCCGGGCCCATGGTTGGGGGACGACATCGACAACGAGGGAGAACGTGATGCAGAGCCGAACCCTGGGCCGCACTGGACCGGCCGTTTCCGCGCTGGGTCTGGGTGCGATGGGCATGTCGGGCGCTTATGGCGCGACCGACCGCGCGGAGAGCATCGCCACCGTGCACGCCGCGCTGGAGAGCGGCGTCACGCTGCTCGACACCGGCGACTTCTACGCCATGGGCCACAACGAGTTGCTGCTGGCCGAGGCGCTGCGCGGCCGGGATCGCGAGAGCTACCAGCTGAGCGTCAAGTTCGGCATGCTGCGGGGGCCGGGTTCTGAATTCGGCGGGCATGACAGCCGTCCCGAGGCGGTGAAGAACTTCCTGGCCTACTCGCTGACCCGGCTGGGCACCGACCACATCGACATCTACCGTCCCGCCCGGCTGGACCCGGCGGTGCCGATCGAGGAGACGGTGGGGGCGATCAAGGAGATGATCGACGCCGGATACGTGCGGCACATCGGTCTGTCGGAGGTCGATGCGGCGACGATCCGCCGGGCGCAGGCCGTGCACCCGATCTCCGACCTGCAGATCGAGTACTCACTGATCTCCCGCGCGGTGGAGGCGGACGTTCTGCCCACGCTGCGGGAGCTCGGCATCGGTCTGACCGCCTATGGCGTCCTCGGCCGCGGCCTCATCTCCGGGCACTGGTCCGCCGGCCACACCGCCGGCCCCGGCGACGTCCGCGGCTTCAGCCCGCGCTTCTCCGGCGAGAACGTGGAACACAACCTCGCCCTCGTGGAGGCCCTGCGCCGGGTCGCCGAGGCGAAGGGCCGCACCGTCGCCCAGCTGGCCATCGCCTGGGTGGCCGCACAGGGCGAGGGCATCGTGCCGCTGGTCGGCGCGCGCACCCGCGAGCGGCTGGCCGAGGCGCTGCCCGCGATGGACCTGGACCTCACCGCGGACGACCTCGCGGAGATCGAGAAGGCGGTGCCACCTAACGCGGCCCGCGGCGACCGGTACCCGTCCGCGTTCATGTCCAACCTCGGTGTGGGCAACTGAGCTTGCCGGCTCAGTTTGCCTTGACGCTGGTGGCAACGTTCTAGCGTGGCCGCGGCAAGTGGGTGTCGCACAGTTGGAGGAATGACGGATGAAGTTCGGGATCAGCTACAACTCGGCCTACTACGGCGTTGACCCCGAAAGGATCACGGCCTATGCCCGGCATGCCGAGGACTGTGGCTTCGAGTCGCTTTACCTGCCGGAGCACATCGCGCTCTATCCCGGCGCCGCGGTCGGGCCCTTTGAGCTCCCGCCGACACTGCCTTACGGCGATCCGCTCGACTGCCTGAGCTTCGTCGCCGCGGCCACGGAGCGGATCCTGCTCGGCACGGGGGTGCTGCTGCTGCCGTACCACCATCCGGTGATCCTTGCCAAGCGCCTGGCGACCATCGATGCGCTGTCCAAGGGGCGGATGCGGCTGCTGACCGTGGGGGTCGGCTCCCTGCCGGGCGAGGCGCGGGCGGTGGGGGTCGACTTCAGCACCCGCGGCCGTCGTACGGATGAGGCGATCGACGTCATGCGGCTGCTCTGGGCCGGTGGCGAAGAGGGCGTCAGCTTCGCCGGGGAGTTCTTCGCCTTCGAGGACCTGTGCCAGTTCCCCAAGCCCTACGGGGTCACCCACCTGCCGATCCACGTCGGCGGATCGAGCCGGGTGGCCGCCCGCCGCGCCGGACGCCGCGGCGACGGCTACTTCCCCGGCGGCGCGCTCGATCTGAACGAGCGCGCCGTCCAGCTCGACCTCGCCCGCTCGGCCGCCGTCGAGGCCGGTCGGAGCCCGGAAGCGCTGGAGTACACCCGATGGGGGTCGATCGACATGCCCGCCGAACAGGTCGAGGCACTGGCCGCACAGGGCGTGACCCGCATCGTCGTGAACCCCAGCGCCCCCGAACTGGATCAGCAACGCGATGAGATGTCCGCGTTCGCCGAGCGGTTCGCCCTCCGCTCGAGCAGTCCGGTCTGACGGCGCCGCCGAGACCGAAGGCGGTGAGGATGGACGGCGAGGTCCAGCCCGGCTCCGGACCTTGCGCCAGGACGAAGACCAGCAGCGTGATCCCGGCGGTGGCGGTAAGCGCACCGGGCAGATCGAAACGGCGTTCCCGTACGCCGTCGCGACCCGGCCCCATCGCGGGGCGGGTCGGCGGGAAGGAGCGGAAAACCCGCCAGGAGAGCCGCGCAGGCCAGCAGGACGAAGATTTGACGTGCTCCTCGTCTTGAGGAGGCGAGGATTCCCGTGCTGCTCACGCAGCAGTTCATGCCACATGAGCAGCACGAGCTGTGGAACGGGATGCTTGACGCTTCACCGACCCGCCTACCGGCAAGTCTCCACATCCTGTCACCGCCCGTCCGGCGGCCTCGTTGTACCGATGAATCCAGGAAGCGATCTCACCGCCAGCTTGGTTATCGCTTGCCAGTTCGATCACAGAAATCTTACCGTACGTGACTGATGTGTCGCAAGCAGTTCCGGTTGCTGTACGCTCGCGCCCCAGGGGCACTCACACGCGGGCCTACACCATCCCGCCTGAAGACGGGAGCACTGGCCCGCATCTCGGTAGAAGTTCACGCTCCCGTGACGTCCTGGACGAAGTGATCGACACCGCGTCGGACCGGCGGCCGTCCCCTCGCTGAGGAGCGTGGTCATCGGAACACTCCGGTGTGACCGAGGGAGTAGCGTCCGGGCTGCGGGAAGAAGCACAGGCCGTGCGGCCCCCGGCCGACCTTGATCTTGTGGAGCAGTCTGCCGGTCTCGGTGGAGAAGACGTAGACGACCCCGTGATACCTCCCCGAGAGCCAGAGCTGCTTGCCGTCCGCCGACACCCCGCCCATGTCGGGTGAGCCGCCGCCCGGGATCCGCCACCGATCGACCACCTCGCGGCTGGCGAACGAGACGACGGAGACCGTCCCCTCGCCTCTGTTGGAGACGTAGAGCAGCCGCGCGTTCCTGCTGACGTACAGGCCGTGCGCGCCCTTGCCGGTACGCAGGAGGCCCACTCGCCGGAAGGTGGCGGCGTCGATGATCCACACGCCACCCGCCATCATGTCGGCGACATAGAAGCGCCGGCCGTCGGGTGAGAGCTTGACGTCCTGCGGCATGTTCCCCGCCCCGACCTCGATCACCTTCTTCACGCGGGGCCGCCGCCAGTTGATCGCCACGAGCTGGCCGGAGAACTCGCAGCTGGCCAGGAAGATGGAGCCGTCGGCGGTGAAGTCGCCGTGGTTGACGCCCCTGCACGGCAGGTCGAGGGAGCGGATCAGGCGCATCGAGTGCGGGTCGCGAAAGTCGAGGCGGTTGTTGCGTTCGGCCATGACCAGCGCGTACGAGCCGTCGGGGGTGAAGTACAGGTTGTACGGATCGTCCACGGGCACCGGTTTGCCGGGGCGGCCCGTCACCGGGTTGATCGGGGTGAGCCGGTTGCCCTGGTTCTCGTTGACCCACAGCGTCTTCAGGTCCCAGGAGGGCACGACGTGCTGGGGCAGGGCGCCCACCCGGTAGCGGTGCACGACGCGGAAGGTGCGCGGGTTGATGACGTCCACCGTGTTCGACTCGCTGTTGGGGACGTACACGCGAGGGGTCAGGTGCTCCACCCGCGGGCTGAGCATTCCTGGCCGGTCGTGGGCGTACACGTTGATTTTGCGGGTGACCGCCTGGGCGTGCTTCCGCGGTGCGGGCTTCGGCGGCGGCGCGGACTCGATGGTCGCCACCATGGGCGCGGGCGGCGGACCGCAGGAAACCACGGCGATGGCGGTCGCAACCAGCATGATCGTCATCGGCGGCAGTCGCATGCGCCACAGCCTAGGAAGGCGTGCGGCAGCGCCCTTTTACACCAGGGTCAAGGTCGCGTGCGCACAAGGCAAAGGCGTGGCAAAGCGAGGGTCTTGACCAAGCGCTCGTTCAAGGCATATATATCGGAAGGTAAACATATGTAGCCGTCCCGATATCCGATCGGAGCCCCAGGTGGCGCGTACCCAGGATCAGCGGCGAGCCGAGACCCGGGCCCGGCTGATCGACGCGGCGGCGGACCTGTTCGCCCGCAAGGGGTTCCACGCGGTGTCCGCCGAAGCGGTGGCCGATGCGGCCGATCGCACCACCGGCGCGCTGTACAACCACTTCGGCGGCAAGGAAGGGCTGCTGCTCGCGCTGCTGGAGGTGTGGAAGGACCAGACCGCGGCCGAGTTGCTCGCCGGGTTCGAGGAGATCACCGAGCTCGACGACCGGCTGGCCGCGCTGTTCCAAGCGCTGACCCGTACGGACGAGGATCGCGGTGCGTCATGGCTCCTGCTCGAACTGGAGCTGTGGCTGCACGGCGCGCGTGATCCCGCCATCGCCGAGCCGCTGGCGCGGCGCTACGCCGACATCCGGGCCCGGCTCGCCGGAGGGCTGTCCGACTGGGCCGAGACGGCGGGGGTGCCGCTTCGCCGATCACCGGAACGGACGGCGACGGCCGTGCTCGGGGTGCTGATCGGCTGCGCGGTGCAGCACCGGCTCGATCCCTTGGCGGTCGAGGAGCGAGCGGTCGTCGAAAGCCTGCGCGACCTGCTCGGCCTCCCTTGGGATGGCCCGGACCATCCCGAACCGCTCGAACTGCTCGACTCCTAGCTCATCGCGCCGAAAGGGAGCCCATGCGGATCAACCTGCTCGAAGAGACGTGGGAACGCGAAGTTCCACACGACCAGTTCGCCTACCTACGCCAGAACGCGCCCGTCCACTGGCACGACGTCCCCGACGACACCGGCTTCTGGGCCGTCACGAAATATCATGATGTGAGGGCGATCAGCAGGGATGTGCATACCTGGTCGACCGAGATCGGGACCGCGTTCATCCGTACGCAGACGCCGGAGTTCATCGAGATCGCCAGCATGACGCTCCTGAACATGGACCCGCCCAAGCAGACCCGCTACCGCCGGCTGGTGAGCGCGGGTTTCACGCCCAGGACGATCGGCCGGCTGCGCGGGACCGTGCAGCGGCGCGCCGAGAAGATCGCGAACGACGCGCGGGACAAGAACGGCGAGGTCGAGTTCGTCACCGACGTGGCCGAATATCTGCCGCTGCAGATGATCTGCGACCTCATCGGCGTCCCCGAGGAGGACCACCACCTGATCTTCGAGTGGTCGAACCGCATGGTCGGCTTCCAGGATCCCGACTTCCGCACCACGCCCGAGGACGGCGAGAACGCCGCGGCCGAGATCTTCGCCTACTGCGACGGCCTCGTCGACGACCGCCGCCGCAACCCGCGTGACGACATCCTCACCGCCCTCGTACAGGCGGAGGTCGACGGCGACAGGCTGACCAGGGACGAGATCGACTCCTTCTTCGTGATCCTCTGCGTCGCCGGGAACGAGACCACCCGCAACCTCATCGCCCACGCCATGAACGCCCTCATCACCCACCCGGACAGCTATCGCGACCTCGCCGCCGGCCTCGACGACGAGGATCTGTGGCGTAGCGCCACCGAGGAGTTCCTGCGCTGGGGTTCCTCGATCCACAACTTCCGGCGTACGGCCACGCGCGACACCGAACTCCGCGGCCAGAAGATCGCCGAGGGGGAGAAGGTGGTCACCTTCTACATGTCCGCCAACCACGACGAGGACATCTTCGCCGACCCGTACACCTTCGACATCCGCCGCAACCCCAACGACCACATGACGTTCGGCGGCGGCGGCCCGCACTTCTGCCTGGGCGCCAACCTGGCGCGACTGCAGATCACCTGCATGATCAGGGAGCTGCTGCGCCGCTTCCCCGAGGCGGAGCACGCGGGGCCGGTCAAGCGGATGCGGTCCGATTTCATCAACGGCATCAAGCACATGCCGGTCCGCTTCTCCCTGCCGAGCTGACCGCCTCCTCCGTCTTGTTCGCCACCGCGGTACCGCACTACCGTGCCGAGGTGGATCTTTTCGTACGCGCCTGGACGGCGTTGCGCACGGCGGTCGCCGAACTCTCGGACGAGGACTTCGCGCGGCCGTCCGGCTGTGCCGGCTGGCTCGTGCGGGACCTGGTGTGCCATCTGGTCATCGACGCCCAGGACGTCCTGATCACCCTCGTGACCCCCGCCGACACGGAGCCGACCCGCGACGCGGTGACCTACTGGGACGTCGCCGCGACGCCGCCGACCGGCGACGACCCGCTCGACGCGCTGACCGTCCGGCTGGCCGCCGCGTACGGGGAGCCTCGGCTGCTCAAGTTCCACCTCGACGACGTCGGCTCCGCCGCCGGCCGCGCCGCCGAACTCGCCGACCCGGGCCTCCGGGTCGGCACCCGTGACGAGGTCCTCACCGCGGGCGACTACCTCTCCGCGTACGTCCTGGAATGGACGCTGCACCACCTCGACCTGATCGCGAACCTCCCGGGCAAGGCGGAACCGCCCGCCGAAGGGCTCGCCCGGTCCCGCGCGATGCTGGAGAAGATCGCCGGGACCGCGTTCCCCGTGTCGTTCTCCGACAAGGACGCGCTGCTGGTCGGCACCGGGCGGCGTACCCCGACCGACGCGGAGCAGGCCGAACTGGGCGAGCTGGCGGCGAAACTCCCGCTTGTCCTCGGATAATCGAATTAACTATGAAAAACTAGTCACTCTTGATTCGCTACAGTGGCGGCATGACACGCGGAGGACTGCGGGAGCGCAAGAAGGCCCAGACACGCAAGCGGCTGGCCGACACGGCCTTCGCGATGTTCCGGGAGCGTGGCTTCGACGCGGTGACCGTGGCCGAGATCGCCGACGCGTGTGACATCGCGGTCAGCACGTTGTTCGCCTACTTCCCCAGCAAGGAGTCGCTGGTCTTCGACCAGGAGGCCGCGCACGAACAGCGACTGGACTCCGTGGTGCGTGACCGTGCGGCAGGAGTGACGATCCTGGACGCGCTGGAGGCCTATCTCGCCGCGCCCAAGCCGCGCGAGCCCGGCGACCCTTCACGCGAGGAGTTCCTGGACCTGGTCCACGCCACCCCCGCGCTGCGCGACCACTTCATGCGCACGCAACGCACCTGGGAGACCACTCTCGCCCAGGCCATCGCCGAGGAAGCCGGGCTGTCCGGCGACGATCTCCAGGCTCGCGCGCTGGCCCGCTTCGCCCTCGACGTCGGCGCCCTCGCCGAGGAGAGCCCCGACCCCGCGCACACGCTGCGCGTCCTGTTCGCCCGGCTGCGCAACGGCTGGGCCGATCTGGACCGCACCCCGACCGCCCGCCCTGACGCCGGCAGCTAGGCGGCTACGCGTGCGCCTTCTCGACGGGACGCGTCCGGCGCGGCGGCCAGGCGGTGCTTGCGCTTGGGCATCCCGTAGGTGGGGTGCGAGGTGGCCCACAGCGCTGTCTTGAGGATGCCCGCCTTGATCCGTGCGGGCTTCCAGCCGCCCTTGTACGTCGGCTTCGCCTGCCCTTCGTCGTCGACCGTCTGCAGGATCCCGTCCCGCCGCCCGAGGCTGATGTGGTTGTACGTGTAGACCAGCTTGGTGTTCGCGATCTTGCGGCCGGTCAGGCGTCCCACGATCGCCTCGATGGCCTGCCTGCCGGTGTAGCCGGCCGAAGCGCAGGACATCGGCAGCGGCCGGCCGTTGTCGCCCAGGGCGTAGGCGCTGTCACCGATGGCGTAGACGTTCGGGTGCGAGACCGACCGCATGGTGCGATCGACGACGATCTGGCCGTTCCCGGTGACCTCCAGCCCGCCGGCGGCGGCGATGGGGTTGACCGCGAACCCGGCCGTCCACACGGTTGCCTCGGACGCCAGTGTGGTGCCGTCGGCGCACCGCACCCGCGTCGCTTCGACGGCTTCCACGCTGGTGTGCTCCAGGACGGTGACGCCCAGCCGGTCGCAGGCCTGGCGCAGGTGGCCGCGGGCTCCGGCGGAGAGCCGGGCGCCCAGCTCGCCGCGGGCGATGAGCGTCACCGACAGGCCGGGCCGGGATTCGGCGATCTCGGTGGCGGTCTCGATGCCGGTCAGCCCGTCGCCGACGACCAGCACATTCCCGCCTCCGCCCCGCCTGTCCAGGCGCTCGCGCAGGTGCAGCGCCGAGGGCCGGGCGGCGACGTCGAAGGCGTGCTCGGCCACGCCGGGGACGCCGCGGTCGTCGCCGTGGCTGCCGAGCGCGTAGACAAGCGTGCCGTAGCCGAGTTCGCCGCCGCCGTCGGCGTCAGCCACGGCGACGACCCGGCGCTCGGGGTCGACGGCGGTGACGCGGGCCAGACGTAGCCGTATCCCCGTGTCCGCGAAGACGTCGGCGAGCTTTGGAGCCTCGATCTCCTGGCCGGCCGCCACCTGGGGCAGCCGCATTCGCTGGACGAAGTCCGGCACGGCGTTGACCACGGTGATCTCGGTGTCCTTCGGGGACAGCCGGCGGGCCAGGTTCCCGGCCACGTAGGCCCCGGCATAGCCGGCGCCGAGGACGACGATGCGGTGCTTCATCTGTTGCTCCTGTCGGTTCGCTTGCTTCTGGTGAGCTGACTCGGCCCTGGGTCATCGATTTTCTTGATCGAGGTTGCCGTGAGCCTCCGCCGAAAGGTCCTGCCAGTCGGCCCAGGTCTTGAGCCGGTCGGCGTAGACCTGCTGGAGCATCGGGTAGAAGCCCTGCCCGAAGAGCACCCGCAGGGGCGGGTTGTCGGAGTCGACGAGCTTGAGGAGCGCCTGGGCCGCGGCGGCCGGGTCGCCGGCGGGCTGCTTTCCCGCGAACGTGGCGATGCGCCGGCGAAGGGCGTCGTAGATCGGGTTGGGCTCGGCCAGGTGGCCGTTGTTGAGGGGATCGGGATTCTTGCCGGACCTGGTGGCGAAGCCGCCGGGCTCGATCACGGTCACCTTGATGCCGAAGTCGGCGACCTCTTGGGCGAGGGATTCGTTCAGGGCTTCCAGGGCCCACTTGGAGGCGCTGTAGGCGCCGCTGAGCGGCATCGCGATGAGCCCGGCCGCAGAGGACAGCTGGATGATGTGCCCCGCGCCTTGTTCGCGCAGGTAGGGCAGCGCGGCCTGGATCACCCACAGCGCGCCGAACAGGTTGGTCTCCAGCTGGTCGCGCAGTTGCTGCTCGGTCAGCTCCTCGATCACGCCGACCTGGGCGTAGCCGGCGTTGTTCACGATGACGTCCAGACGGCCGAAGTGCTCCTTGGCCCGCTTGACGCTGTCGAAGACGGCGGCCTTGTCAGTGACGTCCATCTCCAGCGGAAGCAGTGCGTCGCCGTAGGCGGTGGCCAGATCGTCAAGGCTCGCGGCGTTCCGGGCGGTCGCGACCACCTTGTCACCGCGCGACAGGGCGGCCTCGACGAAGTTGCGGCCCAGGCCGCGGGACGAGCCGGTGATGAACCAGACCTTGCTCATGATGTCGTTCCGTTCTTTCTGCGGTGGCGATCGCCGTACGGCGTCCTGACGACCATGCGGCGTCGGCGCCCCGAACTTTGTGACAGTGCGGTCATGTGACGTGTGTCACCGATCACCGGTGTCACACCGTGGCGGGCGCCGGCGCCTTGTGCATGGAGCAGGAGTTGAGAGTGAGCAGGCAGGAGCGAGGTATGAACGAGCGCGGGGATGCGACGACGGGCACAGCCGAGCCGATGGCTGCCGGCGGCCGGATGGACCCGGCGACCGAGGCATTCATCGCCCACCGCAACCTGCTGTTCACCGTCGCCTACGAGATGCTTGGCTCGGCGGCCGACGCCGAAGACGCCCTGCAGGAAACCTGGCTGCGGTGGGTCAAGGTCGACCTTGGGCAGGTGTCCGACCAGCGCGCCTACCTGGTGCGGATCACGACTCGGCGCTCGCTCGACCGGCTGCGCACCATTCGGCGCCTCAAGGAGAACTACATCGGTCCCTGGTTGCCCGAGCCGCTGCTCACCGCGCCGGACGTGGCCGAGAACGTCGAGCTCGCCGAGAGTGTGTCGATGGCGCTCATGCTCGTACTCGAGACGCTCTCACCCACGGAACGCGCCGTCTTCGTGCTGCGCGAGGTCTTCAGTATCAGTCACGAGGAGATCGCGGCCGCCGTCGGCAAGAGCTCCGCGGCCGTCCGGCAGATCGCGCACCGCGCCCGTCGGCATGTCGAGGCTCGCCGCCCGCGCGAGGTGGTCTCCCCGGGCCAGACCCGGGCGGTGTTGGAGTCGTTCCAGCGCGCGTTGACAACCAGGGACCTGCAGGGCCTGCTTGACGTGCTCGCCCCTGAGGTCGTCCTGGTGAGCGACGGCGGCGGCGTCAAGCAGGCCGCGTCGCAGCCGATCACCGGCGCCGGCAAGGTGGCCCGCATGATCGTCAGCGGCCTCGGCAAGGTCCAAGTCGCGCTCACCAGCGAGCCCACCGTGGTCAACGGCAACCCCGCCCTCCTCCTCCGCTTGGACGGCGAGATCGACGGCGTCATAGCGGTCCGGGTCGAGGACGCCCGCATCACCGGCCTCTATTACGTCCGCAACCCGCAGAAGCTGACCCGCATTGCTTCCGAGACCCCCCTCACGCTGAAGTAATCCCTCGGCCGCCGCGCCAGAGAAGCTGACCGCATCGACACCGCGACCCCACGCAGGCCGTGAAGCCAGTGCCGACAGTGTCGATCACGCCACCCAAGGGCGCCACAAGCACAACAAACTCCGCCAGATCTATTACTGGGAGGTCATTCATGACGAAGAACGTCGCCGGCGAACTCGCCGGCCTGGAACTGCCGGTCGAGCGGGGCTGCCCGTTCGCCCCGCCCACCGCCTACGAACGGCTGCGTGAGCAGGCGCCGATCAACAAGGTCCGCCTGACGAGCGGCGGCGAAGCGTGGTGGGTGTCCGGGCATGAGGAAGGTCGGGCCGTCCTCGCCGACGGCCGCTTCTCCTCCGACAAGCGCAAGGACGGCTTCCCGCTCTTCACCCTCGATGCGGCGACGCTGCAGCAGCTCCGCAGCCAGCCGCCGTTGATGCTCGGCATGGACGGCGCGGAACACTCCGCGGCCCGCCGTCCGGTGATCGGCGAGTTCACCGTGAGGCGGCTGGCCGCGCTGCGCCCGCGGATCCAGGACATCGTCGATCACTTCATCGACGACATGCTCGCCGCCGACCAGCGGCCGGTCGACCTGGTGCAGGCGCTGTCCCTGCCGGTGCCCTCCCTGGTGATCTGCGAACTGCTCGGCGTCCCCTACGCCGACCACGACTTCTTCCAGAGCCTCACCACCATGATGGTGAGCCGGACCTCGCTGGAAGGCCGCCGGCGAGCCTTCGCCGAACTGCGCGCCTACATCGACGACCTGGTCACCCGCAAGGAGTCCGAACCCGGCGACGACCTGTTCGGCCGGCAGATCGCCCGGCAACGCCAGGAGGGCACCCTCGACCACGCGGGCCTGGTGAGCCTGGCCTTCCTGCTGCTGACCGCCGGACACGAGACCACGGCGAACATGATCTCGCTCGGCGTGGTCGGGCTGCTCTCCCATCCGGAGCAACTGGCCCTCATCACGGCCGATCCGGGCAAGACGCCCATGGCCGTGGAGGAATTGCTGCGCTACTTCACCATTGCCGACGGAGTCACCTCCCGGCTGGCTACCGAAGACGTGGAGATCAGCGGGGTGAGCATCCAGGCCGGCGAGGGCGTCATCGTCTCCGGCTTGTCGGCCAATTGGGACCCGGCCGCGTTCAAGGATCCGGCCGAACTGGATGTCGAGCGCGGGGCCCGCCACCACCTCGCCTTCGGGTTCGGCCCGCACCAGTGCTTGGGCCAGAACCTGGCCCGGATGGAGCTGCAGATCGTCTTCGACACGCTGTTCCGTTGCATCCCTGCCCTGCGGCTCGCCGTACCGGGCGGGGACCTGCCGTTCAAGAGGGACGCCGTCATCTACGGCGTTCACGAACTCCCGGTCACCTGGTGAGCAGGACATGATGCGGATCAAAGCCGACACCGACCTCTGCGTCGGCTCCGGCCAATGCGTCCTGACCGAGCCGGCCGTCTTCGACCAGGACGACGACGGCATCGTGGCCCTGCTGACCGACCACCCCGACGACCAGAGCGCCGCACAGGCGCGCCACGCCGTCACCCTGTGCCCATCCCGAGCCCTGTCCATCCTGCAGGAGTAAGTACATCCCCGGCGACGACGCGTCCGCGCCGGTGGAGGGCGACGAGTCCGGTGGGGTAGCTCAGGCCTTCAGCGGCGTCGAGACGGCGGATCGACCTGGCGCTCGACGTCGCGGGCGCCGGCTCGTTGCCCGAGCTGGCCGCGATCACCGGTACGGCGGCGTCGGTGCTCACCCTCGCCGACTTCACCGGCCCGTCGCTCGGGGTCCGCCTCTCACGGTGCCGTCATCTCGCTGCTCACCCTGCCGACCGGCCCCGGCCGGGCTCGGCGCATGCGGTCGTTGAGGTCGCGCCGCACGCTGTCGACGTCACCGGTGAAGTTCGCCGACAGGTTGTCCATCAGCTCCGCGCAGGCCTGGGCGGCGGCCGCCGACCGGGGCAGCATGACCTCTTCGTAGGCGGCGACGGCCCGGTCGAGATCGGAATGGGTGGCGATGGCCGTGGCCAGGTCGCTGCCGTCGATCAGGGCAAGGTTGGCGCCGATGCCGAAGGGCGGCATGAGGTGGGCGGCGTCGCCGAGCAGGGTGATGCCGGGGACGTGGTCCCAGGTGTGTCCAGCGGGCAGCACGTGCAGGGGCCGGTTGACGAACCCACTGTCGTTGCCGCGGAACAGGTCGAGGAACCTGGCGTCCCAGCCGGTGAACACGCCGCGCAGATAGTCGCACACCGCCTCGGTGTCGCCGAGGTCGAGGCCTGCGGTGACATGCCAGTCGGCGGGGGCGTCGAAGGCGGCGTAGAGGCGGATGTGGGCGCCGCTGTTGCGCTGGGCCGAGATCATCTTCCCGTCGGCTCGCGCCGCCAGCGTGCCCGGGCCGACCCAGCGGGCGAGGTCGGGGTGGCGGACGTCGACGTCGTCGAGGAACGCCTCGACGATCGTGGAGCCCGTGTAACGGGGGATGGCGTCCGAGACGGCCGGGCGGACCCGGGACCAGGCGCCGTCGGCGCCGATGACGAGGTCGAAGTCCGCGGTGGTGCCATCGGCGAAGCGCAGGCGAGCGCCGCCGTCCAGCGGGTCGGCCCCGTCCACCCCGTGCCCCCAGCGGACGGTGCCTGAGCTGAGGGAGTCCAGCAGCAGGCCCCGCAACTGACCCCGATCGATCTCCGGGGCGTAACTCTCGTCACGGCTGTCGGTGGGCCGCTCGTGGTGGACCAGCGTGGCCGTGAACGGGTCCAGCCCCCGCAACTCCTGCCCCTGCGCCCGAGCCAGGGCGGCGAACCGCTCGAACAGGCCGACCGCCCGCAGCGCGGCCTGACCGGTCGGCACGTGCAGGTCCAGCATGCCGCCCTGCCAACGGGCATCGCGGGAGACCTCCCGTTCGAACACGGCTGCCGGGATGCCGTGCGCTTGCAGGCCGCGGGCGCAGGCGAGACCGCCGACGCCGGCGCCCACGATCGCGATGCGGAGGTCACGGGGAGAGGTCATGGCAAGTTCCTCTGGTTGTCGCTGGATGCCGGGGGAGCCCAGCCCGCGACCAGAAAACCATAGTGACTTCGAATATGCAACAACTCCAATTTCGTACTCGCTCTGGTTTTTAGGCGATCGCCTCACGTACCGCCGGGGCGATCTCCTGAGCCCAGCGGGCCAGGACAGTGAGGTCCGCGGCGCCGTGGCCGGTGGAGAAGAGGGTGAAGCCCGACGCGCCATGCTCCAGCACGGCGCCGGTCAGCTCCTCGACCCACTGGTCGACGGAGCCGCCGACCCAGCGGCCGTCGTGGTCGCGGGTGGCGGGCAGCGGCTGGTCGGTGATGCGGCCGGGGAAGTTGAAGACCGTGCGGATCTCGCTCGGATCGCGGCCGACGGACGCCGCCGCCTCGTCGATGACGGGCCGCGAGGTCCGATAGCGCTCGCTGAGCCAGTCGGCCGCGTGGCCGGGGATCCAGCCGTCGGCCACCCGGCCGGTGGCGGCCAGGGATTTCCGGCCGACCGACCCGGTCCACACGGGCGGCGCGGCCACGGGAGCGGGCTCGATCTGGTTAACCTGGTAGTGGCGGCCTTGGTAGGTGACCGGAGGGCCGCCGCCCGACAGCAGCTTGACCAGGACAATCGCCTCCTCGAAGGCGTCCACGGCGTCGCCGGGCGTCAGCCGCGGCACCCCCATGTCGGCGATGCGATCCCAGAGCCCGCCCGCGCCCATGCCGAGCACGATCCGGCCGCCCGACAGTGCCGACAACGAGGTGACCGTTCTGGCCAGCATGGGAGCGGGCCTGGTCGGCAGGTTGGTGACGTTGGCGAAACCGGCGATGTGCTGCGTACGCCCGAGAATGAAGCCGAGCGCGGCGTAAGCGTCCAGGCGCTGGCCGATGTAGGGATGGTCGGACAGGGTGAAGATGTCGAGCCCATCCTGGTCGGCCTGCTCGGCCATGCGCAGCAGCTCGGATATGTCGTCGATGCTGGAATGCGCACCAAAACCGAAGACGACGTCATGTGTGGTCATTAGCGCTCCACTGCAAAAGAAGTTGAGTTCGCATCACGAACAATATTAGTTCGTAGAGCGAACTGCAACCTCAGCGCAGGGAGTCTGGTTCCACGAAGACGGTGGGCACCTTGTTGTCCGTCACGACGCGGCCGAGCAGGGCGGCGAGCGTGTCGAGCTCCGCTGGGGCGAACCCCGCGGTCAGTTGCTCGACGCGGCGGCAGGTCTCGGCGTAGAACTCGTCGGCGAGTTTGGCGCCCTGTCTGGTGAGCGCCACCCTTACCGCGCGGGAGTCCTGGGGATCGGGCTTGCGCTGGACCAGGCCGTTGCGCTCGGTACGATCAACCAGGCCGGTCAGGCTCGACTTGGCCAGGCCGAGCACCGCGCCGAGCTCGCTCATGCCGTACGGCTGCGCCATC
Organism: Nonomuraea guangzhouensis; assembly: GCF_019396345.1. Lineage (GTDB taxonomy): Bacteria > Actinomycetota > Actinomycetes > Streptosporangiales > Streptosporangiaceae > Nonomuraea > Nonomuraea guangzhouensis. The sequence continues at coordinate 294,184 of NZ_JAHKRM010000005.1, read as the reverse complement.
AGGACGCACAGCAACTGACCCTGCTGCTGGGTGAGGCCGTATTCGCGGGCGGACTCTGCGTACACGGCATTCACCAGGAATGTGGACCGGACCAGTGCCGCCACCGTCCCGATCTGGCCGTCAACTTGTTCACTCACCGGGCCAGAATAACAAATTCGTGGGACGAACTATCATCTCATGGTATCGGGAAACCGCGTCCCCCGACCGTGCCAGCGCGGCGTCCGGATCGTTCAACGCGGATCCGACCGCCTCATCCAGAAGGTCCGCCCGTGGTCGGCAGCCATCAGGTCGGACACGGTGCGGATGCCGTCCAAGACGGAGTTGTCGCTCTGCCGGCGACGTAGGTGCGGCGCTGCCCGTCGATTCCGGTTCGCAGCCATGCTCCACATGCTGTCGTCCGAGCCGCCGAAGGTGGGTGGCCGGTGGCCGCGCATCGTGTTCGCCGAGTACGCCAACGACGGCCACGGGGTGCCGATCCTGTTCGGGACCGAAGTCCGTACTACGGCAGCCTCCTGGAGCAGTGCCCTCACTGGCAGGCAGGACGACTATGAGCGCCGTCACGGAGGAGATCATCACACAAGCGGCGGCCGAGGCCGGCATCGAGCTGGGCGATCTGGCCGACCGGATCGCCCAGCAGGTTCAGGCACTGTGTCGGCGGGCTCCGCTATGTTCGGAGGTGGCACGTCGCAACCACCAGCGGCCGCCCGCGGAATGCGGCCCGCGTCACTTTGCCCGACTGTCAGCCGTAGTTCTGCATCCAGGCCATCACGGTGTGAGACTTGGGGCTGAGCCAGAGGTGTACGCGGTAGACGGTGCCGATCCTCGCAGAGGAGACGCGGTAATACTTCTTCGTGCCATCGCACGGGAAGGTACGGGCCTTACTCGCCCTGTAGTAGACGCCTAAGCGCCTGCGGTCGAACCGCACCGTCGCCCGCGTGCCGTCGCCGCCGCTCCAGCACTGGACGACGGCCTGCAGGACGCGAGCCTTGTTATTCCGACCTGGGCCTATCAGCGTCTTGCCCTTGGTATGCCCGGACCAGAGGGTGAACCATCGGTCTGCGGCGGACGACGCCTTGGCGTTCACACCGACTGAGGTTCCCGCCGGCGCGAGCGCGGGTTCGGGGGTGGACGCTTGGGCCGCCGGGCCGAGAAGACCTGCGGCGATCGCACCGGTGGCGATGGTGTAAATGAGCTTTCTCATCATGCTGCCTTTCCCTTGTGGTCAAGCGCTGTCGAGCGCTCTTCAGGAAGGTAGGCCGGTGCATGTGGAGTTGACGTTGAGGATCTGTTGAGGGGCGCCGGAGCGGGAGACTCGGCGAACACGCGGATGGACTCGCCCGCCCGGTAGCGGCCGGGCGAGCTGGTGGCGTTCGGCGTCGATCCTCGCGTGATCGCCTGGCATCACGCCGCACGGCGGGCGGCACGTAGCTCGTCGCGGTCCTCCGGCGTGGTCGGTACGGAGTGACCGGCCCAGATACACCACTCGATGACGGCCAGGTCGTCGTAGTCGTACACGGTCTCCCGCCCGGCGCGGCCGAGCACGCGAGAAAGAGAATGGGGCGGCACACGCACCGTCAGAGACGCGCCCAGTCCCGCGCCCCTGCTCCGGTCCAGATCAGAAAGGGGTCCGAGGGCCTTGGGGTGCCGCCCGCAGGGCGTGTGACACGGAAGATCGCGCGAGCGCAACTGTTGGCGGCACCGCCAACATACCTGCAGTGTGCTCGGCGACCTTGCCTGCGGAGGTGCCCTCCAAAGCGAACGCGGAGGGCACCCGGTCTGGCCAGAAGAGGGTCAGTCGCAGTGCACGTTGTTGAGCTTGAGGGTCTTCCCGTCCGGCACCGCTCCGGCAACGTCAATACACTGGTCAGGCGCCGAGACATACACCGGCCCGGCGTAGTACGTGTACTGCCCTCCATTTTTCTGTTCCCCGCTGCCGTCACCTCTTGAGATCTTGACGCTCTTCCAGCTCGTGGTGTTGGCGTAAGCGCCGTAGCCATACGTCAGGGCGCAGTTCTTTCCGGTGCTGGAGCTGTAGTACACCTCCAAAGTGCCCGTGCGGCAACCACTGGCTCACGGCCGCCACCCGCAAGTCGCGCTCAGTGTGACGGTTGGCACATGGCTACGGCTGTGGTCGGTTTGTGCACGCGGAGTGGACATCCCAGCAGACGCCTCCTTCTGCCACAGGGCCTTCGAGCAGGCCATTGCCGAAGTGGCGGTGATGGCCAAGGCGTTCACCTCGGGGATGGTGGGCGGAGCGGACGCCCACTGGGCCAGTTGGGCGCCGGGCCGGGCCACGGGGCCTGGTGGCGACGCGGTGCCGGTCCATTCGGCGGGTCGGAGATGCCGGGCCCGTGCTCGGAGGGGCTGAGGGGCATTCGGGAAGTGGCGGGTCCGAGGGGGAGGTCGCGGCGAGGGGCAGGCAGGACTGGTACGCGGGGCTGATGCGACGGTGGGAGGGGATCGCCCGGCACGCGGCCAACGGGCCGGGGTCGATCATCGATCGCGGATGAACTGTTACCGAGGAACCGCGTCCCGCAGCCGTGCCAGCGCGTCCGGATCGGTCAACGCGGATCCGACCGCGACCCCCCGGCACCCGGCGGCGAGGAAGGCGGCCGCGTTGTCGGCGTTGATCCCGCCCGTCGCGACGAAACGGACGGCGGGGAACGGCGCGAGCTGCGCGGTGATCCAGCCGGGGCCGAGCTGCTCGGCGGGAAACGCCTTGAGCCAGGTGAAGCCCTGCGCCAGAGCCGTCGCGATCTCCGTGGAGGTGGCCACGCCGGGCAGGTGGGGGAGCCCGAGCCGCCGCGACTCGGCGACGACCTCGGGGTGCAGGCCGGGCGCGACCGTGAACGCCGCGCCCAGACGGCTGACCTCCGCCAGCTGTTCGGCGGTGGTCACCGTCCCCGCGCCGACGCTCTTGCCGTGCCGCCGCGCCGCGTCGAGCGCCGCGCGCAGGGACGGCAGGGCGTCGGGCGTCTGTACGGGCACCTCGATGAGCTCCACTCCGAACGCCCAGGCGCGCTCGCACATCTCCACGGTCGCCTCGGGATCGAGGTGGCGGAAGATGCCGAGAATCGGATTACGGTCGAGGTGCCGGCCGAAGAATTCAGCGGCGTCCATGTGCGTCTCCTCCCCAGCCCAGGGCCTTCGAGACCTGGTGGGCCGCTTCGCGGAAATCGTCGATGTGCGCGCGCAGCTCCGGCAGCGGCGCGACCGCTCGCAGAGCGGTGATGGAGATGCCGTGGGTGACCAGGCCGCGGGCGTCGAACACCGGCAGCGCCAGGCAGTTGATGTAGTCCTCGTGCTCGCCGTCGTCCTCGGCCCATCCCCGTTCCCGGGTGAGCGCGAGGTCCGCCTCGAGCGCGTCGGCGTCGGTGATGGTCGTGGGCGTGAAGCGGCTGAAGGAGGCGTGTGCCAAAATTCGCTCCCGAATCTTCTCGTCCTGGTAGGCGAAGATGACCTTCGCGACGGCCGCGGTGTGCGTCTGGGCGGGCAGCCCGATGCGCGAGCCCATGGCCACGGTGCCCCGCCCGTCGATCTTGTCGACGTAGACGACCTGGTCTCCGGCCAGCTCGCCGAGGTGGACCGTGTGGCCGTACTTCTCGCTCAGCTCGTGCAGGATCGGGTGCGCGAGGGAGCGGGCCTCGACCTGGTCGAGAGCCAGCTGGCCGAGCGCGATGAGCTGGAAGCCCATGCCGTACGCGCCGCCGGGCACCCGCCGGACGAACCCGCCCTCTTCCAGCGTCTGCAGCAGGCGCAGCGCGGTCGACTTGTGTACGCCCAGGTGCTCGGCGATCTGACCGAGCGTGCGGTGTCGTACGGAGACGAAACCGATGATGTCAATGGCACGGGCGACGGTCTGCGACATGGGTCCGCGCTCCTTCGGTGAGCAGCGTGACGATCTCGTCAGCGGGGGGAAGATCGGCCAGGTCGGCCGGCGACATCAGAACACGGGAAGCCGCGTAGTGCCCCAGCCGCAGCCGGGTCGCCTCGTCGCGGCCGTCCAGGAACCCGCTCAGCCAGCCGGCCGCGAAGGCGTCGCCCGCGCCGACCGCGTCCAGGACCTCGACCGGCGTCGACGGCTCGCGGTGGACACCCGTGGGGGTGAAACTGACCGCCTCGATCGCCGCGTCCTTCACGATCAGGTACGGCGGACCGTCGAGCAGCTCGCGCACGCTCTCCGCGTCCGACGTCCCCCACAGCCCCGCCGCCTCGTCCCGCCCGACGAAGACCACGTCGGCGCGCCGCGCGAGCTCCAGGAGCACGTCGGGCGCGTCGCCCGACCACAGGCCGGGACGGTGGTTGACGTCGAAGCTGACCACGGAGGGCCGCAACGGGCGCTCGAACACGATGTGCCGGGTCAGGTCCAGGCTCGGCTCGGAGAGCGCCGCGGTGATGCCGGAGATGTGCGTCACCCGGGACGGCAGCGCCGCCCACCCGGCGACCTCGGCGGCGGTCATGGCCGAGGCCGCCGAACCCCGCCGGTAGTAGTAGACCGAGGTGCCCGACGAGGTCGGGTCCTTGAAGTACACGGCCGTGGGCCGGTCGGCGTCGCGGCGTACGAGATCGACGTTCACCCCGTGCGCGCGCAGCGTGTCGACGATGATGTCGCCCAGCGGATCGCGGCCGACCGCGCTCGCCCACGCCGTGCTGTGGCCGAGCTGGGCGAGCAGCGCCGCCACGTTCGACTCCGCGCCGCCCGGCCGCAGGATGTACGTGCTGTCCGCGTCGAGCCGCCCGTCGACCGGAGTGACCATCACCATGGTCTCCCCGATCGCGAGCACGTCCACTGGTCTCATCGGCTGCACATCCTCCGCGCGTTGCATATGTTGCAATAGCTCTGCTTTATTTGCAATATATCAAGCAGCCGGACTGATTGCTAAGTGGGGAGTTCCCCATTTAGTCTGGCCCGCATGACACTAGGCGCCGACGATCGCGCGGCCATCACAGAGCTGATCTCCCTGCACGGGCACCTGTTCGACGACGGCGAGCTGGACCGGCTGGACGAGCTGTTCACCGCCGACGTCGTTTACGACGCCTCGGACTTCGGCGTCGGATCGCTGGAAGGGGTGGCGGCGATCAGGGCGGCCGCGCTCACACTGGGCGCGGCGAACCCCGTCGGCCATCACGTCACGAACGTCGTGCTCACCGAGATCGCCGACGGCCAGGTCCGCGCCCGATCCAAGGGGATCAGCATCATGGCGGGCGGCACCTGTGGAAGCGTGACCTACGACGACGTCATCTCGTACGGCGACCAGGGGTGGCGAATGAGCCACCGCAAGATCATCGCGCGCCGGACACCCCTTGGCGGACGTCATGCGATCAGCCAACCGGACGAATCTGGGCATACCGGCTAGCAGAGTCGAACTCGGGCTCTATAGGATCCGCGAAAGCGCTTTCCCTTGCCCGGGATCCACGACTCAGACGCCGAGTGACACCACCCGGGTCAGACGTCTGGAGTGAAGATGCGAATCGCGTCGTTGCAGGGCACTGATCTGTTCGTGGGCTCCGTGTCCGCGCCACGCCAGGTCGTCCGGGTGACGCTGACCGATGTGCCGGGGCCGGTACGGGTGTGGGTGGAGGGTCCCGCCGTCACCACGCCCGAGCCCATGACGGTCACCGGTGACGGAGAGGCCGAGGTGGGGGTGCTCATCGCCGCGCCCTCGCCGGAGGGCTCCGTCCACCGGGTCACCGCCGTCGCGGAAGGCGCGGGCGAACGCCGTACGCTCGACGGGAGCGTCGAGGCGGCGGGCACCGGCTGGACGATGTGGATGGTCTCGCACTTCCACTACGACCCGGTCTGGTGGAACACCCAGGCCGGGTTCACCGAGGTGTGGCACCAGCTACCCGACCTGCCGTGGGTCGGCAAGCTGCGGCCGCCCTTCGCCCGTACCGCCTTCGACCTGGTACGCGCGCACCTGGACGCGGCCAGGCACGACGACGACTACAAGTTCGTCCTGGCCGAGATCGACTACCTCAAACCGTTCTGGGATGTCTTTCCAGAGGAGCGGGAGCAACTGCGGCGCTTCCTGGCCGAGGAGCGGGTCGAACTCGTCGGCGGAACCTACAACGAGCCCAACACCAACTTGACGCACCCCGAGTCGAGCATCCGCAACGCGGTCTACGGCATCGGCTATCAGCGGGACGTGCTCGGCGGCGACCCGCGTACCGCCTGGATGCTCGACGTCTTCGGCCATGACCCGGCCTTCCCCGGACTGATGGCCGACGCGGGGCTGGACTCCGCCTCGTGGGCGCGCGGGCCGTTCCACATGGTCGGCGCCAAGCGGCACACCGGCGACATCACCCGCATGCAGTTCCCCAGCGAGTTCGAGTGGGTCTCGCCGTCCGGGCGCGGGCTGCTCACCAGCTACATGTCCAACCACTACGTCGCCGGCTGGGACGTGGAGCGCAAGGCGACGCTCGAAGAGGCGATGGCTGAGGCGTACAACCAGTTCAGCGAGCTGAAGAAGGTCGCGGCGACACCCAATGTGCTGCTGCCGGTCGGGCACGACCACAACGTGCCGTCGCGATGGTGCACCGAGGTGCACCGCGCGTGGGCCGCCCGCTACGTCTGGCCCCGGTTCAGGGTCGGCCTGCCCCGCGAGTTCTTCGCCGCCGTACGCGCCGCCGCCCCGCGGCGCGGGATCACCCCGCAGACACGGGACATGAACCCGGTCTACACCGGCAAGGACGTCTCCTACATCGACACCAAGCAGGCGCAGCGGGCCGCCGAGGTCGCCGTGCTCGACGCCGAGCGGCTCGCCACCCTGGCCGCGCTGCTGGGCGAGCGCTACCCCAGCGAGGCGCTGGACAAGGCGTGGCGGCTGCTGGCGTACGGCGCCCACCATGACGCGATCACCGGCACCGAGTCCGACCAGGTGTACCTGGACCTTCTCGCGGGCTGGCGGGAGGCGTACGAACTGGGCGCGGCGGCGCGGGACAGCGCCATCACGAGCCTCGCGTCCCATGCCGACACCGAGGGGGTGGGCCGGCCGATCCTCGCCGTCAACACGTTGTCCTGGAACCGCGACGGCGTCACGACCGTGCGGGTCTCGTTCCCCGAACCGGGAAGGACCGGCGCGGAGCTGCGTGACGACCGGGGCGAACCCGTCCCAGCGGTGGCCGAGGGGGTGCTGCGCCACCCGGATGGCACCGTGGCGGAGCTGATCCTCACGTTCGTCGCCCGTGACGTGCCGTCGCTGGGCTTCCGCGTCTACCACCTGGCCCCCGCGCCCGATCTGCCCGCCGGGTGGACTGAGGAGCCCGGAGGCGCCGCGATCGAGAACGAGACGTTCCTGATCGAGGCCGACGCCGCCCGAGGTGGCGCGATGACCCGCGTCCTCGATCGGCGTACCGGCCGGGAACTGCTGCGGCCCGGCGGACTCGGCGGCGAGCTCTACCTGCAGGACGAGTATGCGGAGCACCCGGTCTGGCACGAGGGCCCGTGGCACCTGCTGCCGAAGGGGCCCGGCGTCGGCACCCGGGAACAGGCTACGACCGTACAGGTGCGGAGGTCTCCGGTCGGTGGCCGGATCGTGGCCGTCACCCGCCTCGCCGACCTGCGGGTCACCCAGGAGACGACCCTGTGGGACGGGATCGGCCGGATCGACTTCCGTACCCACGTGGACGGCTCGATCGGCCGCGACCACCTGCTGAGGGCACGGTTCGACCTCGACCTGCCCGGCGCGCTGCCGGTCAGCGAGGTCGGCTTCGCCGCGATCGGCCGATCGTTCGGCTTCCCGAACTCCGACGCGGGAGAGCACCTGTACACGCTGGACAACCCCGCGCACACCTGGGCGGGCCTGTCGGCCACGGCGCGGATAGCCCTGTCGCTCGCGGACGGCCGCCGCGAGGACCACGCGATCGGGGTCGCCGAGGTGGTGGCGTCCGGAGACGGGGACCGCATACGCGCCCTGCTCGACCGGCTGGCCGCCTGCGGCGTCACCGCCACGCTCACCCGGCCGGACGGCCCGCGCTACGGCGCGCTCGACGGCGACTCCAACCTGCCCGACGTGCGTATCGTGCTCGGCGACGCCGACGCGAACGCCTTCGCCGGGCTGGTCCTCGGCGCCGCACCGGAGGGCTGCCGGGAGGCGCTGGCACGGCACGGGCGCGTGTTCGTGCCCGCCGGCCGCACCCGACGCGAGGCCTGGGTTCCGGGCGCCGACCTGCGCGGCGTACGGGATCTGCCCGTGCTCATCGTGGCCGGGTCCGCCATTGACGATGTCATTGACGACCTCGCCGACTCGGTGATCGACGTGCCCGTCCCCGCCGGACTGCCCGGCACTGCGGAGCCGGTCGACGACTACTCGGTCGCCGTGGTCAACCGCGGCACGCCCGGTTTCGTGGCCGAGTCCGACGGCACCTGCTACGTCTCGCTGATGCGCTCCTGCGGGGCGTGGCCGAGCGGCGTCTGGATCGACGGCCCGGCCAGGACGGCCCCCGACGGCAGCAGCTTCTCCCTTCAGCACTGGACGCACACGTTCGACTACAGCCTGGTGGCAGGGGCTGGTGACTGGCGCGCCGCCGGATTCGTGCAGGCTGGGCAGGAGGTCAACCACGCGGTGCTCGCGCGTCAGGTGGACGCGTCGCCGGGGCCGCTGGCCGCCCGGACGAGCCTCGGCGGGGTCGAGCCGTCCAGCGTCGTGTTGACCGCGTTGAAGCCGCGCGGAAACCCGATGGCCTCGGGGCTGTCCGGCGACATAGACCTTGCCGCCGGTGTCACCGTGCGGCTCTACGAGTCGGCCGGGTCGCCCGCGGTGGCGCGCGTCCGCCTGCATGGCGGCCTGACCGACGTCGAAGTCGCCACGGTGCTTGAGGCGACGACGCCTGCGGAGGCGACGCCTGCGGGGGCATCGCCTGCGAAGGCGACGCTTGCGGTGGCGACGCTTGCGGGGGTGGGGGAGCGGCTCGGCGACGCGGTGATCCCGCTGCGGCCCGCCGAGATCGTCACGCTGGGCGCGCGGGCGGCCCTGGAGCCGGGTCACGCGGCCGCCCACGTCGAGCCCGCCCAGCCGGTCTTCACCCGGTACTGGCTGCACAACAAGGGTCCCGCCCCGGCTGGGTACCTGCCGGTCGCGGTCCACGTGCATCCGGTGGCGCTGAGGATGGGTCCGGGCGACGAGGAGACCGTGCGGGTCACCGTCGCCTGCTCGGCCCGGTCCACCGCCGGCGTGGTGGAGCTGGACGTGCCCGATGGCTGGGCGATGGCCGGGGCCCTGAAGTACGACCTGGAGGCGGGGGAACACGCCGAGTTCGAGACAGTCCTGCGGCCACCCGCCGATGCCGGAGCCGGGATCTACTTCGTCGCCGCCCGCATCCGCGACGACCTGGGCCAGACCCTGGAGGACGTGGTCACCGTGACCGTCGGCGACCCTGAGCCCCGCGAACCGCTCACCGTGACGCTGGGTACGGCCGGGCTGGAGGTCGTGCCGGGCGGGCGGGCGAGGCTCACCGTCGAGCTGGTCAATGATGCGCACACCGAGGTTCGCGGAGAGGCGCAACTGCTCAGCCCGTTCGGCACGTGGGGCGCCGGGACGGGGGAAGTGCTCTCCGGCCCCTGGACGCAGGGCTTCGCCGTTCCCGCCGGAGGCCGCGTCCCGCTGCACTTCACCGTCCGGGCACCGGGCGACGCCCGGCCAGGGGCGCACTGGTGGGCGGCGGTGAAGGTCAACGCCTTCGGCCGGGTCCACTATACTCGGACGCTCCCCGTCGAGGTGCGAGCTTTGTCAGGAGAATATATGTAAGAAAGTCAGGACAATGTATTGACGCAGGTCTTTGCGAGGCGTTTGGATGGGTGACCTGTCGGCTCGCCGCGTACGACGGAGACAGGCGGCGCAATGACCAATTTGTCAACTGGTCCGGTCATAATGACAATCATGATCTCCCGAGTTCCCCGCCTGGAGTCCCTCGCCGCCCTTGTCGACCTCGACAAGACCAGCGCTGTCCCGCTCTACTTCCAGGTGGCGCAGCAGTTGGAGGCGGCCATCGCGGGCGGCATGCTGCCACCGGGCACCCAGCTCGACAGCGAGATCGAGCTGGCCGACCAGCTCATGGTGTCGCGACCCACCATGCGCAAGGCGATGGAGATCCTCGTCGACAAGGGCCTGATCGTGCGGCGGCGGGGAGTGGGCACCCGGGTCGTCCAGTCCCAGGTCCGGCGTCCGCTGGAGCTGAGCAGCCTGTACGACGACCTCAAGAGCACCGGCCAGGAGCCGACCACGACGGTGCTGTCCAACACCGTCAAGCCGGCTTCCGCGACGGTCGCGGAAGCCCTCGGGCTGGCCGAAGGGGCGCCGGTGATCGCGATAGCGCGGCTCCGGATGGCCCACGACCAGCCGCTCGCCAAGATGCGCAACTACCTGTCCCCCATGCGGCTTGAGGTCAGGACCGACGCGCTGGAGAGGCAAGGGCTCTACGAGCTGATCCGGGCGGCCGGCATCCGGCTGCACGCGGCGACCCAGACGGTCGGCGCCCGCAATGCCACGGCGGCGGAGGCCCGGTTACTCGGGGAGAGCCGGGGCGCCGCCGTCCTGACCATGGAGCGCGTCGCCTATGACGACAGCGGCACGCCCGTGGAGTACGGCACGCACATCTACGCCGCGGCCCGCTACAGCTTCCGGATGAACCTGCTCATGGGCTGATCGATGAAGAGATAGATGAACGACGAACATGTTGACGCCGCGTTCACCGCGGCGGTCCAGACTGCCCTGACCGGGCAGGTCGAGGCGATAATCAACGAGGGCGACGGCTGGGGTCACCTGGAGCACCGCCAGTTGGCCGAACGCATCCTGGCCCTCGTCGCGTACGGGCGGGACGGCCGGCTGCTCGATCACGCGGCCCGGCTCGCCACCCGGCTGCGCGAGCTACAGGGCCCCAGCGGGTTGTTCGCCGGTGGTGACAACGTCGACTCCCCGCCGGACTCCGCGTTCAGCGTCAACGATCTCGCCGACGCCCTGTGGCTGCTGCGGCACAAGCCTCCCGGCGCCCCACGCGGCGATCGTGCTGCCGGCCACGGGCCGGTGGACTTGCTCGACCCCGGCGCCGCCGAGCACGGGCTGGTGGACCTGCTCGACGACCTGCTGACGGCGGTCACCCCGGCCTTGACCCGGGGCGGCGTGCACACCCCCAACCACCGCTGGGAGATCTCGGCCGCCCTGGCCAGGCTGCACCGGCTCGCGCCCGACCGGGCGCCGGCGGAACGGGTCGGCCAGTGGCTGGGCGAGGGAGTCGACATCGACGACGACGGGCTCTACTCCGAACGCAGCGCCAACTACGCCGCGTTCGTGTCGAACCCGTCGCTGCTCGCCATCGCCGAGGTGTTCGACCGTCCCGACCTGGTCGACGCCGTCGAACGGAACCTGGACGCCACGCTCGATCTGCTGCTGCCGGACGGGACCGTCGAGACGGTGCTCTCGCGCCGCCAGGACCAGCGGCAGCCGCTGCCCCTGGCGCCCTACCTGCTCCCGCTGCGCCAGATCGCGCTGCTGCGCGGCCGGGGCGACCTCGCCTGGGCGGCCGGGCTCGCGTTGTCCCAGGGGATCGTCTCACCGGCGCGCGCGGCCACGGAGCTGATCCTCGACCCCGGCATCGGGCGTGAGCTGCCGGAACCCGTCCCGCCCCGGAGGCCGCGGCACCGCGTCTTCGGCGCCGCGGGACTGCTCGTCGACCACCGGCCCGCGACGACGACCGTGGTCTTCGGCGGTTCCGACTATCCCCGTCACCGACGCGTCCGTTCCGGGCTGGCGAACTCCCCGACGTTTCTCCGCCTGTTCGCCGGGGCGGCCGTCCTGGGGGACGTGCGTCTCTCGCGGGTCTTCTTCGGCCTTGGACCGTTCCGCGCCGCCCGATCGCTGGTAGAGCGCGATCGGGGGAGCACGACCGCGACGCTCACGGAGTCCGTGTCGGCCTCCTACTACCAGCCGATGGCTGATCAGCTCCGCGACGCGCGCGGCCATTACGCGCTGGTGGACGATGGCCGGTTCAGCGCGGCGATGGACTTCGGCCGGCGCGCCCGGGACGAGGTCTCGCTGACCACCACCGTCCACGTGGCCATCACGGACGCCGGGGCCGAGCTGACCGTCGACCAGGAGGGCGCGGCCGTGGACTGGGCGCTGGAGCTGGCTTTCCGGCCCGGCGGGCGGATGATGGGCGCCCTGGCACTGGACGAGCACTCCTGGCAGCTCGACGGGGGAGAGCCCGCGGTCTATCGCATGGCCGACGACTCGATCACGGTCACCATGATCGAGTCGTCGATGGCCGCTTCCCATGCGGTCCCCGCCTACGAGCCCGGCGAGGAGTACCGGTTCCTCGGGGGCACCGACGCCGTGTCGGGAGAGCGGCTGTACGTCGCCGGACGGGTGCCGGGTAGGGTCCGTTTGCGTCTCGCGGCCGACCATCACGTGGGATGAAACCACAGTTCAACGGCCCATCGCGCATTTCATCTTGACGTACATATGTCCTGACTATTGACCTAGTAAGCGCTTTCCGGTTAGCGTCCGACGCCACAGGCCGATGACCCCCGAGGAGACGCCATGACGACTTCCGTGACAGCCCGGAGACGACTCACTCGCTGGCGCTTGCTGCCAGTGACCGTTGCCGCGGCGCTCGCCCTCACCGCGTGCGGTTCGAGCTCTGACGGGGGCTCCGGCGCCAAGAGCATCAGCTTCTGGCTCTCGGCGAGCAAGGCCCAGGCGCAGGGCTACTACGACCTGGCCAAGGAGTTCGAGGCCAAGGAGGGCGTCAAGGTCGAGATCGTCAACATCCCCACCGACGGCTACCAGGACAAGCTGCGCCAGGCCGCGCAGGCCAACTCCCTGCCCGACGCGGCCAGCGTGCCCTCGCTCGACACCATCTGGATCAACCAGCTCCAGGACATCGGCGCCACGGCCAACGCCCCCGCAAACAAGATCAACAAAGACCTGCTCACCGTCAAGGACGGCAAGACCCTCTGCATCCCCTCCGACCTGACGGCGGCCGGGCTGTTCGTCAACAAGACCCTCTTCGACAAGGCCAAGGTCAAGATCCCCGCCGACCCGAACCAGACGTGGACCTGGGACGAGTTCCTGGCCGCCGCCAAGAAGGTCCGCACTGCCACGGGCGCCAAGTACGACCTGGTCTATGACCAATCCCCCGCGCGCATCAGGGCCTTCATCTACAACAACGGAGGCAAGGGCTTCCAGCTCGGCGCGGACAACAAGTACGCCACCCCCGACGACGCCACCGTGCAGGCGCTGTCGAAGTTCGTCTCGCTGAACGACGACACCGTCATGCCGAAGTCGGTCTGGACCTCGGGCGCCGACCCGAACGCCCTGTTCAAGAGCGGCCAGGTCGTCGCGTACTTCTCCGGCGTCTGGCAGGTGGCCGACTTCGCGGACAGCATCACGAGCTTCGACTGGGCCAGCGCGCCGACGCCGGGACCCGTTCACGCCACCGACATCAACCTCGGCGGCAAGGTGGTCGCCTTCAACAACGGTGACAAGGCCGAGCCCGCCAAGAAGTGGGTGGACTACATCTTCCAGCCCGCGAACTACACGAAGCTCGCGCAGGTCAACGGCTACCTGCCGGTGGAGTCCGGTCTCACGCTGAACTACCCGTTCACGAAGAAGGCGGCCCTGGACGCGTTCCAGCTTTACATCAAGGAGATCGAGCTGGCGGACCCGATCTCCTCCTCGGGGCAGCAGAGCGGGACGAAGCTCCTGCTCGCCGGCAAGTCCATCCAGGAAGACCCGACCAAGGACGAGGTGGCCAAGCTGATCAATGGTCAGCAGGACGTCAAGAAGACGGTCGACAACATCGTGTCGGGACTCAACCAGCAGGTCGGCTGATCGTAGAGCCCGCTGGCACCTTCCCGGTGCCGGCGGCCCGGGTGGTGGAGAACGCGGAAGAAAGAGGAGAGGGCAATGGCGGAGAACATCCCGCGATCGGCGGGGCACGCCGTGGAGACGCGGGCCGGGACCGCGTCGCGCCGGTGGTTGCGCCGGCGGACCCGGCGGCATGACCGCTACACCTTGGCACCCCTGCTGCTCATCGCGTCCAACCTCGCGCTGTTCCTGCTCTTCTTCGCCTGGCCCGCCGCCATCGGCCTGGGCTACTCCTTCACCAGCTACACGGGCGTCGGCTCGGCGCCGTTCGTGGGTCTGGACAACTACCAGCGGCTGCTGAACGACGAGGCGTTCTACGCCGCGCTGGTCCGTACGCTGATCTTCACGGCGGCCGTCGTCCCCCTGACGTTCGTCGCCGCGCTGAGCACGGCCGTGCTGCTCACCAGCCCGTACAGCCGTGGCAAGACGGTCGCGCGGGTGATCTTCTTCGTGCCCTGGCTCATCTCCCCGATCATCGCCGGTGTCATCTGGCGCTGGATCTTCGGTGAGAACTTCGGGCTCGTCAACTACATCATCACCGTGTTCGGCGGAGAGGCGGTGCCGTGGCAGTCCAACGCGAACCTCTCCCTGGCCATCGTGGTCATCGCCGCGGCCTGGGGTGGCACCGCGCTCAACATGCTGATGTTCGTCGCGGCCATCAAGAACGTGCCGACCGCGTACTACGAAGCCGCCTCCCTGGACGGCGCGGGCTCGTGGGCCAAGTTCCGCCGCATCACGCTGCCCTCGATCGCACCCACGTCCTTCATCGTGATCCTGCTCAGCACCCTGGGATCGATGAAGGAGTACGCGCTCATCCAGGCGGTCAACGCCGGCGGTCCAGGCACCGAGAACAACCTGCTCATCCAGTACATCTTCACGACGGGTTTCCGCCGTGCCCAGATCGGTTACGCGAGCGCGGCGTCCTTCGTGCTCATGCTGATCCTGATGATCATCGCTGTCGCGCAGTTGGTCATCAACCGCCGGAAGGAATCCTGAGATGGACAACCTGCTGCCGAAGAAGGTCTGGGCGACGGCAGCCCTGTGGTTCCTGGGCGCCTTGTATGGTGTTCCCGTCCTGTGGTTCCTGCTCAGCTCCTTCAAACCGGCGGGAGAGCTGTTCTCCTATCCGCTGACCATCTTCCCGAAGCAGCCGACCATCTCCGGCTTCACCGAGGCCTGGACGAGCTTCGACTTCAGCCGCTACTTCGGCAACACCCTCATCGTGGCCCTGTCCGCGACCCTCATCACCATCGTGACGAGCGCGACCTGCGGGTACGCCCTGGCGAAGTACACCAACTGGTGGCTGCGCGCGTTCACCCTCTGCATCCTGGCCACCACGATGCTGCCGGGCGAGGTCATCCTCTCCCCCCTGTTCCTCATCGTCCGTGACCTGGGTCTGTACAACAGTCTCGGCGGCGTGGTGGCTCCCTCGGTGATCACGGCGACGGGCACCTTCATGTTCCGCCAGTTCTTCCTGAGCGTGCCGCGCGACCTGCTGGACGCGGCCCGCATCGACGGCAGCGGGGAACTGTCGACCTTCGTCCGGATCATGCTCCCGCTGTCCCGGCCGATCATCATGACCCTGGCCATCATGTCGTTCCAGTGGCGGTGGAACGACTACATCTGGCCCCTCGTGATCCTCAACGACCCGAAGGAGTTCACTCTGCAGATCGGCGTCGCGAGCATCGTGGGCGCGGAGAACGTCAACTGGTCGGTCCTGCTCGGGGCGTCGGTCCTGTCCATGATCCCCCTCGTCGTGATCTACCTGATCTTCCAGAAGTACGTGATGAACGCCGACCTCAACGCGGGCCTGAAGGACTAGAAGAGCTAGAGGGCGCGTCCCGTCATCGGCCCTGCAGCCGGAGCAGCGCCCGATACATCGCGGTAGGCGTCGGCGGGTCGGGGAGCGGCTCCGCACCCGGCCCGGCGAAGGCCTGGAGCAGGTACGCCAGCAGCCGCCGGTAGGTGCCGGGCGCCGCGTCGGCCGTGGCGGTGATGACGCCCGCGCAGGCCATCAGCAACATCACGAGGTCCTCGGGCACGAAGTCGGCACGCAGCCGGCCGGTCGCCTTGGCCCGGTCGATCAGCTCGACGAAGCCGTGATAGGCGCGGGCGCGTTCGGCCTCGAACTCCTTGGCCGTCGGCAGGCTCAACGTCAGCAGGTCGGCGAAGCCGCGATCGGTGGCCTGCATGGCGCACACCGTCTCCAGGTAGCGGCAGAAGCCGTGCCAGGGATCCGGATCGGCCAGGGCGACGCTGACCGCGTCGGCGTAGGCGGCCATCTTGTTGTCGAACGCGGCCGCGATCAGCTCGTCCCGGGTGGGAAAGCGCCGGTAGAGGGTGGCGATGCCGACCCCGGCCTGGCGGGCGACCTCCTCGATGGGCGCGTCCAGCCCCTGCTCGGCGAAGACGCGGCGGGCGGCGGCGATGATGCGCTCACGGTTGCGGGCCGCGTCCGCGCGCAGCGATGGCGGGGTAGTCACCTCCCCAGCATACAAGTGGAGGAAGTCCTCCAGTTGTGCTGTTACGCTGATTCCTAAATGGAGGAGACCCTTCATTTACTTCCAGGAAGGACCGCCATGCGCGCTCTGGTCGTTACCGCCGTTCCCGGCAGCCCCGCACTGACCGAGGTGCCCGCCCCGGCCCCCGAGGCCGGTGAGCTGCTGGTACGCGTCGCCGCCACCTCCGTCAACGGCTTCGACGCGGCCACCGCCGCCGGGATGCTGCAGGGGATGATGGAGCACCGCTTCCCGCTGGTGCTCGGCAAGGACTTCGCCGGAACGGTCGAGGCCGTCGGCTCGGACGTGACCGGTTTCATGGCCGGTGACGTGGTTTTCGGGGTGGTGATGAAGCCGTTCCTGGGCACCGGCTCGCTCGGCGAGTACGTCACCGTCACGGCCGGCTACGGCGTCACGCGCGTCCCCGACAAGCTCGGCGTCTCCGAGGCGGGCGCGCTGGGCTTGGCCGGCGCGGCCGCGCTGGCCGCCGTCGAGGCCCTCGACCCCCGCGAGGGGGAGAGCCTGCTGATCGTGGGCGCGACCGGCGGGGTCGGCGCGCTCGTGCTCCAGTACGCCCAGGCCCGCGGCGCCAAGGTGATCGCCACCGCGCGACCGGGCGCCGAGGCCGACTTCGTCCGCGACCTGGCCGGGGACGGCGTCGACGTGGTGGACCACAGCGGCGACCTGGCGGCCCAGGTCCGCGCCCTCGCGCCCGGTGGGGTGACCGCGGGCCTGCACCTCGCCGGTGACGGCACCCTGGTGGCCGATCTGGTGGCCGACGGCGGGCGGTTCGCCTCCACCCTGGGGTTCGCGCCCGAAGGCGACCGGCTCGCCGCGACCGCGATCATGGCCGACCCCACCGTCGCCATCCTGGACCGGCTGGCCGCCGACGCCGCTGGCGGCGCCATCCGGGTGCCCGTCACCCGCTCCTACCCGCTGGCGGAGGCGGCCCAGGCGTTCGACGACTTCGGCGCGGGCGCCATCGGCAAGCTCGCCATCACCCTGGGCTGAGACCGTCCGCACGACCCATGTACGAAGAGTCCATCTCCGATGACGTTGGGTGACGGTAGATTTCCCGTGTGGCGAACGGAGCGGATTTTCGCGAGGCCGGGATCGGAGCCGAGCGGCGGCGGCGGTTCGCCGACCCCGCCGCCGGCTGCCCCTATCCGGGGCTGATGTCCTTCC
>NZ_JAHKRM010000005.1:0-276629 GCF_019396345.1 Nonomuraea guangzhouensis | reverse complement strand
AGCGACGCAGACCCTGAGGGCACTCCATCCCTCCGGTCCGGTCGGTCCGGCACCTGCCTGCCCCTATCCGGGGCTGATGTCCTTCCGCACGGAGGACGCGCGCTGGTTCTTCGGCCGCGACCGGGCCGTGGCCGACCTGGTGAGCCTGCTGGCCGATCCCGATACGGCCGGCCATCCGGCGATCGTGATCGGCCCCTCGGGAGTGGGCAAGTCCTCGCTGCTGCGAGCCGGTCTGGCCCCGGCCGTGCTGCGAGGGGCGCTTCCCGGCCGCCGGCCCGGGCAGCCGAGTGTGGCGTACCTGACGCCGACGGCCCGGCCGATGCGCGAGCTGGGCGGTGTCGACTCCCGCACGCTGGTGATCGTCGACCAGTTCGAGGAGCTGTTCACGCTCTGCGAGGACGAGGCCGCCCGGCAGGCGTTCATCGCCGAGCTGTGCCACCGGTCGGCGGCCGGGCTGGCGGTGGTGCTGGGCGTACGCGCCGACTTCTACGGCCACTGCCTGGCCCACCCGCCGCTGCTGGCGGCGCTGCGGGCGCGCTGCCTGCCGCTCGGCCCGATGGCGGCCGGGCAGCTACGGCAGGCGATCAGCGAACCCGCAGTGGTGGCCCGGCTGGCCCTCGAACCCGGCCTGGTCGAGCTGCTGCTGCGCGACGTCGGCGCCAGGACCAGCGGCGCCTGCGACGCCGGGGCGCTGCCGCTGCTGTCCCACGCCCTGCGCGCCACCTGGCAGCAGCGGACCGGCGCCCTGCTCACGGTCGCCGGCTACGAACGCACCGGTGGCATCCGGGGCGCCATCGAGGTCACCGCCGAGCACGCGTACGAGCAGCTCGACGCGGCACGACAGCAGGCGGCCAGGAACACCCTGCTGCGCCTGGTCCAGGTCGGCGACGGCGTGGCCGACGGCCGCCGCCGGCTCGCCCGCCACGCGCTGACCGGGGACGAGGCCGCGGCGGCCGTCGTCGAGACGTTCATCGGAGCCCGCCTGCTGACGGCCGACGCCGAGTGGGTCGAGATCAGCCACGAAGTGCTGCTCGACGCCTGGCCCCGGCTGAAAGGCTGGATCGACACCGACCGGGCGGGGCTGCGGATCCGGCAGCAGCTCACCGACGCCGCCGAGGCGTGGGACCATGCCGAACGCGACGACTACCTCCTGCTGCGCGGCCCCCACCTGACCACGCTGCGCGAATGGGCCGACGTAGCGCCCGCCGGGGCCCTCACCCCGGTCGAGCGCGCCTTCCTGACCGCCAGCTGGCAGGGGCAGGAGGCCGAGCGGCTGGAGACGCTGAGGCGTAACCGCAGGCTGCGCCGCCTGGTCGGCGGCCTGGCGGTCACGCTGGCGCTGACCGTGGCGGGCGCGGTCGTGGTGGTCGAGCAGACGGGGCAGGCGCAACGGAGTTCCCTGGCCGGGCGGCTGTCCGTCGAGGCGGCCCGGCTGGCGGCGTCCCGGCCGGAGGTGTCGGCGCTGCTCGCCGCGGCGGCCGTCGAGCAGGACCGCACGCCGCAGTCGCTCGGCGCGCTGATGAGCACGCAGGCGGGCGGGTTCGTGGCGCGGCTGGCCGGGCACAAGGCTCCCCTCTGGGGGGCGTCGTTCAGCGCTGACGGATCGACGCTGGCCACCGTCGACCACGGTGGCCGCGCCCTGCTGTGGGATGCCCGCCGGCGGACCGTGATCCACACGCTGGAAGACCTCTCCGCACGCCTCACCGCCATCGCCATCAGCCCGGACGGCCGCCTGGTCGCCGGGGCGGGAGACGACAGACGGCTGAGGATGTGGGACGCCGGGACGGGCCGTGTGCTGGCGACCCGCCCGCTTGCGGGCGGCACGGCGATGGGCGGGCTCTCCTTCGATCAGAAGGGCGCGATCCTGGCCGTGGCCGGGACCGGGGTGGAGTTGTGGCGGGCCGGTGACCTGCGGGCGCTGCCGCCTCCGCCGTGGGGGGCCGACGCCATCGAGGGGACCGCGTTCAGCCCCGACGGCGCTCTGCTGGCCGCCGCGGGCCGCGACGGGCGGCTGCGGCTCTGGCGCACCGACGGCAAGGGCGGGCCGCCGGTGATCCTCAAAGCGGGCGGGCACGCGATACGCGACGTCTCCTTCAGCCCGGACGGCACCCGGCTGGCCGCCGCGGGTGACGACGGTGCCGTACGCCTCTGGCGTACGTCCGACTGGCGTCCGGCGGGCGTGCTGACCGGGCACCGCGGCACCGTGTGGGACCTCGACTTCCGTGGCGACGGCCGGCTGCTCGCCACGGCGGGGGAGGACCAGCGGATCCTGCTGTGGGACGTGGCGGCGGGCCGCCGGCTCGCCGAGCTGACCGGCCACAGCGCTCCCGTGCACGCGGTCGCCTTCCCGCGCCGGGGCACGTTGCTGGCCAGCGCCGCCGCCGACACGACCGGGGCCATCTGGGACAGCACGGGCTGGGAGGTCCGGGGCTGCCCCGAGCCCGAATCGGTCGCGGCGGCATGGGGACCCTGGGGGCTGGTCACCGGCGCCGTCGACGGCGTCGTCCGCTACGGCGGACCGGCCGCCGCCACGGGACTGTGCGGACAACTGCCGGTGCCCTACCCGCCGATCAGCGGCCTGGCCAGGGGCGGGAAGGACGGCGGCCTGCTGGTGGTCGGCGCGGACACCGGACGGATCCGCGTGTGGGACCTCCAGCACCGCACCGAGCTCTACCGGCTCGACCATCCCGACCCCGGAGCCGCGGACCGGAGCCGGGTCGCCATCGACCCCGCCGGCGACCTCGTGGCGGGCGGCTATGGCGACGAGATCCTGGTGTGGCGCATCGCCACAGGTCAAGCCATCAGGATGGACACGTGGACGGCGTCCGGGGCCGTGGGCGCGCTCGCGTTCGACCCCGGGGTGCGGACGCTGACGACCGGCGAGGACCGGGCCGTCTACCTGCGGCGGCTCGGCGATCCCGCGTCGCGGCAGCTCCTCATGGCCGGCACCTCGCCGATCACGGCGCTCGCCTACAACGCGGACGGCACCGTGCTGGCGATCGGCTCCGACGACGGCACGGTGCGGCTCTGGCAGGTCCAGGGGCGGCGCGAGCTGTTCGCGCTGTCCACCCGCCAGGGCTCCGTCCGGGCGCTGGGTTTCGCCTCCGGCCGCCTGGCCGTCATCGGAGCGCACGGCACGCTCCGCTGGTGGGACCTGGACGAAGGCGCGTCGCTCCGCCGTGCCTGCGACATCGCCTCCGTGCCCGAGCCGCAGGAGTGGGCGCGGCTCGTACCCAACATGAAGAGCCTGTCACCCTGCGATCCCACCTAGTGCATGCCGTCCAGGATCGCGGTGAGCAGATCGGCGAACTCCCGCGGGTGGGTCTGGTACGGGGTGTGCCCGCCCGGGAACTCCTCGCACGGCACCCCGAAGCGCTCGCTCAGGACGTGCGCGGGCCGGTAGTAGGGGCGGCCCACGCTGTCGTGGCCGGTGGCCAGGCACCACGGGATCGTGACCGTCTCCAGTGCCTTCAGGTCGGGCTCGTAGGACGGGAACAGGGACAGCTCGCGGGTGAGCAGGATGTCGAGGTTGCCCATGAGCCGGAACATCCCGCCCGGCTGCCGGCCGGTCACCCGGCGGGCCAGCGCGGCGCCGCCCATCGCCACCCGCATGGCACCGGCGGTCACGGCCCGCCCGGTGGGGTTGGTGAACAGCCCCGGCGCCTTGGGCAGGATCATGGCCGAGAACGCGGCGAACCCCTGCATCGGCCCCTCCCGCTCGGCGATGCCGGCCAGTTCGTCGAAGGCGCGCTGTTCGGGGCTGTCCCGGCCATCAGGCAGGACCGAGACCAGTGGCGGTTCGTGGACGACCGCGCCGCGCAGCCGGTCGGCGTGGCGGGCCAGGAGCTCCACCGTGATGATCGCGCCGCTGCTGTTGCCGAAGACGAAGGCGCGGTCGACGCCGTAGTGATCCAGGATGGCGATCACGTCGGCCGCCTGCCGCGACACCGCGAGGGACGCGCCCGGTTCTGACAGCGGGCTGCGTGAGTTGCCCCGCCGGTCGAACGTGATCACCGTGAACCGCTCGGCCAGCAGGGGCACCACGTCCTCGTACATGCCGGCGTCTCCGCCCCCGCCGGAGACCAGCACCAGGGGCGGGCCTTCGCCGGTGATCTCGGTGTGCAGCCGCGCCCCGGGAACCTTCACTGTCTGCATCACAACCTCCGTTTTCTACACTGTAGAAGTCACTCTACGCCGTAGAAGACGCCGAGAAGGTGTCGGAGGCTGGGACGCTAGCGGGATGCCCGCCGTGGCCGGTCGGGAGCCGACCAGTGGGCTGGGCGGGTGAGGGCGGGCGACAGCTTCGTGGCGGCGTCACCCTTGGCGGCGTTGAGCTGCGGCTGGGTGAGGAAGATGCTGCCGGTGAGGTCGGCTCCGCCGAGTTCGGTGCCCCGCAGGTCGGCGCCGATCAGGTCGGCCAGCCGCAGGTCGGCTCCCCTGAGGTCGGCGCCGATGAGGTAGGCCCCTCTGAGGTCGGCGGCGCGCAGGTCGGCGCCCTTGAGCTTGGCCCCGATGAGGTCGGCGCCCCTGCGGTTCTTGCGGCGCGGGGTGCCGGCCCGGACGAGCTCACTCGTACGCAGCAGCAGCGTGTTGACGGCCTGCCGGTGCGCGGGCACGTCCAGGACCAGGAGGTCGTCGGCGTCGCCGCGGCTGAGACGTCCGGTCTCGTCGAGGGCGGCGCGGAGCTCGTCGTGGAGCTCGCGGGCCGGGTCAAGGGTCAGCGCCTCGGTCAGGTACCACAGCAGCTCGTGGAGCTGCCGCACGACCGGGAACACCGCGAACATCTGGGTGGCCGTCTCCGGCGCCTGCCGCCAGTCCCGCCCGCTGAAGGTGACCTGGGAGACCTTCTGGCCCGCGCCGAAGCAGTCGTAGACCGTGCAGCCAGGGAAACCGCGCTTGCGCAGGTCGCGGTGGATGCCGCAGCGGAAGTCCTGGTCCAGGTTGGGGCATGGCTTGCCCGCGTCCTTGTCGATCGCGAAGTCGGCCGAGGCGGAGAAGGGCAGGGCCACGCAGCACAGCCCGAAGCAGCTTTCGCAGTCGGCCTTCAGGGAATCGGGCAAGGTCAGGTGTCTCCTTCTGGGGGGGTCAGGGTCCCGAGAGTACCTCAGCTCTCATGAGCAGGCCCTCGGCTATGGCGGGTTCACGACACGTCTGGATCTAGCCACCCTTTCCACGTAGACAATGCCAGATCATGACCACTAGGAATTCGGTAGCTTCTCTTACCGATTCGCTGGAGGTCGTCAATGCTGCGTGGGCGAAAGGCGGTGGCCACCGCCGCGGCGGTGCTGGCCGTCTCCGCGCTGTCGGTGCCCGGCGCCCGGGCCGGCGCCGAGGTGGCGGCCTCCGAGCTGGTGCGGGGTACGGCCGGCGGTGAGATCACGCTCATCACCGGCGACCAGGTGCACCTACGCGCCGTCGACGGCGGCCACCAGGCGGTGACGATCACCCCGGCCCCGCGCGCGGACGGCACCGTGCCGAACTTCCAGGTGCTGGAGGCGGACGGTGAGCTGACCGTCATCCCCGACGACGTCGCCGCCCTGGTCCCGCAGCGTCTCGACACCGAGCTGTTCAACGTGTCGGAGCTGGCCGAGGACGGATACGACACCGCGATCCCGCTCATCCTCACCTACGACGGAAACGTCGCGAAAGCCGCCCTCCCGGCCGTCAAGCAGCTCCGCACGCTGGAGAGCATCGGCGGCGCGGGAGTGTCACTCGCCACCCAGGACGCGGCCCGTTTCGGCGCCGCGCTGGCCGGGCTCGCCGCCGGATCCGCAGCCCGGACGGCGAGCCCGCTGGCGGGGGTGGCGAAGATCTGGCTCGACCGCAAGGTGGAGCCGGTGCTGGAGAACAGCGTGCCGCAGATCGGCGCGCCCGAGGCGTGGGCGGCGGGCTTCGACGGCACGGGCACGACCGTGGCCGTGCTCGACACCGGCATCGACGCCACCCACGCCGACCTGGCCGGAAAGGTCGCCGACCAGCGCGACTTCACCGGCGAGAACGTGACCGGCGACCCCCACGGCCACGGCACCCACGTGGCGAGCACCATCGCGGGCTCCGGCGCCGCGTCGGACGGCCGCCGCAAGGGCGTGGCACCCGGCGCCGGCCTGCTCAACGGCAGGGTTCTGGGCGGCGACGGCAACGGACAGCTCTCGTGGATCATCGACGGCATGGAGTGGGCGGCGGGGGAGAAGCACGCCCAGATCGTCAACATGAGCCTGGGCAGCCGCGTCGCGGGCGGGCCGCTCTCCTCGGCCGTGTCGCGGCTGTCCCAGCAGTACGGCACGTTGTTCGTGGTGGCGGCGGGCAACGACGGCTGTGACGGCTGTGTCGGGGCCCCCGGCGACTCCGCCGACGCGCTGACCGTCGGCGCGGTGGACCGCGACGACAAGCTGGCCGTCTTCTCCAGCAGGGGCCCGATCGCCGCGGACGACTCGGTCAAGCCCGATGTCACCGCGCCGGGCGTGGAGATCACCGCCGCCAGGTCGGGCGGTGGGTACGTCACGATGTCGGGCACCTCGATGGCCACCCCGCACGTCGCGGGCGCCGCGGCGCTGCTGCGGCAGGCCCGCCCCGACCTCACGGGACCCGAGCTGAAGTCCTTGCTGATGGGGACCGCCAAGCCCACTCCGGGCACGCCCGCGGACGCGCGCGGCACCGGCCGGATCGACGTGGCCGGGGCGCTGAAGGGCGCGGTCGTCGCCTCGGCCGGTTCGGTGAACTTCGGCGACCTCGTGGAAGGCGCCGCCAAGAGCGTCACGGTGAAGTACCGCAACCTCGGCAAGGACCCCGTCGAGCTGGACCTGAAGGGCGCCGGCCCGTTCACCGCCGAGCCCGGCAAGGTGACCGTGCCCGGCGCCGGGCAGGCCGAGGTGAAGGTGACCCTCAAGGCCGCGACGCCCGGCCTGCTGCGGGAGGAACTGTCGGCGAGTGTTCCCGGTGGCGCCACCGTACGGACCCTGCTGACCGCGAGCGTCGAGCGGCAGCGCGTGGAGCTGAGGGTGCGCGGAGTCGCCAGGGACGGCCGCAACGCGCGCGGCGGGTTCACGGTGCTGAACCTGGACGAGGGCACGCTGGTCGGGCGGCTGCTGCCCGGTGACCCGGCCCAGCCGTGCTCCGAGCAGAAGTCCGGCACCGGCACCTGCCTGCTGGTCAAGCCCGGCACCTACTCCGTGCTCGGCCACATCTTCACCATGCCCGCCACGCAGGACAGCACGATGGCGGGCAAGCCGCTGAACGAGAGCCTCGTCGGCGACCCCGAGATGAAGATCACCGAGGACACCGAGGTCGTCCTCGACGCCCGCAAGGCGGTCGAGGTCGCCATCGAGACCCCCGACCACAAGACCAAGCGGAACATGGGCGCCGCGGCGCAGCTCGCCTGGTACCGCGTCGGCGAGAAGGGCACGGCCCTGCGCGGCGGCACCAACATCTCGCCCGGCGGGCAGATCGAGGAGCGGCTGTTCATCCAGCCGACCAGGAAGGTCACCAAGGGCACCTTCACCGTCGCCACCCGCTGGCGGCTGGAGGCGCCCGCGATCACCCTGACGACTCCGGGCCTCGCCCTGAACCCCCAGTACTACGACCCGGTCTCCTTCAGCGACTACGCCACGGAGTATCCGAAGCTGGACGGCACCGAGCTGTTCCTGGCGGTGGACGCCGGGCGCGGCACGGCCGAGGAGATCAAGGCCCGCGACCTGCGCGGCAAGCTGGCGGTCATCCGCCGTACCGACGGCGTGCCGGTCTCCACCCAGTCCAACGCGGCCGCCGCCGCGGGAGCCAGGATGGTGGCGATCTACAGCGACCACCCGGGAGCGGACATCACCTCCGGCGGGACCGGCGTCAAGCTCACGGTCCCGACCGTGCGGCTGACGCAGGAGGAGGGCCTGAAGCTGGTCGAACGGCTGCGGCGGCTGCCCGTGCCCGTCCTGGCCAAGGGAATCGTGGCCAGTCCCTACGTGTACGACCTGTACCTGCGCGAGAAGGGCCGGGTGCCGGACTCGCTGCGGTACGTGGTGCGCGACAGGTCGCTGACCCGCGTCGAGTCGGGCTATCACAGCCAGCTCGCGGACGACGTGACGGTGAACGAGGCGCGGTTCGTCTTCGAGCCGTGGGACACCTCCTCGATCTCCACCAACCGGCCGCTGGCCAAGACGCCGCGTACCCAGGTCGAATACTTCACACCGGACCCCGACCTGCGCTGGAGCGCCTCGGCGGGCAGTCCTGAGCGGTTCTACAACACGCAGTGGCCGCACGTGGACACCCCGCGCATGGCCCTGTCGACGCCGGTGTTCCGCAGCTACGAGGCGGGCGAGCGGGTGGAGCGGACCTGGTTCAAGCAGCCGGTGCTGCCGGGCGTCAACCCGCGCAACCCGCTGCGCAGGGAGGGCGACAAGCTGCGCGTCTCCATGGAGGGCTTCATCGACGCGGACGGCAACTACGGCGACGCCTACACCAGCCCGTTCGAGCACGGCATGAAGACTGATTTCCGCCTCTACCAGGGCGACAAGCTGCTCCAGCAGACCAGCTACCTGCCTTCGGGCTCGGTGACGTTGCCGGCGGAGAAGTCGGCGTACCGGATCGAGTACGACGTACGCAACGAGGCCACCTGGGCGAAGCTGTCGACGCGCATCCGGTCGGTGTGGACGTTCGGCTCGGAGCGCACGGCCGCGGCGACCACGGTGATCCCGCTGCTCCTGGCCGGGATCGACGCGCCCGTCGATCTGAAGAACCGGGCCCGCTCGGCCAAGCTCGGCGTGTCCCTCTACCGCCAGGAGGGGGCGGCGCCGAGCGCGGTGAAGGAGGTGTCCCTGGAGGTGTCCTACGACGACGGCGCCACCTGGCGGGCGGCCCGCCTGCGCCCGAAGGGCGGCACGAACTACGAGGCCACGCTGGAGCCGCGCCCGTCGGGCTTCGTCTCGCTGCGCCTCAACGCCTCCGACGTCGACGGCAACACCGTCTCCCAGGAGGTCATCCGCGCCTACGCGGCACGGTGACACACAGACCCGCCGAGCGGATGGGCCTCCCCCTCCGGCTCATCCGCTCGGCGTGCACTTACCAGAGGCGCGGTCGCGGCGGTCAACCAGCGCGATAGGGCGTTCAGGAGCCCTTGACCAGCGTGAACGCGCCACGGGCGAGCCCCAGCTGCTCCGAGCCCGTCTGCGCCGCGTCGAACGGAGCCTTCGGGTTGGTCGCCAGGGTCGTCACCACGAACGACCGCCCCTCCGCCGTCCTGGCGAGGTGGCCCAGGTCGTGCACCCCGGGCTCCGACCCGCCCTTGAACCAGACGGACGGCCACTGCGCCTTGTCCAGCGCGAGCCCCGCGTCGTTGATCGACAGGGCCTCGCCGACGTGCTTGTCCGGCAGCTTCGACAGCCGGGCGAAGGCCTGGCACACCTGGGCGGGGGAGGCGTACCACTCGAGCGTGTCCAGCTCGCGCGGCGCGGTCCACCCGGCGATGCGGGACAGCGGCACTTTGGCGACCACTCTGCCCAGGTAGGCCCGTTGCCCGGCCGTTCCCAGCGACAGGTACTTCTTGGTGTGCCGCGGATAGTCGGCCCCCTTGAGCACGAACATCTCCCGTGTGGTGAGGAAGGGCGTGTCGCGCTTGTCGCGGGCGCCCCAGGCCCACGCCGTACGCTCGACGTTCCTGCGGCCTGCCTTGCGGATGAGGAGGTCGGCGGCGGTGTTGTCACTGATGGAGATCATCAGCTTGGCGGCCTCCAGCACCGAGACCTTGCTGTTGTCCGGACGGTTCTGCAGCTCGCCCGACCCCACGCTCTTCAGCTCCGGCGTGATCGTGAGCCGGGTGTCCCAGCCGAACGCCCCGCTCGCGATGCGCTCGGCCACGGCCCCCAGCACGTACAGCTTGAACATGGAGCCGAGCGGGCGCGCCGTGGCGGGGGCGACGGAGTGCACAGGGCGGCAGGTCCCGTTCTTGGTCACTTCGGCGGCGATGAACCCCGCCTGCGGCGCGATCTTGCTCAGCCGCTGGTCCAGCTCCGCCCAGTCTTTGGGCGCGGGCGCGATGCGCGGGCGGAACAGCAGTCCGTTGACGAGGCCGGCGCCGTCCGTCGTGAGCGACAGGTCGAACAGGGCGCCGGCCGCCTCGACCGTGGCGATCAGCAGGGTGTTCTCTGACTTGGTCAGCTCCCGGAGCCGCAGGCCCTTGAAAGCGGTCAGGGTCCGGCTCAGCTGGTCGGCGGGGACGCTTTGGAGGAAGTCGACGGAGAAGTGCTCCTTCAGCTCGCTCTCCGGGATTGGCGGGCGGGCGACCGCGTCGAGCAGCCAGCGCAACTGCCTGCCCGCGGGCGTGTCGGGGATCTCGGGCGCGGAGATGGCGGCGGTCGTGGCCTGTACGGGCGCGGGCTGCCCCACGTAGGCCATCGTCACCGCCACAGCGGCCGCCGCCAGAAAACGGACGGGCTTCGACGAAGTGATCACGACAAGGCTCCTTCTCATTAGCGTGGTGCGCTCAGACAAGCGCGGCGGGGCCGCGGTGCACCATCAAGGGAGCCGCCGTTCTGACAGGTGGGGATGGCCGTACGAGATATGCGGATAACCTCATAGCCGCATTGCTGATCTTGCCCGACGATGGGGGCTTATGAGTTCCAGGCTGTTGGCCGGGGTGCTGGCGACGGGCGCGGCCGCCGGCATCGCGGCCGGCGTGGTCATATCGAACCGCGGCTTCCCCTGGCCGGTGACCGAGTGGATCTTCGTGGTGGTGGCGCTGCTCCTGCCCGCGCTGGGCTGGTTGCTGGCCACCCGGCGTCCCGAGCTGCGCTACGGTTGGCTGCTCCTGACCTGCGCGCTCTTCCTGGGGCTGGGCCTGACCGGCGCGGGGCTGAAGGTCGTGGGCGGCGCGCCGGTCTGGCTGGTCTTCCCGCTCGCCTCCATCTCCGCCGTCTTCTACGGCCTGAACTGGATCTTCGTTCCGCTGCTCTTCCCCGAAGGGCGGCTGCCCTCGCCCCGCTGGCGGGTGTTCGCGTGGATCTCCGGTATCGCGATCGCCCTGCACACCGCCGGGGTCGCGCTGAGCGGCGACGTGGCGAGCCGGCCGCAACTGGTCTTGGAGTCGCCGCTCGCGCTGTTCGCGGCCTTGTCGGCCGCCGTCGGCCAGTTCACCACGTGGATCATGGCGGCGATCGGATTCTGCGGGCTCGTGCTCCGCTGGCGGCGCAGCGCGCGGGTCGAGCGGCGACAGTACGCCTGGATGGTCGGGGGCGTGGCCGTGAGCCTTTCGGGAGGCATCGCGCAGCTGGCGTTCTATGCGGGGCTGCCGACGCTCGCGCTGCTCGGGACGGTGGCTATGACAGGGGCGCTGCCCGCCGCGATCGGGGTCACCGTGGCCCGCCACCGGCTGCTCGACATCGGGATCGGCATCCGGGGCTCCCGGCTGCACCTGATCTTCGACCTGCGGCCGACGGTGGACGAGGTGCTGTCGGACCTCGGCACCGCGCTGCGGGACGCACCCGAGCCCGCGGAGCAGCTCGACCGGGTGGCCGCGGCCGTACGTACCGCGCTGGAGGCCAGGTGGGCGGCCGTGACGCTGGCGGACGGCACCCGCGTGGTCGCCGGCAGGGAGGAGGGGCAGGCGACACTGACGGTTCCGGTGCACGGCGGGCTCGGCCGGATCGAGTGCGGCCCCCGGGGCGTGGGCACGCTGACGCGCGTGGACCAGCGGCTCCTGGAGGCGCTGGCCGTGCCGGCCGGGCTGGCCATCCAGAACGCGGGCCTGGTCACCCGCCTGGTCAACGCCCAGGAGGCGGAACGCCGGCGCATCGAACGCAACATCCACGACGGCGTGCAGCAGCAGCTCGTCGCGCTCATCGCCGGTCTGGAGCTGGCCCGCTCCACCGGCGCGAGCCCCGACCTGCTCGCCCACCTGCGCGAGCAGGCCCGCCAGACGCTGAACGACCTGCGCGAGCTGGCGGCCGGCATCCATCCGTCGGCGCTCAGCCAGGGTGGCCTGGTGGAGGCGGTGGAGGAGCGCTGCTCCCGCCTGCCCGTACGCACGACGGTGGCCTCCGACCCCGGGCTGCGAGCCAAGCGGTTCGCGGACGAGGTCGAGGGCGCGATGTACTTCACGGTCAACGAGGCGGTCGCCAACGCGCTCAAGCACGCGAGCGCCGCCACCATAGAGGTCCACCTGTCGCACACGGGCGGCCGCCTGCGTGCCACGGTCGCCGACGACGGAAAGGGCTTCGACCCGGGGGCCATCGACCGCAGGGGGCTGGCCACGCTGTCCGACCGGCTGGACGCGCTCGGCGGTGGGCTCGATCTCGACAGTTCGCCGGGAAAGGGGACACGGATGAACGCATGGGTGCCGGTCGATGGGTGAGCGGATCCGTGCGGTGGTCGCCGACGACCATTACCTCGTACGCGAAGGAACCCGCCAACTGCTCGACATGTCGGGCGAGATGACGGTCGTCGGCGCGGTCGGCAACGCCGACGAGCTCCTCGACGCCGTCCGCCGCCTGGAGCCCGACGTCGTGCTCACCGACATCCGGATGCCCGGCGGTGACTGGCGGCCCGGCTTCGAGGGCATCGACGCCGCCCACCGCATCAGGACCGCGCAGCCCGAGGTCGGGGTCGTGGTGCTGTCGCAGTTCTCGGACGCGTTGTTCGCGTTCGAGCTGTTCAAACACGGCACCGAGGGCTTCGCCTACCTGCTCAAGGACCGGGTCGGGGACCTGGACGAGCTGCTGAGGGCGATCAGGGCGGTGGCCTCCGGCGGCTCCGTCATCGACCCGAAGGTCGTTGAGGGCCTGCTGGCCAGGCGCGACGTCCGCGGCCAGCAGGAGGCGCTGACCGGACGCGAACGCGACGTGCTACGGGAGATGGCGCACGGCCGCTCCAACTCGGCCATCGCCAGGGCCCTTCATCTGTCGATCTCCTCGGTGGAGAAGAACGTCAACGCCATTTTCACGAAACTGGGGCTGGAGAACAGCGGGGACGTGCACCGGAGGGTGGCGGCGGTCCTCGCCTACCTGAGATGAGCGAAAGGAGGCCTCGGCCGTGGCATGGGACGAGCGGGTGCTTCGGCACTACGCGTTGAACGACGAGGCCGGTCGCCTCTGGACCACCGCCCGTGGCGAACTCACCCGTCGGCGTACCTGGGACATCTTCGCGCGGTTCCTTCCTGAGCGCGGGCAGGTCGCCGACGTCGGAGGCGGTCCGGGGACGCACGCGTCGCATCTCGCCGGGCTCGGCTACGAAGTGGTGCTGGTCGATCCGGTGCCACGGCACATCGACCAGGCCTCCGCCGCCGATAGCCACTTCTCGTGCCAGCTCGGAGATGCTCGCGATCTTCCGCTGCCTGACGCGAGTTTCGACGCGGTGCTGCTGATGGGCCCGCTGTATCACCTCGCCGACGCCGCGGACCGGCAGCTGGCGCTGCGGGAGGCCTTCCGGGTGCTGCGTCCTGGCGGCCGACTGCTGGCCGAGGTCATCAGCCGCTACGCGTGGATCATCGACGCCACCGCCCAGGACCGGCTGACTGATCACGGCATCTGGGATGTCTTCGACCTGAATCTGCGCACGGGGGAGAGCAACACCCCGGACCGGCCTGATGAGGTTTTCTGGGCGTACTTCCACCGGATTGAGGAAGTGGCCCCTGAAGTGGAGCAGGCGGGCTTCGTTCACGAACGTCTCCTGGCCGTGGAGGGGTTCGCGACGTCGCTCGGCAACCTGAAGGAGTTACTCCAGGAGCCGGACCATCTGCTGCGCGCCATCCGGCTCATCGAGTCCGAGCCGTCCATGCTGGGGGTCAGCGCTCACCTGATGGCGGTGGCTGCGAAGCCCGTCGACTAGTCCGCGCCGGGCACCAGTCCCACCCGGTAGGCGAGGACGACCGCCTGCACGCGGTCGCGCAGATCGAGTTTTGTCAGGATCCGTGACACGTAGGTCTTCACGGTTTCGGGGGTGATGAACAACGTCGCGGCGATCTCCGCGTTCGACAGACCGGCGGCGAGCTGTTCGAGCACCTCGAGTTCACGGCGGGTCAGCGCTCGTACGATCTCGTCCCTGGCCGGACGGGACGTGTCGGCGGGGCGGAGCCGTTCGGCGAAGTGGCCGATGAGCGTGCGGGTGACGGCGGGCGCCAGCAGGGAGTCGCCCCGGGCGATGGTCCGGACGCCGTTGACGAGCTCCAGAGGTGGCGCGTCTTTGAGCAGGAAGCCGCTGGCTCCGGCTTTGAGCGCTTCGTAGACGTACTCGTCGACGTTGAAGGTGGTGACGACCAGCACCTTCGCCGGGCTGGCGGTGTCGGGGCCGGCCAGTTGCCGGGTGGCCTCGATGCCGTCCAGGATGGGCATCCGGATGTCCATCACGACGACGTCCGGGCGCAGCCGCCGGGCGGCCTCGACTGCCGCGCGGCCGTCCGCGGCCTCCCCGATGACGTCCATGTCGGGCTGGGCGGAGAAGATGGTGATGTAGCCGGCGCGTACCAGTGCCTGGTCCTCGCAGATGAGCACCCGGATCGGCGGGGTCGTCATGGGTCGCTCCTGGACGGGATGAGGGCGCGGACGCTGAACCCGCCGCCGGGCCGGGCCGCCGCCACCAGCACGCCATCGAGCAGGCGTACCCGTTCCCGCAGCCCGGCCAGACCTCGTCCGCTCAACGGCACCACGGAGGTGGCGTCGGCGGGTCCGTCGGTGGTCACCTCGACTTCGAGGTGATCGTCGTGGTGGTGGACCGTGACCGTCGTGGACCGTCCCGTCGCGTGCTTGATCGCGTTGGTGAGTGCCTCCTGTACGACCCGGTAGGCGGCCAGTTCCACATCGACGGGCTGAGGTCGCTGGTCTCCGTGTTCGGCCAGTTCGACGGGCTGGCCGGACAGCCGGGCCTGCTCGACCAGATCGCCGATCCTGCCCAGCGTCGGCGTACGGTGCGCGACCGCCGAATCGCCGGTCGCCTCCAGCACTCCGAGCAGGTGCCGGAGTTCGGTCAGCGCCCGCCGGCCGGTGGCGCTGATGGCGGCCAGCCCCTCCCCGGCGCGATCCGGGGCGCCGCTGATCAGGAACTGTGCCGCGTCGGCCTGCACCACCATGGCGGTCACATGGTGGGTGACCACGTCATGCAGTTCGCGGGCGATACGCGCGCGCTCGGCGGCCGTGGCCACGTCCGCGCTGAGCCGCCGGAGCTCGGCCTCTTCAGCCCGCCACCGGCGCATCCCGGCACCAGCCAACCAGCTCACCGCCAACGCCAGATAGAACACGAGGAAGTCCTGGGCCCGATCGGGTGACCCCAGGCTGTGCAGCACGACCACGAACACGACATAGCCCGCGCTCGACACCACGACGAGGCCGCGACGGAACCGGGCCTGATGGGCTCCGGCGGCGTACAGGGACAGATAGAGCCCGATGCTGGCGAACGTCGGCGGATAGGACATCGCCTGATGCAGGGCGAAGGCGGTGCCGATGACCGCCAGACCGGCCGCGGGCCATCTGCCGCGTAACGCCAGCGGTACGGACTGAGCCAAGGTCAGCGTCACGGCCAGCGCGTCCGACGGGCGCCTGGGCAGGTCGCCGAGCTGCGCCGAGATGGTGGACAGTGTCGGCTCGAACGCCATGAGCGTGAGCACCGCCGCGAGCACACCGTCCTTCACGGGCGTCGGGTGGGCTCGCCACCAGCCTGGCCAGGAGCGGACAGAACGTGTGGCGTTCGCGAACACCGCGCAAGCTTAACGGCCACCACGGCGCATCGGCACCAGATCGCCGCGCCGGCGGGCCCGCCTGAACATCGGGACGGTGAGCAGCACACTCACGACGACGGGCACGATCGACGCCTCGAGCCCGAACTCACCGCCGGTCAGCAGCGCCGGGCCCGTGACGTGCGTGGTCAGCAGCCCGGCTGCCGCATGGCCGGAGACCGGGATGCCGAGCAGCCCCTCGGTGGCGTTCCAGGCGAAGTGGAGTCCCGCGACGAACCAGATACTGCGCCGCCAGAGGTAGGCGGCACCGAGCAGGACACCCGCCTCGAGGGCGATCGCCAGCGAGCTCCACGCGTTGGCTCCCGGGTTGGCCAGGTGCATGCCACCGAACGCCAACGCGGTGATCGCCACGGCCGCGCGGCTGCCGAAGAGCTGTTCCAGGGCCTGAAGCGCCAGCCCGCGGAACATCAGTTCCTCCGTGACCGCCGCGCCGACGGACACCGTGACCATCGCGAACACGACGGACAGGACGTTCCCGGACGACCAGGTGAACGAATAACCGCCGAAGATCGCGATCAGGAGCGCGGAGACGAGGACGAACCCCAGCCCGATCCCGGCGCCGGTCAACGCCTCCCGTCCGGCCCCGCCTCTCGCGATCTCCGGCGTGCTCCGTCCCGCGACGAAGCGCATGACCGCCCAGTAGACGGCCACCGCGGCGCCCGCACCCAGCACGGCGAGCACCGGCCCGCTCGCGGCCAGCGCCGACACGGCGCCGACGCCGAGCAGCCCGACCAACAGCCAGGTGAGGGGGAACCGGGCGATCCGCCGCATCCGGCCGCCGCCCGGGTGTGCGGGGTGCGGGGTGGCTGTCGTGCTCATGGTGACCTCCGTTGACGGTGGTCGCGCGGTCGGCGACCCAGCGGAAACGTTATGAGCGACGACAGCGCCGACGAATCACCAGCGAGTGGACGATTCCGGTAGCTCTTACGGGGGATCCGGATTTGACGCCGTCGCGGTAGGCGATCGCGAGCAGTTCGCCCGGTTCGTAGGTGATCTCGAACTCGGTGCGGAACCTGTGTTGTTCGCCGACCGGTTTGCGTCCCAGGGAGCGACCGTTGATGAGAAGTTCGACCTCGTCCGCGTCGCTGTACACCTCGACGATGATCGGGGCGCTCTCGTGGCCGGGCCAGGTCCAGCCAGCGACGGTGTCACTCCTCGATCTCCCGGTAGTAAGAGACGGGAATGTCGATGTCCCCGCAATCGGCACCTTGTCCTGGTGCTCATTCTCCGTGCGGCGAGTATCGTGACCCACCAGTGGCGCCTTGGCGCCCGTCTCGAACCTCAGTTGGCGCGGAAGGGGTCGGCCGGGTAGACCCCGAGGATCTTCACGTCCGTGGTGAAGAATGCCAACTCCTCCAGCGCGTTCTTCAGGCCGGGATCCTCGGGGTGCCCGTCGACCTCGGCGAGGAACTGAGTGGCCGCGAAGTGGCCGCCGACCATGTAGCTCTCCAGCTTGGTCATGTTGATGCCGTTGGTCGCGAACCCGCCGAGCGCCTTGTAGAGCGCGGCCGGCAGGTTACGGACGTTGAAGACGAACGAGGTGACCACCGGGCCCTCGCCGCGCGGTGCCTGCACGAAGTCCGGGCTGAGCACCACGAACCGGGTGGTGTTGTGCTCCTCGTCCTCGACGTCGCGGGCGAGGATGTGCAGGCCGTAGATCTCCGCCGCGAGCGGCGGCGCGATCGCCGCCTGGGTCAGGTCGCCCGCCTCGGCCACCTCGCGTGCGGCACCGGCGGTGTCACCGGCGATCATCGGCACCAGGTCGTGCTCGCGGATGATCCGGCGACACTGGCCGAGGGCATGCACGTGGCTGTGCACGGCCTTGATCGTGTCCAGGGTCGCACCCGGCGGCGCCATCAGGTTGAACTGGATGCGCAGGAAGTGCTCGCCGATGATGTGCAGGGCCGAGGTCGGCAGGAAATGGTGGATGTCGGCGACCCGGCCGGCGATCGAGTTGTCGATCGGGATCATCGCCAGCTCGGCCTCGCCGTTCTCCACCGCCCCGAACACGTCCTCGAAGGACGCGCACGGCACCGCATCCCAGTCGGGGTAGTGCTGCTTGCACACCAAGTGGGAGTTCGAGCCGGGCTCGCCCTGATAGGCGATACGTCGTGCGGTCACCCCATCAGTTTCCCACGCAGCCGGGCGCCGGGAGCGTGGCGGTCCTGGTACGCGGGATGCCGGTCAGCTTCCTTGCCGAGGAGCGGCGCGGCTGTTCGTCGCGTCCGTCTTGGCCGGTGCTGGGTCCTGCGCGTCCACCAGCGTGGCCATGGCGTCTGAGAAGCGGCGTGTCAGGCGGGCCAGTTCGGTCTGATCGTGTTCGCTCCAGTCGGCGAAGACCTCCTGGAGGATCCGCCGCCGCCCCTGGTTGATCGCCTCAACGATGCGGTGCCCCTCGGCGGTGATCGACGCGGTCTTGATCCGCCGATCGTGCGGGGCCGATGCGCGAGTGATCAGACCGAGCTGTTCCAGCCGGGCGAGCGAGCGGCTGGACTTGGGGTGGTTGTGCTCGGCGAGCTCGGCGAGCTCGAGGACGCCGATGGGTCCGCGAAGATCGATGTGCACCAGGTAGCGGCACAGGTCCGCGTCCAGCGTGACGCCGGCGCGGTCGAGGAGCAGCTCGACGAAGCGCGGGCGTGAGGTGCGCCCGAGGATTTCGAGCCAGACCTCGTAGTACTCGTCGCGATCACGATCAGTCATCCCGTTCATTATGCACGCATTCCCTGCTACCTTATCCGTTCAGATTGAACGGATTTTTGGACGTGCGCGACTCGATCAGGGAGATCACCCGTGAACACACAGCAGATCCACGGCGCGGTACTGCACGGCATCGGCCAGACCCCGCGCTACGAGCCGTTCCCGGCACCGGTGGCCGGTGACGACGAAGCGGTCCTCACGGTCACCGCGGCGGCGCTGAAGCCGTCCGACCGTGCCATGGCCAAGGGAGTCCACTACGCTCCGACCACGTTTCCCCACGTGGTGGGCTTAGACGGCGTGGGGCGACTGGAGGACGGTGCCCGGGTGGCGTTCTTCATCCCGAAGCCGCCCTTTGGGGCCATGGCCGAGCGGACGCTGGTGCGCCGCGATGTGTGGCTGCCGGTGCCCGACGGCGTCGACGACGCCACCGCGGCCGCGTACCTCAACCCCGGGATGGCCGCTTGGAAGACCGTCGTCTTCGAAGGCGAGGCCGCCACCGGGCAGACGGTCCTTGTGCTCGGCGCGACCGGCGCATCCGGCCGCATCGCCACGCAGCTGGCCGTACGTCATGGCGCACGCGTCATCGCCGCCGGGCGCAACCAGCGCGTCCTGGACGAGCTGGTGGCAGGCGGAGCCGATGCCGCGATCAGGGTCGATCGGCCGCACGACGAGCTGGCCGCCGCCATCGCCGCCGCGGGACCCTATGACCTGATCGTCGACTACCTGTGGGGCGCGCCGGCCGAGGCGGTCTTCGCGGCGCTGATGCGTACGGGCGGGCGCCCCGACGGTGCCGGCCGGCAGATTCGCTACATCCTGGTCGGGATGACCGCTGGGGAGGTGGCGGGCCTGCCCGCCATGGCCCTGCGCAAAGCGCCCGTCCAACTGATCGGCAGCGGCACCCGCGGGCAGGCCTCGCTCGCGGACGCCGCAGCAGCCTACGCGGAGCTCCTCCAGCAGGCGGTCGCGGGCGAGATCCTCCTCGACATCGAACCCGTCCCGCTCGCCGACATCGAAAAGACGTGGGAGCGAGGCGGAAGCGACCGCCGCATCGTCTTCACACCTTGACAAGGACGGGCGGCCACCCAGAAGCCTCGTCAGCCCACCAGCGCCGACGGGTCGCGTTCCGGTGGGCCGGCGGGCCACCACTGGCCGTCGCGGTCGGTGAACGGGTACCAGCGGCCGTCGCGGCCGTAACGCAGTTGCCGGGCGCCGATGGTCCAGCGGTTGCGCCACGCCTCGACCTCCGGGGGGTGCTCGCCCTCCCAGCCGGCCCGGAGCAGCGTCCGGGCCCTGGCCAGGTCCTGCTTGGGCGGGGTCCAGGCCGATTCGAGCGCCTCCAGTCCGTCGGCGCCGCCGTAGCGCCAGGCCTGGACGGCCGCCTCCAGGCCGAGGTCGAGGTCGTGGGCGGCGGCCAGCCGTACCCGGTCCTGATATTCGGTCAGTACGGCAAGCCCCCCGGTGAGCAGCAGCTCGCGGGCCCGGTCGGCGGCTGAGGCGGCGAGCACCTCCAGAGCGGCCACGTCGACGCCGGGTGCGGGCTCCAGCCCGAGCGGCGCGAACGCGACGTCGAACGGCGGCGGCCCCGGCAACGGCGGCACACCCAGGCCGAACGCCACCACGGCGGGCATGCCGGCGTCGGCGGCGAGATCGGGTGCGGGGACGTCGCGGCCCTGCAGCGCCTCGATCAGCTCCTGCTCACCCCGCCCGCGCATGAGCAGCAGGACGAACGGATCGGCGTCGAGCAGCCACGACGCCTGGTAGCACAGGGCGGCGGCGTGCTTGCACGGGTGCCCCCAGTCGGGGCAGGAGCACTCCGGTTCGAGGTCGCCGACCGCCGGCAGCAGCGGGACTCCGGCGTCCTCGGCGTCCTCGACCAGGTCGTGGGGCATGTCGCCGTCGAGCAGCGCCGCGATGTGTCCCGCCTTGGCGGCCACCTGGTCGAGGAAGCGCTCCCATTCGGGGGCGGTGAGCTGCTCGACGTGGACGACGGTGTCGTACTCGCTCTCGGTGACGGCGGCGATGCGGCCGGGGCTGACGGTGATGGGGCCGACCTGTCCGGACTTGGCGTACGTGCGGCCTTTGCGGAGGAGTGTCTGGTCGAGGGAGGTGTCCTCGATGGCCTGGATCCAGGCGCGGCCCCACCAAGAGGTGGCGAACCGGGCGCCGGCCCGTTGCGAGGGAAATGCCGGGAATCCTCGGACAGCGTTCATCTCAACTCCACGAGGGCGGCGAGTTCCGCGTCGGTCAGTTCGGTGAAGGCGGCCTCGCCCGAGGCCAGGACGGCGTCGGCCAGCGAGCGCTTGGCCGCCAGCATCTGGGCGATGCGGTCCTCGATCGTGCCCTCCGCGATGAGCCGGTGCACCTGGACGGGTTTGTCCTGGCCGATGCGGTAGGCGCGGTCGGTGGCCTGGTCTTCGACGGCCGGGTTCCACCAGCGGTCGTAGTGGATGACGTGGTCGGCCCGGGTGAGGTTCAGTCCGGTGCCGGCCGCCTTGAGCGACAGCAGGAACACCGGCGCCGCCCCCTCCTGGAAGCGCCGCACCATCTCCTCCCGCTTCGGCACCGGGGTGCCGCCGTGCAGGAGCTGGGTGGCGACGCCTCGATCCGTCAGGTGCCGGTCGAGCAGCCGGGCCATGGCCACGTACTGGGTGAAGACCAGCACCGCGCCGTCCTCGGCGACGATGGTGTCGACGAGCTCGTCGAGGAGTTCGAGCTTGCCGGACCGGCCGGTCAGCCTGGGCGCGGCCTCGTGCAGGTAATGGGCCGGGTGGTTGCAGATCTGCTTGAGCCCGGTCAGCAGCTTCACGATCAGGCCGCGCCTGGCCATGCCCTGGGCGCTCTCGATCTGCCGCATGATCTCGCGTACCACCGCCTCGTACAGCCCGGCCTGCTCGGTGGTGAGCGCCACCGGGCGGTCGGTCTCGGTCTTGGGCGGGAGTTCGGGCGCGATGCCGGGGTCGGACTTGCGGCGGCGCAGCAGGAACGGCCCCACGAGCCTGGCCAGCCGTTCGGCCGCCACGGAGTCGCCTGACTCGACCGGTTTGGCCCAGCGTGAGCGGAACCTGCCCAGCGAGCCGAGCAGCCCCGGCGTCGTCCAGTCGAGGATGGCCCACAGCTCGGACAGGTTGTTCTCCACGGGGGTGCCGGTCAGCGCGACGCGGGCAGCCGCCGGAATCTCGCGCAGCGCCTTGGCCGTACCCGAGGAGGGGTTCTTGACGTGCTGGGCCTCGTCGGCCACCAGCAGGTCCCATGGATGCGCGGCGAGCCGCGCGGCGTCCATCCGCATCGTGCCGTATGTCGTCAGTACGAAGCCCTCATCAGCCAATGTCCGGCTATTTCCATGAAATCGGCGGACAGGGACCCCCGGGGCGAACCTGGAGATCTCCCGCTCCCAGTTCCCCAGCAGCGAGGCGGGGCAGACGACCAGCGTGGGCCCGCCGCCCCGGTGCAGGTGCAGGGCGATCAGCGTGATCGTCTTGCCCAGGCCCATGTCGTCGGCCAGGCAGGCGCCGAGCCCGAGCGACGTCATCCTGGCCAGCCAGCGCAGGCCCTGCAGCTGGTAGTCGCGCAGCCGCGCGTCCAGACCTTCCGGCGCGGCGATCTCCTCGGGCTCGGACAGCCGGTCGCGCAGCTCGCGCAGCCAGGCGCTCGGCTCGACCGGCACCTGCTCGCCGTCGACCTCCACGGTGCCGGTCAGCGCGGCGCCGAGGGCGTCGATGCCGGTCAGTGACTTGAGGTCGCGATGGCGGGCCTTGCGGGCCAGGTCCGGCTCGATGAGCACCCACTGGTCGCGCAGCCGTACGACGGGCCGGTGCGCCTCGGCGAGCCGGTCCATCTCGGCCGCGGTCAGCCGCTCGCCGCCCAGGGCGAGCTGCCAGTTGAAGCTGGTCAGGTGATGGCCGCCGAGGAAGGACGGCAGGTCGGACGGGGCACTGTCGCGCTCGCCGACGACGGCGCGGGCGCTCAGGCCGCGTACCAGCTCCCTTGGCCAGTGGACCTCGACGCCGGCCGCGCCCAGGCGTTCGGCGGCGCCGGCCAGCAGGTCCTCCACGTCGCCGCCGGACAGGGTCAGCTCGTCGGGGACGGCGCTGTCGAGCAGGCGTTCCAGCCGGGCCCAGGCGCGGGCAGCCCGTCTGATGGCCAGCGTGGCCTCGATCCTGGCACGGGGGCCGAACCCCTGGTCCCTGCCCTCCCACAGGTCGGCGGCGTCCACCACCAGAGACGGGTCGGCCAGGCTGTGCAGCTGGACCACCGCCCGGAACTCCGCCTGCTCCAGGCTGTCGGCCTCCAGGCGCAGCGACAGGCGTACGCCGGAGTCCAGCCCAGCGGACACCTCGTCGGCCCAGGCACGCAACCGGGGCACTTTGACCGGTTTGACGGCTGCGAACGCCGAGGTGCCGGTCGCGCGTACGGCGCCGGGGGAGCGCGGCATCGCGTCGGCCACCGCGTCCAGGAACGCCCGCACCAGCGACTCCGCGTCCCTCAACCGCACCCCTCCCGCACCGGCGTGCGCGGGGCCATCGTCGGGCCCGCCGTCGTCGGTGGCCCGCCCTTCTTCGAGAGGTACGGACCGCGCCGCGGCGGGCATGGCGTCGGCCAGCTCCCGGATGCGCTGTACGTCGGCCGTGTCGAACGGCCCCGCCCGCCAGGAGTCGAAGTCACCCGCCGAAACCCCCGGCAGGATCCGCCCCCTGGCGACCAGTTGCAGCGCGACCAGCGCCACCGCGCCCCAGAACCGCGCCGCCGGGTGGGCACCCGCGTCGCTCCTGGCTCTGGCCAGCGCGGCCACGGCGTCGGCGACCGGGACATGGGTGGCCCCGGCCTCCAGAACCCGCAGCTCACCGCCATGCTCCTCGACCACGGTCACCGTGGCGTCCCCGTCAGGGTCGAGGAAGGCCATCCGCCCTTCTCTGGGCGGGTCGCCCGGCTCGAAGACGACCGCCTGCCGTACCAGATCCGTCATTGGGCTCACGGCCGTACAGTGTACGGTACGAAACACCTGAGGTTTACCACAGCACAGATCTGCCGCCCGCCTCATTACCGCCATATTGGATCTTGATTAGCCTCTACAACATGACTGATTGGCTCATCGCACTCATGGAGACCCTGGGCGCCCCCGGGGCGGGCCTGGCGATCGCGCTGGAAAACCTGTTCCCGCCGCTGCCGAGCGAGGTGATCCTGCCGCTGTCGGGGTTCACCGCGAGCAGAGGCGAGATGGACCTGCTCGACGTGCTGGTGTGGACCACGGCGGGGTCGGTGTTCGGGGCGCTGGCGCTCTACTGGGTGGGCGCGCTGCTCGGCCGCCGCCGCACGCTGGCGATCGCCGCCAAGCTGCCGCTGGTGAAGGTCTCCGACATCGAGAAGACCGAGGCGTGGTTCCTCAAGCACGGCAAGAAGACGGTGTTCTTCGGGCGGATGATCCCCATCTTCCGCAGCCTGATCTCCATCCCGGCGGGGGTGGAGCGGATGCCGCTGCTCACGTTCACCCTGCTGACGACCGCCGGCAGCCTCATCTGGAACACCATCTTCGTGCTCGCCGGCTACTACCTGGGTGAAAACTGGTCGCTGGTGGAGGCCTACGTGGGAGTCGGCACCAACGTGGTGATCGGCGTGGTCGTCCTGGCGGTGCTCGTCTTCATCGGCGTACGCCTGGCGGAGCGGCGCAAGGGCAGGCATGCGTCCCGTCGCTGAGGGCCTGCGGCTGCTGGTGGCGGTGTCGCTGGGCGCGGCCACTGCCCTGGCCGACC
This sequence comes from Nonomuraea guangzhouensis, assembly GCF_019396345.1. GTDB lineage: Bacteria > Actinomycetota > Actinomycetes > Streptosporangiales > Streptosporangiaceae > Nonomuraea > Nonomuraea guangzhouensis. The sequence goes on along the minus strand of NZ_JAHKRM010000005.1, from coordinate 252,479 downwards.
TGGCGTTCCTGCTGGTGGCGCTGCCTTTCCTGGGCTATCCCAACACGCGGGCGATGGCCAGGCGGCTGGTCCTGCTGGAGACGCGGCGGCTGGGCCTCGACCCGGCGGAGTTCGACGTGGGCGGGCGGGCCACGCGTTATCTCGCGCTGCGCGTTCCGGTCGGGGTGCTGGGCGGGCTGGTGGTGGGCCTGCTGCTGATCGGGGCGGTGACGGGCGTCCGCGTCGCCTGGGCCTGGGGGACCGTAGGCGTCATCGACGACATCGAACCCACCTGGCCGATTCTCATCTATTTCACCCTGATCGGGGTGCTGTTGCTCTTCCTGAATCTCTCGGGCGTGGTGGGCGTGCACGCGCTCGAGCAGCGGCTGGCCCACCGTGTTCTCGGCCCCGATCCGACCGAGAGACTCGAGCGCAGGATCGTCGAGCTGGCCGAGAGCCGGGCCGGGATCGTGGCGGCGGTCGACTCCGAGCGCCGCCGGATCGAACGCGACCTGCACGACGGCCTCCAGCAGCGTCTGGTCGCCCTGTCGATGCTGATCGGCCGATCCCGACGCGGCCGTCCCGAGCTGCTGGACCAGGCGCACGAGGAGGCGCAGCAGGCGCTGGCCGAGCTACGCGAGGTGGCCTGGCGGGTCTACCCGAGCGGCCTCGACTCCCTCGGCCTCGGCGAGGCGCTGGCAGGGGTGGCCGAGCGCTCCAGCGTGCCGGTCAAGGTCTCCTGCGACCTGGCCGCGCGCCCGCCCATGGGAGTGGAGACGGCCGCCTACTTCGTGGTCTGCGAGGCGGTGACCAACGCCGCCAAGCACGCGGGAGCCACCCTCATCACCGTTGACGTGCACCTGGAGGGCACAATGATCGTCGTGCGGGTCATCGATGACGGCCGGGGCGGCGCGACCCCCTCCGGCAGCGGCCTGTCGGGGCTGGCCCGCCGGGTGGCGGCACTCGACGGCGGGTTCCAGGTGGTCAGCCCGGCGGGCGGCCCGACGACGATCGTGGCGGAGCTGCCATGCGGGTGATCCTGGCCGAAGACTCGACGCTGCTGCGCGAGGGCCTGCTACGGCTGCTCGTGGAGGAGGGCCACGAGGTGCCCGCCGCCGTGGGCGACGGTCCCGCCCTGGTCGAGGCGGTGGCCGCCCATGGGCCCGACATCGTGGTGGTCGACGTACGGATGCCACCGACCCACACCGACGAGGGCCTGCGCGCCGCGCTGGAGATCAGGCGACGCTGGCCGGCCGTCAAGGTGCTGGTCCTGTCGCAGTACGTCGAGAAGAGGTACGCGACGGAGCTGATGAGCGGCGATGTGGAAGGTGTCGGATATCTACTGAAAGACCGGGTGGCGCAGGTAGCCGACTTCCTCGACGCGCTCGACCGGGTGGGCGCCGGGGGAGCGGCCTTCGACCCGGAGGTCGTACGCCAGTTGCTGGCCCGCACCACCCAGCTCGATCCGCTGGCCCGGCTCACCCCGCGCGAAAGGGACGTCCTCGAACGCATGGCCCAGGGCCTGACCAACGCCTCGATCGCCCAGGCCATGCACGTGTCGCAGAGCGCCGTGGAAAAGCACGTCAACTCACTGTTCGACAAGCTCCAGCTCTCCCACCAGACCGGCTACAGCCGCCGCGTGCTGGCCGTCCTCCGCTTCCTGGAGTCATGACCGGTGGGTTCCGGCGTCGAGGTCAGCCCGCCGGGATGACACTGCCTCGCCTCCCGCCCGTGGCGCGGCAGAAGCATCGCCCACCCGCGAGCTAGCCGGGCGTCCCCTCGCGCTCGCTTCGCCGGGCGAGGCGGTGGGCCTGCCCGTTGTGCACATCGCTCACCCACTCCCAGCCGGGCTTGGCCGATGGGCCGACCCGCGGGTCACTGGAAACCAGGCCCTCACGCAAGGCGAGCACGTACTCCCGATCCCGCTCAATCCGTGCCTTTACCTGATCAGCTCCGCCAGCTGACCCGTGGCCAGGGACGATGACATCGGCGTCGCCCGCCACGCCCTCCAGCAGTCGCAGCGCGGCGAGGTAGTCCTCGATCGGGTCCGCGGTGCCGTTCAGGTCGAGCATCGGAATCAAGACATCGGACAGCATGTCGCCGGCGACGAGAACCCCGCGTTCTTCGATGAACAGCGCCGCATGGCCCGGTGCATGCGCTTGATGCTCGATGATCCGGACTTGTGGGCCGTCCCATGGAATCTGCGCCGCCTCGGCCGGCAGGGCGGTGATGAGGCCGAGCAGGTCCAGCGGGACCTGCCCCGCGATTTCCGTCTCGAGCAGGTGGGCGGCGATGCGGGCCTTCGCCTCCGGGTCGGACAGCTGATCCCGGACGGTGGCCGCGCAGCGGGCCGTGCCGTAACGAGTGGCCGCGCCGAGCTGGGCGTGCCAGAGCAGGTGATCCCAATGCGGATGCGTCGAGAAGCCTGCCACAACGGTCTGCCCCGAATCGGACAGGTCGTTCGCGAGGCAGGCCATTTCGTGCTCCTGCACCCCGGCGTCGATGAGCAACACGCCGGCCCGGCCGTGCACGACAACGGCGTTGCTCTGGCAGAACTCACTCTCGTGGATCAGCACACCCTCCGCGACCTGCCTCAGCATGGGTGGCTCCTTCCGCTTGTGATTTGCAACCGCTTGGCGAGACGCTAGTACCTAGCGGTGGTAGATTGCAAGTACTATGGGCGAAGCGAATGAGCCGCGGTCGGGGTGCCCGATCAATGCCGCCATCGAGGTGTTCGGCGATCGCTGGAGCCTGCTGGTCCTCCGCGACATCGTCTTCGGAGACCGCCGCTATTTCCGGGAGCTGCAGGCCAACTCGATCGAGGGGATCGCGTCGAATATTCTCGCCGACCGACTCAAGCGACTCGTCGAGGCGGGACTGCTCACCCGTGAGGACACACGCCCCGGCCAGCGGGCGCGCTACAGCCTGACCGAACCCGCGATCCAACTCGTACCCGTGTTCGCGCAGCTCGGCAGCTGGGGGCTTCGCCACCGGCCCACGAGCGCCGCGCTGCGCGTTCGCGCCGAACTGCTCGAACAGGGTGGACCCGCGCTCTGGCAAGAGTTCATGGACGAACTTCGCCACTCACACCTTGGCTCCGGTTCCCCAGCGCGATCACCGAGCGTTCGCGAGCGCCTGAAGGCGGCCTACCTCGCTGCCACCAACCCCTCGTAGCCGCCAGGCCGTCGGCCATGTCCCAAGGCGCCAACGGACGTCGCCCGGGATGACGTCTCACGTTGGAACGGCATACGGGACACTCCGCACGCCTCACCGAGCATGCCGATCAGCGGCGGGCAGCCCGGTGGGCAGCCCATCGGACCGGGTGGCATGGCCGAGCTGCGCGGCGCCCCAAACAGGTCCAGTTGGCCCCGACCGCCACCGATCCCGAGACCGGCCGCCGCCTCTGGGAGTTGTCGCAACGCCTGACCACGGTGCGATTCGCACTCCCGGTCGTCAGTACGGTGGAGCGACGCGCTGACAGTCCTGCCTGAGAGCGTGTGAGAGACTACGCCGATCTTGGAGTCGAGTTGCGGAGTCCTGTTTCGTGCGTTCACGAGTTATTGCCTGCGTCCCGGTGCTGCTGCTCTTCATGAGCGCCTGCGGAGAGAAGCCCGAGCCGGAGGCCGCACCGTCCGCCGCCCTCACGACGCCCGCGACACCAGCGCCGTCGGCATCTCAGACGCCCACGGCATCAGCACCCCAGACGCCCACGGCCCGGCCTTCGCGCAAGCGCGTGCTCGCCGGGCCCGGGACCGTGTGTGGTGAGATCCAGCCGCCCGTCGGCGGCCCCATGGCCGCGGTCGCGGTCGCCGCGGGGCGGGCCGATTGCCGTACGGCGCTCAAGATCTTCCGGACCTACTACCGGCCGAGCACTCCGAAGCAGGGCAGCGCTGGAGTCGCGACCGTCGGCGGATGGCGTTGCGCCAGCAACTCGGCCGCTCAGGCGAGCATCAGCGGGCGGCTCTCCTCGTGCCGGCAGGCCGCCGCGAAGATCGTGGCGGACGTCATCCCGTAACGAGCGGCGTCGATCGCGACGGTCAGCTCATTTGCCGGCGGGCTGGGCGCGGACGTGGAGACGTTCGCCCTGAGGTCCGAAGAGGGAGAGGATCTCGACCGGCTCGGAACCTGCGTTGCCGAACCAGTGCGGGATACGGGTGTCGAACTCGGCGACCTCGCCGGGCGTGAGGATCACATCGTGCTCGCCGAGGACCAGGCGCACCCGCCCGGACAGTACGTAGAGCCACTCGTAGCCCTCGTGCACCCGGGGATCGGGCTCGGTTCCGGGCCAGTTCGGCGGCATGACCTGCTTGAACGCCTGGAGCCCGCCAGGCCGGCGGGTGAGCGGGATGAACACGGAGCCCCGGCGCCGGAACGAGCGCAACTGCACGCGCGGGTCACCGGTGGGCGGCGCGTCGACGAGTTCGTCCAGCGTCACCTGGTGGGCGCGCGCCAGGGGCAGCAACAGCTCCAAGGTCGGCCGGCGCTGCCCGGACTCCAGGCGCGACAGGGTGCTGATCGAGATGCCGGTGGACTCCGACAGCTCGGTCAGGGTGGCGCCGCGCTGCTGGCGCAGGGTCCGCAGCCGCGGCCCGACGGCATGGAGAACGTCGTCCAGCACAATCCCTTCATCGTCCATAGACGCACTTTGCCACATCGGCAAGCGCTTTTGTCAACGACTGCGATTCGTCAGGACGTGGGCGAGAACGACGGTGATGACGCCGGCCAGGACGACACTCAGCAGCCCGACGCGCAGGCTGGTGAGGTCGGCGACGAAGCCGACGAGGGGTGGGGACAGCAGGAATCCGCCACGCAGCAACCAGCTGACAATGGTCAGGCCGGTACCGCGAGGCAGGCCGGGCAGTTCGTCCGCGGTGTGCATGGCGGCGGGTACGAGGGTGGCGACGCCGAGCCCGGCGAGGGCGAAGCCGGCCAGCGCGGTCGCGACGGACGGCACGGCGAGGGCGGCGCCCATGCCGACGGCGGCCAGGGCTCCGCCGGCGCGGACGACGGCGCGCTGGCCGAAGCGGTCCACGACGCGGTCGCCGGTCAGACGGCCGACCGTCATGGCGACCTGGAGAGCCACGACGGCCAGACCCGCGGTGGCGGCATCGGTACGCAGGTCGCCGCTGAGGTAGAGGGCGCCCCAGGACGCGCCGGCGTCCTCGACGAGCGCGCCGCACGCGGCCAGCACGCCCAGCGCGGCGAGCATCCGTACGGCGGAACCCGTGAACGAGCGGCGGTGGTTCGCACGGCCGTCGTCCTCGGCTTCCGCGGGCCGTTCGGCGTCTTCGGGGCCGGTCAGCAGGAACCGGTAGGCGACAAGGGCGACGATGCTGAACAGCGTCGCGGAGATGCTCAGATGAACCGCCAGGGGTATGCCGAGGCCGGCGGCGGCCGAGCCCATCAGGCCGCCCAGAACCGCGCCGATGCTCCACACGCCGTGCAACGAGTTGAGGATGGAGCGCCGGTAGAGACGCTGGACCCGCAGGCCGTGGGCGTTCTGCGCGACGTCGACGACCGCGTCGAGAGCGCCCACGACGAACAGCGCGCCGCCCAGCGCGATCCAGTTCGGAGCGAAGGGGATGACCAAGGTCGCGAGGGTGGTCACCACGATCCCGAACGCCGCCACGCGTGCGGAGCGGAAGCGGCGGATGGCGGCGCCGGCGAGCAGCCCGGCCAGCAGCGCGCCGATCGGGTACCCGGCCAGCGCGGTGCCGAAGACGGCGTTGCTCACGTCGAGGTCGGCCTTGATCTGCGGATATCGGGGGACGACGTTGAAGAACACGGCGCCGTTGGTGAGGAACAGCGCCGCGACGGCGGCGCGGGCCAAGCGTGCCTCACGGGTGGGTGCGGTGAGGGGGGCAGCGGACATCGGCTTTCCGATCACGTTGGTGCAGGCGAAGAGGGATCAGCGGAGGTAGCGGTGGATGGCGTGGCGGATCTGCTCGGGCGTCATCGGGTCGGTCGACAGAGCGCTGTGCAGCACGAGCCCTTCGATCAGCGCGTCCAACTCCCGGGCGGTGGTGGCGTCGAAATGGCGTTCCAGCGCCCGGCGGCTGCGTGCCATCCACGCCTGCGTGACGGCTCTCAGGGCCGGATTACGCGCCGCGGCCACGTACAGCTCCACGGACAGGACGAGGTCGTGCTGTGAGCCGAGCAGATCGTCCGAGACCAGCGCGATGACCGCCTCGACCGCCGCGTGACGATCCTGAGCGGCGCTCAGACGCTCGTCGAAGACGCGGGCCACCGCATCGGCGTGCCGGGTGAACGCCTCGGCCAGCACCTCCTCGAGCGAGGTGAAGTGGTAGGTCATCGATCCCAGCGGCACATCCGCGGCGCGAGCGATCTCCCGATGCGTCGTCCCGGCGACGCCACGCTCGGCGATGACGGTGAGTGCCGCGTCGATCAGCCGGTCCCGGCGCCCGGGGTCGTGGCGCCGCGGCCGCCGTGGAGCGGATGGGCCGGCGGAGCCGCTCATGCCGTGTCCGACCCGATCGTACGGATCACCCGGGCGGGATTGCCCACCGCGACCACGTTGGCCGGAATATCACGGGTGACCACCGCGCCCGCCCCCACGACGGTGTTCTCCCCGATCGTCACCCCGGCCAGGACGATCGCCCCACTGCCCAGCCACACGTTGTCTCCGATGGTGATCGGCTCGGCGGCCTCCCACTTCGCCCGGCGCAGCTCTGGATCAACCGGATGGGTCGGCGTCATGAGCTGCACATACGGCCCGATCTGGACATCGTCCCCGATGGTGATCGGCGCGACGTCCAGGGCGACGAGCCCGAAGTTGGCGAACGACCGGGCGCCGATGCGAATGTTGCCGCCGTAGTCCACCCGCAGCGGCGGCCGGATCTCCGTGCCCTCGCCGACCGCACCCAGCAGCTCGGCGAGCAGCCGGCGCCGCTCCTGCGGATCACGCGCCGACGTCGCGTTGAACGCCTCCATCAGGTCCATGGCCCGCAGCATGTGCTCGGCCAGCTCGGGATCGTCGGCGATGTACAGGTCACCGGCAAGCATCCGCTCGCGCATCGAGCGGCCATCGAAGTCAGCCATCATACGTACAAGCGTACACATAGAGTGTACGCACGTACATATCTGCCACTACCTGACAAGCTGCTCCACCAGCAGCACCACGCCGATCACCACCATCGCCGCGCCGGAGAAGCGGCTCACCATCCGGGCCGCGGCGGGCCGCGTCCGCAGCACCCGGCGCGCTCCCGTGCCCACCCCGGTGTAGACCACGGCACAGCTGGCCACGTGCACCAGGCCCAGCGCCACGATCTGCACCGCGAGCGGCCAACGGGCGTCCGGGTCGGTGAACTGCGGCAGCAGCGCCAGGAACAGCAGGAACAACTTCGGGTTCAGCCCGCTGATCCCTGCCCCTTTCACCACCTGCCGCGCCCACGAGCCGGCGGCTTGCTCCGCACCGGCCTGCGGCGCCGAAGGGCGAACCAGCGTGCCGATCCCCAGCCAGACCAGATAGGCCGCGCCCGCCACGGTCAGCACGGTCATCACCAGCGGCGAGCGCGCCACCAGCGCGGTGGCCGCCAGATGCCCGGCCAGCAGCCCGCCCACCGCCGGCAGGCGGGTTCTTCCTCGGCGGCTCACTCTTCGACCACGTCACCCCGGACATGCGGGTCTACCGCGAGGAGATCTTCGGTCCGGTGCTGTCGATGGTGCGCGCTCAGTCGTTCACCGAGGCGGTGCGGCTGGTCAACGACCATGAGTTCGGTGGCTGGAAGCGGTCGTTGTTCGGTGACCACCACATCCACGGCCCCGAAGGTGTGCGCTTCTACACCCGCTACAAGACCGCCACCACCCGCTGGCCCAACGACAGCCAGGTACGCACGGAGTTCGCGATGCCGACCCATTCCTGAAAGCGGCTCAGAGTTGGCCGGGCTGGCGTTCGATCAGCTTGACGACCTCGTTGGCGCTTCTGGCGATGTGCTCGCGGACCTCGGCGACGATCCGGTCCTCGTCGCCGGAGGCGATCACGTCGACGAGCCGTACGTGCAGGTCGGCGTCTCGCGCCGGGTCGGACCGGGTCGCCTGGTCGAGGGACATCGCCATGCGGATCTGGGACTCCACCAAGGGCCAGATCCGCGTCAGCATCGGGTTTTCCGCCCCCTCCCACAAGGTGCGGTGCAGTTCGAGATGCGTCAGGTCGGCCTTGACGACGTCACCGGAGTCGAGCGCGTCGAGATGGGTCTGGAGGGCCTGGCGCAGCCGCGTCATGCCCTCCCCATCCGGATTCTTGGCGAGATTGAGGGCGGCGAGGGTCTCCAGCGCCACGCGGACCTCCGCCACACCGAGGAGGTCCTGCGGACTGGGCTTGGCGACGCGAATGCCTTTGTAGGGCTCCTGCACCAGGGAGCCCTCATGAATCAGCTGGTGGATCGCCTCACGGATGGTGGGCCTGCTGACTCCCAGCGCGTCGGCGAGCGGGGCTTCCTTGACGCGTTGCCCGGGTACGAGCTCGCCCGACAGCAAGGCGCGACGAATCGCGTCCACGACGACTTCCCGCCTCGTGGCATTGCTGACCGGTGCCAGTGCCGATTCGCTCGCCCGTTCGGTCGTCATTCTCCCGCCCGCCTTCGTCTTTTAGCATTCAGTGTCGCAGATCGGCAGTGCCGTCAGAGTCCGCTCGTCAGCGCCTTGACCGGTACGAAGCCCGCTGGAAACGGCGGGGACTGATGAGCGGGTCCTCCTCGGCCTCACCTCTGACCAGTCGCTGGATCATGCGCGCGGTGCTCGGCGCCAGGGTCAGCCCGAGCATGCCGTGCCCTGAGGCGACCCAGACGTTTCCGCCCTCGTACAGCCGCCCCACGATCGGCAGGCCGTCCGGCGTCATGGGGCGCAGGCCGGCCCAGGGCGTCCGATGCGGAGCCGCGGGGTCCCAGTCCCGGAACGCCGTGCTCGCGGCGCGCTTGATCGCCTCGATCCGGGTGCCGTTCACCCGTTCGTCGATTCCGGAGAACTCCATGGTTCCGGCCAGCCGCAGCATTCCGTCCAGGGGCGTGACGGCGACGTGGGCGTCCTCGAGCGTCAAGGAGGTCCGCAGCGTGACAGGCGGTGGCGTGTAGTCCAGGCTGTAGCCCTTGCCGGGGCGGATCGGCAGGGGGTTGCCCAGCCGCCTCGACAGTGGCCCGCTCCAGACCCCGGCGGCGAGGACGACCGCGTCGCAGGGCAGCCGCTCGTCAGCGGTCACGACACCGTGGACGCCGGCCGCTCCGCTGTCGAACGCACGCACCTCGGCGTTCTCCCGGACCTCTCCTCCGTGCTTGCGCACGTAGCCAGCCAGTGTCGAGGTGAGCGAGTCGGGCTCGATCTGCCGGTCCCGCGCGTAGAACAGGCCGTGCCGAACCCGGTCGGACAGCGCCGGCTCCACCCGGTGGACACCGTCGACGTCCAGCACCTCGACCTCTTCGCCATGCCCCGAGAACACGTCCTGGTAGCGCAGACGGTCCTGGAAGAGACGCGTGCTCTCATAGGCGAGCAGGACGCCTCGCCGATGCATCTCGAATTCCAGCCCCGCCGCTCGCCACTCGTCGAGCAGGTCGTCGGCGGTGGAGGCCAGCCGGAGATGCAGCGCCAGGCCGGCGCGGAACCTGTCCTCGGTGCAGTGACGAGCCATCCGCACCATGAACCGGATGAAGCCGGGCGACAACGACGGTTTGATGTAGAGCGGGCTGTCGGCTCGCAGCATCCACTTCAGTCCTTGGACGACCATGCCGGGCGCCGGGACGGGACCGGTCTCGGCGAGGGCGATCTTGGCCGCGTTCCCGTGCGAGGCTGCGGCTCCGGCCGGCCCGCGGTCGAGGACGACCACGTCATGGCCGTCCCGCACCAGCTCGTACGCGCAGGCCAGCCCGACGACCCCGGCGCCGACCACGACGATCCTCACGTGACTCCTCCGACGAAGAAGGCGCTGCTCACAGTACGCCCGCGGCGGTGAGCAGCCGGCTGAACTCGGCCCGCGCGGTCTCGTCGAGCAGGGCGAACGGCTCGCGGACCGGCCCCGCGGGGTGGCCGGTCAGTTCCATGCCGGTCTTGATGGCCGCCGCGTAGTTGTGTGCCTCGAGGAAGTCGCAGATGGGCCAGATCTTCTCCCACAGGCGGCGTCCCTCGGCCAGGTCGCCACGGACCGCGACGGCGTCCCACAGCCGCATCGACAGCTCCGGAATGACGTTGGTGGCGCCCCAGACCGAACCGGTGGCCCCGCTGACGAGTCCGAAGAAGGTGAGCGTGTCCCATCCGTTGAACGCCGTGATGCGGTCGGTGTGGGCCAGGAGCAGCTCGCTGAGCGCGACGGCGTCCCCGGAGGTGTCCTTGAGGTACTCCACCCCTTCGATGTCACCGAGCTCGGCGATCTGGCCGGCGGTGAGGTTCACACCCGTGGCGGACGGGATGTTGTAGTACACGATGGGCAGGCCCGACGCGTCGTACACGGCCTTGAGGTAGCCGCGCAGCTGCGCCAGATCGGGCGCGTCGTAGAACGGCGGGACGATCATGAGCGCGCGGGCTCCGACCTCGGCCGCGTGCGCGCTGAGCTCGACGGCTTCGGCGGTCGACAGGGCGCCGGTGCCGGCGATGACCGGCACGCGCCCGTCGGCGGCCTTGACGCAGATCTCGGTGAGCTCCTTGCGCTCGGCGAGCGTCAACGCCGTGAACTCACCCGTGCTCCCACCCGGCACCAGGCCGTGGACGCCGGCGTCGATCAACCTGTCGATATGCCTGCGCAGCGCGTCGGCGTCGATGTCCGCGCCGTCGGGCGTGAACGGGGTGACGAGGGCGACGAGGATGCCGGTGAGCGGGTCCTTCTCAGACATGCGGTGTTGTCTCCTGGATTCTGTGGGTTCAGCGGAATCGGACTGCGTCGACGAAGGCCTTGAGCTCGGGGTCTTCGCAGTGGTGGAAGGCTTCGTCCGGAGTCGCGTCGACCGCGATGCGGCCGTGGGAGAAGAACACGACCCGATCGGCGGCCTTGGAGGCGAACGCCATGTCGTGCGTGACCAGCACGACCGCGAGGCCGTCCTCCTGCTTGAGCCGGGCGAGCACGCCCAGGACCTCGGCGGCCACCGGCGGATCGAGTGCCGAGGTGATCTCGTCGCACAGCAGCACGCGCGGCCGCATCATCAGCGCGCGGGCGATGGCGACCCGTTGGCGTTCTCCGCCCGAGAGCTGGGTGCACCTGCTGGTGATGTGGTGTGCCATGCCGACTTCGTCGAGCGCGGCCTCGGCCCGTTCTCTCGCCTCGCCGGCCGACAGCCCGAGGACCTTGCGCGGTGCCAGGACGAGGTTGTCCAGGACGTTCATGTGGGGCCAGAGCGTGTAGCTCTGGAACACCATGCCGACCATGGCGGCGCCATGGCTCCAGTCGGCGGTACGGGTTCCGCCGGAGAGCGTCAGCTTCGCGTCGATGGTCACGTCACCGTCCTCGGGTGCTTCGAGCCCGGCGATGACCCGCAACAAGGTGGACTTGCCGGAGCCGCTCTTGCCGATGATGACGCTCACCTCGCCGGAGGCGACATCGAAGTCGACGCCGTCCAGCACCGGTTGACCATGAAACTCCTTGCGCAGATTGCGCGCTGAGACAAGGGGAACCGTGAGGGTCATGAGGAGGCTCCTGCCAGCTGCGGCTTACGAGGCTTGATCATGGACGGGCGCCCGGCGCGGGCGAGCTGACCCCGGCGTTCGAGGTAGCTGGTGAGCAGGGATACCGGGAAGGCGATGCAGAAGTAGATCAGCGCCGCGACCGTGAACAGTTCGAGGGCACGGTAGGTCTCCGTCGTCGCGGTGTTCGCCTGGAACATGAGGTCGCCGACGGCGATGGTCGACACCAGGGCGGTGTCCTTGAACATCGAGATGTTCAGCGAGAGGATCACGGGGATCTGCTGCCGGAGCGCCTGCGGCACGATGATGTGGCGCAGCTGCTGAAAACGGTTCAGCCGCAGCATCTTGCCCGCTTCGATCTGTTCGACGGGGACTGCCTGGAAGCCGCTGCGGTAGGCCTCGGCCATGAAGGCGGTCAGGTTCGCGGTGAGGGCGATGATCGCCGAGGCGTAGCCGGGCAGCGTGATACCCGTCAGCACGGGCAGCGCGTAGAAGATCCAGAACAGCTGGACGAGCATGGGCGTGCAGCGGAAGATCTCGATGTAGATCTGTGCGACCCACCGGATGATCTCGATGGTGGCCATCCGGGCGACGGCGACGGGTATCGCGAGGATCATGCTGAGCACGATGGTGATGCCCGCGAGCTGGAGGGTGATGCCCAGGCCGCTGAGGAGATGGGGCCAGGCGGTGCCCACCACACCCCAGTCGAAGTGGTAATCGAACATGATCTACTTCTTCCGCAGGTCGCCGAGCTGGTCGATGGGGACGTAGTGCTGCTTGGCGTACGCGCGGTCGAGCTCACCGCTCATGCGGGCGTTCGCGATGCCGATGTTGATCAGTTGAAGTGAGCGCGCGTCGATGTCGTTGGGCAGCCCGTAGCCGGCGCCGGCCTCGTAGATGGACGGCTCGGGCACCACGATCTTGTACGACGTGTCGGTCTGCACCTGCGACTCGGCGGTCGGCAGATCGGCGAACGCGGCAACGGCTCGGCCGGCCTGAACGGCCTGAAGCGTGTTCGTGTAGTCGTTCAGCGCGAGCGTCTTGGCGCCGGCCTCGGCGACGGCCGCCCCCGGGGCCGTCCCCTGGGCGACGGCCACCGGCTGGCCGGAGTCGATGATCTGCTTCGCGGTCTTCTGAGCGGAGTCCGCCTTGACCACGAAGACGCCTTGGTACTCGTAGACGGGGTCGGAGAACTGGATCGCCTTGGCGCGCGCCAAGGTGGAGTCGAGGTTGGCGGCCGCGTCGTAACGGCCGGCCTGGAGCCCGGCCACGATGTTGTCCCAGTCGGCGGACACCGGCGTCAGCTTGACCCCCAGCGCCTTGGCCAGATGCTCCAGCGGAATCAGGTTGGGCCCTCCGAGCACGTCACCCTGGCGCACGGTCATCGGTGGTGCGATGGCGACGCCGACGCGGAGCTCACCACGGCTCTTGACCGCTTCCATCCAGGACCCGCCGCCGCTCGCCGCGGCGGCGCTACCGCTGTCGCGGAAGCCCGCGCCGACATAGCCGCCGACGAGCGCGATGACGGTGACGGCTAGGACGGCCAGGACATATTTCGTGGTTTTGGTCATGGTGACCTCCTGGGGGCAGCCCAAGGCTTCTTGCCTTCGGGGATTGTAGATCGTCAGACGATCTGCATTAATGTGAAAGCTTGGAAGCGTCCCTCTGCCGTGTCAAGGGGCCTTTGAGAACCTTTTCGCGATCGAGCGAGCGATCGGACGCCTGGAGGCCGCCGCGTGGACGGAACGCGCATCATCACCTCGGTAGACGTGCACGCGGAAGGCGAGCCCGGCCGCGTCCTGCTGGGCGGTCATCTCCAGGTGCGCGGCGCCACCATGTCCGAGCGACTGCGCTGGTGCACGGAGAATCTCGACGATCTGCGGACGTTGCTCCTACGCGAACCCCGAGGTCACCCGGCCATGTGCGCCGTCCTCGTGCTGCCACCCGTCACGCCCGCGGCCGATGTCGCACTGATCATCCTTGAGCACGGGGGATTCCGGCCCATGTCCGGCAGCAACACGATGTGCGCCGTGACCGCCCTGCTCGAAACCGGTGCGTTGCCCATGCGCAGCCCGGAGACGGTCGTGCGGATCGACACCGCGGTCGGCCTGGTCGAGGCGACCGCCGTGGTCGCAGGCGGCAAGGTGCGAACCGTCCAGGTGAGAAACGTGCCCTCGTGGGTCGTCGCCCTCGACACGCCGATCAAGGTGCCCGAGTACGGCTCTGTCCTTGCCGACGTGGCCTTCGGCGGGCAGTTCTACGTCCAGGCGCCGGCCGCGGCCATGGGTGTCGAACTGGGCGCGGACAACGCGCCCGCGATCGTCAGAGCGGGGGCGGCGCTGCTGGCCGCGGCGCGAGCCCAGATCCCGGTACGCCATCCCGACGACGCGAACATCGATCAGATATCCCTGGCGATGCTCCACGGCCCGGCCGACGAGCCAGGCGTGTCCGCGCGCAACAGCGTCATCCTGCCCAATGGGGACCTCGACCCCGAGCGGCCGGAGACCTGGCGAGGCGCTCTCGACCGCTCGCCGTGCGGAACGGGAACCTCGGCCCGCATGGCCTGCCTCCACGCACGAGGCGACCTCGCGCTCAACGTCCCCTTCATCCACCAAGGCGTGCTGGGCACGACCTTCGAAGGCATGCTGCACCAGCGCGTACAGGTGGCCGGGCACGAGGCCGTGATCCCGTCGATCAAGGGGCGCGCCTGGATAACCGGGATCAACCAGCACATCCTTCACCCCGACGACCCGTTCCCGCGCGGCTACACCGTGGGCGACGTGTGGGGAACCACGTCCTTCTGAACATCAGAGAAGAGGATTTTTCATGACCGCACCCATCCGTCCACACGTATTCCGGACCATCGAGTCCCACACGGCCGGCAACCCCACCCGCACCGTGCTGTCCGGCGTTCCCGCCCTCGAAGGCGACACCATGCTCGAGCGCATGCACGACCTCGCGGCCCGGTATGACTGGATCCGGACCTCGCTCATGTACGAACCGCGCGGCCACTCCGTGATGTCCGGGTGCCTCGTTCTCGAGCCGTGCGACCCACGCGCGGACGTCGGCGTGCTCTACATCGAGGCGAGCGGGCACCTGCCGATGTGCGGCCACGACACGATCGGCCTGGTCACCGTGCTGCTCCAGCACGGCGTGCTCCCTGTCGTCGAGCCGGTCACGAACGTCGTGCTGGACACCCCGGCCGGCTTGGTGGAGACGGCCGCCGAATGGAAGGACGGCCGCGTGACCGAGGTCTCGTTCGTGTCGACGCCCTCGTTCCTCTACGCACGGGATGTGCCCGTCGAGCTGCCCGGCGCCGGCACGGTGACGGTCGACATCGCCTGGGGCGGCAACTTCTACGCCATCGTCGACGCGGACTCGGTCGGACTCGATCTCACCGAGCCCAGGGTCGGCAAGCGCATCCTCCTCGCCGAAACGCTCAGGGACGTCATCAACGAAACCGTGGACGTCGTGCATCCCACGCTTGACGGAATCCACGGAGTCACCCACGTCCAGTTCATCGGGCCACCTCGGCGCGCCGATGCGACGAACCTCTGCTCGGTCGTGATCCGGCCCGGTGGCGCCGACCGCTCTCCCTGCGGCACCGGCACCGCCGCCCGCACCGCCGCGCTGGTGGCCCGCGGCCGGTTGCGGATGGGCGAGCCCCTGGTGCACGAGAGCATCACCGGCGAGACCTTCACCTCGGTGCCCGTCGAGAAAGTCCAGGTCGGCGCCTTCGACGGCGTACGCAGCCGCATCACCGGCCGGGCCTACGTCACCGGCACCGCCGAGTGGACCATCGATCCACACGACCCGCTTCGAGCAGGCTTCCTCTTCACGTGATCACGCGCTGGAGGGGAGCGGTGTGCATAACACGTTAGTCTCACCCTCTGGGAGTAATGTCCGTTTCTAGGAGAGCCATGCACGACGACGTGAACCACGCGCGAGCGATCGAGCCGAGGGTCGTGGCGTGAGGATTTCACAACGCGCGCTCGCCGTCGCCCCGTTCTACGCCATGGAGTTCGGCAAGCACGCCGCGACGCTGGAGTCCCAAGGGCACCACGTCGTCAAGCTCAGCATCGGTGAACCGGACTTCGGCGCGCCCCCGGCCGTCCTGAACGCGCTGCGCGAGGCCATGGACGGAAGGCCGATGCCCTACACGGCGGCATTGGGGCTGCCCGAGTTGCGGCAGGCGATCGCGCGGTTCTACCGGAACGAGCACGGTGTCGACGTCGACCCTGCCCGGGTCGTCGTGACCGCGGGAGCCTCGGCCGCCTTGGTGCTGGCCACCGCGGCACTGGTCGACCCGGGCGACGAGGTGATCATCAGTGACCCGTCGTATCCCTGCAACCGGCAGATCGTCGAAAGCTTCGGCGCCCAGGTCACGCTCGTCCCCGCCACCGCCGCGACCCGCTTCCAACTGGACGCGGCGTCGGTGAAGTCGAGCTGGACGGACCGCACCCGGGGCGTCATGATCGCCACCCCGTCGAACCCGACGGGCACCTCGGTTCCGGCCGGCGAACTGGCGGCGATCTGCGAACTCGCCCGCGAACGGGACGCCTGGCGCATGGTCGATGAGATCTACCTCAACCTGAGCGACCACGACGAGCACGGGCGCCCACCGCGGAGCGTGCTGTCGTTCGATCCCGACGCCATCGTCATCAACAGCTTCTCCAAGTACTTCGGCATGACCGGCTGGAGACTCGGCTGGTGCGTCGTCCCGGAGATCCTGGTGCCGGCGATGGAGCGCCTGGCCCAGAACTACTTCCTGTGCGCATCCGCCCCCGCCCAGCACGCCGCGCTGGCCTGCTTCACCGCCGAGTCCCTCGCGGTCTGTGAGGCACGCCGCGTCGAGCTGGCCGAACGCCGCGCGCTCGTCCTGGAAGGCCTGGCCCGGATCGGACTGCCGGTCCCCGTCCCGCCCGACGGCGCCTTCTACGTGTACTTCGACGTCGGGCAGAGCGGGCTCACCTCCTGGCAGTTCTGCGAGCGAGCGCTGCACGAGGCACACGTCTCCCTCACCCCGGGAAGGGACTTCGGCACCCACACCGCCGATACGCACGTCCGGCTCTCGTACGCGGCGTCAACGGAAGAGCTTCGCGAGGGGCTCACCCGGCTCGGGCGGTTCGTGGCCGCCCTCAGCTGAGCCTCTGGGCGTCCACCAGGACCTGCCCGGCTTCCGTACGGTCATAGAACACCGACCGCCCGGCCCGTCGGCGGTGGATCAGCCGGGAGTCGAGCAGGACCTTCAGGTGGCGGCCTACGGAGCCCAGGCCCTGGCCGGTCAGCGCCACGAGCTGCGTCGTGCTTTTCGGGGTGTCGAGCAGCATGAGGACGTTCGCTCGCGCGGGCCCGAGCAGCCTGCCCAGCGCCTCGGGCACCGGCGCGCGGCCGGCGTCGGCGAGCGCGCCGGAGCACGGATAGACCACGGCGTGCCGGTGCGCCGCGTCCCACGAGACCCACGTCTGGCTCGGTGTGACGGGGACGAACATCAGCCGCGCCCCGGAGAGCTCGCGCGGCGGGTAGCCGTGCGTGTTGATCTGCAGCCGGCTCTCGCCGAGCCACCGCATTCCGGGGCGCATGTCGTCGAGGGTCGCCGCCCAGCCGCCCTGGCTCAGCCGCGCGGTGCGGGCGATGACGTCGGCCTCGATGATCCGGCGGCGGCGCGGCCAGTGGGGGAGCACCGTCTGCTTCCACACCCATTCCAGCAGGTCGGCGGTGCGTTCGGGCAGGTCGTCGCGGTGCAGCCGGGCGGGGAGCGGACCGCCGAGCGACACGGTCAGGTCGGCGCGGGCGGCCTCGGGCGGGGTCTCGCGGATGCGCACCAGCTCCCGCTCGAAGGCCGGTTCGGTCTCGTCGAAGGGGGTGGGGGTGAGGAAGTCGGCGTTCCAGGTGCGGCCCAGGGCGGCCCGGATGAGCAGCGCGGTGATCGGGTCGCGGGCCTGCCGTTCGCGGTAGGCGGGCAGGTGCGCGTCGAGCCACGCGCGCTCGCCCGGATGCGCGGCCGTGCCTCGTTCGAGGGTCTTCAGGCTCGCCGTGGCCTCGGCCAAGGGCGAGACGACGAACCGGCTGTCCGCGAGCGTGTCCGCGTTGACCTGCCACCAGCCCATGGTTTCGCCTCCCCGCGAAACATTAACGCCCTGGTGGCACGGCCACTGACACTTTCCGCCATGCGTACCTATCGAGAACTCTTCCGGACGCCGGAGTTCACTCCGCTCTTTCTGGCCTCCGCCGGGCAGGTGGCCGGCCACACGGTGAGCGGGCTGGCCCTGGGCACGTTGGTCTACTCGGCGACCGGGTCGCCGCTGCTGTCCGCGCTGGCCATGTTCGGTCCCGCCCTCGTGCAGGTGATCGGGGCGGCCACGCTGCTGTCGGCGGCCGACCGGTTACCGCCGCGTGCCGCGTTGACGGGGCTGATGCTGGTCTTCGCCCTGGCCACCGCCGCGCAGGCGGTTCCGGGGTTGCCGGTGTGGGCCGTCTTCGCCGTACTGCTGGGGCAGGGGTTGATCACGTCGCTGGGCGGGGGAGTGCGTTACGGGCTGCTCAACGAGATCCTCACGCGGGATGGATACCTGCTCGGCCGCTCGATGTTCAACATGTCCGACGGCTTCATGCAGATCTGCGGGTTCGCGACCGGCGGCGTGCTCATCGCCGTCCTGTCGCCGCGCGGCGCGCTCCTGACCGGGGCGGCCCTGTACCTCGCCGCCGCGGCCGTCACCCGCTTCGGCCTCAGTCGCCGGGCGCCGCGGGCCGCCGGGCGGCCGTCGGTCGCCGAGACCTGGCGGGACAACGCCCGGCTGTGGTCGGCCAGACCCCGCCGGTACGTCTACCTCGCTCTTTGGGTGCCCAACGGGTTGATCGTCGGTTGTGAGTCGCTTTTCGTGCCGTACGCGCCGGGGCAGGCGGGGCTGCTCTTCGCCTGTGCGGCGCTCGGGATGCTGGCCGGTGACGTCGTGACCGGCCGGTTCGTGCCGCCGACGTGGCGGGTCCGGCTCAGGGTGCCGCTGTGCCTGCTGCTCGCCACGCCGTACGTGATCTTCGTACTGCACCCGCCGCTGCCCGTCGTGGTGGCGGCCGTCGCGCTCGCCTCGGTCGGGTATTCGGCGAGCCTGGTCCTCCAGGAGCGCCTGATGTCGCTGACGCCGGACGAGCTGAGCGGCCACGCCCTGGGCTTGCACTCCTCGGGGATGCTGACCATGCAGGGGGTGGGCGCCGCGCTCGCGGGTACCGCCGCGCAGCTGACCTCGCCCGCGACGGCGATAGCGGTGATGGCGGCGGCCTCGGTCGCGGTCACCCTGACCCTGGCACCCGGGTTGCGGGACGACCGCGAGGCGGCCGTTGATACCCAGCGGATACACGGTTGAGCGCCCGGCGATACCCGGCGAATACCGAACGGCAGGAGAAGGGCTCCAGAGTGGCGTGATCCCACCGAGAAGGAGTCTTCGATGCGTGTGTTGATGTGCGGTCTGCTCGGCCTGGCGGTGCTGACCGGCTGCGGAGGAGCCCCGACCCCCGCGGCCGGTGATGACGGTGCCACAGTGGACAAAGCTCGCGAACGGGAGACCGTCATCGCCACCTGCATGAAGCAGAAGGGTTTCTCCTACACCCCCTCGGTCAGCCTCCCCAAGAAGTCCGACGCGAACCCCGCCGACTACGCCGCGATGAAAGCGGACCGCGCCAAGAACGGCTTCGGCGTCTTCTCCGCCGTCGTCTATCCGAAGCCGCCGGAGACACAGGCGCCCGACCCCAACCAGGCGACGATCGACAGCCTGTCCGGCGCCAAGCGGGACGCCTACCTCAAGACGCTGAACGAGTGCCGGGTCACCGCCCTCCGGCAGGTGAACGGCCTGAAAGTCACCTCGGTCGCCGACTACCAGGACCAGATGAGCACCGAGATCGAGAACATCGACAAGACCCTCGACGGCGACCCCGGGCTCCTGGAGCTCGCCGCGCCGTTCGCCGAGTGCCTGAAGTCCAAAGGCGAGCGGGTGACCTCCGAGAAGCCGGTCGCGCTGGACGCCCGCGGCGTGACGCTGTGGAGCGAGCAGTCCGAGCGGCTCGGCAAGTCGGGCACCGTCACGGCGGATGTGGCCAGGCCGTATCTTGCCAGGGAGATCAAGTCGGCGCTGGTCGACCTGGAGTGCGGCAAGGACTTCTACGCCGCCTTCATCCCCCTGCAGAGGCGGCTCACCAATGAGGCCAGGGTGAAGTACGGGTTCCAAGAGCGGTGATGCGTGCTCCTCGTGGCAAGCTGCTGATCGTGCTGGCCGTGGTCCTGGTGGTCGCGGGGACCGGCTGGGGAGTGGGCAGTCTGCTGCGTTCCCCGGCGGACGAGGCGGCGGCCCGCAAACCGCCCAAACCATCGCTGGTCACGGCCGCCGTCGAGCGGCGCGAGCTGGTCGCCACCGTGGTGGTCAGCGGCACGCTGGAGTACGGCTCGCCGTACCCGGTGTCGCTGGCCGGGGTGGTGGGCGGCAGCGAGACCGCTCAGCGCGCCACCCGCGCTCCCCGGCGGGGCACCCTCGCGGAGGGCGCGGTGCTGATGGAGGTGAACGGGCGCCCGGTGTTCGTCTTCGCCGGCACGGTGCCGATGCATCGCGGCATCGTCCCCGGCGCCAAGGGGGCCGATGTCCGGCAGTTGCAGAAGGCGCTGCGCAGGCTCGGCTACCGCGCGCCCGTGACCGGCGTGTTCGACCGGGCGACCAGTGCCGCGGTGTCGCGGTTCTACGCCAAGCGGGGCTACGAGGCGCAGCGGCCCACCTTGGAGCAGCGGCAGCAGCGCGACGAGCTGGGCCGGGCCGTACGGACCGCGCAGGAAGTGCTCGCGACCGAGCGCCAAGCCCTTGAGCAGGGCAAGGATGTGCTCCCGTTGAAGGTCAAGCTCGCCAATGCCCGGCAGGATCTGAAGGAGGCCGAGCAGGCGCTGAAGGGCGCGCGGGCACAGGAGCGCACCACCGAGGACGAGGCCAAGGTCGAGGCCGCCGAGAGCGCCGTACGGGCGGCTGAGGAGAAACTGCTGGCGGCCCAGCAGGAACTCGCCCAGGCCACCGCGACACCCACTCCCGCGTCCAGCCCCAGCCCCACCGCAGCTCCCACGGCTGGGCCGCCGGCCGACACTCGCCTGCTGGAACTTCGGGTCGCCAACGCCAGAGCGGACCTGGACGCGGCAAGGACCGCGCTGGATCGCGTACAGGAAGAAACCCGGACCACGCGGGCGAAGCGGCTGACCGAGCTGGGGAAGAACGTCCGGGTGGCGCGCGAGGCCGCCGTCACCGCCGAGCAGGCGCTCAGGCAGGCCAGGCAGCTCTCGCCGGTCAAGCTGAAGGTGGCCGACGCCGAGCGTGACGTGGCCGGGGCGCGGGCGCTGCTGGCCGAGTTCTCCCGGACCTACGGCACGACCGTCCCGCCGGGGGAGGTCGTCTTCCTGCCCAAGCTGCCCGCCCGGCTGCACAAGCCGGCCGTCAAGGCGGGCGAGCTGGTGGACAAGTCGATCGCCACGGTGACCAGCTCCACGTTCGTGGTCTCGGGCTCGGTGGACGTGGCCGAGGCCGAGCGGGTGAAGGCGGGTCTGAGCGCGAGCATCGAGACCGAGGCCGGCAAGACCGTCACCGGCACGGTGACCTCTCTCGGCGGACGCGACGCGAAGGGCGCCGTGCCGGTGACGATCACCCCTGGCTCGATGAAGGGCCTGAAGAAGCTGGCCGGCGCGCCCGTCACGGTGCGGGTGACCATCGGCGCCACCGGCCGGGAGGTGCTCGTGGTCCCCGCCGCGGCGGTCGTCACCGCCGTGGACGGCAAGGCCCGGGTGCAGGTGGAGATCGCGCCCGACCGGACGAAGGAGGTCGAGGTACGCACCGGCCTGTCCGCCGACGGAGCCGTTGAGGTGACCGGCGACCTCAGGCCGGGCGACCAGGTGGTGATCAACAGTGCCTGAGCCGGTCATCCTGCTCGACGAGCTGACCAAGGAGTTCCCCGCCGACCCTCCCGTCAGGGCGCTCTCCGCTATCAACCTAAGAGTCGAAAAATCGGACTACGTGGCCATTGTTGGGCCTTCGGGGTCGGGGAAGTCCACCCTGCTCAACACGCTCGGTCTGCTCGACCGACCGACCAGCGGCAGCTACCGGCTCGACGGCATCGAGACCGTCGGCCTGAAGGACAGCGTACGGACCACCATCCGGGGCAGCCGGATCGGCTTCGTCTTCCAGTCCTTCCACCTGCTGCCGCACCGCAGCGTGCTGGAGAACGTCATGCTGGCCGAGGTCTACGGCGCGGCACCGCGCGCGGGGCGCCGCGAACGCGCGCTGCGGGCTCTGGAGCGGGTACGGCTGTCGCACCGGGTGGGCTACCTGCCCGGCAAGCTGTCCGGCGGTGAGCGGCAGCGCGCCGCCATCGCCCGCGCGCTCATGGGCGACCCGTCGCTGCTCCTGTGCGACGAACCCACCGGCAACCTCGACAGCAAGAACACCGACGCCGTGCTCGACCTGTTCGACGACCTGCGCGCCCAGGGGATGACCATCGTGGTCATCACGCACGAGAGCGACGTGAGTGACCGGGCCGGGCGCCGGGTGCGCATCACCGACGGCGTCCTCACCGAGGAGTAGACGTGCACCCTCGCGACCTGCTGAACGAGGCCGTGGCGGGCTTGCTGGCCCGCCCGGTGCGCTCGGCGCTGACCACGCTGGGCACCGTGCTGGGCATCTCCACGCTCGTGGTCACCCTGGGCGTCGCCGCGACGGCGGGCAACCAGATCGTCGGCCGCTTCGACGAGCTCACCGCCACCTCCATCACGGTCGACGTCCCGGACCGCCCGTTCCCCCTGGTCGACTGGGCCGACGTCAGCCGGGTGAGCCGGCTGCGCGGGGTGGTCTCCGCCGCCGGGCTCGCCGAGTCGGAACAGAGCGCCAACCTCAGCGTCCGCTCCAACGACCTCGTGGACCCGACCCGGATCACCACCCAGACCCTGACCGTGCTCTCCAGCAGCCCCGGCCTGCCCGCCGCGGTCAAAGGCAGGATGATCGAGGGCCGCTACTTCGACTCCGGGCACATCGCCCGCGGGGACCAGGTCGTCGTGCTGGGTCAGCACGCGGCCAAGCTGCTGGGCATCACCCGGCTGACCCGGGCCCCGGCCGTCTTCATCGGCACCCAGGCGTACACCGTCATCGGCGTGCTCGGCGACCCGCGACGCGAGAAGAGCCTCGCGAGCGCGGTCTTGCTGCCCCCGTCCGTCGGCAAGCGCTACGGCCTGGGCACCGTGACCCGGGTCCTGGTCAACACCGGCCTCGGCGCCGCCGAACTGATCGCCAAGCAGGCGCCGGCCGCGCTCAGCCCAGGCAACGAGGCCCTCCTCCAGGTCAGCTCGCCATCCAGCCCCACCAGAGCACGCGACGCGGTGCAAGGCGACGTCAATGCCCTGTTCCTGATCCTCGGGCTGGTCTCCCTGGTGGTCGGCGCGGTCGGCATCGCCAACGTCACGCTGGTGACCGTGATGGAGCGCGTCGCCGAGATCGGCCTGCGCCGCGCCCTGGGCGCCGCCCGCCGCCACATCGCCGCGCAGTTCCTGCTGGAATCCACCCTTACCGGGCTGACCGGCGGCGTCATCGGCGCTTCCGGGGGGATCGTGGTGATCGTCGTGGTCTGCGCCATCAAGCAATGGACTCCGGTCATGGATGTACGGCTGGCCGTCATGGCGCCGGCCGCCGGTGCCGTCGTCGGGCTGCTCGCGGGCCTGTACCCGGCTTTGAGGGCCGCTCGCATGGAGCCGGTCGCCGCACTTCGCTAGGTATGGTGCACTTTCATGACATCCCTGCTGCTCGTCGAGGACGACGCGGTGATCCGCGCGTCGGTGGGCCTGGCTCTGGAACGCTACGGCTATCGGATGACCACCGCCGCTGACGGGCTGGCCGGGCTGGAGGCCGCTCAGGCGGGTGGTCACGACCTGCTGCTGCTGGATGTGATGCTGCCGGGCCTCGACGGCATCAGCGTGTGCCGCAGGATCAGGGAGACCAGTCAGGTGCCGATCCTCATGATGTCGGCCCGCGGTGACGGCCTGGACATCGTCGCGGGGCTGGAGGGCGGCGCCGACGACTACGTGGTCAAACCGGTCGACCTGCCGGTGCTGGTGGCCAGGATCCGCTCGCTGCTGCGCCGGGCCACCTTCGCCGGGCAGGCCGCGGCGAGCGCGGCGCTCACCTTCGGCGACCTGAGCGTCGACACCGGCGCGCTGGAGGTACGGCGGGCCGGGCGACGCGTCGAGCTGAGCCCGACCGAGCTGCGGCTGCTGCTGGAGTTCGCCGCCCACCCCGGCATCGTGCTGGAACGGGCGACGCTGCTGCGCACCGTGTGGGACTACGGCTGGGACGGCGACAGCCGCGTGGTCGACCTGTGCGTACAGCGCCTGCGCAAGAAGATCGGCGCCGAGCGGATCGAGACGGTCCGCGGGTTCGGTTACAAGCTGAGCGTCACATGAATCCGGCTTCGCTGCGCTGGAAGATCGCCGCCCTCGTCACCCTCGCCGCCACCGTCGTCGCCGCCGTGGTCGGGCTCCTGGTGCACCAGGCGACCTGGCAGCGCGCCCTGGACCTGGGCAAGGCCCGGGCCGAGGTGGCCGTCGACAAGTCACTGGCCTCCGCCGACGTGGTGGCCGTCGACGAACTCCCTGACGCTTTGGCCGCCCAGCTGCGGCCCGGCCGGACGGTGACCTGGTACGGGCTCGACCACCGGGACGAGCCGTGGATGTGGGCCGCCCAGCCGTACGGCGGCGACGGCCGCGAGGCGGCGAGCGCACAGATCTCGATGGGCTCGGAGCTGCTCAGCCTGTACGCGCTGGATCGCGACATGGTCAAGGCCGCGCTGCTCGCCCTGGCCGGGGTGGTACCGCTGTCGGTCCTGGCCGCCGAACTCCCGAACCGGCGGCTGCGGCGCATGGCCCGCACCGCCCGCCGGATCGCCGACGGCGACCTGGCCGCTCGCACCGACGCGCGCGGCCGGGACGAGATCGCCGAGATCGGCGCCGGACTCAACTCCATGGCCGCCGGCCTGCAGCGGCGGCTACTGGCCGAACAGCGCTTCACGGCCGACGTCGCGCACGACCTGCGTACCCCGCTGATGGGCCTGGTCACCGTCGTCGAACTGCTGGAGGAGGGCGAGGCCACCGATCTGGTACGCGACCGGGTGCGGGTGCTGCGCTCGCTGGTGGAGGACCTGCTGGAGGTCTCCAGGCTGGACGCGGGCGCCGAGGTCGCCGAGCGGGTACGGGTGCCGCTGGCCGAGGTGGCCGAGGAGTCCGCGGCCCGGGTGGGGGTCGAGGCGCGGGTGCTGGCGTCGGGGGATCCGGTGGCCGAGACGGACCCGCGCCGCCTGGACCGGATCCTCGCCAACCTCGTGCTCAACGCCCACCGCCACGGCGCGCCCCCGGTGGAGATCACCGTCCACGACCACGTGATCGAGGTCCGCGACCGGGGCCCGGGCTTCCCTCCGGAGCTGCTCGCCGACGGCCCGAGACGCTTCCGCACGGGTGCCGCCGAACGCGGTCGCGGTCACGGCCTCGGGCTGACGATCGCGCTGGGGCAGGCCCAGGTCATCGGCGCCGACCTGACCCTGGCCAACGCCCCCGACGGCGCTGTCGCCGTCCTCCGTCTGCCGGCCGGCTGACATCCCGCTCGTACGTTCGGACCACGGCCCAGCACCCCAGCAGGACAACCCCGAACACCGGCAGCCAGACCAGCCGGACCAGCACCCACCTGAATCCGTCGGGAGCGGTGTGCAGACCGGGCAGCGCGTCCCCCACGAACAGCCCGGCCACCGTGACCACGATCATCGCGGTCTGGTGCCACAGGAAGATCGTCATCGCTGACAGGTTCACCAGCGCCACCGCCGCCCAGACGGCCGGACGGCGCAAGACCCGCCGCAGCGGACCGAGCAGCAGCAGAGCCGCCCCGCACTGGGCCAGCCCGAAGGCGACGACCGCCAGGGTGGGCGGGTCGAGATTGGAGATCGGGGCACCGGGCACCCCGACCATGGCGGCCGGGTATCCGGCCCACAGGACGAGCCCGGCCGAGGTGGCGGCGCCGCCGAGCAGCAGTGCCCATCCGGTCCTGCGGTCGTACAGGTCGCCTCGGGCCCAGGCCGCGCCCAGGCAGTACGGGACCAGCCAGCCGGCCACCACGTTGATCCGGCCGAGCCAGGCGGGGCCGTCCAGGCCGTACAGGATCAGGTCGACGAGCAGCACGACGGCGAACGGCCACAGCGGATGCAGCCTGGCGACCAGCGGCGTCACCACCGTCAGCGCCGCGAAGACCAGCAGGAACCACAGCGGCGACAGCACCAGCCTGACCAGCGCGCTCACGGTCTCCAGGCTGACCCCGGCGGCCAGCAGCGCGACCGCCGCCACGGCCCACACCACCAGCACGGCGGCGACCGGCCGGGACAGCCGGGCCATCCGCCCGCCGAGCCACTGCCCGTACGTCATGCCACGGGCGCGGGCGGAGGCGTAGCCCTTGGCCCCCACCTGCCCGCCCACCAGGAAGAACACCGCCAGCGTCTGGAACACCCAGGAGACAGGGGCGAGCTGGGGCAGCTCCTTGAGCGGGCTGGCCACGCGCACCGTCCCGTCGTCGCCGACGACCACGGCGGTCACCAGCCAGTGGCCGAGCACCACCCCCAGGATGGCCAGCGCACGCAGCGCGTCGACGGCCCGGTCGCGGGCGGGCGGGGTCGCCGACTCGATCCGCCGGATGAGCTGGGGGGATGCCATGGCGGATGGTCCTTCCGTATGCCGGTGGTTGCGGCACCGAAGCTACGGATCCCACCCTGTGGTCGGCCTCCCGCCGGAGAGTGCACGTTTCGCGTAGCTCTGAGGTATGAGACGAGGGCGTAGACAGTGTCTACGCCCGGCTGGTAGACACTGTCTATGGATCTTCGAGACCGGCTGATCGACGCCGGAGTGGACCTCGTGATGACCGACGGAGCCGCCTCGCTGGGGCTGCGGGAGATCGCCCGCCGGGCGGGGGTGTCGCACGGAGCCCCGCGCCGTTACTTCCCCACACATCACGCGCTGCTGTCCGCGATCGCCCGCCGTGGCTTCGCCGACCTCACGGCCCGGTTCGTGGCGGCGGGCGACGGCGAGGCGGCGCCACGCGATCAGTTGCGGGCGCTGGCGCGGGTGTACGTCGGGTACGCGCTGGAGTGTCGTGGCATGTTCGAGTTGATGTTCCGGCACGACCTGCTCGACAGCGAACAGCACTCCGCCGACCCGCCGCGGCTTCGGGAGTCGACCCTGCCGCTGTTCGAGCACGTCGTCGCCCTCGTCACTCGATACCAGTCGGACCATGTGGGCCTTCTCGGCGAGGCTGGGCCGCCACCGGAAGTGACGGCCGCCACCCTCTGGGCGAACCTGCATGGCATTGCCCAGCTATGGGCCTGGGGCAGCCTGCCGCTCGCCCTCGGCGCCCCGCCACCGGGCGACGCGCCTGGTGATGACCGTCTCGACGAACTGGTGGCGGCGGCCCTGGACGCGCACCTCGGCCCGGTGGGCTCGTGACCGCGTCCGTACGGCATCGCCTGGCGCTCCTGGCCAGCGTGGGCGGCGCGATGATCGTCGCGCTGGACGGCACGGTCCTGATCGTGGCGCAGCCCAGCCTGCAACGCGGCCTGGGCGCGAGCATCGCGCAGGTCCAGTGGACCAACACCGCCTACCTGCTCGCGGTGGCCGCGCTGCTCGTCATCGCCGGCCGCCTCGGCGACCGGTACGGGCACCGGCGCCTGCTGTTCGCCGGCGTGCTCGGCTTCGCCGCCGCGTCGGCCGGCATCGCGCTGGCACCCGGAGTCGGCTGGGTGATCGCGCTGCGGGCCGTGCAGGGCGTGTTCGGCGCGCTCCTGCAGCCAGCCACGCTCGCCCTGCTGCGGCTGGCCTACCCGGCCGAACGGCTCGGCCGGGCCATCGCGGTTCGTACCAGCGCCATCGGCGTGGCCGCGGCGACCGGCCCGCTGCTCGGCGGCGTTCTCGTCACCAACCTGGGCTGGCGGGCGGTGTTCGTGGTCAACATCCCCATCGCCCTGGCGATCGCCGCGCTCACCCTCGCCGTACGGGTACCGGCGCCGGACCGCACCGGATCCCAGCGGCTCGACCTCACCGGAGCGGCGCTGCTCGCGGGCACGCTCGCACTCCTGGTGCACACTCTGGTCGCCCTGCCGGCCCGCGGATGGACCGCGCCGACGCTGCTCGAACTCGCCGCCACCGCGGCCGGCGCCGCCGCACTCGTCGTACGCGAACGCCGCGGCACGCAGCCGATCGTGCCGCCCGCCGTGGCCCGGTCCTTACCGGTGACCGCGTCGATGGCGATCCTGCTCCTGGTCACCGCCGGCCTGTTCGGCGCGTTGTTCGTGGCCACGTTCTATCTCCAGGACACGCTCGGGCTGGATCCGCTCGCCGGCGGCCTGCTGGTCCTTCCGATGACCGCGCTCATGGTCGCCGGCGCGCCCGTCGCCGCCGCCGCGCTGCGCCGCTTCGGCCCGCGCCACACCGCGATCGCCGGTACGGTCCTGCTCGTCCTGGGCATCGCGGCCCTGTCCCGGCTCGGTCCGGCCGGCGTGTCGGTGGCGACCGGTGTGAGCTTCGCGGTGCTCGGCGCGGGGTTCGCCACCGTCATGGTCACCGCCACCGGCACCGTCGTCGGCGACGCGCCGCCCGGGTACGCCGGAGTCGTCGGCGGGCTCAAGCAGACCGCCATGAACATCGGCCCGACCCTCGGCATCGCCGTCGCCACCAGCGTCATGCTGATCAGCTCGCCCGCCACCGCGATGGGGCCCGCCCTGCTGGTCCTGGCCGCTCTGGCCGCCCTCGCCCTGCTACCGGCGTCCCTGCTGCCCCGAACCGGCTCTTCCACGACGCCGGTCCCGGCGCGGAGTAGTGACTAGGATCCTGCTCCCAGCCGGAAATCGTACGAAGGGCGGAAGAATACCTATCGGCTGATGATGATGCTGGACTGATGGATTTCAGAGCGTTAGTGGTAGGCATCGCGCTGGCAACGGCCGCCTTGCCCGCCATCCCCGCCTTCGCCGATCCCGTGCACGAGTGCGCCACGGCGGTCAGCCGCTGCGACGGCACGGTATCGGTGCCGCTGAACTGGAACGACCCGTCCTCCGAGCGCATCACCGTCTCCTTCGCCTGGCTGCCCGCGAAGGCCGGCGCGAAGGGCACGATCCTCGCCAATCCCGGCGGGCCCCTTCCCGCGCTGCCGCAGATCCCGATCATCCAGCAGACACTCGGCCCCGTGCTCGACCGGCAGAACCTGCTCGTCGTCGAACCGCGCGGGCTGGGCAAGTCGTCGCCGCTGCTGTGCCCCGGCCTCAACCTGATGGCCCCGGACACGATCACCGCGTGCGCGCGACAGCTCGGCCCCCGCGCCCAGTACTTCACCGCCGACCAGGTGGTGGCCGACATGAACGCGGTCCGGCGGGCGCTCGGCGTGCCGGAGATCACCTTCTACGGCAACTCGTACGGCACCCTGTACGCCCAGGCGTACGCGACCCGTTACCCCGAGAGCCTGTCCGCCGCCTTCCTCGACAGCACCACGATCACCGCACCCGACGGGTACGCGCTCTGGCCGATGCGGAGCCGCCTCGACCGGCTCGACCTGGTCTGCGAGCGGTCCCGCGCCTGCCGTGCGCTGCCGGGAGACGCGAGCGGCACCTGGACCCGCCTGGTGGCCCACCTGCGGGCCGAGCCCGATGCCGAACTGCCGATCGGCTCGCTCATCGCCGTCGTGCGCAACGTGCAGCAGCCGGTGTTCGGCCGGGAGTCGAGCGCCGCCGCCACCGCTTACCTGCGGGGCGACCCGGCACCGCTGCGACGGCTGGCCCGCGTGGTGAGCGGGAGCCCCCAGCAGCCCGTCGAGGGCGCCGAATGGGCGGGCTACCTGGCTCACCGCTGCGGCGACGGCTCGTTCCCCTTCGACCGGGACGCCACTGCGGCCGAGCGCGAGCGCCAGATCGAACGCTATTTCCGCGAGGAACGCCCCCTCGCGCCCTTCACCCCCGCCGACATGGGCGTGACCGGCGCGGCGGCCCTGGAGTTCTGCGTGAACTGGCCCACGCCGCGCGACAACCCTCCGGTCCCGCCGCGGGCCACGCGCCCGGCCGTACCGGTGCTGGTGGTCGGCGGCGACTTCGACACCCAGAGCCCCGCCGAGGTCGCCCGCGCCCTGCGTACCTTCCCGAACGCCAAGGTCGTCCGGGTCCGCTATGGCGGGCACAGCCTCGCCTGGGGCGGCGGGCCGGTCGGCGAGTGCGTGCGTACGGGGCTGCGCGCCTTCCTGTCCGACCCCGCCCATCGGGTCCCTGACCTGCGGTGCGATGCGGAGAACTATCGCGCGGCCGGAGCATTCCCGCGATCTTCGGCAGATGTCACCGCGATCCCGGCCACTGGATTGAGGGAGTCCGAGCGGCGTACCGTCTCGGCGGTCTTCGCCACGGCCGTGGACGCCACCTCCCGGCGCAATCCGTACGCGCTGCTCCACGCCCGGCTGAAGACCGAACCGGGGCTGCGCGGCGGCCGGGTCGACTTCCACGACGACACCATCACCCTGGACCAGACCCGCTTCGTCACCGACCTCCAGGCCGACGGCGACATCCGCCTCAGCGTGACCGGCCAGGCCACCGCCGCGCTACGCGCGACCGGCGCCGACGGCCGAGCGCACGACATCACGCTGACCTGGCAGGCGTTCACCGCGCAGGAGCGCCCCGCCCTTTCCGGCACCTTCGACGGCCGTCCGTTCTCGTCTCCTGGTACGTGATCTAGTAACCGTATGAGCGAGGAAACCGACCTGGTCCGGCACGGCTACAACGAGCTGTCCTACCTCTACCGGGGCGACGAGGACGACGACGGCGAATACGCCCCGTGGCTCGAAGAGCTCCATTCCCGTCTGCCGCCCCGGGCCTCCGTGCTGGATCTCGGCTGCGGCTGCGGGGTCCCCGTCGCCCGGTCGCTGGCCGCGGCCGGGCACGGCGTGACGGGCGTCGACCTCAGCGACGTCCAGATCGAACGGGCTCGCCGTCTCGTGCCCGCCGCCACCTTCGTCCGGGGCGACGCCACGGCCTTGGACCTGCCGGACGCCTCCTTCGACGCGGTCGTCTGCCTGTACACCCTCATCCACCTGCCACTGGAACGTCAGCCGCGGCTCATCGAGCGCATCGCCGCCTGGCTGCGGCCCTCGGGTCTGCTCCTGGCCACCGCAGGCTGGGAACCATGGACCGGTACCGAGGACGGGTGGCTCGGCGGCGCCACGC
This sequence comes from Nonomuraea guangzhouensis, assembly GCF_019396345.1. Classification (GTDB taxonomy): domain Bacteria; phylum Actinomycetota; class Actinomycetes; order Streptosporangiales; family Streptosporangiaceae; genus Nonomuraea; species Nonomuraea guangzhouensis. The sequence continues at coordinate 221,597 of NZ_JAHKRM010000005.1, read as the reverse complement.
CCATGTGGTGGAGCCACACCGATGTGGCCACCTACCGGTCCTGGCTGCGGGAGGCCGGGCTGGAGATCATCTCGGAGGAGTTCATCCCGGAAGGGGACAGTGGGCACGCCCTGTTCTGGGCTCGCAAACCGGGCGGCTGACTAGATTCCGGATGGAGTTGCGAACTGTTGGCTGTCGAGTGTGCATGGTGTGCTTCTCATTGCGTCGGTCTTCATGTGAATGCGACGGAATGGGCGCGCGGGGGAGGTCTTATGTGGTCTCCCGGTGATTGCGTGACGGCGCGTTCCCGATTGCGGCTGAGAGATTTTGATCGGCCTGATCGCGGTGGGCGTCGAGGTTTGCAATGCCGGTCGTGCCTGGTCGTAGTGGGGTGGACGTGGTTTGAGCGGCGGCTGTGTATCGCTCAAATGTTCTACCCGGCGGGGCAAATTTCGGTAGTCTAACGGTCACCGTCGGTGAAGGACTGGAGGTGGAGTGTAGGTGATCTCGGTGTATTGGTGGGGTTCTGTCGTGGTTGCACTGATCTCATGCGCCCTCCGCTCTGGTCGTCGGCCGGTGAATGTGCTCACCCACACGGCGCTGGCGGCCGCGAGTGGCTGACCCGTTGCGGCCGATCGCTGCGCCGTTCGTGGCTGCCGGGCCGTCTGGGGTGGCGATCCGGGATCGACTCAAGGGCCTGACAGCGCGCGATGAGCAGGTGCTGAGGCTGGTGGGCGCGCATCTGGGCTCGCTGGCCTCGAGGGATCTCGCGGCGCGCTGCCGTGATGGGCTGGAGCACTCCACGACGCGGTGGGCGACGCGCAAGCGAGAGCTGACACCCGAGTCGTCCTCACGGTGGGCGAGCAGTATAACCAGGGCCAGCCATGACCAGTGGGCGCTGGCCCGCCGCTGCCAATTGGCCCACCTCCGGTTCCTTGAGGCAGGCATCGCGGCGATCACGCACCGGCTGTCTCAGCCGATCGGCGCCAAGGGTTCGAAGAAGGCGCCGGGCGGCTACCGAAGCAGGCAGGAGTGGCACGCCAAAACCCGCCGCCTGCACGTACTGACCGGGCAGTTGGAGCGCGAACGTGCCGACTGGCAGGCCGGACGCGTCCACATCGTGCGGGGCGGCAAGCAACTGGCCCGCACCCGGCACCACCTGGCCGCCGCCCACCTCACCGAGAGCGAATGGCGGCAGCGGTGGCAGGCCGAGCGGTGGTTCCTGCAAACCGACGGCGAGTCGGGCAAGCGCTACGGCAACGAAACCATCCGCGTCACCCCCGACGGTGAGGTGTCCATCAAGCTTCCGGCCCCGCTCGCCGCATACGCCAACGCCGAGCACGGCCGCTATGTGCTCGCCGCCAAGGTGCGCTTTGCGCACCGCGGGCAGCAGTGGGCCGACCGGGTGCAAGCCAACCGGGCCGTCGCCTACCGCATCCACCTGGACGTGGAACGCGGCCGTTGGTATCTGACCGCCTCCTGGCAGCATCCGGTCACTCAGGCCATCCCGATCGCAGCCGCCCTCGCCAACGGAGTCATCGGCGTCGATATGAACGCCGATCATCTGGCCGCCTGGCGGCTGGACATGCACGGCAACCCGATCGGCCACCCGCGCCGCTTCGGCTACGACCTGTCCGGCACCGCCGGCCACCGCGACGCCCAGGTCCGACACGCCCTGACCCGCCTGCTGCACTGGGCCCAAGCGTGCGGAGTGCGCGCCATCGCCGTCGAAGACCTCGACTTCACCGCCGACAAGACCCGCGAGAAACACGGCCGCAACAAGCGGTTCCGGCAGCTCATCTCCGGCATGCCCACCGGCAGACTTCGCGCCCGTCTGTCCAGCATGGCCCAGGCGACCGGCATCGCGATCATCGCTGTGGATCCCGCCTACACCTCCAAATGGGGAGCTCAACACTGGCAAAAGCCCCTCGCCTCGAACAACCGTAAGACCACCCGTCACGACGCCGCGGCCGTGGCGATAGGACGACGCGCCCAGCAGCACCCGATCCGGCGACGGACGGCACCGCCCCCACACGACCAGAGCGATCGTATGGGGCATCGGACCGCCCAGGCCGGTCGGCGTGCTGCCGGGCGTGAGGGAACCCGCCACCGCACACCGGACCACGCACACGATGCGCCCGGCCCGGATGCGGCCAGAACGCGGGAGACCAGCGCGCCCAACACCGTTCGGGGCACGCCAGTGCAACTCACGTTCACTGTTCAGGAACGGTGCGGTAATCCCGGAGCGGTTGGAGGGACTACTGGGTGTGGACGATCCTCAAGAACGATTCACCGAGCTCTATGACCGGCACTACCGGAGCGTTCTGGGCTACGCGCTGCTGCGTGCCGAGCGTGACGCGGCCGAGGACGTGTCCAGCGAGACGTTCCTCGTCGCCTGGCGGCGGCTGGACGACCTGCCGGAGCCGCCACTGCCGTGGTTGCTCGGCGTGGCGCGCAACCTGCTGGCCAAGCAGCGCGACTCGCGCCATCGGCGGCAGGCCCTGGTCGACCGGATAACGGCACTGACCACCTCGCGGGAACACGTGAGCTGGGACGTGGCCGACCACGTCATCGACCGCGAAAGCGCGCTGGCCGCGCTGTCGGCCCTGCCGGAGCAGGACGTGGAGGCGATGGTGTTCGCCACCTGGTACGGCCTGCCGCCCGAGCAGGCCGCCGCCGTCATGGGCTGTTCGGTCAGGACGTACAACGTCAGGCTCCACCGCGCGCGCAAACGGCTGGCCAACGCGCTGCGCCTGGAGCCGGGCGGCGCGCGCCCTCGGGCCCGTACGGTCCGCGGCCGGTTCCAAGAGAGCTCAGAGACCTGATGCCCGCAGCACCCCACCCGGAGGATGACATGACCGATCACTTGTTCGCCCAGCTCAAGCCCGCGGAGCTGGACGAGATGACAGAAGAGGCCCATCGGCGGCGCCGCTCGGCCGACCTGGCCCGCGCCTTCCAGATCCCCCGCTCCGCGCACCCGCCCCGAACGCGGTTCCGGATCCCGTTCCTGCTGGTCGCGGGCACGGCCGCGGCCGGAGTGGCCGCGGCTGCGGTGATCGTCGTGGCCGGCTCGCGCACCGCGCCCCCGGCCATCACGCCGACCGCCACGCTTCCCACCGCGCAGACCGCGATCGTGGCCAAGCCGGTGGACGCCCGCTCGTTCCTGCTCGCGGCGGCCGCGACCGCGGTGCGCGAGCCGGCCACCTCCGGCCGCTACTGGTACGTCCGCGAGCGCACCTACCAGAAGGTGCACGTCGTGCCGAGCGAGTACATGGCGGCGATGGAGGCCCTGATAGCGGAGGAGAAGCGGAAGGAGAAAGAGCTCAAGGACAAGCCGGACGAGCTCGCCGCCCAGCGCAAGGACATCACGCGGAAGATGGTCAAGCTCAAGACCTCCGAGTTGCCGTACCAGGCGTTCACCTCCGACACGCAGGAATCCTGGCGCGCGATGAAGCCGGGCGAGGCCAACCGCTTCGCCGGACACCAGGACGTGAACGTCACCTTCGGCTCCCCGCAGGACGAAGCCGACTGGAAGGCCGCGGGCTCACCCGCCCTGGTGGACAAGAAGCCCACCACGCACGACGAGAGCAGCGAACGGATCCTGTCGATCGACAACCCGAGCCTGACGATCCAGAACATCTCGCGGCTGCCCACCGGCCAGGACGCGATGAAGCGCCGCCTGGACACCCTGTTCAAGCAGAGCCCCAACAGCGCCCGGACCGGCATGACCGTCTACCTGTGGCAGACGGGCGTGGACCTGATGACCGCGCCGATCACGCCCGGCACCCGGTCGGCCCTGTTCAAGGTGCTGGCCGAGCAGAAGGGCATCACCTCGCAGGGTCAGGTCACCGACGCGGTGGGGCGTACCGGGGTCGCCCTGTCGACGGCGGGGGACGACGGGGTCGAGTTCCGGATGATCATCAACGAGGAGACGGCCGAGCTGCTGCAGTACGAGGTCGTGCAGAAGGGGCAGCCGCTCCTGCGGGTGGCCCTGGAGCGGATGGGCTGGGCCGACCGCCTGGGCGACCTCCCGGCCTGACGCGCGAGCGCCGGGGCTGGTAAACACTCAACCGGCCTCCAAGCCGATCCGCCAGATCGGGTGGGGGCTCAGCCGGCGTTGAAGCCGGTCCGCCAGGTCGGGTGGACCGGCCGCCAGCCGAGTGTGGCGCGGGCCAGGCCATTGTCGGCGCCACGCTCCCACCCGGCGCGCCCGGCCCGCTCGTCCGGGACGGGTATGGGCGCGCCAACCGCCTTGGCCAGCGCCGGGAGCCACTCGGAGGCCGGCGCGGGCTCGTCGTCGACGATGTTGACCGGGCCGCTCGGCCAATCAAGGGCGGCGACGGCCGCCCGCGCCGCGTCCGCCACGTGCAGGAACGAGGTGACGGCATCGTTGGCCACCAGCTTCCCCGGGAACCCCGCCGCCGCCTCGCCACGCAGCCGCGCCGCGGCCAGGCCGTCGGGGGAGTACCAGGTGCCCGGGCCGTAGAACATGCCGTAGCGCAGGATGACGTGGTGTTCCAGCTCGGCCGACGTCTCCTCCAGCGCGCGAACGCCGCCGACCATGCCCGCCCTGGGCTCGGCCGCGCTGACGTCGAGCGGGACGCTCTCGGTGGCCGGCGCGTCTCCCGGCTCGTACGCCCAGGCGATGGACTGGGCGACGATACGGCCGACGCCCGCTTCCTTGGCGGCGTCGACGAGGTTACGGGTGCCCACCCGGCGGATGCGGCTGTTCTCGGCGAGGGCCCCGCCGCTCAGCGCGGTGAGCTGGTGGATGATCGCGTCGGGGGCCGCGTCGGCGAGCGCGCGCTGTGTTGCGGCGGCGTCGAAGACGTCCACCCGTACCGGGGTCGCCCCCTGGGCGCGCAGTGACTCCAGGCCCGCGTCGGAGCGGGAACCTCCGGTGACCCGGTGTCCGGCGCCGATCAGCAGCGGGACGAGCAACCGGCCGACGGCGCCCGAAGCGCCCGCGACGAAGACATGCATGAGGGAAGATTATTGCGGAACGTCCCCAGCCACGGCTCGTCGGTCCTGCGGCTCCGCCGGTCGGCTCGTCAGCCTGGCCGTTCCGCGCGTCGGCTCGTTAGCCCGTCCGTTTCGCGCGTCAGCTCGTCGGCCCGACCGCTCCGCGCGGACTGTCCCGGCCTGCGGGGCGGCGACCCGCCGTCTCGACCCACGGAAGCGCGGCACGCTATCGCAGCCCGCCGGAGCGCGGCACGCTATCTCGACCCATGGAAGCGCGGCACGCTATCGCAGCCCGCCGGAGCGCGGCACGCTATCTCGACCCATGGAAGCGCGGCACGACCAGTCCCGTCTCGTACGCGGTGACGACCGCCTGCGTCCTGTCGCGGAGCCCGAGCTTGCTCAGCACCCGGCTCACGTGCGTCTTGACGGTCTCCTCCGTGACCGTCAACCGGCCGGCTATCTCCGGGTTGGACAGCCCTTCGGCGATGAGCCGCAGGACCTGCGTTTCGCGGGGGGTGAGCGCGGCAGTGGAGGCAGCCTCAGGTTTCGGCCGCAGCTGGGCGAACTCGCTGATGAGGCGACGGGTCACAGCCGGGGCCAGCAGCGCTTCACCGGCGGCGATGACCCGTACCGCGTCGAAGAGCCGTTCGGCGGTGACGTCCTTGAGCAGGAACCCGCTGGCTCCGGCGCGCAGCGCGTCATAGACGTACTCGTCCAGGTCGAAGGTCGTCAGGATGAGGACGCGCGGCCCGGCAGCGGTGGAGCCGGCCAGTCGCCGGGTGGCTTCGATGCCGTCCATGCCCGGCATGCGGACGTCCATGAGGACGACGTCGGGGGACAGCTCGCGGCAGATCCGTACGGCCTCGGCGCCGTCGGCGGCCGTACCGACGACCTCGAAGTCCGGTTGGGTGTCGAGCAGTTCGGCGAAACCGGTGCGGACCACCGGGTGATCATCGACAACGGCGATCCGGACCGCTGAGGGCCGGTGGTCATCCACCAGGGGCTCGGCACCCAACCGGCCATCCGCCGGGGGCTCGGCGCTCATCGGGCCATCTCCTCCTTTCCCGGCAGGCGGGCCTCGACGAGGAAGCCGCCGCCTTCGGCGGGGCCGGCGCGCAACGCGCCGCCGACGGCCGCGGCGCGTTCGCGCATGCCGGACAGTCCATGACCGCCGCCGGGCGTCTCGGTGGACAGCCCGGGACCGTTGTCGCGGATGAGCACCCGCAGGTCGTCGCCGGTGTAGTGCAGTTCCACATCGACGGCGGCGCCGGGCGCGTGCCGCCGGGCGTTGGTGAGGGCCTCCTGGACGATGCGGTAGGCCGCGAGTTCGACGCCAGGGTCGAGCGTGAGCGGCGGGCCGCGGAGGATGAGGCGCGTCCCCGTCCCCGACGCGTCCCGTGACTCGTCGAGCAACTCGTTGAGCTCCGGCAGGCGCAGGCCGGGCTGGGGGCGCCGGACCGCCGGGTCCGCCTCCGCGTCCTCGCGCAGCACCCCGAGCAGCCGCCGCATCTCGGTCAGCGCCGCCCGCGCGGTGTCGCCGATGGCGGACAGCCGCTCGGCGCCGGCGGACGGCATGCCGGGAGTGGTCAGCCGGGCGGTCTCCGCCTGTACGGCGACCATGGAGATGTGGTGGGCGACGACATCGTGCAGTTCGCGGGCGATGCGGGCGCGTTCGCCGCGTGCCGTGTGCTCTATCAGGGTGTCGGCGATGGCCTGCCGGGCGGTGGTGTTGGCCACGGCCTCGTTGCGCGCCCGCCGGGCCGTTCCGGCCAGGGCCGCCGCCGGGGTCAGGCAGGCCAGCAGCAGGATGAGAATCCGTACCTCACCGCCTGCCGTGGCGACACCGGACAGGGCCAGCACCAGGTACGGCGCGGCGAGAACCAGCGCCAGCCGCTGCGAACCCGCGCGGCCGAGCCGGTATCCGGCGATCAGCTGCGCGCCCACGCCCGCCACGGTCAGCGTCTGGAAGGCCACGAGTGACAGCCCCATCGTCGCGAACACCGCCACCCCGGCCCCGATCGCGTGCCCCCGCGAGAACGCGACCGGCAGCGTGGTGGCCAGGCCGACCAGGGGGAGTATCACCAGGTACAGCGGGGTGGCGGCGTACTCGGGCGGCGGCGTACTCGCGGCGTGCCGGATCGTCGCGCCCACCGGCTCGGTGTCGACGAGCCCGATCACCTGGGCCAGCCGCGGGCTTTGGGCCTGCGCGATCGACTCGGCCACCGCGAGCAGCGCCAGCAGCACGCCCACCACGACGGGCGCGTACGGGGCCGCGGCGAACCGCCGTCCCCTGTCCGCCCATCCGCCCGCTCGCTCCACGCAGGTCATTGTTCCGGTTTGTGTGGGGTGCTGGCATCCCTCATGTGGGGGACGGGAGGTCCCTCGCGTCAGTGACGGTGAAGATCGCTCGGCGGCGTGACGACCGGTGACGGACCGCTGCCTAGTGTGCGTTGGCATGCAAGCAACCACCGGAGCCATGTTCCGGCTGTGTGGGAGGGACGCATGAGACAAGAACTCCACGCGGAGTGGACGAAGACGCGTACCGTCGCGGGTCCCGCCTGGCTGCTGCTCGCCGTCATCGCGCTGACCGCGACGATGAGCGCCGCGGCCGCCGCGGCCGTGTCCTGCCCGTCGGCGGGATGCGACCAGGACATCACCAAGCTCAGCCTCATGGGGGTCCAGGCGGGCCAGGCGGTCGTCGCCATCCTGGCGGTGCTGGCGATCAGCGGCGAATACAGCACCGGCATGATCCGCACCACCCTCACCGCCATGCCGCGGCGGGTCACCCTCCTGGCCGCCAAGGCGATCATCGTCACCGGGCTGACGCTGGCCGCGGCGACCATCGCAGTGCTCGCGTCCGTACTGGCCGGACGGCTCATCCTGCCCGGCAACGGCTTCACCGCCGCACACGGCTACGCGCCGCTGTCGCCGGCCGACGGACCCACCTTGCGCGCGGCCTTCGGCTCGGTCCTCTATCTCGGGCTGATCGCCCTGCTCAGCCTCGGTGTGGCGGCCATCGTACGGGACTCGGCTGCGGCCATCGGGATCGTGTTCGGGCTGCTCTACTTCCTCTCGATCCTGCCCTTCGTGATCTACGACCCGGACTGGCAGAGGCTGCTCTGGCGGATCGCGCCGATGAGCGCCGGTCTCGCCATCCAGGCCACCACCCACCTGTCGAGTCTGCCCCTCAGTCCGTGGGCGGGGCTCGGCGTACTGGCCGCATGGGCCGCCGCCGCGCTCCTGGGCGGCGGGCTGGCGCTACGGCTCCGCGACTCCTGACGGCCCCTTTCCGACCATTGCAGAAGTCTTGACAATTATATTTTTCGGTGGGAGGCTCAAGGCACCTCAGACAAGGAGCACAGCGATGAGAAAGATCGTGGCGGGCCTGTTCATCTCCCTGGACGGCGTCGTGGAGTCACCCGAGAAGTGGCACTTCCCCTACTTCAACGAAGAGATGGGGCAGATCGTCGGCTCGCAGATGGAGCAGGCCGACGTGATGCTGCTCGGCCGGCGGACCTACGAGGAGTTCGCCGCGCACTGGCCGCACGAGGACCCGGCTGCCAACCCGTTCGCCGACCGCATGAACAACACGCCCAAGTACGTCGTCACCACCACCCTCGACACCGCCGAGTGGCAGAACACCACGATCATCAAGGGCGATGTCGCCGCCCAGTTGACCGAGCTCAAGCAGCAGCCGGGCAAGGACATCGGCATCACCGGCAGCGCCACCCTGGTCAGGTCGCTGCTGGCCGACGGCCTGCTCGACGAGCTGCGCCTGCTGGTCCACCCGATCGTGGTCGGCACCGGCAAGCGCCTGTTCGAGGAGGGCACCGGGGAGATCCCGCTCCAGCTGCTCGGCTCCCAGACGCTCAGCACCGGTGTCCTCTCCCTCACCTACGGGAAGGCGTGACGTGGCCGCCAAGACCGTCGCCGACAAGCTGCTGGTCAAGCCGCAGACCGCCGTCTGGATCTCCGACGACGAGCACCGCTCACTCGTCGAGCCGCTGCCCGAGGGCGCGCGGCACATCGACGACCTGGGCGAGGCGGGCGTGGCGGTGCTGTTCGCCGCCGACGCCGCCGCGGCCCGCCGGCTCCTCGACGAGCACCGCGACCAGCTGGCCAAGCCCGCCGCCCTGTGGGTGGCCTACCCGAAGGGCAACAAGGCCGACATCAACCGCGACACGCTCTGGCCCATCGTCGCCGAGTACGGCCTGCGGCCCAACGGGCAGGTCGCGGTGGACGAGATCTGGTCGGCGCTACGCTTCCGCCCGCTCAAGGAAGGCGAGCCGCCCTTCACCGGAGGACGCTAGCCCGTCCGGGCAACGCGGCGGCGATCGGCACAGGCGGCCTCGCCACGCGGCCCGTGCGGAACAGCCGACGGCTGCGGCCGGCTCAGAGAGTCGCGATCACGGGACGGCGGCCGCCAAGGTGGGCGGGAACAGAGGTGAGCGCCGCCACCGCCAGCACGGTCGCCAGCACCACCGCGATCAGCTGCCAGGGCACCGGAAGCGTGGCCTTGTCACTGTCGCCGCCGGTGATCGCGTTGATGGCGGCGAACAGCGCCCAGCCTCCCGGGAAGACACCCAGAACGGCACCGACGAGCGCGGGCAGCACCTGCGCGGCCGCCAGGGCGACGGTCATTTCCCCCGGGGTGGCGCCGAGGGCGCGGGCCAGCGCCGACGCATGCCGGTTGTCGAGCACCGTCGCCCAGGTGATGACGATGGCGTTGACCGCCGCCAGGGAGAGCAGGATGACCGTCCAGACGAGGAGCACGTGGCGCAGCGTCTCCACCTGAGCTGCGGTGTACGCGCCAGTGCCCGGCTGGTCGCCGAGGAAGGCGTTGAGCACCAGCAGGACGTACACCCCGCTGACCGTGACCGCGATGCTGACCACAGCCAGCACGACCCGTCGCGGCCGGCGGGCGGCGACCCGCGAGGCGAGCAGCAGCGGGACGGGCAGTTGCGCCGAGACAGTGATCAGCCAACCGGTACGGCGAGGCGGGCGTGCCGCGTCGGCCAGCGCGCTGACGGTGCTGGAGCGGGCCGCGCGCACGGCCGGAACAGCGGTCGCCACCACCGCGACACCGAGTGCCACGGCGGTGACCAGACCGATCGTGGACCAGGTCAACGACGCCGTCCCCGCGCTGCCGACGAGGCCGGCACTGGACTCGGTGAGCAACGGAGCGGTCAGCGCGCCGATCGCCAGCCCGGCGGCGGCCGCGACGACGGCCACGAGGAGATACTCCGCGAGCAGCACGGCAGCCACCAGGCTCGGGGTGCCGCCGACTGCTTTGAGCAGTCCGACGCGCCGGTTCTGGTCGGCCATACGGCCACCGACCAGCACCGAGAGGCTGGCCACGGCGAGCAGGCCGAGCAGCCAGGCTCCTATCAGCAGCAGGATCTGGGAGTCCCGGGCCAGATCGGTGGCGTCTTCGAGGATGTTCTGCCAGGTCTGCATCGGCAGGGCGCCGCCATGATCGCCGCCGGTCCGGTCGACGAATGCCTGGGCTTCGTCCGGGTCGGCCAGCTTCAGGTTCATCACGTACGACAGGGGACTTCGGTCCGAGGCGAGGCTCCGCGCCTCCGCCTGGGTGAGCCAGACCAGCCCGGGATTGTGCAGCATCCCCGCCGGCAGGTCCCGGTCGTCGGGGATGGCGCCGTTGATACAGCCGGCGGGGACGATGCAGGACGCCCCGGGATAGGGCGGCATGGCGGCGGTGACCGCGACGCCGACGACCTTGAACGACCTACCGCTCAGGGTGACCGAGTCCCCGACGCCCACATCGAGCGAGTCGGCGAAGGCGGCCTCGAGCACCACGCCGCCGTCGCTGACCCAGCTGCCCCGCGTCACCTGGGGCTGATCGACCGCCGCGACAGTGGCATCGCGCCCTTCGACCTGCACGTCCGACGTGCGTCCTGACGCCTCGAGCTTCCCCGCGATGACGGGGTACGGTCCGCTGTGCGCGGTGACGCCGGAGGCGGTGGCCAGTTTCCCGAGCTCCGCGAGGCCGGCGGCCTGGCCGGCGTTGGCGACCACGTCGGGTCCCTTGGTCGCCGCCCGGGTGCTCTGGTACGGGTCGCCGGCCGCGTCGCGCAGAACGAGCCCGAGCGTCAGCGTCGTGGTGGCGGCCAGGATGGCGATCAGCAGAAGCACGGCCTCGGTGCGGCGCCGCCGGAGGTCTCGCAGAGCGAGACGGATCACGAGAAGTACGCGGCCCATTCCGGTCAGTCCTCCAGCCCGACGAGCGCGCCGAGCTGCCCGGTGGTGTCACCGGTCAGCCGGGTCTCGTCCACGAGCGCGCCGTCGCGCATCGAGAACCTCCGGTCCGCGGTGGCCGCGATCCGCGCGTCGTGGGTGACGATGACCAGCGTCTGCCCGGACTCGTGCAGGTCCTTGAACAGTTGGAGGACGTCCAGGGTGGCGGCGCTGTCCAGGTTGCCGGTCGGTTCGTCGGCGAGGACGACCAGCGGCTCGTTGCTCAGCGCCCGGGCGACCGCGACCCGCTGCCGCTGGCCGCCGGAGAGCGCGGAGGGCAGGAAGCGCGACCGGCCGGCGAGGCCGAGCTGATCCAGCAGTTCCTCCGCGCGCCGCCGGGCGGCCCGCGGCGAGCGTCCGGCCAGCAACGCCGACAGCTCGACGTTCTCGACGGCGGTGAGCTCCTCCATCAGGTGGAAGGACTGGAAGACGTAGCTGACGTCGGTCCGTCGCATCCTGGCCAGGGCCTTCTCGCTGATGTTGTCGATGCGCCGGCCGTTCAGCGACACCTCGCCACCCGAGGACCGGTCCAGCCCGCCGAGCAGGTGCAGCAGCGTGGACTTACCGCAGCCGCTGGGTCCCATGATCGATACCGTCTCTCCCGCGCTGACGTCGAGATCGACCCCGTCGACGGCGCGTACCAGCCCTTCTCCCTTGCCGTACTCCCTTCGTAACCCGCGGGCGCTCAGTACGGGCGCGTCGGCGGCATTGCTCACGATCCACTCCTTCGATAGGTCCGGTTCTTCCACATGCCGTGAGCCGGCGCGTCAAAGAAGCGCCAGTGCCTTGGTCACGCCCGGGTCGCGCCCGGTGGCCAGGTCGAGGGCGGTCATGGGGGCGTAATGGTCGACCGGTACGCCGATCGTGTCGATGATTTCGCGGGCGGGCCCGAGGTGCCGGACCCTGGGCAGGGCCACGGCGCTGCCGTCGTCGAGGAGGTATGCCTCGCTGGGGCCGGAGACGGCCCCAGCGGTGCGGGTCCCGATGAGGGTGCCCAGGCCGTTGTCTTTGACCGCCGCGCTGAAGTCCTCACAGGCCGAGGCGCATCCGCGGTCGGTGAGGACGATCAGGCGCGAGCCGAGCAGCGGGACGCTGTCGTCGGTCCGGTTGGGCACGCAGTCGCCCTTGAGCGGGCAGAAGTAGCTGGTGATCTTGCCGTGCGCGAACGCGCCGAGCAGCCGCGTGACCTCGCGAGGCGACCCGCCGCCGTTGCCGCGCAGATCGAGGACCACCGCCTTCGGCTTCCCCTGCAGCTTGGCGATGACCTGGTCGGCGGCGCCTTCGTAGAATCCGGGCAGTTGGACGTAGGTGACGCCGTCGGCGAGCTTCTTTGACGTCACCGTCGGAGCCGGCCGCGTGATAGGGCCCTGTCTGAGCTCGACGGTGCGGGTCCGTCCCGTCGTGGGCCGCTTGAGCGTGAGCCGTACCGTGCCGGAGGCGAAGACGTCGAGGATGCTCTGATTCACGGTGTCTCCGATGAACGCGGGCACGCCGTCGGCCTTGACGATGATGTCACCGGGTCTGATGTCGGCCTTGGCGGCGGGGCTGCCGGGCAGGACGCGGGTGATGAACATCGGTGGCCGGGCCGCGGGGTCGAGCTGCGATCCTCCCTGCTGAGCCGACGCGCCCACGATGCCCGTTCCGGTTTGGCCGCCCTCTTGCGACGGGGTCGGCCGGACCGAGCGGGCATGGTTGTCGTGCAGTCCGGCGACCATGCCGGTGATCGCGGCGCTCAGGGCGGCGGGGTCGCCGGCGCCGAGGACTTTCGCGAAGGCGGCCCAGTCGGTGTCGCGGTTCCCGGTCAGGGCGGGCAGCCGAAGGTCGGCCCGGTCGGCGCCGCGCCGCATCAGGTTCTGGGTGTAGGCGGCGAAGGCGCTCTTCAGCAGCGCCTTCGCATCCATGGCCGGGCCGCTGTAATAGTTGTCCAGCACGCAGAAGTACGCCTGGCGGAGCGTGTTCACCGAGGTAGGCGGTGCCGATCTCGGCGGTGGCGCCGTGCTGGTGGCGCACCCCCCGCCTGGAGTGGCCGATGCTGACGCTGGTGCGGACAGGGAGCAGGCCGCCATCAGGACGGCGGCGCAGAGGGCTCTGATCATGGCCGCCAGCGTGGCCTGAAGCGGGTTGCACGGTCGTGAACGGATCCGTTAACGCCAGTGAAACCCCGGTTCGGGTATGAACGTCGGCATGCGGGTTCTGGTGGCCGAAGACGAACGAGACCTGGCCGATCTCGTGGCGGTGGGGTTGCGCCGCCATGCCATGGCCGTCGACGTGGTGTACGACGGGGCCGCCGCGGTGGAGCGCTTGGCGGTGCACGACTACGACGTTCTCGTGCTGGATCGGGACCTGCCCGAGCTGCACGGCGACCTCGTGTGCCGCGAGCTGGTGGCGCGCGGGAGCCGTACGCGGATCCTGATGATGACGGCGGCGGCGTCGGTGCCGGAGCGCGTCGCGGGTCTCGGGATGGGGGCCGACGACTACCTGCCCAAACCGTTCGACTACGCCGAGCTGGTCGCCCGGGTGCGGGCGCTGGGGCGGCGCAGCCAGTCGCAGATACCACCGGTGCTGACGCGGCACGGCATCGTGCTCGACACTCACCGGCTGCAAGCCTCGCGGGACGGGCGGCACCTGCACCTGTCGCTCAAGGAGTTCGCCGTCCTTGAGGTGCTGATGAGGGCGGACGGCGCGGTCGTGAGCTCCGAACGGCTGCTCGAAGAGGCATGGGACGAGAACGCCGATCCGTTCACCACGGTGGTGCGGGTCCTGGTCAGCCGCCTACGGGCCAAGCTGGGCGACCCGCCGTGCATTCAGACGGTTCCCGGTGCGGGATACTTGCTGTGACGACGATCCGCGTACGGCTCACGCTGATCTACTCCGGACTGTTCCTGCTGACCTCGGTCGTGTTGCTGGTCACGGTCAACCTCCTGCTGCGCCAGACACTGGACACGCAGATCGGCCGGCTGCCCGGGGGAGCGGTGGCACCGATCACGCCGACGAGGGGGGTGCGGCTACCACTGCCGCAGCTGGTGAACAACGTGATCAGTCACCAGTGGAGGGTGACCGCGTTGACGGTCGGGATCCTGGCGCTGGTCTCCTTGGTCGTCGGATGGCTGGTCGCCGGGCGGATCCTGCGGCCCATCCACCGGATCACCGCCACCGCGCAGCGACTGTCCCTGTCGACCCTGCACGAACGGATCGCGCTCGCCGGGCCGAAGGACGAGCTGAAGGAACTGGCCGACACCTTCGACGCGATGCTCGACCGGCTCGAACGCTCCGTCGCGGGACAGCGGCGGTTCATCGCGAACGCCTCCCACGAGTTGCGGACCCCGCTGGCCGTCCAGCGGGCGGCGATCGAGATCGGGCTCCCCGAGGACGTCGGGGCGATCCGCGGCACGCTCCTGCTCCACAACCACCGCGCGGAGAAGCTCATCGACGCCCTGCTGGTCCTGGCCCAGGCGGAACACGGCCTGGACGACAGGAGTCCGGTGGCCCTGGACCAGGTGGTACGGCTCGTCCTGACGGAGAGAGGCTCGGACGGCGTCACCGTGACGGAACGAACGGAGCCGTTCGTCGTCGATGGGGACCCTGTCCTGCTGAACCGGCTCGTCACCAACCTCCTCGACAACGCGGTCCGCTACAACCATCCCGGCGGAACCGTCGAGGTAGCGCTCTCCCGTGGAGTTCTGACGGTCCGCAACACCGGCCCGCACGTGCCCCAGGAACGTTTCGGCGATCTCTTCGAGCCCTTCCGGCGGCTGCAGACGACCCGTGGACAGGGCGCCGGGCTCGGGTTGTCGATCGTCGCGTCGATCGCGAAGGCTCACGGGGCCGACGTGCGAGCGAGCCCCAACCCGGGGGGCGGGTTGGAGCTCGTCGTGGCTTTCGCGGGAGCTGAGGATGCGATGCCTGCTACGGACGACAGTGGCCAGTGCTGACCCTCACGACGATTCAGCGCTGGTCGTCCGGCTGTTCGGCTCTTTCCTTGACGAACATCAGCGTCTGCTGGCCTGTCGCGACGAGCGACCGGTGCCCGTCCTGGACGCCGAACACTTCCAGTTGGCACACGGCCAGCGTTCGCCCGGACCTCAGGACCGTCCCCACGGCCTCGATGTGATCGCCTTCGGCAGGCGCCAGGAGATTGATCTTGTACTCGACCGTGAGCACCGACGTGTTCTCCGGGGCCAGCGTGAACGCCGCATAGCCGCCCGCGCTGTCCGCGATGGCGCTGCTGGCTCCCGCGTGGACGTAACCGTGCTGCTGGGTGACTTCCGGCCGGCTGGGAAGCACGATGCGTACGCATCCCGCTGCGATGTGGACAATGCGCGCACCGAGATGGCGCATCAGTCCCTGCCGATCGAAACTGGCCTGGATGCGCGCCCGCACCTCGGGGCTCGCCTGCGGCTGTCGCATCTGGTCTTCCATGGCCTCTCCATCCTGCGCGGCTCCCCGGCCCCGGCCGCCACGCACAAGGCGACGGCTGGGCGATCGGCTGACCCGCGGTCGGCTTCGGCGTGCGGCGAAACCTTGCTGGTCGTACCAGACTGCGCGCACGAGCGTTTCACGTGGTTGGCTACCTGGCAGATCGCATACCTGGGCTCACGCGGGGGACGCCTCCGGGCGCGGCGAAACGGCGCGCACGGGCGCGGTCTCCGGCATCCACCACAGCACCGGAAGGACGACCACCGCGACAGCGGCAACCAGGACACCGGGCGCGGGGGCCCAGCCGCTCGCATCGGTCATGGCCTGTGCCAGATACGGGGTGAGGCCGCCGAACACGGTGGTCGCGGCCGTCGCACCCACGGCCAGCCCGGAGAGCCGGCCGGCGACCGGGAACTGCTCCGCGGTGGCGGCCGTGCTGACCGCGCGGATGCTGCCGGCCAGCACGGCCAGCACCACGGCGCCGGTCACCGCACGCAGGACGGTGACGTCGGCCATGAAGGTGAACATCGCCACCGGCAAGGCCAGCGACAGCACGCCGAACAGCAACAGCGCGAACCGGCGCCCTACCCGGTCGGACAACGCGCCGGCGAACGGAGTGACCACGATGACCACGGCCGCCGCGATGGTCGACAGCCACAGCGAATCCCGCTCGGCCAAGCCCCCCACAGAGCTCAGATAGGTCGGCACATAGGTGATGCCGACGTAGTAGGTGACCGAGGCGAGCGCCGAGATCGCGAACGTCCGACAGAAGCCAGGGCGCTGGGTACGCAGCATCAACCGCAGCGGGGCATGACGACCGGCATGGGCGCGTTTCTCCTGCTCGAACGCCGGGGACTCGCGTATGGTCGACCGAGCCACCAAGGTAGCGGCCGCCAGCAGCGCGCCGAACAGGAAGGGCAGGCGCCAGCCCCAACTGTCCAGGGCGGCGCCGTCGAACAGCGACACGGTGATCGCGGCCACGGCCACGGCGAGCAACGCACCGATCTCGCTGGCCGCCGCGGCCAGCGACACGACCAGGCCACGGCGACGGGGTGGCGCGCCCTCGAGCAGGTAAGCGGTGATTCCGATGTACTCGCCACCGACGGAGAAGCCCACGAGGCAGCGCAAGGCCAACAGCAACGCCCCCGCCCCGGACCCGATCTGCGCGCGGGTTGGCAGCAGGGCGGTTTCGAGCATGGCGACCGCCATTACCGCCATCGAAGCGAGCAGGACCGTGCGCCGGCCGTACCGGTCGCCGATGTGCCCGAAGACGAGCGCGCCCAGCGGCCGCATCAGGTAGGCGATGGCGAACAGGGCAAGGGTGGTGAGCACCGAGGCGGCACTGTGGCCGAAGAAGACGCGGGCGATGACCGTGGCCATGAACAGGTACAGCGTGAAGTCGTACCACTCCACCACCGCGGACAGGGCCGCGACGACCATCGACGCCTTCGGTATGCCCGTGTGATCTGAGGTAGGCCTCCTTGGAGGCAGGTCCATGCTCATCCCTCCGAGGGGAGGTAGGGGACTTGACTGTGGCGCACTCAACGTCAGCCGGCGCGGATCATCTCGGGCCGCCGGGTCGCCCATACGTGCCGTACCGACGAGGTGATACGTCGTGCTGCCCACACCTTGTAACCGCTTCGGTCTGGTGCACCCGCCGGACCGGCGAGCGGGCCGCTGTCACCGAGTTCCGGGTTGTAGTCGAGCAGGAGCTATGCCAGCCCGATTTGTGAATAGAAGAATTTGTTGTCCCGGAACAGGAATTCCTCGTCCATGTAGCGCTTGCGGCGGTTCCAGATGCCGATGGTGGCCATGTTGATGGCGTGGCTCTCACCGAATCGCTCCCAGGGCAACCGCGCCGCTGTCACGCGGCAACGCACGACGATAGATCACAGCGGGTCTCCAATCTGTACTCGGTGAATATGATTTGACGTCGCAACAGCCGTGGCGAAGGCGAGTGAAGCGTTTCCGGCACGCGCCACCCCACTGGGCGGGTCGGCGTGGCGGTTGGTGTATGCGATATTCCTGAGACGGATGGACACTGCCCGGTGCGGTTCCTCACTAAGTGTGTGACCACATTGCCGGTTTGAACTGTGCCGATTCGGAACAGTGCAGGTACAGTGAGCGCAATCCCGTTCGAACAGTGTGAATACGGTGAGCGCAATCCTGTCGGCTGAGCGGCACGCCGGGCCATGGCGTCCGCTCCGCCCCGGTCGGGCTGCCAAGTGCCCCCACCGGGCCAATCGCCCGATCCGCTGAGACCTGGGCGAACCCGTGATGGAAACAGCGCATAACCGGGACAGGTGCCCATGGCGCCAAGCTCCCTACATGAGGACCCTCAGATCATCATGAAGAGAAGACGATCATGAAGCCTGGAGATAGTGACGAAAGTCTCCAGACCGCGCGCCATGCCCTGGTCAGTGGCGGCCTGCTGACCACCGCGCTCCGCTCGAGCGACGTGCGGCCGGATATCCTGCGAAGCTGGCGGCGGTGCGTGTCGGCCTCGACCCCGTCAGAGCAGATCCGAACGCGCCGCATCGAGCGCGGCAACGCATCCGGCTTGCTCACCCGCGCGGCCGCTCCGATTCTGGATCACCTGGAAGGCGAACTCGCTGATCTCGGCGTCGCCGTCCTGATGACCAACCGGTCGGGCCGGATCATCGCCCGGCGGGTCGCGGACTTCCGGCAGCGCGACCGGCTGGACGACCACTACGTCCTCGAGGGATTCGACTACTCGGAGCCAACTGTCGGCACCAATGGGCTGGGAACAGCCCTCGAAGACAAGCAAGCCCTCTGGGTACACGGCGCCGAACACTTCAACGAGGCGCTCCAGGTCTTCGCGTGCGCCGGCGTACCGATCCTCAGCCCTCGAAACGGTGTCGTGGCCGGATCCCTCTCGCTCGCGGCGACCGCGGCGGCGGCGAACCCGATGATGATGTCCTTGACCAAGCTCGCCGCGAGTCAGGTCGAGCAGGCGCTGAAGGAACTGGTCTGGGCGCGCGAGGCCACCCTGGTCTCAGCATTCCAACGGTCCAAAGCCCACAGGGGCCCATCAATGCTTCTCACCGACGACAGCGTGCTGGCCGACACCGCGCTGCTGCCGCTGATGATCCCGTCCACCTACGTTGCGCTATGGGAAGCCGCCCAGCGGCACGCCTGGACGGACGGCACAGCCGAGCTGGACGTCACGGTCGGCGACGTCGCGCTGTCCGTCGAGGCGCGGCGGATAGTGGATGCCGACGGGCCCGCTTACCTGCTTGAATTCCCCGCCCAACCGTTCCGTCGTCGCCGTCCCGGTCTGGCCGCGACTGTCCAGCGGGGTAAGCCCGCGCTGCGGGTCCACGCGGTCCCGGAGGTCAGCGACCGCGTGCTGGCCGCCGCCGCGGCTGCCGACGTACTCGCGTTCAACGGCCCGCCGGGCTCGGGGCGGCTACGGACCGCGTCGCAACTCGCGTCGGCCGAGGGCCGTGATCTGCTGGTGCTGAACGCGACCACGTTCGACGCGGCGTCGTCCCAGGAATGGCTTGCCCGCGCGGTCCGCGGGATGGCCGCGGGCAGCCGCGTGGTGATCAGGCACGCGGAGCAGATGCCGGTCAGCGCCATTGCCGCAATGGAGTCGATCCTGTCGGATTCGGCGCGGCAGACGAAGCAGCGGCGGGGGCTGCTCGTCGCGACCGTCGACCGCACGCGCGCGCCCCAGGCGGTCAGCGACCTGCTCGATCGCCTGGCGGTGACGATCGACCTGCCATCCTTGGCCGAGATGCGCGAATGCGTTCCGGGCATCGCTGAGGAGATACTCGAATCGTTGAGCGACGGCCGGGTCCGCTGGCGGCTGTCGTCGTCATCTTTGCAGGCGCTGCTGCGCTGGAACTGGCCAGGCAACGTCCGAGAGCTGCGGTCCGTCCTCCAGGCAGCCGCGGCCACCGCGCGCGGCGCGGTCATCCAGGTCGATGATCTGCCGCCGCGCATCACCGAAGCACATCGCTCAGCGTCGCTGTCGGGCATCGAGCGAGCCGAACGGACCGCCATCGTCACGGCCCTGGCGAAGTGGCGGGGCAACCGGTCGCGGGCGGCCGAAGAGCTCGGTATCGGCCGGACGACGCTGTACCGGAAAATGCGCGAACTAAAGATCACCAACGATGGGAACTGGCTCGAGTAAGCCGGTCCGAGCCGACCATGGCCCGCCGCCCAGGTGGGCGCGATCGGCAGCCGATCGGACGCATCGGCTCAGCCTTTGGCGAGTGCTTCGCGGCGGATCCACTGGAGCAAGCTGGGGTTGTCGGCGGTGGTGATCACGCTGACGGTGGTGCGGAGATAGCGGTCGTCGTCCAGCAGGGCCAGCATGCTCGCGGCCAGGTCGGCACGGGCGGTGAACCTGCTGTCGGCGTGGCCCTCGACGAGCGTGTAGTCGGTGACCGCCGGCAGTTGGAAGAGCCCGCTGGGGCGCACGATCGTCCAGTCCAGATCGCTGGCGCGGACCAGCGCCTCCATCCGCCGCATGTCGTCGTACAGCGTCTTACCGAGCACCCGCGTCACGTACGGCAGCAAGACTCGGTTGAACAGGAACCCGCCTTCGGAGTACGCGTGCGGGTCGACCCCGCTAGAGCTCACCACGGCGAGCCGACGCACCCGATGCCGTCGCATCGCGGCGACGATATTGGCCACGCCCCGCGAATAGGTGCTGATCGGTGCCTTGCCGGCGGGCACCCCGAGCGTCGACAGCACCGCATCCCGTTCCGCCACGGCGGCGTCGACGGCCGCCGGATCGAGCACGTCGGCACCGACCACCTCAAGCCGATCATGGTGCACGGGAAACGTGTCCGGCTGCCGGGTCACCGCGGCGACCTGATGTCCGGCGGCGAGTGCCTGGCCGGTGAGCAGGCGGCCGGTCGGGCCGTTGGCCCCGAAGACTGCGATACGCATGACGACTGTCCTTTCCCTGGTTACCCGTCTGCCCCGAGACGAGACAGCCTGGTCGTTCTGTGACACATGAGGAAGTTGCCGGGCCATGTCACAGAACGGCCGGGTGGTCTCGTCTCCGGTATGGAAGACAGGTTGTGGGATCGGGAAGGCGATGATCATGCGGGTATTCGTGGCCGGCGGAGCCGGGGTGTTGGGGCGGCGGCTGGTGCCGCAGCTTGTGGCGCGTGGCCACCAGGTGATGGCGACGACGACGAGCTCGGCGAAGTCAGGCATGGTGGAGCGGTTGGGCGCCGAGGCGATCGTGATGGACGGGCTGGATGCGGGGTCGGTCGGGGAGGCGGTGGCCAAGGCCCGACCGGACGTGATCGTGCACCAGATGACCGCTATCTCCGGCAAGCCAGATATCAAGCACTTCGACCGCTGGTTCGCCACCACCAACCGGCTGCGTACCGAGGGGACGGACCACCTGCTGGCCGCCGCGGAAGCGACCGGCGTATCCCACTTCATCGCACAGGGTTACGCCTCTTGGAACGGCGTCCGTACGGGCGGATGGGTGAAGACCGAGGAGGACCCGCTGGACCCGACGAGCACCGGCAAGGGGGCGAAGGCGCTCCGTCACCTTGAGGACGCGGTCGTCAGAGCGGGTGGCGCGGTCCTGCGGTACGGCGCGTTCTACGGTCCGGGCGCCACCGACGATCAGGTCGAACTCGTGCGCAAACGGCAGTACCCGGTCGTCGGGAACGGCGGCGGCTACAGTTCGTGGGTACATCTCGACGACGCGGCCGGCGCCACCGTCCTGGCCGTGGAGCACAAGGCGAGGGGTGTGTTCAACATCATCGACGACGAGCCGGCCCCGGCTCGTGAGTGGCTGCCCTACCTGGCCGAGTGCGCGGGGGCGAAGCCGCCGATGCGGGTGCCCGTCTGGCTGGCCCGGCCGCTCGCCGGGCAGACCGCGGTGACCATGATGACCGAGGGGCGCGGCTTCTCCAACGCCAAGGCCAAGCGGGAGCTCGGCTGGCAGCTGCGTTACCCCTCCTGGCGGCAGGGGTTCAAGGAGGAGCTGGCGTGAGCCGGGCCGAGGAGTTCGAGGAACTGCGGCCGCTGCTGTTCTCGATCGCCTACCGGATTCTCGGCAGTGTCGGCGAGGCCGAGGACGCGGTCCAGGAGACCTGGCTGCGCTACGAGGCCTCCCCGACGCGACCCGCGTCGGTCAAGGCGTTCCTGTCGGCCGTGGTCACCCGGATCGCGATCGACGTGCTTCGCTCGGCGCGCGTCCGGCGGGAGGAGTACGCCGGGCTGTGGTTTCCCGAGCCCCTGCTGACCGACCCGTATGAGGACCCGGAGCGGTCGGCGGAGCTGGCCGACTCGGTGTCGATGGCGGCCCTGCTGCTGCTGGAGCGGCTCAGCCCACTCGAGCGGGCGGTCTTCGTGCTGCGGGAGGTGTTCGGGTTCGGCTTCGGTGACGTCGCGTCGGCGGTGGGGCGCTCGGAGGCGGCCTGCCGCCAGCTCGCCGTACGGGCGCGCCGCCACATGGACGCCGGCCGCGCCCGGTTCGAGGCCGACCGCCGGGAGCGAGAAGAACTCGCCGGGCGATTCTTCGACGCCTTCCGGGAAGGCGACGTGGCCGGGCTGCGGGAGCTGCTGGCCGCCGACGCGCAGATGGTCGGCGACAGCGGGGGCAAGGCGCCGCTGTGGGGCAAGGGCGTCTTCGGCGCCGAGAACGTGGCCCGGACGCTGGTCGCGATGCTCGCGCCGTTCGCCGCGATCGGCGGGGTCGTGCAGTCACACGAGGTGAACGGCCAGCCGGGCGCGATCTTCCGCGACCAGGACGGCAAGGTGGTCAACACCTGGACGCTCGACATCCTCGATGGGCGGATCCAGATGATCCGCGCGGTGATCAACCCCGACAAGCTCGGACACCTGGGTCCGGTGGCGGACGCCTGGGCGGTCGTTCGCGAGGCGAAGCAGGCTCGCCGGTCCACGTCACCACGCACATCGGACTGATCGACGGGCTCGCGGCAAGGCCGCTATGGGGCGATCGGCTGACCCGCGGCCGGCTTCGGCTTGCTGATCTGCCCTTCGGCGTCGACCACGACCACCTCGACTCCCTCGGCCGAGAACGGGGCCAGCGCGTCCTCCGGGGCGCCGACGTCGGTCACCAGCGTCCAGGGCCGGGGGAGCTGAACCCAGGCGTGGAACGGCCGTCGCCCGATCTTGGCCGCGTGCGCCAGCACGTAGGTCTTCTGGGCGCTGCGCGCCATGAGCTCCTTGAGCCGGGTCTGCTGGAGGTCGGCCTCGCAGATCCCGCGGTCGGCGGTGACTCCGTCAGCCCCGAGAAAGACGCGGTCGAACGACATCCGCTCCAGAGCGGTCTCGGTGGTGGGGCCGACGAACCCCTGGCTGAGGTGGCGCAGCCGGCCACCGAGGCACTCCACATGGAGGCCTTCGACGTCGTCGAGCTCTTTCAGTACCGCAAGGCTCGTGGTGGCGATCAGGAGCTGGGTGCTGGAGCGCAGCTCGTGAGCCAGCGCCGCGACGGTCGAGCCGGCGTCGAGCAACACGGACTCCCCGGCTCCGATCTGCTGCGCCGCCCATCGGGCGATTCCGCGTTTGGCCTCGAAGGCGTCACCGAAGCGCTGACGCAACGAGTCCTCGGGGTGCGCGACGACGGCCATCGCACCGCCGTACGTGCGGGCCAGCAGCCCTTGCGCGGTCAGCCGGGCGAGGTCACGCCGGATGGTGGAGGACGTCACGTCGAACGTCGAGGACAGCTCTTCGACGCTGGCCAGGCCACTGGTCGTGGCCAGGCGCACGATCTCGGCGCGCCGACGGTCAGGGTTTCCGGACAACGCTCCTCCTTCTCGGCTTGTCGGTCAACGTCCCGGGGTCAGATCGCCGGGCTGGGGGACATCTGGGCGGCCTGCCGCAGCGCCTCGATCATGCTACCGACCTCGGCGATGCCCTTCCCGGCGATGTCGAAGGCGGTTCCGTGGTCCACGGACGTGCGGATGACGGGCAGGCCCACGGTGATGTTCACCCCGGCCTCGATGCCGAGGATCTTCACCGGGCCGTGGCCCTGGTCGTGGTACATCGCCACGATGAGGTCGTAGTCTCCGCGCCCCGCGACGAAGAACGCCGTGTCGGCGGGCAGCGGCCCCTGCACGTCGATGCCGTCGGCCTTCAGGACTTCGACGGCGGGCACGATCTTCTCGGCCTCTTCCCCATACCCGAACAGGCCGTTCTCCCCGGCGTGCGGGTTGATGCCGCACACGCCGATGCGCGGGTTCTCGATCCCGGCCCGGCGCAGCGCCTCGTGGCCGCGGCGAACGGTCCGTTCCACCAGGCCGGGTTCGATCTTCGCGATCGCGTCGATCAGTCCGATGTGCGTGGTGACGTGGATGACCCGGATCTTCGGCGAGGACAACATCATGGACACCTCGTCGATCCCGGTCAGGTGCGCGAGGAGTTCGGTGTGTCCCGGGAAGATGTGGCCGCCCGCGTGCAGGGCCTCCTTGTTCAGCGGTGCGGTGCAGATCGCCTGCACCTCCCCGGCCATCGCCAGCCCGCTGGCGACGCGCACATAGTGGTACGCGGCCGCCCCCGCCACGGGGGAGACCTTCCCCCAGGGCAGGTCCTCCGGCAGCAGCGCCAGGTCGATGACATTGACGCGTCCCGGCTGGAAGACGGCATCGGCCACGGTGTCGATCGCGACGATCTCGGTGTCGATCCCGAGGATGTCGGCCGCTTGGCGCAGCCGTACGGCGTCGCCGATGACGACGGGACGGCACAGCTCGGCGACCTGGGGGTCCTGCAGGGCGCCGACGATGACTTCCGGGCCTACGCCGGCCCCGTCACCCATGGTGACGGCGATGATCGGAGTGGCCGCGGTGCGCGGCTGAGGGCTGACGGCGGCGGTGGTGGTGCTCACTATGGGGCCTTTCGCTTGGTTCTGAGGAGGGGTTAGGGAGTGCGGGGCCAAGGCCTGGACGATCTCGACGAGCGAGTCGGGTCCCCCGAAACTGCCCGGGCGGGTGACCACGGAACGGCCGTCGGGCATCCGGGAGTGGACGGCTCCCGGATGCACCTGCCCGACCGGTGTCAGTTCCCGCACCTGAAGGGCGTCAAGGACGCGCCGGGCGGTCTCGCCGCCGGTCAGCACGAGGTCCACCGTCCGCGGGGACGCGCGCACCGCGTCCGCGACGGCCTCGGCCAGCCGCCGCGCGATGTCGCGCGAGGCCGCCGGGTGGACGGCGCCGGCGGAGTCGAGGAAGACCACGACCGCCTGGTCGCCGACCGGGATGCGGGGGAGGGCTGCCCGTCCGGCGGGTGCGCCGAGGAGCGCTGCCAAAGGCAGGGCCACGGGTACGGCTCCCGCCTCGACCAGCCGGCGCACCTGTTCGGCCGCGACCGGCTCGGCGCTGCCCACCACGACGAGCGGCGCCGGGCAGGCCACGTCGCCGTGCCGCGCGGCATGCGCGGGGACGGGCTCACACTCCTCGACGTCGCCGTGCCGTGTGCCCTCCGCGAGGTCCGGCTCAGGCTCTTCGACGGCCGCGCCGAGACTCCGCAGATGACGCCCGAGCGCGTCGGCGAGCCCACCGGAGCCGACCAGCCGCACCGACGGTACGGTCAGCGCGGCACGTAGCACGGCGTCCAGATCGCGATCCGTCTCGGCGTCGCACAGCGCGATGCGCGAGTCCTCGGCGCAGGAGGCGATCGCGTCGGAAAGGCGATCCGATCGCACGGTCGCGAGGTCCAGCACGCGGGCCGGAAGCGGCGCCAGGGCCGCCTCGACCGACGTCGGAGCGGGGACGCCGTCCACCGCCCAGGCGTTCGCCCGATGGAGGGCCACACCGGCCAGATGCAGCACGCCGCCGCGTACCACCCGATCCAGGCCGGGCAGGGCAGGGGCCACGACGATGCCGGTCCCAGGCGCCGTGAGCGCGGCCACCTCCGCCGCGACGTTGCCACGCAGCAGAGAGTCGATCTTCTTGAAAACCAGCCGCGGACGTCCGGCCGAGGCCAGGGCGATCGCGGAACGCACCGCCGCGGCGGCCTCGGTGGGACGCAGGTGCCGGGAGTCGGTATCGACCACCAGAAGGTCGGCGGCATCGCGCTCTCCCCGCACGGCAGGTCGAGCGAGGACAATCCTTGTGCGCGTTTCGCGCATCATGACCCGCGCTGCCGACTCAGCCGCCCCCGAGAGGTCGTCGGCCACGATGAGCACACCGTGCGCGGCCGTGCTTGGCCTGGGCGTCAAGTAACCCCTCCGATGAGAGCGATCTATGCACGTCAGACAGGCTCTCACTGCCCCCGCGAACCTCGTGCGCGATCCGCTTCAGAACCAGGCGCGCACGCTGGCGCAGCCCTCGTCTCGACTGGATGATGTCACAGCTTGCACAAATTGCGCTAGGCCTCTTGCGCGAAGCGCGCATGCATGTAATGGTGCAGCAACGTCGTTGTGACGTGGGAAACATCCGGTCCTGGCAGGCGGCCCCCGCTGAGAAGCGCACCGCTACGGACGGTTCAGAAAGCGAGAAGCCCAGTGACCCAGCTCGGAAGCGGCCCCCAGTACTCCCGCCGAAGTCTTCTCCGTCTCGGTGCTCTCACAGGCGCGGCCATGACACTGGGCCCCCTCGCCGCCTGCGCGGGACCGGGGCCCGCCACTGGCACGGGCGCCAGCGCCGGCTCCACCGCCGGGCCGGGGCTCACACTGGCGCTCAACCGCTCACTCGTGTCTCTGGACAACAAGCTGAACCAGTTCGATGCCGCCGTCACCGTCCAGCGTGGCGTCCGCCAGGCGCTGACCTTCATCGATCCGAAGCTCACCGTGCAGCCCGTTCTGGCCGAGAGCTTCAAGCTGACGGCTCCCACCGAGTGGACGGTCAAGCTGCGCGACGGCGTCCACTACTCCGATGGCAGCCCGATCAAGGTCGAAGACGTCTCCACGGCCCTGCAGATGTACCAGAAGGTCCCCGGATCGTTCCTGGCCGGCCTCTTCCCCGAATGGCCGACGGTCACCCCCGTCGACGCGAGCACCTTCAAGCTCGTGACCGAGAACCCGATGCCGACACTCGACTACCTGATGGCGAACATCCTGATCACCCCCGCCGCCGCCAACAAACCGGAGGAACTCCAGGGCGGCATAGGATCGGGCCCCTACGTCGTCACCGCCGCGAACCGGGGCACCGGCGAGTACACACTGCAGGTCAACGACAAGTACTGGGGCCCCGCGCCCGCGATCAAGACCGTACAGGTCAGGTTCCTCCCGGAGGAGGCCAACCGCGTCGTCGCCCTGCGCAGCGGCGAGGTCGATGTGATCGACGCGATCTCCCCCGATGCGATCAGCCAGCTCTCCGGCATCGGCGACGTGGAGATACAGCAGGTGCCGAGCACGCGCATCACCCAGCTCTTCTACAACTTCCGCAAACCCTCCGGGCACCCACTCGCCGACGTACGCGTGCGCGAGGCGCTCAGCTACGCCATCAACGGCCCCGCCCTGATCAAGGACGTCTTCGCCGATTCGGTGACCCAGGCCCGAGGCGTGGTGGCCGACACCCTGACCGGGGCGGTGCAGACGGGCGAGTACGTCTACAACCCGCAGAAGGCCAAGCAGATGCTCGAGGCCGCCGGCGTGAAAGATCTCAAGATCAAGATCATCTGGGAGACCGGGGAGTTCGCCAACGACACGAGCGTCATGGAGGCCGTGGTGGAGATGCTCAAGGCGGTCGGCGTACAGGCCGAGCTCCAGCAGTTCCAGCCGGGCGGCGACATCTCCAAGTGGCGGCAGGGCAAGGGCGGCGACTGGGACGTCCTCGGCAACGGCTACCCCGGCCCGACCGGGCTGGCACTGACTCCGCTGCAGGGCATGTTCGCCGGCACGGCGGAAAAGGAGGCCACCCGGGACACCTACCACGGTTACGTGTTCCCCAAGATCACCACCTTGCTCCAGAAGGCCTCCCGCGAAACCGACCAGACGGCCCGGGACGGTCTCCTCAGCACCGCCCAGAAGGAGATCTGGAACACCTGGCCCTGCATGTGGGCCTTCGTCCCCAAGACCGTCATCGCCCGGCGCAAGCGCGTGCAGAACGTGCTGCTCAGTCCCACCAACTCCTACGACCTGGCATCTGTCCGGCTGAATGGATGAGTCGTGGTCCGCTACGTCACCCAACGCGTCGGGCAGAGCCTCCTGGCGATCTTCCTGACCATCTCCACGGTCTTCGTCCTCGTACGGCTGGCGCCAGGCGATCCGGCGGCCGCCTACGCCAGCCCCCTGGCCACCACGGCGGAGCTCGAACGCATCCGTGTCCAGTTCGGCCTGGACAAACCGCTGATACAGCAGTACGGAATCTTCGTTCGTGACCTGTTCGGCGGCAACCTGGGCACGTCCTTCTCCTTCCAGGCCCCCGCCCTGGACGTCGTCCTCAGCCGGATGCCGTACACCGTCATGCTCGCCGTGTCCTCCATCCTGTTCGCCGCGGTCGTGGCCATCCCGCTCGGCGTCTGGATGGCGCGGCACGCCGACACCGCCCGTGAGCTCGGGGCCAACGTGGCCATGATCGCCGGTCAGTCCATGCCGGAGTTCTGGAGCGGCATCATGCTGCTGACCGTCTTCGCGGTGCTCGTCCCTGTGCTCCCGGCATCCGGTTTCACCAGTTGGGCCGGCCTGGTGCTGCCGACCGTGACGGTCGGCATCCTGCAGATCGCGTTGATCTCCCGTTTGGTGCGCCGGGAGATGGGGACCGGCTTCGCGGCTCCCTATCTGACGATCGCCCGCTCCCGCGGCATCTCCGAACGCGGCCTGACCTGGCGCTACGCCATGGGCAACTCGGCCGTCCCGGTGGTGACCGCGCTCGGCACCCGGTTCGCCGCCATGCTCAACGGCGTGGTGGTGGTCGAGGTCGTCTTCGCCTGGCCGGGTGTCGGATCGCTCGTCGTCCGTGCGCTGGAAACCCGGGACTACCCGCTGATCCAGGCGACCGTCCTGGTCACGGCCATCCTGACAGTGGCCGTCCAGCTCCTCATCGATCTCACCTACCCGCTGCTCGACCCGCGGGTACGACTCGGGAAGGCGGTGTCCTCATGACCGCCACGGAGGCCGGCCCCGCCGACGGCTTCGGCGGCCGGGAGACCCCGGAGCCCTCCGCACGGCCCAGCGCGGTGACCGCCAAGGATCTCGCGCGATCCGCGGCGGTCCTCCGCCGCAAGGGCGCGCGGCTGAAGACATGGGTCGGCTCGGTGTGTGTGGCCCTCGTCGTCGTGCCCGTCGTCCTGGCCGGCGTGCTGCCGATCCCCGGGCCGGACGAGCAGAGCCTCAGCCTGCGCCGTCTGCCACCGCTGACCGGCGGGCACCTGTTCGGAACCGACCAGCTCGGCAGGGATCTTCTCTCCCGGGTCCTGCACGGCGGCCAGGTCTCGCTCACCGTCGGGGTGCTGGCCATCGTCGTGTCCGGCATCATCGGCCTCATCGCCGGTGCCGCGGCCGGATTCTTCGGCGGCTGGGTCGACACCATCGTCTCCCGCCTGCTGGAAGCGCAGCTCTCGCTGCCTCTGCTGTTGATGCTGCTGTTGATCGTCGCGCTCTTCGGCCCCTCCATTCCGGTCATTACCTTCGTGATCGCGATCGCGCAGTGGCCGGAGGTGGCCCGCCTGACCCGTTCCCTGGTGCTCGTCGAGCGGGAGAAACCCTATGTGGCCGCGGCCCGGGTGCTCGGCCTTCGCCGCATCACCATCCTGCTCCGGCACGTGCTGCCCAACGTCGTCAAGCAGGCCACGCTCGTGATCCTCCTGCTGCTGGCCCAGGCCGTACTGCTGGAGAGCGCGCTGAGCTACCTGGGCGCCGGTCCGCAGCGCCCGTTCGCCACCTGGGGCCGCATCATCTCCGACGGCCAGGACTACATCACGACGTCGTGGTGGCTGGTCACGCTGCCCGGACTGGTCATCGTGCTGCTCGTCGTCGGGGTCAACCTGCTCGGAGACGGGCTGAGGGATCGCGTCCGCAGACGGAAAGGAAGGTGAGCCGAGCATGGCAGCCGAGTTCGACCAGGCCGATCGTCCCCTGCTGGAGGTCGAGGACCTGCAGATCGAGCTGATCACCGAAGCCGGCATCGTCCGCGCCGTCGACGGCGTGAGCTTCCTCATCCGCCAGGGCGAAACCGTGACGATCATTGGCGAGTCAGGCTCCGGCAAGTCCACCACGGCCATGGGCATCCTGCGACTGCTCCCTCCGGAGCTGGCGGTCCTCTCCGGCAGAGCCCGCTTCCAGGGAGTCGACGTCATCGCCGACCCGCGCGCGGTGCGCAAGGTACGCGGGCGTACCGTCTCCCTCATCCCGCAGGATCCGATGACGGCGCTCAGCCCGGTCCACACCATCGGGCGGCAGCTCCGTGAGGCCGTGCGGCTGTGCAACCGCGACCTGTCCAGGTCGGAAATCGTCTCGCGGTCCGTCGCCCTGCTGGCCCGGATGCATATCCCCGATCCGGAGTCCCAGCTCCGGAAGTATCCGCATCAGCTGTCCGGAGGCATGCTGCAGCGCGTGCTCATCGCGCTCGCGCTCGCCGGGTCGCCCGTGCTGCTCGTCGCCGACGAACCGACCTCCGCCCTGGACGTCACCGTCCAGGCAGGCATCCTCGACCTGCTGCTCGAAGTACAGGAGAACACCGGCATCGGCATTCTCATGATCACTCACGACATCGGTGTGGCCCGGCTCGTCTCGGACCGCATCCATGTCATGAAGGACGGGAGATTCGTCGAGTCCGGCGAGGCCGAACAGATCGTCCACGAACCCGGCGACCCGTACACCAGGAAGTTGCTGACGGCGGTCCCACGGCTCGGCCCCTGGGACGAAGACGGCGAGTCCCCGGACGTGCCCGCCGACGACGGGTCGCCCGCCGACCCGATAGCGCTGGGAGAATCCCGATGACCGACGACGCGTTCCTCGAGGTCGACGGCCTCGTCGTGGACTATCCCGTCGCCCACGGCGTGTTCCGCGCGGTCGACGACGTCAGCTTCACCGTACGGCGGGGCGGCACCCTGGCCATCGTGGGGGAGTCGGGCTGCGGCAAGTCCACGATCGCCCGGTCGATCGTCCGGCTGGTCAAGCCCACCGCGGGCCGCATCGTGGTGGACGGCACCGACATCGCCCGGCTGAGTGAGAAACAGCTGCGCCCGATGCGCAGCGGGATCCAGATGATCTTCCAGGACCCGTACGGATCGCTCGACCCGCACCTGTCGGCGGAGGAGATCGTCGCGGAACCGCTGCGGGTGCGCGGAATGCGCGACAGGCGCGCACGGGCCAAGGAGGCGGCCAGGCTCATCGACCAGGTAGGCCTGCCCGCTACGGCCCTGGAGCGGCGCCCGCCGGAGTTCTCCGGCGGGCAGCGCCAGCGCATCGGCATCGCCAGGGCCCTGGCCTCCGATCCCGACCTGCTGGTCTGCGACGAGGCGACGAGCGCGCTGGATGTGTCCGTTCAGGCTCAGGTCCTCGCCCTGCTCATGACGATCCAGGCCGAGACCGGCCTCACCTATGTCGTGATCTCCCACAACCTCGGTGTGGTCAGGGAGATCAGCGAGAACATCGTCGTGATGAGCAAAGGGCGCCTGGTCGAGTCCGGTCCGACCCGGAAGGTGCTGGCCGCACCGGCCCACCCGTACACCCGCGCCCTCCGCAGGGCCGCGCTGGACCCGGCCACGATGCGCGGGCGCAAGCCGCGCAATCTGGTGTGCGGCCCGTCCACCACGCAGTCCCCCGGCACAACCGTTGAGCGAGGAACCGACCGATGACACCTTCCGTACCAGCGGCGACACCGTCCGGGGCGCCCATCGGGCTGTCCCGCCTGGTGCTGGGCACCATGACGTTCGGCGACACGGCCGACGCGAAAGTGGCCGCGCGCATGCTGGACGTGGCGCTCGACGCCGGCGTCACCGGGGTGGACACCGCGAACGTCTACGCGGGCGGCGCGACCGAGTCCATCCTGGGGCCGCTGCTCGCCACCCGGCGCGACCGGGTCGTCCTCGCGACCAAGGCCGGTATGCCCCATCCGGACGCCGGCGATCACGCGCCGTTGTCCGCCAAGGGATTGCGGGCGAGCCTCGAAGGCAGTCTGCGCCGCCTGCGGGCCGACCACGTCGACCTGTTCTACCTGCACCAGCCCGACCGCCGCACGCCGCCGGCCGAGACGCTCGGCGCCATCGCCGAGTTCGTCGCCGAGGGCAAGATCGGCGCACTCGGCGTCTCCAACTACGCGGCCTGGCAGATCGCCGAGATCAACCACACCGCCGACGCCGTCGGCGCGCCGCGGCCGGTCGTCGCCCAGCAGCTCTACAACCTGCTGGCCCGCAGGGTCGAGGAGGAATATCTGGAGTTCGCGCGGAGCACCGGCCTGACGACCATGGTCTACAACCCGCTCGGCGGGGGCCTGCTCACCGGGCGGCACACCTTCGAGCAGGACCCCGCCGCCGGCCGCTTCGGCGACTCCACGCTCGCCCCCATGTACCGGCAGCGGTACTGGAACCCGGCGCTGTTCGAGGCCGTCACCGCCCTTGGCGAGATCGCCGCGCAGTCGGGCATCTCCCTCGTCGAGCTGTCTCTGCGGTGGCTGGGCCATCGCGACGGCGTGGGGGCCATCCTGCTCGGCGGTTCCAAGGTCGAACACCTCCGCGCGAACATCGCGATCGCCGCGGCCGGGGCGCTTCCCGAGGACGTCGTGGCAGCCTGCGACCGCGTGGGCGCGGCGCTGCGCGGCCCCATGCCCGCCTACAACCGATGAGAGCCGACCACCGAGGAGAAGGCCAGCCGTGAGCATCATCGACGTCACCGCCAGGATCCGGGCCCGGGAGCCCGCACTGGGCTACTGGTCCGTGCTCGATTCGCCGGTGTCCACCGAGCGCATCGCGCGCCTCGGTTACGACTACGTGTGCCTGGACGCCCAGCACGGACTGCTGGGCTACTCGGGGCTGCTGAGCGGCCTTACCGCGATCGACGCGGGCGGCGTGTCCGCGGGCCTGGTCAGAGTCGAGGCGAACGACCCCAGCCCCATCGGCCGGGCCCTCGACGCGGGCGCCGCGGGTGTCATCGTGCCGCTCATCGACACCGCCGACGATGCCGCCGCGGCCGTCTCCGCGACCCGCTATCCGCCGAAAGGGCGCCGCTCGTACGGGCCGATGCGCTCGGCGCTCCGCATCGGGCCGCGCCCCGCGGACAGCGACGCCACCGTGCTGGTCCTCGCCATGATCGAGACGGCACAGGGGCTGGCCGACGTCGAGGCGATCTGCGCCACCCCCGGCCTGGACGGCGTCTACGTCGGCCCGTCCGATCTGTGTCTGGCCCTGGGCGGCGCCTTCCCCGGCGACCCGGCGATCGCTTCCCAGTTCGAGGACGCGCTGGTCACGGTGCGCGAAGCCGCCAGGTCCGCCGGTGTCGCCGCCGGCATCCACACACCCGACGGCGGGACCGCCGCCAAGCGCCTGGCCGAGGGATACACCTTCGCCAGCGTCGCCTCAGACCTCGTCCACCTCGAACAGGTCGCCAAGTCCCACCTGACCGACGCCCGAGACCAGTTCCGCCAAGGAGAACAGTGAGTCAGCCCCAGACGCCCGTTTCCGGCCAGCTGCCCGTGGACGGCCTGATCCGCGTCCGCGACGACGACCCGGATCGCCACGAGGCGTACCTGATCGCGCCCGCCGTGCAGAACCACGCCGCCAACATCATGGCGCTACGCAACGGCGATCTCGGCTGCGTGTGGTTCGGCGGTACGCAGGAAGGCGTCTCGGACATCTCGGTGTGGTTCTCCCGGCTGGAGAAGGGCGCGGACACCTGGTCCACTCCCACGCGGCTGTCCGACGACCTGACGCGTTCCGAGCAGAACCCGGTCCTGTTCCCCACTCCCGCCGGCGAGCTGTGGCTGCTGTACACCGCCCAGCATGCCGGTAACCAGGACACGGCCGAAGTTCGCCGCCGCATCTCGCGAGACGACGGTCACACCTGGGGACCTGTGCAGACCCTTTTTCCCGCCACGAGCCGCGGCGGGGTCTTCGTCCGGCAGCCCGTGCTCGTGCTGCCGTCCGGCCGGTGGCTGCTACCCGTCTTCAACTGCGTCACCACACCGGGCAAGCGCTGGGTCGGCGACCGTGACACCAGCTCCCTCATGATCTCCGACGACGAGGGACGAACCTGGCGCGAACAGCCCGTTCCGGAGAGCACCGGCTGCGTCCACATGAACGTCCACCTCCTGGCCGACGGCACGCTGCTCGCGCTGTTCCGCAGTCGCTGGGCGGATTCGATCTACGCGAGCCGGTCAGAAGACGAGGGCGCTACCTGGAGCGCTCCCGGCCCCACCGAACTGCCCAACAACAATTCCTCCGTCCAATACGTCACGCTGCGTGACGGTCGGCTGGCGCTGGTGTTCAACGCCAGCAGCGCGGCCGACGCCACCGAGCGCCGGGTGTCCCTGTACGACGAGATCGACGATGACGGCCTCGCCGAGACCCCGGCGGGTCCGGCCGGCGACGGGCCGGCCGGACCCGCCGGGGAGGTGCCGGCACCCGTCGGGCGCGATGAGCGAACCGCGTTCTGGGGTGCTCCGCGTGCCCCCATGACGCTCGCGCTGTCCGGCGATGGAGGGCGCACCTGGCCGATCCGCCGCGATCTCGAGGTGGGAGACGGCTACTGCCTGACCAACAACTCCCGCGACGGTCTCAACCGGGAGTTCTCCTACCCGTCCATCCAGGAAACCGCCGACGGTGACCTGCACATCGCCTTCACCTACCACCGCCGCGTCATCAAGTACGTCCGCGTACGACCCGAGTGGGCCGCCCGCACCGAAGGCATCTGACGTGCCGATGGACGCCACGCCGGACCGCCACACCGGACAGACCGCGGACGAGCAGCGGCACGCGGTGGTGACCGGGGCCAGCTCCGGCATCGGCCGGGCCGTCGCCACACGCCTGCTCCGCGAGGGCTGGAGAATCACCGGGATGAGCCGCACCCACCCTCCGGAGCAGCGCCAGGACACCCCGGCCTACTCGTGGGTCCAGGCGGATCTGACCGACCTCGACCAACTGGCCGACGCATCAGCCGCGGTGGGCGCCGTCGACGCCATCGTGCACGCGGCGGGCCTGCAACGCTCCGCGCCGCTCGGACACCTCTCGGCACAGGACGGCGCCCTCATGTGGCGGGTCCACGTCGATGCCGCGACCGTTCTGGTGAACGCCCTCGCCGGCGCGCTCCGCCCAGGTGGCCGCGTCGTACTGATCGGAAGCCGCACGATGACGGGCGCGGCGGGCAAGAGCCAGTACGCGGCGACCAAGGCCGCGCTCGTGGGCTTGTCGCGTTCCTGGGCCATGGAACTGGCGCCGCGTGGCATCACCGTCAACGTGGTCGCCCCCGGCCCGACCGACACCCCCATGCTGCGGGATCCCGGACGTGCCACCACGCCGCCACGGGTTCCCCCGCTGGGCCGGTTCATCAGGCCCGAGGAGGTCGCGGGACTGACGGCCTTCCTCCTCGGACCGGAAGGAGGCTCGGTCACCGGCCAGCACCTGGTGATGTGCGGCGGCGCGTCCCTGTCCGGGTAGGGGTCAGCTGAGGGTCAGCTCGTACTCGACCTGCTCGATCGGGTTGCCGTCACCGAAATCGTGCCGGCGGCCCGCACCCGACTCGGTGAAGCCGTTCTTGGCGTAGAAGCGGCGTGACTGGGGGGTGTCGCGCAGCGTCCACAGATGCACCCCGTCGAAGCCGTCCTCGCGCAGCCTGCGCAGGGAGGCGACCATCAGGGCGCCCGCGCTGCCGGTGCCCCACGCGTCCGGGTGGTTGTAGAAACCGAAGAGTTCGGCCCATCCTGGCCGGACCGGCGAAGGACCGAAGTAGGAGAAGGTCAGCGGTCGTCCGGCCAGCGCGGCGAGCAGGAGGGTGTCCTGCCTGGTGGCGAGCATGTTGTGCCACTTCCCGCGTCGGCTTTGTACCGCTTCGGCGAAGTACGCCGGGTCGAAGAAGTCGACGTAGGCCGCCTTCCAGGACTCCGCGTGGATTTCGCCCACCACATCCCCATCACCCACGGAGGCTTGATAGATCGCGAAGTCTTCTGCCACAAGATCAGTCTTTCTCTTCGAGATACTCCCGCGCCGCGTAATCGTAGGGCATCGACATCACACCGCCCTCGTTCCTGTTACGCGCCGCGAACCTGACCGTCATGGCCACCGCCGGCATCGTCGCCGAACTGCCGTCCCTCGCCCAGGAGATCGCCCAGGAGATCACCTCCTGCACCTTCGCCGTAAACCCCCTGCCCGTGCCGCTGGACCAGGTCGAGCAGGTGTGGAACACCCCAGTCGCCCCCGGCCGACGCGTCGTGCTCACGCCCTGAGTACAGACTCCCGCCGCCGGTCGGCCTGTGGGGCAGGCGCATCAGCAGGCCGTCGCAGTGGCAGGGCGAGCCGCACCGGTGGCAGTGGCAGTCGCCCGCCACCGAAGCCTGTTCCCAGTATCGGCGGACGGTGGTCACCGGCTCCCACCCGGCCGCCTTCAGCACACCGTCGCCGCACCCCGGGCGGTCACGCAGCCACACCATGGCGTACGCCTCCGTGCACCGCTCCCTCAGCCAGGCCGTGCGCTGGACGGCGAGGGCGGTGCCAAGGCCGCGACGGCGCATCGACGGCACCACGGCCATCGCGCTCAGAATGCCGACCCGCCGTCCGCCGGCGGACGGCGGGTCGGGGGAGAGGGTCCCGTCCGGCATCGGGGCGATGAACGCGCGATATCCCTCGTCGTCGACCACCTGGGCCAGCGCCGCCCCCACCGGCGTCATCGACCCCTGCGGGAAGGCCGCCAGGAGCTGGACCGTCTCGTCATCGCGCAGGTGCCGCAGGAGCCGGCCGACGGTGAGCACGCCATGGCCGAGCGCGGCGTTGACGACGGCGGCGGCCGCCGCCACCCCCCGCTCGTCGCCGGGGTGAAGCCGGGCGACGAACCACGCGGGATCCGCCATCGGCGGATGAATGCGAGTCACGTTCCTCGTTATATCCGGCCGTCGTTCTCGAATTCAGGTGAACGGAATTCACGTATGTCCAACATAGTACTATGCTTAGAGTGGTTTGATTTCTGGATTCGGGAGAGATTCGATGCGGCAGAACCCGGCACGACGGGCGGCACTCCTCGACGCGGCCATCGAGGTGCTGGCCCGTGAGGGGGCGCGCGGGCTGACCTTCCGGGCTGTGGACATCGAGGCGCAGGTGCCCAACGGCACGGCCTCCAACTACTTCAACAACCGCGACGACCTGCTCACCCAGGTCGGCCACCGCTTCTACGAACGGCTGGAGCCCGAGGCGGGGATGGTGGCCGCCCCGCTGGAAGGGCCGCGCGACCGCGACCGGGTCACCGAGCTCATGCATGACCTGGTGGAGCGCGTCAGCCACTTCCGCTCCGGCTATCTGGCCCTGCTGGAACTCCGGCTGGAGTCCACGCGCCGCCCGGAGCTGCGCCGCCTGCTCACCGAGCGCATCCGCGCCGACGTCGACGCCAACATCAGCTACCACACGCAGTCCGGCCTGCCCGGTGACGCGACCACCGTGGTCCTGCTCTACCTGGCGCTCAACTGGCTGATCCTCGAACGGCTCACGCTGCCCGACGTCTTTCCCGAGAGCCAGATCCACGACCTGGTCACCGACGTGGTCGAACGCGTCCTGCCAGGCCCCAGGCGTTAGCCTGCCACCGCCACCCGCGGGCCGCTGGCAGCATCTCGTTGTTGAACGCGCCTCGCCGGTGTTTGGTGACAAAGACCAGGTGGACATGCATCGCGGCAACCGCATGGCTGCCTCGTCGGTATTCCACTTCCTGGCTCATCGACCATGCGATAATGTGTTCGAGTCGATGGTGGGTGTTGCCAAGTGCCACGAGGGTGTCAGTGGGTATTGCCACCGGATGTCAGTGGCTCCGCCACGAAAGTGTCAGCAGCGGCCCAGAGAGAGGGTGCCGTCCGCCAAGGTGATCGGCAGCGCCGGCCATTGAAGGCCCCCCACTCACGGGATTCTGCGGCCTCGGCTCTCGCGTGCCCCAGGCAGACCGACGCGCGGGTTGCTGGCAGTCGTCGCCTGAAGTGGCGGCTGGTCAGGGGGTGAGCTGCTGGTGTCCTATGACGGATAGCAGTTCGAGCTTGCTGTGGCTTTCCGTGCCGGGGCGCGTGGTCAGCACGATGAGGGTCTGGGCGCGGTTCTCGGTGAACAGGACCTGGCAGTCGACGTCGATACGGCCGAGTTCGGGGTGGAGGATGGTTTTGCTTTCGTCGTAGCGCTGGGCGACCTCCTGCCGTTCCCACGCGCGGACGAACTCGGGGCTGCGTT
Source organism: Nonomuraea guangzhouensis (assembly GCF_019396345.1). Taxonomy (GTDB): domain Bacteria; phylum Actinomycetota; class Actinomycetes; order Streptosporangiales; family Streptosporangiaceae; genus Nonomuraea; species Nonomuraea guangzhouensis. The sequence goes on along the minus strand of NZ_JAHKRM010000005.1, from coordinate 183,731 downwards.
CCTGGAGTTCGGCGACGATCCGGGCGGCTCTAGGGGTGTCGCTGCCGGTCGTCAGCGCAGCCCGCAGGCGGGCCGCCTGGGTGCGGCTGTGGCGCGGGTGGACTTCTTCGGGGTAGTACAGGCGCTCGGCTGGGTCGGTGAACCAGCGGTAATAGGCGCTGCGGGCCAGGCCGGTGTGGCGGGTCTGGTCGCCCATCAGTGCGGTGGCGAGTGGGTTCATCGCGAGGGTGTCGGCCATGTCGGACAGCACTAGGGCCGGGGCGTCGTCCAGGCGGTCCAGGACCCGCATCAGGGTCGGGCTGACGTGTTCCAGACGGTGGATGCGGGCCGGGGCGTTGTGGCCGATGAGGCCGAAGAGGTGGTCGCGCTCGTCCAGGGTCAGCCGCAGCGCCCGGGCGAGGGCGGTGGCGATCTGCATGGAGGGCTGCGGGCCGCGCTGCTGCTCCAGGCGGGTGTAGTAGTCGGTGGACATGCCGGCGAGAGCGGCGACCTCCTCGCGTCGCAGCCCCTGGGTCCGCCTGCGCGGGCCCTCGACCAGCCCAACGTCGCGGGGGCGCAGCGTCTCACGCCGCCGGCGCAGGAAATCCGCCAGCTCTTTCTTGTCTATGTCGTTCATCGTGGCCGCTTCCTTGGCTTCCATCCAGAGACCGCCGATCCCTGGCTGAGCTCCTCCATGCGTGTGACCAGCGGCAACCCGAGGTTACCGGCAGGGATTGCCGATCCATGGACAAGCCGTCCTCTTCCGCCCCTCGCACAGGCGCTCCTACGGTCAGGGGCTGCGGGCGCTCACCGGCTCGCGGCAGCGAAGGAGAGAACACCCATGAAGATGACCGGCAACACGATTCTGATCACCGGCGGCACGTCGGGCATCGGGCTCGGTCTGGCCCTGCGCCTGCATGAGGCCGGCAACAAGGTGATCGTCGCCGGTCGGCGCAAGGAACTGCTCGACCAGATCACCACCGAGCACCCGGGTATCGAATCGATCGTCCTGGACATCGCCGACCCCGCGTCGATCGTCCGCGCCGCCGAAACGGTGACGGCCGGTCACCCGGCGCTGAACGTCCTGATCAACAACGCCGGCATCATGCTGCGGGAGAACCTTCTCGACCCGGCCTGTCTCCCGGTCGCCGAGGACCACGTCACGATCAACCTGCTCGGCACGATCCGGATGACGTACGCCTTCCTGCCGCTACTGGTGGGCAAGGACGACGCGGCCGTCATGAACGTCACCTCCGCGCTGGCGTTCGTACCGCTGCCGATCACCCCGACCTACAACGCGACCAAGGCCGCGCTGCACTCCTTCTCCGAGAGTCTGCGCGTGCAACTCGTCGGCGCCAACGCCGGCGTCCAGGTGATTGAGGTGGCCCCGCCGGGCGTGCGGACGACGCTGCTGGGCCGGCAGGACGACGCGAACGCCATGCCGCTGGAGGACTTCCTCACCGAGACCCTCGACCTTCTGCGCGAGAAGCCCGACGCGAAGGAACTTGTCGTGGAGCGGGCCAGGTTCGTGCGCGACGCGGAGGCCAACGGCTCCTACGACGACGTCCTGGCCATGCTCAGCGGCGTCTGAGCGACGCCCGCAGCCACTCGCTTCCTCCCGCGACACAGAGATCGAAAGGGCCGACATGAAACCCACCAACGAAGACACCGTCGAAATAGCACAGGTCCTTGCCCTATGGGGCCACATCATGGACGACCGCGAGTGGGGCCGCCTCGGCGAAGTCCTCACAAAGGACGCGGTATGGGACGCAAGCGCTTTCGGCTTCGAGCCGGTCGCCGGGCTGGAGGCGATCACTTCCGTCCTGAGCTCCGACGGGCACGCGCGCGCTCATCACACGACGAACATCGTCGTGTCGGAAGGGCCGGGCGAGGAGGCTCGTGTCCGGTCCAAAGGCCTGGGCGTCATGGACGGCGGCACCGTCATCAGCGCCGTCTACACCGACGAACTGCGGCGCGCTGCCGACGGCTGGCGCATTTCCAGGCGGGCCATACACCTCAACCGACCATAGGGGTCCTCTGCCTGAAGCAGTAGGTGCCGCTGCGGACGGGCAAACCGCGTTCGTAAGGGGAACGCTCAACGAGACACGTCTCGTCGTCGGTCGGTGGCGACGCGACCTGCGGCGACGTCGTCTCAGATAGGTAGTCCGTGAAACTGTCCGGTGATGGGGGGCTAAACGGTACGATCGGCGGGTGGGAGAACTGATCGGCTACGCCAGATGCTCGACCGTCCTGCAAGACCTCACCTCCCAGCGCGAGATCCTCGCTTCCCTCGGCGTCGCCGACGACCGCATCTACCTCGACAAGGCCTGACCGGAACCAACCGCAGCCGCCCCGGCCTTGACCAGGCCCTGGCAGCCGTACGCGCCGGCGACACCTTGGTCGTCCCCAAACTCGACCGCCTCGCCCGCTCGGTCCCCGACGCCCGCGACATCGGCGACACGCTCGTCGATCGCGGCATTCGCCTCTCGCTCGGCGGAAGCATCTACGATCCCGCCGACCCCATGTCGAAGATGTTCTTCAACATGCTGGCGGTCTTCGCCGAGTTCGAGGCCGACCTGCTGAAGATGCGCACGCGTGAGGGCATGGCGATCGCCCGCTCCAAGGGCAGGCTCAAGGGCAAGCAGCCCAAACTGTCGGTCCGCCAGCAGGCCGAACTGGTGCGCATGCACGCCTCCGGCGAGTACAGCATCGCGGACCTGATGGAGGTCTTCACCGTCGGCCGTGCGACCGTCTACCGGGTCCTGGATCGGGTGAAAGCCCAGCAGAGCGCATGAGCGGGAGCCGGACGACCCCGGAGCAGTGAGAGGCGGCGCTGTATCGGCTGCGGCAGCTGAGCGATGACGGAAAGTCCGTCACAGCCGAGGTCAAAGCGACGGCGGCCCGGCTGGGCGTGGCCGAGCGGACGGTGTGGCGTCGGCTGAGCCGCCCACGGCGGCCGCGGCCGCGGTTCACCTTGTCTCCGACCGACATCGCGGCGTTCACCGACTTCGGCGGGAACGTCGCGGCGGTGCACCGGGCTCGTACGGCAGCGATCGCGGGGCGTACGACGGCCGCCGGGGCGCCGATCGACGCCGACCTGCTGCAGGGCTGGGCGGGCGCGCCGCCGGTGGCGCTGCGCTCGTTATACCGGGCCTTCACCGAGGAACTCACGCCGGCGTTCGTGGCCGGGGTGAGCGGCGGGGAGCGGGCCCGGCGGGCCAAGCTGGTCTACCTGCAGCGCCCGGCGACTTTCCGCAACCAGTGTGGGAGGGCGATCACAAGAACCTGCCCATCGTGGTGCTGCCGCCCCGCGGCAAGGCCGTCACCCCGTGGGTGACGATGTTTCTCGACGACGCCACCCGCCTGATCACCGGGTGGGCGATCGCGTTGACCCCGCACGCCGGCACGGTGCTGACGGCGTTACGCATGGGCATGCTGCAGGATCCGGCCACCGGGCCCGCGCACGGCGTCCCCAGCTTGTTGCGTCTGGACCAGGGGCTGGAGTTCGCCGCCGCGTCCGTGCAGGCGGCGACCGGGGCGCTCGGCGTCGAGTGTCGGCGGATGCCCGGCTATCAGCCCAACAAGAAGGGCAAGATCGAGCGCGCGTTCCTGACCGTCGAGCAGATGCTGCTGTGTACGCTGCCCGGCTACACCGGCGCCGCCCGGGAGGCGAGCGGGCGGCTGGCCGGCCCGGGCGCGCGCACGCGAGGCGTACGCCGAGGCAGCCGCGGCCGGGGAGGAGACGGTGCTCCCGCTGGGGCTGGAGACCTTCGCGTCGATCTTCAGTGCCTGGGTGCGGTCCTACAACACCGAGCACCGCCACAGCGAGCTGGACGGCCGCACGCCGGCGCAGGCCTGGGCCGAGGATGTCACCGCGATCTTCGACGTGCCCGAGCAGCAGCTGCGGCATCTGCTGCTGGCCGCCGCTCCGCGCACCATCGGCCCGCGCGGGATCCGCTTCCGGAATCTGACCTGGGTCGATGCGGGCGGGCTGATCCGCGAACGGCGCGGGCAGCAGGTGGTGATCCGGTACATGCCGCATGATGACCGGCAGATCCACGTCTACCTCAACGGGGAGTTCCTGGCCACCTGCCACCCGCGTGACGCGCTCACCGGCGAGCAGGAAGAGCAGTTCTACGCCGCCGCCCGCGCCCAGGAGAAGCAGGCCGCCGCACAGCGCAGTGCAGCCCGGAAACGCGGGCGCCGCCGGCTGGCGACCCTGTCGGCCAGCCAGGAGAGCGCCGAGTCGGCCCGGCGCATCCCGGCGGCCGACACCGGCCGGCTTCCCCTGGCGCAGGCCGATCTGTGGGCCGAATCCAGCGTGAGCCTGCTGGGGTTGGGGCCGATCGGCCCGATCGAGCCGGTCGATCTGGCCCATCTGACCCATCTGGACCAGGGCGAGGAGGGACGGCCATGGTGAGGGCTCCCGAAGCCGGGCCGCCCGGCGCCCGGATCATCGCCACCCCTCAGCTGCAGCTGGCCCGGCATGTGGTCACCGACATCACCGCCCACCGGGCGGTCGGGTGATCCACGGCAACGCCGGGCTCGGCAAGACATTCGCCGTGCGGACCTGCGCCCAGGCACTGGCCGCCGGCACCGGACGGCTGGAGGCGCCGAGCGTGTACACCGTGTCGTTCAGCCCGCAGCCCACGCTGCGCCAGATCGTGGACGCGCTGCTGCTGGCGCTGACCGGCAGCCAAGGCTCGTCCAAGAGCCGTTTCCACCTCACCCGCGAGCTGATCGCCGAGCTGGCCCGCATCCCGCGGCTGATCGTGGTCGATGAGGCGCAACGGCTGACCGGGCACGGGATCGAGCTGCTGCGGCACCTGCACGACGACCCCGACACCCGGTTCGGGCTGCTGTACGTCGGCGGGCACGGCTGCTGGGAGGTGCTCTCCCGCGAGCCGATGCTGGCCTCACGCATCTGGCGGCGCCTGGCCATCACTCCGCTGCAGCGCGACATCGTCCCCGACGCGATCCGCGGCTACCACCCGATCTACCAGGCGGTCGACGACGAACTGCTGCACTACATCGATGATCGGTTCGCTCACGGGATCTGGCGTAACTGGGCGTCGTTCTCCTCCACCGCGCACCTGCTCGCCCAGCGCACCGGCCGCTCGGTCATCGATGAGGAGATCGTCACCAACGCGTTCGCGCTGCACGGCGGAGGCCCTGACATTGCCCGCCGATGACCTGCCCGCTGACGACCACTCCGCCGCCGGACCGGTGCAGGTCACCGTGATCCGCGACCCCGGCGACCTGCCCGCCACCCACCAGCGGCTCCGCCAGCTGGGCGACCCCGACCACGGCATCGTGGTGCTGCGCCCCGTCCCCTACAGCAGCTCGACGAAGGACTTCCTGTTCTGTGTCCTGGAAGGGCTCGGCAAGTCGCTGCCCGCCCGGCTGCCGGCCCCGCTGCGTCCTTGGGAGCAGACCCTGGCCTGGGTCACCGGCTACCGGCTATCTCACCTGGTCGTCGACCGCGCCCACACCGTGCCCCCGCAGTTCACTCCCTACCTGCGCGAGCTGATCGGCCTGCCCCGTGCGAACCGCACCAGGTTGTGGCTTATCGATGCCTCCCGCACCACCGCCAGCTCGGTGATCACCGCCATGCACGGCGAGGCCGATTCCCGGGTCACCGTCTTCGGGCCTCAGGAGTTGGACCGGCTGCGCCCCCAGACCACCTTCTACCGCCATCGCGTCGGCCGTGAGCGACCTCATCTCCAACGACCTGCCCACCGACAATTTCCTGACCTTCCGCGCCGCCTGCGTCCGCTCCCTGGACCGCAGCACCGCCGACCGGGTCGACCAGCTGTGGCTGCGCACCTTCACCGATGCTCGCGCCTGGCTGAGCAGCCACCGCAGAATCGGAGAGGTCCATCAGGCACCCACCCAGCTCGCGCTACCGCTCAGCCTGCACCTGGCCGCCCGCCTCTACCGGTCCGCCACCGCCGGCGAAGCCCTGGTCCGGCTGCGCGCCACCCAGGCGGCCTTCCTGCGCGACGGGCTGCTGCTGCACCACCAGGCCTGGCCCGGCGAGCCCGGGCTGGGCCACCGCCTGAGCCCCGTCGCGGTCGCGGCCATCAACCGGGTCATCTCCACCACGCAGGCCGCCGCCGCGACCCTCTACCTGCTGTTCCCCTTCGACCGGCGAGACCGCGAACGGTACTGGCACCCCACCGAGCTGACCATGGACGACCTCACCGCCACCGCAACCACCTTGAAGATCAACGGCGAGTCCCTGCCCGTCCCCTACCTCGCCCGGCCCGCGCTGCTGGCCCACCTCGCCTTCCGCCACCTGCAGGGCGCCCGGTCAACCGACCCGTTCTTCGGCGTCACCAAACCGCACCAAGATCTGCGCGTCCTGGCCGAACGAGCCCTGGCAGCCACCACCGCCTCCGGCGACGCCCGCCCCATCGACGCTGAGCCCCCCGCCGGGCACGGAACCCTCTGGATGAGGCAACGCCGCCTGGCCCTGCGCAACCTCGTCGGCGACGCACACGCCCTGGACCTGAGCACCCCCGTATGGACATGAACCAGCCCGAGCCGCTCGGAACCTGGCTCCTGCGCCGGGCCCGAAACCACGGCATGACCGGCGAGCAGCTCGCCGACCTGCTCGGCTTACCCGTTCACCGCATCCGCCAGTTCATCACCGCCGCCGACCTCGACGAGCTGCCCGTACGAGCGATCCGGGCCATGGCCAGCCACCTCAACCTGCCCTGGCCCGACTGGCTCCAACCCGTCGACACCCGCCCCGACGACCGCACCGACCCGACCAGCCCCGCACCCACCGTGGACTCTCCCAGCGACACCGACCGCGTTCACGCCGTCCTCGCCCTGGCTCTCGGCCAGCCACTGCGCCTGGACCAGATCGCTCACATTCTGGACTGGCCACTCGAACGCGCCCAGGCGGCCACGAACCACCTCGCCCAGCGGCTCCCGGGGCACCAGAGCCTTCGTCTCATCGCCGGTGACGACCGCGCCCAACGGCTCATCGTCCCGTCCGACGTCCTCGACCCCGATGCCCGCACACGGCTTCAGCAGCTCGCCTACCAGCAACAAGGCCCCATGACCGGGATGGCCCTCATCGCCTACCGCGCCGGGTACTGTGACCGCCGGCGCATCCGCGAGGTGCTGATCCGCAATCCCGAACTGCTGGACGCCGCCATCGCCGCCGGCTACATCACCTGCCGTATCGATGCCAACGGCCAACCCACCGCGATCACGCTCATTCCCGAGGTCGCCTTCAGCCTGAACATCCCCATCGATCTCCATGACACCCTGCTGCTTGACCCAGAGACGTGACATGACCGGCATCACTGACATTCTCATGGCAGAAACTCACTGACACTCTCGTGGCACTTGGCAGGTCGCCGGCCATGATCCGGACATGGTCGGCTGCGGCGGCTGGATCGAGGACATGAAGCGCCGCGGAATCCTGCGGGGCGCGACGGGACGGCGGCCCAACAGCGACTCAGCCACGTTGCGCGTACGGCGTGACGAGGTGCTGCTGACCGACGGGCCGTTCGCCGAGACCAAGGATCAGATCGGCGGGTTCAGCGTGATCGACTGCGCCGACCTCGACGAGGCCATCGAGCTGGCCGCCGCCCATCCGTGGGCGCGCGTGGGACAGCAGGTCATCTCGCCACGCTCATCCGGATGACCGGTGACTGGGAGCTGGCCGAGGACTGCACGCAGGACGCGTTCGCGGCCGCGCTGGAACGCTGGCCGCGCGACGGGGTACCACGGCGGCCGGGCGCGTGGCGGTTGGCATCGCACACTGGCGGGCCAGACGCACGACGTGACCCGCGGGCGCTGGCCCCGGCCCTGCGGGAGTTCCTCACCGATCCCACACCGGCTCGGCCGCCTCGCGGTCCCGGCCGTCGGCCGTGAAGATCAGGTAGTGGTCGAAGTCGTCGGCGGCAGCTCCAGCGATCTGATCAGGTCGAGCAGTTCGGCGTGGTAGAGCTTAGCGGGATCGCCGGTCTGCGTACCGAGGTGGCCGTAGACCTCCAGGGAGATCAGGCCGTGCATGCGACCCCACATGCGCAGCGCGAGGGCGACGGCGGCCGGGGGCAGGTCGGGGAAATGCTCGCGGACGGTTTCGACCAGGCCGGGGGAGAAGTCCGACCACTGGTGGTCGGTGGATGTCTGGGTGGCTCTCGCGTACGGCCAGGCGGCAGCGGCGAGTTCGGTGAGTCCCAGGCAGGCGCGTTTGGCGGCCTCAGGGGCCGGCCCGCCGGCGGGCGCGTGGTAGCCGGCCACCGGATCGCCGTAAATGAGGCGAAAGCCTTCGGGGTTGGCCAGGGACCAGGCGCGCACACCCTGCCCCCAGGCCAGGATCCGGCCGGCGATGTCGTCGGGGGCGACGGTGTCGCGTGCCGTCTCCACCTGATCCAGCAGCGAGGTGTAGATGTCGTTGATCAAGGTGGTGATCAACGCGTCCCGGGTGTCGAAGTAGCTGTAGATGGCGCTGCCGCTCATGCCCATCTCGCGGCCGATCGCCCGTAGTGAGACCGCGTCGGGGCCGCCCTCTGTCAGGTGCTTTAGCGCGATGGCTTTGATCTCCGCGGTGGTCTGCGCCCGCAACCGTGCCCGTCGGCCCACTGTCTGCTCTTGCACGCTTGACAGCTTACAGCGCTACGTTAGAGTACGGCGCACAAAGTCTGAACGGCGTTCTTTCTTTGAACGGCGAACACCCACTGAGGGGTGTCAGCGGTGACCGAAACAGTAGTTAGAGGGGATTTGCCTGATGAAAGCCAGGACAGTGCTGTTCGACGAGCTCGGCGGCCCCGAGGTGCTCTACCTCGCAGACGTGGAGATCGGTGAGCCCGGTCCCGGTGAGGTGCGGGTGCGCATCGACGCGTTCGGCCTCAACCGAGGCGAGGCGTTCCTGCGTACGGGCCGCTACTACTACGACGCGGTATTGCCCGCCTCGCGCCTGGGCACCGAGGCCGCCGGTGTCGTGGAGGCCGTCGGACCGGACGTGGCGGATGTCGCCGTCGGAGACGCGGTCAGCATCGTGGCCAAGCCGAACGACGAGGGGATGTCCATCCATGGCATCTACGCCGATCGGGCCATCGTGGCGGCGCGGCGGCTGATCCGCCGCCCGGATCACATGGACGCCGTGACCGGCGCGGCCATCTGGGTGCCCGCCTTTACCTCCTACGGCGCGCTGGTCGAAGTCGGGCGGCTGCAACCCGGCGATCCCGTGGTCGTCACGGCCGCCTCCAGCAGCGTCGGTCTGGCGGCCATCCAGATCGCCGCCTACCTGGGCGCCACGCCCATCGCGGTGACCAGGACCGACGCCAAGACCGACCGGCTCCTGCGGGCGGGCGCCGCACATGTGATCGCCACCGACGACGGGGATGTGGTCAAGCAGGTGCACGCGCTCACGGGCGACCGGGGCGCACGCCTGGTCTTCGACGGCGTCGCCGGTCCCGGCCTGCCCGATCTCGCCCAGGCGGTGGCCCCGGACGGCATGCTGATCGTCTACGGCTCGCTGGACGGACGGCCCACCCCACTGCCGATGTGGTGGCCGATCAACGTCTACGGCTACGCAATTTTCCACCTGTTCGCCGACATTGAGCGCACCCGCCGAGCCGAGGCGTTCATCACCAACGGCCTGCGCGCCGGAGCACTCACCCCGGTGATCGACCGCACCTTCGACCTGACCGACATCGTCGAAGCCCACCACCACATGGAGTCCAACACCCAGGTAGGCAAGATCGTCATCACCGTCCAGCACTGACCGCCAGGAACCGTCCAGCACTGACCGCCACGAAAGGAAGCCACCTGATGAGCCCCGCCTACGCCGACCTCATCGGCCACTTCATCGACGCCATCAACGACACCGACGCCGCCCGCCGTCGCGCCACCATCGAGAAGATCCTCACCCCCGACTGCACCTACACCGATCCGGAGATCGCCGTCGAAGGACATGACGCGCTGGATGCGGCGTTCGCCGACCTGCAGCAGCGGATCCCGCCCGGTTTCCGGTTCAGCCTGGCCGCCCCGGTCGACACGCACCATCACCAGGCCCGCTTCTTCTGGCGGTTCGGCGCCCCCGAAGCCGATGCCCCCGCCGCGACCGGCTCCGACGTCGCCGTCTTCGCCGACGGGCGCATCCGCCACCTCTACGCCTTCTTCGACGCCGCCAACGGCTGACCTGTCCGGAGGGGCGGCATCGCACCTTGGCGGGCCAGACGCACGACGTGGACCCGCGGGCGCTGGCCCCGGTCCTGCGGGAGTTCCTCAGCGATCCCACACCGGTTCGGCCGCCTCGCGGACCCGGCCGTCGGCCGTGAAGATCAGGTAGCGGTCGAAGTCGTCGGCGAACCACCGGTCGTGGGTGACGGCCAGCACGGTCCCCTCGAACGCCGCCAGTCCCCGCTGCAACGCCTCGGCACTGGCCAGGTCGAGGTTGTCGGTCGGCTCGTCGAGCAGCAGCAAGGTCGCCCCCGACAGCTCCAGCAGCAGGATCTGCAGCCGGGCCTGCTGCCCGCCCGACAGCGTCTCGAAGGGCTGCGATCCGGCGGGGGCGAGTTCGTAGCGGGCGAGCGCGGCCATGGCGTCGTTGCGTTCCAGCCGATGATCGGCCATGACGATGTCGGCGACAGCGCGTCCATGCAGGTCGGGCCGGGTGTGGGTCTGGGCGAAGAGGCCGGGTTCGACGCGGGCGCCGAGCCTGACCGTGCCGGTGTGGCCGATGGGCTCCCCGGCGAGCAGGCGGAGGAAGTGTGACTTGCCGGTGCCGTTGAGTCCGAGCACCGCGACCCGCTCGCCGTACCAGATCTCGGTGTCGAAGGCGTCGAGCAGGCCCCTCAGCCCGAGGCGCTCGCAGACGACGGCGCGCTTGCCGGTGCGGCCGCCGCGCAGCCGCATGCGGATGTTCTGCTCCCTGGGCGGGCGTTGCGGCGGCCCGGCCTGCTCGAACCTGGACAGCCTGGTCAGGGCCGCCTGGTAGGCGCCGGCCAGCGCGTCGTTGTGGGTGGCGCGCCGGCGCAGGCTGTCGGCCAGGCCGCGCAGCCTGGCATACTCGTCGTCCCAGCGGCGGCGTAGCTCCTCCAGCCGCGCCGTACGCTCGCGGCGGGCTTGGGCGTAGCCGGCGTAGCCGCCGCCGTGCACCCATACGCCCCTGGATTCGACCGTGACGACGCGGTCGGCGGCCTCGGCGAGCAGCCGCCGGTCGTGCGAGACCAGCAGCACGGTCTTGGCGCTGTCGCGCAACCGTCCTTCGAGCCACTGCTTGGCGGGCACGTCGAGGAAGTTGTCCGGCTCGTCGAGCAGGAGCACCTGGTCGGGGCCGCGCAGCAGCGCCTCCAGCATGAGCCGTTTCTGCTCGCCGCCCGACAGCGTGCCGAGTGGCCGTCCCTGGACCGTCTCGTACGGCAGGCCGAGCGCGACGGTCGCGCACACGTCCCAGACCACCTCCAGCTCGTAGCCGCCGGCGTCGGCGTAGTCGCTGATGGCCTGGGCGTACCGCAGTTGCGCGGGCTCGTCGTCACATGCGCCGAGTGCCGCCTGGGCCGCGGCGCGTTCGGCGGCGGCGTCCCTGACCGACCGCGGCGCCACGGCCAGGAGCAGCCCGGCGACCGTGCCGTGGCCGAGGAACTGCCTCATCACCCCGATCCCACCGGTGACGGCCACCCGCCCCGCGTCGGGCCGCAGCTCTCCGGCGATCAGCCGCAGCAGCGTGGACTTGCCCGCGCCGTTCGGCCCGACCAGCGCGGCCTTGGCCCCATCGCCGATCTTGAACGACACCTCGTGCAGCAGCGGTCGTCCGTCGGGCAGCAGGTACGTCAGCTCATCGACCTGGATATGGCTCATCGTTCTAGTACTAGACCATCGATCCGGTTCTGGTACAACGTATTATCGCCTGGTGTCCAACGACAGCGTGTGGCTGCGGCCGCGCAAGCAGGAACGCAGACCGCTCACCCTGGAGCGGATCGTCGCCGAGGCCGTGGCCCTGCTGGATGAGGAGGGGGAGGCGCGGCTGACCATGCGCCACCTGGCCGAGCGGCTCGACACCGGCTCCACCACCCTCTACTGGCACGTCAAGACCAAGGACGACGTGCTCGACCTGGCTCTGGACGCCGTGTTCGGCGAGGTCGCGCTGCCCGGCGGCCGGTCCGGCTGGCGGGAGCGGGTGGCCGGCCTCGTCACCGGCTGGCGGGCCGCGCTGCTGCGCCATCCCTGGTCGATCGGGCTGCTCGACCGGCCCATGATGGGCCCGAACGCGCTGGAACGCACCGAGTTCCTGTACGCCACGCTGGCCGGAGCCGGGTTCGCCGGGCCGGACCTGGTCGCGGCCGCCCACAGCCTGTCCACGTTCGTCACGGGATCGGCCACGACGCAGGCCCGCGAGCAGTCCGCCACCGCGCTGGACGGGCATCTGCGCGCCCAGCGTGACACCTATCCCACACTGGCCGCGCACGGGCTCGGCCACGACTGGGACGACACCTTCGCCCGCGGCCTGGGCTACCTCCTCGACGGGATGGACCGATGATCACTGCCAGAGAGCTCAACCGGGCCACGCTGGCCAGGCAACTCCTGCTCCAGCGGCACGCGATGCCCGCCTTGCGGGCCGTGGAGCAGTTGGTCGGATTGCAGGCGCAGGCGCCGTTCCCGCCGTACTTCGGGCTCTGGTCGCGTCTGGAGGGGTTCCGGCCCGAGGAGCTGGCGGGGCTGCTGACCGGGCGTGAGGTGGTCAGGATCGTGCTCATGCGCGGCACCGTCCACCTGGTCAGCGCCGCCGACTGCCTGACATTGCGGCCGATGACGCAGCCGCTGCTCACCAAATACCTGCACACCGCGTACAGCACGAAGCTCGCGGGCCTGGACCTGGCGGCGGTCGTCGAGGCGGGCCGCGAGGCGCTGACCGACGGACCGCTGACCGCGGCCAAGCTCGGAACGCTGCTGGCCGGGCGCTTCCCCGGCACGATCGCGGCCGACCTGGCGCAGGTCATGCGCATGCTGGCGCCGCTGGTGCAGGTGCCGCCCAGGGCGGTGTGGGGCAAGGCCGGGCAGACCGCGTACGCGACCGCCGAGTCGTGGCTGGGCCGCGAGCTGCACCCGTCGCCGTCGCTGGAGGACCTGGTGGTGCGTTATCTGGCCGCCTTCGGGCCCGCCACCGTGGCCGACGTACAGGCGTGGTCGGGGCTGACCGGGCTGCGCGAGGTGGTCGAACGGCTGCGGCCGCGGCTGGTGGAGCTGGACAGGGGGCTGTTCGACCTGCCGGACGCGCCACGGCCCGGCCCGGACGTGGACGCGCCGGTGCGGCTGCTGGCGCCGTTCGACAACGTGCTGCTCAGCCATGCCGACCGGACCCGGATCATCTCCGACGAGCACCGCAAGCGGGTCATCACCATCAACGGGCAGGTGCTCGGGACGGTCCTGGTCGACGGGTTCGTGCAGGGAGTGTGGAAGCGGGACAAGCGGGTGGTGAGCGTCGAGATGTTCGAGCCGGTGTCGCCGGGGCGGGCCCAGGAGATCAGGGATGAGGCGGCCAGGCTGCTCGCCTTCGCCGAACCGGGCAAGGACGGCGAAGTCACCGGGATCTGATGGCGGTTTTCCGCAGTGCGGGTTGACGGTTTTCCGCAGTGCGGGTTGACGGTTTTCCGCGATGTGCCGTCGAGGCGTGGTGCCTAGCGTTGACGCGTGCTCTTGAACACCCTCGCGGCGCTCTGCCTGGCCGTACTCCCCGCTGCACCAGGCAGCCCCGCTCTTACCCCGGCGACGATCGACGGATATATCGCTCAATACCGTGAAGCGACCGGACTGCCAGGTGTGGCGGTGACAGTCACCAAGGGAAAGGAGGTCATTCACGCCGCGGGCTACGGCCGGACCGCGACAGGTGACCCCGTGACCGCCGACACCCCCATGGCGCTCGCGTCGGTCAGCAAGTCCTTCACCTCACTGGCCGTCCTGCAACTGGTGGAGAAAGGCCAGGTCAAGCTGGACAAACCGGTGCACGGTTACCTGCCCGAGTTCCAGCTGGCCGATCCCCGGGCGGCCGGCATCACCGTGCGCCAGCTCCTCGACCAGACCTCGGGCATGGCCGACTCGGCCTTCCGCGAGAAGAGCCTGCCTCAGCCCGACTCGCTCCAGGACGCGGTGGCCCGCCTCAGAGACGCGCGGCTCGCCACGGCGCCGGGGACCGCCTACAGCTACCACAACACCAACTACCAGGTCGCCGCCCGGCTGGTCGAAGTGGTGAGCGGCGAGCCGTTCGCGGCCTACCTCAAGGCGCACGTGTTCACGCCACTCGGCCTGCGCCACAGCAGCACGATCGACACCGACCGGGACCTGCCCGGCAGCGCCCGGGGCCACCTCTACATCCTCGGCCAGGCGATCGCCGTGCCGGAGCCGCCCGGGTTCGGCAACGGCTCCGGCGGCGTGCTCAGCAGCGCGAGCGACATGGCCCGCTGGCTGATCGCCCAGAACAACGGCATCCTGTCTCCCGCGAGCGTCAAGGAGATGCGCACACCCTCCGCCCAGAACCCGGATTACGCCCTCGGCTGGGAGCTCGACAAGACCGCGCGCGGCACTCCTGTCCTCCGGCACGGCGGTGACCTGTTCACCTCCACGGCCCAGCAACTGCTGATACCCGGCTCCGGATACGGCGTGGCGGTCATGGCCAACACCGGCATGGCCTTCGCCGACAGCGCCGCCCTCATGGACGGCCTGGTCGCCCTGATCGAGGGGCGCCAACCGGACGCGCCCTCCTCGCCTTTCCTGGCCACCGACCTGGTGTTCGCGCTGTTGACCCTGGCGACCGTCGCGCTGGCGGCACGCGGCGTGGCCCGCTCCCGGCGCTGGGCCGCCCGCCGGACGGGCCGGCAACGGTGGCGGCTGCTGCCGTATCTGCTGCCGATCGTCCTGTGTACGGCGATCGCGCCGGTCTTCCGGGTGCTCGCCCGAGGCAGGGACATCATGTGGATCCAGGTGGTCTACCTCTATCCGACGTTCATGATCTGGCTGGTGACTGCTGCGGCGGCGGGGTTAGCGGTGGTGGTCGCGCGTCTGTGGAGAGGAGCAGCCCAGTAGACATAACGACTATCGTTATTTACGATTATCATTATGGCTACGAAGTGGCTCAACCGACTCGAAATCCTGCTGACCTTCTCCTTGATCATCAGCTGCCTGGGCGCGCTGGCGCTGCTGTTCTCCACCGTCATGATGGCCTTCGTCGGCGCCAACGGTATCGGCGTGCCGCTGCACGTGTACGACGTGCCGGTCGCGGGCATAGCGGCGCCCGATGCCACGATCACCAACGTGACCGCCGAGGTCCAGGTCCGCCCCCAGGGCTCCGCACCGCTCGTCGCCCTGCTTTATCTGCTCCTGTGGGTGCCGGGCGGTGCGACCACGCTGCTCGCCCTGTTCACCGTCGTCCGCGCGGTGCGCCGGGCCAGGTCAGGAGACAGGGCGCTGTTCTCCGCCATCACCGCCGCCCATCTGCGTCGCCTCGGCTGGATCCTGATCATCGGCTCGCTCGCCACGGGCGTGCTCGGCACGGTGAGCGAGTCGATCCTGACCTCGATACTGTTGGCCAAGGACTATCCGTTCTACCTGCAGATGGGTGACGCGCTGATGGGGGTCGTGACCGGAATGGCGGTGCTGGGCGTGTCGGAGATCGTAAGGCGCGGCGTGATGCTCCTCGAAGAGGTCGAGGCCACCGTCTGATGGCCGAGCCGGTCATCCGCGTACGGCTGGACGAAGTCCTCAAAGAGCGCGGCCTGACGCTCACCGAGCTGTCGCACCGTGTCCAGATCACCGTCGTCAACCTGTCGATCCTGAAGAACGGCCACGCCAGGGCGATCCGCTTCTCCACGCTCATGCGGCTGTGCGACGCACTCGACTGCCAGCCGGGAGACTTGCTCAGCTACGAACGGTCATAGACAAATCCCGCCGGAGCGTCTTGGTGTGTCGACGCCCCGGCGGGAATGGGTGGGGTGGTTAGAAGTAGGGGGCCCAGCCGGGGCCGAGCTCGGTGGCGGAGCCGAAGTTGTTGTCGCCCTTGCCGTTCCAGAGGTAGAGGGTGCCGGTGCCTTCGCGGACGGCGGCGATGTCGGTGTGGCCGTCGCCGTTGACGTCGCCCAGCGACATCAGGGTGCTGTCGTACAGCGCCCAGCCGGGACCGACCTCGACGGCCGAGCCGAAGTTGTTGTCCCCCTTGCCGTTCCAGACGGTCAGCATGCTGCCGTCCTTGACGGCGGCCAGGTCGCCGATGCCGTCACCGTTGAAGTCGCCGCCGACCGGCTTGCTGAAAGCGGCCCAGCCCGGGCCGACCTCGACGGCGGAGGCGAAGTTGTTGTCGCCCTTGCCGTTCCACAGATAGAGCGTGCCGGTGCCCTCACGGACGGCCGCGATGTCGGTGTGGCCGTCGCCGTTGACGTCACCCAGCGAGGTCAGGGTGCTGTCATACAGCGCCCAGCCCGGGCCGACCTCGACGCCACTGGAGAAGTTGTTGTCGCCCTTGCCGTTCCAGATGGTCAGCGTGCTGCCATCCTTCACCGCCGCCAGGTCACTGATCCCGTCGTCGTTGAAGTCGCCGGCGATCGGCTTGCTGTAGGAACCCCAACCAGGCCCGATCTCGACGGCGGAGGCGAAGTTGTTCGAACCCTTACCGTTCCAGACCGTCAGCGTCCCGGTCGCGGCCGAGAAGATGTCACCCACCCCATCGGCATTGAAGTCCGCGCTCTGCGAACTCCGCGGCTTCCAGAGGGCGTCGACGATCTTCTGCGCGTCTCCGGCTTGGGGTTGGTAGCGGTCCGGGTAGGCCGAGACCTGTACTGCCTGGCATACCTCGCCGATCGGCGCCGTCTTCCAGGCGTTGTTCGGGTATTCCCTGATCATTTTGTCGAGGAAGGCATTGGTGGCCCAGATCGGATTGAGCCGCTCGGCGGCGCTGCCCCACGACGCACGCTGCTGGAACAGCCCCAGGCTGTCGTGGTCGACCGTCTCGCTGATGTTCTGGATGGTCGACTCCACGATCGTGGTGGTGACCGCGATGACCGCCGCTCTGGGAGCCAGGCCGCGATCGCGGGCGGCCTTGACGATCATGCGGGCGCACGAAACGCGGTACGCCGTCATGTAGCCCTTCATCGTAGCTGTCAGGACGCCGTTCAGCTGTGTGGCCAGGGCCGCGTCCCCGCTGGTCGTGCCGTTGGGGTCGCATGCGGCGGTGGCGTAGGAGGCGGTCACCCGGCCGGTCGGTGGCCCGGTCGGATCAGCCGCGGCGTGCCCCGAGGGGGATAAGGCGACGATCGCGAAGGTGGTGAGCATCGCCGTTGCCGCATGGCGAGCGAATGTTCTTGTCATTGTCTGACGCTCCAAGTCGTGGGAAGGGTCTGAGCGGAGTGGTTAGAAGTAGGGGGCCCAGCCGGGGCCGAGCTCGGTGGCGGAGCCGAAGTTGTTGTCGCCCTTGCCGTTCCACAGGTAGAGGGTGCCGGTGCCTTCGCGGACGGCGGCGATGTCGGTGTGGCCGTCGCCGTTGACGTCACCGAGGGACATCAGGGTGCTGTCGTAGAGAGCCCAGCCGGGACCGACCTCGACGGCGGAGGCGAAGTTGTTGTCGCCCTTGCCGTTCCAGATGTGCAGGGTGCTGCCGTCCTTGACGGCGGCCAGGTCGCCGACGCCGTCACCGTTGAAGTCACCGCCGACCGGCTTGCTGAAGGCAGCCCAGCCCGGGCCGACCTCGACGGCGGAGGCGAAGTTGTTGTCGCCCTTGCCGTTCCACAGATACAAGGTGCCGGTGCCCTCACGGACGGCGGCGATGTCGGTGTGGCCGTCGCCGTTGACGTCACCCAGCGAGGTCAGGGTGCTGTCATACAGCGCCCAGCCCGGGCCGACCTCGACGCCACTGGAGAAGTTGTTGTCGCCCTTGCCGTTCCAGATGGTCAGCGTGCTGCCATCCTTCACCGCCGCCAGGTCACTGATCCCGTCGTCGTTGAAGTCGCCGGCGATCGGCTTGCTGTAGGAACCCCAGCCAGGCCCGACCTCGACGGCGGAGGCGAAGTTGTTCGAACCCTTACCGTTCCAGACCGTCAGCGTCCCGGTAGCGGCCGAGAAGATGTCACCCACCCCATCGGCGTTGAAATCCCCACCGTCTTCGTTCGACGCACCACCGTCGTTGGCGTCGACCGGGGCGCTGTAGCCGACGATGTCGGTGCTCGACCGGGAGTGCGAGTTGGCCGAGGTCTTGTCGCCGCTGTTGCCCTCGATCGTGTAGATCGTGCCGCTGTCGACGCTCTTCACGATGCCGACGTGGTCGATGTCACCGTTCTGCTCCCAGTCGAAGACGACGGCGTCTCCCGGCTGCGGGGTGTAGCCGCTGCCTCTGGTGTGCCAGGTCCCGTACTTGGTCCCGTAGTCCTTGAACGAGCTGGCCCACCCGGTGAGCACACCGCCGTCCAGCTCGGCGACGTCGGCGTGGGGCACACCCGCCTTGCGCCAGACGTACTTGGCGAAGTCCGCGCACCAGTTGCTGTCGCGCCACTGCACGCCATCGCTGCTGGGGCAGCCGGCGGAGTCCTTCCACGTACGGAAGACACCGGTGTAGTAGTTGCACCCGCTGCCCATGGGGCTCTCATGATTCCGGGTGCCGTTGTTCAGCTCCGCCTGGGCGGCGGAGACGATCGCGGGCCTGCTCACGGCGGCGGCCGGGCCGGCCATGACGGCGGTGACGCCGGTGGCCACGATCGCCGTCGTGGCCAGACCCGCTGCGAGTCGCCGGCCTGTTATACGGAGTTCACTCATGGTGATCCCTCGTCTCTCGGATCGTCGTGATCGGACTTCGAGAGCGTGCGGGACCGCGATCAAACTTCGCTGTAATCGCCCTTTGACCCTGGTGGGGGGCTATAAATGACCTTTAGAAGCCCTCGTCCTTGAGGAGGCGGTATGCAATTCCGGCTTCTCGGCCCGGTTGAGGCATGGAAGGGGGACCGGCAAGTACCGCTCGGCGGAGCCAAGCCGCGGGCGCTGCTCACCGCGCTGCTGCTCGACCCCGGCCGCACGGTGCCGGTGGAGCGGCTCATCGACGCGGTCTGGGGCGAGCGCTCGCCCGCTACCGCGCGGCCCGTACTGCAGACCTACGTCGCGTCGCTGCGCCGGTCGTTCGAGGGCGTGGGCATGGCCAACGTCATCGTCTCCGACCGGGTCGGCTATCTCGCCGAGGTGCCGCCTGACGCGCTCGACCTGCAGGTCTTCGAGCGGCTCGTCGCCGAAGGACGGAAAGCCGTACAGGAGACCCGATTATCGGAGGCGCGCGAGAGCTTCCGCGCCGCCCTGGCGCTCTGGCGGGGCCCGGCCCTCGGCGGGATCAGCGACTCCTTCCTGCGCACCGAGGCCGCGCGGCTGGACGAGCTCAGGATCACCGTCATCGAGGAGCGGATCGCCGCCGAGCTGACGATGGGCCAGGGCGAACAGCTCCTCGACGAACTGGCCGAACTGGTCGCGCTGCACCCCGCCCGCGAACGCCTGCGCCGCTCCCTCATGGTGGCGCTCTACCAGGCGGGGCGGCAGACCGACGCGCTCGCCGTGTACCGCGAGGGCAGGCAGGTGCTGATCGACGAGCTCGGCATCGAGCCGGGGCCCGAGCTGAGGCAGACGCATGAGGCGATCCTGCGCTCGGACCCCGCCCTGCTGGCCCCCGTACGCAGGAGACGACCCCGCCAGCTGCCCTCGCCACCGGCCGACTTCATCGGCAGGGGCGAGGAGATCGCGGCCCTGCGCACGGCGCTCACCCAGCCGGACGCCATGCCGATCTGCGTGATCTCCGGTGCCGGCGGCATGGGCAAGTCGGCCCTCGCCCTCCGGGCGGCCCACGAGGTCGCCGAGCACTTCCCCGACGGGCAGCTCCACATCGAACTACGCGGCACGAGCGACGCCCCGGCCGGCCCTGAAGAGGTGCTCGGCCGGCTGCTGCGCGAGCTCGATCCCGCCACGACGCGACTGCCTGTGACGCTGGAGGAGCGCGTCGGCCGCTACCGCACGCTGCTCGCGAACCAGCGCAAGCTGGTCGTCCTGGAGGACGCCGCCGTCGAGGCGCAGGTCCGGCCGCTGCTGCCCGGCGCATCCGGCTGCGCGGTGCTCGTCACCTCCCGCAACCGGCTCGTGGGGCTCGCCGGGGCGAGCTTCGTCGAGCTCGGCGTGCTGCCCGCCGACACGGCGATCGACCTGCTCGCACGGATCGCCGGCCGCGACAGGGTGGCCGCCGAGCACCATGCCGCGAGCGACATCGTACGACTGTGCGGCCAGCTTCCCCTGGCCATCCGCATCGCCGGCGCCCGGCTGGCCTCACGCCGCCAGTGGCCGCTCGCGCGACTGCTCAGCCGGCTGGCCGACGAGCGGCACCGGCTGGACGAGCTGACCGTCGGAGATCAGCAGGTACGGGCCGGCATCAGCCTGAGCTACGCGCACCTGCCGTCCTCGGCCCGTACGGCGCTGCGCCGCCTCGGCCTGATGGGCCTGCCGTCCTTCCCGGCCTGGGTGGCCGCCGCCGCGCTGGAGACGAGCCTGAGCGAGGCGGAACGCATCCTCGAACACCTCGTGGACGTCTCGCTCGTCGACGTCCAAGGTGTCGACGCGAGCGGACAGCTCCGCTACCGGCTGCACGACCTCATCCGCCTGTTCGCCAGAGAGCGCGCCCTGGCGGAGGACGACGCGAAGACACGCGAGGCCGTCGTGACGCGGGTCCTGGGCGGATGGATCTGGCTGGTCGAGCGGATCAACGAGGCGGCGCCGCCGTACCTGATCTCGGTGCCCGCCTCCTACCGGCTGGCCTGCCCGGTGGACGCCGAGGTGGCGCGGTCGGTGGTGGCCGATCCGCGCGCCTGGTTCCGCGGCGAGCAGGAGGCGCTGATCACCGGCGTGGAGCTGGCGGCCGCGATGGACCTGGACGAGCTCGCCGTCGAGCTGACCGCCGCGCTGTCGTGCACGGCCTTCGGGGGACACCAGTACGTCTTCGACGACCGGTTCGCGAGCTGGCACAGGACGCACGAGGCGGCCCTGTCCGCCGCCCGCCGCACGGACAACATCCTCGGCGAGGCGATCCTGCTCGCCGGGCTCGGGCAGCTCCACTACGAGCGGGACATGTACGCCGAGTCGCGCGCCTATCTCAGCCACGCGCTGTCGCTGTTCCGGGCGGCCAAGAACATCCGCGGCGAGGGCGCCACCCTCGCCGCGCTCGGCGCCTCCTGCCGCGAGCAGGGATACCTGCCCGAGGCGCTGCGCTTCCTCGACCGGGCACGGGAGCTGCTGGCCGATCTCGACGACGCCTCGGCGATGGGGCACGTCAGGCGGTTGGCCGGGACCGTGCGCGTGGAGACGGGGGACTATCCCAAGGCGTGGGCCGATCTGGCGGAGGCGCTGTCACTGTTCACCGCCGTCGGCTCCCGCCGCGGCGAGGGCCTGACGCTGCGCAGCATGTCGCTCTACCACCGCGCCAGGGGCGAGCTGGCCGAGGCCGAGGAGGTCGCCAGGCGGGCGCTGGCCATCTTCCAGGCGGCCGACGACCGGTTGATGGCGGCGTACTGCGAGCGCGCGCTGGCCAAGGCGCTCCTGCGCCAGGGCAGGTTCGACGAGGCCAGGGGGCCGCTGCGGGAGTCGCTGACGCTCCTGCGTACCCTGAACGACGCCTTCGGCGAGGCCTGTACGCTCCGCGTACTCGGCGAGCTGCACCTGGCGGAGGGGCGGCTCTACCAGGCCAAGGAACTCCTGGAGGACGCGCTGCGCATCTGGGAGCTGCAGCGTGCCACCCTGTTCCGCGCCCGCACCCTGCGCAACCTGGCCGAAGTGCACGAGGCTCTCGGCGACCTCACCACCGCCGAGACGATCAAGGCCGAGGCCAAGGAGATCTTCCGGCGGTACGGCGCCAGGGAGTACGGCGAGCTGTCGCTATAAAGCGGGTTACAGAGAACTTTGAGGGTCTTGATCCATGCTGTGAGGAACTTTCGCCGCAGATGGCCCATGGAGAGCTCGTATGGCGCAGCACGTGCTTCTGTCCGACCCGCGAATCGCCGCGCTGCCGGTGAAGGAGTGCGGCGAGCCCCTCGTCGACCTTCGCGAAGGGAAGGCCATCCGGGTGGACTCGCGACTGGCCGACCACGAGGGCGCCCACGCGCATGTCCGGCTCGGCATCGTCGGCCGCCTCACGGCCGCGCAGATCCGGCTTCCCCGGGGACTCCGGCTGCTCCTGGTGGAGGGGTATCGCCCGTACGCGCTGCAGGAACGCTATTTCTCCAGCTCCCTGGACAGAATGCGGCACACCCACCCCGACTGGACGTGGGAGCGGCTCTGCGTCGAGGCGGCCAAGTACGTCTCACCGCCCGAGGTGGCGCCGCACGTGGCCGGCGGAGCGATCGACGTCACACTCTGCACCGAGGACGGGACCGAACTCCCGATGGGCACACAGGTCAACGCCACCCCTCCGGAATACGGCGAGGAGTGCTACACGGACTCGGCGGGGATCTCGGCGGAGGCGAGAAGCAACCGGCAGGTCCTGATCGACGCCATGACGGCGACCGGCTTCGTGAACTATCCCACGGAGTGGTGGCACTGGTCCTACGGCGACCGCTACTGGGCATTCGTCGAGGGAAAGCCCTATGCGCAGTACGGCCCGGCCGCCCTCAACGGCGGGCTTCTCGCCGAGTAGCCCCGCCGGATCAAGAAGCCAGCACGTCGATCAGCCGCCCGCGCAGCACCTCCAGCGCGGCGATCTTCTCCTCCACGACGGTGAGCTTCCGGGCGATGACCCGCGCACTGTCGGGACAGATAGGCCCCTCGGGGATGCCCTCCCCGAGGCAGGGCAGAAAGGCCCGGAGGTCGTTGGCGGTAAGGCCGAGCGAGAGCAGCGCCTTGATCGTGCCTACCTGGGCGACCGCCGCCTCGTCGTACTCCCGGTAACCGTTCGGTGCCCGCCGGGGGTGCAGCAGGCCCTCCTGCTCGTAATAGCGCAGCGCCTTGATGGTGGTGCCTGCCTTGCCGGCCAGCTCTCCGATCAGCATTCTTCTCACCCAGACGCACTCAGCCCACCGTCGACACGGATGACCGTACCGTTGAGATAGCCGCCTTCCGGGTGTACCGCGTTCACGATCCACCAGGCGATCTCTTCCGGCCGCGCGAGCCGACCCAACGGGATCCGGGCCCGAAGCGACTCTCCCACGGCGGCGATCTCCTCAGCCGAGAAACCGGCATTGCCGAGCACCGGCGTCGACGTCACCCCCGGCGCCACGGACACGACCCGGATACCGCGCTCCGCGAGCTCGACCGCCCAGGTGTGGGTCAGGAAGTCGAGGGCCACCTTCGTGGAGCCGTACATCGAATTGTTCGCCCAGCCATAGTGCGGCGGGTTGGAGGTGACGTTGACGATGGTGCCCCCGTTCTCCAGGTACGGCAGCGCGCGTTGGGTGAGGAACACCGGTCCCAGCAGGTTCGTGGCGAGTTGCTCCTCGGCGACCTTCCTGTCGATCGCCTCCAGTGCCGCCGGACGGGTGATGGCGGCGTTGTTGACCAGAGCGTCGATCCGGCCGAACGCGTCGAGCGCGGCGGCCACGATGGCGTCCGGGCCATCCGGCGCGGCGACGTCGGCCACGAACATCCGGATGCCGGGACCTTCCTCGACGGCCGCCGCCAGGGTCTCAGCCGTACGCCCGACGATGAGGACTTCGGCGCCCGCGGCGGCGAAGCGCCGGGCCGTGGCCCGGCCGATCCCGGTACCGCCACCAGTGATGAGCACGGCCCGGCCGTGAAGGGTGTCTTCCATGTGCGGGACGCTAAACCCGGCCCTTGGGGTCAAGGTCAAGCGCGAGCGGCCTGTCGGCCCGCACACCTATGGCCGCCGAGGTTAACCTGCGTCATGCCTTTCGGTTCCGTCAGTGCCGAGAAGCTCCTG
This sequence comes from Nonomuraea guangzhouensis, assembly GCF_019396345.1. Taxonomy (GTDB): domain Bacteria; phylum Actinomycetota; class Actinomycetes; order Streptosporangiales; family Streptosporangiaceae; genus Nonomuraea; species Nonomuraea guangzhouensis. Next base: position 159,859 of record NZ_JAHKRM010000005.1, on the reverse strand, counting down.
GGCACCGCGCGTGACACAGCACTGGCGCTGCCCGGGATCAGTCACGGGCGTCCGTTCTGGAGACGGTTCCGCGCAACCGCCGTCCCGGATGACCACAGACCGACCACAGACAAGGACCACCCATGCACACGATGTCGACCGAGGAATGGCACGCCTTCGTCAACCGCGGGGCGCCCACCGGACGGCTTGCCACCATTGGGGCCGACGGCACCCCGAACATAACCCCCGTCTGGTTCATCTTCGACGGCGAGGACTTCCTGTTCACCACGGGCGGCACCACGGCCAAGGCCCGCAACCTGCGGCGCAGCCCTCGCGCGTCCCTCTCTGTCGCTGACGACGCCCCGCCCTTCGCCTATGTCGAAGCGCGCGGCGACGTAACGCTCAGTGAGGACCCGGACGAGCTCTTCGACGTCGCCAGCCGGGCCGGTGCCCGCTACATGGGCGCGGACAAGGCCGAGGAAAGCGGCAGGCGTAATGCCGTCCCCGGTGAACTCGTCGTCCGCCTGCACCCCACCAAGGTCATCGCGTACGGCGGCATCACCGACTGACGAACACCCGGCCGCATGTCACGCCGATTCCACGCCCACTCCACGGCGGCCCGGCCAAGGATCCGTCTATGAACCACAGTTGTCGCCGACCTGAGGAAGGGCTTCGAGGCGGCCCGGCGCAGGCGCGAGATAGGCCAGGGCGCGCTGCTGCGCCGGGACGGTCACGGTGGCCGCAGTGGGTGGAGTCGCGGACGCCGCCTAAGGCAGGCCGCAAGTGAGGTCGCGTTCCAGGGTGCGGGCGTAGGACTCTACGGTGGCGACGATGTCGACGGCCTCGGGGTCGAGCAGCCACTGGGTCTGCAGGCCGTCGAGGGTGGCGAGGATTTCGATGGCCTTGGCCATCGGGTCGACGTCCGGGCGGGCGAGTCCGGCGGCCTGGGCGGAGCGGATGTTCTCGGCGACGATGGCGCGCATCGAGCGGTAGCGGTCGACGAAGTGCTCATGGCCCGGCGAGCCCGGTTCGAGGCTTTCGGCCACCAGGACGGTGAACAGTTTGGCCAGTCCGGCCCGCTGCTTGTTTCGGCGCGCGAACTCCGGCAGGGCCCGTAGCCGCCCGGAGGGTTCCATGCCGAGCAGTTCGAGCGCGAAGGCCTCGCTGTCCAGGTCGCGCCGCTCGATCACCGCCAGCAGCAGGCCCGCCTTGTTGCCGAAGTGGTGCAGGAGCCCGGGCTCGGTGATGCCGGCCCGGGCCGCGACGTCGGCCAGCGAGGTGCCGCGGTAACCGCTGCGGGCGAACATCTCGCCGGCCGCCGTGATGATCTCTTCTCGCCGCTGGCGAGCGCGTTCCTGCCTGCCAGGTACTTGCCTGCTGGGGGTCACGATGTTAAATCTAACTCATTCACTTACCGAGTACTCAGTAAGTGAACCACTCTCGGACGAAGAGCGAGGTGCGACGATGTCGCCGAGCCCACACCGCATCCGGCCGTTACTGATCATCGCTTTCGCCTTGCTGGCCGGGGTCTGCACCGGTTCGCCGGCCCAGGGGGCGCAGCGGGAGCCGGTCATCCTGGTTCACGGCTGGAACGGATCTCCCGGCGAGTTCGCCCAGATGCAGACGGCACTGGAGCAAGCCGGCTACCCGACGTACGCGATCGACCTGCCCGGCGAGGAGAACGTCGCCAACGCCCAAGCCATCAGCGCCCTCGCGGAGCAGGCACGGCAAGAGCACGGCGGCAGCAAGGTCAGCATCGTCGGGCACAGCATGGGCGGGTTGTCCGCGCGTCACTACCTGAAATTCCTCGGCGGCGCCGCCAAGACGCTCAGCTACATCTCGATGGGCACCGGGCAGCTCGGCTACTGGCCCGCGTGCCTGCTGCCGGCCGGGCAAGGCGGGCAGATGTGCCCCACCAACAGTTTCATCACCCAGCTCAACAGCGGCGACCCCACGCCGGATCCGGTCAAGTACACGTTGCTGGCGAGCTCGCTGGACGACACGCGTAACGACGTCATCGCCGGCGTGTGGTGCCGGGCCGAATTCGCCGGTGTGGCGCATGCCGACGAGCCGTCGTCACAGGTGTTCATCGACGCCGTCCTCAGCGCACTTGACGGGCGCTGCCCGGCCTGAAAATGCGATCGCCGACCGTACGCGCGGCCTACTACTGTCGCGCGGATGAGAAGCGATCCTCTGCCGTTGCTCTGGCTGTGCGGGCCGTCAGGTGTCGGGAAGTCCTCGGTCGGCTGGGAGCTGTTCGCGCGGCTGAGCCGGAGCGGGATCAAGACGGCGTTCCTCGACGCCGACCAGATCAGCCTCTGTTACCCCCTCCCGGAGAGCGGCACGCATCGGATCCGGGCCCAGAGCCTCGCCGCGATCTGGCCCAACTTCCGGGAGGAGGGGGTGCGGTGCGTGGTCCTGTCGGGTTTTGTCGACACCCGGGAGGAGGTTCGCGAGTACACGGACCTCCTCCCGGAGGCCGCGTTGACCGTGTGCCGGCTGCGCGTGGACCCCGCTGAGCTCAGGGAACGGTTCATCGCCCGAGGGTGGCGTCCGGACCTGGTGGCGGAGGCCGTCGCCGAGGCGGAGCTGCTGGACCTCAGCGACTTCGCCGACATATGCCTGGACACCGACGGGCGCACCGTGTCCGAGGTGGCCCGGATGGTCCGCGAGCGAGCCGGTGGATGGCCGCCCGGCGGCCCCGCCAAGACACCCACCGGCCCCGCCGAGACGCCCACCGGTCCCGCCCCGATGCCCGGCGGCTCCGCCTCCTGCCCAGTGGCCCCACCCACTTCCGGCCCGGTCCCCGTACTGTGGCTCTCCGGCGCCGACGCGGTCGGGAAGTCGACCGTCGGTTATGAGGTCTTCACCCAGATCATCCGGACCGGCGTACGGGCGGCTTATGTCGATCTGAAGCAGATCGGCGCGCTGCGGCCCGCCGCGGCCGACGACCCGGACGGCCACCGCCTCAAGGCGCGCAACCTCGCGGCCCTGTGGGCCGGATACGGCGCGGCGGGGGCCCGGTGCCTGATCGTCTCCGGGCACGCCGACCGGGATGACACCGTCCGCGGCTACGCCGAGCTGCTGCCCGGAGCGGCGCTGACGGTGTGCCGCCTGCATGCCGGGCCCGCCACGCTGGCCGAGCGCGTCGCTCGGCGCGGCGGGGGAGGCGGGCCCGCGATACCAGGAGACGAGATGAAGGGGCTGGACTCCGGCGCCCTGCGCCGCGTCGCCGAACGCGCCGCGGGCGAGGCCGCGGCGCTCGACCGCGTCAAGGCGGGTGACCTGCGCGTGGAGACCGACGGCCGGTCGGTGCGTGAGGTGGCCGGAGAAGTGCGGGCCCTCCTCGGCGACTGGCCGAACTGAACGACCCCACTTGACATCGCGACCCTTCGTAGGATAGTTGTGCTATCCAACATTAGATAGCACAACTACCCAATGGGAGATCGCCGTGGAAACGATCATCGTGCTGATGGTGGCCCTGCTGGGCTTCCGGGCGCTGGGAGCCTTCGGGGTCCGCCGGTTCGCCTCGTGGCCGGTCAGTGCGGCGCACGCGCTGGCCGTCATGCTCTTCATGACGGCCAGCGCGCACTTCGTCCCGGACGGCGTCACGGTCATGCCCAACCATGGGGATCTCGTACGCATGGTGCCGCCCTTCGTGCCCTTCGCCGACGCGGTGGTCTACCTGACCGGCGTACTGGAGCTCATGGGCGCGGTGGGACTGATCATCGCCGGGACGCGCCGGCCGGCCGGGATCGGGCTGGTCGCGCTCTTCGTGCTGCTGCTGCCGGCCAACATCTACGCCGCGGTCGCCGACGTGCCGTTCAACGGCGGCGAGGCGTCGCCTTTGTGGCTGCGGGTGCCCGAGCAGGTCGTGTACATCGCCGTCGCGCTCTGGGCGATGACCCCGGCGCCGACCGTCGCCGGGGTTACGGCACTCCGTAGGTGATGTCGTACTTGGCGGCGATGGGGTTGAGTTTGACCGGGTCGAGGCGGCCGCCCGTGGTGATGTGCGGCCTGGCCTCGATCAGGTCCTCGACGAAACACTCCCAGCCGCCCGGCGAGGAGATCTGGATGACCCGCGGGGGAGGGGCGGACCCGCAGCGCAGCGCGTGCGGGACCCCGTGAGGCAGCAGGACGAACTGCCCCTTGCCCACCTTGTCCGTCCGGTCGTCGTACTCGACGACGAGCTCCCCGTCGAGTACGTAGATGCCTTCGTCCGCCGCATGGTGGATGTGACGGGGAATGTCCTGAGCCACCACCATTTCGAGGAGCGACAGCCTGCCGTCGGTGTCGGTGCCCCGGGCCTTGGCGGCGAACGCGGGCGGCACCTTGATCCGCCCCGGGCGCACTTCACCGCGCTGGAGAACATAGAAGCGGCCTATGTCGCCGCTCTCCGCCGCCTGCCCGGCCTCTGGGTGCGCTTCCCAACCGCCCGGCGAGAACAGGTGCAGCGCGTGGACCGGAGCCTCCGACAGGGCGCGCATGGCGTGGGTGACGCCGCGCGGCAGCAGCGCGCACATGCCCGCGGTCAGGTGATGCCTCCGGCCGTCGAAGTCGACGCCCAGCTCTCCGTCCAGGACGAAGACCAGCTCGTCGAAGGCGTCGTGGACATGCGAGGGGAGGTCATGGTGGCCCTGGTTCTCGATGAGGGAGAACCGGCCCTCGGTGTCGGCGGCTCCGGCCTTGAGCGTCGTCGGTGGCGGCATGGGCAGGCGTGACTCTCCGGGATTCAGGAGGATGAAGCGGCCCTTGGACATGAGGTAACCTTTCCGGAAGAGGAATCCGATTCCGGTTAAAGTCTAGACAGAGGACCGCGAGGGATGTCAAAACCCACCACCCGCAAGCCCCGCACCGACGCCGAACGCAACCGCGGCCGCGTGCTGGAGGTGGCCTGCGCGCTGTTCGCCGAGCACGGGGATGAGGTGCAGATGGCGGAGGTGGCCAAGGCGGCCGGCGTCGGCGTGGGCACCGTCTACCGACATTTCCCGACACGTCAGGCGTTGATCGAGGCGGTGACGGAGCAGCGGTTCGCCGAGATCCTGGCCTACGCCCGGACCGCGTGCCTGCCCAACCCCGACACCCGCCAGGCCCTGATCTGCTTCCTGACCCGCATCGGCGAGGTGCACGACGAGGGCCGCGGGGTCTCCAGCGCGATCGAGGCGGCCCTGGGCTCGACCGAGCCGCGCGGCCAGGTGGGCGCCGACCTCCTGGCCCTCGGCGAGACCCTGCTCGACCGGGGCCGGGCCGACGGCACCTTCCGCGCCGACGTCAAGGTCGCGGACCTCTACATGATCGCCGGAGCGGTGGCCGCGATCAGCCGCGACGCCATCGGCGACTGGCGGCGCTTCATCGACATCGCCCTCGACGGTCTCCAGCCACGATGACCCATTCGCTTCGAACCCACAGCACAAAGCACTCGATGTGCGGGACTTTCGCCCCTAGGAGTCCAGGCAGCCGTCGCGGTGGGATGTGACGGGAGACAGCGCTCACCTGCCACGAACGGCGGCCTGTCTCAAGCACGGATCGGCACGACAAGGGCGGATGAGATGAGCTCCGACAGGACCAGCGGAACGACCCGCCGACCGGCGTCGATGCTGGCGTTGGCAACGGTGGGGTTCGCGGTGAACTTCTGGGCGTGGGCGCTGCTCAGCCCGCTGGGCCCGCGGTTCAAGGAGATCCTGGGCCTGTCGGCCACCCAGCAGGCGTTGCTGGTCGCGGTCCCGGTGATCGTCGGCTCGCTGGGCCGCATCCCGGTCGGGGCGCTCACCGACCGCTACGGCGGCCGGGTGATGTTCCCGCTGATCTCGGCGCTCACCATGGTCCCGGTGCTGTTCATCGGCCTGGCGGGGCAGGGCTCGCTGGCGGCGCTGCTGGTGGGCGGGTTCTTCCTGGGCATCGGCGGGACGGTGTTCGCCGTGGGTGTGCCCTTCGTCAGCGCCTGGTTCCCGCCCGAGCGCCGCGGGCTGGCCGTCGGCGTCTTCGGCATGGGGATGGGCGGCACCGCGATCAGCGCGCTGACCACGGTCAGGCTGGTCAGGACCGGCGGCTCGGCCACCCCGTTCCTGCTCACCGCGGCGGTGCTCGCCCTGTACGCCGTGGTGGCCTGGTTCGCGCTGCGTGACGCGCCGGGCCGTACGGCGCCGACCCAGTCGATCATGGCGCGCCTGGCCGCGGCCGTGCGCCTGCCGATCACCTGGCAGGCCTGCGTACTGTACGCGGTGGCCTTCGGCGGGTACGTCGCCTTCTCGGTCTATCTGCCGGTCTATCTGCAGTCGGCCTATGGCCTGGAACAGGCGGACGCGGCCAACCGGATGGCCGGGTTCGTGATCCTCGCGGTCGTGATGCGGCCGATCGGCGGCTGGCTGTCGGACCGGATCGGGCCGATTCCCGTGCTGGTCGCCGTGTTCGCCGTGGTCGCGTGCTGCGCCGCCGCGCAGGCGTTCACCCCGCCGCTGATGATGCTGGGCACGGCCGCGTTCCTGACCATGGCGGCGGCGCTCGGCGCCGGCAGCGGGGCCACGTTCGCGCTGGTGGCGACGGTGGCACCGGCCGACAAGGTCGGCTCGGTCACGGGTCTGGTGGGCGCCGCCGGAGGGCTCGGCGGGTTTGTGCCGCCGCTGGTGATGGGCTTGGTCTATAGCCTGTTCGGCTCCTACGGGCTGGGCCTGGCCCTGCTGGCCGGGGTGTCGGTGCTGATGCTGGTGCTGACGGTCACCGCGGTCCGCGCCACGGCCGGGCGACGCCCGGCCGCGCCGCCGATGCCGTCCAGGCCCGCGCACTGACGCCGGCGACTGAGGGCGGATCGGCAGCCGTCACGGGACTTTCGTCCCTAACCCCGCAGGTAGGGGCGGCGCAGGCTGAGGGGTATGAAACTCGACTCAGCCGGCCTGCAGGTGCTCTCCCACGAGGAGTGCATGCGCCTGCTGCCCTCAAGCCCGATCGGGCGGATCGTGTTCACCGATCGCGCCCTGCCGGCTGTGCAGCCGGTCAACTTCTGCCTGGACGGCGACGACATCGTCATCCGCACGGCGGCCGGTTCGAAGCTGGCCGCCGCCACGCGGCGCGCGGTCGTCGCCTTCGAGGTCGACGACTTCCACCCGGTGGAGCGGACCGGCTGGTCGGTCACCGTCGTGGGGCTGGCCCGCGTCGCCGACGAGCCCGCGGAGATCGCCCGGCTGGAAGGACTGCCGCTGACGCCGTGGGTACGTGGCCGTGACCAGTTCATCGTCATCACCACGGTGGAGGCCACCGGCCGGCGCCTCGGGTCTTTCGGATCCGGAAGGTGGGACTAAAGGCCCTGAGCCGTCCCGCCGCCAGCCGAAAGGATCGAGACGTACGGCATCGGTGGGTCGCGTGAGATGAGGAGTTGCACGCATGGCAGGTATGGACGGACCGCTCAGCGATGCCCTGTTGCGGCTGGGCAGGCATCTGCGCCGCGGCGAAGCCTCCGATGACCTGCGCACGTTGCACCAGATCGGCGGACGCCAGGGCGACGTGTTCTACCGTGACCGGTGGAGCCACGACAAGGTCGTCCGCTCCACCCACGGCGTCAACTGCACCGGTTCCTGCTCCTGGAAGGTGTACGTCAAGGACGGCGTGATCACCTGGGAGGCGCAGCAGACCGACTACCCGAGCGTGGGCGGCGACCGGCCGGAGTACGAGCCCCGGGGCTGTCCGCGCGGTGCGGCCTTCTCCTGGTACACCTACTCGCCCACCCGGGTCCGCTTCCCGTACGCCAGAGGCGTGCTGGTGGAGATGTACCGGGAGGCCAGGGCGAGGCTGGGCGACCCGGTCGCCGCCTGGGCGGAGATCACCACAGACCCGGACAAGCGCCGCCGCTACCAGTCGGCCCGCGGCAAGGGCGGGCTGGTGCGCGTCACCTGGGACGAGGCCACCGAGATCATCGCCGCGGCGCACGTGCACACCATCAAGACCTACGGCCCTGACCGGGTGGCCGGATTCAGCCCGATTCCGGCCATGTCGATGGCCTCCCATGCGGTGGGTGCCCGGTTCGTCTCGCTGATCGGCGGGGCGATGCTGTCGTTCTACGACTGGTACGCCGACCTGCCGGTCGCCTCCCCGCAGGTGTTCGGCGACCAGACGGACGTGCCGGAGTCGGCCGACTGGTGGGACGCGGCGTACCTGATGCTGTGGGGTTCGAACGTGCCGGTCACCCGCACTCCCGACGCCCACTTCATGGCCGAGGCGCGTTACCGGGGCCAGAAGGTGGTGGTGCTCGCGCCCGACTACAACGACGCCGCCAAGTTCGCCGACGAGTGGCTGGCGCCGCACCCGGGCACGGACGGCGCGCTGGCCATGGCGATGGGGCAGGTGATCCTCAAGGAGTTCTTCGTCGACCGGCCGACGCCCTATTTCACCGATTACGTCAAGCGCTTCACCGACCTGCCGTTCCTGATCCGGCTGCGTGAGCGGGACGGGTCGTACGTGCCGGACAAGTTCCTCACCGCGGCCGACCTGGGGCAGGAAGGGCAGGAGGCGGCGTTCGCCACGGTCCTGCTGGACGCGCGGAGCGGCGAGCCGGTCGTGCCGAACGGCTCGCTCGCGTTCCGCTACTCCGAGCAGGGCCAGGGCCGCTGGAACCTCGACCTGGGCGAGGTGGACCCGCTGCTGACCTGCCTCGGGCAGGAGGCGGCGGCGGTCGTGCTGCCGCGCTTCGACGGTCACGGCGAAGGAGTGCTGGAACGTGGCGTGCCGGTGCGGCGCGTCGGCGGCCACCTGGTCACCACGGTGTACGACCTGATGCTCGCCCAGTACGGCGTGGCCCGCGACGGGCTGCCGGGACGCTGGCCGTCCGGATACGACGACGCGGCCGAGCCGTACACCCCGGCCTGGCAGGAGGCGCTCACCTCGGTGCCGGCCGCGGCGGCCACCCGCATCGCCCGGGAGTTCGCCCGCAACGCCGAGGAGTCGGGCGGCCGATCCATGATCATCATGGGAGCGGGGACGAACCACTGGTTCCACTCCGACACCATCTACCGCTCCTTCCTGGCGCTGACCACGCTGACCGGCTGCCAGGGCGTCAACGGCGGCGGCTGGGCCCATTACGTCGGCCAGGAGAAGTGCCGGCCGATCACCGGCTGGGCGCAGCTGGCCTTCGGCCTGGACTGGTCGCGCCCGCCACGGCAGATGATCGGCACCGCCTACTGGTACCTGCACACCGACCAGTGGCGCTATGACACCTACTCGGCAGACATCGTCTCCTCCCCGCTCGGCAGCGGCGCGTTCACCGGCAAGGCCACCGCCGACCTGCTGTCGTACTCGGCGCGGATGGGCTGGATGCCGTCGTACCCCACCTTCGATCGCAATCCGCTCGACCTGGCCGACGAGGCGGCCGCGGCGGGTACGGAGGCGGGACCGTACGTGGCCGATCAGGTCGCCCAAGGGCGGCTCGGGTTCGCCTGCGAGGACCCCGACGCGCCCGCGAACTGGCCGCGCGTGCTGACCGTGTGGCGGGCCAACCTGCTCGGCTCCTCGGCCAAGGGCAACGAGTACTTCCTGCGTCACCTGCTGGGCGCCGACTCGGACGTACGAGCCGGGGAAGCCGCCCCCGGGCAGCGGCCGACGAGCGTGGCCTGGCCGCAGGAGGCGCCGCGCGGCAAGCTCGACCTGCTGCTGTCGCTGGACTTCCGGATGACCTCCACCACGTTGTTCTCCGACATCGTGCTGCCCGCCGCCACGTGGTACGAGAAGCACGATCTGTCCTCGACCGACATGCACCCGTTCGTGCACGCCTTCACCCCGGCGATCGACCCGCCCTGGCAGACCCGTACCGACTTCGCGGCCTTCCACGCCATCGCCCGCGCCTTCAGCGACCTGGCGAAGACCCATCTGGGCACCCGTACGGACGTGGTGGCCGTGCCGCTGCTGCACGACACGCCCGACGAGCTGGCCACGCCGCACGGGCGGGTCCATGATTGGCGCGCGACGGGCCGGCCGCCCACTCCGGGACGCGACTTCCCCAAGCTGGTCACGGTGGAGCGCGACTACGGGGCGGTCGCGCGGAAGATGGCCGCGCTCGGTCCGCTGCTGGAACGGCTCGGGGCCACGACCAAGGGGCTGACGTACGACGTCTCCGGCGAGATCGACCGGCTGGGCAGGATGAACGGCACCGTCCGCGGCGGCGTCGCCACGGGCCGCCCCTCCCTGGCCCGCGACAGCGACATGTGCGAGGCCATCCTGGCCTTGTCGGGCACCACCAACGGGCGCCTGGCCGCCCAGGGGTTCGCCACGCTGGGCCGGCGTACCGGGACGTCGTTCGACGGGCTGGCCGACAGGCACAAGCAGATCACCTTCGCCGACACCCAGGCCCGGCCCGTGCCGGTGATCACCTCGCCGGAATGGTCGGGCAGCGAGAGCGGCGGGCGGCGCTACTCGGCGTTCACCATCAATGTCGAGCATCGCAAACCCTGGCACACGCTGACCGGCCGCCAGCACTTCTATCTCGACCACGACTGGATCCACGAGGCCGGCGAGGCGCTGCCGACCTACCGGCCGCCGCTGAACATGACCGCGATGTTCGGCGAGCCCGGCGTCGGCGAATCCGGGGCGGACGGTATCACCGTGCGCTACCTCACCCCGCACTCCAAGTGGTCCATCCACTCCGAATACCAGGACAACCTGCTCATGCTCACGCTGTCCCGAGGCGGCCCGACCATCTGGATGAGCCCCGCCGACGCGGCCAAGGTGAAGATCGCCGACAACGACTGGGTGGAGGCGGTCAACCGCAACGGCGTCGTCGTGGCCCGCGCGGTCGTCTCGCACCGGATGCCCGAGGGCACGGTGTACATGTACCACGCCCAGGAACGCGTGGTGGACGTGCCCAAGAGCGAGACCTCCGGGCGGCGCGGCGGCATCCACAACTCGCTCACCCGGCTCCTGGTCAAGCCCACCCATCTCATCGGCGGGTACGCCCAGTTGAGCTTCGCCTTCAACTACCTCGGGCCCACCGGCAACCAGCGCGACGAGGTCACCGTGATCCGCCGCCGCACTCAGGAGGTCGACTACTGATGCGGATCATGGCTCAACTCGCGATGGTGATGAACCTGGACAAGTGCATCGGCTGTCACACGTGTTCGGTCACCTGCAAGCAGGCCTGGACCAACCGGGCGGGCACCGAGTACGTCTGGTTCAACAACGTCGAGACCCGCCCCGGCCAGGGCTACCCCCGCACCTACCAGGACCAGGACAAATGGAAGGGCGGCTGGGAGCTCAACCGGCGCGGCCGGCTCCGGCTGAAGGCGGGCGGGCGGCTCAAGAAGCTGTTCACCATCTTCGCGAACCCACTCATGCCCTCCATCCAGGACTACTACGAGCCCTGGACCTACGACTACGACCGGCTCTTCTCCGCCCCCATGCAGGCCGACACCCCGGTGGCGCGGCCCCGCTCGCTCATCAGCGGCGAGCCCACCAAGATCAGCTGGAGTGCGAACTGGGACGACAACCTGGCCGGCGGCCCCGAGCTCGCCCCCGCCGACCCGGTGCTACGCAAGCTGTCGGGCCAGGTGAAGCTGGAGTTCGAGCAGGCGTTCATGTTCTACCTGCCGCGCATCTGCGAGCACTGCCTCAACCCCTCGTGCGTGGCCTCCTGCCCGTCCGGCGCGATGTACAAGCGCTCGGAGGACGGGATCGTCCTGGTCGACCAGGACCGCTGCCGGGGCTGGCGCATGTGCGTGACCGGCTGCCCGTACAAGAAGGTGTACTTCAACCACCGCACCGGCAAGGCCGAGAAGTGCACCATGTGCTACCCCCGCATCGAGGTCGGCATCCCCACGGTCTGCTCGGAGACCTGCGTGGGCCGGCTGCGCTACCTCGGCCTGCTCCTCTACGACGCCGACCGGGTCGCCGAGGCGGCGAGCGTCCCGGACGAGAAGGATCTGTACGAGGCGCACAAGAGCGTCCTGCTGGACCCGCACGACCCCGAGGTGATCGCCGCCGCCCGCGCCGCGAACATCCCCGAGGACTGGCTGGCGGCCGCCCGCAGCTCCCCGATCCACCAGCTGATCTTCGAGTACGGCGTCGCGCTCCCGCTGCACCCGGAGTACCGCACGATGCCGATGGTCTGGTACATCCCGCCCCTGTCGCCCGTGGTGGACGTGCTGTCCGGCACCGGCCACGACGGCGAGGACCCCGGGAACCTGTTCGGCGCGATCGACGCCCTGCGCATTCCGATCGGCTACCTCGCCGAGCTGTTCACCGCCGGCGACCCCGAGCCGGTCCGAGCCGTGCTGCGCCGTCTGGCCGCCATGCGTTCCTACATGCGCCGCCTCAACCTCGGCCAGGACCCCGACGAGTCGATCGCCGCCGCTGTAGGGATGAGCGGCGAGCAGGTCGAGGCGATGCACCGGCTGCTGGCCCTGGCACCGTACGCCGAGCGGTACGTGATCCCCCAGGCCCACGCCGAGCAGGGCGCGCGGCTGGAGGAGAGCGCCACCGGATGCAGCCTCGACTACGAAGGCGGGCCCGGCATGGGCGGCCCGTTCGGCGAGGCCTCCGGCCTGCCCGCCCCGGTCGCGGTGGAGAACTTCCACGCGCTGCGCGAGCGGCAGGCCGGCGATGACCTGGAGGACGCCGACGAGCTACGCGGCCGCGTCAACCTCCTCAACTGGGACGGCAAGGGCACTCCCGACGGGCTGTTCCCCAAGAGAAACCGGGGCAAATCATGATTGATCTGGGCGAAGGCGAGCTGCGTACGGCGCACATGGTGGCATCGGTGCTGCTCGGCTACCCCGACGACCGGTTGTACGACGCCCGGCAGTTGCTGGCCGGGGCCGTGGCCGCGCTGCCCGGCGGTGAGGTGCGCGAGCGCCTGACCGCCTTCCTCGACCACACCGCCGTCACCGCGCAGGGCGACCTGGCCGCCCATTACGTGGCGACCTTCGACCTCAAGCGGCGCTGCTGCCCGTACCTGACGTACTACGCCTACGGCGACACCCGCAAGCGCGGCGGCGCGCTGCTGCGTTTCAAGCACGCCCTGCGCGCCGACGGTTTCGAGGTGGCCGACGGCGAACTGCCCGACCACGTGGCGGTGGTGTGCGAGCTGTCGGCCCGCGGTGGCGTGCGGGCGGCCCGCCGCCTGCTGCAGGAGCACCGTGCGGGCCTGGAGCTGCTGCGCGCGGCGCTGGAGGACGAGCGCTCGCCGTACGCCGACGTGGTGGCGGCCGTGGCGGCCACCCTGCCCCCGGCCGGCTCGCGCGAGAAGGAGGCCGCGCTGCGGCTGGCGGCCGAAGGACCGCCGGCCGAGGAGGTCGGATTGGAGCCTTACAGATGAAAAGCCTGGAGATCCTGCTGTGGGTGGTGGCGCCGTACGTGGCGCTGACGCTGTTCGTGCTCGGCCACCTGTGGCGCTACCGCTATGACAAGTTCGGCTGGACCACCCGCTCGTCGCAGATGTACGAGTCGCGGCTGCTGCGCGTCGGCAGCCCGCTGTTCCACTTCGGCATCCTGGTCGTCCTGCTCGGCCACATCGGCGGGCTGGTGATCCCCAAGAGCTGGACGGCGGCCATAGGGATGAGCGAGGAGGCCTACCACGTCACCGCCGTCGTGCTCGGCACCATCGCGGGCGCCGCCACCCTCGGCGGCCTGGCGATCCTCATCTACCGGCGGCGCACCGTCGGACCCGTCTTCACGGCCACCACCCGCAACGACAAGCTCATGTACGCCGTGCTGAGCATCACCATCGTGCTCGGCCTGGCCGCCACGGTGGCGGCCAACGTCATCGGCTCCGGCTACGACTATCGCACCACCATCTCGCCCTGGTTCCGGTCGATCTTCACCTTCAGCCCGCGGCCCGCGCTGATGGCCGGCGCGCCGATCCTGTTCCAGTTGCACGCGCTCAGCGCGCTGCTGCTGTTCGCCATCTGGCCGTTCACCCGGCTGGTGCACATGCTCACCGCGCCCATCGGCTACCTGACCCGCCCCTACATCGTCTACCGCAGCCGCGCCGACCAGCCGGCCGGCGCCCGTACGCCCCGGCGCGGCTGGGAGCCCTCACGCTGAGACCTTGCGCGACCATTCCGAAAACGTGGCCCATACCCGGTTGACCTTGTAGGAAATTAGTGGATACGTGAAAGGATGAGCCTCTGGACTCCGGACCCCACGTTCTATCCATCGCCGAGGGACGCGGCAGACGCACCCGCCGAGAAACTGGCCTACGTCGCCGCCTTCGACAGGTCGGCGACCAGGCCGGACGCGCTGGCCGTCATCGACACCGATGCCGCCTCGCCGACCTACGGCCAGGTGGTGGGCTGGACCGACCTGCCCAACACCGGCGACGAGCTGCACCACTTCGGATGGAACGCCTGCAGCAGCGCGCTGTGTCCCTACGCCCCGCATCCGCACGTCGAACGCCGCTACCTCGTCGTGCCGGGGCTGCGGTCCTCGCGGATCCACATCTTCGACACCAAGGACCGGATCAGCCCCGAACTGGTCAAGGTCATCGAGGCGGAGGAGCTGGCCAAGCGGGCCGGCTACTCGCGGCCCCACACCGTGCACTGCGGGCCGGAAGGGCTCTACCTGTCCGCGCTCGGCGGCGCGAACGGCAACGAGGGGCCGGGCGGGATCGCGATCCTCGACCACACCTCCTTCGACGTGCTCGGGCGCTGGGAGATGGACCGGGGGCCGCAGTATCTCGCCTACGACTTCTGGTGGCACCTCAACCATGACGTGCTGATCAGCTCCGAGTGGGGCACGCCGTCGATGATCGAGGACGGGGTGGTGGGGGAGCTGCTGCTCGGCCGCGCGTACGGCCACAAACTGCACTTCTGGGATCTACGCAAGCGCAGGCACGTCCAGGAGGTCGACCTCGGCGACGAACACCAGATGACCCTGGAGCTCCGCCCGGCCCACGACCCCACCCGCACCTACGGGTTCGCCGGGGTCGTCATCAGCGTCGCGGACCTGTCGGCCTCCGTCTGGCTCTGGTTCCACGAGAACGGCCGCTGGCAGGCCCGCAAGGTGATCTCCATCCCCGCCGAACCCGCCGACGCCGGCCTGCTGCCGCCCCTGCTGCAGCCCTTCGGCGCGGTGCCGCCGCTGGTCACCGACATCGACCTGTCGGTCGACGACCAGCGGCTGTACGTCTCGTGCTGGGGCACCGGCGAGCTCAAGCAGTACGACGTGTCGGACCCGACCAAGCCCGTGGAGCTGGGCTCGGTCAAGCTCGGCGGCATCGTCCGGCAGGCGCCCCACCCGGCCCAGCCGTCGCTGCCCCTGCGGGGCGGCCCCCAGATGGTGGAGGTCAGCCGCGACGGCCGCCGCGTCTACGTCACCAACTCCCTGTACGGCGCCTGGGACGACCAGTTCTACCCTGAGGGCGTCGGCGCCTGGATGGCCAAGATCGACGCCGACTCCTTCACTCTCGACACCCGCTTCTTCCCCCACGGCGAGGCGTTTCGCGGCCTGCGCCCCCACCAGGTGCGGCTGCAGGGCGGCGATGCCTCCTCCGATTCCTACTGCTACCCGTGACGATCG
The DNA here is from genome assembly GCF_019396345.1 of Nonomuraea guangzhouensis. Lineage (GTDB taxonomy): Bacteria > Actinomycetota > Actinomycetes > Streptosporangiales > Streptosporangiaceae > Nonomuraea > Nonomuraea guangzhouensis. Next base: position 144,388 of record NZ_JAHKRM010000005.1, on the reverse strand, counting down.
CCACGGTGCTCCTGCTGGGCGCCTTCCACGGCCTGAACCCGGCCATGGGCTGGCTGTTCGCCGTGGCCCGCGGCCTGCAGGAGCGCAGCAGGGACCTGCTGCTGCAGTCGCTGCCGGTCATCGCGCTCGGCCATCTGGCCTCGGTCGCCCTGGTCGCGCTCGTCGTCGGCGCCACCGGCTCGCTGGTCACCGGCAGGGTGCTGTCGATCGGCGGCGGGGTGGTGCTGGTCGGGTTCGGCCTGTGGCGGCTGCTGTCGACCCGGCACTTCCGCTGGGTGGGGATGCGGCTGTCGCTGTGGCAGCTGGCCTGCTGGTCGTTCCTGATGTCCTCGGCCCACGGCGCCGGCCTGATGCTGCTGCCGGTCTTCACCGGCCTGCACGTCCCCGGCCACCCGGGCCACGCCCTCACCGGCGGCCTGGCGGTGGCCGCTCTGCACACGCTGGCGATGTTCGTGGTGGCGGGTGTCATCGCCCTGGTCGTGTACGAGGTGGTGGGCCTCACGGTGCTCCGGCGCGCCTGGTTCAACCTGGACCGCATGTGGGCGGTCGCCCTCGTGAGCGCGGGCGTCATCACCCTGGTCCAGGCGTGACGGCCAGATCCGCAGGGCCGTACCGGCGTCCGCCAGGCGATCGCCGCCTAAAGCGCTGATAACGAGCTCAGAGGCAGGCGGTGCCCAGGTCGCGAATCACCTGGGCCAGAGCGCGGACGAGTTCGGTCTCGGCGTCGCCGCGCCACACCAGCCCCCATCTCAGCAGCGGCGCGTCGTGGATCGGCAGGTAGACGATGTCGGGGCGAGCGTGGTAGCGGGCAGCGTGGGCCGCCAGGTTGTGCACGGCCCCGTCGGCGCCGACGAGGGTGAACACGTCGTCCAGCTGCGAGACGGCCAGACTGCGCTCGATCAGCCGGCCGCTGGGGGTCTGGAAGGGCGTGAAGGCGTCCTCCCAGTAGTCGGGCTGGACGATCGAGGGCCGCATGACGCCGTGGTCGCCCAGCGCCTCCAGGGAGACCGACTCGCGGTCGGCGAGCGCGTGGCCGACAGGCACCAGCATCACCCTGTGCTCGGTGAAGACGACCGGCCCGACGGTCAGATCGGGCTCCTCCACCGGCAGCCAGGACACCAGCACGTCGATCTCCCCGTTGCGCAGCGGCTCGAACGGCTGGATGAAGGGGTTGTGCCGGATCCGCAGCCCCCACGCGGGGTGGCGGGAGCGGAACTCCTGCCAGAAGGGGAGCAGGTCGTGAGCATTGCTGGGCAGCATGCCGACGCGCAGCACGTCGGTCTTGCCCTGGGCGGCCAGCCTGGCTCGTTCCATGCTGTCGTGCAGGCCCTGGTACACCACCCGCAGGTCCTGATACAGCCGCTCGCCGAGCGCGGTCAACTGGACGTTGCGGCTCGTGCGCTCGAACAGCTTGCCGCCGACGCCGCGCTCCTGCTTCTTGATCGCCTGGCTCACCCGAGCCGGAGTCACGTGCAGCCGCTCGGCGGTCTTGCCGAAATGGAGCTCCTCGGCCAGGGCCAGAAAGATCTCGATGTCCCGCAGTTCCATCCCGCCCCCGATCGTGAACTTCTGGGTTAACCGGCATTACGTCTTCCGCCATTGTTCCGGGCCTGGCCAGCCAGAATGCTTGATCTTGTCAGCGGAGCGGGCTCCGGTGACCAAAGATCGACCTATCGGAAGGAAGTGTGACATGGGCCTGCCGGTCCGGCGACCAGAGCCAGAGGTTCGCACGTGAACGTGATCGCCTCCACGGTGTCGCTGAGCGTTGACGACATGGCGGCCTGCAGCCGGTTCTTCGGCACGCACCTCGGCTTTCGCGAGGTGGTGTCCGGCGACGGTTTCGTGTGGCTGGGCCGCGACGACGCGGCGGTGGACCTGGTCGTACGACAGCGCGACCTCGAGCAGCCGCCGCGGAGCCGCCGGACGGACATGGTCGTGTCCTTCACCGTCGTCGGGATCGACGCCGAGCACGACCGGCTGCGCCGGGAGGGCGCCAACATCACCACGCCGCTGCGCCAGGAGCCCTGGGGCGAGTGGCGGCTGTGCCTGACCGACCCCAACGGCGTCGTGGTCCAGCTCGCCGAATGGATTCCGCCCGCCGGGGCGTGACCCGGCCAATCCCTTGTGACGTTTTTCCGTCCGCGGACACGCGCGTCCCCATGCCCGGGACACCGCGCGCTCCTCGGCAGGTTTTCTGGAAGGTTCTCATGCAAGCACGTCATCCACGCCGCTGGCTCATCCTGATCGTGTTATGTCTCAGCACCCTGGTGCTGGTCATCGACAACATGGTGCTGACGGTGGCGATCCCGCCGCTGGCCGCCGACCTCGGCGCCACGGCCCAGGACACCCAGTGGATCCTGGACTCCTACATCCTGGTCTTCGCCGGCCTGCTGCTGACGGCCGGCAGCCTGTCGGACCGGTTCGGCCGCCGGAAAATCATGATCATCGGCCTGGCGTTGTTCGGCGCCGCCTCGCTGGTGGCGGCCTTCGCCGCCGACCCCGTCCAGTTGATCGCCGCCCGTGCGGCGATGGGCGTCGGCGGCGCGCTGATCATGCCGAGCACGCTGTCCATCCTCATCACCGTCTTCGACGACGAGGAGCGGCGCAAGGCGATGGCCGCCTGGAGCGCCGTGGCCATGGCCGGACTGGTCGGTGGGCCCGTCCTGGGCGGTGCGTTGATCGCCTGGTTCTGGTGGGGGTCGGTGTTCCTGATCAACGTGCCGGTCGCCGCGCTGGCGATCGTCGCGGCCCTCGTCCTGATGCCCGAGTCGAAGGGCCCCTGGAGCAGGCCGGATCCGCTGGGCGCGATCCTGTCCGCCTCCGGCATGACCGCACTGGTCTGGACGATCATCGAGCTGCCGCACGGCCTGTCCGTGCCGGCCTTGGCCCTCGCCGTCGGCGCGCTGATCGGCTTCGTGCTCTGGGAGCTGCGCACGGCGTACCCGATGGTCCCGCTGCGCCTGTTCCGCGACCGCGTCTTCAGCGGTGGCAGCTTCTCCCTCACCCTGGTCCAGATCGGCAACGGCGGCCTGCTGCTGGTGTTCAGCCAATACCTGCAGTACGTGCTCGGCTACACCCCCACCCAGGCGGGGCTGGCCTTCGCCCCGATGGCGGTCGCCTCGCTGGCCTGCAACGCGCTCGGCGCCGCCCTCGGCACCAGGATCGGCAACCGGGCCCTGATCGTCACGGGGCTCACCGTGATGGCCGCCGGGTTCGCCCTGCTGGCCGTCCCCGGATCGTTCGCGGTGATGGCCTGCGCCCTGCTCACCCTCGGCGCCGGCGGCGGTCTGGCCATGCCCGCGGCCGTCTCCGCGTTGATGGGCGCCGTCCCCGCCGAGCACGCCGGGGTCGGCTCCGCGCTCAACGACACCATTCAGCAGGCGGGCGCCGCGCTCGGTGTCGCCGTCCTGGGCAGCGTCCTGTCCAGCGCCTACACCGCCGCCATGCCCGCGACCGCGCCCGAGGCGGCCCGGCGCTCGGTCGCGGACGGGCTCGCCGCCGGGGACGCCCCGCTCGCGCAGGCCGCCCGCGACGCCTTCACCTCGGCCATGTCCTCGGTCTTCCTGCTCAGCGCCGCCGCGGTACTCGCCGCGGCGGTCCTGGCCGGGCTCGTCCTGCGCGCCCGCAACACCCACCCGGTCCTGTCCGGCGAGCCACGCGAGCCCGCCCTGGCCGGCCACCACTGACCTCCACCCCCCTTCACACCATCAAGGAGATAAAGAACATGTCGGAAAACCTCGCCTGGGACGCTGACGGCAACTGGACGGCCTCGGGGGAGTGGGGCAGCAGCGGCTCCACCGGCCGAAGCTTCCACCGCGCCCGCTGGCAGGCGCGGCTGGACGAGCTGCGCGCCGCCCACCACGTGCCGGGCGCGGCGCTGGCCGTGCTGGTCGACGGGCAGGTCCACGAGCTGGCCAGCGGGGTGCTGAACCGGGGGACCGGTGTGGAGGTGACGCCGGACTCGATCTTCCATTCGGGATCGATCGCCAAGGTCTACACCGCCACGCTGGTGATGCGGCTGGTCGACGAAGGCCGGCTGGAGCTGGACGCGCCGGTGGTGGACGTGCTGCCGGAGTTCGCCACCCCCGACCCGGAAGCCACCAAGACGATCACCATCCGGCAGCTGCTGTCCCACACCGGCGGGGTGACCAACGACTTCAACCACGACTCGGGCCGCGGCGACGACTGCCTGGCCAAGTACGTCGAGGCGGCCCGGAAGGTGGCGCTGGACTGCCCGCCCGGCACCGCGGTCTCCTATGGCGGCCTCGGCTACGTGGTGCTGGGCCGGGTCATCGAGGTGGTCACCGGGCTGACCTGGGACCAGGCGCTGAAGGACCTGCTGTTCACCCCGCTGGGGCTGGAACGGTCGATGACGCTGCCAGAGGAGGCCCTGCGCTTCCGCGTGGCCATGAGCCACCTGGGCGAGCCCGGCAAGGACCCGGACCCGGCACCGGTGTGGGACATGATGCCGCGCTCGGCGGGCCCCGCCGGCCGGGTGCTGGTCTCCGCCGGTGACATGGCCCGCCTGGCCCACATGCACCTGGAGGACGGCAAGGGAGTGCTGTCACCGCAGGCGGTGGCGGCGATGCGGCACCGCGAGGTGGACGTGCCGGACAAGTGGACCGTCAGCGCCGACGGCTGGGGCCTGGGCTGGACCCTGTACGACTGGGACGGCATCGCCGGCTACGGCCACGACGGCGCCGCCATCGGCCAGTACGCCTACCTGCGGGTCGTGCCGCACGCGGGCGTGGCCGTGGCCCTGATGACCAACGGCGGCAGCGCCCGGCTGCTCTACCGGGACCTGTTCCGCGACCTGCTCGGCGAACTCGCCGGCGTCACCATGCCCGCCTCCTTCGGACCACCCGCCCAGCCTCCGGCCGTCGACCTCACGCCCCTGCTGGGCACGTACCGGCGCGAAGGCGTCGTCATCACCGTCAGCCGCGACGACGACGGGAACGCGCACATGCGCTACGAGTTCGTCGACGACATGAAGGACCTCTCCCCGCCCCTGGAGATGGCCCTGGAGCCGGTCACGGAGACGGTCTTCGCCGCCTCCGGCGCCGGCCCCTCCTTCAGCGAGGACTACATGCCCGTGGTCTTCGCCACCCTGGCCAACGGCACCGACTGCGTGTACGTCGGCATGCGGGCCACCCCCAAGATCTAACCCGTTGGCATGCCCAACGATTCTTGCTATGGTTGGCCCGGCCAACATTGGCCGGGCCAACCATTTTTTCGGCAAGGAGCACGACCGTGAACGTTCCGTACGACACCCAGATCAAGACGCTGGACCCGATCTACGCGGAGATGAGCGCCGCCACGCACCAGAAAGCCTGGGCCGGCAACCCGGAGCTGACCCCACGGGAGAAGGTCCTGCTCAGCGTGGTCGCCGACGTCTGCCAGCAGACCCTCGGACTGCCTTTCGAAGCGCACGTGACGATGGGCCTGGAACACGGCGTCGACGCCGACGACCTCCGCGAACTGCTCCGCTTCATCTCCTACGACAGCGGCTACCCGGCGGCGCTGGCGGCCCTGGCCCGCCTGACCGACATCGAGCGCGAACAGGGCCTCGCCGGCCCCACGGGGCAGGGTCATCCGGTCAACGGGGACGGCTCGGGAAGCCCGATCCCCGCGCCGACCCGGCGGGCCGTGCACAACCTCGACGCCGGCTTCGCCGACTACATGGACCTGCAGTCGCGCATGCGCGCCGGCATGCGGCGGCTGTCCGTCCGCGAGCGGGCGTTCGCCACGATGACCGTCGACGTCCTCTACCAGACGCTGGAGGAGAGTTTCCGCGTCCACGTGACGCGCGCCTTCAGCGCGGGTGCCACCCCCGAGGAGGTCCTGGCGGTCGTACGGTTCTCGGCCCAGTTCGGCATGACGAAGGCGTGGAGCGGCTTGCGGGCGCTCAACGCCCTGTTCACCGAGACCGGCACCGTCTTCGCCTGAGCTGCCCGGGTCGTCGCGGCGGCGCCGATCTGCTCGTAACGTGGGCGTGATGCTGCTTCGATCCCAGCCCCCGGACCCCGGCGGCACACCGTACGACGCGCCCGGCGTCAAGGCGTTCCTGCCCTTCGTCCTGCTGGCCACGGGCGCGATCTGGGAGACCGTCGACGGTTCGCTGCGGCCCGCCTGGCTGTCGTGGACGGGCCTGGCCGTCATGTCCGCCCTGTACGTGCTGACGGTGATCACGGCCTTCCGGCGCCGGACCGTGCCCGCCCGGGTCACGCTGGCGGCGCTGGCCGCGGTCGTCTTCGCCCTGGCGATCGTGCTGGGCGGCGGCTGGTACTACCTGTTCCCGCTGCTGGGCATCGCGTGCGGCATCACCCTGTACGGCCGAGCGGTGCGCGTCGCCACGGCGGCGGTCCCCTTGGGCGCGGCGCTGGTGGTGTGGGCCGGCGGCGGCAGCCTGGAGTCGATCCTGGCGTTCTCGTGGGGGACGTTCAGCGCGGGCGTGGTCGTGGCCGTCATCCTGCACCTGCATGCGATCATCGGCGAACTGAACGAGACCCGGCAGCGGCTGGCCGAGGCGGCCGTCGCGCAGGAGCGGCTGCGCTTCTCCCGCGACCTGCACGACCTGCTCGGCCACACCCTGTCGGTCATCGTCGTCAAGGCCGAGGCGGTACGCCGGCTGACCCGCCGCGACCCCGCCCAGGCCGAACGCCAGGCCGCCGACATCGAGGCCGTCGGCAGGCAGGCGCTGACCGAGGTACGCGAGGCGGTCACCGGCTACCGGGCGGGCAGCCTGGCCGACGAGCTCACCCGCGCCCGCGACGCCCTGGCGGCGGCCGGGGTGCGGGTGAGCGTCCACCGCACCGGACCGCCGCTGGCCGCGCAGGCCGAGGCGCTGCTGGGCTGGGTGGTACGCGAGGGCGTCACCAACATCATCCGGCACAGCGGCGCCACCGAGGCGGAGTTCGACCTGACGGGCCTGACCCTGACGATCCGCGACAACGGCACCAACGCTCCGCAGCCAACCGCCGACACCGGCAGCGGGCTGCGTGGCCTGGCCGAACGGCTCGGCCAGGCGGGCGGCGGCATCGAGGCGGGCCCCCACCCGCAGGGCGGCTTCCACCTCACCGCCACCCTCCCACCCGGCGAGTAGGCGGGAGGGTGGGAACCTCCACCCGCCCGCCGGTGTACCGAAGACGTGACCACCATCACCAGACGCCAAGCCCTGGCGCTCGGCGCCGCGGCCGCCGTATCGGCCTGCGCCATCACCCAGCCGCCGCCCAAGGCGGCGCCCCTCGCCCCGCGCGGCCGGCTGCTCGCCGAGACCGCCGCCGGGCTCTCCCTGGTCGAGCTGTCCACCGGCGCGGTGACGGCCACCTACCCCGGGGCCGTGCCCGGGGCCCGCTGGCTGCGCCTGTACCAGCTCGACCACGGCCACCTGCGCACCTACGACACCACCACCGGCCGCCTCGTCGAGCAGACCGACGCCTCCGGCGAGCGGATCAAGGCCGTCTCCGACCGGGTCGTCGCCCTCGGCCCCGAGCCCGGCCCGCGCAGCCGTACCACGATCACCCTGACCGGAGCCGACGGCACCCGGACGCTCCAGCTCGACGGCAACATCGAACCGGAGGCGTTCTCCGGCGACGGCCAGGTCATGTACGTCCTGGACCACCTGCCGCCCGAACACCCCGACCGCTACCGCGTCCGCATGTACGACCTGGCCGCCGGCCGGATGACGCCGCTGTGGACCCGCGCCAAGCAGCCGGTGCCGCTGTCGAAGGAGGAGGAGATGCGCGGCACGGGCCGCCAGGCCGTTCACGACCCGGACCTGGCCGCCCTCTACACGCTCTACACCCATCAGGACGAGCACCTGCACACCCGCGACCTGATCGCGGGCCACGACCTGAGCCCCGGGGTGCACGCGTTCGTGCACGTGCTCAGCCTGGACGAGCGCTGGGCCTACTGCCTGGACCTGCCCGAGCCGTTCGGCCTCGGCCCGCCGCTCGCGCACGCGATGGCGCTCGACGCCCAGGCCAGGCGGCTGTACGTCTTCGACGCCTCCACCGGCCGGGTCGTGGTCGCCTCCACCGACGACCTGCAGATCAAGCACGCCGGCCTGCTGGGCGAGCAGCCCGGCGGCGAGGCGTACGCGGTGGCCGCGGACGGCCGCGCCTACCTGGCGGCGGGCAAGCGGCTGCTGTCGGCCGACGGCCAGACCCTGGCGGGAACCGGCGCCTGGGACCTGCCGGGCCAGGCCCGGGGACTGGCCTGGCTGAACGGCGAGCTGCTGGCCGGCGCGGGCGAGCAGGTGCTGCGGCTCCAGCCGCGCACCGGCGCGCGGCTGGGCGCCCTCACCCTGCCCGGCCTGCGGGAGCTACGGCACGCCGAGCCGACGTACGGCTGACCGCGGCGGCGAAGGCGGAGATGACCGGGTGCGGGCGGCTGCCGTCGCCGAACAGCTCCGGCTGGAACAACGTGGCCAGGTAGAACGGGTGCCCGGGCAACTCGGCCACCCGCACCATGCCGTCGTCGGCGTGCCCGGAGAAGACCAGGCCGTGCTCGACGAGCGTGTGCTTGTAGCCGTCGTTGAGGCCGTAGGAGCAGCTGTAGGCCTCCATCGTGGTGGGCGAGCCGATGATCTGCTCGATCAGCGTGCCGGGCGCCAGCCGTACCAGCCCCTCGTGGCCGGCCAGCGAGCACTCCAGCGGCATCAGCAGGAAGTCGCGCGCCCCCGGGTCGTTCTCGGCGTGCGCCACGTCGAGCCCGCACACGCCACGCGCGTACTCCAGCAGCAGGTGCTGAAAGCCGCCGCAGGTGCCCAGCACGGGAATGCCGTGCTCGCGCGCGGTCCGCGCGGCGCTGATCACGCCTTCCTCGCTGCGGTACGGGCTGCCGGGCACGATCCAGATGCCGTCGAAGCGCTGGAGGGCGTCGTCGTGAACGTCGGTGGACGGGATCCAGTAGGGGTCGAGCGCGATGCCGTCACGCTCACGCAGCGCCTGGATGATCAGCGGGATGCGGGTGTGCGCGCGGACGCTGGGCGAGCGGTCTCCGACCAGGGCGATTCTCATGCCTCCATGGTGCGGCGAACCCCTCCTTAAGCGCCAACGATGATGTCTGTACGTGCTATAAGAAACACTGATGGACCCTCATCTGCTGCGTACCTTCGTCACCGTCGCCGAGACGGGCTCGTTCTCGGCGGCGGCCGAACGCCTCGGCTACACCCAGTCGGCCATCTCCCAGCAGGTCGCCGCGCTGGAGACCGACCTGGGCCTGCCGCTGCTGCACCGCCGCCCGGTCACGCCCACCGAGGCCGGCCTGCGCCTGCTGGAGCACGCCGGGCCGCTGCTGCTGCGCATCCGCGCCGCGCGGGCCGACGTGCTGCGCACCGCCGCTCTACCCGCCCACCGCCTGACCCTGGCCGCCACACCTCTGGCGCTCAACTCGGTCCTGGCCGTACGTCTGGCGGCGGCGCGGGCGGCGCAGCCCCGGCTGCGGGTGACGGTACGCACCTGCGGCCGAGACGAGGTGGCCAGGCAGGTGGCCGACGGCACGGCCGAGGCGGGCCTGGCCGACGGGATCACCGCGCCGAACGACCCGCTGCGCCTGCCCGATGTCGGCCCGCTGACCACCGTCGGCGTGGCCGAGGAGGGCCTGGTCGTGGCGCTGCCCGGCGACCACCCCCTGGCCGGCCGGACGGGGCTGCGGCTGGCCGACCTCGTCGACGCGCACTGGCTGCAGACCACCCTGTGCCCGCTCGAGCGGCTGCGTGACCTGCTGGGCGACGGCTTCCGGCCCGCGCTCGACTACACCGGCGACGACGTGCACACCGTCCTCAACCTGGTCGCCGCCGGTCACGGCCTGACGCTGCTGCCCGCCTCCGCCGCCTCCGGTGTGCCGCTGGTGTCGCCCCGGCTGGTGCACCGCGTCGAACTCCTGCACGGCAGCCTCCCACCCGGCCCCGCCGCCGACCTTGCGGCGCGCCTGTCGCCATGACAGCGATCTGTGCGCGGCCTGTCAGCGCCACCGTCCACGATGTCCGGCATGAACGCATTCGAAGCCGAAGGGCTGGTCAAACGCTTCGGCAAGACCACCGCCCTGGCCGGCATCAACCTGTCGGCCCGCCAAGGCACCGTCCTGGGCGTCCTGGGCCCCAACGGCGCCGGCAAGACCACCGCCGTACGGATCCTGGCCACCCTGCTGCGCGCCGACGCCGGCCACGCCTCCGTCAGCGGCGTCGACGTCGTACGCCACCCCGCCCGCGTACGCCGCATGATCGGCCTGACCGGCCAGTACGCCTCGGTCGACGAGGACCTGACCGGCACCGAGAACCTGGTCCTCATCGGCCGGCTGCTCGACCTGCGCGGAGGTGAGGCCAAGGCCAGGGCCGCGCAGCTGCTGAGCGACTTCGGCCTGGCCGAGGCCGCCGACCGTCGCGCCTCCACCTACTCCGGCGGCATGCGCCGCCGCCTGGACCTGGCCGCCAGCCTGGTCGGCCGGCCCGACGTGATCTTCCTGGACGAGCCTACGACCGGCCTGGACCCCGCCAAGCGCGAAGACGTCTGGAACATCATCCGCCGCCTGGTCACCGACGGCGTCACCGTCCTGCTGACCACCCAGTACCTGGAGGAGGCCGACGCGCTGGCCGACGACATCTCCGTCATCGACCACGGCAAGGTCATCGCGCACGGCACCCCGGCCGAGCTCAAGCATGTCGTCGGCGGCCAGACCGTACTCGTGCGGCCCGCCGACCGCGGCAGGCTGCGCGAGACCGCCGAGATCATCTCCGCCGTCGCCGGCCGCCCCGCCGAATCACCCGGCCGCGAGGTGACCACCGTGCCCGTCGACGGCGACGCCGCCTTCACCGAGATCGTGGCGCGACTGCACACCGCCGGCATCGCGGTCACCGAGCTGTCGCTGCGCCTGCCGAGCCTGGACGAGGTCTTCTTCACCCTGACCGGCCACCACGCGGACCAGGAGAGCGCGGCATGACCCTCACCACCGAACGCACCGCGGCCCCCGCCCGCCTGGAGCAGCGCCCCTTCGGCCTGATCCGCCACAGCCTGGCCCTGGCCGGGCGCAGCGTCATCAAGACCCTGCGCACCCCCGAACAACTCATCGACGTCACCCTGCAGCCGATCCTCTTCCTGATCATCTATGTGTTCCTGCTGGGCGGCGCCGTGTCCGGCTCGACCGAGGAGTACCTGCAGTTCCTGCTGCCCGCGATCATGGTGCAGACGGTGATGTTCGGCGGCATGGCCACCGGCGTCAACCTCAACACCGACATCAAGAAGGGCGTCTTCGACCGGTTCCGCAGCCTGCCGATCGCCCGCTCGGCGCCGCTGATCGGATCGGTGCTGGGCGATCTGATCCGCTATGTGGTGGCGATCGTGGTGTTGATGGGGGCGGGGGCCGCACTGGGCTTCAGGGTCCAGACCGGGCTGGTGCCCACGCTGGCCGCCTGCCTGTTGACGATCTTCTTCTCGTTCTGCCTGAGCTGGGCGTTCGTGCTGCTGGGCGTACTGATGCGGGAGCCCGGCGGGGTGCAGGGCACCTCGTTCGTGGTGCTGTTCCCGCTGACGTTCGGCACCAGCATGATCACCCCCAAGGACACGCTGCCCGGCTGGTTGCAGGCCTGGCTGGAGGTGAACCCGGTCAACCACGCGATGGAGGCGGCACGGGCCCTGATGCTCGGCGGCCCGACCGCCGGCTCGGTGGTGTGGACGGTCGTGTCGGGCCTGGTGTTCCTGGCGATCTTCGCGCCCCTGGCCGTCGCCGCCTACCGGCGTCGCGCCTGACATCTCGACCGACAGCACGCGGCCCGGTCCGGGCGATCGTCCCCTGCCGGCACGCGGTCGGTCCCCGCCGTTGTGAGGGCGCTCGGCAGGTCCCGGCCGCTATGAGGGCGCTCGGTCGGTCCCGGTCGTTGGGAGGGGGCTCGGCAGGTCCCGGCCGCTATGAGGGCGCGGCCGGGGCGCGTACCAGCTTCAGGGCGGCGGGCCGGTCCAGGCCCCGGCCCGCCGCGTAGGCGGCGTCGTAGGCGTCGCCGAGCTCGGCCCGCAGCCACGCGGACAGGCGCGCCACATCGGGGTTGAACGCGTCTGGCGCGCCCCGCAACTGCTCGGCCGCACCCAGCGTCCGGGCCGCGGCCGGAGCATCGCCGCCGAGCGCCCGCGACTCCGCCACCGCCACACCCACCCGGGCCAGCACCGGCATGTCCTTGGCCGACAGACTCAGCTCGGCGGCCTGGACGATGTGCCGCCCGGCCGCCGCCTGATCGCCCACCGCCAGCGCCAGATGCGCCCAGCCGATCAGCACCAGCGCCCGGAACTGCGGCACGATCGAGGGCGACTGCTCCATCGTCGCCGCCGACAGCCCATACTCACGCGCGGCCGTGGCGAGATCGCCTTCCAGCCGCGCCAGGTCGCCGAGTCCGGCGTGGGCGAAGGCGGCGTTGCGCGCCGACTGTTCGCGATGCGGCTGCTCCGTCATGGCGCGCAACTCGGCGCGCGCCTGCTCCACCTCGCCGCTGCGGATGCGGATCGTCGCCTGCCACACCTGGTGGCCGGGGTCGAGATCGGGGTTGAGCTGCAACATCAACGCCGTGGCCTCCTGGATCGAGGCGAGCGCGTCATCGAAGTCGCCGAACATCGCATGCGCCTCGGCCAGCGACATCAACGTCATCGCCAGCCCCCACCGCTCGCCCACCGCCCGCAGTTCGGCGGCGGAGGCGATCAGGTCCTGGCGCGAGCCGCCCATGTCACCGTCGTTCTCCTTGATGGCGGCCCGAACCATCAGCAGCATCCCGCGAGCCCACGGATCGGGATGGTACAGACGCCGCTCGACCTCCCTCAGCCCCAGCGCCTTGTCATCGGTGAACAGCGCCACCGCCGGCCCGATCATCGCCAGCACCGGATGGCCCGGCTCACCCTCCGCCAGCTCGGCGAGGCGGCGCAGCTCCCGCACGTCCGACTCCACCATGGAGTCATCACCGCCCAGCGCGCCGTTGATGAGCAACGTCGCCGAGACGATCAGCCTGGCCTGCCACGGCGCCGTCCCCGGCACGTTCAGCGCCAGGTTCATCCAGCCCACCGATTCCTGCCGGTTGCCGCGGATCGTCCAGAACACGCCCATCGCCGCCGCCAGCCGTACCGCGGTGTCGGCGTCGCCGCGGTCGACGGCGAAGTGCAGCGCGGCCAGCAGGTTGTCATGCTCGGCCAGCAGCCGCGCGATCCAGGTGAGCTGCTCCCGCCCGCGCAAATAGGGCTCGGCCAGCTCGGCCAGCCGCAGGAAGTAGGCCGCGTGCCCGGCACGGGCCGGACCGATCTTCCCGGTCTCGGCCAGGCGTTCCAGGCCGTACTCCCTGATCGTCTCCAGCATGCGGTAACGGCCACCGCCGGCCGCCTGCAGCAGCGACTTGTCCAGCAAGGCCGCGACCAGGTCGAGGGTCCCGCCCAGGTGCTCGGCGGCGGCCAGGTCGAACCCGCCCGCGAACACCGCCAACCCCTCGGCCAGCCGCCGCTCCGGCTCCTCCAGCAGATCCCAGCTCCACGCCACGACCGCGCGCAGCGTCTGATGCCGGGGCAACGCCGTACGGCTGCCCCCGGTCAGCAGCAGGAACCTGTCATCCAGGCGTACGGCCAGCTCTTCCAGACTCAACGCCCGCAACCGGGCCGCGGCCAGCTCGATGGCCAGCGGCAGCCCGTCAAGCCGGCGGCAGACCTCCCGCACCAGACCCTGATCCAGCACCAGCCCCGGACACGCCGCCGCGACCCGATCGGCGAACAACTCCACCGCCGGCACGACCGGCAGCGGCGGGACCGAGCTGACGACCTCGCCCACGATGCCCAAGGGCTCGCGGCTGGTGGCCAGCACCCGCAACCGCGGGCAGCGACCGAGCAGCTCTTCGGCCAGGCGGGCGGCGGCGTCGACGAGGTGCTCACAGTTGTCGAGCACCAGCAGCACCCGGCCCGCTGAGAGAGTTTCGACGACCCTGTCGAGGGTGTCGGTCGGCGCGGCGGGACCGGCCGGCATCGGCGCCCGCCCGAGCGCGGCCAACGCCGCCTGCGGCACGTCGGCCGGATCGCTGACGGGCGCCAGCTCCACCAGCCACACCGCACTCGGCCCCTCGTACGCCGGCTGTCCGCCTGGGCTCGCGGGACCGCTGGTGTCTGCCGGCTCGCTGTCGTAGGCTGGCGCCCTGTTGTGTGCTGGCCCGCTGTTGTGTGCTGGCCCGCTGTTGTACGTGGGCCCGCTGTTGTGCGTCGGCCGCGCATACCCTTCGCCGTAGGCCGGGCCCGCCTGCCCCTCCTCGTACGCCCGCCGCCCGTCGGGTCCCTCATACCCCCGCCGCCCACGTTCCGCGTATGTCGGCCGTCCGTCCGGTCCCTGGTACGTCGGCCGTCCGTCCGGTCTCTCATACGTCGGCCGTCCGTCTCGGCCCGCATGGCCTGAGCGTCCGTCCATGCCGTCGTGTCCGCCCCGGCCTTGGCCGTGCGGGGAGCCGTTGTCAGGGCTGCTTTGGCGGCTGGCCTCGTTCAGGAGGGCGGTGGCGATCGTGGTGGCGAGCCTGGTCTTGCCGGCGCCGCCCGGGCCGACGAGCGTCACCAGGCGGCTCCGTCCCAGCTGGGCGCGTACCTGGGCGATCTCGGCGGCGCGGCCGACGAAGCTGGTGAGCGGAGTGCGCAGGTTGGTACGCGGACGGCGGACGGGATCGGCTCGTAACAGCTTCAGATGGATCTCCCGCAGCTCCGGGCCCGGGTCGGCACCCAATTCGTCGGCCAGACCCCGCCGGAAGTGCTCGTACGCGACCAGCGCCTCGGTTCGGCGTCCGGCGGCGTGCAGCGCCTTGAGGCGGGTGGCGTGCAGTCGCTCGCGCAGAGGATGACGCGCCGTCAGCTCACCGAGCTCCGCCAACAGCCCGCCCAACTCACCGTCCCCCCGCCCACCTCCGGCCGCGCCCTCGCCTTCTGCTGTGCCCCCAAAGACTGCCGTCGTGCCATTCTCCGCCGCCCGCTCGCCCCCGGCCGCGCCTCCATCTCCTGTCGCGCTCTCGCCGCTCTCGCCGCTCTCGCCGCTCTCGGTGGCGGGGGTCGCGGGGGTCGCGGGGGTCGCGGGGGTCGCGGGGGTCGCGGGGGTCGCGGGGGTCGCGGGGGTCGCGGGGGTCGCGCCGAGCGTAGGGCCGCTTGGGTGTGCCGTAGCGTCCGTCGAGTCGCCGGTCCGTACGGTCGGCGTGCCTTGCGCAGTGAGGTCCTGGCCCGTGTGGTCGTAGGCCGTGCTGCCGTTGGCAACGCGGTCCCGCGTGGTGCTGTCGTGAGAGGTATGGGCGGCACGGTCCTGGTCGGTCACGTCCTGGGCAGGGCGGTCTTGGGTGGCGCCGTCGTGGGACGGGATCGTGGGGCCCGTGCTTTCCTGCGTGAAGCGTGCCAGGTCGGCCTCCGCGCGGTCCTCGATGGCCGTCAGCCGGGACTCCTCAAGGCGTACCGCGTAGGCGGTCGCGAAGGGCGCCGTCGCGACCTCGCCCAGTGCCGGGCCGCGCCACAGGGCCAGTGCCTCGTTCAGCAGTCTGGCCGTGGCCTCCGGGTCGTTTTCGCGTCGCGCCTGCGCCGTCAGCCGGTCGAACTCCCGTACGTCCGTGACGGCGTCAAGCCGGTAGCCCCCAGGTACCAGGGCCAGCGCCGACGGGTCCGGCAGGGCTCGCCGTAGCCGGGAGACCAGCGACTGCAGCGCGTTGGCCGGGTCGGCAGGCCGCTCGTCCGGCCACAACGCCTCGGCCAGTTCCTCGACGGCGACGGTACGCCCGGCCGACAGCGCCAGCCGTACCAGCAGCAAACGTAGCCGGGCGCCGCCGATCGCGGCGGACTCGACCTCAAGCGGCCCCAGGATCGCCACACGCACACGACCATGCTGCCACCTCGACGCCGTTCCCTCGCCGCCACGACCCCGGCAGGAGCTCGCCCGCTTGGGACCGCCCGCAAAGGCGCGGTCCCAAGCGAGCGAGCCGCCCTGGCGCCGGCGCTCGAGGGGTCTCAGCCACCGCCGGCGACGCTCTTGGGCTGACCGGCCACTTCCCGGCCGACGCCCGGGAGAGCGCCCCCTTCGAGGGCGAGCCCCAACCGGAACACCTTCACCGCCACCGACGGTCTGCTGCGGGCCACGCCTGACGAGAGCCCCAAAACGCACGGCCCAACCCGGACAAGCTCCGGTGAGGTCGGCTGAGTGCGACCGCACAATGCGATCAGGCGTGCCAGTCCGTCACGCCGCCGGGTACGGGCGCCTTCGGGTCGTACGGGTCACGCGTGAAGATGAAGGTGTTGATGTCGAGGTGATCGGCCGCCACCCGCAGCGTCTCGCCGGCGTAGTAGCCATCCAGCCCCAGCCACGTCCCGTCGTCCTGCGGCACGAACCGGGACGCCCGGCCCGCGCCGCCCACCGGCGTCAGTGCCAGGCCGCAGTCGGGCAGCAGTCGCAGCGAGTACGGCTTGGGCCCCCAGTGCCACAGCCCCGTCAGCGCCAGCAGGGCCGGGTCGGCGGGGGCGGGGCGCCACGGCTGCGGCAGACGGGGTTCGTGTTCGTCGAGGATGTCCAGCAGGTCGGTAGGCAGGCTGTAGGTGAGGCCGCTGGTGGTGTTGGCCATGTACAGCACCCCCACCTGGTCGGCCGGGTCGGCCCAGACGGTGGCCAGGAAGCCGGGCATGGACCCGGTGTGACCGGCCAGGCGGCGTCCGGCGTGCCGGGTCAGTTGCAGGCCGAGCCCGTAGCCGGAGGTCCAGGCGTCGCCGTCGTCGACGGTGGCGGGCTCACGCATCTCGGCGAGGGTGGCGGGAGACAGGACGCCGCCGGTGTCGCCGGCCACGAACGCCGCCCAGCGGGCCAGGTCGGCGGTCGTGGACCAGAGCTGCCCGGCGGGCGCCATGGCGGCGTGGTCGTGTTCGGGCTCGGGCAGCACCACGTCGGCCCACGGGTGGACGGCGTACCCGGTGGCGTGCGGGGCGCGCGGCCGCTCGGTGGTGGCCGACATGCCGAGCGGATCGAGAACCTCCTGCTGTACGGCCCGCAGCCACGGCACCCCACGCAGCCGGGTGACCAGCTCGCCGAGCAGGGCGAAGCCGACGTTGGAGTAGTGGAAGCGGCGGCCGGGCCGGTGCTTGGCGTGCTCCGGCCCGAACCGGGCGAGCAGTTCGCCGGACGGCAGGCCGGCAGTGCGTTCCCACCAGCCGGTGGGCGGCTCGGCGGTCAGGCCGCCGGTGTGGGAGAGCAGCTGGGCGATGTTCACCTCGCCGAACGGGGTGTCCGGCAGGTGTTTGGCCAGGGGGTCGAGCAGGTCGAGGCGGCCCTCGTCGCGCAGCCGCATGACGACGGTGGCGACCAGGCTCTTGGTGATCGAGCCGAGCCGATACTGGGTGTCCAAGGTGGGCACCCCGCTGTCACCCTCACCAGAGAAGCCGCGCGCGCCGAACCAGGCCAGCCTCCCCTCCCGTACGATCGCCGCCGTCAGCGACGGCACCCTGCACTCGGCCTGTTCGACGGCCAGCCTGCGCAGCAGCGCCCGCGCCGTCGTCTCACCCACCTGATCCATGGACGCCAAGCCTAGCCGTCAGATCGGCACCAGTTCCGGCCCTATCAGCTCGCCCTGGTGCGGCTGCGGGTGGGCCTGGTCGTGGTAGTAGTGCCCGGCGTACCAGACGACGACGTTGGCGCCGTCGATGCTCTCGCTGTTGAGGAAGCGTCCGAGTGCGGCCCGGTCTCGCGGGCCGGGGTTGCCGTCTTCCAGTTCGGCCGGGTGGTGGCGCAGGAACCACAGGTCGGACACCCCGTAGGCGTCGGCGGTGTCGTCGAAGGGGCCGGGGTGGATCTGGAAGCCGCGGCCTGAGGACTTGTCGCGTACCTGCCAGTAGCGGCCGGGGGCGCGGCGGCGGGTGGTCTCGCGGATGATGGGCACCGGGTCGGGGACGATCGGCCCCTGGTCGATCTGCTCGATGACGTCGTTGGCGGCGCCCTCGATGTCGAAGTCGAAGCGCCAGTAGGCGTGGTGGCGGTGCACCATGCAGGTCATCGGGTTGGCCGTGGCGGCGAAGCCGAAGCGGGGCCGGATGGTGCCGTCGTCGCCGAGCCGCCAGTCGCTGGCGTAGCGGTACCAGCCGGCCTGTATCTCGCTGACGATGCGCAGTTCGTCGCCGTCGTGGTGGAAGGCGACGCCCTGGAAGCCGCCGGAGTCGCTGTCGGGCCGTTCGAGGATGGTACGCGGCGGCCTGTCGCACAGCCGCCAGCCCCAGCCGACCGGGTCGGTGCCGCCGGCCGAGAAGCGGGTCTCGGTGGAGGCGTCGTCGCGGAAGGTGGTGCCCTGCTCGTACTCGACGTTCAGGATGGGGACGTGCGCCTGGCGCAGCACCAGCCGGCCCCGGTAGCGGACCTCGCGTAGTTCCACGCCCGATCCGACGCCGGGGTTCTGCGGGGCGGAGGCGCGTGGCCGTACGACCAGCAGGTTCCACAGCTCGGTGGCGCCGCTCAGGACGCGTACCCGCACCTGGTCGGGGCCGCCGCGGTCGGCCAGGGGGTCGATGCCTTCGGGGACGGTGTGCTCGCAGTCGTGATGCATGCGCACATCGATGCCCGCCGGAGTCCAGTCGACGGCGCCTGCGGCGGTGTCGACCGCGACGATGCGGTGGCGTACCCCGGTGGGCTCGTTCGGCGTGTAGATGCCGAGGGTGGGGCGGCGCACGGTGGTGCCGTCGGGGTTTTCCAGGTCGGCCAGCGGCGGCATGGGCCGGTAGACGATCGCCTCGCCGTCCGCCGGGAAGTGGGGGTCGGCGCGCAGGATGGCGGCCGCCTCGATCAGTTCGTCGTGGCTGGGCGGCGGCCGGTGGGCGCTGGGCCGGATCTCGGCGCGTTCGGGCCGGTCGAGGGTGCCGCGCAGTTCGACGGCGCGGTTGCCCGCCGGGTCGAAGACGGTGGCCCGGAAGGGGGCGTTCTCGCCCGGGTCGTGGCCGAGTGCGGCGGCGGGGCCGATGGTCAGCCGGTCGGGATCGGCGACCTCCAGCGCGGACAGCACGCCCGGGTGGCGGGCCACGGCTTGGCGCAGTTGCTCGGCGCTCAGCCCGGCGCGGGGGACGGCCTCGATGATGACGCTTACGTCGTCGCTCATGCATGGGTCATACAGGGTGGCGGGCGCGGCTGGAAGGCCCAGAAGCTCAGCGGGACAGGCGCGGCTGGACGGGTCCGGAGGCTCAGCGGGACGGCGTGCGGTCGAAGGCGTCCAGGATGAGGGCGGTGGCGTCGAGGCCGCGGGCGGTGGCGCCCAGCCGCGGCACCTGGAGGGGTCCCGGCCAGGTGTGGCCGCCGCCCTTGACCGTGTACAGGCCTACCGACACGCTGTCGCGGCAGGATTTCCAGCCGCGCAGCCGTACCTGGGCCGACACGGCGGAGGTGGTGCGGCCGGTGCAGCCCAGGACGCGCGCCCAGGCGTCGACGACCTGCTCGACGGGCTTGAGGACGACCATGTCGGCCAGGACGCGCAGCCGGCCGGAGGAGTTCTGCAGGGGGTGGCCGCCCTGGCAGGGGACGATGTCGTCGGCGGTGCCGTGGAAGGCGATGATCGTGGTCGGCTCGGCCTCGGCGCAGGGCTGGACAATGTTGATCCCGGCCACGGGCGCGACCCCGGCCAGGCGGCCGTTCATGGCGCAGATCAGGCCGGTGGACATGCCGGCGCCGTAGGACAGGCCGGCGGCGAACTCGCGCCGGCGCTCGGCGCACAGTCGTTGTTCGAGGTGGTCGAGCAGCGCGGTGAGGAAGCCGGTATCGTCCGGGCCGTAGGTGTAGGGCAGCGTCCAGCCGAGCCGGCCCTCGGCGGCCTGCGGGGTGGCCACGATGTAGCCGCGCCGCGACCCGGCCTCGGGCAGGCGGCTGTAGGCGGCCTGCTGGGCGGCGTTGGAGCCGAGGCCGTGCAGATTGAGCAGGACCGGATGCGGGCCGCGGCCCTTGGGCACCGACAGCAGGTAGCGGCGCTTGAGACCGCCGAACGTCAAGGTGTGGCTGCCCGGTCCGAGCCGGGCGCCCTTCGAGCAGCCGTCGGCGGAGGGCGGCGACGTCATCGTCGTCGTCGAGGAGACGGGAGCCGAGGACACGGGGGCGGCGGTGCAACCGGCCACCAGCAGCAGCACCAGCGTGATCACGCCTTTGAGCATCGCGCCTCCCGGGTTGGCGGCAGAAAGTCCCCCTCGTAGTGTCCCTGCTCGTTTCCGTCATGCGGACGGCCCCGGTCGGCGAGCGACCGGGGCCGGAGACTGCGGAACGTCAGTCGGCGCAGATGGCGAAGACGCTGATGCCGACGTCGTTGTAGCCGATCTGGCGGCCGAGGGCGATCCAGCCGCGGCCGTCATCGGTGGGGAACGAGCCGACCAGGATCGCGCCGTTGCCACGGGCTTCGGCGCCGCCGCCCAGGACCTTCTTGGCGCCGGGGCAGTAGAGGGTCCGGCGCTGGAAGTTGGGCACGTTCGCGTTGGGCAGCGTCACGAGCTGGTAGCCGGGCGGCAGCGCGTGGACCGCGGCCGCGGGTGCGGCTTCGGCTGGAGCGGAGGTGGCGTTGGCCGCGGTGACGGCGGTGGCCGTCGCCAGGCACGCGCCGGTGAGGAGGACGGCCAGGGCGAGGGACTTCTTGTGCATCGCTCTCCTTACGTTGTTCCCCGGCTCACCGCCGTCCGCGGGCAGCGTGAAGCCACTCGCGAGGTGGAAGTGATCGGGGAGACAGAGGGCTTACACGAAGAGTATCCATATCACTACGATGAGTGTCGATGGGGAATCATGTTCGAGATCCCGGAGTCAGATCACGTTGCCGAAGTGAGCGTTTCCTCACCAGCGGGAGAGTGGTGCGGGCGGCGTGGCAAGCGTTGCCAGGATGAACGCCGTTCATCGCGGAGATCTACAACGGGTCGTAATGCCGTTAGTAGCCATAGCGATACGGACCGTGCTGGGATAGCCGTTCGGCTGCATTCCGCGTTTCGATCCTGTAAAGCCCGCGTTTCTTCTACCGACGGCACGGACTTCCGCCCGCGAAAAGGGGGGCCGCGGAATGGTGGGACCGGCCTTACGGGGCTAAGGTAACCCGCAAGATGAACGGGGTTCGGGGTGTCAAGGCCGGGACAATTCACGGGGCCCGCGCGTGTGCGGGGTTCTGGCCGGTTACCTGTCGTCGCCGAAGGGCCCGGCGGATCCGGCCGCTCGCGCGCGCCGGATGGATCTTCATCCCCGACCTGGAGAAAGGCTTCGCACGTGAGTCCAATGACGTCCGGCAAGGCGCTCCCGGTGGGAGGATTCCTCCTCTCCGCTGCGGGCATGACCGCGATCGTCTGGCAGATGCTGGCGGTCACATTTCCCGACGGGGATCCGGAAAAGGCACGCCAGGCGGCGCAGTTGTTACGGCAGTTGGCGGCGCGGGTGGATGCCAGCGAGGAAACGGCCACAGGCGCCGCGAACAGCCTGGGGCAACATAATCTGGGCGCCGGCGTCACTGCCTTCGAAAAATATTTCTGGACCGAGATCGCCCCTTACCCGGTGCGATTGTCGGCGTATTTGCGCGGACTGGCTGATGCGGTGGACGACTACGCCGACATGCTGGCCCAGGTCCAGCACGCGCTCCATTCGATGGCGATCACCCAGTGGCTGGAACTGCTGATGTTCTTCTGCTGGCCGTCGATCGACAAGAAGGTCCGGCTTTTCATCGACTGGGCGGAGCGCAAGGCGCAGGCGCGACTGCTGACGAAGATATTCGAGCATGCCGTGGGCAAGCGGCTCCTGTACGCCACCGGGGGCACTACCGCCTACACGCTCCTCGACCAGTTGATCGTCGACGGGGTCAAGGGGGCGAGGGGCGAGGACATGGGGTCGTGGGGCGACCGCGGCGAGTACATGCTGAAGAACTTCGCCGCGTGCATGGTCTTCTACAACGTGGACCCGGCCAATTTCGGGAAACACGCCTTCAAGATCCTGCCGAAGAACGAGGCGGCACAGAACGCCGTCGTGTTCCTGACCGGATCCACCGTCTTCTCCATCACCGGAAACGCGCTCAACAACCCCGGCGCCGTGGTCGATGACCCCGGCAGCCTCCTGCCCACGTGGCAGCAGATGCTCGTCAAACTGACGGTGGCAGGAGGCCAGGACCAGTTCAGGCGCTGGCAGGGCTACTATCCGTCGGCACCGGGCAAGTAGCCGATGCCGACCTGGACATCGCCAGGAGCCCGGCCGCTCAGCCCTGTTCGCGGCTGAAGCGCCGGGCCTCCTCCGCGAACGGCGACAAGCCGCCCATCATCATCTCGCTCATCTGCCTGGCCGCGTCCGTCGCGGCGTCGTTCGCGGCGGCGAGAACGGCTTCCGCCAAGGCCTCCGAGCCGAGCCTGAGCGCACGAGGATTGATTTTCAGACCGCTCAACGCCCCGCTCGGCAGCACCTCGACCTCTACCTCGCCGTTCGCCGCCGCACCTCGGCCGCGAAGAGAGTTGAGGTTCTCCTGCAACGCCTCCAGGGGCCGTGTTTCGGCCTGAAACTCGGCCAGCAGCCGGTTGATCTCGGCGTCGACAATGGGAATGCCTTCATCAGGTGTGGTCATCAGATCTCCAACAGGTGCGCGTATATCAGGAACTGATCGTGCCGTCCGACGGCGAGAACTTGGGCGGATCCGACACCTTCGGCAGGGCCTGGATGGTGGCCCAGTTCGCGATGTCGACGGCGGTTTTCATGCTGGCCAGCTTGTCGGCGATCTCCGAATATGCGGCACCGAGTTTTCCGGTGTAGTCGCCGGCTTTCTCGAGCCCTCTGGAATAGCCCTCTCGGAACCTTTTTCCCGCCTCGTCGGTGCCGGCGAAGTCGCCCAGGCCGCCGATGTCGTCGAGAATCTTGCGGGCGTCCCGCAAGAGATCGGTGTGCTCGTCGTTGAACGCGCCGACCACGTTCTTGAAGTTGGTCTTGTCGGTGAGCGTCTCCGGTTGACCAGTGCCGCTGCCAGGCCCTTCCGGCGATGGTTGGGGGTAGTACGGCGCCGATGGCCGGGCCGTGGGAGGCGCCTCCTGCTCTGACGCGCTGGGGGACGGGCTCCCTGGCTGTGTGGGCGTGCCGGAGGGCGAGGGGCTCGCCGACGAAGAGGGAGATCCGGAAGGCGAGGGACTCGCCGACGGAGAAGGGGAGTCAGAGGGTGACGGACTCGTGGACGGAGAAGGCGAGTCCGAGGGTGGGGGACTGGTCGACGGAGACGGCGAGGGACTGCCCGACGAGGTCGGCGACGGCGAGGGCGACGGACTCGTCGACGAAGGTTCAGGAGATGGGCTGGGCGAAGAGGTGACCGTGGGCGACGGGGAGGGAGTGGTGGAATCCGCCGGAGGCATGACGTTCTCCTTATCGGTGCTGCCGGTCACATGGTCGCGAGCGCGGGATAGCGCCCCACTCTACGCACTCGATCACGTTTCGGACGGTCGTCGACGTGTACGAAGTGTCCCAGGCCCGACCAGCCCGCGCGCTGGTCGGGAATCGGGATCAGCCCTTGTAGTTGAAGACCTGGCGCAGCGTGTGCTGAACGGTGACGAGGTCCTTCTGATCGTCCATGACCTGGTCGATCGACTTGTACGCTTCCGGATGCTCGTCAACCAGAGCCCCGGCGCGGTCGGCGTTCCAGGTGCGGTCGCCCATCGCCTCGGCGAGCGAGGCGGCGGTGAGCTTCTTGCGCGCCTCGGTACGCGACATGCGCCGTCCCGCGCCGTGGGAGCAGGAGTTGTAGGAGGCGGTGTTGCCCAGTCCGGTCACGATGTAGGAGCGGGTGCCCATGGAGCCGGGGATGATGCCCTCGTCCCCGCTGGCGGCCTTGATCGCTCCCTTGCGGGTGATCCACATGTCGCGGCCGTGGTGGCGCTCCATCTGGGTGAAGTTGTGGTGGGCGTTGATCGTACGCAGGGCCGAACCGTGCCCGACGACCTGGAACAGGGAGGCGACCAGCACCTCGGCCATGCGGGCGCGTGAGGCCATGGCGTAGCGCTGGGCCCACAGCATGTCCTCGATGTAGGCGGTGAAGTGCGGCGTGCCCTGCACGAGGTAGGCCAGGTCCGGGTCCTCCAGCTCGATGAACCACTGCTTCATCAGCTGCTTGGCCTGGCTGATGTGCTTGGTGGCGAGCTGGTTGCCGATGCCGCGCGAGCCGGAGTGCAGCACCGTCCACACGTGATCGCGCTCGTCCAGGCAGACCTCGACGAAGTGGTTGCCGGAGCCGAGCGTGCCGAACTGCGCGATGACCGTGTGCTCCTGCTTGCCCGTCAGCGAGGTGCTGGGCGTGCCGATCGCCTGGAGTGAGGCGTCGGTGGACGGGTCGTCGTGGCCCTGGCCGACGCCGGCCGGAATGCGCTGCTCGATGAGCGGCATGAGCGCGGCCAGGGTGTCAGGCAGGTCCGCGGCGGTCAGGTCGGTCTCGGTGGCGACCATGCCGCAGCCGATGTCCACGCCCACGGCCGAGGGGATGATGGCGCCCTGGGTGGGGATGACCGAGCCGACGGTGGCGCCCATGCCGACATGGGCGTCGGGCATCAGCGCGACGTGGCCGGGGACGAAGGGCAGGCGGGCGGCGCGGGCGGCTTGTTCGATGGTGCCCGGCTCGATGTCGCTCGCCCAGGAGATGAGGCCCGGTGCTACTCGCTGCGGCATGAGGGACCGCCCTTTCTGCTTGATGATCTCGTAGCAGCGTATTCGACTGGGGTGCGGTGATCGCCACTGGTTTGTCACGCGACTCGGGAAGCAGCTGTCTGTCCGCGCTCCCGGCGACAGCCACACGCACGAGGTTCCTACACATGGCAGTGGCGGTCGCTACTCTGATACCGGATGATCGGCCTCAACCCGGCGGAGTCCCAGTTCACGGCGGATATCGGCGGCTGGGTGTGCTTGGGCACGAGTGACCAGGTGCTCGAAGAACACCATGATGCCCATCTGCCTGAGCTCCGCTTCTTTGCGAATGAACGGCTCGAGGATCCGCCAGAACACCGGGATGCTCTCGCCGAAGAAGCTCAGAACCAGCTTCTCGGGCACCGCTCCGTGGACGATCAGTAAGCCGGCGTTGTCGAACAAGAACCCGACCTTGCGGATCGCAGCTCGCGCAGGCTCCGGCAGACCCGAAATGCCCCGCTCCGGTGAATGGTCGGCGGTCAAGTGCTCGAAGATGTAGTCCCGGGCCGCGAACCATTCCGGATCCCGGGCTTCCTGGAAGGTGCCCAACACGACCGGCTGGAGAGCCTGGCGTGTCATCGCGCGTGCCTGCCATATCGAGATGGCGACCGCCGTCAACGCGGCGACCGCGCTGGCGATGCTGACTGCGAGAGAGACGTCCATGTCGTCTCGATACACGCGTCCCCGACATCGCGCTACTGGCTTCCGGCCGTGGATGCCGACAGGGCCGTGCCGGGCAAGATCAAGGGGATGGTTCGAGGTAGATCTTGCGTTCTTCGGGGGTCAGCTCGCGGATGGTGCGCTCGGCGGCGAGTGCCTGGACCTGGTGCATGGAGCCGCATACCTCACAGCGCCAGATCCGTACCGTGGCGTCGTCGTAGGTCGACAGTAGCCGCCGCCCGTCCGGGCTGAACTTCACGGAGTTGACCGTGGTGCCGGAGCCGCTGAAGACCACTGGCTCGCGCCCCTCGGCCGGCATCCAGATCCGCACGGTGTTGTCATTGCCGCTGCTGATGACCTGCTGCCCGTCCGGGCTGAAGCCGACGCTCCACACCACGCCCTGATGGCCGCGCAGGACGATCGGGTCCGCTGTCCCGTCGGTGTTCCAGATGCGGATCGTGCCGTCGTTGCCCCCGCTGACCAGCCGCCGCCCGTCCTCGCTGAAGGCGAGGCACCACACCAGGCCTTGGTGGCCGCGCAGCAGGACAGGCTGACCGGTCCCGTCGGCGTTCTGGATCAGGATCGTGCCGTCCACGCCCGCGCTCGCCACTCGCTGCCCGTCGGGGCTGAACCCGACATACCGGACCTGGCGCTGAGGGCTGTCCATGACGACCGGCGCTCCGGTCCCGTCAGTGCGCCAGACCCGTACGGTGCCGTCGTCACCTCCGCTGACCACGCGCGTGCCGTCCGGGCTGAAGGCGGCGTTCCACACGTTCCCGCTGTGGCCGCGCAGCACGACAGCCTGGCCGGTCCCGTCGGCGTGCCAGATCCGTACCGTGCCGTCAGCACCTGTGCTCGCCAACCGCCGCCCGTCCGGGCTGAAGGCGACCCCGAGGACGTCCGCCTTGTGGCCGCGCAGCACCAGCGTGTCACCGCTGCCGTCGGTGTTCTGGACGCGGATCGTGCCGTCGATACCGGCGCTGGCGACGCGTCGCCCGTCCGGGCCGAACGCGGCGTCGTACACGGTCCCCCCGGTATGACCTCGCAGGATCATCGCCTCACCGGTGTAGGCCACGTCCCACAGCCGCATCGTCCCGTCGTCGCTCGCGCTCGCCAGCGTACGCCCGTCCGGGCTGAACGACGCGTTCCACGTCGTCCCACGATGGCCGCGCAGAACGAGCGGATCGATGTTGCTGGCCATGTTCCAGATCCGGACCGTGCCGTCGTTGCCCACGCTGGCGATCCTCCGGCTGTCGCGGCTGACCGCCGCGCCCTCCACCGTGCCGTCGTGCCCGCGCAGCACCGCTGGTGCGTTCTGTCCGGTCACGTCCCACACCCGCACCGTGCCATCGGTACTGCCGCTGACCAGGTTCCGCCCGTCCGGGCTGTACTGCAGTCCTTCCACCGAATTCTCGTGGCCGCGCAGCACGACCGTTCTCGCCTTACCGGCCGGGTCCCAGATCCGGACGGTGCCGTCGCCGCCGCCGCTGGCCAGTCTCCGCCCGTCCGGGCTGAACACGACCTGCAGAGCCCGCCCATCGTGGCCGCGCAGCACCTGGGGAGCACCGCCTGCCGCGGACGAACCGCCGGTCCACCTGCCGCCATCCGGTGCCTTCCAGATCCGCACCGTGCCGTCGTCCCCGGCACTTGCCAGGCGTCGCCCGTCGGGGTTGAACGAGACGCCCCACACCGGACCACGGTGGCCGCGCAGCACCAGCGGATCGCCACCGCCGGCCCAGTCGGACACACTGACCGTTCCGTCGATGCCGCCTGTCGCCAGGTAGCGTCCGTCCGGGCTGAACACGGGGTTCCACGCCTCACCGGCATGGCTGTGCAGCACCACCGGATCGCCGGTGGGCAGCCCTTGCGCGGACACCTGCCAGACCCGTACGGTGCCGTCCCCGCTGCCGGCGGCCAGATGCCGCCCGTCCGGGCTGAAGGCGACGCCGCAGACCTTGCCCGCAGGGATGGCGACGATGAGCCGGATCCGCGCGTCGACGGTGGCCTGCCGGAGTACGGCCGTGGCCTCCTCCGTTGGGCTGACCGCAGACGCCCGCCGGGCCAGCAGCAGCCCGAGCTGCGGGTCCAGCTGGAGCTGGCCGCGCGCGTCCGCCGCCAACTGGCGAGAGTAGGCGAGATCTCGCTCCTTCTCGGCCTGGTCCGCGTTCACCAGCGCCATCACGGCCAGCACGGCGACCACGCTCGCCACCATCACCAGGCTGATCAGAGCCGCGCGCACCCGACGGCCCGCCGCCGCCCGCTCCCGGCGCGCGCGTGCCCTGCTGGCCGTCAGGAACGCGTGTTCCAGGTCGTTGAGCCGGTCGAGCGCGCGCTCCTCCCAGGCCGCCAGTCGCGTTCCCCGGTACAGCAGCTCGTCCTCGCGCCCGTGCTGCTCCCACTCGGTGGCGGCGTCGGTGAGCCGCCGCTGGAGCCGGACGAGTTCCCGGTCTTCGGCGAGCCAGCCCCGCAGCCTCGGCCAGGAACGGATCACCGCCTCGTGAGCCACCTGGACGCTGTCCTCGTCGACGGTGAGCAGCCGCGCCGCCGTCAGCCGGGACAGTACGGCCTGCATCGCCGCCCCGTCCGGCCCGGCCAGCAACTCCGCCGGCGGGACGCGCCTGCGCGTGTCCTCGGTTCCCTGCCCCAGCGCCGTCAGGCGGAGGAACGCGTTCCTGGCCAGACCTCGCTCACCGGCGTCGAGCCCGTCGTAGATCTGCTCGGCGGTCTGCGCGATGGCGCCCTGGATGCCGCCCGCTTCCCGGTACCCCGCGAGCGTCAGCGTGCCGCCCTTGCGGCGCTTCCACGTCTCCAGCAGAGCGTGGGAGATCAGTGGCAGCGCGCCGGGCTCGCCTCTTGCGTCGCTGAGGATGGTCTCGACGAGCGCCCGCTCGACCTTGAGCTCCGCCCGGAGCGCCGGGCCGATGATCACCTGCCGGAGGTCGTCGTCCTCCATGGCCCCGATCAGCAGGTGCCGGTCGCGCAGCATGGCCACCAGCGGCGGGTGTTCGGCGCACCGGGCGTAGAAGTCCGCGCGGATTCCCAGGACGACGCGGGCTCGATCGTTGGTCTCCTCCGCCGCGGCGAGCAGCGAGTCCAGGAAGAGAGATCTCTCCTTCTGGTCGTCGCAGAGGCTGAAGACCTCCTCGAACTGGTCGACGACGATCACGATGCGCGCGCTCTTCGGCCTGCCCGCCAGTATCTGGCCGATCGCCAGCCGGACGTTCGAAGGGGCGGCCACCAGGTCGGCGTACAGGGAGGGGGCGGAGGTTCCGCTGAGGTTGGCCAGGCCCACCGCGAGTTCGTCCAAGGGGTGCGCGCCTGGCGTGAGAAGGAGCGTCGGCCGGTCCTGGCCTTTCGAGGCGGCGCTGTTGCGCAACGCCGGAAGCAGGCCGGCTCGAAGCAGGGAGGACTTGCCGCTTCCTGAGGCGCCGAACACCGCGAGCAGGGAGGTGTCGCGTAATCGCGCGGACAGTTCGTGCACCAGCTCGCGCCGGCCGAAGAACCGGTCCGCGTCGTCAGGATCGAAGGTGACCAGGCCGAGGTAGGGCGCGTCCTGGTCCATCTGGTCCTCCGCGCCGGCGTCGGCGGCGGCCAGCTCCGCGGCGACCTGTCGCCAGAGTTTCTCCCAGGTCTCGGTGTCGCCGCCGCAGGCCTCGACATAGGCCAAGGTGACCGCCAGCGTGGGAAAGATCCCCCCACCTGCCGCCTCGGACAGCGCGGTCACCGAGTAGTGCGCGCGCCTGGACAATTCGCGGTAGCTGAGCCGAGCGGCCCCGGCGCGTAACTGCCTCAGCTCGTACGCGAACCGCTGTAACGGGCCCGCGTCAGGGTCGAGCGGTCGTTCCGGTCGTCCCATGAACCCGCCCCCATGGCCGTACGATCGCCGCTTGTCCAGCTGCGAAGATCGCCGCTTGACAACCGGAATCGACTATAGCCATCGGGAGTTGATGACGCGATGAACCGCCCGTCCCGCGCCCCCGTGGGAAGACGGGCGGCTCCAACACGACTGACGCCCGGTAATGCAGGGCTGGGCTGGATCCGGCCTTACAGGTCGTAATGCAGGTCGGTCTTGCCATTGCTGGGGTTGTAGGTGCAGTAGTAGTCGATGCCGGTTCGCGGGTGCAGGTAGGCCGCTCTTGAAAGGCAGTCGTAGCAGTTTTCGTAGTTCGGGGGCACCCACACGCTGTTCGGATTGGCCTCTGTCCTGAGGTGGCATCGGTTGGGGGCGAGGATCGTGGCGGTCTTGCTGCTCGAGGAGGTGCTCGCGGCCGAAGCGTACGACACGCCGGGTACGGAGGCGATGACAGCGGTCGCGAACACGGCCGCCGCCACAAGGCCCAGACCGCCCGTGAGCTTCCTGCGGGACTGTCGTTCCATGTCGATCCCTTTCGTCGGGTGACTCGATAAGCCGTAGCCCCTGGTCTAGCCGTCCCGGAGTTGTCCAGCACGCGTACGGCGTGCTGGACAAACAACTTCGGGACGGAACTTCTCACAGGTGGAAAACGCATTCCTTTGATATGCGTGTGAGTCACCGCGGGTTCAGGCTCTGTTTCCCGGATCGGCGCCGGTGCCGGGATGACCGATGTGGGAATACGACAAAAGGTGCGGCTGATGACGACGCGTGAGCTGTATGCCGGGTGAAGAACCATCCGCCGGACCTGATCAGCGTGGCGTTGGAGCGGCGCAGGTCAACTGGCGAAGGCGTGCACACCGAAGCCGGTCGCGATGCTCCCCCCGGGGATGATCGGCGGCCACTACGGCAACCAGACCACGGCGAACGTGACGAGCAACCCCCTGCAGGCCGAACCGACCAGCAAGACAGTCAACAATCGTGGATCGTCATCGTCATGCCTTCGAGGAGGGAGGATCCGCAGACATCAGCACGATCCGGGGGCCGACAGTTGATCACATACAGATGCCGTGGTGTGCATCATTCAGCATGGGTGGATGTACCAGGCAGGCTCCCAGCCGGATTGGTTGTTCCGAATCCAGCCATGGCGGTACCAGTTATATAGCGCGTAGTCGCCGCACTCGTAGAGGTCCCAGATCTTCCAGGTATTGATCCGGTCGTCCTGGTAGTCGAGTACCGCGACGCAGACACGCTGGTACGGATGATCGCTCTCTCGTGTGTCATTGTGCCCTTCCTGGCAGGCGAACCTGCGCTCCTTGCGTGGATTCTCGTTGGCTTCCTCGCTCAAGGGTGCAGGCTGTAGTCGGGCCTGTCGTTACGGGTGGGCGCACACGCCTTTAGTCCGGGTGCACTGTCGCGGACCGCTCGCGGAACTGGCGCGGTGAAAGGCCGTAGGCGCTGCGAAACGCCTGGCTGAAATGCGCGGGACTGGTGAACCCCCACCGAGCCGCGATGGCGTTGATCGGGCGGGTGGCCGAAAGGGGGTCGGCGAGGTCGCGCCGGCAGTGCTCCAGGCGGCGCTCGCGTACCCAACCGGCGACGGTGTGCCCTTCCTGGTGGAAGAGTTTGTGCAGGTAGCGCAGGGAGATGTGGTGCGCTGCGGCGATCGCGCCCGGATCCAGCCGCGCATCGCCGAGGTTTTCCCGGATGAAGGCGTGAATCTGAGCCATGAGCGCTCGTCGCCTGGTATCGGGCGGCACCGCGCTCTGGGTGTCCAGCGCATTGGCGAGCACCGCGGTCAGCACGTCGAGCGTGAGGGTGGACAGCCGGGCGGTGTCGGTCGGACTGAGTTCGTCCATGTGCCCGGCGATCTGCAGCAGGAACTGTGACGACAGCGAGCCGACGCCCTGGGCGCCCGGGATGCGAACTCCATTCAGCCGCCGCAGGTCCCGGGCGGGCAACGGCAGCAACGAGCGCGGGAAGCGCAGCAGCAGCAGTTGCTGCTGGCTCGCTGGAACATCCGGCGCGAACTCGGCCCAATAGGGGCGCGAAGTGTCATAAAGCACCAGATCTCCGACTCCGACCTCCCTATGCCGGTCGTCTTGCACCACCACGCCGCCACCGCGCACCGTACAGGCCAGGATGAACACTTCGGGATCGCCCTGGCGAATGAGCTTGGGCGTGCGGTGGATCGAGTGCGGCTCCGTGCTTATCCGCGTCACTTGTACGGGGCCGAAGTCGCTGATAGCGACCTGAGCCCGGAATCGACTCATCCACTGCGATTCGCAGCGTAAATCGTAGGGCGCCCAGAGCTTCGAGTGCACCTCGCGCCAGAAACCGAACCGCTCTCCCGCCGGAACGTCGGCGGTGCTGATCACATCCATCATCCCCACCACAGGGTTGACACCACCTGGCCGGATCAGCATTGCCTGAGCAGGTTGCCGACGCAACTGTTTTGCCGTTGTCCTCGTCGCGGCCGAATACCTATCCGCACAAGCAACGTTCGGCATCGAAACCGCTACGGCGGATCGAATGCCTGATTAGGCGGATCGAGGCAGCCGCCGGACATTATCCGAGCGTCGCGCATCTAGCGGCTCGCGTCCTTAATTGCCTACTGCACAACTCCACGAGGGGGTGTAGCGGCGATCAACGTGGGCGAACTGTTCATCACCCTCGACCTGCGGGACCAATCGTTTCCACCCGTCTGGTGCGTGCACTCGGCAACGGCGAGCGTACTTCACGGCGTTGGGCGCGTCGGCCTCTTCGGCTCTGATGATCCGGGCGCGCCGCTCCTACCTGTAGGACCGCTGCACGTGAGAGTCTGTGCGAAAGCCGAGATTGCGAGCGTTATCCCAGATCTCTCGGGCCGGGTATCGCCGCAATCAAAATCCGCCCCGATGCAGCCGGCTTTTCCCTTCCCGGTGTCGCGACTGCAGGGCGAACCGCCCAGCAGCCGCGAGGTCTTGCGTCACCCGGCCGAGCACAGTCTGCCGACGTAATAGGCTCCATGGGCGAAGGGGTCGAGCTTCGTCAGCCCCGGCTTGACACACATGTCGTAATTGCCGGTATACGACTCGACTCTGATGATGACGTCGGTCCGCGGAGGCGCATCGCAGTGCCCGTACCAGTTTCCGTTCGCGTCTCTGTAGTAGCCGCAGCGCAACTGGGCGGTTGTTTCTGGATCGGCGATCGTCGCGGCTGAGGCCGGAGCCCCGGCCAACGCGACGGTGGCGGCCGCTAAGGCTACGATCGCCGACTTCGCGAAGGCGGACGTTGTGAAGCTCATAATTTCCTCCAGAGATGCCCAGCTAGTACAGGTACTTAACAAGTATCGAGATGGTGGACGCGAGAAACAGGGCAGCAGGAGGACATTTGCCGGTAATTAGACAGTCCGCCGAGCGGAAAGCTTCTCTGCCTGACCACAACTCAAGGGACCGCGAGAAGCCTGTCGACCGAAACCCAACATGGCCGGTGGATTTGCGCCTTGGAAAAGCACCGTCCCAGAGACGGCTCATTGGGGGGACCAGTGTTCGACGTACGTCTCATCGCTCACGCCCCCAACGGCGACAGTTGGGGCTGCTGCCGTTCCCGCAGTCGTTCGAGGTCGGGCAGGTCCGTCAGGCAGATGCGTCCCGGCCGATGTGCGAGCCTGGCCGCTTCGGCAGGGGAGAGGGCGTCGCGTTCGGCACAAGCGCGGGCCAGGAGATCGCCAGCTGACGCCAGCACTTTTGCCCGCATGTTGTGAGACAGAGTGGCTCAGCGGCTCGCGGAAAGTGTCGCGCTGATGAAGATCTGCCCTAGTCTCATCGGCGTGGGGAGGCCCGAGGGAAGCCCGGACACGGGCTCCAAAGATGTTGGTACTCAGTTGAGCGCAGTACTTGAGCGCATCACGTATGCCAACGAGGAGACCGGCTACACGATCGCGCGTGTGGCCACCGACCGGTCGGGCGCCGAACTGCTGACCGTCGTAGGACCGCTGCTCGGCGCGCAGGTCGGCGAGTCGCTGCGGCTGAGCGGCCGCTGGACCTCCCATCCCAAGTACGGCAAGCAGTTCGAGGTGTGGTCGTATGCCACCGTGCTGCCGGCCACCGTCCAGGGCATCCGCCGCTACCTGGGCTCCGGCCTGATCAAGGGCATCGGGCCGAAGATGGCCGAGCGGATCGTCGACCACTTCGGCACCGCCACGCTGGAGGTCATCGAGCAGGCGCCCGAGCGGCTGGTGGAGGTGCCGGGCCTGGGCCCCAAGCGGACCAAGCTGATCGCCGCCGCCTGGGAGGAGCAGAAGATCATCAAAGAGGTGATGATCTTCCTGCAGGGCGTCGGCGTGTCCACCTCGATCGCGGTGCGCATCTTCAAGGAGTACGGCGAGGGCTCCATCTCCGTCGTCAAGAGCCGGCCGTACCAGCTGGCCGACGACGTGTGGGGCATCGGCTTCAAGACCGCCGACACCATCGCCCAGGCGGTCGGCATCCCCCATGACAGCCCCGAGCGCGTCAAGGCCGGGCTGCGCTACACCCTGTCCCAGGCCGCCGACGACGGCCACTGCTACCTGCCCGCGCCCAACCTCATCGGCGACGCCGTCAAGATCCTCGAGGTGCCCGCCGCCCTGGTCGCCGACTGCCTGGAGGAGCTGGTCGGCGAGGAGGGCGTGGTACGCGAGGAGATCCCGGCCGGCGACAACATCGTGCCGGCGGTCTATCTGGTGCCCTTCCACCGCGCCGAGCTGTCGCTGGCCTCGGCGCTGCTGTCGCTGCTGCGCGGCGGGCGCGACCGGCTGGCCGCCTTCGCCGAGGTCGACTGGGAGCGGGCCGAGCAGTGGCTGCGCGGCCAGACGGGCGCCGACCTGGCCGCCGAGCAGCGCCAGGCCGTACGGCTGGCGCTGACGGAGAAGGTCGCGGTGCTGACCGGCGGGCCGGGCTGCGGCAAGAGCTTCACCGTGCGCTCCATCGTGACGCTGGCCCGCGCCAAGCGGGCCAAGGTGATCCTGGCCGCGCCCACCGGCCGGGCCGCCAAGAGGCTCGCCGAGCTGACCGGCCACGAGGCGACCACCGTGCACCGGCTGCTGCAGCTGCGGCCCGGCGGGGATGCCACCTTCGACCGCGACAACCCGCTGGACGCCGATCTGGTGGTGGTGGACGAGGCGTCCATGCTCGACCTGCTGCTGGCCAACAAGCTCGTCAAGGCGGTCGCGCCCGGCGCGCACCTGCTGTTCGTGGGGGATGTGGACCAGCTGCCCTCGGTCGGCGCGGGCGAGGTGCTGAAGGACCTGCTGGCCGCCGAGGACATCCCCCGCGTACGGCTGACGCAGATCTTCCGCCAGGCCCAGGAGTCGGGCGTGGTGGTCAACGCCCACCGCGTCAACACCGGCCTGCACCCGAAACTGGAGGGAATGACGGACTTCTTCCTGTTCCCGTGCGAGGAGCCGGAGGAGATCGCGGCGCTGACCGTCGATGTGGTGGCCCGGCGCATCCCGCGTAAGTTCGGCCTCAATGCGCGCCGCGACGTACAGGTGCTGGCCCCCATGCACCGCGGCGCCGCCGGGGCCGGCGCGCTCAACATCGCGCTGCAGGAGGCCCTGACCCCCTCGCGCGAGGACATGCCCGAACGGCGTTACGGCGGGCGGGTCTTCCGCGTCGGCGACAAGGTCACCCAGCTGCGCAACAACTACGAAAAGGGCGCGGCGGGGGTGTTCAACGGCACCGTCGGCATCGTCGTCGACATCCGCCCCGACGAGCAGAAGCTGACCGTCCTGACCGATGAGGACGAGCAGGTCGAGTACGCCTTCGACGAGCTCGACGAGCTCGCCCACGCCTACGCGGTCTCCATCCACCGCTCCCAGGGCAGTGAGTATCCGGCCGTGGTCATCCCCCTGGCCACCAGCTCCTGGATGATGCTGCAGCGCAACCTGCTCTACACCGCGATCACCCGGGCCAAGCGGCTGGTCGTCATCGTCGGGTCGCGGCGCGCGCTGGCGCAGGCCGTACGGACCAAGGGCGCCGGGCGGCGGCACACCAGCCTGACCCACCGCCTGGCCCAGCACTGAGGATTTCTCCTCATTACCCCTGTGGCGCGCGCTTGACCTGGGGTTCTCAGCAACAAGTGATTCAAACGTTATCGAACTATCCCAAACTCATCCGCGTCATACATGCAGGAGCATTAAGGTCTTTGACATTGACTTTGCTGTTATGGGGGAGAGGACTGACTTGAACGTCACGCCCGGTTGGAGGACGCCCGTCGCGGGCATGGCCCTGCTCGCGGCCGCGGTACTGACCGCATCCTGCTCGAGCGCGCCCACCGCCGAGCGCAACGCCGAGGCGGCCAAAGCGACCACCTCGGCGACCCCCGAGGCGCCGACGATCAAGATCTCGCCCGCGGAAGGCACCTCGAAGGTCAGCCCCGAGAAGAAGATCGTCGTGACCGCCGCCGGTGGCACCCTGGAAGAGGTCACGGCCGAAGGCGGCGGCAAGGCCGTCGAGGGGACCTTCAACGCCGACAAGACCAAATGGGTCTCCAAGGGCACCCTGCGCCCTTCCAGCTCGTACAACGTCAGCGCCAAGGCGGGCGTGACCAGCGCGGCCAGCACGTTCAAGACGCTCACGCCCGAGCGCGAACTGCAGGTCGCCGACGTCACGCCCAACGCCAAGGGGGAGACGGTCGGCGTGGGGGCGCCGATCATCGTCACCTTCAACCAGCCCGTCAGCGAGAAGGCCAAGGTCGAGCGCGCCCTGGAGGTCGACGCGCAAAAGCCCGCCAAGGGCGCCTGGCGGTGGATCAACGACACCACCGTCATCTACCGCACCGCCAAGTACTGGCCCGCCCACCAGAAGGTCACGTTCAACGCCCGCCTGACCGGCGTCAAGGGCGGCCAGGGCCTGTACGGGGTCAAGGACTACGACACCTCCTTGAAGATCGGCGCCAGGGTGATCAGCAAGGTCGACACCAAGAAGCACATGATGTACGTCTACCGCGACGGCAAGCGCGTGCAGACGATGCGCATCAGCGCCGGCATGGCCACCACCCGCGAGTACACCACCACCTCCGGCGTCCACCTGACCATGGAGCGCGGCAACCCGGTGCGCATGATCTCGCCCGGCCGCAAGAAGGGCGACCCCGGCTACTACGACGTCATGATCAACCACGCCGTGCGGATCTCCAACTCCGGCGAGTACGTCCACGCCAAGGACAACGTCTGGGCCCAGGGCCGCTCCAACGTCAGCCACGGCTGCATCAACTCCCGCCCCGACCAGGCCCTGTGGTTCTACAACCACTTCCAGCGCGGCGACGTCGTCGACATCACCGGCACCACCCGCGACCTGGAGTGGAACAACGGCTGGGGCTTCTGGCAGCTGCCCTTCTCCAAGTGGAAGAAGGGCAGCGCCCTCTAGCGCGGGGTCACGTGAGCCGGGCCTGCAAGCCGTCCAGGACGCGTTCGACGCCGTAGGCGAAGTTGTCCTCGCGCACCAGCCGCGGGTCCTGGCCCTGCCGCGCGGCGTACCCGTCGCGCAGCAGGGGATGCTCGCGCACGGCCTGCTCGGCGGCCGGACGCAGGCTCTCCAGCAGGTCCTGCTCGCTCTGGCCGCTGCGGGCGAGCAGGGCGAGGTAGGCCGCCTCGCTGAGGGTCATCCCGATGACGTAGGCGATGATCGTGCTCATGGCCTGGTCGGCCTCGACGGGATCGAAACCCGCCGCCTGGAAGACGGCCAGCAGCCGTTCGGACTGGCGGGTCAGGTTCGGGCCGAGGTCGGCGAGCCCGACCTGGCCGAGCACCGACACGAGCCAGGGGTGGCGCAGGATCATCGAGCGCAGGCTGTGGGCGCCGGCGGCGATGGCCGCCCGCCAGCCGGCCGCATCGCCGGCCTCGGGCACCCGCAGCTCGCCGTAGACCTCGTCCACGACCAGTTCGATCAGCTCGTCCTTGTTGGCCACGTGCCGGTAGAGCGAGGTGGCCCCGGCCCCCAGCCGGGTCCCGAGGCTGCGCATGCTCAGGGCGTCGATGCCCTCGGCGTCCAGCAGCGCGACGGCCTCGGCCACGATCCGCTCGCGGCTCAGCGCCGGCTGCTCCCGCCTGGCGCGCGGGCGGGCCCATACCGAGGGGATGGGGTGCTGGTCGGCTGGCATGCGGTGGTCTCCTCTGTTCTCCGGCCACCGTAGCGTACATCGTGCGCTCCTGCGAACGATCAGCTTCATGAGTACAGTGTGCGCAGGCCTGTCAGACGGCTATGGCGGGGGCCGCGCGGGCCGAACCGATGCCCCGATTCGCCTTGCCCAGCCGGAAGCGCACCTTGCCCTTCAGCACGGTGCCCGACTCCGCGAGCCCATCGGTGAGACCCTCACCCGGAAACAACGTGAACGTCCAGCGCTCGTTCGCCTCGCAGTCAGGCAGCTCACGGCCGCCCTGCAGCACCCGGGCGCCCCACACCTGACGGATCATCAACGCCCTGGTGTCGACGCCACCCACCGTGAACGCCCGCGCGGCCCCGTTCACGATCTGGTCGTGGCTGCCCAGCGACGGCCCGAACGCACCGGTGACCGTGACGACCATGGCCCACGGCCGGCCGGGCCGCACCCCGAGCACGCCCGCGGGCAGCCGCGCGTCGAACACGTCGGCGGTGGCCACGCCGAGCTGGTCCCGCCGGGTGCCGGCCGCCATGGGCCGCCGGGTGTCGAGCCGGTCCGGATCCGGTACGAGCAGGACCCCGTACGTCGTCTCCTCGGCGAAGCGCGCCGCGGCGAAGTGCTCGCCCAGGGCCGACGCGGCCCGCTCGGCGGCCTCCCACCGCTCGTCGGGAAAAGCCGTCGCCAGGTAGTCCGCTGTCACGGCCGGCAGCCCGGCGGCCGCCACCGCCGAGGCCACCGACGGGCACCGCGCCCACCCCGACCCGGCCAGTCTCGCGATCTGCTCGGCCTTGAACGACATCTCGCCCCCCGCGGCTCCGAAAACGCTCCGACTCTAGTGGGCGCTCAGCCTGGATGGCTCACCCGCCGTACCTTGACCACGTTGTCCGTCCGGACGATCGCCTGCCCGTCGGGGCCGGTCTGGCTGCGTTCGTGCTCCTCGCTGAGCAGCACCTCCCACTGCCCCTCCGGCAGCTCCAGAGCCTCCAGCACCTCATCAGGGGTGGGAAAGCGCAGGTCGTGAGGGTGATCGTGCTCCCACGGCGGGAACCCCGCGTGGCCCACCACGAGCAGCACCCCGCCCGGCGCGACGGCCGCGGCGGCGCTGCGCAGGACCTTCTCCCGCGGCAGGTCCCCGTGAGAGTGCAGGAACTGCGCGGAAACCAGCTCGAACAGGCCCTCAGGGAACGAGGCCGCCAGATCGTGCCGCTGCCAGTCGATCCGCTCGGCGACGCCTTCGCGTGCCGCGTGCCGGGCCGCCCGCTCCAGGGCGACGCCGGAGATGTCGACGGCGGTGACCCGCCACCCGCGCCGCGCCAGCCAGACGGCGTCGGCCCCTTCCCCGCATCCCAGATCCAGCGCCCTGCCCGGCTCCAGGCCGGTGGCCTCACGTACCAGGATGACGTTGGGGTTCCCGCTCCAGATCTGATCGCCCTCACGGTAGCGAGCGTCCCAGAGCTCTGTGTCATCGGCCATCTGCGCGTCCTTCCTCCGTTTACCGCAGATGCTCCACCCGCGCCTCCCGGCCAGGCAAATCCCTTTGCCGAACCTGCAAACAGCGCGTTTGCGCCCACCTGCCCAGCGCGCCGCGGTCCCTGGAGCACCGCTTGGCGTGGAGGGCCGTTCCGATGGTGCTGACCTGCGGAATTCATCCAGTTTTTGGCCGGATGCGGAATCCTGCGCTCAGCTGCTGCTCCCGCTGAGAGCTGGGGCCGACGCGGAGGGTGAACTCGCCGGGTTCGACCACGCGGCGATTGTCGGCTGTGACGAGTGAGCAGTGCGAGGCAGGGATGCTGATGTCGACGTCCAGCCTCTCGCCGGGAGGGATCTCGACCTGCGTGAAAGCCTTCAGCTCCTGCTCGGCCCAGGTGACGCTGGTGGTCAGGTCGCTGATGTATGCCTGGACCGTTTCCAGGGCCGAACGGCTGCCGCTGTTGGTGAGTCGTACCGTGGCATTGACGGTGCCGTCAGCAGAGATATCCGGGTCGTGCACGACAAGGTCGGAGTAGGTGACGGTGGTGTAGGTGAGCCCCTCGCCGAACGCGAACATGGGGTTCTGGGTGAGATCCGCGTAGCGGTCCCCGTGCTGGCCTCGCACCTGGTTGTAGAAGACGGGTTGCTGTCCGACGTGGCGTGCGAAGGAGAGCGGGAGTCGGCCGCTGGGTTCGATGAGCCCGAGCAGGAGTTCGGCGATGGCGCGGCCACCGCGCATACCTGGGTTGAACGCCTCGATGAGCGCCGCCGCGTTGAGAGCGGAGTCCGGCAGCGTGCTCGGCTTGGACTGGATCAGTACGACGATCGTCGGTGTGCCGGTGGCGGCGACCGCGTCCAGCAGCGCGATCTGACCTCCTTGGAGGTCGAGCGTGGCCGTCGAGCGCCCCTCGCCCGTGAGAGCGATGCTGTCCCCAGCCACCACGACGGCGTAGTCGGCGGCCTCTGCCGCGGCAGTGGCCTCCCGAAGCTGGGCCTGGTCGACCGGAGCGGGGGTGAAAACGGGCGCCTGCGGTTGGCCGTCGGGCCCGATGGACCCATCGGGGTCAGAGGCGGGGCTTTCGATGTCGGCTCCGCGGGCGTGCATGACGGTCCAGCCGGCGGGTGCGACGGCGCGAAGGCCGTCGAGCACCGTCTCCACCGACTCGCGTGGATGGCCTTCGGGCATCCACGGAACCTGGCCCGAGGCCCCCGCCCAGTCGCCGAGCATGGCTTCCGGGCTGTCGGCGTTGGGGCCGATGACCGCGATCGTCCTCGGCGTGCCCCGGCTTGCGGCGCGGCCCGTTCCGTCCGAGGTCAGCCCGCCTTCGAAGGGCAGGATCCCTTCGTTGCGCAGCAGCACCAGGGAACGACGGGCGGTCTCGAGGTTGAGGTCGGCGTGTTCGCGGCAGCCGATCACCTGCGCCTGCCGCTCGGGGTCGGGGGTGCGGGGGTCCTCAAAGAGCGCGAGTTCGAACTTCAGCCGCAGCACCCGCCGTACCGCGTCGTCGATCTGTTTCTCGTCGATCAGGCCGCGCGCGAGCGCCTCCTGTGCGGCCTCGAAGAACGTCGGCGTGGCCATGATGAGATCGTTCCCGGCGTTGACCGCGACCGCCGCAGCCTCGACGTAGTCGGCGCAGACCCGCTGGTCGTAGACCATCCGGCCGACGTTGTCCCAGTCGGTCACCAGCGTGCCGGTGAAGCCCCATTCGCCCTTGAGCACATCGTTGAGCAACCACTGGTGCGCGGTGATGGGAACCCCGTCGATCGACTGGTAGCCGAGCATGAAAGCGCGGCAGCCGGCACGAGCCGCTTGCTCGAACGGGGGCAGGAACCACGAGCGCAGCTTGCGTGGGCTGAGATCGGCTTCGCTCGCGTCGCGCCCGCCCAGGGTCTCGGAGTAGCCCGCGAAGTGCTTGGCATATGCCAGCACGGCTGTCGGGTCGCTGAGGCCCTCACCCTGATAGCCACGCACCATCGCCGCCCCCAGCTCACCGATCAGGAGCGGGTCCTCGCCGAACGTCTCGTTGACCCGGCCCCAGCGCAGGTCCCGGGTGACGCACAGCACCGGGGAGAACGTCCCGTGGATTCCGGTCGCCGCGATTTCGGTCGCGGCCGCACGGGCGACCCGCTGGAGCAACGAGGGATCCCAGGTGCAGGCCATGGCCAGCTGTGTCGGGAAGATCGTCGCGCCCGGCCAGAATGAGTGGCCGTGGATGCCGTCGTCGGCTGTCAGCAGCGGAATGCCCAGCCGGGTTCGCTGGGCCAGTTCCATGGCCTCCGGCATCAGCGCGGGAGGCACATGCAGGACCGACCCGGCCAGCTTGGCCGACACGATGTCCGCCAGATCCCCGTGTTGTGCGTCGAGCATCAGCAACTGCCCGACCTTTTCCGGCAGGGTCATGCGGGACAGCAGGTCCTCGGCCCTTGCTTCCACGGACGCTTCCGGATCCAGGTATGTGGCAGAGTGGACCGGCTGTCCCACTATGGCCTCCAAGTCGTGAGTCGTCACAGGTCACAGAGCTGTTTGCCGACGGCGGGCGCTTCGTCGCAAGGACGCTGCCGCCTGCTGGGGCGGGGCTCGCCCGCCGTCCGCCCGCCGTCTTCGCCGTCCCCGGCGGCAGACCTACCGGGGCGCCCCGCTGCGGTCGACGGCAGGCAGCAGGCCCGCATCCGGCGTACTGGTGACGGGGACGGGGTCGGCGAGCTCGCCGACGAAGCGGCCGTCGACAAGGTCGCGGAACGCCATCAGGTGCCAGCGGCCGTCGTGCCGGACCAGGCGACCGGCGTAGAGCGAGGTGTCGGGGAACAGCCGGGCGGTGGAGATGTCGAAGGGACCGTGGATGCTGGGCCCGGTGACGCTGAAGACTCCTCCGGTGCCGTAACGGCGCAGAGCGTCGTCGTCGAGTTGGGCGCTCGCACACGAGAAGATCAGCGTGGGAGTGCCGTCGACGACTTCGGCCTGGACGACCTCGAGGTGACCGAACCCGGCGCCGGGCTCGGTCAGCGGCGGCTGCACGTGCCACTGCTCCAGATCGGTGGAGGTGCAGTGCCCGACGACACCACCGCTTCGCCAATCGCCGTGGCCGGCGCGGGCGGTGACGTACATGTGCCATTGGCCGTCGTCGCCGCGGAAGACGAAGGGGTCGCGCCAGGCTTCTTCGGGCCAGGCGGACTGGCCGTGCTTCTCGTACCAGCGGGGGTCGGCCTCCAGGACGGTGTGCGGCGGATGCTTGTCCCAGACGAGCAGGTCGGTGGAGGTGGCGACGCCGACGCGCTGGATGTCGCCGCCGTCCTGCCGGGTGGTGCCGGTGTAGAACATCCGCCATCGCCCGGCGTCGTCGCGTACGACGCTGCCGGTCCAGGTGGTCCAGTCGTCGAACGCCGGGAAGTCCGAGACCGTCAGCGCGTCGGGCAGGACCGTCCAGTCCCGCAGGTCGGCGGAGACGGCGTGGCCGACGCTCGGGTGGCGGTGACGGCGGTCGGGGTCGCCGAGGCCGCGGGAGGCCCGGAGGTAGAACACGTGGTGGAGCCCACCGTCGTAGGCGTACCACGAGTCCCAGATCCAGCTGTCCGCCAGTCGCAACATTGATTACCCCTTGATTCCGCTGTTGGCCACGCTGGCCACGAAGCTGCGTTGGAAGATGACGAAGAGCACCATGATCGGCAGGGTGACCAGGGTGGTGTAGCCCATGATCTGGCCCCATGGCACGCCCTCGGCGGTGTTGGTCTGGAAGAAGTAGTCCAGGCCGACGGGCAGCGGCCGGAGAGCCTCCTCCTGGACGACCATCGTCGGCCACAGGTAGGAGTTCCAGATGGGCAGGAAGGTGAGGATGGCGCTGGTGGCGAAGGCCGGTCCGCTGAGCGGGACGACGATGCGCCGGTAGACGGTCAGGAAACCGGCGCCGTCGATGAAGGCGGCTTCGTCGAGTTGGCGCGGGATGGACTTGAAGAACTGCACGAACAGGAAGATCGAGAACGCGTTGGCGATGAAGGGGACGATCTGCACGGCGTAGGTGTTGATCCAGCCGGTGGTGAGCTCGGGCGTGCCGGTGGCGAAGGAGAGGTAGGGCAGATTGTTGACCCAGTACAGCAGCGGGAGCGCGAGCGTTTCGAACGGCACGATGAGGGTGGCGATGAGCACCCCCATGACGATGCCCTGCCCGCGCCAGCGCATCCGGGCGATGCCGAAGGCGGCCAGGCTGTTGACCACCAGGCCGAGCCCGACGACGAGGATGGAGATGAGCAGGGAGTTGGCGTAGAAGCGGGCGAGCGGGACCCGGCCGAACAGGCCTTCGTAGTTGTCGGGGCCGACGTCGCCCACCGGCAGGAACGCCCGGACGGATTCGAGGTCTTCGAAGATCTGCAGTTTGCCTTTGAAGCTGGACACGATCATGAACATCATGGGCAGCAGGAAGGCGAGTGAGAACAGCGCCCCGGCCGCGTAGAAGGCGGTGCGCGTAAGGGCCCGGCGGGCCTTGATGGTGGTCATGCGTCCTTCTCCCTGGTCAGCCGGC
Source organism: Nonomuraea guangzhouensis (assembly GCF_019396345.1). Classification (GTDB taxonomy): domain Bacteria; phylum Actinomycetota; class Actinomycetes; order Streptosporangiales; family Streptosporangiaceae; genus Nonomuraea; species Nonomuraea guangzhouensis. The sequence goes on along the minus strand of NZ_JAHKRM010000005.1, from coordinate 101,137 downwards.
GCTGGATGAGCGCGACGCACAGCACGAGTACGAAGAACACGAAGGAGATGGCGGAGGCGTAGCCGATGCGCTGTTTTCCGTAGCCCTCGGTGAAGGCCTGGTAGACGAGGGTGGAGGTGGAGTCCAGCGGCCCGCCCTTGGTCATGACGTTGATCTGCGTGAACAGTCCCAGTGCGGCGATGGTGATGGTGACCAGGACGAACACGAAGGTGTGCCGCAGTCCCGGCCAGGTGACGGCGGTGAAGGTACGCCAGGCGCCCGCGCCGTCCATTTTGGCGGCCTCGTACAGCTCGGCCGGGATGGTCTGCAGCCCCGCCAACCAGATGATCATGTGGAAGCCGACGGCCTGCCAGATCGACATGGCGATGATGGCGGCAAGCGCGGTGGACGGTTCGGCGAGGAAGGCGATCGGCTCCCAGGACGGGAACACCGCCTTGATCGCGGTGTTGATCAGTCCGTCCTTCTCATAAAGGAAGGCCCACAGGATCGACACCACGACCATCGACATCACGACGGGCAGGAAGAACACCGTGCGGAAGAACACCCGTCCCCGGAATTTGCTGTTGACCAGCAGCGCCAGCAGCAGGCCCAGCCCTCCTTGGACGGGGACGACGACGAGGGCGAACACGGCGGTGTTGCGCAGCGACTTCCAGAACATCGGGTCGCCTGCCAGCCAGAAGCTGCCGCTCTTGCCGTCGGCGGCGATGGAGTCCGACAGCACCGACAGGCCCTCGTAGGGGGTTCCGCTGCCGTTCTTGGTCAGGCTGCGCAGGGCGGTGCGGACGGTGCCGTCCATTCCGGCGAGCTCGCGGACCCGGGCCTCGTCGAGGGTGACCTGCTTGAGGCTCAGCAACTGTTCGAAGTTGGACAGGCCGACCCAGCGGGCCGGTTGCGGCGAGGAGAGCTTGGCGTCGGTGAAGCCGAGGCTGAGGGCCAGGGCTATCGGGATGAGAAGGAAGATCAGCAGCAGGAGCATCGCCGGGGCGGTGAACAGCCGTCCCGTCCTGGCTTCGGCCTTGTGGCGGTCGGCGGGCCGGCTGGGCCATCGCCTGGGCCGGTTCCGCATGTAGGTGACGGATCGCTTGGGTCTGCCGCGGGCATGTGTCAGGGACACGTGGACCTCACAGGTGTGGGCGGGTCCGGGGTGGATGCGGCACACCCCGGACCGGGGCCGATCACTGGTAGTTGTCGTTCTCGGCCAGGTTCTTGCCGATGGCGTCGACGGCGGTGTTCAGCGTGTCCTGCACGTTGGCGCCGGCGATGATGTCCTGCGCCGCCTTGTCGAAGGTCTTGGCGATGAACGGGTAGGCGGGTGTCGGCGGGCGGATGAGCGCGTACTTGCGGGCGAGCTCGATGTAGGTGTGCTCCTTGGTGCCTTCCTTGAACTTCTTGCCCAGCGCCTGCGCGGCGGCGGAGGCGGGCAGGTTGCCGAGTTGCTCGCTGAACGCCGACAGGTACTTGTCCTGCAGCCCGAAGCTGATCCAGCCGTTGATCGCTTCAGGGGTCTGGCAGGTCGCCGACATCCCCCACTGCCACGAACCGGCGCCGATGTAGGGCTGCTTGCCCAGGTTGGGCGGCGGCAGGATGAGGATGTCGTCGCCGAACTTCTTCACCGCGTCGCCCACGGCCCAGGAGCCGTTCCACTGCATCGCGACCTTGCCCTGCAGGAAGGCTGTTCGGTCTTCGGACTCCTTGGGGTTGGCCAGCTTGTTCTTGAACAGGCCCTGGAACCACTCGCCCCACTTGACCGCCTGGGGACCGTTCAGCACACCCTCGGCGGTGGAGAAGCCGCTGCGGTTGATGAGGTCGCCGCCGAAGGACTGCAGGAACGGGGAGTAGGCGTAGGGGGACCACTCACCGGTCCAGCCGCTGCCGACGTCCAGGGGGTAGTCGTACTTGCCCGACGCCTTGAGCTTGGTGAGGGCGGCGTCGAACTCCTCCATGGTCCACGGCTGGTCGACGGTCGGGATCCGGATGTCGTTGCCGGCGAGGATCGACTTGCGCGTCACGATGCCGAGGGCGGCGTCGTAGAAGCCGACCGAGTACAGCTTGTCCTTGTAGACGCCCTTGACTCCCGGCAGCAGCGGGTCGGTGAGCTTGGCGTCGACGGTCAGCGGCTGGAGGTAGTCGGCGTACGCCCAGCTCGGCATGATGGGAGCGTCGACGTCGAGCAGGCACGGCAGGCTCTTGGACGCCGCGGCCGACACGATGGCGTCATTGTAGGACTCCTGCGGGAACGCCTGGACGGTGATCTCGTACTTGTCCTGCGAGGCGTTGTAGTCGTCGGTGACCTGCTGGACCAGCTTGAGCTCGACCTCGTTGCCGGCGTTGTGCGTCCACATGGTGACCTTGGTCTTGCCACCCGGCGTGGCCGCGGCGGAACCTGCCGGCCCCGCGCTCGTCCCGCCGCCGCCGCAGGCGGCGAGCGCCAGCGCACCGGCGACGCCCAGGGCGGCCACGGGGAGGTTCCGGGCTAGTATTGACATGATCCCCTCCAAGGGAGGCAACGGCTGCACCGTTGCGTGGGTATTACTCACCTCCGCGCACTGGCCCTGATCCGACCAGTGCGCGGAGCGGCGACCGAATCTCGGACGACGAGGCCGCCATTGATGTGGACCTGGCTGACCCCCAGGTCCTGCGCCGACTCGATGCGCTCGATGAGCCGGCCCACCGCCCACTTGCCCATCTGGCGATGGGGCAGTGCCACGGTGGTCAGTCCAGGGCGGAGCGCTTCCGACACCAGGACCTGGTCGTCGAATCCGACGATCGACATGTCCTGGGGCACACGGATGCCCCGCTCGAAACAGGCCATGTAGACGCCCATGGCCATGCGGTCGGTGAAGGCGGCGACCGCCGTCACCTTCGGGAACTGCTCCAGCAGCCGCAGCATGGCCGCGTAGCCGTCCGCGGCGTCGGCGTGCTCGGCCAGGACGACGCGCCGCGGGTCGTCGTCCCATCCGTGGCGCGCGGCGACGTCGTCGAACGCCTTGGTCCGCAGCCGGGTCGCCGGGTAGGTCGGGGTTTCACAGATCCAGCCGACGTGGTGGTGGCCGGCGCGGGCGAGCTCCTCCAGCACCCCGCTCTCGCCGACGTACTCGTCGGGCACCACCCAGTCGATGTCGCGGTCCGGGCACAGCGCGTCCACGAGAACGGTGGGCGCGGGCAGCTGCGCCGGTAAGACCAGCTCCCGGTGGAAGTAGGAGGCGATCAGGATGCCCGCCACCTGGTGCTCTTGCAGCAGGAGCAGGTTCTCGGCAATGGCGTCCGGGGTGCCGACGTCGTGCGGGGTGCCGACCTCGATGAACAGCAGGTCGTAGTCGTGCTCGCGCGCGGCTGACTGCGCGGCTTCGAGCATCGCTCCGGCGTAGGGCAGAGTGGCCACGCCCAGGCTCAGCAGGCCCAGCAGCGGCGCCGACTGCCGGCGCAGACTGCGGGCGGCGCGGTTGCCGCGGTAGCCTAGCTCCGACGCCGCCGCCCGGACGCGCTCGGCCGTCGCGTCGGCGACCCGGCCTTCGGCCTTGCCGGACAGGACGAGCGACGCGGCCGCGACCGACACCTCGGCGCGGAGGGCGACGTCCTTCAGAGTGGCTGCCATGGCTCCTCATTAATCGATTGACGTTAATCGATTGACGGAACAGTACGACCACGTTTCGGTCACGTCAACACTCGTTACCAGTCCGTGACGGCGACTGCTCCTCCGCCCCGTGTCCGGCTTGCGGACGCCCTCGATGCCGGAGAGAGCGTAGGCGTCAACGGCCTTGTCTCGTACTCTTGCGGCGTGTCAACCGATGAACGTCACCGACCGGCGGCGAGCAGACCGCGCCGGGTCGATGTCGCCCGCCTGGCGGGTGTCTCGCCCGCGACCGTCTCCTTCGTGCTCAACCAGACGACCGGGCAGACGATCAGCGACGAGACCCGGCAGCGCGTCCTGCAAGCGGTCGCCGAGCTCGGCTACCGCCCAAACCGTGCCGCGCAAGGGCTGCGCCAGGGACGCAGCGCGACCATCGGCTTCGTCAATCACGACGCCGACTTCGGCGTGTTCGCCGCCGCTTCGATCAAGGGAGCGCACGAAGCGTGCATGCGCCAGGGGAATCTGCTGCTCCTGGTCAACACCGGCGGCTCGAACCGTCAGGCGGCACAGCTGATCGTCGACCTGCTCGACCGGCAGACCGACGCCCTGATCTTCGCCGCGGTCGGCACAAGGTCGGTGGTGCTCCCGGACGCCGCCCGTCGCGTGCCGACCATCCTGCTGAACTGCTTCGCCCCGCACGACCCCGCCCCGGCGATCCTGCCCGACGAGGTACGCGGCGGGAGGGAGGCCGCCCAGGCGCTGCTCGACCTCGGGCACCGCGACATCGCCTACCTCACCGGTAGCGCCAGCTTGTGGGCCACCAAAGCCCGGCTGCGCGGCTTTCGCGAGGCCCTGCGCGGCGCGGGACTCGATCCGCGCGAGCACGCCGTGCTGTCCGGCAACTACCACGCCGATTCCGGCTACGAGCTGGTGCGGAAACTGCTGCGGCGCGGCCCCCGGCCGACCGCGATCATGTGCGGCAACGACCGGATGGCCGTCGGCGCGCTCCTGGGCCTGCTGGAGGCGGGCATCCGGGTGCCCGAGGACGTGTCGGTGATGGGATATGACGATCAGTTCCAGCTCGCGGCGGAGATCCGCCCGGCCCTGAGCACCGTACGGCTGCCGTACGACGTGATGGGACGGCTGGCGGCCGAGCAACTGGCCGCCGGCGGGTCTGCCGTTCACACCGGCCGCACCCTGGTGCACTGCCCACTTGTGATGCGCGACTCCACAGCGGCGCCGGCCGGCGCGCGTACCAGGGCCTGAGCCGCCCGACGCCGCCGACACACCCGTTCATCCACCGGAAACTTCCTCGTAAGAGCTTCTTGACGCCGGAAACAGGGACGGCTAACTTGCAGGCAACTAACCCGAATTAGTTCCTCGTCGATCACCTGACGCAAGACCCGCCATCGGCGGGCGAGGTCACCTCAGGTGGGCACTGGCGGCTGCCACCGACCGGTCAGCGGCCAAGGAGGGACGCCTGCCGAGACCGAAGCGTCGCCCGTGTGCGTACCAACCGGACGGCACATCCAGCGAGACGGCCCTCATCGGCGCGGAGGGACCGCAGTTCCTCGGCGGCCGCCGGCGAGCGAACGCAACCGCTTCGACACCACGACCCCGACAAACGAGTCCTCCGGAGAAATGGGCATGGGCAGATTAAGAAAGATGTCGCTGCTGGCGTCCGCTTTGGGCCTCACAGCGCTACCCGTCCTGTCACACCCCGCACAAGCAGCGCCGCTGTCGAGCAGTGGCACCCCTGTCAAGGTGTGGCTCACCGACGTCGCCGCCGACAAGTGGGTCGCACACCAGAGCGACGTCTCATTCCAGACGAAGCAAACGACCAACCCGCTGACCATCAAGGTGGACAACAGCGTCAAGTACCAGAAGATTCGCGGCTTCGGGGCGGCGCTGACCGACTCTTCGGCCTGGCTCATCAACAAGCTGCCGACCAGTGGCCGGAACACGTTGATGAAGCAGCTGTTCGATCCCACGAACGGGATCGGCCTCAGCATGGTCCGCCTGCCGATGGGCGCCTCGGACTTCACGGCGACGGGGAACTATTCCTACGACGACATGCCGGCGGGACAGACGGATCCGACGCTGTCCAAGTTCTCCATCCAGCATGATGTGCCGTACATCATTCCGGAGCTCAAGCAGGCTCTCGCGCTCAACCCGTCGATCAAGGTCACGGCTACCCCGTGGAGCCCCCCGGGATGGATGAAGACCTCCGGCTCCATGATCGGAGGCACGCTCAAGGACGAGCACTCTTCCGCGTTCGCCAACTACTTCGTGAAGTTCATCCGAGCCTACGGCAAGGCCGGCGTGCCCATCTCCTACGTCACGCCGCAGAATGAGCCGTTGAACGCTCCCACCTGGCCCGGCATGTCCCTGACGCCTCGCCAGGGCATCAAGCTGGTTCAGCAGATGGGCCAGGCGTTCGCGGCCGACAAGATCTCCACCAAGATCATTGCGTGGGACCACAACTGGGATGTGCCTTCGTATCCCGAGTCGTTCTTCAACGATCCGGCGACCTCGAATTACGCCGCGGGGACCGCATGGCACATCTACAGCGGCAGCCCGATCTACCAGACCCTGACCCACAACGACTATCCGGGCAAGGAGGCCTATCTGTCCGAAGCCACGGGCGGTGACTGGCAGGCCGGCAATCAGGTGGCCTTCCACGACGCACTCGACACGTGGATCATCAACGGCACGCGCAACTGGGCCAATGGCGTGATGTTGTGGAACATCGCACTCGACCCCAGCAAGGGTCCGCTCAACAGCGACACGAACGGTATCGGTATTTGCCGCGGACTGGTCACCATCGATCCGGCGAACGGATCCGTCACCTACAACGCCGACTACTACGCACTCGCTCAGGTCAGCAAGTTCGTGAAGCCCGGCGCCTACCGGATCTCCTCCAACAGCTTCGGGGCAGGAAGCATCGAGAACGCCGCGTTCCAGAATCCCGACGGGTCGAAGGTCCTGGTCGCCTACAACGATGGGAACGCCGCGAAGACCTTCAGTGTCGCCGACGGGACGCAGTCGTTCGACTACACCTTGAACGCCGGCAACGCGGTCACGTTCACGTACTCCGGGCCCACGCAGAGCGGCACCACCCCCGCGGCGACCAATGTCTCCGATCCCACGCACGACTTCACGTTCGGTACGGCCACGTCGTCGCCGGAGGAGTCGCGGCAGCCCTCCACCGGCGGGCGCAACCCGGTGACGGTCACCTACGATCCGGACCTGCTGCCCATACAGAACGCCAACACGACCGGAAACGACCTGCTCACCTACTCCCTTCCGGTCGGAGCCTCCATCAAGCCACCGGGAAAGGCGCTCAGCCGGAGCGAGTGGAGCGTCAAGTCGTCTTCGCATGCGGCGGCAGACACGGCGGCCAACGCTGTCGACGGCGATCTCGGCACACGGTGGCGCACCGGAATTCGGGCGAAGAGCGGCGACTGGTTCCAGGTCGACCTGGGAAGCCCCAAGACCGTCAGCCAGATCGTGCTGGACAACACCGCGGACAAGGCTTTCGACTCCATTGCCAAGTACCAGGTGTATGTCTCCGATGATGGCGTCAACTGGGGTAGCGCGATCGCCAACGGCAGCGGGGACCTCGGAAGAGTGACCATCTCCATGGCACCCCGGAAGGCGCAGTACATTCGCATCGTCAGCAGCGCGGCGTCGTTCTTCTTCCGCTGGTCCATCGGTGAGATCAACGTGTACGGGTCCTCGAGCGCAACCGCTTCGATCCAGGCTCCCACCGCGGTGTCCAACGGCCTCGAACTCCAGAACTGGACCGGCTTGGACGGGGCGCGTGTTGCCGTCGTCTACAACGGAACCCGCAGCCGCCAGAGCTTCCCCGTATCCTCCGACGGCTCGTACACCTACACGCTGCCCAGCGGAACGTCGGCGATGTTCACGACGACGAGCCTGTCAAGCTTCCCGACGCCGGCCTTTGGCACCTTGACGCCGAGTCAGGGCATCCCGGGCCACAAGTTCACGATCAGCGGTTCCCATTTCGGCAAGACACAAGGTCTGGGCACCGTGTACTTCGGATCGGTCCATGCCAAGGTCGACAGCTGGTCGGACACGAGCATCAGCGCTTACGTTCCGGACGGACTTCCCTCCGGAAAATATGCGGTGTCGGTGAACGGAGCCGGCGGACAACCTGCAGGCGGATCTTCGTTCACCGTCAAGGGTCTGGGTGATTCGCTGGCCCGGGATGGCTGGACCGCAACGGCGTCGGACGTGAGCCCGTGGCCCACCGATGTGCTCGGACACCTGCTGGATGGCGACAGCGACTCTCGGTACAGCTCCGGAACCGGTCAGCGCAACGGCATGTGGATTCAAGTGGACATGGGTCAGGCGCAGACCTTCAACAGGGTCGTGCTGGATTCCGGTAGTAGTGCCGGTGACTATGCGCGAAGCGCGGAGGTGTTCGTGTCTTCAGACGGAGCCGGCTGGACGAAGGTCTCTTCCGTGGCGGCGGACGGCCAACAGCTCGAACTGGCATCCTTCCCCACGCAGACAGCCCGCTACATCAAGGTCGTCAATACCGGCAGCTCCGGCAACTGGTGGTCGATCGCAGAACTCAGCGTGTACCACAACTCTGATATGGGTGATCCGCTGGCCCGGGATGGCTGGACCGCAACGGCGTCGGATGAGAGTCCATGGCCCGCCGATGCACTGGCAAACCTGCTGGATGGCGCTACCGGTTCCCGGTACAGCTCTGGGACAGGCCAGTACGACGGCATGTGGATTCAAGTGGACATGGGTCAGGCGCAGACCTTCAACAAGGTCGAGGTGGATTCCGGTAGCAGTACCGATGACTATGCGCGAAGCGCGGAGGTGTACGTGTCTTCAGACGGAGCCGGCTGGACGAAGGTCTCCTCCATCGTGGCGGACGGCCAACAGACCCAACTGGCATCCTTCCCCACGCAGACAGCCCGCTACATCAAGGTCGTCAATACCGGCAGCTCCGGCAACTGGTGGTCGATCGCAGAACTCAACGTGTACAACTAACGAGCTGGTGCCGGTAAAGAGCGGACCGGCGTAGATCACGAAGAGGCCACGTCCATCGGATGATCCCGGGGCCGCAACCGCCCCGGGATGCTGGAGCGCGCCGTGCAAGCCTGTAAGGGTGACCTGCCGATCGCCTTGGCGGTGGCGGCCCACGATGAGGCCGTCACGGCGCGGTTCATACAGAACCTCGGTTCGTCCAGACGGGCCGGAACGGGAAGTCACCAAGCTTGCTAACGCGACTTCTCATTCGCATGCTCGTCAACCCCCGCAGCGCCGAAGCGGGCCAGGTTCACCGGCGTGAACCGGGCCGGCGCCACACCCCGCAGCGCGGACATCATCGTGTCCTTCCAGATCGGACCGGGCAGCGAGGCGCCCTGAACCGCGCCGTAGTAGCGGCCGCCGATGGTGACGGCGGTGAGCTTGTGCCGCTGCGAGCCGCGCGGGTCGCCCACGCTGACCGCCCCGGCCAGGTCGGGGGTGAAGCCGGCGAACCAGGCGCTGGCATACCCGTCGGTGGTCCCGGTCTTGCCGGCCGCCGGCCGGCCGATGCCGCCGACGCCGCGCATCGTGCCGTGGGTGAACACCCCGGACAGGATGTGGGCGGTCGCGTCGGCGATCTGCGGGTCCAGCACCCGCTCGCACCGCGGCCGGTAGGCGGCGCTCTGGCCGTCCGGGCCGGTGACGGCGGTGATGGCCATGGGCGGGCAGTAGGTTCCCCGGGCGGCGATGGCGGCGTAGGCGGTGGCCACGGTCACCGGGTCGCTCTCGTTGACGCCGAGGGTGAACGTCTCGACCTCGCGCAGCCTGGCGCCGTCAGCCCGCTTGATCCCCAGCGACCGGGCGGTCTGGACGGTCGCGCACAGGCCGACGCGCTCCTGCAGGGCCATGAAGAAGGTGTTGACCGAGCCCCACGTGCCGCTGGCGAGCGTCTTGAAACCGGGCGAGCCCTCGTCGTTGGTGACCGTCCAGGACGGGTCGCCGACGTTCTGCCCGGCGCAGTCGGTGAAGGTGGCGTAGCCGGGCGCGGTGTAGCCGGCGCCGGCGGTGATGCCGTCGTCGATCTTCATGCCCCGCTTGAGCGCGGTGATCAGGGTGAACGTCTTGAACGTCGAGCCCGGCTGGAAGCCGATCAGCCCGCCGTGCCCGGTGTCGGCCACCGCGTTGTAGGAGATCTCGCCCCGGCGGGCCGACCCGCCGAACGGGCGGCTGGCCGCCATCGCCTTGATCTTGCCCGTGCCCGGCTCCACCAGCGCCTCGGCGGCCAGCACGCGATCGGCGGCGAAGACGCGCTTGCCGATCGCCGCCTCGGCCGCCCGCTGCGCCGTGGGGTCCAGCGTCGTGCGGACCTTGAGCCCGCCCTGGCTGAAGGCCTGCTCGCGCTGCCGCCGCGTCCTGCCGAAGGCGGGATCGGACAGCAGCTCGTGGCGGACGTACTCGCAGAAGTACGGATAGCGGCTGTCCTGGCAGCCGTTGGCCTGCTTGACGCCCTTGTAGCCGAGCTTGGTGGCCTTGGCGGCCTGCGCCTGCGCCCGGGTGATGCGGCCCAGCCGCTCCATCCGGTCGAGCACCACATTGCGCCGGCGCAGCAGCAGCTCGCGCGCCGTGGCCCCGCGGTCGGGCGCGGTCGCGTTGGGGTCCTGCACGGCCCCGGCCAGGGTGGCGGCCTGCGCCAGGTTCAGGCGGGCGGCCGGTACGCCGAAGAAGCGCCTGGCCGCCGCCTCCACGCCGTTGGCCCCGGCACCGAAGTAGGCGATGTTCAGGTATTTCTCCAGGATCTGGTCCTTGGTGTACTTCCGCTCGACGGCCATGGCGTGGCGCAGTTCCCTCAGCTTGCGCGCGTAGCTGGCGTCCAGGGCCGCGTTCTTGTCCTTGTCGGTGCCGGCGGCGTTCAGCAGGACCTGCTTGACGTACTGCTGCGTGATCGACGAGCCGCCCTGGCTGATGCCGCCCGAGGTCAGGTTCTTGACCAGGGCGCGGGCCGTGCCTTCGACGTCGATGGCGCCGTGCTGGTAGAAGCGGTCGTCCTCGATCGCGACGATGGCCGTCCTCATCACCGCCGCGATGCGCTCCAGCGGCACGACCTTGCGGTCTTGGGCGTAGAACTGGGCGATCTCGTTGCCCTCGGCGTCGTACACCGTGCTCTTCTGCGCCAGCGGCGGCTCGGTGAGCTCCCGCGGCCGCAGGTTCAGCGCCTCGGCCGAGGCGACGAGCGCCGCCCCCGACCCGCCCACGGCGGGCAGCGCGAGCGCCGCCGCCACCACCCCGGCGGCGGTGGCGGCCACGGACAACCGGGCCATGCTGGAGATGCGGGCGAAAGGCCGCGAGCTGGACATGGCGGCCATGACAGCACAGCCGCCCTCATGACGTCCAAGACCGATATGGGCCGCCCGCTGATATCGCCTCCGATATCAGGCCAGGTCAGCCCGCTTCACCAGGTGACCCACACGTCCTGCAGCCCGCCGGACAGCAGCCCCGTACGCAGCCGCAGATCACCCGGCGCGTCCCGCAGCCCCAGCCCCGGCAGCCGCCGCACCAGCGTGCCCAGCACGACCTGAAGCTCCATCCGCGCCAGCGGCTGGCCGAGGCAGAAGTGCGGCCCCGCGCCGAAGGCCAGGTGCTGGCCGGCGTTGTCGCGGCGCGCGTCGAACCGGTCGGGATCGGGGAACTTGCGCGGATCCCGGTTGGCCGCCGGCCGGCACGGGATCAGCGTCGTGCCCGCGCTGACCGCCACCCCGTCGAAGTCGACCTCCTCGGTGGCCACCCGGGGCATCCCGATCACGCTGAGCGTGCTGTCCAGCCGCAGCACCTCCTCCACCGTGCCCGCGATCAGGTCCGGATCCTCGACCACGGCCGCGTACCGCTCAGGCTCGGCCAGCAGCATCGCCACCATGATCGCGATCATGTTCGAGGTGGTCTCGTGCCCGGCCAGCAGCAGCGCCTGCACGGTCGCGATCAGCTCCTCGTGACTGAGCCGGCCGTCCTGGCTGTCGGAGATCTGCGTCAGCTCGCTGAGCATGTCATCGCCCGGCGCCGCACGCTTGTCCTCCACCAGCTTCGAGACATACGCCCCGAACTCCTCATACGCCCGCTCCACCTCGGCCTGCTCATAGCGGGTCAAGGTCAGCATGACCTGAGACCAGTAGGCGAACTTGTCCTGATCCTCACTCGGCGCCCCCACCAGCGCGCAGATGACCCGCACGGGCAGCGGCAGCCCCAGCTCACGCGAGAGGTTGGCCGGGGAGGAGCCGGCCAGCATGCCGTCCACCAGCTCATCGGCCATCCGCTGCACCCGGGGCCGCCACGCCTCGATCTTGCGGATGGTGAACGACGGACTGAGCAGCCGCCGCCACCGCCGGTGCCCCTCACCCGCGATCGACATCGCGCTGGCCCTGCGGCGGGCGAAGATCCCGCCGTCGGCCGTGGTGGACACCCGCGCGGCACCTTCCCCGCCGCGGCTGAAGCGCGGGTCGGTCAGCAGCAGCCGCACGTCGTCGTAGCGGGTCATCAGGCCGGCCGTGTCGCCGCTGGGCAGCTGTACGTGCGCCACGGGACACCGCGCTTGCAACTGCGCCCACTCCTCGGGCGGCTGCAGAGCCTCGGCCCGGTCGAAGGGGTAACGGGAGACGGATTCGGCGGTCATGACGGGTGCCCTCCTGCTTGGCTGACGGGACACCAAGATTCTAAGGCAGCGGCCTTAAACCTCGGGCGGTCAGACCAGCGCCAGTTGCGGGAACCTCGGCTCCCGCTCCGGCGGCTCCGGCGGCCCGGGCCGCATGCCGTACACCCGGCACAACTGCCCGATCTGCCCCGTGATCCGCTCCTCATAGCCGGCCGCGGGCAGCCCCGCCCGGTCATACAGCTCCTCATAGCGCTCCACCAGATGCGGATGCGCCTCACCCAGCCACGCCAGATACCACTGCCGCGTCCCCGGCGGCAGCCGCAACACCACCGGCTCCACCGCGCCGGCCCCCGCGGCCGCGATCCGGCGTACCGTCGCCGCCAGCTGATCGGCCCCGTCACTCAGCAGCGGCAGCACCGGAGCCATCAGCACCCGGCACGACACCCCCGCCTCCACCAGCGCCGACACCAGCTCCAGCCGTGCCTGCGCGCCGAGCGCGCCCGGCTCGACCGCCCGCCGGATCCGCTCGTCGACGAACGCGATCGAGATCGCCACCTGCGCCCCCGCCCGCGCCAGCAGCGCCGCGTCACGCAGCACCAGCGGGCTCTTGGTGTAGACGGTGAACGGCACCGCCGCCGCACCGAGCGCCTCCACGATGCCCGGCATCAACCGGTATGTCGCCTCCGCCTGCTGGTAACAGTCGCCCCCGACCCCGACCGCCAGCGCCTCACCACCCCAGCGGCCCAGCTCGGCCCGCAACCGCGACACCGCGTTGGCCTTCACCACGATCCGCGTGTCGAAATCACGCCCCGCGTCCAGCCCCAGCCGGCGATGACCCGCGCGGGCGCCGCAGCCACGGCAGGCATGGGCGCAGCCACGGTAGGGGGAGACGGCCCACCGCTGGGCGATGCCCGCGGTCTGCGGCACCCGCTCGATCATCGTGCGGGCCTGCGTCTCGTAGAAGCCGTCACGCAGCACCGCCCGCCGCTCGATCACCGGGCGGTCGTCTGCGGCGTCCACCAACGAAAGCGCGTCCCAACCCACACCCCACAGTGGAACACGTATTCGACTCCCTTTTCAAGCGCTTCCCCACACCGGGGGAGCGGCCCCCTAGGCTGGGCAGCCAGACGTACCACCACATCGGGGGAGGGCTTCACCATGGCCTGGCTGCTGCTCGCGTTCGCCATCGCGGCCGAGGTCATCGCGACCACCGCGCTCAAACTCAGCAACGGCCTGAGCCACCTCGGCTGGGGCGCCGTCGTGGCCATCGGCTACCTGCTCTCCTTCGTCCTGCTGGCCCGCGCCCTGAAGATGCAGCTCGAAGTCGGTACCGCCTACGCCGTCTGGTCCGGCGCCGGCACCGCCGCCATCGCCCTCATCGGCGCCGCCTTCCTGGGCGAGACCCTCACCCCCCTCAAGATCGGCGGCATCGTGCTCATCATCGGCGGCGTCATCGTCCTCAACCTCGCCGGCGCCCACTGACCGCCGCTTCTGACCGCCGCTTCTACGGCGCGAGCGGTCATAGCCGTGTGGCCGTGCGGATCAGCCCGGCCAGGGCGAGGGAGCGGCTGTGCGCGGGCCAGGCGATGTAGGTGACGACGGGAGGTGCGTCGGTCAGGGGGACAGCGGTGTGCTCGGCCCACAGCCAGGCGCGGGCGGAGTCGGGGATGACGGCCACGGTGCGTCCGAGGGCGATCAGCTGGGCCAGCTGCGTCTGGTCGTGGACCTCGGGGCCCAGGCCGGGCGGGTAGGTGCCGTGGCGGGGCCAGCGGGCGAGCGGAAGATCGGGGATGTCGCTGACGTCGGCCAGGGACAACGTCTTGCGCGCGGCGAGGGGGTGCTTGGCGGGCAGGATGGCGACCTGCCCCTCGGTCAGGAGTTCCTCGCTGTCGAACCCGGCGAGGGAGTTGAACGGCTTGTGCATGAGCGCCACATCAGCGCGGCCATCGCGCAGCAGCCCTTCCTGCTCGCAAATGCCGCACGGCAGCACCTCGATCTCGGCGGCATCGGGCTCGGCCGCGTAGGCGTCGAGAAGCTTCTGCAGCAGCTCGTGCGACGCGCCGGCTTTCGCTGCCAGCACCAGGCGATCGCGGGGGCCACCCGGACTGTCAGCGCCACCGGCGCGACGGGTACGGCGAACGGCAGCGGTGCTCGCGTCGAGGGCTGCGCGGCCCTCGTGCAGCAGCACCTGTCCGGCGCCGGTCAGGCAGACACCGCGGCGGTTACGTTCCAGCAGGGAGACGCCGAGGCGCCGCTCAAGCTGCTGGATCGCCCGCGACAGCGGTGGCTGGGCCATGCCGAGGCGCTCGGCGGCGCGGCCGAAGTGCAGTTCCTCGGCGACGGCGATGAAATACCTCAGCTCGCGGGTCTCCACGGTGTCCACGGGCCACACCGTACCGCAGTGATACCTGCCAGGTATGACAGGGCACTGTATCGGTGTTGGCCGCGCCGCTCGTCCGCGAGCGAACATCAACGGCATGAGCGAAACGAAGATCGCGCTGGTGACCGGCGCGAACAAGGGGATCGGGTACGAGATCGCGGCCGGGCTGGGCGCCCTCGGGTACCGCGTGGGCGTGGGAGCCCGGGATGAGGCCCGGCGCGAGAGCGCCGTCGAGAAGCTGCGCGCGGCCGGGGTGGAGGCGTTCGGGGTGCCGCTGGAGGTGACCGGCGACCAGAGCGTCACCGACGCCGCGGCACTGATCGGCCGGCAGGCCGGGCGCCTGGACGTCCTGGTGAACAACGCCGGCATCTCAGGACAGATGGGGCCGGGCTGGGCGCAGGACCCGACCACGCTCGACCTCAGCGTGGTCCGCGCGGTCGTGGAGACCAACGTCATCGGTGTCATCCGGGTGACCAACGCGATGCTGCCGCTGCTGCGGCGCTCGGCCTCGCCACGGATCGTCAACGTCTCCAGTGCCGTGGCCTCCCTGACCCGGCAGGCGGACCCGGGCATCGAGATCGGCCCCATCATGGCGGCCTACGCGCCGTCGAAGTCGTTCCTCAACGCCGTCACCGTGCACTACGCCCGGCAGTTCGCCGGTACGAACATCCTGATCAACGCCGCCTGCCCGGGCCTGGTCGCGACCGACTTCACCGGCTTCCACGGGCCCCGCACCCCTGAGCAGGGCGCGGCCACGGCGATCCGGCTCGCCACACTGCCCGACGGCGGCCCGAGCGGTTCGTTCTTCGACGACGACGGCGTCATCCCCTGGTGACCCCGGACCTGTTTCACCTCATCGAGCAGGCGCCTCATGGGGAAGGGTGTTGTGCGCGGCTCGGCGCAGGAGCCGCTCCAGGCTGGTGAGGGCGGCGTCGGTGTCGGTGCCCGCCCGCCGGGCGATGGCGATGTCCACCAGCGGCGCGGGCGGCAGGTCCTCGGACGGGCGCGCCGCCGCCGCGGGAAGGTTGTCCGCGAGCAGCGACCCGAGCCCGATGCCGGCGGAGATCGCCGACTGGACGACCGGCAGGCTGGTGCTCTGGAAGACGATGCGCCATCGGCGGCCGTGGCGGCCGAGCGTGTCCAGCACCGGCTGGCGCCACTGACACGGTGGCGAGAACATCACCAGCGGCAGCGGATCAGCGGTGACGTCGAAGCCCGGCGCGCAGGCCCAGGAGAGCGGAACCTGCCGCTGCCAGCGCACGGCCGCCTCCGGCATCACGGTGGGGTCGCCGAAGACCAGGTCCAGCCGGCCCTTGTCGGCCAGGCGGCGCAGCGTGGCCGCCGAGCTGACGGTCACCTCCAGCTCGACGTGGGGATGCAGGGCGGCGAAGTCGGCCAGGGTGCCGGGCAAGGTGGTGATCGCCAGGTCTTCCAGCAGGCCGATCGTGCGCCGGCCGGCCGAGGCGGTGCTGCCGCCGGTGACCATCGACTGTGCCTCGTCGTGCAGGGCCAGCATCCGTTCGGCGTACGCGAGCAGGACCTCGCCCGCCGTGGTGAGCTTGACCCCGCTCGTGTCCCTGATCAGCAGGCGCTCTCCGGCCGCCTGCTCCAGCCGCTGGATCCGCTGGCTCACCGCGGGCTGGCTCAGTCGCAGGGCGGCGGCGGCCCTGGTGATGCTTCCGGCTCGTACGGTCGCGGAGAAGGAACGGAGATCAGCCGTCTGAAAATCCCTGGACATAACCGTCCATTATGGAGGACATTGAAATATTGCGGTTCCCTATGGGCCAGGGCAGTCCTTACTGTCGTGACGTGCTCACTTACCACCACGTCGACGTTTTCGCCGACCGTCCCTACACCGGCAACAGCCTGGCGGTCTTCGTGGATCCGCCACCGCTGGACGCGCGGCAGATGCTCGCCATCACCCAGGAACTGCGTCACTTCGAAACGGTCTTCGTCTGGGGCGGCCGGCGGATCAGGATCTTCGACCTGTTCGAGGAACTGCCGTTCGCCGGTCATCCGGTTCTCGGTGCCGCCGCCGTCCTGCACGAGCTGTCCGGCCAGGCCGAGTGGGCCTTCGAGCTCGCGGCCGGGACCGTCCGCGTGACCACCTCCGGGCGTACCGCGGTGATGGACCAGCAAGGCGCGAGGTTCGTCCGCGACGCGGTCCCGGCCGAAGGCGTCGCCGCCGCCCTCGGCCTGGCGCCCGGCGACCTCGATGGAAGGTTGCCGCTCCAGGTGGTCTCCACCGGCCTGCCGTACCTGATCGTGCCCGTCGCCGGCGACGCCCTGGCCCGCGCCCGCATTTCCCGGCCGGACTTCGACCTCTTCCTTCAGCAGCGCGCGGCCCAGTTCGCCTACCTGCTGGACGCCGACCGCCTGGAAGGCAGGCACTGGAACAACGACGGCGTCATCGAGGACGTGGCCACCGCCAGCGCGGCCGGCTGCATCGGCGCGTACCTGCTGCGCAACGGCCGCGTCGCGGCAGGCCAGGAGTTCGCTCTGGCGCAGGGGCGTTTCGTCGGCAGGCCGAGCCGCATCCTGGTGACGCCGCATGAGGACCGCGTCACCGTCGGCGGCACCGTCGCGATGGTCGGCACCGGCACGCTGCGAGAGCTGCCGTGAAAGTCTTCGACGCCCCCGCCCTGCGGCGCGCCGTCGGCTTCGCCGACCTCATCGAACCGGTGGCGCAGATCTTCGCCGAGTTCAGCCAGGGCCGCGGCCAGGCGCCGATCCAGATCCTGCGGCCCGCCGGAGACCAGGGCGACGCGCACGTCAAGTCCGCGTGCATGCCGGGCCGATCCATCTTCACCGTCAAGGTGGCCACCTGGTTCGCCGCCGCCCAGCCGCCGACCGGCGGCTTCATCGCCGCGCTGGATGCCCGCACCGGCGCGCCCCTGGCCCTCCTGCGAGACGAGCACCACCTCACCGATGTGCGGACCGCCGCGGCCGGAGCCGTGGCGGCCCGTGCGCTGGCCCGGCCGGACGCCGCGGTGCTGACCGTCGCGGGAACCGGGGCGCAGGCCTACCTGCAGGCGCTCGCGACGTGCGCCGTGCTCCCCATCGAGCAGGTGATCGTCTGGGGGCGGCGGGAGTCGGCGGCGACGGCCGTGTGCGCCGCGCTCGCCGCCCGGCTCCCTGACCGGCTCGTGCGTGCCGCGAGCGACGCGAAGCAGGCGGTGCGCCAGGCCGACGTGATCGTGACCGCGACGAGCAGTACGACACCGATCCTCGCCGGACAGTGGCTGCGGCCCGGCCAGCACGTCACCGCCGTGGGGGCGGACGACCCGGCCAAGGCCGAGCTGGACGCGGCCTGCTTCCACCGGGCCGACCTGGTGGTGGCCGACAGCCGGCAGGCCGCGCGGCAGTTCGCGGGCGACCTGCGGGCCGCGGGCGCCGACGTCGACGCCGAGCTGGGCGAGCTCCTGCTCGGCCGCCATCCAGGGCGAGCCGACCGGTCCCAGATCACGATCGCCAAGCTGGTCGGGCTCGGCATCCAGGACCTCGTCGCCGCCGAGACCGCGCTGCGCCTGCTGGAACACGGCCCGCCCGAACGGCCCGCGCCCGCATCGGCACACGACCTCGCGTGATCGTCCGCGCAGCCGTGCCGTCGCGGGCCCGGCATCTACATCCGGGTGCGCGCGTACGCCTGCAGGGCGTCGCGGACGAACCTCGCCCCCGCGGCGTCGTCGTACATGCCGGCGAAGCGGGGGTCGTCGACGTACATGTCGCCCAGGCCTTTCACCATCTCGATCGAGCACTCCCGCTCGCCCTCGGCCGTGGGGGTACCCGGGATCTGGCTCAGCCACTGGACATGCCGGGCAGCCAGTGACTGGGCGCGTTCCGATGTCGGAGCGGCCCCGGCCTGCACCGCGGCGACCCATGCGGCGACGAGGTCCTCGGCGGCGCGCTTCCAGGCCCGCTGCTGGTCAAGAGTCTTGCCGTGCCACCAGTCGTTGCTCACCTGGAACGCGCGCTCGCCCCAGCGTGACACCACCTCGTCCTTGTAATGGTCGTTGAACCCCGCCAACATGACGTCCATCCGTGGTTCCGCCCCCGCCTGCAGGGCTTCGAGCGTGTGACGCACGGACCGGATCTGCCGTTCGATGCGGTCGCGTTCCGCTTCCAGCGCGGCGATGTGGGCGCGGAGCCCGTCGCCCGCCTCCACCTCCTCGGCCAGGACCTCGGCGATGGCCGGCAAGCCCATGCCGAGCCCGCGCATGAGCAGGATCCGCTGGAGCCGGGCGACCGCGGTGGCGTCGTAGAAGCGGTAGCCGTTCTCACCGACCCGGGACGGCGCCAGGAGCCCGACGCGGTCGTAGTGACGCAGGGTGCGGCTGGTGATGCCGGCCCTCGCCGCGAGTTCCTGGATCGTCCACTCCATCCCTCCAGTGTCACCCGCGGCCGAGCGTGGTCGCGATGATCTGCGCACTGTCGGCGTGCAGGGCCTGCGCCGCCGTCTGCCCGGTCGCCGCCAGGTAGGTGCCGACCAGCCGGTTGCCCGCGGCGTACCCGGCGCCCATCGGCAGTCCCACCGGAGTGACACCGAGGTGCTCGGCGCCGGGGTCGCCGTGCGCCCAGGCGGTGAAGTTCTGCATGCCTGTCACGTCGAGCCCGGTGAGCACCTTGGCGAAAACCTCGTCGTCGTGCAGGTGCGGAACACCGATACGGGCGGGACCGAGCTCGTCGCCGTAGAGCTGGCGGGCGAAGGCGTCGGCCAGGCCCTCGCCGACGATGTGCTCGCCGACCGTGACGGTCATCGGGTCCCACACCACCCCGCCCGGGGCCCACCGCAGGTTGTGGTGGAGTTCGTGCACGGCGGTGGCCTCCAGCCGCTCCACGTTCTCGGGGAAGGGCCAGAACGTGATGGCGATGTGGCCCGAGATGCCGCCGAACCCGGTCAATCCTAGGCAGGGCCCCATGAAGTGCTGGTCAGCCGGATCGCCGAGGACGAACAGCACGGTGATGTCCGGGGCCTGCAGCCCCGGCGTCGCCTCCACCAGTACGGCGAGAGCGTTGTCGAGGGCGCGTCGCATCCGCTCCCAGGCTCCGGCCGCCGCCAAGGTCTCGAGCGCGTCGAGGCAACGCTCCTCGTCGCGGTCGATGGGGAACCCGGACGCTTGGAGGTGCAGAGCCACCAGGTCGACCTCGCCGGGGTAGTAGCGGTACATGCCCCTGTTGGCCTCCAGCATCGAACGCAGCAGGCCAACGCGGTCCGCGACCGGGGCCAGCAGGATCCGCCTCATAGCGGAGTAGGTGTCAAGAACAGTGATCGACATGGCCCCGAGACTAGAAGTTGACGCAGCGTCAAGGTCAAACCAGCGCGGTCGTGTCCGGGTTCCGCAAGCTCCTGCCGTCTGGCCGATCGTAGGAGGCTTCGACGTGCCAGTACCCGGCTCAGAGCTTGCACCGGGCCCCTTCCTTGGGGGACCTGAGGGCGATGAGGTAAGCGGCCACAGCCTCGTTGACGCAGGCGTTGCCGGCCAGGAGGGCGCCGTGCCGCTCGCCCTCGACGGTGAGCAGGCTGCCGCCCAGCGCCTTGGCCAGGTTGATGCCGCCCTCGTACGGAGTGATGGGGTCGCCCGTGACCGAGACCGTCAGCGTGCCGGCCAGGCCCCTGACACCGGTGGCGTACGGGTAGCCGAGCGTCGGCTTGACGGGCCACCGCTCGCAGCCGTCGCGTGCCTGCTTGATCGGACGATCGGGGTCGGTGAACGGCGCCGCCTTGAACCACGCCCGGTTCAGCGCGCTCTCCTGCTTCGGCGTGTGGCGCTCCTCGTCCAGGCAGTTGATCGCCAGCGAGGCCTCCAGCGAGCCGGGGTAGACGCCGTCGGCGGTCCGCCCGTGTGTTGCAGATCAAGCGGTTGCGCGATCTCGGGGTGCCGCTGTCCCAGGTCGCGGCGTTGGGACGGGCCGACGAGGAGCCGGACGACGAGGCGATCCGTCTGCTCGACGCCGAGCTGGCGGCGACGATAGAGCGCCTCACTCGGGTGCGTGCGGAGCTGGCCGTCATCTTGCGTCATCGCGCACCGATACATGTGCCGCCCGAATTCGCCCCCGTCGTTCAAGGCCTCTCCGACACGAACCAGTCCTTGCTCATGGTCTACTCGACGGTTTTCAGCGAGCAGGGCATGGCGGAATTCCGTCAGATCATCTCCGAGCGCGACGACACCGATGACGAGTTCGACACCCTTCGCCCGGACGCCGACGACGCCACGACCGAGCGGCTCGCCGAGCGCATTCTGCCCCTGGTCCGCAGGATGCGGGCAGAGCACCCGTGGTCGAACGACCCGGCGGCGGATTCGCCACGAGGAGCGGAACTGGCCGGGAACGTGATGGGACACGCGGTGGCGGAGTTCTACAACCCCGCGCAGCTACGCGCCCTTCAACACCTGAACGCCCTCCTCCAACAGGCGACGGACCCGAACGACGACACGCTCTGACCCGGCGCCGTCCACGACTCGCGCAACCAACCCGCCCGGCCGGTCCCGATGCCGCCGAGGCGTTCACGCGTGATGAAAAGGAGCCTGACATGTTCAAGAACTGGCGCAGACAGCGGGATGACAGCCGCAGCCGCCAAACCCACAAGCGCCATTCCGGCAGCTTTGCCGGGTCGCGGCGGTCAGCCGGGGTCTCGGGACTGATCGATAAGCGATTCGGCCAGACGGCGGACGCTGGCACGTAGTTCGTCCGGGAATGTGATCGTGAAGGGGAAGCCCAAGCCGGCGAGCATGGTGGCGGCGCCGTCGAGGGATTCGGCGCGCATGCTCAGCAGCGTCCCGTCCGGCGCGGCGGTGAGCTCCGCGACGGAAGACGGGATACGCCGAGCCGCCTCGGCGAGCGGAACATGCAGGATGACCTCGACGGTATGGGAGTAAGGCACCCGGGCCAGCGAGGAGATGACCTGCCCGACCGGGTCGGAGCCCTCAGGGATGTCATAGGTCGCCACGCCCGGGGTGACCGAAGCGATCCGGTCGACGCGGAACGTACGACTCTCGCCAGAACGATGATCATGACCGGTGACGTACCAGCGTCCGGAGTGGAAGACCAGACCATGGCCGTCCAGATCACGCTCGGTCTCCTCACCCTTCCACGAGCGGTAACGGAGCGTGACGCGACGGCGGTCGCGGATCGCGGCGGCCAGCGTCAGCACAGCCCGACCCGCCGGAGCCACGCCGGCACGCTCGGCGAGGGTGAAGTCGAGCGTCTCCTCCAACGCCGCGACCCCATCCCGCAGCCGCACCGGCAGCACCCGAAGAACCTTGGCCAAGGCGGCCTCGGCCGCCCCGGCCACCAGACCCAGGCGACGCGCGGCCCGCAACCCGAGGACAGCGGCCGTCGCCTCGTCATCGGTCAGCATCAAAGGCGGAAGCCGATAGCCGGGCATCAGCCGGTAACCGCCGTACCTGCCGCGCTCGGCGACGACCGGAATCCCGAGATCGGCCAGCCGCGCCGCGTACCGCCGGACGGTCCGCTCATCCACACCGAGCCGGCCGGCCAGGTCACGACCACCGATCCGGTGATGAGCCTGGAGCAATTCGAGCATCGCCAGCACACGCGTCGTCGGCTGTGACACAGATCTCTCTCTTTATCCGGACGGGTCCTGTCCGGTATCGAGCCTAGCGTGTAGCCATCGCACGAACGGAAGGACCATGACCATGGCGAACTACGTACTGATCCCCGGTTTCTGGCTCGGAGCCTGGGCATGGGAGCAGGTGGCACAGCAACTACGCGAAGCCGGGCACGAAGTACGGCCCGTCACCCTGACCGGCCTGGCCGAGCGAGCAGGCGAACTGTCACCCGAGATCGGCATCGAAACCCACATCGCCGACATCCTCGCGGCAATGGACGGCCTCGACGACGTCATCCTCGTCGGCCACAGCGGAGCCAACGTCCCCGTGACCGCGGTCGCCGACCGGCACCCCGAACGGCTCCGCCGCATCGTCTACATCGACACCGCACCCCTGCCCTCCGGCATGGCCGTGATCGACTTCAACGACCCGGACACCCAGAAGGCCTGGCGCACCCAGGTCGGCGACGGGTACGCCCTCGACGTGCCGCACTTCGAGCAAGGCGACGGACAGTTCGCCGGCCTGACCGATGAGCACCTGGCGCTGATCCGGGCCAAGGCCACCCCGCAACCCTGGGGCGCGGCAATCCAGTCCATCCCGCGGCCGGAACAGATCCCCCCAACCCCCAAGACCATGATCACTTCCACGATGCCTCTCGCGGTCATCCGCCAGCTGATCGACTCCGGCAACCCGCTGTTCGCCCCGATCGCGTCCCCCGAATGGACCTTCACCGAACTCCCCACCGGCCACTGGCCGATGCTCTCCCGCCCAGCAGACCTCGCCGCCCTGCTCTGATGCCCAGGCGGCGGCCGGTACACAGCTGAATCTCCCCGTACGGGGTCACGCCGGTCGTTGCGGGGCCTGTGCAGTCCCTCACACATGGGTGACGGCGATCCGGAACGCCGTCACCCGGTCGTCGGGACGTGACGCGGACGGCTGGATGGCAGTGACCACGTGGCTGGTGCTCGCCGGCTCGACAGCACATCGTCCCGCCGCAGCCGGCACACCGCGTACCGCAACGACGCGGCACCCGGCCCGCACACGCACCCTCCTCGATCACATGTCCCCACCATGCCCAGAGCCCGGCACAATCGGTTGCGTGTGGATCGCGATGCTGGGACCGCTGCAAGTCCAGGCCGACGACGGCAGCCCCGTAGCGGTGACCGGCGCCCGCCTGCGGACCCTCCTGACCGTCCTGGCGCTCGAGCCGGACCGCGTCATCCCCATGACCCGCCTGATCGACGGCATCTGGGGCCGGCGCCCACCGGCAGGAGCCGTCAACGCCGTACAGGCACTCGTCTCACGCCTGCGCCGCACACTCCCGCACGCCCGCATCGAACCCCATCCGGCCGGCTACCGGCTGGCACTCAACCCCGAGGCGGTGGACGTGACCCGCTTCGAACGCCTCGCCGCGGCCGGACACTCCGCCCTGGCCCACGACCCCGCCACAGCCGCCCGCACCCTGCGCCAAGCCCTGAACCTGTGGCGCGGCCCAGCCCTGCTGGACGTGGCCGACACCGACTTCTTCCAGGCATCACGCACCCACCTGTCACACCTACGGCTCACCGCCACCGAAGACCGCGTCGAAGCCGATCTCCACCTGGGCCGCGCCGGCGAACTGACCACCGAACTGAGCGCGCTGACCGCCGAACACCCCCTGCGCGAACGCCTGGCAGCCGCCCTGATGCGGGCACTGTGCGCGACCGGACGCCCCGCCGAGGCACTGACAGCCTACGAACGCACCCGGCACGCACTCGCCGAAACTCTCGGCGCCGACCCATCACCACAACTGTCCGCCCTGCACACCGCGATCCTCCGCGGACAGCTCAACACCACCACCCCAACCCGAAAGCGCGACACCGGCGCGACGCCACCCACGAACCTGCGCACCCCACTGACCAGCTTCGTCGGCCGCGACCACGACATCACCCAGATCAGCGACCTGATCGGCCGCCACCGGCTCACCACCCTCATCGGCCCCGGCGGATCAGGAAAGACCCGGCTGGCCACCGAGACCGCCCGCACCCTGCACCACCAGATGACCGACGGCGTCTGGCTGGCCGACCTCGCCCCGATCAGCGACGACACCGACCTGCCGCAGACGATACTGACCGCGCTGGGCATCCACGGCCACACCTCGGCGGGCGAGCCGATCGACCGGCTCACAGCCGCCCTCCGCACCCGCGACACACTCCTCGTACTCGACAACTGCGAACACCTCATAGGCCCGGCCGCCACCCTGGCCGACCAACTCCTCGGCACCTGCCCCCACCTGCGCATCCTGGCCACCAGCCGAGAACCACTCGCCATCACCGGCGAAGCCCTCTGGCCGGTCGAACCCCTCACCCTGCCCCCCGAGAACGCCGACCTCACCACGGCCATGTCCTGCGCCGCCGTCCAACTCCTCACCGACCGGGCCGGCACCGCCCGCCCCGGCTTCGCCCTCACCGAAGACACCACCTCAGACGTGGTACGCATCTGCCGCGCACTGGACGGCATACCCCTGGCCATCGAACTGGCCGCCGCCCGGCTCCGCACCATGACCCCCCACCACCTGGCCGGCCAACTCCACGACCGCTTCCACCTCCTGACCGGCGGCAGCCGCACCGCACCACCCCGCCACCAGACCCTGCGAGCCGTGATCGACTGGAGCTGGAACCTCCTGTCCGAACAGGAACGCGCACTGCTGCGCCGCCTCACCACATTCGCCGGCGGCGCCACGCTCGAGGCGGCCGAACACGTATGCGCCGACCACCCCACCACAACAAGCGACCACGCGGCAGCACCACCCACCACCACCATCCCCGCCGACCACGTGCTCGACCTGCTCACCGCACTGACCGACAAATCCCTCCTGCTGCCCCCCGACGACACCACACCGCACTACCGGATGCTGGAGACCATCAAGGCCTACAGCCGCCAACGCCTCGACGAAGCCGGCGAACACGACCGCATCCGCCACGCCCACGCCACCTACTTCGCCCAACTCGCCGAAACCGCCGACCCGCACCTGCGCCGCGCCGGACAACTACGCTGGCTCCACCGGCTCGCCGCCGACCACGACAACCTCAACGCCGCCACCCGCGCCGCCATCGCCGCCGGCGACGCACAGACCGCCCTGCGCCTGGTCGCGGCGACCGGCTGGTACTGGTGGCTGCACTGGGCCCTCAGCGGCCACAAGGCCGAAGGCGCCCACCTGGCCGCCCAAGCACTGGCCCTGCCCGGCCCGGTCGACGACACCGTACGAGCCACCGCCTGCGCGATCGCCGCCCAGTTCGAGTTCAACGGCTTCGGCGACGAACACCGAGCCAACGACTGGATCGCCACCGCACAACACCTCACCGAAAACACCCAGCACCCCCACCCCGTGGTACGCCTCATCGGACCCCTCGAACGGATGCTGGCCAACGCCCGCGCCTCCACCGACCCACCGGCCGAGGCCAAAGAGCTGTTCACCGACGAAGACCCCTGGGTACGCGCGATGGCCCGCCTCAACCGCGCCCTCACCCTGATCAACGTTGGCCGCCCGCACACCGAGGCGCACCACGACCTCCAGGCCGCCCTGACCGAGTTCCGCGCCATCGGCGAGCGATGGGGCATCACCTCCTCCCTGACCGCACTGGCCGGCCTGGCCGCCTGGCGCGGCGACCTGAGCACCGCGATCACCTGCTACGAACAGGCCATCGCCGTCATCACCGAAGCCGTCGACAGCCAGGACGCATGGCTGATGCGCCTCAGACTGGCCCAGCTGCGCTGGCTGCACGGCGACACCGAAGGCAGCGCCGCCGCCATCGCCGACGTCGAACGCGACACCGAGCGCATCGCCCTGCCCGACACACTGGTCGCGATGGCCTACCTCAAAGCCGACCTCGCCCGCTGGAACGGCGACCCCGCCACGGCCCGCACCCACCTGGCCCGCGCCGAAACACTCGCGCAGCACATCACGCTCAACTGGTCCTTCCGCGCGATGCTCCTGGACTCGCACGCATACCTGGACGTCCTGGACGGCGACCTGGACACCGCCCGCACCCACCACGCCGACGCCCTGGCCTGGGCCCTGCGCTCCATGAACGCCGCCACCATCAGCCAAACCCTCCTCGGCATCGCGAACCTCGCCCTGCACCAAGGCCACCCCCGCCAGGCCACCCGCCTCCTGGCGGCCGGCGACGCGATACGCGGCACACCCGACCTGTCCCACCCCGACGCCCGCCGCATCGAAGCAGCCACCCGAGCCGCCCTCGACGACCACGAACACGCCGAGGCCACCCAGCACGGCCGACAGGCGACCATCGCCACCGTCGACGAACTCGCCGCCCCCACCCTCGCCCCCTGAACACCGACCGGCCGGCACGACCGACCGGCAACGCGACCGACCAGACTCAACCGGCCAACCGGCCAACCGGCCCGACCGGTCCGCCGCGCGTACGCAACGCGACCGCGAACCAACCGATCGGCATCGGCTCAGGTGGGGGAGTCCAGCATCATCGCGCCGCGATGCCTTTCACCATCCGCCCCAGGTCACCTGCGGGAGCGGTGACCACAATGGCCAGGCCGAACTCTGGAGTCCAGGCGAACCTCCGGCCGGGCGTGGAGGCCCCCGCATCGAGCAGCATCCCTTGCACCCCGCCGACGGTCGCCGACTTCGGCTCACCCCGGGAAACGCTGCTCCACCACGTGGCGCTCGGCACCGCCGCACCACGCTGAACGGAAACGGTGACAGTGTCTTCGCCGTCCGGCCCGCTCCATCGCCGCGTACTGGAACGCCAGCGCGCTGTCAGAGCGGTCTCCACAGAACCCGGCCGCAGATCCGGACCAGCGAACGAGGCCGCGATGCCGTCGACCGACCCGTCCTGGCCTCCAGGAGGCGACTGGATGCCCTCGGCGATCCGTACCAGGTCCCCTTCCGGCAGGTGATCCGCCCTGACCCGCACGCCGATTCCCGGCTTGACCAGCCACAGCAACACCCCACCCGCCTGTCCGGTGGCTCCCGCATAGGCCGGCCGGCCGTGTACCGAGGCCGGACGCACACCGGTCAGCACCTCCTGCGGCGCTCCAGCGGCACGCAACCTCTCCAGCGTCGCCGCAGCCCGGCCGTAGACGACCTCGATGGAGACATGCCGACCGGACTCACCCTGCCAGAGCCGGGTCAGCGCCTCGGGATTCGCGCCGGCCGTTCCCGAGACCCACATGCCCGCCGGCATGTACATGACGCGGAGGCCGGCGAAGGCGGGACTCCAGCCCGTCACCCGCAGCCCAGCGACGATCCGGTCACGCTCCTTCTTCAGAGCCGCCGAGACCGTGACCTCCAGCACAAGGCCGTGATCAGCGACCCACATCGCGCTGGTGCCATCGCCCGACAACACCGGATCATCGATGGATCGCGGCTCGACCGGCGAGTCGACAACATTCATCGCCATGATGTCCATCGCATCACGCATGACGCCATCCGCCCGGTAAGCCGAGACCTGCAGGAAATCACCGCCGGCCTGCCATCTCAGCGCCTCACCCCGCAGCCGGATCCCCCCTCCGGCGTCTTCCTCCTGCTCCCGCAGGCGTTGCGGGACACCCAGCCCGTCCGGAACATAGCCGACCCGCACACCCCCCACCTCCGGGAGGGCCGCGACCGGGTCCGGCCGGTCGAGGATGCGCGGCGACACGACGCCGATCGCCACCAGCACGACAGCGACCACCGCGGCGGCACCCGCCGCCCACCTGCGCCGCCGTCTGCGCACCGCCACT
The DNA here is from genome assembly GCF_019396345.1 of Nonomuraea guangzhouensis. Classification (GTDB taxonomy): domain Bacteria; phylum Actinomycetota; class Actinomycetes; order Streptosporangiales; family Streptosporangiaceae; genus Nonomuraea; species Nonomuraea guangzhouensis. Next base: position 73,229 of record NZ_JAHKRM010000005.1, on the reverse strand, counting down.
CGGGCCCGCACCCGTACGGCCAGCTCCGGCGCCCCCCGCACCGGCCGCGCCGCATCGGCCATTCCCTGACGTAGCCGTTCCTCAATACCGCGCACTGTTCGCCACCTCCTCACCCAGCAGCGCCCGCAGGCGTTTCAGCGCCTTGGACGTCTGGCTCTTGACCGTGCCGACGGAGCAGCCGAGCACCTTCGCCGTCTGGACCTCAGTCAGGTCATCCCAGAACCTGAGCACCACCACAGCCCGCTGACGAGGCGGCAACGCCCGCAACCCGTCCAAGACGACATGCCGCAACTCGATGTCCTCCCGCGCGGCGGGCAGTTCGGGAGGAGTGTGCGTCGGAATCAATTGCACGATCGCCAGACGCCGCGCCCGGCTGATCGCCAGATTGACGATGATCCGCCGGATGTAGGGCTCGGGATCACCGCCACGGCACAACCTGTCCCAACGCAAGCACGCCCGCTCCAGCGCGGTCTGCAGCAAATCCTCGGCTTCCCCCAGCGAACCGCAGGTCAGGTACGCCGTACGTAACAGGCTTGTACTGCGGGCGGCCACGAACTCCGTGAACCCGTCTGTATACGGCGTCACCGAACGCCCTTCGAAATCATGACCACAAACACGCACAGCACCCCGCGAAGGTTGCCCCGCTCTCCCAGCCGCAGGAGGGAGAGCGGGGCAGGCACCGGGACCGGCCGGCGAGCGAGCAGAAGCCACCGACCCGGCCGGTCCCCGAGATCGAGACCCGCCCAGGTCACCCCTCTCCGGCACCGATGGGAACCCTGGACAGGCGATAACCCTCCGGCGGCTCCACCCCCAGCAGATGACGCACCAGGAAATCCCACTTACGACGATTGACGTAATACTCGAACCCCACATACACATGCTCAGCCCGCGGCACGACCAGCAACTCGAAGTCCTTGTCGGCCGCGATGAGACGATCGACCAGCCGCAACGTCAGATCAGGCGACACCTGCGTGTCCAACCCGCCATGCACCAGCAGCAGCCGGCCCGCCAGCCGATCGGCCATATCCGCATTCGACGCACGCGCATACCTCTGCGCATCGAACGACCCGTGATAGGCCTCGGCGCTCCCCGGATCCCCATAGCGCAGATCATGCATCCCCGACTCGGCGACACCGACCTTGAACACCTCAGGAAAGTCCAGCATCGCCCGCACCGCCGCGAACCCGCCGGCCGACAGACCGAAGACCCCCACCCGGTCCAGATCCATCCACGGCCGCTCCGCTCCCAACTGCTCCAGCGCCGCCACATGATCGGCCAGCCCCGCCTCGTCCAGCCGCCCATAGGAGGCGTCATGGAAGGCCTTGTCGCGCCCCGGAGTGCCCCGCCCGTCCACCGCGACCACGACGAACCCGAGCGCCGCCACCACCTCGGCGTCATAACCGTGCCACCCGGCATCGAACGACGGGCTCACCCGGTGCACCGCGGGAAAGGGATAGACATGATCGACAACCGGATAGCTCCGGCCCGGATCGAACCCATGCGGCCGATACAGCACCCCATAGACGTCGGTCCGGCCGTCGGCCGCCTTGACGCGGAAGCGTTCCGGGGGAGTCCAGCCCGCCGCCGTGAGCCGGCTGACATCGGCGCGCTCCAACTCCACCAGCACCCGCCCGTCCCAGCCCCGCACCGTGACCGACGGCGGCGTCGCGGTCGTGGACGCCGAGTCGATGAAGCAGCCCCTGTCGTCGGCCACGACGACGACATGGTCCAGATCATCATCGGTGATCCGCTCGAACCCCGACCCGTCCAACCCGGCCCGGCACACCGACCGGCGATACGGATCGGCCGCCACCAGCCCCGAGGCGACGAAGTACACCACCCGCGCCACCTCATCGACGTGCAGGATCTCCTGCACCGCCCACGCCCCCGACGTCACCCGCCCGCGCAGCTCACCACCGCCGGCGTCATACAGATAGAGATGACCCCACCCATCACGCTGGGAATACCACAACACCTCCTGCCCGCCCGCCAGCACCCTGACCATCGGAGCCTGCCCCAGCTGCTGCGCCGGCTCCACCCGGCTCTGCCCGCTCTCGCTCAGCACGGTCACCACCTCGCCGCTGACCGGATCGAGCCGGTGCAGCCGCAACGTCCGCCCATCACGTGAGCGACCCAGGTAGTAGACCGCCGAGCCGTCCCGCGCCCACCACGCCCACTTCATGAAGATCGGCGAAATCGTCGGCATCTCCACCGGCTCCGCCCGCGCCACCACCGCCGAACCTCGCTCGACGTCCAGCACCACGAACGCGGCCAGCGGCAGCCGCTCATCACCGGGAAACGGCTGCCGCAACGTCACCAGCCCTGGCGCGCCGCCGTCGTCCGGCATGGACTCCACCAGATGCGTCCGCCGCACCCCCCGCTGATCGGTACGGTGCGTCAGCACCCGCCGGGAATCGGGCGACCAGGACACGGCCGGCGGCGCGTGGGGGAGCCCCATCCTCTTCAACAACGTCGAATACATGAAAAAATCAGGACTCGCCCCGTAGTCGCGGTCCGCATCCCCATCAGCCGTCAGCGCCCACTCCCGGCCATCGGCCAGCGAACGCACCCACACATCGTGCCCCCGCCGGAACGCCACCAGCCGCCCATCCGGCGAAGCCACCTCCACCGGACCGACCGGCGCGACACCCGCGACCTCCTCACACACCGAGCCGTCCAACCGGCACCGCCAACGCCCGCCGAACGCGTCGAACTCCACCCCATCACCACGAAACTCCACCCCAGCCAACGGCAGCGCCGCCGCATCCACCTGCCGCCCCGACGCCGCCGCCAACGCGGCCGCCACCCTCTCCTGATCGAAGGCCGGCCCGCGGCTACCCGCCACCGGATCGACCAGCACGAACCTGCGGCCCTCAGCGGTCTCCACCGCGTACCAGAACCGGGCACCCCCCTCGATCCACCGCGGACTGACCTTGTCCCCGAGCACCAGACTGCCGCGGTTGTCCCGCAGCAACCGCTCAGCCGCCCGATAAGCCCCCGCATCGAGTCGCGTCGTCATCATCTGTCGCCTCCTGTCGAAGAACTCCGATCGCCGCGACCCTCCCGCACCCCGCTGACACCCCCTTGAGCCCCCGCTGACAGATCGTTGACACGCCCGAAAACCACCACCAGCAAGGGACCGGAAGAAAACACCTCGCGCCCCAAAAGCGGGTTATCTACACTGCCCACGTGCTCAAACCCCACTACCCGATCATCACCGGCCGCCTCCTGCTGCGCCCCTTCACCCCCGACGACCTCCACGCGCTGCACGCCTACGAATCCCGGCCCGACGTCGCCCGCTACCTCTACTGGGAACCCCGCGACCTCGACACCGTCCGCACCTTCCTCGAAAAGAAGATCACCCGCGTCGCCCTCCTCGACGAAGGAGACGCCCTCGACATCGCCATCACCCTGCGCGAAAGCGGCGAACTCATCGGCAACGGCGTCCTCATCTGGACCAGCAAGCAACACCGCCAAGGCGAGATCGGCTACATCCTGCACCCCGACCACCACCGCCGCGGCTACGCCCCCGAAGCCGGCCGCGAACTACTCCGCCTCGGCTTCGAAGAACTCGGCCTGCACCGCATCACCGGCCGCCTCGACGCCCGCAACACCGCCTCCGCCCGCGTCCTGGAGAAACTCGGCATGCGCCGCGAAGCCCACCTCATCGACAACGAACAGGTCAAAGGCGAATGGACCTCCGAGATCATCTACGCCATGCTCGAAACAGAATGGACACCATAAACATCCTGCACCTCGCCCTGCACACCGACTGGGCCAACGCCCAACCCGCAGGGGAGTACCGCATCTCCACCCTCGGCCGCACCCTCGAAGAAGAAGGCTTCATCCACTGCAGCCGCGACCTCGACCAACTCCACGCAGTGCACGCCGCCTTCTACCGCCACATCACCGAACCACTGCTCATCCTCGAGATCGACCCCACCGGACTCGACATCCGCCGCGAAAACGGCTTCCCCCACCTGTACGGCCCACTCCCCATCACCTCGGTCACCGCCACCCGCCCCTACACCTGACACCCCCGCGCTACGCGCACAACACCCGCTCAATCCGGCGCGCCGCGAACCACAACCCCGCCACCGCCATCACCACCAGATAACCCGCATGCCCCAGCAACCCCCACTGCGGCACCCCCGAAGCCAGACCCCGCACCAACTCCACCGAGTGATACAGCGGCGTCACCCGCACCACCACCTCCACCACCCCCGGATAATCCGCCACAGGGGAGAAGGTGCCGGAGAACAGGAACAACGACAACTGCGCCGCCGTCATCAGATCGAAATCCTGCCAGCCACGCAGCAACGTCGACACCGCCATCCCCAGCGCCCCGAACGACAACCCCACCAGCATCGTCGCCGGAAACGCCGCCAGCGCCCACACCGGCTCGGCCAGCCCCAACACCACCATCACCACCAAGAACAACGCCGTATAAACCGAGCTGCGCACCATCGCCCAGCTCAACTCACCCAGCGCCACCTCGATCGGCCGCACCGGCGTCGCCAGCACCGCCTCGAACGTCTTGGCGTAACGCATCTTGAAAAAGAAGTTGAAAGTCGTCTCCGACAACGCCCCGTTCATCGCCGAAACCGCCAGCATCGCCGGCGCCACGAACACCGCGTACGACACCACCCGGCCATCACCCACCGGGATCCGCCCCACCAGCGCCCCCACACCCACACCGATCGACAACAGATACAGCAACGGCTCGAAAAACCCCGACACCAGCACCAGCCAGTACGAAGCACCCGAACGCAACGCCCCCACATTGCGGCCCACGACCGCACCCACCCGGCCCACCGAAATCCGGCCCGAACCCCGGCCCGACACCAGCCGGGCCACCGCCCACGTCACCATCATCAGTCCTGAAGTCGCCTACGAAACGCCCAACCCGCCCACCACACCCCACCCACCGCGAACACCAGCAAACACCCGGCATGCGCCCACACCGGCCACAGGGGAGCGGCCCCCGACGTCGCCGCCCGCGCCAGCTCCACCCCATGCCACAACGGCGAGGCGAACGCCAGCGGCCGCACCACCACCGGCAACTGCTCCACCGGGAAGAACACCCCCGCGAACAACGACGACGGCAGCATCACGAACCGAAACAGCAACGCGAAATAACTCTCGTGCTCGATCGTCGCCGAAAACGCCGTCACCGGCGCCGCGACCGCCACCGCCAGCAACGCCGCCACCAACGGCGTCACCACCACCCACGGCGAGGACAACACCCCGAACGCCCCCACCACCAGCAGGAACACCACCACCGCGATCTCGACCCTGAACACGATGTACAGCAGCCAGCCGCCGATCATGTCCCACACCGACACCCGCGTCGCGAACATCGCGTGCGCCCCGCGATTCCACCGGAACTCCCCGAACACCGCGTACGTGCACTCACCGACCGCCATCTGAAACACCGTCGACGCCAGCACACCCGGCACGATCCACTCCACGTACGGCACGCCGCCCACCCCACCGACGTAACCGCCCACCCCCAGCCCGATGCTGGCCAGAAACAGCACCGGCAACACGAACGACGAGAACAACGACGCCCGCCACAACCGCTTGTACAACGTCAGGTGCCGCTCCAGCACCGCCACCGCCGGATGCGCCATCACTCCACCAACGTCCGGCCCGTCAGATGCAGGAACACATCCTCCAGCGACGACCTGCGCACCAGCACACTGGAGGGCACCAGCTCCCGCCGATGCACCTCCGACACCGCCGCATCCCCATCCTTGGCATACAGCAAGATCCGATCCGGCAGCACATCCACCCGATCACCGATCCCGTCCAGCGGCGCCACGAAACCCGCCAGCTCCTGCCCGCCGAAGCGCAACTCCACCACCTCAGGCGAGGAATAGGACGCGATCAGCGAACGCGGCGACCCCTCGGCCACGATCCGCCCGCCGTCCATCACCACCAGCCGATCGCACAACTGCTCGGCCTCATCCATGTAGTGCGTGGTCAGCACCAGCGTCACACCCCGCTGCTTCAACCGGAACAACCGCTCCCACAGCAGATGACGCGCCTGCGGATCCAGCCCCGTCGTCGGCTCGTCCAGCAGCACCAGATCCGGCTCGTTCACCATCGCCCGCGCGATCGTCAGCCGCCGCTTCATCCCGCCCGACAACGGCTCCACCCGGCTCGAGGCCCGGTCACGCAGCTGCGCGAACTCCAGCAGCTCCTCGGCCCGCGCCCGCGCCTGCGCCCGCGACAAACCGAAATAGCGAGCGTACGTCGTCAAATTCTCGCGAACCGTCAGATCGGGATCCAAGTTATCCAACTGCGGGCAGACACCCAGCCGCCCCCGGATCCGCGGCCCCTCCCGCGCCGGATCCATCCCGAAGATCCGCAACTCACCCGCGGACGGCATCGACACGCAGCTGATCATCCGCATCGTCGACGACTTACCCGCACCATTGGGACCCAGGAAACCAAACGCCTCACCAGGCGCCACATCAATATCGATCCCGTCGACCGCGACGAAATCCCCGAACCGTTTCACCAGCCCACGCGCGTGAACCAGCGGCTGCACACCCGACACGAGCCCCGACCATAACCAACGCCACCGACAGAATCGACCGGTTAAACGCCGCCACACTGGAACCCATGGACACCCGAACAACCGCCCAGCACTTCGCCGACACCTGGCAACACGGCTGGACCCACCACGACGCCGACCGCATCGCCACCCTCTACAGCCACGACGCCGTCCACACCTCCATGCCCTTCCGGCCACCACACCGGGGGAGAGGCGCCATCACCGACTACATCCGCTGGTCCTTCAGCACCGAAACCGCACCCCAGGTCACCTTCGCCACCCCCATCGTGGACGGCGACCAAGCGGTCATCGAATTCCGCGTCCACGCCACCGACGACGGCACACCCATCACCCTGGCGGGCTGCGTCATCGCCCGCTTCGACACCGACGGCCTGGCCGTACAGACCCGCGACTACTGGCACACCACGAACGGCCACGTATGACCAGCGGCCCGGCCACCGCATCGCGCCCCACCCCGGCGTGACACGGCACCCACCCAAAACCGGAGAAAACCGGCACGGCGCTCAGCGCCGCGCCGGCCCGAACCCCGGCACACAAACGGTCAGCCCGCCACCCGCGCCCGAACCGGGCCGACGGCGGAAGCCAGATACGCCTCAGCAGGAACAACCTCAGGAGCCACCAGGGGAGCGGACTGCACCACCGGAGCCGCAGGACGCGACACCTGCTGCGTCTGCTCCATCGCGGCCCGCCGCTCGGCGCAACCACCCGCGCAGTAACCGTTCGTGACGATCAGGCGTCCCCGCAGAGTCGTATAGGACTCCCGTCCCGTAGCAGGCAGAACTCCCTGACACACTGCACATAACATCGACTGATTCCCCACGTGCTGCTCCTCTCGCGGCGCGATAGCAGATTTCCCACCCTAAGGCGCCCAGGCCAGCAAGGACAGTGAATCAACCGAAGGTCAACCCGCTGGTCAGAACATTCCGGCCTCACCCACCGTAATGATCAAGAGCCGAGCCGGCCATCGGAGGCGGCCGTCACCTCCTGTAACACCACCGGATCGGGACGTGTCGGCCACCGGCCAGGGGAGCGGCACCCAGGGTGACCAACGTCACCACACGCGCACGCCGCTCCACCCCGAGAGTCAGGACCCCTCTCCGGCGAAAACCGATCTACTTGACATAATGTCCATTATCAAGCAACCAGACACGCCCGCCAACACCCGGAAATATCGCGAACCGAGGACGGCGATTCTCAGCGTCGCGGCCCTGATCATCGCACCCATCACCGCCGGCAAGGCCGACGGCGAAGCAGATTGCCGCCGCTGATCACCAGTCAGGCGCGTTACGATCGAGACATGCACAGCCTGGCGATCTCCACCGGGGGCCTCGTCGCGCTCACCGTCGTCGTCACCGCCCTGATCATCTACCTGATCATCCTGGCCGCCCGGCTGACCAGGAACCCCCGCAACCGCCCCAGCCCCAGCCCCGACCTGGTCGACCAGGCGCGCGAGATGAAGGCGCACGGCCAGCTCCAAGAAGCCGTCTTCCTCGTACGCGGCGAGACCGGCATGAGCCAGCGCGCGGCCGCCCGCTTCGTCAACCGCCTCTAACCGCCCCCAATCACCCAAAAGATCCGATACCGAACAGAAGGTGGATTCTGTTCGGTATCGCCTATGGTTCGTCGGCCCGTTCCCGGCCTACATGTCCTGTCTCATCGAACTTGGCCCCGCGTCTCAACAAGATGGCTCCGCTAGGGACTGTCTCGAAGTAGGTCCGCTGTCTGGTGTCCCCAACGCGCACGACCCTGCTAGTGACGTTCTCCTTCGACTCCTCTTCGCCGTTATTCACCCCGAGATTGTGGCCGATCGCCGCCAGGACACTTTCGCGGTACCGACGTCCGACAGGCGGTACAACGGCTGACCTCAGTCACTCTCGGTGCTTGTCCGCCCCGCCAGGAATTCCCGCTGTCCGCTGTCATCATCGGCTGGTGAGTCGGTGGAAGCGATGCTGTCTGACGGGATGGCTCGGCCGGTCAACTTGGCCGAGTACCGCCACAGCCGTTCAGCCTCGACATCGTCGTGTGGATACGGCTCGCTTTCGCGGCAGTCGGTGCAGTAGGCGCCTCCCTGGGTGGCTGCGGTAGCGGCCCATAGTGGCGTCGCGGCGCCTTGTTCCGGAGTGCAGAACAGGCCCGGCGCTGGTTCACCGTCGGTTCCCAGCCATCCGGCTTCGGTCATCTCAGCGATCGTCAGATGCCGCTGCAGTGGCGTACGGATATAGCCCGGGCTCGCGGAGAATGCCCGCACGCCGTGCGCCGCCCCGAGCCGGTCGAGATGGTGGGCGAACAGAACGTTGGCCAGTTTGGACTGCCCGTACGCGGCCCACTTCTGGTAGCCGTCGGTGAAGTGGACGTCGTGCCAGCGGATCCGATCCTCGGGCGAGCGGCCCGAGGCCACCGCGACGACCCGTGCGGCCGATGCCCGCGTCAGTGCCGGCCACAGGCCGCAGGTCAAAGCGAAGTGACCGAGGTGGTTGACGGCGAACTGCGCCTCCCAGCCGGGCCCCACGCGCGTCTCGGGACACGCCATGATCGCGGCACTGGTGATGAGGAAGTCGAGGGCGCGATGATGCCGCAGGTAGCTCGTTGCGAAAGCGTCGACTGAGCTGAGATCGCCCAGATCCATCTCGACGGTCTCGGCCGTCGCGCCGAGGTTGCGGCGCGCGACGTCCGGACGGCGAGCCGGCACGATCACTCGTGCACCGGCGCGGTTGAGCGCCCGGGTGATGGCCAGACCCACCCCCGAATAGCCGCCGGTAACGACGGCAGTGCGGCCGGTCAGATCGATTCCGTGGAGAACTTCGTCGGCGGTGTACATGACGGGAACGCTAGGAGCTTGACCGAGGTCTAGGTCAAACGGCTACCGTCGGCGCATGAGACCCACAGGTGTCGGTATCGGCGAAGTCGCACGGCGAACCGGCCTGAGCGTGCACACGCTGCGCCTCTACGAGCGCGTCGGGATATTCGCCGGTCCGGTACAGCGCGACGCGGCAGGGCGGCGGGTATACAGCGAATGGGACATCGCCTGGCTCGGCAACTGCGTACTCTTCCGTGCCTCGGGCATGCCGCTGGCCGCCCTCGCCGAACTGGCCTGGCTTGTCAGCGAAGGCGAGGGCAACGAGGCTGACCGCCTTGACCTGCTCCGTGCTCACCGGCAACGAGTCCGCGAGCAGATGACTCAGCTCACCGACTGTCTCCAGCTGATCGACGCAAAGGTCGCCGCCTACGAGAAACACCTAGGCGCAGGCGCAGGTGGCGACCCCTGGCAGCCCAATCGTCCCTGAGGTAAGCCAACGGTGTCTTGGCCGATAAGGCGTACACGTCCAAGGCCAACCGGGCCTACCTGCGCCGGCGTGGGATCAAGGCCACTATCCCGAGCAAGGCCGACCAGGGCGCAAACCGGCGCGCCAAGGGATCAGCGGGCGGACGACTGCCGACCTTCGACCCGCACATCTACCGGCAGCGCCATGCCGTCGAGTGCGGCATCAACCGACTCAAACGCAACCGGCCTTGGCCACCCGCTACGACAAGCTCGCCGTCCGATACGAAGCCACCCTGCCCTCGCCATGGTCGGGAGTGTCAACTTAACGGCTGATCTTGGTTGTTGAAGTGTTCAGAGGTTGGCAGGGGTGAGGCGGCCTTCAAAGGCAATCTGGAAGGCGTTCAAGGGTGCCTTCCAGCGCATGGTCCAGCGCTTGCGGCCCTTGCCGGTGGGATCCAGGCTCATCAGCGCCATGAACACACACTTCAGGGCCGCGCTCTCGTTCGGGAAGTGGCCGCGGGCGCGCACCGCCTTACGGATGCGGGCGTTGACGCTCTCGATGGCATTGGTGGAGCAGATGACCTTGCGGATCTCGACGTCGAAGGCCAGGAAGGGCACTAACTCCGCCCAACTGGTCTCCCACAGACGCACGATCGAGCGGCCGGTTCTGCCATTCGGCCATGCCGTCCATGACCTTGTCGGTGATGGTGGAGATGGTCTGCTTGGAGACCTGGGCACCGTACACCTCGGCCAGATGCGCGGAGATCTCCCCATGCGTGAGGCCCTTGGCCGACAGCGACAAGACCATCTCATCCACTCCGGACAGCCGGCGCTGCCGCTTGCGCACCAGTTGGGGTTCGAAGGTGCCGGCCACATCGCGCGGTATCCGCACCTCCACCGGGCCGACGTCGGTCACCACGGTCTTGGTGCGGCTGCCGTTGCGGCTGTTGCCGCTGTTCTTCCCGGCTGGGTCGTGCCGGTCGTAGCCGAGGTGATCGGTGATCTCGCCTTCCAACGCCGACTCCAGCACCCGCTTGGTCAGCTGCTGCAGCAGACCGCCCCTCGCCGGTCAGCTGCAGACCCTCGCTGCGGGCTCGACCCACCAACATCGAGATCAGCTGCTCATCCGTCATTGAGCGGTCCGGCTCGGCAGGCACATCGACTACCCACCGTCCCCGGACCGGGGCCAACTTAGTGAGATCCGGGACCATCTTCGCTGATACAGGACAGGAAGCCGTCCTCATCGAGCCGCCCCGATCCCCCGTCCTGAACCATCCGTCGCGCAGGACTCCTCCCCGGTGGCGGCGGCGTAACCGCTGAAGATGATCGACCGCGCTCGGAGCCTGACAGTGATTTGTCCGATCTGTCCTGCCGGTAGCGGGCGGTCGTCGTCTGTGATCACTACTTCGTATTCCGGGACGGGTCGTCCGGCCGAGCCGGGCCGGACGGCGGCGGGTGTGCCGGCGGCCACGTCGCCGACTATGGCCGCGACAGCGCCCATGGTGGGGGCGGGCTGGGCGTGGTCGCGGCGCCGGCCTCTCCCCCGGGCCGGTGCGGTCGGCCGAGGTGGCTCGGTCTCCCCCGCCGGTTTCGGTCAGGCGGGTGTCGTGTGGGCGGCGGTGTTCCCAAGGTCTTTCACGTAGGCGCCGGCTTTCATCACGATCTGTATGCGTGAGGGATCAGCCAGCGCGTGTATGTCCTGCAGAGGGTCGGTGTCGGTGACCACGAGATCGGCGAGTTTGCCCGTTTCCAGGGTGCCGACTTCGTCGGAGATGCCGAGCAGTTCGGATGCGGTCCGGGTGCCGGCGATGAGGGCGTTCATCGGGGACATGCCGAGGTCGACGAGGTGTCCGAGTTCGCGCAGGTTCTGGCCGTGGGGGCAGACGCCGGCGTCGGTTCCGAGGGCGATCTTCGCTCCGCGTGCGATGGCGTGGCCGATGTTCTTTTTCGTGATCTCGGACCATTTCACTTTTTTGGCGTAGTGGTAGGGCTGCATGGTCTTCTTGTCGATCGCGAACACGGTCGACAGGGTGGGGACGAGGAAGGCGCCGCGTTCTTCGAGGAGGTCGAGGCCTTCGTCGTCGATGCCGTAGCCGTGTTCGACGCTGGTGACGCCGCCGCGGATGGCGGTGAGGATTCCTTTGCGGCCTTGTGCGTGGGCGGCGATGGGTTTGCCGCCGTGTCGGTCGAGTTCGTCGTGGATGGCGCGTACTTCGTCCAGGCGCAGGCCTTCGTCGTCGGGGTGGTCGTGTCTGCTGCCCATGCCGCCGGTGGTGCAGATCTTGATGAGGTCGGCTCCTTGGCGCAGGACGCGGCGGGTTGCTTTGCGGACTTCGTCGACGGTGTCGGCTATTTCGATGAGTTCGGGGATGGTGGGGGCGAGTGTGCCGCCGTGCAGGTGCATGTCGCCGTGGCCGGCGGTGTGGCTGATCGGGCTGACGGCGAGTTTCAGCCGGGGGCCGGGGATGAGTGCTTGGTCGATGGCTTCGCGGAAGCCTTGGGACAGGCCGCCGAGGTCGCGTGCGCTGGTGATGCCGGCGTCGAGGGTGGCGCGGATGCGGGCGACGGATTCCAGGACGATGAGGGCTGGGTCGTTCTGGAGGGTGTGGAAGGGGCCGTTGGCGAGGGTGAATCCCAGGTGGACGTGGCAGTCGATGAATCCGGGCAGCAGTGTTGCGCCGTGCAGGTCGCGTTCGTCGGCGCCGTGGTTGGCGGGGGCTTCGGCGGCGGTGCCGACGTAGGCGATGTGGCCGTCGGGGGTGATGTCGAGGACGCCGTTGTGGAGGGGTGGTGTTCCGGTGCCGTCGATGATGGTGGCGTTGGTGAGGCGGAGGTTTCGGTCGGGGGTCACGCAGCGTCCTTCCGCGGGTGGTGTTCGAGGGTGAAGCCTGGTGCGCCGGGGACCGAGTCGAGCAGGGTGCGGGTGTAGGGGTGTTGGGGGTGTTGGTAGAGGTCGGCGGCTGGGGCTTGTTCGACGATGTCGCCGTTGTAGAGGACGACGACGTCGTCGCTGACGTGGCGGACGACGGCGAGGTTGTGGGAGATGAACACCATGGTCAGGTTGAGTTCGCGGCGTAGTTTGGCCAGGAGGTTGAGGATCTCGGCTTGGACGGAGACGTCGAGTGCGGAGGTGATCTCGTCGGCGATGACGACTTCGGGGTGGATCATCAGGCCTCGGGCGATGGCGATGCGCTGGCGTTGTCCTCCGGAGCACTGGTGGGGGTAGCGGTTGATGGTGTCGGCGGGCATTTTGACGGTTTCGAGCCAGTGGACGATCTCGTCGGTGTGCTTGGTGACGTTCGCGCGGCGGGGGTCGAGGGCTTCGGCGAGTGCTTGGCCGATGGTGCGGCGGGGGTCGAGTGAGGAGTAGGGGTCCTGGGGGATCATCTGGACTTTGCGTCGCATCGCTTGGCGGTCGGCGCCTCGTGCGGTGGAGACGTGGACGCCGCCGATGGTGACGCTGCCGGCGGTGGGGCGGACGATGCCGACGAGTGCTTTGGCGAGGGTGGATTTGCCGGAGCCTGATTCGCCGACGATGCCGACGGTGGTGCCTCGGGCGACGTTCATGGTGATGCCGTGCAGGATGGGGGTGGCGGTTCTGCCCCAGCCGTAGCCGGCTTGGAGGTCGCTGACCTGGACGGCGATCTGGTCATCCATGGGTGTGCTCCTGCGCGGGCTGCGGGGTGGGCTTCTCGCCTGCGGGGCCGTCGATGTCGGGGGTGGCGTGCAGGAGTGCTCGGGTGTAGGGGTGTTGGGCGGATTCGACGGTGAGGTCGCGGGCGGCGATCTGTTCGACGATCTCGCCGTGGTACATGACGATGACGCGGTCGCAGAGTGCGCGTACGACGCCGATGTCGTGGGAGATGAACATGATCGAGGCGTTGTATTCGTTGTTGACGCGTTTGAGTTCGCGCAGGATTTCGGCTTGGACGGTGACGTCGAGGGCTGTGGTGGGTTCGTCGGCGATGATCAGGCGTGGCTGGACGGTCAGGGCGGTGGCGATCATGGCGCGTTGCCGCATGCCGCCTGACAGTTCGTGGGGGTGTTGTTTCAGGCGGTGTTCGGGTCTGCTCATGTGGACGGTGCGCAGGGCGTCGAGGACGCGCTGGGTGGCTGCTCGGGTGCCCAGGCGTTTGTGGGTGCGTAGTACTTCGGTGAGCTGGGTGCCCATGCGCAGGGCGGGGTTGAAGGTGGAGCCGGGGTCTTGGTAGATGAGGCTGATGGCGTCGGTCATGGCGGTGGGGGGTGCGGGGCGGCGCAGGTCCAGGTCGCTGATGGACATGCGGGTGGCGGTGGGGGTGAGGCCGTCGGGCAGGAGTTGGGCCAGGGCCATGGCGGTGAGGGTTTTGCCGGAACCGCTTTCGCCGACGATGCCGAGGATCTCGCCGTGTCTGATGGTGAAGGTGATGCCTTTGACCAGGGGTGTGTCGCCGGAGTGGATCCACAGGTCGCGGATGTCGGCGAGGTGTTCGTCGCTGGGGGGTGGCGTTTGGTCGGGTGTGGTGGGGTGTGGCCGGGTCTTGCTGGGTGTGTGGTGTGCTCGTGGGTTCGCCGCGCCGGCGAGGCCGTCGCCGATGAGGACGGCGGCCAGGCCGGTCACGACGATGAGGGCGGCGGGGCCGGCCATTTGGTAGGGCCGGTTGGCCAGGAGGGAGGGCAGGGCTTCGTTGAGGAGTTTGCCCCAGTCGTAGGCGGGTGACTGGACGCCGAGTCCGACGAAGGACAGGGCGGAGATGGCGGTGAGGGTGGCCGCGAAGGTCGATGCGGCCAGGACGAGCAGGGGTTCGGCCATGTTGGGCAGCATGTGCCGGGTGGCGATGCGGCTGTGGCTGACGCCGAGGAGGCGGGCGGTGGAGACGTACTCCTGTTGGGAGATTTTCGCGGCGAGGTTGGCGGTGAGGCGGGCGAAGTAGGGGATGCCGGACAGGCCGATGGCGATGAGTGCTGAGGAGCCGCCGGCGCCGAGTACGGCGGCGACGACGAGGGCGAGCAGGAGTCCGGGGAAGGCGACCATCGCGTCGATGACGCGCAGGAAGATCTCTCTGGCCCAGGGTCGTACGAGCCAGACGCCGGTGCCGAGGATGATGCCGGTGATGACGGCTATGGCGGTGGCTCCGGCGGTGAGGAGCAGGGTGAGGCGGGTGGCGACGAGGCTGCGGAGCAGGACGTCGTGGCCGGCGGCGTCGGTGCCGAGCCAGTGCTCGGGTGAGGGTGGGGCGAGTCTGGGGCCGAGTGCGTTGGCCGGGGTGGTGAACAGGAGGGGGGCCAGTGCGGCGATGGCGACGATGAGGGCGAGCAGGGCCAGGCCGAGGATGAGGCCGGGGTTCCAGCGGGACCGGTTATGCGGAGACATGGGGTCCTCCGAGGGTCCGTGGGTCGATGAGGCCGAGCAGGATGTCGACGAGGAGGTTGACGAGTGCCGCGATCATGCCGATGACCAGGACCATGCCTTGGATGACGGGATAGTCGCGGTCGAGGATGGCCTTGATGATGCCGCTGCCGAGGCCGGGGAGGGCGAACACCGATTCGATGATGATGGCGCCGCCGATCATGCCGGTGAGGATGAGTCCGCTGAGGGTGAGGGTGGTGGTGAGCAGGTTCGGTAGTGCCCAGCGCAGGTGGCGTCGCAGGGCGGGCAGGCGCCAGCCTCGGGCGGTGCGCATGTAGTCGGTGTCGAGGACGACGGCTGTTTCTCGGCGGACGACGCGGGAGATGGTGCAGATCGGGCCGATGGCGATGGCCGCGACGGGCAGGACGAACGAGGCCGCTCCGAAGCGGGGGGTGTAGGCGGGTGGGAAGAGCGGGAGCAGGCCGATGCCGAGGGCGAACATCACGACCAGGAAGGAGGCCATGATGTAGCCGGGGATGGAGTCGAGGAAGCCGGTGAGCATGCCGAAGGCGACGTCGAGCCATTTGCGACGGCCGCCGCGGGTGAGGACGCCGATGAGCATGCCCAGGGGGATGGAGATGAGCAGGACGGCGAGCATCGCGGTGGTGGCGATGGTCGCGGTGAAGGGCAGCCGGTTGGAGATGATGGTCTCGACCGGCTGGCGGTACATGAAGGAGGTGCCGAGGTCGCCGGTCAGGACTCCGCTGACGTGGTCGAGGAATCGGGGCCAGAGGGGGCGGTCGAGGCCGAGTTCGGTTCTGACGCGCTGGATGTCGGCGAGGTCGGCGTTGGCTCCGGCGATGCCGACGGCCGGGTCGCCGGGGATGAGCTGGACGATCAGGAACGACACGATGAGCAGCGCGGCGAAGATCGCCACGAGGCTGGCCAGGCGCCGCACGGCGAACCGCAGCCAGGCGGAGGAGATCCGCAGCCGCTTTGACCGGGATCCGGTGGGGGGCTCCGGCGGCGGGGCGCCTGGAGCGTGCGGGGATGTGAGTGAGGCCATGACTGGGGCGCCTTCTGGCTGTTGGACGATGGGCTGGGTGGTGACGGGCTACTTGACGATGCGGAGGGTGGCGGGGTCGAGGTATTCGTCGAAGGTGCGGATGCTGAATCCCTTGGCGACGACGGTGGTGTTGGGCAGGGTCGACAGCGGGATGGCGTCGACGCGCTGCAGGAAGGATTTCTGCGCGGACTGCAGGGCGGCGCATTGTGCGTCGCGGTCGATCTCCCCCATGGCCTTGGTGACGAAGCCGTAGCCCTCCTTGTTGATCTGCCCGGTCTTGTTGCGGCCGCCGTCCTCGGTGGCGGGGCCCATGACGCGCAGCAGGGAGGAGGTGAGGGTGCCCATCTGGTTGTTGTCGCCTTGGACGTTGATGTCCCAGTCCTTGCCGCCGGCGGTGGTCAGGGTGGCCCAGTTGGCGTTGTCGAGGGAGTCGACTTTGACGTCGGCGCCGGCGTTGCGCAGGGCTTCGGCGATGTAGTCGTTGCCGCCTTGGAGCAGGGTGGTGCCGACGATGCGGAAGCGGACTCCGGCGAGTTTCTTGGCGGCGGCCGGGTCGGGGGTCTTCAGCAGGGCTTTGTCGGTGTTGGCGCAGGCGAGTTTGGCTGATCCGACCGACAGGATGGTGCTGCCGCGTTTGCCGCTGATGATGTCGCTGAAGGCTTGGGGGTCGATGGCCTGGGCGACGGCGGCGCGCAGGTCCGGCCGGTCGGCGAAGACGGTGCCGGGGCGTTCGTTGAACAGCAGGTAGGTGGTGGTGTTGGAGGTGCTGGAGGTGGTGAAGGAGGCGTTGCCGTCGAAGCGGGCGACGTTCTCGTCGATGATCACGCCGACGTCCAGGCTGCCGGCCAGCAGTTGGGTGGCGATGGTGGCGTAGTCGGTGATGGGGGTGAGGTTGAGCTGTTTGGCGGGTTCGCCATCCAGGGGTTTGGCGAAGGTGGGCCAGGCCTTGTAGTCGTCGCGCAGGGTGAGCTGGTAGGACACGGCGGGCTGTGAGGCGGTCAGGGTGTAGGGGCCGGAGAAGGCGCCGGTGACTTTGCCCGCGGCGAGGGCTTTGGCGTCTTTGAGGCCTGCCGGGCAGATGATGCCGGCCTGGGGCAGGGTGAGTCCGGTGAGGAAGTCCGACCAGGGGGCCGACAGTGTGGCTTGTACGGTGCCTGCTGTGTCGTCGGCGGTGAAGGTGGCGGTGGCCGGTCCGAGGGTGAGGGTGCGGGCGGAGGAGCCGGTCTCCTTGGCCGCGAATCGGGTCAGGGAGGCCGCGACCACGGACGGTGTGATGGGGGTCTTGTCGGAGCAGGTCAGTCCGCTGCGGATGGTGAAGGTGTAGTGCGCGGCGTCCTGGGCCTTCCAGGAGGAGGCGATGCCGCCGGCCAGGGCGTTGCCTGAGTCTTTGCGTACGACGGTGTCGAACAGCAGGCGGGCCATGGTGAAGTCGTCGCCGCCCTTGGCCAGTGCTGGGTCGAAGGTGGCGGGATCGGTGTTGAGGGACATGTTGGCGGCGTCGGTGGTGCCTGCGGCCGTGCCGCAGCTGACCGCGCCCAGTCCCGCCGCGGCCATGGCCGTCAGCACAAGAATCGTTTTGCGAAACACCAATCCTCCAGGTGCAACCGCGGAAAGAATGGCGCCGAGCCTAGTCGTGTGCGCCGGTCAGAGGCCTTTTGAGGGTCACCGCGCAAGGAATTGGACGCTGGGGCGCTTGGCCCGCACGATCCTGCCCGGCAAGTCCGTCTCACTGCCAAAAGAGGAACAGTGGGCGAACTCTGGAAGGCCGCCTGCCGCCGGCCGGGTCGCCGGGTGTTCAGGTGGCGACACCCGCGACGGATATGCACGATTGTGGGCAGATCGTCCCTTTATGTGCATGATAGACGGCATGGTGGACGGGCTCGACTTTCAGATCATCAACGCACTGCAGATCCATCCGCGGGTCTCCTGGGCCCATCTCGGCAGGATCTTGCGGGTCGACCCGTCGACGATCTCCCGCCGCTGGTCGGCGCTCACACAGCAGCGGCAGGCGTGGACGAGTTGCTTCGAGGGCGACGGGCCGCGCTCGGCCGAGCGGGAGATCTCGGCGCTGGTGGAGATCCGGTGCACCCCGGGCCGGCGCGCCGACGTGATCGCCGAGCTCGGCCGGCAGGGGCCGATCTTCAGCGTGCACTGCACCTCGGGTCCCCGCGACCTGTACGTCATGATCTCCACGCACAGCCTGCTGTCCATGGATCGCTACATCGACGAGCACATCGCCGTGATCCCCGGCATCGTCGGCACCCGGACCCACTACCTGCGGCGCATCTTCCTCGAAGGGTCGGGCTGGCGGCTCAACATGCTCTCCGACGACCAAGCCGAGGCGTTGCGCCTGCTGCGGCCCTCCGAACCGCCCGAACACCGCAAGCCCGCCTACCGCGACGTCGTCGCCGCGCTCAGCACGGACGTACGCCGTACCGCCGCCGACATGCAGCGTGAGCTGGGCCGCTCGATCACGGTGATCTCCCGCGACATCGACGCGCTGCTCGCGGCGAACTGGGTCAGATGGCGCGTCGACTTCGCGCACACCCTGATGGGCTGGTCGGCGGCGGCGGTGCTGTGGCTCGACGTCCAGCACCACGATCTGGAACGCCTCGTCGCCTCGCTGCGCTCGCTCAACCACGTGCGGATGTGCGCGTCGGTGACCGGCGAGGCCAACCTGGCGGTCTTCCTGTGGCTGCACAACCTGCAGGAGCTGGACGAGATCGAGGGCCGGGTCGCCTCGGCGTTCCCGAAGGTGCTGGTCAAGGACCGGTGGATCGTGCCAAGGATCGCCAAGCGCACGGGCTACATCCTCGACCTGGACAGCCGGCGCCTTCGGTACGTGCCGGTCGGCGGACAGCCGGTGTTCGAGGACTAGCACCGGGCGACTTCATGCGGACTCTGCGCGGAAATCTGGTGTTTCATGCAGGATCGCGCGCGGTGGGCCCCGGTTCGCGGCGCCGTACCTAGCATGTGCGAGGCGCCCGCCGGGCCGCTGATCATCGTGGAAGAGAAAGAGGTCTCGTGGACTTCGCGCAGCTCAAGGCGTTCAGGCGAGAACTGCACCGGAATCCGGAACCCGCGTTCCTGGAGATCGGGACGGCCGCCCGGATCACCGAGGCCATCGACGGCCTGCCGGTGACCGTCTTGACCGGAAAGGACGCCCACGACCTCTCCCCCGTGGTGAACTACCCCTCGCCGCGCACGCTCGACGCATGGGAGGCTCGCGCGATCGAGTCCGGCGTCGCGGCCGAGCGCGCCCGCTACTTCCGCAAGCACGGCACCGCGCTGGTCGTCGACGTGGCCGGGCTGCGGCCGGGCCCGCGATGGGGTCTGCGGGTCGACATCGACGCGCTGCCGATGCGCGAGTCCGCCGATCCGGCGCACTTCCCGGCCGCCCACGGCTTCGCCTCGGTCAACGGCGCGATGCACGCGTGCGGCCATGACGCGCACGCCACCATCGGCGTGGGCCTGCTGCACCGTCTGGCCGACCGTGACTTCGCGGGCTCGCTGCGGATCTTGTTCCAGCCCGCCGAAGAGGGGGTACGGGGAGCGCAGACGATGATCGACGCTGGCGTCGCCGACGGCATCGACACCATGCTCGCCGTGCACATGGCGGGCGACATGGCCGTCGGCTCGGTCGTGGGCAGCTTCACCGGCGGCCTGGCCACCCGCAAGCTGAAAGTCGACTTCACCGGCGAGGCCTCCCACGCCGCCGGCTCGCCGGAGACCGGGCGCAACGCGCTGCTGGCCGCCGCCATGTCGGCGCTGGCCATCATGGCGATCCCGCGCTTCAGCTCCGCCGACACCCGGCTCAATGTCGGCACGCTCGTCGCCGGTGACGGGGTGAACATCGTGCCGTCCACGGCGGTGATGACGTGCGAGGCGCGCGCCACCGTCGACGAGGTCGCCGACGAGCTGGTGGACCGGATCGCCTCCATCGTGGAAGGGGCGGCCCGCGCGCAGGGCGTGGGGGCGGCGCTGGCCGTGATGGGCCGCTCCACGACCGTGACCCCCGACGAGGAGCTGGTCGAGCGCATCGTCGAGGCGGCCAAGGCCCACCCCGACATCGTGGAGGTGATCCGGACCCGGCCCTATGCGGGAAGCGACGATGCCAACCTGCTCATCCGGCATGTGCAGGAACGCGGCGGCCAGGGCGCCTACCTGATGGTCGGGGCCGGCAGCCCGGGTCCCCATCACAGTGCGACCTTCGAGGTGCGGGAGGAGTCGATCCCGATCGGGATCGACGTCCTGGAATCACTCATCCGCCGCGATTGAGCCGCGGCCCTCACGCCCGCGGCGGGTAGCCGGGCCTTTGACCGTGTCCCGTAGGAGAGTCATCATCGGGGTTCGCCCCGGACCAGCGTGCAGCGGCGCAGGAGCAGCAGGCGCGTAGCGGCGCCTGGGTAGCGCGTCCGGGTAGCGCGCCTGGGCAGCGCGTCGCGTCATCGTCGTCGTGGTAACGCGTCCAGGTAACGCCT
Source organism: Nonomuraea guangzhouensis (assembly GCF_019396345.1). Classification (GTDB taxonomy): domain Bacteria; phylum Actinomycetota; class Actinomycetes; order Streptosporangiales; family Streptosporangiaceae; genus Nonomuraea; species Nonomuraea guangzhouensis. The sequence goes on along the minus strand of NZ_JAHKRM010000005.1, from coordinate 52,508 downwards.
CGTCGGGAACGGCCAGTTGAGCGTGCCGACCCAGGGCCGTCTCGGCGCTGAAGCCCAGCTGCCGTACTCCAGCCACCCGGGCGATCTCCGGCCACGGCGTGGCCGGGTCCATGGCGGGCATCCCCGCGCTGCGGTCATCGGTCGCCGCACGCGACCGCAGCGCGTCGGGGACGTGCGGCAGATGGCCCGGCCGGCGAGCCGGAGGGTGTGACGGCCTGGCCGGTGTGACGGTCCGGTCGGCGAGCGTGAGGGTGTGGGCGAGGGTCGAGCAGTCCTTGCCCGGCCCGATCACCGCCCGGCGGCCGCCGGGCGCGGGGAGGCGGGCTGGGGCACCGAAGGCTTGGCGGTGGTCGGCGTGGTGGACGACGGCGACGGCGCCGGCCAGGTTGTAGGCGCCGTGGGGCGGGTGGTCGTCGAGGAGGGTCGCCCTGCCGGATGGTGAGACGGGCAGGTCATCCCGCTGGGCGGCGTGAACGGTCTGAGGTGCGCGGTCCAGGCCGGTGACGGCCGGGACACCGGCTGGCGAGCAGGCCGTCACCGCGTCCGACAGGCCGGGGCGGGAGGGGCGCAACCGCCGCCCTGTGCGCACGTGCCAGCCGCGGCGTCGAGCGGGCGTCGGGTGGGTGCCGGGCGGGGTTTCGGTCGGGTGCTGGGCTGGGCGGTTGGGGCTGGGCGGGGCGTGCGGGCGCCTATCCCCCACATTCAATTCCGACAAAGCGGGTCATTTGGGGCTGGTCCGGGCGGAATTTTGCGGAGATGTGTCATCAGCACTTGCAGGTTCGTGTCAGCATCGATGGCATGTACGGGCCATATGGGACTGCCGTAAACATCCGGGACTCCTGGGATCACCCGGGCCCGGGTTCGCCCGGCTGAGCCGACCCCCAGCCGGCCCCCTCCCCCGGGCCCGCACACGGCGGGCCCCCGTCCCCTTCGAACGACCGCCTGAAAGAAGTCCTCCGTTGCGCATCCTGCTGCTCTGCTCCTCCTTCAACGGCCTGACCCAGCGTGCCTGGCTGGAACTGCGCCGGGCGGGTCACGACGTCACCGTCGAGCTGGCCGTCTCGGAGCAGGTGATGGTCGAGGCGGCCCAGCTGGCCAAACCCGACCTGATCATCTGCCCGTTCCTGAAGGAGAAGGTGCCGGCGCTTCTGTGGCAGAACCACCGCACGATCATCATCCACCCGGGGCCGCCCGGCGACCGGGGTCCCTCGTCGCTGGACTGGGCGATCGCCGACGCCGAGCAGGAGTGGGGCGTGACGGCGCTGCAGGCGGTGGAGGAGATGGACGCCGGGCCGATCTGGGGATATCGGACCTTCGCGATGCCGGCCGAGCCGCCGCGTAAGTCCGCCCTGTACAACGGGCCGGTGGCCGACGCGGCGGTGGAGCTGGTGGTGGAGGTGGCGGCCAAGGCGATGGACGCCGCCTTCGTGCCGGTGCCGCTGGATTACCGTTCGCCGCAGGTGCGCGGGCGGCTGCGGGCGGCGATGCGGCATGCCGACCGAGAGTTCTCCTGGTCGCAGAGCACCGACGCGGTGCTGCGGCGGGTCCGTTCGGCCGACGGGGCGCCCGGTGGGCGGGTGATGCTGGACGGGCGGATGATGCGGATCTTCGACGTCTACCGGGGTCCGGTGCTGGCCGGGACGCCGGGCACGGTGGCGGCGCGGCGTGAGGGCGCGGTGCTGGTGCACACCGGCGACGGCACGGTGTGGGTGGGGCACCTGCGGGTGGAGGAGCCAGGCGCGATCAAGCTGCCGGCGGCGACCGTCCTGGGCGAGCGGGTGACCGGGCTGGAGGAGCGCCCGGGCTACAGCGAGGTGACCTACGACCGCAGCGACGCCGTGGGGGTGGTGAGTTTCGACTTCTACAACGGCGCGATGTCCAGCGAGCAGTGCCGCCGCCTGGCCTCGGCGCTGCGGTACGCGACGGCCCAGGACACCCGCGTGCTGGTGGTACGGGGCGGCGAGGTGTTCTCCAACGGCATCCACCTCAACGTGATCGAGGCGGCGCGCCACCCCGAACTGGAGGCCTGGACGAACATCAACGCGATCAACCAGGTGTGCCGCGAGGTGATCACGTGCACGGGGCAGCTGGTGGTGACGTCGGTGGGCGGCAACGCGGGCGCGGGCGGCGTGATGATGGGGCTGGGCGCCGATCGGGTGCTGGTGCGCGAGGGCGTGGTGCTGAACCCGCACTATCGGACGATGGGGCTGTTCGGGTCGGAGTACTGGACGTACGTGCTGCCCCGCCGCGTGGGCGCGGTGGTCGCGGGGCGGCTGACCGGCGATGCGCTGCCGATCAGCGCGGCGCAGGCGGTGGAGCTGGGGCTGGCCGACCGGCTGCTGCCCGGCTCGCGCCTGGAGTTCGAACGGTCGGTGCTGGAGTACGCCGAGCACCTGGCGGCCGGCGACGACTACGGGCGGCTGCTGGAGATCAAACGCCAGGCGCAGGAGGTCGACGAGCGGCGCAAACCCCTGGAGGCCTACCGGGTGGAGGAACTGGCCGAGATGAGCCGGGACATGTTCGACGACCGCAACGGATTCCGGCAGGCGCGTCAGGCGTTCGTGCACAAGCGTAAGGTGGTGGCGACGCCGGAGCACCTCGCGGTTCACCGGGAGTTGTCCGGCGCGTCGGCGGGGCCCGTCGCAGCAGCATCTCATATGTGAGATATGTTGTCGTGTTATGACTGATGACTATCTCGTACGGATCGGCCGGCTCATCCGCGACGCCCGCCAGCACCGTGGTTGGACCCAGCTGCAGCTGGCGGACGCTCTGGCCACCAGCCAGAGCGCGGTCAACCGCATCGAGCGCGGCAACCAGAACATCAGTCTTGAGATGATCGCGCGCATCGGCGAGGCGCTCGACAGCGAAATCGTCTCCCTGGGCTACTCCGGGCCGATGCACCTGCGCGTGGTGGGCGGACGACGGCTGTCGGGCAGCATCGACGTGAAGACCTCCAAGAACGCGTGCGTGGCACTGCTGTGCGCGTCCCTGCTGACCTCCGGCCGGACGATCCTGCGCAAGGTGGCCCGGATCGAAGAGGTGTACCGGATCCTGGAAGTGCTCGCCTCGATCGGCGTGCGGGCGCGGTGGATCAACGAGGGCAGCGACCTGGAGATCGTCCCTCCGGCCCGGCTGGAACTGGAGGCGATGGACACCGAGGCGGCCCGCCGCACCAGAAGCGTGATCATGTTCCTGGGGCCGCTGATGCATCGCGCGGAGGAGTTCAGGATTCCGTACGCGGGCGGCTGCGACCTGGGCACACGCACCGTACAACCGCACATGTCGGCGCTGCGGCACTTCGGGCTGGACATCACCGCGACAGGCGGTTTCTACCACGCGCAGGTGGACCGGGGCGTGTCGCCCTCACGGGCGATCGTCCTGACCGAGCGCGGCGACACCGTGACGGAGAACGCGCTGCTGGCCGCGGCCCGGCACGACGGCGTGACGGTGATCCGCAACGCCTCCTCCAACTACATGGTCCAGGACCTGTGCTTCTTCCTGGAGGAGCTGGGCGTGCGCGTGGAAGGCGTCGGCACGACGACGCTGACCGTGCACGGCGTGGCCTCCATCGAGTGCGACGTCGACTACTCCCCCTCAGAAGACCCGGTCGAGGCGATGAGCCTGCTGGCGGCGGCCGTGGTGACCTCCTCGGAGCTGACGATCTGCCGGGTCCCGGTGGAGTTCCTGGAGATCGAGCTGGCGGTGCTGGAGGAGATGGGCCTCGACCACGACCGGGGCGGCGAATACCCGGCGGCCAACGGCCGCACCCGGCTGGTGGACCTCACGGTGCGGCCCTCCAAGCTGGTCTCCCCCATCGACAAGATCCACCCCATGCCGTTCCCCGGACTCAACATCGACAACGTCCCGTTCTTCGCCGCGATCGCGGCCACGGCGCAGGGCTCGACGCTCATCCATGACTGGGTCTACGACAACCGCGCCATCTACCTGACCGAACTGACCCGGCTCGGCGCCTCGGTCAAACTCCTGGATCCGCATCGCGTCCTGGTGGAGGGACCCACGCGCTGGCGCAGCGCGGAGATGATGTGCCCACCGGCGCTGCGCCCGGCGGTGGTCGTCCTGCTGGCGATGATGGCGGCCGAAGGCACCTCGGTGCTGCGCAACGTGTACGTCATCAACCGCGGGTACGAGGACCTGGCCGAGCGGCTCAACGCCCTGGGCGCGCGGATCGAGACGTTCCGCGACATCTGATTTTCTGTCGGTGGGGCCCGCTACCGTCTGCCTGTGATGGAGATCTTCCAGCGTGAGGGGGGACGGTGCGGCCTGCTGAGCTCGATCGGCTGACGGTGGTCCAGGCAGCCGATCGCTATGTGGAGCTGGTGCGGGCCAGAACACTCACGGGGGCGCTGTCGCAGGCCACAGCCGAGCTCTACGCGCGCGACGTGGCGACACTGGTGAGGCTGGCCGGGGAGTCGACGGTGCTCGACGACCTGTCGGGCGAGGACGTCGACGCGATCTTGCTCGCGTTCGCCCGCAAGCCCGACGGGCGGCGCCCGGCGGCCGGCGGCGGGCAGAGCCCCTCGTCGCAGGCCCGCTTCCGCCGCTCGATCTCGGCCCTGTTCAAGCACGCCACGCTGGCGGGCTGGGTGCAGATCAACCCGATGACGCACTCGACGGTCACGGCCAGAGAACGCGGCGGGCTACGGCCGGAGCGACGGGCGCTGACCCGCGAGCAGGCACAAGGACTGATCGGCGCGGCCCGGTCAGCGGGCGAGACCCCGGCACGGGGGCGGCGAGACCAGCGCACCGAGTTGCGCGACGCGCTGATCGTGTTGCTGCTGTCGACGATGGGACCCCGGGTCTCGGAGCTGGTACGAGCCAACGTCGAGGACTTCTACACCAACGACGGAATGCGTTACTGGCGCATCTTCGGCAAGGGCGGCCGCACCCGGGATGTGCCACTCCCCCGCGATGTGACGCTGGCGCTGGAGGCCTACCTGACGCGGGAGCGGGCGCCGCTGCCGGACAAGGCGCTGCTGCTGTCATGGCGGGGGCGCCGGCTGGCGCGAGGTGACGTGCAGGCGGTGATCGACCGGGTGCAGCAGCGGGTGGAGGCCGGCCAGCGCCGGTCGGTGACGCCACACGGGCTGCGGCATACGACGGCCACACATCTGCTGGCCGACGCGGTGGACATGGACGCGGTGCGGCGGGTGCTGGGCCACAGCGACCTGTCGACGCTGGGCCGCTACCGCGATGAGCTGCCGGGCGAACTGGAGGGGGCGATGCGGGCACACCCGCTGCTGAAGCGGGCCGACCCGGAGCGGTGACCGGGCCGGCCGGACGGGTGGGTCACGCAGGCACCGCGGCGGGCTCCGCACCGGTGAGCGGTGCCGAGGTGGCCGCCGCTCGCCTCGACGTTCTCCCTCGGCTCCCTCGACTCCCCGAATTCGCTCCGGCAGCGCCAAGGACGGCGGGTTGCCCGCGAACACGCCCCGCGTCCCGAACGCCACCACGCCGCTGTAACCGCCCGGCACACACAGGACGGGCTCGTTCTGCGTCGCCTGCGAGGTGGCGCAGAACCTGGCGTTGATCACAGTGCCGGAGATGCTCACATCGCGCCGTCGAAGGCGCCCCCAGATGAGCCTCAAGCCGGGCGTACAGGCTGGCGCAGCACCGTGCGCGGGTCGGGGTCGTCGAAGGCCGTCAGGTACACCTCGTGGTGCGGCCCGTTGGGCACCAGCGCATGCTCGTCCATGAACTCCTGCATGACCTTCAGCGACAGGTGTTCCTCGCTGAAGGGGCCGTGGTGCAGGATCTCCACGCACTGTCCTTCGGTGAAGACGGACACGCGCACCCGGTCCACCGCCGCCCCGGTAGCGCGCACGGACTCGCGGGCCTGCTCCAGCCGTCCCGGTTCTGGCGCGGCGGCCAGGGGCAGCAGCAGGTGCCAGCGCCACTGCTCGCGCGGCACCTCAAGCCCGGGCCGCTCGTCCTCCACCCACCACAGGCCCTCCAGCGGCCCGCCGGGGCCGCCCATCGCGCCGGCGACGGTGAACAGAGCGCCGATGGCCGACAGGTGCTCGCTGCCACCGGGCTCGCCGAGGCCGGTGACGTTCAGGCAGGTGACCGGGCCGTGGGTGGTCAGTTCGGCGTTCATGACTCTTCCTCCAAAGGGATCATCAGGTGGGTGATCAACTCATCGGGCGGGGTGCGAGCCGGGTCAGACACGTACACCTCGCGGATGGGGCCGCGCATGGGGTGGCGGCGTTCGGCGCACCAGGCCAGGACGGCGTGGGCGGTCAGGGAGATCTGGTCGTAGGGGCCGATGTGGGTGGCGGCGGCGAACGTGCCCCCGGGCAGCACGTCCACCCGCGCTTCCCCGCCGGCCTCCCAGCCGTCGTGCAGGACGAGCGCGACGGCCACGTCGAAGGCGTCGCTCAGGTCGAGGGGGAACAGCCCGATCAACTGCGGCCCGCCCGTTGCCACTGCAGTCCCGCCCGGATGCGTGTCAGCGGCCCGGGCAGACGCCTGGCCGGAGGACCACCTGGCATCGGCGTGCGCGGGTGACGAGCCGTCTCCGGTCTGCGCGGCGTCGGCGTGCGCGAGGTGTGGTCCGGCGCCCGCGTCAGCCGCCCGGTACATGCCGGCCACCAGGCGTGAGGCGGCGGCGCTGGTGGCGCGGGCGATGTCGGACGGGCCGCCGGCGCGTTCGCGGATGAGGGCGACGCGGTACGCCGGTACGGTGACGATGCGGACCTGGGTGGCGGGCAGGCCGTCGGCCATGACGCGTTCCAGTGACGCCAGGGCGCGCCGCCGCCGGGCCAGTTCGGCCTCCAGCGAGTCGCGTACGGACTCCAGGGCGTCTTGGCTGCCGGACAGGACCTGGCCCACGACGGGCAGCGGCACATCGAGTGAGCGCAGCAGCCCGATCGACAGCGCCGTGCGGGCCTGTGCGGCGCGGTAGTAGCGGTAGCCGGTGGCGGCGTCCACGCAGGCGGGCCGCAGCAGCCCGATCTCGTCGTAGTGCCGCAACTGCTTCACGCTCAACCGGGCAAGCTGGGCGAACTGCCCGATCGGCAGGAGATCCTCGTCCACGTCCCCCAGCATGGGCCCTCCCTCGGTGGGAGAGTCCAGCCGGGGGTTGCGCCTGACGTAACGTGAGGGTTCATGGTGGTGTCATGAGTTTGTCCGTGGGGCAGGTGTCGCGGCTGGCCGGCGTCACCGTGCGCACGCTGCATCACTATGACGAGGTCGGCCTGCTCTGCCCGGGTGAGCGGAGCTCGGCCGGCTACCGTCGTTACACCGAGGCGGATCTGATCAGGCTGCAGCAGGTGCTGCTGTATCGGGAGCTGGGTTTCGCGCTGGAGGAGATCGCCGTCATCCTGGACGAGCCGCGCGCCGACGAGCTGACGCACCTGCGCCGCCAGCATGAGCTGCTGGTCCGCAAGTCCGAGCGGCTCAGCGAGGTGATCGCCGCGGTGGAGCGGGCGATGGAGGCGCGCACGATGAGCGTCGCGCTCACCCCGGCCGAACGCTTGGAGGTGTTCGGCGGCTTCCGGCCGGAGGATCACGAGGCGGAGGTGGAGCGGCGCTGGGGCGGCGGCGAGCAGTACGAGCAGAGCCGCCGCCGGGTCGCCGCCTACACCAAGGCCGACTGGCTGCGGCTCAAGGCCGAGGCGGCGGCCGTGCTGGGCGATCTGGTGGCGGTGTTCGAGGCGGGGCTGCCGCCGGACGGGGCGGCGGCGATGGAGGTAGCCGAGCGTCATCGCGGTCATATCAGCCGGTGGTTCTACACCTGCACGTATGAGATCCATCGGGGGCTGGGTGAGTTGTATGTGATGGATCCGCGGTTCACGGCGTATTTCGACGGCCAGGTGCCGGGCCTGGCCGCCTACTTCCGCCTCGCCATCACCGCCAACGCCCGCCGCTGAACCACCCACTCCCGCTTCGCCGCCGCTCGCCACTGAGGCGTCCGTTCCGCGCGGGCTTGTGTCCCGCTGCCAGGTGACGGCTTTTTCGCCGTTTTACGGCAAGCATGGGTCACCCGCCCCCCGCCGCACGTGGCCGGGGGCCTCCAGGAAAACGGCCTCTGACCCCGCACGTGGCCGGCCGCCGTTACGTGAGCGTCCTTACCCTCCGCGGCCCGGGCAACGACACCGGAGTGGCTGTGACCTCGGCCGGCCGCTCCGGGGATCAGCCCGAGGTGGTCCTGGGATGTCCCTTGCGGCGGATCTTGATGTCGCGCATGTCCGTCACCGCGACGTGCAGCAGCTGATACGGGTGGCCGTGCGCGTCCAGGGCCGCCATCGCCGCCCTGGTGGCCTCGTTCTCGCCGTCGTCGGGTCCCGCGGGGACCTGGCAGCGGAAGGTGAACGACGACACGCTCTGGTCGTGGGTGAACGTCCCGGCCTCGGTGAAGGCGGCGTTCCCCGCGGCCCGTACGGCCTCACGGGCGGTGTCGTCCAGGGCGTCGAACTTGCCGCGGATCATCACTCTGAACAAGGTCGGTCCTTTCGTGGAGCGTAGGTGAGCAGGCGTTCTCCGAGCAGGTCCTCGAAGACGTCCAGGAGTTCCAGCACGGCCGGGGCGATGTCGTCGGCGCTGTCGCCGGCCGCGGTGCGCTTGCCGATCTCGGCGTACACCAGCGCGTGGAAGCCGCCGATGTGCCAGGCCACCATGCGCGGCAGCGGGTCGCCGGGCGCGGCGCCGGTCTCCTCGGCCAGGACGGCGGCCAGTTCGTCGGTCATCTGCTGCCCGAGGTCGCCCAGGCGGGCGGTGAGGGTGGGGGCGGCGCGCATCATCTCCAGGACGCGGCCGAACCCCTCGGTCAGGCCCATCTTGCGGTCGCGTCGCCGTACCTCCGCACGCAGGTGCTCCAGCACCGCGGGCACGGCGGCCTGCCCGGCGGGGCGCCGGCGCACGATGTCGGCCAGGCGATGGGGTGAGGCCTCATCGGGCGGCAGGACGAGGTCCTCCTTGGTCTGGAAGTAGTTGTAGACGGTGTTGACGGACACCTCGGCCGCCGCGGCGACCTCGGCGATCGTGACGTGCTCGAAGCCGCGTTCCACGAACAGGGCGGTGGCCACGTCGCGGATGCGGCGGCGCGTCTGCTGCTTCTTGCGTTCCCGCAACCCCTCGGACATGCGGAACAACTTAACCCAACCCCAAACTTCAAGTCCATTGCATTTTTGGGGTTGAGTGCAGTTTCGCTGTCAGGGGATGAGGCGGTAGAAGCGCCAGAATCCGAAGTCCTCGATCGGCAGGACTTCCAGGTCGGCGAACCCGGCCTCGCGCGCGTACCGGCGCAGCGTGTCCGGCCGCATCACCGTTCCCGTGGCGGCCGAAGGCGGGTCGCTCATCCCGTCCGGCAGGCAGATCAGCAGGCTGAAGCCGTACATCAGCCGCTCCACCTCATCGGCGGGCCCGGCGAAGCGCTCACCCACTGCCTCGTCCATCACCACCACCGCCCCACCGGGCACGACCGCGCGCCGCGCCGCCGCCAGCGTCTGCACCGGTCGCGGCATGTCGTGCACGCACTCGAAGGCGAACACGGCGTCGTAGCGATCCTCACCGAGCAGGGCGGCATCCCCCTGGCGGAAGGTGACGCCGGGCCCGGCACCGGCGCTCGCGGCGTTGCGCGCGGCCAGCTCGACGGACGGGCCGTCGATGTCGACGCCCTCCACCGTGGCCTCGGGATAGGCCCTGGCCAGCGCGATCGTCGACCACCCGGCGCCGCAGCCGAGGTCGGCGATGCGGGCCCCGGGACGGCGCAGAACTGCGTCCAGGCCGGGCACGCCCGCGATGGCCTGCGGCAGCGCGCGCTCGAACCACGGCCGGTTCAGGTCCGCCTGGGACTCGCGCATGTCCTCGCCGAAGCTCGCCCAGCCGACCCCGCCACCACCCCGGTAGGCCTCCAGCAGAGCGGGCATCTGCACGGCGGCGCTGGTCAGCATCCGCGCCAGCGGCGCGAGGTAGGCCAGGCTGGAGGAGTCGGTCAGCACCTCCGCCGCGCCGCCGGGCAGCGCGAAACGCCCATCGGCGGTGACCTCCAAGATGCCGCACGCGGCCTGCTGTTCGAGCCACTCCCTGGCGTAGCGCTCGTGGCCGCCCGCGCGGGCGGCCAGCTCACCGGGATCGGCCGGACCGTGCTCGGCCAGCGCGCGATACCAGCCCAGCCGGTCACCGATGTGCACCGACAGGACCTCTATCGCGCCGAGCGCCGCGTGGAACAGGCGGTCGGCGAACTCGTCGGTTTTCGTGCTCATGACGCTCTCGTGCTTTCCGTTCGTCGGGTCCCGCTACCCGGCAGAAGGAGGCAAACACCTGTCAGGCGCCCAGGCCGAGCGCCGCCGCCGTCACCGCCCGGGCCCGGCCCGGCTCCAGCAGCAGATCCACCGAGTCCGACAGCTGATCCACACACCCCACCACCGGCAACCCCCTGATCACCGGATCCGACACCGACCCCAGCAACGCCTGCGCGAACCGATCACCCCCGATCACCCGGAACGGCCGATCATGAAAACCGCGCACCCGCTCATCCAGCGGCTCGGCCAGCCCCACCCGGTTCTGCAACGCCGCCAGCCGCCCGTAGGCCGCGGCCAGCCCGTCCTCCCGCTCCCGCCACGACCGGGCGGCCACCGCCAGCCCCAGCGACTCCCCCAGCTCCGTCGAACCGGGCATCCGCGCCAGAGCGCTGCCCAGCCACTTGGCGTACGGCGGGTAGCGGCGGCGCAACAGCAGCGCCAGCCGCATCACCTCCCGGCTCAGCCGCGCCCCCACGACGGCCGAGCCGAGCTCATCGCCCACCTCACCCGACCGGCCGGGAAAAGGCTCCTCCTGCGCGATACGCCGCCACTGACACGCCAGCACATAACGCCACACATCCCCCGGATACCAGCGCAACGCCGCCCGAGCCGCCTCCAACCCGCCCAGCCCGTCATGGAACACCTCCCCCGACGTCACCTCCGCCAGGCTCTGCCACGGCACCGACAGCCAATCCAGCAGCGACACCCCCCGCCGCGGATCGAACCCCAGCCGCCCCACCAGCCAAGCCTCCAGATCGTCGACCACCACCCCCGGCCGCAGCGCACCGTGATAGTCGAACACCGTCGCCAGCCCCCGAAACCGCTCCGGAAGCCCGGCCAGCACCCGCGCCTCCACCTCCGCCACCGCCTGCGGCTCCACGAACACCAGCACCCGCGGACCCCAGTCATGATCAGCGGACCGGCCCGTGTCGAACGCCAGCACCTCCGACCCCGGCCCGATCAACGCGGCACTATGCGGCACCCGCTCCACCAGCGGCGCCACCACCTCGGCATAAAAGGCTCGGGACAACTCAATACCAGGCACAAAATCGGACATCACACCGTCAACTCTGCCTGACCACCTGGCGAACCTCATCCGATTTTCCAGCCACCCTCCAGACGGCCCTAGGGATAGCCCTGAGACCACCACCGATGCGCGCCCCCACCGGCCCCCGCTTACGTGGAAACGTCACAACCACCCCCGGCACAAGGGTTGCGCCATGGCATATCGCTGCAGCTTCGTCCCGCCCCACGTCCTCGACCACATCGCCAAAGTCCAGGCACAACAGAGCGCCGAACCCGCCTCCGCCCAGCGCTCAGCGGTCGTCTCCGCCCAGTTCCGCCGCGGCCGTCGCAGCCCCGAGGCCCTGCCCCTGGGCGAACAGCAACGCCTCACCGCCGAACCCGAAACCGTCCCACCCGGACTCACCATCCCCAAACCCGGCACCGCCGGCCGCCTCATCTACGACGACCTCAACCAGTGGACCTTCGACGTCACCTTCATCCGCGGCGAAGGAGACCCCGCCGTCGGCGCCCAGAACGCCAACGACGCCTACGACTACCTCGGCATCGTCCGCACCTACTACAAAGACAAACTCGGCCGCGACTCCATCGACAACGCCGGACTCAACCTCGTCGCCAACGTCAACTTCGGCGTCGGCTTCGACAACGCCTTCTGGGACGACGCCGGCCTGCGCATGGTGTTCGGCAACGGCAGCGGCCTGGTCTTCAAGGACCTGACCGCCAGCGCCGACGTGTGCGCCCACGAACTCACCCACGGCGTCACCCAGTTCAGCGCCAACCTCAACTACACCAACGACCAGAGCGGCGCCCTCAACGAATCCTTCAGCGACATGCTCGGCACCGCCATCGACGCCTACGCCAACAACCACGACGCCCACACCCACAACTGGCTCATCGGCGACGAGATCATGGCCGACGACCTCTACGGCGAAGCACTGCGCAACATGGCCGAACCCGGCACCGCCTTCGACAACCCCCTCATGGGCCGCGACCCGCAACCCCGCGACATGTCCGGCTACTTCGAACCCGCCGACCCCCACATCATGTCCGGCATCACCAACCGCTGGTTCTACCTCATCAGCCAGGACATCGGCCTCGACGCCGCCACCCTGATCATGTACCAGACCCTGCAGAACCTGTGGCCCAACGCCAAGTTCACCGACGCCGCCACCGTCGCCGTCGCCCAGGCCCGCATCCTGGCCCGCAACAACCTCGTCCCCCGCCAGTCCCCCCAGACCGTCCGCGGCGCCGCCCGGCAGCAGGGATTCTGGTAACCCACGCTCTCCGCACGGGCCTGCCGGCGCGGCATCCCGCGAGGGTTCCGCGACGATACCCGCCACAGACCCGTGCGGAGTCTGTCCCGCGTACCGTGAAAGACGAACCATCCGCCGGAAGGGACGCCATGCGCGTGACGCTCGAAACCAGCGGCGGCTTCACCGGCCTGCGCCGCCACGTCACCCTCGACACCGACCTGGACGACGACCTGCGCAGCGTCCTGACCGCCCTCAGCGCCGCCGAACCCGCCGCCACCCCCGCCACGGCGGCCCAGCCCCGCTACCGGCTCACCGTCCACCACCCCACCGGCGACCAGACCACCGAACTCACCGAACCCGACGTCCCCGCCGCCCTGCGCCCCCTGCTCACCGAGCTACTCCGCCACGCCACCCCCTTCTAAAACCACAAACCTTTCCCGGAGCCGGCCACGCCTACGTCACCTGCGACGCCATGACCGCTCTACGGCGATAACCGATCCGCTCATAAACCCCGATCGCCGCCCGGTTGTCCTCATCCACCATCAGCGCCGCCCTGCCCCGCGCCGCCACCAGCTCACCCGACACCCACCGGCACAGCCGCTCCGCCAGCCCCCGCCCGCGAAACCGGGCAGCCGTCGCCACCCCCGCCAAGAACCCGACCGACGGAGCACTCCACGCATCAGCCGCCACCGCCGCCAACACCCTGTGCCCCGCCTCCTCCATCCAGACCCCCGCCCAGCGCCGCACCCCGGCCATACCGGGCGCCGCATACGACCGCGGCGCGGCGGCCGCCAGCAACCCGGCCACCTCCGCGTCCGCCCCCGGCCCCAACCAGCCACCCTGCGACGCGTCCCAGAGCCCACTCACCGCGCCCGCGTCTGAAGCCGGGGCGGGGAGGCCGGGCAGGCTCATCCAGCAGAACGTGCCCGCCACCTCCAACCCCGCGACCTTCGCCGTCACATCCGCCATCAACTCCACATCACCGAACGGCCGATACGACGGACCCACCTCCGCCAGCGCATGCCGCACCAGCTCCGTCACACACGCCGCACCACCCCACACCGCCAGCCGGTCATGACGCGAGACCCCCGGCGAAGCCACCACCACCCCATCACCCAGCGCCCACGCCCGCACGCCACCCGATAACCCCTGCGCCGCCCACATCAGCAGATCGTCATCACCGCACACCGACCGCACCTGATCCAGCCGCGCAAGCTCAACGATCACAGAATCGAGCCCGGCCGATAGGCCGCCGCCTCCGGATGGGCCGCCACGACCTCGCCCACCGCCTGCGACACCGCCTCCACCTGGTCAGCCGCCGCACCGGTGAACGACACCCGATCACCCAGCAGCGCCTCCAGGCCCGCCCGATCCACCGGGAAACGCTCATCGGCCGCCAGCCGATCCAGCAACTCGTTGGCCGCGCCCCGCGAACGCATCGCCAGCGCCGCCGCCACCGCGTGCTCCTTGATCAGCTCGTGCGCCTGCTCACGCCCCACCCCCGCGCGTACCGCCGCCATCAGCATCTTCGTCGTCGCCAGGAACGGCAGATACCGATCCAGCTCAGCCGAGATCACCGCCGGGAACGCCCCGAACTCATCCAGGACCGTCAACATCGTCTCCACCAGCCCGTCGAAGGCGAAGAACGCGTCCGGCAACGCCACCCGGCGCACCACCGAACACGACACATCACCCTCGTTCCACTGATCGCCCGCCAGCTCGCCCACCATCGAGGCGTAACCCCGCAACACCACCGTCAGACCGTTCACCCGCTCACACGAGCGCGTGTTCATCTTGTGCGGCATCGCCGACGAACCGACCTGCCCCTCCTGGAACCCCTCGGTCACCAGCTCATGCCCGGCCATCAACCGGATCGTCTTGGCCAGCGACGACGGCGCCGCCGCCAACTGCACCAGAGCCGAAACCACCTCGAAATCCAGCGACCGCGGATAGACCTGCCCCACACTGGTGAAACGCCGCTCGAACCCCAGATGCGCGGCCACCCGCCCCTCCAGCTCCGCCAGCTTCCCGCGATCCCCGTCCAGCAGATCCAGCATGTCCTGAGCCGTCCCCACCGGCCCCTTGATCCCACGCAGCGGATAACGGGCGATCAGCTCCTCCAAGCGGCGGAAAGCCACCAGCAGCTCATCGGCCGCCGACGCGAACCGCTTGCCCAGCGTCGTGGCCTGCGCCGCCACATTGTGCGAACGGCCCGCCATCACCGTCGCCTCATGCTCCTCGGCCAGCGTCGCCAGCCGGGCCAGCAACGCCACCACCCGATCCCGCACCAGCAGCAGACTGTCACGCACCTGCAACTGCTCGACGTTCTCCGTCAGATCGCGCGAGGTCATGCCCTTGTGCACCTGCTCGTGCCCGGCCAGCGCGTTGAACTCCTCGATGCGCGCCTTCACATCGTGCCGCGTCACCCGCTCCCGCGCCGCGATCGACGCCAGATCGACCTGCTCGACCACCTTGTCGTAGTCGGCCACCGCCTCCTCGGGAACCGCGACCCCCAGCTCCGCCTGCGCCCGCAACACCGCCAGCCACAGCCGCCGCTCGGCGACCACCTTGTACTCGGGAGACCACAACCGGGCCAGCTCCGCAGAGGCATAACGGGCGGCCAGGACATCAGGGATACGCGGCTTGGAAGTCACGTCGCACAAGTCTATTCACACAGCTCCGCCCGCACGGCACCAGGCCGCACGGGCGGAGCACCCCCCTTGAATCAGCTCGCGTCAGGAGGTCGGGGCCAGCACCTTCGGCTCCGGCTTCGGCTCGGCCGGCTTGCGGCGCAGCCGCTCCTTCGCCCGCTCCACCACCGTGTACAGCGTCGGCACCAGCACCAGCGTCAGCAGCGTCGAGGTCACCAGACCACCGATGACCACGATCGCCAGCGGCTGGGAGATGAACCCGCCCGACCCCGTCACCCCCAGTGCCATCGGCGTCAGCGCGCAGATCGTGGCCACCGCGGTCATCAGGATCGGCCGCAACCTGCGCCGGCCACCCTCGATCACCGCCTCCACGATCCCCATCCCCTGAGCGCGATACTGGTTGATCAGGTCGATCAGCACGATCGCGTTCGTCACCACGATCCCGATCAGCATCAGCATGCCGATCAACGCCGGCACACCCATCGCCGTGCCCGTCGCCACCAGCAACCCCACCGCGCCCGTCGCCGCGAACGGAATCGACACCAGCAAGATCAGCGGCTGCACGAAACTCCGGAACGTCGCCACCATGATCATGAACACGATCGCGATCGCCGCCAGCATCGCCATCCCCAGATCCGCGAACGCCTCCTGCTGATCCGCCGACGCCCCACCGATCTCATACGAGGCACCCGCCGACAGCGTCACCCCGTCCAGCTTCGTCGTCAGCGCCTGCGTCACACTGCCCAGATCCGAGCCCGTCGCCTTGGCCGACACCGTCGCCGAACGCTCACCATCGATCCGCGTCACCTGCGTCGGCCCGGCCACCCGCTCCACATCGGCCACCGACGACAGCTTCACCACACCCGAAGCCGTCACCAGCTTCAGACCCTCGATCGCCTTGACATCCTCGGGCGCATCACCCACCCGCAGCACCAGATCACTGGCCCGACCGTCCAGCGTCACCTGACCCAGCGGCGCCCCGCGGAACGCCTGCGCCACCGACTGGCCGATCTGCGCCTCCGACAACCCCTTGGCCGCCGCCTTCTCCTTGTCCACCCGCACCTCGACGCGCGGCGCGCTCGCCTCCAGGTTCGAGGCCACATCACGCAACCCCGGCACCTGGCCCATCGCCGTCTTGACCGCGTCCGCCGCCGTCCGCAGCGTCTCGGCGTCGGCCGCCTGCACGATCACGTCGATGGAGTCGGAGGAGAACCCGCCGCCGCCGGACCCGCCGACCGTCACCTCACCGATCCCCGAAAGACCGGCCAGCTTGTCGCGCAACGCCTGCTCTACCACCGGCGTCTCGGCACCCTCCTTCAACGTCAGCGAGTACGACGCCCGATCCGCGCCACCGCCCGCGCCACCGCGCATCGCGTTGCCGCCACCCACGTTCACCTGGTACGTCTCCACCCCGTCCAGGCCGGAAAGGACGCCCTCCACCTTCTTGGCCGCCGCGTCCGTCGTGGCCAGGTCGGTGCCCACCGGCATCTTCTGCGACACCGAGACGGTGTTCTGGCCAGAGGAGTCCAGGAAGTTCGTCTGCAACTGGCCCGCCAGCCCCAGCGTGCCGACGAACACCGCCAGCCCGATCAGCACCGTCACCAGCTTGAACCGCGTCGCGAACCGCAACACCGGCAGATAGGCGCGCTGCAACGGGCTGCGCAACTCCTTGGCCTCGGCCTCCTCACGCTGCGCCCGCGCCTGCTCCGGCGTCAGCGCCGGCGCCTTCAAGAACCAGTACGCCAGCACCGGCACCACCGTCAGCGACACCACCAGCGAAGCCAGCAACGCCACCGCCACCGTGACCGCGAACGGCCCGAACAGCTCACCCACCATGCCGCCGACCACCGCGATCGGCGCGAACACCGCCACCGTCGTCAGCGTCGAGGCCGTCACCGCGCCCGACACCTCGCGAACCCCCGACAAGATCGCCGACAGCTTCGCCTCGCCGTACCCGAGATGACGCTTGATGTTCTCCAGCACCACGATCGAGTCGTCCACCACCCGGCCGACCGCGATCGTCAGCGCGCCGAGCGTCAGCATGTTCAGCGAATAGTCGCCCGCCCACAACGCGATCAGCGCGATCACCACCGACAGCGGGATCGACACCGCCGTCACCAGCGTCGAGCGCACCGACAGCAGGAACACCAAGATGACCAGCACCGCGAACACCAGGCCCAGCAGGCCCTCGGTGGTCAGGTTCTCGATCGACTCCTGCACGTAGGGGGCCTGGTCGAAGACCACCTCGACGGCCGTCTCCGACGAGTCGCCCAGCGCCCTGCCCAGCTCGGGCAGCTTCTCGCGGATCGCGTTCGAGATCGACACCGCGTTGCCGTCGGGCGACATCGTCACCGACACGCCCAGGCTGGTCCTGCCGTCGGTACGGGTGATCGTCGTCGGATCGGCCAGGCCACGGGTGATCTCCGCGACGTCACCCAGCTTGACCGGCTTGAGCGGCTTCGGCTTGACCAGCGTGGCCGTCTGCGCCGGGCCGCCCTGCGGCTGCCCGCCCGGACGCCCCTGCTGCGGCTGCCCCTGCTGGGGCTGCGCCTGAGGCTGGGCTTGAGCGGTCTGCGGTTGGGCCGGGGTCAGGTACAGGTCCTTCAGCTTCTCGATCGAATCGACACGCTGGCCCACCTGGACCGTCAGCGACGAGGAGCCGTCGTTCAGGGTGCCCGCCGGGATCGGCGTCCCGTTGGCCTTCAGCACCTCCGGGATCTGCGCCGCCGACACACCCGCCAGCGCCATCTTCTTCAGATCCGGCTTGATCGTCACGACCTCGTCACGCGTGCCCGTGACCGTCGCCTCCCGCACCCCCTCCACGGACTGCAACTCCGGCACCATGATCCGGCGCAGCTTGTCGGCCATCGCCCGCTCGTCGCCGCCGTCGCCCACGGCCAGCACCAGCACCGGGATGTCGTCGGTGTTACCCGCGACCACCTGCGGCTCCACACCGGAGGGCAACTGCGGCTGCACCCGGCTGACCGCCTGCTGCATCTTGTTGATCGACGCCTCGATGTCGGTGCCGAACGCGAAGGCCACCTGGACCTGCGTCAGGCCCTCCTTCGACGTCGAGGTCATCTGCTCCATGCCGGGAATGCCCTGGAAGGAGTCCTCCAGCGGCTTGGTCACCTGGTCTTCCACGATCTCCGGCGAAGCACCGGGATACGACGCGATGACGAACGCGCCGGGGAACGACAGTGACGGCAACAACTGCTGCTTGAGCTGCGGAATCGTGAACGCGCCGAACGCGCTGAGCACGAGCGCCAGCAAGATCACTAAACTGCGGTTGGCAAGACTCAACCGGGCGAACGCGGTCATGGAGGTCCCTTCAGAGTTCGCTCCAGACTAACACTTCGCCTTTTACGAATATTTAGCCTGCCTTGGCGTTCCTGATAACATTCTCAGGAAGCGAGAGGTGAGTGTGGACGACGAACGCGAAGACCTGATCCGCCGGATCACCGAAACCCAGCGCGACCTCGGGCGGACCTTCGCCCAGAGCCCATCGCCGTTATTCACCTCCAACCTCACCATGCGCCAACTCAAAGTCGTCATGGTGCTGTCCCTCAACGGCTCCACCTCCGGCCAGGAGCTCGCCCAGAGCCTCGGCGTCGGGCTCGGCACCGTCACCGGCATCGTCGACCGGCTGGTCAGCCATGGCCTGGTCAGCCGGCGCGAAGACCCGCACGACCGCCGCGTCCGCCGCGTGGAGCTGACGGACGCGGGCACCGAGCTCATGGCCGAGATCAACGACGCCGGCCTGGAGCACTACCGCAACATCATGCGCCACCTCGACACCGAGACCCTGCACTCCCTCCTGCGGGTGACCACCCGCATCCGCGAGGTCGCCGACCAGCTCTACCCATGACCGCCCGCAGGCCGCTGTTTGATAGATGAGGATTTATTCGATTAGGTGTTTGGTTTTTTGGGCCGCCCGAGCGCCTTTACAAAGTAGATTTCTTGGCTAGCTGGGCCAGGACCTCCGGCAGGCCGTTCTCATGGGTGACCGTCAGGCGGCGGGTCGCCCTGGTCACGGCCACGTACAGGTCCTGGCCGCCCATCGGGGACTGGGCCAGGATGGCCTGCGGGTCCACCACGATGACCGCGTCGAACTCCAGGCCCTTGCACTGCGTCACCGTCAGGACCACCACCGGGGCCTCCAGATCGTCGCAGCCGGGAAACAGCGCCGCCGTCTCCGCCTGGCGGGCGTCCGGGGTCAGCAGGGCCAGGCGGCCCTCGCCGATCTCCCGCAGCTCCTCGGCCACCAGGGCGGGCAGGCCGGCCAGGCCCGTACGGACCGCGCGCGGCTCGGCCTCCCCGTCCCTGACCGACTCCGGCAGGCTCTGCGACGGGTCGACCGCGCGCAGGACGTCGGCCGCCACCCGCATGATCTCCGCCGGGGTCCGGTAGTTGACCAGCAGCCGCTCCTCGCGCCAGCGGCCCCGCAGGTAGGGATCGAGGACCTCGCCCCACGAGCGCGCGCCGGCCGCCGAACCCGTCTGGGCGATGTCGCCCACCACCGTCAGCGAGCGGGCCGGCACCCTGCGCATGACCGTCCGCCACGCCATCGCCGACAGCTCCTGGGCCTCGTCCACGATCACATGGCCATAAGCCCACTGGCGGTCGGCCGCGGCCCGATCGGCGGTGCTCAGGTCGGCGCCGGCGTCGGCGTGCCGATCGGCCAGCACGTCGGCCCGGTCGAAGATGCCCTCCTCGAGCAGGCCGGTCGTCTCCAGGACCTCCTGGGCGTAACGCTGCTGCTCCTCCCATGCGCTCTCGGCCTCCCGTGAGGCCGACCGGCTCGCCGAGTCGTCCTCGCCCAGCAGTTCGGCCGCCTCGTCCAGCAGCGGTACGTCGCCGACCGTCCACGGCGAGTCCTGCGGCCGCACCAGCGCCTGCCAGTCCAGGCCCGGAGGCGCCACCTGCCACAACGTCTCCGGCGAGGCCAGCAACTCGCCGATCAGCCGCTGCGGCGTCAGCTCCGGCCACAACTCCTCCACCGCCTGGCGTACCGGATCCTCCTGCCACAGCCGCGCCGAGGCCAGTGCGAGATCGACCTCGTCCAGATCGCGCTCCAGATCCAGCGGCTCGGCCAGCTCCGGATCCTCGAACTCCATCTCGGCCAGCTTCAGCGCCTCCTCCACCGCCCGCGCCTCGGCCAGCGCCAGCTCCTTCAGCAGCTCGGTGACGAACAGCTTGCGCGCCATGTTGTGCGGCAACCGCACCGCCCGCGCCCGCTCACGCAGCGCCGCGCACACCGCGTGCGGCACCCGCAGCAGCCGGCCGTCCAGCCACACCTCCAGATCGCCCGCGGGCAGCCGCTGCCGCTCCCGGACGGCCTCCGCCACCACCTCGGCCATCCGCACATCGCCCTTGACCACCGCCGCGGCCGGCCCGTCGGCCGCCACCGCCCGCACGCCGGGGAACAACTCCCCCACCGTCGACATCACCACCTGCGTCTCGCCCAGCGCCGGCAGCACCTGGCCGATGTAGCGCAAAAACATCGGATTGGGCCCCACCACCAGCACCCCCCGCCGCTCCAGGGTGTCGCGGTGGGTGTAGAGGAGGTAGGCGGCGCGGTGCAGCGCGGCGACCGTCTTGCCGGTGCCGGGGCCGCCCTGCACCACCAGCGCCCCCTGCAGCCCGGCGCGGATCACCCGGTCCTGCTCGGTCTGGATGGTGGCCACCACGTCACCCATCCGGCCCGTACGCCCCCGCCGCAGCGCCGCCAGCAGCGCCGCCTCACCGACCAGCGTGCGCCGATCGCCCTCGCTCATCCGCTCCAGATCGAACACCTCGTCATCCAGGCCCACCACCAGGCGGTCCTTGGTGTGCAGGTGACGGCGGCGCAGCAGGCCGCCGGGATCACTGGCCGTGGCCACGTAGAACGGGCGGGCCGCCGGAGCGCGCCAGTCGATCAGGACCGACTCGTGCTCGTCATCACGCAGCCCGATCCGGCCGATGTAGGTGCGCCGGCCGCCGGCTTCGTCGATGCGGCCGAAGCACAGCCCGCGCTCGACCCCGTCCAGCTGCGTCAGCCGCCGCGCCTGCTCCGAGGCCCGCACCTCACGCTCGACCATGGCCTGGCGGGTGCCCAGCGCGCCGCCCCGGCCGTACACCTCACGCAGCACCTCCCGCGCCCGCTCGCGCGCCGCGTCGAGTCTGCCGTAGAGCATGGAAACAGTCCCCTGCTCCGTGTCAAGGGCTTCCGCAAGAGCATCTTGACGATTAGCCATTCCCTGGTATACTCCTAACGGGAGGCGTGTGAACCCACCTTGGTTTGAGTGCCAAGTAAGCGAGACTATCGCTCTTTCCGCCTTTCCCGCAACCGTCTACGCAGTCGCGCGCATCTCAATCGTCGTTCAACGGCAGGACGACCTGTCGCAGGGTGGCGAGCGCGTCGGCGAGCAGGGGATTGCCGTTGGCTTCCCGGTGCAGCGCCACGACAGTGCGGTGCGCGGCGGGCAGCCTCAGCGGCGTGGCCACGACGCGGTCGTCGGGCACGTGACCGAGGGCCGGCACGACCGCCACCCCCAGCCTGGCGGCCACCAGATGCCGTACCACGTCATAGTTGTTGCTGCGGAAGGTGACCACGGGCACGAATCCGGCCGCCGCGCACAGCCGGGCCAGCGACAGGGCACCACCGGTCCCCTCGCGGCTGGTGATCCAGCGTTCCCCCGCCAGCGCCGACAGCTCGGCGCCCGGGCCATGATCTCGGGGACGCAGCAGGAGCAGGTCCTCACGCAGCAGATGGTGGGCGGCCAGCCCGTCGGGCCACGACTGCGGAGTGAGCCCGTACTCATACACCAGCGCCAGGTCCAGAGCCCCGTCGATCACCCGCGGGATCAGCTCCTCGGGCTCGCCCTCCTCCAGCAGGATCTCCGCCCGGGGGTATCGGCGGGTGAACGCCGACAGCGTCGGCGGCACCAGGCGCACGCTGGCCGTGGGGAAGCTGCCCAGCCGCAGCCGCCCCGTGGTGCCGGTGGCCAGTTCGCGCACCTCGTAGCCGAAGTCCTCCAACGTGGCCAGCACCCGCTGGCTCAGCTCCACCAGGCGATGAGCCGCGGCGGTGGCGCGCACGCCGCGCGCCTCGCGCTCGAACAGCACCAGCCCGGTGTCCTTCTCCAGCGCCGCGATCTGCTGGGAGACGGCCGAAGCCGTGTAGCCGAGCTCACGCGCCGCGAGCGCGAACGATCCGGTCCGGCACACCTCTCGCAAGGTGACCAGAAGCAGGGGTTTGACCATGTCGCCTCCAAGTCGCCGGTGGAGCACCATAAGCAGTGCTTGGGCTTTGGCCGGAAATCTATCGGTCTCCTGGGGCTTGGATTCACCCGGGATCGCCTCCATCGTGGACAGAGCTGTCGGGCACCTGGAGGAGATAACGCATGGTCATGGTCTCTCAAGGACGGCTGCGCGCCTCGTTCGCGCGGCGTCTGTCGGAGATGTACGGGCAGGAGGTGCCCGCCTACCGGACACTGGTGGAGGTCTCCCGGGAGGTCAACGACAGCGTGCTCCAGCGGGCGGGAGCCGGCGCCGAGCGGCTGGGTTCCATCGACCGCGTCACCGCCGAACGGCACGGCGCCATCCGGGTCGGCACCCCGGCCGAGCTCCAGCAGGTGGCGCGGATCTTCGGGGCGCTGGGCATGCGCCCGGTCGGGTTCTACGACCTGCGTGAGGCCGCCTCCAGCGCCGTGCCCGTGGTCTCGACGGCCTTTCGTCCCGTCGCGGACGACGAGCTGGCCCGCAACCCCTTCCGGGTCTTCACCTCGATGCTCACCCCGGCCGATCCCCGCTTCTTCGATGCGGACCTGCGCGAGCGGCTGGAGCGGTTCCTGGCCGCGCGCCAGTTGTTCCCGCCCGAGCTGCTGGAGCTGGCCGATCGGGCGGAACGGGAGCGCGAACTGCCGCAGGAGCAGGCCGAACGCTTCCTCGCCCTGGCCGTCCACGCGTTCGCGCTGGCCGAGGAGCCGATCGACAGGGCCTGGTACGACAGGCTGGAGCGGGTCTCGGCGGTCGCCGCCGACATCGGCGGCGTGACCAGCACCCACATCAACCACCTGACGCCGCGCGTGCTCGACATCGACGAGTTGTACCGGCGGATGACCGAGCGCGGCATCACCATGATCGACACGATTCAGGGGCCGCCCCGCTGGTCCGGGCCGGACGTACTGCTGCGCCAGACCTCCTTCCGCGCCCTGGCCGAGCCGCGTGCCCTGCGCGAGCCCGACGGCGGCATCACCACGGGATCGCTGCGGGTGCGCTTCGGCGAGGTGGAGGCGCGCGGGATCGCGCTCACCCGCGCCGGCCGGGAACGCTACGACGACCTGCAGGCGCGCGCCGACCACGGCGGCACAGACGGCGACGATCACCCCCACAGCCGTGCCCGGTCGATCTGGGAACGGGAGTTCCCCGCGACCGAACGGGATCTGGCGCTCGGCCGGCTGGGGTTCTTCACCTACCAGCCGGTGCCGGACCGCGTGCGTGACGGGCGGCCCCCCGCCACCGGCCTGGCCGACCTGCTCGACCACGGCTGGGTACGCGCCGAGCCCATCGTGTACGAGGACTTCCTGCCCCGCTCGGCGGCCGGGATCTTCCAGTCCAACCTCAGCGGGCAGGGCGTCAAGGACGACAGCCACACCGCCGCCGGCTACGACGCCGACTGGCTGTCCGGCGCCATCGGACGCGAGGTGCTGGACCCGTTCGCCCTGTACGAGACCCAGCAGCAGCGATCCCTGCAGGGCGCCGCCCACGCGCTCGGCCTGCCCGAGATCATCTGACGACCTCCCAGACGGAGAACCCTTCATGACCCTTCCCACCACCGACGCCCTGCGGCGACGCGCGCTCGACATCCTGACCCGCCTGGACGTCACCCCGGAGCAGGGCGACGACCTCCACGCCCGCTCGCCGATCACCGGCGAGCACCTGTTCGGCCTCAGGGCCGCGACCCCCGCCGAGGCCGACGAGGCGATCGCGGCGGCGCACGAGGCGTTCCTGTCCTGGCGCACCGTGCCCGCCCCCCGCCGCGGCGAAGTGGTCCGCAGGCTCGGCGAACTCCTGCGCGAGCACAAGAACGACCTGGCCGACCTGGTCACCATCGAAGCGGGCAAGATCCGCTCGGAGGCGCTCGGCGAGGTCCAGGAGATGATCGACATCTGCGAGTTCGCGGTCGGCCTGTCGCGCCAGCTCTACGGGCGCACCATCGCCTCCGAACGGCCGGGCCACCGGCTGTCGGAGACCTGGCACCCGCTGGGCGTCGTCGGCGTGATCTCCGCGTTCAACTTCCCGGCCGCCGTGTGGGCGTGGAACACCGCCGTGGCCCTGGTCTGCGGCGATACCGTGGTCTGGAAGCCCTCCGAACTGACCCCCCTGACCTCGCTCGCCTGCGACCGGCTGCTGGCCGCGGCGACCGGGCAGAGCGGCGTTCCCCGCGACGTACACCGGCTGCTGCTCGGCGAGCGCGCCATCGGGGAACGGCTGGCCGACGACCGGCGGGTGGCGCTGGTCAGCGCCACCGGTTCGGTCCGCATGGGAAGCCAGGTCGGCCCGCGGGTCGCGGCCCGCTTCGGCCGTTCGCTGCTGGAGCTGGGCGGCAACAACGCCGCCGTGGTCACCGCCTCGGCCGACCTCGACCTGGCCGCGCCCGCCATCGTGTTCGCCGCGGCCGGGACCGCCGGGCAGCGCTGCACCACCCTGCGCCGGCTCATCGTGCACGCCGACATCGCCGACGCCCTGATCGACCGGCTCACCACCGCCTACGGCAAGCTGCCCATCGGCGACCCGTTCGACGACACCACCCTGGTCGGCCCGCTCATCTCCGAACAGGCACACGACGCGATGCGGCAGGCCCTGAGCGCCGCGCAATCCGAAGGCGGCACGGTCCTGGCCGGCGGCGGGCGCCGCCTGGCCGACGCCGCCCCCGCCGCCCGCTACGCCGAGCCCGCGATCGTCCGGATCGACGGTCAGAGCGGCATCGTCCGGCAGGAGACCTTCGCGCCGATCCTGTACGTACAGACCTACCGGACGCTGAACGAGGCCATCGCCCTGAACAACGACGTCCCCCAGGGGCTGTCCTCCAGCATCTTCACCCGGGACCTGCGCGAGGCCGAACGCTTCCAGGCCGCCGACGGCTCCGACTGCGGCATCGTCAACGTCAACATCGGCACCTCCGGCGCGGAGATCGGCGGCGCCTTCGGCGGTGAGAAGGAGACCGGCGGCGGGCGCGAGTCCGGCTCGGACTCCTGGCGCGCCTACATGCGGCGCACGACCAGCACCGTCAACTACTCCGACCAGCTGACCCTCGCCCAGAACGTGAGCTTCCTGTGACGGCCGCGTTGACCACCGGCGCCCACCGGCCCAGCCGGGAGAGGCGGGGCAGCAGGAAGCCGCGGAAGTAGAGCTCTTCGATGATCGGGAAGGCCAGTCCGGTCAGCGGAACGCACGACGCCAACGACACGATCAGAGCGGCGAGCTTCCCGCGTGAGATCGGCTTGTCCAGGTAGCGCACCACGCCACGCAGCGACGGCAGCTCCTGCAGGCAGACGGCGACGATCAGGGCTCCGGGGACAAGGTGGAGCGTGATGGACAGCGGCAGGGAGTGGTGCCCGTCTAGGACCTCGGCGTGACGATATGGGAGTTCGTCATGGTTCGTTGCCCGTGACGCGGTCGATGGCGCTGGTCAGCCGTTCCCGCTCCCGGCGGATCCACTGGCCCTCCGGGTAGTTCGCGAGAAACGCCTCGACGAACTCCACGGGGTCTTGCCCGACGACTTCGCGGATCGGGGTGCCGTCCGCCGCGCTCTGCTCGAACAGATCGGCGAGGTCCTCGTGCATCGAAACCGCGCCGTCCCCCGGTCCGAAGTGCATCAGGTAGCGCTCCAGCGCTTCGACCGCCGTGCGATAGTCCTCGGGAAGCTCTTTGATGCGCGCCTTGTACCGCCGCCAGCGCTTCTTCTCCTCGAGCGACCCGGTGACCACCTCCAGGTACTGCAGGTAGCGCTTCTTCGGCTCACCCGGCCCAGCGGTCATGGCTGCTTACCTCCTTCGCGGAGCTGTTCGAGCCGTTCTGCGAGGAAGCTCCAGGTCCTCCAGAACTCGTCGAGGTACTCCTGTCCCTGAGCGTTCAGGGAGTAGACCTTGCGCGGCGGCCCCTTCTCCGACGGGACCTTCTCCACGTCGACGAAGCCGCGCTGCTCGATCCTGACCAGCAGCGCGTAGATGGTGCCCTCGGCGATGTCGGAGAAGCCCTGATCCCGCAGCCACGCCGTGATCTCGTAGCCGTACGCGGGCCGGCTGGACAGGATCGCCAGGACAATGCCCTCCAGCGTTCCCTTGAGCATCTCCGTCACTTGCTTGCCCATGGAACATCCTTCAGCTATCCAGCACGGCCATCTATCGGTACACAGTAACACTGACTACCGGTACTTAGCAACACTGAATTGCACAGCCGCGCCACAGAGACCCATCCGTGCCCCGATCCGCAGGTCGGGGATCCGCAGGCAGAGGAGGCGCGCCCCTCCCCGCCACCCGACACCCCGACTGAGAAGGTGATCCGCCCCGGGCAACCACGATCACCAGGTGAGCCGCAACCGAACCGAACCGTACGCTGACAACTCCGCGATCGTCATCCGGGGTTGTCAAGCGATCTCGCTGGTCAGCCGCTTGGCGGTCAGGTGTGGGAGGCGGACTCGCTGCCCTGGTGCTCGCTGAAGTCGATCTCGGGCGGCGGGACGCGGAACAGCCGGGTCAGGTAGGCGAGGTAGCCGACGCCCACGACGAGCCAGACCAAGCCGAGCGTGATGGCGTGCCTGTCCAGTTGCGTCAGCAGCCACACGTCGATGACGGCCCCGATCGCGGGCGCCACCACGTACGCCACCGGCCCGAGCCTGCGGCCCTCACGGCGCTCGCGCAGGTAGAGGGCGATGACGGCCACGTTCACGAAGGTGAAGGCGGTGAAGGCGCCGAAGTTGATGAACGACGTCGAGGTGGCCACGTCCATGCGCACGGCGACCAGCCCGACCAGGCTGGTGAGCAGGATGGAGAAGACCGGGGTGCGGAAGCGGGGGTGGAGGTAGCCGAAGACGCGATGGGGAAGCACCGAGTCGCGGCCCATGGCGTACAGCAGGCGGGTGGTGCTTGCTTGGGCCGCCAGGCCGGAGGTGAACTGCGCGACCACCAGACCCGCCAGGAAGATCGCGCCGAAGAGGCTGCCCCCGATGGTCTCGGCGATCTGCGCGGCCGCCGCGGAGGAGTCGGCGAACGCGCCGCCGGGGTGGACGAGCTGGGTCACGTAGGAGGCCAGCACGAAGATGCCGCCGCCGATCAGCGCGACGAGCAGGATCGCCCGCGGGATGGTCCGCCTCGGCTCGATCGTCTCCTCGGTCAGCGTGGTGACGGCGTCGAAGCCGAGGAAGGAGTAGGCGGCGATGGCGGCGCCCGCGGCGACGGTCGAGAGCGTGGCGCCGGTGCCGGTGAAGGGCGTCAGGTCGAACAGCGAGCCGACGCCCTCGCCGCCGACCAGGTGGCCGACGGACAGCAGCACGAAGAACGCCAGCACCAGGACCTGGAAGAGCATGAGCACCGAGTTGGCCCGGTCGGCCACCTTGATCCCCGCCAGGTTGAGCCCGCTGGTCAGCACGACGAACGCGACGATCCACAGCCATGAGGGCACGCCGGGGAACTGCGCCGACAGGTAGGAGCCGCCGATGAGCCAGATGACCATCGGCAGGAAGAAGTAGTCGAGCAGGACCGCCCAGCCGACCAGGAAACCCACCCGCGAGTCGACCGTGCGCCGCACATAGGTGTAGGCCGAGCCGGCGACGGGGAAGGCGGCGGCCATCCGGCCGTAGCTGAGCGCCGTGAACAGCATGGCGACCAGCGCGATCAGGTAGGCGGACGGCGAGGCGCCCTTCGTGGTCTCGGCGACCACACCGAAGATGCCCAGGACGATCAGTGGCGTCAGGTACGCCAGCCCGAACAGGACGACGGAGCGCAGGCCCAGCGTGCGCTTCAGGGTCGGTTGCATGTCGATCATTCCTTGCCAGGGGGTGGGAAGGTGCCGTCCGGAGTCCATCGGGCGGGGTCGAGGCGCCCCTGGTAGAGGGGGAGCTCCAGGCAGACGTCGCTGTCGGTGAACTGCGACCACATGCGATTGAGCCCGGCGGTGCCGTACCGCCTGACCCTGCTCACCTCGCTGAGGTCGAGCACGTCGGTGAGGACGGTGTCCGCCTCGCCGGCCTCCGTCCTGACCCGCCCTTCGGGGTCGACCACGAGACTGCGTCCCGTGCCGGTGGGCGCGGCGACGTTGACGGAGGCCACGAAGACCTGGTTGACGATCGCGTTCGCCCTGGCGAGCACCAGTTCCTGGGCGCGGTCGGAGGTGGTGGTCAGCACGGGGTTGACGATCACCTCGGCGCCCAGCCATGCCAGGTGCCTGGCCACCTCGGGGAACCACGCGTCGTAGCAGATGGACAGGCCGATCCTGCCGTGCCCGGGAAGGTCGACCACGACGAATCGGTCGCCCGGACGGTACGGCTCGCGCGGCCGCCACGGAAAGATCTTGCGGTAGGAGGCGGCCAGCTCGCCCTCGGGGGACAGGACCAGCGCGGTGTTGTAGAGCGCGCCGCCCTCGCCGCGCTCGCAGACGCTGCCGGGCACCAGCCAGACGCCCAGGTCTCCGGCGAGCGCGGCGAGTTCCGCGACTCGCGGTCCGTCCAGCGGTTCGGCGGCCTCGGCCAGTTCGGCGTCCCGCTCGGCAGGCCGTACCCGGCTGCCGACCAGGTGCAGCTCCGGGTAGACCACGAGCCGGGTGCCAGGGAAGGTGGCCAGCAGGTCCTCCACCTGCTCGGCGAACTGGGACACCGGCGCCCCGGCGGGAACCGGAGCGGCCTGCGCGAGCGCGAGGGGTAGTGGCTGTCGCATCGTTCAACCTGCCTTCTGACCAGCACTTTCATGCCGTGCCGACAAAATAGCTCATATTGAGCTTTTAAAGCAACGTACGGTAGTGCCATGGAGGCCCTGACCGCGCTCAACTCCCAGGCCCTGGAGGGGCTTCGCCGGCTCACCGCGTTCGACACCGTCCGTGCGCGCATCGCACTGGCCGTCGACCTGCGCCTGCTCAAACCGGGCGAGCGCCTGCCGCCGACGGCCGAGGTCGCGCGCGCTCTGGACGTCGGAGAGATCACCGTGCGCCGCGCGCTCATCGCACTGTGCGAGGAGGGTGTCCTGGTACGGCGCCGCGGCAGGACCGGCGGCACCATGGTCGCCGACGAACCCACCGTCGGGCAGGTGGCCGAGATCGAGGCCTACCGGGCGGCCACCGCCGAGGTCCACCGCCTCATCGACCACCGGCTGATGCTGGAGTGCGGCATCTCCCACCTGGCCGCCACCGCTGTCACGGCCGAACGGCTCGCCGAGCTGAAGACGCTGGTCGCGACCATGGATCAGGCCACCAGCTGGGCCGATTTCCACGCAGGCGACGAACGCTTCCACCTGCTGCTGGCCTCATCCACCGGCGTGGACTCCGCGGCCGACCACTACGCTCCCGTCCTGCACCAGCTCTACCGCTACTACCTGCCCTACCCGCTCGATTACCTGCGCCAGTCGAACCGGGAGCACGCCGCCCTGGTGGCAGCCCTCGAACGGCAGGACCCTGTCGAGGCCGTCACGATCGCCCGCGCGCACGTCGACGTCCTGCATCGGACGATGTTCGTCGGCCTGCTGCCGACATCGGACGGGTCAGGAACCTCCGCAACCGGGCCCGGCTCCACGGCTGGCCCCAGCTAGTTCGCCGGCCTCGCGCTGCCACGTCTCACGGTTCACCGGCGATTTCGGGCCGGCCGAGGACACGGCCCAGGTGGGCGGGCCGAGGCGCTGGTGTCGTGGCCGCTCGCCGCTCCGGCCGGCGAGCGTCAGGAGCGGCTGGGCGGCGTGCTCAGCGTCCTCTACGTGATCTTCACAGGACGGCCGCACGATCGACGCCGCACCACCTGAATCGCGGTATCACGCGGGCGGTCGCGGGTCTGCGATCGTGTTCAGGCCGTCCAGGAGCAGGTCGAGGCCAGTGGTGAATTGGTCGCGGTCGTTGTGGGAGCGCAGGTCTGCGGTGGTGCGCGTCAGGAAGGGGTAGTCGGCGGGGTCGAGTTCTTCCCAGCGTTCGGCGGTCTGGGCGAGGAAGGCGTCGCGGCTGGTGGACGCGCCGACGGTGGTGCATGGGGCGATGATCTGGGCGCTGACGCCGGTGATGTAGTAGGAGATCGCGGTGGCGACCTCGAAATGCCGTTCGGCCGGCAACCCGGTTCGTTCGACAAGGGTACCGATGCGATCGAGCAGGCGCAGTGCGTTCGCCAGCGTGGCCGGCGCGTCGACGTGGGACGCCGCCCACGGGTGCCGGTCAAGGGCATCGAAGACGGCGATGGCAAGCGCGCGCAGCGCGGTGCCGGCGCCTTCCTCGGAGTGCGGGGCCGCGGCGAGGGCGTCGCCGAGCACCTGATCGGCGGCCAGGGCGACGAGCTCGTCCTTGTTCGTCACGTGCCAGTAGAGCGCGCCGGGTCCGGTGTTCAGCTGTTTGGCCAGCAGCCGGAAGGTGAGTCCCCGCTCGCCGAGCTCGTCCAGCAGCGCAATGGCCGCGTCGACGATGATCTCTCGCGAAAGGGCGTCGGCGCGCCCCCCAGTGGGTGCTCTTCCTCGTGTCCGCGGCATGACCTCATTTTGACACACCCTGGACCGGTGTTCCATATTACTTATGGAACGCCGGTCCATATGAGTGTCCGGGCAGATGCCCGGCACGGAAACGAGCAAGCCCATGACCACCAGCCACCACCCGATCGCCATCGTCGGCGCCGGCCTCGGCGGCTTGACCCTCGCCCGGGTCCTGCACGTCCATGGCATCCCCGCGACGGTCTACGAGGCCGACCCCTTCGCGAAGTCCCGCACGCAGGGCGGCCAGCTCGACATCCACGAGGACGACGGGCAACGCGCGCTCGCCGACGCCGGGCTCACCGAGGAGTTCCGCGCGATCATCCACGAGGGCGCCGAGGCGTCGCGCGTGCTCGACCAGCACGGCAAGCTGCTGTTCGACGCCCCCGACGACGGCATGGCGCGGCGTCCCGAAGTGCTGCGCGGAGACCTGCGCCGGATCCTGCTCGACTCCCT
Organism: Nonomuraea guangzhouensis; assembly: GCF_019396345.1. Classification (GTDB taxonomy): domain Bacteria; phylum Actinomycetota; class Actinomycetes; order Streptosporangiales; family Streptosporangiaceae; genus Nonomuraea; species Nonomuraea guangzhouensis. Next base: position 21,171 of record NZ_JAHKRM010000005.1, on the reverse strand, counting down.
GCCCGACCAGACGGTCCAGTGGGGACACAAGGTCACCGGCGTCCGGCCCCTCGGCGACGGCCGGCACGAGCTGACCTTCGCCGACGGCTCAAGCGTGACCAGCAGACTCCTCGTCGGCGCCGACGGCGCCTGGTCGAAGATCCGCCCGCTGCTGTCCGACGCCGAGCCCGAGTACACCGGCACGACGTTCATCGACACCTACCTGTACGACGCCGACGAGCGGCACGCCGCGACGGCCGAGGCGGTCGGGGTCGGCGCGATGTACGCGCTGACCCCGGGCAAGGGGATCATCGCCCACCGCGAGGCGGGGAACATCCTGCACACGTACGTCGAGCTGAACCGCTCCGCCGAGTGGATCGCCGGCATCGACTTCACCGACGTCGCCGCCGCGACCGCTCGGGTCGCGGCCGAGTTCGACGGGTGGGCTCCGGAGCTCACCGCGCTGATCACCGACGGCGAGACCGCTCCGATCGCGCGCCTGATCCACACACTCCCGGACGGGCACCGATGGGGGCGCGTGCCCGGGGTGACGCTCCTCGGAGATGCCGCGCATCTGATGCCGCCCTCCGGTGACGGCGCAAACCTGGCGATGCTCGACGGCGCCGAACTCGGCAAGGCGATCGCCGCTCACCCCGACGACGTCGAGGCGGCACTCACCGCCTACGAAGAGGCGTTGTTCCCGCGCACCGAGCCCTTCTACGCCGACGCGCACGACATGCTGGACCTCTGCCTCGGCGACCGCGCACCGTTCGGATTCATCGACCTCTTCGACGGCGATCCCCAGGAGCAGCGCTGAAAGCGGAACCCAGTCCTGCCTCATCCCCGGCCTGGATTCAGGCCCGCCGGCCCTTGGCCAGGGCCCGCGTGGTGAACCGCTCGGCGTCGATGATCACCCGCTCGTGCGTACCCTCACCGATGACATCGACGCCGTCCTCGGCCGCCACCTCGAACCGCAGCAGCCGCCCCTCCACCGACACCAGCCGCACCCGGCAGGTCACCGTCATCCCCGCCGGCGTCGGCGCCTGATGGGTGATGTCGACGCGCGTGCCGACCGTCTGCTCGCGCGGCCAGTCCAGGTACGGCAGGACAGCCCGTACGCACGTCCACTCCAGCAGCCCGACCAGGAACCCGGTGGCGAACACCGGCGGCATCACCCCGAACTCCGCCGACTCCGGATACAGCCCCGCCACGACCTTGCTCCGCGGCACCACGAACGCGAACTCGTGCTCCAGCCCCGCGACCAGCCCTTCAGCCATGCGCTCCACCGATCATCCGGGCGGCCGCGGCCTTGGCGCGCAGCATCGCCGACCGATCCCCATCCACCACGACGCGGGCATTGGCCCCGTCGATGAGCAGCAAAAACGCGTAACCCAGTCCCTCGGGATCGGCCAGTCCGGCCTGCTCGGCCAGCTCGGTGAGCCGCTGCCGCAGCCATCCCTTGTACTCGGAGATCACCTTGCGCGCCGGATGGTCCGGATCGGGCAGCTCCACCGCGGCGTTGGTGAACGGGCACCCGCGAAACCCCTCGCTCCGGTGCCCCCGCGCCAACCAGTCGAACACCGCCAGCAGCCGCTCCTGGGCCGACCCGCCGTTCTCGACGAGGAACTCCGTCAGCCCCGCCTGCCGTACGGCGCGCCGCCACTCCAGCACGGCGGCCACCAGGTTCTCCTTCGACCCGAACTGGGCGTACAGGGTGGGTTTCGACACCCCGGCACGCTCCACCAGCGCGTCCACGCCGGTGGCCCGGATCCCCTCGGCGTAGAACACCTCGGTGGCCACTTCCAGCAGCCGCCGCCCACCGGGACTGTACTTCTCCACGAAGCCATACTTACAGGTCTGTAAACCCCGGACAACCTTTCGCAGCGGCGTCTTCGCGGGCGACGAACGCCCCGCACCGCGCGATCACCGGCTGGCGCGCCGGACGCGAAAGCCTTCACCGGCTTGCGCGCCGGACGTGAACGTCTTCGACGGCCGCGCTAGCGAACCCAGCCGGTGTAGCGCCGGCCCCCCTTCGAGTCCTCGCGCCACCCGGAACGGCCGCCCGCACCCTCGGGCTGGAGCGCCGCGGAGACGGCCCGGACGAGCCAGGCGTTGACGGAGAGCCCTTCGCGACTGGCCGCCTCCTCGATCCGCGGCTTGAGCTGCTCGGGAACCCGCAGCGAGATCCGCGACGTGCCGCCCTCCTCGCCCTCCTGCGGCACCGCCGCCGAAGCCGTGGGCGTCCCCGAAGCCCCTCGTCCCACTGGAACTCCCGAGCCGGTCGAGGCGCCCGCACCCGACCACCGCCGACCGGCCGCCCCACCCGGCAGCGCGTCGAAACCGCCCTCGCTCTCGTCATCCAGCGAGCGGTCCATGGGCGGCGGCGTCACGACGAAAGAGGGGTCGCGCCCGCGCAGCCGCACATCGACCGACCCCGGCGCGAGCTCACGGGTGATCTCGTCAGCGGCGGCGGACAGTGCCTCCAGCAGCACGAGGCGCGTGGCCGACTCCAGCGGCGAGGTGAGGCGCTCGGCGAGCGCGCGCGCATCGTCGCCACCCGCCTCGGCGGCGACCGCGAGTTCGCGGCGCAGATTGTCGACGTACGGCGCGAGATCCATGACATCACTATGACGCCATAATGGCGTCAGTGCAAGCTTGAAACGCTGCTCACCTTTGACGCCACCACGCCGCCCGGCAGGCGATGAAACCTGCGATGAAACCCGGCATCTGCCGCAGAGGCGCCCGCGACGAGTCCCACCCGCGCGGCGCCATCAGCATGCCCTTGATCGGCGCAGAGATACCTTACCCGGATGGAATCCGGCACGCTGGACCGCCTGGATCGCTGTCTGGCACACGCGCTCCAGATCGACGGCCGAGCACCCTTCAGCAAGATCGGCGAAGTGCTCGGCGTCTCCGAGAACACGATCGCCCGCCGCTACCGGCGGCTGCGTTCGGCCGGGATCCTCCGCGTCGTCGGCGTGGTCGACGGGTTCCGGCTCGACTACGTATCGTGGGCGATCCGCCTGCGCTGCACCCCGGACGCCGCGAGCGCGGTCGCCTCCGCCCTGGCCCGCCGCACCGACACCGCCTGGGTGAGCCTGCTCTCCGGCGGCACCGAGATCGCCTGCGGCACCCTGGCCCGTACCCCCGCCGAACGCGACGCGCTCCTCCTGGACAAGCTCCCCCGCAGCCGGCAGGTGGTGGGCGTCACCGCGCACCGCATGCTGCACAGGTTCGCGGGCGGGCCGGCGGGCTGGGCGGGCCTGCGGGCACTGTCCACCGAGCAGGCAGCCGAACTCCAGCCGCCGCCCCTCGTCGTGCCCGACGAGACCATCCGGCTCGACGAAGCGGACCACGCGCTGCTGGAGGCCCTGTCAACGGACGGGCGCACCCACCACACGGACCTGGCCGTGATCACCGGCTGGTCGGAGTCGACCGTACGGCGGCGCATGGCGTACCTGCGGCAGGCCGGGATCCTCTACTTCGACGTCGACATCCCGCCCGAACCCCTCGGCTTCCACGCCGAGGCCTGGCTGTGGATGTCCGTCAAGCCCGCCAAGCTCGCCGCCGTGGGCGAGGCTCTGGCCCGGCACCCGGAGGTCACCGTGGCCGCCGCCACGACGGGTCCCGCCAACCTCTTCGCCGGCGTCACCTGCCGGGACTCCCGCGACCTGTACCGGTACCTGACCGAGCGCATCGGATCGCTGAAGGCCGTACGGCACGTCGAGACGGCACCCCTGATCCGGACCGTCAAGCGAGCGGGCGCCCTTCTGTGACAGCCGTCGGATTCCGCCTCCACTACCACCCCTCGTGCCGGAAATCGCCACATCGCCGCTCCTGGCTCGCCTTCACCCCGTCAAGCACCGACAGTTGCCGACGACCAGAAGGGATCCACCACCATGCATGTGATCGTCATCGGCGCGGGTCTCGGCGGCCTGTGCCTGGCCCAGCGGCTGCGCCAGGACGGCATCAGCGTCTCCGTACACGAGCAGGACCCGACCCCGATCTTCCGCGCACAGGGCTACCGCCTCCACATCAACGCCGATGGCCGACGCGCCCTCGAACACGCCCTGCCACCACGGCTGTGGCAGCTGTTCCTGGCCACCGCCGGGACGCCCGGCCCCCGCTCGGTCTTCCTCGACGAGCAGCTCGTCCCGGGATGGACGGCCGAAGCCGAGCCCGGACCCGCACCCCTGGCGGCCGACCGGCTGACCCTGCGCCAGATCCTGCTGTCCGGTCTGGAAGACGTCGTCACCTTCGGCAAGACCTGCACCGGCTTCGCGACCGCCCCAACCGGCCGCGCCGAGAACGCCACCGCGAACAGCCGCGTCACCGCCCACTTCGCCGACGGCAGCACCGCCACCGGCGACGTGCTCGTGGCCGCCGACGGCGTGAACTCCGTCATCCGCCGTCAGCTCCTCCCCCACGCCCGGGTCGTCGACACCGGCCTGCGCCAGCTCTACGGCAAGATCCCGCTCGATGACCGGACCCGGGCGCTGTTCGGCGACGACATGTTCAACGTCTTCACCGCGATCGTCGGCCCCCGCGACGCCTTCATCGGGGTGGCGCCGGTGGAGTTCCCCGAGCCGATCCAGCAGGCCGTCCTGCGGCACGCCCCCGCCGTCCGGCTCCACGCCGTTCAGGACTACATGACCTGCAGCTTCGGACTCCGCGGCGAGCACCTGCCCCGCACCGACGACGAACTCCACCGGATGAGCGGCGCCGAGCTCCGCGCGATGGTGCTGGACCTGATCGACGGCTGGCATCCCCGCGTCCAGCGCATCGTGCGGGAGTGGGATGCGGCCAGTATCTTCCCCGCCGTACTGCGTACCAGCGTCCCCATCGAGGCATGGCCCACCACCGCCGTCACCCTGCTGGGTGACGCTGTCCACGCGATGAGCCCGGCGGGCGGGGTGGGCGCCAACACCGCGCTGCGTGACGCGGCGACCTTGGCGGACGCGCTGAACAAGGCGGCACACGGACGCCCGCTCGTGGCGGCGGTGCGTGACTACGAGACGGCCATGCTCGACTACGGGTTCGCCGCGGTACGCGCGTCCGCCGACAACGGCCACCGCTTCCTCGGCCAGGACCCGCTCCCTGCGGCATGAACCCGGCACGCCGCTTGCTGGTCAGCCCCTTGGCCGCGAGCATGGCGACCTCCCGCTGCTGGAGATGAGCGAGGCCATCCCCTGGCATGGCTGGGCCTGAGACCTGCCGCCGGGAAACTGAGCACGACTTACTAATGTGGCAAGGCATGGAGCTGACGGAGCGATTCGAGTGGAGCGGAAGGCGGATTGCCTGGGGACGGGCGGGCGCGGGTCCGGCCGTGGTGTTCTGTCATGGCACGCCGTTCTCGTCGGTGTTGTGGCAGCCGTTCGCGCAGGCCTTGAGCCGCGACTTCACCGTCTACCTGTGGGACATGCCCGGATATGGCCGTTCCTCCAAGCATGCCGAGCATCCGGTGGATTTCGGCGCGCAGGCCGATGCGTTCGCGGCGCTGCTCACGCACTGGGGGTTGGACCGGCCACACGTGATCGCCCACGACTTCGGCGGCGCCGTGTCCCTGCGCACGCACCTGACCCTGGGTGTCGACTACGCCTCGCTCATGCTCGTCGACGTCGTGGCCATCCCGCCCAGCGGCTCGCCCTTCTTCACGTTCGTGCAAGACCATCCTGACGTCCTGGCGCGGCTGCCGGCCTACATCCACACCGCCATCGTGCGTGCCTACATTCAGGGCGCGAGCCACCGCGGCCTCCGCGACGACGATCTCGACGCCCTCGTGCGGCCGTGGACGGGAGAGGACGGCCAGCCCGCCTTCTACCGGCAGATCGCCCACTATGACGAGCGCTTCCTCCAAGAGAACGAAGCGCAACTGGGCCGCATCAGTATCCCCGTAAGGATCCTGTGGGGCTCTCGCGACGAGTGGATCCCCACCGATATCGCCCGACGCCTGCAGAGCCTGATCCCCGCCGCCGAACTCTCGCTGATCGACGCCGCCGGTCACCTGGTCCACCACGACGCGCCCGTCCCGCTCATGGACGAAGTCCGCGCCTGGCTCACCGTCCGCTGAGGCACCGCATGATGGACATCGAACGCGCCCGCACCGCCTTCGCCGCCTCCTACCGGGAGCTCACAGCGGCGGTGAACGAGATCGACCTGCTCCAGCCCACCAGGTGCGCCGGATGGGCCGCCGTCGACCTGCTCTTCCACATGCTCTGCGACGCCCAGCGCGCACTCGTCGCCCTGGCCACCCCCGCGGACGGACCGCCCGACGTCGACTACGTGACCTATTGGGCCCCCGTCAAGCCGGGCGAGGACGGCGAGGACGGCCACGCCTGGTGGGTACGCAGATCCGCGTCCGCCTTCGCGCGGCCCTCCGGCCTCGTGCGGGTCTGGCAGGACACCGCTCCCGCGGCGGTGCGGGCGGCGCTGGCCGCCGACCCCGCCGGGTTCGTCGCGACCCAAGGCCACGTGCTCGCCGTCCCCGACTTCCTGGCCACCCTGGCCACCGAGGCCGCCATCCACCACCTCGACCTCCAGACAGACCGTCCGCCCGCGCCGGAGGCACTGGAGCTCGCGGGCGAGACGCTCGACGGCCTTTTCGGTACGGCGCGACCGTCCCCGCTGGATCTGCCCACCTACGTCCTGGAGGCCACGGGACGGCTGCCCTCAGCCAACAAGAGGTTCGGCCTTCGAGGAAGCTGAGCGCCGGTAGTCAGCAAGCCACCGGCAAACCGTACTCGGATCATGATGGCTCAGTAGTCGGCGACGGTGTATCGGCTCGTGATCGCCACGCGGTTGAAGGCGTTCATCATCGTCGACAGCCAGGCGACCGCCGAGACCTGCTCCTCGGAGAGCACCGCGGCGGCCGCCGCGTAGTCCGCATCGCTCACATGACCGTCCGACACCCGCGCGATCGCCTCAGCCAAGCGCAGGGCCGCGCGCTCGCTCTCGGAGAAGTAGCCGGTCTCCGCCCACGCGGGCAGCACCGCGAGGCGGTCTGTACTCTCGCCCTTCTTGAGCGCGTCACGGGTGTGCATACGCAGACAGAACGCGCAGCCGTTGATCTGCGACGTGCGGATCTTCACCAGCTCGACCAGGAGCGGGTCAAGACCTGCCGCCAAGCCCCGCCGCGAGTGGCCTCGCCCGGGATGCTAATTTGACCGTTCGTGTCTGACTACCTTCGTGATCTCTTCTCCCTGGCCGGCCGGCGAGCCCTGGTGACAGGCGGAAGTTCCGGCATCGGTTACGCCATGGCCGAAGCGATCGGCCGGGCCGGCGCCGAGGTCGTGATCGTGGCTCGCCGGGAGGCCGAGCTCGACAAGGCCGTACAGCGGCTGGAGCAGCACGGCGTGACGGCCTCCCGCATCAGCGCCGACCTCGGTGACCGCGCCGCCGTGGAACGGGTCTGCGCCACCGCCGGCCGGATCGACATCCTGGTCAACGACGCCGCCAACAACATCCGCAAGCCCATGGCCGAGCTCACCGACGACGACTACGAGCAGACCATCGCCGTCAACCTGACCGCCCCCTACCTGTTCGGCCAGCACTTCGGCCCGCGCATGGCCGAACGCGGGTGGGGACGGATCATCAACGTGGGCTCCCAGCAGACCGTCAGCGCGTTCGGCAACAGCGGTGCGTATGGCGCGGCCAAAGCAGGCATCGCCGGACTCACCCGGTCACAGGCCGAAGCCTGGTCACCCCAGGGCGTATGCGTCAACACGATCATCCCCGGCTTTGTGCTGACGCCACTGACCGAGCCGGCCCAGGCCATCCCCGGCCGGGTCGAGGCGCTCGCGGCCCGGCACATGGTCGGCCGTAACGGCGTGCCGGCCGACTTCGCCGGTGCCGCGGTGTTTCTGGCCGGTGACGCCTCCGCGTTTGTCACCGGACAGATGCTGTTCGTCGATGGTGGTTTTTTCGTGCATTGAGCCAGCCGAGCGCCTTTACTATGTAGATTACTTACGGCGGATGTGCCGGACCTCCGCGCCCTCGTGCCAGGTGTCGATGACCAGCTCGTCCCCCTCGACCCGGGTCCACACCACTTCGGACAGCTCGATCCTGAACAGGTGTGAATCGGTGCCGGGCAGGCCCGCCTCGGCCAGCACCTTCGGATCGGTGATCTCGACCGCCCGCCCGGCCAGCTTCACGTCGCCGGCCCATGACGACGGATCGGCCTCATCGGGGTCGGGTGAGGTGACGTGGATCGCCATGCGCGGATCCCGCCGCAGGTCGAGCGCCTTGACGGCGCCGGGCATGGACCCCATCCACAGCTCACCGCCGTCAAAACGCGACTCGGTGCCGCTCACCCGCGGCGAGCCGTCTTTACGGAGCGTGGCCAGCACCTTGTGCTTGTGCCGCTCCATCACCTCCCGGGCGACCGCCGCCAGCCCGGGAGCCTGGAGCTCGAACTCTTTCCACGACGTCATGCGAGCATCATGAACGACGGCACCGACAAAACGACGATCCCTCCAGCAGCTCCTCGACCGTCCGTACGCCGCGTTCCAGCACCGCGGTGCAGATGTCCGCACCACCGATCGTGTCGGGGTAGTGCGGGCACTCGTGCTTCAGGCGCAGGATCGTCAGGCGCTGGCCATCGGTCGCCGCACGCAGCCGCAGCGCGTCGGGGACGTGCGGCCGCTCGACGACGTGCAGCCAGAACGTCATGTCGACCTTCCAGACGTCGTTCGCCTCGGCTTGCAGGACCCGGGCGTGTTCGGCCAGCGACATGGACTGAACGTAACTCACGCGGACAGGGCCGCCACCGCGCCGTGGAGGCCCTGTCCGGAGCTCGATCGATCAGGTGCAATGTTCGAAGATGCTGTCGTAGGTGGAGGAGCCTGCCTTACCGCCCCACTTCACACACTTGTCCGCCGCCGAGGCCCGTACCGGCCCGGCGTAGTAGGAGAAGTTGCCTGAATCGGTGACCCTGCTGCTTCCCTGCACCTCCAGGTAGGCGGTCGTCGCCGTGGCGGTGCCCAGGGAGGTGCTCTTCAGCGTGGTGACGCAGTTGTAGCCGGTGGAGCTGTTGTAGAGCAGGTAGACCTTGCCCGCGGTGCCGAGGGCCGCCGAGTCGATCACGCTGTAGCCGTCGCCGCACACTTCCTGCGGGGTGTACGGGTTGGTGGTGTTGCCGCAGTTCTTGGAGGTCAGCGTCTGGATGGGGTAGCCGTAGGTCGTCCCGTTGAAGACGGCCTTCTGGATGTTGGACGGATAGTCGCTGCCGAGCCGTACCTCGTAGTGGAGGTGGGGGGAGATGTTGTTGCCGGGCTTGCTGGTGTTGCCGACGGTGCCGATCTTCTGTCCCTGGGCGACGGTGTCGCCCACGCTGACCGAGCGGACGTTCAGGTGCGCGTAGTAGGTCGCCCAGCCGCCACCGTGGTCGATCTTGACGAGGTTGCCGTAGCCGTTGGTGGAGCCCTGGTGGGAGGAGATCACGACCGTGCCCGCCGCGGCGGCCACCACGGGGTCGCCGAGGTCGGCGTCGGCCGTGCTGCCCCTGTTGAAGTCGATCTCCCACGACACGTGGGCGCTGCTCGCGCTGGAGTTGCCGGTCCAGGACTGCCCGCAGGGGAAGGGCAGCTGGAAGTTGGTGGCCATGACGCTCACGTCCGCCGTCACCTGGTTGGGCGGGTCGCCGCCCTCGTCGCCCGGGTCGGCGGCGGCGACGCTGAAGAACAGGGCTAAGGCCGCGACCGCGACTGCTCCGAATTTCACTGGGACCCCTTCTGCACCGAATGTGTCTTGTTAGGGCCCAGATTGGGAATGATCCGTACAAAAAACGTACAGAAGGCTGCCATGGTGTCCTTCCAGGTGTTCGGCCCGCTGGAGGCGCTGGCCGGAGGGCGGCCCGTGCGCATCTCCGGCAGGAAGCCGCGCATGCTGCTGGCCTCGCTGCTTCTCGACGCCAACCACCTCGTCAGCGCGGATCTGCTGGCCGAAGTGCTGTGGGAACGCCCGCCCCGCTCGGCGCAGGCGAACCTCCGCACCTACGCCAGTTCCCTGCGCTCGTCTCTCGGCGCGCGCATCCGCGCCGAGGGCGCCGGCTACCTGATCGAGGTCGCCCTCCAGGACCTCGATCTGCTGCGGTTCGAGCATCTGGTGGCGCGCCGCGACCCCGGCTCGCTGGCCGCCGCGCTCGCGCTGTGGCGTGGCGCGCCGCTGGCCGACCTGCCGGAGCATCCGCTGTGGACGCGCAGGCTCGCCCTCCTTCACGAGGTACGGCTGGCCGCCGCCCGCGAGCTGATCGCCGCCCGCCTCGAACAGGGAGCGTACGGCGAGGCCGTCGCCCTGCTGCGCCCCCTGTGCGCGGAGCATCCCTTCCGCGAGGACCTGTGGGGGCAGCTCATGCTCGCCCTGCACTGGAGCGGCCGGCAGGCCGAGGCGCTGGCCTGCTACACCACGATCAGGCGGCAACTGGTCACCGAACTGGGCGTGGAGCCGGGAGCGGGGCTGCGCGAGGCGCAGGCCAAGGTGCTGGACGGCGGCCCGCCGCCCGTCGTGGTCACGGGCGCGGTCGGGGTGACCGAGGCGGTCGTGCCCGTCCCCAGGCAGCTTCCCCCTGACGTGCCCGACTTCGTGGGCCGCGTCAACGAGTCGGTGGCGCTCGCGGGCCCGTTCTCCCTCGCGGTGATCTCGGGTCCGCCGGGCTCGGGCAAGAGCGCGCTGGCCGTGCACAACGCCTACGCCCTCACCGACAGGTTCCCCGCCGGGCAGCTGTTCCTCAGCCTGGCCGCCAACGACCCGGCCGATCTGCTCGCCCAGGCGCTCAGGGCGATGGGCGCGACCTCGATCCCCTCCTCCCCCGCCGAACGCTCGGCTCTGTACCGCTCGATCCTGGCCGAGCGCCCGATGCTCGTGGTGCTCGACGACGCCATGGACGCCGCGCAGGTACGGCCCCTGCTTCCGGGCCGCGGGCCGGCGGTGATCGTGACCAGCAGGACGAAGCTCACCTCGCTGCCCGGCGCGCTCCAGATCCATCTGAAGCCGCTGTCGACGTACGAGGCCGAGGACCTGCTGCGCGGGATCGTCGGCGAGGCCAGGACGGCACAGGAGCCGGAGGCGGCCGCGGCGATCGTGCGGGCGTGCGGGTTCGTGCCGCTGGCCGTACGGATCGCGGGGGCCCGGCTGGCGGCGCGGCCCGGCTGGCCGCTGGCGGCGTTCCAGAATCGGCTCATGGACGAGCACCGCAGGATCGGGGAGCTGCGCGTCGGCGACCTCGACGTGCGTACGGGCCTCGACCACAGCTACCGGGGCCTGCCGGGCGAGGCCGCCCGCGCCCTGCACACCCTCGGCCGGCTGAGCGGCGCGCCGATGCCCGGCTGGGTGGTCGACGCCGTGCTCGACAGGCACCGCGCGGACGATGTCACCGACGCCCTGCTGGACGCCGACCTGTTACGGCTGGTCGGCACCGACCGGCTCGGCCAGCCGCGCTACCAGCTGCCCGACCTGGTCCGCTGTCACGCGCTCGAACAGGAACCCGATCCCGCCGCGCTCGCCAGGGTGGTCGCCGGATGGACCGCGACGACCGAGCTGGCCACCGCCAAACTGCCCACCACGGTGTTCACCCTCAGCTCGGCCGCCGCGGAACGCTGGCTGCTGCCGCGCGGCACCCTCGACCGGCTCACCGCCGACCCGGTGGCCTGGTTCGAGGTCGAACACGGGGCGCTGGAGGACGCCGTGAGCCTGGCCGCGGCGACCGGCATGGCCGAGCAGGCGTGGGGATTGGCCGCCGCGATGGTCCCCTACCTCGACCTTCGCTGCCAATTGGCCACCTGGCAGCGCACCCACCGCACCGCGCTGGCGGCCGCCAGGGCCGCGGGCGACACGTACGGGGAGGCCGCCATGCTGCGCGGCCTGGCGCAGGTCTGCCTCTACCAGGACCGCTACGCCGAGTCGGAGGAGATGTTCGCCCGCGCCCGCACGGCCTTCCGCGAGTTCGGCGACACCAGGGCGGAGGCCACCTCCATCTGCGGGCTCGGCGCCGTCGCGCAGTTCCGCGGCCGGCACCCCGTCGCGCTGTCGCATTTCCGGCGCGCCCTGGCGATGTTCGGCTCGACGGGCGATCTCAGCGGCGAGGCGTTCACCCGGCAGGCCATCGGCAGGGTCTGGCTGAAGTCCGGCGACCCCGTCCAGGCGGGGCGCTGGCTGGGGCAGGCGCTGCGGCTGGCCCAGGAGCTCGGCGACGTCCACCGCGAGGGCTGCGTGTCCATCCAGCTCGGCGGCCACCATGTCGAGCACGCGCTGGAGATCTTCGAAAGCCTGGGCGACCCGCACTGCGGCGCCTACGCTCTGCAGCGGCTGGCTGGGCTCCAGGCCGCGCGCGGCGATCTCGTCCCCGCCTCCACGGGCCTGGAACGCTCGCGGGCGGTCTTCAAGCAGCTCGGCGACCGCAGCGGGCAGGCGTCCTCGGCCGAACTCCTCGGCGAGTTGCACCGCTCGGCGGGCCGGGCCGAACTGGCCCGCGACTACCTGAGCGAGGCCGTGGCGCTCAGAGGTTCCCTCGCCGCGGAAGCCGTCTGACTCCTCGATTCAGAGGCGGTCGACGTCGACGACCGCCGCGGCGAAGGCCTGCGGCGCTTCCTGTGGCACGTTGTGCCCGATTCCGCGCAGAGTCCGATGCGCGTACTTGCCGGAGAACTTACCGCGATAAACCGCGCCGTCCCCAGCGGGCGTGAAGGGATCCGACTCACCGTCAAGGGTGATCGTGGGTACGGCGATGACGGGCCCTTCGGCAAGCCGCTTTTCGAGCCGGTCGTATCGTGGATCGCCCTTGGCCAGGCTCAGCCGCCAGCGGTAATTACCGATGACGATGCGGACATAGTCCGGATTTTCGAAGGCCGCCGCGGTGCGGTCGAAGGTGGCATCGTCGAAATTCCACGTCGGGGAGTTGAACGTCCAGATGAGCTTCGCCAGATCGTGCCGGTTCTCCTCAAGGCCGAGCCGGCCCCGCTCCGTGGCGAAGTAATACTGATACCACCATGCCCACTCGGCCTTCGGCGGCAGCGGCTTGCTGTTGCTCTCCCGGTTGGTGATCAGGTAGCCGGTCACGGAGACCAGGGCCTTGCAGCGTTCCGGCCAGAGCGCCGCGATGATGTCGGCCGTCCGCGATCCCCAGTCGAAACCGGCGAGGATCGCCTTCTTCATCTTGAGGGCGTCCAGCAGAGCGATGACATCGAGCGCGATCACCGCCTGCTGGGCATTTCTGAACGTCTTGTCCGAGAGAAAACGCGTGGTGCCATGACCGCGCAGATACGGGACGATCACCCGGTAACCCTCGGCCGCCAGCAAAGGCGCGACGTCGACATAGCTGTGAATGTCATAAGGCCAGCCGTGCAGCAGGACGACCGCGGGCCCGTCGGCGGGACCCGCTTCGGCGTAGCCGACATTCAGGACGCCGGCGTTGATCTGCCTGAGCGGACCGAAGGAGGTGTTCCTTGCCGCCGAGGCGAGGCTGGGGAGGTTCCCGAGCAGGGCCGCGGCCGCTCCCGCGCCCACCATCTTGCCGAAAGCTCGTCTGTTGATCATCTGAGCCCTTCCTCAGGGCGCCGCTGCCGCGGAATTTCCAGCGTACGCCTGTGACCAGGGACGATGCCATGACCTACGCCGTGTGGTGGGGGAACCCGATCCGCAGGACGACCGCGGCGACGGCGGCGGCGACGACCAGCACCGCCGCCAGCACCAGCGCCTGGTGGTACCCATGGCGGAGCAGCGGGGTGACGACGAGTGGTCCGAGGATCTGGCCGATGGAGTATCCAGCGGTCAACAGGGCGACCGAGCGGGGAAAGCGCAGGTGGGCGCCGGTGGCCAAGGCGATGGTGGCGACACCGAGGAACGTCGCGCCGAACAGGAACGCCGAGATCAAGGCGGCCGCCACGCCGCCGACCAGCGCGGGCAGGGCGATGCCGACCGCCTGGATGACCAGCGCGGCGCAGAGCAGGTCGGGGCGAGACCAGCGCCGCGCCAGCCAGGCCCAGAGCGCGGAGGACGGCACGGCCGCCAGACCGGCCAGCACCCAGGCGCCGCTGCCGAGCCGGCCGGGAGAGCTCTGCTCGATCGCGGCGACCAGGAAGGTGCCTGCGACGATGTAGCCGACACCTTCCAGGGTGTAGCTGACGAGCAGCGCGGTGAACCAGCGGTGCGTACGCGCTCTCGGCTGCGGGGCCGCGCCAGCGGTGGGGGCGAGCGCGGACTCGGTACGCAGATTCCACGAGGCGACGGTGAAGACCGCGGCGAGCCCGGCCGAGGCCCACCAGGCCACCTGCCAGGCATCGACGGAGCGCAGGAAGAGGACGATCACCCCGGACACGGCGATGCCGGCGCCGATCCCGCCGAACGCCCAGCCGGTCAGGTGGGCGGGATGTTCGCGCAGATGGCTCAGGAGCGAGCTGACGGCGATGACGAAGATCAGGGCGCTGGTCAGCCCGGCCAGCAGCCGCAGCACGGCCCACACGGTGGTGTCGTGGGTGGCGGACATTCCGGCGAGGGTGCCGATCAGCACGATCAGGGAGCCGCGCAGGACGGCCGGTGAGCGGACCAGCGCGGGGACCAGGATGCCCGCGAGCGCGCCCGCGAGGTAGCCGACGTAGTTGGCGGTGGCCAGGCTCGCGCCGGCACTGGCCGACAGCCCCGCCTGGGCGTGCATCAGGGGAAGGATCGGGGTGTAGACGAACCGGCCGACCCCCATGCTCGCCGCCAGCGCCGCGGCGGCCTGGGCGACATGGGCCCAGGTCGAAGGGCTACCTGATCGGGCGGGTCCGGCAGGTCGAGCGGGAGAGTGTCGCAGGGCTCCCACGCTCATGCGGTCCGGCCCGGGTCGTTGGGGTGGGACTCCAAGGGGGTGACCACCAGCGTCATCCATGACCGCAACGGCAGCGTGCCGAGCACTTTCTCGTGCAGCTCGGCCTCGTCGGCGGCGCGCCACAGGCCGATGCTGCGCAGCTCGCCGACCGGGCGCCACAGCCGGCCCAGGTTCCCGGTGGCGGCCAGCTCCTTGGCGCGGACGGCCTCGGCGGCGCGGCGCCGGTCGACCTCGGCCGGGTCGGTGCCCTCGGGGACATGGGTGGTGATCTCGACCAGGAACTCCTTCATAGCCTTTCCTTTCATGGCGGTACGCACGTCCCACAATGTGCCCTCCACCAGGGACGACGCCACGACCAGCTCCCTCCCTGCTGATAGGCGCGGCCTCCCACCGCACGTAACATGGCCGGCGTGGAACTGCGCCAGCTGCGTTACTTCCTCGCGGTCGCCGAGGAACTGAACTTCGGCCGGGCCGCCGAGCGGTTGCTGATCGCCGGCCCCTCGCTGTCCCAGCAGATCAAGGCGCTCGAACGTGACCTCGGGGTGCGCCTGTTCGACCGCGACCGCCGCTCGGTGGCCCTGACTCCGGCCGGCGCCGCCCTGCTCCCGTACACCCGCGCCCTGCTGGAAGGCGCCAAGGACCTCCGAAGGCGCGCGGCCGAGATGTCCGGCTCCGAACCGGTCCGGCTCGGCTACGTCAGCTGGCTCCCCGCGGACCTGACCGCCCGCACCTCCGCGGTGGCCCAGCTGCACGTCGACGCGTGGATCGCGCCCTCCCACACCCAGGCCGCCCGCGTCGGCGACGGCAGCCTGGACCTCGCGGTGTGCTGGGTGAGCACGCAGGACCTGGAGCGGCACGGCCTCAGCGCCCGGCTCATCGGCGCCGACCGGCTGCACGCGGTCTCCACCGGCGACGACACCGGCGCGGTCCGCCCCCGGGACACCGCCGTCCTCCTCGACAAGGACACCACGTCCTGGTCGTCGTGGAACCTGTACGCCGAACACCTGGCCCATGACACCGGCGCCCGCGCGGTACACATCTCCGACGGCGGCATCACCGGCCCCGCCTTCTTCGACCACGTTCGCCGCAGCCGCCGCCCGATCGTCAACTCCCCCAAGGGCCAGACGGCTCCGCTACCGCCCGACCTGGTCCGGCGCCCGCTGACCGCACCGGAGGTCTGGTGGACCTGGTCCCTGGTCTGGCGCCGCGGCGAAGTCCGCGCCGCCGTCCTGGCCGCCGTCGACGCCCTCACCGACGGGGTCGGCGACCACGGGATCCACGCCCCGGACGCCTGGCTGCCCGAGGGTGACCCGTACAGGTAACAGGTCGCGATCATCACCGGGTCAACGCGTGAGCACCCATCGGCCACGGCGTCGGCCCCTTTACAAAGTAGATCTCCCGCCGCCGGTCGGCCCGGACGGCGGGAGCACGCGGGTCGGCCTACTTCTTGCGGGACCTCTCGAGCGTGACGTCCAGGCGCGCGGCATTCCTGTACAGACCGGCGTCGATCGGGATGGCCTCGTTGACCACCTCGGCGTAGGCGCCGGAGCGCACACCGTCGGGATGGGCCGCCACGATGGTCTTCCCCGGCGCGTACCACCTGGCCTCGCGGATCGCCGCGGCCAGGTCGGAGTCGGAGCTGACCACCAGCGCCGCCTCGCACCCGCCGGTGCACAGGTCACCGACCAGCTGGGCCGCCAGCCGCACGTCGACCTGCTTCTCCTTGAAGCTGCCGGTCTTGTCGTCGTACTTGGCCTGCCCCATGAACGGCTGGAACTGCTGGCCGTAGACGCTGATGGTGTCCTGCTCGAACTTCCGCTGATCCACCCCGGCCTGGCCGCTCAGCGCGGTGGTGAAGTACTTCACCTTGGTGAGCGTGCCGTTGTACTTCTTCAGCACCTGGTCGCACATCCTGACGACGTCCACGCGCCAGTACTCCGGGCCCGCCGTCTCGCAGATCCCGTAGTACAGGTTGGCCGCGTCGATGTAGGCGATCCACCTGCTGTGCTCGTTCAGGACAGTGGCGGCCGCTCCGTATCCGGTAGCCATGATCGTGTCCCCCTCGTTGCGATGAATGAGATGTACGGCACGCCGGCCTGCCCAAGACCCCCGGGGGCGCGGCCGGCTCAACCGCAGACGCATCACAAACGTTCGCGATAGCAAAGCGCTGGACGCCTGATTGCCGCCCAGCAGAACACGAATCCGGTCCCGATTACCGCCGCATTACAGCGAGGCCGAGTCTCACTCCCGGTCCAGCTCGTGCGACAGCTGCTCCAGCTCCGCTCCCCCCGCCATCAACCCGGTCAGTTCCTCCCGGGTGATGTCCCCTTTGCCGTACTCGCCCAGGCTCGTCCCCCGGTTGAGCAGCAGGAACCGATCCCCCACCGGATAGGCATGGTGCGGATTGTGCGTGATGAACACCACGCCGAGGCCCCGGTCGCGGGCCCTGGCGATGTACCGCAGGACGACGCCTGCCTGCTTGACGCCCAGCGCCGAGGTGGGCTCGTCGAGGATGAGCACCCGGGCGCCGAAGTGGACGGCCCTGGCGATCGCCACCGACTGCCGCTCGCCGCCGGACAGCGTGCCGACGGGCTGGTCGACGTCGCGGATGTCGATGCCCATGGCCCGCAGTTCCTCGCGGGCCACCCGGCGGGCGGTGGCCACGTCGAAGGCCAGGCCCTTGCGGGGTTCGGAGCCGAGGAAGAAGTTCCGCCAGACCGACATCAGGGGGATCATCGCCAGGTCCTGGTAGACGGTGGCGATGCCGCGATCCAGTGCCTCTCGCGGGCTGCCGAAGCGCACCTCGGAGCCGTCGACGAGGAATGATCCGGTGTCATGCTGGTGCACACCGGCGAGGATCTTGATGAGCGTCGACTTGCCGGCGCCGTTGTCACCCAGGACGCAGGTGACCTGACCCGCCTCGACGCTCATCGACACCTCGCGCAGCGCCAGCACCGAGCCGAAGGTCTTGCCGATGTCGCGCGTCTGGATGATCAATGCTTCACCTCCTCGGCGTACCGCCGGACCAGGCGGTTGGCCAGTGTGGCCAGCAGGAGCATCGCGCCGAGGAAGAACTTGAACCAGTCGGCGTCCCAGCCCAGGAAGACGATGCCCTTGTCGGCCATGCCGAAGATCACCGCGCCGATGGCCGCGCCGATCGCCGAACCGTACCCGCCCGTGAGCAGGCACCCGCCGATCACGGCGGCGATGATGTAGATGAACTCCTGCCCGATGCCGATGTTGGCCTGCACGGAGGTGTACCGCAGGGCCAGGATCGAGCCGACCAGCCAGGCGGCGACCGCGGTCGTCATGAACAGCGCGATCTTGGTACGGGCGGCGGGCACCCCGACCGCGCGGGCGGCCTGCTCGTTGCCGCCGACCGCGAAGATCCAGTTGCCCGCCCTGGACCGCATCAGCACCCAGGTCGCCGCGGCCGTGATGAGCACCCACCACAGGATCGCCACGCGGAAGGAGGTGCCGCCGATCTCGATGGTGCCCGCGAAGATCGTCCGGGCGATCTCGTAGCCCTGGGCCCTGCGCAGGCCGCTGACCTGCACGGTGCCGGTCAGCGCCTTGGTGACGCCCAGGTTGATGCCCTGCAGCATGAGGAACGTGCCCAGCGTCACGATGAAGCTGGGCAGCCGGGTCCTGGTGACGATCATCCCGTTGGCGAATCCGATGACCAGCGCGACGACCAGCCCGACGAGCATGGCCGTCCACACGTCGAAGCCGTAGCGGGTGGCCAGCGTGACCAGGATGAGCCCGGTCGTGCCGGTCAGCACGCCGGCCGACAGGTCGAACTCGCCGCCGATCATCAGCAGCGCGATCGCGACGGCCATGATGCCGAGTGTCGCGGCCGGGTCGAGCCAGTTCGCGATGCCGGCAGGTGACCGGAACACCGGCGACTGGGCGGCGAAGAACACGAACACCGCGATCAGGCCGACGACCGCGCCCAGTTCCGGGCGGATCAGCAGCCGGCGTGCCAGGCCGACCCTGCCGATCCGCTCGTCGGAGGAGACGGTGGGGGCGACGGTCATCGGGTGCCGGCTTCGGCCAGCTTGGCCACCTGCTCGGCGTTGTCCTTGGCCACGAAGCCGGGGCCGGTGTTGACCGGCAGGCCGCCGCCGACGGTGTTGAGGTTGTTCTTGTACAGGTAGAGGAAGACGATCGGCAGGTAGCCCTGCAGATACTGCTGCTGGTCAACGGCGAACAGGATGTCCCCGTCCTTGATCGCGCTCACCACGTCGCCCGACAGGTCGAACGTGCCCAGCTTGGTCTGCGTCCCGGCGTCCTTGATGGCGTCGCGGGCGGCGACGGCGACCGCCGGGTTGAGCGTGAGCACGCCGTTGAGCTGCTTGTCGGACTGGAGCTTGGCGGTGACCTTGGAGGTCACGTCCGCCAGGTTGCTCACATCGACCTGCAGCCGCTCGACCGTGCCGCCGAGCGTGGCCTCAGCGCCCTTGCACCGCTGGTCGAGGCCGACGTTGCCGGCCTCGTGGATGACGCACAGCAGCTTGGTGACACCGGCGGCCTTGAGCTGCTCGCCCGCGCCGCGCCCGGCCACCTCCTCGGACTGGCCGACATGGGTGATGGCGCCGAACGCCTTGGAGGAGTCACCGCCGGAGTTGATCGTCACGACGGGGATCTTGGCGGCGACGGCCTTGCCGATGGACTCCTTGAGCGCGTCGGGGTTGGCCATGGACACCACCAGGCCGTCGACCTTCTCCGACACCGCCTGGTCGATGAGCTGCGACTGCTTGGCCGGGTCGCCGTCGCCCTGGTAGGTGACCTTCGCGGCGTACTGCTTGCCGGCGGCCTCGGCGCCGTTCTTGACCACGTCCCAGAAGGAGTCTCCGGGTCCGGCGTGGGTGATGACGGCGAAGGTGCCGCCACTCGCCGCGGCGGGCGCGGATCCGGCGGCGGGGGCACTGCTCTGCGCGGCGGGTTGCTGCGCCGAGGAGCAGCCGCTCAACGTCAGAGCGCCCAGCAACGCCACCACGATCGGGATTCGTCTCATCCGACACCTCCAAGACCAACGGGCTCGCCCTGGTTCTACCCCAATGTCATCTCTTTGTATAGACATGCGGACTAATGGCCCGATCATCTTTTCGCCGTGATATCAAGAAGTAAGATCAGGGCACACCGGCCCACCGGCCCTGGCTGTCGCCGCCGATAGGGGCTTTGACCAGCTATGATTCTACGCCGATCGTCCCGATCAAGGTCGCTGTTCGCAGAGAGTAGAACGGAATTATCCGTTCCCGTATGCTGGACGCATGACCTCTGCACCGATGAGCGGCCGCAAGGCACAGGCCGCCCGAAACGACGAGTTGATCCTTCAGGCGGCACGGGCGGTGTTCACCGCCGATCCCGGGGCCCCGATCGCCTCCGTGGCCGAGCGGGCGGGCGTCGGGATCAGCGCCCTCTACCGGCGCTATCCCGGCAAGGAGACGCTGTTGCAGAAGCTCTGCTTCGACGGGCTGACGTTGTACATCGCCGCCGCCGAGAAGGCAATGGCCGACCCGGGCGACCCCTGGGACGCCTTCGCCACCTACATGCGGGAGATCGTCGACGCCGACACCCACTCGCTGACGATCGCGCTGGCCGGGACGTTCCAGCCGACGGAGGAACTCTTCCAGGCCGCCACGCGGGCCAGTGACCTGGCCATCCAGGTGCACGGCAAGGCCTCCGCGGCGGGGGTGCTCCGGCCGGACATCACGGTGTCCGACGTGGCGCTGCTGTTCGAGCAGCTCGCCTCGGTCAAGCTGGGCGACCACGGGCGCACCGAGCAGCTCAGGCACCGCTACCTGGCGCTGGTGCTGGACTCGCTGCGGCTGCCGCCGGACAAGCGGCCGCTGCCCGGCCCGCCGCCGGAGGACACCGAGCTGCGGGCCCGCTGGGCGCCCGGTTCGGCCTAGTCCTCCCCCGCCTTCCACTTGAACAGGTACGACATCACGAAGCCGAGCAGCCCGGTGACCCCGGCCGCCACGGTCATCGCCATACCGAGGCTCGACACGGCGCCGGAGACCAGCCCCGGGTCACCGGCGACCAGACCGGCGGCCTGGGCCAGCACCACCGCGACGCCGAGGGCCAGGAACACGACCAGCCCGATCTTGAAAAGGGTCATCGTCGCGCGCTTGAGGGTGTCCACTGCGAGGGTCCTTTCGATCAGATCGGCAGTACGCCGGTCGCCACCAGCACGCCGAGGGCCAGGACCGGGACGACGAACCAGATGATGAGCCGGGCGAAGATCCTGGCCGGGTCGATGCCGGCGATGCCGCTGGCGATGTAGATCGGGGCCGCGCCCGGGGGCGAGGCGCCCTCGGTGGAGGCGAAGATCATGATGGCGGTGGCCGCGGCCGCCGGCGCGACTCCGGCCGCCGTCCGCGCGCTTG
>NZ_JAHKRM010000049.1 GCF_019396345.1 Nonomuraea guangzhouensis | reverse complement strand
AGGTGCTGGCGGCGATGCTGGACCGGGAACCGCAGCTGGCAGCCAACCGGCCCGGCCTGCTGCTGATCGCCGACAAGGGATTCGCCTCCCGCACGTTCGAGGCCGGCATGGCTGCACGCGGCGTCCAGCTGCTGCGGCCCAGCTTCAAACGGGAGAAGTCCCGACCGGGCGAGCCGCTGCTGAAGTCGGTACGTCAGCTGATCGAGTCAGTCAACGACACCCTCAAAGGCCAGCTCGATCTCGAGCAGCACGGCGGACGGACCTTCGAGGGCGTCGCCGTCCGCGTCGCGCAGCGGATCCTGGCGATGGCCGCCGCCATCTGGCACAACCACACCACCGGCGCGCCTATCGCCAGGTCGCTGATCGCCTTCGATCACTGATCACATAGAAACTACTCGTCTAGTCCCTGGGGGAGCTCAGAGCAGCTCACGCAGCGCGGTGGCGAGGTTCGCGAACGCGCGGGGTTCGTAGCGCAGGTAAAGGTACGGCTCCGTGAGCTCGATCTCCATGACCACCGGGCTGCCGTCGGGGAGCCGGACCAGGTCGATCCTGGCGTAAAGAAGGGCCTGGGGGATGGCGGCAAGCACCTTCTCAGCGAGTTCGACCTGGTCCGGGGCCGGTGTGCGCGGATCCGCCAGAACCTGGTCCGCGCCCGTCTTTCCCGGGGTGAGCATGGGGGTGCGCCGGACCGCATGGCTGAACCGGCGGTTGAAATAGAGCAGCGAGGTCTCGCCCTCCGACTCGACCATGTCGAGGTAGGGCTGGATCATGGGGACGCGTCCGGCTGCCGCCAGCGCGGCGGCGTGCGCCTCGGCCCGGCCTCGGTCGGTGGTCCTGATCGTGTCTCGGGCACCCGCCGAGATGGCGGGTTTGACGACATACTCCTCCCAGTAGGGCAGGCGCTCCGGAGACCAGTGGGTCGGCACGATGGGCACACCCAGCTCTCGGAGATAGGTCTTGTCGGTGTTGGATTCGAGCACGGCGGCCGGGTTGAGCAGTTTGGTCCCGCGCTCTACCCGGCGGGCCCAGGCGAGGAAGTCGGCGCGGCGGTCGAGGTAGTCCCAGACCGACCGGACCACCACCGCGTCGTAGGCGCTCCAGTCGACCGTCGGATCGTCCCATTGCTCGGCACGGCCCTCGATGCCCGCCTCGCGCCACGCGGCCAGAACCCCGTCGCGCTCATCGTCATGGTCTTCGGGGTTGTAAAACGTCGCATACGCACAGATAGACACGCCGAGATGTTAGTTCAGCCGTTCCGGGCCCGACTTGTCATCTTGGCGGCGGATCCGGACCCGGTGCTCAGCTTCGGCCCCTAGTCGGTGGTGGTGCTCACGCCTACGCCGCTGCGGCCGGTGGCCGTGGCGGCGTTGCCGTTGACGTTGGTGACGTTGGTGCTGGAACCGCTACCGGCGTTTCTGACCTGGAGGTTGCCGAAGATGTTGCCCGACTGGGTGGATGCGGAGTTGGAGCTGCGGTTGTCGGTGTCGGCCTGGGCGGGAGCGGCCATCAGGACCGTGCCCGCGGCGACGACGATTCCGGTGGTGCAGAGCTTCTTGATCATTTCGGCTTCCTTCCGGAGGGTTCTCGTGGACTGGGGACTCCGTCGGACGATGGCGACCGGTGTGCGGGGAAGGGGGATCGGGGTCAGTAGAAGATGTACGTCACCGTGGTGCCGCCGTTGGACGCCGTGGTGGCTATGCCGTTGATGTTGTTGACGTTGGTCGCGTTGCCGGCGCCCTCGTTGAACGCCGCGATGTCGCCGAGGCTGTTGCCGGACTGGGTCGAGTAGACGTTGCCGCTCCAGTTGTCGCTCCAGCCGTCCGCCTGGGCGGGTGCGGCCGGCAGGGTGACGCCGGCGGCCGCCGCCATGACGGCACCGGTGACACGCAACTTCTTGATCACTTCAGTGACTTTCTTTGACGTTGTGGGATCAAAGCCAAAGCGATCATATACGAAGCGTAGTAGTTATGTAGCTGTAGGTAATCAGAATATTCTTCTGGCCCATTTCTGCTGACAGTCGGTGTCAGTTGTCCGCTCGTAGCATCCGCGCATGATTTATGAGTTCCGGAACTACACGCTGCTGCCCGGGCGGCGCGACACGTTGATCGAGCTGTTCGAGCGGGAGTTCATCGAAGGGCAGGAGGCGGCCGGGATGGGGGTGGTCGGCCACTTCCGGGATCTGGACGATCCGAACATGTATCCGTGGATGCGGAAATTTCCGGATATGGAGGCTCGGCGAGCGGCGCTCACGGCCTTCTACGGCGGTCCCATCTGGAAGGCCAACCGGGACGCGGCCAACGCGACGATGCTCGACTCCGACAACGTGCTGCTGCTACGCCCGGCGCCCGTCCTCTCCACCGACCCCACCCACGGGTCCGCGCCCGGCCGTTCCCACGGGTCCGGGCCCGGTTACGCTCTCCAGCCCGCTGCCGATCCCTTTCCGGGTACGGCGCGACCGCCCATCGGTGCCACTGCCCTGCCGGAGTCGCTGTACGTCGCGATGATCTACCACGTCGGGGACGGGTTCGCCGAGTTCTTCGCCCAGGAGGCCGTCCCCGTGCTCAAGGAGGCCGGGGTGCCGCCGATAGCGTGCTTCGAGACCGAGACCGCCGAGAACACCTTCCCCGCGCTGCCCGTACGTACAGGGGAGCAGGTGTTCATATGGTTCGCCCGGTTCGACCGGCCCGCGGAAGAGCGTGAGGTGGCGCTGCCCGGGCTGGAGTCCCGGCTGACCGCTCCCCCGCAACGCCTCCGCCTGGCCCCCACGGCCCGGTCAGCACTCAGCTGAGACGCCGACTCGCGTTCAGCACCAGCCGCCACCGTCTATGGAGGAGCTCATGCGCACATAGAACATGTCCGGCTTATCCACCGAAACCGAAAAATCGACGTCCTTGTCGGCGATGGCTTTGGTGAAACAGAACCCGCCCTCGTCCGCCTCCTCGGTCGAGGGCTTCCACCCGTCCCTCACGGCGACCTCGCGGTAGAAGTCGAACACGTCGTTCCCCGCGCCCCGAAGGCGATAGACCTGCTCGACATCCACGATCCGGTCATCCACGTCACAGATCGCCGTGCGCTCGCCCTGTGGCCGGGCGCCGAACGGGCGCTGGGCGAAGATGCCGTGCGCCGCGAGGGACTGGGCCAACCGGTCTTCGCCGCTGCCGCAGCCATGAGCGGTGAAGAACGAAAGGGCGCCCAGACCGATCCCCATGACACCCAGCACGGCGACGAGAACGACGGAGGCCATGACGACGGCCAGAGGCTTCATTGAGCACCACGATTCATTGGAGCGCGCCGTGGGAGACGTATCGGGTCAATGATGTCGGAGGACCGCTCCCCCACCCGGCCGTCACGGTCCGTAACGGCGGTCGTGTCTGGATTTCGGCTCCGGTTATGGGTTTTTGAGGTGATCTGGCAGGCGGGTATGGGGTGGGCATGGAGGTAGTGATCGTGTCCGGGCCTCCGGGGGCGGGGAAGTCGACCGTGGCCCGGCTGCTGGCCGATGCCGTCACGCCCAGCGTGCATCTGCGTACGGATGACTTCTGGGCCTGCATCCGGCGGGGCGGCATCGCGCCGTACCTGGCGGAGGCTCAGCGTCAGAACGAGACCGTCATGGGTGTGCTGGCGGGCGCGGCGTTCGGGTACGCGGACGGTGGCTATCACGTGGTGGTGGACGGTGTCGTGGGGCCGTGGTTCGTCGGCGCCTTCGCCGAGGTACGGCGCGCGCCGCTGCACTATGTGGTGCTCCGGCCTGACCGGGAGACGACGCTGCTCAGGGCCACGGGGCGGGGGCTCGACGCGCTCACGGATCCTGAGCCGGTGCTGCAGATGTACCAGCAGTTCGTCGACCTGGGTGAGCTGGAGCCGCACGCCTTCGACTCCGGCGGCCTGACCGCTGAGCAGACCGCCGCCAAGATCCGTGCACGCTTGTCCGAGGGCGCCTACCTGCTCAAACGGTAGACAGCCCCAGTGAACGCCTAGCGGACCTCATGCCGTAGACGGCCGAGCGGCGAAGACGGCCAAACGCCGTAACCGCCGAGCGCCGAAGAGGGGCCTCAGACCGAAGACGGCCGGGCACCGTAGGCGGGTAGTGGGTCGGGGGCCTCTTCGAGGAGTTTCGCGACGGCGTCGCCCACTTCGGCAGGGGACCAGCGGGCGCCGCGATCGGCGCGTGGGCCGTGGGTCCAGCCGGTGGCCAGCGAGATCACTCCGCCCTCCACCTCGAACACCCGCCCCGTCACCGCCTCCGACGCCACCGAGCCGAGCCAGACCACCAGCGGTGACACGTTCGCCGGGTGCATCGGGTCGAAGCCGGATTCGGGTGCGGCCATCGTCTCGGCGAAGACCTCCTCGGTCATGCGGGTGCGGGCGGCGGGGGCGATGGCGTTCACCGTCACGCCGTACCGGCCCAGTTCGGCGGCGGCCACCTGGGTCAGTGCGGCGATGCCCGCCTTGGCGGCCGAGTAGTTGGCCTGGCCGACGCTGCCGAGCAGGCCCGCGCCCGACGAGGTGTTGATCACGCGGGCCGCTGCGGGGGCGCCGGACTTGGCTCGTTCGCGCCAGTACGCGCCCGCGTGCCGCAGCGGCAGGAAGTGGCCCTTGAGATGGACCCGGATCACCTCGTCCCAGTCGTCCTCGCCCATGGAGACCAGCATCCGGTCGCGAACGAACCCGGCGTTGTTCACCAGCACGTCGAGCCCGCCGTACGCGCTGACGGCGGTCTTCACCAGCCGGGCCGCGCCGTTCCAGTCGGCCACGTCGTCGCCGCTGGCCACCGCCTGGCCCCCGAGCGCACGGATCTCCTCGGCCACGGCCAGCGCGGGGCCGCCGGATCTGCCGTCGCCGTCTCGGCCGGTGCCCAGGTCGTTGACCACCACTCGGGCGCCCTGCCTGGCGAACTCCAGTGCGTGCTCCCGCCCGATGCCGCGCCCGGCGCCGGTCACGATCACGACGCGGCCGTCACAGATTCCCACACGGACCTCCCAGAAGATCAGGCAGAGATATCAGGAAATGTCGTCGGAAGCCAGGTTCTGCCAGGCGGGGATCTCCCCGCCTCCATGCACGTGTACCTGCGCCCCGGTCACGTAGCCGGGCGCGGCCAGCCACAGGCAGACCGAGGCCACGTCGGCGGGCGTGGCCATCCGCCCGGCCGGGACGGCGGTCCCCACGTCCTTCCCGCCATAGTGATCGAGGGAGTCCTCGGTGGCGGCCAGGCCGACGATGACCGTGTTGACCCGTACGCCGGGGGCCCACTCGGCGGCCAGGCAGTTCGCCAGGTGATGGAGTCCCGCCTTGGCCGCACCGTACGCCGAGGTGCCCGGCGACGGCCGCGCGCCGCTGGAGCTCCCGATCATCACGACGGAACCGCCCGAGGCGGCGAGCAGCGGGTACGCGCGCTGCGCGACGAGCAACGGCGCGATCAGGTTGAGCTCGACGATGCGCGTGTGCAGGCGCGGTGACGTGCCCTCCAACGGCGCGTACGGCGACCCGCCCGCGTTGTTGACGACCACGTCGAGCCGGTCGAGCCCGGAGAACAGCCGCTCCAGGTCGTCGGTGTCCCGCACGTCGGCCCGCACGAACCGCACCCCGGTGCCCGCCGAGGGGGGAGGGGGACTCGGCGGCGACACCGGGGGCGGGGGTACGGGGTCGTGGCGGGCGCAGACGATCACTTCGGCTCCGGCGGTGGCGAAGGCGGTGGCGATGCCCGCGCCGATCCCCTTGGTCCCACCGGTCACCAGGACGACCTTGCCCGTGTAGTCGTAAGTCACCGTCACGGGTGCTACCGTACCAAGCAAGCGTTAGGTGCAACCAGGGAGCGGGATGGGAATCACGCTGCGGGACGGCCCGATCGCCGAGGTCGTCGTGGACGTCCCACCGGTGAACGCGCTGCCGGCGCGGGCTTGGCACGAGCTGGCCGAAGCCGTGACGGACGCCGGGCAGGACGAGAAGACCAGGGTCGTCGTGCTGCGAGCCGAGGGCCGGGGCTTCAACGCCGGCGTGGACATCAAGGAGATGCAGGCCACAGAGGGACACACTGCCCTGATAAATGCAAACAAAGGGTGCTTTGCAGCGTTCGCGGCTGTCTATGACTGCCCGGTGCCGGTGATCGTCGCCGTGCACGGCCACTGCGTCGGCGGCGGGGTCGGGCTGGTGGGCAACGCGGACATCGTGCTGGCCAGCGAGGACGCCTACTTCGGCCTGCCGGAGGTGGACCGGGGCGCGCTCGGCGCCGCCACCCATCTGGCCCGGCTGGTCCCCCAGCACCTCATGCGCGCCATGGTCTACACGTGCCGGAACGTGACGGCAGCCGAGCTGCACGCGTTCGGCTCGGTGCTGGAGGTGGTGCCGCGCGACAAGCTGCGGGACGCGGCGCTGGAGGTGGCGGGCCAGATCGCGGACAAGGACCCGTACGTGATCCGCCGCGCCAAGGAGTCGCTCAACGGCATCGACCCCGTGGACGTGAAGCGCTCCTACCGCTTCGAGCAGGGCTTCACGTTCGAGCTGAACCTGATGGGCGCGGGCGACAGGCACCGGGACCGCTTCGTGGAGGGCTCGTGAGCAAGGTCATGTCCGTCGAGGAGGTCGTGGCCGGGATCGAGAGCGGCATGACGGTCGGCATCGGCGGCTGGGGATCGCGGCGCAAGCCGATGGCCCTGGTCGGCGGCCTGCTGCGCTCGAACGTCCGGGACCTCACTCTCATCTCCTACGGCGGTCCGGACGTCGGCATGCTCTGCGCCGCCGGGAAGGTAGGCAGGGTCGTCGCCCCGTTCGTCACGCTGGACTCCATCCCGCTCGAACCGCACTTCAGGCGGGCCAGGCAGGGCGGCACGATCGAGTTCACCGAGTACGACGAGGGCATGTTCATGTTCGGGCTGCTGGCGGCGGCGCACCGGCTGCCGTTCCTGCCGACGCGGGCCGGGCTCGGCTCCGACGTCATGCGGGTCAACCCGGGCCTGCGCACGGTCCGCTCGCCGTACGAGGACGGGGAGGAGCTGGTCGCGGTGCCCGCGCTGACCATGGACGTCGCGCTGGTGCACCTCAACCGGGCCGACCGGCGCGGCAACGCGCAGTATCTGGGCCCCGACCCGTACTTCGACGACCTCTACGCCAAGGCGGCGGCCCGTTGTTACGTGTCGTGCGAACGGCTGGTGGACACCGCCGACCTGCTGAAGGAGGGACCGGTGCAGTCGCTGCTGATCAGCCGGTCGATGGTGACCGGCGTGGTCGAGGCGCCGGGCGGCGCGGGCTTCACCGCCTGCGAACCCGACTACGGCCGCGACGAGCGGGAGCAGCGGCGGTACGTGGACACGCCGTGGGAGGAGTTCCATGAGCAGGGCTGACGTGTGCGTGGTCGCCTGCGCGGAGGCGTTCAGGGGCGACGGGGAGATCCTCGCGGCCGGGATCGGCGGGGCGGTGACCGTGCTGGCGGCCCGGCTGGCCCGGCTGACGTTCGAGCCGGACCTGCTCACGCATGACGGCGTCTGCCTGCTGACGGGCGACGTGCCCGCGCTGGGCGAGCGGCCCGAGGTGGTGGAGGGCTGGCTGCCGTTCCGCGATCACCTGTGGCTGGTGCTGAACGGCCGGCGGCACGTGATGCTCGGCGCGAGCCAGATCGACCGCTTCGGCAACTCGAACATCTCCTGCATCGGCGACTGGGCGCGGCCCAAGGCGCAGTTGCTCGGGGTGCGCGGCGCGCCGGGCAACACGCGCTGCGGTCCGACGAGCTACTGGATCCCCCGGCACTCCCCCAAGGTGTTCGTGCCTCAGGTGGACGTGGTCAGCGGTCTCGGCACCGACAGAGGGGCGTACGACCTGCGGCGGGTGGTGACGAACCTGGCCGTGCTCGACTTCCGTACGCCGGACGGGTCGATGCGGCTGGCCTCGGTGCATCCGGGGGTGAGCGTCGCGGAGGTGGTCGCGGCGACCGGGTTCGAGCTGGTGGTCCCCGAGGACGTACCCGAGACGCGGGAGCCGACCGCCGAGGAGAGCCGGCTGCTGAAGGAGGTGCTCGACCCGCGCGGGTCCCGCGAGCGCGAGGTGGCGGCGTGAGGGCGGCGCTGAGCGGCGGCGGGACCGCGCGGAGCGGCCCGGAGATCCCACTATGAGGACCGCGCTGACGGACCTGGTGGGGTGCCGGTATCCGATCGTGCAGACCGGGATGGGGTACGTCGCGGGCGCGCGGCTCGCGGCGGCCACGTCCGAGGCGGGCGGGCTCGGGATCATCGCGGCCGCGACGATGTCCGTCGGCGAGATGGCCGAGGCGATCGACAGCGTGCGCGAACGCACGGACGCCCCCTTCGGGGTCAACATCCGCTCCGACGCCGACGACGCGGCCGAACGGGTCGAGGTGATGATCCGTGCGGGCGTGCGGGTGGCGTCGTTCGCGCTGGCGCCGCGGCGGGAGCTGATCGACCGGTTGAAGGACGCGGGCGTGGTCACGATCCCCTCGGTGGGCGCGCGCCGGCACGCGGAGAAGGTCGCCGCCTGGGGCGTGGACGCGGTGATCGTGCAGGGCGGCGAGGGCGGCGGGCACACCGGGCCGGTCGCGACGACACTGCTGCTCCCCCAGGTGGTGGACGCGGTGGACATCCCGGTGATCGCCGCGGGCGGGTTCTTCGACGGGCGTGGGCTGGTGGCGGCGCTGGCGTACGGGGCGTGCGGCATCGCGATGGGCACCCGGTTCCTGCTGACGAGCGACTCGCCGGTGCCGGACGAGGTGAAGAAGGTCTACCTGGCGACGGCCGACACGCTGGTCACCACCAAGGTCGACGGGGTGCCGCACCGGGTGCTCAGGACGCCGTTCGTGGAGTCGCTGGAGCGTTCGCGGCTGCTCAGGGCCGTGGTCAACGGCGCCAGGTTCAAGCGGCTGTCGGGGCTGACGTGGGCCCAGATGCTCCGCGAGGGGCGCCGGATGCGGCACGGCCGCGACCTGACCTGGGCGCAGGTGCTGCAGGCGGCCAACACGCCGGTGCTGCTGCGGGCCGCCATGGTCGAGGGACGGGCCGACCTGGGGGTGATGGCCTCCGGGCAGGTGGTCGGGGTGCTCGACGACCTGCCGTCCTGTCAGGAGCTGATCGACCGCGTCATGTCGGAGGCGGCGGCCGTACTGGAAGCGCTCAGAGCACCGTGATGCCGCGGGCGGCCAGGATGGCGGCCGCCTGGGCCTGGTTGATCGTCGCCCCCGCGTAGGCGCGCAGCTTGGCGTCGTCGGGCTCGCCCAGGTCGGCGCCGCGCAGGTCGGCCTTGACGAACACGGTCTTGAGCAGCTTGCTGCCGCGCAACCGGCAGTCGCTGAACGTCGCCTCGGTGAAGTCGCAGCCCGACAGGTCGGCGTCGTCGAAGCGGACCCCCTCGATGAACTCTCCGCGCAGCGAGCAGCCGCCGAGGTTGGCCATGGTCAGGTTGGACCGGGTGACCTTGAAACCGGTGCCCCGCGCCCCGGTGAGCGAGGCGCCGATCATGCGGCACCCGGTGAAGGTCACGTCGGTCACCAGCGCCCCGCCGAACTGCGCGGAGGACAGGTCGACGTCGGTGAACGCCACGTCGATGAGCTCGGCGTCGTTGAACCTGATCCGCATCCCGCCGCCGCCCGAGAACACCGCGCTGTCGAGGTCGGCCCGGCGGAAGTCGGCCTGGTCCAGCACGCACGACTCGAAGCGGGCGTCGGCCAGCGGCGCCCGCCGGAGATCGGCCTCGGTCAGGTCGCAGTTGCGGAAGACGTGGGTCTCGTCCGGGGCGAGCCGGTCGGTCAGCGTGCTGTAGGAGAGGTCCTCGTCTTCGAAGTTCACGGTGTCAAAGGGTACCGGTGATCACTTCGGCGGCGGCCTGGCCGCAGACCCTGGCCGAGCCGTACGTGGCGATGTGTACGGCGCCCAGGTCGGAGCGGGCGGGCAGGCCCATCTCGACCACCACGGTGTCGGGGCGGGCGCTGAGCAGGTGCCGTAGCGCCTCGCTCTGCCAGGGGTGGCGGTGCGCGTCGCGGACCACGACGACGAGGGGGCGTCCGTCGGCGCCGGCGATGAGCCGCTCGATCACGGCCCCGGTCGCCTCGCCGGCCGCCAGCCGGGTGACGGCGGTGCCGGGCAGCAGTTCGGCCAGCGGCTCGCCGACCCCCCACGGGGTGTTCTTGTCGATGGCCAGGTTCATCTCGGGGGTCAGCTCCACCACGTGGGGCGCGGCGGTCAGCGGCAGGACGGGGGCGTTCGTGCGGCGGGTCACCCTGATCGCGCGGCGGGCCGCGGTGAGGCCGAGGTAGCCGTCCTCGGGCACCGGGGCGCCGGCGGACGCGGTCCAGGCGGCCAGCTCGCCGACCCGGCGCGCGGCGTCGGCCAGGCGTTCCTCCGGCAGCAGCCCGGTGCGTACGGCCTCGGCGATCGCGTCGCGCACCTCGACGGCGGTCGCCTCGTCGGCGTGCTCGCCGCCGACGCAGATCGCGTCGGCCCCGGCGGCGATCGCCCGCGCGGCGGCGCCACCGATGCCGTACGCCCCGGAGACGGCGGTCATCTCGATGCCATCGGTGACGATCAGGCCGTCGAAACCCAGCTCCTCGCGGAGCAGCCCGGTGAGGACCTTGGGGCTGAGCGTGGCGGGCAGGACGGCGTCGTACGCGGGCACCAGCAGGTGGCCCGTCATGACGGCCTTGACGCCTTCCCTGATCGCGGCGCGGAACGGAGTCAGCGCGGATTCGATCCCGTCGGTGGCGACCACGGGCAGGCCGTGGTGGGAGTCCATCGAGGTGTCACCGTGGCCGGGGAAGTGCTTGGCGCAGGCGGCCACCCCGGCGGACTGCAGGCCGCGGACGAACGCCCGGGTGTGCCGGGAGACCAGGGCGGCGTCGGCGCCGAAGGAGCGCAGGCCGATGACGGGGTTGTCGGGGTTGGAGTTCACGTCGGCCGAGGGGGCGAAGTCGATCGTGATGCCCGCGGCGGCCAGCTCCCCGCCGAGATCCCTGGCCAGGGCCTCGGTCAGCGTCACGTCGTCGACGACACCGAGCGCGTGGGCGCCGGGCCGGCTGCTGCCGGTGGCGACCTCCAGCCTGGTCACCTCGCCCGACTCCTCGTCGATGCCGACCAGCACGGCCGGGTTCTCCGCGCGCAGGGCGGCGGTCAGCTCGGCGACCTGGGCCGGTCCCGTGATGTTGCGGGTGAACAGCACCACCCCGGCCAGCCCCTCCCCCAGCCGGCGGCGGACCCAGTCGGGCGGGGTCCGCCCCTCGAACCCGGGCAGGAGTACGGCGTCGGCAAGGCACAGCAGGTCACCACTCTTGAGCATGATCCGAAATCTAATAGGAAAGTTTCCTATTTGCTAGAGGTATTTTCGGACGTCATAGGCGCTCGATGATGGTGACGTTCGCCTGGCCACCTCCTTCGCACATCGTCTGCAGGCCGTACCTGCCGCCGGTCCGCTCCAGTTCGTGCAGCAGCTTCACGGCCAGGACCGCGCCGGTCGCGCCGAGCGGGTGACCGAGCGCGATCGCGCCGCCGTTCGGGTTGACCCTGGCGGGGTCGGCGCCGCTCTCCTTCAGCCAGGCGAGCACGACCGAGGCGAACGCCTCGTTGATCTCCACGACGTCGATGTCGCCGATCGCCATCCCGGCCTTGCGCAGCGCGTGCTCCGTGGCGGGGATCGGCGCCGAGAGCATCATGATCGGGTCGCCGCCGCGTACCGACAGGTGGTGCACGCGGGCGCGCGGGCGGAGCCCATGATCTTGTACGGCCCGCGGCGACGCGATGAGCAGGGCGGCGGCGCCGTCGGAGATCTGCGAGGCCAGGGCCGCGGTGAGGCGCCCGTCCTCGACCAGGGGCTTGAGCCCGGCCATCTTGGCCGGAGTGGTGTCGCGGCGCGGCCCCTCGTCGGTGGTGACGCCTTCGTAGGGGGTGAGCTGGTCCGCGAAGCGGCCGTCGTCGATGGCGGCGATGGCCCGCCGGTGCGATTCGTAGGCGAACGCCTCCATGTCCTGCCGGGAGATGTCCCACTTGGCGGCGATCTGTTCGGCTCCGGTGAACTGGGAGACCTCCTGCGTGCCGTACCGGGAGAGCCAGCCCTTGGAGCCGCCGAAGGGGGTGTCGTGGCCCAGGGGGCGCCCGGCGAGCATGGCCGAGGAGATGGGGATCATGCTCATGTTCTGTACGCCGCCGGCCACCACGAGGTCGCTCGTGCCGGAGAGCACGGCCTGGGCGGCGAAGTGCAGCGCCTGCTGCGAGGAGCCGCACTGGCGGTCGATCGTGACGCCGGGCACCTCCTCCGGCAGCCCGGCGGCCAGCCAGCAGGTGCGGGCGATGTCGCCGGCCTGCGGTCCGATGGTGTCGACGCAGCCGAATATGACGTCCGCAACAGCCGCCGGATCGGCGCCCGTGCGGGTCATCAGCTCTTCGAGCACGTGCGCGCCGAGGTCGGCGGGGTGGGCCCGGGCGAGGCCGCCGTTCTTGCGCCCGACCGGGGTCCTGACCGCGCCGACGATGTATGCCTCGTTCACCCCCGCATCGTAGCAAGCGCTTGGTCGCATGCGGAACGCCGGGTGAGCTGGGCGGGTTCGGTGAACAAGCGATTGTCTGAGGGCTCATAATGGGAGGCGTGACAACGCGAAAGAACTCCGGGCAGAGCACGACCGCCCCGGCGAAGCGTCAGCGCGCGACCTCGTCGGGACCGGCGTCGGAGCGCCGTGACCACCTCGTCAAGCTCGCCGCGGAACTCTTCGCCCGCAAGGGCTTCCAGGCCACGACCGTACGCGAGATCGCCGATGAGGCGGGCATCCTCTCGGGAAGTCTCTATCATCATTTCGACTCCAAGGAGACGATCGTCGACGAGGTGCTCTCCACCTTCCTCGACGACCTGGTCGCCCGCTACCGCACGGCGATCGGCTCGGGCGCGGACCCGCGCTCGACCCTGTCGGAGATGGTGCGCATCGGTTTCGGCACGCTGGAGCCGCACCGCGCCGCGATCACCGTGATGCAGAACGACTGGAACTATCTGCGGCAGTTCGAGCGGTTCAACTACCTGGTCAAGGCCGAGGACGAGGTCGAGCAGATCTGGGTCGCCCAGATCAAGGCCGGCCAGGCGGCCGGGCAGTTCCGCGCCGACGTCGACCCGAAGCTCACCTACCGGATGATCCGCGACACGATCTGGGTGGCGGTGCGCTGGTTCCGCCCCGGCGGCCGGCTCAACACGACCGGCCTGGCCGAGCACTACATCACCGTGCTCTTCGACGGCCTGGCCACGGGTGAGCGGACCAGCCAGCAGGCATGAGCCTTGGTACGGCGGTGCGAACGGCACTGCGTGAGGCGGCGGAGCCCGCGAAAGCCGCCACGATGCGTGCGTACATGAAGTCCGACATGCCGTTCCTCGGCGTCCAGGCGGTGCGGCGACGGGCCGCGCTGCGGCGGGTGTTCGCGGCGCACCGCATAGACACGGCGCCCGAGTGGCGCCGGGCGGTGCTCGGCCTGTGGCGTGCGGCCGAATACCGCGAGGAGCGCTATGCGGCGATCGAGCTGACCGGCTATCACCTCTATCGGGAGTTCCAGACGCTCTACACGGTGCCGATGTACGAGGAGATGATCGTCAGCGGCGCCTGGTGGGACCTGGTCGACGAGCTGGCCACGCACCGGATCGGCGGCCTGCTCACCGCGTTCCCCGACTCGATGCGCCCGCTCATGCTGGACTGGGCGCGCGACGGCGACCTGTGGAAGCGCCGCACCGCGATCCTGTGCCAGAACAGGTTCAAGGCCCGCACCGACACGGCGCTGCTCTACGCCTGCATCGAGCCGAGCCTGTCGGACAACGACTTCTTCGCCCGCAAGGCGATCGGCTGGGCGCTACGCGAATACGCCAAGACCAACCCGGCCGAGGTCATCCGCTATGTGCGCGCGAAGGGCATCTCGGGTCTGAGTCGCCGCGAGGCCCTGCGCAACTTACCGGCTACCTAGTCCACAGAGCGTCCTGTACGGCCTGCACCAGGGCCATCAGCTCCGGCGTGACGCGCTCCCTCGCCCACGCCAGCGCGTACGTGATGCGCAGGTCACCCGCGTCGAGCGGGACGAACCGCAGATCGTCGCGGCGGATCGTCCTGGCCAGCAGCTGCGGGATCGGCAGCACCCCGGTCCCCGCCGCGACGAGGTC
Source organism: Nonomuraea guangzhouensis (assembly GCF_019396345.1). Classification (GTDB taxonomy): domain Bacteria; phylum Actinomycetota; class Actinomycetes; order Streptosporangiales; family Streptosporangiaceae; genus Nonomuraea; species Nonomuraea guangzhouensis. Next base: position 68,407 of record NZ_JAHKRM010000049.1, on the reverse strand, counting down.
GAGCGCGGCGGCGAAGTCGTCGTCGGCCACCATGCGCGAGCGCCCCGGCAGCCCGGCCCACGCCCGGCTGCCCGGCGTGAGCAGCACCTGCCCGGCGAGATCATCGGGCGCGATCGTGGCCCTCGGCTCCAGCGCGTGCCCGAGCGGCACCGCGAGCTGGTCCACGGAGACGTGGAACCTGGCGGCGGTGACGAACCGCGCCGGGGCGGGGGTGGTGAGGATCGCCGCCGACACCTCCCCCCGATCCAGCGCGTCGGACGCCACCCCGCGTCCGGCGACCGTGAGCTCCACGCCGATGGCCGGAGTACGGCCCGCCAACCGCCGGGCGACCCTGGCCGCCAGCGCGCCGACGAGCGGTGGATAAGCGAGGTGAATGGTCGGCCGAGCCAGCCGGGCCGCCTCGGCCGCGAACGCGGTGGCGGCGGCCAGCAGCTCGTCGGCGTGCGGAAGCAGCGCCTTGCCCGCGGCGGTGAGCCGCACCGCGCGGGCGGTCCGGTCGAACAGCCTGGTCCCGGTGGCGCGCTCCAACCTGGTGATGGCCTGGCTCATGGCGGGCTGGGACATGCCCAGGTCCGCGGCGGCCACCGAGAAGCTGAGCCGGGCGGCCACGCGGGCGAAGCACTGGACCTCCTTGAGCATAAGCAGCACGAATACAGGATGCACCAGCGGTGGCGGGTGTGGTGGATTCTCCGCGTTCGATCACGTCGTTTACGCAGGGAGCAACCTGATGTCGTCATTTCCCCGGTCCACCGTGCTCGGATATCCGCGGATCGGCCCGCGAAGGGAGCTGAAGCGGGCGCTGGAGTCGTACTGGGACGGCCGCTCGACCCGCGCGGAGCTGGAGGAGACGGGCGCCGAGCTCCGGGAGCGGACCTGGCGGCGGCTCGCCGAGCTGGGCCTGGCCGGGCTGCCGTCCAACACCTTCTCGCTCTACGACCAGGTGCTGGACACGGCCGTGCTGCTCGGCGCGGTGCCCCGGCGCTACCTGGACGCCGAGGACCCCTATTTCGCGATGGCCAGGGGCACCGCCGGGCTGGCGCCGCTGCGGATGACGAAGTGGTTCGACACGAACTACCACTACATCGTGCCGGAGATCGACGCCGAGACCGTGTTCGAGCTCGACGCCGCCAAGCCGCTCGCCGAGCTGCGGCAGGCTCGGGAGCTGGGCTTCGAGACGCGGCCCGTGGTGATAGGTCCGGTGACGTTCCTGCTGCTGGCCGGCGCGCTGGAGCGGCTGGAAGAGGTGCTGGGCTGCTACGAGGAGCTGCTGGCGATCCTCGCGGCCGAGGGCGTGGAGTGGGTGCAGCTCGACGAGCCCGCGCTGGTCGCCGACCGGTCTCCCGAGGAGCTGGCCGCCGTCACGGCCGCCTATGAGCGGCTCGGGTCCGCTCCTTCGCGTCCCGGGCTGTTCGTCGCCTCCTACTTCGGCGATCTGGGCGAGGCGCTGCCCGTCCTGGCCGCGACGCCGGTGGAGGCCATCGGGGTGGACCTGGTGCGCGGCGGCCTGGACCGGCTCGCGGCGCTGGCGGGCAAGACCGTGGTGGCGGGCGTGGTGTCCGGGCGGGACGTGTGGCGTACCGCTCCGGGGCGGGCGCTGAGCCTGCTGCGGGCGGTGCGGGAGCACGCGGCGGACGTGGTGGTCAGCACGTCGTGCTCGCTCCTGCACGTGCCGTACGACGTGGCGGGGGAAGACGGGCTCGACCCGGCGCTGCGGGCACGGCTGGCCTTCGCCGAGCAGAAGGTGGCCGAGGTGGTCGAGCTGGCGCACGCCGACTTCCAGGGCGCCGAGGCCCCGGCGGCGTCGGTGGCGCTGGCGGACCCGGTCGTGTTCGAGGGGCGCGGGCCGTACGTGGAGCGCGCCGCGGCGCAGGCCGCGCACCTGCGGCTGCCCGCGCTGCCGATCACCACGATCGGGTCGTTCCCGCAGACCGGCGAGCTGCGCGCGGCCCGCGCGGCCGTGGTGGCGGGCACGCTGGAGGAGGCCGGCTACGACCGGCGGGTCGAGGCGGAGATCGAGCGGGTCATCCGGCTGCAGGAGCGGCTCGGGCTCGACGTCCTCGTGCACGGCGAGCCCGAGCGCAACGACATGGTCCAGTACTTCGCCGAGCACCTCGACGGCTTCGCGGTCACCGCCAACGGCTGGGTCCAGTCGTACGGCTCGCGCTGCACCAGGCCGCCGATCCTGCACGGCGACGTCGGGCGGCCCGCGCCGATCACCGTGCGGTGGGCCCGCCACGCGCAGTCGCTGACGGACAAGCCGGTCAAGGGCATGCTCACCGGGCCGGTCACGATCGTCGCCTGGTCGTTCGTCCGTGACGACCTGCCGCTGCGCGACGTCGTGTTCCAGGTGGCCGACGCGGTCAGGGACGAGGTACGCGACCTGGAGGCGGCGGGCGTGTCGATCATCCAGGTGGACGAGCCCGCGCTGCGCGAGCTGCTGCCGCTCAGGCGGGCCTCGCAGGCCGACTACCTGGAGTGGGCCGTGGCCGCGTACCGGAGGGCCACCTCGGGCGCGAGTGACCGCATCCAGATCCACACGCACCTGTGCTATTCGGACGCCGACCAGATCCTCGCGGCGATCGACGGCCTGGACGCCGACGTCACCACGATCGAGTCGGCCCGTTCCGGGGCCCGGATCCTGGGGGCGGTGGGCTCCTTCGGGCGTGGGCTCGGGCCCGGTGTCTACGACATCCACTCGCCGCGGGTGCCGAGCGAGGCCGAGGTGGAGGAGCTGCTGCGCGAGACGCTGAAGGTGCTGCCCGCCGGGCGGGTCTGGGTGAACCCGGACTGCGGGCTGAAGACCCGTACCTACGAGCAGGTGGAGGCGGCGCTGGCGAACGTGGTCGGCGCGACCAGGCGCCTGCGTGACGAGCTCGGCGCCATGTGATCAGCCGAAGGTCCAGGCGAGGTGGGCCAGGGCGGCGTCGGCGTAGTGGCGCGGGCCGGTGCTCAGTCCGTACGCGAGGTCCTCGATGAGCGCGCACCTGGCGTAGAACAGGACCCTGGCCCGGTCCGTCTCGTCGAAGTCGAGGTCGTAGTGTGCGACGGTCTGTTCGAAGACCGCGGGACCCAGGTCGCGGAAGATGAGCGCGAAGTCGTGCGCCGGGTCGGTGACGGCGGCGTCGGTCCAGTCGATGAGGCCCGTCACCGTGCTCGTCGCGGCCTCGACCAGGAGATGCTCGGCGCCCAGGTCGTTGTGGCAGAAGCGCATGGAGCGCGGCTCGTCGGGCGGTGTGCCGCGTAAGAACTTCTCCACCAGCGGCCGCTGTTCGTAGGGCACGTGCCGCTCGACGTCGCGGTAGTCGAGCCCGGCGTCCACCAGCAGGGTGGGCGCCGGGTAGCGGTCGAGCGGCGCCAGCTCGCGCAGCTCCCCCGGATCAGCACCGTGCAGGGCGCTGAGCAGCCGGCCCAGCGGGGCGGCCAGCCGCTCGGGGTCCGGCACCGGGTGCAGGTTGAGCGGCTCGCCCGGCAGCTTGCGGTAGGCGATCACGCCCTGCTCGTAGTCGGCGAAGACCACCTCGGGCACCGCCACGGTGGCCAGGTCGCGGACCGCGGCCAGGAGATCGACCTCGCGCCGCGTGGCCACCGGATCGGCGGCCCGACTGCCCCGGACGATCAACTCCTCGTTGACCTCGTACACCTCGTTGTCCAGGCCATGCCCGGACTCGGTGACGGAGCGCACCTCGACGTCGGGGAGGTGGCGGGCCAGCAACGCGCGTATGTCGCCGATCACACCCCGCAGCCTAGAACCGCGGCGACCGGAGCGCGAGGGATATTCACTTCAGCGCTCCCGCGGTCAGCCCCGACTGGATCTGGCGCTGGAAGACCGTGTAGATGACCAGCATGGGCAGGATCGCCAGCGTCAGCGCGGCGAACAGGGCCGACCAGTCCTGGTCGTAGCCCGCGGCCGTCGAGATGTCGGCGATGCCCTGCGTGAGCACCCACTTGTCGCGCTCCTGCAGCAGCACCAGGGGAAGCTGGTACTGGTTCCACTGGCCGAGGATGTTGAAGATCGTGATGCTCACCAGACCCGGCCTGGCCATGGGCAGCATGATCTGGAAGAAGACGCGGGTGTGCGAGGCGCCGTCGACCATGGCGGCCTCCCCGACCGCCGTGGGCAGCGTACGGAAGAAGGCCGCCAGGAAGAACACGGTGAACGGCATCGAGTAGGCGATGTAGACCAGCACGAGACCCGCGTGCGTGTTCAGGCCGATGAACGGGCCGATCAGCGGGACGTTGCCCATGCTCTGCACGACGAAGAACAGCGGCGTCAGCGCCAGGTAGACCGGGAAGGCCAGGCCCGACACGAACAGCAGGTAGACGGCCCGGTTGCCGCGAAAGGGGTAGCGCGCCAGCACGTACGCGGCCATCGAGCCGAGCAGCATGGTGCCGAACACGCTGAAAACGACCACGATGAGGCTGTTGAGCATGTACTGGCCGATGTGCGCCTGCTCCCAGGCCCTGGCGAAGTTGTCCCAGTGCAGGGTGGACGGCAGCGACCAGGCGTCGCCGAAGATCTCGTCCTCGCTCTTGACCGACGCCAGGAACGTCCACAGGATCGGCACCACCGTGAGCACGGTCCACAGCAGCAGCGCGACGTGCGACAGGACCGCCAGCGGCCCGAGCCGCCTGCGGCTCTCCTGGCGGGCCAGCTTGCGCGAGGTCGCTATGGTCCAGGGCATCAGTACTCGATTCGTTCACGCCGCGTGAAGCGCAGCGAAAGGATCGCGAACCCGACGGTGAAGAAGAACATCACGACGCCCAGGGCCGAGGCGTATCCGAAGCGGAAGTATTGGAAGGCGTTGCGGTAGATCTCGGCCGCCATGACCGTGGTCGACCAGTCGGGGCCACCGTGCTGGTCGGTCATCACCCACACGATCGCGAACACGTCGAGTGCCAGGATGCCGAGATAGACCCAGGCCACCTGGACGGTGTCCCAGAGCAGCGGCAGCGTGATGCGGAAGAACAGGCTCAGCCGCCCGGCGCCGTCGATCTGCGCCGCCTCGAACATGTCGTTCGGGATGGAGGCGAGCCCGGCGGAGAAGAGCACCACGTAGAACCCGACCGCCTGCCAGACCATGACGCCGAGCACCGACCAGAACGCGACGCCCGGATCCGACAGGAAGCCGATCGGCTTGGCGCCCAGCGCCATCAGCGGCCCGTTCAGCATGCCGCTGCCGTCCGGCCGGAACACCTGCTGGAACAGCACCGCCACCACCGCGACGGCCAGCACCTGCGGGAAGAAGAACACCACCCGGTAGAACTTGGAGCCCCTGATCCCGCCCACGGCCCGCCCGCCGCCGCCCACGTTGAGGAGGAAGGCGAAGAACAGCGCGATGACGATCGTGACCAGGGGCAGCAGGACGAGCAGCCCGGCGTTGTGCGTGACCGCCTTCCAGAAGGTCTCGTCTCCCATCAGACGGCCGAAGTTCTCCAGCCCGATGAAGGCCGGCGTGGCCGTGACGCCGCGCCAGTCCGTCATCGCGATGTAGAACGCCTGGATGTACGGCGAGATCACGTAGACCAGGTAGAGGGCCACCGGGGCTGCCAGGAACGCGGTGATGAACAGCCCTCGGCGATACCTGTTGAACAGCATCAGCGCTTGTACTTCTTGATCGAGGAGTCCTTCTTGATCTCGTCGGCCTTCTTCTGCAGGCGCTCCAGGTACTTGTCGGGCGTGAGGCCGCCGGTCATGAGCTGGCCGGTGGCGGCGATGGCCTCGTCCTTGAGCTGGGCGTACCAGGTCTGCCAGCGGTAGTAGACGATGTTCGTCCCGGCGGCGGTGTAGGCCTTGGTCGCGCTCGCGGCGCCCGGCGACAGCTGCCGGCCCTCGCCCGCGCCCTTGACCGTCGAGACGGTCTTGACCATCTCGCTGAAGTCGCCCGACGCCTTCTTCGACAGCATGGCCCGCAGGTACTCCATGCCGCCCTGCGGGTTGGCGCCCTTGGCGGGGACGATGAAGTTCTCGCTCGGCTGGCTGTGGAGCGTGCCGTAGGGCATCTTGTCGGAGCTGGTGAAGTCGGGGACGGGGAACATGCCGTACTCGAAGTCGGGCGGGGTCGTGGTCTTCTGCTCGTTCTCCAGCCAGGAGCCGGAGGGCAGCATGGCGACCTTGTACTTGTTCTGGGCGGTCTGGGTCTGCACGTGGTCGAGGCCGGCGGTGCCCTCCATGAGGTACTTGGCGCCGATCTCGGCCCAGGCCGTGGCGGAGGTCTTCATGGCCTCCGTGGTCCAGGCGCCGTCCTCGAGGTTGTCGATGTTGACGAGGACCTCGCCGCCGCCGATCTTCGCGGCCATGGTGAGCAGCACTTCGTACAGATATTGCGGGAATTTTCCGGCGTAGGTGAAGGGGGCCATCTTGCCGGACTTTTTGATGGCCTCGTTGAGCTTGAGGAACTCGTCCCAGGTCTTCGGGGGCACCCAGCCGTTGTCCTTGAACGCCTTCTGCGAGTACCAGATGCCGAAGATGTAGTTCACGTAGCCGAGCACGCTGAACGTGCCGTCGTAGGTGCCGATGTCGATGACGGCCTGGTCGATGGTGTCCCTGACCTTGGTGCCCGGGTCGTCCCAGCTCGGGGCGTCGAGCAGCGGGGTGAGGTCCTGGAGCTGGCCGTCCTGGGCGAGCGCGCCGAAGTCCATGGCGTTGGCGCCGGAGTTGTCGATCACGTCGGGCGGGTTGCCGCCGGCGAACCTCGGCTGGAGGACCTTGGTGATCTCCTTGGTGGCGTTGTGCTTGATCTCCACCTTGGGATACTTCGACTTGAACAGCGGCTGGTGGATGTTCTTGGCGTAGTCCTGGCCGAAGCCGCCGTCGAAGATCCACACTTCCAGCGGCTTGCTGTCCGACACGCCGAAGGGGTTGGCCGCGCTGGTCGCGACCGGGGCGGCGGACGACGAGGCCGACGGCTTCGCGGCCGGGGTCGCGCACGCGGCGAGCGCGCCCGCCACGGGGACCAGAGCGGCGCTCCGGAGGAGCTCGCGCCTGGTGAAACGGGGGGTGTTCGGCATATTCCCTACTCCTGACTGGTCATGCTCCACGTCGGATCCGCCCTGCGTAGCGGCTCTCCAGGGCCTTGTTGTGCTCGTCGCCGCCGGCCACGTTGACCGACAGGTAGATGGGCGGTGTCTCGCCGAGCGCCACGAGCTCGTCCACCGCCTCGGTGACCACCATTTGCGCCAGCAACGCCGAGGTGACCGTCGAGATCGCGCCGTAACCGCCGCCGCCCGGCAGTTCGAGGATCGCGTCCCCGTACGGCGCGCCGTTGTCCAGCACGACGTCGGCCAGGTCGAGCAGCTTGCGGCCCGACGGGTGGCGCGAGGTCATCTGGCTGCTGTGCTCGACCGAGGTCAGCGCGATCAGGGGATGGCCGCGGTCCTTGACGATCGTGGCCAGCTCGACCACGGTGCCGTTGATGCCCGAGCTGGAGATCAGCACGAACACGTCCTGCGGCGCGACGGGCGCCAGCTCATAGATCCGGTGGGCGATCTGCGGATCGCGTTCGAGCTCGGGGGTGAGCACGCTCGGCGGCTGCCCGCCGTACAGGACGAGGTCGCGCGGGCTGAGCCGGTTGCTGGGCACCAGGCCGCCGGCCCGTCCGGCGATCTCCATCGCGATGGCCTCGGAGTGCCCGGATCCGAACGCGTTGACCACGCCGCCCGCCCTGAGCGAGGCGACGAACAGGGCGGCGGCGCGGTGTACCGGCTCCGCCTGCGACTCCACGACCTGGTGTGCCAGCTCCAGGGCCTTCGTTGCGAACGTCATTCAGCCTCTCTCCACCCGATGGCTCTCCACGGCGCTGATCGTGAGCCCGAACGCCTGGTTGGTGCGCTCGTACGTGCGCTGGGCCACCGCCACGTAGACGGCGTCGAGCACGAACAGCTGCGAGTGGACGGCCGCCAGACCGCCGAGCCGGAACGTGGTCTCCCTGCTGGCGGTGGTGAGCACCAGGTCGGCCAGGTCGGCGAGCGGTGAGCGGGCGAACGAGGTGACGGCGACCGTGGTGGCGTCGTGGCTGCCGGCCTCGGCCAGCGCCTCCATGACCTCGCGGGTCCGGCCCCGGTGGCTGATGCCGATCGCGACGTCGTTCGAGCCGAGCAGCGCGGCATCCGACAGCGCGACGTGCGCGTCGCCCGCGCTCCAGCACGGGACGCCGATGCGCCGGAACCGGCCTTCGTACATGGTGGCGACGTTGCCGCTGGTGGAGACGCCGACGAGGAGGACCCGCGGCGCGGCGACGATGGCGTCGGCCACCTGGGCGACGATCTCCGAGTCGAGCTGGGCGGCGGTGTCCTGGATGAGCCGGGCGTCGGCCGCGGCCATCACCTCGATCGCCGCGTCGAGCGGGTCGTCGGGCCCGATCTCGTGCCCCACGCCCGCGCCCCAGCCCGCCTGCGCGGCCCGGCCGGTCTCGGTGGCCAGCGCCACCCGCAGCTCCGCGTAGCCGGAGAAGCCGAAGGCCCGGCAGAACCTGGTCACGGTCGCGGGCGAGCTGCCCGCACGCTCGGCCAGGGCGATGATGGTCGATCGGGCCGCCTCGGCCGGATCACCGAGGATCACCTCGCCGACCCTGCGCAACGCCTCCGGCAAGCCGGGTAGCTCTGTTTCCACACGCCCGAGGGCACCTGAAGTCACGAATATTCCTTCCGGATACCCGGTCTTCCGCCGAAAATTATTCTTGCTTCTCCGCTGAGTCAAGTCCCACAATCGGACCGTGACCAATTCGCTCACCATCGGTGTCGACGCCGGAGGCACTTCCACCCGCGTCGCGGTGCACTCACTCGACGGCACCCGGGTCGGTTATGCCCGGGCGGGCGCGGGCAACCCGAGCGCCCACGGCCTGACCAGTGCGGTGGCCGCGATCGACACCGCGCTCGGCCGGGCGCTGGCCGGGCAGGACGCGTCGTCGGTCGTCGCCTCGCTGGCCGGGGTCTCGGGACTCGTCGACTCGATGGAGCCGGAGCTGGCCAAGGTGTGGGCGGGGCACGGCATCGCCTCCGGGCCGCGGGTCAGAAGGGACGTGGTGCTCGCGTACGTCGCGGGGTCCCCCGAGCCGGACGGCTCGCTGCTGCTCGCGGGGACGGGGGCGGTGGCGGCCAGGTTCGCCGCCTACGAAGTGGACGCGATCGCCGATGGGCTCGGGTGGCTGCTGGGCGACGCGGGATCGGGCTTCTGGATCGGGCGCGCGGGCGCCAAGGCCGTCATCGCCGCGCTGGATCGCGGCTCTTCGGAGGGCGTGCTGGTCGAGCTGGTCGTCGAGCACTTCCTGGGGGCCGAGCGCGGTCCCACGCCGCGTAAGGACGCCGATCGGATCGTCCGGCTCGCGCAGGCCGACCACATGCGCCTGGCCGCATTGTCGGCGCTGGTCAGCCAGGCCGCCGAGGCGGGTGACCCGCTCGCGCTCGGCATCGCCCGTCAGGCGGCCGAGCACCTGGTCGCCACGGTCCGGCGGGTGCACCGGTCAGGGCCGGTGGTGCTGGCGGGGAGTGTGCTGACGAGCGAGGGGCCGGTACGGCAGGCCGTACGGGAGCTGCTGGGCGGGGAGAGCGTGGCCACGGCGCGGGACGGGGCGGGGGCGGCGGCCTGGCTGGCGGCGCGCGACCTGCTGCCGGAGACCGACCGGCGGGCGCTGCACGCGGCGTTCACCCTCAGCCCTTGATCGCCCCCGCGGTCATGCCGGTGCCGACGCGGCGCTGCAGGAACAGGAACAGCAGCAGCGCGGGCAGCGCGAACAGGCTGGCCGCGGCCATCGTCGCGCCCCAGTCGGTGCCGAACACGTCGCGGAACGACGACAGCCACACCGGCAGCGTCCGCCGGTCCTGATCCTTGATGATCAGCACGTTGACGAACGCGAACTCGTTCCACGCCGTGATGAAGCCGAACAGCGAGGTCGCCATCAGCCCCGGCGCGAGCAGCGGGAACACCACCCGCCGGAACGCCATGAGCCGGCCGCACCCGTCGACCTGCGCCGCCTCCTCCAGCTCCAGCGGGATCGCCTGCAGGAACCCGCGCAACGTCACGATCGTGAACGGCAGCGTGATCATGAAGTAGACGCCGGTCAGCATGGTCAGCGAATCGAGCAGGTCGGTGTCCCTGGCGATGATGAACACCGGCACCAGCAGCGCCTCCCACGGCGCCATCTGGGCGGCGAAGACGGCGAGCACGAAGGCCCCCGCGCCCCGCCAGCGCATCCTGGTCACCGCGAACGCCGCCAGCAGCGCCACGACCAGCGCGAGCAGCACGGCCACCACGGTCACGACCAGGCTGTTGCGCCAGTAGGTCCAGAAGCCGGGCGCGGAGATGGCTGTGGCGAAGTGTTCGAGAGTGGGGTTCGCCGGCCAGAACGTGGGCGTGGCCGCCTGGATGTCGCTGGTCGGTTTGACCGCGGTCAGGAACATCCAGTACACGGGGAAGATCGTCATCGCGAGTACGGCCAGCGCCGCCGCGTTGAGCGCGAGCCGTTTCATGAGCGGACCATTCTGCGCAGGTTGCTGATCAGGGCGATGGCGAGGATGACGACGGTGAGCATGGCGACCGCGGAGCCCAGGTCGTACCGGTGCAGGACTCTGGCGATCTTGAACGCGTAGACCGGCAGGGTGGTGGTGGCGCCGTCGGGCCCGCCCTGGCTGAGGACCCAGATCTGCGGGAAGCACTTGGCCACCCAGATCACTTCCAGGGAGGTGATCAGCGCGAAGAGCTGCCGCAGGATGGGCACCGTGATCTTCCAGAAGACCTGCCGGCCGGTGCCGCCGTCGATCCTGGCGGACTCGTACAGCTCGGCCGGGATCGTGGTCAGCCCCGCGTAGAGGGTCAGCGCGGCGAACGGCACCGACTGCCAGACGACCAGGACGACGAGTACGGCGAACGTGGCGGTGCCGTCCGCGAACCAGGTGTAGCCGCGGAACGAGTCGAGGCCCAGCGTGACCAGCAGCCAGTTGACCACGCCGAGCTCCGACTGGAAGAGCCACTGGAAGATCGTGGTGGCCGCGATGACCGGAGTGGCCCAGGCCAGGGCGAGCCCGCTCATCACCGCCAGGCGCAGGCCGGGGCGGAGCCGGACCAGCATCAGGGCGACGCCGGTCGACAGGGCCACGATGAGCACCACGTTGATCGCGGTCCACCCGAGGGTACGCAGCAGCACCTGCCAGAACTCCGCGCCGGACAGGAGTTCCCGGTAGTTCGCAAGGCCCGCGAACACGGCGCCGCCCCTGATGAGCTCGCCCATGCGGAAGTGCTGGAACGAGATCAGGGCCGCCTTGAGCAGGGGATAGAGCAGGAGGAAGGCCCCACCGGCCACCGTGGGCGCGATGAGCAGGTAGGGCCAGAGCGAACGCGACCTCACTTGCTGTTCAGGGTCGTCGTGATGGTCTCGGAGACCTTCTTCGCCTCGGCCGCCGGGTCGGCACCGGTGAGTACGGCGGTCATGTACTGCTTGACGACCGAGGTGGCCTCGACGGCGGCCCAGTTGGGCGTGTTGGGAGTGGCCCGGCCGTTGGCGGCGGCGGTGGCCATGGCCGCCGTGCCCTCGTCACCGGCCAGCACGCCGGCGAGCGAGGTGCGGTTGGGCACGAAGCTCATCGCCTTGGCCAGCTCCGTCTGGAACTGTTCGCCGGCCAGCGCCTTGACGACCTCGTACGCCTGGTCCTGGCGCTGCGAGGCGACCGGGATGATCAGGTCGGAGCCGCCGGTGAACACGGTGCCCGGCTTGTCGGCCGTCTTGCCGGGGATGGGGAAGAAGCCCATCTTGTCCTTCATCTTCGGCTCGACCTCCAGGACCCGCGAGGCGATGCCGGGGACGGCGATGATCTGGGCAACCTTGCCCTGGGCGAACACCTCGTGCTGCGGCGGGTTGGCCTCGTCGGCGTCCTTGGGGCCCTTGCCGAGGGCTTGGAGGCGCTGGTAGAAGTCCATGCCGGCCAGGGCCTGCGGGGTGTCGAGGGCGCCCTTCCACTTGCCGCCCTCCTGGATCGCCAGGTCGCCGCCCTCGTCCCAGACGAACCCAGCCAGGGCGTACCAGGTCTGGCCGGTGAGGTAGATGCCCTGGTTCTGGCCTTTATTAAGCTTTGCCGTGATATTTAGCCATTCGTCCCTGGTTTTTGGGGCTTTGATCCCTTCCTTGGCGAATATGTCCTTGTTGTAGACGACGACGCGGTTGGCGGCGTACCAGGGGATGCCGTACTGCTTGCCGTCGATGTTGCCCGGCTGGGCCAGGCCCGGCAGCCAGTCCTCGCCCTTGAGGTCGGTCACCTTGCCGGTCAGGTCCTGGACGCCGCCGCTGGCCGCGTACTGGGCGACCTGGGTGTTGCCGACCTCTATGACATCGGGGGCGTCGGTGCTGGCCAGCGCGGCGGTCACGCGCTCGCCGATGCCGTCCCAGGCCTGGATCTGGATGTCGAGGTCCGTCCCCTGGTGCGCGGCCTCGTAGCCGGTCTCGAACGTCTTCAGCAGTTCCTTCGTGATGCTGCCGTCCATGATCCAGACGGTCAGCTTGGCCGGGCCGCCGCTCGCGGGCGCTCCGCCGGTCGGCTTGGCATCGGAGCCGCACGCGCCCAGCGCGAAGACGGCCGCCAGAGCCAGGATGCGGTACTTCATCGTCGTTCACCTTCTGATGGGGGGTGTGTCGGCGGTGCTCTCAGGAACTGGGGACCGTGTCCTGGAAGGCGGTTCCGGCGGTGCGGAAGGCGCTGACCCGGCCGAGCACGTCGGCGGGTGAGACGATCTCGTTCTTGCTGTGGTAGACCCAGTCGACCTGCTGCCGGTAGCTCCGCGGGGTGGTGCCGCCCTGCAGATCGATGAACCACTGGTTGAACATGATCCACATGGGCGTCTCGGGGTAGTAGATGTCGCCGTGGTCGGCGAACAGCCGCCCGTCGACGTAGTACTTGATGCGCCCGCCGCCGACCTGGATGACCAGGTCATGCCAGCCGTTGAAGCTCGTCCGCTCCTCGGTGTGGGTGTTCACGGCCTGCCAGGGGTCGGCCTGGTAGGTCTCCCAGCTCGTGGTGTAGAGGATGTTGCCCGGCTCGCCCCAGCCGCCGTTGGGCAGGTACTCGAAGTCCAGCTCGCCGTAGTCGGGGTCCAGGTTGAAGTTGAGCGGGGTGATCGTGAAGAACGTCTGCACCAGGTGCTCGCCGTCCGGGCCGCTGGTCGGGGCGTCGCTGAAACGCACCCTGGCCGCGTACGTACCCTCGTGGAACTTGCGGGCGGCGGTGGACAGCTCCGTCTGGACGGTGCCCGAGGCGGTGCCGTTGGTCGAGGAGTCGAGCGTGAGCAGGCCGCCGGGGAACGTGATCGCCGACGGCGACCAGGTGGCACCGGGCACGCCGGGGCCGCCGGAGCTGGAGCGGACCGTCCAGCCGCGCTGGGACAGACGCGGGTCGGCCGAGCCGGTGTAGCTGAAGTCGTCGAACAGCACGCCCTGCGAACCGCCGGGCGGAGTGACGGTCGGGGTCGGGGTGGGAGTCGGATCGCTGCCTGACGGCCGGCCCCAGGCGAGCTGGCCGTTGACGTAGACGGTCACCTTGTCCCAGTTGCCGTACGCGGTCTGGGAGCCGAAGGAGTAGTCGTCGCTCTGGGTGAAGTTCTGCCAGTCGGCACGGTAGAAGCGGAGCTGCATGTCGCCGGTGTTCGTGCCGGGTGCGAGCGTGCCGGAGGTGAAGGCGATTTCTAGGTACTGGTCGGCACCCGACTGACGGACGAACTGCCCCGTCACCGTCGAACAACTCACCACCGCCCATGAGCAGGCGAAGCGGTACGTCTCCGTGCCGGTCAGGTAGTAGCGGATCTTGACCTGGTTGAGCGGGATCGACGTGGTGCCGTCGTTGTAGAGCTGGAACCAGGGCTCGGCTTGGGCGGTGGTGGCGAGTGGGGAGCTGGTCTTGTACGTGAGGCGTACGGCCTGCTGGGCGTTGGCCGGGGCGGTCAGCGCCAGGGCTACCAGGATGAGGGGGAGGGTCAGGCTGAAGAGGATCCTCACGGCATTCCGCGTCATGGCGGGGTTCTCCTTGTTTCTACGGCCCCCGAATTTCGTGCATGCCGAACAGTGCTGTCGTGCTGTCGTGCTCAGGGAGGTGCTCAGGCGCCTCGGCGGATGCGGCCCGCGTACAGCGCTTCGAGCTTGAGGTTGTGGGCGTCGCCCTCGGGGACGTTGGCCGAGAGGTAGACCGGTGGGACCTGGCCCGCCTCGAGCAGGTTGCCCACCGTCGCGGTCACGACGAGCTGGGCGAGCAGGGCCGAGGTGATGGTGGAGACGGCCCCGGTGGCGCCTCCGCCGGGCAGGGGAAGCACCGCGTCGCCGTACGGTGCCCGGTTGTCGAGCACCACGTCGGCGAGGTCGCTCAGTTTGCGGCCCGAGGGGTGACGGGAGGTGACCCTGTCGCCGTGGGCGCGCGAGGTGATCGCGACCAGGTCGTGACCGCGCTGCTTGACGAGGGTGGCGAGCTCGACGACCACGCCGTTCACGCCGGAGTTGGAGATGATCACGAACAGGTCCTCGTCGTGGACGGGGGCGTGATCGAGGATGGTGTGGGCGACGGCCGGGTCGCGTTCCAGGTCGTAGCGGTCGAGCTGGTCGCGGGGCGCTCCGCCGTACAGGACGATGTCCCTGAGCGCGAGCCGGTTCGTGGGCACCAGACCGCCCGCCCGCCCGGCGATCTCCATCGCGACCGCCTCGGAGTGGCCCGAGCCGAACGCCTGGATCACGCCGCCCTTACTGATCGCCGCGGTGAACAGTGTGGCGGCCCTGGAGATCTCCGGATCTTTCGGAATGTCCTGGACGAGCGGGGCGAGGTGGGCGACGTAGTCCTCAAGATTTAACGTCATATATCCCCTTCTGGGAGTCGGTGTCCGGCTACCGCTCTGACCGTTACGTCGAAAGCCTCCTTGGTACGTTCGTAGGTCTTCTGCGCGACCGAGACGTAGACCACGTCCAGCACGAGCAACTGCGAATGGATCGCCGCGAACCCGTCCGACCGGAACGTCGTCTCACGGCTGGCCGTGGTCAGCACCAGCTCGGCCACCTCGGCGAGTGGCGACCTGGGATGCGAGGTCACGGCCACGGTGATCGCGCCATGGCTGCCCGCCTCGGCGAGCACCTCGATGACCTCGCGCGTCCGGCCGCTGTGGGAGATGCCGATGGCCACGTCACCGTGCCCGAGCAGCGCCGCGTCGGTCAGCGCGCTGTGCGCGTCGGACCTGCTCCAGGTGGGTACGCGCATCCGCTGCAGCCGGTACTCCATCTCGCTGGCGACGGCCGCGCTGCTCGACACCCCGAACAGCAGCACCCTCCCGGCCCGCGCGACGGCCTGCGCGACCTTGCCCACCACGGCCAGGTCGAGCTGGTCGCCGGTCTCCTGGATCAGCCGGATGTCGTTCCCGGAGACGACGCCCAGCACCCGTTCGAGACTGTCGTCGGGCAGGATCTCCTGCCCGATGTCGGTCTGCCAGGTCTGCTGCGCCACCCGCCCGGTCTCGGTCGCGATGGCGACCCGCAGCTCGGCGTAGCCGGTGAATCCCAGCGCCCGGCAGAACCTCGTGATCGTGGCGGTGGAGGTGCCGCTCCGCTCGGCCAGATCGACGATCGTCAACCGCGCGGCCTCGGCGGGGCTGCCGAGGATCGCGTCCGCCACTTTCCGTAGCGCCTCGGGCATGTCGTGCTGCTCGGTTCTGATCCGGGCTAGTAGGTCCACGCGGTGAAAATTATGCTCATATCCTGGCCTCGTCAAGGATATTGGGGAATAATTTTTGACATGGAGCTGGTTCTGGGCATTGACGCAGGCGGCACCTCGTCGCGTGCCGCACTCTTCACGCTGGCGGGCACGCGGGTCGGCTATGGGGTCGCGGGCGGCGCCAACGCGGTCGCACTCGGCTTCCCGACGGCTTGCGCCAACTTGGCGGCAGCGGTGCGCAGGGCGCTGACGTCGGCGGACGGCGTCCTGGCGAGCGGTGGAGTGACGGCCGGTGGAGTGACGGCCGGTGCGCCGGGGAACGCCGGCGCACCGACGGCAGCGGACGGATCTGCGGCGTCTCCACCAGGGGCGGCCCCTTCGGCTGAGGTGCCCTCTTCAGCAGGGGCGCTGGTCCGGGCGGTGGTCGTCGGTATGGCGGGTAACGCGGCGATGCGTCAGGCCGTAGTGGAGCGGGTGTTCGGCGGACCGGGCGGTGATGGCGTTCAGGGGCCGGCGATCCACGCGGAGATGACCCGCACACTTGGCGACGTCGTCACCGCATTCGCCGCAGGCACGGCGTCGCCATCGGGCACGGTGCTGATCTCCGGGACAGGGGCGATCGCGGCAAAAATTACCGACCACGTTCAGGTGGCCACAGCGGACGGCTATGGGTGGCAACTGGGCGACGAGGGTTCAGCGTTCTGGCTCGGCCGGGCCGCCGCTCGCGCCACCATCCGCGCCTTGAACGCTTCCCTGCAGCCCCGAAGAGGGCGGCTGACAGAGCTTGTCATCTGTCATCTGTTATCCGACGGGCCATTTGACGATCCGGTTGGGCGGCTGGCGGCTGTGGTGCAGGGACAGGCGCCGCTCGCGCTGGCCGAGTTGGCGCCCTTCGTGAGTGAGGCCGCGGCGGACGGTGATCCGGTGGCGCTGGAGATCGTGGACGAGGCCGCCATCCGGCTGGTCAGGACGGCGATGGAGGTGCATGTGTCCCGCCTCCCCATCGTGCTCGCGGGTAGCGTCCTCACCACGGAAGGCCCCGTACGGCAGGCCGTCTTGGCACTTCTGCGGGAGGAGACGGTGAGCATTGCCGGAGACGGTGCGGGAGCGGCTGCCTGGCTGGCCGCTCGTGCGTACCTCAGCCCGCAAGAGGCCGAGCGACGCCATCCGCGCTTCGTGTCGCGGGACACTCCTTCGTGACGCCGGTCCGGGCGGTTCAGCCCACCAGCAGTGCCGCGCTCCCATAGCTGCCGCCGAAGCCCGTCACCAGCGCCACCTCGCGGCCGTCCCGGACCTCCCGTACGGCCTGGGCCACGTTGTTCAGGCCGTGCACGTAGCCCTCTGACAGCAGGCCGCCGTGCGGGTTGAGCCAGGCGTGCCGTCGTTCCAGGAGGTACGGGCCAAGGTCCTCGCGACGGACCAGGCCGAAGTCCGCCAACTGCCGGGGGACCAGCCATGAATACGCGTCGTACGGCAGTGCCGCCGTCACGTCCGACGGGCGCATGCCGGACGCCTCCCACAGCATGGGGGCCACGTACTCGGAGAAGATCGCGGTCACGTCCGGGGCCCGGTCCATCGAGGAGCAGCCGGGGCCGCCGCCGCGCACCACGGCCTGGATGCGCGGGCCGCCGAGCACGCCGCTGACCAGCAGCGCGCACGCGCCGTCGGTCTCCTGGCAGCAGTCGGCGGTACGCAGTGGCGTGCAGACGTACGGCTTGGCCAGGTAGTCCTCGAACGACAGCGGCTCGCGGCGCAGCGCCCGAGGGTTGGTCTTGGCGTTGTCCCTGGACTGGGCGACGACGGCGTGGAGGTGCTCGGGGCCGAGGCCGGTGTCGTGCAGGTAGCGGGTCGCGGCCAGGGCGAAGAGCGGGATCGGGCCGGCCATGCCGTAGGTGAACCGCTCCTGCGGGCCGGTGGAGACGGTGTTCATGCGCTTGCCTGAGCGGCCGTTAAGCGCCCGATAGATCAGGATATTTCGTGCCAAACCGGCGTGGATCAGCAGGGCCGCGTCGCCCAGGATCGAGGCCGCCTGGGTGCCGCCGCCGGCTATGTCGTTGTGCCAGCCCAGGCGGTCGATGCGCAGCGCGCGGGCGACCTGGGTCACGGGGGCCGAGTCGTTCATGTGGTAGCTCAGCACCGCGTCCACGTCCGCGGGTGCGATGCCCGCGTCGGCGCACGCCGTACGGCAGGCCTCGACCGCCAGGTCCAGCTCGGTGCGGCCGGACTCCCGCGTCAGCGCGGTCATGCCGATCCCGGCCACGGCCGCCCTGCCGGCGAAGGGCTGCATGCCCACCTCCTGCCAGGCCCCCACGGACGGACGGGTTCGCTGTCACGGGGGGTGGGTCACTCGCCGGGGCAGGGCGCGATCCACCCCGGCGGGTGACGCATGTGGTGCTAGCCCGACACGCTAACGCGGCGGCGGAGTATACACAAGCGCTTGCTCGGCACTAATGCGCGGCGGTAACAACGGCGGCGTCTTCCGTCCGAGGGCCCACGCCGCACGGCCCCGCGCATCCCACGATCGCGCGAGCCCTCACCGGCTGGCCGCAGAAACCGTCACCCCACGGCAACTGAACCCCTTCACAGCAGATAGTCCGTTTTGTAATACGGAAGTGCGATCATCCGATAACCCATCCCCATCATCTCGAGGTGAGCGATGGATCTACGCCACGTACGCAACGCGATCACCATCGCCCGCGCGGGCAGCCTGCGCCGCGCCTCCGCCGTGCTCCACCTCGCCCAGCCCACCCTGTCCGAGCAGCTCAGGGCGCTGGAGAAGGAGATCGGCGTCGAGCTGTTCACCCGCTCGTCCAGCGGGATGCGGCTCACCGAGGCAGGCGAGGTGTTCCTGGCCCAGGCCACGGTGGCGGTCGACGCCTTCGAACGGGCCGTGACCGCCGCCCGGGGCAAGGGGCAGACGGCCCGCCTGGGGGTCGCGGACGGGCTGGGGGACGTGGTGGCCCGGCTCCTGTCGCAGCTGCAGGGCGCGCGGTTGCGGGTGGCGCCCATGTGCACGGCCGAGCAGATCATCTCCATCATGGACGGAACCCTTCAGGCCGGGCTGGGGTACGCTCCCGGCTCGCTGCCCCGGGGCGTGGCCCGCATGCTCGTCCAGCGGGCCCCGGTACTCGCGCTGCTCCCCCGCGATCACCGGCTGGCCTCCGCCGAGCGGCTGCGGCTCGCCGATCTGGCGACGGAGCCGCTCGTCATGCCGGAGTCCGACGCGGTGGCGGGCGCGCGCCGGTTTCTCGAGGGGTTCGTCCGGCTCGGCCTGCATCCTCGCCTCGGACCCGGGGCGGCCACCCATGAGGCGGCCGTCGCCCTCGTCGAGTCGGGCGCCGGCTACACGCTCTGCGTGCGCGGCGGCCTGCCCGTGCCGGAACGCCTCACGTTCATCCCCGTCGCCGAAGAGATCCCGCCCCTTGAAGTGGTGTTCCTCTGGAACCGTCAGGCCGACGTGGACGACCTGGTGCACGCGGCCCGGCATCTCGCGCGATCTGGATAGCGCTATTATCTAGCGATGCGCGTTTCGGAGCTGAGTGTCGAGTCCGGTGTGGCGATCGCGACGATCAAGTACTACCTCCGCGAGGGCCTGCTGCACCAGGGCCGGCAGATCGCGGCCACCCGAGCCGAGTACGACGACTCCCACCTGCGCAGACTCCGCCTCATCCGGGCACTGCTGGAGGTGGGCCGGCTGCCCGTCGCCGCCATCAAGAAGGTCATCGAGGCGGTGGACGACGAGTCGCTCTCGGTGCACCTCATGCTCGGCACCGCCCAGTACGCTCTCGGTCCCACCATCGAGCCGGAGCCCGGTGAAGAATGGGACACGGCTCGCGGCCAGGTCGACACCCTCATCGCGGAGCTCGGCTGGGACGTCAGCCCTGAGGCCCCCACGCGGGACGAGCTCACCCAGACCGTCGTCAGGATGGGCCAGCTCGGCATGTCCACCGATCTGATGGTCTATGCCCGGACGGCCGAGAAGCTGGTGGCCGAGGCGGAGATGGACACGGTGCCGTTCGACGGGCCGCGCGAGGCCGCCGTCGAGGCGCTGGTGCTGGGCACGGTCCTGTACGGGCGGGCGTTCGACGCCCTCCGCCGCCTGGCGCACGAGTCGGAGTCGGCGCGGCGGGTCGGCGGCTCGGCCCGCGAAGTACCGAGTGGAAGTGATCGGGCCGGGTAGGCGCGGGCGGATGTTCGACGATTTCGCCCTCGGCCACACCGTGGTGTGCCCCGACACCAGGGGGTACGGCCGCTCGTCCAAGCCGCCGTACACGCGATGTGCGAGGGCTACCGGCGGGGCTGGGCGTCGACCGCGCGGCCACACGCTGGATGGCGGCCACCACCTGGCCGAGGACGTCCCGGACGAACTGGCCGAAGCCATCCGCGGTTTCTCCGCCGACCGAGCCGGCTCAGTCGGTCACGGCCACCGGGCGTTTCAACAGCCACAGGGCGGACCGCTGCAGTAACGTGCGGTGGATCTCGTTCTCGTACGACCGGACGTCGTGCCCCAGCGCGTCGTACACGACCCGCCCCCGCCGCACCGGCCGCGCCCACACCAGTGGCTGCCCGGTGGCCGATGACGCGAGCGGTTGTACGTCCGGCAGCACGTCGAGGTCGCTGTAGACCTCGTCCACCAGGTCGAAGTCGCGCAGCCCGTCCACGATCGGGTGGCCGCCGTGCACGCGTACCCCGGTCCAGCCCAGCGGCGGATGGTGGGACTTGGGCCAGGTCCAGCAGCCGCCCAGCACGCGCGGCCACCCCTGCCAGTCGTCGAAGCAGATCGACGCCGAGTGCATGCAGAGCAGTCCGCCACCCCGGTCCAGGTGGTCGAGCAGGGTGGTGCGGGCCTGGGCGGGCAGTTCGAAGCGCCACTCGTCACGCAGGTCGGCGAAGCGGTCGAGGTCCATCTGCCAGCGCAGCGCGTTGACGGTGATGAGCTGGACCTCCGACGGCTCGCTCAGCGCGCCCGCGATGTCCTCGGTGATCTCGGATTCGACTCCCACCCCGGCGAGCACTTCGGCGAGTGCCGCCGAGGTGGCCTCGAAGTCATGGAACAAGCCTCCCGAAAGAATCAGATTTCTCGCCACGTCCCAACCTCATCATGCTTGTCGCGGCATTTCTACCCGCGGACTGTCACATCGCTGGAGGCTGTCCCGTCCTGATGACAAAAGGAATGGAGTCATCATGAGAGTTCTCGTCGCCGGCGCCACCGGTGTCATCGGCCGTCAGCTTGTCCCCCTGCTCGCCGCCGTGGGCCACGAGGCGATCGAGCTGTCGCGGTCGAAGAACGCCGACGCGCTCGACCGCGAGGCGACCCGGCGGTTCGTCCGGGAGGCCGCGCCCGACGCGATCGTGCACCTGCTGACCGCGATTCCCCGGACGATCGACCCGAAGCGGATCGACAGGCAGTTCGAGCTGACGAACCGGCTGCGCGTGGAGGGCACCCGCAACCTCATCGACGCCGCCCCGAACGCCAGGTTCATCGCGCAGGGCCTCGCCTACGCCTACGACCCGGCTCCGGGACTGGCCGACGAGGACGCGCCGCTGTGGCAGGACCCGCCCAAGCCGTTCGCGCCCGTCCTCGGGGCGCTGCGCGAGCTGGAGCGGCAGACCACCGACGCCGGTGGGCTGGTGCTCCGTTTCGGGCATCTGACCGGCCCCGGCTCGGCGTACGACGAAGGCGGCGCCACCACCGAGGCGGTCAGGGCGGGCAAGATGCCGATCGTCGGCGACGGCGGCTCGGTGTTGTCGTTCACCGGCGCGCACGACGCCGCCACCGCGATCGTCGCGGCGCTGGACAGGGACGTGACCGGTGCGCTCAACGTGGTGGACGACGCGCCGGTCACGATGGGCGACTGGCTGCCCGCGTACGCCGCCGCGCTGGGCGCTCCGGCGCCCAAGCGGGTGCCCGCGTTCCTGGCCCGGCTGGCCGTCGGCCCCTTCGGCGTCGCCTTCATGACCAGGCTGCGCGGCGCCGACAACAGCCGCGCCCGGCTCGCGCTCAACTGGCGGCCCCGGCATCCGTCCTTCTTCGACGTCGCGGCATGATGCCGTGGTGGACTTCGAGGAATACCGCTCCATGCTGCTCGGGCTGGCCTACCGGCTGCTGGGCAGCATGTGGGACGCGGAAGACGTGGTGCAGGAGGCGTGGCTGCGCTGGCAGGCCACGGATCACGCGGAGATCAGGGAGCCCCGCGCGTTCCTGGTGACCGTGGTGTCCAGGCTGGCGCTCGACCAGCTCCGCTCGGCCAGGGTCAAGCGTGAGAGCTACGTCGGCCCCTGGCTGCCCGAGCCGGTCGCGACGGCCGAGGCCGGGCCGCTCGACACGGCCGAGCTGCGCGACACCGTCTCCTACGCCACGCTGCACCTGATGGAGCGCCTGTCGCCGCCCGAGCGCGCGGTGTTCGTGCTGCGGGAGGCGTTCGAGCTGCCGTACGACCAGATCGCCGAGATCGTCGGCTCCTCGGTCGCCAACGCCCGCCAGCTGCACCACCGCGCCGCGCAGCGGCTGGAGCAGGGCCGTGACCGGTTCCAGCCGACCTCGGAGCAGCATGCCGAGCTGCTGCTCAAGTTCGTGGCGGCGGCCTCGGGCGGCGACCTGGGCGCGCTCACCGACCTGCTGCACGAGGACGTCGTGGCCTGGAACGACGGCGGCGGCAAGGTCCGCGCCGCGCTCCGCCCGATCATCGGCCGCGAGAAGGTGGCGGCGTTCGTCGGCGGGCTGGTGTCGCGCTACGCCTTCGGCGCGGCGGAACTGGTCGAGGTCAACGGCCACCCCGCGATCCTGACCAGCGTCGCGGGCAACGAGCAGCTCGTCGCCATCGAGATCCGCGACGGCCGCATCCACGGCCTGTACGGTCTGCTCAATCCGGACAAGCTCTCACGGGTACGAACCGCCTGACCACCTATAGTCACCTTCATGGATCTGGGCATCAAGGGCAGAGTCGCACTCGTCACCGGAGGCAGCGCGGGCATCGGGCTCGCCGCGGCCAAGAGCCTGGCGCGGGAGGGCTGCGCCGTCTGCGTCAGCGCGCGCAATCCGGAACGGCTGGCCGACGCGGTGGTCGCGCTGCAGGAGTTCGGCGGCGTGGTGCACGCCGTGCTCGCGGACGTGGAGGAGCACGACGCCGCCGTCCGGGTGGTCGCCGAGACGCGGGACGTGCTGGGCCCGGTGGACATCCTGGTGGCCAACGCGGGCGGACCGCCCGTGGGCCGGTTCGTCGACGTCCGCCTGGATGACTGGGACATCGCGGTGCAGCGCAACCTGCTCGGCACCGTACGCCTGCTGCACGCCGTGCTGCCGGAGATGCGCGCCCGCGGCTGGGGCCGGATCGTCACGATCACCAGCCGGTCGGTACGCGAGGCGATCGACGGCCTGGCTCTGTCCAACACGACCCGCTCGGCCGTCGCCGGGATCGTGCGGACGCTGGCCCGGGAGGTCGGCGGCGACGGGGTGCTGGTCAACAACGTGCTGCCGGGCCCGATCGACACCGAGCGGCTGCGCGAGACCGCGGGTGGCGACGAGGGCCTGGCCGTGCGGGGCGGCGGGGTGCCGGTGGGGCGAGTCGGGCGGCCCGAGGAAGTGGGGGACGTGGTGGCGTTCCTGGCCAGCGAGCGGGCCTCGTTCGTGAACGGGATCTCGATGCTGGTCGACGGCGGCGAGAGCCGCGTCATCGCCTGATCAGGGTCGCCACGATCGCGGCGGCCCATGCGTCGGCCGGCTGCGCGAGGTCGGTGAAGAAGGCCAGGTGGGCGCGGTGGAAGCAGGCGCCCATCAGCAGCGAGGCGGCGGCCCCGGCGTCGATCGCGCCGTCGAGCCGGCCGAGCCGCTGCTCGGCCCGCAGCACCTCGGCCAGTACCTCGATCGGCAGGTGCGGGCCGGTGGCCCCCTTGGCCAGCATGTCCCTGAACGTGCTCAGCAGCGACGGATCGGAGATCATCCCCGAGGCGATGCCGGCGGCGCGGCCGTAGAAGTCGACGGCCGCCAGCGCGAACTCGGTGAGGTTGCCCGCCAGGTCGCCCTCACCGAGGCGCTCCCGCAGCGCGGCCAGCGCCGGGGCGAGCGCGGGCAGCCGTTCGAGCAGGACCGCCAGCAGCAGCGCCTCCTTCCCGGGGAAGTGCTTGTAGAGCAGCGCCTCGGAGCAACCGGCCTGCGACGCGATGCGTTTCGTGGTCGCCCCCGCCAGGCCGTATTCGTGGATGGCCTGCTCGGCGGCGTCGATGATGCGATCGCGGGTGTTCATGGGCGCATCTTATTAGTGAGCGCTTACTGACTTGGCAGCACATGACATCCTTCCTTTTAGAGACAAACGTGGGGAAGGCAGGGCCATGGACAAGCCGGTCATCGTGACGGTGGACGACGACCCAGGCGTATCGCGGGCGGTTGCCCGTGACCTGAGGCGCCGCTACGGCCAGCAGTACAGGATCGTCCGGGCGGAGGCCGCGGACCAGGGCATGGAGGCCGTGAAGGAGATGCGGCTGCGCGGCGACGACGTGGCCGCGATCCTGGCCGACTACCGGATGCCGCAGATGAACGGGGTGCAGTTCCTTGAGGCCGCGATGGACATGTATCCGTACGCGCGCCGGGTGCTCCTGACCGCCTACGCGGACACTGACGCCGCCATCCAGGCGATCAACGTGGTGGACCTCGACCACTACCTGCTCAAGCCGTGGGACCCGCCGGAGGAGAAGTTCTATCCGGTGATCGACGGCCAGCTCGACGCCTGGCACCGGACCGAGCGCATCGAGGTCGCCGAACTGCGGGTGGTGGGCGATCGGTGGTCGGCGCCGTCGTACAAGGTGCGTGAGTTCCTGGCCCGCAGCCACGTGCCGTACCAGTGGATGCTGGCCGAGGACCCGGAGGGCGCCGAGCTCGTGGCGGCGGTCGGCGCGGACTGCCGGCTGCCGCTCGTGGTCACCGCCGCGGGCGTCTCGATGCAGTCGCCCGACCAGGCCTCGCTCGCGGCGGCCGTGGGACTGTCGACCACGCCGGCCACCGACTTCTACGACCTGATCGTCGTCGGCGGCGGCCCCGCCGGGCTGGGCGCGGCGGTGTACGGCGCCTCCGAGGGGCTCAACACCGTGCTGATCGAGGCGCACGCCTCCGGCGGGCAGGCGGGCCAGAGCTCGCGGATCGAGAACTACCTGGGCTTCCCCGACGGCGTGTCCGGCCAGCAACTGACCGACCGGGCGCGCAGGCAGGCGCTGAAGTTCGGGGCCGAGTTGCTGAGCGCGCAGAAGGTCAGCCATCTGGAGCCCCGGGGGCAGGCCAGGGTGGTCGGGTTCAAGGACGGTGGCGAGATCGCCGCGCACGCGGTGATCCTGGCGACCGGTGTCACCTACCGCCGCCTGGACGCGCCGGGCCTGGACGAAATGGTGGGCAGGGGCGTCTTCTACGGCGCGGCGCTGACCGAGGCGCCCTCCTGCAAGGACAGCGAGGTCTACATCGTCGGCGCGGCCAACTCGGCCGGTCAGGCGGCGGTCTACCTGTCGGGATTCGCGAGCACGGTTCATTTGTTGGTGAGAGGTGACGGTTTGGAGAAGTCCATGTCGCACTACCTCATCGAGCAGATCGCCGCGATCCCGAACATCGAGGTGCACTACCAGACGCAGGTCACCGCCGGCGACGGCGACGGGCACCTGGAGCGCCTCACGCTCTCCACGAAGGGCGAGGAGCAGGTGGTCGAGACGCAGTGGCTGTTCGTGTTCATCGGTGCCGAGCCCTTCACCTCCTGGCTCGGCGACACGATCGAGCGCGACGCCAAGGGGTTCGTGCTGACCGGGCCGGACCTGGTGCAGGGCGGCAAGCGCCCGCGCAACTGGACGCTCAGGCGCGAGCCGTACTTCCTGGAGACGAACGTGCCGGGAGTGCTGGCCGCGGGTGACGTACGGGCCGAGTCGATCAAGCGGGTGGCCTCCGCCGTCGGTGAAGGCGCGATGGCGGTCGCGCTCGTGCATCGTTACCTGGAGAAGCAATGACCATCGACATCGACGAACTCCGCAAACTCTTCCTGTTCGAGCGCCTGACGGACGAGCAGCTCACCAAGCTGGCCCTCAGCGGTGCCATGCGGTCCTACGAGCAGGACGAGATCATCCTCCAGCAGGGCGACCCGGCGGAGTGCTTCGCCGTGCTGGTCGAGGGTGAGATCCAGATGATTTCGGAGACGGTCACGGCCGGGACCGTCAATATGCCGCGGACCTCCCAGCCGGGCGTGTACGGCGGGGCCACCAGCGCCTATCTCGGCGATCGGGCACCGGACCGCTACCAGCACAGTCTGCGGGCCACCGCGCCCTCCCGGATGTTCCTGCTGCCGGCCAGGAAGTTCGCGCACATCGTGACCGAGTGGTTCCCGATGGCGATGCACCTGCTCGACGGCATGGTGTCGGGTGGCCGCATGCAGCGGGAGGTCATCGACCGGCGCCAGCGGCTGACCGCGCTCGGCACGATCACCGCCGGGCTCACCCACGAGCTCAACAACCCGTCGGCGGCGGCCGTGCGGGCGGTGAGCGAGCTGCGCAAGCTGATCAGGACCTCCCGCATGCAGCTGGCCCAGCTCGCCGAGGACGGCATACCGCCGGAGCGGCTGAAGGCCCTGATCGAGATGCAGGAGAACTGCACCGCGGCCGTCGGAAAGCTGCCCCCGCGCACGCCGATGGAGATCTCCGACGCGGAGGACGACCTGGGCGAGGCCCTGGACGAGCTCGGCGTGGAGGACGCGTGGGAGCTGGCACCGGCGCTGGTCAACGCCGGATTCGGCCGCGTGCACCTGGAGAAGGTGCACAAGAAGGTGGGCGAGGAGCACACGGGCGCCGCGCTGCACTGGCTGGCCGAGGCCATCGAGATCTCGCAGATGCTCGGCGAGGTGACCGAGGCGACCGAGCGGATCACCTCGCTGCTCGCCTCGGCCAAGCAGTACTCACAGATGGACCGCGCGCCGTTCCAGGTCTGCGACGTGCACGAGCTGCTCGACAGCACGATCGCCATCTTCCGCGGCAAGATCCCGCCCGGCATCACCGTGGTCA
The DNA here is from genome assembly GCF_019396345.1 of Nonomuraea guangzhouensis. Classification (GTDB taxonomy): domain Bacteria; phylum Actinomycetota; class Actinomycetes; order Streptosporangiales; family Streptosporangiaceae; genus Nonomuraea; species Nonomuraea guangzhouensis. The sequence continues at coordinate 41,722 of NZ_JAHKRM010000049.1, read as the reverse complement.
CCGACTACGACCGGACGCTGCCGCCCATCCCGGCCTACGCCGGCGAGCTCAACCAGGTGTGGACGAACCTCATCCACAACGCGCTCGACGCGATGGGCGGGGAGGGCACGCTGACCATCCGCACCGCGCACGACGAGGACGAGGCGATCATCGAGATCGGCGACACCGGCCCCGGTGTGCCGGACGCGATCAAGGACCGGATCTTCGAGCCGTTCTTCACCACGAAGAGCGTCGGCCAGGGCACCGGTCTCGGGCTCGACATCTCCTACCGGATCGTGGCCGGACGGCACGGCGGCGAGCTCAAGGCGCGGTCGACGCCCGGCGACACCTGGTTCGAGGTACGGCTGCCGCTCCGCGAGTCCGTGGCGGTCGCGTCCCCCGCCGCGTGAACGCGTAAAGGAAGGCCAGGCGTGGCAACTGTCACCCTGGCCTCGCGTGTCAGGGTCTCCTCCCCTGGAAAAAGAATTCACGTGCCCATCACACGCTGGACCAGCCAAGCCCTGCCCGCGATGCTCGACGATCTCAGGACGCTCGTCGAGCTGGAGACCTACAGCTACGACAAGGCCATGCTCACCCAGGGGCTGGCCGCCGTCCGTGCCCTGGTGGAGGAGCGGCTCGGCCTGCCGGACGAGGCGGTCGTGCACGACGGCGGCCAGTACGGCGACGTCCTGGAGCTGACCTACCAGGGCACCGCGCCCGGCACCGTCCTGATGCTCAGCCATTACGACACCGTCTGGCCGACCGGGACGCTCGCGGAGTGGCCGTTCACCGTGCTGAACGGCAAGATCACCGGACCGGGCGTGTTCGACATGAAGACCGGGCTCGTACAGACGGTCTGGGCGCTGCGGGGGCTGCGCGAGCTCGGCCTGCCGCACCCGAGCGTGCGGTACCTGTTCAACGGCGACGAGGAGATCGGCAGCCTGTTCTCCCGGCGGCACATCGAGGCCGCCAGCGCGGACGCGCTGGCCAGCCTGGTCTTCGAGGCGTCGCTGGACGGCGTGCTCAAGACTTCACGCAAGGGCGTCGGGCTGTTCGAGGTGACGGTCACCGGCGTCGAGGCGCACGCCGGGCTCGACCCCGACTCGGGCGCGAGCGCCATTCACGCGCTGGCCGAGCTCGTCACCCAGCTGGCCGGCTCCGGCGCGCGGGAGCTCGGCACCACGGTGAACGTCGGGCTGATCAGCGGTGGCACCGGGCGCAACGTCGCGGCGGGCCGCGCCACCTGCGGCATCGACGTCCGGGTCGCGCAGGCGCCGGAGATGGCGCGCATCGACGAGGTGTTCGCCGGCCTGCGCGCCTCGGACCCGCGGGTGTCGGTCGCGGTCACCGGAGGCTGGAACCGGCCGCCCATGACGCCCAATCCGGACTCGCAGGCCCTGTTCGAACAGGCGTGGGCGGTCGCGGCCGGGTTCGGCTGGGAGCTGAAGCAGACGGCGGTCGGCGGGGCCAGCGACGGCAACTTCATCTCCGCGCTGGGGCGCCCGGTGCTCGACGGCATGGGCGCGGTCGGCGACGGCGCGCACGCTCGGCACGAGCACGTGCTGATCGAGCACATCCCCGAGCGCACCGCGCTGACGATGGGGCTGCTCACGGCCCTCGCCTAGGAAACACGGCCCGTGGTAATGTCCCAAGCGAGCGCTTGGTTTACCATTGAGGGGCCGCCGCATGAAGTTCTCGACCTTCCACCTCTTCCACCGGTTCGACGGCCAGAGCTTCAAGGACGTCTATGACTACCACCTGGAGCTCATCGAGCTGGCCGAGGAACTGGGGTTCGACGGGGTACGGCTGGCCGAGCACCACTTCCGTGACTACGGCGTCGTGCCGAACCTGTTCACGCTGCTCGCCCACGCGGCCGCCCGCACCTCGCGCATCCGCCTGGGCACGGGCATCGTGGTGCTGCCCCTGCACAACCCGGTGCACGTGGCCGAGGAGGCCGCGCTGGTGGACGTGCTCTCGGGCGGACGACTGGATCTCGGGATCGGGCGCGGCTACCAGAGCTTCGAGTTCGAGGGCTTCGGCATCGACCTGGCCGAGGCGCGCGACCGGTTCAACGAGGCGCTGGAGGTGATCCTGGGCCTGTGGACCGAGGAGGCGTTCCAGCACGAGGGCAAGTTCTACAAGACCGGAGCCGAGGTGTCGCTGACGCCGCGCCCCCTCCAGACGCCGCACCCGCCGATCCATGTCGCCGCCGTCTCCCCCGAGACCGTCACCATGTACGGCGAGCGCGGGCTGCCCATCCTGGCCGACCCGGCGGCGACGTTCCGCAAGGTCGTCAAGGCGGCCGAGACCTGGCAGGAGACCGCCGCCCAGGCGGGGCACGCGGGCGGCGCCGAGCTGGTGGTGGCGCGGAGCGTCTATGTGGCGTCGACCGTCGAGCAGGCCCGCGAGGACCAGGCCAGGTTCGAGGCGTCGTTCGACCGGTCGCGGATCTTCAACGAGCGCAGCGCGCCGATCGACCCGAAGACCGGCAAGGCCGCGCAGGGCTTCGAGTACTACCAGGACCGCTATCTCAAGGGCGGCTCCGTCTCGGCCGACTTCCGCTGGGAGCAGCTCGAGGTGATCGGTGACCCGGCGCGGGTCATCGACCAGATCTCGCTGTTGCGGGATGCGGGGTTCGCCAACCTGCTCTGCGACTTCGGCAGCACCCGGCCGATGCCGCTGGAGGAGATGAAGAAGGTCATGCGGTTCTTCGCCGCCGAGGTCATGCCCGCATTTCACTGACGTTCCCAGGAGCTGCGATGATCCACAGCCTGTCGCTGTCCGACGTACTCGCCGAGCACGCGCGCAGCCGCCCCCAGGTGACGGCGGTGGTGGACGGGGAGGTACGGCTGACCTACCCCGAGCTGGACGCCCGGGTCTCCCGCCTCGCGGACGCCCTCGCCACCGCGGGCGTGGCGCCCGGCGAACGCGTGCTCTGGCTGGGACAGAACTCCCACGCGGTGCTGGAACTGCTGCTGGCCTGCTCGCGGCTGGGGGCGATCTTCTGCCCGGCCAACTGGCGGCAGTCGGCGGACGAGCTGCGCTTCGTGGTCGAGGACCTGGCGCCGCGCGTGGTCGTCCGGGAGCCGTCCGACGCCACCGCCGCCTTGACCGCCGACACCACGCTCTGGGTGGAGGCCGGGGAAGGCTATGAGCGGCTCGTCGCGAGCGGCTCCCCCGGCGACTTCCCGCCCGCCGCGGACACCGAGCCGGTGCTGGCGCTCTACACCGCCGCCTTCGACGGCCGCCCCAACGCGGCCCTCCTCAGCAGCGCGGCCCTGTTGGCCCACAGCGTGTCCCTGCTGGTGGTACGCCAGATGGAGCCCGGCTTCACCTTCCTCAACAACGGGCCGCTCTTCCACGTGGGCACGATGATGTTCTGCCTGGCCACCCTCCAGATCGGCGGTACGAACGTCTTCACCCCCGCCTTCGACGCCGAGGAGGTCTGCCGCCTGATCGACGCCGAGCGGGTCACGCAGGCGTTCCTGTTCGGCCCGATGATCGACGCCGTGACGAAGGCGAACACCGGCGGCAAGTACGACCTGTCGTCGCTGCGGTTCGTCTCGCACTCGGCGGAGTGGGACGCGATGATCACCGTGGACGACTCCCCCTGGTGCCGGTCCAAGATGGGCGGCTACGGGCAGACGGAGGTCGGCGGCATGCTCACCTTCCTCGGCCTGGCTCCGGGCGCCGCCGGGTTCGCCGGACGGCCGTCCCCGCTGGCCCAGGTGCGCATCCTGGCCCCGGACGGCAGCGAGGTGCCGGCGGGCGAGGTGGGCGAGATCTGCGCCCGCGGCAAGACCCTCTTTTCCGGATATTTCGCCCGTCCCGACTTAAATGCGGTTAAGTCGGCGTACGGCTGGCATCACACCGGCGACCTCGGCCGGCGCGAGCCAGACGGCACGATCACCTTCATCGGCCCCCGGCTCCGCATGATCAAGTCCGGCGCCGAGAACGTCTACCCGGCCGAGGTCGAACGCGCGCTCAAGGCCCACCCGGCCGTCGCCGACGCCGCCGTCATCGGCATCCCCGACGCCACCTGGCACCAGGCGGTCAAGGCGGTGGTGGCGCTCAAGGAGGGCGTCGAGGCCACGGCCGACGACCTCATCGACCACGTCAAGAACGCGCTCGCCTCCTACAAGAAGCCGCGCGAGGTGGCGTTCGTCGACGTGATACCCAAGCGCGGCTTCACCCCCGACTACGACGCCCTGGACGCCGCCCACGGCGGCGGCAACTACCCGGGCACCTGACCGGGCTCCAGGCACAACCCCGCTTCCAGGTGGGCCAGGGCCTTGTCGACCTCGGCGGGCCCGTCCATCACGGGGTTCTTCACCCAGTCGAACCAGACCGCGATCATCACCCCGGCGATCGCCCCCGTGATGTTCCGGATCTCCGGGTCGGACGTGGCGCGCCCCGCCCGCCTGGCCAGGATCTCCTGCATCGTCCTGAGCGTCCCGGTGATGTTCTCCAGACTCGCCGCCCACAGCTCGGGCACCGTGAGCATGAGCCGCTCCCGTTCGACCCCCTCGGCGATCTCCTCGGCCGACTGGGCCGCCGTCACCTCCCGCATGGCGACGCGGACCGCACGGATCGGGTTCAGCTCGGCCGGAGCCGCGTTCAGGGCGTCGGCGAAGGGCGGGAACTGGTCGATGAACACCAGCTCCTCCTTTGTGGCGAAATAGCGGAACACCGTGCTGGGCGCCACCTCCGCCGCCTCGGCGATCTGCTCGACCGTGGTCTCGCTGTAGCCCTGCTCGCGGAACAGCCGTAGCGCCTCCTTCTGGATCAGCGCCCTCGTCTTGGCCTTCTTCCGCTCCCGCAGGCCCTGCACCGGTCGATCGCTCATGTCACCGATTGTCGAGGTTTCAACACAGACCCGTCTACTCACGTAAGAGATCACCCTTATCTGCTAGCCAACTATCAAATAGGAGTCTACTCTCAAAATATGCGACTTCCCATGGACAGAACCCCCGGATGCCCCTTCGACCCACCTCCCGAGCTGGCCAAGCTGCCGCCGTTGTCGCGCCTGGACTTCCCGGACGGGCACACGGGCTGGCTGGCGACGGGCTTCGAGACCGCGCGGACCGTGCTGAGTGATCCCCGGTTCAGCAACCGCCAGGAGCTCAAGCACAGCCCCGTACGCGCGACCTCGCAGTTCGGCCAGGACCAGCCCGCTCCCCCTGGCATGTTCGTGACGACCGACCCGCCCGAGCACACCCGCTACCGGCGCCTGCTCACCGGCCAGTTCACGGTCCGCAGGATGCGGCTGCTGGAGCCGCGGATCGAGCAGATCGCCGCCGAGCACCTCGACGCGATGGCCGCCGCGGGGCCGCCCGTGGACCTGGTGCGGGCGTACGCGCTGCCGATCCCGTCGCTGGTCATCTGTGAGCTGCTCGGCGTGCCGTACGAGGACCACGAGTTCTTCCAGGAGCAGACCGCGCGGATCGTCCATCTCGACGAGGAGGGCGTGCCGGAGCTGGCGGCGCTGGCCGGCTATCTGGGCGAGCTCGTCCGGCGCAAGCGGGCCGAGCCGGGCGACGACCTGATCAGCGGCCTGACCGGCGATCTCAGCGACGAGGAGCTGACGAACCTCGCGCTGATCCTGCTCGTCGCCGGGCACGAGACCACTGCGAACATGCTGGGCCTGGGCGTCTTCGCGCTGCTTGAGCACCCGGAGCAGCGGGTCCTGCTCGACGACGACACCGCGGTCGAGGAGCTGATGCGCTGGCTGTCGATCCTGCACGTGGGCGCGCCGAGCCGGGTCGCGCTGGAGGACGTGGAGGTGGCGGGCGAGCTGGTCAGGAGGGGCGAGACGGTGGCGCTGTCGCTGCCGGCGATCAACCGGGACCCGGGCCAGTTCACCGATCCGGGCGAGCTGCGGCTCGACCGGGCCGACGCGCGGCGGCACCTGGCCTTCGGGCACGGCGTCCACCAGTGCCTGGGGCAGCAGCTGGCCAGGATCGAGATGCGCATCGGCTACCGCAGGCTCTTCGAACGCTTCCCCGGTCTGCGGCTGGCCGTGCCCGCCTCCGAGGTGCCGCTGAAGGAGCGCGCGGCGGTCTACGGCGTGGAGAGCCTCCCGGTCACCTGGTAGCCGGGGCTCAGAGGATCGCCAGCGGGTTGAGCGGGCTCCCGGTCCCGCCCTCGATCCTGAGCGGGGCCGCGACGAACACGAACTCCGTACGGCCCGCCGCACTCAGCTCCTCCAGCCAGAGCATCTCGATCAGGTGGATGCCGTGCCGGTGGAGCAGGATGAGGTGCAGGTCGTCGTCGAGCGGCTCGTCGGCGAGCTGGCGCTCGTTCAGCCCGCCGATCGCCGCGTTGTCGGCGGCCACGGCCGAGACGTCCATCGACGCCAGCCAGCGCCCCGCGCCGGCCGACAGCCCCGGCTGGCCCGACCAGTACTCCTCGTGCGAACGCTCCCATACGGCGGGCCAGCCGGTACGGATCACCGCGACGTCGCCAGCGCGCGGCACCGCGATCTCCGCCAGCAGCTGCGCCGGGACGCGGAAGTCGGCGGGCAGGTGGTCGAGCCCGAGATGCCGGGGCACGTCGAACAGGACGCCCCTGGCGACCACCCCGCCCACCTGCTCGATGCCGCACCGGGTGGCGCCGTAGGAGCGTACGCGGGCGGCGGGGTGGCCGTTGTAGAGCTCGTCGCCCGACCACATGTGGCAGAGCGCGTCCATGTGCGTGGTCGTGCCGTGGTGGGTGACGATCAGCGCGTCGTCGGCCATCCGCAGCCCCGCGCCCACCGGCCGGACGCCGGCCGCGTAGTCGCCGCCGTCGACCGACATGAAGTGCTGCGGCAGGGGACGGCCCCGCAGGTGCGGCACCGTCGTGGGGGCGGGCGAGGACGTGGCGCCCCTGATCGGCATGGACAGGCTGAGCACCTGGCCGGTGCGCGCGGCGGCCAGGGCGCTCAGCACCACGTCGCCGGTGAGCAGGTTCAGTGTGCCTCGTTGATCCTCTGGGCCGAAACGTCCCCAATTGTTAGGCTCGGCTGGCACGTAAGTGTTCCCTTTCTGCTTCCTGTCGGAGGTCTGGATGCACTGTGATCCCCGGTTCTCCCGTGTGCGCGAGGTGTTCGAGCGTCATTTCGCCGATGGTGTCGAGCTGGGGGCCGCGTTCGCGGTCTACCTCGACGGCGAGCTGGTGGTGGATCTGTGGGACGGCGTGGCCGACCGCCGCACGGGGCGGCCGTGGGAGCGGGACACGCCCGTGTTCGCGTACTCGTGCACCAAGGCGGTCACGGCGACCGTGCTGCTGCGGCTCGCCGAGCGCGGACTGGTGGACGTGACCGCGCCGGTCGCCGAGGTGTGGCCGGAGTTCGGCGTACAGGGCAAGCAGCGCGTCACCGTCGAGCACCTGCTCAGCCACCAGGCCGGGCTGCCGGCGCTGGAGGAGCCGGTGCCGGTGGAGGAGTTCGAGGACCTGCCGGCGATCGCGGCGCGCCTGGCCGGGCAGCGGCCGATCTGGCGGGCGGGGTCGATGCACGGCTACCACGCGCTGACCTACGGCTTCCTGGTGGGCGAGGTCGTGCGCCGGGTGACGGGAAAGTCGGTGGGCGAGCTGGTCGCGGCGGAGATCTCCGGGCCGCTCGGGCTGGATCTGTGGGTCGGGGCGCCGGACGACGTGATCGCCAGGGCGGCCCGCCTGTCGGCCGGACCCCCGCCCGGCAGCGAAACGGGCAGGGGCGACGGCGCGCCCGGCGCTCCTGTCGGCGCCGCGACGCCCAGCGGGCCGCCGCAGTATCCGAACGGCGGGATCGCCGTCGCCGCCCAGAATCCCGACAGCCTGATGAACCGCACCCTGGGCAACCCGAGCATCCAGGACCTGAAAGGCGGCGCCAACAACCCGGTGATCCTGCGCGCCGGCTGGCCCGCGGCGGGCATGGTCACCACGGCCAGGTCGCTGGCGGCGTTCTACCGCGCGCTGCTCGCGGGCGAGCTGCTGCGCCCGGAGACGCTCCAGGACGCCATCCGTCCCCGGGTGACGGGTCCCGACCAGGTCCTGCTGCTGGACAGCTCGTTCGGGCTCGGCTTCATGCGGCCGGGCATGACGTTCTTCCTGCCGTCCGCGACCGCGTTCGGGCACACCGGCATGGGCGGCTCCATCGGCCTGGCCGACCCGGAGCACGGATTGGCCGCGGGCTATGTGATGAACAGGATGGCCGACGCCTTCTCCGGCAACCTGCGGGCGATCCGGCTCATGGAGGCCGTCTACCGTTCGATATGACCGCACGAGCGTCACTGCATGGTCACGCCGCCGCTGACCGACAGCGTCTGGCCGGTGATGTAGGCGGCGCGTTCCGTACACAGGTAGGCGACCAGGCCCGCCACGTCGGCGGGTGTGCCGAGGCGGCGCAGCGGGACGGCCCTGACGATCTTGTCGACCAGTCCGGGCTCGGCCGCGGAGACGCGCTGGAGCATCGGCGTGTCCGTGGGGCCCGGGCAGACCACGTTGGCGGTGACGTGCGCCCTGGCCGCCTCGCGGGCGAGCGTCTTGGCCAGGCCGAACAGCCCCGCCTTGGTCGCCGCGTAGGCGCCTTCGCCGCCGGAGCCGGCCCTGGCGCCGTCCGACGAGATGAACACCAGCCGCCCCCACCCCCGCTCCAGCATGCCCGGCAGCAGCAGCTTGGTCAGCAGCATCGGGCCGCGCAGGTTGACCTGCCACATGAGATCCCAGTTCGCCGGGTCGCTCGCGACGAACGGCTCGACGATCGACACCCCGGCGTTGTGCACGAGGATGTCGGCCTGCCCGGCCGCGCCGCAGAAGCGCTCGATGGACGGCGGCGAGGCGAGGTCGACGGCCAGCGCGGCGGCTCCCGGCAGCCCGGCGGCCACGTTCTCGGCCCCCGGCAGGTCCACGTCGGCGACCACCACCCGGGCGCCCAGCGCGGCGAGGTCCGTGGCGATGGCCGCGCCGATCGCGCCCGCTCCCCCGGTCACGACGGCCGCGCGCCCGTCGAGCCGCATCCCCTCCATCACCGCGCGTCCCCGGCCTTCCATTGCTCGACGAGTTCGGCGGCGGAGACGCGGGTGGCCAGCAGGCCGATCGTGTACTTCAGTACGGCCAGCGCGTAGCCATCCGGTACGCCCGCGACGGCGTCGGTCACCACGGTGACCCGGTAGCCGAGGTTCACCGCCTCCAGGGCCAGCCCGGTGATGCCCAGGTTGAGCGAGAGCCCGACGGCCACCACGTGCGAGACGGACAGCGAGCGCAGCGTCATGTCGAGCGAGGTGCCGGTGAACGGGGAGAATCCGTGGTGGCGCCGGCTCTCCAGATCGGCGTCGGCCAGCAGCTCGGGCAGCACCTCCACGGCGGGCGTGCCCTCCAGCATGTGGCCGGGATCCTTGAGCAGGGCGGTGATGAACGGGCTGTTGCGGGTGTGGGAGCCGGCCCGGTCGGGGCGGAAGGCGGCGGTGCAGTGGATCACCGGGAGGCCGGCCGCCCTGGCCGCCTGGAGCACGGAGGCGGCGTTGTCCACCACGTCACGCCGCTGGCACACAGCCACCAGATCCGGAAATTTCGTTAGATCGCCGACGACGCCCCGCTGCATCTCCATGACCAGCACGGCCGTACGGTCCATCCGGCGCCTCCATTTAGCCGAGCGCTTGCTTGGCTAGGACACTATCACCCGGCAACCGACCGTGATAATCGCCTGACACATCGCGAAATATCTGCACCCGTGACAACCGGGACCCCGGATGAGACCGTCGAACGGGAGACGGCCGCGTTAATGGGGGTTCGCTTTGGTCCCTGGTTACCGAGAAGTACGCCAGCTCGGCGCGGGGCACACGGGCCGCGTGTTCCTCGCCACCTACCAGGCCACCGGGGCTTATGTCGCGATCAAATACCTGAACGCGACCCTGCGCCGGGACACCGAGTTCATGGACCGCTTCCGGGTCGACGCCCCCTCGCTGGTGGAGCTCGACGACCCGAACGTGGTCCAGCTCTACGAGTACGTGGAGACCCCGACCAGGGCCGCGGTGGTGATGGAGCTGGTCGACGGGGTGTCGCTGCGTACCATCCTGACCGAGCACGGCAGGACCAGCCCGGAGGCGGCGCTGGCGGTGCTGAAGAGCACGCTGTCGGCGCTGGCCGCGGCCCACGAGAAGGGCGTGCCGCACCGGGACGTCAAACCGGAGAACGTGCTGGTCCAGGCGGACGGCACGAGCAAGCTGACCGATTTCGGCGTGGTGGTTCACGCCGAGGAGCCGGGGGTGCCCGCGGGCAGCCCGCCGTACATGTCGCCCGAGTTATGGACGCGAGGGGAGGCGGGGCCGGCCGCGGATCTCTACGCGGCGGCGTGCCTGCTGTTCGAGACCGTCAAGGGGCGGCCGCCGTACAAGGCGGAGGACGTTCCCTCGCTGCGGGACAAGCACCTGGTCGAGCCGGTGCCGCTGGAGGTCGCCCCCGACTCGCTGCGCGACCTGCTCAGGCGCGGGCTGGCCAAGGACCCGGCGGTCAGGTACGCCTCCGCCCTGCAGTTCGCGGCGGAGCTGGAGGAGGACGCGGTCGCCGCCTACGGCCCCGACTGGGAGAAGCGCGGGCGCCGCCACCTCGGCGAGCTGGCCACGCTCCTCGCGCTCCGCTTCCCGCTGGCCAGCACCGACGACGCGCCGACCGCCACCCTGGGGGCCGTGCGCGACCGGCGGATCAGCGTGCCCAGGCTGCCGCCGCACCTGTGGATCGCGGGCGCGGCGGTGGTCGCCGTGCTGATCGCGGTGGTGCTCAGCGGCGGGCTCGGCCCTGCGGGCACGGTGCTGATGCCGCAGCCGAAGACGTCCGAACCGCTGGATTCCAGCCCGGTCGACGACAAGACCCCGGTCCGCCGGACCTCGGAGACCAGCCGTCCCACGGCCAGGACGGCGACGACCGCCCCCGTACCGCCCGCCACCGTCTCCAGCGCGCCCGTCACCGTCTCCAGCGCGCCTGCGCCCACGACGTCCCGGCAGCCCGCGGGGACGCTGCCCAGCCCGGCCGTGCGGTCGGCGGACATCGTGCAGTGGACCGGCTCGGCGGGTGCGGTACGCGTGGCCGCCGACGGCCGGGGGCCGGTACGGCTGCGTATCACGTACACGCGGCGTGACGGCGACGGCCAGGCCCGTACGGTGCACAGGGAGACGCGCACGCTCACCGGCCAGACCGCCTACACCGACTCCGTGGCGCGCGACCTGGGCTCGGTCGGCTGCGGCCAGCAGGCGCACTTCGGCCTCCTGCTGCTGACCGAACCGGCGGCGGCCAACGGCCCGCAGGTCAGCGAGGTGACCGTGGACGGGCCGCCGTGCCCCACCCCCAGCGCCTCGCGTCCGACGGCCGGTCCGCCCACCCCGGAGCCCGCTACCCCGACGCCGTCACAGCCGCCCGTCGCGCTGCCCTCGGACTCGCCGCGGTCCGGCACCCCGGCCTTCGTCACGCCGAACCCTGACGTCTCGGTTTCCGATGATTCGCTGACCTCGGACGAGCTGACCTCGGACGAGCCGGCCTCGGGTGAGCCGGTTGAGGAACCCGCCGGGTAGGCTTGTCGAGCAACCAAGCGTGCGCTAGCTTGGCTTGCGATGACCTGTGACACCTCCGCCTACTGGGCCGCCTGCAGGCGCGGCGAGCTGGTCGTTCAGCGCTGTACGGCCTGCGATCGGCGGGTCCACCTCCCCGAGGCCGACTGCCCTCGGTGCGGTGGCGAACTCGTCTTCGAGCCGGTCTCCGGCGCGGGCGTGGTGCACACGTACACCGTGGTGCACCGCTCGTTCGCGCCCGGCTACCGGGGCCGTGAGCCGTACGTGCTGGCCTGGGTCGACCTGCCGGAAGGCGCGCGCGTGTTCGGCCAGGTCGTGGGGTGCGCGCCGGAGGAGGTCCGCATCGGGATGCCGGTGCGGGTGACGTTCGTGGACGACTTACCGCATTGGAGACCCGCGTGATCGTTGGCAACGTGCTCATACCCGTGGCCGATCTGGACGAGGCGATCGCCTTCTACGGGCTGCCGGTGAAGTTCCGCGACGGTGACAGGTTCGCCGCGCTGAACGGAGGTGGCGTCACCGTGGCGCTGGCCGGGCCCGCCGAGCACGTCACCGCCTCGGCCGCGCCGTCGTTCAAGGTGGACAGCGTACGGCGGTCCGTGCCCGATCTGGTGGCGCGCGGTGCCGAAGTGGTCCGCGAGCCGGAGGACGGGCCGCACGAGACGCGGGCCGTGCTGCGCGATCCCTCAGGAAACGTCTTCGTGCTCTACTCACCCCTCTGACGACGGAGGCACCCCCGATGGCGCGATCACCGTACGGCAACTATGGCCACGCGATCCTGACCGCCGCGGCGATGAGCACCCCCGACCGGGTGGCGCTCACCTACTGCGGCGAGCGGAGCTTCACCTACGACGAGCTGAACAGAACCGTCAACCGGCGGGCGCACGCACTGCTCGCGGCGGGCGTCACACCGGGCACGCGGGTGGCGGCGCTGCTGAACGAGACGCTGCACGTGGCGGAGGTGTACCTGGCGCAGGCCAAGATCGGCGCGGTGACGGCGGCGCTGAACCCGTACTGGCCGGTGGAGACGCTGCGCGCGGTGGTCGAGCGGTCGGGGTGCACGGCGTTCGTGTACGACTCGACCGTGGAGGGGGTGATCGCGCAGATCAGGCCGTCGCTGCCCGCCATCACCACCTGGATCAAGGTGGGCGCATCGGACACTTCGGAGGCCTCAGAGGAGGAGCCGCCGCTCGCGGGCTTCCACGACGACCCGCTCGCGCTCTACTACACCTCTGGGACGACCGGGCTGCCCAAGCCCGTGGTCCACACGCACGCCTCGTCGCTGGCGACCGCGCAGATCTGGCTCGACGTGCCGCGCGGGCCCGACGCGGTGTTCGGCACAGGCGCGATCATCTGGGGCATCGGCTTCCCGGCCATCGTCGGGCCCGCCCTGTACGCCGGGATGCGGCTGGTCCTGGAGCAGGACTGGGGCCCGGCGAACTTCCTGCGCGTCGTGCCCCGCGAACGGGTCACGCACGTGTCGCAGATCCCGTCGTTCTACGCGGCGCTGCTGGGCTCGTCCGAGCACGAGGCGGTGGACCTGTCGTCGATCCGGGTGATCATGCTGGGCGGCGAGCCGCTGACCGCGACCATGCTCGGCCGGATCAAGGAGCGACTGCCCGAAGCGGGCGTCTACTCCTACTACGGCCAGACCGAGGCCCCCTACACCTGCATGGGCCGGGTCGACGACGGCTCCACGCCGCTCGGCTCGTCGGGCCGGGCGCGTACCGGGAACGCCGTCCGGGTCACGGACCCCTCGGGCCGCCGCGTGGTGGACGAGGTCGGCGAGATCAACCTGGCCGGGCCGCACCGGATGACCGGCTACGACGGGCTGCCGGACAAGACCGCGGAGGTGCTGCGCGGCGAGTGGTACGTCGGCGGCGACCTCGGCTCGATCTCCCCCGACGGCGTGCTGCGCGTGCTGGGCCGGCGCGAGGACGCGATTCTCAAGGGCGGCGTCTGGACCCAGCCGGTCGCGGTCGAGGAGGCCGCCGCGGCGCTCGACGGCGTGGCGGAGGCCGGGGCGGTCGGCGTGCCCGCGCACGTCGACGGGCAGGACGCGGCCGAACAGCGGATCCTGCTGGCCGTCGTAGCACGTGCCGGGCACTCGCTCGACGCCGCCAAGCTCGCGCTCGCCCTGGACGACAAACTGGCCCCGCACCAGCGGCCGGACCGCATCGTGGTGGCCGACGCGCTGCCGCACTTCGAGGACGCCTCCGGCGGGCCCGGCAAGCTCTTACGCGGACAGATCAGAGAGCAGCACGGCCACCTGCTGGGGAGCTGAGCGGTGGTCGCGGAGCACGAGGCCAAGGCACTGCTGCGGGAGGCCGGGGTGCCGGTGCCGCGCGGGGTGGTGGTGCGCGGGATGGACTTCGGTCCCGTCATGGACCTGCGCGAGCCGCTGGTGCTGAAGGCGTACGGGCCCGGGATCGTGCACAAGTCCGAGGCCGGGGCCGTGGAGCTGGGGCTGCGCCGGGCCGACGTCCCGGCCGCGGCCGCGAGGATGCTGGCCGAGGTCGTCGGGGCCGAGGGCTTCCTGATCGAGGAGCAGGCCGCCGCCGGGGTGGAGCTGATCGTCGGGCTGGTCCACGATCCCGGGTTCGGGCCCGTGCTGCTGGCCGGGCTGGGCGGGGTGTGGGCCGAGACGCTGCGGGACACCGCGCTGGGCCTGTGCCCGATCTCCGAGGAGGACGCGCGGCGGATGCTGGGCTCGCTGCGCGGGTCTCCGGTGCTGTACGGGCTGCGCGGGCGTCCCGGGGTGGACGTGGACGCGGTGGTGAAGCTGCTCATGACGGTCGGCGGGGCCGGCGGGCTGTGGGAGCGGCTGGAACTGGGCGAGTTCGAGATCAATCCGGTCATCGCCACCGAGTCGGGTGTTGTGGCGGTGGACGCGCGGTACCTCCCGGCTTCTCCCACCGTGCTTGAGCTCGTGGAGACCGGGGAGCCTGCGGATTTCGGGCCGCTCTTCGAGCCCAAGGCGGTGGCCGTGGTCGGGGCCTCCACCAGCAGGCCGAACTTCGGGAACATGTTCCTCGAGTTCTACAAGGCCGCCGGTGTCCCGCTGGTGGCCGTGCATCCGGAGGCGCGGGAGGTGGGCGGCGTACCCGCCGTGCACTCCCTTGCCGCGGCCGACGTGGACTACGCGCTGGTGGCGGTGCCCGCCGAGCGGTGCGCCGAGGTCGTACGGCAGGCGGCCGGGGTGCCGTACGTACAGGTGATGAGCGGCGGGTTCGGCGAGGCGGGACGGCCGGAGCTGGAGCAGGAGCTCGTCGCCGCGGCACGGGCGGCGGGGACGCGGCTGCTCGGCCCCAACTGCATGGGCGTGTACTGCCCGCGCGGGCGGCAGACGTTCGTCGGCGGCGGGCTCGGCCCGGCGGGGACGGTCGCGCTGATCTCGCAGAGCGGCGGGCTGGCCGGAGAGGTGATCAAGGTCGGCGAGCGGCGGGGACTGGCGTTCAGCCGGGTGGTCACCGTGGGGAACGCGGCCGACGTCACCCCGGCCGAACTGCTCCGCTGGCTGTCGGCCGACCCCGAGACGCGGGCCATCGGCCTCTACCTGGAGGACCCGCGCGACGGGCGGGCGCTGTACGAGGCGCTGGCGGCCGCTCCCGTGCCGGTGGTGCTGCTGGTCGGCGGGCGCAGCGCCCAGGGCCAGCGGGCCGCCGCCTCGCACACCGGTGGCCTGGTGAGCGACGGGCGGATCTGGCAGGCACTCGCCGACCAGACCGGTGCCACGCTGGTGACCTCCCAGGACGACCTGATCGGCGTCCTCGCCTTCTTCCAGGCCCACGGCACCCGAACGACAGGTCCGCACGACGGAACCGCGACCACGGACGGCCGGGCCGGTCCGTACGACGGAACCGCGACCACGGACGGCCAGGCGGGCTCGCTCGGCGTGGTTCCAGGCGGTGAGGTTGGCGCGCCCAGCGCGATCCCAGGCGACCAGGCGGGCGCGCCAGGCGCGATCCCACTCGCCCAGACGGGCACCCCCGGCGCGGTCTCAGGCGGCGAGGTTGGCGCGCCCAGCGCAATCCCACGCGACCAGACGGGCGCGCTCGGCGCGGTCCCAGGCAACCAGGCGGGCGCGCTCGGCGTGGTCCCGGGTGGTGCGGCGGGTTCTCTGAGCGTGGGCGCGCGTGGCGGGGCGCTGGTGATCGGGCCGAGTGGCGGGGCGAGTGTGCTGGCCGCCGATGTGTTCGATCGGGCCGGGGTGCCGCTCGGGCCGCTGCCGGACGCGGTGCTCGGCGAGCTTCGTGGGCTCGGGCTGGGGGCCGGCTCCTCGCTGGCCAACCCGCTGGAGGTGCCCGTCGGCCCCCGGAGCGGGCCGGACCTGGTCCGGCGGGCCGTCGAGGCGATCGTGCGGCACCAGCCGTACCCGGATGTCGTGGCGCACGTGAACGTACAGAGCTTCTTCACCTACGGGACGCGGGCCGAACCGCTGTTCGAGTACGCGCGGGCGCTGGCGGCCACACAGGACGCGCTCCCGGGGACCAGGGTCACGCTGGTCACCAGGAACGGCGAGTGCGCACCCCCCGGTGTCGAGGACGAGGTCAGGGCGATCGTGGCGGCGGCCGGGATCCCCGTCTACCGATCTATGGAGGCGGCCTCGGTGGCCGTCGCGGCGGGAGGTCGCAATGGGACTGCTTGACGGCAAGGTGGCGCTGATCACCGGCGGAGCGCGCGGCATGGGCGAGGCGCATGTGCGGCTGTTCCTGGAGGAAGGGGCGCGCGTGGTGTTCGGTGACGTGCTGGACGAGGAGGGCAAGGCGCTGGCCGAGGAGACGGGCGCGCCCTTCGTCCATCACGACGTCACCGCGCCGGATGAGTGGGCGCGCGCGGTCACGACCGCCGTCGACATGTACGGCAAGTTAGACATCCTGGTCAACAACGCCGGGATCCTGAAATTTCGACGCATCGAGGAAATGACGGTCGAGGAGTTCGACCGCGTGATCGAGGTGAACCTCAAGGGCACCTGGCTCGGCGTCAAGTCGGCGATCGAGCCGATGCGGGCCGCCGGACGCGGTTCGATCGTGAACATCTCCTCGGTCGAGGGCTTCATCGGTGCCGAAGGGATGTCGGCGTACTCGGCCTCGAAGTTCGCCATCCGGGGGGTCACCAAGGCGGCCGCCCGGGAGCTGGCCCGCTTCAAGATCCGCGTCAACTCGGTGCATCCCGGGGCGATCAACACCTCGATGGCCATGGACCCCGAGATCATGCGCGAGGTGGACGCGGACGCGTTCCTCCGCAGCATGGTCACCAAGCGCTTCGCCAAACCGGTGGAGGTGTCGCACGTGGTGGCATTCCTGGCCTCGGACCGATCCAGCTACTGCACCGGCAGCGAGTTCACCGTGGACGGCGGCCTACTGACGGGCGCGGGCTACTGACGGGCGCGGACTACCGACCGGCGCAGGCTACTCACGGGCGCGGACTACCGACCGGCGCAGGCTACTGACGGGCGCGGACTACTGACCGACGCGGGCCGCCGACGGCGGTCCGTCCAGCCAGGCCGTCGGGGTGATGAACAGGCCGGTCGCCTCGGCGAGCACCGTGCCGTCCGGCAGCGACACCCGGCCGTCCGCCCACGCCTTGCGCCCCTCCGTACGCGTGTGCTCCGCCGTCACGACCACCGGCCGGCCGTACGGCACGGGCGCCCGGTAGCGCAGAGTCAGAGTGCCCGTCATAGCCGCCAGCCCGGCGACGGCGACCGCCTGCCCCAGCAGGTGGTCGAGGGCCATCGCGATGATCCCGCCGTGTACGAAGCCGGGCGGCCCCTCGTGCAGCGGCCGGAACGACACCTCCGCCCGTACCCCGCCGCTCGCGGCCCGCTCCACGACCAGCGGCACCGCGAACGGGTTGGCGGCGCCGATGGCGGCGTTGCCCAGGTGGCGTACGGTGCCGTCCGGCGCGATGTCGAAAGGCCGCGCGGACACGCGGCGGGTCGCTTCGAGACGTTCGGTCAAAGCGGCCAGCTCGGCGGTCACGGCCACCAGCTCGTCCTCGTCGACGTCAGTGATCAGCACCGCGTCCATCAGGTCTCTGGTCTGCTGGGCCAGGGCGCACAGGGCGGCGATGCGGGAGTCGCCGGCGGCGACGTCGATCGTCATTGCAGCATCTTAGAACACGTTCTACCAAAACACGTTCTAGACACCCAAAGGTAGATCTTTTACTATCAAACCGTCCTTGTCGGGACATTTCTGGCAAGCTTTTGACCTGCTGTTTTGGTGCGCATTACCTTTGGAGCTACCTTGACCCAGGCGTGACCTGCTCTTTCGCCACGGTAGCCTCCTTCATCACGGAAGACGACAGGCCTCCGGTTTTGCTACACACGTCCCACGTACCCAGGGCTGTGTGGATAAACCCGGTCTTGCCCGGAAGGTTCCTTCGCACGTCCATGACGCCAGAGATGAAGAAGTTCATCGACCTGCTCGAGAGTCAGCTCGGCTACTCCGAGAAAGGCGATGCGTACACCAAGTTCGGCCACTGGTACGGCAAGAACGTCGAGTTCGACGCCGACTACAGCTCCGCCCCTTGGTGTGACATGTACCTGTCGTGGGCCGCGCACAAGCTCGGCTACGAGGACTGGATCGGCCAGTTCGCCTGGACGGTGCAGCACGCCGAGTGGTTCAAGGAGCATGGCGCCTGGGGCCACAAGCCCCAGCCCGGCGCCTTCGTCTTCTACGACTGGGGCGGCTCGAACGACATTGACGCCATCGACCACGTCGGCTTGGTGACCAAGGTCGAGGGTGACACGATCTTCACGATCGAGGGCAACATCGACGGCGGCGTCGCCAAGCGCAAGGAACGCGACACCAGCAAGGTCGTCGGCTACGGCTACCCGGAGAAGGTCAAGACCCGCCTGGAGAACGAGGCCGCCAAGAAGCAGGTCGAGGGCGAGCAGGACGCGCAGCAGCGGGCGAACGAGCAGGCGTCCACCTCCACGACCGACGTGGGCAAGCTCCAACTCCCCGACGACACCTCGCTCGTCGACATGATCACCCGCATCGGGCAGGGAGGAGTCGGGCAGGGCGAGCACCTCCAGGCCCCCCTCGCCACCCGCCCCAAGCAGGCCGTCTCCCCCGCCCCCACGGCCACCCGCAAGTCGTCGCCCGCGGCCACCACGAAGGCCGCCGAACAGGCGCCCAAGAAGGGCAAGCACGCCAAGCCGGCCACCGCCGACACCAACGCGGTCACCAGCGACCCCGCTCCCCTTCCGACCATCGTCGACGCGTCGTCCGCCACGCCGGTGCCCACGCTCTCGTCTCCCGCGCTGATCGGCTCCGCACTGGTGGCCGCCATCGCGGTGCTCGCCGTCGCCAAGACCAGGAACATGCGCGTACGGCCGGCCCGCGCGGCCGCCCTCGCCGCCCCTGCCCCGGCAGCCGTCGGCCACCGGCGCCGCCGCCGCAAGCCCCGCACCGAGACGGCACCCGCCCTGGCCCGCACGACCACCCCGGCTCTCACCACCCCGGCTCTCACCACGGCGGCTCTCACCACGGCGAGCGACCTCGCCGTCACCACCCCGGCCGAACTCATCACCACGAGCGACCTCGCCTTCACCGCTCCGGCTGAGCTCATCACCGCGAGCGACCTCGCCTTCAGTGCCCCAGCCGAACTCGCCGCCCCGGCCAAGCTCACCGCCTCGAACGAGCTCATCGCGTCGACCGACTTCGACTTCGCCGTCCCCGCCGAGGTCGTCGCGTCCGCGCTCGGGAGCGAGCCGCGCCTCGACGTGACCGACCCGCGCCTGGTGACCGGTGCGAGCCGGTCGATCCTGGAGCGGTTGAAGCCGTTGGAGCCGATCGCCGACCTGCTGGCGCGGGCCTCGGCGCCGATCCCCGAGGCGACGACGGAGTTCGACGCGTTCTCGCCGGTCCCCGTGGCGGCGACGACGCGGTTCGACGCCTTCACGCCGTCCGCGGGCCGTGACAGCACGCCTTCGACGCGCCGTGACAGTGCGCCGCATCGTCCCAAGCCCCGCGCCGCGTCCCAGCACCCTGGTTCGCAGACCACGCCGCAGTATTTTGGCTCGCGTACCGCGTCCCAGCACCCCGGCTCGCGCACCACACACCCGCAGCCCGGCTCACGCGCCGCGTCCCAGCACCCCGGTTCGTACACCACGCCTCAACACCCCGGTTCGTACACCGCGTCCCAGCACCCCGACTCGCACACCACGCCTCAGCACCCCGACTCGCACACGCCGTACACGCGCGCGACCGAGCCCTGGCCCACCGCCGAGCAGGCGGAGAGTCCTCAGACGGGCGGCTACTACGGGCGGCGCCGCCGCAGCGGACACCCTGTCGAGGAGGCGGCCCCCTTCGGCTCGGACAACCCCCTGCGCGGGCGCCGTCATCGTCCCCTGGGCGCTGCCCACGGCGCGGAGGCGTTCGCCCAGGATGCTCCGTCACGAGGCCGCCGCCACCGCCTCCCGTCGGCCGTCCCGCCCCGCACGGACGCCTTCGACACCCGTGCTCGCCGCCAGCACAGCCAGGAGGCGCCGGCCGCCTCGCCCACCGTCATGGACGAACTGCGAGCCTGGTCCGACGAACTGCGGGCCGCGAACGGCGAGCAACGAGTGGCGGATGGCGACCTGCTCGTGACCCCACGAACGCAAGCCGTCGCCCCGGCACACCCCCAGCCGCGCACAACTCATAGGGGATCACGCGGAGGCCGCCACCGCGCCTGATCCCAACACCCGGCTTTCGCGGAGCCCCCGCGGGCGTCAGCCTCCAGACCGGACGTCCGGCAATCTCGCCATGCTCGACCAAGATGATCGAAGTCACATAGCGTTACTGATCATCGTTGAGATCACAGCCACGACATTCTCGGCCCCGCTGGCGCGCCCATCATCGTCCGTGTCGGCGGCCGGGCGCTCATTACCACTGCCGCCACCACCGCCTGAGCCCTCAGCCCTCAGCCCTCGGGTCGACGGCCGAAGTCCGTGGCGAGCCAAGTCGCGAGGTCCGCGGCCGGCCGACCACGGTCGCCGGACCCCGGTTCCCCCGCCTCCGGCTCCCGCACGCGGTCGAGGCGGAACACCCGCCAGTCGCCGGCGTCGAGGTCGTGGGCGAGAACGTACCAGCGTCCGCGGGCGTAGAAGCACCGCACCGCCTCCACCCGCCGTCGGCTGGCGGCTCCGTGCCGGTCGCGGTAGCCGAACCGCAGCACGAGGTCCTGATCGGCCGCGCGGAGCAGCACCGCCAGGGTCGAAGGCTCCACACCCCCGCGCTCGCCACCGACGCTCTCGCTGCCCGCGGCGGCGGTGT
Source organism: Nonomuraea guangzhouensis (assembly GCF_019396345.1). GTDB lineage: Bacteria > Actinomycetota > Actinomycetes > Streptosporangiales > Streptosporangiaceae > Nonomuraea > Nonomuraea guangzhouensis. The sequence continues at coordinate 20,958 of NZ_JAHKRM010000049.1, read as the reverse complement.
CCAGGACGGCGCGCAGCCGCCGCGGGAGCACCTGCGACAGCTTGGCCAGCGCGCGGGGCGCGGCGTCTCCGGCGAGGATCCCCTCGACCATGCGCAGGGCCGCGACCAGAGCGACGACCTCGTCATCCTGGAAGACCAGCGGCAGCATCCGGCGCCCCGGGCGCAGCGCGTAGTGGCCACCCGGCCCGGGCCGGCTCTCGACGGCGTAGCCGAGGCTCTGCAGGCGGGCCACGTCGCGACGCACGGTGCGGGTGCTGACCTCGAGACGCCCGGCGAGATCGGAAGCCGACCAATCCGGCCGGGCGGCCAGCAACTCCAGCAGCCGGATGGTCCGCCCGGCGGGATCGCCGTCGGCCGGGGAGAAGTCGGTCATAGCTCCAGTGTCTCCACAATCGCGGACATGATCCGGCCACATCTACCCGTACGGTGAACGTCATGGAGATCGCAATCACAGCACCGTCCGGAAACGTCGGCCGCTTCCTGATCGGTCACCTGGTCCGAGCCGGTGTCCGTCCGCGGCTGCTGAGCCGCCACCCCGAGCAGCCCCGCGCGACCTGGGGCGACCTCGTCGACGCCCGCGAGGTCGACCTGCGGGACGCCGCGGCGGTCACCGAGGCGACCCGTGGCGTCGACGCGCTGTTCCTGGTCGTGCCGCCCGGCGAGGCCGACGACCCCGTCGCGGCGTATGCCGAGATCGGTGAGATCGTCGCCGCCGCGGTCGCCGAGAACCACATCCCCCGCACCGTCCTGCAGAGCAGCGTCGGAGCGGAGCTCCGCGAGGGCGCCGGTGAGATCGACGGGCTGGCCCGCGTCGAGGAGACGCTGGACCGGGTCGTCGCCAAGCACGCCGGCCTCGCCGTCACCCACCTGCGGTGCGGCTACTTCTTCAGCAACCTGCTGTTCGAGCTCGACGGCATCCGCTCGGGCACCGTGGCCGTGGTCCTGCCCACCGGCAACCCGTTCTCCTGGGTCGCTCCGGCCGACATCGCCGCGGTGGCCGCGTCCCTGCTGCTGCGCGCCGACTGGTCGGGACGCCGGGTGCAGGGAGTGCACGGACCGAAGGACCTGTCCTGGGACGACGCCCTGGCCGTGGTCGGCGACGTCCTGGGCCGCACGGTCACCGCCCACCGCGTTGCCGACGACGACATGCGCGCCACGCTGGCCGGCGCCGGCATGTCCCCGGCGCAGGTCGAGGGCATCATGGGCATGTCGACCGGACTGCGCGAAGGATTCGTCCCCGAGCAGCCGCGGACCCCCGTGACCACGACCGACACGACGCTCGGAGCATGGGCCTGGGCTGAGCTCCGTCCCACTCTCGACGCGACCGGGTGACACGTGCCCGACCGTGCGCGCATCATTCCGGGATTGGTGACAGGGTGGTAGATCTCCCGGCGCGCTGACACCCATGAGCCGACTGGAAACCGAACGCCTCGTCATGCGCCCTCTCACGGGAGAAGACGCCGACCGCGCTAACCACCGAGCAACTCGATCACCGGGGCAAAGCGGGCGAGCTGCGGTACGTCCTACAGCCCGGACCGGATGGTGAGACGGCGCGGCGTGATGCCGTAGTCCATGGCGAAGCCGTCGCGCCGTCAATCGGCCTGAGCCTGCGTCAGTCGCTCCTTGAAGCGTTCCGAGCGTCTCGAAGGCGCGCACGGCCACCCCCTGGTTATCGCAGGTAGTGGCTCACTATCTGCGATGAGCCGACTCCCGGCGAGTCTCGATCGCTCGCCACGCGACCCACGCCAGGAAGCCGGTGATGAACCCGTACGCCGTCACCAGCCCGTGCCCGTTGCTCTGCGCGAACCACATCGCTAACCCCAGCAGCGGCACACTGACCGCGAGCAGTCGCTCCTTCAAGAGCCGGGTCCGCATCACCAGGGCCGTCGCCAAGGTTGCCCCCAGGAAGTAGGTGGCTCCCGAGCTGCCGGCGAAATTACGCGGATCGGTGCTGGGGCCGCCCATCCCGAGGAGCGCGTCGACCCACTCCGGCAGGAAGATCCCGCCCGCGAACAGCGCCACCGTCAGCGGCCCGCCCCAGAACCACTGCGCCAGGGCCGCCACGATGGCGAGCGTCGCGATATTCCACACGGCTCCGGCGACGCCGCCGTTCTGCATGAAGACCGAGGTCAGGACCCGCCACCACCCGGTCTTGGCGGGGTCATTGTCGAGCGCGTCCATCGCCCCGGACCACGCCAGCTGGATCACCACCCCACATATGGCCAGCGCCGTCAGCCCCACCGCGACCCATGGGATGGGCCGGCCACGCGCCGGCCCCAGTGCCAGCCCGCTGTTGATCATCATCACCATCAGCGCGGCCGTGGTGGCGGAGAACAGCAACTCACTCATGGCAGGCCCCTTTCAAACAGCGTTCGAAACCGCTGCGGCGAGGTTAGCACAGGATTCAAACGGTGTTCAAAATGCGCTACGGTAGAGCCATGAAGCTCACCCAGGAGCGGATCGTCGACGCGGGGATGGCCACGTTCGCCGAGGTCGGCTACCACGGCCTGTCCATGCGCCAGGTGGCCGTGCGTCTCGACGCCACGGCCGGCAGCCTCTATTACCACGTCAAGAGCAAGAACGACCTGCTGGCGATGATGGCCGACCGCGTATGCCTGCAGGCCTACGACGCCGCCACGGCCGCCATGGAGGCCCTTCCGCCCGAGTCCACCTGGCGGGAGGAGGTCGAGGTCCAGGCCGCCACCCTCCGCCGGAGCCTCCACGAGCACCCGGGCGGCGCCATCCTCCTGGCCGACAGCCCCAAGATGCTCAGCACCGGGGGTCTGTCCCTCATGGAGCGCCTCCTGCGGACCCTCCTGGACGCCGGCGTCCCCCGCCCGCACCTCGTCACAGCCGCCGACACCCTCCTGAGCCACATCACCGGGTTCGCCCTTCAGGAACAGAGCGAGTCCCAGGCCCCCGCCATCACCCCGGAGCGCTACGCCGACCTGCGCACCCGCTTTCCCCTGACCTTCGAGGAAGCCCCCAGGCACGGCCAGGACGAGAAATTCCATCGAAGCATCCACCTGCTCTGCACGGCCATCGAAACCCTCATCACCCACGAGCCCGAGCCACCGCCGTGATCAGCGACGGCCGGTGCGAGCGACAGCGGCATTCCGGCAGCGGATTCGGGCGAAACCCCGCAACGCGCGGACAACACCCTGGTCCTGGCTCCGGTGGCCAAGCCGACGCGGCACCGCACTCTCGACGCCATGGGGTCCGTACCGAAGCCGGCGCGCCATGGTCCGTACCGAAGCTAGCGCGAGGTGACCCCGTAGTCCGCGGCGAAGGTGGCCAGGCAGGAGACGGCGTCGCGGCTGCGCTTCCACGGACGGACGATCAGCCGGTCCACTCCCAGCCCAGCCCAGTCCGCCACCTCATCCGGCGACGCCAGCGAGTACGCGTGGGCCGTCACCGAGCAGCGCCGCTCCCCCCGCAGCGCCGCCAGCCGGCCCAGTTGCGGTCTGATCGACTCCAGTGTGTGCGGCATGCTGATCCAGCCGTCACACAACGACGCGGCCCGACGCAGGGCAGCGGGGGATTCGCCGCCGCAAAGGATCGGCAGCCGGTGCTGTACCGGCTTGGGCTCGAACGCCACCTCGGGAAACGAGTAGAACCGCCCCGAATGCTCGACCACCGGCGAGCTCCACAACCGCCTGGCCACCTCGATGGCCTCGTCCAGCCGTGCGCCGCGTGAGGCGAAGGGGATGCCGGCCGCGTCCCATTCCCCCCGGTACCAGCCCGCTCCTACCCCGCAGATGGCCCGGCCCGACGACACCACGTCGAGCGTGGCGAAGGCGCGGGCCGACACGAACGGGTGGCGCAGTGCGAAGAGGTGCACGGCCGTACCCAGCCTGATCCTGGAGGTCAACGCGGCCAGCCAGCACAGGTACGCGGGCGCGTCGAACAGCGGCGTGGACGGCGTGATGCCCGGCTCGGAGGTGCCCGGGTAGCGGGCCGTCGACAGGTCGGTGCTGAACACGAGGTGCTCGGGCAGCCACACGGACTCGAAGCCCAGCTCGTCGGCGGCCACCGCCACGTCCTTCCAGGCGGCCGGATGAATGAGGCCGAGCGGGACGCCGAACCTCATGGGTACCGCCTCAGATCGCCGCCGATCACCGATGTCCGTACCCGGGCCCGGTGTACGGCGGAGCCACCGTACGCGGCCGACAGCGACCAGGCCCGCGCCAGCCAGAACCGCAGGTCCAGCTCGTCGGTGTAACCGATCGCACCGTGCACCTGCAACGCCACCCGCGCCGCCAGCGCGGCCGCCTCACCGGCGGCGGCCTTGGCGGCACTGACGTCCCGGTCCATGGTCGGCACCGGCCGACCAGCCCCGCGCACCGACCGCGCCACCACGGGAACCTCCCCATCCGCCCCCGGCGCCGCCCGGTCCCCCCACGACGCCGCCCCATCCACCTGCCGCACCGGCCGATCCACCGGCGGATCCACCGACAGGGCCGCCCGGTAGACGAGTGGGGCGGCGAAGTCCAGCGCGATGGCCACGTCGGCCAGCTGGTGCTTGACCGCCTGGAACGACCCGATGGCCGTGCCGAACTGGGTCCTGACCCCGGCATGCGCCACGGTGACCGACAGCAGATGCCTGGCCACCCCGATGAGCTGCGCCGCCGTCGCCACGGTGGCCCGTCGCAGGGCGGGGAGGTACGAGCGGTCCAGGCGAACGGAGTCGTCGAAGGAGACCTCGAACAGCCTCCGGCACGGATCGGCACCGGGCCGGGGCGCCAGCCGTACGGACTCCCTGGAGACCAGGTGCAGGCCGTCGGCGCGCGCGACCACGAGCAGGTCGACCAGGTCGGCGTCGGGAGCGTACGCCTGGCCGGGAAGCAGCACGCTCACGCAGACCGACCCGGAGGCGAGCTTCGCGACGTCGTCCAGCAGGTACGGCGCCGCCACGGCGGTCTCCACGACCGGACCGGGCAGGCAGGCCCGTCCGGTCTCCTCCAGCGCGGCCACCGCGTCCACCAGCCGGAGCCCGAGCCCGTCGGCGTCCGGCGGCAGGAGCAGCCCGAAGAAGCCGATCCCGGCCAGCTGTTCCCAGGCGGGGCGGCGTTCGGAGCGCAGCGCGGCGGGTGGGCAGTGCGCGCGCAGCACATCCCGTACGGTCTCGGCGAGGGCCAGTTGCTCGTCGGTGAAGGCGAAGGTCATCGGGGCAGCCCCAGGACTCGCTCGGCGATGATGTTGCGCTGGATCTCGTTCGTGCCCGCGTAGATGGGCCCCGCCAGCGCGAACAGGAACCCGTCCAGCCACGGCGTCTCCCCCGCCCGTTCGCCGAGCAGCTCCATGGCCAGGGTGTGCATCCGCAGGTCCAGCTCGGACCAGAAGACCTTGCCCATGCTGGCCGCGGAGCCGATCTCGGCGCCCGACATGAGCCGGTGGGCGGTGGCGAAGGTGTGCAGGCGGTACGCCTCGGCGTCGGTCCAGCAGCGGGCCGCCCGGTCGGCGAGTTCGGGGCTCGCGTCGCGGGCCAGGTGGACGAGCCGGTCGGCGGTGGCCAGGAAGCGGCCGGGGCTGCGCAGGGCGAGTCCGCGTTCGGAGGAGGTGGTGGCCATCGCGATCCGCCAGCCCTCGCCGGGGGCGCCGAGCACCATCGAGTCGGGTACGAAGACGCCGTCGAAGAACAGCTCGGCGAACCCGGGCAGCCCGTCGAGCTGCGCGATCGGCCGGACCGTCACCTCGTCGAGCGGGAACATGAAGTACGTCAGCCCCCGGTGCCTGCCCTCATCCGAGGTACGGAAGAGACCGAACCCGTGTGAGGCGTAGGCGGCGCGGGAGCTCCACGTCTTCTGCCCGGACAGCCGCCAGCCGCCGTCCACCCGGGTCGCCCGTGACTTCAGCGCGGCCAGGTCGCTGCCCGCCTCCGGCTCCGACCACGCCTGCGCCCATACCTCGTCGGCCTTGGCCATTCCGGGCAGCCAGCGCCGCCGCTGCTCCTCCGTGCCGTACGCCAGCAGGGTCGGGGCCAGCAGGAAGACGCCGTTCTGGGTGACCCGGCCGGGAGCGCCCGCGGCCCAGTACTCCTCCTCGAAGATCAACCACTCGATCAGCGAGGCGTTCCGCCCGCCGTACTCCTCGGGCCAGGAGACGGCGGACAGCCGGGCGGAGGCGAGCAGCGCCTCCCACGCGCGGTGCGCCTCGAAGCCCTCGGGGGTGTCCATCGACGGCAGCCCATCGGGTACGTGACGGGCGAGCCAGTCCCGAACCTCGGCACGGAAGTCCTGCTCGGCCGCGGAGAAGTCGAGATCCACAAGACCAACCTAGCGTATGCTTGGTCGCATCGCCAGGTGGCCGTTTCCGGACATACGCTGAAGTGGTGCGAGGACTGCTGCTCCGACTGTCGACGCTGGACACCGACGCGGAGAGCGCGGTGCGCGTCATCGCCTACTTCGACTCGCTGGTACGCGACCACGTGAGCGTCCCGGTGCTGCTCTCGGCGACCGCGCGGCTGACCCAGTGCCCGGTGGGCCTGCTCGACGCGGCCACCGGGCGGCGCACCCGCACGTTCCCCAACGGCCACGTCGACCACCCGGGCACCGACCGTACGGATGCCGACCGTACGGACACCGGCGACCGTCCGGGCGGCGCGCTCAAGGTGGTCAGGGAGCTGGCGTCCGGGCTCGGCGCGGTCTGGATGGAGCGCGACGGCGTCCCGCACGGGCTGGACGAGATCGTCCTCGAACGGTTCGCGGCCGCGGCGGAGGTCACGCTGGAACGCGCCGTGGCACTGGCCCGCGAGGGCCGGGACCCGGCGCTGGTGGAGCTGGCGCTGTCGGCGGAGACCGGCGAGGCGGAGCGGGCGCGGGCGCTGCGGCTGCTGGGGTTCGACCCCGCGACGCCGCTACAGGCGCTGGCTATCGCGATCCCCGCGGACGAGGGCTTCGCCTTGGTGCCCGGGGTACGGACGATGGGGCACCACGTCCGCGCGGCCCGGATCGGTGACACGGAGGCGGTGCTGGTGGCCACCGCGCTGCCCCGGCTGCCCGACTCCGCGCGCGTCGGCACCGAGCTGCCCGACTCCGCGCGCGTCGGCACCGGCACCGAGCTGCCCGTTTCCGCGCGCGTCGGTATCGGCCCCGAGCTGCCCGGTTCGCGGGTGGCCGAGTCGTGGGCGGGCGCGCGTACCGCGCTGCGCTTCACCGGGCCGCAGGACCGCGTGGTGCGCTGGACCGAGCTGGGCGCCCTGGCCCTCTACGCCGACGTGCCCGACGCGGCGATCGCCGAACTGGCCGACGTACGGTCGATGGAGCGGCTCGGCGGCGAGGGCCGGGCGGCCGTGCGGGCGCTGTGCGCCGAGGGTTCGGTACGCCGGGCCGCCACCGTCCTGCACCTGCACCACAGCTCGATGGCCGCGCGGATCGCACGGGCGGAGTCGGTCCTGGGCTTCTCGCTCGCCGACTCCGCCGGACGCCTCCGCGCCCACCTGGCCCTGGCTCTGGTACGCCTGCGCGCCAACGGCACGACACCCGCCTGACCGCCCGTGCGTCAGACGCGGAACGCCCGCTTGAGCCCCGCCAGCCGGTTCGCCCTGGCCCTGCGGCTCAGCTCGGTGTCGGGAACCAGCCCGTCGAACCCGTGGAAGGCCCCGGGATAAAGGTGGAACTCGGTCGACACCCCGGCCTGCACGAGCCGCCGCGCGTACTCGATGCACTCATCCCTGAACACCTCCAGCTCCCCCACGTCGATGAACGACGGAGGCAGCCCTGCCAGGTCGGTGGCCCGGGCCGGCGCGGCGTAGGGCGAGACGTCGTCGCCACCGACCCGGTCGCCGAGCAGGGCGGTCCAGCCGAACAGGTTCGCGGCCCGGTCCCACATGACGGCCTCGGCGAACTCGTGGCTGGACGGGGTGATGTTGCGGTCGTCGAGCATCGGGCAGACGAGCAACTGGAAGGAGACGTCGGGCCCGCCTCTGTCGCGGGCGAGCAGCACGGTCGCCGCGGCCAGCCCGCCGCCCGCGCTCGCGCCGCCCACGGCCAGCCTGGTGGGGTCGAGGCCGAGCTCACCGGCGTTCTTGGCGGTCCACAGCAGTCCGGCGTAGCAATCCTCGACCGGTGCGGGATGTGGGTGTTCGGGGGCGAGCCGGTAGTCCACGGAGACGATCACGACGCCGAGCTGCTCGGCGTACTCGATCACCATGGCGTCGTCCATCTCCGGGACACCGACGATCATGCCGCCGCCGTGGATCCAGTACAGCCCCGGCCGGTCCGTCTCGGTCCCGGCCGGGCGGTAGATCCGTACCCGGACGTCGGGTGCGCCCTCGGGCCCCGGTACGTGGCGATCCTCGATCGTGACGTCGGTCTCCGGCGGCGGCGCGGCCGCCAACATGGCGTTGATCTGAGCCCGATGCCCGGGGAGGCTCTCCCCGGACAGACCACCGGTGTCCGGCAGCATTATCTGGCCGAGCCCGGCACGGAGTTCGGGGTCCAGATTGGGGTGTGTTGCCATGTCGCTTCCCCTTCCACGGGATGCTTGACCCTACCCCTCGATGGTCAGATCCCGGCCGCCGCCGGACAACCGCCATCCGGCGGCGTTTGACCCCCGTTCACCCGCCAACCCGTCAGGTCAGCAGCTCGACGACGCGTTGGGCGAGCGGGGCGGCGCTGGCCGGGTTCTGGCCGGTGGCGAGGCGGTCGTCCACGACGACGTGCGGCTCGAAGTCACCCGCGCCCTCGTGCCGCGCGCCACGCTCCCGCAGCTTGTCGGCCAGCAGGAACGGCACCACGTCCGCGACGCCCGCCGCGTACTCCTCGCTGTTGGTGAACCCCGCCACCCGCTTGCCCGACACGAGGTACGAGCCGTCGGAGAGCGTGAGGTTCACCAGTGCCGCCGGGCCGTGGCAGACGGCCGCGACGACGCCGCCGCGCTCGTACACCTCCCGCCCGAGCCGGGCCACGTCCGGATCGTCGGGAAAGTCCCACATGGTGCCGTGCCCTCCGGCGTAGAACACCGCGTCGTACGAGGCGGCGTCGAGGTCGGCCAGCCGCGGGACGGTCCGCCTTTCGAGGTCGGCCAGGAAGGCGGTCTGGACGGGGTCGGCCGGGTCGTACCCGTCCTCGGGCGTCCGGCCGCCGCCCACACTCGCCGCCTCGACCTCGAACCCGGCCTGCCGGAATATCTCCCAGGGATGAGCCGCCTCGGGCACGTAGTAGCCGGTCTTCCTGACTCCGCCGAGGTCGTCATGGCTGGTCAGTGCGATCAGAATGCGCTTGGTCATGACCTGAGCATCGCCCCGCCGACCCATCAGCCACAAATAGTAAATCTGGCGGTCAGCCATCAGAATACTGATATGTCGCTCTCGCTGGACCTGCTCAGGACGTTCCTCGAGGTTTACCGGACGGGCTCCATCACGGCCGCCGCGCAGACGCTCGGCCTGTCGCAGCCCGCGGTGACCGCGCAGGTCAAGACCCTGGAGGCGGCGCTGGACCGGCCGCTGTTCGACCGGCTGCCGCGCGGCGTCGCCCCCACGGCGGCCGCGGACGAGCTGGCCCGCCGGGTGGCCGGCTCGCTCGACGCACTGGACGCGGTGGTGGACGCGGAACTGCCGTCGGAGCAGGCGGTCCACCTGGGCGGCCCGGCCGAGTTCGTCTGCGAGCAGGTGATCCCGCTGCTCGCGCCGCTGGTGCGCGACGGGCTGCGGCTGCGCACGACGTTCGGGCTGTCCGACGGCCTGCTCGCCGACCTGGCGGCCGGGCGGCTCGACCTGGTGGTGTCCACGATCCGGCCGCGGGTGCGCGGCGTCCAGGCGGAGCCCGCGTACGACGAGGAGTTCCTGCTGGTGGCCAGTCCCGAGGTGGCCGCACGGGCGGATCTCGCGGCCATGCCGCTGATCTCCTATGCCGAGGATCTGCCCATCGTGCGCCGCTACTGGCGGACGGTCTTCGGGCGGCGGCCGGCCATGGCCGCGCAGGTGGTGATCCCCGACCTGCGTGGCGTGCTGAACGCGGTGCGGGCCGGGATGGGCGTCTCCGTCCTGCCCGCGTACCTGTGCGGGACCGATCTGGCGGCGGGCCGGCTGGTCACGCTCGCGGAGCCGGAGCTGGCGCCGATCAACACCGGTTACCTCGCGGTCCGCTCGGGCGGGCTGGCCAGGGCTCCGGTCGCCAGGGTGCACGCGCACCTACTGGCGGCGCTCAGGGCCGCGCCGCCGTACTAGCTCGTCGTTCATGCTTCTCGGCACGTCCCGTGAATATGCTCTGATCATGTGCCACTCCACCGACAGCAGGCCGCCCGCCCCGCCGATCAAGGGCCGGGCCGCCGCCCAGGAGCCGCTCAAGCTGACCGCCGCCGACGGCAACACCTTCCTCGCCTACCGTGCCGAGCCCGCGGTGCCGAACGGGCGCGGCGTGGTCATCCTGCCGGACGTGCGCGGACTGCACCCGTTCTACCGCGAGCTGGCGGTCCGGTTCGCCGAGGCGGGGTTCCGGGCCGTCGCCATCGACTACTTCGGCCGTACGGCGGGCACGGACGACAGGGGCGACGACTTCGACTACATGCCGCACGTGTCGCAGCTGACCGCCGACCAGGTGCGCACCGACGTCGGCGAGGCCGTCACGGACCTGGCCAAGACGGGCCCGGTGTTCACGGTGGGCTTCTGCCTCGGCGGCGCCCACTCCTGGCGGCTGGCGGCCGAGGGCAACGGCCTGGCGGGTGGCATCGGCTTCTACGGCGCGCTCCGCGCGGTCGGCGACCCGCCGCCCGTTCCCGGCGCCCCGCTCCTGCTGCTGCGCGCCGGTGCCGACACGGCCTCGACGCCGGAGCAGTTCGCCGCGTACACGGCCGCGCTCGACAGGGCGGGCACCGAGCACGAGACGCACATCTATGAGGGCGCCCCGCACTCCTTCTTCGACCGGTCGTTCAGCGAGTGGGCGGCGGCGTGCGAGGACGCGTGGCGACGCATCATGTCCTTCACCGAACGGCACTCATCGTCATAGAGCCATGAAGGCAGAGAAGATGACCACACAGATCAACCATGTCGACCATGAACTGATCCAGGCCGCGGCGCACGTCGCGGCCACACGCTGCCGGGGCGACAACCACACCATGGCGGCCGCGGCCCGCAACCGGGACGGCCGGATCGTCACGGCGGTGAACGCCTACCACTTCACCGGCGGCCCCTGCGCGGAGCTGGTCCTCATCGGCACAGCTGCCGCGCAGGGCGCCTACGACCTGGACACCATCGTCGCCGTGGGCGACCGCGACCGAGGCGTCGTGCCCCCATGCGGCCGCTGCCGCCAGGTCCTTCTCGACTACTTCCCAGCCCTCAAGGTCATCGTCGGCACAAGTGACGGACTCCGTACCGTCTCCATCACCGACCTGCTCCCCGAGAGCTACGTCTGGGCGGACCACCAGCTCGACGCCGAGGAGAGCACGAGCTGACACCCCAGACGACTACGCGGCATCAGGGGTAGTACGCGGCCAGCTTGGCCTTGATCTTGGCGACGGTGTTGTCGAAGCTCATGGGCTGCGGCTCGCCGTTCCGGTAGTCGAGGAGCTGGACGGCGTACACTGCGCGACCCTGGCGGACCACGGCGACCCAGAAGAAGTGGGTGATGGTGGAGTACGGGTTGACGGCCTCGGTGATGCGCAGGATGTCCACGCCGTCCGTCTCGCCGACCTTGGTGATGTCGTGGACCGTCATGCCGGTCTCGGCCGGGCGGTTGCGGTCAACGCAGGTGGTCAGATCGGCCCGCCACTGCCGCTCGAAGGCCGCCGCGTCGTCCGAGTTGGAGAAGACCCAGACGTCGTTGTAGGAGTGGAACCATGTCGGCGTGGAGAACCTGGCGCTGATGCCCGCGGTCGCACGGGTATTGCGCCCGTAGTCCCAGCAGCTTGGGCCAGTGACGCCGGGCTCGAAGTACGGGTTGACCCATGGGTCCCCGTACGCCTCGCCGGCCTGGGGCTGGTCCGCCTTGGCCAGCAGCACTCCGCGGTCGATTCCGGCCTGGGTCGCGGCGGCCTGGGTGGCGGGGGCCGGTGCGGCGGAGGCAGTCGCGGGAAGGGCGGTGAGGAGCATCGCGCAGACGACAGTGGCACCACTCAGAGCGGCCCGGGCTGCGGCTAAGTGCATGAGGTGTCCTCTCTCCGAAACTTGACTCCGTTGATCATCTGGCGTCATGCAAGAGAGTTATACAAATTCTAACAATCGTGATCGAAGCGCAACAGAGATCGCGGGGACGCCACGGCGGCGTGGGTTCAGTGGCTTTCACCACCGAACCCACGCCGCCGGTTCGTCGTACCGCTCTAGCTCGCCGATGCGAGTTTGACGGTCAGGGCGCCGGTCTTTTCGGCCTTGGGGTCGAAGAGGATGGTGTAGGTGCCCGTGGCGGGCAGAGTCGTCGCGGAGATGGTGCAGTTGCGGCCGCAATAGATGGTGGAGCCCAATGCGGTGCCGTCAGGCTTCTTCACCGATACCTGGGCGTCGATAGAGCTGCCGAAACTGGAGTTGGTGAAGGTGAAGGTCACCTTCTGGTTGGCGGTGCCGTTGAAGGTCCAGGTTCCGTTCTGGCCTGGGGTCTTGGTGGTCAGGGTCGAGGTGGCACCACCGACGGTGATGCTCACCGGAGAGAGGTCGGCGACCGAGTAGGTCCTCAGCGTCAGCTTGCCGACCTGTTCGTCTCGCGGGTTGAATTCGACGGTGTAGGTGCCTGTGGCCGGCAGTGCCACCGGGTCGATGAAGCAGTTGGTGCCACAGTAGGTGGCCGCCACCAGCACGGTTCCGTCGGGCTTCTTCACCGTCACCCGAGCGCCGGTCGAATTGGCGAAATTCGCATCCGTGAAGTTGAACGAGACCAGCTGACCCGAGGTACCCGAGAGGGACCAGGTTCCGTTCTGGCCCGGCGTCGTCGTCGTGAGGCTGGAGGCGGCGCCGCCGACCGTGACGTTGCCGCTCAAGTGAGTCACCGTGTAGAGCTGAGCGGTCAGCTTTCCGACATTCCCCTCCTGCGGGTCGAATTCCACCGTGTACGTACCCGCCACCGGGAGAGCAACCGGTTCCAGGAAGCAGTTACGACCGCAGTAAGTGGCCGCCACCAGCACGGTTCCGTCGGGCTTCTTCACCGTCACCCGAGCGCCGGTCGCACTGGCGAAACTCGCATCCGTGAAGTTGAACGAGACCAGCTGACCCGAGGTACCGGAGAAGGACCAGGTTCCGTTCTGGCCCGGCGTCGTCGTCGTGAGACTGGACGCGGCGCCGCCGACGATGACGCTGCCGGTCAGGTGAGTCACCGTGTAGAGCTGCAGGGCCAGCGAACCCGTCTTGGCGTTCTGCGGGTTGAGCTCGACCGTGTACGTACCGGTCACCGGCAGCTCGGTCGGCTCGAGCAGGCAGTTGACGCCGCAGCGGGTGTCGGCGACCAGGTCGGTTCCGTCCGGCTTCTTGACCTTGACCTTGATGTCCGAGCTGGCGGTGAACGTCGAACCGGTGAAGTTGAACGACACCTGCTGGCCCTCGGTCCCGGCGAACGTCCACACACCGTGCTGTCCGGCGATCGTGGTCGTCAGCGTGGACGCCGGCCCCCCGACGGTGACCTGCGCCGCCACGTCCTGCGACACGAGGGTCACCTGGGCGGAGGCCGAGCCGGTGTAGATGCCGGACGGGTCGACCACCACCTGGTAGGTGCCGTCCGCCGGCAGTACGGTCGCGTCGAAGAAACAGGAGGTGGAGCAGGACTTCTTCGGCAGGAAGACCGAGCCGTCCGGTCCGAGCACCGACGCCTGCGCGCCGGTGAACGTTCCGCCCGAGATCGTGATCGAGATCCGCTGCCCGGCCTTTCCGGCCAACGACCAGGTCGGGTTCTGCCCCGGCTCGGTGGTGGTCAGCTTGACCGCGGCGCCGCCCGGCGTGAGCGTCCCGGTGACGTCGCCCGCGACGACCTGCGCCGAGATCGAGCCCACGGCCGTTCCGTACGGGTCGGCGACCACCGTGTACGTTCCGGTCTCCGGCAGCGTGGAGGTGTCGAACGCGCACGACGGCTGGCAGTAGACCGGCTTGAACAGGTCCGATCCGTCGGGGTTACGCACCGACGCACGTGCGTACCCGTTGTTGTCCCACGTCCCGCCCGTCAGGACGAACGCGATGCGCTGACCGGCCGTCCCGGCGAACGACCAGGTGGCCTTCTGCCCCGGCCCGGTGGTGGTCAGCTTGACCGGTGCCCCGCCGGCCGTCAGGGAGCCGGTGACGTCGCCCGCGACGACCTGCGCGGAGATCGAGCCCACGGCCGCCCCGTACGGGTCGGCGACCACCGTGTACGTTCCGGTCACCGGCAGCGTGACCGTGTCGAACGTGCACGACGCCTTGCAGTAGGCCGGCTTGAACAGGTCCGTTCCATCTGGGTTGCGCACCGACGCGCGCGCGTACCCGTTGTTGTCCCACGTCCCGCCCGTAAAGGCGAACGCGATGCGCTGACCGGCCGTCCCGGCGAACGACCAGGTGGCGTTCTGCCCCGGCCCGGTGGTGGTCAGCTTGACCGGTGCCCCGCCGACGGTCAGGGAGCCGGTGACATCGCCCGCGATCACCCCTGCCGTCATCGGCCCCGGCCGCGCGACGGTCGGATCGACGATGATCGTGTAGGTGCCGTCCGCGGGAAGCGTGATGGTGTTGAAGGCGCAGGCCGTCGAGCAGTAGGTGGAGCCGTACAGCGGCGTTCCGTCCGGTTTGCGGACCGAGGCGTAGGCGGAGCTGGTCAGCCCGCTGACCCCGAACGCGATCCGCTGCCCGGCCTTACCGGCGAACGACCAGTACGCGTCCTGTCCGGGAACCGTGCTCGTCAGTGTGGAGGGCGCTCCGAGCGCGACCGTCCCGGTGAGGTCGGTCACCTCGAACAGTTGCAACGCGAGCGAGCCGGTCTTGGCGTCCTTCGGATCCCACACCACCGAGTAGGTGCCGGTGACGGGCAGGGTCTCGGTGTCGATGAAGCAGGTCTTGCCGCAACTCTGCGACGCCAGGACGGTCCCGTCGGGTCGCTTCACCCGCAGGGTGGCGTCGGCGCTCGAACTCAGGGTGCCGTCGGTGAACTCGAAGGAGACCTTCTGGCCGGCTGTTCCGGCGAACGTCCAGGTGCCGTACTGGCCCGGCTGGGTGGTCGCCAGCGATACCTTCGGCCCGCCGATCGCCGCGGTCTTGACGACGTCGGGCGCGATCGTGCCCACGCTGAGCTTGTAGGCGCCGAACTCGTCCTCGTGCGGTGAAACGCGTAGCCGGTACGCGCCCGCCGCGAGGCCGTCGAGGCGCTTGCCACCGCACAGAGAGTTGGTGGCGACGCTCGCGCCCGCGGCGTTGAACAGCTCCCAGTTGAACCAGAGCCCCGGGCACTCCTGCGCGTCAACGAAGATCGAACCCGGCTGGCCCAGCGTGAACTGGTACTCGTCGCGCGCGACCTCGCTCTCCAGGTTGCCCGCTCCCGCGGCCGGGACGCCGTCCGAGGCCGTGAACGGCAGCGACACCGTGAACGTCTGTGGCGGCGTGACATCCAGGTCGAGGTTGACGTTGTCGATGCCGAACGCCTGGTTCGAGATGCCCGCCACCCCGGTGGCCGTGGTCTTGAACTCGATCTGGCTCTTGTTGTGGGTGACCGGCATCGTGATCCGGTACTTGGCCCACGGCAGGCCGGTCGCCAGTTTCCCGGTCGCGACGGGCGTCAGCGTGCTCGGCGTGATCGTGTACGGGGTGCCGCGGTCGGTCTCGACCTGGACCGTCTCGGTGTCGGGGTCGGACGCCCAGTCGCCGACGGCCAGCAGGTCGAAGCCCAGCGTCCCGCTCTTGTGAGACGGTAGCGACTGCGCGTAGAACCGGTACGAATCCGCCCCGCTGAACGGCCCGGCGAACGTGCTCACCGCCGGATCAGTCGACACCCGCGACGGCCGCACGTTCGAGCTGAGCGCCCCCTGGAAGTCGATCGCCAGGTCGCCGTTCTCGTTGACGGCCTGCGCCGTCGGGTCGAGGATGGCTTTCGTCTGCTCGGCGGCGGCCTTCGCGAACGAGGTGTCCGCCGTGAGCGCGATGTCCAGGATGCAGTCGTTGAACTGGAGGCCCGCCGGGACGCCGTTCGCCTCACACTGAGTGGTCGCCAGCTGGACCTGCTCGGGCGTCAGGTCGGCGACCGAGACGATCTTGGCGGGGAACTGCTTGTTCGTGAAGGTCGCGGTGCTCTGGCCCGGACCGTAGGTGAACAGCGACTCGTTGTCGTCGATCCGCCAGGAGTCGGCGAAGCTGCTGTGCAGCACGGTCGGCGAGGCGTTGGCGGGCAGCTGGGTGCCGTCCCGCAGACGCAGGTCGTTCTTCGGGTCGCCGTCGGCGTTGCCGAGCAGGCCCACGAGGTCACTGTCGGGGGTCGGCGGCACGTAGAGGCTCGCGGCTCCCCTCCTCCAGGACAGGGCAGGGCCGGCCACGCCGTCGAACATGACGGCCCACTTGTCGTCCTTGCGCAGGATGAACGCGTTCTTGCCCAGGTGGAGAAGCTTGCCGGTCTCGAGCGTGCGCTTCTGGTTGTCGATGTACAGGTCGTCCTCGTGGAACTCGACCAGGTGGTCACCGGCCTCCATCGCGGCGTCGAACATCACCGAAACGTCCCTGCCGCCACTGGCGGGGCTGAGCCGGCCCTGGATCTCCAGGTTCCACCTGTCGGACTGGGCGAGGATGAACTCGCCGACGGACTGCAGGTCGTAGCCCAGTCTGTCCGGGGTGGTGAAGTGCGGTTCGCCCTTCACCAGACTGCCGTGGTGGCTGAAATACCACCACAGGATGAGGCCGACCAGCCCCACAATGCCGAACGCCAGCGCCGCCTCGGCCGTGATGAATCCGGCGTCGATCAGGAACGCCCTGCCCGCCTGGCTGGCGAGGAACAGCTCGATCTCAGCGGTCAGCTCGGCCGCGGCGAGTTCGACGCTGCCATAGGCGCCGATGTCCTGGGCGAGCGTGGTCGGACCGACGGTCCGGATGCCCCTGATCAGCGGCAGAAGGTAGTCCGGGGGGTCCCACTTGAAGTCGTCGTCGTCCTCGTCCACGTTGGGGATCTTGGCGGGCGGGCTGTTGGGATCCGCCGGGTCCTTCTGCCTCTCGCACTTGCGCTCCTTCTTCACCTCCCGGATGTCCAGGAGGCCGGAGGCCGGCGAGGTGGCCCTGTAGGTGGACAGCTGGTATCCCTTGTCGCCGCCACTGAGCGGGCACGTCTTTCCCTTGCCGTAGACCTGGAACCAGTCCTCGTACCCGCCCCAGCGGTCGAGGACCGACCCGGCGCGGACGCCGTTGACGCCGTTGGCGGCGATCGCCGCGACGTACCGGCCGACCTGGCGTCCCCAGCCCTCATAGTCCGGGTTGCCCTTGACCTTGGCCTCGACCACCTCGGCGAAGCTGGTGCCGATCCGGTCGTAGTAGACGATGTCGGGCCGATCGCGGCCGTTGTTGAGGTACGTCTCCCACTGGACGTCCGGGTTGATGATCGCGCCGGGCTGTGCGGGCGGCCGGACGCCGAGGTGGTCGTTCAGGTACTTGATGGCACGGCCCTGCCCGATGGCCTCGATGCCGCCGCCGGCGCTGCACTCGTTGGGCTGCTGGTAGATGTAGGTGCCGAGCGCGGGACGGGCGGTCAAGCAGCTGCTGTTGATGCGGCGGCGGGTGGCGTACATGGCGTTGAACACGCAGCGTTTGTCACCTCTGCCGGCGTTCGACCAGTCGTCGCTGTTCGGGGGGCAGGGGGGGGCGGCTGCGTTCACCGCCGCCGCCGCTGCCGCCATTCTGGCGGTCAATGTCTCGTGGACGGGTCCTAATAAGGACGCCACGAGCACACCCACCATGATTACGCAGAGACGCCGCATGCACTCACCTCGGATAAATAGGGCATAAAGATCGCAGCGGGGAACGTACACCATGAAGATCGGCTTGCGGCAGATCTCGAATCACCACGTTCCGTGATCATTGACTAGGCTGCGGTTCGGATCAGCTCTTGGGAGGTACCGTGGTCGTCCACCGGTCGTGGGAGATCGCATTCGACGTGCCGGCTGCACGGCCGGTGCGGGCGGCTCGGATGGTCGTCGCGGCTCATGGCCTCGATCGGGACGCCGTGTTCGTGCTGGACGCCGACAGCGACGAGTTCGTGACCGTCCCGGGGCTCCCGGCCCACCTCTCCCGCAACACGGTGTCGCTGTCGTCCGACGGGACCCGGCTGGTGTTCCTGTCGCGGCAGGACGACGGCGCCGGACCCATGCGGGTGGTGCTGCACACGCTCGCCACCGGAGCGCGGCAGGAGTTCGTCTCGGACGATTCCGTGCGGGCGGCGCTCTCACCGGACGGCAGCCGGATCGCCGTCCTGGCCGACCTGTCGAACGGACCCGGAATCCCCGGCGTGGGCGACGACATCGCCGGCATCGTGCTGATCGAGACCGCCACCGGCGCCCGGCAGCCGCTCTGGTCGGCCGAGGGCTACTGGCAGGAAGACGCCATCAGCTGGTCCCCGGACGGGCGACTCCTCGCCGCCACCTATCTGACGCTGGACGACATCATCACCACCGTCGTCCTCGACCTTTCCGGCAAGGTGATCGGCGTCCACGAGGATCGGGTCGCCCTACCCGGCGCGCACTCCGTCTGGACGTCCGACCGCGAACTCATCGTCTACCCGGAGCCCGACGACGAGAGCCCCCTCATCGCGATCGACGTCCCGACCGGAAGCGAGCGCCGCTTCACCAGGCGCAACTTCAGCGGCTACCTCGCCATCACCGGCGGCCGGGTCGTGCGTCCGGGATCTTCGCCTGAGCAGGTCGTCACGACCGACTTGAACGACACCGACGAGCGTCCGTTCCTGACCTTCCGCCCCGCCGTGTCGATCGAGGCCATCGACATCATCCCGTCCGCCGTCAGGTGACCCGATTCACCGCCACTCCGGCTCCAGAACGCCCGGCCGGCCGCTGATCGGGATCGCCCGACCCCTCCCGCCGCCCCGCCACGGCCGGCGTCTTGACCCCGGGTAGCAACGCGCGGGTGCGTCCCGTAGGGCGGTCTGCAGACTGTCATCGGCGTTGCACAGCACCAAGAGCTGACGGCCTCTCAGGTCCTGCACGACCGCTGCCTGTCCCGTGACGTCTAGGGCGCTCTTGCTGGCGTCGCGCAGCTCAGGAGTCGTGCGGCGCTACCAGGCCGGATTCGTAGGCGAGGACGACGAGCTGGGCGCGATCTCGAGTGTGGAGCTTGGCCATGGCCCGGTTGATGTGGGTTTTCGCGGTCATCGGGCTGATCACCATATGGTCGGCGATCTCGTCGTTGGACAGGCCCCGCGCGACCAGGACGACGGCTTCGCGTTCACGGGTGGTGAGTTCTTTCAGTCCCGGCCCGGTGCCGGTGCGGAGCGGCTGGGTGACGTAGGTGTTGATGAGCTTGCGGGTGATGGACGGGGCGAGCAGCGCGTCGCCACGTGCCGCGACGCGTACGGCATGGAGGAAGTCTTCGGGCACGATGTCCTTGACGAGGAAGCCGGCCGCGCCGGCGCGCAGCGCGTTGAAGACGTATTCGTCGAAGCCGTAGTTGGTCAGGATGACGACGTGTACCCCGGCCAGGGCCGGGTCTGCGGCGATGCGCCGGGTCGTCTCGATGCCGTCGAGGACCGGCATCTGGATGTCGATGAGAGCGACGTCGGGCCGATGTTTCCTGACCAGCGTCAGTCCCTCCATCCCGTCGCCGGCCTCGGCGACCACCTCGATGTCCTCCTCGAGATCGAGGAGCGCGCGAAATCCGCTGCGCAGGAGCGGCTGATCATCGACCAGCAGGACCCGGATCATGACGTCCGGTCCACGGGGAGTTCGGCCTGGACGGTGAAGCCTCCCTCGCGGCGCGGCTGCGCGCGTAGGTGCCCGCCGAGGGCGGTGACTCGTTCGCGCATCCCGAGCAGCCCGACACCGGGCACCGGGGCGGCGTCCGGTGTGGCCTTGCCGTCGTCATCGATGCGTATCGCGAGGGTGTCCGGGCGGCAGTCGATCCGGACCGACGCGGTCGCGGCGGCGGCATGCCGGGTGATGTTGGTGAGTGACTCCTGGACGATCCGGTAGACGGTCCGGCTCACCGCGGCCGGCACGTCATGCTGTTGCCCTTCGATGGTCAGCGTCGCGTTCAGGCCGTTCGTCCGAGCGCGTTCCACCAGCTCCGCGACATGGTCGAGCCCGCGCGGCGGGCTCGTGTCGTCATCGCGCAGCGCCTCCAAGGTCGCCCGCAGTTCCCGGGTCGCCTCCCGTCCGGCCTCCTGGATCGCCAGCAGTGCCTCCGGCACCTGTTCGCCGCGCCTGCGGGCCACGTGGACGGCGACTTCGGCCTGCACTTTGATGATCGAGATCTGGTGGGTGAGCGAATCGTGCAGTTCCCGCGCGATGCGCAGCCGCTCCTCATCCGCGCGCCGCCGCGCGGTCTCCTCCCGGCTGCGCTCGGCTTCGTCCGCCCGCCGCTCGGCCTGCCGCAGCGCCTCACCCGCGGCGCCGGCCGCGATCAGCCAGGCCAGCTCAAGGGCACCTCGGGCCTGCGCGAACGCCTCCCCGGTGTCGTGCAGGCCCGAGGCCAGGGCCGCGAGCGGGAGAGCGGCCAGCATGACCACGCTCGCCGCCACCGTGATGGCGCGGTGTCCCGCCCGTACGGCGGCGTACACCGCGAACAGGTACGCGACCGCGGGCACGTCGAAACCGGCCGCCTGGTAGCCCACCGCGCACACCCCGGTGACGACCAGAACCACGACCGGAGCCCGGCGGCGCGCGGCCAGCGCCAGGCCGCCGACCACCAGCAACGCGTAACCGAGCAGCGCGAGGCCCGTGCCGGAATGCTGCCCGGACAACCCGGTGACCAGCAGCGCCGCGGCCACACAACCGGCGACCGCCCCGTCGATGACACCAGCCCGAACACCGGATCGCACCCCGGACCGTCCTGAACCCATGCGCGCACCCTAGCCGGACGCCCGCGCGAGCGACTCCTGCGCG
>NZ_JAHKRM010000048.1 GCF_019396345.1 Nonomuraea guangzhouensis | reverse complement strand
AAGGGAAAGAAATCCCAACCATATAAAGGAATCCGTCATCCACACCCGAAAGCATGGACATGACGGGGTTGTGCATCATGCACTGGCTTTTAACACACTGTTGAGTTCTCAAGAAACGGACGCGTACATCCTCGCTCAGGTCCATTCAGACCCTCACTTGGAGGCGTACTGTTCGCCTCTCCATTCTATCAGATTTGCTCACTTCGTGTCAAATCGTAGATTTGTTTGAAGTCGATCAAATCTGGGTAGAATGGTGCGCCCCGTCTCCGGGGCAACCCTCGTAACTTACCGTGCCATCCTGGGCTTGTCGAATCAACCGATTTTCCGGTGATCTGAGCGCGCCCGAGACGACTCGTACCAAAGTGCGCGTTGAAGCGACCTGGCCGAGTGGCTCGTTATCTCAAGGGGCTTGCCCTGGGGCCCGTCCGCCTGATCGGCGTCCGGCTCACTCCCGGGGCGAAGTGAAAGATTAGGTCGCCGTTGGCCCTACGTCAAATCGGGGTTCACCGCGCCTCTGCAGGTTCCTGGGCTGTCTCGGGTCAATGTCGCACGCCACCTGCGGAAACGTAGGACGAGAGCCAGTTGACCGGGACCGCAAAGCATCGAGGGCGTGGATGAGAGGGACCCCACGGGGCATGCCTCGGCTCAGAGGCCACCGGGCATCCGGACCGAAGCAACGCCTCCGGCCTGGCGACTCTGAGGGGGCGACTCCGCACCCAAGCCGAGCAACCCCTCGGGGTGGGCGCCTCTGGGTCCCAAGCCGGTGAGAGCCGGAGCGCTGAGTGGATGTACTGCGGCGTGCCAGCCGAGGAGGTGGGCAGCCGAATGCGGGCGTTCGGGAGTTGGACGTGGAGGCCAGGTAGCGGGTGCTGGAGGCCCCGTTTATGTCGGGCGCGGGGCCAGGCAGCCGGGTGGTAGAGGCTCCGGCATGTCAGGCGTGAAGACCAGCCTGGCAGCCGGGTTTTGTGGCACTACCGGAACCCGGACGTGAAGGTCGGACGCCGAGTGCGGATGCACGGGGGATGCCCGACGCGAGCTGGGCCGAGCAACCAGGCGTGGGAAACAGAGACCTGGTCCCTGCGTCGGCGACAGTGATGGACTGGTTTGGTGCGCGCTGGCCAGGGCACGGGCTGGCGAGGTAGCGATCGAGGAGAGGCGTGGGTGCAGCGGACCGGCGTGGGTGCGCGCTGGCCGATTGGTCGGCTGGCGAGGTAGCGGCTGAGGACTGGCGCGAGCGTAGCGGGCTGCCTGTGGGCTCAGGGACAAGGCCGGCGCGGGCGTAGCGCGCGCTGGCCGACTGGCAAGGCAGCGGCTCAAGGCTGGCGCGAGCGTAGCCGGGCTGGCCAGGGGCAGGACTGGTCGAAGGCAGGCCTGGCCCGATGACGGACGCCGGGTGTACGGGGGCCGAGCGCCAGGGCATCTGGCGAGGGCCATCTGGCCGAGCACAAGGACATCAGTTGAGGGCCAGGCACACAGGGTCCGGCAGGCGCCAAGGCATCCGTCGGGATCAAGTTGTCGGGGTCTGGCCAGGACGCCATGCCACCAGGCGCGACGACCAAGCCCGGCGGGTGAGCACGGCTTTCACAGTTGCGTGGATGCCCGTTCGATCGCCGCGCCGCACCGGCTGAGGAGGGAGCGCAGGGTGTCCCGTTCCTCAGTGGTGAGTTCGTCCGCGATCGCCTGCTCTATCCGTACCGCCCGCTCGTCCGCCGCTTCCAGTGCGATGCGGCCGGCGTCCGTGAGCTGGGTTTCCAGGACGTTGCGGTGCCATGGGTGTGGCGTACGCTTCACCAGCCCGCGCACGTCGAGGTTCTTCAGCACCACCGTCATCGCCTGTGGGGTCACCAGGCAGGCTCGGGCGAGGGCGGCGGCTGAGATGCCGGGGTTGGCGGCCAACACGTAGAGCGTCGCGTACTGCGGAACCGTCAGCCCGGCGGGCCTGACCGCGATCTGCTTGGCGGCGATCAGTTCCTGTTCGGCCCGCTTGATGTCGAGGCCGAGGCGTTCCTCCGCGGGCATTCCCATGCAAGAGATGGTACAAGCAAACCAACATTGACTGTTATAAAAGCTTTGATAGTGTGCCGGAGCCGTACCAACAGGAATGAGGAGACGGAAAGTGATCCCTGAGAGCCACCTGGACCTGCTGACCCGGCCGCTGTTCGCGCACCTGGCCACCATCGGGCCTGGCGGGAAGCCACACGTGAACCCCGTCTGGACGGTGTGGGACGGCGAGTACCTGCGCTTCACGACCACCACAAACCGCCAGAAGTACCTAAATGTCGTGGAAAATGGTGACCTGGCGGTCTCCATCAACGATCCCGACAAGCCGTACCGATACCTGGAGATCCGCGCCGTGGTGGAGCGGATCGACCCGGACCCGTCGGGTGACTTCTTCGATGTGCTCGCCACCCGCTACGGACTGTCGTACGACCGGCCGGTAGGAGACGCGGAGCGGCGGGTGGTCATCGTCGCCCGGCCGACACGTACGACCAGCCAGTGAAGCCCTGAGGTGACCCGCCACGGGCCCGGGTGGCTCTCTGAGTGCGGTGCTCATCCGAGCTCACCGGCGACCTGGCGGCACCTCGGCTGCTGGTCCGTGACCGGATCGCTCTGCCCGGCGCTCTGACGCGGACCGACCGGTCCTCCTGCGCCGCCGCTGGACTCCAGTTGGCCACCCAACCGTTGTGCGCGTGTAGCGGTCAGCTCGTACGACCGCACGCGACCGCCCTGGGTCGAGCGGTAGGCCCACCTGCGCGGGCGTGCCTGTCGATGCCGGCGGGGTGTCCGTCCATCCCGGCCCGGCGAGGGCGACCGAGTGGCTGCCGTCCACCGCCCGAGGACGGCGAAGGAGCAGCTGTTGATCTCCGCGTGGTGGGTGTGCTGGGTGAGGTACTGAGCGAGCAGCTCACCCAGCTGCGCAGGCAGCGGGCGAGCACTGTCACCAGGTGCACGCCGAGATCTCGGACCAGTGGCAGGGCACCTGGGTCCTCAGAGCGTGAGCGCGCGTACCTGGGCCGGAGAGGTGAACAGCTCCGCCGCCATCCCGGCCTCCCTCGCCGCGACCACATTGACCTCGTTGTCGTCGAAGAACAGCACCTCCCCCGGCTCCACTCCCAGCCGCTGCGCGCAGATCTCGTAAGCGCGCCGGTCCGGCTTCGCGACCCCGATCTGGCACGAGTACGTCAGCGACGCGAACCGCCCCAGCCAGTCACCATGCCGTGCCTCCCACACCGGCACCAGGTCGGGCACGATGTTCGACAGCAGCCCCAGCGTCCGTCCCCGGTCGGCCAGTTCGTGCACCACGGCGACCATCTCGGCGTCCACGTGGCACCAGCTCTCCAGGTCGGCCGCCATCAGCGCGCTCACGTCGGCGAACCGTGTGTCCAGCCGTCCGGCGACCGCGGCCCAGTACGCCTTGGCGTCCTGGCCGGCGTCATACTCGGGCCGGCACGCCCAGTACGCCTCCCAGAACCTCTCCCCCGGGACCCCGGAGAGGTCGACGAGGCCCTGCTTGGCCTCACGCGTCTGAACACGGGCGATGACCCCGTACAGGTCGAAAACGATCACTTCAGGCATGAATCCGAGCCTATGCGCGTATCCTGCCCCGGTGACCACCGCCTCCACCCTCGCCCCTCCAGTCCGGCCGGCCCTACGTCAGCGCAGGTCAAGCCCGTGGTGGATGGCCGGAATCGCCGGAATCGTGGCGTTCACCGGCTCGGGCTCCGCCTCGCTGAACGGTGACGAGCTGGCCACGATCAGCGCCGCGTCCCGGTCGTTGCCGGGGCTGTGGGAGCTGGCCCGGCACATCGATGGTCATTTCCTGCCGTACTACCTGTTCATGCAGCTCTGGGTGAACGGCGGGACGGGGGAGCTGTGGCTGCGGCTGCCGTCGGCGCTGGCGATCGGGGTCGCCGCGTGGTTCCTGGTGGACCTGGGGCGGCGGCTGCACGGCACGTGGGCGGGGGTGACGGCCGGCGCGCTGTTCGCGGCTCTGCCGTCGGTGTCGTACTACGGTGCTTTCGCCCGCTCGTACGCGCCCGCGGCCGCCGCGGTGGTCTTCTCGTTCTGGGCTCTCCACCGTGCCACCCGCGCGCAGGAGACGGAACGCGCTCCCTGGGTGCTCTATGGGGCGGCGGTGGGGCTGGTGTGCTGCACGCATCTGTTCGCGGTGCTCGTGCTGCCCGCCCAGTTGGTCGCCGCCGTCGCGCTGCTGCCCCGCCGTACCGTGCTTCTGAGGTGGTTGCCGGCGATCGCCGCCGGGTGCCTGCCCGCGCTCGTTCTCGGTCTGATCGGGTACGGCGAGCGGCACGCGATCAGCTGGATCCCGCAGCGGGGGGCGGAGGTGCTGCTGAAGTTCCCGAAGATGGTGGCGGGGGGCACCGAGGTGGGGGTGCTGCTGTTCGTGGTGGCGCTGGCCGGGGTGGTGCTGCTCCGCAACCGGGCGTGGGCGGGGACGCTGCTGGGCTGGCTGGTGCTGCCGCCCCTCCTCCTGCTGACCGTGTCGCACCTGGTGACACCGGTCTATGTGGATCGGTACCTGTTCGTCGCCGCGCCCGCTCTGGCGCTGCTGGCGGGGATCGCGGTGGCGAGTGTTCCGCGGGCGACGGTGGTGGCCTGCTGCGGACTGGTGGTGGTCACCGTGGTGGTGGGCTTTCCGCAGCGTGTGGAGATTCGGGAGGCCAACGGGCGGTTCGAGGACTTTCCGTGGGCGGTGCGGAAGGTGGACGCCCAGTCGCAGGACGCGATCGTGTTCGGGCAGAGCTCGGTGCGGGCGGGGTTCGACTACTACGACGACGGGGCCATGCCGGCCGACGTGCTGCGGCTGGGGCCCGACCCGGAGGCGGACGGGTTCGGCTTTCCGGAGCGCGATGACGTCGCCGCCGCGCTGGCCGATTGGGAGCGGGTCTGGGTCGTGTGGCGCGGCGTCAAGTCCGCGGGGCAGAAGCTGCCACGGGTGAAGGCGGTTCAGGAGGCGGGGTACGAGCAGGCCGGGTCCTGGCACTCGGCGGATACGCCCGGCCTCACTGTCGCCCTGTTCACCCGCAAGTAAGCGGGCCTTCCCCCTCCGGGAAAGGCCCGCTGCACTCGGGGTAAGACGGGTCAGCCGACCTCGACGCCGCCGACCGACTTCTTGCCGCGCCGCAGCACCATGAACCGCCCGTGGAGCAGGTCCGATGCCTCCGGTACGTACGACTCGTCAGTGATCTTGACGTTGTTCAGGTAGGCGCCACCCTCCTTGACCGCCCGCCTGGCCGCCGACTTCGACTCCACCAGGCCGCTGTCCGCCAGCAGGTCCACGAACGGCGCCCCGAGAGCCGGAACCGTCGCCTTCGGCACCTCGGCCAGCGCCGCCGCAAGCGTCGCCCCGGGCAACTCCTCGAGGGACCCCTGGCCGAACAGCGCCTTGGACGCCGCCACGACCGCCGCGAGCTCGTCCGCGCCGTGCACGAGCGTGGTCAGGTCCTCCGCCAGCGTCCGCTGCGCCTCGCGGGCGAACGGGCGATCGGCGACCGCCTTCTCCAGCGCCTCGATCTCCTCGCGCTCGCGGAAGGTGAACACCTTCAGGAAGCGCACCACGTCGCGGTCGTCGGCGTTGAGGAAGTACTGGTAGAAGGCGTAGGGAGAGGTCAGTGCCCCGTCGAGCCAGATCGACCCGCCCGCGGTCTTGCCGAACTTGGTGCCGTCGGCCTTGGTGATCAGCTTGCCAGTGAGGGCGTGCACGTGGCCGCCCTCGACGCGCCTGATCAGGTCGACGCCGGCCGTGATGTTGCCCCACTGGTCGCTGCCGCCGATCTGGAGCGTGCAGCCGTGGCGCCGGTAGAGCTCCAGGTAGTCGTTGGCCTGCAGGATCTGGTAGCTGAACTCGGTGTAGCTGAGCCCGTCACCGCCGAGCCGGGCCGCTACCGACTCGCGGGCGAGCATCCGGTTGACGGGGAAATGCTTGCCGATGTCGCGCATGAAGTCGATGGCCGACATCTCGGCGGTCCAGTCGAGGTTGCTGACCAGTTCGGCCGAAACGGGGCCCTCGTCGAAGGTCAGGAACTTCTCCACCTGCACCCGGATCCGGGAGACCCACTCCTCGACGACCTCGGTGGTGTTGAGGACGCGTTCGGTGCTGCGCCCGCTGGGGTCGCCGATCAGGCCGGTGGCGCCGCCGACCAGGCCGATCGGCTTGTGGCCGGCCCGCTGGAAGCGGGTCAGGATCAGCAGCGTGGCCAGGTTGCCCATGTGCAGGGACGGCGCGGTCGGGTCGAAGCCCGCATAGACCGTGATCGGACCCTTCGACAGCGCCCCGCGCAGGGCGTCGATGTCGGTGGTCTGCGCGAGGACGTCGCGCCATTCGAGCTCATCGAGAATGTCGGTCACGGTGCTGGCTTTCCAGGAGACGTCGAGTGGTTACAGAGTGCCGGATCGCGCCGGATGTTCGCCACTTGGATACTCTCTGTCGCCATGTGGAAGGTCCGTCGCGAGCTGGCTGTTTTCAAGATCCTAGGGGCTGTGGCGTGTGCCGGACTCGCCCTGTTCTGGTACTTCCAGGATGACGTGCGGGGGGTGATCCTGGCCATTCCGGCGGCCGTGCTGGTGGGTGCCATGGGGCTGCGTGACGTGCTGGTCCCGGTACGGCTGGCGGCCGACGAGAGCGGCATCACCGTGGTGCACGGCTTCGCGGGCCGGCGGCACGTGCCGTGGGAGGCGATCGAGGACATCAAGGTGGACGTGCGCAGGAGATATGGGTTGCGCAGTGAGATGCTGGAGATCGACACCGGTGACTACCTGCACATCTTCAGCGCTCACGAGCTGGGGACCTCCCCGACCGAGGTGGCCGCGGCGTTGCGGCGGCGCGGGGTGTGAAGCCGGTACGGCGAGACGGTCGGGTCGTCGTCGATCCAGAACCGCCAGGGAGTGTCCTTGGCGGTCGAGATCCCGGTACGCGGCCCCGACCTGATCGCGTCCGCCTCGGGCGGCCACCCTTCGAGCACGGCCGCGGTCCCCTTGGGGAGACCCGTGAGCCAGGCCGCGTGTTCCGGCGGTCCGGTAAGCGCGTGGCCGGGGTGACCCTCGGGCCCAGTCGCGTGGTCGAGCCGGTCGCTGTGCGGGGCTGGGCTCGGGCCGGGGAAGCGGGGCAGCCCGACCGGCGAGCCTTCCCAGACAGCGTCGAGCCCGTTGTGCTCGCGCGCCAGCCCGAGCGCGACCGCCAGCCGGGCGGGCCCGCGAGCGAGGTCGCGGTCCGCGATCGGCTTACGCCGAGGAGCACCCAAGCCTCCGCCACCCGGCCCGGCGCCGTCCGAACCGCCTCCGTCCGGGCCACCGCCGCCCGAGCCACCGCCCGAGCCACCGCCCGAGCCACCGCCCGAGCGGCGCCACCGGGCCAGGTCGGCCCGTGCCACCACCTCACCGGCCCGCAGCAGCACCGCCGACCCGAAGTCCTCGGGCAGGCAGACCAGGTTCGCGCAGAAGTGCATGCCATAGGTGAAGTACACGTACAGGTGGCCGGGTGGCCCGAACATGACCGCGTTCCTGGCGGTCCGTCCCCGGTAGGTGTGGGCCGCCGGATCCTCGCCGGGCCCGCCGTACGCCTCGACCTCGGTGAGCCGGACCGCGACCGGACCGTGCACGAGCACGCGCCCGAGCAGGTCGGGCGCGACCTCGTGCGACGGCCGGTCGAAGAAGCGCCGCGGCAGTGGCGCCGAGCACAGGATCCCGGAGGACATGCCGGAGTCTAGGCGCCCGCGGCCCACGCCGCCTGGGCGTCGACCGCTTCGCGCAGCGCGACGAGCTGGTCGCGGACCCGGTCGGGCGCGGTGCCGCCGTGGGACTTGCGGGCGGCGAGGGCGCCGGGCACGCTCAGCACGTCGCGGACGTCGGGCGTCAGATGCGGTGACACCTTGGCCATCTCGTCGTCGGTCAGCTCGCCCAGGTCCTTGTCGTGGACCTGGCACCAGACCACCAGGTGGCCGACCGCCTCGTGCGCGTCGCGGAACGGCACGCCGCGGCGGACGAGCAGCTCGGCGAGGTCGGTGGCGAGCGCGAAGCCTTCGGGAGCCGACGCCTCCATGCGCGCGGTGTTGACCCGCATGGTGGCGACCAGGCCGGCCATCGCGGGCAGGACGAGCAGCAGCGTGTCGACCGAGTCGAACACCGGCTCCTTGTCCTCCTGCAGGTCGCGGTTGTAGGTGAGTGGCAGGCCCTTGAGCGTCGTGAGCATCGCCATGAGGTTGCCGATGAGCCGCCCCGACTTGCCGCGCGCGAGCTCGGCGACGTCGGGGTTCTTCTTCTGCGGCATGATCGACGAGCCGGTGGAGTAGGCGTCGTCCATCTCGATCCAGCGGAACTCCTGCGAGGCCCAGAGCACGATCTCCTCGCCGAGCCGCGACAGGTGCACGCCGATCAGGGCCGCGTCGAACAGGAACTCCGCCGCGAAGTCACGGTCGGCCACCGCGTCCATGGAGTTGGGCGCCGCGGAGGAGAAGCCCAGCTCGGCGGCCACGGCCTGCGGGTCGAGCGGCAGCGACGAGCCCGCGAGCGCGCCGGCGCCGAGCGGCGAGACGCCCGCCCGCCGGTCCCAGTCGGTGAGCCGGTCGATGTCGCGGGCGAAGGCGTGCACGTGCGCGAGCAACTGGTGACCGAACGAGACCGGCTGCGCGTGCTGCAGATGGGTCATGCCGGGCGCCGCCGTGTCGGCGTGCTGCTCGGCCTGGGCCATCAGCGCCGTCTCCAGCTCGACCAGCCGGGAGACGATCGTGCGGGCATGATCACGAAGGTAGAGGCGCAGGTCGGTGGCGATCTGGTCGTTGCGGCTCCGGCCGGCGCGCAGCTTGCCGCCGAGCGAGCCGAGCCGCTCCAGCAGGCCGCGTTCGAGCGCGGTGTGCACGTCCTCGTCGGCGACCGTCGGCCGGAACTCGCCCGCCTTGCAGGCGTGCTCCAGGTCGTCGATCGCGCCGATCATCCGATCGAGCTCGTCGTCGCTCAGCAACCCCGCCTTGTGCAGCACCCGGGCGTGCGCCCTGGACGCCGCCAGGTCGTACGGCACGAGCCGCCAGTCGAAGTGCACGCTCACCGACAGCCGGGTCAGCGCGTCAGCGGGACCGCCTTCGAAGCGCCCGCCCCACAGCCGCATCGGCTTGCCATCACTCACCGTCATCTCCTTATCGTCCCCCGCGACCATAGTGCACATCAGCCCTGCTTCGCGTCTCGCGCGGCGGCGATCTTGGAGGGCAGGCTGAAGAGCTGGACGAAGCCCTTGGCCAGCGACTGGTCGAAAGTGTCGCCGGTGTCGTAGGTGGCCAGCGAGAAGTCGTACAGCGACTGCTCCGAGCGGCGGCCGGTGACGGTCGCCTTGCCGCCGTGCAGGGTCATCCGGATGTCGCCGCTGACGTGCCTCTGGGCCTCGGCGATGAGCGCGTCCAGGGCGGTCTTGAGCGGCGAGAACCACAGGCCGTCGTAGACGAGCTCGCTCCACCGCTGGTCGACGCCGCGCTTGAAGCGGGCCAGGTCACGTTCGACGGTGACGTTCTCCAGCTCCATGTGCGCGGTGATCAGCGCGATCGCGCCGGGCGCCTCGTACACCTCGCGTGACTTGATGCCGACGAGCCGGTCCTCGACCATGTCGATCCGGCCGACGCCCTGCGCGCCGGCGCGGGTGTTCAGCTCGTCGATCACCTGGTACGGCGTCAGCGACCGCCCGTCGAGCTTGACCGGGACGCCCTGCTCGAAGGTGATGACGACCTCGTCGGCGTCGCGGGCGACGGCCGGGTCGGCGGTGTAGGCGTAGACGTTCTCGGTGGGGCCGTTCCAGATGTCCTCCAGGAAGCCGGTCTCGACGGCCCTGCCCCACAGGTTCTGGTCGATGGAGAACGGGTTCTTCTTGGAGGTCTCGATCGGCAGGCCCTTCTGCTCGGCGAACTCGATCGCCTTGTCGCGGGTCCAGGCGAAGTCGCGGGCCGGGGCGACGACCTTCAGGTCGGGCGCGAGCGCGGCCAGGCCGGCCTCGAACCGTACCTGGTCGTTGCCCTTGCCGGTGCAGCCGTGGGAGACGATCGTGCCGCCGAACTGCTTGGCCGCGGTCACCAGGTGCTTGACGATGAGCGGCCGCGACAGCGACGACAGGAGCGGATAGCGGTCCATGTAGAGGGCGTTGGCCTGCAGCGCGGGCACGCAGAAGTCGGCCGCGAACTCCTCCTTGGCGTCCACCACGACGGATTCGACCGCGCCGCAGTCCATCGCCCTCTTCTGGATCACCTCCATGTCCTCGCCGCCTTGTCCCAGGTCCACGGCGACGGCGATGACCTCGGCGTCCATCTTCTCGGCCAGGAACGGAATGGCCACGGAGGTGTCGAGACCTCCGGAGAACGCGAGTACCACTCTCTGTGTCATGTGTTTCTCCAACTTCTTCAGGAACGGGCTAAGCGCGTCGGGCCGCGACTCTCAGCAGCGCCTCGGCCACGTGGTGCCCGCCCTGGGGATCGCGGCTGATGACGAGGATCGTGTCGTCTCCCGCGACCGTGCCGAGGATGGACTCCCAGTCGGCGTGGTCGATGGCGGAGGCCATGAACTGGGCGGCGCCCGGCGGGGTTCTGACGATGACCAGGTTGGCCGAGGCCTCGGCGGAGACCAGCAGTTCCTCGGCGATCCGGTGCAGCCGGGCGGCCGGGGACTCTCCGGTGCCCAGCCTGGCCACCCGGATCCGGCCGCCGCCCTCGCCGGGCAGCGCGTACACCAGCGAGCCGTCCTCGGCGCGCAGCTTGAGCGCGCCGAGTTCGTCCAGATCGCGGGAGAGCGTGGCCTGGGTGACCTCCACGCCGCTCTCGGCGAGCAGTTTGGCCAGGTCCGGCTGGGAGCGTACGGCCTGCCGCTGCAGCAGCTCGGTGATCTTCGCCTGCCGCGCGACCTTGGTCATCGGGATCGTCATGGGTTGCTCACCAGCCAGTGGAGCAGCGCCTTCTGGGCGTGCAGCCGGTTCTCCGCCTGGTCCCACACCGCGCTGCGCGGGTCGTCGAGCACGGCGGCGGTGATCTCGTAGCCGCGGTAGGCGGGCAGGCAGTGCAGCACGATCGCGTCGTGCGCGGCGTGCTCCATGAGCTCGGAGTTGACCTGGTACGGCATGAGCGCGTGGACCCGCTCGTCCTTGCCGTCCTGGCCCATCGACACCCAGGTGTCGGTGGCGACGACGTGGGCGCCCTGGGTGGCGGCGGCCGGGTCGGTCAGCGAGATCACCGAGCCGCCGGTCGTCGCGGCGATGGCGGCGGCGCGGTCGAGGATGACGGCGTCCGGCTGGTAGCCGACCGGGGCGCCGATCCGTACGTGCATGCCGGCCGTGGCGCCGCCCAGCAGGTAGGAGTGGGCCATGTTGTTGGCGCCGTCGCCCAGGTAGGTGAGCGTCAGCCCGGCCGTCCGGCCGAACCGCTCGCGGACGGTCAGCAGGTCGGCGAGGATCTGGCAGGGGTGGAACTCGTCGGTCAGCGCGTTGACCACCGGCACCGTGGTGCCCGCCGCCATGGCCTCGATGCGCTCCTGGCCGCCGGTGCGCCAGACGATCGCGGCGACCTGCCGTTCGAGCACCCGGGCGGTGTCCTCGATCGGCTCGCCCCGGCCCATCTGGGAGCTGCCGCCGTCGATGACCAGCGGGATCCCGCCCAGCTCGCCGATCCCGACGGCGAAGGAGACGCGGGTCCTGGTGGAGGGCTTGTCGAACAGGACGGCGACGGTCCGCGGCCCGTCGAACGGGCGGTAGCCGAAGCGGTCCTTCTTCATCGCGGCGGCCAGGTCGAGCACGTCGGCCTGCTCGGCGGGCGAGAGATCGTCGTCGCGCAGGAAGTGCCTGATGGGCGCCGAGTCCGCGCCGGGTCTGATGAGCGCCGAGTCCGCGCCGTGGGTGGTCATTTCGCCGCCTCGTCGAGAATGCCGGGGAACGCGGCGACGAACGCGTCGACCTGTTCGGCCGTCACGACCAGCGGCGGCGCGATCCGTACGGCGTCCGGCTGCAGCGCGTTGACCAGGAAGCCCGCGTCGGCCGCCGCCTGCTGCACCTTGCCGGAGACCGGCTCGGCCAGCACGGCGGCCAGCCATAGGCCGCGCCCGCGCACGCCTTTCAGCAGCGGGTGGCCGACCGCTTCGAGGCCGGTCCGCAGCCGGGCGCCGATCGTCTTCACGTGGTCGAGGTCGAGGTTGTCGAGCACGGCCAGCGCCGCGGCGCACGAGACCGGGTTGCCGCCGAACGTGGAGCCGTGGTCGCCCTTGTCGAACAGCCGGCCCGCGTCGCCGAAGCCGATGCACGCCCCGATCGGCAGGCCGCCGCCCAGGCCCTTGGCCAGGGTGAGGATGTCGGGGATGACGCCGTCGGCCTGGTGGGCGAACCAGTGGCCGGAGCGGCCGATCGCGGACTGGATCTCGTCGGCGACCAGCAGCGCGCCGGTGGAGTCGCAGATCTCGCGGGCCGCCGCGAAGTAGCCGTCCGGGGGCGGGACCACGCCCGCCTCGCCCTGGGTGGGCTCCAGGAAGACCGCGATGCAGTCGCCGGTCACGGCCTCCTTGAGGGCGGCGGCGTCACCGTAGGGGACGAACTGGACCTCGACCGGGAACGGTCCGAACTGGTCGCGGATCGACCTCTTGCCTGTCAGCGAGAGCGCGCCGATCGTCCGGCCGTGGAAGCCGTTCTCGGCGGCGACGAAGTAGGTGCGGCCGTCGCGCCGGCCGTACTTGAGCGCCAGCTTGTAGGCGGCCTCGTTGGCCTCGGTGCCGGAGTTGGCGAAGAAGACGCGGCCGGGGGCGTTCAGCAGGTCGAGGAGCTTCTCGGCGAGCAGCACCTCGGGCTCGTGCAGGAACAGGTTGCTCGTGTGCGCGATCGTCGCGACCTGCTTGGAGACCGCCTCGACCAGGGCCGGGTGGGCGTGGCCGAGCGAGGTGGTCGCGATGCCGCCGATGAAGTCGAGGTATTCGTTGCCGTCCACGTCCCACACGCGGGTGCCCTCGCCTCGTGCCAGGGCGATCGGCGGGACGCCGTAGTTCGGCATGAAGGCTTGCTCGAACCGGTCACGAAGGTTCATCAGGGCATCACCATGGTTCCGATTCCTTGGTCGGTGAAGATCTCGAGCAGCAGCGAGTGCGACACCCGGCCGTCGAGGATGTGAGCTTGGGGCACGCCGCCCTGGACCGCCGTCAGGCAGGCCTCCATCTTCGGCTTCATGCCGCTCGACAGGGAGGGCAGCATGGCCTCCAGCGCGGCGCCGTCGAGTTTGTCGATCACGTCGGTGTCGTCGGGCCAGCCCGCGTACAGGCCCTCGACGTCGGTGAGGACGATGAGCTTCTCGGCCTGGAGGGCGACGGCCAGCGCGGCGGCGGCGGTGTCGGCGTTGACGTTGTAGATCTCCCCGTCCTCGCCACGGGCGACGCTGGAGACGACGGGGACGCGGCCGTTGTCGATCATGGCCTGGACGGCGCCGGGGTCGACCTTGACGATCTCGCCCACCTGGCCGATGTCGACGGGCTCGCCGTCGACGAGCGCGTGCTTGCGCTCGGCGGTGAACAGGTGGGCGTCCTCGCCCGACATGCCGACCGCGAGCGGGCCGTGCCTGTTGATCAGGCCGACGACGTCGCGGTTGACCTGGCCGGTCAGCACCATCCTGACCACCTGCATGGCCTCGGGCGTGGTGACCCGCAGCCCCGCCGTGAACGTCGACTCGATGCCCATCAGGTCGAGCTGCTTGCTGATCTGCGGGCCGCCGCCGTGCACCACGACCGGCCGCAGGCCGGCGTAGTGCAGGAAGCCGATGTCCTCGGCGAAGCCCTCCATGAGCGACTGCTCGATCATGGCGTTGCCGCCGTACTTGATGACGACGATGGCGCCGTGGAAGCGGGCCAGCCAGGGCAGGGCCTCGATGAGCGTGTCGGCCTTGGTGTGGGCGGTGATGCTTCTCATGAGGAGTACGCCGAGTTCTCGTGGACGTAGTCCGCGGTCAGGTCGGTGGTGTGGACGGTGGCCGAGTAGGTGCCGGCCGACAGGTCGATGGTGATCGTCACGTCGCGGGGGCGCATGTCGACCTTGGTCCGGTCGTCGCCGACCGCGCCGCCGCGGCAGATCCAGATGCCGTTGATGGCCACGTTCAGCCGGTCGGGCTCGAACACGGCGTCGGTGGTGCCGACGGCGGCCAGCACGCGGCCCCAGTTGGGGTCCTCGCCGTGGACGGCGCACTTGAGCAGGTTGGAGCGGGAGACGGCACGGCCGACCTTGACCGCGTCGTCCTCCGACACGGCGCCGACCACCTCGATGGCGATGGCCTTGGACGCGCCTTCGGCGTCGACCAGCAGCTGCCTGGCCAGGTCGGCGCAGACCTCGGTGACCTTCTGCTGGAACTCCGCCAGGTCCGGCTTGATGCCGGAGGCGCCGCTGGCCAGCAGCAGGACGGTGTCGTTGGTGGACATGCAGCCGTCGGCGTCGAGCCGGTCGAAGGTCTTGGAGGTGGCCTCGCGCAGCACGGCGTCGAGCTCTTCGGCGGTCAGGTCGGCGTCGGTGGTGATCACGCTGAGCATGGTGGCCAGGGCGGGGGCGAGCATGCCCGCGCCCTTGGCCATGCCGCCCACCATGTAGCCGCCGCCGCGCTTGAAGGAGATCTTGGAGACGGTGTCGGTGGTGCGGATGGCGTCGGCCGCGGCCAGACCGCCGTCGCGCGACAGCTGCGCGGCGGCGCCTTCCACGCCGGCCAGCAGGGCCTCCATGGGCAGCCGCTCGCCGATCAGGCCGGTCGAGCAGATCGCGATTTCGCCCGCCGAGTCCTGGAGCACCTCGGCCGCCTTCTCGGCGGTGGCGTGGGTGTCCTGGAAGCCCTCGGGGCCGGTGCAGGCGTTGGCGCCGCCCGAGTTGAGGACGACCGCCCGGACCCGCCCGCCCCGCAGGACCTGCTGCGACCACAGGACGGGGGCGGCCTTGACGCGGTTGGCGGTGAAGACCCCGGCCGCGGCGTAATTCGGCCCGTCGTTGACGACGAGGGCCAGGTCGCGCGCGGCGCCGGACTTGATGCCGGCCGCGACACCCGCGGCTCTGAACCCGAGGGGGGCGGTCACGCTCATGCGGCTTCCTCCGTGAGTGCCGGATAGACATGCATATCGAGTCGTACGTTGCGCTCTCTCACGGAGCAACTCCTGTCAGGGGGAGGCCGAGCTCTTCCGGCAGGCCGAGTGCGAGGTTCACGCTCTGGATCGCGCCCCCGGCCGTGCCCTTGGTGAGGTTGTCGATGGCGATGACGGCGACCAGGCGGCCGGCGCGCTCGTCGAGCGTCACCTGCAGGGCGGCGGTGTTGGCGCCGTAGGTCATCGCGGTGGCCGGCCAGGTGCCCTCGGGCAGCAGGGTGACGAACGGCTCCTTGGCCAGCGCGCTCTCGTACGCGTCTCGCACGGCGGCCTTGGTCAGCCCTGGCGCGGCGGGGGCGGAGCAGGTGGCCAGGATGCCGCGGCTCATCGGCGCCAGCGTGGGGGTGAACGACACGCGGACCGGGGTGCCCGCGACGGTGCCGAGGGCCTGCTCCATCTCCGGGGTGTGCCGGTGGACGCCGCCCACGCCGTACGCGCTGACCGAGCCGATGACCTCGCTGCCGAGCAGGTTGGGCTTGAGCGCCTTGCCCGCGCCGCTGGTGCCGCTGGCGGCGACGACGACCACGTCGGGCTCGGCCAGGCCGGCCGCGAAGGCGGGCAGCAGGGCGAGGATGACGGAGGTCGGGTAGCAGCCGGGCACCGCGATCCGCTTGGCGCTCTTGAGCACCTCGCGCTGGCCGGGCAACTCGGGCAGGCCGTAGGGCCAGGTGCCGGCGTGCTCGCCGCCGTAGAACTCCTGCCAGGCGGCCGGGTCGGTGAGCCGGTGGTCGGCGCCGCAGTCGACGACGACCGTGTCCTCGGGCAACTGGGCGGCGACGGCCGCGGAGTGACCGTGCGGCAGGGCCAGGAAGACCACGTCGTGCCCGGCGAGCGCTTCGGGGGTGGTGGCCTCGATGATCCGGTCGGCGAGCTGCGGGAGGTGTGGCTGGTGGGCGCCGAGCGCGCTGCCCGCGCTGGAGGCCGCGGTGAGCGTGCCGATCTCGAACTCCGGGTGCCCCAGCAGCAGGCGGAGCAGCTCACCGCCCGCGTAGCCGCTGGCTCCCGCGATCGCCGCTCTCATCCCGTACCCCCTGCATAGTTATGCATCTCAACTCATGCTCTTACTGTCACGATGATGCCCTGCAGAGGATGAACACGCAACCTGGGCGCGCCATTGCGCTCACATAGCGAGACGGTTAATGGCCTGTTTCGCCCGGATTTCGCGCTCTAGCGCGACGTACCTACCGGTCGGTACTGTGATTTATCCGGGATTGCCGTCCACTGTGGGAGTGCTTCGCATGACTCTTTCTCATGCCCAGGTCCAAGCCCAGCTCACTGGTCCTGGCCAGCTTTTCGAGATGGAGGAGATCGGCGACAGCGGAGTACGGACCTGGAAGCATGCTCCTGGCCACTTCCGGGCCCTGCTGGAGATGAGCAGGTTCCACGGTGAGAAGGAGTTCCTCGTCTACGAGGACGAGCACATCACGTTCGAAGAGCACTTCCGGCGGGCGGCGACGCTGGCGAACCGGCTCGTGACCGAGTACGGCGTGGTCAAGGGTGACCGGGTCGTCGTGGCCATGCGCAACTACCCGGAGTGGGTGGTGGCCTTCTCCGCCGCGCTGGCCGCCGGGGCGATCGCCGTACCGCTCAACGCCTGGTGGACCGAGCCCGAGCTGGCGTACGGCGTGCTCGACTGTGACGCCAAGGTGCTGATCGCGGACAGCGAGCGGGCCGTCAGGCTCGCGGCCACCGGCGTGCCGATGATCGTGGCCAGGGGCGAGGCGCCCGAGGGCGCGCGCTCGTTCGAGGACGTGCTGGGCGAGGTCGGCGCGGACGTGACGCTGCCCGACGTCGAGCTCTCCCCCGAGGATCCGGCCACGATCTTCTACACCTCCGGCACCACCGGGCATCCCAAGGGGGCGCTGGGCAGCCACCGCAACCTGGGCCAGTCGCCGATGACCGTCGCCTACGGGCTGATGCGGGCGGTCGCGCTGGCCGGCAAGGACGCCGCCGCGGCGGCGGGCGCGCGCCGGGTGACGCTGCTGACCGTGCCGCTGTTCCACGTCACCGGCTGCTTCTCCGCGCTGACCACCACCATGTTCGCGGGCGGCGGGCTGGTCCTGATGTACAAGTGGGACCCCGAGCAGGCGCTGCGGCTCATCGAACGCGAGCGGGTCACCACGATGATCGGCGTGCCGACCAACGCGTGGCAGCTGATGTCCCATCCCGACTTCGGCAAGTACGACCTGTCGTCACTGACCACGCTCGGCTACGGCGGGGCACCGGCTCCGCCGAAGCTGCTGGAGCGCATCGGCGAGAACCTGCCCGACCGCGCCGCCTCGAACGGCTACGGCATGACGGAGACGACCGGCCTGGCGGTGGGCAACGGCGGCCCCGACTACCAGGCCAGGCCCGACAGCATCGGCCTGCCCACCGCCGTGGTCGACGTCCGGGTGGTCGCCCCGACGGGTGAGGAGCTGCCGCGCGGCGAGGTGGGCGAGCTGTGCGTACGCGGCCCGAACGTCATCATGCGCTACTGGAACAAGCCGGAGCCCACGGCACAGACCTTCGTCGACGGCTGGCTGCACACCGGAGACCTCGCCAAGATCGACGAGGACGGCTTCGTCTACATCGTGGACCGGGCGAAGGACATGGTCATCAGGGCCGGCGAGAACGTCTACTGCGCCGAGGTGGAGGCGGCCATGTTCGAGCACCCGGCGATCGACGACGCGGCGGTGATCGGCATCCCCCACGACGAGCTGGGCGAGGAGGTGGGCGCGGTGGTCCGGCTCAAGCCGGGCACCTCGACCACCGCCGAGGAACTCCAGTCCTTCCTGGTGGAGCGCATCGCCAAGTTCAAGATCCCGGCGCACGTCTGGTTCAGGGAAGCGGAGCTGCCGCGCAACCCGGGCGGCAAGATCCTCAAGACCCACCTGCGCCGCGAGGTGCTGGGCGGCTAGAGATCGTTGCCCGCGTAGGACAGGTTGAAGCTCTTGTTGACCAGCGGGAAGTCGGGCACGATCGCGCCGCCCAGCGCGACCGGCAACGCGGGCCAGTTGAAGAACGACGGGTCGGCGATCTTCACTCTGGCCAGCCTGCCGTCCCCGTCCAGCTCGACGCGGTGGACGATGGTGCCGCGCCAGCCCTCGACGATGCCCACGCCCGAGCCGCGCCGCCCGTCCGGCAGGCTCCAGTCACCCGAGGCGTTCGCCAGCCGGTCGATCAGCGCGATCGAGGCGGCGATCTCGTCGGCCCTGACCTGGAAGCGGGCCAGCACGTCTCCGCCCGTCCGGGTCGCCACCGGGAACGGCCCCAGGTCGATGAACGGGTGGTCGCGGCGGGCGTCGATGTCGAGCCCGCTGGCCCTGGCCACGTAACCGAGCGTGCCGAGGTCCGTGGCGGCCCGCTCGGTGAGCACGGCGGTGCCGGTGAACCGGTCCGACACCACGCCGTGACCGAGCGCGAGCCCGGCGATCTCGGCCACCTCGGCGCCGAGCGCCGCCAGCCTGGCCGGGTCGGGCATGGCCCGCAGCTGCGCGCCGCCGAGGCGTGTCGCGCCGCGCAGCAGGCGGTGGCCGGTGACCTCGGCGTTGATGCGCAGCAGGTGTTCGCGGACGGTGCCGCAGTGGGCCTGCAACACGCTGTGGGCGACGTCGTTGCAGAGCGCGCCCAGGTCGGTGACGTGGTTGTAGAGGCGTTCGAGCTCCAGCAGCACGGCTCTGGCGCGCTGCGACTCGGGGTCGACGGCCGTGCCGGTGGCCTCCTCGACGGCCAGGCAGTAGGCCAGGGCGTGGCCGACCGACGTGTCGCCGCTGACCCGCTCGGCCAGCGCCAGCCCGTCTTCCGGACGGCGGCCCTCGAAGAGCTGTTCGAGGCCCTTGTGCACGAACCACAGGCGGGCCTTGAGCTTGAGTATCGTCTCGCCGACCACCGAGAAGCGGAAGTGGCCCGGCTCGATGCAGCCGGCGTGCACGGGGCCGACCGGGATCTCGTAGACGCCGTCGCCCTCCACGTCGCCGAACGGGTAGGGGCCCTCCGGGTCGCCGAACGACGGTGGCCGGCCCGCGTCAGGGAGCATCGGGTACCAGCCCCGGGGCCAGTGGTGGTGCCTGACCAGGCGCTGGGGCAGGGGGTGGCCTTCGGGGGTGATGCCGTACAGGTCGCGGATCTCCCGCTCGAAGCGCCCGGCGGGGAAGGAGAGCGCGGCCAGGCTGGGGACGGCGGGCTCGGTCAGGTGTACGTGCAGCTCGGCCCGCCGCGCCGGGCGGGCGGCGGTGAACAGGTAGACGAGGCGGAAGCCGGTGTCCTCGGCGTGCGCGGCGACGAGCGCGACGCGGTGCCCCAGGGCGAACAGGTCGGCGGCGCACGCGACGAGCTCGCCGGGCCCGATGTCGGCGACCGTCGGCTCCCCTCCGACGACGGCGGTCATCGCGCGCCTCCCACGGGGCCGGCCGCCGGTCCGATGGCGGCGATGGTGGCGGCGGACTCCAGCAGCGGCCGGAGCGGCCCCAGCGTCACGCCGAGCGCCGCGCACGCGACGAGCCCCGCGACCAGCGGCACTCCCGCTCCCCGCAGGCGGATCCCCAGCCCGCCCTCCGCGCCCGGTGGCGCGTCGCCGAGCAGCATGCGGCCGGCCGTCCCGCCCACGCCCGCGACGATCACCAGCATGAGCACCAGCGCGGGCGCCATCGCCCACCCGAGCCCGGCCGTGAAGCCCGCCCGTACGATGCCGAGCTCGCTGGCGAACAGGCTGAACGGCGGCAACCCCAGCAGCGCCAGCAGCCCGAGTCCGAAGATCGTGGCCAGTCCGGGTGCCTGCCCGCCCAGCCCGCGCACCTCGTCGATCCGGCTGCTCCCGGCCGCCTGCTGGATCCGCCCGGACCCGATGAACAGCACCGACTTGCCCAGCCCGTGCCCCAGGATGTGCAGCAGCACGGCCGCCAGTGCCAGGCCGTTGCCGATGGCCGCGCCGAGCGCGATCAGCCCCATGTGCTCGATGCTCGAATAGGCCAGCATCCGCTTGACGTCACGCTGCCCGATCAGCAGCGCCGCCGCCACGGCCAGCGACGCCAGCGCCACCACGATCAGCAGCAACCGGCAGAACCCCGGCCCGAGCGCCCCGTCGGAGATCACCTTGACCCGCAGGATCGCGTAGAACGCCACCGACAGCAGCACCCCGGACATCAGCGCCGACACCGGCGCGGGCGCCTGGCTGTGCGCGTCGGGCAGCCAGGCGTGCAGCGGCGCCAGCCCCGCCTTGGCGCCGAAGCCGAGCACGAGCAGCACCACCGCGATCCGCGTCACCCCCGGGTCGAGCCGCCCGGCGTGCCCGGCCAGCGACACCCAGTCGAGCCCCTCGCGCGTGGACAGCCCGGCGTGCACGGCGGCGTAGTGCACGATCACCAGGCCGAGCAGCGCGAGCGCGATGCCGACCGAGCAGATCACCACGTACTTCCAGGCCGCCTCGGTGGCCTTCCTGGTACGGCGGTGCCCGACCAGGAACGCGGTCAGGATCGTGGTCGCCTCCACCGCCACCCAGAGCATCCCGAGGCTGGCGGCGAGCACGGCCGTCGCCATCGCCGCCACGAAGCACTGGGTGAAGATCCCGTAGCGGCGGGCGGCCGCCGGCCCCGCGTGCCCGGCGCTCGCCTCGGCCCGCAGATAGCCGGGGCTGGCCAGCATCGCGAGCAGCGCCACGACACCGATCACGATCAGCATGTACGCGCTGAGCGCGTCCACCCGCAGCAGCCCCCACAGCCCGCTCTCGTCACCGGCCCGCGCGAGCAGGACAGCGGCGGCGAGCAGCCCGCCCGCGGACAGGGCGCCGAGCCACGCCGTCACGCGGTTCCAGCCGAACAGGGCGTACAGGCAGGCGGCCGCGAGCGGCAGCGCCACCGGGACGATCATCATCAGTCGTGCAGCTCCCGTAGCTCGTCGAGGTCGGTGCCGCCGAACGCGGCCCGCATCCGGGTGGTCAGAACCTGCAGCGCCAGTACGGCGAGCAGCACGTCGAGGGAGACGCCCAGCTCCACCACCAGCGGCACCCCGGTGGTGGTGAGGAACGCGGCGGCGGTGATGGCGTTGTCCATCAGCAGGAACCCGACCACCTGTGACAGCGCCCGCCTCCTGGTGACCAGCACGAAGAAGCCCACCAGCAGCACGGTCAGCGCGATCGGCACGGCCTGGGTGGCGGGGGTGGGCGCCAGGCGTACCAGGGGCTGGGAGACCGCGTACGCGATCATCGTCAGGACGGCCGTGACCAGCAGCGACGCGGCGACGCTGACGTGCGGCCGGGCCTCGCGACCCTCCTCGCCGGCTGCCAGCGCGCGCCGCATCAGGTAGGGCAGGAGCACCGCGCGCAGCAGCCCCACGCCGAGGCCGAGCACGGTCAGCTCCACGTCGGCCTCGTGCAGCCCTCTGACCGTGATCAGCGCGCCCAGGGCCACTCCCTGCAGCCCGAACAGCCAGATGATCGCGGCCAGGTCGCGCCGCCACAGCACCAGCACCCCGGTCAGCAGGAAGGCGCCGCAGGCCAGGTCGAGCGCCTGCACGTACAGGGGATCAGTCATCTCACTCACGCCAGGAAGAAGGAGGCGGCGACCGCCAGCAGGGCCATCAGGAACGAGCCGGCCAGCAGTTCGGGGATGCGGAACAGGCGCAGCTTGGCCATGAACACCTCGCCGGCCGCCAGCGCGCCGCCCAGCAGCGCCACCTTCGCGGCGAACGCCACCACGGCGACCAGCAGCGCGACCGGCCCGGCGGTCGCGGTGGCGATGCCGAACGGCGCGAACAGCCCGGCGAACAGCCCCAGCATGACCGTCAGCCGCATCGCCGAGGCCCACTCGATGAGCGCCAGGTCGGGACCCGCGTACTCCAGGATCATCGCCTCGTGGATCATCGTCAGCTCCAGGTGGGTCGAGGGGTTGTCCACCGGGATCCGGCCCGACTCGGCGATGGTGACCACCGCGAGCGCGACGGCGGCGAGCAGGCTGACCGGGGAGATGAGCGACAGCGGGCTGCTCGCGGTGGCGGTGACGATCGCGCCGAGGTCGGTGGTGCCGACCCGGATCGACAGCGCGAAAACGGCCAGCAGGATCGTCGGCTCGACCAGGGCGAGCACGGTCATCTCACGGCTGGCGCCCATCCCGCCGAACGCGGTGCCCGTGTCGAGCCCGCCCAGCGCCAGCGCCACCGAGCCGAGCGCGAGCAGCGCGGCGACCGCGAACAGGTCGGCGACGCCGTCGAGCGGCGAGTCGGCGGTGACCAGCGGCACCGCCGCGGCGACCACCAGCGTGGTCCCGGCCAGCAGCGGCGGCGCGGCCCTGAACGGCCAGCCCGTGCCGTGCGGAGCGATGGCCTCCTTGCGCACCAGCTTGCGCAGGTCGCGCCACGGCTGCCGTACCCCGGCGCCCGCGCGGCCCTCCAGGCGGGCCCTGACCTGGCGCATCAGGCCGACGAGCAGGGGCGCTCCGGCGGCCACCACGAGCAGTTGCAGCACCATGGCGATCACGAGATCACCGCCAGCACGATCAGCACGCCGGTCAGCGCGTAGAAGCCGTAGGCCAGGTAGCGGTGGACGCTGCCGTCGGCGAGCCGCCGCGCGGCCGTGCCGAGCCGGACCGCGGCGGCCAGCACCGGCTCGTACAGGCGGCGTTCGACCCGGTCGGGCACCCTGGCCCGGAATCGGACCCGCCGCACCAGGTACGCCGACTCCTCGACGGCCGTCACGTCGATGGCGCGCTCCGGTTGGAGGGCGTCGACGAAGACCCGTTGCAGGGGTTCGGCGAAGGAGGTGGCGGTGTATTCCATGCGGGCCGACACCGGGCCGGCGCCGCAGTCCCACAGGCGGGCCGCCCGCCGTACGGGCCGGGTGGCCACCGCGCGGACCAGCGCCGGCACCGCCGCCATGACCCCGGCCAGCGCCAGCGCGATGAGGATCGGCGAGATCGAGCCGGTGATCGCGGTGAGCCGGAGCGTCACCTCGCCCGTGACTGGCCGGCCGGCGGGGATCACCTCCGTGACGGCGTCGATGAGCGCGGGGAGCACCAGCGTGGGGTTGAGCGCGAGGAACAGGCAAGCCGTCGCGGCCAGTGCCATCCCGCAGATCGCCGTACGCGGGCTCTCCGCCGCCTGTTCGGCGCCCGGACCGCGCGGGCGGGCCAGGAAGCCGACGCCGAACGCCTTCACGAACGTGGCCACAGCCAGTCCCGCCGTGAGTGCGATGGCGCCCACCGCCAGCGGCATCGTGACCGCGCCCGCCACGCCCGAGGCGGGCAGCGCGTGGATGAGGCTCTGCAGCAGCAGCCATTCGCTGACGAAGCCGTTGCCGGGCGGCAGCGCCGACGCGCACAGGGCGCCGATGGCGAACAGGGCGGTGGTGTAGGGCATGCGGGCGCGCAGGCCGCCGAGCGCGTCCAGGTCCCTGGTGCCCGTGGCCCGCTGGACCGAGCCGGCCGCCTGGAACAGCAGCGTCTTGAAGGCGGCGTGGTTGACCACGTGCAGCAGGGCCGCGGTGAGGGCGAGGGCGGCCAGCGGGCCGGCGCCGTCGGCCGCGAAGAAGCCGGCCGCGCCGACGCCGATGAGCACCAGGCCCATGTTCTCGGTCGAGCAGTAGCCGAGCAGCCGTTTCAGGTCGGTGGCCATGGCCGCGTGGAGCACGCCGTACAGGGCCGACAGGGCGCCGAGTGCCAGGACGATCCACCACCACCAGACGGGGCCGCCGCGCAGCAGGTCGAGCCCGACCCTGACGACGCCGTAGACGCCCA
Source organism: Nonomuraea guangzhouensis (assembly GCF_019396345.1). Lineage (GTDB taxonomy): Bacteria > Actinomycetota > Actinomycetes > Streptosporangiales > Streptosporangiaceae > Nonomuraea > Nonomuraea guangzhouensis. Next base: position 59,803 of record NZ_JAHKRM010000048.1, on the reverse strand, counting down.
TGTTGACCATGGCGCCACTCATCAGCGGCGACACGTGGCCGGGGGCGGCCGGGTAGGCCCTGGGCAGCCACACGTGCAGCGGCACGATGCCGGCCTTGGCGGCGAACCCGGCCAGGGTGGTCAGGAAGATCACGTTCCTGGCGGCAGGCGACAGCTCGGCGGCGCGTAGCTGGTCGAAGCCGTCGCCCATGGTTCCGGCGGCCAGATAGCACAGGCCGCACAGGATCGTCACCAGGCCGAGGTGGGTCATGACGGCGTACCAGAGCGCGGCCTTCCTGACCGACGGCCTCGTGCGGTGCTCGGCCAGCACGAGCAGGAGCGAGGTCATCGCCATCAGCTCCCAGCCGAGCAGGAACGCGCCCACCCCGTCGGCCGCGGGCACCAGCAGCAGGGCGGCCACGAACAGCGGCACGACCGCCCGCGTGGCCCTGGCCGGGGCGGAGCCGATGCCGTGGATCGCCGCGCACACCGTCACCCCGCCCGTGACGGCGGTGAACAGGCCGCCGAGCGGGTCGAGCGCCAGCCGTACGCCGCCCAGGGGCAGCAGGTCGGGCAGCCAGGCCGACCAGCCGTGGCCGAGCATCGCCCGCACCCCCGCCACGGCCGCCACCGCCCCGGCCGCCGCGGTGATCAGCCCCGCCGCACGTACCCCTGCCTTTGTGGGCAGCAGGGCGAGGAGGGCGGCGGCCAGGCAGAGGCCCAGGGCGCACGCGTAGAGGGTCATCGACCGGTCATCCCGCGGAGCGCCTCGATGATCGCCTCGGGTGGCGGCGGGCAGCCGGGTACCTCGACGTCGACCGGCACCACGTCGCCGACCGCGCCCGCCACGCCGTACGCGCCCGCGAACACCCCGCAGTCACGCGCGCAGTCACCCAGCGCGATCACCCGGCGCGGCTGCGGCACCGCCTCGTAGGTGCGGCGCAGCGCCATCTCCATGTTGCGCGTCACCGGCCCCGTGACCAGCAACGCGTCGGCGTGCCGCGGCGAGGCGACCAGCCGGGCGCCATAGCGCTCCGCGTCGTACACCGGTCCGAACACCGAGGCGATCTCCACCTCGCATCCGTTGCACGAGCCCGCGTCCACGTGACGGATCTGCACGGAACCCGCCAGCTCGGGCGTTCCTCGACTTGTGGAACGTTCCATCGGCGGCTCGGCCATCCGCCCTGTTTTCAGAATTTTTCGCCACAAACCCACAGCGACCCCCCATCGCTCCGACCTGGGAAAACACCATCCCCTTGCCGGGCTGACCACTATGCCGCGCTCGCGGGCGACTCGGAGCCTTCATCTCCAAAGATCTTGAATCCATCTATGGAATAAATCATTCCGTTCCCGTAAGCTAAATTCAGAACAGAGCGATCCGTTCCGAAATCTGGAGGGCTTCCGTGACCGCAATACTTGAGGCGCCGACCGCCGAGACGACCGTCGGCAGGCACCGCTGGCTCGGCCTGTCCGCCATCCTCGGCGCGACGCTGATGAACCTGCTCGACTCCACCGTGGTGAGCGTCGGCGGCCCGGCCATCCAGGCGGACCTGGGCGGCGGCTACGCCGCGCTCCAGTGGATCGCCGCCGGCTACACACTGGCGCTGGCGGTGGGGCTGCTGACCGGCGGACGGCTCGGCGACATGTTCGGGCGCAGGCGCATGCTGCTCCTCGGTACGGCCGGCTTCGTCCTCACCTCGCTGGCCTGCGCGCTGTCGCCCACACCCGAGGTGCTGATCGTGGCCCGGGTGCTGCAGGGCCTGACCGGAGCCGTCATGATCCCGCAGGGCTTCGGCTTGATCCGCGATCTGTTCCCACCCGCGGAGCTGGGCAAGGCGTTCGGCGCGTTCGGCCCGGTCATCGGTCTGGCCACCATCCTCGGGCCGGTCGTCGCCGGGCTGCTGGTCGACGCGGACGTGCTGGGCACCGGCTGGCGCATGATCTTCCTGATCAACCTGCCGCTCGGCGCCTACGCACTGGCCGTCGGCTCGAGGGTGCTGCCGGCCGTACCGGCTTCGGCCCGCTCGACCCGGCTCGACCTGGGTGGGAGCGTGCTGGCGGGGGCGGGGATGCTGCTGCTGATCTACCCGCTGGTCCAGGGCCGTGAGCTGGGCTGGCCGGGCTGGTCGCTGGTGATGATGGCCGCCTCGGTGCCGGTGCTCGGCGCGTTCGGGCTGCACCAGCTGCGCCGCAAGCGGGCCGGGGCCACCACGCTGGTCGAGCCGGGCATCTTCCGCCGCCGCTCCTACACCTCCGGCATCGCCTTCGTGATCGTCTTCTTCGGCGCGGTCTGCGGCTTCGGGCTGGCGATCGGGATGTTCCTGCAGCTCGGGCTGGGCCACACGGCGCTGCACGCCAGCCTGACGATGGCGACCTGGGCCGTCGGCGCCTTCCTCGGCACCGCGTTCGCCGGGGCCAGGATGGCCGTGCTGGGCCGCCGGATCCTGCATCTGGGCCTGGCCGTCATGGCGGCCGGCATCGCGGCCCTCTACGTGGTCCTGCGGCTCGGCGGCACCGGCGACTGGGAGCTGGCGCTCCCGCTGCTGGCGTACGGGGTGGGCATGGGCATGATCTTCGTGCCGCTGTTCGGCATCATCATGGGCGAGGTCGAGGACCACGAGGTCGGCTCGGCGTCCGGGGCGCTGGAGAGCATCCAGCAGCTCGGCGCCTCACTCGGCATCGCCGTCCTGGGCACGGTGTTCTTCGGCCGGCTCGGCTCCCACCTGCCGGGCACCGCCAAGCTCGACGCGGCGCAGGCCGCCGCCTCGGTGACGCTGATCACGCTCGGCCTGACCGCCGTCGCCTTCGCGATCGGCTTCCTGCTCCCGGAGAAGGCGCGCGGCTGAGACCCTTTCCAGGCGTCCCCGGCAGGCCCCGGGGACGCTTTTTTCGTTCCCGCGCCCCAGGTCGAGCCGGAGATAAGCGCCCGCATTACCTCTGGCGTAATCGCGGCGCCCCCGCCCCGGCTGACATGTTTCTCATGTCCGAACGAACCCCTCGAAGGGAGCGCCGAAATGACCGCCCTCACCATGACCGACCAGGCCAGATTCCTGCGCGTGGTGCTGGCTCTCGACGCCGTCGTCACCGGTGTCAACGGGCTCGTCTACCTCGCCGCCGCCGGTCCCGCGAGCGACCTGCTCGGCCCGGACGCGGGGCTGCTCAGGGAGATCGGCGTCTTCCTTCTCGTGTACGGCGCGGCGGTCGGCCTGCTGGCGAGCCGCCGCGCGATCAGCCCGGTGGCGACCAAGGCCGTGATCGCGCTCAACGCCGTCTGGACCCTGGGCAGCGTGCTCGCCGTGGTCACCGGGGTGGCGGAGTTCACCACGATCGGCGCGGTATGGGCGATCGCCCAGGCCATCGTGGTCGGCGTCTTCGCCGAGTTGCAGATCATGGGCCTCCGCCGGCTCCGCTAGCCCCCTGTTTTAAGTCGAAAAATCATCTGAAAGGTAGAAAAATCATGAGCAACGAGCTGGTCGACCGCTACATCGCCGCCTGGAACGAGACCGACGCCGACGCCCGCGCCAAGGCCGTGGCCGAGCTGTGGACCGAGGACGCCACGTACACCGACCCGCTGGCCGAGGTGGCCGGTCACGCCGGGCTCGCCGCGCTGATCGAGGGCGCGCAGGGCATGTTCCCCGGCTTCGTGTTCAGCCCCGGCGAGGTGTACGACGCCCACCACGACATCGCCAGGTTCAGCTGGCACCTGGGCCCGGCGGGCGAGGAGCCGGTGGTGGTCGGGTTCGACGTGGTGCAGCTGGCCGCGGACGGCAGGATCGCCCGGGTCCTGGGCTTCCTGGACAAGGTGCCCGCCGCCTGAAGACGCGGATGTTTCCCTGGGGCCTCCGGAGTTCTCTCCGGGGGCCCCAGCCGCGTGCCGGAAGAAAATCGATTGCCCGCGCCGAGGGCTTTAGCACAGAATCACCTCTTGTGGCCGATCGACTAAAGCGCCTGCTCAGCGGGCTGGTGCCCGATCTGGGTCCGCTGCGCGACTCGCGGGACTATCGGCTGCTCATGGCCTCGGGTGTCATCACGATGTTCGGCACGTTCATCACCGTGGTGGCCGTGCCGTACCAGATGAAGGAGCTCACCGGCTCCTACGTGGCGGTCGGCCTGGTGAGCCTGGCCGAGTTCGTGCCGATGGTGGTGTGCGGTCTGTGGGGCGGCGCCATCGCCGACGCGCTCGACCGGCGCATGGTCATCCTGCTCAGCGAGCTGGGGCTGATGGTGACCTCGGGCCTGCTCATGGTCAACTCGCTCCTCCCCCACCCGCAGACCTGGGTCCTCTACGTGGTCGGCGCGCTGGCCATGGGCATCGCGTGCCTGCAACGGCCCAGCCTGGAGGCGCTGATCCCCCAGGTGGTCAGGCACGACCAGCTCGGCGCGGCCGCGGTGCTGGCGAGCCTGCGCTGGAACCTCGGCGCGATCGTCGCCCCGGCTCTCGGTGGGCTGCTGGTGACGGCGTTCGGCACGGCCGTGGCCTATGGCGTCGACACGGTGAGCTTCGTGCTGTCCCTGGCGCTGCTCTGGCGGATCAGGGCCGTGCCACCCGCCGAGGACGCCGCGCCCGCGTCGCTGAGCTCGCTGGTCGAGGGCGTGCGCTACGCGGCCGGGCGCAGCGATCTGATCGGCACCTACCTGGTCGACATCGCCGCGATGCTGTTCGCGATGTCGACGGCGCTGTTCCCGTTCCTGGCCGACCAGCTGGGCGCGCCGCAGGCACTCGGGCTGCTCTATTCGGCGGGTGCGGTGGGCTCCCTGGTGGCCTCGCTCACCGGCGGCTGGACGGCGCGGGTCCACCGGCAGGGCCTGGGCGTGATCATCGCGGCGGGGCTGTGGGGTGCCGCGATGGCGCTGGCGGCGGTGATCCCGAACGTCTGGGCGATCTTCTTCTGCCTGGCGCTGGCCGGGGCGGCCGACATGATCAGCGGTATCTTCCGCTCGACGATGTGGAACCAGACGATCCCGAACGAGCTGCGGGGCAGGCTGGCCGGCATCGAGCTGCTGTCCTACGCCAGCGGTCCGATGCTCGGCAACGCGCGCGCCGGGCTGATGGCGCAGCTGGGTGGCGCCCGGTTCTCCCTGGGGGCGGGCGGCGTGCTGTGCGTCGCGGCGGTGGCGGGCCTGGCCGCGGCGCTGCCGAAGTTCCGCCGGTACGACTCACGCACCGACGAGCACGCGCTGGCCGAGAAGGCCCGCCGAGCCGCCCAGCTCCCCGCCTGACGCCATCAGCGGCGGCCGCGCCTCCGCGCGAGCGCGCCTTGGACGCGGGTCAGCCCGGCTCGCGCCAGCCGTCGTGGTCCTCCACGAGCGCGTCGACCTCCGGCAGGCGGTCCTCCTCGAGCCCTTCCAGGACGACCAGCCACTGCGCGTCCTCGGCGTCGTCCTCGCCGGCGAGCGTCTCCCGTACGACCTGGGGTATCTCCAGCGCGGGGAACCGCTCGCCCAGCGCCTCCGCGACCTCCTCGGCGTCGTCGCGCTCGGCGAACACCAGCAGATGCCTCATCTCCGGCCTTTCACGGACGAGGCCCGGCACGGCGCACCGTACCGGGCCTCGGACCAACGATCGGGCGCCGCCTCAGGCGCTGCGGAGCTGGGCGCCGACGCGGTCGGCGGCCATGGCCACGGCGGCGTCGCGAGCCGCCGTCGTCTCCTCCACCGTCAGCGTGCGGTCGGCCGCGCGGAAGCGCAGTGTGTACGCGAGCGACTTGTGCCCCTCCCCCACCTGCTCCCCGGCGTAGACGTCGAACAGCCGGATCGACTCCAGCAGCTCCCCCGCCCCGTCACGCAGCGCCGCCTCCACGTCGGCGACCGGCGTGAAGTCGGGCACGATCAGCGCCACGTCCTGGGTCGCGACCGGGTAGGACGAGACGGCCGGCGCCTCGGCCGGGCCCGGCATGGCCGACTCCAGCCTGGACAGCTCCAGCTCCATCGCCGAGGTGCGCGGCGGCAGCCCGTAGGCCTCGGCGACGCGCGGGTGCAGCTCACCGGCGTGGCCGACGAGCGTGTCACCGACGTAGAGGGCGGCGCACCTGCCGGGGTGCCATGGTTCGTGCTGGTCGGCGATGACCGACAGCTCGACGCCCGCCTCGGCCGCCACCAGCCGGGCCGCCCGCACGGCGTCGGCCCAGCATTCCTGGCGCCCGCGACCCCACCAGCCGGACCGCTCGAACTCGCCGGCCAGCACGACCGCGACCCGGTGCGGCTGGTCGGGCAGGGCCGCGGCGACCGAGGCCAGCTCGTCGCCGCTCGGCCTGTCGTCGACCCGCAGCACCGGCGCGGCGGCCGGCGCTCCCTCGCGGGGCCGGAAGACGAGCCCCGACTCGAACAGCGCCACGTCGGAGAAGCCGCGCCCGGCGTTGCGTACCAGGGTCTTGAGCAGCCCGGGCAGCAGCGTCGTGCGCATCAGCGGCTCGTCCTCGGCCAGCGGGTTGGCCAGCCGCAGGGCGCGGCGGCGCGCGTCGTCGGCGGGCAGCTGCAGGGCGTCGAAGTCGCCCTCGCTGATGAACGGGTAGGCCAGCACCTCGACGTAGCCGGCGGCGGCCAGCGTCCTGCCGACCCGCCTGCGCAGCCGCTGCCCCTCGGTCAGCCCGGCTCCGGCCGGGGCCTTGGGCAGGAGGGAGGGCAGGCGCTCGTAGCCTTCGAGGCGGATGACCTCTTCGGCCAGGTCGTTGGGGTCGGTGAGGTCGGGCCGCCAGGACGGCGGGGTGACCGTGATCATGTCGTCGCCGGTGACGGCCAGCTTGGCCGCCAGCTCGCCGCCGGTCACGACCCCGGTCGGGTCGACGCCGCCCACGCGGACGGCCGGGTCGTCGCCGTCGGTCACGACGCAGCCGACCTGCTCCAGCCGGCGTACGACGGTCTCCTTGGAGTAGGGCACACCGGCCACGTCGCCCGGATGGCTCGCCGGGATCGCGATGCGGGCCGGGGCGACGTCGATCTCGGCGTGCGTGAGGCCCGGTCGCACGGTGGCGCCGCCCAGCTCGGCCAGCAGCCGCACCGCCCGCCACGAGGCGACCAGCGGCAGCTCGCGGTCGACGCCGCGCTCGAACCGCTTGGACGCCTCGGAGACGAGGTTGTGCCTGCGGGACTCGCGGGAGATGCCGGTCGCCGAGAAGTGCGCGGCCTCGATGACGATGTCCGTCGACTCGCCGGAGATCTCGGTCTCCAGCCCGCCCATCGTGCCCGCCATCGAGATCGGGCCCGACTGGTCGGTGATCAGGATGTCGTCGGGGTCGAGCTTGCGGGTGACGTGGTCGAGCGTCTCGAGCGTCTCGCCCTGACCGGCCCTGCGTACGACGATCTCGCCGGTGAGCTTGGCCCGGTCGAAGGCGTGCAGCGGCTGGCCGAGCTCCAGCATCAGGTAGTTGGTGATGTCGACGGCCAGCGACACCGGCCGCATCCCAGCCCGCGTGAGCCGTACGCGCATCCAGAGCGGGCTCTGGGCGGCGGGGTCGAAGCCGGTGACCTCGCGCAGCACGAACCGGTCGCAGGCGTCCGGGTCGCCGATCGAGGCGGGCCACGCCGGCTCGTCGGCGGCGGGCAGCTCGACGTCGGCCGGGTCACGGAAGACGACCTCGAACGCGGTCGCCGCCTCGCGCGCCACGCCCCTGATCGACAGCGCGTAGCCGATGTCGGGGGTGATCTCCAGCTCGATCACGTCGTCGCGGAGCCCGAGCAGCTCGACCACGTCGGCGCCGATCGGCGTGCCGGCGGGCAGCACCATGATGCCGCCGTGGTCGTCGCCGAGGCCGAGCTCGCGCTCGGAGCAGATCATGCCCTCGGACAGCCGCCCGTACGTCTTGCGCGCGCCCACCTCGAAGCCGCCGGGCAGCACGCCGCCCGGCAGGACGACCGGCACGCGGTCACCGGCGGCGAAGTTGGTGGCGCCGCAGACGATCTCGCGCGGCATCGCCTCCCCCACCTCGACCTTGCAGTGCCTGATCGGCTTCTTGAAACCGGTCAGCTCCTCGATCTCGAGCACCTCGCCGACCACGACGTTCTTCACGTCGTGACCGTGCGAGCTGATCGACTCGAGCTTGAGCCCTGCCGCGGTGAGCTTGTCGGCCACCTCTTGCGCGGTGACCGCCGGGAGATCGGCGTACTCCCGCAGCCAGGAGAGCGGGACCTTCATCAGATCTCCATTCCGAACGGAAGCGTGAAGCGCACGTCTCCCTCGACCATGTCGCGCATGTCCTCAGCGTTGTGGCGGAACATCAGCGTACGTTCGATGCCCATGCCGAAGGCGAAGCCCGAATACGTGGACGGGTCGACGCCGCAGGCGATCAGCACGCGCGGGTTGACCATGCCGCAGCCGCCCCACTCGATCCAGCCCTCGGACTTGCAGGTGCGGCACGGCGGGTTGCCGGGGATCGCCGAGGCGCCGCGGCAGACGAAGCACTTGAGGTCCATCTCGGCCGACGGCTCGGTGAACGGGAAGTAGTTGGGCCGGAACCTGGTGGAGATGCCCTCGCCGAACATGACCTCGGCGAACCGGTCGAGCGTGCCCTTGAGGTGGGCCATCGTCAGCCCCTCGTCGATCGCCAGGCCCTCGACCTGGTGGAAGACGGGGGTGTGGGTGGCGTCGAGCTCGTCGGTGCGGAACACCTTGCCCGGCGAGATGACGTAGCACGGCGCGCCCCGCTGCAGCAGCGCGCGGATCTGCACCGGCGAGGTCTGGGTGCGCAGCACCATGCCCGACTCGGTGGACTCGACGAAGAACGTGTCGTGGTCGGAGCGGGCCGGGTGGTCCGTGGCGATGTTGAGGGCGTCGAAGTTGAACCACTCGCCTTCGAGCTCGGGGCCCTCGGCCACCTCGTAGCCCATCGCCACGAAGGTGTCGGCGATGCGCTCCTGCATGGTGGTCAGCGGGTGGCGGGCGCCGAGCGGCTGGCGGTCCCACGGCAGGGTGACGTCGACGGCCTCCTCGACGAGGACCCGGGCGTCGCGCTCGGCCTCCAGCTCGGCCTGCCGGGCGGCGAGCGCCTCGTTGATCGCCTTGCGGGCGCCGCCGACGCGCTTGCCGGCCTCGGCACGGGCCTTGGGCGGCAGGGCGCCGATCTCGCGGTTGGCCAGCGCGATGGGCGAACGGTCACCGGCGTGGGCCAGCCGCGCCTGCTTGAGTGCGTCGAGGTCGCCGGCCGTCTTGATCGCCGCCAGGGCGTCGGCCTCCATGCGGGACACCTCGTCGGCATGCAACGGTGTCACCTCGACGGGGTCGTAGTCAGACAAGAGTGAGCTCCGTATCCAGGGCTTGAGCTTGACAGAGTCTAGTGGGATCCGCCCACCGGGCCGACTCGCGCCCGTTACCCGCAGGGGCTACACAGTGGCGAAGTCAGGGGTGCCGGTGGGCACGGTAAATCGGAACTCCGCCCCACCCTCGGGCGCGCGCTGCACGATGATCGTGCCGCCATGCGCCTCGACCAGGCCCTTCACGATGAACAGGCCGAGCCCGGTGCCGCCGCGCCGGCGGCTGTTGCCGCGCCAGAACTGCCGGAAGACGCGCGGAGCCAGCTCGGGCGTGATGCCCTCGCCCTCGTCGCGCACCGACACGGCAACTCCCCATCCGACGGACTCGATCTCTATGGTGACGGTGCCGCGTCCGTGGCGCACCGCGTTTTCCATCAGGTTACCGAGGATCTGGTCGATCTTGTCCTGGTCGAGCCACATCTCGGGGAGATCGTCACCGGCGACGAGGCGGAAGCGGTCCTCGGTCTCGCCCGCCGCGACGCGACCGGCGATGATGCGCCGCGCTCTGGCGGGCACGTCGACGACCTGGCGGTGCAGCTCCAGCCGGCCCGACTCGATGCGGGAGACGTCGAGCAACTCCGTGATCAGCCTGGTCACCCGGTCGGCGTCGTTGTTGACGGTCTCGAGCATGACGCGCTTCTGCTCGTCGGTGAAGCGGGTCCACTTGGCCAGCAGGGTCGCGGTGAACCCCTTGACGCTGGTCAGCGGCGAGCGCAGCTCGTGGGCGACCGTGGAGACCAGGTCGGCGCGGCTGCGCTCCAGCCGGGCGCGGGCGCCGCCGTCACGCAGGGTGATCGTCACCCGCTCGACGTCGCCGCACCGCTCGGGCTCGCGGGACAGCCGGGCCGCGACGTAGAGCTCCTGCCCGCCGGGCAGGTGCAGCGGCCGCTCCGGCACCCTGCTGCGGGTGCGCAGGCCGCCCTCGGGGTCGAGGGCCTTCCACCACTCGCGGCCGTCGTGGTCGCGGAAGGGGAACACCTCGTTCATGTCCTTGCCGACCGCGCGTTCGGCGGCGACGCCAGTGAGCCGCGCGGCGGCCCGGTTGACGGCCAGCACGCGGCCGAATCTGTCGGACACGATGAGGCCGTCCGGAAGATCGTCAATGGCTATCGTGCACGCGGAGGCGACCACTCGACCATCGGTGTCTGCGCCGTGCACGAACTCGCCTCCTCCGCCTACAAGGCCGACAATAGCGGGTTTCCAGCCGCCTAGGACACTCGCTGAGCCCTGGCGGAGGAGTAAAGGCATACCGCGGCCGCGGTGGCCAGGTTGAGGCTTTCGGCCTGTCCGTAGATGGGCACCCTGACCACATCGTCGGCTTCGGCGAGAACCTCCTCGGGCAGACCCCACGCCTCGTTTCCGAAGATCCACGCGGTGGGGCCCGACAGGTCGACGTCGTCGAGCGTGTGCTTGCCCGCGCCGTCGGCCGCCAGCACGCGCAGTCCGCGCTCTCTGAGTTGACGCACGGCGGCGGCCACCGGTGTACCGATGGTGACGGGCAGGTGGAACAGGCTGCCCGCGCTGGCGCGTACGCACTTGCCGTTGTACGGGTCGACGGAGGCGTCGGTGAAGATCACGGAGTCGGCGCCCGCGGCGTCGGCGGCGCGCATGACGGTGCCCGCGTTGCCGGGGTCGCGCACGTGCGCGAGCACCGCGACCAGGCGCGGCTCGCCGGACAGGGCGTCGTCGAGCGGCACGTGCACCAGCCGGCACACGGCCAGCAGGCCCTGCGGGGTCACGGTCTGGGAGAGCTCCGACATCACCTCGCCGCTGGCCCGGTGGATCGGTATGCCCTTGAGCGTCGCGTCGGTGATCAGCTCGGGGTGGCGGAGCTCGGCCTCGGCGGTGGCGAACAGCTCCAGCGTCACCCCGTCGAGCTTGAGCGCCTCGCGCACGGCCTGCGGCCCCTCGGCCAGGAACTTGCGGTCCTGCTCCCGGTAGGCGCGCTTGGCGAGCCTCCTGGCGGCCTTCACGCGCGGCGACTTCACGTTGGTCAGCTCGGATCCCGCCATGCTCTCCCCTGATGGTCTGTACGGCCGGGCGTACCGGCTGGGAACACAGCAAAGGGCCCACCGTCAGGTGGGCCCTCGACTGGAGCCTCGCCGGGCTCGGTCCTCAATCGCCTCAGCTCGCGGCCGGGGCGTTCACGTTCGCCGGCAGCGCCTTCTTGGCGGCCTCGACGAGCGTGGCGAAGGTCTGGCTGTCGTTGACCGCGAGATCGGCGAGGATCTTGCGGTCGACCTCGATGTTGGCCAGTCGCAGACCCTGGATCAGGCGGTTGTACGTCATGCCGTTCTGACGGGCGGCGGCGTTGATCCGCTGGATCCACAGACGGCGGAAGGCACCCTTACGGTCCTTCCGGTCACGATAGGCGTACGTCATCGAGTGGAGCATCTGCTCCTTGGCCTTGCGGTAAAGACGTGACCGCTGGCCACGGTAACCGGAAGCCCGTTCGAGGACGACCTTACGCTTCTTCTTGGCGTTGAGCGCCCGCTTCACGCGTGCCATGTTCTCTCTCCCCGGGGGTCGCGCTACTTGGCGAGCAGCTTCTTGATCTTCTTGGAATCAGCGTCGGACAGGACGACTTCATTCTTGAGACGGCGCGTCAGCGTAGACGACTTCCACTCGTTGTAGTGCGCGCGATTGGCACGGCGACGCACGAGCTTGCCGCTGCCGGTCAGCCGGAACCGCTTCTTCGCACCGCTGTGCGTCTTCATCTTCGGCATTCGCCGTCTCTCCTCAATTCGTCCGTGCCGGTGGCCGGGCCGGTGCTGGCCGACCCGGTCGCGGCGTCTTCGTCTGGTGGGGGTGGCTGTTCGGGGTGTGCTGTTAAGGCTAACCCGAACCGCGGGTCACGCTTCCTGTACGGAGGCTTCCTGACCGGAAGACTCCTCCGCGGAAGGCTCCTCGCCACCACGCTGGGCCTTGGCTGCGGCCTTTTCCGCCTTCGCCTCGGCCTTCTTCTTGTGCGGACCGATCACCATGATCATGTTACGGCCGTCCTGCTTGGCGTGGGACTCGACGAATCCCAGCTCCTGGACGTCGTCCGCGAGCCGCTGCAGCAACCGGAAACCGAGCTCCGGCCGGGACTGCTCGCGACCACGGAACATGATCGTGACTTTGACCTTGTCTCCTGCCTTGAGGAACCGCACCACGTGACCCTTCTTGGTCTCGTAGTCGTGCGGGTCGATCTTCGGCCGGAGCTTGATCTCCTTGATGATCGTGTGCGCCTGATTCTTGCGCGCCTCGCGCGCCTTCATCGCGGACTCGTACTTGAATTTGCCGTAGTCCATGAGCTTGCACACGGGCGGTCGAGCCGTGGCCGCGACCTCGACCAGGTCGAGGTCGGCCTCCTGAGCGAGCTTGAGGGCATCGTGAATGGAGACGATGCCTACCTGCTCGCCGTTCGGGCCCACGAGGCGCACCTCGGGAACTCGGATACGCTCGTTGATGCGGGGCTCAGTGCTGATGGGGCCTCCTAGGTTTGCGATCCCGTACGTGCTCGGTGCCGAGGAACTCCGCGCAAACGCGAAAAGCCCCGCACGTCGCGCATGCGGGGCCACTGAGCTCATTGGCATCGTGGCCGTAAGCTCCCCGGAGTAAGTCCGGCGTGATCCTTGACCCGGCCACCTCTCGGTGACACAGGTGGGAGGGAGACCTCCGCTTGCGCGTCCAGCAAGGCATGCCGGACCGATCAGAGAGCTACGTTACCACAACCGCGAGAGTTCCTCGAATCATCCCCGCTGGCCAGAGTCTCTGCGCCAAAGTGCTGGGGCATGACCGTAGAACAGCTCGCAGAGACCAGATGGCAGCTAGGGGAGGCCAAACAGCGCTTCAGCGAGGTCATCCGCCGGGCCCATGACGAGGGACCGCAGATCGTCACCAGGTACGGGCAGGATGTGGCGGTGATCCTTGGCATCGAGAAATACCGCCGGCTCAAGGGCGAGCAGCCCGACTTCAAGGAATTCCTTCTCTCGGGCCCCGACCTGAGCGCGCTCGATCTCACCCGCGACAAGAGCAGCGCGATGCGGGGTACCGACTTCGAGGGCATCGAGTGAGCTACGTTCTCGACACCAACGTCGTGTCGGAAATGACCAAGCATGCCAGAGACGACAGCGTGCAGGGGTGGCTCGACACCATCACCGGGCCCAGCCTCTATGTGAGAGTCATGGTGTTCGGCGAGATCCGCAAAGGTGTCGAGCTGCTGTGTCGCCGCGACCCACTCCAGGCAGGTGGTTACGAATCCTGGCTAATCGGTTCAGGACTCGGGTGCTGCCCGTCACCGCCGCCGTGGCCGAGGAATGGGGGCGGATGCACGCCGTGCGGCCGCTCCCGATCGTCGATGGCCTCATCGCCGCCACCGCCCGCGCGCATGACTGGACCCTCGTCACCCGCAACGTGAAGGACTTCGTGGGCCTCGACGTCCAGTTGATCAACCCGTTCGAGTGGCCGCCCGTCTGAGGATCTCCGCCTCACCGGCCGCGCGCATGGCCTCCACCGGCACATCCGTCCGGCCCGTCATCAGCTCCACCTGCCGCACCGCCTGGTGCAGCAGCATCGCGAACCCCCCGACCACGGTGCCGCCCGCGGTCTGGACGGCCGCCGCCGCGCTGGTCGGCCAGGGCGAGTAGACCACGTCGAAGAGCGCGGGAACCCGCGCCAGCCGCGCCGCGAAGGCGTCGGCCGCGCCGCCCGGCAGCGTGGACACCACCAGGTCCACCCGCGTCGAGACGTCGAGCTTGTCGAACGTCTCCACCGCCAGCGCCATCCCGAGCCGCTCGGCCACCCCTGCCGTCTCCCCCGCCCTGGCGGGATCGCGGACCAGCAGGGTCGCGGAGTACAGCCCCAGACCGCGCAGCGCCGCCAGCGCCGAAGCGGCGGTGGCGCCGCCGCCCAGCACGGTCGCCGACCTCGGCGCCGGCACCCCCGCCTCGGCCAGCGCCCGCTCGATCCCGTAGACGTCGGTGTTGTCCCCATGGCTCGCGCCGTCGCGGAACACCACGGTATTGGCGCCGCCCACCTCCACGGCCAGCTCGGAGACGCTGTCAAGCAGCGGCAGCACGGCCCGCTTGAGCGGCATGGTCAGCGACAACCCCGCCCAGGCCCCCTCGTCCTCCGGCACCTCACCGCGTAGCGGTCTGAGCGTCCGCAGCAGGCCGGGCAGCCGGGCCTCGTCGCACTCCAGAGCCTCGTAACTCCACCCGTCGAGCCCCATCGCCCGATAGGCCGCCCGATGCAGGTAGGGCGACAGCGAATGCCCGATCGGCGCCCCCAGCACCCCTGCCCGCACGTGCTTCTCCTCTCAGAGCCCTTACTGACTTCTCTGTTGTACGGCATGCCCAGGCAGTCTGTTGTACGGCATGCCCCGGCCGGCCCCAGTCGCCGTACGGGGCTCAGGGCCTCCAGGGAGACGGCCGCTGAGCCCGCACAGGGCCGGGCACCGTTACGGGACGGTGAGACCGGTGGCGTGGCCGGCTTCCGCCGGCTCAGCCCGAGGCGTCAGCCGCCGTTCTGACGGTATTCGTTGAGCAATACCTGGAATTCCGCGTCCGTGACGGCGAACTTGGTGATCTTGCTCTTCGGGTCGGTGGCGACGAAGTAGAGCCAGTCGCCCTTCGTCGGGTTGAGCGCCGCCTCGATCGCGTGGTCGCCCGGGTTGGAGATGGGGCCGGGCGGGAGGCCCGGGTATTTGTAGGTGTTGTACTTGGAGGTGCTCTGCAGCTGCGCGTGCGTCGCGGCCGTGCCGCGCTTGCCCAGCCCGTAGAACACCGTGCTGTCCATCTTCAGCGGCATCTCCGGCTCGTGGGCGAGCCGGTTGTAGATGACGCGGGCGATCTTCGGCATGTCCTCGTAGCGGCCGGCCTCGGCCTGGACGATGCTGGCGATCGTGATGATCTCGGCGGGGGTGCGCCGCAGGGCCTTGGCACCGCCCACGAGGTCGGTCTTGTCCGCCGTCTGGTTGAACCGTTCGACCATCAGCGACAGCATCTCGGCCGGCGTGGTCTTCGGCTGGAACTCGTACGTGGCGGGGAAGACGTAGCCCTCGAGCTTGCCCTTGGCGTACGGGGGCAGCTCCATGTCGCCGGTGTCCTTGGTGGCGGCGACGAACTCCTTCAGCGGCTTGCCGGTCTTCTGGGAGAGCCGGGCGAGGACGTCGGTGAGGCGGAGCCCCTCCTCCAACGTGATCTTGACGAGCAGCTTGTTGACCGAGTCGAGCATCGTCACCGCGTTGGCGGCGGACATGCCCTTGCGCAGGGTGTATTGGCCCGGCTGGAGCGCGCCGCTCTTGTTGGCGTTGGCGATCGCGTTGGTGAACGCCCTGGCGCTGGCGACGACCCCCTGCCGCTCCAGCTCCGCCGCCACGTCGGAGGCGGACTGGCCATCCTTGATCTCGATGGTCACTTCGCCCTTGCCCTGACCGGTGAAGTCGTCGGGCACCAGAGCGCCGCTGATCCACTGGTAGCCGAAGTAGCCGCCGCCGCCGAGGATGCCCGCCAGGACGATGAAGGCGAGCAGCGGCGCGATGAAGCCGCCCCGGTTTCGGCGCCTGCGGCGCCTGCGGCTGCCGCCCTTGCCGTTACCTCGGGCGCGGCGCCGGGAGGAACCTTCGTCGTCCTCGGCGCCGAGCAGGAAATCCATGTCGAGATCGTTCATAGGTGCGCAGGCCAATCTCCCGGTACGTCCGGCCCGGCGTCAAGCGGAACTGCCGAACCGTTGGGGGTCACCGAGCGGGGGGACCGCCGGGCGTGCACCCACGACCGGCGGATATCACTCTGGGTAGCCATGCTAGAGGACGGGAAGAGCGCGCGGCCCCCTGCTCGGGGGTTCCGCACGGGGATTTCGAAGATCCCCGGCGAGACGAGACGGGTCCCGGCAAGCATCATTTCGTCCTGAGGTTACGGTTCAGCTCTTCCCGGTATCTCACGAACTCGCTCTCTTTGTTGGTGAATTTGGTGATTCTATGCGCCGGATCCGTGGTGACAAACCAGTGCCAATCACCCTTCGCCGGGTGCAGGGTCGCTATCAGCGCCTTCTCCCCGGGATTGGCAATGGGGCCTGGCGGCAGTCCGGTGTGGGCGTAGGTGTTGTACGGTGAGCGGACCTTGGTGTCGCTCTCGGTGACTTTCAGGGTCCGCTTGCCCTGGGCGTACAGGACGGTGCTGTCGATCTGGAGCGGCGTGCCGCGCTGGAGCCGGTTGTAGATCACCCTGGAGATCTTCGGATAGTCCTCGTCCCTGCCGCCCTCGGCCTGGACCATGCTGGCCACCGTGACGACCTCCAGCGGGGTCAGATGCACCCGCGCCGCCTTCTCCACCAGCTTCACCTTCCGCGCCGCCGCGCGAAACCGCTCCACCATCGCGGCCAGCAGGTCGACGGCCTTGTCGCCGGGCTCGACCTCGTACGTGGCGGGAAACAGGAACCCTTCGAGGCCCCGGGCGTACTTGGGCAGCCCGACGAGAGCCGTGTCGACCGCCCGCAGCTGCTTGAGTGGCAGCCCGGACTGGGCGGCCACCCGGACGAGTGTCTCGCCCGCCCGCATGCCCTCGGGCACGGTGACGCGCCTGATCACCCGGGAGGCGGGCGTGAGCAGCAGATCGAGCGCGGCGCCCGCGGCCATGCCCTTGCGCAGCCGGTAGTGTCCCGGGTGCAGGCGTCCCGCCACGGCGCGCTCCTTGGTCACGTTCACGAACGACCGCGCGCTGGCCACCACCCCCGCGTCGGCCAGCACGGCGCCGACGTCCCCCGCGTTGGCGCCCGGCGGGATCCGCACGGTCACGGTCCCGCTGCCGGTGCCCTCGAAGTCGTCGGGGGCCAGGTACGGCTTGAGCACCCCGTACGCCCCGGCGCCGATGGCGACCATCGACGCCGTCACGACGAGGCCCAGCAGCGCCGCCTTACGCAGGGCCGCCCGCTTCCCCCGCCGCCCGGCCCCACGCTCGCTCCCGCCTGTGGCCTCACTCCTGGACGAGCCGCCCTTGGTCTCAGCGCCGTCGTCGGCGGCTTTCCGGGCCGCGCTCCCGCCCTTGGCCACGTCATCGGCATCTCCCCTGGACGTACTCCCGCCCTTGGCCTCACCGCCGGGCCCGCCCTCGGCCTCGCTACCGCCCTTGGCCTCGCCGCTGGGCCCGTCGCCGGCCTCGTCCGTGGGTACGGCAGAGCGTTGCTGGCCGAGCTGGGCCGGATCTGCGCCGAACGCGTCCTCGGACGCACCCCCGCCCTTAGCCTCGCCGCCCGCCCCCACCTCGGCCGCGCTACCGTCCGTTGCCGACGCGTAATCGCCTGCCACAGCAGATGTGAGGTCACCGCCGCTGAGTGATTCGCCCGGATCCGTACCGGAGACGCCGCCATCAGACGCGCCACCGCCGGATGTGCCGCCATCAGGACGCATGCCTCCGCCGGACATGCCGCCGTCAGCAAGCGCGCCACCGCCGGACACACCGCTGTCAGAAGACAGGTCCCCGTCGGACGGGGCAGTCGGGCCGAGGTCGTCCGCGTGGCACTCCCGGCCGTCCGTTGCCGGGTCAGCCGTCCCGTGCGCGTGCTCCCCCAGAGATCCGTCCGGCACCACGTCCGGTGGCGAAACACCATCCGGCACCACAACATCGTCCGGATCCCGGTCGAACGGGATCAGGTCGTCGTCCGGTGGGTGGCTCATGCGGCCACCCCCGGCCGATCCGCGCCGTCCCCGATGGGCAGCCCGGTCATGAGGCGGGTCCGTCGGCCGCCGTGGAAGGCGGATCGACGGGCCTGCCGGGTGGTCTGTCCGTGGCTCTCTCGACGTCGAGCGCATCCTGCAGCAGCACGACCGCCGCAGCCTGGTCGACGACCGCGCGCTGCTTCTTGGCCCGCACGCCGCTGGCCCGGAGCCCCTGCTGCGCGGCGACCGTGGTCAGCCGCTCGTCGAAGAGGCGGACGGGGGTGGGCGCCAGGCGTGCGGCCAGCGCGGCAGCGAACTCCCGGGCCAGCGCGGCGGCCGGCCCTTCGCGGCCCGACAGCGAGGTGGGCAGCCCGACCACGACCTCGATCGCCGAGTGTTCGTCGGCGATCGCGGCGATGCGGGCGAGGTCGCCCTGGCCTCGCCGGACGGTCTCCACCGGGGTGGCCAGCAGGCCCGAAGGGTCGCTGCGGGCCACGCCGATGCGTACGGACCCGACGTCCACGCCGATCCGTGAACCGAACCGCATATCAGCCGAGCTGCTCCGCGATGGCCTGCTCGACCAGTCGCAGCG
This sequence comes from Nonomuraea guangzhouensis, assembly GCF_019396345.1. GTDB lineage: Bacteria > Actinomycetota > Actinomycetes > Streptosporangiales > Streptosporangiaceae > Nonomuraea > Nonomuraea guangzhouensis. Next base: position 41,348 of record NZ_JAHKRM010000048.1, on the reverse strand, counting down.
CGTCGCCGATCGCCTCCGGTCGTGTGCCGCCGCCTTGCGCGACATCGTCCTTGCCGCCACCGCCACCCCCAAGTGCCTTGGCGGCGACGCCGACCAGTCGTCCGGCCTTGAGCCCGCGCTCGCGTCCCGCCTCGTTGACCGCGGCAACCACCACGGGCCGGTCGGAGGGGACACCCGCGATCACGATGACCGCCGGTCGGTCAGCTGGGAATCTGCCACGCACATCAAGTGCGAGCTTACGCAGATCGTCCGCGCCAGTGCCGTCAGGCGCGCGGTGCGTCACCACGGAGACTCCGTGCAGGTCACCGGCTTGGGCCGCCAGCTCGCCCGCGATCTGGAGCACCTGCGCGGACCGGAGCCGCTCCAGCTCCTTCTCGGCGGTGCGCAGGCGGGTGACGATGCCCTCGACGCGCTCGGGCAGCTCCTCGCGGCGGGCCTTGAGCTGCTCGGTGAGCTGCGCGACCAGGACGCTCTCGCGGGCCAGGAAGCGGAACGCGTCGATGCCGACGAGCGCCTCGACACGGCGCACACCGGCGCCGACCGACTGCTCACCGAGCACCTTGACCAGGCCGAGCTGGCCGGAGCTGTGGACGTGGGTGCCGCCGCAGAGCTCGCGCGAGTAGTCGCCGATCTCCACGACGCGGACCTCGTCGCCGTACTTCTCGCCGAACATCGCCAGCGCGCCCATCGCCCGGGCCTCCGACTGGGAGGTGTAGAAGGCGTTGACCTTGAGGTCGTTGATGAGCACCGCGTTGACCTCGTCCTCGACGTCGCGCAGCACGCTCGGCGGCACCGCGCCCGCCGCGGTGAAGTCGAAGCGGAAGCGGCCGGGCGAGTTTTCCGAGCCGGCCTGCGCCGCGGTCTCGCCCAGCGCGTTCTTGAAGCCGCGGTGGACGAGGTGGGTGGCGCTGTGGCTGCGCGAGATCGCGCGGCGCCGCTCGAGGTCGATCTCCGCCTGGGCGTCGTCGCCGACCTTGAGCTCGCCCTTGCGGATCTTGCCGCGGTGGATGACGAGGCCCGCGAGCGGCGTCTGCACGTCGTGGATCTCGACCTCGGCGCCGCCGGTGCGGATCACGCCCTGGTCGGCGAGCTGGCCGCCGCCCTCGGCGTAGAAGGGGGTGCGGCCGAGCACGACCTCCACGTCGGTGCCCGCGCCCGCCGCGGGGACCGGGACGCCGTCGACCAGGATGCCGACGATGCCGGTGTCGGCCTCGGTCTGGTCGTAGCCGAGGAACTCGACCCGGCCCGCCTTCTCCAGCAGCTGCCCGAAGACGGAGATGTCGGCGTTGCCGGTCTTCTTCGCCGCCGCGTCGGCCTTGGCGCGGTCGCGCTGCTCCTTCATCAGGCGGCGGAAACCCTCCTCGTCGACCTGGAGTCCGTGCTCGGAGGCCATTTCGAGGGTGAGGTCGATCGGGAAGCCGTAGGTGTCGTGCAGCTGGAACGCCTGGTCGCCGGAGAGCGTGGTGCCGGACTTGCGCTTGGTCTCCTCGACCGCGACGTCGAAGATGGCGGTGCCGGTGCGGAGCGTGCCGAGGAAGGACGCCTCCTCGGCGTCGATGACCCCGTGGATCTGCGGCGCGTCGGCCTTGAGCTGCGGATATTGCTCGCTCATGACCTCGATCGCGACGGCGGTCAGCTCGTGCATGTAGCGCTCGTCGCCGGAGCCGAGCAGGCGCAGGTTACGGACCGAGCGGCGCAGGATGCGGCGCAGCACGTAGCCGCGGCCCTCGTTGCCGGGCATGACGCCGTCGGCGACGAGCATGGTGCCGGTGCGCACGTGGTCGGCGATCACCCGGAGGCTGACGTCGGAGCGGTGGTCGCGGCCGTAGCGGGTCTTGGTGAGCTCGGCCGCCTTGTCGAGGATCTTGTAGGTGGTGTCGATCTCGTAGATGTTGTCGACGCCCTGCAGGATCGCCGCCATGCGCTCCAGGCCCATGCCGGTGTCGATGTTCTTGGCGGGCAGGCCGCCGATGATGTCGAAGTCGACCTTGCTGCGGACCTCGCCGAGCTGGTCCTGCATGAAGACGAGGTTCCAGACTTCGAGGTAGCGGTTCTCGTCGGCGATGGGGCCGCCCTCGCGACCGTATTCGGGGCCGCGGTCGTAGTAGATCTCCGAGCACGGGCCGCCGGGGCCGGGCACGCCCATGTGCCAGTAGTTGTCTTCGAGGCCGCGGCGCTGGATGCGGTCGAGGGGCAGGCCGACCTTGTTGTGCCAGATGTCGAGCGCCTCGTCGTCGTCGAGGTAGACGGTCGCCCAGAGGCGGTCGGGCGGGAAGCCGAAGCCGCCCTCGGACTCCGGCTTGGTCAGCAGCTCCCAGGCGAACGGGATCACGTCGGCCTTGAAGTAGTCGCCGATGGAGAAGTTGCCGAGCATCTGGAAGAACGTCGCGTGCCGGGTGGTCTTGCCGACCTCGTCGATGTCGGGGGTGCGCACGCATTTCTGCGCGGTGGCCAGCCGGACCGCCGGAGGCTTGCGCTGCCCCAGGAAGTACGGCTTGAACGGCGCCATACCCGCGTTGACCAGGAGAAGCGTCGGGTCCTCAGCGATCAGGCTGGCCGAGGGCACTACCTTGTGCCCACGCTCCTCGAAGAAGCGCAGGAAGCGGCGGGCGATCTCTGCCGACTCCATGGGGGCCATCCTTTGCGTTAGTGGTTGCTGTCCGGGTTGTCGAGCCCGAACCGGGCCCGCAACTCCTTTTCGCGCTCCGCGGCCTCGCCGAACGCGTCAGAAGTAAAGTCTCTCACCCGTCCGAGCATGCTCGCGGCGCCACCGACCGTCCGGCGGGCCACGTGGTTGGGGTGGAGCGCCTGCAGCCTGCGCATCACCCAGAGGGTCAGCAGCGCGCCGAGCGACAGGTAGAACAACCGTCTGATCATGGCCGCCGCCCCGCCTTACGCGGCCTGCGGACCTCGATGGCCCTGCGCACACCGTAGCCGATGGCCGAGACCTTGATCAGCGGTCCGGTGAACACGGTCTGGGTGACGGCGCTGAGCTTGGCGGCGTGGGAGCTCACCTGCTTGACGTCCTTGGTGATGGCCTCGACGGCCACCAGCTGCCTGTTGGTCTCGTTGACCGTCAGGCTCATGTCGTCGAGCAGCGGCGCCAAGCGGGCGCTCAGGTCGGCCACCGCCCTGCCGGTCTCGGTGATCAGCCTGGTGAGCTTGACCAGCACCATGACGAGCACGCAGACCAGGACGATCCAGCCGGTGGCGGCGATCAGCCCGGCGACCTCTCCAGCGGTAAGCATCCGCTCATCTCCCTCGTACGCTGGGCCGGAACGGCAAGAACCCTATCGCGTTCGAGGGCCCAGGCTACTGGGGACACCGAGCTCGATCAGGCCGCCACGTCGGTGGGCAACGTTTCCCCGTTCAACCGCATGGCCCCGCGACCAGCCGTTCCGGCATGGCCATGGCCGCCGTGGGCGCCTCGGTCACGCCGACGAGCGCGGGCAGCGCCCCTGCTCGGCGACGAACCACGCCACCGGCCAAGAAGACGCCGTATCGGCGGCCGACCCCGTGCGGGGTCAGAGGCCGTCTCCCTGGAGGCCCTCAACCCCGGTCGGCGTCTGGCGTCCACCAGGCCGTGCCGTAACAAAAAAGAGAGCAGTTGACCTTCAAGACCCTCGCAAAAAGTCACGTATACGCGCCCACCGCTCGGCAAGAACCCCCTCGCCGCCGTGCTTGGTCGGCTCGTAATAGCGCTTACCACGCACCTGCTCCGGCGCGTAATCCTGGCGGACCAGCCCATGCTCGAAGTCGTGCGGGTACTTGTAGCCGTCGCCGTGGCCCAGCTTGGCGGCGCCCGGGTAGTGGGCGTCGCGCAGGTGGCCGGGCACCTGCCCGATCAGGCCGCGGCGCACGTCGCCGATCGCCGCCCCGATGGCCTTCACGACGGCGTTGGACTTGGGCGCCAGCGCGCAGTGGATGACCGCGTGGGCCAGGTTGATCTGGCCCTCCGGCAGGCCGATCAGCTGCACCGCCTGGGCTGCGGCGACCGCGGTCTGCAGGCAGGTCGGGTCGGCCATGCCGACGTCCTCCGAGGCGAAGATGACGATGCGGCGGGCGATGAACCGCGGGTCCTCGCCCGCCTCGATCATCCGGGCCAGGTAGTGGAGCGCGGCGTCGGCGTCGGAGCCGCGCATCGACTTGATGAACGCGCTGATGACGTCGTAGTGCTGGTCGCCCTGCCGGTCGTAGCGGACGGCCGCCTTGTCGACGGCCTTCTCCACAACCTCGACCGTGATGTCGTCGGCCAGCAGCGCGGCGGCTTCGAGGTAGGTCAGGGAGCGCCGGGCGTCGCCGCCCGCCAGCCGTACGAGATGCTCCAGGGCCTCGGGGGCGACGGTGGCGCGGCCGCCGAGACCGCGCTCGTCGGACACCGCGCGCTCCAGGACCACGCGGACGTCGTCGTCGCTCAGGGACTCGAGCGTGAGCAGCAGCGAGCGCGACAGCAGCGGTGAGATGACGGAGAAGAACGGGTTTTCGGTGGTCGCGCCGATGAAGGTGACCCATCGGTTCTCGACGGCGGGCAGCAGGGCGTCCTGCTGGGCCTTGTTGAAGCGGTGGACCTCGTCGACGAAGAGCACGGTCTGCCGGCCGGTCATGCCCAGCTCGCGCTTGGCGCCGTCGATGGCGGCGCGTACGTCCTTGACCCCGGCCGAGACGGCGGAGACCTCGACGAAGCGCCGCTTGGTGACGTTGGAGACGACGTAGGCCAGTGTGGTCTTGCCGGTGCCCGGCGGCCCCCACAGGAAGAGCGACATGGGCGCCTCGCTCTCGACGAGCCTGCGCAGCGGGGTGCCCTGGCCCAGCAGGTGGCGCTGGCCGATCACCTCGTCGAGCGTGCGCGGGCGCATCCGGACCGCGAGGGGCTGCGGCGTGGCGTCCTCGGCCGCCGAATCGAACAGGCTCTCCACAACGTGAGATTACATGCTGGACCGGGTACGGCGGTCCACTGGAGGAAGCGGCCTACGCCCCCCAGACGGCTCTGGCGCCCGAGTCACCGGCTTGGAAGACGAAGTAGCCGACCGCCACGGCGAGCAGCACCGTCACGCCGGACAGCACGAGCGTGACCGGACGGCCGAACCGGTCGCCGAGCGAGCCACGACTCGGGCTGGTGGCGTAGACGAGCAGCAGCGCGGCGACCCCGAGCCCGAAGGCCGACAGCAGCAGCGGGTTGGCGAAGCTCTCATGGGTGGAGATCCGCTGGCCCAGGGTGCCGTCGGCACTGGTGAAGCTGGCCTCCTTGAGGCTCTCGCCGCTCTCCTTGGCCGCGAAGACGGCCGCGGGCGCCCCCACGGAGAGCAGGACCACAGCCCACGCCAGCATCGGCCGCCAGCGGCTCAGCACCGCGTACGCCACGGAGGCGCAGGCGAGGAGGGGGGTCAGCACCACCGCGAAGTGGATGATCAGCGGATGGGCGGGCAAGCCGAAGATCTCGTTGAACATGTCAGCGCTCCTAGTTCTCATTTCAACTACGAATAGCGACACGATATGGTTCGCCATCTATCCCGTCACTCTGAGTGGTTTCCGCCTCTTACGTCCGGCACATCGAAGGGCCGGTAGCATTCGCGGAGTTGTTTGGTCATGTACAGGCAAAGTGGAGGGCATACCGGTGAGCGGCGAAGACCGCCAGAGCCAGCTGGCTCGGGAGCACAAGGAGCGGCAGGAACAGCGCGCGGCCGCGGACGCCGCCAAGGCGCGGCGGAACATCTTCATCGGGGCGGGCCTGGCGGTCGTCGTGGTGGCGGGCGGCATCTATGCCGCGACCACGCTGGTCGGCAAGGGCGACTCGGCCAAGAATGTCTCGGCCGAGAGCAGTCCGTCGGCCTCGACCAGCGCCGCTCCCTCGCCGACTCCGACGCTGTCCTCGCTGCCGAAGAAGGCCGGCAAGGTGACCTGCACGTACAAGCGGGACACCTCTGGCGTGCCGATGAAGTACGTGGGCATGCCCGGCAGCAAGCCGAACATGAAGCTGAAGACGATGACCATCCTCACCAACCACGGCAAGATCGTCATCGACGTCGACCCGGCCGCGACGCCGTGTTCGGTCAACTCGATGGCCTTCCTGGCCCAGAAGAACTTTTACAACAACACCAAGTGCCACCGCCTGGTGACGCCGGAGACGGCGGGGCTGTTCCTGCTGCAGTGCGGCGACCCCAAGGCCAAGGCCGACGGCAAGAACCCGACCGACGGCCAGGGCACGGCGGGCTACGTCTTCGGGGACGAGGCCCCTGGCGCGGTTCCCTACACCCGCGGCGTGGTGTTCCTCACCCAGCCGGAGGAGGCGGCCGGCCAGAACAGCAGCCAGTTCGCCATCTCGCTGTCGGATGAGAACACGCAGATCGCGGGCCAGTACTCGGTGCTCGGCATGGTCCGCTCGGGCCTGGAGATCATCGAGAAGGTCGCCAAGGACGGCGTCATCGCCAACGACCAGGACATCGTCGGCGACGGCGGCTCGACCGCCCCGAAGAACCCGATCATCATCGAGAAGGTCACGGTCAGCTAGCCGTAAACGACAGGGCGCCCCGTCTCTCCAGGAGAGGCGGGGCGCCCTGTTCCGTGTCAGCCCTCGGTCTTGGGCTTGGCGTCGACGCCCGCCTCCTTGCGCTGCTCGCCCGTGATCGGCGTCGGCGCGCCGGTGAGCGGGTCGAACCCGGAGGCGGTCTTCGGGAAGGCGATCACGTCGCGGATCGACTCGCCGTCGGCCAGCAGCATGCAGATGCGGTCCCAGCCGTAGGCGATGCCTCCGTGCGGGGGCGGGCCGTACTTGAACGCCTCCAGCAGGAAGCCGAACTTGTTCTCGGCCTCCTCCTTGGAGATGCCGAGCACGTCGAAGACGCGCTGCTGCATCTCCGCCCGGTGGATACGGATGGAGCCGCCGCCGATCTCCATGCCGTTGCAGACCATGTCGTAGGCGTAGGCCAGGGCCTCGCCCGGGTGGTCCTGGAAGTTGTCGGCCCATTCGGGCTTGGGGCCGGTGAACGGGTGGTGCACGGCCGTCCAGCCGCCTTCGCCGTCCTCCTCGAACATGGGCGCGTCGACGACCCACAGGAACGACCACAGCGACTCGTCGATCAGGCCGCAGCGGCGGCCGATCTCCAGCCGGGCCGCGCCGAGCAGGTCGCGCGCCGCGTTGCGCGCGCCGGCCGCGAAGAAGACCGCGTCGCCCGGCTGGGCGCCGACCTTCGCCGCGAGTCCGGAAATTTCCTCTTCTGAGAGGTTCTTCGCCACCGGGCCGCCGAGCGTGCCGTCCTCCTGGACCAGCACGTACGCCAGACCCTTGGCGCCACGCGAGCGCGCCCACTCCTGCCAGCCGTCGAGCTCCTTGCGGGTCTGCGAGGCGCCGCCCGGCATGACCACCGCGCCCACGTAGTCGGCCTGGAACACGCGGAAGGAGGTGCCGGCGAAGTAGCCGGTCATCTCGACGAGCTCCTGGCCGAAGCGCAGGTCGGGCTTGTCGGAGCCGTAGCGCGACATCGCGTCGGCGTAGGTCATGCGGGGCAGCGGCGTCGGGATCTCGTAGCCGAGCGTCTCGCGCCACACGCGGCCGATGAGCTTCTCGCCGACCTCGATGACGTCTTCCTGGTCGACGAACGACATCTCGACGTCGATCTGGGTGAACTCCGGCTGCCGGTCGGCCCGCAGGTCCTCGTCGCGGTAGCACTTGGCGAGCTGGTAGTAGCGCTCCAGCCCGCCCACCTGGAGCAGCTGCTTGAACAGCTGCGGCGACTGCGGCAGGGCGTACCAGTTGCCCGGCTGGAGCCGGACCGGCACCAGGAAGTCACGCGCGCCCTCGGGCGTGGACCTGGTCAGCGTCGGCGTCTCGACGTAGACGAAGCCGAGCTCGTGCATGACCTCGTTGGCCAGGTAGGTGGCCTTCGAGCGGACCCGCAGGGCGTGGGCCACCTGCGGGCGGCGGATGTCGAGATAGCGGTATTTGAGGCGGGCCTCCTCCGAGACGGCCGTGCCGCCCTCGATCGGGAAGGGCAGCGGCGCGGACTCGCTGAGCACCTCGACCCGCTCGGCGACGACCTCGATCGCGCCGGTGGGCAGCTCGGGGTTCTCGTTGCCCTCCGGCCTGACCCGGACCTGGCCCACGACCAGCACGCAGTATTCGGCGCGCAGGTCGTGCGCGTGGTCCTCCTCGCGGAAGACCACCTGCGCCGAGCCGGACGCGTCGCGCAGGTCGATGAAGACCACACCGCCGTGATCACGGCGCCGGGCCACCCATCCTGCGAGCGTCACCTGCTGCCCGGCGTGCTCCTCGCGGAGCGACCCGGCGGTATGCGTGCGCATCACTGCACTTTCCCCTTCAAGACATCGACGACCTGGGCCAACGGCACCTCGGTCTGCTCAGCGGTGGTCAGGTCTTTCAGTTGTACGGCCTGCGCGGCCAGGTCACGCTCGCCCAGGATCAGCGCGAACCGGGCACCCGAGCGGTCGGCGCCCTTCATCGCGCCCTTGAGCCCCTTGCCGCCGTAGGCCAGGTCGGCGCTGACGCCCGCCTGGCGCAGCTCGGTCACGAGCAGGAACATCCGGCGGCGGGCTTCGTCACCCAGCGGGACACCGTACACCTGGACGCGTCCCGGTGCGGTGTCGCCGATCAGTCCCTCGGCCTCCATGGCCAGGACCGTGCGGTCGACGCCGAGCGCCCAGCCGACGCTGGGCAGCGGCGGCCCGCCGAGCATCTCGCTGAGCCCGTCGTAGCGCCCGCCGCCGCCGACCGCGGACTGCGAGCCGAGCCCGTCGTGGACGAACTCGAACGTGGTGCGCGTGTAGTAGTCGAGCCCGCGCACCAGCCGCGGATCATCCTCGTAGGCGACGCCCGCGGCGCTCAGCAGCGCCCCGACCTCCTTGTGGTAGGACGCGCACGCGGTACACAGGTGGTCGATCACCAGGGGCGCGCCGGTCAGCTGCGCCTGCACCTCGGGCCGCTTGTCGTCGAGCACCCGCAGCGGGTTGATCTCGATCCGGGCCCTGGTGTCCGCGTCGAGGTCGAGCCCGCGCAGGAACTCCTGCAGCGCCGCCCGGTAGGTGGGCCGGCAGGTCTTGTCGCCCAGCGAGTTGATCAGCAGCCGGACGCCCTTCAGGCCGAGCGAGGCGAAGCCCTGGGCGCCCAGCACGACGAGCTCGGCATCCAGCGCGGGGTCCTCGGAGCCGAGCGCCTCGGCGCCGACCTGCCAGAAGTGACGGTAACGGCCCTTCTGGGCGCGTTCGTAGCGGAACTGGCTGCCGGAGTACCACAACTTGACCGGAAGTTGGCCGTTGTGCAGGCCGTGCTGCAGGACCGCGCGCACGACCGACGCGGTGCCCTCGGGCCGCAGCGTCAGGGAGCGGCCTGCTTTGTCGGGAAAGGTGTACATCTCTTTGGACACGATGTCGGTCGACTCGCCGACGCCCCTGGCGAACAGCTGCGTGTCCTCGAACACCGGCGTCTCGATGTAGCCGTAGCCGGCCAGGCGTGCCGGGCCGACGAGGGCCTCGCGGACCGCGAGGACCTGCTCGGAGCGGGGCGGCAGCCAGTCGAAGGTGCCCTTTGGCGCTTGGAAACTCATGAGATCCCTGTTAGATGCCTCGTGTGGGACCGGCGTGCGGCGCGGCTTCCTTCAGATATGGATTGGTGGCGCGCTCGCGGCCGATCGTGGTCTGTGGTCCGTGGCCCGGCAGGACGACCGTATCGTCAGGCAGCGGCAGGCACTTGTCGGCCAGGCTGCGCAGGATCGTCGGGTAGTCGCCGCCCGGCAGGTCGGAGCGGCCGATGGAGCCGGCGAACAGCAGGTCACCCGAGAGCATCACCTCGTCGTCGGGCAACCGGAAGCTCACCGACCCCCTGGTATGGCCGGGGGTGTGGTCGACCACGATCTCCAGCCCGGCCAGCGGCAGCACGGCCCCGTCGGACAGCTCGCGCACGTCGTCGGGCTCGCTCAGCGTGATGCCGCCGAACATCGAGGAGCTCGTCGGCGACCAGCCCGCGGCCGGGTCGCTCAGCAGGTGCCGGTCGTCGGGGTGGATCCAGGCGGGCACGTCGCGCGCGCCGCAGACCGGGGCCACCGACCAGACGTGGTCGAGGTGACCGTGGGTGAGCAGCACCGCCACCGGCTTGAGCCGATGCTCTCTCAGCAGCTCGTCGACTCCGTCGACCGCGTCCTGACCTGGATCGACGATCACGCACTCCTCGCCCGCTGCGGGCGCGACGACGTAACAATTGGTCTGGAAGGCCCCTGCGGGGAAGCCTGCGATGAGCATCTGCCTCAGCTGATCTCGTCAAAAAAGCCAATGGGAATGTAACCGAAGGGTACCGGTGCGGGTCGCCGGGCTGCGAATCATTACCCGTTGGCCGATACGATTCGCCCACCTCAGTTGATTGACTATGGGAGGCAAAGCGGTGGCCACGGGGAAGGACCGGCAGAAACAGCTGGCACGCGAGCACCACGAGCGGCAGATGGCGCGCCGGCTCGAACGCGAGCAGCGGGCCAAGCGCATGGCGATCATCGGCTCCACCGTGGGCGTGATCGTCGTGGTGGGGGGCATCGTGGCCGCGGTCGCGTTGCTGGGTGGCGGCGACTCCAAGACCGACGCGGCCGCGACGGCGCAGCCCTCGGACACGGCGGTGCCCTCGGCCTCGGCCTCGGCGACGCCCGCCGCGGGCCCCAAGCCGTACGACGCCAAGACCGGGACGTGCGACTACGTCGCCGACAAGAGCGGGGGCGTGGTCAAGGACGTCGGGCTCCCGCCGAAGAAGGTGAAGCTCAAGCCGGCGACCAGGACGATGACGCTCGACACGAACCTGGGCGACATCGTGGTGCAGCTCGACAACGCCAAGGCGCCCTGCACGGTCAACTCTCTGGCCTTCCTGGCGGAGAAGAAGTTCTACGACGGCAGCAAGTGCCACCGGCTGGGCAGTGCGCAGTTCCCGATGCTGCAGTGCGGAGACCCGCAGGCCAAGGCCGACGGCAAGGGCGAGTCCGACGGCGCGGGCGGCCCCGGCTACGTCATGGGCGAGGAGAATCTCACGGGCGCCACCTACAAGCGCGGCGTGATGGCGATGGCCAAGACACAGGCGCCGGGCACCACCGGAAGCCAATTTTTCCTGGTCTTCGGCGACCTCCAGCTCACCCCGGATTACACGCCAGTGGGTACGATCACCAAGGGTCTCGACATCCTCGACAAGGTGAACAAAGCGGGCGTCATCACTCCCGGACAGGATGGCACCGGGGCACCTAAGGAAACCGTCGTAATCAAAGACGTGACATTCTCTGGCAAGAGCTGACGTAATACAAACTAGGGACAGCAGTCCCGAAGGGTCTGATGGATAGTGCGGGAGGACACGGTGAGCACCGACCCGTGGGGCCGGGTAGACGACGACGGCACCGTCTACGTGCGTACGGCTGAGGGAGAGCGAGCCGTCGGTTCCTGGCAGGCCGGTGAACCCGACGAGGCACTGGCCTACTTCCATCGCAAGTACGACGAGCTGGCCGGCCAGATCACGCTGCTCGAGCAGCGGGTCAAGGGCACCGACCTGGCTCCGGCGCAGGCCGAGGCCAGCATCGTCAAACTCCGCGAGGCGGTCGCCGAGGCCCACGCCATCGGCGACCTCGCCGCCCTGACGGCCCGTCTCGACGGACTGACGGAGGTGGTCGCGCAGCGGCGCGAGGAGGTCAAGGCCGCGCGCGAACACGCGCGCGCCGAGGCCAAGACGGTCAAGGAGCGCATCGTCGCCGAGGCCGAGCGCATCGCCGACGAGACCACCCACTGGAAGTCGGGTGGCGAGCGGCTGCGCCAGCTGGTCGAGGAGTGGAAGGCGGCCGACCGCATCGACCGGGTCACCGAGGCGGCGCTGTGGAAGCGGCTGTCGGCCGCCCGCACCGCCTTCGCCAAACGGCGCAAGCAGTACTTCGCGGGGCTCGACGAGCAGCGTGAGGGCGTACGCGCCGAGAAGGAGCGCATCGTCGCCGAGGCGGAGGCGATCGCCGACTCGACCGACTGGGCCACGACGGCGGCCGTCTACCGCGACCTGATGCAGCGCTGGAAGAGCGCGGGCCGGGCGTCGCGGGAGGCCGAGGACGAGCTGTGGGCGCGGTTCAAGGGCGCCCAGGACCTGTTCTTCCAGGCCCGCTCGGCGGTGTTCGCCGAGCGGGACGCGTCCCTGGCGGCCAACGCCGAGATCAAGGAAGTGCTGCTGACGGAGGCCGAGAAGATCCTTCCGGTCACCGACGTACGCACGGCCAGAGCGGCGCTGCGCCACATCCTGGAGCGCTGGGAGGCGGCCGGTCCGGTGCCGCGCGAGCAGCGCGACCGGCTCGAAGGCGGCCTGCGCAAGGTGGACGACGCCGTGCGCAAGGCCGAGGACGCCGAGTGGAAGCGGTCCAACCCCGAGGCCAGGGCCCGCGCCCAGAGCACGGTCGACCAGCTGCGCACCTCGATCGAGCAGCTGGAGAAGCGTCTGGCCAAGGCCCAGGCCGCCGGACGCGCCAAGGACGTGAAGGAGGCCGAGGAGGCCATTACGGCGCGCCGTTCGTGGCTGGAGGAGGCGGAGCGGACGCTGGCCGAGTTCAGCTGAGGTTCGCGCCAGTCCGCGGGCGAAGGGGGTCGCCTGCGTGCCCGGCTTCCAGGGTGCCGGGCCCATGAGGGCGCGGGAGCTTTAGGGTGGCAGGCATGGATCCCGTGCCCGCCGCGCGCGCCCTGGTCGCCGAGCTGTTCCCGGACGCGCTCTATGCCTTCCTGGGCGGCAGTGCGCTGACCGGCCGCCGTACGAGCCGGTCCGATCTCGACGTGGTCGTGGTGCTGGACGGCTTGGGCGTGCCCTATCGCGAGTCGTTGCGGTGGCGTGAGTGGCCGGTCGACCTGATGGCGCACAACGAGCTGAGCCTGATCGCCTACGCCGACCGCGATCTGGCCGGCCGCCTGCCCACCCTGCCGCGCGTGTGCGCGGAGGGGGTGGTCCTCACCGACCGGGCGGGGCGGGCCGCCGAGGTCCAGGCGGTCATGCGCGAACGCCTCTCCGCCGGTCCCGGCCCCGCCACGCCGCAGATGCTGGACCGGGCCCGCTACGTCCTGTCGGACCTGCTCGACGACCTGGCGGGCGCGACGGACCCGGGCGAGCAGGCGTTCGTCCGCTGGCAGATCGTCCAGGAGTCGGCCCGGCTGGCGCTGACGGTCGCGGGCCGCTGGCACGGCTCGGGCAAGTGGCTGCTGCGCGAGCTGCGCTCCTACGACGCGGCGCTCGCCGACGAGCTGCTCGCCGCCCACGACGATCCCGTACACCTGGCCGCGACGGCCACGAGCGTGCTGGAGCGGGCCGGAGGGCGCCTGTGGGAGGGCTACCGGGCGGACGGGGACCCGTTCCACCAACGGCTGCGTCATCTCACCTCAGGCGATCTGACGTCCGAGACGGCCCAGAGCTCCGGCATGCACCGCCTGGCGGCTGTGAGCGGGCGTACGGCCGGGTCCGGCAAGTTGTGGATGGGCCAGACCCACGTCGCCCCCTCGACGCGCTCGGCGGATCACCATCACGGGGCGTCGGAGACGGCCATCTACGTGGTCAGCGGCACGCCGTCGTTCGTGTTCCTGGACCCCGGCAGCGCACGCGAGACCCGGTTGGACACCAAGCCGGGTGACTACATCTTCGTCCCGCCCTATGTGCCGCACCGCGAGGAGAACCCCGACCCCGATCAGGAGGCCGTGGTGGTCATCGCCCGCAGCACCCAGGACGCGATCGTGGTCAACCTGCCCGATCTGGCTACGTACTGGCGCCGCTGACCCGGTAGACGTCGAAGACGCCCTGAATGCTGCGGACGGCTTTGAGCACATGACCGAGATGCTTGGGATCGCCCATCTCGAAGGTGAACTTGCTGACCGCCACCCGGTCTCGTGAGGTGGTCACCGAGGCGCTGAGGATGTTGACGTGCTGGTCGGACAGGGTCCTGGTGACGTCGGACAGCAGGCGGGGCCGGTCGAGGGCCTCGACCTGGATGGCCACCAGGAAGACCGAGTCGTCGCCCGGCGACCAGCTCACCTCCACCAGGCGGTCGGGCTGCGTCTTGAGCTGCATGATGTTGGTGCAGTCCGCGCGGTGCACGGACACCCCGTGGCCCCGGGTGACGAAGCCGACGATCTCGTCGCCGGGCACCGGGGTGCAGCACTTCGACAGACGTACCCAGACGTCGCTGTCGCCCGCGACGACCACGCCCGCGCCGCCACCGCCCCGAGGACGGCCGCGCAGGCGCGTCGGCAGCGAGGTCTCGGCGATGTCCTCCTCGGCGCTGTCGACGCCGCCGATGGAGGCCACGAGCTTCTGCACGACCGTCTGGGCGGCGACGTGCCCCTCCCCCACGGCCGCGTAGAGCGCCGACACGTCGGGATAACGCAGGTCGCGGGCCAGCGCCAGCAGCGACTCACCGGACATCAGGCGTTGCAGCGGCAGCCCCTGCTTGCGCATGGCCCGGCCGATGGCCTCCTTGCCCGCCTCGATCGCGGTCTCGCGGCGCTCCTTGGAGAACCACTGGCGGATCTTGTTGCGGGCGCGGCCGGACTTGACGAACTTGAGCCAGTCGCGCGACGGGCCGGCGTCGGGCGACTTCGAGGTGAAGATCTCGACCGTGTCGCCGTTGCCCAGCCGCGACTCCAGCGGCACCAGCCGGCCGTTGACGCGGGCGCCGATGCAGCGGTGGCCGACCTCGGTGTGGACCGCGTAGGCGAAGTCGACCGGGGTGGCCCCCTCCGGCAGCGCCACCACCTGGCCGCGCGGGGTGAAGACGTAGACCTCGGAGACCGACAGGTCGAAGCGGAGCGACTCCAGGAACTCGCCCGGGTCGGAGGTCTCCTTCTGCCAGTCGAGAAGCTGGCGCAGCCAGGCCATGTCGCTGCCCGGCTTGACCTTGCCGGCCGGGCCCGGGGCGCCGACCTCCTCTTTGTACTTCCAGTGGGCGGCCACGCCGTATTCGGCCCGGTGGTGCATGCCTTGCGTGCGGATCTGCAGCTCGACGGGCTTGCCCTCAGGACCGATCACCGTGGTGTGCAGCGACTGGTACATGTTGAACTTGGGCATCGCGATGTAGTCCTTGAACCGGCCGGGGACCGGGTTCCAGCGCGCGTGGATCGTTCCGAGGGCCGCGTAGCAGTCGCGCACGCTGTCGACGAGGACTCTGATGCCCACCAGGTCGTAGATGTCGTCGAAGGCGACGTCCCTGGCGATCATCTTCTGGTAGACCGAGTAGTAGTGCTTGGGCCGGCCCTTGACCACCGCGCGGATCTTCGCCTCGCGCAGGTCGCCGGAGACCTTCTCGATGACCTCCTGCAGGAACAGGTCCCGGCGCGGGGCCCGCTCCGACACCATGCGCGCGATCTCGTCGTAGCGCTTGGGGTAGAGCATGGCGAAGGCCAGGTCTTCGAGCTCCCACTTGATGGTGTTCATGCCCAGGCGGTGGGCCAGCGGGGCGAAGATCTCCAGGGTCTCGCGGGACTTCTGGTGGCGCTTGTGCTCGGGCAGGTAGCGCATCGTGCGCATGTTGTGCAGCCGGTCGGCCAGCTTGATGATCAGCACCCGGATGTCGCGCGACATCGCCACGACCATCTTGCGCACGGTCTCGGCCTGCGCGGCGTCGCCGAACTTGACCTTGTCGAGCTTGGTGACGCCGTCGACCAGGGAGGCGATCGTGTCACCGAAGTCGCCGCGCAGCTCGTCGAGGCTGTAGGCGGTGTCCTCGACGGTGTCGTGCAGCAGGGCCGCGCACAGCGTCTCGTCGTCGGTGCCGAGCTCGGCCAGGATCGTCGCGACGGCCAGCGGATGGGTGATGTACGGGTCGCCGCTCTTCCGCTTCTGGTCGCGGTGATGGTAGGCGGCCACGTCGTAGGCATGCTCGATCAGGCGGAGGTCCGCCTTGGGATGCGTGGCACGGACCGTCCTGAACAGCGGCTCCAGCACCGGATTCATGGCCCCACCCCCAAACCGCCGTCGACGCACCGCTGGAGCGCCGGGCGCCGTCTCGGCATTCCCTGCGTCAGTTGCGTCGGGCACGACCACATCGCGGGGCACACAGACTCCTTACCTTCGAGTCCAGGCCCCCCAGTGTATCCAGGTGAGAAACCTGGCCTGTCTCGGGGCGGGCTCAGACGATCACAAGGGAGCGCAAATCCACTCCCGCAAGACGCTCGCGTCCTTTGAGAAAGGCCAGCTCCATCAGCACGGCGACGCCGACGACCTCGGCTCCGGCCCTGCGTACCAGCTCCACGGTCGCCTCCGCCGTGCCGCCGGTGGCGAGCACGTCGTCGACGATGAGCACCCTGTCGCCTTCGGTGAAGGCGTCGCGGTGCACCTCGATGGTCGCGGAGCCGTACTCCAGATCGTAGGACTCCTCAAGGGTTTCGGAGGGCAGTTTGCCCTTCTTTCTGATGGGCACGAATCCAGCCCCCGCCCGGTAGGCCACCGGAGCGGCCAGAATGAAGCCCCTGGCCTCGATTCCGACGATCTTGTCCACATCGTACGCGCCGGCCAGTTCGTCGACCACGGCCGTGAAGACCGCCGGGTCGGCCAGCAGCGGGGTGATGTCCTTGAACATGACTCCCGGCTGGGGATAGTCGGGCACATCCCTGATGCGGTCGCAGATCAACGAGCTCAGATCGCTCATGACGGCACTCCTTCGGTTGACCGCCGGGCGGTCGCTGATTCCCACGACTGACGGCCTCCATGATGGCCCATCCCGGGCACCACCGGCGCCGGGTGGGGTCTTAGTGGCATTCACCCGGTTATGTCCGCCTCTGTGAGGGCCCTCAGGGCCTCTACAGAGCGACGCCCCCTCCCTGGTGGGCGGGGGCGTCGTTCGTGCGCGTACGGGCCGTGTGGGCTAGCCCTTGGCCGTCGCCGCCTTCTTGCCGCCCTTGGCGACCTTGGGGCCGGTGGAGGCGAGCCGCTTGGCGATGGCCTGGTACTTCGGCTCCCGCTCCTTCAGCGTCACCAGCAGCGGCGTGGCCACGCACAGCGAGGAGTAGGTGCCGACGATCATGCCGACGAACAGCGCCAGCGACAGGTCCTTCAGCGTGCCCGCGCCGAGCAGCGTGGTGCCGATGAACAGGATCGCCGCCACCGGCAGGATCGCGACCAGCGAGGTGTTGAGGGATCGGATCAGCGTGTGGTTGAGGGCGTTGTTGGCCGCCATCGAGTAGGTCTGCTTCGACGCGCTGCCCAGCTTGGCCGTGACTTCCTTGATCATGTCGAACACCACGACCGCGTCGTAGAGCGAGTAACCGAGGATGGTCAGGAAGCCGAGCAGCGTCGCGGGCGTGACCTCGAAGCCCGACCAGGCGTAGACGCCCGCCGTGATGACGAGGTCGTGGATGAGCGCGACGATCGCGGCCAGCGCCATCTTCGGCTCGAACGCCATCGACAGGTACAGGATGATCGCCAGCATGAAGACGCCCAGGCCCATCCACGCCTTCTGCGACACCTCGCCGCCCCAGGACGCGCCGATCGACTGGATGTCGACGTCCTTGACCGCGACGCCGTAGTCCTTCGAGATGGCGTTCTGGACCTTGGTCACCTCACCCTCGTCGAGGGTCTCGGTGGTGACCCGCCAGCGGTCACCGGCCGTCTGCACGATCGGCTGGTGCACGCCCTCCTCGAGGAAGGTGTCGCGGACCTGCACCACGGAGCTGCTCTGCGGCGCCTTGAAGGAGAAGACCGACCCGCCCTTGAACTCCACGCCGAGGTTGAGCCCGTTGATGAGCAGCCCGGCGAGGGACACGATCAGCAGGAAGCCGGAAAGGCTGTACCAGAGCTTCCAGCGGCCGACGAAGTCAACGTCGATCTCGCCGCGGTAGAGGCGACGCCCCAGTCCCATGTCAGGCCTCCTGCGGGGTGGTCGTACGGCCGGTGGTGTGGCCAGGGTCTTCCCTCATGCGCTCGGCGTCGAGGCCGGACAGCGGGTGCCCCTTGGCGAAGAACTTGAGCTTGGCCAGCACCGCGATGAACGGCTTCGTGAACAGGAACACCACCACGATGTCGATCAGCGTGGTCAGGCCCATCGCGAACGCGAACCCGGCCACACCGCCCACGGCGAGCACGTACAGCACGACCGCGGCGATGAACATGACGGCGTCGGCGATCAGGATCGTGCGCCGCGCACGGACCCAGGCCACCTCGACGGCCGCGCGTAGCGTCCGCCGCCCTTCCTTCATCTCATCACGTATGCGTTCGAAGTACACGATGAAGGAGTCGGCGGTGATGCCGATCGAGACCACCAGGCCGATGATGTGCGGCAGCGACAGCCGGAACCCGGCGTTGTGACCGAGCACGACCACGGTCGTGTAGGTGAGGATCGTGGCGACCACGAGGCTGAGCACGGCGACGATGCCGAGGCCGCGGTAGTACAGCAAGCAGTAGAGGACCACGAGGGCCAGACCGAAGGCGCCGGAGATCAGACCGCCCATGAGCTGGTCCTGGCCGAGCGTCGAGGACACGGTGTCGATCGAGCTGCGGGTGAACTTCAGCGGCAGCGCGCCGTACTTGAGCTGGTCGGCCAGCTCGGTGGCGCTCTGCTGGGTGAAGCCGCCGGTGATCTCGGCGCGGCCGCCCGGGATCGGGCCGATGATGTTGGGCGCGGTGATCACGACGCCGTCGAGGACGACGGCGACCTGGTTGCGCGGCGCCTGCGAGTTGAAGGCGGTGGAGGTCAGCTTGCTCCACGCGCTCGCGCCCTGGCTCTTGAAGTCGAGCTGGACGAGCCACTGGGTGGTGCCCTGCTGGACACCGGCGCTGGCCGTGCTGATGTCGGTGCCGACGACCTTGGCCACGTCGAGCACGTACTTGAGGCTGCCGTCGGACTCACAGGCGGCGAACTGCTTGGCCGGGTCGTCCTGGACGCCCTGGCCGCGGTTCTTCGGGTCGCTGCAGTCGAGCTTGTTGAACTGCGCGAGCACGTCCTTGTCGATGCCCTGGGTGTTGATCGTCGCGCTGGGGTCCTGCGTGGGCTGGCCGCTCGACGTCGGGGTGGGCGTCGGGGTGGCCTTGCCGTCCTTGGACTCCTTGGTCTCCTTGGCCTTCGGCGTCTCCTTGGCCTTCGGCGTGGCAGCCGCCGACGGGGTGGCCGACGGCGCGACCAGCGCGGACGACAGAGCCTTGCCCGTGGGCGACGTGCTGGGCTTCGGGGCCCCCGCCGACTGGGACGTGGACGGCTTGGCCGACTGCGTGGGCGCGGAGGACGGGGCCGTGGAGGCCGTGGAGGACGGCGAGGTGCCCGGCTTGGGCGCCTCGGTGGCGAGCTCCTGCGGAGCCTGCGTGGCCGCCATGGCGAGCACCTGGCGGAAGCGGAGCTCCGCTGTGGTGCCGACCAGCTTGATGACCTCCTCCTGACCCGCGCCCGGAACGGAGATGATGATGTTGTCGCCTGACTTGGCGACCTCCGCGTCGGAGATGCCGGTGCCGTTGACCCGGTCGCGGATGATGTTCACCGCGCGGTCAAGGATCTCCTCGGGCGGAGCGGCACCGTTCTGGGTCACCGGTGAGAGAGTCACCGTCGTGCCGCCGGCGAGGTCGAGCCCCAGCTTCGGCGTGAACGCCTTCTGCAGGAACATCGTCCCGCCCAGGGCGATGATGAGCGCCAGCAGCACCAGGAGCGTTCGCCCCGGTCGGCTGTGGCGGCTGGTCGGTCGGGCCACTGGTCGTCAGTCTTTCGGGTAGGGGTTTGAGGCAGAGCCTAGTCAGGACTGCTTGGAGCTGGAGCCCTTGCCGCCGTCGCGCTCCACGGTCGGCTCGGTCTCGTCGCGGGGGGTGTCGTCCTTGTCGTCGACCTTGGCCTCGTGGGTGGCCGTGTCGTCACCGGCGGCGTCCACCACGGGCTCGTCATCGAGGGGCTCGTCAGCCGGGGCGTCGCCGGGGGTGACGACGCGCCCGATGGCGGCCTTCACCCATCGGGTCTCGATCCCGGGAGCGACCTCAAGAACCACATCCTCATTCTCTACTGCGACCACGGTGGCGAACAGGCCAGTCGTCGTCATGACCCGAGCACCCGGCGCCAGTGAGTTCTGCATGGCGGTCGCCTCTTGCTGGCGCTTGCGCTGGGGGCGGATCAGCAAGAAGTAGAACACCACCACCAGAAGGATCAGCGGCAGGATGCTTCCGAGTTGTCCCATGTCCATAAGGAGCGACCTTCCATTGTCGTACAAGAAGTTGACACCGGCCTCGCGCCGGAAATTCCGTGCGTAACGTCGGGGCCGCGCCGCTCAGCCCGTCAGCCTACACAGCCAGCCAAGCCACGGAGTGTAGGCCGTTGTTGCGAAACGCGGCAACGAGGCAGCGTTTCGGCGCGCGGGGAAGTTCCCATATTGAAACGGTTGCAACCGTTCTGTGATCAGTCGAAAAGCGTCGCTCCGAAGGCGTCGGGCGGCGGTGTCATCCCGAGATGGTGCCAGGCCGCGGCGGTGGCGACCCGGCCGCGCGGGGTCCTGGCCAGCAGTCCTTGGCGTACGAGGAAGGGTTCGGCCACCACTTCGACGGTCTCCGGCTCCTCGCCGACGGCCACGGCGAGCGTGGACAGGCCGACGGGGCCGCCGCCGAACTTGCGCAGCAGCACCCCGAGCACCGCCCGGTCGAGCCGATCGAGCCCTTCGGCGTCGACTTCGTACAGATTGAGGGCAGCGGAGGCGATGTCACGGTCGATGACGCCGTCCGCGCGGACGTCGGCGAAGTCGCGGACCCGGCGCAGCAGGCGGTTGGCGATGCGGGGCGTGCCACGCGAGCGCCGGGCGATCTCGTGCGCGCCCTCGCCGGGCAGCGTCACGTCGAGCAGCCTGGCCGAGCGGTAGAGGACCCGCTCCAGCTCCTCGACCTCGTAGAAGTCCATGTGCGCGGTGAAGCCGAACCGGTCGCGCAGCGGCGCGGGCAGCAGCCCGGCCCTGGTGGTGGCGCCGACCAGGGTGAACGGCGCGATCTCGAGCGGGATCGCGGTGGCTCCCGGGCCCTTGCCGACGATGATGTCGACCCGGAAGTCCTCCATCGCGAGATAGAGCATCTCCTCGGCGGGGCGGGCCATCCGATGGATCTCGTCGATGAACAGCACCTCGCCCTCGGCCAGCGTCGACAGGATGGCCGCTAGGTCACCGGCCCGCTCCAGGGCCGGCCCTGACGTGATGCGGAGCGGAGCGCTCAACTCGGCTGCGATGATCATAGCCAGTGTCGTCTTGCCCAGACCCGGCGAACCGTTCATCAGCACGTGATCCGGCGGCCGATTGCGCCGCATGGCGCTCTCCAGCACCAGCGACAGCTGCTCCCGCACCCGCGCCTGGCCGATGAACTCGCTCAGCCGCTTGGGCCGCAGCGCCGCCTCGATCTGCACCTCGTCGCCCTCGGCGTCGGGTGACACGAGATCACGCTCGAGGCTCACGCCGCCACCTCCCACCGCGATGACCGGGCCGGCCCGCTCATCGCGCGCTGCTCAGCGAGCGCAGGGCGGACTTCAGCAGGACGGCGATCTGCGGGTCGTCACCGGCCTCCGGCTCGATGACGGCGATGGCCTCGTCGGCGTCCTTGCTGGAGTAGCCCAGCCCCACCAGCCCCGAGTGGACCTGATCGCGCCAGGCCGCCACCCGCCGGCCGCCGTTGAGTGCCGCGTCGACCACCTCGTCGGGGGTGCCGAGCCGGTCCTTGAGCTCCAGGACGATGCGCTGGGCGCCCTTCTGGCCGATGCCCGGCACCTGGGTGAGCGCCTTGAGGTCGGCGGCGGCGACGGCCACGCGCAGCGCGTTGGGCGAGTGGACGGCGAGCATGGCCAGTGCCAGCTTGGGGCCGACGCCGCTGGCCGTCTGGAGCAGCTCGAAGACGGTGCGCTCGTCGGCGGTGGCGAAGCCGAAGAGGGTGAGCGACTCCTCGCGCACCACCAGCGACGTGGCCAGCCGCGCCTCCTCGCCGACCCTGAGCGTGGCCAGGGTGGCGGGTGTGCAGTGGGTGAGGATGCCGACCCCGCCGACCTCGATCACCGCACCGTAGGGGGCGATCGCCGTCACCTGCCCGGCCACCGACGCGATCACAGCGCCACGTCCTTCCGTGTCGTACGGGCCGATGCGGCGCGGCCCTGCGTCTTGGCCTTGGCCACGGCCTCGGCCAGGCGGTCCTGGGTCTTCGCCTTGGCCATGGCCTCGGCCAGGCGGTGCTGGGCCCCGCCGCGCCACACGTGGCAGATGGCCAGGGCGAGCGCGTCGGCGGCGTCGGCGGGCTTGGGCATCTCGCTGAGCCGCAGCAGGCGGGTCACCATGGTGCCGATCTGCTTCTTGTCGGCGGTGCCGCTGCCGGTGATCGCGGCCTTGACCTCGGACGGGGTGTGGAGCGCGACGGGCAGGCCGCGCCTGGCCGCGCACAGGACCGCGATGCCCGCCGCCTGGGCGGTGCCCATGACGGTGCGGACGTTGTGCTGGCTGAACACCCGCTCGACCGCCACCGCGTCGGGGCGCACGTCGTCGAGCCACTGCTCGATGCCGGCCTCGATGCCGACCAGCCGGGCGCCCAGCTCCTCGTCGGCGCCGGTGCGCACCACCCCGACGGCCACCAGGGACAGCGGCGCCCCCGGCCGCCCTTCGACCGCGCCCAGGCCGCACCGGGTCAGCCCCGGATCGACGCCCATCACCCGCACCGGCCTGCCTCCCCGCGCCGCCGAACATCTGTTCGGCACGAGACTCTACCCCGGCTGACGTGCCCGCGCATCGGGAAACGCCCTGCCGGACCGCCGAACGAGGGCGGACCGGCGGACGGGGTCCGGCCGGTGGACGGGGGCGGGCCCGTCAGAAGTAGTCCAGCATGTACGGCTTGGCGGCGAAGGCGGCGTCGAGCAGCTCGTCGTACCGCTCATGCCCGGACATGAGGCCACTGCGCCGCAGCGTGGCCGCCGGGATCCCGGCGTACAGCGCGGAGAAGCCGTTGATCGACAGCACCGGCCCGGACGCCGCCGAGTCCCCGAGCGGGGTGGCGGCCCCGGCGCCGCCGGAGAACTCCAGCCGCCAGCGCCCCGTGTTGCCCGGCCGCAGCCGGTCGGCCACCTCGACGACCGCGTCACCGGCGACGACGGCCGGATATCCCCTGCGCTCCACGGCCGCCGCCACATCGAGCACCCGGGACATCCACCGCACCAGCTCGACCTGCTCCGTCGACCGCTCGCGCAGCAGCCACAGCACCGGGTCGTCGGGCGCGACACTGGCGGTGACGTGCTCGGCCATCGACGAGGCGGAGCCCACCAGCGACCACAGCGCCCTGGAGGTCTCCTCGGAGCCGGCGACGAGGTTGTCGACCTCGATGTCCTGGCCTTGCCAGCGGTAGATGACGTAGCCGTCCTGCGCCAGGTAGAGGAAGTCGTTCTCCGACTCGAGCAGGCGGCCCCAGGTGCGCTCGTCGCACGAAACGGGGCCGGAGGCGCGCGCGGCGCCGTGTGCCTGCCGCAGCACGGAGACCAGCTCCGCCGCGTCGCCGGGGCCCATCCTGCGCAGCTTGACCTCGCCGGACGGCGGGATCGTGCGCAGCGACTCGGCCCGGAGCCTGACGCGGTGCCGCGCTCCCGCGTGCTCGTAGCCGGCCGAGCGGTACAGGGGCGTGGTCGCCGGGTAGAGCGCGGACACGGCGTCGCCGAGGGCGACGGCCCGCTCCACGGTGGCCCGCATGAGCCGGCCGCCGATGCCCTTGCCGCGGTCCTCCGGGTTGACGGTGACGGCCGCGACGCCGGCCATGGGCTGCGGCTTGCCGTGCCACCACTGGGTGAACGGGCGCAGCCGCGCGGCCGCGACGAGCCTGGGGCCGTCGAAGACGCCCACATAGCGGCCCTCGGTCAGCGCGGGCAGCGTCCCCTGGCGCCAGCGTTCCCGATCGGCGGCCGGGATCGGGCCGAAGGCGCGCATGCGAAGGTCGAGAACGGCGTCGAGGTCGTCGGAGGTCACATCACGGATGTCCACGGACCCCCAATTTACGCAGGGGGCGCATCCTCCCGCGAACCGCCCACGGTGATGGCGAGCCGGTCGAGGTAGAGCAGCTGCGCGGCCACGAGGCCGATCAGGGCGACGGCGACCACGGCCAGCGGCGTGGCCAGGCCGATGTCGGGCCACGTCGCGCCGTAGCTGGAGGCTGTCGTCCGGGTGAGCAGCGTGACCGGCGCGGTGGCCAGGCCGGGATCCTGGGCGACCAGCAGGGGCCACAGGAGGTCATGGCCGTTCACCAGCGTGACGGCCAGGGCGAGGATGCCGGCCATCGGCAGTGAGGGCAGCACCACGCCGCTCAGGAAGTCCTTGTCGGTGCGCGCGGCCAGCCCCTTGCACAGCAGCGTCAGGATCAGCAGGGCGGGCACGCTGACCAGGATCGGCTGGATGAGGGCGACGAAGGAGTCGATCAGGCCCATGCTGCGGATGAGGCGCCAGTCGGCGACGCTCAGCGGGCCGATCCCGACGAACAGCCAGGGGGCGAAGGCGAGCAGCAGCCATTCACTCCTGCGGCCCAGGGGTCGCAGGCCGCCGATGCCGAGCGCCCCCAGGTAGGCGACACCCACCGAGACCAGCGCGCCGATGAGGGCGGGCGCCCAGGTGTTGACGACGGTACGCAGCCCGGACGGCGCCGCGGATCCCGCCTGGACGGGGGCGAACAGCGCCGAAAGCCACGGCCAGGTCAGAACGAGCCCGACGGCCGCGAAGACGACCAGCGCCACCACGCCGACGATCACCTTCGAACCGGAGCCGGGCCGGGTCGCATCGGGGTTCCGCACGCTCTCGCGAGGCACGATCGTGATGCGCATGCCGCTCGCCGCCGCCACGCAGACCGCGGCGATCCCCAGGACGCCCAGGATCACCCCGATGACGGTCGCCACCGTGGCGCCCAGCCCGATCCTGACCACCATGAACGTGTAGGTGTACTGGACGAGGCTCAGCGTCTGCGTGGACCCGTTGGGCCCGCCGTGCGTCATGGCCAGCCCGATCGAGAACGTCTGCAGCCCGGCGGCGACCATCGCCAGCGCGACGAGCGCCCCCACGGCGAGCATGGCCGTGGAGACGGTGCCGCCGCGCAGCGCGGGCAGGAACACCATCGTCGCCAGCGCGCAGACCACGCCGAAGGTGGCGGCGGCGGTGACGAGCTGGAGCGTCACCGGCGCCGTGGCGGGATCGCGCAACCCTTCGGCCAGCGTGGCCAGGCCGGACGCGTCCGGCCTCAGCCCGCCCATCCAGGAGATCGCCACGGCCACCGGGGAGAACGTCACCAGGGCGAGGGACAGCACGATCCGCCCGGCCCGCCTGGGCAGACCGCCCGACCGGTCCAGCGCCAGCGCGAGCAGCGGCCCCACCACCACGGCCACCAGCAGCGGCATGACCGCCAAGGAGAGCGTGAAGACCAGTGCCTTCCAGAACGCACCCTCGCCCAGCACCTGGCCGAAGTTGGCGAACCCCACGAAGCTGCTCGGGCCGGTGATCCCGACCGACTGGAGGCTGAGCAGGATCGTCTGGACGGTGGGCAGGACCAAGGAGATCAGCGTGCCCAGCAGCGCCGGCAGAACAAGCAGCCAGCCCAGGGCCGGAGACGCGAAGCCGGCAGAGGTCTCGGTAGGGGTACGGGGGGAGGTCACGACGCCCGACCCTACAGCGGACTCCGTTCAGGCGTGAACGCTCACGCCTCCAGCTTCTCCATGATCTCGTCGGAGACGTCGAAGTTGGCGAAGACGTTCTGCACGTCGTCGCTGTCCTCGAGCGCGTCGATGAGGCGGAAGACCTTCTTGGCGCCGTCCTCGTCGAGCTGCACGCTCATCGTGGGCAGGAAGCTCGACTCGGCGGAGTCGTAGTCGATGCCCGCCTCCTGGAGCGCCTTGCGCACCGGCACCAGGTCGCCGGCCTCGGACACGACCTCGAAGGAGTCGCCCAGGTCGTTGACCTCCTCGGCGCCCGCCTCCAGCACGGCCGCCAGCACGTCGTCCTCGTCGAGCCCTTCCTTGGGCACGAGCACGACGCCCTTGCGGTTGAACATGTAGGACACCGAGTTGGGGTCGGCCAGCGAGCCGCCGTTACGGGTGAGCGCGACGCGCACCTCGGAGGCCGCGCGGTTGCGGTTGTCGGTGAGGCACTCGATGAGCACCGCGACGCCGCCGGGCGCGTAGCCCTCGTACATGATGGTCTGCCAGTCGGCGCCGCCCGCCTCCAGGCCGCCTCCGCGCTTGCGGGCCCGCTCGATGTTGTCGTTGGGCACGGAGTTCTTCTTGGCCTTGAAGATGGCGTCGAAGAGCGTCGGGTTGGCGTCCGGATCGGGGCCGCCGGTCCTGGCCGCCACCTCGATGTTCTTGATGAGCTTCGCGAACAGCTTGCCGCGCTTGGCGTCGAGCGCGGCCTTCTTGTGCTTCGTCGTCGCCCATTTGGAGTGGCCGGACATTACCTAGAGCTCCCTCAGCATGTCTACGAAGTAACGGTGCACGCGCGTGTCACCCGTCAGCTCAGGGTGAAACGAGGTCGCGAGCAGCGGTCCTTGTCGGACCGCGACGATCCTATCCCCAGGCTCGGCGATGCCCAGCACTTCGACGTCCGCGCCGACCGATTCGACCCAGGGGGCCCGGATGAAGATGGCGTGCACCGGCTCGCCGGCGAAGTCGAGATCGGCCTCGAAGGAGTCGACCTGGCGACCGAACGCGTTGCGCCTGACGACCATGTCGATGCCGCCGATGGTCTGCTGACCGTCGACGCCGTCCTCGATCCGGTCGGCCAGCATGATCATGCCGGCGCAGGAGCCGTACGCGGGCATGCCCTCCTTGATCCGCATCCGCAGCGGGTCGAGCAGGTCGAAGGTGTCGGCCAGCTTCCACATCGTGGTCGATTCGCCACCGGGGATGACCAGGCCGTCGACCGCGTCCAGCTCGGCGGGCCGGCGTACGGCGATGGCCGACGCGCCGGCCTCCTGGAGCATGCGCACATGCTCGCGCACGCTTCCCTGGAGAGCGAGTACACCGATCGTGGGCACGGTGAATCCTTCCGTCCGGATGCGGGTTTCGGACAATTCAACACCAGGACCGCCTCGGATCTTCCTACGGGGCGCGATCAGCCGACCGTGGCGGCCTCCTGGACCGCGATGTCGTCCACGCGGGCCAGGGCGCTGAGGTGGTGGCGCCGGGCGTACAGGATGGCCATGCCGATCAGGCAGCAGAGGGCGCCGACCGCGTACGGCACCGGGGCGCCGAGCTCCTCGCCCAGCTTGGTGGCGATGAACGGAGTGAAGGCGAGGATCGTGAAGAAGGCGAAGTTTTGAACTCCTCCCCGGTCTGAAGTGAAGGCCGGAGATTCTCCCGTCTGCGTCGCGGTCAAGCGGCGTGCGGGGGTTGACGCTTCGCTGACCGGGCAGTCCCGAGGTCTCCACGTCCTGACACCGCAGTTCCTGCGGCGTTGTGAATGTTGATCGCGGCGTTGGTGTCGGCGTGGCCGGTCCACCCGCACGCGAGGTTGACGCAGGAGAAGCGGGTGCCGTCGCGGGAGGCCGCGTCGCGGTGCCCGCACCGGTGGCAGGTCTGCGAGGTGCCTGGGGCGGGGACCTTCATTACCAGCCCGCCGCGATCATGGGTTTTGTACTCGAGCAGGGTGACTGTTCGGCCCCATGCCTCGCTGGTGATGGCGCGGTTGAGCCCTGCCTTCTGTCTCACGTTCCGGCCGGGTTGTTCGATCGTGCCCTTGGCCGAGCGGACCATGTTCACAATCGTCAGATCCTCCACCACGAGCACGCTGAAGGTATCGGCGAGTTCGGTGGTGGTCTGGTGCTGCCAGTTGACCGCTCGGCGCTTGGCTGTCGCGCGGAGCCTGGCCATCTGGTCGTAGGTGCGCATCAGCCGATGCGAGGTCCGCTGTCCGGGGGTACGGGCTGCGCGCTGGCGGGCGGATTTCTTCTCCAGGCGGCGCAGATGTTCACGCTCACCACGCGTGAGCCAGGGGCCGTGCTCACGCGTGGTCCCGTCCGACAACGCCAATGCGACGGTGATCCCCCGGTCGATCCCCACGCTCGGACCGGGATGGGCGGCCATCACCGCGGCGGCCATGGTCTCGGTCCGGAACACGATCTGCCAGCCGAAGGCGTCCTTGACCAGCCGGGCTCCGGTGATCCGCCCGGCCGGGCCGCCCTGGGTGACGCCGGGCAGGTCTTTGGTCCACCGAAACCGCACCCGCCCGACCTTGGGCAGATTGACCGCACCCCACCGCCGGTTGACCCGCTTGATCTGCAGGTCGCGGGCCTGAGGCACATCGACGGCAGGCCGGGACCGGAACCGGGCTTTGAACGTCGGGCGTCCGGCGGGGTGATCAGGGTTGAAGAAGTTCACCCACGCCTGCCGATAGGTCTTCAACACCGCCTGAGCCGCCTGGGCGGGCAGCTGGCCCATCCAGTCGATCTCCCGGCGAGCCGCCCGGATCGCCTCGTCGCACTCCTTCAACCCCGCCAGCCGGCCCTGCCGGAAAGTGACGTACTCGTGCAGCAGGTTCCACAGCGCGCGGGCGGCGTGCGCCTGCCCGTCCAACACCGCCACCTGGGCCGCGCTCAACTCCAGACGAGCCACCTGCGCCCGCGCCTGCTTCACCTTCTCCACACCGTGATCGTATCGTTTGGTTTATGTCACCGAGATGGAAACCGAACCCCGAAGTGCGCACGGGACGGCACGTCGTCCACACCCTCCACGCCCATTTGGTGTTCATCACCAAATATCGGCACGGCGCCCTCACCGACCCAATGCTCATCCGATGCGAACAGATCATGCGGGACGTCTGCGCCGACTTCGAGGCCGAACTACACGCGTTCAACGGCGAAGACGACCACGTCCACCTGCTAATCCACTATCCACCCAAAGTCGCCCTGTCCAAGCTGGTCAACTCACTCAAGGGAGTCTCGGCTCGGATACTGCGCAAAGAGTTCAATGCCCACGTCCGCACGCACACCTCGGGTGACCATTTCTGGTCCGGCTCCTACTTCGCCACATCCGTCGGCGAAGCCCCACTGACCGCGCTCAAGCAGTACATCGAGCAGCAGAAACAACCGACCTGATCGACGCAGACACTGGTCCACCCGGCGGCGAATCAACAGACCTTGCTCCGCCACGCGGGATAGCCCGCTTCACCCTCCCGGTCCGAAGGCCGGAGCCCTACGGGGTAGGACTGCGCGGTGAAGGCCGTGATGGACAGGCCGCCGTGGGCCAGGGCTTGGATGGCGCGCTGAGCGCGGCGGCGCCCTCACGGACGCCGCCTTTCCGGGGGTTACGGGCGTTCGGTCTCCAGGCGGACGGTCTCGTCCACCGTGACGCGCCGTGCGAGCACGGACGGGTCGAGCGGGCGCAGGTACGTCTGCTTCACGCCGGGCACGCGGTCCTCGACCACGAACGTCGCCCTGGTGTACGCCTCCGCGCCGGGCTCGCGCAGGTGCGGCACCACCTTGAAGTCCGCGGTGATCGCGTCACGCTCGATCTTCGTCAGCACGTAGCCGCGCTGGTTGTTGTAGAACTTCAGGTGCGGGTTGATGGCCAGGAACGGGTGCGTGGCCGGGTCGGAGTCGGCGCCGTCGCCGCCGGTGGAGATCGAGGTGGCCACCAGTTCGGAGCCCACCGTCGGGCCGGTCGGGTCGTCGTAGTTCAGCTTGAGGTCGCTGGCCCAGTGCGCGTGCACGTCGCCGGTCAGCACGACCGGGTTGCGTACCTTGGCGTCGATCCAGCCCTGCGTGATCCGCTGGCGCGAGGCGACGTAGCCGTCCCAGGCGTCCATGCTGGTGACCTTGGCCGGGCCGGCGTTGTTGTCACGCTGGGCGAAGAACACCTGCTGGCCGATGATGTCCCACTGGGCCCGTGACTTGTGGAAGCCGTCGACCAGCCATTCCTCCTGGGCGGCCCCGGTGATCGACCTGCTCGGGTCGACGGCGGCCGGGCAGTCCTTGTAGCCGTCGCCGCAGCCCTGGTCGTCGCGGTACTGGCGGGTGTCGAGCATGTGGAAGCTGGCCATCCTGCCCCAGCGCACCCGCCGGTAGAGCTGCATGTCGATGCCGCGCGGGATGGAGGTGCGGCGCAGCGGCATGTTCTCGTAGTAGGCCCGGAAGGCGGCCTCGCGGCGCTGCAGGAAGGTCGGCTGGTCCTCGGCGTGCTCCGGGATCTCGTCGGCCCAGTTGTTGTCCACCTCGTGGTCGTCGAAGACGACCAGCCAGGGGGCGGCGGCGTGGGCGGCCTGCAGGTCGGGGTCGGCCTTGTACTGGGCGTGGCGCTGGCGGTAGTTGGCCAGGGTGACCGTCTCGGGGCCCTCGTGGTTCCGGACGTTGCCACCGGGGATGTTGTAGGTGTTCTTGGTGTATTCGTACTGGTAGTCGCCCAGGTGCAGGATCAGGTCCGGGTGCTCCTCGGCCAGCCTGCGGTACGAGGTGAAGTAACCGTGCTCGTACTGGGCGCAGGAGACGAACGCCATCGACAGGGCGCCGCCGTACGACAGGGGGTGCGGGGCGGTCTTGGCCCGGCCGACGGGCGAGATGTACGGGCCGACGCGGAAGCGGTACCAGTACTCGCGGTCGGAGCTGAGATGATCGGCCTCGACGTGGATGGCGTGCCCCCATTCGTGAGCGGCCACGGCCACGCCGCTACGGACCACCCGGCGGCACCTCTCGTCGGAGTAGATCTGCCACAGCACGGGGAACGGCCGCTGCGGCATACCGCCGAAACCGTCCTCGGCCAGCGGCTGCTGGGCCAGGCGGGTCCAGAGCACGAAGCCCTCGTGGTCCGGGTCGCCGCTGGCGACGCCGAGCGTGAACGGGTCGGTCGTCAGGCCGCGCGAGGCCAGGCTCTGGGCGGTCTCGGCGGCGGGGTCCTTGACGGGGTCGGCGTTCGCGGAGGTGGCCGGGATGGCCGCGGCGGCGCCCGCGGTTAACCCGGCGACGAGGAAGTGACGGCGGTTGAGCTTGGACAAGGGGGGCTCCTGGGGAGGTTGGCGAGGGGACGTCTCGTAACCTGACGGAGGATCATGACGCCCCGGTGAACACCACCTAACACGAAAAAGACGACATCCTTCACGGATATCGCCCCATTCGGAACTTTCCGCCGTCCCGGCGGCGCCCCCCGGCGTCCTAGATCATCTCACCCCACGCCCCTGCGGCCTGCGACGACGCGCCGGGACAGGTGCGCGTCGCCGCAGAGGACGCACCCGGCGTGGCCGCGTCGCCCACGCGAAGACAGGGCGGGCGACGCGGCGAGAGAAACGGGCGCGCCTCACGCCACGGGCGGACGCCGCCCGCCTGCGGCACGCAAGAGCGCCGGGGCGCATCGCACGCGCCGGCGCAGCGCACACCTGGGTGCCCGCCTGCGGCACGAAGCCCGAAGGGGTGCGTCGCGCGACGGCGCACGGCAAACGCGGGTGCCCGACCTGCGGCATGAGACCCGTAGGTCGTACCCGACCGCGCACGACAGACGCGCCCCCCGTCAGAGGGGCGCGTCGTCGCTCATGCCAAGAGCCGGAAGGCCCTGCTACCAGCCGCGCTCGGCGAGGCGGTGCGGCTGCGGGATGTCGTCGACGTTGATGCCGACCATCGCCTCGCCCAGCCCGCGCGAGACCTTGGCGATGACGTCCGGGTCGTCATAGAACGTCGTGGCCTTGACGATGGCCGCCGCGCGCTTGGCTGGGTCGCCCGACTTGAAGATGCCGGAGCCGACGAACACGCCCTCGGCGCCGAGCTGCATCATCATCGCCGCGTCGGCCGGGGTGGCGATGCCGCCCGCGGTGAACAGCACGACGGGCAGCTTGCCGCCGCGGGCCACCTCGGCGACCAGCTCGTACGGCGCCTGCAGCTCCTTGGCGGCGACGTACAGCTCGTCCTCGGGCAGCGAGGTGAGCCGCTTGATCTCGCCGCGGATCGTCCGCATGTGGGTGACCGCGTTGGACACGTCGCCGGTGCCGGCCTCGCCCTTGGAGCGGATCATGGCCGCGCCCTCGGTGATGCGGCGCAGGGCCTCACCCAGGTTCGTCGCGCCGCACACGAAGGGCACGGTGAACTGCCACTTGTCGATGTGGTTGGCGTAGTCGGCCGGGGTCAGGACCTCGGACTCGTCGACGTAGTCGACGCCCAGGGCCTGCAGCACGCGGGCCTCGGTGAAGTGGCCGATGCGGGCCTTGGCCATGACCGGGATCGACACCGCGGCGATGATGCCGTCGATCATGTCGGGGTCGCTCATCCGGGAAACGCCGCCCTGCGCGCGGATGTCGGCGGGCACGCGCTCCAGGGCCATCACGGCGACGGCGCCGGCGTCTTCGGCGATCTTCGCCTGCTCGGGGGTGACGACGTCCATGATGACGCCGCCCTTGAGCATCTCGGCCATGCCGCGCTTGACGCGCGCAGTTCCGGTGACGGGGGTGTTTTCGGGCGTGCTGGACACGACGGTCTTCCTCACAAAGGCGAACGGTAAGTTATCAAGCCCATGGTAGGTCCTGAAGACCTCTCTCCTGACACACCACGATGTCAGGATTTATCAAGGCTCTTGTACATCTAGGTGCGGTTTTCAGGGGATGACGGGCTTGCGGCTGGCGAGCGCGACCCAGACCTGGCCGGGCGCGAAGTTCATCGGCTCGCCACTCTCCGTGGTGAACGTCGTACCGCTCTCCTCGGATTTCCGCTCCCACTTCGCCTTGTACGCCTTGCCGTCGCGCAGCACCACCGCCGTGCCCGTGCCGACGCTGCGCACCAGGGGCGTGTAGCTCTGGTTCTTGTCGTGGAACTGGGAGCGCTCGGTCTTGGTGTACTGGACGACGATCGTGGGCGCGCCGAGCTGGCCGCCCTCCGCCGCCATGTCCTTCTTGCCGTCCTGCCAGATCAGCCACTTCTTGTCCGCCTCGGACCAGCCGAAGGTGAAGCGCGCCGCGGGCCACTTGACGGTGTACGACTTCTTGTCCACGCCGCCGTCGGCCGGGGCGTCGCCGAAGGTGAAGCCGATGTCCTTGGCCTTGTCGGCGCCCGGCGCCCGCGACAGCAGCTTCTTGGTGGTGGCGAACAGGTTGTACGGGGCGAAGCGGCCCGGCTGGCGGAAGAAGGCGCCCGGGTTGCGGGTGTCGCCGACGTCGTACAGCGAGGCCTTGGCCATGAACGGCAGCATCAGCGACTGTACGCCCGAGTAGGCGAAGGCCGGCTTGCCGAACTGCGGCACGATGTGCAGGTCGGAGATGCGGGCGCTGCGCACGGGCCCCACCTTGGCCGGCAGCTTCGAGGAGAAGACGGCCATCAAACGGGTCAGACCAGCCTCGACCTGCTCGATGTAGACGATGTCCGCGCTCTTGAGCCCGAGCTGGGGCTTGCCGGCCGCGGTGTTCTCGATCTTCACGGCGAGCACCGGCTTGGCGCTCCCCTCCATCGGCAGTCCGGTGAAGGGATGGGTCTTGCCCGCCTCTTCCGTGGGCTCCTCGGTCGGGGAAGCCGTGGCCGCCTGGGGCGCCTTGCCCGCGGCGGGCTCGTCCGACGAGCAGGCCGCGACCGGCAGCAGGACAGCCGCCCCGGCCAGCGTCACGGTAATCATCCGAGGTAGCCGCACCTGTGTACTCCTCCGCATGGGCCAAGAAACGGAAGAAGCCTACCGGCGGTCTCCAAATTAGGTCATTCAGTTGCCATAGTCGCGGGCGGATTGTCATCAATCTCGAAGAATTGCGGGTATTCGGTGTGCCCGGCCAGGCGAAGGACTCTCGCGAGCCAGCGCCGCTGGGCCGTACGGGTGACTCCCACGGCGCTGTTGTAGAAGCGGCGCGAGTAGACGACCTTGGCCACGGCCGCGCCGAGCTCTTCGAGCAGGGCCTGGCCGCCGGGCGACTCCGACAGCTTCTCGGTGAAGCGCTCCTGGTCGACGACGGCGCGCAGCGTGCCCGACAGGTCGCTCTCGGCGTGCTCGCGATCCTCGGGCCCGGCCATCCTGGCCTCGTGCGCCGCCGCGGCCAGCACCAGCGAGGTCGCCGGGTCGAGCAGCCGGGAGCCGGCCAGCTCCAGCACGACGGCCCTGCGCCGCATGAGCGCGGCGTCGAGCGCTTCGTGGGCCAGCTCCAGCCGGATGTGCATCCGGTCGAGGCGGCCCGCCCGCCACGAGATGTAGACGGCCGTGAGCACCACGACGAGGCCCGCGATCAGCACGATCATGGTCGGGGTCACAGATCTTCCTCCACGCCGCCCGCACCGCCGGACGTCACCGTCTCGTAGACCCGGACCACGTCACGGGCGACCGTCGACCAGTCGTACTTGCCGACCGCGACCAGCGCCTCCTCGGCCAGCTTGGCGCGGCGCTCCGGGGCGTCGAGCAGCGCGGCCGCCTCGCGGGCCAGCGAGGCCGGGTCGCCGTTGGTGAACAGCGCGCCCGCCTGGCCCTCGCCCAGCACCCGGCGGAAGGCGGGGATGTCGCTGGCCAGCACGGTCGCGCCAGAGGCCATGGCCTCCGCCAGCACGATGCCGAAGCTCTCACCCCGGGTGTTGGGCGCGCAGAACACGTCGACCGAGTGGTAGGCGCGGATCTTGTCGGCCTCGCTCACCTGGCCGAGCACGGTGACCCGGTCGTGCAGCGCCTTGGGCACCCGATCGTAGACGTCCTTGGCGTCGCCCGGACCGGCGATGAGCAGCTTGAGCCCCGGGCGTTCGGCCGCCAGCGGCTTGAAGGCGTCCAGCAGGATCGGCAGGCCCTTGCGCTCCTCGTCCATCCGGCCGAGGAAGCCGAGCGTGGCGCCGTCGGGCCCCCACCCGTCGAGCGGCTCCGCGTGCGCGTAGCGGCTGACGGTGACGCCGTTGGGGATCAGCACGGTGTCGCCGCCGAACTGCTCGACCAGGCTCTTGCGGGCCGCGTCGGAGACCGCGATGCGGCCGCTGAGCTTCTCCAGCGCGCTGCGCAGCAGCGGCTCGGCCACCGCGATGGCCCGCGAACGCGTCCAGGAGGCGTGGAAGGTGGCCACGATCGGCCCCTTGGCCGCCCAGCAGGCCAGCACGCCCAGGCTCGGCACCAGCGGCTCATGGATGTGCAGCACGTCGAAGCCGCCGTCACGCACCCAGCGCCGCACCCGGGCCGCCGAGATGAAGCCGAACGACATCCTGGCCACCGACCCGTTGTACGGCACCGGGATGGCCCGGCCGGCACCCGTCACGTACGGCGGGAGCTCCTCGTCGTCGGCGGCCGGCGCGATGACGGAGACGTCGTGCTCCTGCGCGATCAGTGCCTGCGCCAGGTCGTCGATGTGCTGTTTGACCCCGCCGGGCATGTCCCAGGAGTAGGGACAGACGATGCCGACCTTCATCTGGCCAGGTCCTCCAGCCAGAGCCGCTGCAGCATGTGCCAGTCCTCCGGGTGCTCGGAGATGCCCTTCTCGAAGACGTCCGTCAGGCGCTGCGCCACGATCGCGACCTTCTCCTGCCTGGTGCCCTCCTCGGGCACGGGGATCTCCTCGTGGATGTCGATCCCCCAGTCGTCACCGTGGAAGTAGACAGTGGCGGGCAGCAGCGCCGCCCCGGTCTGCACGGCCAGCAGCGGCGGCCCCGCGGGCACCTTGGTGGCCGAGCCGAAGAAGCGCACCTCGATGCCGCTCTTGGTCAGGTCGCGCTCGGCCGGCAGGCAGACGACGCCGCCCCGCCGTACGCGCGTGGCCAGGGTGCCGAAATTGTGGCCGTCGCCGCCCGTGAGCGGCAGCACCTCCATGCCCAGCCCCTCGCGGAAGGCGACATAGCGGCGGAACAGCGACTCGGGCTTGAGCCGCTCCGCGACGGTGGCGAACGGATGGCCCACGCCCACCAGCCACGCGCCGGCCTGGTCCCAGTTGCCCATGTGCGGCAGCGCCAGCACCACCCCGCGCCCGGCGGCCACCGTGTCGTGGATGTGCTCGGCGCCGGTCACGTGCGTGCGGCGGACGATGTCCTCGCGGCGCATCGACGGCAGCCGGAACACCTCGTGGAAGTAGCGGAAGTAGGAGCGCATGCCCGCCCTGCTCAGCTCGCGCAGCTCGCGGCTGTCGGGGTCGAGCCCGGTCACCCTGGCCAGATTGGACTCCAGGCGGCGTACGGACCGGCCGCGCCTGCGCCACACCCGGTCGGCCAGGAGACTGAAGGCCCCGGCGGTCGCGCGCTGGGGCAGCAGCGGGACCAATTTCCAGCCGGCCGCGAACCCCGCGGCGACGACGCGATCGGTGACGGACGTCTTCTGGCTCATCGCTCCCCAGCCTGCCTCGTCTGCCCGTGAACGTGGACCACCCGCTGCACCACCGTGATCGCGCCGGCGATCGCCAGCAGCCACATCCCGGCGGGGAGGACGTACGGCACGCCGAGCCCGGCGAAGAAGGTGGCCACCAGCGCGACGACCAGGCGCTCCGGCCGCTCGGCCAGCCCCACGTCACAGGTGAGCCCGAGCCCCTCCGCCCTGGCCTTGGCGTAGGACACCAGGGCCCCGGCGACCAGGCCGGCCAGCGTCACCGCGGCCATCAGCGTGTCGTGCTTCGAGATGAAGTAAAGAATCAGCCCGCAGAAGATGGCGGCGTCGGCCACCCGGTCGAGGGTGGAGTCGAGGAACGCGCCCCAGGTGCTGCCCCCCTTGCCGCCGAGCCGGGCCACCAGGCCGTCGAGCAGATCGAACAGCACGAACACCGTGATCAGCAGGGCACCCCACGACAACTGGCCCAGAGGCAGGAAGAGCAGGGCGCAGACGACGGTGCCGATCGTGCCGATCGCCGTGACGACGTTCGGGCCGATCCCGCGGGCGGCCAGTGCCCTGCCCAGCGGGGTGAGTATCCGGGTCATGGCCGGGCGCAGGAGTTTCAGCATCGCCGTCTGATCGTAGGCCATTAACGAGCCGACGACTTTCTTTGCCCCATCCCCCTTGTGATATTCGCCACAGGGGTATTTGGTGAACACACCGCGTCCATGCGGTTTCTGTCCCCTCGCTCGGGCGCGGCGTTGGCAACCTCAACCGACGACGCGGGAGGCGAATGTGGCAGAGAAGAACCCTGGCCAAGCCATGGGAGCCGCGGGCAGGGCACCAGCGGCCGACAGGGCGGATGCGATACGCAATGTCGTGCTGGTCGGCCACTCAGGAGCGGGTAAGACAACCCTCGTCGAGCAGCTGCTGGCCGCGACCGGCACGATCCAGCGGGCCGGCCGGGTGGAGGACGGCAACACGGTCAGCGACTTCGACGAGGTGGAGGTGCGGCAGCAGCGCTCGGTGAACCTGTCGGTCGCGCCGCTGGTGCACAACAGCATCAAGATCAATCTTCTGGACACCCCCGGTTACGCCGACTTCGTGGGCGACCTGCGCGCCGGGCTGCGCGCGGCTGACGCCGCCCTCTTCGTCGTGTCGGCCTCGGAGGGCATCGACGGGCTCACCCAGATGCTGTGGGAGGAGTGCAGCCAGGTCGGCATGCCCAGAGCCGTCGTGATCACCAAGATCGACCACCAGCGGGCCGACTTCGACGAGGTCCTCGCCACCTGCCAGGACATCTTCGGCGACGGCGTGGCCCCCCTCTACCTGCCGGTGATCACCAACGGGCACGTGAACGGCCTGATCGGGCTGCTGTCGCAGAAGTTCTACAACTACGCCACGGGCACGCGCACCGAGAAGGACCCGGGCACCGAGTACCAGGCGCAGATCGAGGAGCACCGCGGTGTCCTGATCGAGGGCATCATCCAGGAGAGCGAAGACGAGTCGCTCATGGAGCGCTACCTCGAAGGCGAGCCGATCGACACCAAGGTCCTCATCGAGGACCTCGAGAAGGCCGTCGCGCGGGGCAGCTTCTTCCCCGTGCTCTGCAGCGGCATCGGCGTGGGCGCCCAAGAGGTGCTCGAACTCATGACGCAGGGCTTCCCCTCCCCGCTCGAACACCCGATGCCGGAGATCACCTCCCTGGACGGCAAACCCGTCAAGGGCATCGC
The DNA here is from genome assembly GCF_019396345.1 of Nonomuraea guangzhouensis. Lineage (GTDB taxonomy): Bacteria > Actinomycetota > Actinomycetes > Streptosporangiales > Streptosporangiaceae > Nonomuraea > Nonomuraea guangzhouensis. The sequence goes on along the minus strand of NZ_JAHKRM010000048.1, from coordinate 3,490 downwards.
CTGCGACCCCGACGGCCCGCTGGTCGCCGAGGTCGTCAAGACCACCAGCGACCCGTACGTGGGCCGCATCAGCCTGGTGCGCATCTTCTCCGGCTCCCTGCGCCCTGACATGACCGTGCACGTGTCCGGGCACGGCCTGGCCGAGCGCGGGCACGAGGACCACGACGTCGACGAGCGCATCGGGACCCTCACCTGCCCGCTGGGCAAGCAGCAGCGCAGCGCCGCCAAGGGCGTGGCGGGCGACATCATCGCCGTGGCCAAGCTCTCCCGGGCCGAGACGGGCGACACGCTGTCGGAGGTGGACAAGCCCCTGCTCATGACGGCGTGGGAGACGCCCGAGCCGCTGCTCCCCGTCGCCATCCAGGCCAGGTCCAAGGCCGACGAGGACAAGCTGTCGCAGGCGCTGGGCCGCCTGGTGGCCGAGGATCCGACGCTCCGGCTGGAGAACAACGCCGAGACCCGGCAGCTCGTCCTGTGGTGCATGGGCGAGGCCCACACCGACGTGCTGCTCGACCGGCTGTCCAAGCGGCACGGCGTCGAGGTCGAGCGCGTCGACCTGCGGGTGCCGCTGCGTGAGACGTTCGGCGGCAGGTGCCAGGCGATGGGCCGCAACGTCAAGCAGACGGGCGGTCACGGCCAGTTCGCGATCTGCCATCTGGAAGTCGAGCCCCTGCCCTCCGGCGGGGGTTTCGAGTTCGTGGACAAGATCGTCGGCGGTGTGGTGCCCAGGCAGTTCATCCCGTCGGTGGAGAAGGGCGTACGGGCCCAGATGGAGCGGGGCGTGGTCGCCGGCTACCCGATGGTGGACGTGCGCGTCACGCTGTACGACGGCAAGGCGCACTCGGTCGACTCCTCCGACATGGCCTTCCAGATCGCCGGGCAGCTGGCGCTCAAGGAGGCCGCGTCAAAGGTGCCGACGCTGCTGCTGGAGCCGGTCGACGAGCTGTCGGTGCTGGTGGCCGACGACTACGTGGGCTCGGTGATGTCGGATCTGTCGTCGCGGCGCGGCCGGGTGCTCGGCACCGAGCCGGTGGGCACGGGACGTACCCTGGTCAAGGCGGAGGTGCCCGAGCTGGAGATCACCCGCTACGCGATCGACCTGCGGTCCATGTCGCACGGCACCGGCACCTTCCAGCGCGCGTTCCTGCGCTATGAGCCGCTGCCGACGCACGTGGCCGACAAGGTCGCCACCGGGGACTGACGGCCGATCCGGGCCGGGAGGAGCGCCGTCCCTCCCGGCCCAGCCGTCACTTTCAGCACAAGAACATCACGAATAGATTTCTTTTTTTTGACCAAAGCACGTCAGAGGCAATGCCAAACTGAAGCATCATGCGAACCGGACGCCCTCTCATCGCTGCTGCCGCCCTCGCCACCGTCACAGCCGGCGCCGCCTACCTCTTCGGCCCGGGAGCCCAACAGACGCCCGCGGCGACCGCCTCGGCCTCGACCGGCTCGTCCGGCACGAAGACGGCGGGCACGAAGACGGCGGGCACCGCGCGGGCGAAGACCTCCTGCACCGCCGACGCCCGCTACCCCAAGCGCCAGCTGCGCGGCGTCTGGATCGCCACGGTCAAGAACATCGACTGGCCCTCGCGCACCGGCCTTCCCGTGGCCAAGCAGCAGGCCGAGTACGTCAGGCTGCTCGACGCGGCCGTCAAGCGCCGCTTCAACGCGGTCTTCGTCCAGGTGCGGCCGGCCTCCGACGCGCTCTACCGGTCCTCGATCGAGCCGTGGACGCAGTATCTGACCGGCACACCCGGCAAGGACCCGGGCTGGGACCCGCTGCCGTTCCTCATCGACGAGGCCCACAAGCGCGGCCTGGAGTTCCACGCCTGGTTCAACCCCTACCGCGCCGCCTATGACGCCGACACGGCCAAGCTGCCCGCCGGCCACCCGGCCCGCCAGCACCCTGGCTGGACCGTCAAGTACGACGGCCGTCTCTACTTCAACCCCGGCCTGCCGCAGGTCCGCGAGCACGTCACCAAGGTCGTCACCGATGTGGTGAAGCGTTACGACGTCGATGGGGTGCACTTCGACGACTACTTCTACCCGTATCCGGGCGAGGGCGGCGTGTTCAACGACGCGGCCGCCTTTACAAAGTATGGTGACGGCGCGAAGCTGGCCGACTGGCGGCGCGGCAACGTCGACAAGCTGATCGCCCAGGTCGACGCGGCCGTGCACGCGACCAAGAAGTACGTCAAGTTCGGGGTGAGCCCGTTCGGCATCTGGCGCAACAAGTCGGACGATCCGACGGGCTCCAGCACCTCCGGCATGTCGGCCTATGACTCGATTTATGCGGATGCGCGGCATTGGATCAAGTCGGGCACGGTCGACTACATCATGCCGCAGCTCTACTGGTCGCGCGGCTTCCGGCTGGCCGACTACCGGGCCCTGGTGCCCTGGTGGAACAACGAGGTCAAGGGCACCGGCGTCGACCTCTACATCGGCCAGGCCCTCTACCGGGTGGGCACCACGGACGACAAGGCCTGGACCAAGCCGGGCGAGCTGGCCGCCCATCTGACGCTCAACCGCGATTACAAGCAGGTCGACGGCGATGTCTTCTTCAGCGCCGCCCAGCTGCTCAGCAACCCGCTGAGCGCCATCGACCGCCTGGCCAAGGACCACTACACCCGCCCGGCTCTGCTGCCGCTCATCAAGGACCGCGGCGGCGTCGCCCCGGCCAAGCCCGCCGCGGCCAAGGCGGCCGGCGCCGTCATCTCGTGGAACGCGAGCCAGGGCGCCCGCTCGTACGCGGTCTACCAGGTCCCGAAGTCGGGCCAGGACTGCCGGTCCACCGACGCCCGCAATCTCGTGGCCGTCGTCACATCACCCACATTCACCACGAAGACCCCGGGCACCTACCTGGTGACCTCCCTCGACCGCCTCCAGAACGAGAGCGAGCCCGCCAAGGTGACGGTCGCCCCGGTCTGACAGGCTGGTGCCGAACGGTCTCGCCACCCACGGCGAGGTGAGACGATGCTGCGGACGGTAGCCGTAGATCGTAGGGGGACATTCCCGTGAGGCGCGTGCTGGTCGTGTTGGCGACTCTCCTGCTGGTAGGGGGGTTCGCCCAGGCGGGGCAGGCCGAGGACGGTGGCGGGCGGGTGGCGCTCGTCGGCGTTCCGGGGCTCCACTGGAACGACATCACTCCGAACGACACGCCCAACCTGTGGCGGCTCGCCGGTGCCAGCGCGATCGGGTCGCTGTCCGTACGCACGGTCGGCGGCCTGACCTGCCCCTACGACGGGTGGCTCACCGTGTCGGCGGGCACCAGGTCGGCCGCCGGCTACAGCTGCGGCGTGCCCCCGACGCCGGAGGCGCGCGGCGACGGCGCCGTCATCCCCGACTACCGCTACCTCATCGACGTGGCGGGCCAGCGCAACGCGGGCACGCTCGGCGAGGCCCTCAAGGCCGCGGGCAAGTGCTCGGTCGCGGTCGGCCCCGGCGCCGCGCTGGCGCTGGCCGACCGCGCCGACATGGTCTCCAGCCT
>NZ_JAHKRM010000047.1 GCF_019396345.1 Nonomuraea guangzhouensis | reverse complement strand
CGCGGATGCCGGTGCCGCGCCGCCCGCCGTGCGTGGTCACCTCGAAGCCGCTCGCGGTGCCCGGCGCCCGGCGGGCGTCGACCGACAGCACCACGCACTGCGCGCCGAAGCGCCGCGACGCCTCGGTGAGCAGCTCGGGCCTGGCGATCGCGGCGGTGTTGAGCGACACCTTGTCGGCTCCCGCGCGCAGCAGCGTGTTGACGTCGTCGACCGTGCGGATGCCACCTCCCACGGTCAGCGGGATGAACACCTGCTCGGCGGTCCTGCGCACCACGTCGAGCATGGTCTCGCGCTCGCCCGACGAGGCGGTGATGTCGAGGAAGGTCAGCTCGTCGGCGCCTTCGGCGTCGTAGCGTCTGGCCAGCTCGACCGGGTCGCCCGCGTCGCGAAGGTTCGCGAAGTTGACGCCCTTGACCACGCGGCCCGCGTCCACGTCCAGACACGGGATCACCCGTACGGCTACCGTCATGCCCGCAACGCCTCTATCTCGATCTCGACCAGCATCTTCGGATCGACCAACCCGGCGACCCGCACACCGGTGCAGGCGGGGCGTACCCGCCCGAACACCTCGCCGATCGCCCGTCCGACCTGGTCGAAGTGGCCGTGCTCGACCACGTAGTAGCGGACCATGACCACGTCTTCCCTGGTCAGGCCGCCCATCTCGACCGCCTCCAGCGCGATGTCCATGGCGGTCCTGCTCTGCAGGTAGGCGTCGCCGTCGTGGCGTACCTCGCCGTCGACGGTGGCGGTGCATCCTGACACGATCACCCGGTCGCCGACGACGACCGCCCTCGCGTAGCCGTACCTCTCCTCCCAGATGCCTCCGGAGAACACCCTTCCGGTGCTTTCCATACTCATGTTGCCCATCACGCCCCCTCCCGAGGAACTAAGCGCGTACCGCGATCAGTGCGCTCTCCAGCGTGAAAGCCTGAGCGTAGAGGGCCCTGCCCACGATGGCACCCTCCACTCCGTCCGGCACCAGGGACGCCAGCGCGACCAGGTCGTCGAGCGAGGAGACGCCGCCGCTGGCCACGACCGGCTTGTCGGTGCGCTTGCAGACCTCGCGAAGCAGGTCGAGGTTGGGGCCGCGCAAGGTGCCGTCCTTGGTGACGTCGGTGACCACGTAGCGGGGGCAGCCGTCGGCCTCCAGCCGCTCCAGCACCTCCCACAGGTCCCCGGCGTCCTGGGTCCAGCCGCGGGCGGCCAGAGTGGTGCCCCGCACGTCGAGCCCGACGGCGATCTTGTCGCCGTGCTCGGCGATGATCCGCCGGCACCATTCGGGGTTCTCCAGCGCGGCGGTGCCGATGTTCACCCGGCGGCAGCCGGTGGCCAGCGCCGCGGCCAGCGAGGCGTCGTCGCGGATGCCGCCCGACAGCTCCACGTTCACATCCAGCCTGCCGATCAGGTCGGTGATCAGCTCCCGGTTGGAGCCCCGGCCGAAGGCGGCATCGAGGTCGACCAGATGGACCCACTCCGCGCCCGCCTCCTGCCAGGCCAGCGCGGCGGCCAGCGGCTCGCCGTAGCCGGTCTCGGTCCCGGCCTCACCTTGGACGAGGCGTACGGCCTGACCGTCCGCGACGTCCACGGCAGGGAGCAATACGAGCGACATCAGGTCCTCCGGTCGAAAGCAAGAGTCATGACAACGGGCGCCAGCAGCAGGGAAAACACGAAAACCGTCAGGCTCAGGAACGGCGAGCCCCAATAGAGCCATGCCACCACCTGCACCAGCACGAAGACCAGCCCGAGTACGGCGTTCTGGCCTCGGCGGCGGCGGGCGAGCAGGCCGCCCTGCCGGGCGATCCGGATCGGGCGCGGGATCAGCCGGGCGAGTAAGGCGCGGCGGCGCGCGGCGCGCGCCTGCCGTTCCTCGTTGAGCCGGATCGCGCGCGCCCGTTCGGCCTCACGCTCGGCCCGGCGGCGCGCCCGCTCCTTACTCAAGGGTGCCGAGCCAGTTGGACAGCAGCGCCGCCCCGGCGTCGCCGGACTTCTCCGGGTGGAACTGGGTGGCCATCAGCGGGCCGTTCTCCACCGCCGCCACGAACGGCACCCCGTGCTCCGCCCAGGTGACCAGCGGGTCGGCGAAGCCCTCACCTGCCCGCAGCTCCCAGTCGCGCACGCCGTAGGAGTGCACGAAGTAGAAGCGCGTCGCCTCGTCGATCCCGTCGAACAGCACGCTGGCCGCGGGCGCCTTGACGGTGTTCCAGCCCATGTGCGGCAGGACGGGGGCGTCCAGGCGCTCGACCGTGCCCGGCCACTCGCCGCAGCCCTCGGTCTCGACCCCGTGCTCCACCCCCCTGGCGAACAGGATCTGCATGCCGACACAGATGCCGAGCACCGGGCGGCCACCGGACAGGCGCCGGCCGATGATCCGCTCGCCATAGACGCTCTTGAGGCCCGTCATGCACGCCTCGAACGCGCCGACGCCCGGCACGACCAGGCCGTCGCAGTCGAGCGCGGCGGCGAAGTCGGACGTGACGGTCACGTCCGCGCCCACCCTGGCCAGGGCCCGTTCCGCGGAGCGCAGATTGCCCGAGCCGTAGTCGAGAACGACGACGTTCTTCTTCACCACCACATCACCCCCGCCGTGATCGCCAGCGCGGCGCCGACCGCGCAGACGGCCGCACCGATCTTGAGCCCCTGCCTGGCCAGCGAGAACACCCCGCCGATGAGGAACAGCCCGATGAACACCATGACGATGGCGATCGTGTTGTCCGTCATAGAACGCCCTTGGTGCTCGGCACGCCCGTGGCGCGCGGGTCGAGCTCCGACGCCTCGCGCAGCGCCCTGGCCAGCGCCTTGAACTGGGCCTCGACGATGTGATGGGCGTTGCGGCCGTACGGGACGCGTACGTGCAGGCAGATCGCCGCCTGGGCGACGAACGACTCCAGGACGTGGCGCGTCATCGTTGTGTCGTAGTCGGGACCGATCATCGGCGCCATGCCCTCGGGCTCGGCGTGCACCAGATAGGGGCGGCCCGACAGGTCGACGGTCACCTGGGCGAGCGACTCGTCCAGCGGGCACGACGCATTACCGAACCGCCTGATGCCCGACTTGTCGCCCAGAGCCTCGCGGAACGCGGCGCCCAGCGCGAGCGCCGTGTCCTCGATCGTGTGGTGCGAGTCGATGTGCAGGTCGCCCTCGGTCTTGACCGTCAGGTCGAACAGCCCGTGCTTGCCGAGCTGCGCCAGCATGTGGTCGAAGAAGCCGACCCCGGTCGACACGTCAACCCGGCCCGTGCCGTCGAGACCCACCTCGACCAGGACCGACGTCTCCTTCGTTGCGCGCTCGACGCGGCCTACACGACTCACAGGATCCCCTCCAGAGCGGCGCGGAACGCCGCCATCTCCTCACCGGTGCCGATCGACACCCGCAGCCATTCTGGCGGTCCCACCTCGCGGATGAGCACACCGCTCTCCAGCAGGGCCTCCCACACCTTGCGCCGGTCGGGAAAACGCCCGAACAGCACGAAGTTGGCGTCGGAGTCGGCGACGGTCAACCCCTTGCCCCGCAACCAGTCCACGATGTCGTCCCGCTCCTGCCGGAGCTTGTCGACCGTGCCGAGCAGCTCGGCCCGGTGCCGCAGCGCCACACGGGCCGCCGTCTGCGTGAGCGTCGACAGATGGTACGGCAGGCGTACCAGCAGCAGCGCGTCGATCACGGCCGGGTGCGCGGCCAGGTAGCCGAGCCGGGTGCCGGCCATGGCGAACGCCTTGGACATGGTCCGGGTGACGATCAGCCTCGGGTGGGCGGGCAGCAGAGTGAGCGCCGAGGGCGTGCCCTGCCTGGCGAACTCCGCGTAGGCCTCGTCGACCACGACCATGCCCGTGGCCACGTCGAGGACCCGGCTGATCGTCTCCATCGGCAGCGCGGTGCCGGTCGGATTGTTGGGCGAGGTCAGGAACACGATGTCGGGCCGGTGCTCCTCGACCGCGGCGGCCGCCTTGCCCGGATCGAGCGAGAAGTCCGGCTCGCGGACGCCCGAGATCCACTCCGTGCTGGTGCCGGTGGTGATGATCGGGTGCATCGAGTAGGACGGCTCGAAGCCCAGCGCGGTGCGGCCGTGGGAGCCGAACGCCTGCAGGATCTGCTGCAGGACCTCGTTGGAGCCGTTGGCCGCCCACACCTGGTCCTTCGTCAGACCGTGACCCAGATAGTCGGCCAGCTCGGTGCGGAGCGCCTCGGCGTCCCTGTCGGGGTAGCGGTTGAGCTCGGCCGCGCTCGCCCGCACCTCCTCGGCCAGGTCGGCGACCAGGGCCGGGGAGGGCGCGTAGGGGTTCTCGTTGGTGTTGAGCCTGATCGGCACGTCGATCTGCGGAGCACCGTACGGCGTGCGACCCCGCAGGTCGTCGCGGATCGGGAGGTCGTCGAGATTCACGTGCTGATTCACGTGCTGATTCACGGGGTCTCTTTTCGCGATGGGACCTGCCAGTCGAAACGGGCGCGGACAGCGGCGCCGTGCGCGGGGAGATCCTCGGCGTCGGCGAGCACCGTCACGTGCTCGGCCGCCTCGGCCAGCGCCTCGCGCGTGTAGTCGACGACGTGGATGCCGCGCAGGAACGACTGCACCGACAGGCCGCTGGAGTGGCAGGCGCAGCCGCCGGTGGGCAGCACGTGGTTGGAGCCGGCCAGGTAGTCGCCCAGGGATACCGGGGCGTACGGGCCCACGAAGATCGCGCCCGCGTTGCGGACCCGCGCCGCGACGGCCGCCGCGTCGGCGGTCTGGATCTCCAGGTGCTCGGCGGCGTAGGCGTCGACGACCTTGAGGCCGTCCTCGATGCTGTCGACCAGCACGATGCCGGACTGCCGGCCGCCGAGCGCCTCGGTGATGCGCTGGGCGTGCCGGGTGGCGTTGACCTGCCCCGGCAGCTCCTTCTCGACGGCCTCGGCCAGCCGGACGCTGTCGGTGACCAGCACGGAGGCCGCGATCACGTCGTGCTCGGCCTGGCTGATCAGGTCGGCCGCCACGTGCACCGGGTCGGCCGTGTCGTCGGCCAGGACCGCGATCTCCGTCGGCCCCGCCTCGGAGTCGATGCCGATGCGGCCCTTGAGCAGGCGCTTGGCGGCGGCGACCCAGATGTTGCCGGGTCCGGTCACCATGCTCACGGCCGGGCACTCCTCGGTGCCGTAGGCGAACATCGCCACGGCCTGGGCGCCGCCCACGGAGTAGACCTCGTCCACACCCAGCAGCGCGCACGCCGCCAGGATCGTGGGGTGCGGCAGCCCGCCGTGCTCCTTCTGGGCCGGGCTCGTCACGGCCAGCGACTCCACGCCCGCTTCCTGGGCCGGCACCACGTTCATGACCACGCTCGACGGGTAGACGGCGCGCCCGCCCGGAACGTAGAGCCCCACCCGGTCGACCGGCACCCACCGCTCGGTCACGGTGCCGCCCGGGACGACCTTCGTCGTCACGTCGGCGCGGCGCTGATCGCGGTGGACCAGCCTGGTGCGCCGGATCGCCTCCTCCAGCGCGGCCACGACCTCCGGCCGCAGCTGCCGCAGCGCCGCCTGGATCGCCTCCCGCGGAACGCGGGCCTGCTGGATCTCGACACCGTCGAACCTGGCGGTCAGCTCCCGTACGGCTGCCGCCCCGCGATGGCGCACCTCGTCGCAGATGGGCCGCACCTTCTCCAGGGCGGCCTCGACGTCGAGATCGGCGCGGGGCAGCACGTCGCGCAGGTTCGCCGGGAGGGAACCGCGCATGTCAATACGGGAAATCACCATCCCAGTTTACGGAGTCCCACCCCTGAATCCGGTTCTGTCCACCATCCGGGACGGAGACCTCCTCCCTATTTGACCATCTGCAGACCTCCACCCCCTGGTGCCGATCATGAGGCAGGGGTAAGCCAGGGGTCATGGCGCAGCTGCCGGTCTACGCGCCGATGCTGGCTCAGCTCGGCTCCCTGCCGTCGGTCCGCGGGGACGAGTGGGCCGTCGAGATGAAGTGGGATGGCGTGCGCGCCCTCGTCTACCTGGAGGAGCACGGCGTACGGCTGATGTCACGCAGCGGCAAGGACATCACCGTCGCCTACCCAGAGCTGCAACTGATGGCCGGTGCCAGCGGAGGGCGGGCGGCGGTCGTCGACGGGGAGATCGTGGCGTTCGACGAGGCGGGACGGCCCAGCTTCGGCGCGCTGCAGCCGCGGATGCACCAGCGCCACCCGGCCAAGGTCGCCGAACTCGTCAGGGCCGTGCCGGTGACGTTCATGGCGTTCGACCTGCTGCACCTCGACTCCACCAGCACCGTCAGCCGGCCCTACACCGAACGCCGTGAGCTCCTGGAGCAGGTCCTGACGCCCGGTTTCCGCTGGCAGGTGCCGGTGTGGTTCCACGATCACGCGGAGCGCGCGCTCCTGTCCTCCCGTCAGCTCGGGCTGGAGGGCGTGGTGTGCAAGCGCCTGTCGTCGCCGTACCGGCCGGGCCGGCGCAGCGCCGAGTGGACGAAGGTCAAGAACCTCACGGTCGTCGAGGTGGTCATCGGCGGGTGGAAGGCGGGCGCGGGCCGGCGGGCGGGCACGATCGGCTCGCTGCTGCTCGGCGCGCACGACCGGGACGGGCGGCTGCTGTTCGTCGGCCACGTGGGCACCGGCTTCACCGAGGCGATGCTGAACGACCTGTACGAACGGCTCACCGCACTGGAGCGGCCCGAGCCGCCGTTCGACGCACCGGTGCCCCGCGAGCACGCCCGAGACGCGCACTGGGTCGAGCCGCGCCTGGTGGGCGAGGTCCGCTACGCCGAGCTGACCGGCGACGGCCGCCTGCGCCACCCCGCCTGGCGCGGGCTCCGGCCCGACCGGGAACCGGACGAGGTGCGGATGGACGGCGGCGACTGGGCCGTCGGCTGATCCGCACTCCCCGCCGTACTTCGGCTGGGTCCTTTTGAGGAGAGGAGGGCGGCGATCGCCCAGGTCCTTCTGGAGAGCAGGGGCGGCAATCGCCCAGGTCCCTCCGGAGAGCCGGGGACAGCGATCGCCCAGGTCCGGGGGCAGCGATCGCCCAAGCCCTCCTGGGGAACGCGAGGGGCGATCGCTCGCGGCGCCTGCGACGAGTGGTGCGTGCGGAGAAGGCGGCTAGTCGCCGGCGGCCGAGCCGCGCGCGGGGGTCGGCTCCGGGACGACCGGAGCGGGGTCCCTGAGCGTACGAGCAAGCAGCCAGGACAGGGCAGGAAAGACGATCAGGCAGGCGAGCGCGACCCGGAGCGAGGATGCCTCCGCCACCGCCCCGACCAGCGGGCTGGTCAGACCGCCCGCACTCACCGCCAGCCCGAGCGTGACACCGCTGGCCGTGCCGAGACGGTTGGGCAGGAAATCCTGCCCCAGCGTCACATGCAGCGAGAACGGCGCGTACAAGGTGATCGACGCGGCCGCGATGAAGACGTACGCGAAAAGACCCGGCGCGAGCACCACCCCGGCGACGGCGGGGACGGCCGCCGCGTAGGCCACGCGCATGGTGCGGACCCGGCCCCAGCGGCCCGCGAGCCGGCCGCCGAGCACCGTCCCCACCGCGCCCCCGGCGAACAGTACGAACAGCGCCACCGCCCCCGCCGCGCCACCACCCATGTACAGGGCGACGAACGCGCTCAACCCCACGTACGCGATCGACCGGAAGACGATCACCAGCGTGAGCCGGACGAACGACGCCCAGTCGTCCCGCCCGGCCGAACGCGCCTCGGCCCGAGCCCGCTCGCCGTGACGGGCGAGCGAGCGGATCACGGTGAGCGTGAGCAGGGCGCCCACCACGGCGGGCAGGACCAGCAGCGGCGAGGCGCCGAGCCCCCACAGCGACAGCAGCGGCGTGACGATGATCGGCGCGGTGGCGAAGCCGAGCGTGCCGCCCAGCGAGAACCAGCTCATCCGCACATGACTGCCCTCGCTGGCGATCCTGGCCAGGCGGGCCGACTCCGGGTGGTAGGCCGCCACGCCGAGACCCGACAGCGCCACCGCCAGCCAGGTGAGCACGTACCCGTCGGTGACCCCGCTGAGCGCCACCCCGAGCCCGGCCGTGAGCATGCTGACCGGGATGAGCCACGGCATCCGCCGGCGGTCGGTCAGCGCGCCGAAGACCGGCTGCACGATCGAGGACAGCAGCGTCGCGGCCAGCACGATGCCCGACGCGGCCACGTACCCGTACCCGCGCTGCGCCACGAGGAAGGGCACCAGCGCCGGGACCGCCCCCTGATACACGTCCACACCGGCATGGCCCACGGCCAGCATCACGATCCTGTTCGCCTTCACGCCTCGATCGTCACCCCGTGACCAGGTGGCCCGCTTCCGATAAAATGCCAAGCCATCATGGAAATCCGCCATCTTCCGGAGGCGCCCACCGGGATACGGCCGCTGGCGCCGGGCACCGGGATCGACGCGCACCGCCACGACACCCACCAGGTCGCCTACGCCTGCCGGGGCGTCCTGTCGGTGACGACGAGCGCGGGCACCTGGGTGGCCCCGGCCAACCGGGCCATCTGGGTCCCGGCCGGCACCGTCCACGAGCACCGCGCGCACGGCGACACCGACCTGCGGCTCATCGGCCTGCCCGTCGCCGACAACCCCCTGAACCTTCAGCGGCCCGCCGTCCTGGCCGTCGGCCCGCTGCTCCGCGAGCTGATCATCGCCTACACCCAGGACCCCCACGACGACGGCGCCGAGCGGCAACGACTGCGGGCCGTCCTGCTGGACCAGCTGCGCCGCTCCCCCGAGCAGCCGTTCCACCTGCCCACGGCCAGGGACTCACGGCTGGCCGCCGTCTGCGCGATCCTGCACGACGACCCGGCCGACCGCCGGACGCTCGCGCAGCTCGGCAGGCAGGCCGGCACCAGCGACCGCACGCTCGCCCGCCTCTGCCAGGGCGAGCTGGGGATGACGTTCCCGCAGTGGCGTACGCAGCTCCGCCTGCATCACGCGTTACTGCTGCTGGCCGACGGCACCCCGGTCACCACCGTCGCGCACCGCTGCGGCTGGGCCTCCGCCAGTGCCTTCATCGACGTGTTCCGGCGAGCCCTCGGGTACACCCCGGGCCGCGCCTTTACAATGTAGATTCGCTACAATGGCATTCCGTGAGCAGAGCGAAAGCCCAAGGGGGCACTCCGGCCACGGTGGCGCTGGCGAAGGCCAAGGCGGAGTTCACCCTTCACCCGTACGAGCACGACGCCAACGCGCAGGCCTATGGCGAGGAGGCGGCCGACGCGCTCGGCGTGCCGCACGAGCAGATCTTCAAGACGCTGGTGGCCGAGGTCGAGGGCGGGCTCGCGGTGGCGGTCGTGCCGGTGTCGGGCAAGCTCGACCTCAAGGCGCTGGCGGCGGCGCTCGGCGCCAAGAAGGCGGCCATGGCCGACGCGGCGAAGGTCGAGCGCGTCACGGGCTACGTCGTCGGCGGCATCAGCCCGCTCGGCCAGCGCAAGAGGCTGCCGACCGTGGTCGACGCGTCGGCTCTGGAGTTCGGCACGATCTACTTCTCCGCGGGCAAGCGAGGGCTGCAGATCGAGACCGCGCCGGCCAACCTCATCTCGCTGACCGGCGCCGTCACCGCCGCTATCGGTAGCGCCAGTTGAACCTGTGACGCCGCTGGCGCGGTCCCGGGATGTCACGGCGATGCCGTGGTTCCCGGACGTCGCGGCGCTGCCACGGCGGCCACAGGAAGTCGAAGCGTCGGCGGTGGGCGATCGTCTGGTCATGCTCGCGGCGGGCTTTCGCCTCCGCCTCCAGAGCCTCCTTCAGGCCCGGCGTGAACCCACCACCGAAGCGGGACATGTCAGGACCGGGAAAACCCGAGGGGCTGGTCCGCCGCAGGGCCGCCCGCATCGAGTCGATCCAGATCGGGCCCGGTAGCGACGCGCCCTGCACGGCGCCGTAGTAGTCGTCGCCGATCTCCACGTCCCGCAGGGGGTAGCGGTAGGCGCCCCTGATGTCGCCGACGCTGACCGCCGCCGCCAGATCCGGGGTGTAGCCGGCGAACCACGCCGAGGTGTAGCCGTTGTTCGTGCCCGTCTTGCCCGCCGCGGGACGGTCGAGGCTCTGCCCGCGCATGGTGCCCTGGGTGAAGACACCGCCCAGCACCCAGTTGACCGCGTCGGCCACCTCCCGCTCGATGCCCTGCTCGCAGGCGGGCGGCACCTGGGTGCGTTCGCCGTCCCGGCCGGTGATCTCCACGATCGCCAGCGGCCGACAGTACTTCCCCCTGGCCGCGAACGCCGCGAACCCCGCCGCCACCGTCACCGGGTCCATCTCGTTCACCCCGAGCGTGAACGTGGGCACCTCGCGCAGCGGGGTCCCGTCGGCCCGGGAGATGCCCAGCGCCTTGGCGGTCTTGACCACGTTGCAGAGGCCGACCTTGCGCTCCAGCATCATGTAGAAGATGTTGACCGACTTCCAGGTGCCGGTCTCCAGGCTGTGCGGGCCGCCGGTGCCCTCGCCGCTGGCGTTGTAGACGGTCGTCTTCGGGTCGTTGACACGCCTGCCCTGACAGTCGCGATAGCCCTGCCCAGGCGTCAGCACCCCAGGGGTCTGGAACCCGTCGCCGAACCGCCACCCCTGCCGCAACGCCGTGGCCAGGGTGAACACCTTGAACGTCGAGCCCGCCTGGAACCCCTGCCCGCCGCCGTGCAGCACGTCGGCCGGCAGGTTGAACGTGGTCCTGGCCCCGTTCTTCTTGTTGCCCGGGTTGCGGCCGAAGCGCTTGCTGGCCGTCATCGCCGTGATCCGCCCGGTGCCCGGCTCGACCATGGCCTCGGCGGCCACCTCGGTGTCCTCGGGTCGTACCCGCCGCTGGATGGCCTGCTCGGCGGCCCGCTGCGCCAGCGGGTCGAGGCTCGTACGGATCACCAGCCCGCCCCTGCTCATCCTGGCCTGCCGCTTGGCCGCGGTACCGCCGAACGCCGGGTTGGTCAGCAGCTCCCGCTGCACGTAATAGCAGTAGTACGGATAGGCGCTCTCCGCGCAGCCGCCGGGCTCCGGGTGCAGCCGGAGCCCGAGCCCGGTCCGCTGGGCCGCGGTCGCCTCCTGCCGCGTGATCAGGCCCACCTCGGCCATCCGGTCCAGCACGATGTCGCGCCGCTGCCGCAGCCGGGCCTGCTGCCTGTCGCCCAGCGAGGGATCGGTCGAGTACGGCACGCGCACGGCCCCCGCCAGCGTGGCCGCCTGGGTCAGGGTGAGGCGGGCGGCCGTGGTCGAGAAGAACCGCCTGGCCGCCGCCTCGACGCCGTGGGCGCCGGCGCCGAAGTACGCGATGTTCAGATATTTCTCAAGAATCTCGTCCTTGCGGTACTTCTCCTCCATCGCCAGCGCGTACCGCAGCTCGGTGATCTTCCTGCCCAGGTTGGGCGCGCGGGCCCGGTCGCGCTCGGCGTCGGTGCGGGCGGCCTCCACCAGGATGTTCTTCACCAGTTGCTGGGTGAGGGACGAGCCGCCCTGCTTGATGCCGCCCGCCTGCGTGTTGGTGAGCAGCGCCCGGATCGTGCCCTTGACGTCCAGGCCGCCGTGCTCGTAGAACCGGGCGTCCTCGATGGCCACGATCGCCTGGCGCATCACCGGCGCCACCTGGTCGAGCCGGACCGTCGTCCGGTTGGCCTCGTAGAACTGGGCGAACTGCTTGCCGTTGCGGTCGAGGAGCCTGGTCACCTGGGAGAGCGGCTCCTCACGCGGCGCGGGCGGCAGGTCGACGAACGTCAAGGCGACGTTCTTGGCGGACAGGCCCGCCCCGGTCACCACCGGCGCGGCCAGCGCCGCCGCCAGGAGGCCCCCGATCGCCCCGGCCACGGCGAGCACGCCGATGGATCTGAGCACAGTCACTCAGATGATCTGCGGCCCGGGGAACACCGGCAAACACCGGCTTCCCCGTCTTTACTGTTGTCTGCTGATATTCAGACCGAGCGACGCGAACTGCTCGAACGGCTGGTGATAGCCCCGCTCGATGTGGTTGACGCCGCGCAGCGTCGAGGTGCCGTCGGCCACCGCGGCGGCCAGCACGGCCGAGAACCCGGCGCGGATGTCGGGCAGCGTCACGTCCGCGCCCCGCAGCTGCGACACGCCCCGCACGACGGCCGAGTGCCTGGCGTTGGTGTCGTGGTAGCGGCAGGCCGGGCCGCCCAGGCACTGGTCGAACACCTCGATCTCGCAGCCCATCTTCTGCAGCGCCGGGACGTACACCAGGCGGTTCTCGAAGACGGTCTCGTGCAGCACCGACATGCCCTGGCTCTGCGTGAACAGCACCATGAGCGGCGTCTGCCAGTCGGTCATGAACCCGGGGTGCGTGTCGGTCTGCACGGCCGCCGCGCGCAGCCCCTCGGGCGGCGCGGTGGCGCACAGGTACTCGTCGTTGATGTCGAACTGGGCACCCATCCTGGCCAGCGTGGTGATCGCGGTGACCAGCCGGTCCTGCGGGCAGCCGTGCACGCGCACCTCGCCGCCGGTGATCAGGCCCGCCGCGAGGTAGGAGAACGCCTCGATGCGGTCGCCCGCCAGCCAGATGGAGGCGCCGTGGAGCCGCTCGACGCCCTCGATGACGATCCTGCGGTCGGGCGACAGCTCGATCCTGGCGCCCATCCGCTGCAGGAACAGCGCCAGCTCCACGACCTCGGGCTCCATGGCCGCGTTCTTCACCACGGTCTTGCCCTCGGCCAGCACGGCGGACATGAGGATCGTCTCGGTCGCCCCGACGCTCGGATAGGGCAGCTCCAGCCGGGTCCCGTTCAGGCGCTTGGCCTTGGCGAAGATCCCGGTGTCGCCCACCTCGACCTCGGCGCCCATCGCGCGCAGCGCCTCGACGTGGAAGTTCACCGGCCGCCGGCCGATGGGGTCGCCGCCGACCAGCGGCACGAACGCCTCCCCCGCCAGGTGCAGCAGCGGGCCGAGCATGAGGATGGGGATGCGGTTGAGCCCGGTGAACGCGTCGGGCACCCGCGGTCTGATCTCCGGGCCCTGCCCGATGCGGATCTCCCCCCGGGAGATCTCCACGTTGATGCCCAGCGCGTCGAGCATCGCCGCCGTGATGCCGACCTCGCCGACCTCGGGAACGTTGTGGATGACGCTCTCCCCGGTGCCCAGCATGGCCGCGACCATGTGCTTGGACACGGCGTTCTTGGAGCCGCGTACCTCGACATCACCCCGGAGCGGGCCGGAAGGTTCGATCAGCCATACCTTGTCTTCAATCACGAAGCGAGCCTAGCCGGGAGATACGATCGACCTGATTAAGACGCGAATGTGAGGGGGAGCGGCGTGGCGAGGCATGTGCGCGCATTTGCGGTTACTGTCCTCACGCTCGCCGCCCTGGCCGTACTGGCCGGGCTGCTGTGGTCA
Organism: Nonomuraea guangzhouensis; assembly: GCF_019396345.1. Taxonomy (GTDB): domain Bacteria; phylum Actinomycetota; class Actinomycetes; order Streptosporangiales; family Streptosporangiaceae; genus Nonomuraea; species Nonomuraea guangzhouensis. Next base: position 78,659 of record NZ_JAHKRM010000047.1, on the reverse strand, counting down.
CACCTGTCTCCCCGCGCGCCGTACCAGGTCACGGCGGAGGGGCCGGTGCTGGCGGACCCGTCCACACAGGCGCTGATCAGCGCTGACGGATGGTACGCGGTGATCACCGGCGGGCTCGGGCTGGCCTGTGGCGCGCTCGCGTGGTTCCTCGGCCGGCGGCACCAGCTCGCCGTGCTGCTGGGGCTCGGCGCCGGCGGGGTGCTGGCGGCCTTCCTCACGCTCTGGGTGGGGTCGACGTTCACGCTCGGGGTGGTGGTCGTGGAGGCGGCGGCCACGCCCGGGGTGAAGATCGTCCCCGGCTCGCTGACGCTGACGGCCACGGGGGTGATCGTGGCCTGGCCGCTGGTCGCGGTGGCCTTCTTCGGGCTGATGGAGGGCATGCACGGCTATCGCGAGTCGCCGCTGCGCAAGCCGTACGGGCTCGGCTGAAGCCCGCGCTCAGAGGGGCGGGCGGCGCAGGCCGTGTCCGGTGGCCTGCTCGAAGGCGCGGGCCGCGCGCAGCACCGTGGCGTCGGCGAACGGCCGGCCGATGATCTGCACGCCGACCGGCAGCCCCGACGGCGTGAACCCGGCCGGGACGGACGCGGCGGGCGCGTGCAGCACGCTGATCCAGTAGGCGGACCGCATCCACGCCAGGTAGTCGGGCAGCCGCACCCCGTTGATCTCACTCACGTAAGGGTCCTCGACGGGGAACGGCGGCACCTGGCTGACGGGCGCGATCAGCACGTCATAGGTGTCGAAGAAGGCCGCCATCCGGTGGTAGAGGCCGCTGCGCGACCGTTCGGCCCTGGCCAGGTCGGCGCCGGTGACCTTGCGGCCCTGCTCGACGTTCCAGCTGGTGTTGGCGCCCAGCCCGTCGAGCTCGCCGAAGGCCAGCGCGTAGTACCACGCCCGGTAGACGCGGAAGGCGTCCTCGGCGTCGGACAGGTCCAGTTCGACCTGCTCGACGCGCGCGCCGAGCCGCTCGAACACGCCGGGCGCGGTCGCGGTGACCGCCGCCGTCCCGGGGTCCACCGGCAGCCCGCCCAGGTCCGGGCTCCAGGCCACGCGCAGCCCCGCCACGTCCCGCTCGTCGGGGGTGAAGTCCTCGGTGATCGAGTACGGCGACCGAGCGTCGAATCCCGAAATAACCGACATCATCAGGGTCAGGTCGTCGACCGTCCTGGCCATCGGCCCCGGTACGGACAGCGTGTACCAGGCGGCCTGCTCCGACAGGGCGGGCACCCGGCCCGGCGTCGGCCGCAGCCCCACCACGTTGCAGAACGAGGCCGGGTTGCGCAGCGACCCGCCCATGTCGGATCCGCCGGCGAGCGGCACCATCCCGGTCGCCAGCGCCGCCGCCGCCCCGCCGCTGCTGCCTCCGGCCGACCGGGTCAGGTCGTAGGGGTTGCGGGTGGCCCCGAACACCTCGTTGACGGTGTGGGAGCCGGTGCCGAACTCCGGCGTGTTGGTCTTGCCCACCAGGATCGCCCCGGCCGCCCGGAGCCGCTCCACGATCACGTCGTCCTTGTCGGGAACGTGGTCGGCGTAGAGCGGCGAGCCGTAGGTGGTGCGGATGCCCTTGGTGTCGACGAGGTCCTTGTGCGCCACCGGCACCCCGTGGAGCGGCCCCGTCGCCTCGCCGGCGTCGGCCGCCTCGGCCGCCTTGAGCGCCTGCTCGGCGACCAGCGTCACGATGGCGTTGACCTGAGGGTTGACCTGCTCGATGCGGTCGAGGTGGGCCTGGAGCAGCTCGACGGCGCTCACCTGGCGGGTCTTGACCAGGTGGGCCATCTCGGTCGCGGTCAGGTAGTGCGGTGCGGTCACGTTCCGATTGTCGCTCAAGTCACCACCCCATCGTGGATTAGGCTTCTGGCGGAGTTGTCGCCATGTTGTCGCCACGTTGTCGCCGCTCGGGAGGCCGCGCTGAACGGGACGAGATGGAAGATCGTCCAGGTCGCCGCGGCCGCGCTCCTCGGTGCCGCGCTGGCCCTGGCGGGGGCTCCCCTGGGCCTCTACACGTCGCTGGCCTGCGCCACCATCGGCGCGGGCTGCCCCGCCGGGCCGCCGCACGGCAGCCTCCCGGTCCTGACCCGCCTGACGCCGGTACAGGCCGCGCAGAGCGGCACGTACGTGGCGCTGGGCGACTCCTACTCCTCCGGCGAGGGCGTCTTCGACCGCGCCGCGCGGCCGATCAACAGCGGCGCCGACCGCTGCCACCGCTCGCCGGGCTCCTACGTGCCGCTCGTCGCGGGCGCCCACCGGTTCGGCGGCGGCAGCGCCTTCTGGGCCTGCAGCGGCGCCACCACCCGCCAGCTCTTCTCCGGCCAGTACGGCCAGCAGCCGCAGATCGAGCGCGTGGGCGCCGCCGCCAGCCTGGTGACGCTCAGCATCGGCGGCAACGACGCGGGGTTCACCAGTGTGCTCACCGGCTGCATCGTCAAGCTGCCCTGGTCCTCGGCCTGCCTCGACCAGCAGTCCGAGGTGACCAAGCGGATCGCGGCGCTGGGGCCGAGCATGACGAAGGTGCTGCGGGAGCTCAGGCGCCGGGCACCGAACGCGCGCATCATCGTGCTCGGCTATCCCCGGCCGTTCCCCGCCGCACCCCCGGACGGGTTCGACAACCTGACCGTCGAGGACCAGCGCTGGCTCAACGGCATGACGCGGCGGCTCAACGACGTCGCGGCGCGGGTGACCGCGGAGTTCGACCGGGGGATCGTGGCGTTCGGGGGCGCGGGGAGCGTGGAGTACATCGACGCCTACGACGCCTTCGACGGGCATGAGGCGGGGCGGCCCGACCCGTACCTGAACGGGCTGGCGCTGGACCTGGACGAGTTCGTGGTCAACAGCCGCAGCTTCCATCCCACCGGGGCGGGCTACCGGCGGTTCGCCGAGCTGGTCAACGCGCGGATCGCGGCCGGACCGGGCCGGCCGATGAACAACTTCCGCCTGACGACCCCGGCCCCCACCGACAGCCGCTTTTGACCGATCTCCGCCACTCAGCGGTCGGTCAGTCGGCGGTCGACCGTTCCTCGGCGAGGCTCAGGCCCGCCTCGATGACGGCGTTCATGATGGGCGCCAGCCGGTCCTCGCCCAGTTCGGGGGCGCGGTTGGCCATCCGGGCGACGAGTGCGCGCTCGCGCTCCATGTCCCGGCCCTGGAAGCCGCCGACCGGCTTGAGTGTCTGCACGATCCCGGCGAGCGCGGCCCGGCGTTCGAGCAACGTGGCCAGCGCCGCATCCACCCGGTCGATCGCCTGCCTGCACTCGGGCAGCGTGGCGGGGGTCTCGGGACGGACCAGCGGCCCGACGAGCGTGACCGCCTCCTCCGCCAGCCGAACGCCCGCCTCACCGGCGGAGCGGCGCTCATCCGTCCGGTGGGCGTCGCCCGCGCCGCTCTCCGGCCCGTCCGCGGGAGGACGGGACACGATCAGGCCGTCGGCGCCCGCCGCCACCACCGCCGCGGACAGCCCGAGGTCCGCGCTCACGTCCGCGAGCACCGGCCGCCCCGACGCCGCCCGCGCGGCCCGCAGCAGCCCCAGGTCCAGCCGTCCCGTCTCGCACAGGATCACCCGGTCGTCGCACTCCAGGGCACAGTAGTCGGCCAGCCCGAGCCACTCCTCCAGCGTCGCCGACGCCCGGCGCTCCACCACCACCGGCAGTCCCAGCCCGGCCACGGCCCGCACCAGCGGGATGTCACGCGTCCACGCCGCCCCGATGACCACCCCGTCGGCCGCCCCGGCGATCGCCGGCAGGTCGGCCGCCGAGCCCGGCTCGACCAGCGTCACCCCGTCACGCGCGCGCCACATCTCGGTGGCCCGGCCCGGCCCGCGCAGGCTGATCCGGCTGATCACCACGGCCGGGCCGTCGCCCACCCGCAGCCCGCCCACGGTGACCACATGCCGTTCCAAGGTCGATGACATCTCGGCTCCCCACATCGGCCGGCTCCCCTGGAACCGGCGGGAAATCAAAAAGGCAGAGACGATGGCGTCTCTGCCTGCTGCCGACTCCGGGTGGTCGCTAGCCGACCGGCCCTCCCGGAGCCGGCTCGGTAAACGCGTAGCGACAAGTCATGTCTGAAACCTTACACCCGGTCCTCTAGCTGCTGGACTCCGCTTCTCACATAGCGGACTAGCCTTCAGGCGAGTCGCCGTTGATCCCTCGCTATGGGAGTATTTCTTGGCCTAGAGGAGGGTACGAGGCCGTTGATGTCGGATCGTAAGCGGGACGGACGCCGCATCGCCGGTCGTTACCAGCTGCAGGAACCCATCGGCAGGGGTGGCATGGGCATCGTCTGGCGAGCCCATGACGAACTTCTCGACCGCACGGTCGCGGTCAAGGAGGTCAGATACGCCGCCGCCCTGGGTGACGAAGTGCAGCTGCTGAACCGGCGCACGATGCGCGAGGCGAGGGCCGCGGCCAGGTTCGAGCACCCCAACGTGATCGTCGTACATGACGTGATCGAAGAGGACGGTCGTCCCTGGATCGTTATGCAACTCGTCCAGTCACGCTCCCTGGGAGCCGTGATCAAGCAGGACGGGCCGTTGCCGCCCAAGCGGGTGGCCGAGATCGGCCTGGCCGTACTCGACGCGCTGCACCGCGCGCACGAGTCCGGCGTCCTGCACCGGGATGTCAAGCCGGAGAACGTGCTGCTCGCCGATGACGGCCGGGTGGTGCTCACCGACTTCGGCATCGCGACGCTGGAGACGGAGACGCAGCTCACGGTGACGGGGCTGGCGGGCACTCCGGCGTTCATCGCGCCCGAGCGGCTCAAGGGGCTGCCCGCGCGGCGCGAGTCGGACCTGTGGTCGCTCGGCGCGACCCTGTACACGGCGGTGGAAGGCCGCTCGCCACACGAGCGCGGCATGGCGCTCGCCACCATGCACGCCGTACTGACCGACGAACCCGACCCGGCGCCCCATGCCGGGCCGCTCTCCGGCGTGATCAGCGGCCTGCTGACCAAGGAGCCGGTGCAGCGCCTGGGTTACGAGGAGACCGGCGAGTTGCTGCGGGCCGTCATCACGCAGCAACGGCCACGGAAGTCCCCGATGTCGGCGCCCGCGCCGACCGCGGTGATCCCGCCGGCCGTGGACGAGACTCCGACCGACCCCGAGCTGGTGGTCCCGGACGCCCCCGTCCCCGAGACCGGTTTACGGCTCACCCCGGCGACCGGCGGCGGTGCCGAGGAGCCCCTCCCCTCCACCCGGAACGTCGTCAGGCCCGACGGCCGCCGGTGGGGCCCGATCGTCGGCGTGCTCGTCGCGGTGGTGCTCGTGGCGGGCCTGGGCGGCTATCTCGGCCTGCGCTCGGCCAAGAACAGCCCTGAGGACGACGGGACGAAGTCCGCGTCCGTCACCTCATCTCCCAAGGAGTCCGGCAAGCAGCCGACGGCCAGTGCCGACCCGACGAAGAACCCGCCGAGCAGCGCCCCGCCGTCCACCCCACCCCCGTCTCCGACGCCAACGGCCACGCCCAAGTCCACCAACACGGCCGCCGCGGTGCCGGATGGCTGGAGGTTGTACACCAACAAGAAGCTGAAGTTCTCCGTCGCGCTGCCGAAGGGCTGGACGAAGTACCGAAGCGGCACCAACCAGATCGCGTTCCACGGACCTGGCGCGGGCAGCAACGCGTACATCATGTTCGAGATGACGAAGCACCCCGGCAAGGACCCCGTCAAGGACTGGAAGAAGCAGGAGAAGACCGCCAAATACGGGTTCGGCGGCTACGAGAAGATCAGCATCAAGGCGGTCGACTACATGGACGGCGCGGCGGACTGGGACTTCACCTGGAACACCAACACCGGCCCGACCAGGGTCCGCAACCGCGGCTTCATCGCCAACGGCCGCGGCTACGCGATCTACTGGCACAACCTGTCCAGCCGGTGGAAGAAGGACAAGCACTTCTTCGACACGTTCGCCGCGACCTTCATCCCGAAGTAGGCTTTTCTGCGTGGAAAGGCAGGTCAGCAACCGCTACCGGCTCATCGAACCGCTCGGCGAGGGCGGGATGGGCGTGGTCTGGCGTGCCTACGACGAGCTGCTCGACCGTACGGTCGCGATCAAGGAGGTCCGCTACACCGGCGTCGGTGACGACAAGCGGGCCGACCTCAATCGCCGGACCATCAGGGAGGCCAGGGCGGCGGGCCGCCTCGACCACCCCTCGGTGATCGTCATCCACGACGTCGTCGAGGAGGACGGCCGCCCGTGGATCGTCATGCAGCTGATCCGCTCGCGGTCGCTAGCCGAGGTGATCCGCGAGCACGGGCCGCTGCCGGTCGCGCAGGCCGCGCTGATCGGCGGCCGGGTGCTCGACGCGCTGCGGGCCGCGCACGCGACCGGGGTGCTGCACCGCGACGTGAAGCCCGAGAACGTGCTGCTCGCCGACGACGGCCGGGTGGTGCTCACCGACTTCGGCATCGCCTCGCTGGAGGCCGAGGCCGGTCTGACCGCCACCGGGGGCCTGGTGGGCACGCCCGCCTACATGCCGCCCGAACGCCTCAACGGCGAGCCCGCCCGGCCCGAGTCCGATCTGTGGTCGCTGGGCGCGACGCTGTACGCGGCCGTCGAGGGTGTGCCGCCGTTCAAGCGCGACTCGTGGGCGGCCACGGTCGCGGCGGTGCTGCGCGACCTGCCCGGACAGCCGGTCAGGGCAGGCGTGCTGGGCCCGGTGATCATGGGTCTGCTGCAGCGGGATCCGGCCGCGCGCATGTCCGCCGACGAGGCCGCCCATCTGCTGCGGGCCGCCGCGTCCGAGCCCGCCCCGTACGGATATGCCGCGCCTCCGGCGCCCCCGCCCGGCCCTGCCGGGTCCTGGTCGGACATGACCGGGCCTGGCGAGCGGGGGCCCGCGGGGACCGTTTCGCTGCGGGCCCGGCGGCGTGGGTGGTTCCTGGGCGTGCCCGCGGCCGTGCTCGCCGTCGCGGCGCTGGGCACGGGCGGCTGGTACGTCGTCACCACCTCCCAGTCGGCGACCACCCCGACCCCGGCACCCACCTCGACGTCCACCCCCGCCCCCAGCCGCGCGACGGCGTCGCCCACCGCCACCCCCGAAGCGTCCACCACCCCCACCACGCCACGCCTGCCCGCCGGCTGGCGCCGGCTCGCCAACTCCGCCGGACAATTCTCGATCGGCATCCCCCAGGGCTGGCAGGCCAAGAAGAGCCCCACCAGGGACAGCATCACCGTCACCGGCCCCGGCACGCCGGGCATGCTGCTCGTCGAGTGGACCGTCCCCGACAAGCCCGTGGCCGATCCCGCGCGCGCCTGGGTGGAGCTGGAGAAGGAGATCCAGGCCAAGGGCGAGTTCGCCGGCTATGAGCGGATCGGCATCAGGTCCACGACCTACCTCGGCCGGCCGGCCGCCGACTGGGAGTTCACCCGGCAGCGCGGCGGCACCCTGATCCACGTGATCAACCGGGGCTTCCGCACCGCCGACGGCCGGCACTACGCCCTCTACTGGGACACGACCGACGCGCGCTGGGACCAGGACCGGCACTACTTCGACCAGTTCGTCAAGACGTTCAGGCCCGAGTGAGTGCCATGGAGCAGGAGCAGGCGCTCTTCTGGCGGCACCCGGCGGTGCCCCAGGTGGACCTGCTCAAGGCCCGCTACGTCACCCACCGCTTCGCCCGGCACGTGCACGACGGCTACGCGATCGGCCTCATCCTCCAGGGCGTGGAGGAGTTCGACTACCGGGGCAGCCTGCACCGGGCGGGCGCGGGCGAGGTGGTGCTGGTCAACCCGGAGTCGGTGCACACCGGCCAGGCGGGCATGGAGGACGGCTGGACGTACCGGATGCTCTACCCGTCGGTGGAGGCGCTCTCGGAGCTCGCGGCCGAGCTCGGCCTGCCTTACGCGACGCCGTACTTCCCCGAGCAGGTGGTGCGGGACCCGGCGGTGGCCACGCTGCTCGGCCGGGCGCACCTGACCGCCGAGCGCGGTGACGCGCTGGCCGCCCAGTCGCTGATGCGTGGCTTCTTCGCCCGCCTGCTGATCCGGCACGCCACGCCGCGCCCGTCCGCCGTCCTGCCCGCCGAGGGCGGGCGGGCGGTCGCCGAGGCGCTGGACGTGCTGCACGAGAGCCTGGTGGACCCGCCGTCGCTGGACGATCTCGCGCTGACCGTCGGGGCGCGGCCGTTCCCGCTGCTGCGCGCGTTCAAGGCGGCGACCGGCCTGCCGCCACACGCCTACCTGACCTCGCTGCGGATCCAGCGGGCGCGCCACCTTCTGAACTCCGGTGTACGGCCGGCGCAGGTGGCCGCCGAAGTGGGCTTCACCGACCAGGCCCATCTGAACCGCCACTTCAAGCGCATCGTGGGCGTTCCACCCGCGGCCTACCAACGTGCGGCAGGAACGTACAAGACTGGCGATCCCCACCTCACCTAGCGTCACCTGCATGGAACAGACAACACACCGTTCCGCCGCCATACGGGACGGTCTGGGCGTGGGCCTGGCCGTGGGGCTGTCCGGGCTCGCCTTCGGCGCCGCGGCGATCACCGCGGGCCTCAGCGTGGCGCAGGCGTGCGTGCTGAGCCTGCTGGCGTTCACCGGCGCCTCGCAGTTCGCGCTGGCCGGCGCGGTGGGCGCGGGCGGCGACCTGGTGGCGGCCGCCGCGGGCGCGCTGCTGCTGGGCGGCCGCAACACCCTCTACGGGCTGCGCCTGGCCGACCTGCTGCGGGTACGCGGCCCGCGCAGGCTGCTCGCCGCGCAGGGCGTGATCGACGAGACCACCGCCGTCACCCTCGCCCAGCCGTCGCCCGAGACGGCCCGCGTCGGGTTCACGATCACCTTCGCCAGCCTGTACGTCACTTGGAACCTCACCACCCTGGCCGGGGCGCTCGGCACGTCCTTCCTCGGCGATCCGGGGATGTTCGGGCTGGACGTGGTCGGCCCGGCCACGTTCCTGGCCATCCTGTGGCCGCGCCTGGTGGGCAACGTCCAGCTCAGGTGGCTGGCGGTGGCCGGCGCGGCGGTCGCGCTGTGCGCCACCCCGTTCTTCCCACCGGGCGTGCCGGTGCTGCTGTCGGCGGTCGTCGTCCTGGCGGTGCTGGTCCGATGACGCTGTGGTGGGCGATCGCGGCGGTGTGCGCCGGGTGTTACGCGCTCAAACTGGCCGGGCTGGCGGCGCCGCGCCGGGTGCTCGACCATCCCCGGGTCCGCCGCTTCGCCGAACTGGTGCCCGTGGCGCTGCTGGCCGCGCTGATCGCGGTGCAGATGTTCGCCGAGCACGGCGAACTGCGCTTCGACCTCGCTCGTACGGCCGGGCTGGGCGCGGCCGTGGTGGCGCTCCTGCTGCGCGCGCCCTTCCTGATCATTTTGGCCACAGCGGCGGCCGTCACCGCGCTTGTCCGGGTCTTTATCGGGTAGACGCCGGACATGTCCGATTCTGCGCTGCTGGTCGGTGGACGATACCGGCTGGTCAAGACCATCGGCCAGGGTGGGATGGGAACCGTCTGGCAGGCCCACGACGAAGTGCTCGGCAGGGACGTGGCGGTGAAGGAGATCCATCCCCCTCCGGACCTGACCGACCCCGAGCGAGACGTGTTCAGCGTCCGTACCTTCCGCGAGGCCAGAGCCGCGGGGCGGGTGGCGCACCCCGGTGTCGCCACCGTGTACGACGTGCTCGAAGAGCACGGCCACCCGTGGATCGTCATGCAGCTCATCCACTCACGCACCCTCGGCGAACTGGTACGCGACGACGGCCCGATGCTGCCGGCCGATGCCGCCGACATCGGGGTGCAGGTGCTGGAGGCGCTGCGCGCCGCGCACGCCGCCGGGGTCCTGCACCGCGACGTCAAACCGGACAACGTGCTGCTGACCGAGGACGGCCGGGCGGTGCTCACCGACTTCGGCATCGCCACCACCGAGGGAGAGGCGCCCGTCACCAGGACCGGGGTGCTGGTCGGCACGCCCGCGTTCATGGCGCCCGAACGGGCGGCGGGCGGCGAGGCACGTGTCGCCTCGGACCTGTGGGCGCTGGGCGCGACCCTGTACTTCGCCGTCGAGGGCCACTCGCCGTTCCAGCGCCCGCACGCGCTGGCCACGCTGGGCGCGGTCCTGCACTCCGAGCCGGCCCCGATGGCCCGCGCGGGCATGCTGGCCCCGGTCATACTCGGGCTGCTGCGCAAGGACCCAGCCGAGCGGATGACGCTGGACGAGGCCGAGCACCAGCTGCACCGCGTGATGATCAGCGATTCCGTGGAGTCCACCGCGCCGGTGGCCATCCCAGTGCCGCCCGCGATGCCCGTACGGGACGCGGCGGCGGAAGCGGGCGCGATGGCCGGGCCCGACCCGGTGGATGAAGCGGCCCCGGCCACAGTCGCGCCTGGGAGGCAACACAGGCCGCCGCTGACCGCGGTGGCGGCGTGCACGCTCGCCCTGGCCGTCCTGACCGCGGGCGCCGCGTGGTGGACGAACCGGCAGGCCGGCGTCCGCTCACCGACGCCGGTCCCGGCCGTGGTACGCACCTCCAGCGTCAGCCCTTCGGGCCCGACCCCCGCGCCGACGCACACGCGGCCGACCACTTATCAGAACCCGGTACGGCAGGACACCCCGCCCCCCACGGGCCGGACCGGCGAGCCCACCCCGGCCCCGACCGGCACGGAGACGAAGAAGCCGACAGAGAAGGCCTCGGCCACGCCCAGCAAGAGCAAGTCCCCCGAGAACACCAAGACGACGGCCAAGACCACGAAGAAGGCCACCGAGCCCACCGACGTGCCGCCTGCCGACGACGCCGAGGACGAGGCCGAGTAGGCGGTCGGTCAGGACTCCTCGCGTACGATGTCGAGGGCCCGCCGCAGGTCATCGGGGTAGTCGGTGGAGAACGACAGCCACTCGCCCGTGCTCGGGTGCTCGAAGCCGAGTGACACCGCGTGCAGCCACTGCCGCGTGATGCCCAGCCGGGCGGAGATCGTCGGGTCGGCGCCGTACATCAGGTCGCCCACGCACGGGTGGCGGAGCGCGGACATGTGCACCCGGATCTGGTGCGTGCGGCCGGTCTCCAGCTTGATGTCCAGCAGCGAGGCCGCCCGGAACGCCTCGATCGTGTCGTAATGGGTGATCGACGGCTTCCCCCCGGCGACCACGGCGAACCTGCCGTCGCCGGACGGGTGCCGGTCGATGGGCGCGTCGACGGTGCCCCTGAACGGGTCCGGATGGCCCTGCACGAGCGCGTGGTAGCGCTTGTCGACCGTACGCTCCTTGAAGGCGCGCTTGAGGTGGGAGTAGGCGTGCTCGCTCTTGGCCACGACCATGGCGCCGGTCGTGTTGGCGTCGAGCCGGTGCACGATGCCCTGCCGCTCGGCCGCGCCGCTGGTGGCGACCGTGTGGCCGGCGCCGAGCAGGCCGCCGATCACGGTCGGTCCCGTCCAGCCGACGGTCGGATGGGCGGCCACCCCGATGGGCTTGTTGACCACGACGATGTCGTCGTCCTCGTAGACGATCGTCATGCCGGGAACCGGTTCGGCGACCGGCATCGGCATGGTGACCGGCGGCGGGAGCGTCACGTCGAGCCAGGCGCCGGCGTGCACGCGGTCGGACTTGGCGGGCGCCCGGCCGTCGACGAGCACCTCGCCCGCGCCGATCAGCTCGGCGGCGCGGGTGCGGGAGAAGCCGAACAGCCGCGAGATCGCGGCGTCGAGCCGCTCACCCTCCAGCCCGTCGGGCACGGCCAGGCTACGCTGGTCAGCCATGCTTGACCTCCCTGGTGCCGTCGATCTGGTAGCCCCGCCAGGCCAGGATCACCGCGAGGATCCCGCCGCACACGATGGCCGAGTCGGCCACGTTGAACACCGGGAAGTAGTCGATCACGGGGAAGTGCCCCGGCAGCACCTCGATCCAGTCGACCACGTGGCCCTGGAACTGGATGGACCTGCCGATGCCGGAGGGGTAACGCAGCAGCCGGTCGGTCAGGTTGCCCAGCGCCCCGCCGAGCAGCAGCCCCAGCGTGATCGCCCACGGCAGGCTGCGCATCTTGCGGGCGGTGCGGAGGATCGCGATCACCACGCCCGTCGCGATGAACGTGAAGACGATCGTCATCCCGGTGCCGAGGCTGAAGGCGGCACCGGAATTGAAGATCACCCGGAGCTGCAGCACGTCCTGGATCACCACCAGGGGCGCCTTGCCCTCGAGTGTCCGCAGCACGATCGTCTTACTGATCAGATCGGCCGCGTAGATCACGACCGCCAGCACGACGAGGACCGCGAAGAGGCGGCCGCGCCGCCCCTCTACCGGCGCTCCTCCTTCTGCTTGCAGGTCACGCACAGCGTCGCCCTCGGGAACGCCTGCAGGCGTTCCTTGCCGATCGGCTTGTGGCACGATTCGCACACTCCATAGGTCCCTGCGTCGATCCTGGCGATCGCACGTTCGTTCTGCGCGACCAGGTCGCGTGCATTCAGGGTAAGGGCGATCTCGCGTTCGCGCTCATACGTCTTGGCTCCCGCGTCCGCCTGGTCGTCACCCGCCCCCTGGGTGACGTCACCCGACGCGATCTCCGACTCATGGCGAAGAATGTCGGTGTTGAGCTCGTCGATCTCGCTCTGCAGCTGGCCGCGGACCTCGGCGAGCTCCTCCTCCGACCACATCGGCGGTGTAGCGGTCTGCGTGACGGGCGTCATGGTGCTACCTCCAGGCTGAACCAAGGCCGTAAATGGTGCGGGCAGCTTAGGTCTCCCATAACAGAACAGCAAACGACCCGCCGGACGATTTACCTCTCCCGTACTATCCCGCCCCGGCGGTTCAACGCCTCCGCCGCCGTGCGCGTTCCCACAACTTTGTCGGGCTTTACGAGTTCGCTACCTGCTCACTGCAAACGCGGAAGCTTTGCGGTCCACTCTGCGTTATCGTGTGAAGCTGCAAGGCGTTGATGGGGCCCCGCTGTGAGGGATATCACCCCGGAGCCGCCGGAAGAACGGCTCTCACGAGCTCACTAGACCCGGCCGCAGCATGAAATGAAGAGGGCCTCACACGAGGCCAAGAAGGGTGGTACCGCGGAGCCGCATGGCTTCGTCCCTTCACGCCGACCTGTCAGCCAGTGATCGCGTGGAGGCCCGCCCGAGATGTCTTCCCCTTCTTTCCGCCCTCTTCCCGCGCAGGTCGACCTGCCCGCGCTCGAGCGCGAGGTCCTCGACCGGTGGCGGGACGGGAAGATCTTCGAGCGGTCCGTCGAGCAGAACGACGGCAACCCCTCCTGGACCTTCTACGAGGGCCCGCCCACCGCCAACGGCCTGCCCGGCGTCCACCACGTCGAGGCCCGGGTGTTCAAGGACCTGTTCCCCCGCTACAAGTCGATGCGCGGCTTCAGCGTGCCGCGCAAGGCGGGCTGGGACTGCCACGGCCTGCCGGTCGAGGTCGGCATCGAGCGAGAGCTCGGCCTCACCGGTAAGAAGGACATCGAGGAATACGGCATCGCGGAGTTCAACGCCAAATGCCGCGAATCCGTGCTGCGCCACGTCGACGCCTTCGAGCAGATGACCGAGCGGATGGGCTACTGGATCGACCTGTCCACCGCCTATCGGACCATGGACCCGTCCTATATCGAATCGGTCTGGTGGTCGCTCAAGGTCGTCTTCGACAAGGGCCTGCTGTTCCGCGACTTCCGCATCACCCCTTACTGCCCGCGCTGCGGCACCGGCCTGTCCGACCACGAGCTGGGCCAGCCCGGCGGCTACGAGAACGTCTCCAGCCCGTCGGTCTACGTACGCATGCCCGTCACCTCCGGCCCGCTGAGCGAGCTCGGCGCCGCCCTGCTGGTGTGGACGACGACGCCGTGGACGCTGGTCTCCAACACGGCCGTGGCCGTACACCCCGAGGTGACCTACGTCGCGGCCCGTACGACGGACGGCGAGGTGCTGGTCGTCGCCGAGCCGCTGCTGTCGGTGCTCGGCGAGGGCGCGACCGAGGTGGCCCGCTTCACCGGCCGCGAGCTGGAGCACACCTCCTACACGCGGCCGTTCGACCTGGTCGACATCCCCGGCGCCCACTACGTGGTGCTCGGCGACTACGTGACGGTCGAGGACGGCACCGGGCTGGTCCACCAGGCTCCGGCGTTCGGCGCCGACGACCTGGCCGTGACCAAGCGTTACGACATGCCGGTCGTCAACCCGATCGGGCCCGACGGGCGCTTCCTGGACGACGTGCCGATGGTCGGCGGCCAGTTCTTCAAGGACGCCGACGAGGGCCTCACCGAGGACCTGCGGGTCCGCGGCCTGCTGTTCCGCGGCGGCCACTTCGAGCACAGCTACCCGCACTGCTGGCGCTGCCACACGCCGCTGCTCTACTACGCGCTCCCCTCCTGGTACATCAGGACCACCGCGGTCAAGGACCAGATGCTGGCCGAGAACGCCAAGACCAACTGGTACCCCGACACCATCAAGTGGGGCCGCTTCGGCGAGTGGCTGCGCAACAACGTCGACTGGTCGCTGTCGCGCTCCCGCTACTGGGGGACGCCGCTGCCGCTGTGGGTGTGCACCGAAGACGAGTCTCACGTGACGTGCGTCGGGTCGATGGAGGAGCTGGGCACGCTCGCCGGCCGCGACGTCTCAGCCCTCGACCCGCACCGCCCGTACGTCGACGACGTCACCTTCCCCTGCCCGTCCTGCTCGGCCGAGGCCCGCCGCGTGCCCGACGTCATCGACGCCTGGTACGACTCGGGCTCCATGCCGTTCGCCCAGTGGGGCGCGCGCGGCAAGCCGGAGGGCGTCTACCCGGCGCAGTTCATCTGCGAGGCGACCGACCAGACGCGTGGCTGGTTCTACTCGCTGATGGCCGTGGGCACGCTGGTGTTCGGCCAGTCGTCCTACGAGAACGTACTCTGCCTCGGGCTCATCCTGGCCGAGGACGGCCGCAAGATGAGCAAGCACCTGGGCAACATCCTGGAGCCCATGCCGCTGATGGACCAGCACGGGGCCGACGCGCTGCGCTGGTTCATGGCCTGCGGCGGCTCGCCGTGGGCGGCCCGCCGCGTGGGGCACAACGCCCTTGAGGAGATCGTCCGCAAGGTCCTGCTGACGTACTGGAACACGGCCTCCTTCTTCACCCTCTACGCCAACGCCGAGTCGTGGACTCCCGACCGCCTGGCGCAGGCGACCCCCGCGGCCGAGCGTCCGCTGCTCGACCGCTGGGCGCTGGCGGAGCTGCACAGGACGGTGGCCGAGGTCACGGCCGCCCTGGACGAGTTTGACACCCAGCGGGCCGGGCGCCGGCTGGCCGAGTTCCTCGACGATCTGTCCAACTGGTACGTACGCCGCTCGCGCCGCCGCTTCTGGCAGGGGTCGGCCGACGCGTTCGCGACGCTGTACGAGTGCCTGGAGACGGTCACGCGGCTGATGGCGCCCATCGCGCCGTTCGTCACCGACTACCTCTGGGACGTGCTGCGCGGCGACGGCGCGCCCTCCTCCGTACACCTGACCTCATGGCCCGCCGTACGCGACGACCTGCTCGACCCCGCGCTGTCGGAGCGGATGGCGCTGGTACGGCGGCTGGTGGAGCTGGGCCGCTCGGCCCGCGCCTCCTCGGGTGTCAAGACCCGCCAACCGCTCGGCCGCGCCCTGGTCGGAGCGCACGGCTGGCCCTCGCTCCCGCCCGAACTGCGTGACCTGATCGCCGACGAGCTGAACGTCCAGGCTCTCGAGGACATGTCCGGCTTCAGCGCCGATCTCGTGTCCTACACCGTCAAGCCCAACTTCCGGGCCCTCGGCAAGCGGTTCGGCTCGCAGACCAAGCTGGTGGCGGCAGCCGTCGGCACGGTGGAGGCCGCCTCCCTGGCCCGCACCCTCCGCTCCGGCGCCTCCGCCACGGTGGACGTTGCGGAACTGGGCACGGTGTCCCTCGGCCCCGACGACGTGATCGTCACCGAACAGCCCCGCTCCGGCTGGGCCGTCGAGACCGGCGCCGTCGACACGGGCACCGGCGAGACGGTGGCGCTCGACCTGGAGCTGACGGACGACCTGCGCCAGGCCGGCCTGCTGCGCGAGGTCATCCGCCTGGTGCAGGAGGCCCGCAAGTCGACGGGCCTGACCATCACCGACCGCATCTCCCTGTGGTGGTCGGCCGCCGACCCGGCCGTGGCGCAGGCGCTGCGGTCGGGGTGGCAGGTGGTGGCGGACGAGGTACTCGCCACGACCGTCACGGAGGGCGTCGAGGCCGGCCTGCCGTCACACGCGGACACGGACCTGGGACTGACGTTCCAGCTACGCCGCGCCTGACGGAACCGTACGTTGTGGGACGCGCCTTGCGGGCGCGTCCCCTTCGTGGCCCGTAACTGCCAGACCGGCTCGCAGTCACTCAGCCGACGGCCTCGCGGCCCGTTCTGGCACAGCGACTCACGGTCGCACAGCCGACGGACTCCCAAGCCACGCACGCGGACCGACTCGCGGTCGGTCAGCTGACGGACTCGCGCTCGTGCTGGCAGACGGAGCAGCTCGTCAGGCCGGCCGACTCGGCTTGCGTGATCGTCATGGTCTCCACGCCGGTATCGCCCGCGCCCTGGATGAGCGGGCAGGCGGTGCTGTGGTAGCGGCTGGTACCCACGATGACCTTCACGGTGACCGGCCGTCCGGCCTTCGCCGCGCCTTCTCCGTCGGACTTGCCCTCGGCCGTCGTTCCCTTGGCGGGAGCGGTGTCTCCTCCGCCCGGGGTCTCCTCGCCGGACGCGGAGCCGCCACGCTTGGCAGCGGCACTGTCCGGCTTGGCGGGCGCGGGCTCGAACGTTCTGGCCGCCGCCTTGGCGCTCTCAGCCGCCTTGACGCCTTCAGCTGCCTTGGCTCCCTCGGCCGCCTTAGCACCCTCGGTCCTCTTAGCGCTCTCGGCTGCCTTGGCGCTTTCTGCGGGTGTGCTCTCCGCAGGCGTCGCACCCGCACTGGGCTTCGCCCCGGCCGGGCGTGTCCCGCTCGTAGGCCCGCCACGCTCTGGCTTGGACGTCGCCCCAGAGGCCGGTCCGGACTGCACAGGCATGATCACGGTCCCGCCCACCGATTCGGACCGCTCTCCCTTGGCCCCGGACGCCTCGCCCCCGGATCCGGGGCGCTCAGCCTTAGCCGCCTGCGAACCCGACTCGGGCTTGCCGGGCTTGGCCCCTTCAGGCCTGCCGGGCTGGGCGCCCTCAGCCCTGCCGGCTTTGGCACCGGCTTCCTGCGGACCGCTAACGGGCCCACCAGACCCGCTACCGGGCCCGCCTGCCCCACTGCCGGGCTCGGGCCGCTGAGGCTTGCCTGACGCGCTCGGCCCCTTGGGCGGGGGACCCTGAGGCTTGGCAGCGGACTCAGCGGCCGAGGCGGGACGTTCGGGCACCGCGGTGGGACGCTCTGATTGCCCCGACGAGGAGGACCGACCGGCCTTCCCCGGCGCGGGATCGCCCGGCTGTATGGCACGCTGAGGCGCCGTCGCGGGCCCCGAGTCGTCGAGGTCCGGGGCGGAATCACGCTCTCGACCAGCGCGCTCGAAGGCGCCCCGGTCCTGACCAGCACGCTCGGGGGCACCACGGTCCGGGCCGCCACGACTCTGGTCACGGCCCTCTGCGGCGAAAGCCGACGGACGCTCTGCTCCAGGCTTGCCGCTCCCGGGCCTACCGGCGGACGGTCGGTCACCCGTGGACTGCCCCGCCCCGGACCGGCCGGACACTGGCTGGCCACCCCTGGACGGGCCGGAACCGGGCTGCCCCGACGACGGCTGACGCGCCCCGGGACGGCTGGACGAGGGCTGGTCGCCTCTGGACTGACCGGACGGCGGCCGATCGGACCCGGGCTTGCCTGGCGATGGCGGGCCGGACGACGGCATGGTGGTGATGTAAGGGGCGAGCCTCGGGCCCGCTGAAGGGTCGGCGGCCGGAGGTTCCGTGCCGAGCCCCGGAGTGGCGGGCTTTCGCGTGCCGCTCGACGGGGCGGGCTCCGCCGGGGGGCGGGCGAACCATCCGGTCGGCTCGGCGGGGGCGTCGGCCGGGTCCGGGGCAGGGGTGGAAGCCTTGGAGTCGGGCTTCGGCTGGGCCGCACCGGCGGACACCGGGGGGCGCAGGTCGCGCGTGGGCCCGGGCGCCTCGGCCCGGAGGTCCGCGGGGACCTTGGGAGCCGGCGAAGGCTCGGAGCCGGGCTTGGGGGTGGCGGCGGACTCAGGACCGCCGGGCTTGGGGGTGACGGCGGGCTCGGGGCCGGCGGCAGGCGGCAGCTGCCGTCCGCCGAGCGCTGCGTCCGGCAGGCACGCCGTGCAGGGCGTGAAGCCCTCCTCGCGCGCCTCCTCGTACGTGAGCTCCTCTTGATCCCGTCCGATCAGCTGGCGGCAACCCGGGACGTGGTAGCGCTTGCGTCCGGGGATCACCAGAACCAGCGCGTCCGGGGAGATGCCGCGCACCGCGGGACGGCGTTGCGCCGGTGCGGTGACCGTCCGCTGGAGCGTCGGTGGACGCGGCGACGGCGGCGCTCCCATGGGGGCGCCGATCGGGCCCGGCTGGGTCTGGCCGTGCGGCAGGCCGACGGGCGTGAGCCCCACCGGCGGGGTGGCCGGCGCAGCGGCCCGCCCACCACCGGGAAACAGCTCGTGACGCCGCAGCAGCGCCCCGATCACCAGGAACAGCGCGGACAGCACGCTGACCACGATGGACCACATGATCAGGAACGGCTTTGCCAGAACGAAGCCCGCGATCAGCAAGACAACCGCCGCGAGCACCAAACCAGCACTGATTAGGATCACAAAGGGCTCTTTCGAGTGACGGGTCCTGGTGACCCGCTACTTTACCGGCGGTCGTTGTGCGGACCGTCACCGCCGGGGAAAGCGCCCTGCGGGGATTCACCGCCGAAGGGGTTGGGACCACCGGGAAGAGGCTGCTGAGCGCCCTGGGGCACCGCGTGCGACATGGCCGGAGCAGCCGCCGAAGGACCACCGCCCGTCATGACGGGGAAGCCACCGCTGCCTTCCGCGGAGACGTTCAGCTCGGCGAGCTGGTTCTCCAGGTAGAGCTTGAGGCGGCTGCGGTATTCGCGTTCGAAGCTGCGCAGCTCCTCGACCTTGCGCTCCAGCTCGTCGCGGGTCTGGACGAGGGAGCCCATGGCCTGACGGTGGCGCTCCTGCGCGTCGCGCTCGAGCGTCTCGGCGCGGGCGCGGGCGTCGCCGATGACCTGCTCGGCCTGGCGGCGAGCCTTGGTCAGGATCTCGTCGGCCTCGCGGCGGGCGCGGGTGACGGTCTCGTCGGCCTCGCGGCGGGCGTCGGAGATCGCCTGGTCGGCGGTCTGCTGGGCCAGCGCGAGCACGCGGGCCGCGGTGTCCATGTTGTCCTCGGCCGGAGGCATGTTCATGGCGACGGGGACCGGCTGGGGCTGCTGCTGCGGCTCGGGGGCCCGCATGGGCTCCGGCTGCGGCGGCGCCATCATCTCGGGCTTCGGCTGCTCCTGGACCGGCGCGGAGGCCATGGGCATGCTCATGCCCCCGGGCACCTTCCCGCGCAGGCACTCGGCCAGCTTCGCGCGGAGCTCCTCGTTCTCTTGGATCAGGCGGTCAAGCTCAGCCTCGACTTCGTCGAGGAAGGCGTCGACCTCTTCCTCGTCGTAGCCCGGCCGTAGCCGGGTGGTACTGAACTGCTTGTTCCGCACATCAGCGGGCGTCAGCGGCATCTTTTGGTCTCCTTGGCGCGCTTGGAGTCTGTCCGGAGGGACGGTTAACCCGAATCACTTCAGCGCGGACACGAGTTGGATCACGACCGGGGGGACACGGCCCTCCGTCACCGCGCGCCCAGCGATCCAGCGATCTGGATCAAGATCAGAACGACGATGAAGAGGACTGTGAAGCTTAGGTCAAAGGCCACCGTACCCAACCGGAGCGGGGGAATGAAACGGCGGAGGAACTTGAGGGGTGGGTCGGTTGCGGTGTATGTGGCCTCGGCAAGCACCAGCACGACGCCCGAGGGGCGCCACTGCCTGGCGAACGCCTGGACCGTCTCAAAGATCATCCTGCCGATGAGCAGCACCAGATACAGAGACAGGACTACGACCAAGATCTGACTTACGATCCCCACGGCCTGGCCGCGCCTCCACTCCTGATGCGCCCGCCCGGCCTCGGTGAGACCGGGTTGGGTGCGATAGACATACAGAGACTCTAACTCTGGTTGAAGAACCCGCGTTCCGCGATTCGAGCCTTGTCCTCGGCGGTCACCTCGACATTGGCTGGGGACAACAGGAACACCTTGTTGGTAACACGTTCAATGCTGCCATGTAGGCCAAAGACCAGACCTGCCGCGAAATCGACCAGGCGTTTTGCGTCGCTGTCAACCATCTCGGTCAGGTTCATGATGACCGGGGTGCCGTCGCGGAAGTGTTCGCCGATCGTCCGGGCCTCGTTGTAGGTCCGGGGGTGGAGGGTGGTGATGCGCGCCAGATCGGTCGTACGGCGCTCCAGGACGGTCGTGGATGGCCTCGGCGCGGGGACGCCTGCATCGGCCTCGTCGTCGCGGTCCTGGACCGCTACGGCCCGCTCCTCGCCGGTTCGGGGGGGCTCATCCTCGTAGGCGTACTCGTCCGGGTAGGTCTCGTACCTCTCGTAGCGGTCGTCCTCCACGAGACCGAGGTAGACCGCCATCTTGCGCATCGCGCCGGCCATCGCTACGTCGTCCTCCTGCTCATGGTCGCACTCGCTCGGGCCTGTCGCCGGGTCCGAGGCGGCAGCCGTACCCCCTTGGAGCTCACCGCTGATCGACCTCTACTGGGTAGTGGTGGGCCTGTAAGACCCACTTGACGGGACATTACCTGACGAAGGGCTTGCGACGACCGAGCAACGCCGTACCGACCCGAACGTGTGTCGCGCCATGCGCGACGGCCGCGCCGAGGTCATCGCTCATGCCCGCCGACAGCATCGTGGCACGGGGGTGGCGCTCCCGCACGGCGGCGGCCAACTCTCGCAGCCGGGCGAACGCCTTGCCCGGCTCCTCCCCCAGCGGCGCCACGGCCATCAGCCCGCCCAGCCACAGGTGCGGAGCCGCGGCGACCAGGTCGGCGAGCTCCGGCACGTCCGCGGGCCTGGCGCCGCCTCTGGCCGGGTCGTCGTCGAGCGCCACCTGTACGAGGCAGCCGACCTGGCGCTCCTGCTTGCCGGCCTCCCGGCTGATCACCTCGACCAGCCGGGCCCGGTCCACGGAATGGATCACATCGGCGTAGGAGACCACGGAACGGACCTTGTTGGTCTGCAACTGGCCGACGAAGTGCCAGGTCAGCGGCAGGTCCTGGCATTCGCGCGCCTTGGGGGCGGCCTCCTGGTCGCGGTTCTCGCCGACCTCGCGGACGCCGAGCTCGCACAGGAGACGGACGTCGGAGGCGGGGTAGGTCTTGGTCACGGCGATCAGGGTGACCTCATCGCGATCACGCCCGGCCGCCCGGCACGCCGCGCCGATCCGCTCGCGCACCTCCGCCAGCCCGGCCGCGATCTCATCCCGCCGCGTCCGCCGGCTCTCGTCCGTACTCACGCTCACGTCCACCTCTTCGTTCGGCTCGTGTGTCTCTGTGCCGCGGGCGCGCCTCCCGTGTGGTGCGGCACTCTTCTTTCCAGTACGGCAAGCCCGGTGGGCCCCACCCGCCGTACGGGGCCGGGGGCCTCCAGGAAGACGGCCGCTGACCCCGCACGGGGCGGGCCGCCGTGACGAGGCAGGTGAGTTCGATCACTCCGGCACCCCGGGCCGACCCCATGAGCGGCTTCCCGAACCGACCCCGGACGCGGCTGCGCCGCTCCATTCCCCCGGTGAGACCTAGGAAGGCCGGTGAGGAAGGAGCGGCGGAGAGTCGGGCTACTTGAGGAAGTCGGGGACGTCGAGCTCCTCCTCCTGCTCTTCGAAAACCACCGGACGGCGTTTGGCGGGCTCCGACATGCGGGAGGTGATGGGCGTGGGCGGATTGGCGGGCTCGGGCGTGGGGCGGGGGATCGAGACGGGGCCGGAGGGCTCGTCGGCGATCGGCTCGTGGACCGACTCGGGCGCGTTGTCCACCGGGCGCACCGGCTCGACCCGATGGTCGGCCCGGAAGTCGGAGCCGTGGTCCGGGCGAGGTGGTTCGGGGCGGAGATCTGAGCGAGGCTCGGGACGCGGCTCAGGGCGAGGCTCCGGCCTGAAGTCGGCGCGGGGCTCGGGACGCGGTTCGGGACGGGGCTCGGGGCGCGGCTCGAACCGCTGCGGCGCGGGCTCGGCCTTCACGCTGGGCACGCTGGGCCGTACCGGCGACGACACGGGCGGGGCCGCGGGCGCGGCGGCCGGGCGGCTCTGCGGGCGCGGCAGCGACTTCTCCACCGGCGGCGGCACGTCGTCGAACCCGGCGGCGATCACGGTGACCCGCACCTCGTCGCCGAGCGCGTCGTCGATGACCGTACCGAAAATGATGTTGGCGTCGAGCGCGGCCGCCATCGACACGAGCTGGGCGGCCTCGTTGATCTCGAACAGGCCGAGGTCGGAGCCGCCGGCGATCGACAGCAGCACGCCGTGGGCGCCGTCGATGCTGGCCTCCAGCAGCGGGCTGGAGACGGCCATCTCGGCCGCGGCGACCGAGCGGTCGTCACCGCGCGCGTGGCCGATGCCCATCAGCGCCGAACCCGCGCCGGACATGACCGACTTGACGTCGGCGAAGTCGAGGTTGATCAAGCCGGGCGTGGTGATCAGGTCGGTGATGCCCTGCACACCGGACAGCAGCACCTGGTCGGCCGCCTTGAACGCGTCGAGCACGCTCACCTGCCGGTCGGAGATCGACAGCAGCCGGTCGTTGGGAATCACGATCAGCGTGTCGACCTCGTCGCGCAGGGTCTCGATGCCGGCCTCGGCCTGGGAGGCCCTGCGCCGGCCCTCGAAGCTGAACGGCCGGGTCACCACGCCGATCGTGAGCGCGCCGAGCGATCTGGCGATGTTGGCCACGACGGGCGCGCCGCCGGTGCCGGTGCCGCCGCCCTCGCCCGCGGTCACGAAGACCATGTCGGCCCCCTTGAGGACCTCCTCGATCTCCTCGCGATGGTCTTCGGCCGCCTTGCGCCCCACATCGGGGTTGGCGCCGGCACCCAGCCCGCGCGTGAGCTCGCGGCCCACGTCGAGTTTGACGTCGGCGTCACTCATCAGCAGCGCCTGGGCGTCGGTGTTTATCGCGATGAACTCGACGCCCTTGAGTCCCTCCTCGATCATCCGGTTGACGGCGTTCACTCCGCCGCCGCCAATGCCGACGACCTTGATGACCGCGAGGTAGTTCTGCGGTGCTGCCACGACGAGGGGCCTTTCCGCTCGTTGACTTGCCATTTCGGTGCGGATCGTCTCCGCGTTCACTTGCTTCGTTAACTCTCAACCTCAAGTTGAGATTCAGATTTATGTCAACCTGAGGATTGATACGGACAGTAGGAGTTACGCTCCAGGCGGGTCAACTAACCGCGCCGCAAGCACGTCCGGCGTGTCGCGGGCTGTCCGTTTCGCTCCGTCGTCACGCCTGGTCGGGGTCCTCCTCTGCCACGCGCCGTGTTAAGGCTCTCACGCCGGGACCCCCATCCCGGACAGGCTCGGCCCTCATCCGGCGGCACGTTTGGCGCACTTTGACCGGCGCGTCGCCCTTTATGCGACGCATATCCCCTAGGACGCCCCAACCCCATCCGCGGATCACGCCGATGGCGAACGCCGGCGACCCGCCTCGGCCCCAGCGGCTCCCGTCGCGGCGCTGGAGCCGGACTCACTTGAGCGTCACCACGTCGGGTGAGCTCACGTCATAGACCTCGGCCTTGCGCCGCAGGAGGGTCGCCAGGATGCGGGCCTTGTCCGCGCCCCGGTCGGACGCGCCCCAGACCACGCTGCGGCCGTCGGTGAGCTGCAGCGACACACCCTCGGGCGAGGAGGCGCGGACCAGCCGTACCTTGGCGGCGAGATCGTCGGGCAGCGACTGGATCACCTGGAGCGCGGCCATCGTCGTGGGGTCTCCGGCGGCCGGGCGGTCCACCTTGAGCTCCGGCAGGCCGGGCGGGACCGTGTCCTTGATCTCGATGACGACGCCCGTCTTGTCGATCAGCGCCGCCTTCCCGCCGGCCGTGACCGCGGCGACCGGCTCGCGCTCGACCACCTCGATCCTCAGCGTGCCCGGCCAGACCCGGTCGACCTTGGCCGAGGCGAGCTGCCTGATCTTCATCACGCGGCCCTCCACCTCGGCGAGGTCGACGGTGGCCAGCGGGTGCAGTTGGGGCACTGCGGCCTGTTGTTCGATGCGCTCAGCAGGCACTGTGACATTTCCCACGATGTCGATCGAACGTACGCCGAGTACCGGTGAGAAGAACACCAGCCAGGCGGCCGTGCCCACCACTCCGGCGGTCAGCAGCACCAGCAAAGCGTCGCGCGCCTTCATCGCCCTCCCAAGGTCGCCCGCCTCGCGCAACCGACACGCCGCGCGCCACCGAACCTACGCCGCGCGCGGCCACCGCCCACGGCGCCACGCCAGAACCACCACCCGAGCGGCCACGGCCACCGGGCCCGCCACCCACCGACCGGCCGCCCGCAACCACCGGACCGGGGCGGCTCACGGCCACCGGACCTACCGACCGGCCGCCCAGGGCCGCCCTACCCACCGCCCCGCCTGTGGCCACCGGCAAGGCGGGAGCGCCGGACGTACGAGAGTGACGACCGTAAAAGAGCTCGGCCCCTCAGGGACCGCAGACGCTGACGGACCGCGGTGTCACCCTGCGGACAGCTCCGCGATGATCTGCGGGCCCAGCTCCGTCACGTCGCCCGCCCCCATCGTCAGCACGATGTCGCCACCCCGGGCCCGGCCCGCCACCAGGGCGGGCACGGAGGCGCGGTCCGGAGCGTAGACCACCTGCGACTCGGGCAGCCGCACGCGGCCCGCCACCATGGCGCCCGAGACCCCGGGCTCGGGGTCCTCACGGGCCCCGTAGACGTCGAGCACGATCGCCTCGTCGGCCAGCCCGAGCGCCGCCCCGAACTCGTCGGCGAAGAACCTGGTGCGCGAGTAGAGGTGCGGCTGGAAGACCGCGATGACCCGCCCGCTGCCCGAGTAGGAGGCCACCACGTCACGCGCGGCCCGCAGGTCCGCGGCCAGCTCGGTCGGGTGGTGGGCGTAGCTGTCGAACACCGCGACCCCGCCCGCCTCGCCCTTGGCCTCGAAGCGCCGCTTGGCCCCGGTGAAGGTCGCCAGCCCGTCTCTGATCTCCTCGAACGGCAGCCCCAGCGCCACGGCCACGGCGACCACGGCGGTGGCGTTGAGCGCGTTGTGCGCCCCGGGAACGGCCAGCCGGACCTCGCCCATGCCCTCGATGGTGAACGTGATGCCGAACCCGTCGGGCCGGACATCGCGCACGCGGTAGTCGCCCGTCTCGCCGTACGTGACGACCTTGAGGCCGCGCGCCCGCGCCACGTCGGCGAGCTCCGCCGCGCCGGGGTCGTCGGCGCAGGCGATCAGCAGCGACCCGATGCGCTCGGCGAAGCGGGCGAAGCTGTCGTGCACGGCCCGCGGGTCGCCGTAGTTGTCGAGGTGGTCGGCCTCGACGTTGGTCACCACGGCGATGTCGGGCGCCAGCATGAGGAACGAGCCGTCGCTCTCGTCGGCCTCGGCGATGAACACCTCGCCCGACCCCTCGTCGGCCCCCAGCCCGGTGGTGACGAGCTGGCCGCCCACGCAGTAGGAGGGGTCGGCGCCGCACTTCTGCAGCGCCACGGTCAGCATCGAGGCGGTGGTGGTCTTGCCGTGGGTGCCCGCGACGGCGACGCCGGTGCGCCCGGCCATCACGGAGGCGAGCGCGGCGGCCCGCGGGATGATCCGCAGCCCCTGCTTGAGCGCCTCGCCCAGCTCGGGATTGGAGTCGCGGATCGCGGTGGAGACCACCACGGTGTCGACGTCCCTGATGTGGGAGGCGGCGTGGCCGATGTGCACGGTCGCGCCCAGCTCACGCAGCTCGCTCACCTGATCGGTGCTGCGGGCGTCGCTGCCGGACACGCGCACCCCGCGCTTGAGCAGGATGCGGGCGATCCCGGACATCCCCGCGCCGCCGATGCCGATGAAGTGCACGCGCCCCAGCTCTTCTGCGGCGACGGGATCGACCAGCTTGACGAGACTCATCGGACTATCTCCAACACTTTCCTGGCCAGAATGATATCGGCGTCCTTCCGACCGAGTCTGGAGGCGGCCTCCGACAGGGCCACGACCCGCTCGGGACTGCGGAGCACCGGAAGGACGTTGTGGACGATCCAATCAGATGACAGGTCGGCGTCGCCGACCACGAACCCACCGCCGCCCGCGGCGATGCGCTCGGCGTTGATCCGCTGCTCGCCGTTGCCGTGCGGCAGCGGCACGTAGGCGGCCGGCAGCCCGACCGCCGTGAGCTCGGCGCAGGTCAGCGCGCCGCTGCGGCACAGGGCGAAGTCCGCGGCCGCGTACGCGAGATCCATGCGATCGACGTAGGGCAGCAGGACGTATTGGGGGTCGCCCGGCGGCGGCTCGCGCTCGACGGTGTTCTTGGGGCCGAGCACGTGCAGCACCTGCACCCCCGCCGAGCGCAGGACGGGCGCGGCGGCCAGCGCGGCCTCGTTGAGCGACCTGGCTCCCTGGGAGCCGCCGAACACCAGCAGCGTGGGCCGGTCGGTCTGCAGCCCGAACCAGGAGCGCGCCTTGTCGCCCATCGACAGCCGGTCGAGCGTGACGATCTCGCGGCGCAGCGGGGTGCCGATGTATTCGGCCTTGCCCAGCGCGTGATCGGGGAAGCCGGTGAAGACGTGGTCGGTGAGCCGGGCGCCCAGCCGGTTGGCCAGGCCGGGCCGCGGGTTGGCCTCGTGCACCACGATCGGCAGGCCGCGCCGCTTGGCCGCCAGGTAGGCGGGGGTCGCCACGTAGCCGCCGAAGCCCACCAGGACGTCGGCCTGGACCCGGTCGAGTATCGCCGCCACCGCGTTGACCGCCCCGGCCAGCCGACCGGGCACGGTCAGCAGCCGCGGCGTGATCGCCCTCGGCAGCGGCACGGCCGGCACCAGCTCGAGCTCGTATCCCCTGGCCGGGACCAGGCGGGTTTCGAGCCCGCGTTCGGTGCCCACGCAGGTAATGCCGATGCGCTGGTCAAGATGGCGCAGCGCGTCCGCAAGGGCGAGAGCCGGCTCGATGTGCCCGGCCGTCCCGCCACCGGCGAGGACCACCCTCATGTCGGTCACTCCCTAACGTCTCACTCGGCCTTTGGTCGTTCCCCCCAGGCCAAGCCAGCTTAGGGCCCGTGCGGCCGGTCCGGGGCCACGAGCCGCCAGAGCCTCGCGCGCGCCCGGCTCACGTTTCGCGAAGGACAGCAGCATCCCCAGGGCCGCGAGAGTGGGCAACAGCGCCGACCCCCCGTAGGAGACGAGCGGCAGCGGGATGCCGGTGATGGGCACCACGCCGAGCACCGCGCCCATGTTGACGACGGCCTGGCCGACGATCCAGGCCACGATGGCGGCGGCGGCGAGCCGGACGAAGGAGTCCTTGACCCGGGAGGCGACCCGCAGGCCGGCGTAGCCGAGCAGCCCGAACAGCACCACCACCATCAGGGTCCCCATCAGCCCGAGCTCCTCGCCGAGGATGGCGAAGATGAAGTCGCTCTCGCCGTGGGGCAGCCAGCTCCATTTCGCCCGGCTGCTGCCCAGCCCGAGCCCGAACCAGCCGCCCGAGCCCATCGCGATCTGCCCCTGCACGGCCTGGTATCCGTCGCCCTGCGCGTCGGCCCAGGGGTCGAGGAAGGCGCCGATGCGCGCCATCCGGTACGGCTCCACCTTGATCATGATCAACGTGGCCAGCACGGCGAGCGACAGGATGCCGCCGAACAGCTTCACCGGCGCGCCCACCACCCACAGAAGCGACAGAAAGATCATGAACAGCACCAGTGTGGTGCCCAGGTCGCGGCCGAGCATGACCATGACGGCCAGGAGCACGGTGCCCGGCATGAGCGGGATCAGCAGTTGCCGCCACTCGATGCGGCCGTGCCGCGCCCTGCGGGCCAGCAGGTCGGCTCCCCACAGCGCGAGGGCCAGCTTGGCGGGCTCCGACGGCTGGATGCTGTACGAGCCGACGTCGATCCACCGCTGCGCGCCCAGCTGGGAGGAGCCGATGAACAGCACCATGACCAGGCCGATGAACGACAGCGCCATCAGCGGGTAGCCCGCCCAGCGGAAGAACTTGTGCGGCAGCCGCGAGCAGGCCCACATGATCAGCAGACCGAGGGCGGCCGACAGCGACTGCTTGACGAACCAGGTGAAGGGGTCCTGGGTCTTCTGCATCGCCTCGATGCTGGAGGCGGACAGCACCATCATCAGCCCGAGCGGCAGCAGCAGGCCGCAGCAGCCGAGGATGAGGTAGTAGGTCGCCAGCGGCTTCTCCAGCAGCTCCTTGAGCACGGCGAGCTGGTCGCGGATCCAGCCGATCGGCCCTTCGACCGCGCTCTGCGGTGGCCGCTCCGGAGCCTGCGGAGAAGTGGTGGTGCTCACGTCGCCGCCTCCAGGCCGCGTACGGCTCGCGCGAAGGCCTCCCCTCGGGCCGGGTAGTTGGCGAACATGTCCAGCGACGCGCCGGCCGGGGACAGCAGCACGGTGTCCCCTGGGGAGGCGAGCCTGGCGGCTTCGGTGACGACACGGTCCATCGCACCAGTGTCTTGGGCGGAGATGTCCACGACGGGGACATTCGGCGCGTGTCGCGCCAGAGCTTCGGCGATCCGGGCACGGTCCACGCCGAGCAGCACGGCGCCGCGCAGCCTGGGCGCCGCCCGCCGTACGAGGTCGTCGACGTCGGCGCCCTTGAGCTGACCGCCCGCGATCCACACGATCGAGGGGTACGACGACAGGGCCGCGGCGGCGGCGTGCGGGTTGGTGGCCTTGGAGTCGTCGACGTAGTCGACCTCGCCGACCCGCTCGACGTGCGCCATGCGGTGCGGGTCGGGCACGAAGTCGCGCAGGCCCTGCCGTACGGCGTCCGTGGGGACACCGAGCGTGCGGGCCAGCGCGGCGGCGGCGAGCGCGTTGGCCACGTTGTGCGGCGCGAGGGGGCGCACGTCGGCGAGCGTCGCGAGCTCCTCGGCGGACTCGGCG
Source organism: Nonomuraea guangzhouensis (assembly GCF_019396345.1). Classification (GTDB taxonomy): domain Bacteria; phylum Actinomycetota; class Actinomycetes; order Streptosporangiales; family Streptosporangiaceae; genus Nonomuraea; species Nonomuraea guangzhouensis. The sequence goes on along the minus strand of NZ_JAHKRM010000047.1, from coordinate 49,656 downwards.
GGGTTCGGCACGAACGCCCGGTCCACCAGCAGGTCCTCCACCACGCCGAGCTGGCCCGGCTTGGGCACGAGCAGCGTGAAGCCGACCTTGTCCGGGTAGGGCGCGGCGAGCCGGGAGGCCTCGGGGTCGTCGACGTTGTAGACCACCGTGCCCGCCCGCTCGAAGATGCGGCCCTTGGCCGCGGCGTAGGCCTCCATCGAGCCGTGCCAGTCGAGATGGTCGGGCGCCAGGTTGAGTATCGCGGCGGCGTGCGGGGCGAGCGTGCTGGACCAGTGCAGCTGGAAGCTCGACAGCTCGACGGCCAGGACGTCGTACGGCTCCGCGACGGCCTCGACCACGGGCACGCCCACGTTGCCCACGGCGAGCGCCTTGCGCCCGGCGGCGAGCAGGATGGAGGTGAGCATGCGGACGACGGTCGTCTTGCCGTTGGTGCCGGTCAGCGCGAGCCACGGGGCCGCCTGGGCGGGCCGCAGCCGCCAGGCCAGCTCCACCTCCCCGACCACCTCGACGCCCGCCTCCAGGGCGGCGGCGATCAGCGGGTGGTGCGGTGCCCAGCCGGTGGTGACCAGCCGGGTGACGCCTTCCGGCAGCTCCATCGGGCCGAAGCGCACCTCGACACCGAGCCCGGCGAGCTCGGCGGCCACGGCGCGCTGGCGTTCGCCCTCGACGCCCTCGACCACGACGACGGGCTCGCCCCGCGCGGCGAGCACCCGCGCCACGGCGGTGCCCGACACACCGAGCCCGGCCACGCAGGTGAGGGACATTACTTGGGCATCCATTCGACGTAGAACAGACCGAGCCCGAGGGCCGCGCACAGCATGGCGATCAGCCAGAAGCGGACCACGATCGTGGTCTCGGCCCAGCCCTTGAGCTCGAAGTGGTGCTGCAGCGGCGCCATCCTGAACACCCGTTTACCGGTCATCTTGAAGAAGCCGACCTGAATGATCACCGACATCGTGATGATCACGCACAGCCCGGCGAGGATGATGAGCAGCAGCTGGGTGCGGGTGGCGATGGCCAGACCGGCCAGCACGCCGCCCAGGGCCAGCGAGCCGGTGTCGCCCATGAAGATCTTCGCGGGCGGGGCGTTCCACCACAGGAACCCGATCAGCGCCCCGAGCACGGCCGCGGCCACCACGGCCAGGTCGAGCGGATCTCGTACCCAGTAGCAGTTGGGGCCGAGCTGGTCGATGCAGTTGTTGCGCAGCTGCCAGTTGCCGATCAGCACGTACGCGCCCAGCACCACCCCGGTCGCGCCGCTGGCCAGGCCGTCGAGGCCGTCGGTGAGGTTCACCGCGTTGGAGAAGCCGACGATCATGACGAGGACCCAGATGGTGAAGCCCACGAGGCCGATCGACGGCCCGAAGTCGCGCAGGAACGACAGCCGGGGCTCGGCGGGGGTGATGCCGTAGACGTTGGCCTGCCGGGTCACCAGCACCGCGAAGATCGCGCCGATGACGAGCTGGCCGAGCGCCTTGGCGCCGCTGCGCAGGCCGAGGCTGCGCTGCTTGTAGATCTTGATGAAGTCGTCGAGGAAGCCGACCGCGCCGAGCCCGGTCATCAGGAACAGCACCAGCATCCCCGAGACGGTCGGCGCCGCCAGCGTGGCGAGGTGGGAGCCGCCGTAGGCGAGCAGCGACGCCAGCACGATCACGGTGCCGCCCATGGTGGGCGTGCCCCGCTTGTCGTAGTGCCCTGACGGGCCTTCCTCACGGATCTCCTGGCCGTAGCCGCGCCGGGAGAACAGCCGGATGGCCAGGGGCGTCCCGAGCATCGAGAGGACCAGCCCCACCGCACCGGCGATGACGATGTCGATCACTGTTGGGCCCCCCCGAGCAACAGCTCGGCCGTCCGCTCCAGGCCCATCGCCCGGGGCCCCTTGACCAGCACCGCGTCACCCGGACGCAGCCACCCGGCCAGCTCGGCCGCCGCCGCGGCGGCGTCGGGCACGTGCCGGATGAGCGTCTGCTGTGGGTTTGCGGAACCGCCAACGAAAGGTGGGCCCCCGACAATCGGCGGGACCGGCGCGCCGCCCACGCCCTGCGGGCCGGCCGGGCCCTGGGGGAACGCCGGAGCGCCCACGGGGGGCGGCGCCTGCGGTACCCCCACGGGGAACGGGGGCCCGCCGGCGGCTGGCGGGAACGGCGGTGCTCCCGCGAGCGGTGGGCCCGCGGCCGAGGCCTCCTGGACGGCCGCGTAGGCGCCCTGGAGCACCGGCTGGGCGTCGGGGCCGGCGACGATGAGGCCCGCGAGCCCCGAGCCGCCCGCCAGACGGCCCAGCTCCTCGTTCAGAGCGGCGCTCTCCTCGCCCAGCTCGCGCAGCGCGGCGATGACGGCGAAGCGGCGGCGGCCCTTGCCGAGCACACCGAACGCCTCGAACGCGGCCCGCATCGAGTCGGGGTTGGCGTTGTAGGCGTCGTTGACGACCGTGACCCCGTCGGGCCGGTCGGTGACCTCCATCCGCCACCGGCTGACCGGCGTGGCCGCGGACAGCTCCGCGGCGATGGTGGCGACGGGCAGGCCGAGCTCGTAACCGGCCGCGGCGGCGGCCAGGGCGTTCTCCACGGCGTGCGCGCCGTACAGCTTGAGGCGGACCTGCCCGGAGCCCGAAGGGGTGCGCAGCGTGAACGAGGCGCGCCCGCGCTCGTCGACGGTGACATCCTCGGCGCGGATCGCGGCGGCCTCGGACCGGCCGAACAGCGTGACCCTGGCGTCGGTGCGCGAGGCCATCTCGAGGACCAGCGGGTCGTCGGCGTTGAGCACGGCCACGCCGGTCCGCGGCAGCGCCTCGACCAGCTCGCCCTTGGCCTTGGCGATGGCCTCCTTGCCGCCGAACACGCCGATGTGCGCGGTGCCGACGTTGAGCACGATGCCGATCTGCGGCGGCGCGATGCGGGCGAGGTCCTGGATGTGGCCGATGTTGCGGGCGCTGAGCTCCAGCACCAGGTAGCGGGTGTCGGCGTCGGCCCTGAGCACGGTCAGCGGGTGGCCGAGCTCGTTGTTGAACGAGCCGACGGGCGCGATGGTCGGCCCGATCCGCGCGGTCAGCCTGGCCAGGAGGTCCTTGGTGGAGGTCTTGCCGGCCGAGCCGGTCACGCCGATCACGGTGGCCTGGGGCAGCGCGGCGACGTGGGCCCTGGCCAGCTCGGCGAGCGCGGCGGCGGCGTCGGGGACGATCACCGTGGGCGCCTCGACCGGCCTGGTGGCCAGCACGGCGACGGCGCCGGCCCGGATGGCCTGGGCGGCGAAGTCATGGCCGTCGACCCGCGCGCCCTTCAGGGCGACGAACAGGGATCCCGGTTCTACGCCGCGCGAGTCGATCACGACGGGACCGCGCACCACGGCGCGAGGGTCGGCCATGCCCGACAGGGCGCCCGAGGTTATCTCGGCGATCCTGGCCAGAGGCAACGGGATCATGCGTGCTTCCTGCTTTCCTTACGTGCGTCGATCGCTCCGGCGACCACTTCGCGATCGTCGAAGGGGATCACCTCGCCTGAAACGTACTGGCCCTGCTCGTGACCCTTGCCTGCCACGACGATCACGTCGCCGCGCCCGGCCCGGCCGATCGCCAGGTCGATCGCGGACGCGCGGTCGGGCTCAATGATCACATGAGCGCGGTCATGCTGCGGAACGCGGAGCGCTCCCTCCATCATCGCGGCCAGAATGTCCAAAGGGTCCTCGGAACGAGGATTGTCGCTCGTGAATATGGCCACATCGGCCAGCCGCGCGGCGGACTCGCCCATGACCGGCCGCTTGCCCGCGTCTCGCTCGCCGCCACAGCCGAGCACGACGACCAGGCGGCCCGCGGTCACCTCGCGCAGCGAGCGCAGCACCGACTCGACCGCGGCGGGCTTGTGCGAGTAGTCGACGATCGCCTGGAACTCGTCGCCGGCGCCCGTGATGCGCTGCATGCGGCCGGGGACGCCGGTGAGCGTGCCGACGCCGTGGACCGCGGCCTGCAGCGGCACTCCGGCCTCGACGAGCGTGACGATCGCGCCGAGCGTGTTGGCGACGTTGAACGGGCCGGGCAGCGAGATCTGCGCGTCGGCCTCGACGCCGCCGGGACCGGTCACCCGGAACGTGCTGCCGTCGGCGCCCAGCCGCACGTCGAGCGCGCGCCAGGCGGCTTCGGGCGAGCCCAGCGCGGAGAAGGTGGTCATCGGCACCTTCGCGATCGACAGCAGCTCGCGGCCGTAGGGGTCGTCGAGGTTCGTCACGCCCACCCGGGCCAGTTCGGGCTGGAAGAGCCTGGCCTTGGCGGCGAAGTAGTCGTCGAAGTCCTTGTGGAAGTCGAGGTGGTCCTGCGACAGATTGGTGAACAGGGCGACGTCGTAGTGGAGCCCGTCGACCCGGCCGAGCGCCAGGGCGTGGCTGGAGACCTCCATGGCCGCCGCCGTGACGCCTGTCTCCCGCATGAGCGCGAACAGGCCGTGCAGCTCGGTGGCCTCGGGGGTGGTGAGCCGGGGCTCGAAGGAGAGCTCACCGGCGCGGATCTCGACGCCGCCGACCAGCCCGGTGCTGTGGCCCGCGGCGCGCAGGCCGGCTTCGAGCAGGAACGTGGTGGTGGACTTGCCGCTGGTGCCGGTGACGCCGAGCAACTGGATGTGGTCGGCCGGCCGGCCGTACACCCAGGAGGCGACCTGCCCGAGCACGGCCCGGACGTCGGGCACGACGAGGACGGGCAGACCGGTCGCGGCGGCGGCCGCGCGGCCGCCGGGATCGGTCAGGACGGCCACGGCGCCGCGCGCCATGGCTTCGGCGGCGAAATCGGCGCCGTGGGACTGGTTGCCCGGCAAGGCCACGTAGAGATCTCCGCGCCGGACCTGGCGGGAGTCGATCGTGACACCGGTGAGCGGGGCGTGTGGCGACCGCGACGTGCCGGAATCGGCGTCGAGCATGGTCGCCAGCCCGGTCAGCGGGCGAGGCGGGCTGGTCGTTGGACGCATAGACGACGGGGGACGCACGGCGGCAGCGTACCTTCCCTGGTCACTGTCCCGCGCCAGCCCGCACCGCGGGGGCGGTCGAGCCGGTCGGCGGAATCTTCTTGCTCTTGATGGCGAACGTCATCACGTCCTTGAAAACGGGAGCGGCGACCGAGCCCCCGAAGTGGTCTTTCTTCGGATTCTGCAGCACGGACAGCACGACGAGCCGAGGCGCGTCGGCGGGGGCGAATCCGGCGAACGACGCCGTATAGCCGTCGTAGCGGCCGAGCTCCGCGTCGTATCGGTTGGCCGTGCCGGTCTTGCCCGCCACCCGGTATCCGGGGATGGCGGCCAGCTCGCCGGTGCCTTCGGCGCTCACCGCGGTCTCCAGCATGGTGGTGATCTCCTTGGCGGTTCTGTCGCTGACCACCCTGGTCTTCTTACCGGGAGCGGACGGGACGAACCTGCCCGACGCGTCCGTGGTGCCCGCGACGATCTGCGGCTCGATCTTGACGCCGCCGTTGGCGATCGTCTGGTAGACGCTGGCCATCTGCAGCGCGGTCACGGACACGCCCTGCCCGTAGGCGATCGTGCAGCTCTGGCTGCCCGACCAGCTCTTGTAGTTGGGCAGCAGACCGGCCTCCGCGTTGGGCACGCCGCCCCCCGGCCGCTCGCCGAAGCCGAAGGCTTTCAGCATCTGGTAGAGCCGCTCGCTGCCGACCTTGCGCGCGGCCATGATGGTGGCGACGTTGCTCGACTCGGCCACGGCCTGGCGGTAGGTCATCGGCTCCGGCTTGTGCGGGTGCGCGTCGTGCAGCACCCGGTCCGCGCACTTGATGTTGTCCTTGACCTGGAAGACCGTGTCGGGCGTGACGGCCCCGGCCTCCAGGGTGGCGGCGGCGGTGATCACCTTGTTGGTGCTGCCGGGCTCGAAGACGTCCGAGGCCGCCCGGTTGATGTACTGGGAGGCGGGGGCGTTGCGCCAGTTGTTCAGGTTGAGCTCGGGGGCGTTGGCCATGGCGACGATCTGCGCGGTGCGCACGTCCATGACGATGACCGTGCCGCTGCTCGCCGCGGAGTCGGTCACCTGCTGGGCCACCGCCTGCTGGGCGGCCCACTGGATGTCGCGGTCGATGGTCAGCCGCACGTCGGCGCCGTCGACGGGGACGGTGCGCTGGCTGCTGGTCATGGGGATGCGCTGACCGTCGCGGCCCGTCTCGACGCGCTGCTCGCCGTCGCGCCCCTTCAGCAGGGTGTTGCGCGCCTGCTCGATGCCGCCCAGGCCGCTCTGCTCGTCACCGACGAACCCGATCAGGCTGCCCGCCAGGTCATCTCCCGGGTAGACACGGCGATAGGTCTTCGTCGAGGTCAGCGCGGGCACTTCGGACTTGAGCAGGCGGCTGGCCACGACCGGGTCGACGTCTCTGGCCAGCAGCTGGTAGCGGGTGTCGACCCTGGCCAGCTTGGCGGCCATCTCCTGCGGGGTCCTGCCGAGCTGTCTGGCGAGCACGGCGGCGACGTTCGCCCGGACCGCCTCCTTGATCTTGGTGGGGTCGATGGCGATCTCGCGGGCCTCGACGGTGACGGCCAGCGCGTGCCCCTTGACGTCGGTGATGGTGCCGCGCTTGGCCGGGATGTCCTCGGTCTGCGTGCGCTGGCCCACGGCCCGCGCCTCGTACACCTTGGAGTCGAGGCCCTGCATCTGGATGAGCCGGCCGCCGAAGATCGACAGGATGAACGTCATGCCGATCAGGCCGATGTTGATGCGCCTGCGCGGGTTTCCCAGCCGCAGCACGGGCGGCGGCTTGGGCGGGCGCGGCGGCGCGGGGGGCCTGCGGGGCGGGCCCTCGCCGCCACCCCGCCGCAGGGCACTCTGCGCGCGGGTGCGCTCGTCGTCACGGGTACGGCGCAGCCTGGCGTCGTCCCCGCGACCGTCGTCACGGGTGCGGCGGACGTCACGGGGGGCTTCTTCGCGGGTACGGCGCAGCGGGCCGTCATCCTGACGGCCACGGGACCGGTCGTCCCTGGCCTGAGAGGTGCGGCCGCCGGGGCGTTCGGCCTCCGGGCGCGGGCGGCCGGAACGCTGGCGGGCACGGTCCTTGGCGGCGTCGTCCCCGTCAGGCCTGGAACGCCACCTCGGCCCGTCACCACCCGGCCGAGGCCGCCCACCGACCCCGTCCCCACCGCCCGAGCGAGACCGCCCACGCGAGGCGTCCTCGTCGCGCGATCGCCCACGAGAGCCCTCGCCGTCACGAGACCGGTCGCGGGGCCCATCGGGCTCGTCGCCACGGGAGCGGCTCCGCGGGCCGTCGGACTCGTCGTCGCGGGAGCGGCCGCGGGACCCGTCAGCTGGGTCCTGCGGGCGTCGGGCGCGGTCCTCCGTGTCCTCGCGGTCACCGTCCCTGCCGAGAAGGCCGAAGGGCAGGTCCAGCGGGTCTGGCTTTCTCGGCTCTTTGGGTGGGTTGTCGGGCCGGCCCGCCCCCTCCGAGCGAGCCGACCCCGCTTGCCGGCCCTGACGCCCCGGTCCTGCCGGGGTACGGCGAGCGGCGCCGGGCCCTCCCTGAGAGCCGGCGCCGCCGCGGCCGGGACCCTGCCCCCTGCCGCCTGTGTCTCTCACCGTCCTGGGTCCACCTGGCCGCTGTCAGCCCCAGCGTCGGTCAGGACGTTGGGCTTGTCCCAGTCACGGTGCTCACCCTGCAGCTCGGCCTTCTCGGCGACAGGCCCGGGACCCATCTCCTTCTCGTTGGCGAGCTTGGCCTCCTCGTTGGCCTGCCGCGCCACCGCGATCTCGTCACGCAGGTTGGCCGCGGTGATGGAGTCCTGCGCGAGAACGGTGTTGAGCAGCAGCAGGCTCACCAGGCCGCCGCACATCAGCCCGACGACGAGCAGCACGAACGGAGCCCGCTGGCGCCCGCGCGACGGACGCCGCTTGAGCGCCGGGCGCGCCCGCTCGGGGCTCGCCAGGATCTCGCCGTCGCCGAGACCGGCCGTCTCCGGTCCGCCGGGGCGCGAGCGCGGGATGGGCTTGGACTGGTGAGGCACGCCGGGCCTGCGCGGGCCGGTCTTGGGCGCCGTCTTCGGCGGGACGCCGCGGACGGCCGCGCCCCGCCTGCTCTCCTGCTCAGTCCTGGTGGTCAACACGGATCCTCTCTGCCGCCCGTAGCCGGGCCGAGGTCGCCCGCGGGTTGCGGGCCACCTCTTCTTCGCTTGGGAGCTCAGCTCCCCTCGTCAACAGGCGGAACCGCGGCTGATGGGCCGGCAGCGGGACAGGCAGCCCGGGGGGGCCGGTGTCCTTGGTTCGCGCCGCGAGGACCTGCTTGGTGAGCCGGTCCTCCAGGGAGTGGTAGGAGAGCACGACGACTCGCCCACCGAGCACGAGCGCGTCGAGTGCCGCGGGCAGCGCCGCCTCCAGGGCGGCGAGCTCCGCGTTGACCTCGATGCGCAGTGCCTGAAAAGTTCTCTTGGCGGGGTTGCCCCCAGTGCGCCGGGTGGCGGCTGGAATGGCCTGACGAACGATCTCGGCCAGCCGCTTAGTCGACGTTATGGGGTCCTTGGCCCTTTCCTTGATAATTAGGCCAGCGACACGCGGTGCGAACCGTTCCTCGCCGTAAACACGGAGGATGCGGGTTAGCTCCGCAGCCGAGTAGGTATTGACCACCTTCTCGGCAGTGAGCTCTTGATCCGTATCCATCCGCATGTCGAGCGGAGCGTCATAGGAATAGGCGAACCCGCGTTCGGCCTCGTCGAGCTGCGGCGAGGACACCCCCAGGTCGAACAGCACCCCGTCGACGGCGGTGCGGCCCGCGCGGGCGAGCACGTCGGCCAGTTCGTCGGACGAGGCGTGGACCAGCGTGGTCCGGTCGGCGTAGGGAGCGAGCCGCTTCGTGGAGAACTCGATCGCGAAAGGGTCGCGGTCGATGCCGATCAGGTGAAGAGACGGATGGGTGGCGAGCAGGGCCTCCGAGTGGCCACCGAGACCGAGGTTGGCGTCGACGACGACGGGCCCCCGGCCGGTCAGCGCCGGAGCCAAGAGCTCCAGTACGCGGTCGAGCATGACCGGAACGTGACCGCCTGTGCCTGCGTTGTCGTACATCTCCAACCCCCCTCTCGCGTCCTTGCTCGCGGACGACGCGTCCAGTCGATCATCGGCCCACCTGGCCCCCACCCGGCGCCGTCCGGCCAGGTCCCCATCCGCACCCTCTTCGTGGAGCCTGCCATCTGACACCGGGGAAGGTGCATCAGCTGGCGGGCAGTGGTTGCGGGTGGAGACCTCGCCGAACGACATCTCCGACGGATCGACCGTGGCTCTAGAGAATCCCTGGCAGCACCTCCTCCGACAGATCGGCGAACGCCTGCTCCTGCGCGTCGAGATAGGTATCCCAGGCTTGGGCGTCCCAGATCTCCAGCCGGGTGTTGGCCCCGATGACCGCGCAGTCACGCACGAGGCCCGCGTATTGGCGCAAGCTCTGCGGGATCGTGATGCGCCCCTGCTTGTCAGGCGTCTCGTCGGACGCACTGGCGAAGAAGACGCGGCTGTAGTCGCGCACCGCCTTGGCGGTGACCGGGGCGGTGCTGAGAGCCTCGGTAATGCGCTGGAACTCCTCTACGGGAAAGACGTAGAGGCATCGCTCCTGGCCTTTGGTGATCACAAGACCCTCCGCCAGCTCCTCACGGTACTTAGCCGGCAGGAACAGCCGTCCCTTGTCGTCCAGACGCGGCTGATGGGTGCCGAGGAACATCGGCCCCACCTCCCGTGCCTAGCGAAGCGCTCAGCGCTGGCGCACCGGGCCCTCCACTGCGCACCACCATACTCCACTTCTCCCCACCGTCAACTGATTCAACTGCGCTTCGTCGTCCATCCGCCGCGCGTTACCGCAGGTCAGAGCCATGAGGTCGGGTGGGGGGCGCCGGGGCGCGGGCCAACCCTCATGGGCGTGTCGAGGGTTGAAATGACCATGGAATTAGCGGATCGCGCGCTGCGCGAAGCACCGGGTGGTGGAAAGTGGAGCGCGCCGTCAGGGCGACTGTCACGAGATTCGACCCCGTATGCCACAAGAACCGGAACCTTGGGCAGGTTCTCTGGAATATCGGTAAAAGTCGCTCCAGAACCCGCAGAGTCGTAGGGTCGTACACACAATGGAAAAGGAATGGCATGGCTCCCGCTATCACGCTCTCACGTGCGGGACTGCCGTAGCACTTCTCATGGAGGCCTGGTGGCAGTAACCCATGACGTCCCGAGCCGGCTCGATGAGCTGGTCTCCACCGCGCACCGGATCCGGCAGGCCATCGAGTCGGTGATCGAGGGCAAAGGGGACGCCGTCCGCCTCACGCTGACCGTCCTGCTGGCCGAGGGCCACCTGCTGATCGAGGACGTGCCGGGGGTCGGCAAGACCATGCTGGCCAAGGCGCTGGCGAAGTCCATCGACTGCCCGGTCCGGCGCATCCAGTTCACGCCGGACCTGCTGCCCAGCGACATCACCGGGGTGAGCGCCTACAACCAGCAGACCCGGGAGTTCGAGTTCAAGCCGGGACCCGTGTTCGCCAACATCGTGGTGGGCGACGAGATCAACCGGGCCTCGCCCAAGACGCAGTCGGCGCTGCTGGAGTGCATGGAAGAGCGTCAGGTGACGGTCGACGGAGTGACCTACCAGCTCGACGCGCCCTTCATGGTGATCGCCACGCAGAACCCGATCGAGATGGAGGGCACCTACCCTCTGCCGGAGGCGCAGCGCGACCGCTTCACCGCGCGGGTCGCGATGGGCTACCCGGAGCCGTCGGCCGAGCTGGAGATGCTCGACGTGCACGGCGGCACCCCGCCGCTGGACAAGCTGGAGCCGGTCGCGACGACCGCCGAGGTGCGCGCGCTGATCGACGCGGTGCGCGGCGTCTACGTCTCGCAGCCGGTCAAGAAGTACGCCATCGACCTCGCGGTCGCCACCCGTCACTCCCCCGACCTGCGGCTGGGCGCCTCACCGCGCTCGACGCTGCAGCTGGTCAGGGCGGCCAGGGCGAACGCGGCGCTGTCCGGGCGCGACTACGTCATCCCGGACGACCTGCAGGAGCTGGCCGTGCCGGTGCTCGCGCATCGGCTGCTGCCCAGCATCGAGGCCCAGGGCCAGCGCCGGCTGCCGGAGCAGGTGGTGGCCGAGCTCGTCAGACGCGTACCCGTGCCGGAGACGCGAGCGTCGTGAGAGACGGACTGCGGGCGCTGACCTCCAGGGGACGTTCGTTCCTGGCCTCCGGGGTGGCCGCCATGCTGATGGCCTTCCTGCTGGGCGAGAACGACCTGTTCAGGATCGGGGTGCTGGTGACGGCGCTGCCGCTGCTCGCCGCGATGGTGGTGGCGCGCACCCGCTACCGGCTGAGCTGCGCGCGGCGTCTCGACCCGGCCAGGGCGGAGGTGGGCGGCGAGGCGACCGTGACCCTGCGCCTGGAGAACGTCACCCGGCTGCCCACCGGGCTGCTGCTGATCGAGGACACCGTGCCGTACGCGCTGGGTGTGCGGCCCCGGTTCGTGCTGGACCGGGTGGAGTCGCGCGGGGTCCGGGAGATCGACTACCGGGTCCGCTCCGACCTGCGGGGCCGCTACACGATCGGCCCGCTGTCGGTGCGGATCACCGATCCCTTCGGGCTGGTGGAGCTCACCCGCGGGTTCACGATCAGCGACACGCTGGTGGTGACGCCGCAGGTGGTGGCGCTGCCCCACGTACGGCTGTCGGGCGAGTGGACCGGCGGCGGCGACAGCCGCACCAGGAGCGTGGCGGCGGCGGGCGACGACGACGTGGCCCCGCGCGAGTACCGGCAGGGCGACGACCTGCGCCGGGTGCACTGGCGCTCCACCGCCCGCCACGGCGAGCTGATGGTGCGGCGCGAGGAGCAGCAGTGGCAGAGCCGCGGCGCGCTGCTGTTGGACACGCGCCGCTACGCCCACCGCGGCGAGGGCCCGCGCTCCTCCTTCGAGGTGGCGGTCTCGGCAGCCGCCTCGATCGGCGTGCATCTCGCCCATGAGGGGCTCGGCCTGCGGCTGGTGACCGACCAGGGCGCCGAGCACCTGACCGACACCGGGCTGAGCTGGTCACTGCTCGACACCCTCGCGGTGGTACGGAACAGCACCGCCCGCTCGCTGGAGATGGGGGTGTCCGCGCTCCGCCAGGGCGGCGGCGACGGACTGATCGTGGCGGTGCTCGGTTCGCTGGACCCGGAGGAGGCCAGGGAGCTGGCCAGGCTCCGGCACAGCGGCATCACCGGTGTGGCCGTACTCCTCGACGTGGGCACGTGGGACGGCGGCGAGCCGGGCTCCACGGAGAACTACGAGGCGGTGCAGGGCGTGCTCGCCGGTTACGGATGGCGCATCGTGCGGCTGCCCGCCGGCGTCTCGGTCGCCTCCGTCTGGCAGGACGCCGCCAACCGTGGCAGGTACGCGCTCAGTTCGGCGGGAGGTGCGGCATGAGGCTCTCGATCGCCGCGGCGGTGGCCACGTTCTGCGCGGCCATCCTGCTCTATCCGCTGTTCCAGGGCGGCTTCTGGTTCTGGGGGTCGCTGGGCGCGGTGCTCTCGGTGATGTGCGCCGGTCTGGTGAGCGGGCGGCTGTCGCTGCCCGCGTGGGCGGCGGCCCTGGTGAGCGCGGGCGCGCTGTGGATCTACCTGACCCTGGCCTACGCCTCCGACAAGGCGTGGGCGTGGGTGGTGCCGACCAAGGGGTCGGTGGTGGAGCTGGGCAAGCTGCTGGGCACCGGCTGGGCCGACATCCAGCGGTTCGCCGCGCCGGTGCCCGCCACCGAGGGCATCGCGCTGCTGACGGCCGGCGGCGTGGGGCTCATCGCGATCGTGGTGGACCTGTTCGCCGCCCGGTTGCGGCGGGCGGCGCTGGCGGGGCTGCCGATGCTGGCGCTGGCGACGGTGCCGGCCACGATCCTGCCGGATCCGATCAGCTGGCCCGCGTTCATCATCGCCGCCCTGGGCTTCACCGGCCTGCTGATCGCCGACGGCCGCGAACGCATCGGCCACTGGGGCCGCGCGGTGCTGGTCAGGCGGACCCGCGTCGCCACCTCGCCGGTGCCGGGCGCCGAGCGCGAGACGGCCGACACGCGGGGGCTGCGCCTGTCGGGCAAGCGCATCGGGTTCGCCGCGATCGCGCTGGCGGTCCTGGTGCCCGCGGCGCTGCCGGCCATGGAGCCGGTGTCGTTCTTCACCTTCGGTGTGGGCGGCAGGGGCCCGGGCAAGGGCAACTCGATCAGCATCCCGGACCCGATCGCCGGCCTGAAGGGCCAGCTGGAGCTGCCGGAACGGCGCACCGTACTGTCCTACACCAACAGCGACGACAAGCCCCGCTACCTGCGGATCTACTCGCTCGACACCTTCGACGGCGAGAAGTTCGGCATGACGGAGCCGAAGGGCGCGCCGGACAACAAGACGGAGAACGGCCCGCTGCCCACTCCGCCCGGCCTGTCTCCGGCGACCAAGGTCTCGAACGTGACGACCAGGATCCAGATCAGCGAAGAGATCGAGCGACTGGTGTTCCTGCCCTTGCCGTACCCGGCGCGGCAGATCCGCATCGACGGCGACTGGCGCGCGGACGTCAGCACGCTGATGGTCTTCTCCACCAGGGACGAGGCCGCCGGCCTCGGCTACGACGTGCTCACCACCGAGCCCGACGTGACCTCGGCCCAGCTCGACGCGCTGCCGCAGGCCAGGGCCTCGGCCAGCGACCCGCGCTACCTGAAGCTGCCGGAGAACCTCCCCTCGGAGATCAGGGACCTGGCGCTCAAGGAGACGGCGGACGCCCATACGGGCTACGAGGCCGCGGTGAAGCTCCAGGAGTTCTTCACCAAGACCGGCGACTTCACCTACAGCCTCAGGACGCAGGGCTCCGGCAACTCCGCGCTGAAGGACTTCCTGCTGCGCAGCAGGGCGGGCTACTGCGAGCAGTTCGCCGCGTCGATGGCGCTGCTGGCCAGGATCGTGGGCATCCCCTCCAGGGTGGCGATCGGCTACACGGGAGGTACGAAGGTCGGCGACAGGTGGATGGTCGGCACGAACGACTCCCACTCGTGGCCGGAGCTGTACTTCGACGGCGTGGGCTGGCTGCCGTTCGAGCCCACCCCGACGGGCTCGCTCGGCCAGGGCAGCGCCCGGGTGCCCGCCTACACGCAGCCGCTCCCCCGTTCGACGAGTGACAGCGCCTCGCCGACGCCCGGGGCGACCAGCACGGGCGACGACTCGCCGCTCAACCCGCAGAACCGGGAGAACCCCCGCATACTCGACCGCGAGGCCACTCTCGCCGACAGCGGGCTGCCCGCGGACGACTCGATGCCGCTGATCGGCAAGCTCGGCATCGGCGCGGGCGTGCTCCTGCTCATCCTGCTGATCCCGGCCGGGATACGGGTGGTCACCAGGAGCAGGCGGGTCCGCGCGCTGAGCTGGAAGGTGTCCGAGCCGTCGGACGAGGTGACGGCCAAGGTGGTGGCGGGCAGCCACCCGTCCGTGGCGGCCGCCTGGGCGGAGCTGGACGACGTGCTGTTCGACTACGGAATGGCCCGCCAGCCCAGCGAGACACCGCGGGCGCTGGCGCGGCGGCTGACCGAACGGTATGAGTTCGACGCCGAGTCGGCCGCGTCCATCTCGGCGATCGCCTCGGCGGTCGAGCGGGCGCTGTTCGCGCGGAACGTCGGCGAGCTCGCGCCGATGCGGAAGGACCTGCGGAAGGTACGGCAGGCGCTGGCGGCCACGGTGTCGCGCCGGCGGCGGGTGCGGGCCGTGCTGCTGCCCCCGTCGACACTGCGGCGGCTGCGGCGGATGGGCGAGCGGGTGCTCGACGGATTCGACCGGCTGGAGAACATCAGGTTGCGGCGGACGGCGGCACAGAAGGGCTCATGACCGTCTGACTCGACCGTGCGGTCGTTCCCCCTCGCCGGGGGGCGGCCGCACGGTCGTGTGGAGGCTCTTTCGCGCTCAGCGCTCGTCGTGACGACGGCGCCAGCGCTCTTCCATGCGCTCCATGAAGCTGCCACGGTTGCCCCGGCGGGCCGGCTTGCCCGAAACGGACGCCCCCGAGGCGGGCGCGGCGTCGCCGAACCCGTTCATGCGTTTCCAGCTCGACAGACCCCACAGACACGCGGCGAGCATGACCACGAAACCGCCGACGCCGAGCGGAATCAAATTGATCACTACGCCGACCATCAGCAGGACGACGCCGAGGGCAAAGCCGATGGAGGCCTTGATGAGGCGACGCTTGTAATGGCTGCGCGGGTCACTGATCCTTACGGTGTTGGCCCACTTCGGGTCCTCGGCGTAGAGGGCCTGCTCGATCTGGTCGAGCAAGCGCTGCTCGTGCTCAGAGAGCGGCACGGCGCCTCCCAAGGACGGCCCCAGGACGGGGAAGACGGCTACGGACGACACGGGGTGTCCGAACCTCGCGGTCGGTTATCCCCAGAATACGAGGCTGTAGGCGTGGGCGAAAGCAAACGCCCAACGCAGACCAAACCGGAGGTGACGTCATGACTCCATTGTGGGTCATCCGCCGCCCCTCCCCAGAAATCCTGACATTGACGTCATGCCTCCATTTCATCAAGTCTGCCGCGTACAAGCGACGCTGGGAGCACCGCATCAGGACCAAATCTTCGGATCGCCTGATCCATGGCTTGCTCGGCCTCCCGCCAGCCGGTCTCCCGATCGCCCAGGCCGAGCTGGCGCGAGGCCGAATCGGCGGGGCGGAGATTCTCCATCCTGACCCCGACCAGGCGCAGTCGCACCCGCTCAAGCCCTGCCGCCTCGAAGAGCTCGCAGGCGGTCGCGTAGATCTCCTGGGCCACGTCGGTCGGCTCTCTGAGGGTCCTGGACCGGTTGATGGTGGTGAAATCGGCACGGCGCAGCTTCACGCTCACAGTCCTGCCCACGTGGCCGGCCTTACGCATCCGGGAGGCCACTCGCTCGGACAGACGCAGCAACTCGCGTTTGATCACTTCGGGGTCGTCGATGTCGGCCGCGAAGGTCTCCTCGTTGCCGATGCTCTTGTCGGGCACGTGCGCGGTCACCGGGCGCTCGTCGCGCCCCCAGGCCAGCGCGGCCAGATGGCCTCCCACGGCCTGTCCCAGCTCGCGCCGGAGAGTGGGGACGGGGACCCTGGCCAGATCGCCGACCGTGCGGATGCCGAGGCGGACCAGGGACTGCTCTGTGCGCTCGCCAACGCCCCACAGCGCCGAGACGGGCAGCGGGTGGAGGAAATCCACCACCTCGCCCTCGGGGACCACCAGGAGGCCGTCTGGCTTGCACTGTTTTGAGGCGAGTTTCGCCACGAACTTACTGCTCGCCACACCCACCGAACACGTGATGCCGTAACGCTCCAGCACCTGGGCCCTGATCATCGAGGCGATCACGGCGGGCGAGCCGAGCCTGCGCCGGGCACCGCCGACGTCGAGGAACGCCTCGTCGGAGGCGATCGGCTCGACCATCGGGGTGATCGCGTGGAAGACCTCCATGACGCCCTTGGAGACCTCGGAGTATTTGCCGTGGCTGGGCGGAATGATCGTGGCCTGGGGGCACATCCTGCGCGCCCTGCTCATCGGCATCGCCGAGTGCACGCCGTAGGACCTGGCCTCATAGGTGGCGCTGAGCACCACGCCGCGCCCGGCCGGCGAGCCGACGATCACCGGGCGCCCCCGCAGCTCCGGGCGGTCGAGCAGCTCGACGCTGGCGAAGAAGGCGTCCATGTCGACATGCAGGATCGGGCAGCCGCTGTCATCGACCCCGGTCTGTGGAGCGGGGCCGATGCCCGTGATCTGCTTACGAGACACGCCACCATTCTATCCGAACACGCGTTCTATGGTAGGACCTGATCAGCCGCGATGGCCGAGGACGTGGAGCTGAGTGGCGATGTCACGCAGCACGGGGTGGGCGGCGGCGGCCTGTTCGAGAGCGACGAGGGCCTCGGCCGCGCCCGGTTCGCCGTCGACCAGCCTGCTGGGCACCAGGTCGGCGAACACCCGCACGCCGTGCACCTCCCCGACCGTGAAGCCGGTCACGGCCAGCAGCTGGGCGAGCGCCTCGGCGGTGTAGCGGCGCGGCGTGGGGTCGCGATCGCCCCAACTGCCCCGCGGATCGCTCAGCACGGCCCTGGCCTCGTCGAACTGCCCCGCGAGCGCCCGGTGGATGGCACTGGCCACCGGGTTGGCGGCCAGCACGCTGACCGCGCCGCCCGCGCGCAGCACGCCGGCCACGGCCGTCAGCGCGCTGATCGGGTCTTCCACGTATTCGAGCACGCTGTGGCACAGGACCAGGTCAACGCTGTCGCGGTCGAGCAGGTCGCCCAGGTCGGCGGCGTCGCCCTGCAGGGCGCGCACGCCCACGCCCTTCTCCTTGGCCCTGCGCTCCAGCGCGGCCAGCGAGTCGGGACTCGGATCGACCACGGTGACCGTGTGGCCCAGCTCGGCCAGCGGCACGGCGAACCCGCCGGTCCCGCCCCCGGCGTCGACGATGTCGAGGTCATCACGCCCCGTGGCGGCCGCCCGTTCGGCCAGCACCGCCCGCAGCGCCGCCCAGACGACGGCGGTCCGCACCGCCGGAGTCCTCGTGACGCCTGCGGCACGTCCTTCAGCACGCAACGTCGGCTCGCCTCCCTTTGCTCCCACAACCCCGCCCCAGCCTACGCGGTGTGGGAGATCGCCCGCTCCGCCTCCTCGCTTCCAGGATCGTCGAAGCCCGCCCGTAGGTGGCGTCTGATGCGGTGGGGTCGTGAGCTACTTATCTACGTACAGAGGGATTTATGAGGATTTTGTGGCGAATCTCGCTATTTGCGGTGGTGTTGGGCTCGCCGGCGGCCGTACCGGCTCAGGCGGAGACGGCGGGTACGGACACGGCGGGTGAGGTCTACGGCGCGTACTCGCGGATGACCTCGCGCAGCGCCGGTCAGTTCTGGGCCGATGGGCGGGCGGCCGGGCAGTGGGCCTGGAAGCCGCTGTCGGCCACCACGTCGGAGATCAGCTGGGGCGACCCCGCCAAGTGGCCGCCGAACTACGCGGAGAAGTTCGTCCACGAGGGCGGCTGGGTCATGCTCGACGGCTGGCGCGACAACGGCACCTACTACCGCCTGCGGATCACCAAGGAGCAGATCGGCGACGCCAAGTGCGGGAACCTGCGCACGCTGGCCACCAGCGGCCGGCAGCACTACGTGAAGTGGGACATCCCCAGCCAGACCTACTGCCTCAAGGCGTGGGGCACTCTCACCGAGGAGTCGTCGGGCAAGATCGTCGACTTCGGCCACACGCAGATCTGGTCGCCGCCCGCGCCTTGTAGCAACGCGAAGTACGGCGCTCAGACCTGCGTCAAGCAGTGGGAGTCCTGGTGGGACAACCAGGGCCGGCCCGGCGAGCCGATCACCAGGAAGCTGGAGCGCGACCAGTTCATCGCCCGGGGCATCGGCATGGCCTTCGCCATCCGGCAGTACTTCCCCAAGGCGTGGCAGGCCGACGCGCACTCCGACTGGACCTGGTAGCACACCGGTGCCCCGCCGGCTGGGATGGACCGGCGGGGCGTTTTGTGGGGCGTCGGCGCCCATGGCCGGCGCTGAGTTCCTGACGCGGGACGGGACCGGGGCGGGTGGGCTCCTGTCGAAACCGCACGGTCAACCAGGCGCCGACAGGCGTCGAACGGTTGACCGTGCGGTGTACACGTCCCTCGCCTAGCGCAAGCCGTGCAGGCCGCGTGTCTGGAACGTACCTCGCCTATATGGACGACTTTCGGGGCAGAAGTAGGAACTTCTTCTACCCGGAGGGGCAGGGATCCCCCGGCGGTAGAACCAGGTTCACCCGAAGAGGGTGTCTAAAGGGTGATACTTGGCTTCAGCTGTTTGAAGCGGGCCAGCAGCCCGTTCACGAACTGGGGCGACTCGTCCGTGGAGAGCTCGCCCGCCAGGTGCACCCACTCGCTGATGACCACGCCCTCGGGGACGCCGGGCATCCACAGGAGCTCGTAGGTGCCGCCACGCAGCAGGTTGCGGTCGACCGCGGGCATGCGGTCGAGGGTCCAGCCCTCGGAGTAGGTGGTGATGAGCTCGTCGATGCGGGCCTGGTGACGGGCGACGCCCTCGACGATCGTCGAGGTGTATTCGTTGACCGGGGGGTCCTGCCGTTCGACCCGCTCAGCGAGGATCCGCAGGGGATCCTCGCTGCGGAGTTCGGACTCGAAGAGGATGTCGAGCGCTCGCCTGCGTGCTTTGCCGCGTGCAGACACCTCAGGCCCGGCCGAGGTAGTCGCCGCTGCGCGTGTCGACCTTGATCTTCTCGCCGGTGGTGATGAAGAGCGGGACCTTGACCTCGGCGCCGGTCTCCAGCGTGGCGGGCTTGGTGCCGCCGGTGGAGCGGTCGCCCTGCAGGCCGGGCTCGGTGCTGGAGATGGTCAGCTCGACCGCGGCCGGCAGGTCGACGTAGAGCGCGGAGCCCTCGTTGAAGGCGATCGTGGCCAGGGTGTTCTCGAGCATGTAGTTGGCGGCGGAGCCGACCGTGCCGGTGGGCACGTTGACCATGTCGTAGGTCTCGGTGTCCATGAAGACGAAGTCGTCGCCGTCCTTGTAGGAATACTGCATCTCGCGCTTGTCGACGTTGGCCACGTCGACCTTCACGCCGGCGTTGAAGGTCTTGTCGACGACCTTGCCCGAGAGCACGTTCTTGAGCTTGGTGCGCACGAACGCGCCGCCCTTGCCCGGCTTGACGTGCTGGAACTCCACAACGGCCCACAGCTCACCGCCGTCGAGCTTCAACACCATGCCGTTCTTGAGGTCGTTGGTCGTCGCCACTCGTATTCTCCCGCGTGCGGCCGCTCAAAGGACGAGCAGCTCCTTGGTCGTCTTCGTGAGGAGTTCCGGGCCGCCCGTGCGGGTCACAAGGGTGTCCTCGATGCGAACACCGCCCCGGTCCGGAAGGTAGACCCCCGGCTCGACGGTGACAGGAACTCGATCCTCTAGTCTACCGGTCCGCGACGGGCCCAGGAACGGGTCCTCGTGGATCTCCAGTCCGACGCCGTGACCGAGCCCGTGCCTGAAGTGACCGCCGTGGCCGGCCGCCTCGATGACCGAACGGGCGGCCGCGTCCACCTCCTTGGCCGTCGCCCCCGGTGCCAGGGCCTCGCTGCCCGCGCGCTGCGCCTCGGCGACCAGGTCGTAGATCTCCCGCTGCCAGTCGGCGGGGCCGCCCAGGGCGACCGTACGCGTCATGTCCGCGTGGTAGCCCTGGTAGCAGGCGCCGAAGTCGATGGTGATCAGGTCGCCCGTGCGCAGCTCCCTGCCGCTGGGCGCGTGGTGCGGGATGGCGCCGTTCTCTCCCGCCGCGACGATGGTGGCGAAGGCCGGTCCGTCGGCGCCGAGCTCGATCATGCGGGCTTCGAGCAGCCGGGCGAGGTCCCGCTCGGTGACGCCGGGGCCGATGTTGCCCGTGACGTCGGCGAACGCCTGGTCGCTGATCGCGCAGGCCGTACGGAGGAGTTCAAGCTCGTCGTCGTCCTTGACCGCCCGCAGCAGCTCCACGAGCGGCTCCAGGGGAACCGGCCCGCTCTCCAGCAGGCTGCTCAGCCGGTTGAACGTCGCCACGGTCATGCTCGCCGCCTCGATCCCGATGCCGGGCGCGGCCAGCCTGGCCGCCACGTCGGACGCCTCGACGGCCGCCACGTCCAGCCCGCGCGTCTTCTCGATGTAGCGGTTGTCGGTCACCAGCAGCGCGGAACCGTCGGCCTTGATCAGCACAGCGGCGTTCGAGCTCTCCAGCCCGGTGAGGTAGCGCACGTTGACGCCCGAGGTGACGAGGATCGCGTCGACCTCGCGCGCGGGCAGCATTTCCGCGACCCGCGCCCGGCGTTCCGGATAATTGACGGTCATTTCGTCAATGTACGTGTATTAACCCTCACGCCACTATTGACCTCCCCTGTCACACGCGAATACCGTGCTGAACGCTGTTCACATAATTCCATGGAGCGCCCCATGATGAGGTACGCCTTAGCTGTCGCCTTGACCGTCCTGACCATGGGGAGCACCCCGGCGCTCGCCGCACCGCCCCCACCCGGCCATATCCGGGTCGATCAAGTGGGGTTCGCACCCGCCGAGTCCAAGCACGCCTTCCTGATGACCCGCGCGGGGTCCGCGGGCGCCCGCTTCACCGTCGTCCGCGCCGACGGGCGCGAGGTGCTCAAGGGCACGGCGGGCGGCGACCTGGGCTCCTGGAACGGCACGTACAAGCACGTGTACGGCCTGGACCTCACCGCGCTCAAGGAGCCGGGCCGCTACCGGATCAAGTCGGGCACGATGACCTCCCCGACCTTCCAGATCGCGCCTGCCTCGCCCACCTCGAAGATCCTCACTTTCTTCGAAGGGCAGCGGGACGGCGGTCGGCGGCACCGCAACGACAAGGCCGCCTCGGTCTATGACTGGCCGGTGTTCACCGGGCCGGACACCGACGAGATCAAGGGCAAGCTGACGAAAATCGGCGGCCCCGTGAACGTCGAGGGCGGATGGTTCGACGCGGGCGACTATCTCAAGTTCACCCACATCCTGGCTTATGTCGACACGCTGCTCTGGGCCTCGGCACGAGACGGCGGACCCGACCAGCGCCTCAACCGCGAAGCCACCCACGGCCTGAAATATCTAGACAAAATGTGGGACGGCGCTTCCAAGACTCTCTACATCCAGGTCGGCATCGGCGCGGGCAACGAGGAGGCCACCTACGTCGGCGACCACGACGTCTGGCGGCTGCCCGAGTCCGACGACTCCTCCCGGCACCGCTTCCTGAGCCACCGGCCGGTCTTCCGCGCGGCCGCCCCCGGCAAGCCGATCAGCCCCAACCTGGCCGGCCGTACCGCGGCGGCCTTCGCGCTGGCCGCGCAGGTGGAGCCGTCCCCCGAACGGGCGGCGGCGCTGCTGGGCAAGGCGGCGGCGGTCTACGCCATGGCCAAGACGGAGAAGGTCGGGCAGCTCGTCACGTCGCTGCCGCACGCCTTCTACCCGGAGAGCGCCTGGCGCGACGACATGGAGCTGGGCGCCGCCGAGCTGGCGCTGGCGGCGCTGCGGCTGGGCGACGACCGGGCCACGGGCTGGCTGGAGAAGGCGGCGCACTGGGCTGGGCAGTACCTGGAGCACGAGGCCGGGGGCGACACCTTCAACCTGTACGACGTGAGCGCGCTGGCCCACGCCGACCTGGTCAAGGGGATCCGGCAGGCGGACGCGGCCGGATCGGTGCAGGCCATCGAGGTGACGGGCCCCGACGGGCAGCCGGCGCTGGTCGGCGCGTCGGGCCAGGAGACGATCTCCGACGGACTCGCCGTCTCCGAACAGCAGCTGGTGGACGATCTTCGGGCACAGCTGGAGATCGGTTCCGCGCGGGCCGGGAAGGATCCGTTCCGCGCGGGGGCCGCTTACTCCGAGTTCGACGCGGTGCCGCACGCGTTCGGGATGGCGGCGACGTCGCGGCTGTACCGGTCGGTGAGCGGGGACCGGGCGTACGACGCCTTCGGGACGCGGCAGCGCGGGTGGGTGTTCGGCGCCAACGCGTGGGGCGTGTCGTTCGTCGCCGGGGCTGGGGAGAACGCGATCCGCTGCCCGCACTACCAGATCTCCGACATCACCCGGAAGCCCGCCACGGGGGCCGTGGTGAACGGGCCGAACGACGCCTCACTGTTCCACGACGGGCTGGGCGACCATCTGGAAGGGATGGTGCCGTGCCCGAAGGACGGCGTGGACCGGTACGCGCCGTTCACCGGGCGGGGCAGCCGGTTCGTGGACGATGTGCGGTCCTGGCAGGCGTCGGAACCGGCGGACGACTTCGCGGCCATCGGCGTCTACGCGTTGACGCTGATGTCGCGGTAGCCACCGCCGCTGACCGGTCGCCGGTCGCCGGTCGCCGGTCGCCGACGTCAGGGTTTCCGGACGTCGGCGTTTCCGGACGTCAGAGTTTCCAGTCGTCGAGGAAGTCCGCGAGGGGTCCGGAGGTGGGGACGTCGCCCTTCGCCTGGGCCTTGCGCAGGTCGCGGACGATGCCCGCGACCTGGTCGAGCGCCGGGCCGTCGTGGTTCTCCAGGGACTTCCTGGCGGCCTTCCTGATCTTGTCGTGGGCCTTTCTGGCGGCGCCGGGCTCGATGTCGCCGATGGACTCCTGAGCCGTCACGGCCTTGTCGAACTCACCCAGCCACTTCACCCAACCTCCGGGCGGGACGCTGTTGGCGAGCGTGCCCTTGGGGGTGGGTGTGGGGCCCACGGGATCGGTGGGGATGGGCGCGACGGACGTGCTCGGTTCGGGGGTCTCGGTCGGCACCGGGGCCGGGGCGCTGGTGGTGGGCGTCGGCGAGGACGTCGGCCCGGCCACGGGCTCACCGCGTGATCCCGACCACAGGATCAGGCCCACGGTGACCGCCGCGATCGCGGCCAGGGCCACGCCCAGTTGCACGAACAGCCGGCGGTTGGACGACGGGCCGGGTGGCGGCGCGTCGTAGATCGCGGTGTCGCCCTTGCGCGGGCCGTCACCGTCGTGGAACGCAGCGGGAGGCATGGCCTGAGTATCACCGATGCCCGCTCCGCCCGGGTAGGAAGCGACCTGACCCGTCTGCGGTGCGCCGCCCGGGTAGGGCGTGGCCTGACCACTCTGGGGCGCCGGGTGTGGGGTGACCTGGGGCGCTGGGTGAGGGATGGCCTGAGGGGCCGTGGCCGGGTGGGGCTGGGGCGCTGTGGACTGGCCGGGCTGGGAGCGGGGTGGCCGGGCGATGGCGGCCAGCGCTCTGCGTACCGGCTCGCCACCGGCCGGCCGGGCGGCGGGGTCCTTGGCCAGCATGGCCAGCACCAGCCGGTCCAGCTCGCCCGGCACCTCCGCCCGATGGCTGCTCGGCGGGGCGGGCTCGGCGTGCAGGTGCAGCTCGCCGACCTCTTCGGGCGACCCCTCGAAGGGCGGGCGCCCGCACAGCACCTCGTAACAGACGCACCCCAGCGCGTACAGGTCGGCGGGGGCCGCCCCGCCGCGTCCGTCGATCACTTCAGGCGCCCGATACCGTACGCCGTCATCCGACGGAACCTGGTCGGTCAGCCCGAACCCCACGACCTTGAGCACCCCGCTCCCGGCCCGCCGGAAGCTGTCGGGCCCGATCTGGCCGTGCACCACACCGGCCCGGTGCGCCGCCTCCAGCCCCGCGGCCGCCTGTCCGATGAGGTCACAGGCCTCCACGATGGGCAGCGGCCCCGCTGCCACCTCCTCACCGAGGCTCTCCCCCGTCAGGAACTCCATCACCAGGTACGGCGCTCCCTCGTGGTCGCCCACGTCGAGCACCATGGCCACGTTCGGGTGGATCACCCGGGCCACGGCCTGGGCATGCTGCCGGAGCACCTCGGGCGTGGCCGCCCGCGTGTCCAGCACCTTCACGGCCACGGTCCAGTCGGCGCGCTGGTCGTACCCGCGCCACACCTCACCCGTCGGCCCGCTGCCGATGAGCTCATCAAGCCGGTACCGGCCGGCGATCAAGGACGGCGTCGCGTCGGACATATCTCCGCCAATAACTCAGAAACGTCAATTTCCGCCCCACACTAGGCCCCCACGGGCCTCACCCGCCCCACAACACGGTCCGAAGGGATCAGGTTCCGGCGCGGCCCCTGTCAACCCACCGGATCGCGAAGGCGTCTCACAACACAGAGCCAGTACGGACGAGGGTGGTGGTGCTCACATTTCAGAGGCATAGGACGGGCCCGGGCCTCACGCCCGGGGCGCATCGTCCTCGGGCCAGTCCTCGGCGTAGATCAGCGCGAGCTCCTGCCACACTTCGTCCACCGGCCGTCCCTGCACCCGCGCGAGGTGCCGGACGAGCAGCAGGATGAGATGCAGGGACGCCATCGCGGCGACCTCCCGTGGCACCTCGTTGATGACCCGGCTGATCACCTGCAGGCCGACGGGGTCGCTGGTGTCGCCGCTCTCCCGTGCTTCCAGAGCGACGGTGACCATCGCCAGCACGGCGTTCATGTGCTCTTTGAGGAAAGCGCCCCGCTGAGGGCTGCCTGTCATGACTCATGCACCTTCCGGCATGGAGGGGTAGCGCCCTTGGGCGCCCGAACCAGCATGCCGTCTCAGCCGGTGCGATGCGCATCGATTCGCCCAGGAGAGCGCTTGCCGTCACGTGCAGTCTTTCTCACCCCACACCCGCCACGCCAACCGCCATACGCCCGGATTCGGTGACGGGCCAACCGACGGCGATTGTCCGCCCTTTCGGCGGACACTGTTGGCGAACTGCGCGTACGGTCGAGATGGCGGGAGACATCAAGCCGTGAGGGCCTTGTCCCCACGTGTGATCATCGAGGGCGATGGGCCCGGATATCCACAGGGCGTCCATCGGGATCGCGAGCCGTCATCGTCCATTGCGTGGGCAGCGTCTCGATCTGTCCGACTGACCGCCCGGCATCCAGAATCCGTTCGCGAAGCTCACACAGCTGTGCGTATGTGCCCACGCGCAGGCCCCAACCCGCCCGGTTCAGGGGATCAAGATCGAGGGCGGGGACAGTAGCGGTTTCGACGATCATCAGATGGTCGGCCCCGCCGACATCTAGGACTGCGATCCGAGGATCGGCAGAGGTTGCAGCGCGCTCGAACGCGAGCCTTGCTCCGAGCAACTCCGTGTAGTACGCCACGAGCCGGTCGAGTTCGGTCGTGGACAGTGTCAGATGGTTGATTCCGAGCAGATCGGTCATGATCTACCGAGCTTAGCTCAGAGGTCCCGGGCGAGTGATCATGACTGTCGACTCCGGCCAACCGGCGGCCGCAAGCGCCGACCGTAAGGGGTTGCGCGCCGAGAAAGGCGGTCCGAGCGAAGCGCGGCCCATTGTGCCTGGACGCGCGAAAAAGGCCCTCCAGGATGATCCTGAAGGGCCTTCTCGTCTTGGTAGCGGGGACAGGATTTGAACCTGCGACCTCTGGGTTATGAGCCCAGCGAGCTACCGAACTGCTCCACCCCGCGTCGCAAGAGAAAGACTATCGGGTCCCGAGGAGTGCTTCGGCCGCCCAACGGCAAATCAGGAGGCGATCTCCTTGATCTGCTCGATCAGTTTCACCCGGTCCTCGTGCGTCGCCCCGAACGGCGCGATGTTGAGCGTCGTCACCCCCGACTCCTTCATCGCCGCCACCCGGTCCCGCACGAACCCCTCACTCCCGATGAGCGACATGCTCTCCAGCAGCTCGTGCGGCACCAGCGCCGCCGCCTCGTTCTTCTTCCCCTCGAGGTACAGCTCCTGGATCGCCTCGGCCTCCTTCTCGTAGCCGTAGCGCCGAGCCAGATCGTTGTAGAAGTTGCGGCCCTTGGCGCCCATCCCGCCGATGTACAGCGCGGCCATCGGCCGGCCGAACTCCAGCAGCCCCGCCACGTCGTCGCCGATCGCCAGCGACGCCTGCGCGATCACGTCCAGCTCGCCGAGCTCGTCCTGCCGCTTGGCCCGCCCGGCGGCCAGCGACGGGCCCCACACGTCGGCGGCCTTCTCGGGGACGTAGAAGATCGGCTCCCAGCCTTCGGCGAGTTCCGCGGCCAGTTCGACGTTCTTGGGGCCGATGGCCGCGACCACGATCGGGATGCGGGGGCGTACCGGATGGTTGATGAGCTTGAGCGGCTTGCCGAGCCCGGTCCCCTGGTCGGACGGGAGCGGCAGCGTGTAGTGCTTGCCTTCGTACTCCATCCGCTCGCGCCGCCACACCCGGCGGCAGATCTCGATGATCTCCCTCGTACGGCCCAGCGGCGCGGTGTACGGCACGCCGTGGAAGCCCTCGATCACCTGCGGCCCCGACGCGCCGAGTCCCAGCGTGAAGCGCCCGTCGGAGACGTAGTCCATGCCCGCGGCGGTCATCGCCAGCAGCGTCGGGGTCCGCGAGTAGATCGGCAGGATCCCGGAGGCGATCTCCAGGCGCTCGGTCCTGGCGGCGATGTAGCCCATCTGGCTCACGGCGTCGAAGCTGTAGGCCTCGGCCACGAAGACGATGTCGAGGCCCGCCTTTTCGTAATCGGCCAGCTCGGCGACGGTCTCCTTGAAACCGCCGGAGTAGTTGAGTGCCATACCGATGCGCATGCCGGGCTCCCGATGAACCGAAGGATGAACCGAATGTTGTTCCGTTGCGACGGCAACAGGTTAGCGCGCCGCGTCACCTGCGGCGAGCGGCTAGCCTGGGTCGAATGCTGAAGCGCCTCGTCATCGTCGTGTCAGCCGTGCTCGCGGTGAGTCTGGCGGGGCACCAGCTGATCCCGGCGCTGGGTGGGTTCACTCCCGTGATGGAGAGCCTGCTGCCCTGGTTCGGGATCATCGTGCCGCTGCTGATCGTGGGCGCCCTCGTGGCCCGGTCGACGGTGGCCACGGTGGCGGCGCTCGTGCCGGGGGTGGTGTGGGCGGTGATGTTCGGCGCCACGCTGATGCGCACTCCGCCCGGCGGCCAGAGCGATCTGGCGGTCGGCACGGTGAACGTGGGCGTCACCAACAACGCCTCGGGCGAGGCCGTACGCCGCATCGCCGAAGACCTCGACCTGCTGGCGGCGCAGGAGCTCACCAGCGGCGGCCCGGCCGCCAAGCAGCTCAACAAGATGTTCAAGTACCACTATCCGGTGAGCACGGTCGGCTTGTGGAGCCGCTACCCGATCACCGAGACCAAGCCGCTCGACGTCGGCATGGGCTGGCCGCGCGCGCTGCGGGCCGTGGTGGCCACGCCCAAGGGCAAGGTCACTGTGTACGTCATGCACCTGGCCTCCGCCCGCCCCGGCCAGACCGCCTCGCGCGACGAGTCCCTGGCCTCCGCCCGCAAGCTCATCGACGCCGACCCGAGCAAGCGGATCCTGCTGCTCGGCGACCTCAACACCGCCACCACCGACCGGGGCATGCGGGGGCTCACCCCGCCGCTGATCGACGCGCAGGTCACGGCGGGCGACGGTTTCGGGTTCACCTGGCCGTCGGAGTTCCCGATCACCCGGCCGGACCACATCCTGTTCAAGGGGATGACGGCCACCAAGGCGGGGGTGGCCCCGGCGACGGGCAGCGACCACCGGGCCGCCGTCGCCTCGCTACGTCTCTAGCAGCGACAGGTCCCCGGGCGTGTCGATGTCCGCCGGGTCGCCCAGGCCGTCGCACGGCACCTCGGTGACCAGCTCGGGATGCGCCTTCAGGAACGGCCGCGCGCCCACGTCACCCACGGCCAGCGCGGCGACCGCACCGAAGTGGCTGCGGGCGATCAGCACGGGGTTCCTGCGCTTGCCGCCGTAGGTCGCCACGGCCACCTCGGCCTGGCCGGCGATCAGGGCGCGGACCGCCTCGGGCCTGATGAACGGCTGGTCCACCAGCGCGATGACCACCGAATCGGCCTCCTCGGGCAGCGCGGCCAGCCCCACTCTCAGCGACGAGCCCATGCCCGTCGGCCAGTCCGGATTGCGTACCGTCACCGCCCGACGCACCTGTACGGTCGCCGCGCCGAGCACGACCACCACGGGATGGCAGCCGCCCTCCTCCAGCAGCCGCACGCCCCGGTCGACCAGCCGTTCGCCCTCGTACTCGACCAGCGCCTTGGGCGTGCCCAGCCGGGCGCCCTGCCCGGCGGCGAGCAGCAGCCCGGCCACCCGGGAGCCTCTCATGGCGTCTCCTGGTGGATGCGCCCCTCGGTGTGGGTCAGCGGCCGTCCCGAACCGCCCCAGCGGAGCTGGATCAGCTCGGCGGCGATCGACACCGCCGTCTCCTCCGGGGTCCGGGCGCCCAGGTCGAGGCCGATGGGCGACCTCAGCCGGGCCAGCTCGTCCTCGGTCAGGCCCGCCTCGCGCAGCCGGTCCAGCCGGTCCTCGTGGGTGCGGCGGGAGCCCATGGCGCCGACGTAGCCCGCGTCGGTGCGCAGCGCCACCTCCAGCAGCGGCACGTCGAACTTGGGGTCGTGGGTGAGGACGCAGATGACCGTGCGCTCGTCCACCTGCACCGAGGCTAGGTAGTCGTGCGGCCACTTGACCACCACCTCGTCGGCCTCGGGGAAGCGCTTGGGGGTGGCGAAGATGGGCCGCGCGTCGCAGACGGTCACGTGATAGCCCAGGAACTTACCCACCCGCGCCACCGCCGCGGCGAAGTCGATCGCGCCGAAGACCAGCATGCGCGGCGGCGGCGCGAACGAGTGCACGAACACCGCGAGGTCGTCCAGCCGCCGCTCGCCCTGCCCGCCGTAGTGCCTGATGCCCGTCGCGCCCTGGGCCAGCATGCCGCGGGCGTCGTCGTCGACGGCCTCGTCGAGGCGGTCCAGGCCGAGCGTGCCGGAGGAGCGGTCCGGCCAGATGACGCGGCGGGCGCCCATCCGGCCGGGGCCGGAGACGATCGTGGCGACCGCCACGGGCTCGTGCGCCTTCACGGACGCCGAGATCTCCCCCAGCTCGGGAAACGTCTCGATCGAGACCGGCTCGACGAGGATGTCGATGATGCCGCCGCAGGTCAGCCCGACGGCGAACGCGTCGTCGTCGCTCACGCCGTACCTCTGCAGGACGGGGGTGTCGATCTCGGCGGCCAGCTCGAACACCGCGCCCTCGACGCACCCGCCGGACACGCTGCCGACCACCTCGTCGCCGCGTACGGCCATGGCCGCGCCGGGTGGCCGGGGGGCGCTGCTGAACGTGCTCACCACCGTGGCGAGCCCGAACCTGAGCCCCGACCGCCACCAGGGCATGATCTCCGTCAGCACATCACGCATCGGCGAGCCTCTCGCTCAGTTCCTCGAAGGCGGCCAGGCTGTGCCCGGCCACCAGATCGTCCAGGTACGGCAGGGCGGCGCGCATGCCGCCGGTCAGCGGCTGGTAGTCCGCGTATCCCTTGTGCGGGTTGACCCAGATGACCCGGTGCGCCTGCCGGGCCAGCCGGGCCATCTGGGTGCCCAGGAGCTCCGGATCGCCGCGTTCCCAGCCGTCCGAGGCGATCACCGCGATCGCGCCTCGCGCGCTGGAGCGGGTGAGGTACTCCCTGAGCTCCTCGCCGAGTCTGGTGCCGCCGCTCCAGTCGGGCACGGCCTTGGACACCTCGTTCAGCGCCGTGCCAGGGTCGCGGTGGCGCAGCTCGGCGGTGATCGGGGTGAGCCTGGTGCCGATCGAGTAGACCCGGGTGGCCCGCGGCTCGCTCCTGACCAGGGCGTGCGCGAAGCGCAGCAGCGTCTCGGCGTAGGGCGCCATGGAGCCGCTGACGTCCACCAGCAGCACGACGCGGCGCGGCCTGGTGGCGTGCCGCTTGCGCCGCAACCGCGCGACGTCGCCCTTCCTGAGCGCGTCCCGGATCGTGCGCCGCTGGTCCAGGACTCCCCGGTGCGCGGCCGCGAACCGCCGCGAGCGCCGCTGCGCGCGCCGGCCGCGCAGCAGCGACAGCATCCGGTGCACCTCCGCCCGCTCGGCCTCGGTGAGCCTGGCCACGTCCCGGTGCCGCAGGATCTCGGTACGGCTGGCGGTGCCGGGCACGGCGTCCGCCTCGCCCTCCTGTTCGTCCTGGTCGGCCGCGGCGGTGTGCCGGGTGACGGTCGTGGTGCTCGTACGGCTGACCTTCGCTGTTCTGCCGCCGAAGTAGGCGGCGAAGCAGCGGTCGTACCTGGGCAGGTCGTCGGGGGTGGCGCAGAGGGTGAAGCGGCCGGCCCAGTAGACCTCGGCCGGGGCGGTCACGTCGAGGTGGTCCAGGGCCAGCAGCAGGTTGCGGGTCCGCTCGTGGTCGGCGGCGACGCCCGCGGCGCGCAGTGTCCTGGCGAAGCCCGTCATGGTGCCGATCAGGTCATGCATGGTCGAGCAGCCCGTTGTCCAGGACGTTCTCGACGTCCTCGCGGTATTTCAGCGCGGCGCCCAGCGTGGCGGCGGCGCGGCCGGGGTCGAGCTCCTTCGCGCCCAGCGTGAGCAGCGCCTCGGTCCAGTCGAGCGTCTCGGCGACGCCCGGCGGCTTGACCAGCCCGGCCCGCCGCAGCCGCGCCGCCGCCTGGGCCACCTGTACGGCCAGCGTCTCGGTGCAATCGGGCAGGCGGCGCAGCAGGATCGCCACCTCCCGGTCGAAGTCCGGGTGCTCCAGCCAGTGGTACAGGCAGCGGCGCTTGAGCGCGTCGTGCACCTCGCGGGTCCGGTTGGAGGTGACGACGACCACCGGCGGCGTCCTGGCGCTGATCGTGCCCAGCTCGGGGATGGAGATCGTGAAGTCGGACAGCACTTCGAGCAGGAACGCCTCGAACTCGTCGTCGGCCCGGTCGATCTCGTCCACCAGTAGCACGCTGGGCTGCATCTCGACGGCCTTGAGCAGCGGCCGGGCGATCAGGAACCGGCGGTCGTAGATCTCGCCTTCGAGCCGGCCCACGTCGGTGATCCCGGCGGCCTCGGCGGCCTTGAGGTGGAGCAGCTGGCGGGCGAAGTCCCAGTCGTAGAGCGCCTGGGCGGCGTCGAGCCCCTCGTAGCACTGCAACCGGATCAGCGGCGCCTTCAGCAGCGCGGCCAGCGTCTTGGCCAGCTCGGTCTTCCCTACCCCCGCCTCCCCTTCGAGGAACAGCGGCCGTCCCATCCTGAGCGCCAGGAACGCGGCTGTGGCCAGTCCCTCGTCGGCCAGGTAGGCGTGCCGGTCGAGCAGCTCGATGAGCTTCTCTGGAGACTCGATGTCCATTGCCCTGATTGTCCGCCGCAGCACGCCTTCAGGCTACGCGCCGCTTGGTCCTCGCGAGAATTCTCGACGTGTTCGGCTCTAGTCCTCGCTCGCCTCGCCGCGTTCGCGGATCAGGGCCGCCAGTTCGGCCGTGGCCCGGCGGGCGCGGGCCTTCTCCGAGCCCTGGATGCCCATCGCGCCGATGCTGCGGCCGTCGGAGAAGTCCAGCTTGGGCCACGGCTCGCCGACCAGCAGGGTCACGTCCAGGACCTCCGGCCAGCTGTAGCGGTGGGTACGGATGGCGTTGACGATCGTCAGGCCCGTCTCGTCGGCCTCGACCCGCACCCGGCCCAGCAGGTGCAGGACGAAGGCCACGAGACAGCCGAACAGCACGAGCATGATCCGGTCCGGCAGCTGGAACGGCTCGGCGATGAGGGCGGCCATCACCACCGAGCCGAGGACGACCAGCGTCGCGAAGCCGTACGCGACGATTCTCCCCCGGCGGGGACGCCAGGTGATGGGCAACGGCGGAGGAGGCAGCGGATCGGACACGAACGGAAACCTACCGCAGGTCAGTGGAGGTCCCGCAGGAGGAGTGCGGTCTCCAGCGCGGCGACGGTCGACTCATACCCCTTGTCCTCCTTGCTGTCCGGCAGGCCCGAGCGGTCGAGTGCCTGGTCGAGGGTCTCGCAGGTGAGTACGCCGTTGCCGACCGGAGTCTCCTCGTCGAGCGAGATCCGGGTCAGGCCGGCGGTCACCGAGTCGCAGACGTAGTCGAAATGCGCGGTCTCGCCCTTGATGACCGCGCCCAGCGCCACCACCGCGTCGCAGCGGCGGGCCAGCGCCTGGGCGATGACCGGGATCTCCAGCGAGCCCGGCACCCGTACGACGGTGGCCGTGGCGCCGCTGTCGTCGCACGCCTGCAGCGCCCGGGCGAGGAGCTGGTCGGTGATCTTGGCGTGCCAGGATGCGGCGACCACGCCCACCGTCAGGCCCGCGGCGTCCGGCACTGCGGATACCGCGGGACGTCCCTGCCCGCTCATGAAGCCTCCGAGATGTCATGGCCGAGGCGGTCGCGCTTGGCCTTCAGGTAGCGCTCGTTGTAGGGGTTCATCGCCACCGGCATGGGCTCGCGGCCGAGCACCTTGATTCCGTAGCCGTCCATGCCCTTGAGCTTGGCCGGGTTGTTGGTGAGCAGCCGTACGGACTTGACCCCGAGGTCGGCCAGGATCTGCGCGGCGTTGGAGAACTCACGGGCGTCGACCGGCAGGCCGAGCTCGATGTTCGCGTCGACGGTGTCGCTGCCGTTGTCCTGCAGGCTGTACGCCCGGAGCTTGGCCAGCAGGCCGATGCCCCGGCCCTCGTGGCCGCGCAGATAGACGACGACGCCGCGGCCCTCCTCGGCGATCGCCGACATGGCGTGCTCGAGCTGGACCCCGCAGTCGCAGCGCAGCGAGCCGAACACGTCGCCGGTCAGGCATTCGGAGTGGGCGCGGACCAGGATGTTCTCGCCGTCGGACAGGTCGCCGTAGGCGAGCGCGATGTGCTCGCCGCCGTCGAGCGCGCTGGCGTAGCCGTAGGCCCGCCACATCCCGTACGCGTTGGGCAGGTTCGTCTCGGCGACCCTGGTGACCATGCTCTCGGTCCTGCGCCGGTAGTCGACCAGCTGCTCGATGGAGATGAGCGCCAGGTCGTGCTCGTCGGCGAAGGCCCGCAGCTCGGGCAGCCTGGCCATGGTGCCGTCGTCGTTGACGACCTCGGCCAGGACCCCCGCGGGACTCAGGCCGGCGATCCTGGCCAGGTCGACGGCGGCCTCGGTGTGGCCGCGCCGGCTCAGCACGCCGCCCTCGTGGTAGCGCAGCGGGAAGATGTGGCCGGGCCGGACCAGTTCGTAGGGCTCGGTGGCGGAGTCGGCGAGCGTTCGGATCGTCCTGGCACGGTCGGCGGCGGAGATGCCGGTGCTCACGCCGTCACGGGCGTCGACACTGATCGTGTACGCGGTGCGCAGCCGCTCCCGGTTCTGGAACACCATGAGGGGCAGGCCCAGCCGGTCCAGCTCCTTGCCCTCCATGGGCACGCAGATGACGCCGCTGGTGTGCCTGATCGTGAACGTGAGCAGCTCGGGAGTGGCCTTGGAGGCGGCGAAGATGATGTCGCCCTCGTTCTCCCTGCTCTCGTCGTCGACGACCAGGACGGGCTTGCCGTCGCGGATGTCCTGGATCGCCCGTTCGACCGGGTCGAGAATGGTCTCGGTCATGACACCACCGCCAGATCCCTGGGAGCGCCCTGGTACTCCCTCAGCCACTTCACGAAGCCGATCAGCACGAGCACGAAGAACACGCCGTAGACGGCGCCGGAGACGACCAGCCCCGAGCTGAACGCCAGTGGCACGCCGACCAGGTCGACGGCCACCCACACGATCCAGAAGTCGACCAGCGCCCTGCCCTGCGCCCAGGTGGCGACCGCGCTGCCGACGAAGATGTAGGCGTCGGCGGCCACCAGGAACGCGCCCTTCGGCAGCGGCACGGCGGCTCCCCACGACAGGTGCGTGACGAAGAACAGCACGCCGACGAGGGCGGTGCCCAGCACCATCACGCTGATGTAGCCGATGCGCTCCCGCGCCGTGGCCGGCCGCACGGCCAGCTGCTTGCCGTCCTGCGTGCCGCGCCGCCACGCCCACCAGCCATAGACCGCCAGCGCCCCGAACATCGCCTGCTTGAGCGCGTTGCCGGTGATGCCCGCGTTGATCGAGGCGATGAACAGCAGCACCGAGCCGGTGAACTGCACCGGCCACGTCCACATCGACTTACGTATCGCCAGCAGGACGGTGCTCAGCGCGGCGATGTTGCCGACCAGGTCCGTCCAGAGGACGTGCGTGCCGAATACCTCGAATCCGGCGTCAGCCCAGTTCACTGCTTGCCCACCAGCCTTTCCACATACTTCGCGATCACGTCGACCTCGATGTTCACCGTGTCGCCCACTGCGAGCTCACCCATCGTGGTCAGCTTCAACGTGGTGGGGATGAGGCTCACGCCGAAGCTGTCGTCGTCAACCGTGGTGACCGTCAGGCTGATTCCGTCGATGGCGATCGAGCCCTTCTCCGCCACGTACCGGGCGAAGGACTCGGGGAGGGAGAAGCGGAGGTTGTCCCAGTTCGCTCCAGGTTCCCGGGACCGCAGTACGGCGGTGCCGTCCACGTGGCCCTGCACGATGTGGCCGCCGAGGCGCTGGTCGGCGCGTACGGCGCGCTCCAGGTTCACCGCGGAGCCCGCGTCCAGGGCGCCGAGCGAGCTGCGGTCGAGCGACTCCTTGATCACGTCCACGGTGAACACGTCGCCCTGGACGTCCACGACCGTCAGGCAGACGCCGTTGACGGCGATCGAGTCGCCGTGGCGCGCGTCGGAGGAGACGATCGGGCCGCGGACGGACAGCCGCGCCGAGTCGCCCACCGCCTCGACGGCCACGATGTCGCCCTTTTCCTCGATGATTCCGGTGAACATCAACTCTCCTTGCGTGGTGGTGCGAGCACCGGCCGCGCGGTCAGCCGCAGGTCCGGTCCAATGGGGGAAATGTCGTCGAAGACCAGCCGGTGGGTGCCGGCGATGGTCGCCACGCCCGCGTCGCCGAGCGCGGCGGGCCCGGCGCCCAGCAGCGCCGGGGCCAGGTAGGCGATGACGCGGTCGATCAGGCCCTGGCGCAGGAACGAGCCCGCGAGCGTCGGACCGCCTTCCAGGAACACGCTGACGACCTCGCGCGCGGCCAGCTCGCGGAGGAGCGCCTCCAGGTCGAGGCCGCCGTCGTGGCGGGGCAACCGGATCAGCTCCGCCTTGTGACCGGCCTCGCCGGGACTGGTCTGGGCGAGGCCGGTCTCAGCGAGATCGGTCTGGGCGGGATCGGTGCGAGCGAGGCCGGTCTCGATGTCGTCGGCGACCGCGATGAGCGTGGGCGCCTCACCGTCGAGCACCCTGGCGCCGGGCGGTGTCCGCGCCTCGGAGTCGACCACGACCCGCAACGGCACCCGCGCGCCGGGCCGGGCGCCGCCACAAGGGCTCGCCGGATGGCTGGGGCCGGTAGAGCTGCTTGACCCGGCAGGGCCGGTCGGGCGGTCCGGGTCGGCCGGGTTGCCCTTCGGGCTCGGGTCCGCCGAGCCGCTCGAGTCGGCCGGGCCGCCCGTCGGGCTCGGGTCGGGTGGGTTGGTCGGGCGGGCGGTGAGGCGGGGGTTGTCGGTGAGGACCGTGCCGATGCCGGCGATGATCGCGTCGGACTCGGCGCGCAGCCGGTGGACGTCGGCTCGGGCCTCGGGGGAGGTGATCCACTGGCTGGTGCCGTCTGGGGCGGCCGACCTGCCGTCGAGAGTGGCGGCGAACTTCCAGGTCACGTACGGCCTGCCGAGCCGGGCGTAGGTGAGCCACTCGGCGTTGACCCGCTCCGCCGCCTCGGTGAGCACCCCGAACTCCACGGCGACCCCGTGCGCGCGCAACCTCGCGCCCCCACCGGCGGCCTTCGGGGTGGGATCGGCGACCGCCACGACCACCCGGGCGATGCCCGCGTCGAGCAGCGTCAGGCTGCACGGCCCGGTCCGGCCGGTGTGGTCGCACGGCTCCAGCGTCACGTACGCGGTGCCGCCACGCGCCCGCTCACCCGCCGCACGCAACGCGACGACCTCGGCATGCGGGCCACCGGCGTAGGCGTGAAACCCCTCCCCCGCGACATTCCCGTCGGCGTCGAGCACGACGCAGCCGACCACGGGATTCGGGCTGGTGGCCCCGCGCCCACACGCGGCCAACTCGACGGCCCGCGCCATGTGCATAGCGTCAGTGACGGCCCGCGCCTCGCGAGCGTCGCCGGAGATGGCAGGCGCCTCGCGTGCGGAGTCAGTGACGGCCTGTGCCTCGTGGATGGCGTCGTTGACGGCACGCGCCGAATGCGCGGCGTCCTCAGCGGGTGTCTCCACCCCGGGCCTCCTACTCGCCAGTAGCTCCAAGCCACGGCGGGCCCCGGGGGGTATGGCGGTGCGCGTACACACCACTGCGGCGCCCGGCTCGACACCGGACACCCGCGCGCTTCCTCCCATCCGGACTTTAACCGTCGGTCCCGGAATTTCACCGAGTCAACCGGCCGATGGCATCGGCCGGGTCGCGGACTGTCACCGCCGGTTCGGAATTTCACCGACCCCGGAGCACGCTAGCTCTCTTCTCACACCAGTCTGCCATGCCGGAAAAACCGCATGCGACCTACCCCCACTATGACAACCAAGCGCTCGCTTGGTCAACACATCAGGCGGCCATGAGGCGGCGGGCCAGCCGGGCGGCCGGGCTGTAGCGGACCTGCGCCGGGACCAGCCCCAGCCCGGTGTGCAGCGCCTTCAGCGTGGCCGTCGCCCACAGGTCGCCGACCGGCGTGGCCGGCAGGCCGTACAGCCTCCTCGCCCAGCGCGGGAGCGTCGCGAACGCCAGCAGCGTCACCCCCGGCACGACCGGCTTGAGCGGGGTGAGCAGCAGCGGGAGCGGCGCGTTGAGGGACAGGCGCAGCGGATGCGCCGCCTCGGGGACGAACCGCAGGCCGGGGCGCTCCCCCTCGATGTAGTCATGCAGCTCGCCCACCGTGCCGGGGACGGAGGCCGGGTCGAGGCCGACGACCTCGGCGGCCCGCCGCCATTCCGCCACGAACGTGTCCGCCTCGGCGTCCGTCAGCTTGACGCCGCCCCGGCGGGCCACCGACAGGTAGGAGTCGACCTCACCCGCGTGCACCCAGCGCAGCGCGTCCGGGTCGTCGAGGTGGAAGCGCTCGCCCGTGTCGGGATCACACGCGCTCAGCGTGGCGTGGATCTTGCGGACCCGGCGGCCGGCCCGCTCGACCTCCTCGCGCGTACCGTACGTGCGGACGCGGACGAATTCCGTCGTGCGCACGAAACGCGACCACGCCTCATTCGGATCCATCAGCGAGGAGTTCTGCAGGACACCGCGCATCGCCCTGGGGTGCAATCCCTGCATCAGCAGCGCACGGAACCCGCCTATCAGCAGAATCGGCTCGCCCATGACCCGCCATGTCACCGAGCGAGGCCCGAAGAGCCCGTGGTCCTCCATAAGTGGACAGTTACCCAGGTAAGCCGAAGTTCATGTCACGACAGCATCTTGTTTATGCCTTGATTCCGTGATTAAGCAGGCTTTACCTGTAGAGATCATGACATCTCACATAGACGCAGGTCAACGGGATAAATGGCACGACCGGGTCGACTTTGCACAACGAAATAGTGAAGCCTCCGGAAACCATTGCCCCAGGCGATCTCGCCTGCAAATGTGCCATATGGCCTAGTACTTCCAGTTCTGGCATGTTGCTTGGGGGCCCTGTTAGATGACCACACCGACGTCCACCGCATCAGAGATCGACGCGACGTCCGTGACCGAAGCACCGGAGGCCGTAGGCCGCTCGCCCGGCCAGCTCATGTGGCTGCGCTTCCGGCGGGACCGTACCGGGGTCATCTCGGCCGTGATCGTGATCTTCTTCTTCCTGGTCGCCATCCTCGCGCCGGTCATCTCCTTGGTGTACGGCAAGGACCCGTACACCCTGTACGGCCAGGACCGGCCCGGACTGCTCAACGACTTCGGGTACGCGCTGGCACCCAACGGCGGGATCAGCTCGGAGTTCTGGTTCGGCATCGAGCCCAACCTGGGCCGTGACGTGTTCATGCAGCTCGTCTACGGGATCAGGACCTCGCTGCTGATCGCGGTGGTGGCGACGATCCTCACGGCCGCCATCGGCGTCGTGGTCGGCATCGTCGCCGGGTACATGGGCGGCAAGACCGACTACTTCATCGGCCGGTTCATCGACCTGATGCTGTCGTTCCCGCAGGTCCTGTTCATCATCGCGTTCACGCCGGTGGTGGATCAGTTCCTGGTGCCGTCCAACGAGGAGACTCCGGTGTGGCTGCGGGCGGTCACGCTGACCATCCTGCTCACCGTCTTCGGCTGGGCGGGGCTGGCCAGGCTGCTGCGCGGCCAGGTGCTGTCGATGCGCGAGCGTGAGTTCGTGGAGGCGGCCAAGGTCACCGGCGCCTCCCCGGCCAGGATCGTGTTCAAGGAGTTGCTGCCCAACCTCTGGACCCCGATCCTCATCCAGTCGACGCTGCTGCTGCCCGCCCTGGTCACGGCCGAGGCGGGGCTGTCCTTCCTGGGGGTCGGGATGGGCGAGCAGGTGCCGGACTGGGGCCGGATGTTCCTGCGCGCCACGCAGGTGTACCAGAACGACATCACCTACCTCATCTTCCCCGGCGTCGCACTGCTGATCTTCGTCATCGCCTTCAACCTGCTCGGTGACTCGGTCCGCGACGCCTTCGACCCCAAGATCAAGCGCTAGAGGAGAGAAATGAATCACCGCAAACGGTCGGCTCTCGCGGTTCTCGCGTCGGCCTCGCTGGCGTTGGTCGGCGCCTGCGCGCCGGGAAACGCGGGCGCTCCGTCGAGCGCTCCCGCCAGCGCGGGCGCCTCGTCGGCGCCGGCGGCGGAGGCCTACAAGCCCCCGACGATCACCCTGGGCACCGCGGAGGACTCCAAGGGCCCCGCGATCCCGCCGGAGGGCGTGGTCAAGGGCGGCACGGTCACCATGATCGACCGGGACGACTTCCCCCACTTCGACCCGGCCCAGATCTACGTGAACACCGATGCCAACATGGGCCTGCTCCTCAACCGCGGCCTGACCGGTTACAAGCGGGTCGCCAAGGGCGAC
Source organism: Nonomuraea guangzhouensis (assembly GCF_019396345.1). Lineage (GTDB taxonomy): Bacteria > Actinomycetota > Actinomycetes > Streptosporangiales > Streptosporangiaceae > Nonomuraea > Nonomuraea guangzhouensis. The sequence continues at coordinate 10,419 of NZ_JAHKRM010000047.1, read as the reverse complement.
TACAAGCTGGTCGGCGACCTGGCCACGGACGCGGGCACGGCCTCCGACGGCGGCAAGACGTGGAAGTTCACCCTGAAGGACGGGGTGAAATGGCAGGACGGCAGCCCCATCACCTCCGCCGACGTGAAGTGGTCCGTGGAGCGGATGTTCGCGCCCTTCATCACGTTCGGCCCCCAGTACGTGCAGCAATGGCTCACCGACGTCGACTTCAAGAAGGCCTACCCCGGCCCGTACGGCGGCAAGGAACTCGACAACATCGAGACCCCTGACGACAAGACCGTCGTCTTCAAGTTCAAGGCCCCGCACGCCGACGCGAACTACGCCTTCGCCATGGCGGGCTACAACATCGTGCCCAAGGCCAAGGACACCAAGGAGAAGTACGACAAGCAGCCCGTCTCCTCCGGTCCGTACATCATCAAGTCGCACGTCGTCGACAAGTCGATGGAGCTGGCCCGCAACCCCAACTGGGACGCCGCCACCGACCCGATCCGCGGCGGCTACCCGGACGTGTGGAAGATGGAGTTCGGCCAGGAGGCCACCCAGGTGACCGACCGCCTGGTGGCCGACTCGGGGCCCGACCAGACGGCGTTCACGTTCTACGCCAACACCCCGCCGGAGCGGCTGCAGCAGGTGCTGAGCGACGCGAGCCTGGCCGATCGCCGGATGATCAGCCCTTCGCCGTACGGCAACTACTACTACTTCAACCTCGACCGGGTGAAGGACCAGAAGATCCGTCAGGCGATCAACTACGCCTGGCCGTCCAAGCAGATCCAGCAGGCCCTGGGCGGCCCGCAGTCGGTGGCGCTGCCGACGACGATCCTGAACGAGAACACCACGGTCGGCTACAAGCCGTACGACCTGTTCGGGAAGAAGGACAAGCCCGAGGGCGACATCGAGAAGGCCAAGCAGCTGCTGGCCGAGTCGAGCAACCCCCACCCGACCATCGTGTACGCCTACAACCAGATGCCCACCCAGGAACCGGTCACCCTGGTGATCAAGAACGCCCTGGAGAAGGCCGGGATCAAGGTCGTGGCCAAGCCGCTGGACCGTAAGACCTACTACGACTCGATCAGCCAGACGAAGAACGAGTTCGATCTGTACTGGGGCGGCTGGGGCGCCGACTGGCCGTCCGGCTCCACCGTGATGCCGGTCATCTTCGGCCCGGTCTCCGACGGCGGCCAGAACATGAGCCACCTGAACGACCCGACGGTCAACGCCGAGATGAAGAAGATCGAGGAGAACCCGGACATCGACGCGGCCAACGCGGCGTGGATGAACCTGGACAAGCAGATCCAGGAGACCATCACCCCGCTGGTCGTGGCCGAGAACCGGATCGCCACCATGCTGCACGGCTCCAAGGTGGGCGGCGCCGAGATCGATCCGCAGCAGTGGATCGTCTCGCCGAACACCATCTTCGTGAAGCAGTAGCACCGCTGCTCCGGGCGCCGTCACGGCGCCCGGAGCACTCTCTTGGAGATCTCGTGCTTCGATTCCTGACCCGCCGCGTCATCGGCGCCGCGGTCATCCTCGTGATCATCTCCGGGGTGACCTTCTTCTTGTTCTTCGTGATCCCCGCCGACCCGGCGCGGCTCGCGTGCGGCAAGGTCTGCCCGCCAACGACACTGGCGCAGGCCAAGCACAACCTGGGCCTGGACCAGCCGGTGGTGGTGCAGTTCGTGTCGTGGCTCGGGGGGATCTTCGTCGGCCGGGACTACCCGGGCCTCGGCCACTGCCCCGCGCCCTGCCTCGGCTACTCCTTCGTCAACCGGGCCCCGGTCTTCGAGACCATCATCGACCGGCTGCCCGTCACCATCGCGCTGACGGTCGGCGCCTCGGTGATCTTCCTGACGTTCGGTGTGGCCACCGGCATCATCGCCGCGCTGCGGCAGGGCAAGGCGCTCGACAAGGTCGCCAGTATCTCGTCGCTGGTCGGCGCCTCGATGCAGATCTACTTCGTCGGCACGCTGCTCATGTACTTCTTCGTCTACCAGGCGCACGTCTTCCCGCAGCCCAAGTACATCCCGATCACCGAGGACCCGGTCGGCTGGTTCGGCGGTCTGCTGCTGCCCTGGATCGTGCTGGCGATCATCTTCACCGCCAACTACACCAGGATGACCCGCTCCACGATGGTGGAGAACCTCAGCGAGGACTACGTCCGGACCGCCAGGGCCAAGGGCATGTCCGGCAGGAGCGTGGTGCTGCGCTTCGCCCTGCGCGGCACGCTGACCCCGATCGTCACCATCTTCGGCGTGGACCTGGGCACGCTCATCGGCGGCGCGATCATCACCGAGACCACGTTCGGGCTGCAGGGGATCGGCCGCCTGTCGGTCCGCGCGGTCGACTACTCCGACCTGCCCACCCTGATGGCCACCGTCCTGGTCGCGGCGGGTGCGATCGTGGCGATGAACATCGTCGTCGACGCCCTGTACGCCGTCATCGATCCCCGCGTGAGGCTGAGCTGATGTTCCTTGAGGTCAACGAGCTCACCGTCGACTTCCACACCGAGGACGGCGTGGTCCACGCGGTGGACCGGCTCTCGTTCCAGGTGGAGCGCGGGAGCACGCTCGGCATCGTGGGAGAGTCGGGCTCGGGCAAGTCGGTGACGAACCTGGCCGTGCTCGGCCTGCACAACCCGGAGACGGCGAAGATCTCCGGCAGCATCACCTTCGACGGCCAGGAGCTGATCGGCGCGTCCAGGTCCACGATGGAGAAGCTGCGTGGCGACCGGATCGCGATGATCTTCCAGGACCCGCTGACGTCGCTGTCGCCGTTCCACACGATCGGCGCGCAGATCGCCGAGGTGTACCGCAAGCACAAGGGCGTCTCGCGGTCGTCGGCGCGGGACCGGGCGATCGAGATGCTGGACCGGGTCGGCATCCCGCAGCCCAAGCTCCGCGTCGACGACTATCCGCACCAGTTCTCCGGGGGCATGCGCCAGCGCGCGATGATCGCCATGGCGCTGGTCTGCGACCCCGGACTGCTCATCGCCGACGAGCCGACCACGGCGCTCGACGTCACCGTACAGGCGCAGATCCTCGACCTGCTGAGCGAGCTGCAGGAGCAGTCGGGCACGGCGATCGTGCTGATCACCCACGACCTGGGCGTGGTGGCGAGCACCGCGCACAACGTGCTGGTCATGTACGCGGGACGGGCCGTGGAGCGGGGCACGATGCGGGAGGTGCTGCGTGAGCCGCGCCATCCGTACACCTGGGGGCTGCTGGGCTCCATGCCCAGCCTGCGGCGCCCGGTGGACCTGCCGCTGGCGCCGGTGCGCGGCACCCCGCCCAGCCTGATCAACCTGCCGTCCGGCTGCCCGTTCCACCCGCGCTGCGACTACGTGCGACTGCTGGGCGAACAGGTGTGCGCGGGCGAGCGGCCCGAGCTGTCGCCGGAACACGGCCACGGCGACGCCTGCTACCTGACGCTCAAGCAGAAGGCTGAGCTGCGCGACCGACCCGTTGAGGAGACGAAGTGACGGAGAAGCTGCTGGAGCTGTCCGGGGTGGTCAAGCACTTCCCCGTCAGAGGCGGCTTCCTGGTCAAGCACCAGGTCGGCGTGGTGCACGCGGTGGACGGCATCGACCTGACCGTACACGCGGGCGAGACGCTCGGCCTGGTCGGCGAGTCGGGCTGCGGCAAGTCGACGACCGGCCGGCTGGCGGCCCGGCTGCTGGAGCCGACCGGCGGCAGCATCACCTACGACGGCCGCGACATCACCCACGCGGGCCGCCGCGAGCTCAAGCCGATCAGGCCCGAGATCCAGATGGTCTTCCAGGATCCGTACTCGTCGCTGAACCCCCGGCACACCGTCGGCTCGATCATCCGCGGCCCGATGGACATCAACGACATCAACCCGCCCGGCGGCCGGGAGGCCCGGGCCAGGGAGCTGCTGGAGATCGTCGGCCTGAACCCTGAGCACTACAACCGCTTCCCGCACGAGTTCTCCGGCGGCCAGCGGCAGCGCATCGGTGTCGCCCGCGCGCTGGCCCTGGAGCCGCGGCTGATCATCGCCGACGAGCCGGTGTCCGCGCTGGACGTCTCGATCCAGGCACAGGTGATCAACCTGCTGCAGCAGTTGCAGCGGGACATGGGGATCGCGTTCCTGTTCATCGCGCACGACCTGGCGGTGGTCAGGCACTTCTCGCAGCGGGTCGCGGTCATGTACCTGGGGAAGATCGTCGAGATCGCGGACCGGGACTCGCTGTACGAGCGGCCGCGCCATCCGTACACGCACGCGCTGCTGTCGGCGGTGCCGGACGCGGACGTGGAGGGGCCGGCGCGGCAGCGCATCCGGCTGGCGGGGGACGTCCCGTCGCCGCTCAACCCGCCGTCGGGGTGCCGCTTCCGTACGCGGTGCTGGAAGGCGCAGGAGAAGTGCGCGGTGGAGGAGCCGCCGCTGGCGCGCCTGTCCGGCAACCACGAGGGCCACCTGACCGCCTGCCACTTCCCCGAGGCCCCGACCACCCAGGGCGAGGACGTGGTGCTCGATCCGGCGCTTGCCTGATCTGCCTGTTCGTACCGGCCCGCCGCACTCCCGCTGCGGGCCGGACGTCTTTCGCCAGCATTTCTCTAGTACGGCAAGCATGGGGAACCCGCCACCCGCCGACCGTGGCTGAGGACCTCCAGGAAGACGGCCTCTGACCGGATGGTGGCCAGGCGCCGTTACGCCCCGCCGGCAGCCCGTTCGGCCTGGGACCGGAGGGCGTCGACCGCTGCCGCCGGGTCGGAGGCGCCATAGACGGCGCTGCCCGCCACGAAGACGTCCGCGCCCGCCACCACGCAGCGTTCGATGGTGTCCGCGTCCACGCCGCCGTCCACCTGGAGCCAGATCTGGCCACCGTGCCGCTCGATCAGGTCGCGCGCCCGGCGGATCTTGGGCAGCACCATGTCGAGGAACTTCTGCCCTCCGAACCCCGGCTCGACCGTCATCAGGAGCAGCATGTCGATCTCACCCAGCAGGCCCTCGTAGGGCTCGATCGCCGTCGCCGGGTTGAGCGCGAGACCCGCCCTCGCGCCCAGCGAACGGATCTCGCGCAGCGTCCGCACCGGGGACTTCGCCGCCTCCGCGTGGATCGTGACGCTGCCCGCACCCGCCTCGGCGTAGGGCGGTGCCCAGCGATCGGGATCCTCGATCATGAGATGGCAGTCGAGCGGTGTCGAGGTCGCCTTGCGCAGCGACTCGACCACGGGCAGCCCGAGGGTCAGGTTGGGCACGAAGTGGTTGTCCATGACATCCACGTGCAGCCAGTCGGCGTTGGGAACGGCCGCGGCTTCGTCGGCGAGCCTGGCGAAGTCGGCGGCGAGGATGCTGGGAGAGATCTGTACGGCCATGATGCTGAGAGTCTATTGAACAGCGCCCACGCGAGTCGCCCGCGCCCCGATCTCGGGCCTGACGAACCTCACAGCTCTCTGATTGAGGCGCCTCAGAGCGGGCGCTTGCGCAGGAGGGCGAGGAACATCGCGTCGGTGCCGTGGCGGTGCGGCCAGAACTGGACGTGCGGACCGTCGCCCAGCCCGTCGATCTCCGGCAGATAGTCGCGCGCGTCGAGCTGCTCCACGTCACCGCGCCGACCGGCGACGTCACCGACGACGACCCGGGTCTCGGCGAGGTGCGGCGAGCAGGTGACATACGCGACGACCCCGCCGGGCCGTACGGCGTCGAGCGCCGCGTCGAGCAGACGCCGCTGCAGCCGGCCCAGCTCGGCGATGCCCGCGGGATCGCGACGCCACCGCGCCTCGGGGCGACGGCGCAACGCTCCCAGCCCGGTGCAGGGCGCGTCGAGCATGATCCGGTCGAACGCCCCCGGCCGCCAGGCGGGCTCGGTCCCGTCGGCGGTGACCACGGCGGCGTCCCGAGTGGTCTGCCAGACCAGCCGCGCCCGGTGATACTGCACATCGGCGGCCACCAACCGCGCCCCACCCGGATAGGCCACCGCCCGCCCACCGGAAGCGGCTGCGAAGGCCACCCGCCCCCCAGAGCCCACACCATCGCCGGCAGCGGGGATGGTGTCGGCGGCATCCCGGTCGTCGGAATCGGCGAAGCCGTGGCCGCCGGAGGCCGCGAGGTCGCCGTAGGTGGCGATGGCGTCGAGGAGGCCGGCCTTGCCGCCCGGCCCGGCGCACATGTCGAGCCACCGCTCGTCCCGGCCGTCGAGCGGCACGCGGGTCAGGGCGAGCGCCACCAGCTGGCTCGCCTCGTCCTGGACGGCGGCGCGGGTCTCGGCGACCGCCGGGATCCTGCCCGGGTCGCCTTCCGGCAGGTAGGCGGCGTACGGCGAGTAGCGGCCGGGGTCGGCGCCGCTGTCCGTCAGCTCCTCGACCGAGCTGCGGCCGGGCCTGGCGACCAGCGTCACCAGCGGCCGCTCGTTGTCGGCCGCGAGCAGGTCGGCCACCTCGCCGGCCCGCCCGCCCAGAGCGTCGCGGAACGCGCTCACGATCCATCGCGGATGGCTGTAGGCGACGGAGAGGTGCCCGGCCGGGTCGCGGGCCTCGTCGGGGGCCACGATCGGGATCCACTCTTCGATGGTCCGCGAGCCGATCTTGCGCAGCACGGCGTTGACGAACTTGGCGGCACCCGCCCCGATGCGCAGCCGTACGAGATCGACCGTGGTGCCGACGGCGGCGTGCGGGGGGACGCGCATCTTGAGCAGCTGGTGGGCGCCGAGCCGCAGGGCGTCGCGCACGTCGGGATCGGGCGCCCGGTCGACGCACATCTCGATGATCGCGTCGTAGGTCCCGAGCCCGCGCAGCGTCCCGTAGGCCAGCTCGGTCGCCAGCGCCGCGTCACGCCCCTTCACGCCGCGCTCGCGCAGCAGGCGCGGCATCAGCAGGTTGGCGTACGAGTCGCGCTCGTCGACGGCCCGCATGACGTCGAAGGCGGCATTGCGCGCCTGATCACGCGCCGGCCCCCGCGACCGGCCACGCGCCTGGCCACCGCCACGACCCCCGCCCTGACCGGCTCGGCCACCACCGTGACCGGCCGAGCCACCCTGGCCGCCCCGAGCACCGCCTTGACCGGCCGGGCCGCCGCCCTGACCACCCCGAGCACTGCCCTGACCGCCTCTGCCGCCGCCCTGCCCCGCCGGAGTTCCCTCGTTGCGGCGGCGTGGGCCCTGTCCCATGTCGTTTCTCACTCGAACCTGTCGTCGCTCTCAGGACGCACACCGCGCGCCCACTCCCCCGCGCTCATCAGCCGCTTCCCCTGCGGCTGGAGCTCGCCCAGCTCAACCGGATGGGTGGCGGTGCCGACCAGCACGGTGTTCTTGGCCACGGCGATCGCACCGGGGGCGAGCGGCTCGGCCGAGGGGACGACCCGGATCGGGCCGAGCTTCAGCCGGTGGCCGCGGAACTCGCTCCAGGCGCCCGGGTTGGGTGTGCAGGCGCGGATGAGGCGGTCGACGCGCATGGCGGGCGCGGACCAGTCGACCCGGGCGTCGGTCACGTTGATCTTGGGTGCGATGCTGACCCCGTCGGCAAGCTGAGGACGCGCCTCCAGCTTGCCGTCGGCCACCCCGTCGAGCGTGGCCGACAGCAGCTCGGCGCCCGAGAACGACAGCCGTTCGAGCAGGGTGCCGCTGGTGTCGTCGGGCCGGATCTGCTCCGTGACCACGCCGTAGACGTCGCCGGCGTCGAGCGCCTTGACGATCTGGAACGTCGAGGCGCCGGTGATCTCGTCACCGTGCAGGATCGCGTGCTGGACGGGCGCGGCGCCCCGCCAGGCGGGCAGGATCGAGAAGTGCAGGTTGATCCAGCCGAGCCGCGGCACGTCGAGCGCGGACTGCGGCAGCAGCGCCCCGTAAGCGACCACGGGGCAGCAGTCGGGCTCCAGCCCGCGCAGCCGGTCGAGGAACTCGGGGTCGCCGGCCTTGGCCGGGCGCAGCACCTCGATGCCCGCCTCCTCGGCCAGCTCGGCGACCGGCGACGGGTGCACCTTGCGACCGCGCCCCGACTGGGCGTCGGGCCGGGTGACGACCGCGACCACCTCGTGCCGCGGCGAGTCGATCAGTGTGCGCAGTGACGGCAGCGCCGTCTCGGGCGTGCCCGCGAAGACCAGGCGCATCGTCAGAGTGCCCTCCCGCCCGTGATGTGCGGGGAGAACTTGACCGCGGGAACGGACAGGCCGCTCCACTCCGCCTCGCGGACGGCCTTCATCGCCAGCTTGCGCTGCTTGGGGTCCATCCGGTCAATGAACAGGATGCCGTCGAGGTGGTCGGTCTCGTGCTGGAAGCAGCGGGCCATCAGGTCCGTGCCCTCCAGCGTGACCGGCTCGCCGTACATGTCGAAGCCCTTGGCGACGGCGCGGATGGCCCGCGGCGTCGGGAACGACAGGCCCGGGAAGGACAGGCAGCCCTCCTCGCCCTCCTCGTCGATGTCGGCGGAGAGGTCGAGATCAGGGTTGATCAGGTGGCCGAGCTGCTCATCGACGTAATAGGTGAACACCCGCAGCCCGACGCCGATCTGCGGGGCCGCCAGCCCGGCGCCGGGGGCGTCCATCATCGTGTCGGTGAGGTCTTTGACCAGCTTGCGGAGCTCCTTGTCGAAGTCGACGACCGGCGCCGCCGCGGTGGTCAGCACCGGGTCTCCGAACAGGCGGATCGACTGGATCGCCAAAGGGGTCACTCCGTTTCGTCAGTGGGTCAGCCCAGTTTAGTGTGCGCCAGCGATCGGGCTTTCATCGCGGCTTTGCGGGCTGCCTTGACGACGGCCTTGTCGTCGTGCGCGGTGGCGAGCATGTCGAGCACCGCGATCGTGTCGGGGTGGCCGACGGCGGGCATCTCGGTGACGAGCCGGATGAGGTCCTCGCCCGGCTCGGGCGGGTCCAGGCGGCCCGCGGCGGGGGCGGACAGGTGCATGAGGGCGGCCAGCGAGTCGACGGCGATCCAGGTGTGGTCGTCGGTGCTGAGCGTGGGGGCCTCGAGGTCGCGGATGTGCAGCCAGGAGGCGGCGTAGCGGCGCATCAGCGGCAGGCCGAGCGCCTCGCGGACGGGGGCCTCGGCCTCGGGCCCCAGCTCCTCCAGGATGGCGCCGACGGCGCCGCGCTGCCCCGCCGTGCCCTCCGCCGCGATCTCGATGAGGTCGTGCGCGGCCTGCGCGGGCGGACGGCGCTCCAGCCAGCCGGCCACGGCGCTCTGCGTGGCGGAGCCCTTGACGAGGGCCTCGACGAGCTCGGCGGCGGACAGGTCGGCGAACACCTCCACCTCGGCCGTCGTCGGCGCGTCGTGCCCCTCGCGCAGCAGGTCCCTGCGGATGGCCCAGACACCGAGCGGGGTGAGCGCGGTGCGCCCGGCCGCGGTCTGCTCGACCAGGCCGCAGTAGGCCAGCAGCGACAGCGCGTCGAGCAGCTCGGCGGGCAGCGAGGCGGCGAGCCTGCGCATCTCGACGGCGCCCGGCTCGCAGGCGACCTCGTGCGACTGCAGGATGCCCCTGGCGAGGTTGGCGATCGCGACGCCGGAACGTACGGAGTAGACAGTGGCCAGCATCTCGGCCAGGTGCTCGTCGACGACGGCCGAGCCGGTCAGCCCGTCGTCGGCGCGGTCGAGCACGTCCATGACCACGCCGTCCCAGAACTCCAGCGTGGCCTCGGGCGTGAGCCGGGCCGGCAGCGGCCCGCGCGAAGCCCGGCCGCCGGCGATCTGGAGCAGCCCGGTGTTGACGGCGACGATCCAGACGAGCCGCAGCCGGGCGGCGTCGATGCCGAGCTCGGCGGCGGCGGTGCGGGCGTCGGCCTCGTTCGGCAGCCCTTCCGGGGTGACCTCGCGGGTGCCGGTCCAGCTCATGAGCCGGATCGCGTCGGCGACGAGCGGCACCGTGGGGACGATCTCGGCCAGCTCGGCGTCGGCGGCCAGCAGGACGGGCGGGAAGGTCAGCGCCTCTTGCTCCACCTCGGGGGTCTCCTCAGGTGGCCGTGGGGGCACGGCGGCCTGCTCATCGATCAGCTTCCGCAGCTCGGCGAGGTCGAAGACATTGTTTGCCACCCCACGAAACTTACTGCACACGAGTCACATGAACGTACTCAACGGATGGCTCGGGAGCGCGCTTTGAAGGCGGCCTTGCGCGCGGCCTTGGCCACCGTGCCGTCGGGCAGCGAGCGTCCGAGCAGCTCCAGCACATCGACGACGTCCGGGTGGTCCACCCGCCACATCTCGTCGATGAGGTGGGCGGGCGGGCCGGAGGCGGCGATGTTCTCGGCGAAGATCTCGGGGTCCTCTTCGGCCGCGGGCAGCGCCAGGGCCAGCATGTCGATGCTGACCCACAGCAGCTCCTCCTGGCTGAGCTGCGGGGCGGCCAGCCCTCTGGCGGTCAGCCAGTGGATGGCGTGCGGGCGCAGCTCCTGGTCCTCCAGGCAGGCGCGTACCTCGGGCTCCGCCTCGGCGCCGAGGCGGTCGACGATGGTCACCGCCAGGCCGCGCGCCACGGCGGG
>NZ_JAHKRM010000046.1 GCF_019396345.1 Nonomuraea guangzhouensis | reverse complement strand
CCTCGGCGACGGTCGCCGCCGAGGCGGCGAAGTCGCCGATCCAGGTGGCCGCCATTCCCAGCGACGCGAGGCAGAGCGGGAGGTCGGTCAGGGCGCCGGCGGTGCGTACCACCTCGACCGCCCGGCTGTCGATCATGCGCATGGCCTGGTCGTCCCAGACGGCCGAGCTGACACCGTCGACCACCCAGCCCCACTTCAGCACGTCGCGCGCCGGAAGGTCCGCGAGCGCGGTCACCGCCCGGCGCAGTACGGGGACGGCAGCGGCCCTGCCGTCGGTGACGAGCAGCGCGCAGCCCTCGATCACGAGATCGAGGGCGCGCGGAGTCCCCGTCGCCGCCGGAAGCGCTCTCATGGCTCGGGAGATCGCCTTGAGGCTGTCCGCGTCCGCGAGCAACGCCGAGGCACCCCACGCGATCAGGTAGGTCTCGCGCGCGAGGTCCCTGTCGAAGGGTTCGAGCCGCCGCGCGACCGTCAGCAACATGGACGGCGCCTCGCTGTCGAGGTCGGCCGCGAACGCGATCCGGCTCCGTACGAGGTGGGCTCGGGCCCGCTGGAACTCGCTCCGGGCGTCCCGGTCCGCTATGTCGGCGAATTTCCGTGCGGCGTCGAGGTCGCCGGCCTGGAGGGTGGCGTCCGCGGCCGACACCGCGCGGTCCGCGCGCCGCGAGATGTCGACGGTCAGCGCCACGGATCGCTGCAGGAACGCCGCCGCGGCGGCCAGCCCGCCACGCGCCTGCGCCCGGCCGGCGGACCGTTCGAGTTCGGCGGCGACGGACTCGTCGGGCCCGGCCGCGGCGCACGCGAGGTGCCAGGCGCGGCGGTCCGGGTCGACCCGCGGGTCGGTGACCTCCGCCAACGCCAGGTGCGCCGCCCAGCGATCCTCTTCCGTCGCCGATCGGTACACGGCCGACCGCACGAGCGGATGACGGAACGTCACGCGTACGTCGAACGAAAGCAGCCCGTCCGTACCGCCGGCCAGGGCCGACGCGGGCGTCACGCCGAGCCGGTCGGCGGCACGCCACACCACGACGGGGTCGCCCACCGGCTCGGCGGCGGCGATCAGCAGGAGCAGCCGGGTCTGCTCGGGCAGGTCTTCGATCCGGCTCAGGAAGCTCTGCTCGATCCGGCCCGGCAGCGTGTCGGTGTGCAGGAGGCCGAATCCGCCGGCCATCTGGGTGACGGTCAGGCCGCGCGGCAGTTCCAGGAGAGCCAGGGGGTTGCCTTCGGTCTCCGCGACGATCCGGTCCCGGATCTGCCGGTCGAGCCGGGCGTGCGTGACCGAGTTCAGCAGGGTGTCCGCGGCGGCGTCCCCGAGGCCGGTGACCTCCAGGTCCGGCAGTCCGAGCAGGTCCTGAGCCCGCTCGCGGGCGCCGAAGACGAGGGCGACCGACTCCGCCAGCAGCCGGCGCGCGACGAAACCCAGGGCCTGCGCCGAAGCCCGGTCCATCCACTGGGCGTCGTCGACCACGCAGAGCAGCGGACGTACCTCCGAGGCGTCCGACAGGAGACTGAGGACCGCCAGCCCGATCAGGAAGCCATCGGGCGCGCTCCCCGCTCGTATCCCGAACACCGTCTCGAGCGCGGTGCGCTGCGGTGCGGGAAGATTCCGCAGCCGATCGAGCAACGGCACGCACAACTGATGCAGCGTGGCGAACGGGAGCTCCATCTCGGATTCGATGCCGACCGCCCGGAGTACGCGCAGGTCATCGGCCGTGTTCTGCACGTAGTCGAGCAGCGCCGACTTTCCGACGCCGGGCGCGCCGTGGACCACGAGCGCGCGGCTCTCCCCCATGCGGACGGCGCTGATCAAGTGGTCCAGGAGGGCACACTCGCTCCGGCGCCCGAGCAGGCCGACATTTTCCCCGTTACCTGAGCTATGCACCGGATATGCCATCTTTGCCCGCCTTTGTCGCGGTTTGGCCCCGGTACACGCTACAACGGCATTATCGCGGCCCGCATCTTCGCCCGACAAAGGTTTGCCCAAAGCAGACACACGAGCCCTCGGATAACACACGACCAGGGCCTTTCCCTGGCTCGACCGACCGCCGAACGCTGCGTACCGCAAACTCAGCTACAGGGTTGTGGCGACCTCCCGCTCCATCCGCCCGCCCGACGATCCCAAGATCCTCGCCGTGCCCGGCGATCTGTCTCAGCGGGGCATCGGCGGCCACCTCGCGAACATCTCCTCGTCCCTGGTCGAGTACGCCAACTCCCAGGTGCCCTCGGCACTCGCCTCACTGACCAAGGGCGGTCTGAGCGCGGTGACCAAGGCGCTGGCCATCGAGTACGCGACCCGTGGCATCCGGGCCAACGCCGGGGAGATCGACGACGTCGTCGAGGCCATCGTCTATCTCGAGCAGGCCCACTTCGTCACCGTTCTCCGCGAGGTCCTGGACCGCTGGAAGTCCGCGGTCGACGCGCACGAACCCCAGCGCGTCGCCGCCGGCTTCACCGAGAACGCGATCTTCCAGGGCCTGCACCCGTACGGCGTCGGACGGCAGGGAATCGTCGATTACTACGCCTCGCAGCCGCTCGGGATGGCCGGTCTGATCAGCCATTACCAGGTGTCCAAGCTCGACTAAGCAGGCTCCTGCGGGTGGAGCCGCTCGCCCTGCGTGCTGGTGATGGCCTGCTGCACGCCCGCGTGGATGTTCATGGTCATCCAGACGCCGGTGAGCTTCAGCAGGCGGGCCGGTGTGTCGTGCACGGCCGCCAGATGGAGTGCGCCGCCTTGTTCGTGCAGTGCCGCGTTGAGGCGTATCAGCACGTACAGGCCCAGACTGTCCAGGAAGGTGAGACCGCTCAGGTCGAGCAGCAGCGGCTCCCCGGGCCGGATCTGCTGGCCGAGGTAGGTCTCCAGCCGGGCGGCGTTGGTGGCGTCCACCTCGCCGGTCACGGTGGTCAGTGTGCCGATGATCAGGCGCCGGCTGTTCAGGCTCAAGGGCGGCATGGTGACTTGACGGGCTGCTCAGCGGGCCGGCGGCGGCACGACGGTCATGGCGTCCTCTCGGGGTGGAACCGGGGGGTCTGCCGAGTGCAGGCGGAGTGCCTTCCTCGCTTCTAGACTGTAATCCCCGAAGGGGGTTACCGGAAAGGCACTTCCGTATAGGATCTCCTGAAAAGAGGGTTCGGTCCGCCCCGCCGCCGCTGACAACCGCGCCGGGGGCGGAGAAGGTGAAGACCCGTGAGCGCATCCGACGACCGTTCGTCCGCCTGGACATTCCTCACCCATCACGCCCGCGTGCTGCTGGAGATCGCCCGCAACCCGCAGGCGCGGATGCGCGACATCGCCGACGGCATCGGCATCACCGAACGCACCGTGCAGGGCATCGTGACCGACCTGCATCAGGCCGGCTACCTCACCCGCGACCGGGTCGGGCGGCGCAACCACTACAAGCTCAACCTTGATGAGCACTTCCGCTACCCGACCGAGGCCGGCCTGCCGATCCGGCTGCTGATCGACATGGTCACCCGCCACGACCAGCTGGACCCCGACACCACTCCGCCCCCGCGATAGCCGGCGGGTCCGGGGTGGCGCCGGGAGGTGCCGCTTGGCGGCGGCTGTCCGTCAACGTTTGACGGACAGCCCCGCTGTGGGGAACAGGACGAGCGGGGACGCCTGCGACGTCCTTGCGTCGCTCTGCCCGCACAGCGCCAGCAGGACGTGGTCCACGAGGGCGAAGTCGATCGGACTCGGTTCGATGTTCCCGTTGTCGTCGAGGTGCTGGTACTTGGCCAGGTTGATCCCGAAGGACAACTGTCGCTTGCCGTCCGGGCTGGACAGCGACTGCGTGATCATGCCGAACACGCCGCCGTCATGCCCCCAGAACCGTCCACAGGGCAGGTCGATGGAGTAGATCCCGAGGCCGTAGTCGATCGCCACGCCGCCCGCCAGGACCGGCAGCGTCTTCCGCATCTCGGTGAGCTGGGCGTCGCCGATCAGTTCGCCGCGCAACAGCGCCCGGTAGAACCGGTTGAGGTCGTCCATGGTGGACACGACCGCGCCCGCGGTGCTCGCCCACGACATGTTGTAGACGCTGTAGTCGCGTGGCGGGTCGATCCAGCCGAACAGGGACTCGTAGGCCTTGGAATGCGGTCCGGGGATCTGCGGCGTACGAGGGAAGGAGGTGTGCCGCAGGCCCGCCTTGCGGATCACGTTGCGGGTGATGTACTGCTCGGCGCTGACGCCGGTCACCTTCGCCAGCAGCAGGCCCGCGATCACGTAGTTGGCGTTGGAGTACGATCCGGGCGTCGTACCCGGCTCCCCGGTCGGCGGCGCGGCGAGAGCGAACTTGACCAGCTCTTCCGGGGCGAACTCACGGAACCGGTTGTCGTCCAGACTGGCGCCCGAGCCCTCCAGCAGCGAGGGGAACGCACCCGCGATGTAGTCGCCGATGTGGCTGGTGTGGTTGAGCAGCATCCGTACGGTGATCTTCTGGCCGCGGTCGCCGGGGATGAGGCCGGGCAGGTAGCGGTTCACGGGCGCGTCCAGCTCGATGGTGCCGCGCGCCACCTGCTGGAGGATCGCCACCGAGGTGAAGGTCTTGGTGATGCTGCCGATTCGGTGGACCATGTCGGGTCGCACCGGCCGGCGGGTCACCACGTCGGCGACGCCCGCCGCTCCCTGCCACGTCTTGCCTGCTTCGCGTACTTCGGAGTAGATGCCGTACATCCCGGCCTGGTGGACGGCATCGAGGGACTGCCGCAGCGCCTGCCGGTCGAGCGCTGGATCGGTCGCCGCCGAGGCCGGGCCGGGTGTGGCCAGAACGCCTGCCACGGCCAGCGCGGTCACCGCGGCCATGATCCGCTTCGGGCGGCGCGCTGCCGCGGGTAACTTGTCGATCTGTCTGGGATGGCGAGAAATCATAGCCATCAGCCTGATCCAGGAGTGCCAACAGCGTCAGACGGCATTGTCATCGACCCGACATGACACCCATCATGCGAAACCGATGACAGGCGCGCCCACCTCGCTGAACCACCCAAGCGAAGACCGTCCCGGTCCGACTCAGAGACCTCGTGTGTGTGGGGGTCCACCGCCGGCGTGGGGTCCACCCGCCGTCGTGAGAGGTCTCCCGCCGTTATGGCCGTCCGCGCCGTTACCCGCCCGCCGTCGGCAGAAGCTCAGGGTCGAGTGTTCCTTTGTCGGGCCGGCTCGCGAGCACTCTCGTCGGCGGGCCCGCCACAGTGCCGTCGCCGCGCCTACGAGCAGCAGCGCGACCCCGATGAACGCCTCGGTGCCGCCGTGGGGTGCGAGGTGCCCGGCGTGGGCCAGCAGGGTCGCCGTCATCGCAGGTCGAAGGTGGTCGCGACGGCTGGGGCCTCGGCGAGGTGGATGGTGTGGGTGGTCGCGATGTGCAGCCAGGCGTTGCCGGTCCGCAGCGTCGTGACGGCCTTCGCCAGACCCCAGAACGCGACCTGCATGAACCATGCGAGGGACAAGGCGACCTGCGCGGGCGAATCCCACGCGAGGAACGCCTCGGTGATGTTGAGGGCGCCGTACGCGAGGGCGGACAGGACCGATCCGGTCACCCACGACCGCGCCAGGACCGACAGCCGCGGGGTCAGCAGCGACTGGGTCGTGATCATGATGGGCAGGAACGACCCGAGGGTGAACAGCACGAGGGTGAGCGCGTGCCCGGTGACGGAGGTCGTGTAGTACTCCGGGGTGGCGACGAAGAAGATCGGCGGGAGCCCGACGAGGGCGAAGTACGGTATCCACACCTTCGGCCGGTCGAACCGCAGCAGCATGCTGTCCGGGCGGTAGCCCAGCCGGTAGCGGAAGAACCAGTACGGCAGCACCGCGAGAGTGACGAAGTTGAAGATCGCCCAGGTCAGGGTGGTCGCAGGGGTCTGCCGGTCCCAGACGGCCTGCGCGCCGGGGGTGAGCCCGACGAAGGCGATGTGGGTGCGGATGCCGAACACGCTGCCGACCGCCAGGACCGCCGCCATCCAGGCCAGCAGCCCGGCGGTCTCCTTGCCGGGGTTGCGGAAGTCGGGGGCGTTGCGGTGATCGAGCGGTGCGCGGCGCCGCGCGAGGAGGAACAAGAACGCGATGCTGACGATGCCGCCGCCGATGCCGGAGAAGTACCCGATCGGCTCTTGGTCGCTGAGCGGCAGCATGGACCGGTCGGTCGTGAGGATGTAGACGGTGGCGGCCGCCCAGGCGGCGAGGAACAGCAGCAGCCATCGGTTGGTGAACAGGTCGCGCACGGCGGTCGGTGCCGTCGTCGGTGTGGGGGTGGTCATGGGGGACTCTCCCGAGAAGGCCGAACAGAATGGAGAACGATGTTCTCGTTGAGAGCATCGTTCTCTTTTGCCGACATGTCAAGAACAGTGTTCTCGTTTTGTGCGACCATGACGGGATGACGACCGCTTCCACCGGTCTGCGGGCCCGCCGCCGACAGGAGCTGCTCGCCGCTATCCGGACCGCCGCCCTCGAGGAATTGCGCCGCTCCGGCGCCGCCGGCCTGTCCCTGCGCGCCGTCGCCCGCGATGTCGGGATCGCCGTTTCCGCCCTCTACCGCTACTTCCCGAGCCGCGACGAGCTGCTGACCGACCTCATCGTCACCGCGTTCGACGAGCACGCCGACGCCGTCGAAGCCGGCGGCGCGCACGATGACGTGGGGGACGCGCTGCGTGGGGTCTGGCACGCGTACCGCGCCTGGGCGGTGGCCCACCCAGCCGAGTTCGGGCTCGCCTACGGCACACCGGTCCCCGGCTACGTCGCGCCGCCGGAAGACACCGTGCGTGCCGGCAGCCGCATCGGCCGGTTCGCCCTCGGGCTGCTCGCCCGCGCCTACGCCGAAGGCCGCCTCGACCGCGACACGCTGCACCGGCGCGCCATCCACCTCTCACCGGGCACCGCCGAACAGCTCGAGACCTGGTCCGGACGGCACGAACAGCAGGTGCCGACGGAGGTCCTCGCCGTCTGGCTCGACCTGTTCGTGCGCCTGCACGGTCTCGTGTCCATGGAGGCGTTCGGCCTGCTGCGCCCCATCACCCCGGACGCCGCCCCCTACGCCGCCGAAGTCGTCGAGACCGAGCTCGCCGCTCTGGTCAGACCCCGACCTTGATGGCCGGATGTTCGCCGCAGGGAACGCTTTGGACAGACGCTGACGAAGTTCTGCCTGCAGGTGAAGACCAGCTGTTTCCCCGGGCCGAGGTCCACTGCCCGTTGACGGGGCCTCCCGTCCGCGCGTTCCCGAGACCCTCGCTCATCACGGACATCCAGTAGCAGCAGACCCCGCTTCCGCGGACTGCCCGCGAGCGAACTCAGGACCGCGTCACGATCGGCTGAACCGGGTGCCACGTCCCGCCGTTACGGCCCGCGCTGCGACCCTGACCCCGTTCAGCGTTCGGCCAGGACGATGACCGCGTCCTGCCGGTTCAGGACGATGGGCTCGGACTTCGACGGGTTGAGGACGATGCCGTAGTGCGGCGGGATGTTGATGGCCGAGGTGTTGCGGTAGCCGATGGCGGTCTCCCCACGGCGCCGCGCCGCTTCGATGACCGTCGAGAACGTGACCCGCGTACCCGACGCGACGTAGGACCCGGCCGGGCGCGGATAGATCTCCGACCCGTGCGAGTCGAACAGGTAGCCGAACACGTCCGCCAGATGGCGGTTCTCCGCGAGCTGCGCCAGCAGGAGGCCGATCACCGTGTCGCTGATCACGATGTCGTCGGCCTCCGTCACCTCGGCGAGGGCGCGGTTGTTCTCGTCGTGCATCTCGCTGACGATCGAGTAGTGCTCGCCCAGCGCGCTCTGCATGTCGCGGAGCTGCAGCAGCGTCATGAGCGTGCGGGTGTCGGCGTGGTGCGGCTTGTAGCGGTCGTCCGACAGGACGATGACGTGCTGGAAGAGGCCGACGCCGAGCGACTCGAGCGCGTAACGGTCCGTGGTGTCGCACTCCTTGACGTTCACGGTGAGGTTGGCCAGGTCCGACAGGCCGGTCCCGGCCTTGGGGTGGTCGGCGGCGATCTCCAGGACGGAGCCGGGAGCGACGTAGGCGTCGAGGTAGTGGACGATCTGGCCGGCCCGGCCGTTCCAGTTGAGCAGCAGCGTGCGCTCGGGTTCGGCTTCGGGGCTGCCGGCGACGGTGAGCGCGGTCTCGTCGAGGGCGGGCGTGCCGGTGGCGAGCCGGATGGCGGAGTCGTCGTGCGCGATGACGACGACCTGGTCGCCGGCTTCGATGACGGTGTCCATGGGTGGGTTCAGCACGACTCCGGTGGGTCTGCGCAGTCCGATGACGGTGGCCGTCTCGTAGGCGTGCAGCGCCTCGCCGTACGTGCTGCCCGCGAGTTCCGTTCCGGAGCGCAGGTAGATCTCGCCGCCGTCGAAGTTCAGCAGGTCCATGCAGACGACGGACATGCCCGACTGGCGCGACGACTGGACGATGAGCCGGGCGGCGGTGTCGTCGGAGTCGACCAGGTGGACGTCCTTGCCGCCGGCCAGGCGGGCGGCGGCGATGTTGCGGCTGGCGGCGATGGCGGCGACGACCGGCGGGCGGATTCCCGGGCGCTTGGCCAGGGCGAGCAGGATCTTGATGACGTGCGCGTCAGGGTCCTCGCCCTCAGGCGAGAGCACGACCACGGACCTGGCGGCGGCCAGGTTCATCAGGTTGAGGTCACGCGACTCGGTGGGACGTCCCGTGCGGCAGACCAGGCGGGTCCGGCCCAGGTCGCCGACGTGGTCGCGGATGTCCTCCTCCATGGCCAGCTTGTCGTGTTCGGCCAGTACGGCGATGATCGAGCCCGGCTGGCTGGCGTGCGCCTTGACCAGCTCGGCGACGATCGTGAACACCTGGTCCGACCAGCCGAGCACCACCGTGTGCCCGGACTCGACGATGCGGGAGCGGCCCCTGCGCAGCCGGTCGACCTTCTGCTTGAGGCCGTTGGACAGCAGGCCGACGAGCATGCTGACGATGAAGATGCCGCCGAGCGACCCGGCGAACATCACCGCCATATAGGCGACCGACCCCTTGTCGCTGGCCACCTTGCTCGGGGTGAGCGCGTGCATGAGCGCGATCCACATCACCTGGCCTGGGCCGCCGACGCCCTCGGGCTCCTCCGGAGCCAGCCAGAGTGTGAGCCCGGCGACCACCGCGATGAGCCCGGACGACACCACGGCCAGCCAGCCGATCAGTGAGACCGTGCCCCTCGACATGGTGTTGTCGAACCAGTACCGCGCCCGCTCGCGGAACGTCACTCTCGCCACCCCGAATACCTCCCCGTCAGTTGACCAAGGAGACAAGGTACCGGCCCAACCAGGCGGATGCATGGTGAGCGGTA
Source organism: Nonomuraea guangzhouensis (assembly GCF_019396345.1). Lineage (GTDB taxonomy): Bacteria > Actinomycetota > Actinomycetes > Streptosporangiales > Streptosporangiaceae > Nonomuraea > Nonomuraea guangzhouensis. The sequence continues at coordinate 83,614 of NZ_JAHKRM010000046.1, read as the reverse complement.
ACGTAGCCGCCATGGCGACCCCCCTGGCCCCGGACGATCCCCCATCGCTCGGTGCGTACCGCCTCGCCGGGCGGCTCGGCAAGGGTGGGCAGGGCGTCGTCTACCTGGCGCACTCCCGCGACGGCGAGGCGGTCGCGATCAAGCTGCTCAGCACCGGCGACCAGGAGACCCGCGCGCGGCTGGCGCGTGAGCTCGACGCGCTGGAGAGCATCGCCTCCTTCTGTACGGCACGCGTGCTGGACGTCTCGATCGAGGGGCCGCGGCCCTACGTGGTGAGCGAATTCGTGGAGGGCCTGTCGCTGGCCGACCGGGCTCGCGAACGCGGCCCGTTGCGCGGCGGCGAGTTGGAGCGCCTGGTGGTGGGCACCGCCACGGCCCTCGCGGCCATCCACGCGGCGGGCGTCGTGCACCGGGACTTCAAGCCGGCCAACGTACTGCTCGGTCCCGACGGCCCCCGGGTGGTGGACTTCGGCATCGCCAGGGCGGAGGGCGCGGCGACGATGACGTCGGGGCTGATCGGGACGCCCGCCTACCTGGCGCCCGAGCAGATCGCCGGCTCGCCCGCCGCCCCCGCGTCGGACGTGTTCGCGTGGGCGGCGACGATGGTGTTCGCGGCGACGGGCCGCAGTCCGTTCGGCGCGGACACGGTGCCCGCGGTGCTCCACCGGGTCCTGCACGCGAACCCGGACCTGTCGGAGCTGCCGCCCCGGCTGCGGGGGCTGCTGGCGTCGTGCCTGTCGAAGGACCCCGCGCACCGGCCCACGGCCCGGGACCTGATGGTCTCCCTGGTCAACCCCACCGCGGCCCCACCAGCCCCTTCGCCGGGCCACCCCACCGGAGCCCCGCCTTCCCCTTCGCCGGGCCACCCCGCCGGAGGGCCGGGCGGCATCCCCGATGCGGGCGCCGGGGAACATACGGGGCCGCGAGCTCCGGCGCTCACCACCGACGTCTCCGGGCGCAACCGCTCGCGGGGCCTGCTGATCGGCGTGCTGGCGGCCGTGCTCGCCCTTGCCGCAGCGGGAGGCACCCTCCTCTGGATCAACCGCGCCCCGACCCAGACGTCCACCAGCCACACGCCACGCGCGACCGCCACCACCGAGGAACCCGCCGACCAGACGGCCACCAAGCCAACCCCCACCACGGGCCCGGCGACCACCAAGCCGCAGAACGGCTCGCCGAAGATCCCCGCCGCGTTCGCCGGCAAGTGGTCCGGCCACACCACCTCCACGAACCCGATCGACACCGAGGGCGCCACCAACATCATCGAGCTGAAGACCGGGCGGTCCACCGCCCCGTGGGAGGAGAAGAACAGCAGCGGCAGCTGCACCGGCAAGATCACACTGACCAAGGTGGCCGATGCGCGGCTGACCTTCACTCTCCAGCCCGACACCGGCGGCTGCATCCCGGGCACGGTCTCGCTCACGCTCCACGGCGACAAGCTCACCTATCTCTGGCGTGACGTACCGGGCCTCGGCTTGGTGGAGGAAACCGGAGAACTCACCCGGAGCTGACACCCGGAGCGCCAGCAATACCCCCGGAATTGCGCAAATCCCGTCGACAGACCGGGCCGCGAACCAGGACTATTAGTGTTATGTCTGTGATTAAGGAGGTGCCGTTCCCCAGTCCGGATTCCCCCGAGCTTCCGATGAACATCTGGATCGACGACGCCGACTCCGCCATCGACGTCATCGACGCTCTGGCGCTGTCGCCGTTCGCGACTGGTGTGCAGCCCTGGTCCCGCCTGGCCAACCTGGAGCGCGTACGCCCCGACGCCGCGCTCCGTCCCGAGCAAGGCCGGATCGTCCGCACCGCACAGGTGCAGGACGGTTCCGAGTCGCGCCTGATCTGCGGCGAAGGCTGGACCTTACGGATCATCCGGCACCGCAACCGCACCGCGACCGTCAGCGTCACGGCCGTCAGCGACGAGCTGGCCCGGTCCGTACTGAAGGAGTGCACCGACGGCGCCGAGGAACCGGAGCCCGACACCGACCACGTCGAGATGGGCTTCTGGTGGCGCGGCACGCACGGCGGCACCCGCTCCGAGAAGCCGATCACCGCCTCGCCGTGGGACGAGATCAGCGGCAACTACTCCGCCCGGGTGCGCCGGTCGCTAGATGGCCTGATGACGGTCACCCCGGCCGACATCGGCGGGCGCCTCATCCTGCTGCACGGCCCGCCGGGCACCGGCAAGACCACGCTGCTGCGCTCGCTGGCCAAGCAGTGGCAGGACTGGTGCCAGGTCGACTGCGTACTCGATCCGGAGCGCCTGTTCAACGAGCCGGGCTACCTCATGGAGGTGGCGGTCGGCTATGACACCGATGAGGACAAGCAGCGGTGGCGGCTGCTCGTACTGGAGGACTGCGACGAGCTGATCAGCTCGTCCGCCAAGGCCCAGACGGGTCAGGGGCTGTCGCGGCTGCTGAACCTCACCGACGGCCTGCTGGGGCAGGGCCGTGACGTGCTGGTGGCGATCACCACGAACGAGGACCTGACCCGGCTGCACCCCGCCGTCGTCCGGCCTGGCCGGTGCCTGGCCCAGCTCGAGATCGGCGCGCTGACCAGGGACGAGGCGGTCGGCTGGCTCGGCTCGTCACAGGGCGTCGGGCCGTCGGGGGCGACGCTGGCGGAGCTGTACGCGCTCCGCGCGGGCCGCACGATCCCACCGCACGCCGAGGGCGAGTCCACCGGCCTGTACCTCTGACCGACCACACTCTCCCCGGCCGGTACCTCTGACCGCCGAGCCGCCGACCGGGCAGAGGCCCGTCGGCGAAAGCCGGTCAGGGCGACGTGCTCCGGCCGGCGGACCCGCCCAATGAGCCGGGCGGACAGGCGGATCAGCTGAGCCGGGCGTGCAGGCGGCGTGCCTCACGGACGAAGCCGCTGCTCCCCCTGCGCCGCGCGATCTCCGCGACGCACGGCAGCTCCCCTCGGGCCCCCGCCCATGCCGCCGCCCGTACGGCGAAACCGAGCGCCTGGGTGTGGGCGGTCCGCGGATGCTCCCCCGGCCCGGGCAGGTAGACGGCCAGGAACCCGGCCACCACCTCCCACACCTCCACGTGCGCCCCGTGCCGAGCCGCGCTCTCCAGCGACTAGACCACCGCGCCCAGCTTGAACCAGGCCCTGCGCAGCAACAGCGCGAGCTGCCGCCCCACCTCGGCGGCGGGCAGGTCACCCCGCTCGGCCATCCCGACCAGCACCCGGACCCCCGCGTTGGGCTGCGTCCCGCCCAGCCGGGAGTCTCGCTCGACCAGGAAGTACGCCAAGAGCAACGCCACCCCCTCCCCCGCCACCCCGTCCGCCCGAGCCAGCGCCCGCAGGATGCCGGACTCCGCCCCGAGCGCGTTCCACTGGTACAGCAGGGACGGCAGGCAGTGCAGCGCCACCACCTCCCGGTCCGACGGCAGCACGGCGGGCCACCACGGCAGGTAGACACTGTGGCCGTCCCACCGCTGCCGGTCCGGGTCGGAGAACAGGTCCCGGAGCGGACTGAACTCGCCACGCGGGAGGTCGGGCGGCGGATCGACTTCCCCGTACGGGAGCTCGAGCGGCAGACTGGACTCCCCGTACCGGAGGTCGAGCGGCGGACCGGACTCCCCGTACCGGAGGTCGATCCTGGGCACGAGGTCGGGATGCTCCCCGCCGGAGGGCTCGCGGTCGCCGGCGCAGGGAGTGAAGCCGCGTGTCCACCCGACGGCGGTCACCGGCGAGGGCCGGTCGCTCATCCACCGCGCGGCCGTGCTGCCCGCCCTGGACGTCAGCCCGCCAGCACGCGCCACCACCTCGGGCGCGATCGAGCGGGGCAGCCGCAGGAGCGCCTGCCACAGGTCGACGTCCAAGGCCTTGACACCGGTACGTTCATAGCCTTCGAGCCGGTCGACCAGCACGCCGGGATCCAGGTGCCCGGTGCCGCTCGTCGGGGTGGCCAGCAGGTACGGCGGCAGCGTGCCCGCCCGCAGCGCGGCGTGGACCTCGGCCCAGCGCCGCAGCAGGAACAGGTGCTGCGGCGACACCCTCGCGGGCGACGGCAACCGCGACGACAGTGACGGCCACGGCACCGACGAGGACACCGGCGGCGGGTCGAACCGGATCTCGGGTGTGACGATCTGCCTGGCCATCGCTTCGGACCACTGGTCGAGGTAGCGCCACTCCGGCTGCACGTCCAGACGCGTCGGCCAGCTCGTCCTGCGCGCCAGCACCGAGCGGAGCAGGTCACGGTCCTCGGTGCAGAACCGGACGAACGCCGCCAGCCAGCGTTCGGTGCCCTGCCAGTCCTCGCGGTCGGGGAAGACGCCCAGCTCCCGGATGTCCTCGATCGGCGGAAAGCCGGCGTCCAGCGAGGGCAACTCGGGCAGCGGCACGGGCACGAAGTCGTCGTCCTCGTCGGCCGCCACCTCACCGCCGAACATGGTCACGAGCTGTTCGCCGAGGTCCGGTGGGAGCAGTCCGAGCGCGTCGCGGATGACCTCGGCGCCCGAAGGGGTGAACCGCGCGCCGTGCTTGAGCGCCAGCCGTACGGCCCGCTCCTGGATGTCGGGGGATTCGCAGGCGAAGGCGTACGCCAGGGCCAGGGCGTATTCGTCGGCATTGTCACCGGCGGCGCGGGCGGCCTGGTCGAGCCAGGTCAGCCCGACGGACACCAGCTTGCGCTCGGGCCTGAACAGCAGCGCTTGGAGGGCCTCCGCCACGTCGGCGGGGTCGAGCGCGTCGAGCCGGCGCAGGTGCGCAGCGCCAGCTCGGCGACCGCTCCCGGCGCGGCGGGCAGCAGCCGCAGGTAGTCGTGGGCCCGTGAGGCGACCTCGGCGTAAGTGGGTTCGAGGAGTTCGTGCAGCCGGGCGAAGAAGCGCAGGTCGCCGGCCGAGCCGCCGCGCAGGAAACGGCGGAGGCAGCCGTCGATCAGCAGCCCCCGGTCGATCGTGCCCTCGCTCTGGAGCACCGTCAGCGACATCAGCCAGGTGCCGATCTCCGCGGCCTTCGCCGGATCACAGGTGGCGAGGGCCTCCTCCACGGCCTCCCGAGCGCTCACGCCTCGACCTCGGCACGGGCGCGGGCGGCGATCTGAGCGGCGAGTACGTGCTTGCACGGTCCGCGCCCGGCATGGTCGAACCACCACGGACAGGTGCAGGACCCCTCGGCGAGGCGGACCAGCCGTACGCCGCCATCCGTTGTCACTTCGGCCGTGTCACCGGAGAGGCGCACCGCACCGGAGTCGGCCAGCGCGCGGGCGGCGGTGAGGCGTGGGTTGAGCTCGGCGACCTGGTCCCGGTCGTAGGGGAGTTCGCGGTGGAAGTGGGCGGCCTCGTGCAGGTCGTAGCCGACGCGCCCGGACGTGCCGAGCTGGGTCAGCGCGGCGCGTACCCGCGACGGGGGCAGGCCCGAGCGGTCGGCCAGCAGCCCGATCTCCACGGCGGGCTCGAAGTTGAGCAGCATCCCCACCACGTCGGCGTCCTCGGCGGCCTCGTCGGTGGCCAGGTCGGCGAGCACCGCGCCCTCTCCGGAGAAGCCGCGCCACGGCTGCGGCGAGATCGCCAGCGTGTAGCGCATGCCGGGCAACTCCAGCTCCCAGGCACTCGCCTGATGCCCAGCGCCACCCGCCGGACCGCTCGCCTGATGCCCAGCCCCACCCGCCGGACCGTACACGCGCAGTGCCTTGGCGAACCTGAGCAGCGGCATCAGCGTGGCGATCCGGCCGACCCCGGACAGGCAGACGCCGCCGGGCGCGGGCGCGGTCGCCACCCGCAGGTCACGGCCCGCGGGGATCGCCCAGACGGTCGCGTTCGCCCGCTTCGGCAGCGAGCGCAGGAAGCGTACGGCCTGCGGTCCGCGCAGCTCGGCCCGCAGGTCGAAGGCGGCCGCGATCACCTGAACCTCGGCGAAGCCGCGCAGCCAGCGCGACGGCAGCGGCACCTTCTTCTCCACGACCGCGCCGTCGAGCGTGGTCACCGCCAGCTCGTCGGGCCCGACGCCCAGGTGGAGCGGGTCCCTGCCGCCCACCCTGGCCAGCGCCTCGCGGAGCGGGCCGTTGACGTCGACGTTCGTGGTGCCGCGGTCGAGCACGTCGCCGTCCAGGGCGAGCACGTCGAGCCGGGCGTAGACGCCGCCGCAGGCGGAGAACGACTCGAACCTGAGCCGGTCCCCGTCGCAGGTCACCACCGGGTCGCGGGTCCAGCCGGGGCGGGGCTGGTGGTAGCGGGTGAGCGCCACGTCGGCCACGGCCAGCAGGCCCGCGGCGGCCGGCGCCGCCTGGGTGAGCAGGCCGCTGAAGAATCGGGGATGGCTCTGGGGACCGGATAACGCCGTCCCACCGGACGTCGAGAGACCGAGTCTGCCGTCGGCGAGCAGGGAGGGTCCGGCGTAGGAATACGCCTGCACTGCTTGATTCATGGCCGGAACATTAGAGATCACCACCGACAAGATCACCGCAGTACGTAAACCATCCGATGCGCGACAACCGGTGCGAAACCACAATGGGTCCGGTGCTCACCGTGGACCTGGCTCGCGTCGCCTTCGCCCGCTTCGCCATGCCCGCCACCCCTCTGACCTCATGGACCAGCCCGGAACACCCGATCGGCTTCACCGCCACCCAGCTCGTCCCCTCGTGGACCGCGCTGACCCCGCCCGGCACGTGGATCGAGGTGGAGCTGCAGGTCAGGGTCTCGACGGGCGAGCTGTCGAAGTGGTACGTCATGGGCCGCTGGGCCGAGCACGGCGAGGTCCGCACCTCGATTCCCGGCCAGGGCGACGAGGACGGCGACGTGGCCGTCGACACGTTCGTGGCGCGGCGGCCGGTCACGGCCTACCGGGTGCGGGTCACGCACCACGGCGCGGGCGCCCGCGTGGACTGCCTGGGCGTGATGGCCTCCGCCCTCTCCCAGCGTCCGCCCGTCTTCAGCCGTCACGGCGGGGCCGAGGCCGTCGAGCTGGTGGTGCCCCGGCACTCGCAGCACACCCACGCCGGTCACCATCCGGAGCTGGACGGCGGGGGCGCCAACTGGTGCAGCCCCGCCTCGGTGGCGATGGTCGTCGGCTTCTGGGGCCGCGGTCCCGGTCCTGAGGAGTTGGACTGGGTGGGGGCCGACGACCCGAGTCCCGTGGTCGACCACGCGGCGCTCGGCACGTTCGACCACAGCTACCAGGGCACCGGCAACTGGCCGTTCAACGTGGCCTACGCGGGCCGGTTCGGGCTGGCCGGGTTCGTGACCAGGCTGCGGTCGGCGACCGAGCTGGACCTGTTCGTCCGGGCGGGGATCCCGGTGATCGTGTCGCTGGCGTTCAAGGCGCACGAGCTGCCGGGGTCCAGTTACTCCTCGAGCGGGCACATCCTGGTCGTCACGGGTTTCACCGCCGAGGGCGACGTCATCGTCAACGACCCGGCCGCGCCGAGCGAGGCCGAGGTGCGCCGGGTCTATCCGCGGGCCGCGTTCGAGAACGTCTGGCTCAGGAGCTCGGGCAGCGGCGGCATCGTGTACGTCATCCACCCGCCCGAGCATTCCTTGCCCCCATCCCCCGGCAATTGGTGACATATGAGCATTCGACCGATTGATGTGGCCCGTACCGATGGTGGTCCCCAGTGGGTGGAGGCCGTCGCCACGCCCGCCGGGCTGGAGGTCTGGTGGGACGAGCCGCGCCCGCATGAAGGCGGCCGGCGCTGCGTGGTGCGCCGCCTGCCGGACGGCACGCGGGTCGACGCCCTGCCTCAGGGGTGGAACGCGCGCAACCGCGTGGTCGAGTACGGCGGCCGGTCCTGGCGCCCGCTGCCCGGCGGCGGCCTGGTCTTCACCAACTGGGCCGACCAGCGCGTCTACCGCCTGGACGGTCCGCAGATGCCTGGTGAGGCGGCCACGAGCGGAGGCGCGGCCGGGCAGCCCGCGGCCGGTGAGCCCGTGGCGCTCACGCCTGAGGGGTCGGCGCGCTACGCCGACCTCTATCTGCCGCCCGGGCGGGACGAGGTGTGGGCCGTGCGCGAGCAGGACGACGTGCGCGACCTGGTCGCCGTGCCCCTCGGCGGCGGCCCGCTCAAAGTGATCACCAAAGCCCAACATTTCCTGATGAACCCCCGCATCTCCCCCGACGGCGGATATGTCGCCTGGATCGGCTGGGACCACCCGAACATGCCCTGGGACGGCACCGAACTGTGCGTCGCCCCCCTCGACCAGGACGGCACCGCCGGGCCGTACCAGGTGATCGCGGGCGGCCCGGCGGAGTCCGTCATCCAGGCGGAATGGCGCGACGAGCACACCCTGTACGCGGTCACCGACCCGACCAGCTGGTGGAACATCCACCTCATCGCCCGCGACGGCTCCGGCGCCCGCAACCTCACCCCGATGGAGTCCGAGGTCGGCAGCGCCCCCTGGAAACCCGGCGGCACCTACTTCGCGATCGCCGATGACCGCCTGGTGGTCGTGCACGGCACTGCCGGCCGCCGCCTCCTGAGCGTCCTGGACCCGGAGCGCGGCGACCTGCGCGAGCTCGGCGGCGAGGCGACGTACTGGGCTCCGACGATCTCGGCCGCCGGGGGCAAGGCCGTGTCGGTGTCCGCCACGCCGTACACCCCGGCGGAGGTGACCGTGGTCGACCTCGACAGCGGCGCGCACGAGAGGGTGTCGGAGCCGAAGCCGCTGCCCGACCGGGCGCTGCTGCCGACCGCCGAGACGGTCACGATCGAGGGCGTGCACGCGCACCTCTACCACCCGACCGGCGTCGAGGGTCCCGTGCCGTACGTGGTCTTCGCGCACGGCGGGCCCACCGGCAACTACACGGTGACGCTCGACCTGGAGGTCGCCTACTTCACCAGCCGGGGCCTCGGCGTGGCCGAGGTGAACTACGGCGGCTCCACCGGCTACGGCCGCGCCTACCGCGAGCGGCTGCGGCACGAGTGGGGCGTGGTCGACGTGGACGACTGCGCCAGGGTGGCGCGCGGGCTGGTCGAGCTGGGCCGGGCCGACGCGGCCAGGATCGCGATCCGCGGCGGCAGCGCCGGTGGCTGGACCACGGTCGCGGCGCTGGTGCACAGCGACGTGTTCGCGGGCGGCGTCGCGCACTACGCGATCACCGATCCGGAGAGCTGGGCGGCCGAGACGCACGACTTCGAGTCGCGCTACCTCGACGGCCTGATCGGGCCGCTGCCCGAGACCCGGCAGCGCTACACCGACCGCTCGCCGCTGCTGCACGCCGCGCGGGCCTCTGGGCCGTACCTGATGCTGCACGGCCTGGAGGACGCGATCGTGGACGTGGGCCAGGCCGAGCGGTTCGTCGCCGAGCTGGACCGGCACGGCAAGCAGTGGGCCCTGCTCACCTTCGCCGGTGAGCAGCACGGCTGGCGCCGGGAGGAGACTATCGTGGCGGTGCTGGAGGCCGAGCTGGCCTTCTACGGACTGATCTTCGGGTTCGAGACGCCCGAGGTGGCACCGCTTGAGCTGAAAGGACGGCCGTGAAGAGCGTCGGCGAGATCTGCTCGGACCTGATCAGGTTCGACACCACCAACCCGGGGTCCGGCGAGCGCCCGGCGGCCGAATACGTGGCCACGCTGCTGGCCGACGCCGGTCTGGAGCCGGTGGTGTTCGAGTCGGCGCCGAAGCGGACGACCGTGGTCGCCAGGATCGACGGCGACTCCCGCGACGCGCTGCTCATCCACGGCCACCTCGACGTGGTGCCCGCCGACCCGGCCGAGTGGCGGATGCACCCGTTCTCGGGTGAGATCACCGACGGCTGCGTCTACGGCAGAGGCGCGGTCGACATGAAGGGGTCGTGCGCGATGACGCTCTCGACCGTGCTCGGCATGGCGGCGAACGGCCTGCGTCCCAAGCGCGACCTGGTGCTGGCGTTCCTGGCGGACGAGGAGGCGACGGGCGACTTCGGCTCGCGGCACGCCGTCACCGAGCACCGGGAGCTGTTCGACGGCGTGACGGAGGCGATCAGCGAGTCGGGCGGCTTCAGCGTCGCCGACGGCGACCACCGCGTCTACCCGATCTCCGTGGGCGAGCGCGGCACGGCCTGGATGAAGCTCACCGCCCACGGCGTGGCCGGCCACGGCTCCAGGCCCGCGGTGGACAACCCGGTCGCGACGCTGGTGCACGCCCTGTCGCGGGTGGCCGCCCACCAGTGGCCGGTACGCCTGACGCCGTCGGTCGCGGCGCTGCTCCAGAGCCTGTCGGAGATCACCGGCCGGCCCATCGACCTCGACCGCCTCGACGAGGAGGCGGCCCGGCTGGGACCCCTCGGCCACCTGTTCAAGGCGCAGATCCGCAACTCGGCCAATCCGACGATGCTCGACGCGGGCTACAAGGTCAACGTCGTGCCGTCCACGGCCCACGCGCACGTGGACGGCCGCTTCATGCCGGGGCTCCAGGAGGAGTTCCTGTCGACCATGGACGAGCTGCTCGGGCCGAAGATCACCAGGGAGTTCGTCAATCTGGAGGACGCGCCGGCCGCGCCGTATCCCTCGCCGTTCTTCGACTCGCTCGCGGGCGCGCTCGTGGCCGAGGACCCGCTCGCCCGGCCGGTGCCGTACGTCATGAGCGGCGGCACCGACGCCAAGTCGTTCGCCGGCATCGGCATCACGGGCTACGGCTTCGCGCCGCTCATGCTCCGGCCTGATCTGGACTACTTCGGGATGTTCCACGGGAAGGATGAGCGGGTGCCGGTGGAGGGCCTGGAGTTCGGCACCCGCGTCCTGACCCGGCTGCTCACCTAGGGCCGAACCACATATCGAGCGCCTCGGCGAGACCGGCTTCCGCACCGGCCCAGGCGACGTAGCCGTCCGGGCGTACCAGCAGGGCGGCCTGGTCCGGCGCGCCTTCCACCACACGGAGGTGGTCTTCACGGCCCTTGGCGAGCGCGCGGGTCTCGGGCGGGCCCGTCAGCAGGCCGCGGCCGTCCCTCAGCAGGTCCCTGAGCCAGCCGACGCCCTCGATCTCCCGGTCCGGCGCGAACCGCCCGGCCAGCGGATGCGGCGCGCCCGGCGCGTAGTCGATGTCCGTGCCGTTGACCATCTCCATGAAGTGCCGCTTGGCCTCCGGGATCTCCAGCGTCTCGGACAGCACCTCGCGCAGCGCGTCGACCTGCGGCCCCGGCCGCATCAGGGCGACCTGGGCCCTGGTGTTGCGCAGGACGCGGGCCGCCACCGGGTGGCGTTCGGCGGTGTAGGTGTCCAGGAGCCGTTCGGGCGCCTGGCCGCGGACCACCAGGGCGAGCTTCCAGCCCAGGTTGGCCGCGTCCTGGAGGCCGAGGTTGAGACCCTGCCCGCCGAGCGGTGAGTGGACGTGCGCCGCGTCCCCGGCGAGCAGGATGCGGCCCCGGCGGTAGGTCTCGGCGTGGCGGGTGTTGTCGCTGTAGCGGATGGCGGCCTCCAGCCGGGTGACGACCGCGTCCGTGCCGCTGACCCGCCGGATGCTCTCCTGGATCTCCTCGGCCGTGACCGGCAGGTCCCGGTCTGCGGGACCGCCGTCGAACTCGATGGTGGCGATCTCCCCCGGCACCAGCGACAGGTTCACCAGGCCGCCGGGGCCGCGCAGGGACGAGGTGATCGCGCCGGGGTCGGCCAGCTCGGCCAGCGCGGTGCGCCCGGTCATCGTCGCGGACGTGCCCGAGAACGGGATGCCGGACCGCTTGCGCACGAGGCTCCGGCCGCCGTCGCACCCCACCAGGTACCCGCCCCGTACGGTCCCGCCGTCCGCGAGCGTGGCGACCACGCCGACGCCCTCATCAACAAGCTCGACGACCCGGCACCCGGACCGCACGGCGACGCCGAGCTCGGCCGCGCGGTCGGCCAGGACCTGCTCCAGCTGGTGCTGCTTGAGCAGGAGCATCTCGGGGGTTCTGTTGCCGGGCTCGCCGACCAGCGGCAGGCCACTGAAGTGCCCGCTGCTCACGCCCTGCCGGAGCGTCTTCACGAGCCCTGCGACGATGTCGCCGTCCGCCAGCTCGCGATCGGTCGCCAGCTCGTCGAACAGCGCCCACTGCGCCTCGGCCAGCGGCTCCACCAGACCGCGTAGCCCCAGCGTGTGCATGGTGCGCCCGTTGAGCGAGCGCATCCCGAGGCTGCGCGTGACCCGTTCCCGGCCGGTGGCCGCCTCCAGCACCAGCGGGTCCACGCCCGCCAGCTTCAGCTCGCAGGCCAGCAGCAGGCCGACCGGCCCACCGCCGACGATCAGTACGTCCGCGTCCACGGCATCTCCCTACTTACGGTGTATGCTTACGCCGTAAGTAGAAACATACACCGTAAGCTCTGTCAACCGGAGAGCTACGGCAAGAGGAGCGACCATGGCCCGGCGCGAGCCGCTGAACAGGGAGAAGATCCTGGACGCGGCCCTGGAATTGGCCGCGCAAGAGGGCCTTGAGGGGCTGTCCATGCGGCGACTGGCGAAGTCCCTCGGCGTCGAGGCGATGTCGCTCTACAACCACGTCTCCAACAAGGCCGACATCCTGAACGGCCTGGCGGAGCGCGCCTTCAGCCAGGTGGAGCTGCCCGACCCGGCGCTGCCGTGGCAGCAGCGGCTGCGGGCCATGGCGCTGAGCATGTACGAGGTGTTCGGCCGCTCTCCGGTGGTGCCGATCGCCCTGATGACCGACCAGGCGAACCCGACCTCCGTACGGGCGCTGACCCCGCTCGACAGCCTGGTCGGCGCCCTGTACGAGGCCGGCTTCGACGACGCGGGGGCGTGGCGCGCGCTCGGCGCGGTGAACGGCCTGCTCTTCGGGTCGCTGCTGCTGTCCACGGGCGGGTTCAGCGGCAACCTCGGCGAATACGCGGGCCGGGAGGAGGTCGGCGTCTACATCCGGGAGATGGACCCGGCCCGGCTCCCCCATTTCAGCAGGCTGGTGCGGAACATCCCGCGGACCGGCCCGGCCAAGGACTTCGAGCAAGCCCTGGACATGCTCATCCTAGGACTGGAACAAAGCATTCCGTTCTGATACTATGGAGACACAACGAAACGAACGGAAGGACCTCTGATGAGCGGCTGGAACGTCATCGATGTTTCGCACGAGGCACTCCGCAAGGCCGTCCGCGGCGTCCCGGCCGACGGCTGGGACCTCCCGACGCCCTGCGCGCAGTGGAACGTCACCCAGGTGCTCCAGCACGCCGCGGGCGACCAGGTGGGCTTCGCCGCCTTCCTCACCGGCGAGCCGGGCCCCGCCGAGAACCCGTTCGAGCCTTCGGGCGAGCTGGCCGGGGACCCGCTGGCGTACACGGAGGCCGCGCTGGAGCGTTCGGCCAGGGCCTGGGCCGGTGTCGACAAGGACGCCGAAGAGGTGCCCGTCCCGGTCCCGCCGAACAAGATGGCGCCCTCGCTCGGCGCCGGCGCCTGCGCGCTCGACGCGGCGGTGCACGCCTGGGACATCGCCCTGGCCACCGGGCAGCCCTCGCCGCTGACCCCGGAGCTGGCCAGGGAGCTGCTGCCGGTGGCCAAGAGCATCGTCGAGCCGCTGCGCCAGTGGGGCGCCTACGCCGCGGTGGTGCCCGCCGAGCCGGGCGACGACGAGGTCGCGGAGCTCCTCCGCTACCTGGGCCGCAACCCGGCCTGGACCGCCTGACGGCGCGGGACCGTGCGCGTCAGCGGAGCTTGCCGCGCACGGTCCGCCGCACGACCAGGATGAACATCGCCACCGAGGCCACCGTCAGGATCCCCGCCTCCGTCCACTGGAAGCGCCAGAAGCGGGACGGCGGGTGGTAGTAGACGACATACCGGTATCCCTTGCCGAACAGGCAGCGCTCCCACGCCTCGGCGTTGCGGTTGCTCTGCCCGACGTCCACCCGGCGCGGGCACACCCCGGCGGCCGGGATCGCCACCTCCTTGCCCGACGGCTCCTCCCAAGCGACGCTGACCAGCCGTATGTCGGGATCGTCCATCACGACACTGCCCGTCAGCTCGGCCCGCGCCGGCTCCGCGTAGTACTCGCTCACCGCGAACAGCGTGAACATGCTCGCCACGATCCCGGCCACGACCAGCGCCATGGCGGGCACCGTCCGCCGGAACAGCGACCCGGCCAGCGTGCCGAGCGCGAACGCGAACAGCCACCACGCCGCCGGCGCGACCCCGACCATGTTGAACACGCCGATGTTGCCGAACGACGAGTCGATCCCGCTGCGGAACACCGGCCGCCACAGGCTCACCATCAGCGACAGCGCCAGCCCGCCGGCCACCGCCGCCCCGCCCAGCAGGGCGAGCTTGACCGCCAGCCAGCGCCCCACCGGCAGCGTCTGGGTCCAGGCCAGCCGGTGAGTACCGCGCTCGTACTCGCGGCCCAGCAGCGGGGCGCCCCAGAACGCGCCGATCAGCGCGGGCAGCACCAGCGGCATCCAGCCGAAGATCGAATAGACGGCGTCATAGCGCTGCCCCAGCACCACGTCCAGCTCACCGCAGACCGCCGCTGGCCCCGGACAGCCGGGCGGGGCGTGGTCGGCGATGTAGAGCTTGGCCTCGATCGCCGAGCCGAGCAGCAGCAGCCCGAGCGCGGCCAGGAAACCGGCGGTGATCACCATCTGCGACCGGTGTTGTCGCCAGGTCAGCCAGATCATCCGGTCACCCCCGCCAGCCCCGGCAGCGCCGCCGAATCGGGGCTGCGCAGGTAGCCCATGACCAGCTCCTCGAGCCCGGCTGGCCGTACGTTCCAGCGCGGGTCCAGCACGGGCTCGCCCCGTACGAGCAGTGTGACCTGCCGTGCGGTGCCCGTGGCGCTGACGACCCGCGTCCTGGCCGCCACTCCGTCGGCCAGCTCGGCGGGCCCGGACAGCACGCGGTGCTCGGCCAGGAGCTCCTCGACGTCGCCGCTGACCTGCAGCCGCCCGCCGTTCAGCACGACCAGCCAGTCACAGGTGTCCTCCAGGTCGGAGACCACGTGCGAGGACAGCAGCACGCTCAGCCCGCGGTCCGCGACCTCGGCCATGATCGACCGCATGACGTCGTGCCTGGCCAGCGGGTCGAGGTTGGCCAGCGGCTCGTCCAGCACGAGCAGATCGGGGTGCCTGGCCAGCACGAGCGTGAGCGCGACCTGGGCCTGCTGTCCGCCGGAGAGCTTGCCCACCTTCCCGTCGAGCCCGATGCCGAGTGCCCGGAGCCTGCTCCGGGCGGCCGCGTCGTCCCAGCCGGGGTTGAGCCGGCGGCCGAACGCGAGCATCTCGGCGACGGTGAAGCCGTCGTACAGCGGCTTGTCCTGGGCCATGAAGGCCGCCTCGCCGTACACCGTGACCGAGCCCCGGTCGGGGTTGATCAGGCCCGCGGTGGCGTGCATGAGCGTGGTCTTGCCGGCGCCGTTCGGCCCGACGAGCGCGGCGACCCGCCCGGCCGGGACGGAGAGCGAGCAGTCGCGCAGCGCCCACGTGCGCCGGTAACGGACGCCCAGGCCCGTCGCCTCCAGCACGGGCCTCACGCCACCCCCTCCTTCATGGCGTCGGTCACGACGACGTTGAACAGCGCCCGCAGGTCATCCAGATCGAGCCCCGCCTCCTGCGCCTCCCGCACCCACCCCTCCAGGCTCCGGCGCAGCCGGGTGTGGTCGGCGAGCGTGGCCCCGGCGATCGACTGGAGCACGAACGTCCCCTGCCCGGGCCGCCCCTCGACCAGCCCTTCGCGTTCGAGCTCGCGGTAGGCCTTGAGCACGGTGTTGGGGTTGATCGCCAGTTTTTCGACGACCTCGCGCGCGGTGGGCAGCTGGTCGCCCGGCCGCAGCGTCCCGAGCCGGAGCGCCTGCTTGACCTGGTGGACGAGCTGCAGGTACGTCGACACCCCCGAGCTGCGGTCCAGAGAGAACTCGATCACCAAAAACCCTTTCACTAATTCAATAGGGAAAGAGTGTTGGACGGGGGCGCTCCTTGTCAACCCAACCGCGGCGACATCCCCTTCCGTCACTACTGCTACCTTTATGCGCTTTAGTCCGTCTATGCAGGGTGAGGTGCAGGGGTGCGGCGGTTCGGGACAGTGATCGGTAGCGTGACGGCGGGATGCCTGCTGGCGGGATGCTCCGCCCTGCCCAGCCTGCCCGGACTCGGCAGAGCGGCGGAGCCGAAGGCGCCGCCGACCGCCTCCGCCGCCGCCTCGCCGGGGGCCGGCCGCTCGGTGTCGGACGAAGAAGGCCGCACGATCATCGCCGACTACATCAAACGCAACAACGCCGCCAACCAGGCCAGGAGTGAGAAGCTGCTGGCCGGGTTCGAGGGCGGGTCCAGCTTCGCCATCGACAAGGCCGCCTACACCTCCAGCCGGCTGCTGACCAAGCAGGCCGACTACACCTACAAGCCCTTCGCCTACACCAAGCCCACCTATTACGCGCCGCCCGCCGGCGGCGCGCCCTGGTTCCTCACCACCGCGCACTGGCAGCGCGGCAAGGAGACGGACAAGGAGGTCACCTACCTGCTGTTCAACCGGCAGGCGGACGGCTGGCGGCAGGTGTACTCCCCCGACTCCTACGAGGACACGGCCGACAAGCTGCCGGACCTCAAGACCGACGGCGCGGGCGCCGCCGCCGCGGTGGCCCAGGCGGACGGCAAGGGGCTGCTCATGTCGCCCGGCGACTTCGCCCGGCGCTACGCGGCCCACCTCAGCGGCAAGGGCACCGCGGCCGACAAGACCCTCTTCGCCGCCGACGACATCTCCACCGGTGCGGCGTCGAACCGCGCGAAGATGAACAAGTACGCGGAGCTCACCGAGGTGGTCCGCCCCGCCACCCGCTACCCGTCGTACGCGCTGCGCACCGCCGACGGCGGCGCGCTGGCCTTCACCACGCTGCAGCGCGACAGGCACTACGACGTGCGGCAGGGCCCGGAGCGCAACTACGTCTTCCAGAAGGACAGCGGCCTGCTGCGTGGCCACTACTACAACTCCATGAAGATGACCGAGCTGATCCAGGTGGCCGCGCACATCCCGCCCAAGGGCGGGAAACTCGCCCAGGTCCAGCTGGTGGCCGGCTACTCAGGCCTGACCGCCGGCAGCGGCCGCTAGCTGAACTTGGTCTTCGGCCGTTCCTGGAGTTCGCCGTCGACGTAGATGTCGAGCTTCTCGTTGTAGAACGCGACCAGCCCCGCGACCCGCTCGCTCTCCGGCAGCGGCGTCCGGTACGACCAGGCGAGGTCCTTGCGGCCGTTGACCGTCCAGTACTCCGCCGTGCCCTTGTACGGGCAGTGGGTGGCGGTGTCGGTGCGTTCGAGCAGGTCGAACCGGACATCCACCTTGGGCAGGTAGTAGCGCGTGGGCAGGCCCGTCTCGAAGAGGATGCGCGGGCTGCGCGAGTCGGCCACCGTCACCCCGTCGACCTCGACGCGTACGTGCCGCGAGCTCGGCAGGATGTCGACCCTGGTGTACGGGTCGCGCGGGTGGAAGAAGACCTCCTCGTCCTCCTCGAACCAGGCGTCCATGGCGTCCCACTCGAAGCGGACGTGCCCGCGGATGTCCTCCAGCGGCGACTCCGGGTACGCCAGGGCCCCCTCCGGAGCCTCCGCGCCTCCCGAGGTGACCGTGTAGACGACGCCGTCGCCCCGGCTGGGCGAGTGCTTGGTCGCGCCCGCCTGCTTGAGCGCCGACTCCTCGACGTCCGCCAGCGGGAAGTAGTACGTCGGGTAATAGGGGATTTCCCACACCAGGAGGGCGTGGGTGGTGTCGGCCACCACCCGGCCGCCGAGGTAGGTCCTGACACGCTTGGCGGAGCGCTCGACACGCACCCGGCCGCGGCTCGTGGCTTCCTTGGTCGCTTCCATGCTCGGCGCAACCGCCGGCCGGCCGCCGCTATTCCAGGCGAATAACCCCTTTACGACAGACCGAACGCCGCCAGCGTCGCCCAGGTCGCCGCCGTGCCCACCAGCGCCCCGGCCACCACCTGCGCCCACGTGTGGTGCGCCAGTCGTACCCGGGCCCAGCACACCACCGCCAGGACGGCCACCCCGGCGAGTGCGGTCGGGGCCACGGGCAGGACGTGGGCCAGCACCACCACGGTCCCCGCGCAGACGGCGGCGTGGAAGGAGATCTTCCACCGCATCGTGACCGGCACGGTGACGGCCAGGGCGACGAGCATCGCGGTCACCGTGGCCACCAGCAGGGTCGGCGCGCCCAGCGCGACGAGCAGCACCAGGGCGACCAGCACGGCGGCGACGGCGGCCAGCAGCGGCCCGGTGCGACGGGCCCGGTCGACGATGTGGTGGGAGTCGAGCCGCCCCGACCGGACACCCAGCGCGATCACCCCGGCGGGCACGCCGCCGCACAGCGCCGAGGCCGCCAGCCCCCACGCGCCACCGCTCCAGCCATGGGCGATCAGGCCCACGGCCGGGGGCATGGTGATCACCAGCACTTGCGGGGCCAGCAGGTCCGTCACCCGCTTCGCCACCAGGTCCGCCGTCATGACAGCAGACTCTACGCGATCATGAAGAGGTCAGCCCATGCCCGCGGCGTTGACGATCCTCGTGGTCGAGCGGCCGGGGATGGCCTCCAGCTCCCAGCATTCGGCGCCCAGCAGCGCGGCGGCGGCGCAGCGGCCGCCCGCGTGCGGGTCGCCCGCGGTGTGCGCGAGCGCTCCCGGCCGCATGGGGGCGAGCAGGTCGATGTAGTCCTCCGGGCCGTGCGCCTCCGAGGGCCCGGTCACGATGAACACCCCGCTCACGAAACGGAGCGCGGCCAGCACCTCGGCGCGCTCGGCGGCCGGGTTGACCGGGCGCGTCGGTCCCTTCCACGCGCGTACGCGTGGATCGTCCTCCACGCCGACCACCAGCGGCAGCCCCCGTCCGGCCACGGCACCCAGATAGCGCACGTGCCCGACGTGCAGGATGTCGAAGACTCCGGTCACGTACACGGCCCCCGGGTGGTCGTACGGCTGCACCCAGACGGCCTCCAGGCTGCTCACGCAGGCACCCCTCCTAGTCGACTCGTCGATCGCAGCGTACTCGGTCGGCCGGAACAGGCGCGCAATCGATCGCAGGAAAGGGCATTCCTACCTTTTCGCGATAACCTCTCGCACCCGTCTGACGCGTCTCATGACGCAGCCGTCATCGGGGAGGTCGCCGTGGCACCGCCGGACTTTCACAGTGTCGAAGGGGGCGAGGAGCCCGGGAACGGTGCGTTCGTCGTCCGGTTCCCGGGGGCTCCGGCCCAGGTGGCGAGGGTGCGGGGGCTGGTGACGGCGGCGCTCGGCCGCGAGCATCCGCTGTACGACGACTGCGTGCTGCTCGCCAGCGAGCTGGCCACGAACGCGATCCTGCACTCCCGCTCCGGCGAGGGCGGCTGGTTCACGGTGTCGGTGCACGCCGCGGGGCCTCTGGTGCGGGTGCTGGTGAAGGACGGGGGGTCGAGCGGGTCGCCGTGCGCGTGCCGTACCGGGACGCAGGCGACCAGCGGGCGCGGACTGCCGCTGCTCGACGCACTCAGCCACCGGTGGGGGGTCATCCGCGAGAGCGGCGCGACGGCCGTCTGGTTCGAGATGCGACTGGTGACGATCCCCGCGCAACGGTCCGCCGAGGCGGTCTGACCTGCGGTCATGTGATAACCGATATGGCGCTGTTCTCGATATCGATATTAGACATCACCTGATCAGATCTGCTGTGCTCTCCTCTCCTGTGTTGGACGAGAGCAAGGACATGGCATGCGAAACCCCCGTACCCGCCGCTTTCCGGCCGCGCTGCAAGCGGCCGCGCTGACGATCTCCCTCCTTGGGGGCGGCGTCTATGGGACGGGCACCGCCTCAGCGGCGACGGCGGTGACCGGTCTACGGGACGCCTCCAGCGCCCAGAAGGAGCTGCGCGCGCTCGAGGCGTCCTTCAAGGGCCGCATCGGCGCGTACGCCCTGGACACGGGCACGGGGAAGACGATCGCCTACCGATCGAACGAGCGCTTCCCGCTGCTGTCCACCTTCAAGGCGATGGCCTCCGCCGCCGCGCTGCACAAGGCCCGCACCTCGGACCCGGGGCTGATGGAGCGGGTCGTGCACTGGACGAAGGACGACCTGAAGTCGAATTCGCCGGTGACCGAGAAGCACGTGGCGGACGGGCTGACCGTCGCCGAGTTGTGCGAGGCCGCGATCACCTACAGCGACAACACCGCCGCCAACATGGTGCTGAAGCAGATCGGCGGGCCGGCGGGCCTGACCCGCTACTTCCGTACGCTGAAGGATCCGATCTCCCGCCTGGACCGCTGGGAGACCGAGCTCAACGACTGGACCCCCAAGGAGCGGCGGGACACCACCACTCCCGCGTCCATCGCCCGCGACCTCCGGAAGGTCACGACCGGTGACGCGCTCGACGCCAAGGACCGGGCGACCCTGAACGGCTGGCTGAAGGCGAACACCACCGGCGGCGCCCGCATCCGCGCCGGCCTGCCCAAGACCTGGACGATCGGCGACAAGACCGGCACCGGCTCGACCTACGGGACGGCCAACGACATCGCGATCATCTGGCCCGCCAAGGACGCCGCCCCCATCATCATGGCGATCTACACCAACCGCCCGGCCGCCGACGCCGCCAACGACGAGAAGGTCATCGCCGGCACCGCCACCATCCTCGCCCGCGGCCTGGGCAGACTTCCGTAACGCGGTCAGACGTCCAGACGGCACAGGCCCTCGGCGAGGGCCTTGGTCGTGAGGCGGGTGCGGCTGTCGCAGCCCAGCTTGGCGAAGATGTGCTCCAGGTGGGTCGTCACCGTGCGGACGCTGAGCACCAGGGCGGCGGCGATCTGCGGGTTGGAGTCGCCGGCCGCGACCCGGGTGAGCACGTCCACCTCCCTGCCGGTCAGCTCGTACGGCAGGGAGCACGGGCGTTCGGCCACCACCGCGCCCTGGAGCGAACCCTGGAACCCGACACCGGCCCGCACCACCCGCACCTCGTGCCAGCGACCGCCGCGGTCGAGCCAGAGGCCGCGGCGGCTCAGCTCGCGCGAGTCGATGAAGGCGCGGGCGAACCCCGCGATGGCCGGTTCGTCCCAGAGGACGGCGGACTTCGCGACGCCGGGGACCTCGCGCCGGACGCCCAGCCGGTCGTAGGCGGCCGCGAGGAACCCCGGCGGCAGCCCCACCGGGTCGATCACGCACCGGGTGAGGTCCGTGACGTGCGCCAGCATGGGCGCCACGGCCGCCACCAGCCGGCCGGTCAGCTCGGGGAAGGCATCCCTGGCCGCCAGGTGCAGCAGGCCCGTGTAACGTCCGTCGGTCAGGAACAGCGGCGCGGTCAGCCCGGCGCGCCAGCCGTACGGGGCGAGATGGCGGCGGAAATAGCGCTCGGTGCCCGGCTCGGGCATCGGCACCGGCGCCCGCGTGGCCATCGCCGTGCGATAGGCGTCGAGCCCGGCGTACTCCTCCGCGGCGTCGCCGTCGATGCGCCGGTGGCCGTCGGAGACGACGCTGTGGTGGCGCCCGCTGGCCGGGTCGAACGCGACGAACTCGTAGGCGTCCACCGGGACCACCCGGCGCAGCGCGCCCATCGCGCCGCGCGCGCCACCGCCGCCCGCCGCCTGGTAGCCGACCTCGGCGAACGCCTGCAACTGGCGGACGTTCAGGGTGATCTCGGCCACGGTTCTTTATATCAGGGCGCGAACTCGCGCACCGAGACCGCCTGACCACGCCCTGGTACTCCGGAACATTTACCGCGCGAGGTGATCGGCTCGGCTGCTAAGGTCGCGGACATGCAGCGCGCTTACGTCACGACGACGCCGGACACGGTCCCGGCGCGCTGATTCCATGCTCCCCGGGCGAACGCCCGGGGTTCTGGTCGTTCGCCCTTTCACCCGAAGGACGATCATGAACGACCACCGCAGGCTCGGCCGCGAGCTGGGCATCTTCGACACCGACCCGTTGATCGGCTCCGGGCTGCCGTTCTGGCTGCCGGCCGGCGCGGCGATCCGCAAGGCCGTCGAGGACTACGTGTACGAGCTCGAACGCCGCCACGGCTACCAGCACGTCAACTCGCCGGTGCTGGGCAAGCGCGAGCTGTACGAGAGATCCGGCCACTGGGCCCACTACGGCGACGACATGTTCCCGGTCATGGAGGTGGGCGGGGAGGAGTTCGTGCTGCGGCCGAGCCTGTGCCCGCACCACGCGCTCATCTACCGCTCGCGGCCGCGCAGCCACCGCGACCTGCCGCTGCGCGTGGCCGAGCTGGGCGGCATGTACCGCTCGGAGCTGTCGGGCGTGCTGGGCGGCCTGACCAGGGTGCGGGCCATCCAGCTCAACGACGGTCACATCTTCTGCGCGCCGGAAGACGCCGCCGCCGAGGTCTCGGCCGCGCTCGACCTCATCGAGGCCGCGCACGCCCAGCTCGGCATCGAGGCCGCCCGCTACCGGCTCTCGCTGCGGGGCGAGGGCGGCAAGTACGTCGACGACCCGGCGCTGTGGGCCGAGTCGGAGTCGGTCCTTCGTGAGGTGCTGCGCGAGCGGGGCCGCGCGTACGACGAGGAGCGGGGCGAGGCCGCCTTCTACGGCCCGAAGATCGACATCCAGATCGCCGACCCGCTGGGCCGCGAGGCGACCCTGTCGACCGTTCAGGTGGACCTCTACCAGCCTGGCCGCTTCGACCTCTCGCACGCGGGCGGCGGGCGGCCGGTCATGGTCCACCGCAGCGTCGTGGGCGGCCTGGAACGGCTGGTCGCGCACCTGATCGAGGTGCACGGCGGGGCGTTCCCCGCCTGGCTGGCGCCGGTGCAGGCCGTCGTGCTGCCCCTCACCGACGCCGAGCTGCCGGCCGCCAGGGATCTGGTACGTCGCGGCGTCGCGGCCGGGCTGCGGGCCGAACTGTCCGCGCCGGAGAAAGGCAGCCTCGGGGCCCGGATCAGAGCGCATCGGCTGGTGCCGTACCAGCTCGTCGTGGGCCCGCGCGAGGCGGCGGGCGGCGAGGCGTCGGTGCGGTTGCGCGACGGCAGCCAGGCGGGCGCGCTGCCCCTTGCCGAGCTGGCCGCCCGCTGCCGTCCGGAATTCTGACCGGACGTCGCCCCTGAAAAGGGTCTTCCCTAGCCATGTAAAGGACTCGTAAAGTCCCCTCAAGCGCGCTGTCAGGGAGGACCCACTTGACCGAGCTGAGCGACCGTGACGCGGAGCTGGTGTCGGCCCACGAGCAGGAGCGTCCGGCCCGGCAGTTGACCGGGGTGCTGCGGCTCGGCGTGTGGATCGTCGGCGGGCTGCTGTCGGTCTATTCACTGGTGGTGGTGTTCAGGCCGGTCGAGGCGCTGGAGCATCGGCTGACGTTCCTGGCGGTGGCGCTGCCGCTGGTGTTCCTCTGCTATCGCCCACGGATCTCGTCGGCGATCGATCGGCCCGGGGTGACCGACTGGTTACTGGCGGCGGCCTCGCTCGCGGTGCTCGTCTATCCGCTGCTCGACATCGACGCGTTCCGCGATCGGGGCTCGGGTTCGGCGCTGACCGAGCTCGACATCGTGGCCGGCCTGGTGCTGACCGTGCTGCTCCTGGAGGCGGTTCGCCGCACGGTCGGCTGGTCACTCACCATCATCTGCCTATTTTTCCTGATTTATGCCTATTTCGGGGCGTATCTGCCGATTGGCTGGACGATCGGTCATCGAGGCTTCGATCTCGGGCAGATCGTGTCGCAGCTCTACACCGGCACCGAGGGTTTCTTCGGCGTCCCCATGCAGGTCGCCGCCAGCTACATCATCCTTTTCACGATTTATGGTGCGGTGCTGGATTATTCGGGCGCGAGTAAGTTCTTCATCGACCTGAGTTTCGCCGCCTTCCGCAAGTCCCGTGCCGCCCCCGGCCGCACGGTCACCACCGCGGGCTTCCTGCTCGGCACCGTCTCCGGCTCGGGCGTGGCCACCACGGTCAGCCTCGGCAGCGTCGCCTGGCCGGTGCTCCGGCGGGCCGGTTACCCCAAGGAGGCGGCCGGCGGCATCCTCGCCTCGGGCGGCATCGGCGCGATCCTCTCACCGCCCACGCTCGGCGCGGCGGCGTTCATCATCGCCGAGTATCTCAAGGTCAGCTACCTCGAGGTGCTCATCTACGCGACGATCCCCACGATTCTGTACTACCTGGGCATCTTCCTGGCCATCGAGATCGACTCGCGCCGCTTCAGCACCCACGCCGTCCCGGTGGACGCGCCGAAGGCGGGCCGGCTGCTGCTGCGCTTCGGCTACCACTTCAGCTCGCTCGTCCTCATCATCGTGCTGATGGCGCTGGACCGGTCGGCGTTCCAGTCGGTGGTGATCGCCACCGCCGTCGCGTTCGTCCTGTCGTTCCTCGATCCCGAGCACCGGATGGGGCCGAAACGGACCGCGCAGGCGCTGGCCAAGGGCACGCTGGAGGTGCTGCCGGTGACGGCGGTGTGCGCGGCGGCGGGCATCATCGTCGGCGTCATCACCCAGACCGGGCTCGGGCTCAACCTCAGCGGGATCATCGTGGACGTCGCCGCGGGCAACCTCATCCTGACGACGGTCATGTCCGGGGTCGCGGTCATGCTGCTCGGGCTGGCCGTACCGGTGACCGCGAGCTTCATCATCGCGGCGGTGATCATCGGCCCGGCGCTCACCACGCTCGGCGTCACGCCCGCCGAGGCGTACATGTTCGTCTTCTACTACGCGGTGCTGTCGGAGGTGAGCCCGCCGACCGCGCTGTCGGCCGTCGCGGCGGCGGCGATCACCGGTGGCAACACCTACAAGACGATGATGATGACCTGGCGCTACACGCTGCCCGCGTTCCTGGTGCCGTTCGCGTTCGTGCTCACGCCCAACGGCCAGGCGCTGCTGGGGCAGGGACCCTTCAGCACCGTGCTGCTGATGACCGCGGTCTCGGCCGTCGCGGTGGCCGCCCTGGCCATGGCCACCGGCGGGGTGAGCGGGTGGCCCGAACGCGTGCTGGCCGCCGTGGCCGCCGTGTTGCTGCTGTTCCTCGAACCCGTCCCCATCGTCGCGGGCCTGGCCGTCCTGGCCGTCGCGGCGGCCGTGCACCTCATCAGGAGAAGGAGAGTCCCAGCGTGAAGCGGATTCTTGCGGTACTCGCCGTGACGGCACTGGCCGCCGGGGTGGCGGCCTGCGGCAGCGTGACCGGCTCGGGTCACCGGCTGTCGATCGCGACGGGCGGCACGACCGGCGTCTATTACGTGTACGGCGGGGGCCTGGCCAAACAGCTGACCGACAACATCGCCAACACCCAGGCCACCGCGTCCGTCACCTCGGGCTCCGTCGAGAACATCAAGCTGCTGGCCGGCGGCAAGGCCGACATCGGTTTCTCGCAGACCGACACCGCCGCCGACGCCGTCAACGGGACCGGGTCCTTCACCGCCAAGCAGCCGATCAAGGCCATCGCCCGCATCTACGACAACTACGCCCACGTCGTCGTCGCCCCCGGCCTGAAGGCGAGCAAGGTCGCCGATCTGGCGGGCAAGCGGGTCTCGATCGGCCCGCCCAACTCGGGCACCCAGGTCCTGGCCAGGCGCCTGCTGGAGGCGGCCGGGCTGAACCCCGACTCCGGCATCTCCAAGCAGCAGTTGTCCATCAACGAGTCGGTGCAGGCCGTCAAGGACGGCACGATCGACGCCTTCGTCTGGGTCGGCGGTCTGCCCACGGCCGGCATCGTGGACCTGGCCACCAGCAAGCCGGACATCAAGCTGCTCGACACCACCGACGTGCTCGCGCCGATGCAGGCCAAGTACGGCAAGGAGTACGTCGGGCTGGACATCGACATGTCCCTGTACAAGCTGCCGGGCACCATCAAGACGGTCGGGGTGGCCAACGTGCTGCTCGTGCCGGACAAGATGGACGAACAGCTCGCGTACGACATCACCAAGACGCTGTTCGAGAAGAAGGCCCAGCTCGCGGCCGTGCACCCCGAGGCGGCCAAGCTCGACCTCAAGATCGGCCAGCAGGTGGATCCGGTGGCCCTGCACCCGGGCGCGGCCCGCTACTACAAGGAGAAAGGCTGATTAAAGCCAGTCCTTCTTCTTGAACACCACGTACAGCGCGACGGAGACCACGGCCACCAGCGCGGATGACAGCCAGACGCCCCAGGGCTGACCTTCACCCGGGTAGGGCACGTTCATGCCGTAGAAGCCGGTGATCGCGGTCGGCACCGCGATGATCGCCGCCCAGCTGGTGACCCGCTTCATGATCTCGTTCAGCCGGAACCCCTGCTGGGCGAGGCGGGTCTCCCGCATGTTGGCCAGCAGATCGCGCAGCGACTCCGTCCACTCCGTCACGCGCACCACGTGGTCGTAGACGTCCTCGTAGTAGGGCGCCATCACCGGGTCGGCGATCAGCTCCTGGTCGCGGCGGAGCAGGACGCCGACCACCTCGCGCATCGGCATGGTGATCTTGCGGAAGCTCGCCATGTTCTTGCGCAGGTCGTACATGGTGCGCTGCAGTTGCCTGCCGTCGATCGGGGTCTCCTCGAACAGCAGGTCCTCCAGGTTCTCCACCCTGTTGTCGAACTCCTGGACGAGGTCGAACTGCTCGTCGACCACGTAGTCGAGCAACCCGTGCAGCAGGAACGCCACGCCGTGCCCGGCCAGCCGCTTGCCGGCGTCCCAGCGCTTGAGCACCTCGCCGATGTCGAAGTGGTCGCTCTCGCGGACGGTGACCAGGGCGTTCTTCGTCACGAAGGCGTTGACCTCGACCGGGTCGAGGCGCCCGTCGTCGAAGTGCACCCCGTACACGGTGAGGAACAGATGGTTCTGGTAGATGTCCACCTTGGGGCGCTGGTGGTCGGACAGCACGTCCTCGACCGCGAGCTCGTGCAGGCCGAGCTCCTCGCCGACGGCGGCGAGGTCCTCCGGCGTCGGCGAGCACAGGTCGAACCAGACGGTGTTGGCCTCGTCGTCCACGTAGTCGGAGACTTCCTCGATCGGGAAGCCTTCCTTCTCCAGGACACCGTTCCTGTACAGGCGGGTATGCACTAGACGAGTCTGGCAAAGCGTCGCGCGTTGCGCACAGCGGCTCCCCCGGAATCGTTGTTGAAGTAGACGTAGGCGTCGCGCCAGCCGGCTTCTCCGACCCGCCTGGCCCAGGTCTTCAGCGACGTGTCACCGTACGACGGGAAGGGGGTGGCCCTGCCCTCGTGCAGCCGCACGTATCCCCAGCCGGCGGTGCGCCAGAACGGGTTCAGCGGCCTGCCGAGGCGGTCGGCCCAGCACAGGGCGGCGTCGCGGGCCGCCAGGATCTCGCGGACCTCGTCCGTCCACCACGACGGGTGCCTGGGTTCGACCGCGACGCGCACGTGCTTCGGGAAGCAGTCCAGGCAGCGGGAGAGCCGCTCCGGGTCGGCCTTCAGGGTCGGCGGCAACTGCAGGAGGATCGGGCCGAGCTTGTCCTTGAGCGCCGAGGCGGCGTTCATCAGCCGCTCCACCGGTTCGGCCGGATCGGCCAGCCGCTTGATGTGGGTGAGGAACCTGCTCGCCTTGACGGCCATCACGAACCCGTCGGGCGTGCGGTCCCGCCAACCGGCGAAGGACTCGGGTGAGGGCAGGCGGTAGAAGGCGTTGTTGCTCTCGACCGTGTCGAACGTCTCGGCGTAGGTCTCCAGCCAGAGGCGCTGCGGGACCTCCTGCGGATAGAAGGTGCCGCGCCAGTCCTTGTACTGCCATCCGGACGTGCCCACCAGCGTCGCCATGCCCGTGCGCCTACCCTGTGGAAGGCGCCCCTACCACCTGGCCTCAGTCGACCTCGGCGCTGCCGTCCACCCGCAGCTTGCGCCGGGCCCGCTCGTAGAACGTCGTCCCCAGCCGCACCACCTTGGCCGCGCCCGGCAGGGCGGCCACCGTGATGCGGTCACCGGGGCACAGATGCCCCAGCACCGCCCCGTCCACCTCCACCGCCAGCCGCCCGCTCGACGGCAGCAGCTCCAGAGTCACGTCCTCGTCGGCGGGCAGGACCAGCGCCCGGTTGAAGGAGGAGTGGGCGGCGGCGGGCACGACCAGCAGCCCTTCGACCCGCGGCGACACGATCGGCCCGCCAGCGGCGAAGCTGTAGGCGGTGGACCCGGTGGTCGTGGCCACGATCACGGCGTCGGCCGCGTAGCGCACGAACGGAGCGCCCTCCGGCATGACGCTCACAGCGGCCATGCCGTCGCCCGGGATGCGCACCAGCGCGATGTCGTTGAACGCGATCAGCTCCGCGGCGCCGTCGATCTTGGTCCGCACGGCCATGCGCGGCTCGACGGTGTAGCGGTGGCCGTCGATGGCGGACAGGGTGGCGGGCAGCTCCTCGACGTCGATCTCGGCCAGGAACCCCAGCCGCCCCAGGTTCACCCCGAGCACCGGCGTGGGCCGTCCGGCGATGAGCCGCATGGTGCGCAGCATCGTCCCGTCACCGCCGAGGCTCACCAGCAGATCGGCCCGCTCGACCAGCATGTCGGCGTCGACCGCCACGGCGCTGCAGTCGATGCGGCCGACCTCCTCGGGCAGCCCCATGACGGTGGCTCCCTTGCCGGCGGCCCAGCTCAGGATGGTGTCGATCGCCTCTTTGGAGTCGCGCCTGGGATGCAACACCAGCCCGACCGTACCGACCATGCCCATGTCGCCAGCTTAGGGGCCGACGGTCACCTGCCCTGACGCCCGCCACGCGACCGGCTTCTGCGGCGTCAGAGCCAGCCGTTCTCCTCGGCGATCCGGACCGCCTCCGCGTGCGTGCTCGCCCCCGTCTTGCCGATCGCCGAGGACAGGTGGTTGCGCACGGTGCCGTTGGTGAGGTGCACCACCCTGGCGATCTCCGCGACGGTGCCGCCGTGCCGGGCGGCCAGCAGCACCTCGCGCTCCCGCCCCGTGAGCGGGCTGGTGCCGTTGACCAGCGACTCGGCGGCCAGGTCCGGGTCGATCGCGCGGAGCCCCGCGTGCACCCTCCGTACCGCGGCCACGAGCTCCTCCGGCCGCGCGTCCTTGACCACGAAGCCGACAGCCCCGGCGACCATCGCCCGGGTGAAGTAGCCCGGCCGGCCGAACGTGGTGCACATGATCACCCGGCACGACGGCAACGCCGCTCTCAGCTCCGCCGCGGCTTCGAGCCCGTCCATCCCCGGCATCTGCACGTCGATGAGCGCCACGTCAGGTCGGGTACGGCGGGCCGCCGCCACCGCCTCCGCCCCGGTGGCCACGGTCGCGACCACCTCGATGTCCGGCTCCAGCCCCAGCATCGCGGCCAGCGCGCCCCGTACCAGAGCCTGGTCGTCGGCGAGCAGCACCCTGATCATGGCACCTCCGCCCGCAGCCGGAACCCGCCCTCGGGCAGCGGGCCCGCGTGCACGGTGCCGCCGACCGCCTCGATCCGCTCGGTCAGCCCGGACAGGCCGTTCCCGAGCGCGTGCCCGTCGCTCGCCCCGCGGCCGTTGTCGCGTACCTCCAGCCAGGTGCTCCCCAGCGCCACCTCGCACCGGGTGGCGCCGGAGTGGCGGATCACGTTGGTCACGCCTTCGCGCAGCACGTACCCGAAAGGCTCCCGCAGCTGGACGGGCACGTCGTCGACGGCCCGCGGCAGCACCGGGTCGATGCCGGCGGCGCGCAGCGCGGCGCCGGCTCCGACGATCTCGCCGGTCAGCGTGGTGCGCCGGTAGCCGGAGACGGTGGCCCGGATGTCGCCCAGCGCCTGCCTGGACAGCTCCTCGGCCTCGCCGACCTCGGCGAGCACGCGGTCCGTGCCGGCACCGGTCTCCAGCATCCGCCTGGCCAGCCCGGTCTTCAGGGTGATCGTGGTCAGGCTGTGGCCGAGTACGTCGTGCAGGTCCCTGGCCAGCCTGGCCCGCTCCCCCGCCACCGCCAGGACCTTGATCTCCTCCCTTGCCTCGCGCAGCTGCGTGACCGTGCGCATGAGCCGCATCAGCCCGACCATGCCCACCGCGAACGAGGCCAGCAGGGCCGCTTGCATCACGTCCTCCTCGGAGGTCAGCGGCCAGGCGAAGGCGACGAAGCCCGCCACCGTGGCGAGCCCCAGGAGCTGGGCCCAGCGCACCGGCAGCAGCAGCGCCGCCGCCGTGATGGCGAAGGCGATGACGGACAGGTCACCCGGGTTACCGGTGACGATCGCCAGCCCGGAGCCGGTCAGGTAGAGCCAGCCGACCATGCCGATCCTGGCCGCCCGTCCGTACCCTGGGCCGTACCACAGGATGGCCAGGTACGTCGTGCCGTACACCGCCGTGACGCCCCAGACGGCCACCGCGAAGCCGGGCGAGTGCGGCGGGTCGAGCGCCATGAACGCCATGTGCACGAGCCAGCCGAGGAAGGGCACGGCCAGCAGCGTGCGGCGGGCCCGCTCACGGCGGGCGCGCGGCGAGGTGGCGACCATCGGCCATTCCCACGACTCCCGCACGTCTTCGTCCTCGATGTCTGTCCGGCTCGCCGTCACGCGCATTCTGGCGCGCGCCGGGCCCGAACGCGAGACCCGCTGACACTTGTCATGGCCGAACGGTGACGGGTGTCGTGGGGGCCGGCCGCCGGCGCGGATCAGAATCCGCGCATGGACACTCGCGCCTCAGCCCTCTCGCTCCGTGGACGTGCACTGATCTCGCTGCTGCTGTGGGAGATCGTGCCGCCGATCGGTGCCTTCTATCTCTTCCGGCTCCTCGGATACGGCAGCTACGTCGCCCTGCTCGTGGGGGCGGGCGTCGCGGCGCTACGCACCGTCTATGTCGCGGTACGGCACCGCGCGTTCGACGGGGCGGCCGTCTTCCTGCTGGTCCTGTTCGGCACGGGACTGGCGCTCACGCTGGTCACGGGTGACGAGCGGTTCCTGCTGGCCAAGGGGTCGATCCACGTGGCGTTCCTGGGCCTGCTCTTCCTCGGTACGTGCCTCGTGGGCAGGCCGCTCACCTTCCACCTGGCCAAGCGCTTCGTCGCCGGGGACATCGAGGCCAAATGGGACGCCTCGCCGGCGTTCCGCCGCGGCTTCTACACGGCGGCGCTGGTGTGGGGGTTCGGCATGCTGGCCGACGCGGCGATCCACATCCCGGTGATCTTCCTGCTACCGATCGACGTCGCGGTGGCCGTGTCCTACGTGCTGCACTTCGCCGACCTGGCGGCCCTCACCCTCTGGACCCGCTGGTACCGCCTGCGCGCCCAACGCAGGGCGGCCACGGACCCCCGGTGACGCGATCAGCCCGTCAGACGATGTTGAGCTCGGGTCTGGCCCCGGCCAGGACGAAGCGGCTCGCGTCGAAGGCGGTGACGTCGACGAACGGCGCCCGTTCCAGGTAGAGGTCGCGCACCACCTCCCCGACGGCCGGGCTCATCAGGAAGCCGTGGCCGGAGAAGCCGGTGGCGTAGATGAACCGGTCGACGTTCGGGGCGGTCCCGATGAGCGCGTTGTGGTCCGGCGTGTCTTCGTACAGGCCGGCCCAGCCGGTGGCGATGCCCGTCTCCATCAGCGCCGGGGCGCGGCGGGCCATGGCCTCGCCCAGCCTGGGCAGCCAGGCGTCGGACCGGTCGAACTTGAACCCCGGCGTCTCGTCCGGATCGGACATGCCCAGCAGCAGGCCGGGGCCTTCCCGGTGGAAGTAGAACGTGGTGCCGAAGTCGATGGTGAACGTCATGGGCGGCAGGTCGGGGACCGGCTCGGTGATCAGGATCTGCCTGCGCAGCGGGCTCACCGGCAGGTCGACGCCCACCCACGCGCCTATGGGGCTCGACCAGGCGCCGGCCGCGCAGATCACGGTGTCGGTCTCGATCCGGCCACCCTCGGTGCGGACGGCGACGATGCGGCCGTCCACCGTCTCGATGCCGGTCGCGGCGCAGTTGGGCAGCAGCCGGGCGCCGAGCCGGCGGGCCGCGCCCGCGTAGCCGAGCACCACGGATTCGGGCGTGCAGTGGCCGTCGGTGGGCGAGTAGGCGGCGGCGAGCAGTCCGTCGGTGTCGATCAGCGGCGACAGCTCCGCGGCCTCGCGCACCGAGATCATCCGGCTGGGCACGCCCAGGTCGTTCTGGACCGCGACGTTCTTCTCGAACTCCGCGACGGACTCGGGCGAGTCGAGCAGGAACAGGTAGCCCACCTGGTGCAGGTCGATCTCCTGCCCGAAGCGGCCGGCGAAGGTCTCGAACGTCTCGAGGCTGCGTGCGGCGAGCTCGATGTTGACCCGGTCGGAGAACTGCGCGCGCACTCCCCCGGCGGCCTTCGAGGTCGAGCCGGAGCCCAGTGGCCCCTTGTCGAGCAGGACCACGTCGGTGACTCCGGCCGCGGCCAGCGCGTAGGCCGAGCTGACGCCCATGGCGCCGCCCCCGATGATGACCGCCGAGGCCCGCGCGGGCAGCTCGCGTCCGGTTTCGTTCATTGACCGGTTCCCTCCTTTGATGCCTCTAGGATCGCCGAACGCCTGGAGCGGGAGGAAGCGGTCGAGCACGGTCATCTGTGGGCGTAGCCGAAGAGGTTCTTACGCTGCCAGCGTATAGCGGTCGTCGAACAGGGCAGTCGTGGGCCGTGATCGACGAAGGACTGGTGCTGTTGCCGGCCTGGGGTACGACTGTCCGTACCGGTGACCGCCCTTGCCCCGTTCAGCGACAGGAGGTGATCACCCCTTGGGCGGCACGGGGTCGCCCAGCACGTCGCCCAGGGTCTTGGCGAACTCGCCCGCGTTGGTCAGGAAGCCGACGTGACCTCCGGGGACCTCCACGATCCGTCTGCCCAGGCCCTCAGCGACAGCCTCGGTGGTGCGCCGCAACAGCGTCTCCCCCGATTCGGCGCCGAACGCCACGACGATCGGGGCGTCACGCAGCGCGTCCAGGTCCGGTCTGAAACGGACGAACGACCGCAACTCATACGCGAGGACCGTGTCCAGGTTGGCGCGGACCCGATCCAGCATCTCCCGCACCGGCGCGGGCAGGCCCTCGGACGGCTCCGGCGGAAGGTCCACCCCGACGTCCGCGCTGAACATCCGCAGCGCCGTGTCCGCGCCTTCGCGCCGGTAGATCTCGTACACCTCCTGGAACCGGGCGTGCCACCGGCCGGCGTCGGGCAGCAGCTCGATGACGAACGGCTCGTGCGCGACCAGGGCCCGGACCTGGGCGGGATGCCGGGCGAGCAGATCCATGCCGACCATGCCGCCGTAGCTGGTGCCGAACACGTACGCGGGCTCGGCGTCCAGCGCGCGCAGCAGCAGGTGGGCGTCGTCGGCGTGCTCGCCGATCCGCTGTTCGCCCGGCTCGCCTGTCAGGCGGCTGCGCGAGTTGCCGCGCGGGTCGTAGGTGATGACCTTGAAGCGGCCGGCGAGCAGCGTGGCCAGCGGCCCGAACAGCGCCGCGTCGCCGTCGCCGCCGTTGATGAGCAGGAGAGCCGGTCCGGAGCCGCGTACCTCGTAGTAGATGTCGGCGCCGGGCACGTTGAGCGTGCCGGTTTCCATGAGTCCGCCTTCCTGGTCTGAGACGGGGACCGTACATCGGGCCGCCGGAATACGACAAGGCGACGACAACTATAAGACAGCTCAATGACAGCGGAATTTGCGAGGTTTGTAGCCGTCGATAATCAGCAACGGAGGAATCCATGCGCACGCCTTTGAAGCCGGCCGTGAAGATGCTCGCCGCGGCCATGGTCGCGGCCCCCTTGATCATCGGAGCCGGCACGGCCGCCCAGGCATCCACGACCACGGTCTCGTCGCTGATGGCCTACGGCGACTGCGCTGCCAACTACTTCTGCTCATGGCGCGACGCGGGCGGCAGCAGCATGTTGACCGCTCATCCGAATCTGCCCGGCAACCAGGGCGTGTATTACATGACCGAGCCCGACAAACTCACCTCGTTCTACAACCGAGGAACGAGAGACGTGCTGCTCATGGATTGGAATGCCGGGCGCGGTTGTTATGAGCGTATTTATACGGTCGGCCCCGGAGGATGGGGAAACCTACCGGCGGCACTCAACGACCGAACGGACGTGCTCAAATTCGGATATGAGTCGAGCCTTCCGGGAGCCTGCCCGATCTGACCCCGTCAGGCGCGGTCGAGACGCTGGTACAGGCCGTACACGAACCGAGCCCGATAGTCCGTGCCCTCGTGGGCGAAGTCGACCACCCAATGGTGCGGAGCCGACCCCTCGCCCTGGGCCGCCCCGGGGAAGCTCGAAGCGACGTCGGCGACCACACACCCCCACGGCACCAGGTCCGCGAAGGCCAGCGCCTTGTCGCCGTGGGGACGGACGAACCACTGGTTCCACACCGCGCCGTCCGGCCCGAGCAGGACCTCGAACTCCAGGTCCGGCCAGGCCGGCAGCGCCCAGCGAGCCACGTCGCAGGTCAGGCTCCCGATCGTGGTCCTGCCCTGGTACGGCGGCGGGCCGAGCACCGTCCGCAGCCCGGCCAGCCCCTTCCGAGTCCGCACGGAGTGGGCCATCTTCGTCCATTGGGTGTGGGCGGCGCGGAGCTCGGCCCGGGACGCGCCCATGTCGATGAGCGCGTCCTCCACCCGCCCGTCGTTGAGATCACGCATCCGATGCATCAACGTCAGCTCGAACTGACGAACCCCGAATCCCATAGCGGCAAGCCTGTCACGAACTCCTGCGTCTCAGGGCCAGGTAGAGGGCGGCCGAGATGAGGAAGCCCACCTCGAAGGCGATGTCGCCGACCGCGGGGACCCGCTGAGGGATCAGGCCGACGTACTGCTGCTGGTTGGAGAAGAGCCAGACCGACACGACGACCCCGACGATCATCGCGATCGGGCCCGCCCAGTTGGTGTGCCGCCTGTCGAACAGCACCGGAGGGGGCTCCCCGCCGCGGCGCAGGAACAGATCCGTCAGCACCACGCCCAGCCACGGGCCGATCCAGTAGGCGATGACCAGGAGGAACGCCTCGTACTGTGCC
Organism: Nonomuraea guangzhouensis; assembly: GCF_019396345.1. GTDB lineage: Bacteria > Actinomycetota > Actinomycetes > Streptosporangiales > Streptosporangiaceae > Nonomuraea > Nonomuraea guangzhouensis. The sequence goes on along the minus strand of NZ_JAHKRM010000046.1, from coordinate 48,949 downwards.
CGGCGTCGGCCAGCCCGGACAACGCCACGGTGAAGCCGATCGCCCCGCAGGCCAGGGCCATGATGGCTCTTCGGAGGTGCAGCGGAAGCCGTACCCCCAGCGCGAGCAGCGACATCGCGCCCGAGTAGACGTTGAGCGCGTTGGCCGCCACCGCGCCGAGAGCGATCGCGAGCAGCGTCAGGCCGGCCACCGGGCCGGGAAGGTGCTGGGTGAACGCGGTGGTGGGCTGGCCGAGCGGGTCACCACCGCCGATGGTCACGGAGGCCGCGCCGACGGCCTGCAGGATCACACAGGAGAGGAAGACGCCGAGCCCGGCCGAGAGGCCGACCGCCCGGCGGGAGGAGCCGGGCGGCAGGTAGCGGGTGTAGTCGGCGGCGTACGGGTTCCAGCCGGCGGCGTAGCCGAAGGAGGCGCCGATGGCCAGCAGGAAGCCGCCCGTCCCGCCGCCCTCGCCCGCGTGGCCTAGGTCGGCTTGGGACACGATGAGAACCGAGGTGACGAGCAGGATCACGGCGAGCACGGGGAAGGCGAAGCGTTCGAAGGCCTGGACCAGGTTGTGGCCGAAGAAGCCGAGCGTCACCATGGCCGCGACCGCGATGGCCAGGCAGAGCCAGGCGGGCAGGCCCGTCAGCGTGTTGAGGGCGAGCGCGGCGCTGACGCTGTTGACCGCGAACCAGCCGATCCCGGCGGCCACCGAGTTGAACGCGGCCGGCAGGATGTTGCCCCAGTAGCCAAAGGGCAATCGTCCGAGCACCATCTGCGGCACTCCGGAGGCGGGGCCCTGGGCCGACAGGATGCCGTGCGTGATCGCGCCGAGGCCGCTGCCCACGGCGCAAGCCAGGACCGCCTGCCAGAAGCTGAGTTTGAAGGCCGCCACGGCGAGCACGCCGAGGAAGATCGTGGCGAATTCCAGGTTCGGCGACATCCAGGTCCATAACAGGCCCGAGGGCTTGCCGTGCCGCTCCGCCAGGGGGATGAACTCCAGGCCGCCCGGCTCGATCGCGGCGACTTTGTCGCCATAGGTGCCTTCGCGTACGACGGTCATAGGGTGATCGCCCTCAGCTTCTCCATGAGGTAGTCGGATGCGACGACGGGCTCGGCGTCACCGATGAGCGGCACCACCTCGGTGAGGGGATTGCACTCGTAGAAGTAGATGAGCGACACCAGCTCCTCATCGGGGGCCGACGGGTCGGGCGGCAGGACGCGGTGGCGGGTCGAGCGCCAGCGCTCGCCGGTCCAGCGGGCCAGCAGGTCACCGATGTTGATCGTGAGGGCGTCCGGCACGTAGGGCGCGTCGATCCACTCGCCGTCGAGGGTGAAGACCTGGAGGCCGCCGACGCCGAGCTGGCGGTCCAGGATCGTGACGGTGCCGAAGTCGGTGTGCGGGCCGATCCTGAACTGGCCCGGCTCGGGCGGCCCGACCTGCGACAGCGGCGGGTATCGGTTGATGTTCATGGTGAAGGTCGGGTGGTCGGCCCTTGAGGTGAAGAAGTCCTCCTCGATGCCCAGGGCCCGCGCGCAGATCAGCAGCAGCCGGTCGGCGAGCGCGCGCATCTGGGTCAGGTACGCGGTGACCAGCGACTCCAGCTCCGGCACCTCGGGGGGCCACACGTTCTGGAGGAACCATTCGCGGTCGATGCGTGGATGGCCGATCGGCTGGTCGGCTCCGACGGCGAAGGTCTCCTTCAGATCGGGTGGCGTGGGCGTGCCTTCGGCGTAACCGTTGGCCTCCACGCCTGGTGGCAGCCAGCCCCGCTCTCCCACGGTGGCCGCGTACCGCTCCTTGGCCTCTCCCGGCAGGGCGAAGAAGCGCTTGGCCGCCCGCCGCACGTCGGAGCGGAGTTCGGCGGGGACGCCGTGGCCGGTGATCAGCAGGAATCCGAACTCGCGCAGGGCGGCGTCCACCCGCTCCGGCACGGACTCGCCTTGAAGGTCGATGACGGGGATCATTTGCCGATGTCCTCATTCCACAGCGTGGGGTTGGCGGCGATGAAGGCGGTCATGAGGTCGACGCATTCCTGGGAGTCGAGCACCACCACGTCCACGCCGTGGCGGGCGAGCCACTCGTGCTGGCCCATGAAGGTCCGGCACTCCCCCACGACGAGATGCGAGATGCCGAACTGGCGGATCAGCCCGCTGCAGTACCAGCAGGGCGACAGTGTGGTCACCATGGTCGTGCCCCGGTAGGTGGGCTGCCGTCCGGCGTCGCGGAACGCGGCGGTCTCCCCGTGCACCGACGGGTCGCCGTCCTGGACCCTGCGGTTGCGTCCACGGCCCAGCAGTGTGCCGTCCGCCGCGAACAACGCCGCTCCCACCGGGACGCCGCCTTCGGCGAATCCTTTCCTTGCCTCTTCCAGCGCTACTTCCAGCATGTTCCGACTATCCCCTCAGGCGAGTGACGGTCACCCTGATTTCCTGACGGCTTTCCCGCGGGCCCTGATAGACGCCCTTCAGGGGAGGGACGTCGGAGTAGTCGCGGCCGCGGGCCACCACGACGTGGGCCTCGCCGACCGGGGAGCCGTTCGTGGGGTCGAGAGGAAACCACTCCCCCGCCCAGTACTCCACCCAGGCGTGGCTCTGCCCCTCCACCGGCTCGCCGATCTCGACGTCGGGCTTGGGATGGAGATAGCCGGAGACATAGCGGGCGGGCAGGCCGGCGGCGCGGAGCATGCCAACGGTCAGGTGGGCCATGTCCTGGCAGACGCCCTTGCCCTGGTCCCACGCCTCCTGCCCGGAGGTCCGCACACCGGTCGAGCCTGGCATGTAGACCACGCGGGCGGCGACCACCGCGCAGATCGCCTCAGCGCACTCATGCGGGTCGCGCCCGCTCGCCTGTACCGTGGCGAGCTCTGCCAGCTCGTCGCTGACGGAGGTCGCGGGGGTACTCCTGAGCAACTCGCTCATGGACGGGTCGGGCGTCCCGGCAACGGACCGGGGCCTGCGAGGCCCGGTCGTCTCCACCCGGCTGACCGCCTCGACCGACAGCGAACGGTGCGGATGGGACACGTCGAAGGCGCTCACCGTCGTGCCCCAGTAGTCCTGGTAGGTGTAGATGTGGGCGGCGGGCTGCACGACGATACGACTCGACAGCACCCCGGTCGCCGGCGTCATCCGCACCTCGTTGAAGGAGGACCGCGCCTCGTCGGCGTACTCCATCCGCGTCAGGTGGCGGATCATCAGGCGCCAACCCATGCCAGCTCCTCCCTCTGCTGGAAGAACCGCTCGCCGATCGCCTCACCAGCGGACGCGCACGCCTCCTGCAGGGAGACGAGCAGCTCGGGCACCCGGTCCTGCAACTGGGCGAGATCCGTGTACTGCAGGCCGGTGCGGACCCGGCCGATCGCGGCCAGCGCGGGATCGGCGACTCCGGCTCTGACCCTGGCGGGCGTCAGAGCCTGCAGGCATTTCTCCGCCGTCAGCAGCGAGTAGAGGATCGAGCGCGGGAACAGGTTGTCCAGCAGCAGGAATTCGAGGGCGTGGTCGGCGTGGGCGCCGTGCGTGCGGGTGAAGGACTCATCGGCGCCGCTGGCCTGTAGCAGTAGCCGCCTGTCTCCGGGCAGGTGTACGGCCAGCAGTCTGGTCGTCATGTCCACCCGCTCCAGACTCCGGCCCAGCACGATGAACCGCCAGCAGTCGTCCCTGCTCATCGTCGCGTCGGCCAGCCCGAAGAACAGCGCGGCCCGCTCGCGGACGAATGCCAAGTAGCCGTGCGGTGCGACCGTCGGGAGACGCCGGAGCTGGTGCCAGGTGACGTTGAGACATTCCCACGCCTCGCTGGAGATCACCTCTCGCACGCCACGGGCGCTGTCCCTTGCCGATCTGACCGACGCGGCGATCGAGGCGGGTTCGTCCAGGTCATAGGCGAGCCGACGGATCATCATGGTGGCGCTCAACGGCTCAGGCTGCAGGATGCCGAGAGTGGCGCAGATGGAGCGACATGTCTCGGGCTCGTCCAGCATGCGGTGCGCGGACACATCGAGGAGCCGGGCGGTGTCGTCGGCGCGTTCGATGTAGCGGCCGATCCAGTACAGGGTCTCAGCGATGCGGCTGAGCAGCGGGCGAGTCATCGCGGGTCCTCCTCGTACGGGCGGGTCATTGTTCCTCGGCCCCCGCCGCGACCCTGCTCGGGCTCCACTGGGCGACAGGCGGAGCGGTGACCGAGGCCATCGGAGCGTGCGCGTTGCCGAGCACCCACGTGTCCTTGGAGCCGCCGCCTCGGCTGGAGTTGACCACCAGTTCGCCCTCCGGCAGCGCGACGCGGGTCAAGCCGCCGGGCAGCAGCCACACGTCGTCGCCGTCGTTGACCGCGAAGGGCCGCAGGTCGATATGGCGCGGCACCGGCCGCTCGCCGATCCAGGTGGGCGAGGTGGACAGCATCACCGGCCGCTGGGCGATCCAGCCTCGCGGATGGTCCCGTACGGCCTGTCGTACGGAGGCGAGCTGGCCCGCGGTGGCCACCGGACCGATCACGATCCCCTTGCCGCCCGCACCGTCCACCGGTTTGAGAACGAGCTCGGCCGCCGACTCCAGCGCCCAGTCACGCATGTCGGGATCGTCCAGCCGGTAGGTTTCCACGTTGCGCAGGAGGGGCTCCTCACCGAGGTAGTAGCCGATCAGCTCGGGCACGTAGGTGTAGACGAGCTTGTCGTCGGCGACCCCGTTGCCGACGCCGTTGGAGATCGTGACGTTGCCGGCGCGGGCGGCGTTGACCAGGCCGGGGCAGCCCAGCACCGAGTCGCCACGGAAGTGCAGGGGGTCGAGGTAGTCGTCGTCGATCCGCCGGTAGATCACGTGGACGGGCCGCCTGCCGTACGTGGTGATCATCGAGATGCGGTTGCCCTCACAGATGAGATCGCGCCCCTCGACCAGCTCCACCCCCATAAGGCGGGCGAGCAACGCGTGCTCGAAGTAGGCGGCGTTGTAGACGCCGGGCGTGAGCACGACGACGGTCGGGTCGGTGACCCCGGCGGGTGCCGCCTTGCGCAACGCGGCCAGCAGCCTGGCCGGGTATTCCTCGACCGGGCGGACGAACTGCTCGGCGAACAGCGACGGTAACGTCCGGGCCATGGCCAGGCGGTTCTCCAGCACGTAGCTGACCCCGCTGGGGGTACGGACGTTGTCTTCGAGCACGCGCAAGGCACCCTGCTCGTCGCGGATGAGGTCGATGCCGCCGACGTGCACGCGTACCCCGTTGGGCGGTCGCCAGCCGTGTGCGACCCGGTGGTAGTGGGGGCTGGAGTGCAGCAGTTGCCAGGGCATCACGCCGTCGCGGAAGACCTGGCGTGGGCCGTACACATCCTCCAGGAACGCCTCGAGCGCGCAGATCCGTTGCCGGACACCACGCGCCACGAGATCCCATTCGGCCGCGTCGATCACCCGCGGGATCAGGTCGAGCGGGAACGGCCGTTCCTCGCCCGCATAGTCGAAGGTCACGCCACGATTGGTGAACATCCTGGCGAGCTGGTCGGCTCTGGATCTCAGCTCGTCCACGCCGAGCGGTTGGAGGGCGGCGAAAAGCGCCTGATACTGCGGCCGTGGGATGCCCGGCCGCTCGAACATCTCATCCCATGATTCGGACCCGAGGGAGTAAGCGTCGAATATGTCCGCCATGTCCGGAGATTAAGGACAGTATGTTTCGCGCAACCGCTTCGTTTGTTACAGGGCTGCCTCCACGGGGCCGGGCGCAGGGCTTCGTGCCCGGCCCGGGATACGGCGTTGCTCGCTCAACCAGCGTCGCCGGGCCCAGGACGTTGACGACGGGCAGACGAGTGGAGAGCCGAAGTCGCCGCGCCGCTTGCGGGTGTCTAGTGGCCTTCGGCGAATTGCCGTAGTGCGGGGGCGAGCACGTCGGCTGTGGTGCCGTGGTTCTCGCCTGGTACGGCGCGCAGTGTCGCGGTGGGCAGGAGGTCGGCCAGTGCCTGGGCCGCGGTGATCAGCCATGGCATGGTGCCGGTGCCGTGCATGACCAGGACGGGCATGGTGATCGCGGCCCAGCGATCGGCGGGCAGAGGCGCGCCCGACATGGTGCTGCCCATGATCCGCCCGTCGTAGGCGATGGTGTGCGCGACCGCTTCCACGGCGGGCCAGAACGGCGCCTGCCGCATACCGGCGACCGCGTCGGCGGGGACACCGGCCGCCGCGGTCATGAACAGCTCCACCGCGTCACCCGGGCGACCGTCGGCGACGTCGGCATCGAGCCGCTGCACGTAGTCGGCGGGCAGCGGCGGGCGGCCGTCGTCGACGACGAACGGTGGTTCGAACAACGCCAGCCGGGTGATCGGCAAACCGGCGGCCGCGGCGTGCAGGGCCAGCACGGCTCCCGAGGACCAGCCGAACACGACGGCCGACCCACCCGCGTCGTCGATCAGGGCGGCGAGATCCTCGATCTCACGCTCTAACGCGTACGGCAGGGTATCGGTGCTCTCACCGCGGCCACGGCGATCGTAGGCGTAGACCTGGAACTCTTCGCGCAGCAGTTGCCCGACCTCGGCGTTGATCGGGTTGACGGCGCGGTGGGCGGTGGCCCCGTCGATCATGATCAGCGGCTGGCCGTCGCCCCAGGCGTCGAAAGCGATCGTGGTGCCGTCCTTGGACTGGACAGTGCCCATCTCTCATCCTTCCGAAGTGTACTGTACAGTACGGTACATGGGTGAACCGTACGGTACGGTACCTAAAATGAGAATGTCAACCGGCGGGAGGACCAGAAGTGCCGGAAGTCGAACGAGGAGAGGGCGTCGCCGAGCAGGCCCGGCGACGGATCATGGACGCGGCGCTCGAGGTGTTCCTCCGTGACGGCTATGTCGGCGCCAAGACCGACGAGATCGCTTCCGCGGCGGGGGCGTCGAAGCAGACGATCTACAAGCACTTCGGGCGCAAGGAGAACCTGTTCGAGCAGATCGTGCTCGAACGGCTCGTCGGCATCGGGCAGATCTTCCAGAACGCCATGGGCGAGTTGGCGGCCACGGATGACGTCGAGACCACCCTGCGGGCGGTCGCGCGCCAGTTCGTCCACGCTCTCACGCAACCGTCACACCTGCGCGTACGCCGCCTCGTCATCGCCGAAGCCGGCCGCTTCCCGAAACTCGGCCACGCCTACTTCGAGGCGGGCCCCGTGAGCGTGCACGCCGCACTGGCGTCATGCTTCGAGCAACTCACCGGCCGAGGCCTGCTGCGGATCGACGACCCCCTGCTCGCGGCCAACCACTTCACCTGGCTCGTCACCTCGATCCCGGTCAACAAGGTGATGTTCTGCGGCGACGACATCCGGTTTCCCCCCGCCGAGCTCGATCACTACGCCGACGCCGCCGTCCGGGTCTTCCTCGCCGCCTATCGCCAGACCGGAACCACCACATGACCGTCACTCTGGTGCTCGGCATGGACATCGGCGGGACGTCGAGCCGTGCCCTCGTGGCCGATGTGGAGGGACATGTGCGCGGTGCCGGTCAAGCGGGCGGCGGCAACCCGATCTCGCGCGGCCTCGCCGGCATCACCGCCATCCGCGACGCCCTGCGTGCCGCGACGGCCGGCGTCGACCCCGCCGACATCAAGGCGGCTGTCTTCGGGCTCGCGGGCGGCGAGGTCGCCATGCGTACCCCTGAGATCGTCCAAGCGCTGGAAACCGGGTGGCGGCAGGCTGGACTGCTGTGCACACCGGCCATGGTCAGCGACGTCACTCTCGCGTACGTGTCCGGCACCGACGCCGCCGACGGGACCGTCGTGGTCTCCGGCACCGGCGCGGTCGCGGCAGCCATCCGTGACCGGACCGTCATGCGAGCCGCCGACGGACATGGCTGGCTGCTCGGCGACCACGGCTCAGGGTTCTGGATCGGCCGGGAAGCCGTACGAGCGGTGCTCATCACCCTCGATCGCGACGGCTCGCTGTCCGAACTGAACCGGCAGGTCCTCCGCGACCTCGGTGTGCCGGACGCCGACCGGCTGGCCGGCGGCCGGACATTGACCAACGCCATCATCGAGACCGCACACCGCATACCACCACCCGAACTGGCCAGGCTCGCCCCCCTCGTCCTGACCGCCGCCGACGGCGGTGACCAGGAGGCCACGCTGATCACCCGCCGGGCGGCCGACCACCTCACGGCATCGGTGAACGTGATCCGGCAGCCCGGCGCCACCAGCCCCATCGTGCTCGGCGGCAGCCTGTTGACCACGCCCAACCCGCTCTCCCGGGCATTACGCACGTCACTCGGGAGAACATGGCCGGACACGAAGATCAGCACCTCCGGGGAGGGAGCCGCCGCGGCGGCGTGGCTCGCCAGCAGGCACTTGCCCGATATATCGGCCTTGGCATCCCGCCAGCTCTATACAAGGCTCCTGACCACCAAAGGCTCATGATGCGCCCTCCGGGGACTGCCAGAAGCGGCATTGATGCTCCCGGCACAGATCCACCGGACGGATGCCGGACACACCGGGGGCGAGCCGCTGGACGAAGTCCTGCCCGGCGCGTACGGCGGGCCAGGGCGGTGTCGCGGGGCCGTTGGGATCGCCGTGATGGGCGAAGCGGCTCCAGTAGTCGATCATCGTGTCGGACAACCGCGACTGGTCCGGTGACAGGCTCCGACCGGCGAAGTAGTCGGCCGCGAAGAGATACTGCAGCTCGGAGGCATGGAACGCGCCGGTGGGGAAGCTCGGTACGACCGGCGTGCTGCTCGCCCACGGGGCCCGCCGTACTTGTCCAGCGGGTAACGGGCCAGCACCTTGGCGGCCCGTTCGCCGAAGAAGCGCGGCACCGGAGCCGCATAACAGACCGAGCCCGGCCACCACCGCCGCCGCACCCCGGCCGGCTCGCGCGAGCATCCCGCGCCCCCGATCCCCGGACGTCCGCGACCCCGCACGTAGTAGATCCACTGCTCCTCCTGCCATGTACAAGACAGACCCGTGGCTCACTCTCGCGTCGCCGACCCGGCGAAACACTCCCGGCACCACCCCAGACCACGTTCCGGACCGCCTTACCTGGGGACTGCGGCGCACGCCTCCGCGAGAGGATCATTGTCCGCATCTGGTCGGATCCGCTTGCTGAGCCCGTTCGCGGGTGTTATCCACAGTGGGTAGCCTCGTGCGGATATCGAGGAAACCGACGAACCCCCTCCAGCAGTTGCCGAGACAGTTGAACGATCTGCCGGATTTCCCGGCAGCTGCGGGCGGCCGAATTGGGAGCATAAATGCCGACTGCTCGCGGTAGAGGCGACTCGACCGGAATCCCTGGCGAGGCATTGCGCCAGTCCGGACCGACGGCGCTGCGGATGCTGGTCGGCGTACGCCTGCGCCGGCTGCGCGAGTCGAGCGGCATCACTCGTGCGGACGCGGCCGCCGCCATCGGAAGCTCGCCCTCCACACTCGGCCACCTGGAGAGCGGGCGCACCGATCTCCCCCTGGACGACGTGGCCGATCTGCTCAGCCTGTACGACGTCGACGAGGCCGAACGTCAGATCGTGCTCACCCTGGCCGCGCAGGCCGACGCCCCCGGCAGGTGGCAGGACTACCGAGACGTGATCTCCGACGAGTTCGCGGCGTTTCTCGGGCTGGAGCAGGACGCGACGGTCATCCGCACCTACGAGGTCCAGCAGGTCCCGGCCCTGCTCCAGACCAAGGACTACGCCCAGGCGGTCGTCGCGCACAACAGCGAAGGCCACGCCGAGCTGATCGAGCGCCGGGTCGCCTTGCGGATGCATCGCCAGCAGCTGCTGCTGTCCCCTCAGCCACGCAAGTTATGGGTGGTCATGGATGAGTCGGTGCTGCGCCGCCAGGTCGGTGACAGCGCGACGATGCGCGCCCAGCTCGAGCATCTCCAAGAGATGGTCACCCTCCCGCACGTCACCCTCCAGATACTCTCCTTCGGGCCAGGTAAGGGCGTGGACCCCTTCACGATCCTGCGCTTCGCCGAGGCGGACCTGCCTGATGTGGTCTATCTGGAACAGACCGCCGACGCCCACTACCTCACCAAGGACGCCGACGTACGGCCGTACCGGCATCTGCTGAATCAGCTGAGCGTCTACGCGCAGCCCGCGGCCGCGACCCCGGAGATCCTCCAGCAGGTCATCAGCACGCTGTGGTCGGCGCCCCCGCCGCCGGAATAGGCGAGCCATCCCCGGGTCCGGGGATGGCTCGCCTGTTCAGCCGCCAGACGGCTGGGTCTCAGTAGCCCAGCTTCTTCAGATCGGGCTGCTCGGCGCCCGACTGCGGGACGTCACCCCGGAACGGGCCGGTGATGACCGGCGGGACGAAGGTCTCCTTGATCGTCCGGGCGTTCACCCAGCGGATCAGGTTGTAGATCGAGCCCGCCTTGTCGTTGGTGCCCGAGGCGCGGGCGCCGCCGAACGGCTGCTGGCCCACGACCGCGCCCGTCGGCTTGTCGTTGATGTAGAAGTTGCCCGCCGCGAAGCGCAGCCGCTCCGAGGCCGAGGCGATCGCGTAGCGGTCCTGGGCGATGATCGACCCGGTCAGCGCGTACGGCGAGACGCTCTCCATCTGGTCGAGCACCGCGTCGAAGTCGCCGTCCTCATAGACGTGGACGCCCAGGATGGGCCCGAAGTACTCCTTGACGAAGATCTCGTCCGTGGGGTCGGCGCACTCCAGGATGGTCGGCTTCACGAAATATCCGGTGGAGTCGTCGTACGAGCCGGTGATCAGGTCGATGTTCGAGGCGCCGCGAGCCCGGTCGATGGCCGCCTTGTGCTTAGCGAAGGCCCGGTCGTCGATGACCGCGCCCATGAACGTCGACAGGTCGGCCGCCACGTCCCCCACGGTCAGCGACTCGGCCGCGGACACGAAATCGTCACGCATGCGCGACCAGATCGACCGCGGCACGTACGCCCGCGAGGCCGCCGAGCACTTCTGGCCCTGGTACTCGAACGCGCCCCTGACCAGCGCGGTCGAGAGCACGGCCGGGTCGGCCGACGGGTGGGCGAGGACGAAGTCCTTGCCGCCGGTCTCGCCGACGATGCGCGGGTAGCCGCGGTAGGTGGAGATGTTCGCGCCGATCGTGCCCCACAGGTGCTGGAAGGTCGCGGTCGAGCCGGTGAAGTGGATGCCCGCCAGCGCCGGGTGCGTGAGCGCCACCTCGGAGATCGCCTGGCCGTTGCCGGTGACCATGTTGATCACACCCGGCGGCAGGCCGGCCTCCTCCAGCAGGCGCATCGTGAAGTGCGCCGCGAACTGCTGCGTGGGCGACGGCTTCCAAACGACGACATTTCCCATCAAAGCCGCCGACGTCGGCAGGTTGCCGGCGATGGCGGTGAAGTTGAACGGGGTGATCGCCAGGACGAAGCCTTCGAGCGCCCGGTACTCCATCCGGTTCCACACCCCGGGCGAGGACACCGGCTGGTCGGCGTAGAGCTGCCGCGCGTAGGCCACGTTGAACCGCAGGAAGTCGATCAGCTCGCAGGCCGCGTCGATCTCCGCCTGCTGCGCCGACTTCGACTGCCCGAGCACGGTCGCGGCGTTCAGCGTCGCCCGCCACGGCCCGGCCAATAGGTCGGCTGCCTTGAGGAAGATCGCCGCCCGCTCGTCGAACGACAGCGCCCGCCAGGCCGGAGCGGCCCGCAGCGCGCTGTCGACGGCCTCCCGCACGTCCTGGGCCGTCGCGTCGTGCGTGCGGCCGAGGACGGAGGCGGTGTTGTGCGGCTGCACCACGTCGATCGGCGCGCCGCCGCCGAGCCGCCGCGCGCCGTCGATCGTCATGGTCAGGTCGATCGAGGAGCCGGACAGCTCCTTGATCCGGTTCTCCAGCGTCGTACGCTCCGGGCTGCCCGGCGCGTAGCCGTACACCCGCTCGTTGGCGGGAACGGGCACGTTGCTGATGGCATCCATTTACTTACCCCCAAGGGCACGAAGGAAGAAGGCGACGTTGGCGGGGCGCTCGGCCAGGCGCCGCATGAAGTAGCCGTACCAGTCGTCGCCATAGGGAACGTAGACGCGGACGGTGTGACCCGCTCCGGCGAGATCCTCCTGCCGGTCGGTGCGGATCCCGTACAGCATCTGGTACTCGTAGGACCCAAGCCCGCGGCCGAAGCGGTCGGCGAGGAGCTCGGTGATCGAGATGATCCGGTCGTCGTGCGTCGCCACCATGGGGTACCCCTGCCCCGCCATGAGGATCCGCAGGCATCGTACGTACGCCTTGTCGACGTCGCTCTTGCCCTGGTGGGCGACCGTGGCGGGCTCCCGGTAGGCGCCCTTGACCAAACGTACCCGCGAACCCTCGCCGGCCAGTTCGCGGCAGTCGTCCACGCTGCGGAACAGGTAGGACTGGATCGCCACGCCGGTCGACGGGAAGTCCGCGCGCAGCTTGCGCAGGATCCCGAGCGTCGAGTCGACGGTGGTGTGGTCCTCCATGTCGAGCGTCACGGTCGAGCCGTTGGCGTCGGCGGCGGCGCAGATCTCGCGGGCGTGCTCCAGCGCCATCGCGTCGTCGAGCCGCTGCCCGAGGGCAGACAGCTTGACCGACACCTCGCCCCGGCGGCCGAGCTCCAGCGGGCGCAGCGCGGCGAGCAGCGTGATGTACGCCTTGGCGGTGGCCGCCGCCGCTCTGGCGTCGCGGGTCTCTTCGCCGAGATGGTCGACGGTGACCGCGAGATTGGCGTCGCGCAGCCGTTCGATGGCGGTCCGGGCCTCTTCCACGCCCTCACCGGCGACGAACCTGTCGACGACCTTGCGCGTGAGCGGGAAGCCCGACACAGAGCGGCGTACCAGCGCGCTCCGGGAGGTGGCGAGGAGCAGTTGACCCAGCATGTTCTCAGCGTAAAACCGCAGTTCATAACAGGGCCATCGACGCACGTAACGGCGGTTGTGGCAGGCTGTCATACAAATGCACAATTCGGCAGATCTACAGGAGACCGTCGACGAGCTCGCCCGCCTGCTGGGGGCGTCCGCGACGCTGGAAGACCGCTCGTTCCGCCTGCTGGCGTATGGCGCGCAGCACGGCGACATCGACACCGTCCGCCAGGAGTCGATCCTGCGCAGGCGCGCCACGGGCGAGGTCCGCGACTATTTCGAACGCTACGGCATCGCCCGGGCGCACGGCCCGGTCCGGATCCCCGCGGACGCCGACCTCAAGGTCCTGGCCAGGGTCTGCTGGCCGCTGCGCCACGGCGAGGTCACCTACGGCTACCTGTGGCTGCTCGACTCCGGCAGCCTCACCGACGAGGTGCTGCTGCGGGCCGCCCCGCTGGTCGCCAGGGCCGCCGCCGCGCTCGCCCAGGAGGCCAGGAGCCGTCAGGACCTCGGTGACGGCCTGCGCGCGCTGCTCTCGGCGGACCCGGAGGAGCGGGCCGGCGCCTCCATCGAGATGCGCGGGCCCGTCGCCGCGATCGCCGTACGCGAGTCCGAGGAGCGCGTCGCCGCCCTCTGGACGCTGCCGCGCGGCGTCCTGGCCCGCGCCGGCTCGCCCGTCGCGCTGCTCGCCCCCGCGCACCTGGCCGCCGAGGTCGCCCAGACCCTCCAGAACGCCTACGGTACGGCGGCCGGCCTCGGCGCCCCCCGGGCGGACCCGGCGGACGCCTGGCAGAGCTGGCGCGAGGCGCGGCAGGCGCTACGCGTCGCCGAGCACTTCCCCCGCTTCGCGCCCGTCGCCCGGTGGGAGGACCTGGGCGTGCACCGGCTGCTGGTCAGGCTGGGTCAGAGCGACCTGCGCGAGCTGGCGGCCGAGACCGCGGCGCTCGACCACGAGCTGGCGCACACCGTGGAGGTCTACCTGGACCTCGGCGGCCACGCCCAAAAAACAGCCGCCGAGCTGGGCATCCACCGCCAGACGCTGTACTACCGGCTGGGCAAGGCCGAACGGGTGCTGCACCGGGACCTGTCGGACGGCGACGACCGCCTGACCGTCCACCTGGGCCTCAAGGCGGCCCGCCTCTGCTGATCAGAGATGGCTGAGGGCCGACGAGTCACCGGGCCCGGCACGCTCGGTCAGCCCCTTGGCCACCCGCTCCCGGTGGGCGGCGTCCTTGTGGCCGTCGTACTTGAACTTGCCGCGGATCTCCTCGATCGCCAGCCGGACCCCCTGGATGCCGGACATCAGCCGCGGCATCCGGGCCGGATCGCCGTGCCCGGATTCGAGGTCGGCGAGCTGCTCGCGCAGGATCTCCAGCTTGCCCTCGGTCTCGGTGACGACCTCGGCCCGGCAGATGAGCTGGACGGAGGAGTAGAACGTGGTCGGCACGCCGAGCTCGGGCTCGTTGCCTGGCTCGGCCCGCCACCGGCCGGGGATGTAGGCCCAGGGGCCCGCCACCGACATGACCACCTTGGGGTTCTCACCGATCGCCGCCCAGACGGGGTTGGGCCTGGCCAGGTGGAGCACGATCGTCCGGTCGTCCACGAGCAGGAACTGCGTCGGCACCACGACGGGCACCTCACGGCCGCGGCCCGCGGCTATGAGATGCCCGAACTGGTGGTCTTTCACGTACGCCAGGGACTGCTCGTCGGTGCCTGCGTCCCAAGGATGAATCAGCATAAAAGGAACTTTAAGCGCAGGCGAGCTCATACACCCGTACCAGCTCCTGGCTGACCCGCTCCCATGAGTAGCGCGAACGGGCGCGGTCGGCGCCCGCGTAGCCGAGCGCGGTGCGCAGCGTCGGGTCCGTCAGCAGCTCACGGGCCAGGCGCGCGGTCCGCGCGGGGCGGTCCGGCGGCACCAGCAGGCCGGTGACGCCGTCGATGATCGAGTCGAGGTGCGCGCCGACGGCCGAGGCGATGACCGGCACACCGCAGGCCATGGCCTCCAGCGCGACGACGCCCGTCGTGGCCTCGCGCGGCACCGACACCACGGCGTCGGCGCTGCGCATGAGCTTGGGCACCGCGGCCCGCTTGACCTGGCCGAGCAGGGTCACGCGGTCGGCCACGCCGAGCTGCTGCGCCAGGGCGCGCAGACGGCGCGCCTCCCGGTCCTCGTCGAGCAGCTCCAGCTCGGGGCCGCCCGCGAGCACGAGCTCGACGTCCTGGAGGCCCTGCAGCGCGCGGATGATCGTCGGGGCGCCGCGTTCGGGCGTGAGCGGGCCGAGGTGCAGCAGGCGCTTGCGGCTGCCGCGCGTGGCCACCGGGCCCTGGCGGTGGAAGCGCTCGGTGTCCACGCCGTACGGCACGACGGCGATGTTGTGGCGTGGGACGCCGAGCCGGATCAGCGCCGACTCCTCGTCACCGGAGCCGACGATGACCGCTCTGGCGTTCCGGCCCAGCGCGAGCTCCAGCTTCAGGTGGGTGGCGTCGACCGAGTGGAAGGTCTGGGTGACCGGCACCCGCAGTCCCTTGGCGCCGCTGACGGCGGCGAGGCCGCCGGTCCAGGAGTGGGCGTGGATCACGTCCGGCGTTTCCTGGTTCCACCGCCTGCTCAGGTATTGGCCGACATCCTTGAGGTACGGCATGACGTCGGTGGAGCTGAGATCGCGCAGCGGGCCCACGTCGATGTGCTCCAGCATGACGCCCGGCGCCACCCGCGTCCTGGGCTTTCCCTCGGCACTGTCACGCCGGGAGTAGATCGTGACGTGATGATCGCGTCCCAGCTCACGCGCGACGGAGAGAATCTGGTGACGTTTGTTGCCTGTGGCGGAAGCGACGATCGCGATATTCATGGCACACCTCAGCGTTAAAACAGCTTTCAAGGTGTGCCTGCGTCTTAGGCACGTCTTTCTCTGGACAAGACCTTACCCATAGATGGCTCATCCGCAAACCCCCGCAGATCAGACACCACGGAGAGCCAGCACCACGATCTCATCCCAAACCTGCCCACCGGAGAACGCGTGCCGGTCCGCCTCGACCGCCTTCACGATCGTCGTCGGCGCCTGACCCGCGCATCTGCCCAGCACATCGGCCAGCCGCTCCTCGCCGTACGGCTCGCCGACCTCGTTCCTGGAAGAGATCAGCCCCTCGGAGTAGAGCAGCAGCGTCTCGCCCACCGCGACGTTGAGCTCCTCGGCCTCGGTCTCGGCCTCCGGCGAGATGCCCAGCGGCACGCCGCCACCCGCGGCGAACCGGACGCTCCCATCGGGCAGCAGCAGCGCGGCCGGATGGTGCCCCGCCGACGACAGGCGGATCCTGCGGCCCCGCACGAACCCGGCCACGACCATCACGAACATGCCGGTGCCCTGCGACACCAGGGCCTCATTGACCTTGCGCAGCACCACGTCGGGATCGGACTCCCAGACGCTGAGCACCCGCACCCCGCCCCTGACCATCGCGCTGACCGACGCCGCCTCCTCGCCCTTGCCCGCGGCGCCGCCGAGCGCGAACGCCCAGCCGTCCGCGACGGGGAACACGTCGTAGAACTCGGCGCCGACCGACGCGCCGGGGTTGTAGATCGCGGCGGCCTCGTACCCGGGCACATCCGGCAGATTGCGCGGCGCGACGGTCGCCGACAGCGCGTCGGCGGCCCGTGACCGGCTCTGGAAGCTGCTCTGCGCCCGCAGCGCGAGCCCGAGCTGGAGCCCGACCTCCTGCATGACCCCGAGGTCGGCCAGCGTGAACGGTGGCCGGTCGTGCGCTCTGACCAGTGTCAGCACGCCGTCGGCCCGGCCGATGGGCACGCACAGCATCGAGCCCGCGCCCATCGCGGTCAGCAGCGGTCCGTCGGCGCAGAAGCCCAGCAGCGTCTCGTCGTCGACCATCTCGTGCACCACGCCGGAGCCGCGCTCCAGGACCTGGGTCACCACCTGGCTCGCGGCCGGGACGGCGGACTCGACCTGCCGTACCAGATCGCCCAGCGGGTGGTCCTTGGGCGCCACCACGGCCGCGCGGCGGGCCAGCCCGTCGCGCACCACGTCGGCGATCACCCAGTCGGCCCAGCCGGCCGCCAGCAGCCGCGTCGCCCTCGGCAGCGCCACCGGCTGGCTCAGCGCCTCCTCGTCCAGCAGCAGCGTGGTCATCGTGGCCAGCAGGTCCTGGCGCTTGGCCGCCGCCAGCAGCAGCGCGCCGTCCGACTGCTCGGGCCGCCGCGCGCCCGGCTCGGGCAGTTGCACCTCGGTCGGCAGCGCCACGGCCGCCACCATCTGCTGCGGCTCGCCGGGCATCGTCAGGCGGGTCAGCGCCACCTGGACCGTGTGGGTCCTGCCCTGGTGCGCCAGCCGTGACTCGAACGCCGCCGGCTGCCCGGTCTGCAGCACCGACGTCAGGTGCGAGCGGAACGCCGCCCGCCGCGACACGTCCACCAGCAGCGGGAACGACCGGCCGACCAGGTAGCCGTCAGGGCTGCCCAGCATCCGCGAGGTCTCGGGGTTGATCCGCCTGACGACGCCGCCGCCGTCGAGCACGATCACCGGCACGGGGAAGGCCCGGTAGACCTGGCGCAGCAGCTTCAGCTCCCGCTGGGTCCCGTCCTTCTTGCCCCCCTGCCGTTTGGAGGCGTTCTTGAGCGCTTCGCGCGCCTCGGCGAGCAACTCGGCGGCGGTGTCGAGCTCCGCGAGCGCGGCGTCCAGAGTCGGCGCCAGGTCGGAGGGGTAGGCCGTCCGCGCCTCGCGCAGGGAGGAAACACGTCCGGACAGAGCGTCCAGCGCATGTTCGAGGCCGGGCATGGTCATCCTCTGACGCTACGCCACGCTGGATAATGCTAGCCATAAGGGGTAGGGCGTTCCTGCTATGAAAACAACAGCGATGATCACCCCCGGACTTGCCCGTAACCTGGCGACTCTCGGGCGGTTGGGCGAAGACAACTCAACGGAAAGTGTGCTGCGTGGCCTGACGACCGCGCTCGCCGACGGAGTGCCCGGTTGCTCGGGCGGCTCCGCCGAGCACTGGCGTGACCAGCGGGTGCTGGTGTCGGGCTCGCACAGCGAGCTGATCATGCTGGTCGAAGGCGAGCGCGACATCGGCGAGGGCCCGTCGACCGAGGCCCGGCTGACCGGCGGCCGGGTGGTCGTGACCGACGTGCTGAGCGACTCGCGCTGGCCGCGCTACGCCCCGCTCGCCGCCCGCTGGGGCGTGCGCTCGGTGCTGGCCGTGCCGATCCGGCTCGACCCCGTCCTGCTGGTCGTCGGCCTGTATTCGGTACGGCCGTCCGCCTTCTCCCCGCAGGCGGCGCAGGCGCTGGCCGACATGCTGACCGAGCAGGTGGGCGTGGCCATGGCCAACCTGTGGGACTTCGAGGAAGCGCGTACCGACGCCGCCCAGCTCCACGAGGCCCTGGCCGGACGATCGGTGATCGACCAGGCCAAGGGCATCATCATGAAGACCAGCGGATGCTCGGCCGAGGGCGCCTTCGAGGAGCTGCGCCGGATCTCACAGCACCATCAGGTCAAGGTGGCGGATCTGGCCAGGCTCCTGGTCGAGGAGCACCAGAAGAAATCCCGCCGCAAGTGACGTCGGATCGCGCTCGGCTCAGCCAATGGCGGCCAAGGCGTCGTCGAGCGTGTCGTACAGCGGCAGCCGCTGCGCGAGCCCGGTGATCCACATCACCTTCGACTTCGAATATTCCACGCCGACCAGCGCGAACCTGGCCCCCGACGCCAGGCTGGTCTGCCAATGGTGGACGATCAGGCCGAGCGCGCGCGAGTCCATGAACGTCACCCCGGACAGGTCCAGGATCAGCTCGGAGCCCGCCAGGGAGAGGTAGTCGGCGAACTGCTCGCGCGTGGTGGCGTCGAGTATGCCATCGACCTTGATCACCGTGATCTCGTCCACGGTCGACGACGTAAGGCGCAGGGCCGTCACCGCCCCTTCGCCGTTCTCCGGCATTGTCACGGGGCAACCTTACTGTCACCACGCGAAGGAGGAATACTTCCGCCGCCAGGGGGGACACTGGTTCCGAAGTCCAGCAGAGGGCTTCCGTCTCGGATGTAGAGCGAGGCATGCCTCTGCCTGGGCTTTTTCTGCAGGTGGAGGCCGCCCTGCGACCCATATGAGGAGCAGCGATGGCTGTGCAGGAATACGTCCTCGAGGAGTTGACCGCCGAAGAACTGCTGGCCGAAATGGCCGGCGAAGCCACTCCCGACAGCCACAAGGAACGCCTGCGGGAACGCATCGTCGAGATGCACCGCTCGCTCGCCATGGAGATCGCCAGGCGCTACCGCTATCGCGGCGAGCCCCTGGAGGATCTCCTGCAGGCCGCGTACGTCGGCCTGATGAAGGCCGTCAACGGCTTCGACCCGACGCTCGGCCACGCCTTCAGGGGGTACGCCGTCGTCACGATGACCGGCGAGGTCAAGCGCCACTTCCGCGACCGCACCTGGGCCATCCGGGTGCCGCGCCTCTACCAGGAGCGCCGCTCCGAGCTGAACCGGCTCGTCGGCGACCTCAGCCAGGACCTCGGCCGCTCTCCCACCGTGGCCGAACTGGCCGCGAAGATGAACATCAGCGAGGAGGACGTCCTGCTCACGCTCGACGCCTCCGCCGCCTACAGCACGCTGTCGCTCGACGCGCCGCTCGGGACCGACGACGACGCCGCCTCGCTCGGCGACGTCATCCCGGAGGACGACGACACGCTGAGCAAGATGGTCGATCGGGAGGCGGTCAAGCCGCTGATCGACGCTCTCCCGTCTCGGGAGAAGCACATCCTGCTTCTTCGTTTCTTTGGGAACATGACTCAAGCCGAAATAGCGGCAGAGTTCGGCATCTCTCAGATGCATGTATCGCGAATCCTCCGTAAAGTGCTGGACCAGCTACGTAGTGAGCTAGTCGGCTGATAAGGCGGTTACCGGGTGAACGGGGATGTCGATCCTCAGGCGGGCTCCATCAGCCCGCCACCTGGCGCGCCGGTGAAAGAGCTGAGCTTCCGGCTGCCGGACCTGCCACAGGTCCGGCAGTTCGCCGCGTCCGAGGCCCGGGGGGTGGGCATGCCGGAGGAGGCGGTGGGCGATTTCGTCATCGCCGTCAACGAGGTGGCCACCAACGCCGTCACGCACGGCACGGTCGACGCGCAGCTCCGCACCTGGGTACACAACGGCGAGCTGGTGGTCGAGGTACACGACGAGGGCACCTGGAAGCCCGGGCCGATGCCCGGCTCCGTGGGTGGGATGGGACTCTGGGTGGCCCGCCTGCTCTCCTCCGACCTGTCACTGCGGGTCGGCGGCGAGGGCAGCACGGTCACCATGCGTTTCCCCAGCAAGACCTGAAGGACATGTACGCGCGGCGCCTCGTGACCGAGTGCGCCGCGCGCGTGCTTCGTCCGTCTTGTTACCGACGGGTGCGGCCCCGCCAGCCGCCGTAGCTCTTGACGCTGGCCGTACCGATGCCGGCCTGGTGCAGCGCCAGCAGCGTGAGACCGAGCAGCATGAACGTCGTGCCCGAGATCCCCGACCCGATGCTCACGTTCAGCAGGTCGAGCAGGAATCCCAGACCGAAAATGATCGCCGCGACTATCGCCAGCATGTCCCGTTACCTCGTTTCATGAGCTGACAGCGTGAGCAGGCGCTCCAGTACGACTCGGTACTCGCGCAGCGCCAGCCGTAGTTGCTCGGTGTCGCCCGCGCCCTTCCAGCGGTCGCGCAGCTCACCGGTGCGGGCCGTCAGGCTGCTGGTCAGCGCCTCGACCACCTCGTCGACGAGCCCTTCGGCCCGCTGGACGGCGTCGCCGGGGTCGTCCACGAACGAGGTCTGCAGCTCGCGCCAGCGGGCCTGCACCTCGGCCGGGTCCTGGTCGAACAGGACGACGGACTCGGGCGGCGCCGCGTGGGCCGGCGGCGCGCCTTCCACCGCCACCAGCTCGTGTACGTCGTCCTGTTCGTCGCTGTACTCGTCGGGCTCGGCGTGCTCGGCGTGCGCCGGGTCCGAGCCCGGGCTCGGCGGGGGGTAGGCCAGCATGTCGCCGTCCGCCGGGGCGTACGGCTCGTGGTGGCGGTCTTTCTCGCCTTCTCCGGTGAGATCGACCGTGGGGGTGTCGTTCGCGCGGAAGTCGTCCCGCTCGTCTTCCTGTGACGGGTCGTCCGTACGGAAGTCGTCCGCTGGGCCGTACCCGCTGCCCGAGGCGCGCTCGTCCTCATCGTTGGGAGGGTCGTTGGCGCGGTCGTTGGGATGGTCGCTGGGATGGTCGTTGGGATGGTCCGCCCGTTGCGACGGCACTTTGAGCTCGTCGCTCGTCATATCTGTCACCGTCCTCGCGTGGTCTCTTGCAGGAGTTCCTCGAAGAGCGCGCGGTAGTGCACCATCGCCTGGCGGAGGTCCTCGGTGGAGGCCTCCTTCCTGGCGGCGCGCCCGCTGATCTCATGGGCCGTCCGGTAGTGGTCCAGGGTGGACGCGTGCCCGACGGACAGGTCGGACACCTGCTGCTCGAAGCCCTCCGTCGGGTAGCCCCGCTCGGCCATGACCGACGTGACCAGTTGGTCGGCCTCGGTCACCGCGAACCCGGGGGCGTCGACGAAGCGCTCCTGCACCTCGGTCCACCGGGTGGCGTAGCTGTCCCGCGACTCTTCCGGCAGGGGCCGGATGCCCAGCTCGGAGTGGCGCTGCTCACGGGCGAGCAACTCCTGCTCCGCGTCGTGCCTGCTGTCGTGCTCCGCCATCAGGCGTTCGTACTCGGGGCCGAAACGTGCGCGGAGGCGGCTGCGGCGCTGCTGTTGCTGCACCACCACGTAGCCGACTGCGGCAAGGGCCACCACCGCGATCACGACGACGACCACCCAGATAAAGGTGGACATGTTGTTCGCCTCCGGTCTCTATGGTCGAGACCAGCGACTGCCCTCGTACGAACGTCCGAAACGCCGCTGTCAGCGGCCTTCCAGCGCTTTCCTGGCGCTTTCGAGCACCACTGCGACGTGAGAGCCACCAGGGGCCGCCGCGACCTCCCTGAACCCGCTGACGCTGTCGTAATCGACGTCCAGCCCGGCATCGACAAGCCGCTGCGCCCACCGCAACGCGGTGTTCAACCGCTCGGCCGCCGGCGGCTTCCCCTGCGCGGCGGCGGACAGGTTCCGCAGGTTCGTGGCGGGCCCGGACTGGGCGTGCCCGCGCTCCAGTTTCCACGGCAGGGCCCGGCTGTGATCGAGCATCGGCTTGGCCAGACCCGCGGCCCGCTTGGCCTGCAACACCCCGGACTCGCTCACCCCGAAGTGCGCGGCCAGCTCCTGCACGTTCATCCCTTCGGCGACGAGCCGAGCCAGCTCACCCCGATCGACGGTCGGCCTGCGCCCCACGGGCCCCTCCTGCCTCCTGCTCGAGTACACGTGCGGTTCTGATGTGCGCCAAGGCTATGGCATCTCACCCCACTGGCGGCTCGCAGCCATCCGCCGCGTTGTTCCAATTCGCGGTTATTCGATGAGGCTGCGAGCGGATCCGACGCGGAAGCGCTGATACTTCTTGAGCGAAATTCGCAGCTTTCCCGTCACGATGGCGATGGGGATGAGATAAATGTTGAGATCGCCGTCGAGAATGAAGAACTGCTCGACGTCCGATGCGTCGTACGGGACGAGCGCACCCTTCGTCGTGCCCGACAGCCTGTAGGCGATCGTCACGTCACCCTTGCTCGCCATGCACGTCTTTATCTGCACGCGTTGGACGGAACCCCCAGTGTCCACAAGGAGGTCGTACGGCTTCGCTTCGAGCGGCATCGAAGGGATATAGCCGCGAAGAATGAACCAGGCGGCGGCAAGGGTGGGCGCGGCCGCACGCAGATGGCCGAGGTGACTTTGACCCAGCGTGGCAGGTTTGGGCTCGTCCAACATGTGTGCCGTGGGTATATCCAGGCGCTCGGCATGACGCAGAATAGTGGTGCGATTCTGCCGGTTGTCGGCGACGCCGAGGGCCTGAGTCACCGCATCCCAATCGCCGGCTCCTTCCAGGGCCTGGCTCAATTGTGCGGGACTCCAGCGTCGAGTTCCCTTGAAATGGGACACGTCCAGGCCAAGGGCCTTGATGCGGTCTTTGAGGACTCGCAACTGTCGACCGCCCTTGGACGATATGCCCAGGGACCGGGACACTCCTCGCCACGATGTCGCCAGTGCCACGGCCATGCGGAGTTCGTCGTCTCCCCATGGTGGATGAAAGTGGCCGGCGAGCCGGTCCGCCGGTGGCAACTTACTGGGACGGCCGGGCTGGGCAACGAAGTGCGAGCTATCGATGCCGAGTTCGGTGGCGCGCTCCTGCATGATCTTCCTGGAGGCGCTCCCGGTAGGACTGTAGCCGAGAATTCTCGCCACCTCGGCCCAGCTATGTGCGGTTTGGACAGCGGATGCCAGTTCGCTGTCGTTCCATCGCAGCGCGTCCTTGCGAGTATTTTTATGGGTGAGAGCTGACACGGCTCAAGAATAATAAAGCCCGACCACCCTTTAACGGTGATCGGGCAAATGCCAGAAATGTCGGGACGACAGGATTTGAACCTGCGACCCCCTGACCCCCAGTCAGGTGCGCTACCAAGCTGCGCTACGTCCCGTCAAGCCCTTTGCCGAACCTTTGGCCCCGCGCGGTCTTGCGTGATGAAGACTATCACGATCGGCGGACCCCTCCGCGCCAACTCTTGCGAGGACCAGAGAGGTCAGTCGCCGTTGACAGTAGGACCACCTCTCCGGGAGCCTGTGCCGATCCGTCACCAGTCGACGCTCCAACAGCCGCGCAGGTCCTTGCCATCCAAGCGATCGCCCAGCCGCGCTCGCCACAGGCCGCGCGGGCGCGCAGCCACCCGCCTACGGCGCTACCGAGCGCGCCAGCGTCCAGGCCGATCAGCATCGTCGCAGGGGTGGCTCCCAGTGAGCACCGAGTGCGAGCAGGACTGTGCAGCATGTCAACGATCTCAGGCCGACGGCTCCGGACCCGAGTCTCCACTGACTGGAGCGCCCGGTAGCTCTCATTAGGTGAAGCGATGTCCGTCGAGGTCGGTGAAGCGTAGTTGGGCGCCGGGGTGCGGGCGTTCCTTGCGGACGATGACCCGCATCCCTTTCGGCCAGTCGGCCAGCTCTAGCAGGCTGGTGAGCTCGGCAATCCACGCGCCGGGCCGTACCTGGCGTTCGGCGTCGTAGGCCGGCGTCCAGGCAGTGGCGGGCAGCTTGAGGATCGCGGTGGCGATGTCGTCGGTGATGGTGAAGCCGATGGAGTACTTCAGCCATCGTCCCGGGCCGGTCAGCCAGGTGAGAAGGCGTGGGTGCCGCCGCCGGAGCCGGTGCGGATGAGTACGTTGCGTCGCTGGGCGCGGGGCAGTTGGGCCAGGGCGAGCCGGGTGGCCTCGATGTGGTCGGTGGCGGTGTTGGATCCGGCGTTTCCCGCCCGCAGCATCAGGGCCAGGGGTTCCCCGCCGTCGTCCGGGCCATGATCGGCGCACGCGGTCATCAGGTGGAATCCGTAGCTTTTCTTCCAGGTCGGTGCCGCGTGTTGCATTGTCGGAGTGGGAGATCACGATGGTGGCGTCGAGGTCCACGATCACGGGCTGGCCGTCGGCTCCGGCCAGCTGCCAGGCGCGTTGGCGGGCAATGGCCCGCGCGGCGCGGATCACTTTCAATGCGCGGGCCGGGTCGGCGGCGAGCCGGTTGATCAGGCGCGAGACGGTCGGTTCGGAGGCGACCGGAAGCACCGATGGCGACCCCGGTGCCGGGGTCCTCATCGAGGGTGGCCTTCCGCGGCGCGCTGCCGTACCTGGCCGCTGGAGTTGTCTGGTTGTCCCGCGCGATCTTCGGCGGTGAGCAGTCCGGCTCGGTGAAGGTGATCGCGGGCGGCGGCGATAGCCTCAGGCGTGGTGGCGAAGACGCGGCCTGTTTCGTCGAGGCGGGCGATGACGCCTAGCGCGTGCAGGGGTTGGTGGTGGCCGTCGCGGATGCCGGAGACGTAGACGGTGATGCCGCGGCGCTCCAGGCGTTCGATGGCATCGCCCAGGACCAGAGCGCCGGTGGCGTCGATGGTGGTGACCCGGGACATGCGCAAGATGACGGCGGAGACGCTGGCAACCTCCGACAGTTCCAGCAAGAAGCGGTGGGCGGCGGCGAAGAACAGCGGCCCGTCCAGGCGGTAGGCGACGATGTGCTCGGCCAGTAGCGCGTGTTCTTGCTCGGTGTGGTCGCCGGGCAGGTCCGGGCGCAGCGGCATCTCATCCAGGCGGGCATTGCGCGCGACGGCGCGCAGGGCCAGCGCTCCAGCCACGACCAGGCCGACGATGACTGCGGCAACCAGGTCGAGCGCGACGGTGGCCAGCGCGGTCATCGCCAGCACGACGGCGTCGCCGCGGGTGGAACGGATCATGGCTTTGACCGAGCCGACCTCGACCATGCGCACGCAGGTGGCCAGCAGCACGCCCGCCAGCGCGGCCAGCGGAATGCGGGCGACCAGGCCGGCAGCGGAGTAGACGATGACGGCCAGGATGGCGGCGTGGGCGAGGGCGGCCAGCCGGGAGGTGGCGCCGGCGCGGACATTGACCGCGGTGCGAGCGATGGCGCCGGTGGCCGGCACGCCGCCGAACAGTGGCGCCAGCAGGTTGGCCACGCCCTGGCCGAACAGCTCTCGATCCGGATGGTGGCGGTGGTTGACGCTCATGCCATCAGCCACTGCGGCCGACAGCAGCGACTCCAGCGCGGCCAGCGCGGCGACAGCCACCGCCGGGGCCAGCAGCGAGCCGAGCGCGGAGGGGGCGAGGAAGGACAGCGAGGGCGCTGGCAGTCCGGCCGGGAGCTGCCCGATTCTGCTCACCGGCAGATCGGCCAATTCCGCCCCCACGGTAGCGGCCGCCACGGCCAGCAGGGAGAAGGGCACGGTGGGCCGCCAGCGCGCGCCCGCCAGCATCAGCCCGGCCACCGCGAGCGCGAGAGCGAGCGGCCACCAGCGGGGTTGGCCTGTGAAGTCCTGGACGGCTTGCCAGGCCACAGCGATGACTTTGTCGCCCTCCGGGGTGGGCACGCCCAGGGCGGAGGGGATCTGCTGCAGGCCGATGACGCAGGCGATGCCGATGGTGAAGCCCTCCACCACCGGCGCGGGCACCAGCGCCATGTACTTACCCGTGCGCCCCAGCGCGAGCGCGATCAGCATCAGCCCGGCCATCAGGCCGACCATCAGCACGCCGGACGCGCCGTGCGCGTGCATGATCGGCACCAGCACCACGGTCATCGCCCCGGTCGGCCCGGACACCTGCAGGCCCGAGCCGCCGAAGACGGCCGCGAGCGCGCCCGCGACCACCGCGGTGGCCAGCCCTGCCTCGGCACCCATCCCAGAAGAGATGCCGAATCCCAGCGCCAGCGGCAACGCCACGATCGCGACTGTCAGCCCGGCCAGCAGGTCACGGCGCGGGCGGCGGCCCATCTCGGCCAGCTCGGCGCGCTCGGGCAGCACTGAGCGCACCCGAGCCCAGCCCGAGGAGATCCAGCCGTTCACGGGGTGCCGGCCTCCGCCTTGAGCAACTCATTCAGCAACTCATGCTGGCCGGTGAGCATCTGGGTCAACAGGGTGCGCGCGGCGCGTAGCAGGTTGGCCACGTCCCCGCCGGCCAGGGCGTAGACCACGGTGGAACCGTCACGGTGCGCGCTCACCATGCCTGAGCGCCGCAGGACAGCCAGATGCTGCGACAACCCGGTCGGCTCCACCTCGATGGCGGCCAGCAGATCCCGCACCGGCATCGGCCCCTCAGTCAGCAACTCCAGCACCCGAATCCGCACCGGGTGCCCCAGCAACCGGAACAACTCCGCCTTGGCCTCATACAACGGCACCGACATCACAGCGCCGACCCTTCCTCCGGATCGGACGCCTCCACGTCGAGGGGTACCCCATGCCGGCGAGCAAAGCGCTGCGCGTCGTCCCATTCCCCCTCAGCCCGCATTAGATCCTCGGCATCGCCGCTGCGGCGGGCCGCCTCCAGCGCCGCGCCTGCCCGCCGGGCGCGTTCCCTGACCGCGGCAGCAAAGGACTCACTCACCACAACCCCCTGAACCGTGAACCACTCAACAAGACTGCATCATGATGTACCAAATTGCGCATATTCGCAATTTGTGGATGCCTCGATGGCGGTGCTGTCTCTGATCCGGTGGCAGGAGAATGCGCCCCTGTTCGTGATCGGCGAGGTTGATCCTCAGGCTGACCGGTGCCGCGCTCTCTCAGTCCCGATGACCTTTGCCCCTGGAGGTTCCCACCACGGCGACTGGGCACGGGGCGTGCTGGAGGAGCGAGGCGATCGTGCCGAGGTGGTCGGCCCGCTTGCGACCCGCCACGATGAGCGTCGGCGTCTTGTGCGCCTCCTGAACTATGGAGGCGACGTTCGGATGGCTCTCCTGCCAGGCCTTGGGTCCGGCGGTGGTGACCAGGGCAAGTCGGCGCATGTCCGCCTCATCGGCGGCGAACTCCAGGACTGAGGCGGTCGGTTCCTTGTCGGCGACCACGATCGGCCCTGGATGCGCGAGGGCGGGCAGCGGCCCTGGTCCGCGTACCACGATCACCGGGCACTCGGCATGCGCGGCAACATATCGGGCTACCGACCCCACGAGGGCCCCGGGCAACCCGTGCAGCCCTCGCGAGCCGACCACGACGAGGGCGGCGTCGCTGGACAGTTCGACGAGCCGCTGCGCCGCCGGGCCCTCGTACAGGTCGGTCTCGACGCCGACGACCGAGCTGGTCGAGCGGGCGCATTCGGCGCCGTGCCACAGCACGTGGTCGGCCGCCTTACGCAAGTGGTTCTTGGCCTCCTCGTCGGCTTCGCCGTAGGGCCACTGCCAGGAGTGGGCGACGGTCAGCGAAAGCTTTCTGAGCTCGGCCTCGTCCAGCGCCCAGTCCAGGGCCTGTACGGAGAAGTCCGAACCGTCGTAGCCGAGAACGATGTGGTTCATGGCAGTTACCTCCTACCAGGCGGCGGTGCCGCCGTGACAGATACTGATCCGGTCGTATCCAGCGCAGAGCCCGCGTCTTCGGCCTCTTCACGCGCGCGCTTGGCCCGCCACGCCTTATGCGCGGTGTCGGCGAGGACCATGACGGGAATCGCCATCGCGGCGAGTGCCCATCCCGCAGCGGGCGGGAAGGCGCCGCCGAGCAGGTCCGAGACGAGCGGCAGGCCGAGGAAGACCAGCAGCAGTACGGCTTCGACGACCACCGCGCCCAGGAGCAGGGGGTTGGTGCGCCAGCGAATGCGCCCGATCCAGCGGGATTCGCTGCGGCAGGCGAAGGCGTTGGCGAGCTGGCCGAGCACGACGGCGGCGAAGGCCGTGCCCGAGGCGGCGGCGAGCAGGCCGAGGCTCGGGGCGGTGCCGACCTGCCAGCCGCCGAGCAGCAGGACGCCGATGAACGCGCCCATCTCGGCCAGGGCCTGGGCTGGGCCGAGAATCGCGAAGACACGGACGAGCAGGCGGCGGTCGATGAGGTTTCCGGCGCGGGCGGGGCCGTGCATGGTGCGCGGGTTGGCCGGTTCGGCGCCCAAGGCGAGGGCGGGCAGCAGATCGGTGCCGATGTCGAGGGCGAGCACCTGCAGCACGGTCAGGGCCAGCGGGATGGTGCCGCCGGAAAGTGCCCAGATGGCGAACGGGGTGAGTTCGGCGACGTTGTCGGTCAGGTGGTAGGTGAGGAAGCGGCGCACGTTGGCGTAGGTGGCACGGCCCAGCTCGACCGCGCCGACGATGGTGGCGAAGTGGTCATCCAGCAGCACCAGGTCGGCGGCCTCGCGGGCGACGTCGGTGCCCGACTTGCCCATGGCGATGCCGATGTCAGCCTCGCGCAGCGCCGGCGCGTCGTTGACGCCGTCACCGGTCATCGCCACCACGTGGCCGCGCCCGCGCAAGGCTCGGGCGATGCGCAGCTTGTCCTCCGGTGTCACGCGGGCGATCACCACGCCGTCATGGTCGAGCAGCTCGCCCAGCGCGGCGTCGTCGGCGGGCAGCTCGGCGCCGGTGACCACCAGCTCATCCGGGCCGAGCAGCCCGACCTCGGCGGCGATGGCCCGGGCGGTGCGCGGGTGATCGCCCGTGACCATGGCCAGCTTGATCCCGGCGAGGCGGCATTTCCAGATCGCCTCGGCCACATCCTCGCGCGGAGGATCGTGCAACCCGACCAGACCGAGAAATTCCAGCTCCGACTCCTCGGCCGTGCGACCGCGTGCGACGGCGAGCACCCGCAGGCCGCGGTCGCTCATCTGGGCCAGCACGTCATCGGCCCCGGGTGCGGCCCGGCACAGCGGCAGCACGGCATCCGGTGCGCCCTTCAGGTGCAACCCGCCATCCACCAGGACGGAGGCGCGGCGTCGTACTGAATCGAACGGGAAGCGCCGGGTGACCTGCCCTTCCACGTCAGCGCCGAGACGCAGGGCCTCGACGTGCAGGGCCACCTCCATCGGGTCGCCCACGGGCTTGCCGCCGCTCATCCGGCCGGTGGAGCTCAGCACCGCCGTACGCATGACCTCGGCGGGCGGGCTCGACGGCGCCCACACCTCGGCCACGGTCATCTCGTTACGGGTCAGCGTGCCGGTCTTGTCGGTGCAGATGAACGTCGCCGAGCCGAGCGTCTCTACCGCTTCCAGATGGCGTACCAGGGCGTTGCGGGCGGCCATCCGCTGGGCGGCGCGAGCCAGCGACAGCGTGACGGTCGGCAGCAGCCCTTCGGGCACCAGCGCGACCGTGACACCGATGGCGAACAGGAAGCCCTGCCCCAGCTCCATCCCCAGCAGCACAGCCAGCCCGAAGAAGACCACGCCGACCGCCACCGCGATCCCGGCGACGACCTTGACGACCTTGCCGAGCTGGACGGCCAGCGGGCTGGGCGGCCTGATCGCCTCCCTGGTGAGCTTGGCGATCGCGGCCAGCCGGGTGCGCGCCCCGGTGGCCACCACGACGGCCTCGGCCTCCCCCTCGACCACGAACGTGCCCGCGTAGACCGGGCCGCCCGCTCGCGGCCGGGCCGGACGGCTCTCCCCGGTCAGCATGGATTCGTTGACGGCCAGCCCGTGTACCTCGGCCAGTTCCAGGTCGGCCGAGATCCGGTCACCCGCCTCCAGGAGCACCACGTCCCCGACCACCAGATCAGTCGCGCCGATCAGGATGCGCCTGCCATCCCGCCTGACCACCACGTTGGCCGGGATCAGCTCCCGCAACCGCTGCGTGGCCCGATCAGCGCGGTACTCCTGGGCGAAGGCGAAGCCACCGTTGAGCAACACGACCACCGCGATCGCCACGGCCAGCTGCGGCATCCCGGCCAACACGGCGAGCACGGCCGCTCCCCACAACAGCAAGGCGAAGAAATGCACCATCTGGCGCAGCAGCAACACGATGGGAGAGACGCGGCGAGCCGAAGGCAGCACATTCGGGCCGTCGGCGGCCAGCCGCTCCGCCGCTTCGACAGTGGTGAGCCCGCAACGGGATGGAGACAAGATGGTCATGCTCGCCACTCTCGCCGCCACTCCCCTGCGTTGGGCAGGGACTTTCGGCACCATCCCACGGGCCGTCCGGCACTGCCTGTGACGCCCGGCCGTACCGGGAAGCGGGCTGTTCATCGTCGACCTCCTCCGGGCGGTGGGCGCGGGCGGGAGCGAGTGCTTCATCCACCCGCGCCTGGCCGGACGTCAGTGCTCGACGGCGATCCGCCGGCCTTCCGCCTTCTTGCCCTCGGCCAGCCCGACGCTGACCTCCAGGACGCCGCCGTTATAGGTGGCCCTGACGTCATCCGTCTTGGCCGTGGCGGGCAGTGTCACCGATCGCGACAGCGTCCCGTAGGAGAACTCCGAGCGGTGCGGCTCGGCGACTTTGCGAGTCCGCATGGCCCGGATGTGGAGTACGCCGCCACCTACGGTGATCTCGACGTCCTTGTCGGGGTCGAGCCCGGGCAGCTCGGCGCGCAGCACGTACCGGCCGTCGGCGACGTAGTCCTCGACCCGGACGATCTGTCCGAACGGCCGGAACCCGAACATCGGGCTCTCCATCCACTCGAACAGCTCCGGGAACGGGAATCTGATGTCCCTACGCTCTGGCAGGTTCATCGCAGCCTCCTTGTGTGGTTCCGATTCCCACACCTTCAGGACACACCCGGGCCCGCCCCGGCCGCAGAGGCTGAAGTCCCTTCCCGTCAGGGCGATCGGCCCCTGTTTTGCCAGCCGCGGTAAGCCTGTGGACCGAGGCGCACGACCGGCCGCGCCACCAGCCGTGCTCGAACATCCAGCGTGCTGCCTCGGCGTCGTTCAGCCCACCAGGGCCTGAGTGGCCGCGTCCATGCCTCCACCGCGCGTCCGCCCACCGGATCTGTGCGGCCAGTGCCTTTGGTCCTGCCGGTCGGGGACGTTCGCCGCTGTCGCACTGCTGTGGTGGCGCCCACGATGTGCTTGTACCGCTCTATGGAGGTGAACCGATCATGATCGGCGGACGAATGATCATGGAGTCGTCGGCGCTCGACTCCGAACTACTGTCGCTGAAACAGCGGGTCGACAAGCTGGAGGAGCTGGTCCGCACGCTGACCGCCGCGAACCTCGCGCTCGTCAAGGCCATGGAGAACCTTCAGCGCACGCCGACCGGCGTGGCTCCGAGTAACTGAGGCACGCCCGAGCCAACCCTGGGGCGGCCGTGACGCACGACCGCTCGTACGCCCGGTCGTCGTACGGCGAGTGCCGAGCATGCGGCGTCCTGCGCGCGGCACGCGTTCCCACGCGTGCACGACGACGAGCTGTCCCTGTCCTGCGGCTTTCACCCGCGCGGGGCTGTGACTGACCGTCGCATAGCCCGCATGCGTCGCCCCGCGCAAGATAACCCGCAACGGCGCGCCGCCTTCCAGGTTGCGCCACCACAGCCGGGAGCCGCGGCTGATCACTGTGAGCGTGTCCCCCTGCTGGCTGTACTGGACCGGCACGAGCAGCCTCGCGCCACTCCTGCGGCCGGTGATCTCCGCGAGCACCACCCATCGCGACAGCAGGTCGTGCAACGGGGTCCGCAACACCCATGCGACGATCGGGTTGACCAGCCGGGTCCGCATCCGGCCTAGCGCCCGCACCGGGACCGCCGCCCGCACATCAGGTAAGCGACAGGTCCGATCGGCTGGACGAATATACCCAGCCACCACAGTTCCTTACGCCCCCGAACCTCGTCCCTAGGCCGGAACCACAGGTCCACCGCCGCCGTCGCGGTCAATGCGAACTCTGCTGACACAGCCACTAACAGCAGGCCCTGCTGCCGTTCGGAGAGCTCGTTCCAGCGCATCAGCCCTGTCCCTTCTCTCGGCGTACCTCCATCAGGAGCCTGTCAGGCTCCCCGCCGGTCGTCCCGGGCCGAAGGGCCCAAGATCAGAGGCCTTTGGCCACCGCCACTGTGGGGACCACGTCGCGGATCGCCGCTCCGGCGAACAGATGGGGGTTCCTCGCGCCACCTGGGAGTACGCACCGCTCCTAGCCGGCGTAGGCCGTGATGCGGAAGACCGGAATGCGGGGCGCGATCCGCTCGAACTCCTCCAGCGGGGCCCGCCGGTCCACCGGGATGTGCGGGCGGGCGCCGGGCGCGCATGCCAGGTAGCGGCGCAGGATGGGGGCGCGCAGACCGGGCTCGACCTCGTCGAGGCGAACCCTCTCGCGGCGGCCGTGCCGCAGCACCGCCCGCCCCTGAACAGCCTGGAGGTTGCGCACCCAGTTCGCGTTCTGGCCCAGCATCGAGACCAGATAGCGCTCCCCCTCATAGTCGGCGACGACCAGAGGGAAAGAGATGACGCGGCCACTACGCCGCCCAGGGACCTCCAAGGTCACCAGGCGGCCTGGCATCACCCCCGCCGAATGGAGGATGGCGGAGAACCGGTTCATCGCCCGCGCCAGGCGGTTCGGCCGGCCGCCTCGATAAAGCCACCGGTACCAGCGTCCGGGTCGATGTGCGTCGTGTGTCATGTCCCACCTACCTAGAAATTCTTGCCGCAACCTGCCCCGAGGCGGGTCACGATGCCCATGCCTGCAATCCCCTGCTACCGTGGCGGCGCATCCAGGCAAGCGACTCCTTCTCCAACTGACGCACCCAATACGGGGTCAGCCCCATCTGCCTGGCGATCTGCCGGGGCGTGTGCGTGGCGTACCCGTCCAGGCCGAACCGCAGCCGCATGATCAGTGCCTGCCGTGGAGCCAGCCCCTCGATGAGTGACGTGAGTACCTCCGTCAGCGCCTTGCGCTCGACAAGCTGGTCGGCGGGCAGGCTCTGAACGTCCTCCAGCAGCTCGCCCAGCGTCGAGCGGTGCGGCCCCTCACCCACCACCGTGTCCGGGCTGACGCATTCCCGCGGCAGCATTCGCAAGGTGAGGAGCTTCGCCGGCCTTAGTCCCGTCTCCTCGGCCAGTTCGCGTTCCGTAGGCGTGCGGCCGAGCCGATGTGTGACCGCCATCTCCGCACGGGCGATCTTGGCGAACTGGTCCCGCATCCCGATCGGCAGCCGCACCGTGGGGGCGAACTCCAGCCCTCGCTGGATGGCCTTGCGGATCCACCAGACAGCGACGGTGGAGAACCGGTTGCCCCGGGTGTGGTCGAAGCGCTTGACTGCCTCTATCAGCCCAAGGTTGCCGTCCTGGATCACGTCGGCCAGACGACCTCGCCGATGCTCACCGCCCGCCAGGTGGCTTCCATGTCGGGCCTCTACAGCAGCGGCGGGACGACGATGAGATCGCCCCTGTCCCAGGTCAACTCGGAGACGACGTCAATCACGCCCTCCACCTGGTGGATCTCCTCCACCAGGCGGGTGACCTCAGAGCCGCGTGCCATCCGGCCGCTGAGCCGCACCACTCCACCGGAGACGCTGACCGACACCGACGTCCGGTCACCGATCACGGCCCTGACGTCGCTCTCCAGCTCGCCCGCGGACCGGGTGAAAACGCGCAGCACGTCTGACTGGTGCAGAGTGCCGGCGATGCGCCCGGTGACCGCGTCGATCACCGGCAGTTGCTTGATCCGCTTCTCGTGCATCAGCCGGGCCGCGTCGCGAACCGGAGTTGCCGGGGTCACAGTGATCGCGGGCGTGCTCATGAGCGCCGACGCGGTGACCGCAGCCGCCCTCTTATGCTCCTCGCGCCGTTTGCGGCTCTCGAAGATCGGAGCGCTGTGCCGTACCGGGTCCATCTCTTTGAGCAGCAGATCGTCTTCGGAGACGACTCCCACAGGCCGACCATCAGTATCGATCACGCTGACCGCCCCGAGGGTGTATCGGCGCATCGTACGCACGATCTCGGCGAACGACGCGTCCTCCCGCACCGCGATGGCGACGTTCCTCATGACGTCCCTGACCTTGATGGCCATGGTGGCCTCCTCATCTCTCTCCCCAACGATGCGCTTTGAGCGGCCATGGGCGGCATGGGCGAACGTCCCTCCTCGCAGAGCCTTTGGTCCTGCAAGGCGTGGACCACGGGCTGCGGGTCGTGTTCCTCGTCGGCAGAAGGCTTCTATGCGCGTACCACCGCCACCGGGCAGCGGGCGTGGTGCAGAACCCCGCGGCTGACCGAGCCGAGCAGCATCGCTCCCGTCGCGCCGTGGCCGTGCGAGCCCACCACCAGCAGGTCGGCGCGGGCGGAGGCGTCGGTGAGGGCTTCCACCGGCTGCGCTGGCTGGACGTCCTCGACGACCGTCACCTGCGGGTTGTCCTTCTTGAACGTTTCCAGCCGGTCGTGGACGACCTGGTGCTGCGCTACGCGAACCTCATCCATGTCGTAGGGCACCCCGGGTGCGAACGCGTGCACCGGCAGTTGCCAGGCGTGCACCACCCTCAGCGCGCTCCCCCGCAGCTTGGCCTGCCGGAAGGCGTAGGCCAGCGCGGGCTCGCATTCGGGCGAGTCGTCCACACCGACCACTATCTCCCCGCGCACCGGCTGGTGATCGCCGCGTACGACCACGACGGGGCCATGCACGTGGCCCGCCACGTGCGTACTGACCGAGCCCAGCAGCGCTCCGGCAAACCCGCCGAGCCCGCGGCTGCCGAGCACGATCTCGGTCGCGTCCTCGGCCTGCTCGCGCAGCACCTCGGCGGGCGCGCCCTCGATGTCCTGCGTCGTGACCTCGACGCCGGGCTGACGCTCGTGGGCCAGGGCCAGCGCTTCGCGCAGGATCCGCTGTCCCTCTCGCAGCAGCGTGTCGGGCAGAGCGACGTTGGCGAACCTGCCGATCTGGTACGGCGAGCGGTCCACGGCGTGCACGATCCGCAGTGGCTCTCTCATCCGGAAGGCGTCGTTGGCCGCCCACTCCACTGCGGCCCGCGCGGTCACTGAGCCATCCACACCTACGATGATCATGATTTTTTCCTCCTTCGTCACCTCTCCATCGGACTCGTTCACGGAGCACCGTTGCAGGGCCGGAAGTCTGTCAGGCAAGAGCCGAAGGACCCTGTTCGCGCCGGTGACGGGTGCGTAGCGTCATGGGCATGGCAGCCATCGATCTGACGCGGCTCCGTGCGGTCGTCTTCGACACCGATGGTGTGGTCACCGACACTGCCCGGGTCCACGCGGCCGCGTGGAAGCACGTGTTCGACGCTTTCCTGGGCGGCCGTTCCACCCCGTTCGACATCAGCGCCGACTACCTGCGCTACGTCGACGGGCGCTCGCGTCTGGACGGGGTGCGCACGTTTCTGGCCTCCCGCAGTATCTGCCTGCCCGAAGGCGGGCCGCAGGATGAGCCGGGCGCGCCGACCGTGCACGGGCTCGGGCTGGCCAAGGACGCGCTGTTCGTCCAGGAGATCGACAGGCATGGGGTGGCCGCCTTCGGCTCGACCGTTGACCTGCTGCGCGAGTTGCGGCGGCGCGGTTGCCGTACCGCCGTGGTGTCGGCGAGCAGGAACTGCCGCGCGGTGATCTCGTCCGCAGGGCTGATGCACCTGTTCGACGTGCTGGTCGACGGTACCGAAGCCGCGCGGCTGGGCCTGCCGGGTAAGCCTGACCCGGCGCTGTTCCTGGACGCCGCTCACCGGTTGGAGCTTCCGGCGGGCGAGGTGGCGATCGTGGAGGACGCGCTGCCCGGTGTCGAGGCCGGCCGCAGAGGCGGCTTCGCCCTGGTAGTCGGCGTGGATCGGACGGGCTCGCAGCGGGCCGCGATGCGTCGCGCCGGAGCGGACGTCATGGTGACGGATCTGGCCGAGCTGGCCATCACCGGCCGCGTCCCTGTGTTGCGGCGATGAATCCCTGGACGCTCGCCTACGAGGGGTTCGACCCGGCCTCGGAGTGGTTACGCGAGGTGCTGTGCACGCTGGGCAATGGCCGGTTCGCCACGCGCGGCGCGACGCCTGACGGCGAGGTGCGCACGCCTGGCACCTACGCCGCGGGCTGCTACGACCGGCTGGCCTCCACGGTCGCGGGCCGCACGGTCACCAATGAGGACTTGGTCAATCTGCCCGACTGGCTGCCACTGACGTTCGCCACCCCGGTTCGACGCGGTTCCGCCCGGAGCGGGCTGACCTGCTGGAGTACCGCCAGGAGCTCGACCTGCGGCAGGGGGTGCTGCTGCGGGGATCACGCTGGCGCGACGAGGCGGGCCGCGTCACCCTCGTACGGCAACGCCGTTTGGTGTCCATGGCCGACCCGTATCTGGCAGCGCTCGAAACCACCTTCACCGCCGAGAACTGGTCCGGCCCGGTTCGGTGGCCCTGCGCCGGTTACGGCTTGCTCCGCGTTTCTGGAAGTGCTTGAGCCCGAGGAGTGTCTGCGCCTGGTTGCGCCCGGCGGTGTCGGCCGCGTGGCGTTCAACGGCTCGCACGGACCGACGGTGCTGCCCGTCAACTACAAGCTCCACGACGGCGCCATCGTGTTTCGCACCGCGTACGGCGGCCCCATGGACCAGGATCTGCGTACCGGTCAGGAAGGCGTGGAGATCAAAATCGGTTTCGAGGTCGACAGGATGGACGAGATACAGCACGAGGGCTGGAGCGTCCTCATCCAGGGTGCCGCCCACCACGTGTCGGCGGACGAACTGGCCAAGGTCCCCGATTCCGACGTCACCCCGTGGGCCGGCGGCGACCGGCAGCTCTACATCCGCATCATCCCGCACCAGATCACCGGCCGCCGCATCCACGGCCGGTGAACCGAAGGGACGAAAATCCCGAACCAGAAAGCCCTTCCGGCGTCACGCCATTCGCTGGGCCATTTCGACCAGCCGGTTGGCATAACCCCACTCGTTGTCGTACCAGCCGAACACCTTGACCAGATCGCCGCCAGCCTGGGTGAGCCCGGAATCGAACACGCACGAGGCCGCGTCACCGATGATGTCGCGGGAGACGAGCGGATCGGTGCTGTAACGCAGGATGCCCTGCAACTCGCCCGCGGCAGCGGCGGCGAAAACGTCGTTGACCTCCTGCGCGGTGACCGGGCGGGAGAGCTGGGCGCTCAGGTCGGTGATCGAGCCGTCCTCGACCGGCACCCTGATGGCGATGCCATCCAGCCTGCCGTCCAGCTCGGGCAGCACCTGGCCGACCATGCGGGCCGCGCCGGTGGTGGTCGGCACGATGTTCACCGCGGCCGAACGCGCTCTGCGCGGGTCCTTGTGCGGCCCGTCCAGCAGCATCTGGTCACCGGTGTAGGCGTGGATGGTGGTCATGAACCCGCGCCTCAGGCCGAAGCTCTGGTGCAGCACCTTGACCATGGGAGCGACGCAGTTGGTGGTACACGAGGCCAGCGAGACGATCTCGTGCCGGGCCGGGTCGTAGGCGACGTCGTTGACGCCGGGCACGATGGTGACGTCCAGGCCCTTGCCGGGAGCCGACAGCAGCACCCTGCGGGCACCCGCCTTCAAATGGCCGGCTAACGCGTCCCTGGTCCGGAAACGGCCGGTGGAGTCGATGACCAGCTCCACGCCGTGGGCACGCCAATCGATCTCGGCGGGGTCGGCATGAGCACTGACCGCGATGCTCGTGCCGTTGACGCTCAGAGCGTCGGTGGAGGCAGTGATGGGAAGGTCGAGCGCGCCATAAGTGGAGTCGTGCTTGAGCAGGTGGGCCAGTGCGGCCGCGTCGGTGATGTCGTTGATGGCGACGATCTCCAGGTCGGTGCGGAGCACGCGACGCAGGACGGCCCGGCCGATCCTGCCGAAGCCATTGATTCCGATTCTCATGCCGCCATCGTCCGGCGGACCGGGCTCGGCGTTCAGAGGCAACGGTCCCCGCGGGATGGGACCTTCGACCCCAATGGGAGCACAGGATCCTCGACGCTGAACCGGGGTCGCAGCGCAACGCACGCACCGACAGCGGCGAGAGTGAGCCGCCGTGGTACAGGCCCAACGGCGCCCGTATGGAGGACTTTCGGCTGCTGTCACCTGGTGAACCGGATGATGGGCTGGATAGATGAATCCTTATCCCGTGCGTGTCGAGGCCCGGCTGGAAGAACAGCTCAATCGGGGCCTGTGGATCGTCAAGTGGATCCTGGCGATTCCCCACTACATCGTGCTCGGCTTCCTGTGGATCGCCTTCGGTGTGCTCACCGTCGTCGCGTTCTTCGCGATCCTGTTCACTGGCCGCTACCCGCGCGCGCTGTTCGACTTCAACCTTGGCGTCCTGCGCTGGACCTGGCGGGTGGCCTACTACAGCTACGGCGCCTTAGGCACCGACCGCTACCCGCCCTTCACCCTCGGCCCCGCCCCGGACTACCCGGCCACGCTGGAGATCGACTACCCCGAGCGGCTCTCGCGGGGGCTGGTACTGGTCAAATGGTGGCTCCTGGCCATCCCCCACTACCTGATCGTGGGCCTGTTCACCAGCGGCAGCGCCATCTCCTGGCGCGGCGGGCTGCCCGACGCGGGCGGGGTGCTCTACACCCTGGACTGGGGCGGCCTGATCGGGCTGCTGGTCCTCATCGCCGCCGCCTTCCTCCTGTTCACCGGCCGCTACCCGCACGGCATCTTCGACCTCGTACTCGGCATGAACCGGTGGGCGCTGCGGGTGGCCGCCTACGCCTGCCTGATGACCGACGCCTACCCACCCTTCCGTCTGGAGCAGGGCGGCCATGAACTGTTTCGCTCATCGCCCGTCGCGCGGCCCGGGTCGATGGCGTCGTAGACGTGCGCGACGAGTTGCTGTGGGACGAGGACGACGCCTAACGGTCCGGCATCCTCCGCCTGATCGCTGTCTCCTGGCCCCCGTCGCTTGGGGCGTCCCTCTCGTCGTCAGGGGGAACTTTGGTCCTGGGTTGGATCCGGGTGCCGCGAGCGCCTGTCACGACTGCCTCCAACTCGTCGAGGGCACCGATGACCGAAGGTCGTCCGGTGGCGCCGCTGAACGCGCGGACAGCGTTGATCTTCGGCCGCATGGAGCCGGCCGCGAACGATCCGGCGTCCAGTTCGCCAGGCGCCGCGTACACGATGGGATGCTGGCGGGGCGTTCCGTACTCGGCGTACACGTAGGGCACGTCGGTCAGGACGGCCAGCAGATCGGCCCCGACCTGCTCGGCGAGGAGCGCGGCGACCAGGTCCTTGTCCACGACGCCCTCCACTCCCGACTGGTCGGCCATGACGGGCGCTCCTCCTCCGCCGCCCGCGATCACCAGGCAACCGTCGTCCAACAGGTGTCGGATGATCGGCAGCTCGATGATCTCGGTGGGCCGGGGCGAGGGGACGACGCGCCGCATGCCGTGCCGGTCCTGGGTGAAGGCCCAGCCGCGCTGCCCTGCCAGCCGCTCGGCCTCCGCCGCCGGATAGTAGGGGCCAATGGGCTTCTCGGGACGGTCGAAGGCCGGATCGGCAGCGTCCACGCGGACCTGGGTGATGAGCGCGGCCACATGAGTGTCGGGCAGGCGGCGGCCGATGCTCCGCGCCAGCCAGTAGCCGATCATGCCCTGCGTCTCTGCCACCAGGGTGTCCAGCGGATAGCCGCGGTCCAGTGTGGGGTCGCGTTCGCTCTCCTCGGCCAGCAACCCCACCTGAGGACCGTTCCCGTGCACGATGAGGACCTGGTGGCGCGCGGCCACGCGCGCTATCTGCTCGGCGGCGATCGTGACGTTGCGGATCTGCGTCGCGGCGTCGGCGCGTTCGCCGCGGTGCAGCAGCGCGTTCCCGCCGAGCGCGATGACGATCCTCATAGGGCTCCCGCCAGGGTACGGGTGAGCAGCGCCTCCAGTACGGCCTGCGCCGTGGGCAGCCGGTTGGCCGCCTGGTGGAACACCTGGGACGCGGGGCTGTCGATCACCTCGGCCGTGACCTCCTCGCCGCGGTGGGCGGGCAGGCAGTGCAGGAAGATCGCGCCGGGGCGGGCGGCGGCCATCAGTTCCGCGGTGACCTGGTACGGGGTCAGCGCGGCGACGCGCGACTCCTTCTCCTCCGCCGCATCGCCCATGGACAGCCACACGTCGGTGTAGACGGCGTCCGCGCCCGCGACCGCCTCGCGGGGATCGTCAGTGAGAAGCAGCTGTCCGCCGGTGGACAGCTTCCTGGCCACGGCTTCGACGGCCGGATCGGGGCGGTAGGCGTCGGGAGTCGCGACGGCCATCGACAGCCCGGCCAGGGCGGTGGCCTCCATGAGGCTGTGCGTGACGTTGGTGGCGGCGCCGACGTAGGCGATCTTGCGTCCTCGCAGGTCGCCGACGTGCTCGCGGAGCGTCATGAGGTCGGCGAGCGCCTGCAGCGGGTGGTGGCCGTCGGTGAGGGCATTGATCACCGGGACGTGCGCCGCCTGGGCGAAGGCTTTCACGTCGTCGTCGGCGAAGGTCCGGATGACGACGGCGGAGGCGTAGGAGCTGACGACGTGGGCGGTGTCACCGATGGTCTCGCCGCGGCCGAGCTGCAGCTCGGCCGGTCCGACGGTGAGCGGTGTCCCGCCGAGTCGGACCACGGCGGTCTCGGCGGAGATCCGGGTGCGGGTGGACGGTTTGGCGAAGTACAGCAGAACGGTCCGGCCGCTGAGCAGTTCGCGTGCATCGAGGGGTTGGCGTGCGAAGTGTTCGGCGCGGTCGAGAAGATGGGCGAGGTCGTGCGGGGACAGGTCGGCGACGCGCAGCAGGTCCTTCACAGCGGGCTCCTTTCGATGGGGCAGCTCATGCACCGGGGGCCGCCCCGGCCGCGGCCCAGCTCGGCGCCGGAAATGGTGATGACCTCGATGCCGTGCTTGCGGAGCATGGTGTTGGTGGTGACGTTGCGCTCGTAGGCGACGACCACGCCTGGGGCGATGGCCAGCACGTTGGTGCCGTCGTCCCACTGCTCGCGCTCGGCCGCCCAGACGTCCTGCTCTGCCCGCAACACGCGGACCGCGCCGAGCGCCTTGAACAGGTCGTCGTTCTCGCGTACCCGCAAGCCAGGGGTGAGGGTGAACGAGCGCAGCGGCGGCAGCTCCGGATAAGCCACGAAGGCGCCGCGATCGACCATGGTCATCACGGT
Organism: Nonomuraea guangzhouensis; assembly: GCF_019396345.1. Lineage (GTDB taxonomy): Bacteria > Actinomycetota > Actinomycetes > Streptosporangiales > Streptosporangiaceae > Nonomuraea > Nonomuraea guangzhouensis. The sequence goes on along the minus strand of NZ_JAHKRM010000046.1, from coordinate 7,863 downwards.
GTCCAAATGCATGAACGCCCGCTTCCTCGGCAGGGCGGCGACGATGACGCGTTCGGCGGCCTCCGCCTCGAACAGGCGCCGGGCCAGCAGCTCGATCGCCTGCGGCGTGGTGCGCTCGCTCATCCCGACCAGAACGGCGCCGTCTCCGACGACATGGATGTCGCCGCCCTCGATGGTGGCGGGCTGCTCTGCCTCGGCCGGGTACCAGATCGGCGCCTTCCCGGCGAACAAGGGATGGAAGGCGTACACAGCGGCCACATGCGTGGTCTCCCGGCGGCGAGCCGGCTTGGCCATCGGGTGCAGGGACACTCCGCCGTAGATCCAGGCGGAGGCGTCGCGGGTGAACAGGTGATTGGGCAGCGGCGGCAGGACGAAGTCGTCCTCACCGAGCCCCGCCAGGCGCAGGCTGTCGATGCGCAGGCCGAGTTCGCGCCTGGTGAGCCCGCCGATGAGGTGTCGTACGAGAGCGTCGGATGGAATCTCCTCCAGCGCCTCGCGCAGCGGCGGCGCCAGGGTGGGGCCGAAGGCGGCCTCCGTGACGACGCGGTCCAGCACCCACGCGCGGGCCTTGTCCAGCTTGAGCGTCTCGGCCAGCAGTTCGTCGAACAGGTGGACCGTGACGCCGCGCTCGCGCAGGGTGTCGGCGAAGGCGTCGTGTTCCTGGCGGGCGCGCGTGACCCACAGCACGTCGTCGAAGAGCAGCTCATCGCAGTTGGTGGGGGTCAGCCGCTTCAGTTCCAACCCGGGCCGGTGCAGGATGACCTGCCGTAACCGGCCTACCTCGCTGTCGACCTGGAACACCGTCATGCCGCCTTCTTGTTGATCTGGACCGTGGTGTCGTGGTCACGGTGCTTGAGCCACACGTAGACCGGGATACCGGCGAGCAGCAGCAGTGTGCCCTTGTAGACCACCTCGTAGCCCGATCCCGCGATCGTCCACAGCGCGTAGGCGAAGGCCAGGCCCGCGATCGTGAGGTCGGTCGCCAGCCGCCTGCCGGAGAAGTGTTCGCGGTCGGTGAGCGCCAGCATGAGCTGCGCGGCCGCCGCGTACGCGTACGGAATCAGAGTGGTGAGAGTGGCCAGCAAGATCACGAAGTTGAACTGCTCGACCAGTCCGGCGTTGTAGTTGAGCACCATCAGGGCGGTGACCAGGACGCTGGAGACGACCAGCCCGACAGCAGGAGTGCCCCAGCGCGACAGCTTGGCGAACACCCGCGGGAACAGCCCGTCACGGGCGGCCGCCAGCGGCACCTGCCCCTGCAGCATGATCCACCCGTTGAGCGCGCCGAACGCGCTGATGATCGCACCGATCGCGACCGCGGTGCCGGCCCAGCCGCCGAACATCGCCTCGGCGGCGTCCGCGAACGGCGCCGTGGACTGGGTGAGCAGCGTGCGGGGCACGGCGGCGAACACCGCGACGGTGCCCAGGATGTACACGGCGGCGGAGACGATCGTGCCGATCATGGTGGCCCGCGGGATCGTCCGCTCGGGGTTCTCCACGTCCTCGGCGGGCACGGTGGCCGACTCGATGCCGATGAACGCCCACAGCGTCAGCGCCGCAGCAGCCGTGACAGCCCCGAATGTGCCCTGGTCACTGGGGTTGAACGGGGTGAAGTCGCCGGCGTCGACGAAGAACGGCGCCGCCACGGCCAGGCCGATCAGCGGAAGTAGCTTGGCGACGGTGGTGACGAGCTGTACCCAGCCGCTCTGTCGCACGCCCCGGATGTTGACTCCGGTCAGCAACCAGACGGCCGCCAGTGCCAGCCCCGAGGCGGCCAGCGCGGTATCTGTCAGCGCGGGCCAGAAGTAGCCGAGGTAGCTGACGAACGCCACCGCGATGGCGGCGTTGCCCACCCAGACCGCGATCCAGTACCCCCAGGCTGTCTGGAACCCGACGAAGTCACCAAAGGCGCGGCGGGCGTAGGCGTACGGGCCGCCGGTCTTGGGGTAGGCGCGGCCGAGCCGGGCGAAGACCAGCGCCAAAAGCAACGCGCCCGCCGAGGTGAGCACCCATGCCAGCAGGCTCGCGCTGCCGAAGGCGGCCAGCGAGGCGGGCAGCAGGAACACGCCCGAGCCGATCATGTTCCCGACGACCAGCGCGGTCGCCATCCACGGACCCAGCTTGCGGCGGCGCGGTAACGAGGTGACGGACATGGTGATCTCCCTTCCTTCAGGTATCCATGGCCCCAGCCTCACGCTTCGACCGCTCGGTCAGCAGGGACCTTCGTCCCCAAGGGGAGGGCCGTACGGCACTGCCTGTCGCACCGGCCCCCGGACAGGCTCGGGGATGAGAGCCACGCCGCGTGAAGGGAAGATCCGGCATGCCTGAGGGATACGACGTCCTGCTGCGCGACGGGGGTATCGCCCATGTGCGCCCACTGGGCCCCGCCGATCGGGAAGCTCTGCACAAGCTGGTGGACCGCTCGTCGGAGCGCTCGGCCTACCTGCGCTTCTTCACCGGCGGCCGGAACACCGCGCACGCCTACATGGATCGCATCACCGGCGACAAGTACCGCGGTCACGCCCTGGTGGCCAGCCTGCACGGCCGGCTGGCCGGGGTCGCCGAGTACATCCCCATCGATGACGGGAGCGCCGACCTGGCCATCCTCCTCGACGACGCCGTCCACGGGCACGGCCTCGGCACGCTGCTGCTGGAGCACATCGCGTTGGACGCGGCGGCGCACGGCGTACGCGAGCTGGTGGCTGACGTGCTGACCGAGAACCAGCCGATGATCAGAGTGCTGCGCGATCTCGGCCTGGACATCACCCAGCGCTTCGAAGATGGGTCGCTGCACATCAGCATCGCCGCCGAGCCCACCCCCGCGCTGCGGGATGGCATCGCCGCCCGCGACCACGAGGCCGGGCGGGCGTCACTGACACGGGTGCTCGCACCCCGCTCGGTGGCGGTGATCGGCGCCAGCCGCAACGAGGGCGCGGTCGGGCACAAGGTGCTGCGCAATCTCATCGACGGCGGCTTCGCCGGACCGATTCACCCGGTCAACCCCAGCGCCGCCACGGTGGCCGGGCTGCCGTGCCAGGCCAAGGTCCCTGACGGCGTGGACCTGGCGGTGGTGGCGGTGCCCGCCCGGCACGTGCTGGAGGTGGCCCGTGACTGCGCGGCCGCAGGGGTGGCCGGGCTGGTGGTGCTGACGTCGGGGTTCGCCGAAGCAGGGCAGGGTGACGTGGAGTCGGAACTGCTGCGGATCTGCCGTACATCCGGAATGCGACTGGTCGGCCCGAACTGCCTGGGCGTGGTGAACACCGGGGCCCGACTGAATGCCAGTTTCCTGCCGCACCATCCTGTACGCGGCCGGGTGGCGTTGATGTCGCAGTCGGGCGCTGTCGGAGCCGCGCTACTGGACCGGCTGGAGGTCTCCTCGTTCGTCTCTGTCGGCAACAAGGCCGACGTCAGCGGTAATGACCTGCTGGAGTACTGGGAGGACGACGCGGACACCGATGTGATCGCGCTGTATCTGGAGTCGTTCGGCAACCCGCGGAAGTTCGCCCGCATCGCCCGCCGCGTTGGCGCGCGCAAGCCGGTTCTGCTGGTCAAGAGCGGCCGCAGCGGAGCCGGAGGGCGGGCGGTGCGCTCGCACACGGCCGCCGCGGCCACCCCGGACGTGGCGGTGGACGCGCTGACCCGCGCCGCCGGCGTGATTCGGCTCGACAGTGTCCATGAGCTGATCGACACCGCCAAGCTACTGGCCACCCAGCCGCTTCCGTGCGGGCGCCGGGTAGCCATCGTCGGCAACTCCGGCGGACCGCAGGCGATGGCCGCCGACGCCTGCGAGCGCCACGGCCTCATCGTTCCCGAACTGCCTCCCGGACTGCTGAACGCTCGGGCCGCCGCCGCGCTGGGTAATCCGGTGGACCTGACGGCGGATGCGAGTGCGGCCGAGATCGGCGCCGCTGTCGCGGCGCTCGCCGCCTCGCCCGAGGCGGACGTGATCCTCGTCGTCTATACCCCGCCGTTCGGCTCCGGTCTGGAGGCGACCCGGCAGGCCATCGCGGACGCGACGAAGGATGCGGCGAAACCCGTGCTGGCCTGCGTGGTGGGCCACGACGGGCTCATCGACGGCCGCGTGCCCTCCTACGCCTTCCCCGAGCAGGCCGTCGAGGCCCTCGCGCACGCGGTCGGCTACGCCGAATGGCGCCGGGACCGGACCGATCCCGGCGTCGTCCCCGTGTCGGTGGACGAGCGGACGGCGCGCGAGATCATCCAAGGGGAGCTGGCTGCACACCCCGAGGGCGGCTGGCTCTCCCCCGCTGCCATCACCAGGCTGCTCGGTTGCTACGGCGTGCCCTTGGTGGAATCCGTCGAAGTGGACGGTCCCGAGGCCGCCGCCGCGGCAGCGGCGCGTGTCGGGCTGCCCGCCGTGCTCAAGGCCGTCGGTCCCGTGCACAAGAGCGACGTCGGCGGGGTCCGGCTCAACCTACGAACTCCCGAGGAGGTGGACCAGGCATATCGCGAAATGTCATCCCACATTGGTCTTGAAATGACCGGTGCGATCGTCCAGCGGATGCTGCCGGGCGGCGTCGAGATCATCGTCGGCGGGGTCAACTACCCGGCGTTCGGGCCGCTGGTCATGGTCGGCATGGGTGGGGTGATGGCCGATCTGCTGGCCGACCGCGCCTTCCGGGTGCCGCCCGTAACCGACGCCGCCGACATGATCGGCGAGCTGCGCTGCGCCCCGCTGCTGCACGGCTACCGCGGCTCACCGCTCGTCGATGTCAATGCCCTGGCCGACCAGCTCGTACGCGTCGGCAGGCTGCTCGAAGACCTGCCCCAAGTGGCCGAACTCGACCTCAACCCGGTCATCGTGGGCCCAGATGGCGCCACCACGGTCGATGCCCGACTCAAAGTCGCCCCCTGCGAGCCACCGCCCTCGCCGCTGTTGCGCCACCTGCGCTGACCAACAACTGCCCAGTTCAGGACTTCCGTCCCTAGGACACGTCTGTTTCGCAAGATGTGATGAAAGCAACCGAACAAGAAGCCAGAAAGAGCTGACCATCATGCGTATGACCGTCGCGGACGTGATGACGACCAAGGTCGTCTCGGTCACCGCCGCCACCCCGTTCAAGGACATCGCCCAGGCGCTCATCACCGGCGGCATCAGCGCCGTCCCGGTCATGGACGACGACAACCATGTGATCGGCATGGTGTCCGAGGCCGACTTGCTGCGCAAGGAGGAATTCCGGGAGGAGTTCTACCGCGAGGGTTACCGACCGCCGCTACGCGCCCGGCTACGCCACCCCAAGGGCCGGCAGAAGGCCGAAGGCGACACCGCCGCCGAGCTGATGACCAGCCCTGCGATCAGCGTCTCCCCCACGGTGTCGGCGGTCGTCGCCACCCGCCTGATGGACGCCCACAATGTCAAGCGGCTCGCCGTCGTCGCCCCCAACGGCCGCCTGGTAGGCATCCTCAGCCGCCGTGACCTGGTCAAGCTGTTCGTGCGCGGCGACGAGGAGATCGCCGCCGAGGTACGCGACGACGTCCTGGACCGCAGCCTGTGGGTGGACACCTCCGGGGTGAAGGTGAAGGTGCACCAGGGTGTCGTGACGCTCTCCGGCCAGATGGACCGCCGCACCGAAACCGGCATCGCGGCCCGCATGAGCGGCCGCGTCAACGGCGTCGTCGACGTGGTCAACAAGCTGACCTGGAAGACCGACGACTCCGTCTGGGAGGCCAGATAGCCATGCTCGTCCGCGAGGTCATGAGCAGCCCGGCCATCACGGTCCGCCGCACCGACCCGGTCCGGCAGGGCAACGAGGCGGAAGCCCATCAGGCCGCGACTCACTGGACGGCCTTCAGCCCACCTTCCTTGAGGGCGAGCACCGCGGCCGCGGCGAGCGTCCAGGCGACGACCACGGCCAGGTCGGCCCAGGGCCACGGCCGTCCTGCCGGATCCAGCACGGCGAGCAGTGTGGGAGATGTGCTTGAGCGGGAAGAGATCGCCAATCGTTCTCAGCACACCAGGCAGTTCCCCGCCGATGACGAATACGTCGGAGACAAAGGCCAGCGGCAGGAAGGTGCCCAAGGTGATCGCGCCGACGGTCTGCTGCTTGGTCACGAGTGCCACCACCAGGGCGGCGAGCACCGCGAAGCACGCGGCGCCGACGACGATCGCGCCGAGCATCCCGGGAACCATCGCGAGTTCGATCCGCACCCCGAAGCCGAACGCGGCCACCAGCACGAGCACGGCAGCGGTCGCCGACGTGACCAGAGTGTCAGGGAGGTCAACTCGATCCGGCGCTCCAGTGCCCAGCCCGTCAACACGTGCATGTCCGTGGCCGGCTGCACGGTCTGGAGCGACACCGCCGCACCGTGCGCCTCGACGCGGCCCGTCAGTGTGGGCAGATCGGCGACGACCGTACCCTCGGGGAGACGGAAGGACAGCACGCTGGCGCGCTCACCTACGACGAGCGTGTCCGGCGAACCGATCGCGATCAATCGGCCCGCACGCAGCACCGCCACGCGGTCGGCCAGGTGCTGGGCTTCGTCCATTGAGGCCGACCTGCTCGATGACCTCGTACGGATCGCGGGGACGCGGGTAGAAACCGGGGTAGAGCCGGACCAGCTCGGCGACAGAGAACTCGTCCTCGAACCCGGCTTCCTGCAGCACGATGCCGATGTGCTCGCGGTAGGCGCGGCCGCCGGTGGCCGGATCGCGTAATCTTTCAACGATCACCGATGACATGTCGGCTCCTTCCGTCGTCGTGAGCGTCCTGCTCGGATGCATGACGCAGCAGGGCCGAAAGGCACGACGTTGGTCCCTTGGTAACGAGACGACCGGATCTGCTCGCCCACGCGACGGTTGCTCGATCAGACGAGCGGCATGAGCCCCTGCATCCATCCACTTGGCAAGCCGGACCTCCTGGCCAGGGGTCAGTAATGGAGTATCGCCGATCCAGGCCAAGTGGGCGCTCACCTGATCGGGCGGGTGCTGCCCGTCCACTCCTACGAGAACCATGCGTCCTCCTCTGTTCCCCATCCAGGACACGCTGGAGACGGCGACCGGCGTAGCGCCGATAGGCCTTATGCGGTGGGGACTTTCGTTCCTTTTGATCAGGTCTGCGCTCCGGTAGCGTCGCAGGCATGATTCGTGTGTTCCTGCTCGATGATCACGAGGTGGTGCGGCGGGGCGTGGCCGCGCTGCTGGACTCCGAGGACGACATCGAGGTGATCGGCGAGGCCGGGACCGCAGAGGCGGCCATCGCCCGCATCCCTGCCCTCAAACCGGACGTCGCGGTGCTGGACGTGCGACTGCCCGACGGCAACGGAGTGGACGTGTGCCGTGAGGTGCGCTCGAAGCTGCCGGAGCTGGCCTGCCTGATGCTCACCTCGTTCGCCGACGACGACGCGCTGTTCGACGCCGTGATGGCCGGGGCGTCCGGCTACGTGCTCAAGCAGATCCACGGCTCCGACCTGGTCGGCGCCGTGCGCACGGTCGCGTCCGGCCAGTCTCTGCTGGACCCCCAGACCACCGCCGCCATGCTCCAGCGCCTCCGCGACCAAGCGGTCAGAAAAGACCCTCTGGCCGCACTGTCGGAGCAGGAACGGCACATCCTCGACCTGATCGGCGACGGGCTGACCAACCGGCAGATCGGCGAGCGGATGTTCCTGGCCGAGAAGACTGTCAAGAACTACGTCTCCAACCTGCTGTCCAAACTCGACATGAAACGCCGCACCCAAGCCGCCGCACTCTCCGCCCGGCTACGGGCGGAGAGCCACGAACACTAGTGGGCCGTCCCGGAACGTTGACCGGGTAATTGATCTCGGCTGGTGAACCCGTCAGGCTGGCTGCCTCTGAAAGCTGGGAGGTAGTCGTGGCTCGTCCACCGGATGTGTTCGTCCGGCCCTTGT
>NZ_JAHKRM010000045.1 GCF_019396345.1 Nonomuraea guangzhouensis | reverse complement strand
GGACATGCGCAGCAGGCGGCCGCGCGGCGCGGTCACGATGCGTCGCGCGGCCAGCCGGGCCGCCAGCGCGTTGGGGTCGTCGTCCACGATCGCCACCTGCGGCCCGCGCGCGCCGGCCGGGCTCGCCACCCGCTCGCCGGCCGCCGCCAGCCGTTCGGCCAGCTCCTCGACCAGCTCTGACACATGATCCTGTACGGCCTGCGGATCCACCCGCTCGATGAGGTCGAACCCGGCGTTGGCCGCGTAGGCCGACGGCACGGGCGGCGTGCCGGTCTCGAAGCGCCGGGCGTCACCGGGGAAGTCCAGCAGCCGGGTGTCGAACGCGAACGGGTTCACCCGGCCGAACCAGCCGGTGAGCTCCGGGTCGCGCTGATGCTCCAGGCCGTCGCGTACGTACAGGAAGGCGATGCCGGGCAGGCCGAGCAGGTACTTCAGCGAGCCGGAGGCCAGGTAGTCGCAGCCGAGCTCGCGTACGTCGACCGGGACGACCCCGGTGCCCTGGTAGGCGTCCACGAACACCCGCGCGCCGTGCTCGTGCGCCAGCCGTACGACGTCCGGGACGGGCAGGCGGGCACCGTTGCGGTAGGTGATCAGCGGCACCGACACCAGGTTGACGTTCTCGTCCACGACCCGCTCGTACGCGCCGGCCTCGACGTTCTCGCCCGTGTCCGCCGCCACCCGTACCTGGGCGCCGCGTCCGGCCTGGGCCAGCCAGACGTGCGCGATCGACGGGAACTCCAGGTCGTTGGTCACGATGCCGGGCCGGTGTGACCAGTCCAGCGACGAGGCGACCTGGAAGGCGGCCTCCGACGCGCACGAGAGCACCGCGATTTCGCCGGGGGCGGCCTTGATGAGCCGGGCGAACCGCTCGCGCGCCCATTCGACCTCGGCCATCCACACGTCCCAGGGCGCGCCCTTGTCCCGGAGCGAATAGCCGATCTCCTGCAGCGAGTACGCCAGCCGGGCGGACAGGGCGCCCTGGCTGCAGCTCGCCAGGTGCACGGTGTCGGCCAGCGAAGGGAACTCCGCCCGAAATTGGGTGGAATTCAACATTCGTAACATTTCGGGTCGCCTATCAGCCGCTTTCATTGAATTCAATAAACCTTCAATCACGCTACATCGATAGGATCGCCGGATGATTGGCACCAGAATTCGCGAGCTCCGGTCCGAACGTGGTCTGACCGTGGCGCAGCTCGCGACGGCCGCGGGGGTGGCGTCGGGGTTGATCAGCCAGGTCGAGCGCGATCTGGCCGATCCCAGCCTGGAGGCGCTACGGAAGATCGCCAAGGCGTTGGACCTGCCGCTGTTCAGCCTGTTCCAGGAGCCGGATCCGGCACTCGTCGCGGTGATCCGCGCCGACAGCCGGGTGCGGGTCAAGTCACCGTCCGACGGGATCACGTACGCGCGCGTGTCGCCGGGACGCGGCCGGCTGGAGGTCCTGGAGGGACACCTGCTGCCCGGTGGCTCGTCGGCCGCCGAGTCGTGGTCGCATCCGTCGGAGGAGTGCGTGCTGGTGCTGCGGGGGCGGCTCGTTGTGGAGGTCTCGGGCTTCGACCACGAGCTGGAGGAGGGCGACAGCTGCTACTTCGACTCTTCGCTGCCGCACCGCTACCTGAATCCGGGCGAGGAACCCACCGATTTCATCATCGCCGCAACGCCTCCTAGTTACTGATTTTTCCTGTCATAGTGAGGCGCCTCATGCCCATTCAACTCAGGAGGTCCTTCGTGGTGTCCAGATTCGGCCGTGCCGCCCTGATCCTGGCGGGAGCGGCGGTGCTGGTGCTGCCGGTGCTCCCGGCCCAGGCGTCGGGCGACGTCAAGACCAGCGCCAACGTCAAGCTCGTCGGTGGCATCCCGAAGCAGGGGCCGTTCAAGAGCGGCGACGCCTACGACACCGACCTGGCCTTCCAGGGTGACTACGCCTACCAGGGCAACTACCACGGCTTCACGATCTACGACATCAAGAACCCGGCCAAGCCGGCGGTCGTCAGCCGGGTCACCTGCCCCGCCGCCCAGAACGACGTCTCGGTCCAGGGCGACCTGCTCTTCCTGTCGGTGGACGAGTCGCTCACCAGCGACTCCTGCAAGGCCGAGGCCGAGACGCCCAGCGTGAAGTCGGCGTGGGAGGGCATCCGGATCTTCGACATCAGCGACAAGAAGCGGCCCAAGTACATCAAGTCCATCGAGACCGCCTGTGGCTCCCACACGCACACGCTCGTACCGGACAAGAAGCGGGCGGGCAAGAAGAGCGAGGCCGTCTACCTGTACGTCTCCTCGTACGGGCCCGCCAAGGGGTACCCCGACTGCAAGCCGCCGCACGACCGGATCTCGATCGTCAAGGTGCCGCTCAGCAAGCCCACCTCGGCCAAGGTCGTCTCGCGCCCGGTGCTGTTCCCCGACGGCGGCAACGAGAAGCAGGAGGGCCTGCTCGCCCCCACCACGGGCTGCCATGACATCACCGTGTTCCCGGAGAAGGACCTGGCCGCGGGCGCCTGCATGGGCGACGGCGTGCTGATGGACATCTCCGACAGGGAGCACCCGAAGGTCACGACCAGGGTCACCGACGAGAACTTCGCGTTCTGGCACTCGGCGACGTTCAACAACACCGGCACCAAGGTCGTCTTCACCGACGAGCTGGGCGGGGGCGTCGTGGCCACCTGCAACGCGGCGACCGGTCCCCAGCGGGGCGCGGACGCGGTCTACGACATCGTGGACGGCCGGCTCACGTTCAAGAGCTACTACAAGATCCCGCGCAACCAGAGCCCGGACGAGAACTGCGTGGCGCACAACGGCTCCCTGATCCCGGTCAAGGGCCGCGACATCATGGTCCAGGCGTGGTACCAGGGCGGAGTGTCCATCTGGGACTTCACCGACTCGTCGGCGCCCGCGGAGATCGGCTACTTCGACCGCGGCCCGCTCAAGCCGCAGAACCTCGGCGGCTCCTGGTCGGCCTACTACTACAACGGCCACATCTACAGCAGCGACATCCAGCGGGGCCTGGACGTGCTGACCATCACCGACCAGCGGACCGACCCGGCCGCCACGAAGCGGCTGAAGGTCCTCAACACCCAGACCCAGTACGCCTACTGAGGCGGCGCGAACCCACCCGGAGTCGCCTGCGGCGGCGACTCCGGCGCCTGCGGCCGGTAAGACGGCGGCTGGTAAGACGGCTGCCCACTCGGCTGGGCGGGCGGGGGCGGGTACGGTCCCTGCTGCTGGGCGGGCGGCATCGGTGGCGGGTACGGGGCCTGCTGGAACGGCGGCCCAGGCTGGGCGTAGGCCGGTGGCGCCATGCCGTTGCGCTGGGCCAGCCGTACCTCGTCGCGCCTGCGACGCTCGGCCAGGACGGCGCTCAGGTAGGCGTGCGGCGGCACCCCGGTCGGCGCCGCGGGCGAGACGTACGCCGCCACCTGCGTCGCGATGCGCGTCCCCATCTCATGCTGGATCTGCGGCGACACGTCGTGCCAGCGGGAGAGGTATTGTCTGGCGGCCATCGCCACCTCCTCGGGCAACTGCGAGAGCTCCAGCGTCGCCGCCCAGGCGGCCAACTGCGGCGGCATCACGATCAGCTGCCCCGCGGACCTCGGCACACGCTCGGCGATCACGATCGTGCCCGCGAAGATGTCGCCCAGCCGTTTGCCCCGCTGCGAGACCAGCGAGGAGATCAGCGCCGGCGCCCCCAAGAACATCCAGAACTCCACCAGCCCGGCCAGCCCGCGGAACAGCGCCTGCCGGAACCGTTCCGGGCTCCCGTCGTCACTGACCACCCGCAACCCGAGCGCCAGCTTGCCCAGGCTCCGCCCCCTGCTCAAGCTCTCGAAGATCACCGGGTAGCCCACCATCACCAGCACGCTCAGCACGATCGACACGGCGGCGAACAACGCCACGTCGGTGACCAGGAAGAACGCTTCCGATGCCGCATACACGACGATCAGGGCGACAATCTGGACCAGCATGTCGATCATGAGCGCCACAGCGCGGGACGGCATCTGGGCCACCCGCACCTCGAGGACGACGGCGTCACCGGTCACAACCTCTGACATACGTGGAGCCTAACGGCATTGGCCCGCTGGATGACCGGCCACAATGGTCCGGTGGACATCGATGCGTTCGTCACCGCACACCGCCCGGCGTGGGACAGACTGGAGCACCTGATCCAACGCCGCTCCTCGCTGACCGGGCCCGAGGTCGACGAACTGGTCGACCTCTACCAGCGGGTGTCCACGCATCTGTCGATCGTCCGTTCGTCCTCCGCGGACGCGATGCTGACCGGTCGGCTGTCCGCGCTGGTGGCCAGGGCGCGGTCGGCGGTGACGGGGGCGCACACGCCTGCCTGGCGGGAGTTCGTCAGGTTCGTCACCGTGTCGTTCCCGGTGGTCGCCTACCGGGCCCGGTGGTGGTGGCTGGCCACCTCGCTGGCGTGCGTCGCCGTCGCGTGGGTGCTCGGCGTGTGGGTGGCGAGCAACCCGCAGGTGCAGACCTCGATCGCCTCGCCCGACGAGATCACCCAGCTCGTCGAGCACGACTTCGCCGACTACTACTCCGAGAACCCGGCCGCCTCCTTCGCCAGCCACGTGTGGATCAACAACGCGTGGGTCTCGGCGCAGGTCATCATCTTCGGCATCTTCCTGGGGCTGCCGATCCCCTTCGTGCTCTGGTCGAACGCGGCCAACCTCGGCGTCTCCGCCGGGCTGATGGCCTCGCGTGGCAAGCTCGACATCTTCTTCGGGCTGATCATGCCGCACGGCCTGCTGGAGCTGACCGCCGTCTTCCTGGCGGCGTCCGTCGGCATGCGGCTGGGGTGGACGGTCATCGACCCCGGGCCGCGCAAACGCGTCGAGGCGCTGGCGGAGCAGGGCCGGGCGGTGGTCAGCGTGGCGCTCGGGCTGGTGGGGGTGCTGTTCGTGTCGGGGCTCATCGAGGCGTTCGTCACGCCGTCCGGGCTGCCGACCCCGGTGCGGGTGGGCATCGGGGTGCTCGCCGAAGGGGCCTTCCTCGCGTACGTGATCGTCTTCGGCAGGCGGGCGCTGAGGCAGAACGAGACGGGTGACCTCGAACGCGCCCCGGACGTGGCCCCGAGCGCCTGAACCCGCTTACAGGCGGCCGGCGGCCTTCAGCGCCAGGTACGCGTCGGCCAGGGCCGGGGCGATGTCCTCCGGTGGCGCGTCCACCACTTCGACGCCGTGGCGGCGCAGCCGGGCGGTGATGCGCCTGCGCCCCAGCTCCGTGTGCTCGGCCGCCGCCGCGTCGTACACCTGCTCGGCCGTGCCCCTCTGGGCCGCCATGGCCGCCACGCGCGGATCGGAGACGCCCGCCACCAGCACCAGGTGGCGCGAGGAGAGCTGCGGCAGCACCGGCATCAGCCCTTCGTCGAGCGCGGCCGGGTTGAGGTCGGTGAGCAGCACGACCAGGCAGCGCCGCTTGGCCCGGGACAGGACCGCCGCGACCATGCCCTGCGAGTCGGCCTCGATCAGCTCCGCTTCGATCGGCGCCATGGCGTTGACCAGCGACGACAGCAGCTCGGTACGGGAGGCCCCGGCGACCCAGGCGCGTACGGCCCGGTCGTAGGCGAGGAAGTCCACCTGGTCGCCCGCCCTGGCGGCGAGCGCGGCCAGCAGCAGGGCGGCGTCCATCGACCAGTCGAGCCGCGGCCAGCCGGGCACCGGGCGGGGATCGGGCCGGGCCAGCAGCCCGCCGCCGCCCGCCGTGGCGCCGGCCATCGGCATCGGGGCGTCGCCCACCCGGCCCGCGGAGGTGCGGCCGGTGTCGAGCACGATCAGCACCCGCCGGTCCCGCTCCGGACGCCAGGTGCGGACGACCACGTCGTGGCGCCGCGCGGTGGCCCGCCAGTCGATCGAACGCACGTCGTCGCCCACCACGTACTCGCGCAGCGAGTCGAACTCGGTGCCCTGCCCGCGTACCAGGGCCGGGTGCTGGCCGTCGAGCTCGCGCAGCCTGGCCAGCCGGGAGGGCAGGTGCTTGCGCGACAGGAACGGCGGCAGCACCCGCACCGACCACGGCGCCCGGTGGGTGCCCTGACGGGCGGCCAGGCCGAGCGGCCCGAGCGAGCGGACGGTGAGCGCCACGGACTCGCGGTCGCCGCGCCTGGTCGGGGTGAGCGTCACGACCAGCTTGCGGCGCTCTCCGGCGGGCACGTCGAGCGGCAGGGAACGCGGTGACGCGCCCGCGGAGGGCGGCCAGGCGTCCCGGAGCAGGCCGCGGATCCGGCGGCCGCCCGGGTTCTCCACCACCAGCTCGACCGTGGCCTGGCCGCCGAGGCGGACCAGCCGGTCGCCCGAGCGGTGGAAACGGAGCGGGCGGACCGCGCCCGCGAACACCAGGTCCACGATGATCGCGGCGGCCAGCAGCAGGCAGACGCCCGCCACCGCGGGCCCTGGATCGGGCGCCAGCAGCACGACCACGACGCCGAGCGCCGCCACCAACCCGGCGCGTCCCGTCAGAGCCATCAGCGCGGGACCGGGACCGAGGCCAGGATGCCGTCGAGCAGGCCGTCGGCGGTCGCGCCCTCCAGCTCGGCCTCGGGCCTGAGCTGAATCCGGTGCCGCAGCGCGGGCCTGGCCAGCGCCTTGACGTCGTCGGGAGTGACGTAGCCGCGGCCCGACAGCCACGCCCAGGCCCGCGAGGCGGCCAGCAGCGCGGTCGCGCCACGCGGCGAGACGCCGAGCTGGAGCGACGGAGAGTTTCTGGTGGCCCGCGCCACGTCCACGATGTAGCCGAGCACCTCGGCTCCCACGTGCACCTTCGCCACTGCCTCGCGGCCCGCTTCCAGGTCCTGGGCGGTGGCGACGGGCTTGATCTCGGACAGGTCGCGCGGGTCGAAGCCGTGCGCGTGCCGTTCGAGGACCATGATCTCCTGCTCGCGCGGCGGCAGCGGCACGGTCAGCTTGAGCTGGAACCGGTCGAGCTGCGCCTCCGGCAGCTGGTAGGTGCCCTCGTACTCGATCGGGTTCTGGGTCGCGCACACGACGAACGGGTCGGGCAGCTTGCGCGCGTCGCCCTCGACGCTGACCTGCCGCTCCTCCATCGCCTCCAGCAGCGCGGCCTGTGTCTTCGGCGGGGTGCGGTTGATCTCGTCGGCCAGCAGCAGGTTGGTGAAGATCGGCCCCTCACGGAACTCGAACCGCGCCGTCTTCGCGTCATAGATCAGCGAGCCCGTCACGTCGCCCGGCATCAGGTCGGGCGTGAACTGCACCCGCTTGAAGTCCAGCGAGAGCGCGGCGGACAGCGTACGGACCATGAGCGTCTTGGCCACGCCCGGCACGCCTTCGAGCAGCACATGCCCCCTGCACAGCAGCGCGATGACCAGCCCGGTCACCACGGCGTCCTGGCCCACCACGGCCTTGGACACCTCGGCGCGCAGCGCGCTGAGCGCGTTCCTGGCCGAGTCACCGCCGGGCGCCTGGGCGGTCATCTCAATGTTCACTGACGGTCCTCTCGATCAAGTCCAAGTAGCCTGCCAGGGCGACGAGCCCGGCGTCGTCGGCGGGTGGTGGGCCGTACAACGCGGTGCCGATCTCCTGCGCGTCCTGGCCGGTCCGTACGGCGATGGCGGTCACCAGCTCGTGCCGGCCCGAGCCCGAGCCGAGACCGAGCCGGGGCGTGAGCCGGTCGATCGTGCCTGCCCTGAGCGCGTCGGCCGCCCTGCCCCTGGCCCGCCTGGCCCGGTAGAGCCGCCCGCGCCCCTCGACCGTCTCCGCGGCCCGCACCACGACGGGCAGCCGCTCGGTCACGACCGGCCCCAGCCGCCTGCCCCGCCAGAACGCCACCAGCAGCAACGTGATGACCGCCATCCGCACGGCCCAGGGGATGCTCGCGGGCATGAGGTCGTACATCGACTTACCGTCCTGGCCCGGCAGTTCGCCCACGGGCGGTGTCTCCGGCGCCACCAGCCAGGTCACGGCCTTGGCCGAACCCAGCAGGTTCAGGGCGAGCGCGGCGTTGCCGTCCTCGGCCAGGCGCTGGTTGGTCATGAACTCGCCGCTGCCCAGGACCGTGGTGGTGCCGCCCGCGTTGGGGTAGCTGACGAGCGTCCATCCATCGCCCCACGGGTAGCAGCCGGTGGCGCCGGCCGGTCCGGTGAACGCGGAGCCACCGATGAACGCGCTGCCCGCGGCCTTGGCGGCGGGCAGTGAGCAGCCGGGCTCGCGCGAACGCTCGCGTGCGAACCCCCGCACCGGCCGCACTCCGGGAGCCAGCTCGTCGAGTGTGAAGATGTTGTCCACGATCACCCGGTCGCCCTGGATCCCGGCCAGGACGCGCGGGTCGGCGTAGGAGGCGTCGGTGATCAGCAGCAGCGGGTCTCCCGGCGCGGCACCGGTGGCCTTCGCCACCGCCGCCTCCGCCGAGTCGACCCGGTCCACGGTGACACCGCGGTCGCGCAGTAGCTCGGCCAGCGCCATCGAGCCCGCCAGCGAGGCGTCGGCGGGATCCAGATGGCGTGACGGCCGGGTGTCCGGTTTGAGCAGCACGCTGAGCACCGCGGCGAGCACCATGAGCGCGCCGAGCAGGACGATCAGCCGGCTGGCCCGCCAGGTGGAGCGCACGGTGGGGGAGGTGGAGTGGGACTCGCCGCTCTCCCGTGGCCGCATGTCGAGGCTCATGAGGTGCTCCCGAGCGGGGATCCGGCCAGCGGGACCGGCCTGGCCTGGCGGAGCCGCTCGTCGAGACCGCTCATGGCCTCGTACGCCTGCCGGGTGCCCGGCTCGGCGCCGTAGGTGACGTCGTCGAACGAACGGGCGGCGGCGGTCAGCTCGTCGGCGAAGCCGGGCAGCGCCTGGCCCGCCTCGGCGGCCAGCTCGTCGGCCGTACGCCCCGGCATCCCGTCGACCAGGGCCCGCTCCTCCAGGTCGCGGGCGATGGCGCGCAGCCGCTCCTGGATCGCCTCGGTCCAGTCGCCCTTGGCGGCCAGCCGCTCGGCCGCCTGGCGGTGCTCGGCGGCGGTCATCGTCCGCTC
Source organism: Nonomuraea guangzhouensis (assembly GCF_019396345.1). Taxonomy (GTDB): domain Bacteria; phylum Actinomycetota; class Actinomycetes; order Streptosporangiales; family Streptosporangiaceae; genus Nonomuraea; species Nonomuraea guangzhouensis. Next base: position 86,650 of record NZ_JAHKRM010000045.1, on the reverse strand, counting down.
GCCGAACAGCCCGTCCGGCGCCGCCGCGTTCATGCGCGAGCTCTTGCGGAGCCGCCACACGACCAGCGCGATCACCCCACTGATGATCAGTGTGATCACGATGGCGGAGATGACGCCGCCGGTCGTGCCGCTGCCCGTGGCCGCGTCCATGAGGTCGCCGACGAACTGCTGGAAGTGCCGCCACGCCTGGTCCAGCAGCGCTTCCTTCTTGTAGCCCGGCTTGAGGAGTTCGTCCGCGGCTCTGCGTGCGGCCTCCTCCCTGTCGATCGGGGTCACGGCCTGGCGGAGTTGGACGGATGCCAGAGCTCGTCGGCCGAGGCGTGCACCCAGCCCTGACGCTGCTGCTCGATCGCCGCCGTCTGCAGCACCAGGTCGAACGCCTCGCGGCGCATCCGCCGGTCGGCGTAGAGGAGCCCCGCGACACCCGCTTCGAACGGGTAGGTGATCAGCGCGCCGAGCGTGCCGCCGACGGCGAGCAGCACGGCCGCCGCCACGGCGGTGCCGGACGATTCGCCGAGCAGGCCGAGGAGGGTCCCGGCGATGGTGAACGGGATCTCCAGGATGCCCGCGACGAGCCCCACCAGCAGCGAGGTGAGCAGCAGGATGCCGAGCACCCGCCAGAAGTCGCCGGTCACCAGGTTCCAGGAGCGCCGCAGCGCCTCGATGGGACCCTTGCCCTCCAGCACCACGGCCGGCGCCGCGAGCGCGAACCGGGTCCTGAAGTACAGCCCGTAGCAGATGTACAGCAGCACGGAGATCACGGTCACGCCGCCCACCGCGGCGGGTGAGCCGTCGCCCGTGCCGGTCGCGATGACCGCGACGATGATCAGGACGAAGACGACCAGCGGGACCAGCATGATGACGGCCATCAACCCCACCACGCCGAACAGCGCCGGGGCGCGGCCCTTGGTCAGCTGCCACGCCTCCCCGGCGGAGATCTTGCCGCCGAACACGGCGCGGCCGAGTATCCGCACCAGCAAGCCGGTCAGCAGAGTCACCGCGATGAAGCTGACCACGACGGAGACGAGGGCGCCGCCGTACTGGGCGATGAACCCGCCGTATATCCCGGACAGGTCGGCCGGATCGGCCGAGGCCGGATCGTCGAGCAGGCCGCGCATGGAGTCGAAGGCGAACACCTGCCCGATCGCGATCGGGAGGGCTCCGAGCAGGGCGGCGACCGCCGAGAGGCCCAGCACCGCCTTGGGGTTCGACCGGATCAGTTTGATCGTTCCGTCGAGGATGTCGCCCAGCCCCAGCGGCCGTAGCGGTATGATCCCGGGGCGCAGTGCGGGTGGCTGCGGCATGTAGCCGTATCCAGGCGGCGGTTGCTGATAGGGCGCCTGCGGGCCGGGGCCCGGTGGAGGCTGTTGCTGTTCGAAGCCGGGGGCGGTCCACGGCGAGGTCTGCGGGGCGCCGTAGGGAGGGGGCTGTTCTGGAGCCCAGCCTGGTGGCGTCTCGGGCGAGGGACCGTGACCGTCTGACATATCCCAATCCTGGCATGGTGGGCGGGGCAATGGTGTCGTGCGTGCGATTCGCCGGCTCATCTTGCCCGCATTCCGGGGCGTTCCTGCTCAAGGATCTCATCGAAGGATGGCCGAAAGTCGGTCTGTTACCGCAGACTGAGATTGCGGTCGCGGCTGCAAGTCTAAAACTTGTCTTTTGTACGTCTCGTGTCCCATGCATGGGCCAACGAAGGGTAACCTTCAGCGATCGTGCGGGTATGTCCCAGAATGCGTAGAACGAATGAGGGGCCATGAAAGGTCGCGTGCTGGTCGTCGATGACGACGCCGCTCTCGCCGAGATGCTGGGTATCGTGTTGCGCGGCGAAGGCTTTGAGCCATCCTTTGTCTCAGATGGGGACAAAGCCCTTGACGCTTTCCGGGACACGCGCCCGGACCTGGTGTTGCTCGACCTGATGCTGCCAGGGGCGGACGGCATCGACGTGGCGCGCAGGATCAGGGCGGAGTCGGGCGTGCCCATCGTCATGCTCACCGCCAAGAGCGACACGATCGACGTCGTACTCGGTCTGGAGTCGGGCGCCGACGACTACATCGTCAAGCCGTTCAAGCCGAAGGAACTCGTGGCCAGGGTGCGGGCGCGGCTGCGCCGTACCGACGAGCCCACCCCGGAGATCCTGCAGATCGGCGACATCACCATCGACGTGGCCGGTCACTCGGTCAAGCGCGGTGAGGAGACCATCAACCTGACGCCGCTCGAGTTCGACCTGCTCGTCGCGCTGGCCCGCAAGCCGCGCCAGGTCTTCACCCGGGAGGTCCTGCTGGAGCAGGTCTGGGGCTACCGGCACGCGGCCGACACGCGGCTGGTCAACGTGCACGTCCAGCGGCTCAGGGCGAAGATCGAGAAGGACCCGGAGCATCCCGAGATCGTCGTCACGGTCCGCGGCGTGGGTTACAAAGCCGGGCCGGCCTGACCTCCGCCCGACCTGGCCATGGCCTCGACTAGCAGGAAACGACTCCGCCGCCGTACTCTCCGCCAGATTCTGGGCGGGGTCCGGCGGCGGACGCGGCGTGCGGCGGGCCGGGCACGGAGCGTCTGGCGCCGCTCACTCCAGCTCCAGGTGGTCACCAGCACGCTGGTGATCTCCGTGACCGTGGTGGTCGTGCTCGGTGTCTTCCTGTCCGACCAGATCAACAGATCGGTCATCGAGAGCCGCCAGCAGTCCTCGGCCACCGAGGCGCTCGCCGACCGCGTGCGGATCGCCGACGCGCTCAGCCAGAAGCCCGACGACCAGGCCAAGTCGACCGCCGACACGGGCGGCAACACGCCCGTCGACCCGCTCGACGAGGTGATGGACACGATCACCGGCTCGGGCGAGAACGGCTCCAAGAAGCGCTACGAGGTGCTGGTGCTCAACACCTCCCGCCCCGGCAAGTCGCGCGCCTCGGGCAATGTCGCGCCCGAGAACGTGCCGCAGGCGCTGCAGCAGAAGCTGCGGAGCCAGGAGCAGAAGTACATCTTCGACAAGCCGCAGCGCTTCACCGCGCCCATCACGTTCACCGGTGACAGCCAGGCCACGCCCACGCTGGTCATCGGCGGCGTGGTCGACATCAACGGCGAGAACTACGAGGTCTACCACTTCTTCCCGATCAACGAGGAAGAGCAGATGCTGTCCAACGTCAGGCTCGCCCTGGCCGTGGTGGGTCTGGGACTCGTGCTGCTGCTCGCCGCCATCGCCTACCTGGTGGCCCGCCAGGTCGTCAGCCCCGTACGGCTGGCCCGCCAGGCGGCCGAGCGCCTGGCCGCGGGCAAGCTCGACGAGCGGCTGAAGGTACGCGGTGAGGACGACCTGGCCCGCCTGGCCACCTCGTTCAACGAGATGGCCGTCAACCTGGCGCTGAAGATCCACCAGTTGGAGGAGCTGTCCCAGGTCCAGCGGCAGTTCGTGTCCGACGTCTCCCACGAGCTGCGCACCCCGCTGACCACCGTGCGGATGGCCGCCGACCTGCTCTACGACGCCCGCGAGGACTTCGACCCGATGGCCGCCCGCTCGGCCGAGCTCATGCAGGCCCAGCTGGAACGGTTCGAGTCGATGCTGGCCGACCTGCTGGAGATCAGCCGCTACGACGCCGGCGCCGCCACGCTCGACCTCGACCCCGTCGACGTGCGTGACGTGGTGCTGCGCGCGATCGGCGACTCCGAGGCGCTGGCCGAGCGCCACTCCACCCGCTTCGAGCTGCGCCTGCCCAACGAGCCGTGCATGGTGGAGATCGACAACCGGCGGGTCGAGCGCATCCTGCGCAACCTGCTGTTCAACGCCATCGAGCACGGCGAGGGCAGGGACGTCGTGGTGACGGTGGGCGCCGACCGGGACGCCGTGGCCGTCGCCGTACGCGATCACGGGATCGGCCTGAAGGCGGGCGAGGACACCATGGTCTTCGACCGGTTCTGGCGCGCCGACCCCTCACGGGCGCGGACCATCGGCGGCACCGGGCTGGGCCTGGCCATCTCGCGCGAGGACGCCTCGCTGCACGGCGGCTGGCTGCAGGCGTGGGGGCAGCAGGGGGAGGGCTCGCAGTTCCGGCTGACGCTGCCCCGGGTGGCCGGGACCGACCTGAAGGGGTCGCCGCTGTCGCTGGTGCCGCCCGAGATCGAGATGCGGCGCACGTGGCGCGGGCAGATGACGCCGGTGCTGCTGCCCGCGTCGGCGGACGGGGCCGGTTATGACGAGGACTAGACCGGCTATGGCGAGGACCAGGCTGGTTATGGCGAGGACTAGACCGGTTATGGCGAGGACCAGTAGGCCGCTCCGCGCACGGCTCAGGCGGCTCGGCGCCGTCGGCGTCGTCATTGCGACGCTCGCCTGGAGCTCGGCCTGCGCGGTGATCCCCGTGGGCGGACCGTTCGCGGTCGGCGAGGCCGGTGACAACGACCCGATGAGCAAGCCGTTCCAGCGCATGGTCGCCATCGAGCCGCAGCCCGGCTGGTCACCGCAGCAGGTGGTGGAGGGCTTGCAGGCCGCCATGGCCGCTTACGCCGACGACCCGGAGATCCTGCCGAAATACCTGACGGACGAGGCACGGCAGGCCTGGAAGCCCGGCGGTCCGGTGACAGTGCTCGACAACGGGGCGAAATACGATGAATCAGGGAAGATCGGCGACAAGGAGGTCACCGTCGTCATCTCGGGCACCCAGGTGGCCCGGATCGAGGACGACGACACCTACGTGCCCGTGTCCGCGGGCGTGGACAGGAAGTTCACCCTGGTCAAGGACAAGACAGGCGAATATCGGGTCAATTCGCTGGTCGGGGGCCTCGTGCTCACGGAGGCGGACGTCGCTCGCGCGTACCGGCCGACGAACCTGTACTACCTGAACGGCGTGCCCGGCAGCGGCGGCGCCAACGCGGACATGCTGGTCGTCGACCGGGTACGCCTGCGGCTCAAGCCCACCGAGAGCTTCGCCAAGACCATCATCGAACGCCTGCTCAAGGGCCCGAGCAAAGCGCTGCAGGGCGCCGTGGAGAACGTCTTCCCGCACGGCACGCGGGTGGAGTCCGTACGCGCGCTCGACGACCGCGTGCTGATCAACCTCAGCGGTCCCATCGACGCGGACGGCATCTTCAGCAGGGGGCTCCAGGCCCAGCTCAGATGGAGCCTCACCAGCAACAACGTGGCCAACGGCCGGTCGATCGAGGTGCAGCTCGACGGCGAGCCGTTCTACTCCTCGGACACGCTGACGATCGAGCCCAAACTGCCCGACGACTGGCTTGGTTCCGCCTCCAACGTCGTCTACTACACCAACAGCAAAGGCGCCGTCTATTCGGTGGGCCACGACGGGCCCGGCAGGGTCGTGGCCGGACCAGCCGGTCAGCCGAACGGCCCGTACTCCGACTTCGCCGTGATCACCGGCGGCTACGCCACCGGTCAGGGCGCCGACCTCATCGCGGCCAAGTCGAAGGCGGGTGGCATCTGGGTCACCAGGGCCGCCGCGGACGGCCACTGGCAGCAGTGGATCCAGGGGGCGAGCGCCGACCTCACGGCGCCCTCCTGGCACAGGGACGGCACCCTGTGGACGTACGACCGCCGCAACAAGGCCGTGCTCCGGTGCAACCCGAGCGCGGGGCGCGGGCCGGAGCGCATCGCCGCGCCGAGCCTCGACGGGTTCGACGTCACGCGTCTGCGGATCGCCAGGGACGGCGTGCGGGTGGCGGTCACGATCGGCAAGCACGAGATCCGCGTCGGCGCCATCACGGGAGAGGGCGCCTCCACCATGCTCGGAAATTTCCAGACATTGAGCACGGTGAACGACGAGAACATCATGGACCTGGCCTGGCGTGACGGCGAGCACCTGGTGGTGCTCTCGTCTAGCAACGCCGGGTCGGTGGTCAAGGAGATCAACGTGGGCGACGGCACGGTCACCAAGCTGCCGTCGGACAAGCGGCTGCACACGCTGGCCGCGCAGGGTGAGCGGATCCTGGCGGGGACCTTGCACAAGAACGAGATCCTGGAATCCAACCTGGACAAGCAGAACTGGACCGCCAAGATCGCCACCGACGCCGACACCCCGATCTTCCCCCTGGGCTGATCCGCCGCCTGTCTGCGGGAATCGTCGACGGCCCTGTGTGGCGCGGCCGTGTGTCGCGCGGCGTTGCTCGGCGCGGTCCTGTTTCGCGGTCCTGTTTCGCGGTCCCGGCTCGCGCGGTCCCGGCTCGCGCGGTCCTGGCTCGCGCGGTCCTGGCTCGCGCGGTCCTGTTTCGCGGTCCTGGCCCGCGCGGTCCGGCTCACGTGCGGCCCGCCTCACCTGCGATCTCGCGGCGCCGAAACTGTCGGGGGCGCCGGGCATGCTGGTCGCCGTGTTCGCCGCGCTCGCCGATCTGATCCTGCCGCAGCACTGCCTGGGCTGTGCCGCCGGCGGCCCGCGCCTGTGCGGGAGCTGCCTGGCCCCCGTCCCGGCCCGCCGGATGCCGAGACCGGTCCCGGCCGGGCTCCCCGAGTGCTGGTCGGCCGCCGACTACGCGGGGGCCGTGCGTGCGGCGATCGTCGCCTACAAGGAGCGCGGCCAGACCACGCTGGCCCGTCCACTGGCGACGGCCCTGGCCTTCACCGCCTGCCACGCCCTGGCGTCCCGGCCCGCCGCGCCGGTGGCCGTCGTCCCCATCCCCAGCGCCGCCCGCGCCCGCCGGTCGAGAGGACACGACCCGGTCGGCAGGCTGGCCGCGCTGGCCGTACGGGAGATGGCGGCGTTCGGTCGCCGGGCGGAGCTGTGGCCGGCGCTCGGGCAGGCGCGCCAGATAGGCGACCAGGCGGGCCTGAACGCCACGCAGCGGGCCGCCAACCTCGCCGCCTCCCATCAGGTCACCCCAGCCGGGAAGGCCCGCCCAGCGGCCTCTGCGCTGCTCGTGGACGACATTGTGACGACGGGCTCCACCCTGGCCGAGGCGGCCAGGACACTCCGGGCGAACGGCGTCGAAGTCCTCCTAGCAGTCACCGTCGCCGCGACACGCCGAAGATCTTGAAATCCATTACGGTCACCCTGGGTAAAGAAAGATCTATTCGTCGGCCCTGACCTGGAGGCCACATGTCACTGCCCACCGAGCGGCGGCGGGGCAGCTCAACACTCCACGGTGGCCCGGATATATGGGCGGCCGTACGCAGAAAAGGGCACGCATCACGCCCGTCACACTGGTGAAAAATCACAGAAAGTGATCGTTTGCCCGATCCCTAGGCTGACATTCGGTCGCGATGCGGATAGCGTTCTGACATGGCACCCGTTCGGGTCCGTGGTTGCGCAGAGTCGGGGTCCCCGGCTCTGCTAGCCGATGCCAGCCGCAGGCAAAACGGTCCACGTAAGGCGACTCTTTGTCGACCGATCACGGTGCGGCTTAGGGGTAAGTCCTGCCTTCCCGGGGGTCCAGATGTCCCCCGCCAGAAGAGAAGGGCAGTAGTGGCATCAGAGCCGCGAAATCCTCAGCAGGCGGATGTGGGGTCGAAGACCAGGTCGGCCGGGCGGGTGCCACCCGAGATCCCGGTGACGGAACGTCGGAAGAGGGTAACGGTGACAGCAGAGAGGCAGACGGAAGACCCCGCCCGGCAAGAACGTCGTCGGGCGCTCTTTCTCAGTCGTTAGACGAAGGGGGGCTGTTGCATGGACATCATCGTCAAGGGCCGGCACACAGGAGTGAGTGATCGGTTCCGAGACCAGGTGACGACCAAGCTGGCCAGGATCGAGCGTCTGGACAACAAGCTCATTCGAGTCGATGTGGAGGTGTCGAAGGAGCGCAATCCGCGCATCGCCAACCAGCGAGAGCGCGTCGAGCTGACCATTCACTCTCGAGGACCCGCCATCCGTGCGGAGGCTTCCGCCGACGATCGATTCGCCGCCCTAGACATGGCGCTGGACAAACTGGAAGGACGCCTCAGGCGGCTCTCCGACCGGCGCAAAGTGCATCACGGCAACCACTGCCCGCCCTCCGTCGCGGAGCTCACCGCGACGCTCCCCGAAGTCGCCGACCTGGCACCCCGCGAGGTCGAGGTCGTTCCGGAGTTCGAAGAAGATCAGCTACCCGATGACAAGCAGTACGACGACATCGTCCCGATCGAGATGGAGGGCGACGGGCCGCTCATCGTACGGGAGAAACACCACAAAGCGGAACCAATGACCATCGACCAGGCTCTCCTTGAGATGGAGCTGGTCGGCCACGACTTCTACCTGTTCCGTGACAAGGAGAGCGGCCAGCCGTGTGTCGTTTACAACCGGCGCGGCTATAACTACGGCGTGCTGCGGCTCGTAGAGCCGTGACAGTGCGCTAAAAGATCTTCTCGACCACCCTAGGACCGCGTTAGACGTGCCATCATTGGCGGTCCAACGGCTCTGGCCCCCCGACGAGGAGGAGACGTGAGCGAGCTCAGTCAGGTGATGAGCGAGCGAACCGCGGAGAAGGCAGTCGCGAGGCTGATCGAGGAGGCCTGGTGACGGAGTCTGGCGAGGCCCGCGCGTCAGGAGGCGAGCCGATCCGCGTCCTGATCGTGGACGATCACGAGTTGATCAGGCGGAGCCTGGCTCTGGCGCTGGCCGCCGAGCCGGACATCGAGGTGGTCGGTGAAGCCAGCGACGGGCACGAGGCGGTCGAAATGGCCGACCGCCTCATGCCCGACGTGGTGCTCATGGACGTGCGCATGCCGCGACAGGACGGCATCGAGGCGGCGAAGGGTATCAAGGCCTCCGTGCCGAGCACCCGCATCATCATGCTGACGGTCAGCGACGAGGAAGAAGACCTCTTCGAGGCCATCAAGGCGGGCGCGACCGGCTATCTGCTCAAGGACGTGCAGATCAACGACGTCCCCGCCGCCGTGCGCGGAGTGCACGAAGGCCAGTCGCTCATCAATCCGGCCATGGCCGCCAAACTCATCAACGAGTTCGCGAACATGAGCAAGAAAGAGAGCGAACGCCCACCGCAGCTTCCCGTGCCCCGGCTGACCGAGCGCGAGATGGAGGTGCTGCGCCTGGTGGCCAAGGGGATGAACAACCGCGAGATCGCCAAGCAGCTCTTCATCTCCGAGAACACGGTGAAGAACCACGTCCGCAACATCCTCGACAAGCTGCAACTCCACTCACGCATGGAGGCCGTGGTCTACGCGGTGCGCGAACGCATGCTGGAAATCACCTGACGTCCGCCGCCGAGGCGGCGACGGACGTGACCACCCCGGCCCTCAGGCCGGGTGTGTCGGAGGGCGATCATCCGATGCGCGCCTCGGGCGGGGGTTGGGCGACAGTCCGCTTTGCCGCCAGTTGAGCGATGAGAGCAGCGATCCGCTGGCGTCCGCCCAGACGGGTGCGACGCGCCAGCCGCTGGCGTCTGCCGCCGGACCGGCGATGAGGGCGCCTCTCGCGCAACGCCCGCTTCCAGCCCCCTGGGCGGGCCGCCGGGCGCAGCTGAGCCGCCCTGGTCGGCGCGCGCAGGCCGCCGCCCGCGCCTGGCGTAACCTGGTGCGCCCCGGGCGGGTAGTGGAGGGGTGGCGATCACCGGGTGTCTGTCCCGAACGGGTGCAGGGGTAGCGGTCAGCGGTCCTCGTGCCCTGCGGATGCCAGGAGCGGCGTTCTGATGGCACTCCCCGCCAGACCGGCGACGAGGGTGGCGATCATCCCATGGCTGCCTCGAACGGGAGCGCAGGGTGGCGTTCTGGTCGCACTCGCCGCTGGGTAGGCGACGAGTGCGGTGGTCAGGCGATGCCCGTCCCCTGGTGGGGGACAGAAGTGGTGCTCGCCGTCAAGTAGGCCACGAGGGGCGTGATCAGTCGGCGGGCGCTTCCAGGTGGGCTATGAGGGTGGGGTCGGCGCGTTCCACTCGTACGGCGTCGCAGCCCACCCACTCGGCGGCCGACCACAAGGCGTCGCGCAGGGCGTCGGCCCACTTGGCGCCGGTGAGGCCAGGCTCCAGGCTGAGTTGCCTGGCCACCAGGGTGGTGCCCTCGCGGGCCGGGTCCACGCGGCCGATCAGCCGGCCGCCGGCCAGCACCGGCATCGTGAAGTAGCCGTGCACCCGCTTGTGCTTGGGCACATAGAGCTCGAGCTGGTAGTTGAAGCCGAAGACCCGCTCGGTCCGGCCGCGATGCCAGATGAGCGAGTCGAACGGCGACACCAGCGTCGTGCGGTGCCGTCCGCGCGGCGCCGACGCGAGGCCCGCCGGATCGGCCCACGCGTTGGTCTGCCCCCTGGTCGAGGGCCAGCCGGTCACGTGTACGGGCGCCAGCCCGGTGGCCCCGCTGAGCAGCACCTCGTCGAGGATCGCGGCGAACCTCCCCTTGAGCCGCAGGAAGTCGATCAGGTCGCCCCTGGTCGCCACGCCCAGGGAGGCGCCGGCGATGGCCGCCAGCCGTACGATGCACTCCTCGTCGGAGAGGTCCTCGGCCAGGAGTTCGGCGGGGACCACGCGCTCGGACAGGTCGTAGACCCTGCGCCAGCCGACGCGGCGGCTGCAGACGATCTCGCCGATGTCCAGCAGCCACTCCAGGCCGATCTTCGAGTCGGACCAGTCCCACCAGGGGCCGCCGTTCTTGGCGCCGCCGACGTCCGAGGTGGTGAGGGGGCCCGAGTCGCGTACCTGATCCCGCAGCTTGTCGACGTGGTCGGGCACCTCGTGCCAGCGGTAGCGGCGGTCGCGGTAGGCGCGCCGCCTGAAGGCGTAGAGGGGCCAGTGCTCGATCGGCAGGATGCAGGCGGCGTGGCACCAGTATTCGAAGCTCTGGGCGGGATTGTGCCAATAGGCGCGCTCAACCTTGGGCCTGCCCACCGCGCCCAGGCGCGCGTAGGCGACGAGCTCGTGGGAGCGGGCCAGGACGGAGATCGTGTCGAGCTGGATCGCGCCGAGCCTGCGGAGCATGCCGTGCACGCCGCCTCGGCGGGCGTCCGCGCCGCCGAGCAGGCCCTGGGCCCGCAGGATGATCCGCCGCGCCTCGTCGGCCGTCAGATCCGTCATATCAGCACATTGGTACGGCTAGGCATGCCGCGATGCTAGCGGCGGGCACCGACAGAAACGGCGGCCCGCCGCGAGACGCACGCATCGGCGGCGGGCCTCTCTCGCCTCTGCCGCGGAGGTTGGGCGGCGGCGACCCTCCGCGTCCGTCCATGGATGCGGTGGTTTGGCGGTGGCCGCCCGTTTCGTCCCCGGGGGTGAGCGGTGGCCTCCCGCATCCGTCAGCGGAGGTGCGGTGGAGTACAGCGGAGGGGCGGGGAGGTTCAGCGGGGGTTCAGCGGTGGTCTTCCGCGCGCAGCCCGGCCCGGGGGGCGTCGATCACGACGTCGGTGAAGATGTCGAAGACGAGGGCGAGGATTCCGCCGATGACGAACACTCCGCCCCCGATCCAGATGAGCGTCCAGTTGGCGGCGGTCATCCCATAGCCGGCGACGACGGTGCCGAGCAGCATCACGGTCACCGCGAGCCATGAGGACGCGCGGCCGCCGTGGCTGCCGAGATTCGCGTGCTCCGACTTGTGCCCCTCAACCATCACAAATCCTTCCCTTTACCGGATATCCCGCTAATGGTGCGAACCGGCGTCTTACCGGCATACGCTCTGCCTACCCCCATTCTCCCAGACGTGCCCGACGCTCTCGTCGTCGCGGTGGCTGTGTCTGGTTGCGGAACCGCCTACGATGGCAACGGGGAAGTTTGTCTCAGCCTCTCCTCCTGGCGGCGCCGCCGGGGTAGACCTGCGAGGAGCTTTACATAAAGTGGCAGCCATTCTCGACAAGATCCTACGCGCCGGCGAAGGCAAGACCCTGCGCAAGCTCAAGCGGATCGCCGATCAGGTCAACTCCATCGAGGACGACTTCACGAGCCTGTCCGACGCGGAGTTGCGCGCCCTGACGGACGAATTCAAGCAGCGGCTCGATGCGGGCGAAACCCTCGACGATCTGCTTCCCGAGGCGTTCGCGACCGTGCGCGAGGCGGCCCGCCGCGTGCTCGGCCAGCGTCACTTCGACGTGCAGATCATGGGCGGCGCGAGCCTTCACATGGGCAACATCTCGGAGATGAAGACCGGTGAGGGCAAGACCCTCACCTGCACTCTCCCCGCCTACCTCAACGCGCTCGCCGGCAACGGCGTGCACGTCATCACGGTCAACGACTACCTGGTCAAGGTCGGCGCCGAGCACATGGGCCGCGTCTACCGCTTCCTCGGCCTGGAAGTCGGCATGATCCTGGCCGGGCAGGCCCCCGAGGAGCGGCGCAAGCAGTACGAGGCGGACATCACCTACGGCACCAACAACGAGTTCGGCTTCGACTACCTGCGCGACAACATGGCGTGGTCGCTGGACGAGTGCGTGCAGCGCGGCCACCACTTCGCGATCGTCGACGAGGTCGACTCCATCCTCATCGACGAGGCCCGCACCCCGCTGATCATCTCCGGTCCGGGAGAGCAGTCGGGTAAGTGGTACACCGAGTTCGCCAAGATCGTGCCCCGCCTGCGCAGGGGCGTCGAGGCCAAGTCGCCCGACGAGGAGAGCACCGGCGACTACATCGTCGACGAGAAGAAGCGCACGGTCGGCGTCCTGGAGTCCGGTGTCGCCAAGGTCGAGGACTGGCTCGGCATCGACAACCTCTACAAGGCCGAGCACACCCACCTGGTCGGCTTCCTGAACAACGCCCTGAAGGCCAAGGACCTGTTCAAGAAGGACAAGGACTACATCGTCTCCGACGGCGAGGTGCTGATCGTCGACGAGTTCACCGGTCGCATCCTGCACGGCCGTCGCTACAACGAGGGCATGCACCAGGCCATCGAGGCCAAAGAGGGTGTGAAGATCAAGGACGAGAACCAGACTCTCGCCACGGTCACCCTGCAGAACTACTTCCGCCTCTACAAGAAGCTGTCCGGCATGACCGGCACGGCCGTCACCGAGGCGAACGAGTTCCACCAGACGTACAAGCTCGGCGTGGTCCCGATCCCCACAAACCGTCCGATGATCCGCAAGGACCAGGCCGACGTCGTCTACAAGACCGAGGACGCCAAGTTCGCGGCGGTCGTCGAGGACATCAAGGAGCGCTACGACACCGGCCAGCCGGTGCTCGTCGGCACCACCTCGGTCGAGAAGTCCGAGCGGCTATCGAAGGCGCTCAAGCGCCGTGGCGTTCAGCACGAGGTGCTCAACGCGAAGAACCACGCGCGCGAGGCCGCGATCGTCGCGGAGGCCGGCCGTAAGGGCGCCGTCACCGTGGCCACCAACATGGCCGGTCGAGGCACCGACATCATGCTCGGCGGCAACTCCGAGTTCCGCGCGGACCTGGAGCTGCGTCAGCGCGGCCTCGACCCGCTCGAAACGCCCGAAGAATACGAGAAGGCGTGGCCCGAGGCGCTGGAGAAGGCCAAGGCGGCCGTCAAGGCCGAGCACGACGAGGTCACCCTGCTCGGCGGCCTCTACGTCCTCGGCACCGAGCGCCACGAGTCGCGCCGCATCGACAACCAGCTGCGCGGCCGCTCCGGCCGTCAGGGTGACCCGGGCGAGTCGCGCTTCTACCTCTCGCTGGGTGACGACCTCATGCGCCTGTTCAACTCGGCCCGGGTCGAGATGATCATGACGAGGCTCAACATCCCCGACGACCAGCCGATCGAGTCCGGCATCGTCTCCAAGGCCATCGCCTCCGCCCAGCACCAGGTCGAGCAGCAGAACTTCGAGATCCGCAAGGAAGTTCTCAAGTACGACGAGGTCATGAACCGGCAGCGCAAGGTGATCTACGCCGAGCGCCACCGCGTGCTGGAGGGCGCCGACCTGCACGAGCAGGTGCGCGGCTTCGTCGGCGAGGTGATCGACGGCTACGTCGCCGGGGCCACGGCCGAGGGGTTCGCCGAGGAGTGGGACCTCGACAAGCTGTGGAAGGCGTTCAGCGAGCTCTACCCTGTCACGCTCACCATCGACAACGTCGTCGAGGAGGCCGGCAGCCGCGAAGAGCTCACCGCCGAGCTGATCTCCGAGAAGGTGAAGAAGGACGCGCTGGAGGCCTACGCCAGGCGCGAGGAGGAGCTCGGCGCCGACGCCACCCGCGAGTTCGAGCGCCGCGTCATCCTGTCGGTCCTCGACCGCAAGTGGCGTGAGCACCTCTACGAGATGGACTACCTGCGCGAGGGCATCGGCATGCGGGCCTACGCGCAGAAGGACCCGCAGATCGAGTACCAGCGCGAGGGCTTCGAGATGTTCGCCGCGATGCTCGAGGGCATCAAGGAGGACTCGGTCGGCTTCCTGTTCAACATCGAGGTCGAGGTTCAGGAGAACCCGATCGTCGAGGAAGAGGACGCGATGATGGCGGAGACCCGCTCGATCATCGCGCGCGGCCTGCGTGGGCCCGAGCGGCCCGCCGAGCTCGAATACACCGCGCCGGGCGAGGCGGGCGAGGTCGAGCACACCCGGGTCCGCAGCACGTCGGCCGAGCGCGCCGCCTACGGCAACGTCGAGCGCAACGCGCCCTGCCCCTGTGGCTCGGGCAAGAAGTACAAGCGCTGCCACGGCGACCCCAAGCACACCGAGGCGTAGCAACACGCCCAACGCTGTGAAAGAGGCCCTCGCCACGCGGCGGGGCCTCTTCGCATGCTGCGTCAGGCCGTCTCGAAGTCCGTGCACAGCCATTGCACGCCGCGCCGCTCCAGCCGGACGGCCAGCACGTGGCTGCGTTCGCCGCAGTGGACGAGCAGGCACATCTCGACCGCGCCGTCCTTGGGCTCCTTCACATGCGGGCTCCCCACGAACGGCGGCCGTTTCGCGTCGATCATCCGCCCCGCCCTGACGAGCTCACGGTAGGCCCGCTCGGTGAGCCGGTCGGCGACACTCTCGGCCGGCCGCCGCCCCGCGAGCACCTCGGCCAGTGCTTGTCCGAGCGACCTCAGCTTGCGCTCGTCGGGGATGGCCCCCGGCGGCCCCCAGACGAGCGGGTCAGGAGCGGCGGCGTGCGGAAGAGATGACATGGGGCCTCCGATGTCATAGGGGGAGAGGGATCGATACATAGAGTTTCCGGCCCCGCCCCCGAATACATCGGCCACCAACTTTCTCGCCTGGGCCGCCGATTCGGGGTGATTGGCGAACAAGATCACCGAAAGCTGGAGTGGTCCAGGCAGTGCCCAGCAATATTTCGGTCCTGCGCGCTCTGCCACCGGACCGTCCAGAACAGATCCGGCCTACCCTGATTCTCCGTTACCGCCTGGGTGGTAGGCCACGGCCAAGAACACGCACGTCACGGCGCCTGACCACCTCCACCGGAGGAGCGTGTCCCTGGACAGAGCTCAGCCACGTATGGCGGGTGGGGCCCACTGGGCCGGCCGTAAAAGATAGTGGTTATTCGCCCGAATCGACATCAGGTTCGGGCTCGCGCCCCGGGGTCAGGATGTTGAGTTTCCGAATGAGAAAAGTGAACACCACGTAATAGACCACGCCATAGATCACCCCGAGCAGCAGGATTCCCGGCAGATTATGGGTGTTCGACTTGCTGGCGTTGAGCAGCATGTCGAGCAGCCCCGCGGAGAAGCCGAAGCCCAACTGCCCGCCAATCAGTGTGGTGAGCGCCATCGCCAGACCGGTCAGCACCGCGTGTACGACCAGCAGCACCGGCGCCACGAAGATGAACGCGAACTCGATCGGCTCGGTGATGCCGGTGACGAACGAGGCCAGCCCGGCCGACAGCATGATGCCGCCCACGGCTGCCCGCCGGTGCGGAGGCGCGGCCCGCCACATGGCCAGCGCGGCGGCCGGCAGCGCGAACATCATGATCGGGAAGAACCCGGCCATGAACTGGCCGGAGTGCGGGGCGCCGCCGAAGTAGCAGTTCCAGTCGCCGCCGAGGACCTGGCCGCCGACCTCGCACTGGGGGACCACGTACCAGACGATCGAGTTCACGAAGTGGTGCAGGCCGAGGGGGATCAGCAGCCGGTTGATCAGGCCGTAGATGCCGGTGCCCAGCGGCCCGAGCGTGGTCAGGGCCTCGCCCGCGTGGCCGATCCACTCGCCGAGTATCGGCCACACCCAGCCGATCAGCACGCCGAGCAGCAGCGCCGCGATCGAGGTGATGATGGGGACGAACCGGCGCCCGCCGAAGAAGGCCAGCCAGGACGGCAGCTTGATCCGGTGGAAGCGCTGCCAGAGCACGGCGGTGACCAGCCCGATCATGATGCCGCCGAGCACCTGGGTGGGGTTCTGCATGCCGTAGTTGATGATCTCCTTGATGCCCTGGGGCTGCTCCGCCCTGATCAGGACCGTCTCCCTGATGGCCGAGCCGAAGAACATCACCTTGGTCACGCGGTCGAACACCAGGTAGCCCACCACCGCGGCGAGCGCGGTCGACCCGTCGGACTTGCGGGCGAACCCGATCGCCACCCCCACCGCGAACAGCAGCGGCAGGTTCTCGAACAGCGCCGCACCGGCGGCGGCCAGCACCTCGGCGACCTGGTTCATCCAGCCGAAGCCGGCCACGTCGGCCAGGCCGCCGGGATCGGTGCCGTTGGAGCCGAGCATGTCGGGCTGGCCGAAGCGGAGCAGCAGCGCGGCCGCGGGCAGGGCGGCGATGGGCAGCATGAGCGAGCGGCCCAGCCGCTGGAGTACGTTCATCACGCGCGAGAACGGCGAAGGCCTGGCGGCGGTGGTCTCGTTCACCGGGGGTTCCTCCGGATCGGGCCCTCAGCCCCGTCTGGTGGGCGTTTCCAGAATGGTGCGCAGCTGGTAGCGGTCCGCGCGATAGGTGGACACGCCCAGCTCCGCGCAGACGCCGCCGGAGAAGGATCTGCGCTGCAACAGTAGTACGGCCCCGCCCCGGGCGAGCTTGAGCAGGTCGGCGTCGCTCGGATCGGCGATGCCCCCGTCGATGGTCAGCTCGCCGGCGTCCATGACCAGCCCGTAGCGGCTCTCCAGCAGCTCGTAGAGTGACCTGCCGGACAGGTCGTGCTCAGCCAGGTCGGGGGCGAGCTTGACCGGGATGTGCGCCCGCTCGATGGACAGCGGCTCGCCGTCGGCGGTCCGCAGCCGCTCGATGAAGTGCACTTCCTCGCCCGGCTGGATGCCCAGCTCCTTGGCCAGGTGGGCGCTGGCGCGGACGACCCTTCTGTCCAGGTCGCGCGAGCCCGGCTCCATGCCGCGCGCCCGCATGTCGTCGGTGAACGACGTGAGCTGCAGCGCGAGCTCGATCTTGGGCCTGGCCACGAACGTGCCCTTGCCGGGCACCCGGTGCAGACGGCCCTCGGACACCAGGTGGTCGACCGCCTGCCGGACTGTCATCCTGGACAGGCCGAAGCGCTGGCAGAGCTCGCGCTCGGACGGGATCGCCGCGCCGATGCTCAGCTCGTCGCTGTCGATGAGATCCAGCAGGATCTCGCGGAGCTGGAAGTACTTGGGCACCGGGCTGTCCGGATCGATGTGCGCCACGGATCCTCCCCTCGATCTGACCTGGGCGATGGGCTATGGTTCGTACTGGTCTAGTCCGGACTAGACCACATGTCGTAAAACAGGGTCAAGTCTGTACGGTAACGATTTGAGGGATGATGACCACCAAGATGCGCAGCGAGATCGCTGAGCAGCCCCAGGCGCTGCGGGCCACGCTCGACTCCCTGCTTCCCAGGATCGGCGAGGTGAGAGCGCTGGGTGAGCAGACCCGGCAACTGCTGTTCATCGCGCGTGGCACCTCCGACAATGCCGCAGTCTACGGCCGCTACCTGGTCGAAGCCCACGCGGGCCGGCTGGCCGCCCTCGCCGCCCCGTCCGTCGCGACGACGTACAAGCGCAAGCTGGACCTCGACGGCGTGCTGGCCGTGGCCATCTCGCAGTCGGGCCGGACCGAGGAGATCGTCGAGACGCTGACCTGGGCCAAGGACTGCGGGGCCAAGACGGTCGGCGTGACGAACGGCGGTCCGGACAGCCCGCTCGCCCAGGCCGCCGACCTGGCGCTGTGCACGCTGGCCGGCGAGGAGAAGGCCGTCCCGGCCACGAAGACCTACACCACCCAGCTCGCCGCGCTGGCCGTGCTCGCGCTCGGCCTCGGCGCCGACGTGGACGCGGCCGACCTGCAGCGGGTCCCGGAAGCGGTGGAGAAGCTGATCTCCGAGCCGGGTGACCTCGACGCGGTCGTCGAGGGCCTGGCCGACAAGCCCGGAGCCGTGGTCTCCGCCCGCGGCCTGGCCTTCTCCACCGCGCTGGAGACCGCGCTCAAGCTCAAGGAGGCGTGCTACCTGCACGCCATGGGACTGTCGTACGCCGACCTGCTGCACGGCCCGATCGCCGTGGTCGACGCCGACACCCCCGCCCTGCTGGTCGCCGCTGAGAACAGCCCGACGCTGTCCGGGACCGTGGCGCTCGCCGAGCGCGTGGTCGCCGCGGGCGCCGCGGCCTTCACCATCGGCGGCGGTCCGGCGCTGGCCCAGGCGGGCACGGCGGCGCTCAACGGCCCTGACCTGCCCGAATGGGTCGCGCCCATGGGCCTCATCGTGCCGGGGCAGTTGCTCACCGAGGCGCTGGCCCGGAAGCTGGGCATCGATCCCGACGCGCCGCGCGGGCTCAACAAGGTGACCCAGACCGACTGACGTTTAGCCTGGTCGTAACGTACGAGGAGGACGGATGGCGGCTGACGCCAGCGCGATCATCGCGGGGCTCGGCGGTGCCGGCAACATCATCGACATCGAGCCCTGCATCACCCGGCTACGGACAGAGGTGCGTGACGTCTCCAAGGTCGACCAGGCCGCGCTCAAGGCGGCGGGCGCGCACGGCGTCATGGCCGCGGGCAACGTGGTGCAGGTCGTCGTCGGGCCCGAAGCGGACACGATCGCCAGCGACATCGAGGACATCATCGGCTAGAGGGCGAGATCATGACGACTGTTCTCGCCCCGGTCGAGGGGGTGACCGTGGGGCTGTCGGCCGTGCCCGATCCGGTGTTCTCCGCGGGCATGGTCGGGCCGGGAACGGCGATAGATCCAGCGCGGGGACCGGGCACGGCCGTAGCCCCGATAACAGGAAAAATCATGAAATTGCATCCGCATGCCTATGTCATCGTGGGGGACGACGGCAAGGGCGTGCTGGTGCACCTGGGCATCGATACGGTTCAGCTGAAGGGGAAGGGGTTCGAGCTTCTCGCGGCCGAGGGTGATCGGGTGTGCGCGGGCCAGCCCGTGGTGGCCTGGGACCCGGCCGCGATCGAGGCCGGTGGCCGCTCGCCGGTCTGCCCGGTGGTGGCGCTCGACGCGCGCGCCGGGTCGGTGACGGCCATGGCCGGTGGGTCGGTACACGCCGGGGACGAGCTTTTTCTCTGGGATTAGGACGATCTGCGTCCGGGTGGTCCGGACCGGTGGACAAGGAGGACTACATGGCCGAGCGCAAGGTCACCGTGGCGGCGGAAGTAGGGTTGCACGCCCGCCCGGCGGCGACGTTCGTGCAGACCGCGGTCAAGGCCCCGATGGACATCACCGTGAGCAAGGGCGTGGGGGGCACGCCGATCAACGGCAAGAGCATCCTGCAGATCCTGGGGCTGGACGTCCGGCAGGGCGAGGACATCGTGATCAGGGCCGAGGGCGAGGGCGCCGACGAGGTGCTCGACCAGCTGGCGGCGATCGCCGGGACCCCATGAACCTGCGGGGGGCCGGGGTCAGCCCGGGGATCGGGTTGGGTGCCGCGTACGTGCTGACGGGCGCCGTACCCGAACCTGCCGTCGGCTCCACGTACGAGGGCCCGCCGGAGCCGGAGCGGGAGCGGGCGGTGGCCGCGCTCAGGCAGGTGGCGGGCGAGCTGGAGGCCCGCGGCAACCGGGCCGGTGGCGAGGCCAAGGAGATCCTCAAGGCCCAGGCGCTGATCGCCGAGGATCCCGGCCTGGTGGTGGGGGTCAAGGCCCTGATCGACGAGCGGATCGCGGCTCCCCGGGCGGTCTACCAGGCTTTCGCGAAATATCGGGACATGCTGGCTAGTGCGGGCGGGTATCTCGGCGAGCGCGTCGCCGACCTGGACGACATCAGGGACCGTGTGATCGCCCGCCTCACGGGCCACCCCCTGCCGGCCCCGCCCCCCGATCGCGGCACGGGCGAGCCGTACGTGCTGATCGCCATCGATCTGGCGCCCGCCGACACCGCGTTGCTGTCGAAGGACGTCGTGGCCGCGTTCGTGACCGAGGGCGGCGGGCCGACCAGCCACACCGCGATCCTGTCCAGGGCGATGGGCGTGCCCGCCGTCGTGGCCTGCCCGGGCGCGACCGAGATCCCGCCCGGCACCCGGGTGCTGGTCGACGGCAACACCGGAGAGGTACGCCTGGAGCCCACCGAGTTCGACGTGGCCCGGCACGTCAGCGCGAACGACGCCAGGCGGCAACGGATGACGACCGGCGGCCCCGGCCGGACCCGCGACGGCTACCTGGTGCAGCTGCTGGCCAACATCGGCGGCCCGGACGACCTCGACGGGGCGCTGGCGGCCGGGGCGGAGGGCGTCGGGCTCTATCGCACCGAGTTCCTCTTCCTCGGGCGACCTGATGCGCCCTCCGTTGCGGAGCAGGAGCAGGTCTACCGGGCGGCGCTGGCGGCCTTCCCGGGCGGACGGGTGGTGGTGCGGACGCTGGACGCCGGAGCCGACAAGCCGCTGGCGTTCCTGCCGCCGGCCGCGCCCGAGCCGAACCCGGCACTCGGCGAGCGTGGCCTGCGGTTGTTCGAGAAGTACCCCAAGGTGATGGACGCCCAGCTGGAAGCGCTGTCCGTGGCGGCGGCGGTGGACCGTGCGGGCGCGGTCCGGGCGGGCACGGCGGCGGCCGAGCTCCAGGTGATGGCGCCGATGGTCGCCACGGCCCAGGAGGCCAAGTGGTTCGCCGACGCCTGCCACGCCAGAGGGCTCCCGCAGGCGGGCGTGATGATCGAGATCCCGGCGGCGGTGCTGCGGGCGGAGAGCCTGGTCACGGTGGTCGACTTCGTGTCGATCGGGACCAATGACCTGGCGCAGTACGCCTTCGCCGCCGACCGGCAGTCCGGTGCGCTGGGCTCGTTGCAGGATCCGTGGCAGCCCGCGCTGCTCGACCTCGTCGCCATGACCGCGACGGCCGCCGCCGACAACGGCAAACCGTGCGGCGTCTGCGGGGAGTCGGCCGCCGACCCGGCCATGGCCTGCGTGTTCGTGGGGCTCGGGGTGACCACGCTGTCCATGGGCGCCGCCGCGCTGCCCGCCGTACGGACCGGGCTGGGCGCGCACACGCTGGACCAGTGCCAGCTCGCCGCGCAGGCGGCGCGGGGGGCCAGCACGGCGGCGCACGCCCGCGCCGCGGCCCGCTCGCACCTGCCCGGCCTCGTCCCGCTGGGCGTCTAGGGACCTCTTCGTCTAGGGACCTCTGCGTCTGGGACGCCTCTGCGTTCAGGAGCGCTGACCGGCCGTCAGAAGGACGGCTTGTGGTCCGGGCGTCCCGCAGGCATGGATACCGTTGGGGGCATGCTTCGACGGACAGGTACGACCGGGCTCCTGGTGATGGCTCTCGCGGCATGCGCCGGTGGTGGTGGCGCTCAGGCGGGCGCCGCTCCGGCGACGAGGCCCGAGGTGGCGACCCCGGCCACGACTCAGCCGACCCGGCCGAGCGCCTCGCAGTCCGGCGAGGGCGACGAGTTGCGGCTGGTCGTGTCGAAGATGAGCGTGGAGGAGAAGGTCGGCCAGCTGTTCATGCCCGTCCTGTACGGCACGGCGCCCGGCACCGTGTCAGGCGAGAACCAGGCGAGATACGGCGCCCAGACCCCGGCCAAGGTGGTCGCCAAATACCACCTCGGTGGCGTGATCCTCTTCCCGGCCAACATCCAGGGCGTCGACCAGGTCGTCAATCTGACCAACGGGCTGCAGCAGGCGTCCAAGGGCGTTCCGCTCCTGATCGGCACCGACCAGGAGAACGGCCTGGTGTCCAGGATGGGCGCGTTGATGACCGACTTCCCCGGCGCCTCCGAGGTGGGCTCGACCAAGGACACCGCGCTCGCCCGGGCCGTGGCCAAGGCCACCGGCCAGGAGCTGCGCGCGGTCGGCGTCAACCTGGACTTCGCCCCGGTCGCCGACGTGAACGTCGACCCGAGGAACCCGGTCATCGGCAAGCGCGCCTTCGGCGACCAGCCGGGCGAGGTGGCCAAGATGGTGTCCGCGTCGGTCAAGGGCTTCAGGGACGCCAAGGTCGCCGCCACCGCCAAGCACTTCCCCGGCCACGGCGACACCAACATCGACAGCCACACCGGGCTGCCGGTGATCAAGCACACGAAGGAGCAGTGGGAGCGGATCGACGCGCCGCCGTTCAAGGCCGCGATCGCCGCCGGCGTCGACGCCGTGATGAGCGCGCACATCGTCTTCCCCAAGCTCGACCCGTCACGCGACCCCGCAACGCTGTCCAAGCCCATCCTGACCGGGCTGCTCAGGAACAAGCTCGGCTTCCAGGGCGTGATCTCCACGGACGCGCTCAACATGGAAGGGGTGCGCAAGAAGTACAACGACGCCGAGATCCCCGTGCGCGCCATCCAGGCGGGCGCCGACCTGCTGCTCATGCCGAACGACCTGCCCAAGGCGTACAACGCGGTGCTGGCGGCGGTGAAGTCGGGCAAGATCTCGCAGCAGCGCCTCGACGAGTCGGTGACCCGGCTGCTCAAGCTCAAGCAGAGCCGCGGCCTGCTGCCCAAGGCGCCCGTGGCGTCGGCCGCGCAGGCGGCCAAGGTGCTCCGCAGCGCGGAGCACCGGAAGCTGGCCGCCCGCGTCGCGCGTTAGTGCGAGCCCTTCAGCCCGCTGGCGATGAACATCGAGGCGAGCAGGGCGAACAGGAACGCCTGCAGGAACATGATGAACATCTCGAACGCGGTCATCAATATCGTCATCACCACGCCGAGGACGCCGATGCCCACGCCGAGCACGGTCAGCCGCTCGAACAGGAACCAGAAGCCCACCGAGCTGAAGAACGCCAGGAGGAGATGGCCGGCGAACATGTTCGCGAACAGCCGGATGAAGTGCGTGAACAGCGAGTTGATGAACGTCTCCGCGAGGATCAGCGGGGCGTAGATCCCGTAGGCCCAGCCGGGCAGGCCGTCCAGGTACACGACGCCTTTCAGGTAGCCGCGTACGCCATGGTGCTTGACGCCCAGGTAGACCTTGAGGACGTACACGCTGACCGCCAGCACGAAGGGGAAGGCGATGTGCGCGGCGACGGGGAACTGGATGAACGGGATGACGCCCATCAGATTCCAGACCAGCACGGTCAGGAAGACGGTGAGGAGCAGGCCCATCCACTTGTCGGCGTCCTTGCCGAGGTTGGGCTTGGCGACCTGTTCGCGGACGAACATGTAGGCGTACTCGCCGGCGTTCTGCCAGCCTCTGGGGACCAGTTTCGGCTTGGCGAAGGCGGCCCAGCATAAGGCGATGATCAGGGTCGAGGAGAGCAGGGCGAGCAGTACGGGCTTGGTCAGCCACTCCGGGCCGCCGGGGACTATCGGGTCGAAGTCGAACAGCTCCGTCCCTGGAGCTTTGAACTCATCCGAGGTGATCAGGATCGTCGTACGCACGGCGGTCCCTTCCGGGGGTCAGCTCAATGGAACCTCACCATAGCTGGGCAATTTGCCGGTCCTTTATCGGGGATTTGTGTCGGTCTCCTGGGGATGTGCGACGCTCAATTACCCTAGAACGGGATTCCAAGGAGGGGCCTTGATCACAGGGGTGCTGATCGACTGGGGTGGCGTGCTCACGACCAGTCTCTCCGTGTCCATCGGCAAGTGGATCGCGGCGGATCGCATCGACGACGCCCACTACCGAGCCGTCATGCGCGAGCTGATCGACCAGGCCTACGGCGGCGACCAGGAGAGCGTCGTGCACGCGCTGGAGCGCGGGGAGCTGGACGGGGCCGCGTTCGAACGCGACCTGGCCGCCCGGCTGCGGACCGTCGACGGGGTCTCGCCCGAGGCCGAGGGGCTGCTGGAGCGGATGTTCGCCGGCTTCGAGCGGGTCGACGCGATGTACGACATGCTGCACGACGTCAAGCGCAACGGCATCAAGACCTGCCTGCTGTCCAACTCCTGGTCCAACGTCTATCCACGGGACGGCTGGGACGAGATCTTCGACGCGATCGTGATCTCCGGCGAGGTCGGCATGCGCAAGCCCGAGCCGCGCATCTTCGAGCACGCGCTCGGCCGGGTCGGGCTGCCCGGCGAGGCGTGCGTGTTCATCGACGACATCGAGGCCAACATCGTGGCCGCGCGGGGGCTCGGGATGGCGGGCATCCACCACCGCGACGCCGACTCGACCATCACGGAACTCGAGTCTCTGCTCCAACTTCCGTTGCGACGGGCATGATAGAGCCCCCCTTGCATGTTGTGAAAGGTTCGTGATGCGCGTCTATCTGCCGTGCACGCTCCCCGCCCTGGCCCGAGCGGTCGAGGCGGGAGAGCTAGGCCCGGCCCCGCTGACCGGTTACGCGGTGACCCCCGCGCTGACCGAGTGGTACGCCTCGGGAGACACCGAGGAGCTCGAATACGTGGCACTCACCGAGGCGGCCCGCGCCTCGCTGCGCATGCTGGCCGCCGACCACGCCGACGGCGTCGAGGCGGGCTCCCGCCGCCTGGTCGTCGTCGCCGAGGTGCCGGACAGTGCCCTCTCCATCGGCGCCGACCTGGAAGAACGGGCCAGAGTGCGGGTGGCCGAGCCGGTGCCGATGGCCAAGGTGGCCGCGGTCCACGTCGACGACCTCTACGCGGTCCCCGACATCCAGGCCGCGATCGCCGCCCTTCCCGCCGCCGACGGAGGCGACGACGACGCCCGCTTCACCGTGGACGGCGCCGAGGCGCATGAGCTCATGTGGTTCGCCACGCAGGAGATCCCTGATCTCATAGAGTAACGTTAGGAACACGTTAAATAGATCACCGGCCTTGACCATCTCTTGAAGCTTCTCGCTAAGGTCCCCACGGAATCCCATCCCGAGCTCAAGGAGTCGGTTCCAGGTGAAGCTTCGAGTAACGGCCATCGCGGTCGGCGCGGCGGCGGCGGCCCTCCTCACGGTCGCTCCCGTCAGCGCGCAGGCGGCGGCCCCCAAGCACTACTTCTACGACCACAAGGACCCCTACACGACCGGCTGCGGAAACGCCGCCCAGGTGGTGCGGACCGGGTCGCTCAGCAACCGCGTCGACGGCAGGGTCGGCACGGTCCAGCTCTGGTGGTCGAGCAAGTGCAAGACCAACTGGATCGAGATCAGGACGGCCGCGTCCGCGCACGGCACCATCAGCGTCTACACGGACGACAGGTACGACCGGTTCTCCTTCAAGCAGGGCAACGGCGGCCGTCACTGGGGCAACATGCTGTACGGCAACGACATGTGCGCCTGGGGCAGTGCCAGCGTCGTGTTCGGCTCCGGCCGGGGCGGCCAGAACGGCGCCGGCACGACCCCCAAGGCCTGCGGCTAGCCACGCGGGTCCGACTCGCTGTCACGGGTGAAGCCGCGGCCAACGGGCTGCGGCTTCGCCGTTCATCGGGATGTCACACCCGCCCGGTAAACTGATCGGGAAATGACAAAGCACATCATCTGGGACTGGAACGGCACGCTGTTCCACGACATCGACGCCGTGGTCGGAGCCACCAACGAGGTCTTCAGGCCGTACGCGCTGGCCCCGCTGACCGCGGACGAGTTCCGCGCGGTCTACACCCGGCCCATCTGGGTCGCCTACGAGCGGCTGCTCGGCCGCCCGCTCAACGAGGGCGAGTGGGAGCTGCTCGACGAGGGCTTCCACGAGCACTACTTCCGCCTCAGCGTGGCCTGCCGGCTGGCCGCCGACGCCGAGCTGTCACTGACCAGCTGGACGGGCACCCAGTCGCTCTGCTCGATGGCCCCGCACACCCACCTGGTGCCGCTGATCGAGTCCTTCGGCATCACCCAGCACTTCACCAGGGTCGACGGCCTGGTGGGCCTGACGGGCGGTGAGAAGGCCGCGCACCTGACCGCCCACATCGAGGCCATCGACATCGAGGCCCGCGAGATCCTGGTGATCGGCGACAGCGTCGACGACGGGCTCGCCGCCAAGCACGTGGGCGCCAGGGCCGTCCTCTACACCGGTGGCATGACCACGCGCGCCGAGCTGGAGGCCACCGGGCTGCCGGTCGTCGACACCCTCGCGCAAGCGCTCACTTATGCCTGAATCGCTCAGCCGGCCGTCCTGGTGCGGCGGATGGCCGTACCCTGGCTGGGTCCCCTTCAGGAGGTCGCCATCAAACGCCTTGTGCTCTGGAACATCGACCTCACACTGGTCGACGTCGCGATAGTGACCAGGGACGCCTACGCCGAGGCGTTCCGCGCCGTGACCGGGCGTCCGATGCTCAAGCTGGCGCCGGCGCGCGGTCGGCCCGACTCCGAGATCGTCTTCGAGACCCTCGCGGTCAACGGCATCGTCACCGAGGACGACACCCTGCCGCGGTTCTTGTCCGCGCTGGCGATGGCGTTCGCCGACCGGCGCAAGCGCCTGGCCACCGAGGGGCGCGCGATGGCGGGTGCCAAGGAGGCGCTCAAGGCCGTCGCCAAACTCGACGGCGTGGTGCAGTCGGTGCTCACCGGCACGATCAAGAGCAACGCCGTGCACAAGCTCCGGGCGTTCGGGCTCGAGAAGTACATCGACTTCGAGCTCGGTGGCTACGGCGAGGAGGTCTACCCCAAGGCGTCGCTGCTCCAGGTCGCCCAGGGGCGGGCCAAGACGCGCTTCGGGGAGCCGTTCACCATGGCCAACACCGTGGTCATCGGGGACTCGACGCGTGACGTACAGGCCGCCAAGATCGGCGGGGCGGCGATGATCGGGGTGGCCTCCGGCCGGTCGATGGCCGGCGAGCTGCGCGAGGCCGGGGCCGACCTCGTGCTGCCCGACCTGTCCAACGCCTCGGAGGTGGTGGCCGCGGTCGCCGGCCTCACCGCACCGTCCGGCCGCAAGCCGGTCAGCCCCTGAGCCGGGCCGAACCGAGGCGGGTCGTCAGGTCAGCGCGTTGAGGAAGCGGGCCGCGATCGGGGCCGCCACCGCGGAGCCGGCGCCGCCGCCCTCCACGATCACCGCGAACGCCAGGTCCCCCCGGTAGCCGATGAACCAGGAGTGCGCGGGCGGCTCCTTGCCGGAGCCGTACTCCGCCGTTCCGGTCTTGCCCGCCGTACCGGAGGGGAACTTCACCGCCTGCGCGGTGCCGTCGGTGACCACGGCGGGCATGAGCTCGCGCAGGGCCCGCACCACGCCGTCCTCCAGCGGGCGCGGCTTGAGCGTGCGGTCGGGCATCAGCTCCTGGGCGACCAGGCGGGGCGGCCGCCAGGCGCCGTCGGCGATGGCGGCGGCGACCGAGGCCATGTTGAGCGGGCTGGCCAGCACCCTGCCCTGCCCGATCGAGGCGGAGGCGAGATCGGTGTCGTCCTTGGGCGCGGGGAACTCGGCCTTCACCGCCGGCACACCCGGCGTGATCGCGGAGCCGAAGCCGAAGCCGGCGGCCACCTCGGCGAGCCGGCCGTCCCGGAGCTTCGCCACCCCCATCGCACCGAACGTGGTGTTGCACGAGTGGGCGAAGGCGTCGCGGAAGGAGAGCCGGCCGTAGTCGTGGAAGCCGGCGTTGTGGAAGGGGAAGCCGCCGATGTTCTGCTCGGGTGGGCATTCGACCTGCTCGTCCGGCTTCGCCCCGTCCGCGACCAGCGCGGAGGCGGTCACGACCTTGAACGTCGAGCCGGGCGGGTACTTGCCGAGCAGCGCCCGGTTGAACCCGCCCGGCTTGTTGACCACCGAAAGGATCTCGCCGGTCGACGGCCGGATGGCGACCAGCGAGGCCGGTTTCCGCACGTCGTCGAGCGCGGCGGCGCCCGCCCGGTGCACCTTGAGGTCGATCGTGGTGCGTAGCGGCTCCTTCTCGTCCGGCTTGACCACGGTCTGGAGGAACTCCTCGCCCTGGAACAGGTCGATCCGCCGGGACCGTCCGTCGGCGAGCCGCTCGGGATAGGTCTGCTTGAGCCCTTCCACGAGCTGCAGCACCGAGCCGGGCGCGTCCGGGGTGTCGACGCGGCTGCCGTCGGCCGCCAGGACCGGCGGCGTCGCGGCCTTCTCCGTGACCAGCCGCAGGGATCTGCCCTGCTTGAGCGAGGGGTTGATGGTGGCGGGGGTCCAGTCGACCTTCCACGCGCCGCCGCGCTTCACGAGCTTGAGCTTGCCGTCGTACTTCCAGTTCTTCGGGCCGGTGAGGCCGGCGTGGAAGGTGATCGTGCCGCCCGGGGAGGTCACCTCGCGCTCGAAGGTCGCCCCGGTGAGCTGGAGGTCGGCGCGGAAGCGCTGGTGCCGGCGTTCGAAGTCGGCGGGCGGGTCGGCGACGAGCTCCCGCATCCGCGCATAGGCCTGGACGGACCAGGCGGACAGGTACGAGTCGGCCGTCTCCTCGGGTGTGCCCTTCGTCCGCAGCAGCCAGAGCGTGCCGGCCGCCGTGAGAGTGAGCACCAGCGTGGCGGCGGTGATCCACGGCCACCATCTGCGCCTGCGCCTGCGCGGCGTCTCAGGCTGAAGGTTCATGAAATTTGTCCCCATTTGCGGCCCCATGCCGCCAGAGCAGACCAGAGCCCGCCGCGTGCTGTCCAATACCGATATGGACGATATAAAGATATAAAGTCGGATATAGTTGCTGGTCATGGACCTTGTCCGGCATCTGCGTTACTTCACCGTGGTGGCGGAGGAACTCCACTTCGGCAATGCCGCGATCCGGCTCGGCATGGCCCAGCCGCCGCTCAGCCAGCGGATCAAGCGCCTGGAGGAGGAGCTCGGCGTGCGGCTCTTCGACCGCTCCGCCCGTCAGGTCCGGCTGACCGAGGCGGGCCACCTGCTGGTCGGCGAGGCCCGCGAGATCGTCGCCAGGGCCGACCGGCTGCGCGAGCTCGTCCGCCACGGCGCGGGCACGGTGCTCAAGCTCGGCGTCCCGCCCGACCTGGCCGCCGCGGTGATCGCCGCCCTGGTGGCCGGCTTCCGCGCGAGCAACCCGGACGTACGGCTCGCGCCCGCGGAGATCTGGACGGCCGACCAGGTGGCCGCGCTGACCGAGGGCGCCATCGACGTCGGCATCGTGCGCCACCCGATCAGCGCGCCGGGACTGACCTTCGGGCAGGTGCTGGTGCAGCCGCACGGCGTGCTGCTGGCCGAGGGGGACCCGCTGGCCCAGTCGGGGGAACTGCACCTGGCCGACCTGGCGGGCCGTGAGCTGCTGCTGCCGCCCAAGGAGGGGGAGCCGGGGCTGCACGCGGTGACGCTGGCGGAGTGCCGCCACCACGGCTACGTGCCCGCACAGGTGCACCAGGGAGCCGGGCTCGGCCTGGTGCTGGCCGGGGTGGCGGTGGCGTTCGGGGCCAGGGTGGACCTGCCTGGGCTCGCCTGGCGCCCGCTGCTAGGCTCGCCGATCAGTTCCCGGGTCTCCACGGCCTGGCGGATCGAGACGGACGCGGTCACCGGTTTCTCGGCGGTGGCCGTACGAACGCTGAAAGAGAGCGCCGGGATGACGGACGAGGCGGCGGCGCCCGTGCGGCACATCAGCCGCAGGCCGGGGATGCTGGCATGAACGAGCCGGACCTGGCGGCCCTGTTCGGTTCGGCGGGTGCGACCGGGTGGCTGCACGCGGCCGACCTGCGCTCGGGCCGGGAGATCGGGCTCGGCTCCGACGAGCCGGTGTCGATCGCCTCGATCTTCAAGGTGCCGCTGATGGTGGAGTTCTGCCGTCAGGCCGACGCCGGGCTGGTCGATCCGGCGAGCCGGGTGACCGTGGGGGCCGCCGACCGGGTGGCCGGGCCCACGGGCCTGTCCGCGATGCTGGACGACGTCACGATCTCGCTGCGCGACCTGGCCTACCTGATGATCGCGCTGAGCGACAACACCGCCGCCGACGCGCTCCTGGCCAGGGTCGGGCGTGAGGCGGTCAACGCGATGCTGGCCGGGTTCGGGCTGCACGGCACGCGGGTGCGGCAGAGCTGCCGGGAGATCACGGAGAGCATGGCCGAGGACAGCGGCCACGGCTGGCCATTCCTCGATCCGGCGGACATCAAGCGCCTGCGGGTGCTCGACCCGGCACGGACCAACAGCAGCACGCCGCGCGAGATGGCCGCGCTGTTCGGGCTGATCTGGCGGGATGAGGCGGCCTCGCCCGAGTCGTGCGCCTGGATGCGCGGCGTCCTGAACCTCCAGGTCTGGCCGCACCGGCTGGCCTCCGGCTTCCCGTACGACGACGTGGAGGTCGGCGGCAAGACCGGGACGCTCCCGACGCTCCGCAACGAGGCCGGCGTGGTCGAGTATCCCGACGGCGGCCAGTACGCGGTGGCGGTCTTCACCCGCTCGATCAGCACCGCGCTCAACCAGCCACGGGCCGACGCGGTGATCGGCACGGCCGCGCGTATGGCGGTGGACCACCTACGTCGGTAGCAACTTATGTGGCGTCCTGGGTATGACTTTCCGCCTACCGGCCGACAGGATGGTGCACATGGTTGCTGAAGGCACGCTTCTCTGGGAACCGACCGAGGACGTCGTCGCGCGCGCCAAGCTGACTCGCTACCTCGAGTGGCTGGGCCGGGCCGGGTCGGGGTACGAGGAGGTGTGGCGCTGGTCGGTCGACAGTCCGGCGGAGTTCTGGACGTCGATCTGGGACTATTTCGGGGTCATCGGCGAACGTGGTGACGGGCCCGTCATGACTGGGACGATGCCCGGCGCCGAATGGTTCACCGGAAGCTCGGTCAATTACGCGGAGAACGCGCTCCGCGAACGTGACGGCGTCGCGGCCGTCTTCGTCTCGGAGGACGGCGCCCGCCAGGAGCTGACCCACGCCGAGCTGCGCGAGGAGGTCGCCCGCGTCCGGGCCGGCCTGGTACGCCTCGGCGTCCGGCGCGGCGACCGGGTGGCGGGCTACCTGCCGAACATCCCGCAGGCCCTGATCGCCTTCCTGGCCACCGCCTCCCTCGGCGCGATCTGGTCGGCCGGCTCCCCGGACTTCGGCGTGCCGAGCGTCGTCGACCGGTTCAAGCAGATCGAGCCCAAGGTGCTGATCGCGGTCGACGGCTACCACTACAACGGCAAGAGCTACGACCGGTCGGCGGCCGTCAACGAGATCGCCGCCGAGCTGCCCTCGCTCCGCGCGACCGTCTGGATCCCCTACCTCGCGGCGGCGGAGGAGGGGCAGCCGCCGCAGCGGGCCGAGCCCGGCGCCGCGCACACCGACTCCGTGCCGCACGGCGAGGTGATCGGCTGGGAGGGGCTGCGCGCGGAGGAGGCGCCGCTGGAGTTCGAGCGGGTGCCGTTCGACCACCCGCTGTGGATCCTCTACTCCAGCGGCACGACAGGGCTGCCCAAGCCCATCGTGCACGGGCACGGGGGAGTGATACTCGAACACCTCAAGTCGCTCTCCTTCCACCAGGATCTCGGTGAGGGGGATGTGTTCTTCTGGTACACCACCACGGGCTGGATGATGTGGAACTACCTCATCGGCGCCCTGCTGGTGGGCGCCACCCCGGTGCTGTACGACGGCTCGGCCACCTATCCCTCACCCGCCGTGCTCTGGCGGATCGCCGCCTCGGAAGGGGTGACCTACTTCGGGGTCGGCGCGCCGTACATCATGGCCTCGCTGAAGGCCGGGATCGTCCCTGAGGGGCTGGAGGCGCTGCGTGGCATCGGTTCGACCGGGTCGCCGCTGCCGCCCGAGGGGTTCGCCTGGGTGGCCGAGCAGTTGCCGGGGATCCCGCTCGGGTCGTTCTCCGGCGGCACCGACGTGTGCACGGGGTTCGTCGGCGCGACCATGCTGCATCCGAGCAGGGCGGGCATCATCCCCTGCCGGTCGCTGGGGGCGCGGGTGGAGTCGTTCAACCCCCTGGGCGAGCCGGTCGTGGGGGAGGTGGGCGAGCTCGTGCTCACGCAGCCGATGCCGTCGATGCCGGTCATGTTCTGGAACGACCCCGACGGCGAGCGGTACCGCGAGAGCTACTTCGACGTCTACCCGGGCGTGTGGCGGCACGGCGACTGGATCAAGCTGAACGAGGACGGGAGCTGCGTCATCTACGGCCGCTCCGACTCGACCCTGAACCGGGGCGGCGTCCGGATGGGCACCAGCGAGTTCTACCGGGTCGTCGAGCGGTTCGAGGAGATCGCCGACAGCCTGGTGATCGACACCGGCCAGCTCGGGCAGGAGGGGCGGCTGCTGCTCTACCTCACGCTGGCGGAGGGCGCCACGCTGTCGGACGCCCTGGTCGATGCCCTGCGTACGGCCCTGCGGCAGGAGCTGTCACCCCGGCACGTGCCCAACGAGATCCACGCGGTGCCCGGCATCCCGCGCACCCTGTCGGGCAAGAAGCTCGAGGTGCCGGTCCGCAAGATCCTCCTCGGCACCCCGGTCGAGGAGGCGGCCAACCCCGACGCCATGGCCAACCCCGAGGTGCTGCGCCACTTCAAGCCCTGACCACCGTTTCAAGCCACGGCCCTGAGTGGACGCAGGGCCCCGGCCCAGGAGACGACCTGGTCCAGCATCGTGGTGACCGCCTCCTCGCGGTGCGCCGCCGGCTTGAAGTCGGTGAACGCCTCGAAGTCCGTGTGGAGCGAGAGCGCGACCTGGGCCGACACGTCGGCGACCTTGACCCGGCCGAGCACCTGCCGCAGGTGCTCGACCGCGCGGGCGCCGCCGTCGACGCCGTAGCTGACGAAGCCGGCCGCCTTGTCCGCCCACTCGGCGAAGAGGAAGTCGATCGCGTTCTTCAGCACGCCCGAGGTGGAGCTGTTGTACTCCGGGGTTACGAACACGTAGCCGTCGAACGAGGCGACGCGCTCCGACCAGGCGCGGGTGTGGGGGTGTTCGTACTGGCCATAGGCCGCGGGGAACGCCTCGTCCAGGTGCGGCAGGGGGAAGTCCCGCAGGTCCACCAGCTCGAACTCGGCGTCGCCCCGCTTGACGGCCAGATCGCGCACCCATTCGGCGACGGCCTCCGCGTTGCGGCCCGGCCGGGTGCTGCCGACGATGATGCCAATCCTGATCATTACTTAACCTCTTCATCCAGATTTATGGTGATTTTTCCGTGTGTCTGACCGGCCTCGGCCCGGCGATGCACGCCGTCGAGGCCGGTCAGCGGGTGGGACTCCGTGATCTCGATCACGAGCTCCCCCTTGTCGATGAGCGCCACCAGCCGGGCCAGCTGCGCCGGGTCGTTGCGGGCCACGAAGTGAGTGGCCCGGGGCGACTCGATCGGGGTGGCGATGGTGACGATCACCTTGCCCAAGGTGGCCAGGGCCGTCGCCTGCTCCGCGCCGATGGCCGCCAGGTTGAGCACCACGTCCATGCCGCCGGGCAGCGGGGTCGTGGTGTAGTCGACGACCTCGTCGGCGCCGTAGCGTCGCACCGCCGCCGCGCTGCGTGGACTCGCCGTGGCCGTCACGGTCGCACCCGCCAGCTTGGCCAGCTGCACGGCGAACAGCCCCACCCCACCGCCCGCCCCGTTGATCAGCACCCGCTGCCCCGGCTCGATGCGAGCGTGCTCGTGGATCGCCTGCCAGGCGGTGAGCCCGGCGACCGGGATGGCGGCGGCGTCCGCCAGCGGGAGCCGCTCCGGCGCCCTGGCCAGCGCGCTCGCCGCCGCCACCGTGTACTCGGCCGCCGCCCCCTCCACGAGGCCGATGACCCGGTCGCCGACGGCGGGCCCCCGCACCCCCTCGCCCACCTCGACGACCGTGCCGGAGAGATCCAGACCCAGCGTGTACGGAAGGGTGACGGGGAGCAGATCACGCAGGAACCCGGCCCGCAGCCCCACCTCGGACGGGTTGAACGAGGTGGCGGCCACCCGGACCAGCACCTCCCCTGGTCCCGGCGACGGCCGGGGGATCCGGTCGTAGCGGATCACGGAGGCGTCGCCGTACTCGTGGATCCGGGCGGCGGACATCGTTGCTGCGCTCATGTGGAACAACCGTAGGAGCCGACGGCGAGATGGCCAATGCTTCTGTGTCTGCGTTTTCTACGCGAGCGTCTCACAGGGTAGACTTCGACCATGGACGTGCTCAGCGATGTGATAGCGATCGTACGCACCGGACGGCCGCGCTCGGCGCGCATCGAGTGGCATGCTCCCTGGGGGCAGCGGTTCCCGTCGGCGCCGGGCTCGGCGGGGTTCCAGGTGATCCTCCAGGGCTCCCCGTGGCTCCTCCCGCCGGAGGGCGACCCCGTCCAGCTGAGCGTCGGCGACGTGCTCTTCTTCCCGCACGGTCACGGCTACGCGATGGCCGACAGCCCGGCCACCCCGGTGACCGAGCCTGACTGCGACCCCCAGCTGGAGGCGGGACTGTTCGCCTCGGCGTCCAGCGCGGGGCCAGGCGCGGCCACGGTCCTGCTCTGCGGCGGCTACCGGCTCGACCCGGAGCGGGCCCACCCGCTCCTGCGCGACCTGCCGGAGATGGTCCACCTGCCCGCCCGGCTCGGCAAGCACCGCGAGCTCCGCGCGGCCGTCGACCTGCTCGGCAGCGAGATCGCCGATCCGCGCCTCGGCGCCGACACCGTCGTCTCCTCGCTGCTCGACATGCTGCTGCTGTACATCCTGCGCGCCTGGCTCGACACCGAGCCCCAGCACTGCCAGACCGGCGGCTGGGCCGTCGCCCTCGCCGATCCGGCGATCGGCGCGGCGCTCAACGCCATCCACCGCGATCCCGCGCATCCCTGGACGGTCCAGGAGCTCGGCGGCGAAGCCGGGCTCTCCCGCGCGGCCTTCTCCCGCCGCTTCACCACGCTGATCGGCCAGCCGCCGCTCACCTACCTCACGTGGTGGCGCCTGGCCCGGGCGGCCCGCCTGCTACGCGAGTCCGAGGACTCGCTGAGCGAGATCTCCTCGCGCGTCGGCTACACCTCTGAGTTCGCCTTCGCCAACGCCTTCAAGCGTGAGTACGGCACCCCACCTGGCAGGTATCGCCGCCAGGTCTGCCCCCAGCCCGAGCGGGCCGGCGTGGCGGAAGCGCATTAGAGCCCGAAGAGCGGCAGGCAGGGCTCCAGGTTGTGGATCTCGATGCCGTCCATGGGCTTCCAGTCCTCCCGCGGCAGGCGGAAGCGGCGGCACGTAGCCACCTCGCCCTTCCGGTTGTGCAGGGTGATGCCGTCCTCGTGGTAGCCGAGCCGGCGCGTCACCGCGAGCGAGGCGTGGTTGTCATGGAACGCCTCCGTCGTCGCGTACTCCGCGCCCAGGCCCTCGAAGGCCAGGTGGAGCACGGCCGCGCGCATCTCCCTGCCGATGCCCCTGCCCTGGAAGCGTTTGCCGAGCCACGAGCCCGAGCCGGCCTCCCGCGTGACCAGGAAGTCGGAAGCCGTCAGCGCCTGCACGCCGACCACCTGTCCGTCGGAGACCACCGCGAACTCCAGCGTCCACTTCTCCCGGCTGAACTCGGCCCAGGTGCGGAAGTGATAGCGGACCGTGGCCCTGGCCCGCTCCTGCGGCTCGGCGTCGGACCACGGGAACAGGAACGGCATGTATCCCGGCTCGTGTACGCCCTCGGCCGCCCGATCGCCGAGCTCGTCGAGATCCGCGAGCGACGGCATGCGGAGTTCGAGCCGCGGGGTGGTGATGGAGAGCTCGAAGAGCGGCCAATTGCGCATGTTGTAGATCTTCCCAGGTCACGCACCGGTCAGGCGACCGATTTAGACACCCTGGGGCAGGTGAAAGATCCGGCTGGGATCGTAGGCGGCCTTCACGGCGGCCAGGCGCGGCGCGTTGGCGCCGTAGTAGGCGCTGCGCCAGTCGGTCAGGTCCGGGTCGATGTAGTTCACGTACGCGTGATCGCCCAGATGCGGCCGCATGTCGGCGTGGATGCCGCGGAGCCAGGTCCGGCCGGTGCCCTTGGAGTAGTACTGGACGCCGAACAGCGCCGCCCGGTGCGGGAAGGCGGTGGCCTCCGGGCGGACCCGGGCGACCGCGCCGCCCAGCGCGTCCAGCTGCACGGTGTGCCGGCCCGCCCGGGCCACGCCGGCCGCCAGCGCCCTGATCCCGTCCGCCGACAGCTTCCGGTAGGCCAGGTGCGACTTGGCCGCGAAGGTGTCCCTGCTGAGCCGGCCGGCTGCGGTCTGACCTGGTAGATGGCACTGCGCGACCGAGAGCGACGAGCACCCCGCCATGACCATCATGGCGTGCTGGTAGGACGTCGCGGTGGCGTAGCGGGAGGAGGGGGTGCCGATCGCGGCCACGAGCGGCGCCAGGAGGCGGTCGAGCGCCGCCTTCCCGCCCAGGTAGGTGCCGCCGATCTGCACGTCCAGCCCGTTGTCGTTCGACAGGTGCAGGGTGGACCAGAGCTCGTCCGGCGCGGTGGGCGCCCAGGACTGCCAGGCCTTGACCGCCGCCCCGGCCTTGCGCCACGGCCAGTGCAGGAAGAAGACCGTGATGCCGCTGGTCTTGTGGGTGCGGAAGGTGAAGGACACCGCCACGCCGAAGTTGCCGCCGCCACCGCCCCGGCACGCCCAGTAGAGGTCCGGGTGCTGGTTGGCGTCGCAGGTCAGGAGGCGGCCGTCGGCCGTGACGATCTGGACGGATTCGAGGGTGTCGCAGGTCAGGCCGTACTTCCTGGAGACCACGCCGATCCCGCCGCCCAGCGCCAGGCCGCTCACCCCGACCGTGGGGCACGAACCGGCGGGGATGCTCACGCCATGGCGGCCCAGCTTGTCGTAGACGTCGACCAGCTTGGCCCCGGCGCCGACCGTGGCCCGGCCGCCCGCGTAGGTGACGGACTTCATCCGTGAGACGTCGATCACCAGGCCGGTGCCGGTGGACCAGCCCGCGTAGGAGTGGCCGCCCGAGCGGGCGGTGACGGGGAGGCGGTTCGAGCGGACGAAGGACAGGCACGCGGAGACGTCGGCCGGGCTCGCGCAGTAGGCGACGCCGCCCGGCCTGATGCCGTCGAAGGCGGGATTGAACAGGCGCCTGGCCGCGTCGTAGCCCGCGTCGGCCGGTCGTACCAGCGTGCCGGTGAGGCGGCGGCGCAGTCCGGCCCAGTCGGGGGCGGCGGAGGCGAGCGCGGGCGGGGCGAAGGAGGCGAGTGCGGGCGGCGCGGAGACCAGCCCGAGCATGGGCGCCAGCGTGGCGGCGCGGAGGAAGTCGCGGCGGTCCATGGTCGTCTCCCGGTGATCGTGGTGAACCGATCGGTGAGACGGTCCCGGAGGCCGTCCGGTTGGTAACAAATGCATCACTAAAGCTGCCTGGTCCGTCCGCCTGAGCGCGCTCAGGCGGACGGACCAGGGGATCAACCTGCCCGTACGGCTACGGACTCGTTGAGGCGCAGGGCCAGCGCGGGACACATGTCCACGGCTCGGCGAGCGTCTTTCGCCATCCAGCCCGGCACGGTCTTGAAGGAGGGGAAGCCGTATTCGTCCAGTTCCACGAACTCCGGCAGGAGGTGCGCGCACAGGCCGTGGCCCTGGCAACGCGTCCAGTCCACCTCCACGCGGTACTCGGGCTGGTCCTCGTTCTCCGGGAGGGGGAGCACGCCGCGGCACGGCCGGCCGCAGGAGCCGTACTCGAGGTGGAGCGCGATGTCGCTCTCGAAGGCGTCCAGGGAGGACAGGACGAACCTGGCCGTGCCGTCGGGGTGGAAGCAGGCGCCTCTGCGCTCGACGGCTCGTACGGTGCGGCGTACCGCGTCCGTGGACCCGGTGCCCTCGGCCAGCGCGAGCAGCGCCCGAGCCACGTCGGGCAGCCCGAGGCGGCAGGGGCCGCACTGGCCCGACGACTGGGCGGCGAGGTAGGCCGCCACCCGGGTCGTCTCGCCGAGCGGGCAGGTCGAGTCGCCGAGCGGCACCACGATCCCGGCGCCCAGCTCGCTGCCCTTCGCCTTCATGCCCTCGCGCGAGATGACCGCCGTGAGGGCGTTCTCGTAGCTCATCCAGGCGCCGTGGTAGCCACCCATGAGGATGCCGTCGCCGATCTCCGCCTCGCACATGTCGAGGACGTCGATCAGCGGGGTGCCCGTGGGCGCCTCCACGACGGCGGGGTTGGTGGCGCCGCCGCTCACGCTGAGCAGGATGGTGCCGGGCTCCTTGGCGGTGCCGTACTCGGCGTAGCCTTCGGGGCCGTACTCGGCGAGCAGGGCGAGCTGGGCGAACGTCTCGGTGTTCGACAGCAGCGTCGGCAGGCCGTCCACGCCGCTCTCGGCGGCGCGCTTCTTACGGCCGTTGGGGATGGCCTCCCCGCCGTTCACGCCGCGCACCAGGGCCCCGCCCTCGCCCGAGATGAACCTCTCCTCAAGCGCGACCACCCGGATCTTCACGTGGCTCTCCTGGCCGCCCGCCACGTTGGCGGCGCGCCGCTCGGCCACGGCGGCGGAGACCGACGCCTCGGCCACCTCGCCGCCGGACCCGATCGCCACGACGACCTCGCGCGCGTGCAGGGCCTCAGCGGCGAGAACCGCGCCGTCGAGCACGAGGTGGGGGTTGCGGATGAGCATCATGGTGTCCTTGAAGCTGGCCGGCTCGCCCTCCGAGCCGTTGACCAGCACGACACTCTCGCGTGCCCCGGCGGCGTCGGCGACCGCGCGCATCTTGCGGCCGACCGGAAAGGCCGCTCCGCCCCTGCCGCGCATGTCGACCTCGTTCACCTGGGCGATCAGGGTCTCGATATCACGCAACACCGGCTCGCCGTGCAGCGTCCGGTGGGCGGGGAGATCGATCCGCCTCGTGTGCTCCAGCCCGGCGGTCAGGCGGGCCGGGCCCACGCGTAACACGCGTGGGACTCTCTGCGGGATCACTCTGGCGCCTCCTGGGCATTCCTGTGCGGTCTCATCCCGCCTCCCGGTACTTCCTACGCGCTGCGTCGAGGCTCACTGGCGCGTTGACGTCCACCGGCCGCGCGACCGGCGACCTGTCGACCTCCGGCGTCTTCACCCATTCCGGCTGGAGGGCCGGCCTGAGGATCGTGGCCACCACTCGGACGAGCAGGGCCCCGCCGACGGCTGCCAGGCAGACGATGTACGACCACGCCACCCAGGGCGCGGGTGGGCGGCCCGCGGTCAGACCATGCATGATGGCCACGGGCCAGGACAGGTACGCGGTGGCGTGGATCGTCCGCCATACCCATGGCCTGGCCGTCACCGCGAACCGTCCTCGTATGATCCCCGACACAACGATGATCACCATCATGTCGAAGGCTACTGCGCCGAATCCCACATAGATACCGGCAATTGGGACCACTGTCGCGGCCAGTGGGGCATGGCCCAGACTGACCATAAGACTGATGTGCGTGACCAGGTAGGCCATCCCGATCGCCGCTGTGGCCCGATGTGCCAGTTGTGCCCTGACCCTGTTGGACGGGGACAGGAAGACGCGTTCGGTGGTGAGCAGACCGAGCCCGACCGTCGCGCTCAGTAACACCAGGGCGAACACGCCCGCGTAGAACTCGAGGAAGCCCACCCCTTGCCCGAGCCATGAGATCCCGTTGTCGGTCATGGTCAGGGCGAACCCTGCCAGGATCAACACGGCGATCCCAGTGCTCACTCCGAGCCGGACGTACCTGGAGTCCAGCTTGCTCGGAGCGTGCCGGGGCAGTCTTTTGTGGAGCATCGATTCCCTCCAAGGTCGTCGATTGAGGGTGCGACTCGGGAGGGCCGACCTACGTCAGCAACGACGCCCGCGGTTGATGCAGTTGACCACGAACGACATGAGCTGATTCGACATCACGTTGGCGAAGTCGGCGTGATCGGTCACCGGGTTGTGCTTCTGCTCAGGGAACGAGTCCACGGCGAAGGACGGCCCCTGTGGAACCGAGTACGTCAGGGTCATGCGCAGCTGTGGGATGGCCTTGGTTCCCTGTGCACAGGCGCCACCCTGTCCCGGGAACACCACGTGCGTACGGTGGTTGGCGCTGTCGGTGTTCTGGCCGTCCCAGCAGCTTGGGAAG
Organism: Nonomuraea guangzhouensis; assembly: GCF_019396345.1. Classification (GTDB taxonomy): domain Bacteria; phylum Actinomycetota; class Actinomycetes; order Streptosporangiales; family Streptosporangiaceae; genus Nonomuraea; species Nonomuraea guangzhouensis. Next base: position 46,855 of record NZ_JAHKRM010000045.1, on the reverse strand, counting down.
TCTAGGATACGGACGACTTGGCTGCCGCGTGGGCAGAGCGGATATTTGTTATTTGTGATGCGGTTCTGGAAGCCGGTACACGTCCACGCCGCGCGTGCGTTGGCGCCGCCGTTCGTGGCCGCCTTGGCGTCACCCATGATGAGCCGCAGGAACCTCGGCATCGCGGTCACCTTGGACGTCGCGTTGCCGCGGAACTGGAGGGTGACCTGGTTGGCCCGCAGGACCTGGCCGACGTTGCCGTCCGCGTCCTGGCTGTTGGCGTCCGACTTCCGGTCGCGGAGCACCGGCCAGAAGTAGGCCGACTTGTCGCCGAACCGGCAGGTGGTGCCGCCCGCGGCGAGGCTCTGGTCCGTCGAGAACCCGTTCGTCGTCAGGTTGCCCACGTAGTCGTGCAGGTGGTGCGCGCCGTTGCTCACGCCCGGTGCGACGATGAAGTTGTCGGGGTTGTTGTGCTTATTGCCGTTCGTCCCACAGGCTGAGACGAACGTGCCCCTGGAGCCGTTCCGGCCGATCTGGAAGTTGTCGAGCTGGCCGCGGCCGACCCGGCGGATGTCGACGAAGTCCTCGGGGAACGGGCCGAGGTCGGCGCATTCCTCTTCCTGACCCGTCCCGGTAGGCGAAGGGGTGGGCGTCGCGGACTTGGTGGGCTGGTTGTTGTTGTTGTTTCCGTTGCCCCTGCGGCGGAACGTCTGCTGCTGGTCCTGCTGGCCCTGGTCCTGTTGCTGACCCTGGTCCTGCTGCTGCTGGCCGTTGTCCTGCTGCTGGCCCTGGTCCTGCTGCTGCTGGTCCTGGTTGTCGTTGTTCTGCTGCCCGTCGGGCGCCGGGGTCGGCGCGGCCAAGAGGGCACCGCCGCCCTGCTGCTGCTGGCCGTTGTCCTGCTGCTGACCCTGATCCTGCTGCTGTTGCTGGCCCTGGTCCTGCTGCTGGCCTTGGTCCTGCTGCTGCTGGTCCTGGTTGTCGTTGTTCTGCTGCTGGTCCTGGTTGTCCGGGGCCTGCTGCTGCCGCCTTTGTTGCTGAGTCGGCGATTGAGACTGCTGCGCCTGTTCGTTGGCCGGATCGCAATGGTCCGCAACCGCTGGACCGACGCCGATCACCGCCGCGGACACCAGGCCGCCGGCCAGAACGGCCAGAGCGGACACGGCCGCGGCCGCGCGTCTGGAACTCCTCATTATTGTCTCCTCGTTTCGACCGCCGTTGCGACGGATGGAACAGGTGAGGGCGTCGGGGGCTCGGGGAGCTCGCCGAAGTCCACCAAGCCGGTGCCTTCGAGCAGCGTCATGTGCTTCAGCACCACGGTGTTCGCCGTGTTGGCGAACTTCCGGATCTCCTCGTTGCGGGTCCCCGCCCGCACCGCTGCCACGACGGCGAAGACCTTGCCGTGCGCGGCTCGCAACAGGTTGGCGAAGTCCTTGTCGAAGGCGGGACCCTTCTCCGTGGACAGCTGGGCCATCCAGCTCTGCTGATCGGCGTTGGCCGTGTCAGGTATGGGCACGCCGAGTTTCGCGGCGAGCGCGCGAGTCGCCGCGTCCAGCTTGGTGTGATCTTCGACCAGGTGCTTCCCGGTCTCCTTCACGCTCGCGGACTCGGCGCGGGTCTGGGCCCATTGGCCAACGGGAATCTCCCAGAGGCCTGCCTGGCGTACCTTTACCAGGAAGTCGCGATCCGCCGGCCCGATAGGACCGGCGGCCGACTGCGTGTACTGGGTGGCTCCCGCTGAGGTTCCTGAAGGCAGGACCAGCAGGATCGTGACCGTGGCAGCCACTGCGAAGCCGCCGAACATGAGCAGTTCGCCGCGCAAAAGCCTGTGCATGATCGGAGGTACGCGGGCCTTCGGGGACCGGTTCACCGATGAGTACGGAATAGTTAGAAATGACTGGAGTTATCGGAGTGGCTACCGCACTGATAACGAAGGTGTAAAGATGTGCCCCGTGCTAGGTCATCTCGCCGGCAGGTTAGAGAGTACGGATGCCGAAGCGGAAGAGCGCATTGCGGCGCTCTACCAGGAGTTCGGCGGCCCTCTGCTGCGCCACGTACGCAAGTCGACCGGGAACGATCTTCAATGGGCCGAAGACGTCGTTCAAGAGACGATCGTAAGAGCCTGGCGACACTCGGCAAGACTGCAATGGGAGCCCAGCCTCATCTGGGCATGGCTACTGACAGTAGCGCGCCGTATCGTGATCGACGGACGCCGGCGCAAGAGTGTTCGGCCACACGAGGTCGAGCCGCCGGAAGTCGACATGCTGGCGGTGCCAGACAGCTCGGAGCGGGCGCTCTCGGCCATGGTGGTCAAGGACGCACTTCAGAGCCTGTCCGACGAACACCGGGAAGTGATTGAGCAGACCTACCTCCGGGACCGTACGATAAGTGAAGCGGCGGAGATTCTGGGGATCCCGCCCGGCACGGTGAAGTCCAGGCTCTACTACGGGATCCGGGCTCTCCGTGTGCTTCTGCAGGACAAGGGGGTAGCCGGGTAATGCATGAAGGGGTGGCCGCCTACGTCCTCGGTGTCCTCGACGATGAGGAGATAGAGGAGTTCGAGCGCCACCTCGACACATGCGCACGGTGCCAGGCGGAGCTCAAGGACATGGCCGAGATTCCGGGCCGGCTCGACGAGCTGAAAGACCTGCCCGCCGCCTCCGAGGACGACCCGCCTATGTCGATGTCACGTTGACGTTCTTCCCCTTTTCGGGTGATATCGATACGGCGAGGCGCGTACGCCCGGTCGATCAGACCGGGCGGCTTGGGGGAGGTGTTCGGTGGGCATCCATGGCGATGCGACCATCCCTCCTGACCGGCGATTCGGCGAGGAGGGCGGCCGGCTCTCCTACGGCGCCTATCTCCGCCTGCCCGAGCTGCTCGCTCAGCAGTTGCCTCAGTCCGAGGCGCCTGACGAGCTGCTGTTCATCACCATCCATCAGGTCTACGAGCTGTGGTTCAAACTGCTGCTGCACGAGCTGGAGGTCGCCAGGGACGCCATGTTCCATGGCGAGATCTGGCAGGCCAGGCACGTGTTCAAGCGGGTCCACGCGGTGGAGCGGGTGCTGATCGAGCAGGTCGAGGTCCTGGAGACGATGACGCCTCAGGACTTCCTGGAGTTCCGGGCCAAGCTGGCCCCGGCGAGCGGCTTCCAGTCCGTGCAGTTCCGCGAGCTGGAGTTCTTGTCGGGGCTGAAGGACGCCCGCTACCTCGGCCGGCTGAGAGACGCCAGCGACACCGAACTCGCCAGGTTGCGCCGCCGACTCGACGAGCCGTCGCTGTGGGATGCTTATCTCACCGCCCTTTCCCTGCGTGGCCTGCCGGTCTCCGACGACGAGATCATGGGCACGCTGCTGGCCGTGGCGAGGGACCGCGGGTCGTACGACGACCTGTGGCAACTGGCCGAAGACCTGATGACCCACGACGAGACCGCCGCCCAGTGGCGGACCCGTCATGTCCAGATGGTCGAACGGCAGATCGGCACCAAGTCCGGCACAGGCGGCTCGACGGGTGCCCCCTACCTGCGCGGTAGGACCCGCCTGCACTACTTCCCGCTGCTGTGGGAACTAAGGGCCTGGCTGTGACAAGCCATGGCGAACCCTCACAAAGGAGTGAGAGCGAAATGCCGCTCGACGAGGCCAAGGATGAGCTGCTCCAGCGAGCCGCGCAACGATGCGCGGTGAGCAGCGACCATGTGAGCCCCGAGGATGCGCTGTCCTTCTTGCGGATCTACTACCGGCACGTCGCGCCGGAGGACCTGCTCGACCGTAGTCCCGTTGACGTGTACGGCCCGGCGATGTCGCAGAAGCAGCTGGCCGAGGTACGCCCCCAGGGCCGGGCCATGGTCCGCGTCTACACCCCGACGCTCGAGGAGAACGGGTGGGACCCGGGGCACTCCGTGGTCGAGGTGGTCACCGACGACATGTCGTTCCTGGTCGACTCGGTGGAGATGGAGCTGGCCAGGCATGACATCGGCACCTACCTGGTGGCCCACCCGCAGATGCGGGTACGCCGTGACATGACCGGCAAGATGCTCGGCAGGGGCCAGGAGGACGTCACCGGCCAGATGCAGGTCGAGTCCTGGATGCACTTCGAGATCGACCGGCAGTCCGACCCCGAGGCGCTCAAGCAGCTGGAGGCCGACCTCCAGCGGGTCCTGTCCGACGTGCGGCAGGCGGTCGAGGACTTCAGGAAGATGCGCGGGGTCGCCGTACAGACGGCGGAGGACCTGACGCTCAACCCGCCACCGCTGGAGCCCGCCGAGGTCGAGGACAGCCTCGACCTGCTGCGCTGGCTCGCGGACGGGCACTTCACCTTCCTCGGCTACCGCGAGTACCGCCTGGAGCACACCGACGAGGGCGACGCGCTGCGCGCGCTGCCCGGCGCGGCGCTGGGCATCCTGCGTGACGACAAGATCGGCTCGGAGAGCTTCTCCGTCCTTCCCGCCGAGGTGCGGGCCAAGGCCCGCGAGAAGCAGCTGCTGATCATCACCAAGGCCAACTCCCGGGCGACCGTGCACCGCGCGGCCTACCTCGACTACATCGGGGTGAAGCTGTTCTCGCCGGAGGGCGAGGTGATCGGCGAGCGCCGCTTCCTCGGCCTGTTCACGCACGTGGCCTACAACGAGTCGATCTCCAGGATCCCGGTGCTCAGGCGCAAGCTCGCCGACGTGCTGGACCAGGCCGGGCTGGCTCCGGACAGCCACGACGGCAAGGACCTGATCGAGATCCTCGAGACGTTCCCGCGCGACGAGCTCTTCCAGACCTCGCTCGACCAGCTCCTGCCGATCGCGCTCGGTGTGCTGCGGCTGCGCGAGCGCAAGCAGGTCAAGCTGTTCCTGCGCCGCGACGACTACGGCCGCTACATCTCCTGCCTGATCTACCTGCCGCGCGACCGCTACACCACTCAGGTGCGCTACCGGATGCAGGAGCTCCTGCTCAAGGCGCTGGGCGGCAAGACGCTCGACTACAGCGCGATGATCGGTGAGTCCGCCCTGGCGCGGCTGCACGTGGTCATCCGCGGCGAGCGCGGCAAGCAGCTGCCGCCGCCGGCCGTCGACGTGGAGGAGCTGGAGGCGCGGCTGGCCGCGATCACCCGGTCATGGGAGGACGACCTGGCCGCGGCGCTGTCGGAGCTGACCTCCGAGGAGGAGGCTCCCAGACTGACCAGGCGCTACCAGACGGCCTTCCCCGAGGGCTACAAGGCCGACTTCCCGCCGGAGATGGCCGTGGTGGACCTGCGCCGCCTGGAGCAGCTGGCCGGCTCCGACGAGAACGAGATCGGCCTCAACCTCTACGAGCCCTACGACGCCGGCGAGGGCGAGCGACGGCTGAAGATCTACAAGCTGGGCACGCCCATCTCGCTGTCGCGGGCGCTCCCGCTGATCCAGCGGCTCGGCGTCGAGGTCGTGGACGAGCGGCCGTACGAGATCGACAGGGACAGCGACCCCGCCACCAAGAACGCCTGGATCTACGACTTCGGGCTGCGCTACACGCCGAACGAGGAGGTCGACAGGAAGGACTTCAAGCGGCTCTTCCAGGACGGCCTCATCGCTCTGTGGAAGGGCGAGGTGCAGGCCGACAACTTCAACTCCCTCATCCTGCGCGCCGGGCTGACCTGGGAGCAGGTCGAGATCCTGCGCGTCTACGCCAAATACCTGCGCCAGGCGGGCTCCGCCTTCTCCCAGCGCTACATGGAGCGCGTGCTGACGGGCAACGTGCGGCTGGCCCGGCTGCTGGTGCGTCTCTTCGAGGCGCGGCTCGACCCCCGGCGTGGCGACGACGTGCGGACCGACCTGGCCGACGCGCTCCACGAGGAGATCCTGGGCGCGCTCGACGAGGTCGCCTCGCTGGACGAGGACCGGATCCTGCGGGCGTACCTGGAGATGATCCAGGCGACGCTGCGCACCAACTACTTCCAGACCGTGGACGGGCGCCGCAAGCCGTACATCTCGCTGAAGTTCGACCCGCAGGCGATCAGCGTGCTGCCGCTGCCGCGGCCGAAGTACGAGATCTTCGTGTACTCCGCCCGGGTCGAGGGCGTGCACCTGCGCTTCGGCAAGGTGGCCAGAGGTGGGCTGCGGTGGTCGGACCGGATGGAGGACTTCCGGACCGAGATCCTCGGCCTGGTCAAAGCCCAGATGGTGAAAAATACCGTTATCGTGCCGACTGGCTCCAAGGGCGGATTTGTCGTGAAACGTCCGCCTGAGGGCGGAGGGCGCGAAGAGCTGCTCGCCGAGGGCGTGGCGTGCTACCGGATGTTCATCTCCGGGCTGCTCGACATCACCGACAACCTGGTCGACGGCAAGGTCGTGCCCCCACAGGACACGGTCAGGCACGACGGCGACGACACCTACCTGGTGGTCGCCGCCGACAAGGGCACCGCGACCTTCTCCGACATCGCCAACGGCGTGGCCAAGGAGTACGGCTTCTGGCTCGGTGACGCCTTCGCCTCCGGCGGCTCGATCGGCTACGACCACAAGGTGATGGGCATCACCGCGCGCGGCGCCTGGGAGTCGGTCAAGTACCACTTCCGCACGATCGGGACCGATGTGCAGACCACGGACTTCACCGTGGCCGGCATCGGCGACATGTCGGGCGACGTGTTCGGCAACGGCATGCTGCTGTCGCAGCACATCCGGCTGGTGGCCGCCTTCGACCACCGGCACATCTTCATCGACCCCGACCCGGACACCGCCCGCAGTTTCGCCGAGCGGCAGCGGCTCTTCGCGCTGCCGCGCAGCTCCTGGGCGGACTACGACACCAAGCTCATCTCGGCGGGCGGCGGCGTCCACCCGCGCACGGCGAAGTCCATCCCGATCACGCCGCAGATCCGCGAGGCGCTCTCCATCCCCGCGGCGGTCACCTCGATGACGCCGAACGACCTGATCAGCGCGATCCTGCGGGCCCCCGTGGACCTGCTGTGGAACGGCGGCATCGGCACCTACGTCAAGGCGAGCACCGAGTCGAACGCCGACGTGGGCGACAAGGCCAACGACTCGCTCCGGGTCGACGCCGCCGAGCTGCGCTGCAAGGTCATCGGCGAGGGCGGCAACCTGGGCTTCACCCAGCTGGCCCGCATCGAGTTCGCGCGCGGCGGCGGGCTGGTCAACACCGACTTCATCGACAACTCGGCCGGGGTCGACACCTCCGACCACGAGGTGAACATCAAGATCCTGCTCGACCAGGTCGTCCGCGACGGCGAGCTGACCGACAAGCAGCGCAACCAGGTCTTCACCTCGATGACCGACGAGGTCGCCGACCTGGTGCTCCGCGACAACTACGCCCAGAACGTGGTGCTGGCCGCGACCCGCGCCCAGTCCGTCGAGATGCTCCACATCCACTCCCGCTACCTGCGGCGCCTGGAGCGTGACGGGCTGGTCAACCGGGAGCTGGAGTTCCTGCCCTCGGACAAGACGCTGGCCGAACGCCGCCAGGCCAGGCTGGGCCTGACGGCGCCGGAGTTCTCGGTGCTGCTGGCCTACACCAAGCTGGTGGCCGACGCCGAGCTGCTCGGCTCCGACCTGCCCGACGACCCGTATCTTGCCTCGTGGCTGGTGTCGTACTTCCCGTCGGCGCTGCGCGAACGTTTCCGGCCGTACATGGACGCCCACCCGCTACGCCGCGAGATCATCACCACCTGCGTGGTGAACGAGCTGGTCAACTCGATGGGCACCACGTTCATGTTCCGCTTCAGCGAGGAGACCGGCGCCTCGACGCCCGACATCGTCCGCGCCTACCTCGTCGCCCGCGAGGTGTTCGACCTGTCCAGCTTCTACCGCGCGGTGGAGGCGCTCGACAACAAGGCCGACACCTCGATGCAGATCGCGATGCTGCTGGAGGCCAGGAAGCTGGCCGAACGCGGCACGCGCTGGCTGCTCGGCAACCGCCGCCCGCCGCTCGACCTGGCCGGGTCGGTGAGCTTCTTCGTCAAGGGCGTGAACGGCCTGCTCGCCCACATCCCGAAGCTGCTCGCCGGGCCCGACCTGGCGGCCTTCGAGGAGCGCCGCGACTCGTTCGCGGCCCGCGGGGTGCCGACGGAGCTGGCGGAGCGGGTGGCGGCCATGGTGCCCGCCTATTCGACGTTCGACCTGGTGGAGATCTCCTCGCTCACGGGACGCCCGGTCAACGAGGTGGCGGAGGTGTACTTCGACCTCGCCGACCGCCTCCAGCTGGCCCGCCTCAGGGAGCGGGTGATCGCGCTGCCGCGTGACAACCGCTGGAACGCGATGGCCCGGGCGGCGCTCAGGGACGACCTGTATGCGGCCCACGCGTCGCTGACGCGCGATGTGCTGGCCCACAGCACGCCGGGGCTGTCTCCGGAGGAGCGGCTGGCCCGCTGGACGGAGGCGAACTCGGCGGCGGTCCACCGCTCCCGCCAGACCCTCTCGGAGATCTGGGAAAGCGACAACTTCGACCTCGCCACGCTGTCTGTCGCTCTCCGCGCGATCCGCACGCTGGTGGCTTCCAGCAGCCTTCCCCACAGCGAGGGGTGACGTCGTTCCGTTGGCGCCGCCCGGGCTGGCCGGTCTTGTACGGCCAGCCGGGTGGGCCCCAGCCGCCATACGTGGCTGGGGCCTGTCCAGGGGCACGCTCCTCCGGTGGAGACGGCTGAGCGCCGGATCTCATTCTTTTTCGATCTTGTACGGCCAGCCCGGTGGGCCCCACCCGCCATACGTGGCCGAGCTCTGTCCAGGGACACGCTCCTCCGGTGGAGATGGCTGACTGCCGTGACGTGCGCCTTCTTGGCCCCGGCCGTGGTCTACCGAGCCCGCGACGCGCGGATGCCCCACAGGCGCCGATGGAGGCGGGCGCAACTGGCCGCCGAGGGCTACCTCGAAGCACGCACCAGCTCGGCCACGCGAGTCCGCCTCGGGGTGGCAGGCCCGGCCACGGGGGCGCGGCCCGGTTTCGGCCCGGTTTCGGTGATCCGCCCGCTGGGGCGCGGCGTGAAGTTGGCGGCCCGCCAGGGGCGCCCTTTGCCCCGGGCCGTGACGCGCGGGCGCCGATGGCGGTCACTGAGCGTGACATGCGCGTTCTTGGCCCCCGCCGTGGCCGGTCCTTGGCTCCTGGCCGGGTTAGTTCGTGCCTGTGAAGGCTTCCTTGTGGTCTTCTGCCCATTGGGCGAAGGATCTGGGGTGTTTGCCGGTTATCTTGGCGAAGGTGTTTGTTGTCGTTACTGGAATGTTTGTGGCGGCTACGGAGTGTTTAAGGAGCGATTCCACAATTTCTGGTGAGCCCCAGCGGGACAAGACCTGGCGGTGGGTTTCCAGGTCCTGCAGATGCCATTCGAGTGGCCGGGCGATTGTCCGCGCGATTGTGTTCAGCTGGTCGCGCTGGGTGATGGAGTCGGGACCGGTCAATTCGTAGACGGCGTTCTCGTGGCCGTCTTCTATCAGGGCATTTAGTGCGATTTCCGCTATGTCGGCTTCGTGGATGGGGGCTGAGTGGGTGTCGGGGAACGGGTTGGTGACCCTGCCTTCGGTGCGGATCTCTGGTGCCCATTGGAGGGTGTTCGTGGCGAACGCGCCTGGGCGTAGGGCGGTCCAGGGGAGGCCCGAGGCGGTCACCGACTCTTCGGCCACGCCGTGCAGGCGGGCGATCGCGTCCGTGGCCGTGGGGTCCGCGAGAGCGGCGGACAGGAGGACGACGTGGCGTACTCCGGCCTCGCGGGCCTGTGCCAGGAAGGCGTCCAGTCCTTGAGGGTCGGCGTAGAGGAACACCCGGTCGACGCCGTCCAGCGCGAGTGCCGGATCGTCCGCCGCTACTACATCCACAGCTGTGGGCAAATGTGCGGCGGCGGGGTCTTTGCTGGCGGCGCGGACCTGTTCGCCGGCCTCCAGGAGCTGCTGTATGAGGCTCCGGGCCACGTGTCCGCGGGCCCCGGTTACCAGAATCGTCATGCGGACATGCTGGTCCGGGGGCGTTCCTGGCGGGTAGGCACGGCCAGGGCTGGGACTCGGGGTACCAGGCGTGAGGGAGCGGGGTCATCATGGTTGGGATGAACAGGGAGGAACTCGGCGGCTTTCTGCGTAGCCGGCGGGGCCGGATCAAGCCCGCCGAGGTGGGGCTGGCGCCCGGCCCGCGCCGGCAGACCCCCGGGCTGCGCCGCGAGGAGGTCGCGCTGCTGGCCGGCATCTCGGTCGACTACTACATCAGGCTGGAACAGGGCCGCGGCCCGCACCCGTCGGACCAGGTCCTCACCGCGCTCGGCCGGGCCCTGCGGCTGACGGGCGACGAGCACGACTACCTGCTCCGGCTGGCCGACCAGTCCCCGGCCCGCGCCGAGCCCGCCCGCGAGGTGCCCGCCAACGTCCTGCGCCTGCTGGACCGGCTCACCGACGTCCCGGCCATGGTGATCAACGCCTGTTACGACGTTCTCGCCTGGAACCGCATGCTGGTCGCCCTGATCGGCGACCTGTCGGAGGTGCCGCCCCGGCAACGCAACACGTTGCGCTGGCTCTTCGGCAACCCGGCCCCGACGCCCGACAAGCTCCAACTCGCCCGCCAGTGCGTGGCCGACCTCCGAGCCACCGGCCGCTACCCGACGGACGCGAACATCAGAGCCCTGGTCGACGACCTGAGAGAGACCAGCCCCCTGTTCGCCGGCTTGTGGGCGGCCCGCGACATCGAAATCCAGCGAACCCTGACGAAGCACATGACCCACCCCATCGCCGGCCCGATGGAACTGGACTGTGACTTCCTCCCCATAGCTGGCGCGGACCAACGCCTGGTCCTCTACACAGCCGCCCCCGGCACGCCCTCCCACAAGGCCCTCCAGCGCCTGCGGTCTCCTGACGCATAGCCAGGGCTCGGTGGACCCCCGCGGGGGCGAGGGTGGCCGCCTGGCCACCTCCACAGGCGCTGGTGCGCATCACGGGCTCGTAGCGGGCGCGAAGGATGGCCGCCACCTCCCCGGCGCCCGCGCCAGGGGCTGGCAACCAACGGCGAGAGCAAAGAATGGCAGCCCGGCTCTACCGGCGCAGGGGGGAACACCTGGGCGTCATGGGCTTCGTAGCCCACGGCGTGGGGCGAAGGGTGGCCGCCCAGCACGGGCGCCTGCGGGACACCGGGCCGCCACGGGCTCGGTAGACCACGGTCGGGGCCAAGAAGACGCACGTCACGGCGCCCAGCCGCCTCCACCGGAGGAGCGTGTCCCTGGACAGAGCTCGGCCACGTATGGCGGGTGGGGCCCACCGGGCTGGCCGTAAAGGAAAAAAAGGGTTTTACGGATCTCCACCAACGGCTTTGGTGAGGGACCCGATGTGGGCGATGATCGCAGCGGGAGTCGGTGTGCCGGAGCGAGGGACCACGGTCGCGTACTGGTTGATCTCTGTGGTTTTCAGGAACCGCCGCGCCTTGTCGTTGTGATACAGCCAGCGGGCCGCCTCGGGCACCGGGACGAAGTCGGCCTTGTCCGTCTCCACCGTGGTGGTCGTCGTGCGCGTCATGGCGTACTGGATCAGCGCCCCGCCGTCCACCATGCGCAGCGCGTAGACCGGGTAGTCGCCCGCGCTGAAGATCGAGTCGTAGCTGAAGCCGCCGATCTTGGCCCGCTCCCGGTCGGTGGTGATCTGCTCGGCCACGTCCGTCGTGTAGGGGCCGCGTTCGAGCAGGCCGGCCGCCACGCCCGTCTCGCCCGCCTCCGCCACCGTGGCGTGCAGCGGGCCCATGAACTGCGGGCTGATCGTGACGCTCTTGTCGTCGGGCGCGAGCGCCGTCGCGTAGCCTTCCGCGTCGAGCTGGATGTGCGGCGGGTCCTGCCCCGGCAGCAGCTGTGTCGCCGAGCTGAGCCGCCAGTCGTCGGCCCTGGCGAACGTCAGCAGCGTCGGATGGCCGTTGCGCGTGGTCAGCACCGTGAACCAGGGCGCCCCCTCGTCGTGCCTGAACCGCGGCACGAACAGCGTCGGCGTGCCCCACGTGTAGCGGGACGGGCGGTTGCCCGTCGACAGGAAGTCGGCCGAGGTGAGCTGCGCCTCCGCGTCGCGGGTCAGCTCCATCGCCAGCCGCAGGTCGCCGCCGGCCCGCAGCAGGTCGTCGGTGGCGGTGAAGGTGGTGAACACCTTGGCCGCCTCGACCGGCGTGATCAGCGGGGTGGTCGCCGAGGGCGACGGGGTCACGGGTGCGCTCGTGGTCGCGGCCACCTGACTGGGCGTGGACGGGGACGCGGCCGAGCAGCCGACCGCCGCAGCCAGCAGACCGGCGGCGAGCGCCAGCACTCTCCGCCGACCGAAACTACGCACGTGGCCATGTTATTCGGGCCCGCGAGGGTCGCGTACCCTTGGGAGGCGTGGCAGGTATCGATCCAGCAGAAGAGATCAACGAGCTCGCGGGCACCCTGCGGAGCATCCAGGACGTGCTCGACCTCGGCGCCATGCGCAAGCAGATCGCGGAGCTGGAGGACCAGGTCGCCGCGCCTGACCTGTGGGACGACCCCGAGCAGGCGCAGAAGGTCACCAGCAAGCTCTCACACATGCAGGGCGAGCTCAACCGCGTCGAAGGGCTGGTGCGCCGCCTCGACGACCTGAGCGTCCTCTACGAGCTGGCCGCCGAAGAAGGCGACGAGGACACCAGGACCGAGGCCGACAAGGAGCTGGTCTCGCTCCGGTCCGACATCGGCGCGCTGGAGGTCCGCACACTCCTGTCCGGCCCCTACGACGCGCGTGAGGCGCTGCTCACCATCAACTCGCAGGCCGGCGGCGTCGACGCCGCCGACTGGGCGGAGATGCTGCTGCGCATGTACATCCGCTGGGCCGAGCGCAAGGGTTATCCGACCGAGGTCTACGACACCTCCTACGCGGAGGAGGCCGGCATCAAGTCGGCCACGTTCACGATCAAGGCCCCCTACGCGTACGGCACGCTCCGCGGTGAGCACGGCACCCACCGTCTGGTCCGCATCAGCCCGTTCGACAACCAGGGCCGCCGGCAGACGTCGTTCGCCGGGGTCGACATCGTGCCGGTCGTCGAGCAGACCGACCACATCGACATCAACGAGGACGAGCTCCGCATCGACGTCTATCGCTCGTCGGGACCCGGCGGCCAGGGCGTCAACACGACCGACTCCGCGGTCCGCATCACCCACCTGCCGACCGGCATCGTGGTCTCCTGCCAGAACGAGCGCTCGCAGCTCCAGAACCGCGCCTCGGCGATGAACGTGCTGCAGGCCAAGCTGCTGGAGCGCAAGCGGCAGGAGGAGGCGGAGCGCATGTCCGAGCTGCGGGGCGCCTCGACCACGTCGTGGGGCACCCAGATCCGCAACTATGTGCTGCATCCCTACCAGATCGTGAAGGATCTGCGCACGGGCACGGAGGCGGGCAACCCGACCGCCGTTCTCGACGGCGACATCGATGAGTTCATCGAGTCCGAGATCCGCTGGATGCGCAGGCAGGAATCAGAGCCCGCTTAGGTGCTTGAGCACTAGGGCCACGAAGAGCAGCACGACCAGCAGAATGACGATCAGGGCAGGTGACAGCCCGGCGAAGCCGTGGTTGTGCATCCGCTCGCGGTTGGCACGGCACAGGGGGCAGCGGCCCTCGATGACCGGGTGGGCGCACTGCGCGCATACGAGGTGTTGGCAACTCATGTCAGCCCCAAGTCTAGCCGCACAATCGTTTTGTTTCCGTTATGGACGTTCCATGCCAGTCTTCCCCCTAGACTGTGCTCTGGCCAATCGGAACGTCGATCATCAGTAAAGAAAGGCGTCCCCGATAGGCGTGTGGCGGGAAGTGGGCATGTGCCACCCTCGCTTCCGTCCTGACCCCTAGACTGGCATGCCGTGATGCTCTCGTGATCCATTTCGATAATGTCACCAAGGTCTACACGAACCAGAACCGACCCGCTCTCGACCATGTCTCCGTTGACGTGGACAAGGGCGAGTTCGTGTTCCTCGTCGGTCCTTCGGGATCAGGCAAGTCCACCTTCCTGCGCCTGGTCCTGAAGGAGGAGCGGCCCAACTCCGGTGCGATCCACGTCGCCGGCAAGGATCTGGCTCGCCTCTCCAACTTCAAGGTGCCGCACCTGCGCCGCCGCATCGGCTGCGTGTTCCAGGACTTCAGGCTGCTCCCGAACAAGAACGTCTACGAGAACGTGGCGTTCGCGCTCGAGGTCATCGGTAAGCCACGGCGGTTCATCCGCAAGGTGGTGCCCGAGGTCATCGAGCTGGTCGGCCTGGAAGGCAAGGCCCACCGGATGCCCGACGAGCTGTCAGGCGGCGAGCAGCAGCGCGTCGCCATGGCCCGCGCCTTCGTCAACCGGCCCATGATCCTGCTGGCCGACGAGCCGACGGGCAACATCGACCCCGCGACGAGCATCGGCATCATGAAGGTGCTCGACCGGATCAACAGGACTGGCACTACGGTCGTCATGGCCACGCACGATGCGGCCATCGTCGACTCCATGCGCAAGCGCGTCGTGGAGCTGGAGGACGGCAAGATCGTCCGCGACCAGTCGCGTGGCGTTTACGGCCAGGCGTACTGACAGGGAGCAGTAGACAGAACATGCGGGCGAATTTCATCTTCTCCGAGGTCTGGATCGGCCTCCGTCGCAACCTGACCATGACGCTCGCGGTGGTCATCACCGTGGCCGTCGGCATGGCGATGCTGGGCATCGGCCTGATGATCAACGCCCAGGTCACGATGATGAAGGACTTCTGGTACGACAAGGTCGAGGTATCGGTCTTCCTCTGCGGCAAGAACCCCACGATGCCCAACTGCAAGGGCAAGCCGATCAGCCCTCAGCAGAGCAAGGCTCTGCAGGCCGAGATCCAGGGCATGTCCGGGGTCGAGAATGTTCTCTATGAGAGCCCGGACCAGGCCTACGCCAACTTCCAGAAGTCCTACGGTGCCAACAAGGCGCTCGTCGACGCGACCACGGTCGACGACATGCCCGCCTCCTTCCGCGTCAAGCTGAAGGACCCCAACAACTACCAACCGGTGGTTCAGGCGCTCACGGGCAAGCCAGGCGTGGCGCAGGTGACGAACCAGAAGGACCTGGTGGACAAGCTCTTCGGCTTGCTCGACAAGCTGAGATCCGCCGCGCTGGCGGTGGCGATCGTCCTGGTCCTGGCGGCCGCGTTGCTGATCGGCAACACCGTGCGGCTGTCGGCGTTCAACCGCCGCCGGGAAACCGGCATCATGCGGTTGGTCGGGGCGTCCAACCTCTATATCCAGCTGCCCTTCGTCATGGAGGGCGTGATCGCCGGGCTGATCGGCGGGGTGTTCGCCGCCGTGATGCTGATCGTCGCCAAGGTCTTCCTGTTCGAGGAGATCGCGCGTTCGTTCGCGTTCGGCAGCCAGCTCGGCTGGAACGACGTGGCATCGGTGATCACGCTGACCATGGGCATCGGCGTGGTGATCTGTGTGCTGGCATCGTTCATCACACTCCGCCGTTACCTCAGGGTCTGACGGATCGCCGGTAAGGTCGGAGCATGCCACGTGAGACCGGGCGGAAGGTCGTCGCCCAGAACAAGCGTGCCCGGCACGATTACCACGTCGAGGACACCTTCGAGGCGGGGCTCGTGCTGCAGGGCACCGAGGTGAAGTCGTTGCGGGAGGGACGCGCGTCGCTCGCCGACGGCTTCGCCTCCATCGACAGCGGCGAAGCGTGGTTGTTCAACGTCCACATCCCCGAATACACCCAGGGGACGTGGACGAACCACGCCGCCCGCCGCAAGCGCAAGCTCCTGCTCCACCGCAAGGAGATCGACAAGCTCGCCGCCAAGACGAAGGAGGGCGGGCTGACGATCGTGCCGCTGTCTCTCTACTTCAAGGACGGCAAGGCCAAGGTCGAGATCGGCATCGCCCGCGGTAAGAAGGACTGGGACAAGCGGCAGACCCTCGCGGAGCAGCAGGCCAAGCGGGAGATGGCCCGGGCAGTGCGGCACCGCAACCGATGAGCCGCGTACGCCGCGGCCTGGCCGCGACCGTCACCCTGGCCGTCGCGAGCATGTCGCTGACCGCCTGTTTCGAGGAGTCGTCCCCGCACGACGCCGTGCGGGACTTCCTGGTGGGCTGGCAGTCGGAGGACTACGACCTGGCCGCCGGCCGTACCGACGGTGATCTCGCGGCCGTGCGCAAGGCGCTCTCCGACGCGAAGATCGAACTCGACGCGGCCTCGTTCCGGTTCAAGATCAAAAGCATCAGCCTGAACGGCGACCAGTCGCAGGCCGACTTCCGCGCCGAGGTCGACCTGGGGGAGAACAACCCGCTCTGGGTGTACGACAGCATGCTGCCGCTGCGCCTGGTCGGCGGCCAGTGGAAGGTGCACTGGTCGCCTTCGGTGCTGCACCCGCAGCTGAAGGAGGGCCAGCGGTTCGCCGTGTCCACCAAGGCGATGCCGCGCCAGCCGGTCGAGGACAGGAACAGCACACCGCTCCAGCTTCCCCAGTTCCTCTACGTGGTCGGCGTCATCCCGTCACAGCTCGGTGACAAGGCGGATGAGGTCGTCGAGCAGCTCTCGGGATACACCGGGTTCGCCCAGGACCGGCTGCTGAGCCGCATCAGGTCGTCGCCGCCGAAGCAGTTCGTCCCGCTCGCCAACTTCGGCGCCGTGCGCTACCGGGAGCTGGAGGCTCAGCTCGACAAGATCCCGCAGCTCATCATTGACAAGCAGAAGCAGCCTGTCGCGCCCGACGACCCCAAGGACATCGTCGGCAAGGTGAGCGCGCTCACTCCGGAGACCGAGCAGAAGCTCGGCGGTCCGCAGCGGGCGGGCGACTCGTTCGGGCAGAGTGGGCTCCAGCGGGCTTATCAAAACAACCTCACCGGATCCACGCAGACCCGGGTGATCACCCTCGATGTCAAGACCGACAACGAGGTCGCGCAGCTCAAGGAGTGGCCCGGCCGGACGAACGTCCCGGTGCGGACCACGATCGACAGCGCCAAGCAACGCGCCGCCGAAGCCGCCGTGGCGCAGACGGATACCAGCGCGTTGGTGGCGGTCGACCGGTCGACGGGCGAGATCCTGGCGGTCGGCACCAAGGGCCTGAACCAGGAGAAGGACGCGCTCGCCGGCAGATTCCCGGCCGGCACGGCCTTCTCGATCGTGGCCGCCGACGCGCTGATCAAGGCCAAGATGAACATCAAGCAGAAGCTCGCCTGCCCGGCCGAGCGAACAGTGGGCGGTGCGCGGTTCGTGACGGCGAGCCAGGTCACCGGCGCCTCGCCGACGTTCAGCGACAACTTCGCCAAGGGCTGCGTCACCGCCCTGGCCTCGCTCGCCCGGCGCGTCGACGCGGCGGCCCTGGCCAAGAGCGCCGCGGCGTTCGGCATCGGCAAGGATTGGCAGCTACCGCTCAAGTCGTTCAGCGGCTCACTGCCCAAGTCGTTCACCGGCTCACAGCCCCTGCTGGCCAGCGACGCCGACAAGGCCAAGGCCATCGCGGGCCAGAACGTCGAAGTCAGCCCGCTCAGCATGGCTCTCGTCGCGGGGGCGATCGCCTCGGGCAGCTGGCACCCACCCGTGCTGGTGACCGAGCCGAAGTCGCCCGACTCCTCGGCGGAGGTGGTGTCGATGGCCGCGCCGCAACCGGTCGCCGTCGACCCCAAGGTCCGCAGCGCGCTGACCGCCATGATGCTCGCCGGCGCCAAGAGCTCGCGCGCCCTGGCCGGCCATACCGGGGTGCACGGCGTGACGGCCGCGGGCGACGCGGAGAAGCACCTGGGGTGGTTCGTGGGCTGGCAGGGTGAGGTGGCGATAGCCGTCCTCACCAAGAACTACGACCCCGCGGCGGTCGCGGGCGAGTTCTTCAGCGCCCTTCGCGACTCCCCGTGATTTTCTGCTCACCTTAGGCAACCGTTCGGGTGGTCGGCTGCGTCTTACTCAGTGACTGCCCTGCTCGGGGGGTTGCGGGTGCAGTCGCCGCGATGAGATCAGGACTTCATCTCGGGGGAAGTCCTGCCGTCCGGACCGGCGCGACCCTGCCGGTCGGCCCCCGGAAACGCCAACGCGTTTCCGGGGGCTTCGCCGCACGGGAATCAAGTTGACGTCGCACGTGTTGCAGGATGTAAGGTCGTCTTGCTCGGTCCTTCGGGGCCGTGTTGACAACTGCACATGGGGGTGACTGGCTTCGACTTCGACTTTGCAAGTCAGGTGAAGCGGGCCGAGGACTGCGGACATAACCTCGTTAACACTGTGACCGCAAACAACAAGTGCCAATTCTAAGCGCACTGTGGTCGGCCAGGGTTCCCTGGCCCTCGCTGCCTAAGTAGCGAAACCACTGTCAGCCCGGGACTGCCTTCGGCCCGGGACCTGGCATCGTTAGAAGGCTCAACCGCTCGAACCGGCCACGGGGGAGAGCGGGAAATCAAACAGTGGCTGAGCCCGTCGGTGACACGCCTGCGTGATCGCCGGGGCTGAGAAAAGCACAGCAGGCTGCGCCCGGAGAAGCCCTGCCTTGGGGTTGAAGGACGCGGGTTCGATTCCCGCCACCTCCACAGTGAATGATGCGGCGGCACCCGATGTGGGTGCCGCCGTTTTCGTGTCAAAGGGCTTCGTAGGGGGCGCTTCGCACTTGGGGGGCCTCAGGCGTTGTTTCCAGTCGCGCCGGGGCCGCGACCCCTGTATGGCCTCCGCTTCGCTCCGGACGCCTTGTCTTTTGGGGCGCGGGCTTCGCCCGCGCGTTCCCCATTGACCGTTCGAGCAATGTCGAAGATCACCCTGCAGGTGGAGAGCGATTGTGGCTCGTCCTCACCTGTAGGCTCCAAGACATCAGATATCGGTGACCAGCTTGACAGGTTGCCTCGTCAGGACGGCTATGGTCATGAAGTCGCGGTTGTCGCACAGCACCGTGAGATTTGCCCGTTCTGCGGTGGCAGCGATGAGCAGGTCGGCCGGACCGGCCGACCTGTGCTGTCCGGTCTCGGTGAGTAGCTGCTGAACCTCGGCTGCACGGTGCCATGCGTGTTCGCTCATCGGTACCCAGCCGAACAGATTGTGGAGCAGACGAACTTTTTCCAGGCGGTCCGCAAGCGATCTCGCGGAGAAAAGGAACTCCAACTCGACGACTGGACAGGTCGCGATGACACCGGCGGCAAGCTGGTCGGACCATGCCTGTCGTAGCTTGGGCTCCTGCAACATCCGGAACATGCCGGAGGTGTCGATGAGGTACAGGGCGGGTGTCACCGGCGGTAGGCCGCCTTGTTGCCGACGAAGTCATCGAAGTCTCCTCGGTCGGCCATCTCGCCGAGTGCGGCCAGGGCTCGTAGCCGCACCAACCGCTGCCCCACCTCGCGGAGGGCGGCGTTGACCGTGTCCTTCTTCGTCTTGGTGCCGAGGACCTCGGCAGCTATCGCCAGGGCCTCTTGGTCGATCTCGATCGGGGTTTTCATCATTGTCATGGGATCACCCTCCTTCGCACGTGCAGTGTATCAAGGATATCTGTTGCGGATGTCATAGATATCTTCCTCTTGGATCACTAGATGGTCGCTCGACCGGCCCGACATCTCTCCGATCAGCCAAGATTCAGCACCTGGTTCACCTCTTCCGGCTGCGGCGTCGTGTTTCGAGTAAGTGGCAAGCACCTCCACTGTTCCACCAGACCGCCTCTGGCCTGCTGAAATATCGGCAGGCTGGGGTGGTTTTCGTGTGTGTACGCATCGCGCGAAGCCTCAGACGTTGCTTCCAACCGTGCCGGGACCGCGACCCCTGATCGAAGATCTAACCCCAGGCACCGATCTATACCCGGGGCCAGCGTGCCTCGGCGTCGAAGATGCCCTTGGTCGATCGCGACAGTTGCCCTTTTCGTACCCGTTGTGTGGGGCCGTAGGGGAGCTCGCGGACCATCTCGATGTGGCGCGGGACCTGGTAGTACGCGAGTCGCTCCCTGTAGCGGTCGTACACGTGCGAGGCGGTGAGCGCGTGAGGTTCGGCCGATCTTGATGTCATCCTCGCCAGTTGTGACGGGACGGCGACTTCGGTGCTGTCCGCGACGCCGGGGCATCCGTTGACGATGCGTTCGACCTCGCAGGCCGAGACGTTCTCGCCCCAGCGGCGGAGGCTGTCGGTGGCGCGGTCGGCGGCCCATCATTGGTACGAACCCTGGGACCGCGACCAGGCTCGATGATCCACGGCCCGATGGATGCTGATCGAACTCGTGCCGTTGTCGCGTGATCGCCATCCGCACCTAAAGACAGTGGCCGTAGGTCCAGCATTCTGGGCCGTCATGCGTGTTCGCCTGCCAGCGGATGTGTGCACAGATAATGAAGTCGATCTGCGGAGAGGGCCTCCTCTAGAGTGCCTGACGTGATCTCTAAGTGCTTGAGGCTGGCCGCTGGTCTGTTAGGCGGTGCGCTCCTTGTATCGCCTCCTGTCCTGGCCGAAAGCCAGGCCGAATCGCCGTCGCCGACGCAACTCAAGGCTGCACTGCTCGTGCCAGAGGATCTCGGCACCGACTTTGTTCGCAACAAGATCCATAACAGGGAGATCCTGATCCCCAAGTCCGCCCGTACGAAGGCGTGCGTCACGGCGGCCAAGGGGTTGGTTCCGCTCTACCGGAGCAAGACGGCGACGTGGCTGATGAGGGATGGCGTGCCGGAGGGAGTCAGCCAGTTCATCGTGAGCGGCTCCTCGGCCCGGATCTCCTTGTTGGAGCGGGCCGCCAAGGTCATGGTCCGTGACTGCGACCACATCAACGCCAGTACCAAGAAGGAAAAGAACACGATCGCCAAGCTGTCGGTCGGCAAGCTTGGTTCAGCCGCCTACGGGATCAAGCTCCGCTCTACGGATCCGTCCGCGAGCACAGGCCCGACGATGGCGATCGACATCGTGGTCATCCGGGACAAGAACACCATGGTTCTGCTGGAGCACAATGGCTTCTATGGCCAGTTCACATCCGGTCTCACGAGGGTCGCTGCCGTGAAGGCTGTGGCAAGGCTGCGAGAGGCTCAGAACAGCTCAGGGGAGAGCTAGAGGATCGCTTCCGCCTGACGCCGTCGGACGAGGGGCCATGAAGACGGAACATCCCCCCGTCCTGCCGGACAGGGGGACAATGTACCGCCGCGCCTTAGCGCACCATGGACCCTTGCGGTGATGGTTGTTGCGGCTTGCGGATCACGGTATCCGCATGCGCGGGAGTGATGCCCAGCGCCAGCACGGCGGCCAGGCTGGCGGCCAAAGCGGCGGCACGGCGAGTCCAGGTACGGGTCTTCATACGGCTCTCCCAATCGGCCGATGATCATGACAGTACTGTCCAACATCATCAGTGCCGCATCCCCGCCCGTCCACCCCGGAATGGCCGAGTGGCCACAAGCGGACAGGCCCTTGCACCCGCGGACGTTCACAATGACTACGGGCTTGCTTCGTGTCGCCCCGCAGATGGTGGTCCGCGGCATGGTGGTGTGAGGGGGAGCAGCGCCGCGATGCCTTCGACCGGCATCGCGGCGCGCTTTTGATCGTCAGTACGCCCAGGTCAGGGGGTCGTCCCGTCGTCGTAGGAGAAGCCGTACCTGTTCGGCAGGCCTTCCAGCAGCCACTGCTGTGTGGTGGCGGCGAAGGCGCAGTTCTGTGTGACCAGCCGGGTGCCGCTCGCCGTGCTGCCGCCGGACGGACCCACGCACAAGCCGATGAAGTGCTGGCGGAGGACCCAGAGGCCGTCGGGCGCACCGGGGCGCACCGCGACGAACGTCCATTGCTGATCGCCTGTGGGGCCGTTGGCGCACTGTCGCAGCACCAGTGAGGTGCCGACAGGGGTCGGGTTCTGGGTGTTGGCCAGGCTCAGGCACTTCCCGCTGGAGTGGCGTATGGAGTTGTCCGTCGAGCTGACGGGCGCGAAGCCGTGCCAGAGCTGACTGCAGTCCATCAACACGATGGGAGTGCCGTCGGCCGAGCCGCCGTTGAACGGGCCGATGCACCTGGAGGGGACCGCGATGGCGTTGTTGCGAACCGTCGTGAAGGGGAAGACGGCGGCATCGGCCGCCGATGTCATTGCCAGGACCATCAGCACGGTCAGCCCGGTGAGGACGGTGAGGAGAAGTCGGCGCACGTTCGCTCCTTGGAGTCGTTGACCTTTGACACGCTGATCGCGTGTCTGCCTTGGAGGCGTGCCGTCTGGTTCCAAGCGCTGGAACCACGCGGACCGAACGACGTTCCCTCTCGTGCCTGCTGGTGGAACTAGGTAGTGG
This sequence comes from Nonomuraea guangzhouensis, assembly GCF_019396345.1. Lineage (GTDB taxonomy): Bacteria > Actinomycetota > Actinomycetes > Streptosporangiales > Streptosporangiaceae > Nonomuraea > Nonomuraea guangzhouensis. The sequence continues at coordinate 24,765 of NZ_JAHKRM010000045.1, read as the reverse complement.
CTCCCTCGATCGCCTGGGACGCGCCCTGACCGGAGCTGTTGGAAGAAGCGTCGCCGACCGGCACGGCCGGTCCCGGCTCCACACCGAACGACGGTGGTTGAATTTCGGTATTGACCGTAATTGCCAGAGTTGGGCACACTTGATGATCACGAGCCGCCGCGCGTCTGCGGCGTCCCGTCCGTGTGCCCGGAGCAGTACGCCACGCAAATCCCTGTAGTTCCGGCGCGCGTTCTGTCCCCTCAACCTTCGAAGGCACTGCATGCGATCTCGTAGAAGCATCACCGTCTCGATCTCGACAATGGCCCTCGTCGTCGCCCTATCCCCCCTTTCGCCGGCCTCGGCCGATCTGGCCCCGCCGCCGTTCGAGCCGCTGCCCCACTTCCCTGGCGAGGTCTCACAGGAGGCCAAGGCAGCGGCCGACAAGCTGAGTGAGCTGGTCGACGCCTCCCCCGACAGGTACACCGGAGTCTCCATCACGGGGCCGAACACGGTGAGCGTCAGCCTTCCCGCCGGCTCCGATTTCGAGCAGCGCTCCGACGCCGTTCGCAGCGGTGCGCGAGCGGCGGCAGGGACGGCGGTGTCGGTTCAGGTGAAGCAGAGCGGCCTGAGCCTGGCCGATGTCCGGCGTACCAAAGAAGAGGTCGTCCAACTGTTCAGGTCCGGCACCTACAAGGGCAAGGTCCTCGGAGTGGGCGTCGATTCCGTCAAGGGAGCCGTGATCGCCTATGCCACGGCCGACTCGGACGCGGCCAGGATCGAGCTCAAGGAACGCTTCGGCGATTCGCTCGTTTTCCGGCAGCAAGACGAGGTGCCCCACGTGTTCGGCCGTTCCCAGGACTCCGCCCCGCACTACGGCGGATCCGGGATCCGCTTGTGGAATCCCCCGCACACCGGAACCCCGCCCGGCGGCGTCTGCTCGACCGGCTTCTCGGTGCGGAAGGACGGCATCGAGCACATGCTGACGGCAGCGCACTGCTTTCCGGCCCAGACCGTATATCCCCGAGCATGGGCATCCTCCTACACCAGCGCCACACCGCCGGCGGTCGGGTATTACCACGGGGCCATGGTGACCTCCACGTACGGGGGGACGTTGGATGCCCCGCAGGACGGGACCCAGGACGTGTACGGCGACTTCGCTCTGCTGCAGGGCTCCGGCGGTGGCTACGAGCCCCGTGTGTACAACTGCGCCAAGAACGCCAACCCGTGCAGTGCATTGACGGTCGGTGCCGCGAACTACGGCACGCCTCAAAACGGCACCCAGGTCTGCACCAGCGGGCTCACGACGGGACAGACCTGTCGGCAGTTCGTGACCGACAACGAATACGCGACCACATTCGAAAACGGGATCTTCGCCACGAACCTGGCGTACATCAACTCCGATCAGAACGGTGACGGGACCTACGACTGCGCCGGCCCCGATGGGGGAGATTCCGGCGGGGCCGTCTACTCGGGCACCGGCGACGGCAAGGTGATGGCGCAGGGCATCATCACCGGGGGCACCGATTGCTCCGCCGTCTACACCAAGCTTTCGGGCATGAGGGCATGGAATTCCAGCTTCTCGGTCCTGACGGATTAGTGCGGAGTCCGGGCGGCACGCGGACGGCGCCCATCTGCGTGCCCGCGTAGCGGGGCTGTGCGGGCACCGTGCCGCCCCTGGCCTGTAGGAACATCTACAGCCAGGGGCGGTTGGGGCGCCATGGTCGTTTAGTGCGTGTGGCGGAACGAGCGGTGTTCGTCGCTTAGCCGGCGGAGTCGCAGTCTCCGTAGTCGCCGTGGATGTGGGTCAGGTTCGGGGGCGAGTTGTTGGCGTTCCAGAACCACTCCATGAGGAGCGCTGTCGCGGTTGCGCCGGCCTCGCGCTGGGCTGTGGCGTGGTCGCCGGAGCAGGCGGAGGAGCGGATGGGGGAGGGCCGGCCTGGAGGTGCCTTGCCGACGACGATCACGCAGTGTTTGGCGGGTGGCGCCTTGGGCGAGGAGATCGCCTGGGTCGGCGTCCATGAGCAGGCGCGTCTCGGCTTCGCCGACGCCCTCACCGGAACCGGCGAGTAGTCCGGCTGATGCGTTCGCGCCTGCCTTATCGGCGCGATGGCGTGGCAAAAGGGCAGCGATAGTCGGCCCGGCGAGGCTCGGTCCGAGCTTCGAACCTGATGCCACCGCCGCAAGCGCATCAGTGTTCGCCGCGACGACAAGGAGAGAACATGCAGCCCCTGACACCCGAGAGCGCCGCGACCACCCTGCTCGAGGCCGGCAACCGGCCGCCGGCGACCGTACGGAGCGACGTGGTCGAGGAGTTGGACACGCTGCTGTCCAAGCACCTGTCCACTTGCCCGGACGCGGTGGAGAAGGCCGCGGTGCAGTACTCCCGCGAGCACTACGCGCGGATGACCGGGTTGCTGCCCGACGAGATGGTACGCCGCCTCCACGAGGAGACGACCATGCTGACGGCGGCCAACACCCGCCGCATCGACATCCGCGTGACCGTGACCGGCAACACGCCGCGGCCGGGCAGTCTGCCGAACTCGCTGTTCGCCTCGCACAGCACGCTGTTCACCGCGCTCTACCACGTGCCGGCGTTCCGCGGGCTGCTCAGCGACATCGCCGGGGCCCCGGTGTTCGACTGCATCTACCCGGACGAGCAGATCACCGGCACCCACCAGACCCAGGTGGGCGACACGCGCGGCTGGCACTGGGGCGACCATGAGTTCGCCTGGATCTTCATCTCCGAGGCGCCCGCACCCGAGCACGGCGGCCTGCTCCAGTGCGTGCCGCACACGCCGTGGAACAAGCAGGACCCGGCCGTGAACCGGTGCCTGACGCAGGGCCAGATCCGTACGTACCATCACGAGAGCGGTGAGTCGTACTTCTTCAAGACCGACACCACCCTGCACCGCACGATGCCCATCCAGACGGAAGGCATCACCCGTTCGATCGTGAACCTCACCTACTCCGGCGTCTCCGACCTGCTGAGCGAGAAGACCGACGAGACCACCGACGCCGTCTCCCTCGACTGATCAACCCACCGTCGCCCGGTCCGGGCGGGAGGCCTCTCGCCTCCCGCCCGGACCGCCGCCGTTTCGGCAGTCCCATATCCGCAGACATGACGACGAAAATGGGATATATACGAGAGAGCGTCCAATAGCGGGTTATAGGGGTGCCAATGCATATTCGGATCCTGGGGCCATTAGAGGTACTGGCGGAGGGACACCGAATACCACTCACTGGAGCACGTCCGCAGATCATTCTGGCGATGCTCGCCCTGGAGCCGAACCGGGTCATCTCCGTGGACCGCCTGATGGACGCCATCTGGGACGATGAGCCGCCGAGCACGGCCAGGGTGCAGATTCACATATGTGTCTCGGGGCTTCGCCGGACTTTTTCCGCATTGGGGCTGACCGACGTCATCAGCACTCGGCCGCCCGGCTATGCGTTGAATATTCCTGTTGAGAACATTGACGCCCATCAGTTCGAAGAATTCGTCGCGCAGTCGTATTCCCTGGTCGAAGCCGGAAAACCGCAGGAGGCGGTGACCGCGCTGCAGTCCGCGCTCGGCCTCTGGTACGGCACCGCGCTCGACGGCCTCCAGGGCCGGATCATCCGCGGCGGGGCGCTGCAGCTTCAGGAGCGCCGCCTGGCCGCCGTCGAGGAGTGGCTGCGCCTGGAGCTGTCGCTCGGCCACCACGTCAATCTCATCGGCGACCTCACCGTCCTGGTCCGCGACCACCCGCTCAGGGAACGCCTCTACGCCCATCTCATGGTCGCGCTCTACCGGTCCGGGCGGCAGGCCGAGGCGCTGGAGACGTACCGCATGGCCCGCGCGACGCTGGTCGAGGAGCTGGGCATCGAACCCGGCGACGAACTGCGCCGACTGGAGCAGGCCATCCTGCGCGGTGACGGCGACATCGGCGACGAGGCGGTCACCGAGCAGCCGCCCGCCGCGCCCCGCGACACGCCCATCGCGGCCGTCCAGGTCGTCCCGCGCCAGCTGCCCGCCGCGATCGCCGACTTCACCGGGCGCACCGGTACGTTCGCCGACATCGTGGACGTCCTGACCGGCCCGGACGGCGGCGAGGCGTCAGGCACTGTGCCGACCATCGTCATCAGCGGCCGGGGCGGCGTCGGCAAGACCACCCTGGCCGTGCAGGCGGCCCACGCCGTGCGCGGGCACTTCCCCGACGGGCAGCTCTTCGCCGACCTGCGCGGCGGCAGCGGCCGGCCCGCGTCAGCGCTGGAGATTCTGGAACGCTTCCTGCGCGGGCTGGGCGTGGACGGCTCCGCCATCCCCGACACCCTCGACGAGCGGGCCGAGATATACCGCAGCCGGCTCGGCGAGCGGCGCATGCTGGTGCTGCTCGACGACGTGATGAGCGAGTCGCAGGTCACGCCGCTGCTGCCGGGCAGCTCCGGCTGCGCCGTGGTGGTCACCAGCCGCACCCGGCTGACCGGCCTGCCCGGCGCCCGCCGTATCGAGCTGGGCGTCCTGGAGAGAGGCCGGGCCGTCATTCTGCTGGAACGCATTCTCGGCGAGCAGCGCGTCCGTGACGAGCCCGAGCAGGCCGCCGCCCTCGCCGAGCTCTGCGGGCACCTGCCGCTGGCCGTCCGCATCGCCGGGGCCAAACTCGCCTCCCGTCCGCACTGGCAGCTTCGCCGGCTCGCCGACCGGCTGCGCGACGAGAACCGCCGCCTCGACGAGCTGGAGCACGGAGACCTCGGCATCCGGGCCAGCATCGAGGTCAGCTATCAGGGCCTGCCCGGCCCGGCCAAGCGGCTGCTGCGCCTGCTGTCGCTGCTGGAGACCCCGGACTTCCCCGGCTGGGTGGGTGTCTGCCTGCTCGACGAGGATCCGGCCGAGGCCGAGGACCTCCTGGAGGCGCTGGTCGACGCCCAGCTCGTGGACGCCGGCGCCGGCCCGGCCAAGAGCGCGCCCCGCTACCGCTTCCACGACCTCATCAGGACGTTCGCCCGCGACCGGGCGCTGGCCGAGGACAGCGCCGCCGACCGCAGCGCGAGCCTGCGCCGCGCCCTGTCGGCCTGGCTCGCGCTGGCCAAGGAGGCGCACCGCCGCGAGTACGGCGGCGACTACACCATCCTGCACAGCGGCGAGGCCCGATGGTCGCCGCCGCCCGCGCTGCTCGAACGGCTCTCGCCACACCCGATGAACTGCCTGGACGGTGAGCGCGCCGCCCTGGTCGCGGGCGTCCGGCAGGCCGCGCAGCTCGGGTTCGACGAACTCTGCTGGGACCTGGCGCTGGCCGCCGAGACGCTGTTCGAGGCCAGGAGCTACTTCGACGATTGGCGCTCCACCACCGAGCTGGCGCTCGGCTTGGTGCGCAGGAAGGGCAACCCGCGCGGCGTGGCCGCCATGCTGTACTCCCTGGGCAGCCTGCGCATCTTCCAGCTTGAGCCGGACGCCGCCCTGGAGGCGCTCGAACCCGCGCTGCGGCTGTTCAAGGAGCAGAACGAGCCGCACGGATGGGCGCTGGTGCTGCGTAACCTCGCCTACGTCGACTCGCTGCGCGGCGACACCAAGCAGGCCATCCGCCGGTACGGCGAGGCGCTGGAGGTCTTCCAGCTCGTCGGAGACCGCACCAGCGAGGCGCACGTGCTGAGCAACCTGGCGCGATCCCTGCTCGACGGCGGCGAGTACGCCGAGGCGGAGACGTACCTGGAACGGGCCTTGAAGATCGCCAGGGACGTGGGCAGCCGCCGCTCAGAGGCGCAGGTGCTCTACCGGCTCGGCGAGAGCGCCCTGCGGCAGGGCCAGATCGACCGGGCCGGCCGGTCGTTCACGCTGGCGCTGCGCATCGTCAGGGACGGCGCCGACCACATCGGCGAGGCGTACATGCTGTACGGGCTCGGCCAGGTCTACGTCCGCGAGGGCCGCCACGACCAGGCGCACATGATCCTGGAGCAGTCGCTGGCCCTGGCCGTTCGGGTGGGGGAGCGGCTGGTCGAGGGCCGGGTCCGGCACGAGCTGGGCGAGCAGGCGCTGGCCCGCGGCAGGTTCGAGGAGGCGGCCGCCCGGCTGGGTCAGGCGGTGGAGATCTTCCGCAGCCTGGGCCTGCCGCCGTTCGAGGCCCGGGCGCTGGTCGGGCTGGCCGAGGCGAGCGATGGGCTGGCCTCGGAGGAGGGGGCGCACGCGGCGGAAGACGCCGCTCGCGCCGCCTGGGCGCTGCTGGCCGGCCTGGACTCGGTCGAGGCCGACGGCCTGCGCGACCGGCTGGCGCTGCGCCAGCCGGTCGCGGTCCCTGGCACGCCGCGCGCCACGGGTTGAGCAGCCCGGCAGGTCAGGAGTTGGGGGTCGGGCCCTCGCCCCAGTGGGTGTTGATGTCGTCGCCGGGGCCGGTGGCGACCACGTGGCCGGCCGGCGCGGTGTGCGTCCCGCCGAGCCCGACAGCCGGCAGCGCGAGGGAGGCAGCGATGATGGAGAGGGTGATCAACCGCTTGAGCATGACGCCTGCTTTCGTGGTCTCGAAGATCTGCTCTACGCCATAGTCAACCGTCCCGGGCTTTCGTCGCACTAAGCCTTCGCTAAGTTCGCCCGCTTAGCGGCACGAAGCCCGCCCGATAGGCGGCGTTCGCAGACTTACCGACGTGAACAACGACGCCACCGCACTCTGGTACCTCACCGAGGAAGAGACCAGGTGGGCCTGCCAGCGCCTCGACCCCGTCAAGATCGTGCGCGAGGCCCTCGTCCTGCAGGCCGAGGGGAGGACCACCTTGCCGGCCGAGGCCTACCTCGGCTGGACCAGCCCCTCCGGCGCGGCCGCCCGCAGTCTGAACATGCCCGGCTACGTCGGCGGTCCGTTCGAGATGGCCGGTACGAAGATCATCAACGGCTGCCTGGACAACCCCGAACGCGGGCTGCCCCGCGCCAGCGGCCTGACCATGCTCTTCGACCGCCAGACCGCGCGCATCCGCTGCGTCATGGCCTCCGCTCACGTCAGCGCTTTCAGGACCGCGGCTGTGACCTTGGCCAGCGCCCAGGCGCTGCTGCCGCAGAAGGTCCTCACCGTCGGCGTCATCGGCGCCGGCGTCATCGCGCGTACGCACATCGAGCTGCTGGCCCGATCGCTGCCCGGGATCGCCGCCATCGTGCTGCACGACCGGGACCCGCGCCGGGCCGCCGCCCTCGCGGACGAAGTGGACGCCCTGCTGCGCGCGCAGGGCATCCGCATCTCCCTGGCCGACACGGCCCGCGAGGCCGTGCTCGGCGCCGACCTGGTCATCCCCGCCACCACGACCACCCAGGGCTACATCGCCTACGACTGGCTCAGCAGGGGCTGCGTCGTGGTGAATGTCTCCCTCGACGATGTCCTGCCTGACGTGGTGATGGAGGCGGGCACCCTGCTGGTCGACGACTGGGCCCTGGTCCGCGACGACGAGCACCGCCTGCTCGGCCGCATGCATCGGACCGGGCGCGTGGTCGGCCCCGGCGAGCACGCGGGCGCCGGCGTCCGCCGCGTGGACGCCGAGCTGGGCGAGGTGTTCGCCGGTCGGCACCCGGGCCGCTACCACCCCGACGACGTCATCCTGGTCAACCCCTTCGGCCTGGCGATCGAGGACATCGCGCTGGCCACCGAGGTGTACCGGATCGCGATGCGCGAGGGCCGCGGCATCGCCCTTCCCAGATGACCCACCCCAACCCGACAGAGCCGATGGGAGCACGATCATGAGCAACGACGAGATCGACGACTCTTACCTCACGATCACTCCCTCCAGTTCTTGAGTCACGTCGTTGAGGTTCGCTGAACCACGGAGGCCTCTGTTGATCGCGACGATCTTCGGTTCGGTCAGCTGGTCGATGACGGACTCGATGCCTTCGCGCCCGATGCCGGATCGCTTGAAGCCGCCGAAGGGCATGGCGTCGATTCGGAAGTCCGAGCTGGAGTTGATCAGCACGGCGCCGGCGGTGAGCGCGTCCGCGATGGCCAACGCCCGGTCCACGTCGTGGGTGAACACCCCGGCCTGCAGACCGGTGTCGACGGCGTTCGCCGAGGCGATGGCCTCTCGCAGATCGGAGAACGGGTCGAGCAGCACCGCTGGGCCGAACACCTCGTCGACGCGGATCCGGGCGTCGCCCGGCACGTCGGTGAGCACCGCGGGGGTCACGAAGCTCCCCTTGCGGGCGCCGCCGGTGTGGAGGGTCGCCCCGGCGGCGACGGCCTCGTCGATCCATGCGGCGACGCGCTGGGCTTCGGCCTCGGTGACCAGCGGGCCGACGTCGGTGGCCGGGTCGTGCTTGGTGCCGACGACGAGGGCGGCGGTGGCGCGTACGACCCTCTCCAGCACCTCGGGGAAGAGGTCCGCTTCGACGAAGACCCGCTGCACCGAAAGGCAGTTCTGGCCCGCGACCCCGAACGCGCCGTCGACGACGGCGGCGGCGACGGCGGCCGGGTCGGCGTCCGCGCAGGCGATCAGGGCGTTGTTGCCGCCGAGTTCCATGATGAGTTTGCGGGCCGGTCCCCCTTGTGCGATGCGGTCGGCGGTACGCGGCCCGCCGGTGAAGGACACCACGTCCACCCGTGGGTCGGCCACCAGGGCCTGCCCGGCGTGGACACCGGGCACGGCGGCCAGGTATTCGCCGGGCACCCCGTTGTCCAGGAACAACTCGACGAGGGCGAGCGCGGTCAGCGGTGTCGCCGGGGCGGGCTTGAGCACCACGGCGTTGCCGGCGAGCAGCGCCGGTCCGAGCTTGTGCGCGACCAGGTTGAGCGGGTCGTTGAACGGGGTGATCGTGGCGACGACGCCGACCGGTTCACGGGTGTACCAGCCGGTCCACCCCAGGCCGCGTGGGGTGTTGTCGAACGGGACGGTACGGCCGGTGAGCGCCGCCGCGGCCTGGCCGGTGAGCCGCAGTGTCTCGACCGCGCGCGAGACTTCGGCGCGGGCTTCGGTGATGGTCTTGCAGCCCTCGGTGGCGATGATCGTGGCGAACCGGTCCGCCGACGCGGCGAGGGCGACCGCCGTAGCTTCGATGGCGGCACGTCGTTCCCATAGCGGCCAGGCCAGCCGGAGCTGTCCCTGGGCCACATAAGCGACGGCGCGCCGGACCTCGGCATCCGTGGCGTCCATCACGGTCCCGACATACGCCCCGTCCTCCGGGTCGTGCACGGACATCCGCTGATCACCGTCGCGCCAGACGCCTTCCCAGAAGCCGCCGGCCGGTGGCTGCCACACCTGTCTGCTGTGCGAAACCTGCGCGCTCATCGGTTGGGGGACTCCTCGCTCGCCAGTGTCGTTCGCGCTGTTTCCCAGCGGTGGCACCGCACCTGGTGTCCCGGGGCGATCTCCCGTAGTTCCGGTGCCGCAGACCGGCACTCGGGTGCCGCCAGTGGGCATCGGGGGTGGAAGCGGCATCCGCTGGGCGGGTGGATGGGTGAGGGCGGCTCGCCGGTGACGGTGGCCGGGGGCTGCTTTCCGGTGGTCGTCGCGGCTCCGGCGGCGAGCAGCGCGAGGGTGTAAGGGTGGCACGAGCGCTCGTAGATCTCGTCGCGATCGGCGATCTCCACGATCTGCCCCAGGTACATCACCGCGACACGGTCGCCGAGGTACCGCACCACCCGTAGGTCGTGCGAGATCACGATCATGGCGAGCCCGTGTTCGCCCTGGAGCCTGCGTAGCAGGTTGAGAATCCGCGCCTGTACGGAGGCGTCCAGCGCGGAGGTCGGTTCGTCGCAGATCAGTAATTTCGGTCTGAGCAGCAGCGCGCGGGCGATGACCACCCGTTGCAGCTGCCCGCCGGAGCATTCGCCCGGATAGCGGTGCAGGTAGCTGTCGTCGAGCCCGACCTCCGCGAGCGCGTCGGAGACCGCTTGCGCGCGTTCTTCCTTGTTGCCGATGCGATGCTGCGCGAGTACGGCCGTCAGGCTGGCACCCAGGGTCATGCGGGGGTCCATCGCGGCATGCGGATCCTGGAAGATCAGTTGGGCGGTGCGGGCGAGCTGCTTGCGTGGCGCTCGCGGGCCGAGGCCGTCGATCGACACCTGCCCAGAAGTCGTGGGGGTCAGCCCGAGGATGACCCTGGCCAGGGTGCTCTTGCCGGAGCCCGACTCGCCCACCAGCCCGAACACCTCGCCGGAGTCGACGCGGAGGTTGATCCCGTCGAGGGAGTGCACGTGCTCGCGGCGGCGCAGGCCCTGACGGGGGAGGGGGAAGTGTTTGACCGCGTCGTCGACGACCAGCAGCTGGCTGCTCATGCGGGCTCCTTGACCTGGGTGGGCATGCCGATCCAGCACCTCGTGGCATGACTCTGCGTCGCGAGGGCCGGCTCGGCGGCGGCGCACTGGTGCTCGATGTGGGCGTCGTGGGTGGCGGTGCAGCGGGGGCGGAACCGGCAGCCGGCGGTGATCCGCAGGGCCGAGTCGGCATGACCGGGGATGGAGCACAGCTCACCCGAGGGGCCGGGCCGCAGCAGGGAGCACTCGATCAGCGCGCGGGTGTAGGGGTGCCGCGGCGCGGTGAGCACCTCGTCGGCCGGGCCCTGCTCGACGATGCGGCCGGCGTACATGACCGCGATCCGGTCGGCGATCGAGGAGACGACCCCGAGGTCGTGCGAGATGAACAGGATCGACATGCCGAGTTCGGCCTTCTTGGCGGCGAGCAGCCGCAGGATCTGCGCCTCCACGGTGACGTCCAGCGCGGTGGTCGGCTCGTCGGCGATGAGCAGGCGGGGCTGCCCGGCCAGAGCGGCGGCGATCATCACCCGCTGTGCGAGGCCACCGGAGAGCTGGTGGGCGTAGGAGCGGGCGCGCCGCTCCGGCTCGGGGACACCGACGTCCCGCAGCAGTTCGATGGTCGCCTGGCGGGCCGTGGCCCGGTTCATGCCACGGAATCGGCGCAGCGGTTCGGCGACCTGGGCGCCCACCGTGGAGGTCGGGTCGAGCATGTGCTTGGGCTGCTGGAACAGCATGCCGATGCGCCCGCCGCGGATCTGGTCCATCCTCCGATCGGTCGCGCGCAGGAGGTCGACGTCGTCGAGGGTCATCAGGTCGGCGCCAGCGGTGAGCGGCCGGGGCAGCAGGCGCACCAGCGACATCGCGGTCAGGCTCTTGCCGGAGCCCGATTCGCCGACGAGGGCGAGGACCTCGCCTTCGCCCATGGACAGCGACACGCCGTCGACGATCCTCTCCGCCGGACTGGAGCCGGCGTATACGGCGAGGTTCTCGACCGTGAGCAGTTCCGCCACGAGGTTCTCCTTCGCGTGGTGGGGTCAGACCGGGGGAACCGGGCTGTTGTCGCGGTGGTCCCGCAGCGTGATCATCGCGTCGCCGAAATGCCGGTTGAGCGCGTCGAACAAGGCGGCGTGGTCGCCGGAGGTGAGCAGCTTGAGCAACTGCTCGTGCTCCTCGACGAGATCCGTGCGGCCCTTGTAGGTGGCCACGAGCAGGTTCAGTCCGAGCCGGGTCTGGTCGGCCAGTGAGGCGTACATCGCCGACAGCCGCTCACTCCGGGCGGCGTCCACGATGGCCTGGTGGAAGCCGAGGTCGGCCGCGGAGACCCGCTGCCAGTCCTGGCGTGCCACGGCCAGCGCCAGGAGCCGCACCGCCTGTTCGAGGGTGGCGATCAGCGCCGCCGGCGTGCCCCGGGCGGTCAGCCGCTCCATCGCCGCGCGTTCGATGGCGGCCCGCGCGAAGTAAAGGTCCTCCAGGTCGTCGTCGGTCAGGACCCGGACAGTGATGCCCTTGTGCGGCGAGGCGACCAGCAATCCTTCCTGCGCCAGCCGTTGGAGCGCCTCGCGGACCGGGCCACGGCTGGTGGCGAACCCCGCCGCGATCTCCACTTCGTTCATCTGACTGCCGGGAGGGTACCCGCCGCTGATGATCCGTTCCCTGATCTGGGACGTCACCACGGCGGAGAGGGTGCGCTTGGGAACGTGCGGTTCGGCCCTGCGCCTGGGTTCGCTCACGAATGCTCCTTCGCGATCTTTGGTGTAGCGGCCTGTTCACCCACGCCGGCTCCTCCTGGCGTTGAGACCTTGGCCGATGAGTGTGACGCTCAATGCCGTCACGAAGATGGCCAGGCCAGGGTAGATGATCAAGCCAGGCGTTTTCGTGAGGTACGGCTGAGCGTTCGCGAGCATGGACCCCCAGTCCGCGTCCGGTGGCTGGATGCCGAGACCGAGGTAGGACAGGGCGCCCACGGTGATCAGTTTGTGCCCGAACCGGACCGCGGCGTGCGCCAGCAGCGGGCTCAGCGCGTTCGGCAGGATGTGCCGGAACATGATGAACGACGAGGAGCAGCCCAGCGCCCGCGCGGCCTCGATGTAGTCGTGCGAGCCGATCTCGAGGGCGACGCTGCGGGCCAGCCGGGCGAACGGCGTCCAGCCGCCGATGACCAGGGCCAGGATCAGGGTGCCGTAGTTCGTGCCCAGGATGGCCACGAGGAACAGCGCGACGATGATCTCGGGAAAGGCCAGCAGCACATCGGTGAGCCGCATGACGAACTCGTCGAACTTGCCGCCCCGCCGCGCGCAGACGATGCCGACCAGCGTGCCGCTCACCGCGCAGATCATCAGCGTGATGGCGGCGATCGACACCGAGAACCGGCCACCGTCCATCAGCCGGCTCAGCACGTCCCTGCCGAGGTGGTCGCTGCCGAGCAGATGCGTGGCGCCGCTCGGCGCCAGCCGGTCGGCCAGGTTCTGGGCCGCCGGGTCGTGCGGCATGATCCACGGGGTCAGGACGAGCGTGATCAGGATGAGCCCGAAGAGCGCGGATCCGACGAGGAGGCTGGGTGGCCAGCTCCGCAGGCCGGTCCGGCCGCGCCCGCGCTCCGCACCGGTCGCCGGGGCGTCGTTCGGCGCCTTGCCGGCGAGATGATCGTCAAGCAGAGACATGTGCGGCCCTCACCGTGGGATTGATGAGTGTGTACCCCAGATCGGTCAGCGTCGTGATGAGGACGGCCAACCCGACCAGGCTGATGACTCCGGCCTGGATAGTGGGAACGTCGTTGTTGACGACCGACTCATAGAGCAGGCGGCCCATGCCGGGGATCGAGAAGATCACCTCGACCACCACCGAGCCGCCGAGCAGGCCGGCCAGCCACACCGAGAACAAGGTGATCACCGGCAGCAGCGCGTTGCGTACGCCATGCCGGAGCATCGTCGCGCCGAACGTCAGTCCGCGCGCTCGCGCGGCGGTGATGTGCGGCGATTCCAGTACGTCGATCATCGATGCCCTGGTCACCTGGGTGAAGTAGCTCATCGGGCGCAGCGCGAGAGTGAGGCAGGGCAGGACCATCGACTCGGGGCCCCGCCACCCCGCCGACGGCAGCGCGCCGAGCTGGAGCGCGAAGACCAGGATCAGCACCGGCGCCAGCCAGTACTCCGGGATCGCGACGAACCCCTGGGTGATCGAGGTGATGGCGGTGTCGGTGGGCTTGCCGCGCTTGACCGCGGCCAGCGAGCCGAAGAACAGCGCGGCCACCAGCGCGATCAGGAGTGAGGTGATGGCGAGAACGGTCGTCACCCCCAGCGCGCTGCTGATCATCTCGGTGACCGGGGAACGGCTGGTGTAGGACAGGCCGAGATCTCCGCGCAGCGCCTTGGCGAGCCAGTCCCAGAACTGCGTCAGCAGCGGCCGGTCGAGTCCGTACGAGCGACGCAGGCTCTCCAGCGTGACCGGGTCGACGTTGAGGTCGCGCACCCGGCCGCGCAGGATCTTCCGTACGGGATCGCCCGGCGTGAGATAGGGGATCAGGAAGACCACGAACGACGCGATCACCAGCGTGCCGACGAGTACGGCCAGCCGTCTGATCAAGAAGAACATCGCATGCCTGCCCTTTCCATAGCCGTCCCCGGTGAAGGTTGGTCAGCGGACGAGGTCGAGGAACTTGTAGTAGGCGCCGACCGGCGGCAGGAACCACGGCGGGCCGAAGTGCCCGGGAACGGCGCGGAACGGGAGGTCCTGCCACGGGTTGGCGGCCGGTTCGCCGCCCAGCACCTGGGCCAGCACCTTGCCCATGTGCGTGGCCATCTGCACGCCGTGGCCGCTGTAGCCGACGGAGTAGAACAGGCCGTCACGTTCCCCGGCGTGCACCATCTGGTCCAGCGACATGTCCACCAGGCCGCCCCAGCAGTAGTCGACACGAGCGCCGGCCAGCTGCGGGAACACGGTCGTCATCGCGCGGCGCAGGATCCGCCCGCTCTTGATGTCGGAAGCGGGAGCCGACAGCGCGAACCGGGCGCGTCCGCCGAAGAGCAGCCGGTTGTCCGGCGTGATCCGGAAATAGTAGAGCAGGTTCTTGCTGTCGGAGGCGACGCGCCGGTGCGGCAGCAGTTCGTCCACGACGCTCTGGTCGAGGGGTTCGGTGACGATGATGAAGCTGCCGATCGGCACGATCCGCCGGCGTAGCCACGGGGTCAGGCCGCCGGTGTAGCCGCTGGTGGCGATCACCACCTGGTCGCCGCGTATGGTGCCGAGTTCGGTGTGCACGTCGTGCTGGTAACCGGAGCGCCGGGTCAGCCCAGTGACCTGGCACTCCTCGTGGATGGACACGCCGTTCGTCGACACGGCCGCCGCCAGTCCGGCCGTCAGCCGTCCCACGTGGACGCCCGCGCCGAGGGGATCGACCATCGCGCCGTGGTAGTGGTCACTGCCGATCTCCTCACGGATGCGCGCGGGCGGTACGAGCCGCACATCCTGCCCGGCCAGCTCGCGCATCAGCGCGGCCGAGGCCTGGAAGCTCTGGTAGTGCGCCGGTTTGCTGGCCAGCGTCAGCCGCCCGGTCCGGCTGAAGGAGCAGTCGATCCCCTCAGTTGTCACGACGTCTTCGAGGGTGTCGATCGCGTCGTTGTAGCTGCGGAACATCGCGGTGGCGCGCTCCGTTCCGTAGCGCTTCACCCCCGCGCCGAAGGAGATCGCCAGTCCCGGGGTGGCCATTCCGCCGTTGCGGCCGGAGGCGCCCCAGCCGACGGTGTGCGCCTCCAGCAGCGCGACCTGCGCGCCCTGGCGGGACAGGTGCAAGGCGGTCGACAGGCCGGTGAGACCTGCGCCCACGATGACGACGTCCGCGCGTGCCGGTGGTTCGGTGCGGCGGAAGTCGCCGGCCGGCTTGGCGGTGTCCAGCCAGTAGGAAACGAGCTTCACGTGTCCTCCCAGTCGTTGGACTACAGGCCGAGCAGCGGCGGGACGCCGGTGAGATCGGAGGTCTCGGCGTATTCGTAGAAGGGGACGGACGGGTCGTAGCCGCGATTGACGTAGACCTTGTGCTTGATCCGCAGCTCGTGCGCCGGGATGAGGTCGTACCAGATGTGTGAGGACACGTGCAGGATCTCCTGCGGTTCCACGTTCAGTTGGTCGAGCATGTAGTCGAAAGCCGCGAATCGCGGTTTGTACGCGCGAGCCTGCTCGGCGGTGAACACCCGGTGGAAGGGCGCGCCGAGCTGCCTGACGTTGTTCTCCAGCATGCCGTCGGTGGCGTTGGACAGGATGACCAGCGGGTAGGCCGACGCGAGCTTGCCCAGCGCTTCCGGCACATCGGGGTGCGGCCCCCACGAGCCGGCCGCGGCGATGATCGTGTCCGCGTCCGACTGCCGGAACTGGATGCGCCAGCGGTTGCAGGCCCGCTGCCAGGAGTCCCGCAGGACCTCGGGGTAGAGCTTGAACGGGCCGAGCACCTCGTCCATCCGGTAGGCGCGGAAGTCCTTCAGGAAGGTGGGGATGTCCTCAGGTGCGACGCGGTCCTCGAGCAGCGGCAGCACGGTCGGCGTCATCTGGAAGTGGGTGAGCGTTCCGTAGCAGTCGAAAGTGATGTATTTCGGGGTAAAGCCCAGCAAGTCCATGTAATTCCCTCCGTTACTGCTTGTCGTTACTGCTTGGCGACGGTCACAGCGGTGGTGATCGCGTATCGAGCGAGTGGGTCGTCGGTGAAACCCTTCACACCCGCGCGGTATGCGGCATGTGTCTGCTCGTGCACCTGGAAGACGGTGACCGCGTTCTCTTCGAGGTAGCGCGCGACCTCGGCGTAGACGGCGTTGCGCTCGGTGGCGTCGGTCATGGCGTTCGCCGAGGCGATCTTCTTGTCGATGGCCGGGTCGCAGAAGCGGCTGATGTTGAAGCCGCCTTCACAGGTGTAGTCCGAGGACAGGAAGCCATTGGGGTCGGCGATGTCGACCAGGTGGTTGCGCGACAGCAGCGTGAGGTCGTAGTCGCCGGACAGGAGCTGGGGTTCGATCCCGGCGTAGTCACTGCTCTTCACCTTGACCTCGATGCCGATCGCCTTGAGGTTGGCCTGGATCACGGTGGCGAGGTCGGCGAACTCGGGCCGTTCGGTGTAGGCCAGCAGCGTCAGCTTGAGCTTGCCGGGGGCGTATCCGGCCTCGGCGAGCAGGGCCTTGGCCTGGTCGAGGTTCTGCGCCACCGGCTGCATGCCCTTGGGTGCCCACGGCTCGGTGGGCGAGAACGGGCCGATCGCGGGCTCGGCGCCGTTGTTGTAGACGCTCTTGGCGATGGCGTCGAGGTCGAGGGCGGCCTGTACGGCCTTGCGCAGCGCGGCCTTGTTGAACGGGGCACGTGAGTTGTTGAAGTACAGCCCGGTCGTGCGCGGCGTGAACGTCTCGCTGACCACGAGCTCCTTGTCGCCCTTCAGCGCGGCCAGGCTGGTGGCCGGGATGCCCAGTGCGATCTGGGATTCTCCGGTCTGGACCTGGGTCGCCCGGGTCGCGCCTTCGGCGATGAACCTGGCCTCGACCTTGGCCAGCGGGACCTGCCCACCCCAGTAGGTCGTGTTGCGCTCCATCGAGATCGACTGTCCGGTGGCCTCGGAAGTCGGCTTGTAGGGCCCGGTGCAGTGCCCGATCGGCTTGATGCCCGAGGAGGTGTAGGCGGCCGGCGCCAGAATGCCGGTGTTGGCGCTGGCCAGCCGGAACGGCAGCAGGGCGCTCGGTTTGGGGGTGGTGATCCGGACGGTCGAGCCGTCGACTGCGGCGACCGACGAGACGACCGTCTTGTTGAACGCCCGTGGCGGCGCCTCGACCGAGAGCACGTGCTTCAGTCCCTGGACGACGGCGTCGGCCGTCAGAGCGGTGCCGTCCTGGAACTTGACGTTCTCCCGCAGGGTGAAATCCCAGGTGGTGGGGTTGCTCTGAGTCCATTTGGTGGCCAGCAGCGGCTTGAGCGCACCGGCCTTGTTGTCATAGGTGAGCAGGGTTTCCAGGCAGCCGATCTGGCTGAGCACCAGGGCGTCGTCGGTTTCGAGAGCGTAGTTGGAGCGCGGGGAGAACTGGAGACTGATCACCACGTTCTGGTCGGCACCGGCCGGGGAGTCGCTGTTCGCGAAAGTGCCGCACGCGGTCAGTGTGAGCAGGGCCGAGCAGATCAGAGCTGGGGGGCGAAGGGGGAGTGAGCTTTTCATGGCATCCGCCTGGAGAAGGTTAGGGCGGGTAACGAGTTCGGAGCCGCAATGCTCCGGTGGGGCTGTACGAGCCTGAACGATGCCGCACATCATGTGCCTGCCCTTCCTGCGTTGTCAACAACCCTCCCCTTCGCATTGATTGTTGACAACGCACTCGGCGGGTGATCTGGTTCTAGTAATGAATCCCCAGGTCCCTGCTGGGAGAAGCTCGATGTACAACGCCGGTAGACACGTTCCGACACATTCACGAGCCATCGTTAACAACGTTTTTACGTGCCACCCCCAGCCCTCAGCGGACCGTTGACGACAGGAAGGGTGCATCGTAATGTTTCACGTGAAATATCACGACGATGGGAAAGCTTGATCACGATGAGCGACGAACAGCGGCATCACGGGCATGGCCATGGACACGGACATGGCCATGGGCACGGACACGATCATGACGACGGGCACCGCGGCGGCGGCCTGCTGGCCAAGCTGAAGCACTTCGTGGTGCCTCATTCTCACGACGCCAACGAAGCCATCCAGTCGGCCGAAGAGACGAGCGGTGAGGGCATTCGCACCGCATGGATCGGCCTGGCCGGGATGATGGCCACCGCGATCCTGCAGATGGCCATCGTGGCGATCTCCGGCTCGATCGCCCTGCTGGCCGACACGCTGCACAATCTTGGGCATGCGGTCACCACGATTCCGCTGGTCATCGCCTTCCGGATCGGGCGCCGCGTCGCGACCGACCGCTACAGCTACGGCTACCGGCGCGCCGAGGACCTGGCCGGGGTGCTGATCTCCCTGGTGATCGCGGCCTCGGTGGCGTTGATCATCTGGGAGTCGATCGACGCGCTGATCAACCCGCATCCCCTGACCAACCTGGGCTGGGTGTTCGCCGCCGGAATCGTGGGGGCGGCCGGCAACGAGATCGTGGCCGTCTATCGCATCCGTACCGGTCGCAAGATCGGGTCCGCGGCCTTGATCGCCGAGGGGCAGCATGCCCGGGCGGACGGGCTCACCTCGATCGCCGTGGTGGTCGGTGTGGTCGGCGTGTGGCTCGGCCTTGAGCGGGCGGACGCGATCGTCGGACTGATCATCGGGGTGGTGATCATGGGAATTCTGATCAGCTCCATGCGGACGGTGTTCCGCCGGCTGATGGACGGCATCGAACCCGGTGTCATCGAGGCGATGACCTCGACCGCCGCCTCGGTCGAGGGCGTCCTGGCGGTGGACCGGATCAGGGCCCGCTGGAGCGGGCACCGCATGGAGGCCGACGCCGACATCGCCGTCGCGGTCACCCTCACCGTCGTGGACGGACACCGCGTCGCCGACCAGGTCGAGCACGCGCTGCTGCACGCCCATCCACACCTGGAATCGGTCGTGGTGCACCTGCACCCGGTCATCGACGGCAAGAGACCGGAGGGTCTGCACGAGCTCTCCGGCCACCACGCCAGCGCCGAGGCGCGCGCGGCCTACCGGGCGAAGCAGGCCGCGAGTCTGTAGCGCTTCGCCGGCCCACTCTCCCACCGCCAGAACTGGAGCTCCGCCATGGCCGATGCCGGATTCCACGTCCGGGAGCTGACCGCAGAGGACATCCCCGGCGCGCGCACCCTCATGCTGCGCATCGTCGCCGAGGACTTCGGCGATCCCTACGACCCCGTTGTCCATGCCGACATCGATGACCTGACGGCGTGGTATCTCGCACCGGATGGCCCGTTCATGCTGGTCGCGCGGGATACGGAGACCGGTGTCCTGCTCGGGACCGCCGGCATCCGCGGGGGCGCGCTCAAGGAAGGTCTCAGCCCGCCGCACCTCGTCGAAAGGTACCGAGACGGCCGGACCGGCCAGCTCGTCCGCGTCTACGTTCCTCGGGAGCACCGCCGCCGCGGGGTCGCACGCGTGCTGATCCATCAGGTGCTCGACCGGGCGCGGTGCGAAGGGCGTTACCGGACCATCGCGCTGCACACCTTCCCGCACTCGCCCGGCGCGCTGCCGTTCTGGCTGTCCATGGGCGCGGTGGTGGTCGAGGACGACACGGCCGGCGTGTCCCGAGCACTGTTCATGGAGATTCCCCTGACCACCTACGACATCGCACCCACGCGTACTGAGAGGAACACGCGATCATGACCAAGCGACGCGACGTCTTCATCTTCGTTTCGGAGCCGGGAAAGACCGAGCAGGCACAGGATTACCTCGGCGAGTTCCTGCGCTCCCTGGACGGCCACCCCGGTTATCTGGGCGGGTCGGTGCTCAAGGAGTGTGCCGGCGAGCTGCTGCCGGGCACGTTGGTGCTGCTGCTCGACTTCGCATCCACCGAGGCCGCCCGCGCCCTGTGGCCCAAGATCGAGAACACCGTCAACCCGCTGTACCCCGACGACAAGACCGACAAGTCACCGGATCAGGGGGCGGCCTTCTTCAACGGCACCGGCGATGCCGCTTCGCCGTTGACATTCTCTCGTGGCAACGGGCTGCTCGCCCGGATGCTGCACGTCCACGCGGCCGCCGTGGACGAGTTCGCCACCGTCTGAGGAGCCAAGGATGAGTACGCACAGCCCGTTGTGGCATCCGCAGACACACATGCCCACCGCCGGCCGCGACCGTCTGGTGATCGCCTCCGGCGACGGCGCCTGGGTGACCACCGAGGACGGACAGCGGCTGCTCGACCTGCCGGCCGGGCTCTGGCACGCCAACATCGGACACGGGCGCACCCGGATCGCCGACGTGGCCGCGGCGCAGATCCGTACCCTGGAGACCTACCACCTGTTCGGCGCGCACGCCAACCGCCCAGCCCTGGACCTGGCAGAACGGCTGGCGGGCCTGCTGCCCATCGAGGATCCCAGGATCTTTCTCACCTCCGGGGGCTCGGACTCCATCGACACCGCCTGCAAACTGGCCCGGCGATACTGGCAGGTGGCCGGGAGGCCGGGCAAGAAGGTGATCCTCAGCCGTGACGGGGCCTATCACGGACTGCACGGATTCGGGACCTCGATCGCCGGACTGGACTTCAACCGCGACGGCTATGGCACCGAGTCGCTCGTCCCGGAGACGGCCCGCGTGCCACGGAGCGATCTGGCGGAGACGGCCGCCGTCATCGAGCGGATCGGCGCCGACGCCATCGCCGCGATCGTCGCCGAACCGGTCATCGGCACCGGCGGGGTGTACGCGCCGCCGGACGGCTATCTGGCCGGACTGCGCGAACTGGCCCGCCAGAACGACATCCTCTTCATCGCCGACGAAGTGATCACCGGTTTCGGCCGTACCGGCGAGTGGTTCGCGTGTCAGCGCTGGGACATCGAGCCCGACATGATCGTCATGGCCAAGGGAATCACCTCCGGCTACCTCCCGCTCGGCGCCGTCGGCATCGCGCCGCACGTGGCCGAACCGTTCTTCACCGGCGCCGAGGCCCCGATCTTCCGGCACGGACTCACCTACTCCGGCCACGCCACCGCCTGCGCCGTCGCCCTCGAAAACCTGAACATCCTTGACGAGGAGGATCTCGTGGCCAGGGCCGCCAAGCTGGAACCCGTGCTGGCCCAAGCCCTGGCGCCGCTCGTGGACTCGCCCAGCGTCCAAGAGGTGCGTACGGCCGGGCTGATGGCCGGGGTCCAGCTGAAGCCCGAGGTGGACGCCGGCAAGGTCGTGCTCGGCGCTCGGGAGAACGGGGTGCTGACCCGCCTGCTCGCCGGCAACACCCTGCACATCTGCCCGCCGTTCGTGATCACCGCCGAGGAGATCGAGTACGCGGCCGGCGTGCTCGCGGGCCAACTCCAAGCTCCCGCGACGGTGAGCGCGTGAACGGCCACGACGCCGACGTGGCGGTCGTCGGCCTGGGCGCCATCGGGGCGATGGCCGCCTGGCGGCTGGCCGAGCGCGGACACTCGGTCACCGGCTACGAACGGTTCGGCATCGGGCACGACCGCGGGGCCTCCTCAGGGCAGACGCGGCGGTTCTCGGTGCAGAGCCAGCGCGAACCGCGCACGACCCCGCTCGCGCTGGAAGCACTAGGCCTCTGGCGAGCTCTGGAGCGGGCGACAGGCCACCAACTCCTGCACAGCGTCGGCGGCGTCATCCTCGGCCCGTCGGACACCCCCGCACTCCTGGCCGCGCACAAGTCGGCGCTGTCGGCCGGACTCGACCACGAATGGCTGGACAGCGCGGAACTCAGCACCCGATATCCGCAGCACCGCGTGGGCCCGGCCGACGCCGGCATCACCGACCCGCACGCGGGATTCCTCCGGCCGGAGCTGTCCGTGGTCTCGGCGACCCGACACGCCAGGACACTCGGCGCGACCCTGTACGACCACACCCGCGTCCTGGCCATCGAACCGGACGACGACGGCGTCGTCCTGCGCACGGAGCAGGGGACGCGGCGCTACGGGCACGTCGTCCTCGCCCCGGGGGCACGAGCCCGCGACCTGGTCCCCCTGGCGGGAGCGACCGTGCTGCCGCGGCGGGTGGTGCAGGCCTGGTACGTGCCCGCGGACATCGACCAGTACCGGCCGGAGGTCTGCGGCGTCTTCGAACGCGTCGGAGACGTCAACGCCTACGGATTTCCCACCGTCGACGGCGCCACCGTGAAGATCGGCATCTACACCGCCGGCCACCCCATCGTGTACGACACCGAGAACCCACCTCTGACCGTCGGCCCCGCGCTGCTCCGCCGCCTCCGAGACACCGTCGCCGAGTTCTTCCCCGGCCTGCATCCCGACCCGGTGACCACCACGGTCGGCCTCGAGGGCTACACGACGGACGGTCACCCCCTGCTCGGACCCGCCCCCGACTCGTCCAGGATCATCCTGGCCTGCGGATTCTCCGGCTCCGGCTTCAAGTTCGCCCCCGTGTTCGGAGACATCATCGCGGACCTGGTCATCGAGGGGCGAACCGCCCGTGATGTCGACTTTCTCGCACCGAGCCGCTCGCTGGCACCATGGCCACCGGACGCTCTGACCCCGGCATGATCGGTGCCTGATGTATCACTGGACGTATCATTGACAGGTGGCAGGCACGACAGCGGCTAAGGCGCGCAGCGCGACCGACAATGCGTACGAGCACGTCAAAGACCTCATCCTCACCGGCCGGCTCGCGCCCGGCGCCGACCTGCACGAGGCCGCCCTCAGCGAGAGCACCGGGTTCGGCCGCTCGCCGGTGCGTGAGGCGCTGCGCCGGCTCGTACAGCAAGGATTCGTCGAGGTACTTCCACGACAGGGCTACCGCGTCGCGGTCGTGACACTGGCCAGTGTCCAGGATCTGTTCGAAATGCGGCTGTTGCTGGAACCGGCCGCGGTCGAACTGGCCGCCGTGCGCGCTCCACAGGCGGAACTCGAAGCCCTGCACGAACTCGCGCACGAAACCTACACACACGATGACACCCGCAGCTACCAGCAGTTTCTTCAGGACAACCGGGAATTCCACGTACGCATCGCCCGCGCCAGCGGCAATGAACGGCTCGCCAACACGTTGCAGGTGTTGCTGGAGGAAATGCAGCGCCTGTTCTTCATCAGTCTCGGCGACCGCGACCACGCCTCGGAGATGATGCACGAGCACCACGATCTCCACGACGCCCTCCTCGCGCGTGACGCGTCGCGAGCCCGCCAGATCGTGGTCGATCAGATCGAGGCGAGCCGCAAGCGGGTGCTGGAAGGCCTCATGGCCGCCGGCGGCCGGCCGACCCGGGCGGCGAGCGGCGTCGTCCTGGCCGACGTCTCCTCGCGCACGCGCCAATAGCTCACGCCTACGCGACCGCGACGGGAGAGGTCTGGCGGTTGAGGTCCGCGGCGCGGGCCACCTCGGCGTCGATGACGGCGGCTCGTGGCCAGGTTCGTACGGCGACAGCCATCAGGACCAGGCCACAGCCGCCCCACGCCCCCACCACGACCGGCACCGGGAAGCTTTCGGCCAGCGCGCCCGCCGCCAGCACGGCGACGGCGAACGAGATCTGGATGCCGCCCTGCATGATCCCGAACGCGCGGGCGCGGAAGTCGCCCGGAAGGACGCTCACGAACAGCCCGTTGAGCGGCACGATCACCGTGGCGGTGACACCCGTGCAGACCCCGAGGAAGAACACGACGACGAACGGGGGATGCGCCAGAGCGGGCACCAGGAAGAGCGGGCTCGTCAGCAGCACCGGCTTGACCAGCTTCAGCCGTCGCGCCGGCGTCAGCACTCGCGTGATCAGGGCGCCGATGACGTTGCCGATCGGCAACGCCGCCATCAGCAGGCCCGCGGTGCGCGAGCCGCCACCGAGCTCGGCCGACCACGCGGCGGCCAGCCCTTCCGGCACGATCTGGATCGCCACCATGCTGAACACCACCAGGGCGATCGGCCGCATGACCCGATGCCCGAACACCAGCCTGATGCCGTCACCGGTCTCCTTCAGCAGCGACCGGCGAGGGGCAGTGGCCGTCTCCACGGGACGGGGCCGCACGCCGCGCCAGAGCAGTAGCGCCGAAGCCCCGAAGGTCGCCGCGTTGATCAGCAGGGCGACATGCCCATCGATGGCGGCGGTCACTCCGCCGAGCGCGTACCCCGTCACCTGAGCGGCCTGGCCCACCATGTTCTGCACGGAAAGCCCCACCACGTAGCGGTCTCCGGTGAGGATCTGCGCCACCATGGCCGAGCGGGCCGCCTGGAACGGCGGCGTGAGCAGCGAGGAGGCGAGCAACAGCAGGAGCAGCGCCGGCAACGGCAGTCCGGGCAGGGCCATGAGCGCGACCAGGGCGAACCGGGCCACATCACAGAGGATCATGACGCGCCGATAGGGGTAGCGCTCGGCGAGCGCGGCCAGTACGGGCCCGCCCGCCACCCAGGGCAGGTAGCTGACGGCGAAGCCGGCGGCCGACAGCAGCACGGAGCCGGTGTCGCTGAAGATCAGCACGGCGACGGCCACCTTGGCGAAGTAGTCGCCGATCCAGGACAGCGCCGCCGCGGTGAACAGGTAGCGGTACTCCAGGACACCGAAGACTTCGCGGAACGTGGCGGGCCGGTCATCCACGAGCGCTTACTTCCCCTCACGATACGAAAACGAGAAAGGTGTGGTCCGGTTCTGGGGGCCGGACCACACGCTTATCTAGATTTACGTCCAGCCAGAGTCGCGCTTCATCCAGATCACCCCGATCCATCGTTTGCCGATTGCTTCTGACGGGTCATTACTATCGTAGATCGGACGCGCTTTGTGCAAGTTTTTCGGATCAGCTGAAAAGAAGAGAACAAGCAGGTCAGCATGGGGACAGGCTGGACATGCGCGGGTTGCGTAACCGTTATGTTCGGCCTCTGTTCCGCAGTGCTCGAAGAGAAATTCTGGCCGGATATATAAATGGCGCATCGCAGGCCATATAAATTCCTGTCCGCACTGCCTGGCGTCCCCGCCGATCGGCCGTCCGTCGTTGACGCGTGCTGCGCCGGCAGCCCACCGGCGCAGCACGCGTC
>NZ_JAHKRM010000044.1 GCF_019396345.1 Nonomuraea guangzhouensis | reverse complement strand
AGCAGGCGCGCCGCCAGCCGCGTGGCGGCGGCGGTGGCAACAACGGCGGTGGCAACCGCCGTCGCGCCGGCTAGGCACCTGGCCGACGCAGGGACCGAAGGCTGACAGAAGCAGGCGCGCACCGCATCCCGCGGTGCGCGCCTTTTTCCGCCCATACCCGGACAACTTTCCGTGAACTCGCACCAGCGTACGGAGTATGCCGGTGTCGAGGCCCTGACCTCTGGGTATTGTTGCCTCACGTGAGTACGCCGCGATTCCTCGACCTGCCTCCTGGCGTTGCACCGCACAAGATCGAAACGGCCCAGGGCACCTTCGCGGCCCTTGAGGCGCTTCCGGTCAGCGGTGTGGTTGAGCGCTGGCCCGCCCTCCTGATCCCCGGGCTGACCGGCAGCAAGGAAGACTTCATCGCGGTCCTGCAGACCCTGGCCCAGTCGGGTCGCCGGGTGGTGGCCGTCGATCTGCGGGGGCAATATGAGACGCCGGGTCCCGACGACCCCGGCGCCTACACGTGCGCCGCGCTCGGCTCCGACGTCGACCTGCTGGCCCAGACGCTCAACGGCGGCGACGAGCCGATGCACCTGGTCGGACACTCTTTCGGCGGGCTCGTCGCGCGCGAGGCGGTCATCGACGGCCGGACGAAGTTCGCCTCGCTCACCCTGATGAGCTCGGGTCCGTCCGCCATCGTCGGCGAGCGGGCCCGCAACGGCAGGGCCCTCCTGAAGGAGGTCCCGGTCCGGGGGCTCGAGCACGTCTGGGCCACCAAGATGGAGCCCGAGGCGCTGGCCAACGGCGTCCCCGACGAGATCATCGCCTTTCTGCGCAAGCGCCTGCTGGCCAACTCACCGACCGCCCTGTCGCGGATGGCCGAGCAGACGCTGAACGCGCCGGACCGCACCGACGAGCTCAGGCAGATCGAGGTGCCCACGCTCGTCCTGTACGGCGAGCACGACGACGGCTGGCCGTCCGACCTGCAGTCGGAGATGGCGACCAGGCTGGGGGCCGAGTGCGTGGTCCTGCCCGGCGCGGCCCACTCGCCCGCCGTGGAGGCTCCGGAGACCACGGCCGCGGCGCTGATCCGGTTCTGGAACGCGGTCGAGAGCCCGCACTTGGACACATGGTCTAATGCCGTGTAATTATCTACTTACTATGACGAGTAGCGAAGACATCGTCGTCCAGCCGCCGCACAGCGCGACCTGGCTGGTGCACCTCGACCGCACCATGTGGGTCGGCGGCGTGCGCGGCCTGATGCTCCAGGCGCTGCATCCCATAGCGATGCGCGGCGTCTGGCAGAACTCCAATTTCCAGCAGGACCCGTTCGGCCGGCTGCGCCGCACCGCCGACTTCGTGGGCCGCACGACGTTCGGCAGCCCGGCCGAGGCCGACGAGATCGGCCGGCGGGTGCGCGGCATCCACAAGAGCCTGCGCGTCAGCGACCCCGACACCGGCAGGACGCACCGGGTCGACGACCCCGAGCTGCTGCTCTGGGTGCACTGCGCGGAGGTCTCGTCCTACCTGGAGGTGGCCAGGCGCGGCGGGCTGGGGCTCACCGAGCGCCAGGCCGACTCCTACCTGCGGGAGCAGCGCAGGAGCGCCTCCTACGTCGGCCTGCACCCCGAGGACGTGCCCGGCTCGTGCGCGGAGATGGACGCCTACTTCAAGCAGGTACGGCCCGCCCTGCGCGTCACCGAGGAGGCCGCCTCCGCCGTGCGGTTCCTGCTCTGGCCGAGGCTGCCGCAGGAACTGCGGGCACTCACGCCGGGCAAACCGGCCTACTTCCCGTTCGGCGCGCTGTGCTACTACACACTGCCGGCTTGGGCCAGGCGGATGTACGGCGTGCTGCCGGAGGTGCCTCAGGCCACGGTGACGGCCGGGCTGAAGGCGTTCAGGCTCGCCATGAACTCCCTGCCCGAGCCGCTGCACGACCACGCGTTCATGCCGTCGACCAGGCAGATGCTGCGGGCCGCCCGCGAGCGGCTCGGTGCCGCCGGCTACGACACCGCCAAGGGGCTCAGGGGGCTGACCGATCCGCGCCGCTGGCCGAAGGGGCTGGCCGCCTGAAGGTCCACGTGCCGCCGCCGGCCAGCTCGTCGAGGAGATGGTGGTCGGGTGACAGCGCGCAGGCCGGGTCGGTGCGGCCGGCGTCGCCGGTGAGCGCGTACGCCTGGCAGCGGCAGCCGCCGAAGTCGAGCTCCTTGCGCGGGCAGCTCGCGCAGGGCTCGCGCATCCAGCCGGTGCCCCGGTAGGCGTTGAACGCGGGCGAGTGCTCCCAGATCCAGCCGATCGAGTGGTCACGGGCGTTCGGCGGCTCCAGCGGCAGGTTGTAGGCCGCCGGGCAGGGCAGTACCCGGCCGTCGGGCGCGACGGTGATCGAGATCGCGCCCCAGCCGCCCATGCAGGGCTTCGGCACGCCGTCGAAGTAATCGGGGATCACCCAGATCAGCTCGACATCCGTTTTTTCACGATATTTCCTGACTACGGCCTCGGCGCGGGCGAGTTGCTCCCTGGTGGGCAGCAGCGCGTTCCTGTTGAGCAGCCCCCACCCGTAGAACTGGGTGTTGGCCAGCTCGATGCGCTCCACGCCCCACGACAGTCCCAGCTCGATGATCTCGCCGACGGCGTCGAGGTTCTCCCGGTGCAGCACCACATTGAGCCCGAACGGCAGCCCGCTCGCCGCCACGACGGCGGCCGCCCGCTCCTTCCACGCGAAGGAGGCGACTCCGGCGATCCGGTCCGACTCGGCGCCGGTCGCCGACTGGACCGACAGCTGCACGCTCCGCAGCCCCGCTCCGGCGAGTTCGCCGAGCCGTCGCTCCGTGAGCCCGACGCCGCTGGTGACGAGCTGGGTGTAGACGCCCTCCCTCTCGGCCGCCGCCACGATCGGCGCCAGATCCGGCCTGAGCAGCGGCTCGCCGCCGGACAGGTGCGCGTGCACCACGCCGAGCGCCGCCGACTCGGCGATGATCCGCTGCCACTCGCCGGTGCTCAGCTCGCTCGACCTGGCCGCCAGTTCGACCGGGTTGGAGCAGTACGGGCAGCGCAGCGGGCACGCGTGCGTGAGCTCGGCCAGCATGGCCCAGGGCGCGCTCACCGCAGCCACCCCTCCGCGCGCACCCGGTCGAGGAACTCCACCACATCCGCCTCCACGCCCTCGGGGAGCTCCGCGACGATGTCGGCCACGGTCCGTTCGCCGTCGCAGAGGCCGACGATGGCCGCCGCCTCCTCGTTCAGCACGACGATCCGCTCGGGCACGATCAGCAGGTCGGCCTGCCGTACCGGATCGTGGCGGAGCATGGCCGCGCGGGACAGTGCGGGGCGCCAGGTCATCAGTAAGCCCCGTCCACCGCGTCGAGCAGCGCCCACAGCACGTCGCACTTGTAGCCGAGGGCCGTGAGGGCCTTCTCCTGGTCTGTACGGGTCCGTGCCCACTCCTGGACCAGGGCGAGGGCTTCGCCGCTGTCCTGGCGGCCCTGAGAGACGCGTACGCGGAAGTAACGCAGCCCCTCGGGGTCGATCCACGGATAGTGCCGCTCGAAGGCGGCGATCCTGGTGCGCATCAGGTCCGGTGCGAACAATTCCGTCAACGAGGCGGCCACGGCTTCGAGCACGGAGCCGTTGCGGCACAGATTCACGTAACCGTCGACGGCCAGCCGCACCCCCGGCAGCACGCCCTCGCCCGACAGCAACAGGTCCCGCTCCAGCCCCGCCGCCTCGCCGAGACGCAGCCACCGCTCGATGCCGCCCTCCCCCGGCGCGGTGCCGTCGTGGTCCTGGATCCGGCGCAGCCACGTCCTGCGCAGCTCGGGCGTCTCCAGCTTGCCGAGGATGAACGCGTCCTTGATCGGGATGTGCCGCTGGTAGTGGAAGCGGTTGAGTATCCAGCCCCGCAGCTCGTCACGGGTCAGCTCGCCCGCGTGCATGCGCTGGTTGAAGGGGTGCAGGTGGTGGTAACGCTTCTCCGGTACGGCACGCAGCTCGGCCTCGAAGCCGTTCACAGGTCGATCACCATCCCATCGGCGGCCACCTCGATCCCCAGCTCGGCGAGCACCTTGTGCTGCTCGGCCGCCGGGTCCACGAGGGGGTTGGTGTTGTTGAGGTGGGTGTACAGGCGGCGGCCCGGCAGCCGGGAGAGGCGCTCCATGGTCGCCTCGATCGGCAGGTGGCCCATCTGGGTGGCGGTCTTCTCCGAGATCCCGGTACGGCGGGGCTCCTCGTCGTCCCAGAACGTGCCGTCGATGATGACGCATTCGGCTTCGTCCAGCTCGTCGGGCCACACGCCCATGGCGGGGGCGTAGACCACCGCTCCGCC
The DNA here is from genome assembly GCF_019396345.1 of Nonomuraea guangzhouensis. GTDB lineage: Bacteria > Actinomycetota > Actinomycetes > Streptosporangiales > Streptosporangiaceae > Nonomuraea > Nonomuraea guangzhouensis. Next base: position 94,024 of record NZ_JAHKRM010000044.1, on the reverse strand, counting down.
CATGAGGCGCAGGGCGGACACCCAGTCCGGGGCCTCCGGGGAGCCGGCGTACCGGGGGCGCTTGGCCGAGATCGGGATGAGGTCGGCGTCGGCCCAGGAGAGCCGCAGGTAGGGGCGGAGGATGTCGGCGAAGGGCCGCAGCGCCTGCCGTACCACCGGGGTGCAGCGGACCTCCAGCTCGTCCGCCTCCCTGAGCCTGAGCAGGCCGATCGTGTGGTCGAGCTCGGCGTCGGTGAGGATGACGCCCTTCAGCGGCGACTCACGCGGCCCCGGCCCCGGCCGCAGCCACGCGCACGCCTCGATCTGGTCGGCGATGTCGGGCGTGGCGTTGACGACGTAACACCCGTCGTCCTGTTGTACGGCCAGGCTGGCGTGGCGCCTGCGGCGGCCCGGATGAGCGCGTGCCCCGGAGCAGCCAGGGCACGCGCAGTTCCACTGGGGCACGCCGCCACCGGCCGCGGTGCCGAGCACCTGCAGTCGCATGGCGGTGTCCGGTTACCTGGTGGCCAGGAAGTACGCGGTCATCTCCATCGACGCCTCGACCACCTGGTAGTCGGGCTTGTGCCAGGTCGTCTCCTCGCCGCGGGCCCTGACCTTCTTCGCGTGGATCCTGGGTGGTTGCTTGCCCTGTTCCTTCGGCTGGGACATGCGCACCTGCCTTTCAGTAGGGGGTTACCCCCGATATGACCGCCCAGGATGCTTTCCGTCAATGGCGTAGGTCGGAGCTATGCCGGTTAATTTGGCCCTATAGCCGGTTTTTATTGGTTTTGGCGGGATTCTTCATCCGATGTCTCGACGGGGATGATAAATCCCGCGAGCAGGATGAGCGTCGAGGCCGTGACCATGACCCAGCCGCTGGGGCCCATGCCCGCGGGGTCGAACAGCACGCCGGTGATCGAGGCGGCCGTAGCGGCTCCGATGTACCGCGACGCCTGGAAGAGGCCCACGGCCATGCCGGTCTCGTTCCGGTCGGCGTGCACGAACACCAGCGAGTTCAGGCCGAACTGGCTGAACGCGGACGCCAGGCCGATCAGCGACGTGGTCACCAGCACCAGGCCGATGGGCCCGGCCCAGAACATCGCGCACGACCCGGCCAGGAGCAGCGTCGCGCTCGCCAGCAGCACGGCCCGCATCCCCGCCTTCGAGGCCAGCGCCACCGCCACGGGCGTCATGACGATCGCCGACACGGCCATGGGCAGCACCAGCAGCCCCGCGAGATGCGGCGGCAGCCCGCCCGAGCGCTGCGCCCAGAGCGGCACCATGATGAACGCCAGATAGAACACCACATTGACCAGCGCGAACACCCCGTACGTGGCCAGCAGCGCGGGCCGCGGCCTGGGCAGCCACGCCTGCCGCCGCCGAACGGGAGCCACCTTGGGCAGCCAGCGCAACGCCGGTACGAGCGCCACCGCCGCGAGTGGCACGTTGACCAGGAAGATGGCCCGCCAGCCCCACAGGCTGACCAGGAACCCCGCCAGCACCGGCCCCGCGGCGGCGCTGGCCGTGAGCACCATCGAGATCATCGCGATGACGCGGGGCGGCGGCCGCCCCTTCTCCGCCGTCGCCGTGATGATCGCCATCCCGGCCGGGAGCGTCGCGCAACTCCCGAACGCCTGCAGCAGCCGGGCCGCCACCAGGACGGGATAGGAGGGGGCCACGGCGGCGAGGGCACCGGTCAGTCCCACCATGACCAGCCCGGCGCAGAACACCCGCCGGGGACCGAACCTGTCGGCCAGCGCGCCCATCACCGGCGGCACGGCGACGGCGGTCAGGTAGAAACCCGCGGCCAGCCAGGTGACGGCGACCACGCCTACGCGGAACTCGGTCTCGATGCGGGCCAGGGCGATGGCGATCATGGACGAGTTCAGCGGGTTGAACAACGCGCCGAGCGCCACAGCCACCGGCAAACGTCCCACCCGACCCACAACCCGACCATAACCGGATAAGTCCAACCATGGTGATGGCCGGGTTGCCGTCGTTATTCGGCCAGGCCGTCCCAGGGGCGGCGCTCGGGGGCGGCGGCCTGGCCCTCGGGGCAGTGACGCCGGAAGTCGCACCAACCGCAGATCGGGCCGGGGTTGGGGGCGAACACCGCGTCCAGCTCAGCCGACATGGCCGGGGGCCCAACTTGCGGGCGCTCCCCAACAGAGCCACCGGTCGCGCCCGGGCCGCCGTTTCCGGCCGTGCCGGCGCCGCTGTTTCCGGCCGCAGTGGAGGCCGGGGCAGAGGTCGTACCGGATGATGTCCGGCCGCTCGCCGCGCCGGAGGAGCGGGCGCGTACGGGGCCCGGCGCGCCCATCACCTCGCGGTAGCGTTCGTCGGCGGTGGCGGCCTCGACCCCGACCTCCTCCGCGCGTCCCAGGTGGCGCGCGAGGGACTCCTCGGTGTGGCGCCATTCGATGATCTCGCCGGTCGGCAGGTGGTGCAGCTCGACCGAGTGGCACGGCGTGCGCAGCATCCTGGAGGCCGCGATCGCGTAAATGGCCAAGGCGAGCGAGGACCGCGCGTCGTCCTGGCTGAGAGGCCGCCGCCCGGTCTTGTAGTCGACCACCACCAGCTCGTCACCCCGCCGGTCGAGCCGGTCGATCCGGCCGGACACAGCGATGATCTTGGTGCGGGTGGCCACCGTACGTTCGACGCCGACCGGATCATCCGACGGATCCAGTGTGCCGACATATCCGGACACGAGGTCGCGGGCGCGCCCGAGCCACTGCGCCGACTGGTCCGCGTCCCTGAACCCCTCGGTGATCCACCCGTTGGTCAGCAGGATGGCCGCCGTCAGCGGCGTCCGCCGCTCGTACGGCTCACGCCACCAGGCCGCCAGCGCGTTGTGCACGCTGGCCCCGACGCTGTTGTGCGCCCACCCCGGCCCCTTGGACGGCTGCGGCCGATCCAGGTAGGTGAACCGGTAGCGGCGGCGGCAGTCGAGCCAGGCGTTCAGCCGCGACGGCGTGCACGAATAGAGCCGTCGCGGCATCCCTTCCAGCGGCAGCTGGTCATACACCCCGGCCATCACCCGGATCGAGCCTGATCCCGGCGGCCTTGGTGCCGTCGGTGAGCGGGCCCTCGTCCGTGTCGGACGACTCGCTGAGCTGCCAGTCGCCGAAGTGCGGCTCCAGGTCGCCGACCGTCACCTCGTCGCCGTGGGCGGCCAGCACCCGCGTCTCGGCGGGCAGCGTGAACAGCCGCGCGCCGATCGCGTTGAGCTGGTAGTTGAGGTCGGGGTATTCGCCACCGATCTTGCCGGGCCCGTCGGCCTGCAGCGTCTCGCCGGTGAACACCACCCCGAGCCCCTCGCAGTAGAGCGAGATCCCGCCGGGCGTGACGCCGGGCGTCTCCATGACATCGAGGCGCACGTCGGCGACGGCGAAGATGCCGTCGTCCTCCATGTCGATGTCGGGCCAGGTCTCGGTCCAGGTCTCCCGCCAGAGCGGCTTGTCCTTGGGGTGGAGGGCGATCACCGCCTCGTCCCTGCTGGCCACCTCGATGGCGGCGCCGACATGGTCGGGCAGACCGTGGGTGCAGATCACGGCGAGCACCTCTCGCTCGCCGACCTTCTCCAGGATCTTGTCGGCGTCACGCGCCGGGTCGATCACAATCACCTCTTCGTCGTCGCCGACGATCCAGATGTTGTTCTCGACCTTGTGCTCGGTGCCGTCGACGTCGACGACACCCTCGCTCACCACTCGCTCGATACGCGCTGTCACGTCTCCGAACTCTAGTCCGTCTGAGTGACGACGCGAATCGCGTTGGCGGTGACTCGTCGAGTGCCTAGTGCCCCAGCCTCGGCGAGAAGGCGCCGAAAGGCAGGTCGAGCTCGAGATCGCGCAGGTCGTGGAGGCTCAGCTCGGCGAGCCCGATGAGGGCTCCGGCCTCGGCGGGCCAGGCGATCGTCCACAGCCAGTTGCCCCTCGCCTCGCCGGCGTAGACGGCCCGGTCGGCTGCCGCGCTCACGCACCACAGCGCCGTCGGGTGCCCGAGCACCTCGATCTTCGCGTTCGGCGGCCCGGAGTCGAACCCCTCCCCGGGATCGGGGCCGCCCAGTCCGGCGAACGCGGCGCCCAGCCCGACGCCGGGCTCCTCGGCGATGACCAGCAGGTCGGCGGGCCCCTGGGTCAGCGAAGGCCCGCAGAGCGCGACCACGCTGGCCCGGCCCCCGGTACGCTCGTCGCCCGCTTCCGCGAAGCCGGTGACGAGCCAGCCGGGCGGCAACGGCCATGGCAGCCACACGGGCACCATCGAGCTCTTCCGCATCACCTCGACCGCTCTGGCGGACGGCGGCCAGGGCGGCTGGTAGGGCAGGACATCACCGTGGGCATCGCATCGCCACGCGCTCGACCAGGCACTCGGCCCGTGAAGCGAGCCAAAACACCGTGGGCAGGTTGGAACCCCTTTCACAGCTACTCACGCTGCGTCCTCGGGTACCGCCGCGTCAAGGCCGCATCCGGTGTCTGGTCGTAATCTTGACCATGTGCGCGTAAATTGCGTGGGCGCGATCATCGTCGACGCCTCTGACCGGCTCCTGCTGATCAAACGCGGTCACCCGCCGGGCGCGGGCCGGTGGTCGATCCCGGGCGGCCGGGTGGAGCCCGCCGAGACCGATGCCGCCGCCCTGCGACGCGAGGTCCTGGAGGAGACCGGCCTGCTCGTCACGGTCGGCCCCCTCGTGGGCACCGTGGACCGCCCCGGGCCGGACGGCGTGACGTACGAGATCCGCGACTACCGCGCCACCGTCACGGCCGGCACGCTCACCGCGGGCGACGACGCCGCGGACGCCCGCTGGTGTTCCCGGGACGACCTGGTACGGCTCGCGCTCACGGACGGCCTGCTGGAGGCGCTGACGGCCTGGGACGCGCTACCGGCATGACACCCCGCCTCAGGCGCGCAGGTCCGTACGGTGGTCGTCGCCCCGCAGGCTCAGCAGCGCCACGGCGCTGACGACGCAGGCCGCCACCACGTAGTAGGCGGGGATGTCGGCGTCCTTGGTCGTCTTGATCAGCTCGGTGATGATCAGCCCCGCCGACCCGGAGAACACCGCGTTCGACAGCGAGTACGCCAGCCCCAGGCCCGTGTAGCGGACCGTGGTCGGGAACATCTCCGCCAGCATCGCCGGCCCCGGCCCCGCCATCAGACCGACCGCGACCCCGGCCACCAGCACCGCCAGTCCCTTGGCCCAGCTCGGGGCGCCGGGGTCCTGGAGCAGGTTCAGCAGGGGGAAGGCGAGCACGACGACCGAGATCGCGCCCGCCAGCATGACCGGCCGCCTGCCGATCCGGTCGCTCAGCGCGCCCGCCGGGATGATCGCCAGCGCGAACCCCAGGTTGGCCAGCACCGTGGCGATCAACGCCTGCTGGAAGGTGGCGTTCAGCGTGGTCTGGAGGTAGGAGGGCATGACGACCAGGAAGGTGTAGCCGGCGGCCGACCAGCCCATGAGCCGCCCGATGCCGAGCACGATCGCCTTGGTCACCTCACCGGCGCTCGGCTTCGTGAGCGGCCCCGCCGTACTCACCCGCTGGAACGACGGCGTCTCCTCCAGCCGCAGTCGCAGCCAGAGCGCCGCGAGGCCGAGCGGGAGGGCCAGCAGGAACGGCACCCGCCATCCCCAGTCCGCCAGGTCCTGCTGCGGCAGCGCGGTCGCGAGCACGGCCGCCGCGCCCGCTCCCCCGAGCAGCCCCAGCGCCACGGTGAACGACTGCCACGATCCGTACAGCCCGCGCCTGCCACGCGGCGCGAACTCCGTCATGACCGAAACCGCCCCGCCGAACTCCCCTCCGGCCGACAGCCCCTGCACGATCCGGACGAGCGTCAGCAGCCACGGAGCCGCCGCGCCGAGAGTGGCGTACGTCGGGAGCACCCCGATCAGTGCCGTGGCGCCAGACATGAGCAGAACGACCAGGATGAGCAGGGGCTTGCGGCCGATCCGGTCGCCGAGCCTGCCGAAGAGCGCGGCACCGAGCGGCCGGAAGAAGAACGCCAGGGCGAACGAGGCGTAGGTCTTGACGAGCGCTTCCACGTCGCTCGCGCCTGCGGGGGTGAAGAAGTTGGCGGCGATGATGGTGGCGAAATAGCCGTAGACGCCGAACTCGTACCACTCGATGAAGTTGCCGATCGAACCGGCGATCAGGGCCCTGCGGGAGCGGGCGGGGTCTATGTGCTGGGGGTCACGAGCCGTCGCCGTCATCTGGTGCCCTTTCGGCTGTCCGGAATGACGACAAGCTTCATAGATGTTGAGAAGTGTGTCAATTACCTTCAACCACCGCTCAATACAGTTGCGATCAGGGCATTCGGGGCGACAACCTGCCTGGATGATCGAATTGCAGGAGCTGTCGGCGGATGACTGGACCCTTTGGCGAGAGCTCCGGCTCGTCGCGCTGGCGGAGGCACCGTACGCGTTCGGGGTCGCGCTCGCGGACTGGCAGGGCGACGGCGACCGCGAGGAGCGCTGGCGAGCCCGCCTGAGCATCCCCGGCTCACGGGACCTGATCGCCCTTCTCGACGGGAAGCCCGTGGGGATGGCCAGCGGCATCCCGGGCGAGCGGGAAGGCGTGGCCGAACTGATCTCGATGTGGGTCGGCCCGGCGGCGCGGGGACGCGGAGTCGCCGATCGGCTGATCCGAGCCGTGGAGTCGTGGGCCGTGGAGGCGGGCGCCGAGGTTTTGGAGCTGGCGGTCGCGCCGTTCAACGAGAAGGCGATCGCACTGTACCGGCGCAACGGGTTCGAGAGCACGGACCAGATCGGCGACGAACTGCCGAACGGTCTGCGGGAGCTGGTGATGGCGAAGAAGCCGGCCCCTTAGAGGTCGTGCCGCGCCGAGTGCCGCAGCCCGTCGGCCGCCGCTCAGGCACTCGGCGCGGCGAATGTGATCGTTAGGGCAGGTCCGCCGTCATGACACGGAACCGGATGGACTGTTCCTCAGCGGTCCACCGCTGGAAACCGGCCTTCTCCAGGACCCGGATCGAGGGCGGGTTCGACGGCTCCACGTTGGCGTACACCGTGTGCACGCCCGGCGCGGTGAGGGCGAACGCCGCCATGGCCCGGGTGGCCTCGGGGGCGTAGCCGCGGCCTCGCCGGGAGGCCACGATGCCGTACCCGATCTCAAGGGTGCCGTCGCTGGGCGGCCAGAACAGGCCGATCGAGCCGACCACCAGGCCGCTTTCGCGCTCGATGACCTGACGGTGGCCGAAGTCGCCCAGCCAGGCGGGGTGCTCGGCGAAGAGGCCGGCGATGACGTGATCGCCTTCGGCGGGGAAGTCCGCGGCCCAGTGCGCCGGGCGGGTGCCGTCCAGGACGGCGGTGACCTCGCCGTCGGTCCACGGCCGCAGGATGAGACGGGCAGTGGTCAGATCGGTGGGGGAAGATGACACGTGTGACTCCTGGTCGTTTCGGTACGACCCGGACCGCGCTAGCTTTGCGCGGGCCGGACAAGGGCATGCTGATGACGGCTGTCGGCAGCCATATTCATCAACCTCCCTCGTCACACAGCGATCACGCGGCCCTCGCGCCGACGTGACCCTAGCAACCCCCGCCGAGGATGTCGAAACGAGTCGCTCAGCTTCGACATCGCGCTCAGAGACATCGCGAAGGAAGTCTTCAATGTCTGAACTACGTACCTGGCTCACCGATCTCGGGCTGCTCGAGTCGCCCCGCTGGCACGACGGCCGCCTGTACTTCTCCGACTGGACCGCGCACGAGGTGATCGCGCTCGACCTCGACGGCAAGCACGAAGTCGTGACCCGGGTGGACTCGCTCCCCCTCTGCACGGCCTGGCAGCCTGATGGGCGGATGGTGATCGTCGACTCCGCGCGGGGACTGCTGCTGCGCCTGGAACCCGACGGATCGCTGGCGACCCACGCCGACCTGACCGGCATCGGGCGCGGCTGGAACGACATCGTCATCGACGGCCGTGGCAACACCTATGTCGATCGCGTGGGCTTCGACATGCTCGCCGGCGGGGCGTTCTCTCCAGGAGCCGTCACGCAGGTCAGCCCCGACGGCTCGGCACGTGACGTGGCCGACGGCATCTCCTTTCCGAACGGGATGGCCGTGACGCGGGACAACTCCACGCTGATCGTGGCCGACTCGTACGGCAAAAGGCTCATGGGGTACGACATCGGCGCCGACGGTGGTCTGTCGAACGGCCGGGTATGGGCCGACCTCGGGGACGGCGTCCCTGACGGCATCTGCGTCGATGCCGAGGACGCCGTCTGGTACGCCGACGTGCCCAACCGGCAGTGCGTACGCGTACGCGAGGGCGGCGAGAAGGTGCGGACCATCGACCTCGACCGCGGCGCCTTCGCCTGCGAACTCGGCGGCGAGGACCGGACGACACTCTTCATCGTGGCGGCGGAGTGGCGTGGCATGCCGGAAATGGTGCCGCCCGGCACCGGCCAGGTGCTCTCGGCCGAGGTCGAGGTGCCCGGCGCCGGCTGGCCGTGATCACGACGCCGTGGTGGTCCCCGGGCGCCGGAACAACGCCGTCAGTAGGAAGGGAACCCCGAAGACCGGCGCGTCAGGCGACTGCTCCCTCATGGGCCGCGACTCGATCTCGGTGAAGTCCGAGAAGATCCAGCGCAGCGCCTCAGGCGTGTAGGCCAGCCCGCCGTCCAGCCGACCCTGGCGATAGAACTCCTCGTCGGACAGCTCGGACCCCATGGCTCCGGCGGCGAAACAGGTGAGGGCGAGCTGGCCGCCGGGGACGAGGAGACGGTCCAGCAGGCCGAGGTAGCTCACCCGGCGATGCGGCGGCAGATGGTGCAGGCAGCCGGAGTCGTAGACCAGGTCGTACTGGCCAGGCGGCAGTGCGACGGAGAAGATGTCGCCGCAGTGGAAGCGGGCCTCGACACCGGCCTCGCGGGCCCGCTCCTCACCCCAGGTGACGGCGGCCGGGGACAGATCGACGGCGTCCACCTCGAAGCCGAGTGAGGCGAGATGGATGGCATTGCGCCCTGGCCCGCAGCCAAGGTCCAGGGCTCGGCCCGGGGTGATCAGGCCGCGCTCGAGGTAGGACACCAGGCTCTCGTCCGGCTTGGCCACGAAGAAGGGGATCTGCGTGGAGCGGTCGGAGTAGAACGTGTCCCACCAGGTGGCGGCGTTCGGTGTCCATCGGTCGGCATCCTCGGCGAAAAGCCGGTCCAGCATGCTGAGAACGTCGTCCGCCGTACGGATATCGCGGTTCACGCATAGCCTCCTCAGAGCACAGCCGCCCACGCGGCCGGACCCCTGGATTTTACCGGTTTTACATCGCGTTTGCCCACGTCAGAGGCGGTTTCCGACGCCGCTCGAAGGGCCGTGGAGCGGCCTGAATCTCCACGGGTGAGGAGACCTCCGGGCAGGCGGTCGCCGCCCGGCAGCGCCTCTGTCAGGGGCGCCCAAGGGGCTTCTTGAGGGCACAGCGAGGCCCCTTTTGTGGGGCCCGGTGAAATTAGTCGAGAAAGGTCAGCGGTCAGAGGAAAGGGAGGACGTCCAGAGAATCATGTGGTCGGCGTTGTAGGTCGTAGAACGTCCCAACGCCACCACCTCCGACCCCATCACCGTCACCGCCGCCAGCCACTGCATCCCCTGCCCCGCCAGCCGTCCCTTCGTCAGGTCCACCCGGTTCCACGTCAGGCCATCCTCGGACAGCCAGACCGCGCTGTCCCCTTCCCCGGGCCTGCCGTGCCAGCCGACCGCCACCAGCCCCTGGTCCGCCGCCGCGAGGTCGTACACGGCCGCCGCCTGGTCAGCGGGCAGCCACGCCGTACGCCAGGTCGTACCGTCGTCTTCCGAGACCGCAGCGAAGGCGCGGCGCGAGCCGGGTGTCTGGGCCGTTCCGATCGCGATGATCTTGTCCTGGTACGCCACCACCTGCCGCAACCCGGCGGAACCCGCCTCCGGGGGCGAGACGCGAGGCCGGGACTTCCAGTTGACGCCGTCCTCCGAGAACCAGACCACGGTGCTCTCCTGGTCGCCGCCGCCCGAGCCGCCGATGGCGATATATCCGGACGGCGTGGCGGCCACGTCGTACACGCGCACGCCGGAGCCGCTCTGCGGCAGCTTCTTCGACCGGGTGAACTTCCGCAGGTCGGGCGTGAACCAGAGCGCGGCGCCGGGGACGCCCGCCGCGTTCCTGTCCTCGCCGGCCAGCACGTAACCCGCCTCGCCGGCGGCTACGACGTGCATGCCCAGGTACTGGTGGTCCTGGGTCCGCGCCAGGTCGCCTGAGGCGGCCACCTTCTTCCAGGTGCGGCCGTCCGCCGAGGACACCAGGAGCGGGTCGGTGACCGACGTGTCCGACTGGGTGCTGCCGACGGCCAGCCAGCCGCGGCGGCCATAGGCGACATCATCGAGTATCTGCTGGTTCGTCCCGCCGAGGCTCATGGAGGTCCAGGACTGCCAGTTCAGGCTTGTCCAGATGCCCGCGTCGCCGGAGGCCGAGCCGACCGCGACGTACCGGCCGTCGTGACCGGCCAGGCGGGTGGTCTGGCGGGCGATCCTCGACAGGCCGTCGACGCCGGCGAGCCGGATGCGCGTCGCGTCGCCGCGCGGGGGCGCGGTCATGAGGACGAGCTGGTTCTCGACGTCCGCCGTCGCCTGGTCGCCGCCCGCGAACAGGGTGCCCGAGTCGGAGATGGTGAAGCCGCGCAGCGTGGCGCCCGGCAGGTTCCCGAGGTCGGTCCGCTTGGCCCAGCCACGCCCGTCGGAGCTGGTCAGGATGGAGTACTTGCCGAGGTTCGCCTGGCTGACCGCGGCGATGCCGGACGGGTAGGTGATCAGCTCGTCGATGCCGGGGCTCGTACCGCTCAGGCCGCGGATCGAGCCGCACTGGGCCCACTGCGCGCCGGTCGGCGAGCAGTAGACACGCACGTCGCCGGTGATCGTCCGCTGCCGGGTGGGTACGAGGACGAACTGCTTGGGCAGTACGGCCACCGACGACCCGGTCGTGGCCTCGGGCAGCTGGAACTCGGTGGGCTGGAAGGTGGCGCCGCCGTCGCTCGACCTGACGACCCGTGAGCCGTCGCCCTGGCCGGACTCGGCGATGGCCACGACGGTGTCGCCCTTGGCCACGACCGCGGTGAGCTCGCGTGCGCCCAGACCGCTCGTGTCCACCCGCTTCCAGGCGCGCCCGTCCGGCGACTGCCAGGCCGCGGGTCCGCTTCCGCCGTTTCCGAGCGTCGTACGGCCGACCGCGACGAACCCCGACGACGTCCTGGCGATGCCGGAGATCAGATCACCGTTCCGGAACGCCGACAGGCCGCTCTGCTCCACGGCCGACCAGCTGAACCCGTCGGTGCTCGTCCACAGGCCGCGCTCGCCGCCCACCCCGTCGCCGCCGCTCGCCAGCCAGCGACCGGCGCCGCCCACGACCCGCTGGACCGTCGGGGTGCTCGCTCCGCTGATCTGGCCGAGCTGCCACGTCTTGCCGCTGTCCGGCGAGAACAGGAACAGCGGCCGCGGCGTCGGGCTCGTCGTGTCGCTGCCGACGGCCACCACGGCGCGGCCCACGGAGGTCATGTCGTTGAGCTTCTGGTCGGAGCCGTCACCCGCCGAGGGCACCGTGAACAGCTCGTCTCCCGAGCGTTCGGTGCCGTCGGACAGCGCCAGTCCCGGCTGGTCGGACGAGCTCCACTGCCACACGAGCACGCCGCCGCCCACGAGCAGGACCAGCGCGAGGAGTATGGCGGCCGGCGCGGCCAGGCTGCGCCGGCGTACCGGACTCGCCCTGCGGATCGCCGACGGAGCGGGGCCACGATGGTGCCTGCCGCTGGAGCCGCCGGGCCGCGGCGGGCCCGACGCGACGAGCAGGTCGGGCCTCGTGGGCCGGCCGGCGGGCGGTCGCCCGACGCGCCGCACCTCGCCCTCCTCCTCTGGAGGTGCCTCGGGCTCCGGCTCGTCAAGATCTTCTTCGGGCTGGTTCTCCGTCTCGAACCAGGACCGGGGTTCGTCCTCGGCCGGAGGTTCGGCCTCGGGGCGAGGTGGGCCGCCGGCCACCAGTTTGTCGGGATAATTCACGACCCGTCGGCGGCGCGGCTCCGTCTCGGGTTCCGCCGTCGGGGAGCTGTACGGCCGGCGCCCCTTGGGCGGGTCAGGAGGCTCGTCCTCGGGGACGGGGGAGGAGAAGGGCGGCATACCCCAGGGGGAGGACACGGGTAAGCCCCGAGTCCGATCATCGGTGGGACCCGGCGGAGAGTGCCGGATCCGGGGCTCGTTCGCGGGCTGCGGGTCGGCGGCTCGCTCTGGCCGGGGGTCGTCACCCGGCGGGTCGCTGGGGCCGGAGGCCACGCGTCGCACCTCCTAGTACGTACTGATCGAACTGAGCGAACGAGCCCGGTAGAGGTATGCCGGATCGTTCCAGGGCACCCTCGCCGAGATGATCACCTCCAGAATCCTCGCCCACTCACAGGATCCAGAGCAACACGACTGAGCCCGAATGGCGAGACCTCTCTAGCGAGATTCCTGGCACCAGCTATCTATTTATCCCGAAACAGTGCCAACTGACCGCTTTTTGGCTAGGTACATCACCCCAACCGCGAACACACTCAACTGCACCACGGTCCCCGCCAGCGACTGCCAGGGCACCTCCCCCTGCTGTAGCGCCTTGTCCAGCTCCCCCGCGGCCGCGCTGATCCCGAACGCGAGAACGTTGTTCGTCACGTGCAGCGCGATCGGCGCCTCCAGCCCGCCGGTCCGCACCGCCAGCCACCCCATGAGGGCGCCGAAGCTGAACACGTCGACGAGCCCGGCCCACGTGTACCCGTGCAGGGCCGCGAACAACGCGGAACCCAGCAGGATCCCCCAGATCGGGTTCCGCAGATGGGCCCCGAACGCCTGCAGGACCCAGCCGCGGAAGATGTACTCCTCGGCGGCGGCCTGGAACGGCACGAGCAGCGCGATCGCGATCAGCGAGGGCAGGAACGCGCTCCACCCGGCCCAGCCGAACATGTCCGTGACCTGCTTCCCGGTCACCATCATCGCGACGGCCTGGGCGGCCTGCCCGAGCGCCAGGGCGATCACCGCCAGCACCAGGCAGCGCAGCAGCCACGGCCAGCGCAACCGCCCGGCGACCGAGGAGAGCGACCCGGGCCGCCGCCGCTGGACGAGCGCGACCGTACCGAACACCGCGGGGAGCACGGCCGCGATCGAGAGCAACAGTACGACCAGCCCGAACACCGGATCGCCGAACAACTGGTCGGGCCGTAGCGGTGCGGGGATACCGAGGATCGTCGCCAGCACCGCGCCGACGAACAGCACCACCGCCCCGATGACGACGAACGCGATGGCCACCACGATCGTCCCGACGATCTCCCGCCATGGGCCGCGGTCACTCACTCTGGCCAGGTGGTCGTACCGCGCGCCCTGGGGGGTCGGCAGGAACCAGGGCTCCCGAGCGGGTACGGGCGGCGGCTGGTAGGGGTAAGCCGGTGGGCCCGGCGGCTGCGTTCCGTACGGAAGCTGGGGTCCAGGATTTTCCTGCATCTCTACATTCTGTCCGGGAGATGAGCATTAGTTCACAGACGATCCGTTAGTTTGAGCGGATGCTCGGTGGAGTAAGCATTTCGACCCTGGGAGCAGTTCATGTCAAGGCTGGGACCTGTCATCACCCTGACAGCGGGCGCCGCGCTCGCCGTCGGGCTGGGTGTCGCCAGCATCACCGCGACACCGGCGGCGAACAACACGGCCGCCGCCACCTCCAACGAACCCCCCGCGACCGAGACCGCCGCCGCGGCTGAGCCTTCCGCCGAACCTTCTGCGGAGCCCACCGCTGCCGCCGCGACCCCCGAACCAGAACCCACCGAAACCGCCGCGAAGACCATCGACAAGGCGGACTACGGAGGCTACGTCCGGGGCAACGGCGGCCTGATCGCCATCTCCACGCGCGACGGCAAGACCATCGGATATTTCTGTGACGGCAAGACCGAGGCCTGGTTCAAGGGCAACGAGAAAGACGGAAAGATCACCCTGAAGGGCTTCGGCGCCGCGGCTGTCGGCGGCACCCTGGGCGGCGGCAAGGCCACCGGCTGGATGACGGTCGGCGGCAAGAAGTGGACCTTCTCCGCGGCCAAGGTGGTCAAGCCCTCGGGCCTCTACCGGGCGACCGCCCAGGTGCGAGGCGCCAAGATCCGCGCCGGCTGGATCGTACTGAAGCAACCGCAGGGCGGCTTCAGGCAGGTCGGCGCCGCGTTCTCCGACGAGAAGCAGCTGCGGATCCCCGAACTGAACGTCTACCAGCCGACTGCCCCGGTGCCGCTCGATGACGACACCACCCTCAACCCGAAGGATGTCGACGGCTTCATCCAGGAGATGCAATGACCGCCACGGCGCACAGGCCGACCAGCATCACTCCCTTACTGATCCCGCTGCTGGTCGGCGGCCTGGTGGCGATCGCCCTCGGCGTCTTCGGACGCGTCCACACCCCCACTGGCTTCGCGGTCGGCCCCGCCGGTTTCTCCGCGGCGCTGCCGATGAAGGTATGGCTGACGACGGGCGCGTTCGTGCTCGCCGCCGTCCAGGTCATCACCGCGATGTCCATGTGGGGCAGGCTCGGGGTCTCCATCCCGCCGGCCGTACATCGCTGGTCGGGCCGGCTGGCCTTCCTGCTGACCATCCCCGTCGCCTTCCACTGCCTGTACGCCCTGGGTCTGCAGTACGACGTGCCCAGGGTGCTCGCCCACTCGCTGCTCGGTTGCTTCTTCTACGGGCTGTTCACGACCAAGATGCTGGTCCTGCCCAAGCGGGGCACGCCTGGCTGGACGCTGCCCGTGATCGGCGGGCTCGCGTTCACCGCGCTGGTCTGCCTCTGGATCACGTCATCGTTCTGGTTCTTCACCACGATCGGCTTCAAGGTCTGACGGCCTTGACGGCTTGGCGGCCCTAGCTCTCCGGGCTGAACGTCTTCGTACGGCTCAGCCCGGCAGCCCGGCCCTTGGCCGCCACGACGAGCGCCATCTTGCGCGAGGCCTCGTCGATCATCTCGTCCCCCAGCATGACCGCGCCGCGCTTCTCGACCGTCGTGTAGTAGTCGTACGCCTCCAGGACGAGCTCGGCGTGGTCATAGTCCGGCTGCGACGGCGAGAACACCTCATTGGCCGCCTCCACCTGCGCCGGGTGGAGCACCCACTTCCCGTCGAACCCGAGCGCTGCGGCCCTCCTGGCCACCCGCTTGAACCCCTCGACGTCCCTGATCTGCAGATAAGGCCCGTCGATCACCTGCAGATCATGCATCCGCGCGGCCATGAGCAGGCGCATCAGGATGTAGTGGTACGCGTCGCCCTCGGTGTAGCCCGGCGGCTGCTCCCCCACGACCATCGTGCGCATGTTCACCGACGCCATGAAGTCGGCCGGCCCGAACACCAGCGCCTCCAGCCGCCTCGACGCCCCCGCGATGGCGTCCACGTTGACCAGCCCGCGCGCGTTCTCGATCTGCGCCTCGATCCCGATCCGCCCCACCCGCAACCCCATCGTCTTCTCAATCTGGGTGAGCAGCGTGTCGAGCCACACGACCTCGGTCGAGTCCTGCACCTTGGGCAGAATCAGGCAGTCGAGGTTGTCCCCCGCACCCTCCACCACCTCGATCACGTCACGGTAGGTCCACTGCGTCGACAGATCATTCACGCGTACGACCCGCGTCTTCCCCGTCCAGTCACCCTCCCGCAACGCGGTCACGACGTTCTTGCGGGCTTCATCCTTGACCAGAGGAGCGACGGAATCCTCCAGATCGAGGAACACCTCGTCGACGGCCAAGCTCTGGGCCTTCTCCAGGAACCTGGGGTTACTACCTGGGACAGCGAGAACAGATCGACGTGAGCGCATGCGCACACGCTAGTGCCCTGCCCGTGGCTCGTCGCACCACACCCGCCTACCACCCACCCGTTACCCATTTACCGGCTTGACCGTCTGACGCCCGCCCCACACAAAGGCCTTCGCCTTGGGCGCTTCGCGCCTATGGACGCTCAGTCGCTTCTTCCAGTCGGGCCAAGCCCCGACCCCTGCAGGCCCTCGCTCCGCTCGGACGCCCTATTGGCGCGGGCTCCGCCCGCGCACCTTCCGGAGCCGGCCAGGTGCTTCGAAAGCCCATTGCGGACAGCAGGAGGCGAAGATTCCTGGCCATACGGTGGGCATTATCGCAGGTCAACTAGGTTACGTGGGCGTTCTGCCGGACAGTTCGTGGGCATTCTGCCGGACAGTTCGTGGGCATTCTGCCGGACAGTTCGTGGGCATTCTGCCGGACAGTTCGTGGGCATTCTGCCGGACAGTTCGTGGGCATTCTGCCGGACAGTTCGTGGGCGTTCTGCCGGACAGTTCGTGGGCATTCTGCCGGATACTGACCGCCCCGGCTGCGCCATTGTTCGTGATCTTCTGTTGGCATCAACCCCGTCCGGTGGATGCGGGTTGCCCGGGATTCTCCTGTATCGCAGCATGTCATCTCGGGTGTGGTGAAGCCGGACCTACCGCGCCTCGCCGCACAGCAGCGCTGCCCACACCTCGTAAGCCTGGCGTAGCGGCCAGCGAAAGGTCTCCTTGATCTCATGCTGGGGCGCGCATTGGAGAGTCCGGCGGATGAATGCCTGGCCGCCGGCCTGGCACAGCTCGTAGAACGTCGCGCGGCATTCACAGGTCCAGGCCAGAACGCGGACCCGGCTCACCCCGCAGAACGACGGATGCCAGACCAGTTCCATGTGCTCGTGTTGTGACACAGGTATGTGCGGCCCCAGGCACGCGTCCGAATCGATCACGATGAGCTGCCCATCAGCAGTGCGGACGGATGATTCTGGCGGAGTTCCGCGTACCGAAGAGCGACTCGACGAGCAGTGGTCACCGGGTCATCGACCGGAGCGAACGCGTAGACCCATCGCCCAGTGTGCGAGGATTTCCGCCCCGACCACCAGCGGTAGCACCAGCCGTCGGTCCAGACCACCAGGTCGGCCCATACGGACATCAGAGCGAGCCCATGTCCTTCGTGGATATCGGCCTGGATGCCAAGCGCCGCCAATTCATCGCGCAATCGCCTGGCGGCTTGCGACGGCATTACAGGCGATTCTCTATGCGCGCTCAGCGGCCGGAATCCCGTTGCGGTCGAATGCATGCTTCAACGCTATGAGCAGGCCCGATAGGCCCGGAAGTGCGATTTCGTGTCACTTCTTCATAGCTGCCGACAGAAGTGACACACGCGGTGCCACAACTCAGTATTCAAGTCTCACAAAGTCCGCGAGATCGCACATTTCATCGGTGAGTGTGCGCCGCCTGCCAATGATCCCCTTCAGGATGTCTCTGGCATAGCGCTGGTTCGTCATCCACTCCGGGGCATCGCGCCGAACACCTTGCAAGATCTCAAAAGCCTCATTGTGCCGATGCATGCGCCGGTGAGCCTCGGCCACGTCGAGGAGATGCCGGTTCCGGTTGTTGGAGGTCGGGCGCAGGTCGGTGACCGGGATCGTCTGCGAGAGCTGGAGAACCTTGTCCGGCCGGTCCTCGATCATGGCGTTCTCCACGCGCTTCATCGCGACGGTCACTGGGCCGAACGTCCGAAGGAAGTCTTCGCCCGGCGTCAGGTCGTGGCCCATGGCCACGGCTGCGGTGCGAGCGAGGCGGATCGTGTCGTCCGCTTCTCCAGGCCGGTTGTCTCGGATGGCGGCGGCAGAGGAGCGCAGCAGCAGCCAGCCCCAGGCGGACAGCTGATGCGGTGTCGCGCGAGAGATACGAGGTTCCACCTCATCGGCCCAGCGCGTCGCCAACCGGCGGGCTTCGTTGAGGCGACCCTGACGCAGGAGAAGCCAGCAGTGCGTGCTGATCGTGGCCGCCGCGTCCAAGGAGTCGTTCATGTCATCCATGGCCCGCGACAGCGCGAACTCGGCCTCGTCGAACTGGCGTGTCTGGGTCATCAGCCAGCCGATGAGGTGCAGCAGCCTCCCTCGTACGTGGCGCGCCGACAGGTCCGTCTCTGTGAGCGCGTCCGCGTCCCTGAGCATCACGGGCAGCATCGCGGCGAGTTGCGAGTAGCGATCCTGTTTCCACAGCGGCATCGACGCTGCCAAGGCCTCGCCCAGACCGTCTCGCGTCGGTGCTTCTGAGGGCTGACCATCGAGTCCGTACAGTGCCTGCCGTACCGGCGTCCACAGGCCGAGCGTCTCCTCGTCCGCCGACTCCGCGTCCAGTCGGATCATCAGCGAGGTCGTCGGCACCTTGAGGGCCACCGCGATCTTACGCAGCGTCTCCAGCCGTACATCTCTTCGCGCGTCCTGCTCCAGCTTGCGGACAAGCGAGACGGACACGCCGGCAACGTCGGCCAGGCCCCGCTGAGTCAAACCTCGGCGCTTCCGAACGCTGCGAAGGCGTTCGCCAATCGTGGCCACGACTCCATGCTAAAGACGGCCCGCCGAATGGCGGCGTGATCGCGAAAAGCTGGCGACCTCGCACATGGTCATGCAGACGACGCCCTCCTGGTCTCAAACGTCTCAGCTGTGGAACGGATCGGAGTCGTCACGAGGATCGCGTTCAGCGATGATCCCCTGCCGAACGGCTTGGAGTGTTGCGCCTGCGACGTAATAGCGCCCCCTGTTGGAGCCGCGAGGTTCCAACAGACCGAGGGATGCCAGCTGGCTGAGATCGCGGCTAGCCGTAGCAAAGGAGATCTCCTCATCGCCACCGCGTTTGAGCCAGGCTCGGTAAGTGGCATTGCGCACCCGCTGCCCCACGGCTGCGTCGAACAGTGCAGTAAGTGCGCGCTCTGGCAAAGCCTGCATTTTGGTTAGGCGTTCGAGTTCAACCCACAATCTGCCCGATTCGCGAACGCGGACGAGCACCGTGCGCGCTTGCCGCAGATGAGCGGTGAGCGCGAACCGCAACCACGGCCGAGCGTCACCATCGGGCCTGTAGTGACCCTGTCCGACCTCGCCGAGCACGTTGTAGTAAGCAGGCGTATTGCGCCCTAGATATTCCTCGATGTTTATGAAGATCGGGCTGAGCACACCTTCCCGCGCGATGATCAGCGATTGCAGACAACGAGCCATCCGACCATTGCCGTCTCGAAACGGGTGGATCATGACTAGGTTCAGATGCGCCATAGCGGCCCGCACGATGGGCGGCCCACCGCGATCAGTGGCGGTAAAACCGTTCTCCGCTGCGAGTAGCGCCGTCAACTCGTCCATGAGCGCGGGCACCTCGTCGACAGGTGGGCCCTCATAAACGATATCCCCGCTGGCATCATCGCGAACGTAGATATCACCTGCACGCCACTGCCCCGGCCGGGCGCCAAGATCATACGAAGTCATCATGAAGTGCAGGACCTTGATCAGCTGACGATTGTATTCAAAGTCCTTCTCCCGAGCGATTTGCAGAACATACGTCATCGCCTCGCTATAGCCCCTGATCGCTTGTTTCGTGTCATCCGCAGCATCGATCGGCTCGGCCCCGTCAGCGATGGCCGCCGCATCGTCGAGCTTGGCGTCATAGCCTTCGATCGAGTTGGACCCCTGCACGGCGCGGGCGAAGCTCTGACGACGCAGCAGGCCCACCCAGCGGCGGGGCTCATGGAGCTGGCTGCGGAGGCGCTCCCTGAGCTCGTCGATCTCGCTGAGCACGCTCAGCTCCTGGTCGTCCAGTTGCGGGGTGGCGTAGAGCATGCTTCATATTACAATTCAATCCAACATCATGAGCGATTGTATCCAACATCATGAGCGATTGAATGTGACAACGTTGCACGCATGAACCACAGCAATGCCCCCAATCCGCCCAAACACGTACAGCAATAGCTCGCATACACAGCGCCATCACAAGGCCGCCGCACGGCGTTCAGTCGCGATGGCCAGCTGAACGCGCGGGCTGGATCCGCGTTGGACGGCGCGCGAAGAACCTTGGTGACGAACCAAGTGACAACGAACATGGACGACCGGGATCACCATGGCGGCATGTGTCTCACGCAAACACTCACCCGCCTTTACGTAGTCTGGACTTGTGGACGACGTCCTGAAGGGCCGAGGGTGCTCGTGGGTGTTCGAGACGGATGCGTTACGGATCACACCCGACCCCTCAAAGGCCCCCAAACTGCTCTCCGAGCTCGGTGAGCGGCTCCTGCCCTACGAGGCGCTCGCCGACGTCACCCTCACGCCCGGCAAACGCGGCACGGTAGTCCTGCGCGTGATCCCCAGGCGGGGCGCGGACCCGGTCACCACAGTCGCGGCCGGGCAGCTCAAGGAATCGCTCGACCCGTACCGGCTGGTGCTGCCCGCCGACAAGGAGACGCTCGCCGACTACTACGCCGAAGAGATGCGCGCGGCCATCAGCGACCGCAGTCCGGCCGAGCGCTTCATGGTCGCCGGCCCGTCGGCGCCACGCGGCTTCAAAGCCTGGGACGGCGCAGCCTCCTTTGACGGCGACACCGTCACTTTCACCTGGTTCTGGTCCGGCGCGTCTACGGCCAAGTACCGGGCAGGCGATCAGCGCTTCCAGGTCACCGACCTGGAGGACGTCGAATGGCACGCGCCGGAGGGCGCCAGCGGCTCGCTTCGGCTGAAGGTCCGCGGGCGGCAGTCCCCCGCTGACGCCAACAAGGACCCCGCGTCCGTGATCTTCAGCCTTGGGTGGGGCGCTACCCACCACTCGCTGCCCTTCGCCGCCGCTGTACTGGCCGCGATCCAGACGGCCGCCCCGACGCCGATACTGGGCACGACCCCCGCGCTGGAGCCACAGTCGAGTCGCGGGCATACCGAGCTGGTCGATTTGATCTTGAAGCTGGGTGAGCTGCGGGATGCCGGGCTGCTGTCGGAGGAGGAGTTCCAGGCCAAGAAGGCCGAGCTGCTGTCCAGGATGTAACGGGGACCACGCAGGGGCCGGTTAACAGACGGGGTTGATGGTGAATTCTTTCAGACGGTCTTGCGCAACGAAAGAATCCTTTACATGATCTTCCTCGTCACCCCTTGTCTCTCCCAGCAGAAGGAAGACACATGCGCGTGCGTACAACCCTCCTGTCCTTAGGGCTGGCCGCTCTGACGGTCACCGGCATCAGCGCTCCTGCCCAGGCCGACACCTGGATCTACAAGGGCGCCTACCCCACCAAGTCCGCGTGCGCCAACGCGGGCCTGTCGTACCAGCGTCAAGGCTGGGACGCGTTCAAGTGCGTGCTGGTCTCGGCCAGCGAGGTCGACCTCTACGTCAAGTAGGTCCCGGCGGTCAGGGGCGGCGCGGTCCGGATTCCGGGCGGCGCCGCCGTTCCATGCTCTGCCCCAAAGCCCATGCTCTGCCGCAAAACCCCGCGCCGTGCCGGCCGGTCAGAGGAAATCTCGCCAGAACTCGACCAAGGTCGACGGTGTCCAGTTTTCGCCGATCTCCCACTCGTCGTCGCTGAACTCATGCTGGATGTAGTCGGCCAGGTCGGTGCCGTAGAAGATGATGTCGGTCTGATGGATGGACAGCACCGGATGCCCGTAGGTGCCGCGGCCCGCGGGCAGGTAGCGGTGTCCATAGACCGGAACCATCTTGGGGACCTGTTCGAGGTGGAATCGGGCGGTCTCCTTGGCCAGTTCGAGCGTGGCCGGGCGCCGGCCCCACGTGGGATGCCAGAGCGTGTCGTGCTCGACATCGGAGAGAGCTCCTTCGATCGGCCAGGCGAGCTGGTGCCGCAACTCGTCAGGGTCGCCGTGGCGCCAGTCCGGCCAGGGCCGCTTCCAGGTCTGGCCCGGTCCTGGGGGTGAGTTGAGAGGAAGTCCCGAGGCGAGAAACGCGCGGTGGTCGTCGGCGAATTCGAAGCCATACGCCTGCTCGACGCGGGCGAACTCGGCGGCCGACGACCTGCTCCCCCGAACTGGTCGCACGCGCAGCGACAGCCCGCCCCGGTACAGTCGAGGCGTGAGCGACATAGCCGCGGCCATCGAAGAGGGCGCGAAGAAGTCCGACGTCCTCTGGCTCACCCTCGACCGCCCGCGTCTGGCCTGGCACGCCTGGCACGAGGGTGCCATCTACCTCGTCACCGGGGGCGGCGAGCAGGAGTTGCCGGGTCTCGTGGGGCTCGACACCGTTCAGGTCATCCTGCGTAGTAAGGACAACGGCTCCAGGCTGGCCGATTTCGAGGCCGATGTGCGGGTGGTCGACCAGGCGGCGGCGCCCGAGGCCATCGCCGCGCTGGCCAAGGGGCGGCTCAACGCCCCCGACAGCGAGCACCTGACGGACCGCTGGGCACGCGAGTCAACCGTACTGCGGCTCACGCCCCGCTGACCGACCGCCCAAAGACCCGCGCCACACTGACGGGCCGCACAAAGGCTCACGCCCCGCTGACCGGCAGCACGAAGACCCACATCGCGCCGACCAACGAGCTCCACGACTCACACCGCGCCGACCGGCCGCTCGAGCTCATCCTTGGGGAGCTCCCTGCCGGGCTCCGGGTCAAGCGGCAGGCTCGGCTCCGGCCGGTGGGCGGTGGCGGTCTGGGCGAGGAGGGCGCCCGTGAGGACGATCAGGCCGCCCACGATCTGGAACGCACCCAGCGTCTCCCCCACCAGCGCCCACGCGATCACCGCGCCACCGATCACCTCCAGCGAGGCCACTGTCGCGCCCACCGCCGCCGTCAGCCGCCGTACCGCGTTCACGCTCAGGATGTACGCGGCGATGGTGGCGATCAGCACCATCCACAGGTACGCCCCGAGCACCGGCAGCGCGTGGCCGTCCTCCGGGGTGGAGGTGCGGGTGAAGGCGTCCCACGGGATGTTCCACGGCTGGGAGAAGGGCACCAGGATCACGGCCGACCCGACCAGGCCCCAGCCGATCAGCCCTAGGGGGTCGACGTCGTCGCCGAAGCTGTCGCTCATCAGGAAATAGCCCGCGCAGCAGGCTCCGGCGAGCAGGCCGAGCAGCAGGCCCAAGGTGTCGAGGCGCAGGCCCTGCCAGGCCTCCACGACGATGGTGAGGCCCACCACCGCGGTCACGGCACCGACGTAGGCCGCGCGGTGCAGCCGCACCCGGCGCACGAAGCGTACCCAGAGCACCACCATCACCGGCGCCATGAACTCCAGCAGCAGCACGATCCCCACCGGCAACCGCGTGATGGCCACGAAGTACAGCGACTGGACCCCGGCCACCGCCACCAGCGCGTACAGCGCGAAGAACGGCAGCCGGGAAGGTGGGATCCGCAGCGCGCGCGGCTTCACCACGGCCAGCACGGCCACCAGCAACAACCCGGCGCCCGCCATGCGCACCCAGACGGCCTCGATCGGGGCCAGGCCGGCGGCGATCAGGTACTTGGCCATCGGGCCGGAGCAGGCGAAACAGCACGACGACACGAAGGCCAGCGCGAGCCCTGGGTATTTCACGACCAACCTCAACTTCGTAATTACCGTAAGACAGTTTTGATACTGTCATGTCGGGCGCCGGAAGCGCAACGTGGTCGCACTGTTAGCCTGCTGACGTGAAGATCTTCGTGGCCCGCCTGGCGGGGACCCCGGTCTTCGACCCCGCTGGCGATCAGATCGGCCGCATCCGAGACGTCGTGGTCGGGCCGCACGACGGCAATCCGCCGAGCGTGCACGGCATGGTGGTCGAGATCCAGCCGCGGCGCCGGGTGTTCCTGCCCATCACCAGGGTGCGCGGCATCGAAGCGGGCTCCGTGATCTTCACGGGCCGGCTGAACATGCGCAGGTTCGAACAGCGCGACACCGAGACGCTGGTCATCGGCCAGATGCTCGACCTCACCGTACGCCTCGACGGCGAGCCGGTGACCGTCTACGACGTGGCGATGGAGGAGACCAGGCCGTCGTTCTGGCAGATCACCAAGGTGGCCATCTACCGGGGCAAACGACGGCGCGAGACGCGGATCGTCGACTGGGGCGAGGTGACGGGGTTCGGCGTCCTGCAGAAGGACCAGGGGGCCGCCGGGCTGATCGCCGCCTTCGAGTCGATGCGGGCCGCGGACCTGGCCAGCGCCCTGCACGATCTGCCGGACAAGCGCCGGATCGAGATCGCCCGCGCCCTGGACGACGACCGGCTCGCCGACATCCTGGAAGAGCTGCCGCCCAACGACCAGACCGCCATCCTGCGCGCGCTGGAGGTGGAGCGCGCCGCCGACGTCCTGGAGGCGATGGACCCCGACGACGCCGCCGACCTGCTGCACGACCTGCCCGACGAACAGGCGACCCAGCTGCTCGCGCTCATGGAACCCCAGGAGGCGGCACCCGTACGACGGCTGCTCACCTACGCCGACGACACCGCGGGCGGCATGATGACCAGCGAACCGGTGATCCTGCCGCCCACCGCCACGGTCGCCGAGGCGCTGGCCCACATGCGGCAGAAGGACCTGACGCCCGCCGTCGCGGCCCAGGTCTACGTGACCAGGCCGCCCACCGAGACGCCGACGGGCGCCTATCTGGGGGTGACCCACTTCCAGCGGCTGCTGCGCGAGCCGCCGTCCACGCTGGTCGGCTCGGTCATCGATCCCTCGATCGACCCGATCAGGCCGGAGCTGACCGTGCATGAGGTCGCCTCCTACCTGGCGAACTACAACCTGCTGGCGGCACCGGTCGTGAACGAGCTGGGCAGGCTGGTCGGCGCGGTGACGGTCGACGACGTACTCGACCACATGCTTCCCGAGGACTGGCGAGAAAGGGCACATCGTGACGACTGAACGCCTCGACCAGCCACGCGCGCTGCGCCGCTCGCTGCGTCCGCACTACGACCCCGAAGCGTTCGGCCGGCTGTCCGAGCAGATCGCCCGCTTCCTCGGCACGGCCCGGTTCATCGTCTACATGACGGTGTTCGTCGCGATCTGGGTGACCTGGAACATCGCCGCCCCGCCGAACCTGCAGTTCGACTCGTATCCGTTCATCTTCCTCACGCTCATCCTGTCCCTGCAGGCCTCCTACGCCGCGCCGCTGATCCTGCTGGCCCAGAACCGGCAGGACGACCGGGACCGCGTCCAGTACGAGCAGGACCGCGCGGCGGCCGACCGGAACCAGGCCGACGTCGAATACCTGACCCGCGAGATCGCCGGGCTCCGGCTGGCGATCGGCGAGGTGGCCACCCGCGACTACCTGCGCTCGGAGCTGCAGCGGCTGGCGGAGGAGCTCAAGGAGCGTCGGTGATGGCCAGTTTGGCGAGCATCTCGCGGATCAGGCTGATCTCACCGGAACCCAGCCGGTCGAGGAACTCGGACCTGATCCCGCGCAGGTAGGTGGGGGTGGCCTCGGCCAGCCGGGCCGCGCCCCGGTCTGTCAGCACCGCGAACAACCCCCGCGCGTCGCTCGCGCACGCCTCGCGGCCCACCAGCCCGTCGCGCTGGAGCCGGTCGATGAGCCTGGTCAGGCCGCTGCGCGAGAGCAGCACCCGGCCGGCCAGGTCGTTCATCCGCAACCGCCGCCCCGGCGCCTCCGACAGCTGGGTCAGCACGTCATAGGAGGCCAGCGGCAGGCAGTGGGCCACGAGCAACTCGGTCTCCAGATGGCGGGTGATGTGCACCTGGGCCCGCTGCAGCATCCGCCAGACCGTCAGCTCCTCGGTGGTCAGGCCCTCGTCACGCTGAAGAGTCACGGAGTAACCTTAGAACGTTGCACGGACACCTAAAACAGCTCGGATTATCCGCGCGAGGTCCCTGGTTCATACGATGGAGGGGCATCCTCACCGGCGTGCAGCGCCCGGTCACACATATACGACTAAGGAGGGACGGCACTCCCTCGTGCCGAGACTTCGATGGCACCAACACAGGAACAGGTGACGGCGGCCCTCGCCACCGTCATCGACCCCGAGATCCGTCGCCCGATCACCGATCTCGGCATGGTCAAAAGTATCGACATCGGTGCCGACGGTGTCGTGCGCGTGGGTGTCTATCTCACCGTGTCCGGCTGTCCGATGAAGGACACCATCCGCCGCGACGTCGCCACCTCGGTCACCAAACTGGACGGTGTCACGGGCGTCGAGATCGAACTCGACGTGATGAGCACCGAGCAGCGCAAGAAGCTCCAGACCATGCTGCGCGGCGACCGGGGACCCGAGAAGGAGATCCCCTTCAACCAGCCGGGCTCGCTGACCCGCGTCTTCGCGGTCGCCAGCGGCAAGGGCGGGGTCGGCAAGTCGTCCGTCACCGTCAACCTGGCCGCCGCCATGGCCGCCAACGGCCTCAAGGTCGGCATCGTCGACGCCGACATCTACGGCCACAGCGTCCCGCGCATGCTCGGCGCCTCGGAGCGTCCCACCAAGGTCGAAGACATGATCATGCCGCCGGTGGCGCATGACATCAAGGTCATCTCGGTGGGCATGTTCAAGCCCGAGGGCAACAGCGCGGTGGTCTGGCGCGGGCCGATGCTCGACCGCGCGCTCCACCAGTTCCTCGCCGACGTCTACTGGGGCGACCTCGACGTCCTGCTGCTCGACCTGCCGCCGGGCACCGGCGACATCGCCATCTCGGTGGCCCAGCGGCTGCCGTCGGCGGAGATCCTCGTCGTCACCACCCCGCAGATGGCCGCCGCCGAGGTGGCCGAGCGGGCGGGCTCGATCGCCGCGCAGACACACCAGCAGATCGCCGGTGTCATCGAGAACATGTCCTGGCTGCCGTGCCCGCACTGCGACGAGCGCATCTCGGTCTTCGGCGAGGGCGGCGGCCAGACGGTGGCCGACGCGCTGACCCGGGCTCTGGGGGCCCGTGTCCCCCTTCTGGGCCAGATCCCCATCGACCTCCGCCTCCGGGAGGGCGGCGACGAGGGCAAGCCGCTCGTGCTGACGGACCCCGACTCTCCGGCCGCGGCCGAACTCCGCACCATCGCCGCCGGCCTGAGCAAGCGCTCCAGCAGCCTCAAGGGGCTCCAGCTGGGGCTCTCTCCGAACCGCTGATGGGTTTAGTTAGGGCCTGCTCTCAGAGCAGGCCCTACAAGCCTTTTTTGTTTTACGGCAGGCCCGGTGAGCCCCACCCACTACACGGGGCCTGGCTCTGTCCAGGGGAACGCTCCTCCGGTGGAGGTGGCGGGCCGCCGTGACGAGACGGTGAGACCGCCCGCGTGGGATTCGCGCCTGAGGCGGCTTCCGTGTCAGCCTCAGGTGGCTTCCGCGTCATAGGGCGGCAGTTCGCCATAGCCCAGCTCGTCGACCGGCTCCGCGACGTAAGAAGCGGTGGCCGGTTCGAGCTGCGGGGACTTGTTGGTCCAGTCGTCTTCGTCTTCCAGCAGGTGCTTGCGGACGAAGTTCTTGGGGTTGAGGTCGCTGGGGTCGAAGTTCTGGAACTCCGGGCCCAGGCCCGCACGCAGGTCGTCGCGCGCGCTGTTGGCCATCCGGCGCAGGTTACGCAGCGTCTTACCGGCCTGCGAGGCCGCCTGAGGCAGCTTGTCGGGACCGAAGACGAGCAGCGCGATGACGACCAGCGCCCCGATCTCCAACCACCCGAGTCCGAACACCGTGAGCTCCTACCGCTTCAACCAGACCGGGGACGACCCCGGCCCCTCCAGACTAAGGGCAATCGCCCCCGCCCCGGTCGCCAGCCCCTGACCAAACAACCTCAAAACCGCAACATCCCGGCAAAACCGAAACTACACCGGCCAACCGCGGACCCCGCGGGCGGTCTCACCGTCTCGTCACGGCGCTGAACCACCTCCACCAGAGGAGCGTTCCCCTGGACAGAGGCCGGCCCGGCACGGTGGGTGGGGCCCACCGTGCCTGCCGTAAAAGATAGAAAGATTTCAGGACGGCGTCGGCGCGGGGCTGTCGTCGGCGGTGACCGTCAGCTTGGCGGTGCGTTGCTGGCCGGCGCGCTGGTACTTGACGGTGATCGTGGAGCCGGGAGCCTTGCTGCGGATCAGGGCGATCAGCTCGTTGCCGTCCTGCAGCGTCAGCCCGTCGATCTCCAGGATCACGTCACCCGCCTTGAGACCGGCCTTCGCAGCGGGGCCGTTCGCGTCCACCGGCGCGCGGCCTTCGACCGGGTCCGAGGAGATGCGGACACCCTGGCCCTTGTAGTCCTTGTCCAGGACGATGCCGATCTTCGGACGCTTGGCCTTGCCGGTCGTGATGATCTCCTCGGCGACGCGGCGCGCCTGGTTGACCGGGATGGCGAAGCCGAGGCCGATGCTGCCGCCCTGGCTGCTCATCGAGCGGCTCAGGGTGGCGATCGCGGAGTTGACCCCCACGACCTCGCCCTTGCCGTTGACCAGCGGGCCGCCCGAGTTGCCGGGGTTGATCGCGGCGTCGGTCTGGATCGCGCTGATGTAGGCGGGTTCCTCGGTGCTGGTGCCGCTCTCGTCGCCCGCGATGACCGGGCGGTTCAGTGAGCTGACGATGCCGGTGGTCACCGTGCCGGTGAGACCGAGCGGGGAGCCGATCGCGATGACCGGGTCGCCCACGACCACCTGGTCGGAGTTGCCGAGGGTGATCTCGGGCGTGCCGAACGTCTCTTCCGGCTTGACCACGGCCAGGTCGGAGCCCGGGTCACGGCCGACGATGCGGCCCTTCGTGGTCTTGCGGTTGTTGAACATGATCTGGATGTCGCCGCCCTTGGCGGCCGGGGCCACCACGTGGTTGTTGGTGACCACGTAGCCGTCCTTGATCAGGAAGCCGGAGCCCGACACGCCTTCGGCGCTGCTGGCGTTGACCTCCAGGGAGACCACGCTGGGCAGCACCCGCGAGGCCACGCCGGCGATGGAGTCGGGGGCCCGGTTCGTGGCGGCGCTCGGGATCGGGCCGAGGCTGTAGGAAGGGTCGGTGCCGCTCCCGCCCGACCTGGTCAACAGGAATGTGCCGACGCTGCCCAGCCCCGAGGCGACCAGGGCGATGACGACGGCCAGCACGATCAGGACGCCGGTGCCGGGACCACGCCTGCCCGGCGCTCCCCCGAAGCCGCCCTGCGGACCGCTGGGCGGTGGCGCCCAGCCCGCGCCCATGCCGAGCGCGTTGGGCGGTGGCGGCGGGCGCTTGTCGCCGCCATAGGGCGGCGCCCCCGCCGAGTTGCCGAAGTAGGGGCTCTCGTAGGCGCGCGTGCTGTTGTGTGGCGTCTCCTCAGCCCGTGCCTGGCCCGGGCCAGGGTAGGACGGGCTGCCGTAGGACGCGGTGTCCGCGGGACGGCCTGAGGGGTCACCCCATCGGCCGCTCTCGAACGAGGCGGTCTCGGACCGCCATCCAGACTGCTCCGCCTGATCATCGGCGGGCAGGAACTCCGGCCGCCCCTGTGGGTCAGGGAAGTCCGACGGCATGCGTCCTTCAGGTGGGCGCGACTCGTCGGTCATCTAGATCTCACCACTCCTTGCCTCGGACACCGCAATCATGGCGTGAACGGCATACGAGAGTCGTAAAGCAATTGTCAGGCAATCCTGCAACATATGTGGACACCTGACAGATTCCCGAACTCAGATCGTATGCCCCTGACACCCTCGACTACGCCATACCGAGTATCCCAGGCATTCCTGGGAGCGGACCTCAAGATCAGGGCGTGGCGGTGGGCAGAGTAGTGGTCGGCGATGACGTGGGCGTGTGCCGCGCCTGCTCGAACATCTCGGCCGGCGGAGCCTGGGCGGTCTGGCCGACGCCGGAGACGGCGAAGAAGGTGCCGAGCGCGACGGCCGCGGAGACCACGCCGACCGCCACATAGGTGCTGCGCCGCCTAGGCCCGCGGCCAGGGCCCGAAGCGCCACCACTCGCGTCCCTGCGCGGGCGGTTGTCCAGCGGGGCGATGCTGTGCGGCCCAGGGATGGGGACGCCGCCGAACGTCCGGGTAGGGAAAGGCCGCTCCCTGGGCGGCAGGGGGCCACCGGGCTCGGACATCCGCAGCAGCGACATGGTGAGGTCGGCCGGCATCACCGGGCCGTCGAGCGACCGCAGGCGCGACTTCAGCGCCCGCATCGACTCGACCTCCCGCCGGCAGTCACCACAAAAGGTCAGATGGGCCAGCGCGCGGTCGCGTTCGGTGTGATTCAGTTCACCGTCCACGAGCGCGGAAACACGTTCTCCAAGATGCGACATATCAGACTTCCTCCCCACGGGTCCCCGATGGGAATGATGGCGGGGGGAGTTGGGAATTACGGGGGGCCCGGTGATCGAGCGCCTCCCGCAACTGCGCCCGGCCACGGTGAATACGGCTTCGGACCGTACCCAGCTTGACGCCGAGCGTGGCCGCGATCTCCTCGTACGACAGACCCTCGATGTCACACAGCACGATCGCCGCCCGGAACTCCGGTGCGAGGGCGTCGAGCGCGGCCTGGATGTCCGGCTCAAGGTGGGCGTCATCGAACGCCTGCGCCGGTGACGGCTCGCGCCCGCGCAGCCGTTCGGCCGCGTCGTCGGCGAGCCCCTCGAACCGGATGCGCTGCTTGCGCCGCGCCATGTCGAGGAACAGGTTCGTCGTGATCCGGTGCAGCCAGCCCTCGAATGTTCCGGGGGTGTAACTCGACAGGGACCTGAAGACCCGCACGAAAACCTCTTGGGTGAGGTCTTCGGCATCGTGGACGTTGCCGGTCAGGCGATACGCCAGCCGGTATACGCGTGCGGAATGAGTCCGCACCACTTCCTCCCAGGTGGGAGGAGTCCAGTCAGACACGGGAGTATCGGCCTGGTGGTCACTTTCGTCCACCAGAACTCCTCTCATTGGGACCACCGCTACCGCCATAGTGCCTGGTTTCGTCCCTTCGTGCGTACTGCCTGCCTTCCGGACCGGCAAAGCCCGTTTAAACCTGCAACGCCTCAAGGCCGTCTTGAGTTCCCGTCCCGGCGTGTCTCCCCTAGGCTGCGATCGGTGACCAATCGCACGAAAGTGGGGGGAGGAGGCCGATGACCAGTCCGGTAGAGGCCACTCTGGCCTATGCGGAGCAGTTCCATCACGAAGATGAGATCCTGCACGCGGCGCGGCTGCGCGGCCTGGAGATGGGTGCCACACCCATCCTTCCCGGGGGCGGAGCGGCACTCTGCTTCCTCGCCACGGCCGTCAACGCCAAGTCGGTCGTCGAGATCGGCACCGGCTGCGGCGTCTCAGGTCTCTGGCTGCTCCGCGGCATGCGCCCCGACGGCACGCTGACCAGCGTCGACGTGGAGCAGGAGCACCAGCGGCTGGCCAGGCAGGCGTTCGCGGAGGCCGGGTTCTCCGGCGGGCGGGTGCGGCTGATCGGCGGCCGGGCACTCGACGTGCTGCCCCGGCTCTCCGACGGCGGCTACGACATGGTCTTCGCCGACGGCGCCAAGCAGGAGTACGCCGACTACCTGGCCGAGGCCGTCAGGCTGCTGCGCGTGGGCGGCATCGTCGCCTTCGACAACGTTCTCTGGCACAACCGCGTGGCCGACCCGGCGCAGCGCGACCCCGACACGGTCGCGCTGCGCGAGCTGGGCAAGCTCGTGCAGTCCGACGACCGCCTGCGCTCGCTGATGATGCCCCTGGGCGACGGGCTGCTCGCCGCCGTCAAGACCGCGCCCTAACGCGTCAGCCACTCCAGCAGCACCCGCACCCCGAACCCGGTCGCGCCCTTGGTCAGCACACCGTCGTCCACGGTGCTGCGCCCGACGCCCGCGATGTCGAGGTGCGCCCACGGCCGCTTGCCCGCGAACTCCCGCAGGAACAACGCCGCCGTGATCGACCCGGCCCCATAAGTGGAACCGCTCTCCACGTTGGCCAGGTCCGCGATGGGCGACTCCAGTGCCCGCGCGTAGTCGTCGATCAGCGGCATCCGCCACAGCCGGTCGTCACTGACCTGCCCCGCGTCGACCAGCCGCTGGGCGAGGTCGTCGTCGGTGGCGTAGACGGCGCCGTAGCCGCGGCCCAGCGCGATGGTGATCGCCCCGGTCAGCGTGGCGATGTCGACGACCGCGTCGGGGTCGAGCTCGGCGTCGGCGTAGGCGAGCGCGTCGGCCAGCACCAGCCGCCCCTCGGCGTCGGTGTTGAGCACCTCGACCGTGCGTCCGCCGTAGTGCGTGATGACGTCGCTGGGCCGCTGGGCCGTGCCCGAAGGCATGTTCTCGGCCGACGCGACCAGGCCGGTGACCCGCACCGGCGCGCCGAGCCGGGCGAGCGCGGAGATGACGGCGATCACCACGGCGCCGCCCGCCATGTCGGTCTTCTGGGTCTTCATGTTCTCGTTCGGCTTGAGCGACAGGCCGCCCGAGTCGAACGTGATGCCCTTGCCCACCAGCACCACGTGCCGCTCGCTCGGCTCGGCCGGGGTGTAGGAGAGCTGGATGAGGCGGGGCGGGTTGGCCGAGCCCCGGCCGACGGCCAGGATGCCGCCGAAGCCGTCCGCCTGGAGCTGCTCCTCGTCCCAGACGCGTACCGGCACGTCGAGTTCGGCCGCGCGCTCGGCCAGCCAGGCCGGGTTCTTGACCGACGCGGGCGTGTTGGTCAGGTCGCGGGCCAGCGCCACCGCCTCGGCCACGGTCTGGCCCCGCCGGACCGAGCCCTCGTCGGCGCCCACGAACGTCAGCGCGCGCACGGACTGCTTGCCCGGCGCACCGATCTTGAAGGTGTAGGCCGCCAGCAGCGCCGCCTCGGCGAAGGCCGTCACGTCGCCCGTCGGCGGCACCACGACCAGCGCCTGCTTGCCCTTGGCCTTGCGGGTGAGCGCCGTCGCCGCCTTGCGCAGCGCGCGCGGCGAGCCGTCGCCGACCCCGTACAGCAGCACCCGGCCGACACCGCCCTCCCGCGCCACCGGGACCTCGATCACCTCACCCGCCTCGCCCTTGGCGTCGTAGTGCGCCAGCAGGGCCGCCGCCGGCACGTGCAGGTCGAGCTCGATGGCGGGAACGAGATCGGCGTCAAAGGGCACCGCCAGCAGCTCGACGTCCGCCGGGACGTCGGCCACCACCGATGCCGTGGTCTCAATGGGCACGGAACTCCACCTCAAACGTCGGCGGCCCTGGCGCGGATGCACGCCAGGGCCGGGAAACGACCTGTATCTCGGGAAACTCTCAGCCGACGACGCTCTTCAACGCCTCGCCGAGCGCCTTCGCCTCGTCGGCGGAAATCTCCACGACGAGCCGGCCGCCACCCTCCAGGGGGACCCGCATAACAATGCCGCGCCCTTCCTTGGTGACCTCCAGCGGACCATCGCCGGTCCGCGGCTTCATCGCCGCCATGCGTGCATCCCTTCCTGCCTTGGGCTCCCGCGGCCCGCGATTTCGACCGCCCGTGAGGATGGCCGACGCATTCACGTCATCTGTGATGTCCTATTCTCCCGCATCGAGAGCGCTCATGGGTAACGATCTCCTCCCAGAATGCGTTGTCCCGGCTGGCGAAGGCGTCCAAACTGGACTTCGTGCACGCTCGCGCCGCTCTGTTCGACCTCTATGGAGACCACCTGCGCTCGCGCGGTGGGCAGGCGTCCGTGGCCGCGCTGGTACGGCTCATGAAGCCCTTGGAAATCGCCGCTCCGGCCGTACGGACCGCTGTTTCCCGCATGGTGCGCCAGGGCTGGCTGCAGCCCGTCAGGCTGCCCCAAGGCGCCGGTTACGGACTTACCCCGAAGTGCGTCAGACGTCTGGACGAGGCGGCGTTGAGAATTTACCGAGCCGGAACTCTGAGCTGGCGTGGCCGGTGGCACGTGATCGTGTTCGGGCCGGTCAAGGACCGTGCGCGCAGGGAGCGGATCCGCGCCGACCTGACGTTCCTGGGGTACGCCGCACTGTCGGAGACGACCTGGATCGGCCCGCGATCGTCGATCGAACTGGACAACCTGCTGGACAGTGAGGGCGTACACGCCGACAGATTCGACGCGGCGCTGGAGGGCGATCCGCGCGAACTGGTGGCCCGCGCCTGGGATCTGACCGCCATCGGCGCGGCGTACGAACACTGGCTGTCAGAAGCTGTCAATCTGGTCGGCGCGCTGCCCGGCGGCGCCCCGGTTGATCAGGTGTTCGCGACCAGGAGCAAGCTCGTGCACGGATGGCGCAACTTCCTGTTCCAGGATCCCGGCCTCCCGCCGGAACTGCTGCCGTCCGGCTGGCCGGGAGAGAAGGCCAGGGCCTATTTCGAGCAGGAGGCGAGCCGCCTGCTGCCCGCGGCCGCCGCGTTCGTCGACAGGGAGCTACTTTGATCCGTTATGACGTGACCGATTCCGTGGCCACCATCACCCTCGACCGGCCCGACGCGATGAACTCGCTGACCGCCCAGCTGAAGACCGCCCTGCTCGACTCGCTGCACCGCGCCGCCGCCGACGCCGGGGTCCGCGCGGTGCTGCTCACCGGCTCCGGACGGGCCTTCTGCGCGGGCCAGGACCTGCGTGAGCACGCCGACAACCTGGAGGCGGGCCGCGGCCTGGCCGACACGGTCCGCGAGCACTACAACCCGATCGTGGAGCTGATCACCACCATGGCCAAGCCGGTCGTGGCCGCGGTCAACGGCGTGGCCGCCGGGGCGGGCGCCTCGCTGGCCTTCGCCTGCGACCTGCGGGTGGCCTCGGAGAAGGCCAAGTTCGCGATGGCGTTCACCGGGATCGGCCTGGCACCCGACTCGGGCGCGTCGTGGACGCTGGCCCGCCTGGTCGGCCCGGGGCGGGCGGCCGAGCTGCTGCTGCTCGGCGAGCCGCTCACCGCGGCCCGCGCGCTCGAACTGGGCGTGGTCACCCGTGTGGTGCCCGCCGACGACGTGCTCAAGACCGCCCAGGAGCTGGCCGTACGACTGGCGGCGGGGCCGACCGTGGCGTTCGCGGCCACGAAGCGGGCGCTGGCCTACGCCACGACGCACTCGCTGCCGGAGACCCTGGCCTTGGAGGCCGACCTGCAGGACGCGTGCGTGGCCACCCAGGATCACCTCGACGCCACGCGGGCCTTCCTGGCCAAGGAGCAGCCGTCGTTCCGCGGCCGCTGACCCCTTTATGCCTGCCGGGCGACTTTATGCCTGCCGGGCGACGCAGCCCTCGATGTGGTCGTTGACCAGGCCGATGGCTTGCATGAGGGCATAGGCGGTGGTCGGGCCGACGAACTTGAAGCCGCGCTTCTTGAGCTCCTTGGCCAGCGCCTTGGAGGCCGGGGTGATGGCCGGGACGTCGGCCATCGACCTGGGGATCGGGGACTCGGCGTCGGCGTACTCCCAGACCAGGTCGGACAGGCCGCCGGGGAGGTCGAGCGCGGCCTGCGCGTTGTTGATGGTCGCCTCCACCTTGGCGCGGTTACGCACGATGCCGGGGTCGCCCAGGAGCCGGGTCACGTCCTGTTCGGTGTAGGCGGCGACCTTGGGGATGGAGAACTGGTCGAAGGCCGCGCGGAAGTTCTCCCGCTTGCGCAGGATCGTCAGCCACGACAGGCCCGACTGGAAGGCTTCCAGGGCGACCCGCTCGAAGACGCCGTCGTCGCCGCGGACCGGGCGGCCCCATTCCTCGTCGTGGTACGTGATGTAGATCGGGTCCGCCATGCCCGTCCAGGTGCAGCGGATCACTTCCGTCACTTGCGCTCGTCCCCGTCCTCGCCAACCGGGACGTGGACCGGCTCAGCGTCGCGTCCGTCCTCGTCGGCCGCGGCCGCGGCGTCGAAGGCGGCCGTCGCATCGGGGTGAGCCTCCACCCGCACGTCTGCCTCGCCGGGCTCGGCGTCGGGCTGGGCGGGGACCTCGGCGCCCGGTGGCGTGGCGTCGTCTTCCGGCTCTACCGCCGCGCCAGGCTCTACCGCCACGTCCTGCGACCCGTCCGTGTCCTCAGGTCCGTCCGCGTCCTGATGCTCCTCCGCGTACGGCCGGGCGTGTTGGTATTCGGCGGCCGCGTCCCCCTTCTGGGAGAGCTCGAAGGGCGCGGCCGGCGGCTCGTGGTCGGTGCGTAGCTCGCCGCCCGGAGCCGCGTACACCTCCTGGCGGGCGTACAGCCGCCTCGACAGCAGCTCGGAGACCCGCTGTTCGAGCACCGCGATCCTGGTGTCACGCGCACTGATCGCGGTCGCCGCCCTTCGCAGGGTCTCGTCGACGCTCTGCGTGTGATAGCCGACCAGGTTCACCGGCAGCTGCAGCGCCATGAAGTCGACCGCCGTGAGCTGCCCTGGCTCGGGCAGATCGAGAGGCGGGACATCCGGCGGGAACTCGGTCAGCTCCCCGCCCCTTCCGAGGGAGACCAGGACCACGCAGGCCAGAATGGCGAGCGCGGCAATGGCGAGTACGACCAGCACATTGGCATCGTACTCATACGATCGAGGCACGAGTCTCGCACTTGCCGCGCCTGTTACCTCTTGGGACTCCCCACGGCGGGTCAGCCGGTGGACTCCCCGAGCTCCTCGACGCTGGGCCGCACATGCTTGGCCGTGGCCTCTAGGTGCGCGAACGCCTCCTCGACCGTGCTGGTCCAGGAGATGGCGTCGAAGACGTTGGCGCGGGTGAAACCCGCCTCGTACATGTTCTCGACGAGCTGCCGCAGCGGCGTGTACAGACCCCACGGGTCGAGGATCACCAGGGGGCGGTCGTGGATGCCGAGCACGCGGGCCGTCCAGATCTCGAAGAGCTCCTCCAGCGTGCCGATGCCGCCGGGCAGCACGAGGAAGGCGTCGGAGCGCTCGTCCATGATGGCCTTGCGCTCACGCATGCCGGTGGTGACGATCAGCTCGTCCGAGTCGGTGTCGGCGATCTCGATGTCGACCAGGACCTGCGGGATCACGCCGATGGTCCGGCCGCCGGAGGCGCGGGTGGCCGTGGTGACGGCGCCCATGCACGAGACGGTCGCGCCGCCACTCACCAGCGTGTGCCCACGCTGGGCGAGCTCGGCGCCGACCTCTGTGGCGAGTTCGAGGTATTTCTCGTCAATTTTCAGACTTGAGGCGCAAAAGACGCAGATATTCACGCATGTGAGCCTATTGGGGCTCGGCGAGCTGGGCGGCTGCGGCCTCCCGCTCCTCCTGGAGCTGCTTGGACCGCGCGAGGTCCGCGTCCGCGATGATGCGCACGGCCTCGTCCACATCGTCGGTCACGGTGATGAGGTCGAGATCCTGCTCGGCGATCTTGCCGGTGCCGAGCAGCGCGTTCTTGATCCAGTCGAGCATCCCGCCCCAGAACTCCGAGCCCATCAGCACGACGGGGAAGGACGTGACCTTCTGCGTCTGCACCAGGGTGAGCGCCTCGAACAGTTCGTCGAGCGTGCCGAACCCGCCGGGCAGCGCGATGAACCCGCACGAGTATTTGACGAACATCGTCTTGCGCACGAAGAAGTAGCGGAACTCGATGCCGAGGTCCACGTAGTCGTTCATCTTCTGCTCGAAGGGCAGCTCGATGCCGAGCCCCACCGACACGGCGCCGTCGACGTCCGAGGCCCCCCGGTTGGCCGCCTCCATGATCCCGGGGCCGCCACCGGTGATCACCGCGTAGCCGGCGCGGGCCAGCGCCCGGCCGAGCTCGCGGCCCATGCCGTAGTCCGGGGAGT
Source organism: Nonomuraea guangzhouensis (assembly GCF_019396345.1). Lineage (GTDB taxonomy): Bacteria > Actinomycetota > Actinomycetes > Streptosporangiales > Streptosporangiaceae > Nonomuraea > Nonomuraea guangzhouensis. Next base: position 56,788 of record NZ_JAHKRM010000044.1, on the reverse strand, counting down.
CTTCGCGGGTGCGCGCCGAGCCGAAGACGGTGACCGCCCGGGGCAGCTCGGCCAGCTGCCCGAACCCCTCCACGAACTCCGCCTGGATGCGCAGCACCCGCCACGGGTCCATGTGCACCCAGTCGGCGGGGCCCTGGCGGTCGAGCAGCCGCTGATCATGGGTGGTGCTGGGTGCGAGCCTGCCGCGGACCACAGCCTGTCCCTGACGGCGTTCCGGACGTTTCTGTTTCATGCCGGTCACGCTAGCCCAACGCCCCCCGGACCCGCGCACAACGAGAGCTGACCATCCGCCAAACGGTCTGCGCGGCAAATGCCCTGGTAGATGGCCCGAAGAAGCCGAGTAAAAAATCTTGTAAGAAGCAGGAACCAGATTTCGACTCGCCTGCGTCTAACTGCCGAGGGTGCTGCTCGGGACTGAAAGTGGCTTTCCCCGCCAAATGGCCGGCGAGGAAAGCCACTTTCACTTTGTCAGCCAGTCCAGCAGGGCCCGCTCGCTCTGCACGATCTTCGTGAGCGACACGTACTCTCCCTGCTGATGCGCCAGGTTCGGGTCACCGGGACCGTAGTTCACGGCCGGCACCCCCAGTGTGGAGAAGCGCGCGACATCCGTCCAGCCCAGCTTGGCCCGCGGCGTGCCACCGACCGCGGCGGTGAAGGCCGCCGCCACCGGATGGGTGAGGCCGGGCCGCGCGGCCGGGGCGCCGTCGGTGAACTCGACCTCGAACCCGTCGAACACCTCGCGTACGTGCTCCTGCGCCTCCTCGATCGACAGGTCGGGCGCGAACCGGTAGTTGACCGTGACCACGCACTCGTCCGGGATGACGTTCCCGGCCACGCCGCCGCGCACGCCGACCGCGTTGAGCCCCTCGTGGTAGGCGAGGCCGTCGACCACCGGCTGCCGGGCCTCGTAGGCGTTGAGCCTGGCAAGGACCGGCTCGATGCCGTGGATGGCGTTGACCCCGAACCACGACCTGGCACTGTGCGCGCGCTTGCCGGCCACCGTGATCTCGGCCCGCAGGGTGCCCTGGCAGCCACCCTCGATCACGCCGTCGGTGGGCTCCATGAGCACCGCGAAGTCGGCCGCCAGCCAGTCGGGGTGCTCGCGCGCCACCCTGGTCAGCCCGTTGCGCTCGGCCTCGATCTCCTCGCAGTCGTAGAAGACGTAGGTGACGTCGCGGTTCGGGGCGGGCACGGTCGCGGCCAGCTTGAGCGCGACCGCCACCCCCGCCTTCATGTCGGTGGTGCCGCAGCCGTAGAGCAGGTCGCCCTCGACGCGGCTGGGCAGGTTGGCGGCGACCGGCACCGTGTCGAGGTGCCCGGCGATCAGCACCCGCTCGCCGCGCCCCAGCTCCGTACGCGCGACGAGCGTCTCGCCGGATCTGTCGACCTTGAGGTACGGCAACGCCCCCAGCGCCTGCTCGACCAGGTCGGCCAGCGCCTTCTCGTTCCCGCTCACCGACTCGATGTCCACGATGGCGGCGGTCAGCGTCCGCACGTCCTGTGTCAGGTCCAGCATCAGGTGTTCACTCCGTGTTCGCGCAGCACCTCGTTGAGCGCTGCCTTGTCATGGCGCTGCCCCGGCTCCAGACGCTTGATCACCAGCACGCAGGGCAGCCCGAACGTGCCGCCGGGGAACTCCTTCTGGCGGGTGCCGCCGACGGCGACGCACCAGTCGGGGACGCGGCCGCGGGCCAGCTCCTCGCCGGTCAGCACGTCGATCACCGGGATGGAGGCCGACAGGATCGTGCCCGCCCCGACGACGGCGCCGCGCCCCACCCGGGCGCCTTCCACGAGCATCGCACGGCTGCCGATGAGCGCGTCGTCCTCCACCACCACCGGCACGGCGTTGGGCGGCTCCAGCACGCCGCCGATGCCCACGCCGCCCGACAGATGGACGTTCCGCCCGATCTGGGCGCAGGAGCCGACCGTGGCCCAGGTGTCGACCATGGTCCCTTCGTCGACGTACGCGCCGACGTTCGTGAACGACGGCATCAACACCACGCCAGGCGCCAGGTAGGAGCCCCAGCGCGCGATCGCTCCCGGAACCACTCGCACCCCGTCGAAGGTGGTCTTGAGCGGATGCCGGTCGTGGTGCTGGAAGTCGCCCACCTGCGACCTGGCCATGCCGAGCACCTGGAAGCTGAGCAGGATCGCCCGCTTGGCCCGCTCGTCCACCACCACCTCGCCGTCCGACAACCGGGCGGCCCGCGCCTGCCCCCTGTCGAGCAGGTCGATCGCGCTCACCACCACCTTGCGCGCGTCGAGGTCACGGGGGGACAACTCCCCGCGCCGCTCCCACAGCTCATCCACCGCGGAGTCGATCGGTGACAGACTGCTCACGTGCCTCATGGCCACGGAGCTTATCTGGCCGGGTAGGTTTTTCAGCGTGCGCCTGCGCTTCTCTCGCGGAGTCATCACCATCGTGGTCATAGTTCTTCTCCTCGCGGTGGCAATCTCCGTAGGTCTCTACCAATTGCTGAAAAAGACGCAGCCGCTGGCCGTCCCCGAGGCCAACTGCAGCGTCAAGACCCCCGAAGGAGAGCTGGCTCTCGACATCGAGCAGGCCCAGATATCAGCCACCATCGCGGCCGTCGCGGAGCGCCGCAAGCTGCCCGAACGGGCGGTGGTGATCGCCTACGGGACCGCATTGCAGGAGTCGAAGCTGTCCAATCTCGCCTACGGCGACCGCGACTCCGTCGGCGTGTTCCAGCAGCGCCCGTCGCAGGGGTGGGGCAAGCGCAAGCAGCTCCTCGACCCCGTCTACGCGACCAACAGGTTCTTCGCCGCACTGGTCAAGGTGAAGAACTACCGGAAGATCCCGCTGGCGGACGCCGCCCAGGCCGTCCAGCGCTCGGCGGGCGGCTACGCCTACGCCCAGCACGAGTCGGACGCCAAGCTGCTGGCGTCGGCGTTCACCGGGCGGGTCCCGAAGTCCGTGCACTGCTGGTACCCGCCGCCCAAGGCGAGCACGCCCGCGCCCCAGGCCAAGACCGCCGAGGCGCGGCGCCAGCTCACGCGGGCGCTCGGCAACCCGGCCATCTCGACGCGGAAGCGCGGCTGGCTGGTCGCCGCCTGGTCGGTCGCCTACGCGCAGAAGTACGGCCTGAAGCGCGTCGGGTTCAACGGCGCCACCTGGACCAACGAGTGGCGGGTGGAGGGCTGGCAGTCGGGCGGCAAAGCGTCCGACAGCGCAGTGGACATCTCCTGAGCGGGGCTAAGGCGTGGCCCGGCTGACGATGCTGATCGAGCCGGGTGGCAATGGCCTCGCGTAGCTGGCCGTCCACCTGCTGCCCTGGACCCGCTCGAAGGAGAGCAGCCGCCCGTCGGAGGCGCGGTAGTCGGCGAAGTCGAGCAGGCCCCGCTCGGGGTAGCCGGTGTTGCCTTCCGACCGGAAGGCGGCCGTGCCCCGCTCCAGCGGGTGGAACTCGACGCCCTCCATGATCAGCATGCTCTTGGCCGGGATCATGCCCTCGGTGGGCACCTCGGTCCAGACGAGCACCTCCAGGTGCGACGGCTCGCCCTCGGCCGTGCCCTGGAGCACCTCCACCGACAGCCACTGCGTGCGGCGGGAGCCGTCGCGCAGCCGGTATTCGGTCCACTGCGTGCCCTGCCACGAGACGTACATGGCGCCGAGCACCCGCGCGGGCGATCCGTGCACCTCTATCCGGTCACCAACCTTGATGGTGCGGGGATCGGCGTAGTCGGATCCGGCGTACCCAGGCATGCTCACCGGTGCCGGCAGTGGGGCCTCGACGGACGCGACTTCGACCGGCGGCGCGGTCGTGCGGCCCTTCCGGTCCTGGCGCATGGTCGCCAGGAAGGCACCCAGCAGCAGGAGGACGGTGGCGACGCTCAGCCCGAGTACGACCACGGAGGTCATGCTCATCGATCAGCTCGCTCCACTCGCGGTCTGCCTCAGCAAACGCCGTTATCAACTTATGCGTGCCCTGCTTCGCGGGGGATCCTACTGGAGGCGGCGCACCGCCGCACTGATGCGTTCATCAGTGGCGGTCACGGCGATACGGATATACCGCCCACCAGCCGATCCGTAGAATTCCCCGGGGGCCACCAAAATACCGATTTCGGAGAGTTTACTGACCTGTTCCCAGGAACTTGTCCCATCTGTCGCCCAGAAATACAGGCCCGCGGTCGAGTGCTCGATGCGCCAGCCCGCCTTCTCCAGCACCGGCCGCAGCTCGGCACGCCGCGCGGCATAGCGTTCGCGCTGCTCGTCGGCGTGCGCGTCGTCGCCCAGCGCGGCCGTCATCGCGGCCTGTACGGGAGCCGGCATGAGCATCCCCGCGTGCTTGCGGATCTCCAGGAGCCGCTTGACCAGAGCCTGATCGCCGGTCACGAACCCGGCACGGTAACCGGCCAGGTTGGAACGCTTGGACAGCGAGTGGACCGCGAGCAGCCCTTCGTGGGAGCCCCCGCAGACGTCGGGATGCAGGATGGAGACGGGTCGCTCCTCCCAGCCCAGTTCGATGTAGCACTCGTCGGAGGCGACGACCGTGCCGCGCTCGCGCGCCCAGGCCACCACCTTGCGCAGGTGCTCGACGGGCAGCACCCGGCCCGTGGGATTGCCCGGCGAGTTGACCCAGACGAGGTCCACCTGCTGGGGCCCCAGCGCGAGCAGGCCGTCGGAGGCCGTCGCCGCCGCGCCGGCCAGCCGGGCGCCCACGTCGTAGGTGGGATAGGCCAGCTCGGGGAAGACGACCGTCTTGGCACCCAGGTAGGTGGGCAGCCAGGCGACGAACTCCTTCGAACCGATCAGCGGCAGCACGTCACGCGGATCGACGGTGACCTCGTGCCTGCGGCGCAGCCAGCCGGCCGCGGCCTCGCGCAGCGCCTTCGTCCCGTGGGTGAGCGGGTAGCCGGGGCTGTTGGCGGCCTCGACGAGCGCGCTCTGGACGAGTGACGGCACCGGGTCGACGGGCGTGCCGACCGAGAGGTCGACGATGCCGTCGGGGTGTGCCATCGCACGCGCCTTGTACGGCTCCAGCCGGTCCCAGGGGAAGTCGGGCAGGTTGTTCACGGTTCTCCCGAGGTATCGGTTCTCTAGGTAGCGGTCGGGCGCGCCGTACACCCGGCAGCGGGGCACGCCGATCGGGCGCCCCCACTGCGGGATGCGACCTAGTGTTCCTCGGCCTGGGGCGGCAGCGCGGCGATGAGGGGGTGATCCTTATCGATCTTGCCCACCTTCGAGGCGCCACCTGGCGAGCCCAGGTCCTCGAAGAAGTCGACGTTCGCCTTGTAGTAGTCCTTCCACTGCTCCGGAAGGTCGTCCTCATAGAAAATCGCTTCGACGGGGCACACTGGCTCGCACGCGCCGCAGTCCACGCACTCGTCGGGGTGGATGTAAAGCATGCGCTCGCCCTCGTAGATGCAATCAACGGGGCACTCCTCGATGCACGCCTTGTCCAGGACGTCCACGCAAGGCTGCGCGATGACGTAGGTCACCTCGAGCTCCTTCTTCTCCGCACCATGGCATGACTCTCTGACCGCGGTCTGCTAGCCCTAGTATTGCCGTGCTTGCCAACTGGCCGAAACGGAGGGTGGCAAACTCGTGGCGGCTCGCCTGGTTATCGCGATCACAACCGCGGACATCGGCGCCCGGATCACCACCCGCAGACGAGACCCGGAGGGCTTCCGGGACGCCGTCGGGATCCTCGAATCCTGGGCGGACGGCGTGCTGCGGGTCCGCAAGAGGGACGGCACCCTGGTGGAGATCGCCGAAGAGATGCTGGTGGCGGCCAAGGTCGTTCCGGCCGCGCCTCCTCGACCTGGACGGAAGTAACGGTAAGTATTCGTTCTGTGACCGTACGTACCTGCGCCGCCGCAGCCGTCCTTCTCGCCAGCGCCGGATGCGGCGCGTCGCCGCCTCCGGCCGCCAAGCCGCTTTCGCCGGTGAACGTCAAGGCGACCTCCATGAAACAGGGCTTCACGACCCTGGACCACCTCGTCGAGTCCGCCAAGGGGGAAGGCGAGCTCACCGTGATCGCGCTCCCCCGGGACTGGGTGAACTACGGCGAGATCATCGACACCTTCACCGACAAGTACGACATCAAGGTCAACGAGCTCGAACCCGGCGCCAGCAGCCGCCGCGAGATCGACACGGCCGCCCAGCTCAAACCCGACGTGTTCGACCTCACCCTCGACGTGGCGGTGGCCCAGGCGGGCAAGTTCGCGCCGTACAAGGTGCAGGGCTGGCAGGACCTGCCCGATCACATCAAGGACCCCACCGGCGCCTGGTACGGCGCCTACGGCGGCTACATGTCGATCGGGTACGACCCGCGCAAGGTCCCCGCCCCCGCCTCCTTCGCCGATCTGGCCGCCAAACCCGGCTACCTGGTCGCGCTCGACGGCGATCCGCTGCACTCGGCGGCGGCCTTCGGCGGCGTCATGGCCGCCTCGCTGGTGTCGGGCACACCACAGCCGAAGCGCGGTGTCGAGTTGTTCGCCAAACTCAAGCAGGCGGGCCGGCTCACCGATCCCGCCAAGGCCAACACGATCGTGGACTGGGACCACCTCAACGCCGCCCGTGGCGCCCGCGACGGGGAGGCGTGGAAGGTGACGATCCCGCGCGACGCGCCGCTCGGCGACTACCACGTACAGGCGATCAGCAAGGACGCGCCGCATCCGGCTGCGGCCCGCCTCTGGGAGGAGTTCCTGTTCTCCGACGAGGGCCAGAACCTGCTGCAGAAGGGCTGGGCCCGCCCCGCCCGCGAGGAGGCGATGCTGATGCGGGGCACCCTCGACAAGGAGCAGGCCGCCAAGCTCCCGGTTGCGCCAGGACCGCCGGTATTGCTCACGATTCCGCAGACAGACGCAGCAAAGTCCTATCTGAAGAAGCGATGGACGCAAAGTGTCCGATGAGACCATTGTGACTTGATATGTCGCGGAGACATTCAGCCTCTAAAGTGAACAGACAGCACGGCCGCTGGGGGCCCGATGTCTGACGAATGAGAGCTGATCGTCTTGCGATACGACACACCGAGCTTGGAACGGTGGAGCAGTCGCGCCTACGACGGCAGTTTCGGCTACGTCTCGACGCAGGGCGCGCCTCTGGTGGACCTGCTCGATCCGCGGCCGGGAGAGCGCGTGCTCGACCTCGGCTGCGGCACCGGAGTGCTGACCGCCCAGATCGCCTCGCGGGGCGCCGACGTCCTCGGGATCGACGGCTCATCCGCGATGATCGAGAAGGCCCTCGCCCAGTATCCGGGCGTCGACTTCATCGTGGGCGACGGGCACGACTTCAGCGTGGCGCTGGCCTATGACGCCGTCTTCTCCAACGCCGCGCTGCACTGGATGAGCCGCGACCCCGTCTCCGTCATCGCCAACGTGCACGAGGCGCTCGCGCCCGGTGGCCGGTTCGTGGCCGAGATGGGCGGCGCGGGCAACTGCGCGGAGCTCACCGCCGCCATGCTGACCGCCTGGCGGGAGTACGGCCTGCGCGAGCCCGAGCTGCCCTGGTACTTCCCCACCCCGGCCGAGTACGCCCGGCGACTGGAGCAGGAGGGCTTCGTGGTCCGGCTGCTCGAATACTTCGACCGGCCGACCCCCCTCGCCGAGTGCCCCCAGGGGGCCGCCGACTGGGTACGCATGTTCGCGTCCTCGGTGGTCGAAGGATTGCCGCCGGACATCGTCAAGCCGCTGCTCCAGCGGGTCAACGAGCTCGCCGCGCCCGCTCTGCGCAGGGAGACCGGGTGGATGGCCGACTATGTCCGTCTACGCTTTGCCGCTGTCCGGCGCTGATCCGTAGGGGATGATGCGTAGGGGAGTTTTGCCGGACTATGGTCTGTTCCGTGGGGGCGGATAAGGCTGCACCGCTGACGAAGTTGAGGAGCCTTGCGACGATACGGCGGCGTGAGGGGCTGGTGAACGGAACGGGATGAATTTCTGCCTGAGCGACCTCGTACCACCGTTGAGGTGGAGCGACGCGTCCACGATCACGCTGCTCACCGGGCAGCCGGAGCTTCCGGACGCCTGGTGGCGCAGCCTGCCCATGCCGCGCGTGCTCGCGGCCATCGGCCCCGAGTCGCTCGGGGAGCTGCTCACGGAGATCGCGCTTGAGCACTGGCCGGCCGCCGCCGTGGGCGACGTGCTGCCGGCGCTGCACGTGCTCGACCCGGACGAGGCCGACGAGCCGCAAGTGGCGATCGCGCTCGACCGGGCCGGGTCGTGGACGGGGCTGCTGGCGCTGACCGGCCGGGAGCTGGTGGACCAGCCGTTCATCCAGGCGCGTCCGGTGCTCAACACGCTGTTCTCCGCGGTCCTGGTACGGCTCGCGCCCCAGCTCCACCAACGCCCGGCCCCGTTCGCCGAGCAGCCCCTGTTCGCCGCGGAAGCGCCGTTCGCCGCAGAGGCGCCATTCGCCGCCGAGGCCCCGGTTGCCGAGCAGGCCCCGGTCGCCGCCGAGGCCCAGGCCGCCGAGCAGGCTCCGTTCGCCGGGCAGGGCTCGCCGGTGGAGGCGTCGGCGGCCGGGGAGGCTCCGCCCGCCGAGGACGTGCCGGAGCCTGAGGAGGCGGCGGAGGAGGTTGCCGAGGCCGAGGAGGCCGCGGCGGCCGAGGAGCCGGTGCTGGACGCCGACGCCGAGCCGGTCGTCGAGGAGGCCGCCGAGCCGGAGTCCGAGCCCGTCCTGGACGCCGCCGACGAGCCCGCGCCGGAGCCCGCCGCCGAAGAGGCCGCCGCCTTCGAAGCCGAGGGCGCGGAGTCGGACGCGGCGCCCGAACCGGAGGCCATCGAAGCTGAGGCCGTCGAAGCTGAGCCTGTCGCCGAGGACGCGAAGCCCAGATACGACACACCGGCGGACTTCGAGGCAGCCGAATCCGAAAGCCAGGAGTCCGGGGCCGAGCCGGGGCAGCAGCCGGAGCCGGAGCCGGACGAGCGTGGTGGCCATGAGCTGCCGGAGCTCATCGAGGCCGCGTTCGCCGGTCTGGACGACAAGAGCTGGGCCGTCGCCCAGAACCGGGTCTTCACCGACCAGCCGTCCGCCGTGGACCAGCTCGCCAAGCTGTTCGCCGTGCCGGCCGCCGAGATCTCCGCCACCGAGACCGAGTTCCGGGCCCGCCTCGGCCAGTGGCTGGCCAGCGAGGAGGCCGCCCCGTACCGGGCGCATCTCGACGAACTCCGCCGGACGATAGGCCCGGCCGCCCCCAAGGAGCGGCTGATCGGCGCGGCCGACTGGCACGCCCTGGAGATCCGCGCGCTGGAGGTCCCCGCCTGGCAGTTCGTGCTGGCCACGCTGCCGTCGGAGGCACAGGCCGCGGCGCAGCCCGCCCCGGAGCCGGTCGTGGAGGCCGTCGAGCGGCCCGCGTCCGCGTTCGCCCAGGTGCCGCCGATCCCGTCGCCGCCGCCCGGGACGCCGCAGTTCCAGGCGTTCGCCCCGGCCGTCGTGGCGGGCGAGGGCAACGGGGCGTCGGGCGAGCCCCCCAAGCCGTACCAGCCGCTGAAGGACGTCTCACAGACCAGGCGCTGCTTCCGCCAGCCGGACGGCCGGTGGTGGCTGCGGATCGACGTGACGGCCGAGCAGCTCACCGGAGGCGAGTGCGCGCTGCCCACGGGGTTCGCCACGTACCTGGGCCTGTCGCCCGGGGAGAGCAGAACCGTGCGGAGCGCGGCCGGCGAGCTGACCATGACCTGGCACGGCCGGCCGGTGCTCGAATCCGTCGAACGGCTGCTGGCGGACGTCGGCGCCAAGGAGGGCGGGCACCTGTTCCTCACGCTGTCGGACGAGGGCGTGTTGCGGGCCAGGCACCTGCCGGTGGCCGCGCAGGGGGCCGAGAAGATCACCAAGGCGCTCCGCCTGGTCGGCTACACCGCCCCCGGCGGGACCCGCGACCAGGCCGCCAGGGTGATCGCCACCAGGATCGGGATGACCGGACCTGTCGGACTGCCCGACCTGCTCACCAGGCTCCGCGAACGCGGGGACCGCGATCTGCTGCAACTCCTGGACTGAGCCGTGCCGCGGCTCGCGATCGCCCCTGACTTCCCCAGGGACCTCAGCGCACTGGCACAGCCGGTGCGCAGGGACGCCGTGGTCGCGCTCCGCCGCCTGCTGCTGAACGTCTCCGGCGCGCCGCACCCCGAGCGGGTCAGAGGCGCCAGGGACAACCGCGTCGCGACGCTCCGCCTCACTCCGGGCCACCGGGGCGTGGTGGTGCGTCAGCGGGACGTGTACTGGCTGCGTACCGTGCTCCCCGATCCCGAGGCGTGGTCGTACGCGCAGCGGTACCGGTACGGCATCAACCCGGTGATCGGCGTCATCGAGGAGTGGGACGCCGAGGCCCTCGAACGGGTCGAGCCCGCGTTACGCCGATCGGCGGGCGCCACGGGGCTGTTCGACCCGGTGTGCGACGGCGATCTGCTCGCGCTGGGCATCGACGTGCGCGCCCTGCCGCTGGTGCGGCTCATCACCAACGAGGCCGACGTGGAGGCGCTCGAACCCCTGCTCCCCCCGACCCAGCACATGCCGCTCGCGGTGCTGGCCCGGGGCGGCTCGCTGTCCGAGGCCTGGCGAGAAGTGGACGCGTGCCGCGCCACCGACGAGGCCATCGACCGGATCGACGTGGACGACCTCCACGCGGCGCTGCGGCGCAGCCCGGACCGGGCGGTGTTCGCCGCCGACAAGGTGGAGCTGGAACGGGTGCTGGCGGCGCCGGAATGGTGCGCGTTCCCGCGTCCGGAACAGCACCGGCTGGCCCACGCCACGCGCTACGAGCACCCGGTGCTGCTGATCGGCGGGGCGGGCACCGGCAAGACGATCATCGCGCTGCACCGGGCGGCTCATCTGGCCGCGCACGGGAGCGGCCCGGTGCTGCTGGTGACGTACTCGCAGGGGCTGGGCGACGACCTGTCCGCCCGGCTCGACCAGCTGATCGACGACGGGGTGACGCGCAAGCGGGTCGACGTGGACAACGCCGAGCGGCTGGCCATGCGCATCGTGACCGATGCGGAGGGCCGGCGCCCCGCGCTGGTGGGCCCCGGCGCGCGCACCCTGGCCGAGCTGACCGACGAGGCGCTCCGGCTGCTGTCGAGGAGCACGGGCGACCTGCTCGACGACATCGAGCCGGGGCGCAAGCCGTACCGGCACGTCGTGGTGGACGAGGCGCAGGACATCAGCTCGGCGCAGTGGCGGCTGCTGCGCGCGGTGGCGCCGCGGGCGCACGACGACATGTTCATCGTCGGCGACCCGCACCAGCGGATCACCGACACGCGCGTGACGCTCAGCTCGGTGGGCATCCCGGCCCTGCAGCACACGCTCAAGGTGTCCTACCGGCTGCCGCAGGAGGTGCTGTCGTTCGCGGTCCGGCTGCGCGGCGGCGGGCCCATCGACGGACTGGTCAAGGGCATGTCCCCGCTGTACGGGTTGCGCGCGACGCACAACGGCGAGCGGCCGATCGTCAGGATGTACGACTCATTGGAGGCGGAGCTGGCCGGGCTGGTGGCCACGATCGCCGCCTGGCTGGACGACGGTGTCCCGGCCGGCGAGATCGCCGTCGGCGCGCGTACCACGAAACTGGTCCGTGAGGCACGAAAGGCGCTCGGGCGGGCAGATGTACGGGTGACGGCATTCCAGAATCTGAAAGGGCTGGAGTTCGAGCGGGTCGCGCTCATCGGCGTGGCGGAGGGCGTGGTACCCCAACCGCCGCCCGACGATCCGGGCGCTCGGGCGAGAGCTCTCCAGCGGGAGCGGAGCATGCTGTTCGTGGCTTGCACGCGGGCCCGATCCATGCTCTATATCTCCCATTCCGGAAGAGGTAGCCCCTTTCTGTCGCTCTGATCACATAGTCTGAACTGCGGATATCTTCCCTTTGCCGGTTGGACCCCAATGAACCTCAGCCTGAGCGACCTAGCGCCACCGCTGCGCTGGACTTCTCCTGTGCAGATCGCGCCGATCTTGGAGGAGTCCCAGCTGCCCGAGGCGTGGTGGCAGGCGATCCCTCTTGACCGCGCATGCGCCGTGATCACCACGCAGACCGTGGCCGGCCATCTCGCCGATCTCGCCGTGACCTGCTGGGGTCACCTGCTGGTCGGCGACATCCTGCCGCTGCTGCGCTTCTCCGACCCGGCCGAAGCCGAGCGGACCCCGGAGATGCTCGGCAAGGACGTGGTGCAGAAGCTGTTCGGCGGCGTGTTCGAGCGGCTGCTCGAACCTCCGTCCGAAACGCTCCCCGCGCCCGCCGCGCGACCGGACAAGCCATTGCCCGAATTGATCGACGGCCTGTTCGCGGCGCTGGACGAGCGGCAGCGGGCGATCGCCCGTGACCGGCTCTACGCCTCGCAGCGGGCCACGCTCGACGAACTGGCGCAGCGCTTCTCGGTCACGCGGGAGCGGATCCGGCAGATCGAGCGCGATCTGCGCGACCATGTGGAAGCCTGGCTGGGCGGTCCGGAGGCGGTCGCGCTCGTCGCGCACGTCACCTGGCTGCGCGGCCGGTTGGGCTCGGCCGTACCCGCCGACGATCTGGCCGCGGCGGTGCCGTGGCACCGCGGCGAGCTGCGGACGCTGGGCATCCCCGCCTGGCGGTTCGTACGCACGCTGCTGACCGGCTACGAGCAGGCCGACGACTGGCTGATCGCGGGCGGCGCGGAGGAGCTGAGGGAGAAGACGCGCCAGCTGTTCACCGACGGGCCGCGGCCGCTCGCCGAGGCTGTCGGCATGGTCACGCAGCTCGGCATCCGCGAGGACGTGGCCGAGCGGTGGATCCTGGCCGTGCCGCAGTTGCGCGTGCTGGACCAGCACGTGGTGCCGTGGCCGCGCAGCATCAACGAGAAGGCGGAGGCGGTCCTGGCGGTGGCCGAGCGGCCGTTGACGCCGGAGGAGATCCAGGAGCGCATCGGCGAGGACTACAGCCTGGTCGGCATCCGCAACCAGCTGACCGCCGACGAGCGGTTCCGCCGCGTGGACCGGAACAAGTACGGGCTGACCAGATGGGGCGGCGACGAGTACCTGGGGATCAGGGAGATGATCGCCAGGGAGATCGAACGGGCCGGCGGCGAGGCGTCGGTCAGCACGATCGTCACGAGCCTCACCTCCCGCTACGACGTCAGCGAGAGCTCGGTGCGCGCCTACTCGGGCGGTCCCGGGTTCGAGCGGACGCAGCGGGGCTGGATCCGGGTGGCGGGCACCTCGCCGACCGGGGAGGCCGAGCCGTACCAGCCGCGCAAGGACGTGTCGGAGACCCGGCGCAGCTTCCGCAGCCGCGACGGCCGGTGGTGGCACCGCGTCGACGTCAACGCCGAGCACCTGCGCGGGTCGGGGTCGCCGCTGCCGACGGGCTTCGCGGCCTACCTGGGGATGGCGCCCGGCGGGCAGCTCACGGCCTCGACGCCGTCCGGAGACGTGGTGGTCAGCTGGCACAACCAGCCGACGATGGGGTCGATCAGGAACGTGCTGGCCGACTTCAAGGCCGGCGAGGGCGACCACGTCTTCCTCACCGTGTCCGACGGGGGCGAGCTGCTGACCCGCTACCTGCCCGCGGCCGCGCCGGGGATGCCGCCGCTGAACCGGGCGCTGTACCTGATCGGGTACACCGCGCCGGTCACTTCGGAGATCGAGGGGCTGCGGTTGATCGGGGCGCGCATCGGGCTGCCGGACACGGCGATCCGCGAAGAGGTGCTGGCGCGGCTGCGGGAGCGCGGCGACCGGGACATCATCGGCTTCCTGGGCGGCTGACCGTTTCCTTTTTCGGGCTTCCCGGAGTCCGGGGGCTAGGCTCGGGGGATGTTGCGGATCTACGACACGCGCGCCAGGCAGGTCGAGGAGATCGCCCCCGCCCGCGCGATGCGCATGTACTCCTGCGGGCCGACGGTCTATCGTCACGCGCACGTCGGCAACCTGCGCTCACAGCTCCTGTCCGACCTGATCCGGCGGGTGCTGGAGCGGCAGCGGGTCCGCATGGTGGTCTGCCAGAACATCACCGACGTGGGCCACCTGGCCGACGACACGGATTCCGGCGAGTCCGGCGAGTCCGGCGAGGACAAGGTGCTCATGGGGGCGCGGGCCGAGGGGCGCTCGGCGCGGGACCTGGCCCGCTACTACGAGGACTCCTTCAAGCGGGACACCGCCGCCCTGAACCTGCGCCCGCCGGAGCACATGCCCCGCGCGAGCGAGTCGATCGAGCTGATGATCGAGCTGATCGCCAAGCTGATCGAGCGGGGACACGCGTACGCGCTGCCGGACGGGGCGGTCTACTTCGACGCCCCCTCTTTCCCAACTTATGGCGAAGTTTCCGGCAACAGGCTCGATGCCCTTCGCCCCGACACCATCGACCCCCGCAAGCGCTTCCACGCCGACTGGGCCCTCTGGAAGCCCTCCGACGGCGAACTGTCCTGGGACGCCCCCTGGGGCCGCGGCTTCCCCGGCTGGCACATCGAGTGCTCGGCCATGTCGCTGCACCACCTCGGCGACCGCATCGACCTCCACACCGCCGGCATCGACCTGCGCTTCCCCCACCACGAGGACGAACGAGCCCAGTCCGACGCGGCGGTCGGCCACGAGGTGGTGCGCCACTGGGTGCATGGGGAGCACCTGCTGTTCGACGGGCGGAAGATGGCCAAGTCCACGGGGAACGTGGTCCTGCTGTCGGACGTGACCGAGGCGGGCCTCGATCCGCTGGCCGTACGGCTGGCGTTCCTGGAACATCGCTACCGGCAGCAGCTCAACCTCACCTGGGACACCCTGCGCGCCGCCGACAGGACCGTACGGCGGTGGCGGGCCCGGGTGGCGGAGTGGTCGGAGTCGCCCAGCGCGCCGATGGCGGCCGAGCACGTACGGCGGGTGGAGTCGGCCTTCGACGACGACCTCGACACGCCGGCCGCGCTACGGGTGCTGCGCGAACTGGAGCGGGACGAGTCGGTGGCGCCGGGGGCGAAGTTCGAGTCGTTCCTGCATCTGGATCAGGTGCTGGGACTGGACCTGGCCATCGAGATCGGGCGGCCTCGGGAGACGGTGCTGCCGCCGGGGGCGGCGGAGTTGCTGTCCGAGCGGGAGCGGGCTCGCGAGGCCGGGGACTGGGCGGAGTCGGATCGGCTGCGCGATTCACTCGCCACCATGGGGGTCCGGGTGTCCGACTCGCCTTTCGGGCAGGTCTGGGAGTAAACGCTTTCTTTTCCCCGTCGGCGACCGTCTCCTGGCGTGCTGGAATGCCGTGGGCGGCGGGGTTTCGGGTGAGGTCGGTGGGACGGGAGTAGTGATCGTTGCTGTCAGACTTGAGGGGCTGCGCGAGAGAAGGAGGTATTTGTGAGGTTGCGGCCCTATGCCTGGCTGCCTTGGCCGTTTCGGTGGGTGGCTCGGATACTGACCGTGGTCCTCGTGCTCGCGCTGGTGCTGGCCGGTGTACTCGTCTACACCGTCCGGCGGTCGTTTCCCCAGGTGGACGGATCCATCCGCCTGCCCGGTTTAGCCGGGAATGTAGAGATTTATCGCGATAAAGCGGGAATCCCGCAGATTTACGCTGACAGCTCCGAAGACCTGTTCATGGCGCAGGGGTTCGTGCACGCGCAGGACCGGTTCTGGGAAATGGACTTCCGGCGGCATGTGACCTCCGGGCGGCTGTCGGAGCTGTTCGGCAAGGCGACGCTCGAGAACGACAAGGCCATCAGGACCATGGGCTGGCGCAAGGTGGCCGAGCAGGAGCTGCCCGAGCTGAGCGACCGTACCCGCCGCTACCTCGACGCGTACGCCAAGGGCGTGAACGCCTGGCTCCAGGCCAACCCCAACGCCTCCGACCGGAGCCTCGAATACTCGGTGCTCAAGGTGCAGAACGGCGCTTACCAGCCCGAGCCGTGGACCGCGGTCGACTCCGTGGCCTGGCTCAAGGCCATGGCGTGGGACCTGCGTTCCAACATGGAAGACGAGATCGACCGCGCCCTGGCGCTCACCAAGCTGCCGCGCGAGCGGGTCGAGCAGCTGTACCCGGAGTACCCGTACGACAGCCACGCGCCGATCGTCACCCAGGGCACGATCGCCGGCAACCGCTTCGACGAACGAGCCCGGCTGGGCGCACGCGGCACCACGAACCGCGGGACCACGAACCACGGCACCACGACCCGCGGCCAGAGCGTGACCGGCGCGCTCACCCAGGCCGCGAAGACGCTCGACGCGGTGCCCGGCACGATGAGCGCCGCGGACCGCGACGGCATCGGGTCGAACTCATGGGTGGTCTCGGGCGAGCACACGGCCAGCGGCAAGCCGCTGCTGGCGAACGACCCGCACCTGTCGGCGCAGATGCCGTCCGTCTGGTACCAGGTCGGGCTGCACTGCCGGAAGATCACCGAATCCTGCTCCTATGACGTGACGGGGTTCAGCTTCTCCGGCCTGCCCGGGGTGATCATCGGCCACACGGACAAGATCGCCTGGGGCTTCACCAACCTGGGGCCCGACGTGGCCGACCTGTTCCTGGAGCGGGTGAAGGGCGACACGTACCTGTACAAGGGCGAGTCGGTGAAGCTGGAGACCCGGCAGGAGAAGATCAAGGTGGCCGGCAGCGACACGGTCACCCTGAACGTCAGGAGCACCCGGCACGGCCCGCTCATCAACGAGGTGATCGGCGACGTCAAGCCGAGCGACGGCGCCAACGCGGTGGCCCTTCAGTGGACCGCCCTGACGCCCGGCAACACCGTCGACGCGATCTTCGCGATGAACGCGGCCACCGACTGGCCGGAGTTCCGCGCCGCGGCCTCGCTCTTCGACGTGCCCGCGCAGAACCTGGTGTACGCCGACACCGAGGGCCACATCGGCTACCAGGCGCCCGGCCGGATCCCCGTACGCGAGAAGGGCGACGGCACGTGGCCGGTGCCCGGCTGGACGGGCGAGTACGACTGGCGCACCGCCCCCATCCCCTACGACCAGTTGCCCTCCGTGGAGGATCCCCCCGACGGCTACATCGTGACGGCGAACAACGCCGTCATCGACCCCAAGCGCTACCGGCCGCTCCTGACCAAGGACTGGGCGTACGGCTACCGTTCCCAGCGCATCCTCGACCGGATCAAGGAGGAGATCGCGAAGGGCAAGGTCGACGCCGCGACCATGTCCAAGATCCAGCAGGACACCTACAACGGCCTGACCAAGGACGTGGTCCCGGCGCTGATGCGAGTGCCGCTGGCCGGGCCCGCCGTACAGGCCAGGAAACTGTTGCAGGACTGGGACGGCTCGCAGGGCGTCAACTCGACACCCGCGGCGTACTTCAACGCGGTCTGGCGGCACCTGCTCAAGCTGACGTTCGACGACGACCTGCCCGCCGGGGCCCGGCCGAGCGGCGGCGACCGGTGGTACGAGGTGATCAAGCGCCTGCTTGACGCCCCCGACGACCCGTTCTGGGACGACACCACCACCAAGGACCGTACCGAGACCCGCGACGACATCATCCAGCAGGCGCTGGGCGCGGCCTACCAGGAGGTGGCCGACCGGCTCGGCACCGACCTGACGGCCTGGCGCTGGGGCGATCTGCACCAGCTCACGCTCACCAACGGCTCGCTGGGCACCTCGGGCATCGCGCCCATCGAGGCCCTTTTCAACCGGGGGCCGTTCGAGGTGCCGGGCAGCAAGGACGCGCCGAACGCCACCGGGTGGAACGTGCAGCGCGACTACACGGTCACGTCGGTGCCGTCCATGCGGATGGTGGTCGATCTGGGGGATCTGGACAAGTCAGGGTGGATCAACCTGACGGGGGCTTCGGGGCACGCGTTCCACGACAACTACTGGGACCAGGCGCCGGTGTGGGCGAAGGGGGAGCTGCTGCCGATGTACTCGAAGCCGTCGACCGTCCAGAAGGCCGCCGTCCACACCCTGCGCCTCACGCCCTGACCTGCTTGACTACGACCACGGGCGTACGTGGATTCAAGACCGTGGGCTGACGCCGAGGACCCCTTCCCCGCGTCAGCATGGCGGCATGACTCGCCTCTGGTACTTGATCGGACTGCTCCTGGTCGTGTCCGGGCTCGTCCATCTGGGCGTGCTCGTGGTCGACGGCGGCCCGTGGGACGGCCCTGTGTCGTGGCGCAAGCCGTTCACGTTCGGGGTCTCGTTCGGGCTGAGCGTGCTCTCGCTCACCTGGGTGTCGCAGTTCGTCCGGCTACGCCGTCGCGACGTGCTGCTGGGCATCTTCGCCGTAGCGTCGGTCGTGGAGGTCGCGCTCATCACCGTGCAGGCGTGGCGCGGCGTGCCCTCGCACTTCAACATGTCCACCGACGTGGATTCACTCATTGCCAGGACACTGGCCGCCGGCGGCTTCGCGCTGATCGCCGTCGTGGTCCTCATGACGATCTCCGCCTTCCGCCGCGACCCCGCGGCTCCGGACAGCATGCGGCTGGCCGTTCAGGCCGGGTTCGGCACGTTCCTGGCCGCGATGGCCTTCGGGGGCATCATGATCGCCCGTGGGGTGATCGAGGTCATGACCGGCTCCCAGCAGCTCGCCTACACGGTGGCCGGTTCGCTCAAGCCCGCCCACGCCATCCTCATGCACGGTGTGCTGCTCCTGCCCGCCCTGGCCTGGCTCCTGTCCCGCACCCAGCCGTCCGAGCAGATCCGCCTGCGTGTCGTACGGCTGGCGATCTGGACCTACATCACCGTCTCCGCGGTCGTCTCGGGCCTGGCCCTCTTCGGCTTAACCGTCGTCAGCCCGTCCACCGCCTCGGTGCTCTGCGCGGGCGCGATCTCCGGCCTGGCCATCGGCGCCCTGACCCTGGGCACGCTCCTCCCCCGCACCCCGCAGCTATGAAAGAAAGGAACGGGACTCCCCGATCGCGAGGTCCCACAGGCCCTCCCGGGGCAGCCCCTGGGCACGCCAGGCCGCTCGTGCGCTCTCGATCGGTGCGAGCAGCGGCTCCCCCGACAGCACGAACGTGCCCCAGTGCATGGTGGCCATCCGTGGCGCCCCCACGTCCAGGCAGCCCCGCACCGCCTCCTCCGGGTTGACGTGCGCGGCCTTCATGAACCAGTGCGGCTCGTACGCCCCCACCGGCATGAGGGCCAGATCTAACCCGCCGAACCGCTCCCCGATCTGCGCCAGCCGGTCCCCATAGCCGGTGTCACCCGCGAAGTAGACCGACCCGTCGATCACCCATCCGCCCCAGAGCGTCTTGCAGGTGTCCCAGACCGTGCGCCGGCTCCAGTGGTGGGCGGGCACGAAGTCGAACGTGACGTCCCCGACCGACGTGGACCCCCACCAGTCCAGCTCCGTCACCCGGGTGAAGCCGCGCCGGCCGAACCACGGCTTCAGCCGGGCGGGCACCAGGATCGGCGTGTCCCTGGGCAGCTTGCGCATGGTGGGCGCGTCCAGGTGGTCGTAGTGGTTGTGGCTGATCACCACGGCGTCGATCCTCGGCAGGTCGCTCCAGGCGACACCCGGAGGCGTCAGCCGCTGCCGTACACCGGGGATCCTGCGCGACCACACCGGATCGGTCAGGATCGTCATTCCGTTGATCTGCAGCACGAATGTGGAGTGCCCCACCCAGGTGACCATGGTCTCGCCGGTGGCGGCCCGAGGGAGACCGCCGTTGCGCAGCACCGGGATCTGGTCGGCGTCGCCGATGTCCGGACGGAACGCGCCGTGCCAGGTGACGCTCAGCAGCTCGCGAAACTCGGGAAGGGGCGCGGTGAGGCGGTCTTTGAAGCTGTCCGGCCAGCGGGGGACATCGATCGTCTGCGTCATGCGCGCCCTCTGCCCTGTGTAGCGGATCAGTCACCCGGACCGATCGCCACCTGCGCCCCTTCTCCACCACAGGGGTGCGTGCGGGTACCCGCCGTCGTCCAGCCCGGCCAGCCGCTCGAAGACGTTGTACGAGGCCTGATGCCCGCAGACCAGTACGGAGACGAGCATGGCCACCAGATACAGCGGCAGCATCGGCAGACCCGCGCAGCAGGCCCACTGGGTGGCATGCCGGCCCTCGTGCAGGATGAGCTGGTCGTCGAGCGAGTCGCGCCTGGTCAGCACGACGTTCCCGACGGTGAAGGCCCCGGCGATGGGGAAGCGATAGCGGTAGCCGAACGCCAGGACGAGGCCGTTGGGCCCGTGCTGCCTGGAGGCACCGCCCACGACGGAGATCAGCAGACCGAGCGGGGTGGTGAGATTGATGTAGTTCACCACCCGCCGGAACCGGTAGCGCTTGTTCATGCGTCTCAGCGTCTTCGGCTCTCTGTGTTTACCTGAGTAAAGCGGACATCAGCGTAGTCTCGTCGCTTGCCGGCCGAGGCCGGGTAGCGATCTGGTGGAAGCCGATGCCGCGTCCGTCCGGCGAGCCGGGCGGACCGTGGTGGAGAACCGCGTTGTCGGGGCCTGACTCCGCATTCCTGGAGGGAGTGCGGCTCTTGGGCCACCGCCCCGCCGGACGCTGTCCCATCGGTGCGGACACCGACGGGGGCGGGGACCGGACGCCACTCAGGCACCCGGCCATTACCTAACATTACCATCTGATTACCTTCAGTCGCAGCCGATCAGCTCAGAGAAACGCGCCATAGTTCTTCGGACAACCACCGGTTCAGACCCTTGACCAATCTTGACAAGACGGAATAATGATCCGGGTCCTGAAATCTCCCCAAGAGCAGGATTATGAGATTCACCATCGTGGGTGCGCTGGTCGGCACCATGGCCTTGGCCGGAGTCGGCGGAGTCGCGATCACCCAGACATCAGCGTCAGATCCCCTCAACTCAACTGGCCCTCCTCTCCGCGTCGAAGTGGCGTTACCCGCCACCACCCCGACGACGACTCCCACTCCTAAAGTCGGGAAGTACACCGCGAAGACGAAGGTCGTCAAGAAGAAGGGCGTCTCGTATCTGGATGTATCCATCAAGTACGACGGTGCGGCCCGGTTCAGCGTGAAGCAGAAGGTCTGCAAGTCCAAGTCGTGCAAGACGACGGCCGCAGACCTCCCCGTGACCACCGGCGCCGGCCAGAGCAGCAAGAAGATCGGTAAAGGCAGCTACAAGGTCAAGGGCAAACCCAGCATCAAGGTCAAGGTCCTGCCCTGGCCCACACGCACCGTGACAGCCTCCCCGGCGGCGACGGCCACAGCCACGGCGACGGTCACCGCCGACTCCAGCAATTCGGCGACCGATACGGCGACCGCGACAGTGACCCAAACGGCCACGGCGACCACCACGGTCACCCAGGCGGCAACGGTCACGGTCACCCAAACCGCCCCGGCGGCGACGGTCACCGCCACGGTCACCTTCACCTGCCAACCGAGCACCGGAGCGCCGGAGCCGGTGGCTCCCACCGCGGACCCATCAACCTCACCGACCACGTCGACCACGGAAACTCTAGAGCCCACCCCGACCCCGACACCGACGGCAACCGTGACGGACACCCTCGTTCAGACGCCGGCGGACACAGTGGCACCGACCGAATCCTCCGTGGCGGCGGTCCCCACCTGCCCAGCACCGTCTGCGACGCCGCCGGAGACCGCCACGGTGACAGGAACACCGACACCGACGGTCACGACCCCGACTGCCGAGGCGCAGTAACCGCGACCCCGCCGACCCGGCTCCCCCTCCGGCGCCGGGTCGGCGGCCCACACCGCGCTCCATCGGCACCGGCCTGCGAATGACCACGGCCGGGGTCAAGAACGCGCACGTCACGGCGCTCAGCCGGCTCCGCCGGAGGAGCGTGTCCCTGGACAGAGCCCGGCCATGTATGGCGGGTGGGGTTCACCGGGCTGGCCGTACAAGATGCTCATAAAGTCTTGTAGCCGCCCTGATGGTAAAGAAGCGGACGGCCATCGACCACCCCGCCCAGGGCCGTCACTCCACCCACCACGATCGAGTGGTCACCGCCCTCATGGACAGCGGTCGTACGCGCCTCCAGGGTCGCCAGGGCGTCGGTGAACAGCGCAACGCCCGACTCGCCCCGATCGTGGGCCCACCGATCCAGCTGCCCGTCGAGCTCCCGCCCCCGATGCGCGAAGAACCGCGACGCGTCCTCCATGGACGCCGGCAGCACCGACACCCCCCACACCCCCGCCTCCAGCACGGCGTCGTGGAACCGGGCCACCTTCTCCGCGCAGAACAGCACGAGCAGCGGATCCAGTGAGACGGACGTGAACGAGTTCACGGTCATCGCGTGATCGATCCCGTCGAGCCTGGTCGTGACGATCGCGACTCCGGTGGCGAACCGGCCGACCACCTCGCGGTAGGTATCCCGCCCGACATGCCGCTCTGTGGAACCATGGTGCACGATCGCTACTTTATGCCGCTACGTCGGGTTCCTTGGCTGCTGCCCGTGCAGCAACCACGAGCCGCTGTTCGACGAGGGCGTCAGGAAGAAGGCCACGATCACCGCCGCCATGCTCCCGTAGAGGTAGATGTACCCGGCGGGAGTGCCGGAGATCACCAGGTCGCCCTGCGAGAGCTTGAGCGAGAACGGCATCGACACCAGCAGCCAGCCGAGCGCCGTCACCGACACCCCGAGGCGCGCACCCATGAGCTTGCCCGCCCCTACGCAGACGACGAAGAGCGCGAGCAACCAGCCGATCGCCGAGCTCGGGATCATCCCGACGAACGGGACAGGGCCGACGTGCCACGCCGCCTGCGTGAACCCGCCCACGATGCCCATGACCAGCCCCAGCACGAACAGCATGCCGTAGGCGGCTCCACCCAGCGCCGACTCGGCCTGGCTGCGTTGCTCCATGAAGCACGAGGTTAGTGGATGCCCGCGAAGAGATCATTCTCGCGGTGGTGCGGGGCTCCTATGCCGCCCGACTCGATCGGCGCGCCGGGCATCGCGTGGCCGGGCGTTCCGATCGTCAGGATGTAGTGTTCGACGCCCAGCGCTTCCTGGCCGATGTTGTTCGACAGCGCGAACCAGGGGTCGTCGACGCTGATCTGCGTGGCGTGCGCGCGCATGGCGTCCAGCTTGTTGCCGACCCACGGCCGCGCGTCGATCTCCGTGGTGATCACGTCGTCGGGGCTGCCGAACGGCATGTCGTCGACGTCCTCGACGAGAAAGTCGACGTCGGCCGCGCGCAGCGCCTCGGCCGCGCGGCGCATCACCGATTTGGCGACGGCCGTGTGGTAGAACTTCGTGATCCGCCACGGCTCTCCCTCGCCGAAGCGCGGGTCGGAGGCGAGCTCGTACGCCCGCCGCGAAACGCGGTGTGCCTGGATGTGGTCGGGATGCCCGTAAAAGCCGTTGTCGTCGTACGTGACGAGGACCTGGGGCCGTACCTCGCGGATGACCTTGACCAGCTCACCCGCCGCCTCGTCGAGGTCGGCCTGCCAGAACGCGGTGGGCCGGTCGTTGGAGGCGACGCCCATCATGCCCGAATCGCGCCAACGGCCCGGCACGCCGAGGAATCGGTGGTCCTCGACGCCGAGCGCCTCGCAGGCCGCCGCGAGTTCGGCGATGCGATGTCGGCCCAGTGTGTCGTCGCGGTCGGCGGCCAGGTGCGCGAGCTCCTGGGGGATGACCTCCCCCTCCTCGCCGAGCGTGCAGGTCACGAGCGTGACGTGCGCGCCCTCCGCCGCGTACTTGGCCATCGTCGCGCCGGTGCCGATCGACTCGTCGTCAGGGTGGGCATGCACGAGCAGCAGCCGTCGGTCAGTCATGAGTTCGAGCGTACTGGCAGGATTAGGGCATGAGTGAGAGCTTCCCTCGCCTGTCGGCCAGGACCCGCAGGTTCACCCTCGGAGTGCCCAGGGGCTTCACGATCTCCCCCGACGGCGGCAAGGTCGTTTTTTTGCGCACGAAGTCCGGCACCGACCCGGTGACGTGCCTGTGGGAGCTCGACACCGAGACGCACGTCGAGCGCCTCGTGGTCGACCCGCGCACGCTCGACGCCGACGACGGCGACCTCCCGCCCGAGGAACGCGCCCGGCGCGAGCGCAGCCGCGAGCAGGCGGGCGGCGTGGTCGGCTACACCGCCGACTCCACCGTGTCCAGGGCCGCCTTCGCGCTGTCCGGCAGCCTGTACGTCACCGACCTGCCCGGCGGCGACACGCGGCGGCTGGAGACGCCGGGCGCGGTCATCGACCCCCGCATCTCCCCCGACGGGCAGCACGTCGCCTACGTCAGCGCGGGCGCCCTGCGGGTGCAGGACCTCGTGACGGGTGCCGACCGCGCCCTCGCGGAGCCCGAGTCGGAGACCGTCACGTACGGGCTGGCCGAGTTCATCGCCGCCGAGGAGATGGATCGGATGCGCGGCCACTGGTGGTCGCCGTCGAGCGATGCGCTCCTGGTCGAACGTGCCGACGAGGCGCCGGTCCACACCTGGCACATCGCCGACCCGGCCAACCCGGACCGGCCCCCGGTGGCTCAGCGTTATCCGGCCGCCGGCACGCCCAACGCGGTGACGGAGCTGTTCGTGCTCGGCCTCGACGGGTCGCGGGTGGCGGTGCCGTACGAGGACGAATACCTCACGACGGCCGCCTGGAGCTCCCACGCGCTGTCGATCGTCACCATGTCGCGTGATCAGAAGCGGCTGCGCCTGTTCACGGTCGACCCGGGGACCGGCGTGTCCACGCTGGTCCGCGAGGACACCGATCCGGCGTGGGTCGACATCGTCACCGGTGTGCCCGCCCACCTCGACGACGGCTCGCTGGTCTGGGTGGCCGCCGCCGACGGCGGCAACCGGCTGTTCGTGGGCGACCGCGCCGTGACCCCGCCCACCCTGCAGGTACGCGCGGTGCTCGACGTCGACCATGACAGCGTGCTGTTCAGCGCGAGCGGCGACCCCACCGAGATCCAGCTGTGGACCTGGGACGGCCACTCGCTGCTGCCCGTGTCGACCCGTTCCGGCGTGTTCTCTGGGCGGATGTCCGGCGGCGTCGGCGTACTGACCGAGCAGAGCCTCGACGCCGAGGGCGTGTCCACCACTGTCGTACGGCGTGACGGCATGGCGATCCCGATCCCGTCGATGGCCGAACCCCCCGGCCTCGACCTCCGTGTCTCGCTCGGCCGTTCCGGCCGCCGCGAGCTCTCCACCGCCGTGGTGCTGCCTTCCTGGCACGAGCAAGGCTCCCGGAAGCTCCCGGTCCTGATGGACCCGTACGGCGGGCCGCACGCGCAGCGGGTGCTCAACCGTCGCGGCGGCTACCTGGAGAGCCAGTGGTTCGCCGAGCAGGGCTTCGCCGTCATCGTGGCCGACGGCCGCGGCACCCCCGGCAGGGGCCCCGCCTTCGAACGCGCCGTGCGGAACGACCTGGCCACCCCCGCCCTGGAGGACCAGATCGACGCCCTGCAGGGGGTGGCCGAGCAGTATCCCGACGACCTCGACCTGACGAAGGTGGCCATCAGGGGCTGGTCGTTCGGCGGCTTCCTGGCGGCGCTGGCCGTACTGCGCAGGCCCGACGTGTTCCACGCCGCGGTGGCGGGGGCGCCCGTGACGGACTGGCGGTTGTACGACACGTGTTACACCGAGCGGTACCTGGGGCATCCGGACGAGCAGCCCGATGTGTACGACAACTCCTCGCTCTTCGGTGACGCGGCCAAGCTGGAGCGGCCGTTGCTGCTGATCCATGGGCTCGCCGACGACAACGTCGTGGCCGCGCACACGCTGCGCCTGTCGTCCGCGCTCCTGGCGGCCGGGCGCCAGCACAGTGTGCTCCCGTTGTCCGGCGTCACCCATATGACGCCGCAGGAGGTGGTGGCGGAGAACCTGCTGCTGCTGCAGGTCGAGTTCTTGAAGCGGTCCCTGGGCGCGTGACACGGCTTCACCCACCGCGACGGCGGCTCCTTGGATCCTCGGGCGAGTGACACGACGTTCACCCACCGACCGGGAGCCGCCTGGACCCTCAGGCGGGCGGCGCGACCTTCGCCCACCGACCCAGAACCACCCGGACATCCAGGCGGGCGACGCGACCTTAGCCCACACATCAGGACAAACCGTGAGCTGACTCCCCGCGCGGTGGATGTCATCAGCCCGTGGCATGACATGCCACGGGCTGATCTGCCTCCCCGCAGACCAGCCCGTGGTCCGATGTGGCCGAACCCCCCTTCGCGGGATCGTCGTGCCCATGTTCAAACCCGTCGTCCTCTCCCTCGCCCTCACACTCCTCACCTCCGGCCTCCAAACGCAGCAGGCGGCGCCTGCCCTCGCCGCGCGGCAATCGCCCACCCTCACCTGGGCCGCCTGTCCAAACGACAAGGTCGGGATGACGTGTGCCGACCTCCAGGTCCCCGCCGACTGGCAGAAACCCGACGGCCGCAAGATCACCCTCAAACTGGGCCGGCTGAAGGCCACCGGCACGTCCTCCGAAGGATCGGTCCTGATCGCCTACGGCGGCCCGGGCGGCCCGGGCATCGCCTTGACCCAGACCTACGCGGACCTCTGGGCCAAGCTCCGCGAACGGATGGACATCGTCACCTGGGACACCCGCGGCTACGGCGAGCAGTTCGGCGGCCTCAGCACCGGTCTGGCCTGCACCTGGACCCGCGTCCCACTGCCGGACTTCCCTGAAGACGACGCCGACTTCGGGCGACTGTCCGACACCAACCGCGGCTACGCCGAAGCCTGCCGCAACAAGGACCCCGAGCTGTTCGCCAACATGAGCTCGGCCGACAACGCCAGAGACATGGAGGCCATCAGGAAGGCCCTGGGCGAGGCCAAGCTCAACTTCTACGGCGCCTCCTACGCCGGGATCTACGCACAGGACTACGCCCGGCTCTTCCCCGGCCAGGTGCGCACCATGGTGCTCGACGGCACGATCAGCCACAGCGGCGCCGACTGGACCGCCGACATGGCCGACATGGCCAAAGACAACGAGACGTCCTTCACCCGCTTCTCCACCTGGTGCGCCGGTGCCGGCAAATGCCAGGAAGTGCCCGCCCAGTGGCGCGGCCTGGTGGCCAAGGCCGACCGCTCCCCGATCCCCGCCAAGTCGGCCGGCATCGCCTACACGGGCCGCGACCTGCAATCCCTCGCCCTAGGGTTCGCCCAGCAGGGCCCCGACGGCTACCCCAAACTGGCGACCGCCATCCGCAAGGCCGTGCAGGGTGACGCCTCCGGCTTCGTCCCCGCCCGCGGCTCCCGCTACCCCGACCAGTCAACGGGCGTCACCGAATGCACCGACTGGCCGCGCCCAGCCAGCCGCGCCGAGCTCAACAAGACGATCGCCCGACTCCGCAAGATCGCCCCCAACGCGGGCACGGCCAACACACTGACGACGGGCACGCTCGGCTGCATCGGCTGGCCGGTATCCGTGACCAACCCGCCCGCACCCCTCCCCAAGGGCCTGCCGCCGATGCTCGGCGCGGGTGCCTGGCGCGAGTCGGACGCGGTCGCCCGCATCCTCACCCAGGTCCCAGGCAGCGCCACCATCCACCACGACGGGCCGGGACACACGCTCTACGCCTTCAACGAATGCGCCCGCACCCACATCATCCGCTACTTCACGGACCGCACCCTGCCATCTGAATCGACAAAGTGCTGACCTCTGGAAACCCTCTCCACCCACGGTCGCAGTGCCGGCCGCCTCACCTACGGGTCAGGAGCGAGTGACAACCGGAGCAGCGCACCAACCGCTCCACAAGGCCGCGTACGAGCCACTCTCACTCGCTCCTCCCCCGCCCGTAGTCACTGAGCGAGTGGCAACAGGGACCCACGCCAGCTACTCCACAGGGCCGTGTACGAACCACCCACCGGGTCAGGAGCGAGTGACAACCGGAGCACCATGCCAACTACTCCACAAGGCCGCGTACGAGCCGCCCTCGGCGACCAGTTCGTCGTGCGACCCCAGCTCGCTGATCCGCCCATCCTCCACCACCGCGACCCGGTCCGCGTCGTGCGCCGTGTAGAGGCGGTGGGCGATGGCGATCACTGTGCGCCCGTCGAGCACCGCCGCCAGCGACCGCTCCAGGTGCCGGGCCGCGCGAGGGTCGATGAGCGAGGTGGCCTCGTCCAGCACCAGCGTGTGCGGGTCCGCCAGCACCAGGCGGGCCAGCGCCAGCTGCTGGGCCTGGGCGGGAGAAATGGCCAGCCCGCCGGACCCGACGAACGTGTCGAGCCCGTCGGGCAGGGCGAGCACCCAGTCGAGCGAATCGACCGCGGCGAGCGCCGTGCGCACGGCGGTGTCGTCGGCGTCCGGGCGGGCGATCAACAGGTTGTCGCGGAGGGTGCCCTTGAAGATGTGGTGCTCTTGGGTGACCAGCGCGACGTGACCGCGCAGGTCGTCGATGGGCAGCTCGACCAGGGGCACGCCGCCCACCGACACCGAGCCGGTGCGCGGGCCGTGGATGCCGGCCAGCAGCCTGCCCAGCGTCGACTTGCCCGCGCCGGAGGGGCCGACCATGGCCAGCCGCTCCCCCGGCCGGACGGTCAGCGACACGCCGTGCAGCACGTCGCGGCCCTCGCGATAGGCGTAGCGGACGTCGTCGGCCTCCAGCAGTTCGCCCGCGGGCTGCGCGGTGGAGGCCGTCCGGTCGTCGGGCACGTTCGCCACGCCGAGCAGCCGGGCCATGGCGGCGCCGCCCACCTGCAACTCGTCGATCCACATGAGAAACCGGTCGAGCGGGTCGATGAGCTGCTGCGCGTACAGGGTGGCGGCGGTGACCTGGGCCAGCGAGACCCAGCCGTTGGTGTAGAACAGGCCGCCGACCAGCAACGTCGAGACGACCGGGATCACATAGCCGAGCTCGACCATGGGAAACCAGACCGTGCGCAGCCCCAGCGTGTAGCGTTCGGCGGCCCACGAGCCGCCGATGTCACGCGCGGTCCGCGCCTCGCGCCGCCGCTGGAGGCCGAGCGCCTCCACGGCTCTGGCGCCCTCGACGGTCTCGGCCAACCCCTCGGTCATCTCCGCGTAGGCGGCGTTCTCGCGCAGGTAACCGTCGCGGGCCCGGTTGAGATACCAGCGGGTGGAGATCCAGAGCAGCGGCGCCGCGATCAGCATCGGCAGCATGAGCAGCGGGCTGACCAGCACCACCGCGCCCAAAGTGATCGCGAAGGTGACGATCGCGATCAGCGTCTCGGGCACGGCGTGCCGGACGGTCCGGGAGAGGGAGTCGACGTCTCGGGAGGTCCTGGTGATCAGGTCGCCCGAGCCGGCCCGCTCGACCGTCGACAGCGGCAGGCCGAGCACCCGGTCGACGAAGTCCTCGCGCAGTTCGGCGAGGACCTTCTCGCCGAGCTTGGCCGAGGCGAGCACCGCGTAACGCACCAGCGCGCCCTGCCCGAACAGGAAGACTCCGATGCCGGCAGCAACGAGCAGCACATTGACGTGGCCACCGTCCTGGACGTTCTGCACCAGTTTGCCGAGCTGCCAGGGCACGGCCAGCCCGACGATCGCCGCGAGCCCGTGCAGGGCCAGGGCGATGGCGAGCCGGCGCGGATACTTGAGCGTCAGCCGCCTGGCGTACGCGCGCACCTGTTTCTGGTCGGCGACCGGCAGGATCTCGCGGGCCATCGTCAGTCCTCCCCTCTCGTCACGGTCGCGGTGTATTCCGGCGAGGTCGCCAGCAGGTCGCGGTGCGTGCCTTCGGCGAGCACCCTGCCGTTCTCGACGTAGATCACGTGATCGGTGCGGTCGAGCACCAGCGGACTGGTCGTGCAGACCAGGGTGGTCCTGCCGGCGCGGGCCTTGGCCAGCCGCTCGCCGATGCGGGCCTCGCTGTGCGCGTCGACGGCGCTGGTCGGCTCGACCAGGATGAGCACCTCTGGATCGGCGAGCAGCGCCCTGACCAGCCGCAGGCGTTGCTGCTGCCCGCCGGAGAACTCCCGGCCCGCCTCGGCCACCAAGGCGTCCAGCCCCTCGGGCAGGGCTTCGATGATGTCCTCGGCGCAGGCGACGTACAGCGCCTGCTGAACCTGCTCGTGAGAGGAGCCGCCACGGACGTCGAGCTCGTCGCGGAGCCTGCCGGCGAACAGGCGGGCGGCGTTGTCGGCGACCAGGATGCGCCTACGGACCTCGGCCATCGGCAGCGCCGCCAGCTCGGCCCCGCCGAAGGTCACGTCGCCGTCGGAGTAACGGCCCAGCCGGTCGGCGATGGCGATGGCGTCCTCCGGCGCACTGGCCGCGATCGCGGTCAGGACGCCCGGCTGTACGGTGACGCCGCTGTAGGAGTCGCGCAGCACGCCGCCCTCGCTGGTGCCGGTGCCCCCCGACACCTCGGGCTCGATGGACAGGATGCGCACTACGCGGCGGGCCGCGACGTGACCCTTGGTCAGCTTGTCGGCGACCTCGGTGAGCGTGCGCATCGGGCCGATCAGGAAGACCGCGTAGCCGTAGAAGGCGACGAGCTGTCCCGTGGTGATGTCGCCGCCGATCGCGAACGACGCGCCGATCCCGGTGACGACCGCGATGAGCACTCCGGGCAGCAGGATCTGCGCGCCTTCGAGCAGCGACTCGACCTTCGACACATTGACGCCCGCGTGCCGTACCCGCTGGGACTCTTCGCGGTAGCGGGCGGCGAACACCTGCTCGCCGCCGATGCCGCGCAGCACCCGCAGGCCCGCCACGATGTCGGCCGACCGGGTGGACAGCTCGCCAGTCAGATCGCGCTGGACCTTCTGCCGCTTGTGCAGCGGCCTGAGCAGGGGCCCGACCGCGACGGCCATCAGCGGCACACCGAACATCACCAGCAGGCCCAGCGGCAGCGAGGTGGAGATGAGGATCACGGTGACCGCGATGATCGCCACGACGGAGCCGGTGCCGCGCAGCAGAACGTCCATCGAGTTGCCGATGTGGGCGATGTCGGAGTTGCCCACGCTGACGACCTCACCGGTCGACACCCGCTTGGGCAGCGTGGCGCCGAGCCGGGCGGCCTGCCTGGTGGTGACCTGTACGGTGCGGTAGGCGGCGGCCAGCCAGTTGTAGACCGCCATCCGGTGCCGCATGATCCCGGTGAACGCCTGCATCAGGCCGAGCCCGAACATGATCGCCGACCAGACCAACAGCGCCTGGGTGTCCTTGGCCGTGACGGCGTCGATGCCGTTGCCGAGCACGGCGGGGACCAGCGCCTGCACCAGCCACCAGACGGTGGCGAAGCCGATGCCCGTCAGCAGTGACGGCGTCTGCATGCGCGCGTTCCACCACAGGTACCGGAGCGGACTGCGGATGTCGGGCATGCCGGGATCGGCTTCAGGAAGGGAGCGCATAGCCCAACAAGGTTGACAAGGCACCTGCTGACCCGGCAAACCATTTTCCGACTGTGAACCCCGCCAACGCCCGCCGACCAGGCCCACCGAGTCCCGGTCATCCTTGACACACCCAGACTCCACGCGTACGACCTGACCACGGTGAACCCATGTCCAGCCCGAGCTCGCCGGATCATCCTCCAGAAGCTCAGGAGCCGACACCCCCTCCACCGCAATCGCAGCATTCCGCCGCATCACCCGCCTTCGCCCCGCCCCGCCCGTCGCCCTCCGGCCGCGATCCCCGGTTCCTGTTCCCGGTGGGATCACCTGGCCCCACTTCGGGCAGGATCGCCCGCCCCGGATCGCCCGCCTCCACTTCGGACGGATCGCCCGCCCGACCCGCCACGGATCGCCCTCCCCGGTACACCACAGATCGCCTGCCACCACCTCGGTCGGGACCGGCGATTCCGCCTCGGGCGGGATGGCCATCTCGTCTCCTCCCGGGCTCGATCGACCCTCTTATCCCGAGGTCGACCAGCCCCTCCATTCGGGATCGGAGCGTTCCGGGGAGGTGATCCACTACCCGATCACTCGTTCGGACGGATCCTCCCCAAATGCCGCAGCCCGAGACACGCCGAAGCGCTTTACAGGGCGCATGTTCGTATCGGGATGACACTTCGTAGTGCTTTCGCCGTTCAGCCGCCCGGTGCCTGCGGTTTCCGCGCCGTTCTACGGCGGGCCCGGTCTTACACCGTGTATCGAGCGTGGCTCAGGTGATTCCGAGGATCTCTGCGGTGCGCCAGAATCGGTCCCTGTGAAGCACGGGTACACCAACAGCACGGTCGGCGACGACACATGGGTCGTAAAGTGTTACGAGGGGCCTGACGCGGCGATCCGCCTCAGGACCGAGAGCAGGTTCCTGCGCCGGTTGCGCGGGCGGCTGCCTGTGCCCGCCATACACAAGGTGACCCCCACGAGCGTGACCACCCGCTACGTACGCGGCGCGCACGGCCAGGACCTGCTTGACGAAGGCCGGGTGATCGAGGTTTTCGCCGAGTGCGGGCGGACGCTCGCCCGCATCCACCGGCTGGGGATCGTGCACGGCGACTACGGGCCGCAGAACCTGCTGTTCGACCCGGCCACGTTCGAGACGGCGGCGATCCTCGACTGGGAATGGGCGCACCCGGGCGAGCCGATCGAGGACCTCGCGTGGTGCGAGTGGATCGTGCGCATGCACCACCCGGAACACGTACCGCGTCTGCCGTCCTTCTTCGACGCGTACGGCGGGCCGGTGCCGTCCTGGCCGGACCGCCAAGCGGCCATGCTGGCCCGCTGCCGTGCCCTGCTCGACTTCACCGGCCGCTGGGAGCCGGGCGGCGACGGCGAGAAGCTGTGGCGTGAGCGCCTCGACATCACCGCCTCCTGGAGCGCCTGACCCGAGTCTGGATGTCAGGGCAGCAGCTGCAGGCGCCAGTCGTTGCAGCGCATCGGATGACCGGCCGGGTATTCGAAGTCGACTTCCCCGACGAACGTGAACCCGGCCTTGCGGCAGATCGCATTGGACGCCGGATGCCCCACGGACGGGTAGGCGTGCAGGTGCCTGTTCCTGCCCTCCGCCCGAGCCTTGGTCGCCACCGCGATGGCGGCGGCCGTCGCGATGCCCCGCCCCTGAAACTCCGGCAACACCCCCCAGCCCGTCTCATACACGGTCTCGCCCTGCCATTCCCGCTCCCAGTAGCCGATCGAGCCGGCCGACTCCAGCTCAGGCTCGACGACCACGCTGAACATGGCACCCAGGCCCGGAGAGTCCAGCTTGAGATAGCGCTCGTGCCGCGCGACCACCTGGTCCTCGGTTTCGGGACCGCCCAGGTGCTCGGTCATCTCGGGGTCGTTGAGGCGGCGCAGTAGCTCGAGGTCACCCTGCGACCAGGGCTCAAGCCGGACAAAAGGTATCTCCATCTCGCGGATAGTACTCAACGAGGCTGACAATCACGGTGCTGCTCGTTGCGCGCGCACCTTGCCACGCTCGGACCTACCTTGCCAGCGACCACGCAGCGTTCGGATTCACCCTGCATCGGGAGGAGGGGGTGTAACAACAACGGCTCTGTCGGAGATTCACCTAGACGCACCCGGCCGCCCCCGCCCCCAGGCCGCGAGACCTGGAAACCCGTCATCGCACCCTTCGACAACGGGAATCCCGTGACTACCTCTCGGCGGGGCTTTTGGTGTGCATGGCGAGGAGCGAACAGTGCGGCAGTTGTCACGAATTCTGCGGATCGTGGTGGCCGCGGCGGGGACGGTCGCAGTCGGAGTGGCGGTCAACCAGATCCTGAACGGCGGAACGTGGAACTGGTGGGCGCTGGGCGCCTCAGCGGGGCTCGCGATAACAGCGGAAGGGATGAACCGGTGGCTGGCTCACCGGGAGGCGGCGGGGAGCGGTTCGGCTCCGTCATCGACGATGCAGCCCGGTTCTCGGGTGGCCTGGTCGGTCAACGTAGCGGGGAATGTGTCAGGGATCATCGTGTCTGGCGACAACGCCACGATCACTCAGACGCATCAGACGGTGCTACCACCCCCCACCCCAATCGCCGCCATCGATGCCCCCGCCGGGTTGGGGAACCTGCCGCTGGCCGCAGGCGAGTTTGTCGGCCGTGAGGAAATCCTCGCCCAGCTGGATTCGGCGGTGGGTGGGGACGAGCCGGTGGTGGTGGCCGCGGTGCAGGGACTGGGCGGGATCGGCAAGTCCACTCTGGCCGCACGATATGCCGCCCTGCACCATGACAGGTTTCATCCGGTGTGGTGGATCACCGCAGACAGCCCCGCCGCGCTGGAGGCCGGGCTCGCCGCCCTGATCACCGCGCTGGATCCTCGGGACGCTGAAGGCGTGGATCTGGAGGCCCGGGCCGAACGCGCGACCGTGTGGCTGGCCACCCACTCGGGATGGCTGCTGATCCTGGACAACGTCACCCGCCCGCAGGACATCGCTCCGCTGCTAGGGCGGGTGAGGTCCGGACGGGTAGTGGTGACCAGCCGGCTCCGTCAAGGCTGGCAACGGATCGGCGCCCGGGTCCTGCATCTGGACGTCCTGTCCGAAGACGAAGCCGTCGATCTGTTGACCAGGCTCGCCCAACCCGAGAATCCCGACCACGACGTCTGGCCGGGTGCCCTCGACCTCGTGCGGGAACTGGGTTTCCTGCCGCTGGCGATCGACCAGGTCGGCGCCTACCTCCACCAGACCGCCCTGACCCCAGCCGCCTACCTCACTCTGCTACGCGCCCAGCCAGAAGTCTTCTTCGACCAAGCCGCCGAAGGCACCGACAGCGACCGGACTATCACCCGGATCTGGCGGATCACCCTCAACCAGCTCACTGACTCCTCCCCGCTCCCTGGCGATCTGCTGCGGATCCTGGCATGGATGGCGCCCGAGGCCATCCCCCGTACCCTCCTCGACGCCCTCACCAGTCCACGCCCCGGCACTCCTCGCCACCGGTGGTGGCAGCGCACGCACCACGGCTGGGGGACACGGCCTCTCACCGATCAGGCCGGGCTCACGCATGCCCTTGGCCTGCTGGCCGCTTACAACATGATCACCCTCAGTAGCAAGACGATCAGCGTGCACCGACTCGTCCAAGCCGTCGCCCGCACCCCCGACACCTCCACCTCCCGCAGTATCGCCGACCTCCACCGCCAGCCCGACCAGATCGCCACCGCACGCGACACCGCCACCGAACTCCTCCGGCTCGCCCTACCCTTCGATCTCGAATACCCCGACGCCTGGCCCACCGCCCAAAAACTCTTACCCCACGTCACCGCCCTCACTGACCACGCAACCCCCATCACCGACACCATCACGATCAACCCGCTTCTCTACCGCGTCGGTAACTTCCTGCGCGGACAGGGCGCACTCCAGCAGGCCATCACCTACCTGCAACGCTCTGTAACCCTCTCAGAGCGTCTCCACGGCCCCGATCATCCCAACACCCTGGCCTCCCGCAACGACCTCGCCCACACCTACCAGTGGGCGGGGGATTTGGACCGCGCCATCCCCCTGCTCAATGCAACGCTCGCCGACTGTGAGCGGGTGCTGGGCCCAGACCATCACAACACCCTGCAGACTCGTAGCAACCTCGCCAACGCCTACCGGGAGGTGGGTGATTTCGACCGGGCCATCCCCCTGCTGGAGACGACTCTCGCCCACCAGGAGCGGCTGCTGGGCGCCAACCATCCCGACACCCTGAACTCCCGCAACAACCTCGCCATCGGCTACAAGGCTGCGGGGGATCGGGAGCGCGCCACCTCCCTGATGGCGGCGACGCTCGCCGACAGCGAGCGGGCGCTGGGCACAGACAACCCCCACACTCTGTCCTTCCGCAACAACCTAGCCCTCGACCACCTGGAGGCGGGTGATCTCGACCGCGCCATCCCCCTGCTGGAGACGACTCTCGTCGCCCGGGAGTGGCTGCTGGGCACCAACCACCCCGACACCCTGAACTCCCGCAACAACCTCGCCCGCGCCTACCAGGAGGCGGGTGATCTCGATCGCGCCATCCCCCTGTACGAAGCCACGCTCGCCGCCTCCGAGCGAACACTGGGCGCAGACCACAGCTTCACCACTGCGGTGCGTGCGAGGCTGACAGCTGTTCGGCCGAACTGAGAACCAGGCGTTCAGCTTCGCTGTTGAGCAATGGCTGAAAGGAACACCCGAAACACGAGGCCGCACGGCCGACGGCACCAAGCAACATCGAGTACGTCTCCGGCAGACATGAGACCATGCCCGTCATCTAGGAAAGAACTCGACCTCAATGGCTTCTACCGTCGATCCCGTTATCGCGACGCATCGGGAGAAGCATGAGTACCGAGATCCGCCCATTTAAGATCGACATCGTCCAGGCAGAGCTGGATGACCTGAACGAGCGACTGGATCTCATCCGGTGGCCCCAGCAGTTGCCCGGCGAAGGATGGAGCCGTGGTGTTCCCACCGCGTCCCTACGAGAACTTGCCGGCTACTGGCGCAACGAGTACGACTGGCGCCGACACGAGGCGCGGCTGAACGAGTTTCCGCAGTTCATGACCGAGATCGACGGTCAGGACATCCATTTCCTCCACATACGCTCGGCCGACCCCGCCGCTCTGCCACTCATCCTCACGCATGGCTGGCCGAACTCGTTCGTGGAGTTCGCCGAGCTCATCGACCGCCTCACCGATCCCCGTAACGGCCAGACCTTCCACGTCGTCGTGCCCTCTGTGCCAGGCTTCGGATTCTCCGCGCCGCCGCGCGGGACCGGCTGGACCGCGACACGCGTGGCGCGGATCTGGGCAGAGCTGATGGGCCGCCTAGGTTACGAGCGGTATGGCACGCAAGGCGGGGATTTCGGAGCGTATGTCGCTCCAGAGGTGGCCAAGGTTGCCCCGGACCATGTCGTCGGCGTCTATGTCATCGCCGGTCTTGGCTTCCCCACCGAGAAGGATCTTCCGGAGATGACGGAGGAGGAGCAGGCCGCCTTCGCCCTTCTGATGGAACAGGACTGGGTGAACGGGGTCGACCACCATGCGCTGCTGCGTACGGCCCCGCAGACCTTCGCCTACGGGTGGAACGACTCCCCGCTCGCGGCACTGGCCTGGATGACCCAGAAGTTCCACGAGTTCAACGCCTCCGGCCGGCCCCTGGAGCAGGCGATCGACCGGGACCTGTTCCTGACCAACGTGAGCCTGTACTGGTTCACCGGGACGTTCGGAACGTCGGCCTGGCCGTACTACGACAGCAGCGGTTTCGGCTGGCCGGAAGGGCAGACTGTCGCGCCGACCGGCGTTTACAGCGGACCGCCCGGCATCCGCCGGTTTGCGGAACGCCACAACACCATCATCCACTGGCCGACGGACAACCCTGCCGGTCACCATTTCATCGCCATGGACCAACCAGATCACTTTGCCGCTGACATCCGTACCTTCTTCGCGAAACTCCGCTGACCGTCGGTGACCGGGCGCCTCGTCCTCCCTGGACGAGGCGGCCTGACGCGCTTGCAACGTAAGTCGGAACAGGTCCGCAGTCGATCCTGGCCCAGTTCACAGGGTTGCGCCGGAACGGACCGATTCGGACTCACCCTGTCAGCTGACCGTCCGGTCAGTGCGGAATTCTCTGGTGCCAGCGGGGTCGCCGTACTGTCAGGATCGAAGTATGTCCCGCGATCTTCGGCACACCTTCGACAGTGCGGCCAGTTCCTATCAGGACGCACGCCCCGACTACCCGGTCGAGCTGTACGCCGACCTGCTCGCCATCACGGCGATCACGCCACCCGCGCACCTGCTCGAAATCGGATGCGGTCCGGGGAAAGCCACGCTGCCATTGGCACGGATGGGCTTCCGGATCACCGCGATCGAACTCGGCGCCGCCCTGGCGGCGGAGGCCCGGCACCGCCTCGCCGCATTCGCCGACGCTTCGGTGATCACGTCGTCATTCGAAGACTGGGAGCCGCCGACTGGGGCCCGCTTCGATCTCGCCTACGCGGCCACGGCGTGGAAATGGGTGGACCCGGCGGTCAAGTACGCGAAAGCCGCCAAGCTCCTCACGCCGGGCGGCCACCTGGCCGTGTGGGACGCCGACCACGCGATGCCGGCCGACTTCGACCCGTTCTTCACCGAGATCCAGCAGGTGTACGAGGAGATCGGCGAAGGCCATGACGGCCCGTGGCCAGGGCCGACGCCTGAGGAGCTGCCCAACCCCGTCGCCGCCGAGTTCGATGCCTCTGGGCATTTCACGGTGGTCGGGACGAGGCTCTACGTATGGGCTCAGCGCTATACGGCGGACGAATACATCGCCCTGCTCGACACGTTCTCCGGCCACATCGCCATGGAACCGGCCAAGAACGAACACCTCTACCAGGAGATACGCCGCCGCCTCGCCGAACGCCCGGACGGACGACTCACCCGCCACTGGTCGGTCGTCCTCACCGTCGGCCGACGCCTTTGACTTGGAGAGCGTTCTGCAGGTCTAGGCAGTACGACAATGCGCCGGATCTTGTCGTTCTCTCCTCAGAAACCGCACATTCTCCTGCTTGGCTCAGGTCATGACGACTATCGCGTACCTTGACCAACTCGCCGCCAGCGCGCCGGGCCGCGCGTACAAGCGGGATCTGCTGGCCATGATGGACCTGCGGCCCGGCCAGACCGCGCTCGACATCGGTTGCGGGCCCGGCACCGACCTGGCCGACCTCTCCGACGGGGTCGCCTCTTCCGGTACGGTGATCGGCCTTGATCATGATCCGGCCATGGTGGAACAGGCCCGGGTACGGCTCGCCGGCCGTACCAACGTCGAGATCCGCGTCGGCGACGCCCAAGCGATGCCACTCGCCAACGGCAGCGTCGACCGGGCTCGCACGGACCGGATGCTGCAGCATGTGCCGGATCCGGGGAGAGTGGTGGCGGAGTTCCGGCGCGTGGCCCGACCGGGCGCCGTCATCGCCATGGCCGAACCCGACTGGCACGGCCTGCTGATCGACTCACCGGCAGGTCAGGGCCTCGTTCGGTACATCACCACTGAGGTGATCCGGAACCCGGCCATCGGCCGCAGCCTCGTCCGCCTCGCCGAACAGGCCGGGCTGACGGTGCGGACCGCGGTGGTGTTCAGCCCGGTGATCCGGGACCTGGAGACGGCCGAACAGCTCTTCGGCCTCCGCCGGACCCTCTCCAGGGCTGTGGACGCGGGCTACCTGGATCCCGCCGACGTCGGCTCGGCACCGTTCGTGGTCAGTTGCACGCTGTTCATGGTGGTGGCCGACGCCCCTTGACGACGCCCGCCTTTGGCGTCCGACTCCACCAACACCCTCCCAACAACACCCCAGGGGCGGCACCCCTTCGGCGACTTCTGTCCACGACCAGACCGCTACCCGGCCTTTGCGATGAGCAGCCGGACCGGACAGGCAGGCCGAACCGAGCGGGCAGACCGGACGGGCTGGACGAGGGCCGCCGGACGAGCGCCGGACCGAACCGGAAGCGCGAGTGGCCGGACGGACGGGACGAGGGCTGCCGGATGGAGCCGGCAAGAACCGGTGGCCAGACTGTGCAGGGGCCGGACGGGGCCCGAACTCCCGGGCTGAGCGGCCGACCGACCCGGGCCAGTGGCCGATCCCGGCAAGTCGTACACGCAGGAGGTCGGGTGAGGTCTGCTGGACCCACCGCGCACCGCCCCGATCGGTCGCGTACGTCGCGATCAGCGGCGGGTCGACAGGGGCAGTGTCCAGGCGAAGAGCGGCACCGCGACGGCCGCGGTGGCCACGTGCATCACCATTAGCGCGACCACGCCGAGTGCGGTGGTGTTCGGTTGCATGGCGGTGAAGAACATCGCGATGTCGGGCAGCAGCGAGACGGCCACGACGATTGGCACCAGCAGGCGCAGCACGGTAGCGGGCTGGCGCGACCACCGCCGTACCGCAGCCCAGCCGGCGGCGCCGGCCAGCACGCCGACCACGGTCAGGGAGATGTAGCTGGATGCCTGGAGCGGTGGGAAGCCGTCGGATGCGCCGGCCGCCAGGGCCAGTACCGCGATGACGGCATTCACGACGAGGGCCGCGAGGACGGCCGCGGCCAGGCCTCCGGCGATCCGGCCGGCGCTGGCAGAGGGGACGGCATCGGTTTCGGCGGCATGCGACATGGGGGCTCCTTCGCTCGATGTGCTTGAGCCTTCAAGAACATCACTAAAGGTAGCCACGTTGTATTTGAAGCGTCAAGGACCGTGTCGGCCGAAGGGCGTGCTCACGCCAGGTCGTCCCGGCCACACCTGATCTTCTTGAGGATCGCGGAGCAGATCTCCTCGAGCTGGCCGAGTTGCTCCGGGGTGAGCACCTCGAAGACCATCGACCGCACCGCCTCCACGTGACCGGGGGCGCTGGCGGCGAGTTTGTCGTACCCCGCGTCAGTGAGCACCGCGACGTATCCGCGGCCGTCATCTGCCGTGCGCTCCCTGCGAACCCATCCCTGCCGTTCGAGCCTGGCGACCACGTGCGACAGCCGCGACTGCGAACCGTTGACGAGGGCCGCCAGCTCACTCATGCGCATCGCCCGCTGTGGCTTCTCCGACAGGGCGACCATGACCCCGTAGCCGAAGTGGGTCAGGTCGCAGTCGCGCTGCAATTGACCGTCGAGCTCCCCGGGCAGGCAGGTGAGTACTCCCACAAAACGTCGCCATACCTGCTGCTCGCGCTGGGTCAACCACTGGACGTCCGTCATCCGACCACAATACGCACTGCTTGAAGTTACAAGCAGTGGTGGGTGTGCGAGTGGCCCCCGGATGTGGCGGCAGCGTTCCAGCGCGAGCCCGGCCAGCGGACGATCACTCTTCAGTGATCGCAGCGATCGTCACTGTGAGCAAGCTCACTCACTGACCAGATGATGAATTCGGTCAGTTCGTCTTACGGTGGAGGCATGGACATCAGAAACAGCAGCAATCGCCGGGCGCTGGTGGTCGGGCTCGGCATCAGCGGGATCGCGACCGCCCTGCGGCTCCGGCAGATCGGGTGGACCCCGGTCATCATCGAAAGAGCCCCGGCGCGCCGCACCGGCGGATACTTCATCGCGCTGTTCGGCGGCGGCCGGCCCGCCGCGCAACGCCTGGGCATCCTCGACAATCTGAACGACCGCATGCCCGGTGGCGCCAGCTACGAAATCGACCGCGCGGGCAACCGGCGCGCCGGCCTCGGTTACAAGGACCTGCCGGGCAGCCCCTGGATGATGCTGCGCGGCGACGTCGAACAAGCCGCCTTCGCCGCGCTTCCCGACGATGTCGAGATCCGCTACTCGACCGTGCCGGTCCGCATCGAGCAGGACGCCGACGGCGTGGACGTCACGCTGACCAACACCGCGGACGACACCTCCCTCACCGAGCGGTTCGACCTGGTGGTCGGCGCGGACGGGCTGCGCTCCACCGTGCGGTCGCTGGCGTTCGGGCCGCACGAGGATTACCTGCGCCGGCTGAACTACATGGCGGTCGCCTTCCAGCTTCCCGGCCCGCTCAGCGACCTCCATCAAGACGACGGGGCCGTCCTGATGGAGCCCAACCGGTCAATGTGGATCTTCCCGTTCGCCGGCAGCCCGCCGACCGTGCTGCTGAGCTACCACACTGACGACGTGGACGCCGAGTTCACCCAGCCGCCCGCCCAGAGGGTGCGCGCGGCGTTCGGCCCCGAGCCGACCGGCCGCGCGCTGGGCGAGGCGCTGGAGGCGCTGGAGACCGCCGACGACCTGCTGTTCGACTCCGTCGAACAGGTGCACATGGACCGCTGGCACCGCGGCCGCATCGTGCTCGTCGGCGACTCGGCGTGGTGCGTCACCCTGTATGCGGGCATGGGGGTCTCGACGGGGATATCCGGGGCGGACCTGCTCGGCACCATGCTGCAGCGCCACCCCGAGGACGTGGCACAGGCCTTGGCCGAGTGGGAACGCGCGCTGCGCCCCAATCTGGACGTCTTCCAGCGCAACGGGATCCAGCAACGCCAGTTCTTCGTTCCGGCCACCTCTTTCGAGCTCGCGCTCCGCAAGGCCATGACCGTGGGGACGCAGATCCCGGTGGTCTCCTCGCTGCTGCGGCAGCTGCAGACCAGGGACAAGGCGGGAAGGCTCAAGGACACCGACATCGCCCTGGTATGAGGCTCGGCCCGCTCCCGCGGGTCCAGCCCGGCACAGGCAAGCCCATCGGCACGGCAAAGGAAACGACCATGACAACATCGACGGGACACGACTCCGCCACGGCCTCCCGGATTCTCGCCGCGGCCAGGGACCTGGTGCTCAAACGCGGGGTCAAAGGGTTGACCGTCGCCGAGATCGCGGAACGGGCGCACGTCGGCAAGGGCACGGCGTACCTGTACTGGCCCACCAAGGAAGATCTCCTGTTCGGGCTGTTCGCCCGGGACTTCCTGACCGTCCTGGACCACGAGATCGACGCGACGACCGCCGATGCGGACCTGTGCCGCCCGCACCGGCTCTGCCCGCAACTCCTGCAGCGCGCCCTGGACAACCCGTTCATGCGCGCCATGCAGACCGGCGACGCCGACCTGCTGGGCGCCCTGGCCCAACATCCACGCAGCATGGAACTGCTCGACCTGGTGGGCCCCGCCGCGCTGATGTACACGGTGCTGCCGGTCTGGCGCCGACACCGCCTGGTGCGAACCGACTGGCCGCTCGATGAGCAGGCCTACGCACTCCAGGCTCTCATGACCGGCTTTCTCGCCGCCACAACCCGCCCGCAGGTTCTGCCCGGCGTCACCGTCGAGGCCCCCGAGGCGGTCATGGCCGCCGCGGTGACGGCCCTGCTCGGCCCCGAACAAGCCAGCCCCGACGAGGTCCGCGCAGCCGCCACGGAAGGCCTGCGGCTGCTGCGCGAGCGACGCCAGGCCGTGCTCGCCCTGATCACCCCCAACCAGGAAACCACGTAAGAAACCACGCACGTTCAGCAACCGGGCCATGACCGGTGCTACTAAGAGACGACGGAGGCAAAGGGATGACTCGAACGACCGAGACGACCCAGACGGTGATCGACCGCTACATCACGCTCTTCGACCGCACGGCACACGACCCCGCAGCTGTGGAGGAGTATCGGTCGATCTTCGCGACGGACGCGACCGTGCAGCTCGCCGAAGAGATGGAGCCGGTGACCGGCCTGCCCGCGATCATGGAGGTCTACCGGGGGATGGCCGCGGCCATGGCCGACAGCAAGCACCTCTGGGACACCACGGTGCTCGACGACGGCAGGATCGAGTGCCACTGGGTCAACATCACGCGATCGGCCGACGGGCGCCTGCTGGCCATGAGCGGCATCGAGTACGCGACCGTCAACGCCGACGGGCTGATGACGAACCTGACCAACCGAATGGTGACCCCGGAAAGCATGACCTGACCGGTCCGGGCAGCCCTCCTCGGCGCCGAGGTGCCTGCTGAAACTGTTTGCCAAGCGGGAGCCGAAGCAGCCCCGCGCCCACACGGACGCCTGCACCAGGCGCACCACATCCGCATCGGCGAACCGAGTCCAAGCCGATCACGCTGTTTATGACTCGTTGTCCTGTCTGAAAGATCATCGTGTAGCAGCTTCGCGTCTACACGCTCCGCGCCCCGGAAGCATTGGCCACCTACGAGGCCATCTGGTCCAAACACATTCGCAGCCTCGCCAAGCACGGCGTCACCACCCACGGCGTCTGGACGGCTCCGAAGGCTAAGACACCCCAGCTCATCCCCGCCCGCGAGTCGCCCCAGCGCTGACCGCGAATTTCTGTTCCGCGCGAGCGCCAAGCGTGCGCACTCGGCAAAGCCCCGGGCACACCGAATCACTGCGCTCCGAGCGCGACCCGCACGATCTCCGAAAGGACGTGC
Source organism: Nonomuraea guangzhouensis (assembly GCF_019396345.1). Lineage (GTDB taxonomy): Bacteria > Actinomycetota > Actinomycetes > Streptosporangiales > Streptosporangiaceae > Nonomuraea > Nonomuraea guangzhouensis. Next base: position 13,425 of record NZ_JAHKRM010000044.1, on the reverse strand, counting down.
AATGTCCGGCAACATCAAGAGCAAACCCATTCCGCGCAGCATTCTCATCTTCGGCGCGACCGGCCACATCGGCGGGCCGCTGGCACGCTTTCTGCACCGTGAGGTGCCGCAGATCCAGCTGCGCCTGGCAAGCAGCAAGCCGGAACGCCTCGATGACCTTCGCCGCGACTTCCCGCACGCCGAAGCGGTCTACGCCGACTACTTCGACCTCTCCTCGCTCGAGTCCGCCGTACAAGGGATGGAGGGGGTCTTCGTCATCACCACCAACGGAACGGACGAACGGCCCGCCATGACGAACCTGGTGGACGCCCTCAAGAAAGCCGACACCTCGACCCACGTCCTGCGCGTTCTGGGCCTGCAGCCGGAGGCCAGCCGACGGCGCATCCCGCAGTCGATCCGCGACGCGGGTTTCCTGCTCCCCACTCAACATCCCATCGCGAAACAGATCCTCGACGACAGCGACCTGCCGGTGACCTATCTCAACATCGGCGCCACGTTCATGGACAATCTCTTCCGGATGAAGGAAGGCCTGCGCCGCGAGCGCAAGCTCATCTGGCACGACCGCCTCATCCCCTTCATCGACCCGCGCGACATCGCCGAAGTCGCGGGACGCTTGTTCCTCTCCGACAACCATCGGCACATCGGCCAGTTCCACACACTGAACAACGGTCACGACCTCATGCGCCACAGCGAAGCCGCCCAGCTGATGACCGAGGTCTTCGGCGAGAAGATCACCCATGACGGCAGCAAGGAAGGCTTTCTCAACGAATACTCCCGGTTGTTCGGCCCGTTCGCCACGGGCGTCTGGGAGTTCTTCGAATACGAGAGGGAGAACGAAGTCGTCTGGGCCCGCAACGATTTCGTCGAACGGACCCTTGGGCGTAAACCGCTCACCTTGCGCGAATGGCTGCAGGAACACGCGCAACTCCTGCTGGCATAAGGCCTGCCAGGCTATCCCTCGCCTCGATCCCGGCGCCCAGACGCCGAGCCGGGGCGGCGATCAACCCCCTGTGTGCTCCGTTACCGCCCTGGTTGACCGTGGCCTCATGACACGGGGCCCACCCGCCTACGAGAGAGACCAACCATGCCATCTCCCGATAAGGTCCGAAAGACGCCCCCTTCCCGGTCGACTACCGGAAAGCACCGACGGAACACCATCCTTCTCGTCTCCGGACTGCTGCTCACCACGTTCATTGCCTTCATCTCGCATGAATGGGGTGCGACATGGCACTCGATCCTCGGGATCGGCGCGTTCGGAGTCGTCGCCTGGCACGTGTGCACGCAGCGCCGCTGGGTGAGATCCGCGGCGGCACGCCGCATGGCGCATCCCGAGCGCAAGCTCGTGATCTTCAATCCCTTGCTGGCCCTCACCTTCGGCGCCGTCATGATCTCGGGCATCCCGGTATGGCTGGCCGGTGCCGGCGGCGTCGTCGAGCGGGTCCACACCATCTCCGGGATGGCCTTCCTCCCCCTGGTGATCATCCACCTGATTCTCAATCGCCACCGCGTCGCCGCCGGGTTGAGCCGTCGCCGGGCTGCCATCTGATCCCTCCGTATCGGCGGTGTCACTCGCACGGCGACACCTAAGGTGCCGGGCCGTCGCCCCTTACCGCAGCGGCCGCAGCCGGAAGGAACGCGGTCGTCAGGCGAAGACAGGTCAGTCCTTGCCGAGGCTCGTGTGCAGGCCGGCCGACCTGGGCGTCTGTTGCGGCATACCGCCAGGTTGCTTCACGGAAGGGGCATTTCCTGAGGTCAACCGTCTCCGTCCGTTCCGCCTGGGCTGGTTGGTGACCCGTTGCACCGGCGGAATCGGCAGGGCCCCGGCAACGGGCGCTCCGGCGTGACCGGACGTGCCCTAGCCATGAGCCGGTACGAGATGCTCGCGCCGCACCCGCACGAGGGAGTGCCGCTGGCACGACTGGCCGCTGCCCAGGACGAGGGTGGCGTCTGCTATCGGACGCTGCATCGGTGGCTGGTCGACTACCGGCAAGGCGGTCTGGACGCCTTGCCGCGGCCGGGCCGCCACGACAAAGGGCTGCGCCGCTTCCCCGACGAACTCGTGGCCTTCATCGAAGGGCTGGCCCTACGCAAGCCTCGCCTGAGTGCGGCCGCCATCCACCGGCAAGCCGAAAGCATCGCCAAGGCCACGGCTGGCCGTGGCCCGCCTATCGGACCGTGGCCCGCATCGTCACCGATCTGGACCCCGCTCTGGTCACCCTCGGCCTTGAGGGCACCAAGAAATACCGGGAAACCTATGACCTGGTCTACCGGCGCGAAGCCAAGGCTCCGAACGAGATCTGGCAGGCCGACCACACCGAGCTGGACATCTGGGTGCTCGACGACAAAGGCCGACCGGCCCGGCCGTGGCTGACCGCCATCGAGGACGACCACTCCCGCGATCTGCCGCAAATGCGAACCAGACTGGCACGTGTGCGGCATCCTGTCGGTGTTCCACCTCGACCACGGCTCCGACTTCACCTCGGCGCATCTGGAAGGCCACCTCGACGGTACCCGCCCCGTCAGCTCCGACGGCGATGCCTCGGCCGGGCAGATCCTGGCCCCACCTCAACCTCGGCGACGCCGACGACTACGCCACCACGAAGCACTCGCTGCCATCACCCGCATCACCAGTGGCAACTTCCGCCTCGCACAGCCACCCAGAAATCGCGCACCACCACACAACATCACGCACAGGCCCGTTGCCCGGCCCCGAGTCCTCGGGGCCGGGCAACGGCCTTCACAACGCCCACCAGTCCATCAAGCAGCTGCCGAGCCAGCACGACAAGAGCGCGGCAGAAACAGCGACATTGACTGCGGCACGTCACACCCAGGGTCAGGCAATCACCCGGCCGAGTTGGCCTTGAGGTAGTCGCTGTTCATCTGGGCGATCGTGTCCAGCGGAATCCCCTTGGGGCAGACAGCGGTGCACTCACCCGTGTTCGTACACCCGCCGAACCCCTCAGCGTCCATCTGGTCCACCATCGCCTTGGCCCGCGTCAGCCGTTCCGGCTGGCCCTGGGGAAGGAGCGACAGGTGGGTGATCTTCGCGGCCGTGAAGAGGGATGCCGAGCCGTTGGGGCAGGCCGCCACGCAGGCGCCGCAGCCGATGCAGGTGGCGGCGTCGAAGGCGTCGTCGGCGTCCTCCTTGCGGACCGGGATGCTGTGGGCGTCGGGGGCCGAACCCGCCGGGACCGAGACGAAGCCGCCGGCCTGGATGATGCGGTCGAACGCCGACCGGTCCACCACCAGGTCCTTCACCACCGGGAACGGCGCCGCGCGCCACGGTTCGATGGTGATGGTGGCGCCGTCTTCGAAGTGGCGCATGTGGAGCTGGCAGGTGGTGGTGGCGCGCTGCTCGCCGTGGGCGACGCCGTTGATGACCATGCCGCACATGCCGCAGATGCCCTCGCGGCAGTCGTGGTCGAAGGCCACCGGGTCGTCGCCCGAGAGGATGAGGCGCTCGTTGAGCACGTCGAGCATCTCCAGGAACGACATATCCGGCGAGACCTCTTCAACCCGATAAGTCACCATCTTTCCGGGAGCTGAGGGGCCGCTCTGGCGCCAGACGCGAAGGGTCAGGTTCACTTGTAGCTCCGCTGGGTCATCTTGACGTACTCGTACTCGAGCGATTCCTTGTGCAGCACCGGTCCGTCCCCGGAGAACTCCCAGGCCGACACGTGGGCGAAGTGCTCGTCATCGCGCAGGGCCTCGCCCTCGGCGTCCTGCGACTCGGCGCGGAAGTGGCCGCCGCACGACTCGGTACGGATCAGCGCGTCGAGGCACATGAGCTCGGCCAGGTCGAAGAAGTCCGCGACCCGCCCGGCCTTCTCCAGGACCTGGTTCAGCTCCTCGGCGGTCCCCGACACCTTCACGTCACGCCAGAACTCCTCGCGCAGCTCCGGAATGCGCTCCAGCGCCTTGCGCAGCGACTCCTCGGTGCGCTCCATGCCGCAGTAGTCCCACATGATCTTGCCCAGCTCCCGGTGGAAGGAGTCGGGGGTGCGCGTGCCGTTCACCGCGAGCAGCCGGTCGATCCTGGTCCGCACCTTGATCTCGGCCTCGGCCACGGCCTCGTCGGAGACCTCCTCGAACGGCCCGGCCGCCAGGTAGTCGCCGAGCGTCGTGGGCAGCACGAAGTAGCCGTCGGCCAGGCCCTGCATCAGCGCGGAGGCGCCCAGGCGGTTGGCGCCGTGGTCGGAGAAGTTGGCCTCGCCGATCACGAACAGGCCGGGGATCGTGGACTGCAGGTCGTAGTCGACCCACAGGCCGCCCATCGTGTAGTGGACGGCCGGGTAGATGCGCATCGGCGTCTCATAGGGGTTCTCGCCCGTGATGCGCTCGTACATCTCGAAGAGGTTGCCGTACTTCTTCTCCACGGCCTCCCGCCCGAGGCGGCTGATCGCGTCGGCGAAGTCCAGGTAGACGCCCAGCCCGCCGGGGCCGACGCCGCGCCCCTCGTCGCAGACGTTCTTGGCGGCGCGGGAGGCGATGTCCCGGGGGACGAGGTTCCCGAAAGCCGGATAAATCCGTTCCAGGTAGTAATCGCGGTCGGCTTCCGGGATGTCGCCAGGAGCCCGCGAATCCCCGCCGACGACAGGCACCCACACGCGGCCGTCGTTGCGCAGCGACTCCGACATCAGCGTCAGCTTCGACTGGTACTCGCCCGACACCGGGATGCAGGTCGGGTGGATCTGCGTGTAGCAGGGGTTGGCGAAGTACGCGCCGCGCTCGTGCGCCCGCCAGATCGCCGTGGTGTTGCACCCCTTGGCGTTCGTGGACAGGAAGAACACGTTCCCGTAGCCGCCGGAGGCCAGCACGACCGCGTCGGCCACGTGCCGCTCGATCTCACCCGTGATCATGTCGCGGACGATGATCCCGCGCGCCCGGCCGTCGGCGACGATCAGGTCGAGCATCTCGTGCCGGGTGAACATCTCCACGGTCCCGGCCGCGATCTGCCGCTCCAGGGCCTGGTAGGCGCCGAGCAGCAGCTGCTGGCCCGTCTGGCCGCGCGCGTAGAAGGTACGGGAGACCTGCGCGCCGCCGAAGGAGCGGGTGTCCAGCAGCCCGCCGTACTCACGGGCGAACGGGACGCCCTGGGCGACCGCCTGGTCGATGATGTTCACCGAGACCTGGGCGAGGCGGTAGACGTTCGACTCGCGGGCCCGGAAGTCCCCGCCCTTCACCGTGTCGTAGAAGAGGCGATAAATCGAGTCACCGTCGCCGCGATAGTTCTTCGCGGCGTTGATCCCGCCCTGCGCGGCGATGGAGTGCGCGCGGCGCGGCGTGTCCTGGTAGCAGAACGACTTGACGTTGTAGCCCAGCTCGCCCAGCGTCGCGGCGGCCGAACCGCCGGCCAGGCCGGTGCCGACCACGATCACGTTGAGCTTGCGCTTGTTGGCCGGGTTGACGAGCTTGGCGGCGAACTTCCGCTTCTCCCACCGCTCCTCGATGGGGCCCGAGGGAGCCTTGGCGTCCTGGATCTCGGGGCCTTCGGTGTACTTCACTTGATCACTCCGAACGTGACGGCGAGCGGCGGCGCGAGAAAACCGATGACCAGGACCGCGGACACCAGCGCCGCGACCGGGCGAAGGGCCTTGAACCGGGCGGCCCAGCCGAGCGTCTGGAACATGCTCCAGATGCCGTGCCGCAGGTGCAGGCCGACCATGACGACGGCCACGACGTAGAAGAGCGTGACCCACCAGCGCGACAGGTCGAACCCGGCGATCATCCGGTCGGCCGGCGCGGAGTCGAACCCCTTGGGGTTCACCACGCCGAAGGTCAGGTCGAGCAGGTGCCAGACCAGGAAGAGCAGGATCGTGACGCCGCCCCACCGCATGATGTGCGTGGTGTAGCCCTGGGCCTGCGACTTCTTGGCCACGTACTTCACCGGCCGGGCGTGGCGGGCCCGCCGCGCGAGCGAGATCGCCGCCCACATGTGCAGGCCCACCGACACGACGAGGCCGACTTCCAGGATCGTCAGCACCGTCCGGTACGGCGCGAGCGGCTCCAGCAGCGTGCGCAGCGCCTCGGCGTACTCGTTGAACGAGTCCTTGCCCAGGAAGATCTTGAGGTTGCCCAGCATGTGGAGGACCAGGAAGAGCACCATGGCGGCGCCCGTCACGGCCATGATGGCCTTCTTGCCGTTCGACGAGCGCAGGAACCCGCCGCGCTTTCCGGGCGTTGGCTTCTTCGGTGCGGGCTTCGAGTTCGAGACCGGCGCGGTAGCGGCGCCCCGCTCAATCGTGGCTGTCACGCCTTAAGACGCTAGATATCCAGCCATGATCCGTCCAAGTCATGACGGGCCTGGTTTCCATAGCCTTCAGCTATGATGCTTGGTTTGTACGGCCGACGTAAGGAAATCCTGTCAGCCGGTGCGAGGAAAATCACATGCAGTTGCAGCAACTCGCCTACTTCGTCGCGGTGGCGGAGACCAGGCACTTCACCCAGGCCGCCGAGCGGATGCGCGTCGCCCAGCCGTCACTCAGCAAGCAGATCAAGGCGTTGGAGAGCGACCTCGGCGCCCCGCTGTTCTCCAGGGCGCGTGGCAACGTCACGCTGACCCCGGCGGGAGAGGCGCTGCTGCCGCTCGCCCGCCGGATGCTGGCCGACGCCGGCACCGCCAGGCAGGAGGTGGCCGAGCTCGCCGGGCTGCGCAGGGGCCGCGTACGGCTCGGCGCCACGCCCTCACTCTGCGCCGGGCTGCTGGCCGACGCCCTGGCCCGCTTCCACCGCGCCTACCCGGGCATCGAGCTGCTGGTCGAGGAGGACGGCTCACGTGACCTGGTCAGGGCGCTGGCCCGCGGGCAGCTCGATCTTTCGCTCATCATCACGCCGCTGCAGGGCGACGATCCGTCCCTGGTGACCGAGGAGATCCTGCGCGAGAACCTGGTCGTGGTGACGCCGTCCCACCAGCCGGAGCGCAAGCCGTACCTGCGCATCGAGGATCTGCGCGGCCGGGCGATGGTGATGTTCCGGCGCGGCTACGACCTGCGCGAGGCCACGCTGGCGGCGTGCCGCCAGGCCGGGTTCGAGCCCAGGTTCGCGGTGGAGGGCGGGGAGATGGACGCCGTCCTGCGGTTCGTGGAGGCGGGGCTGGGGCTGGCCGTGGTGCCGTCCATGGTGCTCGACGGACGGCCGGGGCTGACCGGCACTCCGCTGGCACCGCCGGGGCTGAGCCGGACCATCGCGCTGGCCCACCGCAAGGACGTGGAGCCGACGAGGGCGGCGCAGGCGTTCCGGGCGACGCTGCTCTCCTTCATCGTCGAGGCCGGTCACGATCGCACGCTTCCGCAAGGGGTAGAGCTCATCGCAGAATGAACCGCAACAGGTCCAAACTTCTATGAAGAGGCGCGTGTGACGGCAACGCTCAACGAAACGCTGACGCTCCTCCTCATCGAGGACGACGACGGTGACGCGTTCCTGGTGGAGGAGCTCCTCAAGCAGGCCGAGGCCCCACCGCGGATCACCTGGGTACGCAGTCTGGAGGAGGGCAAGGCCAAGCTCACCTCCCGGATCCAGTGCGTACTCGTCGACCTCTCGCTCCCCGACGCCACCGGCCTGGAGGCGCTGGAGCAGGTGCTGGCGGCGGCACCGCACGCGGCCGTGCTGGTGCTCACCGGGCTGCGCGACGCGCACGTGGGGGTCGCCGCAGTCAAGGCCGGCGCGCAGGACTACCTGGTCAAGCAGGACGTCGACGCGCGGCTGCTGGCCAGGGCCATCCGCTACGCGATGGAACGCAAGCGGGCCGATCTGGCGCAGCTCCAGTTGGTCGCGGCCGAGCTGACCGCCAAGGAGAACGCCCGGCTGGAGAGCGGCCTGCTGCCCGTCGCCCTGCTGCACACCGACGCGCTGGAACACACCACCCGTTACCTGCCGGGCAGCCAGGGGGCGCTGCTGGCCGGCGACTTCCTCGACACCGTGCAGACGCCCGACGGTTCGGTGCACATCGTGATCGGCGACGTCTGCGGGCACGGCCCCGCCGAGGCCGCGCTCGGCGTGGCGCTCCGCATCGCCTGGCGCACGCTGGTGCTCGCCGGGCAGACCGGCGACCGGCTGCTGCGCACGCTCGACGCCGTGCTGCGCGCGGAGCGCCAGGCCCCGGAGATCTTCACCACGCTCTGCATGGCGACGATCACGCCCGACCTGCGCGACGCCAGGATGCGGGTCGTCGGCCATCCACCGCCGGTCCTGGTCCGCGACGGGGTCGTCAGCGTGGTCGACGGCGCGCCCTCGGGTCCGCCGCTCGGCATCTTCTCCGATGCCGAATGGACCATTCTCGACGTGCCCCTGGGCGACGAATGGTCCATGATGCTCTACACCGACGGCCTGATCGAAGCCGCGGTGGGCGAGCAGAAGGAGCTCCTCGGCGTGGACGGACTGGTCGACCTCGTACGCGAGCACGGCTCGATCGACCTCGACCGGCTCATCAGGCACGTGGGCACGCTCAGCGACGACCTCGCCGCGATACTCGTCAGCAGGAGGTCGGAGTGAGGATCCATCCGCTGCCCCCGCCGAAGCCGGCGACGGGCCTCGGCAAGTTGCCGGTGGCCCGCTGGTTCGTCGCGATCGGCGTGGTGACCGCCGTGGCGTTCGTGATGGGGTCCGTGCTGATCATGATGCTGGTCGCCGACGTACGGGCGCAGCGCCCGCTGCCCAGGGTCGCCGCCCAGCTCGACCGGCTGAACGTGGCGCTGATCGTGCTGCTGGTCGTGCTGACCGTGGCGGGGCTCGGGCTGGTGTTCATCGTCCGCTTCGCCGTACTGAAGCCCATCGCCCAGCTGACCGACCAGGTGCGCAAGGTCGCGGCGGGCGACTTCGACCACGAGCTGAGCGTGGAGCGGCCGGCGGAGCTGGCCGAGCTGTCGAGCCACGTCGACTCCATGCGCAGGCGTGTCGTGACGGCCTGGCGCCGGGCCGAGGACCAGGCCGACGAGCTGCGCAGGTCCAACGGGGAGCTGGAGCAGTTCGCCTACGTCGCCAGTCACGACCTGCAGGAGCCGCTCCGCAAGGTGGCCAGCTTCACGCAGATGCTGGAGCAGAGGTACGGAGACCGGCTCGACGACCGGGCCAAGGAGTACATCCGCTACGCGGTCGACGGCGCCAAGCGCATGCAGTTGCTCATCAACGACCTGCTCGACTTCTCCAGGGTCGGCCGGGTCACCGGCGAACGGGTGACCACCGACACGGGCGCCGCGCTCTCCACGGCCCTGGACAACCTCTCGGCCGCGATCGAGGACACCGGGACGGTCGTCACCAGGGACGACATGCCCAAGGTCGTCGGCAACCGGGGCCAGCTCACCCAGCTCTTCCAGAACCTGATCGAGAACGCCGTCAAGTTCCGCTCGGATCTGCCGCCGCGCGTGCACATCGGTGTCAAGCGGGCAGGCGAGATGTGGGAGTTCAGCTGCGCGGACAACGGGATCGGGGTGGAGGCCAAGTACGCGGACCGCATCTTCCTGATATTTCAGCGTTTGCATGCGAGAGACGTGTATCCAGGGACTGGCATCGGGCTCGCGCTGTGCCGCAAGATCGTCGAGTATCACGGTGGCCAGCTCTGGCTCGACAACGAGGCCGGCGAGGCCGACGAGCAGGGCGCGACGTTCCGCTGGACCCTGCCCGCGGCTGGAGATGAAGATGACGACTGACTGGCGGCCGATCGAGGTGCTCCTCGTCGAGGACGATCAGGGTGACATCCTCCTCACCAGGGAGGCGTTCGACTTCAACAAGGTCCGCAACCGCCTGCACGTGGTCAACGACGGTGAGCAGGCGATGGCCTTCCTGCGCCGGGAGAACGACTACCACGACGCCCCGAGGCCCGACCTCATGCTGCTCGACCTGAACCTGCCGCGGATGGGCGGCCTGGAGGTGCTCAGCGAGGTCAAGGCCGATGCCGAGCTGCGGACGATCCCGGTGGTGATCCTGACGACCTCGGAGGCGGAGGAGGACATCCTGCACAGCTACCGGCTGCACGCCAACGCTTACGTCTCCAAGCCGGTGGATTTTGAGCAATTTATCCGGGTTGTCCGCCAAATAGATGATTTTTTCGTGACTGTGGTTAAGCTGCCGAGCAAAGGGCAGCCCACGTGACAGGGGGACGTGACAGGAATCACAGGTAGTCCTCGAAAAAGTGAGTGACCCTCCTCACAAATCCCGAGGCGGTCGTCGTAACGTATCCCCCACCAAATGCGCGCCGCGAGCGGAGGCCACGCCCCGCCGTGTACGCGCCAACCGAACGACCCGGATTCCCTGTGAGCAGGGTCCGCGGGAGGTGGAGAGGTCCGCGATGACCCAGACGACGCCCGATGCTCCTGTCAGAAGGCAGCGTGCGCAGATCAGGGTGCGCACGTTGCGCACCGACAGATGGTGGCTGGCCCCGCTGCTGACGTTCCTGGCGCTCAGCGCCTTCCTCGTCTACGGCGTGTGGGCGATCATCGACGGCAGCTACTATTTCGACCCGTACATCGCCCCGTTCTCGTCGCCCTGCCTCACCACCTCGTGTGCTGAGGGAGCGCGGCTGTTCGGCTGGGCGCCGATCGGCGACTGGTACACGCTGCCGCCCGGCCTGCTGATCCTCGGCCTGCCCGGTGGATTCCGGCTGACGTGCTACTACTACCGCAAGTCCTACTATCGGTCGTTCTGGCTGTCGCCGCCCGCGTGCGCCGTACAGGAGCCGCACGGCAAGTACAGCGGTGAGACGCGCTTCCCGCTGATCATGCAGAACATCCACCGGTACTTCTTCTACGCGGCCATCGTCATCGGCGCGATCCTGAGCTACGACGCGATCCTCGCGGTCATCCACAAGCCGCTGGGCCTGGGCTCCTGGGTCCTGATCGCCAACGCCGTCCTGATCGTCGCCTACACGCTGTCGTGCCACTCCTGCCGGCACATCACCGCGGGCCGGCTCAACCACTTCTCCCGGCACCCGCTTCGCTACCGGGCCTGGACCTTCGTCTCCAAGCTCAACGCCAAGCACCAGCCCCTCGCGTGGGCCTCGATGTTCTCCGTCATGGGCGCCGACCTGTACGTCCGCCTCGTCGCCAAGGGCATCATCGCCTTCCCGTACGCGTAAGGCCTCTTCTGTTAGGACATTCTGTGGAAATCGAGCGTCACGAATACGACGTCGTCGTCATCGGCGCGGGCGGCGCCGGACTGCGGGCCGCGATCGAGGCCCGCCAGCAGGGCAAGCGGACGGCGATCGTCTGCAAGTCGCTGTTCGGCAAGGCCCACACGGTCATGGCCGAGGGCGGCGCGGCCGCCGCGATGGGCAACGTCAACCCGGACGACAACTGGATGGTGCACTTCCGTGACACCATGCGGGGCGGCAAGTTCCTGAACAACTGGCGGATGGCCGAACTCCACGCCAAGGAGGCCCCCGACCGGGTCTGGGAGCTGGAGGCGTGGGGCGCGCTGTTCGACCGCACCAAGGACGGCAAGATCAGCCAGCGTAACTTCGGCGGGCACGAGTACCCCCGGCTGGCCCACGTCGGTGACCGTACCGGCCTAGAGCTGATCCGCACGCTGCAGCAGCGCGTCGTCGCGCTGCAGCAGGAGGACTTCGAGACACACGGCGACCACGAGGCCTACATCAAGGTCTTCGCGGAATGTACGGTCACCCGCCTGCTCAAGGACGGCGACCGTATCTCGGGTGGCTTCGGCTACTGGCGCGAGTCCGGAAATTTCGTGGTCTTTGATGCGCCCGCGGTCGTGCTGGCGACCGGCGGCATCGGCAAGTCCTACGTGGTGACCTCCAACTCCTGGGAGTACACCGGTGACGGCCACGCCCTGGCCCTGCTGGCCGGCGCGAACCTGATCAACATGGAGTTCATCCAGTTCCACCCCACCGGGATGGTCTGGCCGCCGTCCGTGCGCGGCATCCTCGTCACCGAGTCGGTCCGCGGCGACGGTGGCGTGCTGCGTAACTCCGACGGCGAGCGCTTCATGTTCAAGTACATCCCTGAGGTGTTCAAGGACAAGTACGCCACCACCGAGGAGGAGGGCGACCGCTGGTACACCGACCAGGCCAACAACCGCCGTCCCCCGGAGCTGCTGCCGCGTGACGAGGTGGCCCGCGCGATCAACGCCGAGGTGAAGGCGGGCCGCGGCTCGCCCCAGGGTGGCGTCTTCCTCGACGTGTCCACCCGACTCCCGGCCGAGGAGATCAAGCGGCGGCTGCCGTCGATGCACCACCAGTTCAAGGAGCTGGCGGACGTCGACATCACCGCCGAGCCCATGCAGGTGGGCCCGACCTGCCACTACATCATGGGCGGCGTCGAGGTCGACGCCGACACCGGTGCGGCGGCCGTGCCTGGGCTCTTCGCCGCGGGCGAGGTCTCGGGCGGCATGCACGGCTCCAACCGCCTGGGCGGCAACTCGCTGTCCGACCTGCTGGTCTTCGGCCGCCGGGCGGGTGCCGGCGCGGCCGCGTACATCGACGCCCTGCCGACCAGGCCCAAGGTGGTCCAGGAGCTCGTGGAGGAGGCGCACGCCGAGGCCCTGGCGCCGCTGGGCCGCTCCGGGGAGAACCCCTACGAGGTCCACCACGAGCTCCAGCGGACGATGAACGACCTGGTCGGCATCATCCGCAAGGCCGAAGAGGTGTCCGAGGCCCTGGAGGTCGTGGAGAAGCTCAAGGAGCGCGTACGCCTGGTCGGCGCGGCCGGCTCGCGCATCTACAACCCCGGCTGGCACCTCGCGATCGACCTGCGCAACATGGTCCTCGTCTCGGAGTGCGTGGCGCGGGCCGCGCTGCTGCGCGAGGAGAGCCGTGGCGGGCACACCCGTGACGACTTCCCCGGCATGAACCCAGTCTGGCGCCGCAAGCTGCTCGTCTGCTCGACGGAGGACGGCTCGTCCGTCTCGGTCGAGGAGAAGGTCCAGCCTTCGATGGCCGATCACCTGATCAAGCTGTTCGACCGGGACGAGCTGACGAAATACCTCACCGACGAAGAGATGACCGAGTTCGACGGGATCGCAAAGTCATGAGCTACAAGGCAAAGTTCAAGGTGTGGCGCGGTGAGGGCGGTGAGGGCAAGCTCGAGGACTTCACCGTCGAGGTGAACGAGGGCGAGGTCGTCCTCGACATCATCCACCGCCTGCAGGCCACGCAGGCGCCCGACCTGGCGGTCCGCTGGAACTGCAAGGCCGGCAAGTGCGGGTCCTGCTCGATGGAGATCAACGGGAAGCCGCGGCTGGGCTGTATGACGCGGATGTCCACCTTCACCGAGGACGAGACGATCACCGTCACCCCGATGCGGACTTTCCCCGTCATCAAGGACCTCGTCACCGACGTCTCGTTCAATTACGAAAAAGCGCGAGAAATCCCGTCGTTCACTCCGCCGGAGGGTGTCCGGCCGGGCGAGTACCGGATGAAGCAGGTCGACGTCGAGCGGTCCCAGGAGTTCCGCAAGTGCATCGAATGCTTCATGT
>NZ_JAHKRM010000043.1 GCF_019396345.1 Nonomuraea guangzhouensis | reverse complement strand
GCTCGATCCGCTCCCACAAGCTGTCCGGCACGATCCACGGCAGTTGCTCGCCCTTCTTCACGCGAAGATCAACGACCTGCAGTGCCAGAAGACACGCCTCTAGATCATTTTGTTAGTAGCTCTAAGACGCCTGCCGGGCCGCCCGCCACTCCGGCGCGAGCACCGACCAGACCTCGATGTCGTGCCGTTTCCCCCGGTAGGAGTAGCTCTCCCGCAGCACGCCGTCTCTGGTCATCCCGAGCCGCCGGGCCACCGCGATGCTGGCCGCGTTCGCCGCCGCGACCTGCCACTCCACGCGGTGGATGCCCCGTTCCTCGACGGCCCAGTCGATGAGCACGCGGATGGCCCTGGTCACCAGGCCCTTGCCCGCGGCCGACGGCTCCAGCCAGCAGCCCGCCTCCGCGGTGCCGTGGGCGAGGTCCATCGTCCGGAAGATGACTCCGCCGACCAGCGTGCCGTCCACCCAGATGCCGTGGATCCGCCCGGTGTCGGTCGCGGCCTTCTCCGCGTACGACCGCAGGAACGTCCTGCTCGACTCCAGGTCCGTGACCGCGTCCGGCATGGCGACGTACTGCCCGATGAACTCCCGTCCCCGATCTATGTGGGCGAGGAACTCCTCGGCCTGCCACGGCTCCAGTGGCCGGAGCTCCGCGCCGTCGTCATTCAGGGATATCGCGTACATTGCCCTCTTCCACCGTCTAAACCATCACATACCGCCAACGGATCTTCTCACGGGTAGCCGGCGACCCATCTGGGCGGTGGTCGCGCGCCAGATGTCGGAGGCGGGATCGATGACGGCGAAATGGTCGCCAGGCTGCTCGACATGGACCAGCTCGTCGCCGGTCCGCTGACCCCTGGCGGCGTAGCGGCGGTTGAAGTCGACGAGGTCGAGGTCGTCGTCCAGCCCTTGCACGATCAGCTGCGGCACGCCCAGCGGGAGCCTGGTCAGCGGGTCGGCGGCCGCGTACACCTCGGGAATCTCGTCCGGAGTGCCGCCCAGGGCGGCCGGGACGGCGCCCGAGCTGATCCGCCGCAGGGCGCCTTCGCCGAGGTCCAGCACCCCGGCCAGCGAGACCGCCAGCGAGACCGCCGGCGCGATCCCGGCCACGTCGGCGGCCAGCCGCAGGGCGAGCTGGCCGCCCGCCGAGTGGCCGAGCACCGCGGTCCGGCCGAGGTCGAGCGGGTGTTCGCGGGCCGCGGTGGCCAGTGCGGCGAATCCGGCGGCGACGTCCGCGGTGGTCGCGTCCCAGCCGTGCCGGTCCGGGCGGCGGTATTCGAGGTTCCAGGCGGCGTAGCCGCGCCCGGCCAGATCGATGCTCAGCGCGTCCATCAGATCGGCGCCCCAGATCGAGCGCCAGTATCCGCCGTGCAGCAGAACGGCGACCGGCAGCGGCCCGGCGTCGTGATCGGGCGGCAGGACCGGCAGCGGCCGGCCGTTGTGGTCGGGTGGCAGGACCGGTTGCGGCCGGGCGTCGCGATCGGGTGGCAGGCGGAGGTCGGCCCACTGGTCGGGGTGCGGGCCGTAGGAGATCCTTCGCGCCGGGTGGCGCAGCCGGTGTACGGCGTGCCGGATCGCCCAGGTCAGTCCCTGTATCCCCCGGCCGAAGAGGTGAACGGAGCCGGCGGCGACCTCGGCCGGCCCGGTGTCGGTCACGTCGTACCACACGGTCCGGGAAGCGTGGGATCCCGGCAGCGTGAGCATCGACCGGCCGGCCGGGTCGGCTCCCGGCAGCGCCACGATCGCGCGAGTGTCGTCACGGCCGCCGTCGAGGAGCACTTTCCCCAGCGCCTCGCCGTCGGCGGCGGCCTCCAGGCGGCCGGGCAGCCCGAGCGCGTCGCACTCGGCTGCCACGATCTGCCGGAGCAGCGCCGGGTCGGCGACGAGCCGCGGGCCGGTGACGACCACGAGATGAAGGTCCGTCACGGTTTCTCCAGACGAAGGCGAGGTTGCCGGACACCAGTCTGCCGCGCTGCTCGCCGGTCAGGAAACCGGTCGTGCCGGGCCTCAGGACCAGACGTAGCTGAGCCTGACCCGCAGCGGCCCGTTGAACTCGATGGTGACCCGGGTGTCGACGCCGTTCTCGAAGGCGCGGACGTTGTGCACGGTCATCCGGGCGCCGCCGATGAAGGGGTGACCGTTGGCGTCGACCTCCGTGATCGAGACGGTGACCGGGGTGAACGGCGTGACACCGGCCAGCGGGGCCCGGAGGATGACCTCCCCACCGGCGTTGAAGATGACGTTCCGGCCGTTGACCAGGTCGGCGGGCGGGTCGGTGTCGGCTTCGATGGTGGGGATGACGCCGACGGCTTCCGTGGACATGGGGGCTCCTTTCCGGATGAGCTCCCTCCTATCGTCGGTAGCCGCCTGGTCTTCCACATCCCCCCTGATCTGGGGGCTAGTGGCGAGGTTGATGGATCTGGTGCAGTTCCAGCGGTGCGGGCGGCGCCAGAGGTTCGGCGTGGCCGGCCCGGAAGGACTGCAGGAGGTAGGTGACCAGGCGCCGGGACGCGGCCGGCGAGACCTGCTGGGCCCCTTCGACGACGCCGCAGTTGGCCAGGAGCAGGAGAGTGATGTCGCTGGGCTCGAAGTCGTCGCGCAACTGCCCGGTGGCCTTGGCCCGCCGTACCAGCTCGGCGAGTCCGTCCTCGGCGCGGGTGCGTTCGCGGTCGTAGTCGATGGCGTCGGGGAACTGGGAGAGGAACGCGCCGGTGAAGCCCCGGTCGGTGGCCTGCATGGCGCACACCTTCTCGATGACGGAGCAGAAGCCGCGCCAGGGATCGGGGTCCGCCAGCGCCTCGTCGAGGACCGCGACGCAGTGGGCGAACTGTTCGGCGAAGGCTTCGTTGATGAGCACGGCGCGGGTGGGGAAGTGCCGGTAGAGGGTGGCCGCGCCGACGCCGGCCCGGCGGGCAATCGTGGTGACGGGCACGTCGATGCCGCGGGTGGCGTATGCCTCGCGGGCGGCTCGCAGGATGCGCTCGCGGTTGTACCGGGCGTCGGCACGCATGGCCTCAGGGGGTTTGTGAGAGGGCTGAGCAGGCATATCTCTCACTTTACCGTAAATGGAATGTGTCATCCGTTTAAGGCCTTAGCTTGGGCGAGCAAGCGGAACATCCCTCCGCTCGCGGCTCCGGTGACAGAACAGGACGAGATCGTGAACGAGATGCGCGCGGCCCTCTACGACCGGTACGGGCCCCCGGAGGTGCTGTACGAGGGCAAGGTCCCCGTGCCGGCCGTCAAGCCCGACCAGGTGCTGGTCCGCGTGCACGCGGCCAGCGTCAACGGCGGCGAGCTGCACGGCCGGTCCGGGCGGTTGCGGTTGGTGACCGGGCGCCGCTTCCCCCAGCGCACCGGGATCGACTTCGCCGGCGAGATCGCCGAGGTCGGCGCCTCGGTGACCGGAGTGCGGGAAGGGGAACGGGTGTGGGGCGCCTTGCCGCGGCGGTTCGGCAGCGCGGCGGAGTACGTGGCCGTCCACCCACGGCAGATCTCCCTCGCCCCCGCCAACCTCACCCCGGTGCAGGCCGTCTCCCTCCCGGCGGGCGGAACGACCGCGATCACCGCTCTGCGTGTCAAAGCCCGGCTCAAGCCCGGCGAACGCCTGCTGGTACGCGGCGCCAGCGGCGGTGTCGGCAGTGTCGCGGTTCAGATCGGCAAGATCCTCGGCGCTCACGTCACCGCTCTGGCGGGTTCGAAGAACCTGGACTTCGTCCGCGACCTGGGTGCCGACGAGGTTGTCGACTACCGGACGGCCCACCCGTCGGAGCTGGGTCGCTTCGACGTCATCATGGACACCGCCGGCACGCAACACTCCGTCTACCGCGGGCTGCTGGCCCCGGGCGGCCGCATGGTGGCCATCGCCTTCGATGTGGACAACGCCCTCGCCAGCATCTCCTACATCCTCGCCTCGACCGTCCATGGCTCCCGGCGGGTGCGTTTCTTCAGCGGCAACCCCCGGCGCGAGCTGTTCGCCGAGCTGACCCGGTACGCGGAGAACGGCGACCTCCGCCCCGTCGTCGACACCGTCCACCCCCTCGCCGGCATCGCCGGAGCCCACCGCGCCTTGGAGGCCGGGGGCGTACGCGGAAAGCACGTCATCCAGATCGTGTGACGAGGTTTGGGACCAATGGCACCCGAATTCGGGACTTCGTCCTCCGGTGGCCGGGCGGCTGTTCCGCGAGCCTGGAGGTGGAGGAAGGGAGACCGGTGATGAACGGACGGATCGTGGTCGGGGTGGACGGCTCCGCGTCGGCGACGGCGGCGGCGGAGTGGGCCGCCGTCGACGCGCGGCATCGGGGGCTGGACCTGCTGGTCGTGCACATCTGTGAGCAGTGGCCGCACGGACTTGGTGACTTCAGCACGGAGTACTGCGCGGGTGCGCTGGAGGCCGCCGCCGATCGGGCGCGCGAACTGGCCGGTGAGGCCGAGGTGACGACGGAGCTGCGCGCGGGGAACG
This sequence comes from Nonomuraea guangzhouensis, assembly GCF_019396345.1. Lineage (GTDB taxonomy): Bacteria > Actinomycetota > Actinomycetes > Streptosporangiales > Streptosporangiaceae > Nonomuraea > Nonomuraea guangzhouensis. Next base: position 94,229 of record NZ_JAHKRM010000043.1, on the reverse strand, counting down.
TGATCGACGAGTTGATCGCCGAGTCCGCGTCGGCTGACAGCCTGGTGCTGGGCAGCCGGGGGCTCGGCGGCTTCGAGGGTATGGTGCTCGGCTCGGTCAGCACGGCGGTCGCGGGTCATGCGCGGGGCCCGGTGGTGATCGTCCGCGGGGGCAGGCGGGAAGAGCACGGCCGGATCGTCGTCGGCTACGACGGGTCGGAGCACTCCGAGGCGGCCATGGAGTACGCCATCGAGCAGGCCCGCGCCTGCCATGCGCGGCTGCACGTCCTGTACGCCTGGCAACTGCCGGTCTCCGCGCCGTACGCGGCCGCCTACAACAGCCTGCTGGAGACGGCCTTCCAGCACGAGGTCCGGGTGGCGGCCGAGCGGGTGGTGCCCTGGCGGGAGAAGAACCCGGACGTCGAGATCACCGATGAGCAACTGTGCGAGCACCCGGCCGGCGCCCTGATCAAGGCCGCGACCACGGCCGACCTGGTCGTGGTCGGGTCCCGGGGGCTGGGCGGCTTCGCCTCGGCGGTGCTGGGCTCGGTCAGCCACGCCGTGCTGCACCATGTGACCTGCCCGGTCGCGGTGGTGCGACCCCGTCAGGAGGGGCCATGAACCTGAGCGTCGAGTCGCTGACCGCCGAGCGGGTGATGAGCCGCATCCTGGTGGCGGTCAAGTCGGACGAGTCGCCGCTGATGGCCTGGGAACTGATGCGCCGCGCCGGCGTACGCCATCTGCCGGTGGTCGAGGGGCAGCACGTCCTGGGCATCCTGTCGCGCGAGCAGCTCGCGGCGTCCTGGTCGGGCGGTCCGCAGGAACAGTCGAACCGCCACGTGGGCGAGCTGCTGGCCGGTGAACGCAGGCCACGCGTGCAGCCGGACGACCTGCTGACCCGGGTCGCGGCCGTCATGACCGACGCCGGCTGTGACGCCGTACCCGTGGTGTCCGACCGGGGACTGGTCGGGATGATCACCGCTCGCGACGTCGTGTCGGCGGTGGCGGGGCGTACCCGGCAGGTGAAGGAGCGCGGCGAGGTGGTGACCGGCATGTTCCACCTCGAGCCTGTCATACCGGTGCGGAGCTAGTGATGCCTGCCGGCGCTTGCCCGGTCAGCCGTTCCCAGTTGCCGGACCCGATCGCGGCCTTCTCCTCCTCGGTGAACGGCGCTCGCTCCAGGAACGACCGCGCGACCCCGCCGCTGGTGTCGAGGTACGGGAAGCCGCCGGGGCGCGTCCCGTAGGTGTAGGGGTAGTCGGTCGAGTACAGCATGCGTTCGGTCCCGACGACCTCCGCGGTCCATCGCAGGTAGCGCTCGCTCACCGTGCCGCTGCCCGCCACCCAGAAGTTCTGGCGGAAGTAGTCGGCGAGGGGTCGCTCCAGCTTCGCGTCGGGTGCCAGGATGCCCGTGTGGTCGAGGTAGAAGAGGATGACCTCGCCCCAGTGCCCGGCGATCACCTGGAGCTCGGGGTGGCGGTCGAACACCCCGGAGAAGATCATCCGTAGGTACTGAACGCCCAGGTCGTAATACCAGCCCAGCCCCGCGGTGGCCAGTCCCATGCCGACGCCGCCCAACCCCGAGTAGTACGCGTCCAGAACCGGCTGCGCGGGCGTCTGCGGGTGGAAGTGCAGGGGTACCCGCAGCCGCTCGGCGGCCGCGTAGAGGTCGTCGAACTCCGGCGCGTCGGCCAGCTTGTCCCCGGTGCGCCCGTACAGCATCGCGCCCCGGAAGCCGAGCCGCGTGACCGCGCGTTCCAGCTCCTCGACGGCGGCTTCGGGCACCGGCGTCGGGATGGCCGCGAGCGCCTGGAACCGCTCCGGGTTGCCGGCGACGACCTCGGCGAGCGCGTCGTTCGCCTCACGCGCGACGCTCACGGCGTCGGCCGCCGCGAGGTTCTGTACGCCCGGTGTGGCCAGGGACAGCACCGCGACGTCCACGCCCTGATCGTCCATGTCGGCCAGGCGCAGATCGGAGACGTCGCGCAGCCGCCGCGCGATCGGATCGTCGCCGTAGCCGCGCTGCGGAATCCGCGGCACCCCCGCCCGTGTCCAGGCGTCGAGCACTACCGGCAGGACGACGTGTTCCTCAAGCCCGATGATTCGCATGTCATGCTCTCCTTGGTTCCATTGGAAACGCTTGGACGGTATCACTGATACTAGCGACGGTACAGCGGTAGCCGTATCATTGATTCATGCCTCGAGGGACGAAGGACGACGGGCGCGAGCTCATCCGCCGGCGGGTGGTCGAGGCCGCCGCGGACCTGCTCGCGCGTGAGGGCCGCGACGCGGTCACCACCCGCGCGGTCGCGGCGGCGGCCGGGTTGCAGCCCCCGGCGATCTATCGCCACTTCGCCGACATGGACGCGCTTCTCGAGGCGGTGGCCGAGCACGGCTACGCCACGTTCCTGGCGGCCAAGCGCGTCGATCCCGACCCGCCCGACCCGATCGAGGATCTGCGCGCGGGCTGGGACCTCGCCGTCGAGTTCGGCCTCGCCAACCCCGCGCTGTACGTGCTGATGTACGGCGAGCCCAGGCGCGGCACGACGTCGGCCGCCTTCCAGGCCGGCATGGAGATCCTGCTGGGGCGCATCCGGCGCCTGGCCGCCGGCGGCTGGCTGCGCGTCGACGAACGGCTCGCGGCCGCCCTCATCCACGCGACGGCGCGCGGCGCCGTGCTCACCTGGCTGTCGCTGCCCGCCGATCAACGCGATCCGGCCCTGCTGACCGCCATGCGGGAGTCGATGGTCACCGCCGTCACCAACGAGAGGCCCGCCGTGCAGGACGCGGGCCCGGCGGGCGCGGCCCGGGCCCTGCGTGCCGCACTGCCCGAGCAGACCACGCTGAGCGGCGCGGAGCAGCATCTCCTCGGCGAGTGGCTCGACCGCCTGGCCGCCGACGGGTAGCTCGTGCCCACGCAAGAGCCCGGAGTTCGCGCGCCTGTGGGAGCGCTACGACGTGAAGGCGCATTCCCACGGCCGCAAGACCTTCCACCATCCCGACGTCGGCGACCTCACGCTCGGCTACCAGTCCATGCAGCTCGAGGGCACCCCGGGGCACCGCCTGGTCGCGTACTACGCCGAACCCGGCACCCCTGAGTACGACGCGATGGTCCTGCTCGACCTGGCCGAGCTCATCCGTTGACGAGTGGGCAATCACATCCGCCCAGATCGACTGGTCACCCGACCACCTTGTCCAGGAACCCGGCCAGGTTGGCCGCGGTCCGCTCGATCTGCTCCTCCAGCGTGAGCGACTCGTGGAGCCGCCCGCCGGGCCCGACCTCCTTCTTCCCGCGCAGGTAGAGCGAGCAGGCCAGATCGGTGCAGATGTAGGCGCCCACCGAGTTGCCCTGCTGCCCGGTCCGCCCCGCTCTGCGCGCGGTCATCAGCGAGACGCCGTCTCCCGTGTGCATGGTCAGGCAGAACGAGCACATGCTGCGCCGGACATGCCCGGCATGCGGCGCGGCCCGGCGCAGCGCCACCCCCACGAACCCGTCGCCGGACTCGGCGACCAGATAGGCCCGCTCCGGCGAGGCGGGGTCCCGCCACCCGAGGAAGTCCAGGTCGTCCCACGGCCGCGCGGCCAGATCCCTGGGCACGGCCAGGCGCTTCGCCTCGCCCTTGGTGCAGTTGACCAGTGAAGCGCGGATGTCACGCTCGGAAACCACTCTCATAGGTGGGGAAGCTAGCTTCCCTAGGAGTATTATGCAAATACTTAATACCTCTAGGTAAGCGAGAAGGGCGGCCCATGGCACGCGCGGGGTTGACCGCCGAACGCCTGACCCAGGCGGCGGCGGAACTGGCCGACGAGGTCGGCTTCGAGAACGTGACCGTCTCGGCGCTCGCGCGCAGATTCGGCGTCACGGACCCGAGCCTGTACTCACACATCAAGAACGCGCGGGACCTGAGGGAGCGGCTGGCGGCACTGGCCCTGACGGAGCTGGCCGACAGGGCCGCCGCCGCGCTGGCCGGCCGCGCGGGCAAGGACGCGCTGAAAGCCTTCGCGGGCGCGTACCGGGACTATGCGAAGGAGCATCCGGGCAGGTACGCCGCAGCGCAGATCGAGCTCGACCCCGAGACGCCGGCCGCCGATGCCGCGCGCCGGCACTCGGAGATGACGCGGGCGATACTGCGCGCCTATGAGCTCCAGGAGCCCGACCAGACGGACGCGGTACGGCTGCTGGGCAGCACGTTCCACGGCTACGTGAGCCTGGAGCGGGCGGGCGGGTTCAGCCACCACCCGCGCGACGCGGACGCCTCGTGGTCCAGAGCCCTGGACGCCCTCGACTCCGTTCTCCGGAACTGGCCGGTGTGATTTTCAGAGCTGGGCGGCGAGGTGGGTCAGTGTCACACCGAGGGGTGCGTCCAGGGTGAGCACGGCTTCGGCGTCACCGCCGGTCGGCCCCTGGTTCACGATGGCGATCGGGATGCCGAGCGCGGCGGCCTTGGTGACGAACCGCAGGCCGGACCGTACCGTCAGCGACGACCCGAGGATCAGCAGCGCCCGCGCCGCCGCGACGAGCGCGAAGCACTCGTCCACCCGTGTCCTGGGCACGTTCTCGCCGAAGAACACCACGTCGGGCTTGAGCAGCCCCCCGCACGTCGCGCAGTCCACCACCCGAAACCGCTCGACCTGCTCGTCGGCGAGCACGGCGTCACCGTCGGGGTTGATCCGCCCGCTGGCCTCCCACCCGGGATTGGCCGCGCGCAGGCGGTCCTCCAGCTCCGTACGGGAGGTCCGCTCCCGGCAGGTCAGGCACACGACCCGGTCGAGCCCGCCGTGCAGCTCGATCACCCGCCGCGCGCCGGCCGCCTGGTGCAGGCCGTCCACGTTCTGCGTGACGATCCCGTCGATGAGCCCACGCCGCTCCAGCTCGGCCACCGCCCGATGCCCCGCGTTGGGCGCGGCCAGGCCGATCTGCCGCCACCCGACGTGACTGCGCGCCCAGTAGCGCCGCCGCGCCTCCGCGCTGCCGACGAACCGCTGGTACGTCATCGGCTCCGCCCGCCGGGCCCGGCCGGTCGGCCCCCGGTAGTCAGGGATCCCGGACTCCGTCGACAGCCCCGCCCCGCTGAGCACCGCCACGCCGCCCCTGGCCACCAACTCGGCCAGCTCCGTGAGCGGAGAACGGTCGAGCACGCTCCTGCTTTCGGTCACAGCACCATGGTGCCCGACGCGCCACGATGCCCGAACAACGGGGGTGGATGAAGTTCCACAGAAATAGCTTTCTACTGTATAGAGTTACACCGTGTTCACGCTCCAGTCCCTGGTCGATCGCTCCTCGCTCGAACTCGGCGTGCTGGTGCCGGGCCGTCCCGGCGCGCTGGACGAGCCCCTCTCCTGGGTGCACAACACCGAGCTGCCCGACCCGTCGGCTTACGTACGCGAAGGCGAGCTCGTGCTGACCAACGGCGTGTGGCTCGACCGGGTGGATCCGGCGCGGTTCGTCCGCCAGGTCAAGAAGGCCGGCGCGGGCGGCATCGTGTTCGGCCTGCGCGCCGAGCTGCCCGCCACCCCGCCCGCGCTGGTCGAGGCCTGCCGCGAGGAGGAGCTGCCGCTGCTGGAGATCTCCATCGCGGTGCCGTTCACGGCGGTCTCGGAGGCCGTCGCCGACATGCTGGCCGAAGAGCGCAAGCAGTCGCTGGTCGGCATGGTGCGCCGGGGCGACGCCCTGGCCACGGCGATCTCCCGGGGCGCCGGCGCCTCCGGCGTGCTCGACGTCCTGCGGCGCGAGTACGACCTGCCGCTCGCGGTGGTCGACAGGATGGCCCGCTCGCTCGCGGCGGCCGGCGTCGACCTCGGAGCGGACCAGTTGCACGCCGTGGCCTCGGGACTGGCCAGGCACCCGCCTGCCCTGGAGGTGGATCTGGGGGACGCCGGACGCGTGGCGCTGTTCCCGGTGGGCGCCGTCGGCGACATCGACGCGGCCCTCATCTGCCTGCGCCCCCTGCGCGAGCTCGCGGCGGCCGAGCGGGAGGCGCTGGAGCAGACGGCCCGGTTCCTGAGCCTGGAGGTCGCCAAGCAGCAGGCGGTCCAGGCGATCGAGATGCGCTTCGCGAGCGAGCTCCTGGAGATGATCCTGTCGGGCGGCCGCCGCGCCACGGAGGTCCCCGGCCGGCTGCGTGCCTTCGGCGTCGATCCGGGCGGCCCGCTGGCCGTGTGCGCCGTGGCGTTCGCGCGGGGCGAGGCCGCCACGATGCACGGGCTCGCCGAGGTGATCGGCGAGTTCTTCGCGGCAGAAGGCGTGCCGGCGGTCGTCGCCGGCGGCACGCAGGACGTCGTCGCCGTGCTGCCCTGGCGCCACCCCGAGCGCGAGCTGCCGCTGCTCGCCCAGCGCCTGGTACGCGGCGTCGAGCGGCGCTTTCCCGGCCGCCGCCCGGTCGCGGGACTGAGCGGCATCGCCTCCCAGGGGGCCGAGCTGCGACCCCAGCTCCTGCAGTCCCGGGAGGCCTGCCGCGTGCTGCGGCGTACCTCGGCGGGACCTTCCGTACGGGCCTTCGCCGAGCTGGGGACGCATCGGCTGCTCCTGGGATCGCTCGACGCGGACACCTTGCACCAGTTCTCCGGCGAACTCCTCGGGCCGATGAAGGACCATGACGCGCGGCGGGGCGGTGAGCTCGAGCTGACGCTACGGACGTTCCTCGATCACGATGGGCAGTGGGGGGCGACAGCCGGAGCGCTGCATGTCCATGTCAACACGCTGCGCAACCGGCTGGCCAAGATCACCGAGCTCACCGGCCGGGACGTGGGCCGCACCGAGGACCGGGTGGACCTGTTCCTGGCGCTGACCATCGACGCGATGGACTGAGCTCAGGAAGCGGTCACGCTGCCGGCCCGCCGCCACTGGCGGGCGTTGCTCAGCGTCGCCATCGGCTGGAGCATCTGGTGGTCGAAGGGCGCCATGGGCAGCCCCTGGGCCAGGCGCCGTGGGAAGTCCGGGTTGGCGAGCGCCCCCCGGCCGACGGCCAGGACGTCGGCGTGGCCGTCCTCCAGCACAGTGGCCGCCCGGGCCGCGTCGTGCATGCCGCCGTTGGCCAGCACGGGCAGCCTGGTGACCTTCCGGGCCAGGCCCGTGATCGTCATCCCTCCGTCCAGGGTCGCCGTCTCCACCCAGTCCCGGCCTTCGCTGGCGATGTGCAGGTAGCTCGCGCCCGCCTCGGCGAGCGCGGCGAAGATGGTCTCCGCGTCCCTGGAGCCGCCCGCCCACCGGTGCGTGAAGTCGTTGACCTTGCCCTGCGACAGCCGGATGCCGACGCAGAAGTCCGGGCCGAGCTCCGCGCGGATGGCGGAGACGATCTCCGCCGCCAGCCGTACCCGGTGGGAGACCGGACCGCCGTAGCGGTCGGCGCGCCTGTTGGTGTAGTCGGTCAGGAACTGGTCGACCAGGTAGCCGTTGGCGCCGTGCACCTCGACCCCGTCGAAGCCGGCCCGCCTGGCGCGCACGGCCGCGGCCACGAAGCCCCGCACCGCGCGGTCGATGTCGTCCTGGTCCATCGCCCGGGGCGTGGGCCACGGGCCGTGCCCGCCGTATTCGGGCAGCTTCTCACCACGCGGCCGGACGGCCGACGGCGCGACGGTGTCGTCGCGGTAGTGGCTGCCCTGCGACAGCGCTCCCGCGTGCATGAGCTGGAGGACGAAGGCCGCGCCGGCCGCGCGCACCTGGCCGGCGATCTCCCGCCAGGCGGCCTCGTGGCCATCGGTGACGATGCCGGGCTGGTTGGCGTACCCCTGGCTGTGCCAGGTGTCGGTGTAGGTTCCCTCGGTCACGACGAGGGAGAAGCCGCCGCGCGCGTACTCCGCGTAGTAGCCGGCCATCTCGCCGGTCGGCGTGCCGTCGGCGGTGGCGGACACCCTGGTCATGGGGGAGACCGCCAGCCGGTTGGCGAGGCTGAGGTTGCCGATGCGCTCCGGGCGCAGAGCGGGGTGCAGGACGTCGTTCATCGATCACTCATTTCTTCGGTTTCCAGGTCGATCGCCAATGCCGTCGGGTGGTGCCCGTTGATCCCCACCAGGTCCTGCGGACAGGCCGAGACCACGAGAACGCAGTCCATCTCCGCCTCGAACGTGATCGCGTCACCGGGACGGCTGATCGAGCTCAGCCAGCTCAGCCGGCCGTCGCCGGCCACCGGGATCCGCATGAACACGTTGACGGGCTGCGGCACGACCGGGACGGACAGGCCGAGCACGGCCAGGCTCGCGCGCAGATTGTCCGCGCACGAGGCGTGAACGGGAACGCCCAGGGCGCGATAGCGCTCCGGATCGCAGGCCGCGACGAGCATGTCGTGACAGCCGGGGGAGCTGTCCTCCACCAGGGTGAGGATGGGCCTGCGGCGGCTGGTGACGAACGTCTCGCCGGCCACCGGGAACAGGCGGCTGGTGGCGGCCCGGGTGTGCGACGCGCTGAGGTGCTCGTCGGCGTCGTCGGCGTCGTCGGCGGCGAGCGCGAACACGTCGCCGACCTGGCCTCCTTCGAGGTCCGTGACGCGTACGCGCCGGCCGGCGCCGACTCTTACCGCCCGCCCTTCGGTGGCGGGCACGATGACTCGCATGCCCACAGCCAACCAATCGGGACCCGAGCCAGGCCATGGAGATTGCCACCGCATCCAGCGCTGCGGGTAGAGGAATCTCCATCTACGCCGACACGGACGGACGTTGGTGAAGCGCCTACGCGCTCTGCGTGGCGTCCGGCCAGTACGGGGGCGGGGCCTGCTGGGCGGCGGCCACGATGGCCGAGCCGTCGAGTGCGACGATGCTCAGCTCGATGCCGCCGGCGGGCCACTCCACGCCGAGTTCGAAGATCTCCACGGGTGGCAAGGGCCAAAGCCACAGCCCTATGGTCGTGAGACCCGAGTCTTCGTCACCGCTGCGCTGCGAGAAGCCGCCGAGCAGCCAGGAGAGGCGCGGACCCGGTGGCGGCCCCTGCGGGGGTGGTGTTCCGTCCAAGCGCTGCCCGACGGTGGTGGCCTTGGTGCCGTCGGCGAAGCGCACACCGAACCGCAGCAGGCTGTCAGGTAACTGCCCGGCGCGCGCCCCGGCGATCATGTTGGGGAACACGGACATGCTGAGGGCCGTGAACTCATCGGGGGAGAGCGCGTGCCGTCGCAGGTCGATGTTCACGTTCATCAGGCAGCCGGTTCTGAACGCCTGGATCGTCGGCAAGGTGATGGCGACATTCTCACTGCGGGCCAGCAGCAGGCCGCTGACCCACGCCACGCCCATCTCTCCCGCCGGCGGGGCATACCAGCCCGGCAGCCCAGGCTTCGGCGGGCGCGCCGCTTCTTCGTCCGCCGAGGGGGGCTCGAAGAACATAACCCCACCATACGGAAATCGTTCTTGAGTTGCGCCGCGCCTATGGGTGGATATTGGGGCAATCGAACGAAGCCGTTATGGGCAATCCGTCGGTCACCGTTACGGCGCGCATCAGGTGCGGCCGCAGGAGCTCCGCCCGCTGCCTGCGCACACCGGCGGCGAGGGCGGCGTCGGTGAGCGCGGCCCCGATCCACTCGGCATCCACGCCCCGGCCGTCGCCCCGGCTGATCAGCGGCTCTCCGGCGGCCCGGTTGCCGCACACCGCGCGCAACAGGTGGCGGATCTCTGGCGACACCGGGAACGCGACGATGCCGTCACGACCGCCGCGCAAGGTGATCAGGGTGAGCTGGCCGTCGCTCGCCAGGGGGTGGACGTCGTGGGCGGTCAAAGCGGCCAGCGCCTCCACGGAGGTGCCGGTGGCCTCCAGCAGGGCGACGGCGAGAGCCTCGGCCCACCGGCCGTCGTCGGCCAGCCGCATGACCCCTTTTCGCAGCAGGCGCCGCTCCGCCGGGGTGGGCGGCGGCGCGCCGGTCACCTCGCGGCGGGGCCGCACCGCGCCGTATCGCCAGGCGAAGGCGTAGAAGGAGGCCAGCGTGGCGCGTCGCCTGATCACCGTCGCCCTGGCCAAGGGCTTGCCGGGCGTGCCCACGCCGGTGATGAGGGCGGCATAGCTGTAGGCGTCCAACTGGGCGTCGGTGGCCGCGAGCAGTTCGAGGGCTGGTTCGGTCGCGTACAGCCAGCGCAGGAACGAGGCCAGGACCCGCAGCCGGGTCTGTCGCTGGGGAACGGAGGAGTTGTCGCGCAGCCAGGCCGTCACCACCTGCCGCGTCAGCGGATCCAGCGCGTCCACGAGCTCGACGTCGGCTCCAGGGACGTCGCCCCCGTCACGAGGGCGCAGGCGCGGCCGCAATCCCGCGATCTGGCCGACGCTGGCCGGCTCCGGATCGCTCTCGGGCCACAGGGAGGCGGAGGCGAGGTCGCCCCCGGACGTGTGGGGGACCCGCTGGGCGGTGTCCGCTTCGACCATGCTCAGCACGCGACCGACGCGGCGACCAGGGCGGCGTTGAACCTCGCGGAGGCCCCGCCGGCCGACCCGGAGGCGTGAAGGACGTGGCGGCCCATGCCTGACAGACCCATCATGATCTAGATGATCTCATGAAGCACCACCAACAATCCTCGCCTCAGGAGTTGTCACCTTCATCGAGTGCGTCCGCCCGTGTCACCACGCCCCCTGACCGACGTTCTGGCATGTGCGCGCCTTTCCTCGGGCGAGATGGTGCCCCATCGGCACTCACCTGATAGGCGTTCCATGGAGTTCCAGAACGACGATTCCGGCACATCACGTCAGGGCAGCGCCGTACGCGAGATCGCCGAGAACATCGCCGACCTCGAGCAAGGCCACTACTTCCGCTGTTACTGCGCCCCTTGGCCGGCCGGGAGCTTCTCGGCCTGTTCGGTGGGTTCAGGGGTGGGCTCGGGGCTGGAGCACTGTCCTTGGCAGTAGCCGTTGGTCACGATGAGCCGCCCACGAGCGGGTGTGTAGGAATCGGCTTCGGAGGAGACGATCACGCCCTGGCAGGTCGGGCAGACGATCGGGGGGTTGGCTGTCATGAAAGCCCTTTCGGCACCATGGTAAGAGCGCTGCGTACGCGTTCCCGGAGGGAGGCTTCTATCCAGGAAACGAGTGTTAACACCAGCAATGCCGGATTCGAAGGCATCTAGGCTGGTGTCATGGCCACCGACGATCTGATGACCAGGGCGCTCGAAACGCTCGGGGACGACGGCCCGCTGTCGGTCGAGGTGCTCCACCGCCTCGCCGACCTGACCGACGCGCCCGAGTCGATGATGATCCACGAGGTCGCCGACCTCCTCGACGTCTCGCCTCACACGCTGCGCTACTACGAGCGGGCCGGGCTGGTCGAGGTGGCCCGCGACGGCAACGGTCATCGCGTCTACGACGCCGCGGCGGTGCGGCGCCTGGTGTTCCTCACCCGGATGAGGCTGTCCGGCATGCCGATGCGTGACCTGCAGCACTACGTCTCGTTGGTCGACGCGGGGGAGGGCACGGTGCCCGAGCGGCTCGACATGCTGCTCGAACATCGCGACACCATCCGCCGCCGGATCCGTGAGCTGTCCCTCTCCCTCGCGGCGACCGAGTACAAGATCGTCACGTACGGGGGCTCGACCGGGTCGAACGTCCGGCACCCCGGCCCCGCCACCGGCGGCGACCGCACGACACTGCCGCACCAGCCGACCCGCCGGTCACTACCGGCGGAATGAGAGATCCCGGCGCGGCGGTCAGGCGCGCATGTTCGCGCCGCCGTCGATGGCCCACACCTGGCCGTTGATCCACTCGGCGTCGTCGGACAGCAGGAAGGTCACGACCGCGGCCAGGTCGCTCGGGCGGCCCAGCCGGGTGGTGGGGACGTGCTCCAGGAACATCTTCTGGAGCTGGACGTCGTTCTGCGCCTCCTGCGTCTCGCCCATGACCAGGCCGGGCATCACTCCGTTGCAGCGCACGCCCTTGGGGCCGAAGCTCCCGGCGATGTGCCGGGTGAGCGCGTTGACCGCCGACTTCGATGCACCGTAGGCGGGGCGCTTGCGGTCGCTGGCGCTCACCGCGGCGCCGGAGGAGCAGTTGACGATGCTGCCGCCGCCGCCCGCCAGCAGGTGCGGCAGGACGGCGCGGGCCGTACGGACATAACCCACGACGTTGACGTCCAGAGTGCGTTCCCACACGTCCAGGTCGGTGTCGAGCAGCGACCTGTCGCGCCCGAGGTTGCCCGGCGACAGGTCCGCGCCGACGTTGAACAGGCCGTGCACGGCGCCGAACTCCTCGAGCGTCTTGGCGACCATCGCGTTGACGGAGTCCTCGTCGGCGAGGTCGAAGCGGAGCGCGATCGCCGAACCGCCGGCCTCGGTGATCTTGGCGGTGGTGGCCTGCGCCCCGGACAGGTTGATGTCGCCGACGACGACCTTGGCGCCTTCCTCCGCGAGCCTGATCGCGGTGCCCGCGCCGATGCCGGTCGCCCCGCCGGCCACGATGATCGTCTTCTCCGTCAAGCCACGCATTGTCCGCTCCGATCGGCGTCAGCAAACGTACACATATGTACGCTTCTATCGGCGCTAAACGTACAGTCGTGTACGTTTCATCGCAAGTTAGGGTTGGACCGTGCGTGAGAGTGGGTTGCCAGTGACACGGAAGGACGCCGCCCGCAACCGGGACCGGCTGCTCGCCGCGGCCCGGCGGATGTTCGCCGAACACGGCCACGACGTCGCGCTGGAGGAGATCGCCCGGGAGGCGGGGGTGAGCCGGACCACGATCTACCGCAACTTCGCCACCCGCGAGGAGCTCGCGGCGACGGTCTTCGCCGACAACGTCGCCCAGATCGAGGAGCATGCGGCCGGGCTGCGGGGACAGCCCGGCGGCGCGGTCAAGCTGTTCGACTTCGTCCTGGACATGCAACTGGACAACCGCGGCCTCGCCCAGGTCCTGTCCAGCGTCGACCTGCGCTGGTTCATGGAACATCACCGCCGCATCGCGGCCTGCTTCGAGCCGCTCCTCGACCACGGCCGCGCGGCCGGCGTCGTCCAGCCCGTCGTCGACGTCGACGACCTGATGCTCGCCATCTCCATGGGTGAGGCCGCCGTCAGCAGCCGCGACGCCGCGCGGCGCGACGACCGCCACAAACGCGCGCGGGAGCTGCTGCACCGCGCCCTTTTCACCCGCTGACGCCGGGCTTTGTCGCAGACCTTACGTGCGACGGTGGTGGGCCGGTGTGGCCCGGATGGCATTTTGTAGGTTCCCTACAACGAAGCGACCCCGGCACGCGTCATGGTCACCATTGGTTAACCACCCGGCAATCGAGCAGGGTATAGAAACAGGTGTAGGCGACGCTCCGGGACCCGGACGTCGCCTTCTGTGCGGGTACTTGGGAGGCTCAGCCGGTGTTCAGTCGTGTCGCCATCGTCAACCGTGGAGAGGCCGCGATGCGGCTCATCCACGCCGTCCGGGATCTTTCTGCGGAAACCGGGACACGGATCGAGACGGTCGCCCTCTACACCGACGCCGACCGCAACGCGACCTTCGTCCGTGAGGCGGACGTCGCCTACCCGCTGGGCCCCGCCTCGGCCCGCCCGTACCTCGACCACGCCGTCCTGGAACGCGCGCTGGTGGAGACCGGGGCCGACGCCGCGTGGGTCGGCTGGGGGTTCGTCGCCGAGGACCCGGCGTTCGCCGAGCTGTGCGAGAAGATCGGCGTCACCTTCGTCGGGCCGAGCGCGGAGGCGATGCGCAAGCTGGGTGACAAGATCGGCTCGAAGCTGATCGCCGAGGAGGTCGGCGTCCCGGTCGCGCCGTGGAGCCGCGGCGAGGTCGCCACCCTCGAGGACGCGCTGCGCGCCGGCGACGAGATCGGCTACCCGCTGATGCTCAAGGCGACCGCGGGCGGCGGCGGGCGCGGCATCCGCATGGTCGCCTCGGCGGAGGACCTGGCTGACGCCTACGAGCGCACCAGCCAGGAGGCGCTGCGCGCGTTCGGCTCCGGCGTGGTCTTCCTGGAGCGCCTGGTCACCGGCGCCCGGCACGTCGAGGTTCAGGTCATCGCCGACGGGCAGGGCACCGCGTGGGCGCTGGGCGTCCGGGACTGCTCGGTGCAGCGGCGCAACCAGAAGATCATCGAGGAGTCCGCCTCCCCGGTCCTGGCGATCGAGCAGGTCGCCGAGCTGAAGGCGGCGGCCGAGCGGCTCGCCGTGGCCGTCGAATACCGCGGCGCGTGCACCGTCGAGTTCCTCTACCACCCCGGCGAGAAGCTGTTCGCCTTCCTTGAGGTCAACACCCGGCTGCAGGTCGAGCACCCGATCACCGAGATCACCACCGGCACCGACCTGGTCCGGCTGCAGTTGCACGTGGCGGGCGGCGGGCAGCTCGAAGGCGACCAGCCGGTCGAGGCCGGCCACGCCATCGAGGCCCGGCTCAACGCCGAGGACCCCGACCGCGACTTCGCACCCGCACCGGGCCGCATCGCGCGCCTGGTGCTGCCCGCCGGGCCCGGCATCCGCGTGGACACCGGCGTCAGCGAGGGCGACGTCATCCCGGCCGACTTCGACTCGATGATCGCGAAGGTCATCGCCTACGGCCGCGACCGCCGGCAGGCGCTGGGCCGGTTGCGCCGCGCGATGGCCGAGACCACGGTGATCATCGAGGGTGGCGCGACCAACAAGAGCTTCGTCCTCGACCTGCTCGACCAGCCCGAGGTGATCGACGCGAGCGCCGACACCGGCTGGATCGACCGCGTACGCGCCCAGGGCCGCCTGGTCAGTCACCGGCACTCCGCGGTCGCCCTGGCCGCCGCCGCGATCGAGGCGTACGAGGACGAGGAGGAGGTCAGCCGCCAGCGGCTGCTGTCCACCGCGCACGGCGGCCGCCCGCAGGTCCAGCACGACTCCAGCCGCCCACTGAGCCTCAAACTCCGCGGCGTCGGCTACCGGGTGAGCGTGGCCCGGGTCGGGCACAAGCGGTTCCGCGTCGGCATCGCCGGCGGCGGTGACACCCCGGCGGACGTCGAGGTGGAGCGGTTCGACGAGCACAGCGGCCAGATCGTGGTCAACGGCCGCCGCTTCCGGCTGGTGTCGGCCACGCACGGGCCGATCCACCTGGTCGAGGTCGACGGCGTCACGCACCGGATCAGCCGCGACGAGGGCGGCGTCGTCCGCTCGCCCGCGCCCGCGCTGGTGGTCGCGACGCCGGTGTCGGCCGGCGACGAGGTCGAGTCGGGCGCGCCGCTGCTGGTGCTGGAGAGCATGAAGATGGAGACGGTGCTGCGCGCGCCGTTCCGCGCCCGCGTGCGTGAGTGCCCGGTGACGGTGGGCAGCCAGGTGGAGACCGGCGCGCCGCTGATGCGGCTGGAGCCGCTGCTCGACGAGGGCGCCGAGGAGGCGGAGTCCGCCGCCGAGACCGTGGAGATCGAGCTGCCCGCCGAGCCCGCGGCGGCCTCCGCGGCCGAGCGCGTCGAGCGCGGCCTGCAGGACCTGCGCAGCCTGCTGCTCGGCTTCGACGTCGACCCGCACGACCACAAGCGGGTGCTGTCGGCCTACCTGGCCGCGCGCGCCGAGCTGGGCGGGCGGCTGCTCGAGGGCGAGCTGGACCTGCTGACCGTGTTCGCCGACCTGTCCGAGCTGAGCCGCAACAGGCCGCGCGGCGAGCTCGACGTCGAGCCGGACAGCCAGGTGCACAGCCCGCGCGAGTTCTTCCACAGCTACCTGCAGAGCCTCGACGTCGAGCGGGCCGGCGTCAGCGAGAGCTTCCAGGCCAAGCTCACCAAGGTCCTCGCCCACTACGGCATCGCCGACCTCGACCGCACGCCGGAGCTGGAGGCCGCGGTCTTCCGAATCTTCCTGGCCCAGCAGCGGATGAGCACCGACGTCGCGATCGTGTCGGAGCTGCTGCGCCAGTGGCTGGCCGGCGCGCCGCCGCTCGAGTCGCTCGGCGAGCGCGCCGGGCTCACCCTCGAGCACTTGGTCGAGGCCACGCAGGTGCGCTTCCCCATGGTGTCCGACCTGGCCCGTGGCGTGGTGTTCCGCTGGTTCGCCCAGCCGTTGCTGCGCCGCAACCGCGCCAAGGTCTACGCCGCGGTCCGCGACGACCTGCGTTACCTGGACCGCGAGCCGGACGCGCCGGACCGCGCCGAGCGGATCCAGGCCATGGTGGCCAGCGCCGAGCCGCTGGTCCGGCTGATCGGCCAGCGGATCGGCCGGCCAGGGCTGGACCACGCGCCGCTGCTGGAGGTGCTGACCCGCCGCTACTACGGCAACCGCGGGCTGTCCGAGGTCACCACGCGGGAGAGCGCGGGCTGCCGGTTCGTCACCGCCGAGCACACCGGCTCAGGCGGCGCGACCCGCGTGGTCACCACCGCCGTCGACATCGCCGCCCTGCCGGACGCCATCGACGCCGTCGCCACGTTCGCCGCCGACGTCCCCGAGCGCGGGCTGGTCGCCGACCTCTACGTCACCTGGGAGGAGCAGCCGGACGCCGACGAGATGGCGGTACGGCTCGGACGGCTGCTCGACGAGCACCCGCCGCCCGCAGGCGTCCGCCGGATCACCGCCACCGTCGCCGGCACCAGCGGCGCCGTGATGCACCACCACTTCACCTTCCGGCCCGACGGAGCTCGCGAGGCGGGCTTCGCCGAGGACCGGCTGATCCGCGGCCTGCACCCGCAGATCGCCCGGCGCCTGCAACTGCAGCGGCTGCGCGAGTTCGACCTGACCCGGCTGCCGTCGGCCGACGAGGAGATCTACCTGTTCAAGGCCGTGGCGCGCAGCAACCCGGCCGACGAGCGGCTCATCGCGATGGGCCAGGTCCGCGACCTCACGCCGCTGCGCGAGGCGGACGGCAGGCTGGTCGCGCTGCCCGCGGTGGAGGACGCGATCACCGCGGGCCTGGACGCGATCCGCAACATCCAGGTGCAGCGCCCCCAGAACAAGCGGTTCGACACCAACCGGATCATGATGTACGTCTGGCCGTCGACCGAGCTGTCGACCGATGAGCTGAACATGCTGGTCCAGCGGATCCTGCCGACCACGGCGGGCGCGGGGCTGGAGGAGGTGCTGTTCGTGGCCCGCCAGCGCACCGCCGCCGGTGAGCTGAGCGAGGTGGCCGTGCGGATCGCCCTCGACCCGGGCCACGGCGCGCACCTGGAGGTCGGCAAGCCGTCGGCGGAGCCGGTGCAGCCGCTGGACGACTACCGCCAGAAGGTGCTGCGCGCGGCCCGGCGCGGCAACGTCTACCCGTACGAGCTGACCGGTCTGCTCACCGGGCCGGCGGGCGGCTTCGTCGAGCACGACCTCGACGAGCACGGCGCGCTCGTGCCGGTGGACCGGCCGAAGGGGAAGAACTCCGCGGCGCTCGTGGCGGGCGTCGTCACCACGCCGACCGAGCGGCACCCCGAAGGCGTCACCCGCGTGATCCTGCTCGGCGACCCGACGAAGTCGCTGGGCGCGCTGTCCGAACCGGAGTGCGCGCGGGTGATCGCCGCGCTCGACCTCGCCGAGCGGATGCGGGTCCCGCTGGAGTGGTTCGCGCTGTCGGCGGGCGCGCGGATCTCGATGACCTCGGGCACCGAGAACATGGACTGGGTCGCGGCCGCGCTCAAGCGGATCGTCACGTTCACCCAGGCGGGTGGCGAGATCAACATCGTGGTCGCCGGGATCACCGTCGGCGCCCAGCCGTACTGGAACGCCGAAGCGACGATGCTCATGCACACCAAGGGCATCCTGGTGATGACGCCGGACTCGGCGATGGTGCTCACCGGCAAGCACTCGCTGGACTTCTCCGGCGGCGTGTCGGCCGAGGACAACTTCGGCATCGGCGGCTACGACCGCGTCATGGGGCCGAACGGCCAGGCACAATACTGGGCGCCCAATCTGCCGGCCGCCCGCGACGTGCTGATGGCGCACTACGACCACACCTACATCGTGCCCGGCGAGACGGCGCCGCGGCGGGCCTGCACCACCGACCCGGCCGACCGCGACGTCTCCGGGTTCCCGCACGCGATCGCCGGCAGCGACTTCAGCACCGTCGGCCAGATCTTCTCGGCCGAGCACAACCCGGACCGCAAGAAGCCGTTCGACATCCGCACGGTGATGCGCGCCGTGTCCGACCAGGATCACCCGGTGCTGGAGCGCTGGGCGGGCATGGCCGACGCGGAGACGTCCGCGGTGCAGGACGCGCACATCGGCGGCTGGCCGGTCTGCCTGGTCGGCATCGAGTCGCGGTCGGTGCCGCGGCGCGGCTTCCCGCCCACGGACGGGCCGGACACCTACACCGCGGGCACGCTGTTCCCGCGGTCGTCGAAGAAGACCGCGCGGGCGATCAACTCGGCGTCCGGCAACCGGCCGCTGGTGGTGCTGGCGAACCTGTCCGGGTTCGACGGCTCGCCGGAGTCGATGCGCAAGCTCCAGCTGGAGTACGGCGCGGAGATCGGCCGGGCGATCGTCAACTTCGACGGGCCGATCGTGTTCTGCGTGATCTCCCGCTACCACGGTGGCGCGTTCGTGGTGTTCTCCAAGGCGCTCAACCCGAACATGACCGTGCTGGCGCTGGAGGGCTCGTTCGCCTCGGTGCTCGGCGGTGCCCCGGCGGCTGCCGTGGTGTTCTCCGGTGAGGTCAACAACCGCACCGCGACCGATCCGCGGGTGACCGAGCTGCAGGCGCAGGTCTCGGCGGCCAGCGGCGCCGCCCGAGCGGCGCTGAACGCCCGGCTCGCCGAGGTGCAGTCCGCCGTCCGGGCGGAGAAGCTCGGCGAGCTCGCCGCGGAGTTCGACCGGGTGCACAGCATCCAGCGCGCGGTCGAGGTGGGCTCGGTGGACGCGATCATCAGCGCCGCCGAGCTGCGGCCGCGGATCATCGAGGCCATCGAGCACGGCATGAAGCAACGCTGACGCCTCCCGGCCCGGCTTTTGAGGTCATGGACGTTAGTACGTCTGGTCTTGGTCGGGCCGGGTGGTGCTGTGGCACAGCACCAGATCGGCGCAGAAGTAGCACTTTTGACGTGCTCCTCGCCCTGAAGAGGCGAGGATTCCCGTGCTGCGTAAGCAGCAGTTCATGCCGCGTAAGCAGCACGAACTGTGGAACAGGATGCTTGACGCTTCACCGACCCGCCTACCGGCAAGTCTCCACGTCCTGTCACCGCCCGTCCGGCGGCCTCGTTGTACCAATGAACCCCAGGAAGCGATCTCACGGCCAGCTTGGTTATCGCTTGCCAGTTCGATCACCGAAACCTTACAGTACGTGACTGATGCGTCGCAAGCAGTTCTGGCCGCTGCACGCGCTCGCCCCAGAGGGCACCGCGTCGCCCATTGGCGGCGTGATGATCCTCAAAATCGGCGGGGGATGCGTGGTGAACATCGACAACAAGCTCCGCGGCCCTGCTGCCCACTCCCCCACCCCACCAGGTTCCGGGTCGTCGGGGCCCCCGACGGCGTCCGGTTCCAGGACGAGCGAACCGGTGGCGTGGTGTACGCCGATCCCAACCTCAAGCCCTATACCCAACTCTCCGTGAGCGGGCCTGGCCAGATCCCGCCTTACTCGACCTGGACCGTCGAACCTCTGCCGGACGAGTCAGACGAATTCCTCACCATCAGACTGGCCGGCACCGACCGGCACATCGGACGGCACTTCGCCGAGGACCGCAGCCTGCTGCCCAAGCGGGTCCTGCTGCTTCCTCCGGGGGTCCAGGCTCAGCTGTGGACCATCGAGCCGGTCGGCTGATCTTGCGCGTCTCCACGCGCGCTCCTGCTGCGCGCGGTAGCGTCGGGATCAGGTTCGCTGAGCGGAAACGTCGCTTTCGGCGTGATAGGTCGTACGGGAAGTCGGAGGTGATCACGGTGCATCCGGTCTCATGACAGCCCCACCCCGGGGTGTCACGGAGCCGAAAGGTGACCGTATGAGCAAGACCGACAAGACCCGGCCCTGGTGGGTGCGGATGGCCGACGCGCCGATGGCGACCTGCCTGCCCGTACACGATCACCGGTTCGGGCCGTGCACGCTGCCGGACGAGATCACCGCCGACAGCGCGTCGCTGGGCCACCGCATGGACGGCTGTTACTGGCGCGCCACCGCCTACCCCCAACACCTCTTCGGTTACGGCCACGCGAACCGGGAGTGGTACTACTTCCGGCGCGAAGATCGCCGCCGCAGCCGTCGCCAGGCGCGCCGCGAACTACGTGCCTATCACCGCGAGGACTGAACGAAGGCAAGGGCCCGCGCACGCCGCGCGGGCCCCTTTTCTTTCTAATGCGGAAATGGCCGGACGTTCGGGCCGAAAACAAGCCCGCCTTTCCCCGGAAATCGTTGTGGCAAAAAGGGGTCACACGCCTTGTCCGGCCGCACTTATGAGCGCACAGTCGAGGCACCCGTCTAGTGAAATGGAGTCGTTTATGGACGGCACGTTCTCGCCACATCGCCGCGGGAAAAACCTCGTACGACGTCTCTTATCGGCCGGCCTCGCAATGTTCACGGTAGCCTTTCTCGTCGCGCCGCCCGCACAGGCCCAGGCGCTGCCGACGCCGAAGGAATTCGTGACGAACCTCGACCTGGAATGCTTCAGGACGACCCTGTACCAGCCGCCGGCCGTCACGCTGCAGTTGCGGCACCTCAACCCCGTTCTCGCCAATCAGCCGACCGTGCAGGTCACGCTCGGACAGCGCGAGCAACTGTGCGTCCCGGTGGCCAAGAACAACGTGATCCCGCCGTCGCCCGTGCTTGATTTCATCAGGTTCGTCGACCTGTCGTGCTACCGGGTCACCGGCCCCTCGATCAACCTGTCCCTGGCGCTGCGCCATCTCAACCCGGTCCTGCAGAACGTGCCGGGCATCCAGGTCCTCCTGAACGCGCCTCAGCACCTGTGCGTCCCGGTGGCCAAGAACGGCGTGATCCCCGCCCCGGATGTCCTGCGGCTCATCTCGCACATTGACCTGCTGTGCTACGCGCACACGCCGAACCCGGCCATGGGCGTCGGTCTTTCCCTCACCCAGCTCAACCCGGTGCTGACCAACCAGATCCCGCCCGCGGACGTCCGGGTCGCCAATGCCCGTCAGCTCTGCGTACCGGTGCAGAAGTCAGGTGACGACATCCCGTCGGACGTGCGGTCCATCGTGCAATGGGTCGATCTGGAGAAGTTCGACATCGTCGCCCCGACCATCCCGACGGTGGGGCTGAACCTCACCCACCTCAACCCGGTGCTGGCGAGGGTGCTGCCGGCCGAGGACGCGAGACTGACCGGTGCCCTGCAGTTGGCCGTACCGGTTTCCAAGAACGGGTTGATCCCGCCTGGCTGAACCACTGCGGCCGGCCTGGATCGGGATATCCTGAGCCAGGCTGGCCGCGCTTGTCGCCATTCTTGTGTCCGTATTATCGGCGCCGCTCTATATATATTCGGAGGCTTTTCTTTTTCAGTGGGTCATCTGTCACAGCCGCCGTCCCTGTTCGGGCGGATCCGCGGCCGGCGTACCTCCCGCAGGCCCTTGTACGCGTACGGGTCGGCGCCGGCGACCAGGACGATGTCGCGGTGGTCCGCCTGCGCCATGGGCGTCCCCGCCGGAGGCGCGTCCCAGGGCAGCAGCGACTCGGCGCTCATGTAGTGATTGACCAGGGCCCGCCGATAGCCGCCTTTGGCGGTGTTGGGCAGCGACTTGTGCAGCAGGTAGCCGTTGAACACGACCGCGGAGCCTGCCTCGACCTCCACGGGCACCGCGTCGGAGTCCTCGAACGGGAAGCCGTACGACTCCACCGTGCAGTCGTAGCGCGGATCATCGTGCTCGCGGTTCGGGTAGACCACGCCGGACCGGTGCGAGCCGGGCAGCACCCAGAGGCAGCCGTTCTCGACGGTGGCGTTGTCGAGTGCGAGCCAGACCGCCGTGAGCGAGCGGTCGCGGGTCGGGATGAACATCTCGTCCTGATGCCAGGCCTGGCCCGGCTCGCCTTCGGACTTGATGAACAGCATCGACTGCATGGCCTTCACGTTCGGGCCGATGATCGTGGTGAGCGGGGAGACGATCGCCGGATGGCGCATGGCGGCGAGCATCTCCGCGGAGAGTTTGTGCGGGTAGTGGACGCAGAGGAAGCGGCGAAGGACGTCGTCGTCGGTGTCGGCGGGCCCGGCGGGGAGCGCCCCCTGGACGTCGCCGAGTTCGCCGCGGCAGATGCGGACGGCCTCTTCGACCAGCTTGCCGACCTCGCCGGGGCTGAACGCCTCCCGGAGGACGAGGAAGCCGTCGCGCTCGTACGTGCTCTTCAGGTCGGTGTTCGTCATGGCACCATCCTCAGCGTGACAATCAGTAGCCGCGGACCCGCGGCCAGGCCAGTTCGAAGCCGTCGGCGGTCAGTTCGGTCTGGAAGCGTTCGAGGGCGGCGGGGTCCTCGTGGACCTGCGCGGGCTCCAGCCCATGCCGCAGGCAGTGCGCCGCCAGCGCGCCGGCCGCCTCGCCGATGTTCCACTCCACCGGGTGCAGGCGGTAGCAGCCGTTGGTGATGTGCGTGGTGCCGAGGTTCTTCCCGGCGGCCAGCACGTTGCGCGCCCGGACCGGCAGCAGCGCGCCCAGCGGGATCTGGAAGGGGCAGCTCGCCACGTCGATGTAGTTGTCGCCGCCGGTGGAGGGGTGCAGGTCGATGCGGTACATCCCGATGCCCACGGTGTCGGGGTAGGCGACCGCGCCGTGCTCGCCGCGTACCGCGAGTGACAGGTCGTGCTCCACGACCGTGCGGCGGGCGAGGATGCGCCGCGACTCGCGGATGTAGGGGCTCTTGGCCAGGCCGTCGGCGGTTCCCATGACGTCGGGCCGCAGCCGCAGCCCGGGCCAGCCGGTGCCGCCGTCGGGGCGGGGCGCCTCGGTCTGCAGCCAGTAGAGCATGCTGAGCGCCTGGTCCCTGGAGCCCTGGAGATGCCGGGCCTGCTCGTCGTCGGTGACGCCGATCAGCGGGCCGGGCAGGTAGTCGATCTGCGGCCAGTTGACGATGACGACGTCGCTGGCCACGAAGCCGGGCTCGAACACCTCGCGGCACACGACGCGCCGGAACACCCACAGGTCCTTGTCGCCCGGGCCGCGGCTCTGGTCGGCGACGACCGGGCCCGAGGAGGCGTGCGGCACGAACGTCCGCGGCGTCGGTTCCAGTGTGCGCGGGTCGGGCGCGACGAGGCTGAGCAGCCGGTCCGGCCAGAAGGGTGGCCGGTAGTCGCGCCAGAAGGCGTACGTGCCGGGCCGGTCGATGGTGTGGTCCTCGCCGGCGCGGTGCTCGACGGCGAAGACCCAGGAGAACGCCTGCATGTTGGCCGGCTGGGCGTCGGCGGGGGCGCTGGGCTCGCCGGTCTCCTTGGCCGATTCGAAGCCGGTGACGTGCTCGATCCCGGCCAGCGGCAGCAGGTCGCCCAGCTCGGTGGCGTCGAGCACGTACGCCGCGCGGACATGGAACGGCTCGCCGTCCGGGCCCGCGAAGGTCACTCCGGCGACCCGGTCCCCGTCCACGTCGGCGGCCATCGGCCGGTGCCGATAGCGGATCGTCAGCCGCCCGGCCGCGAGATAGGGGCCGACCATGGCGGCCAGCACCGCGGCGGCCACCCGCGGCTCGCAGCAGAGCCTGCTGACCGTGCCGCGCCCCGGGTTGAGGTCGGGCGCCTCCAGCGACTCCCTGGTCAGCGGGTACCAGGTGCGGTAGTGATCGCGGATGGCCTCGCGCAGCCTGCGGTAGGAGCGGGTCGCGCCGAACTGCTCGATCCACGGATGCTCGTCCGGCGGCACGCCCTGGCTGGTGAGCTGGCCGCCCAGCCAGTCGGTCTCCTCGGTGAGCACGACGGTGCGGCCGCGCCGCAGCGCGGCCAGCGCCGCGGCGACCCCGCCCATCCCGCCCCCGACCACCAGCACATCGGCCTCGGCACCCGTCATGCGTCACCTTTCTCGAAGAAGTCGACCTCGCCGCGTTCCATGAGGACGATGAGGCTCAGCAGCGCGCCCCAGGTCTGGAACGGCTCGCTGTTCGGTTTGTCGCACGCGCCGCCGTGGCCGCTGGAGTAGTTCTCGTGCACATGGCGGTGCTCGTTCCATTCCTTCAGCACCAGCCGGGAGCTGCCTTCGGCCAGCCACGTGGCCGCGGACCGTTCGCCGGCGCGCAGCAGGCCCAGGTAGACGAGGAAGTTCACCGGCGGCCACGCCCGTCCCGCCCAGTAGCTGCCTTCGCCGACGTCGACCGGCTCGCCGCGCGGTGACGTGGGCAGCAGCCATTCGCCGCCGAAGCCGTCGTCGGTCATCAGGTGCTCGGCCACCATGCGCCGGGTCCGTTCCCCAGCGCCGACGCCGGCCAGCAGGGGGTAGAAGCTCATCGTGGACAGCCGCTCGGTCGGCAGCCCGGTGTCGGTGCGCCTGCTGCGGTAGATGCCACTCGGTTCGTCCCACAGGGTTTCCATCGCCGCCACGACGGTCGCGTGCCGCTCGCGCAGCTCCGCCGCGGCCGCCCGGTCGCCGAGGATGTCGGCGAGGTCGGCGAGCGCCTCGCAGTCGGCCGCGTACAGGCTGTTCATCCCCACGTCGTGCGCGGCGAGCAGGCTCTTGGCCTGGTCGAAGGGCACGTCCTCGAAGACGGGGTGGCCGTCCCAGCCGGTCTCGCAGGTCGCGCCGAAATGCTGGTGGATACGGGGGATGTCCTGCGGTGAGGGGAACTCGGGGTCGAAGTACGTCGAGCCGGCGCACAGCAGGTCGCCGTCCCTGCGTACCCGCCACCACCAGCGGTTCCAGGACAGCAGCGGCTCGAAGGTCTCCTCCAGGAACCACCGGTCGCCGAACCTGCGGTAGAGCTCGCGGACCACCAGCGAGCCCACCGGCGGCTGGGACCCGTCGTAGGTCTTGCGGCCGGTGCCCTGCTCGACGTTCGGCACGAAACCCGCCGGCGTCAGGGCGCGCAGCATCTCCACGGTGTTGACGTAGGCGAGTTCCCTGCTCGACACGGCCGCCAGCAGCGCGTTGAAGAAGGCGTCCCAGCAGAACAGGGCGTAGCCGCCGCGCTTGCCGACGTTCCAGAGCCGGCTGACGGTCGTGAGCACGCGGGAGCGCGCGGGTTCGTAGATCGTGTTCCACGAGATGGCGTCCCTGACGATCTCGCGGTGCTGCGCTGCGGGGTCGGTGCCGGCCGCGCCGATCTCGGTGGCGGCGCGGGCGACGATCTCCGCGATCTCCGGCAGGTCGCGGGCGCGGCCGGTGCTGATTCCGACGGCGCCGGTCAGCTCCATCGCCAGGTACGGCCCGTCGATGTCGGTGTAGGGGTCGTCGACGTGCGGGGCGGTGCAGAAGACCTGTACGGTCCCGCCGGGTCCGTCGGCGGTGATCCGGTCCCCGTCGCGGGTGACGGAGCCGGGGCGGTTCCACAGGTAGCCGACGCCGACGGTCAGCAGCGCGCTCCTGCGCTGGTTGGCGGTGGGGGTCACCAGCACGACCAGGTCGTCACTCACGTGCGCCGTCCGCACCTGGATCGTGATGCCCGCCCACGTCACGGTCGTCTCGGTGTAGCGGCCGTCGTAGGCGTGCCGGCCCAGGGTGACGGTCTCCGCGCCTTCGGTGCGGCGGCCGATCTGGGCGGCGCGCAGTGAGGTGCCCCGGTAGTACTCCTTCAGGCCGAGGGACAGGCCCAGGGCGTCGGGGAGGAGGACGTGGGTGAGCACGCTGCGTGTGTCCCAGGTGTTCCACCCTCGGGCGAGCGAGGCCTGGATATGGGCGTAGTTCGTCATGCGTTCCTTCGGGGGATCCACACGCGCATGGCGTGCGGGCCGCGGTTGGCCCAGGCGTAGTAGGGGATCAGCGTGATGTCCGTGGACCGCGCCGGCGCCGGCGGCTGCCCGTACGGCAGGTACGGGGACCCCGCCGGTCCCCGCGCGAGCGCGCCGTCGGCTCTGAGCACGGTCACGCCGTCGAGCAGGTCCGGCCTGTGTTCAGGCCGCGGCGGCGTGGCGGGATCGAGGCGGAGATCCTCCAGGATGACGCCGGCCGGCTGGTCCGGCTGTTCGACCGCGTAGACCAGCGGCCCACGCGTGACGGCGACGCATCCGCGTGTGGCGTCCACGCGGTCGTCGGCCACCAGGACCCGGGCGGGCATGGGCATCCGCAACCGCAGCTGATCGCCGGGCTGGAACACCCGGCGCGTACGGGCGTAACCGCCGGGCGCCACCGGCTTGTCGTCCACGGTGGATCCTTCGGCCCAGTCCGGCATGCGCAGCGCCAGTTCCACCTCACGCCGCGGCGCCTCTCGTACGGTGACCGTGACCAGGCCGTCCCACGGGTAGTCGGTTTCGACGTCCACGGTGAGCCCGCCCGAGGTCAGCGTGCTCTGGGCGTACAGGTGCACCTGGAGCCCGTCCTCCGTGCCGGTCGCCAGGTACGCGGGCAGGCCGGCCAGCGTACGCATCACGTTGGGCGGGCAGCAGGCGCAGTTGAACCACGGGCGGCGGCCGTGCGCCGGTGACCGCTGCACATCACCCCGTGCGCCGGTCCGCCGGTGCAGCGTGTTGACGTAGAAGTAGTCCGCTTCGCGCAGCGACACCGCGGGCAGCAGGGCGTTGTACACCAGCAGCTCGATCTGGTCGGCGTAGACCGATTCGCCGGTGGCCAGCAGCAGCCGCCACGCCCACTGCATCGCCCCGATCGCGGCGCAGGTCTCCGCGTACGCCCGATCGGGCGGCAACTCGTACGCCTCGCCGAACGCCTCGCCGTCCCAGCGTGAGCCGACCGCGCCGGTGATGTGCTGCTTCTGTCGGCGCATCGTGTCGTACTGCCGGCGTACCGCGGCCAGCAGCGCGGCGTCGCCGGTCTCGATGGCGACGTCCGTGGCGCCCGCGGCGAAGTAGAGGGCGCGCACCGCGTGCCCCTCCAGCGTCTCGGCCTCGCGTACGGGAAGCCGGTCGGAGTAGTGGGCGGGGTCGCCGTAGTGCGAGGGGTCGAAGCCCGGTTTCGCGGCATGACCGTGCCCGCGGGCTTCGACGAAGTGCCGAGCCAGGTCCAGGTACCGGCGCGTACCCGTCTGCCGGTACAGCTCGACCAGCGCCATCTCCACCACGGGGTGCCCGTCCAGCTCACCGCGCCGATCGGGCCCGAACGTGTCGGCGAGATGGTCGGCGAACCGGGTGGCGACCCGCAACAACTGGACCTCGCCGGTCGCGCGGGCCGCGGCCACCGCCGCCTGGATCAGGTGGCCGGCACAGTACAGCTCGTGGCTCGTCCACAGCCGCGCGTACCGTTCCTCGCCGCGGAGCTGGATGGCGGAGTTGAGGTAGCCGTCGTCGCGCTGCGCCGCGGCGATCGTCCGGCTGAGCCGGCGCAGGTGGTCCAGCAGCCCTTCGTCGGGACTGTGCGCGTACTCCCAGGCGACCGCCTCCAGCCATTTGTAGACATCGGAGTCCCAGAACGAGGCGCCTTGGGCCGTGCCGGTGGCCTCATTCGCGGCGATCCGGAGGTTGCCGAGATGGCCCGCTTCGAGCAGCCGTTCATGTCCGAGGGGGAGCGCGGCGCGGTTGGCCTCCAGCCGCCGCGCCCAGAACCCGCCGACCACGCGGCTGCCCGAGAGCGGCAGCGGGCGCAGGGCCACCGCAGCGGTCGAGGTGGGTACGGCGGGGCCGCCGGCGGCCGTCACGCTTGCGCCTGCCGGCGGAACCGGACGGCGTCGGCGATGACCACACCGTCGGCGGCGTCGCTCAGCTCGACATACCCGTCGAGGCCGGCCCGGAAGGAGAAGGTGCCCAAAGACTTCCACTCGCCCATGCGGATGTCGGGCACCCCGCGCACCTTCTGGTTGACAGGCACCGCAGTCGTGCCTTCGGCGTGGTGAACGACGTAGGGGGCGTTGGTCGCCCGATTGGGGTCGGCCGCGTAGGAGACGAGCACCTCGTAGCGGTCGTCGCCCGGGAGCGCCGGTCGCCACCGCGCGGTGTTGGCGCCGGTGCCGCGAGCGTGCGTCAGGTAGTTGAATCCGTAGTAGCCGGGGACGCCTCTGCTGCTCGGCCAGGTGCCGGTGGTGTCGAAGCCGAGCCCGCCGTTGTCGACGGTGACCTCCTCGCGGACGTCCGGCGAGGCGGCCGCCTCGATCAGGCTCAGCTGATCGAGCGAGATGGCCGTACCGCCGCCCCGGCCGGCGCCGGCCAGCGTGAAGCGGATGGTGTGCGGGCCGGGCCGCAACCGCTTCCGGTCCAGCAGGACGACGTCGTAGCCGTCACCGCGGAACGCCGTCAGATCCACCGTGGAGGTGCGTGGCGTCTTCCCGTCCACGGTCACCGTCATGAGGCCGCCGTCCCCGGTTCGGTAGTAGCGCAGCCATAATTCCCGCGCATCGCGCTGGAGGACGAAGAAGGGGTACTCGATGTAGTCCCCGGTCGCGGCGGGGGCGAAGGCGGCGCGGGCACCGCCGCGCGCGGTGGCTTCGCTCACCACGGTCACCGTTCCGCCGGACGTGTGGGCACGCGCCGTGTGACCCAGGTCGTACGTCGTCTCGGTCAGCTTCGGACCGGTGGTCAGGCTGTCCCGGCCCTGCGTCAGCCACTCAAGGTTGAACCGGGCGGCGGCCACGCGCCGCGGGGTGCCGTCGAGGTCGCCGTCGCAGCCGTACAGAAGGATGATCGTGCCGTCGGACAGGCGCGCCAGGTCCGAGTAGTAGCCCCGGCCCGCGTTGACGGAGCGGGCGTACCTGAAGGAGTCGCCTTCGTCGTAGCTCACCGCCACCGTCATGTTCCAGCGCATCGGCGCGTCGGGCCGGCTGAACAGCACGCGGTTGACATCCCCGCTGCCTGGTCCGCCGGAGTAGCGCACGAGGCCCGTGTCGACGCCGTTGAAGAGGCTGGGGCTGAAGTTCATGGTGGGGGGTGACCAGGTCAGACCGCCGTCCGAGCTGACCGCGATGTCGCGCGGCCAGTCGTTGCCCGAACCTGGCCGGCTGTTCATCAGCACCGTGCCGTCCTCGCGCTGCACCAGCCTGGCCTCCCCGACCACGGGATAGCCCGTGGCCATCGGCACCTCGCCGCCGGCCTGCCACGTGCGGCCGTGGTCGTCGCTGTAGAGGGACGAGGCGCCGTAGTGGCGATCGGCGGCGGGGACGCCGCTGATGATGGTCCGGTGGGAGACGGTGAGGAGCAGCCGGCCCGAGTCGAGCTGGATGCCGTGACCGGGCCCCGGGCCGTGCATCGCCCAGTTGTACGGGAAGTGGTCGAAGAGACCGGCCAGGCTGCGCGGCTCGCTCCAGGTGGCACCGCCGTCCTTGCTGGAGATGACGTACACCGTGCTGGAGTCGGCGGAGCAGCTGGTGTTCTCCGGCAACTGCACGCAGAGCCCGTGGAACAGGAACACCTCGCCCGTCGTCCGGTCCACCACGAAGGTGGGGTTGGACCAGGACTGGCCGTCGACGGAGAGCGCCACCGTCTGGGACGGGGTCCAGGTCTGTCCCTTGTCGGTGCTGCGGCGGACGAGCAGGTCGTGCGGACCGGCGTCGCACACCAGGTGCCGGCCTTCGGTGCAGGCCAGGATCGTGTCGTCGGGCAGTACGGCGAGGGCGTGCACGTGGTAGCTGGCCAGCGGATCCACGGCGGAGTCCCACAAGGTGGCCTCCCCGAAAAAGGGTGCGGCCGCGGAAGCTGCGGCGGGGGAGGGTAAGGCGGTCGCGGCGGCACCTGCGGCGAGCCCCAGGGCGAACGTCCGTCGGCTGATGGGCATGGGCATACGACTCTCCTCGGCTGAACTTCCTGAGGACAGGACTGGGCGGTTTACTCGGGTTGCAGGGCGCCGGGCCGCACGAGGTCGTGCAACTCGGCCAGCGCGGTACGCAGCGCGGCGAGCTCGGATTCGGTGAAAGGCTGGAACGGCGCTGCGGCGTGGGGCGGGCAGAGCCCCAGCTCGTGCAGCGCGGTCTTGATCACGACAATGCCGCTGGAGGCCGGCCGGATCGCGAAGAGCGCGGCCAGCCGGTCGACGTCGCCCTGCCGGGCGGCCGCGGCGGCGTGGTCTCCATCGCGGCCGGCCTGGAGCAGGTCGACGCAGAGCGCCGGCGCGAGCATGCCCACGCCCGGCACCAGCCCGGCGGCCCCCAGGCGCAGCCCTTCGGCGAGCTGCCGTTCGGTGCCCTGGGCCACCTGGAAGGCGGGCCGTTCCCGGGCGAGGGCGCAGAACTCGGCGAGCAGGGTGGTGTTCCCCGAGCTGTCCTTCAGGCCGACGACGTCCGGCTCGTCGAGCAGCCGGCGGAGGAGAGACGCGGGGATCGGGTTGCCGGTGTAGCCGGGACTGTTGTAGATCACGACGGGCCTGCCGTGGCCGGCGGCGGCGCGGAAGTGCGCGTGCAGTTCGCGTTCGGTATGCCGGAAGTAGGACGGCGCGAGCACGACCACGGCGTCCAGGTCGAGGTCGTCGAGGCACTCCATGCGCTGGAGGGTCTCCCGGGTGCCGGTGCCGGCGGCGGTCACCATGATCCGGGCGGACGCCCCGGCCAGCTCGCGCCACATGGCGGCCACGTCCACCGCGTACGCACGGACGGCGTCGGCGGGCAGCAGCGGGCCCTCGCCATTGGTGCCCGCCAGCATCAGCGTGGTGACGCCGCCGGCCGCGAGGTGCGCCAGCAGCGGCCGGACGGCCGGTGGGTCGGGCCGCCCCCGCCGGTCGAGCGCGGTGACGAGCGGGATGATCACTCCGGCGACCGGATGGCCGGCCGGGTCGGCAACGGTGGTCATGGGACGTGGGACCTCCCTCGGCGAGTGATCCGGACGGTACCTGCGATCAGTCC
Organism: Nonomuraea guangzhouensis; assembly: GCF_019396345.1. Taxonomy (GTDB): domain Bacteria; phylum Actinomycetota; class Actinomycetes; order Streptosporangiales; family Streptosporangiaceae; genus Nonomuraea; species Nonomuraea guangzhouensis. Next base: position 63,650 of record NZ_JAHKRM010000043.1, on the reverse strand, counting down.
CGGGCGCCAGACGCTTATGGGTATTAGCATCTCCGCCACTTTGCCGGGGGCTCTTTTCGCCCAGGTCCATTGACATCTCACAGAATCGAGAGCAAGACTTTGCGATCACCGGATCAGGCGTATTAGCAGGAGGCTCGGATGAGTCGCGGACCGGTGCGAAGACCGACCCAGGCCGACATCGCGCGCCTCGCGGGGGTCAGCCAGGCCACCGTCTCGCTGGTGCTGAACGAGCGGAACGACGTCCGGATCAGTTCGACGACCCGGGAGCGGGTGCTGGCGGCGATCCGCGAGTGGGGCTACGTCGCCAACGCGTCGGCGCGATCCCTCGCCGGCGGCCAGAACAAGATCCTCGGGGTGTACACCTTCGAACCGGTCTTCCCGACGACCAGCGTGGACTTCTACTTCCCGTTCCTGCTCGGCATGGAGCAGGCGGCCGCGGACCTGGGCTACGACCTGCTGATGTTCACCAGCGTCGGTGGCGAGCGGCAGGTCTTCCGCGACGGGGCGACCCGGCTGTCGCTCGCGGACGGCGCGCTGCTGCTCGGCCGCGACCCGAACGTCGAGGAGATCGAACGGCTGCGCGACACCGGCTACCCGTTCGTCTACGTGGGACACCGGGAGGTATCCGGAACGCCGATCTCCTACGTGGCGGCCGACTACGCCCGAGCGACCCGGCAACTCACGGAACGGCTGTTCGAGCTGGGGCACCGGCGCATCGCCTACGCCCGCATCGGCGACGGCGGGGCGCAGCCCAGCCAGGACCGGGAGAAGGGATTCCGGCGAGCGATGCCCGCCGGGGAGACCAGGCGGCTCACCGGCCCGGTATGGACGCTGGAGTCCCCCGACGACGTGCCGGGCCTGCTGGCGGAGATCCGGCACGGCGGCATCACCGCCGTGGTGGCGGAGCAGATCCTCCTGGCGGAGGAGCTCCTGACGTGCGCCCAGCGGCACGGGATGTCGGTCCCGGACGACCTGAGCATCGTCGTGCTGGGTGACTCCACCGGCGCGCCCCGCACGGGCACGCCCTGGACCGGCCTGGTGGTCCCACGTGAGCAGATGGGCCGGCAGGCCACCCACCTGCTGGTGCGGCTGCTGGAGACGCCTGAGCAGGAGGCTTGCCGAGAATACGTCGAGTGCCCCCTCATGCCGGGCGCGACGGTGGCCCCACCAAGGAGAGAGCAGTGACCTTATGATCCGTGTCATCGGCAAACGGCTGCTCATCGGCGTGCTGGTGATGTGGGGAGCCGCCTCGCTCATCTTCCTCATCGTCCGCGTGGCGCCGGGCGATCCGACGACGATCCTGCTGGGCCCGGACGCGAGCCGGGAGCAGGTGGCCGAGCTCACCGCGAAACTCGGGCTCGACCGGCCGGTGTTCACCCAGTACCTCGGCTACCTCGCCGACGTGGCGCGGTTGCGGTTCGGTGACTCCTACCGCTTCGATCGGCCGGCGATGTCGGAGGTGTTCGAGCGCCTGCCCGCGACGGTCGACCTGATGCTCGCCTCCAGCCTCATCGCCGTGGCCCTCGGCCTCGCGCTCGGGCTGCTGGCCGGCGGGCGTCCGGGCGGCGCCGTCGATCGCCTGGTCACCGCGGGCACCATCGCCCTGCAGTCGTTCCCCACCTTCTGGGTGGGCATCATGCTGATCCTCATCTTCGCGCTGGCGTTCCGCCTGCTGCCCAGCGCGGGAGCCGGCTCACCCGCCCACCTGATCCTGCCGGCGGTCACGCTGGCGCTGCCGTTCACCGCCATCGTGGCCCGCCTGACCAGGACGAGCGTCGCGGAGACGATGCGCGAACCGTACATCCAGACGGCTCGCTCCAAAGGCCTCACCGAGCAGCAGGTGCTGCTCGGCCACGCGCTGCGCAACTCCCTCATCCCCGTGGTGACCATCGTCGGGCTGCACATGGCCGGTCTGATGGGCGGCGCGGTCGTGGTCGAGAACGTCTTCGCCTGGCCCGGGCTCGGCACCCTCGTGGTGGAGGCCGTCTCCAACCGCGACTACGCCGTGGTGCAGGCGGCCACGTTCCTGATCGCGGGCATCGTGATGCTGTTCAACCTCGTCGCCGATCTGCTGTACTCCCAGCTCGATCCGCGCATCAAACTGGACGGTGCGGCATGACCGCCGTCGTCGGCGTCCAGCCCGGCGCCGGCCGCGGGCGGGTGGCGGCCGGGCGATGGCTCAGCCGGATCCCGTACGCCGTGCTCGCCGTCTACGCCGTGGTCGGCGGGGTCGGCCCGCTGGTCATGGACTACAACCCGGTGCGCGTCTCGCTGGAGGACCGGTTGCTCAGCCCGGGATCGCCCGTCATGTCGGGCGGGATCGCCTGGTTCGGCACCGACGGCCTCGGCCGTGACGTCCTCGCCCAGGTCGTCTACGGTGCTCGCACGTCGGTGATCATCGGGGTCTCGACGGTCGTCGTCTCCTGCCTGATCGGCGTGACCGCCGGCATCGTCGCCGGCTACTTCCGCGGCTGGCCGGACACGGTGCTCGCCCGCGGCATCGACATCCTGCTCGCCTTCCCGGCGATCCTGCTGACCATCGTGATCGCGGGCGCCTTCGAGCGCAGCGTCCTGGTGGTCGTGGCCGCGCTCTCCGCGACGCCCTGGATCTCGTTCGCGCGGGTCACCCGCGGCATCTCCCTGTCGGTGCGGGAGCGGCCCTGGATCGACGCGGCCCGCGTCCTCGGCGTACGGCCGGTGGCCATCCTGCTGCGGCACATCCTGCCGCTCACGGTCGGCCCGGTGGTCGCCCTGGCGACACTGGAGTTCGCCCTCGTCGTGCTGGCCGAAGCCGGGCTCAGCTTCCTCGGCATCGGCCTGCCCAACTCCGCGGTGTCCTGGGGGCAGACCATCGCGAACGGCAAGCAGTACCTCGAAACCGCCTGGTGGATCTCGGCCCTGCCCGGCATCGCCCTGTCTCTGCTGATCATCAACATCGGGATCCTCGGCGACCAGCTCACCGCCCGATACGGACGCGGCCACCTCAGGTGAGGCACCGGCCCACGTCCGACAAGCACATCTCCCTTCCCCGCACAGTCCCTTCCCTTCATTTGCACCCCCTGAAGCCCCGGAAGACGGGAAGACGCCCATGACCAGACCTCTCGCCTCAGACAGGCCGCGCCGCGCGGCACTGGCCCTTATCGCCGCCGCGGCCATCGCGCTGAGCGGATGCAGCGCCGCCACCAGTGGCGGCACCGGTGGCGGCGCCGGCGGCGGCAGTGAGATCACCGTCGCCGGCACCTACGCCATCGACAGCCTCGACCCGGCCAGTCCCACGGGCGGCAGCGCCACCGGCACCCAGCTGGCCTCCCAAGCGATCTTCAGCCGGCTGGTGCGGCCCCGCCCGGACGGCAGTCTGCAGGGTGACCTCGCCACCGCCTGGAAGCCCGACGCCTCCGCCACCCAGTGGACGTTCACGCTGCGCCAGGGCGTGAAGTTCAGCGACGGCAAGCCCGTCACCGCCGACGACGTCGTCGCCTCGTTCAAGCGGCTCCTCGAGCTCAAGAGCACGAACGCGGCCAACTTCGCCGGTTACACGATGACCGCCACGTCGCCTGCCGAGGTGGTGCTGAAGGCCGCGAAACCGGACGCGGCGGTGCCGTACAAGCTGGCCATCTTCTACGTGCTGCCCGCCGGCCTGACCGGTGAGGACCCGGCGTTCTTCCAGAACCCGGTCGGATCGGGGCCGTTCAAGGTCGAGAAGTTCGACTCCTCCGGAACGCTCGTCCTGGTGCCGAACCCCAATCACTACGGCGGCGCGCCCCGGCTCGGCCGGGTGACCATCCGCAAGATGCCCGAGCTCGCGGCCCGGATGACCGCGCTGCGGACCGGCGAGGTGGACATGATCTGGGGCATCCCCGACGACCAGCTCGCGGAGCTGCAGCGCGACGCCAAGCTCACGGTCGGGACGGTGCCCAGCACCGCCGTGTTCACCATGTGGTTCAACTCCTCGGCGCCGGCGCTGAAGGAGGCCAAGATCCGACGGGCCCTGTGGCAGGCGGTCGACTTCGCGACCATCATCAAGCGGCTGTACCCGCAGACCGGCACCCTGGCCGACGCCCCGGTCTCGCCCGTCACCCTCGGCTACGTCCCCCAGGAACCCGTCCGCTACGACCCGGCCGCGGCGAAGGCCGCGCTGACCGCCGCCGGCTTCGACTTCACCACCAAGCTGCGGCTGCAGTTCGCCAACGCCGAGTTCCGGCCGTTCAACCAGGCGATCGTCTCCGACCTGCAGAAGATCGGCGTACAGGTGGACCTGCTGGAGAAGGAGCAGGCGGTGTTCACCAAGGACCTGCTCGCCCTGAACTGGGACATCAACTTCCAGCAGCTCTCGAACCCCACGTTCGACGCGGCCAACACGCTCGGCCGGCTGTACCCCTGCGCGGCCAAGCGCAACGGCTACTGCAACCCCGAGCTCGACAAGCTGCTCGCCGCCGCCGGGGCGAACGCGGACAGCGGCGAGCGGGTCAAGCTGTACGGCGAAGCCAGCAAGATCATCTGGCGGGACGCGGTCGGCATGTACCCGATGGCGGTCAAGTACGCCTATGCCTGGAACCGCCGGGTCACCGGCGTCACACCGGATCCGAACGGGCTGCCCAACTTCGCGGGCATGCAGGTCAGCGGCTCATGAGCCGGACGCGGGACGCGACGACGCCGGTGCGGAACGACTCGGCGCCGATCGACCCGCTGCTCGAGGTGGACGGGCTGGTCGTCGACCTGCCCGTCGCCGGAGGCGGCGTCCGCGTCGTCGACCGGGTGACGTTCGACATCCCGCCGGCGACGACGGTCGGGCTCATCGGCGAGTCCGGCAGCGGCAAGACGATGACCGCGAACGCCGTGATCGGCCTGCTCCCCAAAGGAGCGGCGACCGGCGGGGAGCTGCGCTGGCGGGGTGAGGACCTCCTCCGGGCGGCCCCTGCCCGGCGGCGCGGGCTACGCGGCCACGAGATCGCGATGATCTTCCAGGACCCGCTGGCCGCGCTCAACCCGACCCAGACGATCGGCCGCCAGGTGGGCGAGATCCTCCGCCGCGCCGGCCGCCCGCGCGCCGAGGTGGGCCGGCGGGTGCTCGAACTGCTCGAGCGGGCGGGCATCCCCGAGCCGGCCGCGAGGATGCGCGGCTACCCGCACGAGTTCTCCGGCGGGATGCGGCAACGGGCCATGATCGCCCTGGCCCTGGCGGGCAGCCCGGCGCTGCTGCTCGCCGACGAGCCCACCACCGCGCTGGACGTGACGGTGCAGGCGCGCATCCTGCGCCTGCTGCGCTCCATCCAGCAGGACCAGGGACTGGCGATGCTCCTGGTCAGCCATGACCTGCGGGTCGTGGCGCACGTGGCGCACCAGGTCGTCGTCATGTACGCCGGCCGCGTCGCCGAGCGCGGCCCCACCTCGGCGGTGCTGGCCCGCCCGGCCCACCCGTACACCCGGGCACTGGTCGAGAGCGTGCCCGCGGTGCGGACCCGGGCCGCGCTGGCACACCCCTTGCCCGGCACGCCGGCCACCCCGGCGAACCGCCCGCCGGGCTGCGCGTTCCATCCTCGGTGCCCGCTGACACGTGACCGGTGCCGCACCGAGGAGCCGGAGCCGAGACCCGTCGCGCCCGGCCGATGGGCCGCGTGCCACTTCGCCGAGGAGCTGCTGCAGCGATGAGCCTGCTGGAGGTGAACGACCTGCGGGTCAGCTTCGCCCGCCGTAACACCTGGTTCCGGTCGCGCGCGGCGGACTTCGTCGCGGTCGATGGAGTGAGCCTGGCGGTGGCTCCCGATGAGATCGTGGGACTGGTCGGAGAGTCGGGGTCGGGCAAGACCACGGTGGCCCGGGCGATCGTCGGCCTGGTCCAGCCCGTCTCCGGCACCGTCCTGCTCGACGGCGTACCCCTGGGACCGGTCGGGCGCCGGACCACGGCGCAACAACGTGCCGCGCAGATGGTCTTCCAGGACCCTCGGTCGTCGCTGAGCCCGCGCATGACCGTCGCCGCGATCATCAACGAGGCCTGGCGCACCCATCCGGAATCGGCCCCGCCCGGCGACCGTACCGCCGCCCTGCACCGCCTGCTCGACGACGTCGGGCTCGACGCGAGCGTCGCCCGGCACCGGGCCGGCGAACTGTCCGGCGGACAGTGCCAGCGGGTCAGCATCGCCCGCGCGCTCGCCGTCAGACCCCGGCTGCTGGTCTGCGACGAAGCGGTGTCCGCGCTGGATGTGTCGGTCCAGGCGCAGATCCTCCGGCTGCTGGTCGACCTGCGCGAGCGCCACCATCTGGCGATGCTGTTCATCTCCCACGACCTCGGGGTGGTGCACCAGATCGCGGACCGGATCGCCGTCATGCGCCGCGGTGTGGTGGTGGAGGAAGGGCGGACGACGGACGTGCTGGGCGCGCCGCGGCACGAGTACACCCGCAGCCTGCTCGATGCCGCCCTTGAGCTGTCCACCACCGATGCCCAGGACAGGAGCCGTTAATGGTGCCGGCCCTCTTCGTCAGCCGGTCTCGCCGCCGAACAGCCGGTCGGCCATCCGCTGTCTCCGTCGGCAGGCCGGCCCGCGCTTTGTCAAGCGTTCATTTGATTAATTCATGACGTATGTATAGTCCCTGGTATGCCTCCGTCGAAACCTCGAAGGTCGCCCGCGCCGCAGGACCGGCAGCGCGATCCGGAACGCACCCGCAAGCTGATCCTGGACGCGGCATCGGCCGAGTTCGGCGCGCACGGCTACGCGGGCGCCCGGGTCAGCGCGATCGCCGCCAGAGCGGGGGTCAACGTGCAGCTGATCTCCTACTACTTCGACGGCAAAGAGGGCCTGTACGAGGCCATGTCGCAGCAGTGGCAGGAGCGGCAGCGCGAGCTGGCGCCACCGGGCACGCCACTGCCCGAGCAGTTGCACCGATACGCGATGGAGGCGGCGCACAACCCGGACGGGGCCCGCCTGCTCGCGTGGAGCGGCCTGGAGTACACCGGTCCGGACGACGACCCCGACCACGCGCCCCGCGCCCGGCTGCTCGCGGAGAGCGTCGACCAGGTGCGCGCGCTGCAGACAGCCGGCCGGCTTCCGGCCGAGGTGGATCCCGCCTGCCTGCTGATCATGCTGATGGCCGCCGCCATGGCGCCCACCACGCTGCCGCACGTCATCGAAGGCGTCTGCGGCACCGATCCGGGTTCCCCCGACTTCATCGCCCACTTCGCCGACCAGGTCGCCGTCCTCGCCCGGCTCATCGGACTCGAACCCGCCTGACAGCCCTGGCCGTCAGGTCACGGCCCTCGATATCCCGCATTTGATCGCATCACGGCATGTCATGAACATGTGCGACATCGATCCGCGCAGGCTCGTCGGAGAAACGCGCGGTGCGCGGGTCGCGTTCGTCGCCGAAACGCTCGGTGAGAATGCCGTACAGCTCGGGTCTGCGCCCCATCATCCAGCGCCGCCCGGTGGACATCGGCAGGAGATCCAGGTCGAGATCGGCGACCACCATGGTGTCCTCAGGGGCGGCCGTCTCGACCAGGATCCGGCCATAAGGGTCGAGAATCATGGCGTTCCCGGTGCGTACCTCGTCGTCGTCACGCCCGACGCCGTTGCTGAAGACGACGCCGAGCCCGTTGTCGTGGGCACGCGCCGGCAACCAGCGGAGCAGCCATTCACGTCCGCTGGGCCCGCGGAACCGCTCTTCGATCGTTTTCCGATCCCGGTATCTGGCCTGCCAGTACTCCAACGGGATCGGCTTCATCGAGTGCGGACTGCGTGATGCCGTTCCGCCGGTCTGATGAGGAGCCAAAAGTACGGAGGCGCCCATGAGAGCGGTGGCGCGCACGTTTTCCACGAGATTGTTGTCCCAGCAGATCAGCACCCCGAGGCGAACACCCCAGGGCGTGTCGAAGACGGTGTACTCTTCGCCGCTGGATATGGCCTCGTGCTCGAACGCGTGCAGCTTGCGATGGCGGTGCACGTTGCCGTCCGGAAGGCATACCGCGTACGAGTTGAACAGCCGGCCGTTCTCGTCCACCTCCAGGAATCCCACGCCGACGGCCAGGCCGTTCTCCATCGCGAGGCGACGTACCGCGGTCGTCGACGGCCCGGAGATCGGCTCCGCGAGCTCATGCAGCTGCTCGGCTGAATAATTGCGGAGATGCCAGTAGCCGATCAGGCACATTTCCGGAAAGGCGATGACCTGTACGGAGTCAGCGGCGGCCTCGCGCACGAAGTGCGCTATTCTCGCCACATTATATTCTTTGGCGTCGGGTCTGGCCTCGAACTGCACCGAGGCGCACCGCAGGATATTCGTCTGCTTTTCATCGCCGGTCGACGGTGACAATGGTTCTCCCTGAACTGGAATCGATGTTCTCCATCACACCCGATACAAGGCGGGCCGGTCCAATGAAACTTTCGACGGGTTCCATAGACTGCGGGAATGGAAATCCGTCTGCTGCGTGCGTTCATCGAGACGGCCAGGGTGGGTGCGTTCGGCCGGGCGGCGCAGGTGCTAGCCGTCACCCAGCCTGCGCTGACCAAGCAGATTCAGGCTCTGGAGGCCGAGATAGGCGGTCCGCTGTTCGACCGGGGACGGCACGGGGCCACCCTGACCCCCCTCGGCCAGATGTTCCTCCCCGATGCCCAGGACCTCGTTCGCCGCGCGGACATCCTGGCCCGCCGGGCCCGACAGACGGCACTCGGCGAATCGGGCTTGTTGAGCGTCGGCTTCGGCATGTCCACCATCGACCTGGCCCCGCGCGCCGTGGCAGCCTTCCGCCGCCGCTACCCACACGTCGAGATCACCCTCGACGACATGTCCACCGCCACCCAGACAGATCTCATACGGGCGGGCAGGCTGCATGTCGGTTTTGTCAGGTTGCCTGTGGACGACGACCTGGGGGCCATCGCCCTGCGCACGGACACGCTCGCTGTCGCCGTGTCCTGTGACGAAGGACCCGCGCCTCAGGGCGACGAGAGTGTCGTGTCATGGCTGGACGACCACCCGCTCATCCGGCTCGCGGCGGCGAAGGGTCCAGGACTGGCGGCCCAGCTCGACGGCTTCCTCAAGGCCTACGACCTGAGGCCGCACATCCTTCAGGAAGCGCACGATCTTCAGACGGTCGTGGCCCTGGTGGCCTCGGGCGTCGGCATCGCCATCGTGCCGGCCAGTGCCGCCAACATCGCCTCTCCCGCCGTCACCATAGTGCCCATCGAACTGCCTCCCGCGAGATGGCAGGTAGGCGCCGTGTGGGATCGCGCGCACCTGAGGCCGGTCACGGCCAACTTCCTCGCCGTCGTGCGCGAGCTTGTGTCACCACATTCCCGAGGCCACGCGGACACCTGACCACCTCCGTCCCGACAGCCACAGCGCCAACCTGGATCCGCTCACTGCTGGAGGATCTGGCTCCGCTCGATGAGCTCCAGCACCGCCTCCCGGACTTGGCGCAGGACGGCGAGGGTCTCCTCGGCGGCCGCGGCGATGGCCTGCTCGCTGGGGGCGACCGGGGGTTCGAGCAGCCGGGCCACGGTGTCGGCGAGGACCTGGTCAGGGTCGTCGACGCCGAACACGGCGGTGGCCGGGTCGGACAGAGCGACACCGAACCCGGTGAGCACGGCGTGCGCGGCGTAGGTCAGTTCGGGCAGCGGACGGTCGTGGGGGATCAGTCCGTGGCGGTGATGGATCGGCATGACCGTCTCGCACATGGCGCTCGGTGTGGTGCGGGCGAACAGTCCGAGGATGAGGTCCTCCTTGGCGGGCCAGTACAGGTAGACGGTGCCCTTGCCGACCCCGGCCGCGCGGGCGATCTCGCTGACGGTGACCTTGTGCGCACCGTGGTCGAGCACCAGTCCCGTGCGCTGTCCAGGTACGGTCACACGGCGGAGACGCAAGGGTGTTTCATGTCTGCGCCGTTCGTCTGCACTGTGGTGAGGGGGCCCGGTTCTTTGGGGCCGGAAGGAAGTGCCATCTCTCCTTTCGAAAACAGTATGGAAAGAGTCGGTCACGTTCGGTAATGTGTGTGGTGGGTGATGGCGCTGTGACAGGAGGTACGCGTGATGGCGATCCGCCGCTCGGCCACCAAACGCCACGGCCTGCCCACGGTCGTGCAGCTGCGGCTCACACCCGCCCCGGCCCAGGCCGACGCGCTGGCCGCAGCGGTGCTGTTGTGCAATCAAGCGGCCACTCTGGTCTCCCGCCTGGCCTGGCAGCATCGCGTGTTCGCTGTGGTGGAGTTGCATCGGCTGGCCTATTACGAGGTGCGGGCGCAGGTCGCCGGGCTGGGCGCGCAGGCGGCGGTGCGGGCGATCGCCCGGGTCGCCGGCGCCTACACCAACCGGCGTTCCACCAAGAAACGCGCCCACATCTTCCGACCGCACGGCGCCGTCCCTTACGACGCCCGGCTGATGAGCTTCAACCGTGACGCCCGCACCGTGTCGCTGTGGAGCCCGACCGGGCGCGTCACCGTCCCCTACGCTGGCCGGCCAGACGACCTCAAAGCCATCGACACGCTGCCGATGGGAGAGGCCGACCTGATCTGCCGACGCGGTGTGTGGCTGCTGCAGGTCGCCCTCACCCTGCCCAAGCCGGCGGTGCGTGAGCCGGTAAGCGGCTTCATCGGGGTGGATCAAGGCGTGGCGAACCTGGCGGTCACCTCCGACCGGGTTGTGCTGCCCGGCCCCGCCTTGGCTGGGCCGATCGGCAGTAACGGTCACGTCCGCACCCTGCGCGAGCGGCGCCACCGCCAGCGCCGCCGGTTGCAGAAGAAGGGCACGTCGGCGGCGCGGCGGGTGCTGCGCCGCCTGTCCGGGCGTGAGCACCGGATGATGACCGGCCTCAACCACCAGATCAGCAAGTTCGTGGTGCGTGAAGCCGAACGCACCGGCCGCGGCGTCGCCCTGGAGGATCTGCAGGGCATCCGCGGCCGGGTAAGGGCTCACCGGCTCCAGCGACGCACCCTGCACAGCTGGGCGTTCGCCCAGCAGACCGCATTCACCCGCTACAAGGCCGCCCGAGCAGGGGTCGCCTTCGTGCTGGTCGACCCCGCGTATACCTCGCAGGCGTGTCCAGTGTGTGGGTGCGTTACTAGGGCGAACCGGCCGACGCGGGGCCGGTTCGCATGCACCGGGTGTGGCCTCGCTGGGCACGCCGACCACATCGCAGCCCGCAACATCGCCACACGCGGCGCAGCGGGCTGGGCTGCCATCAACCAGCCACACGCTACCGGCCTCCCCTCAGCCAGACGGGACCGCGAGAGCAAACCACCAGATTCAACCGGCGGTAGTTGATTATCTTGCTCATCGCCGACTGGCGTGCCCGCGAGGTGGAGCCTCACGCTGCGAATGATCTGTTCCTTGCGGTCGTGGGGTGTGAAGATTCTGTGCATGACCGGCGCGCTGTCCTGCTCGGGTGCGGATGAACGGTCGCATCCGAGCCTCCCAGGCGCCCGACAAACTGACCAAATTAGTCTAATTGGTCAGTGAGAAGCACTCCACGCGGTCTCGTCCCAGGTGAGGTGATGTTCGTAGATCCAGCGGCTCGGGTCGTTGCCCGTCCTGGCCAGGTGCCGCATGCCCAGGCTCATGATCACGTCGCGCGGCACCCTGGCCAGCGGGCTCAGCGCCTTCCAGCCGCCGGTACGGTTGCCCTGCTCGACGACCCGCTCGACCCGTGCGCGCCGCGCCCGCTCGTAGGCGGTGAACGCGGACTCGGTGTCGGGGCCGTCGCGCAGGCACTTGGCCAGGACGACGGCGTCCTCGATGGCCATGGCCGCGCCCTGCCCGATCGATGGGGCGGTGGCGTGAGCCGCGTCGCCGATGATGATCATCCGGTCCCGATGCCAGACCGGCACCGTGGGGACGTCGTAGGTGTTCCAGCCCGCGAAGATCTCGCCGGTCGCCGCGATGATGTCGAGCGCGGGCCCGTGGTCGCGCCTGAACAGCTCGCTCAGCCGGGTCCGCCACTCCGCCGGCGTGATCGCCGCCACGTCGGCGGGGGTGAGCTCGGTGGCCTGCGCCGGGTTCGCCGCCCACCACACCTCGCCGTCCGGATGCACGGTGTAGGTGAAGAAACAGCGCTTGCCGAAGATGGCGCGCATCATGCCGGGCTCCCCGGCGGCGGGGACGGCGCGGGCGTAACCGCCCGTGTTGAGCAGCCCGGCGTACCGCGCGCCAGGGGCCGCGGGGTCGATGATCTCGCGGGTGCGCGAGCGCAGGCCGTCGGCGCCGATGAGCAGGTCCGCCTCGGCCACGCTCCCGTCGGCGAACCGCGCCGCCACGCCGCCACCGGTGCTCCTCGCGTCCACGAGCCGCTTGCCGTACTCGATGCGCACCCCTCGGCTGACGGCCTGCTCGCGCAGGAACCGGTACAGGTCGGCGCGCTTGACGGTACGGCTCACCAGGCCGCCCGGTGCGCCCGTGCCGTACGGGAGCTCGCCGAGCCGTCGGCCGGAACCGCTGGTGATCGTGATGCGCGGAGTGTCGAAGCCGACCTCGCCGGTGTCGAGGTCGATCGCCTGTAAGGCGTCGAGCGCGTTCACCGCCAGCGTGAGGAACGCGCCCACGTTGTCCGCGGTCCTGTCGTACGCCTCGTGGACCACCGCGTCGATGCCCGCCTTGCGCAGGGCGATCGCGACCGCCGTACCCGCGATTCCGCCGCCCGCGATCAGTGCTGTGTATGTCATACGCCGAGTGTATGACATACACTTGGCGCAAGCGCGAGCAGGAAAGCGGGAGACGATGAACGACAAGCTGCCGGCCGGGCTCGACCTGCTCTGGGAGCGGCTCCACCGGCCCGCGCCCGAGCCCAGGACCGGGCTGAGCCTCGGCCGCATCGCGGGGGCGGCGGTGGATCTGGCGGACGCGGGCGGCCTGGAAGCGGTGTCGATGGCCAGGGTCGCCGAGCGGCTGGGCTTCACCACGATGTCGCTCTACCGGCACGTCAAGAGCAAGAACGAGCTGCTGCTGCTGATGCTGGACTCGGTCGCCGCCGTGCCCGCCGAACTGGACGGCCCCTGCGAGGGCTGGCGGCCGGGCCTGGCCCGCTGGTGCCGCGCGCAGTGGGAGATGCTGCGCGCCCACACGTGGATCGTCCACCTGCCCGTCACCGGGCCGCCCGTCACGCCCAACCAGCTGGCATGGACGGACCGGGCCCTGGCCGTGCTGCATGGCACCGGGCTCAGCGAGAGCGACAAGGCCGGTGTGGTGCTGCTGGTGGCCAACTACATGCTCACCACCGCGCGGCTGACCGCGGATCTCGGCCAGGCCGCCTCAGGGGAGTCGATCGCCGCCTACAGTACGCTGCTCGGCTCGCTGGCCGACGAGCGGCGCTTTCCCGCGCTGCGCCGGGCGGTCGACGCGGGGGCGTTCGACTACCCGGCGGGCACCCCCGAGGAGGAGCGGCACTTCGACTACGCCTTCGGCCTGGACCGGATCCTGGACGGAGTGGAGGCCCTGATCAGGTCGCGCCTCGACGGGGCCGAGTGATCGACCGCCGCGGGCCCGCCTCATCGGATGGCTTCGATCTGCCGGTGCCCCCGGCCCGCCTGACCCGAGTTACATGCGCGGCGACCGGTATGTGCTGACGGCGATGTGGGCGAATGAGCGGACCAGGGGGCTCTCGTGCCCGGTCGGCCAGGCGACCACGAGGCGGCTCGGGGGCATGTCGGTCAAGGGCGCCCAGGTCAGCCCATCGGGCAGGGCGTGGATGAGCGGCGCGATGCCGACCGTGCCGTTCCAGAGGACGGCCTGCATGCACTCGTTGACGGTACGCACCACCGGACCGGCCGGCCGCTCGCCGACGGGCCTCGCCCCGTTCCAGTAGGCGCGCCAGACCGGGTCGGTGCCTTCTGGCAGCTGGAACCAGGGACGGTCGACGAGCTCGGCCAGGCACACGGCGTCGCGCCCGGCCAGCGGGTCGTCCGCGCGCAGGACGACCCCGATCGGGTCGGAACGCAGCACCCGCGTGCTGATGCCGGTGTCGTCGAACGGCAGCCGGGTCAGCGCCACGTCGGCCAGGCCGTTGCGCAGTCCCGTGGTGGGGTCGGTGAAGTCCGCCTCACGGATCCGGATCGAGACCTCGGGATGGCGGCGGCGGAAGGTCGCGGCCAGGCGGGTGCCGGCCTCTTCTGCGCTGTCGGCGAGCGTGCCGATGGTGAGCGTCACGGCGCCGGCGGCCGCCGTCACCCGCGCGCGTGCCTGCTCGGCCTGTTCCAGCAGCGTACGCGCCTCCGCGTACAGCGCGTTGCCCGCGGGGGTGAGCGCGACGCCGGTGGCCGAACGGTGCAGCAGCACGACGCCCAGGTCGGTCTCCAGCTGCTTGATGGCCCGGCTCAGCGGTGGCTGCGTCATGTGCAGCCGGGCGGCGGCCCGCCCGAAGTGCCGTTCCTCGGCGATGGCCACGAAGTAGCGCAGCAGGCGGAGCTCCATCAGCAGCGAAGATACCAGGACGGTATCGGGCTTGCGGAACCGGTGTTGGACGCCGGACACGCGCCGGCGGCAGGGTCGGAGCATGTCTTCCGAATCCCTCATCCACGAGCCGGTCGTCGAGATCACCCAGGTCCGCGAACTCGCCCGCGACCTGGTGGTGATCCCGAACCGCCGAGTGGAACTCGTACCCAACATCGGCGTCATCGGCGGCGACCACTCCGTGCTGGTCGTCGACACCGGCATGGGCCCGCGCAACGGCGAGACGGTGCTCGCCTTCGCGACCGAGTACGCCAAGGGCCGCAAGCTCTACCTGACCACGACGCATTTCCACCCTGAGCACGCGTTCGGCGCGCAGGCCTTCGCGGGCGAGGCGACGTACCTCGTCAACGGCGCGCAGGCGGCGGACCTGGCCGGAAAGGGGCCGGGCTACCTCGAGATGTTCCGCGGCCTCGGCGCGCCGATCGCGCGGCAGCTGGAAGACGTCGAGCTGGTCACGCCGGACGCGGTCTACGACGGCGCGTACGAGCTCGACCTGGGCGGCCGGGTCGTGCGCCTGCGGGCCACGGGCCGCGCCCACAGCAAGGGCGACCAGGTGGTGACCGTGCCTGACGCGGGCGTGCTGTTCACGGGTGACCTGGTCGACGCCGGACAGTTCTCGATCTTCCCGTGGTTCCCGCCGTACGACACCGACGTCTCGGGGCTGCGCTGGATCGAGGTAATGCGCGGCCTGGTCGCGAGCGATCCGAGCGTGGTGGTGCCCGGCCACGGCGACATCTCCGACCGGCAGCTGCTGGTCGACGTCCGTGACTATCTCGAGCTGCTGCGCGACGAGACCTGGGTACGGCGCGACTCGGCCATGGCCGAGGAGACGATCGTCGAGGAGGTCAAGGCGCTGATGATCGAGCGGCACCCGGAGTGGGCCGGCCAGGAGTGGATCGAAAAGGGCGTCGGCTGCTTCTGCGCCGAGCACGCCTGACGCGACCTGGTTCAACGCTTCCTGGCCAGTGTGACGCCGTCACGCACGGGCAGCATCACGCAATCCAGCCGATCGTCACTGGCGACGGCCTGGTTCACGCGGCGCATCGCCTGATGGTCTTCCTCCTGGAAGGCGGGGTCGAGCACTTCGCCCCCGAGGAACACATTGTCGAGGACGAGCAGACCACCGGGATTGAGCCGCGGGACGATCTCCTCGTAATAGGCGGGGTAGCCGGCCTTGTCCGCGTCGATGAAGGCGAAGTCGAAGGCCGGTTCTTCGGGGAGTGCGCGGAGCGTCTGGAGGGCCGGGCCGATCCTGAGGTCGATGCGGTCATCGACGCCGGCGCGTGCCCAGAAGGGCCGGGCCATGTCGGTCCATTGGCTGCTCACGTCACAAGCGAGCAGGCGGCCGTCAGCGGGTAGCGCGCGAGCGATGCACAGGGCCGAATAGCCGGTGAACACGCCGATCTCGATGGCGGTACGGGCACCGGAGAGCCGGACCAGCATCTCCAGCAGCGCACCCTCGTCGGCCGAGACCTGCATTCCGGCGGCGCGGCCGGTGGTCTCTCGTGTCGTGACAGCCAATTCCGTCAGCAACTCGCCGGCCGGGGTGCAGTGGGCGAGCACATAGTCGCCGACGGCCGGATCGACGATCTCAAGGGCGTCACCCGCGATCGGGTCGGTCCAGCCGACGTGGAGCTCCTCCTGGGTGGCGAAGCGCAGCAGGTGCCGGGTGACGACGTCCTGCACGTCGGTCAGGGAGTCAGAGTCCGCCGCGGTGGCGATCAGGACCAGTTCCTGCCGGGTGGAGGTCAGCGAACAGGTGCCGTAGCGGAAGGTGACCGTGCCTCTGCCGGCGCCGGTGAGCTCGGCGGTGACCTTGTGACTCATGTGGGAGATCAGCTGCTTGACGTAACGCGCCGAACGATCGGTTGCGACGTGTGCCGTTGACAGGGGCATGCGAGGAAGTCCTTCCAACGTTAAGCGTCGAGAATCTTCAACGCTTTCTCCCCGGGAGTCTGCCGCCGCTCTGGCGCGTTTGTCAAAGCGTTTAAGTTCCTAGACACTTGCGTCATGGAAGCTGAGCCGGACCTCGTGGTGCTGCGCTCTCCCGCGCAGTTCAAGGCGCTCGGGCACCCGTTGCGCCACCGCCTGGTCAACCTGCTGCGTCAACGCCCCGCCACGCTGGGCGAGCTGACGGCGGCACTCGGTTCGACCAAGGGCACGGTCGGCTACCACGTACGGGTCCTGCGTGACGCGGGGCTCGTCCGCCTGGCGAGCACGCGGCAGGTGCGGGGCGGCACCGAACAGCGGTTCGAGCTCATCAGCAAGGAATTCAGGCTCGACGAGGAATGTGGCGACGGAGCGAAGTTTCTCCTCGACGCGGCTCGGGCGGAGATGTCGCCCACCCGTTCCGATGACCCCGGGCATACCGCGTTGCGCCATCTCTGGCTCACCCCTGACGAGGCTCGCGCGCTGGCCGAGCGGCTCGACACACTGGTCGGCGATCGGCAGCCGGCTTCAGGCCCGGAAACCGAGGCATACGGGCTGCTCCTCAGCCTCTACCGGGCCGACATCCCCCGACTGCCTCCTGCCAGGGGGTCCGACGAACAGTAAATGAACGAGGTGCGATGGTGGACTTGTAGAGGCTGCCCCGTAAGGGCGGCTGCTTTTCGCAAGAAAAGGAGACGACATGTCTTCTTCACCCATGCACCGTTCCATGCAGGTCGCCCAGCCTGGCGGGGACATGTCGCTGGTTCAGGTGGACACCCCGGAACCGGGGCCGGGGCAGGTGCGGGTCACCGTCGAGGCCTGTGGAGTGTGCCACTCCGACGCGATGATCACCGCCGGACACCTTCCGGGCACCACCTTTCCCGTCACACCAGGGCACGAGATCGCGGGACGTATCGACGCGATCGGCGACAACGTCACCGGCTGGTCCGTGGGTGATCGGGTCGCGATCGGCTGGTACGGCGGCAGCTGCGGCCACTGCGACGCCTGCAGGCAGGGAGACGGCGTCCTCTGTCCCGAGATCCAGGTGCCGGGGGCCGCGTACGCCGGAGGGTTCGCCGACGCCGTCGTGGCACCGGCCGTCGCCTTGGCCTCGATCCCGGACGAGCTGACGGCGGTGGAAGCCGCGCCCCTGGCCTGCGCCGGCGTGACCGTGTACAACGCGCTGCGCCGCAGCTCCGCGCGTTCAGGCGACGCCGTCGCGATCCTCGGCCTGGGTGGTCTGGGGCACCTGGGCGTGCAGTACGCCTCGAAGATGGGCTTCGACACCATCGCGATGGCCCGCGGTCCGGAAAAGGCGTCCCTGGCTCACAAGCTCGGCGCCTCCCACTACATCGACAGCGCCACCGAGAAGACGGCCGACGCGCTGCAGGCCCGCGGGGGAGCCAAGGTGGTGCTGGCGACGGTGACCAACGCCGCGGCGATGTCCGCCGCGTTCGACGGGCTGGGGCGCCGCGGTGAGCTCATCGTCGTCGGTGTCGACATGGAGCCGCTGAACGTCACGCCCCTGCAGCTCGTGGACGAGGCCAAGCGGGTGTACGGGCATGCTTCCGGCAACGCGGTCGACATCCAGGACACCATGAGGTTCGCCGCCCAGAGCGGCGTCCGGGCGTGGATCGAGGAGGCTCCGCTGGAGGAGGCCGGTGCGGCGTTCCAGAAGATGCTCTCCGGTCAGGCCCGCTTCCGCATGGTCCTGACCACCGGCAACTGATCGCCGGCTCAGCTGTTGAGGAGCCGCCAGGTGGTGAGGGCGAGTCTGGCGCGGGTCAGTCCGGTGGGTTCGGTGAGGTCGATGCGCAGGGTCTTCGCGAGCTGTTCGATGCGGCGGGCGACGCTGCTGTGGTGCAGGTGCAGCAGGTCGGCGGCCTGGCGCAGGGAGCCGGTGGCGCAGTAGGCGTCCAGCGTCTCCAGGTCCTCTGGGTTGTCGGCCATGCGCGCGATGGCGGTCACGTCGGTGTTGTCGCGGGCGGTGTCGGGGGGTATTTCGGTCAGGAGCGTCAGGGCGCCCAGGTCGTCGTAGTGGATGACCGGTTGGCGTGCGGTGGTGAAGCGGAGCGCGGTACGGGCCTGCTGCCAGGCCCGGCTGGGGTTGCCGGTGGCGCCGATGCCCGCCCGTACGCCCGATGGGAGCCGGGCCGGGTCGATGGTGGTGGCCAGGATGACGCCCGCGTCGGCCAGTGGTGCCGCTTTCACCGGGCGGGCGGGGCAGAGCCGGCCGGCGATCTGGTCGAGGGGGAGCTGTGAGCGTACGGCGAGGACGTGGACGGGCAGGTCGGCGGCGAAGCCCAGCAGCCGTAGGGCCCGGGCGGTGGCGGCGTCGTCGCTGTCGCCGCTGATCGCGAGCTCGACGAGCGCGGGGTCGGCCATGGTGGTGCGGGCCGGGCCGTACTTCTCGGCGGCGGCCGCGGCGGCGATGGCCAGCCGGTCCAGGAGCAGTTCGTCGAGGGGGACGGGTGGGCCGGGGCGCTCCAGCCATACGGTGCCGATCTCCTCCTCGTCGAGGGTGATCGGCACTGTGGTGGACGCGGGTGCCGGCGGGGTGGAGGCGGTCCTGCCGTCGGGTGCCATGCGGATCGCCCGGCCCGTGCTGTGGAGCCGCAATCCGGCCACGCACTCGGCGAGGACCGCCGAGGCCCTGGCCAGCGCGGGGAGGTCCACCCGGCGGCGCATCAGCGTGTCGTAGAACGCGATGACGCGAACCGCGCCTTCGGCCTGCGCGTCCAGGTGCGACAGCCGTTCGGCCAGTGCCTCCATGGCAGGAGGATAGCGCCGATCGGTGCACGGTCAGGCGGGGATGTCCGACGGATGGCGGATGATCACGGGAATGGCGACCGTGAGAATGGTTGCCATGAATCCCGAACTTGAGGCATTCCTCCCGTTGATCCCCCGGGTAGAACTGACCGACCCGGTCGCCGCGCGGGCGAACTACGCCAAGGCGGCCGCCGCGAGGCCGGCACCTGATCTCGCGGACCTGGAGGTCGAGGATCGGATGGTGCCCGCCGATCCGGACGTGGTGGTGCGGATCTATCGTCCGCGCCAGGCCCAGGGCGCTATCGTCTGGCTGCACGGCGGCGGATTCGTCATGGGTGACCTGGACACCGAGCACCTTTGGGCCGCCCGGCTCGCGGACGGCTCCGGTGCGGTGGTGATCTCGGTGGGCTACCGGCGGGCTCCCGAGCACCGGTTCCCGGCCGCGCTGGACGACGTCTACGCCGTGCTGTCCTGGGCGGACGAGCACGCCGCCGAGCTCGGCATCGACGCCGGGCGGATCGCGGTCGGCGGTCACAGCGCCGGCGGGGGGCTCGCGGCCGCGGTGGCGCTGCGGGCGCGCGATGAGCAGGGGCCGCCGATCCGCTTCCAGCTGCTCAACGAGCCCGAGCTCGACGACCGGCAGGAGACCTGGTCGGCACGGAACTTCACCGACACGCCCTGGATCAATCGCGACGTGGTCACCGCATCGTGGCGCTACTACCTGGGCACCGCCGTGGCCTCCCCGTACGCCGCCCCGGCGCGGGCCACCGACCTGTCCGGCCTGCCGCCCGCCTACATCGCCACCGCGGAGTTCGACCCGAACCGCGACGAGGACATGGGCTACGCGCTGCGCCTGCTGCAGGCGGGGGTGTCGGTCGATCTGCACCAGTGGCCCGGCACCTTCCACGGGTCGCAGGCGATCCTGTCCGCCGAGGTGTCACAGCGGCAGCTCGCCGAACTCGCCGCGGCCCTGCGCCGTGGCCTGGCCGACTGAGGTCGCCGCGGCCGAGCTACCTCATGAGGTGCCCGCACCAGGCCGGCGCACCATGAAGACGTCGACCGGGTCCTCAGCCTCCACGGTGAACCCGTGACGCTCGTACAGCCGCCGGGCGGCGCTGCCCTGCAGGACGTTCAGGCGGACGAGCGCGTCGTCGGCATCGGCCCGCTTCAGCAGGGTCCGCAGGACGGCCGAGCCGAGCCCTCGGCCCTGGAGGCCGGGATCGAGATAGAAATGCTCCAGCCACCGCCCGTCCTCGGCCGGACGCACCGCGACGCAGCCCGCGAAGGCGCCGTTGGCCACGATGACCGAGGTGTGCTGAGGAATGAAGGCATCCCGCAGCCGCTGCCGGACCCGATACTCGTCGAACCGTCCCAGCCGCTCCAGGTCCGGGCGCATCACCGTCGCTCGCAGCTCCACGATCGCCTCGAGATCCGCCGGCGCGGCGGAACGCAGCGCCCATTCCACGGGACTGCCCGTCCTCGCACTCGTCTCCATGGTCGGAGTATCTCAATAGCCACCTTTGCTGCCCAAATCATGACGGACCGGGCATGCGCGGACGGCTGCCCGCGACAGGCGTGCGGGCAGCCGTCCGGCAGGTGCCTCTAGAGCGTCAGGGTCCATCCGTTGATGAAGCCCTTGTCGCCCTTGGCGAGATCTTCCGCCCGGAGTTTCCAGGTGCCGTTGGATGGTGAGGCGCTGGCGTTCACCCAGTAGCTCTCGTCGATGTTGTCGGTGCCGTCCTTGGCGTCGGCGGCGCGAAGCGCGTACACCTTGCCGTCCGGCGCGACCAGGTCGAGCTTCAGGTCGCCGCGCCAGGTGTGGTCGATCTCGACGTGGACATGGGTGCGGGTGGGGGCGTTGCCGTTGAGCCAGGCCAGGACGATGCTGGACTCGGCGACGCCGGGATCGGGAATGGCGGTGTCGTCCCAGTTGCCGAAGCAGGGCAGCCGGAGCGACCAGCCGTCGATGAAGCCGGTGTCGAGATATTCGACGTCCTGCACGCGGAGTTTCCAGGTGCCGTTGGCCTGGGACGCGCTGGCGTTGACCTGGTAGGTCTCGTGAATGATGTCGGCGCTGTCGTTGGGGTCGTTGGCCTGCAGCGGGTAGACCTTGCCGTCCGGCGCGATCAGGTCGATCTTCAGCTCGCCGCGCCAGGAGTGGTGGATGTCGACGTACACCTCGGTGGTGGCGGGCGCGGTGCCGAGCAGGCCGGCGACCGCGATGGAGGACGTCACGGTGCCGTGGTCGGGGATCGCGGTGTCCTTCATGTTCTCGTAGTACGGGGTGGGCCAGGCGCCGGGGTCAGGAGATTTGCCCAGTACGGCGGCGTCGACCTGGATGCGAGGTGTGGTCACGCCGTTGTAGGCGATGGCTTTGCCGGTGGTCTTCAAGGCGGTTTCGAGCTGGGCCAGCGTGGCGTCGGGCATGGCCTGGCGCAGTACGGCCAGGGCGCCGGTGACGTGCGGGGCGGCCATCGAGGTGCCGCTCAAGGAGGCCCACTTGCCGCCGGGGACGGAGGAGACGATGGACACGCCGGGGGCGAAGAGGTCCAGCAGCGTGCCGCGGTTGCTGAAGGCGGCCACGCCGTCCTGGTCGGTGGTGGCGCCGACGGTGATGGCCGAGGACACGCAGGCGGGGGCGGCCACGGCGGCACCGAAGCCGTCGTTGCCGGCCGCGACCACGGTGGCCACGCCGGCGGCGCGCAGGCTGTCGATGACCGTCTTGCGCGGGTCGCCGTCGCAGGCCGCGGTGTACTGGCCGCCGCCCAGGCTGAGGTTGGCGGCCACCAGCGGCACGCCCGCGTCCTTCAGCTCCAGCACTTTCTCCAGGCCGGCGAGCTGGGCGCTGGTGAAGCTGAGCACGCACGGAGCGGCGCCCGCCCCACACAGGTCTTCGGAGGAGAACTTGCTGAACACCTGGATGGCGACGATCTCGGCGCCGGGCGCGACACCGGCCGGTGGGGCGCCGGTCACGCCCGTGCCGTTGCCGACCGCGATGCCGGCCACGTGGGTGCCATGGTCGCAGTCCAGCGCGACGTCGGCGCACGGGCCCTGGTCGGAGTCGGCGGCGCCGGGCCCTTCCTGCTCGGCGGTGCCGTCAGGACACAGGCTGGTGGAGCCGTAGTCGGCGTCGATGGGGGAGAAGCAGGCCTCCTCCAGCACCCGGTCCTTGAGGAAGGGGTGGTTGACCGCCACGCCGGTGTCCAGCACGGCCACCACGGCGCCGGCGCCCGTCTTGCCCGCGGCCCTGGTCTTGTCCGCGCCGATCAGCGGGATGCTCTCGGCCAGTACCGGCCGCACCGGCTTGTCCTCGGTCACGCTGACCACGCTGGGCAGCTTGGACAGCCGGTCCAGCCCGGCCTGGTCGACGTGCAGGGTGATCAGGGGGAAGCGGGACAGTTGCTGGACGACCTGGCCGCTGGCGGCCGCGTCCGGCATGTCGGCGCGGGTTTTGCTGACCACGTTCACCCTGATCTTGCCCGCTGCGGCCGCCCGCGCGCTCAGCTGGGGCTCGATGTAGGGAGCCGTCGAAGTGGCCTGCGGTGCGGTCGAAGCGGTGGCAGCGGCCGCTGTGGGAGCCGCCGTAGAAGCCGTTGAAGGGGCCTCTGCCGCGTAGGCCGGCCCGGTCGCGATCGCCGTGGCCGTCAGCGCCACGAGGAGACAGGATAAGACTGGCAATTTCATGACGTACCGCGCCTTACATAAAGGAGGTGCAGGGAAACGACGCCGACATGAGGGGTGGCCGGACGGCGGCCGAAGCCGCCATCCGGCCGAGGGAAAGTCCCTCGAAAAGGTCAGAGCTCAGAAGTCACTTCGGGCTCGCGCTGTTCTCAGGGGTTGCCGTACCTCTTGACGGCCTGGTAATACGTCCATGCCCATGCCCTGCAGTCGGGCCGGACCAGGATGAAGTAGCCGCCGCACACCTTGTCGCGCAGGGTGATGTAGAACCGGTTGTCCACGTCGGCCTTTGAATGGGAGTTGGAGAGGTAGTAGCGGTAATGCTTCCTCTTGTTGGCTATCAGGCCGTACCCGTAGTCATGGGAGTCACAGGCCGGCCGGAAATCGAAATTATGCGGCTTGTCCGGAGAACTTGTGCAGTGGTCGTAGTAGATACCCCTGACCTTGAAGCCGCTGGCGGTCCGCTTCCAGTCGGGCTTTCGCCATTTGCCGCCGTGCCATGCCCAGGCCGAGCAGCCCGACTTCGTGTACCACATCCAGGTCGCGGCCGTGCTGCACTTCGTCGGGTAGGACTGCGGGGGATCCACGCCTTCCGGTAGGAAGTCACCGGCCGGCGGCTCGGTGGCGTTGGGGTCGTCGAGCCCGGCCGCGCCCACGGTGTCCCCGCCGTTGGCCGGCAGGTCGGTGCTGGTGAGGGTCACCTGGGGAGCCGCGACGCCCGCCGGGAAGGAGAGCTGCCAGCCGCCGTTGGTGACGGACTCGATCGACGACAGGCGTCCCACCGAGTCGTAGGCGTAGGTCCCTTGGGTGGCGCCGACGCTGGGATCGGTCACGGTGCGCAGCAGGCCGTTCTGGTCGTAGGCGTAGCTGGCCTCGGTCTGCGGCGATTCGGTGCCGAAGGTGACCGTGACGTCCTTGAGCCGGCCCGCGAAGTCGCCGTTGGAGGTGCCGGTGGCCGTGGTGGCCGTGGCGTAGGTGAACTTGGTGACGGACGCGGGGTCCGCCACGCCGGCCGGCTCCTTCACGGTGCTGACGCGACCCTGGGCGTCGTAGGCGATCGTGGACTTGCCGAAGGCGACGCTGCCCACGTCGGTCACCCGCCAGGGGTCGGCGCTCGGCGCCCCGGCCGGCCGGGCCCAGGTGTAGGTGAGCTGGAGATCACCGGCGCTGATGGGAGTGCCGTCGGCGGTGGTGAAGGTGTCGTCGCCCGCCTCCACGGAGCCCGGATCCGACACGAGCGTCTCGACCGTCGTGGTACGCATCGCTCCGACGACCGCGTCCCACTTGGTGGTTTCGGTGATCTTGGATCCGGTGTCGGCCTGGTACGTCTGGATGCCGCCGCCGTCGGGGAAGGAGACGCTGCTCTTCAGGGGGTAGCTGGTCGACGTCCCTTCGTCGAGTTCTGTGATGACGATGGTGCCGTTCTGCTTCTCCAGTTTCCGGTTGATCTGACCGCCGGCGAACTCGGCCTGCCAGCTCGGTCCGAAGACGCCCAGCTCGGGGCGGGTGGCCGGGGCCGACTGCGGCCTGGCCAGGTCGCCGCCGGTCAGGGCCACGCCGTGCCTGCGGCTGATCGCGCCCGCGGACACGTCCCGTTCGGTGAGCTTGAAGGTCTTGGTGTCGGCGGAGTACTGGCCGGGGCCGATCTCCTGAACGTCAGCCGGTGGCGGATCCGCGAGAACGGTGGCGGCCGTGGCGGAGGCGGCGACCTCAGGGGCGAGCAAGGGGAAGAGCATTGACGCCGTGAGGGCGACAGGAAGCGCTAATCGGCGCAAGTGGTGCCTCCAGGTAAAACAGAAAGTGATTTGATCACCTGGAGAGTAAGTGTTGGTAAATCG
Organism: Nonomuraea guangzhouensis; assembly: GCF_019396345.1. GTDB lineage: Bacteria > Actinomycetota > Actinomycetes > Streptosporangiales > Streptosporangiaceae > Nonomuraea > Nonomuraea guangzhouensis. Next base: position 39,016 of record NZ_JAHKRM010000043.1, on the reverse strand, counting down.
TTTTGACAAGAGCCCTTTCGGGGCGAGGTTAAAATCGCCTGGGCGACTAGGTCTCGGGGTCGATTTATTCAGACGTTTGTGCAGGTAGAGGGGTTATATGGCGAGTTTATGGCGAATTTATGGCGATGGTGTGGGGCCTTGGATAATAATGAGCTCGGTGGCCTGCCTGAGGGCTTATTCAGCCATTCACGAATGCGGGCCGTGGAAAAGCGGCGCCGCCCGCGGTTCTTGGCGGCGGGCGCGGGCCCGCCGCCCACGGGCGTCGGCTACTTCCACACGGCCTTGCCGAGGATGGCGCCCAGGCCCAGCGTCTTCCAGTGGTCGACGACGATCACCTTCTTGGCCTTCACGTACCAGACGCGCTGGGTGTAAGCGGCGACCTTCATCTTGCTGCCGTTGCAGGACACCTTCCACTCGGTGAACCGGGCCTGCCGGCCGGTGCCGAATGCCGTCGTCGAGGTCCTGACGCGAGTGGCCTGCCCGCTGTAGTACTTCTTCGCCGGCACGCACTCGGTCACGCCGCTGCTGGGATGGTAGGGCTGGTCAGGCCGGTACGGGCTGCCCTCGGAGGCGTACTTGACCGCCTGGGGGCCGCCCAGCAGGAAGCCCTTGCACTCGGCGGCCCGAGCGGAGCAGGCGCCGGTGATGACGCGCAGATCGACGCCCTCCTTCTTGACCTTCCACTGGGCGGGGACCTTGAGGGTGAAACCCTGGAACGTGACCGGCTTGGTGGCGGCCTGAGCGGGCGAACCGCTCAGGACGAGGGAGGCGCTGAGCGCGATGGTCATGAACATGGGCGGTGATCCTATGGCGACCACGCTCGGCACCGTCAAGCCTGTCGCGCTACGGCTTGCTCGTCAGGGCGAGGCGGACGGCCAGGCCGATCAGCAGGGTGCCTGACATGTACTCCAGGTAACGGCGTACGGCGGGCCGCTTGAAGAATCGCTCGGCCGCGCCGACCAGCCGGACGATCCCCAGATACCAGGCCAGGTCGATGAGGGCCGAGCCCACCGCCAGGAGCAGGAGCATCGGCAGTGCCGGAGAGCCCTCGGGCACGAACTGCGGCAGGAAGGACAGCGCGAACACGCCGGCCTTCGGATTGGCCAGATTGGTCAACAGCCCGGACCGATAGCAGCTCCACAGCGAGAGCCCGGCGGACGATGACGAGGCCGGGTCTTCGGACAGACCGCCCCGGGCCCTGCGGCGGGCCTGCCACAGCATCCTCGCGCCGAACCAGACCAGCACGATCGCGCCGACGATCCGCATGACGTCGAAGGCGAGCTCGGAGACGAGCAGCAGCGCGGACAGGCCGAAGGCGGCCGCCAGGCACCAGATCAGCCAGCCGGTCTCGTTGCCCAGCACGGTCGCCATTCCCGCGGACCGGCCCGCGCGGACGGACTGTCGCATGATCACCACGGTGGTGGGCCCGGGAATCATGGAAGCCAGAAGTGAGGCGACCGCAAAAGCGATCAGGTTGCTCAGCACCGGACTCCTTTCATCAAAACCGGCCTAACGGGACGATATACCCCTACGTCTCATGGTCGCCGAGCCGGTGTCCGGAGCCGAGGCGTGCTGAGCTGCCCTTACGTCCGGCAGGCGGCCTGGCTGCTCAGCTCCTGGGTGTCCCGCGTGGTCGGCAGCCTGATCGTCAAGGCCGATGACCTGGAAGGGCGTCTGATCTGCCGTGAGATGCTGCATTCGTGACGACGACCGAGCCCGCCGAACCGACTCCGCGCCGCGGTCGTGGCCGCCCCGGCTACGACCAGGCGGCGATCCTGCGCGCCGCGGTGGAGCTGTTCAACCGCAAGGGGTACGACGCCACGAGCATGGGAGACCTGGCCAAGGAGCTCGGGCTGACGAAGCCGGCCATCTACCACCACGTCACGAGCAAGGAGCAACTGCTCGGCCAGGCCCTCGACGACGCCCTCGACGAGCTCACCGCCGCCGTGACCGCGGCCTCCCGCGACCAGGCCGAGGCGACCGCCTACGAGCGGCTGCGCGAGGTGGTGCGGCGCAGCGTCGAGGTCCTCGTGGCGCATCAGCCCTCCGTCACGCTCCTTCTACGGGTACGGGGCAACAGCGGGCTCGAACTGGCCGCCCTGGAGCGGCGCCGCTGGCTCGACGACCGCCTCGCCGCGCTCGTCGCGGACGCCGTCGCGGAGGGCTCCCTGCGTGACAGCGTGCCGCCGGCGCTGGTGAGCCGGCTGCTGTTCGGCATGGTCAACTCGCTGGTCGAGTGGTATCGCCCGGACGGCCTGTACGACCTGGCGACGGTCGCCGACGCCATCACCGTCATCGCCTTCGACGGCCTGGCCAAGCACGAACCCTCTCACCACACGTAGAAGCCCTGGCCGCTCTTGCGGCCGAGGTGCCCGGCGGCCACGAGGTCGCGCAGGATCCGCGGCGGCTCGAAACGGGGTCCGAGCTCGCGGGCCAGGTGTTCGGCGATCGCGAGCCGTACGTCGAGTCCCACCACGTCGGTGGTCCGCAGCGGCCCCATCGGGTGCCGGTAGCCGAGGGTCATCGCCGTGTCGATGTCGGCCGCGCTCGCGACGCCCTCCTCGAGCATCCGCATCGCCTCGAGCGCCAGGCAGACGCCGAGGCGGCTGCTCGCGAACCCCGGCGAGTCCGAGACGGTGATCGGTGTCTTGCCGAGCGCGGCCACCCAGCCCTGGGCCCGCGTCACGAGCGCGGGCGTGGTGCGGTCCCCGGTGACGATCTCGACGAGGTCGCTCACGGGGACGGGGTTGAAGAAGTGCAGCCCGAGAAAGCGGTCCGGTGCGGCCAGGCCGGCGGCCAGCCCGTCGATCGACAGGCTGCTGGTGTTGGAGGCGAGCACCGCGTCCGGCGCCCGCTGCTCGGCCAGGGCGAGCACCTGGGCCTTGAGCGCCGCGTCCTCCGGGACCGCCTCGACGACGAGCTCGCAGGGGGCCAGCTCGCCTGGGTCGGCCGTCGTCCGCAGCCGGGCGACGGCGTCCTGGAGCGGGACCCCGAGCCGGCCTTTGTCGTGGGCCTTGGCCAGGCTGCCGGCCACCCGGGTCCTGGCCTGGTCAGCCGCCTCAGGGTCGTTCTCCACGACGATCACGTGGCTGCCCGAGGCGAGGAACGCGTGCGCGATCCCCGACCCCATCCGCCCGCCGCCGAAGACGCCCACCGTCTGTGGCAGGGTCATGAGCGTCGCTCCTGCCGCCGGTCCAGGAATGCCGTCATGCGGGTGTGTTTCTCCTCTGTCTCGAACAGGATCGCCTGGGCGACGTCGTCGATGAACGGGTGCGCGGCTCGCGGGGCGTGGAAGACGGCCTTGGTCAGCCGGGTCGCCAGCGGCGCCCGCGCGGTGATGCGGTCGGCGAGCCGATGGCCGGCGGCGAGCAGGTCGCCGGGCTCCACCACGTCGTTGAGCAGGTGCACGGCCCGCGCCTCGTCGGCCGTGAGGATACGGCCCGCGAGCAGGATCTCCTTGGCCAGGGGTTCGCCGACGAGCTCGGCCAGGCGCCAGGCCGCGCCGGCCGCCGCGATGATGCCGAGGTCCGTCTCCGGGTTGCCGATGCGTGTGCGTGGTGTGCCGATCCGGAAGTCGCAGGCGTAGGCGAGCTCGGCGCCGCCGCCCAGGGCGTACCCGTCGACGAGGGCCACGGTCGGCATCGGCAGCCGGTGGATCCGGTCGAAGATCTTCGAGTTGATGCCCCGCAGCGCGTCGTCCCGGGTCCGTTCGCGGAGCTGGGCGATGTCCGCGCCCGCCGCGAACGTCGAGCCCTCGCCGGTGAGCAGGACGACGCGCGGCTCCTCTTCGACGGCGGCGCACGCCTGGTGGAGCGCGGAGACCAGCTCGCGGTCGATCGCGTTGCGGACCTCGGGTCTGTTGAGGCGCCACACGACCCGGTCGGCCCCTTCTTCCACGATCAGCGTCATAGAAGAGCTCCTATCCATGAAGGAACAAGGTCAGGCGTCGTAGTCGACGGTGACGCTCTCGCCGACCGGGAACGTCTGGCAGGTGAGCACGAACCCGGCGTCCACCTCGGACGGTTCGAGGGCGTAGTTGCGGCGCATGTCGACCGCGCCCTCGCGGACGACGGCCCGGCACGTCCCGCAGACGCCGCCCTTGCACGCGAACGGCAGGTCGGCGCGCGTGGCCTGGGCGCCGTCGAGGAGGGTCGTCTCCCGGGAGACGGTCGACGTCGCCCGCAGCCCGTCGAGCACCGTTGTCAGTACGCTGGTCGCGCCGCTCGGCAGCTCGTTGTCCCGTCGCGGTCGCGGTGGGGGCGCGTCGACGTAGAAGAGCTCGACGTGGACGTTCCGCGCGGGGACGCCGAGGTCGGTGAGCACCGCCCGCGCGTCCTGGATCATGCGCAGCGGTCCGCAGAGCCAGACATGATCGAACACCTCGACCGGCACCAGCTCGGTGAGCAGCCGGCGCAACCGGTCGCCGTCGAGCCGGCCCGAGAACAACTCCACCTCGCGTGGCTCCCGCGAAAGGACGTGGACCTGCTGGAACCGGGCACCGTAGCGGTTCTTCAGGTCGCCGAGTTCCTCGGTGAACATCACGGTACGGCTCGTACGGTTGCCGTACAGGAGCGACACCTGGGCGCCGGGGTGGGCCAGCACCGTCGAGGCGACCGACAGCATCGGGGTGATGCCCGACCCGGCGGCGATGCACAGGTGCCGCTCTCCCCGCGCCGGGTCGGCCCGCCAGGAGCCGGTCGGAGTCTGTACGTCGATCCGTGTCCCCGGCACCACCTCGCGGACCAGCCAGGAGGAGAAGAGCCCGCCCGGTATCTCGCGGACCCCGATGCGCGGCGCGGCGCCGGCCGGTGCGCAGATCGAGTAGGACCGCCGGTGCTCCCGCCCGTCCACGACGCGGCGAAGGGTGAGCGACTGCCCCGCCTGGAAGGCGTACGCCTCGCGCAGTTCGTCGGGCACGGCGAACGTGATCGCCGCGGCGTCCTCGCACAGGTGGTCCACCGCCGCCACGGTCAGCGGTCGGAAGGTGGCGGACGCCCGGGTCGGCGCCGGTCCGGGCGCGAGCGTGGTCATCTCATATCTCCTTGACATGCTCGAACGGCTCAAGGCAGTCGGTACAGGTGTAGAGGGCCTTGCAGGCGGTGGCGCCGAATTCGGAGGTCAGCCGGGTGGCCGTCGAACCGCAGCGCGGACAGGCCGGGGCGGACCGCGCCGGTCCGAGCGTGAGCGCGATGGGCCCGGACGTCCGGCGGGCCGGGCCGGGCGCCGACAGGCCGGCCTCACGCAGGGCGGCCCGGCCGCGTTCGGAGATCCAGTCGCTCGACCATGGCGGGTCGAGCACGACGCGTACCTCGACGTGGGGGAAGCCCGCGTCGTTCAGGCGGTGGACGAGGTCGTCGCGCATGGTGGCCATGGCCGGGCAGCCGGTGTAGGTCGGGGTGATCGAGGCGATGACGACCTCGTGGCCGTCCGCTGTCCGCGTCACGTGGACACCGCGCAGGACGCCGAGGTCGGCGAGGGTGAGCATCGGCATCTCGGGGTCGCGTACCTGCGCAGCGACCTCGGCGGCCCGCTCCCGGACCCTCGCCGGCGCCCGCTCGGCCCCGGCCGGCTCGGCGGCGTTCACCAGCGCCCGCTCGGGTGTGCGCGGGCGACCACCTGCATCTCGGCGAGCAGGCCGGCGAAGTCCTCGGTGTGCGTGCCCGTCCGTCCGCCGCCCACCAGGGGTGGGCGGTCCGGGCGGGTGACGCCGCTCACGGCGAATACCTGGTCGAGGACGGCGTCCACCTCATCACGCATGGTGGCGGGGTCGACGCCGACGCCGGCGCGCGCGAGCGAGAGCTCGACGGGGTCCGTGGCGACCAGTTCGGGCTGGAGCGGCCACAGGGCGTCGAGTGCGGTGACGAGCCTGCGGCGCGACTCCTCCGTGCCCTGCGCCAGGGTGAGGAACCAGCGGGCCGCCCAGTCCCGGTGATAGGTGACCTCCTTGACGCCCTTGGCCGCCACCGCGGCCAGCACCGTGTCGCCGCTCGCGCGGAGCCGCTCCAGCAGCGCGAGGCGGGCCACCGCGAACAGCAGCAGGCGGACGACCACGTGCCCGAAGTCGCCGTTCGCGACCTCGGCCAGGCGCACGTTGCGGAACTGCCCGGCGTCACGGAAGAACGCCAGCGCGTCCTCCGCCGGCACCGGCGAGCCCTCGGGGAGGGCGGGCAGGAGACCGGCGTCGGCGGCGGCCGCCCGCGCCAGCAGCAGGCGCGCCTGCCCGAGCAGGTCGAGGGCGATGTTCGCCAGCGCGATGTCCTCTTCGAGGTCCGGCGCGCGGCTGCACCACTCCGTCAGGCGCTGCGACATGATCAGGGCGTCGTCGCCGAGCATGAGGCAGTATTCGGCGAGTTCGGTGTGGTCGACGCCGTCGGGCACCGTCGTGTCGACGCCGGCCAGCGGGTCCTCGAAATCGGTGCCGAACGCCCACTGGGAGGAGTCGCCGCCGAGCAGGCCGTCGTAGATGCTGCCGTGTTCGTCGCTCATGGTGATGGGTGTTCCGATCGTGTGGTGCTCACATGTGAGGGACGTTGTCGGGAATGTCGTAGAACGTCGGGTGCCGGTAGACCTTGTCGCCGTTCGGCGCGAACAGCGGGTCCTTCTCGTCCGGGCTGGAGGCCGTGATGGCGTCGGCTCGTACGACCCAGATGCTCACGCCCTCGTTGCGCCGCGTGTAGACGTCGCGCGCGTGCCTTACGGCCATCGCGTCGTCCGGGGCGTGCAGCGACCCGACGTGGACGTGGTTGAGCCCGCGCTTGCCGCGGACGAACACCTCATAGAGCGGCCACTCCCGCCGGTCGGCGCTCATCGGGCACCCGCCTCGGCGGACAGGGTCGCGCTCGCCTCAGCGGAGTGGCTCGCGGCTGCCCCGGCGGATCGGCTCGCGAACGCCGACGCCGCCTCGCGTACCCAGGCGCCGTCCTCATGGGCGGCGCGGCGGTGGCGCATCCGCTGGGCGTTGCACGGACCGTCCCCGCGGATGACCGCGGCGAGTTCTTCCCAGTCCGGCTCGCCGAAGTCGTGGTGCCCGCGCTCGTCGTTCCAGCGCAGGTCGGGGTCGGGCAGTGTCACCCCGAGCGCGTCGGCCTGCGGGACCGTCATGTCCACGAACCGCTGGCGCAGCTCGTCGTTGGAGTTGCGCTTGACGCCCCACGCCATCGACCGCGCGCTGTTGGTGGACTCGGCGTCCGGTGGGCCGAACATCATCAGCGACGGCCACCAGAACCGGTCGACCGACTCCTGGACCATGGCCCGCTGGGCGTCGGTGCCGCGCATCATCGTCATGAGCAGCTCGTACCCCTGGCGCTGGTGGAAGGACTCCTCCTTGCAGATGCGGATCATGGCGCGGCCGTACGGTCCGTAGGAGGTGCGGCAGAGAGGCACCTGGTTGCAGATCGCGGCTCCGTCGACCAGCCAGCCGATCGTGCCGACGTCGGCGTAGGACAGCGTGGGGTAGTTGAAGATCGAGGAGTACTTCTGCCGGCCGGCGAGCAGCAGGCCGGTCAGCTCGGCGCGGGAGACGCCGAGGGTCTCGCACGCCGAGTACAGGTAGAGGCCGTGCCCGGCCTCGTCCTGCACCTTGGCCAGGAGGATCGCCTTGCGGCGCAGGGACGGGGCGCGTCCGATCCATTCGCCCTCGGGCTGCATGCCGATGATCTCGGAGTGCGCGTGCTGGGCGATCTGGCGTACGAGCGTCCGGCGGTAGGCGTCCGGCATCCAGTCCCGCGGCTCGATCCGGTCGTTGCGCGCGATCGTCGCCTCGAACCCGGCCAGCAGCCGCTCCTCCGCCTCAGCTGTCATCTTCCCTCCAGAGCATCGGTCTTATTTACTTATCACTCGGTCAGTAATACGGTTGCACGGGTCGGGGCTCCTGCGCAAGAGGTCCCCCAGGGAGGAGACAAGGTGAGCGCGATCCTGGAGAGCTACGCCGCCGGAGGCTGGTTCCGGGCGGCGGACGACGGGGAACCCCTGCTCGACGCCGCTACGGGCGAGGAGGTCGCGCGCATCTCGAGCCGGGGCCTGGACGTCGCCGCGATGGTCCGGCACGCCCGCGACACCGGCGGGCCCGCGCTGCGCTCCCTGACCTTCCACGAGCGGGCGGCCCTGCTCAAGGCGCTGGCCAAGCACCTGTCCGAGCGCAAGGAGGAGCTTCACGCACTGTCCGTACGGACCGGCGCCACCTCACGGGACACGATGATCGACGTCGACGGCGGCATCGGCACCCTGTTCAGCTACGCGAGCAAGGGGGTCCGCGAGCTGCCGAACGACACGGTCGTCCTCGACGGCGGCCTCGAGCGGCTGGGCAGGGGCGGCACCTTCGTCGGCCAGCACCTTTACACCTCCCGGCCGGGTGTCGCGGTGCAGATCAACGCCTTCAACTTCCCGGTCTGGGGCATGCTGGAGAAGCTGGCCCCGGCCTTCCTCGCCGGGCTCCCGTCGATCGTCAAGCCCGCGAGCCAGACCGCCTACCTCACCGAACTCGCCGTCCGCCAGATCATCGAGTCGGGAATCCTGCCCGAGGGAGTGCTCCAGCTCGTGGCCGGCGGCGCGGGCGGGCTGCTCGACGAGCTGACGGTGCAGGACTCCGTCGCCTTCACCGGCTCCGCGCACACCGCGGGCATCCTGCGCCGCCACCTGAACGTGCTCGACGGCGGCGTCCTGCTCGGTGTCGAGGCCGACTCCCTCAACTGCTCGATCCTCGGGCCCGACGTACGGCCGGACGATCCGGAGTTCGACCTGTTCGTCAAGGGCGTCGTCACCGAGATGACGGTCAAGGCAGGACAGAAGTGCACGGCCATCCGCCGGGTGCTCGTACCTGAGACGATGGCCGGCCAGGTGATCGAGGCGCTCGCCGCCCGCCTGGCCAAGGTGACCGTCGGCGACCCGCGCAACCCCGACGTGCGGATGGGCCCGCTCGCCGGCCTCGGTCAGCGCGACGAGGTACGCAAGGGCGTCGAGGCGCTGAGAGCGAGCGCCGAGGTGGTCTACGGCGTCCCCGGCTCGTCCTTGCTGGACGGCGACCCCGAGCGCGGCGCGTTCATGACCCCGCTCGTGCTGCGCGGCCGTTCCGGCGCCACCGAGCCGCACGACGTGGAGCCGTTCGGGCCGGTGAGCACCGTGCTCACCTATGACGGCGTCGAGGAGGCCGTCGCCCTCGCCGCCCGGGGCAGGGGTAGCCTCGTCGCCTCCGTCGTCACCCATGACCCGCAGGTCGCGCGGTCCGTCGTGCTCGGGCTGGCGCCGTGGCACGGCCGGGTCCTCGTCCTGGACCGAGACGACGCCAAGGAGTCCACCGGGCACGGCTCGCCGCTGCCCGTCCTCGTCCACGGCGGCCCCGGGCGGGCCGGCGGCGGGGAGGAGCTCGGCGGCGTCCGCGGGGTCCTGCACCACATGCAGCGCACCGCCGTCCAGGCCTCCCCGGACCAGCTCACCGCGATCACCGGACGCTGGACGACGGGAGCCGCGCGTGCCGACTCCGGCGTTCACCCCTTCCGCAAGTCGCTGGCGGAGCTGCGCGTGGGCGACACGATCGGCTCCGCGCCACGGACGGTGTCGCTCGCGGACATCGAGCACTTCGCCGAGTTCACCGGAGACACCTTCTACGCGCACACCGACGCCGCGGCCGCCGCGCGGAACCCGCTGTTCGGCGGCATCGTCGCCCACGGCTACCTCGTGGTGTCCCTGGCCGCCGGGCTCTTCGTCGACCCCGCGCCCGGACCGGTCCTGGCGAACTTCGGGGTGGACGGGCTACGCTTCCTCACCCCGGTCAAGGCCGGCGACGCCATCGACGTGACGCTGACCGTCAAGCAGATCACGCCGCGGTCCGGGGCGGACTATGGCGAGGTCCGCTGGGACGCGGTCGTGACCAACCAGGACGGCCAGGCGGTCGCCACCTACGACGTGCTGACCCTCGTGGCCAAGACCTGGCCGGCGACGCCCGCCCAGGAGGCCTGACATGGACGCCTCCTCGACCACTCCTGGTGTGTCGGCCGCTTCCGGTGCGTCGGCTTCTCCGGGTGTGTCGACCACGTCCGGCGCGTCGACTGCGCCCGCCGCCTCGATTGCGGCCGTCGCCCCGACCGCGTCCGCTGCCCCGGTCGTCCTCGAACGTGACGGGGCTGTGGCCGTACTGACGCTCAACCGTCCGGATCGCCGCAACGCGCTCGACGCCGCTCTCAAGACGGCGTTGCGCCGGACGCTTGAGGAGGTCGCGTCCGATGCCGCCGTCCGTGCGGTGCTGCTGACCGGCGCGGGGAACGCCTTCTGCGTCGGTCAGGACCTCGCCGAGCACGCGGCCGCGCTCCGTACCGACGCCGGCCACGCGTTCGACACCGTCGAGGAGGACTACGCGCCGATCATCCGGCTCGTGGCAACGATGGGCAAGCCGGTCGTCGCGGCCGTCAACGGCACGTGCGTCGGCGCCGGGCTGGCCCTCGTGCTGGCCTGCGACCTGCGGGTCCTGGCCGAGGAGGCCGTTCTCGCCACGGCGTTCACCGCGATCGGGCTGACGTGCGACTCCGGGCTGTCCACGACGCTCGCGCGGGCGGTCGGTGAGGCCCGGGCCAAGGAACTCGTCCTGCTCGGCGAGTCCTTCAGCGCTCAGCAGGCGGTCGCGTGGGGAATCTCGGGACGCGTGGTCCCCCGCGCGGATGTCCGTACGGCGGGCCGCGAGCTCGCGGCCCGGCTCGCGGCCGGGCCGACCGCCGCCTACGCCGAGTCCAAGCGGCTGATCGCACAAGCCTGGGACCAGGACCTTGGCACGGTGCTCGCGGCCGAGGCCCGCGCCCAGGCCCGCCTGGGCCGCACCGCCGACCACGCCGGAGCGGTCGAGGCGTTCCTCACCAAACAGCGGCCCGTCTTCGAAGGGCGCTGAACTCCCGCCCTTCAGTACGGTCATCGCCCCGGCCACCTGCAAGATGACCGGGGCGAACACCGCCACTTCCCTGAAGGCCCGCTCCCCGAACGGCCGACCTCTCTGAACGGCCGACCTCCCCGAACCCCCGCTCCTCCGAACGGCCGCTCCCCGAACGGTCGACTCCTCTCTGAACGGCCTGGCGGGGGCTCAGCCGTGGGCCGCCCGCTGTGCCGATGAGGCGCGGGCGAGGTCGATGATGGTCCATGCCATGGCCGTGGCGCCGTCGAGCACCGCCCTGTCGGCGGCCGGGGTGGCGCAGGCCGCGGTGAACTCCGGCTGATGGTTGACCGCAGGCAGGCAGTCGAGCCCCAGCATGGGATGGATGCTGGGCACGACGTGGGAGACATTGCCCATATCGGTGGCCGCGCCGGCCGGAGGACCGCCGGGCAGATCCGGAAAGACCCGCCCGAGCGCCTCCGCGTTGGCCCGGTACAGGCCCAGCATGACCGCGTCGGGCCGCAGGTCGGCGTAGTCGGGGGCCGGCGGAGTGACCATCAGGTCGCACCCGGTGGCCACCGCCCCGGCCTCGAAGCAGCGCCGTACGCGCGGCTTGAGCTCGGCCAATGCCTCCACAGTGGAGGATCGGACGATCCACCGGCCGTGGCTCGCGTCGGGGATCACGTTCGCGGCCGTACCGGCCTGGGTGACGATGCCGTGGACCCGGTCATCGGCGCCCGTCTGCTGGCGCAGCAGCCCGATCGCCACCTGCGCGACGGTCATCGCGTCGGCGGCGTTGACGCCGAGCTCAGGGTACGCGCCGGCATGGGCCGGCTTCCCTCGGTAGGAGACCTCGAACTGGGCGACCGCCGAGCCGGGCATCGCCGCCATCTCGACGGCGGCGGGGTGGACCATCATGGCGGCGTCGAGGCCCTCGAACGCGCCGCGTTCCAGCATGAGGATCTTGCCACCGCCGCCTTCCTCCGCCGGGGTGCCGAGGACGGTCACGGTCAGCCCGAGATCGTCGGCCAGCCCGGCCAGCGCGGCTCCCGCGCCGACCGCGGCGGCGGCGATGACGTTGTGCCCGCAGGCATGCCCGATGTCGGGCAGGGCGTCGTACTCGGCGCAGATGCCGATGTGCAGCGGACCGGTGCCCACCGTCGCGCGTACGGCCGTGGGCAGGTCGTAGCAGCCGTGCCGGACGTCGAAACCGGCTGCGCTCAGCGCGTCCGCCACCCACGTGCTCGCCAGCGTCTCCTCGAAGGCGAGCTCGGGGTGGGCGTGGATGCGGTGGGACAGGTCGATCAAGCGGCTCTCCCAGGCCCCGACGGCGTCGGCGGCCTGCCGCTTGGCGCCCTGGGCCGCGGGCGTCACGCGCGCAGAGCGGCCGGAGCGGCCGGGGCGGCCGGGGTGACGTGGATTGAGACGGGGCGGGTGGCCGCGTCGTAAGCCGCCCGGGACCCGGTCGCGCCCATGCCGCTCTCGCCGGCCGGCTCGTACAGTCGCTCGGGCCCGCCGCCCTGCCACTGGTTCACCCACACCACGCCGGCGGGGATGGCGCGCGCCGCGACCATGTGCGCGGGGTCGTTGGTGTACACAGTGGCGGCGAGGCCGAAACGCGTTCCGGCCGCTTTCTCCAGGCCCTCCTCGAAGGAGGAGACGACGGCGACCGGGGCGAGCGGGCCGAAGGTCTCCTCGGTCATGACCAGCATGGAGTCGTTCACGCCGGTGAGCACGGTGGCGGGGTAGAAGAAGCCCTTGCCCTCGGGCACGGTTCCGCCCGTGCGGACGGTCGCGCCGCGCTCGACGGCGTCGTCGACGTGCCGGGCCACGATGTCGCGCTGACGCCGGTCGACCAGCGGGCCCAGCACCGTGTTCGCGTCGTGCCCGTCTCCGAGGGGAAGGTGTCGGCGACGTCCACGAGGGCGTCGACGAACTCCTCGGCGATCTCGCGGTGCACGTAGATCCGTTCCATCGACGTGCAGATCTGGCCCGTGTTGACGAACGCGCCGAACGCGACCGCGGCGGCGGTGGCGACCGGGTCGACGCCCGCGTCGACGACCACGGGGTCCTTGCCGCCGAGTTCGAGGATCGACCGGTGCAGCAGGGCGCCGCTCTCCGCGCCGACCCGGCGTCCGGCCTCGACGGAGCCGGTGAAGTGCACGAGCCCGATCCGTTCGTCGGCGACCAGCGGCGCACCGGCCCGGGAGTCGCCGAGAACGAGGTTCACCACGCCGGCCGGAAGGTCCATCAGCTCCAGCAGTCGCACCGCCGACATCGGCGAGCGTTCGGACGGCTTGAGCACGACGGTGTTGCCCGCGGCCAGCAGCGGGCCGAGCGCTCCCAGCGCCATGGGCACCGGGAAGTTCCACGGCACGATGACCGCCGTGGCGCCGAGCGGCCGGCGCAGGATCGTGGTGCCGCTCCCGGTGATGGTCTCCTCGAAGCGGTAGTCCAGGGCCTCGGCCACGGCCGCCTTGAACCCCTGCGCCGCGCCGGCGATGAAGGTCCGGCCGAGGGCGACGGGCTTGCCCATCTCGCGGCATTCGAGCTCCGCCAGCTCGTCGGCGTGCTCGGTGATCGTGTCCGCCCACCGGGACAGGAGCGCCACGCGTTCGGCGACCGGCAGCGCCGCCCAGGCCGGCTGGGCCAGGACGGCCGCGTCCACGGCCTGGCGGGCGTCCTGCGGTGAGCCGCTGGGGCAGCGGGCGACGACCTCTTCGGTCGCCGGATTGATCACCTCGTGGAAGGCGTCACCACGGGAGTCCTCCCAGATGCCGCCGATCAGGTTCTGCAGGGTCTTCACGGAATGGTGCTCCTTCGCCGGGGTCGGCTCAGCCGAGACGGTCGGCCATGAGCTCGCCGACCATGATCGATGCCAGGTTGGTGTTGGCCCTCGGTACGGACGGGAAGATCGACGCATCGACCACGCGCAGGCCCTCGACCCCGAAAACACGGCAGGACGGGTCGACGACCGCGCCCATCCGGCAGGTGCTGGTGCCGTGCTGGGCGTCCACCGCGGTGGCGAGGAGGTGGTCGTCGAGTTCGGCGTCGTCGTCCAGCACCGCGAACAACCGGCTGTTGCTCACCTCGATCGAGCCGGCGACGATCGAGGCGACCTCGGGGCCGCGCGCCAGCTCGACCAGGGCGCGCACCCCCTCGCGCAGCCGCTCCAGGTCGCGGGCGTCCGACAGCATCCGCTCCCTGACCTCGGGCTGGGCCTCCGGGTCGGCCGAGGTGAGCGTCAGTACGCCGCGCGAGTGGTTCTGGTTCAGCCACACGCCCAGGCCGCCCGCCGGGAACCGCGTGTCGGCGGCCTCCATGGACAGCACGTTCTGGTTCAGCGAGACGTACATCATGTCGTGGGGGAGACCCCCGGGCCCGCTGGTGTAGCGGACGCAGACATTGGTGTGGCGGTCGTCGGCCGTCTTGATGGCGGCCTCCGCGGTCAGCGGCAGCTCGACGACGACCATCGGATGGTCCTGCATGCCGAGGCCGACCGGGAGCTCGCGCCGTACCGTGATCCCCAGCCGGCGCAGGTCGGCCGCCGGGCCCACCCCCGACCGCATCAAGATCGCGGGGGAGTGGATCACGCCCGCGCTGAGCACGATCTCGTCCGCGTACTCGGTCGTCGCCGTACCGTCCACGATGACCCGGACGCCGACGGCGCGGTCACCGGAGAAGACGACCCGGTCCACCAGCGCCTCGCCGCGTACGGTGAGGCCGGGCAGCGACCGGGCCGGTTCGAGGTAGCCGTCGTTGACCGTGACCCGGCGCCCGGCGCGCGAGTTGATCGGGTACGGCGAGACCCCGCTCGCCTGCGGCGCGTTCACGTCGGGAGCCCAGGAGTGGCCGGCGGCGAGCGCCCCGGCGCACAGGGCGGCGTCCACACCGCCCCACTGTTCGCGCGGCATACGGAAGATCGGGGTCGGACCACCCTTGCCGTGGTACGGCTCGTCCCCGAACTCCTCGTCGTCCTCCAGCTTCGCGAAGTAGGGCAGTACGTCCTGCCACGACCAGCCGGCGCAGCCCGCCGCGGCCCAGTCGTCGAAGTCCTCCATCGGCGGACGGATCGCGATCTGCCCGTTGATCGACGAACTGCCGCCCACACCCCGGCCCCGCCAGTACGGGCCCTGCGGCTGCTTGTCGGTCCGGGAGGAGTGAACGCCCGCCCAGACCAGGCCCTCGGTTGCGCTAGGGTCCAGCAGCGCGCGCACGGGGTTCGGCGACCGCCACGCCTCGTGCATCCGCGCTGAACGGTAGTCGGGTCCGGCCTCCAGAAGCAGGACGCGCCTCCCCCGCTCGGCGGAGCGGGCCGCGAGCGCCGCGCCTGCGGAACCCGCACCCACGACGATGATGTCCCAGCCCGTGCCTGTCACGGCGAACCTCCTGCGTTCGGCTCAGGGAGCGGCTCCGGACAGGTCCGGGCCACTGTTAGCCGGTAGACTGCCTTCAGCAGGAAGTTCAGTCAATAGTGAAAGTTCATTTTTTTCTGAACGGATGGTGCCTCGTTGGTGCTCAGCCCCGTCGGTGACGAAGCTCTCGGCGCTGCGAATCCGCTGATCGACGACTTCGGCCTGCACATCGGCCGCGCCATGGGATGGCCGCCGATGGCGGGGCGGGCCGCGGGCGTCCTGATGCTCAGCCAGGCGCCCATGACGATGCCGGCCCTGCAGAACGCCCTCGACGCGAGCAAGGGCTCGGTCTCCGAGATGACCCGCCTGCTGGTGCTCAGCGGAACCGTGCGGCGCTTCAAGGAGCCCGGCTCCCGGCAGTACGTGTACGAGTGGCGCGACGACGCCTGGGTCGGCTGCCTGCACCACCAGCTGGAGCAGACGGTCGAGCTGCTGGCGCTGGCCGAGAACGCGCAGACGCGCGCGGCCGATCTCCCCGAGCCGCAGCGCGGGCGCCTGCGGGAGATGCGCGACTACTACACCTTCATGGTGCGGCACATCGAAGCGATCCTCGAGGAGTACAAGGCGGCCCGGGAGGGCTGACCGGGGCCGCTCAGCCCTCCCGCGCCGCCCACTCCGTGCCCAGGCCCCGGGCCTCCTCGAAGACCAGCCAGGTGCGGGTGGCGCGGATGCCGGGGATGTCCTGGATGCGCTCCAGTACCACGTGCCTGAGCACCTCGTTGTCCGGCGTCCTGACCAGCACCAGGACGTCGTAGTCGCCGCCGACCATCGCGAAGTGCTCGACGTACGGGATCTCGCGGAGCCTGGCCGAGACCGTGCGCCAGGAGTTCTGCTCGATGGTGACCGAGACGTACGCGCTGGTGCCCAGGCCCGCCTTGTGCGGGGCGAGTTCGGCGGTGAAACCGGTGATCACCCCGTCGTCCATCAGCCGCGTGATCCGGGCGTACACGTTGGCGCGGGAGATGTGGACGCGCTCGGCGAGCGTGCGCATCGAGATCCGGCCGTCGCGGAGCAGTTCGGCGATGATCGCGCGGTCCACCCCGTCCAACTGGCTCGCCGAACGTCCCGGCCAGCCACCCTCAACACCCTCATTGGCTGACAATTGGCCCTCCCCAAGTCCTGATTTAACCCATTTGTCGCTCATCATGCCTGAAGTCTTGAACGGATGGCTCCAGAAGTACACGCTGAGCCTGTCAAACGTCCAGAGAAAGGGAGCGTCGCCATGTCTGCGAGGACGAGTCGCCAAACGGTCGACGGCCTGCTGCCCTCACCGGTGCCGGTGCGCTTCGTGGCCGAGGACGGCACTGCCGTCCAGCCGCCTGCCGGATACCCGGCGCCGGCGGACGAGCGGCTGCTGGAGGCGTACCGCCGGATGGTCCTGGGCCGCCGCTTCGACCGTCAGGCGACCGCGCTGACCAAGCAGGGCCGGCTCGCCGTCTACCCGTCCAGCCGCGGGCAGGAGGCCTGCCAGATCGCCGGCGTGCTCGCGCTCCGCGAGCACGACTGGCTGTTCCCCACCTACCGCGACTCGGTGGCCCTGGTCTCCCGCGGGCTCGACCCCGTCGAGGTGCTCACCCTGCTGCGGGGCGGCTGGCACTGCGGGTACGACCCCGCCGCCACGCGGGTCGCGCCTCAGTGCACCCCGCTGGCCACCCAGACCGTACACGCGGTGGGCATGGCCGAGGCCCTGCGGCGCAAGGGCGAGGACGGCGTGGTCATGGCGTTCATCGGCGACGGCGGCACCAGCGAGGGCGACTTCCACGAGGCGCTCAACTACGCCGCGGTCCTCCGCGCCCCCGTCGTGTTCTTCGTGCAGAACAACAAGTACGCCATCTCGGTACCGCTGTCCAAGCAGAGCGCGGCGCCCGCGCTCGCGTACAAGGGGATCGGCTACGGCATCCCGTCCGAGCAGGTGGACGGCAACGACCTCGTCGCGGTGCTGTCGGTCCTGACCGCGGCCGTGGCACACGCGCGGACCGGCGGCGGCCCCTTCCTGGTGGAGGCGCACACCTACCGCATGGACCCCCACACCAACGCCGACGACGCCACCCGGTACAGGGAGAGCGGCGAAGTCGAGCGGTGGCAGTCGGCCGACCCCCTCGCCCGCCTGGAGACCTACCTCAGCGGGCGCGGCCTGCTCGACCCGGAGGCCGTCGCCTCGGCGCAGCGGGCCGCCGAGGAATTCGCCGCGCGGGTCCGCGACGAGATGAACGCCGACCCCGAGACGGACCCGTTCGAGCTGTTCGACCACGTCTTCGCCGAGCCCACGCCCCAGTTGCGCGAGCAGCGGGCCCTGCTGGCGTCCGAGCTGACCGCCCAGGAGGACTGAGATGACCGCGATGACGATGGCGCAGGCGCTTGGAGGGCTCAGATGACCGCGATGACCATGGCGCAGGCGCTGAACGCCGCACTGCGCGACGCACTGCGCGAGGACGAACGCACTCTGGTCTTCGGCGAGGACGTGGGCCCGCTGGGCGGCGTCTTCCGCGTCACCGACGGGCTGACCAAGGAGTTCGGCGAGGACCGCTGCTTCGACACCCCGCTGGCCGAAGCGGGGATCGTGGGACTGGCCGTGGGCATGGCCATGGGCGGTTTCCGCCCGGTGATCGAGATGCAGTTCGACGCCTTCGCCTACCCGGCCTTCGAGCAGATCGCCTCGCACGTGGCCAAACTGCGCAACCGTACGCGCGGGCGGCTGTCGCTGCCGATGGTGATCCGGATCCCGTACGCGGGCGGCATCGGTGGCGTCGAGCACCACTGCGACTCCAGCGAGGCCTACTACGCGCACACTCCGGGGTTGAAGGTCGTGACCCCCGCGACCCCCGATGACGCGTACTGGCTGCTGCGCGACGCCATCGCCGACCCCGACCCGGTCATCTTCATGGAGCCCAAGCGGCTGTACTGGTCCAAAGGCGAGACCGCGCTGAAGGATCGGCGCGCCGAGGGGTTCGGGCGGGCGGCGGTGCTGCGCGAGGGGCGCGACGCGACGCTGATCGCCTATGGGCCGAGCATCTCGGTGGCGCTCCAGGCCGCCGAGGCCGCCGCCCAGGACGGCCTCGCCCTGGAGGTGGTGGACCTGCGGACGATCGTCCCGTTCGACGACGCGACCGTGGTGTCCTCGGTACGGAAGACGGGTCGCTGTGTGGTGATCCAGGAGGCGCAGGGGTTCGCCGGGGTGGGGGCGGAGATCGCGGCGCGCGTACAGGAGCGGTGCTTCCATTCGCTGGCCGCGCCGGTGCTGCGGGTCTCGGGGTTCGACATTCCTTATCCGCCTCCGATACTCGAGCATTCGCATCTGCCGGACGTCGACCGGGTTCTGGACGCCGTTGACCGGCTCCAGTTCGACGACGAGCCCGATGTCCGCCACCTGGAGGCGTCATGACGACCACCGCTTCTCGGCAGGTGTTCCGCCTGCCTGACCTCGGCGAGGGTCTGACGGAGGCCGAGATCGTCGAATGGAAGGTCGCCGTCGGCGACACGGTCGAGATCGACCAGATCGTGGTCGAGGTCGAGACCGCCAAGGCGGCGGTGGAGGTGCCGGTGCCGTACGCCGGGATCGTCCTGCGGCTCCACGCGGGGGCGGGCAGCGTCCTGTCGGTGGGCGCACCTCTCATCGAAGTCGGTCCGGTCATCGAAGGCGGCCCGGCGGACAACCCGGCACCCTCTGCGGAGCGCGCCGCGGACCGTTACCGCGAAGAGGAGCGGGCCGGCTCCGGCAACGTCCTGATCGGGTACGGCACTGGCCACACCTCCGGCACGCGCAGGCGACACCGCGGCGGTTCTCGGACCGCCGACCGGAAGGCCCCCGATTCGGCGCGGCAGGCGTCCACGACCGCACCCCAGGCGTCCACGGCCGAGCGGCAGTTCACGGCAGCGCCGCAGATGCCTGTGGTGCCCGCAGCCGAACCGGAGCCTGCGATCGCCCACGCACCCCGTGTGATCTCTCCGCTTGTCCGCAGGATCGCCCGCGAGCACGGAGTGGACCTCGCTGCCCTCAGCCCCACCGGACCTTGCGGAGTGATCCTTCGCCGCGACGTCGAGCGGGCCATCGCGTCCACGCCTGCGCCTGAGTCCACTCCTCCGCCCTCGGTGACCGGAACGGCATTGACAGCGGAGCGCATCCCCCTGCGCGGCCTACGCCGGGCGGTGGCCGACAAGCTGACCCGCAGCCGTACCGAGATCCCCGACGCCACCACCTGGGTGGACGTCGACGCCACCGGCCTGCTCACGATCAGGGACGCGCTGCGACAGACCCGCCCAGACCTGGGCATCGGCTTGCTCGCGCTCCTGGCCCGCATCTGCGTCTCCGGCCTGCACCAGTTCCCCGAGCTGAACTCCTCGGTCGACACCGGCCGTGCCGAGATCGTCCGGCACGGCCACATCAACCTCGGCTTCGCCGCGCAGACCGATCGCGGCCTCGTCGTGCCGGTGGTCCGGGACGCGCATCTGATGACGACCGCACAACTCGCCGCCGAACTGACCCGTCTCACCGGCCTCGCCCGCTCGGGCGGGCTGCCTCCCGCGGCGCTGACCGGGGGCACGTTCACGCTCAACAACTACGGAGTCTTCGGCGTGGACGGATCCACCCCGATCATCAACCACCCCGAAGCGGCACTCCTCGGTATCGGGCGCATCATCGACCGGCCCTGGGTGACCGACGGCGCGGTCGTGCCCCGCAAGGTCACCCAGCTGTCCTTCACCTTCGACCACCGAGTCTGCGACGGCGGCACCGCCGGCGGCTTCCTACGTTACGTGGCCGACTGTGTGGAGAACCCCGCCGTTCTGCTGGCTCACGTTTAGCGAAAAGACGTGAGTGGCCAGGTGGACCCCGCCCTCGGCTACACCCACAACGACATGGGCCCGCTGCGCCTGTACCGCCCGCTGATCCGGGCGACCCGGGTGCAGACCCTGGCCATCAGTTGCGCGCTTATGATCGGTCTGTCTCTGCTGATGGGCACCATGGTCATGGTGGGCGCGGTCGGCATCATGGGCATGGACGCCTCCCACCTGCCGCTGCTGTGGCTGTATTCGGTGTACGCCATCGCGGTCTGCGGGATCGGTGCGCTCGCCCTGCTTGCCGTGTTCGGCACTCCCGGCATGCTGGTGGTCACGTTGGTCTATATCGCCATGGCGGTGCCGACGGCCGGTGCCACCACCCCCATCGAGGCGTTGCCCGGCTTCTACCGCCTTCCTCGCGGAGTTCGAGCCGCTGCGACAGATCACCGGCGGTGTCCGCTCGATCCTCTGCTACGACGCCCAGGGCGACGGGGGGCTGACCCGGGGATGGGTCATGATGGCCGTCGATCGCGCTGTTCGGCTTCGGCGTACTGGGCTGGTACGACCGCAAGGGGCTGCACCGCATCCCCGCCGAGCCGAAGCCCGGGAAGACCGTCGTGCCGGCGTGGCAGAACGCAACTCACCCCGGACGACGCCATGGTCTGCGCGGACTTCGGGTGTCCGCTCGGCTGTGCGCGGCATCGGATATCGCTGCGACACACGCCGGAAACCGATCGGTTTTCATTTTGTTGGAATGGAGTTAACCTCGCAGTATGACCACCGAAGTGAGGCTAAGTCCCCGAGAGCGGCTGCTGGAGGCGGCGGCCACGCTCACCTACCGAAACGGTGTCGGCATCGGCATCGAGGCGCTGTGCAAGGCGGCGGGGGTGTCGAAGCGCTCCATGTACCAGCTGTTCGAGAGCAAGGACGAACTGCTCGCAGCGAGCCTGGAGGAGCGATCGTCTGCCTTCGTGGCGAAGCTCTTGCCCGCGGCGGGTGATGGCCGTTCACCCCGCGAGCGGATCCTGCACGTCTTCGAGCAGGTGGAGTTGCAGGCGGGTGCGCCCGAGTTCCGAGGCTGCCAGTACCTCGCTGTGCAGATCGAGCTCAAGGACCAGAGCCACCCTGCGAGCCAGGTGGCGCACCGGGTCAAGGGGAACTTGATGGCCTTTTTCCGTGCCGAGGCCGAGCAAGGTGGGGCGAGCGACCCGGATCTGCTGGCCCGGCAGCTCAGCGTGGTCTTCGACGGCGCCAGCGCCCGTGCGGGGATCGGAGCCGACACCCTGACAGGGCTAATCGCGCCCACCGTGGTCACCCTGCTCGATGCGGCGGGCGTGCGCTGATGCATCGCCTTTTCCAGGTAGGGCAGCAGGGCCAGAGTCCGGAAGTCGCGCGATGTATCTATGAAACGCACTGCTGAAGAGGCGGCGGCCAGCCGTGCCCGAGTGTTGGAAGCCGCCATCCTGGTGTTCGCCGGCACGGGCTGGAAAGAGGCCACCTAAAGGCGATCTCCGCCGGGTGGCGCCGCCACGCCGCACCTGCCCTGAGCGAACCGAGCTGCGAGGACCGGCCCGCCCGGCGGCTGGCCGGGTTCCTCTCCCGCTACCTGTGCCTGCTTGCGCAGGACGAATCCTTCCGGGCGCTTGCGGTTGTCTCGGTCCTCGTCGCTCCCCAGGTCATCGACGTCGGCGAGGGGATGCGGGAGCCCGACCAGTGGGCGACCCTGATCATCCCGCTGCTTGAGTCCGGTACCGACGTCCGGGCGGGGTTGCGGCCGGCAGACGTCTTGTTCGCCGTGATGGCCTTCCTGCGCGGCGTCACCGCCATCGCCGCCACCACCCCCCAGGACCTGCCCGCGCCCGATGCCTCCGCGAGCATCGCCCGCGCCATCGTGGCCGGCCTGATGCAGGACGAGGAGGAACCGCGACCCTGTGGCCGAGATCCCATAGGCGGCCGCGAAGCTCCCGCGCGGTACGGCGCAAAGCTTGTGAGCCTGGCCTCGGCGCCGGTCGAACGCTGACCCTCTGCTGGCGGGCACCGTGAACGAAGGGTGACGCGCCCGGATCTGTTTCCCGCTTGAGCTTGCACGGGGAAACCGATCGGTTTACAGTAAGGGAAACTGATCGGTTTCTTACGCCAGGGAGTCCAGGATGGCGACAAATCGGCCGGTGGCACTCGTGACGGGTGCGTCATCCGGCATCGGAAAAGCGGCCGCGCTCGCGCTGGTGGAAGCGGGTTTCGACGTGGTCGGCACCAGCCGTGACGCCTCGCGCGTCACCCCACTCGACGGTGTGACCTTTCTCGACCTCGACGTGGCTGGTGACACGTCGGTCACCGCCGCGGTCCAGCAGGTGATCGAGCGGTTCGGGCGGATTGACGTGCTGGTCAACAACGCCGGCATGGGCGCAATCGGTGCCGTTGAGGAAAGCTCCGTCGCGCAGGCCCAGGACCTCTTCAACGTCAACGTCTTCGGTGTGATGCGCATGACGAAGGCGGTCCTGCCCCATATGCGCGCTCAAGGACGCGGGCGCATCATCAACCTCTCCTCCGTGGTCGGCTTCCTCCCCTCGCCTTACATGGCCGCTTACGCCGCCTCCAAGCATGCGATCGAGGGGTACTCCGAGTCCCTGGACCACGAGGTCCGCGAGTACGGCGTCCGGGCGCTTCTCGTCGAGCCCGCCTACACCAGCACCGGATTCGAGGCCAACAGCCCACGGCCCGACACGCCCCTGCGGATCTACGCCGACCAGCGGGGCGCCTTCGACCGCATGATGGAGGCAGCGATCAAGGACGGCGACGCCCCCGCCACCGTCGCCAAGGTGATCGTCGAGGCGGCGACCGACCCGAAGCCGAGGCTGCGCTACACCGCCGGGTCCCTCGCCGGACGCGCGAGCACACTGCGCCGCATCGCTCCTGCCCGGGTCTTCGACAAGCAGATCCGCAAGCTCAACCAGCTGGCCGGCTGAGGCCTGCCGGTCACAAGGAGTCGTCGATATGCCCGACCAAGAGGCGCGTCCCACGATCCACATTCCGGGGACCACCAGCCACACCATCGCCCCGCGCGGAAGGCTCCACAGCCATGAGGGAACGCTGCGCTACCTCAAAGCGGGCACGGGTGCTGCCCTGGTCCTGCTGCACACCGTGCGCACGCAGGCCGAGCACTTCCGCGCCCTCATCCCAATGATCTCGCATCAGTACACCGTGTACGCCCTCGATCTCCCGGGGATGGGCTACTCCGAGATCGTGCCCGGCGCGGCGTACGACGAGCCGGCCATGCGCGCGGGCGTCAAGCGGCTCCTCACCGAACTCGACCTCCATGACGTGACGCTGGTCGGGGAGTCCATGGGTGCGGTGCTCGCCCTGACCACCGCGGCCGACCTGCCGGAGCTGGTTCGGCGCGTCGTCGCGGTCAACGCCTACGACTTCCGCGGCGGGATCGCCCGGTCCAGTCTCCTGGCCCGTGTGGTGGTCAGCGGTGTCCTGACGCCGGGAGTGGGCCCGGTGATCGCGGGGGTGGAGCCCAAGGCCGCCCTCCGCAAGATCCTTCAGGGCGGCCTCGGCGACAAGACCGCTTTGCGGGAGGACTACCTGGACGAGCTCCTCCAGGTGGGCGGCCGCCCCGGCTACCCGACCGTCGCCCGTGCCGTGTACCAGAGCCTGCCCAGCCTCATCGCGGCCCGCGCGCGCTACCCCGAGGTCAAGGCGCCCGTCCACCTCCTCTACGGGGAGAACGACTGGTCCCGGCCCTCGGACCGGCAAGCCAACAAGCAGCTGCTGCCGGCCGCCGACTTCACGCAGGTGCCGAAGGCCGGTCACTTCATCGCCCTGGAACGGCCCGACGTGCTGGCCGACCTGTTGAACGCGGTGGCGTGACCGCCCCGAGGGTGCTGTGGCCACTCCCGTTCGGGTGTAGTGCGTGAGGGGGACCAGGTTCGACCATGTCGCGTGACAGCGTCGTGGCACGCCAAGGAGCAATGCGTGGCAGAGATCCAGATCGAGTTCGATGTTCCGGCACAGATGCGGTGCGGCACCGTGCTGCGCGCCGACGTCTACCTGCCCGGGGGTACGGGACCGTGGCCGGTGTTGCTGAGTCGGCTGCCGTACGGGAAGCAGAAGGTCCGCCACGCTGATCATGGGTGGAGGCGCATGAGGATCTGGAGCACCCTCTGCCGGAATGCCCGATCGCCCGTTCCTGACCGTGTTGGCCGGGCCATGGGCGGCGCTGATCGCGCCCGCCTACAACTTGCCCGCCCTGAAATCCGCGCTGCTCTTGAGGACCGCTGAGTCTATGCTCCAGTTCTCCGGCTGGACTCTCTCCCAGAGACTTCCCTTGCCGAGCTCCCTTCCCAACTTTTCTTCGCGACGGAACCACTCCTCAGCGTTTCTGATCCTGTCAGGGTGAATTTCGTCGAGCAGAGCGTAGTCCCTGGTGATGATTCCGTGCTTCCACACATTCCAGAAGCCCGTGAAATTGTCGCGGAAGCTCATGGTGCTCTTGTCGTTGGGATCGGCGTTGTATCCGGCAGGGTGATCAGCAATCCCCTTCAGGTCCGGACTGTTCCAATATGTGTCCAGATCAGTGTCGATGTACTGGGCCGGATGCCCGGTGACCTTCTCGAATGCTGCAGCCATATCGGTGTAGGTCATGTGCTCGATGGCGACTTCGAGGTCCATGCCATTGGCTCGTTCCGGATGGTCGAAGAGCCAGCGGACATAGAATCCGCAGTCTTCAAGAGCCACATGCGGAACAGCTCCCTCGCCGAGCGGGACTCGCCACGTGACGACACCGTCCTCGATGGTGGGTGTCATGGGCGTGAGCGGTGAGATGACCATCTCGATGTAGGGACCTGACGTGAAGACCGCTGCTCCCATCCGATCCCTGTTCTTTTCGTTCTGGAACAGCACCCATTCGGCCATGCGGCCCTTGCCGTCATAGTGGCCGGTGCGGAACCTGGAGTCGTAGCCTGATTTCTTCAGGGCGTAGTCGAGGTTTCCGTAGACGAAGAACTTGATTCCTTCTTCGATCGCTATCTCATAACTGCGGAAGGCCCAGTAGGTCTCGGTCTTCTCGCCCGTGTTGAACCCGTCGATGTTGATGAACGCCCCGTCGCAGCCGCGAAATCCTTCGCGCAGCACGTCCTCGTCGGCGAATGACCCTTCGAGGATGGAGACGTTGCCGAGCGCGAGGAGAGCCTGGGCCCGGGGGGAGGCGGCATCCCGGGTGAGGACGCGGACGGAGTACTTCTTGTCGGCGACGAGGGCGCGAATGATGGGTATTCCTTGAGCCCCTGTGCCGCCGATGACGAAGATGGTGGAGGTGGCATGAGCAGACATGGTTTTGACTCCGAGGTCGAGTACGCATGCGATCAGCACGCGCCAGGCGCGGCGCGTTCGGGAGTGATCTCTGCATCGGCTTAGCGATCAACAGAACTGACCGACTGACGCTGCGCCGATGCCCGTGGGCCATGAGCCCTTGAAACCGATCGGTTTCCATCACGGTACACCGATCGGTTTCTAAGCGGCAAGCCCCCGGGCATCCGGTTCTCGACGGTTGACCTGTGGCTGCCACCCGTTGCCTTGGACGCGTGACCAGCCCGCTTCGCCCAGCGTCACAAGGCTGCTGAATGCTTACGCTGCACCTGCACGACGCCTTGACGGGCATATGCGTTAGCCACCACCTGGCAGTCGAAGTCCGACCTGCGACCCCCCACCCTGTGGCGGGGTGCGCCACGGCGCCGCGCCGGCTCAGTCGCCCCAAATTACGAGGCCCGCGCGCAGCTGCTCCGTTGTCAGGGCTGTGGCTCGCATGCTGTGGTCACGGTCACGCTCCGGGCTTCACCCGTATGGAGTCCCCCGGATCCGCGGGAACCACGGATGACCGGTTGTCGCGGCGGTGTGCTCACTCATCCACTTGGTGAGCGCCTCCCGCTTGACCGACCTCTTTGGCCCAGTTTTGAAACTCACATGGTGATGGCTTGGCTCACCTGCATTTGCACGAGGAAACCGATCGGTTTATGGTGGTGGAAACCGATCGGTTTCTCATTGTGGAGGCAGTCATGACAGCAATCAAGGGCGCCAACGTCTTCGTCACCGGAGGCGGCCGCGGTATCGGCAAGGAACTGGTCGAGGAGCTCTACGCACGCGGTGCCGCCAAGGTCTACGCCACCGCCCGTGACCCACGCACGGTGACGAACCCCGATGCCGTCCCGCTGGCGCTCGAGGTCACCCACCCGGCATCCGTGGCGGCCGCCGCCGAGCAGGCCCAGGACGTCACCATCCTGATCAACAACGCCGGCGCCTCCGTCGGCGCTTCGTACCTCGACTCCCCGATGCAGGACGTGCGCCGGGATCTGGAGACCAACTTCTACGGGCCGCTGCTGGTCACCCGGGCTTTCGCGCCGATCATCGAGCGCAACGGCGGGGGCCACATCCTCAACGTCCACTCCGCCCTGTCCTGGCTGGCAGACGGCACGCCCTACAGCGCCTCCAAGGCCGCCCTGTGGTCGCAGACCAACTCTCTGCGCCTGGAGCTGCAGCCGCGCGGCATCGCGGTGACCGGGCTCCACGTGGCCTACGTGGACACCGATATGACGTCGGGCCTCGACGCGCCCAAGGCCGACCCCCGCGATGTCGCCGTGGCCGCGCTCGACGGCATCGCTGCGGGGGCACACGAGGTGTTGGCCGACGACACCACGCGCTGGATCAAGTCACAGCTGTCCGCCGACCTGGAAGCCATGTACGCCCAGCTGAAGAAGTAGCACGCACTCACCGATCTCGAGGAGATCCTTGTGGAAAGTTCGCTCACCCACCGCTTCGTCGACGTGAACGGGGTCAGGCTGCACATCGCCGAGCAGGGGCGGGGACCGCTGGTCCTGCTGCTGCACGGCTGGCCGGAGAGCTGGTACTCCTGGCGTCACCAGTTCGGGCCGCTGGCGGCGGCCGGCTACCGGGTCGTCGCCCCTGACCAGCGCGGCTACGCCCGCAGCGAGCAGCCGCCGGACGTCACCTCCTACACCCTGCTCCACCTCGTCGGCGACGTGATCGCCCTGATCGAGGAGCTGGGAGAGGAGCAGGCGGTCCTCGTGGGTCACGACTGGGGTGCACCCGTTGCCTGGACCGCGGCGATGCTGCGCCCGGACAAGGTCCGCGCGGTGGCCGGCCTCAGCATTCCGCCGATTCTGCCCGGCGGGATGGTCCCGCCCTCGATCACCCGCACCCAGTACGGCGAGGGCTTCTACCAGATCTACTTCCAGCAGCCGGGAATCGCTGACGCGGAGTTCGCCAAGGACATCCCGGACTCCTTCCGCCGCCTCCTGGTCGGCGCCTCAGGCGACAACCCGCTCGGCAGGGAGCCCCGCCCGTTGGTCATACCCGACGGTCTGGGCCTCCTGGACACCATGCCGGCCTCGCCCACTCTCCCTGCCTGGCTGACGGAGCAGGACATCCAGGCCTACGCCGAGGACTTCGCCCTGCACGGCGAGCAGGCCTTCACCGGAGCCTTCAACTGGTACCGCAACATCGAACGCAACAACGAACTGCTCGCTCCTTTCAAGGGGCGTGGGATTGAGGTCCCCGCCCTGTACGTGGTGGGAGACCGCGACATGGTCACCTCATTGCGCGGCCCGGACGAGGGCAGCTCGCTGAGCGATCTCCTGCGTGGCAAGGGCGGGCCGGGCAACCGGCTGAGCGCCCTCGCGCCCCACATGCACGACCCGGTGGTGTTGCCGGGCTGCGGGCATTGGACGCAACAGGAGCGTCCCGCCGAGGTCAACGCCGCACTCCTCGGCTTCCTCGACAGCTCGACGCCCCGCTTGTAGTACCGCTGACCCACCCCACCAACCAGACAGAGGACAGATCGATGCCACAGCACAATCCCATCCTGATCACCGGAGCCGCCGGCGAAATCGGTGGTGTGAGCCGAACAATGGTCGACATGCTGCTTGACCAAGGGCACCCGGTGCGCGCGTTCGTGCGCCAGGACGACGAACGCGCCCACGCGCTCCGCCAGGCCGGGGCCGAGGTCTTCGTCGGTGACCTGCTCAACATCGCCGACCTGACCGCCGCGCTGAAAGGCTGCCGCCGCATCTACTTCAGCATGAGCCTGTCGCCCTACTACACCGACGCCGTCAGCCTGATGGCCGCGGCGGCGCGTGCCCAGGGCGACATCGAGGTCTTCGTCAACATCTCCGAGTACGAGCAGTCGTTCATGACGTTCGAGAACATGATCGCACCGGAGGACGAACGGCGTTCGCGACTCGGCGGACGCGTCGCGGACTGGTCACCGCAGCAGCGGGCCCACTGGGTCGCCGAGCAGGTGCTGGACTGGTCCGGCCTCCCGACCGTC
Organism: Nonomuraea guangzhouensis; assembly: GCF_019396345.1. Taxonomy (GTDB): domain Bacteria; phylum Actinomycetota; class Actinomycetes; order Streptosporangiales; family Streptosporangiaceae; genus Nonomuraea; species Nonomuraea guangzhouensis. Next base: position 10,629 of record NZ_JAHKRM010000043.1, on the reverse strand, counting down.
AACGTCCGGGCGGCCTTCTTCGTCGAGAACCCGATCCTGACCTGGCTGGCACTGGGCTCGCTGGCCGACGATGAACTGCGCCTGCCCTTCGGCCACCACCGGCTCGCGCCCATCGCGGCTTACGACGTGGCGGCGTTGTGCGCGACGATCCTGGCCGACCCGACACCGCACCTGTCGAAGTCCTACGCGCTCACCGGCCCAGAGCTGAAGGACATGCACGAGATCGCGGAGGACTTCGGAGCTGTGCTGGGACGCAAGATCACATACGTTCCCGAGGACGTCGAAACCTGGAATGAGACCTATGTGGACCCCGCTTTGGGCCAGTTCCCGCATATCGCGGAGCATCTGAAGACCCTGACCCGGCTGATTGGCGGCGGGGGGTATCGCGGTGTCACCGACCAGCTGGAAACCCTGCTCGGGCGCCCGCCGAAGACCGTGCGGTGGGCGCTGGAGAACCATCCGCGTATCCGGAAACTAGCGACTACCTGAGCCGCTGAGCGCTCCAGAGCACGCAGATGCCTCTGTGCCTGTCTCCAAATCTCCGGCTCTGCTCGGTGGGGCAACGACGGCCCGGTCAGGACGTGAGACGTTCGCTCGGCACGACCAGGTACTGCCGCAGATGCAGGTCGCGGAAGCTCACCGGGCCGCGTGGGCCGGGCACCCGGTCGATGTTGATACCGGTTTCCGGCAGCCGCAGCAGCTTGAAGCCGTCGAGGAGCCGTGTGGTGGAGTTCCAGAAGACGCCGGAGCCGGTGTAGGCGTCGATGAACTGCGCGGCGGCGGCTGGGTCCTCGGTCGCGATGGCGGCGGCCAGTCCGGATGTCTCTTCGTTGGCGATCTGAGCCGCGTGCAGTGGGCCGTTGGCGGCGTCGACCGTCACGGTGGCGGCACGCTTCGGGTCGAGCGACCACTCATATCCGCGCGGGTGGGTGTGCGGAGGCAGGGACGCGGTGACGCCCAGGCGGTCCAGGACCTGCAGAATGCCGGGAAGCCGCTCGTCGTACACGAACTGGTCGATGAGCAGCAGATTGAGCCGGTTGCACACGCCCAGCCGGTCCAGGCTGTCGGCGATCAGCTGGTGCACGGCTTTGTCGTCGGCGGCCGAATCCACGTACAGGACCCCGCCGCCGTCGGCATGAGCGAGGGTGCGCACGCCGTGGCGGGCGGCCTCACGGCCGAGGTCGCGGGTGCTCTCGCCGCTGCCGCGCAGGACGACCAGCGGAATCAGCTCCGGCAGGGACACCAGCGCGTACGCCGCCAAGCGATTTTTGCTGGGAACCAGCTGGATGGCGTCCGGATCCAGGCCGGCCTCGCGGAGGGCCGGCGCGATCACCTGGTCCACCATGGCCCTAGACGAGCGGAGCGCGGCCGAACCGGTGCGGAGCACGCCTGCGTTGCGCGACTTCAGGAACTGGGACGCGATATCGAGGGTGACGTTCGGACGTGCCTCGAAGTTCGCGCCGATGACGCCGACCGGCCTGCGGCGTTCCAGCAGGGTGAGGCCGTCCGAACGCTCCTCCAGGACCTTGTCCCGAGGCTCGTGCGCCACATCCGCCAGCGTGCGCAGCTCGGTGGCCATGGCCTCCAGTCGCGGACCGGTCAACCGCAGCCGGTCCTGAAGAGCGGGCGACATCTCGGCGGACACAGCCGCCGCAAGGTCTTCCTCGTTCGCGGACACGAGGGCGTGCCGGGCCGCCGGCAACCGCTCCGCCATGCCGCGCAGCGCGGCGTCGATGTCCGTGTCCGTCGCGCGTTCGAGGGCCGCGCAGCTCTGCTTGGCCCGGATCGCGCAGGTACGCACCGCCTCTTCGGTGGAGGGGGTCTGACGGTTGGCGTCGCTGATCAAAGGGCGTCCTTCTGCGGGCGCATGGGCAAGTTCAAGACGATTGTAGCATCGTTCAACAATCCTCAAGTAATGGTTGTCGCCGTGCAGCCAGGCGCTTCAGAGTCCGGGCCTTATGGCCACGCCTCAGGCGCCGCTGATTTGCCTCTGACATCGATGTGAGGTCTTAACGTGGCCAGGGTGGCCCATGCGTTCACGGGTGTATGGGCTCGGGGCGGCCACAACGTAGAGGGAGGAATCGCGATGCCGACTCTGGGAATCATCGGCAGCGGAAACATCGGCACCGCGGTCGCGCGGCTGGCGGTGGCGGCGGACATCAACGTGGTGATCGCCAACTCGCGCGGCCCGCAGAGCCTGGCCGGCCTGGTCGAGGAGCTGGGGCCGCGAGCTGTGGCAGGCAGCGTGGAGCAAGCTGCCCGCGCTGGCGAGGCAACCCTGCTCAGCATCCCGCTTGCCGCCTACGGTTCCGTGCCTGCCGACCTGTTGCGGGGCCGGACCGTGCTGGACACCGGCAACTACTTCCCCTCCCGTGACGGCCGGATCGCCGAACTCGACGCCGAGAAGGCCACCACGACCGAGCTGGCCCAGCAGCTGTTGCCCGGCGCCCTGCTGGTGAAGGCCTTCAACAACATCCTGGCCCACCACATCCCCCAGCTCGCCCGGCCCGCCGGGGCCACGGACCGCAGCGCCCTGCCCATCGCCGGCGATGACCTCGGTGCGAAGGCTCGGGCAGCGCAGCTGATCGAGCGGCTCGGCTTCGACACCGTCGACGCCGGAGCCCTGGCTGAGAGCTGGCGTTTCGAGCCCGAGTCCGGCGCCTACACCCAGATCTACCTCGCCGACCCCGACGTGCCGGTCGAGCGCATGCTGCAGGCCGCCGCGGCGCCGCTGCCGGCCGACAAGTTGCGCGCCGCGTTGGAGGCGAGCCAGCGGGTGAAGGTCTCCGAGCGCGTCTTCTAAAGCTCGCACGCCTCCGCCGGAGAAACGGCGGAGGCCTCGCCTGTCTGACGCGTCTCGGCGAAGCCGCCGGGTCATGCGGGCAACGCGAAACCGCCTCCAGTGACTCGTGGGGGTCGCCGCCGCACTGAGACTTGACATCCGTGTGAGGGATACGCAGGGATGGAGGCGGCCGTGCGGATCGGTGATCTCGCCCAGCGGACCGGGGCCAGCGTGCGCTCCCTGCGCTACTACGAGGAACAGGGCATGCTCTCCAGCCGGCGCAGTGCGAGCGGGCAGCGCCACTACGGCGAGGACGCCGTGTGCCGCGTGCTCCTGATCAGACAGTTCTTCGCCGTGGGAATGACCGGCAAGGTCATCGCCGCGCTGCTGCCGCACCTCAAGGACCCCGGGGAAGGGAAGCGCTGCCCTCCGGAGGTACTGCGCCAGCTCACCGCGGAGCGCGACCGCATCGACGCCCAGTCCGACGAGCTCACCCGTACACGGCAGACCCTGGACGCTCTGATCAAGACCGCGCAGGAGGCGCCAAGGTCACCGAGGTTCTAGCGCCCCGTGGCGTACATTAAGGATCTAGCTAAACACCTCAAGTAAGGGCGGAAGGTATGGATGCTACACACTCCGGTCTTATCTTGCGCAAAGCCTCCCACAGTTCGGCGGAGGGGCAGAACTGTGTTGAGGTCGCGACGCTCCCTGGCGGAGGCCATGTCATGCGGGACTCCAAGGGCCCGGATGGCCCCATCCTGTCGTTCACCCCGGCTGAGTGGAACGCGTTCATCGAGGGTGCTAAGGATGGCGAGTCCGGCTGACAACACGTGCTTCTGCGCGCCTTCCTCTTCTGCTCGAGCGGCACATAGGCGTGCGCCTCAGGGGGCGGGTGAGGGCGGAGGTGTAATTTGGAGTTGCCCCGGTTTGGTGAATATGTCAGGACTTGCGGGTAGGCGGCAGCAAAGTCGTCTTCTTGGGTGTTCTTGAGCGCGTGTCGGCCTTGGCCGGGCCGAGAAAGGTCGGTGCCCACCCGACCGCGGGAACCAGGGATAACACCATGCGCGCGTGCTGCGGCAGCCGGGGCATGACCCGTCGGCGCCAGCCGTCCAACCACGGCGCTTCACGATCTTGCAACATCCGTATCGCCAGCTGCAGCTCCGCCAAGGGCATAGGCGCCTCAGCCACCCGCGTACGAGCGAGATCCTGACTGGTGAAGTGAATGCGATAAACCATCGACGCCCCCGTAATTCTGCATCCCCTGAGGTGATTCTTCCCGGACGTCGGTATTCAGGCCAGCCTGAATCACCTGGAGATTCCGTCCCTGACGCCACACCCTGGATCTCGGGCTGACCGCATCGGACCGAAACGCTTCTCGTGAAGAACGCGATCGGCCTCCTCGAAGGGCACTGAACCGAACTTAACCCTCGTACGAAGCGTCACATCACCGGCTGAACACGCCTCACTGCCCCCTTTCAGGCGTACTTGGTCTTTCCCGGAAGGATTGACGAGCGTGCTGCGCATCCACTTCACCGGCGCCGACCTGGCGCGGACCCGGTTCTCCCGGGAGCCCGACGCGATGTGGGAGCTGATGCTCAGCCTGAACCGGCTGCGTCGCCGCGAGCACAGCGTGGTCTATGGCGAGTGGAAGCGACGTACCCTCCGCCGCGTGCCGTCGCTCACCAGGCGGCTGACCACCCTCGCGCCGCCCCGCGGCTACACCGTCGACTTCCTCACTCCGCGGACGGAGTCCGGCTCGCTGGAGGCCGGCATCGAGGGCCTGCGCCGCACGCCGCGTCAACGGCTGCGCGCCGACTTGGAGGAGCTCTCGCACTGGCACCCCACCACTCGGCTGCCCTCCTGGACCCACGACCTGGCGGCCGGCAGTACGCAGGGGGTGGAAGCCGTTGCGACGGCGGCCGATGCCTACTTCCAAGCGTGCCTGTCGCCGTACTGGTCCCAGATCCGTGTGGAGGTAGGCAAGGACCGGACGCGCCGGTCCCGCGTGCTGTCGGAGGGCGGCTGGGAGGCGGTGTTCGCCACGTTGCACCCGTCGGCGCGCTGGTCGTACCCGGTGCTGGAGCTGGACTACCCGGCCGAGCATGACATCCATCTGGAGGGACGCGGGCTGATCCTGCAGCCGTCCTTCTTCTGCCGCCAGGCCCCCGTCACCTTGCGCGATCCGGAGCTCCCGCCGATTCTGGTCTATCCCATCGAGCATGACCCGGCGTGGGCGCACGGTGGGGGCGGCGATCCGCCGAAGACCTTGGCCGACCTGCTCGGACTCACCCGCGCCCGGGTGCTGGAGGTCGTCGCTCTCGGCGCGTGTACGACGTCCGAGCTGGCCAGGCGGCTGCGCGTCCCTCCCTCCACCGCCAGTCGCCAGGTCACGACCCTGCGCGAGGCCGGGCTGGCGACGAGCCAGCGTCACGGTCAGACGGTGCTGCACGCCGCCACCCATCTGGGCACCGCCCTCCTCAACGGCCACCGCCACGCCCTGACCGAGTAGGGCGAAACCCAGCCCGACCCGGTCGATGTCGTATCTGGGCAGGTAGCCTGCCGAGGCCGCTGCGCCAGTGGGCCGTGGAGAGGTGTATCAGGCGTGCGAAAGACCCCACCGGGCGTTAAGCGGAATCCGAAGGCTGGGTGTCAAGCCTTCCTTCCGCGCACTTTCGGGCCTTGATGGCTAGCACGACAGGAGTTGGTTCGCCGCTTTCCGAGAACTGTTCGAATGTCAGTCCCGCGGCGAGGAAGGCGTGCATCAGCTCGGGGAGCGGGCGGTGGGTGGCGCCGACCTTGGCACGCACTCCCGGTCGGTCCATGACGCCTTGGTCCAGTGACTGTCGAGATAGCCGGGGCGGATCACGACCGCGTTCAGATCGCTGCGGTCGGCGAATCCACCGCAGAAGCAGGGGTGGACGCCCACGTGCACGAACACTCCACCGGGTCGCAACACCCTGGCCACTTCGCGTAGCACCGCAGCGTAAGCGGGCATGTCGGTGTGGACCATGATCGCGATTGCTGCGGGTAGCGAGTTGTCCCGGATCGGCAGGTGCTCGGCGTCGGCCTGCGCGATGGGAAGGCGGTCGCGGGCGTGGCGCAGCATCCCGGCGGACAAGTCGACGCCCATGGGGGTCCAACCGAGCTTGCGGACCTGCGTGGCATGGACGCCGGTGCCGCACCCGATCTCCAGGCAGGCCCCGATGCCCTCCCCGAGGAGGTGGCGCAAGACGCTGCCGAGATCGAGGGGGTTGCCGTCCCGCGCCCTGGCCCCGCTGCTCTGCCCGCCGAGAAACTCGTTCTCGTACCAATCCGCGATCTCGTCGTAGGCCGCTGTCGGCGCCATCGCCCACCCCCATGTGCCCGTATGTCAATCCGTCGGGATGACTTCTGGCCTTCGACGCTAGCTTCCGATCTCGCCGTGACCCATCGCATCAGCTATCGGCAGATTCAACGGAGGTTCGGGAGGTGGGCCTTGGCGGACGTCGACGATCGGCGAGATGGTTCCAGTGCCCCGACCTACGAGCCGCTGGGGCGTGACGACGCCGCAGGATGCCAGGCGCGTTCTTGCGGTACGGGTTTCCACTTGACCAGCAGGGTCTTGGTGCGTAGTGATGCGCTCAGGTCAGAAGATCCAGGGTTTCGGCCGCTTCCCAGGCCGTCAGATGCCGGTCAGGGTCGGTTTCCTGGTGCGGGAACTGGTTGATCAGATCGGCGAGAGCTTGCCGGTCCTGCGCGGGGAGGTGCGACGATCGAACTCGATGCGCAGGTGGGCGTAGGCGCGGGTGCCGTTCTCGGTCCGCTGGGCTGCGGAAATCCTCATGCGGACTCCTCGGTGGCGGTGATGCCGGCGGCGTCGACTCCGCGATGAGTGAGGGCGGGCCTTTGGCAGGCAACAACATCCTCCTAGTCCACTAGGAGGATCCCTCCTAGTGGGATATTCTCATCGCATGGCCGAGGTCCTTCCACCACACATGCGGCAGCTCGCTGAGGTAGCGGCAATAGTGGCCGCCGCAGGTGCCACAGCTGACTGGCTGTATCACCTCAAGGGCGACATGTGCGCGCTGCGTGTGATCAAGGATGGCATCATCTCGGTTCCCGTCATGATCCCTGCCGACCCGGATCGTGACCCTGAGCTCTTTCGTGAAGCCCTCAAGCGCCTGGAGGCGGTCACAGAAAGGATGAGCCGATGAGCAAGGCAATCACCTATGTCATCACCTATGAGAACGAGCGATGGGTGTCGCGCTGCCCCTCCGGGGAGGTGGAAGGAGTCGGTGTGGCTGGCTCCTTGTCGCAGTTGGAGCGTGACTTGGCGGAGATCCACGCCTGGGCTTGGCCTGAGAACACCCCTGGCGTGGAGTTCGTTTTCGACCTGCCCGAGGACGTGGCCGTGGTGGTGGCCGAATACAGCCGTGAGAAGGAGCTGGCCGAAGCTCACACCAAACGCGCCGCGGAGCTGGCCGTCAAGGCTGCGAAGATACTCACGAGCCATTGGTCGGAGCCGGATACGGCACGTGTGATGGGGCTGTCCAAGCAGCGCGTCCACCAGTTGAAGGTGAGCGCCTGACCATTATGGCGGCGCGCGATCCCTACCTACTGCATCGCGTTGTGGCTCTCGGGGGACGGCTCGCTCACCGAGCTTGCCGTTCTCCGCAGACAAACCAGACGGTCTTCCCTTCCGGGGAGGGGTCGATACCCCATCGCTCGGAGTAGGCCGCGACGATCGCCAGTCCGCGGCCATGCTCCATGTCCAGACCGGCCTGGAATGGAGTCGGCCACGCTGCGCTGCGGTCGGCCACCTCGGCTCGTACGCTCCGCCCTTGACGGTGCAGGGAAAGGGTCATGGACCTGCTCGACGTCTACGGTGTGACGGATGAGGTCAGGCGGCAGGCCGTTATAGCCCTGGCGCGAGAAAGCCGTCGGCGCGGATGGTGGGAGGAGGAGTTCAAGGACATTCTGGGCGGAGCGCTCGTTGGACTGGAATGGGAAGCCGCAGAGATCCAGACCTTCGAGGCGATACTTGTCCCAGGTCTGCTCCAAACCGCCGACTATGCCAAGGCGGTCTTCAAAGGCGGACGGGTGATGGAGAAAGGTGACGTCGAACGCCTTGCCGAGGCTCGCCTGGCCCGTCAGCGGATCTTGGACCGCGAGGACCCGCCATCCTTCTGGGCAGTGATCGACGAGGCCGCGCTCCGCAAGTACGTCGGCGGCGCCGCCGTGATGCGCGACCAGCTCCACCACCTGTGCCGGATGGCTGAACGCCGGAATATCGGCATTCAGGTGCTCCCGGACGCGGTCGGCGCGCACACCTCGATGACCGGCGGGTTCGCGATCCTCGACTATCAGGCGTCCGAGGACCCGAGCATCATCTATGTAGAGGTCGGCGCGGCCGGCGATCTCTTTCTGGAGAAGCCTGAGGATGTGGCTCATTATCGTAAGAGCTACAGCTATCTCCGCGCCTCCGCACTGAGCGCGGATGCGTCGCTGGCGTACATTAAGGATCTGGCTAAAAACCTCAAGTAAGGGCGGAAGGTATGGGCATTCCCCAAGCCGGTCTTATCTGGCGCAAAGCCTCCCACAGTTCCGCAGAAGGACAGAACTGTGTTGAGGTTGCGACGCTCCCTGGTGGGGGCCATGCCGTACGGGACTCCAAGGACCCCGATGGCTCTGTCCTGTTGTTCACCCCCGGTGAGTGGAACGCGTTCATCAAGGGCGTCAAGGACGGCGAGTTCGGCTGACAAGAGCTCGGCGTCAGGCATCAGACTTTTTCGTTTTCTGCCCGAGCGGCACGTACGGCGTGCGCCTCAGGGCGGCGGGGTCCGTGACCCCGGGGGCGGGTGAGGGCGGAGGTGTGATTCTCAGTCAACCAACGAGGGGGCCGGTGAGGGCAGCGGCCGATGCCCGCCCATGAGCGACCCTCAGCCAGCTCCTCGTCGGTGAACTCACCGTCCGGGCAGGGCGTCCCTTCACGTCAGATGCCCGTGGCGCCCCTGTTTCCTTCGCGCTGACCAAGGTGTCGCCGGCTGTGGCTGATTGCCGTCCGTACGGCGGTGTAGATGACGACCCAGAGGACCGCCAGAGGGATGAGGAACATGATGATGATCTCGACTAAACCGACGTTTGGCATGCCCCCAACGTAAGGGGCCGTGGTTGGAAAACGCTCAACGATCACTTGCGGGGAGCGGGCGAGAAACCGCGTCGGCTGGTGGCGCCCAGCGGTCGGATCCGCCGGCTCGCGGACCCCAGCGGCCCGGCATGCCACGACGGTGACGCCTGGTCGTAGTGCTCCTCAATGATCTGTACGGGGTTGCGGAGCTCCCGGATGGCGGTCAAGCCGTACGGGACTTCAAGGATCCCGATGGGCCCGTGCTGAGATTCACCGTGGGTGAGTGGGACGCGTTCATCAAGGGTGCCAAGGACGGCGAGTTCGGCTGACTCGAACGCAGGGACGCGTCGGGCATCAGACTCCTCGGACACTGCCCGAGCGGCAGGTGGCCGTTGTGTCGCCGCTACTTCAACACCGGCGGACTCGGCTTTCCCCGTGTGACCTCAACCTTTCAACTCTGTAGCAGTATTCAGCTAACGCTGCCATGATTCCCCTATGAATCACCAGCGTCGCTGGCCAAGGCGACTGTCGATCGTCATCGTGGCGATATTTACACTGATGGTGGTGCTTCTTTTTCTCCCAGCATATTTTGCACCCAATAATGCTTTCAACAACACTGCGGAGGCTATCCGCGCGCAGCATGAAGCACGAGGGCTTCTCCTTCAAGGACTGGCTGGGCTGGCCGTGGTCATTGGTGCTTACGCCGCCTGGCGTCAGTTCCACGTGAGCCGCGAGCAGCTTCAACTGAACCTTCGGGCAACGGCCGAGCAACTCCAAGCGGCCAGAGACCAACTCGTGATAGCGCAGCAAGCGCAGATCACCGAACGGTTCACCCGAGCCGTCGATCAGCTCGGCAGCGACCAGCTCGTCGTACGAATCGGCGGCATCCACGCGCTGGCACGCATCGCCAAGGATTCACCGGGAGATAGTGGAGTCATCGCTGAGATTCTCTGTTCCTATGTCCGGCAGCATGCGCCGACGTCCACGGACGGCGAACCTTTGGGAACGATCGCCGCTAAAACGGAAATGCCCCATCTGGTCAAAAGGATTCCTGACGTTCAGGCGGTGCTCACAGTGCTGAGCCAAAGACGAATTCAGCTCGACGAGCACGAGCCCCTGCGATTGATGGACGCCGACTTGCGCAGGGCGAACCTGGCTCGCGCCCACCTGATCGGCGCTGATCTGGAAGGATCACAATTGAACGGTGCCTGGATGCCGGAGGCTCGGTTGGACAACGCCGACCTTACGCGTACCGATTTACGAGGGGCTAACCTGGCTGGAGCCAAGCTTAACGGTGCCGACCTGACAGACGCGGTCTTGTGCGACGCGCATCTGGAAGGCGCTTCTCTGCGAGATGTCAATCTCCGTGGCGCACGGCTCGACGGTGTCGTGGCCAATCAGGCGACCATCTGGCCGGAAGGATTCGTACCTCAGGAGAGGAACGTCGCCATCGGAGCAGGCCATGATGTCGAGGGGTGGAGTTCCGATCACTGAACCCTTTTCACCCTCGGGGCGGCAGGCTGAGGTCACAGCGTGATCGCAGGTTCGAGGATCACTTGATCATGTAGAGAAACCCCTGGTAGACGGGTTGATCACCACAATCTCCACCGTCATCACCAGGGGTCTCGGATGCTGTTCTACCGTGCTGCGGTCGATTTGTCGCGTTCAACGCTGAACTACGTGGCTGGATTGGTGCGCCGGCACCGTAGGGCCATCGGGTCCCTCTGGCGGCGCCTCAATC
>NZ_JAHKRM010000042.1 GCF_019396345.1 Nonomuraea guangzhouensis | reverse complement strand
AACTGGTCGAGACGCTCTATCGGGGGCTGGCCGACAACTCCGTCGGCCGGGTGATCGAGAACGTGCTGCGCGCCGATTTGATCGTCATCGACGAGGTCGGCTTCGCCCCACTCGATGACACCGGCGCTCAGCTGCTGTTTCGGTTCGTCGCCGCCGCCTACGAGCGCCGCGCGCTCGGCATCGGCTCACACTGGCCCTTCGACCAATGGGGACGCTTCCTGCCCGAACACACCACCGCCGTCAGCCTGCTGGACCGGCTCCTGCACCACAGCATCGTCGTGGTCACCGAAGGCGAGTCCTTCCGGATGAAACAGGCACGCACCAGGACGCCAGCACGCCTGATCAAGAAGTAGTCAACTTCGAAGAACTGGGGACTTCTACATGGCCACCAGCGGCGACACGCACTTGGCCGTTGACACGTGGTCGCGGTGCACGGCGGATGATGTCGCTCGGTGGTGTCATGTTGGCGCGGCCCGATCACCTGGGCCACCTGATCCCTGTCACCTTTTAAATACCTGTGATCAAGTCCAGATTTGGACAGCAGACGAAGCAAAGGTTCGACCATGATTACGGGACAAAGCATGCATTTCCGGTGCACACTCATCGTCCTTGATCGGCGGTAGGCTGCCTCGCACCTGAGGAGGCGACGGTCATGGCGGCATGCAAGATGCAAGAGACCCGGCCGAACTGTCGTTCATGGACAGTTCCGGCCTTTATGTGTTGCTGGCCTGCGCCCGCACCTGCGACAACGAAGGCGTGAGCGTGCATCTCGCGGCGGCCTGCGGCGGTCCCGCCCGCGTACTGTCCATCACCGCTCTCGACACCCACCTGCCCACCTATCCCACCATGGAATAGGCGGTCCACGCCGCCTTGGCCGCCCGCCACGCTCAATAGGCCCGCACCTCAAGGGCTACCACCGCGGAGTCGAGGCGTCGGTGCAGCATTGAAATCAGAGTCAGGACGTAGAGGGCATCTGACCGTGGGGTGGCCAAGAGAACTCTAGGTGCGTGCGCACTGGGGTTTCGGAAGGTGCTGAACAGGCCCGCCGGGACGGCTGACGAAAAGGGAGACGGCATCCTCAAGCACTGGATGCGCGTCTCCCCGGTCAGCGTTCCTCAGGCATCGGGATTGAAGGAGATGCCGGCCGGTTTGGCCTTGGCGAGATTCTGAGTGAACCTGCCGTCCGTGAGATCGAGTTTGGCGTCCCCGAAGTCCGCTCGGGCCAGCCGGTCACGAATGCCTGGAGGGAAGCTGTTCCAGCCGACGAGGCCGGGGAACTGCCAGCGTCGGTAATAGTTCTCCGGCGGTTCATCGCTTGCGCTTGCGAAGCGGAAGGCGTGTGTCAGGGCGCCGTCCTTGTGGTAGACGATCTCTGGATGACTTCCCTGCCAGCGGACCTGGCTACTGGGCCGAATTTTGTACTCGCCGTGAGCGGAAGCGGCGACATACATCGCGCGGTTGTTCTTGACCCACACCACGACGTGCTCCCAGTCGTGCCGGTGTCCTCCGCCGAAGACGGTGGCCTGGTCCTTTTCGAAGTAGAGGGCGTACATGATGGCACACCAACCGTTGCCGCACGCCGAGCGGGCGTAGCCGTTGGTGTTGTCGAGGTCTGAGCGGTCACGGCAATTGCCGTTGAGGGCGCCGGAGGGATTCAGGCCTGAGGCTATGGCGCCATTGGAGCCGATGGCCGGGGTGGGGTAGCAGCCGTCTTTGTCGTAGTCGTAGGCGGGCTGGAACTTCCGTGCCAGCTCGCTGGCCATGGCAGGCACAGCACGGGGCGGCCCGGAGGAACTGGCCTCCGCCACCGGCTGCCCCGCTGCGGGCGTGGAAGCCGATGGCGCCGGAGACGCTGGCTCGTTCGTCGGCGGAACGTTCTCCCGGCAGAACCAGCCGTTCTGGAGATAGCCATCCTTGTTGACGTGACCCCAGGCGTGCCCGCTGACCCACTGTCCGCCCTGGGCGACGCCGGTGATGGTGAACGACTGGGCCGGCCTGCCCTGCTGTGGACCGTAGAGGGTGCCGATCATCCTTCCGCCGGGGGAGTCGCGAACGGTCACGTCTTTGGCGCACACAGCCCAACGCTTGCCGACGTCGCCTGCGGTGGCGGACAGGTGTGGACCGTCCGCGTGGGCGGCCGAGGCGGCGTTCATGAGGAGCATGCCGGTCGCTGCTAGGAGAGTGGAGCCGAGGCCGGCGCGTGCCATGATCCTTCGGCGCTTAAGAACTCTGTACAACGGAGAGTGTCCTTCCTATGGGCATCCGCGCTTCGCCGCGCGATGACGGCTTGAAGGCTCGCGCAGATTCGCCGCAATGGACCAGAGGATCCGGGAAACGGGAATTCCCGATGGCCTCTGAGCTGGAAAAATGCGGAAAAGGGGAATACTGGGAACTTAGCGGAGGGCGTGCCCGCATTCGATCAGGGTCGATTGCCCAAGCTCGCACAGTGGCGAGGGTCGGGTATCAGGTCAGCCACTGGCATCCAGCCGATTCCGTTAGGACTGTCGTGGGGATCGGGCAGAGCCACCGCCTGGTAGGTTTTGCCGTCGGGTCCCGTCTTACGGGCGATCGGAACGAGCCGGACACGGTCTCCCTTGATCTTTGACTTGACCGGTTCTGGATCGCCGATTTTGACGTACACCGGTGATGACGCCGAGTTCACCAGGCTGCACTGCAGCGAAATCGCATGGGCCGGTTCAGCGGGCGATTCAGGGTTCGATGTTGACACAGCCCACACGGCCGTTCCTGCGAGTATGACAGTCGAACCCGCCAGCCCTCCCAGAAACCAATGGCGTGGCCGGAACTGCTCTTTCTGTCGTTTGGACGAGTGCTTGAGGGGGATCTGCGCCTCGACCGGTGGCGGAGCGTCGGTTTGGGGGGCTTGCCCGTTTAGACCGTTTGGCCGCCGTCGCGCGGCGTTATCAGCTTCTTGTCGGATTTTGAGGTATTTGCCGCGCTCGTGCATCGGTACGCCGACGCTGTCCAACATCTTGGCGAGTGTGTCTTCACGGGGTATTTGTGTGCCAGCGAGATAGTTGGACAGTGCCGTGTCCGATATTCCGAGTTTTCGTGCTCGTGATTCCTGTGTTCCTCCGTCCGTAAACCCCGCTAACTTCTTGATCGTCTCTCTAAGTCGGGCCGCTGGGTCTGGTGTGTCGTTCATCTCTGATCCTCGTGTACGGACGAACGATCTCTTTGGTGGGCAGCAAATTCGCCCCGTCGTTTCTCGCTCACCCTCTGGCGCAGTAGGAGTAGTCATCATTCCGGACGAAGTCGACTCATCGCCGCCAATCCAACTAAAAGGAAGGTTTCCAGTATGCCGTTCTGCTCCGGTTCGGCTTCGGGAAGGTTGAATCTTCGGGTTGGACGGCCAGCCCACCGGATGGAATAACGGATAAATCGGACTGGCATGACTTGTGCCGCTTCAAGGTCGATGTATGGTTATTGACCTATGGACCGACCTGATGCGGCTATACGGGCAAGATCGGTTCTTCTGTCTGTCTATATCCAGTATCTGGCCTGTGGCCCAGGTGTTCGGCTGGCCGGCACTCCTGGGCCGAAGTGAGGCTGTCAAGGACGCCGAGATCATGGTGCTGCGGCGTGAGGTGGCGGTGTCGCGGCGTCAGGTCGTCCCCACCCCGCCGGACTGGACCGATCGAGCGGTCCTGGCCGCGCTGGCGCGAGTTTTGCCGCTGAGGTTGCGGGCTCATCGGCTGGTGACGCTGGGCACTCTGGTGGCTTGGCACGGGCGCTTGGGCCTGGATCGGTGGACGTATCCGAACTGGTCCGGCCGCCCGAGGATGAGCAAGAAGGGACTGGGGCGAGAGAATCCGACCTGGGGATATCGTCGGATGCGTGGTGAACTGGTCAGGCTCGGCGAGCGCGTGAGCGAAGCGACCGTGCAGTGGATCCTCCTGGGCTGGCGAGTCGGTTGGCTCCCTGAGACGCCGCCACCTTGTGGGGGACCATCATGCGCGCTCAGACCATAGGGCTGCTGGCCGTCGATTTCTTCTACGTCGACACGGTTTACTGAGTTTCCTGTACGTGCTGTTCGTGATAGACATCGCCACCCGACGCGTGTACACCCTTGGTGCGGCCGCAACTCGAGCTGAGCGTGGACGATCCAGCAGGCCCGCGACTTACTTATGGACCTCGGCGGTAGTGGCGAAGGCAGGGCCCGCTGGATAGTACGTTCAGCGGGCCCTGCCTCTTCATGGAACTACCACTGACGCCAATCGCTTTCCGCGCATCGAGCTGCCCAGTAGGTGATCTTCGGTATGCCGAGGAAGCCGGAGTAAGGAGCGTGCCCCACGATGCACCGCATGGTCTTGAGCTGTCGGGGCTCCCAACGGCCGTTAGAGCAGGCGGGGATGAAGTGATTGACGACCGGTATGCCGCAGAACTGTCGTTCGGAGGGGCCCGGCATAGGACCTAGCGTTACTGCCTGAGCGGGTATGGGGGACGCTGTAAGGACGACGGCGGTCACCGCAGATGTCGCTGCGAAGACGAAAGCGATTATGGACGTGCGCTTGGTCACTTGCTCTCCTTTAATATGAAGAGTTGTTTGCCTGATGGACTGCCTATGTAGGGCTTGTTGAGAACCTGTCCAATGGCGGTACTTCCTGTGACGATGTCTGTGTTTCGTCAAGCGTTGGCGAGAGGAGACGCTTTCGGGTTATGTCTCCGATGGATCACAGGATCGTAAAAAGGAGTTCCGGGCCGCCTGCATGGGGTTGGGCAGGAGACGAGGTATCGCAGGACGCATGTACACAGGGCGCCCGGTATGGGCTAGCCTGTTCGGCGTTCGCCAGAACCATGGCATATCGGCAATTGTCAACGCTACTGTCTGGCCACCCAACTGGGCATTGTCAAAAAACGGGACAGAAGGGCAGGAAGGACGCAAGATGACGAACTCTCTTCCAATTCGACGTGGAGACCTCTCCGCCGTACTGGTCGAAATCGATCCGGAATTGGCCGACGACCAGGCGTGGGAGCTGCTGCTTGCGGGAGAGCGACTACTCCGTCGGCACATGGGCCTCGAAGGACCCGCCGGATGTCCGGCTCGACTGGAGGAGATAGCCGGGATCTCCCGGCGCAGCGTCGTCGGCGAGGCTCAACAAAGCGAAAACGGCAGCTCTCTCACCGAAAGCGCGCTTCGGCGCCGATGGAAGCACATGTCTTCATACCTTCTGGACCTCATCGCCTTTGGTGTGAGGTCCTCGGTGTGGAGCGAGCAGCACCCTGAGCAGATGCATGATCTGCAGGAGGCCATGGCCAAGACGCCGGCGGTGCCTCTGATCGAACGGATTGCCTACGAAGAAGTAGATGGCAGACACCAGAACCCGACGTTTCGCCTACAGGTAGCCTTCCAAGCTCTCTTCTCCCACGATCCAACGGTGACACGTGTACTTCGGCAGGCCGATCAGATCCAGGTCAACAGCTGGAGAGCTGTGTATTCCGATATCCTCAATAATCGTGGCCTACGCCTTCGACCGGGCGTCAATGTGGAAGACCTGACCCTCGCCCTACATCTTGTTGGGAAGGCCCTCGCCTTCCGCGCCGTTCTCTGGGAGGAAGAGAGTCACGAGGGGTACGCGAAGGCGATCGACCGCGAGACGGAAACCACGTTCCTCAGTCCCCTTATCCTGGCGCTCCTCGTGGGCTTTATCGACCCTGGCGATGGGCGAACATTGCGCCAGGCGGCAAGTGCAATCCTTGGGGATGAGCTTCCCTCAGGAGACGAGACACCATCGAACTCGATACATCCGTAACTGATCCGCGCCGAGTCCGATGTTGTGGTTATCTCCCATCGAACTCGGGTCGGATCAGCCGTAGTCGGGAACAGATAAGGCATGAACCACATGCACAGCTGTCCCGTCTGTCATGTGGTCGGCCCGCAAAGGTGCCGACGCCGCGATGGCCGTAGCCAATGGCTGCCCCATGCGCGTCGGCTAGCGCTGATCGTGGGAGAGCGTCTGGTGGCCTTCGCCTTCGGGGCTGACTCTGACGCCCACCGCGGCGCTGATGACGTGTTTGCGCTCGCCTATGCGGCCGCTCTGCCACCCGAAACTGATCGGGAGAAGGTGGCCCTGGTCGACCAGACGGGGCTCGCGCATGCGGTGCTTCTGCAGCAGCTCATAGGCGGATGGGTGCGCGGGATACATCAGCACGGGAAACGCGCTGATGGTCAGGCGCAGGTGTAGCCGGACGGCAGGGCGGTGTTGCCGTTGGGCCTGCTCGCTTGGAAGCCGAAGCTGGTGGTGCTGGCTCCCGGCGCGAGCGTGCCGTTGTGGCTGACACTTCTGACCGTGACGGTCTGGCCGCTGGAGGTGACGGTGGCGTTCCACGAGCCGGTCAGGGTGTGCCCGGCCGGCAGGGTGAAGGTGACGGTCCAGCTGGTGATCGTCGAGGTGCTGGTGTTGGTGATGGTCAGCGGCTGGATCACATACCCGTTGCCCCACTGGGACTGCACGGTCGGGGTGGCCGAGCAGGCACCGGTCGTGCCGCCCTGTGTGGTGATCTGGACGGTGTTGGAGACCGGTGAGACGTTGCCAGCGGCATCGCGCGCCCGGACCTGGTAGCGGTAGGTGGTGTTCGCGGTCAGGCCCGTGTCGGTGAACGAGGTCGTGGCCGAGGTGCCGATCTGGGTGAACGTGCCGCCCATCGCGCCGGGAGCGCGCAGGATCTCATAGCCGGCCAAGCCGGAGCCGCCCTGGTCGGTGGACGCGGTCCAGGTCAGCGTGGCACTGGAGGCGGTCACGTTGGACGCGACCGGGGTGCCTGGCGTGTTCGGCGGCGTGGTGTCGGTCGGGCTGGTGGTCAAGCCGAAGAACTCGATGGCGTAGCGGGCCATACCGCTCTGCGGAAGAGCATGCCCGGCGCCCTGGATGCTGTACGCCTCCACCTGCACGGTGCCGGACGGATTGGCGTACCGGCTGCGGGTCCAGTTCGCCTGCGGGGTGTCGGTGCCGGTCGGGGTCTGGCTCAGCCCGAACACATTGGTCCACTGCTCGATCGACTCTCGCAGCAGCGAGTAGGGCACGAGGGTGTCGCTGGTGCCGTGCCACAGTTGCATGCGCGGGCGGGGGCCGGAATATCCCGGGTACGCCTGGCGGACCGCATCGCCCCACTGCTGGGGTGTTCGGTCCATGCTCCCGCCGGTGCATCTGCTGCTTCCGGGCGGATAGTCGGAGGCGCCGGCGAAGCAGTTGAAGGGCACACCCATGAAGGAGGCCCCTGCCTTGAACACGTCCGGGTAGACGGCGAGCATGTGCTGGGTCATCATGCCGCCGGACGAGCTTCCAGTGGCGTAGACCCGGTTCGGATCTCCCTGATAGTTCCGCTCGACATAGTCGATCATTGAGGTGATCGAGACCGGATCGCTGCCGCCGCCGCGCTGCTTGGCAGCGTCCGACCAGGTGTCGAAGCAGTTGCCGAACCCTGCTGACTGGGTGGCGGTCGGGTAGATGACGATGAAGCCGTATCGATCCGCCAGCGAGGCGAACTCACTGCCCTGGTAGAAGCCGGGACCGGAGCCGCCGCAGCCATGCATCGCCACCACGATCGCCGGCGAGGCCGGGTGCGAGTCCGGCACATAGACGTGCATCCGCATGTTGCCCGGGTTGTTGCCGAAGCTGGTCACCTCCACCAGGGTGGCGGCGACGGCCGGCGATCCGAGTACCACGGTCATGACGGCAAAGAGCGCCGCGGCGCAGGCACCAGCCAGCACCGTGGTCAACCGTCTCATTCGCGCTCCTCCTCTCCATATCCGCGGCGCGCCGCGGATCGGTCCGCCGCGTATTGACGTCGGTCGCTGGAAAATAGAAGGGCCACGATCCACCGTCAATGCACGCTTGGTGCGCATGCCCGCCAGTTCACCTGCCAGAAAGCCGTTTTCCCTGGTTATCAAGTAACTTGCTATCAAGATCCTTGATATGGGGGTGGGAAACTTACATTGGAGCCCGTTCTGACGGGGCGCGATATCGTCTCCTGGTGACCGATCCGGGTGTCCCCGCGGCCGCTGCGCCGGACGTACCGCCGCCCCGTGTGAGCTACCTGGTGTTCCGGCTGGAACGCCGCATCCGCGCCTGCCTGGATGAAGCGCTCGCCCGGCACGGAATGACGACCACCGGATACATGGCGCTCAGCGAGCTGCGCCTGCGCGACGCCCCGTCCTCGGCCGACCTGGCCCGCATCGCCTTCGTCACCCCGCAGGCGATGAACCTGGTCATCCGCGATCTCGAACAACGCGGCCTGATCAGCCGCGACCCGCATCCCCGTGGCGGCCGCGCTCTGCGCACCCGCCTTACCCCCAAAGGCCTGAGCACCCTCCGGCGATGCGACCGCTCCCTCGACAGCATCGAAGCCGTCATGCTCGCCGAGATCGACGACCCGGACCGCACGACACTCACGGAAGCGCTCACGCTGTGCGCCCGAGCGCTCCATCCGGACACGCGGCCCTGATCCCAGTCCTTCGCTCGCGGAAGCCACCACCGTCGCCCTGGCCATGCTGTGGCCCTCGTAGGAGCGGCGGGTGGTCTCCTAGATCTTCCGCTCATGGTTGAGGAACTCGGCCGGCCGCTGTTCGATGGTGATCTTGCGGCGGATCGTTCCCGCGTTCGGGAGGGCGTCGGTATCGGTCAGGGTGCGCTTGATCAGGTCGGCGATCTGGGTGCGGGTGGCGGGCTCGCGCGCCGATTTGCGAGGACGATACAGTCTGGCCCTAAGGCGGAGCTGTGCCGGGGTCGAGGAGGGGGATGTCCATCACGCCCTTATCCCTGCCGCAGCCTCCTGCTAAGGCGCCGGAGTTCGGACGAGACGCGCTGATCGTGTGCGAGAGCCTGGTGCGGATCTACCAGTCCGGGTCGGTCGAGGTGCAGGCACTGCAGGGGCTGGACCTGGTCGTGGACAGCGGGGAGATGGTGGCCGTCGTCGGAGCGTCCGGGTCGGGGAAGTCGACGTTGTTGTCCATCCTGGCCGGGGTCGACGCTCCCACCGCCGGGCGGGTGCGGGTCGATCAGTGGAATCTGCTGGACATGTCGCGGGCCGATCGTGTCCGGTACCGGCGGCACACCGTGGGACTCGTACGCCAGCAGACGGCCGCCAACCTCATCCCGTACCTGACCGCGCGGCAGATGGTCGACCTGCCGATGACAGCGGCCCGCACTCCCGGCCGGGTACGCCGCAGGCGCGCTGCCGAGTTGCTGGACCTGCTCGGCGTCGCCGAGTGTGCCGAGCGGCGGCCCGCGCAGCTGTCCGGCGGGCAGCAGATGCGGGTGGCCATCGCGGTGGCCCTTGCCAACGAGCCCAGGGTGCTGCTGGCCGACGAGCCGACCGGGGAACTGGACAGCGCCACGTCGGCGGCGGTGTTCGGGCTGTTGCGGGAGACCAACCGGCGGCTGGGCGTCACCGTCGTCATCGTGACCCACGATCCCGCGGTCAGTGGGCAGGTGGAGCGGACGGTGGCGATTCGCGACGGGCGCACGAGCAGCGAGGTGTTGCGGCGTACCGCCACCGGAGATGACGGTGCCCCGCAGGTGATCGCCGAGGAATACGCGGTGATGGACCGGGCAGGGCGGATCCAGGTGCCGCGCGACTACCGGGAGGCGCTGGCGTTGACGCGACGGGTCCGGCTGGTGCTGGAAGCCGATCACGTCGCGATCCGTCCCGACGGTGGCGGGGCCGGATGAACGGCGGCCCTCTGGTCAGGGTGCGTGGCGTTCATCGCCGGTACGGCAGCGGGGCGACCGCCGTGCACGCGTTGCGGGATGTGACGTTCGAGCTCGCGGCCGGCACCATGACCGCCCTCGTCGGGCGGTCCGGCTCCGGCAAGACCACGCTGCTCAACATCATCGGCGGCCTGGACCGCCCGGACTCCGGTACGGTCCTCGTCGACGGAACGGACATCACCGCCCTCGACGAGGACGGCCTGTCCCTGCTACGGCGGGAGAAGGTCTCATACGTCTTCCAGACCTTCGGCCTGATCCCGGTGTTGTCGGCCGCGGAGAACGTGGGCGCCCCGCTGCGGCTGGCCCGCGTACCGCCGGTGGAGCGTGAGCGGCGGGTCGCGCTGCTGCTGGAACTGGTCGGACTGGCCGCCCATGCCGAGCAGCTACCCGCTGAGCTGTCCGGCGGGCAGCAGCAGCGGGTGGCGATCGCCCGGGCGCTGGCCGCCTCGCCCCGGCTGCTGATCGCGGACGAGCCGACCGGGCAGCTGGACGCCGAGACCGGTCTGTCGGTGATGGCACTGCTGCGCGGGGTGGTGGAGTCCGAGGGGGTGACGGCGCTGGTCGCCACGCATGATCCGACGATGCTCGCGCTGGCGGACCGGGTGATCCGCATCAACGACGGCCATCTCGACGAGCATCCCGGCATGCGCCCTGATGGGCGGCTCGACGGACGCTCCAACGGTCGGGGCGATTCGTGATCAGTACGAGCTGTCCGTGCTGAGGCTGGTCGCCCGGCGAGCCCGTGCGCAATGGCCATTGCTGGCAGCCCTCCTGGCCGTCGCCGTGGTCGGCCCCACGCTGCTGGGCACCTGCGCCCTCCTGCTCACCCGTACCGCCGAGCAGGCGGTGGAGACTGCCGCCTCTCGCGCCACCTCCGACCAGATCGACGTCACCGCCTACATCATCACCACTCGCGGCGAGCACGCGAGATCCGTCGCCGACGACACCCTCGGCGTGCTGACCTCGGCCCTCGCTCCGTTCGCGACAACGACGGCCGCGCGCGCGTCGTCCGCGATGCGGTCGCTCCCCAGCGCCGGTGTTCCGGCTGTGGCGTACCTGTCGGGGCTGGAGGACCTGCCGGCCCGCACCCAACTGGCCGCCGGACGCCTGCCGCGGGCGGGTGTCGCGCCGACGGAGGCCGTTGTCCTGGAAAGCACCGCACGGCAGCTCGGCCTGACTGTCGGCAGCCGGGTCCGCCTCGGCAGAGAGTTGGCCGACGATCCCGACCAGAGGATCGAGGTGAGCGTGGTCGGGGTCGTACGCCCGCTGCCGGGCACCGGCTGGGACCGTGACCCCCTCGCCGCCACCGGATACGATCTGGCCTACCACGACGGCCGCTCCGCAGAGCCGGTTCACGCGTACGGGCCGTTCATCGTCGACCTCGCCGACCTGCTCGGCGGCGGCTCCACCCTCGACCGGCTGGAGATCAGCGCCTACCCCGACCTGTCCGCCCCCGCCGGCCGTGACCTCGACACCGTCACCCAGGCCGTGCTCGGCGCCGACCGCCGGCTGGGGGAGACGCTCGGCGACCGGGTGCGGATCCAGCGAGTCGCCTCCCGATTGCCCTCGACCCTGCTGGCCGCCCACGATCAGCAGCGGGTCACCACGGCCGCCGTGCTCGCCGTCGCCGCCATCGGCCTCGTCCTGACCGCGACCGCTCTCGCCCTCGCCGGTCGGCTCAGCGCCGGTGTACGCAGCGACGAGACCGCCCTGCTGTCCGCGCTGGGCGTCGGCCGCGGTCAACTCGCCACCGCCGCGCTCGTCGAGGCCGGCGCGCTCGCCGTGCTCGCCACCGTGGTCGCGATCCCGGCGTCGTCCGCCCTGCACGCTGGGCTGACCCGGCTGCCGCCTATGGCCGGGGCCGGGCTCGCCACGCCTTTCGGCGTGAACGCCGTACAGGTGCTTTCCGTCGCCGGCGGCGCGCTGACGCTGGCGGTGGTGCTCGTCGTGCCCTCGCTGCGGACCTCTTCCGGAGGTGTACGCGGGCGGCGGGATCTGCTTGCCCGATCTGGCGCCGACCTGCTGCTCGTGGCGCTCGCCGCCGTCGGCTGGTGGCAGTTACGCGATCAGCCGACCGGTTCAGGCTCTCCCGTCGACGCCGTACGCGTGCTCGCTCCCGCGCTGCTGCTCATCGCCGGATCCGCGGTGGCGTTGCGCCTGGTGTGGCCAGTTTTGCGCATTGTGGAACGGCTGGCCGGCCGGGCTCGCGGGCTGATGGTTCCGCTGGCCGCGTTCGAAGCCGCCCGCAGGCCACAAGCGGTCGCGGCGGGGCTGCTCATCGGGCTGGGCTGCGCGGCGGCCACGTACGGGATCGGGTTCGGCGCCACGTGGCAGCGCTCCCAGCAGGACCAGGCCGATCTGTCCGTCGGCACCGATCTCGCGCTCACCCTCACCGCCCCGCCCGCCGCCGGGCAGGGCCCGGTGGTCGGCGCGGCCAGCGGGGGAGAGGTGAGCCCGGCCACCGATCGTGGCGTCGCGGTCGGGCAGTGGCTCGGCGGCTCCGGTGACCCGCCGCTGCTGATCGCCGTGGACACCACTCGTGCCGGGGCGCTGCTGCGCGGACGGCTGAACGACGGACGCACCTGGAACGCTGTGGGCACCGGTCTCGCGCCGCCGACGCGCGCCGCCGGTGTTCCCGTCCCGGCCGGAGCCGCGCTCTCCCTGGTCGCTGACGCAACCGGTACGACGCCGCTCACCGTGACGCCCCGGCTGCTGTTCCAGGATGCGACAGGGCTGCGTACTCCTTGCACCGGTGAACCCATCCCGCTCGACGGCGAGGCGCATCCGCTGCCGGACTGTGCGACGGCCGACGGGCTCCGGCTGGTCGCGGTGTCCCTTCCGTTCGCGATCGCGACGGGGAACGTAGGCACCGGCCACTCCGATGCCCTGGCGGACCCCCCGACGGGGGACAGCCGCGTCGCCGTGACTCTCACCGTGGCGGGAACAGCCTCTGGTGCATCGTCCTGGACCGCCACCTCAACCGGGCCGGCCCCCGGGCAGCTCGGCAATCCGGCCGTCGCCCTGACCAGCACTTCCGCGGGTACCGAGCTGAGGATGACGACGACCGTCGCGCTGAAGGGCCCGCCGGACGCCGCCAGGAACCTGGTCGCCACTGCTTTCCCGGCCCCAGGACCGGTGCCCGTCGCCGTCTCCGCCCGCTTCGCCGACGAGGTGGACGCCCGGCGCGGCTCCCGGCTCGACCTCACCGTCGGCCTCACCCCCGTACAGGCCAGCGTGGCCGAGGTGCTGCCGGCCGTGCCGTCCGCTCCGGGTGCCGCGGCCATCCTGGCCGACTTCGACGCCCTCTCCCGTGCCCTCGCCGTCAGCGGTGACTTCGACGTGCCCGTGGACGCGTGGTGGGTCGGCCATCCCGCCAGAGGTGATGTGGCCGATCTCCGCCTCGGCAGCGTCACCACGCGCGCGTCCGAGACCGCCCGGCTCACGGGCGGCCCGCTGCGGGCCGGGCTCCCGGCCGTGCTCCGGCTGCTCGTACCGGCCGCAGTGCTGCTGATGATCGCCGGAATCGTCCTGCACGTGACGTTCGACCTGCGGGCCCGCGCGGTCGAGATGGCGCGCCTGCGGGGTCTCGGGATGACCCGGCGCGAGATTCGTACCGTGCTGCTCGGCCAGCACGTCGGCATCCTGCTGCCGCTGCTCGCGGTGGGCGCGGTCGTCGGCGCGCTGGCCACCCGCGTCGTCGCGCCGCTGCTCGTCCGCTCCGATACCGGCGCCGCTCCCGTCCCCGAGGTTCTGCCCGTCTGGCCGTGGGCCGCCGAGGCCGCCCTGCTCACCGGGCTGCTGGCCGGGTGCGCGCTGGCGGTGAGCGCGGTGGTCGTCGTCCAGGCCCGGCTTGCCGATGCCGCGTATCTGCGGGTGGCGTCGTGAGGATCCCGGCACCGCACTGGCCCAGCGTCGTCGGCCGCGCCCGCGCGGACGCCGGGCCGCTGCTCCTGGCCGCCGTCGTGGTGGCGGTCGTCACGCTGCTCGCCGGCGCGATGCCGCCGACGTTGTCCGCGACCGCCGACGCCGCCGTACGGGACGCGGTACGCAGGACCGGCGGCGACCTCCAGGTCCACGCCCGCATGGAAGACGACGACGGGCCGGAAGGCAGCCGCGTCCGTCGCCCTCGCCTCGCCGAGGACGTCGACGACTTCCGAGCCAGGGCGACGGACGAACTCGGCCCCGGCCTACGCGCCGCCCTGCGCCCACCCGTCGGCACCGTCACCAGCCCCACCCTCAAGATCACCGATGGCAGCGTGCTGCGTACGTTCCAGCTCGCCTATGTGGCTCGCGACGGTGGGCCCGACGTGACCTGGATCGCGGGCGGCCCGCCCCGGCCCACCGCCTCCGCGACGGCGGAGGTTCCCTACGGCGCGCCGCCGTGGTCGGTGCAGGTGGGCCTGTCGGAGGTGGCCGCCGCCGCTCTCCAGCTCCGTCCCGGCTCCCGCATCCCGCTTGCAGACGACCAGGGGAATGTCAAGAAGGTCCAGGTCAGCGGCATCTTCCGGCCTGGGGACAGCGCCGATCCCGCCTGGCGGCTCCTCCCCTCGCTGCTGAGTCCCGTCGCCGGCGCGGACGGCACGGGAAGCACCCGGTTCGCCGGGCTGCTGTCAGGCGACTCGCTGCCCGACGCCCGGCTCGCCTTCGGCCAGGACGAGTTGCGGCGTACCGTCTGGTTCACGCCCGACCCGACCCGGTTCACCTGGGACGAGGTCCCGTCGGTCGCCGCGAAGGTGGTCGCGCTCAAGGCGGCCTCCGGCTCCTCTGGCGCCCGGGACGGCTCGCTGAAGTGGGAGACCCGGCTCGACGGGGTGTTGCGGAACGTGAGCTCCCAGGTCGACGCCGCGTCCGCGCAAGCGTCCATCCTGCTCATCACCCTGCTCGCCGTCGCGGTCCTGGTCCTGCTGCTCGCCGCCGACCTGCTGGTACACCGCCGTGCTCCAGCCCTGGCCGCCGCCCGGCAGAGAGGGATGTCGCTACCGGTGATCGGTGGCGAGCTGCTGCTCGAATCCGCCGTGATGGCGCTGCTGGCCGCGGCGGCCGGGCTCGGTCTGGCCCGGGCCGTCGCGCCGGGGGTCTCCTGGAAGTGGGTGGCTCCCGTGGTGGTCACCGCCGTCGCCGCCGGACCGGCGTTCGGCACGCTCACCGCCGCCCGAGCCACCCGGGATCGTCGCGTCCCGGCCAACCGGAGTGCGCGGCGGTGGATGCGTAACACCGTACGACTGCGGCGGGCCGCCCTTGAGACCGGGGTGCTGGCGGCCGCGTCCGGCGCCATCGTCGCTCTGTACCAGCGTGGAATCGGTGGCGGGGTGCTGCCCGCGAGCGCGCCTGCCCTCTGCGCGCTCGCAGGCGCGCTCATGCTGGCGCGGGCGCTGGCCATCGTGATGCGCTTCGTGCTCAAGCGGCTTCTGCGGTCGAGCCGGCCGCTGGCGGTGTTCGGGGCCGCGAGGGCGGCGGCGACCTCGGCCCGGGTGCTACCGCTGCTGGTGCTCGTGACCTCCGTGGCCTTGGCCTCGTACGCGCTTACCTTTGGTGCCGCTGTCGGCCACGGGACCGCGGGTGGGCCGCTGGCCTCGGGACTCCTGCGGTTGGCGTGGGTCTCGGCGGTAACCCTGCCGGTTCTGGGTCTGATGGGACTCGCTCTCGGCACGGCAGCCGGCGCGCCGGAGCGATGGCAGACCCTGACCCGGCTGCGCACCCTCGGGCTGCGGCCCCGGGAGGCTCGCTGGGTCGCCGCGGGAGAACTGCTGCCGCCGGTGGTGGTCGCCGCTGTGGGCGGTCTGCTGCTCGGGGTGCTGCTCGCCCGCCTGACGTTCGGCTCGCTCTCCCTGCGCCTGCTCACCGGCGCTGATCCGGCCCTGGCGTTGCCGTGGTGGGGGCTCGGCCTGGTGGCGGTCGTGTTCCTGGCGGCGGTCGCCGTCATGGTGCCCGTCGAATCGGCGCTACGCCGCCGACGACGGCTGAGTGAGGTCCTCCGCGCGGGCGACAGCTGAGCCGGCCGTCTCCAGCTCCGCGCCGATCCGGGCGATCTCCCGATAGACGCGGCCCGGGCGGCCGCTGTGCGGCAGGACGCCGCCCCAGTAGGTCTCGGTGCCGAAGACCAGGGTGCGCCGCTGCCAGTACTCGATCATGTTCGCGCCCCGCGAGACGAGCACCCAGGCGGCCTGACCGTCGTATGCGGGATGCCCGTCGACATACGTGCGGTGGACCCCATCCCGTGTGGCGTGAACTTTTGTCGCGGGTTTTCGGCA
The DNA here is from genome assembly GCF_019396345.1 of Nonomuraea guangzhouensis. Lineage (GTDB taxonomy): Bacteria > Actinomycetota > Actinomycetes > Streptosporangiales > Streptosporangiaceae > Nonomuraea > Nonomuraea guangzhouensis. Next base: position 92,257 of record NZ_JAHKRM010000042.1, on the reverse strand, counting down.
ACAGAGGATGATAGGGCGCCCGCGGCGCCGGGGGAGGGAGAGGCGGGGGTATGCGACCAGGACCAGAAGCCGGCCACGCGGCGGACACGGACGTCGGCATGGTGGCGGGGTCGGACGCCGCAGTGGTGGCCGCGTCGGTGACGGAACCGGAGGTGTTCGGGGAGCTGTACCGCCGGCACGCGCCGGCGGTGCACGGTTTCGTGTTGCGGCGGATGGGGACCGAGCACGCGGATGACGTGACGGCGGACACGTTCGTGACGGCGTTCCGGATCCGGGGGCGGTTCGACCGGCAGCGGGACAGTGCCCGTCCGTGGTTGATGGGGATCGCGGTGCACCAGATCTCGCGGCGCTGGCGCGCCGAACGTGCTCACCTCAGCACGCTGGCGGCGCTGGAGGCGGTTCCGCTCGGCCACGACGTGCCGGACGCGTCCGAGGCCGCGCTGGCCCGGTCGGTGGATGCCGGGCTGGCTGCCGCGCTGCGCTCCCTGCGGCGGGGTGACCGGGACGTGCTGCTGCTGGTGGCTTGGGCGGAGCTGGAGTACGCCGAGGTCGCCGAGGCGCTGGCGATCCCGCTCGGAACCGTACGCTCCCGCCTGCACCGCGCCCGCCGTCTGGTGCGGGACGCCCTGACGACGACCCAGGAGAGCTGACATGGACGCGGAGATGGATGAGATGACGGCGTTGCGGCAGATGGGTGAGCGGCTCGGGCCGACGCAGGTCGTACCCGGCGCGCAGGTGGAGGCGGCGGTACGGGCCCGCACCGGCCGGGGCGCTCGGCTCGGGGGGAAGGTCGTGGGCCGGGGGCTGTGGTGGGGCGTGCCGCTGGCAGCGGCCGCGGCGGTCGCCGTCGTGGCGGTGACGGCGCATGGGCTGCTCCCGTTGGGCGCGCACGACGGGATGTCACCGGCTGCGCCGCCCGCCACGACGGCGGGGCAGCCGGCGACGGCGGAACCGGTGGCAGATCCGCCGCTGGCGGCCGCCCAGTATGTCTACACCCGGGTACGGTTCGTGGAGCGGGCCCACGACGGCGACAAGGGGTGGGTGGAGAGCACCGGGATCGATGAGAGCTGGGCATCGGCCGACGGCCGGGGCGCCGCCGTCCAGCACAACGGGGTGCGCCGTCCGGCAGGGGAGTCCTCCTATTCGGTGATGAGACCCGGTTGGCACGTGACCACCCAGCTCAGCCCCGACATGCGGGCGGGGAAGGCCGGGCAGGACCTGCGCGGGGACGTGCGGTTGCCGTGGCTGGCGTCACCGGGAGTCACGGTGCCGGCGCTGCCCACCCCGGCAACGGTGGAGTCGGTCGAGGGCTGGCTGGCCCAGATCGAGCGGGCGGCCGTGGGAGACAACCCGCGGCGGGTGGCGGCGTTGCGGGCGCCCACGTGGGCGTTCGGGCCGGGGAACCAGCCGGAGGCGGTGGACGTGTTCGCGCTGATCCCGCCGTCCGCGCGTGAGGCGGTGTTCCAGGCCGTGTCGCGCCGGGCGGGTGCGACCAGGAGCGAGGTCACGGTCCAGGGCGGCCGCCGGATGATCGCGATCGACGGGGCCGCGGGCGGGGGCATGGGCGACGACCCCTGGCAGCGGATGTTGTTCGACCCGGTGTCCCACGCGTTCATGGGGATCCAGGATCTGCTGCCGGACGCCGAGGACGGCGCGAAGGCCGGGACGGTCGTCAACGAGTACCTGATCGAGCAGCAGGCTGTGGTCGACCGGCCCGGCCGGCTGCCGGACCGCAGCATCCTCCCGGTCCGGCTGACGCCGTCCGACCTGCCCGCCGCCGACCCCGCACGGGCCTACCTCGGCAAGTGAGAGGTTCAGTTCTCGGCAGGCACACGGCCGAACCACCTACAACGACACGTTCGCGCCCTCCAGCACGCGCATGAAGGCACGCGACCATTCAGGCAGGTCTGGCCAGCCACGACAGGAGACCATCGCGCCGTCCACCACGTCGGGGGCGTCCACGAACGTCGCACCCGCCATCTCCATGTCGGTCTTCAACGGCGGGAACGCCGCCGTGGTACGGCCGCGCAGCAGGCCAAGCGCGGCCGGCACCTGCGGGCCGTGGCAAATCGTGCCCACCGGCAGGCCGCGCTCGAAGAAGTAGTGCACGATACGGGCGACGTCGGGATCGGTGCGGATGTACTCCGGCGCGCGGCCGCCCGGGATCACCAGCGCCTGGTAGTCCTCGGGGCGCACATCGGCGAATGCGAGATCCACCGGCAGTTGATGGCCGGGCCTCTCGGTATAGGCGTCCCAACCGGGCTCGAAGTCGTGGACCACCAGCTTTACCGCACGAGTGGTGGGGGCGGCCACGATCGCCTCATGGCCCCCTTCACGGAGCCGGAAGACGGGGTACATGGAGTCCAGCTCTTCCGCCGCATCGCCGGTCAGGACAAGCACTCGGGCCATGACTCACTCCTGTTCTCCCACGATGGATCTTAATCCGCATGGGATGTTGCAGGAAGAGGTCGACCAGTGGACCAACGCGCACGGACTGAGCCAGACCGCCGCCTCCACTGACAGCCCGCAATCCGGCCGAGCCCGGCCGCCGCGTCCCCACACGGGCGGATGTCTTCGGCAAAAGCGGCGCCGTCGCCGTTGACGTCGTGGAGGTCTTCCCCAACGCCCCGAGTGGGAACGGCCGGCCGGTGTGTCCTGGCCCGCCAACGGTGAATCCTGCAGGGCGCGCTTCTCCACCAGCGCGGACGCGGCGTTCAGCACCAGCCGGGCCGTCTCTGGGGCAGCTTGGCGGGCGGCCTCTGGCAGCACTGAGACGTAGGTGTCGGCGGTGAGCACTATGCCGGCGCGCCCGAGCATCGCCTGCACCGCCTTCAGATCGATGTGCGCGGCCAGCGCCAGGTCGCAGATCGTGCAGCCGGACCGGGGGCGGCGTCTACAGTCGTGAACACTGCGCCTTACACGCTGCAGGTGAGTACTCGTGGAGAACTCCGCCGAGCCGGTCTCTTCGGCGTACGTTCAGGTCGATGATCCGCTCGGGGTCTGTGATCGGGTCTGGGACGGGAAGCAGCCGGGCCGCTTGGGCCAGGGCTTGGTGGGCGCCGTGCTGGTTATAGATTCGTTCATACTCGCGCAGATGACGTTCGTTCCACAGCAGGCGACGTCGAGGAGTTCGCGGGATCATGTTCGCATGACGGACGAGAGGAGCGCCAGCTTGTCGGCGCTGTCGGTGCCGGGGTCCGGGTGGAGGACGACGAGCGTTTGGCCTGTCGCGCCGCTGACGCTCAGTCTTTCCCGGTTCAGTGACAGGCCACCGACCTGGGGGTGGTCGATGTGCTTGGGGGTGCCTTCGCATGTGTTCACGTCGTGGCGGGCCCAGAGCCTGCTGAAGTGAGGGCTGGCGAGGGAGAGCTCGCCTACGAGTTCGATGAATCGGGGGTCGTCCGTGTCGGTGCCGACGGATTCGCGGAAGCCGGCGACCATGCCCTGCGCGGCGTCCTCCCACTCCGGGTAGAGGGCCTGCTCGGCAGGGTCGAGGAACACGTCCCGCAGGCGGTTGCCCCCCGCCACGAGTCGCGGCGACAGAGCGGTCGCCAGCGCGTTGGCGGCGAGGACGTCGAAGTAGCGGCCCTCCACGTACGCGGGGAGCGCAAGCGTGACGACGAGCTTGGCAACGCCCGGAGGGACGGTCTCCTTCCGAGGCTGCCGCCGTCGCCGCCGGGGTTTTCCCGTCCCGAGGCGTAGCAGGTAGGCCGTCGCGTCGTCGTCGAGCCGCAGCACGCGGGCAAGGGACTCGAGGACCTGCGCGGAGGGGTTGCGGTCGCGGCCCTGCTCCAGGCGCAGGTAGTAGTCGGCGCTGATACCGGCGAGCATCGCGACCTCCTCCCGGCGCAGGCCCGGCACGCGCCGTACGCCCACGGAGGGGATGCCTGCCTGTTCAGGAGTGACGAGCTCCCGGCGGGCGCGTACGTAATCGCCCAAAAGGTTGAATTCGTCGCTCATGTTCCCACGGTAATTCACGCACCTTCGTGCGTGCCTGGTCCCTTCACCCCCAGGATCGCGGGGGCTCTGGCTCCGTCAGCGGGTGAGCGGAAACCTCACTTCCGGCACGAACACCGGCGAAACCGGCCGGTGGTCTTCCGCGAGCAAGGAGCTACACCATGTCGACATATTTGCTGGTACACGGGGCCTGGCACAGCGGACAATGCTGGGAGCGGGTGGTCCCGCTGCTGGCCTCGGTCGGGCATCGGGTGGTCGCGCCGTCGCTGACCGGCCACGGCGACAAGGCGCATCTGCTCGGCCCCGAGGTGGGGCTGGACACGCACGTCGACGACATCGTCAGGCTGATCACTGAGGAGGACCTCACCGACGTGATCCTGGTGGGCCACAGCTACGCCGGACTGGTCATCTCCGCCGCCGCCAACCGGATCCCGGATCGGATCGCCCATCTGGTCTATCTCGACGCGATGGTCCCGGAGGATGGCGAGAGCGCGGTGGACGTGCATCCCATGACCCAGGCCCTCATCGACCGCGCCGCGGAGTCCGAGATCGGCTGGCGGATCCCGCCGATGCCCGAGCTGCCGCCGCCCCTGGGTCTGTTCGGGGTCACCGACCCGGCGGACGTGGTGTGGCTGCGGACGATGCTGTCGGATCAGCCAGTGCTCTGCCTCCGGCAACCGGTCCGGCTGGACAACCCAGCCGTGCGCGCCATACCGCGAACGCACATTCACTGCGTCGCCGGCGTACCGGAGGGCATCAAGCGGCGGCCCGTCCCAGCGATACAGCCCAACGGCAGCCCGGCACAGGTGTGGGAACTGCAGACGGGACACGACTGCATGATCACCGTGCCGGCCGAGCTCACCGAACTGCTGCTCAAGCTCGGCTGACTCTGGTGTCGGCGACCCTCGCCCTGGCCGGCGCCTTCGGCCTAGATTTGCACGTATGGATGAGGACGAATATGTCAGCATCGGATCCGTAACCCACGCTATTCCATCCATCATTCAGTGCTTCGTTCGCAAGGCGAGTTCGACTGCGCGGGCGATGCCGAAGTATTGCAATTCTGCCGCGAGATCGCCGAGTACATGGTGCAGGAGTTCGGCATCACGAGGCGCGAGGCCGTGGGACGCGTCAACGAGGCCTGGGCGAACCCGGAACACTGTAACCAGCAGCCGACCCCGGTGCCCTTCAATGAGGATCCGTGATCGGCTGTTGCCGGTTGTGCGCCGCACGGAGCGGCTTGGTCAGCACGGGTCGCGTTGTGACGCTGCATGGTGTGCCGCTCGAATATTGAGTTACGTGTCCTGAGCTGCGGTTAAGCAGCGTGGTGGTATTCGTTGAGTGGCAACGTGGTGACGACCCGCGGCCCGGCGAGTCGGTCGACCGGATCCGTCGCCAGGTTGCAGGTCTGCTGCACCGTCCATGCCCCGCTCGGGTGCGCGATCACTCCGGCCAGGTGGAGTGGGTGCCGTGCTCGATGAAGACCAGCACATACAGCCGCTTGAGCAGAATCGTCTCAACCAGCAGGAAGTCACACGCGATGATCGTGTGGGCTGAGCGGTCAGGAACTGTCGCCAGGTTGGGCCGGCCCGGGGTCGGAGGCGTCGGCGAACGCGCCGTGCACAAGGACCACCGTGGGTGTGGGCTTGGCTTCCGGCGCTTCCGGCCGGGACCGCACCTGCGTCTGCGCTTGGGTCCAGGAAGTTCCAGCAGGGCGTCGGTCGCGACCGCAGCGGATTAATTGACGCCTACTGAACGCCTGAATAAGTCGTCATCAAGTACGTCGGCGTAGCCTGCCGGGCATGAGATCAGCCAAAAGCGAAAGCGTTCGAAAATGGGGCCTCCGGATTCACCTGGTCTTTTACGTCCTGGCCAACCTGGCTCAGGTCGTGGTGTGGCAGATCTACGACCGGGATCATTTCTTCTGGCCCATGTGGTCGATAGTCTTCTGGGGCATCGGACTGGTCTTTCATTTCTGGGGGCTCTACTCGCCGCCCAGATCGAAGGTCGATCAGTGAGACTCCGTGCCCACCAGCCCACGCGTGATCCGAGTCCGGAGGAGCCCTAGATGCCCACCCGAGTCAACCGGCAGACCGTCGACCTCTCCGCCTACCCAGACCTCCTGGTCCTGTATCTCGGAATGCGGGTGAACCGGCTGTACGGGATCCGGACCTTCTTCAGCTTCGGCCGGAAGATCAGTGAGTCGGTCGCCGGCATGCCGGACGGACTGCTGCTGCACGAGCCCGTCTACTACTCGTTCTTCCCGATGAACATGGGGATGCGCCAGTACTGGCGCGACCTGCCCTCGCTGCTCGAGTTCGCCCGGTCGGAGCCGCATCGGCAATGGTGGCTCGACTTCCTGCGAGACTCCGGCGGCACCGGTTTCTGGCACGAGACCTACTCGATCAGGGGCGGTATGGAAGCTGTCTACGATGACGTGCCCAAGCCGCTCGGCTTCGGACGGTTCGCCGGGATCCAGCGCGCTCGCGGTCCCATGTTCGGCTCCGCGGCCCGGCTGGGACGTTCCGAAGGAGGCAGCGCGGTCCTCAGCGAGACGGATCTCTACGAGTCCTAGCCACGCGGACGCCCGGCCGGAAATCTCGCGGGGGCATGAGGCAGGCACGCCCGCACCCCCGTCGAGTCGGCCGCGCGCCGCCGTACACACTCGCAGTCCCAAGTTCCGATCGGCCGATCTTTCACCGCCAATTCTGGACCAGTACAATCGGTGCCTGCCGCGATCCAACACAGGTCGCAAGCGGACAATCTTTAATGTCCAGCCGGGAGCCGACAGATTTGACTGGGCCAGCTCATTCCGTTCGGTTCGGCGGTAAAGGTCCGTCGGCCGGCGCCGATCCTCTGCGCCTGCAAATCCTGGGTCCGTTGCGGCTGTGGCGCGGTCGCGTCGAACTGGACGCCGGCCCCCGGCAGCAGGCGCAATTGTTGGCCCTGCTCCTGGCGCGGGTGGGCCAGGCGGTCAGCACGCGGCAATTGATCGACCTGATCTGGGCCGACAACGCCCCCACCAGCGCGCTCAACGTCATCCAGAAGTACGTCGGGGCATTGCGGCGAGTGCTCGAACCCGCGGTCCCCGCCCGGGCAGCCGGTACCTACCTGCACCTCCGCGGCAACGCGTACGTGTTCAGCGCCGGTTCCGGCACACTGGACCTCGTCACCTTCCGGGAACTCCTCGAAGCCGCCCAGACCGCCCTCGCCCAGCAGGATCGCGAAGTGGCACTCGACCATTACGTCAAGGCGCTCGGCCTCTGGCGGGGCCCCGCAGGGGACGGACTGTCCTTCGGATCGACCGCGATGTCGATCCTGGCCGCCCTCGACGACGAGTTCCTCGCCGCCTGCGCGGCGGCGGCCGACCTGGCCGTGTCCTTACGCCGGCCGGAGCAGGTGATCCCGCCGTTACAGTTGGCCGCGTCGATGGCACCGTTCCACGAACCCGTACGCGTCGGCCTCATCACCGCACTCGGCGCCGCTGGACGGCAGGCGGAGGCGCTGTCGGTGTTCCACGCGATCCGTGACCGCCTCGCCGAGGAGCTCGGCATCGACCCCGGCCCGGCGCTGCAGGACGCGCACTTGCGGGTGCTGACGCAGACCTCTCCGCCGCCGGTGGTGACGGGCAGGCGAATTGAGGATGACCGCGCGCCGGCGAGCCAGGCGACCGGCCTGGTCGGCCGGGGTGAGGAACTCGGCGTGCTGCGGCAGGCCATCGAGGCGGCGCTCACCGGTCACACCGGGCTCGGCATCATCGAAGGCGAGCCGGGCTCGGGCAAGACACGTCTGCTGGAAGAGGCCGCCGCGGCCGCGGAGCGGCGTGGCGCGCTCGTCGTCTGGGCTTCCTGTTTGGAAGGCGACGGAACACCATCGATGTGGCCATGGGAGCAGGCGCTCACCATTGTCCTCGACAACATGCCCGCGCCGGCCCGCGAGAAGTGGCTCGCCAGCGAACTCGGCCGCCTCCTCGAACCTCGAGACGATGACGCCGCGCCGCCGATCTCCGGCGGCCGCTCCCAGTTCCGCCTGTTCGAGCAGGTCGTCACCTTCATCGGCCAGGCCTCGGCAGAACAGCCGACGCTGCTCGTCATGGACGACCTTCAATGGATCGATGCCACCTCGCTCCAGTTGCTCGGCCACCTGGCGGCACGGCTGCCCACCGGCACCGCGATCATCGGCGCCCTTCGCGACCGCGCGCCCACACCCGGCCCCGACCTTTCGCGGGTCCTGGCCGCCGCCAGCCGGCTGCCCAACCACCGCAGGATCCAACTCGGCCCGCTCAGCCTGACCGACGTGGCCGAACTCATCCGCCGCGAGACTGGCCACGAACCCGGTGCGGACACCACCCGCAACATCCACGTTCGCACCGCCGGCAATCCTTTCTTCGTCCGCGAACTGTCGCGGCTCCTCAGCGACCGCGGCGCGCTCAGCGACGGCGACGCGTCGGCCCGGGCCGGGGTGCCGTCCACCGTGCGAGACGTCGTCCGCGATCGGATGGCGGGCCTCGACGACAGCGCTCGCGACCTGCTGCGGCTCGCCGCACTGATCGGGCGCGACGTCGACCTCGGCCTGCTCGCCCACGCCGCCGGTGTCGACGTCGCAGACTGCCTCGACCGCTTCGAACCGCTGCGCGCGCTCGGCCTGCTCGAAACGGGGCCGGAGGACCCGTTCTCCTGGCGTTTCACGCACGACCTGGTTCGCGAGTCGGTCACGGAGACGACGGCGCAGTTGCAGGCCATCCGGCTGCACCTGCGGGTCGCGGACGCGCTCGAACAGAGCCAGGCGGACGATGAGTCCATCACTGAGCGCCTCGCCTTCCATCTGTCGGCCGCCGGCCCCCTCGCCGACCCGGTCCGTACCGTGGAGGCGCTGAAGCGCGCCGGCCGCCGCGCGGCGACCAAGCTCGCGTTCGCCGCCGCCGATCGGCACCTGGAATCAGCTGCCCAGATCGCGAGGACCGCCGGGCACCCGGAACTCGAGCTCTCCGCCCTCTCGCTCCTCGCCATCGCCCCGCGACGGCAGGCCGGGTTCGGCGGCACGACGTTCGATCTGCTGGAGCGTGCGGAACACCTGGCCCGCCAGCTCGGCCGGGAGGTGGAGGCCGCCGGCCTCCTCTTCGCCCGCCTGTTCGGGGCCTATACCTTCCTGGAGTGGGACCGCCTCCGTCTGGTCCGCCGGCTGTACGAGCAAGGAGAGGCTTCCGCCGATCCGGTCGTCCGGGCGTACGGCCGGCAAGCATGGGGCCTGCACCAGTGGGACATCGGCAACATCGGCGAGGCGTACCGGTGCTTCAGTGAGAACAACCCCGCCCTTCTCGAAGGGGTCGTCTCCGCGCACAGCGAGACCCCGATCCGGCGTGACGTCTCGGGTGAGTGGCCCGGCTGGCAGGCCGTCGTGACGGCACTACACGGTGAGGTCGGGACGGCGAGTACCATCATCGACAAGTGGAACGGCCCCGACGACTCATATGCGGTCGCGACCTGGGCCTACTACACCACCATCATCGCTTCGATGGCCGGGGACGCGGGCTGGGCGATGCGCACGATCGAGCGGTGGATGGCTGCGGGCACCGGCCGCGCCGCCATCCAGCAGGAGCACTACATACGGCTGAACTGGTACTGGGCCCGTGCCCTCGTCGGCGACGACCCGGCCGGTATCGCGGCGGAGGCCGAAGAGCTCCTGGCCGGGACACTGGTCGACCCGCCACGGTGGGGCGTCGCCTACCACAACGGACTGATCGCCGAGATGTGGCTGGCCGCCGGGATGCCGGAACCAGCGAGCATCGCCCTCGACCGAGCGGACCAGGCCCTCGAGGCCTACGGCCAACGCTACGCCGAAGGACTCGTCCTGCTGCTGCGGGCGCGCCTGCTCCAGGCCTGCGGCGAATCCGCCGACGTCGTACGAGCCGCTGCCGAGAAGGCTCGCGACCGGTCCAGCGAACGCGAGTCTCACCTCTTCGCCCGCCGCGCCGAGAAGTTCCTCGCCGAGCTCTGATCGCGCTGCTCGACTCCTGGGGCATGACAGGGGACCGTCACCGTGCCAGGTCCGCTCGAACCCGGCGGGTGATCAGATAGCCGAACCCGGTCGCCGTGAAGAACATGACAATCCCGTACACCGCGCCGGGGATGGCCATCTCGGCACTGTTCAGCAGCGCCGGGGTCAGCGCGACCGTGATGGCCAGCCCGGTGTTGTGGATGCCGATCTCGAACCCGGCCGCGACGGCCGCGCGGTGATCGACACCGGCCAGGCGCGGCACGCCGTACCCGATCAGCAGGCTCACGATATTGAAGACCAGCGCGGCGATCCCGACCGAGACGAAATAGTCAACGAGGTTCTCCCGCTCCGCGTACAGCACGGCGAATATGGCCCCGGCCAGGACCACGACCGACAGCACCCGGACGGGGAGCTTGAGCCGCCGCGCCAGCTCAGGCGTCCACGCGCGCACGAGCATCCCGATCGCGACCGGCACGACCACCATCGAGAAGACCTGCACCATCTTGTCGAACTGCAGCCCGAGGGCGGCCCCACCGGGTAAGAAGTACCCGGCCGAGAGGTTCACCACGATCGGCAGGGTGACCACGGACAGCACCGAGTTGGTCGCCGTGAGCGTGACGTTGAGCGCGACGTTCCCGCCGAACAGGTGGCTGTACAGGTTGGCCGTGGGCCCACCGGGCGACGCCGCGACCAGCAGCATCCCGACCGCCAGCTCCGGCGGAAGCCGGAAGGCGAGCACCAGACCGAAGCAGATCGCCGGCAGGAGCACGAGCTGGCACAGCAGCGCCACCACGGCCGCCTTCGGATACCGACCCAGCCGCCGGAAGTCGTCCAGCGTCAGGCTGAGCCCCAGGCCGAGCATGACGATGCCGATGGCGAAAGGCAGACTGCCCAAGATCAGAGAGGATCCCATGGCGGACATTCTCGGGCAAACCGGTTGCCTCCAGAGAACAAGCTTGTTCCAGTCCGGCTGATCCGAGCGGCTCAGGCGGATGCCGGCCGGACCGCCCAGACGTGGATCACCCTTCTCTCTTACGCGTTCTCGCTCGCCGCCTTCTGGATGAGGTCCACGGCCAGGTCCGGATGCGAGACGAACACCAGGTGCGAGGCGCCGTCGACCACCTGGACCTTCGCGCCGGAGCGCTGGGCCATGAACTCCTGCGCCGCCGGCGGGATGATCCGGTCGGCGCCGCTGATCAGGTTGTAGCTCGGGATCGTGTGCCAGGCCTGCGGGCCGGCGGCGGGCTCACCGAGGGCGGCGCCGGTGGACGGGCGCTGCATGATCGCGAAGAGCGCGGCCTCGTCGGCGGGCAGATCCCCCGCGAAATGCGGATGGAACACGCGCGGGTTGATGTAGAGATCGACCTGCCCGCCGGGCAGCGGCACGGGTTTGAGCGACTCGCCCACCGTGCTGCCCGGGAACTTCTCGACCAGCTCCTGGACGCTCTCGCCCGTCTCCGGTACGAACGCCGCCAGGTAGACCAGCGCCTTCACCTCGGGGTTCCCGGTAGCGGCGGTGGAGATGACGGCACCGCCGTACGAGTGGCCGACCAGCACGATCGGTCCCTCGATGCTGTTCAGCAGCGCCTTGAGTTGCTCCGCGTCGGAGGAGAGCCCCCGAAGCGGGTTCGGCGCGGCGATGACCGGATAGCCGTCGGTGACAAGCCGCCTGACGATCGCGGTGAAGCCGTTGCCGTCCGCGAAGGCTCCGTGCACGAGCACGATCGTCGGTTTCTTGGGTGCCATTTCCTCGCCTTTCATGAAGTGATGGTGGAAAGCTACGGCGGCGGACTGAACGGAAAATGGATGGGCAATAGCGCCGTTCTGCGGAGGGATTCCCGGATTGTTCCGTCCGCATCAAGTCGGCTCCGTCGGGCGGCGGCAGTAGTAGACCAGAGCGGGTGGGAGATTCGCCCACACCGTCCGGCTGATGACCACCTCGTCGAACCGCCACCGCATGGAACGCAGCAGCCGCCGGGCCGGCGGGGCCCACCGGGCATGCACGTAGGCGAAGGTGGTGAACACGCCGTGCGGTGACAGGGTCGCCACGACCGCGGACAGGACGTCGCGCTGCTGGTCCTCGGTGAAGGCCGCCCATGGAAGGCCGCTGACCACGACATCGGCCTGGCGCAACCCACGCTGCGCCAGCACCCTGGCGAGATCGGCCGCGTCCGCGTGAACGACGTCGACCTCCGGGTGGAGGGCGGCCAGCTTCCGCGCGAACCCTGAATTGACCTCGACGGCTATGTGCCGGCCGCGTCCGGCGAGCCGCCGCTGGATGGCCTCGGTGAACGAGCCGGTACCCGGACCGAGTTCCACGACGATCGGAGAGCCGGTACTGGGGACGGCCGCCGTCGCCACCCTGGCCAATGCCGGGCTGCTCGGCGCGACCGCACCGACCGTCATGGGATCGCGTACGAACTCGAGAAAGAACGACACCGCTCAATCCCGCCGTGCGGGCGAGGAGACCGCCGAGATGTGGAACGCCAGCCCGATGCCCCAGGCGACCAGCGAATACAGCGGCCAGAAGAAGCGCTGCGGGGTGAAGAGCCGCCACACCACGACCTGCATCACATGCACCACGACATAGCAGATGACGTGGATCCGCAGGCCCACCTTCAGTTGACGCTCGCTTTTTCGCGATTCCATCTCGACCCATTCTTCGACGGCCTACCTGTACGACGGCGCCAAGGCTAGATCGGCACACTTGACGACGAGGGAACCGTTCGTGGACCCGGCCGTGCAGAGATCGTCAAGTCTCCGAACCTACGCTGACCGGCGATCAACCTCTGCTGAAAGGTTCCGCATCCATGACGACCACCCGCCGTACCCTGCTTGCCGGATCGGCCGCGGTCACCGCCGGCGCCCTGTTCGGCGCGCCCGCGGCGCAGGCACACACCCGGCCGGAGCGCAGGTCCAAGCCGACCGTCGTGCTGGTGCACGGCGCGTTCGCCGACGCCTCCGGCTGGAACGGCGTCGCCGGCCGGCTCATCCGCGACGGCTACCCGGTCCTCGCCCCGGCGAATCCGCTGCGCGGCGTGGCCGCCGACTCCGCCTACCTGGCCAGCATCCTCGCCACGCTCAGCGGCCCGCTGGTGCTCGTCGCGCACTCGTACGGCGGGATGGTCATCACGAACGCCGCGACCGGCAAGGCCAACGTGAAGGCGCTGGTCTACGTCGCCGCCTTCACTCCCGACGAGGGCGACACGTTGCTGAGTCTGCAGACGAAATACCCCGGGAGCAAGCTGGGGGAGACCGCGCTGGACTTCCGTCCCTACGGTGAGGGCCTCGTCGACGGGTACGTCAAGCACGAGGTCTTCCGCGAGGTGTTCGCCGGCGACCTGCCGCGGGCGACCACCGACCTCATGTGGGCCGGTCAGCGGCCGAGCGACGTGCGCGCGCTGCAGGAGCCGTCCGGCCCGCCGGCGTGGCGGACGATCCCGTCCTGGTACCTCGTGGCCCGCGACGACAACGTGCTTCCGGCCGCGGCGCAGCGGTTCATGGCGCAGCGGGCCGGCGCACGTACCGCCGAGGTCAAGGCCTCGCACGTCGCGATGATCTCGCAGCCCGCCGTGACGGCCGACCTCATCAAGCGCGCCGCACGTTGACCACGCTCCTCCATCACCAGCGAGTTGGAGGCCGTGCGCCGGCTCAACCTGGCCAACTCGCTGGGCGCGAAGATTTGACGCCGCCTGGCAAGCGAAAGCAGGAATCACATGAACGACGGCGCGGCGCAGCGCGGGCCGGTCCTGGACGAAGAGCAGTCTCGTCGGCTCGTCGAGTACGGCGAAGTGGAACACGTCGAGGTCGGCCGGGATCTGTACGCGCCCGGCGACGACTCCTACGACTTCTTCCTGCTCCTGACCGCGACGGTGGACATCATCCGAAACGCGACGGCGATGGAGCCGGAACGTCTGGTCTATCGAGGCGCTCCCGGCGACTACCTCGGTGAGCTCAGCCTGCTGACCGGTCAGCACGTCTACCTGACCGCGCGCGTGGTGACCGCCGGGACAGTCGTCCGGATCGGTGCGACAACGTTGCGCAGGGTCCTCGCCGAACAGCCCGACATCGCCGACCTCGTGCTTGAGGCGTTCGGGGAGCGGCGCGAGTTCATCCGCTCGGTGGCCGGCAATGCCCTGGAGATCGTCGGCAACCCGGACACCGCGGAGACGCTCGATCTGCGTGCCTATGTGATGCAATTGCTCCTGCCGCATTCCTGGCTCGACGCGGCCTCGCACCCCGGGCGCTCGCTGATGACATCCGCCGGGCTCACAGAGGACGAACTCCCGGCGGCGATCGTCGACGGTACGGTACTGCGGCGCGCGACGCCCGGCACGATCGCGAAGGCGCTCGGCCTCACCTACCGGCCCGACGGAAGTCCCGTAGATCTCGTCGTGGTGGGCGCCGGCCCTGCGGGTCTGGCCGCAGCCGTGTACGGGGCGTCTGAGGGCCTCGTCACCGTGTTGCTGGACCGCGACGGGCTCGGCGGCCAGGCTGCCAAGAGCGCCCGGATCGAGAACTACCTGGGCTTCCCGCACGGGGTCAGCGGCGCGCACCTCACCCGGCTGGCGATGGTCCAGGCGCTCAAGTTCGGCGTACGGATCTACTCGCCCTGTGCGGTGGCGGGCCTCGATCTCTCCGACGATCGACGGCCGACCGTCCTGCTGGAGAACGGCTCACGCATCAAGTGCCGCGCGGTGATCGCCGCTACCGGCGCGCACTACCGGCGCCTCGACATCCCGCAATGGGTGACCTTCGAGAAGTCGGGCTGCATCCGGTACGCGGCGACCGAGCTGGACGTCCGAGGGTACGAGGACCAGCCTGTGACGGTCGTCGGGGGTGCCAACTCGGCCGGGCAGGCAGCCCTCTCCCTTGCCGCCCACGGCGCGGCGGTGGATCTGATCGTCCGCGGTGCCGATCTCGGAGCCCGGATGTCGTCCTATCTGACCGACCGGATCCGCACGCATTCCCGGATCCGGCTCCACACCGGCACCATGGTCCGCGAACTGGCGGGCGACGGCACTCTCGCGTCGATCGTCGTCGAACGGCCGGATGGGCGGCAAGACCGGCTGGCCGCCCGCGCGCTGTTCTGCTTCATCGGCGCCGACCCGGTGTCGAGCTGGTTGGCCGGCGTGGCCAAGGACGACGACGGCTTCGTCCTCACGGACAGCCGGCTGCCCACCAGATCGTCCAGTACGCCCCTGCCTTTCGAGACGAGTGCGCCCCGGGTCTTCGCGGTCGGCGACCTCCGCTCAGGCTCGACGAAACGAGTGGCCAGCGCTGTCGGCGATGGCGCGGGTGCGGTCTCATCCGTCCACGCGGCGCTCGCGAGCGATTGATGCCTCCAAGCGGGCCCGTGCCCGTGCCGACAGGGCCCGCTCAGCCGCCGACGGCGTGGCCGGTTTCATGGCACGTCAGGTGGTAGACGTAGTTCCCGTTGCCGCGGATGCGGATGTACTGCTGGTCGCAGTCGACCACGTCACCGCCCGTCGCGTTGCACCAGGTGATGCCGTCGACGCTGCTCGGGACGCCGTTGGAGCCCTCCTGGTAGATGATGTCCGTCTCGCCGCTGCCCGAGAACACGGGCGAGGAATCGTAGTGGAAGGCCAGGTCGGTGGGGCGGTACTCCAGGTCGATCACCTGGTTGACGGTGAGCTTGTCGGGCTGCTCCAGCTTGTACTCGTCGGTGACGGCGGCCCAGGCCACCCCGACCGCGGCCATGAGAGGTACGAGCGTCATCGCGATCACCCCGATGACACGCCTACGTGGTCATGGCTCGCCCACCGGACGTGTTCGTCTGGCCCTTGGCGATGGAGGGGGCCGGAAACTTCAGCGCATCACCCGAACCGCCAAGGACCTGGTCAAGCTGCGCCGGGCGATCGTGGTGATGATGTCCGGCCAAGGGCGGTCGGCAGACCACCACGACATGGAAAGCCTCCAACGACCTGCCCTTCATCGCCAAGGTGCAGCGCGTGCTGAAGTTATACGATCACCCACCCGCCGATGGACGGGTGGTCTGCGTCGATGAATTCGGACCGCTGAATCGAGCCCTGCCCAGCCTGCTCGGCGGCCTACGGATGGAGAACCAACGGACGGACAATGGGTGATCAGCCACAATGATGGCGGCTGCCTGCCGTGCGGTACGGTCTGCTCTGCAACGATCACGATGAAATGCGAAGGAAGAGTCGTCATGGACGGTGACCGGCTGCCGGACGAGGTCGTGTTGGGCATGGTCGCCCGGCGTCTGTCCGATGCCACAGACAAGCCCTGGCACGCCACGGATGGCATGGTCAAAGGATCCGGCTCGGTCGCCATCGTTCTTGGCGAGGATCACACCGGAAATCCCGGCCACCTCGATCTCGATTTCGTGCTCAACGTCGACCAGCCCGAGGACACCACGATCAGCGACTGCGTCGCAGGGTACGGCGGCACCCCCGAGGAGACCGTGGACCGCGCGATCCAGATCTGGCTGGACACCACCGGCAGCGCCCTCCTCGAACTTCTCAGCCAGGACGGCTCCTTCGCCGGGCACTTCGCCCCCGATGCGCCCGATGGGTTCCCCGGCTGGCATGCCATCCACGGTGGTATCACCGGCTGGGGCACAGGCGACGACTTTCTGGCCGTCCAACACTGGGCAGTGGACCACCCGCTTCTGTCCGTGCTGGCCCCGGTGCTGGGGAGCACGTTCGATCGTGACCACCTGATCGGCATCAAGGCGTTCTTCGGTGGCGGCAAGGAAACCGAGACCGCCGAAATCCGGGTCAATGGCGTCCATCACGAGGCGGCCTCGGAAATGCTGGCTGATCTGGACTGGCCCCGGCCAGTTGAAGGCCTGTCCTACGCTCGGACGTTCCTATTGCTCGTGCACAACGAGACCATGTGAGAGCGAAAGGCAGACTCCACACCCGCGCCAAAGGGCCTCGGTGAGACACAGCGACACCACCGCATGACGCAGGTCGTACGGCCGGGACGCGTACCAGCCCTGTCCCCACCGCGACCGAAACCACCACCTCCATCGGCTACGGCCACGCCTCCGACCTGCCCACCGCCGTGACATCAGCGGGAGCGCCCGCCCACCAGAGAGACGGCGATGGCCAGGAGGAACCAGCGGACCGGCACGCCCGGGTGCGGAAGCTAGAGAAGCCCTCTGGAGGTGAACGCGGCACGTACGGCTGCCGCCGCTGTGTCGCCGCCGTGCCGCTGTGCCGCGTTCACCGTGGCCTCGGCCGCCGCCTTGAAGGTGGTGTCCTTGGCGAAGTCGAACTGCGCATCGATGACGACCGTGCTGCCCAGCGAGTCACCAAGCCTGCTGCGGATGTCGTACAGGGCTGACGACCAGATCTCACCGTCCGCGTGCACCTCGCCGACCATGTCCGCGGGGTAGTGCTTGATGCCGTCCAGTCGGCGCAGGCAGTGTGGGGCCTTCGACGTGTAGGAGACCGAGTCCCAGTCGGCCACGCATGCCTCGGGAGTCCGCGTGGGTACGCCGGTCTTCCAACTACTGACGGCCACGGCGAGGTAGTCGCCGAAGGCCTCACCGATCGCGCCCGATTCCAGGGTCGTGCCGAAACCGGTCACCTGGCCGTCCTGGACCGAGTGGCCGTACTCATGGACGATCACCTCGCCGTCCTCGGCGTCGTCCACACCTCCCTTGCCGAGGGTGATGTTGGCCTTGTCCTCCCTGAAGAAGGAGTTGTCGCCGCCGTACTGGTTGATCCGCAGCTCGATCTGGCGTTGGTTCACCGGGCGCAGCCGGGAGCCGAAGCCCAGCGACTGGATGTAGTGCTGGGCGGTGGTGACCCAGTAATAGCCCATGATCTGCTCGAACTGATCACTGTCGCGATGCCAGGCCGGGAAGGCCCCGTTCACCGCCTCGGCAGCCTTGCCGGTCTCGCTCTTGACTGTGACATATCGTCCGGTGAGAGTGCCGGAGCCGTCCAGGTCGGTGAGGGCGACGGTGCGGTACGCCGGGACGAAGGCCGCGCCGTCGCGGTCGTGATTGTCGACGAGGGACTCGTCGCCCGTGCTCTGGACCGCGTTGGGGTAGAAAACGGTGGCGGTTGGCTCGGTCGTGGCCTGGGCGGTGCCCGGTGCGAGGAGCGCCGTGATGGTGCCGACCGCCAAGCAGGCCGCAGTCATGCGCTGTTGGGGGGTGTTCACCCTACATCCTCCAATTAGTGTTAATTGGGGGAATGTACGGGATTGATCATTCTTTTGTCACCCTGGGTGGGTTTGGCAACTCCTGTCCCCGTCGACCTTCAGAACCGGTCAGCAGGAGGCGGCAACTCGCTGGTCGCGCCCGCCCCGCACACGGCGCGGGCGTGACCTCAACGTCAACGGGCAGGGCGCGATCATCCTGACCCTGCCCGCACGCTAGTCGACGTCGTCGTACTCGTCGAAGCTGTCCGTGATCATCCGCTCGAGCTGCTGCTGCGTCTCTGTGAGCTCCGCCAGCACCTCCTCGGACGGGCTGTGCTCGGCCAGCTCTTCCAGTTCGGTGAGGACCGCACGCATCTCGGCGACGCCGGGCCGTTCCGCATCCGGGTGCTCCTCGGAATCGGGCTCGCCCATGTAGTGCAGCAACCAGGCCGCTGACCGAAGGCAGCGTATGCGCGGGGTGAGTTGGCCGAGTTCGGTCCAGAGCGCGGCCGCCCGCTGATAGGCGGCCAGCGCTTCTGTGGTCTGTCCGGAATACTGCAGTGCTTCGGCGGCGGACCAGGCCAGTTCGGCATGCATGGCTCGTTGGTCCGCATCATTCTGGACGAGCTCCGCACCTTGGAGAAACTGCTCAGCGGCCTCGCGGTGGCGGCCCAGCTGGCCCAGTGATGCGCCGTATTGTCCCCGGGTCATCGCGATGACCGGTGCGTCGTAAGGGATCTCCACCCTCGGGATCACGTCCTCGAACAGTGCCGCTGCTTCGGCATGCCTCTCGAGACGGTGATAGGCGCGCGCCGCCGTGAACGTGTTGTGCAGGGTGTCGGGTTCGGACAGGCCATCCCAGCGGGCGGCCGCGGTCAGTGCCGCGCCGACCAGGTCGCGTTCACGGCCGGGCTGTCTCGAGATGGCCTCGACGAGCAGGGAGCTCAGCTGGGCGGTCTGGCCGTGCGGGACGAGATCGGCGCCGTACGTGATCGCCTTCGACGCGAACTCTTCGGCCGCCTGAGGATCGTCGCTCCCGAGGGCGAGCTCGCCGAGCAGGGAGGCGGGATTCGTGGCGCGCCACGGCTGCCCGGCTTCGAGATAACCCGTCACGGCGGCCCGCAGATGGGCACGCGCGCCGTCCGCATCGCCGAGCGGGAGAGAGACCCGGGCCAGCAGGTCGTGATACATGGCCATGCGCTCGGTAACCGCGAGCTCCACCGCCACGGCGAGTTCGGCCTCCAGCAGTGCATGGGTGGCCTTGAGCTCGGCCTCGGCCGGGTTCTCCTGCTGCGCCAGCGCCGTCATTGCCATGAGGGGACCGGCTCTTCGCGCGGTCAGGTATTCGGCCGAGGTGAGCTCTCCGGCCGCGTACGCGCTTTCCGCCTGCGCCGTGACGCTCTCCGCCAATGCCTCGCCCCCGGTCTGATCCCCGGTCTGGAAGCGCGTCAGGGCCGCGGCGCCGCGGGCCTCCAGACCCTTGGCGGTGTCGGCGAGCCGGTCGAAGCTTTCAGCGGCAGCCAGCAGCGCGTCGTAGGCCGCGCCGGGGTCCGAGTCCACCAGGGAGAGCGCTTTGGCGTACTCGACCTCCGCGACAACGATCCCGGGCAGCGGCAGCTCACTGGCCGCGACTCGTTCCCATGCCCTTTCGGCGTGGGGATGACGAGTCTCGGACAGGCGCCGCGCTTCTGCGACGAGGTCGTCGAGCCTTGAATCGGTGCCCTTCGGCGGGATCGGTACGGCACGACCGGCCGGTTGCGGCAGCGTCGCCGGGACGCCGAGCGGCAGCCGATCCGCCAACGGCTCCTGGGCGAGGCGCTTGGCGACGCGCTCGCTGAAGACGCTGCTGCCGTTGCGCGCGTCATAGCGGGCGCACAGCTCGCTGATCTCCTGTTCCAACCTGGCGAGAGTCGTCTCAAGAGTCAGGTCGCCGATCCGGATGCCGCCGTGGCCCAGCATGACCAGGCGGCGGAGCAGTACGACGACACCGCCCACGAAGCCGACCCGCTGCGAGACGTCCTCGTGCTGCTTCATGATCCAGGACGCGTGCTCGTTCAGGATCTCCAGGCCACGCGCCTCGTTGCCGGTCAGGGCGCAGAACTCGATGTGGTAGCCGACCGACTCGCGCAGGCTGACATTGTGGCGGACCAGCGAGTATCCCCTGAGGAAGGCGCTGCGGGCGTCCTCGGTTCGTCCGGTGCGCAGCAGGGGAAGCAGTGCCTTGGCCAGGACCCTGTGCGGCTCCTCCGCACATGACAGCTCGCCGTCGATCAGCGGCGTCCAGTAGTCCAACGCCCCCGCGTCATCACCCGCCGTGACGCGCCACGTGCCCCAGCCGCTGCCCTCGCAGGCGTCGCAGTCGGCCATCTGGTCGCGTGGAGCGGAGATCGACGACTCCATCGCCGCCGCTGCCGCCTCGTCGTCGCCGAGGTGCTGCGCAAGCAGCGAACGTAGGTCGAGCACCGGGCGCGGGCTGTGTCCGCGCTGCCGATAGCGGTTCTGCAGCTCGTCGAGCCAGCGGTGGATGGTAGCCAGCGGCACGGCCGGGTTGAGGACGAGGTAGTAGCTCATCCACTTGAGCTGCCAGTGGATGCGATGACTGAACGCGCCCACCTCGGCTGGGAAGTCGTCGTGAATCTGCAGGAGCCGGCCGAACGCGACCGGCATGCGGTCACGTTCGGCGCCGTACTCGTAGGCCTGGACGAGGGTGAGCAGCACCTCGGCTTCCAGCGACCGGTCCTCGACCGCCTTGGCCGCGGTGGCGAGCAGTTCCAGGCGTTCGACTTTCTGGTGTCCGCTCGGCAGCGCGTAGGTCTGACGCAGGGCGTCGCGGATCTCGGCGACGTTCATGCTTGGCCATCCTGTTCAGTGGATTCGGTCACGTTCTGCGCGGCCCAGCCGAGCAGCTCGTCGAAGGCGCGGTTGAGCAGTGCGGTGTCGACCGACCGCAGGGGCCGGTGCGTCATCAGCAGCGCCTGGCCGTACAGCGCCTCGACGGCGGTGACCAGCAGTGCGGGATCGCTGATCGTCGCAAGCCGGCGGACCACCGGGCTGCGGTGGTTGAGTACGAGTTGCGCGCGAGGTTTGTCGGACTTGAGCGCGCCCAGGATCTCGGCCCACAGGTCGTCCGCGTCGGCGGCGATCTCCGCGCGGGTTCGTTCGTTGCGTGCCTCGCGGGAGTCCAGATGCAGGGCGGACACCGACGCCGGAAAGAACGCACGAAGGATCACATCGCAGCCCAGCGGGTCGAGCGTGGAGCGTGCCATCGCCATGAACCCGGCCATGGCCAGCTCATTCGCGCTGTCGACCGGGTCGAGCGCGGCGGTGACCACGTCCGAACCGAGCTCTTCGACCACCACCCCCGGCATGACATCAGGGAGCAGCGCGACCAGCTCGCCGTCATAGGTGTAGCCCCCGTTGACGACCGCCATGCCGTGGGCGGACGCGATCGTCGCGATCTGCCGGAACTCCTCAACTGTGGGCGTGATCCGAACCACGGGGTATTTCCTGGCGACCTCGGCGAACGTGACTTGACCGTCGGTCGTCTCCAACGTGAGATACGGCAACATGATCCGGAACAGCTCGGCGTCATGCCTGGCCATCGCCTTCACCCCGAGGCTGTGCACAGCGAGGAACGCGGCCAGGCGCTGCGGCTCCTGTGCGGCCAGCCCGGTGAGCCAGTCCCGCAGCCGGACACCCAGCGCCTCGCGGACCGCGACCAGCGTCTCGTCCTCGTACAGACCTTCACGCGATGCGGTCGGGCGCAGCGTGTCCGTATCGATCACGCAGCGGACGAAGAACGCCCATTCAGGGAGCAGACCGGTGGTCGCGTCGTTGAGCAGCATGCCCTTCAGGTAGACGCGGTGGCGGCCACTGTCGGCCGGATTCGCCGGCTGCGGCAACACGTAGGCGGCGCCCCTGATCCCGGCCAGCTCCACGTCGAGTTCGACGACGTCGAGCGCGGTGAAGCCGAGCGCGCCCTCGCCGTACTCGATCAGCGCGGCCCGGCGTGCGGCGGCCGAATCGTAGGAGCGGTCCCACACCGGCGGGCTGTCCGTGGTGCGGATCGTCCGCCCACCCGTGTCGACCGTCACCTCGTAGGGCAGCAGCGAACCGAAGTCGCGGGCAAGGTCGATGACCACGTCCGGGGCGAACCACCGTTCGGCTCCCGCTCGTGGCGTCAGGCGAACGGTCGTTCCGGGAACGGCGCGCTCATCCGGCTCAAGCCGCCGGACCGAGTACGTCCCGTCGGACGCGGCCAGCCACTCGATGCCCGGCGCATCCGGGACGGCGGCGGAACGGCTGATCACCTGGATCCGCTCGGCGACGGTGAAGCAGGCCAGGAGGCCGATACCGAACTGGCCGAGGAACTCGCGGCGAGCCCCTTCCAGGTCATCGCGCTTCGACGACCGGCCGATGGTCGCGAGGAAACGATGGACGTCCGCCTCCGTCAAGCCGATGCCCGGATCGTCGATCCGCAGTCCCGCCTCGTCCAAAGTGATCCGGATGGCGGTGGATGCCGTCGGGTCCATCCGCTGCCGTGCCGTCACCGCGTCGACCGCGTTCTGCAGCAGCTCTCTCACATAGACGCGTGGACTGGAATAAAGGTGGTGGGACAGGAGGTCAACAAGTCCTCGCAGGTCAACCTGAAAGGAGTGGGCATTTCCCGACCTTTTGTCAAGCATGCGGAAGATCGTAGCGTCAAGCTATGACAGTGAACCGCTCAATTTCGGCTGCGAGCTCGAATATCAGTTACGCGGCAGCTCGGTCAGGCTGGCACATCCCGTCTTCTTGACGACGCAGGTGAGGTGTCTCTCGACCGTGCTCTCGCGGACGTTCAGCCCTGAGGTGAGATCCGGCACGGGGGCCGATACGAGGTTCGCGTCGAAGTACGGGCTCAGCAACGGGCCCAGCGTGGCCGCCATCAGCAGGTCGCTCGGCTCGATGGCATGCCGGTCACCGTCGAACGGCACCCCCAGCGTGCTGACCGCGCCCGTGGCCGGGGACCTGACGACGATCTTCAGCATGTCGTCGATGCCGTTGCGGCGCAGGAATACGTCGGCGAAGTCGCGCTCCGGCTCGGTCGCCCGCAGGCGGAGCTGTCCAAGGGTCGCCACACCGCGGCGGGTCAGGCAGGTGACCCCTTCGCGCGAGGCGAACGGGTTGTTCAAGCGCCAGCGCTCGGCGTATTCCTCCACGAAGTCCGGCCGGAACATGGTGAGGTACTGCTCCTCGCCATCGCTTCCCGGCGCCAGATAGGCGGGGTTCTCGGCCACGAAGGCGTCGATCCACCCGAGATGTACGGCCACAGCCTCGGCCAGCACCGGATAGAGCTCGCCCTTCCGAGCCCCGGCCACTTGCTCCAGCACCTTGATGAGCCTTCGGTATTCCAGCTGTTCCACGGATCCGCCATCGCACTTGTTGATCGCTTCGGGGCAGCCGCTGTGGTGGGCTGCGGCGTTCTCGCCTGCTCAAGGATTCCTCAATGGGCGGCCGTTCATCCATGACTTGACCAAGGAATTCGCGTCAAAGGCCCATGTCCCACGACACCCCCGATGGCAGATCCGGCAAATGCCTCAATAGCCGGCCACCGCCCCGCCGACCAGGGCCGAGCGCCGGCCGGCGGGCCTATGCGTCTCAGTGGTTCTGGCAGCAGGCAGTTCGGGCTCCCTCGAGCTGAGCGGGGTCGTTCCACCAGTGGCTCGCTGTGCTCGGGTGGACGGGGACGCGGTCCTTGACCTTGCCGGCAGGCGCGGAGGCCGCGGGTGCCGCCTGGTCGGTGGTGGTGGAGGACGGGTAAGGCGCGAGGAGCCGCTCAACGGTGTGGTGTCTCCCGCCGACGACGACGGCGGTGACGTTGGCGGCGTCCTCGATGCGGGACAGCGGGTCGCCGTCGATGATGGCCAGGTCGGCGTACATGCCCTTGGCGATCCTGCCCAGAGGGAGGCCGAGGTAGGCCCCGGACGTGCTGGTCGCGGCGGTGAGTGTTTCCCGTGGGGTCAGGCCGTACTTGACCATGGCGCGCAGGTTCATGTGCAGGCTGATCCCGAGGTGATCGATCGGTGCGTCGGTGCCGGCGGTGACCACGCCCCCGCCGCGGATCATCGCCGTGAGCTGCGCGACCTGGTTGGCGAGGTTCGTCCGGATCACCTGGACCGCCGTCGGGTCGGCGGTCTGCGCCGTGGTGACCGTCGTCCGCAGCGCGGCCATCCGCCAGTTCGGGTAGAGGCGGCGGACTCGTTCGTCGGTGACCAGCGAGGTGTCGTCCCTGTAGAGGGTCGAGGAGTTGAACAGGGTGGGGGTTCTGGCCATCTTCGAGGCGTTGAACATGCCGATGACGTCCGAGTAGGCGGAGCCGACGTTCGTGACGGTCCGTGAGTAGCCGAACCGGTTGGTGGCGCCGACGTGCTCGGTCTGGTCGCCGCCCATGGCGATCGCCGGATAGTGGTAATGCGAGCTGACCGGCTTGCCCTGGCGGTGGGCCCAGTCGATGACCTCCTTGTGCCAGACGACCGGCAGCCGCACGTAACACTTCATCATGTCGTAGTCGAGGGCGGCGGCCCGCCGCAGTTCGAGCCGCAGTTGGTCGTGGGAGTACGTCGGGCGCATGAAGTTGTAGTAGATGCGCGCCCCGTCGATGGCCTCGCCGGTGCCCAGGTAGCGCGGTGCGAGCCGGGCGCCGGACTGCACGGACTCGCGCTCCTCGACCATGTGGTACGCGGGTGAGCCGGGTGAGCGCGTCGTGGTGATGCCCAGGGCGAGCCACAGCGGACCTTGTCGCGATCCGTAGGCGTAGCCCTGCATTTCGCGGTGATGGTGAATGTCGATCAGGCCAGGCATGACGAATCTGTCGCGGGCGTCGATCTGGGTGCCGGGCCTGCCGTCCCGGTGCGGCTCGATCGCGGCGATGCGCTGGCCTCGTACGATGATGTCGACGTCGCGGACGACGCTGGTGGAGACGCCGTCCCACATGCGGCCGGCGTGAATGACGACCTGATCGGGGCCGGCATCGTTGCGCCAGGTCAGCCGCGTCGGAATCGACCGGGCGGGCTTGCCGTCGAGGCGCACGCTCTTGAGACGTCCCTCGTTCAGGTAGACGAGGGTGGCCGAGTCGCCTGCCCAGACAGGGGCGTCGGAGACCTCCCGGGTGACCTGACGGGCGCTGCCGGTGGGTCGTCCGGTCTTGTCGACGGGCAGGACCCACAGGAGCGATTCCATGGCGAAGGCGAGCATGGTGCCGTCTGGTGACCAGACAGGGCCGTCGTCACCACGGGTCTGCAAGGATCGGTGCGGCGCGGGGTCGATGTAGGTGCCGGCACCCGTGGCCCGGTCGACGAGCAGGATTTTGGACAGTCCCTCACGGTAGCGTCGTGAGTACGGCACCACCGCGGCCAGCGCGAGGGTTCTGCCGTCGGGTGACCAGGACGGGCGGCCTGGTTCGAAGGTGGCGTTGAAGATCTTCTGGATGTCGCCGGTGGAGGCGTCCGCGACCCACAGGGCGCCGTCCTGGTCCAGGTAGGCGATCTCCCTGCCGTCGGGTGACCACCGGACCGACAGGGCGGCGGAGTCGGTCAGATGGGTCACCTGCCGGTCGGCGCCCGTGCTCAGGTCACGGACCCAGATATTGAGGGTGCCGGTGCGGTCGGTGACGAATGCCAGTTGCCGCCCGTCCGGGGAGAAATCCGGGTCGGCTTTCCACCAGCGGTCGCGGAAAAGCGGCTTCGGCGTGCCACCGGCGCGCATCAGATAGATGTCGTTGAGCGCGCGGAAGGCGATGGCGGACCCGTCCGGGGACACGGCCGGGCTGCCGATTCCGACGACGGGGAATGACCCGGGCTCGTCGAATACGCGGACCCTCTTCTTGTACTTCGGAGTCGTCGCCGTCAGCGCGGCGCTGAAGCCGATCGTGCCGACGGACGCGGAGTTGAGGCGGCGGACCTTGATGGTGCCCGCGGAGGTGTAGTAATAGCGTCCGTCCTGGGCGAACCGGGCACGGAACGGGAAGACCTCCTCGCCGGTGACGAGGGTCCCCGCGGTGCCGGCCAGATCATTGGCGCCCGAGTGGAAGAGGTGGTAGGCGAGGTCGGTGCCGTTCGGCAGCCAGGACGGCTGGTGAATGACCTGACCGGCGGCCACCGTGACCGCGGTGCCGCGCGCGCCGGTGGCGACCTCGATGACGTCGATCCTGGTGTCGGCGACGACGAACGCGACCTTGCTCCCGTCGGGTGACCAGGCCGGCTCGTACTCCTCGGCGGAGCTGTCGGTCAGGACGCGGCTCGCTCCGGTGGCGACGTCGAGCAGGTGGATGCCGTAGCTGCCCCCCGCATCGGAGGAGTAGGCGATGGTCTGCCCGTCCGGGCTGTAGCGGGGCTCTCGATGATCGAACGGCCCGGTGGTCAACTGCGTGATCGCGGACCCGTCGGGCCGGATCGTCCACAGGTTGAAGACGCCGTCGCGGTACGACTGGAACACGATGGTGGATCCGTCCGGGGACCAGTCGGGCTGGGCGATGTCGTACAGATCGCTGGTGAGCCTCCGGGCGGTGCCCCCGGAGGCGGAGCAGACCCACAGGACGCCGAGCAGGTCGAGGGCGAGCAGGCGGCCGTCGGGCGAGGGCGCGACGGCGAAGTCGGTGCCGGAGGCGACAGATGTGTTACCGGCGTTCCCCGCTACGCCGGCCCTCGCCGGTGAGGCCGGGGTGAGCACGGCGGCGAGGGCGGCACCGCCGGCCGCCAGGACGGCCCGGCGAGACGGGCGGGACATCGATCCGGAGGCAGAGGTGAAGACGCTGGGGGGAACCGGTGATTGAGACATCGGGGACTTTCTCGCCAATCATGACGCCGGTTGATGTGCTCATTGAGGGCAGTGGGACCCGCTTGACTAAAGTAAGTGCATAGAAATGTACATACGTTGGTCAAAAGAATTGGTCAAGAGGAGCGCGTCACGGCACTACCAGGCGACAGGCATCGCGTGCAGCCCGAAGAACGGGGCGTCGTCGGCGAAGGGCAGCTCCTCGAACCCGATCGCCAGGCGCAGCGTCGGTATCCGGGTCAGCAGCGTGCCGTAGGCGATCTGCAGCTCGGCGCGGGCGAGGTTGCGGCCGATGCATTGGTGTACCCCGTGGCCGAAGGCGACGTGGTGATGGGCGGACCGGCGGATGTCGAACTCGTCCGGGTTCTCGAACGCCCGCGCGTCACGGTTGGCGGACGCGGCCAGCACCGTCAGACGATCACCGGCGCGGATCCGCGCGGAGCCGATGTCCATGTCGTCGGCCGCGATCCGGTCGAAACTCACCCAGTCCTGCACTGAGTGGAAGCGCAGCAGTTCCTCGATCGCACCCGGCAGCAGGCTCGGGTCGGCGCGCAACGCGGCAAGCTGCGCCGGGTGCCGCAGCAGCGTGAGCACGCCCAGCGAGATCGTGTTCGCCGGCGAGTCGTAACCCGCGAGCAGCAGGAGAAACCCGATGTTGATCAGCTCGTCCGTGGTCAGCTCGCCGGTGGGCAGGTGTCTGGCGGCCAGCCGCCGGATCATTCCGTTGTGCGGTTCACGCTCCGCGCTGCGGATGAGTTCCCGTAAATAGCCGCGAACGTCGCTGGACGCCTGGGCCGCCACGCTTGGGTCCATGCTCGTCACCGACAACATGCGCAGCCGTGACTCGAAGAACTCGTGGTCGCCGGCCGGGATGCCGAACAACTCGCAGAGGACTCGCGACGGAACCCGGCGCGCGTACATTCCGACGAGGTCGGCGGGCGGCCCGGCCGCCAGCAACTCGTCGATGGCCGTATCGGCGATTCGCTGGAGGGCAGGCCGCATGGCGTCCATCGGACGGGCGCCGAGCTCTGAGATCAGCAACCGCCGGAACCTGCTGTGCTCCGGTGGATCCATATCGACGAAGAAGCCGTCGTCGGGGCGATCGTCGTCGGGTCCGCGAGGCCGTTCAGGGCGTCCGGTGTTCGAGCTGATCCGCGGGTCACTGAGGATCTGCCGCGCCTCGGCGTAGCGGGTGACCGCCCAGACCGGTGCGCCGTTGGGCAGGGTGGCTCGGACGACCGGCGCGGTGGCGCGCATCCGCTGGTACTCGTCCGGTGGTGCGAACGGGCAGGTCCGCGCCATGGGGAAGGTCGGCGTCGGGGTCATGTCGTGCTCGGATGTACTCATTGCGCTTTCCGTTCGAGCTGGACACCACCCGGCGATGTGATATGTCATTCATGATCAACGGCGCAGGTTCCCGCGTCAAGCAGTTCGCGCTCGGGGAGTTCGTCATTGCTGACCGATGGACACGCCGTGCGCCATGCGTAGATGTTCCCGTTGGAGCTGCCGATGTACACGAAGCCGTCTGTCACGACAGGGTCGGTTTCGACGGTGCCACCGGTCCGGAGCCTCGATCGCACCGTCCCGGTGGCGGGGTCGAGGGCGTACAGCGTTTCCTCGCGGTCGGCGACGTAGACGGCTCCAGCCGCTGCCACGGGGCCGGTGCCGCGACCGCCGGGCAGTGGGAGGCGCCAGCGCGTCTTGCCCGTGGCGGTGTCGAGCGCATAGAGCGAACGGTCGCGGCCGACGGTGTACACGAGCCCGTCCGCCACCGTGGCGCTCCATCTGAACATGGGCTGGTCGCCCTTGGCCGGGAAATCCCACCGGGGCGCACCGGTCGCGGCGTCCAGCGCGTGCGTGGTGCCCTCGTCGTCGCCCACGTACACGGTCCCGCCTGCCACCACCGGACGGAAGGAGAGGGTGCCGGTGATCCGTGACCTCCATCTGACCTCGCCCGAGACGGCGTCCACGGCGGTCACGGCGCCGTTGCCGCTCGTGGCGTAGACGGTCGTGCCGGCCCGGAGCAGGAGGACGCGGTCGTGTCGCGCGCCGAGCCGGTAGCGACGTTTCTCGGTTCCGGTGGCGGGGTCCAGGGCGTACATCACGCCGTGGTCGCTGCCGGTGAGGACGACGTCGCCGGCCAGCACGGGCTCGGGATTCAGTACGTCGCCGGTCGGCTCGAAGCTCCACAGCCGCTTGCCGGAGGCGGCGTCGAGCGCGACGAGTTCGGCCTTTGACGACCAGGCGGGGTGTCTGGTCCAGAGGTAGAGGCGGCCCCCCGCGACCACGAGGTCACCGAACACGATGATCTTGCGGCTCCATCTCGGGCGGCCGGTGCCCGCGTCCAGTGCCACCAGCCTGCCGGTGCCGCCGGCCACATACACAGTGCCGTGCGTCACCACGTGACCGTCGTACACGGAACCGCCCGTCCGGTAGCGCCACCGCAGCGCGCCGGTGGCGGCGTCCAGCGCGGACACCGTGCCGTCGCCGCTGGTGGCGTAGACGACGCCGCCGGTCACCACCGGCTCGGTACGCACGGCCGCGTCGGTCGGGAAACTCCATCCGCGTTCGCGCACGGGAGCGGGGGCGCGAACGCCCGGCTCGTACCGGGCCAGCAGACGGTCGCGCAGCAGCGGGGAGAGGAGCCGCACCGCCTGCCGTGATGTCGAGGTCAGCCGGACGATGACGGGGCCCACATTGATGATCGTCGCGCCGTAGAAGCCGTTCGTCTCGGCCACGGTGTAGGACAGGAAGCCCGGGGCCTCGGTGGTGGGATCGATGTCGCCGTTCTCTTTGACGGCGGCGGCCTCGGCGGCGTACAGCTTGCGCGCGATCGCGTCCGACGACGACACCCATTCCACGGACAGTGAGACGACGGCGCCGTCGTCGGCCGGCGGTATCCAGTCGCATTTCGCCGCGCCGTCCGTTGCCGGGGCCGGGCGGTAGCCATCCGCGAAGGCCGCCAGATCGCGGCCGGTCAGCAGGCCGCAGGCGTCCGGCCAGGCGATCTTCGGGCGGGCGGTCCCGTAGATCAGCTTGTACGCGGTGAGCCGCCCGTCCCCGGGGACATCGCTGAACACGAAAGCCATGTCCCTGCTCGCCCCGGCAAGGGAGACCAGGTGGGCGGGCAGGTCGATCGGCAGCCCGCCGAGCCGTCCGGTGCCGGGGTCCACGGAGATCAAGTAGGCGGGCAACGGCCAGGTGGAGTCCCGCAGGGCACCGCCCTGGTCGTCCGCCACGTTGGCGGAGCCGGCGTACAGGGGCGGGTTCCAGCGGTCCGGATCCGTGACCTTGACGGCTTGCGAGCCGGTGTACAGCAGGCGGCCGTCGGGCCCGAAGAAGAAGTCGTCCTCGCCCGCCCTGGCGTGCACGTACCCTTCGGCGTTGGCCGTGAGCGTGATCGGCGGGCCGCCGTCCTCCGGGGAGGACGACGACGGCAGCGGGCGCGGCCATCCCTGCCGCAGGGTGCGCGGATCCATCGAGGCCAGCCGCAGCTCGTTCCCCGGGCAGTAGCTGAGCAGCCACACCGATCGGGCCGTCGCGGCGCCGGTCAGCCGGCAGCTTCGCGGGTACGTCAGCCTGGCCGTGGTCATTCCGGTCCGCGCGTCGAGGGCCTGGATGTCGAGGGGGGCGTCCGGCTGCTCGAACACCACGATGCCGCGCTCGGTCGCCATGATCCGCGGGCCGTGGTAGGAGCCGGTGCCATCCGGCCGGGGCTGACGGAGGGCGGTGACGACCGTGCGCCGCCACAGCGGCACGCCCGTGGCCAGGTCGTGGCCGTACAGGGTCTGCTCGGCGCCGTCCGGCTCTCCTCTGGCGACCACGAGCGTGTCCCCCGCGATCCAGACGCCGGTGATGGGCGCGGGCCGGGCCGGGTCGGCGGGGACGGTGCGCTGGAGCGCGCCCGTGCGCGGGTCGTGGATCCGTACGGTGCCCTGCCGCGTCGCCACGGCGGCCGCCCGGGCGGACACGGCGTGGCCCGGGGCCCCCAGGAACTCGACGCCGTTCTCGGCATCCGCGGGCACCGACCACGACGCACGCCACTCGACGGGTACGCGGGGAAGCCTCGTGACGTCGTCCCGGGACACGGCCGAGCAGGTCGCCAGGATGACCACGAGCAGGATCGCGGCAGACCGGTACCCGCGCGCGGTCAGCACTTCCCGGCCTTGGCGAGCTTCCTTTCGAGCGCGCAGGCGCCGCTCCTGGAGATCGGCTGCCAGCCGCGGAGCGGAGAGATCGTGTAGTAGCCGTGGTAGGTGCCGGAGGTACCGGTCACCCGGAACGGGGTCCTGTCCGGCCCCTGGATCGTCATCTGCTCGGTCCGGTCCCCCGCGAGCACGGTGATCAGGAGGTCGAAGGCGTAGTAGGCGGCCGTGCCCGTGACCTTCATGGATAGCGTGACTCGTTCGTCCCGTTTGAGGTCAATCTGCTTCTTCCTGAAGTACGAGGTGCGCGGGTCTT
Source organism: Nonomuraea guangzhouensis (assembly GCF_019396345.1). Taxonomy (GTDB): domain Bacteria; phylum Actinomycetota; class Actinomycetes; order Streptosporangiales; family Streptosporangiaceae; genus Nonomuraea; species Nonomuraea guangzhouensis. Next base: position 60,895 of record NZ_JAHKRM010000042.1, on the reverse strand, counting down.
CGGGAGTGGTGAAGCGGGGTGCGGGTTTGTCGAGGTCGGCGGAGAGCTCGATGGTGGCGGCCTCTCCTCCGGAGGTGTAGATGAACAGCGCGCCGTCCGAGACGGGCTTGCGGTCGAGGACCCGCGGCTGGATGTCGACGATGCGCAGGCTGCTGCGATTGCCGACGAGGACGACGGTGAGGTCGGCGGTCTCAAGCGGGGCCCGGTCGTGGCGCGCCATGACCGTGTCGCGTTGCGAGCCGGACGCGCTGCCCAGCAGGACCGCCCGGTCCGCGGGGTCGGTCACCGCTTCCCTCAGGGTGATGTCCTGCGCGGCGTAGTCGACGGCCACGTGGCCGACCTTGATCGGAGGCTCGCCGCTGATCCTGTCGACGGTGTCGGGGCCGCGTGCGTTGAACCAGGCGGCGAACACGACCCCGACGGCCGCGACGATCACGGCGCTGACGATTCCCGCCAGCCACGTCCGCGTGGCTTTCCATCCTCCGGCCTCCTCGGTGCGGGGGGCGGATGAGGCACGCCTCTTCTGGCGCGCTCTGGCCATGGGACGTCCCCTTCGTCGGCGGTGTAATGACAGCTGACGTATAGCTGATGGGACGGTCGCGTGGCCGTGCTGTTGACGAATTCGGTCTGGGAGTGCTGACCCGGCAACCTGACACGAGTTTGATCGTCGCGTGATTTGCAGGCAGGATATCCGGACTTCCTTTTATTCTTATTTAGGATCACATGTCGTACAGAACGCTATTGCCGGCCCTCGTCCTCGCGGCGTCGGTCACCATGACGGCCGCTCCCGCCGTCGCCAACGGCTTCGGCTCGGAGAACGGCTGCTGCCCCTTCGCCGACAACTCCAAGCACTGGTACACCTCCGAGACGCTGGAGACGCGGACCAAGAGCGCGGCCAAGGCCGCCATGCTGAAGCTGGACTCCCAGACCGACATGACCGTGGCCTACGACAGCACCCCCGACCCGAGCACCGACGTCGAGGCATTCGACCGTTATTACGTCGACTATTGGGACCTGGACTGGGACGGCTCCAGCACCGGCTACAACCTCTTCGCCTACTCGAAGTGCGTGAAGACCATCCCGCCGGCCGACAGCAGCCAGGCCTGGCGCTGCGACCAGTACGAGGTCCGCTACGACCTGAAGGACATCGACTGGATGAGCACCACCCAGCGGCAGGCGCTGGCCTGTCACGAGATCGGGCACACGATCGGCCTCGACCACTCGACCGAGTCCGGCTCCTGCCTGCGCACCGGCTCGCACACCATCACCAAGTACGGCACGCATGACGTCGCCCACATCAACGGCCGTTACTAGGAGACCGGCGATGAGACACCTCAAGCTCCTCACTGCCGCCGTCGCCTTCGCCGCCCTCGGGGGCTGCGCCCAGGCACCGGCCGCGAAGCCGGCACCGGTCTCCTTCTGGTCCCAGCTCCATGCCCAGGAGAGCGGGACCGGCGAGTACCTCTTCGACTCCGTCGACGACATCACCCCGGGTGCCAAGCCGTCCGGTGCGTTCCGCCCGGCCGCCGCGCTCGTCGAGGGCACGGTCGTCGGTGTGGAGCCGGGCATCGCCTACGCCTCGGGCGACGACTCGCTCGCGCCGCGGGTGGTGCCCTACGACAGCCAGGAGGCGGCGATCCGCTGGGCCAGCGTGGTCATCAAGGTCGACAAGGTCCATGCGGGCAAGCTGGGCCGCGGCTTCGCCTCGGGCCAGATCCGGCTCAGGGTCGAGCAGCCCACCGGCATCACGCTCGACGGGCTCCGCGCGTCCCTCGGTACGGCCGGGCACGGCATCTTCTATGTCGACAGCGCCCTCAACCGAGCCAGGCGGCAGCCCGCCTCACCGGCGGCCCAGGCATATCAGGCGGCTGTCCAGCTCCCGATCGGCCAGGGCGTCTTCATCGAGGAGAAGCCCGGCACGCCGCTGATCGCCCCGCTGGCAGACAGAGAGCGTGCCGCCCAGCTCCTGGGCGGCGACGCGCAGGCGAGAAGCGCAGTGGCAGGCCCCACGACGCTGGCCCAGCTCCGTGTCCGCGCCCAGCGGTCAGCCTGCGAGACAGGCACGGCGACAGACCAGTCCGCCTGCTGACCCGCTTCCAGGCAGGACCCAAAGGCCCTCAATCGGCGACGAGCCGGGCCTGGTCGGCCTGCTCGCGCTGGCGCCGCAGCTCGTAGGTGCCCGGTGCGATGCCGGTGAAGGCGTGTTCGGGGTGCGCGAGGTAGGCGGTCGCGCCCTCCGCGACGGTCAGCACCCCGAGCGCCATTCCGCCGCCGAAGCGCTCCGGGGTGAAGAACACCTTGCCGGTGGCGACCAGGAGGTGGGTGTTGGCCTCGGCCTGGCCGCGGACGATCGGGACGCCGGTCTCGGGGATGGGGGTGCGGGCCGGGTCCCAGTTGACCGGTACGACGGCGACATCGCCCTGGAACTGCAGGCCGGAAAGGACGGGAATCTCGGCCTGCCGGTCGAGGTGCTCGTCGATGGTGACGCCGAAGAGGGCGATGGCCTGTTCGATGGTGGGCATCTTCTCGGGCTCCTTTGCCGATGGGCGGGGGTCAGGATCGTCGTTGTGCCGTGGCGTACTGCGCCGTGGTGAGGCCGTAGGTCCAGGCGGCGGCCTCGAGGGGGTCGGTGCAGTCGGCGGGGACGGTGAGGCCGAAGCGGCGGCGGGTGCCGTCCCGTTCGACGGTGCCGTTGGTGCACAGCAGGACCCGCACGTGTGTGGTGAAGATGTCCGCGGGGACGTCGTGCAGAGTGAGGGTCTGGCCGGGGTTGCCGGGGTCGGGTACGGCGGGTCCGACCTGGGCAAGGCGGGCCTCGGCGATGAAGCGGTCCCAGCCGCGGCGTTCGATGGCGCAGCGGCGGATCTCGGCGTTGGTCTCGCGGAGGATCTCGTCGGCGGTGAGGGTGTCGTCGATGACGGCTTGGGTGACGTGGATGCCGTGCCAGAAGTACAGCCCGAATCCGTCGGCCCAGCCGGCCGCGGGGCCGTCGGCGCGGTGCGGCCGGTGCGTGGCACTGGCGCCCTCGCCGACCTGCTCGAGGTGAATCTCGGCCGGACGCGGACAGAGCATGACGAAGTCCTGGAAGGGCCACCACCACCAGCCGGCGGGCGCCTGCTCCGCCATCCGCTCCGCGATGGGTCGCTGCGGCGGCTCCTCGTCGAGCGGCAGGGCCGCGGTCCGCTGGAAGTGGCCGACGAGGTTCAGCCAGGTGCCGGAGCGCTGGAAGCCGAGGTGGGCCCGCCACAGCCGGCGCACCTCGCCGCGGATCGTGTCCTGCCGCGGCCCGCCGACCGCCGTGTCCACCGCCGCCCGTACGGCCTCGTCCGACGCCCCGGCGAGCGTGGCCAACGGGCTGGTGGGCAGGATCCGGCTTTCCTCGCGGGGAGGAGTGTCGTGCGCCGCTTCCCGTACCGCTTCGTGCGACATGTCCCGCACGACCGCGGCCAGCGCGGACTTCATCGTTGCGGCGATCTCGACGTGCAGGGCGGTGGCCGCCGCGCCATGCACAGGATCGCTCACCGCGCCGTCGGACGCGGCCTGGACCGCGGCGCGCACCGCGCGGCCGACGGCCTGACCGGCGGTGTCGTCCACCGCGCGGTAGACGGAGTCCAGGACGCGGCTGTTGCGGTGGCCGGTGCTCAGGCAGGCGGCGATCGGTGCGGCGAACGCGCCGACGAGCGGTGAGGACACCCACACGACCCGTTCCGGGAACGGGACCCCGATCTCGCGGTAACAGGCACGGGCGGCGGACTCCCACACCCGCTTCTCGGCAGCGGTGTCGTCCCGGGGCGTACGCGCCGCCTCCCGCTCGTCGGCCGTCGAACGGGCTGGACCCGGTGGATTCACAGGCGGAAACCTCCAGCTGATGCGGCCCCTGACTTAGCCCGAGGACCCGCGATGTACACGGTGCCGCGTGGAGTGTCCACGTCGGCGATCATGGCTCGGCGCAGCACGATACCTGCCCGCTGGGACAATTTGCGGCTCTTTGTCGACTGCGTGCGTCGCTCTGACAGTTTGGCTTGACACGTCAGCCGATCTCCGTACATTCGTACGGATGCAGGGGACCGAAGTCGAAGACGCGTTACGGGCTCATCCCGACGATCTGGCCTCGTGGCTTGCCTACAGCGACCGGCTGCTGGAGCAGGGCGATGCCAGAGGCACGCTGATCCGTCTCGAGCAGCGCCTGGCACGCACCCGCCCCGCCGATCGCCCGGCCGTGGAGCGTGAGATCGCGGACTTCGTCGCGGAGCACGAGGGCGGATGGGACGACGGGTTGCCGGCGACGGCGCGGGTGCTGGCGCGCCGGTACGGTTTCGCCTCGGAGGTGGCCGTCGAGTGGTCGGCTGACGTCCGCGATGTTCTGGAGTTGGTGCTGCGCGGCCGGTTCGTCACCACGCTGAGAATCACGTCGAAGGCGACGACCGACGACGAGGACTGGGAGGACGATGAGGACTGGGAGGAGGACGACGACGAGGGGGAAGACGACGAGGGGGCCGAGGTGCGTCCTGGGCGTCTGGACATGAAGGCATTCGACGGACTGGATGCCGGGCGACTCGTCGAACTCGACCTCTCCTATCTGGGGCTCGGCCCCGACGGCGCCGAAATCCTCGCCACCTCGCTCCGCACGGATCGGTTGCGGGCGCTGCAACTGCGGTACTGCCGGATCGGCGACGCCGGTCTGGCGGCCTTCGCGGCGTCCCCGCACCTGGGCGGACTGCGCCGCCTGCACCTGCAACGCAACAGGGTGACCGCCGAGGGCGTGCGTTCCCTGCATCGGTTTCCGCAGCTGACCGAGCTCGACCTGCGGTACAACAACCTCGGCGAGGCGGGTGCGGAGGCCCTGATCGCCGCCCCGTTCGCCGGCTCCCTCGAGCGGCTGTGGTTGTACGACTCCGACGTCGGCCAGGACGGCGTGCGGAAACTGGCGCACGCCACGAATCTTCCGTCAGGTCTGCGCAGCTTGTGGAGGGCCAAGTGAGCATCGAACTTCGGGATCGTTTCTTCATCCTGTCGACCCGGGAGGCACCCGCCGAGGAGGCCGCCCGGTACCGGGCGGAGGTGGACGCGACCGATGCCGAGCCGGCCGCGACGGTGGACGGACTGGACATCTCATGGCATCCGTCGGCTCGGTTCAAGGCGGTGCGGTTCATCGACGCCGAGCGAATCGACGAGCGGGTGCGGGATCTGTTCGCCCGGCCCAGCGCGGACGCGCCGTATCTGGCGGCGGTGTTCGTGGATCCGCACGAGTTGTCGTTCCGCACGTTCGAGAACATCGTCCCGCTGGACCGCCTGTTCGAGGGCGTGCCGTTGGAGGCGGAGCCGGCCGAGTGGGCGGAGCACGCGGAGGGGGTGTTCTCGTTCTCACCGCAGTTGCCGGCGGCCGCCCAGGCACGGTTGGCGCAGCTGGACGAGTTGAACCTGTACGTGCCGCCGCTGAACGCCGTGTCCCGGGGCGGTGAACGATTCATCTTCCACTCGGCGCTGCTGGCCGAGGCGTTGACCGCGGCGGTGGCCGACGCGCTGCCACCGACGGTGGCGGAGGGGTTCTCGCATGTGAACCCGGTGTTCCGGTGCAACCGGTTCGAGCCCGGTGACGAGAACTTCCACCGGCATCGGGACACGCCGTACTACGACGCGTCGCGGCGGCACATCTCCCGGTACACGCTGCTGCTGTACCTGACCGGCGGTACGGGGTCGCCCGCGCTGGACCTGGTCGGCGGCGCCGCGCTCAGCGAGATCGGCGACTTCACGTGCGTGCTCTTCGATCAGCGGTACGAGCACGAGGGCGCCCCCTACCGTGACGGGCGCAAGGTGTTCCTGCGTAGCGAACTCATCTTCACCGCCGACGAGGTCACCGAGGCGCCGGAGATCGGTGAGCTGTTCAGCAAGGCCTGCTACCTGACCGGTGAGAGTGTGTTCGCGCCGGAGCTGGCCCGGCACGCCGACGCCTACTACAACCAGGTGGCGGCCGCCCACTGGAACGGCTGGGGGAGGGGCCCCACCCGCGAGACCTTCGTGCACAAGGAGTTCCGCGGGGTGCGCTTCGTGGCCAACGGCTACGACTTCTGGTTCGCCAAGACCGACGGGTTGTCGCTGGCGGAGTGCGCCGCGCTCACCCTTCTCGACTACTTCAACTGCAAGGTCGGCGACACTGCGTTCCGGGCGCTCTGCCAGACAGAGGTGATCGAGTCCGACAACGCCGACTGGATCCCCGAGTTCCTGCGGGCCAGGCAGAACGGGTCCGCCATGACGCGGGTGGACAAGTCCGCGTTCTTCCCCGAGCCGGAGCAGCCTGACCGCAGGATCTGCTGCCCGTTCCACTCCTCCGGAGGCTACGACCCCACACGCCACGACGAGATCATCGAGCTCTACACCGACGCGCAGTCCTTCGCGAAGGCGCACATCCTGCCCGCGCCGATCCTCATGCTCGGCGAGGACGTGGCCCTCGACCCGGACCGGTTCGTCATCCAGGACAACCTCATCCACGTGCTCGGCAGGGGCGCACTCCAGCCGGTGAACTTCGCCGCCTGCTGGAACGACGAATCCATCCCCGAGGACTATGTGGTCGTCGCGGCCAAGGTCGGCGTGGCGCAGTTCCTCGTCCCGCCCATCATCTACACCGAGTCCGCCGGCTGCTACCACCTCACGTTCGACTTCTTCCGCAACTCCTGGATGGTCGACCACCGGCGAGCCACCATCCCCGTCCCGAGGATCACCGAGGAGGACTGGGCCGACCCGGACGAGAGCCACGCCTGGCGGCGCTCGGTGGACGACTCGCTCATCGACGACGAGCATCCGCTGCCGCCCAGCGACCTGTGGGACGACGAGGAGGACGACTGGGATGACGAGGACGCGGCATGAACGGTCGCAAATCACACCGTCACGACGCGCCGTCGTGCGAGGGCCGGGCGCGGATCTCCAGCAGGGAGCCCACCTGGTCCAACTCCAAGTGGACGATCTCGTTGACACCCGTTTCGAGCAGGGGTGACGGGATGTACAGGGTCCGCTGAGGTCCTTGCTTCCAGTAGCGGCCCAGCAGGACGCCGTTGATCCAGACGTACCCCTTGCCCCAGCCGGGAAGGGCCAGGAAGGCGTCCGCGGGCTCGGCCACCTCGAGTGTGGTGCGGAAGAACGAGAGCGGCTCGCTCGTCGTTCCCGGCTGGAATCTCAGCCGCGACACGTCCTCCAGCGGGATCGGCCGCGCCGTGTATCCGTGCAGGTATTGGTGGCGGTGCAGGACGCCGCCGAGGATGCCCTTGCGCTCGCCGAGCAGGGGACCGTAGTTGGTCCGTCCCATCGATTCCACGAGGATCTCCACGGCGGCGTGCCCGGCTGCGAGCAGTACGGGAGGATCGGCGTCCCGCTCGACGACGCCCGCGAGGCGGCCGTCGACGAAGACGTGCGCGCGGTCGTGCACGCCGCGCAGGGTGAGCGGGTACGACCCGCGCGGTCCTGGAACGGTCGTCCGATACAGGACCAGGCCGTGGTCCAGCCCCAGGTCCTCGAATGTCGGTGGCACCGGCGCGGTGGCCGCCGGCCGCGCGATGGCATCCAGTGCCTCGTGCAGCCGTACCGATCGCGTAGGGCGCAGCGTGGCGGGAGGCAGCGTGGCGGGTACGGGGGGCACGTCGGTGGGCTTGCCGCCGTAACGGGAGAGCACGTCGCGGAAGCGCCAGTACTTCTCGGTGGGTGCGCCGCGCTCGTCGATGGGCGCGTCGTAGTCATAGGAGGTCACCGTGGGCCGCCATGGGCCCGCGCTGTCGTCCCCGGTGCGGTTGGCGCCCGCCCACGTGCCGAAGTTGGTGCCGCCGTGTGCCAGGTACAGGTTCACCGACGCCCCCGTGGCCAGGACCCGCTCCAGGGTGTCCGCGGCGTCCTGCGGATCGCGGGTGGCGTGTTCGTTCCCCCAATGGTCGAACCACCCGCACCAGAACTCCATGCAGAACAGCGGGTCGTCCGGCCGGTGGGCGCGCAACGCGGCGAAGGCCTGCTCCGGCTCGGTGCCGAAGTTCACCGTGGCCAGCACGCCGTCGATCGTGCCACCGGTCAGGTGGTGGTCGTCCGGCCCGTCGGAGGTGAACAGGGGCACCTCGATGCCCCGGCTGATCAGGCCGTCCGCCAGGTGGCGCAGGTAGGCGTGGTCGCTGCCGTAGGAGCCGTACTCGTTCTCCACCTGGAGCATGATCACATTGCCGCCCCGGGTGACCTGGCGCTCGGCCACCCGGGAGATCAGCCGGTCGAAGTAGCGGTCGACGTGGGCCAGGTAGCCGGGGTCGCTGGTGCGAACGGCGCCGGTCAGCCAGGTGGGCAGCCCACCGTTGTCCCATTCGGCGCAGATGTACGGCCCGGGCCGCACGATCGCCAGGAGCCCTTCGGCCGCCGCAGTGTCGAGGAACGCGCCCAGGTCGTCCAGGCGGCGGAAGTCTCCCGGCCGTGGCTCGTGCAGGTTCCACGGCACGTAGGTCTCGACCGTGTTGAGGCCCATGGCGCGGACCATCGCGAGCCGGTGCTGCCATTGCCCGGGATGCACGCGGAAGTAGTGCAGTGCGCCCGACAGCACCCTGAACTCCGTGCCGTCCAGCCGGAACGCACGGTCATCGACGGAGAAGACACGCCCGGATCGGCGGGTCATCTGCTGATTCCGGCGGTCATGCCGTCGACGATGCGGCGGCCCAGCCAGAGGTAGAGCACGATCATGGGGTAGACCAGGATCACGATGCCCGCGAACATGCCGCCCCAGTCGGAGCTGTACTGCATGCTGCTGTACAGACCGAGGAGGGCGGCGGGCAGGTTGCGTTCCTCGGGGAGGGGGGCGATCAGCAGGGCGAGCAGGGTCTCGTTCCACAGGCCCATGACATTGAGCACCAGCACGGTGGTCAGGCCCGGCCTGGCCACGGGCATGATAACCAGGACGAACGCGCGGAGCGGGCCGGCGCCGTCGATCTCGGCCGCCTCCTCGATCTCGTGCGGCAGCGAGCGCATGTACCCGGTGAGCACGAACACCGCGAAGGGCACCGACAGCGCCACCTGGAAGACCAGCAGGGTGATGCGGTTGTCCCACCAGCCGGTGACCCAGTCCTCCATGAACGTGTAGACCGACAGCTTGATCACCACGATCGGCACCAGGATGGTCTGGATCGGGATGCTCAGCCCCATTGCGAAATAGCTGATCGTCGGGCCGGCGACGCGCCGGCTCGAGCGAGCCAGCACGTAGGCGGCGGGAGCGGAGATCGCCACGATCAACACGGCGCCGAACACGGTCAGCACCACGCTGTTCAGGGCCGCGGCGGAGAATTCGGCCGCCTGCCACGCCGAGAAGAAGTTGTCCCATCGCGGGGTCGCCGGCAGCGCGAACGGATGCAGCCACACGTCCCGCGAGTCCTTCAGCGACTGGATGCCCACCCAGCCGATCAGGGCGAGGTTGAAGGCCACCCAGGCCCAGAGCGCGATGGCCGTGGCCCTGGGGAGCAGGATGTCCCCGATCAGACGCCTCATGACAGCTCCACTCGATCACGCCGGGTGATGCGCCGGGTCAGCACGATGAGTACGGCCGTCACCAGGAGCGTCATCACGCCCATGGCCGCCGCGCTGCCGAGCTCTGGCAGGCCGGCGCCCTTCACCACGATGAACTGCTGCACCGCGATCGTCCGGGCGGGGATCGGCGGTGCGGCAGTGGTGCCCGCGGTGGTGAAGGCCAGCACGATGTCGAAGATCTTCAGGCTGCCGACCACCCAGAGGACGGCGGCGACGGCGAAGACGTCCCAGGTCAACGGCAGCGTGATGTGCCGGAACTGCTCCCATTTGGTGGCCCCGATGAGCAGGGCGTCCTCGTACACGTGCGCCGGGATGGCGTCGGCGGCCGACATCATCAGCGCGACGTAGAAGCCGGTGCTCGACCAGACCAGCCCGCCCACGACGCAGCGGAACACCATCTCGGGGCCGAGCCAGGGTTGCGGGTCCAGGCCGACCCAGCCGAGCACGGTGTTGATCGCGCCTTCGGGGTTGAGCAGGAAGCCCACCGCCGCGCCGATCGCGATGAGCGAGATGATCAGCGGCAGGAAGACGACGGCCCGGATGAAGGCCCGCCCTTTGAGCTGCCTGAGCACGACCATGGCGAGGAAGGTGAAGCCGAAGATCAGGGCGCCGCCGACGATCGCCATCACGAAGGTGTTGGTGAAGGCCGTGGCGAAGACCTGGTTGTGCAGCAGCGCCACGTAGTTGTCCAGCCCGCGCCAGGTCATCTCCGAGCCGGGGCCTGACCATTGGGTGAGGCTGATCCAGATTCCGAACAGCGATGGCGCGACGAACAGCAGGGTGTAGACCAGGAGCGCGGGCAGGAGGAAAGGCCAGAAGGCCCGTTCGTAGGTTTTCACCCGTTCGCCAGATGGTCGGCTGTCTGCTTCTTGCCCTCGCGGACGAACGTGGCCGCGTCGATCTTGCCGGAGAGGAGCTTGTCGCTCAGCGGCAGGAACATGTCGCCCCACCAGGTCTTGTCGGCACCCGCGTAGTCGTAGCTCAGGTGCGTCTCCTTGGCCTCCAGCACCGCCTTCTGCAGGTCCGCCATGTTCGCGGGCGCGGGCACGTCACCGCGCGAGGAGATGTTCAGCGCCACGGTGGAGAACTGCTCCATGTACTTCTTCCGCAGCGCGAAAGCCAGGAACTTCTTGGCCGTCGCGACGTTCTTGCCCTTGGCGTTCACGCCCCAGCCGAGGGTGCCCACCTCGATGGACTTCTTGCCGCCTGCGGGCATCTGGAACGAGGCGACCTTGAAGCCGGGAGTGAGCTGGCTCTGGACCTCGCTGGCCAGCCAGGTGCCGTTGAGGTTCAGGTCGTACGTGCCCGCCGCCCAGGCGTTCTGTGCGGCGGGGAACTTGGTCGCCATGAAGTCCCGCTGGAAGTACCCGCCCTTGGCGAGCTGCTCGACCTTCTTCGCCGCGTCGAGCACCTGGGGCTTGTCCCAGTTGGCGGAGTCCTTGCCCAGCTCGGCGAGGCTTCCCGCGCCGTTGGCGCCCACCAGGAGGGCGTAGAACCAGTAGACGTTGTAGAAGGCGATGGTGCCGTCCTGGCCGATCGGGGTACGGCCGGCCTTCTTGGACTCATCGAGGAAGGCGATGAACTCGTCCCAGGTCTGTGGGTTCAGTCCGGGGTGCTTGGCCGCGTCGTACCAGATGGCGGTGGAGATGATCGTGTGCGGAACGAAGGCCAGGCCGTTCTTGCCGGAGGAGGCCCGCCGTACCGGCTCGGGAAGCACTTCCTTGACCGTCTTGCCCTCGCCGGGGATCTGGGTGTTCTCCAGGTCGTCCAGCGGGCCGATGATGTTCTGGGCGGTCAGGGTGTCGATGTCGCCGGTGGTGGTGTCGAACAGGTCGGGGCCCTGGCCGGAGGCCATCTCGGCGTTGAGGTTCTCGTTGCCGGTGCGGCCGACGAACTTCAGGTCGACCTTGGTGCCCGTCTCCTTGGCGAAGTCGTCCATGATCGTCTTGATGATCTTCGCCTGGGGTTCCGCCGCGCCCCAGGAGGAGCGGTAGGACAGGGACTGCTGGGCGGGTTCGGTGCTGTTCTTCTTGCCACAGGCGGTCAGGCCGAGGGCACCGATCAGGAGGAGAGCCGTCATTTTACGCATGGTGGGGGGCCTTTCCGATCGAGACGACGGTTCGGGTGTGCCTGGCCTGCTCCGCGGCCCAGACCACCCGGTGCGTGGCGAGGCTGGCCTGCGCGTTGGTCGAGACCAAGGCCGGATTGTTGTCGCGGACGGCGGCGAGGAACGCCCGCATCAGCGCTCCGTCACCCCCTCCGTGCCCGGAGGCGGCCGAGGCGTCCGCTCCGGCGAGGGCGTCGATCACCGACACCTCATCGGTGAGGAAGTCGTGGACGCGGAGCGTCTCGCCGTCGCACTCGATCGAGCCGCGTGTGCCGAAGATCCTGGTCTTCCGGTGCTCGAGTGCGCCGAACGCGGTGACGGTGCAGGTGGCGCTCGTGCCGTCGGCGAACTCCATGATCACCACCTGGCTGTCGACCACGTCGTTGTCGCAGGCGTAGACGCATCTGCCGTACGGACCCTCGCGCAGGGCCGCGAGCACGCCCTCCTCGGTGAAGTCGCGGGTGATCGCACCGAGCGGCCAGACGTGCCGGGCCGGATCGGCGAGGCCGTCCATGTACAACCGCCGGGCCGAGTAGGGACAGGTGGGCTCGATCGAGCAGTCCAGGCAGCGGTCGGCGGCCCCCGCGGGCTTGCTCTCCTTGGTGAAGTGGACGAGCTTGCCGAAGGAGGAGACCCGCTCGGGCACCTCGCCCTTGATGTGCACGAGCCAATCAAGATCATGGCAGGCTTTGGCGAGCAGCATCGGGGCCGACTCGGCCTCGTTCCGCCAGTTGCCTCGCACGAAGGAGTGTGCCTGGTGCCACCAGCCGACCTGCTCCAGGTGCTGGATGTTCATGATCTGGCCGATCCTGCCCTCGTCCAGGAGCTCCTTGAGCTTGGTGGTGTAGGGCGCGTAGCGCAGCACATGGCAGACCGCCAGGATCACGCCGTTGCGGTCGGCGGCTTCGGCGATGGCCGCGGCGTCCTCCTCCGTCGGCGCCATCGGCTTCTCCAGCAGGATGTGGTAACCCAGCTCGGCCGCGCGTACGGCGGGCTGGAGGTGCAGGCGGTCCTGCGTGGCCACGATCACCGCGTCGGCCAGCCGCTCGCCGGCCAGCAGGTCCCGCCAGTCGGCGAAGACGCGCTCGGCCGGGATCCCGTGCTCGGCCGCGAAGTCCGCCCGCCTGTCCTGGTCGGGCTCGGCGACGGCCACGACCTCGGCGAACCCGCCTTCGCGGGCCAGCCTGGCGTAGCCGGTGCCGCGCAGGCCCGCCCCAATCACGGCAAGAGTGACCATCCGCATCTCCTACGAGTTGTACATTACTAATGAAGGCTGTTTTTATTTCTCCGATGTACTATCTGTCAAGGGGGCATGCGTGACAATTCGTGGCGGCGACACCTCGCGGCTTCGTCGGATCAATCTCGTGACGGCGCTCCAGACGGTCCGGTCGCAGGGGCCGCTCGGACTGACCGACCTCGCCAAGGGGGCCGCGCTGTCCAGGCCGACCGTGGAGGGCTTGGTCGATGAGTTGCTGGCGGCGGGCTGGCTCCGGGAGCTGCCACCGGAGAGCGGCCAGATGGGGCGGCCGGCCAGGTTGTTCGCCTTCCACGCGACGGGCGGCCACGTGCTCGGGATCGACATAGGCTCCTACACGATCAGAGCCAGCGTCGCCGACCTGGACGGCACGGTCGTGGCCGCGCATGACGAGCCGACCGCCGCCACCGCCGGCCGCGCCGAGCGACTTGCGGGCATCAGGACGGCGATCACGGCCGCGCTGAAGGCCGCGGGGCTGACCGCCGACCGCATCGCCGCCGTCTGCGCGGGCACCACTGGCGTGGTGAGCGCCGAAGGTGTGGTGAAGCTGTCCGTCGGCCTGCCCGAGTGGACCGGCCTCGATCTGGCGGGCGAGCTGCGCGCGAGCTTCGACTGCCCCGTACTGGTGGAGAACGACTGCAACCTGGCCGCGGTCGCCGAGCGGTGGCGCGGCCAGGCCCGCGGCATCGATGACCTGGTGTTCGTGCTGTCCGGCGTGCGCACGGGCGCGGGCATCGTGGTGGGCGGCAACCTCCTCAAAGGCGCCAGGGGTGGCGCGGGCGAGATCGGCGCGCTGCCGCTGGTCGGCTGGCACCGCGCACCCGTCCATCTGACCGGTTTCCAGGGCCTGCCGCCCGGCACGGCACCACGGGACGCCGCCGCCCAGGTCTTCGCCGCGGCCAGGTCCGGCGACCCGGCCGCGCAGTGGGCGGTCGAGCAATACGCGCGCGACCTGGCGGAAGGCATCGCCGCCTTGGTGCTGACCGTGGATCCCGAGCTGGTGGTGCTGGGCGGCGGCGTCTCGCGTGCGGGCGACGTGCTGCTCGAGCCGGTGCGCCGGTATGTGGTCCCGTTCTGCCTCGAACCTCCGGTGGTGGTGATCTCCGATCTGGGGGAGCAGGCCGTGGCCCTGGGCGCGGTACGGCGCGCGCTCGATCACGTCGACGCCCGCCTCTACGACTTCGACGCTCCCCTCCCGAAGCCATTCATGTGACGCTTGGGGGGCATCGCAGATTGTGCCCGTCGCCTGGTCTAGGCGACGGGCACGAATCTGTCAGTGGGTCTGGCCGCTCGTCGCCGTACGCTGAGCCGGCAGGTTGTAGAGCTCCAGCTCATAGACGGCGTACATGCTCCAGCGGGTGTAGTTCGCATCGTTGATCTTCAGGCGCAGCTTCCTGACGCCTTGCAGGTCGGGAAGATCGGCGACCGAATACTCCATGACGCCGTCGTCATCGTCGTGCGTCCACCGGAACGAGACGCCCTGCGCGGCGCTCGTCCAGTCGGTGCCGTTGGCCGAGACCTCGACGTCGACGTCGGTCAGACCCTGCGGAATGCCACCACGGGTGGCGACCACGAGCGTGTTGAACGCCTTCGGGTCGGTCCAGCCCAGCACGATCTCGTGCGGGAACGGGTTCGCGTCGGTGTAGCCCTGCTTGGCGGCGAACATCGTGCCGTATTCGCCGTCGACCATCTTCTGCGGGCCGTATTGCACGCCGCCATCGCCATCACGGGCCGCCGAGGCCGACACCGCCGAATAGCTGCGGGCGATGTTGGCGTCCGCCGTGTTCACCGCGCCCTTCACGAGCGTGAGCTCATAGGTCTTCGCGGTCTTGCCATCGCTGGCCAGCGTACGGATCTCGACCTTGTTCTTGCCGTTCGCCACGTTGACGTTGACGGTCGCACCGTTGGCGACGGCACCGCCGTCGACGGTGATCGTGCCGCCGGCGTCGGTCAGCGTCGGGGTCAGGCCGACGGTGCTCGCCCCCTGGTCGACGAGCAGCGCGTAGTCACCGCGATGCCCCTCGAAGGTGAATTCCGCGACGTTGGTCAGCTTCAGGTCCGTCAACGTCGCGTCGAAGTGCTGCTGCCCAGGTGCGAGTCGCACGCGGAATCCGTCGAACCGCACCTCCTTGTTCTCGACGTTGGTGATCTCGATCCGGTGCTTGCCCGGTGTCAGGCCGGTCTTTCGAAATGCGGTGAAGCGGTCGTACTGGACCGCCTCGAACAGGTCGATCACCGTCGCCGGTCCGCCGTCGACCGACACGGACACCTTTCCGGTCGTCGTGTTCTTCTCGAAGAACGCGTCGATGCCGGTGCCCTCGAACTCGTAGGTCGCCTTGTTGCCGGCGGTCTTGCTGATGTGGACGCTGCCGAGGTACGCGGACTGCCGCTGCCGCGGTGCCCAGCCGGTGGAGTAGCCGATGCTGTCGTCGGTGCCGTCGAGCAGGAACGTACGGGGGACATCCTGATCTTCATAGGGGCTGGTCGGCTGGGGAATCGCGCCGACGGTCTCGCCCGCCGCCGCCCGCACGATGTAGCTGTGCAGAGTGTCGAGATAGGCCGGGTCGAGTGTGTAGCGCCGCGGGTCCTCCGGGCTGATCGCGCTGTCGACGATCTGCTTCGCCAGAGCCGGGTTGCGCTTCTTCAGGATGTAGAGGAGCTCGTAGTCCTCGAGGCCATCGCGCTGTGCCTCCAGACGCAGGCTGCTCTTCACCGTCCTGTTGGCCTTGTCGGGATAGACGATGTAGGAGTCGCCCTTCCAGGGGCCCACGTACCACGCGTTCCACGCCCAGTGCAGATGACCCTGCACGCCCTCGCGCTCGAGGTCCCAGAACAGCATGCGGCCGGTCATCGTCGGCTGCGTCCAGAACCGGTTGAGCCACGGGGGAGTGTTGACCTCACACGTGTAGACCCACAGGTCCTGGCCCGTGGCCTGCTGTGCCTTGTAGCCGGCCTTCTTGCGCTCGAATGCCGGCGTCAGCGGCACCCAGGTGTCGACATAGGGCTTGGTCTTGTCGTCGAGCAGGATGCCGTCGGGGTCGGCGTCCATGGTGCGGAAATCGGCGCCGAGGTCGGCGTTGATCTGCTGGATCTTGCGCGCGACATAGGTCCAGAGGTTGCGCTGGTCGGCGGTGATGGGCTCGTCACTGATGTGCTGATACCACGTCAGGCCGTTCGTCCAGCCCTTGCTCTTCAGGTGCTTGTACAGCGCGGTCAGATAGTTCGTCAGGTAGGCGTCGGTGACCGGCAGGCTGTCCGGCAGCTTGGTGTTCCAGCTGTCGTTGGGCTTTTCGCTGTCCGGCATCTTGATCAGCGCGTGAATGAGATGCTGGTTGGCGAACTTGGTGATCCCGTGCCGCTTGAACGTCTCGACGTAGCGGTCGAAGTTCGTCCAGTCGATGTCGCCCGGGATCCCCTTGACGAATTCCGACAGCTCCGTGCCGGTGGACTGCAGGAACAGGTCGGTACGGAGCCAGACCATGTTGGTGCGATATTCGGCGAGCTTGCGGGCGAACTCGTCCATGAGGCCGAACCACGCGTCGCTGTAGGTGTCGACGCCGTAGTAGTACTTGCCGACGTCGTAGGCCTGGCTGGCCGTACCGTTCCAGCTGAGGCCGTCCCAGGTGAAGCCGTTCGTCATCGTCCAGTGGTAGTTGGTGAACGGTGACTTGTCGATCGTGGGGACCTCGACGTTGCTGACGCTGAACTGGATCGGGACCGAATAGTCGCCCCGCGTCGTCTCGACCTTGGCCGTGCCGCGATAGGTGCCGGGCGCCGTGCCGCGTGGCACGAAGCCGGTCACGTAGATGGGCTGAGTCCGGCCGCCCTCGACCCAGGTCGCCCGGTCGTTGGACAGCGGGTCCGGCATGACCGACTCGGGATAGAGCAGGTTGCCCGCACGGTCGGGGAAGAACGGGTTCGCCGCGACCGTGCTGTCGTCCTTGTAGGCGACGAAGTGGTAGCGCAGGTTGGCGCCCGCGATCCGGCTCCGGCCGCCGGCGGTGAGGTCGCCGAATCGGACACGCTCGATGCGCAGCCGCTCTTTCGCGCGCACGGCGATCTGCGCGCTCTCGTATTCACCGCGGGCGGCTACGAGGTTGATGGAGGTGCTCGGACTCTGCGGGACCGTCGTTGTGCGATAGACGGTCTTTTGCGGACTCTCGACCCATAGCTCGACAGCCTTCGGACCGGCCATGGCAGCCGGCGTGAATGGTCCGAAGGATGCGAGCAGCAAGGTGACGCAGAGTAAGGGGAGTGCTCGGTGTCGCATGCCCACTTATCATGGGTTCTTGTGTAAGTCTGGTCAAGTGGTAGGGGTGAGTGCGTCCAGGTGGTCTCCGGCGGTGATGGCGCGCTTGACGCGGATGAGGCCCTTCGGCGCGTTCACGGCGACGGCGTCGACCAGGATGCCCTTCCTGGCGAAGGTGATCGCGAATCGTTCCGCCGTCGCGACCAGGCGGGACGGCCGAAACCGACCAAGGTCGTAGCCAGCTGCCGACAGGGACAACTGGCTCCGACAAGTCACGGAAAGGGCGGGATCGGCCGCACCAGATCGCCCGTGATCAGGAGACGCTACGGATTGACGCTCTTCACGGAGCTCGTCAGGTTGTCGAAGTTGTTGTTCGTCAGGTCGCTGTCCGACGACCTCGGGGCGGCCGCGTAGCCGTAGGAACCCGCGCAGTTGGCGCTGTTGTAGAACTGGATCCGGCGGCCCGAAGGATTCCTCATGGAGCTGGCCTTGTTGTTCAGCGGTCCAGCATTGGCGCATCCACCGGAGGGGCCGGTGAAGAGGAAATCCTGTCGGGCACCGGCGTAGTCGTCGTGCTCGAACAGGCAGAAGCTGGCGCCATCGCCGCAGTTGGCGAGCCGCTGGGCGTCGGCCTGTGCGGTGGCGCCCACGCCCATCAGGCTGGTCAGGGCCAGCGCCACGACCCCGGCCCTGCGCACCGTCGTTCTTTTCATGGATGACCTCATTTTCGGCTGAGTGTAATTCGCCAAAGATCATGACAGGTGATCCAAAAATGCGCCACCAGGTTGGAGCTCCATGGATCAATCGTGATGCACGATCGTTGTCGATGACGAACATGCGTTGGACTCATTGATCGTCCAGCGCTGAACGCCTTCATCGGCTCCATGGCCGACGGCTCCATCTACCGCGCCGACCTGCGTACCGGACGCGGCGCGATCATCAGCCGCGGGCCCGGCACACCGGCCCTCGGGATGAAGATCGACGCACGCGGACGGCTGTTCGTGGCAGGCGGCACAGGTGGTGACGCGCGCGTCCTCGACTCCCACAGCGGATCCCGCTCACCGGGGATCTGGTGTACGGCGACGGCCTGTTGCTGCGCGGCCGGACGTTGTTCGCGGTGCAGAACCGGCTCAACGCCGTGACCGTCCTGCGGCTGAACGCGGCGGGAACCGACGGCCGTGTCGTACGGCGGGTGAGTGATCGCCGCTTCGACGTACCGGCGACCGTGGCAGCCTACGGTGCCCGCCTGTACCTCCCCAACGCCCGCTTCGACACCAAACCGACCCCCACCACCCCGTACACAGCCGTCGCCATCCCCGACCCTGAGCGACGGTCCTGAGCGGTGGCCCTTCGAGCCGGTGGCGTCAGAATCCGCGGAAGACACCGTCTTCGTCCATGGCGTCGGCGAATTCGGCGAAGTCCATGTTGCCGATCGAGAGGTTGGCCTCGATCGAGTACAGCTCGGTCGCGACGACCCGCATCTGGCGCCCCCGCTCCTCTCTCAGGTCGACGAGGAGCAGCGGCATCTCCGGCGAGCGGACGGCGACTTCGTCCACCACGACGAAGAACGCGAGGTCGTATTCCTCCGGCAGCAGAGCGAGGAGTTCCTCCGCTGTGGCGCCCTCGTAGGCCGGATCGTCAAGGTATTGCACCGGCGCGATGAATTCGCCCTCGTCGTCCTCCAGAATCCATTCGTTGTCCACCACCGGTCCGAGCGTCGCGCGGATGGCCGCCCACGCCGGCGGGGCGGAGAAGTCCGTGCGGATCACCAGCAGTTCATCACTCGACGACAGAATGTCCGGCATAGCCACACATTCTGCCGTTCCCGGGCTTATGAGATGGGGGCGTCGCGGCGTTCGGTCATGCTGCGCAGGAAGATCTGCGTGGCCTCGACCTGGGGGTTGTCGATGACCTGAGACGGCGGTCCCTGCTCGGCCACGCATCCGTCGGCCATGAAGACGACTTCATCGGCTACTTGGCGGGCGAAGCCGATTTCATGGGTCACGATGATCATCGTCATCCCGCTACGGGCGAGTGACTTCATGACCTCGAGCACCTCACCGACCAGCTCGGGGTCGAGCGCGGAGGTCGGTTCGTCGAAGAGCATGATGGAGGGCTTCATGACCAGTGCCCGGGCGATGGCGACGCGTTGCTGCTGGCCTCCGGACAAGGTGCTCGGGTACGCGTCGGCCTTGTCGGACAGTCCCACGCTGTTCAGCAGGCGCTGCGCTTCCTCGCGGGTCTCGGCCGGGGGTCGGCCCAGGACTCGGCACGGGGCCTCCATCAGGTTCTCCATCACGGTCAGGTGCGGGAACAGGTTGTAGGACTGGAACACCATCCCCGTCTGGGCCCGTTGCCGGGCGATCTCGTTGGGTCGTAGCTCGTGGAGTTTGTCGCCCTTGACGCGATAACCCACAACCTCGCCGTTGACGATCACGGCCCCGCTGGTCGGTCGCTCGAGATGGTTGATGCAGCGCAGCATGGTCGACTTACCGGAGCCGGACCGGCCCAGGACGCAGACCACCTGTCCCCGGCGCACCTCCAGGTTCACCGACTTGAGGATCTCGAGGTGCCCGAAGCTCTTGCGCAGGTCGATGATCTTCACGATGGGGTCGGACTGGTCCTGGTTCATGACTTGGCCTCCTGCCTGACCGCGGTTGCTCCAAGGGTGGTCTGGGGACGCTTCCGCAATGCGCTGAAGCGCGGTCCTCGCCGGGTCGATCGGTCGCCCATGCCGGCCACGCCCCGGCCGTAGTAGCGCTCGACGTAGCGCTGGACGAACGAGAGCACGCTGGTGCACAGCAGGTACCAGAGCGAGACGACGATGAGGAGGGGGATGGTCTCGAAAGTCTGGGTGTAGATCATCTGGGCGGAGTAGAGCAGATCAGGCAGCGCGATCACGCTCACCAGGGAGCTGTACTTCAACATCCCGATGACCTGGTTCCCGGTCGGGGGGATGATGACGCGCAGCGCCTGCGGCAGGACGATCCGGCGAAAGGTCGTGAAGGGGTTCATGCCCAGGGCCAGTGCGGCCTCGGTCTGGTGCTTGGGCACGGAGAGCAGTCCTCCCCGGACGATTTCCGCCATGTACGCCGACTCGTGCAATGCCAGACCGAGCAGCGCGACGGTCCAGAGAGTGAGCACCGAGTTGGTCTCCGCTCCGAAGAACTCCGGCCCCACGAAGGGGATGCCGATGCTCAGCCGCGGGTAGAGCGCGGAGAGGTTGTACCAGAACACCAGCTGGATGAGCAGCGGCGTACCGCGGAAGAACCAGAGGTAGGCACCGGCGACCGAGGAGAGGATCTTGTTCTCGGAGAGCCGGCACGCCGCCAGGACGATGCCGAGCACGATGGCGATGGACATGGCCACCGCTGTCAACAGCAGAGTACGGCCGAGGCCGGCCATGATCTGCGGGTGGAACAGGTAGTGCCAGACCACTGGCCACTCGTAGTTCTTGTTGGTGATGAGCGAATGGCAGAGCATCGCCACCAGGAGCACGAGAACGCCTGCCGCGACGGTGCGACCATGGTGCCGAAGCGGCACCGTCTCCTTCGCCAGCGTTTCCTCGTCCGGCGTCAGCGTAGAAGTGGTTCCGCCTGACGCCCGCGAGTTGCTCGAATCCGCTGCTGATCTGTCCATGCCGGATCACTCCTCTAGCGCGGGCCGCGTTCAGTTCTCTACCGGGGGGATGACCTCGGACTTCTTGACCGCGCCCAGGCCCAGGTTCTGCTCGTTGAGGATGCGCTGCAGGCCTCCCGTCTCGATGAGCTTGTTGGTGGCGGCCTCGAAGGCTTTGGCCATCTCCGCCGTGTTCGCGTTGTTCGGGAGGACGAAACCGGTCTTGATCTCAGGGCCGAAGCCCATCTCCGCGACCTTGAACTTGCCCTTCGACTGCTTGACGGAGTAGGCGACCTGGCTGCCGCTGGCGATGTTGGCGGCGATTCGCCCCTGACTGAGCGCCAGGTTCACCGTGGCCTGATCGGCGAAGGTCTTCACGGTCAGCGGGGCCTTCCCGGCCGTGTCGCAACCGGCGGCCAGTTTGTTGGCCAAGGCCGCCTCGGACGACCCCAGTGACGCGCCGACGATCAGGCCGCAAGCGTCGAGCGGGTCCTGGAACTTCGCGTATTTGGAGTCCGCCTTCACCATGAACGCGTCACGTGAGACGTGATTGACCACGAACCTCACGATCTTGGTCCGATCATCCGTCACATTGATCTCGCCCGTGGCCGCGTCGTAGCGCCCTGCCTGGAGGCCTGGGATCACGCCGTCGAACGGGATGATGGTGAACTTCACCTTCAGGCCGAGCAGCGCGGCGGTCTCGCGGGTGATCTGGATGTCCCAGCCGGTGGGTTCGCCACCGCCCGGCGGCACCATCACGGCCGGCGCGTAGACGGCCGCGGCCACCGTGATCGTGCCTTTGTCCCGGACGGCCTTGGGCAGCAGCATGGCCAGCCCATCGTCCTTGCTCTGCACGCTGCCGGCGGTTTTGGCCTCATTGAGTGACTCGCCGCAGGCTGACGCTCCCAGCACCGTGCCGAGCAGTGCCACGGCCGCGGTGGTCTTCCTGAGCGGAATCGAGGTACGAATGTTCATGGTGCTTCTCCTGAGACCGGGTTCCGGTGGGAAGTGCTGACCACGTTGTGCATGACATGCTTGGTCCGCGAGTAGTCGTCGAGTGCGTAGATGGACAGGTCGCGGCCATAGCCGGAACCCTTGAAACCGCCCCACGGGACCTCGTTGGCGAGCACGAGGTGGCAGTTCACCCACACCGTGCCCGAGTCGAGCCGCGCGGCGAGGCCGTGGCTGCGCCGGGCGTCGTTGGTCCAGACCGAGGCGGACAGGCCATAGGGCACGTCGTTGGCCCGCCTGATGGCCTCTTCCTCGTCGAGGAACGTCTCCACCGTCACCACCGGCCCGAAGATCTCCTCGCGCGCGCACTCCGCGCCCTCGGGGACGTCCACCAAGACGGTCGGTGCGATGAAATATCCCCGCTCCTCCAGCGGCCCGCCCCCGATGACGGCCCGGACACCGGCGGCGTGGGCACGCTCGAGGTAGCCGGTGACCCGGTCGTAGTGGTCACGCGAGATCATCGGGCCGATCTCGACGTCCTCACCGGCCCCGGGCTCGCCGATGACCAGCGTCGACACCTCGTCCACCAGCAGGGCGACGAACGTCTCGGCGACCGACTCATGCACCAGGACGCGGCATGCGGCGCCGCACTCCTGTCCCGAGTTCCAGAACGCCGCCGTACGCAGGCTCGCGGCGGCTGCCGCGAGGTCGGCGTCGGGCAGGATGACGACCGGGGCCTTGCCGCCGAGCTCCAGGTGGACCCGCTTGAGCGACTCGGCGGCGCCGCGGGCGACCGCTCGCCCGCTGCGGACCGAGCCGGTCAGGGCGATCATGGCGATGTCCGGATGCTCGGCCAAGCGCGCACCCACCACGGGACCGAGGCCGGCGACCACGTTGAGCACGCCGGGAGGCAGCACGTCGGCCAGCAGCTCGGCGAGTTTCAGGGTCGTCAGGGGCGTCTGCTCCGACGGCTTGACCACCATGGTGTTCCCGGCGGCGAGGATCGGCGCGATCTTCCACGCGGCCATGAGCAGCGGATAGTTCCACGGTGTCACCACGCCGACGACGCCCAGGGGCTCGCGCAGGATGACGGACAGGTGGCTCTCGGCGTAGGTCCCGGCCGCCTGCGAGGTCGGGGCGCGCAGGGCCCCGGCCATGAACCGGAACGTGTCGACCGTGTTGTCGACATCGTCGCGGGCGACCATGACGGGCTTGCCGGTGTTGGCCGACTCCAGCTCGGCGAGCACCCCGGCGTGCTCGCCGATGCGGTCGGCCACCCGGTGCAGAATCTGGGACCGCTCCTTGGGGAGCAACGCGGCCCAGCCCGGCGCGGCCTCGCGGGCCGCGGCGACCGCCAGGTCGACATCCTCGGCGGAGCCCGCCGGAATGCTCGCGAGGACCTGCTCGGAGCAGGGATCGACGACCTCGAGAACCTCGTCGGAGCGGGTGGCCCGGAACCTGCCGCCGATGAACACGCCCCGGGCGGGGAGGTCGCCAACGGCCGTGGACTCGCCGCGGCGTACCGTCACGGCGGGGGTGCGGGCGGTCGTGCTCATCGCGTCATCTCCTCCGAGACGGGTGCCTCGCGCAGGGACTTGGCGAGGGTCGAGATTGCGGCGAGTGTGGCCGGGTCGACGTCGTGGACCGGCTCCCGAGGGGTGCCGACCGGGAAGCCGAACTCGCGTAGCGCCGCCTTGACGGCCGCGATGAACGGCGCGGAGAGCAGGGCGTCGATCAGGGGGTAGATCCGATCCCACCGCGCCCGCGCGCCGGCCAGATCCCCCGAGCGAACCGACGTGTAGACCGACACCAGCTCGGCGGGGATCACGTTGGCCGTACCCGCGACCGCCCCGGCGGCGCCTTCGACGAAGGCGGCCAGGCAGAGGCTGTCCCAGCCCACGAACGTGGAGATCACGTCACCGTGGTGATGGATCAACTGCGCCGCCTGGCTCATGTCGCCGCTGGTGTCCTTGATGTAGGCGATGTTGTCGACCTCGGTCGCCAACTGCCGGACCAGGCTGGGGGTCAGGTTCACGCCCGTGGCCATCGGGAGGTTGTAGAGCATCACCGGGACCTGCACCGAGTCGGCGACGCGCCGCAGGTAGGCAAGCGTTTCGGGGACGGTCAACGCTTCGTAGTAGGGGGCGACCACCATCAGCACGTCGGCCCCGGCACGCTGCGCGTGCTTCGACAGCTCGATGGCCTCGACCGCGCTCATGGCACCGGTCTGCGCCACGACCGGCACCCGGCCGGCCGTCTGGTCGACGACCGTCTCGACGAGCAGGCGCCGCTCGTCACCCGTCATCGAGGCGAACTCGCCGGTCGATCCGCCCGCCACGACACCGCCGACACCGCCGTCGATGTTGCGGTCGACCAGTTGGCGCAGCCGGGCCTCATCGAGCCGGCCGTCGGGGGTGAACGGGGTGGCGAGGGCGGACACGACTCCGCTGAGTTGTGTGGACATGGTTCCTTCCTGGCCTGGGTTCGGCACGACTGTCTGGGTCATCGGGTTCCGCCCTCGGGGTCGACGTGGCTGAGCCGAGTGCCCGGGCCGGCCGCGATCGGGCTGTTGGCACGGTCGGTGAGGAGGGCCTGGGCGTGACGGGCCGCCGTGAAGCCCGACTGGATGGCGGTCTCCGTGTAGAGAGTGCCGAGGTAGTCGCCGGCCAGGAACACCCGTCCGGTCGGCCGGGTGAGGGCCGGCTGGATGGCTCCGCGGCCCGGGAAGCAGTACGGCGCGCCTTCGGGCCAACGCTGGACCTCGGCCTCGGCGACCGAGTCGCCCAGACCCGGCAGGATCTGGTCGAGATCGTCGAGGTAGCGGCGGAGGACTTCCTCGTCGCTCTGGTCGAGCAGCGTCCGCGCCAGGCCGGCCGGGGAGAAGACCATCAGGCTGCTGCCGGGCTGGCGTTCGGACTCGGCTCCGCGTACGACGTTGGACATGTTGAGCAGGACGTTGAACGCGCGCTTGGGCGTGGCGATCGCGTACGCGTCGTCCCACCGCTGCGGCGTCGTCTCGTTGGTACGGAAGGCGGCGCTGACGTAGGGCCCGTAGATCACCTTCGAGAGCGCTTCCCGAGTCTCCCGCTCGAGGTCGACGGCGACGCGGTGACTCACGGTCGCCGGGGTCGCGAGCACGACACAGCGCGCCTCGACCTCCCGATCCACGCCACCCTGGGAGTAGCGGACGACGACAGAGGACTTCTTGTTCACCACCTCGACGACGTCGGCGCCGAGCCGCACCTTGTCTCCGAGGGCGGCCGCGATGGTCTCGGTGAGGGTGGAAGGGCCGCCGGCGATGTTCCGGCCGAGCCCGTCTCCGATGTTCCACACCAGGCTGAAGTAACCGACCCCGGCACCGGCCGAGATCTCGTCGGGGTCGGCCGCGGAACGCGACACCGTGGGCTTGAAGAGCGCCTCGGCGTCCGCGGGCAGGTCCCCGACGAAGTCGGCGAACGTACGGTCGTTGAGGAAGTCGTAGACCCGCTGCTGACGCGTGGCTTCGTCCTCCCCCGGACGGAGTCCGACGATCCTGGCGTAGCGCAGGACCGCGAGCCCTACCTTGCCGCCGGCCTTGAGGAGGGCGACACGTGCGGACCACGGCATCGGGATGCGGAACGGATAGGTCTCCACCCGCCCACCGAGCAGCAGCCGGCCGTTCATGGCGAGCCCGGTCAGAGCGCCGGGGATGGCCAGCGCGCCGACTCCGGTCTCTTGGAGCAGCGTGTCGGTGCCGGATCTGTCGCCGGCGAAAACGTGCCCGCCCCAGTTCAAGTAGTACCGGCCACGCCGCTCGGAGCGGATCCTGCCGCCGATTCGGCCGCCCGACTCGAGCAGGACCACATCGTGGTGCCGAAGCCTCCAGCCGGCGGTCAGGCCGGCGAGACCGCCTCCCACGATGACGGCATCTCTCACTTTGGCTCCTTCTGCTGCCGCGGGGATGCGCGAGCGTCGCGCGAGACCGCGAGCTGTCTGGCTCAGCGGATGTGTCTCCTGTTGCCCATCGCGCCGGAGAAGCCCGAGGTCCATTGAGACGTGACTTGGCTTACATTAGGATGTGATCACAGATCACACAAGCCCTCATGTCAAAGTTTCGAAGGGCGTCGGGGCTCCTTGATCAGCGATGACACGGGGTCAGGCGCCGGGCAACCGCCGGTCGTATGCTGTGGACGCCCGCAAATGACGAGTGGAAGGGGATGGAGGAGCGAGCCTTGACGGATCGGCCCCTCGCACGCCATGTCTCTACCGAAGGTTGAAGAACCATCCCTGATGACCGATCAGGTATTCAAAGCCATCCGCGCGGCGATCATGAACGGTGAGATGCCGGCGGGTTATCGGCTGCGGATCCGTGACATCGCCGCGCAGGTCGGCACCAGCGTCATGCCGGTGCGCGAGGCGATTCGGCGACTCGAAGAGGCCGGCCTGGCCGAGCGGGTGCCACACAAGGGCGCCGTGGTCAAAGGCCTGGGTCTTACGGAGCTGGCCCATCTGTACGACGTGCGCCGGCTCATGGAAGTCGAGGCGGCGCGGCTCGGCGCGGAGCGAATCGAGCCGGCCGACGTCGACAGGATGCAGCAGGAGTATGACCAGATGCGCGCCGCGATCGACGCGGAGCAGACGATCGCCGTGCTGGACCACGACGAGGCGCTGCTCACCATCCTCTACCAGGCGTCGGGCAACCCCGTCCTGGTCAGCACGATCCAGACTCTCTGGGAGCGGTGCCGGTCGTACAAGATCGTCGGTGCTCAGGCGACGCTGATGGCGGACGACAAGACGCCCCTGTGGTCGTTCCAGGCACGGCTCCTGGAGGCCGCGCGGAGCAACGAGCCGGGGTTAGCGGCCAAGGTCAACAACGAGTCGCTGCTCAACGCCACCGCTCGAATACGTGACCAGCTCGCGGTGGAGACCGAAGCCGGCAAGGGCGTCCCGCTCCGTGGGTCCTCCTCCACGGGCCTGACTCCCATCGCGGACGTGGTCGCTGCCGACGGCCGGCCACTCAGCGCGGAATGACGTCAGCGGGCCTGCGCGCCGGCCCACTCACGCATCGCGTCGAGGAGCCAGCGTGCGACATAGTCGGCGAAGGAGGAGCGCGGGAGGATCCGATACTCCGCCGGACCGGTCTGCCACAGCAGCACCGGGATCCTGGCCAGGGTCGTCGTCACGGCTGAGCCGGGGCCGAAGGCCCGCGGGTGGAGGTCGGCAGGGCAGCCCTTCTCCAGCACCTCCCGGGCCCGCTCGCCCGTCAGCGCGAGGGTGGTGCGGTTCGCCGAGACGTCGACCACCTGGCCCCGGTCGGCGCCGAGCGCCGCCGCGAGCTGGTCGGCGAGCGCCGCGGGGGCCGCGGTGGAGACGACGAGCCATTCGTCGGGGCTCAGCCACAGTGCGGCGTGGTGGCCCACGGCCGCGACCTCGCCGCAGCGCTGTGGCAGCTCGAAGCCCAGTACCTGGCCGATCCGGCCGGCCGCGGCCGAGCTGGGCTCGACCCGGACGGAGACCATGGTGAGGAACGGCTCCTCGGCCAGCGCCACCGCCTCGCCCGAGCCGGCGGCGAGGGCGTCGGTCAGCTGGGCGAGCGGGCTGCGGCGCAGCGCCTCGAGGTGGGGGATGGGGTCAACCATCGCGCCGGCTCCCTTCGGGGTCGAAAAGTACGGAAGAGGTCACCTCAACCTCAACGGTCCGGTCACCGACCGGAGCGAGCAGCACCTCGCCGATCCGGTTGCGGCCGTCGGCGATCAGCGCCAGCCCGAAGGGCCGTCCGAGCGCCTGGCTGTGGTAGCTGGAGGTGACGTGGCCGAGCATCGGCACCGGCACGTCCTCGAGCGGGGTGCCGAGGGCGACCAGCTGGGTGCCCTCCGGCAGCCGCGTCTCACGGTCGACGGGCAGCACGCCCACCAGGTGCTTACGATCTGGGCGGGCTGTGTCGGGCCGGAGGAATGACCGCTTGCCGATGAAGTCCTTGACCTTCGACACGACCCATTCCATGCCGGCGTCCTGCGGCGTGACCGTGCCGTCGGTGTCCTGGCCGATGATCGGATAGCCCTTCTCGGCGCGGAGCACGTGCATGGTCTCGGTGCCGTACGGGGTGATGCCCAGGTCCTCGCCGGCGGCGTGGATCTCCTCCCAGACGGCCCGGCCGTACCATCCGGACACGTTGACCTCGAAGGCGAGCTCGCCGGAGAACGAGATCCGGCAGACGCGGGCCGGGACACCCGAGGCCAGCACGGTCTCGCGGAAGGTCATGAACGGGAACGCCTCGTTGGAGGCGTCGAGGTCGGGCGCGATCCGGCCGATGACCTCGCGGGACCTCGGCCCGACGACGGCGACGGTGGTCCACTGCTCGGTGACCGAGGTCACGGTGACGTCGAGGTCGGGCCATTCGGTCTGGAGGAAGTCCTCCAGGTGGTCCAGCACCGCCGCGGCGTTGCCGGTGGTGGTGGTCATGAAGTAGCGGTCGTCGGCCAGTCGTACGGTGACGCCGTCGTCGAAGATCATACCGTCGGGCTTGCACATGACCCCGTAGCGGGCCGAGCCGACGGGGAGCTTCTTGAAGGCGTTGGTGTAGACCCGGTTGAGGAACTCGCCGGCGTCCGTGCCCCGCACCTCGATCTTACCGAGGGTGGAGGCGTCCATCATGGCGACGCCGGTGCGCGCGGCGCGGCATTCGCGGGCGACGGCGTCGTCCATGCTCTCGCCGTTCTGCGGGTAGTACCACGGGCGCAGCCACTGCCCCACGATCTCGAACTCCGCGCCGTGGGCGACGTGCCAGGAGTGCACGGGCGTGGTGCGTTCCGGGTCGAAGAGGTCGCCCCTTTCGCGCCCGGCGAGGGCGGCGAAGGAGACGGGTGCGTACGGCGCCCGGTAGGTGGTCGTGCCGATCTCGCCGACGCCCGGGCCCGAGCCGTCGGGGCCGCCCAGGGCCGCGGCGATGACGCCGAGGGTGTTCACGCCCGAGGTCTTGCCCTGGTCCGCGGCGGTGCCGACGGAGGTGTAGCGCTTGATGTGCTCGGCGCTGCGCAGCCCGGCTCCGGTCGCCCGCAGGACGTCCGCGACGGTCTGGTCGCGCTGCAGGTCGACGAAGTGCTCCGCCCAGGTCTCTGTGGGGCCGGGCACCAGCCAGACCTGCTTCACCTCGCCGTAGGCGGCTCCCTCGGCGCCCGCGGGCGTGACCGGCGAGGCGGTGAAACCGGCCGCGGTGGCCGCGCGCGCACCGGCCTCGCCGCCCTCGCGCAGGGCTCCGGCCAGCCCGAAGGTGCCGTTGGCCGCGCCGGCGACCTGCTGATTCTTGACGAAGGCGGCGGGTACGAAGGCCGCGAGCGCGTCGTCCCAGCGTGTCGCGCCCTGGCGCTGGCTGTGGAGGTGGACCACCGGGGACCAGCCGCCGGAGACGGCGAGCACGTCGCACTCGATGGTCTCGCCGGCGTCGGTGACGACGGCGGTGAGCCCGTCCTCGCCGACAGTGTGGCTGAGGAACGGGCCGGTGCGGGCGTCGAGCACGGCGGCGACCTCGACCCCGGCGGAGCGGAGGTCCTCGACGAGCGGGGCGGTGGAGTCGTTGGTGGTCGCCACCACGACTCGCGCCCCCGGGCGGACGGCGTACCGGTTGAGGTAGGTACGCACCGCCCCGGCCAGCATCACGCCGGGGCGGTCGTTGCCGGCGAAGACGATCGGACGTTCGTGAGCGCCGGTGGCGAGCACGACCTGCCGGGCCCGTACGTGGTGCAGCCGCTGCCGCGACACCCCGTCGGGAGCCGCCCGCCCGAGGTGGTCGGTGCGCTGCTCGACGGCGAGCAGGTAGTTGTCGTCGTAGGAGCCGAAGGCGCTGGTACGCGTGAGCACGCTGACTTCTGGCAGCGACGCCAGCTCCTCGGCGACCTCGGCCACCCATGCGAGCGCGGGCCGCCCGTCGACGGTCTCGCCGCTCGCGGAGAGCAGCGAGCCGCCCGGCTCGGGCTGGTCGTCGATGAGCACCACCCGGGCCCCGGAGCGGCCGGCGGCCAGCGCGGCGCAGAGACCGGCCGGGCCGGCGCCGACGACGAGCACGTCGGCGTGGATGAAGCGCTTGTCGTAGCCCGCGGTGTCGGGCGTCGGGTCGAGCACGCCGAGCCCGGAGAGGGTGCGGGCCGAGAGCCCGTCGACGAGCGGCCGGACAGTGGCGGGCACCATCGGCTCGGGGTTCTCGCCGCCGATCTGCAGCAGCGCGTTCGGCTCCTCCACCCCGGCCGAGAAGATGCCCCGTGGGCGGCCTCGGTAGATGGAGTCGCCGACCCTGATCCGGCCGGCCGCGAGGAGCGCCGACGCGACGGTGTCGCCGGGGTGGCCGGTGTAGTCCTGCCCGTCGACGGTGAAGGTGAGCACCCGGCCGCGGTCGATCCGGCCGCCGGAGGGGAGACGGTTGGGCCCGCTCATCGCGACGCTCCCGTGTAGGTCTCGATGATCTCGTAGCTGCGGGTGTCGCGGACGGCGTTGAACCACTTGCGGCAGCCGACGCCGTGCACCCACCGCTCGCGGAAGCGGCCCTCGGGATTGTCGCGGTAGAAGAGGTACGACGCCCACTCCTCGTCCGACAGCGCCGACGGGTCCTCGGGGTAGGCGACGTGGGCCTGTCCGCCGTACTGGAACTCGGTCTCGTCGCGGGGCCCGCACCACGGGCACGTGATCAGCAGCATGGCGATTCCTGGTCTGCGTGGCTGGAGGGTCAGTGGGCGACGGCGGCGGCGCCGTGCTCGTCGATGAGGGCGCCGGTGACGAAACGGTCCAGCGCGAACGGACGGTTGAGCTCGTGCGGCTCGCCGGTGGCCATGGTGTGGGCGAAGGCCCATCCGGCGGCGGGCGTGGCCTTGAAGCCGCCGGTTCCCCAGCCACAGTTGACGTACAGGCCCTCGACCGGGGTGCGGCCGATGATGGGCGAGGCGTCCATGGTGACGTCGACGATGCCGCCCCAGGTGCGGAGCACGTGGGCGCGGGCGAAGATCGGGAAGAGCTCCACCGCGGCGGCCATCTGGTGCTCGATCACGTGGAACGAGCCGCGCCGGCCGTAGCCGTTGTAGGAGTCGACCCCGGCGCCCATCACCAGCTCACCCTTGTGCGCCTGCGAGACGTACACGTGCACGTGGTTGGACATGACCACGGTGGGATGGACCGGCTCGTAGAGTTCGGAGACCAGCGCCTGCAGCGGGTGCGACTGGATCGGCAGGCGGAAGCCGGCGAGTTCGGCGAGCACGCTGCTGTGGCCGGCGGCGGCGAGGCCGACGGTGCCGGTGGCGATCCGGCCGCGGGTGGTCTCGACGCCGACCACGCGGTCACCGTCCTTGACGAAGCCGGTGACCTGGCAGTTCTGGATCAGGTCGACGCCCATGCGGTCACAGGCGCGGGCGAGGGCCCAGGCGACGTGGTCGTGCTTGGCGATGCCGGCGCGCGGCTGGTAGGTGGCGCCGAGCACGGGGTAGCGCACGTTCTGGGACACGTTGACGATCGGGCAGACCTTGGCGACGTCCTCGGGGGAGAGCCACTCCGCGTCGACGCCGTTGAGCTTGTTGGCCTCGACCCGGCGCACGCTCTCGCGGACGTCGGAGAGGGTGTGGGCGAGGTTGAGGACGCCGCGCTGACTGAACAGGAAGTCGTAGTCGAGCTCTTCCGGCAGCACCTCCCAGAGCTTGAGCGCGCGCTCGTAGATCGCCGCGCTCTCGTCCCAGAGGTAGTTGGAGCGGATGATCGTGGTGTTGCGCGCCATGTTGCCGCCGGCCAGCCACCCCTTCTCGAGCACGGCGATGTTGGTGAGGCCGTGGTTCTTGGCCAGGTAGTACGCCGTGGCGAGCCCGTGCCCGCCGCCACCCACCACGACGGCGTCATAGGACGGCTTCGGGTCGGGGTTGCGCCAGAGGAAGTCCGGGTGCTCCGGGAGCAGGTCGGCCATCTCAGGCCCCCGATCCGGCCAGGGCGGCCAGGTGCGGGTAGAGCGGGTACGCCGCCGCCAGCTTCTCCACGCGGCCCCGGAGCGCCACGACGTCGGCATCCGGCAGCTCGGGGGCCAGCGCCGCGGCGATGACGTCGGCCACCTCGGCGAACGAGGTCTCGTCGAAGCCACGGGTGGCCAGCGCGGGCGTGCCGATCCGCAGGCCCGACGAGACCATCGGCGGACGCGGGTCGAAGGGGACGGCGTTGCGGTTGACGGTGATGCCGACCCGGTGGAGGCGGTCCTCGCCCTGCTGACCGTCCAAGGCTGAGTGGCGCAGGTCGACGAGCACGAGGTGGACGTCCGTGCCGCCGGTGAGCACGGTGGCGCCGGCCGCGGCGACGTCCGCGCCGAGCAGCCGCTCGGCGAGGATCCGGGCACCGGCCAGGGTGCGCTCCTGACGCTCACGGAACTCGGCGGACGCGGCGATCCCGAAGGCCACCGCCTTGGCGGCGATGACGTGCTCGAGCGGTCCGCCCTGCTGACCGGGGAAGACGGCGCTGTTGATCTTCTTGGCCAGCTCGGCCTTGCTGAGGATCACCCCGCCGCGCGGCCCGCCGAGGGTCTTGTGGGTCGTGGTCGTGACGACGTCCGCGTACGGCACCGGGCTCGGATGGAGACCCGCGGCGACCAGCCCGGCGAAGTGCGCCATGTCCACCATCAGGTAGGCGCCCACGAGGTCGGCGATCCGCCGGAACTCGGCGAAGTCCAGCTGGCGAGGGTACGCCGACCAACCGGCGACGATCATGCGCGGGCGGTGCTCCACGGCCAGCCGCTCCACCTCCGCCATGTCGACCCGGTGGTCGGATTCGCGCACGTGGTAGGACACGACGTTGTACAGCTTGCCGGAGAAGTTGAGCCTCATCCCGTGGGTGAGGTGGCCACCGTGCGCCAGGTCGAGGCCGAGGATGGTGTCACCAGGCTCGAGCAGGGCGACCATCGCGGCCGCGTTGGCCTGTGCGCCCGAATGAGGCTGCACGTTGGCCGCCTCCGCCCCGAACAGCGCCTTGACCCGGTCGATCGCGAGCCGCTCGATCACGTCTACGTGCTCGCAGCCTCCGTAGTAGCGCCGGCCCGGATAGCCCTCGGCGTACTTGTTGGTCAGGACCGAGCCCTGCGCCTGCATCACGGCGACCGGCGCGAAGTTCTCCGAGGCGATCATCTCCAGCGTCGACTGCTGGCGAACCAGCTCGTCGTCGATGGCCTTCGCGATCTCAGGGTCCACATCGGCGACCGGTGAGCTGAGGACGCGTTCGGCACCGTTCATGGACAGCCTCCGTGACATACAGCTGATATATCAATCGTCTGTTACGCTAGACACCATGACGTTCACTGTCAACCACCAGGCACAGACCCCCGGCCCGGGAGGGGGTCCGGGACCCGCCGCGAGCTCATCGTCGATGTCCGACCAGGCCTACCTGGACATCCGCGACCGCCTGGTGATGCTGGACATCCGGCCAGGCGCGCCGATCAATGAGCAGCACCTCGCCCAAGAGCTCGGCCTTGGCCGAACGCCGGTCCGCGAGGCACTGAAGCGGCTCGAGACGGACAAGCTGGTGGTCGCTTACCCGCGTCGGGGGACCTTCGCCACCGAGGTGCACATCACCGACCTCGCCCATCTGTCGGAGGTCCGGCTGCTCCTGGAGCCGGCCGCCGCGGCTCACGCGGCGAGACGGGCCCGCCCCGCCGAGCGCGAGATCTTGACCGCCCTGGCGGACGGCGTGGCCGAGCTGGACACGGCCGCGATCCCCTCCAGGGAGCTCATACGTACGGATATGAGGATCCACCGCGCGGTCTACGACTCAACCCACAATCCCCACCTGCGGGACACTCTGCTCCGCTACGACAATCTCGTCACCCGCATCTGGTGCCTGCTGCTCGACCAGATCCCCGAGGTCGCTTCGCATGTCCAGGAGCACGGACCCTTGCTGCGAGCCATCGTCGCCGGCGACGCCGACGGCGCGGCATCGCACGCCCGGGACCACGTCGAGGGCTTCGAGCGCCAGGTGCGCACCTTGCTGTAGCGGCCGCTGTGTGATTCCGCTCACTTGAACGACGTTCAGGCTTGAACGTTGTTCAGGTTCGCTGCGACACTCGACGCATGCAGTTGAAGCGTGCGGACGTGGTGACCGGGGCCCTGGCCCTTCTCGACACCGACGGCCTCGACGGGCTGACCATGCGCAAGCTGGGCGCGCGGCTCGGAGTGCAGGCCGGTGGCATCTACTGGCACTTCAAGAACAAAGAAGCGCTGCTCGGCGCCATGGCCGACCGGATCGTCGGCGAGATCACCGATACCCCGCTCACCCCCGGCCCCTGGGACGCGCAACTGGCGGAGATCGCTCACCGCACGCGCCGCGCCCTGCTCGCCCACCGTGACGGCGCCCGCGTGGTCGCCGGCACGTACGTCGTGGAGCCGAACACCGTGCGCGGCGGCCAGCGAGCCGCGCGCATCCTCACCGACGCGGGCTTCCCGCTCGACCGGGCCGGTTGGGTGATCTTCACGGCCATGTATTACGTGCTCGGTCACACGATCGAGGAGCAGGCCCAGCTCGCCGCCGGTGACTGGGAGCAGCGCGGAACGGGACTGGCCGACACAGAGCTGCACCGCGCGATGGACGGCGTGATCAAGGCCGACCCCGAGGAGCGTTTCGCGTACGGCCTGGAGCTCTTTCTCGACGGCGTACGCCTGCGGCTCGCGGCGGCCCAGGACCAGGACCAGGACCAGGAGAAAGCATGACGAAGATAATCGGCACGACCGCGGAATTACGCGAATATGTGAAACGGCCGCTGCGCGTCATCGCGGAGAAAGGCATCGACCACATCGACGCCGAGTCGCGCCGCTTCATCGAACTGAGCCCGTTCTTCCTGCTGGCGACCTCGGCAGACGACGGAACCAGCGACGTCTCACCCCGCGGCGACCCACCGGGAAGCGTCCTGGTGCTCGACGACCGCACCCTGGCATTCGCCGACCGAAAAGGCAACCGCCGCCTGGACAGCCTGGAGAACATTCTCCAGCGTCCGCATGTCGGAATGCTGTTCCTCGTGCCCGGATCAGGGGATACCGTACGGGTCAACGGCCGCGCTCGAATAGTCGCCGAGGCTCCTTATCTGGAAAGGATGACCAGACAAGGCGTGACGCCCCAACTGGCGGTGGAGGTAGAGGTCGAGGAATTGTTCCTGCATTGCAGCCGGGCCTTTGTCCGCTCGTCGCTGTGGGATACGGAAAGCTGGCCGGAACGCGGAGAGGTGCCGAGCGCGGGGAAAATCGCCCGCAGCCAATCCGGATTGAAACTCCCGGCCGCGATGTTCGACGCCGTACTCAACCGCGCGGGCCGCGACCCGTACTGACGCAACGGGGAGGGGTGGTTCCCGATGGGACTCGTCGGGAAGGCGGTGCGGTCGCCGCGGCTGCCCCTGCTGTGCGGCCTGCTCGGTGTTTCGGGGGCGGTCGGCGCGGTGATGGCGGGGGCCTGGCCGGCGGTGGCGGCGGTGGCCGGGCTGGTCGGTGGTGCGGGGCTGGCCGTGGCCGGGCTGCGCCGCATGGTGGCGACGCAGCAGGCCGAGCTGGACCGGCTCGGCGAGCTGGTCGAGCGGCGGGCCGAGCAGGTGACGGCGCTCAGCCATGAGCTGCGTACCCCGCTCACCATGATCAAGGGCTCCGTGTACCTGCTCGGCGAGGAGAGCCCGGGGCCGCTGACGTTGGAGCAGAAGCGGTTCATCACGATCGTGGACCGGCAGTGTGAGCAGGTCATCAACCTGTGCGAGAGCCTGCTCACCCAGGCCAAGATCGAGGCGGGTCTCTTCACCCCGCGCCTGGAGCAGGTGGACGTCTCGGTGATCGCCCGTGATGTGGTCACCGCCATGCGGCCGCTGTGCGCGGAGCAGCGGCAGCGCATCAGCCTGGACACCCCTCAGGTCACGCGGCCCATCCCCGCCGATCCGATGCTGACCGCTCAGGCGCTGACCAATTTGCTGTCGAACGCCAGCCGGTTCACCAGCATGGGTGGCAGCATCGACGTACGAGTGATGGCCATCGACACGGGGATCGCGGTGTACGTCACCGACGACGGCGCGGGAATGACCAAGGACCAGCGGCAACGGTTGTTCCACCGGTTCGCCACGGGCCGTCCGCTGGCCGACGGGACCGGGCTGGGGCTGGTCATCACCAAGACGATCGTCGAGCTGCACGGCGGGTCCATCATGGTGGACACCACCTCGATGCTCGGCACCACGTTCCTGTTCACCCTGCCGGGGCGGGAGGAGTCGCGTTGAGCACAGCGCTCGTCGTGGACGACGAACTGCAGATGACCAACATCGTGGGATTCGCCCTGACCACCCAGGGCTTCACCGTCCACATCGCGCACGACGGCGCGACCGCTCTGAGCATCCTGCGCAAGTACGAGGTCGACGTGGTGGTGCTCGACGTGCTCATGCCCGCGCTCGACGGGCTCACGCTCTGTGAGCGGATCCGCGCCAGGTCCGACGTCCCGATCATGCTGCTCAGCGCACTCGGCCAGCAGGAGGACGTCATCGCCGGGCTGGAGCGGGGCGCGGACGACTACGTGACCAAGCCGTTCCACCCCCGTGAGCTGGCGCTGCGGGCGAAGGCGCTGGTCCGCCGCCGCCGGGGCGGTGAGGAGACGGTGCTTCGGGTCGGCGACCTGGTCATCAACCTGGACCAGCACACTGTCACGATCTCCGGGCGGCGGCTGGAGTTGCCGTTCACCGAGTTCAAGCTGCTCGCCCATCTCGCGGAGCATCGGGGCACCCCGCAACCGTGGCCGGCACTCCTCCGCACGGTGTGGGGCTCCTCCGACGTGCGGGGCGGCAGCGACGTGGTGAAGTCCGGGGTGTACCGGCTGCGGTCGCGGCTGGCCACGCTCGACGCCGAGCATTACATACAGACCGTGCGCAGCGTCGGTTATCTGATGCCCGATCCGTAGGTGACGACGTCGTCACCAACGCTCACGAACGCGTTACCGGGGCCTCCCGCCGCGCGGCTTAGGTTCGGTGCACGGTAGCTCTCGGCCCACAAGAGGTGGTCGACCATGGTTCCTCGGTACCTTTCCCCATCCCTGCTCCTCGCCGGCGCGCTCGTGCTGCCAGGGTGCGCCCGCGCGGCCGGCACCGCGACCACCGCCGACGCCGGCAAGGTCGTGGTCGCCTGCGGCGCCACGGAGGAGTGGTGCGCGGCGATGACGAGCGCGTTCACCGCCGCCACCGGCATCAAGTCCGAGTTCGTCCGCCTGTCCAGCGGCGAGACGCTGGCCAGGATCCAGGCCGCCAGGTCCGATCCGGAGTTCGACGTCTGGCACGGCGGCCCCGCAGACGGCTACGCCGCCGCGGCCGCGCGCGGCCTCCTGGACAAGTACGTCTCGCCGAACGCGGCCGCCATCCCCGGCAGGTACAAGGCCGCCGACGGCACCTGGACCGGCGTGTACGTCGGCGTCCTGGGCTTCTGTTCCAACACCAAGGTGCTCGCGGAGAAGCGGCTGCAGGCCCCCGAGTCGTGGCAGGGCCTGCTGGATCCGGCGCTCAAGCAGGACGTCGGCATGGCGCATCCGTCCACCTCGGGCACCGCGTACACGACGCTGTGGACGCAGGTCACGCTCCACGGCGGGAACGTCGACCAGGCGCTGGCGTACATGAAGCGGCTGCACCCGAACGTCCTGCAGTACAGCAAGTCCGGCGTCTCTCCCGCGCAGCAGGTCGCCAGGGGCGAGGTCGGCGTGAGCGTCGTCTTCTCCCATGACTGCGTGGCGACCAGGGAGCAGGGATTCCCCGATCTGCGGGTCACCTTCCCGGCCGAAGGTACGGGCTATGAGGTGGGCGGGGTCGCGCTGATCAAGGGGGCGCACGATCCCGTCAGCGCGAAGAAGT
Source organism: Nonomuraea guangzhouensis (assembly GCF_019396345.1). Classification (GTDB taxonomy): domain Bacteria; phylum Actinomycetota; class Actinomycetes; order Streptosporangiales; family Streptosporangiaceae; genus Nonomuraea; species Nonomuraea guangzhouensis. The sequence continues at coordinate 23,346 of NZ_JAHKRM010000042.1, read as the reverse complement.
ACATCGACTGGGCGCTCACCCCGGCGGCCCAGGAGATCGGGCCGAGTGTGCGGTCGTACCAGGTGCCGACCAACCCGAGGGCCAAGCGGTCGGACAAGAGCGCCGACCTGGCGGCGCTGAAGCTGATCGACTACGACACCACCGCCGCGGGGGAGCACAAGCTGGAGCTCACCCGGCGGTTCGACTCCGAGATCGCGAAGGCGCCGAAGTCGTGACGCGTCGGCGTCGTCGCGAGACGAGCGTGCTGGTCGCGATCATCGCCTGCGTCGCGCTGGTCCTGGTCGGCAGCGTGTTCCCGATCGGCGCGGTGCTGGGGACCGCGCTGTCGCCGGAGGCCTGGCCGCGCTACGTGGCGTTCTTCACCTCCTCGACCGACCTGCGGATCCTGTGGAACACGCTGGTCCTGGGCGTGCTGGTCGGCCTGGCCGGCACCGCGATCGGCTTCCTGTTCGCCTTCGTACAGGCCCGGCTGGACGTGCCGGGCAAGAAGGTGCTGCACCTCATCGCGCTCATGCCGGTGGTGAGCCCGCCCTTCGCGGTGGCGACGGCCGCCATCGTGCTGTTCGGCCGGCGCGGGCTGGTGACGCACGAGCTGTTCGGCCTCGAGTACGACATCTACGGACTCGACGGGCTGGTGTTCGTCCTGTCGCTGTCGCTGTTCCCCGTCGCCTACCTGGGCCTGCTCGGCATGATGCGCAGCCTGGATCCGGCCATGGAGGAGGCCGCCATGACCCTCGGCGCCGCGCGGTGGCGGGTCTTCCGCACGGTGCTGCTGCCGCTGCTGGCGCCGGGGCTCGCGGGCCCGTTCCTGCTGCTGTTCGTGGAGGCCATCGCCGACCTGGCCAACCCGCTCGTCGTGAGCGGCGACTACACGGTGCTGGCCAGCCGCGCCTACCTGGCCGTCACCGGCGAGTACGACACCACCAGCGCCGCCGTCTACAGCCTGATCCTGCTGGTGCCCTCCATCGGGGTGTTCGTCGCACAGCGGTACTGGCTGAGCCGCAAGGTCCGCACCACGGTCACCGGCAGGCCGTCCGGCGCCGTGCACCTGATCACGGGCTGGGCCCGCTGGCCCGTGCTGGCGCTGGCCGTGCTCGTCTCCCTGGTCATCGTGGCCCTCTACGGGACGGTGATCGCGGGCGGTGTCACGCGGGTGTTCGGCGTGGACTACGCGCTCACCTTCACCCACCTGCGCGAGGTGCTGCTCGGCGTGGGCCAGGAGGCGCTGAAGGACACGACCCTGCTGGCCGCGATCGCCACCCCGATCGCGGGCGTCTTCGGCCTGCTCATCGCCTGGCTCGCGGTCCGGCACCTGCCGCGGTCCGGCGGCTGGCTGGACTTCGCCGGCACGCTGGGCGTCGCGGTGCCGGGGACCGTGCTCGGCATCGGCTACCTGCTGGCCTACCGGCCCAGCCGCTACGTCGGGGACCTGGAGGTGCTGCCGGGCCTCGTGGGCGGGAGCGCGGTGGCCGGCGGAGCGGTCGCGATCGTGCTCGCGTACGTCGTCCGGTCGGTCCCGGCCGGGCTGCGTACGGGCACGGCGGCGCTGTCGCAGCTGCACCCGAGCCTGGAGGAGGCGTCGAAGGGCCTCGGCGCCGGGCCGCTGCGGACGTTCCGCACGATCACGCTGCCACTGGTCCGGCCGGCCCTGCTGACCGGGCTCGGCTACGGCTTCGCGCGCTGCATGACCTCCCTCTCGACGATCATCCTGCTCGTCACCCCCGGCACGCACATCATCACGTCACAGATCCTCAGCGCCGCGAACACCGGCCGCTACGGCGTCGCCTTCGCCTACTGCACGGTGCTGACGGCGCTCGTCCTGGCCGGGTTCGGGATCATCCGGCTGCTCGTCGGCCGCACCGCCACCCTTCACCGTGTCTCAGGAAGGTACGAACGATGACGGACGACACCCGGCGCGGCCGCCTCTGCCTCGACAGCCTGACCAAGGCGTTCACTCCCCAAGGGAGGGAGCCGGTCGTCGCGGTCGACTCGGTCTCGCTCGAGGTGGCGCCCGGCGAGTTCATCACGCTGCTCGGGCCCTCCGGCTGCGGCAAGACCACGACGTTGCGGATCGTGGCCGGCCTGGAGGAGGCGTCGAGCGGGCACGTACGGCTCGACGGCGACACCATCGACCACCTGCCGCCGCAGCGCCGCCCGATGGCCATGGTGTTCCAGAGCTACGCCCTGTTCCCCCATCTGAGCGTCAGCGAGAACATCGCGTACGGCCTGCGGACCCGGCGCCAAGACAAGGACGAGCTGGACTCCGCACTCCACATCGCGCTCATCAGCATGAACCTCGTCGGCCTTGAGCACCGCAGCCCGCACGAGCTGTCCGGCGGCCAGCAACAGCGCGTGGCGCTCGCCCGCGCGCTCGTCGTCCAGCCCGAGGTGCTGCTGTTCGACGAGCCGCTGTCGAACCTGGACGCCAAGCTGCGCGGCGCCATGCGCGCCGAGATCCGCCGCATCCAGCGCCGGCTCGGCATCACCAGCCTGTACGTCACGCACGACCAGGACGAGGCGATGACCATGTCCGACCGCGTCGTGGTCATGAACAAGGGCCGGATCGAGCAGGCCGCCAGTCCGGCCGACATCTATTTCCGGCCGGCGACCGTGTTCGTGGCGGACTTCATCGGCCGGGCCAACTTCATCGAGGTCGTCCCGGCGCGCGTCGAGGCGGGCAGCGCGGCGGTCACCGCGCTGGGGCGGGACCTGACGGTCGCGGCCCACCCCGAGGTGCGGGCGAACGCCGCCACCTACCTCATGCTCCGGCCGGAGACCCTCTCGCTCACCGCGGCTCCGGAGGGCGGCATCGGCTCCGTGCTGCGGGCCACGTTCCACGGGCACAGCGTGGACTACGAGGTCGAGACCGGCGCGGGCACGCTGGCGGTGACCGTACCGGGACCCGACCCGCGGTGCCTGCTGGCCGAGGGCACGAACGTGACCGTGGGGATCGATCCGGCGCGGGCGTACGCGCTGGTCAAGTCCTGATCTTCGGCGGGGCGTCCGGTGACCGATGGAACGGGATGGAACGCCTATCGGGCGTAGCCCATCAATCGAACCACGGGGAGATCCCATGAAGAAACTGCTGGTCGCGCTGGCTGCCGCGACGCTGGCCGGTTCCGGCGTCGTCGCCGGCGCCGCCGTCACCGCGCTGCCCGCCTTCGCCAATGCCCAGATCGGCGCGCTGTTCGACGGATTCGCCAGAAACCTCGACGAGAACATCGCGCTCGCCGACGCCGAGACCGCCGCCAGGCAGAACGCGCTCAACCATGGGTTCACGGATTGCTCGGTGTTCGAGTCGGTGGTTTCCCAGGACGCGAAGACGCATGTGTTCTTCGCGCTGGTCACGGTCCGCTGCGAGGACGTGTCCAAGTAGGGCGCCCGCCGGCCCATCGGCCCTCGGCGATGGGCCGGCGTGGTGGTCAGACGCTGCGCAGGACCGAGACGACGATGCCCAGCACCGCGGCGTCGTCGCCGTCGATGATGTCGTAGGCGGGATTGCGTGGTTCGAGGTGGACGTGCCCGTCGCGTCGGCGGTACACCTTGACGGTGGCCTCGCCGTCGATCATCGCGGCGACGATCTGGCCCGAGTGTGCCTCGGGCTGCTGCCGCACCACGACGATGTCGCCGTCGCAGATCGCGGCGTCGATCATCGAATCGCCCCGTACGCGCAGGCCGAACAGATTGCCGCGGCCGGTGAGATCGCGGGGCAGGGTCAGCCTGTCGTCCAGGTGCTCGTCGGCCGGGATGGGGCTGCCCGCGGCGATGTCGCCGACCACGGGCACGGTCACCACGTCGCCGGCCGGTTCCGGTGCGGCGGCTCGCAGGAACAGCCGCACGTCGATCGGCCGGGTCATCGTCGTGCTCCGGCGGAGGAAGCCCTGCTCCTCCAGGCTCTTCAGATGTTTCGACACCGACGAGGACGACCGCAGCCCGACCGCGCGGCCGATCTCGCGGGTGCTCGGTGGATACCCGTGCCTGACCACCCAGTCCCGGATCGTGGCCAGGATCCGCTGCTGGCGCTGCGGCAGGGCCGAGAAGTCCAGGTACTCGAACGCGTCGGGATCGTCGTAGGTGGTCACGTACGAAATGCTAACGTCAGGCGGAGGTCCAGGCCCGGCGACTCAGCAGTCGTCGGGGCCGCTGTCGTAGCAGCCCTTCACCTTCCACTTGCCGCTGTAGTAGGCGCCGCCGCTGCTGGCCTTGCTTACGCCACCCTTGACGGCAATGCCGCCCGGTAGGTAGGAACAGGACGAAGTGGAGCAGAAGTAGCCGTAGACCCGGAAATAGGTCTCAAGCCCGGTGGTGCAACGGACGCTCACAGAGTGGTCGGTGCTCGCGGTCTTGGAGCAGCCGCCCACCGCTGCGGCGGGGGAGGCGGTGCCACCGACGAGGACGGCGGTGCCGAGAACGAGGCCGGCGACGCCGGAAAGGATCTTCTTCGTCATGGACGTTCATGATCGTCGGTGGATGCCGCTTTTCACAAGTGGCGAGCGTGATTTTGTCTCTCCGTCGATCAGAGCCAGCCCTGCTGCTTGGCGAGCAGGGCGGCCTGGAAGCGGTTCGCGGCGCCGAGCCGGTCGAACAGGTCGGCCACGTGCCGCCGGTACGTCCGCAGGCTCACGCCCATCTCCCTGGCCGCGATCTCATCCTTGTCGACGCTGGACAGCAGGTGCAGCACCTGCCGCTCCCTGGGGGTGAGGCTGGCGGCGGGGTGGGGTTCGAGGTCCGCCGCGTGCGTCCATACCCGCTCGAACAGGTCCACCATCGTCGCGACGGCCCCCGCCTGGGAGATCATCAGGACGCTCTGGGAGTCGTCGTCCGGCGTGGCGGGGACGAAGGCCACCGAACGGTCCACGATCACCATCTGCTGCCCGGCGTCGTCGACGAGCCGGTGGTGGTCGCCGGCCCGGTGCAGCGTGAGGCTGTACTCCATCAGGGCCGGGTCGGCCAGGCTCTTCCGGGGGATGATGGTGCGCCAGCGGACGCCCTCGCCGAGCCGGTGAAGGTAGGCGGGCAGCAGGTCCGGGCGGGGACGCCGCCGATCGGACCGTACGGTCAGCACCTCTCGCGCGTCGAGCGCCAGGGACCAGATCCGCTCGTTGATCAGGTCGATGCCGTCGATCCGCTCGATCGCGACCGTACGGTCGGGCCCGCGGCGTTCCGCGCTCAGCTGGTGCAGCGCCTTCCAGGCGTCCGCGATGCGGCGCTGCTCCGCGCTCGTCTCCAGCAGGCGCCGCCTGATCAGGCGGCTGATCCCGATCTCCGGATCAATGGCGACGGGCCGGCCGTCCGGATCCAGCCGCACGAGTTCCAGCGCCACCAGCCGCTCCAGCGCCGCGCCTACGTCCACCAGGTCCGGGTCGCCCGCCGTCGCCTCACCGCCGCATAAGAGGGCGTGGTACACGGTCTCGTCGAGCGCGGTCAATCCGAGACTACTGAGGCTCATGTGTGGCTCCGAACAGTGCGACAGGGGCCGACGCGGTAAGCCTGCGGATTGGCAGCAAACTGCGCAGTCGTGCAGTTTGATGCCAGTCCCGCATGCTTACGCCCGTTGATCGTCAGTCGTTATTGTCCTGCTGTCGGCATAGATGATCACCCATATCGCCTATGTCGGCTGTCACCGGCATCCCCAGCCGCCGGTCCGCACCACGAGGAGGATCCCTATGTTCCGTGCTCTCAACAGGATGAGCGACCGTCTGCTCGGCAGGCTCCTGCCCTCCACCACCGCCGAGGCCGATGTGTGCTACTGGCACCCCTCCGGCTTCAGGTGCTGCATCATCGCCGGCAGGACGTACTGCGGCGTCTAAGCCAGAGCCGGTCCGCACCAAGAGGAGAATCCGTATGTTCCGTGCTCTCAACAGGATGAGCGACCGTCTACTCGACAGGCTCCTGCCCTCCACCACCGCCAGAGCCGAACCCTGCTGGTGGGACCCCATCCTCCGGATGACGTGCTGCCTCTACTCCGGCACCAAGTACTGCCACCTGTGATGATGTGAGCCCTGAGCATCGCTGATGACAAAGGAGCACGGCGCCGACCGGACGGGTCCTTCGCCGGTGCCGTGCTCCTCGCATTCTCCAGCGGGATCCCACATGCGCTCCTTTCGCCACCTCGTGCCCGTACACACCCCGCTCCGCTGAACCGTAAGGGACGCCGATGCCCTACCTCGTGGCCGCCGTCGTAGGCGACGGACCGACGCTGTCGATTCCCGCGAAGGTCTGACCGGCATGGCGGACTCCACGCTCGGGCGGGTCCGGGTCGCCGCGGCCCTCGCCTGGGCGGCCCATCCGGCGGCGACCGTCGCCGCGGCGGTCCTCGGCGTCCTCGCCGGCGCGGCGCCGGTCGCGACCGCCTGGCTGACGAAACTCGTGCTCGACGCGCTGGCCATGGGCGAGGGTGCCGCCGCCCTGGTGCCGCTGGGGGTCGGCCTCGGCCTGGCGGGCCTGGCGGTCATCGTGCTGCCGCACGTGTCGGTGTACGCGCAGGCGCAGCTGCGTAGATCGCTGCGCCTGCTCATCTACGACCGGCTGTTCCGGGCCGTCAACCGCCATCCAGGGCTCAGCCGCTTCGAGAACCCGGCCTTCCACGACACCCTGCGGCTGGCGTACGAGTCGAGTCACAACGCACCGGACCGGCTGGTCGTCGGCGCGCTGACGATCGGCCAGGCACTCATCACCTTGTCGGGTTTCGTCGTCACGCTGTTCGCCGTCAGCCCGGTCATGGTGGCCGTCATCGTCGTCGCCGCGCTGCCCTCGCTCCGCGTCCAGCTCATGCTCAGCCGGGAGCGGGCCGAGGTGATGTGGCAGATCACCCCGGCCATGCGCCGCCAAGTGTTCTTCGGCGACCTGCTCACCAGGCCGGAGGCAGCCAAGGAGGTGCGGCTGTTCGGCCTGGGCGACTACCTGCGCACGCGGATGCTCGACGAGGTGAGCGGCGTCAACCGCGCCGAACGGGACGTCGATCGCCGCACGCTGCGCAGCCAGGGCATGATGGCGCTGCTCGGCAGCGTCGTGGCGGCCGGCGGGTTGCTGTGGGCCATCCTCAGCGCCGCCTCCGGAGGCATCAGCGTGGGCGACGTGACGGTGTTCGTCGCGGCCGTGGCCGGGGTGCAGATGGCCCTGACGGCGATCGTCAGCCAGTGGGCGGACGCGCACAACGCCCTGCTCATGTTCGGCCACTACACGGCCGTGACCGACGCCGAGCCCGACCTGCCCGTTCCGGCCGAACCCACCCCGCTGCCCGGGTTGCGCGACGGGATCGAACTACGCGACGTGTGGTTCCGCTACAGCGAGGAGCATCCCTGGATCCTGCGCGGGGTGGACCTGTTCATCCCGTCCGGGCGCACGGTCGCCCTCGTCGGGGTGAACGGCGCGGGCAAGAGCACGCTGGTCAAACTGCTGTGCCGGCTGTACGACCCGGTCAAAGGGCAGATCAGCTGGGACGGGGTGGACCTGCGCGACGCGAGCCCGGACGAGCTGCGCGGCCGGATCGGCGCGGTGTTCCAGGACTACATGGACTACGACCTCACCGCCGCCGAGAACATCATGCTGGGCGACCTGACCGCCGCCGCCGACCATGACCGCGTCCACGACTCGGCCCGCCAGGCGGGCGTCCACGAGGTGATCACCGCACTGCCGCGCGGGTACGACACCATGCTCAGCCGCGTCTTCGGCGACCGGGACGACCAGGCCGGGGTCGCCCTGTCCGGCGGGCAGTGGCAGCGCCTGGCCCTGGCCCGCGCCTTCATGCGGTGGCGCCAGGACCTGCTCATCCTGGACGAGCCCAGCTCCGGCCTGGACGCCGAGGCGGAGCACGAGGTGCACAGCAGCCTGCGGCGCTACCGCGGCGACAGGACGAGCGTGCTCATCTCGCACCGGCTCGGCACCGTACGGGACGCCGACCTCATCGTGGTGCTCAGCGACGGGCGGATCGTCGAACGCGGCACGCACGACGAGCTCATGGCGGCGGGCGGCGAGTACGCCCGCCTGTTCACCCTGCAGTCCAGCGGCTACGAACGCGGCCCCGCGCCCGAGGACGATGCGCCCGGGGACGGCGGGCCCGGCGACGGCGGGCCCGAGGACAGCCTCCGCACGGCCACGCCCAGCACTCGGTCGGCCGGCAGGTAGCCCCAAATCCGGGAGTCGGCGCTCGACGTGCCGTCTCCCACGACGACGAGCGCGCCCTCGGGAACGGCCGCCCCCGGCTCCGCCCGCACAGCCGCCACCACGTCCGCCGGCACCGGGTCGCCCGCCAGCGCGGTCACCCGCTTGATGACCCAGGCCGCGGCCTGTGGCGCGGGCAGCGGACCCGTCCTCCACCCTGTGCGTCCCGCCGGCTCGAACACCACCACCTCACCGCGCCCCACCTCACGCGCGGCGGCACGGCGGACCAGCACCCGGTCACCCGGCCGGTACGTCGGCCACATGCTCATCCCGCTCACCCGCACGACCACGAACCGGCGCCGGGCGACGACCACCGCCGCGACCAGGACGGCGACGAGCACCGCCACGAGGATGAACGCGTACCACACGAGCCTCACTCTAGGCGAAAACGATCAATACCCGTCGGCTTAATACCGTCGAACCAAGCAGTTCACCTCCTCGAAACCCAAGGTGAGCGCCCGCTGGGTAGAGTCCCGCCATCCTTGACAACGTTGACCCATTCATCGGCACAGCGGCGACCGACCTGCCCAGGGCACGCGGTCTGGCCGCCACTTGGTGGTGGCCGAAACCCCAGGTCGGCAACACCCACCCGGGTGCCACCTCGCCGCTGGGCATGGTGTCGGCCTGTGCCTACTCGGGCGCCTACCCCACCGGCTACGGGCGCTACACGAAGAACACCGAGGGCGTGCCCGAGGAGATGTTCGAGCGGCTGCAGGCGTCCGGGTTCACCCATTTCCAGCAGTCCGGCACGGGCGCGATCCGCAAGTACTACAACTACGTGCGCGTCACCCCGATGGTGCAGCCGCTGGACATGCTGGGGGAGGCGTGGCCGCTGCACGACGAGGTGGCGGAGGCGGGCTACTACGCGGCCACCCTGGACACCGGGGTCCGCTGTGAGCTCACCGTGGGCCCCAAGGTCGCGGTGCATCGCTACACGTTCCCGCAGCACAGCAGCGCCCGTGTGGTGATCGACCTGTCCTGCGGTGGCCTGGCCATCGAGCTCGGCCGGACCGTGCCGTTGCGGGCACAGGTGGAGAGCATGGGTCACGGCCGGGCCCAGGGCACGGTGGTGATGGAAGGCGTCCCGCTGTCGGTGTACGTGGAGGTCGACAGCCCAGGCTGGCGGCAGATGCTCTGGTACGACCGGCGTCTCATCGACGGCGGCACCCGCCTGGACTTCGACAGCATCCGGCACACCACGCTGCGCCCGTTCGGCCTGCTCTTCATGGGCCCGGCCGCGCCGGGGCAGACCATCGAGGTGCGGCTCGGGTTCTCGCTGCGCGGCTGCGACCAGGCGCGCCAGAACCTCGAGCGCGAGTGCGGCTATGCCCAGCCGGCGTTCGACGCGGTACGTTCCCGGACCCGGGCCCGCTGGCACGAGCACCTCGACCACGTCCAGGTCGAGGGCGGCACGCCGGCCCGCCGCACCGTGCTCGCGACGGCGCTCTACCACGCGCTGATCAAGCCCTGCTTCGCCGACGACGAAAGCCCGTTCTGGCCGACGCCCGGACCGTTCGCGTTCGACGTGTGCACCATGTGGGACATCTACAAGACACAGCTGCCGCTGCTCGCGGCCATCGCCCCGGACCGGGCCGCGGACCTGCTGGAGTCGCTGATCCGGGTCTGCGAGGAGGAGGGCAACTTCCCCATCGGCTACCGGATGGCCCGCGGCGCCGACCGGTTCTTCCGCCAGGCCAGCGCGCTCGTCCACACCGCGCTGGCGGACGCCCACGCGCTCGGCCGGACCGGCCTGGACTGGAACTGGGCGCTCGTGCACATGGTCGGCGACCTGCACCGTCTGTACGGCGAAGACTTCTTCGAGCACGGAGTCGTGCACCCGATCACGCACACCCTCGACCTCGCCTACGCCCACCACTGCACGGCCCAGGTCGCCCGGGCGCTGAACGACCGGGGTCTGGCCGACGATCTCGAGGAGCGCGGCCGACAGTGGTCCAACGCCTTCGACCCGGGCACGGGGCTGCTGCGCGACTCGGAGTTCTACGAGGGCGGCAAGTGGAACTACTCGTTCCGGCTGCTGCACGACATGGCCGCGAGGATCGCCCTGGCCGGCGGCGACGGGGCCTTCATCGACAAGCTGGACAGGTTCTTCGGTTTCGGGGCCGTGCCGGTGACGCAGCCCGGCCGCCGCCCGCGGGCGGCGGAGATCAGGGCCGGATACGCCCTGAACCGGTTCGAGGGGTTGAACAACGAGCCCGACATGGAGACGCCGTGGGCCTACCACTACGCGGGCCGCCCCGACCGCACCGCCCAGGTGGTGCACGCGGCGCTGACCTGGCAGTTCGGCACCGGACCCGGCGGGCTGCCCGGTAACGACGACTCCGGCGGACTGAGCTCGTGGTACGTCTGGGCGTCGCTGGGGCTGTTCCCGATCGCCGGCCAGAACCTGTTCCTGGTCAACGCGCCCGCCTTCCCCCGGGCCGTGCTCCGGGCCGGCGGCAACGAGTTCGTCATCGAGACCAGTGGGCACCGTGAGACGCCGATCGGGGTCGACGGCATCGATCGTGACCCACCGGCCCAGTACGTCCAGTCCGCGACCCTCAACGGCAAGCCACTGCACGCGACACACCTGAGTGCCGTCACCGTGCACCGCGGCGGCCTGCTGCACCTGCGGCTGGGCCCGGAGCCGTCGGCCTGGGGACGGGGGATCCGCCCGCCGTCCCTGTCAAATCCCTCCCGCGACACCTGAGGAAGCACGATGATCCACCCCCGTCGCCGTCTCGTCATCGTGGTCCGGGCCGACCCGGTCATCTGCGGTCACTCCGGCGAGGCCCGTAACCTCGCCGAGGTGGCGCTGACCCGTGGGTTCGACGAGGTACGGCTGCTGACCTGGCCCATTCCGGCGCTGCGGGCGGCCGGGCTGCCGCTCAAGCCGCTGGACCGGCTGCTGCCGTACAGCGCCGGGATCACCGTGGAGCGGCCGGAGCCGGTGGGGGACTACCGGGTGCCGGACGGCCGGCACCTGGCCGGCCTCACCGGCCGCCTCGTCGAGCTGCTCGCCGAGCCGGTGGCCACGACCTGCCTGTCCATGTACCTCGTGCCGCACACCGCGGTGGTCATCGACGCGGTCGCGGCGGCGCGCGCGGCCGGGTTCGCGCCCGACGTGCGTACCGTGGCGAAAGCGGTCGGCTCCGACGTGACCAACGTGATCCGGTCGTGCCTGCGGGACGGCCGGTTCGGCGCGGCGACCGTGCTGTTCACCACGTTCCTGGCCAACGACGAGGTCGTCGCGGTCTCCGAGTACACCCGGGACGAGATCATCGCCTCGGCCGAGCAGGTGGACGCCTACTGCGGCACCAGGTTCGCCGAAGAATGCCGGCGCCGGGTGACCGTCAGCTACCCGCCGATCGACTCCGCCGCCTTCCTCGACCGGGATCCGGCGCGCGTGGACGCCGCACTCACGCGACGCGGCCTGGAGCGTGACGGGTACATCCTGTTCCTGTCCCGGGTGACGCGGGCCAAGGGGATCCACGACCTGGTGACCGCCTTCGGCCGGACGCGCTGCCGGTCGCGGGTGAAACTGGTGGTCGCCGGCACCGGGCCTTCGCTGGAGGAGGTGCGGGCGATGGCCAAGGAGGACGACCGGGTGGTCTTCCTCACCGATGTCGACGATGACGAGAAGTCGCTGCTCATGCGCGGCTGCGCGGCCTACACCCTGCCCACCAAGCCCGAGCCCGACTTCGTCGAGACGTTCGGCATCGCGCTGGCCGAGAAGATGCTGGCCGGCGGCGGACCGATCATCACCACCGACACGGGCGGCACCCTTGAGGCGGTCGGCGACACCGCCGTCATCGTCGAGCCCGGGGACATCACCGGTCTGGCCGCGGCCGTGGACCGGGTGGTGCTGGACATGTCCGCCGCCGAGCGGCAGGACCTGGAGCTGCGCGCCCGCACCCGCGCGATGGCCTTCGACCGGGCCGCGGTGTTCGACGGCCTGTTCCCGGAGACGGCGCCCACCATCTACCGTCACACCGCCTGACGCTAGTCCAGGTCCAGGTCCGAGCCGCCGAACCGGTCCCGCAGGAAGCGGCCCTGGTCACGCAGCGCCTGCTCGTCCCCGCGGTGAATGGCGTCGGAGACCCTGCGTAGCTGCGTGTCGAGGAGGGCGAGCTGGGCCAGCAACTCCTCGTGCGCGCTCCGCTCGCGGTCCGCCCGCCGCGTCAGCGCGTACCCCCGGGGCAGGTTCGCGTACGCCTCCAGGCTGGCGGGCAGGTAGCTGCGGATCGTCTGCGACACGACGTGCAGCTGGTCCGGCGAGGAGGCCAGTTGCTCGGCCCGCCCCAGCACGCCCCTGATGACCTCGGCCAGCGCGTCCACGGCCGTGTGCACGTCGGCGGGGAAGCGACGGTCGATCCGGCGCAGCAGCGCGTCGAGGTCGGCCCGCAACCCCGCCGTCTCCACCTCCGCGTGCGAGATCGTCAGCCGCACCCGGTCCGGCGGCGCGAGCAGGGCGCCCACCCCGTACAACGCCGCCACGACCACCGGCCAGAACGCCCCCGCCAGCCCCAGGAAGTGCGCGGCGAGGCCGAGCAGCGCCAGCACGGAGCCGACGATGTTCCTGGTCGAGCCCAGGTACCGCAGCACCCGGTCACTGATACCCACGGATCTCCTTGAAGGCGCCGCTCAGCGAGCTGGACCGCGCGTCGAACACGGCCCCGCCGGTCAGCGTCGCGATCTTGCGCATCTCCTCGACGTCACTCTCCCCGAACAGCACCACGAACGTCGGCGTGTGCCGCCGGGCCTCGGGCAGCAGCCGGTAGCGCGTCGCGAAGTCGTCGTAGCCGGAGCCGTTGGAGTTCTCGCCGTCGGTCATCAGCACGATCGAGGAGTAGTGGCCGGGCAGGGCGGGCCGGTCGTAGGCGGCCGTGAGGCTGTCGTAGATCGCGGTGCCGCCGGACGCGTTCAGCCCCTCGGCGAACTGCTTGATCCGCGCCAGCACCGGCGCCGGGTCGCGTTCGGGGACGGTGAACGGCACCGGTGTGCCCGCTCGGCTGTTGAACGGGATCATCGTCACCGTCTCCCGGTTGCGGAAGCGGGAGAACGTTCCGGAGGCGGAGGTGTCCGCGCCGGTCAGCGCGATCAGCGCCTGCCGCAGTGCCTGGATGCGGTCGCCGTCCATCGAGCCGGAGGTGTCCAGCACGAACAGCGCCTCCGCGGGTACGCGCGCCTGGTCGAGGTAGGTGGCGATCAGCTCGTCCGCGGTGCGGCGCTGGTTCGGGAACGGCAGCTCGATGAGCTGCGCCGAGCCGAACCGCGGATCCAGCGCGACGCCGGGCACGATGGGCCGCCGGTGCGTGCCCGTCATGATCTCCTTCTGCACGGCCGGCGTACGCAGCCAGGCGGCCAGCTTGCCGTACAGCTCCTTCTTCTTCTCAAGAGCGGAGGCGAGCAGCGTGAGCGGATAGTCCGCGCTGACCACGCCGTCATCGGGATAGACGAGGGTGAGCGGGTCGCGCAGGCCGAGCAGGACCGACTCGTAGTTCACCATGCCGTCGACGCGGGGGTCGCGGGCGTAGGCGTCGGCCAGCCAGCCCGACGAGCCCGCCGTCAGCCGCTGCGCCGAGAAGAACTCCTTCAGCTTGGGCGTCACCGTGCTGACCTGCTCGGCGCTGAGCGCCCCGTCGGCGTCGGACAGGGCGGCCGCCACCCCCACCAGCGCGGAGAATCCGGAGTTGGAGGAGGCCGGGTTCGTCATGCCGAAGCTGAACCGCCCGCCCTTGGCCGCCGTCGCGATGTCCGTCCACGAGACCGGCCCCCGGTCCCAGCCCAGCTCCTTGGCCTTGGCCGGCTTGAGCCCCAGCACGACGGGGGAGGCCATGATCTTGGTCTGGGTGGACAGCTTGGCCGGGGCGCCGTCGATCAGCGACAGGTAGCGGTTGGCGGAGAACCAGATCGCGTCGAACCGGCTGTCGGCGCGGCCGCTCGCGACCTGCTCGGCGCCGTCGAGCGTGCCGGTGTACGTCAGCCGCACCCGCACCCCGATCTCGTCGGCGGCCCGGCCGAGCAGCGGTTCGAGGTCCTTGATCTCGCTGCCCGCCAGCACCCGCAGCACGTCGGGCCCGTCGCCGGAGTCGTCATCTCCCGCCGAGCAGCCGCCGGCCAGCAGGGCCGCCGCCAGCGCGACGGCCGTGAGCGTCCTTCTCATTGGGCGGACTCCTGGGCCCGCTCCAGGTATGTCCTGGCGTGCGCCAGCTCGGCGCCCAGGCTGTCGACGGTGGCCGCCATGCTGTCCACGGCCTGGGCCCGGAACGTGTCGATCTGGTCCATGGTCGCGTACACGTTGTCGAACGCCTTGCGCAGCGTGTCCAGGTCGACGGTCGTCGAGGCGGCCTGGTTCTGGATCTCTCCGGCCTGGGTGCGCAGCATCTCGCTGGTGGCCAGGATCAGGTCGCTGGTGGTCGCGTTCAGCGCGGTGATCTGGTCGAGCACCAGCTTCTGGTTGGCCAGCGCCTGCGCCACCGTCACCGCCGTCCGCAGTGCGGCGACCGTCGTCGTGGTCGCCCGGTCGACGCCCTTGCTGAGCTCCAGGTTGTTCTTGCGTACCAGGTCGAGCGCCAGGTAGCCCTGGGCCGAGACGGCCAGCTGGGTGAGGAGGTCCTGGTGCTTCTGCCGTACGGCGAACAGCGCGTCGGAGCGCAGCGCCGTGGCCCGCTGCTCGTCGGCCAGCGCGATGCGTTCCTCCAGGGCGGTGTCGATCGCCTTGGCCATGACCGCGTACTCCTGCAGGCGCGTCATCGCCTCCCACAGGTTCGCCTTCTCGCCCTCGATGGCGGCGTTGTCGCGCAGCAGCTCGTCCTGGCCGGACTTGAGCGCGCGGATGATGTCGTCGATGTGCTTCTGCGCCGAGTGGTATTTGGCGAAGTAGTCGCGCAGCCGGTCACCGAACGGGATCAGCCCGAGTAACCTGCGCGTCCCGCTCGCGGCCTGCTTGGGGTCCAGATCCACGATGGTGCGGCGCAGCGCGACGAGCCGGTCGGCCACCCTGGCCTGGGCGTCGGCGCCCTCGCCCCGCGACGCGCTCAGCGCCGCGACCGGCCGCTTGAGCATGCGGTTGGCCACCTGGGATGCGGACCTGATCTCGGTGTCGCCCATCGAGGAGATGTCGTGCACCTTGCGGGCGAACTCCGGCGAGCGCGGGTCGAGCCCGTCCAGCTCACCGGCGAAGTCCTGGGCCTTGGCGGCCAACTCGGTCGCGCGCTCGCCGGACAGCGGCAGCATGGTGGCCGCCGTCTCGACCGGTACCGGCGTGACCGGCGCGGGTGGCGTGAGCACCAGATCGGACACGTGGGGGATCTCCTTGCTCAAGGTCGGAAGGTCTGGCTACGGGCGGGACGCGGCGTCGACCGTGGTGATCAGCTTGTCCAGGCGCTCGTAGGTGGGCGGCTCGACGACGTCCACCAGCTCGGCCGCCCGCGCCCCGGTCTTGGCGACCTGGTCGGCGAAGGCGCGGGGGTTCGTCGTGCGGAAGCCGTGCGCGGCGGCCAGCGCGAGCAGTTCGGGGTCTTCGGTGAGCAGCCGGCCCACCCGCGTCCCCGGCTCGGCCAGCGGGACCAGGGTGTGCTTGCTGAGCACGGTCGGCGAGGGATAGACCAGCCGCATGTCCGGCTTGATCGCCCCGTCCGCGGCGAAGACGTGTGACAGGTACTGCGCCTCGTAGACGACCAGCATCGGCGTCTTGCCCGCGCCGAGCGCCAGGTAGTCGTCGAACGAGGCCTCGCTCGTGGTCTCGGAGAAGCCCTGGTCGAGCACGACCGGCGCGACGATGGGCGCGATCTTGGCGATCTGGGCGTCGGAGCTGATCACGTCCTCGCCGTTGGCGACGTAGCCGAGCGCCGACAGGTACATCGCGGCGCTGTTCGAGGTACGGATGTCAGTGGTGGTAAGCAGTACGCGCTTTCGCGCCTTATAAAGTGAATTGCCGGGAATCTGATCCCACCGAGTGCCTTTGGCTACTAACTCCAGATATTTCTTTATATCTAGGGTTTGGTAGCCCTTGCCGGAATCAGTGAGCACCCCCACCTTGGCCAGGAGTCCGGCGATCGGCTCGAAGGTGGCCACCGCCATCGGCGAGTAGAACGGCGAGAACGTCGTGGTGGCCCGGCGATCGCGCTTGATCTTCTCCGCCGCCGGGACGCTGGAGGGGAAGGCGAAGGCGTAGCGGCTCAGATCCACGTCGGTGACGATCTGCCGCGACCCCGCGGTGTCCACCTCGACCTGTAACCCGTGCTTGGCGAAGGCCGCCTTGACCCGGGGATCGTCGAAGAACGGCCGCTTCTCCGAGCCGATGACCCCCCGCACCACGGTGACCCCGGGCCCCTGGTTCCCGATGATGATCGCGACCGCCACCACCCCGGCGAGAACGGCGGCCAGAGCCACGCCGATCCACCGCTTCATCGCATCCCATTTCGTGAAATGGCCCCCCATGACTGGAATTATGGGAGGGCGATTGTCGGCGGTGCGCGGTGGAAGGGCGAGCTTACGGCAGAATTCACCCGCCGTTCACGGAGCGTCGCCGCTGGTTCAGCTGACCTTGGCGGCGGGAGCGGTGTAGGTGTTGCACGCCGACGGCGAGGCCGCGTCGAAGCCGCGTCGCTGCCAGTAGACGCGGTTCTTCGCCGTTCCGAACCCCTTGTAGTTTCCCTCCACCGCGTGCCGGTTGATGAAGTACTCGGAGCCGTGCGCACGGGAGTGCCCCAGCGAATCCCAGACACTGCCGATGAACGCGCCGGCCAAACAGATGCTCTGGAGCGAGCCCTTGGTGGTGAGCGCGAGGGCTTTGGCCTTGGGCAGTTTCTTGACGGCTCGATCTTCCTGGTCGACGATGCCGACCATGTTCTGCGCGTGATATCCGTAGCCGATGGAGAGGCTTTCCAGAATTCCCGGGCTGTCGAGCTCGTCGGCCAGGCCGTAATCGGTGAGCATCAGGTAGATGGTCTTGTTGGGGATGCAGTAGAGGCTGTAGACGTCATCCGGGTGGTAGACGCCGCAGGCGGTCTTGATCCGATCGCCGAACTTCACGACCACCTTGGCCTTCTGATACCGGAACCCGGCCTTCTTCACCTGCGTCGACCAGGCCTTTTCCTGGCATGCGGTAATGGCTTCGACGTACAGGCGGATCGCGTCGTGATCCTGGTTGACCTCAGGCTCTTCGCACGTCTGGGCGGGGAGTTTGCCCGTCTGATAGAGCGGGTTCTTCGTGAAGGGGGAGGGGGGTGGGGGCCGCGTGGGCGGTGCCGGTCAGCGATAAGAAAGTGACCAGGGCGGCGGCGAGAATGCGCATGAGAACGCACCCTAGTGGATCATGCAGTTACGGTCATGTCAGCGCGTAACCCTTCCTGTCACAGATATTGACGGGTGTGGCGAAGGAAGTTACGTTTCGTCGGCAGATCGGGGGCCCTAGCGTCACACAAGGAGCCAACCCATGATCCGAAAAACGCTGACGTTCTGTGCGATCGCCGCGTTACTCATCGGACTCCCCACCGCCGCCCAGGCGGCCGACGCCACCCGCACCCCAGGGTCGCCCACCTACACCGTGACTCTGACCAGCAACTCCTCGGGCACCACGTGGACCGGCCACGAGAGCGTCAGCTTCACGAACCTGTCCGCCGACCCCCTCAACGAGGTCTACCTGCGTCTGTGGGACAACTACCACGGAAGCTGCCCGTCCACCCCGATCACGGTCACGAACGTCAGCGGTGGCACGGCGAGCCCGCTGACCGTCGCCTGCACGGCACTGAAGATCACCCTCCCGACGCCGCTCGCCAAAGGACAGAACGGCTCGGTCGGCTTCGACCTGAGCATCGTCGTACCCAGCGGCGCAGACCGGTTCGGCCACGACGGCGCGTACAACTTCATCGGCAACGCCCTGCCCGTGCTGGCCGTACGAGACGGCGCCGGCTGGCACCTGGACCCCTACACCAACAACGGCGAGTCCTTCTACCAGCTCGCCAGCGACTACCGCGTCACCCTGGACCACCCAAGCTCGCTGCTGGTGCCCGCGACCGGCACCTCCGTGGACACGCCCGGCAGCGCCGGCCGGACGATCACGACCGCGACGGCCACGCACGTCCGTGAGTTCGCCTGGGGAGCGGGCGCGTTCGCCAAGACCACCGGCACGACCAGCACGGGCGTCACCGTGAACGTCTACCGCGTCAGCGGCATCAGCGCGGCCAGCGCCGCCTCGATGATGACCACCGCCACGGGCTCGCTGGTCGCCCACGCCGGCCGCTTCGGCGCCTACCCCTACGGCGAGGTCGACATCGTCCTGGACAACAACTTCTGGTTCGGCGGCATGGAGTATCCGGGGTTCGTGCTCGACCTGGTCAGCTCCACCGCGCTCGCCCACGAGCTGGCCCACCAGTGGTGGTACGGCATCGTCGGCGACGACGAGTACAACACCCCGTGGCTGGACGAGTCCTTCGCCGACTACGCCACCGACCTGTACCGGGGCGTCACCGGCACCAACTGCTGGAACAGCGTCTCCTGGCAGTCATCGGCCGAGCGGATCAGCAACTCGATGGCCTACTGGGACGCCCATTCCAGCAGGTACGGCACCGTCGTCTACACCTACGGCAAGTGCGCCCTGCACGACCTGCGCCGCCTGATCGGCACGTCGGCCATGCAGACGCTCCTGCACGACTACGCCGCCTCCCACTGGTACGGCATCTCCACCGTGGCCGACTTCAAGGCCGCCGCCCAGGCCGCCACGACGGTCGACCTGACCTCGTTCTGGACCACGCACCGCATCTAACCCGTCAGCGCCCAGCCGGCCACGGTGGTGACATCCGCCTGATGGGGAAACACCTTCTCCGTCAGTACGCGATGCACCTCCGGGTCGGCGTCGAGGCAGCCGTCGGCCAGGACGGTGAGGCCGAAGTCCAGGTCGGCCGCCTGGCGCACGGTGGACAGCACGACGCCGCTGGTGGCGATGCCGGTGAGAACGAGATGATCGATGCCGCCGGCCCGCAGCACCATGTCGAGGTCGCTGCCGGCGAAGGCGCTGACGCGTCGCTTGGTGACCAGGATGTCGCCCGGTTCGGGTGCCACGTCCGGATGGATCTGGGTGGCCTGGTCGTCGTCGCCGGCCGGTGACGTGCCGCCCGCGAGCCTGCCGAACATCTTGTTGCGGACGCTGATCTCCGGGCACCCGGGGCGGAACCCGACGACCACATAGATCACCGGCACGCCGCCCGCGCGGGCGGCGCCGATCGCCTCGCCCAGGCGCGGCAGGTAGGCGGGATCGGGGTAACGGTCGACGACGGCGCGTTGGACATCCATGACGAGGAGAGCCTGCTTGGCCACTGTTGCCCTTCCGGAAATAAGTCATCGGCTGATTACTTGGCAGCATAGCATCATGTCAACCGGTGATTACTTGCCGGCGTCGCAGAGCTATGCTGCGGTGACATGCCGGAGTTCCCGGCTCGATGACGTCGCGAGGGAGGTCGCCGGTGGCGGCGAGAAAGACCGACGGGTCCGCGGACGTCGCCGCCGGACAGCCCGCCGGAGGGCGCCGGCGGCGGGACGCGGCCGCGACCCGTGAGGCGCTCCTCCAGGCCGCGCGCGACCGGTTCATCCGCCTGGGGTACGACCGCACGACACTGCGGGACGTCGCCGCCGACGTCGGGGTCAACCTCGCCCTCATCAAGCGGTACTTCGACTCGAAGGAGGGCCTGTTCAAGGCGGCGCTGGCCGGCACGCCCCGCTTCCTGGGGGGTGCGGGCGAGTTCCCGCAAGACCGCGCCGCCCTCGCCGAGGCCCTCAGCCGCCAGTTGGCGGCCGGCGCCTGGCCGGAGTTCGGCGAGCACCCGGTGCTGCTGTTGCTGCGCGTCTCCGGCGACGAGCGGGTGGACAGCCTGCGCAGGCAGGCCCTGCGGGACTTCAGCCGGCGGGTGCTCGAAGCCTCGGGCGCGGCGGGGGACGACGACGAACGCCTGCTGAGGGCCGAACTCCTGGTCGCGCTGGGCGTCGGCATCGCCGTCGTACGATCCGCCGTCGGCCTGCGGCCCTTGGCCGACGCGACCGCCGACGAGCTGATCGGCCCGCTCCGCGACGTCGTCGACGGCCTGCTCGCGCCCCCTCGGCCGGGCGACGCCGTGTGACCGCTCCCACCTGAAAGTTTCACCCCCGACCTCCGCTTTCCGGGCTTATTTAGTTTGTTGACTTGACATACCTATTGCGGTGCTCCTTTCTCGGTGGCGACGAGGAAGGAGAACGCGAATGTTCGTACGGTTACTCGCGGGCCTCGCCCTGCTCACGGCGACCGCGATCGCCTGGGGAGCACCGGCGCGGGCCGCGGACGTGCCTGTGGCGGGCGGCGTCTACCAGCTCAAGGTGACCAAGAGTGCCATGTGCCTGGACGTGGTGGGTGGCTCGAAGGACAACGGCGCGCTGTTGCAGCAGTGGGGCTGCACCTCTGATGCCTGGCAGCAGTTCGCCCTCACCTCCGCCGGGTCGGAGGTCTACACGATCCGCAACGTGAACAGCGGCCGGTGCCTCGACGTGCCGAACGGAGCGACGACCAGCGGGCTGCGGCTGCAGCAGTGGGGCTGCGGCGACGGCACCAAGCCCAACCAGCACTGGCGGCTGACCGCGTCCGGCACCGGCACGTACCAGATCGTCAGCGTCGCCACCGCCCTGTGCGTGAGCGACCAGGGCGCCTCCACCACCTCCGGCGCCGCGATCATCCAGGAGACCTGCACGGCCAACACCAACAAGCAGTGGGCCTTCACCGCCGCGGCGAGACCCACGGTGGCGGCTGACGGCTCCGGCACCTACCGGACCGTGCAGGCGGCCATCGACGCCGTGCCTGCCGGGAACGCGAGCCGGGTCACGATCACCATCGCGCCCGGGTCGTACCGGGAGATCGTCCGGATCCCCTCGACCAAGCCGTACATCACGCTTCAGGGCCTCGGTTCTTCGGCGGCCGGTGTTGTTATCGTTAACAACCACTACGCGGGCCAGTACGGGACATCCGGCAGCGCGACCGCGTTCATCGACGGCCACGACTTCGTCGCCACCAACCTGACGATCTCCAACGACTTCGACGAGAACCCGAACGTCAGCGGTCACCAGGCGGTGGCGCTCAACCTGACCGCCGACCGGGCCCGCCTGACGAACGTGCGACTGCTCGGCGACCAGGACACGTTCCTGGTGAACAACTCGGCCCGCGCCTACGTCGCCGGCTCGTACGTGGAGGGCACCGTCGACTTCATCTTCGGCGGCGGCACCATCGTCTTCGACAACTGCGACATCTACGAGAAGCGGAGCACCGGCGGCCCGGTCACCGCCGCGAGCACCGACGCCGGGAAGACCTACGGCTTCCTGTTCTACAAGTCCAGGATCGCCGGAGCGGCCTCGGCCGGGACCACCACCCTGGGCCGCCCCTGGCGCCCCGACGCCCAGGTCCTCTACCGGGAGTCCACGCTCAGCTCGGTGATCAACACCGGCCAACCATGGACCGACATGTCCTCCAATTCCTGGAAGAACGCCCGCTTCCTCGAGTACCGGAACACCGGATCGGGAGCCGGGACGAACTCCAACCGCCCGCAACTCGCCGACGCCCAAGCGCCGAACTACACCCCGCAGAAGTACCTCGCCGGGTCCGACGGCTGGAACCCCATTGGCTGACCTCCGGAGGAGAACCATGAACATCCGCGCTCGCGCGGCCGCCTTCGCCATCCTCGCCGTCCTGGCCTCGCTCGGAGTCGCGCCCGCTCCCGCCCTGGCGGCCACGCCCGTGGCGGGCGGCGTCTACCAGCTCAAGGTGACCAAGAGCGGCATGTGCCTGGACGTGGTGGGTGGCTCGAAGGACAACGGCGCGCTGTTGCAGCAGTGGGGCTGCACGGCTGACGCCTGGCAGCAGTTCGCCCTCACCTCCGCCGGGTCCGAGGTCTACACGATCCGCAACGTGAACAGCGGCCGGTGCCTCGACGTGCCGAACGGGGAGGCGACCAGCGGGCTGCGGCTGCAGCAGTGGGGGTGCGGCGACGGCACCAAGCCCAACCAGCAGTGGCGGCTGACCGCGTCCGGCACCGGCACGTACCAGATCGTCAATGTGGCCAGCGGCCTGTGCGTGAGCGACCAGGGCGCCTCCACCACCTCCGGCGCCGCGATCATCCAGGAGGCCTGCACCGCCAACAGCAACAAGCAATGGCTGTTCGCCCCGGTCTCCGCCGGCCGGACCTGGCCGAACACCGCCGACGGGTTCGCCGCCACCAGCGGCGACGGCCTGACGACCACCACCGGCGGCGCGGCCGGCGCCACGGTCACCGTCTCCACCTACGCCGACCTGGTCACGTACGCCACCGCCAGCGCCCCCTACGTCATCAAGGTCAACGGCGCGATCACCGTCACGCCGTACGGCACCGAGATCAAGGTCGCCGCCAACAAGACCATCGTCGGCGTCGGCACCAGGGGCCAGATCGTCAACGGCGGCTTCTTCCTCGGCACCGGCGTCAGCAACGTCATCATCCGCAACCTGACCATCCGCGACACCCGCATGGCCGACGACGACCCCGACGACAAGGTCTACGACTACGACGGCATCCAGCTCGACACCGCCCACCACATCTGGATCGACCACAACACGATCACCCGCATGAACGACGGCCTGATCGACAGCCGCAAGGACACCAGCTACCTCACCGTGAGCTGGAACGTCCTGTCCGAGAACAACAAGTCCTTCGGCATCGGCTGGACCGACAACGTCACGGCCCGGATGACGATCCACCACAACTGGATCCACGACACCAACCAGCGCAACCCCAGCACCGACAACGTCGCCTACGCCCACCTCTACAACAACTACCTGCAGAACATCACCTCGTACGGCAACTACTCGCGTGGCGCCACCAAGATGGTGATCGAGAACAGCTACTACGACAAGGTCAAGGACCCCTACTACCCCGACTCCACCGCCCAGCTCCGGCAGAGCGGCAGCATCCTGGTCAACTGCACCGGCAAGCAGACCACCAGCGGCTCCGCCTTCACCCCGAGCTCGTTCTACTCCTACGTCCTCGACCCGGCGGCCGACGTGCCGTCCCTGCTCAGGACGTACGCGGGGCCCCAGGCGAACATCGGCACCTGACCCCGGCGACCGCCCGCGTCCGTCGAGCCGACGGGCGCGGGCGCTCGTTGCCGATTTCCGGGCCGGCCCTTGCCTGATCG
>NZ_JAHKRM010000041.1 GCF_019396345.1 Nonomuraea guangzhouensis | reverse complement strand
GCCCGCCGCGGGTGCGGCGGCCGCCCTCAGATCACCACCTGTCAGGTCTGCGGGCGACCTCCCGGCTGGGTGACGCCGTTGACCTTGAGCGTGTACGGCGCGTACTGGCCGACCTGCTCCGTCGACTCGTCGTAGGCCACCACCGCGACCACCGTCTGGAACGGCAGCATGGTGGCCAGCTGCAGCCGGTTGAGGCTGACGCTGGTCTTGCCGTTGGACTCCAGCTGCAGCGCCACCGAGTGCTTCTCGTCGAGGCCGATCAGCCGGACGTTCCAGTTCTCGACCGGGGTCGGGAAGACCTCGGTCGGCGAGTCGAACGGGTCGAGCGACGAGCCGTCGCTGACCGCGGTGGCGCCGACCGTGATGTCGTCGATCTTCCAGCCGCCCTCGTTGACCCCCGCGTCGCTGACGTAGCGGAAGCCGAGGAGGATCTCCTTGCCGGCGTAGGCCGACAGGCTGTAGCTGTGCGGCTCGAAGCCGGTCGTGGTGCCGTTGACCGCGGGGCCGAGCGGGCCCGCGACCGTCTTGTCACCGGCGATCGAGGTGTAGGTCTTGCCGCCGTCCGTGGAGACGATCACGTAGCCGTAGTCGAAGCCCTGCTCCGCGCCGTACTTGGCGAGGAAGCGCAGCGTCGGGTCGGCGGCCGGGACGGTCACCTTGGTGACGGCGGCGGCGTTGGTGTTGCTGTCGTTGCCGGAGAACAGCACCGGGTTGCCCGCGCGGTCCGGGTCGTCGGAGACGACGGTCCAGGCCAGCGGGAGCGCGGGCAGCGTCTTGGCGCCCTCGAACGACAGCGAGCGCAGGTCCACCCCGCGCAGGAACGTGCCGTCCGCCTTCTGCAGCGGCACGTAGTCGGCGCCGTTGGGGGCGGCACCGGCGGTCTTGTAGGTGGCCGGGTTCGCCAGGTTGACGGTCGCGTTCAGGCTGGCGGCCGTGACCCGCTTCTTCGGCACGCCCAGCATGACGCCCTTGGTCCCGCCGACGATCCGGTCGACCAGGGTGGAGGTCTGGAAGTCGTGGATCACCTGGTACATGTTCGTGACGCCCTTGGCCGCCAGCGCCGCCTTCAAGCTGGCCAGGCCCTGCAGCGCGCCGTCACGGTGCAGGCCGGACATGAACGCCGTGCCGTACCTGTCGTACAGGAACAGCATGAACGAGTACGCGTTGCCGTAGTCGGCCAGCACGCCGTTGGCGTTGGCGCCCTCGCCCCAGATGTTGAGCGAGTTCTCCGGGCCGCCGCAGTCGCGCGGGTTGGTGTTGTACGGCGTCTGGACGATGCCGAAGCCCTGGAAGCAGTAGATGTGGCTGTCGGTCCCGCGTTCGGACACGGTGGCCGCGGGGTTGGAGTAGCCGACCAGCTTCATCGCGAGGTCCGACAGGCCCTCGTTCATCCAGGTGGTCTCGAGCGGGTCGGTGTAGTAGTGCGCCAGGTGCTGCCACTCGTGCGCGAACGTGCCCTCGTACTGGCGCGGCCGGGCCGGGCGCGAGGTGCACAGGTCGGCGGTCGGCTCGTCGGGCGGGTTCGCGCCGGTGCGGTGCGCCCAGTCGAACGCGTCGATCGTCATGACGTTGCGGTCGAGCAGCTCGTTGAACTGGGCGGAGAAGAAGCCCGCGATGTACGTCGGAGCGGCCGGGAAGCTGTAGTAGTTGTCGTCCCTGACGTTGTCGACCAGGGTGACGGTCTTGTTGCCGCCGCCGGTGTAGACGCCGCCGTTGCCGTTGGCGTCAGGGCCGAGGACGGCGTTGGTGCCGTCGCGGTCCGGCGGCGTGCTGAAGGCGGCGGTCTCCTTCGGGTACATGTTCGTGTCGAACTGGGTGACCAGGTCCGCCACCTGCGCGTCGGTGACCTGCGTGGACGTCGGGATCTGCGCCCGGCAGTCACCGGCGGGGAAGGACAGGTCGTTGGCGACCCAGACCTCGATGTTGTTGCCCACGCCGCGCAGCGTGTAGTCCTTGCGATAGAGCCTGCCGTTGAAGTCGTCCAGGCCCAGCCACTGCCGGACGGTGCCGACCGGCGGCGTGTCGGCCGCGGCCTTCGCCCTGGCCTGCGCCTTGGCCTCGTACTTGGCGGGCACCTTGACGGGTTTGCCGTCGAGGGTGAAGTCCTTGCGGGAAAGTTCCCGGATGTCGCTTGACGGCGGAGCCTTGGGATCGGCGTGCGCCGGGATAGCCGACAAAAGGGGTAATGCGAGAATAGCGGCCGCGATTCCGATGAATCGGTTGCGCGCCATGGAGCCCCCTAAGCGTGGTCAGTGAGGGTGACAAAACGTGACTATCCGATCAAGGGACCGGCGCGCAAGTAAGTCAGTTGCCAACAAAGCATCAATGAATTCGTGCTCAGACGGCTGTCCGAGCGAGCCGCCGGTAGGAATCGAGCCGCTGATCCAGGTCGTAGCTGTTCATGGTCACCAGGACCTCGTCGGCGCCGGTGAGCTCGATCAGCGCCCCGAGTTCGATCTCCACCTCCTGCCCGGTGCCGTGGACCTGCCCCTTGCGCGACTCCTCGAACAGCGCCCGCTCCCGCTCGGTCATCTCCGTCGCCAGCACCCGCTCGGCCGGGGATAGGGGCGGGAAGGCGCCGCTCGTCCGCGATCGCGCGGTCGCCCACGCCTCCGGCACCTGCAGCAGCGCCGCCTCGCGGGCCGTCTCGCCGACCGCGACGTTCGCCGCCAGGACGACGTACGGCCGCGCCGCCCAGGCCGACGGACGGAACCCGGTGCGATACCGCGAGATCGCCTCCCGCAGCCGGGCCCCGCCGCCCCCGATCACCATGGGCAGCCCGTGCTCGGCGGCGATGTCCGCCCCCGAGCCCATGGCCAGCACGAACACCTGCGGCCGCAGCCCCTCGGCGGGCAGCGCGTGCACACCGGGATGCCCCCGCTGGTCCCCGGTGAAGTAGCCGAGCAGCTCCGCCAGTTGCCCGCCGAACTCGTCGGCGTCCTCCTTGCCGTGCCCCAGTGCCTTCCTGATGCCGCCGGTGAAGCCCACCGAGCGGCCGAGCCCCATGTCGACGCGGCCCGGGTTCAGCGACTCCAGCACGCCGAACTGCTCGGCCACCACCAGCGGCCGGTGGTTGGGCAGCATCACGCCGCCGGTGCCCACCCGGATCCGGTCGGTGGCCGAGGCGACGGCGGCGGCCAGCACGGTCGGCGCCGAGCCGGCCACCCCCGGCACGCTGTGGTGCTCCGACACCCAGAACCGGTGGTAGCCGAGCTCCTCCGCCTGCCTGGCGAACCTGATGGTGTCGCGCAGCGCCGTCGCCGGGTCGTGCCCCTCGCGGACAAGGGAGCGGTCGAGGATCGAAAGCTTCGTCACATATGTCGGCAACAGCACCGGGGCGTGACTACTTCCGGTAGAGGCCGACCGACCAGCGGACCGGGCGGTTGGTGCCGCCGCCCCTCAGCGTCCACTTGACCTTGACGGTGGTCGTCCGGTCCGTGGGATAGGAGAACTCGTTCACCGCCGAGGGGAAGGCGCCACCCTTCCATACGCCGCAGGCGCCCCCGCTGGGCTCCATGTGGCCGTCCACCTCGAAGCTGAACCACAGGTCCCCGGCCAGTTCGCCGGTGCACAAGGTGTCGAAGCCGACCTTGCCTCGCACCTTGAAGGTGGCGGAGGTGTCCTGCGGCCAGGCGCCGGTCTTCGTCTCCGCGAGCCGCGCCTTCCCCACGTGGTCCGGCAGGGCTTTGAGTTTTGGCGGCTTGACCGGCCGCGCGGGCGGTGTCCATTCGTACACGGCCAGTGCCCAGACGCCGCGGGTCTCCTTCTGCGGCACGCACTTGCCGTTCCGCACCACACAACCCGAGCCGGTCGCGGTCGTGTCGAACGTGACCTTGAGCTCCGTGCCGCCCGCGGCGGCCGGCACCTGGAGCGGCCGCAGCTGCATGCGCCTCGAGCACGGGCCGAAGGGGGCCGCCGCGGGCCCGTAGGCGGAGATCGACGTTCTGGGCGCGCTGTTGTCCGGCCCTGCGCAGACCGCTCCGGCGTCGAGCGGCTTGCCGGAGAACGGGACCGTCACCGAGACCTTGGTCGGCCCCGTCCTCTTGATCGACGTGGTGGCGATCCGCCGGTACTTCGCGCCGTCCGCCGCGGTGAAGCGCTCCGGCAGGAGGTCCGCGAGCTGGGCGGCGACAGCGGTGGACTCGTCTTCGGTATTGACCAGCGGCTCCGCCGTACCGGGGAGAAGAGAGAAACCCAGCGCGACGGCCGCCGCCACCGCGACCACCCCGCCGCCGCCCAGCGCGCGCCTGCGCAGGCGGATCCGGCGGATGCGGGCCCGCACCTGCTCGGCCCGGGCCGGGTTGGCGGGTGAGGGGCTGTTGCCGTACTCGCGCAGGACGTCCCGCAGGTCGGGCAGGGTCATCGGTGCATCTCCTTCACGATCGACTCGTCCACGCGCAGCTTGGCCAGCGCCTTGGCGCTCTGGCTCTTGACCGTGCCGGGCTCGCAGCCCAGCAGCCGGGCCACCTCCGTCACCGGCAGGTCCTCGTAGAAGCGCAGCACGACCACCGCCCGCTGCCTGGCCGGCAGCCGGCCGAGGGCTCGCCAGAGCGCGTCGCGCTCGTCGGAGACCGGGTCGCTGGTCGGAGTGTCGGGCAGGTCGTCGCTCGGCAGCTCGCGGCGCCACCTCCTGCGCCACCACGAGGTGTAGGTGGTCACCAGGACCCGGCGCACGTACGCCTCGGGCTCCTCCACGCCGGGCCAGGCGAACCACGCCTTGGCCAGCGACTCCTGCAGCAGGTCCTCCGCGGTCGCCCAATTGCGGGTCAGCAGGTACGCCGTGCGTAACAGCCGATCCGACCGAGTGACCACGAAGTCCTGATATATCCCCCGGTCCGCCACGTACCGCCTCCTGTTGTCGCCTGTCGACGACAGTGACGCATCCAGTGCGGAGTCAGGTTGCCCGGTCGGTGTGGCGGATGAGCGTGAAGGGGACCAGCTCGCCCAGCCCCCGTACGGACAGCCGGTCGACCGGTCGCAGCTCGAAGGCCCGGTCGCCCTCCAGCTCCTCGGCCATCTCGGGGCCGGCCAGGATCGTGCCCGGATGGGCCAGCGCGGTCAGCCTGCTGGCCA
The DNA here is from genome assembly GCF_019396345.1 of Nonomuraea guangzhouensis. Taxonomy (GTDB): domain Bacteria; phylum Actinomycetota; class Actinomycetes; order Streptosporangiales; family Streptosporangiaceae; genus Nonomuraea; species Nonomuraea guangzhouensis. The sequence goes on along the minus strand of NZ_JAHKRM010000041.1, from coordinate 111,485 downwards.
GGTTGACGGGGGTGCCGAACACGTCGCCCATCCGGCCGAGCACCGGCCCCACGGCCAGGCCCACGCGCAACTGCGGCATGCCCTTGTCCTTGGCGTGGCTCTCGATCAGGCGCAGGCCGATCTCCGCCGTCTCGTGCGCCTTGCCCGAGACGAACAGCACCGAGTCGCCCAGCGTCTTGACGATCCGCCCGCCGCCCGAGGTCACCACGTCGGCCGAGCGGCCCTCGAACCTGTCGACCAGCCCGGCCAGCTCCGTCTCGGAGATCTGCCTGCTCAGCCGGGTGAACCCGACCAAGTCGGCGAACCCCACCGCCAGCCGGGCCGCGCTCGTCTCCTGCTCGACCAGCCGGTGGGCGGAGGCCGCCAGCTGGCGGCGCCACGCGTAGACCAGCAGCCGGGCCAGGTCGGGCAGCACCCGATCCGCCCGCCTGCGCCACGCCCTGGGCCGCTCGCTCAGCGGCACGCCCGCCTGGTCGAGCGCCTCGGCGCCCAGCTCGGCCTGCGACTCGGCGAGCCGGGCCGTCGCCCTGCCCAGGGATCTGGCCATCAGGAGCACGTGCTCCTCGTCGTAGACGCCGTCGCTCACCATGCCGAGCAGCGTCCGCAGGGCCTCCACGTCGGAGTCGGTGAACTCGAGGGCGTCGTCGGCGACGTTCGCGAAACCCAGCGCGCGCCAGAACCTGCGGGCACGGTAAACGGGGACGCCGGCCATGTCGGCGACCTGGTGGCTGGTGTAGCGACGGGGCTCGCGGAGGAACGCCTCCGTCAGCCCGTCCGGGTCCTCGCGCGCCACGACCGCAACATAACACTCCCGGCTACTCCAGCAGTGCGCGCAGCGCGGGCCGCTCATCTACCGGGACATATCCCAGGTAATAGTCGTACATCGTCTGCCGGGACAGCCGGGCGGCCAGCGGGCCGTCGCCGGCGCGGACGGCGGCCAGCACCTCCTCGTGATGCGCGATGCTCTGCCGCATCAGCGCCTCCCGGTCGGCGGCGGCGGCGATCTTGCCGGAGACCAGGCCGAGGACGATCGAGCGGACCACGTCCGTGCAGATCTGGATGAGCTTGTTGCGGCTGGCCCGCGCCACCGCGTCGTGGAAGGCGATGTCGGCGGCGCTGAACGCGTCGTAGCCCACCTCCACGGCCGCGCGCATGCCCGCGATGGCGGCGTCCATCTCCGCGAGCTGCTCGTCGGTACGCAGCCGGGCCGCCAGCAGGTTGGCCGAGGCGTCGAGCACCATGCGGAACTGCACCAGCTCCCCGAGCGACAGCTCGTCCACCCGGGCCAGCGTGGTCATCGACTTGTGCAGTGCGGCGGGGGAGAAGGGCTGCACCTCGGCGCCGTGCGGGTCGCCGGGCCGCGACCTGACCAGGCCGCGGGCCTGCAGCACCCGCAGCGCCTCACGGACGGTCGAGCGGCTCACCGAGAACTGGACCATGAGGTCACGCTCGCTCGGCAACCGCTCGCCGGGACACAGCGCGCCGCTCTCGATGGCCTCCTCGACCTGCTCCACGATGCGCTCGTAGGCACGTACGGTACGCACCGGCTCGAACCGTGGACCACTCATGAAGCCCCCTTGACCTGAGCCGTCGTGGACTGGCAATCTGCGTAGCCTACTGGTCCGACCAGTGCACTAGCCAGGAGGCTGTAAGACATGAGGCGAATCGGCACCTGGATCGCCGTGGGCGGTCTCCTGCTGGCCACGGCCGCGTGCGGCGGCGGTGGTGGATCGAAGAGCGGCACGGGCGGGCAGGCCGCCAAGAGCGAGTCACTGGCGGTCGGGTTCGTGGCCGAGCCGGCCAACCTCGACTTCACCTCCACCGAGGGCGCCGCGATCCCGCAGGCCCTGCTGGTCAACGTCTATGAGGGCCTGGTCAAGCTGGACCAGGACGGCAAGATCCAGCCGCTGCTCGCCGAGAAGTGGGACGTCTCGGGCGACCGCAAGACCTATACCTTCACCCTGCGCAAGGGCGTCACGTTCACCAACGGCGCCCCGTTCACCGCCGACGACGTGATCTTCTCGCTGGACCGGGTGAAGAAGGACTGGCAGCTCAAGATCAAGGCGCAGCTCGACGTGGTGGACAAGGTCGAGAAGGAGGACGAGTCCACTGTCATCGTGACGCTCAAGCACCCGAGCAACGGCTTCCTCTATTCGATGGCGACCAGGCTGGGCGCGATGTTCAGCCGCACCGGCGTCGCCGACCTGGCCAACAAGCCCGTCGGCACCGGCCCCTACCAGCTCGGTTCGTGGAAGCGCGGCGACTCCATCCAGCTCGCCGCCAACGCCAAGTACTGGGGCACCAAGCCGAAGCTCTCGGCCGTCACGCTGAAGTACTTCAAGGACGCCACGGCGATGAACAACGCGCTGCTGACCGGCGGCATCGACGTCATCTCCAGCGTCCAGGCGCCCGAGTCGCTGCAGCAGTTCGCCGACCCCAACCGCTTCGAGACGGTCGAGGGCACCACGAACGGCGAGGTGGTGCTGTCGATGAACAACGGCCGCCCGCCGTTCAACGACAAGAAGGTGCGGCAGGCCGTCCGCTACGCCATCGACCACAAGGCGCTGCTCGACACCGCCTGGGCGGGCCGCGGCCAGCTGATCGGCTCGATGGTGCCGCCCACCGACCCCTGGTACGAGGACCGCACCGGCGACTACCCCTTTGACGCGGCCAAGGCCAAGGCACTGCTCGGCGGCAAGACGTACAACGTCAAGATGCGTATCCCGAACCTGCCCTACGCGGTCGCGAGCGCGCAGGTGGTCAAGTCCCAGCTCGCCCAGGTGGGCATCACGGCCGACATCGAGCCGCTGGAGTTCCCGGCCCGGTGGCTGGACGTGGTGTTCAAGCAGGGCGACTACGACATGTCCATAATCAACCACGTAGAACCCCGCGATATGGGGATTTTTGCGGACAAGTCGTACTACTTCCGTTACGACAATCCGGAGTACGGCAAACTGCTCGCCGCCGCCGACGAGGGCACCGAGCAGCAGCAGGTCGACGACCTCAAGCAGGCCGCCAAGCTGCTGTCCGACGACGCCGCGGCCGACTGGTTGTTCGGCTTCCCCAACCTGATCGTGGCGAAGAAGGGCGTCACCGGGCTGCCGAAGAACGGTATCGCGGAGGCCTTCGACTTCACGGCCCTCGCCAAGCAGTGATCCTTTACCTGCTGAAGCGGCTGGCGGTGCTCATCGCGAGCACCGCCGTCGCCGGGGTGGCCGTCTTCGCCTTCATGGCGCTGCTGCCCGGCGACCCGGCCGAGATCGCGCTGGGCGTCAACGCGACGCCCGAGGCGGTGGCCGCGCTGCGCGAGCGGTTCGGCACCGACCGGCCGCCGCTGGCCCAGTTCGCCGACTGGTTCGGCGGGCTGATCCAGGGCGACTTCGGCACCTCCTACGTGACCAGCTCGCCCATCGGCCCGCAGATCGGCGACCGCCTGGGCGTGACGGCGGTGCTGGTGCTCGGCGGCATGGTGATCGCGCTGCTCATCGCGGTGCCCGCGGGCACGTTCGCCGCCGTCCACCACCGCAACCCCCTCGGTGTGGCCATCAGCGCGGCCAGCCAGGTCGGCATCGCGATCCCCGCGTTCCTGGCCGGCATTCTGCTGGTGTTCGTCTTCGCGGTGAAGGCGCAGGCGCTGCCGTCGGGCGGCTACGTGCCGATCGACGAGGACCCCCAGGCGTGGCTGCTCGGTCTGCTGCTGCCCTGGCTCTCGCTCGGCCTGGTGCAGGGCGCGGTCCTGACCCGGTACGTCCGCAGCGCCGTGCTCGACGTGATGCGCGAGGACTACCTGCGCACCGCCCGCGCCAAGGGCCGGGGCCGGATGGGCGCCCTGTGGCGGCACGGCCTGCGCAACGCCTCCATCCCCGTGGTCACCGTGCTCGGCCTGCAACTGGCCACCCTGCTCGTCGGCGCGGTCGTGGTCGAGCGGGTGTTCGTCATCCCGGGGCTGGGCGACCTGCTGCTGAACGGCGTCGCCGGGCGTGACCTGCTGCTCGTCCAAGGTGTGGTGATGGTGCTGGTGGTGGCCGTACTGCTGATCAACTTCGTGGTCGACGTGACCTACGCCGTGCTCGATCCGAGGCTGCGATGAGGGGCCGGGTCAACGCCGGGCTGGTCGCCGGGGGCGTGCTGGTCGGGATCGTCGTCCTGGCCGCGCTGGTGTCGTTCGTGTGGACGCCGCACGACCCCACGCTCGTCGACGCCTCGAACAAGCTGCGCGAACCCGGTGGTGGCTACCTCCTCGGCGCCGACAAGTTCGGCCGCGACACCCTCAGCCAGCTCATGGTCGGCGCCCGCACCACGCTCTACGTGGGCATCGTCGCCGTCGGCATCGCGGCGGTGATCGGCACGCCCCTCGGCATGATCGCCGGGATGACGCCGCGCGGCTGGCTGTCGGAGCTGATCATGCGGGTCAACGACCTCGTGTTCGCCTTCCCGGCGCTGCTGCTGGCCGTCATGCTCGGCGCCGTCTACGGGGCCGGGACGCTCACCGCCATGATCGCGATCGGCGTGGCCACCGTGCCTGCCTTCGCCCGGGTGGCCAGGGCTGCCACGATGCAGGTCATGGTGACCGACTACATCCTCGCCGCCAGGGCCGCCGGGCGCCGGCGCGCCGCGATAGCCGTACGGCACGTGCTGCCCAACATCGGCTCGATGCTGATCGTGCAGGCGTCGGTGTCGTTCGCCATCGCGATCCTGGCCGAGGCCGCGCTGTCGTTCCTCGGCTTCGGCACCCGGCCGCCGATCCCGTCGTGGGGCCGGATGCTGCAGGAGTCGCAGGAACTGCTCTTCTCCACCCCGCGCCTGGCCCTGTGGCCGGGCCTGGCGATCGCGCTGGCCGTACTCGGGTTCAACCTCCTCGGCGACGGCCTGCGTGATTACCTCGACCCCAAGCTCAGGAGGATCCGTGCTGAGCGTTGAGGGGCTCACCGTCCGCGCCGACTCGGTGGAGCTGGTCCGGGAGGTCTCCTTCGACATCGCGCCCGGCGAGCGGGTCGGCCTGATCGGGGAGTCCGGCTCGGGCAAGTCGCTGACCGCGCTGTCGCTGATGGGCCTGCTGCCCGAAGGCGTGCGGGCCTCGGGCACGGCCCGGCTGGGCGAGCGCGACCTGGTCGGCGTGCCGGAAGGGCGGCTCAAGGACCTGCGCGGGCGCGAGGTGTCGATGGTCTTCCAGGAGCCGATGACCGCGCTCAACCCGCTCATGCGCGTCGGCGCGCAGGTCGCCGAGGTCATGACGCTGCACGGCAGGCCACGCGCCGAGGCCCGCGCCCGCGCGGTCGAACTCCTCGATCGGGTCCGCCTCCCGCGCCCGGAACAGCTCGCCCGCTCCTACCCCCACCAGCTCTCCGGCGGCCAGCGGCAGCGCGTCATGCTCGCCATCGCCCTGGCCAACGAGCCCGGCCTGCTCATCTGCGACGAGCCCACCACCGCGCTCGACGTCACCGTGCAGAAGCAGATGCTGGAGCTCATCGCCGAGGTCGCCCCCGCGCTGCTGTTCATCACCCATGACCTCGCGGTGGTCGCCGCCGTGTGCGAGCGGGTCCTGGTCATGTACGGCGGGCGGGTCGTCGAGAGCGGCCCGATCCGCGAGGTCTTCACCAGGCCCCGACACCGCTACACCGAGGGCCTGCTGGCCGCCTCGAAGCTGACGCCGCGCGGCACCCGGCTGCCCACCATCAAGGGCAGCGTCCCGGCCGCCGGGCGCTTCCCCGACGGGTGCGTGTTCAGGAACCGCTGCCCGTACGCCTCGGAGAAGTGCGAGACCGAACCGGCGCTGACAGGAGACGGCCATGCCCACGCATGCTGGCACCCCGCTGATTGAGGCCCGCGACCTCAGCCGCGTCTACCGCCGTCCCCGCACCTCGCTCGCCCGGCAGGGCGAGGCCGTGCACGCGCTGCGCGAGGTGTCGCTCACCGTGGGGCGGGGCGAGCGGTTCGGCATCGTCGGCGAGTCGGGCTCCGGCAAGTCGACGCTGCTGCGCCTGCTGTGCGCGCTCGACCAGCCCACCAGCGGGTCGATCCGGTTCGACGGCCAGGAGATCACCGGCCGGCCGGAGCGGGCGCTGAAGTTCCTGCGGCAGAGTCTCCAGATCGTCTTCCAGGACCCGATGAGTTCGCTCGACCCCCGGATGCGGGTGCGCGACCTCGTCGCCGAGCCCCTGGTCGCGCTCGGCGAGCTGGTCGGCGGCCGGGTGAGCGAGCTGCTCGACGCGGTCGGCCTGCCCGCCTCGGCCGCCGACCGCTACCCGCACCAGTTCTCCGGCGGGCAGCGGCAGCGCATCGCCATCGCCCGCGCGCTCGCGCCCAGGCCCAAGGTGCTGGTCGCCGACGAGCCGGTCAGCGCCCTCGACGTGTCGGTCCGCGGCCAGATCCTCAACCTGCTGGCCGACCTGGTCGACGAACTCGGCCTCACGCTGGTCTTCGTCTCGCACGACCTGTCCGTCGTACGGCATGTCTGCGAGACCGTCGCGGTCATGAACAACGGCTCGATCGTGGAGACCGGGCCCGTGGACGAGGTCTGGGCCGCGCCGCGGCATCCCTACACGCGGACGCTGCTGCAGGCCGTACCGACATTGGAGGGATTGCTGTGATCGAGGTCGATGAACTGGGTGTTGTGGAGTTCACCCAGGCGCTGGTCCGCATCCCGAGCACCAACGACCCGGCGCGCGGCCGGGCCGAGCGGCCCGCCGCCGAGCTGGTCGCGGCCAAGATGCGCGAGTGGGGCTGGGCGCCGGTGGTGGACGAGGCCGCGCCCGGCCGGCCCAACGTGGTGGCCGTGGTCGAGGGCGGCGGGGGCGACGGGCCGACGCTGATGTTCGAGGGACACACCGACGTGGTCACCGAGGGCGACCTGTCGACGTGGACCGTGGACCCGTTCGGCGGGGAGATCCGCGACGGGCGGCTGTGGGGTCGCGGCAGCGCGGACATGAAGTCGGGGCTGGCCGCCACCCTCTACGCCACCCGCGCCCTGCAGCTGGCCGGCCCGTTCCCCGGCCGGATCAAGGTGTGCGCGCTGGCCGACGAGGAGGGGCTGATGCTCGGCGCCCACCACTTCGTCGCCTCCGGCCTGGCCGCCGACGTGGACGGCGCCATCGTCGCCGAGCCCGAGGCCGGGGAGATCTGCGCGGTCGCCAAGGGCGCGCTGCGGCTGCGGGCCGACTTCACCGGCAAGATGGCGCACGGCGCGATGCCGCAGCACGGCCGCAACCCCATCCAGGCGGTGGGGGCGCTGCTGGTGGCGCTGCGGGCGCTGGAAACGGAGCTGCAGGGGCTGCACCCCGCGCACGAGCACCTCGGCGAGGTGTACGTGACGCCGACCGTGGTACGAGCCGGGACCGAGGAGCAGGTGAACGTCATCCCGGCGACGGCGTCGGTGTTCATCGACGTGCGGACGATCCCCGGCCTGGAGCACAAAGTGGTGGCCGAGCGGGTGGCCGCGCTGGCCGCCTTCGACGGGATCTCCGCCGAGGTGTCGATCCTGGTGGACCGGCCGCCGGTGGACGTGCCCGTCTCCGACCCCGTGGTGGTGGCGCTCGCCGCCGCGCACCAGCGGGTGACGGGCTCCGAGCCCGTCTACGGCGGCGTACCCGGGTCCACCGACGGCACCGTGCTGACGCACTGGGGTGGGATCCCGTCGGTCGTGTACGGGCCCGGCGGCAAGTGGATCGCGCACCAGGCGGACGAGTACGTCGAGGTGGCGGAGATCGTCCGCTGCACCCGCGTGTTCGCCGAGGCGGCCCGGATCTTCCTCACCCGGCCGGCGTCGTGACGGACCCGGTCGGCGTTGTGACTGCCGGAGCGACGAACTCGCTGGTCGACGTCGCCGGGCTGCGGGTCGGGCATGCCCAGCGGGTGGGCGACGGCTACCGCACGGGGACCACCGTCGTGCTCGCGCCGCCCGGCGGCATGGTGGCCGGGGTGGACGTGCGGGGAGCCGCGCCGGGCACCCGGGAGACCGAGCTCCTCGACCCGCGCAACCTGGTGGAGCGGGTGCACGCCATCGTCCTGACGGGCGGCAGCGCGTACGGGCTCAGCGCGGCCTGCGGGGTCATGGAGCGGCTGGCGGACGCCGGGATCGGCTTCCCGGTGGAGGGCGGCGTGGTGCCGATCGTGCCCGCCGCCGTCATCTACGACCTGGGCCGCGGCGGCGTGTTCCGCGCGGTCCCGGACGGCCGGTTGGGCGCCGAGGCGTACGACGCCGCCACCTGGTCACCTGATTCGTGGGTGAACGGGTCGGTCGGGGCGGGCACCGGCGCCGTCGCCGGTGGGCTGGCCGGCGGCATCGGTACGGCCAGTGTCGTGCTGCCCTCGGGTGTCACCGTGGCCGCGATGGCCGTCGTCAACGCCGTCGGATCGGTGCTCGACCCGGCGGGCGGACGGCTGTCCGGCACCCGGTACGGGCTGCCCGGCGAGTTCGACCACCTCCGCGAGCCCCGCGAGGAGGAGGTGGCGGCCTGGCAGGGCGCCACGGTGACCTCGTTCAACACGACGATCGGCGTGGTGGCCACCGATCTGACGCTCACCAAGGCGCAGTGCGGCAAACTGGCCGGTGTGGCGCACGACGGGCTGGCCCGGGCGATCAGACCCGCCCACACCATGGTCGACGGCGACACCATCTTCGGCCTCTCCACCTGCGCCCTCCCCTTCCCCGGGGCCACCGCACCCGGCAGCCCCGAAAGGGGCGCCACCGCCTTTGACGGCGCCGTAAGGAGCACCTCCGCTGAAGGCGCCGCTGGGAGCGCCCCCGCGCCGGTGGGTGCCGGGCGTAACGCGCCCGGAGCCGCCGGGCTGCATGACGTGCTCGCCGCCGGGGCCGACGTGTTCAGCCGGGCCGTGGCGCACGCCATGCTCGCCGCCACCGGCCGCGACGGCGCGCCCGCCTATCGAGACGTGTTTCCAAGCGCTTGGGGGAACTAGCGTGACTTTTCAGGATTGGCCCGCCGGGCTGCCCGTGGGTGACGGGTGGGTCGAGGTCCCGGACACCACCGACGTGATCTTCCCGTACGACGGCTCGGTGGTGACGTCCGCGCCCGTCGGCACGGTCGCGCTGGCCCGGCAGGCCGTGGAGGCGGCGCTGGCGGCCGCTCCCGGCATGGCCGCGCTCCCCTCGCACGCCCGCCGCGCCGCGCTCATGGCCGCCCATGACGCCCTGGCCGCGCGGCGCGCGGAGTTCGAGCGCCTGCTCGTACTCGAGACCGGAAAACCGCTGGTGGACTGCCAGGTCGAGGTGGCGCGGACGCTCGTCACGCTGCTCACCGCCGCCGAGGAGGTGGCCCGGCTGCACGGCGAGACCGTGCCGCTGGACCTGCTGCCGTCGGGGGAGGGGCTGATCGGGTTCTGGACGCGGCGGCCGATCGGGGTGGTGGTCGGGATCACCGGCTTCAACTACCCGCTGCTGCTGGCCGCGCACAAGATCGCCCCGGCGGTGGCCGCGGGCTGCCCGGTCATCGTCAAACCCGCGCCCGCGACGCCCCTGGCGACGCTCTGGCTCGTCCACCTGCTCCGCGAATCCGGCGCGCTGCCTCCGGCGGGGGTACAGCTCGTCACCGGCGACGTCGAGGTGGGCCGGACGCTGGTCGAGGACCGGCGGATCGGGGCCGTGTCGTTCACCGGCTCGGCGGCGGCCGGGCACGCCATCGCGAAGAGCGCGGCCCCCACCAAGGTGCTGCTGGAGCTGGGCTCGAACGCCGCGCTCGTGGTGGCGGCCGACGCCGACCTGGACGCCGCCGCCGCGGCGGTGGTGCGGGGCGGCTACTACGCCTCCGGGCAGGCGTGCATCTCGGTGCAGCGGGTGCTGGTGGAGGAGCCGGTACGCGAGGAGTTCCTGTCGCTGCTGGCCGGGCGGATGAAGGGCGTGGTGGTGGGCGACCCCCGCGACCCGCGGACCCGGGTCGCGCCGCTGATCGACCCGGCCGCGACCGAACGGGTGCTCGGCTGGGTACGCGACTCGGGCGCCACGCTCGTCACCGGCGGCGAACTCGACGGGCGGGCCATCGCGCCCACCGTGCTCGCCGACGTGCCCGACGGGGCCGTCGCCTGGGACGAGGAGATCTTCGGCCCGGTGGTGTGCGTACGCTCGGTGCCCGGCATGGACGCCGCGTTCGCCGCCGTCAACGCCTCCAGGTACGGCCTGCACGCCGCGGTGTTCACCCGCTCGCTGGCCACGGCCTTCGCCGCGATCGACCGGATCGAGGCCGGAGGCGTGGTGGTCAACGAGGTGCCGGGGTTCCGGGCGGACAACATGCCCTATGGCGGCGTCAAGGACTCGGGTGCCGGCCGGGAAGGGCCCAGGTTCGCCATCGAGGAGCTCACCGTCACCCGGATGGCGATCATCCGCCCTTGAGGCGCTAAGAGATATCCCTTAATACACGTCAGAGCGTGTTTTTCTCTACAGAGAGGCCCCGGTTTCCCGGGGTCCTGCGATCAGGTCGAGTTTAGGGCACCGCCTCCACCGAGGCGATCTTGCGCCGCTTCACCGAGTCCGCCTCCCATCCGACCTACCAGGCCATGCTGGAGGTGGGCCGGGCGCAGAAGACCATTTTTGTGGCCCGCTATCTGCGCCTGCACGAGCTGCAGCGGGAGATCCAGGAAGGGCTCAACGTGGTGGAATCCTCCAACGGAGCGAACTCGGTCATCTTCTACGGCAAGGGCGGCGACATCGCCACCAACCGGCGCGAGGAGTTGGAGATGAGCGTGTTGTGCCTGCGCATCCTGCAGGCCGCGCTCGTGTACATCAACACCCTGATGCTCCAAGATGTCCTGGCCGACCTCGAATGGGCCACCATGCTCAAACCTGCCGACCAGCGCGGGCTGACCCCGCTGTTCTGGCAGCATGTCCAGCCCTACGGCGAGGTACGGCTGGATGTGGCCAAGCGCCTTTCGCTCGGCGGCGCTGCGCAAGCTCCGGAGGCGGGCAACCCGGACTAGCTTCATGATCGTGGTAGGGCGTGCGCGCCCCTGGAGGACGGCGCCGGGTCGAAGGGCCGGCGATCCACGTGCAGGCCTGGAGAAGTCGTACAAGGAACTGCGTGTGTTGCGCGGCATGGACTTCGAGATGGCCACTTGCGTCGAGACGACGCTGCCCACGCATCCCCGGCTGCCTTTCTTGAGCGGGAAACGGGTCCCGGAGCCGCCGCCGGCTGAGGTCGCGGGACGCCGGGTGGCTTGACAGCCGCGGCGCAAGGTTGCATGGTTACTTACACATGTAGCTAACCAGTTGGGCGGCTAAGCCAACGATGGACGACGACCGACCGATCTTCCTTCAGATCGCCGAGCTGATCGAGAACTCGATCATCGACGGGTCGCTGGTGGAGGAGGCCCAGGTCCCGTCCACCAACGAGCTTGCCGCCTTTCACCGGATCAACCCGGCCACCGCGGCCAAGGGCGTCAACCAGCTCGTGTCGGAGGGAACGCTCTACAAGCGACGCGGCATCGGCATGTTCGTCGCCGGTGGCGCCCGGGCCAGGCTGCGCGAGCGGCGACGGGAACGGTTCACCGAACAGTACGTGGAACCCCTGCTCGCCGAGGCGCGCAAGCTCGGCATCGGCCACGACGAGCTGATGAAGATGATCGATTCATTCGGTGCGGTTGTCGGGAGGGACCTGGGATGACGGCGGTGGTAACCGCACACGGGGTGACCAAGCGCTTTGGTGACGTCACGGCGCTCGACGACGTGAGCTTCGCGCTGGCCGAGCACACGATCTACGGCCTGCTCGGGCGCAACGGGGCGGGCAAGACCACCCTGATGCAGATCCTCACCGGGCAGGCGTTCGCGTCGTCGGGGAACGTGTCGGTCTTCGACGCGCCACCGGTGGAGAACCCGGCCGTCCTGTCGAAGGTCTGTTTCGTCCGGGAGAGCCAGCGCTACCCCCACTTCTACACCGTGCGCCACGTCTTTCGCACCGCACGCCGGCTGTTTGCGAACTGGGACGACACGTTCGCGCACGGCCTCGCCGCGGACTTCCAGCTACCGGCCGGGCGGCTGGTCCGCAGGCTCTCGCGGGGCATGCTGTCGGCCCTCGGCGTGACCGTCGGGCTGGCCGCGCGGGCGCCCCTGACGTTCTTCGACGAGCCGTACCTCGGGCTCGACCCGGCCGCCCGGCAGCTTTTCTACGACCGCCTGCTCGCCGACTACGCCGGGCATCCCCGCACCGTGGTGCTGTCCACCCACCTCATCGCCGAGGTGAGCGATCTGGTCGAGCGGGTGCTGCTCATCGACCGTGGCCGGCTGCTGCTCGACGAGGACGCCGACGACCTGCGCGGGCGGGCGGTGGCGGCCACCGGACGGGCGGAGGCCGTGGACGGGTTCGCCGCCGGACGCACCGAGTTGCACCGCGAGCGGTTGAGCGGCCAGGTCCGGTCGACCATCCTCGGTGGGCTCGGACCGCACGCGAAGACGCTCGCGCAGGCGCTGAACGTCGAGCTGGAGCCGCTGTCGTTGCAGCAACTCGTGGTCCGCCTGACCGTACCGCCGACGACAACGGCGCCGGCGGACCGGGAGGCCGCCCGATGAACCGCATCCGTCAGGTGGCTCGTCTCCAGATGCCGGCCTGGCCGCAGATCGTGGGCTGGACGTGGGGCATGACGGCCGTCGCGTTCGGCATCAACCTGTTGACCTTCATGGCGAACTACGACCCGGGCGACGGCGTGACGAACACCGGCGGTCTGGTCAGCCTGTGCGGCGTCGCGATCGGGATGGCCGCCGTCTCGGTCACCCAGATCTTCCCGTACGCGCTGGGCATGAGCGTGACCCGCCGGGAGTTCTACCTGGCCTGGTCGCTGCTCGCGGTCGTCCAGTCGGTGCTCTACGCGCTGGTGCTCTGCCTGCTGCGCGCCGTGGAACAGGCCACCGGCTACTGGGGGGTGGGGATGCGCTTCTTCGGCCTGCCGTCCATGGATGACGCCAACCCGATGCTGCTCCTGCTCGGGTACGCGGTACCCATACTGGTCGTGACCCACCTCGGGATCCTGCTCGGCACGTTGTACCTGCGCTGGGGCACCACCGGCGTCCTCGCCAGCCTCACCCTGGCGTTCACAGCGCTCGGGCTGGCCGCCGCGCTGATCACGTGGACCCGGCAATGGCACGCGATCGGCCGCTGGTTGCTCGACCAGTCCCCCATGGCGCTGCTCGCCGGCTGGCCGGTCCTGGTGGCCGCCGCGTTCGCGGTCGGCGGGTACAGGCTCATCCGCCGTGCCACGGCGTAGGCGCGGCGGGCACTCGGCCGCTCCGGACACCGGACAACGCGAACACCAACATCCGCCCGTGATGGGCCGCCAGATTGTCAGCCCTGTCCGCCCGCGTCCTTGGGAGAGATGCAATGACGAACAACAACAACACGCCCCCACCCGCCGCAGGTCTCGGGATCTGGGCAAATCTCGGGATCTGGATCGCATTTGGCGCTGCCTTCGGCCTCCTCGTCGGCGTCGTCGTCGGGGGTTTTTTCGACAACTTCACCTACGGTGTCGGGCTAGGTATGTCCTTCGGTCCGGCCCTGGGCGTGGCCGCCTGGGCCGTCTTCATCGCACCGCGAAGGAATGCCCGCCGCGACTCCTGAGCGTCGCGCTGCTGATCCTGGACGCCAGATACGCGTCGGCGGCCACTCGTCCTGCGCGCCGCCACCACCCCCACCGCGATGTCCCAGCACTGCCTGTGCGGGTCCCGGGTGACCAAAACCCTGTCGGTCCGGGTGCACCACTGCGACCAGTGCGGGCTGAGGGCGCCCCGGGACCTGGTCTCAGCCGCGCTGGCCTCCTGCGTCACCCTCACCGATCCCAGCGACCCCGCCACGGCCCGGGTCGACTACACCCGGGCCGCCCAGCTCATCGAGACCTACACCATTGCAGGGCTGCAAGAAGTCCTGTCCGCGTCAACCGCATCGTGTCCCCCGCCCGCCCCACTCGCGGGAACGGACCACGCGGCAGCCACCACCCCGCTGGCCTCTGCGCGGCGAAGTGCCGGAGAGTACGGGACGCCGACCCGGATGAGACCCCCGACCCGGGGACCACGCCGGACAGACGTCCCCGCAACCCGGACTATCCCGACTTACGGGATAGCTCTTAGTTGGGCGGGTCGAAGCGGCCGTCCACGGCGGTCCAGCCGCCGTCCACGTACAGGACGGAGCCGGTGACGAAGCTCGCCGCGTCGCTCGCCAGGTAGACCACGGCGCCCGCCATCTCCTCCGCCCGGGCCCACCGGCCGAGCGCGCTCTTGGCGGCGTAGGCGTCGTACCAGGCGGGGTTGTCCTTGATCTGCCTGGTCAGCGGCGTCTCGACCACGCCGGGCGCGACCGCGTTGACCCGCACGCCATGCGGGCCGAACTCGGCGGCGGCGGTACGCAGCAACTGCACCAGCCCCGCCTTCGTGGCGGAGTAGACGCCCTGGCCGGGCTCCGTCACCGACGCCCGGATCGACGCGAACCCGATGATCGACCCACGTCCGCGCTCCACCATCCCCGCCCCGAACGCCCGGATCACGTCGAAGGAGGCCCGCAGGTTCAGCCGTACGACCCGCTCGAACTCCTCGCCGGAGTAGTCGAGCAGCCGCTTGCGCACGTTCGTGGCGGCGGTGAAGACCACCACGTCGGCCGGCACCTCGGCGGCGAGCGCCCGCACGGCCTCGGCGTCGAGGACGTCCACCGCGCGCGCCGCCCCGCCGCACCGTCGCGCGGTCTCCTCGGCGGCGGCGAGGTCGAGGTCCGCGCAGACCACCTCGGCTCCGTGCGCGGCCAGCGCCAGCGCCGACTCCCGCCCGATCCCGCTTCCGGACCCGATCACCACAGCGCGCCGCCCATCGAGGCGGAACAACGCGTCGTATGCCGTCATGCCGACCAGCCTATCGACTGGTCTGACCAGTGCACCAGGTCTGCCCTGAGGTGGCGTCGGCGATTCCCAGGGACAGGTCAGGGGTGATCACCGATGAGGCGGGCGGGGGTGGCGCGGGATCGTGGTGTCATGACCCCCACCAACAACCTCGCCAGGGCCTCTTTCACGGCCGGGCCCGCCGCGTTCCTCGGCGGCTGGCTCCTCATGCGTCCCATCGGGGGCGATCTCGTGCCCGGTCCGTGGTGGACGGCGGCGCACGCCGTGTGGCTGCTGGGATTCCTGCTGTTCGGCGTCATGGTGCTGGAGCTGCGGCGGATGGCGGCGCCCGCGACCGGCCGGCAGAAGGCGGCCGTGGGGGCGGCGACCGGGGTGGCGCTGTTCAGCGTCCTGGCCAACGTGGCCCAGCTCGTCATCGACCTGGTGGCCGGGTTCACCTCGGCGGACGGGGCGGCGATGCGGGTGTTCTTCGACCAGGTGCGGGGTTATCCGGGGGTGGACCTGGTCGTGTACTCGGTGGGCGCCCAGCTGTTCTTCGTGGCGCTCCTGGTGCTGGCCGGGATCATGGCGGTGCTGCGGCGGGCCACCTCGCTCAGCGCCGTGGTGCTCGCGGCCGGGGTCGTGGTGATGGCCGTGGCGGTCTTCGGGGTCGGCCGCGACTCGGCGCTGGTCGCGGTGGGGATGGCGGTGCTGTGGCTGGGCGCGCTGCTGCTCGGCCGGGGCCCCGGCGCGCCCGCGCTCAGCGCCTAGCGCTTCGCCTGGGCCGCCCAATCCGGCCTGAGGAGCTCGTACTCCACCTCACCCTGGTCGGAGCCGTCGATGACGTCCGGCCAGTCCGCGAAGAACGTGCGCACGAAGCGCAGTCCGCACTTCTCCATCACCCGCCGGGAGCCGCGGTTCACCGACATCGTCTGGGCGAAGACCCGGCGGGCGCCCAGCTCGGCGAACGCCTTGTCGATGAGGGCCAGCGAGCCTTCCGTGGCGTAGCCCTTGCCCCAGGACGACTTGCGCAGCCGGTAGCCCAGCTCGGGCTCGTCCTCGGTGCCGCCCTTGGGCGCCCGCAGGTGGAACCAGCCCAGGAACTCGCCCGACTCCCGCTCGACGGCGGCGAAGTAGCCGCCGCGGATGAAGGCGGGCAGGGTCTCGCCGACGATCACCTCGCGCGGGGTGGCCTTGCCGCCGTTGAGGTAGCGCATCACGTCGGGGTCGTTGTGCAGCTCGACGAGGTCGTCCGCGTCGGCCTCGGTGAAGCGGCGCAGGGTCATGCGGTCGGTCTCCAGATAGCTGTGCACGCGCCCACGCTAGCCAGCGGCCCCACCGCTCCTCGACCCGTTTTCCGTGTGATTGAGTGCGGTGAACGGCGAAAGAGGTGGGCGTGGGCGTGGGGCGGCGGACGCAGGCCGAGCGGACCAGGGTGACGACCGGCGAGCTGATCGAGACCGCGCTGCGGCTGTTCGGCAGGGACGGCTACGCGGCGACCTCGATCGACGACATCGCGCGCGAGAGCGGCATGACCAAGGGCGCGGTCTATCATCACTTCGCCGGGAAGGCCGATGTGTTCAGGGCCGTGTTCGTCCGGCAGGAGGAGCGGCTGGCCGAGCTGATCGCCGCCGCCTCCACCGGGACCGACGATCCCCGGGAGGCGGTCCGGCTGGGCGCGCTGGCCTTCCTGCTGGCCTGCGCCGGCCCCGAGGTGCGGCGGATCGTCCTGCTCGACGGGCCCGCCGTCCTGGGCTGGGACGGGGTACGGGAGATCGAGTACGAGCACACGCTCAAGCTGCTGCGCGCCGGCCTGGAGGTGGCAGCATCCCAGGGCGGCATCGCGCCCGGCGACGTGACGGTCCGCGCGCACCTGATCTTCGGGGCGCTGTGCGAGGGCGGGATGCTCATCGCCCGCGCCGGCGATCCGGCCGCGACGCTCACCGCCGTCCTCGCCCAGGCCGAACGCCTTCTCGACGCGCTCATCTAGCGTGCCCGGCAGTCCTGGCGCATCGCACTTTAATATCAAATGATACCGTATCGAATGAAATTATGCCTGGTAAACTGGGTTCATGAGCGCTGACGTTCCTGACGCGACCACCGTCTCGCGGGCGACCGACCGCCCCGGGGATGCCTCGCCTTTCGCTCTCGGCTTGCTGCTGCGCCAGGCGCACTGGCGCGCGGCCACGGTGATGGCAGACGCGCTTCGGCCGCTCGGCATTGAGTTGCGGCATTTCGCCGTGCTGATCGTGCTGGTCGACCGCGGGCCCACGATGCAGCGGGACCTGGCGGCGGCGACGGGGTCGGACAAGGCGGGAATCATGCGGGTCGTGGACGACCTGGAGCGTAAGGGGCTGGCTGTGCGCAAGCCCGTTCCGGGGGACCGGCGGGCGCGGGCAGTGGAGATCACGCCCCAGGGCGTCGAGCTTTTCGACGCGGCCCATGTGGCGGCGGAGCCGCTGGCTGAGCGCCTGGTTGCCGGCCTGGAGCCCGGCGGGCTCGAGCAGCTGAGAGATCTGTTGACCCGGTTCGCCTATCCCGCAGACGGTGAGGCGTAGGCGCACCCAACCGCCTGCGCCGGCGTGAAGTCGGTCCAGTAGCGCAGTAGTGGGCGACGGCGACGTTCATGGTCGGTTCCTTCGCGAGCCGGCTTCCTTGCGATGAGTGAGACATACATCTCTCACCAGATAGTATTGAGTGATACTATTGCGAATGATATGGTCGTGAACGTAGCTAAGTTAGACGAACCGACCAGAGGGAGCTGGCGATCTTGGACGTCTATGAGGCGGTGACGAGCCGACGAGCGGTGCGCGCATTCACCGACCGCCCTGTCCCAAGGGAGGTGCTGGAGCGCGTGCTGTCCGCCGCGGCTTGGTCGCCGTCCGCATCGAACCTCCAGCCATGGCGCGCCTATGTGCTGACCGGTGAGCCGCTGGCCGAGCTCAAGAAACGCGCCGGCGAGCGCCTGGCCGCGGGTGACCCCTGGGACGAGCGGGAGTACGAGACGTACCCGCCCGTACTGAAGTCCCCGTATCGCGAGCACCGATTCGCCTTCGGCCAGGAGCATTACGGCGCACTCGGTATTGCGCGTGACGACTTGGAGGCGCGCCAGCGGGCCGCTTCCGCGAACTGGGACTGTTACGGCGCGCCCGCCGCCCTGTTCTGCTACATCGACCGCGACCTGGGCCTGCCCCAATGGTCCGACCTCGGCATGTACCTGCAGACCGTCATGCTGCTGCTCCGCGCCGAAGGGCTGCACAGTTGCCCGCAGATGGCGTGGTCGATGTATCGCAAGACCGTCGCCGAGGTCGTGTCACCTCCGGACGAGCTCATCCTCTTCTGCGGCATGTCCATCGGGTTCGAGGACCCTACGGCGAGTTACATCCGTACGGGCCGGGCGCCCCTCGACGAGACGGTCACGTTCGTCGAGGGCTGATCCATCACGGCCAGACGCATTACGTCGCGGCCAAGGCTGGTGTCGCCGGGTTCGCCCGCCCGTGAACTGGGCGGCCATCACATGATCATCCCCGGCCGCACCAAGACCGAACAGGCGCGTAAGACGTTCCCAGCGGCGCTGCCGGGAACGCCGCGCGACACCCGGGCCCTGCGACGCGACCAGGTGCCCGAAGACCACGTCGGCACGGTCGACTCTTCCAACGCCGACTTCATCACCAGCCAGGCCGTCCACGTTGGCGGCGGCATGTTCATACCTTGAGAGGAAAATGCAGTGACTTACACCGTTGGTTACATCGTCGGGAGCCTGTCCCAGAAGTCGATCAACAGGAAGCTCGCTCTGGCGTTGACCCGTCTCGCGCCGCCGGAGCTCCACCTCACGGAGATCCCCATCGGCGAGCTGCCCTTGTACAGCCACGACCACGACCACGACTACCCCGCCGTGGCCCAGGAGTTCAAGGACGCGATCAAGGCCTCCGACGCCCTCCTGTTCATCACCCCGGAGTACAACCGATCCATCCCGGGCGCGCTGAAGAACGCCATCGACTGGGCGACCCGGCCTTATGGGGCCAACGTGCTGAACGGCAAGCCGTCCGCGATCATCGGAACCTCGCCCGGCCCGATCTCCACCGCGGTCGCACAGCAGCACCTCAAGACCATCCTGTCCTTTACCAACGCCCCGGTGCTGGGCCAGCCCGAGGCCTACATCCACTTCACCAAGGGACTGATCGACGACGAGGGAGCCATCCAGGTGCCGGCCACCGCCGAATTTCTGACCGGCTACATGCGGGCCTTCACGGAGCACATCCGGCGTCACCACGACATCTCGCACCTGTAGCCCACCCTGGGAGTGAGCCTGCATCGTCGCCCTTGGCGGCGGCGAAGGACAGGCCGGGGGAGTCGGCGAGAAACACCGTCGGTGGATGTCGGTGGATGTAGGGGTGGTCGGGTGGGAAGCACCTGATGTTAGCGGTCGCGTGGCGGCGGATGATCGTGCGGCAAGGCACGCCCGTTTCGACCCCAGGACAGGAAGGCTCGTCCATGCGACCTCCCCGCCGGTTACCGCGATGGTGGCAGGGCCTGACCGCGCTTGTGGCCGCCCTTGTCGCGATCATGCTGATCAGCTCTCCGGCGATTGCCGGGCCACCGATCGTGGCGCCGCCGCCGACCAAGCCGACGTTCACGCCCGTCCCGACGTTCCCCACACCCCCTCCGACCTTCCTGCCGACACCCACACCCACACCCACACCCACGCCGACGCCGACACCGACGAAGCGGAAGTACAAGATGGCGGTGGTCGGCGACAGCTACACGAGTGGTGAAGGCGCGAGCCATGACAGCGTCTACGTCGGGTACCCGGGCCCCGAGGACTGGCGGCATCAGTCCGGCTACGCGCCGGCTCACCTGGCATGGGCCTATCTGCAGCAGGGCCGTTATCCCTTCGGCACGTACACGATCCGGCCCGTCGAGATCCGCTCCACCTGGGCCTCTGACGAGCTGCACTTCAACGCGTCGTCGGGGGCCGAGACCAGACATCTCAAGAACCCGCAGTGCGAAGACCGGAACTGCGCCGTGGTGCGTAACCCGAGCCAGCTCGACGGCGTTCCCCAGGACTCCGACATCGTCTATTTCGGGCTCGGCGGCAACGACGCCAGCTTCGGATCACTGCTGGCGACCGCGATCACGGCCCACTACATAGGCGGTGCGGATGAGGACATCCACGACCCGAACGCCTACAAGCACCAGGCGCGCGACGTCAAGCTCGAGGTGCACAAGCTGCTGAAGCGGATGCCGCAGGTCTCGCAGAACATCGAACAGGCCCTGGTGGACACGAGCGCGAAGGCGACCAAGGCGGAGATCGTCGTGGCGCTCTACCCGTTGGCCGTCAAGGCGTCCGGCAACGCCGACACGAAGCAGATCACCGGCGCCGCCCTGGACGAGATGTATCCGTTCGCGGTCGCGGTGAACAAGGCGGTCACGGACGCGGTCGAGCGGTTCCGCGCCCGGTTCCCGCAGATCAAGGTGCACGTGTTCGACCCGAACGCGCCGGGACCGAACCTCCCCAGCGCGGTGGCCGGTCACGAGCTCGGCCAGCCGGATGCGTACTTCAACGGGCTGAAGACCCGCTACACGCTCTTGGGGGTGAACAAGCTTTTCAAGATCAATCAGGAGAGCTTCCACCCCAACGAACCGGGTGCCGTGGCGATCGGCAAGGCGCTGGCGAGCTTCATGGCCCGCGAGTTCCCCGACCTCTTCCCGGACGGGCCCGACTTCACGCACGTCAACACCAATCCGCAGGCATGGGTGGAGGACCCGGAGGGCGAGCACGCGTTCGAAGAATGGGCACACGCTCACCCGGAGCAGATGTGTGACGGGACCGACGTGGACAGCGTCTGCCACTACATCGGCCCGAACGGTACGACCAACTTCCCGGTGACCGTGGTGACCGATCCGATCCCGTGGCCGGCGATCCCAGGGGCACCGGTGGTGGGTGGCGGCAGCGGTGGCGGCTATGGCAGCGATCCGGGGTACAGCTGGATTCCCGCCACGTACACCTACCCGACCGGCGGTACGGGTGGCTCGGGCGGTACAGGCGGCTCCGGCGGCACGGGCGGCTCCGGCGGCTCCGGCGGCTCCGGCGGTACGGGTGGCTCCGGCGGCACGGGCGGCTCCGGTGGTACAGGCGGTACAGGTGGCGAGGGCGGCACGGGAGGTGAGGGCGGTACCGGCGGTACAGGTGGCACCGGTGGGGCCACGAACACGCCCAATGGGGATCCCTGCGCTCCCGTGACAGCGGTTCCGACCGGTGAGGCCCTGCAGGCCTCGACGTCCGTCGTGAGCGGGGGCGGCCTGCGAACGCCCATCAAGCTCATCTGGATCCAGTTCTCGAAGATCGTTCCCAAGCCGGACCCCTGCATGCCCAACATCAACGTCAACGACGACGTCACCGAGATCACAGACGAGGAGTGGGCTTAGACCACAGCCGGAGCGGCCGGGCGGGCACACGCCGTCCGGCCCCTCCCGTGCCGTCAGCGCTGTTTCCAAAGGCGATCGCTCCGTCGTGGGAGCCATATTGTGCGTGGTGGCGTACTTTGGAGGAACTGACGCGTCAACTCCCATACGGAAGGGCTGGGTATGGGAAAGAAGAAAAAGAAGAACAAGGAATTCGACGAACTCGCCGGTAAAGTGGCAGGGAAGATCGCAACGATCACTTATGGCCCTGCCGGAGTCCCCGCTGGTCTGGCACCGGCTGCGATGGGATTGCTTTATCTCTCTGATAAGCAGGACCTGGGACGTAGCAAGCCGGCGGTCGAAGCCGTCCTGGACTCTTTCGGCCTGCAACTCATAGGCAGTGATGACTATGAGAGGTGAAGCCAGGCGAGGTTCCCTCTGGAGTTCCCTCAAACGCGCTGCCACGAGGCAGGTGGCCGACGAGAGCGTTGACCTGATCGCTGACGAGCTTGTCGCCGGAGCGAAGGCGCGATTCCTGGGCGCGGCGCACGCACAGGTCACGGAACAGCAGGCCAACGCTATCGCGCAGCTTCTTGCTTCGCTCCAGGGCAGTTCGGACGCGCTCCTTACCTTCAGCAACATGTTGATAGCCAAGGTCAACAATGTGCCGGTGGTTCGAGAGCTGAGCCCAGCTCAGCGCGACTTCCTCATGCAGAACCCTTCGCTCAGCTCCACACCAGGAAGAGCACTAGCAGCCTTGGACAAGGTGGAACAAGCCCCATTGCAAGGGATAGTCACCCTTGCGGAGGCATCGCTGCCTCCGCACCCCATCAACCCCTGAAAGCTGACCAGCCACGCCCGAATCGTGGCAGTGGCATCCCGTTGCGGAGCTTCGGCAGCAGGCACGCCTGTGCCGCACACCTTTCTGGCCGCTGGGCGCTCCCCGATGGCACGGTCGTAGCCGGCCACCTGCACGCTGGCCGGCGTCCGCAGGTCAACGTCGCGCGGGTCGCACACCCCCGCTGATGCGCCCCGCCTGCACCTCTGCGTGGCCGAGAAGCCCTGATCTTGAGGTTGGGGTCCCATGTCGGCCCCAATTTGACGGTAAGTGATGAAGTGTGGTCGGGTTGTGACCTATGTTGCTGTTGGGATAAATCGCACCGCTTCGGGGGTAAGTGTTCCGTGCGGTATCCATGGCACGCCCTCGCGCGCGTGCTCGTTTCCGCTTCCATGACCAGCGCGGCCCTGGTGGCCGTGCCCGTCGCCGCGCAGGCGGCCGCGCCGTCGTACGAGCAGCCCTCGGGCAGACAGGCGGCCAGGCCCAAGATCCGTCCGTTGCCCGCCGTGCAGCAGCCGGCGCCCGCGGCCGTCAACGTGCCGCTGGAGCCGTCGCTGGCCCGCAGGGGCGCGGGCGCCGAGGCCGTCGGCCCGCAGGCGCCCGAGGTGACGACGCCCGCCGGGCCCACGCTCGTCAACGAGATCACCGCGGAGGCGGCCAAGCGCGTCGGCGCGAAACGGCCCGATCCGAAGCGGGTGCTGCCCGATACCGGTCAGGCGGCCACACTGGCGGTGAAGAATCCGGTCGCGGGGCTGTTCGACAAGCTCGCCGCCCAGAAGGTCGCGTCGGCGCTGTCCTACCGGCTCTGTGTGGAGAGCGAGGACGTGCCGGTCTCCTGCTCGGTCTCCCGGCCCGTGGCGGTGCCCGCCGCCGCTGACATCACCGGCGACGGCATGCCCGACCTGGCAGCCGACCTGGTGCCCACGGCCAGCCCCAAGGACTCGTCCGTCGGGCTGGGCTTCGCGGTCAGGCGGCTGCCCGGCGCCGAGACGAACCTCAAGGCGCAGGTCTGGGCCGAGTATGACGGCCGCGTGTCGGTCGGCTTCGACGGGTTGCACCGGGGCGCGTCGCTGTCCGGCTTCGACTGGGGCACCTTCACCGTCGACCTCACGGGCAAGCGGGTGAAGGCGAGTGTCGAGCGTACCGACCCCGGCGCGTCGGCCGCGATCGTGGCCGGGCTGACCGGCCGCAGCGTGGTGAGCCTGCGCCAGACGCCGGCCACCGAGAAGCTCTCGGTCGACGTGAACCTCGACTCGACCACCCTGGACGTCACCAGCTCGGGTTCCGCCAAGCTCGACGCGCTGGCCGTCAGCGGCAGCCGCTACACCCAGGCGGTGCTGGACAAGATGCCGGCCAGGGCCAAGATCGCGCTGACCCGGGGCGAGAACGGCGCCCGGATCCGCTTCAGCAGCCCGAGCTCGATCCGCCACGCCGAACTGCACAGCTACATCTACAACGACGGCGCTCTCGCCAGGGCGGCGAGTGTCGAGGCCCGCGACGTCCCGCCGTCCATGACCGCCGCCTACACCGCCGCGAACGGCAAGCAGATCCTCACCGTCGACTCGGGCCGGCCGCGGGCCGGTTCGGCCAAGCTGCTCTACTTCGACCGGGCCGCCGCCAAGACCGTGCTGCGGGCCGAGCTCAGCGGCCTGCCCGCCAAGGTCCGGCTGGTGAACGACCTGGCCGAGCACCGCGTGACGCACACCTCCAGCTCGAAGCTCGGCCGGTTCGCGATCGTGCTGCAGCGCGGTGAAGGCGCCATCTCCAGCCCGCGCGGCGGCCACGTCACGATGATCAAGAACGGGGACGCCGTCGGCGTGTCCGGGCTGCTGACAGGCCTGTCCGGCTTCGACGTCACCTACGGCTCCGTGCCCCACGCCCGCCTGGAGGTCGGCGCCGGCGGCCGGTCCTTCCTCGGCGCGGCCAGCATCGACGGCACCCGCCTGGCCAGGCTGGAGATCTCCAACACGCCCGCCAAGGTCGACGTGACGCTCGACCCGGCCGCCCGGAAGGCGGTCTACCAGGCCAGCGGCGTGATCGACAAGATCAGGGCCGCCTACACCGACACCAAGTCGGGGCCGACGATCGACGGCACCATCATGGGCGTGCACGACGACGTCAAGGCCGCCTGGGAGCTGGGGGAGCGCTCGACCGTCGACATCAGCTCCTCCTCCACGCTGGGCAAGGTGCAGATCTACGCGAACAAGGCGTACGTCACCAAGCCCCAGGGCGAGGACGTCCAGGCCGAGGTGTCCGGCGTGCGCAAGCACGTCGAACTGGTGGCCGACACCGCCGCCAAGACGCTGACCTGGACCTCGGACGGCCCGGTGCGCTCGGTCTCCGCGCTGGCCCGCGCGACCGCGCAGGGCCGCTACATCACCGCCGCCGCCGAGGTGACCGGCGTGCCGGCCCGCTTCGACGCCTCATGGAACGGCGGCGCCTACCGCTTCCGCGGCCTGTCGGGCCCGGTCGGCTCGGCGGCCGTGGCGTTCGCCAACCACGACGGCGCCAAGGCGCCCGCCGGGCCGCACCTGGCCGCCCACTACGACCAGGCCACCGGCGACCTCGACGCGAGCGTGCGGGTCAAGGGCCTGTCGGCGGTCGAGTTCAGCCCGGGGGAGCAGGGCTTCACCGCCGACTTCAAGGCGGCCCGGCAGACGCTCGCCCTCGACACCGACGTCACCCAGGACGACCTGCGCTTCGGGCTGCTCGGCAGGATCGGACCGCTGCCCGGCCGCCTCGCGGTCTCGGCGACCGGCGGCGCGCTGACGTACTCGGGGTCCCGGCTCGACGTGACGGCCCGCGCCTGGCTCGGCAAGGCGGGCGCGCTCAAGAACATGGCCGCCGCGCCGGCCATGCCCGGCGGCGTCTCGCTGGTGGACGGCGGCTGCGTCGCCGGGTCTCCCGGCTGCCGGCCGGGTGCCTTCTGTACGGACCGCGGCTGCTTCGGCGTCCAGGGCTACCTCGACGTGCGGGGACTGCCGGACCAGGTCACGGTGGACCTGGCCAAGAAGTCGTTCACGTTCGCCGGATTCGCGCCCAAGCGCCGCTCGCTGGGCGTCTACCTGGCCAGTACGATCCTGGCGCCGATGCCGATCAAGGCACGGGCCAGGCTCACCGGGCTGCCATCCAAGATCACCAGCATGTCCGTCGGCCCGTTCGACGTGACGCAGGGCAACGCCGTGCAGGCGAACTACCGGATCGAGCCGGCCGCCACGCTCGGCTCGCTGGACCTGCAGGCCGAGGCGGGCAACCTCCGCGGTCACGTGGCCATCGACCCGGTCCCGGCCGCCGTCGCCGTACAGGGCAGTTATGGCGCGCAGACCCGCATCCGGGTGACGAACTCCGCGGCCGTCAAGCGCCTCAGCGCGAAGGTCACCGTGGACGGGGCGGGCACCGGCGAGCTGCGCTTCGGCGACGTGCCCGCCAGGTTCGGCGTGGACGCGGACGCCTCCGGCGCGAACCTGCGGATGCCCGCCGTCACCTACAAGGCGCTGGGCGGCGTCAACACGCTCGACGGCTACCTCGGCGTGGAAGGCGGGCTGATCGACCCGAAGGGGAAGCTCGGCGACGTGTCGCTCGCCGTCACCGACCTGGCCGCCGACACCACCGTGCGGCTCAACCCCGACCAGTCGCTCGACCTGGTGTCCAAGCCGGTGCCGACAGGGCGGATCCAGGTGCACGCCGGGCTCGCCATCGACCCGGTCGCACCGCAGCGGATCGCGGTCAGCAAGGAGATCCCGTACACCACGGGCTTCCTGTCCTACCAGGTCGGCGGCGCCTTCGGGCTCGGCAGGAGCACGATCAAGGACGTGTCGCTGGACGTCCGCCGCATGGCGTGGCTGCGCGTCAGACCGGGCAAGATCCCGTTCGGCATGAAGGCGCCGCCCGCGCTGGGCTACGTCGCCCCCGGCTTCGAGGGCAACTACGGGC
The DNA here is from genome assembly GCF_019396345.1 of Nonomuraea guangzhouensis. GTDB lineage: Bacteria > Actinomycetota > Actinomycetes > Streptosporangiales > Streptosporangiaceae > Nonomuraea > Nonomuraea guangzhouensis. The sequence goes on along the minus strand of NZ_JAHKRM010000041.1, from coordinate 85,513 downwards.
GCCTCGCCCTCGCCGCGAGCGGGGTGAACCTGCGCCCCGACGTCAAGCTGAACGTCAAGCTGAGCAGGAAGCTCGGCAACGACATCTTCAGCGACGCCGTCCGCATCGGCCCGGCCACCTCGCTCGCCATGCGCCGATACGACCAGCGGATGCGCCGGATCGGCGCCAAGCAGGCGATCAGCGCGGCGGGCGTGCAGCTGGCCTGCCTGACCGTTGACGCGAAGCCGGGCTTCGCCGCCAAGGGTGCGAACTCGATCACGCTGCGCGGCGCGGACGGCCCGCAGATGGTCTCGCTGATCGACCCCGGCGGGCAGGTGCCCGACTACGCGGTGGACCTGCTGACGCACTTCATGTCGCCGTTCCCCGGCGCCGAGTGGAAGGTGGCGGGGGCCAAGGCCGGACACTGCGCCACCACAGGGCAGCCCAAAGCCTGAGCCGTCAGCGGGGGCCCAGGTAGCCGGGTGGCGGGCCCCCGCCGTCGTACGTACGCACCGGGCGGCCGGCCAGGAAGGCACGCAGGGTGCTCAGGTAGGGCTTGCCCCGGTACGAGCCGTCCGCCAGATAGGCGACCCCGGCCCGGGGGAGGGCGGCGCGGTAGTCGGCCACGGCCGACCACTCCTGCCGGTCGCGGGCGCCTTTGACGATCAGGGCCGGGGCCGTCGAGGCGGCCAGACCCTGCCGCAGGCCGGTGGGGGCGGTGCGCTGGGCCAGCCGGGCGTAGCCGCCGGCGTGGTCGTGCTCGAGTTCGCGGTCTCCGGCGAAGGCGTGGGCGGCCTGCGGATTGGATCTCAGGAGCGTGTAGACCGCGAGCAGGCGGGGTGAGGAGAGAACGTCCGGGCCGGTGAAGAAAGAGGCGGTCTGCGGCCGGTCGAGGGCGGCGGGGGCGGCGAAGACGGCCTTGGCGACCTGCTCGGGATGCTCCGCCAGGTAGGCCGCGGCCAGCCGGGCGCCGTAGTCCTGGCCGACGAGGATCAGCCGTTGGGCGCCGATCTCCTGCCGTACCGCCTCCAGGTCGGCCACGTCGCGGGGCAGGCCGTACCCGCGCGGGTCCGCCAGCCGGCCGGACCGGCCTGTGCCGAGCTGGTCGTAGACGTAGACGGTGTAGCCGTCGGCGGCCAGCTTGGCGAAGAAGGCCGAGTCGCCCGCCAGGTCGGCCAGTCCGGGCCCGCCGTGCAGGAACACCACCGGCTCCGGCCGCGTGTCCCGCTTGGGCGCCAGCCGTACGTAGGCCAGCTCGGAGCCCGTCGTCAGCCGCCACTCCCGCTGACCGGCCACCGGCTTCAGCGGCGCGGGCCCGCCCGGCGGCGCGTGCAGGGTCATGGCCGCGACCTGCCAGACCACGGCGGCCTCCACCGACAGGATGACCAGGGCCCGCAGCCAGCGCCCCCAGACCGGGCGCGGTCTCGGCACGCACAGCAGCAGGCCGAGGAAGAACACCGACGCGAACACCGCGAGCCCCGTCACGGTGAAGACGTCCGGCCCGGCGCCGAGCATCGCCATGCCGGCCAGCGCCGCCAGGCCCGGGATCGGGGAGAGCGCCAGGATCACGAGCCCGGTCAGCAGCCGGCCGGCTCGTCGGGCAAAAGTACGCACAGGCCGAAACTAGCTCAAACCACCCGGGTGGGAAGGGGAAATCGAGTGCCCCAGCCGGAGCCGGAGGTGGCCGTCGCGGGGCGCCATCTCCCGCACCGTCCACACCCGCTCCTGTACGACGTCGCCCCGGGTGGTCACGTATCCGCCCACCCGGAGCACCGGACGTCCGGTGTCGTCGTGGACGAGCTGCACCCGCGACTCCGAGCCGTCGGCGAAGATCAGCAGGAAGTCGGCGGGATCGGCCGGGGTGTCGAGGATGAGGCCGGGACGGAGGTGGGAGTCCGGGATCCGGATCACGTGGTCGTTCACCCGGACGCCCCTACCCCGGCTGAGCGGTTTCAGTTGTTGTTGAGGAACTGCTGGGCGAGCGTCCTGCCCAGGTTCACGGCCTGGGTGTGGTTCTCGATCGTCGACACCTTGGTGCCCGACCCGGTGAACACGATGTAGGTGACGCCGGAGTCGGTGCCGCCGTTGCTCGGGTCCGGGTTGATGCCCAGGTCGGCCGCCGTACGGTACGACGCCTCGCCGATGATGCCCGTCGGCCCGGTATCACCCATGACGGCGTACTCCACTTGGCCGTTGTAGACGATCGCCACCACCGTCCCGCAGCCGATGCCCTTGGTCCGGTAGTCCCAGGTGCTGCTGGGGCTGGGCACCACCATGTAGGCGAGCTGCGCCGCGTTGAGCGGGCCGTCGGAGGTGGTCTGGCAGAACGTCTCGTTCTGGAAGCAGCAGTCGGTGTCCTCGTTGCACTGCGTCGTACGGACGCCGTCGCAGTCGATGTCCATGTCCCCCTTCCAGAACACCGCGCCGGTCTTCTCGCACACCGCCACCGTCGCCGTGCTGACGTCGGAGTCGGTCTTGTACTTGCCGTTGGAGATCTGACTGCACGCCGTGACCTTGGCCAGCAGCTGGTCGGCCGTGGGCCCGGTGGTGCCGCCGGTGGCGGTGCCGGTGACCGTGGCGCTGTGGCCGGACTCGTTGCCGGCCGCGTCGACGGCGGTGACCGTGTAGCTGTGCGTGGAGCCGGAGGTCAGGCCGTTGATCGTGGCGCTGGCCGTGGGCGAGGTGGCCACCACGGTGGTGCCCTCGTAGACCTTGTAGCCGGTCACGCCGACGTTGTCGGAGGAGTCGTTCCAGGCCAGCGAGATGCTGCTGGCCGAGGTGCCGGTGACGCGAGGGCTCGCGGGCACGCTCGGCGCCTGCCCGTCCGGACCGCCGGAGCCGCTGACGGACAGCCGGTCCACGTTCGGGCCGCCGTTGGCGGAGGTGCCGGTGGCGCGGATCGTGTTGACTCCGGCGTTCAGGGTGACCGTGACCTGGCCGTCGGCCCAGGTGTCCCAGTTGGTGGTACTGGCGAAGTTCACGCCGGCGGCGGCCACGGAGCCGTTGACGGCGATGTCCATCGGCCGCGTCACCGCGGTGCCGTTGGCGTAGCGGAAGGTCAGGGTGTGGGTGCCGGCGTCGGCCACGCTGACGCTCCACTCGATGTACCCGCCGACGGCGTTGACGTAGTCGACGAAGCCGGTGCCGGTGTAGCCGGTGTGGTTGGTCGCCACGCTGGCCTCCGACAGGGTGGCCGCCTCCGCCTGGTACTCGGTGGCGGGGGCGTCGGCGACCGTGGCCTCCAGGAAGTCGAGGTTCGGGTTGCCGCCGGCGTTCGTCGAGGTGACGCGGATCTTGTTGTCACCCGCGTTCAGCGTCGCGGTCAGCGTGGAGGTGGCCCAGGTGTTCCAGTTGGCGGTGGTGCCGAAGGAGCGGGCGGCCGAGACGACGGTGCCGTTCACCGAGACGTCCGCGGTGCGGGCCGAGGTGGTGCCGTTGGAGTAGCGGATGGCCAGCGTCGCGGTGCCCGCCGAGGGGGCGTTGACCGTCCACTCGGTGTACGGGCCCACGACGTTGTCGCCGTTGACGAAGCCGGTGCCGGAGAAGCCGGTGTGGTTGGCCTCGACGACGCCTTGGCTGATGGTGGCGTTCTCGGCCTCGTAGCGGACCGTGGCCGCCCGCGCGGGCAGCGCGGTCAGGCCGGCGGCGAGGAGGGTGAGGAGGGGAAGCAGGATCAGCGGGCGTAAGCGAGCCCGGGCTGGAGAGTGCACGGCTGGCCCTTCATCCGAATTCGTTAGGAAGGCTTCCTAACAACTGGAGATGGGACCACTCCGTCAAAGCACAGTCAACCCCGTAGAGGGGCCCAAATAGCGCGAACGCCTATCAATGCGATGAAATAGCACCACCCTCTACCAAGGCTGGAGACCTACGTGGCCCTGTTCGACCTGCCGCTTGAGCAGCTCCGTTCCTATCTCCCCGACCGTGACGAGCCCGCCGACTTCGACGAGTTCTGGACGCGCACGCTGGCAGAGGCGCGCGAGTTCGACTCGGCGGCCGAGTTCACCCGCTACGACCTGCCGCTCGCCTCGGTCGACGTGTACGACGTCTCCTTCGCGGGCTGGGGCGGTCATCGGATCAATGGCTGGTTCCTGGTGCCGCGTGGCGCGGAGGGGCCGGTGCCGTGCGTGATGCACTACATCGGCTACAGCGGCGGCCGCGGCTTCCCGAAGGATCACCTGGGCTGGCCCGCCGTGGGCTACGCGGTGTTCGTGATGGAGACCCGGGGCCACGGCGGCGCCAACCCGGGCAGCCCCGGCGTCACCGGCGACCCGTACGGCGGCGACAACGCCCAGGCCCCCGGCATGATGACCCGCGGCATCCTCGACCCCGACCAGTACTACTACCGGCGGGTCTTCACCGACGCGGTCCGGGCGGTCGACGTGGCCGCCGCGCACCCGGCCGTGGACGCCTCGCGGATCGTCGCCTCGGGCGGCAGCCAGGGTGGCGGCATCGCCCAGGCGGCGGCCGCGCTGCACCCGTCGATCAAGGCGGCGCTGATCGACGTGCCGTTCCTGACCCACTTCCGCCGGGCCGTGGAGATCACCGACAGGGACCCGTACCAGGAGATCGTCCGCTTCCTGTCCACCCGGCGGGACAGCGCCGAGCAGGTGTTCCGGACGCTGTCGTACTTCGACGGCGTGAACTTCGCCGCCCGCGGACAGGTGCCGGCGCTCTACTCGGTGGCGCTGATGGACCAGGTCTGCCCGCCGTCCACGGTCTTCGCGGCCTACAACCACTGGCGCGGGCCCAAGGAGATCAGCGTCTGGCCGTGGAACGGGCACGAGGGCGGTGGCGGCTTCCAGAGCGAGGAGCAGATCCACTACCTCCACAAGCTGCTCACCGACGGTTGACAGACCACTGGTCCGGTACGTCCGATACGTCTGGTCATACCGGACCAGTGGTGGTCCGTTCAGGTCGGCCTGGCCGGCCGCCAGGCCGATGCGGCCCGTCTAGACGGGCTGGTCGGTCACCAGGAAGGACACGGAGCCCTGGTCGTCCGCTCCCGCGTCCAGAGACTTGTCCTCCAGGACTGTGGCGGCCACCGGGTCGAGGTACACACGCGCGCCCTCGGCCTCGACGACCTCGTCGGCCGGCTCCGGCGCGTTCGCCAGCGACAGGGTCAGCGAATTCGCGCCCTCTCCCTGGGACGAGATGCGGATGCCGCTCTGGGCAGGCTCAGGAGCGGACGCGGTCAAATCACGAATCGCCTGAGCTGCGTTAGTTGTCAGGGTGAGCACTACGGCTCCTCCTCACGATCGACGTACATGAACTCCCCGCCCTTCCCTCATCGAGCGGGTCAAACCCTCTGACTCGAAATCTTTACCGGCATTCTGTGCTGGTCGCGGGGATCATGTCGGATATGGAGTTCGACGAGCACCGCGAGGCCATGGTCGCCCAGCTGCTGGAGCGCGGGGAGGTGAGCGGGCGGGTGGCGGAGGGCTTCCGCCTGGTCCCGCGCCATCTGTTCCTGCCGGAGTTCGACCCGGCGGAGGCCTACCGGGACGAGCCCATCGTCACCAAACGGGACGAGGAGGGCCGGCCGATCAGCTCCTCCTCGCAGCCCGCGATCATGGGCATCATGCTCGACCAGCTCGACGTCCGGCCCGGCGACCGGGTGCTGGAGATCGGCGCGGGCACCGGCTACAACGCCGCCCTGCTCGCGCACCTGACCGGGCCGGAGGGCCATGTGGTCAGCGTCGACATCGACGCCGACGTCGTCGCGGCGGCCCGGCGGCATCTCGACGACGCCGGCTGTCCCGAGGTGGTCGTCGCGTGCGCCGACGGCGCGGCCGGCTTCCCGCAGGCGGCGCCGTACGACCGGGTGATCGCCACCGTCGGCGTGTGGGACCTGTCCCCGGCCTGGCTGGCGCAGCTGGCGCCGGGCGGCCGGCTCGTGGTGCCGCTCGACCTGCGCGGCGTGCAGGTGTCGGTGGCCATGGAGTACGCGGGCGACCACTGGTCCAGCCGGTCGGTGGAGCCGTGCGGCTTCATGCGCATGCGCGGCCCCTCCGCCGGGCCCGAGGTCACGCTGATGCTGGACGGCGAGGCCGACCTGGTGCTCACACTGCCGGAGCCGCGCGAGGTGGGCGACGTCGTGGCGATGCTGGCCGGCCCCGCCGTCGAGGTGGCCGCCGGCGTGCCGCCGCTGCCACGGCTGTCGCTGATGGGCGGCGGGATCGGCCTGTGGCTGGCGATGTACGAGCCCCGCTGGTGCGCGTTGGCCGGACGGCTGGAGTGGGCTCCGGTGGCCACTCAGGGGTACGGCATGACGGTGGGCCTCGCCGGCCCCGACGGCCTGGCCGTACTGGCGGCGGGGCAGGAGCTGCTCGCTCGCGGACACGCGCCAGGCGGGGCCGCATCGGCGGCAGGGCCGGAGCTGCCCGGGGCCGGGCCGGCCGGGCAGGAACTGCTCGTCCGCGGATACGGGCCGGACGGGGCCGCGCTGGCGGCGGAGCTGGCCGCGCACGTCCAGGCGTGGCACGCGGCGGGCCGCCCGGAGGCCGGCGACCTGCGCATAGACGCCTACCCCGGCCCCGCGCCGGACGGCGTGGCCGTCATCACCAAGCGGCACACGCGCCTGGTGCTAAGCTATGACTGAATATCCGAACCAGTCATAGGGATTCACATGGCCGTGGCGTTCACGGCGGAGGATCGGGCGCGCATCACCGCGCGGCTGCTCGACACCGCCGAAGAGCTCTTCGCCACCCAGGGGCTGAAGAAGACCTCGCTCGACGAGCTGGTCGCCCCCTCGGGCATCGCGAAAGGCAGCTTCTACGCGTTCTTCGAGTCGAAGGAGGAGCTCTACAAGGAGGTCATGGTCCGCCGGGCGCCGCTGATGGGCAAGCTGCTCGCCGCCGCGCTCGACCGGCCGCCCAGCGTGGCGGCGCTGGCCGGCCTCATGCGGGGCATGGTCGAGGCGCTCACCACCGACCCGTTCTACCGGCGGCTGCTCACCCGCCCCGACGAGCTGGAGGCGGTGGCCCGCAGGGTCGGGCCCGAGGAGATCGCCCGGGTCACCCCGCACCTGATGACGCCGCTGATCGACTACCTCGCCCAGGGGCAGAGCGACGGCGTCATCGTCGCGGACGTCCCGCCGGAGGTGCTGATGGGCGTGCTGCGCACCGCGGGCCTGCTGGTGGTCAACCGCGACAGGTACGGACCCGACTTCGAGCAGGTGCTCGACGCCACCATCAACGCTCTGGCAAGGGGGCTCATCGTATGAGCGGGCTGAAGAGATACGCGCGGGCCGTGGGCATGACCGACGAGGCGTGGAAGCGGCACGCCAACCCGTGGAGCGTCTGGACCAGGTTCGCCGCGATCCCGCTCATGATGCTGGCCATCTGGAGCAGGGCGTGGATCGGCTGGTGGTCGCTGGTGCCTGTGGCGCTGGTCGTCGTCTGGCTGATCGTCAACCCGCACGCCTTCCCGGCGATCGAGCATCCGTCGAGCTGGACGGCCAAGGGCATCTACGGCGAGAAGATGTGGCTGCAGGACCGGTCGCTGGTGTCCGGCGACCACCGTAAGGTGCAGCGCCTGCTCATCGGCGTGGGCTCGGCCGGGTTCGCGCTGCTGGCCTGGGGGCTGGTCGCGCTGGAGGTGTGGCCCGCCGTGTTCGGCGCGACGCTGGTCGTGCTCGGCCAGCTCTGGCGCATCGACCGCCTCGGCCAGCTGTACGAACAGCATCGGGCCGCCTGAAGCGGCCCGGCCGACCTAGCCGGTCGGGAGCTCCAGGGGCGCGCCCAGGGTGCGGGAGACCTCGTGGGCGGTGCTCGCGACCAGCGGTCCCAGCTCCTGTGCGTCGTCGACCGACAGCTCGTGGGTCAGCGTCGAGATGCTCACCCCGGCCACCACGTGCCCGGTGTGGTCGAACACGGCCGCGCCGACGCAGCGGATGCCCGCCTCGTTCTCCTCGTCGTCGATCGCGAAGCCGCACTCCCGCACCCGCGCCAGGTGGCGGCGGAGCGCGGCCTGGGTGGTGATCGTGGCGGGTGTGCGCCTGGTCAGCCCGGTGCGGGTGGTGATGCCCGCCACCTCGTCGTCGGACATGGCCGCGAGCATCGCCTTGCCGATCGCGCTGGTGTGCAGCCACAGCGACATGCCGACGCGTGAGGGCATCTGGTAGGGCTTGCGCCCCTCCAGCTTGGCGGCGTAGACGGCCTCGTCGCCGTTGAGCACGGCCAGGTGCACGGTGTAGCCGGTCTGGTCGTGCAGGCGCTGCAGCACCGGCGACGCCTGGCGTACCGGATCGAAGCGGGCCAGCATCCGGCCGGCCAGGGTGAGGATCTTGGGGCCCGGCAGGTAGCCGCCGGTGCCGTCGGGCCGGGCGAAGCCGTGCTCGGCCAGCGACTGCAGGATGCGGTGGGTCGTCGACTTGGGCAGGCCCGTCGCCGTCGCGATCTTGGTCACGCTCTCGTGCTCGGCGAGGGCCTCCAGCACCCAGAGCGCCTTGTCGATGGCGGTGCTCGGCCGGTTGTCCACCCGAGCAAGCATACTCAGCGGGCCAGCCAGCCGCCGTCCACGACCAGCACGTGGCCCGTGACGTAGTCGGAGGCGCGCGAGGCGAGGAAGACGGCCGCGCCCGCAAGGTCCGCGGGGTCGCCCCAGCGCCCGGCCGGGATCCGCGACCTGATCTCCTGCTCGCGCCGCGCGTCCTCCCGCAGGGCCGTGGTGTTGTCGGTGGCGATGTAGCCGGGGGCGATGGCGTTGACCTGCGCGCCGTGCGGCGCCCACTCGTTGGACAGCGCCTTGGTCAGCCCGGCCACCGCGTGCTTGGCCGCCGCGTAGGACGCCACGTTGATGCCGCCCTGGAACGACAGCAGCGACGCGATCGAGATCACCTTCGTGGCGCCGTGCTCCAGCAGCGCCTGGCTGAGCACGTACACGGCGTCCAGGTTGACGGCCAGCACCCGGCGCCAGTCGTCCAGGCTGGTCGAGCCCCGGCTGATCGTGCCCGCGTTGTTGACCAGGATGTCCACCTCGCGCCGGGCCAGGACCGGCGCCAGCGCTGGCCTGATCGCGGCCGGGTCGCCCAGATCGAGGACGAGCTTGCCCACGTCGCTCCCGAGTCGCTTCACCTGGCGCTCGGTCTCGTCGAGGTCGTCGCGGTGGCCGTGCAGGATCAGGTCGGCCCCGGCCCGCGCGAGGCCGACCGCGATCGCCCGGCCGATTCCCGAGCGCGCCCCGGTGACCAGCGCCGTGCGGCCGGTCAAAGAGAACAGCTCCATCCGTCACCGCATCTCGGTGATCGCGACCTGGTCCATGTCGTCGAACGCCTGGTTCTCCCCGGCCATCGCCCACACGAACGCGTAGCTGCGGGTGCCGAACCCGCAGTGCACCGACCAGCTCGGCGAGATCACCGCCTGCTCGTTGGCCACGATCAGGTTGCGGGTCTCGTCGGGGCGGCCCATCAGGTGCACGACCCGCTCCTCGCGCGGCAGGTCGAAGTACAGGTAGACCTCGGTACGGCGGTCGTGGGTGTGGCACGGCATGGTGTTCCACATGCTGCCCGGCTCCAGCACGGTCACTCCCATGACGAGCTGGCAGCTGCGGATGCCGTCGAGGTGGATGTACTTGTAGATGGTCCGGTCGTTCGAGCCGCCGGCGCTGCCGAGCCGTACCGGATCCACGTCCTTCAGCCGCGCGTGCGTGGTCGGGAACGTCTCGTGCGCGGGGGCGGAGACCAGGTAGAACGTGCCGCGCTCGAACGTGACCTCGCGCGCGCCCCGGCCGACGTACAGGCAGTCCTTGGGGTCCAGCTCGTACGGCACGCCGTCGACCTCCACGGTGCCCGTCTCCCCGATGTTGATCACGCCCAGCTCGCGGCGCTCCAGGAAGTGCTCCGAGCGCAGCGGGTCGAACGCCGTCAGCCGCGCCTTCCCGCTCGGCCGCACCCCGGCGACGACCATCCGGTCCTGATGGGTGTAGACGCCGTCCACCTCCGGCCCGAACAGGCCCTCGACGAGGTGGCGGGCGCGGAGCTCCGCGGTGCCGAAGTGGTGGATCTGGTCGGGTGCGGTGGCATGCCGTATTTCCATCTCTTCCCTCCGGTTGTTCCGCGTCCTACGATCCTAGACACGGAACACTGTTCTATCCAATGGAACGCCTAACCCTCGGAGGCGCACGGTGTACCAGCAGAACTTCAACCCCACCGGCTCCTTATGGCTGTCCGCCCTCCTTGCCGCCCTGCCCCTGCTCGCGGTGCTGGTGCTGCTGGGCGTCTTCAAGTGGAAGGCGCACTGGGCGGGCATCTCCGGCCTGGTCGTCGGCTTCCTGATCGCGGTCCTGCCGTTCGCGTACGGCATGCCGATCGCCCAGGCACTCGACTCCGCCGTGTACGGCGCGGCCAGGGCGGTGCTGCTGATCCTGTGGATCACCTTCAACGCCATCTGGATCTACAAGATGACCGAGCGCAGCGGCCACTTCGCCGTACTGCGCCGGGCCTTCCAGGGCATCAGCGACGACAAGCGGATCACCGCGATCGTCATCGCGTTCTCCTTCGGCGCGCTCATCGAGGCCCTGGCCGGCGGTGGCTCGCCGATCGCCATCTGCGCGGTCATGCTCATCGCGCTCGGCTTCGAGCCGATGCGCGCCGCGGTCATCGCGCTCATCGCCAACACCGCGCCCGTCGCCTTCGGCGGCATGGGCAACCCGATCACGATCCTGGGCAGCGTCACCGAACTGCCGCCCGAGCCGTTCGGCGCGATGGCGGGCCGCCAGACCGCGTTCATCGCGCTGCTCGTGCCGTTCATCCTGATCTACGTCGCCGACGGGCGGCGCGGCCTGCGCCAGGCGTGGCCCGCCGCGCTCGTCGCCGGGATCAGCTTCGGCGCCACGCAGATCCTGATGTCGCAGGTCAACTACCTGCTCACGGACATCGCGGCGGCCCTGGTCTCGGCGATCGTGCTGGTCGCGTTCGGCAAGATCTGGAAGCCGGCCGAGACGGTCGGGTTCACACCGAGCCCCACCCCGATCGCGGGCGGGTCCGTGGACGACCCCGCGTTCGTCCGCGTCCACGGCCGCCCCGGCGGCGACACCACCGGAGACAAGCTCACGGCCTTCGCCCCGTACGCGATCATCATCGCGTTGTTCTCCATCGCGCAGATCCCCGCGATCAAGACCTTCCTCGCCGGTTTCACCGTCAAGCCCGCCTGGCCCGGGCTCGACCTGGTGAACCCGGCGGGCAAGGCGGTGCCCGTGGTCTACGAGCTGCCGTGGGCCGCGCACCCCGGGACGCTGCTGTTCGTCTCTGGGCTGCTCACGCTCCTGGTGCTGCGGATCAGCCCGGCCTCGGCGCTGGCCACCTATGGGGCGACGATCCGGCAGTTCGGCTGGGCCATCGTCACCATCCTGTCGGTCTTCGCCCTGGCCTTCGTCATGCAGTTCTCGGGGCAGATCCAGACGCTCGGCCTGTTCCTGGCGGGCGCGGGCGCGTTCTTCGCGTTCCTGTCACCGGTCGTCGGCTGGTTCGGCGTCGCGATCACCGGTACGGACGCCGGCGCCAACGCGCTGTTCGCCAAGCTCCAGACCACCGCGGCGGGCCAGCTGAACATCCCGCCGGAGCTGTTCGGCGCGGCCAACAGCGCGGGCGGGGTGATGGGCAAGATGATCTCGCCCCAGAACCTGGCCATCGGCACGGCCGCGGTCGGCCTGGTGGGGGAGGAGGGCAACCTGTTCCGCCGGGTGATCGGCTGGAGCGCGGTGTTGCTGCTCATCCTGTGCGTGCTGGTGTTCCTGCAGTCGACGCCCGTGCTGGGGTGGCTGGTGCCCTGATGCCGCTAGGGCGCCGTTGGAGCGCCCGGCTGCTCGACCGGTGCGTCCGGCTGCCCGGCGGGTTCGCCGGGGCCGCCCGTCCGCCTGGACAGCAGCCAGATCGCCAGACCGAGCACGACCAGCGCAGCGAGTCCGGCCCAGAGCCAGCCGGGGATGCCGCCCCCGCCCTGCGCCGCAGCGGCAGGTCGGGAGGTCTGCGCCGCGGCGGCGGGCGCGGTCGTGGCCGCAGCCGCCGTCGCGGGCGCTGTCGTGCCGGACGAGGTCCCCTTCACGGTGAAGGGGATCTCGCCCTCGATCGGGTGGCCGTCGGACGAGACGACCCGCCAGGCGATGACGTACGAGCCGCCCGCCAGCGGGCCGGGCACGGCGGTGCGCACCTTGGGCCCGTCGGCCTGCGGCTCGCCGAGCTTGATCATCTGCCCGGCGGCGGTGCGCAGCACCACCAGCGGGAAGCGGATGCGAGAGGAGTACTCCAGCTCGATCGTCTCCACGCTGGACACGGTGGCGCCCTTGGCGGGCGAACTGCTCTTGAGACTGTCGTGAGCGAGGGCGGCGGGCGCGGTGACGGCCAGGAACAGCCCGCACCCGATCACCGCCACGAGGGTTCTGCGAAGAAAGGTAGACAAGGTGAACTCCATGACGAGGGAAGCATTGTTGGCGATGCGGTGTCTCCCCTCGTGGGAGGCCCTCTCCGTGGCTCCGCGGTCGCGATCCGACCCGTGATCGACGGCCTGAGCGGCGCCCGCCAAGCCGGCGCCGGCCGTGACGGAGCCGGGTCGATCGCGGGAATCGCTCGGAACGGCCGCGGCAGGGCGAGCCGGGGCCGCCCCGACAGGCGCAGCATGAGCCAGAACGCGCTCTCACCCCGATGCAGCCACCAGCCCGTCAGCACGGCGATCGTCAGGTGGACCAGCGCCATGCCCACGGCGAAATGCGCGTGCCCGGTGCCGGGCGCGGTCAGCTCGAACAGCTTGTGCAGCGCTGCCTGTGCCCCCACCGTGGCGCCGAGCACCACCTCGGGGCCGCGCTCACGCCCGCTCAGGACGTATGCCAGGGCGAGCGCGCCGAACCCGCCCGTCACCATGACGCCGGGCGCGACCGCCGCGCCGCCCGCGAAGGCATGCCCGGCCGCCGTCACGGCGGCACACACCACCGCGAAGACGATGGCTCGGGCGAGGCGCATAGGCCCATCCTCGCAGCCTTCGGACACGCACAACCTACTTGTCAGACATATGTACGGCCTGAAGGACACTCTTTACTGTGAAGGCATGTGCGATCTGAGTCAGCAGGAAAGTCGGGACCTCAACGATACCCTGAGCAAGATCAACAGCCTGGCGGGGCAGGTGGAGACACACCGATCGAGCATCGAGCAGACCGCGTACATGGACCACGAGAACCTGGCCGCCCTCCTGTCCGACCTGGAGCGGCAGGTGGGCTCCGCCCGGGCCTGGGTGGTGGCCAAGCCCCACGAGCACGCCGGCCACTGACCCCTTCGTCAGGGGGTGCCGGTGGGCGGGATGCGGATGATGCGGTCGTCCTGGGCCACCGGGGCGCCGCGCCCGTCGCGGTTGCTGGTCGTCACCCACAGCCATCCGTCCGGCCCCACCGCGACCGCGCGCAGCCGCCCGTAGGCGCCCCGCAGCTCGGCGACCGGGGTCCCGGCCCCGCCGCTGCTCGTCAGCGGGACGGTCCACAGCCGGGTCCCGCCCAAGGCGCCGGCGAACAGCGTGCCGTTGGCGTACGCGAGCCCGCTCGGCGACGCCTCGGCCGTCGACCACGTGGCGATCGGGTCGCGGAAGGACGGGTTGCCGCAGACGCCCTCGCAGGTGGGCCAGCCGTAGTTGCCGCCCGCGACGATCCGGTTGACCTCGTCCCGGGTGTTCTGGCCGAACTCGGAGGCGTACATCCTGCCCTGCGCGTCCCAGGCCAGGCCCTGCACGTTGCGGTGGCCGTAGCTGTACACCCTGGAGCCGGCGAAGGGATTGTCCGTCGGGACGCCGCCGCTCGGCGTCATGCGCAGGATCTTGCCCGCCGGGGTGTTCAGGTTCTGGGCGTTGGCGGTGTTTCCGGCGTCGCCGGTGGACAGGTACAGCTGGCCGTCGGGGCCGAAGGCGATGCGGCCGCCGTTGTGGATGGAGGCCCGCGGCACGCCGGAGAAGAGGACGTTCTGGGTCTGCGGCGCGGTCAGCCGGAACCGTACCAGCCGGTTGTCGCTGCTCGTGGAGAAGTAGGCGTAGACCCACTGGTCCTGGGCGTACGTCGGCGACACGGCGATGCCGAGCAGCCCGCCCTCGCCGGAGGCGGAGACCCCGTTGACGGTGGCCACCCGGACCGGGGTCTGTCCCGGGCGTACTTGGAGAATCCTGGCGGTGCCGCGCTCGGAGACCAGCGCGCTGCCGTCGGGCAGGAAGGCCAGCCCCCACGGCACCTGCAGGCCGGTGGTGGACACCTGCGCCCGGGAGTAGTCGAAGCCGCCGATCGCCTGCGCGGCGGTGGGGATCGTGACCACGAGCCCCACGGCGGCTAAGAGAATCATGATCAGGGACGGGGTCGTTCGCACGCGCATGGCGGGCTCCTTGACCGATTTGTCGAGATCATCGTCAACGGCACCCTATGCAGTTTTCGACGCGTCAACAATGAGCTGATCCGTCACCTGTCGCGGCTCCGGCCCCGCGAGCTGCGCGTTCGGCCGCTTTCGACGATGTAATTTTCAAGGTCCGGTTCTCCACGCGCAGGCGTAGCCGGATGGCAGGCGGGTGTCGCCGGCCGGCCGACTGGCCTGGAAGCCGAAGGAGGTGCTCGCGCCGGGCGCGAGCGTCCCGTTGTGCGCGGCGTTGCCCGCCGTGGCGGCCTGGCCGCTTACCGTGAGGGAGACGTTCCACGACCCGGTGATCTGATGGCCGGACGGCAGGGTGAAGGTGACGCCCCAGCCGTTCGCGGCGCTCGTGCCGGTGTTGGTCACCGCCACCTGGATGACGTACCCGGTGCTCCACTGGCTCTGCACCGTCGCGGTGACCGAGCAGCCGCCCGTCCCGCCGTCGGCGCGCGTGGTCACGGTGACCGTCCCCGAGCGCGGCGAGCGGTTGCCGGCGGCGTCCTTGGCGTAGACGGCGAAGGTGTAGGACGTATTCGCGGCCAGGCCGGTGACGGTGGCCGTGGCGGTCGTGGCCGTGGCCACCGTCGTCTCGCCCGCCGGCTGCACGCGGACCACGTCGTAGCCGGTCACGCCCACGTTGTCGGACGAGGCGGACCACGACAGGCTCGTGGACGAGGAGGTGGTCTCGGACGCGACCGGCGTGCCGGGCGCGGTGGGCGGGCTGGTGTCGTCCTGCGACTGCCCGTACGTCAGGCCGGAGCCGTACGGAAACAGCGGTGTCTTGCCGTCGCCCGCGTTGATCGGCTGCTGGGAGGCGCTGCTCATCCAGGTCATGGGCAGCTTGCCGGTGGGCTGTACCGTGCCGAACAGCACATCGGCCACGCCCTGGCCCTCGGTGCCCGGCAGCCAGGCGGCCATCAGGGCGTTCCAGCCGGGCAGCTGGGCCGCGATGTCGAGGGGGCGCCCCGAGACCAGCACGACCACGACGGGCACCCCGGCCGCGCGCAGGGTGGCGATGGTGTTCAGGTCGGTGGTGTCCAGGCCCAGGCCGCCTGGGCGGTCACCCTGGCCCTCGGCGTACGGCGTTTCGCCGACCACGGCGATCGCCACGCGATAGGAGCCGTCGATGCCGCTGCCGTCGCGGCTGTAGGTGACGGTCGTGGCCGAGCCGGCGGTGTTCCTGATGCCCTGCAGGATGGTGGTGCCGGGGGTGATGGCGCCGGACGAGCCCTGCCAGGAGATCGTCCAGCCGCCGCTCTGATTGCCGATGTCGTCCGCGCTCTTGCCCGCCACGAAGATCTTGCCACCCCGGGCGAGCGGCAGGATGTTCCCGGCGTTCTTCAGCACGACCTGCGACTTGGCCACCGCCTCGCGGGCCAGGGCGCGGTGCGCCGAGCTGCCGACGGTCGCGGTGTAGGACCGGTCGGTCAGCGGTTTCTCGAACAGGCCGAGCTCGAACTTCTTCGTCAGGACGCGCCGGACCGCGTCGTCGACCCGGGCCGTGGTCACCCGGCCCGCCTGCACCTCGGCCCGTAGCAGGTCGATGAACCGCCGCCAGGCCGTGGGCACCATCACCATGTCGATGCCGGCGTTCACGGCCGTGCGCACGTCGAGCGCGGAGGTGCCGGCGGCGCCGTCGATCTGGTCGATGCCGTCCCAGTCGGAGACCACGAGGCCGGAGAAGCCCAGCTCGCCCTTGAGCACGGTGGTGATCAGGTACTGGTGCCCGTGCAGCTTGGCGCCGTTCCAGCTGCTGAACGAGATCATCACCGAGCCCACCCCGCGCTCCACCGCGGCCCTGAACGGTGGCAGGTGGATCGCCCGCAGGTCGGCCTCGGACAGCTGGGTGTCGCCCTGGTCCACGCCGCCCGTGGTGCCGCCGTCGCCGAGGTAGTGCTTGGCCGTGGCCAGTACGGAGGCCGGGCCGTTCAGCACGGCGCCCTGCAGGCCGGTCACGATCGTGGCCATGGACGAGGCCAGCTCGGGCGTCTCGCCGAAGGACTCGTACGTGCGGCCCCACCGGTCGTTGCGTGCCACGCACAGGCAGGGCGCGAAATCCCAGTCCACGCCGGTGCCGGAGACCTCCTCGGCCACGGCCCGGCCGACCCGCTGCGCCAGCGCGGGGTCCCGGGTCGCGCCGAGCCCGATGTTGTGCGGGAAGATCGTGGCGCCGACGACGTTGTTGTGGCCGTGTACGGCGTCGACGCCGTAAAGGAGGGGGATGCCCAGCGGCGTGGCCAGGGCCGCGTTCTGGAAATTGTCGTACATGTCCGCCCAAGACGCGGCCGTGTTCGGGGACGGCCCGGAGCCGCCGCCCGACAGCACCGAGCCGAGCCGGTACGTCGTGACGTCGGCGGCGCTGACCGAGCCGCGCTCGGCCTGCGTCATCTGGCCGAGCTTCTCCTCCAGCGACATCCGGCCCATCAGGTCGGCCACCCGGGTCGGCACGGGCAGGGTCGGATCCTGGTACGGGTAGGCGGCCGACGCGAAAACGGCCGGCCCGGCGACCGTGCTGGACACCCCGGGAACGCCCAGCAGGGCGGCGACCAGCAGCGTCACGGCCGCCCGCGTCGGCCAATTCAGGCTCGCGTTTCTCATGGCCCGCCATTCTTGGTTGATCGAAGTTGGGAGCGCTCCCAAGCTCGACTCTAAGTCACCGCTCCGCCATTTCTCTGGCCGCTCACCATGCCATCCCGGCCAGTCCGCAGTACCAGCGGAAACAGCCGAGATCGGGTGAAACTTTCACGTGGAACCTGGTAAAAGGAAATACGTCGATCGGCGGCTGAAACTTTCACCTGACTCGGTAACATCACCGGCTCGGTCGCCGAACTGCTTTTCGCTGCTCGCCCCCTGAATCGACCACGGCACGCATGCGCTGGCGCACGCGTTGACTCTCGCCTGTCATTGTCTTCACTCATGCGGTCAGATACGGTCGCGCCACGCGGGAGCGCTCCCACTATCCGAGACCCCCACCGGAACATGGAGACCGCACCATGGCCCACGCCCAAGTCCGTACATCCCGCTGGGCGCTCCGCGCCCTGGTCCTGCTGCTGGCCGCGGCGACGCTCTACGCCATCTCGCCGACCGGCACCGCTTCGGCCCACGGATCCGTCGTCGACCCGGCATCCCGCAACTACGGCTGCTGGCTACGCTGGGGCAACGACTTCCAGAACCCCACCATGCAGCAGAAAGACCCCATGTGCTGGCAGGCATGGCAGGACAACACGAACGCCATGTGGAACTGGAACGGCCTCTACCGCGACAACGTCGGCGGCAACCACCAGGCGGTCATCCCCAACGGCCAACTGTGCAGCGCGGGCCGGACCCAGGACGGCCGCTACCGATCCATGGACACACCAGGCGCCTGGACGATGACGAACCTCGGCGGCACCTTCAACATCCGCCTGAACGACCAGGCCAGCCATGGCGCCGACTACATCAGGGTCTACATCACCCGCCAGGGCTACAACGCCACGACCACCGCCCTGGGCTGGAACCACCTGGAACTTGTCCGCGAGACCGCCAAGTACGCGCCGGGCCAGACGTACATGATCAATAACCTGACCAGTGCCGGACGCACGGGCCGCCACGTCATCTACACGATCTGGAAAGCGTCGCACATGGACCAGACGTTCTACTTCTGCAGCGACGTCAACTTCACCTGAGCCCCTCAACCTCCGCCGGGCGCGCCCGGACTCCGGGGGACTGGCCAGGCAGGTCGATGGACAGGAGGCCGTGGATGGCGGTGTACCGCAGTGATCGCTTCTAGGAGCCCGAGTTGACGTAGTGGCGGACGAGCGGCGCCAGGTAGTCCACGCACGCGTCCTTGAGTCCTGCTACCTCGGCCGGGGAGCGGATGAAAGCGATCCGCTCCAGCTCCGGATCGCGCCCCTGTGCCGCCTCGGCGGACGTCAGAGCGGCGAACCGCTCGCGCAGCAGCGATGTCGGCTGGTGCGGGGCCAGGAACACCACGCCCACGCTCCCGTTCTCGCCGCGCGTGACCAGCCACAGCGACAGGTCACTCGGCGCCGTGCCGAGGCCGGTCTCCTCGGCCAGCTCCCGAGCGGCGTGCGAGCGCAGGGCGGCCGTATCGAGGCCCGCACCCTCGGCGGGCGGTTCGACCGCTCCACCAGGTAGCTGCCAGCGACCAGGGGTGGCCGTCGACGCCGACATCCGCCCCACCAGCAGGCTCCCGTCATCAGTCGCCGGTTGCGCGACGGCGACGAAAAGAGACGGCAGCCACGAGGTGGCCCCCGGAACCCAGCGCAGAGCGCGGTGGCGGTAGGTCGTCCTCGCCCAGGTGAGAACCACGCTGTGCGGCCCATCCTGATCCAGCCCCGCGCACGCTGCCACCGGCCCGTCGAAGAGACAGGGGTTGGCCTGGACCGCCTCCTCCCACAGGCGATCCATGGCCACCCGCTCAGCAGGCGGCACCCGCGGCGCGGCGTCCTCGATCAGGCGGAGCCGGCGAACTTCCAGAAGACTGGCCTCACGAGGCCGCGGCAATGGCTCGGTCACCAACTCATGCTGGCACATCACAACCGAACACCAACGGCGGCGCTCACCGTGCGCGAAAAAAAAGCCCTTCTGCGCGAAACCATTCGGCTCGTGATTCTGCGTGAGTCGCAGCAACGTTTGCCAGTCAGTTTGGACAGCACTTGGGAGCCGGTCAGGCCAGGAAATATCATTGAGAATCAGACCGGTTCGGCGCCCGGCGCGTGGTCAACGTGGCCGTTCTTGGCGCGCTGCTTGCCGGTAATGAGTTCAGGGCGGCTGACGGCGCTGCAGTCGGATCCCACTACGCCTATCTAACTTGACCTGGAGTTCGCTCCAGCAGCCAGACTCTCCCTCGGGCCCGGATACGGCGGGCCGGACTGGAGAGACGGCATGAAATATCGGACGATTGGCACCGACTCGACGACTCGCCGTGAGGTAAGCGTGCTCGCCCTCGGCGCGATGCTGTTCGGCTCGGTGACCGATGAGAAGACGTCTTTCGCCATCCTCGACCGCTATGTCGAGGCCGGCGGGACGTTCATCGACACGTCCAACAATTACGCTTTCTGGACCGACGGCAGCCAAGGCGGGCAGAGCGAGGAACTCCTCGGTCGCTGGCGTCGCAGCCGGGGCATCGGCGAGGAGATCGTGATCGCCACCAAGCTGGGGGCGCGGCCGCTCGCACCCGGCACCAGCTACGACGGCAACGCCGAGGGGTTGTCCGCAATGACGATCCGGGAGTCGGCCGAGCGCAGCCGGGAACGGCTCGGCGTGGACAAGATCGACCTGCTTTATGCGCACATCGAGGATCGAACAGTGCCGCTCGGCAACACCGTCGAGGGCTTCGGCGAGTTGGTGGCGGAGGGCACGGTTGGGCTACTCGGGGTGAGCAACCATGCGATCTGGCGGGTGGAGCGGGCCCGTGCCCTGGCCGCTGCGGCGGGGGTGGCCGGGTACGAGGTGCTGCAGTACCAGCACAGCCATCTGCGCCCTCGCTTCGACATGCCCGAATCGATCTTCGAGGACGGTAGCCTCGGGCATGCCGGAGCCGAACTGCTCAGCTACCTACGCGCTGAGCCTGGCCTGACCCTGGTCGCCTACTCGCCGCTGCTAGGTGGCGCCTACACCAGGGAGGATAAGCCGGTGCCGCCGGACTACGACCACCCCGGAACTCCTGCCCGGATGGCGGTGCTGCGCCAGGTCGCCAATGAGAGCGGGGCGAGCGTGAACCAGGTGGTGCTGGCCTGGCAGATCGGCGGCCGGTTCCCGGTGATCCCGCTGGCTGGTGCGTCGTCGGTGGCGCAGTTGGAGGAGAACCTCGCTGCGGTGGACCTTGAACTGACCGAGGAGCAGCGGGTCCGCCTAGACGCGGTCCACTAGTGGAGGACCGTCAAGGGCGTGCGTATCCAGATCACGCGTACTGATGCCGTCCCAGGTGACCACGCCTTGGGTGGGCAGGTTGAGCCCGGACAGCAGTTTCATGAGCGTGATCTTGCCGGAGCCGTTCTCGCCCACCACGGCGACGATCTCCCCTCGGCGGACCTCGAAGTCCACCTCGTGCAGGGTGTCGTGGCCGGCTTCGGGGTAGCGGTAGGTGACGCGGTGCAGGGCGACATGCAGGGGTGGACCGGCACGATGGCTCCCCGGTCCAGGCGTTGCCCGGCTACCTCCTCGATGAAGGATTCCCAGTCGTCCATGTACCGGCCGGTGCGCATGCGGGCAGGTCGGGCAGCGCCTGGATCCGCACTTAACCGAGTGCCGGCGGGTGCTCGGCTGGACGGCGTCCCCAGGCCGAGATCAGCGGCGCGAGTGTCAGGTCGAGTTTGCCCGCGTGGATGGCGGCCAAGTGCGCGTCGATCTCGGCGTCGTCGGCCAGGCCGGCCGCGAGCAGCTCGCCGCGCACGTGCCGGATGGTCGCCGCCTCCAGCCGGTCGCAGGCCAGCCCGCCGACCGGGAAAGAGCCCGACGCGGCGACATCTATCAAGCCGGCCTCACGCAATGCCCGCGGCAGTGTCCGGCCGTAGCGCAGGTCCGCGCCGCGGCGCGTCAGCAGCTCCCGGACCGCGTCGCGCATCCGGTTGGCTCGCCGCTGCGCCGGGCCGCTGTCGTCCAGGCATGCCAGTGGCTGCAGAGCGGTATCGGCGTCCTCGACCAGAAGCCAGCCGCCGGGCCGCAGCGCCGCCACCATCGTGGCCAACGCCCAAGCCCGGTCGGGTACATGGATCAGCACGAGCCGGGCGTGCACCAGATCGAACGTCCCCGGCTCCGGGGGCGGATCAGCGGCGACGTCGTGCCGGCGCACCTCGTACCCGCCGCCTGCCTTCAGCCACGACGGGTCGATGTCCGTGGCCAGCACGTGCCCGGTCGGACCGACGGCCGCCGCGAGCGCCTCCGGGATACTGCGGCCACCGGCCCCCACCTCCCAGCAGCGCGAGCCGACCCTGACCCCCAGCCGATCGAAGTGCCCCCGCGTCACACCGTCGAACAGCTCGGCCAGCCAAACGAATCGCTCGCCCGCCTCTGCGCGCGCGTTGTCCAGCAGGTACCCGCGGGCGGGAGCGGGCTCTCCACCGAGCGCGGTAGTCCCGCCTGTCGGATCCGGTCGGTCACCGACGTGCGGCGGGCGGGGCGAGGAGGTCATCGCTACATGGTCATCGTCCCAGTCCACCAGCGCCACGATGACGGGAGAGGGATATCTCACACAGCCGGCGAACCCCGCACGTCCTACAGCACGGTTCTGCACCGTGACGCGCCGGAAGGGTTGTTTTTCGCTGGAACCTACGGGTGGCCCCGTAGGCGGGGTGGCCGACGGTGCCAGGAGCGATGGCGACAGCCTGGCGGGGTCTGCGGCGACCCGTCGGCGGTGTCGACGCTGATGGCGGGCATGGCCGCTGGTCAGGGTTGCACCGCTGTTCCCCAAGACCGTGTAAGGCACGTAGAGATCACGCCTTCGGGAGATGGTGTCCCGCGCACACCACCCTTACACCACCACCGACTACAACCCGCTCAACATGCTCATCGCCGAGGGCCGCGCTCTACTGATCGACTGGGCGTGGCCCACGCGGGGAGCCGGGTGGATCGACCCGGCGTGCCTGAAGGTTGGAGTCAACGTCAGCTAGCCCGGCTGCTCACAGGCGGGTCGCCTCGCTGACCAGAAGACCAGCGTCCCGGACAATCAGCCTCACGGTGTCGTCCAGTGTGCTGCTCTCGTCGATGATCGTCTCCATTGCGTCGGGCAGGACGTCCTGCTCGAGGTACCACGGCCGCATGTCATCGGGGCCGAACTGGGCGCGCTGGGGCCGCGTGTCGTGCCTGCGGAGTGTCTCTTGCCAGGAGACATCCAGGTAATAGCCGCGGAGGGATTGCCCGGTGACAGACCTCCCCGACGCGCTCAAGCAGCGGAGGTGCGGCCTTCCGGGCCGAGTGAACCCGTGCCACATCCTGCCCGCGGATTCTGTCGGTGGCGCATGGGAGGCTCGCGAGGACGCGGGAGGAGGGCTTATGGAAGTGCGGGGGATCACGGACAGCCCGGTGGGCTGGGTGGCCGGGCATATCCAGAAATACGTCGAAATCGACGGCGCTTCCGGGCACCGCTACCAGCGCAAGGCACAGTGGAGGCTGCCCGTGGTCGTCATCGACCGAACGGAGGTCGCCGGATGACGGCCGACCGCAGGCAGGGCCGTCCCGCGTTTCCAACCCGCACGGCGGTCCGGTCGGCTGACTGGGACGGCCGGGACCTGGCGCAGGAGACCTACCATCAGGTGCTGTTCGTCGACGTGGACATGACGGAGTTGACGAACAGTGGCTCCGTCTTCGAGGAGTGCACCTTCAGCAGTGTCCGGTTCAACGTGTCCGAGCACGAGGACGCGCTGTTCCTCAACTGCACGTTCTCGCGCTGCTCGTTCTTCGACGCGACGTTCAAGGCGTGCAAGATGACGGGCAGCATGTTCGACGGCTGCTCCTACGGGCTGCTGAAGGTCGAGGGCGGCGACTGGTCGTTCACCGGTCTGCCCGGCGCCGACCTGCGGGGCAGCGCTTTTCACGGGGTACGTCTACGCGAGGCCGACCTGACGGGCGCCCGGTTGGAGAAGGCCGAGGTGTTGCGCTGCGACCTTTCGGGGGCGTGGCTGAACGGCGCCGACCTCACGGGCTGCGATCTGCGGGGCAGCGACCTGTCCGACCTGGACCCGTCGACGGTCACGTTGAAGAAGGCGATCATCGACTCCTTCCAGGCGACCGTGGTGGCCACCGCACTGGGCTTCGACGTCCGCGCATAGGAGGGTTGTGCCGCTTCGGTCGCCCTCGTGGCCTCACCGATGATCACATTGCCGCGCGGGGCCTGTGGAACGTCCGATGAGGTCGAGGAGCGCACGAACGTCCGCGAAACCGCCCGGTGTCCGCCGGCTGTGGGGGCGGGCGTCGTCCCGGGGGGCGAGGAGCGTGCCGGCGTCCGTGAAGCCGCCCGGTGTCCGCCGGCTGCGAGGGCGGGCGTCACCCCAGGAGATCGAGGAGCGTGCTGGCATCAGGCAGCCTTCGTCAGCCGGTGACCGCGCGGAGGGCTCCCGGTTGGCGGCCGGTGAGGCGGTCGAGGGCGGTCGAGGTGGTCTCGTCGGCCGGTAGGTAGACGATCAGGCGCTGGCCCTCGATGTCCGGCAGGTCGAGCGTCTCGTACGACAGCCGCAGCTCGCCCGCCAGGGGATGCACCAGCCGTTCCGTCCCCGCGCGCTGGGGCAGGCCGGCCGCTTTCGACAGGCGGGTGGCGAACGGGGCGCCCGCGAGGACGGTCAGCTCCTCCGACAGGTGACGGACATGCGGATCGGCGCGGGACGATTCGATCTTGAGGCTGGCCACCTGCTCATCCGCCACCCGCTCCCAGTCGGGGTACACCGCCCGCGCCCGGACATCGGTGAACACGAACCGGACAAGGCTGGGCGGCACCCCGTCGAGCAGGCCGACGGGGGCGGCGAGACGTTCGTAGCCGGTGGTGTGGGCGAGTATCTCGCTCAGCCGGTTGACGAGAATGGCGGGCGTCGGCTCGAGCCGGTCGAGCAGGGCTCGTACGGTCGGACGGACGACGCGGGCCGGCGGGATGGCGGACGGGCAGAGGGAGTCGCCGTCGACGACCTTGGAGAGCCGGCGCAGGTGGAGGCGTTCGGCCGAGCCGAGACGCAGGGCGTCGGCGAGCGCGCCGAGCACCTGGCTCGAAGGGTGGCGGTCGCGGCCCTGCTCCAGGCGCGAGAGGTATTCGACGCTGATCCCGGACAGCGTGGCCAGCTCCGAGCGGCGCAGGCCGGGCGTGCGCCGCCGGGTGCCGCTGGGCAGCCCGGCCTCGGCAGGCGTGATGGCCTCGCGTCGGGCACGCAGGAAGGCGCCCAGCTCGTTCGTACTCACGCCTCGGACACTACCGGCCCGGCTCCGGCGGATCGTGGCCCTGTCAGTGCCAGTCTGAGCCCGGCCTTCCTCGGTCGTGGACGGCGCGGCAGGGTCGAGGGCATGACAAGAACACAGACTCTCAAGCTCGCTGTGCTGATCGGCAGTGTCAGGGAGGGCCGGTTCGGCCCGGTGATCGCGCGGTGGTTCACGGAGCAGGCGCGGTTGCATGACGGGTTCGACATCGATGTGATCGATCTGGCCGAGACGCCCCTCCCCGCAGCACTGCCCGCCGGTCTGGAGGATCTCGTGGCCACGGAGACGCGCCCGCCCGCGATGGCCGAGCTGGCCAGAAGGGTGGGCGCGGCGGACGCGTTCGTCGTGGTGACGCCCGAGTACAACCACAGCTTCCCGGCCTCGCTCAAGAGCTTCATCGATTGGCACTACACCGAGTGGCAGGCCAAGCCTGTCGCGTTCGTCTCATATGGCGGGTTCGGTGGCGGGGTGCGAGCCGTCGAGCACTTGCGGCAGGTGTTCGCGGAGGTGCATGCGACGACCATCCGGGACATGGTCACGTTCGACAACCATTGGCAGCGCTTCGACGCCGACGGCCGCCCCCTGGACCTCGACGGGGTGAACGGCGCGGCCAAGACGCTGCTCGACCAGCTCGCCTGGTGGGCCGCCGCGCTGCATGACGCGAGGGCACGCGTGCCGTACGTGTCCTGACGGCGTATCCGCGCGTGAGAGGGACGCGCCCCCGCGCACCGAAGGTCTCCTGTCGGCGTACCCCGCGCAGGCGAGGGTCGCGGTCGCGTACCAACATGTCCGGACTTGACGGGTTAGTGAGTCCTCACTCACGATAGGCAGTGGGCTGATGAGGAGGCGCCATGAAGCTGACGATCTTCGGAGCTACCGGAGGCACCGGTGTCGAGCTGCTCCGTCAGGCGCTCGCCGCCGGACACGAGGTGACAGCGGTGGTACGCGACCCCCGGCGGCTGCCCGCCGACCTGCCCTCCGGCCTCGACATCCGCCAGGCCGACCTGATGGATCCCGACGCCATCGCGCCCGCCGTCAAGGACCGCGATGCCGTACTGTCCGCGATGGGCTCCCGCGATCGGGCGCCCACCACGGTGTGCGCCGACAGCATCAGCGCCATCGCCACGGCGATGGCGCGTGGGCGCACGCGGCGCCTGCTCATGACCAGCGCCGGCGGCCTCGTGACCGACGCGGGCGACGGGGTGTTCGTCCGGTACGTCATCAAGCCGCTCATCGTGCAGCGGCTCTTCAAGCACTCCTACGCCGACCTGCGCGAAGCCGAACGGCGGCTACGGGCAACGAACCTCGACTGGACCATCGTGCGGCCGAGTCGTCTCACCGACAGCGGGCTGACGGGCCGTTACCGCACGGCGTGGGACGTCAACCTCAGGGGCGGTCTCAGTACGACCCGCGCCGACCTGGCCCACTGCCTGCTCGCGCTGGCCGCTGATCCCGCGTCGGTGCGCCACGCCGTTTCGGTGGCCATCTGAGTGCGTGCCGGAATTCTTGATGTCACATACTCTTGATGCCATCAAGAGTTGTTGCTAGAAAGAGTAGAGGTGATCGCTCCGACGGCAGAAAGATCAGGCGTGGAGACTTCTGAGGACCGGTTCTTCCGTGAGTTGGGCGGTGCCTGCGCCGAGATGCGGCAGGCGTTCGCGCGGCATGTGGGGATGAGTTCGTCCAGGCTTCAGTTGCTGATGCGACTGTGGAGGAACGGGGAGACCAGTCACAGCGACCTGCGTCAGGCCCTGTCTCTGGACGGGGCGAGCGTCACCCGGCTGATCAAAGAGTTCGAGGCCGAGGGGATGGTCGGCCGCCGCATCGATCCGGCGGACAACCGCTACACCCTGGCCAGCCTGACACCCGCCGGTGAGCGGGCGGCCACCGACCTCGAGCGGTCTCACCAGGACTACCAGGTGCGGCTGCTCGACGGCATCTCCGCGCACGAGCGGGAGATCGTCCTGAGTGCCCTGGAGCGCCTGCGCGCCGCCATGGCCGGGATCGACCCGGCCGGCGGGCCGATCGTCCGCCCTGAGACAGGAGCGAGCAAATGACCGACGACGTCAGAGCTGTTGGGTGGCGCATGTACGAGGCGTTCAACACCCATGACTTCGGAGCCGCCGAGAGCATCTTCGCCGCGGATTTCGTCAGCCACCCCCTGGGCACCACCGGCGCCGAAAGCGTCACCCGATCATGGACGCGGTTCCACGAGAGGTTCCCCGACGTCGAGGTGGTCGTCGAGGACATGCTCGTCGACGGGGACAAGGTCGCCGTCCGCACCACCCTGCGCGGGATCCCGGCCGATGCCGCCGGGCAGCGTCCGCCGACGATGCTGGAGATCTTCCGGGTACAAGACGGACGCATCGCCGAACTGTGGGGCGTGTCCACGCTGAGGTGACCGCAGGCGCGGCTTTCCCTCAACTGTCGTCGGGCGTCTTGGTGGCCTTGCGGCGCCGGAAGCCGAAGCGGGCCAGGGCGATGAACGCGACCTTCAGCACCACCAGCGCCACGACGACGTTGGCGGCCATGCCGGCCCACGCCGAGTTCGCCACGACGGTGCCGGCCAGCCCGACGTGCAGGCCGATGATCACGACCACGGCCGCCGCGAGCAGGATCGCCTGGAGGTTGGAGCGCAGCCGGCCTCGCCGGGGTGCGGGTGTCAACGCGCCCTTCTCCGGAGCGTCGGCGTCGGAGGTCTCGGTCCGATGCCAGGTCACGGTCAGCGGATCGCGCTGGCTGAAGCGCTCGAAGTCCCGGCTGACGACGTCCCGGATCTGACGCAGGCCGTCTTCGTCGGCGGCCTCGATGAGCAGCGTAAGGGCGTCGTCCTCGGCGGTGAGCGTGCACCGGCCCCACGGGGTGAAGGTGACCGTCCCGTCGGTGTCGGACCATTCGGCGGTTACCCGCAGCTCGCGGCGGTCCATCATGCCGCGCAGGTGCATGCGCGGCGTGTGGCCGCCGCCGCCACGGCCCATGGCGGCGGCGTGCTTGCAGAACTGGACGAGGTACCGGCTCGCACGCTCGGTCTCGATCTGGGCTGTCAGGGTCGGCATCGCATTCCTTCTGGTCGCCGGGGTGGCGTTCTGTCGACATCAGATTTATCGATACATACTGTCTCTGTCAACGTCATTATGTTTCGAGCATCAACGGCATGTATGATCGAGGCCGTGCCCAAGTTGTGGAACGAGACGATCGACAAGCATCGCGCCGCGGTGCGGGACGCGGCCCTGGACGCCATGGCCACGCTGGTGGCGGAGCACGGCCTGGTCGCCTTGACGATGTCGCAGATCGCCGAGCGGGCCGGCATCGGCCGGGCGACGCTGTACAAATACTTCCCCGACGCCCACGCCGTCCTCACCGCCTGGCACGAACGTCAGATCACCACGCACCTCGACCAACTCGCCGCCGCCGACGACCCCGCTGACCCGGCACTCGTACGCCTGCAAGCCGTCCTGCGGACCTACGCGCGGATCCAGCACCACTCAGCGGCGCACCACGGCGGCGAACTCGCCACGCTGCTGCACCGCGACGAACACGTCGACCGCGCGCGGCGACGACTACGCGACTTCATCCAAGACCTGCTCGCCGAGGCCGCCCGAGCGGGTGAGGTGCGCGACGACGTACCGGCCGATGAACTGGCCGACTACTGCCTGCACGCCCTCACGGCGGCCGGCGCCGCCCCCGGCCACGACGCGATCCACCGCCTGGTCGCCGTCACCCTGGCCGGACTACGGCCATGACCGTTCCGCACAACTGAGTGCCGCACCCGCCGCTGCGCGCCGCCCTGATGCAGGGCATCGGCTACGGTGCGCAGGACGCTATGGTCAAATATGTGCGCATAATGACGCGGGGTATGACGCCGCAGTTCACGACACCGACCGAGGACCCGCTGATGATGCGGCGACCCGGCGCCCGGCCGGCGGCCTCCCGGGCGCTGCTGTTCAGCGCGGCCGACCGGCGGAAGATGGCCGACGGTGCGGATCCGTCGCCCGCGTCCATCGTGCGCTTCTGATGGGGGGTGTGACCGTAGAGGCCGGCGCGCCTCCGGCCCGGGCGCTCAACTCCACGTTGATCGTGGTGTGCCAGAGCATGCAGGGTCTCGCCTTCGGGGCTATCGCCCTGTTCCTCCCGCTCATCCGGCACGACCTCGGCATCAGCCCCTCGCAGGCGGGGCTGCTGGCCGCCTCCGGCACCTTCACGTACGCGCTCATGCAGATCCCGTCCGGGTATCTCTCGGACCGGTTCGACGCCAAACGCCTGTTCGTGATGGGCCTGCTCGGCGTCAACGTGCTCTCGCTCACCTTCTCCCTGCTCGACTCCTACGGCTGGCTGCTGGCGAACCAGGCGGTCTCCGGAGTCTTCCGGGCGCTGGTGTTCGCACCTGGCCTCATGCTGATCAGCCGCCAGTTCCGCGAGGATCGCCGGGCCACGGCCATGGGCCTCTACGTGGCGGGCGGATTCTCCTCCAACATCCTGCTCAACGCGCTCGGCCCGGTGCTGGTCGGTCCCTTGGGCTGGCGCTGGCTGATGGTGATCTTCGCGGCCAGCGGCATGCTGGTCGTGCTGGCCTTCGCCAAGCTGGGCGACTCGGCCCCGCCCAAGGCCGAGGCCAGGCCGCCGACCTGGGCGGACGCCCGCGAGCTCCTGTCTCACCGTGCCGTGTGGCTGAGCGGCTTCATCCAGTTCGTCCGCCTCGCGGTGGTCACCGGGATGGCGTTCTGGTTACCCAGCCTCATCGTCGAGGAAAAGGGCTACTCCCTGGGCACGGCCGGCGTCGTCGTGGCCATTGGAGCGGCGGTCACGGCCCCGTCCAACTTCCTCGGCGGCTGGGTGTCCGACCGCCTCGGCCGGCCCCTGGCCGTCGTCGGAACCTCCCTGGCCATGCTGGCCGTCACGATCTTCCTGATCCCCTTCGTCGACACTCTCCCCGCGCTGATCGCGGTGATCGCGGTGAACTCGATCTTCCTTCAGCTCTACTTCGGGCCGCTGTTCGCCGTGCCGCTGCAGTACGTCGGCACCACCAACGCGGGCCTGGTCACCGGCTTCAGCAACTTCTGCGCCAACCTCGGGGGAGTGGTCTTCTCCTTCGGGCTGGGCGCGTTCAAGGATGCGACCGGCTCCTTCGACGGCGGCCTGTGGGCGCTGGCCGGTCTGTGCGCCGCCGCCCTGTCGGTCACGTGGCTGATCTCCCGCCTCCCTACGGAACGGACATCTCGATGAGCACCCGCCCCTGACCCTCGACCCGCACCTGCCGAAGGCCGCGCTCCAGCGCGGCCTTCGACAGAGCAGTCCTCCGGTCTACAAATCGCACTCCGCAAGGATCATCGTCCACGACGCGGCCGGCAGCCGCGCCGTCAGCCGGTCACCGTCAGCCTGTACGGTCAGCGGCTGCGGAAGGGCCTCCACCCGGTGCGGGTCGTCCCCGGCGGCGATCACCGAGGCCGACACCGGCCGGACCGCCGCCGGGAGCCGGACGGTGAGGTCGAGGTCCTGGTCGGGCGAGCGGTTGACGGCGAACAGCGCCACCTGGGACTCGTCGACGGTGGCCACCGCCGACAGCGCGGGCGCCTCGCCGTACCGTTCGGTCTCCAGGAGCGGCCCGGACGGCTCCACCCGCAGCACGGTGCCGCGCGCGTGCCGGGCCGTCAGCGCGAACGGGTGGAAGATCGTCTGACGCCAGGCCGGGCCGCCGGGCTCGGTCCTGATCGGCGCGATGATGTTGGCGAGCTGCGCCTGGCAGGCGATGCTCACCCGGTCGGTGTGCCGCAGCAGCGTGATCAGGAAGTCCCCCACCACCACGGCGTCGGCGGCGGTGAAGGTGTCCTCGATCAGCTCCGGCGCCTCCTGGAACGGCGAGCGCTCGCGCCCGGCGAACCGGCTCTGGTTCCAGACGTTCCACTCGTCGAAGGACAGGTTGATCTTCTTCTTGCGCCGGAGCTTCGCCCCGATGTGGTCGGCCGTGGCCACGATGGCCGAGATGTAGCGGTCCATGTCCACGGCGCTGCAGAGGAAGCCGGGCAGGTCGCCGTTCTCCTCGTAGTAGTTGTGCAGCGACAGGTAGTCGACCGCGTCGTAGGCGTGTTCGAGCACAGTGGCCTCCCACGCGCCGAACGTCGGCATCCCGCTGTTGGAGCTGCCGCACAGCACCAGTTCGAGGTCGGGGTCGACGAGCCGCATGGCCTTGGCGGTCTCGTTCGCGAGGCGTCCGTACTCGTGCGCGGTCTTGTGGCCGATCTGCCAGGGTCCGTCCATCTCGTTGCCGAGACACCAGAGCTTGATCCGGTACGGGTCGGTCACTCCGTGTTTGACGCGCAGGTCCGACCACTGCGTACCTGACGGGTGGTTGGTGTATTCGAGCAGGTCACAGGCCTCCTGGAGGCCCCGGGTGCCGAGGTTGACGGCCATCATCGGCTCCACCCCGGCGGCCCGGGTCCAGGTCATGAACTCGTTGAGCCCGAACGCGTTCGTCTCGATCTGCCGCCAGGCCAGGTCCAGCCGGGTGGGCCGGTCGGGGCCGACGCCGTCCTCCCAGCGGTAGCCGGAGACGAAGTTGCCTCCCGGGTAGCGGACCACGCTCACGCCCATCTCGCGGGTCAGCTCCAGCACGTCGGTGCGGAAGCCGTTCTCGTCCGCCGCCGGGTGACCCGGCTCGTAGATGCCGGTGTAGACGCACCGGCCCATGTGCTCGACGAACGAGCCGAACAGGCGCCGGTTGACGGGGGCGATGCGGAAAGAGGGGTCAAGGGTCAGGTGTGCTTGCGGCACAGGTCAGGCTCCTCGGTAGACGCGTACGTAGTCGAAGTCGGCGTTGACGGCCGGCTGGGCCCCTCCGTGGGCGACCAGGCCGAGGCGCACGGCCGTGTCCTTGGGGAAGGTCCACACGCCGCCCCAGGTCCAGGTCTTGCCGTCACGGCTGGATCCGGCGCGGAACTCGTGCTCCCCGTTGGCCGGGTCCACGTGGTGCGCCAGCCGCAGCCAGGTGGTCCTGGCGGGCGGGCCGACGATGTTGCCGCCGTAGGACAGGCGGTCGGCGAAGGTCAGCTCGCGGCCGTACTCGACCTGGCGGGTGTTCCAGATGGCGACCTGGGACAGGCGGGCGAAGTCGTCGTCGGAGGCGTAGGCGACCAGCCCGGCCTGCTGGTAGTTGCGTACGGCGTCCTCGCCCAGGTCGAGCGTGACCTTGGTCTCCACGACGTAGTCGCCCTTGGGGGCCTCGCGCAGCAGCACCGACGCCTTGTTGGCGGCCCCGACCAGGTCGGCGCCCTCGACGGGCCAGCGCAGCACGCCCTCCTCGGTCCTGGCCGCGGCGTCCTGCCGCACCCAGGTCCAGCGGGAGTCGAGCGGCCCGTTGAACTCGTCGGCGTCCAGCAGCCTGCCCGTACGCGGCGTCGGCACCGCCTTGGTGACGGCCTTGAACAGCGGGGCTGCAGAGACGTTGTCGAAGTCGGCGCTCCCGTCGGCGACCAGCCCGATCGGGCCGTTCGCGCTGCCCGTGACGGTGACGCTCGCCTGCGGGTCACGCAGCCGGGCCTCGGTCACCTCGGCGGTGATCGTCCGTCCCTTGACGGTGACGGCCAGGTTGTGCCAGGTCGCGGCCCCTCCGGGCAGCGCCACCGTACGGGACGCGCCGCCCGAGGTGAGCGTCAACCCGTCGCGCGAAACGACCGCGGTCGTGCCGCCGAGGCGAATCCCGGCGGACTTGTCCGTCTTGAGGTCGGTCTCGACGCGGACGTCCCCACCGAGCGACTTGCGGCTGATGAGGGTGCCCTGGCCACGGACATGTCCCTCCTGCACGGTCCAGCCGGCCGTGTTCCGCCAGCCCGACAGATCGCCCGCGAACCGATCGTTCACGACGCCGCGGGTCACCGGCGTCTGCCGCGACTGTTCGGAAGGCCCGGCCCCGGCACGCACGGTCGGCCAGCCGTCGATCCAGTCCAGCCGGTCCAGCAGCATGGGCCGCTCGTTGATCCCGTACGGCTCGTCCAGGAACGGGTCGCTTCGATCGATGGCGTGGTAGAGCATCCAGTCCTGACCGGAGAGGTCGGTGAGCTGGGCGTGGTGGCCGGTGCCGATGAAGCGGTTGCCGTTCTGGTCCAGGACAGGGGTGCCACCGGCGCGCGAGGCCAGCAGCGGCACGCCCTCGCGGTCGACGAACGGCCCGCGCGGGCTGGTCGAGCGCCCGGCCAGCACCGAGTAGCCGGTGGTCGGCCCGGCGCAGCAGTTCGCCGAGGAACCGAGCAGGTAGTAGTAGCCGTCGTGGCGCACCACGTACGCGCCCTCGAACTTGTTGTCGATCGCGACCTGCTGCGGCTGCCCGGTGGCGCGCAGCCCGTCGGCGGACAGCTCGGTCACCCACAGGCCGCCGAAGAACCCGCCGAAGTACAGGTACTTGCGCCCGTCCACGTCGGTGAACTGCGCGGGGTCGATCGTGTTCCAGTACGAGTTGCCCGAGGGACGTGGGGCGACGACCGGGGCGTCGATGTGCGTCCACGGCCCGGTCGGCGTGGGCGCGGTGGCGGCGCCGATCGAGTAGTCCCAGTTGGCGGGCGTGGTGGCGGTGTTGGTGACGGTGAAGTACATGACGTACCGGCCGTCGAGGTAACGGATGTCCGGTGCCCAGAACAGACTGCCCGGCGCCGCGTACGACGGCAGGTTGTCCGGCCCGAACGCGTCGCTCACGTACGTCCAGTTGACCAGGTCGCTGGAGCGGGCGATCGGCAGGTTGTGCAGGACCTTCTCGCCCTCGCGCAGCGGGTCCGACGTGCCGTAGGAGTACCAGTAGCCGTCCTGCCCGCGGATCACCGACGGGTCGGCGAACGTGTCGGAGAAGGAGTCGGACACTGGATTGGTGAAGAGGGAGAGGATCAGCGTGGCGATGACAGCCAGGTGCATGTGTCAGCCTTTCAGGCCGCTACGAGAGATGCCTTCGATGACGTACCGCTGGGTCAGACTGAAGAGGATCAGGACGGGGATGCTGGCCAGCACCGCGCCCGCCATGATCACCGGATAGTGGATCGAGTACGCGCCCTGAAGGATCGACAGGCCCGGCGGCAGCGTGAAGTACTCGGGACTGAAGATCACGTAGATCGGCCAGATGAAGTCGTTCCAGTTGCCCAGGAAGCTCAGCACGGCCAGCGTGGCCAGCGCGGGCCGCGACAGCGGCAGCGTGATCCGCCAGAAGATGTGCCAGTGGTTGGCGCCCTCCATCACCGCGGCCTCGTCCAGCTCACGCGGCAGCCCGAGGAAGAACTGCCGCAGGAAGAACACCCCGAACGCGCCCGCCGCCCCCGGCACGATGAGCGCCGTCAGGCTGTCCAGCCAGCCGAGCTGGTCGACGATCAGGAACTGCGGGATGAGGAAGACGAACCCCGGCACCAGCAGCGTGCCGACGATCATCCCGAACATCAGCTTCTTGCCGCGGAACTCCAGCCTGGCCAGCGCGTACGCGGCCAGCGACGACACCACGAGCACCAGCAGCATGTGCCCGGTGGCGGCGATGACACTGTTGGCGAACCAGCGCAGCACCGGCGTGTCCGTGGTGCCCTGGAAGACGGTCCCGTACGCGGACGTCGTCGGCTCGGCGGGCAGCAGCGTGGGCGGCACCCGGGTGGCCTCGGTCTGCGTCTTGAACGACACGCCCAAGGCCCACACCAGCGGCCCCACGAACAGCACGGCGAGGGCCAGCAGGCCCGTGTAGCGCTTCATGACCGGGTCCTGAACAGCCGGAAGTTGACCACGCTGATCAGGATCAGCAGCAGCGTGAGCAGGTAGCTCATGGCCGAGGCGCTGCCCATCTTGTACTCCCTGAGCCCCTGCTGGAGCATGTACATGATCGCGGTCCGTGTTTCCCCGCCCGGCGCCCCCTGGGTCAGCAGGTACGACTGCCCGAACATGTTCGCCGAGGCCAGGATCGTCGTCGTCACCACGAACAGCGCGACAGGCCGCAGCCCCGGCACCGTGACGTGGACGAACTGGCCCCACCGCCCCGCGCCGTCCACCCTCGCCGCCTCGTACAGCTCGCGTGGGATGTCCTGCATCCCGGCCAGGTAGATCACCGCGTTGAACCCGAGCGTCCACCAGACCGTCACCCCGACCAGCGCGATCCAGGCCCACGGCGTCGCGGTGGTCCAGGGGATCGGCGTGCCGAGAATCCAGTCGACCAGGCCGAGATGCGGGTCGAGCAGCAGCCGCCACATCAGGCACACCACCGCCACGCCCAGCACGAACGGCGCGAAGAACAGCCCCCGGAACAGCGTCCTGCCCCGGAAGGGCCGGTTGAGCAGCAACGCCACCCCGAGCGGCAGCACGACCAGGAACGGCACGCTGAACACGGTGAAGATCCCGGTCGCCCGCATCGACATCCAGAAGTCGCCGTGGACGGGCGACTGGTCGTCGAACAGCGCCGTGTAGTTGTCCAGACCGACGAACGGCTTGCCCTCGAGCATGTAGTCCCAGTCGTGCAGGCTCACCCAGATCCCGAACAGGGCCGGGGCCAGCACGAACACGGAGAACAGGATCAGGTACGGGGCCAGGAACAGGTACGGCGTCGCCTTGCCCGATCGGGGAATCGCTGTCACAGGTGCGGCCATCAGGCGCCGTACTTCTTCCGGTTGGCCTCGAGGATCTTGTCGGCCTTGGCGGCGGCCTCCGTGAGCGCGTCCTTGGGGCTCTTCTTGAGCAGGATCGCCGCGTTGATCGCCTGGTCGACGACCGCGGAGGCGTCCCCGATGCCCGCCACCGACGGCAGGAAGTACAGGTTGTCGATCTGGGTGCCGATCGCGGCCTGCTCCTTCAGCGCCGCGAACTCCGCGCCGTCGCGGATCGACTTGCGGGCCGGCACCTGGCCGCCCTTGGCCCAATCCAGCGAGTGGCCGCTGATCCAGTTGATGAACACCTTGGCCGCGGTCAGCTTGTTCTGGTCGGGCGTACGCTGCTTGAACACCACGAACTGGTGCGACCCCGCCCACGCCGCCGGCTTCGCCCCGATCTGCGGGAGCGGCGCGACACCCCACTCCAGGCCCTTGATCTCCTTGAGTGTGTTGATGGACCAGATGCCGTTCCAGTTGAAGGCGGCCTTGCCGTTCTGCAGGGCGATGAAGTCGGCGTCCTGGCCGACGTTCTTGGGGCTGTAGCCCTTGTTGATCAGGTCGACGAGCCAGGTCAGGGCCTGCACGCCGGGGTCCTCGGCGAAGCGCGAGACGCCGGCGTCGTCGGCGAAGAGCCGGCCGCCGTTCTGGTAGAGCAGCGTCCCGAACTGCATGCTTCCGGTGAACGGGAACGGCGTGGCCCAGTGCCCTTGGATGCCCGCCTTCTTCAGCGCCTCCAGCGCCGCCATGTACTCCTCGCCGGTCTTGGGCGGCTGCTCCGGGTCGAGCCCGGCCTTTTTCATGACCGCCTTGTTGTAGAACATGCCGAGCGGGTGCACGTCGAGCGGGATCGAGTAACGCGCGCCCTTGTAGACGCCGGCCTTCCAGACCGGCGGGGAGAAGTCCGCCTCGGTGAGGCTGAGCGCGTTGGCCACGTCGTCGAGGGGCAGGACCACCTGCCGTGCCGCGTTGGTGGCGACGCTGTCGACGTGCATGATGCCGAGGTCAGGGCCTTGACCCGCGGAGACGGCCGCGGGGACCTTCGCGTAGTAGTCGGCCCACTGGTAGACGTTCATCGACACCTGGATGTTCGGGTGCTCGGCGTTGAACTGGTCCACCAGCTTCTTCATGACCGGGCCGTCGCCGCCGGTGAAGCCGTTCCAGAACTTCAGCGAGACCGAGGGACCGGTGTATTCGGTGGCCGCCGCCGTGGTGGCCGGCGCCTGCGCCTGCTTGGGGCCGCCGCCGCCGCCTCCGCCGCAGCCCGCGGCACCGATGACCAGCGCACCAAGGCCCAGGCCCAGTACGCGCCGCCGGGAAAGGTCGTTTTGGGACATGCCGGATCACTCCTGACCGTGAGGTTACGGACGTTCTACATCGTTGGTTCCAACGTTGTAAATTGGTTGGCGCCAGTTCGTTACATCGTTGTAAACCAGGTAGGGTGCCGATGGCGAAAGGGGCATGGTGCGGCCGAGGCTGAAGGACGTCGCCGAACTGGCCGGGGTGTCGATCAAGACCGTGTCCAACGTGGTCAACGACTATCCCCATGTCAGCGGCGAGACACGGGCCCGGGTGGAGGCGGCGATAGCCGAGCTCTCCTACCGGCCGAACCTGTCGGCGCGCAGCCTGCGCGCGGGCCGCTCCGGCGTGGTCGCGCTGGCGGTGCCCGACCTGGACAACCCCTACTTCGCCGAACTGGCCACGAACGTCATCGAGGCGGCCGACCGGCGCGGCTGGACCGTGCTCATCGACCAGACCCAGGGCGACCGGGCCAAGGAACGCGTGGTGATCTCCGGGATCCGCGACCACCTCATCGACGGGCTGCTGTTCAGCCCGCTCGCGCTCACGGGCAAGGACCTGGCCGCGCGCGACGACCGTACGCCGATGGTACTGCTCGGGGAGCGCATCGGGACGCGCCGCTCGCCGTACGATCACGTCGGCATCGACAACGTGGCCGCCGCGCGGGCGGCCACCCTGCACCTGGCCGAGCGCGGCAGGCGCAGGATCGCCGCCATCGGCGTGCAGCGCACGGCGGTCGCCGTGACGGGCCGCCTGCGGCTGAAGGGCTACCAGCAGGCGCTCGCCGAGGCCGGCGTCCCCGCCGACCCGTCACTGGTCGCGCCGGTCGCCCGCTGGGGGCGCGCCGACGGCGCCGAGGCCATGAGCCGCCTGCTCGACTCCGGCGCGCCGGACGCGGTCTTCTGCTTCAACGACACGCTCGCGCTGGGCGCCCTGCGGACGCTGCTCAAGCGGGGGTACGACGTGCCGGGTGACGTGATGGTGATGGGGTTCGACGACATCCAGGACGGCCGCTTCGCCACGCCCACACTGTCGACCGTGGCGCCCGACAAGGCGCTGATCGCGCAGTCGGCAGTGGACCTGCTGGCCGAGCGACTGGGCGGCGGGACGGACAAGGCACACGAGGTGTGCGTGCCGCATCGACTGGCATTTCGGGAGAGCACGGAGCCGTCCACGTCGGGAAGCCCGCATGAGAAGGCGGTGTGAGGGCAGCAGGACGAGGTGAACCCCGCACGGTACGACCCAGCGAACCTGGAAGATCTCGTCCGGCAAGAGTTGACGAACGCGGGATTCACCGTCGAGCCCCCGAAGCCGCCCGGATCGAACGGGCCGTGCGGGACACCGGGCGACGGCGGTCTCAGCCTCCGGCACGAGCCCGGTCGCGGCGTGGTCGTCTCGTGGGAAGCCTCTCCTGATCTCGCCAAAGCGGACACGGTGAAGTACGAGACCATCCGCACCGCCGTACAGCTCGCCGTGCGGACGATCCTCGTACAGGCCGGGTTCCGGGTGGTCGGCGACTTCGGCGGCAGCGAGATGCTCGTCATCGCCAACCCACCCGGTACGGCGTCCGAGCAGAACTGGCCGCCCGGAGCGAACTGGCCCCCCGGAGCGGTACCCGAGCAGAACTGAGCCGGGCGGCCTCCCTTGGCGATGTTCGAAGACACCCGGTGGGAGACTGCTGGGAAGAGCCGCGGCAGCGTGGCGAGCGTTATGGGAGAGGTAGGCATGACCGACGAGTTCGACGTCATAGTGATCGGCGCCGGTCCTGCCGGCGAGAACGCCGCGGCCAGAGCCGTGCGCGGCGGCCTGACCGCCGCCATCGTCGAGGACCGCCTGGCCGGCGGCGAATGCTCCTACTGGGCGTGCATCCCGAGCAAGGCTCTGCTGCGCCCGGTGGACCTGATGGCCGAGGTGGGCCGGGTGCCGGGCCTGTCGCTCGGCCCGATCGAGGTGAGCAAGGTGCTCGCCAGGCGCGACGAGGCGGTGTCGCATTTCGACGACTCGGGGCAGGTCGAGTGGATCGACAGCGTGCCCATCGAGTTCGTCCGGGGCAGGGGACGGCTCGACGGTGTCAAGCGGGTGCGGGTGACCCCGCGAGACGGTGGAGCCGAACGCGTGCTCACCGCGCGGCACGCCGTCGTGCTGGCCACCGGCAGCACCGCCCTGGTCCCGCCGATTCCGGGGCTGGCCGAGGCGAAGCCCTGGACCAGCCACGAGGTCACGGCCGCCAAGGCGGTGCCGGAGCGGCTTGTCGTCCTCGGTGGCGGAGTCGTCGCCTGTGAGATGGCCCAGGCCATGCACGGGCTCGGCGCGCGGCAGACCACGGTCCT
The DNA here is from genome assembly GCF_019396345.1 of Nonomuraea guangzhouensis. Lineage (GTDB taxonomy): Bacteria > Actinomycetota > Actinomycetes > Streptosporangiales > Streptosporangiaceae > Nonomuraea > Nonomuraea guangzhouensis. The sequence continues at coordinate 47,051 of NZ_JAHKRM010000041.1, read as the reverse complement.
GATCCGCGGCGGGTCGCTGCTGTCCAAGCTGGAGCCGTTCGCCGGTGAGCTGCTGGCCGAGTCGTTCTCCGAGGCCGGGATCGACGTGCGGGCCCACACGGGCGTCGCACGCGTCGAGCGGCCGGAGCCCGGCGGCAAGGTCACCGTGCACCTGGCCGAGGGCCCGCCGCTGGAGGCCGACGAACTGCTGGTGGCCACCGGCAGGGTGCCCGCCACCGCCGACCTCGGGCTCGGCACCGTCGGCCTGCCGGGCGGCCGCACCGTCGAGGTCGACGACAGCATGCGGGCGACGGCCGTCGAGGGCGGCTGGCTGTACGCGGTCGGCGACGTCAACGGCCGCGCGCTGCTCACGCACATGGGCAAGTACCAGGCGCGGGCCTGCGGCGACGTCATCGCGGCGCGCGCCAAGGGCGGCGACGACACTCTCCCCGCGATGCGCGACATAGCGGACGAGTACGGAGCGCCGCAGGTGGTGTTCACGGACCCGCAGATCTGCGCGGTCGGCCGCACCGAGGCCGCCGCCCGCGAGGCCGGGTTCCCGGTGCGGGTGGTCGAATACGACCTGGGCAAGGTCTCGGGGGCCTACCTCCTGGGCGACGGCTATCGCGGCCGGGCCAAGGCGGTCGTGGACGAGGAGCGCCGGGTGCTGCTGGGCGTCACGTTCGCCGGTCCCGGCGCGGCCGAGCTGCTGCACGCGGCGACGATCGCGGTCACCGCCGAGGTGCCGCTCGACCGGCTCTGGCACGCGGTCCCGTCGTTCCCCACGGTCAGCGAGATCTGGCTGCGCCTCCTGGAGGAGTACGGCCTCTGACGTTCGGGGCTGGTGGGGTTCAGGCGGGTGCGATGGTCTCGGCGGTCTGCCAAAGACCGGGCAGCGCGTCCAGCACGCGCTGCCCGCGCCGCCGCCGGTCGGCGAACGTCTCGGCGTCGAGATCCGCGAGCAACTCGCCGAACCCCTCCTCGTACGGCTCGCCCGACACCCCCGCCAGCGACAGCTTCTTCAGGCACCGCGCGTACGTCGCCACCAGCCAGAAGACCGCCTCCCGAGGCAGCCCGCGCGCGATGAGCTCCCGGCTGCCGTCGATCGACAGCGGCCGGGCCGCCTCGCTGATGTCCGACGAGAACGGGTAGGACGCCGCCCGGACGTCCTTGGCCGCGTCGAACACCTTCTCCAGCACCCCCAGATGCCGCTCCACGCGCGCCGCCCCCATCCCCGCGCAGCCGAGCAGCTCCAGCAGCGCCTCGTGCTGATCAAGCATCCCGTGTACGGCCAGCAGCTCCCGTACGGCCTCGTACCGCCGCCGCACCGTGGGGTTCCGCAGCCCGGCGACGAGCAGCACGTGGGTCGTGATCCCCGTGCCGAACAGCCACGACATCACCTGGTCGGCCGGCGGCGCCGCCTCGTCCATGGCGGAGATCGCGCGCCGCACACCGTCCATCGCGGCGCCACACCGCTGGAGCACCCGCCGCCGGTCGGCGAACTCGCGGGCCACCACCTCATGCAGAGCGGCCAGCCGCCCGCTCGGATCGGCCAGCACCCCGGGCAGATGGAAGCTGCCCGCCAGGTGGTAGTCGCCCAGGACACCTTCCGCCGACGCCACTCGCTCGGCCGACATAAACGAAATTTCCAACAACACGCCGTGATATCGCGTCTTGCCCGGCTTGACCGGCGGCTCCGCGACGTCCAGCACCACCATCACGTCCACATCGGAGCTGGCCGCCAAGACCGCGTCCGCCGGCGCCCACAACACCGACCCGGTCAGAAACGCCCCACCGAACCCCGGCAACCCCGCCCCGACCTCGGCCACCCACCGCCGCGCGACCTCCCTGGCCACCCCGACCCGCATCACCACACCACCCTATCGGCGGGCAGGTGAGGGTCCAGGGGGTTAGAGGAGACACCATGCACGCGGTCAGACCTGGCCCGCGTGTACGGCGCCATGCGGTGCGCATATGGGAGCGCGGCGTGCGTGGCGCCACGTGGTGCGCTTGTGGAAGTGCGGCGTGCAGGCGTTGCGCGGGGCGCATGCCAAAGTGCAGCGCCCGGACGCCGCAAGGCGGTGCGGCGTGCGCGGCGCCGGGCGGGGCGCAGCGCGTACGCGTGCACGGCGCGCATGTGGGAGCGCGCCGTGCAAAACATCCTCGCCCCGTCCGTGAGCCGATGAGCCGGTGAGCCGACGAGTCGGGAAAGCGGAGGAGGGGCGAGGGAGTCAAGTGGCGCGGCGCCCAAGGGTGGGGCGCCGCAGGGCTAGCGGCGAGCGCGTAGGGGCGCGCCGACCTCGTGGAGGTGTCGCATCGCCTGCCCCCAGGAGGCCAGCAGGCCGCACTCGACGTAGGCCACCCCCAGCGACTCACAGTGCTCCCGCACCAGTGGTTGCGCCTTGCGCAGGTTGGGGGTCGGCATGCCGGGGAACAGGTGGTGCTCGATCTGGAAGTTGAGCCCGCCCAGCGCCGTGTTGACCACCCGGCCCCCGCGTACGTTGCGGGAGGTGAGCACCTGACGGCGGAGGAAGTCCAGCTCGTCCTCGGCGGTGAGCACCGGCATGCCCTTGTGGTTGGGCGCGAACGTGCACCCCAGGTACACGCCGAAGCACGCCTGGTGCACGACCAGGAACAGCAGCGCCTTGCCGACCGGCAGGACCGCGAACACGCCACCCAGGTAGAGGACGAAGTGCGCGAGCAGCAGCAACCCTTCGGCCGTCCGGTTCTTGAGCCCCTCGCGGCGCAGGCCACGGACGCTGGAGATGTGCAGGTTGAGACCCTCCAGGGTCAGCAACGGGAAGAACAGGAACGCCTGCCACCGGCCGATGAACCTGGGCAGTCCCCGGGCGGCCTCGGCCTGCTTCGCCGACCAGAGCAGGAAGTCGGGCGCGACGTCGGGGTCGTGGTCCTCGTGGTTGGGGTTGGCGTGGTGGCGGGTGTGCTTGTCCTGCCACCAGCCGTAGCTGAGCCCGATGCCGAGGTTGCCGACCAGCAGGCCCGCGTTCGCGCTGGTGCGCCGGGACGGGAACACCTGCCCATGGGCCAGGTCGTGCGCCAGCAGGGCCACTTGGCCGAACGTCGCCGCGAGGAACACCGCGATCAGAAGCTGCCACCAGGAGTCGCCTACCAAGGCGAACGCCACCCAGCCTGCCGCGAAGAGGCCCATCACCACACTGATGCGCGCGGCATAGTAGACGGGGCGTCGTTCCATGAGGCCCGCCTGGGCCACCCGGCGTGACAGGCGGGCGAAGTCGCTCCCCCTCTCTTCCGAGGCCGTGGCGGCGCGAGTAGTGCTCACGTCAGTCACAGATTCTCCGATGCTCCAGACTCGATTGCTGATCGTTCGCTATTAGCATTTCGGGATAACCGAGATCGCGAAGTCCTGCTGTCACCCGTCTTGGAGGTAGGGCTGGCCCTACCTCCACGACTCGCCGAGGTCAGGAGATGCGCTCCGCCGGACATGACGGGTTTGGGGCTCCAGGACTTCGGCGAGCGGGTCCGAGATGGTCCCGCGTGGGTGGCCGCCCACCTCGACGGTGGTGCCGTACCCGATCAGCTGCTGGATGCGGCGAACAGGTCATCGAGTGCGAGACGATCGAGCCGGCCCTCAAAGGGGAAGAGCCGGCATCTGCCGCCGCGGCAGCGGGCGCTGCCGATCCTACGCGACGTGCTCGGCTGGTCCGCGCAGGCACCGCCGAAGTCATTCGAGCTCACCGTCAAGAGCACAGGTCACAGACGGATCAGTGCGAGCGCCTCGCGGGCGATCTCCCATTCCTCGTCGGTGGGTACGACCAGCACGGCCACCTCCGACTCCGGTGCGGACACCCAGCACTCGTCCGTCTCGGCGGCCTCGTTGCGCGTGGGGTCCAGGGTGATGCCGAGGCGGTTCAGCCCGGTCAGCGCGGCGGCGCGGGTGGCCGGGTCGTGTTCGCCTACGCCGCCCGTGAACACGATCGCGTCCACCCGGCCGAGCAGCGCGTAGTAGGCCCCGACGTACTTCCTGATCCGGCGGCCGTAGATGTCCAGCGCGAGCCGCGCCCGCTCGTCGCCTTCGCCGGCGCGGTGCCGGGCCTCTCGCATGTCGCCGGTGCCGGCGAGCGCGAGCAGGCCGCTGCGGCGCGACAGCTCCTCCTCCGTCCGCGCGACGTCCATGCCCCCCGCGCGGGCCAGGTAGCCGGGCAGCGCGGGGTCCACGTCGCCGGAACGGGTGCCCATGACCAGCCCCTCCAGCGGCGTCAGCCCCATGGAGGTGTCGACGCTGCGGCCGCCCTCGATCGCGGTGGCGCTCGCGCCGTTGCCGAGGTGCAGCACGATCAGGTTCGTCCGCGCCGGATCTCGCTCCAGCAGCGCCGCCGCCCGCGCCGACACGTACGCGCAGGAGGTGCCGTGGAAGCCGTACCGCCGCACGCCGAGCCGGTCACGCCAGTCGAGCGGGACGGCGTAGGTGTACGCCTCGGGCGGCAGCGTCCGGTGGAAGGCGGTGTCGAACACGGCCACCTGCGGCACGCCGGGAAAGGCCTCGCGGGCCACCCGGATGCCGGTGAGGTTCACCGGATTGTGCAGCGGCGCGAGCGGCGACAGGGCGTCGATGGCGCCGATCACGTCGTCGTCCACCAGGACCGCCTCCCGGAAGCGGGTCCCGCCGTGCACCACCCGATGCCCCACCGCCACCGGATCGAGCGCGGGCCCCGCGTCGGTGAAAGCCGCCAGCACGGCGGCCAGCCCCTCCGCGTGATCGCCGAAGCGTTCCTTCCGCTCGTACGGCGGGCCGTCACCGGCGTGATGCGTCAGCCGCCCCTCCTCCTCGCCGATCCGCTCCACCAGCCCCCTGGCCGGGCGGGCCCGCGACTCCACGTCCACCAGCTCGTACTTGATGGAGGAGGAGCCGGTGTTCAGGACGAGAATCTGTCCGGCCACGTCCACTCCCGGATGTCGGGCGCGTCCTCGCCGTGCTCACGGGTGTGGGCGCGGGCGCGCAGGCGGGCGTCGGTCATCCGCTGGCGCAGGTGGGCCTGGGTGGCGCCGAGCCCAGGGGTGCGGTCGATGACGTCCATGACCAGGTGGAAGCGGTCGATGTCGTTGAGCATGGCCATGTCGAAGGGCGTGGTGGTGGTGCCTTCCTCCTTGTAGCCGCGGACGTGCAGGTTGGCGTGGCCGTGGCGGCGGTAGGTGAGCCGGTGGATGAGCGAGGGGTAGCCGTGGAAGTTGAAGATGACCGGCTTGTCGGTGGTGAACAGGGTGTCGTATTCGGCGTCGGGGAGGCCGTGCGGGTGTTCTGAGGGTGGTTGCAGGCGCATGAGGTCGACGACGTTGATGACGCGGACGCGGAGGTCGGGCAGGTGTTCGTGGAGCAGGGCGGCGGCGGCCAGGGTCTCCAGGGTGGGGACGTCGCCGGCGCAGGCGAGGACGACGTCGGGGTCGTTGCCCTGGTCGCTGGAGGCCCAGGGCAGGATGCCCAGGCCGCGGGTGCAGTGGGCGATGGCCTCGTCCATGGTGAACAGGTCGAGTACCGGCTGCTTGCCGGCCACGATGACGTTGATGTAGTCGCGTGAGCGCAGGCAGTGGTCGCCGACCGACAGCAGCGTGTTGGCATCGGGCGGCAGGTAGACGCGCACCACGGACGCCTTCTTGTTGACCACGACGTCCAGGAAGCCGGGGTCCTGGTGGGAGAAGCCGTTGTGGTCCTGCCGCCAGACGTGCGAGGACAGCAGGTAGGTGAGCGAGGCGATGGGCCGCCGCCAGGGGATCTTCTGGGAGGACTCCAGCCATTTGGCGTGCTGGTTGAACATGGCATCGATGATGTGGATGAACGCCTCGTAGCAGTTGAACAGTCCGTGCCGGCCGGTCAGCAGGTATCCCTCGAGCCAGCCTTGGCACAGGTGCTCGCTCAGCACCTCCATGACCCGGCCGCCGGGGGCCAGGTTCTCGTCGGTCGGTTCGAGCTGGGCGTTCCAGGCCCGGTCGGTGACCTCGAACACGGCCGACAGGCGGTTGGAAGCGGTCTCGTCCGGTCCCATCAGGCGGAAGGTACGCGGGTTGGCGGTGATCACGTCGCGCAGCAGCCTGCCGAGCGCCTTGGTGGGTTCGGTGGACTGGGTGGCGGGCGCTTTGACCTCGACGGCGTGGTCGCGGAAGTCGGGCAGCCGGAGGGGTTCGAGGAGTTCGCCGCCGTTGGTGTGCGGGTTGGCGCTCATCCTGCGGTTGCCCGGGGGCACCGTCTCCAGGATCGACGCCACTGGGCGGCCGTCGTCGTCGAACAGCTCCTCGGGGCGGTAGGAGCGCATCCACTCCTCCAGCATCGCCAGGTGCTCGGGGTTCTCCCGTACCTTGGCCAGCGGCACCTGGTGGGCCCGCCAGGTGCCCTCCACCGGCAGCCCGTCCACGACTCCGGGCCCGGTCCAGCCTTTCGGGGTGCGCAGGATGATCATGGGGAGCCGGTCGGACCGGCCCTGCTGGAAGTCGGTGATCTGGTCGAAGACGGTGTCGAGCGTGTCGGCCATCTCCTGGTGGTCGGGGCCGACCAGGTGGGGGCGGTAGCCGTAGCCCTCCATGAGCGAGACCAGCGTCTGCGTGGGGATGCGGGCCAGGACGGTGGGGTTGGCGATTTTGTAGCCGTTCAGGTGCAGGATCGGCAGCACCGCGCCGTCGCGGGTGGGATCAAGGAGCTTGTTGGAGTGCCAGCTGGCGGCCAGGGGCCCCGTCTCGGCTTCGCCGTCGCCAATGACGCAGGCCACGACCAGGCCGGGGTTGTCGAAGGCGGCGCCGTAGGCGTGGGCGAGGGAGTAGCCCAGCTCGCCGCCTTCGTGGATGGAGCCGGGTGTCTCCGGGGCGACATGGCTGGGGATGCCGCCGGGGAAGGAGAACTGCCGGAACAGCCGCCGCATCCCGGCCGCGTCCTGGGAGATGTCCGGGTAGCGCTCGGAGTAGGTGCCTTCCAGCCAGGCGTGCGCCACCGCGCCGGGGCCGCCGTGGCCGGGGCCGGCGATGTAGATCAGGTCCTGGTCGCGTTCGCGGATGATGCGGTTGAGGTGGGCGAAGCAGAAGTTCAGTCCTGGTGTGGTGCCCCAATGGCCCAGCAGACGGGGTTTGATGTGTTCTGGGGTCAATGGCGTTGTAAGTAGTGGATTGTCCAGCAGATATATCTGGCCCACCGCCAGATAGTTCGCGGCGCGCCAGTAGGCATCTATTCGCTCCATGCCTTTGCTGATTCCTCCAGAAAGGCCGCTCAACCAGATTAGAAGCCGCTTCCTGTGGCAGAAGTGAAGTCATGCCGGCGGGCCGAGAGGTCAAGGGGGCTCCGCACGATGGACGCGTTCGCGATGGACTTCACCGAGGGCGATCTGGCGCGGGCGCGCCACGCCGCGTACAGGCTCGCGGACGAGCACGGCCTGCGCGGTGAACGCGCCGCCGACCTCGTGATCGTGGTGAACGAGGCGGTGGCCAACGTGCTCCTCCACGGCGGCGGCCATGGGCGGCTCCGCCTGTGGCGCGAGGGCGTGAGCCTGCTCTGCGAGGTCCGCGACTCCGGCCCCGGCCTGCCGTCCCACTACCTCGCGAAGACCGACCCGAAGACCGACCCGAAGACCGACCCGCCCGTGCCCGCGACACGCGGCCACTGGGGGATTTGGATGATGCGCCGCCTGGCCGACCGCGTGGCCATCACCACCGGACCGGATGGCACCGCCGTACGGATCGCGATAAAAATCCCTTGAGCCGATTTAGTTGAATGTGATGCCATCCAGTTGAACCTCATTCGGTTAGCATCCGTCATAGCGATGGGGGGCCGCAGTCGCTGGACGTACGCGTTGAACGTGTGCGGCCACAACGGGGTGCGGAGGACGCCTATGGGCGGGTCGCGGGGATTGGCCGTACGCGACGGCATTGAGATGTCGTTGCTGTCGGGAGAGCACGCACTATATGTGGAGGGCAGCCTGCGGGCGGCCCGCCGGTGGTTCGACATCGCCTATCAGGAGGCCGAACAGCAGGGTGACACGGACGGCATGGCGCGGGCCGCGCTCGGGCTGGGCGGCCTGTGGGTGCACGAGCATCGGACCGCGGCCGAGGCGGCCGTGGTGCGCACCCGCCAGCGCCAGGCTCTGGCGTTGGTCGGACCACAGTCCTCGCTGGCGTTACGGCTGCGGGTACGGCTGGCCGGCGAGGACGACTACCGCAGCGGCGGGTACGACCGGATCCTGGCCATGGTCGAGGAGGCCAGGCGAGCCGGCGACGCCGTCGCGCTGGCCGAGGCGCTGAGCCTGGCCCACCACTGCGTTCTGGGGCCCGAGCACGGCGCCTTACGCCTGGCGCTGGCCCAGGAGCTGATCGAGGAGGCGCAGCGGACGGGGCGCCGAGGCGATCTGCTGATGGGGCTGCTCTGGCGGACCGTGGACCTGGTGCTGGCCGCCGACCCGCACGCCGAGCGGGCACTGGTGGAGCTGCGCGGGCTGCTGTCCAAGGAGGACCACCTGGCGGTCGGGTTCGTCGTGGACGCGATGGAGGTCATGCTCAGCATCAGGGGCGGCCGGCTGTCGGAGGCCGAGGCGATGGCCGGCGCCTGCGCCGATCGGGGAGCGGCCGCCGGCGACATCGACAGCGCGGGCTGGTACGCGGGTCAGATCGCGGCCATCCGCTGGTATCAGGGACGCGTCGCCGAGCTCGTCCCGATGGTGACGGACATGGTCAACTCGCCGGACCTCAGCGCGGTGGACAGGTCGTTGCTGGCGGTGCTCGCGGTGTCCGCGGCCACGGCGGGGGAGCGGCGGCTGGCGGCGGGAGCGCTGGCCCGGCTGCGCGGTCAGGATCTGACGGTGCTGCCTCGCTCCAGTACCTGGCTCATCTCGATGTACGGCGGGATCGAGGCGGCGTACCTGCTCGGCGACGCGGCCACGGCGGCCGAGATCTACGCCGTGCTCCGCCCCTTCGAGCGGCTGCCCGTCATCGTCAGCCTGGGTGTCACCTGCCTCGGCTCGGTTCACCATCCGCTCGGCGTGGCCATGCTGACCTGTGGCGAGATCGACAAGGCGATCATCCACCTGCGGGCCGCCGTGCACGAGAACCTGGCGCTCGGGCACTGGCCCGCCGTCGCGCTGTCCCGCCTGCGGCTCGGTCAGGCCCTGCGCGGGACCGAGGAGTCGCGCAGGATCCTGGCACTGGCCCGGCAGGAGGCCGCGTCGATGGGCATGACGCTGCCCGCCGACTGCCCGATGCCACCGGCGGAGGTCGTCTGCGTGCGCCGTGGCCGCAAGTGGCGGATCGAGCTGGACGGCCGGTCCGTGCTCGTCGACCACATCGTCGGCATGGCCCACCTGGCGACCCTGCTGGCCAACCCCGGCCGGGAGATCCCGGCCGTGGACCTGGCCGCCGGCGCGGTGGCGAGCGAGGCCGCCGAGTCCGCCCAGCCGGTGCTGGACGAGCAGGCCAGGCAGACCTACAAGCGGCGGCTGTCCGGACTGCAGGCCGAGATCGACGAACTGGAGGAGATGAACGATCTCCAGCGGGCCGCCACGCTGCGGGCCGAGCGCGACTGGCTGATCGACGAGCTGGCCGCCGCCACCGGGCTGGCCGGGCGGACGCGCCAGTTCGCGGGGAGCGAGGAGCGGGCCAGGATCGCCGTGGGCAAGGCCATCAGGCGGGCCCTGGTACGCATCGGCGAGGCCGACGCGGTCATCGGGGAGCGGCTGCGCTCGGCCGTACAGACGGGGGTGCGATGCAGTTATCACCCAGCGTGAATGGAACGGGATGGCACTGGATGGAACTTGATGGAACGCCTTAACAGATAGATCCACCCTGGATCGTGATCTCACGCTCCGGCGGCCGGTGAGATCACGCCCCCGGCGGCCCGTGCCCCTGCGCGGGCCGCCGGTTTCATCCTCATTTAGCGGAATGTCAGGATGAGGGCATGCCGCTCCGCAGCTCACGCTGGTACTCGGGCAATGACCGCAACTCCTACATCCATCGCGCCTGGATGCGCCGCGGCCTGCCGGACGCCGCGTTCGACGGGGACCATCCGCACATCGCGATCGCGAACACCGCCTCCGACCTCACCCCGTGCAACTCCCATCTCGACGAGGTGGCCGACAGCGTCGAACAGGGCGTGTGGGCGGCCGGCGGCGTCCCGCTCAACCTGCCCGTCGTCTCCCTCGGCGAGACCAACGTCCGGCCCACCGCGATGCTCTGGCGCAACCTGGCCGCCATGGCCACCGAGGAGATGCTGCGCGCCAACCCGATCGACGGCGTGGTGCTGCTCGGCGGCTGCGACAAGACCATCCCGGCGCTGCTGATGGCCGCCTCCTCGGTCGACCTGCCCGCCGTGGTGGTGCCCGGCGGCCCGATGCTGACCGGCCACTTCCGTGGCGTTCCGCTCGGCTGCGGCACCGACGTGTGGCGGCTCAGCGAGGAGGTACGCGCGGGGACGCTCTCCGGCGAGGCGTTCCTGCGCTCCGAGTCGTCGATGATCCGCAGCCGCGGCCACTGCAACACGATGGGCACCGCCTCCACCATGGCCTGCATGGCCGAGGCCCTCGGCATGACGCTCCCCGGCACGGCGGGCACCCCCGCCCCCGACAGCCGGCTGCTCGAACGCTCCCACGAGACCGGCCGCCTGGCCGTCGAGCTGGTCAAGCAGGGACGCCGGCCGAGCCAGGTGATGACCAGGGGCTCGTTCCGCAACGCGATCGTGACGCTGGCCGCGATCGGCGGCTCCACGAACGCCGTCGTGCACCTGCTGGCCATCGCCGGACGCCTCGGCGTCGAGCTGGAGCTGGACGACTTCGACCGGACCGGCCGCGGGGTGCCGCTGCTGGCCGACCTCCAGCCCGCTGGGCGGCACCTGATGGACGACCTGTTCAGGGCGGGCGGGCTGGCGGCCGTGCTGAAGGAGGTCGAGGACCTGCTCGACCCGGCGGCGCTGACCGTCACCGGCCGGCCGCTCGTGGCGCACCTCGCCGGCGCGGAGATCTGGGACGAGAGCGTCATCCGCCGGCGCGCCGACCCGCTGCTGCCCGACGCCGGGATCGCGGTGCTGCGCGGCAACCTCGCGCCGGACGGCGCGGTGATCAAGCCCGCCGCCGCCTCGCCCGAACTGCTCAGCCACCGCGGCCGGGCAGTCGTGTTCGACAGCGTCGAGGACCTCAACGCCCGGCTCGACTCGCCGGACCTGGACGTCGACGAGACGTCGGTGCTGGTGCTGCGCGGCTGCGGACCCAAGGGCTACCCGGGCATGCCCGAGGTCGGCAACCTGCCGCTGCCCGCGAAACTGCTGGCCAAGGGCGTGCGCGATATGGTCCGCGTCAGCGACGCCCGGATGAGCGGCACCGCGTACGGCACGGTCGTGCTGCACACCGCGCCCGAGGCGGCGGCCGGCGGGCCGCTCGCCCGGGTGCGGACCGGCGACCCGATCGTCCTCGACGTCGCGGCCAGACGCCTCGACGTCGACCTCCCCGCCGCCGAGCTGGCGGCCAGGAAGCCGGTCGTGACCGGGTACGCCGCCCCGCTCCGCGGCTGGGAGCGCCTGTACGTCGACCACGTCATGCAGGCGGACAAGGGCGTCGACCTGGACTTCCTGACAGGTTCGAGTGGGGACGCCGTGGGCAGGGAATCCCACTGACCTGGAGTACCGCGCGATATCTTCCCGGATACGGGACTAATGTGATCGGCTTGACGGCATCAGGAGGAAGAGTGGGCGGCGACATCACCCAGAGCCCGGAGTGGGCGGCACTGGACAAGCACCACGGGGAGCTGGCGGGCAAGCATTTGCGCGAGCTGTTCGCGGAGGATCCCGGCCGCGCCGAGCGGATGACGCTGACCGCCGGTGATCTCTACCTCGACTACGCCAAGCACCGCGCCACGGACGAGACGATCGACCTCCTCGTCCAGCTCGCGGAGCGGGCCGGGCTGCGCGACCGGATCGGCGCGATGTTCCGGGGCGAGCACATCAACGTCAGCGAGGACCGGGCCGTCCTGCACGCCGCGCTGCGCATGAACCGGGACGCCAAGCTGGAGGTCGACGGCCAGGACGTCATCGCCGACGTGCACGCCGTGCTCGACAAGATGAGCGCCTTCGCCGACCGGGTCCGCTCCCGGGACTGGACCGGCGCCACCGGCAAGCCGATCACCACCGTGGTCAACATCGGCATCGGCGGCTCCGACCTCGGCCCGGCCATGGCCTACGAGGCGCTGCGCGACTACGCCGACGCCGGCATCACGGCCAGGTTCGTCTCCAACATCGACCCGGCCGACATCACCGGCAACCTGGCCGGGCTGGACCCGGCGAGCACGCTGGTCGTGGTCAGCTCCAAGACGTTCACCACGCTGGAGACGCTCACCAACGCCAAGGTCGCCCGCCAATGGCTGGTCGGCGCGCTCGGCGAGGACGCCGTGTCCCAGCACTTCGTGGCCGTCTCGACCAACGCCGAGAAGGTCGCCGACTTCGGCATCGACACCGCGAACATGTTCGGCTTCTGGGACTGGGTCGGCGGGCGCTACTCCTACGACGGCGCCATCGGCCTGTCGCTGATGATCGCGATCGGGCCCGAGCGGTTCCGCGAGATGCTGGCCGGGTTCCACACCATGGACCAGCACTTCCGCACCGCGCCGTTCAAGGCCAACATGCCGGTGCTGCTCGGGCTGCTCGGCGTCTGGTACAACGACTTCTTCGACGCCGCGACCCGGGCCGTCCTGCCCTACAGCCAGCGGCTGCACCGCTTCCCCGCGTACCTGCAGCAGCTCACCATGGAGTCCAACGGCAAGTCCGTACGCGCCGACGGCACGCCCGTCACGACCGACACGGGCGAGATCTTCTGGGGCGAGCCGGGCACCAACGGCCAGCACGCCTTCTACCAGCTGCTGCACCAGGGCACCCGGCTGGTGCCCGCCGACTTCATCGGGTTCGCCGAGCCGTACGAGGACCGGGAGGGCATGCACGACCTGCTCACCGCGAACCTGTTCGCGCAGACGTCGGCGCTGGCGTTCGGCAAGACGGCCGCGGAGATCGCCGGCGAGGGCACGGCCGCCGAGATCGTGCCGCACAAGGTGATGCCCGGCAACCGGCCCAGCTCCACGATCCTGGCCACCAAGCTCACCCCGTCCACGCTCGGCCAGCTCGTGGCGCTGTACGAGCACATGACGTTCGTCGAGGGCACCATCTGGGGCATCGACTCCTTCGACCAGTGGGGCGTCGAGCTGGGCAAGAAGATGGCGCTCGACCTGGCGCCCGCGCTCACCTCGGAAGAACCGCCGGGCGACTTCCCGGACTCCTCCACCGAACGGCTCGTCCGGCGCTACCGCGAGCTGCGCGGAAGGCGCGTCTGAGGTGGAGGTGACCCAGAGCGCGGGCGCGCTCGTCCTGTTCGGCGTCACCGGTGACCTCGCGCGCAAGATGCTCCTGCCCGCCCTCTATCAGCTCACCGCCAGAGGCGAGTTCGATCTGCCGATCATCGGCGTGGCCAAGACCGACCTGGACCTCGACGGGCTGCGCGAGCACGCCCGCGCGGCGTGCGGCGGCGTGCGGGACGCGGCGTTCGACAAGCTGGCGGGCAACCTGCGGCTGGTGTCGGGCGACTATCGCGACGCCGCGACGTTCGCCCGGCTCAGCGACGAGGTGGCGGGCAAGGGATTCCTGGTCCACTACCTGGCCGTGCCGCCCGCGCTGTTCGAGCCCGTGGCCGAGGGGCTGGCCGCGGAGGGCCTCAACCGGGACGCCAGGCTCGTCGTGGAGAAGCCGTTCGGCAGCGACCTGGACTCGGCCCGGGCGCTCAACGCCGAGTTGCTGAAGTACTTCGACGAGGACCACCTGCGCCGGGTCGACCACTTCCTGGGCAAGGAGCCGGTCGAGGACCTCATGGTGTTCAGGTTCGCCAACATGCTGCTCGAGCCCATCTGGAACCGCAACTACATCCGCAGCATCCAGATCACCATGGCCGAGGACTTCGACGTGGCCGACCGGGGCGCCTTCTACGACGCCAACGGCGCGATCCGCGACGTCGTCCAGAACCACCTGCTGCAACTTCTCGCCATCCTGGCCATGGACCCGCCGCCGTCCAAGGACGCCCGCGCCATGCTGGACGAGAAGTGGCGGGTGCTGCGCGCCGTGCAGGCAGTCAAGCCCGACGACGTGGTACGCGGCCAGTACGACGGCTACCTCGACACCGAGGGCGTCAAGAAGGACTCGACCACCGAGACGTTCGTCGCGCTGCGCGCCTACGTCGACAACTGGCGGTGGGCCGGGGTGCCGTTCTGCATCCGCTCCGGCAAGGCGCTGCCGGTGACCGACCTGGAGATCGTCGCCGAGCTGCGCAAGCCGCCGGTCACGCTGTTCGAGCACGACCCGAACCTGAGCCCCAACCTGGTCAGGTTCCGGCTGCAGCCCGACGCCGGGGTGACGTTCGACGTGCTGGCCAAGGAGCCCGGCCTGCAACGGACCCGGGTGGTGCCGGTGAGCGTCGACTTCACCAAGGTGTTCGGGCCGATGGAGGCTGCCTACCAGCGGATCCTGGCCGACGCCGGGAGCGGCGATCCCCGGCGGTTCGCCCGGTTCGACCTGGTGGAGGAGTCGTGGCGGATCGTCCAGCCGATCCTCGACCTGCCGGACCGGCCGCTGCCGTACCCGAAGGGCAGCTGGGGGCCCAAGGAGGCCGAGAAGATCGCGCCCGGCGGGTGGCACGAGATCTCGAACTCCTTCGACTGATCCCGCGCGGGCGGCATTGACGGCGGAGCCGAAAGGTCCGACGATCGCAGGCATGCCCCTCATCCCCGTTCCCGCCCACGCGCACACGTGGGCGGCACTCACCCGCAATACCTCCTATGTCTTCGGCGTCGAGTCCGACGAGGACACGCGCGTCGTGCAGTGGTACTGGGGGCCGCGGCTACCCGCCGCGGCTCTCGGCCAGGTCACCGAGCACGCCCCCGGCTGGATCGTCACCGGCTTCCTCGACCCCGACGACGCCTCGGAGCTGCTGCCCGTCGACGGCGGCCGGCGCTGGGGCGTGCCCTCGCTCCAGGCCGTCTACGAGGGTGAGGTCCGCTCCGTCGAGCTCGGCTTCGACGACGCCGTCCTCGGTGAGAACGAGATAGAGGTGGTCCTGCGCGACCACGCCTACGGCCTCCGGGTGGGCCTGCACGTACGGGTCCACGACGACTGCGACGTCGTGGAGCGCTGGGTGAGCGTCACCAACGAGTCGGCGGCGCCCGTACGGCTGCGCCGCCTCGACTCGGGCAGCTGGGTGATCCCCGAGCAGGCGGGCTTCCACTACACCGGAGCCGCCGGAGGATGGGGCCGCGAGACGCACCTCCAGAGCGGCGTCCTGCCGGCGGGGGAGACCACGTTCGGCAGCCGGACCGGCACCACCTCGCACAAGGCCAACCCGTGGATCATGCTCGGCGACGCCACCGAGGACACCGGCGACGTCTGGACCGTCGCGCTCGCCTGGAGCGGCTCGTGGCGGCTCACCACGCAGCGCCGCCCCGAAGGCGACGTCGCGGTGAGCGCCGGATTCGGCCACGAGGGCCTCACCTGGCCGCTCGGCCCCGGCGCGTCGCTGCGCACCCCGTCCGCGCTCGGCCTGCACACGTCCGGCGGGTACGGCGCCGCCAGCCGGGCCTGGCACGACTACGCCCGCAAGCACGTCCTGCCCACACCCGGCGAGGAACGGCCCGTCCTGTACAACTCGTGGGAGGCCACCGGGTTCGACGTCACCGAGCAGGGCCAGCTCGACCTGGCCCGCCGCGCCGCCGACCTCGGCGTGGAGCTGTTCGTGGTGGACGACGGCTGGTTCGGCGCCCGCACCGACGACATGCGAGGGCTCGGCGACTGGTGGCCCAACCCCGAGCGCTTCCCGGACGGCCTGCGCCCCCTCTTCCAGGGCGTACACGACCTCGGCCTGCGCGCCGGGCTCTGGGTCGAACCCGAGATGGTCAACCCCGACAGCGACCTGTACAGGAAGAACCCCGACTGGGTGCTCCACTACCCGGAGCGCCGCCTCGACACCATGCGCAACCAGCTCGTGCTCAACTACGCCCGCGACGACGTGCGCCAGTGGGCGCTCGGCTGGCTCGACCAGCTCGTCCGCGAGTACGGCCTGGACTACCTCAAGTGGGACATGAACCGCAGCTTCAGCCAGGCGGGCTGGGCCGAGGGCGGCGACCTGGTCTGGATCGAGCACACCCGGGGCGTCTACGCGATCATGGACGAGCTGCGCGGGCGCCATCCGCGGCTCCGGATCGAATCCTGCTCGGGCGGTGGCGGCCGGGCCGACTTCGGCATGCTGCACCGTACGGACCAGGTGTGGACCTCCGACAACACCGACGCCCGCGACCGGCAGGTGATCCAGCGGGGCTTCTCCTACCTCTACCCGGCCAGCGCGATGTCGTGCTGGGTGACCGACAGCCCCAACCCGATCACCCACCGGGAGGTGCCGCTGCGCTACCGCTTCCACGTGGCCATGGCGGGCACGCTCGGCGTCGGCGGCGACCTCACCCGATGGAGCGCCGCCGAGCTTGACGAGGCCAGGCAGCTCATCGCCGACTACAAGGCGGTCCGGCCGGTGATCCAGCACGGGACGCTGCACCGGCTGGCCGGGACGCCGGGCGAGAGTGCCTCCGCTGTCCAGTACACGCTCGGCGACCAGGTGGTCGTGCTCGCCTACAACCCGTTCGCGCTGGACAAGCAGCCGCCCCGGCGGCTCCGACTGGCCGGGCTCGACCCGTCGGCCGTCTACGCGGGCTCCGACGGCTCCTGGCACGGGGCCACGCTGATGCACCACGGGCTCACCCTGTCCACGTGGTTCCACTCCGGCCCCGACTATCGCAGCGAGATGGTGGTGCTGCGCCGGGTCTAGGGTCAGCATGTGGGGATGAACTTCATGGAGTTGGTGGAGCGCTCGAAGGACGCCGTGACCGTCAGGCGGGTCTTCGGCGAACCGATTGAGCAGGGCGACGTCATGGTCATCCCCGTCGCCCGGATCATCCAGGGCGGTGGCGGGGGAATGGGCAGGCGGGAGGCCTCCTCAGGGCCGGACGCCGGGCCCGAGGGCGAAGGCAGCGGCGGCGGATTCGGTTACGGCGCCATCCCCGCCGGTGTGTACGTGGTCAAGGACGGCGACGTCCGCTGGCAGCCGGCGATCGACGTCAACCGCATCGTCATCGGCGGCCAGATCGTGGCCGTCGTACTGCTGCTGACCATCCGGGCGGTCCTCAAGAAAGGCCTCAAGAGCCGCAAGCGCTGATCTTCCTTGCATAAGGTGAGCGTCATGACCTCTGTGACGCAAGTGGTGGCCTTCGGCGGTGTGGTGATGCTCGGGGCCATGTCCCCGGGGCCCGACTTCGCCGTCGTGGTGCGGCGCTCGGCGATCTCCGGTCGCCTGTACGGCATGGCGGCGGCCCTGGGCATCTCGGTCGGCGTGTTCGCCTGGGTGGTGGCCGCGGCGACCGGCGTCGCGGCGCTGCTGGCGGCCTCGGCGCTGGCGTTCACCATCGTCAAGATCGTCGGGGCCGCCTACCTGCTGTACCTCGGTGTCAAAGCGTGGCGCGCGGCCCTGCGCAAGGGCGGCGAGCCGCGGCTGGAACTGGCGGATCCGGGGAAGCGGAGCTCGTGGGCGGCGTTCGTCGAAGGGCTGCTGACGAACGCGCTCAACCCCAAGGCGGCGCTGTTCTTCGTGGCGCTCGTGCCGCAGTTCGTCAGCGAGGGGGCGTCCATGACCGACACGCTGACGCTGTCGGTGATCGCCCTGGCGGGGACCGTGCTGTGGTTCCTCCTGGTGGCCAACATCGTGGGAGCGCTGCGCAAGGTCTTCGCCAGGCCGGCGGTGCGGAAGGCGATCGACGGGCTGACGGGCGCGGCCCTCATCGCCCTCGGCGTCAACCTGGCCATCGCCACCCGGCCGTAGCCGCCTATGAGAGGGGCCGCCTTTAATGAGGGGCGGCCTTTGAGAGAGGCGACGCCGGGGTGGCCGTTTACGAGACCGTGACGCCGAGCAGGTGGCCCAGGCCGAACGTCACGGCGGCGGCCCCGGCGCCCAGCGCGAGCTGACGCAGGCCGCCCAGCCACCACGGTCGGGCCGTCATCCGCGCCACCGCCGCACCGAACCCGAACAGCGCCACCAGGCTCAGCACCAGCGCCACCGTCAGCCCCGACGCCCCGAACAGGAACGGCACCAGCGGCACCAGCGCCCCGGCCGCGAACGCGCCGAACGACGACCCGGCCGCGACGTACGGCGACGGCAGGTCATCGGGGTCCACGCCGAGCTCTTCACGCACATGCACCCGCAACGCCTGCTCGGGGTTGGCCGACAGCCCGGCCGCCACCCGCCCCGCCAGGTCGGCGTCCAGCCCGCGGGCCCGGTAGATCGCGGTCAGCTCCGCCAGCTCCCCCTCGGGGTCGCGGGCCAGCTCACGACGCTCCACGGCGATCTCGGCCCGCATCAGCTCCGTCTGCGACTTCACGGACGTGTACTCGCCCGCGGCCATCGAACACGCCCCCGCGATCAGCCCGGCGCACCCGGCGAGCACCGCACCCCGCCCGGCGCCCGCCGCTCCGACGACTCCGGCGATCAATGCGAAATTGGACACGAGCCCATCCATCGCCCCGAACACCGCCGGCCGCAGCCAGCCTCCGGTCACGTCTCGGTGGCTGTGGTGTCTTTCGGGAGAGTACGGCCGGTCGAGCTCGATGGTCATGAACATCCTCCGCTTCAATAACGCCTAGTACGAAATTTAGGCAGAAGTCACGATGATCCGCAACGAAGGGGAGGCTTCCCTGACCTGCGGCGGAGCGCCAGGGTGCGAACGTGCGTACGGATCCGGGCGCGAAGTGACGTCGACTCTCTCGAACACCTGTTGCCGAAAACCAGGAGAGGGTAATGTCATTCCGTCACTCGGTGTGACCACGCGACCGCGTATGGAGGAGACCGGTTCGGCGTGCGAGACTCGGTCATATGGAAGGCGGCGATGAGATGAGCGCTCTGCCCGATGAAGGCTGGCTGATCGCACATCGCCCGCCCCGGCGCACGAGACTCTTCCCGCTGGCCCACGCTGCCGGTTACACCGTCGACGACTGGCTCAAGCTGCCCGACTCCGGGGAGCGCATCGAGTTGATCGACGGGAGCTTCGTCGTGAGTCCTGCGGCCATGGGGCTGCACGCATTGTGCGCGGGCGGTCTGCGGACCGTGCTCGCCTCGGCGGCGAAGGCGGCCGGAGCGGATCTCGTGGTGGTCGAGGCGGCCAACGTGGCCGTCGGGGGAGACGGGCTGATTCCCGACATCGTCGTGCTGCCCCGAGAGCTGGTCATGGCCCGGATGGTGATTTTTCCCGCCTCGGAGGTCGCTGCCGTGGCCGAGGTCGTGAGTCCAGGACCGGGCAATCACCAGCGTGACTACGAGGTCAAGCCGCGCAAGTACGCGGCGGCGGGCATTCCCGTTTTCCTGCGGGTCGAGCTCGAAGGTCCGCGTGTCGAGGTGCTGGAGCTTAAGGCAGGTGGCTACGAGGTGATCGCTCACGCCGG
This sequence comes from Nonomuraea guangzhouensis, assembly GCF_019396345.1. Taxonomy (GTDB): domain Bacteria; phylum Actinomycetota; class Actinomycetes; order Streptosporangiales; family Streptosporangiaceae; genus Nonomuraea; species Nonomuraea guangzhouensis. The sequence goes on along the minus strand of NZ_JAHKRM010000041.1, from coordinate 27,577 downwards.
GGCGGGGGAGAGGTTGACGATCTCGGATCCGTTCGCCGTGTCGTTCGATCCGGCGGATCTGCTCGACGTCTGAGCCGGTGGGGAGGCATGACGCCTCCCCAGAGGGGCGGTCAGACGTGGGTGGGCAGGGTGGGTCGCGGGGTCTCGGTGGTCGTGCCGCGGATCAGGGCCGTGCAGTCGGCGATGGCGCCCGTCAGCAGGTTGCGCAGCAGGGTGTCCGGGTCGGTGATGCAGGCCTGGACGATGCCCACCACCGAGAGCTGCACCGCGTTCGGGGCGGCGTACCGGCGGAAGCCCTTCTCCGTGATCCGGGCCGCGCGGCTGAAGCGCCTGGCCTGCTCCGCCGCGTGCGGGACCTGCGCCATCGCGAGCTGGCTCTCCTCGCTCAACGCGATCGAGGTGAACCGGTCCGGCGGGCTGCCGTCGAGCCGGGCCAGCATCTCCTCGGCCGCCAGGACCGACACCGCGAGCGCCAGCTGACGCTCGGCAGCCGAGACCGGCAGCGCGGTCGTCGCGCACCGCAGCGCGATCCGGGCGTCCACCCGGAGGTCGTCGGTGGCCAGGTCGATGATCGAAGGGACGAGGCCGACGAGCCGGCCCCGGTTCGCGTCGCTGGTGTTGTCGTTGACCAAGCGGGCGAGTGCGGCCAGCAGCGGGTGCGTGCAGGCCGGGTGGTCACTCCAGCGCTCTCCGGCTAGGTAGGACGCCAGCTCCATGAAACAGGCGCCGCGCTTCGGGTTGCGATGCCTGCCGCGTGACAGAACCGGCATGTGATCAAGCTGATTGTCCACGGGTGCTCCACTGCTCCACGGGATACTGCTCTACGGGATCGCCGTCTTTCCAGTCTGCGCCGATGAGGGGCACAACGCCAGTGATGGGCGGTTTGCTCTCTAGGTGACTGCCCTGTGGTCGCAGACGCACACCTGGGGTGACAGACATGCCACCCTCGCGGCTGAAATTTTTCTTTAGTTCATCGTCAAGTCTTGAAAGTTATAACCACGAACGATTGAGTTCGGTCGTGCACACCCTCCGCTACGCGGCCGCCGCGGCCGCGCTCGTCTTAGGGATCGCCGCGCCCGCGCAGGCAGATCCCCAAACCCCCGTCGAGGACGCGCTCAAGGCGTCGTCCTACCCGCCCCCCTCCACGCTGCTGACCCAGGCCGTCACCGGCAAGCAGCTGGAGACGGCCAAGAAGACCCGGCCGGTGGCCCCCGGCATCTCGCTGACCTCGTTCGACCGCTACGACGAGCTCGGCTGGCTGCGGGCCGACGCCGTCACCGCCGACTTAGGCGCGGCGAAGGCCGACTACGTCTACTCCGGCGAGGTGTCCAAGACCGAGCCGCTGTCGGGCCCGGCCAAGCGGGCCCACGCCGTCGCCGCCGTCAACGGCGACTTCTTCGACATCAACAGCTCCGGCGCCGCCCTGGGCATCGGCATCCAGAACGGCTCGCTCGTCCAGTCGCCCGCCGCCAATCATGACAAGGCCGTCGCGATCAGCGGCGACGGCCTCGGGCGGGTGCTGAACATGTACTTCGAGGGCACCGCCACCCCCGCGGGCGGCACGCCGGTCACGCTCACCCAGTTCAACCAGATCGTCCAGGCGGGCGGCGTCGGCCTGTTCACGCCGCTGTGGGGCTCCTACAACCGGGCCCGCGCCGTCGAGGGCGCCACCGCCGTGACCGAGGTCGAGCTGGTCGACGGGGTGGTCTCGGCGGTACGCCAGGCACCGGGCACCGGCCCGATCCCGGCGGGCACCACGATCCTGCTCGGCCGTGACGCCGGCGCGGCGGCCCTGGCCGGGTTGAAGGCCGGCGACAAGGTCGACGTGAAGTACCAGCCGAAGTCGTCGGACGGCAAGGCGGTCAAGGCCGCGGTCGGCGGCAACTACGTCCTGGTCAAGGACGGCGCCGTGCAGAACTCCACCGACCCGGCCGCGCACCCGCGCACCGCGGTCGGCTTCTCCGCCGACGGCAGGAAGATGTACCTGCTCACCGTGGACGGCCGTCAGGTCGACAGCCGCGGCGTCACGCTCAACGAGCTGGCCGCCATGATGGTCGAGCTCGGCGCCGCGAACGCGCTCAACCTCGACGGCGGCGGCTCCTCCACCATGCTCGCCCGCGAGCCCGGCTCCGCCGACGTCCAGGTCGAGAACAGCCCCTCCGACGGCGGCGAGCGCCACGTGCCGAACGGGCTGGCGCTGTTCGCCCCCGAGGGCAGCGGCAAGCTCAAGGGCTTCTGGCTGGAGACGGCCGGCGACCCCGCCAAGGCGCCCGGCGCCGCCCCCATCGCCGGCGGCCGCCCCGACCGCGTCTTCCCCGGCCTCACCCGGCGGCTGACCGCCGCCGGCTACGACGAGACGTACGGCCCCGCGGCCGGGACCCCGTCCTGGCGCGCCGAGCCGGCGGTCCACGGCATCGTCCGCGACGGCAGATTCCACGCCCTGGTCCCCGGCCAGACGACGGTCACCGCCTCCCGCGGCGGCGCCAAGGGCACGCTGGAGCTCACCGTGCTGCAGCCGCTGCAGCGGCTCGGCACCACCGTGGACCGGGTCGGCCTGGCCGGCACGGACGGCACGGCCACCTTCGGCGTCGTCGGCTACGACCACAACGGCAACACCGCGCCCATCGAACCGGCCGACCTCACGCTCGACTACGACCATGACGCCTTCGAGGTGACACCCGCCGACCAGGGCTACTTCACCGTCAAGTCCAAGAAGGCGACCACGGCGGGGCTGATCACCGCCAAGGTCGGCAAGATCAGCACCGCCGTGCCCGTCACCGTCGGCTTCGAGGACAAGCCGGTCGCCGACTTCGAGAACGCCGCCCAGTGGACCTTCGCCGCCGCCCGGGCCACCGGCTCGCTGTCGGCCGCGCCCGGCCAGAGCGGGGGCGGGCTCAAGCTGTCGTACGACTTCACCCAGTCCACCGCGACCCGCGCCGCCTACGCCAGCCCGCCGCAGCAGATCGTGGTGGCGGGGCAGCCGCAGGCGTTCGGCCTGTGGATCAACTCCACCGGCAAGGGCGAGTGGCCCAGCCTGGAGTTCTACGACGGCCAGGGGCAGTCGCAGATCCTGCGCGGCCCGTACATGACCTGGACCGGCTGGAAGTACGTCGAGTTCGCCGTGCCGCCCGGCATCACCTACCCGCTCAAGCTGCGGCGCTTCTACGTGGCCGAGACCAAGACCGACCAGAAGTACACCAACGACATCCTCATCGACGGCCTGGTGGCCAAGGTGCCGCCGTCGGTCACGGCTCCGCCCGCGCAGAAGGTCGCCGACCCGGTCGTGAAGTCCGACGTGGCCAAGATGCCGTGGCGGTTCGCCGTCATGTCGGACGCCCAGTTCGTGGCCCGCGACCCGGACAGCGACATCGTCAAGAACGCCCGCCGTACGCTGCGGGAGATCAAGGCCGCCAAGCCGGACTTCCTGCTGATCAACGGTGACCTGGTGGACGAGGCGTCACCCGAGGACTTCGCGCTGGCCAAGAAGATCCTCGACGAGGAGCTCGGCGGGACCCTGCCGTACCACTACATCCCGGGCAACCACGAGGTGATGGGCGGCAAGATCGACAACTTCAAGGCCGTCTTCGGCGACACGTACCAGACCTTCGACCACAAGGGCACGCGGTTCGTCACGCTCGACACCTCGCGGCTGAACCTCCGGGGCGGCGGCTTCGACCAGGTCGCCCTGCTCCGTGCCCAGCTCGACGCGGCGGCCCGTGACGCGTCCGTCGGCTCGGTGGCGGTGCTGTTCCACGTGCCGCCGCGCGACCCCACGCCCGGCAAGGGCAGTCAGCTCGGTGACCGCAAGGAGGCCGCGCTGGTCGAGGGCTGGCTGGCCGACTTCCAGCGGACCACCGGCAAGGGCGCCGCCTACATCGGGGCCCACGTCGGCACCTTCAACGCCTCGCACGTTGACACGGTGCCGTACTTCATCAACGGCAACTCCGGCAAGAACCCGGCCACCGCGGCCGACGACGGCGGCTTCACCGGCTGGTCGCTGTGGGGCGTCGACCCGGTGACGGCCAAGGAGGCCGAGCACGTCAAGCGCAACTGGTTCGCCGACGCGCCCGACTGGCTCGGCGCCCAGGTACGGCCGCACGTGGACGATCTCGCGCTCACGGCCCCCGCGAGCGTACAGGTCGGCAAGGCGGCGGCCGTGACGGCCACGCTCACGCAGGGCACCCGGGTGGTGCCCGCCGCCTACCCGGTGTCCGTGGCGTGGTCCGGCTCGCCGAACCTGCACATCGGGTCGCGGCAGAGCGCCAAGCCCTGGGACGTCGCCGTGCTCGACCCCGCGACGGGGACGCTCACGGCGCTGCGGAAGGGGCAGGTGACGGTCGCGCTGACGGTCAGCGGCGTCACCCGCCAGGCGACGGTCGCGCTCACGGCCAACGCGGCGGCCTGACCTCAGGGGTGGGGGTCACCTCAGAAGGGTGACCCCCACAATGAGGCTATGACCGACCTCGTGGAGACCATCGAACGGCTCGCCCTGGTCGACCACCACGTACATGGAGCCACCGCCCGCGACCTGACGCGCACCGCGTTCGAGGAGCTGATCACCGAGTCGGACCGGCCGGTGCCACACTGGATGACCCAGTTCGACTCCCAGGTCGGCCACGCGATCCTGCGCCACTGCGCGCCCGTGCTCGGCCTCGACCCGTACGCCACGCCCGAGGAATACCTGGCCAGGCGGGTCAGGCTGGGCGCGGCCGAGGTCAACAGGCGGCTGCTGGCGGCCGGCGGCGTGGGCCACTTCCTCGTCGAGACCGGCTACCGGGGCGAGGAGATCCTCAGCCCGGCGGGCATGGCCGAGGTCAGCGGCCGGCCCGCCGACGAGATCGTCCGCCTGGAGTCGGTGGCCGAGCAGGTCGTCGCCGACGGTGACGCGGCCGGGTTCGCCGGACGGTTCGCCGAGGCGCTGCACGAACGCACCCGCACCGCCCGCGGCCTCAAGAGCATCGCCGCCTACCGCCACGGCCTCGACTTCGACCCCGCGCCGCCCGGCCCGGACGAGGTGACCGAGGCGGCGGGCCGGTGGCTGGCCGAGGGCGGCCGGCTCCGGGACCCGGTGCTGCTGCGCCACATCATCTGGGCCGGTCTCGAGCTCGGGCTGCCCCTGCAGTTCCACACCGGCTTCGGCGATCCCGACGTGGACCTGCGCCGGTCCGACCCGCTGCTGCTGCGCGGGCTGATCGAGCTGGCGGAGCCGACGGGGGTGCCGCTGCTGTTGCTGCACTGCTACCCGTACCAGCGCAATGCCGGGTTCCTCGCCCAGGCCTATCCGAACGTCTACTTCGACGTGGGCCTGGGCGTCACCTATACCGGCGCGCGCAGCGCCGAGCTGGTGGCCGAGAGCCTGGAGCTGGCGCCGTTCGCCAAGATTCTCTTCTCCTCCGACGCCTGGGGGCCCGCCGAGCTGCACCATCTCGGGGCCGAGCTGTGGCGGCGGGCGATGGGGCGGGTGCTCGGCGGCCTCGTGGCCGACGGCGAGTGGTCGGCCGCGCAGGCGGTGCGGGTGGCGACCATGGTGGGGGCCGAGAACGCCCGCCGCGTGTACGACCTGGGCCCGGGCACGTGAGGACGGCGCCGGAATGGGCAGCGGGGGGAAACAGGAGTGACGAGGGGAGTACGTGAGTGAGTCCGGGGGAACTGGTGCGCGAGGCGCTGCGGGCCGAGCTGCCCGCGGCCGTGAAGCTCAGGCGGCAGCTGCACGCGCAGCCGAGCCTGTCGGGCAAGGAGGGGCCGACGCTCGAACGGGTGCTCGACGCGCTGCCGGGCGGCCTCGTGGAGTACGTGGCCGGCACCGGCGCCGTGATCAGGATCGGCGGCCCCGGCCCCGCGGTCGGCGTACGCGGGGAGCTCGACGCGCTGCCGATCGCCGAGCGCACCAACGTCCGATGGGCCGCCACGAACGGAGCCATGCACGCCTGCGGCCACGACGTGCACCTGGCCGCCGTCATCGCCCTGGCCCGCGCGGTGTCGAAGGTCCGCGCCGCCGTGGACGAGGGAGTGGATTCGCCCGAGCGGACGGACTCCTGGAGCTGGGACGCGGTCGCGCCGCTGGTCGTGGTGCTGCAGCCGCGCGAGGAGACCTACCCCTCCGGCGCCTTCGACGTGGTCGAGTCCGGCGTGCTCGACCGGCACCAGGTGCGTGCCATGATCGGCGCGCACGTCCAGCCCGTGCTCGCCTCCGGCGTGGTGTCCTGCACGCCGGGCGCGGTCAACGCCTCGGCCGACGAGTTCGAGCTGATCGTCAGAGGTGCGGAGGGTCACGCCGCCTACCCCCACCTGGCCCGCGACCCGGTCGTCGCCATGTCCCAGATCATCGTGGCCGCCCAGCAGCTGGTCAGCCGGTCGGCCGACCCCATGGTGCCCACCGTGGTGACGTTCGGCATGGTCAACGCCGGCACGGCGCCGAACGCCATCCCCCGCGAGGCCGTGGCCAGGGGGACGCTGCGGACCATGTCCGAGCCGTGGCGCCGCGGCCTGCACGACCGGTTCACCCAGGTGGCCGAGGACGTGGCCAGGGCGCACGGCTGCCACGGTGAGGTACGCGTGCTGTTGGGCGAGCCGGTGCTCGCCAATGACGAGGCGCTGGCCATACAGAGCGGTGACCTGCTGCGGCACCGGGGATGGACGGTCACCGAAGAGCTGCGCTCGTGCGGCGCGGACGACTTCGCGGCCTACGCGTCGGTGATGCCGGCGCTGATGATGTTCGTCGGCGTCGACACCGGCGCCGGACTGCACAGCGCGGACTTCCTGCCCCGCGAGGACGCCGTGGCGGCCACGGCCGAGGCGCTGCTGGCCGGGTACCTCACGGCGGGGAGTCGTCCAGCACTCGCGGAATGATGTCGACGAGCAGCCCGACCAGCGCCTCCTCCAGGAACACGTGCACCTGATGCCGGGTCAGCCGCCCGCGCCTGAGCCACTCCGACGAGGTGGCCTCCGCCATGCCGCTGCCGGTACGGACACGAAACTCATCGCTGACGAAACCGCCCAGAACCTTTAGGCTCAGCGACGATGGATCTCGAAAACTTCGCCCCTGGTTCGGGTCACCTCGAACCCAGGGCCGCACTCCGTTCTGACGCCCCTTCCCTCGACCTGAACGGCGACTGGCGCTTCCGCCTCTCGCCGGGCGCGAACCTGCCCGACGACTTCGCCGACCCCGGCTACGACGACTCGGGCTGGGACTCCCTGCCGGTGCCGTCGCACTGGCAGCTGCACGGGCACGGCTCGCCCGCCTACACCAACGTCCTCTACCCCTTCCCCGTCGACCCGCCGCACGTGCCGAACGAGAACCCGACCGGCGACCACCGCCGCGCCTTCGACCTGCCCGAGGGCTGGACCGGCGGACGGCTGCGGTTCGAGGGCGTCGAGTCCTTCGCCAGGGTCTGGCTGAACGGCCACGAGCTGGGCTTCTCGACCGGCAGCCGCCTGCCGGTCGAGTTCGACGCCGGACCGTGGCTGGTGCCGGGCCGCAACGTGCTCGCCGTCCGCGTTCACCAGTGGTCGGCCGCCTCCTACCTGGAAGACCAGGACATGTGGTGGCTGCCCGGCATCTTCCGGGACGTGTCGCTGACCCGCTCGGCCGCCGACGTCTTCGTCCACGCCTCCTATGCCGACGGCCGTGGCACGCTGAGCTTCGACGGCCCCGGCCGGCTCGCCATCGCCGAGCTCGGCATCGCCGACCTGGCGCCCGGCACCGAGATCACCGTCGACGCCGAGCCGTGGACGGCCGAGACGCCCCGCCTGTACGAGGCCGTGGTCACGCTGCCCGGCGAGACCGTGAGGGTGCGCGTCGGGTTCCGCACGATCTCCATCGAGGACGGGGTGCTGCTGGCCAACGGCCGTCCCCTGCTGCTCAAGGGGGTGAACCGGCACGAGTTCCACCCCGAGCACGGCCGCGCCGTACCGTACGAGACCATGCGCGCCGACATCCTGCTGATGAAGCGCCACAACGTCAACGCGGTCAGGACCAGCCACTACCCGCCGCACCCCGACTTCCTCGACCTCTGCGACGAGCTGGGTCTCTGGGTGATCGACGAGTGCGACCTGGAGACGCACGGCTTCGGCCAGGTCGGCTGGCGCGCCAATCCCACCGACGACCCGCGCTGGGCCGAGGCGTTGCTGGACCGGATGCGCCGCATGGTCGAACGGGACAAGAACCACCCGAGCATCATCATGTGGTCCCTCGGCAACGAGGCCGGAGTCGGCCGCAACCTGGCCGTCATGGCCGACTGGACCCGGCAGCGCGACCCGTCGCGGCCGATCCACTACGAGGGCGACTGGTCGTGCGCCAACACCGACGTGTACTCGCGGATGTACGCCTCACACGCCGAGGTGGAGGCCATCGGGCAGGGGGTGGAGCAGCCGCTGCCCGACCCCGAACTGGACGCGCGACGGCGCGCCATGCCGTTCCTGCAGTGCGAGTACGCCCACGCGATGGGCAACGGGCCCGGCGGCCTGGCCGACTACCAGGAGCTGTTCGAGCGGTACCCGCGCCTGGCCGGCGGGTTCATCTGGGAGTGGATCGATCACGGGCTGACGCACCCGACGTTCGAGTACGCGTACGGCGGCGACTACGGCGAGCCGGTGCACGACGGGAACTTCGTGATCGACGGGCTGGTGTTCCCCGACCGGACGCCCTCGCCGGGGCTGCTGGACCTGAAGAAGGTGTTCGAGCCGGTCCGGTTCGAGTTCGCCGACCAGGTCGTGCGGGTGGCGAACCACCACGGCTACCGCGACCTGTCGCACCTGGGGTTCGTCGCGGTGGTCGAGGAGGAGGGCGTGCCGGTCGCCGAGTTCCCGCTCGAGGTGCCCGCGGCGGGAGGTGAGGTCAAGCTGCCCGACCTGCCCGCCGGGGACGGGGAGCGATGGCTGACGGTACGGGCGGTGCTCGCCACCGACCAGCCGTGGGCCGACGCGGGCCACGAGGTGGCCTGGGGCCAGACCCGCCTGTCGTCTGGAGCTGTTGACGGCCTGACGTCCGGGGCAGCGGCGGACTTTGACTTCGACCCCGGCACCGGGCGGCTCACCCGTCTGTTCGGGATCGAGGTCGAGGGGCCGCAGCTGGAGCTCTGGCGGGCGCCGATCGACAACGACACCTACGGCGGGCTGGCGGGCCGGTGGCGAGACCTCGGCCTGCACCGGCTCACCCACCGGGTGGACGCCATAGAGACCGGCGACGGGCTGACCGTACGCGCCAGGGTCGCACCGGCGGCCACCGACCTCGGCCTGCACGTCGTCTACCGGTGGGTCGCGACTGGCGGTGGACTGGAGCTGACGGTGGACGTCGAGCCGGACGGCGACTGGACCGTACCCCTGCCGAGGCTCGGCGTCGTCATGGCGCTGCCCGCGGCGTTCGGCGACGTCACGTGGTTCGGCCGGGGGCCCGGCGAGGCGTACCCCGACACCGGCATGGCCGCCAGGGTCGGCCGCTGGTCCGCCACCGTGGAGGAGCTGCAGACGCCGTACGTGTACCCGCAGGAGAACGGGCACCGGGCGGACGTCCGCTGGGCCGAGCTGACCAGCCCGTCCGAGGGCATCAGAGTGACGGGCGCCCCGGTCTTCGGCCTCACCGCCCGCCGCTGGACCACCGCGGAACTGGAGGCGGCCCGCCACCGGCCCGACCTGAAGCCGGGGGACCGGGTGCACGTCAACCTGGACCTCGCCCAGCACGGCGTGGGCACCGCGGCGTGCGGGCCGGCCGCACTGCCGCAGTACGAGCTCCACGCGGGTCCCGCCACTTTCCGGCTCCGCTTCGACCCGACGGGATCATCCAGCGTCTGACGGGGTAGAGCCTGACGACCCCGGACCAGATGGTCCGGGGTCTGTCGGCCTGCCCTCACCCCTTTCCCTCTATCGCAAGGAGACGTCTTGGACGCCAAGCAGTACATGGCCGGTGTGTTCGACCGCGCGTCCGGCACCTACGAACAGGTCGGTGTGCCGTTCTTCGGCCCCGTGGCCGCCGAGTTGGTACGCCAGGCAGCCCCGGAGCCGGGTGACCGGGTGCTGGACGCCGGCTGCGGCACCGGCGCCTCGCTGATCCCGGCGGCCGGGGCGGTCGGGCCGACGGGCCGGGTGGTCGGGCTGGACCTCGCGCCGGGAATGGTCGCCGCCGCCACGGCCGAGATCGAACGACACGGCCTGACGCACGCCACGGTCCTCCAGGGCGACGCGGAACGGGCCGAGGAACTCCTGCCCGGGGAGCGGTTCGACGTCGTGCTGGCCGGGATGATGCTGTACTTCCTGCCCGACCCGCTGACCGCCGTACGTTCCATGACCGGCCTGCTCCGGCCCGGCGGACGGCTGGCCGCCAGCCTGCTGGCCCAGGCGAGCCCGGCCGAGCTCGAACTGCTCGGCGTGGTGGCGCGGGCCTTGGCCCCGTACACCACAGGCGCGGGCAGCGCCCCCTTCCACCGCACCCTCAGCACGGCCGGGGAACTGACCGAGCTGCTCACGGACGGCGGCCTGGACGGGGTTCGCTGTGAGGACGTGGTGTTCGAGGTGACTGTGGAGGCCGGACAGGTATGGGACTGGCTATGGTCGGCCGCCCGCCGCGCCTCCCTGGAGACCATCCCCGAATACCTGCACCCGGAGGCCAGGGCAGCCCTGGAAGACGCCCTGGCGTACGAGACGTTCGTGCTACCCCGCACGGTGCGATTCGCGACCGGGACCCGCGCCTGACGGGGGGCCGGTACGGCGACGGTTCCTTATCGTGGGCGACGCAGCCCACGCAGGAAATTCCACAGTGGGGAACGGCGGGCCGGTTGTCCGGCGGCCTCAACCGCTTGGGACGGCTGCGCGTCGGCAGAACCGGCGGTACGCGTGTGGACCTGCTCGCCGGTGAGTTCGTACTGGATGGGCAAGGACCGCAGCGCTCGCGCGAACGGGGACGGGCGCCAGGGCAGCTGATCAGCAGGAAGCGCGAGCTTGATCCTGGAGAGTCGGCCGAAGAGCCGGCGCACGGCGATGATGGTGATCTGGGTCGCCAGCCGCTGGCCCAGGCAGCTGTGCGGTCCCGCTCCCCAAGCCAGGTGCGCGCGGGTGCTGCGGATGGCCTGCCGATCGATCGCCCCGGCGAACCGCGGGTCGGCGTGGGCGCCCGCGACGGAGAGCATCACCGGATCGCCGGCGGGGATCGTGTAGTTGCCCAGCTTCACGTCCGTCATCGGGAACCGGAAGCTCAGGTTGGCCATCGGCGGATTGAGCAGGGCGACCCGATTCACCGTCTCGTCGATGGATCCCACCGACAGGCTCTCCCGCACATCCGGGTTGGAGATGACCTCGACGACCACGTTGCAGACGAGGCTGGTGGTGAAGTCCAGAAAGCCGGGCAGCATGAGGAGCTCGCGGGCCAGCTCGTCCAAGGTGAAGTCCGGCTTGGCCTGGATCATGTAGGAGGGCAGGTCGTCTCCGGGATGCTCCCGCTTGGTGGCCGCGAGCTCCCTCATGGCGGCGTACAGACGCTCGAACGCCGCGGGCGCGTCGGGCCCGGCGTCGACCATCCGCCAGATGTCCATCACCACGTCCTCGCCGCGCGCCGCGGGGAAGCCGAGCAGGCGGTTGGCGACCATCAGCGGGAGCGGCCGCGCGTACTGCGCGGCCAGGTCCGCCCATCCCGTGGAGCCGCCTTCCGTCAGCACGTCGAGGAGGTCGTCGGCGTAGCGCACGATGGCGTGTTCCAACTTCTTCGCCTGCGCTTGGGACGGGTCCTGGAACGGCATGAGCGCGCTGGTCCACGCGGCCCGCAACTCCTGCTGCGCGATGCCCTCCTGGAAGGTCGAGCTGTTGAGCTGGAAGACGGGGAGCAGGGGCCAGTCCGTCGGTATCCGGCCCTCCACATAGGCGTGCCACCGGTCCACGTCCTTGCTCCAGATGCCGCCCGAGTTCTGCAGGACGCGCAGCACGTCCTCATAGCCGAGGACGAACCAGACCGGCACCCCGAGGAGATCGACCGGGGCCACCGATCCGTACCTGGCGCGCAGGCGTTCGTGCACGAGCGCGGGTTCGGCGTCGTAGTCCCTGGTCAGCAGCGGTTCTACGGACGTCGATGAGGGTATTTCGGAGGGCTGCTGGGGCCACGTGCCACGGGTCACGGGGACGTACTACCTCTCTGGTTTGCCGCTCCCTTCGCCACATCTGACGTGTTCTGGGAGCTTTCCGCCGATTAGCTCAAGAGGTCAGTAAGCATCACGTATACCGGCGGTGACGGCAAGTACTCAGGCGGTGAATCGCGAACGTGGCAAGACATGCGACGGCCCCGGGCGGATCGCCAGGGGCCGCGTGATCAGTCGAACAGGCCGTTCTTCGCGCCGGTGATGAACTTGTCCCAGACAGCCCGGCGGAGAACCCAGGGCTGGGTGTCGGGCTGCTCCGTGTCGCGCAGGGCGACGCGGCCGTCGGACAGGTGCTTGGCCTCCAGGCACTCGCCGCCCTGGCCACTTGACGCGGTGATCCACCCCGTCGGGTCCGTGATCTCCCTCGTGATTTCTTCGCTCAGCTCCACGCTGCAACTCTCCCCTTGATGCGCTGCATTGAGAGGTACTCGGGGAGCGCCGCCTTACGCACACATTCGAGCCTGCCCACGAGCCGCTTGATCTCTTCGGGTCTGTCGATGACGCGACCGTGAAGGGCTGATTCGACGTACGCGGCGATCGGCACTCCGTTCTCCTGCGCCAAGACAACCGGGCCCACCAGCACTGCCGTACACGAGGCCTCGTAGGGGACGAGCTGGACGCTGAACCAGTTGTTCTCGGCCATGACGATCAGATGTTCCAGTTGGCGACGGGTCACAGAACCATCTCCAATCGGACGATACAGGATGCCTTCGTCCACGACGGCGAGGTACTTGGGCGGCTCGGACCGGACGAAGATGGCCTGCCGTTCCAAGCGGGCCTGCACCGCCTCCTCCACTTGTTGAGGCGTCGCGTCCGGCTCCCCGGAGAAGATCGCGCGAGCGTACTCCTCGGTCTGTGCCAGCCCGGGCACGATCAGTGGAGCGACGCTGATGATCTGATCTGCCTTGCGTTCGATCGGCGGCCACTGCCGATACCAGTCAGGCATGCCTTTACCGCTGATGGCCGGCCAGTGGGCGAGCAACTCACCTTCCAGACCGAGCGCCTTTTCGCAGAGCTCGATCAATTCACGTGTGGGATTCTCGTCGCCGCGCTCCACGTTTCCGATGCGGCTTTTGCTGTAGCCGATGCGATCGGCGAGCTGGCTCTGAGTCAAATTTGCAGCGAGTCGGAATTTGCGTAGTTCCGCGCCGAAACGCGCTGTTGGGCTGGCAGTTGGGTCCAGCTCTTTAAGTGGTGGCATCACTGCTCCCTGCGCCAGGTCCATTCCAGCTTTCTGGTTTAGTGCCAGTGAAAGTCTGGGACCGCTCTGGGACTTTTCCCGCACACAAGGTAGCTCGCTGCGAGCAGTGTTGTGAAGTGGTTGGCGGCAGATAGTAGACCGCTGTTCATATGGCAGAGGCTGGCGGGGTCTTTGCTGGCATATACAGGGAAGCGAATGTATGGGACAAAGGTGGTGAAAATGGCATCGCTTGGCATGCGAATGGTCGGCGAGATGAGATTTCCCGGTCGTCCGGACATTATTAGTGATGTACGGATTTATACGTCGAGATGGCTCGTTGTCGAACGCCCCGAGACCGCCGAAGACGAAGACCTCCTCGATGATCTGCGCCTCCTGGCCACCGAGCTGTCGGCCAATGCCATAAAGCACACGATCTCCGGCCGATGGCGACACGGATCGTTCCGGGTCCGCATGTGGCTCGACCACCGACGGGTCCGCGTCGAGGTGATGGACCAGGGATGGCGGTCGAGGCCACGCCTCCGCAACGACCCCAGCGAGACCAGCGGCCGGGGCCTGCACATCGTGGCGGCCCTGGCCACGACATGGGGCGTCAGGCGGCGATGGCTGGGGCGCGCTGTCTGGTTCGAACTCCCCATCCCCTCCCGGAGTCGAGGCGTGGACGAAGTAACGCTTGCGAGGACGTCGATCAGGCTCCCGTGCCTACCCGGAAGGCTTCCGTACATGGGATGTCATGAGACGTGACCGAGGCGGCCCGCACATTGAAGATCGGCAGGTCCACGGCTTATGAGACGCTTGCTGGCGCGCAGGAGTGACCGGGTGCCGGCTCAGTACGCGGACTGACGTGCTGGCCGTCGTGAATGGGGCGTGTTGATGGGGTGCCGTTCCAGCAGCGACAGCGTCATGCCAGGTCTGCGGCGGCTGTTCGTGGACGCGGCGGCGGCGTTCGCGGTCATCGGGGTGTTCTGGCTTCCTTCGATCATCGAGGTGGCCGGCACCTGGCGCTCGGTTGCGGGGCTGGTGCTGGCTGCCGTCGTGGCGGCGGCGATGCTGCTGCACCGGCGACTGCCGGTGGCGGCAGCGACGACAGCAGGTGCCGTGACGGTCGCGGCGAGCTTGCTGGGCCTATGTCAGGATCCGATGCTCGCTACGGCCTGGTGTCTGTATTCGCTGGCGCTGACTCGCGCATCGCGGGTTCGCGTGTTCGTCCTCGTTGTTGTCGGTGCCGTCGCCGTCTTGGCGGCCGTGACGGGTGTCCCGGAAGACAGCCTGGGTGGGTGGGGGCAGCGTGTGGTGATCGCGGCTGCGGCCTTGAGCGGGTCGTGGTTGTTGGGTGTCACCGTGGGGAGGCAGGTCGAGTCCGTTCGGGAGAGCGAACGCGCCCGGGCTGTCGAGCAGGCTGTTCGTGTGCAGCTTGATGTTGCTCGTGACGTGCATGATGTGGTGGGGCACGCCCTTGGGGTGATCAGCGCCGAGGCCGGGGTGACACGGGGCCTTGCGGACGCGAGCGAGCAGGAGCTCCGTGACACGCTTGCCGACATCGAGAATCACGCGAGGTCGGCGTTGGAGGACATCCAATCACTTGTCCGCTCGCTCCGGGCGGGCCCTGGCATGGAGCCCGGCCGAGCGGACACGGCAGCGCCCGTCCCCGGCATCTCGCGACTGCCGGAGCTCGTCGCCGCCGCGCGTGCCGCAGGAGTGGGCATCGACACGCGGATCGCGGCGCCTGAGCAGATCGATGAGGTTGCCGCAGCAGTTGCGTTCCGGATCGTTCAGGAGGCGCTGAGCAACGTGGTACGGCACGCGCCGGGCGCTGCCTGCACCGTGGAGATCCATGCGGACGGTGATGTGCTCGTCGTTCGTGTCCGTGACGACGGCCCTGGTAAGGAGGACGGCGTGTCCGGGTTCGGGTTGTGGGGGATGCGGGAGCGAGCGCATCTGGCCGGTGGCACCGTGGCCTGGCGGAACCTGCCGGATCGAGGCTTCGAGGTCGAAGCACGGCTGCCGCTGGGAGGCGCGAGATGAGGTCTGTCAGTGTGTTTCTGGCGGACGATGACAGCCGGTTCCGTGCCGTGTACCGGAAGCTGTTCGAGCGCACCGAGGGTTTCCGCGTCGCTGGGGAGGCGGCCGATGGCGTGGAGGCATCGCGGCTGATCCTCGCGCTCGAACCCGACGTGGCTCTACTCGATGTGCAGATGCCGGGCGGTGGCGGGCTGGACGTGGCCCGTCGGGTCCTTGCCAAGGCGGAAGGCACCCGGGTAATCATGCTGACCACATTCGATCTCGACGAGTATGTTCACGAGGCCTTGACCCTGGGCGCGTCGGGGTTCCTGCTGAAGAATGCGTCGCCGCCAGAGGTGCTCCATGCGGTCCGTACCGTGCACGCGGGCCATGCCATGCTCGCACCGGAGGTCACCGCGAGGCTGATGCGCCAGTTCACGCCGAGGCGGTCGAAGCATCGGCACGCGTTCGCGGACGAGTTGCTCTCTGCGAGAGAGGTGCAGGTGATCCGCTTGGTCGCGCGTGGGTGTTCGAACCAGGAGATCGCCGACGAGCTGTTCCTGAGCCTGGAGACGGTGCGCACCTATCTCAAGCGCATGTTCGCCAAGCTCGACGTGAACGACCGCACTCACCTGGCCGTGCTCGCCTACGAGGCCGGACTGTTGCACGAGTCTCGCTGAGGAGTCCACGTTCGGGGGACGCGGCCCGACACCTCGTCTCCGCAAGCTGGACGAAACCATCCAGCACGACGATTCAAGGTGTCCAGTGATCGAAGTTACCGGGCTCAGCAAGCACTATCGGAGCAAGAAGGCAGTCGATGAGGTCACGTTCACGGCCCAGCCCGGCCGGGTCACGGGGTTCCTCGGCCCGAACGGCGCCGGCAAATCCAGCACGCTGCGCATTCTGCTCGACCTGGACGCTGCCACCAGCGGACAAGCGCTGATCAAAGGAGGGCGCTACCGAGACCTGACAGACCCGCTGCGAACGGTCGGCGCATTGCTGGACGGCGCGGGCCCGGTGCCCGAGCGTCGCGCAATCGACCACTTGTCGTGGATCGCCCAATCAAACAGGATCCCCCGCAAGCGGGTGCGGGAAGTCCTTGATCTCGTCGGCCTGACGGATGCGGCGAAGCAGCGGGTGAAGAAGTACTCACTCGGCATGAAGCAGCGACTCGGGCTCGCCGGGGCGCTACTCGGTGAGCCGGAGATCCTCATCCTCGATGAACCCGTGAACGGGCTGGACCCGGACGGTATCCGCTGGGTTCGTACCTTCCTCCGGGACTATGCGGCCGGTGGCCGCACCGTACTGTTGTCGAGTCATCTCATGACGGAAATGGCTGATACCGCCCATGACGTGGTGATCATCAACCACGGTCGTATCGTGACCCAGGGCGCGCTGGCCGAGATCACGGCCGGCCATGCCTCGCTGGAGACGGCGTTCTTCGCCCTCACCGGCGACCGGACGGGATCGCGGTGGTGAACGCGATGGTGCCAGCGACCCGATCGGAACTGACCAAGATCCTCACCCTGCCCAGCGTGTGGATCGTCACCGGCATCATCCTCGCCCTTCATGTGCTGGTCCAGCTCCAACCCGCCAAGCTCTTGGCCGACGCGGTGGCGGACATCACTCCCGCGGGCACCATCGAGGTCTTCATCGGGGAACCCCAACCGGCGACGGAGGCGATCCTCGGCCTTCTGGCCGGAGGGTCGCTGCAGATGGGCCTGTTCCTGCCCGTGCTCGCCGCAGTGATCGCGGGGCAGGAGTTCCGCTCACAGCAGCTCGGCCTGACCGTGCTCGCCATGCCGCGCACCGTTCGCATGTTGGCCGCGAAGCTCCTTGCCACGGCACTGTACGTGCTTGTCGTCGCGATCCTCATCGCGGGCATCAGCACCGCGTTCATGTACGTCGCCGTCAAAGCCTGGAATCCGGGCCTGCTCCTGACCAGTGAAGCCTTCCTCGGCCACGGCCGGTTCATCACCTTCGCGGTCTTGTTCTGCCTTACCGCGTTCGCCATCACCACCGTCGCGCGCAACACCCTGACCGGCATCATCGTCACCGTGGCACTGATCGCCATCACGATGAGCCAGGCCCTGGCCGGGGCCGCCCCGGATCTGGACGCGCTGTTGCCGCTCAGTGCGGCCAGGAACCTCATGCTCGATCCCGGTATCAACGACCTCACGGCCAGCCGGGAGCATGGCCTGCTCGTCCTCATCGGATGGGCCGCTGTAACCGCCGTCGGCGCGGCGATCACGCTCAGCAAGAGGGACGCGCGATGAGAACCGCGACGTCCACTCCCTTACCGGTGGCGACCGTCCGGTTCAGCGACACGCTCGCCGCCGAGCGGATCAAGATCACTACTCTCCCCGCCACCTGGATTGCTCTCATCATCGCGTTCGGCGCCAACACCCTGCTCGGCGTCATCGCGGCCACGGACGTCGTCCGTATCGCCGGTCATGACGGTCCCATCCCGATCGCCCGGCTCGGCACCCTCATGCTCGCACCGGTCTACGTGTTCATCGCGATCACGGTCTTCGCGGCCGGCAGCGAGTATCGCGGCGGCCAGCTGCGCGTCACCCTCGCCGCCGTCCCCGACCACAACCGACTGTTCGCCGCCAAACTCATCGTCAGCGCGGCGCTCAGCCTGATCGCGTCGATACCGGCCGTCCTCCCTGGCTACATCCTGCGGCACGCTGCGGCGGTTCGCGCCGGAGAGCTGCGAGCCGGCGATGTCGTGGTCGGCTTCCTAGCTCTCCTGACCACTTATCTCCTGCTCGGCCTCATCGGCCACGGTTTCGCCGTCATCGCGAAGACGGTCGTCACTCCTCTCGCTGTGCTCTTCCTCACGCCCGTTCTCGTCTCACCGTCGTTTCAGAGCACCCTGCCGCACATGGTGAAGTTCCTCCCGCACGAGGCGGCCCTGAGCCTTCTCCGGATGCCCGTCGACCCCGCCACCGCGCTCCACCCAGCCGCTGGGCTACTCGTGTTGGCCACCTGGGCGGCTCTGTTGGCTTCCGTCGCCTGGAAAGCCTTCGTGTACAGAGACAGCTAGTTGCCGGAGACCCGACGTGTCCACGCTGGCAACCCCAGCAGCCGCCGCAGGTCCCACCTCATGGTCTCCAGCCGTTGTCCCATATACCCTGCATGGGTATATTCGAGAAAAAGGTCGTCCATGCGGGGGTGTGCGAAGTGAGCGATGCGGTGCCGGTCGAAGGATTCGTTTCGGACGGGTACGACAGGGTGCGCGAGGTCTTCCAGGACTTGTTGCGCGACGGCCGGGAGACAGGAGCCGGAGTGTCGGTCTGGCGGGACGGCCGCGAGGTCGTCCGGCTGAGCGGGGGATGGGTCGACGCCGCTCGGCACCACCCTTGGCGGGCCGACACCTTGGTGCAGCCGTACTCTCTGTCGAAGTCGTTCGTGACGCTCGCCGCCCTGGTGGTGGTGCGCGACGGCGCGCTGGCCCTGGACGAGCCGATATCCCGGTATTGGCCCGCGTACGGGGTCGGCGGTAAGGAGCGCACCACGTTGCGTCAGGTGCTCACGCACCGGGCGGGGCAGCCGCGGTTCCCGGCCGAAGCCGCGGGCCTGGACCTGCTGGACGACGCCGGGCTGCGGGAAAGCCTGGCGCGGGCGGCGCCGGAGTACGTCCCCGGGACGTCGCTTGGGGAGCATGCGCTGACCTACGGACATCTCGTGGACGGCATCCTGCGCGCCGGTGCCGGGACCACGCTGGGGGAGGTGTTCAACGAGAGGGTCCGGCCCGCGCTGGGGCTGGACGCCTGGTTCGGGGTGCCGGATGATGCGCTGGAGCGCGTCGCCGACCTGGAGTATGCCGACCCGGAATGGCCCAGCCAGTTGCACGCGGCGCCATGGCTGCGGATCCCCGACGGGACCCTGGACGTCGAGCGGGCGAACTCGCGATCGTGGCGGCAGGCGGTGTTCGGCGCGGTCAACCTGCACACCACCGCGACCGCCATGGCCAGGTTCTTCTCCGAGCTGACCAGCGAAGACGGTCCCGTACGCGCGCTGCTCGGGCCGCAGTTGCACGCCGATCTCCTGGCTTCCCAGGTCACCGACTTCGATGAGGTCTTCGGCACCAGGATCACCTGGACGCTGGGGTTCGTCCGAGACCGCGGCAAGATCGCCAAGGGTGGGATCGGCGGTTCGGCCGCCTGGTGGTCCCTCAAGCACCGGCACGGATGTGCCTACCTGACGCGACGACTGGACGATCATTCCCGCGCCGCCGCGATCGCCGCAGCGCTGGACGACGACCTGACCGTCGTAGGCGAGGACTGACCCGGCCCTCGCTTTCCTATGGGGCATGCAGGCGGTAGACCAGAGCCCGCCGGTAGTTGGCGACGCGCTGGTCCACGCTGTCCAGGCAGCAGCTGGAGCACCTCTGTAGTACAGGCTCGGTCGGTACTGCCATGGGGGTCGGTACGGGCGAGGTGAACCGGCAGGCGACAATTGCCCGCGTTCGAGCCTGACGAACGTGGCCCACGTTCCGGGGGGCGCCCCCTGAGGCGGGCCCACGAGAGACTCAGCCGGTCTGTCGCTTGAAGCCTGCCCAGGGGACGGCACGGTAGCTCGGTCAGGCTTGCTGGTAGCCGAGCAGCGTCATCATGCCGGACTCGGCGTGGTAGACGTTATGGCAATGGATCATCCAGATGCCCGGGTTGCCGGCCTGGAAGTCGACGTCGAGGGTGCTGTTCGGCAGGACGATCGCGGTGTCCTTGCGGGCGCCGCTCGGCAGGGCGAAGGTGTGGCCGTGCAGGTGCATGGGGTGCCACATCGTGGTGCGATTGACGAACGACAGGCGCACCCGTTCCCCGGAACGAATCGGTGTGATGATCTTTGGGTCGTACTTCCGGCCGTTGATCGCCCAGTCGTAGGCCATCATGCCGCCGGTGAGCTCCAGCTTGACGATGCGGTCCGGCCGCTTGGACGGCAGCCTCGCCGAATCGTCTGCCCGGAGGTCGGCATAGCGGAGCACCGTGCCGTCGAGCTCGCGAGGGCGCCGGTCCGCGCGTGGGGCCCGGGACTGTTCGCTGGTACGGATGAGGGCGCGGGCGGTGGCGTTCTTGCCTTCGGCCAGCGCGGCCAGGGCGAAGACGCCGTCCTTGAGGGTGACGAGCACGTCATAGCGCTCTCCCATGCCGATGAGCAGCGCATCCGTGTCGGTGTGCTGAATGGGGAAGCCGTCGGTATGGGTGACGGTCAGGCGGTGTCCGGCCAGGGCGACGCGGAAGGCGGTGTCTCCGCCGGCGTTGATCAGGCGGATGCGCAGCCGGGTGCCAGGTTTGGTGGTGAAGGTCGCCGGTTGGGTGGGGATGCGGCCGTTGAGCAGGAAGTGCGGGTAGCGGACGTCGCCCGCGTCGCCGCCGAGCAGCGGGCTCCTCGCGCCCATCAGCATGTGGCCGCCCTTACCGGGCGGTTGGCTGGGGGACGCGCTGTCGCCCATCATGCCGCCGTGGTTCATACCGCCCATGCCGCGGGAGAGCTCGGCCAGGACGTCCTCCGGGGTTCCCGTGACGCCGTCGAGCCAGTCGTCGAGGACGACGACCCACTCCTCGTCGTAGCCGAGCGGCTCGCGCGGGTCCTCGACGATCATCGGCGCGTACAGGCCACGGTCGAGCTGGGTGCCGGAGTGCGGGTGGAACCAGTACGTGCCCGGGTCGGGCGCGGTGAACTCGTAGACGTACGCGGCACCGGTCTTGACCGGCTGCTGGGTGACGCCGGGCACGCCGTCGGCGTCGTTGCGCAGCGCCAGGCCGTGCCAGTGGATGCTGGTGTCGGCGGGAAGCCGGTTGACCAGGCGGGCGCGTACTGTCTCGCCGGCGTTCACCCGGATCGGAGTGCCGGGGATGCGGCCGTCGTACGCCCAGGTCCGTACGGTCAGGCCGCCGAGGTCGGCCTGGGTCTCGGCGGCGACCAGGCGGAAATCCCTGGCAGCGCCCGGGCGGCGGGCCTGCTCGGCGGCGCGCACCTGTGGCCCGGCCGGGGTGACGAAGGACGGGGAGGAGGTACGGCTCGTGCCGCCGCAGGCTGTGAGGGCGGCCCCGCCCAGCAGGCCGAGGCCGGTTTTGAGCAGGGTGCGTCGATCAATGGTCATGGTGATGCCTCGCTTGGAAGGTCGTACAGGGAAGGGATCGAGAGCTGGTCCGGGGACGCTCTAGATCCGCAACACGACCGTGCGAGTCGGCGGCGGGCCGCGCAGAACCTGTGACCAGAGCCGCAACCAGCGGCCGGTATGAGATGAAGCGCTGGAGGTGCGGCGACGGCGCAACGCCAGGCAGAGCAGGAGCACACCCATGCCGAGGATCGCCAAGCACACCCAGCCCGCCATGGAGGGGTGGTCGCCGACAGGAGGCTGTCCGGTGTGGGAAAGGCTAGTGGCCTGCATGGAGGAATGGTGGGTGTCGGGGGACATGCCGGGCCCGCTGAGATGGCCCAGGGAGTGCATCGCCACGACGCCGAGCGCCAAAGCTACGAGCAACACTAGTCGCAAGACCATGCGGTGTGCTCGGCTCATGCCTCCAGAATAGTGCCGTCGCCTATGGTCCGTAGTATTTCCGGTCCAGGACTTTGCCGTGGCGGGGGCGCCGTCGCGCCAGGTCTGGCAGACCTCGCCGAATCATGGAGACCTCCCGCTGGCCGGTCATCTGGTTGTGCAGTACAACCATCTAGTTGTATGGTCGAACTATGGCGGATGATCGCGAACTCCAGGATGCTGTGGCCCGCTTCGTCCGGGCCTTCGGCCTCCACCAGCCGGACCGGACTCCCTGCGGGCAGCCCGTCCCGGTGTCGGAGGCGCACGCGCTGGGCGAACTGGCCAGGGACGGCGCGTTGCGGCAGAGCGATCTGGCACACCGGCTCCGTCTGGAGAAGAGCACCACCAGCCGGCTGGTCACCCAGCTCATCAACCGCGGCTGGGCCGAGCGCACTCCCGCGCCCGGCGATGGGCGCGGAGTGCTGGTCCAGCTCACCCCGCAAGGGGTGACGGCCGCGGCCCGGCTGGCCGAGGCCAGAGCGAAGCGGTTCTCCGCCGTTTTGGAGCGTGTCCCCGAGGGCGAACGCGCCGACGTGCTACGTGCCCTGACCATCCTCACGGAAGCCATAGATGAAACTTAAGAATCGACGCACCCAGGCGCTCATCGCAGCGCTCGCGCTCATCGTCGTCGCCGGGACGGCGTACGTGGTCATCAGCCGCAACGAACAGCAGGCGACAGCCGCCCGGCAGGCCGAGATCGCGGCCAGGAGCCGGCAGGTGATGCCGTTCGACCTGGAGCGCACCACGCACCGCTTCGCCAAGTCCGCCACCGGCGGCGTGCAGACGGTCACCTCCGACGACCCCGCCGACGCCGAGCAGGTCAAACTGATCCGCCAGCACCTGACCGCCGAGACCGCAGGCTTCAGCGAGGGCGACTACGGCGACCCCGCCTCCATCCACGGCGGTGAGATGCCGGGCCTGCGCGACCTCGAACAAGGCCACAGCCGCATCGACATCCGCTATGCCGAACTGCCCGCAGGCGCCCGGATAACCTACGCCACCTCCGACGCGTCCCTGGTCACAGCGTTGCACGCGTGGTTCGACGCCCAGGTCACCGACCACGGCCGGCACGCAGAACACGGCTGACCTTGGGAGGTCGCCGAGGCCAACGTGGCCGCGCAACGCTTCTACGAACGAATCGGCGCCATCCTCGTCTCCAAGAAGATCGGCCGCTGGCAACCGAAGTAACCCGCCCTTCGCCGGGACACCGTTGCTGGCCCGCGAATGTGCCCCTCAGGTGTCATCACCCTCCGCCAGTGCCAGGAACGGCGCGGGTTCCGGCTGGGGCGGGCAGCAGTTCGGCGGCGTTGTCGCGGCCCGCCGGCCAGAAGACGGGCTGGTCGAGGCCGGGGTAGCGGTGATTTTGGATCAGTGCTTGGGTGGCGGGCAGGAGCAGGTACTCCTGCAGGGCCAGCGCGCCCGCCACGTTCGCGCGGGGGAACCTGGCCGGATTGACCACGATTGACACCATGACGCGGTGGAACATCTCATCGCCGTACAACGCAGGGCGTAAGGGGAGCGGGTTGCTCTTCTGCCAGACGAGGAACGGGGTGAGTCCCCACAGGCTGTAGCCGCGCTGCTGGGCGGCGGCCCGCATGGCCGCTTCCGGGCCGAGCCCGGTGCCGTCGTACCAGCCGGTCTTGTCCGGGCGGCCGGCGGCGTTCCACAAGATGTCGGCGATGTAGGCCAGCCCGGGCATGGCGCTGCCGATGAAGGGCGCACGCGCATCGGCGATGCGGCGAAACGCCGCCACCGGATCGGCGACCTCCGCCACGCCGGCCGGGTCGCTCGCGTGCATGATCAGCGCGGAGGCGTTGAACAACACCGTACGTGGCCATTGGCCAAGCCCTTCGGTGATGAAGGCTTGGGTGTCCTTGTGCCCCAGGTGGGAGAAGACCAGGTCGGCTTCTCCGGCGCGGGCCTTGGCGTACACGTCTTCTCCGATGTGGACCTGTACGCGCCGGCCGGTTCGCGCCTCGAAGGGGGCGAGCAGGCGCGGCAGCAGACCCCCGTCCTGGACGGTCGTGACGCTGGCCAGGCGGACGGTGGATCTGGCCGCGGCTGTACCGCTTGTCGTGCTGCTCGCCGACGCACTCGCTGGTCCCCCTGCCGCGCCGGCCATCCCCAAAGCGAGCAGACCGCCTGCCGTCACCGCTTCCCGGCGGGACAACTGGGGTGCGTGATCCTGCGTGGGCGCCTCATTTTGCGGGTTCATCTTCGTCTCCTTGTCCGGTCTCGGGCATTGGCCGCATGTCTTGGGTGTCGTCGCGCGGGGTGCCGCGGCGGCATTGACGGTCTCCTGTGCGGCAAACAGTTCGCGATAGCGGTCGATGAACAGCTCGATACGCTCGGCCTGCCTCCGCAGATCCGCCGCGCGTTCATGCAGGTGCTCCTCGCCCAGCATCCATTCCGCTGTCACCAGGCCGTCCACGGCCAGTTGGCGCAGCACCCGATGGGCCAGGTGGCCGGCCAGCACATAGCCGTGCCTTGGTGCATCGGCCAGCGCGAGCAGGACAAACGGAACCATCCCCTGTCCCGTCCCGCCATGATCGTAGGATCTGCCTGCCCTTTATGACAGAACTCCTCTAGTGGCATCTTGCCCTTAGTGAGGTTCGCTGCCAATCACTCGCGTCATCAACCATCGGTGCGGATCATCGTGGAGACAACCTCGACAAAGCACTGGCCGGCAGCACTCCGATCGCCCCGAGCAGCCGCGGTGATCGCGTCGTTGACGACGGGTACGGCGGCGAGGAACGCGGCGAGCTTCGGTCCCTTCGAGCACGCCTGGTTCGCGGATCACGTGTGGCAGTTCAACCTCCCGAGGTTCTGCGGAATACGGTAGGGGGGTATAGTGTTATTCCCGGCGACGAACCCGACGGGAGGCTGGACATGGCCGGATACAGCAACAGCAAGCAGGACCACGCGACGCGGCTGCGGCGTGTCGAAGGGCAGATCCGCGGCCTGCAGCGAATGGTCGAAGAGGACAAGTACTGCATCGACATCCTGACCCAGGTGTCGGCGGCGACCAGCGCGCTGAAGTCCTTCTCCCTGTCGCTGCTCGAAGAGCACCTGGCCCACTGTGTCGCCGAGGCCACCTTGAAGGGCGGCCCCGAGGCAGACGCCAAGGTCAAGGAAGCTTCCGATGCCATCGCCAGACTCGTCCGTTCTTGACCGCGTTGAAGGAGACATTGATATGAGCACCGCGACCTACACCGTTAAGGGCATGACCTGCGGACACTGCGTCAGCTCGGTCAAGGAAGAGGTTGGCGAGGTGCCCGGCGTGACGAACGTCGAGGTGGACCTGGCCAGCGGCCTGCTGACCGTTGACAGTGACGGCCTGGTCGACGCGGCGAAGATCGCAGCCGCTGTCGAGGAGGCCGGCTACGAGGTGGTGAGCGGGTCATGAACACCGCCACCAAGCTCGGCTCCTACGTCCTCGGGCTCGCCGTCGTCTTCGGCGGCGCCCTGGGCGCGGGCAAGGTGGTGGGCCCGATCGGCGCCCCACCGGCCGAGGATCACGCCGCAATGGCGATGCCTGCCGAGCAGGCGAAGAGTGATACCCCTGGGGGGCTCCAAGTGTCCGAAAACGGCTACACCCTCAACCCGCTCAGCACGGCGATCAAGCCGGGCGAGCCCACCGACTTCCAATTCACCGTGACAGGTCCCGACGGCAAGCCGGTGACCGATTACCAGGTGGAGCACGACAAGAAACTGCACTTCATCGTCGCGTCCCGGGATCTGACGAGTTTCCAGCACCTGCACCCGGTCGAGGCAGGGGGCGGTGTCTGGTCGGTCAAGCTGACGCTGCCCGAGGCGGGCGCCTATCGCGCCTTTGCCGATTTCGTCCCCTCCGGCGGCAGTGGGCTGACTCTTGGGACGGATCTGTCGGTCGCGGGCGCCTACCAGCCGAAGGCGTTGCCTCCGGTCGGCCGTACGGCGACGGTCGACGGCTATACGGTCACCCTTGACGGGGACCTGGTTCCGGGCAAGGCCAGCAAGGTGACGCTGTCGGTCAGCAAGGACGGCAAGCCGGTCACCGACCTGCAGCCCTACCTGGGCGCGTACGGCCATCTGGTCGCACTGCGCGCCAAGGACCTGGCCTACCTGCACGTACACCCCGAGGCCAGCGAGAAGGCAGGTCCGGAGATCACCTTCTACGCCGAGGTGCCCTCCGGTGGTGACTACCGGCTGTTCCTGGACTTCCAGCACCAGGACAAGGTCCGTACCGCCGACTTCACCGCCAAGGCGGCACCCGCGACGGCGGGCACCCCGGCCACCGAAGACACGCACGGCCACTGATCGAGAGAGAAAGGAGAACGGTGATGTCTTCCATCACTGATGACCGTCCGCCCAACGCGGTCGAACTCTCGATCGGCGGCATGACCTGCGCGTCGTGCGCCAATCGGATCGAGCGCAAGCTGAACAAGCTGGACGGCGTCACAGCCACGGTCAACTACGCGACGGAGAAGGCGAAGGTCACCTTTTCCGAGGACATCGACCCGCAGACGCTGATCAGCGAAGTCGAGAAGGCCGGCTACAGCGCCGCCCTGCCCGCGCCGCCCAAGAGCGAGACGGTGACGGCCGAGGAAGAGGCGGAGGACGAACTGCGTCCGCTGCGCAGCCGGCTCATCACCTCGGTGGTGCTGTCCGTGCCGGTGATCGCGATGGCGATGATCCCGCCGTTGCAGTTCACCAGCTGGCAGTGGTTGTCGCTGACGCTGGCCGCGCCGGTGGTGGTCTACGCGGGCTGGCCGTTCCACAAGGCCGCCTGGACCAACCTGCGGCACGGTGCCGCCACGATGGACACGCTGATCTCGATCGGCACGCTGGCCGCGCTCGGCTGGTCGCTTTGGGCGCTGTTCTTCGGTACGGCGGGCACGCCCGGGATGACGCACCCGTTCGCCTTCACCATCGAGCGCACCGACGGCTCCGGCAACATCTACCTCGAAGCCGCGGCAGGGGTGACCGCGTTCATCCTGGCCGGGCGCTACTTCGAGGCGCGTTCCAAGCGCCGCGCCGGCGCCGCGTTGCGGGCCCTGCTGGAACTGGGCGCCAAGGACGTCGCGGTGCTGCGCGACGGCGTGGAGACCCGCATCCCCAGCGACCAGCTCCAGGTCGGGGATCGGTTCGTGGTGCGACCTGGCGAGAAGATCGCCACCGACGGGGTGATCGAAGAGGGCACCTCAGCGGTCGACGCCTCCATGCTGACCGGCGAATCCGTGCCGGTCGAGGTCGGGATCGGCGACGCCGTCACCGGTGCCACCGTCAACGCCGGCGGCCGCCTGATCATCCGCGCGACCAGAGTCGGCGCCGACACCCAACTGGCCCAGATGGCCAAGCTGGTGGAGGACGCGCAGACGGGCAAGGCGCAGGTCCAGCGGCTGGCCGATCGGATCTCCGGCATCTTCGTACCGATCGTGATCGCCCTGGCCATCGGCACCCTCGGGTTCTGGCTCGGCACCGGCGGCGGGGCCGGGGCGGCGTTCACGGCGGCGGTGGCGGTGCTGATCATCGCCTGCCCCTGCGCGCTGGGCCTGGCCACGCCGACGGCGCTGCTGGTCGGCACCGGCAGGGGCGCCCAGCTGGGCATCCTGATCAAGGGGCCAGAGGTGCTCGAATCCACCCGCCGGATCGACACGATCGTGCTGGACAAGACCGGCACGGTCACCGAGGGCAAGATGACCCTCACCAGCGTGCACCTGGCCGACGGCG
>NZ_JAHKRM010000040.1 GCF_019396345.1 Nonomuraea guangzhouensis | reverse complement strand
CGCGGCGCTCTTCCTCACCACCGAGGCGGTCATCGCCGAGAAGCCCGAGAAGACCCCTGCCGCCCCGGCCATGCCGGGTGGCGGAGACATGGACTTCTAGGCCGGGTCGCCCGAGAGCCGGGTAGTCCTAGCCGGCTCTCGGGCAGGTGGGACAATAGAGGTGTCCATCCCCCTTGGCGAACATTCCAGAAAGGGGAGGCGGCCATGGCGACCATCGCTCATCACCCGGCGACCGGCGCGGAGCCCGCCGCCCTGCGCCTCGGCGCAGGACTCATGGCACTGGCCGGCGTGGCCTTCATCGGCTACGCGGTGATCTTCTTCGTCCGCAACTTCACCGGCGGGTTCCTGGAGCTCGGCATCGGCCCGAACGAGGTTGACGTCGGCCGGGCCCAGGTGCTGGCGTTCAGTCCGGAACTGTTCAGGTATATGTCACACCTGCACATCGCCCTGTCGGGGTTCATCGCGTCGACCGGGCTGGCCACCGCGGCACTCGCCTGGTTCGGGGTCAGGCACGGGCTGTGGTGGGCGTACGTGACGGCGATCGTGGTGCCCGTACTGGCGCTCATCATCGCCCTGCCCGCGCACTACCCGTACCATCTCGCCACCGTCGGCCACCTGGGGCTCATCTACGTGGCCACCGGCATCTTCGTCGCCGGCGCGCTGGTGGCGCTCAAACCGATGCTGCAGGCGCGACACACCTGATCCGCAATCTCAAAGATTCCCACCTTGTCGGCAAACTGCGGGAATTCCCGGTTGTCGTGCGCGAAGCGCGGGGTATCCACGAGTCCAGATATCACTCCGCACAAGGTGGCAAATCATGGCGTCCACATACGGCACCGACCAGGTCGATGGCACGTCCGGCATCGCGTCAATCGAATTCATCCAAGAAGACTCCGTCAAGAGCAGCGGCGAATTCGGCAAAATCGTCCGCTCGGGCGTCCCGTCGAGCACGTTCTGGCACTTCGTCGACTTCAGCGGGAGCGGGCCCTTCGCCCACAGGGAGTCTCTCGGCACGGATAAAGTCAATGCATTCTCCCAGGTAGCCGTCTCGATGACCGAGCTCGACAGCGACGGGAACCCATTTCTGGGAAGCGCCATAATGACGGTGAACAACGTCGTCCCACGCGCCAACGGCGACATCATCGTGCGTGGACACATTCACTGGGACAGCACTCTGCAAGTCCGACTCAACTACATCATCGTCAACTAGTCTCGCGTGCGGACGTCCCAATCGAGCTCATCGGCTACTGTTCTCGGTTTCCAGTAGCCGATGGAGCCGCCGTTCTCCAGGGCGTCGGCGGTGGCCTTCAGCAGGGCGTAGTACGAGCGGATCCGGACCCCTCCCGGCGTGAAGCTCATGTTTCCTTCGTGATCGGTCTCGCCGACGTCCCGCTGCACCGAGTCGATCACGAGGTGGTCGCCCATTCCGTCGGCGCCGAACGGAAGCATGCGTCCGTCCCACCACTCCGATCGAGGATCGGCCATCTCCCCTTCCTCTTCACCGTCGATCTCGCACAGGCTTCGCCACGTCTCACGGATCCGTTGGAGACTCAGGTTCTCGTTCCCCAGGAAGCCGAAGGCCCAGGTGTCGTCCACTACGGCGGCTCCATCGTGTCGCAGTAGTGAGGCCCGCAGGTCGCCGGGGAATCGCAGGCCCGTCTCCGCCTCCGCCGCCGCGATGCTCGCCGCCTTTCCGGGCTTGCCAAGCGTGCGATAACTCCTGGGGGCGTGGACCTTGAGCCATGCTTCGATGCGTCGCCACTGCCGGTTCACCGCCCGGGTCGTCTTGGCGTCGAGCGTCCGTACGCGCGGGTTGCGGATCACGGGCCGGCAGTCTGCGTCGAGGCTCGGCTGGGTGGCGGGGACCGGCTCTTCTGCCTCGACCTCTTGGGCGGGCTCAGGGTAGTAGGCGTCGTCCGAAGCGGGCAGCTGCAATGGCTCGGCGACCCGGCAGCCTGCGGCGAAGCAAGACTCGTACGAGATCTCGCCGGAGGTCTCCAGCCCGGAGTCCTTGGAGAAGGCGGCGGACTCAAGGGCTTGCGAGCCGAGGGCCAGCAGGCAGAGCGCGAGTCCGGCGGCTCCCCAGCGGGTGAGGCGGCGTCGGGTGGCTTCGTCCAGCGGCTCCCCTTTCCGGCCACCTCCTCCGAAGATCATTTGGACCGCGGGGCGGTCGAAGATGGACGGCTCGGCGGCGTAGCGCTCGAGGTCCTCAGCGGTGGGGGTGCCGAGAATCGGGACCGGAGGCCACTGCGCTACCGAGGCTTCGGAAGCCGCCGCGCTCGGCTGGGCCACCGGCCGAGGCGTCGAACGGCGGCGAGAACGCACGATCACCGCGACCGTCGCCGCCAGAACGGTAGCCGCAAGCGCGAG
The DNA here is from genome assembly GCF_019396345.1 of Nonomuraea guangzhouensis. Classification (GTDB taxonomy): domain Bacteria; phylum Actinomycetota; class Actinomycetes; order Streptosporangiales; family Streptosporangiaceae; genus Nonomuraea; species Nonomuraea guangzhouensis. The sequence goes on along the minus strand of NZ_JAHKRM010000040.1, from coordinate 117,715 downwards.
CCATAACCCGCGAGAGGTGATCAATCGCCGCACGTCCGGCAGGGTACCTTCAATCGGACCACACAGAGATCAAAAAGCCGTTCTCGTGCTCAGTCGGGAGTTCGGGTGGGGCTTGAAAGTACGGCAGGTGGGGCCTGAACCTGTGGAAACCGGATCCACACCCCGATGACCGCGAGTACGGCGGCGAGGACCACGGCGCCGCCGAGGAGCAGGGCCTGGCGGTAGCCGTGCTGGAGCAGCGGAGCGGCCAGCATGGGACCGAGGATCTGGCCGGCGCTGTATCCGGCGGTGAGCAGGGAGACGGCGCGCGGTCCCTGGAGGTGGGTGCCGATGGCCAGCGAGAGCGTGCTCACTCCCATGAACGTGCCGCCGAACAGCACCGCCGAGATCAGCGCCGGGGCGACGCCGCCGAGGAGGGCGGGCAGCGCGACCCCGATGACCTGAATGGTCAGCGCCGCGAACAGCAGAGACGGCCGCGACCAGCGGTGCGCCAGCCAGGCCCACAGAGCGCTGGACGGCAGGGCGGCGAGGCCGACCAGGATCCACGCGCCGCTGCCGACCGGGCCGGGGATGCCCTGTTCGATCGCCGCGACCAGGAAGGTGCCGGCGATGATGTAACCGATGCCTTCGAAGGTGTAGCTGCCGAACAGCGGCCAGAACCACCGGCGCGTCCTGGGCCGGTCGACCGACACCGCCTGGTCGGTCGAGGCCGGCTGGTCGGTCGAGGCCGGCTGGTCGGTCGAGGCCGGCTGGGATACGGGAGTCAGCCCCCACGCGGCGACGGCCAGAACGGCGGCGAGGGCCGCGCAGCTCCACCACGCGGCCTGCCACGTGGTCGCGGACCGCAGGAGGAGCACCAGGAGGCCGGACAGGGCGATACCGGCGCCGACTCCCCCGAAGGCCCACCCGGTCAGGTGCTGCACCTGACCGCGCAGCCGGGTCAACGCCGAGCTGACGGCGATCACGAAGATCAGGGCGCTGGCCACGCCGGCGATCAGGCGCAGCCCGAACCAGACCGCGCCGTCGCGGGTCACCGGCATCAGGGCCAGTGTCGCGATCAGGACGACCAGCGAGCCGCGCAGCACGATGACCGACCGCACCAGAGCGGGAACGAAGGTGCCCGCGAGCGCCCCGGCGAGGTAGCCGATGTAGTTGGCCGTGGCCAGCGACGCGCCGAGCTCGGCGGACAGCCCGGCCTGGGCGTGCATCAGCGGCAGGATCGGGGTGTAGACGAACCGCCCGACGCCTATCCCGGCAGCCAGTGCCGCCGCCGCCTGCCCCACGATCAGCCACGGCGACCGCCCATGGACCGAGGTGGAACGGGTGGTCGTACGCACGTCCTTCTCCGATCGCCGGCTGCCGTCCCAGGCTAATCACCCCCGGACAGGTGGGATCACCCGGGTCCGCCGACGACCTTCGATGCGGATCAGTCCTTGATGTTCGCCTCGGACTGGTACTTGTTCATCATGTGGGTGACCGCTGCCAGCTGCGCCTCGGCGTGGCCCTCGCGGACCGCGCTCGCCCGGTCCCGCGCGTCCAGGGTCGGCTGCGCCTGGCCCTGGAACTCGGGCATCACGTGCTGGGCGATGAGCTCGTAGGACCGGTTGGTGGCCGCCGGGTTGGCCCAGTCGTGCGCCATCAACAGCATCGCCCCGAAGCCGCCGGACTGGTCGAGCAGCCGCCGCACCTGGGCCTTCGCGTCCTCGACGGTGCCGATCACGCCGATGCCGGACTCCCGGACGAAGTCGATCATCTCCTTGAGGTCGCCACCGGCCACCGCCATCTGCGGAAATGCCGCCACTTTCTGGAAGTACCGGAACCATGCCTCGATGCCGTACTCCACGTCCTTGACGGCCTGCTCGCGGGTCTCGGCCACGTGCATGACGCCGACCAGCCGCCAGGCTTCGCGGTCGACGGTGGTCCCGTACGTCGCGGCGCGCTCCTCCATGACGTTCCAGTGGTGCGCCAGCGCGTCGAACCCGTCGGCGGTGAGCGTGGCACCGATCGACAGCAGCCCGAGGCCGTGGCGTCCGGCCAGGCGCGGACCGGTCGGCGAGGCCACCGCGGCGACGGCCACCTCGAACATCGGGTCGCTGTACGGCCGCAGCTGCAACCGCGCGTCGACCAGCGTGTGCGTACGGGTCCGCGCGGTGATGCTCTCGCCCCGCAGCAGCCGCAGCACGATGTCCAGGTTGTCGTCGAGCAACTCGCGGGTGTCGGTGGGATCCAGCCCGATCATCGCCGAGTCGGTGGGCAGGGAGCCGGGACCCACCCCGAGCATGATCCGCCCGCGCGTCAGGTGGTCCAGCAGCACCATGCGGTCGGCCACCCAGAGCGGGTTGTGGTACGACAGCGAGGTCACGCCGGTCCCCAGCCGGATGTGCCGGGTCCGCTGCGCGGCGGCCGCGATGAAGATCTCCGGCGCCGCGATGATCTCAGAACCGGCGGAATGGTGCTCGCCGATCCACGCCTCGTCGTACCCCAGCCGGTCGAGATGCTCCATGAACGCCAGATCGCGCTCGATGGCCAGGGTGGGATTCTGACCCGCGGTATGGAAGGGGGCCATGAAGACGCCGAAACGAAGCCTGCTCACCGCTGCTCCTCGCGATCTCGACTATGGCTTCAGTTCACTCGAGAATGTCGCCCGCGGCAATATGGCCCGGCCAGGCGGTGGGCAGGAGAAGGGCTAAGGTTCTGGCATGCCTACCGCATTGATCACGGGCGCGACCGCCGGCATCGGCGCCGCCTTCGCCCGCCGGCTGGCCGCCGACGGGTTCAGCCTGGTTCTGGTGGCTCGCGACGAGGCCCGGCTGAGGGAGGTCGCGGGTCAGCTCAAGCTCAGGTACGGCGTGAACGTCGAACCGCTGCCCGCCGACCTGGCCACGGACGACGGACTGGCCCGGGTCGAAGCGCGGCTGCGCGACGGGGTCGATCTCCTGGTCAACAACGCCGGGTTCGGCCACCCGGGGAATTTCCTGGAGGTCTCCGTCGAGGACGAGACGCGCATGCTCAAGCTCCACTGCGAAGCCGTGCTCCGGCTGACGCTGGCCGTGCTGCCCGGCATGCGGGAGCGCGATCGGGGCGCGGTGATCAACGTGGCCTCCGTCGCGGCCTTCTTCACCCGAGGCACCTACAGCGCCTCCAAGGCGTGGGTGGTCAACTTCAGCGAAGCGACCGCGTCCGAAGTGGCCGGTCCGCGGATCAAGGTGATGGCCTTGTGCCCCGGCTTCGTGCGCACGGAATTCCACGAACGGGCATCGATGGACACCTCGCAGATCCCCGGCTTCCTCTGGCTCAAGGCCGAAAACGTGGTCAACGCGGCCATGCGCGACCTGGCCCTGGGCAAGTGGGTGTCGATCCCCGACGTGCGCTACAAGACGATCGTGGCGGTCGGCAGACTCATCCCCCGCAGGCTCATCGGCAACAGGGGAGCGAAAATCGGCCGTTAGAAGCCGTTGGAAGACGCGGGCTGAAGGCTTCAGCGCGGGTGGGTAAGCGCGGGCCGTAACGGCGGGACGTCGCACCCGGTTCAGCGGCCGTCTCCCTGGACAGAGCCCGGCCAGGTACGGCGTTTGGCGTCCAGTGGGCTTGCCGTACAGGAAAGAAAAGCGTCTCGCGGGACAGCAGAAGAAGAGAAAGAGATCGGGCCCCCACCGCGGGAGGGGGTCGCGGTGGGGGCCCAGGCGGTCGCGAGCAGGCTCGCGACCGAGATTGGATGCGGGAGGCACCCGTCGGTCGCGAGCGGGCTCACGACCGGGATTCGGTGGAGATCACTTGCCGACGTTCGCCTCGTGGCCGATGGCCAGGCCCGAGGTGGGGTCGAAGAAGTGCATGTTGTGCGTGTCCAGCACCAGGTCGAGGCTCGAGCCCGGACGCGCGTGGCTGCGGGCGTTCACGCGCGCGGTCCACAGCGACTTGTCGCCGAGCAGCGGCAGCGCCGCCTCCTCGTCGTCGCCCGTGTCGGCGGCGGCGACGGTGTCCTTGTGCTCGACCGGCGGGGCGTCGATCAGGAACAGCACGTTGATCTCGGAGCCGAGCTCCTCGGTGACCTCCGCCTTGACGGGCAGCGTGGCCCAGCCGTTGGCGTTCTGGCCGGCCGAGGCGGCGTCCTCGAAGTCGGACGGGCGGATGCCGAGGATGACCTGCTTGCCGATGTACTGGTCGAGGCCGGGCTTGTCGGTGAACGTGGAGTCCGGGATCTCCAGCCGGATGTCGGCGAACGTCACGGCGGCGCCGCCGTCGCGGACCAGCTCGGCGGTGACGAAGTTCATGGCGGGCGAGCCCATGAAGCCGGCGACGAACAGGTTGACCGGCTTGTCGAACAGGTTCTGCGGCGTGTCGACCTGCTGCAGGATGCCGTCGCGCAGGACGCAGACGCGGTCGCCCAGCGTCATGGCCTCGACCTGGTCGTGGGTGACGTACACGGTGGTGACGCCGAGGCGCTCGTGCATCTGGTTGAGCGAGGCGCGCATGGAGACACGGAGCTTGGCGTCGAGGTTCGACAGCGGCTCGTCCATGAGGAACGCCTGCGGCTCACGGACGATGGCGCGGCCCATCGCGACACGCTGGCGCTGACCACCGGACAGGGCGGCCGGCTTGCGCTTGAGGTACGTCTCCAGGCCGAGCATCTTGGCGGCGTCGTTGACGCGCTTCTGAATCTCCGGCTTGGGCATCTTGCGAAGCTTGAGGCCGAAGGCGAGGTTCTCCTCGACCGTCATGTGCGGGTACAGGGCGTAGTTCTGGAAGACCATGGCGATGTCGCGGTCCTTCGGCGGCAGGTGGTTGACCACCTTCTCGCCGATCGCGATCTCGCCACCGCTGATGTCCTCCAAGCCGGCGATCATCCGGAGCGCGGTCGACTTACCGCAACCGGAGGGGCCGACCAGCACCATGAACTCGCCGTCCTTGATCTCAAGGTTGAGCCCGTTCACAGCCTTCACGCCACCGGCGTAGATCTTGTCGACATTGGTCAGAACGATGGATGCCATGACATTCCTTCGCGCTCCCGGGTGGTGGCCCGGATGTTGTGCGGGGGGTACCCACTCGCATGGATACGTTTTCAAGCATCTCACCCGAAACGGACAAGGGTGTCAAGAGAGCAGCCGATGTTGGTGGTACGGGCTTCCAGTGAGACGGAAACCATGATGGAATCGTTTCCATGGAAGTGAGGCGGGCGACCATCAAGGACGTGGCCGAGGCGGCCGGTGTGGGCGTCGCGACCGTGTCCCGGGTCCTGTCCGGCGGCTCGGCCAGTCCGGAGACGCGAGAGCGGGTGCTGGCCGTCGCCGCCCACCTCGACTACCGCCCCAGCGCGCTCGGCCGCAACCTCCGCCAGCGCCGCACCGGCGGCATGGGGTTGTTCGTGCCCGACCTCACCGACACGTTCTACGGCCAGCTGGCCGAGGGGGTGCTGGCCTGCGCGCGCTCGGCCGGCGAACCGGTGGTGCTCGGCTCGACGGGCGACGATCCCGAGCAGGAGGCTGAGCTGGTCGGCATGCTGCTGGAGCAGGGCGTGGACCGGGTGATCGCGGTCCCGTCGGGCGGCGCCGAGACCTGGGGCCCGGCGATCAAGGCGGGCATGACGGTGGTCTTCGCCGACCGGCTGCCGTCCGACCCCTCCACCGACGTGCGGCCCCCCTCTCCCTCCGATGAGGGTTCTGGGGCGGCCTCGGTCTCCGACCTCATGCTGCTCGACGGCCTGCCCCCCGCGCCGCGTGCCCGGCCGCTGGACGTTCCCGCCGTGCTGGCGGATGACCGGGCCGGCATCCGTACGGCGGTGCGCTACCTGAGAGGGCTCGGCCACCGGCGGATCGCCTTCCTCGGCGGCCCGGGGCACGGCAGGCGGGTGGCGGCCTTCCGCGAGGCGGTGGGCGCGCCGGTGGACGAGGGGCTGGTGGTGTTCGCCACGGGCAGCCGCGACTCGGCCTACGCCGCCGCCTCCGGGCTGTTCCAGAGCCGCCCCGACCTGACGGCGGTGGTGACCGGAGGCAACGTGCTGGGCGAGGCGGCCGTGCTCGCGGCCAGGGAGCTGGATCTGCGGGTGCCGCGCGACGTGTCGCTGGTGATGTACGACGACGTGCCGTGGGCCGAGCTGTGCTCCCCGCCGCTGACCGTGATCGCCCAGCCAGGCCGCGACATGGGCTACCGCGCGGCGGAACTGGTGATGCGGGCGGGCAGCAGACGACCCCGCAGCGTGCTGCTCCCGACAGAGCTCATCGTCCGCGGCAGCTGCGGCCCGCGCCACTAACCGCGCTTCCGCACGCACCGCTTCCACACGCACCGCTCCGTCACCGACACCACGAGCGATCGCCGCTTCCACCCCCGGAAAGACCCGCGCGGACGCCGCTCCGGCTCCCCAGAAGGACCCGCACGATCACCGCCCCCGCCCCCGGAAGGACCCACGCGGACGCCGCTCCCGCCCCGGAAGGACCCCGCGCGGGACCGCTCCGGCTCCCCAGAAGGACCCCAGCCGAAGTACGGCGGGGAGTGCGGAAGCCTGGGTCAGTCGTGGTGACGTGCGAAATACAGGACCGTGCCGCTAGACGAGCTTCTCGATCGCGCCGACGACGGCCGGGTCGTCCGGCGTGGTGCCGGGGCGGAAACGGGCGACCACGGCGCCGTCACGGTCGACGAGGAACTTCTCGAAGTTCCACTGGATGTCCCCACTCGCGCCGTCGGCGTCGGGCGTCTCGACGAGCTCGCCGTAGAGGGCATGCCGGCTGGGACCGTTCACCTCGGCCTTCTCCAGCAGCGGGAAGTCGACACCGTACGTGGTGGCGCAGAACTCCTGGATCTCCTCGGCCGAGCCGGGCTCCTGACCCATGAACTGGTTGCACGGCACGCCGACCACGCTGAACCCGCGCTCGCCGTACTGCCGCTGGAGCTCGACGAGACCGGTGTACTGCGGGGTGAGGCCGCACTTGGAGGCCACGTTCACGATGAGCAGGGCCTTGTCGCCGACGAGTTCGGCGAGCGTGGTCGGGGCGTCCGCGAGGGTGCGGACCGGGATGTCACGAAGACTCATGATCCGACCCTACAGAACGCCTCCGCCCACAGTTTGTGATGCAGTCCACATTTTCCGGACATTTCCCCTGAACAACCATAAATCGTGATCTTTACCAACGATCTACCTTTTCATGGTCAATTCGCGGTAAATCGGGCGAGTAGGGCAGGGTGGCGCGGTCCCCCGAACCCATCGAAAGGGAATCCGCATGCCCATGCTCCGCCGTACCAGCGTCTTGATCCTGTCGGCCACGCTCGTGGCGACAGGCGGCGCGACGGCCGCACAGGCGCAGAGCTCCCAGGCACTCAAGAGCGCGGTCGCCAAGAACAAGGCGATCGCCAAGCCCATGGTCAGCAAGCGTGGCTGGAACAGGGCCCAGTTCCGCTGCCTGGAGCGGCTCTGGTCGAGGGAGAGCGGCTGGAACCACCGGGCCGGCAACGGCTCGGGCGCCTACGGCATCCCGCAGGCGCTGCCCGGCCACAAGATGTCCACCAAGGGCCGCGACTGGCGCACCAACCCGCGCACGCAGATCGCGTGGGGCCTCGGCTACATCAAGCAGCGCTACGGCTCCCCGTGCCGCGCGTGGGCGCATTTCCGCTCCCACCACTGGTACTGATCCAAACCCCGGACCCGCCCCCGTTTTCGCGAAAGGCACGGTCAACCCGCGAACGGGCCACACCATGGCGGTCCTGCGAGAACGCTAAATATCCCCAGCAACCGCGCCAACGTCTCCCCAAAGCCAATCACTGAGAGTGATGAACGGTGACCGTCGGTAATAAAAACCGGCTAGAGGAAACGTCGTGGAGCCCTCCGGGCCGCCCAGCACTATCGGGCGTCAACGGAAGCCCGGGGGGCCGCGCGGACCCTCCGCGTCCGAGCCACGGACGCGGACCGGCAGGGCGCCGGGGAAGCGAGAGCGCCCGTCCGCACGCGACCCGACAGCTAGGATCGACATGGACAGCACCCGCGCCCTGCGCTACACGTTCATCACCTTGACCGTGCTCACGACCGTCACCGGGCCTTCGACGCTCGCCGGAGCCGCATCAGAACCGCGGATATTCGAACTGCGGACCGCGAAACCGCGGATATACGAGGGCTCGTGGCACGCCCCCGTGATCAGGACCAGGACCTGGACCACCGCCGCCAAGCCGAAGATCAAGGCTGTGCCGAGCAAGACCAGGAACAAGGGCATCGCCCTGGACCAGGTCGTCCAGCGGGCCTGGTCCTACCAGGAGTTCCAGTGCCTGGACAATCTCTGGACCAGAGAGAGCAACTGGAACCATCGCGCATATAACAGCTCTTCAGGCGCCTACGGCATCCCCCAGGCACTCCCGGGAGGGAAGATGCGAGGGGCAGGCCCGGACTGGAAGTCCAACCCCGAGACACAGATCCGCTGGGGCCTGACCTACATCAAGGGGAGATACGGCAGGCCGTGCGGCGCCTGGGGCCACTTCCGGTCACACAACTGGTACTAGAGAGACGAGGGCATCCGGGATCACCGGGTGCCCTCCCTCTTCGGCAGCACCGCGATCGCCTGGATCAGCAACTCGACGCCGAAGTCGAACTCGGCGTCGTGGTCGCAGCTGGCCAGCAGCGGCGCCAGCCCGCTCACCTCGGGGAACAGCGCCGGATCGACGTCGTCCGGGTTGACCATGTGCCGGTGCAGCGGGGCGAACGTGGGCGTCACCCCGACCTCGCGCAGCAGCGAGCCCACGATGTAGGCGATGAACATCCGCAGCACCCGCACCGCGTCGACCCCGTCGAACCCGGCGCTGCGCAGCGTGGCCAGGGCCCGCTCGACCGGCAGCAGCCCGGCGTTCGAGTGGAGCTGGCGGCTGACGACGAGCATCGTGGAGCGCGGGTGGCCGTGCGCGATCTGGCGGAAGGCGCGGGCCTGCATCCGCACCCGGTCGGTCCAGTGGGCGTCGGGATCGTCGGTGAACTCGATCTGGCTGAGCACCGCCTCGGCGACACCGTTCAGCAGGGCGTCCTTGTTCGGCACGTGGTTGTAGAGCGACATCACGCCGACGCCGAGCTCGGCCGCGATGCGCCGCATGGACACCGCGTCGGCCCCCTCGCGCTCGATGAGATCGATCGCCGCGGCGACGATGCGGGTCCGCGAAAGAGGCTCGGTGGGCATAGCTCATTCTATTGACGGACGTACGCCGTACGTGCAAGCCTCAATCAGGACGTACGGTGTACGTAACCCCCTGCGGAGGAATCATGTCGACTCACCGCCTCTACACCATCCCTGCCGAGCTCTCCACCTGGGACGTGGAGATGTCCGGAGCCAGCAGGTTCACGTGGGAGTACGACGACGGCAGAGATCGCATGCTCGCCTTGTACCAGAAGGGCAAGGACAAGCAGTGGGACTCCACCAAGCGCATCGACTGGGACCTGGAGGTCGACCCGTACAACGTCCTGGGCATCCCGGACCAGACGATCGCCATCTACGACACGCCGCTGTGGCACCGGATGGACGAGAAGCAGCGTCAGGACGTCCGCCTGCACGGCGCGGCGTGGCAGTTCTCCCAGTTCCTGCACGGTGAGCAGGGCGCGATGATCTGCTCGGCCAAGATCGTGGAGTCGGTCCCGGACCTCGACTCCAAGTTCTACGCCGCCACCCAGACCATGGACGAGGCCCGGCACGCCGAGACCTATGCCCGGTTCCTGCAGGAGAAGGTGGGCCTGGCCTACCCCATCAACGAGCATCTCAAGGCGCTGCTCGACTCGACGCTCAGCGACTCGCGCTGGGACATGCCGTACCTGGGGATGCAGGTGCTGATCGAGGGCTTAGCACTGGCGGCGTTCGGCGTGATGCGCGACATCACCACCAAGCCGCTGCCCAAGCAGATCCTCGCGTACGTCATGCAGGACGAGGCCCGGCACGTGGCGTTCGGGCGGATGGCGCTGCGCGACTACTACGGCAGCCTGACCGAGGCCGAGCGGCGCGAGCGCGAGGACTTCGTCATCGAGGGCTGCTACCTGATGCGCGACCGGCTCAGGGGCCGGGAGACGTGGGAGAACCTGGGCCTGTCGAAGGCGGAGGTCGAAGAGGCGGAGGTGGCCACGGAGCACTCGGAGTATCTGCGGCTGTTCCGGTCGCTGCTGTTCAGCCGGATCGTGCCGTGCGTGAAGGACATCGGGCTGTGGAGCCCGCGCCTGCAGCAGGCGTACGCGGACATGGGCGTGCTGGACATGGCGGGCCAGTCGCTCGACGCGCTGATGAAGCAGGACGAGGACATCGCCGACAAGCTCGACGAGGCGCGCTTCGCCGAGGAGGAGTCCGAGCGGCACGCCGAGGTCGCCGAGACCATCGAACTCGGCGCCTCCTGACCACAGACCTGGCGAGTGGTTTAAGAGTTGCCTTTCGTGCCATATGCACCGAGACAGCATTCGCACGAGAGGGCACCTCTTGATGGTCCAGGAACCGCGGTCCGGCAGGCCGCCGCACGTCGTGGTCGTGGGCGCCGGCTTCGCCGGGCTGAACGCAACGCGGGAGCTGGCCCGTGGCGGCGCGCGCGTCACGCTCGTCGACCGCCGCCCGTACACCACCTTCCAGCCGCTGCTCTACCAGGTGGCGACGGCCGGGCTCGGCCCGGGCGACGTGTCGTACCCGACGCGGGCCTACGCCGCCAAGTATCCGACGGCGCGCGCCCGCAAGGCCGCGCTGACCAAGGTGCACCCGGCCGAGCGGCGCGTGGACCTGGACGACGGCACCTCGCTCGACTACGACTACCTCGTGCTCACCACCGGCGTGACCACCAACTGGTACGGCATCGAGGGCGCGCGGGACCACAGCTACCCCATCTATTCGGTGCACGACGCCATCGTGCTGCGCAGGCGCCTGCAGCAACTCCTGGAGGAGGTCGCGGCGGGCAAGCGGGAGAGCGCGCACGCCGTGGTGGTCGGCGCCGGCGCCACCGGGGTGGAGATGGCGGGCACGATGGCCGAGCTGCGCCGCCGGACGCTCCCGGTGACCTATCCGGAGATCAGCCCCAAGCAGACGAGTGTCACCCTGGTCGAGCGGTTCGACTACGTGCTCGCGCCGTACAAGCCCCGGCTGCGGGACGCGGCCGCGAAGGCGCTGCGCAAGCGCGGCGTGCGCCTGCGGCTGGGCAGCACGCTGGCCTCGGTCGAGGCCGACGCGGTCGTGCTGAGCGACGGCACCCGGCTGCCGAGCGACGTGACCGTATGGGCGCTCGGCGTCGCCGCGCCCGAGGAGGTGTCGAGCCTGGGCCTGCCGCAGGGCAAGGGCGGCCGCATCACGGTCACCCCGGCGCTGAACGTCGAAGCGCACCCCGAGATCTTCGTCGCCGGCGACCTGGCCGGGCCGCCCGACCCGCTGCCGCAGCTCGCCCAGCCCGCCATCCAGATGGGCAAGCACGTGGGCGAGCAGATCCTGGCACTCGCCCATGGCCGTCCCGCGGCGCCCTTCTCCTACCGCGATCCCGGCATCATGGCCACCGTCGGCCGGGGCCAGGCGGTGCTGCAGCTGGCCAACGGCCTGACCATGCACGGCCTGCCCGCCTGGCTGGCCTGGATCGGGCTGCACGTGACGTACCTGCTGGGCGGGCGCAACCGGGTGAGCGTCCTGGTCGCCTTCCTCGCGCGTTACGCGGGGCCGCGCCGCAGCGCGGCCACGGTCGTCGAGTGATGACGAAAGAGGAGTGACCGGCAAAACACGAGCGGATATCACTTTGTTACGCCCGCTAAGCCCCTTCGAGGCTCGGCTGCTATATACAGTCCATTAGCCATCAAAAGCCACAAAAGGGGAATCCTTGGCAGCGTACAAGGGCGCCCTGTGTCGTAGGAACGTTCCCGTCACTGAGAGCAACCGCGTGCTGAAGCGGCACGACCGATTGAACATCCGGGCCGGTGGCCTATGAGCCCGCTGGAAGACCTCATGCGGCACCGGATCGGCCAGAACTGCCTGCACGTGCCGTCCGCCCGGTTCGGCCTGCTGCTGGCGCTGCGCCACTGGTTCGACCCCGGCGACCGGGTACTGATCGCGCCGACCACCTCCGAGATCGTGCCGTTCATCGCGCTGGCCGCCGGCCTGGAGCCGGTGATGGCACCGGTGTCGTGGCGCGACGGCAACATCGACGCGCCACGGGTCAACTGGAGCGGCCTCGCCGGTGTCATCACCACGCATCTGTACGGCCAGCCGGACCAGATCACGGACCTGATCAAGCAGTGCGAGCGGCGCGGCCTCGTCCTCATCGACAACGCCGCCCACGCCTTCCAGACGATGGTCGGCGGCCGCCCGGCGGGCACGTTCGGCCAGGCCGGCGTGTTCAGCCTGGCCAAGCATGGCCGGGCGATGTCCGGCGGCTTCCTGACCACCTCCAATGCGGGCGCGCTGGCGGCGCTGGCCGAGGCGAGGGAGGCGCTGCTGCTACCCGGTGAGTCGGCGCGCGACCAGGCGGAGGCCCTGCTGCAGCCGATGCTCCGCGAGACGCTCCACCGCACCGGCATGGTCCGGCTGACGTGGCACGCATCGCGGCGGCTCGGGATCGTCAAGTGGAGCGGGCACCGCCCCCAGCCCCACGAGGACACCCTCCGGGCCGTCATGGGCGATCTGACGGCGATGGACCCGTGGCTCGGGATCGACCACGACGGCTGGCGCATGCGCCCCGGCCCCGCGCTCTGCCGTTACCAGCGCTCGCGCCTGCGAGTGATCGACCGCGAGCGGGAGCGCCGCCTGGCCGGAGTCGAGGCGCTGCGCCGGACCCCGTGGGTGGCGGCGGGCGTCCGCGAAGCCCCCATACGTCCGCTCCTGCGGGTCCCCCTGATGGTCGAGAGGCGGGACGAGATCGTCGCCGGGCTGGAGCGACTGGGCGTGGTGCCCGGTTTCATCTACGATCCGCCGCTGGACGACTACCTGCCGAGGATCCGGCAGGGGCCCACGCCCGAGATCGCCCACTGGTGGACCAGCCACGTGCTGCCGGTCGATCCGCTCGAAGCCCCGCGCATGGTACGGCTGCTGACCCAGTTGGGCGCGCGTCCGGCCGACGGCTCGAGATTCGCCAGAGCGTAATGCGACATTTTCCCACAAAGTCGGACGTAAGCGTATATACCGTTGGATATTGTCGTTCAACGCATGAAAGCGGGTGATTTCGCTAACCGCCCGCCGATGCGGAACAGTGTCGTTAGCATCCCCGGCAATGCCGGTGAATTCTCTCTTCCAGGAGTGACCTTGACCGTCGATGCCGATGTCGCCAGGCGACGTATCGAAGAGCTGCTCCGTGAGAACGAGGCCCAGATCCTGCAGCGCTGGCACCTGATCGCCAAGGCGTCCGGCGAGGAGCTCACGGAGATCTTCCGATCGCTGCTCGCCTCCCTTGAGCAGGGCAGCAGCGACCTCGCCGATCTGCGCGGCCTGCTCGCCGAGCTGTCGCGCACCCGCGCCCGCCAGGGCTTCACCCCCGCCGACACCTCCAGGGCCGTCTTCGGGCTGAAGGAGGCGCTGTACGAGGTCGTCGAGGCCGACGGCGCCCCCGACGCGCTGCGCGGGTTCATCTGGTTCTCCAGGCTCATCGACGACCTCGGCCTGTTCACCTTCGAGTCGTACACGACAGCCCGTGAGCGGATCATCCTCGACCAGGCCGAGCAGCTGCTGGAGCTGTCGACGCCGGTCGTCAAGCTGTGGGAGGGCATCGTGGCGGTGCCCCTGGTCGGCACGCTCGACTCGGCCAGGACCCAGGTCGTGATGGAGAAGCTGCTCCAGACGCTGGTCGACACCGGCGCCGAGCACGCGGTGATCGACATCACCGGTGTCCCGGCCGTCGACACCCAGGTCGCCCAGCACCTGCTGAAGGCCGTCGTCGCCGCCCGGCTGATGGGCGCCGAGTGCGTCATCTCCGGCATCCGCCCGCAGATCGCGCATACCATCGTCACGCTCGGCATCGAGTTCGGCGACATCGTGACCAAGGCCTCTCTGGCCGACGCGCTGGCCTACGCGCTCCGGCGGAGCGGCATCGAAGTGATCGCGCCGAAGGCGACCCGCATCGCGGTGCGGACGGAGACCATCTGATGGACCGGGTGCCCATCCTCAAGCTGGGCGACATCCTGATCATCTCCATCCAGATCGACCTCGATGATCAGAGCGTGCTCGCCCTGCAGGAAGACCTGGCCGACGCCGTGGTGACCACCGGGGCGCGCGGCGTCATCATCGACATCACCGCCGTGGAGATCGTCGACTCCTTCATCGGCAGGATGCTGTCCACCATCGCCGCCATGTCGCGGATGCTCGACGCCCAGACCGTGGTCGTCGGCATGCGGCCCGCCGTGGCGATCACCCTGGTCGAGCTCGGCCTGTCGCTGGGCGGCGTACAGACCGCGCTCAATCTGGAGAAGGGAATCGCGCGCCTCGACCATGTGAGAGGCGCGACCCCGTGACCGCCGGCTGGGAGGTGCCCATCGCCGGCAACGCCGACGTCGTGATGGTCCGCCAGCGGGTGCGGAGCGTCGCGGTCGAGGTGGGGCTGTCCCTCATCGATCAGACCAAGGTGGTGACCGCGGCCAGCGAGCTGGCCCGCAACGCCTTGGTGTACGCCGGCGGCGGCCTGGCCAAGATCGAGCTCGTCCAGAACGGGATACGCCAGGGCCTTAGAATCGCCTTCAGCGACGAGGGGCCGGGGATTCCGGACATCGAGCAGGCACTCACCGACGGCTGGACCACCGGCACCGGCCTGGGGCTCGGGCTGAGCGGATCACGGCGGCTGGTCGACGAGTTCGACCTGGTCTCCGCGCCCGGCAAGGGCACGACGGTGACGGTGACGAAATGGGCTCGATGACATGGTGGCGGTGAGATACGCGCACGACGACGCCTGGGTCCGAGCCGACAACTCCAGCGCGGTGGGCACCGTCCGCCGGATGGCCGTCGATCTCGCCGAGGCCGCCGGGTTCGACGCCGAGCGTACGGGGCAGACGGCGGTCGCGGTCACCGAGGCCGTCTCCAACCTGGTCAAGCACGCGGTGGAGGGCGTGGTCATGGTCCGTTCGCAGCCCGTGAACCCGGCCGTCGTGGAGCTGGTCGCCATCGACAGAGGACCGGGCATGCCCGACGTGGCCCGCGCCCTGCGCGACGGCTACTCCACCTCCGGCACCCTCGGCATCGGAATGGGGGCGATGGCCCGCATTTCCTCCTGGTACGACGTCCACTCCCTGCCCGGCAAAGGCACCATCCTGGTCATGCACTTCACCGCCGCCGACGCGCCCAGCGCGGCGCCGCACGCCAGCGGCCTGAGCCGCCCCATCGGCGAGGAGACGGTCTCCGGCGACTCCTTCGCGATCGCCGCGACAGGCGACGGCGCCACGCCCGAGACGACGGTGCTGCTGTGCGACGGCCTGGGCCACGGCGAGCTCGCCGCCCAGGCGTCCAGGACCGCGGTGGAGCTGTTCCTGCGGGCCGCCGACGAGGAGCCGCTGGCGACACTCGAACGCCTGCACCGGGGCCTCGGACATACCCGCGGAGGCGCGGTCGCGGTGGCGCGCGTCAGGGCCACCAGCGTGTCCTACGCGGGGCTGGGCAACATCTCCGGCTGGATCGCGAACGCCGAGGGCCGCCGCGGGATGGTCTCGGTGCCCGGGATCGCCGGGCACCAGGCCCGGCACCTGCGCCAGTACGACTTCGACCTGCCCGAGCACGCCACCGTGGTGCTGCACTCCGACGGGCTCACCGAACGCTGGCACCCCTCCGCCGTGCCCGGCCTGTTCGCCCGCTCCCCCGCGGTCGTCGCCGCCGGGCTGCTGCGCGAGGCGGGCAGCCGAAGGGACGACGCCTGCGTGGTGACCGTGAGGCCCGGCGATGACCGCGACTGAGCTGGCCAGGGCCCGGCTCGAACACGACCAGGACGTCTTCACGGTGCGCCGCCTGGGCAAGGCCGTCGCCGAGCTGGCCGGGCTGGAGGCGCAGGACCAGGTCAGGGTGGCGACGGCGCTGAGCGAGATCTGCAGGGAGCTGCTCGGCGGCGGAGCGGTCGTCGTCTTCTCGCTGGACGAAGGGAATCTACTGATCACCATGGATCACGCATCGGGAGCCGACCTCGCCCGATCCGAGGGACTGGCACTGGCCGCCCGCCTGGTCGACGCGATCACCCTTGAGGCCGATCGTGGGCGGGTCACGATCGCCAAGCGGCTGCCTCCTCACTCCTCCCGGCTCCCGATCGACGAGATCCGCGAGCGCCTGGCCGGGATGGCGCCGGTCACCGCGATCGAAGAGCTGCGCCAGCAGAACAAGGAGCTGGCCTCGACCCTGGAGGAGGTGCTGCAGCTCAACGCCGAACTGCAGGAGACCAACACCGGCGTGCTGGCCCTGTACAACCAGCTGTCGGCCGAGCTGGAGGAGACCAACAGGGGCGTGGTCGCCCTCTACGCGGAGCTGGACGAGAAGTCCGGCCAGCTCCGCGAGGCGGGCGAGGCCAGGAGCCGGTTCTGGGCGACGGTCAGCCACGAGCTGCGCACCCCGCTCAACTCCGTCATCGGCCTGGTCAGGCTGCTGGTCGGGCCCGGCAGCGAGCCGCTCAGCGAGGAGCAGTCACGCCAGGTGCGCTTCATCGGCGGCTCGGCGGAGACGCTGCTGGAGCTGGTCGGCGAGCTGCTCGACATGGCCAAGGCCGAGTCCGGGCGGCTCGACCCCCAGTCCTCGGTCATCCACCTGCCCACGCTGGCCCATCATCTGCGCCTGACGATGCAGCCCACCAGCGAGCCCGGCGACGTCACGCTGGTCGTCGACATCGCGCCCGGCGTCGACGACGTCTACACCGACGAGGTGATGCTGGCCCGCATCCTGCGCAACCTGCTGTCCAACGCGCTGAAGTTCACCCCGGAGGGCGAGGTACGGCTGAGCGCCCACGCCGACACGGCCACCGACGAGGTGGTCATCACGGTCAGCGACACCGGCATCGGCATCCCCGAGCACTATCTGAAGAGCGTGTTCGAGGAGTTCTTCCAGGTCCCGAGCGCGCTCCAGGTCAAGACCAAGGGCACCGGGCTCGGCCTGCCGTACGCCCGCAGGCTCGCCGAGGCGCTGGGCGGCACGCTGGAGCTCGCGAGCAGTGTCGGGCGGGGCACCTCGGTGACGATGCGGCTGCCGCATCACGACGGCACGCCCGAGGTGCGCCGGGTGCTGATCGCCGACGACGACGAGGCGTTCCGCGCCGCCGCCCGCAGGATGCTCTACGGCTTCGCCGTCGAGACGGAGGAGGCGGGTGACGGGACCGCCGCGCTGGAGATGATGACAGCGAATCCACCGGACGTGATCCTGCTGGACATGCTGATGCCCCGGCTGGACGGCCACGCGCTGCTGCAGCGCATGGCCGAGGACGAGGCGTTGGGGCAGGTGGGTGTGGTGGTGGTGACGATCCGGCCCGACACCGCGCCGGCCGGCCATCCGGTGCTGTCCAAGCAGGGGCTCCGCCGCGACCAGCTGCTTCAGGCCATACGCGACGCGGTGGTGACCGATCGTGGCTGAGCACGAGCCGGGGACCGTGATCGAGCCCCCAGGCGGATCCGCGACCGTGCTGGTGGTCGACGACACCCCGACCAAGCGCTACATCCTGTCGAGCTGGCTGCGCAGGGCGGGCCACACCGTGGTCGAGGCCGCGGGCGGCGAAGAGGCGCTGGCCGTGCTCGCCGCGCACCGGCCCGACCTGGTCGTGCTCGACGTACGGCTGCCCGACCTCGGCGGCTTCGAGGTGTGCGAGCGGATCAAGGCGGACCCGGCGACGACCTCGATCCCGGTCATCCAGGTGTCGGGCAACGCCATCACCTCGGCCGACCGCACGGAAGGTCTCGAACGCGGCGCGGACGCCTACCTGTCGGAGCCGATCGAACCGGCCGAGTTCGCGGCGACGGTAGAGGCGACGCTGCGTTACTACCGCGCCCGGCGGCGGGCGGAGCTGATGGCCGAGCGCATGGCCAAGCTGGCCGACGTCACCTCGAAGATGAACGCGGCCGACTCCTTCGACCGGCTGCTCACGGTGGCCGTCGAGGGCATGGTCGACATCCTGGGCCGCTACACGGGCGCGCTGGCGCTGCCACCGGACGGCAGGATGCGCCGCGTCCGCGCCCGGCCCGGTGAGGCGCCCAGCAACCGGTCCGCCATCCCCAAGCTGCTGGACCGGCTCAGCGACATGTCCCTGGGCGAGGGGGCGGGGGCCAGGGTCTTCACCGTGGGGGTCGCCGAGTGGGTCAACCTGGTGAACGACGTGCGGATCAGCGAGCCGGTCACGGGGGTGCTGTGCCGTACGAAGAGGGGCCAGCCGCCCATCTACCTGGGGCTGGAGGCCGACCCGCCGCTGGACGGCGACGAGATGAACGTGCTGAGGCAGCTCGGCCAGGCGCTGGCGCTGGCGGTCGACGCGCTGCGCGTCTACACCGAAGAGCACACGATCTCGCTCACCCTGCAGCGCAGCCTGCTGCCCACGCGCATCCCCGACGTGCCCGGCCTGACGGTGACGTTCCGCTACCAGCCGGCCGTGGACAACATCGAGGTCGGCGGCGACTTCTACGAGGTGCTGCGGATCGGCGACCGGGTGCTGGTGGCGATCGGCGACGTAGCCGGCCACTCGCTGCACGCGGCGACCATCATGGCCGAGCTCCGGCACGCGCTGCGGGCCTCGCTGATCGACTCGGTCGACCTGAGCGCGTCGATGGACCTGCTCAACAAGGTGCTGCGCCGTTACCACCCCGGCATGACGGCCACCGTCTGCCTGCTGCTCATCGATCCGGAGACCGGCGTGGTCGAGATGGCCAACGCCGGGCACATCCCGCCGATGCTGGCCGGTCCCGGCGCCCATTATCTGGGCCTGGGCAACCTGCTGCTGGGCGTGGCGCACGAGGACTACGAGGTGACCCGGCTGGAGCTGCCCGCGGGCGCCACGATGCTGCTGTTCACCGACGGGCTGGTCGAGGACCGCGGCATCCTGCTCGACGACAGCCTGGAGCAGGCCAGGCAGGTGGCCGAGACGGTCGAGGGCGATCTGGAGGAGTTCTGCGACCGGCTGCTCGCCGCGTTCGGCTCGCGGGAGGACGACGTGGCCATCGTGGCGGTACGACGCGGGACCTGACGCGCGAGAGCCTGGCCCTTCGCCCGGTCCGGGCGCACGATGGGCAGGAGCGGAGGAGATCGCGGCCGCGGGCGGGCTTCGACGGAGGGGGATCGAGCGATGTTCCTTTCAGTACGCCTGACGACGGTGTCGGCCACCGTCGTGGTGCTCCACCTGACGGGGGAGCTCGACTCCACCACCGCGCCGGTGCTGGCCGCCACCCTGGAGCCCCTCACCGAGTCGCCGGTCGAGCAGGTGATCGTGGCGGCCGGTGACCTGTGGTTCTGCGACCTGACCGGCATCGACGAGCTCGCCGCCACGCACCGGGCCCTGCACGCCAAGGGCGGCGGCCTGGCCATCGCCGAGGCCGGGTCCTCGCTGCGCCGGCTGATCGAGCTGGTGAGCGAGCATTCCCGCGCGCCCATACGGGTGTACACCACCCTGAGCGAGGCCCTCACGGGAGCGGGCGTCAACCTCGACGACCCGTCGCCTCCCGCCCGCCGCCATCTGCCACGGCTGCGAGGGGCGCCGCATGCCTCGCTCGCGCTGGCCGGCAGGCACCCCCGGTGGCGCCCAGCCGCGCCGTCGGCGACCGCCGTCGAGTCCGGTACGGACCTCACTCTCGTGTGCTCGGCCATCGCCCGGGCGCACGCGCTGCGCGAGCAGGCGGCCACCCAGGTGGAGGCGCTGAAGCAGCGGACCCACCGTTACAACCAGGTGCGGACGACGATGTTGGAGACGCGGGCGCGCTGCCAGGCGGCCGTGACAGCCATGCGCGCCAACCGGGCCAGAGCCGCCCTGACGCTGTCCGCTAACGGCCACGAGGGTGACAATCTGCTGCCGTCCTGAGCAGCCCGACTCGGCGTACTCTTCCTCTGTGGCACCAGAGGAAGAGCATGATTTCGATGACCTCCTCGTCCTTCTCAAGGAGACCCGGGGCTTCGATTTCACCGGTTACAAGCGCACCACTCTCATGCGCCGCATCGGCCGGCGCCTGGAGTCGCTGAAGCTGCGCGACTACAGCGAATACCGCGACTTTCTCGAGCTCGAGCCGGAGGAGTTCACCCGGCTCTTCGACAGCCTGCTGATCAACGTCACCGGCTTCCTCCGTGACACGGCGGCGTGGCAGGCACTCCGCGAGAGCGTGATCCCCAGGCTGCTCGGCGGCGAGAACGCGGGCAAGGCGATCAGAGTGTGGAGCGCGGGCTGCGCCACGGGCGAAGAGGCGTACACCGTGGCCATGGTGCTGGCCGAGGAGCTCGGCACGGAGCGCTTCCGCGAGCGGGTGAAGATCTACGGCACGGATCTCGACGAGAAGGCGCTCCAGGTCGCCAGGACCGGGATCTACAACGAGCGCCGGCTCCGCGAGCTGCCGTCAGACCTGCGCGAGACCTACTTCGAGCCGGTCGAGAATGGTTTCGCCTTCCGCCGCGACCTGCGCCGCCAGATCGTCTTCGGCCGCAACGACCTCACGCACAACGCGCCGATCTCGCGGGTCGACCTGCTGCTGGCCCGCAACACGCTGATGTACTTCAACACCGAGACGCAGCTCAACATCCTGCGCCGCTTCCACTTCGCGCTGGCCGATCCCGGCTTCCTGTTCCTCGGCAAGGCCGAGACGATGCTCAACCACGGCGACAGGTTCGAGCCGGTCAACCTGCGCATGCGGCTGTTCAGGAAGGTCGTCTCCACCTTCCCCGCGGACCGCGCGCCGTGGCCGGCGGTCGGGTCGGGCGAGGCGCACGACCACCGCCTGCCCGCGCTGGAGGCGGCGGCGCTGAGCTCGGGGCCGGTGGCGCAGCTCGTCGTCGACGGCTCCGGCACCCTGGCCATGGTCAACTCCCGGGCGGAGTCCCTGTTCAACCTCAACGCCCGCGACGTCGGGCGCCCCTTCCAGGATCTGGAGGTGTCCTACCGGCCCGTCGAGCTGCGCTCGGTGATCGAGCGGGCCTGTCAGGACCAGCGCCCGGTCGAGCTGCGGGAGGTCACGTGGCATCGGCCCGGCGTGGCCGACGGCGGCGTCTTCGACATCTCGGTCGTCCCGCTCCTGGCCGGGGGCGAACACGTCGGCGTGGGCATCCACTTCTCCGACGTCACCCGCTATCGCCGGCTCCGCGACGAGTTGGAACGGGCCAACAGGGAGCTGGAGCAGGCGTACGAGGAGCTCCAGTCGCTCAACGAGGAGCTGGAGACCACCAACGAAGAACTCCGCTCCACCAACGAAGAGCTGGAGACCACGAACGAGGAGCTCCAGTCGACCAACGAGGAGCTGGAGACGATGAACGAGGAGCTCCAGTCCACCAATGACGAGCTCCAGCACATCAACGACGTGCTGACGTCGCGCGGCGTCGAGCTGGACCAGGCCAACCAGTTCGTGTCCGCGGTGGTGCGTAGCCTCGGCGACGCCGTGGTGGTCCTCGACGAGGAGTTACGGGTGATGGTCTGGAGCCGCGGGGCCGAGGAGCTGTGGGGCGTCCGCTCGGCGGAGGCCGTGGGCGGCAAACTCGACGCCCTGGACATCGGCCTGCCGCTCGACTCGCTGGACCCGTATCTGCGGGCCGCGCTCCTCGACGGCCAGAGCGCCGACCCGGCCGGCCGGATGGTGCTCAACGCCGTCAACCGGCACGGCCGCCCCACCCCGCTCACCGTGCAGCTGTCCCACCTGCGCAAGGCCGACGACTCGGTGCGGGGGCTCATCCTGGTCATGAACGTTCTCGACCACGCGTGACCCCGGATCTGCGCTCGCGGTAGGCGCGCTGCTGGCAGGCCCGCGAGCAGTACGCGCGCGGGCGTCCCGACGCGGCCCGTTCGACCGGCGCGCCACACATCTGACAGCTTTCGTCACGCGTTTCATCACGCTCCTGTACCAAGACCTCGATGCCGTCCAGCACCCGGCGCAGGCCGAACTCGAACGGGTCCTCCGGCTCGTCGTAGCCCCCCGCCTCCCACAGGTGGGTGAGGGTCGGGTAGCGGTCGAGGCGCGCGTAGAGCGTGTCGCGAGCGCCCCACCACTCCTCCTCGCTCACTCCGCTGAGCCGTTCGGTCCGCGCCACCTCCGCCAGCCGTACGGCCTCGGAGTCGACGAACCGGGCGACGAGCCCGACGACGGCGATCATCTCCGCGGGCGTGAGGCCGGTGCCGGAGACGGCGCTCAGCATGTACTCGTAGTGGGCCACGGCGTTGGGACCAGGCACCCGTCGGGTGCCGCGCACCTCGGCCACCCAGGGGTGCCGTTTACGCAGTTCCCACCCTTCACGCGCGCACGCCTCCAGCCGCGCCCGCCACCCGCCCGCTTCGCCGGCCCGCGCCCCTTCAGGTGGGATCGTGCCCGGGAGGCCGATGACGGCGTCGCGCATGAGGTCGAGCAGGTGGTCGCGGCCGGGCACGTGGCGGTAGAGCGACATCGTGGTGAACCCGAGCCGTTCGGCGACCTTGCGCATCGACAGGCCCTCCAGCCCGTCGGCGTCCGCCAGCTCGATCGCCGCCTGGACGATCCGGCCCAGGCTCAGCCCCGGTCGCGGCTCGCCGTCGCCGTCCCCCCACAGCAGCTCCACCCCGTCGTCGGGATTGTCCGCGCCGCCTCTGGTCATTGGCGCCTCCTTTGTTTATGGTATAAAACCCTGTGTACATCATAAACAGCAAAGGGGCGGCACATCATGACCGAGTTCCACGTCGATCCTTCGGGCAGTGATTCCTGGCCCGGCACCGCGGAGCGCCCGTTCGCCGGCCTGCACCGCGCCCGGGACGCCGCCCGGGCCGCGGGCGGAGACGTCGTCGTCCAGTTACGGGCCGGGACCCACGTGCTGACCACGCCGTTCGAGCTCACCGAGGCCGACTCCGGCCGTGACGGTCACCGGATCGTCTACCAGGCCTACGGCTACGGGAGCGCCGAGCAGGAGGAGGTCGTCGTCAGCGGCGGGCAGGAGATCACCGGCTGGCGGGTCGAGGACGGCGTCTGGCTGGCCGAGGTGGGCGATCTGGACACCCGCCAGCTGTACGTCGACGGCCGCAGGTCCGAGCGCGCCGCCATAGACGGCCTGCCCGGCACCGCGACCATGACGGAGACCGGCTACGAGACCGACAGCGCGGACCCCCAGAGCTGGCACAGCCCCGCCGACGTCGAGTTCGTCCACCGCGGCGTCTACCCGTGGACCGAGGCCCGCTGCGGCGTCGCCACGGTCACCGGCCATGGCGAGCGGACCGAGATCACCATGGCTCAGCCCGGCTTCGGGTGGGCCCTCGACCTCTACAACTTCGCCTGGGACGGCAACACCTCACACGGGCCCGGCCTGCCGACCCGGATCGAGAACGACGTCAGCTTCCTCACCGAGCCCGGCACCTTCGTCCTGGACCGCTCGCGGCCCGGCCACCACGTCCTGCGCTACCTGCCCCTCCCGGGAGAGGCGCCGGAGCGTACGCGGGTGGTCGCCCCGGTTCTGGAGACGCTGGTGCGGGCCACCGGCACAAGCGACGTGTCCTTCCGTGGCCTGGTCTTCGCCGACGCCACCTGGCTGCGGCCCGGCCGGGCGGAAGGCTTCCTGCACTACCACGGCAGCGGCTACTACGAGGGCGGCCCCGTCGACAAGGTGTCGCTGGTCGAGGGGCAGGCGTGGGTGACGGTCCCGCGCGCGTCGGCCACGATCCCCGCGTGCGTGGTGGTCGAGGGCGGGGTACGCGTGGAGATCGAGCGCTGCCGCTTCACCCGGATGGGCGCCGCCGGGCTGGGGCTCACCGGCGGCGCGGACGTCAGCGTGCGCGGGTGCGACCTGGACACGCTCTCGGCCACCGCCGTCTCCGTCACCGGGACCGAGAACGCCCTGGTCGAGGACAACTGGATCCACCACACCGGCCTGGAGTTCGCCGGCTCCCCCGGCATCGCGCTGCAGGGCACCAAGGGCTGCACGGTCGCCCACAACCAGGTCGGGGACGTGCCCCACTGCGGCATCGTGGCCGGGCCCGCCGAGGGCACCCGCATCCTGCGCAACCTCACCGCCGGCACGATGCTGGTGCTGGCCGACGGCGGCGGTGTCTACCTGTCGGGCCCGCAGGGCGACTCGTACGAGAACGGCGCGGTGATCCGGGGCAACGTCATCACGGACACCCGCACGCCGTACAACTTCGGCCTCTACACCGACTACGGCGCCGCGTGGGTGACCGTCGAGGACAACGTGGTCGCGGGCGCCGACAACACCGCCGTCCTGCAGGTGTCGCCGCCGCTGGAGAAGGTCGTCTACCGGGGCAACTTCTGGGACGCCGACCCGGTCGGGTCGGGCGAGGTGCCGGAGGGGGTCACGTACGAGGGCAACACCACGCTCCCCGACCAGGAGAAGCTGGACGCGGCCACGGCCGACATCCGCCGGCAGGCCGGCCTGCTCCGCACCAGGCCGTAACCTGACGCGGCGCCTTCACGCAAGCTCCGGACGTCTAGGCGCTCCACCCTGCCTCTCCACCCGGATCTCCACCATCCGGCGGTGCCGCTCCACCCGCCCCGATCCCTAGCGTCATGGGTCATGGACAGGAACGAACTGCTCAGGCTCGCAGCCGGCAAAGCGCAGGAATCGCTCAAAGGGGGCAAGGTGAACGGCAAGGCGTTGATCGCGATCGTGGTGGTCGCCGGTGTGGTGCTGGTGGGGTTCGTCGCCTACCGGCTCCTTCTCCTCGAGGTCATCACCCGGCTGCGCTGACGACCGCGTACCTGGTGGAATCTGCGCATGAAGGAGAAACGGTCGCTGCCGGACACCATCGCACCGGGCTGGCTGGTGGTGCAGGTGTTCGGCACGCTGTTCGTCACCGCCATCCTGGTCACCGCCCGGGAGAGCGCGCCGTGGGTCTGGGCGTTGTACGGGGTGAGCGCCGTGTGCTGGCTGTTGTTCGTGTCGCTCGACCGGTCCCGGCCCAGGCTCGCGGCCGCGCTGCTGGGCGCGGCGACGCTGCTGCCGGCTGTTGCCCTGGGGGCCGCCGAGGACAGTTCCGCGGTGCTCCTCACGGCGGTCCTCCTCGGCCGGTTCGCCGCGCTCGCCGCCCCGCCCGTGGCCGCCATCATGGCCGTTGGCGCGGGCACGATGGCACTGGCCGTACTGACATGGCCGGTCTCCGGGGAGTCGCCGGCCGATGCGTTCGGGCAGGCGCTGATGCTGCTCGCGATCACACTGATCGGCGTCAATCATCGGCAGCACGTCGTACGGCGGGAGCAGGCCGAACGGCTCCTGGAGCAGACCCGGCTCGCCCAGGCGGAGCAGGCCCGAGCAGCCGCGCTGGACGAGCGCACCAGGATCGCCCGCGAGATCCACGACGTGCTCGCGCACTCGCTGGGCGTGCTGGGTGTGCAACTGGAGCTGGCCGAGGCCATGCTGGCGGAGAAGGGCGACGTAGCCACCGCGCTGGCGACGGTGCGGCGCTCGCGCAAGCTGGCCGCCGACGGCCTGACGGAGGCCCGCAACGCGGTCGCCGCACTGCGGCAGGACATCCCCTCGCTGGCCGGCGCGCTCTCCGCGCTGGCCGAGGTGCATCGGCGCGACCACCGGTCGCCGGTGGACTTCCGCGCGGACGGGGTCCCGCGCGGGCTGTCGTCGGCGGCCACCGTCTCACTGGTCGCGACCGCACGGGAGGCGCTGACGAACGCGGCCAGGCACGCGCCGGACGCGCCCGTGTCGATGACGCTCGACTTCACCGCCGATGTGGTGCGATTGCGGGTACGTAACTCGCTGCCCGCCGAGGTTCCGGCCAAGGGCGGGTTCGGGCTGACCGGCATGCGCGAACGTCTCGCGCTGGCCGGGGGCACGCTCGACTCCGGCCACCACGACGGAAGCTGGCAGGTGACCGCAGAGGTGCCAGAGTGAGCGGAGCGGTGGGCGCACAGGGGATGGTGGAGGTGCGGGAGTGATCAGGGTGGTCGTGGTGGACGACCAGCAGCTGATGCGCGAGGGCCTGGCCGCCCTGCTCGGCCTGGTCGAGGACGTCGAGGTCGTCGGTACGGCCGGCGACGGCCGCCAGGCCCTCACCCTGCTGGCCGCGAACGCCGCAGACGGGGCGGAAAGCGCAGACGGCGCGCGCCCCGTGGACGTCGTGCTGATGGACCTGCGGATGCCCGTCATGGACGGCGTCGAGGCGACCGGCCGGATCGTCAGCGAGTATCCCGGCCTGGCGGTCGTCGTCCTCACCACCTACACCGACGACGAGTCGATCGCCCGCGCGCTGCGGGCAGGAGCGCGCGGCTACCTGACCAAGGACGCGGGCCGCGCCGAGATCGCGGCGGCGCTGCGTTCGGCCGTCGCCGGGCAGTCGACCTTCGACGCCAAGGTGTCGGACCGGCTGGTGGCGGCGATGGACCGCGCACCGCGGCCCATGGCGCGGCAGTTGCCCGGCGGCCTGACGGCCCGCGAGGCCGAGGTGCTCGGCCTGATCGCGGGCGGGCTGAGCAATGCGGAAATCGCCGCGGCGCTGTTCATCGGCGAGGCCACGGTCAAGACGCACATCAACAACGTGTTCGCCAAAATCGGGGTCCGCAACCGCGTCGAGGCCACCCACTACGCCGACCGCCACGGCTTGGGGAGCTGACCAGGAGGCCGACATACGTGAGTTCAATGGACAAATTCGGAGACCGTCCGTTGGAGACCCTGCCTTTAGATCTTCGATGCGTTTGGTCGTTGACTCGGAGCTCACCAGCTGAAGATGGCGAAGAAGAACTTCGTCGCCGAGGCCATCAAGGCCTAACTATGTTGCTGTACGGATCATCGGGAGCGCCCCTGACGACATCGTCGCGGTGATCCTCGCCCGCATCCCCGGCTGCGATCGAGCCAGCTGGGGATGCGAACACCGGCTCCGCATCGGCCTCTTTACGGAGCTGAGCAGGTCTGGTCCACGCTCATGGATCCAGCCACCGCCGCCAAGATCCTTGAGGAGGGCGACGCCGACCGTTGACGCGATTCCCTTAGAAGGGGTAGGTGGGTGGCTCGCCGCGCATGGTGACCCAGCGGGTCTCGGTGAACGCCTCGATGTTGGCGGCGGCGCCGCCGAAGCGCGCGCCCGTGCCGGAGGCGCCGATGCCGCCGAACGGGCTGTTGGCCTCGTCGCTGACCGTCTGGTCGTTGATGTGCACGATGCCGGTCGGGACGCGGTCGGCCAGGGCCAGGCCCTTCATCACGTCCCTGGTGACGATCCCCAGCGACAGGCCGTACTCGGTGGCGGTGGCCAGCCGTACGGCCTCCTCCACGCCGGAGAAGCGGGTGACCGGCGCGACGGGACCGAAGATCTCCTCGGTGAAGGCGGGCACGTCCGGCGTCACCTCCGACAGCACGGTCGCCGGGTAGAACAGCCCGTCGTAGCTGCCACCCGCGGCGAGCTTCGCGCCGGCCTCCACGCTCGTGGTGACCACCCGATGGATCCGGTCGCGCTGGCCGGCGTCGATCAGCGGGCCGAGCGCGACCTGCTGGCCGGCCGGGTCGCCGACCGGCAGGTTCGCGGCCTTGGCGGCCAGCCGTTCCACGAAGTCGTCGTAGACGCGCTCGTGCACCAGGTGCCGTCCGGTCGTCATGCAGATCTGGCCCTGGTGGAAGAACGTGCCGAACGCGGCGAGGTTGGCGGCCTGGTCCACGTCGGCGTCGTCGAGGACGATCAGCGCCGAGTTGCCGCCGAGCTCCAGGTGCGCCCGCTTGAGGTGCCGGCCGGCGAGCTCGCCCACCCGGCGCCCCGCGGCGGTCGAGCCGGTGAAGGAGATGACGCGCACCAGCGGGTGCGTCACCATCGCCTCACCCACGTCGCTCCCGCCGGGCAGCATCTGGAAGACCCCCGGCGGCAGGCCCGCCTCCTCCAGGACGCGGGCGATCGTCACGCCGCCGGTCACGGCGGTCCTGGGGTCGGGCTTGAGGATGACCGCGTTGCCCAGGGCCAGCGCGGGCGCGACCGAGCGGATCCCCAGGATGATCGGCACGTTGAACGGCGAGATGACCCCGACGACGCCGACGGGCATCCGCCTGGCCATCGACAGGCGCGGCTCCTCGCTCGGCAGCAGCTCCCCGTAGGAGCGGCTGGGCAGGCTCGCCGCCTCGTAGCACTCCTGCTCGGCGACGTGCACGGCGAACCCGGCCATGGCGGGCACCGCGCCGACCTCGCGGACGTTCCACCAGGTGATCTCTTCCGCGTGCTCGCTCCAGAGCTGCGCCGCGCGCCGCAGCACGGCCGCGCGCCGGGGGTGCGGGGTGGCGGCCCATTCGCGCTGCGCCTCGGCCGCGCTCTCGGCGGCTCTGCCGAGGTCGGCCGCGTCGGCCAGGCCGGCCTGCCCGAGTACGGAGCCCGTCGCGGGCTCGGTGACGTCGATCGTGCCGCCGCCGCCGGGAGACCAGGCCCCGGCGACGAAGATCCGGCCCTGCCAGGTTGCTGGGTCGAGGAACACCTGCGCCCCCTTCGCTCGCGGACAAGGGCCGAATGTAGTTCCGTGGTGCGGCGCAATCAATACGGCGTTTCAGCTACTGGAACACAAATTCCCGCCGCGGAAGCCGAGCCCGCTGGAGATCTCTGCGGCGGTACGGCGCAGCGGCCCCTCCAGGCGGCCCACGACCGAGTCGACGGGGACGTTCCAGGTCGTCAGGTGCACCGCGATGTTGATGGCCGCCACGACGTTGCCCGACCTGTCGCGCACCGGCGCCGCCAGGGAGCGCAGCCCCGGGGCGAGCTCCTCGTCGTTGACCGCGATGCCGCTCTGCCGTACCCGCTCCAGGGCGGACACGAGCTGCTCGCGCGCGGTGATGGTGCGGGGGCCGCGCCTGGCGAAGTCGGTACGGTCGAGCAGCGCGCGCAGCGCGGCGGGCTCGCGGAAGGCGAGCAGGACCTTGCCCATCGAGGTGCAGTAGGCCGGCAGCCGCGAGCCGACGTGCAGGTTGAGATCGACCGCGAACCCGCCGCCGCCCCGGCCGCTGCGCCGCCGCTCCACGTAGACGATGTCGGGCCCGTCGAGCACGGCCATGCTGGCGGCGTAGCCGGTCTCGTCGGACAGGGCCTGGAGATGGCGGGCGGCGACCCGGGTGATCTCCATCGAGTTGATCGCGGCGAAGCCGAGGTCGACGACCCGCGGCCCCAGTGAGTACTTCTTCGTCTCGGGATCCTGCTGGACATAGCCGAGCTTGGCCAGCGTGGCCACGTAGCGGTAGGTCGTGCTCTTGTTCAGGCCGGCCGAACGGGCCAGGTCGGCGATGCCGAGGATCGGCCGGGCCTCGCTGAACGTCGAGAGGATCAGCAGCCCGCGCTCCAGCGACTGGGAGGTCATGCCACAAGCGTTTCACATGTTCGAACGCCGCGTTGACTTGTGGCACGCGCGCTCGTACGTTCCGATCACTCTCCACCTCACCCTGGAGGCGCGCGTGAACCGATCCCCTTCCTCCGGCTTAACCAGGCGGCAGGTGCTCGCCGCCACCGCCCTGTCCGTGCCCCTGCTGTCGGCGTGTCAGAACCCGGCGAGCGGCGGCGGAGGCGGCTCGGCCGCCCTCAAGATCGGGTTCGTCAGTCCGCGGACGGGGCCCGCGGCCGGGTTCGGCGAGCCCGACGCGTACGTGCTGGGTCTGGCGCGCAAGGCGTTCGCCGGCGGGCTGACCGTCGCCGGCCGGAAGTACTCCGTCGAGATCATCGACAGGGACGGCCAGTCCAACCCGCAACGCGCGTCCCAGGTGGCCAACGACCTGATCAACGGCTCGGGCGTCGACCTGATGCTGACGACCTCGACGCCGGAGACGGTGAACCCGGTCTCGGACGCCTGCGAGGCCGCCGGGGTGCCGTGCGTCTCGACCGTCGTGCCCTGGGAGGCCTGGTACTTCGGCCGGGGCGCCGAACCCGGCCAGCAGGACGCCTTCAAGTTCGCTTACCACTTCTGCTTCGGCGTGCAGCAGTTCGCCAACGCCTACACACACCTGTGGCCGCAGATCGCGACGAACAAGAAGGTCGGGGTCATGTGGCCCAACGACTCCGACGGCAACGCCATCCGCCAGGCGCTCGGTCCGCTGCTGACCAAGGCCGGCTACACGATCGTCGATCCCGGGGCCTACACCGACGGCACCAACGACTACTCGGCGCAGATCGCGAAGTTCAAGGCCGAGAACTGCGAGATCTTCAACACCTTCCCGATCCCGCCGGACTTCGCCACGTTCTGGCAGCAGGCCGCGCAGCAGGGGTACACCCCGAAGATCGCGCAGGTGGCGAAGACCGGGCTGTTCCCGTCGCAGATCGAGGCGCTCGGCCCCATCGGCGTCAACATCGCGGGCGGCGCCTACTGGGCGCCCGCCTACCCCTACACCTCGTCGCTGACGAAGCTCAGCTCTCAGGGGCTCGCCGACGGCTACCGGGAGGCCACGGGCAAGCAGTGGAACCAGCAGCTCGGACCGAGCCTGGCGCTGTTCGACGTGGCCGCGGCGGCGCTGTCGAAGGCGTCCGACCCCAAGGACAAGACCGCCGTGGCCGCCGCGATCCGTTCGCTGGACGTGCGGACTCCGGTCGGCCGCCTCCAATGGGGCAAGGGGCCCAACGCCAACGTGGTGGCCACGCCGATCCTGGGCGGCCAGTGGGTGACGGCGCCGGCGGGTGGCCGGGACAAGGTGACCTTCGTGCTGTGCGAGAACTCCTCCGACCCCCAGGTCCCCGTCGCGGCCAAGCTGCGGACGTACCGCGCATGAGCGCGCCGGTGCTCGCCGGGCGCGGCCTGACCAAGGACTACGGGGCGCTGCGGGTGCTCGACGGCGTGGACTTCGAGGTCGGGCCGGCGGCGGCGGTCGGCATCGTCGGTCCCAACGGCGCGGGCAAGACGACGCTGCTCGGCATCCTGGCCGGGTCCGTCACGCCGTCCGCGGGCCGCGTGTTCATCGACGGGGACGACGTGACGGGCCTGCGTACCGAGCTGCGCTGCCGCCGGGGCGTGGGCCGGGCGTTCCAGGTGCCCCGTCCCTTCGGCGGGATGACCGTCCTGGAGAACGTCCTGGTCGGCGCGGCCTACGGGGCAGGGCTTTCCCGGTCGCGGCTGTACGCGCGCTGCGTCGAGGTGCTGGAGCTGTGCGGGCTCGTCGACGTGGCGAACCGGCGGGCGGAGAGCCTCGGCCTGATGCACCGCAAGCGGCTCGAACTCGCCCGGTCCCTGGCGACGGGCCCCCGCGTGCTGCTGCTCGACGAGATCGGCGGCGGGCTCACCGACGCCGAGGCCGAAGACCTGGTCATCACCGTCAAGCAGCTCATCGCCCTCGGGATCGGCGTCGTCTGGATCGAGCACATCGTGCACATCCTGCTGAAGGTGGTCGACCGGCTGGTGTGCATGGACGCCGGGCGGGTGATCGCCGACGGCGTGCCCGCCGAGGTGCTGCGGAACGCGGTCGTCATCGACGCCTACCTCGGAAGGGGCGCGACATGAGCCTGCTGCGCGTGGCGGGACTCGTCGCCCGGCACGGGCTGCTGACCGCCGTACGCGGTGTGTCGCTCGCCGTGGACGAGGGCGAATGCGTCGCGCTCATCGGTGCGAACGGCGCGGGCAAGTCCACGCTGCTGCGCACGATCGCGGGCGCGCACCCGGCGGCGGAGGGCACCGTCGTGTTCGACGGCGCCGACATCACCGCGCTGCCCGCCCACCGGCGGGTCGGGCGGGGCATCGCGCTGGTCCCGGAGGGCCGCAGGCTGTTCGCCGGGCTGACGGTCGAGGAGAACCTGCTGGTCGCGGGCCGGCGGGGGCGGCCGGGCCAATGGCGCCTCGACACCGTGCTCGACGCGTTCGACCTGCTGAAACCGCTCCTGCACCGGCGCGCCGCCGACCTGTCCGGCGGCGAGCAGCAGGCCACCTCCATCGGCCGGGCCCTGATGACCAACCCGCGCCTGCTGCTCATCGACGAGGTGTCGCTCGGGTTGTCGCCGATCGCGGTCGACACGGTGTACGCGTCGCTGTCGCGGGTGCTCGCGAGCGGCACGACGGTGGTCCTCGTCGAGCAGGACCTGGGGCGCGCCCTGTCGGTGAGTGATCGCGTCATCTGCCTGCTCGAAGGCGCCGTCGCGCTGGAGTCCGCCAGCGGGGCGGTCACCCGCGACCAGGTGACCGAGGCGTACTTCGGCCTCCGCGCGGAGCCGCGATGACCTGGGTCAACGCCGTGGTGCAGGGCGTCTTCCTGGGCGGCCTGTACGCGCTGTTCGCCTGCGGGCTGTCGCTGATGTTCGGCGTCATGCGGATCATCAACCTGGCGCACGGCGACCTGGCGATCCTGGGCACCTTCCTGGTGTGGGCGCTGGTGGACCGGCTGGGCCTCTCGCCGTGGGTCGCGCTCGTGCCCGCGCTGCCCGTCATGCTCGGCATGGGCTACCTGCTCCAGCGCACCGTGCTCGCGCGCAGCCTGCGGGGCGGGCCGCTGATCCCGCTGCTGACCACGTTCGGCCTGGCCATCGTCATCCAGAACGCGCTGCTGCGCGCCTTCTCCCCGGACGTCCACTCGCTCGGCGCGCCGGCCGGGTGGATCTCCACCGCGAGCCTGCGGGTCGCCGGGCAGCTCTCCGTGCCCGTCTTCGGGCTGCTGGTGCTGGCCGCGGCCGTGCTCGTGCTCGGCGGGCTGCACCTCGTGCTGCGCCGTACCGGCTTCGGCCGCGAGATGCGGGCGACCGCGCAGGACCCCGGCACCGCCGCCCTCGTCGGCATCCCGGCCTCGTCGGTGTACGCCAGGGCGACCGCCATCGCCGTCGCCACGGCCACGCTGGCCGGGGTGTTCCTGGCGATCCGGTCCACCTTCGACCCCTTGGCCGGTCCTGCGCAGCTCATCTTCGCCTTCGAGGCCGTGGTCATCGGCGGGCTCGGCTCGCTGTGGGGGACGCTGATCGGCGGCGTCGTCCTCGGCGTCGCGCAGACCGTCGGGGGCACGATCGACCCGCAGTACTCGATCCTCGCCGGGCACCTCGTCTTCCTCGTCATCCTGGCCGGCCCGCGCGGCAGGTCCATCGTCACCCGGAGCGCTCCATGACCACCGGCCGCCGGGTCCGCCGCTCCAGCACCGCCTCCCGGGTCGCCTCCATGTGTGTGGTGGTTGCCGCTCTCGCGCTGTGCGGCATGCCGTACATGGTGACCGCCAACGTCGTGCAGCAGCTCACCAGCCTGTTCATCTTCCTGATCCTGGCGGTCATGTGGAACGCGCTGGCCGGTTACGGCGGAATGGTGTCGGTCGGGCAGCAGGCGTTCATCGGCGCCGGCGCGTACGGCACGATCTTTCTCACCCAGTGGGGGATGAGCCCTTACCCGGCCGTGGCGCTCGCCTCGGTGGGTTCGGCGGTGCTCGCGGCGCTGCTGTCCCCGCTGGTCCTGCGGCTGCGGGGCGGCCAGTTCGCGGTCGGCACCTGGGTGGTGGCCGAGGTGCTGGCGCTGCTGGTCACCTTCGACCACGATCTCGGCGGCGGCACCGGGGTGTCGCTGCGCGGGCTGAACGTCTACGGCCCCGACCTGCGCCGCGCCTACACGTACTGGATCACGCTGGCGTTCGCGCTGCTGCTGCTCGCCCTCGTCTTCGCCCTGCTGCGGCACCGGACGGGCGCCGCGTTGCAGGCCATCCGCGACGACGAGGACGCGGCCGCGTCGGTGGGCGTGCGGGTACGGCCGCTGAAGGCGCTGCTGTTCGTGCTGGCCGGGTTCGGCTGCGGCGCGGCCGGGGCGCTGACGCTGGCCAACACGCTGTTCATCCAGCCCCAGTCGATCTTCGGCGTCCAGTGGACCGCGTACATGATCTTCATGGTGCTCGTCGGCGGGCTCGGCACGTTCGAGGGGCCGATCGTCGGCGCGGTCCTGTTCTTTACCGTGCAGTACGCCTTCGCCGACGCGGGCGCCGTCTACCTGATCGGGCTGGGCCTGGTCGCCGTCGCGTTCGCGCTGTTCCTGCCGCGCGGGCTGTGGGGTCTGGTCGCCGGCCGGGCGCAGGTCCCGTTACTGCCGGTCGGCTACCGTCTGGAAGACTCGGCCCTGTGATCCTGGCGGTGCGGCACTACATCGACGGGCGCTGGTCCGATTCCAATACCGGGCGGCGATACGACAAGCACAACCCGTGGACGGGGGCCGTCCTGGCCGAGGTCGCCGCGGGCGACGCCGAGGACGCCCGGCACGGCGTCGAGGCGGCGCACGCCGCGTTCGCCTCCTGGTCGGCGACGTCGCCGACGGACCGGCAGAGCGTCCTGCTCCGCGCCGCCGACATCGTGGAGCGGCGGACCGAGGAGATCGCCGGGCTCATGACGGCCGAGATCGGCTGCACCCGGCAGGTCGCCATGATGCACATCGGCTTCTGCACCTCCCTGCTGCGCCAGGCGTCCGGGCTGGCCCACGACCCGATCGGGCAGATCATGCCGTCGGACGTCCCCGGCACCCGCGCGTACGCCATCAGAGGGCCGGTCGGCGTGGTCGCCGCCATCGCGCCATGGAACGCGTCGCTGGTCCTGGCCGCCCGGGCCATCGTGGGGCCGATGGCGCTGGGCAACACCGTGGTGCTGAAGCCCTCCGAGGAGTCGCCGCTGACCGGGGGCGCGCTGTGGGCCGAGGTGTTCGCCGAGGCCGGACTGCCGGCCGGGGTGCTCAACGTGGTCACCCACGCGCCGGGCGACGCCGGCGCGATCGCCGAGGAGCTGATCGGCCACCCGCACGTCCGCCGCGTCAACTTCACCGGCTCGACCGTCACCGGCCGGCGGCTGGCCGAGGCGGCCGGGCGCCACCTCAAGCGCATCGTGCTGCAGCTCAGCGGCCACAACCCGCTGATCGTCCTGGCCGACGCCGACCTCGGCTACGCGGTGAACGCCGCCGCCTACGGCGCCTTCGTCCACCAGGGCCAGGTGTGCATGTGCGCCCGCCGCATCTACGTCGAGCGGGCGATCGCCGCCGAGTTCACCGAACGCTTCGCCGCCAAGGCGGCCACGCTGCCGATGGGCGACCCGGCCGACCCGCGCACGGTCATCGGCCCGCTGATCAACAAGTGGGCGCTCTCGCTCGTCACCCGCCGCGTCGAGGAGGCCGTCGCGATGGGCGCCGGCGTACTCGCGGGCGGTACCCCCGAGCCACCGTGCTACCCGGCCACCGTCCTCACCGGAGTGCCGGCCGAAGCCGAGCTCGCCTTCGACGAGACTTTCGGTCCCGTCGTCATCCTCGACGTCGTCGAGGACGCGGACGAGGCGGTACGGCGGGCGAACGAGTCGCGCTTCGGCCTGACCGCGGCCGTGCTGACCGGGCAGCCGAGCCGGGGACTGGAGATCGCCCGGCGGCTGGAGGCGGGGATCGTGCACATCAACGACCAGCCGGTCAACGACGAGCCGCAGATGCCGTTCGGCGGGGTCAAGGACAGCGGCTGGGGGCGCTTCGGCGTGGGCTTCGCCGCCGACGACTTCACCGAGCTGCAGTGGGTGACCTCCCGCGACACCCCGCGGCCCTTCGCCTTCTGACTTTCGGACGAGGCGGTCAACCCGATCGGTGGCCCCGCAGGCATCCTGATTTATCACCCTAAGGCGCTCGGACCAGGCCTTTCAATGGGCTGTGCGGTTGGAAAACTGTTCCGCTTTGGGGGCACGGAGCAGGCGGTACCTACCAGAAAATCGGTTGATCCAACGTATTAGCCTGGATGGGATGCCTCCCGATACGCGTTCTCCTCGCCGTCCCCTGCCCATCTCCCGACCACTCACCTCCAACGCCCTGTGGCGGATGAAGCCCTATCTCCGCCCCTACGTCCTCAGGTTGGTCTTCATCTGGCTGGCCGCGATCATCGGCATCGGGGCGAGCATCGCCCTGCCTCTCGTGGGCAAGGAGGTCGTCGACGGGCCCGTGCTCCACGGCGACTCCGGTGCCCTGCTCCCCCTCGGTCTCATCGCCCTGGGCGTGGGCGTTCTCGAAGCGTTCCTGACCTTCTTCAGGCGCTGGACGCAGACCGGCCCGGTCCTCGGGCTGGAGACCCACATCCGCAACGACCTCTACGAGCACCTGCAGCGCCTGCCGATGGACTTCCACGGCGACTGGCAGTCGGGTCAGCTCCTGTCGCGGGCCACCACCGACCTGTCCACGATCCGCCGCTTCCTCGGCTTCGGCATGCTCTTCCTGGTCATGAACATCCTGCAGCTGACCACCGTGACGGTGCTGCTGCTGAACATGTACTGGCCGCTCGGGCTGCTGGTGGCCGCGTCGGCCGTGCCGATCGTGGCGGTGTCGCTGCGCTTCGAGAAGAAGTACATCAAGATCTCCCGCCAGGTGCAGGACCAGCAGGGAGACCTCGCCACGGTCGTCGAGGAGTCGGCGATCGGCATCCGGACGATCAAGGCGTTCGGCCGCCGGCACCACGTGTTCGACCAGTTCGACGACTCGGCGCGCAAGGTCTACGGCACCTCGATGGACAAGGTGCGGCTGTCGGCCCGCTTCTTCACCTTCCTCGAGATGATCCCCAACTTCACCCTCGCCCTGGTCCTGCTGCTCGGCGCGCTGGCCGTGGGGAGCGGCTCGATGACGCTGGGCACGCTGGTCGCGTTCACCACGCTGATGCTGCAGCTCGTCTGGCCGATCGCCAGCCTCGGCTTCATCCTGGCGATGGCCCAGGAGGCGATGACCTCCGCCGACCGGGTCATGGAGGTCATGGACACGGTCCCGGCCATCGAGGGCGGCACCGGCTCGATCGAGCGGCCGCGCGGCCACCTGCGCTTCGAGGGCGTGGAGTTCCGCTTCCCCGGCGCCGACCAGCCGGTGCTGCGTGATGTGTGGCTGGAGGTACGGCCGGGCGAGACGGTCGCCATCGTCGGCGCGACCGGCTCGGGCAAGACGACGATGACCTCACTCGTACCCCGGCTGATCGACCCCACCGCCGGCCGCGTCACGATCGACGGACACGACGTGCGCGACCTGTCGCTGCCCGCGCTGCGCGAGGTGGTGGCCACGGCGTTCGAGGAGCCGACGCTGTTCTCGATGAGCGTGCGCGAGAACCTCACGCTCGGCCGCCAGGACGCCACCGAGGAGGAGCTCGACGACGCCATCCGCACCGCCCAGGCCATGTTCGTGTACGACCTGCCCTGGGGCCTCGACACCCGGATCGGCGAGCAGGGCATGTCCCTGTCCGGCGGCCAGCGGCAGCGCCTGGCGCTGGCCCGGGCCGTGCTGAGCAAGCCCCGCATCCTGGTCCTCGACGACACGCTGTCCGCGCTCGACGTCGAGACGGAGGCGCTGGTGGAGGAGGCGCTGCGTCACGTGCTGCGCGAGGCGACCGGCATCGTGGTCGCCCACCGCGCCTCCACGGTCCTGCTGGCCGACAAGGTGGCGCTGCTCAGGGACGGCACGATCACGCACGTCGGACGGCACCACGACCTGCTCGACGAGGTGCCCGAATACCGCGAGCTGCTCGCCCAGGACGCCGACTTCGACCCCTCGGAAGGAGCACTCCGATGACGACGACCACGACCTCGAGCACGACCCCGAGCGCGGCCGACTGGCGGGGTGTCGCCTCCGAGAATCAGGATGACTTGTCCGAGACGGTGACGGTGTTATTGCGGGAGCGCTCCCGCAGGCTCCTCGGCGACCTGCTCACGCCGCACCGCAAGGCGATCGCCCTGCTCACCGGCATCATCATCGTGTCCAACCTGGCCGGCCTGGCGATCCCCTACCTGGTGAAGGTCGGCATCGACGCGGGCATCCCGCCGATGCTCAAGGGCACCGGCCCCGGCACGCTGCTGACCGTCGTCGGGGTGATCCTGGCGGCGGCGGTGACGCAGGCCCTCACCCGGCAGGCGTTCCTGCAGCTGTCCGGCCGCATCGGCCAGAACATCCTGCTGGAGCTGCGCAGGCGGGTGTTCGACCACTTCCAGCGGCTGTCGCTGAGCTTCCACGAGAAGTACACCTCCGGCCGCGTCATCTCCCGGCTCACCTCCGACATCGACGCCATCGCCGAGCTGCTGCAGTCGGGCTTCGACGGCCTGGTCACCGCCGTGCTCACCATGTTCGGCACGGCCGCGCTGCTGCTGGTGCTCGACGTCCACCTGGGCCTGGTGGCGCTGATCCCGCTGCCGGTGCTGCTGCTGTTCACCCGGTGGTTCCGCCGCCAGTCGGCGATCGTCTACCGGCGGACCAGGGAGACGGTGGCGCTGGTCATCGTGCACTTCGTGGAGTCGATGACCGGCATCCGCGCCGTACAGGCCTTCCGCCGGGAGCCGCGTAACCAGGAGATCTTCAAGCAGCTCAACGACGACTATCGCGGCGCCAACGCCAGCAGCATGCACCTCATCGCGGTGTTCATGCCGGGCATCAAGCTGATCGGCAACGTGACCGTGGCGGGCGTGCTGGTCTACGGCGGCTGGCTGGCGCTGCACGGCGAGGTCACGGTCGGCGTGCTGGCGGCCTTCCTGCTCTACCTGCGCCAGTTCTACGAGCCGATGCA
This sequence comes from Nonomuraea guangzhouensis, assembly GCF_019396345.1. Taxonomy (GTDB): domain Bacteria; phylum Actinomycetota; class Actinomycetes; order Streptosporangiales; family Streptosporangiaceae; genus Nonomuraea; species Nonomuraea guangzhouensis. The sequence continues at coordinate 79,286 of NZ_JAHKRM010000040.1, read as the reverse complement.
GGAGATCAGCCAGTTCTACAACACCCTTCAGTCGGCGGGTGCCGCGCTGGAGAAGCTGTCGGGCGTGCTGGAGGAGGAGCCGGCCGTGCCGGAGCCGCGCGAGCCGAAGGCGCTGCCCAAGGCCCGCGGCAAGGTCAAGTTCGAGGATGTCCGGTTCGCCTACGTCGAGGAGCGGCCGATCCTGCCGGGGCTGGATCTGACGATCCCGGCCGGGCAGAGCGTCGCGCTGGTCGGCTCGACCGGCGCGGGCAAGACGACGCTGGCCAAGCTGATCTCCCGGTTCTACGATCCGACCGCCGGCCGCGTCCTGCTCGACGGCGTCGATCTGCGTGAGCTCGACGAGCCGACGCTGCGCAAGGCCGTGGTCATGGTGACGCAGGAGAACTTCCTGTTCAGCGGTACGGTCGCCGACAACGTCAGGTTCGGCCGCCCCGGCGCGTCCGACCGCGAGGTGCGTGAGGCGGCCAAGGCGATCGGCGCGCACGAGTTCATCTCCGCGCTGCCCGACGGCTACGACACCGAGGTGGGCAAGCGGGGCGGGCGCATGTCGGCCGGTCAGCGCCAGCTGGTGGCCTTCGCCAGGGCGTTCCTGGCCGATCCCGCGGTGCTCATCCTCGACGAGGCGACCTCCAGCCTCGACGTGCCGAGCGAGCGGCTGGTGCAGCGGGCGCTGCGCACGATCCTCGCCGACCGGACCGCGCTGATCATCGCGCACCGGCTCTCGACGGTGGAGATCGCCGACCGGGTGCTGGTCATGGAGCGGGGCGAGATCGTCGAGGACGGCTCGCCGGATCGGCTCATCGCTGCCTCCGGCCGCTTCGCCGGCCTGCACCAGGCTTGGCTGGACAGCCTCAGCTGACGGCCTCGGGCGCCCGCGGCGATCGGCGGCGGGCGCCCGAGGTCAGCCGTCAGTGCGGGTGCACCACGCGCGTCATGTTCTCGAACAGCTCGTAGCCCACGAACAGGGCCACGGGCAGCCCGACCGCCAGCAGCAGCCGTCCGGGGAGAGTCGCCCTCACCATGGGCGCCCGCACCACGTCACGCACGACGGGCAGCTCCGCCGCGGGCTCCGGCTCCGGCGCCGGCATGGGCACCAGCTCGGGGTGACGGGAGAGGTATCCCGTCGGGAACGAGGTGACGTGGTAGGCCCCGCAGCCCGGACAGCACGTGTCCGACCCTGGCGGCTGCACGGTCACGCTGCCCCGCAGCCAGATCTTGACCTGGTTGCCGTAGTCGTCGGTCAGATGCCTGACGACGTACTCTTCCTCCCAGACATGCAGACAGCGCATGCACTCGAAAGGCCATGTTTCCTGGGTATTGAACCCTTCACGCACCAGGACCACCCCCGGTCAGGTACCGCCATCCGGTTTCGAGTGTCCGCCCCACCCGTGACCCGGACAAGACGGCACTATGACACTCAGGGCTATGAAATGCTCACCTACTGTCAGGTTAGAGAGGGTAAACCCGTCTCTGAACCGGACTGAGCAGCGGCGTCGCGTCGGGCGGCGCGGGTTCGGCCGGAGACATCAGCTCCGGATGCCGGCTGAGGTAGCCTGCCGGGAACATCGTGGCGTGCTGGCAGCCGCACTTGGGGCAGATGGCCCCCGACGAAGGCGGTGGGACCGGCACACCGCTGCGCAACCAGATCTCGCGCTCGTTGCCGTGGCGATCGTCGAAGTGCCTGACGTGGTATTCCTCTTCCCAGACGTACCAGCACTCTTGACACTCGAACGGCAGACTCCTGATCTCTTCTTCCATGAGTCACCCCCTCCTTCGAGTGTCGTCCTATTTGTCGGAAAATCGCAACCGCTTACGCGAGAACCAGCACGAACACGAGAGCCCCGGCCACCACGCTGAGCGTGCCGAGCCAGGCCAGCAACGCGTCGAGCCGGGCGTCCACGGACCTGCCGCCGTGCAGCGCCTCCTGGACGCGACGGAACCGGATGCCGGTCCTGAGCAGCAGCGCGGCACCGCAGAACGCGGCCGGCACGAACGCGGCGATGGCGCCGAGGGGCAGCCCGTGCCGCGCCGACAGCCCCATCGCGCCCAGGCCGCCGGACGACAGAGCCACGGCGGTGCGTACCCAGGCCAGGCGGGTCCGCTCGCTCTGCAGCCCGGGGTCCCAGATCTCGTCGGACACGGCCGGATCAGGCACCCATGACGATGACCACCAGGGCGATCACCGCGACCGCCGCCACGCCGTAGCCGAACACGGCGGCCAGCGCGGGTGGCGGCAGCGGCGCCTGCTCGCGCAGCGCGCGCTGGATGTTGCGCCAGCGCGGGTAGGCCATGCCCGCCGCCAGCGCGGAGAGAGTGACCAGGACGACGGCCAGGGCGGTGCGCACCCAGGGGATGAACAGACCGTCCGGGAGCGCGGCCATGGCCACCCCACCCGCGCTGAGTGCCAGCGCGGTGCTCAACCAGGTGAGGAACGTGCGCTCGTTCGCGAGGGTGAAACGCGGGTCAGGCTCCATACGAACGACGCTAGTTTGCACATATTCCCCCTAGAGAAGCCGGGGTTGGCCGGGGTCAGCCGCCGCAGGCCTGGGCGACCGTCTTCAGGTAGGTGGCGGTCTCGGTGCCGACCTTCTGGACCGCGTCGACGGCGTCGTTGACGTCCTTGACGTCGATGCCGCTCAGCGTCTTGGCCAGGTCGTCGGACGCCTCCTTGAGCGTGGTGTTGGCGGCCTTGTCGGCCACCTCGTTGAGCTTGGCGGCGCTGTCGTCGAGGGCCTTCTCCATGGCCTTGGGGTCGTCCTTGAGCTCGGCGATCTTGCCGGCCAGCTCGGTGACGATCTTCGGGGCCTCCAGGCAGGACTGAGCCTTGTCGATAGTGTTGTTGACCTCACCGCATCCGGCGGCGAGCACGAACATGGCGAAGGCTGCGAGGGGCACGAACCGGCTTTTGAGGCGACGCATACTGGGGACCCTACCCAACGGATCCGTGCCGCCGGCTTGTCAGCCGACCGCGAGGGGTCCGGGCACGGGGAAGCGCGGCAGGCGTTCTAGGATTCCCCCATGACAACGTGTGAGCATCTTCTCAAGGCAGGCGACCCGGCTCCGCGCACGCCCGAAGGCTGCGAGGAGTGCCTGGCCGCCGGTGGCCGGTGGGTGCACCTGCGCCGCTGCCTGGAATGCGGTCATATCGGGTGTTGCGACTCCTCGCCCAGCAAACACGCCACCAAGCACTTCCATGGCACCTCCCACCCGGTGATGCAGTCGTTCGAGCCCGGCGAGGCGTGGAAGTGGTGCTTCGTCGACAACGCGATGGGTTAACGCTCCAGGATGGCCTCCTCGAAGTCGAGCTCGGCCATCACCTCGCGGAGCACCTCGTCGTCGAGCCGGCGTTCGTCGCGTAGCTTGACGAACGTCTCGCGCTCGGTCTGCAGCATCTCGCGGCGCAGCCGGCGATAGAGGGAGCTGGGCGTCTCGGCGCCGCCCTGGGCGGTGCCGCCGCCCAGGCGCTCCCACGCCGTCAGCGAGCGCCGCCACGACTTCTCCTTGAGCTGATCGATGACCTGCTTCTGGATCTCGTCGGGCTCGCCTTCGGCCTCGGCCAGGCGGTCGAGCACCTCCAGGCCCGCGGTGAGCGCGGCCTGCTGCGCCGACGCCTCGGCCAGCCTGTCCTCATACTGCTCCTGCTCGCTCGACACGCGCAGCCGCCTGATCAGCATGGGGAACGTCGTGCCCTGGACGAGCAGCGTGCCGATCACCGTGGTGAAGGTGAGGAAGAGCAGGATGTCCCTGTCGGGCGTGCCGACCGGGATGGCGAAGGCGGCGGCGAGCGAGACGACCCCGCGCATGCCCGCCCAGCTGATGATCACGACATGCGAGGCCGCGGGCGCCGGCTCGTTCCGTCTGAACAGCCTGGTCAGGTAGGTGACGGGGAACATCCAGACGAACCTCGCCAGCACGGTCACCAGGAACACCACGCCCGCGTACAGCGCGACCTCCCACGCGCCGTAGCCACCGCCACCGATCCCCTTGATCACGGTGACCAGTTGCAGGCCGATCAGCGCGAAGACGATCGCCTCCAGGAAGAAGTCGGTCACCTTCCACACCGCGTCGGACACCAGCCGGGTGCCGAACCCCCGCTGGTGCATCTGGTTGCCCAGATAGAGCCCGACGATCACCACCGCGATGACGCCCGAGGCGTGCACCGACTCGGCCGCCAGGTAGGCGGCGAACGGGATCAGCAGCATCAGCGTGTTCTCGACCAGCGAGTCACGGGTGTGCCGGAACACCCAGGCGAACAGGAACGCCAGCGCCAGCCCGATCGCCACTCCGACCGCCGCCGAGTACAGGAACTCGCCGACGCCCTGGAGCAGGTCCACCGTGCCGCCCACGGCCGCGCCGATCGCCACCCGGTAGAGGGTCAGCGCGGTCGCGTCGTTGAACAGGCTCTCGCCGATGAGGATCGTCAGCGCCCGGCGCGGCAGGCCGAGCCGCCTGCCGACCGCGACGGCGGCCACGGCGTCGGGCGGCGCGATGATGGCGCCCAGCGCGAACGCCGCCGCCAGCGACAGCTCCGGCAGCAGCAGGTGGACGACCAGCCCGATGACGGCCGTGGTGAACAGCACCAGCCCGACCGACAGCAGCGCCACGGCCCGCTTGACGTCACGCAGGCGCAGGTAGGAGCTGTCGAGCGCGGCCGAGTAGAGCAGCGGCGGCAGGAACACGTACAGCACCAGGTTGGGGTCGAGCGGCACGCCGGGCACCAGCGGCGAGACCAGCAGCCCGGCGGCCACCAGCAACAGTGGCGCCGGCCAGCCCTTGCGGCGGGCGACGGCGGAGACCGCGACCGCTCCTGCCGCCATCAGCAGCAGTTGCAGGCCCATCGTGGTGTTCACGGCGCTCCTCCACGTCGGCACGGGCACGCGATCGCAGCGTACCGCTGTTGAAGGAGTGCCGGCTCACCACTCCCTGCGGCGGCCCCTGTCGTCGTACTCCTCCTGGTCGGGACGGAGCCGCTCACCGGTGGAGAACATCGGGTCGCCCACGTAGGGGCGCGACAGGTCCGCCTGGTACGGCGGGACCTGCTGCTGGTTGCCGCCCATCGCGAACAGCGGGTCGGCCGGGCTGGGCGGCGGGGTCTGGTAGGCCGGGAAGCCGTCCGTGGACGGGTAGGGCACCTGCGGGTACTTCTCGCGGTAGGTGATGGGCTCCTGGCGCCGTCCCGCGCCGGGGATGCCGTGCATCGGGGTGCCGAGCCCGGCGCCGCCCGAGTCCGGCAGCGCCGGCGCGGGTGGCTGTTGCGGCTGGTATCCGCGCTGGCCGTAGGGGTCGTGAGCCGGCTGCTGAGGGTAGGCGTCGGGCTGCTGCCGGTTCGGCTGAGCGCTCTGAGAGGGGAAGCCGAGCGGGTCGGTGGACGTGGGCGCCTGACGACGGCGCTCACCCGGCATCTGGTAGACGGGCTCACCGGGGTCCTGCACCGGGGCGGGCTGCGCGTACTGCTGCTGCTGGGGGCCGGTGAACGGGTCTCCGGTGTACTGGGGGCCGTTGTAGGGCTCCGGGGTGCCGGGGACGGCGTACTGCGGGCCGGTGAAGGGCTCGGGCGCCTCGGGCTCGGTGTACTGGGGGCCGGTGAACGGCTCGCGGGGATTGGGCTGGCCGTACTGCTGGGCACCGAAGGACGCCCGCTCACCGTACTGCTGGGCATGGGGGTCGCGCGCCCCGGTCGTCTCGGGGTAGGAGGCCACCAGCTTGTCCGGAGGCGGCGGGGTGCCCCTGGCCACTAGGACGTCGTTGGGAGACAGGGCGGCCGTGGGCCGCTCGTCGTGCGGCGGCGGCGGCGAGCTCTGGTGCGGCCGTTGGTATTGACCGGTGCCGGGGATCACCTCGGTGCCCGGGTCGTGCGCCGGCACGGCGGGCTGCTCACCCGTGGCTTCGGCGAACCCGTCGTCGAGGGTGTCGAGCAACCGGCCGACATCGTCCATCGGCATGCGGAAGCTGGCGGTGCACATCTCACCTCGCCACAGGCTGAGCACCAAGGTGCCCTCATGCCACGTGACCCGGAGGCACCGCTCCTGACCTCGGGCATCGAAGAACACTTCGCCGAACGACGGCAACGGGACAACTTCCGACATGGCAGACATACTGCTTTAACCAGCCTTTATCCGTCCACTCAACCCCGGCAAACCCTACTGAACCGGCTTTCCCCATCTAAGCTTGCACCCCACTGGCCCCTTCTATGGTAGATCTTTGGAGTCAGTTGGAGTTCCGATCGTCCAGTGTGCCACGCGAGCCACGGGAGCCGACCGGGAACGCCGGGATGCGTCCGCACGATCACACCGCGTTCGGCGCGTCGACCCCCGATTGCCGGTACCGTTTACTGCCGTGCCGGACTCCCATCTGCCCCCAGCCGAAGAACTGCTCAGCATCGCGGTCAACGCTCTCGGCGGGAGCGAACGACGGGGCCAGATCACGATGGTGCAGGCCGTGCAACGGGCCATCGACGACGAGGAGCATCTGGCGGTCCAGGCGGGCACGGGCACCGGCAAGTCGCTCGCCTATCTGGTGCCGTCGATCAGGCACTCCATGGAGGCCGACAAGCCGGTGGTCATCTCCACGGCCACGATCGCGCTCCAGCGCCAGCTCGTGGACCGCGACCTGCCAAGGCTGGCCGAGGCGCTCGGCAAGGAGCTGCCGCACGAGCCGACGTTCGCCATCCTCAAGGGCCGCCGCAACTACCTGTGCCGCTACAAGGCGACGGCCGGCTGGCCCGAGGACGACGAGCAGGACCAGCTCTTCGAGCCGCGCGAGGTCGGCGCGACGGGGCGGATGGTCCAGCGCATCCAGGAATGGGCCGAGGAGACCGAGACGGGCGACCGCGACGAGCTGGTGCCCGGGGTCAACGAGCAGGCGTGGCGGCAGTTCTCGGTGAGCGCCCAGGAATGCCTGGGGGCCACCCGCTGCCCGAGCGGCGCCGAATGCTTCGCCGAGATGGCCAGGAGCCGGGCCGGCGAGGTCGATGTGGTCGTCACCAACCACGCGCTGCTGGCGATCGACGCGATGGGCGACATCCCGGTCCTGCCCGAGCACGACATGGTGGTCGTCGACGAGGCCCACGAGCTGGTCGACCGGGTGACCTCGGTGGTGACCGCCGAGCTGTCGGAGAGCTCGGCGGCGCTCGCCGTACGCCGGGTCGGCCGGCTCATCGAGCAGCCGATCGCCGACCAGCTCATGGAGGCGGCCGAGGACCTCAAGGCGCTGCTGGCCGCCGCTCCCCCCGGCCGCGTCGACGAGCTGCCCGAGGTGCTCGGGCTCACGCTGGCGCTGCTGCGCGACACCTCGGCGCGGTGCGTCTCGGCGCTCGGCCCACGCGGCGGCGACAAGGACGATCCGGACAAAGCAGGCCAGCGCAAGGCCGCCTTCACCGCGCTCGACGAGGTGCACGACACGGCGGTGCGCATGCTGGAGGCCTACGGCCACGCCTCGGAGGAGGACCGCGCCGAGGTGGTCTGGCTGGAAGGCGCCACCGACCGCCGCCCGCCCGTGCTGCGGGTGGCCCCGCTCAACGTCGGCGGCATGCTCCGCGACCGGCTCTTCGGCGACCGCACGGTGGTCCTCACCTCCGCCACGCTGGCGCTCGGCGGCACCTTCGACGGCCTGGCCCGCCAGTGGGGGCTGGGCGACAAGGGCTGGCAGGGCATCGACGTCGGCTCGCCGTTCGACCACCCACGGGCGGGCATCCTGTACGTCGCCAAGCACCTGCCGCAGCCCGGCCGTGACGGGCTGCCCCAGGCCTACCTCGACGAGATCGCCGAGCTGATCGAGGCGGCGGGCGGGCGCACGCTCGGCCTGTTCTCCTCGATGCGGGCCGCCAAGGCCGCCACCGAGGCGCTGCGCGACCGGCTCGGCGTGCCGCTGCTCTGCCAGGGCGACGACTCCACGATGCTGCTGGTCAAACAGTTCGCCGAGGACGAGGCGACCTGTCTGTTCGGCACGCTGTCGCTGTGGCAGGGCGTCGACGTCCCCGGCCCGTCGCTGCGCCTGGTCATCATCGACCGCGTCCCGTTCCCACGCCCCGACGACCCGCTCACCTCGGCCCGGCAGCGGCACGTGGCGGCCAAGGGCGGCAACGGCTTCATGACTGTCGCCGCCACCCACGCCGCCCTGCTGCTCGCCCAGGGCGCCGGCCGGCTGCTGCGTGCCCAGCACGACAAGGGCGTCATCGCCGTCCTCGACCCGCGCCTGGCCACCGCCCGCTACAGCAGCTTTTTGCTGGGCTCCCTGCCCCCGTTCTGGCGCACCACGGACCCGGCGATCCCGAGAGCGGCCCTCAAACGCCTGTCAACGGAAGACTGACCCGCCTTCGGGGCGCGGCCCGCCCTCATGGGGTGATCCGTCTTCGGGGCGTGGCCCGACTTCGGGGCGGCTCGTTATCGCGCGCGACCCGCCGTTGCGGCGCGGCCCCGGAAGTGGCCCGCCTTTGCGGCGTGGCGGCCCCTCGGCGTGGCCCGCCCGCCCGATGTGGCCGGACTGCGGGGTGGGGCCCGACTTCGCGGCGGCTCATAATCGCGCGCAACCCGCCGTTGCGGCGCGGCCCCTCTGGGTGAGGCCCAGCCTCGTCTGCGCCCCTCCCCAGCGGCGTGACCCCTGGGGTGGCCCGCCCTCGCGGCGGGGCGTCCTCTCGGCGGGCGTCCTCTCGGTGTGGGCCGTCCTCGCAGTGGGGCCAGGTGCCTGGGTGGGTTGACTGCGCAAGGTCCGTCTTGGGGCGGGCCTGAGGTGCGAGCCGGCTCAGAGCGGAGAGGTGCCGGTCAGAGGGTCCACGGGGTGAGGTCGGGGCGTTTCGGGTCCAGGCCGTCGCCCGAGGAGGCGCCGCGTAGGCGGCGGGACACCCACGGCACCAGATGCTCACGGATCCACTGGGCGTCCTCGCGACGCCGGGCGCGGGGGTCGAGGGTGCGCTCGGGCCACGCCTTCTGCCAGTCGTCGAACGGCACGCCCAGCACGTCCAGGACCCGGGCGGCCACCAGCCGGTGCCCGTCCTCGTTCATGTGCAGCCGGTCCTCGCTCCACGCCCGCCAGTCGCGCAGCCCCTGCATGGACCACTGGTCGACGAGCCGGCAGCCGTACAGGTCGGCGATCGAGCGGATGTGCAGGTAGAAGATGGCGAACCGGCCGCGCAGCCGCCGCATCACCGGCGTGTCGCGCGGGTCGACACCGGTGAACAGCAGCACGTCGGCGCCGCTGGCCCGCAGGTCGCGCACGGCGCGGGCGAGCCGCTTGGCCATCAGGTCGGGGTCGCTGCCCGGCCGGAGCAGGTCGTTGCCGCCCGCGCACAGGCTGACCAGGTCGGGCGCCATCTCGACGGCGATCGGCACCTGCTCGGTGACGATCTGGTCGAGCAGCCTGCCGCGTACGGCCAGGTTCGCGTAGCGGAAGGACGGGTTGTCGGCCGCCAGCCGCTCGGCCACCCGGTCGGCCCAGCCACGGTAGTGACCGTTGGTGCCGGGGTCGTTCAGGCCTTCGGTAAAGCTGTCACCAAGGGCGACGAATGAGTCGTATTGCCTCATGACCTGCTGTTCATCTCTGGTGCGTTAGGACATCCGACTGTAGTGCCAACCCGGCCGCCACGCCCGGCGCCACCCCGACACGAGCGAAGGACGTCATCGGGCGACCGCCCGGTAGGCCGCCTCCAGAAGCTCCTCGGACGGGCCTTCCAGCCGTCCCGGCTTGGCCAGGCCGTCGAGTACGACGAAGCGCTGCTTGGCGCCCCGGTTCTTCTTGTCGAGGCGCATGTGGTCGCGTAGTTGCGGCCAGGCGTCGGCCCGGTAGGTGGTGGGCAGCCCGACCGAGGTGAGGATGGATCGGGTGCGCTCGACCAGGTCGAGCCCGATGCGCCCGTCGAGCCTCGACAGCTCGGCGGCGAACACCATGCCGATGGCGACGGCCTCGCCGTGGCGCATGTGGTAGTCCTCGGCCCGCTCGATCGCGTGGGCGAGCGTGTGGCCGTAGTTGAGGATCTCGCGCAGCCCGGCCTCGCGCAGGTCGGCGCCGACGACGTCGGCCTTGATCTGGATCTTCCGCTCGATCAGCTCGCGAGTGTGCGGCCCCTCCGGCGTCGCGGCGGCGTCGGGGTCGTCCTCGACCAGCATGAGGATGGTCGGGTCGGCGATGAAGCCGCCCTTGATGATCTCGGCGAGCCCGGCCACATAGTCGGCGCGCGGCATGCTCGACAGCGTGCCCAGCTCGCACAGCACGCCCGCCGGGGGCAGGAAGGTGCCGACGAGGTTCTTGCCTTCGGGCGTGTCGATGCCGTTCTTGCCGCCGACCGCCGCGTCGACCATGGCCAGCAGCGTCGTCGGCACCAGCACCACCTGGACGCCACGCAGCCAGGTCGCGGCGATGAACCCGGCCAGGTCGGTGGTGGCTCCCCCGCCGACGCCCACGACGGCGTCGGAGCGGGTCACGCCGTAGCGGCCGAGGGCGGACCAGAGCTCGGCGGCCACCTCGACCGACTTGGCCCGCTCGCCGTCGGGCACAGGGAGCTCCACCACGTCGTATCCGGCGCCGGACAGCGCCTCGCAGACCGGGCGGGACAGCTCGGGCAGGCCCGCCGGGTGGATGACCGCGACCGTGCGTACGCCCGGCTTGAACAGCCCGGCCAGCTCCGGCAGCACCCCGGTGCCGATCACCACCTCGTACGGGCTGTCACCGCGTACGGAGATCCTGGTCGCGGTCATGACTGGAGGCCCTTCATGATCTCTTCGGCCAGCTCGGCGGGCTCCCGCTTGTCGGTCACGACCGTCAGGACGGCGAGCCGCTCGTAGATCGGGCGGCGCTCCTCCATGAGCTTCTTCAGCTGGCTGCGCGGGCTGAGCACGAGCAGCGGCCGGGCGGAGGCCAGACCCACCCGCTGGACCGCGTCGGCCAGGCCTACCTGGAGGTAGACGACCGGGTGGCCGGCCAGCAGCGCCTGCGCCTCCTCGTTGAGCACCGCGCCGCCGCCGAGGGACAGCACGCCGTCGTGCTCGGCCAGTGCCTGGCGTACGGCCTGGAGTTCGAGCTCGCGGAAGCGGGCCTCGCCGTCTTCGATGAAGATGTCGGCCACGGGCTTGCCCGCGACCGCCTCGACGTCGGTGTCGGTGTCGCGGAAGGAGACGCCGAGCAGGTCGGCGAGCAGGAGACCGAGAGTGGTCTTGCCGGACCCCGGCGGGCCGATGAGAACGGCCTTGGTCATTTGATCACCATCGATGACAGGTAGCCGGACAGGTTGCGGGCGACCTCCTCGACGGAGTCGCCCCCGAACTTCTCGAGCGCCGCGTCGGCCAGCACCAGCGCGACCATGGCCTCGGCCACGATGCCCGCGGCCGGGACCGCGCAGACGTCGGAACGCTCGTGGTGCGCCTTGGCCGCCTCGCCGGTCAGCACGTCGATCGTGGCCAGCGCCCGCGGGACGGTCGAGATGGGCTTCATCGCGGCGCTGACCCGCAGGATCTCGCCGTTGGTCATGCCGCCCTCGACGCCGCCGGCGCGGTTGGTGATGCGCTTGACGCCGTCGGCGGCGGTGTATTCGATCTCGTCGTGGGCGCGCGAGCCCGGCCTGCGCGCGGTCTCGAAGCCGTCGCCGACCGCCACGCCCTTGATCGCCTGGATGCCCATGAGCGCCCCGGCCAGCCGGGAGTCCAGGCGGCGGTCCCAGTGGGTGTAGCTGCCGAGCCCCGGCGGCAGGCCGTAGGCCAGCACCTCGACGACGCCGCCGAGCGTATCGCCGTCCTTGTGCGCCTGGTCGATGACGGCGACCATCGCGGCGCTGCCCTCGGCGTCGGCGCACCTGACGGGGTCGGCGTCGATGCGCTCCAGGTCGTTGGGACCGGGCAGGTCTTCGGTGGGCGTCTGGGCGCCGCCGATGGAGGTCACGTGGCTGACGATGTCGACGCCGAGCGCCTGCTTGAGGAAGCGCCTGGCGACCTCGCCGAGCGCGACGCGGGCCGCGGTCTCGCGGGCGCTGGCCCGGTCGAGGACCTGGCGGGCGTCGTCGAAGCCGTACTTCTGCATGCCGGCCAGGTCGGCGTGGCCAGGCCGGGGGCGGGACCGGGGCGCGTTTCTGGCCAGGCCTTCGAGCTCGGCCGGGTCGACCGGGTCGGCCGACATGACCTTCTCCCACTTGGGCCACTCGGTGTTGCCGATGCGGACGGCGATCGGGCTGCCCATGGTGCGGCCGTGCCGGACGCCGCCGGCGATCGTCACCTGGTCCTGCTCGAACTTCATCCGGGCGCCGCGGCCATAGCCGAGCCGGCGGCGGCGCAGGGCCTCGTCGATGGCGGCCGTGGTCACCTCGACCCCGGCCGGCAGGCCTTCCAGAACGGCAACGAGCTCGGGGCCGTGGGACTCTCCGGCAGTCAACCAGCGCAACATGCGTACAAGTCTTCCACGTGCCGCCTAGTGGGATGTCCGGTGTTCACTGGCCGAGACAGAGCGCCGTGAACGCGCCGAGCAGCATGAACGGGCCGAAAGGGAACTGCGTGTCGCGAGTGGCGCGTTTGGCGACGAGCAGCGCGATGGCGTACAGGGCGCCTAACAGCTGACCGCCGACGGCCGCGACGACCCACGCCTGCCAGCTCATCGCCGCGGCCGCCATGCCGATCAGCCCCGCGAGCTTGACGTCGCCCAGGCCCATCGCCTCCGGCCTGGCGAACCAGAGCACGGCGTACGCGGCGGCCAGCGCCAGCGCGCCCAGCAGCGCCCTGGACAGCTCCCCCGTGGGGAGCAGGGTCAAGGCCAGGATCGAGTACGACGGCAGGGTGATGACGTCCGGCAGCCTCGTGGTCCGCCAGTCGATGATCGCCAGGGCCGTACCGATCACGGCGAAGTAGACGTACGGCAGGCCCGCGCGCCAGGCGACCAGCGCGGCGACGGCGGCGGTGGCCACCTCGACGATGGGCGGCCAGCGCGGCACGGGCCTCGTGCGCACCAGGGCGTCCAGGGCGGCGTGGGCCTCTTCGCGGGTGTCGAAGGGGTTGGCCACGAAGCAGTCGGCGAGCGTCCTGACGTAGCGCCCGGCGATCAGGCCGAGCAGCGCCACGAGTGCTACCACCCGCCGACCCTACTTCCTGGAGAACCAGCGGCGCTTGCGTACCGGCTCGACGCGGGCCACGGTCGCGCCGGAGATCTGGTCGAGCCTGCCGGACTCGACGGCGGCGAGTGCTTCCAGCACCTCGCCCTCGATCACGAACGGCACCGGCCCCGCCACGTCCACCACGACCGCCGCGACCCGCTCACCGGCGGCGGCCCGGCAGACCTGGAGCAGGCCGGCCTGGATCGGCCGGGCGTCGGGCCGCCACCTGGCCAGGGACTCGGCGCCGGTGAACGCCGGCACCGCCTCCCTGCCGTCCTTGCCGACGAGTTTGGGGAGCGCCATCTCGCTCTCCTTCTCCTGCCGCAGCCCGTGCTCGCCAACTTCGGACTCGGTCAGCAGGGCGACCACGGGGACCAGGAGCCGGGCGCCGGTCAGGGCGTTCAGCACGTCGGTGGCGTCCGCCGCGCCTCGCTCGTAGGAGGACAGGGCGGCGGCCACGGCCGGCGCGGCCGTGCCGTCGTCGCCGGGGTCGAGTGGCTGCGGAATGCTGGGCACAACCCACGAGATTACCCGCTATCCCAGGTCGGCGATGGCGGCGACCGGGCCGCCGCCCGACGGGCCCTGGTGGACGGCGGCGACCGAGACGAACACCGCCGGATCGCCCGTGACCGCCGCCGCGACGCCCCCCACCGTGGCCTTGATCTGGCGGTGCCAGTGCACGTCGGAGTCGTCGAGCATGATGTTGCGCCGCCCCCTGACCCGGCCGGACGGGTCGGCCTCGCACTTCATGAAGACGTTCACCAGGCGGTCGCCGAGGTCGCTGTGGTGCGGCCGTTCGGGGAGCGGAAGGCCGGAGTCGCGGATCGCGTCCCAGATGCCGTCGGCGTCCAGGGCGTCGCGCATCACGCCGTGACCGATGCGGTAGCGCCCGCCGATGCCCCGTACGTTGCCCACCAGCACGATCTGCGCCCGGTCCAGCTCGACCCCGGACGAGCACGAGGCCACCGAGGAGTACAGGGACAGGTCCTTGTGGATCTGGTCGGCCCGCGGCATGTCGATCTCGCCGAGGGCGACGGCGATGCCGAGGGCGGTGGTGGAGTTCGACAGGTCCATGGAGGGGCCGGTCTCCTCGATGGCGGTGTCCTGGCCGCGGCTCTTGGCGTCGGTGATGGTGGCCAGCGTGAGCAGGGGCGTCTTGGTCTGCACGTAGTGGACGTCGCGCGGGTCGTCGATGCCGGCGATCTTCATCGCCTCGCGTACTCCCGCGGCGACCTTCTCCACCATCGCCGGGCGGCCGATGTCCTCCGGCAGGATCACCTCGCTCATCGCGACCCCGACCGACACCCGCGGCTCGTCCGACTGGGGAGCGCGCGCCGGGTCGGTGGTGGCGAACACGGTCGCGTGCGGGCTGAGCACGCCGTCCGTCCCCCCGGACCACACCAGGGGTACGGTCTCCGGCGCCGGATGCCCCTTGGCCGCGAGCACCTCACGGAAGGCCCGGTCGGCCAGGATGCGGGTGTAGTCGTTCACGCCGCCGTTGCCCTCGGTCTTGCCGACCACCGCGAGCACCCGGCGCGCCTCGATCACCCCGTCGTCGATCAGCCGCGCCAGGCCGGAGGCGTCCGTCACACTCTCGATCGGCACCTTGCGCACTTCTATCGGATCCGGCATCACAACCCCTGTTCGGCTATTCGGCGGCGAGCCCGCGGAACTCCCAGATGTACCCCGGCGGCCCGCAGGACACGCTATCCACCAGCGAATTGGCCTTTCACCGGCAATGTCTGCCCAACGTGGCGGTCGGCCTCGGCGATAGGGTCACCGGTGTGATTCGCGAAGCACACGTCAACGGGATCAAGCTCGTCTATCGCGAGGAGGGCGACCCGGCCGCTCCCCCGCTGCTGCTCATCCACGGACGGACCGCCAACCACAACGACTGGAACGGCGTCACCCAGCACTTCGCCGCCCGCTATCACGTGATCGCCCTCGACCTGCGGGGTCACGGCTCCAGTGACTATCCGGGCACGTACGCGCTGCCCGACATGGCGCGGGACGTCGTCGCGCTGCTGGACGAGCTGGGGTTCGGACGGGCGACGCTGGTGGGGCACTCACTGGGCGGCGCGGTGGCCTATCTCATGGCCATGACCTGGCCCGATCGCGTCGAGCGGCTGGTCCTGGAGGATCCGGCCCCGCCCTACGCGATGAAGGATCGTCCGCCGATCGTGGAGGACGGCGAGTCCCCCGGGTTCGACTGGCGGATGGTGCACGACACCGAGCGGCAGTTCCTGGCGCCCGATCCGGCGTGGGCCGCGGGGCTCGCCTCGATCACCGCGCCGACGCTGGTGGTGTCGGGCGCGAGCCATCTCGACGTCGACCGGGTGGCGGCGGCGATTCCGGGGGCCAAGCTGGTCACGATCGCCGTCGGGCATCTCATCCACGTCTCCGCGCGCGAGGCGTTCCTGCGGGCCGTCGACGAGTACCTGGCCGGTTGAGCGTCGCGGCTTGGGTAGGCCAGGGTTCGTGCACGTGAAGAAGCGTCTGAGCAGGCTGGCGCTGATGGCACCGACGGTCGGGCAGTGCGCCGTGGGGGCGGCTCTGGCCTGGCTGGTCGCCAAGAACGTCCTCGGGCACCCCAGCCCGTTCTTCGCCCCGATCGCGGTGATCCTCAGCATCGGCGTGGGTCTCGGGCAGCGCCTGCGCCGGATGATCGAGATGGTCGTCGGGGTCAGCGTGGGCGTGGGCGTCGGCGACCTGCTGGTGTCCTGGATCGGCTCGGGCGCCTGGCAGATCGCGCTCGTGGTGGCGCTGGCGATGGCCGTCGGCGTCCTGCTCGACAGCGGCTCCCTGATCGTCCTGCAGGCCGGGTCCTCGGCCATCCTGGTCGCCACCCTGCTGCCCCCATCGGGCGTCGGCGGGCTGAACCGGATGCTCGACGCGCTGACCGGCGGCGTCGTGGGGATCATCGCGATCGCCCTGCTGCCGGCCAGCCCGTTCACCCTCGTGGCCAAGCAGGCGTCGGGGATGTTCGAGGCGCTGGCCCGTGCGCTGCGGCAGGTCTCGGAGGCGATCGAGAAGTCCGACCCCGGCCTGGCGGCCAAGGCGCTGGACGCCGCGCGGGGCACCCAGGCGAACGTGGAGCAGTTCAAGCAGGCGCTGGCGACCAGCTGGGAGATCGCCACCATCTCACCGCTGCACCGGCACGGCCGTTCCCGGCTGGACGGGTACGAGACGGCCGCCGTACCTCTCGATCACGCGGTCAGGAACGTCAGGGTGCTGGCCCGGCGGGCCGTCGCGGCGCTTGAGGGGCAGGGCGCGCCGCCCGCCTGGATGCCGGACGCACTGCGCGAACTGGCCGACGCGACCCTGCTGCTGCGGCAGGAGCTGGCCCACGGGCAGGAGCCGCACCGGGCCCACGAGGCGATCCTGGCGGTGGCGGGGCGGCAGGGGACGGAGCGGTGGGGGTTCGCGGCCAGTGTGATGGTCGCGCAGTTCCGGTCGATCGTCGTGGACCTGCTCCAGGCGAGCGGCGGCGACCGCGAGCAGGCGGTGGCCGCCCTCCCGCCCCTCGACACGCCCGGCGATCAGGACATCCCTTGACCGTCTGACACCGCCGGTGAAGGGCGCTTTCCGGATGCTCAGCGGAGCCGCCGATCCGGGCAGTGTGACCCTAATGTCACAAAGATCCGCCAGGGTAGAAGGGTGCGAACGAGGCTCAGCGATCATGTACGGGAACGGCTGAGCGGGTTCGGCATGATGGCGCCCTCCATCGCGCAGTGCGCGGTGGGCGCGGCACTCGCCTGGACGGTCGCCATCCACCTGCTCGGCCACGCCCGCCCGTTCTTCGCGCCGATCTCCGTGTTGATCTGCGTCGGTGTGGGGCTCGGGCAGCGGCTGCGCCGGGTGGCCGAGCTGGTGGTGGGGGTCAGCGTGGGCGTGGGCGTCGGCGACCTGCTGGTGGCCTGGATCGGCTCGGGCGCCTGGCAGATCGCGCTGGTGGTCGCGCTGGCGATGACCACGGCGGTGCTGCTGAACAGCGGCGCGCTCTTCGTGGCGCAGGCCGGTTCGTCCGCGGTGCTGGTCGCCGCCCTGCTGCCCACCAACGGCGCCGGGGGCTGGGACCGGATGGCCGACGCGCTCACCGGCGGCCTCATCGCCGTCGCCACGGTGGCGCTGCTTCCCGCCAGCCCCTTCACGATCGCCGCCAAGCACCTGTCAGGCGTGCTCGACGCGCTGTCCACGGTGCTCGAACGGGCCGCGGAGGCGATCGAGAAGCGCGACGTGGACCTGGCCGCCGAGGCGCTGGAGGAGGCCCGCACCACCCAGGCGGCGGTCGAGGAGTTCGAGCGGGCGGTGGAGACCAGCAAGGAGATCACGCTCATCTCACCGCTGCACTGGCACCGCCGCGGCCGGCTGGCCAGGTACGAGACCGCGGCCGTGCCGGTGGACCTGGCCCTGCGCAACGCCAGGGTGCTGGCCCGCCGGACGCTGGCGGCGCTGGGCGAGACGAGCCCGCCGCCGACCTCGCTGGCCGAGGCGATGCGCGAGGTGTCGGAGGCGGCGCTGCTGCTCCAGCTCGAACTGGCGGCCGGCCGCGAGCCCATGCTGGCCCGGCAGGCGCTGCTCGCCGTCGCGGCGCGGGAGCGTCCTGAGCGGCTGGGCTTCTCGGCGCACGTCATCATCGCGCAGCTGCGCTCCATCGCCGTGGACCTGCTCCAGGCGACCGGGATGGACCACGAGGCGGCGACGGCGACGTTGACCTCGCTGGACGCGCCCCACGACGAGGACGCGAAGAACTGACCCGTGGCGGAGGTGGACACCCGGAGAGCCCACCTCCGCCACGGAGGTCCAAGCCTCAGGCGGTGAGCAGCGCCGCCTCGGCGTCGAGGGTCATCGCGGTGGCGTTGATCACGGCGGCCACCCGCAGCGCCTCCTGGATGTGCTCGCGGGGCAGGCCGGAGCCGCGCAGCACCCGCTCGTGCGACTCCAGGCACCGGCCGCAGCCGTTGATCGCGGAGACGGCCAGGCACCACAGCTCGAAGTCGGCCTTGTCCACGCCCGGGTCGCCGAGCACGGTCATCCTGAGCCGCGCGGGCAACGTCGCGTACGTCTCGTCGCCGATGAGGTGGACGGCCCGGTAGTAGACGTTGTTCATCGCCATGATGGAGGCGGCGGCCTTGGCGGCCGTGAACGCCTCGGCCGGCAGCCGAGCCGCGGCCTCCTCGGAGATCGCGGCGATGACCAGCCCGGACCTGGTGGCCAGCGCGCTCGCCAGCACCGTGCCCCACAGCTGCCGGCCGGTCAGCGACGAGGTGGTCGTGATCGAGCTCAGGTTGAGCCGGGTGTCCTTGGCGTAGTCGGGCAGCGCCGCCTTCAGCTCGTCGATGCTCACCGGGCCAGCAGCTCCCGCGCATCGAGCCCGGCCTCGCCCTTGCTCCAGTTGCAGGGGCAGAGCTCGTCGGACTGCAGGGCGTCGAGGACCCGCAGGACCTCCTGGACGTTGCGGCCCACGGATCCGGCGGTCACCATCGTGAACTGGATCTCGTCGTTGTGATCCACGATGAACGTGGCGCGCTGGGCGACGCCGTCGTCGCCGAGCACCCCGCACGCGGCCGACAGCTCGCGCTTGACGTCGCTCAGCATCGGGAACGGCAGATCACGCAGGTCGTCGTGGTGCTTGCGCCAGGCGTGGTGGACATACTCGGAGTCGACGGAGACGCCGAGCACCTGGGTGTCACGGTCGGCGAACTCGCGGTGGAGACGCCCGAACTCGGCGATCTCGGTCGGGCAGACGAAGGTGAAGTCCTTCGGCCAGAAGAACACGACACGCCACTTGCCCTCGTAGCTCTTGTGGTCGATCTCCGCGAACGCCTTCTCGGGGTCGAGGGCGACGCAGGCGGTGAGCTCGTACTCGGGGAAGCGGTCACCGACGGTGAGCAACGTTTCGGCTCCTTCAGGAGGTGATCCCTACCAGTGAGGCGCCGCCTACCCTAGCCCAGCTGGGCTCATTTCGCTCTGTAACCGATCGGATGCACTTTCGTGAGGGAGCCTCTAGGCAGACAGCCGCTTGAGGCGGGTGACCGCCTCGTCGATGACCTCGTCCTTCTTGCAGAACGCGAACCGGACGAAGTGCCGGCCCCGGTCGGGGTGGTCGTAGAAGACCTGGGTCGGGATGGCCACCACCCCCACCAGCTCCGGCAGCCGCCGGGTCAGCTCCAGCCCGTCGCTGAAGCCCAGCGGGCGGATGTCGGTCTGCACGAAGTAGGTCCCGGAGGGCCGGAGCACCTCGAACCCGGCCGTGGCCAGCCCGTCCATCAGCCGGTCCCGCTTGTGCCGCAGCCCGTCGCACAGCGCCGACACCCACTCCAGCTCGTTGCGCAGACCGTACGCGACCGCGAGCTGCCACGGAGCACTGGCGGTGAACGTGAGGAACTGCTTGACCGTCTGCACGGCCGTGATCAGCGCGGCAGGGGCGCAGATCCAGCCCGTCTTCCACCCGGTGACGGAGAACGTCTTGCCCGCGGAGGAGACCATCACCGTGCGCTCGCGCATGCCGGGCAGCGTCGCCAGGGGGATGTGCTCGACACCGTCGAACGTCAGGTGCTCGTACACCTCGTCGGTGATCGCGATCAGCCCGGCCTCCTGGCAGAGCTCGGCGATGGCGGTCAGCTCGGCGCGGGTGAACACGGTCCCGGTCGGGTTGTGCGGGGAGTTGACGAGGATCGCCCGGGTCCGCGGAGTGACGGCGGCGCGGAGTTCGTCCGGGTCGAAGGTGAAGCGTCCCTCCACGGGCCGCATCGTCACCGCCACCAGCCGCGCCCCGGCCAGCGCGATCGAGGCGGCGTAGGAGTCGTAGTAGGGCTCGAACGCGATCACCTCGTCGCCCGCCTCGCACAGCGCCAGCACGCTGGCCGCGATCGCCTCGGTGGCGCCCACCGTCACGAGGATCTCGCCGTCAGGCGCGTAGTTCAGGCCGTAGTGCCCGGCCCGGTGCTCGGAGACGGCCTGCCGCAGCTCCGGGATGCCGGGGCCGGGTGGGTACTGGTTCGCGCCGGACACGATGGCCTGCACCGCCCGGTCCAGCATCGCCGCGGGGCCGTCGGTGTCGGGAAACCCCTGGCCCAGGTTGATCGATCCGGTCTGTACGGCCAGCGCGCTCATTTCCGCGAAAATCGTCGTACCGAAGGCGCGCATCCGGGATACAAGTGGTTCCGTCACGGCCCCAGACTATTAGTCTCCTCCTGTGATCATTCGGCTCCTGCTCGCGCTCATTCTCTCCGTGCCGCCCGTCATGGACCCGGGCGGTGCCGGGAAGAGCGCGTGTCCCGTCGCCATGCCCGATCACACGACCTGCGGTTTCCTGGTCGTTCCCGAGCGCAGGGACACGCCGGGCAAGACCATCAAGGTCGGCTACGCCGTGCACACCTCGACGGCCAAGGACCGCAAGCCCGACCCGGTCGTCTACATGAGCGGCGGCCCGGCCTCGGCGTCGATGCAGCTGACGGGGTTCTTGAGCCAGATGTTCCCCGACCGCGACGTGGTGACCGTGGAGCAGCGCGGCAGCAAGTACTCCCAGCCGACGCTGAGCTGCCCGGAGACGGCCGAGGCGATGCTGGACCGGCTGCGCCGGCCGTCGGCGGACGTCGGCGCCGCCGCGCTGAAATGCCGGGAACGGCTCGAGCAGCAGGGCGTGGACCTGCGCGGCTACACCACCAAGGAGATCACCGCCGACGTCGTCCAGCTGCGTAAGACGCTCGGCTACCCCACCTGGAACCTGTTCGGGGTCAGCTACTCGACTCGGGTCATGATGGACGTGGCCGCCGCCGACCCGGCGGGCGTGCGGTCGGTGGTGCTCGACTCGTACCTGCCGGAGGCGGTCGGCTGGTACGACGACGCCGACCGCAACCTGAGCGACACCGTGGCCAAGCTCGGCCTGCGCGAGTCGTTCGAGGCGATGGTGACCCGGCTGAACGCCCGCCCCGCCCGGGTCCAGACCACCGACCCGCTGCTCGGCACCGGTTTCACCGCCCGGCTGACCGGCGACGACGTGGCGACGATCATGGCGGAGGCGCTGCACGAGGCCGACGTGATCGCCGTGGCGCCCGCGCTGATCGACGCGCTGAGCAAGGGCCACGACGAGCTGCTGCGCCCGCTGGCCGACGCGGTGGGTGGCGCGCTGGTCTCGCACGAGTTCGGGCTGTATCACGCGGTGCAGTGCCAGGACGAGGTCCCGTTCAACACATACTCCACAAAATCCCGACTTTTCACTGTAAATAGTGACAAAGCGGTGTGTGATGCTTGGAAGCTTCCCAAGTCGGCGCCCGTCAACGCCACGACCAAGGCCCCCGCCCTCGTCGTGGGCGGCCAGTACGACCCCACGACGCCGACCAGGACCAGCGAGCCCGCCGCCAAAGCCCTCCCCAACGCCCGCTTCGTGGAGTTCGCCGGCACGGGACACGCGGTGTTCCTGGTCAACGGCTGCGCCCGCCGCCACATCCTCGCCTTCGTGGACACCCCGGCAGGCGGAGCGGCGGCTGGATCGTGCTCACCCGGGCAGGCCGCCGTCTACCCCCGGCTGAACCCGGGCGACGTGCGGGTCACCGGCGCCCCCTACCAGATCTCGCTGTCGCCCTGGCTGGCCGCCCCGCTCGCGCTGTTCGCGCTGGTGTCGCTGATCCAGCTCGTCACGGGCGCGCTGAAGGGCCGGGCGCTGGCCGCCTTCGCCGGGCTGGCCGGGACGGCGTTCACCGGGCTGATCGGCGCGGCGGTCTGGAGCATGGTGAAGGAGAACGAGACCGCGCTGGCCGTCGGCCTGCCCGCGTCGGCCTGGCCGTACACCTGGGTGGCGGTGGGCTCGGCCGTACTGACGCTCGGCGCGCTCGCCCGGCGGCCGGGCTGGCCGCAGGCGGGGTCCGCCGTCACGGCGGCCGGATTCCTCGTTTGGTGGTTCGCTTGGGTGCTGTGAGCCGTATCCGAGAGCTCGACGCGCTCCGCGGCTTCGCGGTGTGCGGCATCATGCTGGTCAACACCTGGCAGCACGCCGTGCACGACCCCAAGAACGGCATCGACTGGACCCTTGAGGCACTGTTCCAGAGCCGGTTCTACCCGATCTTCTCGCTGCTGTTCGGCATCAGCTTCGTCCTGGTGCTGGAGCGGTCCGGGCGGTGGGTGCTGCTGAGCCGGCTGTTCTGGCTGCTCTGCTTCGGGCTGGTCCAGCACGTGTTCTACAGCGGCGAGGTGCTGACGATCTACGCGGTGTTCGGGGCGCTGGTGCTGCTGCCCGCCTCGTTCCTGGCCGGCGGGCCGCCCCTGCTGATTCTCGGAGTGGCCGCGGTCGTGTGGGCGGTGCGGATCGGGGCCGGGCCGTTTCTCATTCCCCCGTTGTTCCTGCTCGGCATGGCGCTGATGGAGTCGCGCCCGTCCGGGCGGCTGCTGCTGCCGGTCTTCGCGGTCAGCGCGCTGGCCACCGCCCTGCTCACCGCCGCCTGGTTCGTCACCCGCGCCCCGGGCGCTGCCGGCAACTGGACCGTCTACAGCGTCGCCGCGCTCACCGGAGCCGCCGCCTACACCACCGGCCTGCTGCTGGCGCTGCGGGCCCGGTGGGCGGCGCCGCTGTCGGCGGTGCTGGAACCGCTCGGGCGGATGGCGCTGACCACCTACGTCTCCGGCACGCTGGTGATCTTCCTGACGAGTCACCTGCTCAAGAGCGACCCGACCCGCCTTTCGGTGCTCGCGGTCACGACGGCGACGCTGGCCGTTCAGATTCCGTTCAGCGTGTGGTGGCAGTCGAAATACAGGTACGGGCCGCTCGAGTGGATGTGGCGATGCCTGACCTGGTTTCGACGGGTGCCCAACCGGTTAGAGTCGGGCCGTGACCAGAATCGCCCTCTGCCAGATCCCGGTGTCTCCTGACCCGTCTGCCAACCTCAAGAGGGTCCGCGAAGCGCTCGCCAAAGCGGACGGCGCCGATTTGGCGATCTTCCCGGAAGCGACGCTGACCCGCTACGGCAGCCGCATCACCGAGCTGGCCGAGCCGCTCGACGGGCCGTTCGTCTCCGGCGTGGCCGAGGCGGCCCGCGAACACGGCGTCGCGGTGATCGCCGGCGTGTTCGAACCGGGCCAGGACCGGGTGCACAACACCGCCGTGGCCATCGACGCGCAGGGCGCCATCCGGGCCGCGTACCGGAAGATCCACCTGTTCGACTCCTTCGGCGCGAAGGAGTCCGAGCTGGTCGCCCCCGGCGCCGAGCCCGTCGTGGTGGAGCTGGCGGGGCTCCGCGTCGGGCTGATCACCTGCTACGACGTCCGCTTCCCCGAGCTGGCCAGGGCACTGGTCGACCAGGGCGCCGAGCTGTTCGCGGTGATCGCCGCGTGGGGGTCGGGCCCGCTCAAGGAGGACCACTGGACCACGCTGGTACGGGCACGGGCGCTGGAGAACACGACGTGGACCGCCGCCGTCGGGCAGGCGCCCAATCCGGCCGAGTCGAGTGACGGATTCGGGGTCGGCCGTAGCATGCTGGTCGACCCGCTCGGCGTGGTCCGCGCGGACCTGGGCACCGGCCCGGGCATCCAGGTCGTGGAGGTGGACCCCGAGGTGACCGCCGCGGCCAGGACCGCCCTGCCATGCCTGGAACATCGCGTACTAGGTGTCAAGCGATCGTAAAATGAAACAGTGAGCAGAACGCAGATGCAGAAGGTCGTCCCGCCGCGTCTGCTCGTGCCCTACCTTTCAGGTAAACGCACGGTCATCTCCGGCTACGTCTACCGGTTGCAGGACTGCGCCCGGCTGACGACTCCCAGGCAGCTCTACTACGGACTCGACCTTTCGTTCGAGGGATCGGAGCTGACGGCGGACGTGCCCGAGCTCTATGTCATGCGCTGGTACGCCCGCGACGCCGACACCTACGCCGTCCCGTACGGACCTCATATGGGCGGCGACTGGAGCGACGCGCCGCCGTTCGCCGGAAACGGGTTCACCACCTCACGCGACCACGTGATCCCGCAGTTCCACACCACGCCGATCCCCATCCCCGCGGGCGCGGAGATCGTGCACATCACGCCCGAGCAGGAGCGCCCCTTCGCCGCCTACGACGGGCTCACCTGGCGGCCCGCCACATGAGCGACGACATCACCCCCGTGGCCTCCGGCTTCGTCGCGCGCTTCGCCGAGCGCACGCTGCCCGCCGCGCTCGGCCCCGACACCGACCAGGTCGTGCTGTTCAGCGAGGAGGAGCTCGACGGGTTCGAGGCGGGCTCCGGCGGCTACTGGCGACGCTCGGTCAACCGCTCCGAGCTCGAATGGCTGGTGCTGATCCGCACCGTGGGGGCGTTCGGCGGCGAGCCGTGCATCGTGCTCGACGAGGACGACGACGGCCTGCACATCGCCTACACCGGCCACAGCGGCATGAAGGCGGAGGCACTCGGCTACTGGATGGTCGACCACGGCGCCTACGAGGTCGTGGTGCCCCGCGAGGAGGTCTTCTCGATCCGCGTCGAACGGATTCCGGTCCCCTAGTCAACCGACACCCGCCTCGGGTGTCTCTGTACTGTGATCGACTCCTCCACCATGGCGCAGCCGTCATTCGCCGAACTGTTCGCCGCCCACTACCAGCCCCTGGTACGGCTGGCGGGCCTGCTCGGCGCCGACGACCCGGAGGACATCGCCCAGGAGGCGTTCTCCCGGCTGCACGTCAGACGGCTGCGCGACGACGGGGCCGCGGTCGCGTACCTGCGCTCGATCGTCTGCAACCTCACCCGCAACCGCCTGCGGCACCTCAGGCTGGTCCGGTTACGCCGCCCCGATCCTCCAGAGCCGCAACACAGCAGCGAGCACGCGGTGATCGTCGCCGAGGAGCACCGCGAGCTGCTGGCGGCGCTCGACCGCCTCCCGCGCAGGCAGCGCGAGGCCCTCGTCCTGCGTTACTGGCTCGACCTGTCCGAACGCGAGATCGCCGACGTCATGGGCGTCTCGGCCGGGTCGGTCAAGACCCACGCCAGCAGGGCCCTGGCCGCGCTGGGCAAGGCGCTGAAGGAGGAGGACCAATGAGCGATCTGGAAGCACGACTGCGCGCGGCGCTCGAAGCCCAGGCCCAGACCTTCCCGGCCAGCCCGAACGCCTGGATCGACGTCCAGCGCCGCACTCCCCCGCCGGTGCCCCGCGGGCGGTGGCTGCTGGCCGCCCTGCCCATCGCCCTGCTCGCCATCTTCGTCCCTTTCCTGCTCAACGGGGGTCTGGGCCGGAACAGCGCGAACGATCCCGACGGGGTCTACAAGCAGCTCATGGAGGGCAGGACGGCGGCCGGGGAACAGGTGGTGATCGACGACCCGGCGACGGGCAAACCGCTGCGCCTGTGGTTCGCGCGGGACAAGGCCGGCGCCCCCTTGGTGTGCTACGTCGCCCAGCCCGTGGACGGCGATCCTTTCGGCTCGTGCCATGACCTGCGAGTAGCCGAGATCATGGAGCGCAGCGGCACGTACGAGGGCTCCACCCGGACCGACACCCCGTCCGCGTACGTGGACTACGGCGTGACCCAGACCGACGTGACGAAGGTCACGGCCGTGCTGACGGACGGCAGGCGGGTGGAGGCGACCCTGCACCGGTCCGAGGGTGCCCCGATGGTCATCTGGACGCTGGCGCTGTCGGCCCAGGACCGGGTGTCCAAGGTGGAATTCGCCGACGCCAAGGGCCGGCAGGGCTCGGACCTGACGCCCAAGTACCTCATCCACGAGAGCAGTAGGGGCACGCCGATCGGCCAGGCGATGCGGCTGCCCGGCGAGGTCACCATGCGCCCCTACGACTTCAAGGTCCTGGGCCGCAGAATCTTCTGGTTCCGCCAGGGCAAGGAGCTCGGCTGGATCAACCTGGACTCGAAGGATCCGACACCGGACCCGGTGCCGATGATCTTCTCCGACGAGGGTCTGATCTACACCGCCACGAGAAGGGACACCGCCAAGATCCAGCTGGCGACCGGGTCGGAGGCGCCGATCACCTTGGAGGGCGTCCCGGATCCGTGGAACCTCGACAGCAACCTGTTCACCCTCGCACGCCTGGCGCCGCTCGACTGGACCGCCGGCGGCTGGGTGGCGGGCTATGACGCCGCGGGCAAGCAGCTCTGGCGCAAGGACTACCCGCGGCGTACCGGGCAGTCGAAGTCGAGCTTCAAGCGGACCGGCGAGCCCATCACCATCCCCGGGACCGACGACTTCACTAACGGGCCGGTACAGCTCTTGTTCGGCACGTACACCTACAAAGGCATCGAGAACGACCTGAAGCTGTGCGCCTCCGGTGGCAGCTACTCTGAGGGCGTCCCCCAGCTCAGTTGCTCAAGCGTGAAACGCGAAGCCCTGTCCGACTCGATCTCCGGCAGCCAGGTGAAGACCTACCTGCCACTGCCGGGCAGCGTCGTCGCCTTCGGCGTGGCCGAGGACGACTGGCTGTCCATCGACGCGGTGCTGGAGGACGGACGCCGCCTCCCGGCCACCCTGATGCACGGCAAGGACCTGCCCGCGCCCGTGTGGTGGGTCAGGTATCCGCTCGACGTCAAGATCGCCGCCTTCGCGTACAAGGTGCGTGGCAAGCAGGTCGAACAGGTCGATCTGAAACGCCAATGGTGCTGGAGCGACAACAAGCCCCTGGACGCCGGCCACGTCTTCGACGGCGGGCTCACCGCCAACCTGCACGACGGCGCGTGCATCAAGTGGCGGAAGAACGGCAAGTCACGGGCGGGCTCCTTCCAGCCCGTCCCGGGCGGGAAGTTGAGCGACATGATCGCCGCTCCGGAACTCCCGCTGCAGTGGGCGCAGGACCGGGAGGATTGGTACGGCTTCACCCTGCCCGGCACGGCCAAGGTCGACGTCACGCTCGAGGGCGGCGGACGCGCCACCGCGAGCACGACGCCCGATCCCTGGGGCCAGGGCGTGCTGCTCTTCGCCGGGCCGGTGCCTGAGGCGGTCGCCAAGCGGGGGCTGTCCTGGCCTGGCATGCGGTTCACCGGCTACGGAGCCGACGGCCGCGTGCTCTGGACGTACCAGCCGAAGGAGCCGGGCTAACCGCCCAGGCCGCGGAAACGGGCCTGGCGGGCCGCACGACGGTCCGCCGGGCTCCGCGCCAGCAGCCCGGCGATCTCGTACTCCAGCGCCCGCCCCACCCGCTCGCAGAACGCGCGCGGCTCGTACGCGGCGTCGGGCACCTCCGGGATCACCCGGTCGACGATCCCGTTACGCCGCAGGTCGGTGGCGCGCACCCCCTGCAGCTGGGCGATCTCCGGCGCGAAGTCCACGCTGCGATACAGGATCGCCGAGGCGCCCTCCGGCGGCAGCGGCGACAGCCACGCGTGCTGGGCGCACAGCACCCGGTCGGCCGGCAGCAGGGCGAGCGCCGCACCGCCCGCGCCCTCGCCGAGCAGCAGGCACACCGTCGGCGCGTCGAGCATGACCAGGTCGGCCAGGCAGCGGGCGATCTCCGCGGCCAGCCCGCCCTCCTCGGCCGCCTTCGACAGTGCCGCGCCCGGCGTGTCGATCACGGTGACCAGCGGCAGCCCCAGCTCGGCGGCCAGCCGCATGCCCCGCCTGGCCATCCGCAGCCCGCCGGGGCCGAGTGGCGAGCTGGGCCGCGCTCTGCGCCGGTCCTGGCCGAGCACGACGGCCGGCGCGCTGCCGAACCGCGCCAGCGCCAGCACCAGGCCCGGCTCGTTCTCGCCCGCGCCGTTGCCGGTGAGCGGGGTCACGTCGGTGGCGGCCAGCTTGAGCAGCGTGCGAGCGCCGGGGCGGTCGTCGCGGCGCGAGCGGGTGATCGCCTCCCACGCCTCCACCGGCCGCAGATCCTCCTCGGGCGGCTCGCCGGCGACCAGCCCGGTGCGCTCGGCGCACAGCACGTTCAGCGCGCCGATCGCGATCTCCCGCGCGTCGTCGGCCGCCACCACCGCGTCGACCAGCCCGTGCTCGTGCAGGTTCTCCGCCACCTGGACGCCTTCGGGGAACGGATAACCGTGCAACGACTCGAACACCCGTGGCCCGATGAACCCGATCAGCGCCCCCGGCTCCGCGGCCGTGACATGCCCGAGCGACCCCCACGACGCGAACACCCCGCCGGTCGTCGGATGCCGCAGATAGACCACGAACGGCAGGCCCGCCGCGCGATGCGCCTGCACCGCCGCGGTGATCTTCACCATCTGCACGAACGCGAGCGCGCCCTCCTGCATCCTGGTGCCGCCCGAGGCGGGCGCGGCCAGCAGCGGCAGCCGCTCACGGGTGGCCCGCTCGGCCGCGAGGACGACCCGCTCGGCCGCCGCCACCCCGATCGACCCGGCCATGAACGAGAACTCCGAGACCACGACGGCGACCCGGCGCCCGTCGAGGAGACCCTCCCCGGTGATGATCGACTCGTCGTAGCCGGACTTTGCGCGGGCCGTGGCCAGCTCGTCGGCATAGGAAGAGCCCGGCGCCACCGGATCGGCGGGCGGCGCGTCCCACGACTTCCACGATCCCGCGTCGAGGACCGTTTCGATCAGCGTGCGCGCGTCCGGACGGCTCACCATGGCTCCCTACTATCCGGCGATGTTGCAATGTTGACGCACGAGAGCGCCCGCCGGTGCCACCCGATCCGCATCACCCCTCGCGCTCTTCGAGCCAGCCGAGCACGGCGTCGCCGTCCTGGCCCAGCGCGGGCGGCGCGGTGTGCGCCACCTCGGGACCGTTCTCTTCCGGGCCGCTGTCGAAGCGCAGGGGCGGGCCCGGCAGTTCGATGCGGCCGAGTACGGGGTGGTCCACCTCGATCACCAGGCCCTGCGAGCGGGTCTGGTCCCAGGAGTAGACCTCGTCGATCGAACGGATCGCGCCCGCGGGCACTCCGGCCTCGCCCAGCCTTGCCAGCCAGTGGCCACGGTCGTGCGCGGCCAGAGCCTTCTCCATGTCGGCGATCAGCTCATCCCGGTGCGCAAATCTCTCCCTGTTTGTCGCATATTTAGCCAAATTTGGATCTATGTCCAGTAGGGCCGCCACCTTCTTCCACTGACCGTCATTGGCGGCGGCGATCTGCAGCATCCCGTCGGCGCAGTGGAAGGCGCCGTAGGGGGCGATCGAGGCGTGGTGGTTGCCGTTCGCGCGGGGCACCTGACCGCCCACGGTCCACGCGGTGCCGTGGTAGGAGTGCACCCCGGTGACGGCGGCCAGCAGGGAGGTCCGCACCACCCGGCCCTTGCCGGTCCGCGCACGCTCGTAGAGCGCTCCGGCCACGCCGTACGCGCCGTGGATGCCCGCCAGCAGGTCGGCGATGGACGCGCCGACACGGTACGGCTGCTCGGGCGAGGGGCCGGTCAGCGACATCAGCCCGGCCTCGCCCTGGGCGATCTGGTCGTAGCCCGGCCGCCCGCCCTCGGGCCCGTCGTGGCCGAACCCGGTGATCGACAGGATGACCAGGCGCGGGTTGAGCTCGTGCAACCGCTCGACGGAGAAGCCCAGGCGGTCGAGCACGCCGGTACGGAAGTTCTCGATGAGCACGTCGCTCTGCCGTACCAGTCGTTCGACCAGCCGCTTGCCCCCAGCGGACTTCAGGTCGATGGCGATGGACTGCTTGTTGCGATTCGCCGCCAGGAAATAAGTGGAAATATCGTGATCCGGCCCGACGAAAGGCGGTCCCCAGCCCCGAGACTCGTCACCCCCGTCCGGATGCTCCACCTTGATCACCCGCGCGCCGAGGTCGCCGAGCATCTGGGCGGCATGCGGACCCGCCAGGGCCCTGGACAGATCCAGCACCACAATGTCACCAAGGGGTCCGGACAAGGTCAGCCTCCAGAATCGCGTTCGTGGCGAAAGAGTATTCTTTCAGGCTTCGTGTTCCCCTCATCTACCCTGGGAGCCGTGAAATCGCCCGCCCGCCGCATCCAGGCACTCGATCCGTCGTGCGGGCCGGTCCGCCTGGTCGCCATCGACGGGCCCGCCGGGTCCGGCAAGACCACGTTCGCGGGCGAGCTGGCGGCCGAACTCGGCTGTCAGGTGGTGCACAGCGACGACTTCCCGGTGCCGTGGGACGAGGGCCCCGGCGGCTGGTTCGACGCCCTCGACACGCAGGTGCTCCGGCCCCTCCAGCGCGGGCTCCCGGGCGCGTTCCGCCGCTATGACTGGGTACGCGGTGAATACACCGACCTGATCACCGTCCCTGCCGCGCCGGTCCTGATCATCGAAGGCGTGGGCACGGCCCGCAGGTCGGCGGCTCACCTGTTGGCGTTCACCATCTGGGTGGAGGCTCCCGAAGACGTGCGGTTGCGCCGGGTTGTCGAGCGTGACGGGCCTGAGCTCGAACCTCGGTGGCGGGCCTGGTTCGCCACCGAGCAGGAATGGTTCGACGCCGACGACACGCGGGCCCGGGCGGATCTGGTCAACGTCAACTGTTGATCTCCGATGCCTGTCACGTGCACCTCGGCGAGCCGCCCGGCGATCTCCTCGGGCTGCCGAACAGACAGAATCGCCGCGCGAACGCCGCGAGCGCCTCGTCGCTGACGTACGGATCGCAGGCGCGTACGGCGGCCGCGGCGAGGAACGGAGCCCCGCCGTTGCTCACGATGCCGAAGCCACCGGACAGCAGGATGGCGTCGTCGGCGATCTCCCCGGCGAGCCGGAGGTTACGCGGCCCGCCAGCGCCGAGGTGGACAGCCGACGCCGACACCGAGCGCGAACCGGTGGGGCGCGACCTCGGCGGCACACGGAGGGACGCGTATCCCCACTCTCATCGGAAGAACTCGGCTCTCACGTCGCCGCGGCTTCAGGATCGAGCCCGGGTCGCGTGACCGTTGCCTCATCCGGGTCGGTTTCGGGCGCCCGCAGCAAGAGGCCGGCCGCGAGCGTCACGACCGCGGTCCCCGCCATGTAGGCGGCGATGCCGATCCAGCCGCCGGACGCCTCCAGGATCGATGCGGCGATCGCGGGCGCGAAGGCGACGCCCCCGATCGTGCCCACGGTGAAGCCGATCGACATGCCGCTGAACCGCAGCGGAGTCGGGAAGACCTGGGAGAAGTACACGGGGAACACCGCGTAATTGGCCGAGTAGCCGAAGAACAGCAGGCCGAACCCGAGCAGCATCAGCCCGTACTGGCGGGTGCCGAGCAGCGCGAACCACACGAACGGCAGCACGATGAGCGAGGCCGCCCCGTACAGGAACAGCGGGCGGACGCCGATCCGGTCGGCGATCCTGCCGAACAGCGGCACGCCGACCAGGGCCACCACCCACGCGGGAAGCAGCACTCCGAGCGTCGCCGCCGTGCTCATCCCGAGCGCCACCTTGCCGTAGGTGAGCGCGAAGACCGATGTCATCGAGGACACCACGCCCGCCGCGATCGTCCCCAAGGCCACCAGGACCACCCGGCCGCCGCAGCGGCGCAGCACGTCCACGATCGGCAGCTTGCGGACCGAGCCCTGGTCCTTGGCGGTGGCGAACTCCGGGCTTTCCCCCAGCGTCATCCGGATGACCAGGCCGACGATCACGAGCACGGAACTGAGCAGGAACGGGACCCGCCATCCCCAGGACATCAGCTGCGTCTCGGGCAACTGGCTCACCAGGAGGAAGACGCTGTTCGCCAGGACCATGCCCGCGGTCGTCCCCGTGTTGATGATGGACCCGAACAGGCCTCGCCGGTGCGGTTCGGCATGCTCGACGGTCATGAGAACGGCGCCGCTGTACTCGCCGCCGAGCGAGATGCCCTGAATGATGCGGAGAGTGACCAGCAGCACCGGTGCGGCGAGCCCGATCTGGGCGTATGACGGCAGGAGGCCGATGGCCGTGGTCGCGGCGCCCATCAGCGTCAAGGTGATGACCAGGATCGTCTTGCGGCCCACGCGGTCGCCGAGGTGGCCGAAGATGAGCGCGCCGACCGGGCGCGCGACGAAGCCGACGCCGAAGCTGGACAGCGAGATCAGCGTGCCGACCACGGGGTTCGTCGCGGGGAAGAAGATCTTCGCGAACAACACCGACGCCGCGAAGCCGTAGAGGGCGAAGTCGTAGTACTCGACGGTGGTGCCGATCCAGCTGGCGAGCACCGCCTTGGCCGGCTGGCGTCGCGGTGGAATGGGGGCTGACATGGGGGTGCCTCCGATGTTCGAACTGAAGTCGTTCGGCAGAAACCGCACCTGCTCTGAGATTGCGACCAAGGGTGTGCAGCCTGGCCGATCGAATCAATTCGGCAGGTTCGGTCAGTGGACCGCCGCTCCTGGCCTTCGACACGCAGGTGATCCGCTCGCTCCAGCGGGAACTCCCGGGTGCGTTAATTCGCGCGGTCGCCTTTACAAAGTAGATCCATGCAGAAACATGGCCATTTCTCGGTACGCACGGTGCGGTGCCGAGCCGGGAATGCGCTGTGTGTCTCTATATTCTCGAACAGTGGACATGGATGGCAGAGCCGGCGATTCCAGCCCGGAAAGGAAGCGCGGCCTCCCCGAAATCGACCCCACGCTTCGGGCCACCGCGGCGGCGTCGGCGGGCGGCACACTCGCCATCTGGTGGCCTGCGTTCACGCTAGGCGCGTACGACGCCATCTTCTTCGACGCCGTGATGGGGATCTGGGCCGTGGCCGCGGCCATGCTGCTCTCGGGCCTGCTGCTGCGCAGCAGACGCGCCCTGCCCTGGGCGGGCTGGGTCGCGCTGGCACTCCCCTCGACCTGGATCGTGCTGGCCGTCCTGGCGCCGAGAGAGCACGGGTTTCGCTATCTCCACTATTTCGAGGTGGTGCTCACCCTGGCGGGCGCGCCGGCCCTTGCCTGGCTCATGACGAGAATCCTGCTGCCCGAATACGCCGAACTCCCCGCGCTGCACCGGCTGCGGGCCATCGCCGTCATCGTCGTCGTCGGAATCCTGGCCTTCCTGCTCGGCAAATTCAATTATCTGTTCCTCACCTGCGCTGATTTCGACGTCAGCGGCAACAACACCCCGCCCGGCTGCGTGCAAGGCCCGCCCTTCCACCTCCTCTGAGAGAATCGCGCCGGTCAGTTGTAGACCACGTCGCAGAGCGTGCCGGCGAGCCTGAAGGCGTACGCCCACATTGGGGCGATAGGCCGGGATGGTGAACACGGGGGTGCTGCGTGTCGCCTACGGTCAGGATCGCGTCCCACGCGACCTGGGCGGCCGAGTTCGCGGGGAGGAGCATCGTGACCTGCCCGGTGGGCGGGATGATGCTGCGGTTGGTGACGGCGACCAAGGCCATGAAGCCGTTCACCCAGATCGGGCCGACCGTGTAGGTGACCAGGCACGGGGCCATGAGCCGTTTCGACTCGGCCGCTCGGTCCGCAGCGCAGAGGGCGGCGAGGAGCAGCAGGGCAGTGATCGCTAATCGTCTCGCGAAGCGCATGGTTCACCTTTCTCCGGCATAAGGAGAGAGTTCGACCAGGCGTGCACAGCGCCGTCACGGCCTCCTGATCGTGATCAGGAGGCGAGGTTCCAAGGATGCCAAGCGCGGTCACCCCGAACAACTCCTTTACCTAATGCGATCAAGAAATCACAATAAGCAAAAGAAACGTCAAGGATCCACTACAACCTGTTCCTGGGCAGCGTCTTGAATTCTCTGTAGTTTCCTGAAGGAGTCAGGTAACTCGGACGGGCGTGGCCTTGCCTGGGCTGCTCCCGTGCTCGGTGAAGGTGAGTACGGGGGTGGCTTTGGCGTGGTGGAAGCCGGTCCGGTGATGGGAATTCCTGACATGCCCTGTCCGGTACGGCTGGTGCCGTCCCGGCTTGGGTGCATGGCCCGCCGGACGCTGTCCACCGCTGGCGGGCGATGGGGCGGGCACCGTGCGCCGGTCGGGCACACGGCTGGAAGTCATTGAGTTGTTTCGTGGGTTGGCTGAGGTGCGGGTGGGCCGTTTCGGGGTGGGGCGGTTCTTGGCTCTGTCGCGTGCTGCCGGTCGGGGGTGCAGGTCGGTTCGGGTGCGGCGGGCGCGGCGGGCCGCCCGGGTAGGTTTGCGCGTTCGGCGGGCGCGAGCGACGTTGCCCTCCACGATCGTGGCGATGGTGCGCGCCCCGGTGGAACGGTGGGTGCGGGTAGCCTTCTGGCCGAGCAGGCCACGGGAGACGATCCGCTCGGCCGCTGCCCAGTCCCGATCACACGACAAGCCACACGCCGGGCAGCAAGCCCACCTCCAACCCAGCTCGCCGAGCCGATCCGGAGCCGGGCAATGCTTGAGCACCGAGGTGCCGTCCCCGCACCGGGGGCAGTACCGGGAGGTGCCGCGCGCCGGGACGGTGACCACCGCGATGGCGTGCTTGGCGGCCAGGTGCCGGATCGCCTCGATGATCCGCCCGCGCACCTGCCCCGACAGCCGCGAGTTCGCCCTGCCTCGGCGCCCGCGCGCTTCCAAGGTGGCCAGATCTTCCAGGTAGATGACTGTCGCCCCGGAGGCGGCGGCCTGATCGACCGCCCAGCGGGCCGCCGACCAGGTCAGCGCCTTGTTCAGATTGCGGATGCGCGCGCACAACCGCTCATGCTCAACCCCGAGCACCTGGCAGGCCGCACTCAGCGCGGCAAAGCGGGGATCGGCGACGGTGATCCCGGCCAGCAGCTTTTCCAGGTGGCGGTGCTTGGCGGACAGGTGCTCACGCTCGGCCCGCAGCCGGTGCAGCTTGGCCGAGACACCGCTGGCATCGTAGGCGAACGGCCGCCCATCACTGATCACCCGGCCATCGGTCAACTCCCCCACGACGCCGACCAGCAACCCGTTGAGGCCCCAGTCGAACCCGCACCCGACCCGATGACCGGTAGCGGGCGCGAAGCCGACCGGGATCTTGAACGGCAGATCGACGCGCACCCGCCCCTTTGCCACCCGCACGGTGGGGGCGCACAACGCTGCCTCAAGCGGCACCG
Organism: Nonomuraea guangzhouensis; assembly: GCF_019396345.1. Lineage (GTDB taxonomy): Bacteria > Actinomycetota > Actinomycetes > Streptosporangiales > Streptosporangiaceae > Nonomuraea > Nonomuraea guangzhouensis. The sequence continues at coordinate 44,430 of NZ_JAHKRM010000040.1, read as the reverse complement.
TCGGCGGCAACGCGACCGGCAGCACATGCCACGCCCAGTCCCTGCCGCAGGCGGGAAACTCGACCAGCGGAAGCCGCACCCGCAGGCGGGCGCTGCGGCTGCCGGTGCGCTCCAAGGTGAGCAGTTGCCGGTCGGCCGCCGCCAGCACGACCTGCGCCGCAACGTTCGGCGGCTCCTCCAGGTCGGTCAGATCGGCCGGGAACACCTCATGCTGGTCGCGATAGGCGCGGATCTGCCGGGTCCGGTTACGGATGTCCGCCGCGCTTACCCCGTCCGGCAGCACCTTGCGCAGCGCCTCCCACTCGGCGCCGGTACGCGCACTCCGCTCCTGCGGCCACGTCGCCACGATCGCCGCCACCAGACGGCGCCGGTGCAGCGCCAGCCGCAACAGGCGGGCGGCCTGCTCCTGCGCGCACCGCACCACCCGATCACACACACGCACGCCCGAGGGCGAGCTCACGCCCCAGCCGAGCCGCCTCAGCGCCATCCAGCCCTTCGACGGCAACACCCGCCCGTCCAACCCCACCCCGGACCCCAGCGCGTCCAGATCAGCAGCATTCCACCGGGCCGCGATCAAGTAGGCGCTCAGCCCCCGCGCAAGAGCGGCCAGCCAGGCCACCCGCCGCGCCAACAGCGCCTGCGCGACGACCTCACCGGTCGCCTCCACCATGGCAGCGTGGACGGTGCAGGGCGCGGTAGCGGTCAGCCTACTCACCCACCGCCCCCATCAGGTTAAGGGTGGCCAGGCAGCATCGACGCGTTTACCTCACGGCCTGCCCACCCCTGCCACCACGATTTGCGATCGTAACGCTACCAAGAGTTTGCGGCATTGGGCAGAACACCTGAGCGATACGCGTCCGCCGGATATCGATCCATCCCGCGGAGCAGGTTCCACCAGCACAGCACGGACTACGAGCCCAGAACCGAATCCTAGGTTTTCATAGCGAATATTAAGTACGGTTCATACCCTGTACGACCACGCCCCGCACGAGCGGCGCGGCCTGCGCGACTACGCCCCGCTCCAGCGGACCGGGACGTTCCTGTGCACCGAGCTCGTCCACGGCAACAGCGCCGCCGAGCTGGAGACCACCGGGTCTTCGCCCTGCGGCGGATCTCCTCACAGAGTGGAAGCCTGATGGCCGCGGGCCACCTGTCGGCCGAGCAGGTCGAGCAGCTCCCCATCGTCCTCGATGAGGCCGTCGCACGGCTCGCGCCGTACGCGCTGCTCCTTGTGGACGCCTTCGCCATCCCGGAGGAGATCCTTGATCGCTACCCGATCGCCAGATTTCCGGATAAATCCAAGCAGAGCACTCCCGGAGCCCTGCTGACCGAACTGAGCGGGCACGGATGACGGCGGAGATCACGCCCGAGCGGACACGACCGACGGCGGAGGTCACGCCTGGGCGCGCGGTGGCATGGCGGCCAGCACCTTGGACAGGGCCTCGGCCAGGTGGACGGCGTGGCGGGGATCGTCCATGAGCATCGACTGCCGGACCCAGACCACCTCCTGAGCGGCCGCCTCGGCCGCCGGACACGGCTCCGCGCGAGCACCCTCCCGGGCGAGCGCCGCGAACGTCCCGAGCGGCGGATACCCGGCATCGAGCGGCACCCCCTCGGCGACCATCGCGGCCAGCAGGAACTCCCGGTCCACCGGCATGTGGAGGCGGAGCATGAGCAGGTGGCGGGAGTCACGGGTGGTACCCGGCGGTTGCGGCACCACACTCACGGGCAGCTCACGACCGTACGGCAGCCGCACATCAGACGGACCGCCGCCGCACGCTGGTCGCACACCCACCGACCCACGATCGGACGCTGAGCCCACATCCGCCGACTCTCCATCACGCACCCCTGAACCGGCACCCGTCCCTTCGCTGCCACCCGCCGGCCCCGCACCTACCGGCTCACCATCGTGCGGTTTCCACGGCTGGGCGGTGAGCGCGTGTTCGGCGGCGGTGCAGAAGGACTCGCGGTGGTCGATCTCGGCGTCGAGGCGGTCGAGCCAAGGTAGGAGGAGGGCGGCCTGGATTTCGGTGAGCCGGAGGTTCCAACCGATCGTGGGGTGGCCGTACCACTGGCCGCCGCGTTTGCGGCCGAGGTTGCATACCGACCAGATCGCCTCGTACGTGGCCTCGTCGCGGCAGACGATCAGGCCGCCCTCGCCCGCCGTCATGGCCTTGCTCGCCTGGAAGCTGTACACCCCGGCGTCGCCCAAGCCGCCGACCGGGCGGCCCTTGTAGGTCGCGCCGTGTGCCTGGGCGGCGTCCTCGACCACGACCAGGCCGTGGCGGGCCGCCAGCGCGTTGAGCGGGTCCATGTCGGCGGGGCTGCCGGCCAGGTGGACGGGCATGATGGCGGCCGTTCTGCTGGTCAGCGCGGCTTCGACGGCCTCCGGCGACAGGTGCAGGTCCACCGGGTTCACGTCGGCGATCACGGGCGTGGCTCCGGCGAGGAGTACCGCCGTGGCCGAGGCGACGAACGTGTAGGCGGGCACGATCACCTCGTCGCCTCGCCCCACGCCCAGTCCGCGGAGTGCGGCGAACAGGCCCAGTGTCGCGTTCCCGACCGCCACGCCGTACGGCACGCCGGACCTGCGGGCGAACGCGGCGACCAGGTCCGTGACGGCGGAGCCGCCCTGGGTGGCGCCCCACAGGCCACTCTCCAGGACCTCGGTGACGAGGGCGCGCTGGGCCGCGTCGAGCGGCGGCGGCCAAGCGGGCCAGGGCGCCGAGCGGACCGGCGTACCACCGTGGAGGGCGAGTGTCACGGCAAGCATCCCTTTCGAGGTGAGGTCGAGACAGACGGGCATCTGGGAAGGCGGGAGCGGTCAGAGGGCGGGTGTCGGAGAAAGCGGGTGTCGGAGAAAGCGGTCAGGTGGGAAGGGTGAGGAGGCGGGCGAGGTTGGCGCCCTGGACGAGGGTGCGGTCGGGGGCGGTGAGTGGGGCGAGGGCGATGCGGCCGAGGCCCGTACGGAGGTCGAGGAAGCAGGCGTCCGAGCCGAACACCACCCGGTCCGCCCCGACCATGGCGACGAGGCGGGCGATCCAGCGGCCGGTCATCTTGGAGCCGCAGGTTTCCAGGTAGACGTTCGGGTGGTCGGCCGCCAGGCGGGCCGCGCGGGCGAACCCGTACGGCCAGAGCCCGGTGTGCCCCATGAGCAGCGGCACCTCCGGATGGCGGGCGGCGACGGCGGCGAACTGGGCGGGGTCGCTCCACGGCGAGTCGGTCTGCGCGTGGGCGAGGACGGGCAGGCCGAGGTCCCACACCGGCCCGTAGAGCGGATCGTCCAGACGGCACTGGTGGACGTCGGGATGCAGTTTGACCCCCCACACCCCACCAGAGACCAAGGGTGTGCGGTGGTGCGGGTTGTAGACCTGCCAGACGCCGAACCGGCCGGGGAAGCGTTCGGCGATCTCGGTGGCCAGCCGGTTGCCGTGTTCGGCGTCCGGGCCGACGGCGAGCAGGTGGCTGATGCCCATCGCCGTGACGCCGATCCGGTCCATCACCGCCACCAGCCCTTCCGCGGAAGGGTCGGGGATGAGGAAGTCGGGCCAGGAGCCTACGTGGCCGTGCGCGTCGAGGATCACAGGAGCCCGCTCAGGGAGTCGGCGGCGATCAGGTCGACGGCGGACGGCTCCAGGTCGAGGTGGTCGAGGAGGAAGCGGGGGCCGCAGTCGTCGGCGATCGGGGCGCCCGTGCCGAAGACCAGCCGGTCCGCCCCGAACCGGTGGGCGAGCCATTCGACGCCGCCCTGGGTGTTCACGGTGCCCATCTCCACCCAGACGCGGCGGGTCTCCGCCATCAGTTCGGCCACCGCGCGCAGGCGGCGGTAGCCGGGGTTGAGGAGAAGAACGCGCTGTTCGGGCAGCCGCGAGAGCAGCGTGTGGAGCTGGGCGGTCGAGGTCTCCTCCAGGTCGATCGCCACGGGCAGCGCCAGGGCGGCCAGACAGCGCAGGGCGATCGGGCCGGTGAGGTCGAAGCGGTGCCGTTCTGGACAGAGCCTGATCATGCGGACGTTCCACTCCAGCACCTGGTGGAGGTTGGCGGGCGCGGACGCCCCCGGCACGCCGGGCACCACGACGGGCACCGGGATGAGCCGGGGGTCGTCCAGCCGGAGGAGGGCGTCGTTGCCCGCCTGCGCGTCCGAATAGAGGCTGAGCGTGTGGGTCACGCAGGCCCGGTCGATGCCCAGCCGGTCCATCTCGGCCCGGGGGTCCGACGGCAGGTCGTCGAACGGTACCGGGCCGATGAGCCGGTGGGCATCGATCACAGATTTCGGCACAGACCGAAATCTAGCCAGTGGTCGTCGGGACGGTCAAGGGCGGGCAGGCGGGGTTCAGCCTGATCCTGGCCAGGTTCCGGCCGACCAGGGCCCAGGCCCGCCAGGTGCCGGGCTCGAAGTGGAGTTGGGGGTTGGTGTACCACTCGTCGCCCAGGCCGGTGGCCAGCAGCTTTTCGGTGGCGCCCAGTTCGTAGGCGTTGCCGCCGCCGAAGAAGGTGGAGACGAACACCTTGTTCCGATGGACGGTCAGCTCGCCGTAGCCGGAGAGCTTGCCCTGGTGGACCACCTTCTTGGTGGCCAGGTCCAGCGCGATCCAGACGCCCGAGTCGCGCTTGTACACCCCGTACAGCAGGCCGTTGTGCACCTTGATGTCCTGGAACGTACGGTAATTGGGGACCGGATCGACCTGCCAGCGCACCTTGCGCGTCCGCAGGTCGAAGGCCGCCACCGAGGCGGAGGTCTTGACCGGCGGCGTGCCGCCACCGCCCAGCACGTCGCCGCCCAGGTAGACGACGCCGAGGCCCACCGAGAGGCTCATCAGGCTCTGGCCGGGGATGACGTCCACGTACACGTCCATCTTCCCGGTGTCCGGGTCGACCACGGACAGGGCGCCCGAGAGCTTCGCGCCGAGCGGGGCGCTGGCCACCAGGAGCTTGTCGGTCAGCGGGTCGTACTCGATGTCCCATGGCCGCTGCTGGTCGTGGCCCAGGTAGCCGAGTCCGCGCACCTGGTCGGTGCGGATGTCGATGGACAGGATCTGGCCGCTGGGGTACATGGCGGCGTAGATCTTGTTACCGCGCCGCACCAGGTCCTTGGGCTCGCCGGGCAGGCGGAACCTGCGCTTGGCGCCCGTACGGAGGTCGCGGACCTCCATCGAGAAGTGACCACCGATGTAGAGGGCGCGGTTGGGCACGAGCAGCATGCTCTGCGGCCGTTCGGCACCGGCGGGCAGTCCGGCCTCGATCAGGTCCACGAACTCCGACTTGCCCGTACGCAGGTCGAGCCACCACATGCCGCCGCTGCCCGAGACGCCGAAGAGGGTGTTGTCGTCGAGCAGTTGCAGCCGCCTGGTCTCGTCGCCGGGGGACGGCGGTTCGGCGATCTTGGTGAGCGTGGTGTCGCCGGGCCGGTAGCGGTAGACCGCGCCGTCCGGGCGGGTGGTGGTGTAGACGGTGCCGTCGGCGGCCACCGTGAGCATGTCGAGGCTGCCCGCCTCCAGGGTGGGCTGTTTGGCGTCAGTGCCGTCCTTGCGTATGTCGATGAGCGTGCCGCCGCTGGCCGCGAGCACGCGGTCGCCGTGTTCGGCGACGGCGCCGACGCCCGTGGGGCCGGTGGCGAGCCGCGTGACCGCGCCGCTCGCCCGGTCGATCGACACGAGCTGGGCCTTGTCGAGCAGGCCGGCGTAGACGTGCCCGGCGTCCGCGGCGACCGCCCTGACGTAGCGCTCACCGGGTGCCAGCACACCGAAGTCGCGGACCGCGCCGGTGCTGGGGACGTACTCCCAGACCTTGCCGTCCGGATAGGTCCCGGCGTAGAGGGTGCCGTCGGGCGCCGCCGTCAGGCTCCAGACGAAACCGCCGTTCTTCCCGAACGAGTGCAGCCGCTTCACCTCACCCGTCGCCGGGTCGAAGCTGTAGAGGTCGGGCACCGGGTACGTACCGACATAGATCTTGCCGCCGGACACGGCGGTGGCCCAGCCGCCCTCGGCCTCGCCCGCGGCCGGCCCGTCGGGGAGCGTGACGCTCCTGACGACCTTGCGGGTGGCCAGGTCGATGTCCGCCAGTACGGGCGGCTTGGGGCCGCGTTCGACGACGTAGGCGTGTCCTTCGTGGACGACGGCGCCGACGATCGCGCCCGTGACCGATGCCGGCCCGAACGTCTCCACACCCGGGCTGTCACAATCGACGGCGACGGCGGCGGCAGCGGTGGGAGCCGTGAGCAGCGCGGGTAACAGGCCTGCCACGACGACGAGGAGTGAGCGGAGCATGTGGGCCTCGCGTTCATTTCTGAGCAATTTTGGCCCTGACCGTAATCTTATGCGCGCTGTTCGTCAATGGCATCATTGCCCGCATGGCGATTAGGGACAAGACCGGTATGGCGTTCGACGCCTGGGAGCTGATCGGTGGGCTGGAGGTGGCCCTGGACGTCGACGTGCTCGTGGGCGCCTACCCGGACCGCGACGGACCGCCCGGGACGCCGGCTTCCGTACGGGCGATGCTGGCCGAGCACCGGATCCGGGCGGGCGCGGTGGCGAGCCTGCGCGCGGCGCTCTTCGACATGCGCTCGGGCAACGACGCGACCCTCGCCCTGACGGCGGCCGACGAACGGGAGCCGGTGGGGTTCACGCCGGTCGGGGTGGTGGATCTGCGCGATCCCGTGGGAGCGGGCCGCGAGATGGACCGCCTGGCCGCGGCGGGGGTCAGGGCGATCCGGCTGTTCCCGGACGAGCAGGGGGTGGAGGCCGGTTTTCCATCGGTCCGGCATGTCGCCCGGCGGGCGGCGCGGCTGGACATGGTGGTGCTGACCGGTGGTGACGTGCGCAGGTTCTGGCAGCCGTTCGCCGGGCTGGACCTCAGCGTGGTCTTCCTCGACACGCACTTCTACCACCTGGGCGACTTCCTGGTGGCCGCCGCCGACGAGCCCGGCTTCCACACCTCCACCCGCCTGCTCAACTCCCCCGACGCGCTGGAGACGGTCGCCGCGGAGATCGGCGCCGAGCGGCTGCTGTACGGCTCCAGGACCCCCCACTACGAACCCCTCGTCCCCCTGCTCAGGCTGGCGACCAGCGGCATGAAGGCCGACGAGGTGGCCGCCGTGGCGGGCGGCAACGCCAGGAGGCTGCTCGGATGATCATCGATGTGCACGCCCACTGGGGGCCCTGGTTCTTCACCATGGACGTGGCCGGGGCGACCCTGGCCACCATGGACCGCTACGGCATCGACCGGGCCGTCGTGTCGTCCACCGAAGCCGTCATCTACGACGCCCCGGCCGGCAACCGCGCCCTGGCCACGGCACTGGGCGGACAGGACGACGGCCTGGAGCGGCTGTCCGGCTACGTCACTGTCAACCCCCGCCGGCTGCGCGAGGCGGAGCGCGACCTGCGCGCCTATCTGCCGACCGGACGGTTCGTCGGCGTCAAGATCCACACCGACTACACGGGCTCGCCCGTCACCTCGCCGCAACTACGCGCGGCCCTCCAGCTGGTCGCCGAGGCGGGCTGCCCGGCGCTGGTCCACTCGTGGGGCGCCTCGGTGCTCGAGCTGGCCCAGGTCTGCCTCGACACGCCGGGGCTCAGGGTGATCGCCGGCCACATGGGCGCCGACGGGTTCAGGTACGCGATCGAGGCGGCCCGCGCCTGCGACCGCCTCTACCTGGAGCCCTGCTGGTCCCACGCCCCGGCGGGCCGCATCGCCGAGGTGGCGGCGAAGGTGGACGCGCGGCAACTGCTGTTCGGCACCGACGCGACGCTGATCGACCCGTCGTCGGCCTTCGGCGCGGTCGCCGCGGCCAAGCTCACCGGCGAGACGGCCGAGCGGATCGCCTGGCGCAACGCGGCGGAGCTGTTCGGCCTGGCCGCCGGTCTCCAATGATCTGGACATTACGGCCCGGTCCGTTATAGCGTGCGGCGAAACTTCACCAAGGGAGCCGCCATGATCCCCCGTCGCCGTTTCCTGCAAGCGGCCGCCACGACCGTCTCCCTGGCCGCCCTACCGGTCCACGCCGCCGAAGCCCAGGCCGCGAAGACGACCCGTGAGCCCGAGGGCACCGTCACCGGCCTCGGGCCCGCGAGCGTCGCCAGCCCGCTGGGCAACGGCGAGTTCGTGGGCGGGGTCCTGTACGTGGGCTCCCGCGGCCTGTCCCCCAACGTCGTGGGCGCCTACGACCTGGCCAAGGATGCGGTCACCACCCATGACGACATCCCGACCGGCGTGGGCATCTGGGCGATGTGCCGGGTGGGCACCGACGTCTACGTGGGCACGCACGCCCGCTCCGACCTCTACCGCGTCGACACCGTCGCGGGCCAGGTGACGAAGGTCGCCGAGTACCCCGACCACTACATCTGGACCATGGCCTCCTCCCCCGACGGCAAGGTCTACATGGGCACGTCGGAGCCGGGCCGCGTCTGGGAGTACGACCCGGCGACGGGCACCAGCCGCGACCTGGGCCAGCCCGCCCCCGGCGAGGCGTACGTGCGCAGCATCCAGGCCGACGACAAGTACGTCTACGCGGGCGTCGGCTCCCACGCCCACCTCATCGCGATCGACCGGACGACCGGCGAGAAGCAGGAACTGCTCCCGGCCGCCCTGGCCGACCGCGACTGGGTTTCGAGCATGAACGTCTCCGACACGCACATCGCGGGCGGCATGAACTCCCTCGCCGAGCTGGTCGTCATCGACAAGACCAGCAGAAGCTACAAGGTCGTCAAGGCCACGGCCCCGGGCGAGAAGTACGTCGTCGCGGTGCTGATCCACGACGGCCACGTCTACTTCGCCGGCCGCCCCTCCGGCACCTTCTACCGCTACGAACTGGCCACGGGCACGCTGGAAGTGCTCGGCGTGCCGTACTTCGAGGCGCTCACGCACCGGCTGCTGGCCCACGAGGGACGCGTGTACGGCATCCAGGACAGCGCCGTCTTCGTCTACGACCCGGCGACGGGCACCCTCGACTACCTCAACCTGGTGCAGCGTGGGCTCAAGGCGGCACCGGAGGAGCCGATGTCGGTCCACTCCGACGGCCGCCGCGTCTACGTGGGCGGCAAAGGTGGCGCCGACATCCACGACCTGGCCACGGGCAAGGTGAGCAGGCTCGGCATCTCCGGCGAGCCCAAGACGCTGCTGACCGTCGGCGGCACCACCTATCTCGGCGTCTACACCCAGGCCGCGCTCTACTCCTACCGGCCGGGCGACGCCGAGCCGAAGCTGCTCGCCCGCACCGGCAACCAGCAGGACCGGCCGCGCGACCTGGCCTACGACTCCCGGACGGGCCTGATCGTGATGCCCACGCAGCCGGAGCCCGGCCACATGAACGGCGCGCTGTCGCTCTACTCACCGCGCACAGGCAAGTACGAGACCTACCGCCCCGCCGTCGAGCGGCAGACCGTCTACTCCGTCACCGCCCGCCTGGGCACCGCCTATCTCGGCACCACCACCCAGGAGGGCCTCGGTCTGCCGCCCGTCACGACGAGCGCCAGGCTGGCCGCGTTCGACCTGGTCAGGCGGAAGCTGCTGTGGCAGGTCGAGCCGATCCCGGGCGCGCGGTACATCTCCTCCCTCGCGCTGGGCCCGATCACCCTGTACGGCATGGCGAGCACGGGCGAGGTGTTCGAGTTCGACCTGATCCGCAGGAAGGTCACCAGGACCCTCAAGGTGGGCGCGAAGGGCGGCGAGCTGTTCGTCACCGGCCGCGTCGCCTACTGCACCGACGGCGACAAGGTGTACAAGCTGGACCTGGCCGCGTTCACCGCCACGACGATCGTCGAGGGCCTGGCGGGTCAGTGGTTCGGCGGCGAGCCGAAGCTGGCGCTGGACCCCTCGGGACGGGCCCTGTACGGCGTGCGCGGCCGCGACCTGGTCCGGATCGCCATCTCGGGCCGCTGAGCAGCCGTCAGATCCAGCCGCGTTCCCTGGCCGCCATCCCCGCCTGAAAGCGGGTGATGGCGTTCAGCTCCCGCATGAGGTCGTGGATGCGGCGTTGCACGGTGCGCAACCCGAGCCCGAGCGCCCGCGCGATGCCCTCGTCGGTCAGCCCCCCGGCCATCAGCGCCAGCAGATCCCTGGCCAGATCGTCGGGCCCGTCGGCGGGCGGCCGGGGCGCCGTGCGTAACGGGAAGCCGCGCAGCCACTCCCGCTCGAACAGCGCGATCAACGCGTCCAGCAGCGCCGAGTGGTGCAGGATGAACGCCGCGTCGATCGAGTACGCCCCGCTGCGGATGGGGATCAGCGCGAGCGCGTCGTCGGCGATCCAGATCTTCACCGCCGCGTCCGCCACCACGCGGATCTTCTCTCCGCGCGCCGCCGCGGCCTGGATCAGCTCCAGCCGGCCCGGCATCGTCAGCGCCTCCAGGTCGTAGACGCTGCGGTAGTCGACCCCCGCCTGGAGCATCCGCAGCTCGCGCTCCGTATTGCCGGACAGGTCCGGCATGACATAGGGAGGCTTGTCGATGTTGCGGAACATGCTCTGCGCGCTCTCCTGGAGCGCGTACGCCCGGCTGATGATGTTGTCGGTGCCCATGACCACCTCCACCTGCTCGGCCGGGTGCGCGGCGTACCGTGAGGCGCGCTGGAACGACGTGGTGAGCTCGTGGATGGCCGTCCGCACCTGGTGCAGCTCCTCCTCCTGGCGGCTGAGCATCGGCCGGATGGCGATGTCCGGAGCGACCGCCACATACCGGGCACGACGGCCCGGCAGCCGGCTGGCCAGCCCGCGCCTGGCGAACCCCGCGAGCATGCGCGCGGCCAGCGGCGTCGACACGCCGCAGTGCGTGGCCAGTTCGGCGGCCGACGACCTCGGGTTCTCGACGAGCATCGCGTACAGGCGGCTCTCGGCCGGTGACAGGCCGATCGCTTCGAGCATGGCGACACCATCCTCCCCCGGTGGCGGGATGCCGCCACCTGGCGGGTTTTGGCCCGTTCGGCGTACTTGTGCCCTGACTGATTCCCAGATTAGGTCAGCGAAGAAACGATCTCCATATACCTCTGGAGTGTGTTGTGCCCAAACTGCCCCTCCCCCGGCGCCGTGGACTCGGGCCCTTACTCGGGCTGGCCCTGGCGGTGCCGCTGATCGCGGTGCCCGGACCGGCCACCGCCGCGGCGACCGCCACCACCGCCGCCGTCCCGGTGGCAGTCGGTACGGGCCCGGTCAAGGTCACCCTGATCACCGGAGACACCGTCACCTACTCCAAGGACCGCTCGGGCCGCGCGTCGGTGGTCGTCGACCCTGACGAGGGCCGCGAGGCGCGGACCTACCAGGCCGAGCAGGACGAGCACGGCTACTACGTGATCCCCGCCGACGCCGGGCCGTACGTGAGCAGCGGCATGCTGGACAAGGAACTGTTCAACGTCGACTACCTGGCCGTCAACGGCTACGGCGACGCCAAGGCCGACCGGCTCCCCCTCATCGTCCAGTACCAGCCGCAGGTGAAGTCCGGCGACGTCGCGGGCAAGGCCCGGTCGCTGAAGGGCGGCGCGGAGCCGCTGGTCCTGAAGAGCATCGACGGCGCCGCGCTGAAGGTCGACAAGAAGCAGGCCCGAGCCTTCTGGCAGTCCGTCACCGGGGAGACGACCCCGGAGGCCACGGCCAAGGCGAACCCGGCCCTCGAGAACGGCCTGCGCAAGGTGTGGCTCGACGGGAAGGTCAAGGCGCTCGACGACGTCAGCAACCCGCAGATCGGCGCGCCGAAGGCGTGGGCCGCCGGGTTCGACGGCACCGGCGCCACGGTCGGCATCATCGACACCGGCATCGACGACAAGCACCCCGACCTCCAGGGCAGGATCGCCGCGGCCCGCAGCTTCGTCCCGGCGGGCAGCCCCGGCGGCGGCGACCCGGCCAACGCCTCCGACAAGTTCGGCCACGGCACCCACGTGGCGGGCATCATCGCGGGCAGCGGCGCCGCGTCCAGCGGCCGCTACAAGGGCGTCGCGCCCGGCGCCCGGCTGACCATCGCCAAGGCGCTGGACGACACCGGCAGCGGCAACAACTCCGAGATCATCGCGGCGATGGAGTGGCAGGCGGCCACCGAGCACGCCCGGGTGGTCAACATGAGCCTGGGCAGCAACGGCGCGACCGACGGCACCGACCCGCTGAGCCAGGCGGCCAACGACCTGACCGCCCAGTACGGCACGCTGTTCGTGGTCGCGGCCGGCAACTCGGGCCCCGGCCGGTTCACCGTGGCCGCGCCCGGCGCGGCGACCTCGGCCCTCACGGTCGGGGCGGTCGACTCCGCCGACAAGATCGCCTCGTTCTCCAGCCGCGGCCCGCGCCTGAGCGACGACTTCGCGATCAAGCCGGAGATCACCGCGCCCGGCGTGAACATCGCCGCGGCCCGCGCCGCCGGGACCTCGCTCGGCGAGGGCAGCAGCGTCCCGGGTGGCGGCCCGATCGACGCCAACTACACGAGGGCGTCCGGCACCTCGATGGCCACCCCGCACGTGGCCGCCGCGGCGGGCATCCTGTCCGCCCAGCACCCCGACTGGACGGCCGACCAGCTCAAGACCGCCCTGGTGGGCACCGCGCAGCCCCTCGACGCCACCTCCCCGTACGACCAGGGCGCCGGGCGGCTGGACATCGGCCGGGCCGTCACCCAGCAGGTCTTCGACGACCTGTCGGTGGTGTCGGCCGGGTTCACCGACCCGTACACCGGCCAGACGCTCACCAAGAAGGTGACCTACCGCAACACCGGCAAGGACCCCGTCACGCTGAACCTGTCGGTGGCGCTGGCGCGCGGCGAGGCGCAGGCGCCCGCCGGGATGGCCTCGATCACCCCGTCGTCGCTGACCGTCCCCGCGGGCGGCACCGCCTCCGCGGACCTCACCCTCGAGCCCAGCCTCGGCGAGCCCGGATGGTACGAGGGCCGGCTGACGGCGACGGCCGGGACCGACCGGCTGACGGCGCCCATCGCCTTCCGCAAGCAGGCCAAGATGGACACGGTACGCGTCAAGCTCGTCGGCAAGCCCGAGTGGGCGCTGCACCCCGGGCCGCTGTCCGTGATCAGGGTCAGCGACACCGATCCGCTCCTCGACGGTGAGCCGCTCACCGTGGCCACCGAGAACTGGCGGACCACCGACGTGCCCGGCACGGTGGAGGCCGTGGTCAAGCTCGCCCACGGCGGCGTCTACTCCACGAGCGCCGCGCCGTCGTGGTACACCATGCCGGACCGCCAGATCCAGTCCAGCCTGCTGGTCGCCCCGGAGACCAAGCTCGACGGCGACACCACGATCACCCTGGACGCGACCAAGGCAGAGCAGCTCAAGATCAGCACGCCGCGCGAGTCGGAGCCGGTGTTCCTGAACACGATGAACGCGCGGACGACCGCCGCGGGGCGGATGTACGCCGGTGCCTCGCTGCGGAGCTACGAGCCGGTCGTCACGGGCGGCTACTGGGTCACGCCCCTCAAGTCCAAGCCGTCCGTGGGCACCTTCACGTTCCTGTTCGACGAGATCCGCCGGGCCCCAGAGGTCTCGCTGAGCGTGCCGGGCCTGCGGCTGAACCCGCACTACGTCAGCGAGCACGACGCCCTGGTGCCCAAGTTCGCCGCCGACCAGCGCCTGAGCCTGACCGTCAGCGGCGCGGACGTCCGCGGCAAACTGGTCTATCTCCCCGCCAGGAACTCGCTGCAGCTCCTCCTGGCCGACCTGGACCTGGCGATCAAGGGCGGGGCGGCGGGTGTGATCACCAGTGACCGCTTCGCCTGGATCCTCAGCGCCGACGCGTACAAGGCCCAGAACAAGCTGCCCCTCCTGTGGATCGACAGCGCCGAAGCCGACGCCCTGGGCAAGGCCATGGCCCGCAAGCCGTACCCGACCGGCAAGCTGACCGTCCAGCCGACCAGCCCGTTCGAGTACAAGCTGGCCTACTACCTGAAGGGCACCACCGCCGGCCGCCTGACCTTCGCCCCGAAGGCCCGCGACCTGACCGAGATCGACACCACGTACCACGCCGAGTTCCCCATGCAGCAGGGGACGTGGGGGCCGTACCCGAACTTCAACGAGGTCGACCACACCTTCATCCCCGTCCAGCCGCTCAGCGTCCGCGGCTCGCACCTCTTCAACACGCCGGTGACCCGGACCGAGTACTACAACACAACCGGCAGCGAGGTGCTGTGGCAGCGGGACTACCAGTTCCGCGACCCCGCCACGGACGCCAGCCGGCTGGCCACGTCCGAGCGGGCGTTCACCCGCGCCACCCAGGAGCGGGAGGACTGGAACGAGGCTCTCATGCCCACCCAGATCACCACGGGGCCTGACCGGCCGGACTGGGCCGATCCGGCGATCGTCTGCGACATGTGCCGCCAGGGCGACCGGATGCGGCTGCGCTCGCTCCCCCCGTTCGGCCTCGGCCAGTACGCCGACGCCTCCGACCCCAGCCACACCTACGTGGGCGCGCCGGGCGACGAGCAGACCCACCTGTTCAGCGGCGACACGGAGGTGCAGCCCCAGGCCGACGAGATCGGCGTGCCCTACTACAGCGTGCCCGCCGGGTCGGGCACGTACCGGCTGACCAACGTGTGGAAGGACGCCTTCCCCGGCAAGCACTCCGGCACCAGCGTCGAGTCGACCTGGACGTTCCGTTCGGCCCGGCCGGTGAAGAACAACGCCCCCTTCACCTGCATCGACACCGTGCTCTTCGATGACAAGCAGCCCTGTGGCAAGCTGCCGCTGATCCAGCTCCGGTACCAGCTCAACCTGCCGGGCAACGACACCGTGGCGGCGGGCCGCCTGTTCACCTTCACCGTCAAGGCGGAGGGCACGTCCGCGCTGCGGGTCTGGACCTCGGCCGACAAGGGCGCCCACTGGTCGCCGGCCACGGTCCTTCCGGGGCTGGGCGGCTCGTACAAGGTGCTCACGCTCAACCCCGCGGGCAGCATCACGATCAAGGCGGAAGCGAGGGACAAGGACGGCAACTCCGTCTCGCAGACCGTCGCCGACGCCTACCTCGCGAAGTAACTAGCGGGCGGCGAAGCCGCCCGCGCTCACCACCTCGGCCCGTTCCCGCTCCGGCAGGGACGGGCCGTTCGGGTCGTGGGCGTGGGACTCCGGGATCCGGCCCTCGGCCGCCGCGAGCCACAGCATGCGCTGTACGTAGCCCTCCATGGGCTCGGTGAACGTGGCCGTGGCCAGGCGGTCCAGGCGGCCCGACGCGGCGTCGAAGGCACGCAGGTCCGAACCCCGGTAGGCGTCCATGACCGCGGCCGTCACCCCCACCGACGCGGCCGCTAGGCCCACCAGGGCGGCCTCGGCGCCCCACAGGAGCGACGGGCCGAACATGCGGTCCTCACCGGTGATGGCCAGCCTGCCCTCCTGCCTGGCGAGGGCGATGGCCCGCTGGCAGCCCATGGCGTCGGACAGCAGCGCGGTCTTGAGCCCCGCCACGCCGGGGTGCCGGAGGAGGTCCAGCATGGTGCCGGGCGGGCAGGGGCGGGTGTAGAGGTCGAAGGCGATCATGGGGAGCCGGGCGGCCCGCCAGATCGCGTCGTGCCCGCCCAGCCGGTCGCCCTCGGCGGGGAAGACCAGGACGCCGTGCGCGCCGAGGCTCGCGGCCACCCGCGCCTCCTCCGCCGCGCCGGAGGGGTCAGGGGAGCCGCCGACGCCGACGAGGACCGGCACGCCCAGCGCGACCGCGCGCTCGATCACGGCGGCGCGTACGTCCGGCGCCAGGTACGGCCCTCGCCCGGTGTGGGCGAGCACCGCCAGCCCGTCGGCACCGTCCTCGACCAGCCCGGCGAAGTAGCGCGACACCACGCCGAGATCCACCTCGCCCGACTCGGTCATGGGGGTGGCCGCGGCGGCGATCAGGGTGCCGCGAAGACGATCACGGAGAGCTTGTGCCGAAATATCCACCCGAGAGAGCTTATTTCAGCCCGGTCATCGCGATGCTGTTGACCAGGTACCGCTGCAACAGGAAGAAGACCAGCAGGCACGGCACCACGGAGATCGCCGCCGACGCCATCAGCACCGACAGCTGGATCTCCTCGGTCCGCAGCGTGGTCAGGCCGACGGTCAGCGTACGCGTGGCGTCGCTCTGCCCCACGACCAGCGGCCACAGGAAGTCGTTCCAGTGCCACAGGAACACGAACACACCCAGCGTGGCCAGCACGGGCCGGGTCAGCGGCACCACGATCGTCCAGTAGACCCGCAACTCGGAGGCGCCGTCCACCTTGGCCGCGTCGAACAGCTCGTCGGGCAGCCCCAGGATGAACTGCCGCATCAGGAACACGGCCTGCGAGTTGGCCAGCGTCGGCACGATCAGCCCCCAGAACGTGTCCACCCCGTCGAGGCTGTTGACCAGCACGAACGTCGGGATGAGGGTGGCCTGGAACGGCACCATCATGGTCGCGAGGAAGGTCCAGAACATCACCTGACGGCCGGGGAAGCGCTTCTTGGCGAAGGCGTACCCGGCCATCGAGGCGGTGATGAGGATGATCACCACCGAGACCACCGCGTACACCAGCGAGTTGACCGTCCACCCCACGAAACCGGACGCGGACAGCACCCGCGTGAGGTTGTCGAGCGTGAGCGAGTCCGGCCACTGCGCCGGCAGGGTCGGCTGCCCCGCGGGCGACAGGGCGACGATCAGCATGGCGGCGAACGGGCTGACGGTCAGCACCGACAGCACGCCGAGCAGCGCGATCAGCGGCCAGCGGCGCCGCGTGCGCGTCATGTGTTCCCCCGGTCCAGGAAGCGGCGCTGGATCAGCGACACGATGAGCACCAGGGCGAACAGGACCATCCCCCACGTGGCAGCGTAGCCGAAGTCGAAGGATCTGAAGCCGTGGTCGTAGATGCCGTAGATGAGCGTGTAGGTGGCCCTGGCGGGGCCGCCGCCGGTCATCACGTAGACGGTGTCGAAGGTCTGGAACGCGCTGATCGTCTCGATCACCAGGACGAAGAAGAGCGCGGGCTTCAGCAGCGGCAGCGTGATCCGGTGGAAGCGCTGCCACGCCGACGCCCCGTCGACCCGGGCCGCCTCCAGATAGGAGCCCGGGATCGCCTTCAGCCCGGCCAGCAGGATCAGCATCGAGTAGCCGAAGCCCTTCCACGCCGACACCACGGCCAGGGCCGGCAGCACCAGCGACGACTGCTCCAGGAAGGCCACCGGGCCCAGTCCGGCCTTGCCCAGGATCCCGTTGATCAGCCCGTCGAACTCGTAGATCCACCGCCAGATGACGCCCGCCAGCACGAAGCTGGTCACGTACGGCAGGAACAGCATGCCGCGGAACAGGCCGCGCAGGAACACGACCTGGTTCAGCAGCAACGCCGTGCCCAGCGAGACGATCAGGGTGAGCGGCACGTAGACGGCCACGTACACGAGCGTCACGCGCAGGCTCGTCCAGAAGATCGCGTCGTCGAGCAGCCGGGCGTAGTTGTCGGCGCCGATGAAGTCCCACTCGCCGCCGATGTTCCAGTTGGTGAGGCTCATCCCCGCCGCGGCGAGGGACGGGAAGATCCGGAAGATCAGGAAGAGCACCAGCACGGGCAGCACGAACAGCAGTCCCGTGACCGGGTCACGCAGGCGATGGCGCATCCCCTATCCGCCGTTGCTCAGCAGCGCGTCGGCCTCCTTGGCCGCCGCGTCCAGCGCCGTCTTGGCGTCCTCCTTGCCGAGCAGGGCCGCCTGGATGTGCGGGGCGATGATGGCCATCACGGGGCGGGCCTTCGGGTGGGCGTCACCGGGGAAGGCGTACTGCAGCGACTTGGCGAACTCCGTGGCCTCGGCCGACTGTCCGGGCACGGTCACGCCGGTGCGGGCCGGGAAGAAGCCCGACTCCTTGGCCAGGTCGGCGGCCACCTCGGGCGAGGACAGGTAGGTGGCGAACTTCTTCGCGGCGTCCTTGTTCTCGGTGTGCTTGGCCAGCACCAGCGCGCCGGGGATGCCGAACGCGACCCGCTTGGTGCCCTCCAGCGGCAGGCCGATGCCGACGTTCTCGGCGCCGATCGCGGCGCCGAGCTGGGTGGCCTGCAGGGCGGTGGCCGCGTGGTACATCGCGGTCTTGCCGCTCGCCAGGGCGCCGCCCTCGATCTCGTTGCCCTTGCTGGCGGCGTCCGCGGGCAGGCCGCCCGCCGCCTTCAGGTCGAGCAGCAGTTGCAGGCTGTCGACGCCTTCCTTGCCGTTGAAGGCCGCGTGCTTGCCGTCGGGGGTGAAGACTGAGCCGCCGTTGGCCCACAGGATGGGGTAGAAGCTCTGGTTGAGGCTGACCTCGGGCTTGCCGGGGTAGTCGAGGACGGCGACCTTCTTGGCGGCCAGCTTGGGCGCCGCCGCCTTGAGCTCGGCCAGCGTCTCGGGCGCCTTGTCGACGCCCGCCTCGGCGAACAGCTTCTTGTTGTAGATGGGGGCGGTGATCGTCTGGTAGATCGGCACGCCGTACAGCTTGCCGTTCACGGTCAGCGCGGTGAGCGCGCTGGGCAGGTAGGACGCCTTGTCCTTGGCCACCACGTCGTCGACCGCCTCGATGGTGCCCTGCTGGGCGTACTGCGGGATCTGGTCGGGACCCAGGACGACCAGGTCGAAGCCCTTCTTCGAGACCAGGGCCGTGGTGACCTTCTCCTGACGGCCCTCCCACGGCTGCTGGTCGATCTTGATGTCGATCGTCGCGTTCTTGGCCTCGAAGTCCTTCTCGATCTTGGCCCAGAACGCCTGGCTCTTGGCCTGGTCCCCGATCACGGGGTACATCCAGAGAGTCACGGTGGCCTTGTCCGAGCCGCTGGATCCGCACCCTGCGGCGGCGAGGGCCAGGGCGGCCGTCAGGCCGAGTGCCGCGGTCTTCCTCATCGGCGGATTCCTTTCACGTAATACCGGTCCTGACCGAAACCTAATGACGGCGGCCGGTCGGGTCAATGGATGATGCCTGAACGTAACTACCGCCACGCCGCTATCTCGCGGGCGACGGCGTCGGCGTGCTCGGTGGTGTAGTTCTCGTTCCAGTCGATGATCAGGAGCGTCTCGGCGACCAGGCGCTCGGCTTCCGGGCACGGGTTCGGGACGTAGCCGTCCAGCGGATAGCGCGAGGTCCCGTAGATGGGCCGGCCCCACAGGGGGGCGCGGTTCAGCGGCTCCTCCAGGTAACCGGCACGTGCGGGTATCCCGGCCTTGGCCAGGTGCGCGGCCAGCTCCCGGGCGTCGCCCGCCGGCCGCACGATGGGGAACAGCCACCAGGCGTGACCTTCCGGCCGCGGCAGCCGTACTCCCGGCAGGTCCCGGAGGGCTTCGAGCAGGTGTACGGCCGTGCGACGGCGGGCCGCGACCACGCCCGGCAGCTTGGCGAGCTGGGCCCTCGCGACGGCGGCCTGCAGCTCGGTCATGCGGTAGTTCAGGCCGAAACCGGCGTGCGACCGCCCGGCCGCGCGGTCCCAGCCCTTGTCGGCGAACAGCCGCATCCGGCGGGCCAGTTCGTCGTCGTCGGTGAGCGTCAGGCCGCCGTCGCCGCAGGTGATGTGCTTCCACTGCTGGAGGCTGAGGGTGCCGACGTCGCCCACCGTGCCCGCGAGCCGCCCGCCCGGCAGCTCGGTGAGCCACGCCTGGGCACAGTCCTCGATCAGCGCGAGCCCGTGCTCGTCGGCCAGCGCCCGCAGCTCGTCCACCCGGGCCGGCGCGCCGAACAGGTGGACGGCCATGATCGCCCGAGTCCGCGGGCCGATCAGCTTGGCCACCGCGGCGGGGTCGAGATTGCCGTCCGAGGGGTCGACGTCCGCGAAGACAGGGACCGCGTTCTGCGCCAAGATGGGGGCCACGGTCCCGAAGTCCGTGATCGGCGTCGTGATGACCTCGTCTCCGGGGTCCGGCGCAGCCGCCACGACCGACAGATGGAGGGCAGCGGTGCCGGAACCGCAGGCGACGGCGTGGCGGACGCCGTACGTCGCGGCGACCTCGCGTTCGAGCGCTCGCGTCTCGGTCCCCCAGACCGAGCTGAGCATGCCCGAGCGGATCACCCGCGTCGCGGCGGCCACCTCCTCGTCGCCGAGCGTGCGGCCCGCGGCCTCCGCCATGGACGGGAACTTCACAGGGGCTCCTCACAAGATATGATTGCGGTCTTGACCGAAATGAGCGAGAGGGAGGCGTGGGTGGGAATCGTCATCGGGGTCGTCGGCCCGCATGATCTGGTCGACGACGTCGCGGCCACGTGCGAGGAGCAGCCCGGCGTCAGCGCGCTGCGGCTCGACTACGACCACGAGTCGCAGGCACCCGAGATCGTCGAGGCGCACGCCGCCGCCGTGGAGGGGTGGCTGTTCACCGGCATCGTGCCTTACATGCTGTCGCGCGACGCCGAGACGCTGACCCGTCCCGCCGCGTTCGTCGACTACTCGGGCGCGACGCTGCTCAGCGCCCTGGTACGGCTGCAGCACGAGGGCCAGGACGTGACCAGGCTGTCGATCGACACGCTGCCCACCGCCGACGTGGTCGCCACGTTCGCCGAGGCCGGGCTGCCCGCCGACACCCTGCGCACGCTCTCCTACCGGCCGGAGATGACCTCCAAGAAGGCGGTCGCCTTCCACCGGCGCGGCCCCGACCATCCCGTGATCACCTGCCTCAGCTCGGTGCACGAGGCGCTGCGCGGCGAGATGCACGTGCTGCGCCTGGCGCCGTCCGTCCATTCGGTCCGGGTGGCGCTGCGCCAGCTGCTGCTGACCGCCGAGGGGCAGGCGCAGGAGGACGCGCAGATCGCGCTCGGGCTGATCGAGGTGGTGAACGAGGAGGGCCTGCTGCGCGAGGCCACCGCGCTGGGCGGCACACTGGCCGCCTTCCGGGGCGGCATCCATCTCCTGGTCACCACCCGGGGCCCGCTGTACGACGCCACGGGCGGCTTCACCGGCCTGCCCATGCTGGGCCGCCTGGCGGCGCACAACCAGGCCGTACGCGTGGGTTTCGGGCTGGGCCGCAGCGCGGCGGAGGCGGAGAGCCTGGCCCGCCGGGCCCTGGCCCGCGCCCGGCGCATCGGCGACGTCGCGGCGGTGCTGTCGCTGCGCGCCGACACGGACATCGTCCTGGAGTCGGTGGCCGGCGTCCCGGCGTCGGGACGGAACCTCTCGGTGATCGCCCGCCGCGTGGGCCTGTCGGTGGCGACGATCGAGCGCCTGCTGGAGGCGCGGGCGGCGGCGGGCGACGAGCCGCTCACCACCAGGGAGATCGCCGACCGCCTCGAGGTCCAGCAGCGCACGGCCCGGCGGATGCTGCACCGGCTGGAGCTGGCCGGGCTGGCCGAGCGTACGGGCAACCTCACCAGCGGCTCCAGCGGCCGCCCCCTGACCCTGTACCGCCTCACTCTCTGAGACGGCACGCTCGAGGACCGCGTGCGCCGCGCGCTCGGGGACCGCATGCGTGGGGACGGCGGGATCGGGGACGGCGCGGGCTCGCATGAGGTCAGGCCAGCCAGCGGGACAAGCCGTCGCTGACGAAGTCGTCGTCGCGCAGCCACGGGTAGGCGGCCCAGATGCGGTCGAGCTCCGCGAGCTGCCCCGGCGAGAGCTCCTCCGCCGGGTCCAGGCACCAGCGCCCGGCCAGCAGCCCCTGGCGGCGCAGCACCTCGTGGATGCCGGGGATGCAGCCGTGGAAGCCGTTCGCCGAGTCGAAGATGGCGGCGTTGGCGTCGGTGAGGTGGCCGTCGAGGGTGAGCAGCCGCCGGACGGCCGCGTCGTCGCCCGCACGGGCCAGCTTGGCCTCCTCCAGCAGCTCGACCGCCCGCCGCACCCAGACCGCCCACTGGCCGAGCAGCCCGCCGACGAACTCGATCTCGACCTCGCGCCCGTCCACGACAACCCGGTGCGTGGTGACGAGGTCGGCCAGGATGTGGTCGTCGTTGCCGGTGTACAGGGCCACCTCGGCCGCGCGCCCGGCCCGCACCACGCCGTGGAGCACGTCGAGCGTGCGGTAACGGTCGAAGGGGGCGACCTTGATGCCTACCACGGACTCAATCGACGCCAACCTTGTCCAGAAATTTCTGGATAAGGTGCGACCGCCGACGGCGGGCTGCAGGTAGAAGCCGATCACCGGCAGCACCTCGCCCACCGCCCGCGCCCGCTCGATCAGCCCGTCCTCGTCCAGTTCCCGGCACGGGCTCAGCAGCACCATGTGGTAGCCGAGCGACCTGGCCAGCTCGGCCTCCGCCACGGCCTGCCGCGTGGTCCCGGTCGCCCCGGCCACCAGGACGACCTCGCGCTCGTACTCGCCGGCCGTACGCGCGGCCAGCTCCAGCACCGGCGGCAGGAGGTCGGTGCCGTGGATGGCGAACTGCGTGGTGTGCACGCCCACCGCCAGCCCGCCCGCGCCGGCCTCGACGTAGTAGCGGGTCAGCGCCCGCTGGCGGCGCTCGTCCAGCTTCCTGTCCTCGGTCAGCGCCAGCGGGTGGGCCGGAATCACCAGGCCGCGCCTGAACAGGTCACGCACGGACAGCTGTGCGTCTGGAACCGTGCTGAGCACGTCGAATCCCTTCGGTCATCGGGCAGGGCGGGCAGTCAATGGGCAGGGCGAACGGTTAGAAGCGGCCGTCACGGCGTTCGAACTTGGTGGGCTTGCCGAGCAGCGGGCCACCGTCCGCCACCCAGCGGGCCGTGTGCTCGATCAGCTCGGCGGGCGTGAGCTCCGGGTAGCCGAACAGGCGATGGCACCTGCCGGCGTTCGACAGCAGCGCCGTGGGCGCCTCCTCGCCGGTGAACACCGGCTCCTTGCCCAGCGCCGCGCCGAGGTCCCGCGCCGCCTGCCGCACCGAGATCAGCTCGGGTCCCGTCACGTTGAGCACGTACGGCGGCGACTCGGCGAGCAGCAGCGAGCGGAGCACGACCTCGTTGGCGTAGCCCTGCCACACCACGTTGACCTGGCCGGTGGACAGGTCGATCGGCTCCCCGGCCAGGATCTTCCCGGCCAGGTCGACGAGCACGCCGTAGCGGAGCTCGACGGCGTAGTTGAGCCGGATCAGCGACATGCGCGTGCCGTTCGCCTCCGCGAAGTGCGACAGCACCCGCTCCCTGCCCAGGCAGCTCATCGCGTAGTCGCCGACGGGCCCGGTCGGCGAGCCCTCGGTGCTGCCGCCGCTGGTGACGGGGACGAGCGGGTAGACGTTGCCGGTGGACAGGGCGGCGATCCTGGCGTCCCTGAACCGGTCCGCGACCCGGCCGGGCAGGTACGCGTTGGTGAACCAGGTGGCGTGCTCGCGGCCCTCGGTGCCGAACTTGGCGCCGACCAGGAACACCACGTTCGGCGCGTCCGGCAGCTCGCGCAGCGCCCCCTCGTCGGCCACGTCGGCGGCGACCACGGTGGCGCCGTCGTCCTGGAGCGCCCGGGCCAGCCCGGGTTCGGAGAACCGGGACACCGCGATGATCCGCCGGTCGCCGCGCGTGGCGTTGAGCGCCAGCCGGACCAGGCTCGGGCCGAGCTTGCCGCCCGCGCCGAGGATCAGGATGTCGCCGTCCAGCTTGCCCAGGTCTTCGACGAGGGCGTCGCCCGGCCGCGCCAGCCGCTCCTCGAGTTCCACTGTCGTCCGCACGCACTCTCCTCCGTTACGTATTTACGGTCCAGACCGTAACTGCGGCGGAGTTCGGCTGTCAATGGGCGCTCTCGCGCGCCGCGACCAGGATCTCCAGGATGGCCCGGGTCTGCGCCCACGGGACGGGGCTCGGCGCGCCCCCGATCATGGCCAGGAACGCCTCGATGGTCCCCTCGTAGCCGAGGCCCCGGACGTGGTCGTCGCCGCCCTCGATCACGATGGCGTCGCTGCCGCCGCGACGGTGGACGGTGACGGTGTAGGACTCCTCGTCGGTCACGCCGAGGATCTCGACGGTGCCCGTGACGCCGTTGCCCCAGCGCAGGGCCATGACGCCGGTGTCCTCCGAGCGCAGTCCCGCGTAGTGCCGGGTGGCCGAGGCCGCGCCGGCCAGCCGTACGTCCGGGCCGAGCAGCGCGACCAGCAGCTCCACGCCGTGGATCCCCATGGTCACCAGCGTCCCGCCGCCCTCACCGGGGGTGTCCTGCCAGGCGTTGTAGCCGTTGGCCCAGAGGCCGACGTCATGCCGTACGGTGGCCCGGACCGCGAGCACGTCGGCGGGGTCCACCCGCGTTCCGGCGAAGGCCGGGGCGAAGCGGAGCACCGAGCTGGACAGCACGCGGTCGTGGATCGGCAGCCGGTCCAGCTCGCGCAGCTGGGCGCGGGTGGCGACGGCGGGCTTGTTCACGAAGCAGGCCGCACCGGTGCCGAGCACGGCCGCCAGCGCTTCGGGCACCCGTGGGTTCGGCACGGTCAGCACCACGCCGTCGGGCTCGGCGGCCAGCAGCGCGGCCAGGCTCGGCAGCACCTTGGCGGCGGGGTGCGCCTCGGTGAAGCGCGTCAGCCGCTCCGGGTCCTCCTCCCACACCAGCAGGTCCGCGTGGCGGGCCAGGGTGTGGGCGTCGGTGAAGGGATGGCTGGTGGCAAGACCGGCGAGGGCGACGCGCATTGGCGTCCTCCATTTCTGGATTTATCCGGAAATGGTGCCCATCATGGCAGCCTAGAGTTCGTCCACCTCCGCGTAGGAGCGGCCGCCCGACAGCTTCGCGTAGCCGGGGCCGCGGTCGAAGAAGCGGCCCGCCGGCGGGCGCAGGTTGGCGCGGAGCTCGGCGGTGCCCTGCTCGTCGATGCGGTCGCCGTCCAGCACCACGCCGTAGTCGCCCAGGGCGCCCGCGATCGACACCTTGCCGTCGCGGACGTCCGCCGCCACCGCGCGCGGGTCCCGGTCGTACGGCGAGCCCCAGCCGCCGCCCCCGGTGGTCCGGATGCGGATGGTCTCGCCCGCCTGCACCTGGTGGTCGTCCACCAGGCCCTCCATCTCCTTGCCCGCGATCTCGACCCGGAACGGCCGTCCGGCCAGCCCGCCGTTGACGCCCCAGCACGACAGGATCGACCGGTCGGCGATCGACATGTACGAGGCGTCCCTGAGCATCCTGATGTGCTTGTCGTAGCCGAGCCCGCCCCTGAACATGCCAGGCCCGCCCGAGTCGCAGGCCAGCGCCAGCCGCTCGACCCGGAACGGCCAGCGCGCCTCGGCGAACTCGACCGGGATGTTGCGCGAGTCGGGCACCACGTGGATGGTGTCCTCGCCGTCGGCGTACCAGCGCCCGCCGGAGCCGCCGCCGAGGACCTCCCTCATCAGGTACGGGACGCCGTCGGCGTCGGCGCCGTGGACGCCGGTGTAGCGGATCGTCTCCTGGTCGGCCGGCATGCGGCCGCCGGTGGCCTTGGCCAGCACGCCCGCGAGCACGCCGAGCAGGCGCAGGATCACGAACGTCCGGGCGTTGGTGGGCGCGGGGAAGATCGGCGTGAGCAGCGTCCCCTTCTCCGGGAAGACCATCTCGATCAGGGGGACGACGCCCTCGTTGACGTCCAGCTCGGCCATGCGCTCGGGGGTGTCGGCGAGGTTGCGCAGGACGGGGGCCAGCCACTTCTTCAGGAACACGCCGTCGGCGTAGTCACCCGCGTGGTTGATCGGCCCCTTGGCCTGCGGTGACGTGCCGGTGAAGTCGATCTTCAGCGGGGCGTCCGCCGCGTGGTCGACGGTGAGCGTGATCCGCTGGGCGTGCAGTCTCGGCTCGTCCACGCCGTCGTGCTCGGCGTAGTCCTCCCAGACGTAGGTGCCCTCGGGAATCTTGGCCAGCAGCTCGCGCCGGAACGTCTCCGTCGTCTTGCCGATGATCGCGTCGAAGCACTCCTCGACCTCGGCCTTGCCGTACCTGTCGAACAGCTCGCCCAGGCGGCGCGCCCCCATGAGGCAGGCCGAGCACTCGGCGTCCAGGTCGCCCGCCAGCGAGTCGGGCATGCGCGAGTTGCGGGTCATGATGCGCAGCACGGCCTCGTTGGGCACGCCCGCGTCCCACAGCTTGGTCGGCGGGACCATCAGCCCCTCCTCGAACACGCTGCGCGCGTGCGAGGGCATCGAGCCGGGCACCGAGCCGCCGATGTCGTCGTGGTGCCCGAACGCCTGCACGAAGGCCACCACAGAGCCGTCGTGGAAGACCGGGACGGTGACGCACAGGTCGGGCAGGTGGCCGATCCCGCCTTCGGACAGGTAGACGTCGTTGTGGAAGTAGACGTCGCCGGGCTTCATCGTGTCGATCGGGAAGTCACGGACGATCGGCTGGACGAGCGCGCTGTAGGAGCGGCCGGTCAGCTTGCGCAGCCGGGCGTCGTGGATGCCCGCGCGGAAGTCGTGCGCGTCGCGGATCATCGGCGAGCGGGCGGTACGCGCGATCGCCGTCTCGACCTCCTTCTCCACGGAGGCCAGGGTGCCCTCGACGATCTCGACGAGAACGGGGTCAGCCACGCCGTACCTCCACGTTGCCGTACTCGTCCACCTCGGCGGTGAAGCCGGGATGGATGGGGATCGTCGAGCCGTACTCCTCGATGACCGCCGGGCCCTCGACCACGGTCCCGGGGTCCAGGTCGGACCGCTGGTGGATCGGCGTGTCGGCGGCCGACTCGAAGTGCACGCTCCTGGTCGCCGCCGCCGGCCGCTCGCCGTCGCGGGGCTCCCTGCGGCGGATGGCCGGGCGGGTGATGGGGCCGATGCCGGAGACACGCAGGTTGACCCATTCGACGCCGTGCCGCTCGTCGTCGCGGTAGCCGTAGCCGTAGAGCTTCTCGTGCGCCGCGTGGAAGCGGTCCAGCACCTCCCGGCGCCACTCCTCGTCCACCTCGCCCGCCGGGGCGGCCACGCGCACCTCGTACGCCTGGCCGTAGTAACGCAGGTCGGCGCTGCGGGCGTAGACCGGGTCGTCGAAGCCCTCCCGGTCGAGCGCCTGCGCCGCCTCGCCCTCCAGCTCGCGGAAGATCTCCCCGGCCGTCTCCAGGGACAGGTCGCGGGTGACGTACGTACGCACGTAGTCGTTCTTGACATCCACCGTGAGCAGGCCGAACGCCGACACGTTGCCCGGATCGGGCGGCACGATCACCGCGGGCAGGCCCAGGATGTCGATCAGCCGGCAGGCCAGCAGCGGCCCCGAGCCGCCGAAGGTCACCAGCGGGAAGTCCCGCACGTCGAGCCCGCGCTTGACGGTGAGCTGGCGGATGGCGTTGCTCTGGTTGAACGCGCTGATCTCCAGGATGCCCGTCGCGGTCCGCTCGGCGCTGAGCCCGAGCTTGTCGGCCAGCCCCTCGATGCCGGTGCGCGCGGCCGCAACGTCGAGCGGGATCTCGCCGCCGAGCAGGTGCGGCGGGATGCGGCCGAGGAAGACGTGCGCGTCGGTGACCGTCACCTCGGTGCCGCCCCGGCCGTAGCAGAGCGGTCCGGGATCGGCCCCCGCCGACCTGGGGCCGACCTTCAGCGTGCCCTCGGGCGAGATCCAGGCGATGGAGCCGCCGCCCGCGCCGACGGTGACGATGTCGATCATCGGGATCTTGCACGGGTAGCGGCCGATGGCACCCTCGGTGGTGATGGACGGCTCGCCCTCGATCACCACGGAGACGTCGGTGGAGGTGCCGCCGCCGTCCAGGGTGATCACCGACGGGTGCCCCGCCGTGGACGCGATGAGCGCCGCGCCCAGCGCGCCGGCCGCGGGTCCTGACAGCACCGTGGTGATCGGCTGGTTGACGACCTCGCGGGCCGACAGCACGCCGCCGTTGGACTTCATCACCGAGAACGGCATGCCGAGCCGGGCCGACAGGTTGGCCAGGTAACGGCGCATCGTCGGCTTGACCGCCGCGTCCACGAGCGTGGTGACCGACCGCTCGTACTCGCGGTATTCGCGCAGCACGTCGCTCGACAGCGAGACGACCGCCTCGGGGTGCTCGCGGGCCAGCACGTCCCGCATGCGGCGTTCGTGGTCCGGATTGGCGTACGAGTGCAGGAAGCACACCCCGATCGCGGTGACGCCCCTGGCCTTGAACCAGCGCGCCACCTCGGCGGCCTGCTCCTCGGCGAACGGGCGCACCTCGGCTCCGGTGTGGTCGAGACGCCCCCCGATGGTCTTGACCAGGTGGATCGGGACGATCCTCGGTGGTTTGACCCAGAAGTAGGAGTTGCCATAGCCGTCGGGCACGCTCTGCCGGGCGATCTCCAGGATGTACTCGAAACCCTCGGTCGTGATGAACCCCAGGTTCGCGATCCGGTCCTCGAGCAGTTGGTTGGTGGCCACGGTGGTGCCGTGCACGACGGAACTCGCGTCGAGCCGGCCCAGCTTCTCGATGCCCCTGACGAATCCGTCGGCCGGGTTCGCCGGGGTCGAGGGGGTCTTGGTCGTGACGATCTCACCGGTCTGGTCGTCCACCGCCACCACATCGGTGAAGGTGCCGCCGGTGTCGACTCCGATACGGACGCTACGCATGGCTCCTCAGCTTCGGCGCCGGCCGAGCACTTCATCGATGACACGGGGCGCGTTCTCAGTGCCAACATATGCCGCCAACCGCACTACCAGCTCCTGTGACCTGGCCAGTTCGGCCTCCACCCGGGCCTTTCCCGACTGCCCGGCCTGCACGCCGAAGTAGGCGCCGATGATCGTGCCCACCACCCCGGCCACGCCCGCGAACAACGCCGCGAACTCCTTCGTGGCGAACACGGCGGCCCCGAAGGCCACCAGGATCGCGACGATCCCCGTCACGACGACGAGGAAGCCGTACCGCCACCTCGTGGCGTCGGCCTGCGCCGCCGTGAGGTCGTCGGTCGTCATCATCGCATCGAGCGCGGGTGGTGGCTTCTCTGTGACCACGGATCCTCCTGATAACTCCAGGGGAGAAATGTCCCACGAGGTCATGGAACAAGCCAAGCCGCTAAGGTGGCCCCCTGTGACCGAATCGTTTGCCCTGTCCGCCGTCCCGTCCGGCGCTCGTGATGCCGTGCTGAAGTTCTACTTCGGTCCCATGGACTGCGGGAAGTCCACGCTCGCGCTCCAGATGAACTACAACCACGGCCGCCAGGGCAGGCGCGGGCTGGTCCTGACCAAGCACGACCGCTCGGGCGGACCGCAGGTCACCAGCAGGATAGGGCTCGGTCTTGACGCGATCGAGGTCGTGGACTCGCTCGATCTGGTGGCGCTGGTGACCGGGCGCGACCGGATCGACTACCTGATCTGTGACGAGGTCTGCTTCTACACCGTCGACCAGATCGAGCAACTCGCCGACCTGGTGGACGAGCACGGCGTCGACGTCTACGCCTTCGGGCTGGCCTCCGATTTCAGGTCCGTGATGTTCCCGGCGGCGCAGCGGCTGTTCGAGCTGGCGGACGAGGTGTGCCGGTTGCAGGTCGAGGTGCTGTGCTGGTGCGGGCGGCCCGGACTGCTCAACGGGCGGATCGTGGGCGGGCAGCTGGTCCGTACGGGCGAGCAGGTCGTGATCGGCGACACGGACGCGTCTCCGGTGCGCTACCAGGTGCTCTGCCGCCGCCACCACCGCTCGGGGCTCCTGGGCGAGGGCACCCTCTAGCCCGAGCCAAGATCAGCTAGCTCTAGATCAGCCGGTTGTAGATCAGCCGGTTTCAGATCAGCCGGTCGAGCAGCTCTCTGAGGAGTGCGGCGTCGTCGGCCGGCAGCTTCGCCAAGAACGCCCGCTCCGCCTCCTCGACGGCCTGACCCCCGTCGCGTAGCGTGTCGCGGCCGCGCGTGGTCAGCTCGACCATGTTCTTGCGGCGGTCGTCCGGATGCGGCCGGCGGCTGACCAACTGCTTGCCTTCGAGCGTGTCGATCAGGGCGACCATCGTCGTCCGGTCGATCCGCAGCCGCCGCGCGGCCTCCTGCTGGGACAGCGGGTCGGCCTCGTCGAGCACGTGGAGCACGGCGAGCTCACGACCGTCGATCCCGTACGGCTCCAGGGCCGGGCCGGTGAGCTGGGTCAGGCGCAGGTGGGCGTGCTTGAGCAGGTATCCAAGGCGACGTCTCGACACCTCCCGATTCTCGCACTAGCCTAATCATCAGTCGAACTGACAATCAGTGGAGCTGATACATGCTGAGCTTCGGAATGAAGACCGTCCCCGTGGGTGTCACGTACGACGCGCTGCTGCGGACCTGGCAGCAGGCCGACGCCGTGCCGGTCATCGAGCACGCCTGGCTGTGGGACCACATGCTGCCGCTGTTCGGGCCGGTGGACGCGCCGATCCACGAGGGCTGGACGATGCTCGCCGCCCTGGCCGCGCGGACCTCACGGCTCCAGTTGGGGCTCATGGTGACGAGCAACCTCACCAGGCCGCCGGCCGTACTCGCCAAGATCGCGGCGACCGTGGACGCCATCGCGCCCGGCCGGCTGGTCCTCGGCCTGGGCGTCGGCGGCACGCACCAGCCGGGCGACACGCTCGTGCCCAGGGAGTACAACGCGTACGGTCTGCACATCGCCTCGCCCGCCGAGGGCGTGGCCCGGCTGGCGGAGTCCTGCACGATCATCAAGCGGATGTGGACCGAGGACCGGTTCGACTTCTCCGGCCGCTACTACCAGTTGCGCGAGGTGGTGTGCGCGCCGAAGCCCGCCGTCCCGCCGCCGCTCTTGATCGGCGGGTGGGGCGACAGGACGCTCGGCGTGGTGGCCGAGCACGCCGACATCTGGAACGTGCCGGGGCCGCCGCACAACACGATCGAGTTCATCAGGGAGCGGAACAAGGTGCTCGACGAGAAGTGCGCCGCCATCGGGCGTGACCCGGCGGAGATCACCCGTTCGACGCAACTCGTCATCTCCGCCGACGACCCCGCCACCACCCGGTCATTGATCGGCGAGCTGGCGGACACCGGTGTGACGCACTTCGTCCTCGGCGTCCGCCCACCCGGCCCCGCGAACGTGGCCGAGTGGCTGGCCGAGGAGATCATCGCTCAGACGACGCGATAGGCCGGGGGACGTCATCGCTCGGACGGCGCGACAGGCCGAGGGACGTCATCGCTCAGACGGCGCGGATGCCGGGCGACATCGCCGCTCAGACGGCGCAATAGCCGTCGTCGCAGCCGTCGGCCGGGTCCGCGAGGACCGTCACCGGCGTCTGGCCGGTACGCGCCGCGACCTCGTCGAACGCGGCGTCGAACGTCTCCGCCGGCTGCGCCCCCGACACCGCGAACTGCCCCTCGAACAGGAACAGCGGCACACCCGTTATCCCCAGCGCCCGCGCCCGGTCAAGCTGCTCGCGCACCTCCTGGGCGCCCTCACCCGACGAATAGTCCACGCCCACCTCGGCGGCCAGCTTCGTGAGCACGTCCTGGTCACCGACGTTCAGCCCGTCGGTGAAGTGCGCGCGGAACAGCCGATCCACCGTCTCCTGGCCGCGCCCCTGCCGGGTGGCGAGCTCGACCAGTCGGTGCGCCTCGAACGTGTTCGCGCTGATGGCCTGCTCGAAGCGTACGTCCAGCCCCTCTTCGGCGGCCACGCCGGTGACGCGGGAGGTCATCTGCGCGACGTTCCCGCCGAACTTCCGCTCCAGGGCGGGAAGCAGCGGCTCACCTTCGGTGGGGGCGTCCGGGTTCAGCTGGAACGGGCGCATGGTGATGTCCACGATGCCGCCCTTGGCGCGGAACCGGTCGGCGGCGCGGGCGAAGCGGGCATGCCCGATGTAGCACCAGGGGCAGACGATGTCCGAAAATATCTCGACTTTCACGCTCGATGACAACCTCCAGGACCCGGCCCCCATTCCACCGGCTTCAGAGGTCCCATCAGGCCGGTGGAATGCGCTCATCAGGCCGGTCGTCCGGCGGCCGTTCCCGACAGACCGGTCACCCAGCAAGCGTCCCCGACAAGCCGGTCACCCGGTGACCGTTCCCGGCAGGCCGGGGGACTGCGCTCGGCAGGCCGGTTACCCAGCAGCCGTTCCCGACAGGCCGGTCGTCCTGCGGCCGGCTCTCGACAAGCCGGTCACCCTGCGGCCAGTTCCTCCAGCCGGTAGGGGAGGTAGGCCGAGTCGTCCACCAGGGCGGAGGCGCCGCGCCACCAGCCGAACCACTCCCCGCTCCGCCACATCCAGTCGACCCGCTCAATGGACGCCACCACGTCGCCGACCGTCTGCCACCGCTCACCCAGTTGCTCGCGCGTGGCGCCGTGCCGTAGCGCCCAGGCACGCAGGATGCCGGCCGCGGCGCTGGGGACCTCGCGGGCGTACGGATCGGGGTCCTCCCCCGGCAGCCGGTGCGGCCCGAGACCGGCCGCCACTCCCCAGCTCCACTGCGCCTCAGCGGGACGCGAGTAACGCAACGAGTGGAAGTCGAGGTTCGAGCCCAGGTCCTCGTCAGGCCGCCGGGTGACGACCGCGTCGAGCCGCCCGCCGGCATCGAAGTGCACGACGAGCCGCTGACCCGGCTTCGCCCCCTCGGGCAGCTCGAAACGGTCCTCTGCCTGCCACGAGTTCAGGTCCACCTGGGCGACGGGCTCGCCCCACAGCTGGTCGGCCGCGTCGTCGGAGATCCAGGCGGCCAGCATCTCCAGCGCGGTCAGATCGGTCCACGGCTCGATCGCGACGGCCGTACGCAACACCTCGTCGGGCGCGGGCAACTTGCCGCCCCTGGGCCGCGTCCACCACTCGGCACCCAGCTCGCGGGCGCCGACCAGCAGCGCGGCGATGGCGGCCAGCTCGGCGGACCGCCTGGTGAGGGACGCGCCGAGCGCCAGACTCAGACAGCGTTCGGTCCGCTCGTCACCCAGGGCGGGGCGCGCGTCGCCGATCAGCGCCTCGGCGGTCGGGCGCTCCTCTCCGAGTAGGTTGCGTATGACTCGCCGGGCCTCGGTTCGTGCGTCTTCAGCGTGTGCCTGCCGCATACAGCCACGCTACGCCTGGAGATCCTTTTCCGCGAGAGCTCAATCCCACCCTCATGAGCAGCCGGTTTGACGACCTGGCCCCCTTCGAGGCCCCGCCCCTTCGGCAGCGGCCGGTCTGTCGGCACAGCCATCCCCGAGGCGACGCCGGGCGCCCCTCGAGACGATCTGGACATCCTTCGAGGCGGCACCCAGCGGCAAGCGTCCTTCACCGCATCGCCGTCTCGACCCGATGGGATGGCGCTGGTTCGGTGGGGTGGCGGTCAGGGGCGCGGCTGGCGGCCCGTCCCACCAAGCAGCGGTCAGAGGCACGGACACCGGCCCGTCCCCGCCGAGCAGCGGTCAGGGGCGTGGACGCCGGCCTGTCCGGCCGAGCAGCCAGCCCACGGCGACGCCGGTCAGGGCGATGCCCGCCCCCATCCCGAACGACGCCAGCATCACCCAAGGGCGGGTCTCCGTGTGGCTTCTGGGCGAGCGCTCGTACCCGGCGGATGGGCGTTCGTACACGGCGGGCGCCCGACGCCCCTCCGCACCCGCAGCCTCACCGGCCGCACGCGCCACCGCGGCTCGGCGGGCGGCCAACTCGTCCACGGCCACCCCGCGCTCAGCCTCTCCCTCCGCGACCGCTCCTTGCCCGGCTCCCGAACGCACCATCGCCCCCTGCCCGGCTCCGGAGCGCGCCGCAGCTTGTCCGGCTCCACGGTCCGCTGCCGTTCGGGCTCCGGCCTCTCCGGCCGCGGGTACACCGCCGCGTACGGCGTACTCATCCTCCGGGGCGCGCAGATGATCCTCGACGGCCGCGAAGAACTCCCCCGCCGTCCTCTTGGCCACCGAGCCGAGCATCCGCTGTCCCACTCCGCCGATCATGCCGCCGATGACCGCGTCGGCGTCGTAGTCGACCCGGGTCCCCTCGTCGACCTCGCTGAGCCGTACCAGCACGGTCGCCTCCACCGTCCCCGGAGCGCCCTGGCCGCGCGCTCGCAGCACGAAGCTCTCCGGCGCCGACGGTTCGGCCAGCGACACCTCGCCCTGGTAGACGCCCTTGATGGACGCGACCCCCGCCGTCACCGTCATCCGGTACGTGTCCGGCCCCGTCTCCTCCAGGCGCTCACAGCCCGGGATGGTGCGTACCAGCACCGCCGGATCCTGGAGCGCGTCCCACACGCGATGCCTCTCGACGCCGATCATGGCGCTACCTGCCACCTTCACATCGCCACTCTAGGGACGAACGGACGTTCGCGATAAGGGCAACACTCGCCAGCCGGACGATCGCTCCTTATCGGATGCACCCACCCCGCGATCATGGCTGGCAGGATGGGACCGATGGTGAAGGGTCGAGTCAGGGGACGAAACGTGTCGATCGTGGCCCGTGTGGCCGATGTGCTGGCTGCCCGAGTGGTCCGCACATTCCCCGCCACGCACGTGGCGCTCCCCACCATGCGCGCGGCCGGCGTGGCCCGAGCAGCCCCGACGCGAGCGACCCGAGCGGCCCAAGTGGACGGCCCCGCCCCCGCGGTGCGGCCCGTGCGCGTGGCCGCCGTGGCGGCGGTCGCGATCCTGCTGGCCGGCTGTGCGACCAGCGGCGGGTCAGGCGGTACGGCGGACGGCCCAGGAGGCGCCACGACCGGCGCCACGCCAGGCAGCACGGCCACCGGCACCACCGCCCCCAGATCCGACGCGACCACACAGCAGCCCGACGGCCCGCCCGGCGCGGTGCCCAGGCGCGGCGAGGTACGCGAGATCCCGGCCGCCGGTTCCCTGCCCCAGGTGGTCAGCTCCATCCCCACCACCCGCAAGGTCGTCTTCCTGACCATCGACGACGGCTGGGAACAGGACCCCGGCTTCGTCCAGCAGGTGCGTGACCAGCGGATCCCGATCACGGCGTTCGCCATGCGGGACGCGGTGGAGGCCAAGGGCACGCCCGACCCCGCCGGCGGCCCCGGCCAGTTCGTCGGCGCCGGGAAATGGGGATATTTCCGATCATTACGTGATGCCCAGGTCCCCGTCGAGAACCACACCCTCACCCACCCGAACCTCCGCCTCCTCGGCTACGACGCCCAGCGGCGGGAGATCTGCGGCGCCTCCACCATCATCAGGAAAGAGCTGGGGACCCGGCCGACGCTGTTCAGACCACCGTTCGGCAACTACAACACCGACACGCTCAGAGCCGTCAAGAACTGCGGCCTGAAGACCCTCCTGCTCTGGACGGCCACCGTGCAGCCCGGCGGCAAGATCGCCTACCAGGTGCCGGACAAGAAGCTGCGCCCCGGCGACATCCTCCTGATCCACTTCCGCCCGAACCTGGCCAGGGACTTCCGCATCCTGGTCAACAAGATCAAGCGCCGCGGCTACGAACTCGGCAACCTCCAGGCGTACCTGGACGCCGCCACCAACCGCTGACCCGGCCCCCAAACCCCTCGGCGCCGCGGGTCCACCTCGAGACGTACGCGCGAATCAGACCCTCGGCTGACGCGCCCGAACGCCCTCGCACGCCATCGTGAGACCACCGATCCGCAGGCTTGTGACGAAGATCGCATAGCCCAGCTCTACAGGCTGTAGTACTACTGTAAGTAGATGCACTACAGCTTGTAGAGCAAAGCAACCCGGTGGGGGGGAAGATGGACGCGCTCGATCTCGCGCGGTGGCAGTTCGGGGTGACCACCGTTTACCACTTTCTGTTCGTGCCGTTGACGATCGGTTTGGGCATCTTCGTGGCCGGGCTCCAGACCGCCTGGCACCGGACGGGCAAGGAGCACTATCTCCGGCTGACGAAGTTCTTCGGGAAGCTGTTCCTGATCAACTTCGCCATGGGGGTGGTCACCGGCATCGTGCAGGAGTTCCAGTTCGGCATGAACTGGAGCGAATACTCCACGTTCGTCGGCGACGCGTTCGGCGCGCCCCTGGCCATGGAGGCGCTGCTGGCGTTCTTCATGGAGTCCACGTTCCTGGGATTGTGGATCTTCGGTTGGGAGCGGCTGCCGAAGAAGGTCCATCTGGCGTGCATCTGGGCCGCCGCCATCGGCTCCAACTTGTCGGCCTATTTCATCCTCGCGGCCAACGCCTGGATGAAGCACCCGGTCGGCTACGAAGTGGTCGACGGCCGCGCCAGGATGACCGACCTGTGGGCCGTGCTCACCAACCCCACCGCGATCGCCCAGGTGCCGCACGTCATAGCCGCCGCCTTCATCGTGGCGGGCGCGTTCGTGCTGGCGGTGAGCGGCTACTGGCTGCTGAAGACGAGAGCGCCCATGTGGCGCGGCGCCGCGCGGGCCGCGCTGGTCATGACCGCGCTGGCCGGGGCCGTCGTCGCGGGCACCGGCGACACATCGGCCAGGCTGCTGTACGAGCAGCAGCCGATGAAGCTGGCCTCCGCCGAGGGCCTCGAACACGACACCGCCGGAGCCCCGTTCTCCATCGCCCCCGGCGTC
Source organism: Nonomuraea guangzhouensis (assembly GCF_019396345.1). Lineage (GTDB taxonomy): Bacteria > Actinomycetota > Actinomycetes > Streptosporangiales > Streptosporangiaceae > Nonomuraea > Nonomuraea guangzhouensis. Next base: position 8,346 of record NZ_JAHKRM010000040.1, on the reverse strand, counting down.
GAGATCCCCAACCTCCTCAGCCTCCTCGCCACCCACGACCTCACCGCCACCGTCCAGGGCACCGAGGATCTGCAGGCCAAGTTCGAGCGGGAGTTCGGCCCCGGCGACTACCGGCCGAACCAGACCATCGTCTTCTGGTCGTTCCGGGTGATGATCGTCTTCGGCCTGACCACGGTGGCGCTGTCGGTGCTCGGCCTCTGGCTCACCCGCCGCAGACGCGACCTGCCCGATTGGCTGGCCCGGACCATGGTGCTGGCTCTGCCCCTGCCGTTCCTCGCGATGATCGCCGGCTGGCTGCTGAGCGAGATAGGCCGCCAACCATGGACGGTGGCGGGCGAACTCCTCACGGCCGCCAGCGTCTCGCCCGGCGTGAGCCTCGCCGAGGTGGCCACCTCGCTGACGATCTTCACCCTCCTGTACGGCGGGCTCGCGGTGGCCGAGGCCGTACTCCTGACCAGGCACGTACGCAAGGGCCCCGAGCAGACGGAGCCCGTCCCCGCGACCGAGCGACTCCAGCCGTCGCTGATGTATTGAGGTGCAGACAGTGATCAACCTGTGGTTCGTCATCATCGCCTTCCTCTGGACCGGCTACTTCGTGCTCGAGGGCTTCGACTTCGGCGTGGGCCTGCTGACACCGTTCGTGAGCAGGGGCCCCGAGCAGCACCGGCAGAGCCTGGAGACGATCGGCCCGGTCTGGGACGGCAACGAGGTGTGGCTGATCACCGCCGTGGGCGCCATGTTCGCGGCCTTCCCCGCCTGGTACGCCGGACTGTTCAGCGCCTTCTACCTGCCGGTGGTGCTGATCCTGGTCGGCCTGATCGTCCGCGGCGTCGGCCTGGAATGGCGCGGCAAGGTGACCAACCCGGTCTGGTGCGACCTGGGCATCGTGGCCGGCAGCGCCCTCCCGGCGTTCCTGTGGGGCGCGGTCTTCGCCGACCTGCTGTTCGACAGCGCGCTCGCCGCGCTCGTGGGCGGCCTCTTCACGCTGGCCATGTGCGTCCTGCACGGCGCCGTCTTCCTGTCGCTCAAGACCGACGGCCCGGTACGCCGACGCGCCCGGGCGACCGCGCTGGCCGCGAGCGCCGTGGTCCTGCCGCTGGCCGTGGCGGCGCTGTCCGCCCTGGGCTCGATCCCCGCCCTGATCTCCATGGCGGCGCTGGCCGCCGCGGCGGCACTGACGTTCCGCCGCCGGGAGGGCTGGGCCTTCGCCGCCACCGCCGGCGCCATCGCCCTGGCCTCCGTGGCGCTCTTCACCGAACTCCGGTGGGCTCCTCTACCCGGCCTCACCCTCACGGACGCGGCCTCGGGGCCGTACACCCTCACGATGCTGAGCTGGATCGGGCTGATCACGCTGCCGTTCGTGCTGGTGTACCAGGGGTGGACGTACTGGGTGTTCCGCAAGCGCGTGGTCCTGACGCACTGACAGGACTCACCCGCGGGTGATGTAGAGGTGCATGTCGGTGTAGTCGAAGGTGATCGCGAAGGGCTTGAAGAACTCGTGGGTGAAGTTGGCGATCAGATCGAAGCCGAACTGCGCCGACTGACCTGGGCCGGGGAACCCGGGAAAGACCTGCTCGGCAGCATGACCGCGCACCTTGCGCCCGACCGCCCCGCCCAGGCTGATCCGCTCGGCCGTGATCGGATAGACCTTGGTTCCGGGCTGCCGGCTGGGATGGTCGTAGTCCACCTCGATGCCCACCCGTTCGGCGATCTCCACTGTGGTGTCGAGGCCGACGCCGATGCCGCCGGTGTCGAGGGTGACCATCCGCGGCCCGTAGTCGCCCAGGCTGCCCAGCGTGCACGGGTAGTGGTCCCCGGCCAGCCACAACGGGAGCCGGTCGGCGGCGCCCGCTCGCGGCGCGGTCTTGGTCTTGCGCCGCAGGATCAGGGCGCGGCCGGCGTAGTTCATCGTGGTCAGGAAGTGGTAGAAGATCGTCGTTCCGAACGCGCCCGCCGCCGGTGACCCGTCAGGCAGGGACGGCCGCTGCGCGTCGCTCCACTGCACCGGAAGGTTGCGGATCTCGATGTTGCCGATCTTGAACGAGTCCAGGACGCCGAGCCAGATGGTGATCGGTTGATTGTTGGCGACTCCTCCCGAGTGGCTGGCCACCGCCCGCAGCCCCGCCGCTTCCGCCACCTCGCGCGACAGGTCGAGCGTCGCGTAGGTGTCGAGCCAGAATTTCCCCGGTGTCCCCCCGTTCAGGCTGGCTTCGACGGCAGGCACGGGATCCAGGGTGACGAAGGGCAACTCCGCGCTCCTCGCCCCGTGAATCTGCCATGGTGTGCCGCTGATATGGGAGTAGAGGTCGGCGTACGCCTTGTCACGAAGGCGGCCGGTGCCCTGGAGCAGCGGTATCGCACGGGCGAGCTGATCTTGCCGGACGAAACACTCGGCCAGCCGCTGCGCCGAGGCGACGTCGCCGGGCTGCAGGGCGACGGCCTTGGCCAGGTGCTTCTCCGCCTCGCCGAAGCGGTTGGACAGCAGGGCGATGTATCCGGCCTGGGCGTAGGCGTGCGCGTTCCGCGGATCCTCGCGCAGGAGGCGCCGATAGCCGCGCTCGGCCGCCGCGAACCGGCCGTCCTTGAACAGCTGATCAGGATCGTCCGCGGCGGCGAACGCCGGGCTCGGGCTCGGGACGGTACCCAGCAGGGGAAGGCTCGCACCCGCGGCCACGGCCAGGCCCGCTCGCCGCAGAAACGCGCGCCGGTCGGGAGCCTGGAAATCGGCTGAAGGGGTCATATCAAGATCCTCACGTCGTGCTCGAAAACTCGCACCTGCAGCGGTGATCGCAGCAGTCGTGAGGCCACACAACCCAGAGGCACGTTTCCCCGGCGTTTCCATGCCGGTCCAGACAGCGAAGTGGTTCCGCGGCGACTTTCCCCAAGCCGCATGTCGCCGACTGCTTCGACCGCCGCGCGGAGCGAGCGGAGCGAGTCGTCATCGGGCGGCTCGGTGGCCTCGCTCAGGCGGGCATCGGCAGACTGGGGCGAGGCCGATCGGGCGTTCGCGATCCCGGCCCAGGAGAGGGGAAGGCCCGACGATATTCGGTGGGCGCTACTCCAAGGTGCGCGGCGAAATGATGGCGAAGGTTGTTCGCGCTGCCGAGCCCACTGCGTTCGCTGATCTGCTCGATGGGCAGGTCAGTGGTCTCCAGGAGGAGTTGCGCGCGGGCGAGGCGTTGATGGAGCAGCCACTTCATCGGGCTCGTGCCGGTCGCCGCCCGCAGGTTGCGGTGGAAGCTGCGGACGCTCATCCCGGCGCGGGTGGCCAGGTCGTCGACGGTGAGTGGGCGGTCGAGGTTCTCCAGGGCCCAGTGCAGCACGGGGGCGATCCCGTCGTCGGTCACGGCGACCGCGCGTTCCACGAACTGGGCCTGGCCGCCGGGCCGGTGCGCGGGGACCACGAGACGGCGGGCGAGCTGGTTGGCCACCTGCGCGCCGAGGTCACGGCGGACGATGTGCAAGCACAGGTCGAGCCCGCCGCTGAGCCCGGCGCTGGTGAGCACGTCACCGTCGTCGACGTACAGGACCGAATCGTCCACCTTTACCTGCGGATACCGCTCGGCCAGCTCGCGGGTGTGCTCCCAGTGAGCGGTGGCGGGGCGGCCGTCGAGGAGCCCCGCGGCGGCGAGCGCGAACACGCCGTTGCAGAGCGAGACCATCCGGGTCCCCGCGGCGCCGGCCCGCCGGAGAGCACTGATCAGCTCCTCGGGCAGCTCGCGCTCGCCGCGCATGTACGACTCCGGCACGACCGGGACGATCACCGTGTCGACCTTCTCCAGTTCGTCCAGCCCGTGTGGCGCGTTCAGCGTGAACCCCGGCACTGACGAGGACGTCCCCGGGCGCAGCCCGCACAACCGCAGGTCGTACCAAGGGTTCACGAGATCGGTATGCGCCACGCCGAAGACTGCCGTGGCGATGCCCAGCTCGTACAGGTCCCACATCGAAATGGTGTCGTCGGTCACGACCAGCGCGACGGAACCAGCACTCATGAGTGCACCCTATGGCACTAATTTGGTGAATATCGGCACTCCTGCCAGTGTCGGCCGACGTCGCCCGCTGCCATCGTGGTGGACCGCCCCCACCGAAACGGACAGGAAAGAGACAGACATGGCAGGAACCCCCGTCACGGTCATCGGCATGGGAATGATGGGCCGGGCGCTGGCCACCGCCTTCATGAACGCCGGCCACCCCACGACCATCTTCAACCGGACCCCGGGCAAAGCGGCGGCTCTGGTCGAAGCCGGCGCGAGCGAAGCCCCGACGGCCGTCGCCGCCGTCGCCGCCGCCCCGCTGGTGATCATCTGCGTGCGGGACTACGACGCCGTACGCGAACTGCTCGCACCGGCCGAGGCGGTGCTGTCCGGCCGCGTCCTGGTCAATCTCACGTCAGGCGCGTCCGACGAAGCACGCGCGACGGCCGCATGGGCGGCGGAACACGGGGCCGAATACCTGGACGGGGCCATCATGATGACCCCTCCCGGCATCGGCGCGCCGGAGACGGTCATCCTCTACGGAGGGTCGCCGTCGCTGTACGAGACACACGAGAAGACCCTCGCGGTGCTGGGCGGCGGTACCACGCTCATCAGCTCCGACGTCGGCCTTCCTTCGCTGTACGACGTCGCGCTACTGGGGATCATGTGGGCGACGTTCAACGGGTTCATGCACGCCGCCGCGCTCATGGGTACCGAGAAGGTCGCGGCCACCGATTTCCTGCCGATGGCCACGGATTGGCTCAAGGGCGTGGCGTCGTTCCTGACGGCGTACGCGCACCAGATCGACGAGGACTCCTACGCCGCCGAGGACGCCACGCTGGAGACCCAGGTCCCGCCGGTCCGGCACCTCATCCACGAGAGCCGGATCCGGGGCATCGACGCGACCATGGCCGAGTACACCGAGAAGCTCCTCACCGAGGCGATCAGCCGCGGCCACGCCCTCGACAGCTACGCCCGCATCATCGACCACTTCAGGGCTTCCGTGGCATGAACGTTCAGCACCTCATGAGCGCCACGTCCTGGGCCGCGCTCGTCCTCGAGGCGGCCGACGAAACGACCGCGATCCTGGAGAAGGGCGCCGACCAGGACTGGACGCGCAACGCGGCGGGGCTGGAGTGGACCTGCCGGAGCACGCTCGACCACCTCGCCCTGGGCGTCGTCGGCTACGCCGGCCTGCTCATCGCCCGCCCAGCCGACCGGTACATCACCCTCTTCGCCTCGCTCGACCCACAGGCTCCGATCAGCGACTGCCTGGAGGGGATCAGGATCGCGGCGAACATCCTGGCCTCCGCCGTACGCGAGGCCGACGGTGCGGTACGTGCCTGGCATCCATGGGGCGACTCCGACGGGCCCGGCTTCGCCGCCATGGGAGTCGTCGAACTGCTCGTCCACGGTATGGACATCAGCCGCGGTCTCGGGCTCGACTGGCGGCCGCCGGAACACCTGTGCGGCCCTGCGGTGCGGCGCCTCTTCCCGAAGGCTCCGGACAGCGGTGACGCGACCGAGACCCTTCTGTGGTGCACCGGCCGAGCCGATCTTCCCGGTCATGGCCGCAGAGACCGCTGGCAGTGGGACGGGACCGTCCGCTGAGGATGGTTTCGTACCCGAGAGTTCAGCGTGGCATCGCCCACCCCTTCAGAGACGGTGCGTCTTGGTGTCCAGTGGCCTGGTGAGCGGCGTAGCGGTCGTAGCGGTGGCGGTCAGGTCGGCGAGCATCCGCAGGGCGGCTTCGGAGGGTGAGCCCGGTTCGGCGTTGAACACGGCCACCCGCTGCCCCTCGTCGTCCGGCAGGACCATGAACTCGGCCATGAGCGCCATGGTGCCCACCACCGGATGGCAGTAGGTACGGGCCGCAGTATCGCAATCACCCACCGCGTGGGCGGCCCAGAGCCTCGCGAACTCGGGGCTTCCGAGGGTCAGCTCGCCGATGAGCTCGCTCAGCGCGGGGACACCTCGGTGACGTCCGGCGATCAGCCGCAGGTCGGCGACGGTGGACCGGGCCTTGCGGGTCCACTCCGGGTACAGCTCCCGCGTGTGGGCGTCCAGGAACAGCATGCGGGCGATGTTGGGCCGGTCGGCCGGTCGGTTCGGCGCGTCGAGGTCGAGGTGGCCGGCCAGCAGGGCGTGCGCCATCGGGTTCCATGCGAGAACGTCGAGGAAGCACCCCATGACCAGGGCGGGCACGTCCCCGAACGACTCGATCATGAGTCGTACGCCCGGCCGTACCTGCTCGGGCTTGGCGGCCCGGCGGCGGGCCTTCGGCTTCGGCCGGGCCAGTGAGTAAAGGTGAGCGCGCTCGGCATCGTCCAGACGCAGAACGCGGGCGACGGCGTCGAGCACGGCATCCGAGGCATTGGGACTCTGCCCCTGTTCGAGCCGGGTGTAGTAGCCGGCGCTCACCCCGGCGAGCTGAGCCAACTCCTCGCGCCGCAGGCCCGGCACCCGCCGCCGCCCTCCGTAGGTGGGAAGCCCGGCGTCCTCGGGCTGCAAGCGGGCTCGCCTCGATCGCAGGAACTCTCCCAACTCCTCATTTGTCGCCATACATCCCAGTGTCGCGGAGCCATGGCCGTCGAGCCTGCACCTGTCAGGTGTACCCCCGGGAGAGGGCTGGGCCCGGCATGCCCACCTGCCGCAGCGTGGCCCTTACCAGCCACCAAACGAAACGGGACATACGGTGAAGATTCTTGCGATCGGGGCGACAGGAACCATCGGCGGCGCGGTCGCCGATGCGTTGGCAGCGCGCCATGAGGTGGTGCGTGCGTCGCGCCGTGGCCCGGTGCGGGTGGACATGGCGGACGCCGCCTCGATTGACGCCCTGTTCACGCAGGTCGGCGAGGTGGACGCGGTAGTGTGCTGCGCCGCGAGCGGCGGCCTGACTCCACTGGACGCGCCATCGGACACGGACTTCTGGAACGGCCTCGACGGCAAACTCATCGGGCAGGTGAACCTGGTACGGCGCGCGCTCACCCACGTACGCGCCGGCGGATCCGTGACGCTCACCAGCGGCCGGTTCGCCGAGCCCATCCCGGGGAGCTCACTCGGCTACCTGGTCAACGCCGGCCTGGAGGCGTTCGTACACGCGGCGGCGACGGAGATGCCGCGCAGCGTTCGCCTGAACGCCGTCAGCCCCGGCTGGGTCCGCGAAACCCTCCTCAGCCTGGGCATGGACCCGGCTCCCGGCACCCCGGTGACCGAGGTTGCCAACGTATTCATGGAGGCCGTGGAAGGCACCGCCCACGGCCGTACGCTCACGGTCGGCACGTCGTGAACGCAGACATAGGTCACCTGCGCGGGCCGGGCGACCGGGGCGAACTCCAGTCCGTCGAGCCCAGCCAGCGCGGAGTCGAGGAACCCATGAACGCCTGACTCATCCCACGCCGTCCGGCCCGAAATCCGGCCTCGACGGCTGGCGCACATCCCCTTCAGCGACCTGCGGTGATTTCTACCTTGTCCCCAGCGACGCCGACCCGAGAACGGGCCGACATGGCGATCGAGCTGTACTGGCGATCGCGAGTTGACCTCGAGTTCGGTTGAGGTTGCATGCTGGGGGCGACATCAACGGAACAGGGGAGAGAGCAACGTGCGCGCGGTGTGGTTGAAGGAGTTCGGCGGGCCCGAGGTGCTCGTACCTGGAGATGCCCCCGACCCGGTCGCGGGGCCTGGGCAGGTGCTGGTCGACGTCGTCTACGCCAACATCACCTTTGTGGAGACCCAGTTCCGGTCGGGCGCGCCATCGCCGTTCACGCGGGAGCTGCCGATGATCCCGGGCAACGGCGTCGGGGGCGTCGTCACGGCGGTCGGCGAGGGCGTCGGCTCCGACCTGGTCGGCCGCCGAGTGGTGACCGCCACGGGCGGCTCCGGCGGTTATGCCGAACGGGCGGCGGTGGACGCGTCCGGGCTCTACACCGTCCCCGACAGCCTCGAATTGGACGACGCGGTCGCGATCTTGGCCGACGGGCGGACCGCGACCATGATGATCCGGGCGACCGCACCGCGGCCCGGGGAACGGGTTCTGGTCGAGGCGGCGGCCGGCGGCGTGGGCTCGCTCCTCGTACAGCTGGCCAAGTCGGCGGGTGCCACCGTCGTCGCGGCGGCCGGGGGTTCGCGCAAGACCGGTGTGGCCCGCGACCTCGGCGCTGATGAGGTGGTCGACTACACGGCCGCGGGCTGGTCCGACCGGGTCGCCCCCGTCGACGTCGTCCTCGACGGGATCGGCGGCGACATCGCCCGGACCGCCTTCCACCTGCTCGGCCACGGCGGCCGGATGGTCAGCTTCGGGCTGGCGAGCGGAGAGTGGGCCGGCATCGAGGAGGAGGCCGCTGTCGCGCGCGGCGTCACGCTGGTCCAGGCG